>NZ_FOVH01000033.1 GCF_900115095.1 Actinomadura madurae
GCGCCAGCGGAACGGAGTGAACCGGCTCGTACCGCCCCTGCCGGAACGGTGATGGCGCGTGGGTCATCGGGTGGGGGTTGGGTGGGGTGGTCGGCGGGCGCAGCGGCGGCGGTCTAGTTCGGCCATGATGTCGGCCATGCGGGCGCGCATGCGGGCGGCCTGGGTCGTCAGCTGCGACAGCTCCTCGACGAGCTCCGCGTCACCGATGAGCCCCAGCTCCGATTTCGTCACGGTGTGCACCTCCTGCTCCTCCCCCGGGCGGACCCGAGCCCGGTGTTCTCGAATCCATGTTCGACCGTACCGGGTGCCGCCGACATTAATCGCGCGCCCCCGCCGGTTGATCTCTTGCTCGGCTGGGCATTTCTTTACCCACATGGTCCGTCCGGTCCCGCGCTCACCGTGCGCCCCAGGCGCGGGGGCCATCAGCTGACGAGGAGGAGTCCATGCCACAGGAGGCGACCGGCTCGCGGCCGTCCGCCGCCCGCGCGCAGGCCGAGTCACAGCCGCACCGGATGCAGGACGTGCTCGCTCTGGCGTCCGTCACCGTCGGGCTCGCGGCCCTGGTCCTCGGGTGGATCCCGGAAACTCACTTCTTCGGCGCGGTGCTGGGCACGATCGGGCTGCCGCTGGCCCTGTACTCCCAGATGGTGTCGGCGACGACGAACGAGCGCTGGCTGAACGTGATCGGGATGATCGCCGCGTTCATCGGCGCCGGGTTCGCGCTGAGCAACGGCGGGTTCTCCCTCTGACCGCGGAGCCCGCCCGCGCTGTCGTGGTGCGCGGCTAGGCTCGTGGGCATGCGCATCGGAGCCCATGTCGACCAGAACAACCCGCTCGACAACGCCCGCGCGGTCGGCGCCGACGTCGTCCAGTTCTTCCTGGGCGATCCGCAGGGGTGGAAGAAGCCCGTCCTGCCGGAGGGCGTCGAGGCGCTGGCGGGTTCCGGCGTGGACGTCTACGTGCACGCTCCGTACACGATCAATGTGGCCACGTCCAACAACCGGATCCGGATCCCGAGCCGCAAGAACCTCACGCAGCAGCTGGAGGCGGCGGCCTCCATCAGCGCGAAGGCGTTGATCGTGCACGGCGGGCACGTCCTGAAGGACGACGACCCGGAGACCGGCTTCGAGAACTGGCGCAAGGTGTTCGAGCGCGTCGAGTGTCCGATTCCGGTCTACATCGAGAACACCGCGGGCGGCGGCAACGCCATGGCGCGCAAGTTCGACCGGATCGCCCGGTTGTGGGAGGTGCTGTCCGGCGTTCCGGGGCTGGACGGCAAGATCGGTTTCTGTCTCGACACGTGCCACGCGCACGCGGCGGGGGAGGAGCTCGTCGACGCCGTCGACCGGATCAAGGCCATAACCGGCCGCATCGACCTGGTGCACTGCAACGACAGCCGGGACGCGTTCGGGTCGGGCGCCGACCGGCACGCCAACCTCGGCAGCGGGAGCATCGATCCCGAGCTGATCCTCGGTGTCGTCCGGGCGGCGAACGCCCCGGTCGTGGTGGAGACGCCGGCGGCGGGCCAGTCCGACGACATCGCGTGGCTGCGGTCGAAGATCTGACGCGGCCGCCGGATGGATCTTCGCCCAGGGTGGGGAACCACCGTGCCGCGCACGGCATCTAACGGGTCGTGACGGAAACCGCGTAGGTCAAGCCGGACGACAAAATCCGAAGGTCACGTCACACTGGCATAATCCGGAACCCAGCCCTCAGCGCACGCGTGTCCACTCTGGCGGCGGGCGCGCAGACCGATCGGGATGCTCATGGCACAGCCCCCTTACGACCCCTACGGCTATGGAGCGCAGGACCCCTACGCCCAGTCCTACTCACAGCAGCCCGCGGTCCAGCACCACTACTACGGGTCGTCGGTGCCGGCCACCGCGCCGACCAACGGGATGGCGACCGCGTCGCTGGTGTGCGGGCTCATCGGCTTCTTCGCCTGCGGTCTGACGTCGATCCTCGCGGTCATCTTCGGGCACATCTCGCTGAACCAGATCAAGCGGACGCGCGAGGGCGGCCACGGCATGGCCGTCGCCGGACTCGTCCTCGGCTACATCGTGTCCGCGGGATGGATCATCTTCTGGATCTTCTACATCGGCCTGTGGGCGATGATCGTGGGCAGCGGCGCCGCGACCAGCAGCACGTACTGACCGTTCAGGCGAGCCGGGGAACGCCCGCCACCTCCACGCCGACGCTCGACATCAGCACGGTCATGGGGGTGGGGGTGTCCCGCCAGGCCTTCACCGCTCCGGCGAAGACGTCCAGGACGGCGCGCAGCGACGCCGGGTCCGTGTCGGCCAGTTCGGCCCACGACTCGTACAGCACCATGTAGCCGTGCTTGGCCGGCGTCCAGGACAGGTCCTTGAGGTACTCGCCGAGGTCGTCCCAGCCGGTTCCCGCCCCTTCGGGCAGCTCGAAAGCGCCGCCGCACAGGCGCAGGAACGACTCCTCCGTCCGCGCGCGGCGTCCGTCGAGGTAGAAGCCGCGCCAGCCGGCCTCCTCGGCCCTGCCGATCCAGCTCGTGTCGCCGACCGCGCCCGGCACCGGCGGCGTCCGCCACTGGTAGACGCCCGGCTCCAGCCGTCCCGCGAGCAGCTCGGTCAGTGCTTGGTTCGCGTCCACGTCATCTCCCGGCAGTGTCGTGCGTTCCTGCGGCGCGCGGGGTCCGGGTCGACCCGCCCGCGGCGATCATTTCCCGGACATCCGCCGCAAAATCCCCCAACATGGGCACGTTCCGGCCACGGCCGCCGGAGCGCCCGGCGATCGCCGCACGGGCACCCGACGCGGTCCCGCCCATGACGCGCTGAGCGGCGCCGATTTCCCGACCTTGACAGCGTCTCTCGTCGTTCCGTATTCTCTCGATTCAAGAGATGCTCAATTTCAGAGTAACTCTCGGAGCGAGGTAGTTGCCCGATTCCGGAAGGAACACAGAGATGAACACCACGCCCACCGCCACCCGCGTCCAGGCCCACTACGAGACCGTCAGGAAGCTCGGCCATTGGACGGACGACCGCCGCTTCGAGGTGCGCGCCCGCCGCGGCATGGTCGTCCTCGACCTGCGGTCCCCGCGCATCCCGGACGGCGACATCGAGGTCGAGGTCGGCCTCGACCACGCGATGGTGAAGCTGCTCGTCCCGCAGGACGCCCGCATCGACCACTGGGACCTGCGCTACACCGGCCGCGGCCGGGTCAAGGACTGGACCGGCGAGAACGGCGGCGGCCGGACGGTCCGCGTCACCGGCGAGATCCGGCACGGGGAGATCCGCGTCCACCGCGGCGGGGTCGCCACCCTGTCCGCGATGTTCTCGCGCGAGTTCGTCCAGGACGTCCGCCGCGCCCGGCGCGAAGGCACCACCCCGACGGTCGCCGACCCCGCCTACGACGGCTGACCCCGCACCCCCGGAGGCCCGTCCCGGCGATCCTGCCGGACGGGCCTCCGCCATGCGTCTCCCGCGCGCGCTTCCGCGGGCATGATGAATCCGGGTTTGAGTCTCCAGTGGCTGGAGGCCCCAGGGTGAGGGGCATGGAAGGCGACACCGTGTACACGATCGGGGAGCTGGCGCGGCGCACCGGGCTTTCGGTGCGGACGATCCGGTTCTACTCCGACGCGGGTGTCCTGCCGCCCACCCGCCGCACCGACGCCGGCTACCGGCTCTACGACGCGGACGCCGCCGCGCGCCTCGACCTCGTGCGGACGCTGCGCGACCTCGGCGTCGACCTCGGCACCGTCCGGCGGGTGCTGGACCGCGAGGTCGGCGTCGGGGAGGTCGCGGCGGCGCACGCGGAGGCGCTGGACGTGCAGATCCGCACGCTCCGGCTGCGCCGGGCCGTGCTGCGGGCGGTGGCGAAACGCGGATCGAACCCTGAGGAGATCGAACTCATGCACAAGCTCGCCCGGCTGTCCGACGAGGAGCGGCGGCGCATCATCACCGACTTCATCGACGAGTCGTTCGCCGGTCTCGACGTCCACCCCGGCTTCGCGGAGAAGATGCGGGCCGCCCTGCCGGACCTGCCGGACGACCCCGAGCCCGAGCAGGTCGACGCCTGGGTGGAGCTGGCCGAACTGGTCGGCGACCCCGGTTTCCGGGCGTCGGTGCGGCGGATGGCCGAGTTCCAGGCCGCCGAGATGGGACGGCAGACCGTCCCGGACGACCCGCGACGCCTCGCCGACCTGACGGTGGAGAAGGCCGGGCAGGCCCTCGCCGACGGGATCGCGCCCGACGCGGACGAGGCCCGCCCCATCGTGGACGAGCTGGCCCGCGCCTACGCCGACGCGTCCGGCGCGACCGACGACGCCGCCTTCCACCGCGAGCTGCTGGCCCGCATGGAGATCGGCAACGACCGGCGGGCGGAGCGGTACTGGCAGCTGCTCGCCGTGATCAACGGCTGGCCCGTCCCGCCGACGCTGACGCCGGCGTTCGAGTGGTTCATCGAGGCGCTGCGCGCCTGAGTCAGGGTGTCACCGGGACGCGGGCGTGGTGGGCACCGCGCCAGCGTCCCAGCGACACCAGGTCGACCGCCCCGTCGAGGACGCCGCCGGCGGGATCGTCCACGCCGTCCGCCCGGACGGCGTCACCGGACGGGCGCAGGATGTCCCACACCACCAGCGCCGCCATCAGGAGCACGGTGGTGAACCGGGCGAGCAGCGCCAGCGAGTAGACGTCCTGGCTGATGCCGCCCTCCGGCGCGTCCAGGCTCAGCACCGCCGACATCGTCCCGGCCAGGTCGGCGCCCGGCGTCTGCCCGGACACCGAGAGCAGGAACCACCAGATGCCGAAGAAGTAGGCGATCTCGCCGAGCTGCCAGACGACGAACGCGGGCAGCTTCGGCCGCGCCAGCACCGCCAGCGGCAGCAGCCACAGCACGTACTGCGGCGACCAGACCTTGTTCGGCAGCATGAACGCGACGAGCACGAGGAACATCAGCTGCGGCACGCGCGGCCGGCGCGGCGCGGTCAGGGCGAGGACGGCGATCCCGGCGGCGAGGACGAGGAACGTTCCCGTCCCGAGGAGGTTGAGCAGGTCGGTGTCGGTCGCGGGCTTCTCCAGCCCGTGGTTCTGGAGGACGAAGAAGATCGAGCCCCAGTCGATGCCGCGTCCCTGGCTGAAGGTGTAGAACTCCTTCCAGCCGTCCCACGCGAAGAGCATCACGGGGAGGTTGGCGGCGAGCCAGCCGGCGGCGGTGCCGGCGAGCATCCGTCCCATGGGGCGCCACTGCCCCGCCCTGACGCACAGCAGCACGAGCGGGCCGAGGAACAGCAGCGGGTAGAACTTCGCCGCGATAGCCAGCCCCAGCAGGCCCCCGGCGAGGGCGGGGCGGCGCGCCGACCACGCGGCCAGCGCCAGCGCCGACAGCGCCACCGCGAGCAGGTCCCAGTTGATGTACGCGGTGAGGAGCAGCGCGGGGGACAGCGCCACCATCAGCCCGGTGCGCAGCGAGCGCCGTCCGGCGACGTAGGCGGTGGCGAGGACGGCGACGACCGCGAGGACGGCGAGGAGGAGGACGGTGACGTTGAAGAACGCCATCCCGCGCCCGTCCGCGCCGAACGGCTTCACCAGCCACGCGGCCAGCTGCATGAAGCCGCCGCTCAGCACCGGGTACTCGACGTAGCGGATGTCGGAGCCGGTGAACGTGTCGAAGTACGGGATCTTCCCGTCGGCGAGCCCGCGCACGTAGTAGAGCGGATAGATGTCGGTGTAGCAGGCGTTCTCCGTCGTCTTCAGGAAGTCGAACCGCACCGACGCGCACGGCTGTTTCTGCAGCCGGCCGAGCAGGCAGACCAGGACGGTGAGGCCCGCCAGCACCGGGACGAGCCGTTTCAGCCGACCCGGTCCCTCCGCCGGGTCGCCGTCGGCGGACATCGCGACCCTTTCGGTAGACGACGACATGGACAGCAAGACTATTGGTCCCGCCCCGGGGGCGATCAACACGGACCGGTCTCCGTGATCGAAAACGGGGCGGCCCGGAGCCGTCGAAGGCTCCGGGCCGTCCCGTCGACGCCGCGGCTAGGTGCCGTTCTGGTTGTCGTTCTCGTTCCGGCAGGCCGGGTGGTTCTGATGCTCGGGTTTCGCGCACCACCAGGACTTGTCACCGTTGGGGGGAAGGTCCGGGTTGCAGTTGAGCGGCATGTTGTACTCGGCCTCGGTGCACGGCCGACCCTGACCGCCGGGCGGGTTGATCGTCGGCGTGCTCGACGGTCCCGGCTGCGGCGACTCGCAGCCCTGGCCCGGCTGCTGGCCCGGCTGCTGGCCCTGCTGTTGACCCGGCTGGCAGGTCGGCGTGTTGGACGGCGTCGGCGTCGGCGACGTGGTCGGCTGCGGCCGCGCCTTCGCCCAGGGGGCGATCTCGCCGCCGTTGACCGGCGGCGGGAACTGGGTGATGTCCTTGCCCTCCAGCGCCTTCAGCATGAAGGTCTTGAACAGCTCGGCCGGGACCGTACCACCGTAGACCTGGTTGTAGCCGCCGACACCGATCAGCGACTTGCGCTGCTGGTTCTTGTCCTCGCGCCACATGGCCACCGACGTCGACAGCTCCGGCGTGTAGCCGACGAACCAGGCCGACTTGTTCTCGTCCGTCGTACCGGTCTTACCGGCGACCGGACGGGAGCCGAGGCTCGCGCGGGTACCCGTACCGGACTGGACGACCGCCTGCATCGCGGACGTGGCGTCCGCCGCGACGCCCTCGGAGAACGCCTGCGTGACCTTTTTGCCCCAGGGGTTCTTGTTCACGACCTTGTGGGTCTTGCTGCTCACGATCGGCTGGCCGTCGCTCCGCCTGATCTCCTCGATGACATGGGCGTCGCGGTGCTTCCCGCCCGCCGCGAAGGTCGAGTAGACCGACGCCATCGTGACCGGGGTGGTGTCGATGACGCCGAGCGGCAGGGACGTGATGTCGTCCTTGAGGCTCGGGGTGCTGGCGGGGATGCCCATCTTCTTGGCCATCTCCACGACGTTGCCCAGCTCCACCTTCTGCCCGAGCTCGACGTACGCCGTGTTGATCGACATCGCCGTCATCTGCTTGAGGTTGTAGACGCCGTTCTCGTGGCGGGCGTCGTTGGTGAAGGTCGCGCCGGCGATGTTCCGCTTGTAGCTGCCGTCCATCGTCGTCTTCAGGCTGATGCCCTGGTCGAGCGCCGTGGCGAGCACGATCGGCTTGAACGACGAGCCCGGCTGCACCCGGCCCTGGAAGGAGTTGTCGAACTGCGACTTCTTGTAGTTGGGACCGCCGTAGGCGGCCACCACCCCACCGGTCGCCGGGTTGACCGCCGCGAGCCCGAACTTGATGTCGTTGCCGAGGCGGTTCTCCTTCTTGATCTGCGCGACGGCCCGGTTGGTGTACTGCTGCAGCCGCTTGTCGAACGTGGTCTTGATCTGCAGGCCGCCCTGGTCCAGCATCCGCTGGTCGATGCCGAGCGCGTTGAGCTCGGCGATCACGCGGTCCTGGAGGTAGCCGACGTTGGGGTCGTCCGGGGCGTCGCTCCAGTCCTCCTGCGTCAGCGGGAACTTCGCCGCCGCGCGCTTGGACTGGTCGAGCCAGCCCTCCTTCACCATCCCGTCGAGGACGTAGTTCCAGCGGTCGACCAGCGCCTTCTTGGCCGGGTGCGACTCCGGGCCGCGGGTGCGGAAGTAGTAGGGCTGCTGGATCATCGCGGCGAGCATCGCCGCTTCCGACTCGTTGATCTTGTTGACGGGCTTGCGGAAGTACGCGCGGGACGCCGCCTGGATGCCGTACGAGTGGCGCCCGAACGCGACGGTGTTGAGGTACAGCTCCAGGACTTCGCTCTTCTCCATCTCCTTGCCCATGCGGATGGAGATGAAGATCTCTTTGATCTTGCGGCTGGCCGTACGGTCCTGGCTGAGGTTCGCCCAGTAGTTCCGGGCCAGCTGCTGGGTGATCGTCGAGGCGCCCGCGACGCCGCCGCCGGTCCCGGCCCGGTACAGCGCGCCCGCGATACCGGCCGGGGAGATGCCGGGCTCGTGCCAGAAGCCGCGGTCCTCGGCCGCGAGCACCGCGTCCTGGACGAACTTCGGGATCTCCTTGAGCGGGACGGGATCGCGGTGGGTGCCGATCCGGGCGAGCGTCGACCCGTCGCTGTAGGTGATCCGCGACTCCTTCTGCAGCGCGGCCTGCTGCGCCTGCGTCGGGAGCGGGGTGTTGGCGTACGCGACCACGGTGAGCGTGGCCATGCCGAGGATCATCACGCTGATGACGGCGACCACGATCTTCCAGTTCGTGACGTACCGCCGCCAGCCGGTCTTGGCCTCGCCGTCGGCCCGCTTCTTCCTCTTGAGGCCTCTCCGTCCGCCGTCGTCCCCGCCCCAGAAACCGTCGTCCCCGCCGCCGCCACCGCCGCCGGGCCCGCCGGGCCCACCGGGGCCTCCAGGGCCTCCAGGGCCGCCGGGGCCGTTGCGCTTGACGGGACGGCCCGCGCCGCCGGAACGCATCGCCGCGGGCGCACCGCGGCGGCGGGCGCCGCCGCCGGGGGCACCGGCCCGCGCGGGGCCGCCGCGCCCGCCCGGCCTGCCGCCGGGGCGCGCCGGCGTGCGGCCGGGGGTCGGCGAGCCCGCCGGCCCGCCGCGCTGCCCGCCCGCGGGCGCGCCGGATGAGCCGGGGCGGGGGGCGCCCCTCCGGCCGGGGCTCTCTCCGTAGTCCGGTCCGTATCGGCTTGGGTTACTCACGCGGCCTCATCAACTGGGGGACGGCTGTGCGTCGTCCGAGCGTACTGTGCCCCCGGAGCCGCGGGGGGCGATGAGGCGAGGCTCGCCTCCCCCAGAGCGGACGGACGCACACGGTCATGACCGCTGGCGTGCGGCAATTCACGAAGATGCTTCATGTCACACCCCCAATCTCCACTGGACGGTTCGGCTCGGGAGGGTCCGCCGGTTCATTCCGGCGGTCTCGACAGCAGGGACAGCGGGCGCAGACTCTCGGTCTCGGCCTCGCGGCCGCCCCGCCTGTTCCGGCAGGCGGGGTCGCCCTGGTGCATCTGGCACCACCACCGCGGCGGCGGGTTGCTCGGCGGCTTGTTCGGGTCGCAGTTGCCGTTCTGGAACGGCGACTGGCAGGGCGGCAGGTTGCCGCCGCCGGGACCGCCCGGACCGCCGCCGTTGCCGTTGCCGCCCTGGCAGCGCGGATCGAACCGGCCGATCGGGCTGTCGCACCACGGCGGCCGCTTGTCCTTCTTCTTCTCCGGCGGCTTCGCCCACTTCTGGACGATCCCGCCCCACACCGGCGGCGGGAACGCCTGAGGCTCCATGCCCTGCACGGCGTTCGCCATGTAGGACCGCCAGATGCGGGCGGGGATCGTGCCGCCCTCCACCTCGCCGATCCCCGGCAGGATCACCGACTTCTTCTTCCCGTCCGGCCCCACCGAGTCGTTGAAGATCGTCACCGCCGTCGAGACCTGCGGGACGTACCCGACGAACCACGACGAGACGTTCCGGTCGGTCGTGCCGGTCTTGCCCGCGGCCTGGCGCCCGTCCGGCAGCGCCGCCGCCGTCGCGGTACCGCCCCGGATGACCTGCTGCATCGCGTACGTCGCGTCCGCGGCGACCTTCGGGCTGAAGACGCGGCGCTTCTCGTAGTTCGGCTTCAGCCGGACCGTCTTGTTGTCGGACGCCTTCACCGTGCGGATCACGTGCGGCTGGTGGTACACGCCGCCGTTGGCGAACACCGCGTACCCCGCCGCCTGCTCGACCGGGCGGATGTTGTTGACGCCGAGCGCCAGGTTCAGGCAGCACGCGTGCGGCTTCAGCAGTTCGGACTCGATGCCGGCGTCGGTCTCGGTCTTGATGACCTCCTCGATGCCCACCTTGCCCATCAGCTGGATGAACGCGGTGTTCACCGAGTCCTGCGTCGCCTTGACCAGGTTGATCGCCGGGCCCACGTCATGGCTGTTCGGGACGATCACCGCGTTCGGGTCGTCCTTCGACACCACGTTGCCCTCCGGGCCGATCGGTGTCTTCGACCGTCCCTCCACGAGACTCTTCAGGCTGTAGTTCTGCTTCAGCGCCGTCGCGAGGACGTACGGCTTCATCGCCGACCCCGCCTGCGCCGAGCCCTGCCACACGTTGTTGAAGGACTGGTCCAGGTAGTCGGGACCGCCGTAGAACGCGACGACCTCCCCGTTCGCGGTGTTCACCGAGATCAGGCCGACGCGGATCTTCTTCTTCGCCAGCTTCTTCGGGTTCACCTGGGGGACCGTGCGCTCGGCCGCCCGCTTGGCCATCGCCATCTTCTTGCGGTCGAACGTCGTGTAGACGCGCAGGCCCTTGGTCGTCAGCTCCTTGTCGGCGATCTTCAGCCGGCGGAGCTCCTCCTTGGCCCGCATCAGCATGTAGCCGCGCTGGCCGCCGTAGAGCTGGTCGCTGGTGCCGGCCTTATTGATCTTCGGCAGGCGCTGCATGTACTTGGCGGCCTCGGCCTGGCTGAGCTTGCCCATCGAGACCATGCCCTTGAGCGTGTACTGGTACCTCGCGGTCGTCCACGCCTGGTTGGCCTTGTCGCCCGGGTCCCGGTTCGGGTTCTGGATGATGCCGCCGAGGAGCGCCGCCTGGTCCGGCCGGAGCCTCCACACGTCCGTCCCGAAGTACTCGCGGGACGCCGCCTGGATGCCGTAGGTGTCGCGGCCGAAGTAGATCGTGTTCAGGTAGAGCTTGAGGATCTCGTCCTTGGAGTGCTCGTCCTCCAGCTTCAGCGAGATGAACAGCTCCTTGAACTTCCGGCTGACCGTCCGGTTGTTCGGGTCGGAGTAGTAGTTCTTCGCGAGCTGCTGGGTGATCGTGGACCCGCCGCC
Organism: Actinomadura madurae; assembly: GCF_900115095.1. GTDB lineage: Bacteria > Actinomycetota > Actinomycetes > Streptosporangiales > Streptosporangiaceae > Spirillospora > Spirillospora madurae. The sequence goes on from NZ_FOVH01000033.1 coordinate 10,799, forward strand.
CGACCCGCCGGTCAGGTTGTCCCACACCGCCCGCGTCGTGCCCTTCATCGAGAACCCGGGGTCGGTGCGGAAGCTCCGGTTCTCCGCCGCGAGCACCGCGTTCTGGACGTGCGGCGGCACCTTGCTCAGCTCGACGCTCTGCCGCTTCTTGCCGATCCGGCCGATCTCGACGCCGTCGGTGAAGTAGAAGATGGACGCCTGGTCCTCGACGCCCGCGACCGTCGGCTCCTTGGGCGTCGGCGTGTTCGCGTACGCCACCCAGATCAGCGTGACGAACGCCGCGATGCCGAGCCCGGAGACCCCGGCCACGATCTTCCAGGACGGGATGAACCGCCGCCACCCCGTCTCGCGGGACCGGAGATGCCCGAGGAACCCCTTCTTCCCGGGCGGCCCCTGCGGACCGGGCCCGCCCGGCCCGCCAGGTCCCCCGGGCCCGCCAGGTCCCCCGGGCCCGCCAGGTCCCCCGGGCCCGCCAGGTCCCCCGGGCCCGCCGGGCCCTGCGGGTCCGCCGGGGCCTCCGGGGCCGGTCGACCGGTTGGCCGCGCGCACCCCACCACCGCGGAACTTCGCGGTCACCTTCGAACCGAGGTCCTGCCCGATCTTCCCGAGCTCGCCGAGCTTCTCCTTCACCCCGGGCTTCGGCGCGGGACCGAACCCCGCCGGGGCGCCCATCCCGGGCCCGGCCATACCTCCGCCCGGCGCACCGAACGCCCCGGGCCCGCCTGGCCCACCAGGTCCACCCGGTCCACCCGGTCCACCCGGAACGCCCGGAACGCCCCCCATGCCAAGGCCGTTAGGCGTCCCCGAGTTACCCGGCCCGCCGGGCGCGTTGCCCATCCGGGGCCCGTTCGAAGGCACAAGCGCCCCAGAACCGCTGGGGCCAGAGGGAGCGGCCTCACCCGGCCCGACCCGCGGCCCTTGACCGCCAGGCGCACCGCCGCCGGGACCACTCTGAGCACCGAACGGACCACCGAAAGCACCTTGATCAGGCACCCCGCCGGGCGGACCGGCCAGCGGCTCCCGTCCACCGATCGGCCCCGAGTTCCCAGGACCGCCAAGAGCACCTTGGTCACCGCCGCCAAGCGGACCCTGGCCACCCGGGGCACCACCCGCACCCGGACCACCGAATCCGCCCTGTTCAGCCGCGCCACCAGGCGGGGCGCCCAGCGGATCGCCGCTCATCGGGCCGGAGCCACCGGGACCGCCCAGCGGACCTTGACCGCCTGCGGCAGGACCGGCGCTCGGACCGCCGAACGCACCCTGATCGGCCACGCCACCGAGCGGGGCGCCTAGCGGATCCTGGCCGCCCATCGGGCCTGAGCCACTCGGGCCGCCGAACCCACCTTGGTCACCGGGGCCACCGAGCGGCCCCTGGCCGCCCGCGGCGTTGCCTGCGCCCGAACCGCCGAACGCACCCTGATCAGCCGGGCCGCCGAGCGGGCCGGCCAGCGGGTCGTGGCCGCCGGCGCTCGGGCCGCCGAGCGGGGGGTCCTGGGGGCCTGGGGTGCCCATCGGGCCCGGGTCGGCGGGCGGGGGCTGCGCCGCGTGGCGGCCCCTGGACGGCGGGGACGGGAGCGCGGGATTGGGCGCGGTGCCGCCGAGCGGCCCCGGCGACGCGGCGGGGCCGGAGGAGCCGGCCATGAAGCCGGGGCTCTCCGACGGGCCGGGCGGGCCGGGGTTCTGGGGCATGCCGGACGGACCCGCCGGGTTCGACCCGGCGGGCTCACGGTGGGCACCCGGAAGGCCGGATTCGCCGGAGTCGCCGGGACGGGGGTTCTGCTGCCCGCCCGGCCTCTGCGACCCGGGTTCCGGTCGGGGCTGGCTTGGATTACTCACGCGACCTCATCAACAGGGGACAACGGGTGTTGCCGAGGGCCGGGGGTGGCTCCCCGGCCTTGTTGCGACTCGTGCGCCGTCCGAAGAGTACTGTGCGGGCTGGTGAGCGGGGGGAGCGCGTGCACGGCGAAGGTACGTTTCGGCCGGTCAACGCCCCCGGAGTAGGCGGATCCTCCTTACTCGTCTCTCGCTCGGGGCTCGGGTCCCCGTTCCTGAGTACGTACGACGTGGCCGATAGCGCCTTGCGCAACTTTGACATATTTCCGCCACATACACCCTGAATTCGCCGCATTCGGGAGGCGGGACCGCGGCCCCGCCGAGCCGCCCCAGGTAGATCGCCACTTGCCAGGAGGGGCCGGGCTACGTATCTTGTCGATGTATCGAGCCGATACATTCGCTCGATACATCGGATCGAGACATCGGCTCTGCGGAAGAGGGACCGGGATGGCTGCCAAGAAGGGCGCGGGCGTGCTGGAGCTCGCCGTGCTCGGGCTGCTGCACGAGTCCCCGATGCACGGCTACGAGCTGCGCAAACGGCTCAACGCCCTGCTGGGCATGTTCCGCGCGTTCTCCTACGGCTCGCTCTACCCGTGCCTCAAGCAGCTGCTCGCCAACGGGCTGATCATGGAGGACCGGCCGGAGGAGCCGAACCCGCCACTGGCACTGCAGAGCCGCCGGTCGAAGATCGTCTACAAGCTCACCGCCGACGGCAAGGAGCGCCTCCAGCAGCTCCTGACCGAGGCCGGTCCGGCGTCGTGGGAGGACGAGGGGTTCGGCGTGCACTTCGCCTTCTTCTCGCACACCCGCGCCGACGTCCGGCTGCGGATCCTCGAAGGCCGGCGCAGCCGGCTGGAGGAGCGCCTGGAGAGCGTCCGCGCCGCCCTGGCGCGAACGCGCGAGCGGGTCGACTCCTACACCCTGGAGCTGCAGAACCACGGGCTGGAGTCGGTGGAGCGCGAGGTCCGGTGGCTCAACGAGCTCATCGGGCGCGAGCGTGCCGAGCAGGAACAGCAAGCACAGTCAGCTAAGCGAATTGATCAGGACATGCCTCGGGACGAGGGCCGCTGAACAACGAGCGGCCCGGCGCCTTCGGGGGCGGGTGAAACACCACATGTTCCGCAACAGAGAAGGAGCAACCGGATGGGTTCGGTGCGCGTAGCCATCGTGGGTGTGGGCAACTGCGCCTCTTCGCTCGTCCAGGGTGTCGAGTTCTACAAGGACGCGGCCCCCGACACGCGAGTCCCCGGCCTGATGCACGTCCAGTTCGGCGACTACCACGTGGGCGACGTCGAGTTCGTGGCGGCGTTCGACGTGGACGCCAAGAAGGTCGGGATGGACCTGTCCGAGGCCATCCACGCCAGCGAGAACAACACCATCAAGTTCGCCGACGTGCCGCCGACCGGGGTGACCGTCCAGCGCGGGCACACGCTCGACGGCCTCGGCGAGTACTACCTGGACATGGTCGAGGAGTCCGACGCCAAGCCGGTCGACGTGGTGCAGGCGCTGAAGGACGCCGAGGTGGACGTCCTGGTGTCGTACCTGCCGGTGGGCTCGGAGGAGGCCGATCGCTTCTACGCCCAGTGCGCGATCGACGCCAAGGTCGCGTTCGTGAACGCGCTGCCGGTGTTCATCGCCAGTGACCCCGAGTGGGCGCAGAAGTTCACCGACGCGGGCGTGCCGATCGTCGGCGACGACATCAAGTCGCAGGTCGGCGCGACGATCACGCACCGCGTCATGGCCCGGCTGTTCGAGGACCGCGGTGTCGAGCTGCTGCGCACGTACCAGCTCAACTTCGGCGGCAACATGGACTTCATGAACATGCTGGAGCGCAAGCGGCTCCAGTCCAAGAAGATCTCCAAGACGCAGTCCGTCACCTCGCAGATCCCGCACGAGATGGCCAAGGCGGACGTGCACATCGGCCCGTCCGACCACGTGCCGTGGCTGGACGACCGCAAGTGGGCGTACGTGCGGCTGGAGGGCAAGTCGTTCGGCGACACGCCCCTCAACCTGGAGTACAAGCTGGAGGTCTGGGACTCCCCGAACTCCGCCGGCGTCATCATCGACGCGGTCCGCGCCGCCAAGATCGCCAAGGACCGCGGCATCGGCGGCCCGATCCTGTCGGCCAGCTCCTACTTCATGAAGTCGCCGCCCGAGCAGTACAACGACGACCAGGCGCACGACGCGGTGGAGAAGTTCATCCGCGGCGACGTGGAGCGCTGAGCCCTGAGAGTCTGATCACAAAGTTCCCAAAGGACGCCCTGGCAGTGGACATCCCACTGTCAGGGCGTCCTTACTTCTGTGAGAAAACGGTGATGTACCGGCCCTTTGTCACGCTCTGGCCCTACTGTGACACCGCCGGTTACTGCGCGCCAGGTGCCGAAGCTTCGAGGTGGGGAACGTGATGGCACGCGAGATGTTCAAGGTGACGGTGGGGCTGGCGGGCCTCGTGATGGGGATCGCCGGGTGCGCGGGAGGGGGTGACGACGCCTCCGCGGACGGCGCCTCCCGCCAGGGCGGCACGCTCCGCGTCATCGGCTCGTCCGACGTCGAGCACCTCGACCCCGCGTCGGTGTCCAGCGTCGGCGCGTACGGGCTGGCGCGCACCTTCGCCCGGACGCTGTTCGGAACGCGCGCGTCCAACGACTTCCAGGAGACGATCCCCGTCCGGCCCGACGTCGCCGTCCGCCTCCCCACGCGCGAGAACGGCGACATCTCCAAGGACCGCCGCACGTACACGGTGCGGCTCCGCGACGGCGTCCAGTGGAACACGAGCCCGCCGCGCCCGGTCACCGCGCCCGACTTCGTCCGCGGCTTCGAACGGCTCTGCAACCCGGCGTCGCCGTCCTCCGGCAAGGGCTACTACCTCTCCACGCTCAAGGGAATGGACGAGTTCTGCCGCGGCTTCGGCTCCGTCGACGCGAAGAACGCCGGGGCGATCGCCGCCTACCAGCGCGACCACGACATCGAGGGCGTCAGCGCCAAGGACGACAGGACGCTCGTGTTCAAGCTGAAGCGTCCCGCCAGCGACTTCCTCAACCTGCTGTCGCTGCCGTTCACCGCCGCCGCGCCGAAGGAGTACGACGCGTACGTCCCGGACGGCGCCGAGTTCCGGCAGCACACGATCTCCAACGGCCCGTACCAGATCACCGAGTACCGTCCGGGGCTCTCGTACGTGCTCTCCCACAACCCGGCCTGGCGGGCGGCGAGCGACCCCCTCCGCGAGCGCCACGTCGCCAAGATCCGGATCACGCTCGGGCAGGACTCGCCGGAGACCGTCCAGCAGCAGATCGAGCAGGGCGTCGCCGACCTCGCGTGGGACCAGCCCGTCCCGACGTCCGCCATCCCGGACCTGCGGGACGACCCGCGCTTCGCGATCAGGGAGACGCCGAACAACAGCCCCTACCTCGTCTTCAACCTGCGCAGCCCCAACAACGGCGGCGCGCTCGGCGACCGGGCCGTCCGGCAGGCCCTGGAGTACGCCATCGACCGCAGCGCCCTCATCAAGATCGTCGGCGGGCCGTCGGTGGCGAAGCCACTGCACACGGTGATCCCGTCCGGCAACGCCGGATACGCCGCCCTGAACCACTACCCGACACCCGGCGAGTCCGGCGACCCGGCCAAATGCCGCGAACTGCTCGGCAAGACGCGGTACTCCGGGCTCGAACTGAAGTTCCCGTACCGGACGAACAGCGTCCACAAGCTGATCGCCCAGTCCATCGCCGAGAACCTCGCCGCCTGCGGGGTCAAGACGGAACTGACCGCCGACTCGGGCGGCTCCTTCTACTCCGGCACCCTCTCCGTCCCCGCCCGCGCCCGCGAAGGCGCCTGGGACATCGCCGCCCCCGGCTGGGTGCCCGACTGGTACGGCAACAACGGCCGCTCCATCGTCCAGCCGCTCTTCGACGGCCGCACCTACGGGCAGAACTCCACCAACTACGGCGGCTACGACAACCCGCAGGTCAACGCCCTCATCGACGCCGCCCTCACCGCCCCCGACGCCGAACACGCCGCCGGCTACTGGCAGCAGGCCGACCAGAAGATCATGGAAGACGCCGCGATCGTCCCCCTCCTCGACCGCGCCCAGACCCTCTTCCGCTCCTCCCGCGTCCGCAACGCCCGCTACCTCCCTACCACCGCCGCCTACGACTACACGGTGTTGTCTTTGCAGTAAGTGACGGGCGCAGGGCCTAGCGGCCCGGCACCCGTCACTAACTGCCGGCGGGCGGATTTGGGGGGTTGGGGGAGGACGTAGGGTGATCGGGTGGAAGCGGGTGAGTTGCGGGGGATCTTGCGGGGGCGGGATTTTCGGCGGCTCTACGGCACGCGGCTCGCGTCGCAGTTCAGCGATGGCGTCTTCCAGGTGGCGCTGGCCGGGTACGTGTTCTTCTCGCCCGAGCGGCAGACGACGGCCACGAAGGCCGCGGCGGCGTTCGCGGTGACGTTGCTGCCGTACTCGGCTCTCGGGCCGTTCGCGGGCGTGTTCATCGACCGGTGGCAGCGGCGGCAGATCCTCGTGTGGACGCCTGTAGTGCGCGCTGTCTTGGTGCTTCTTGTCGCGGCCCTCGTCGCTGCGGGGCAGGACGGGCTGGGGTTCTTCCTCGGCGTTCTCGTCGTGCTGGGGGTCAACCGGTTCTTTCTCGCGGCGCTGTCCGCTGCGCTGCCGCACGTGGTGCGGCGGGATCAGCTGGTGACGGCGAACGCGTTCACGGTGACGTCCGGGACGGTCATCGCGTTCGCCGGCGCGGGCGTCGGCTACCTGCTGCGGCGGCTGTTCGGGTCCGGGCACGACGGGACGGCGTCCATCCTCGTGGTCGCGGCGGCGTTGTTCCTGCTGGCGGGGGCGACGGCGACGACGCTGCCGAGGCGGCTCCTCGGTCCGCACCCGGCCGAGGACGCCCTGCCGGGGGCGCCGCGGGCGGAGCTGCCCCGGACCGTGGAGGCGCTCGGCGGCGTCCTGTACGGGCTGGCGGACGGGGCGCGGCACATCGCGCGGCGGCCCCAGGCGGCGCTGGCGCTCGGCGCGATCTCGTTCCACCGGTTCCTGTACGGCATCGTCCTGATCATGACGCTGCTGCTGTGCCGGAACCACTTCGCCGACGACCCCGACCGAGGGCTGGAGACGTTCGCGCTGATGCTGGGCGTGTCCGGCGCCGGGTACTTCGCGGCGGCACTGATCACGCCGCCGGTGGTGCGGCGGATCAGCAAGCAGGCGTGGGTGGCGTGGCTGCTCGCCGGGGCGGCGCTGAGCCTGCTCCTTCTGGGGACGCCGTTCGCGGAACGTCCGTGGGCGGCGGGTGCCTTCCTGCTCGGCGTGGTGTCACAGGGCGTGAAGTTGTGCGTCGACACAACGTTGCAGGAGGGGATCGAGGACGCCTACCGGGGCCGGGTGTTCGCCGTCTACGACATGCTGTTCAACGCGACGTTCGCCGCGGCGGCCGCTGCCGCCGCCACCTGGCTGCCCCCGGACGGCCGCGCCACCGTCACCCTCCTCGCGGTGATCGCCGCCTACGCCGCGGGCGCCGTCGCCTACCGGACGGCCGCGTCCCGCATGCGCCGGCCGGCCCACGCCCTGCGCTGACCTCAGAGCGATTCGGCGATCGCGCGGAGCGCGGCGGCGATGTGCAGGACCTCGTCGTCGGTGCAGACGTAGGGCGGCATCGTGTAGATCAGTTTGCCGAAGGGACGGAGCCAGACGCCGTGCGCCATGGCGGTCTCCTGGACGGACGCGACGTCCACCGGCTCCCGCGCCTCCACCACCCCGATCGCACCGAGGATGCGGACGTCCGCCACCCCCGGGAACGCGGCGGCGCCGTCGAGTTCGCTGGTCAGGGTCGCCTCGATGGTGTCGACCTCGTCCCGCCAGTCGCGCGAGAGGAGGAGGTCGATGGACGCGGACGCGACGGCGGCGGCCAGCGGGTTGGCCATGTACGTGGGCCCGTGCATGAGGACGCCCGCCTCGCCGGACGTGATGCCGTGCGCCACCCGGTCGGTGCACAGCGTCGCCGCCATGGTCATGTATCCGCCGGTCAGGGCCTTGCCGAGGCACATGATGTCGGGGACGACCTCGGCGTGGTCGCAGCCCCACAGCTCCCCCGTCCGGCCGAACCCGGTGGCGATCTCGTCCAGGATCAACAGCAGGCCGTGCTCGTCGGCGATGTCGCGGAGGGCGCTCAGGTATTCGGGCGCGTAGAAGCGCATGCCGCCGGCGCCCTGGACGATCGGCTCGGCGATGATCCCGGCGAGCTCGCCCGCGTGCTCGGCCGCCAGCCGGGACAGCTCGTCCAGGTACGCCGCGTCGGGGTCGGCCGAGTACCCGAGCGGGGGCTGCGGCGCGAACACGTGCTTGTCGAGGATGTCACTGAACAGGTGGTGCATCCCGTTCACCGGGTCGCAGACGGCCATGTCGCCGAACGTGTCGCCGTGGTACCCGCCCCGGACGGTGAGGAGCCTGCGACGCTCCGGACGCCCCTGCGACCGCCAGTACTGCAGCGCCATCTTGATCGCGACCTCGACGGCCACCGAGCCGGAGTCGGCGAAGAACACCTTGGTCAGCGGCTCCGGGGTGATCTCCAGGAGTTGCTCGGCGAGCCGGACGGCCGGCGGATGCGTGAGCCCGCCGAACATCACGTGCGCCATCTTGCCGAGCTGCCCGGTGACGGCGGCGTTCAGCTTCGGGTGGTTGTAGCCGTGCACGGCCGCCCACCAGGACGACATGCCGTCGATCAGCTCGGTCCCGTCCGCGAGGGTGAGCCGCACCCCGTCCGCCGAGACGACGGGCAGGGCGGGCACCGGCGCGGGCATCGGGGCGTACGGATGCCAGATGTGCTCGCGGTCGAACTCCGCGATCCGCTCGGCCTCGCGGGGGCTCATCCGCCCCAGCTGCAGCGGGATCACGCGTCGCCGCCGGTGGTGATGCCCTCCTCGGCGGCCCAGGCGCGCAGGGCGTCGGCGGCGGCGTCCTTGCCGATGAGGCCGCGGTCGAGGCGGAGGTCGAGGAGGAAGCGGTAGGCGCGCCCGACGAGCGGGCCGGGGGTGATGCCGAGGATCTCCTGGATCTCGTTGCCGTCGATCTCCGGGCGGATCGCGGCCAGCTCCTCTTCCTGCGCCAGGCGCTCGATCCGCGCCTCCAGGTCGTCGTAGGTGCGGCGCAGCCGGTCGGCCTTGCGCTTGTTGCGCGTGGTGCAATCGGCGCGCGTCAGCTTGTGCAGGCGGCTGAGCAGCGGCCCGGCGTCGCGGACGTAGCGGCGGACGGCCGAGTCCGTCCACTCGCCGGTGCCGTAGCCGTGGAACCGCAGGTGCAGCTCGACGAGGCGGGACACGTCGTTGATGACGTCCTTCGGGTAGCGCAGCGCGGTGAGCCGCTTGCGGGCCATCTTCGCGCCGACGACCTCGTGGTGGTGGAACGACACCCGGCCGCCCGGCTCGAACCGGCGGGTCTTCGGCTTGCCGATGTCGTGCAGCAGCGCCGCCAGCCGCAGGATGAGGTCGGGGCCGTCCTCCTCCTGGGCGATCGCCTGCTCCAGGACGATCAGCGAGTGCTCGTAGACGTCCTTGTGCCGGTGGTGCTCGTCGATCTCCAGGCGCAGCTTCGGCAGCTCGGGCAGGACGTGCGCGGCGAGGCCGCTGTCGACGAGCAGCGCCAGGCCCTGCCGCGGGTACTCCCCGCACAGCAGCTTGGACAGCTCGTCCCGGACCCGCTCGGCCGACACGATCTCGATGCGGCCGGCCATGTCCTTCATCGCGCGGACGACGTCCGGGGCGACGGTGAAGCCCAGCTGCGAGGCGAACCGGGCGCCGCGCATCATCCGCAGCGGGTCGTCGCTGAAGGAGTCCTCGGGGAGGCCCGGCGTCCGCAGCACCTTGCGCCGCAGGTCGGTGAGGCCGCCGAACGGGTCGGTGAACTCGCGCCCGGGGAGCCGCGCCGCCATCGCGTTCACGGCGAAGTCGCGGCGGCGCAGGTCCTCCACGAGGGACGTCCCGTACGAGACCTCCGGCTTGCGGGACTTCGGGTCGTAGGACTCGCTGCGGTAGGTGGTGATCTCCAGCTCGACGCCGTCCTTGCGGAGGCCGATGGTGCCGAAGTCGATGCCGATCGTCCAGTGCGCGTCCGCCCAGCCGCGGATGATCTCCAGGGTGCGCTCGGGCGGCGCGTCGGTGGTCAGGTCGACGTCCTTGGTGGGACGGCCCAGCAGCGCGTCCCGGACGGGCCCGCCGACCAGTGCCAGCTCGTGACCGGCCGCGGCGAACCGGGCGCCGAGGTCGTCGGCCACGGGCGCGATCCCGCGCAGCAGCTCGGCGATCGCGGTGCGGCGCGAGGACTCTGGGGTCACGTTCTGGTCAGGCACGGCCATCGAGCGTATTTCCTTGGTTGACGGGCTGACAAAGGACTTTCTGGCGATCCACGGGGGTTCGGGCGGGAGTACTTTCGGGGGCCGAAGGAGGACGTGGCCCTTCCCATGCCGCGATCCCCGGGTTACGTTGCGGACACCCCGATGACGCCTGCGCGACCCGGAGAGCCCCCCGCACGACAACGGTAGCGGGATCCGAAAGGCCACGGTCCGCCGCACCTGCGGATGAGGCGCATCGTGAGGGTTTTACGTGATGTATGACGCGGGTTAGATCGGTCGTTTCGGGTATGTGGGGATTTCCCCCGCAGAGTGCGAAGCACGGGGACACAGCGAACCACGTTCCGGGTGTGAGCGGGGAGACCCCCCGCGGGATGGAGCCGAACATGAAGGACGCTCTCGTCATCCACCGCGCGCTGCTCGAATGGGAGGCCGTGCACGAGATCGTGCGGCTGCCCGTCGCGATGGGGAACGCGGACGAACTGCCGAAGGCGCTCGGCCTCCCGGCGGACCGGTGCCTGGTGACGCGCGTCTACTCCTGCGAGGACGCCCGCGGCCGGCCCTTCCTGACCGGCGTGCTCGTCCCGGCCGGGCGGCGGCCCTCCGCGGAGGCCGTGCGGCTCGCCGCCGGCGCCCGCACCGTCCGCCCCGCGCGCGCCGACGTCGTCAACGCCGTCACCGAGTACGCGGCGGGCCTCGTCTGCCCGCTGCTCCTGCCGGACTCGGTGACCCTGCTGATCGACCACCGCCTCACCGACCGGCTGCCCGCCGACGACGTCGTCTACACCGCGACGGGCGAGGCGTCCACCGCGCTCGGCATCCGGGCCGGCACCCTGTTCGCGCTCTGCCACGCCAAGCCCGCCGACCTCCTCTCCCCGCCGCCCGCCCGCGCCCCGAACCTCGACCGCGCGGCCACCTGAGCCTTCCCGGGAACCGGTGCGCGGGGCCCGGCGCGCGGGGCACTGCATCTAGACTCGACGCCGTGGTGCGGGAAATCCATGCCCGCCGTCCCGAAGCCGCCTGCACGGTGCCGGACGGCCCCCGGGCGGACGCGGAGTGAGAGCGGGCGCGGCGTGAGGACGGTCCAACGCGTGGCGGCGCTGGCCGCGCTGCTGCCCTGTCTCGCGATGGCGGCTCCCGCCGCCCTGGCGCCCCCGGCCGGTGCCCGGCCGCCGACCCGGGCGCAGGCGCTCGCCCGCGCGCAGGTGGCGCTGGCGCTGACGAAGGTCACCCCCAAGACCGTCGGCGAGAACTCCAAGATCGAGATCTCCGGGGTGGCCAAGAACCGCACCGACGGCCAGCTGCCCGGCCTCACCCTGCGGCTGCGGTACAGCGCGCAGCCCGTCACCAGCCGCATCCAGCTCGACCAGATCGCGAAGGGCCAGCCGAGCGCGCTCCCCAACGTCGGCCCGCAGCAGCCGCTCGCGGAGGCGGCCGGGCCCGGCGTGAAGCAGAACTGGACGTTCCGCACCAGCGCCAGGCAGCTCGGGCTGCGCGCGCCCGCCGGCACCCCCGGCGTCTACCCGGTGGGCGTCGAGGTGCTGAACTCCGCCCAGCAGGTGGTCGGCGGCCTGACGACCTTCCTGACCCTCATGCCGAAGCAGCGCCGCTTCAAGCCGGTGGCGGTCGGCTGGATCGTGCCGCTCATCGACCGGATGCACCGCACCAACGACCAGACCTTCATCGACGACCGGCTCACCACGGACCTGTCGCCCGGCGGCCGGCTCCGCCGGCTCGTCGACGCCGCGGCCGGCACCAACACCCCTCTCACCTGGGCGATCGACCCCGCGCTGCTGGACGACGTGCAGCGGATGGCGGCCGGCGACTACTACGTCCGGGCGCCCGGCGCGAAGAAGGCCACGCGCAAGGAGAAGAGCCGGGTCGCGGCGGAATGGCTGACGTCCCTGAAGAACGCCTCCAAGGGCGACCCCTACTTCGTCCTCCCGTACGGCGACCCCGACGTCACCGCCCTCGTCCGCCGCAAGACGACCCGCGACATCGGCACCGCGTTCGACCAGCGCAACACCGGCGTGGTGGCGCAGATCCTCGGCCGGGCGCCCGACGCGCACGTCGCCTGGCCGGCCGCCGGCGCCGGCGGGCCCGGCACGCTCGACCAGCTCGCCAAGTACGCGCTGAAGGACGGCGGGACGTTCCTGATGAACAGCTCGCAGTTCCAGAACCCGGCGAACGGCGCGCAGCCGAACGCGGCCAGCGCGCTCCAGACCCACCTGGGCGTCAAGAAGACGCTCATCTTCGACCAGACGATGAACCAGATCGTCAGCGACGGGGCGAGGTCGGCGTCCGGGGCCCTGCTCAGCGAGCAGCGCTTCCTCGCCGAGACGGCGGTGATCGCGGGGGAGGCGCCGAACGCCCAGCGCACCGTCGTCGTCGCCCCCGACCGGTACTGGAACCCCGCCGACGGCCTCGCGAAGAGCCTGCTGAGCTACACCAAGGGCGCCGCCTGGCTGCGCGAGGTGCCGCTGCGGAAGATCGAGTCGACCGCGCCGCAGCAACGCGTCTTCAACGGCTACCCCGACCCCTACCAGCGCTACGAGCTCGGCGACGCCCACCTCGACCACACCCAGGCGATCGCGGAGCGGGCGGCGGCGTTCCGGGCCGTGATGACCGGCCCGGTCAAGATCTCCTACGAGCGGGCCGTGCTGCGCATGGAGTCGGTGGCATGGAGGTCCTCCCCGGGACGCGCCAAGCGGGCGCGCAACGAGCTGGAGAACGAGCTCAAGTGGGACATGCGCAAGGTCCGCGTCGTCACCACCAAGAACAAACGCGTGCTGATGGGCGGCAGCTCCGGCCGGCTGCCGGTCCTCGTCGAGAACACGCTGCAGGACCAGGCGGTGGCGGTCAGGCTCGTCGTGACCTCGGAGAACACCGCGAAGCTCCGGCTCGGCGGGCTGGACCCCGACGACGCGCTGATCGAGCTCCGGCCGGGCGAGCGCGCCCAGCGATGGATCCCGGCGCAGGCGGCCGGCAACGGCAACTTCAAGGTCAACCTGGAGCTGCAGATCCCGGAGTCGCGCGGGCGGACGTACGGCAGCGGCGAGAGCATCGCCGTCACCGTCACCGGCTACGGGCGTATCGCCCTGCTCATCACGGGCGGCGGACTTGCCGTACTCTTCGTGGGCGTCGGAGTGCGGGCCATCAGAGCGAGGCGCCGCCGGAAAGCGGAGGCAGCCGGTGACGGACCGACCGGAATGGGATCGGCAGGGCCAGGGGAACCAGGGGACGGGTTCCCCGGTTCCGGGCTCTCAGGGGCCGGGATACCCGCCGCCGAATTCCCCGGGGTATCCGGGTCAGGGCCATCCCCAGAGGCCCCGCCCTCCCCAGGGCCCTCCCCAGGGCCCCCCGCAGGGCCCGCCGCAGGGCCCCCCGCCCCAGGGACCTCCTCCCCAGGGTCCCCCGCCGCCCCGCCCGCCGGACCGGGGACGCCCGGCCCAGCCGCACCCGGGCCCGCCGTACCAGAGCCCCCGGCCTCCGCAGGGATACCCGAGCCCGCCGCCGACGGGCAGGCCGCCCGGCGCGGCGAGCACCGCCGCCGAGACGGCGATTGACCTGCCCCTCCCCGGAGGCGGCTCCCCCGTCGCCGACACCACGATCGTGGACACGCCGGGCCCCGGCGGCTCAGGTGACTCCGGCGGTTCCGGGAAGGGCGCGTCCGGCATCCTGCGGTCCGGCGCGATCATGGCGGTGGGCACCCTCGCGTCCCGCGTCACCGGCTTCCTGCGCACCGCCGTCATCGTCGCGGCGCTCGGCACCGGGCTGCTCGCCAACGCCTACAACACCGCCAACACGATCCCCAACCAGATCTACGACCTGCTGCTCGGCGGCATCCTGACCAGCGTCATCGTCCCGCTGCTGGTCCGGGCGAAGCAGCGCGACCAGGCCTACGGCGAGCAGTACGAGCAGCGCGTGTTCACCCTCGCGGTGATCGGCCTCGGCGCCCTCACCGTCGTGTCGGTGCTGCTCGCGCCGCTGTTCATCAGCGTCCTGGCGGGCAGCTACACCGGCGACCAGCGCGAGGTCGCCATCCTGTTCGCCCAGTTCTTCCTGCCGCAGCTGTTCTTCTACGGCGTCGGCGCGTTCGCCGGCGCGATCCTCAACACGCGCGGCAGCTTCGGCGCGCCGATGTGGGCGCCGGTCCTGAACAACATCGTCGTGATCGCCATCGGCGGCGCGTTCCTCGCGATCACCACCGGCCGCGTCGACCCGTCCTCGATCTCCGACGGGCAGATGCTGCTGCTGTCGGTCGGCACCACCGGCGGGATCGTCCTGCAGACGGTCGCGCTGTGGCCGTCGCTGCGCCGCGTCGGGTTCCGGTGGCGGCCCCGGCTGGACTTCCGCCGCGGCGAGATCGGCGAGGTCGGCAAGATGGCCGGCTGGACGCTGCTGTACGTCGTCGCCACCCAGGCCGCGCTCGCCGTCGTCACCGCGCTCGCGAACCGGGCCGGGAACCTCGCCGTCGACGAGGGCCTCGGCGAGGGCTACGGCTACACCCCCTACTTCAACGCCTACCAGCTCTTCCAGCTCCCCTACGCGATCGTCGGGGTGTCGGTGATCACCGCGCTGCTGCCGCGGATGAGCCGGTTCGCCGCCGAGGGCAAGACCGCCGACGTCCGCGCCGCGTTCTCCAGCGGCCTGCGGCTCTCCTCGGTGATCATCATGCCCGCGGCGGCGCTGATGCTGGTGCTCGGCCCGGAGATCACCACGGTGCTGTTCGCGCACGGCAACACCTCGTCCGACGACGCCCTGGTGATCGCGCGGGTCATGCAGATGTTCGCGATCGCGCTCGTGCCGTTCTCCATCTACCAGCTGATGCTGCGGGTCTTCTACGCCCACGGCGACACCCGCACGCCCGCCCTCGTCGGCCTCGTCGTCACCACGTCCAACATCGTCATGGCGTTCACCGCCTACAACGTCCTCGACGTCAAGTGGATCGTGGTCGGCATCGCCGGCGGGTTCGCGATCACCAACCTGGTCGGGACGATCACCTGCTGGCTGGTGCTGCGGCGCAAACTCGGCGGCATCGACGGCCGCCGCATCGTCGGCGGCCACCTCAAGCTCCTCGTCGCGATCTGGCCGCTCGTCGGGTTCGCCTACGCCGCCCACACCGTCGCAGACGCCCTCGCCGGCACCGACACGCTGCTGCCGGCACTCGCCACCCTCGTCGCCGGATCCGTGGGCGGCGGGCTGCTCTACGTGTTCTTCGCCAAGCTGATGCGGGTCGAGGAGATCCAGACCACGCTCGCCACGTTCGCGCGGCGCCTGCCGGGTCGGGCAAAGTAAAAGGACGCGCGGCGATAAGACGGGCCACTGGTGCGAGTAACCACTACCATGTGGGGGACTACGGCTTGCGGGGCGACACCCTGGGGAACGCAAAGAGGAGGGTCGGAGGCGTAAGCTGCCACGCCACGAACATGGGATCTGACCACCTGTGCAGGACGTTGCCGTGAGCACGTCAGTCATCGAGCCCGGCACACGTCTCGCCGGCCGCTACAGGCTTGAGAAGCGCATCAGCGACTCGGGCGGATCGTCGCTCTGGAAGGCGATCGACGAGATCCTCGCGCGGGCGGTCGCCGTCCGCACCTTCGACCCCGAATTCCCCCGGATCGCCGACGCCGTCACGTCCGCGCGCTCCGCCAGCCGGCTCACCGACCCCCGCCTCACCCAGGTGTTCGACGCCGACGACTCCGGCGAGAGCGCCTACATCGTCAGCGAGTGGGTCGCCGGCGAGACGCTGGAGGGCATGCTCGGCAAGGCCCCGCTCGAACCGGGCCGCGCCGCGACGCTGCTGTACGAGGCGTCCGAGGCGATCTCCGCCGCGCACGCCGCCGGCCTCTCCCACCTCTGCCTCACCCCCCGCGACCTCGTCTGGACGACCGGCGGCACCGTCAAGCTCCTCGGCGTCGCGATCGACGCCGTCCTCGGCGACCGGCACTCCGACGACCCCGCCGCCGAGGACGTCCGCGGCCTCGGCCGGATGCTGTACGCGGCGCTCACCGCCCACTGGCCCGGCGACGAGGACGGCTCCGGCCTGCCCGCCGCCCCCGAGGCCGACGGCGTCCCGCACGCGCCCCGCCAGGTCCAGGCCGGCATCTCCCACGCGATCGACGCGATCGTCTGCCGCTGCCTCGGCATCGGCACCGCCGAACCGCTCGCCGCCCCCGCCGACCTGGCCAAGGCGCTGCGCGGCGTCCCGCGCACCCCGCTGCCGCTGTTCGCGGGCCTCGGCCACGCGTCCCCCGCGTCCCCCGCGTCCACCCCGCCCCGGCGTCCCGCCACCCCGTCGACGGCGGCGACGACGCAACCGCACCGGCCGCCCGCGCCCGAGGCGTCCACGCCCTCGCACGTCCCGCCGCCGCGGTCGCGTGCCCAGCGGCACGCCGCCCCGCCTCCGCCGCCGGCCGCCACGTCCACCCGGACGAGCCCCGCGCACGGGCACGGCGCACCGAAACGTCCCGCCAACCGGGCCCTCCTCGGCGTCGCGGCCGCCGCGCTGACCGTCATCGTCGGCCTCGGCGCCTGGGCGCTGTCCAGCAACAGCGGCGGCGACGACCCCAAGGACGGCGGCGTCACCGACAAGGGCAAGACGAGCGCTCCGGTCACGCCGTCCGTCGCGAAGCTCACCCCGCAGAACATCGAGCCCGCCGAGCTCCGCACCGCCGCGGGCAACGGCGACGACACGATCGGCAAGCACCTGTCCACGCTGACCGACGGCAAGGCCTCCGGCCAGTGGGAGACGCAGAGCTACAACGGCGCCGACTTCGGCAGGCTGTCCAAGGGCCTCGGCGTCCTGCTCGACATGGGCAAGCCCGTCAAGGTCGCCGACGTCAAGATCCACTCCCCGGTCACCGGCGGGACGCTCCAGGTGCGGGTCGGCGACTCCAAGACCCCGACCGCCCTGCAACGGGTCGGCGAGCAGGCCCCCAACGGCGGCGAGATCACCATCACCGCGAACCCGCAGGCCACCGGCCGGTACGTGCTCGTGTGGTTCACCCAGCTGCCCGGCGGGCCGTTCAAGGGACGGCTCGGCGAGATCACCGTCTACGGCGAGGCGGGCTGATCGTCTCTCGCCCGTCACCTGAGCTGTGACGTGGAGCGGCGCATGTCTGTATCGTGCCTGTGAGCACTTTACTTTGTCCCCTCGTCCCCAGGAATCCTTGGTGCCTACCTCAGCAGCCGGTCGAGGACGTCCGGCGCCGGCCTGGCGTCCCGAACGAGAAAGCGGTCGCTCATGACGTCGGTGAGCATGCGTCGTGTCGACGAGGTGCCCGACAAGGAGCTCCTCGCCCGGCACACGCCCAGGGGGACCCGCACGCCTTCGCCGAACTCGTCCACCGGCACCGCGACCGGATGTGGGCGGTCGCGCTGCGGACGCTCGGCGACCCGGAGGAGGCCGCGGACGCGCTGCAGGACGCCTGCCTTTCGGCGTTCCGCGCGGCCGGACGGTTCCGCGGCGACGCGGCCGTCACCACCTGGCTGCACCGCATCGTCGTCAACGCCTGCCTCGACCGCATCAGGCGCAAGTCCGTCCGCCCGGCGACGCCGATGGGCGACGACGCGACGTTCGACGCCGTCGCGCCCAAGATGCCGGACCCGACCGACGCGCACGGCGTGTCCCTCGACGTCCACACCGCCCTGGAGCAGCTGCCGTTCGAGCAGCGCGCCGCCCTCGTCCTCGTCGACATGATGGGCTACTCCGTCGACGACGCCGCGCAGGTGATGGAGGTCCCACCCGGAACGATCAAGAGCCGGTGCGCGCGGGGTCGCGCCAGGCTCGCCCCCCTTCTCGTCCACCACCGGAACCGACGGGAACGCAAAAACGTCGGAGGTGTGGAAGGAGGTGGCATGCCCAAGTGAACCCCGCACACCTTGACTACGACGTCTTGGCCGACCTGGCCGAGGGACTACTCGAAGACGACGAAGCCGCCTCCGTCAACGCGCACCTCGACACCTGCGCCGACTGCCGTGAGCTGTCCGCCGACCTTGCGGACGTCTCCCGGATCCTGGCGGAGGCACCCGTGCCGTCCATGCCCGCCGAACTGGCCGAGCGCATCGACACCGCCATCGCGGCGGAGTCGATGCACACCGCCACCGTGGTGAGCCTGGAACAGCGGCGCGGAAGGCGGCATTGGCGGATACTGTCGGCGGCCGCGGCGGCGGTGATCGTGGTCGGCGGCGGAGCGACCGTCGGCAAGATCGCGCTCGACGGCGCGAACGGCACCGACGGGGCGGCCCGGCACCCGGCCCAGGACCGCGCATCGGGCGAGGCCCCGCCGGGTGTGAACCCGAAGGTGGCGGCCCCGGAGCCGGCGTTCAAGGTCGCTCACAGCGGCACCGACTACCGTTCCGGGACTCTCGGCGACCAGGTAGGCCAGGTCATCGGTGGCGAGCAGGAGCTCCGCGCGAGCGCCGCACCCCCCGACGCCCGTCTCCGGGGATGCGTCACGAGCGTCGCCAACAAGCAGTCGCTCCAGCTGGTCGACCAGGCGAAGTACGACGGGAAACCGGCGATCGTCATCGCCGTGAAGGGCGACAAGCCCGGCAAGCACAACATCTGGGTCGTCGGTCCCGACTGCACCGCCCAGAACCACCATCTGCTGAAGAAACTCACCAACGCCTGACGCAGGCTTCACACATATCCGAAGGCCATGGACGCCCCGACCGCCGTCCATGGCCTTCCCTCTCACCACCTCCGGCCGGGGGTGTTCCGCTCGCGACGCGCACCAGGCGCCAAGCACCGCACCAACCCCACGCCCAGGCACCGCGTCAGGCACCGCGTCAGGCACCAGCAGACCGAATACTCGGGGTGCTGGGGGGTGGGCCCGGTCGTGCGGGGGCGGGTCGGTCAGAGGGTGGCCAGGAAGTCCAGGGCGATCGTCCAGGCGCGTTCGGCGGCGTCGGCGTCGTAGTCGGGCAGGTCCGGGTCGGTGAACAGGTGGCCGGCGCCCCGGTAGCGGAAGACCTCCACGTCCGCGCCCGCCTTGCGCATCTGCAGGTACCAGGCGTTCAGCCAGTCGACGGGCTCCCACGTGTCGGGGTCGGCGACGTGCAGCTGCACCGGGACGTCGGTGGACGCGCCCTCCGCGATGTCGGACGTGCCGTGCATCAGCAGCAGCCCGCCGGCCTTCTCGTCGGCGAACGCGAGGTTCTGGGCGATGGAGCCGCCGAGCGAGAACCCCGCGTAGACGAGCCCGCCGTCGCCCATCAGGGGCGCCGCGGCCGCGACCCCGCGCCGCAGCAGCTCGTCCCGTCCGATCTCCTCCTTGATCTCGATCCCGGCCTCGGCGTCGTCGACGACACGCCCGTCGTAGAGGTCGGGGACGTGCACCTCGTGCCCGGCCGCGCGGAGCCGGTCGGCCGCCTGGTGCACCGCGGGCCGCAGCCCGTACATCGAGTGGAGAAGCAGGATGCGTGCCATGGGCCACACCCTAGAGCAGCCCTGAACAGCGCCGGGCGGGCCGGCGCGCGGCCGGTCCCCGCGTGCCGGGAATCCTCGGGCCCTAGGATCGGTTGACGCGACTGGTAGGCCGGACGTGCGGCACCGGCGGCCAACGAGGAGAGGCAAGAACTGTGAGCGACGTCCGTAACGTCATCATCATCGGGTCCGGTCCCGCGGGCTACACGGCCGCCATCTACGCGGCTCGCGGCGACCTGAAGCCACTGGTGTTCGAGGGTTCGGTGACGGCCGGCGGTGCGCTGATGAACACCACCGACGTGGAGAACTTCCCCGGGTTCCCCGACGGGATCATGGGTCCGGACCTGATGGACAACCTGCGCAAGCAGGCCGAGCGGTTCGGTGCCGAGCTCGTCACCGACGATGTGACCGAGGTGGACCTGACCGCCGACCCCAAGGTCGTCAAGGTCGGGGACGAGACCTACCTCGCCCGGACGGTGATCGTCGCGACCGGCTCCGGCTACCGGGAGCTGGGCCTGCCGGACGAGAAGCGGCTCTCCGGACGCGGCGTCTCCTGGTGCGCGACCTGTGACGGCTTCTTCTTCCGCGAGCAGGACATCGCCGTCGTCGGCGGCGGTGACACCGCGATGGAGGAGGCGATCTTCCTGACCAAGTTCGCCCGCTCCGTGACGGTGATCCACCGGCGGGACGAGCTGCGCGCGTCCAAGATCATGCAGGATCGGGCCTTCGCCAACGAGAAGATCCAGTTCCTGTGGGACAGCGAGGTGGCGGCGATCCACGGTGACGACCGCGTCACCGGCGTGACCGTCCGCAACACCAAGACCGGCGCGGAGTCGGAGCTGGAGCTCACGGGCCTGTTCATCGCGATCGGCCACGACCCGCGCAGCGACCTGTTCGCCGGGCAGCTGGAGACCGACACCGACGGCTACCTGCTGGTCGACGCTCCGACGACGAAGACCAAGATCCCCGGCGTCTTCGCCTGCGGCGACGTGGTCGACCACATCTACCGCCAGGCGATCACCGCGGCGGGCAGCGGCTGCGCGGCCGCCATCGACGCCGAACGCTGGCTCCAGGACCAGGACGCCGCCGAGACCGTCCCGCAGGCCTGACCCACCACCGCGAGGCAGGGCGGACCCCGCCCGCCGACCGGCCATGCCCACCACAGGACGGACGAGCCGCATCGCGGGCGGGGGAAGGGTCCCGCCCGCGCGAGAACAGAGGGAGAAACATGAAAGCCGTGACCGACGCCGACTTCGCGACCGAGGTCCTCGAGAACGACAAGCCGGTCCTCGTCGACTTCTGGGCGGAATGGTGCGGCCCGTGCCGGATGGTGGCGCCGATCCTGGAGGAGATCTCCAAGGAGCACGGCGACAAGATCGAGATCGTCAAGCTGAACATCGACGAGAACCCGAAGGTGCCGCAGCAGTACGCCGTCATGCAGATCCCGACGATGAACGTCTACAAGGGCGGTGAGGTCGTCAAGCAGATCATGGGCGCCAAGCCGAAGGCCGCCCTGCTGAAGGACCTCGCCGACTTCATCTGAGCCGCCTCCCGTCTCCCGCGGCGAGCGCGAAAGCGTGTGGCCCGCACTCCGTCCGGAGTGCGGGCCACACGTCGTTCAAACCGGCTCAGATCGCCTCAGACCGGCCGCAGTGCCCCTTCGGGAGTCATGGAGCCCAGGAGCCGTTCGAGCGCCACCTCGACGTCCTCACGCCACGACAGGGCCGACTTCAACTCAAGGCGCAGCCGCGGATAGCGGTGATGCGGCCGGACGGTCTTGAACCCCACCGACAGCAGGTAGTCGGCGGGCACCATGCACCCGCCCTCCTCGCCCTTGAGGTCGCCGAACGCCTCGATCGCCTTCACCGTGCGGCGCGTCAGGTCCTTCGCGACGCCCTGGACGAGCATCCGGCCGAGGCCGCCGCCCGCGAACTCCGGCAGGATGTGCGCGGTCATCAGCAGCACCGCGTCCGCGCTGACCGGACTCGTCGGGAACGCCACCGAGCGCGGCACGTACAGCGGCGGCGCGTACATCACGAACCCCGCCGGGACGTTGTCCACGTACACGATCTTCCCGCAACTGCCCCATTCCAGGAGCGTCGAGGAGATCCACGCCTCCTTCTCCAGACCGGCGTCCCCGCTGTCCTGCGCCCGCTCCCGGCTCACCGGGTCGAGTTCCCAGAACACGCAGCCGCGACAGCGGTGCGGCAGATCACCGAGATTGTCCAGCGTGATGTTGACGAGACGACGCGACACCGGGTCGGCACCCCCTGCTGCGATCCTCGCCCGTCGGGCCTGGAACCCGTGGCGGCGGAAGTTCCCGGCAACCTTCCGGGACCCGCGGGCATCGTATCGGACAGGAGTTTCCCCAACCCCGCGGCTCGCCACACCCGCGGGCGTCGCCGCGATGACCATGGCGTAGTTTGCAGGGAAGCCATTTCCACCTCGGAGGTGCCTCGTGGAACAGCACTCGCGTTCAGATGCCTACGCCGATCGCTACGCCGCCCGTGCCGCCGGCATGGTGCCGTCCGAGATCCGGGCTCTGTTCGCGATGGTCGCCCGTCCCGAGGTGGTCTCGCTGGCCGGCGGGGCGCCGTACGTGTCGGCGCTCCCCCTCGACGCCGTCGGCCAGATGGTCGGCGAGCTCGTCGCCGGCAAGGGCGCCGAGGTGCTCCAGTACGGCTCCGCCCAGGGGGACGAGCTGCTCCGCGAGCACATCTGCGAGGTGATGTCCCTTGAGGGCGTCCACGCGTCCGCGGAGGACGTCGTCGTCACGGTCGGCGCGCAGCAGGCGCTCGACCTCATCACCAAGATCTTCATCGATCCCGGGGACGTCATCCTCGCCGAGGCCCCGTCCTACGTCGGCGCGCTCGGCACGTTCGCCGCCTACCAGGCCGACGTCGTGCACGTGCCGCTGGACGAGGGCGGCCTCATCCCCTCGGCGCTCCGGGAGACCCTGTCGCGGCTGAGTCGCGAAGGCCGGCGGGTCAAGTTCCTCTACACCGTCCCGACGTTCCAGAACCCCGCGGGGGTCACGCTCACGACGGCCCGGCGCGCCCAGGTCCTCGAGATCTGCGCCGAGTACGACGTGCTCGTCATCGAGGACAACCCGTACGGCCTCCTCGGCTTCGACGGCGAGCCGATGCGGGCCCTCCGCGCGGACGACGCCGAGCGCGTCATCTACCTGGGGTCGTTCTCCAAGACGATCGCGTCCGGCCTGCGCGTCGGCTGGGTGCTGGCGCCGCATGCGGTGCGGGCCAAGCTCGTGCTGGCCGCCGAGTCCGCGATCCTGTGCCCCTCGAACTTCTCGCAACTCGCCGTTCGCGAGTACCTCGCCACCCAGCCGTGGCGGGAGCAGATCAAGGACTTCCGCGAGCTGTACCGGGCCCGCCGTGACGCGATGCTGGAGTCCCTTGACCAGCTGATGCCGGCCGGTTGCACCTGGACGCGCCCCGCGGGCGGTTTCTTTGTCTGGGTGACACTTCCGGAAGGCCTCGACGCCAAGGCGATGGCGCCGCGGGCGATCGCCGAGCGGGTCGCCTACGTCCCCGGCACCGGCTTCTATGCGGACGGTACCGGGCACCGGCACATGCGCCTGTCCTACTGCTTCCCGGAACCCCACCGGATCCGCGAGGGCGTCCGCCGCCTCGCCGGCGTGGTGGAGCAGGAGATCCAGCTCCGGAACACCTTCGGCGGCGCGGTCGGCGACACCTCCACCGGCGTCCAGGCACCGGGTCCGGACGTCGTCTGACCGTTTCACGTGAAACACGCTGAGGGGCACCTGCATTGGAACTCGGGCATGTCGTCGTCCTCGCCGGGGGACTTTCCTACGAGCGAGAGGTGTCGCTCCGGTCCGGACGCCGTGTCGCGGACGCCCTCCGCGCCCGCGACATCCCCGTGGAGCTCCGCGACGCCGACGCGACACTGCTGGACTCCCTGACGGACGACCCGCCGGACGTCGTGTTCCCCGTCCTGCATGGCGCGGCGGGGGAGGACGGTTCCATCCGCGACGTCCTCGAACTGCTCGACGTCCCCTACGTCGGCGCCCGTCCTGACGCATGTCGCGTCGCCTGGGACAAGCCGACGGCCAAGTCCGTCGTGCGCCGCGCCGGCCTGCGGACACCCGACTCCGTCGCGCTGCCGAAGGAGGTCTTCCACGACCTCGGCGCCACATCGGTCATGGACAAGATCGTCGGCAGCCTCGGCCTCCCCCTGTTCGTGAAGCCCACCCGGGGCGGCTCGGCGCTCGGCGCCTCCGTCGTGCACGAGGCGTCCGGCCTGTCGGCCGCCATGGTCGGCTGCTTCGCCTACGGCGACGCCGCCCTCGTCGAGCGCTACATCGAGGGCACCGAGGTGTCCGTCAGCGTCATCGAACGCGACGGCACCCCCACCGCCCTCCCCGCCGTCGAGATCGTCGCCCCCGGCGGCATCTACGACTACACGGCCCGCTACGACGCCGGCGACACCGAGTTCGTCACCCCCGCCCGCCTCACCCCCGAGGCGTCCACCCGCGCGACCGCCGCCGCCGTCACCGCCCACCGCGCCCTGGGCCTCCGCGACCTGTCCCGCACCGACCTCATCGTCTCCCAGGACGGCGAGGTCCATTTCCTAGAGGTCAACGTCGCCCCCGGCATGACCGAGACAAGCCTCCTCCCCCGAGCCGTCAGCGTCGCCGGCCTGGAGTTGGGCGAAGTCTGCGAATCCCTCCTTCAGGCCCACCTCCCCTAACACCCCCGCGTAGCCCCACGGGCAGAACCACTCCCCAGATAGACGTCCAGTCCGCCGACCACGCAGAGGCGGGTCGTTGCCACCCCGCCGCCCCGCCCGCGTGACGACGCCAATGAACGACATGCCGAGGCCGACTGTGCCGGTGAGGAAGCCGTACGTGCACGGATCGGGTCCCATCCGCCTGGACACCACCCCGGCCGACGAGCCCGCCTCCGGCAAGGAGACAAGATCCCAAGCCGCCTACCCACCTCCACCACCCCACAGATCACCGGGCGCCATCGCCCGCGCCTCAGCAGCGGGACGATCTCGGCGGAAGTGGACACCGTCCATACAGTCGTTCGCCCGATTCAGCCTGAACGTCCAACACCTTGGTAAGCCTGCAGACGGGGCGCTGTGTGGCTCATTGGTCGCCGCAGCCTCTGCAAGTGAGAGCAACCGATGCAGGTGAACATGAGCTGGACCTGTCGGGGCGGCGGGCATGTGGCCAGGACCGCCCGGAAGCAGGTGCAGAGCGATCCAGCGACAACCGATGGGCACCAAAGGCCACGCGCGTCGTGGCGACGAAGGGGTGGCGCGGATACGTAGGGACGCTGGCGGCACCCACCTCGATGCCAGGCACCTCGCATCCGGCGCGCGAGCCTCTGGCGTCCAGCCGGCTCGTCGTAGTCGCGTCGGAACATGGCGAGGGCATGAGGCGGTGGCGCAGCGATTTGGCGATATCGGAAGTTGCGGCGCAGAGCCAGGGACAGGCGGCCTCGATCGACGCGAGGCCAGTGATCCCTCCAGCCCGTGTCACCCGGGTTTGGCATACTTCCGCCGCATGATGATCAGCCTCTCCGAGATCAGCGGGCTGGCGCGGGAACGGCTCCCCGCCGATCTTGCGGACCGCTACAGCTCACTGTTGCGACCGTCGGGCCAGATCCTTTCGGCCGCTCAACCCGGAGACGACCGGATCGGCGTCCTGGGCGGCGAACCACAGCTTCCGGAGACCTCCGATTGGCCAGTGTGGGAAGGTCACGGCCCGCTGTCCTTCGTCGCGGCACTCGACTGCCGTCCACTGTCGACGACTCACACGGGGCTGGCGCTGCCCGCGAGCGGCACCTTGCTCTTCTTCTACTTCGACGGGCAGGCCGACAACTACGGGAGTTGGGTTCATCCATCAGAACCCGAGTCCCAGCCCGGATCGCGGCTCCTGCACATCCCTGCGGGTACACCCGTACAGCCACGCCGGGCACCGAGCCCTCTGAAGCCCTACAAGCAGGTGCCGCTCCGCGCGGAACCAGCCGTTGCCCTGCCGCTGATCGACACCTTCGAGATGTACGAACCGCTCGGCATCGCCCCCGAGACGCTGGACACCGACCCGATGTACGCCGAGTTCAACGACGCCGTACGGGACCTGTGCTCCACCCACAAACATCAGGTGGGCGGCTTGCCCAGCAACGTCCAAGGCGAGGTCGAGTATGAGGTCGCCGACTTCCCACCGGACTGGGACATCGACGACTTCACTCCCGACAATCCGCATCTGGACGACATCCTCGCCGAAGCATCGCGGTGGGAACTCCTAGCCCAGTTCGCGGGCGACACCGACGCCGACATGATGTGGGGTGATGCGGGCGTCCTCTACTGGCTGGCCACCGCCCAAGACCTCGCCGCCCATCGCTTCGACAAGGCCCGCTTCACCTGGCAGTGCCACTGAGTCCAACCGCTCTAACGACCGTACGCGCCGTCGGAGAACAGGACGGTGCGGACGGACGGAGGGCCTGGCGGGTTTGATGGCTCGGCGGTGAACGTGCAGGCACGGTGCGCAGGGCCGCCGCGGGTCTTCTCCCTGGCGCCCGACTCCTGACGGTCGCGGTCACTCCACCCCGGAGCGGTGTCCGCCGACCTGCGCGCTGACCATGGGCCGCGACGCCACCACAACCACAGCCCCACCGGCCTCACTCTCCCCCGGGCAGGTTGAGCGCGAGACGCCATAGAGCGATGGGGCATGACCATGACGAGTACGGCGCCGGCGGCCACCACCACATCCACTGCGCAGGTATCGGTGATGTCCTGCCCGAGCCTGGTCATGAGGTTCTTCAGCCCATCGGTCGAGATGTAGCCCAGTGAGCTTCCCACGACCCGCGCGCAGGGCAGGAAAGCCTGTGCTCCAGTGGTCACAGCTTCCTGTCACGCCAGGCCGCTGCATCTACAGTTTCGCCCGACGGCGGGACGGTCCGTCGCTGAACACACCCCGCCACTGTGTCCCTTGGGCGGTCACCGAACCGCTTCTGCCGCCACCATGCCACAAGGACGTCTCGCATGGTGCTCGGGAAGTTCTAGAGCGATCGCCGGGTAGCCGCAATGCACGCTGTGCTGGGCGACTGCCGATGTCTAGGCCCACACCGGACCGCCTGGCTCGCGACCACCGTGTCGCCGTGATCCCCCGATGCGCCCGCCCCGCCGAGGCCGATCCTGTCCGCGTGACTGCGGCACTCCACAACGTCT
This sequence comes from Actinomadura madurae, assembly GCF_900115095.1. Taxonomy (GTDB): domain Bacteria; phylum Actinomycetota; class Actinomycetes; order Streptosporangiales; family Streptosporangiaceae; genus Spirillospora; species Spirillospora madurae. The sequence continues at coordinate 37,625 of NZ_FOVH01000033.1, forward strand.
TGGCCCGCGCGTTCGACAGCTCAAGCCGATCTTCACGAACCCATCGCCCGTGCCCGAAAAGCGCACTGATGCAGCAGCGCCGACGCCGACGCGCTCGACACCTCCTCCCCGCGAAGCCTCCGTCCCAGCAGCAAAGCGGTACGACGGCGATCTGGAATGCCGACGGCGTGGCCAAGACTTGATGGTCGGCGTAAACGCGCAGCGGCACCCGTAGCCCCGGTTTACGGGTGCCGCGCTGCCTCCCGGTGCGACCGAACAATGCGCGGCGTTAGGCGAGACTTCTTCGGCAAAGGCCCAGAGGGAGGAGCACCAGCAACTGCTGACGCTGGTCGACCATGAGCAGGGTCTCGCAGTCCTTAGCAGTCGACCCACCCGCGGATGCAGGATGGTCTTACGGTCGGCAGGGCGGACCGCCACCTCATGCCCGGGCCAAAGCTGCTGAAATCGGCATTCGCCGCCCGCAACCGGTCGACGAGTCCCGACCACCGCAAGGCCACCGGACCGACGGCCAACGACCCACGCGCGGATCGGCCACGAGCTGAGGGAGTAATGCTCCCGCTCCTCAGGCGGGCCGACGACACGCGCGGCCAGGTTCGGTGAATCACCGATACACGAAATACCGCTGATCACCGGCTTCGCCCAGGCGGCGAGCCACGGGCGAGCCCGCCCGTCCCACCACCCGTTCAACAGCAGTCTGGTCATGCCATGGTGGCGGCCACAGGGCCACCTTGTTGGGAAGCACCCGGCCACTTGCCAATGCCGCAGCCGACGCGGCGATGCGCACGCACGCGCCATTGCGGGCGAGCCGTAGGGATGGCGGCAATGGATGGCCCGAGCCGGCTCAGCCCTCGCGGTGGCCACAGTGGTGGTACGTCGAGTTGGCCCTACATGGCCGGTGGCTGGCAGCCGACGCGGGGAGCGCCCGGCCGCCAGCTACTGGCCCCAGGGTCGGCAGCACGCGGCCGGTCCGTCACACCTGGGGACGTGGCCATGTCGAGGGCCGCCGTTGACACGGGCCCCAGGAAGCCGCCGAGAAGGAGAGGGAAGAACCGATCGTGGGGACCCGGGGGATGTATGACAGACGATCGCGGCGCGGTCGCGACGGCGGCTCCCAGGCCAGCGGCCCGGCCCAAGCGGTGCTGCCCAAGACGGGGAAGGGCCGCCAACGACGCGGCGATGGCGGCAGAGGTCACGAGCGCGGACGCGGGAACGGAGGACGGTCTGCCGCACGAGCGGTTCTCGCCACCTCGGCCAGGCGCCCGCCACGGCACGCCAGTTTGATGTGGCCACCAGATCATCAGTGAAGATCCGATTCGTGTCGGCCCATCCACAGGTATGAGTCAGCGAGCTTCACGTCCCTCAGCGCCCAAGTGGGCCCCGCAAGCGCCGGGCGCGGGTCAGGCGGCTCGCCCAACCGAGCGCCGCCCTGCGCCAGCGGCAACGTCACCGGCGGCCGACGGCAAGAGACGAGGCGAATGTCGGTCTCGCGGCTTCGGTCGAAGGGCCCGTTTCACGTGAAACAACGGGAGAGGATGCCTGACTCCTCCTGCTCGGTTCCAGGGCCGACATAGTGGACGGAGTGAATGTCGTCCTCAATGGCCCGTCGCCCGCCGGCAGCGCCCTCGGGTGGGATGAGCCCCGCCCCCACGTCGGCCCCGGAGCAGGCGGGCCACGAGATCGGCAGGTACCGGCTGAGCGCCGACACCACTTTGGCGGCCACCGACCCGGCCAGCCGAGGAGGTTGCCGAGTGCCACGACCAGTTACCCGACGACCACGTCGTCGGCGCCGCCAAGGGTGGCCGGGCCGTGGGGGGTGGATCCATCGGTGCGGACCACGGCAAGGTCTGACAGCGGGCCGGTGCCGGCGACGGTAAAAGTAGAGATCGGGCAGCCCACGCTTAGCCACACGCAGAATTAAGGTCATCTAGTAGTTGGGGAACTGACGCGGCGTGCGTCCTGGACGCGTTCACGGCGACCTGCCAGCGATCCACCGTGGGCGGGCGTGCGTTGTCCTCGGTGTCCACGGCGCCTGCACCACCATTAACACCACCAAGGCGCGGTCTGCGACCGCATTCTCGTCCTGGCGGCGCGCCCGGCGCGTCTGCCTGCGTCTACGGACACGGAAACGCGCAGCGCTGGGCGTGGCTGCACGCCGACCTCAAGGTCGGCGACATGTGCGAGATCGTGGCGGCCGTCTCGGCGCGCCCGGGGATAACCCGGCTGCCCCCGCTACCGTTGGCCTGGCTTCGGGTAGACGGCGCTGACCTGCCCTCCGGCGACAGGGTCAGTGGAGCCCCGGCCTTCTCCACCGCCAGCGGTGCACGCTACGGGGCCGGGCCCCACACGCCCGGCTGACACCGCAACAGGCAACAGTGGGAGCGGTGTCCGCGGGGTATGACGGCTGTCGCCTCGACCTCCAGCGGGTCGTCATCTGCGACCACCGGCACCCCCCGGGTGCCGCAAGCGGGGGACGTCTACCGCCCAGCCAGCCACGTGCTGCACTCGGTCATGATCTTGGTAGTGGTCGGGTGGGGTTGGCTGCCCAGGCTGAGTGCAGGCGTTTGGTTTGGCGTGCTCCAGCCAGGGCCTGAGTGCTTGGGGCGTCGGTCGGTACTGGTGTAGGTAGGGGCGCCGGTAGGTCCGTTTGGTAGCCAGGTGCGATGGAGGCGTTCGGCTCTGCCATCGGTCCACGGCCAGCGGGGCCGGGAGAACCTTGTCTGATGTCCAAGTCGGCCAGGCGTGCTGGAATGCGCGGCTAACCCTCTAGATCTTGGCATGGTCGGTCAGCGCCCACTCGATCCGCGCGATGCCGCGTGGGGGTGAAGAACGCCGTGTGGCGGCACAAGATGCGGCTGACGGTTCGAGTCGGCGCCCCGATGGCATCGCCAGTGGACGATCGCTGATCACGTCGCGATTCGGGCGCCAATTCGAGAGTCGCTCATGCGCCCATCCCACGGGCATGACTAGACGGAGCAGCGGCCCCTATTGCAGCAACGTGAGCGGCGGGTGGCCAGAGGGAGGCAAGCGGATCTCGGACTCGCCGCGTCGATCGGAGGCTTCGTTTCACGTGAAACAGCGGGGGAGGAGGTCTGAGCCGCCCTATTCAGTCCAGAGCTGACATGGTGAACGGATCTTGCTGCTGAAGATGAATCGTCCTGCCCACTCATAGGATCGCCGCGCAAGGGCTGCTTTCCTGGGGAGTCCCCGGCTGGCTCTCCAAGTGCGGCGAACTCCGGTCAGTACTTCGCCATCGGCGCGTACGGGTCGAGCGGCACCGATCGGCCACGCACAAAGTCAGGGTCATTTGGTGGTAGAGCTGGCGCGGCGGGCGCCCCGGACGTATTCAGGGCGGCCCGCCGGTGATTTCCCCGAGGGCGGGCGTGCGGGAACTCCCTCGGCGTCCACGACGCCTGGACCACAATCAACACCACCGGCATGAGGCGACGGTGCGACGGCCCAATTGCAGTCACGCGAGCGGCGGGCTGCCGAAGAGGGCGGCTGAGCGTCAGACTCTCGGCTTGGATCGGAGGTTTCGTTTCACGTGAAACCCGGTTGGCGTCTGGCTGCGGCGGCTGCGGCGACAACCGGCCCAGCGGCGCCCGCAACGCTGGGCCTGGCCGCTGGCAGCGCCTGGATGGTGCGATGCAGCACCACGCCGTCGTGGCCGGGGGCCTGCGCCCAGCGCCAGATCCTGCGCCGGCCGGAACGACCGGGAGAGCATGTCCAACTCCGTCGCGCTCAGGTCAGGGCTGACTTGGTCGACGGGTTGCTGCTGCAGATAAGGCGTCCTGCTTGCGCTCCAGGATCGCGCGCGGGCAGGAGCTGCCCCCGTGGGTCGTCGACTCCCCGGGCAGCGTTCCGTTGGGGCGCCCCCTTCTCGCGCTGAAGGATCGCCGCCTGCTGGGCACAGGCTGCTTTCTCCGTGGGGTCGTCGGCTCTCCATGCGGTGCTTCGTGCAGGTTGGTGGAGAAATAGAGGGCAGCCGTGGGGGTGCCCACAGTGACGGCACGATCAACGTTTACTTTGCCGGAGTGGCCGGGTGGACGGCGGCACCGATTGTGACTGCGATTGCGAGGCCGATGATCTGACGCTGGCCGATGGGGTCTCGCGTTCGGCGTCTGGGGAGAGTTTGGCGACGGCTGTCGGCTCGACGAACGCTGGAGGCGGTTTACTGGTCCGTCGCCGAGGCGCTCGACGCCACTTCGGCCGACGTAGTGGTCGACCACGCCAATGCCGCCGCCAGAAGAACGCGCGGACGGCAGTACGGGCCGGGTGCATGTGGTGGTCGGATCAAGCAGGCTGACCGCTGACGACTACACCGACCTGGACCGGCTGGCACACGACCGCGGGGCGAAGTGATCGTCGCAGGCAACTCCTTCGTGACGGCCGCGGTTCTGTTGCGGGCGGCCAGGCACACGTCCGAGTATCTGGAGCACTGGGAGATCATCGACTACGCCAGCGTCACCAAGCCGGTCGTGCCCAGCGGTACCGCCCGGGAGCTGGCCGAGCCGTTGGGCGCCATCCGGACATCAGAGCCGGGGGGTGTCCCTGGCCGAGCCGCTGCGCGCCGTCCGCACGCCCGAGCCAGGATGGCGGCTGGCCGAGACGCTGGGTGCTTCCGGACGCCCGAGCCGGGAGTTCCTCTGGCTGGTGTCTGAATAGGGCCTGTGGAGGGCGCGCGGGACTGACGTCGCTGGGAGTCGGGTCCACTCCGTGCGGTGCCCAGCTTCGTGGTGTGCACCGGGATTGGGTTCGGTGGTGCCAGCGAGAGTCTGGTCATGCGGCACGACACCGGCACGGAGGCGTCCTCTACGTGGCCGGAACCATCCTGGCGATCCGCCGTGTGAGCGAGCGGCGGCCGTGCGCAGAGGTTTAGCTCCCTGCTGTTCGCCACTCCGGCTAAAGAATGATCGGCGAGTTGATTGCGGCCAATCGGGGTGGACTTAGCTGGTCTCGCCGAAGCTGGGGAGCGTCATGGACGGCACCGCGACCTCTCTATGTGTCCGCGTGCGCTCACCGGGCTGCGTGGAATCACGCGACGGGAGGACGAGGCGGCGGTCGTCGGGCGCGGACCTCTTTCACCACAGCGCTCCTGATGGATGGCGGCAAGTGAGCGCGCCTGCGGAGAAGCCGGCGGCCGGTATTCGCCCGCCGGGTCGGCGTCCGCCCGTAGATGAGAACGTCCAGCGGCGCTTTCGCTCGTACATTGCCGTGACCAACGTCCGGATCTGGGGCGGGGAATTGGGGACGTCGCTCGGGCAGGAGCCGCGTGGGGCTGCTTCGGGCGGGCCGCGGAGCCGCGTGCATGCCCACTGCGGTGCCGAGCGGTCACCACCGGCCGGTCTCCCGCGCCGACGGCCGGGCGCGGATGTCGGGGTTCGGAGGCCGGCGATGCGTGACCGCAGCGGTGTCGTCCTCCCTGTGGCCCTGTGGCCCTGTGGCCCTGCGGCGCTGTGGCCCTGCGGCGCTGTGGCCCTGCGGCGCTGTGGCCCTGCGGCGCTGTAGCCCTGCGGCGCTGTGGCGCTGTGGCCCTGCGGCGCTGCTTCGAGAAGTCTCGGTCGGGAGCGGGAGCAATTCGCCCGACCACTGCGGCTGGCGCCAGGCCGGGGCCAAGTGTTCTAGGGCGCGCCCTCTCCGTGTGCAGTCTGATTCGTCCGTGCGCTCACTGTTGGCCACTTTCACCCCCTCACGAACGCGGACGTGCCAGCGGGCAGTTCTCTCTATCGACCGTGGCGAAGGCCTCGTTGTGGCGGTGCAGCCCTCGGGTTAGAGAAAGTACCTGGACGGGCGCGGGTCTCCGTTCAGCTATGCGGGGATCGGGAGCCGGAGTTCGCCAGCGCGCTGCGCGGCGCCGGCGCCGCGGTGGGCTGTAGGGAGCCGGGCCGATTGACCGCAGCGACGGGGTCAGCTGACGAATCCAGGCCCCCCGGCTCCCCGCTGGCGGATCTTCGGTAAGGGTGGGCGGACGCTGGATGTGCCGTTGCCGCGTCCGGTGGTGGAGGTGCTGGACGTGTATCTGGTGGAGGGGCGGGTGCTGCGGGATCGGGGGCGAACCGCGCGGCGGGACCCGTCCACGATGGTCAGGGACATCGGATGAAGCCCAGGACGGTCACCGGCTCACGGGGAAGGGCCTACGGCTCTACGGCTCTACGGCTCTACGGCTCTACGGCTCTACGGCTCTACGGCTCTACGGCTCTACGGCTCTACGGCTCTACGGCTCTACGGC
>NZ_FOVH01000042.1 GCF_900115095.1 Actinomadura madurae
CACGACGTCCGAGCCATCGCCACACCCTGCACGAACCGGCACACCGCATCACGCAGACACACCGACCGAGATCAACTTCTCAAACACGCACTAAGGGAACGTGACACACCTGCAAGTTCCTGCATTTATGGACAGAAACTCCGAAACCAGACAGGTTCGCGCTCGCCCGTTTCGGCAGGCACGGCGACCCTGATGCGAACCTCCTTCAAGTTACGGCCCTGTTCAGTACATCCGAAACCTTGCCAGATATGACCGAAATAAAGGCGAGTGTTCTCTGGCCGCGACCTTCCATGTGCGCGATAACCCTGGAAGATCCGCGATTACCGACCCATAATGAGGCCTGAATTAGGGACACAGACGACCATAGTTGATCGGGAAGGTGTGGCCACATGGATCCGGCGCTGGCAGGGCTCGCCGGCGCGGTGGGGGCGGCCCTGGTGGAGGCCATGGCCACCGATTTCTGGGGTACGGCCAGAACACGCCTGGCACGGATCATCGGCCGCGGTGCCCCGGCCGCCGAAGCGGACCTCGCCAGAGAACTGGAGGAGTCCGCGAGCAGGTTGGAACGGCAGTCTCCGCCGGAGCGGACGGCTCTTGAGGCCGAGCAGGCAAGATGGACGGCTCTGCTGACGGCATTCCTCGTCGAGCATGTCGAGGCATCGGCCGAACTTCAAGACTTCGTCGCCCAGGTGCGGCGTGCGCTCGCCGACACGGACACCGTCCACGTCGTGCAGAACATCACGGCCAACCGCAACGCCTTCATCGCGGGCAGGGACCAGCACATATCGTTCCCCCAGGAACCCATGGACGCCGATGGGAGATGAACTGGAGCGTCCGAAGCCCACGCAAGCGGTCTGGGCCAGACGCGACGCGTTCGTGGCGGCACGCGACATCTATGTCACCGCGGTTCTCGGCAGGGCCGTCGCACAGGGCATCACCGGTGGCGGCAGCACCTATCGACGGGATCGGCCGCTGTTCGTCCAGTACACGAACCCCGAGATCCTGGCGTGTTACGGAATAGAGGTCCGGGGGGAGCATGCGGGCCTCGTCCTGACCCAGGCCCTGGAAGCGACCAGGTTGGCGTTACTCCTCACCGAGCGCCATCTGCTCATCCCGGCCTCGTACATCTTCGAGATCCCGTGGTACCGGATCTTCCTGGGCTGTCTGGAACCGCTGGTACGCACGGGGACCGTCCGATACATCTCGCCCGTCCCCGATCTCATCGACTACCGGGAGATGAAGGTCCACGAGTACCGGCATGATCCGCTCAACCCCTATCACCGCGCGGGGCTGCGCGGGATCTGCTCCGACCCCGACTTCATGTGGGCTCCCCGCCATGGCACAGCGACCGCCGTCGGAATCGGCGACCTCTGGCGGGACGCGCTCCAACCCGGCGGTGACCTGCACGGCATCGTCCGCGGAACCGCGCGCAGATGGCACCGGCCCCACGGCCGGGTCGAACGGCTGCTCGCGAGGACGCCGGATCGGCTGGAGGGCCAGGCGTTCATCGCGCGGTTCGTGGAACGGACGCTCCCCACCCGGTTGAACCCGGCGGAGAGCACGCGGCTCGCCTTCTTCCTCTCCCGCGCCTACCTCCGCAGTTACCTCCTCGACATGGACGCCGCCGTCCTGGTCGACCTCTCTCTGGGAGATCTGACCTGCGGCCTTACCCCGGCCATGGAGGAGATGGACGGCCGATTGCTGTCGGCACGCCGGCTGGACACCGTTCTGCACTGGCTTCAAGTACGGGATTTCGTGCACCGGTTCGCCGACTGGGACGAGTTGCTGCGACTGAGATCACTGCCGGAATTCGGGCTGATCGCCGACCGCGCCTATGACGGGCGCTCCATGAACGCACTGCGGATCGCCGCGCTGGAGGCCCGGAGATCCTCCGGGTTCCGGCCCGCCGGCGCCTATGCCGAGGCGAGGTCCAACGTCCTCGCGGTGGCCGACGCGCTGACCGATGTCACCTTCACCGACAAACCCGTATGGAGAGACGATCCATGACCCTATCCGTGTACTGCTCCGGCTCCATCTCGAAGGGGGCGTCGGATGAGAAGAAGCTGTGCTGGTCGGACGTCGAGCGGCTGGAGGTCGCGAAGGGCGCGACGCCGACGGAGGTCGTGTTCCTGAACCCGGACGACCCGATCACTGATCCACGGAACACGCTGGGGCAGTTCGGCCGCGACATGTACCAGGTCATGGTCGCGACGGCGGTCATCGTGGACGCCAGGGAAAGGCGCGGGATCGGCATAGGGGTGGAGATGACGGCCGCCGCCCTCCTGGGCACGCCCATCATCGTGGTCGCCCCGCCGAACTCCAAGTACCGGGCCGATGAGCTGGAGTATCGCGGCGTGCTGGTGCGTGACTATGTGCACCCGCACGTCGCGGCGCTCGCGACCGCGGTCGTGGACGACTTCCTGGCCGCCGGAGAAACGCTGACGCACATCGCCGATCAGAAGACCCCGGAAGCTCATCACATGCCGAGCTGGCTTGACGACGCCATAACGGAGTATCGCGACAACGTCCTTCCTGGCGACCCGCCGATGCTGGAAGCCCTTGAGCGACTGCCGCGTGCAGGAAGCAGATGAGAGGTGTTAACCGACACGGGCCATAGCGTCGCCGAACCCATCGGCGATTCACGAATCCATGTCGTCCGCAACGCCGCCCTTGAAGAGTTGCTGTTCGACCGCAACCTCACCGGCGTCGAGTTCCGGCGAACCTGCCTCCGCTGCAGCCGTCATTTCATCGCCCATGTCGTCGACGAGCTCGCTCCCGACGACACCGCCGAGCTGATGATCCTTAGCAAGGGGCTCGTGTACCAGCTCGGCGAGGCGATGGCGGCGGAGGCCGGCCGCAACCTGCCCACCAACATGATCGCCACCGGCCGCGCAGCGGTCACTCAGGACGCCGCACAGATCGAGGTCCCCTACGTCTGTTTCGAGGCACCCGCAGACACTCTGATCATCGGCGACACGGTGGCGTCCGGAGCGACGATCATCGCCGCCGTTCGGCGTTACCTGGACTCACACCCGCTCCGGCGCCTCTACGTCATCTCCTTCGCCGGGACGCGCCTCGGCGCGTCCCGCATCGCGGAGTTCTGCTCGAAGAGAGACGTGCAGACGACCTTCCTCTATGGACTCGCCGCCTTCGGTCTCGGCGACAACGGCTTCGACCTTTCGTTTCTCCACCCCGACACGATCACCGAAAGCGTCTATGTCGACCATGCCCGAAGGCAGTTCGAGGGCAAGGCGGTATCGGCGGTCGGGTGGGACTTCGGCTCCCAAAGCATGGCTCCGCGCAAGTACCGGCACCTGGGCTGGATCGAATCGGAGGTCTGGGCTCTCGGGGACGCGAAGTGCTTCGCATTCGCCGAAGAGCCTGACGACTGGTCCGCGCTCGCTCATGAACGAGCCGCCTACGAACGCGTCTTCCGGCGGCCAGGGAAGGACGTGCCGCCGCTGACGGGGTGAGGTGACCGGCCGGACATCAGGTCTCAGATTGGCGACGGTCGCGCCGAGCGGCGAAGTGGCCGGGTTTAGTGGATTCACGGGTCTTGTTGTCGGGCGCCGGGGGCGGCTGTGGTGCGGATGCTGAAGGTCGGGGGCCGCACGCTGATCGCGGCATCTCTGACCGTCGCGGCCGGGGTGGCGGTCAACCAGATCCTGAACAACGGGAAGCTGAGCTGGAGCTGGGGATATCTGGCGCTCGTCTTCACCGTGCTGGGCGCGTTGACGCAAGCGCCTCAGCAGACGGAGACCGCTTCCACCCCTGCGCAGGCGCGGAGAACGCGGAGGGGATCACGGCGGGAGTACCTGCGGCGGATGCGCTCGGCCGTCGACCAGATGGAGACGATCGGGCTGGTCACCCAGGCCGAGTACGTACTTCGGACCCGGCAGGTGTACGTCGACGTGATGCTCCAGCCCAGGCCGGTGACCGATGCCGTGACCGATGCCGGCATCGGTCACGTCCCGCCGACGGTGCTGGGCAGGCGGGAACCGCTCGCGTCCTTCCTGGCTCCGGGACGGGTGCTGGCGGTCCTGGGCGCCGCCGGGTCCGGGAAGACGACCCTGGCGAGATACACGGCGTTGGAGATGGCGGAGCGGCGGTGGTCGCGGGGGCCGCTTCCGGTGCTGCTGTTCCTGCGCGACCACGTGCAGGACCTTCAGGCCGAGGAGCCGGCGGGCCTGCCGGAGATCGTGGCGGCAGCCCCGTGGCTGGGCGGCGCGGCCTCCGCCGAGTGGCTGGAGAAGCGGCTGGAGCGGGGCCGGTGCGTGGTGCTGCTGGACGGCCTGGACGAGGTCGCCGACGCCCAGAGCCGCGGCCGCGTGGTCCAGTGGGTCGAGAACCAGATCAGCCGCTACCCGGGCAATGCGTTCGTCGTCACGTCCCGTCCGTTCGGTTATGACGGCAACCGCCTGTCGCGGGCCGATGTCCTCCAGGTGCAGCGGTTCACCAGCCGGCAGATCCGTGCCTTCCTGGACGCGTGGTACCGGGCCATCGAGCGCCGCTCCCGGGAGGGCGACCCGGAGGAGATCGACCGGATCGCCGCGCAGGCCGCCGACGACCTGTTCCGGCGGATCATCGAGCGTCCGGCGCTCTACGACCTGGCCGCCAACCCGCTGCTGCTGACCATGATCGCCAATGTCCACCGCTACCGGAGCAGCCTGCCGGGCAGCCGCGCCGCGCTGTACGAGGAGGTGTGCCAGGTCCTGCTGCACCGCCGCCAGGAGGCCAAGAACCTCGCCGACACCGCGCTGGACGGCCTGAGCGGCGACAAGAAGGAACGCATCGTCCAGGAACTGGCCTGGTACATGATGCGCCGGAGGCTACGCGACGTCCCGGCCGAGGAGGCCGAGCGCGCGATCCGCACCGTGCTCCAGCGCACGGCACCGGACATTGCCCCCGACGCGTTCCTCCACTACGCCAGGCGCAGCGGTCTGCTCCTGGAGCATCGGCACCGGCGCTACGGTTTCGCACACCTCACCCTCCAGGAGTATCTGGCCGCCGCGCTCGTCCCCGGGCATGCGTCCAGGCGCCAGGTCCTGGTGGACAACGTCAGCGACCCATGGTGGCGGGAGACCACCCTCCTGTGGGCGGCCCGCGCGGATGCCGGTCCCGTTGTGGAAGCGTGCCTGACGGCCCGCACCGTCCCCGCGCTCAACCTCGCCTTCGCCTGCGCGGACGAAGCTCGCGAGCTCGACCCAGCCCTGCGCGACCAGCTCGACCGGCTTCTGACCACCGAACCCGGTGACCCGGATGAGGTCCGGCTGCTCGACGGTGTCGCCGCCGTACGCGCCCTCCAGGACACCCATGCCCTCGACGACACGGGCACCCGCATCTGCGCCCACCCCGTCGACGCCGCCCTGTGGAACCGGTTTGCGAGCCGTACCGACCGCCCACTCGCGCCGCCCGGCGCCCTCACCGGCTATTTATGGACCCGCGATCTCAAGGACTTTGTGGACTGGTTGAACGGCCTCTTCGGTGACGGCACCAGCTACCGCCTGCCCACTCCGCCCGAGGCCCTGCACGCCCTCGGGAGCGACCTCTATCCCGGCACCGAAACTATCCTCTACGCCGCCGACCATGACCGGACCGGGGAGCAGGACCAGATGCGCCTCGTCACGGCCGACCCGGCGGAGCACCCCCACCACCCGACCGCCCAGCAGGTCGAGAACTACCCGGATGTGATCCTCGACCACACGCACATGTTCTTCCGGCTCCTCCGGCACCGTTCGTCTCTCACTTTCCCCCAATTGGCCGCGTTCGCCGCCCCTCGCGACCTCGCGCGTCCCGAGCATCGCCTTCTCCACCTCCTCGACGTGGCCCTCGACCTCTCCTTCGACCGCGAAGGCACTCGGGAACTCACCCGCGACCGCGCCCTCGACCTCACCGACGGACTCCGTCCAAACCTCGACCATCTGCTCCGCCACCCCTCCGACCGACGTCCGCGCGAGCCCTACGGCGAACGCGACCTCGATCGCGATCTCGACCGCGCCAGTGTCACCGTCTTTCATCAAGCACGCCGCGTCTGCCGCGGCCTCGAATTCGAACTCGACCTCGGGCTCGACTTCGACTTCGCACCCAGAAACATCGGCATCCTCTCCCGCGCCCTCTCGGAGCTGTTGAACCGCGAAACCCGCGTCGGCGACCCCAACGTCGGCGGAGACCTCCGCTTCATCGGCGACGTAAGCCGCGACATCGATATCACCCTTGACCAAGCCCTCAGCCGGGGCATGAGAAGGGCTCTCGACCTCGCACTTATCCACGCCCCCGATTCCGAGGCGGCACACGCAAGGCGCCCCATCACCACACTCATCGGCGCACTGGCCAGGGTGCCTCCCCGCGACGTCCCCGACCTCGCCGACAAGCTCTCCCTTGCCATCGACCTCGCCTACGCCTACCGTGATCAGACTCTCGAACGCCTCCTGAGCCGCGTCCGGGACCTCGCGCTCGCTCGGGTTCGGACGCTGCGGAGTTCCAGCATTTCCGCTCACGCACTCGCACACGATCTCGCCTTCGCGCGCATAGCTGCCGACAGCGATCTCTGGACGGTGCGCCCTGAAGCCGTTACCGGTATAGGACGGGCGTGCTCCCACCTGATGCGCTATTGGGTAAGTCAGATTTTCGTCGAGCATGACGGATCCAACCAGCCTCGGAGAACAACAGGCCGGAACTGGCTGTCAGACGTACTCCAGGATCAACTGGGCACCCCGTATTACTGGTCACCTGCGGAGGACCCGGTCCTAGCGTTGGCGGACGCGGAAAGGCTCGCGGAGACGAATGGCGAGCGGGAAATGGCGGCCTTGATCAAGAACGCTATGGCACTGGTCGCTCCACTCTCCGACCGGAGCCCCGTCAAGCAAAGCCATCTGGTCTTGTCGGCGACCTCGATCCTGGCGGCTCTCACCCTCAGCGAGAACTCGAGGCCCGAACTTTCCCGACTCCTCCACGGTGCCCTGTGCGCACTCATCGCGTTGACACCAGATGTGGACATCGAAGCCTCTGCGCGCCAATTGTCTCCACGAGCGCTAGTCCTGGTGCCGAACTAGTCTTACTTCTCACCGTGGAGACCGGCAGCAACTTCGGTCGCGTACCGCTCGTGGTTCAACTCCAGTAACCGATCCACCAACTCCCGTTGGACCGCCGGGCCAACGGTGTACCTCGTCTCCCGACCGACCCTGTGATGGCCGTGGTCGAGCTGCGGAATCAAGTCGTCCCATCCGTACGCCCGGCACACCGCTTCATCGATCATCTCGTGGATCTGGCGAAGCTCCACGATGTCCGTATCAAGGCACGTCGGGTCATGCACCAAGTTGTACGTCTTCGTAAGCCCCGCCTGCCGCGCAAGCATAAGATCCCGCCGAAACCGATCGAGCCGGTCCCCCAACGCCCGCATCTCCGACGTCATCTCAGGCAACGCCAATGTCTCGAACACATCGGACGGCGTGTACCGCACTCGGGTCTCCAGCGTCGATGCGCGCGAGAGCGTCCACCAGTAGTGCGGCGAACTGCTCAGCAGCGCGAGCATCACGGTATCATCCGTGGCGAACACACAAAGCGCATGCGAAAATACCTGACCATTGGGCACCAGTACGGGCATAACAGTCTTACTAACCAGCGCGAGCGCGATAACCCTCCTTAATTCTTTGATAGAATCGTAGAGTTCGGGCCTCGTGCGTTGAAAGCGCCACCACCCCTCTCGAGCACGTTTCTCGCCGTGCAAAGCACGCTGCGGCTTCACTAAGCGGCGAACGTGATCGTATGGTCCTCTGTAAGCACTGGCCCGCCTCTCCTCCCACTGTCGAAAGTTCACTACCCAGCGACTAGCCGTGAAATCGACGCGAGAATTTAGATCTTCACCGTTGAGATAGGGAAAAAGAACGTCAGCATTCCGAGGGTCATTCTGAATAAATGCGTCAACTTGTCCGCGTTCCATGGTGAAGCCGATGCCATCGAGCTTGGATCCCTGGAAGACTTTCTCAAAATTGGACGCCAGGCGATAAGCCGGCCCGGCGATTCGGGACTCCGGATCCAAAGAGGAGTTTATCCCGAAAACTCTCACCCCATCTAAGATTCGAGCCGCCTCCTCCAACGGCGGAAGCCTGCTCATCCAGATCGCGCAGTATTCCAAAGAGTTACTCTTTGACGGCCAAGGCTCTGACTTGATCGCAGCACGGATGGTCGCCCCCCGAGCGATGACCTGTTCAAGCCCCACCTCTCGGGTGTCCCCTTGAGCAAGGGTATTTGTTGCGATCAGCCCTACCTGCCCCCTCTCATTACACTGGGAATGACCGCGCAGAACGAAGTAGGCGACCAGATCACATCGCCCGCCGGCACGAACCCCTCTGGCAATATCAGCGACCACATATTCTCGATAGGCGCGTCCCAATAGACCGGCAATCTTCGTACCGCCGAGAAAGGGTGGATTGCCGATGATGGCGTCGAAGCCGCCCTTTTCGAAGACTTCGGGGAAGGCTAGGGGCCAGTGGATGGGGTGGCGGTCGAAGGCTCCGTCCGGTTGGTCTGTGCGGAGCCACGCGTCGAGTTGGTCGCGGGCGGTGAGTCGAGCCCGCTCGTCTCCGGATAGAACCTTGAGGGCAGCGCTTACGGCCAGCTTCGAGGCGGTGTCGAGGCCGGTCGTGCCTCTGCCGGCGTGGGCGAGGGCGGCGCCGGTGGTGAGGTCTGCGAGCAGGTGGACGCGTTCGGTGTCGTGCTCGATTCCGGCGAGGATCGCGCGCTTGTCGTCCAACGCCTTCAGGTCGGTGTTTTCGATCTCAGCTAACCGGCGGCGCTTGGTGGCCACGCGGGCGACGAGTTCGCGGATGCCCGTGGTCAAGTCGAAAAGGGCGCTCTCGTCCTCGTGCAGGCGACGGCCGCGTTCGGCGTCCATGTGCATGACTTCGAGCTGGTCGAGGGATGTAATTCCGAGCAGCGAATCGCCGACGACGAGACGGTCGTCCAAGAACGCGAACGGACGGTCTGGGCACACCAGCCAGAGGGAGAGCTTGGCGATGTCCACCGCCATCTCGTTGATGTCCGCACCGTAAAGGCAGTGTTCGATGATCTGGCGGCGGGCCTCGACGACGACCGGGTCGGCATCGGCGTCGAAGCTCGGTACCGTGGCGACGGAGTTGTAGTCGCGTATGCGTTCGTCGCCCTCGCGGATCCAAGCGCCGACAAGTCGGTTGGCAAGGTAACGGCAGGCGGCCACCAGGAACGCGCCCGAACCCATCGCGATGTCGGCGATCTTCAGAGAGAGGATCTCCACCGACGATATGGGACTCCACTCCTTCTCGTCTGCGGTTTGCAACGGTCCAGGAGAGTAGACAAGCGGTTCGAGGGCGTTTTCGACGACCTCCTTCGCGAGGTCGCTGGGTGTGTAGTGGGCACCCGTTCTCCGACGAAGAGACGACTCGGTGACATACAAGGCATCCGTGAGGATGACCATCGGAAGATCGCGCAGGTCTCGGCGGATGATGCCGAAGAAGGGCAGGAAGCGTTCGGCCAGTTGATAGTCACCCCAGGTGACCGCCAGCAGTTTTCGACGCGCCTCATTGGCCTCGGCGTCCGAGAGCGGCGCGAGCCGTTTTTCGAGGCCCTTGGCAGATCCGATGCGAGAGTGCTTGTACTCATCGGCGAGTCGCGCGGCCAAGGACGGGACGTCCGGGCATGAGGCGGCGAGATTCTCAAGAGTGCTGAGGGCCACCTCTTCTTCGTGGCCGGGTCTTCCGATGAGTCCGACGAACGTCTCATCGGCGTAGTAGGCGTCGTGGGATAACAGGCCCTCGTAGACATAGCCGATCTCCTCCACAGCCAATGTCCGGAAGGAGAGCCTGCGACGCTCACGTGATTTGCCGGTGCCGATGTGCACGTACTGCACCGATTGCAGCATGTGCAGGACAGTGCGGTCATCGATGGTGGGCGGCAACCAGTGGTAGCGGTGTGCGTCGAAGATGGAGCCGTCATGGCCCGGTATCGGCATGTTGGGATGGTCGATACCGTGGTAGACCGCGCTGAACAGAGCGAGAAGACGAGACCATCCCGCGTGGGTGTGCTCCAAGTCCTCTTCGCTGCCGTCCCGGACGCGTTTCTCCAGTTCGCCGCACAGCAGCCCCGCGGAGTAGGACTCCCAGTATAGCGGCTTGTCCGCGGGCAGGAGTCCGCATTCTTCCGCGCACAGGAGAAAGATGACGCGCATCATCACGGCGACGGCTCCGCGGTACACCTCGTGGGCGGAAACGTCGCCGATTCCGGTGCCGCCCCGGGCCAGGTCGGCGTTGTGAGCGCGCCCGATGGCCGCGACGAGCAGTTCGACGGCCTGACGGACCTGGACCCCGAGGGCCTCGGTGATGTCCTCCTGGCTGTCCTTGCTCGCCTCCAGAAGGGCTGGGAGCGTCTCATCGTCAGGTACACCGAAGAAGCGGGCCCGGCCGAGAATGGACACGAAGGCTCGGACGACATCGCGTTCCGCCGCCTCGTTCCAGTTGACGGAGTCGAAGACGGCTGTGGCGGTGACACCGCCTCGTGGCGCCCAGACGAGCACCCACCAGCGGCCGTCGGTGGCCAGACCCAAGGGGACCTCGTGGTGGCGGCAGAGTTGCGCGACGCGGTCGATCGGAGTGGCCGGCCAGTCCGAGTCCTTGATCCGCTGGTTGGGGTGCCCATCGCTGATGAGGCCGAGTAGCCGGATGCTCTTAGAGTCCGCGTCGGCTCCGGCTCCTCGCTCGCGAAGCGCGAATGAGGGCTTCACCGTGGTGTCGTACGCGGGGACGTCCATGACCAGGTTGCCCACATCGGTCTCGAAGTGGACAAGGTCATCCCAGCCGAGAAGTTCGGTGAGGACGTAGTCGACCCACGGCCGCCCCGGAAGAGCCTTGTGCTCCAGCCGGAGACGCTCACGGGCCGCCTTGCCCAGCGCGTCAAGTGCGGGCCAGGTTCGGCGGAGGATCGGAAGGCTGAGAAACGGTCCGGTGACATCGATGAGACCGAGCCATCTCGTGTGGTCGAAGTCTTCCTGACGTCTGGCGAACCGCGCCATTCATCGGCCCTCCTACCTCGGCCCGTCTACCAGTTCTAGGCCGTGGCCGGTCCGTTCTCCTCCCTCCCAAATCAGGCCCCATCTACGCTTTTTGCATGAGGCGGCGATGCGCGCATAGGGCGCTCGGTCAATCACCAGAGGGAGTTGCCCTGGTCCGCCGCTGAAAAGCCCGCGCCGCGCTTAGACGTCATCTCATTTGGCGAGTCGGCGGTGACAGATGAGGGTGGCGGCGATACCGACGAAGGCCAGGAAGTGCTCGGGCTTGCGTTCGTAGCGGCGGTGCAGGCGGCGGCAGCCGCTCAGCCAGGACACCGTCCGTTCCACCACCCAGCGGTGCCGCCCCAGCCGGTCGGAGGACTCGATGCCGCGGCGCGCGATGCGCGGCGTGATGCCCCGCCTGCGTAGCCAGCGCCGCAGGTCGGCGTAGTCGTAGCCCTTGTCGCCGTGCAGCTTGGCGGGACGGCGCCGACGCGGCCCGCGCCGGGAGCGGATCGGCG
>NZ_FOVH01000038.1 GCF_900115095.1 Actinomadura madurae
CCAGACCCTCCGCACCACCATCGACATCGTCCGCAAACCCGCTGATCAGAAAGGGTTCGCCGTACTGCCCAGACGGTGGGCGGTAGAGCGGACTCTGGCGTGGTTGACCGCGCACCGGCGGCTGGCCCGCGACTACGAACGCGACCCCGCCACCAGCGAAGCCATGATCCGCTGGGCCGCCATCGGCCTCATGACCCGCCGCATGGCCCGCGGCGGGCAGCCCGCCGTCCGTCAACGCCGGCGCCCCCTCGAATACCTATAACAAGATCCTTCTCAAACACGCACTGAGTCCTCACAGAAGCCCTGGCACGTCCACGAAGGTCGTCCTGTCCTGGCCACAGAATCCGCAGGTTCGGTCTCGCCGCCGTCACTGACCCCGCGATGCTCCGTCCGCGGAGGGAGAAGCGACCCAAACGAACACAGCCACCCCGCACGAGGCTTCGAAGGCGATCACGGGACGTCAGGCTCTCTGATCTGAGACCGTTACTCCATGAACAGGACACACCGCGTGGCGCTGTGGGGTGGAGTAGGCCTAGTTGGACTCATTGTTGTTGCTCTCGCCACCTTTTACGCAATATCCGGCCTTGATAAGGCTGATAAGACAGCAAGTGTCGTGAGCTCCTTGATTGGTGTCATCGCTTTGGGTGTGGCAATTTTTGCAATTTTTCAGACATACACATCTACGCGTGGCCGCGGGAACCCGAATCCGACCCAAACACAGCGCAGCGGAAGCAATTCCGTTAACTTGCAAGCCGGGAACGATATGCAAATAGGCGACAATAGCCGCTTTCATTGAGAATGGGCAGTAGTGAACCAGAAGCAAATTGCTGGAGATAATTCCGTCACCATCCAAGCTGGTGGCGGTGTCCACTTCCATGATGCCTCATATGATGAAGCTCAAAAGCATCGCCGTGGTGGCTGCAAAGATTGCGATCCATGGCATTATTTGGCGACCATCGACTGGATAGTCGAATTCGTCAAAGGGACGCCGCAGAATTGGACTTTCAAGTTTACGCCGAAGGAGATGATCTCTAATCTTGAGAAGTTGGCAGCAATAGTCGGTCGCTGGCATGACTTTAAGAAAGATCCCAAGGACGTAGCATTTTTGGAGAACTTTGACGCAGAGTGCCTTATTGATCAGGTCGTGAATTTGTATCATGCCAATTTGCCATTCGAGGTGGCGGCTGTCGTTGTCGTCGACGTTCAGGTTCGCCAAGTTGAAACATTTGGATGGCTTCGATTTCCCACTATAACCACAATGCAGAGGGGGTTTTTTGATGGCGAAGAGGATCTAGAACTTTTGCTTATAAAAGGGCCTAGCAAGGAGTTCATTAAGCCGCTATTTGGAATGAGTTCTTTCTTTCCGTATTCTTCACTGGATTAATAGTCCAGCCGCATTTAGTGATCGATGATGCGTCGTTGTCTCCGGTAGTGGCAGCGGCGGGCGCGGGCTTGATGGCGGTGTCGCCAGCGTGACCAGCGGATTCGGTGTCGTGGCGGGTGTCGGGGCTGGTGGAGATGGGCGTGCGGGCGGCGGATCTCGTTGACGGTGAGCGGGACAAGATCGTCTGGATTGTGGCCATCATGCCGCCGACAGGGCGAACGTCCCTGCCGGGGCAGCCCCCTTGTGTGGCGAGGTCGTGAGCCTCGCCGCCGTGGGTGTCGTTATCGGGGCCTGGAGGCGGGGCGGCGGTCAGGAAGGCCAGGTGGGCGTGGGCGACCATGGCCAAGGTGATGTGCCGGTACCAGGCGATGTGCTTGCGGACCTGGTAGTGATCGAGGCCGACTTCGTTCTTGGACGCTTGAAAGCATTCCTCGATGCTCCAGCGGGATCCGGCCACTCGCACCAGTTCGGACAGGCCGACCGGCCGGTTCGCTGCGCACCGGTAGAACGCCAGGTCGGTGGGGTCGCTGATCGATCGGCGGGCCAGCATCCACTGGTGTTCGCCCTGGTGTTGGTCCAGGCCGATCCACGCCCAGTCGTACCAGCGGCGGCCTTTGGCCCCGTCCCCGCACGAGAGCCGCTGCCACGCCGTCTGCGGCAGGGCGGCGAAGGCGGCATCGGCTCTGGTGCGGGCGCCGCCGAGCACGAGCGGGTGGTCGCGGGAGACCGCGAACACGTAGTTCATCCCGCGGCCGGCGCAGCGGCGCCGCAGCCCGGTGTTGTCGCCGTAGGCCTCGTCGCCGGTCACCCACCCGAACATCAGCAGCGGGTCATCGCAGGCGCGCTCGATCATCCGCCAGGCCAACTCCGGCTTGGGCGCAAACCGTGCGCGCTCGGGAACGCCCGCGTCGGCGAGCCGGCCGGGGCCGGCGAACCAGGACTCGGGCAGATACAGCTCCCGGTCGATGAGAACCCGCTGCCGGTCGGGGTTCACATACGAGGCGAACACCCCGATCTGACAATTGGTGATCTTGCCTGCGGTGCCGGTGTACTGGCGCTGCACCCCCGCTGAGCGGCGGCCCTTCTTCTCAAACCCGGTGTCGTCGATCACCAGCACCCCGCCGGGGTCGCCGATCCGCTCGGCCACCTGCGCCCGCAGCGCGTCCCGCACCTGGTCGGCGTCCCATCTGGCGTGGGTGAGCAGCCGCTGCATCCCGTCCGGCCGCGCGTCCCCGGCGAACTCCGCCAGCGACCAGCCGTTCTTGCGCTCCAGCCCGCTCAGCAGGCCCGGCAGATACGACCGGGCCCGCACCCTGGGCTCCCGCCGGCCAAAGAACGGGGCCACCACCTGCCCGAACAGCTCATCAAACCCATCAGCCCACCCGGCCGGGTCGACATCTTCTACAGTGGGCGGCACGGCCACCGCCGATCGTCTGGTCTCAACACACCCACACGATCACAGCGGTGGCCGTCTCATGTCCCGACCTCGATCAGACCGAGATCTCCAAGTGCGGCTGGAGTATTAACCTCGGGCTTTCGCCTGGGGCCGGTGGAGTCTGATCGTTGACATGAGGAAAGTGCCTCTGGCCTGGAAGGATCGGGATTGCGAAGTCACGATTCAGTCCATGCCGGAAGGCACTTTTCGAGTGAACTCTACAGGCCGGAAGGTCAAGATCGTCGTCTCTGGGGACGGTGCGGGGATCGTCTGCCGGGCCGGTGGCCTGCTGTTGCTGGAGACGCTGCGGGCGACGGGGCTGGACCGAGGCCTGTCGGAGGCGTTGGAGCGCTGGCGCGCACCGCGGGCGGTGCACGATCCGGGCAGATCTGGCGATCACGCTCGCGCTGGGCGGGGACTGCCTGGCCGACATCGCGGTGCTGCGGTCCTCACCCGAATTGTTCGGCCCTATCGCTTCTGACCCGACGGTGTCGCGGCTGGTCACCACGCTGGCCGAGGCCGGGACCAAGGCGTTGCGGGCGATCCGGCGGGCGCGGGCGGCGTCACGCGCGCGGGCCTGGTTGCTGGCCGGCGACCGCGCTCCAGGCGCCGGCGGGGGCCTGATCCCGGTGGACCTGGACGCCACCATCGTGATCGCGCACTCGGAGAAGCAACGGGCGGCGCCGACCTGGAGACACACGTTCGGGTTCCATCCGATGACGGCGTTCATCGACCACGGCGAGGGCGGGACCGGTGAGGCCGCCGCGCTGGTGCTGCGGGCGGGCAACGCCGGGTCCAACACCGCCGCCGACCACATCACCGCCGGCCGGGCGGCACTCCAGCAGATTCCCGCCCACCTGCACAAACAGGTGCTGATCCGGACCGATTCGGGCGGTGGCACCCATGGCTTCCTGGAATGGGTCGCCTCCCGTCGGCTGAAGTACTCGATCGGGTTCAACCTGACCGACGACATCTGCGCGGCGATTCTGGCCCTGCCCGAGCGGGTGTGGCAGTGCGCCTACGACGCCGGCCGCCGGCCCCGCCCGGGGGCGTGGGTGGCCGAGCTGACCGGCATGCTCGACCTGTCGTCGTGGCCGAAGGGGACGCGGGTCATCGTCCGCCGCGAACGCCCCCACCCCGGCGCCCGGCTGCGATTCACCGATCTCGATGGGCACCGCTTCACATGTTTCGTCACCGGAACCCGCACCGGCGGCAAACACGGGCAGCTGGCAGACCTGGAACTACGGCACCGCCGCCGGGCCCGCTGCGAAGACCGCATCCGGTGCGCCAAAGACACCGGGCTGCGCAACCTGCCCCTGCACGGGTTCGCCCAGAACGAGCTCTGGCTCGAACTGGTCGCGCTGGCCTCGGAGGTGACCGCCTGGGCCCAGATGCTCGCACTCCACGATCGCCCCGCCCGGCGATGGGAACCCAAGCGCCTGCGGCTGCGGATGTTCTCCGCCGCTGGACGGCTGGTGCGAGACGGACGGCGGCTGCGCCTGCGTCTGGCCCGCTGTTGGCCCTGGGCGGACCTGATCGCCACCGCGATCACCCGCCTGCAGATGCTGCCGGCACCCTGACCAAGACCAACCGCCCCATCAACGCAAGGAAGGAGACCGCCCGGGCCCGTGGAACCCCGCCCACCCAGCGCGACAGCTGGGCCACCACGCTGACCCGCCGCTGAAAAGCACCAGCCGGTTGGGCCGCTACGCGGCCCAACCAGCCTCATGAAAGATCGAGGCTAGCTGTCGAGGCACAGCTCCCCGAGCACCGGGGCCTTATTCAAACGCACGCACTCTTCTGCCGCGTGTGGTCCGTCTGGTCTTTGCGCCTGATGCGGGCGCAGCGTCGCAGGAGATCGCTCTCCTAGAAGTCGCCTTGGCGGCGGGATAGTCAGTCGGGCCGGTTTATCGCCGTCGCGACGCCGACCCGCGAAGAGACGCCGATCTTGGCGAATACCCGCACCAAGTGCGTTTCCACCGTCCGGACGCTGAGGAACAGCCGCTCGGCGATCTGCTGGTTGCTGCAGCCCTTGGCGACGAGCTCGGCGATCTCGTGCTCGCGCGGCGACAGCCCGAACTGCAGCTTCTCCCTAGGGCTCCTGCCGCCCCCGGGGCCGGTGGAACCGCCGGGCGCCGGCACCCGCACCCCGAGGCGGCGCTGCTCGCGGACGGCCTGCGCCTCCAGCCCCCGCATCCCACACGCGCGGAAGGTCTCCGCGGCGGCACGGACCCGCTCGCGGGCGTGGGCCCGGTCCCCGGCGGCCGCGAGAGCGATCCCGGCGGCCAGTTCGGCACGGCCCGCCTCCGGGCGCCGCCCCGTCTTGGCGAGCAGATCGGCGGCCTCGGCCGCCAGCGCCCCGGCCCGCGCCGGGTCGGCGGCGCGGACGGCGTGCGCGCGGGCGAGCCGGGCAAGCCCGACGTCCCCGGCCAGCGCCGGGTTGGCGATCCCCTCGGCGATTTCCGCCCAGTGGGCGGCGTCGGCGTGGTCGTCCTGCGCGGCGCGGACGGAGGCGAGCGTCTCGGCGCAGACGACCAAGGTGCTGAAGTCCAGGCCCTGGGTCCCGTCGCCGCACGCGGCGATCAGTGCCTCGGCGCCCTCGTCCGGCCGTCCCGCGTAGATGATCGCGATGGCGCGGGCGATGTGCGCCATGTGCGTCCACCACTCGCCGGACCCGGTGTCGTTGGCGACCGCCTGGTCCCCGGCCTGCAGCGCCCGGTCATGGTCGCCCATGTAGCTGGCTGCAAGGCACTGCTGGGTCAGCCCGTAAGCGAGGACCTCCTGCGAGCGCAGGTCGCGCCCCACAGCGATAGCCTCGTCGGCGGACGCAAGCGCCTCCTCTGGGCGCCCTTTCAGGAGCAGGGAACGGGACTGGCTGGCGAGCATGTACCCGAGGATGTAGATCTGGCCCGTTTCCCGGGCGATAGTCACAAGTCGCTCGACGTGCCGAAGCGCGTTGTCGTACATCCCGAGGGAAAGTTCGGCCCACACCAGCCACAGGACGCAGTCCAGGCAGTCTGCGAAGGCGTGGTCGGACGCTGCGGAGAACAGCTGGTCGGCGGTCTGCGCGTAGGCGATGGCCTCCTCGATCTCTCCGCGCGCGTAGGACACCATCGGCCGCATCGAGGCGACCGCGGCCGTCAGGCCGGGGTTCCACTCGGGGGCGCTCTCGGGGATCGTGTCGAGAACGGCCTGCGAGCTGCGGATGTCGATGCGCTGGATGCGGTCGGCGACCAGGCGGATGCGCAGCAAGATGGCCTCGGGGGTCTGCCGGTCGGTGGTGCGGCGCAGCTCGTCCAGCACGATAGCGCGGGCCTCGTGGATGCGGCCGAGCTGCCGCTCCATCACCGCGCACAGCTGGACGGTCCTTGCCCGGCGGACGGTGTCCTCCGGTGGCAGCAGCCCAAGCAGGGTCCGCGCCGTCTGGCGGCCCTCCTCGGCGTGGCCGCTGACGGCTTGCACGTGGGTGAGTTGCATCAGCAGCTCGACCCGGTCGGGGTGCGTGTCGTCGGACACTACCGCGCCCGGTGTGTTGGTCTCGTCCGGCATCAGCTCCAGTGCGGCCTCCAGCCAGAAGGCGGCGGCGGCGGGCGTATGGAGGCTTACGGCGCGCGCCGCGTCTACCAGCGTGGCGATGGCGTCACGGTCGCCGAAGCGGGCCGAGCGCACCACGTGATGGGCGCGGACCGTGGCCGGCGCGCCGAGCTCGGCCAGCCGGGACGAGACGCGGTCGTGTGCGGCCAGCCGCCAGCCCGCAGCCGTCGAGGCGTAGGCGACGTGCCGGACGAGTGGATGCCGGAACCGGAACCGGCCCCCCCGTGCGGGCCGCACCACGTCGTGCGCGGCCAGCACGTCCAGCGCGGCCAGCGCCTTGGCCAGGTCCATCTCTGCGGCCACTGCGGCGAGGGTCGGCTCGAACACGTCGGCAGCGACGGCCGCACCGCGCGCTATCAGCAGCGCGTCGGGCGGCAGTGCGCTCAGCTCGATCTGAATGGCCGCTCGCACGGCGCGCGGCGCCTCGGGCAGATTCGCTACACCCTCCTCCCACGCATGCCCTCCCAACCCGCTCGTGACGCTGGCCGAATCGCCGGAGGCTTCGATCCTCGCCAGTGCTTCGAGGTAGAACGGGTTGCCGCCACTGACCTTGTAGAGCGCCTCGTACCGTGACTGGCTTACGTCCGGGCCGAGGAACTGCGCGACCTCGCTCTGCGTGAACGGGTCGACAGACACCTGTACGCCTTGCGCGCCCGCCGCGTCCACCAGCGCCGCCAGCCGCGGTGACGCCTGTGCCGGACGGTAGGCGACCGCGATCAGTACCCGTGCACGCGGCGGATGCCGGACCAAGTGGTCCAGTAGCTCCACGGTCGCGTCGTCGGCCCAGTGCAGGTCGTCCAGGATCAGGACGAGTCCGGACGGAGCCGCGAGCCGTTCCAGCAGCTGTCGCATCGTCCGGTGCATCTGGTAGCGAGCGACCTGCGAAACAGGGGACGTCGCTGGCGGGTCGGCGGCGAGGTCGGCGAGTCCCGGGAACACTGAGCCCAACAGCCGCAGCGCGGCGGGCGGCAGGTCGAGCGCGTGCTCCTCTAGCCGGTCGTCGAGTGCGTCGATGACGGCCCCGAACGGCATCTCCTGCTCGAACTCCGCCGCGCGGCCCGCCACGAACGGCAGCCTCCGTGCCGTCGCCGCGTCGGCCAGTTCGCCCAGCAGCCGCGTCTTCCCCACGCCCGGCTCGCCCACCAGCGCCAGGAAGCCGTACCCGGCCTCGGCGCTGTCGAGGGCGCGCTCCAGTGCGTCCAACGCATCCCGTCGCCCCACCAACGGGGTCACACCGACTCGATCGCGAGCCTCTGGCATGGGCGCACCCATGCCGCTTGCACCTATGCCGGTCACTGGAAGGGGCTGGCGTTCTTCAAGCGGGGCCGAAGTGCTTCGCGGCTTGGCCGGCGAGGGGGGACCCAAGACGTGGGCTGTATGCCGAAGAAGTGGATGTCGGAAGGCGAACCTGTCATTGGTAGTCGGCCGGATGATGTCGTGGGCGCGTAGTTGATCCATAGCCGTCTGAGCTGCTTCCGGCGACAGTTGAGCAGCGGCTGCAACGTGCGAGACATCGAAAGCTTGCGCGGCTGTTGCTGCTGCCTGCAAGGCTCGCCGCGCCGACATCGGCAAACTGTGCATCTCAAGCGTCAGCATGGCTGTGACCGCGGACGGGAGCGTCGGTGCGCTGTGTGAGGGCAGAGGTTGAGCCAAAGCTTCCAAGACGCCGTCGTGGTTCTGAGCCATGCGACCCAAAGCCTCCAGGTACAGCGGGTTGCCTTGGCTGGCCGCAAAGAGTGCTGCTTGTTCCTCCGGCATGCCCTCGAAATTCAGATGCCTGAGGAGTTCGGTTCCTTGACGGGGCGTCAGGGCAGGCACGGGAATTAGTGCGCAAGTCGGTTCGGCACGTTCGATCAGTGCTGTCAACGCTGCTGGAGCCTGGCGAGGTCGGTAGGCCACCGCTATGAGGATCCTTCCGCGCGGTGGATGCCGGACCATGTCTTCCAGCAGCGCCAGGGTGGCATTGTCGGCTCGGTGTAGCTCGTCCAAAATCAGCACCAACCCAGAAGGCGCGGCGATCTCCTCCAACAGGAGTCTCATGGCTTGATGCAGTGTGACAGTCCCGTCCTCGGTTCCTCCAGTGCTCGCTCTGGCAGGAGGTACGGCGTCGGTTGTGGCGCGTCGATACAGGTTTGAAAGGACTCCTGTCAGCTGCGTTAGGGCAGGACGCGGAAGTGCAAGCCGACAGTCGGCCAGATAGCCGTCGACCGCATCGACGACAACTCCCCACGGCTCCGCCGGCAGTCCCGCCGCCTGACCCATCAGAACCAGTCGACGTGAACTCGCGACGTTGGCCAGCGCATTCAATAGCCGTGTCTTGCCAGCCCCCGGGTCGCCACGCAGAGCCACAAAGCCGTAACCACCGTGTTCGGTCGCCGCCATCGCACGGTCAAAGGCCTCTAGTGCCTCGTCCTGCCCTACCAGCGGGAGCCGACCGAAAGGAGGGGGCGTCTGAGTTGGCCTAATGATGGCGGCACCTCCGGAGCACCGCCCTCGAATACTGTTCTGTGACGGTCGACGAGATTCCGATGCTGGCCGGGTCCCACTGACGTATCAGCGAGCTCATAGGTCATCGTCCCGCATCTCAATCGAGCGCCAAGCGCTGCTCCATCGACGTTGATCTCCGTCACTGCCTCCGCATGCCGCAACGAAGGCGGTGAGGTAATCAAGCCTGGCGCTAAACGCCGTTGCTGTGGCTCGGCGGTTCCCAGTCACTTTATGAGCCGTTGCATGCGAGAACATGCCGCCGGACCGCCTGGCCAGTTCCCGGGTGGGGATGCGACCGGCCCACCGCCAGTACCGCCGCAAGATGACGTCCAGTTCTGCGAAGGTGCTCGGTTGAGGATCCTCCGTGAGCGGATCGGGTTTGCGATCATGCCCTTCGATGTCCTCGGGTACCCGTCGCTGACGGTTCACCTCCCGCGTTGGATTCGGTGTCACGGAACCTGAGGCCTGTGCCGATGCGAGTGCTTGGAGCGGCTGTGGCCGTGTTGGCCGTCGATACCGGGTGGCTTGCTCATGTGCTGCCTCAAACGTCGACGCCTCACCTGGCGGCATCCCCAGTTGCTCCAGTACTCGGCGGCATTCCTGCCAGCCCGGAAGCGGAGCATTCGGGTCGACGAGGCGTCGCCCGAGCGGCGCGAGCAGCTGCGGCAGACCATCACGCTGACGTCCTTGCACGAGTCCGGCAACCAGCTCTTCGAAAGGCGCACACTCGTTGGAGTGTTTCATCGTGATCTCGCAGCGTTCAAGATCGGCGCTGTTGGGCAGACGCGCCCGCGAGTTGCCCTAGTGAGGCTCCCACAGCCAGCGTCACCACGGTGCCCAGCGGCCCCGACGCTCCCTGCAGGAGGTACGCAAACCCTCCGCACGCATTGATCAAGTGTGCCACCGGGATCGGCCACGCCGGTACGTCGTCGACCTGCACTGTGAGCTTCATTCGCTGTCCGCTCGGTCTTGGGATCCATGTCGTGACGCCTACCGACCGCACCCAGCGACCCGATCTCCCACAGAAGGGCCGAACGGAGGCAGCGTCCGCACAACATCGTGGCCTACGCCGAAGGCGTGCGGAAGCGGTTCATGCGGGGATTTACGTACTCGCACGCTCTGTTACAGCCCGACCGGCCCGTCCCGGCGTAAGAATCCGTTCAGTGCTGTCAGAACGAGTGCGAGGTGGCTGAACATGGCGTGTTCACCACGATGGTCTTCGAGCCGAGGACCGGGCATCGTGGACCTCAGCCGCCTAGACGCTCCATTCGGTCTTGGGATTCGATGACAGCGCACTGACGGTGACGGCGGGGGGAAGCCCGGACTCCCACCCGGGCTCCCCGCCTTTCCCTGCCGGGTCGCGACCGAGCGTCTCCAGGCTCCTGGAGGTTCGGAGGGTTGACGCCGACTTCGGGTCGACAGAGAACGCACATCGACAACGCCTTGCTGGACACCAGCCGCTCCATCATCGCCGAACTCGAGGTGTCACCCGTCGTGCCGCCGACTGGGGAAGGCCATCCTCCCCGGATACCGCGCTCGGCGGCTCCTCCGCGAACCCGATGGCAGTGTCCTTGACTTCAACATGACCGCCCGGCCCTTAGAAAGGTGCTGCCGCACGGCGCGAGTGAAGGCACCGAAAGATGTCTTCACAGCATGGAATTCGTGGTTTCAACGGTGGCTGGATTCTTCAGGCACCATCGACTGACGTTCGGAAGTTAGGTCGACGGTGGTCAGACGTCCGAGATCGGTCACGCCGACGAGTAGATCGTCCTGTAAACGCCCTCGAACTCGCGCTGCAGACGTTCACTCATACTGCTGAGCGCTCCGGGGTGTCCTTTACTGTGTTGGCGTTGGCTGCCGGTGGGAGCGCGGCGTTCCTGGAGTCAGGTTCGCTGAGTCGGCGGCGGGGACTTCTGCATGCGGTAGGCGGAAGGTGTTCGAGCGGTGTACATCCGCTTGAGGCCGCTTCGGGGCCAGAAACTGAAGCGCCTCTGACCGTGTTTCGGCTGGTCAGAGGTGTGGAGGTGGGCAGGGGCGGGGTCGAACCGCCGACCTTCCGCTTTTCAGGTCACAACGTCTGAGCGCTGTACTGACCTGCGAAAACCCAGGTCGCTCACGAGCGAGAAGCCGATAAGCGGATTGTGTTACCGCCAATCTACCACGCAGCGCTATAAGGCGACTACCTAACGTGTGCGATGGTCAAGCCTCACCAGGGACTCACTGTCTTGCGTGAGCCGCCGGTGCGTCCTCCGAGGGCTTGGGAGCTTTGAGGGCAGGTCCCTGTCGCTCACGTCCAGCTCTTGATCGGCCGTCCTTTGTTGCGAAGTTGACCATCTCCGCCCGACGGAGTCCACCACCCGCCGGCCGACCGCGTCCGGGGCGTCCAGGCACTCATGCAGCACATGGATCGGGCCCCAACTACATCCAGAAGCACTCCACGGTGCGGCGTGTAGGGCAGATCGGTAGTGGGGGAGACAATGGGTTCGGCTTCGGCTCGCTCCCACGAACTGGTGCCTGCCAGCACCTCAAAGTATGCCAACGACCATCCTCTTCTGCCGATGACCGGATGGTTGGTCCTGGATGGTCGGACTGTAGGCTGGTCAGGTGAATCGAGAGGTGTTCGCCGCGCGGTTTAGTGCTTCAGTTCGGGCCGCACGACAGTTCGCCCAGTCGCTGGTTTCCGAAGAGTTGCCGGAGCCGTTGGTGTTCCGGGTTCGGCTCAACCAGTCCTACGACGGGCACGCGCCATAACCCGGCGAGTTGAGATTTCCGGAGGACAGCGGCCATCGTCGGGCTGCCGCACTGAGCAGATGTGACGCGGAAACCGCCGTGGCTGAATTGTGGCGCGACGGCCACGTTCCCGAATGGGTGAATGTTGCGGTGGTCAGTGAGACGGGGACGGCGACGGTTGTCGAAGTCGTGTGTTGCGGGCGCTTCACGAATGACGATTCCCGGCTCTATCACTCCCAAGAGGGGGCACCGCCATTTCATGTTCTGGGTCCAGCGCCGCCGCCTCGGCACGACGGAACTCCGTTCAGTATTCACACGCGCGCTGAATGCTGGCATCGTTCCGACCTCGAACATCTGGCGACCGCCTCTAGCAAGGTGTGGTCGTTCGCCCTGATGACCGAAGAGTTCGATGACCAGCTACTTTCCGCCTTGCCGGATCTGCCATGCGTTGAGATCTTCGAGCATCAGGCGTGCACAATCGAGGCCGAAGCCATGTCGGCCTTCCTGCGATTCCCGAAACTACGGATCTTGCGCCTGCATCTCAGTGAACCGAGCGCATTCCGTGTCGGCGCCGACGGCGGGCAACTCGGCGCTCTCGCCGATCTGACAATTACCAACCTTCCGCCGCATCCATGGGGTCAGGCAATGCTGACCGAAGTCGCCCCCCACCTTAGGAACGTGCGCCTCAGCGCGAAGGACACTCTCCGGTTGGACGCTGCTTTCTCTCCGTCCCTGCACGGCGTGAGCCTTACGGCCGCCAACGTCGCCGGCTCGACGAGCCTGCCGGCAAAGCTTGACAATCTGACCATCCGCCTCACCGCTGCCGCCGATGAGGACCTGATCACGCTACTCGACGGCGTCACGCGCATCAGATCGCTGAGCCTTCGCGGGACACCGGTCAGCGATGCGATTGTCCCGGTGCTCGAGCGGTACGACCTCGACCACCTCGACCTCGTCGATACCAAGGTGACGGCCACAGCACTGTCCAGGTTCCGCAACGACCATCCCGGGACCAGCGTGTTTCCGCGTGTCCGTCATCCTTGAGCACGCTGGCCTATTCGGCGACGCGCGCGCAGATCGTCCTCGGCGAACCGGCTCCCTTGTCGCCCGATCCCAGGAGTGACTGTCTTCGCGGTGACGTCTTCACGCTCCCATCCCGCGGCCACGAAGTCTGATCAAAGCACGGACGATCACTAGCGGCCGCATCTCTAGCGTACTTTTCTGCCGCTGCTCGGAAGTTGAACAGCGATCTCGTGCCCATCGAGGCGCTCCTCTAGGCGGACGTGCCTTGGTCAGCGCCGTGAGGTGGTGTACGACGTGTCGATTTCTCTGACGGCGGTATCGTCAACGAGAGTTGTGGTAAACGATCCCGTCGAGGGAGTCATCGCCCCAGGCGGCTGAGTTGGTCAGGTGACCGTCGCAAGGGCCGACCTTGGTCACCGTGCGGCCATCTCTGAACACCAACTGCAGGCCATGCTCTTGCTCCCAGTCGCATTCGCACTCCAGCGACACATAAACATGCCCGTCACCGCGTGAATCTCGGACAACCATCGGCTCGTTCCCGAACCAGACGTGGTCAAGCACGTCGCCTGAACCTTCAATTTCGACATACCACTCGTCGTCACCGGAAGCCAAAATTTCCTCGGTGATATCGCGGTAGTAGGCGAAGATCGACGGTGTGGCCGTGATCAACGCCGACCGGTCGAGCGTCAGGAACGCATGGATCGCAGCGTGGAACTCCTCGGGCGCAGGGTCATCGACATAGCCGTCAACGATGAAGCGGCATGGCGCATCACCCAACACAGGTACGGGAACGGGTTCACTTTGGTACCAGCCCAGCTGAGCGTCTTCGACCAGGCGGCCGAGCCCGGGGATCTGCATAACGCCCAGGGTAACTGAATCCGGATCTTGGGGCCGTCGCTGAAGTACTTGAGGGCAGGGATAAGGCTGCGGCACTGCGGTCGCCAGACTCGCGGCCCCATCCGCATGCCCGGTCCATACGTTCATCACGAACGTCCGCTGATGCCGCTGATCGCTAGCTGGTGCTGATGAGCGGTGTGGGCCAGGCCAGCGACCGGAGACCGGGTACCGCCATGGTCCTGCTCGGGCGGCACGGTGGCTGCCCGCCATTCTCTCGCCCGGTCGTGACCGTTACCGCCGCGCGCATACTCGGAATGGACCGCTGGCCTAGAGTCAGGCGCGTGTATTTCGTGTCTCGGTGGCGAGAGGAATCGCCGTTCAGTAAGCGGGTGGTCACGGTACCCGACACCACCGTGCTCGGTTGGTTCCGCCGCGGCTGGAAAAGCGCCGACCCGGAAGCATGGATCGCCGGCGAGCTGGGCGGCCATGTCTACCGCCTCGACTCGATCTTCGACGAGGCCCAGAAGCGAAACCTCCCCGAGCCGCAGAGCATCGACGAACTGCGCGAGCTGCTGCACGAGCACCTGTGGGTCGAGGGGGACACCGACTTCATCCGGCTCGGCGAGCATGCCCTGACAGTGCGCACCGACGACGACGAAGTGGACCTCGCCTACTACTTCATCGACGACAAGAGCGCCGCCGCCCTGCCCGAGCGGCTCGCGTTCCTGCTGCACGACACCTGGCCGCTGCCCACCGATGCCGCCGCGTCCGGTGCGGTCTTCAGCCCTGGCATACCGGTCCGTACCGTCCGGCTCGCCCCACCGGGGCCCGAAGCGGTCTTCTCAGTCTGCCTGTGTTGGGAATCGCCCGACGTCCATCGGAACCTGAACCTGGTCGGCGCCATGATCTTCCCCGGTCTGACCCTGCCGGAACTCGCCGCCCGATTGCGGGGCACCGACGGACCCGGCGCCCACCGCTGGCCGCATGACGCCCGCCTGCTGCGGGCACTGGTCGCTCCCGGAGAGGACGACATCAGCCCGGCAATGGAGCGCTACGCCAGGCTGGGCGGATACGCCCCGGCGCCCGCCGGCATCGACCGGCCACTCGCACATGAGGCGATCCACGGCGAGATGCCAGCCATGCTTCGCTCGGTGCGGCCCGACGAGTCCCTGACCCGGCTGGACGTCCACATCACGCAGGTCGCCCGGTACATCGACGGCTTCTTCGGGTTCGATCAATGGTTCCTCTTCGATACCCGATGGGCCGCAACCCACCCAGACCTGGCTCGCTCGCTGCTGCGCTACGCCACCTACTGGGACCCATACGCAGTCTAAGTGCGTGTTTGAGAAGTTGATCTCGGTCGGTGTGTCTGCGTGATGCGGTGTGCCGGTTCGTGCAGGGTGTGGCGATGGCTCGGACGTCGTGTTACCCGTCGGACCTGACCGATGAGGAGTGGGCGCTGGTGCAGCCGCTGCTGCCACCGGCCGGCAGCGGCGGGCGCCCGGAGAAGCATTCGCGGCGCGAGATCGTGGACGCGGTGCTGTACGTGGTGCGCACCGGATGCCCGTGGCGGCAGCTGCCCGCCGACTTCCCGCCTTGGCAGACGGTGTACTGGTACTTCGTGCGGTGGGAGAAGCAGCGGGTCACGCTGCGGCTGCTGGATGTGCTGCGGCAGCAGGTCC
>NZ_FOVH01000015.1:0-213962 GCF_900115095.1 Actinomadura madurae
CGAGCAGGTGGTGGAGTCGGGTAAGAACCTGGCGTTCATGGCGCACTTCACCCATCCGCGGGAGTTGGAGCCGCTGATGGTGACCGAGGCGTGCCGCCGGATCCGCGACACCGGCGCGGTGATCCGGACCCAAGCGCCGCTGATCCGCACGATCAACGATGATCCGGCGGTGTGGGAGGGCATGTGGCGGACCCAGACCCGGCTGGGGCTGGTGCCGTACTACATGTTCGTCGAGCGTGACACCGGCCCGCAGGACTACTTCGCGGTACCGCTGGCGCGGGCGTATGAGATCTTCCGGGACGCCTACAAGAACGTCTCGGGGCTGGCGCGGACGGTGCGAGGCCCGTCGATGTCGGCCACCCCCGGCAAGGTCTGCGTGGACGGGGTGGTGGAGGTGATGGGCCACAAGGTGTTGGCGTTGCACTTCATCCAGTGCCGCGACGCCGACCTGGTCGGCAAGCCCTTCTTCGCCCACTACGACCCCGACGCGGTCTGGCTGGACGACCTCAAACCCGCCTTCACCGACCGCTTCCCCTGGGAGAAGTAGCCGTCGCACAGGTGGCGTGTCGCCCTCCCGGGAGGGCGACACGCCACCCGCCCGTCAGCGGAGATGGCGGGCCAGGAGCAGGCAGGCGATCAGCGTGGCGGCGCCGCAGAGCACCATGACGCCGCCGGGCGCCAGGAACTCGCCGAGGGCGCCCGCCGCGCCGATCCCGGCGGCCTGGCCGGTCATCAGGCCGCTTCCGTACAGGCCGATCGCCTGCCCGCGGATCGCCTCCGGCGCCGCGTCCACGAGGCGGCGCTGCACGGCCAGCTCGTAGCCCAGCCCGACCGTCCCCGCGGCCATCAGCGCGCACGCCGCCGCCAGCCCCGGAGTGAAGGCGAACAGCAGGAGCGGCGCGCCGGTCAGCGCGGCCAGCGGCAGCGTGAGGCGCTCGCGCAGGTCCGGGCGGACCCAGCGGCCCACCACGAGGTTGCCCGCGAACATCCCGGCCGCGGCGGCCGACAGCAGCAGGCCGGCCCCGTCCGGGTCGCCCAGGCCGCCCGCGTACGGAACGGCCACGCCCTCGGAGCCGACCGACAACGAGATCGGCAGCCAGCCGGCCAGCAGGAGACCGCGCGTGGTCCGGTCGCCCAGCAGGCGCCGGTTGACCCGCCACGTGGTCCGCGCCGTCCCCGAGGACGGGGCCCGGGACGCCGCGGGGGTCTCCGGGAGGCGGAACCGCGCCAGCCCGGCGGCGACCGCGGCGCCCGCCGCCGCGAGCCACAGCGCCCCGGACGGCGTCACCAGCGACAGCAGCAGCCCGCCCGCCGCCTGCCCGGCGATCTGGGCGCCCGCGCTGGTCATCGTGAACAGCGACCGGCCGAGGACGTAGCCGTCCCCCGGCAGCAGGGCGGGCAGCCGGGCCTGGACGGCCGCGCCGCCCACCGGGGCGAACAGCCCGACCGCGACCAGCAGCGCCATGACCGCCGGCACCGGGAGCCCGCCGGCCGCCAGGACGGCCGTGACCGCGAGCCGCAGCAGGTGGTAGCCGGTGAGGAGCCGCCGGACCGGGACGCGGTCGGCGAGCGACAGCAGCAGCGCGCCGCCCACCACGTACGGGAGCATCCCGGCGGCGAACACGAGCGCCGCCGCGGCGGGCGAGCCCGTCCGCTCGAACGTCTGCACCGACAGCGCGATCGTGCGGACCGAGTCGCCGCCCACCTGGAGCGTCTGGAGGGAGAACAGGGTCCGGAACTCGGCGACGCCGAACACGTCGCGGTAGCGCGCGGAAGCGGCGGGAGGAGCGATCATGACGGCGACTCTGGGGCCGCCGCCCCCGTGCCGGACAATGTTTCGGGGAGGAGCGAAACATGTACCGCATCGAGGTGGGGCCGGGCGACCTCGCGGCCAGCCGGTTCGGGATCGCGCCCCTGATCGAGGTGCACGGCGCGCTCGGGCTGCTCGCCGGCCGGATGCCCGTCGGGCCGCTCGGCCCGTGGGTGGAGCGCACCCGCCCCGCGTACCGGTGCATCGCCGGCGACCCGGCGATACGCGCGCTGGCCTTCCTGCGCCGCCCGCACGGGTACATGGCCGACTTCGTCGTCCCGCCGCCCGCCCGGCCGAACCTGACCGTCCCCGACCAGCTCGCGGTCGTGCGGGCGACGCCGCTCGACCAGGCGCGCCGGGAGATCGCCCGCAACCTCACGGGCCTGCCGGAACCGGACGCCGCCGTCCGGGACGTGCTGGACGCCCCCGACGTGGTCGACCGCCTCGCGACCGGGCTGGAGACCGCCTGGCGCGTCCTGCTGGAGCCCGACTGGCCGGTGCTGCGGTCGATCCTCGAACGCGACATCGTGCACCGCGCCGGGCGCCTGGCGGCCTACGGCTGGGCGGAGGCGCTGGACGGCCTGTCCCGGCAGGTGCGGTGGCGGGACGGGGTCATCGAGGCGGACATCCGCGCCGACGCCACCTTCCGCCTCGGCGGCGCCGGGCTGACGTTCGTGCCCGTGATCTTCTCTGACCTGGGCGCCGCGCTCGAACAGGACTGGCCTTACACGCTCATGTACCGCGCCAGGGGAGTGGCGGCGCTCTGGGAGACCCGTCCGCCGCACGACTCCGACGCGCTCGCGAAGCTGGTGGGGCGCACCCGCGCCGACCTGCTCCGCCTCCTCGCCGACCCGGCGACGACCACCTGGCTGAGCGCGCGGCTGCGGATGAGCCTCGGCGGGATCGGCGACCACCTCGCGGTGCTGCGCGCGGCCGGGCTCGTCACGCGGGAGCGCAGCGGCCGGTCCGTCCTCTACCGGCGGACCGCCGTCGGCGACGTCCTCGCCGGAACGCCCCCGGAGACGCCGGAGGCCGCCCCGGCGCTCCGGGACGGCCCCTGAAACGGTCGGCGGCTCAGGTGCCGTACACGGGGACGATCGTGGCGCGGGCCAGAGTGTGGGCGGTGATGTTGAAGCCCACGACCGCCGGGGACGTGTCGGAGTCCAGGCCCAGCGACTCCACGTCCAGCGCGTGCACGGTGAACACGTAGCGGTGCGGGTCGCCGGGCGGAGGCGCGGCGCCGCCGAACGCCTTGGTCCCGTAGTCGGTGCGGGCGTGCACGCCGATCTTCGAGTCCGCGGTGCCGGCGCCGGTGGGCAGCTCGGTCACCGTCGCGGGGATGTCGAAGAGCGACCAGTGCCAGAAGCCGCTGCCGGTCGGCGCGTCCGGGTCGAAGCAGGTCACCGCGAAGCTCTTGGTCTCGGCGGGGAAGCCCGACCAGCTCAGGTGCGGGGACTCGTTGCCGCCGCTGAAACCCCAGTCATCGAACACATGCGTGTCAGGGAGCCGCTCGCCGTCGGCGATGTCGT
Organism: Actinomadura madurae; assembly: GCF_900115095.1. Taxonomy (GTDB): domain Bacteria; phylum Actinomycetota; class Actinomycetes; order Streptosporangiales; family Streptosporangiaceae; genus Spirillospora; species Spirillospora madurae. Next base: position 3,340 of record NZ_FOVH01000015.1, read on the forward strand.
CGCTGGTGACGGTGAACGACGGGACCTCGGGCAGGTACTCGTGCGGAAGCGGCGGCTTGCCGGGCATGGCGACCTCCTACATCAGATCTTCGTGTCCCTCCATCTCTATCAGGCCCCCTAGGTCTTGACGGCTCCCATGGTGAAGCCGGTGACGAAGCGGTCCAGGAACAGGTTGAACAGGAACGCGATCGGCACCGCCGTGATCACGGTGGACGCCTGGAGCGACTGCCAGAAGAACACGTCCCCGCGGACCAGCTGGGTGGGCACGCCGGTGCTGACCACCATCTCCGGGCTCGCCGACACGAACGCCAGCGCGTACACGAACTCGCTGGACGTGAGCGTGAAGCTGAACACGACGACCGCCACGATGCCGGGGAACACCAGCGGCAGGACGGTCCGCAGGAACGCGCCCAGGCGGCTGTAGCCGTCCACCATCGCCTGCTCCTCGACGTCCTTCGGGACGGCCTTGAGGAACCCGATCAGCAGCCACACCGACACCGGGACCGTGATCGTCGGATACACGACGATCATCGACCAGAGCGTGTCCTCCAGGTGCAGCGCCACCACCACGCGGGTCAGCGACAGGAACAGCAGCGACGGCGGCACCAGGTAGACCATGAAGATCGCGATGCCCATCGGCGTTCCCCACGGCCGGTCCAGGCGCGCCAGCGAGTACGCGGCCGGCAGCGCGAGCAGCAGCGTGATCGCCACCACCGCCGCGCCGACGATCAGCGTGTTCACCACGAACGTCAGGAACGGCGTGTCGGAGAACAGGAACGTCACGTGGTCGGGCGTCGCGGGCTCGTTGAAGTAGAACGGGTTGCTCTCGGGGTTGTAGAGGTCCTGGTTCATCTTGAACGCGCTGACCACGCTCCACAGGAACGGCAGCGCGCACACCAGCGCCGCCAGGAACGCCGCCGTGTAGACGCCGGCCCGGGCCGCCGCGTGCCGCCGCGCGTACTTGCGCCGAAGCGCGGCCGTCTCCCGCGCGGTGGTGGTCGCCGCCGTCTCGCTGCGTTCCGTTATCCGATCACCTTGTGGGGGGCGACCCCCCACACCCCCCGGCGACCGCCGCCGGATGCCCTCACTTCGCTCGCTGCGCTCGCTGCGTTCCGTCATCCGGCCTCCAGCCTTCGGACCGCGCGCAGGATCGCGACCGCGCCCGCGAGCAGCAGCGGGAACAGGAACAGCGCGATCGCCGCGCCCTGCCCGACGTCGCCGCCCTCGATGCCGCGGAAGTACGCCCACGACGCGAGGACGTCCGTCGAGTGCGTCGGCCCGCCCCGGGTCAGCACGTACGGGACGGTCATGTCGGTGAACGTCATGATCGCGCCGAACAGCCCGGCGACCGCGATCACCGGCAGCGTCAGCGGGATCGTCACCTCGAACATCCGCCGCCAGAACCCGGCGCCGTCGATCCGCGCCGCCTCGTCGATGTCGCGCGGGATCGCCACCAGCCCGGCCATCACGATCACCGCGGCCAGCGGCGTCAGCCGCCATGTCTGCACCGCGATCACCGACGCCATCGCCGTGCCCGGACGGCCCAGCCACACGACGTTCGCGTCGATCAGCCCGAGATGGCGCAGCACCCAGTCGACCGGCGAGTAGATCGAGTCGAGGAACCACAGCCACGAGATCGTCGACAGCGCCACCGGCGTCGTCCACGGCAGCAGCACCAGGAACCGGACGAACCACTTGCCGCGGAAGTCGGCGACCAGGATGTTGGCGAGGATCTTCCCGAACACGACGATCAGCACCATGCTGACCAGCGTGAAGACCAGCGTGTTCCGCAGCGACCGCCAGAACACCCCGTCCGCGAAGATCTCGTCGAAGTTGCGGACCCCGACGAAGTCGAAGGACGGGTCGCCGGTCGTCACGTCCGAGAACGCGAACGCGATCGCCAGCAGGAACGGGACGCCGACCAGCGCGATGATGTAGACGACCGACGGCAGCAGCATCACCCACGCGAGGAACCCCTCGCGGTCGGCGAGCCCCGCCCTGGCCCGCGCCTCGGGCACCGCCGCGGCGGCGGGCTTCGGACCCGTCCGCGCGTGGGTCATGGCGCGTCCCCCAGCGGCACCGCCGCCGTCCGGGCGCCCGACCCGGCGTCGAAGAACCGCAGCCGCTCCGAGGGCACCGCGAACTCGTGCGTCTCCCCGGACTCCAGCGGCGTCGCCACGGTGGCGGGCAGCCGCGCGATGACGCGGGTCTCCTCGCCGACGCCGGTGACCGTCCCGTACACGTGCCGGTCGCCCGACAGGTACTCCATCCGCTCGACCCGCAGCGGCATCGCCAGCCGCGACTCCGCCGGCACGTTCTCGGCGGGCAGCAGATGCTCGGGGCGGAACCCCACCAGCACGTCGTCCCGCCGGACCAGGTTCATCGGCGGCGACCCGATGAACGTCGCGACGAACGTGTCGGACGGGTCGTCGTACACCTCCTGCGGCGTCCCGACCTGCCGGACGCGGCCGTGCTCCAGCACCGCGATCCGGTCGCCGAGCCCCATCGCCTCCGCCTGGTCGTGGGTGACGTAGATGGTGGTCGTCCCGACCCGCTCCTGGAAGCGCTTCAGCTCGTCCCGCGCGGTCGCGCGCATCTTCGCGTCGAGGTTGGACAGCGGCTCGTCCAGCAGGAACACCGCCGGATCCCGGACGAGCGCCCGCGCGAGCGCCACCCGCTGCCGCTCCCCGCCAGACAGCTGGCGCGGCTTGCGGCGCAGCAGCGGCTCGATCTCCAGCAGCTCCGCGGCCCACCGCGCCTTCTTGTCCCTCTCGTCCCGCGCCATGCCCTCCGCCCGCAGCGGGAAGACGATGTTGTCGAGCACCGACTTGTGCGGGTACAGCGCGTACGACTGGAACACCATCGCGATCTGCCGGACCCGCGGCGGAAGGCCGTTCACCACGTTCCCGTCGATCAGCACGTCGCCTTCCGTGGGCTGCTCCAGGCCGGCGATCGTGCGCAGCAGCGTCGTCTTCCCGCACCCGGACGGCCCGAGCAGCACCAGGTACTCCCCGGGCTCGGCCGCGAGGTCCACGCCGTCCAACGCGCGTACATGCTCCGACCGCCCGCGCCGCGCGCGCACATGCCCGTCGAAGGTCTTGACCAGCCCCTTGACCTCAACCGTCTTCACTTGGGGTCAGCCGCCCACGAGGCCGCGGCCGCGCCAGTTCTTGAAGATCGCGTTGACGCGGTCCTCCGCCTCCGCGACGGCCTGCCGCGGGGACGCCTGGCCGCGGGCGGCGCGGCCGAACATCGTCGGCAGCACGTTGGTGTTGAAGATCTCCCCGATCGCCGGGTTGGACGGTCCCGGATAGCCGATGTTCGCGCTCCACGACGTCGCCGTCTTCATCAGGGCCAGCTTGTTCGCCGGCTTCGCGCCCCACGGGTCGTCGTCGAGCCAGCCGTTCAGCTGCGGGACGATCGACGGCCAGCCCGGCAGGTCGTACATCTCCGAGTGGTACGTCACCGCGGGGAAGTTCGCCGTGTAGTGCAGCAGGAACTCCTTCGCCGCGTCCGGGTTGGCCGCGTACTTCGGGACGATCCACTGCTGGATCACGTGCTGCGCCGCCATCGCCGCCTTCGGCCCGCGCAGGGCGGGCACGAAGAAGATGTCGTCGCCGATCGTCCGGTTGGTGCCCATCGCGGTCCGCCACGCGGAGATCGAGTTCAGGATGTAGGACGACTTCCCGGCGATCAGCGCCTGGTTGTTCGACGCGGGCGTCCAGGAGAAGACCTCGCTGGTCTCGGCCTCCTTGAACAGGCGCGCCATGAACTCGACGGCCTCGACGGTCGCGTCCGAGTTGAGGACGACCCGCTCGTTCTCGTCCTGGACGGACCCGCCGTAGGACCACAGCAGCGCCCGCGCCGCCATGTTCGAGTCGGTCTCCGGGGACAGCCCGATCCCGCACGGCACCCCGGTCTGCTTCTTGATCTCCGCGGCGCCGCGGAGCAGGTCGTCCCAGCTCGCCGGCCCGTTCGGCATGCCCACCTTCTGCCACATGGACTTGCGGTAGTCGCCGGGGTCGGGCGACCAGCCGGGGCAGTACGCGTAGAACCGCCGGGTGTTCGGGTTGTAGCTGGACTTGCGGCACAGCTCCAGCTGCTTGCCCCACCGCTTGGTGGCCTCCTGGACGACGTCGGTCATGTCCAGGACGGACGGCTCGTACTGCGAGAACGGCGCGATGTGCTGGATGAGGTCGTGCCCGCGGCCCGCCTGGATCTCCGACGCCGCCCGCCGGGGGACGTCCACGGTGTTGATGTGGTCGACCCGGACCTCGACACCGACCTTCTTGCCCCAGTCGGCGAGGAACGTGTCGAACCACTTGTCGTGCCGGGGGACGAAGTGGCTCCACATCAGGATGCTGAGCGAGCCGCTCAGCTTCTTCGCGGGGGCGGTGAACACCTCCTTCGGCACGTCCCCGGAGTTCTTCGCCTGCGGACCGCTCTTCTCGCTGGCGCACCCCGCCAGCAGGCCGTACGCGCCCGCCGTGAGGGCCGTGGAGGAGAGGAAGCCGCGTCTGCTCACTCCGGCGGAGGCGGATCGGAGGGTGTCGGGGATCGTCCCCTCTCGGGGCGTTCTGAGCCGGTCGGACATGGGAGCTCTCCCTCACCGATGAAGGTCTCCCTCTGACGGTAAGTCCGCCGGGACGCTTCATCGAGAGACGATCCGGTAACTCTGCGCCACTACAGTGACGCAGGCCACACGAGCCCCTCGCGTATCAGACTGCCGGGCGGTCGCCCTACTTACCGGTGGCTTCGATGTAGGCGGCGATGACCTCTTCGGGGTCGCCGTCCATGTGCATCCGGCCCTCGTCGATCCAGATGACGCGGTCGCACATCTCCTTGACCGTGTCGAGCTGGTGCGCGACGAGGAAGACCGCCCCCGCCTCCTTGCGCAGCTCCTCGATCCGGCGCTTGCTCTTGACCTTGAACTTGGCGTCGCCGGTGGCGAGGGCCTCGTCGATCAGCAGCACGTCGTGGGTCTTGGCGGCGGCGATCGCGAACCGGAGCCGCGCCCCCATGCCGGACGAGTACGTCCGCATGGGGTACTGGATGAACCCCTCCTTCAGCCCGGCGAAGGCGACGATCTCCTTGTACTTGGCCTTCGTCTCGGCCGGGGACATCCCCATGGCCAGGCAGCCGAGGACGATGTTGCGCTCGCCGGTGAGGTCCTTCATCAGGGCCGCGTTCACGCCCAGCAGGGACGGCTGCCCGTCGGTGTAGACGCCGCCCCGGTGCGGCGGCAGCAGCCCGGCGATGGCCTTCAGCAGCGTCGACTTGCCGGAGCCGTTCGTGCCGATGATCCCGATGGCCTCGCCCCGGTACGCGACGAAGGACAGCCCCTTGATCGCGTGCACCTCGGTCATCGAGGGGCGGTGCTGGCGCCGCAGGATGCGGGAGAACGCCGACGCGGCGTTGCCCTTGCCGCCCGCGCCGAACACCCGGTAGACGATGTGCAGGTCGTCCACGACGACGATCGGCTCCCGGGTCGGGTCGAGCTCGAGCGTCCCGCGCACCTTCGTGTCAGCCACGGCCGTATCGCTCCTCGGCACGGTAGAAGTACATGAATCCGCCGACCAGCATCACCAGGGCCCAGACGACGGCGTAGAGCCACAGTTGCGCGGTCTCGTGGATCCGCAGGTCACCGGTGACGTAGTCGCGGTACTCGCCGAGGAGCACGTGCCGGCTCAGCTCGACGTACACATAGGCGGGGTTGGCCTTCATCAGCTCGCCGAGCCAGGGGTACTCGGCCAGCTTGTGGCCGGACTGCAGCATCGACGGCAGGCTGAAGATGACGCCGGACGCGTAGAGCCACGTCCGCATGATGAACGGGAGCAGCTGGGTGATGTCGCGGTTGAACGCGCCCAGCCGGGCCATCACCATGCTGATGCCCACGTTGAACATCAGCTGGAGCGTCACGACCGGGACGAACAGCAGCATGTTGAAGTCGAGCGGCTCGCCGAACGCGAAGACGATCGCGAACAGCACGACGAGGGCCATCAGGAGCTGCTGGAGCTCGACGACCGCGATCGCCAGCGGCAGCGTGGCGCGCGGGAAGTGCAGCGCCCGGATGAGCGACAGGTTGTCGCCGACCGACTTCGCCCCGGCCGTCACGGACCGCTGCGTGAACCCGAACAGGAAGACACCCGTCACCAGGAACGGGATGAAGTCCGGGACGCCGCGGCTGGTGCCGAGCAGCAGGCCGAAGATCAGGTAGTAGACCGCCGCGTTCAGCAGCGGCGTCAGCAGCTGCCACACCTGACCCAGCCGGGAGTCGGTGTACATCGAGATGTTCTTCGCGGAGGCGAACGCCCAGATGAAGTTCCGGCGAGCCCACACAGACTGGATGTACTTGCGCAGCGGGGGGCGCGCAGCGCTCTGCCTCAGCCCGTGCCGTGCGGCGTAGTCGGCCAGCGTCTCGTTCACGTGAGGAAGCTCCGCGATCGTTCCGACCGACTCGCCACCCGGGGAACCGAGCCGTTCCGGGTGACTCATGCCGCGAAGCCTATTGCAGTCGGTGAGTCGAGAGTGACGTTCGCCCGCATGTGACCCCCGATTTGAGATCTTTACGGAATCATGTCGGCGTCCCTGGGGATACCCCCGCCATGCGCGTCAACCACTCACGGCGCAGTGCCGTGCCGTCACGTTCCGTGTTCTCGTTCGTCCGGCGGCCGGCGCCGGAACCCCGGCGGCGCCTGGCGCGCGTCCGGCTGCTGCGCAGGCTCGGGCGGGTCGACCGGTGGGCGTTCGACCGGGTGGCGGCGTCCCGGCTGCGCGGCCTGGAGTACGTGCTGCCGCGGCTGTCGCGGTGCGCCGACCACGGGGTGCTGTGGTTCGGGACGGCCGGGGCGCTCGGGCTCGCGGGGCGGCCGCGGCTGCGGCGGGCGGCGCTGCGCGGCTCCATCGCGATCGCGGTGGCCAGCCCGGCCGTGAACATCCTGGGCAAGCAGGCGTTCCGCCGGAAGCGCCCGGTCGTGGACCTGGTGCCGCCGATCCGGATCCGGTGGAAGCTGCCGACCTCGCACGCCTTCCCGTCCGGCCACTCGGCGTCCGCCGCGGCGTTCGCGACCGGGGTGGCGCTGGAGGCGCCGCGGGCGGTGACCGTCCCGGTCGCGGCGACGGCCGCGGCGGTGGCCTTCGCCCGCGTCTACACCGGCGCGCACTACCCGGGCGACGTGCTGGCCGGGCTGGGGATCGGCGCGCTCGCGGCGGTCGGCACGCGCGTGGTCTGGCCCGCGCACCCGCCGGCGGCGCGGGTGGCGACGGCCGAGGACGAGCGGGCCGAGGTCACCCGCGACGGGCGCGGCCTGGTCGTGGTGGTCAACCCCGGGTCGGGTCCCGCCGGGGACGCCGGCGCCGGGATCCTGCCGAAACGCGGGGAGGTCGCGGTCGCGCTGATCGAGCACGAGCTGCCCGCGGCGGAGATCGTCCGGCTGGAGCCGGGGGAGGACGTCGACAAGGCGTTCGCGGAGGCCGTCGAGCGGGCCGCCGCCCTGGCCGCCGTCGGCGGGGACGGGACGGTGAACGCCGCCGCGCGGGCCGCGGTGCGGCACGGCGTCCCGCTGCTGGTCGTCCCGGTCGGGACGTTCGACCACTTCGCCCGCGCGCTCGGCGTGGAGTCCGCCGCGCAGGCGATCGCGGCCTACCGGAGCGGCGAGGTCGGCAGGGTCGATGTCTCCTACGTCGTACCGGTGGCCGCGAGGCGGGGACGCGACGAGGAGCGGCTGTTCCTGAACACGGCGAGCTTCGGCGCCTACGCCGAGCTGGTCGACCGGCGCGAGCGGCTGGAGCGGCGGATCGGCAAGTGGCCGGCGCTCGCGGCCGCCGCCGTCCGCACGCTGCGGCGCTCCGAGCCGGTCGAGCTGATGGTGGACGGCCGGCGCCGGCGCGTCTGGCTGGGGTTCGTCGGCAACGGCGTCTTCGGCTCGCACGGCGCCGCGCCCACCTGGCGCGGGCGGCTCGACGACGGTCGGCTGGACGTCCGGATGATCACCACCGGCCGACGGGTGCCCCGCGCCCGCGCGATGGCCGCCGTCCTCGCCGGGCACCTGCACATCACGCCGGGCTACCACGCGTGGCGGACGACCGGCCTGGAGGTCATCGCGATGGACGGCGCGCTGCGGCTGGCCCGGGACGGCGAGGTGTCGTCGATGCCCGGCACGGTGCGGTTCGGCAAGCACGCCGCCGCGCTGACGGTGTTCCGCCCCGCCGCCCGCTGAACGCACGGTACGTAGCAGCCGAAAACCGACGATTCGCTGGACGGCGTCCGGGTAGGGGAGGGGCGCCCGCGAAGGAGGGAACCGCACGATGACAAGCCGCGAGCTGGGGATCCCGCCCGGTGACCTCGACGACGACGACCTGTTCCGTGAGCTCGGCCACCTGTACGAGACGAGGCTCGACGCACTCCGGCACGCCGCCGACCAGGCCTACGGCGAGCACACCCGCCGCATGAACGAGCTGGAGGCCGAGTACCTGCGGCGCCGGCCCGGCCGGGAGATCGACCCCGAGCGGCTCCGGGAGGGGGCCCGCGCCCGCTGAGGCAACCTCCGGCCCCCGGGTTCCCCGGGAGTTCGTCTGTGTCCGGTAAACACTCGGGCGTAGTTCGGGGAAGGCCGCCACCCGCCATGGAGGATCACCCTGGGGGATCCTCGGGGGGGTGTGAGCTGTGGGGCGGACCCGGCCTGGCCTGAACCGGCTGAGTCATGGAGGACGGGCGGACCGGCGGAGCCAGCCGCCGTTACGGGAGTGCGCCCGGCGGTGGTGGCCGATCGTGGCGGGGGCCCTCGCGACGACGGGGCTGCTGCTGCTCGCGTACCTGGAGTTCCCGAGGGAGCACGGCGCGGCCGCGCTCGCCGTCCCCGGCCGGGCCGCCCGCGCCGGCCCCGGCAAGGTCGCTCCCGACGCGGCGGCGCCGGAACAGCCGATGAGCACCTACACCACGCAGTTCACGTCGGGCGAGCCGCGCGTCCGCAACATCGAGCTCGCGGCCCGGAGGCTGGACGGCCACATCGTCGAGCCGGGAGAGACGTTCTCGTTCAACGACGTCGTGGGCCCGCGCACCAGGAGCCGCGGATACGTGCCCGCGCCGGCCATCATCGGGGCGCGCCTCGTGAACGACGTGGGCGGCGGCATATGCCAGGTCTCCACGACGCTGTTCAACGCCGTGTTCCAGGCCGGGCTGGACATCCGGAAGGCGCGTGCGCACACCATGTGGATGCCGGAGTACCCGGAGGGGAGGGAGGCCGCGGTCTCCTATCCCGGGCTCGACTTCACCTGGAAGAACGACACCGGCTCGCCCGTGCGCATCCAGGTCACCTACACCGGCTCGTCGCTGACCGTGAACCTGTGGGGCGACCGCAGGTACGAGGTCACGTCGCGCAGCTCGGAGCGGTACGGGTTCACGCCGCACGGGACGGGCGCCGGGAACGGGCGCCGGTGCGTCCCGATGACGGGGCGGAAGGGCTTCGAGATCGACGTGTGGCGGACGCTGCTCGCGGAAGGGCGCAAGGTCCGCCGGGAGAAGTTCCACACCGAGTACAGTCCCCAGCCCGAGGTGACGTGCCGCTGACCCCGGTACGGGCCCCGGAACGCCGGGTGGAAGGGTGAAGGGCATGGGAACGTTCGAGCTGGGCCCGGACGCCGGGCGGCTGCTCGTCCGGACGGGCCGCAGCGGGCTCGGCCGGCGGGCGGGCCACGACCTGACCATCGAGGCGACCCGCTGGTCGGCATCGGTCGAGGCCCGCGAGCCGCTGGACGCCCCGTCCCCCGAGGTGTCGATCGAGGTGACCGTCGAGGTGGACGGGCTGGAGGTGCGGGAGGGCACCGGGGGCGTGAAGCCGCTGAGCGACCAGGACCGCGCCGAGATCAAGAAGAACCTGCGGAAGGTGCTGGACGTCCGGCGGCACCCGCGGATCCGGTTCGTGTCGACGGGCGCGGGCGGGGACGCCGTCGAGGGCGATCTCACGATCATGGGGCGGACGAAGCCGGTGCGGGTCCGGGCCGTCAGGGAGGGCGACCGGGTGCGCGGCGGCGCCACCGTGACGCAGAGCCGCTGGGGCATCACGCCGTACTCGGCCTTCTTCGGCGCCCTCCGCCTCGCCGACGACGTGGAGATCGAGTTCGACCTCCGCCTGCCCGCGTAGCGTCCCCCTGAAGATCAACATGCACTAGGGTGCGTGATCGTCGCATTCCGGACAGTCGATCTTCAGGGGGACGGGATGAGCGCACTCAGCAGGAGGGGCTTCGGCAAGGCGGCGGGGCTGGCGGCGGCGCCGGCGCTGCTCGCGGGTTGCTCCTCCGGCTCGGCCAGGACGGCGGGCGCGGTCGCGGCGGCCCGCTCGTGGCGGGTGACCGGCAAGGCCCTCTCCGGTCTCGGCGGCTTCGACTCGACGCTCAAGGCCTTCATGCAGGAGCGGAACATCCCGTGCGGGCAGCTCGCCGTCGTCCGCAAGGGGAAGCTCGTCCTGTCGCGCGGCTACACCTACGCCGGCGACGACGCGCTCACGACCCAGCCGACGTCGCCCTTCCGCATCGCCAGCATCTCCAAGCCGGTGACGGCGACGGCCGTGCTGAGGCTCGTCCAGGACGGCGAGCTGAAGCTCACCGACCGGGCGGCGACGCTGCTCGGGCTGTCCACGTCCGCCGATCCGCGGCTGAAGGACGTCACGGTGCTGCGGCTGCTCCAGCACCTCGGCGGCTGGAACCGCGACGTCACGCCCGACCCGATGTTCCAGGACGCGAAGATCGCGGCGGCGCTCGGCGTCCCGCTGCCCGTGTCGCAGGCGAACATCATGAAGTACGTGTCGGCGGGCAGGCTCGACCACGAGCCCGGGACGGCGTACGCGTACTCCAACTACGGGTTCCTCCTGCTCGGCCGGATCATCGAGAAGGTCACCGGGAAGAAGTACGAGGACTACGTCCGGCAGACCGTGCTGGCACCGCGCAAGATCACGCGGATGCGCCTCGGCAAGACGCTCACCAAGGCGCCCGGTGAGGTGCCGTACCACTCCGGCTACACCGGGGCCACCGTGTTCGACAACAGCGGCACGAAGGTTCCCTACCCGTACGGCGCCTTCAACCTGGAGAACATGGACTCGCACGGCGGCTGGCTGGCGACCGCCATGGACCTGACCCGGTTCGCCGGCATCTACGACGGCGGGACGTCCGTGCTGACGTCGGCGTCCATCAAGCGCGCGTTCGCCAAGCCGGAGACCGGCGTCAACGACGACGGCTGGTACTACGGGTGCGGATGGCAGGTGCGTCCCGTCACCGGCGGCACGAACACCTGGCACAACGGAAGCCTGCCCGGCACGTACACGTTCCTGGTCCGCCGGTATGACGGCCTGTCGTGGGCGGTCCTGTTCGACCAGCGGCAGGAAGGCGACGCGCCGAGCTACAGCGCCATCGACTCGCTGCTCCACAAGGCCGCGAACGCGGTGAAGACCTGGCCGACGGGCGACCTGACCTCTACCTACTTCTAGCGCTTCCGGCGCGGGCCGCGCGCCCGTACTGGTCGTCGAGGCTGCGCGGGAACGGCAGCATCCGGTGCCGTTCCCGCCACGGCGCGTACTGGCGGACGGCGTTGAAACCGGCCGCGGTGACGATCCGTTCGACGTTCGGGCCCGGCGGGCAGGCGGGGTAGGCGTCCAGGTACGCGACGTCCGGCGGCAGGCCGTCCGGTTTGCGGGGCGACACCAGGGTCATCGGCGGACGCACCCGCTCGGCGGACGCCATGTCCCGCGCGTAGGCGACGAGTTCGAGCGTCTCCGCGTCGGGGCCGCTGTGCACGATGAGCCATCCGTCGACGTCCACCGGCTGCGACGGGGGATCGATGAGCGCCAGCGGCAGGACCTCGTCCGAGATCTCGCGAAGGTAGGCGACGTGCGCCTCGTCGAGTTCCTCCAGGACGAACGTGCGGTCGAAGCGGGGCGGCTCAGCGGGGAGCAGCGGCCGGTAGGCGTCCCAGCGCAGCAGCCGCGCCAGGTGCGTCGTCCGCACGCCGGGCGGGACGGTCAGCTCGCCTTTCAGCCCGGCCGGGAACGCGTCCACGATCAGCTCGTCCGGTGCCAGGGCCGCGAGGTCGGCGGTCTCCACGACACGCAGGCCGCCCGTGACGCGGGGATCGTCCGCGAACGGCGACCCGGTGACGACGGTGACCGGCGCGTCGAGGCGCAGCGTGTGCAGAACGGACCGCAGGCGCGTCAGATGCCCCAGCCCGTCCCCCGCCGCGTAGCAGACGATCACCGGACCGCGTCGAGGACGGCCAGGTAGCCGGCGGTCTCGGCGGCCGGGGTGAAGTCGCGGCGGATCCGTTCCGTGCCCGCCGCGCCGAGCTTCGCCAGCTCCGCGCCGCCCGCCCGCGCGGCCCGGTCGATCGCGGCCCGGCAGGCGTGCGCGTCGCCGGCCGCGAAGGTGAAGCCGATCTCGTCGTCCGCCACGTCCGCGAGCCCGCCCGCGTCCGACGCGATCAGCGGCACGCCGAGCGCCGCCGCCTCCAGCGCCACGTTCGGCATCCCGTCGTAGAACGACGGCAGCGCGACCAGGTCGCAGCTCGCGTACACGGCCGGGAGGGCGTAGCGCTCCAGGAACGGCAGGAACGAGTGCGCGACGTCCTCCCGCCCGGCCAGCCACTCCCTCACCGACTCCTCGACCTCGCCGACGAGCAGCAGATGGAACGCCCCGGCGTGGCCCGAGGCCGCCAGGGCGTCCAGGAAGAAGCCCACGCCCTTCTTCACCTTGAGCTGGCCGATGAGCCCGATCGTCCGGCGTCCGGGCTCGACGTTCTCGACCCGCCAGGCCCGGCCCTGCTCCCGCTCGGACGGCAGGATCCGCCACTGCGCGGTGTCGACGCCGTTCGCGACGAACGCGACCTCCGCGCCCGGGGCCAGCGCCGACACCAGCGGCGCGTGCGACCGGGCGACGACGCAGACGCGCGACGAGGCGCGCAGCGCGTCCGCGAGCACGCCGCGCCGCCGCATCGAGAAGATGCCGACGTCGATGTCGTTACCGCGCAGCAGCGTGACCAGCGGCGCGCCCAGCAGCGCCGACAGGACGGGCGCGGCGAGCATCGCGTACACGCCGCCGAACGCGACGACATGGCTGTAGCCAGTGAGGTTCTCCGCGGTGATGGTCGTCCACAGGCGGCGCAGCGCGTGCTCGGCGTCGTCCCCGAGCGGCGCGGTCAGCAGCCGCCCGCCCTGCTCCCGGCGCACGCCCCACGGACGCGACCGCCGGGTCAGGTGCGCGACGTCGACCTCGGCGCCCGCCGCGCGCAGCCCGCGCACGATCCGGTCGCACGACTGCGCCATGCCGCCCTGGCTCGGCGGGTAGTGCTCGGTGATCCACAGGACGCGCGGCATCAGCTGTCCACGAAGCCGGTGTCGTCGTCCGGCCCCCAGTCACCGCCGTAGGAGTAGTCGTCGCCGGGGTTGAACGTCCCGCGGTCGTACTCGTCGAAGGTCGAGTACCAGTACGTGTCGTTGTAGGTCTGCGAGCTTCTCCGGTAGTACCGGCGCCGGCGGGGGCCCACCCAGGCCGGGTGGTGCGGGTCGTCCGTCTGGTACCCCTGCGCGACACCGCATTCGGGGCACAGCCCGCCTGGCCCGGCGTGGGCGGCGCAGACCGGCCGCCCGCACTGCGGGCACGACGCGACCGCGGCCTGGCCGCAGCGTCCGAGCACGAAGAACCCGGTGGTCACGGTGCAGCGGGTCACTTGGCCCTCCTCGCGGTCGCGCCGGGCGGCGTCCACCGGAACGGTTCGGTCGAGACGTCCAGGATGCGGTTGACGATGGCGCGCTCCTCCAGCGGACCCTGGAACTTCGCGTTCGCGCGGATCACCATCCGGTTCCCCTGCTTGACCTGCACCTTGAGCCAGGGCGGCGGGGGCGTCCCGGGCCGCTGGGCGGGCGCGTCCTTCGCCAGCCGCCGGGTGACCCGTACCAGGTGCACCGTCTTCGTCTTGAACTTGAGCTTGACCTTCCCGCGCGGGTTCCGCTTGTTGTACTTGCGCTTGCGGACCCGGTCGGTGAGCACGAGTTCGAGAACGCTGCCGTCGCGCAGTTCCGCCCGCATCCGCAGCCACGGGTCGAACGCGTACCACTGCCGCAACTTGGAGATCGGCGGTCTGGAGGGCAGTTGCTGCTGCGGCCCGTTCTTCTCCGGGACGTTCGTTCCGCGCATGTCCAGCGCCACCGACAGCACGCCGTCCGGCGGCATGTCCGCCGTGAGGACGCGCAGCATCGGCACGAAGACGCCCGGGACCTGCCCGGTCAGCCGCCACTTGCGGCGCCTGACGACGGTGCCGTGCTGGGCGAGACTCTGGATCACCGGCTCCCAGTCGTCGCGCCGCAGCGAGACCGTGAAGCCCTTCTCCAAGGTCAGCGCCTTGTGGAGGGGATGGAACCGCGCGATGGCGGCCTTCTGCTTACGCCAGAACATGACGAACCACCTATCGGACCCGTGCGATGGTGCGGTAGACGCCGGCCAGCCGGGCGCGCGACCGCGCCCAGGTCAGGTTCTCCTCGATGTGCCGCCGGCCGGCCCGCCCCATCGCGGCGGCCTCGTCCGGGTACTCCAGCAGGATCCGGACGGCGCGGGCCAGCTCGGCGGGACGGTCGGCCGGGACCAGCCGCCCGTGCACCCCGTCCGCCATCAGCTCCCGGACGGCCGGCAGGTCCGAGGCGACGACCGGCACGCCCGCCGCCATGGACTCGATCACCTTCAGCGGCGCGCAGCCCTGGTCCAGGTTGCGGGCGCAGCCGGTCAGCGGCGCCAGCGACGCCTCGGCGTGCGCGAGCCACGCCGCCACCTCGTGGTGCGGCAGCGCGAACCGCCAGACGATCCGGCCGTCCACCCCGAGCCGCTCCGCCAGCCGCCGCACCGGCTTCGCCCGCCGCTCCGGGACCGACGAGCAGACCACCAGCCGCAGATCGTCGAGGTCGGCGAGCCGCGCGAACGCGCGCATCAGCACGTCCAGGCCCTGCCAGGGCTGCAGCGCGCCCACGTACACCAGGTAGCGGGACGGCGCGCCCGCCGGCCGCGCCGTCTCGCCGGGGATCTCGGCGCCGTTCGGAACGAGGTGGATCCGGTCCTCGGGGACGTCGCGCGCCCGCACGGCGTCGCCGATCACCCGGGACGGCACCACGACCGCGTCGCTGCGCTCCAGGCAGTGCCGCTCCAGCTCGCGGATCTTGCCGAGCGTCGCCGGCGCCGCCCACGGCCACGTGTGGCCCATCTCGATGGACGGCAGCCCGTTGACCTCGTAGACGACGCGGTGGCGGCGGCCGTCGGCGACCGCGGGCAGCGCGCTCCACGGGTCGCGGACGTGGCAGACCTCCAGCGTGTCCCAGTGCGGTGCGAGGTGCGCGGCCACCCAGGCGGAGAACGCCTCGGCCCGGTCGATGAGGTTCGGGACCTGCTCGTCGAACCGGGCGATCTCCCGCGTCCCCTCCCGCTGGTAGCGGGGCAGGTCGCCGCCGCCGATCGCGGCGAGCAGCCCGCCGCCGTACTGCGCGAACAGCTCGCCGGCCATCTGCGCGATGTGGACCGCCGACCCCTTGCTGGACGGGAACCGGTCGAACGCGACGTACGCCGCCCTGTGCGTCATCCGACCCCGGCCCTCTCTGGAACGGTCCGGCGGCCGCGCTGCCAGGCGATCTGCTCCGCGAGCCCCTCGGCCAGGCCGGTCGTGGCCGTCCAGCCGAGCAGTTCCTCGGCGCGGGTCGTGTCGGCCCAGGTCCGCGCGGCGTCCCCGGCCACCGGTGTCTCCCGGCGGATCTCCGTCCGGACGCCCAGGGTCCGCGTGAGCAGCGCGATCGCGTCCCGCACCGCCACGTGCTCGCGGTGCCCGACGTTGACGGCGATGCCGGGCGGCAGGTCCGCGGCCGCCGCCGCGAGCGTCGCCGCGACCACGTCCCGGACGTGCGTGAAGCTCCGCGAGCCGCGGCCGTCGCCGAACACGGGCAGCGGGCGCCCTTCCAGCGCGGCCTCCACGAACCGGTGGAACGCCATGTCGGGCCGCTGCCGGGGACCGTAGACGGAGAAGTACCGGAGCAGAACGGTGCGCAGCCCGCCGCTCGCGGCCTGCCCCGCCAGCCGCTCCACCTCGACCTTGCTGGCCGCGTACGGGCTCGCCGGGTTCAGCGGGTCGTCCTCCCGGTTCGGCCGCGTCCCCGCCGTCCCGTACACCGACGAGCTGGACGCGACGACGACCCTCGGCCGCAGCCCGGCCGGTCTCCGCAGGCAGGCCTCAAGCAGCCGCCGCGTGGCGCGGACGTTGTCGCGCTCGGCGACCGCCCGGCCCGGCCCCCACGAGTCGCGCACTCCGGGGCGTCCGGCCAGGTGGACCACCACGTCCGCGGCGGCGACGCCGTCGAGCGCGTCCACCGCGAGGTCGATCTCGGCGGCGACCACGCCCGGCCCGGCGGCGACCTGCGCCCACGTCCGCCGCGCGACCTCCGGGGCGAGCGACCGCTCGGGCGCGTCCACGGCGAGCACCTCGTGCCCCGCCCCCGACAGCGCCTCGGCCACATGGCTCCCGATGAACCCCGCCGCACCAGTAACGACCACCCGCACGCGAGGCACTTTATCCGCACTTTCCTCACCGTGAACAGGGCTTTACTCCCAGTTCGGCCGGGTCGGCGGTGTCGCGGCGGTCAGCCGCCGGCCATGGCGCCCACCACCATGAACGGCTCGGTCCCCTTCACCACCGGCTCGGGCAGCGGGGTCGCGGGAGGGTCGTGGGACAGGTCCTCCTGGCAGGCGTAGAAGCGGACGAAGGCGCGGCGGCGGCCGGTGGCGCGGTCGCGGATCGTCCCGCGCAGCACCGGATGGCGGGCCTCCAGCGCGTCCAGCACCGCGGCCAGCGTGACCGGGCCGGGGACGTCCAGCTCCACCTCGCCCTGGACGCCGGCGAGGACCCGCAGATGCGCGGGCAGCACGACGCGGATCATGGCACGGCCTGGACCTCGACCGACAGCACGGCCGGGAGGTCGCGGACGATCGGCGCCCAGGAGTCCCCGGCGTCGGCCGACACGTACACCTGCCCGCCCGTCGTGCCGACGTAGACGCCGCACGAGTCGAGCGGGTCGACGGCCATCGCGTCCCGCAGGACGTTCACGTAGCAGTCCCGCTGCGGCAGGCCGTCCGTCAGCGGCTCCCACTCGTTCCCGCCTACGCGGCTGCGGTAGACGCGCAGCCGGCCCTCGGGCGGGTAGTGCTCGGAGTCGCTCTTGATCGGCACAACGTAGACGGTGTCCGGCTCGTGCGCGTGGACCGCGATCGGGAACCCGAAGTCGCTCGGCAGGTCGCCGCTGATCTCGTGCCACGTCCCGCCCGCGTCGTCGCTGCGCATGACGTCCCAGTGCTTCTGCATGAACAGCACCTCGGGACGCGCCGGGTGCATCGCGATGCGGTGCACGCAGTGGCCTACCTCGGCGTCGGGGTCGGGGATGCCCTCCGAGCGCAGGCCGCGGTTGACGGCCTGCCACGTCCCGCCCGCGTCGTCGGTGCGGAAGACGCCCGCCGCGGAGATCGCGGCGTACATCCGCGCGGTGTCGGACGGGTCGCGCACGATCGTGTGCAGGCACATGCCGCCGGCGCCCGGCGCCCAGGACGGCCCGGACCGGTGCTCCCGCAGACCCGGCAGCTCCCGCCAGGACGCGCCGCCGTCGTCCGAGCGGAACAGGGCGGCGTCCTCGACCCCGGCGAAGACCGTGTCCGGGTCGGCCGCCGACGGTTCGAGGTGCCAGACCCGCTTGAACTCCCAGGGCCTCGGCGTGCCGTCGTACCACTGGTGGGTGCCGGGCTCGCCCTCGTAGGCGAACTCGTTGCCCACCGGCCGCCAGGTGGCGCCGCCGTCGTCCGACCGCTGGATCAGCTGGCCGAACCATCCCGTGGACTGCGACGCGTACAGCCGCGACGGGTCGGCCGGAGACCCCGCCACGTGGTAGATCTCCCAGCCGCCGAAGTGCGGCCCGCTGACCTCCCAGTCCTTGCGCGCCCCGTCCGCGGTGAGGATGAACGCGCCTTTCCGCGTACCTACGAGGACCCGTACTCCAGTCATGGCTGCTCCCTCCATTGGGCGTCCGGCATGACTTCGCCACAGATACCGACCACCGCGCCCCGAAGAACTCATCGCCGCGCTGAACTTCACTGCGGGATACCGCCGATCAGGTCACGCGCGCCCTTGCGCAACAGGTCGCCCGCCACGTAGGCGCCGAGATCCTCGCCCTTGTCCGGCGCCGACCACTCCTGCGAGTGCACGAACGTGGACCCGTCACGGGTGAACACCATCCCGCGCAAGGTCAATTGCCCGTCCCTCTCCAGCCGGGCATGTCCCGCGATCGGGCTGTTGCAGTGCCCTTGGAGCCCATGCAGCATCGTGCGTTCCGCGCTCACGCACCGCCGCGTGTCGCCGTCGTCCAGCAACCGCACCAGTTCCACGATGTCGGTATCGGTGCGTCGGCAGTCCACGGCCAGGACACCGGCCCCCACGGCCGGGACGATGTCGAGCGCCTCGCCCGCCCGGTCGATCCCGAGCCGCGCCAGGCTCGCCCGCGCCAGCACGATCGCGTCGAACTCCTCGCCCGCGTCCAGTCGCCCGAGTCGTGAGTTGACGTTGCCGCGCAGGTACTCCACCCGCAGATCGGGCCGGATCCGCCCGAGTTGCGCACGCCGCCGCACGGCCGACGTCCCCACCCGCGCGCCCGGTGCGAGCTCGGCCATGCGCTGCACCTTGCTCGCCATCGGAAAGAGCATCACGTCGGCCGTGTCATCGCGTTCGACGTAGGCGGCGAACACCAGGCCGTCCGGGCGCGGCACATCGCCGGGGACGTCCTTGAGGCAGTGCACCGAGACGTCCACGCGGCCTGTCAGCAGCGCCCGGTCGATCTCCCGCATGAACGCGCCCTTGCCGCCCAGATCACCCAGGTGACCCCGGTGCCGGTCCCCGGCCGTCTGGATGCCGACGACTTCGACCCGGACGCCCGCCAGCTCCTCCAGACGCGCCGCGACACCGCGCGCCTGCACCATCGCCAGCGGGGATGTACGCGTGCCCAGCCGCAGCGCGCCGCCCCTACCTGACCATGAGAACACCGGTTCCACCGCACTCGCCCCGGTCGGAACGAGGTCCTTACCCGCCCTTTCCGTCACTGCGCACCGCCCCCGAAGATGAGGTGTTCGACCTGCCGGCGGCTGAACCTGCGAACGCCGCCGAGCGTGCGAACGGACGCCGGCTTCCCGTCGTCGGCCCAGCGGGTGACGGTCTTGGGGGCGACGCGGAACATCGTGGCGACGTCGCCGGGCGTCAGGAGCTGCCCCGGGCCGAAGTCCCAGCCGTTGATCATGATGGCATCGTCGATGTCGCCGATCCTCGGGCTCGTGCGTCTCGTGGGCGGGCACTTCGGCAGGTGGCGGTCCACTCGGCGAAGACGACCTTGCCAGCCGTCCCAGACCGTCACCACGTAGACATCGCCGTCCGCGTACGCGTCCACCCGCACCTCATCGGTCACCGCATGCCGGACGGCGTTGCTGACCAGTTCCGAGACCACCGCCCGCACGTTATAGGCATCGACGGGCCGCTTCGACCTCATCGGCTCCGAAGCGTTGTCGGCGTCCGCCTCACGTGCTCATATCGAGCGGATCATGGAGGGCTTTCAGTGATCGAGTGGCGCAAGTCCAGCCGGAGCAATGCGTCCGGTAACGAGTGTGTGGAGGTCGCGGCCCTTGCCGAGGGGCGCGGTGTGAGGGACAGCAAGGCGCCCGACGCCGGGTACCTGGCCCTCACCACCGAGGGGTTCGCCCGGCTCCTGGCCCGTGTCAAGCAGGACGAGGTGGATCTCGACCCGCACGGCTGACGAACGAGGCGGGCGGTCGGGTCAGCGGGGGCGGGCCACGCGGGGCTCGTCCCAGACGGGTTCGGCGGACTCGTAGACGGAGCCGTCGGCGCCGAAGATCAGGTGGCGGTCGAAGGCGCGGGCGAACCAGCGGTCGTGCGTCACCGAGAGGACCGTGCCCTCGTAGGACTCCAGGCCCTCCTGGAGTGCCTCGGCGCTGGCCAGGTCGAGGTTGTCGGTGGGCTCGTCGAGGAGGAGGAGCGTGGCGCCGCCCAGTTCCAGCAGCAGGATCTGCAGGCGGGCCTGCTGGCCTCCGGAGAGGGTCTCGAAGGGCTGCTCCGCGCAGACGTTCAGCTCGTAGCGGGCCAGGGCGTTCATCGCGTCGTTGCGGAGCCGGGCGTGCTCGGCCATGACGATCTCGCACGGGGTGCGCCCGGCCAGGTCGGGACGGGCATGGGTCTGCGCGAACAGGCCGGGGACGACGCGGGCGCCGAGCCGGGCGACGCCGGTGTGGGCGACGGGGTCCACCGGTGTCGCGCCTCGGGGGAGTGCTTCGGCGACGGCCGTGAGGAGGCGCAGGAAGTGTGACTTGCCCGAGCCGTTCGAGCCGAGGACGGCGACGCGCTCGCCGTACCAGATCTCGGTGTGGAAGGGCTTCATCAGGCCCGTGAGTTCGAGGTTCTCGCAGATCACCGCGCGCTTGCCGGTGCGGCCGCCGCGCAGGCGCATCGTGAGGTTCTGGTCGCGGGGCGGGACCTCGGGCGGGCCCGCCTCCTCGAACTTGCGGAGCCGCGTCTGGGCGGCCCGGTAGCGGGACGCGAAACCGTCGTTGACCGTGGCCTTCGCCTTGAGGGTGTTGACGAGTTCCTTGAGTTTCGCGTGCTCCTCGTCCCAGCGGCGGCGCAGCTCTTCGAGGCGTTCGTTGCGGTCGCGGCGGGCGGCGGCGTAGGTCGAGAAACGGCCGCCGTGAATCCATACCCGGCGTGCCTCGACGGTGACGATCCGGTCGGCGGAACGGTCGAGCAGCTCGCGGTCGTGCGACACGAGGAGGACCGTCTTGGGCGTCTCGCGGAGGCGTTCTTCGAGCCATCGCTTGCCCGGGACGTCCAGATAGTTGTCGGGCTCGTCCAGCAGGAGGACCTCGTCGGGGCCCCGGAGCAACGCCTCCAGGGCGAGGCGTTTCTGCTCACCGCCCGACAGAGTCCGAACTTCGCGCCAGCGGCACGAGTCGTAGGAGACGCCCAAGGCCGCGACACAGCACGCGTCCCACAGGACCTCGGCCTCGTAGCCGCCGGCGTCACCCCAGCCCGCGAGGGCCGTGGCGTAGCGGAGCTGGGCCGGTTCGTCGTCGCGTTCCATCATCGCCAGCTCGGCCGCCTCCACCGCGGCGGCGGCCTCGCGCACCCGCGGCGGCGCCAGTGACAGGAGCAGGTCGTGGACGGACGAGTCGTCCCGCATGCTCCCGATGAACTGGCGCATCACGCCGATGCCGCCGCTGTGCGCGACGGTCCCGGACTGGGGTGCCAGGTCCCCGGCGATCAAGCGGAGAAGGGTCGTCTTGCCCGCGCCGTTCGGGCCCACGAGTGCCGCGGTGACGCCCTCGCCGACCCGGAACGAGACATCGTCCAGGAGCGTCCGGCCGTCCGGCAGTACATGGCCGATGTGGCCCACCTCGACGTGTCCCATGGTTCCCGAGTTTCGAGAGGCCCGCGGACAGCGTCAAACCAATTACGCGTCCAGCAAGGCCCGGACGTGCGCCACCACGGAGTCGAGTGCGATCTTGGACGTCTCGCCGGTGGCGCGGACGGTGACCTCGGCGACGCCCTCGGCCAGGCCCCGGCGGCCGACGGTCACCCGGAACGGGATCCCGGTCAGCTCGACGTCGCGGAACTTCACGCCCGCCCGTTCGGGACGGTCGTCGATCACCACCTCCGCGCCGGCGGCGGTGAGCCCGGCGTAGACGTCCTCGGCGGCCCCGGCCACGGCGGCGTCATCGGACTGGGCGGCGACCACCGCGACCTGGAACGGCGCCACGGACAACGGCCAGACGATGCCGCGCTCGTCGTGGTGGGTCTCCACGATCGAGGCCATCGCGCGCTCCACCCCGATGCCGTAGCTGCCCATCACCACGGGGACGCGCCGCCCGTCCGGGGCGAGGACCTCGACGCCGAGCGCGCGGGAGTACCGGTCGCCGAGCTTGAAGATGTGCCCGACCTCGATCGCCCGCAGGATCGCCAGCGGCTCGCCGCAGCGGACGCACGGCTCCCCTTCCGCGACCTCGCGCAGGTCGGCCCACGTCCCGACCTCGATGTCGCGGCCGACGTCGACGCCGCGCAGGTGGACGTCGTCTGTGTTGGCGCCGGTGAACATGCCGCGGCGGCCCCGCAGCGCCTCGTCCGCGATCACCGGGAGCGCGGCGCCGACCGCGCCGAGGCTGCCCGGCAGCGCGCCCAGGGCGTCCCGGATCTCGGCCGGCTCGGCGGCGCGGATGGCGGCGGCGCCGGTCGCGTCCACGAGCTTCTGCTCGTTCAGCGGATGGTCGCCGCGGAGCAGGACCAGTGTCAGCGTGCCGTCCAGGACGTAGACGAGCGTCTTGATCTGCCGGTCGGCGGGCGCGTCGTACGCCAGCAGATCCTCGATGGTGCGGACGCCGGGCGTGTCGAAACGCTCGGGCGCGGGAAGGCCCGGCCCGTCCTGGGCGGGCGGCAGCACGGACACGGCCCGTTCGATGTTCGCCGCGTACCCGCACCCGGGTGAGTGGACGACGAGGTCCTCGCCCACATCGGCGGGGCACATGAACTCGGTCGAGCCGGAGCCGCCCATGGTGCCGCTGGACGCCTCGCACGGCAGCGCCGGGATGCCCAGCCGCTCGAAGATCCGCACGTAGGCGCCGTGGTAGGCGTCGAACGACGCGTCGAGGCCCGCGCGGTCGATGTCGAAGCTGTAGGCGTCCTTCATGGTGAACTCGCGGGTGCGCATGAGGCCGCCCTTGGGGCGCGGCTCGTCCCGGAACTTCGTCTGGAACTGGTACCACTGCTGCGGCAGCTGCCGGTAGGAGCTCAGCTCCCGCGCGACCGTCGCGAAGATCTCCTCGTGCGTCATGCCGAGGGCGTGCTCGGCGCCGCGCCGGTCGCGGAGCCGGAACATCTCCTGCCCCATGAGCTCCCAGCGGCCCGACCGCCGCCACGGCTCGGCCGGATGCAGCGCCGGCAGCAGCATCTCCTGCGCGCCGACCGCGTCCATCTCCTCCCGGACGATCTGGATGACCTTCGCCCGGACGCGGACCGCCATCGGCAGCAGCGAGTAGTGGCCGGCGGTCAACTGCCGGAGGAACCCCGCCCGCAGGAGCAGCCGGTGGCTCGGCGCGTCCGCCTCGGCGGGATCGTCGCGGAGGGTGGGCACGAACAGCCGGGACCAGCGCATCCCGCGAGGGTAGCGAAGCGCCCGGTCGCGCGAAGTGTCATGAGACGGTGCCGCCGGTCAGTACCCTTGTATGCCGTGAGCCGAGAAGGTGTGACGCCGCAGAGCGAGGATTTCTCCGCCTGGTACAACGAGGTGGTCGTGCAGGCCCAGCTCGTCGACCGCGGACCGGTGCGCGGCACGATGGTCATCCGCCCGTACGGATTCCGGATGTGGGAGCTGCTCCAGGCCGACCTGGACCGGCGGATCAAGGACGCCGGGCACGACAACGCCTGCTTCCCGATGCTCATCCCGGAGTCCTACCTCAAGCGCGAGGCCGAGCACGTCGAGGGCTTCTCCCCGGAGCTCGCGGTCGTGACGCACGCCGGCGGCAAGGAGCTGGAGGAGCCGCTGATCATGCGGCCGACCTCCGAGACCGTCATCGGCGAGTACATGGCCAAGTGGATCGACTCGCACCGCGACCTGCCGCTGCTGCTGAACCAGTGGGCGAACGTCGTCCGCTGGGAGATGCGGCCCCGGATGTTCCTGCGCACCACCGAGTTCCTCTGGCAGGAGGGCCACACCGCGCACGCCGACGAGGACGACGCGATGCGCGAGACGATGTGGGCGCTGGACGCCTACGCGGCCGTGGCGCGCGAGCTCGCGGCGATCCCCGTCGTGGCGGGGGAGAAGACGCCCGGCGAGCGGTTCGCCGGCGCCGTCCGCACGTACACGATCGAGGGCATGATGCGGGACGGCCGCGCGCTCCAGGCCGGCACGTCGCACTACCTCGGCACCAACTTCGCCAAGGCGTTCGAGATCCAGTACCAGGACGAGGCGGGCAAGCTCACCCACGCCCACACGACGTCCTGGGGCATGAGCACCCGCATGATCGGCGGCGTGATCATGACGCACGGGGACGACAAGGGGCTCGTCCTGCCGCCGCGGCTCGCGCCCTACCAGGTGGTCGTCGTCCCGATCGGGCGCAAGGAGCAGGGCGAGCAGGCCGCCGCCGAGGCCCGCCGGCTGGGCGCCGCGATCAAGGCGACGGGCGTTCGCGTGCACGTGGACGACAACCGCCCGCAGCTGTCGCCCGGCTTCAAGTTCAACGAGTGGGAGATGCGCGGCGTCCCGATCCGCGTCGAACTGGGCAAGCGCGACATCGAGGCGGGCGTCGCGACCGTCGTCCGGCGGCTGCCGACCGTGGAGGGGCAGGGCAAGGAGCAGATCCCGCTCGACAAGGTGCCCGAGATGCTGCCCGGGATGCTCGCCGACTTCCAGTCGTTCCTGCTCGCCCGAGCCGAGAGCTTCCGCGAGGACCACACCGCGGCCGTCGACTCCTGGGACGCGTTCGCCGCGCAGGTCGCGACCGGCTGGGCGCGGGCGTTCCACTGCGGTGAGGGTGCGTGCGAGGACGAGATCAAGGCCGAGACCGCGGCGACCCCCCGGGTCATCCCGGCCGACGCGCCCGAGGAGACCGGCGCCTGCGTGAAGTGCGGCAACCCGTCCGCCTACGGCAAGCGCGTCATCTTCGGCAAGGCGTACTAGAGGCGGACCAGAGGCCGGGGCCGCGGGTCAGGAGCCCTCGGTTCCGGGCGGGCGGCCGTTCGCCTTCAGCCTCGTCAGGTACGGCTGGACGAACCACACCCACCCGCACAGCACCAGGACGACCACCGCGGTGGCGATCACCGCGCCGTCCACGTCCGACATCGCGTGCACGATCAGCGTGGTGGACGCGGTGATGGAGATCGCCAGCGCGAACGCGCCGAGGATGCCGAACTGGTTGGCGCGGTGGATCAGCAGCGGCTTCTGCCCGAGCCGGAACAGGATCCGGTGCTGGAACACGGGGGCGATGAAGCAGATCGACGCGAGCGCCGCGCCGAACAGCGCGATGTAGAACAGCATCCTGCCCGTGTCGTCGACCTTGCGGTCGAAGTTGGTGGAGAACGGGACGGTGAGCAGGAAGGCGAACAGCACCTGTACACCGGTGGTGGCCACGCGGAAGCCCTGCAGGAGTTCCATCAACTGGCGGTCGAGCCGTTCGTGCTCGGTCTCGTTGCGGGGCTTGTCCGCGGGGTCGACGGTCATAAATGGCATTTACCCGGCAAAGTTCGGATCAGTCCCGGGGCACGGCCCGGCCACGGCGCGGCCTAGTCGAGCGTCGGCGGCTCCACCCGCAACGCGAGCATGGACACGTCGTCGCGCAGATCGCCGTCGCAGTAGGCGAGCAGCGCGCTCTCCACGGCGGCGAGCATCTCCTCCGGGCCCTTGCCCGCGTGCGCGGCGAGCGTCTCCAGCAGCCGCTCCTGGCCGAACTCCTGCCGCGTCATGTCGCACGCCTCCAGCACCCCGTCCGAATGCAGGATCAGCGTGTCGCCGACGGTCAGGTCGATCGTGTCGAGCCCGGCCTCGAAGTCCTCGAACAGGCCGAGCGGGACGCCGCCGCGCGACGCCGACCTGATCACCCCGTCGGCGCGCACCACGATGGCCGGCGGATGCCCCGCGGTGCCGAGCGACGCGATCACCCGCTCGGTCTCCAGCGTCACGCCCGCCATCACGGCGGTGACGAACCGGTCCTCGTCCAGCAGCGCCTCGTTCACGATGCCGAGGACGTCGGCCGGGCGGGCCTTCCACCGCGACGCGAGCCGGACGCAGTGCCGGGCCGTCGCCGTCACGGCCGCCGCGTCCTCGCCCTTGCCGCACACGTCGCCGAGGACCAGGCCCCACCCGTTCTCGGTGCGGAACACGTCGTAGAAGTCGCCGCCGACGTCCGCGCCGTGCGTGGACACCAGGTAGCGCGCCGCCACGCTCACCCCCGGGATGGCCGGGAGCCGCTTCGGCAGCAGCCCCGCCTGCAGGGTGTCGGCCACCTCGGCGCGGCGCCGGTAGAGCCGCGCCGCCCGGATCACCAGCGCCAGGTAGCGGCCGAGCCGCTGGACGACCCCGAGGTCCATCAGGTCGAACGGCCCGTACTCGCCGCCCGTGGCCAGGGTGATCGTTCCAATGGCCCGGTCGCCGTCCTCGATCGGGACGCTGAGCAGCGACGTCGCGCCGATCTTGGCGCAGACGGGCTGCCCGTCCGGGCAGACGCCGAGCACGTCGACGTTCTCCACGTGCGGGCGCAGCGCGCTCTGCCGGGTGACGAACACGGTGTGCGGCAGCGTGTCCTCGGCCGGGTCGACCTCCTCCAGCAGCCGCGCGGCCTCGACGGA
Organism: Actinomadura madurae; assembly: GCF_900115095.1. Classification (GTDB taxonomy): domain Bacteria; phylum Actinomycetota; class Actinomycetes; order Streptosporangiales; family Streptosporangiaceae; genus Spirillospora; species Spirillospora madurae. Next base: position 29,783 of record NZ_FOVH01000015.1, read on the forward strand.
ATGCTCGTCCTCCGGGCCCATCACGACCTGGCGGCGCAGCCCCGGCGACGTCCCGGCCACGTGCACGCCGCCCGTCGGGGGCCCACCCGGGACGCCGTTGCCCGGGCCGGTCAGGTCGATGAACGCCCAGTCCGCCAGCTCGGCGGCCAGCAGCCGGGCGCACCGCCGGACGGCCACCGTCTCGTTGAAGACCGGCTCGTCCAGCAGCAGCTCGCTGGCGGTCGCGAGGACGTCCATCCGGTGCACGATCGTGGCCACGGCCTCGTCGTCGCCGGGCCCGCCCTCGACGGTCCGCGCCCGGCCGCCCTTGGCGCGGGGGCTCTTGGCGGTCTCGTCTCCGGAGGGGGTCGTCGTCGGCCCGGCGGCCACCACGACCATCGGGTCGGGCTCGCCGCGGATCCACACCCGGGCCATCGTCACCACGGCGTCGACCGGGTGGTCGCGGCCGAGGAAGCGGACGCTGACGCGGCGGCGCCGTCCCGTCCGGACCGCCGCCGCGAGCTGCGACCGCACCGCCGCGCGGGTCGCCAGGTCGCAGAAGGCCGTGAACTGCTTGCCCGACACGTACCCCGACGACGTCCCGAGCAGCGCGGCCGCCTGCCGGTTCACCCGCCGGACGCTCGCCGACCGGTCCAGCAGGAACAGTGGCACCGGGGCGTCCTGGAAGACGGTCCGCAGCACGCGGCGCTCGTTCTCGGCGGCGGTCGAGTCGCCCGCCTCGCCGGCCTGCTCGCCGCCGATCGTACGCATCACGGTCAGCGCGAGCTCCAGCTCGACCAGGGCGGCGTCCAGCGTCGCGCGCAGGTCGGGTTCGGGCACGCCGGCGGCCTGGCGCAGCTCGCCGATGCGCCCTTCGAGCTCCGAGATCTCCTGCGGCAGGGACCCCGGTTCGAGCTGGTCACGCTGATCGTGCATCTGGTCTCCTCTCGTCCGCGTCAAGCGGTGGAACCAGGGCGGCTCGCGCCCGGGCGGGGCCGGACCACGATCTTCGGGGCCGCACCTCGCAGCCTATGCTCCGCGTCCGCACCTAGGGCAGGCCTTGATGACCGACGATACGCTGGGCGAGCGCGGTGAGCTTCACGTGACGTGTCTGCGAGATGCGGCGCATCTCGGCGAACGCCTCGTCGGCGTCGCAGCCGAGCGCGTGCATGAGAATCCCCTTGGCCTGGTCGACGATCGCGCGGGCCTCGACGGCCGCCTGCAGCTGGACGGCGGTGCGGTGCACGTCGTCGTACTGCCGGGAGTTCGACACGGCCGCGCTACCCTGCGCGATCAGCAGGGCGGCGATCGCGTGCCGCCCGTGCCCGAGGGCCTTCGGGCTCACCCCGTACAGCGAGAGCGTGACCAGGACGGGCGGGTTCAGGTGCGGGGTGGTGGTGAAGCAGCGCACCCCGCGGCGCAGCATGTCCGACATGGCCTCGGGCCAGCGGGTCTCGCCGAGGATGTCGTCGGACGTCAGGGCGGCCCGGTCCCGCACCACGTCGAAGATCGGGCCGTGCCCGCGGGACAGCTGCCGGTCGACGACCTCGGCGAGGTCGGGGTGGCTCGCCGCGGAGGCCAGCGGCTCGGGCCGGTCGTCCGGCGCGGACGGCTCCGGCAGCGCCCAGCGCACGCTGCTCGCACCGGCGCACCCCGGCACGGCCCGCGCGGCCAGGTCGGTCACCCGGTGCAGGGTGCCCACGTCGGAGGACTCGCCGACCATCCCCAGCCGGGCGATCTCCAGGGCGAGCTGGTCCGTGAGGACCGTTTCGGTGGACGTCACCCCTCCGAGATTATCCTGGCGGGCGGAATGCCGAGGCGGGGGCGCGTGTGCCGGTGGCGGCATGGGGGGTCCTAGTTGTTGGGCGGCGCCTTGCTGATCTCGGGGAGGGGCCCGACCTCGCCGTTCGCGACGGCGAGGTCGCCGATGGAGACGATGCCGACCGGGCGCTGCTCGGCGTCCACGACGGGCAGCCGCCGGACGGCCTGCTCGCACATCAGCCGGGCCGCGGTGTCGGTGTCGTCCTCGGGGCGGATGGTGGTCAGCTCGGCCGTGCAGACGTCGCCGAGCGGCGTCAGCGCCGTGTCGCGGCTCTCGGCGACCGCGCGGACGACGATGTCACGGTCGGTGACGAGACCGCAGAGGCGGCCGGCGAACGTGACGAGCACGTCGCCGATCCCCTGGTCCCGCATGAGGCGGGCCGCCTCGTACAGCGTGGCGTCCAGCGGAAGCGACTTCGGTGGCGCCGTCATCACGTCACCGACCCTTGGTGGCATCGCGCGCACATCCTCCCGATTCGCCGGCGGCTCGCGTGGCCCGTGTGCGCGCCCTACCCACGGTCGGCGCGCCTATGCGGACGGTTCGGCATCACGTCGCGATCCGCACGTTTAAAACGCGAACACGCTGCCGGTCCGCGACCGCATGACGCAGTCGTTGCCGTACTCGGCCCTGAAACGCGCGGGCTTCCCGCGCCACCGCCCCTCGGCGCGGGCGATGACGGGCGCGTACACGTCGGCGCACATCCGCCCGTCCGGCGCGTGCTCGAACGCCCCGCCGGACCCGCTCAACTCCAGGCACGCCCGCGCGGCGTCCGGATGCCCGCCTCTGGGCGGGTCGCAACGCAACGTGACCGCCCTGGCCCCGGAGGGCTGCTCCCCGGGATGCGTGACGGAGAGCCGCAGCGACGTCTCCGCCCCAGAAGGCGCGGCCACCAGGAGAGCGACCACGGCACCCACGACCACACCGGCGGCCAGATTAGGCATCGACACTCCCGACGCGAAGAGGCTTCGTCGCGAAGTGTACCGACGTGATAACGGACCGTGCGCGAAAACGAACGATCCCGCAGCCACGGGGCAGCTGCGGGACCATGATTCGAAGCAAGGCCCGGTAAGGCGCCCAGCCGCGGCCGAACCACGCAACAACCTCAATGGTTGCGATCGCGTCCGAAGGCAGGGGCGAGCGAAGCGAGACCCTGATCGCGCAGCGAGCCGCAAGGCGAGCCGGAGCGATGCCGGCGATCGCCCGCGGTGCCCGACGATGGAGGGCCGCCAGGCCCGAAGGAGGAGGGCACTGCAATGAACACAGCAGGGCCGCCAGGCCCGAAGGAGGAGGGCACTGCAATAAACGCGCTAAGCAGCCAGAACGTGGTCGGAGAGGGACTGGCGGAGTTGCTTGCGGCCGCGGTGGAGGCGGGACATGACCGTGCCGATGGGGGTGCCCATCAGCTCGGCGATCTCCTTGTAGGGGTAGCCCTCGACGTCGGCGAGGTAGACGGCGTCCCGGAAGTCCTTCGGCAGGGCGCGCAGGGCGGCGATGACCTCGGAGTCGGGGATGCGGTCGAGGGCCTCGGACTCGGCGGACCGGAAGCCCGACGAGTGCGCCTCGGCGTGCGCGATCTGCCACTCCTCCAGTTCTTCGGAGCCGGCGCGCTGGGGCTCGCGCTGCTTCTTGCGGTAGGTGTTGATGAAGTTGTTGGTGAGGATGCGGTGCAGCCAGGCCTTGAGGTTCGTGCCCTCCTGGAACTGGTGGAAGTTGACGTAGGCCTTGGCCAGGGTCTCCTGAACGAGGTCCTCGGCGTCGGCGGAGTTGCGGGTCATGCGGACGGCGCTGGCGTACAGCGGGTCGGCGAGCGGCAGGACGTCGCGCTCGTAGCGCCGCGCGTTCTCGGCCGTCGCGGCGCCCGCGGCGTCGCGGCTCGTGCGGCGGACAGGCGTGGTGACAGCGGTCATCGTCGCTCCCCGTAGTAATGCCCGGTGAAGGGCAGGTTGCATGGCGCGTGTTCGGGGGCACGCGCGGACCGGGCGGATGAACCGCCCCCCGTCAAGTGGTACGTGCCACCGTTCCCGGCGGGTTCGGAGGGGCCTCGGCCTCGCGTGGAAGGTGGGTCGAGGGCTGTGCGCGCTTCGGCGTTGCCAGAGCGACCCCGTTCTCAGGGACGTCGCGGGCCGTGCCCGATCGGGCGCTTCCCCACCCGCCGGTGGGTCTTCCTGCTATGTAAGACGCCTGGAACGGGCCAAAAGGTTGCCATGGAACGCGTGTCGTCCGTCACACCGGGCACCGGCTTGGATCAAGCGGTGCTCATCGGGCGGTATACGGCGAGGTCCCCGGGAGCTTGCTGGACGCAGGCTCCCGGGGACGTGAAGGGGTCAGTCGAGCAGGTGTTCCAGGGCCCTGGTCACCAGGGCCCGTCCGTCAGGGCTCTGCTCGATGCCGAAGCCGAGGAGGACGGTGTCCCTGGTCGCCACCGAGGAGACGGAGTCGATCAGGGCCTGCGAGCGGACGAACTCGGTGCCGTTGCCGGGGCTTCCGGCGGGGGCGCCCTGGATCGTCCAGGGGCCGAGGCCGGTCTCGAAGCCTTCGGCGTCGATCTGGCCGCCGGACGTCGTCAGCCTCGTGTCGTCGATGAACAGTCCGGTTCCGCCGGTGGCGGGGTCGCTGACGTAGGAGATGGACACCTCGATCTTCTTGCCCGCGTAGGCGGACAGGTCGAACGCGGCGGGAACCCAACCGTCGGAGTTGCCGGTGAACGCGTTCCACGCCCCGGACGTCCCGGTGTTCCCGCAGGGATTGCCTCCGGTGAGGTAGTGGGTGAGGAACGGGTGCATGGCGAGGTAGTAGCCCTGCTCGCACTGTTCGGGGACGGTCGTGCTCGTCCGCCCGTTCTTGTCGGGCAGCGTCGTCCAGTCCTCGGCGCCCGTCGTGTGCGCCTCGACGATGATGTTGTCGAAACCGGTCTCGGTGCTGTAGGAGAGCTGGGCCTGGAGGGTGGGCGCCTGTGCGGCGGTGACCGTGGACAGGTCGATCGTCCGGGTCAGCCTCCTGTAGGAGCCGTCTTGGTGCGGGCCCGCGACGTACCACTGTCCTTCGAGGGGTTCGGTGGGTGCCGCCGCGCCCGTGTAGTCGCCGGCCTTCCAGCTGGTGAACTGCGGGAAGTCGGCCTTGGGCAGCACGGTCGAGGTGACCTGGAAGCCGCCCGCCTCGTTCACGGGGTTGGTCGCGGTGCCGCCGACCTTGGCCGTGAGCCCGTCGAACGGCGCCTTGGACCCGGTGAACCCTGTCGGGGCCCCGACGCGCTGCCTGTCGTAGGCGCCCAGGTAGTACTGGAAGAAGTCGTCCGACAGCAGCTCGCAGTCGTCCCGGAAATTGCCGGTGACCACGCAGGGCTTCTCGGGATGGCCTTTCAGCCCGTAGTAGATGCCGCCGCCGTTCAGCCGGCTGATCGGACCGTAGTAGCCGGTCGTCTCACCGGTGTGGAGCAGCTTCCCGCCCTCGTTCAGGTACGACCGGACCGACAGGACCAGGTCCTTCGCCCGGTCGGCCACCTGCGAGTCGGGGGCGTCGCCGAGGAAGGTCTTCACCGGATCGTCGGCCGCGTCCTGGGTCAGGCGGTTGTCGCCGAGCTCCCAGACGACGGCCTTGAAGTGCTTCAGGACGCCGAGGTCGTGCGGGACGCCGTTCTTGTCGATGTCCCAGACGAGCGGCCGGTGCTTGGCGGCCTTGACGAGGTCGGCGTACTGCGCGGCGTAACGGGGCTGGTTCGTCCCGGCCGGGTACGTCGGGTTGATGCCGGTGTAGTCCTCGTCCGCGATGACCAGGACATCGGCCTTGTGCCGGTCGCGCACCGTATAGGTGAAGTGCCGGCTCTCGACCTGCCGGTGGCCCTTCCGTCCGGTGAACCACACCTCGACCTTGTCACCCGGACGCTGCCGCCCGATCTCGCCGCGGTACTCGGCGTAGTAGGTGTCGTTCTCGTTCCCGAAGCGCTCGCCGCCGCGCCATTCGCGCAGGTGCCCGTGACGCGTCCGGCCGCCGTTGACCCGGTAGCGCAGCTCCTTGTTCCGCAGCGATCTGCGGATCACGGACGCGACCTCCTGCGACGAGCCGTAGGACGTGCCGAACGCGTCCGTCTCGAAGTCGGGCGTGGTGCGCCCGACCGGCGAGACCGGCTCGTCCGGCGTGCGCGCGGACTGCCCGACCGCCAGCGCGAACGGCAGGTTCTTCTGGAACTCCTTCTGGACCAGCGCCTCGTCGTCCGGGAACTCGAAGTCGCTGCCGCAGTCGCCCGGCTCCCACGGGTCGTCCGGGTCCTCGTTCGCGGCGGTGGTGCAGGTCGCCATCTCCGGCGTGATCGACAGGGCGCCGTAGGCGTTGTCCGCGAAGCCGTCGGTCTCGCCGTTCGTGGTGTAGAGCTGCGCGCCGAGCTCGGGCGTGTAGCCGGGGACGGCCGGGTGGTCGATGTCGCCGAGGAGCGCGTCGTGGACCGCGTCGTCCGGGCTGCGGGTGAGCGCCTGCCAGCCGACGCCGTGCAGCAGCAGCTCCGCCGCCGAGTGGTAGTTGATCAGGTAGGCCGGCCGGAGCCGCTTGTAGAGGCCGACCTGCGCCGCCGTCTCGGGCTCGGACGTCGGAGCCGGCCCGCGGTAGGTCTGGCTGGTGGGCTGGTCGGACGAGCCCTCGTTGTCGTAGCCCCACTTGTAGGGGAAGTTGCGGTTCAGGTCGACGCCGTCCGCGCCGGTGATCTGGCCGTCGCCGTTGTTGTCGCGGGTGTTCTTGCGCCAGAGCCGGAAGCCCTCCTCGAACGTCAGGTCGTAGCCGTCCACGTTCACCACCGGGACGAACCACAGCTCCGTCGTGTCGATGATCTTGGTGATCCGGGCCTCCGTGCCGTAGCCGCCGACGTAGTGGTGCAGCAGCCTGCGGACCATCTCCGGAGTGATCCACTCGCGGGCGTGCTGGGCGGCCTGGTAGACGACCACGGGCCGCTTGTGGTGCTTGTGCCGCCGCACGTCCTTGGTGACGCGGACGGCCGTGATCGGCCGGCCCTCGCCGGATTTCCCGATGTCCACCGCGGTCGCGATGGACGGATGGCCGGCGGCGACCTTCAGCAGCTCCTCGCGGATGTTCCCGGGGCCGCTGTAGGGACGGAACACCTTCGGTGCGGCGGCCAGCGACCGCTGGCGCGCGTCCTTGCCGTCCACCTTCTTGACCGTGAGGCCGAGGCCGAGCCTGTTCAGCGCGGCGGCCTCGGTGCCGCTGAGGACGGCCTCGACGTGGACGAGGTCCTTCTTCGCGCTCTTGGTGACGCGGACGTCCTCGCGGTCGAGGGCGGACCGGTTCAGGACCCGCACCTGGTCCCGGGTGAGGTCGGCGGCGTAGACGTCCACGGCCGCGCCGGACGCCGGGTTCTTCGGCGCCGCGGCGGCGGGGGCGGCCGTGACCATTCCGATGAGAAGCGCCGCCGTGGCGAGGGTGGGGGTGAGTCGTCCGTGCCGAAACAGATCGCGCGGCCGGAACAGGTTGCGCGGCATTGCGCCCTCCTGGCAGGGATCACAACGGGGGGTCGCGTGATCGTCCGCCGGGACGCGGGTGTCGTCAATGGGGCATGAGTTCCTTATGCCCGCATTCGGTCACGAGGTGCCGGTGTGGCCCGCCAGGACCGTCCGGACGAGCCGCGCCGCGAACTCCTCCGCGTCGGCGGGCAGCCCGGCGCCCGCCGCGACCGCCTCCGGCCCGGCCAGCCGGGTCAGGAAGGCGTGCTGCTGGCACCCTCCGAGCAGGGCCGCCGCGATGTACGGCAGGGGTGCGCCGGCCGCCAGCCGGCCGGCCCGCCGCTCGGCCTCCAGGTACCCGATCAGGGCGGTGTGGCCCATCACCGGCCCGGCCGCCGCCCCTCCGGGATGGCCCGCCGGAGGGCCGCCGGGAGGCGCCGCGGCGGCGTCCTGGCCACCTCCGGCCCGCCCGCGCGCCTTGGCGGCCGCCTCCTTCTGTGCTTTGGCGGGGCCGTCGTCCCGCAGCCAGGCGATCAGCTCCGGGTCGGCCAGCACGGGCCCGGTCATCGGCAGCAGCTCGCCGTAGAAGCCGACCATCTCGGTGGCGAGGCGGACGAGGTTCTCCTCGACCGTGTTCCGGCCGGCGGAGGCGAGGAGCGCCGCCATCGCGGCCCGCGCCGTCCCGGTCACCTCGGCGAGCGCGGCCGCGAAAAGGGCGGTCTTGTTCGCGAAGTGGTTGTAGAGGCTGCCCTCCGAGACGCCCGCGCTGCGCGCGATCTCCTTGGTCGTCGCGGCGACGATCCCGCGCGCCTGGATCACCGTGACCGCCGCGGCCAGGATCCGCTCCCGCATCGGCTCCGTCCCTGTCGCCAACCCCGCGTCACCGTCCCTTCGACGTGGACGCTAGCACGTCCCGAGTGTATTGAGTGAGCGCTCACCCGATACATTTTCGGCGAGTGTCAGCAAACTATTCTCACAGCAGGTAACTTCGCCTTCACCGGGCGTCGCGGGGTGGGACGGCACCCGCGCCGGGAGAGGGGGACCCGCATGGTCATCGCGGACCTGCTGGGGGTGGCGAGGATGACCGCCATCACGCTGAACGGGAGCGGCCGGATCAGCCACTGGGACGGCACCGCCGCGGAGCTGTTCGGCGCCGGGCGCGCACAGGCCGTCGGCCGCCCGCCCGCCGCCCTCCTCGGCCTCCCCCGCGAACACCGCGGCGCCTTCGAGCCGACGGAGTTCGGGCACGTCTGGTGCGGCGCCTGCACCCTGCCGCGCGTCGACGACGGCGCACCCGCCGAGGTCGGCTGGTGGGTCTACCCGATCGACGGCGACCCGGGCGACCACGGCGTCCGGGTGCTCGCGCTCGCCGCCGACCTGCGCGGGCTCCGCCGCAACGGCATGGGCATCACCATCGGCGACCTCCTGCTCGCCCCGTCCGACCGGGACCACCGCCACGCCGCCCGCCTGCTGCGGATCGAGCCCGCCCTCGCGCCCCCGTCCGGCGACGGACCCGACCCCCTCGCCGGCCCCCTCGCCGGCCCCTTCGCCACCCGCCTCGCCACCCTCCTGCCCGCCCTGGCCCCGTCCGCCACCGCCCGGATCACCGCCCGGGTCCTCGGGCTGGGCTGCCCCGCGGTGTCCCTGGGCCTGACCATCCGCCTCCCGATCGTCCCGCACACCGACCCCGCCCCGGCCGCCGCCGCGCGGACGGCCCCCGCCCCGGCGGCCGGCGTTCCGGCACCGCGGCCCGCCGGCGACCGGCCGCACGCGCCCGGCGACCTCGCGCGCTCGCTGGAGCCGCTCACCTACATCGGCAAGGCCGGCGAGCAGATCGGCAGCTCCCTCGACCATCTGCAGGCCGCCCGGACGCTCGCCGAGGTGGTCGTCCCGCGGCTCGCCGACTTCGCCGCCGTCGAACTGCTCGAAGGCGTCGTCGCCGACTCGGCGCCGCCCGCCGACGAGGTCGACGAGACCACCCCGATGCGCCGCGTCGCCGTCGTCCACAACGACGAGCCCGGCCGCTGGGAGGAGGCCGTCCCCGAGGGCGAGGCGCTGTTCCTGCCGTCCGGGACGCCGTCCGTCCAGGCCATGCGGACCGGGCGTCCCGTCCACATTCCGCGCGTCGACGCCGGGCAGGCCGCCCGGTTCTCCGCCGCGCTCGGCGACCGGGACCTCGGTTCCCTGTTCACCGGCCGGGCGCTGCTGATCGCCCCGCTGATCGCCCGCGGCCGGGTGCTCGGCACGTTCAAGCTGCTCCGCAAGCCCGACCGGCCCGGGTTCGACGAGCTCGACCTCGCGATGGTCGACCAGATCGCCCGCCGCGCCGCACTCTGCATCGACAACGGGCGGCTGTACCGGCGCGAGGTCCAGGTCGCCGAGGAACTGCAGCGCAGCATGCTCCCCGACGACCCGCCCGACGTCGCCGGGGCCCGCGTCCGCTATCGCTACCGGCCCGCCGGGCAGGCCGCGCAGGTCGGCGGCGACTGGTTCGACGCCATCCCGCTGCCCGGCTGCCGGCTCGGCATCGTGGTCGGGGACGTGATGGGGCACGGCCTCACCGCCGCCGCGATCATGGGGCAGATGCGCACCGCCGTCCGCACCCTCGCCGCCGAGGACATGCGGCCCGGCCGGCTGCTGCGCCAGCTCGACGGGCTCGCCCGCCGGCTCGGCGAGGACTACCTCGCCACCTGCCTGTACGCGGTGTACGACCCGGTCGAGCGGCGGTGCACGCTCGCGAACGCCGGGCACGTCCCGCCCGTCCTGGTGTCGGCGGGCGGGGAGAGCCGGGTGCTGCCCGTCCCGTCCGGCGTGCCCATCGGCGTCGGCGGCGAGCCGTTCGAGGCCGTGGAGGTCAAGGTCGAGGACGGGGCGCAGCTCGTCCTGTGCACCGACGGCCTCCTGGAACGCCGCGACCGCGACATCGACGCGGGGCTGGAGGAACTGCGCGGGCGCCTCACCGGGGCGTCCGCCGACCTGGACGGGACCTGCGACGACCTGCTCGCCACGCTCGCCGCCCCCACCCCCGTCGACGACACCGCCATCGTCGCGGTCGGGTTCGACGGCATCCCCGCCCCCGACGTCGCCGCCTGGGATCTCGACCCCGAACCCGGCACCGTCAGGTGGGTCCGCGCGCAGGTCGCCGCCCGGCTGGCCGGCTGGGGGCTGGAATCCCTCACCGACACCGCGCAGCTCCTGGTCAGCGAGCTCGTCACCAACGCGCTCGTGCACGGCGCCGGCTCCCTCGGGCTCCGCATGGTCAGGGGCCGGACGCTGCTCTGCGAGGTGCGCGACGACGGCGCCGACCTGCCGCACCTCCGGCACGCCGACGCCACCGACGAGTCCGGCCGCGGGCTCCAGCTCGTCAACCACCTCGCGGCGCGCTGGGGCACGCACCGCGTCGAGGGCGGCAAGATCGTCTGGTTCGAGCAGTGCATCCGCCCGGCACGCTGATCCATGTCGTTGGCCCGCCTCGCGGTTCTGTGAGGTAAATGTCGCGTTCGCGCCAGATACTTTCCAACGTGGCCTTGGATCTGATCGGAAGTGTCGACCTTCACCGAGGCCCACCGGGGGAACGAGTTGGGTGAGACTCTGACGCTGCCGGTTCCCGAGACCCTCTACGGCACCTACGCCCTGGCGCTCTCCGACCCGATCCCCGACCCCGCCGCCCTCGCGCACGCCGAGGTCACCCGGCGCACGTCACCGCCCCTCCGCGACCTCGTCCTCGGCATGCTCGACAGCCCCATGCTCACCCTCGACCAGCGCCCCGCGGGCGACTTCCCGCCGCTGCCGGGCGAGCTGCTCGCCGCCTACGGCGCCTCCCCGTCCACCCTGAAGACCGTCGACGCCGCCGCGCACGTCCTCGCCGTCCGCGCCGCGTACCGCCCCGGCCGCCCGCCCGCGCACGAATGGTCCGCCCGCGCCGTGGCCGGCGCGATCGCCGCCGTCTCCGCCGCGCCGGTGATCGACGTCCTCACCCCGCAGGTGCTCTCGCACGACCACCTCTTCCGATCCCTCCCCGCACCCGACGGCACGTTCCGGCTCACCGACTGGATGCTCCTGCCGCACACCGCCGCCCCCGGCGGCTTCTACTTCACCACCAAGGGCCTCGCCCGCTTCGGCCTCCCCGAACTCCAGACCGAGGACGTCCCGCACCGACTCGTCGAGCCCTGGGGCCGCCTCCTCAACGGCCTCGCCCGCCGCGTCCTGGACATCTGGCTGGACGAGCTGCCCGCCGGCGAGCAGCCCCTGGTCGTCGAGATCCCGGAACTCGTCTCCGTCGGCCTCCAGGACATCGCCGCCGCTCAGGGCACCGACGAGCCGATGCGCCGCGAGGTCTCCGTCCGGCTGCGCCTCGACCCGCGGCCCCGCCCCGTCCTCACCGTCCTGCCCGCCGAGGACGGCCCCGACCGCCTGGAAGCCCTGTGCGCCGCCCTCTTCGGCGCGCCCGAAAGCCACCGATGAGCTTGCCGATGATCTTGATCTGAGCGCAGGATCGACACGTGAGATTCGGCCCGCGTGACCGTCGCACCCCCGAACCCGAGGACTCCGGCCCCCAGTCCTCACCCGACCCCGAGGACCCCGCCCCGCGCCCACCCCACCCCGGGGACGTCCACGTGGCGGGCAAGCGAACGTCGGAAGACCCCCCGTCCACGGAGGAACCCCCTCGTCCAGGCCCCACGCCGACCGAACCACCCCCCACACCCTGGACAACGGCCCCCGACCTCAAACGACCAACGTGGTCCCCACGACCCGAGACCCCCACCCCAGGCGGCGAGCAGCCCCCAGAACCACCCCCGACCACCCAACCGTGGACACCGCACTCCCCATCGTCAGCCCCGCCCCCCACCACAGGCGCCAAGCCGCCTGCGGGTGAGCAGACCTCACCGTGGTCGCCGCAGCCCGCCTCGCCTACCGCCCCAAGCGGCGGACCAACGCCCAAGCCATCAAGCGGCTGGACGGCAGCATCAGATCCATCAGCAGGCCCACCGCCATCCCGGGAGCCCTCTCCGCCCGCCCGACCCTGGACACCACACTCAGCGAGGGGCCCCGTCCCTCCCGCGCCAAGCGGCGAGCCGCCCACCGATCCCTCCACAGACTGGACGCCACCCGCCGCCCCACCTCGGCCGACCGGCGAGCGACCCCCAAGTGAGCAGGGCGCACCGCAACCCACGTCGCCGGGCTCGGCACCTTCCGCCCCAGGTGGCGGATCACCTACCGATCCGTCCGCGGACTGGACGTCACCTGGCGACCCATCTCAGTCTGCCGGTGGACGATCCCCGGGTGAGCAGGGCGCACCGCAGCCCACGTCGCCGGGCTCGGGGCCGTCCGCCCCGGGCGGCGGATCGCCTACCGATCCGTCCGCGGACTGGAGGTCAAGCACCGGGCCACCCCAGCCGAGCGGTGACCCGTCCTCGGGCGACCGGGGCCGGTCGTGGTCGCCGCGCTCGACGCCGGGCGGGGCGCCTTCGCCGTCAAGCGGCGGACCGGCGTCCGAGCCATCGAGGGACTGGACGGCCGCAGCCGGTTCGTCAGGAGGAGTCCCGCCGAGCGGCGAGCCGCCCTCGGGCGAGCGCGGCGCGCCGCAGCCTGCGTCCTCGGGTTCGGGTTCGGGGCCTTCCGCACCAGGCGAAAATTCGCCGCCCGATCCGTCCACGGATTGGACGGCGCCTGCCGGTCCAGCTCAGCCGGGCGGCGAGCCGCCCCTGGAGGAGCCGGGCCCGTCGTGGTCGCCGCGTTCGGCGTCGGGGCCGGTCCCTCCCGCACCAGGCGGTGAGTCGACGTCTGAGACGCTTACGGATTGGGCGGCGGCCGGTCCGTCTGGAGGAGCCCGGTCGGGCGGTGCGCGGTCTCCGGGTGAGGGCAGGTCGCCTTCCGACCCGTCCACGGATTGGACGCCACCTGCCGGTCCAGCCCAGCCGAGCGGCGAGCCGCCCTTGGAGGAGCCGGGCTCGTCGTGGTCGCCGCATTCGGCGTCGGGCGGGATGCCTTCGCAGTCAGGCGGCGAGCCGTCTACGGATTGGACGGCGGCGGCCGGTTCGTCAGGGGGAGACCAGCCGGGCGGTGAGCGCTCCCTGGGTGAGCGGGGCGCGTCGCAGTCCGCGTCGTCGGGTTCGAGGCCTTCCGCGCCGGGTGGCGGGTCGCCTTCGGAGTCGTCCACGGATTGGACGGCGGCCGCAGGTCCAGCACAGCCGGGCGGTGAGTCGTCCATGGGCGAGGGGGACTCGTTGTGGTCGCCGCATCCTGCAGGGGGCTCGGTGCCTTCGTCGTCAGGCGGCGGGTCGGCGTCCGAGCCATCGAGGGACTGGACGGCCGCAGCCGATCCGTCCGCAGGCGCACAGCCATCCGGGGAGCCCTCTCCGGCCGATCGATCGTCCCAACCCTGGAAGCCGCATTCGGCGTCAGGTCCTGCGACTTCCGCAACAGGCGGTGAGCCGGCCACGGATTGGACGGCGGCCCGGCCGGGTGGTGAGCCGTTGGCCGGCGAGGGGGGCGCGCCGCAGCCGTCTGCGGATTGGACGCTGGCCGCAGGTTCTTCGGCAGGGGCGCCGTCGTCGGGCGAGGGGAGTCCCTCGTGGTCGCCTTATGACGCTGGCGCGTCGCCCACCAGGGAGGATTCGGGCGCGGAGTCCACGAGTGAGGGGTCGTCGCCGGCGTCCTGGGCGTCGCACGCGGATTCTCCAGGGGCGGTGCCTCCCGCAGCGGAGGGCGAGCCGCTGCGCGAGGGGGCGGGTGGTCCGGTCACGGGGCGGCATGCGCGTTCGGACGACAACGAGCCGTTCCTGCCGCGCAAGGGGCTGTCCGCCGAGCCGCCCCCGGGGACCGCTCCGGCGTCGAGGTGGACGCCGCCGCCGCGACCGCGGCCCATGGCGGACCCGGGGCGCCGCGGTGCCATGGCCGACGCGTTCGTCGCCGAGTTCGTCGACAGCACCACCTGGCGGGCGACGCTGGCGGTGCTGGAGAGCGCGTTCCCCGGTCTCGGACTGGCGGCGACGCTCACGCGGCGCGCCGACGACCTGCGCCGGACGACGGACGCGCTCGACCGGAAGGCGGCCGCCGGGCTCGGAGTCCCGGCATGGCTGGACGACGCCGGAATGGTGTTCGACCTCAGCGCCAAGCTGGGCGTGCGCATGGTCCGGGCACAGCTGCCGGAGCCGGCCCGTCCCCCGCGCGCGTCCAGGCCCTATGCGGGCGCGTTCGTCATCGACACGCTGGATCCGCTCCGCTACCACCGCGCGGTGGGCGGTCCGCGGGCGCCGCGCGACCTGCCGCGAGAAGGGGGCCTGCCCGTCTCGTTGACGGCGGAGGACGACGACAGCGGCGTCGTGATCGTCGCCAACCTGACGTCCGCGGGGGTTCGGGTGCTGGATTCGGCGGCGCTCTGGCGGTACGCGGGCCGGGTGGTCACGGGGACGCTGCGGGAGCCGGAACGTCCGCACACCCGGGACAGAGCCCGCAGAGCCCTGCACGCCCTGCGGCGCGTCGTGTTCGTCGACCCGGATCTCGGCCTCGGGCTGTGCCTGCAGATCGACGCGGCGCGGGTTCCGCGGTGCCTGCTGGCGTTCAGCGTGGACCGGACGTCCGGCGCGCCCCGGTTCGTCCGTCCCTGATCAGTCCTCCGAGCGCAGCCAGGACAGGTCGCGCTGCCGGTCGGCGGGGAGCTCGCGGATGTGGTCCACGAGCTGCCAGGGTTCGGTCGGCGGCGTGCCCTCGTCCGGCAGGACGCCGCACAGGAGGGCGCTCTGCGTGCTGACCGCGACGAACGGCCCGAACTGCGCGACCCCTCCGCCGCGCAGCGACGCCAACTCGGTGAGCAACGCGGCGACGGCGGACGCGTCCTGCGGGTCGTACAGGCCGCGGACGTACGAGAACAGGTCCTCGGCGAGGACGTCCGACCGCCTTCCCGACATCTGGTACACGGTGCCCCAGTAGGTACCCGTCGCCCGCGCCGACCGCTGGTCCCGCACCCGGACGCGCAACCCGCACTCGGCCGCGCACTGCTCGTACGCCTCCGCGAGAAGCGCCTCCCCCTCGCCCTCCTCGCTCAGCAGCACGCCGGTGACGACGCCCTCCTCCCGGTCGAGCCGGTCGAGCATCTCGCGGTGCAGCTCCATGACGTCCTGCTCGACCGCGTCCAGCGACCGGGCCAGAGCGTGCTGGGCGTCACGGTCGAGGTCGACGCCCGCCAACTCGTCGGAGAAGTCGCCGAACTGCTTCTCCAGCCGCTCGACCCGGCCGGTGACCGAATCGAGCCGCTCCGCGACGTCGCTCGACGGCGTCTCCGGCTCCGCCGGCGGTATGGAAATGCCGACCGGTTCCGTCGCCTCGTCGACCACCCGCTTCAGGGCCTCGTGCTCCCGGACGAGGTCGTTGAGCTGCTTCCGCAGGTTCCGCAGCTCCGCCTGGGCCTGGGGGAGCCGCTTGTCGGAGGCCAGATAAAGCTCGCGCCCGGCTATCGCAAGGCAGAGCAGGACCAGGATCACGGTGGTCATGTGACTCCTCGGGAAGCGGGCTGCGCTCTCGACGATAACCACCCGCGCACCGATTGGCCGACCCCCCACCGCATCTCGTCCGAATCGCCCTCCATTTCCAACCCCACCAACCCCACCGCCCCCCGCACCCGGGCTGGATGAGTGGGTGGCTGCTAATCAGGAGCGGCCCGCGTGCGCCAAACGATGTGTCCGTGGCATCAGGCCCGGTGGGCGGCACCGCGGGACCCAACGCCACCCGAACGCGCCACTGGCGCCGCACCCGGCCGAGCCAACCCGTGGCGCAGGTGGTCTCAGCGTTGGCCGAGCGTGCTGGCGGTGAGCTGGTTCCGCGCGTCGGTGGGGCGGCCGCTGCGAGCGTCGTTGCGGCCCGGCCGTGCGGGAGCTTGCTCGCGCCGAGCGCTGTGGACCCGCGGGTCACCGTCCGGCGGGCTGGCGCGCGGAAGTACACGCGGCCGGAGCCCTTCAGTGTGGGCGACCGGACGCGGGTGGGGTGGCTTGGGGGAGGTTGGTTAGCCGAAGAGGCCGCCCAGGAGGCCGCCTAGGATCTCGGCGGCTCCGCCGGCCAGTTCGCCGGCGACGTCGCCTGCGATGTCTCCGGCCACGCCGCCGGCGGCGTCGGCGATCACGTTGCCGGCGACGTTGCCCGCGTAGCCGGCGACCGCGTTGCCGAAGGCGTCCACTGGGACGCCGGCGACGTAGCCCGCGGCGTTCTGCGCGTAGCCGGCGGCGTCGCCCATGGCGCCGACGGCCATGCCGCCCGCGATCCCGGCCGCGGCGGCGCCGCCGACCAGGCCGGCCGCGGCTACGCCGTGGCCGCGGTGCCCGTGGTAGCCGGGCGGGGCGTGGTGGACGTGCATCGGCGGCGGGCCCGGGTGCCCGTGCACCGCGGGCGGGTAGTGCGGGGCGGGTGGGGGCGGCCCGCCGTGGGGTGCTGGAGGCGGGTAGGGGGTCGGGCCGCCTGGCGCTGGTGGGGGCGGTGCGCCGTGCTGTGGGGGCGGTGTGCCGTGTGGGGGTGGGGGTGCGCCGTGCGGTGGGGGTGGGGGACCGTGTGGCGCGGGCCTGCCGGGTCCCGCGGGGAGAGGGCCGGGCGTGCCGTGTATGGGGGAGTGTGCCGGAGGGGGTGGGGGGAAGGTGCCGGGGGCGCCGCCGTGGCCTGGGGGTGGTGTGGGGGCGGAAGCGGCCATGGGGGCTGGTTGTCGGCCTGGGGCGGGGGCGGGGGGTGGGTACTGGGCGTTGCCGTATTCGCCTGGGCCGCCGTAGGACGCCGCGGCGGGGCGTGGGGGTGCGGGTGGTGGGGGTGGGAACGATGACGGGGAGCCAGGCGGCGGTAGTGGTGCCTGGCCGGGTGGGGGTGTGGGGGCGCCGGGCGAGGAGCTCGGACGGGACGAACGCGGTAGTGCGACGGCGGCTTCCAGCCACTGGCCGATCTTGGCGTTCCAGTCCGTCTCGGCGGCCTCGGCGTGCGGGACCTTGAAGACACCGAAGGACTCGTCCTGCGGGGTGTCGCGGTCTTCGGCGCGCAGGACGAAGGACATGCCGCGCGGGCTGGCGATGAAGCTCAGCCCGATCTTGTCGATCCGGCCCTGGTACGACGTCGGGGGGTTGAGGTGGATCTCCTGGTGGAACGGCAGCTGCTGAGAGACGCCCCGCAGTTTGGACGACTCGAACGTCACGTTGGTGATCTGGAAGCCGAGCCGGGCGATCGAGGCGAGCACCCATTGCTGGGATTCCAGCGGCTCGACGGAGATCGGGTCGACGTCGCCCGGGTCGGGTTGGCCGGCGACGTCGACCTCGGTGCACATGCCGATGGTGAAGCCCGGGAGCTCGTGGCCGAGGACGGTGGTGAACGGCAGCTCGTACGGCAGCGGGATCGAGAACGCCAGGTCGCGCTGCCCGCCGGCGTCCAGCCGGAAACCGCGGGTGAGGGCGCCCCGGTACACCTCCGGCCCGGCCGACTCGCCGCCGTACCCGTTGTGCATGCGCGGCATCAGGGCCAGCGTCACGTGCCGGACCTCCACGGGCCCGGAGCCGCCGCGCAGATGCACCTTTCCCGCCACGACGCCGCCGGGCTTGCAGTTCGGCTCCGACAGGATCGTGTCGACGGTCGGCCCGCCGCCCGCCATCTGCCCGTAGGACACCGGCCGTACCCCTCTCCCGACCGCGGGGACGCAGTCCCCGCGCAAGTTCGCCCGGCGCAAGTTAGGCCGTGCGCTTCAGGCCGCGCAAGTTAGACCTACTCCACCATGCCATTGGTTCACGCCATGAAGGAGAACACCGCACACAATCTGTCCGCGCCGCCACGGCGCGGGTCTCGCGGTCACTCCTCTTTGGCGGTGACGGTCACGGGGGCGTAGCCGAGCTTCTCCAGCGGTTCGCGGATCTGTGCGGCGTCTCCGACGGCGACGACGGTCAGGGCCTCGGGGTCGACGTGCTTGCGGTAGGCGCGGGCGACGCCGTCCGGGGTGGAGGCGCGGACGGCGGCCAGGTACGCGGACGGGTAGTCCGCGCCGAGCCCGTTGGCGGACGCGTCGGCCAGTTCGGCGGCGACGGCGCGTGCAGTCTCGTACTCGGCGGGCGCCCGGTCGGCCAGCGCGCGGACGGACGATCCGTGCTCGTCGGCCTCGATGCCGCGGGAGACGACACCGCGCAGTTCGGTCAGCGCGTCCGCGACGGCGTCGGCGGTGACCTCGGTGTGGACGGCGCCCTGGGCGATGAACAGCCCGCAGTGCCGCATCCGCAGCAGCCCGGCCCGCATGCCGTAGGTGTAGCCCTTCTCCTCGCGCAGCACGGCGTTGAGCCGCGACGTGAGCCCGCCGCCCAGCACGTGCGAGGCCACCATCAGCGACGGCCAGTCGTGGTGCGAGCGGTCGGGGACGCCGTGCGCGAAGCCGAGGTAGGTCTGCACGGACCCGGGGCGGTCGACGACGACGATGCGGGCGGCCGACTCCGGCATGATCCGGTCGGCGGTCGGGAGCGGCTCGCCCGACCCCGCCCAGCTCTCCAGAGCGGCGCTGAGGGCCCCGTCGGCGTCCACCCCTGACAGATCACCCGCGACGACCGCGGTGGCCTCCGCGGGCACCACAGAGCCGTAGAAGTCGCGGACGTCCGACCCCTGGAGGGCGCCGACCGAGTCGCGGGTGCCGCCGGTGGGGCGGGACGCCCGGGCCTCGGTCGGGAAGAGGACCGCGCGGATCTCGCGCATGGCGCGCGAGCCGGGATCGGCGTCCTCCTGCGCGATCTCCTCCAGCCGTTCGCGGACCAGGCGGCGCACGTCGGCGTCGTCCAGCGCCGGGCGCCGCACCACCGAGGAGAACAGGTCCAGGGCGGCGTCGAGCCGCGACGTGGGGACGTCGAGCGCGACCCGCAGCGCGGTCAGGTCGGCGTGGGCGTAGAGGCTGGCGCCGAGCCGCTCGAACGCGGCGGTCAGCGCGGTGCCGCCGCCGGGCTCGGTGCCCTCCAGCAGGGCGCGGGCGGTCAGCGTCGCGACGCCGTCCAGGCCGGAGGGCTCGCGGCCGGCGCCCGCGTGCAGGACGAGCCGGACCGCGGCGAGCCGCCGGCCGGGCAGGTCGCAGCGCAGCGTCGCCGGCCCGGCCGGGACGCGGCCCGCGGTCCCGGCCGGGAAGGCCCAGGCCGGGACGGGCCCCGGGACGGGGCGGGGCTGCAGGACGAGACCGCTGCTCACGAGGTGCCTCCGTAGGTCAGGGCGGCGCGGGCGCCGGGCGCGAGCCAGTGGCCCGCCATCTCCTTGATCGCGTCCGCGGTGACGGCGGCGGCGCGGCCGGGGGCGGTGTAGACCCGGGCCGGGTCGCCGAACTGCGTCGCGTTCTGCGACAGCGCGTTGGCCAGGCCCGTCACCGTCTCGGTCTGCTCCAGGAAGCCGCGTTCGGCCTGGGCGGTGGCGCGGGCGGTCTCGTCGGCGTCCGGGCCGTCGGCGGCGAACCGCTCCAGCTCCTCGTCCAGCACGGCGGCGATCTTGTCCGGTTCCGGCCCGATGGCGTCCACGATCGCCAGGGACGGCCCGGACGCGAGCCGCGTCACCCCGGCCCACACCTCGGTGGCGATCTGGTCGCGCCGCACCATCCGGTCGTACAGGCGGGAGCCGGAGCCGCCGCCGAGGATCTCGACCGCGAGCTCGGCGGCCTCGACGTCGTCGCCGCCGTCGGTGGGCAGCGTGAACATCGCGAAGTAGGCGGGGGAGGGGACCTCCTCGTCGACCGCCTCGCCGCGGACGCCGGGCAGCGGCCCGAGGTCGCCGGGGCGGGCGGGGGGCTTGTCCGGCCCGGCCGGGAGGCCGCCGAAGTAGCGCTCCACCGCGGCCACCGTCTTCTCCGGGTCGACGTCGCCGACGACGGACAGGACGGCGTTGCCCGGCGCGTACCAGGTGGCGAAGAAGTCGGCGCAGTCTTCGAGGGTGGTGGCGTCCAGGTCGTCCATGGAGCCGATCGGGGTGTGCGCGTAGGGGTGGCCCTGCGGGAATGTCAGCGCGCACAGCCGCTCGAAGGCCGTCCCGTAGGGCTGGTTGTCGTAGCGCTGGCGGCGTTCGTTCTTCACCACGTCGCGCTGGTTGTCGAGGTTGGCCTGGGTGAGCGCGCTGGGCAGCGTCCCCATCCGGTCGGCCTCCAGCCAGAGCGCGAGCTCCAGGTGGCTGACGGGAACCGTCTCGTAGTAGTTCGTGCGCTCGAACGACGTGCTGGCGTTGAACGCGGCGCCGGCGCTCTCCAGGAGTGCCGCGTGCTCCCCTTCGGCGACGTTGGCGGAGCCCTGGAACATCAGGTGCTCGAAGAGGTGGGCGAGGCCGGTGCGGCCGGCCCGCTCGTGCCGCGAACCCACCCCGTACCAGATGTTCACGGCGGCCAGTGGTACGACGTGGTCCTCGCAGACCACCACGCGCAGGCCATTGCCGAGCGTGTGCTCATGCAGCGGCTGTTCTGCCACGGAGCGCTCCCGTCCGTTTCGATGGGTCGGCCGGCGGACAGCACCGCGCGCGTCGGCGGGACGTGCCCGGTGCGGCGGGCTTGATCTCGGTCTCACCGTACCGGGTGCGCCGGACGGGAGGCGCGTCCGCGCGAACTGTGGATAACTCGCGCCCAGGAAACGGACAAGCTCGGACGAACCCGGACGAGAAAGCGGGAGCCGAGGGGAAGAAGGCGGGTCAGGAGGCGGCGGACTCGTGCGCCGCGATGGCGTCCTCCAGGGACCGGTGCAGAACGAAGATCTTGGTGAGCTGGGTGACGTGGAAGACGCGCCGCACCCGGTCGTTGACGCCCATGAACGACATCGAGCCGTCGCGCGCGCGGAGCCGGTGGTAGATGCCGACGAGCACGCCGAGGCCGGTGGAGTCCAGGAAGGTGACCTCGCTGAGGTCGATGACCAGGTGCGAACCGCCGTTGTCGATGATGTCGAGCAGGGCCTCCCGCAGCCGGGGGCTGGTGAAGACGTCGATCTCACCGCTGATCTTCACGACCGTGAGGCCCTTCTCGACGCGATGCTCGACGGCGAAGTCCACCGGTGCTCCTCTCTGCCGGTCGTCTCGCGAGGGCCCTAGGGGAGTTCTAGAGCACCCGGAGGGGAACTCATTAGTTACCCCTGTCGGACGTTGTTACGCCCGTCAAGCGTGTGACACGCGTCAGGGAGCCCGGAACAGTGCCCAGACCACCTTGCCGTGGGAGAGGGCCCGCCAGCCCCAGCGGACGCTGAACGACTCGACCAGATGCAGGCCGCGTCCGGTCTCGGCGATGTAGTCGGGTTCCTTGCGGCGTGGCGCCATGCGGCTCGCGTCCATGATTCCGCAGAGCAGCCACGGGCCTTCGTGCCCCAGGCGCAGCCTTATGGCGGACGGAGCGGATCCCAGCGGGTCGGCCGGGTCGCCGTACACGCCCTCGCGGTGCACGTCGTCGCCCAGCCGCCCGCCGGTCACCCTTCCGCTGTGCCTCAGCGCGTTCGTGACGAGTTCGGAGACGACGAGGCCGACGTCGTCGGTGAGCTCGGAGAGGTTCCACTCGACGAGCCTGGAGACCGCGAAGTGCCGGGCGTCGGTGACCGACTCGGGGTCGGGCTCGACGGTGAAGGAGACCGTGGCCCCGGTCAGCTCGGTCAGCGCGGTGACGGCCGTGTCGAGGCGCGGGGGCAGGTCGCACGACTCCGGGACCGGCGTCGAGCGCCCAGCGTGGTCCTGCGGGTCGGCCGGCCCCGCGACAGGGGCAAGCTCCCACCGCGTGTCGTCGTGCGCATGGCGTGACGTCATTCCACCGGACCCCGCAGAGTGATCTCGTTGTGCAGCCGTGGCTCGGAAGTCTCGTGCGTTATCCTGCGCATCGTAGCGTGCGAATGCAAGGCCCAATGCACGTGCATCCGCGTTGTGAGGGTGTGGGGCGACGCGGATCGCATGCGAGTGATCGGAGGTAACCGCAGGACACTGAGGCCAGTGGCACACTAGGTTCGCTGTCCGCCGAATAGCCGGGAGGTTGGGCGTGACTCCAGAGACGCCGGGAAGCGGGTCGACGGTTCGTCGGATCCTGCTCGGGTCACAGCTTCGCCGTCTGCGCGAGCAGAGGGGCGTGACCCGTCAGGACGCCGGCTACGTCATCCGCGCGTCGGAGTCCAAGATCAGCCGCCTCGAGCTCGGCCGGGTCAGCTTCAAAGAACGCGACGTGGACGACCTGCTCACGTTGTACGGCGTCAGCGACAAGACCGAACGCGAGGCGCTGCTACAGCTCGCCAGGGAGGCCAACACCCCCGGTTGGTGGCACCGGTACAACGACGTGCTGCCCGGCTGGTTCCAGACCTATGTCGGCCTGGAGGAGTCGGCGGCGCTGATCCGCACATATGAACTGCAGTTCGTCCCGGGCCTGCTGCAGTCGGAGGGGTATGCGCGTGCGGTGATCCGCCTGGGCAACGCCGGAGCCGCGGAACAAGAGATCGAACAGCGCGTGGAACTGCGCCTGCAACGTCAGGAACGCCTCACCGGCCCGGACGCGCCGCGTCTGTGGGCCGTGGTGGACGAGGGGGCGCTCAAGCGTCCCATCGGAGGTCCGGAGGTGATGCGGGGCCAGTTCGAGCACCTCATCGAGATGGTCCAAGCTGCCCAACGTCACCATCCAGATCATGCCGTTCCGGTTCGGCGGCCACGCCGCCGAGGGGGGCGCCTTCACGATCCTGCGTTTTCCCGAGCAGGACCTGCCGGACGTGGTTTACGTCGAGAACCTCACCGGCGCGATGTATCTGGACAAGCGCGACGACGTCGACACCTACCTGCAGGCGATGGAACGCCTGTGCGTCGACAGTGCGACTCCGGAACGCACGGTCGAGCTTCTCGGTGATCTTCTCAGAGAGACATGATGCTCCAGACCGATTACGACAACGGGATGTCGGCCGCCGAGCTCCTCGGGGCGCGATGGCTGAAGTCCCGGCGAAGCAACTCCCAGGGGAACTGTGTGGAAATCGCCGAACTGCCCGGAGGGCAGGTGGCGATGCGCAACTCCCGTCATCCCGAGGGTCCCGCCCTCATCTACACCCGCCCCGAGATAGAAGCGCTCATCCTTGGAGCCAAGGACGGCGACTTCGACCATCTCATCGCTTCCCGTAACTGAATCCCGAGCGGCGGGTCGGCACCGGTACACCGAACGTCGGCCCCGCCGCCCCAACGAGACACAGGCCACCCCAGGCGCGAGGGTGGCCTTTTTTCTCCAGGTTTTCTCCAGGTCAGCCGCAGTTGCCGTAGGACGAGGTACGGCCGTTGCCGCCGAAGCGGACGCACGTACCAGGCGCCTTCACGTACACCGGCCCCGCGTACCAGGCGAACGACCCGCTGTCACCGATCTTGCTGCCGCCCTTCTTCTGGATCCAGGTCGACACCGGCGACTTCTTGCCGACGTTCGTGGTCTTGATGGTGACGGCGCAGTTGTAGGTGGACGAGTTGTAGAGCAGGTAGGCGACGCCACCGGAGACGGCCATGGAGCGCTGCACGTAGTACCCGCCTCCGTGGCCTCCGCTGTTGCACACGGCCTGTGGCGTGTACTTGTTGGGCGGTTCCTTGGGCGGGGTCCCGCCACCGCCACCGCCGCCGTTCGGGGGTGTCGACCCTCCGGGCTGCTGCGGTGTGCTCGGCTTCTTGGAGCCGTTGGGGTTCGAGGGGCTCCCGCTCTGGCCGTTCCCCGGCTGCCCCGGTTTGGGCTTCGCCGGGCTCTGGGCGTCGGTTCCGGCGCCGTTCGCGGCCCCGGAGCCGCCTTGCGTCCCCTGGTTCTGGTCGGACGACGCGACGGACTGCCCGTCGTCCTTACCGTCGCCGGACCGTGTCGTCGCCCAGGCGGCGCCGCCGGCGATGACCACCGCCACCGCCACGGCCGCCGCGATCGGCACGGCGAGGCGCCCGCCCCTCCTTCCGTCCGCCCGCCGGCCGTGGGGCGGCACGGGAGGGGGCACCGGCGGCATCCCGGGTGCGGCGTGAACCTGGCCGTGACCGTTCGGCGGGGGCGTCGCGTCGCCGAAGGGCGGGGGCTGCGGGGCCGTCCGGTGCCTGACACCGGACGGGTCCGTGGCGCTCTCCGGAGGCAGGACGGCGCCGGCCATGGCGGACGGGGACGCGTGCGGGTCCGTCGAGCCGCGCGACGAGGCCGCGTACGGGGGCGCGGGCAGGTCGGCGGCCCCGGGGAAGGCGGGCAGCGGAGGGACGGGCGACGCGCCCGCCGATGTCCCGCTGGCCGCGCCGACCAGGCGCTCCTGCGCCTCCCGGGCCGTCGGGCGCCGCGCCGGCTCCTTGGTCAGGCA
Organism: Actinomadura madurae; assembly: GCF_900115095.1. GTDB lineage: Bacteria > Actinomycetota > Actinomycetes > Streptosporangiales > Streptosporangiaceae > Spirillospora > Spirillospora madurae. The sequence continues at coordinate 54,286 of NZ_FOVH01000015.1, forward strand.
TGCCAGGACCAGCTCGCGCATCGGGCTCGGCAGGTCGCCCAGATCGGGCTCGCCCGTCAGGATCCGGTGCATGACCGTGGCCATCTCGTCGTTGCCGAACGCCGGGCGTCCGGTGGCGGCGAACGACATCGTCGTGCCCCAGGCGAACATGTCGGCCGCGGGACCGACCTCGCCTCCCGTGAAGTGCTCGGGGGCCATGTAGGCGGGGGTCCCGACGTTCTGGGTCTCACCGGCCGCGCCCAGCGCGCGCGCCACCCCGAAGTCGATGACGCGCGGCCCGTCCGGCCCCATCATGACGTTGTGCGGCTTGAAGTCGCGGTGCACGATGCTGGCCTGGTGGATGGCGGTGAGAGCCGTCAGGGTGCTGATGGCGAGCCGCTCCAGGGCGCCGCCAGTGCGCGGGCCATCGGTCCGCACGACATGGTGCAGGGACAGCCCGGGGACGTACTCGCTGACTATGTACGGCTGGTCGCCCGCCACGTCGGCGTCGAGAACCTGCGCGGTGCAGAAGCGCGCGACGCGCTTGGCAACTTCCAGCTCCCGGACGAAGCGCGCGCGGGCGGACTCGTCCCCTGCCATGCCGCCGTGCATGAGCTTGATGGCGACGTGGTCCGTGGACCGCGTGGCGCCGCTCTCCCCGGCGGGACGGCCCAGGAAGACCGCGCCCTGCCCGCCCTCGCCCAGGCGGCCCAGGATCTCGTAGCCGCCCAGTCGGGTCGGATCGCCCGACCGCAGTGGAAGGGCGTCCGGCATCGTCCTGTCCGTCACACCACTCGCTCCCCGTCGCTCCCGGCTCATTGGCAAGACTGTCAGCAAGACTATGGCCAGACGAGGGTATGCGCTCCGCCAAGCAGGTGATCTAGCGTCTTGGCTGCGGGGACTTATTGGGACTATAGTCCGCTTAGTGGAACGGGGGAGGGCTGATGGACCGTCGTCCGGCCGCCGGGAGGCGGGTCGACCTGGAGCTGATGCGCACGCCGCCGCCCAAGGAGCGCGCCGACGCCGCCCGCAACCGGGTGAAGGTGCTGGACGCCGCGGCGGCGCTCTTCGCCCGGCACGGGGTCGAGTCGGTCACGATGGACGCGGTGGCGGCCGAGGCCGGTGTGGGCAAGGGGACCCTCTTCCGGCGGTTCGGCGACAAGGCCGGCCTGGCCGTGGCCCTGCTGAACGAGCGGGAACGCGATCTGCAGGACGCGATCCTGTTCGGCCCGCCTCCGCTGGGTCCAGGGGACGGGGCGACGACCGTTCCGCCGTCCGAGCGTCTGCGGGCCTTCGCCGATGCCTACCTGGACTACGTGCTGGACCACCTATCGCTGGTGCGCATGTCGGAGACCGCGTCGCCCGGGGCGCGGTACCGCATCGGCGCCTACGGATTCTGGCATCGCCACCTGACGATCCTGCTGGACGAGTTCGGTGAGGCGGTTCCGGACGGCGAGGCCATGGCGCACGCGCTCTTGGCCGTCCTCGGCGCGGAACACCTCACCGCGATGGTCGAGGGCGTGGGGGCGGAACGCGCGCGCGCCACCGTCCACGCCTTCTTCAACGTGACCGTCCTGTAGGAGGCCCAGAAACACGAAAACCCCCGCACGGGGGGTTTCGCATGCCCAGGCCTCAAGAGGCCGGGGCGAACGGTGGTCAGGCCGGGTCGGGCGTCCGCCGCTCTGGACGGGACTCCGCCCGGCCGTCGGCCTTGCCCGGTGGACCCTCCTGGGCATGGTTGCGTTCCAGCTGCGCCGCGACCGCGAGCGCTCGAAGGGACGTCGTCTTCAGGTGTTTGCGTCCGTTGGTGGAACGGCGAGGAATGCTGCTCGGCACGGATTCACCTCCATGGGCGGTGGACAGGGGTGCTACCCGGGTCGCCGGATCTCGCACGGTAGTTGCAACCGCAAGATCCTTGGCGCTATTCCGAGTGATCGTTCCGTTTAGCGTCGTCCGGTTCCGGCCGCCGCCGCGTGCCTCGGGCGGATCAAGGGTGGGACGCTGGACTCCGTGCGGAAGATGCTCGCCACACCTTCGTCACCGGCGAACTCTCTGACAGGGGGCTAGAGGTAGAGGCCGACGTTCTTCTGGGGAGCACCCTTGGGCGGGGTCAGGTCGGCGGGGTGGAGGGTGGTCAGGGCCTTCGGGTCCGACGTGTCGGTCAGGCGGGTGGACTGGATCGCCAGGGCCGTGTCCAGGATGTTCCGCATGAGGCGGCCGTTGCCGAAGGTCGTGTCGCGGGGGATCTCCCGGAGGATCTCGCGCAGGCGGGTGCGGACGTCCGGGGTGAGGGTGAGGCCCTCCTGGGCGGCCATGCGGGTGAAGATGGCCACCAGTTCCTCGTCGGTGTAGTCGGGGAACGTGAGGTGCTTGGGGAGGCGGGACTTCAGGCCCGAGTTCGCGGTCAGGAAGGCCGTCATCTCGCGCTCGTAGCCGGCCACGATGACCACCAGGTCGCCGCGGTACTCCTCCATCAGCTGGACGAGGGTGGAGACGGCCTCCTGGCTGTAGGTGTCGCCGGTGAGGGAGTAGGCCTCGTCGATGAAGAGGACGCCGCCGAGGGCCTGCTCCACGGCCGCCCGGACGCGGGGCGCCGTCTGGCCCAGGTAGGGGCCGACCAGGTCGGCGCGGGCGGCCTCGACCAGGTGGCCGGACGAGAGCAGGCCGAGCTGCGCGTACACCGAGGCGATCAGCCGGGCGACGGTGGTCTTGGCGGTGCCGGGATTGCCGGTGAAGACCATGTGCCGGGTGGGGACGGGGACCGGGTGGCCGGCGGCGCGGCGCAGGTCGGCGGCGCGGGCCTCGGCGGCGAGGCGGTGCACCTCCTCCTTGACGGCGGTGAGGCCGATGAGCGCGTCCAGTTCGGCGAGCGGGTCGGTGACGGGCCGCACGCGGGTGGTGCCGGTCAGGGTGTCCGGGATGTCGGCGGGCAGGAGGGCGGCGAGGTCGTCCGGGGTGGGCTTGCGCAGGGCGGTGACGCGGCGCGCCTGGAGGGCGGTGGCGCGCTCCACGAGGTTGCGCATCGCGCGGGCGTTGCCGAAGGAGCGCCCGCGCGGGGCGCGGCGGAGCAGCTCGGCGACCTTGCCGGCGGTGGCGTCGGACGGCGCCAGCCCGGCGGCCGCCGTCTGGGCGGTGAAGATCTCGATCAGCTGGGCGTCGGTGAAGTCGGGGAACCGGACGATGGTCGGGAAGCGGGACGCCAGGCCTGGGTCGGAGGTGAGGAAGCGCTGCATCTCGCGGTCGTAGCCCGCGACGATGACGACGAGGTCGTCCCGGTTGTCCTCCATGACCTTCAGGAGTTCGGCGATGGCCTCGGGGCCGTAGTCGTCGTCCAGGTCGGACTGGGTGAGGGCGTACGCCTCGTCGATGAACAGCACGCCGCCGACGGCGCGCTGGGCGACCTGGCGGGTCTTCACGGCGGTCTCGCCGATGTAGCGTCCGATCAGCCCGGACCGGGACGTCTCGACCAGGTGGCCCGAGGACAGGACGCCGAGGTCCTTGAGGACGCGGGCGAAGAGGCGCGCGACGACGGTCTTGCCGGTGCCGGGGTTGCCGGTGAAGACCATGTGCCGGGCCGGGCCCGCGGGGACGGGCAGCCCGGCGTCGCCGCGCAGCTTCGCGGCCTTCGCGCCGGCGATGATGAGCTCGATCTCGTGCTTGACGGTGCCGAGGCCCACCAGGGCGTCGAGTTCGGCCATCGGGTCGTCGGCGGGCGTGTCGAACGAGGCGGGGATGTCCGGGCGCTTGACGACGAGCTCCTGGCCGGGCTCGGTCCGCTCGCGGACGGCTTCGACGACGATGTCGGCCAGCCGCTGGGCGAGGCGGGCGTTGCGCAGGTTCCGGACGGGCGGCGTGCGGGCGAGCAGCTGTCCGGCGGCGGTCAGGGCGCGCTTGTGGGCGCGCGCCCCGCGCTGCTGGATGGCCCGGTTGAACAGCTCCGAGTACCCCTCGGCGGTGAACGGGTGCGTCCTGACGACCTGGAACCGCAGGGCGAGCCCGGGGTTCACCTCGCGGATGCGCGCATCCCCACCCGGCTCGCACAGAGCGACGACGTGGAGGTCGTCGTGGACGTCGAGGGCCCGGTGCAGTTGTTCGACGATGGCCTCGCCGCTCTGCGTGTCGCGGGACATGTCGTCCAGGCCGTCGATGACCATCAGCCGCGTTCCGGCGCAGTCGCGCGCGTCGTTGTAGAGGTGGATGGTCGCGGCGGAGACCTCCTTGGCGGCGAAGAAGTCGTCGGCCAGCCAGAGGGGCTCCTCGGTGATGCCGTGCCGCTGGACGAGCCGCGCGATCTCCTGGGCGGCGTCCCGCTTGCCGGTGCCGTCCGGGCCGACGATCATCAGCCGGACCGGGCCGGTGCCGTCGGCGATCTCCTCCAGCGCGGCCACGACGTCCGGCTGGCCGATCAGGCCGGTGGTGATCGGGGGGCGGCGGGCGCCGCGGGGACGGGACGCGGCGGCCTTGCCGAGGTTGGCGGCGAGCGGGTTGACCATCCGGCGGCGCGGCGCGAACAGGCGCCGGACGTCCTTCTGGAACCCTGCGATCGGGATCCACGCGGGGTCGGGAGCGGCGGCGGGGCCGGGGAGCCCCTGGACGACGCCGGTGAAGCGCGTCGCCATGTCGAGCCAGCCGCGGCAGGCGTCGATGGCGCCGGCGCCGAGGGCGCGCGCGAGCCACGCCCATTCGCCGAGGGACCAGGGGTCCGGGTCGAAGGAGCCGCGGGTGTCGTCGAAGTTCGCGAGCAGCGCGCCGTACTGGTCTTCGGTCAGGACGGTCGACAGCTCGGCGGGCACCTGCTTGAGCCCGGCCTGCAACAGCAGGTGGACGAGCAGCTCGTCGACGGTTTCCTCATGCGGGGCGACGTTGCGCAGGTGCTCGTGTACGGGAAGGAGCCCCGAGCACACCCATTCCAGGTAGCCGATGGGGCCGGCCAGTTCGGGCAGGACGGCGATGGTCTCGTCGTCCGCCTGGGCGGCCCACAGGTCGCGCCTTTCCTCCAGCGGTCGCGAGAGCCACTCGCCCGGGGGAGGGGTCTCGAAGAGCTTGACCAGCGCCTGCCGCCGGGCCTCGATCGGTTCGAGGCCCTCGAACACCGTGAGCGCCTCGCGGGCGAGGGTGAGGGAGAGGTCCTGGTCGCCGGACTCCTCAAGCCAGTCGAACGGCCGGAACGCGCCCGAGCCCGCACTCCAGTCGACGCTGTTCTGCTGAGGGTCGAGCGGTTCGGTCAGGAGACGTCCGAAGACCTCGTGGAACAGCTTCGTGCTCGACCCGGACAGGACGGTCGCGGAGCCTTGCAGGAAGCCGAACAGGGTCATCATCTCGGCGACGACCAGCGGGGCCGGGTTGGCCATCAGCGCGTGGTGGTCGGTGGTCAGCGGGACGCCGCGCGGGTCGGCGGCGAGGGCGTCGATCCGGTCGCGGATCTGGTCGAACAGCCCGTCCGGAACGCGCCACGGTCCCGCCGCGTAGAAGTCGAGGACGGGCTCGTCCGAGACGAGCAGTTCCAGATGTTCCGGCAGCCGCACCGCGTTCCTCTCAAAGCACACAACCCCGGCGGAACAGCCTAACGAGCGCGGCGTCGCCCGGGGCCCCGGACGCCGAGACGGTCCCGGACGCCGAGACGGTCCCGCGTTCCAGCAGGTCGCCGGACACACCGGACACGCCGAAAGAACCGTGCAAATTTCTCAGTAGACGCGATCTATCACTTTGTTCACAAACCACGATCGGTTCCCGGTGCTCGCCGAACCGTTCAACTGGGTAGGTATCCGAGGATTCAGCCTGTGCCCGCCCGTCTGGGAGAGTTACGTGATCGCAAAGCTGCTCGTCGCCAACCGGGGCGAGATCGCCGTGCGCGCCTTCCGCGCGGCCTACGAACTCGGCATCGCCAGCGTCGCCGTCTACGCCCACGAGGACCGGCTGTCCCTGCACCGGCAGAAGGCAGACGAGGCGTACGAGATCGGCGAGCACGGCCACCCCGTCCGCGCCTACCTGGACGTGGACGGGATCGTGGAGACCGCGCTGCGGGTGGGCGCCGACGCCGTCTACCCCGGGTACGGGTTCCTGTCGGAGAGCCCCGAGCTGGCGAAGGCGTGCGAGCGCAACGGGATCAGGTTCGTCGGCCCGCCGTCCCGCGTGCTGAGCCTGGCCGGCAACAAGATCGAGGCGGTCGCGGCGGCGCGGCGGGCGGGCCTGCCGGTGCTGCGCTCGGCGACGCCGGAGCCGGGGCGGGAGCTGGAGGCGGCCGACGAGGTCGGGTTCCCGCTCTTCGTGAAGGCCGCGGCGGGCGGCGGCGGGCGGGGCCTGCGCCGGGTCGACCACCGCGAGGAACTGGAGGCCGCCGTCGACACGGCGCGCCGCGAGGCCGAGAGCGCGTTCGGCGACCCGACGGTGTTCCTGGAGCAGGCGGTCGACCGCCCCCGCCACATCGAGGTGCAGATCCTCGCGGACGGCGCCGGGAGCGTCGTCCATCTGCGCGAGCGCGACTGCTCGGTGCAGCGCCGCCACCAGAAGGTCGTGGAGATCGCGCCCGCGCCGCGGCTGGACCCGGACGTGGCGCGGCGGCTCTGCGACGACGCGGTCCGGTTCGCCCGGGAGATCGGGTACGAGAACGCGGGCACGGTCGAGTTCCTCGTGGACGACCGCGGCGAGCACGTGTTCATCGAGATGAACCCGCGCATCCAGGTCGAGCACACCGTGACCGAGGAGGTCACCGGCGTCGACCTGGTGCAGAGCCAGCTGCGCATCGCGGGCGGCGAGACCCTCGCCGACCTCGGCATCGCGCAGGACCAGGTGAGCGTGAGCGGCTTCGCCGTGCAGTGCCGCATCACGACCGAGGACCCCGCGAACGGGTTCCGCCCCGACACCGGGAAGATCTCGGCCTACCGGTCGCCGGGCGGCGCCGGGGTGCGCCTCGACACCGGGACGGCGTACGGCGGCGCGATCGTCTCCCCGCACTTCGACTCGCTGCTGGTGAAGCTGACCTGCCGCGGCCGGACGTTCGAGGAGGCCGTGCGGCGGGCGCGCCGGGCCGTCGCCGAGTTCCGCATCCGCGGTGTCGCGTCCAACATCCCGTTCCTGCGGGCGCTGCTGGACGAGCCCGACTTCCGCGCGGGCGGGGTCACGACGTCCTACATCGCCGACCATCCCGAGCTGCTCACGGCCCGCTCCAGCGGTGACCGCGCCACACGGCTCGTCCGGTACCTGGCGGACGTCACCGTCAACAAGCCGCACGGTGATGCGCCCACGGACCTGGACCCGGCGACGAAGCTGCCGCCGCTCGACCTGGACGGCCCGTTCCCGGAGGGCTCACGCGACCGGCTGCTGGCGCTCGGCCCGCGCGCGTTCGCCGAGCGGCTCCGGGACCAGAACGCCCTGGCCGTCACCGACACGACGTTCCGTGACGCCCATCAGTCGCTCCTCGCCACGCGAGTACGCACCTACGACCTGCTGGCGGCCGCGCCCTACCTCGCCCGCATGACCCCGGAGCTGCTGTCCGTCGAGGCGTGGGGCGGTGCGACGTACGACGTCGCCCTTCGCTTCCTGGGCGAGTCGCCCTGGGACAGGCTGGCCGCGATCCGGGAAGCCGCACCCAACCTGTGCATCCAGATGCTCCTGCGTGGGCGCAACACGGTCGGCTACACCCCGTACCCCGACTCGGTGGCGCGCGCCTTCGTGAAGGAGGCGGCCAGTACGGGCGTCGACATCTTCCGGGTGTTCGACGCCCTCAACGACGTCGAACGCATGCGGCCGGCCATTGACGCCGCGCTTCAAACCCACGCGCTGGTCGAAGGAACCCTCTGCTACACCGGCGACCTGTCGGCCCCGGGCGAACGGCTCTACACGCTCGACTACTACCTGCGGCTCGCAGAGGAACTCGTCGAAGCGGGCGTCCACATCCTGTGCATCAAGGACATGGCCGGCCTCCTTCGCGCCCCTGCCGCGCGCACACTGGTGAAGGCACTCCGCGACCGGTTCGACCTGCCCGTCCACCTGCACACCCATGACACGGCCGGCGGCCAGATCGGCACCTACATCGCCGCCATCGAAGCGGGTGTCGACGCCGTCGACGGTGCCGCGGCACCGCTGTCGGGCACCACGAGCCAGCCGCCCCTGCAGGCGATCGTGGCCGCGACCGACTTCACCGACCACGCGACCGGCATCGACCTGGACGCGCTGACCGTCATGGAGCCCTACTGGGAGGCCGTGCGGAAGCTCTACGCGCCGTTCGAGATGGGCCTTCCGTCGCCGACCGGACGCGTCTACCAGCACGAGATCCCGGGCGGCCAGCTGTCGAACCTGCGGCAGCAGGCGGTCGCGCTCGGCCTCGGCGACCGCTTCGAGGAGATCGAGCGCCTGTACGCGGCGGCCGACGCGATCCTCGGGCGGCTCGTGAAGGTCACCCCGTCCAGCAAGGTCGTCGGCGACCTGGCCCTGCACCTCGTCGCCGCGGGCGCCGACCCGGACGACTTCGCCGAGAACCCCGACCGCTACGACATCCCGGACAGCGTCATCGGGTTCCTGAACGGCGAGCTGGGCGACCCTCCGGGCGGCTGGCCCGAGCCGTTCCGCACCAAGGCCCTTGCGGGACGGCAGTACACGCCCGCCCGTGCCGAGCTGGACGGAGCCGAGGAGAAGGCCCTGGACGGTCCGGACGTGCGCGACACCCTCGATCGCCTGCTCTTCCCCGGCCCCGCGAAGGACTACCGCGAAGCCCGTGCGGCCTATGGCGACCTGTCCCTCCTGCCGACCGGCCCGTTCCTCTACGGGCTGCGCACGGGCCACGAGGTCGCGTTCGACCTCGAACCCGGTGTGCGCGTCCTCGCCGGGCTGGAGGCGGTCGGCGACATCGACGAGGCCGGCGTCCGGCAGGTCATCTGCACGGTGAACGGGCAGCTCCGCACCCTGTCCGTGCGCGACAAGTCCGTCGTGTCGGACGCGCCGCCGGTCGAGCGCGCCGACCCCGCGGAGCCCGGCCACGTCGCCGCGCCCTTCGACGGCTCCGTCACGCTGCGGGTGGCCAAGGGCGAGGAGGTCGCGGCCGGGGACGTCGTCGCCACCATCGAGGCGATGAAGATGGAGGCCGCCATCACCGCACCCGTCGGCGGCACCGTCGCGCGGCTGGCCGTCCCGGAGGCCACCCCGGTCCAGGCGGGCGATCTCCTCCTCGTGATCCAGGAGTAGCCGTGAACCGGTCCTGGGCGCCAGCGCCGCGGCTCGCGGCGCGCGCTACGGCCTGCGGATCGCGTAGGCGCCCAGGGACGGTTCCAGAAGGTCGAAGGCGGTTGTCGCGGACTCGGCCAGAGCGGCCGCGATCTCGTCGTTCGTCTCACCGTCGAGGGTCCGGCGGAGGATCTCCTGGAACAGGACGCGGTGGACCCCGCCGACCTGCGCGGCGACGAGGCGGGGGAGGACGCCGTCCGGCCCGGCGCCCGTCTCCTCGGCCAGGACGGCGGCGAGGGCGTCCTCCCGCTCCTCGTGGAACTCGCGGAGCCGCGCCACCAGCGCCGGGCTCTCCACGATCATGCGGGCGAAGTCGGGGCCGGAGAACCCGATCACGGCGTCGTGCTTGGCGACGGCCTCCAGGAAGGCCCGGCGGAGGGCTGTCAGCGCCGACTCGCCCGGCGCCCGTCCGGCGACCGTGCGGGCCAGGAGCGCGACGAACTCCTCGTGCAGGTCGAGGGCCAGGTCCTCCTTGCGCGGGAAGTAGTTGGTGACGGTCATCTTCGCCACCTGGGCCGCCGCGGCGACGTCGGCGATCGTCACCCGGTCGAAGCCGTGCCGCATGAACAGGCGCGTCGCCTGGTTCGAGATGTTCTGCCGTGTCTGCCGCTTCTTCATCTCCCGCAGTCCCATGCCCGCCATCCTCTCACAGCTCGACCTAAATTTATAGTTGACATACTTCTAGGTCCATTCTAAGTTTATGTCGCAGGGCAGGCGGGTACCGAGATCGGGTGACCCGTTCCCTCCCGGCAGGACGAGCAAAGGACACCGCCCTGAACGCCAGCCACGCGCCGAGCGCGTCCCCCCGCGCCACCGTGACCCTCGTCGACCCGATGAAGGACTACCTCTCCCGCATCGGGCGCACCGCACTGCTCACCGCCGAGCAGGAGGTCGACCTGGCCAAGCGCATCGAGGCCGGTCTGTTCGCCCGAGAGCGTCTCGAAACCCTCGGCGACGAGCTGAGCCTCCAGGACAAGCAGGACCTGGAGTGGATCGCCGCCGACGGGCGCCGTGCCAAGGAGCACATGGTCGAGGCGAACCTCCGCCTCGTCGTTTCACTGGCCAAGCGCTACATGGGCCACGGCCTGCCGCTGAACGACCTCGTCCAGGAGGGCAACCTCGGGTTGATCCGCGCCGTGGAGAAGTTCGAGTACCGCCGCGGCCTGAAGTTCTCCACCTACGCCGTCTGGTGGATCAAGCAGGCGATCAGCCGCGCCCTCGCCGACCAGAGCCGGACGATCCGCATCCCCGTGCACGTCGTGGAGGTGCTGAACCGGATGACGCGGGTGCGGCGGCGGATGATGCAGGACCTCGGCCGCGAGCCGACCTCGCAGGAGCTGGCCGCCGAGCTGGACGTCACGCCGGAGAAGGTCGACTGGCTGCGCCGGCAGTCCCGGGAGCCGCTGTCCCTGCACACCCCGCTCGGCGAGGACGGCGACGGCGAGCTCGGCGACGTCATCGAGGACCCGGACGGCGGCGACCCCGCCGACGTCGTCGCGTCCTCGATGCTGCGCGGGCGCCTCGACGCCGTCCTGGAGACGCTCACCGAGCGCGAGGCGGGCGTGATCTCGCTGCGGTTCGGGCTGTCCGGCGGCGAGCCCAAGACCCTTGAGGAGGTCGGCAAGGTCTACGGGGTGACGCGCGAGCGCATCCGGCAGATCGAGTCGAAGGGCATGCACAAGCTGCGCCACCCGTCCCGCAGGGAGACCCTCGCCGACCTGCTCAGCTGACCGTCACCCAGGGGGCGGCACCCGTGTCGCCCCCGGGTGATGCTCACCGCTTTTTCGTGGTTGCGGACGGATTTTCCCCCGCCGGGGTGAGAGAGTGGATGATCTCTCGAGTATCCGGCGGGTGGGGAGACGATGGCGAGGCGGTCGGGACGGCTGGGGCGGCTCACGGGCACCCGTGCGGTGCGGGGAGCCGCGGCCGGCGGCGCACTGGCGCTGACCCTCGCCCTGGCACAGGCGCCCGCGACGGCGGCGCCCGGTCCGGTCGCCACCGCGCGGCCCGGCGCGTCGACGATGCCGTTCGACCCGGCGAAGCTGCGCGCGACGCTGGACGCCACCCACGACGCGGGCATGTACGGGATCTTCTCCGAGGCCCGGGACGGCAACACCTCGTGGGACGGAGCGTCCGGCGTCGCGGACGTCGACACCGGCCGCCCGGTCACCTCGACCATGCGGCAGCGGGTCGGCAGCATCACCAAGTCGTTCGTCGCCACGGCGCTCCTTCAGCAGGTGGAGAGGGGCCGCGTCAGCCTCGACGCTCCGATCGCCTGGTACGCGCCCGACCTCGTTCCGGGGCCGCTCGGCCGGCAGATCACGGTGCGGATGCTCCTCAACCACACCAGCGGCATCGGTGACTACGTCGGCACGGCGTTCCCGTCGTTCATGGAGCTGTCGCCCGCGAGCCTGGACGAGTTCCGCTTCCGCGACGTCCGGCCCGAGCGGCTCGTCAAGTGGGGACTCCAGGCGCCGCGAACCGGTGAGCCGGGCGAGCGCTGGTCGTACTCCAACACCAACTACATCATCGCCGGGCGGATCCTGGAGAAGGTGACCGGGACCAAGGCGGAGAAGTACATCACCCGGAACGTCATCGCCAAGGCCGGGCTGAAGCACACCTACTTCCCGTCCTCGCCGTGGATCTCCGGACCCCACTCGCGTATGTACGAATCGCTGTACCAGCACGTGAAACCACCACGTGACTACAGCACCTACGACATGAGCTGGGCCTGGACGGCCGGCGAGCTGGTCTCCACCATGGACGACCTCAACCGCTTCTACCGTAGGCTCCTCACCGGCGGCCTCATCGGCACGAACACGCTGGCGCAGATGAAGCGGACCGTCCCGGTGAAGGACGCCGACGGCAACCTCCTGATGAACTACGGGCTCGGGCTGTACTCCCTCGACCTGCCGTGCGGGACGTTCTGGGGCCACGACGGCGCCGTCTTCGGCGCCGGTACCCAGTCGCTGTCGTCCGCCGGTGGCGCGCGGCAGATCTCGCTGGCCCTCAACCTGATGAAGTACCAGCAGCTCAACGCGAACGGCACGCCCGTCCCGCACCCGATCGACAACGCGCTGGGCGCGCACGTGGTGGAGGCGCTCTGCGGCACCCAGGCCGCCACCCGCTCGACCGCCGCCGAGCGCCCCCTCCGCCTGCTACCGCTCCAGTCCCTCCGCGCCCCCCGGTGAACCGCCGCTGACCGCCGGCGGAGCCCAGGGGCACCTCACGGGCTGAGGGCGAGGTCGGACGGGTCGGTGTTCGCGCCGCACAGGACGACCACGACCCGTTCGCCCGGGGCCGGGCGGTAGGCGCCGGTGCGCAGCGCGGCGACCGCGGCGGCGGTGCCGTGCTCGACGACCAGCCGGTACTCGGCCCACAGGAACCGGCGGGCCTCGATGATCGCCTCGTCCGTGACGAGGACCGGCCGCACCCCGGTGCGGGACGCGACGGCGAACGCGATGTCGCCGAGCCGGGTGGCGCCGAGGGAGTCGGCGGCGATCCCGGAGACGTCCACGTCGACCGGGCGCCCGGCGTGCAGGGCGCGCTCCAGGGTCGGGATGGTCTCGGGCTCCACGCCGACGACGCGCGCCGTCCCTTCGAGGGCGGCGGCGACGCCCGCCATCAGCCCTCCGCCGCCGACCGCCAGCAGCACGGTGTCGGCCTCGCCGCCGGTCTGCTCCAGGACCTCGGCGCCCAGGGTGCCCTGCCCGGCGCACACGGCGGGCAGGTCGTAGGCGTGGCAGAACAGGGCGCCGGTGTCGGCGGCCCGCTTGGTCGCGGCGTCCTGCGCCTCGGCGTACCGGGTGCCGACCTGGACGACCGTGGCGCCGAGCGCGCGCAGCCGGGCGACCTTCACCGCGGGCGCGGTCTCCGGGACGAACACCTCGGCGGGGACGCCCACCTCCGCCGCCGCGTACGCGAACGCCAGGCCGGCGTTGCCGCCCGAGGCCGCGACGACGCCGACGCCGGGCAGCCGGCCCTCGTCCCGCGCCGCCAGGATGTGGTTGAACGCGCCGCGCGCCTTGAACGACCCGGTGTGCTGCGCCAGTTCGAGCTTCAGCCACGTCCGCCCGGCGGGGGCGAGCGGGGCCGGGTCGACCTCGATCAGCGGCGTGCGCCGGATGCGGCCCGCGACGCGGTCCGCCGCGGCCTGGACGTCCGAATGTGCGATCACCGGGGGTTCCTCTCCGAGGCATCAGTAGCCAATCCAAGTTTGGGACATGACCAACGGTACGGCGACCCAGCGGTCAGCGAGCGGTGCGAGGACGGTCAGCGGCTCGCGCTCACCAACCGGGCGCGGGTCGAGGCGCGGCGCGACGCCGCGACGGGCGGCGGTGAAGGCGGCGGTGACCAGGCGGTCGACTTCCAGGACTTCGGGGAGATCGTCAGCTCGTTTCGGCCGAAGGCCTACTGAGGGCGGCGGCGCGGTCCAGCAGGACCCGGCGTTCGGGCGTGTTGCGGGTGAGCTCCGCGGCGCGCTCGAACTGCGCGCGGGCCTCGTCCGCCCGGCCGAGGCGGGCGAGCAGGTCGCCGCGGACGCTCGCCAGCAGGTGGTGGTCGCGCAGCGGCGGCTCGTCCACCAGGGAGTCGGCGATCTCCAGGCCCTTCTCCGGGCCGTGCGCCATGCCGACCGCGACCGCGCGGTTCAGCTCCACGACCGGGGACGGCGCCACGGTCGCGAGGATCTCGTAGAGGGACGCGATCTGCGTCCAGTCGGTGTCCTCGGCGGTGGCCGCCTGCGCGTGGCTCGCGGCGATCGCGGCCTGGAGGACGTAGGGGCCCGGCGGCTCGCCGATGGCCTTGGCGCGGAGCAGGGCGGCGAACCCGCGGTGGATGAGGAGCCGGTCCCAGCGCCCGCGGTCCTGCTCCTGGATCGGGACGGGCTCGCCGGACGGCCCGGTGCGCGCCCGCGTCCGCGACGCCTGGATCTCCATCAGCGCGACCAGCCCGTGCACCTCCGGCTCGCCGGGGGCCAGCTCGGCGAGGACGCGGCCGAGGCGCAGCGCCTCCCGGCACAGGTCGGCCCGCACCCAGGCGTCGCCGGCGGTGGCCGCGTACCCCTCGTTGAAGATCAGGTAGACGACCTCCAGGACGGACGACAGCCGCGCGGCGCGGTCCGGCCCCTCCGGGACCTCGAACGGCACGCCCGCCTCCGACAGCGTCCGCTTCGCCCGGACGATCCGCTGGGCCACGGTCGGCTCGGAGACGAGGAACGCGCGCGCGATCTCGTCGGTGGTGAGGCCGCCGAGCATCCGGAGCGTCAGCGCGACCCGCGCCTGCGTGGACAGGACCGGGTGGCAGGCGGTGAAGATCAGCCGCAGCACGTCGTCCTCGATGTGCTCGTCGTCCGGCACGTCGAACTCCGGCGGCGGCCGGCTCTCCAGGTCGCGGCCGATCTCCTCGATCCTGTTCTCCAGCCGCCGGAGCCGCCGGATCCGGTCGATGGCGCGGCGCTTGCCGACGGCCATGAGCCAGGCGCCCGGGTTGTCCGGGACGCCTGACTCCGGCCACTGTTCGAGCGCGGCGACCAGCGCGTCCTGCGCGAGTTCCTCGGCGAGCCCGACGTCGTGCACCATCCGGGCGAGGCCGGCGATGATGCGGGCGGCCTCCAGCCGCCACACCGCGTCGACGCGCGCGTGCACGTCGGACCTGCTCGAATCCGTCACGCCGCCGATGAGAGCACCCGCACCGGCCGCCGCGCAAGCTCAGCGGGCGCTCACTCCCCGGGGAACGGGTCGCCCGGCCCGAAGACCTGCTTGATGACGCCCTCGCCGTCCCCGACGATCGAGTAGAACCGCGAGGACAGCTCGATCGCCTCCTCGCGGGACCGCACCTCGACCAGCGCGAACCCGACGACGCTCTCCTTCGCCTCGGTGAACGGGCCGTCGGTGACGGTGACCTTCCCGCCGGACGACTTGATGTAGGTGCCCCTCGGCTCCAGCCCGCCGGTCGCGAGCAGGACCCCGGACTTGGACATCTCCTCGATGAACCGGCCCATCTCGGCCTGCATCTTCTCGTCCGGCGGGGTGTCGTCGGCGTCCGTCGTCATCATCAGGAACCGCATCGTGTGCCTCCTCATGTCCGCCGGGCTCCTCCCGGCCTCTCGCTGACGCGTCGAAGAAGGGGTGACCGGATCGACATTCCGGCCGGACTTTCTCCGGATTTCTTCGCCGGAACCGGATCGTGCCAGGTCAGGACCGTGTCTGCCAGAGAAGTTCAGTAAACCCGGGCGGACTAGGACGGAACAGGATGTGCCGGGCCGGTGGGCAAGCGGGCTCCCGCCGAGTAACTTCTTCTCCGAAGGAAGGTTTCTTGCGCGTCGAGGAGGCGTCCCGTGGGAGAACCGGCCCCGGGTGCCGGCGTTCCGCCCGTCCCCGAGATCGACGGCACGGTGCCGCACTCCGCGCGCATCTGGAACTACTGGCTGGGCGGCAAGGACAACTACCCCGCCGACCGCGCGGCCGGCGACGAGTTCATCGCCGTCTACCCCCAGATCGTCGACATCGCCAAGCACTCGCGGACCTTCCTCTCCCGCGTCGTCCGGTACCTGGCCGGCGAGGCGGGCGTCCGGCAGTTCCTGGACGTCGGCACCGGCCTGCCGACGGTCGACAACACCCACGAGGTGGCGCAGCGCGTCGCGCCCGACGCCCGCATCGTCTACGTCGACAACGACCCGCTCGTCCTCGCGCACGCCCGCGCGCTGCTCACCGGCACCCGGCAGGGCGCCACCGACTACATCGACGCCGACATGCGGGACCCCGACCGCATCCTCGCCGAGGCCGCCCGCACGCTCGACCTCGACCGGCCCGTCGGGCTGATGCTGCTGAACATCCTCGGGCACGTCGCGGACTACGACGAGGCGCGCTCCATCGTCCGCCGCCTCCTCGGCGGGCTGCCCCCGGGCAGCCACCTCGTGGTCGCGGACGGCACCGACGTCATCACCGGCGAGGCGTTCCGCACCGCGATCGACCTGTGGAACCGCGCCGGCGACACTCCCTACCACCTGCGCACGCCCGAGCTGATCGGCGGCTTCTTCGCGGGGCTGGAGCTGCTGGAGCCCGGCGTGGTGCCGGTGTCGCGGTGGCGCGCCGAGCCGGAGCCGGCCGGTGAGCCGGACGACGTCGACGAGTTCTGCGCCGTGGGGCGCAAGGCCTCGTGAGCCCCGCCGAACCCCGCGAACCCGCCCGCGTCGACCCCGGCCTCCGGACGGCGGGCCCGACGGTGCTGCGCATGGTGGTGGGCGCGCAGCTGCGCCGGTTCCGGGAGGCCGCCGGCATCTCCACCGAGGCCGCCGGCTACGAGATCCGCGGCTCCCACTCCAAGATCAGCCGGATGGAGCTCGGGCGCGTCGGGTTCAAGGAGCGCGACGTCGCCGACCTGCTGACCCTCTACGGCGTGACCGAACCCGACCTTCGCGAGCCGCTCATGGAACTGGCCGAACACGCAAACACACCGGGATGGTGGCAGCAGTACGGCGACCTCGTCCCCGGGTGGTTCGAGCCGTACCTCGGCCTCGAACAGGGCGCGGTGCTCGTCCGCGTCTACGCCGTCCACGAGATCCCCGAGCTGCTGCAGGCCCCCGGCTACGCCCGCGCCCTGATCGCGGCGCGGTACCCCGACGCGCCGCAGGAGGAGATCGACCGCCGGGCCGAGCTGCGGGCGCGCCGCCGCCGCGTCTTCGAGCGCGCCGACCCGCTGCGGCTGTGGGCGATCCTGGACGAGGCGGCGCTGCGCCGGACGGTCGGCGGCACCGCGGTCATGCGCGCCCAGATCGAGCATCTGATCGAGATGGCGGAGCTGCCGCACATCACCATGCAGATCCTGCCGTTCGCCTCCGGCGGCCACGCGGCGGAGAGCGGGCCGGTGACGCTGCTGCGGTTCGCCGAGCCCGAACTGCCCGACGTGGTCTACCTGGAGCAGCTCACCGGCGCCCTCTACCCCGACCGGCCGTCCGACATCACCCGGTACCGGGACGTCATGAACCGCATCGGGGTCCAGGCCGAGCGGCCGGCCCGGACCGCCGCGATCCTGCGGGACGTCCTGTCCCGGCTCCGCTGACGCGCGGGCTACTTCTTCGCGGGCTACTTCTTCGCGGGCACGTAGGTCGCGACGATGACGCCGGTCTCGAACGTCGTCGTGCCGGCCAGCTCGAAGGTCGCGGAGAAGTCCTCGCGGGTGAGCAGCTCCGCCGGGTCGCCGGTGCCGACGACGACCGGGTGGATCCACAGGCGCAGTTCGTCCAGCAGGCCGTGCTCGACGAGCGTCCGCGAGACGGGGCCGAAGCCGTACTGCAGGATGTCCTGGCCGTCCTGCTCCTTCAGCTTGGTGATCTCGGCGACGGCGTCCGCGCGCGGGATGACGGTCGTGTCCCCCCAGCCGGGCTTGCGCAGGGTGTCGGAGACGACGTAGTGGGGCAGGGTGTTCATCCGGACGCCGAAGTCGCCGGTGGCCTCCTCCATCGCCGGCCACGCCTGCGAGAAGCCGTCGAACGTCGCCCGGCCCATCAGCAGCGCGCCGCAGGAGAACAGCAGCTCCTGCGCGTAGGCCGCGGCCTCGTCCTGGAAGTAGGCCGACGTCCAGTTCTGCGGGTTCTCGATGACGCCGTCGAGCGAGATGTAGGTCGAGCTGATGATCTTGCGCATGGTGTCCTCCGTGGTCGATCGTTCGCGGTCTCGCGATCCGGGACCACTGTGCGCGACACCGTTTACGGGATCCTTACGGTTTCTCTGCGCTGGTCGGTGCGCATTAGGGTCACCGCATGCGCTTCGGGGTGCTCGGGCCGCTCGCCGTCTGGACCGACCAGGGCGGGCTCGTCCCGGTGCCCGGGTTGAAGGTGCGGGCCCTGCTGGCGGACCTGCTGGTGCACGAGGGCCGTCCGGTGCCCGCCGACCGGCTCGTCGACGACCTGTGGGGAGACGCGCCGCCCGGCAATCCGATGGGCGCGCTGTCGGCGAAGGTGTCGCAGCTGCGCCGGGTGCTGGAGGACGCGGAGCCGGGCGCCCGGACGCTGGTGGAGTCGCGCCCGGCCGGATACCTGCTCGGGGCGGGCGACGAGCGGGTGGACGCCCGCAGGTTCCAGGATCTGGTCGGTACGGCGCGCCGGGCGGAGGAGCCGAAGGAGAAGTCGGCGCTGTTCGCGGAGGCGCTGGGCCTGTGGCGCGGCCCCGCGTTCGCCGACCTCCGGGACGAGCCGTTCACCCGGGCGGCGGTCACCCGGCTGGAAGAGCTGCGGCTGACCGCGCTGGAGGAGCACGCCGAGGTCCGGCTCGACCTGGGCGAGCACGGGGCGCTGGCGGCCGACCTCGGCGACGCGGTGGAGGAGCACCCGCTGCGGGAGCGGCTGAGGGCCGCGCACATGCGCGCGCTCTACCGGGCGGGGCGGCAGAACGAGGCGCTGGAGAGCTACGAGCGCTACCGGACGCTGCTCGCCGACGAGCTGGGCCTCGATCCCGGGGCCGAGCTCGCCGACCTCCAGCGGGCGATCCTGCGCCAGGACCCGGGCCTGGACGCGCCCGCTCCGTCTCGCGGGCGGTCGAACCTGCCCGTCCCGCCGACGGAGCTGATCGGGCGGGACGGGGCCGTCCGGGAGATCCGGGCGCGGATCGGCACCGACCGGCTGGTCACGCTGACCGGGCCGGGCGGGGTCGGCAAGACGCGGCTCGCGATCGAGACGGCGGGCGGCCTCGTGGACGCCTTCGCCGACGGCGTGTGGATGGCGGAGCTGGCGGGCTTCGAGCGCTCGACGGTCCCCGACCTGGCGGAGGTCGTCACGGCGATCCTCGACATCCGGGACGCGCCGGGCGCGCCGGAGGCCGCGCTGGACCGGCTCGCGGCGGCGCTCGGCGCCCGCCGGCTGCTGCTCGTCCTGGACAACTGCGAGCACGTGGTCGAGCAGGCGGCCGGGCTGGCGGAGCTGCTGCTGCGCAGGGTGCCGGGCGTGCGGGTGCTCGCGACGAGCCGGGAGCCGCTCGGGCTGCCCGGCGAGGTGGTGTGGGCGGTCCCGCCGCTGGACGTGCCCGGCGATGGGGACGATCCGGCCGCGGCGAGCGCGGTCCGGCTGTTCGCGGCGCGGGCGGAGGCGGCGTCGCGGGACTTCCGGCTGGACGAGGCGACGGCCGGTCCGGCCGGCGAGCTGTGCCGGCGGCTGGACGGCATCCCGCTCGCGCTGGAACTGGCCGCGACCAGGGTGCGGACGCTCGGGGTGGAGGGGCTCGTCCGGCGGCTCGACGACCGGTTCCGGCTGCTGTCGTCCGGGCACCGCGGCGCCCCGGCCCGGCAGCGGACGCTCACCGCGATGATCGACTGGAGCTGGGACCTGCTGACCGGGCCGGAGCGGGCGGTGCTGCGGCGGCTGGCGGTGCACGCCGACGGCTGCGCGGCCGAGTCGGCGGAGGCGGTGTGCGCGGGAGAGGACGTCCCCGAGGAGGAGGTCCTCGACCTGCTGGTCCGGCTGGTCGACCGGTCGCTGGTCGTGATGACGGAGCGCCCCGGCGAGGGCCCCCGGTACCGGCTGCTGGAGTCCGTCGCCGCGTACGCGGCCGAGCGGCTGGCCGAGGCGGGCGAGGCCGAACGGGCGCGGGCCGCGCACCGCCGCTACTACCTGGACCTCGCCGAACGGGCGGAGTCCCGGCTCAGGGGAGCGGAGCAGGCGGCCGAACTCCGCGGGCTCGACATCGAGTCGCCGAACCTGCGGGCCGCGCTCGACGCCGCCCCGGGCGAGGAGGCGTTGCGGCTGGTCAACGCGCTCGCGTGGTACTGGTTCCTGCGCGGCAGGCTGACCGAGGCGCTGCGGTCGCTGGAGGCGGCGCTCGCGCGGGACGGCGGGTCGCCCGCCGCGCGGGCCAGGGCGCTGGCGTGGCAGGCGGGGCTGGCCGTGCTGAAGGGCGTCCCCGGCGACTGGGCGGCCCGCCGCGACGAGGCCCTCCGGCTCGCCGACGCGACGGGCGACGCCGAACTGAAGGCCTGGGCGCGCTGGTTCCTGGCCTTCGCCCGGTTCGAGGTGGACGACGTCACGGCGAGCACCGTTCTCCTGGACGAGGCGCTGGCCGGCTTCCGGGCGCTGGGCGACCGCTGGGGCGAGGCGGCGGCGCTGGCGCAGCGCGCCATGTTCGCCCACGCCCGCGGCGACCCGGCCGCGCTGGAGCGCGACGCACAGCGGGCCGAGGCCCTGTTCACCGGGCTCGGCGACCGGTGGGGGCGGCTCCAGGCGGTGGAGTGGCTCGGCGGGCTGGCGGAGCTGACCGGCGACTACGACCGGGCCGAGCGGCTCCAGCACGACGCGCAGCGGATGGCCGAGGAGCTGCGGATGTGGCCGGACGTCGCCATGCGGATGGCGTGGCGCGGCTGGATCGCCCATCTGCGCCGCGACCAGGCGTCCGCCCGCCGGCTGTTCGGGCGGGCGCACCGGGTC
The DNA here is from genome assembly GCF_900115095.1 of Actinomadura madurae. Classification (GTDB taxonomy): domain Bacteria; phylum Actinomycetota; class Actinomycetes; order Streptosporangiales; family Streptosporangiaceae; genus Spirillospora; species Spirillospora madurae. The sequence continues at coordinate 74,897 of NZ_FOVH01000015.1, forward strand.
GCCGTCGAGCAGGGGTTCGCGCAGGCCGTGACGTTCGCCGAGCTCGGGCTCGGGCTGGCGGCGCGCTGCGAGGGCCGGCCGGACGACGCGGAGGACCGGCTGCGGCCCATGCTGGCGGCGGTGTCGCCCGAGGAGTTCCCGCCGCTGTACCTGCCGATGATCCAGACCGCGCTCGGGTTCGCGGCGGAGGCGCGCGGCGACGCGGTGTCCGCCGTCCGCTACCAGCGGGACGCGCTGGCCGTGGCGATCCGGCTGGAGGCCCCGCGCGACCTGGCGGGCTCCCTGGAGGGCCTGGCCGGAGCGCTGTCCCTGGCGGGCCGGGCGGACGACGCGGCGATCGCGCTGGGGAAGGCGGCGGCCGTCCGGAAGGCGGCCGGCGTGCCGGCCGGGCCCGTGGAACAGGACGACATCGACCGGGCCGCCGCGCGGATCGGGGACGCGGCGGGCGCGGACGCGTTCGCCGCCGGAGCCGCCCTTGAGCCCGGGGAGATCCTGCGCCGCGCGGAGGCCGTCCCGCCCGAAGGCCGCTCGGTCTGGGCGGACGATAGGTGATTTGTCCGTATTGCAGGAAGGTTGCGAAAGGTCAAGAAGTCGTCACACCCCCTTGTGGCGCCCCCGCCCTTGAATGATCATGATCCGCCGTGGGACGACGGGGGCTGGTGCTGAGCCGGATGGCCGGCGATCGCACGCTGGTGCTCGCCGCGTGCGCGACCGCGCTGTTCGCGACCACCGTCCTCGCGGCCCTGGTCGGCTACACCGGGTCGGTGACGCGCGAAGGGCTCCGGCGCACGCTCGCCGACGCCACGTTCGCGTCCGTCGGGACGACCCTCGGCACGCAGGTCCCCCCGAACGGGCTCGCCGAGGTGCGGGGGCAGGTCGACCGGGCGCTGAAGCAGATCTACCGGGACGTCCCGCTCGCGGTCTCGATGAGCGTGCGCAGCGACTCCTACACGCTTCCCGGGCAGGAGGAGAGCGACCACCCCGAGCTGACCGCCTTCGGGACCTACACCGGCATCGAGCGGCACGCGCGGCTCGCCGAGGGCCGCTGGCCCGGCGCCGGCTCCGGGAAGGGCGCCGGCTCCGGGGAGATCGAGGCCGTCCTGCCCGTGGCCGCCGCCCGCGCCATGCGCGCCGAGCCGGACGACGTCCTCACGCTCCACGGGCGCGTCGACAAGAAGTCGGTCGTGAAGGTGCGCGTCGTCGGGCTCTTCGAGGTCCCGAACCCGCAGGACTACTTCTGGCAGGACGACAAGCTCGTCACGACCGGTGTCGAGAAGCTCGACTACACGACCTACGGGCCGTTCGTGGCGTCCCCCGAGGTGTTCGCCGACCGGTTCACCGGGACCGGCTCCGAGGCCCGCTTCACCGTCATGCCCGACCTGCGCGGCGTCGCGCCCGGCGACCTCGGCCCCCTCGGCGACCGCGTCGCCGGCGGGGCCGACACCTTCAAGGAGGCCGGCGACGGCGCGCAGTTCAGCGTCGCGACGGACCTGCCCGAGCTGACCGGCCAGCTGCGCACCGCCCTCCAGGTGGCACGGTCCACGATGCTCATCCCGGTGCTCCAGCTCGTCCTGCTGGCGGGCTGCGCGTGGCTGCTCGTCGCCCGGCTGCTCGCCGACCACCGGCGCGGCGAGGTCGCGCTGCTGCGCACCCGCGGCCTCGGGATGCGGCAGCTCGCCCGGCTCGGCCTCGCCGAGGGCCTGCTGATCGTGCTGCCCGCCGCGGTGCTCGGCCCGCTGCTCGCCCGGCCGCTGCTGCGGCTCGCCGGGCACGCGCCGGCCGTCCACGCGTCCGGGCTGCGGCTGGACGCCGGGCCCGCCGCGCCGCTGTGGATCGTGTCCGCGCTGACGGCCCTCGCCTGCGCCGCCGTCCTGACGATCCCGACGCTGCGCGGCGCGAACCGCACGTTCGTCGAGGCGCAGGCCGGGATCGGGCGGCAGGGGCGCGGCGGCCTGCGCGGCTCGGGCGTCGACCTCGCGCTCCTGCTCGTCGCGGGGCTCGCGATCTGGCAGCTCACCCGGTACGGGGCGGACGGCGCGGGCGCCGGGGACGGCACGTCCGGCATCGACCCGTTCATCGTGTCCGGCCCGGCGCTGGCGCTGCTCGCCGGCGGGGTGCTGCTGCTCCGGGTGGTGCCGCTGGTCTCCCGCGCCGCCGAACGGGTCGCCACCCGGGGCCGCGGGCTCGTGCCCGTCCTCGGCACCCGGCAGGTCGGCCGGCGCCAGCTCCGGTACACCGGGCCGGTGCTGCTGCTCGTCATGGCGATGGCCGTCGGGGTGCTGTCGGTGACGACGATGGCGACTTGGCGCCGGTCGCAGACCGATCAGGCCGACTTCCAGAGCGGCGCCGACCTGCGGCTGTCCGCCTCGACCCGCGAGGCGGGCCCGGGGCCGCTCGGGCAGGGCGCGCGGTTCGCGGGGCTGCCCGGCGTCACGGCCGCGTCGCCGGTGCTGCGCACGGACGCCGACCTCGGCACCGAACCCGCGACGCTGCTCGGCGTCGACGCCGGAGGGCTCGGGCCGCTGCTGAGCGTCCAGCCCGGCCTGCGGGACGACCTGCGGCTGGACGAGCTGGCGAGGGCCCGCCCCGCCGCCCCCGCGCTGACCGTCCCCGGCAGGCCCCGGCGGGTGCTGTTCGACCTGCGGCTCCGCCGCACCGGCCCCGTCCCCGAGGTCCCGCCCGCGTACACGCCGCCGCCCGGCAAGGGGTACCGGGTCGCGGTGACCGTCGTGGACGCGCGCGGGCTGACGCGGCGGGTGACCCTGCCCTCGATCGACGCGGACGGCGAGGAGCACACCGTCGCCCTCGACACCGCGGAGCTGGCCGGGCCCGGCGGCGTGCCGTCCTACCCGCTGTCCGTCCGGAGCGTCCACTACCTCTACGACGACAACACGTTCTCCGGCACCCTCGACCTGGAGCTGCTCGGCGTGCGCGGCGACGGCACCGGGCAGGCCGCGCTGCCCGCCGGATCCCGCTGGGACGCGTTCGCCGACTCCCCGAACGCCGAGAACCCGATCAAGCCGAGTGTCAAGGACCCGGGGGACGCGCTAGCCGAGTTCGCGCTCCCCGCGTCCCCGGCACCGAACCCGAACCGGGGCATCTACGGCTTCGCGACCGGCGCGGGCGTGCACGCCGTCCTCGGCACGTCCGCCCCGCCGTCGCACGACGCGCAGAACACCGACCTCCTCCCGGCCGTCCCCGGCGTGGTCACCGGCGAGATGGCCGGACGCGCCAGGACCGGCGTCGGCGGCACCCTCACCGTCAGCACCGTGGACGGCGACCAGCCGATCAAGGTCATGGGCATCGTGCCGGCCCTGCCGAGCGTGCCGGCCGGCCGGCCCGGCGTCCTGGTCGACCTGCCCACCCTCACCCAGAGCCGGATCTCCGTGCTCGGCGCGGCCGGCGACAGCGTCACGCCCCGCGAATGGTGGGCGTCGGCGCGCGCCGGCCGCACGGGCCCGGCCGTCCGGGAGCTCGCCCGGCACCCCGGCTGGGGCGAGGTCGCCGCCGACCGCGCCCGGACCCGCGCCCGGCTCCGCGACGCCCCGCTCGGCGCGGCCCTCCAGGGCGCCCTCATCCTCGGCTTCGGCGCGGCGCTGGCGTTCGCCGTCATCGCGTTCGTGGTGAACGCGGCCGTCACCGCCGGGGAGCGGCACCGCGAGTTCGCCGTGCTGCGGGCGCTCGGCGTCCACCCCCGGCAGGTCGCGGGGATGCTCGCGATCGAGCAGGCCTACCTGGTCGCGCTGGGGCTGCTCGGCGGGACGGTCCTCGGGCTGGTCGTGGCGCGGCTCGTCGTCCCGCACATCGTGCTCAGCGTCCAGGCCGCGCAGCCGTACCCGCCCGCCGACCTCGTCGTCCAGTGGCCCGTGGTGCTCGGCGTGCTCGCGGCCGTGGCCGCCGTGCTCGGGCTCGTCCTCGCGCCCGTCGTCCGGACGCTGCGGCGCCGCGACCCCGGCGCCGGCCTGCGGGTGGGGGAGGACCGATGAGGGGCACCGGGGCCCGGCTCGCCCGCGCGCAGTGGGCGCCGCTCGCCGCGCTGGCCGTGCTGACGTTCGTGGCCGCGCTGCTCGCCACCGCCGTCCCGTCCCGCACGACCGCCGGATACGACCGCGCCGCGGCCGCCGCCGTCGGCCCGGCGGCCGACATCCGGGTGCGCGGGGAGGCGGGCGGCAGCACCGCCTTCGCCGCCGTGCCCAGCGAGGCCGCCCTCGGCGCCAACGCCATCTCCTGGCAGCAGCGGCTGCCCCGCTCGCTGAGCGACGTCTCCGGCGAGCCGGAGTCGTCGGTCACCTCCTCCGTCAACACCGTCGAGGGGACGTTCCGGCGGCCCCGGCTGCTCTATCTCGGCTGGGACCCTGGCGCGTGGCGGCGGATCCGCCTCGTCGAAGGCACGCCGGCCTACAACCGGCAGGGGCAGACGAGCGGCGACATGGCGGTGATGATCGCCAAGGAGTACGCCGGACGGCTCGGCTACAAGGTCGGCGACCGGATCGTCCTCGACGCCGTGACCGTCCGCGTCTCCGGCCTGTACGAACCGGTCGACCCTCGCGACCCCTTCTGGGCGCCGAGGGAGCGGCTCGTGCGCCCGACCGTCGAGTTCCTGCCCAAGACCACCATCGAGGCCGACGCGGGAACCGCGCTGATCGACGCCGCCGCCTACGCCCGCCTCACGCGCGACCCGACCCGGAAACTGAGCTACGAATGGCGGTTCCCGGTCCGCGCCGGCCAGGTCAGCGCCACGCAGGCCGAGGGCATGGCCGCCGACCTGGACGCCTTCCGCTCCGCCGTCGAGGGGCGCGCCGACCTGTTCCCCTGCGAGGTCTCCACCCCGCTGGACAACCGGCTGAAGGAGTTCACCGACCGGCTCCGCACCGCGCAGTCCGTCCTCGGCCTCGCCCTCGGCGGCCTCGTCGCCGTCGCCGCCGGGTTGCTGCTCCTCGCCGCCGGGCTGCTCGCCGGGCGGCTCCGCCCGGTCCTCGGGCTGATGCGGGCGCGCGGGGCGTCGCTGCGCCAGCTCGCGGTGCCCGCCTGCGGGCTGACCGCGCTCGCCGCCGTCCCGTCCGCCGGGCTCGGCTACGCGGCCGGACGGCTTCTGGACGCCGGGCCGCCGCAGGCCACGTCGGTGTACGCGATCGTCCTGCTCCTCGCGGCCGTGCTCGGCGTGCCGGCGGCGATGGTGGCGCGGGAGCGCGGCGGCGCGCTCGGCTCGGTCACCACCCGGCGCGACGACCTGGTCACCGCCCGCCCGTCCCCGCGGCGGCTCGTCCTGGACGTCCTGCTGGTGGCGCTCGCGGTGATCGGCGTCGTGCTGCTCCGGGAACGCGGCGGGACGTCCGGGACCGACCCGCTGGTCGCCGCCGTCCCCGTGCTGCTCGGCGCGGCGCTCGGCGTGCTCGTCCTGCGCGCCTACCCGTCCCTGCTGCGCGCGGCCGGGCCCCTCCTGCGGCGCCGCAGCGGCGCCGTCGCGTTCCTCGGCATCGCCCGCGCGTCCCGGCAGAACCTCGTCGGCGCGCTGCCGCTGGTCGTCCTGCTGCTGGCCGCGACCGTCGCCGGCTTCGCCGCCACCGTCGACACCGCCCTGCGCGACGGCCAGGTGCGCGCGTCCTGGGCCGAGACGGGCGCCGACGCCCGCGTCGAGGCCGCGGCGATGGACGACGCGGGCCTGCGCCGCATCCGCGCCGTGCCCGGCGTGACGGGCGCGGTCCGGGTCCGCGTCATCGCCCGGGCCTCGGCCGCCTCGGACCCCGCGCCGATCACCATCGTCGGCGTCGACCTGGACGCCTACCGGAGACTCGCGCCCGAGGTGCCCGGCATCCCCGGCTCGGGCTCGGTGCTCGCGTCGCCGCTGGCCTCCCGCACCATGGGCCCGGGCGCGGTGACGCTCGGCCGCGCCGGGATGGACCCGATCCGCGTCACGCCGTCCGGGCGGATCGAGCGCTTCCCCGGGCAGGAGACGGGGTCGGCGTTCGTGCTCGTCCCGTACGACATGGTCGCCGGGGCGACCGGGTTCCCGTCCCAGGTCTTCGTCGCCGGGCACGACCTGGACGCCGCGGCACTCCGCGCGGCGGCCCCCGGAAGCGACGTCCAGACGCGGGACCGGGTCCTGCGGGACATGACGCGGCTGCCGCTGGTGTCCGTCGTCCACGAGACGTTCCAGAGCGGCGCGCTCATCGCCGGCGTGCTGGGGCTGCTCGCCGTCCTGCTCGTCCTCGTCGTCGGCGCCCGCGCCCGCGGCCGGACGATCGCGCACCTGCGCGCCCTCGGGCTCAGCCGGCGGCAGAGCCGGGCCCTCGCGCTCGTCGAGATCGCGCCCGTCCTGCTGTGCGCGGTCGGCGCCGGCTGGGTGCTCGGCCTGCTCCTGCCCGACATCACCGGCCCGGTCGTCGACCTCGGCCCCTACACCGGCGGCTTCGCCGCCACCGCACACGTCCCGGGCCTTTCCGCGCTGCTCGGTCTGCTCGCCGCCCTGCTGCTCGCCGCCGCCGCCGCTGCCGTCGCCGTCGACCGCGCCTTCGACACCGACCCCGGAAACGTCCTGAGAACGGGGGACTCATGACCGACACACCGGACCTCGCCGAACTGGAGCGCCGCGCCGCCGAACGCGGACCCGTCTACGGCGAGGGCGCCCACATCGTCTGCGACAACCTCGTCCGCATCTACAAGACCGACGGCGTCGAGGTCGTCGCGCTCCAGGGCCTCGACCTGCTCGTCGACCCCGGCGAGCTCGTCGCCATCGTGGGCGCGTCCGGCTCGGGCAAGTCGACGCTGCTGAACATCCTGTCGGGCCTGGACGTGCCGACCGCCGGCGTCGCCCGCGTCGCCGGGTCCGACCTGCTCACCATGGCGTCCAGGGAGCGGCTGAGGTTCCGGCGCGAGCAGGTCGGGTTCATCTGGCAGCAGACGTCCCGCAACCTGCTCCCGTACCTGACCGCCGCGCAGAACGTCGAGCTGCCCATGAAGTTCGCCGGCCGGTCGCGGCGGGCCCGCGCCACCCGCGCCGCCGAGCTGCTCGGCATGCTGGACGTCGGCGACTGCGCGGCCCGCCGCCCGGACGAGCTGTCCGGCGGCCAGCAGCAGCGCATCGCGATCGCCGTCGCCGTCGCCAACGAGCCGCACGTCGTGCTGGCCGACGAGCCCACCGGCGAGCTCGACACCGTCACCGCCGCCGGGGTGTTCGCCGCCCTCCGCCGCGTCAACGAGGAACTGGGCACCACCACCGTCGTGGTCACCCACGACACGCAGGTGTCCGAGCGCGTCGACCGCACGGTCGGCATCCGGGACGGCCGCACCAGCGTCGAGGTCCGCCGCGGCGGCGGCACCGCCGAGGAGTACGCCGTCCTCGACCGCGCCGGCCGCGTCCAGCTCCCCGCCGCCTTCACCTCGGCCCTCGACATGCGCGACCGCGTCCGCCTCGCCCTGGAAAGCGACCACGTCGGCGTCTGGCCCGACCGGGAGGAAGCAGAATGACCGACCCGATGGTGGCCGTCGAAGGGCTCGTCCGGACCTACCGCACCGGAAAGATCGAGGTCCCCGCGCTGCGCGGCGCGTCCTTCACCGTCGGCGCTGGGGAGCTCGTCGCGATCAAGGGCCGTTCGGGCTCCGGCAAGACGACCCTGCTCAACCTGATCGGCGGCCTCGACGGCCCGGACGGCGGCACCGTCCGCGTCGACAGCCGCGACGTCGGCGCCCTCCCGGAGGACGACCTGCTCGCCCTCCGCCGCGACGACATCGGGTACGTCTTCCAGTCGCACGGCCTGATCCCCGTCCTGTCGGCCGCCGAGAACGTCGAGGTCCCGCTGCGCCTCGTCCGCACGCCGCCGGCGGAACGCGACGAACGCGTCCGCGTCCTGCTCGGTCTCGTCGGCCTGGCCGACCACGCGGCCCAGCGCCCCTACGAGCTCTCCGGCGGCCAGCGCCAGCGCGTCGCCATCGCCCGCGCCCTCGCCAACCGTCCCCGCCTGCTGCTCGCCGACGAGCCCACGGGACAGCTCGACTCCGAGACCGCCGCCGCCATCATGCCCCTGCTCCGCGCGGTCGTCTCCAGCGAGGGCGTGACCGTCCTGGTGGCCACCCACGACCAGGCCCTGCTGGCCGAGGCCGACCGCGTCCTGAACCTGGAGGACGGCGTGATCACCGAAACACCCGTCCCCGCCTGACGTCGCGGGACGGCCAGCGGTTTTATCTCGCCTTTCAACGGTCCTTGATCTATTGGCGGCACCGACACCGATGATCTTGGAGGTCCGATGAAACGCGTGCTTCGCGCCGGGCTCGTGGCCGCGGTCCTGGCCGGAGCGGCGGCACCCGCCGCCGCGGCCACGACCCCGCCCGACCCCGCTCCCGGTGGCCCCCAGCGGCCCTTCGAGCCCGACGTGGCGGGACCGCGCAACCTCGACTCGCTCCGGGTGACCGCGACCAAGGGCGAAGGTCGCAGCGTGACGGTCGCCTTCGACCGCCGCAGCCGCACCGCCGAGGGCACGGTCCCCGCGGGCGCCCGCCGGTTCGTCTTCCTCTTCGACCGGGCGATCTCCTTCAACCCCCAGGCGTTCCCGACGTGCGCGCGCACGGTCATCACCGAAGACGGCCCGGACGCCTGCCCGCCGGGCTCCCAGGTCGGCAGTGGCATCGGCACCTCCTTCGACGGGACCGAGCAGCCGGTTCTGGTGTTCAACACCGGGGTCGGATCGCTGCCCGGGGTTCTCGTCGTCCTCCCCGAAACGAACGTCGTCCTGAAGCAGACGTTCGAACGGGTCTCCACCCCCTACCGGGGCACCTACAGGTGGACTCTGGACGAGATCCTGCCGCCCACCTCCGTCCCGCCCCAGGACCGCGCCGGCACCTCACGGTTCAGGCTCGCCTTCGGCGCCACCACCCACCGTCACGGCCGCCCGATCGGTTTCGCCGAGACCTCCGCGCGTCCCGGCACCCCGATGCGGTTCGGCCTGTGGAGCGAGTTCGTCACAGGCCAGGTGGTCCTGCCCACCTCCACGACCGCTCTCCGGTAAGCCGCACCCGGCCGCGGTGGGTGAGGGTCATGGCGATGCGGTGCGGGTGGTGAGGGTGTGCTTCCGGGTCACGTAGATGCGGGCCACGGCGGTCAGGACGACGGCCTGCGGAAGCCACACGGCCACCATGATCGGGAAGTTCTCGCCGCCCGCACTGGCCAGGAGCGGGGTGAAGAGGCCCGCGAAGAACAGGGTCACGGCCAGGCCGAGCATGGCGGCGAAGCCCCGGGTCGCTTCCGGGTCCCCACGGCGGGCCAGGCGCCATGCGCACGCGGCCGCCACGAGGAGGGCCGGGGGGACCACGATCAGCGCGGCGATGAGGAACCGCGCGCGCATGTCGGCCGGGGCGACGGAGGTGTCCTGGGTGTCCCCGTTCGCCGCGATCTCCGTCAGCCGTCCGCGCCAGATGGTGCCGGTGACCCGGTCGCCCTTGCCGAGGTCGTCCAGGACGGGACCTGAGTTGGGGTAGGACGTCTCCCACCTGACGCCGTCCGGGTCCGTCAGGAACGCGCGATCCAGCTCGCCGCGCTTGGCGGTCCTGTGGACGCCCGTCACGGTGAACTCCCGGGTCCAGCGGCATTCGGCGGGCGCGGGCGGCTCGGCCGGGCAGCGCGGCGCGGCGTTGTAGGCGTCCAGGGCGCGGGTTCCGCCCGGGGCCTCCGTCGCGACGAAGTACGCGGTGATCGCCGCAACGGCGACGGCAGCGAGCAGAGCGAGCACGGTCGCGACCGTGCCGCCCAAGCTTCCGGAATGTCGCATGTCCTGATTATCCCATTTGGTGGATCTTGGTGGCGCACGCCGCGGTCGAGGTCCACCGCGTGGTCGCCGTGTCGCCTGAGCGCATCGGCCAGGCGACCGCGGCGACCCGGATGCCGAGGGCCGTGGATGGCGTGGCCGACCGCCGCGGGCCGGTTGGACGGTGATCGGCAGGGGCATATCTCGTGCCGTAGGTCGGCTCGGGACGGGAGTTTCACTGTGGCGACCGTTGTGCTCGTGGGGACACTCGACACAAAGGGCGCGGAGTACGCATGGCTGCGTGACCGGGTGCGGGAGCTGGGGTGCGACACCGTGCTCGTTGACGCGGGGGTCGGGCCGTCCGACGTGGCCGCCGACGTCTCCGCGGAGGAGGTCGCGCGGGCCGGTGGGGCGTCGCTGGAGGCGCTGCGGGACGCGGGGGATCGCGGGGCCGCCGTCACGGCGATGGGGGAGGGCGCGGCGGCCGTGCTGGCGGGGCTGGAACGGGTGGACGCCGTCCTCGCGGTCGGTGGGAGCGGTGGATCGTCGATCGCGGCGCGGGCCGTCCGGGACCTGCCGATCGGGCTGCCGAAGCTGATCGTGTCCACGATGGCGTCCGGGGACGTGACGCCGTACGTCGGCGCCAAGGACGTGACGCTGATGTACAGCGTCGTCGACATCGCGGGCGTGAACCGGGTGTCGCGGCTCATCCTCGGGAACGCGGCGGCGGCCGCGGCCGGGATGGCGAAGGCGTACGAGCCGTCGGGCGCGGAGGACGACCGTCCCCTCGTCGGGGCGTCCATGTTCGGGGTGACGACGCCGGCGGTGGACGCGGCCCGCGAACGGCTGGACGAACTCGGCTACGAGGTGCTCGTCTTCCACGCGACCGGGGCCGGAGGCCGTGCGCTCGAAGGACTCGTCGAGAGCGGGCTGCTGGCCGGAGTACTGGACCTGACCACGACCGAGCTGGCCGACGACCTCGTCGGCGGCGTCCTGTCCGCCGGGCCGGACCGGCTGACGGCGGCGGGAAAGCACGGAATCCCGCAGGTCGTGGCGCCCGGAGCCCTCGACATGGTCAACTTCGGGCCGCGCGAGACCGTCCCGGAACGCTTCCAAGGACGCAACCTCTACGTCCACAACCCGACCGTGACGCTGATGCGCACGACCCTGGAGGAAATGGCCGAACTGGGACGGCGGGTCGCGTCCAAGCTGGCCGCGGCGACCGGCCCGGCCGTGCTCTTCCTCCCGCTCGGCGGCGTGTCGGCGCTGGACGCGTCCGGGATGCCGTTCCACGATCCGGAGGCGGACGCGGCCTGCTTCGCCGCCATGGAGGGCGCCGTGGAGACGGAGAGGCTCGACATGAACATCAACGATCCGGCCTTCGGCCGCGCCATGGCCGACCGGCTGCACCGGATGATCTCGGAGGAGGCGCAGTGAACCGCGAGACCGTCCTCTACCGGCTGCGGAACACCGTCGCGGAGGGCAGGCCCGTCATCGGCGCCGGGGCGGGCACCGGGCTGTCGGCCAAGTGCGCCGAGGCCGGCGGCGTCGACCTGATCATCATCTACAACTCGGGCCGCTACCGGATGGCCGGGCGCGGCTCGCTCGCCGGGCTCCTGCCGTACGGGGACGCCAACCAGATCGTGGTGGAGATGGCGTCCGAGGTCCTCCCGGTCGTGGCGGACACGCCCGTCCTCGCCGGGGTGTGCGGCACCGACCCGTTCCGGGTGATGCCCGTCTTCCTCGACCAGCTCAAGGCCATGGGGTTCGCCGGCGTGCAGAACTTCCCCACCGTCGGGCTCTACGACGGGGTGTTCCGGCAGAACCTCGAAGAGACCGGCATGGGGTACGACCTGGAGGTCGAGATGGTGCGGCTCGCCCACGAGCGCGGCCTCGTCACCGCCCCGTACGTGTTCGACGAGGACCAGGCGCGCGCGATGGCGGAGGCCGGCGCCGACGTCCTCGTCCCGCACGTCGGCCTCACCACCAAGGGCAGCATCGGCGCCGGCACCGCCCTGACGCTGGACGAGGCGGTCGAACGCGTCCAGGCCATGCGCGACGCCGCGTCCGCCGTCCGCCCGGACATCCTCGTCCTCTGCCACGGCGGCCCCATCGCCGAACCGGACGACGCTTCCTACGTCCTGTCGCGGACCGAGGGGGTCGCCGGCTTCTTCGGCGCCTCCTCCGTCGAGCGGCTGCCCACCGAGCGCGCCATCACCCGGCAGGTGGCCGCCTTCAAGAACCTGGAGCTCTGAATGCTGGTCAAACCCGGCGACGTGACCACGATGACCTTCGGCTGGGGGTCGATCAAGTGGTTCGTCACCCCGTCCACCGTGCCCGCCGCGGGCAGCACCCTGGGCGAGGTCATCGTCAACCCCGGCCAGGGCCATGCGCGCCACCACCACGCGAACGCCGAGGAGATCATCTACGTCGTCTCCGGCGAGGCCGCCCAGATGGTCGACGACGGAGAGCCGTTCACGATCGGCGAGGGCGACGCCGTCCACATCCCGAAGGGCGTCTGGCACTCCACCTACAACACCACCTGGCGCCCGCTCCGCCTGATCGTCACCTACACCCCCGGCGGCGAGGAAAAGGCCCTGGAAGCCGCCCCGGACTACACCCTCCACGCCGCCGGCGCCATCCCCGAATGGCACCAAACCTAACCCACCACCTCGGCAAGGCGACCGAGCGTTCACCCGCAGGCAAGGACGGCGAGGCCCACGTGCCGCAGCCGGACGATAAGACGGCCGAGCATGGCCACTCCTCGACCCCCAGAGCGCCGCGGCGTCGCCTCCCCGCGGCGCCGAGGCCAGGCGGCATTAAGGCCAGGCGGCGTCGCCTCCCCGCGGCGTCGCCTCCACGCGGCGTCGCCTCCACGCGGCGTCGCCTCCACGCGGCGTTGAGGCCAGGCGGCGCCGAGACCACGCGGCGTTGAGGCCAGGCGGCGCCGAGACCACGCGGCGTTGAGGCCAGGCGGCGCCGAGACCGGGTGGCGCCGAGACCGGGCGGCGTTGAGGTCAGGCGGCGTTGAGACCGGGCGGCGCCGAGGCCAGGCGGCGCCGAGACCGGGCGGCGTTGAGGTCAGGCGGCGTCGCCTCCACGCGGCGCCGAGACCGGGCGGGAATGCGGCACGCAGCCAGTCCAGCGGGTTTGGCATGCAGGCCGGGCGTGAACCCGTCGGGTCGGCGACATGTGGGCGGGGGGCGGGACTCTAGGTGTTTGACCAGGCGGCGAGGCCGTCTTCGGTGAGGATGTTGTCGAATGCGGCGTCGGCGGCGCCGGTCACGGGGCCCAGGGCGCCCAAGGCTGTCGGGCGGACGGGGGGTGGTGTCGCCCGGCGGTAGCGCATGAGGGCGGCGTTGTAGCCGGTTTCGAGGGCCACGGGCGCCGTCTCGGCGAGGTCGGTCGCGAGGCCGGAGAGGGTGACCACGTCGGGGTCGAGGCCGTTGACGAGGGCGCCGATGCCGCGTCCGAGCGCGTGCGCGGCTGCGGCGACGGCCGTGCGGGACTTCGGGTCGGCAGCAGCGGCGGCGATGATCTGCTCGGCCGTCGTGCGGGGGTCGCGGGGCGCGGGGCGGCCGAGCGTCCGGGCCATGGCGCGGCCGTCGACCTCCAGGTCCCAGCAGCCGCGGGCGCCGCACGGGCATTCGCGCGCGGGATCGCCGAACGGCATGTGGCCGAACTCGCCGCCCGCGCCGGTCGCGCCGTCCACCGGGCGCCCGTCCACGACGAGGATGCCGCCGACGCCGACCTCGACGGTGAGGTGCAGGACGACCCGCGCCCCGGTGCCCGCGCCGCGCCTGGCCTCGGCCAGCCCGGCGAGCGAGGCGTCGTTGCCGACGAGCAGGGGGACTCCGGCGAGTTCGAGCGGCTCCAGGGCGACGTCGCGCCACCCCATGCCGGACGCCTGGACGACCGTCGTCCCGCTGACCGTCCCGGCCACGCACGCGGACACCGCACGGAGCCGCCGTCCGAAGCGGGCGTGCAAGGCCGATACCTGCTCGCCGAGCGTTCCGAGGACCGCGAGGGAGCCGGAATGGCGGCCCGCCTCCTCCGTGATGACGCGGCCGCCGAGTTCCACGCAGGCCACGCGCCAGCGCTCGTGGCTGATGTCGGCCACGCACACCAGCGGGCCGTCCGGATGGGCGGTGAGCGCGGGGGAGGGGCGGCCGCGTCCGCCGGTTCGGGTGGACGTGCTCTCGTCGACCAGCCGGGACGCCTTGAGCCGGCCGGTGATCTCCGTGGCCGATCCGCTGCTCAACCCCAGCGCGCGTGCCGCGTCCGCGCGTGTCGCGGACGGGTGTGCGTGGACGTACCGGAGCACGGCCAGCGCCCCCTGGCTGCGCAGGGCGCGTGCGGAGTGCGCGGTCTTCTGCATGGTGACATCCTGGCGCTTGGCGATTATCCTCGTTGCACGAGCATATTCCGGGAGGCGTGCGACGATGGACTCTGCCGACACGGACCGGGCGCCCGCCGCGGCAACCGCCCCCGCCTCGTCCGGACGGGGAACACTCGCGCTCTATGGCACGTTCGGGTGCCTCGGCTACCTGCTCACCGCGCTCGGTGCCGTCCTGCCCGAGTTGCGCGAGGAGCGAGGGCTGCCGCGAGCCGAGGCCGCCCTCTACCCTTCGGCCTTCGCGCTCGGCCTCGTCGTGGTCGGCCTGGTGGGCCACCGCCTCGCGGAGCGGCTCGGACGGTACGCATTGCCGACGGCCTTGACCGCCCTCGTCGGCGGCGCCGCGCTGCTGGCCGCCGGCGGTGGACGTCTCGGAACGGCAGCCGGCGCCCTGGTCCTCGGCCTCGGTGGCGCGGGCCTCGTCCAACTCGTCCCGGCGGCTCTGCGCGCGGCACACCAAGGCGATGGAACGATCCAGATCGGTCAGGCCAACGCCGTCTCCAGCGCCGCGTCCGTCCTCTCCCCGGTCATCATCGGCGTCACCCTCGCCCACAACCTCGGCTGGCGCGCCGCCTTCGCCATCCCCCCAGCTCTCCTGGCCGTCACCATCCTCCTTCCCCTAACCCGAACCGCTGCCCCGTCCACAAACCCCACCGCTCCCACCGTCCCCAACAAACCTGCTACACCTGAAGGATCTCCCGCCCCCATCATCAACCCCACGGCTGCCCCCACCGACCCCACCGTCCCCGCTCCCGCCGTCCCCAGTGACCCTGCCGTTCCCAGCGGGTCTGCTGTCTCCCGCGGGCCTGCCGTCCCCGGTGATCCTGCCGTTCCCAGCGGGTCTGTTGTCTCCCGCGGGCCTGCCGTTCTGAGCGTTCCGGTCGGCGATGGGGTGGTCGGTGGTTGGGGTGTTCTGTGGGGGTTTTGGGGGCGGTGGGTTGATCTTGTGCTGGCGGTGGGGGTGGAGTTCTGCATGGTGTTCTGGGCGGCGGACTTCTTGCGGTCGGTGAAGGAGTTCGGGGCCGGGACGGCGACGACGTTGTCGGCGGCCTTCGTGCTGGGCATGGCGGTCGGGCGAGCCGTGGCGGGGCCGGCCGTGAGGTTCGGGGGACGGCCCGACCGGCTGCTCGCGTTCGCGGCGCTGGTCGGCATCGGCGGGTTCGCGATCCTCTGGACGTCGCCGGCACCCGTCGCGGTCGCCGGGCTGCTGGTCACCGGGCTCGGTGTGGCGCTGCTCTACCCGGTGATCCTGGGGCAGGCGCTGGCCGCGTGGGAGTCCCAGCCGGTGCGGGCCGCCGCGCGGTGCGCGCTCGCGTCCGGGGTGGCGATCGGCGTGGCCCCGCTCGCTCTCGGGACGCTCGCCGACCTCACCACTCTGCGCGCCGCCGTCTTCGTCGCCCCCGTCCTGCTGGTGGTCCTGCTGGTGCGGTGCGCGTGGCGGCTCAAGGCATCGATGCGGTTTCCGCTCAGCTCGACGGTGGCCGGACGCTGACGGCACGGCGAGCCCCACGGGTGTGAGGATCGCCGTGCCGACATGCTGGACGGCGTCCAGTGTCAGAAGGGGATGGGGGTTGTGATCATGCCTGCGTGGGCGAGGATCGTGGGGGCGTCGTCCACGGGTGGGTGGATGACGTCCATGAGCCAGCGCTTGACCCACTTGCCCTCCGCGCCGGACAGGGCGATGCGGCGGTCCCAGCCGCGGGTGTAGACGGCGCCGGCGGCGCCCAGGTCCACGTCGGTGACGTAGGGCGCGGGGGCGAAGTCGACCAGCGGGACGCCCAGGAGGTCGGCCGCTGCGTTGTGTCCGGCCGTCTTGCCCATCGGGGTCGCGTGCTGGCAGCTCTGCACCGTCCAGTGGTCCTGGTCCGCGCGGGCGGCGGCGACGTCGCCGGCGGCGAAGACGTGCGGGTGGGCGCGCAGGTGCGCGTCGACCTCCAGGCGGCCCAGGTGGTCGCGCTCGCCGGGAATGTGGGACGTGAGCGGGCTCGCTTCCAGGCCCGCCGTCCACACGACGGCGTCCGCCGGGATCCGGGAGCCGTCGGCCAGTACCGCGCCGCCGTCCAGGACTTCGGCCACGGTGGCGCCCAGGCGCCGCTCGATGCCGAGCCGGTCCAGCGCCACCTCGATCGCCGGGCGCGGGCCGAGGCCGAGGTCGGGGGCCACTTCGGAGGCCTTCTCGACGAGGACGACGCGGCCCCGCCCGGCGAGTTCCGTGGCGACCTCCAGGCCGGCGAAACCGGCGCCGACCACGACGGCCGTGTAGCCGTCCCGGCCGCGCAGGTGGCCGCGGAGCCGCTGGGCGCCCTCCAGCGTGTCCACGTCGAACAGCCGCTCGGCGCCCGGAATGTCCGGCCGGACGAGGTGGCTGCCCGCGGCGAGGACGAGCCGGTCGTACTCGATCGGGCGGCCGTCGGCGATCACCACGCGGCCGTCCACGTCGATGTCCTGGACCACCGCGCGGACGTGCTCGACGCCCACCGGTTCCAGGATCCGCTTCAGCGCGACCGTCGCGCGTGCGGGCTCCGGCTCGTAGAGGCGGGGGCGCAGCACGAGGTCCTTTCCGGGCGCGACCAGCGTGATGCGCAGGTCTTCCGAGCCCCGCACCCGGGCCGCCGCGGCGGCGCTCCACACCCCGGCGAAACCACCGCCCACGATCACAACATGCGACATGTCCGTCTCCCTCATCTCGGTTCGCGCCAGGAAGACAAGACACGCCCCGCACATGTGACCGAACGCCCGCGGGCTCGACGCCCTACCTCAGCCCCCGTCCACGTCCGCTGCCGCCCGACCCTGGGGTGAGGGCCCGGTGGACGGGCGAAGGTGGCGCCGCGAAAGGTTGATAGGTGGCTGTCGTGTGCGGCCTGGTTGGAGGCGCTGGGCAGGCGAAAGCGGCACCGAAGGGGTCGAGGGCGTGTGGTGCTGGGTGCGCTGCTTGGTGAGGTGGTTGTAGGGGGCCAGTGACTATCGGTGGTGGGGCCGGCGCGGTTCTTGCGGTGTGCTGGGGCCTCGGCGGCTGGGGGCCAGAGAGTATTGGCGTCCTGCTGGTCTGGGTGGGTGGGTTAGAGGTGGGTTAGCTTTTCGGGGTTGGCTAGGCGGTGGTACTTCGTTATGCGGCCGTTTTGGATTTCTAGGGTGTCGATCCAGATGATGCGGCCGTCGCGGTGGGCGGCCAGGGCCGGTTCGCCGTTGATTTCGATGGGCTCGATGCGTTCGACCCGGTAGTGGGTGGTGACGTGGGCGAGCAGGCGGGCGACGCGGTCGGCTCCGACGACCGGGCGGCGGGACGCGACGACCTTGCCGCCGCCGTCCGCCACGTAGACGGCGTCCGGGTGCAGGAGTTCGACGAGGCGGGCGAGGTCGCCGCGCTCGGTGGCCGCGCGGAACGCGGTGAGGACGCGTTCGCGTTCCGCGCGGCTCGACCTCGGGTGCTCGCCGCGGGCGTCCGCGACCCGCTTGCGGGCGCGGGACGCGAGCTTGCGCGAGGCCGCCGCCGAGTTGCCGAGCACCTCCGCGACCTGGGCGAACGGGACCTCGAACACGTCGTGCAGGACGAACGCGACCCGCTCCGGCGGTGTCAGCTCATCCATCACCAGCAGCATCGCGGTGCCGATCGAGTCGTCCACGATCACGCGTTCGGACGCGTCCGGGCCGGTCGGGAGGGGTTCCGGCAGCCACGGCCCGGGGTAGCGCTCGCGCCGTACGCGGGCTGATTTCAGGACGTTGTACGCGAGCCTGGCCGCGATGGTCACCAGCCACGCGCGGGGGTCGGCGACGGCCGAGCGGTCGGCTGCGGAGGCGCGGAGCCAGACGTCCTGGACGACGTCCTCGGCCTCGGCCACGCTGCCGAGCAGCCGGTACGCGGCGCCGAACACCGCCGGGCGGTGCGCCTCCCAGTCCAGGTCGTCCACGTAGGCGGAGCCTACTCGTCGGCGAACGAGCAGTCGGGCGGGAAGTCCGGCGGCTGGAAGCCGCCGGAGGGGATCTCCAGCGGCGCGTCCTTCACCGTGTACCCCTTCAGCCATTTGCCGAATGGGCCGGAACTGGCCGGGCTGAACGGCGCCGGACCGCTGCCCATCTGCTGGCACTGCGGGAACACGACGCCCCAGGAGAAGCCCATCCGGTCGTGCTTGTGCCCGCGCGGCGACTGGTAGAAGGTCAGGTTCGCGCGTTTCTGGTTCGGCGGGACCTCGTGGGCGCCCGAGACCCGGATTCCGGACACGACCGCGACCGGCCCGGACGCCATGACGTAGTCGACCTTGATCTCGCCCCAGTGGTGCTGGGACGGGCCGCCGGGCTCGTCCGGCGAGAAATGGTCGAACTTGACCGTTCCGCGGGCGGCTCCCATGACCATCTTCCCGTCGACGAACTTCCACGGCCCGCCGTGCGCGTCCACGATGAAGCGCCGGTACGGGTACTCCTTGTCACCCGGGAACGTCACCCACGCGTCGCCCGTCACATGGGCTTCCTTGGGTGCCCTCGCGCCGTTGTCCTGCGCCATCGCACTGCCGGTCCCGATCGCTCCGGCGGCGCCGAGCAGGGCGACTCCGGTGATCAGGACGCGCCTTTTCCGCGACATGTGGATCCCCTTTCCGCGGACGTCCGTCGTCCGCTTTCCACAACGTTCGCAGTGGTGGGGAGGCCGTTCCTCCCCCGCGCGACCGAACCGGCCTACCCGCGCGGGGGATCGTCAGGTCACTTTTCCCCTGACGTAGGTCCAGAGGCCGTCATGGCGGACGAATCTGCTGACCTCGTGCAGTTCTCCCGGCTCGGATCCCGCCAGGTAATGGGCGCGGAATTCGACGACGCCCCTGTCGTCGTCCGGTCCGCCCGCCTCTTCCCGGACGATCTCCAGCCGCGTCCAGCGCGTTCCGTCGTCGAACCCGATCCGCTCCGGGCGGGTGGCGGGATGCCAGGTGCTCAGCAGGTAGGACTCGTCCTGTACCGCGAACGCGCTGAACCGCGACCGCATCAATTCGCCGGCGGTTTCGGCGGACGCCTCGCCCCGGTGCAACCGTCCGCAACAATCCCGGTACCGTGCGCCGACACCGCAGAAACATCTCTTGGCCACATCCGAATTCTGCCTTGCGGCGCGGGGTGGGCGCGGCCACGATGAGCGCCATGTCCGCACAGGAGCCACCCGAGATCGACACTTCCCGGCCGCATCCCGCCCGCATGTGGAACTACTGGATCGGCGGCAAGGACTACTACGAGATCGACAAGGTGGTCGGCGACCAGGCCGCCGCGGCCTTCCCCTCCATCGGGGACATCGCCCGGCATTCCCGGGCCTGCCTGGGCCGCATGGTCCGCCACCTCGTCGAGGAGGAGGGCGTCCGGCAGTTCCTCGACATCGGCACCGGGCTGCCCACCCACGACAACACCCACGAGGTCGCGCAGCGCGTCGCGCCCGAGGCGCGCGTGGTCTACGTCGACAACGACCCGCTCGTCCTCGTCCACGCGCGGGCGCTGCTGGTCGGACGCCAGGAGGGGAGGACCGACTACATCCAGTGCGACGTGCGCGACCCGGACCGGATCCTCGCGGAGGCGGCCCGCACCCTCGACCTCTCCCGGCCGGTCGCCCTGATCATGTTCGGCATCATGGGCAACGTCGTGGACGACGGGGAGGCGTACGCCGTCGTCCGCCGCCTCCTCGGCGCGCTCGCCCCGGGCAGTTTCCTGGCCTTCAACGACGGCACCGGCGTGCTGGACGCGAAGGGCCGTGAGGAGGGCATCCGGATCGCCACGGAGCAGGGCTCGACCCCCTATGTCGTGCGCACCCCGGAGCAGATCGAGGGCTTCTTCGAGGGCCTCGACCTGCTCGAACCGGGCGTCGTCTCGACGTCCCGGTGGCGGCCCGGGCCCACCCCGTTCGGCGTGCCGCCCGAGGTGGACGCGGCCTGCGGTCTCGGCCGCAAGCCCTGACGGCGGGGTAATTTCCGCGGCATGTCGGATCCGGGCGTCTCCCGATCGTCTAGGGGGTGTCGGCCCTTGAAAGGAGCACGCCATGGATCTGACGATGAACACGATCGACATCGTGGTGTCCGACATGGACGCCGCCGTCGCCTTCTACCGCCGTCTCGGGCTGGAGTTCACCGTGGACGCGTCCTACCCCGACCACGCGGACTGCGCCCTGCCCGGAGGGCTGCAGCTGATGCTCGACACCGAGAAGTTCCGGGGGCCCACGGTCGATGGCTGGACGCCGCCGTCCGGCGGGCCCCGGACGTTCCTCGCCTTCCAGGCGGCGAGCCCGGCGGACGTGGACGCCGCGTACGCCGAGATGACCGCGGCCGGGTACACCGGTGCCAAGGAGCCGTGGGACGCGTTCTGGGGGATGCGGTACGCCACCGTCCTCGACCCGGACGGCAACGGCGTCGACCTGTACGCTCCGCTGCCCGCCGGATGAGGGGGAGACCGATGAAGTACGTGCTGATGTTCGTCGAGACCGAGAAGTTCGCCAAAGAGCTGGCCGACATGACCGAGGGCGAGCGCCAGGCGTCCTACGAGCAGGTCGCGGAATGGTTCGCGCGGCACTCCGACACGATCACCCATCACGGGCACCTCCAGCCCGCGCACACCGCCACCACCATGCTCCTGGACGGGGGAGAGGCGGTCCTCACCGACGGCCCGTTCGTCGAGGGCAAGGAGGTCGTCAGCGGATACGCCGAGGTGGAGGTCGCCGATCTGGACGAGGCGCTGGCCATCGCCCGCACCTGGCCCGCGTGCCCGCTGATCGAGATCCGCCCGCTGACCTGATGGACCCGGCGCACGCCGAGCTGGCCCGCGTGCTGCGCGAGCACGCGGGCCGGCTCACCGCCTGCCTGGTCCGGGTCCTCGGCGACTTCGCCGCGGCGGAGGACGTCATGCAGGACGCCGTCGAGACCGCGCTGCGGCGCTGGCCGCAGGAGGGCGTCCCGGAGCATCCGGACGCCTGGCTGCTCACCACGGCCCGCCGCCGCGGCATCGACCTGCTGCGGCGCCAGGCCGCCTACCGCGACAAGCTGGCCCGGCTCCAGTGGCCGGTGCCGGGCGAGCCGGACGACCGGCTCAAGCTGATCTTCACCTGCTGCCATCCGGCGCTGCCCGTCGCGGCCCAGGTCGCGCTGACGCTGCGGACGGTGTGCGGGCTGACGACCGGGCAGATCGCCGCCGCGTTCCTCGTCCCGGAGGCGACCGTCGGGCAGCGCATCACCCGCGCCAAGCGCAAGATCACCGACGCGGGTATCCCGTACCGGATCCCGGCGCAGGACGAGCTGGACGAGCGGGTGGGCCAGGTGCTGGCCGTGGTGTACCTGCTGTTCAACGAGGGGTACCTGACGAGCCGCGGCGACCGCGGCCACGCCCGCGACCTGGCGGAGGAGGCGCGGTGGCTCGCGGAGCAGCTCGCCTGGCTGATGCCGCGCCGCCCGGAGGTCCTCGGCCTGCTCGCGCTCTTCCGGCTCCACCAGGCGCGCACCGCCGCCCGTTTCGACGACGAGGGCCGCCTCGTCCTCCTGCGCGACCAGGACCGCGCCAAGTGGGACCACGACGCGGTCAAGGAGGCCGGACGGCTGATCGAGCGCGCCGCCGCGATGCGCGCCCCTGGCCCGTACCAGATCCAGGCGGCGATCGTCGCGTGCCATGCCGAGGCTCCCACCTGGGACGACACCGACTGGGACCAGATCCTCGTCCTCTACGACATCCTCGTGCACATGACGGGCACACCGATCGTCCGCCTGCACCGGGCCATCGCCGTCCGGTACGTCCATGGTTCCGCGGCGGCGCTGGACGAGCTCGCCCCGCTCGCGAAGGCCCTCGACGGCCACCACCTCTACCACGCCACCCGCGCCGAACTGCTGCGCGACCTGGGCCGCCGCCGCGAAGCGCACGCGGCCGACCGCCGCGCCCTCGCGCTCACCGGCAATCCCGCGCAGCAGGCGCTCCTCAGCCAACGCCTCGCCTGGACGTGACGCGTAGGTCCTGCGTCAGGATCGGCGGTCACGGTGTCAATATCGCGTAGCTGAAGGCTCCGTAGCCGGAACACGTCCATATCGTGTGCCTTATAGGCGGGTTTCAAGAATTGCAGACCGTGCCCGCCGAAACCGGAAATCCGACTGGGGTGGACGTACGTGAGCGACGTGGTCTTCGTGATGCTGACAGTGGCGGTGTTCGTCCTGCTCGGCCTGCTGGTGAAGGGCGTGGAGAGGCTGTGACCGCGGAGAACGCCGTAGGGCTCGTCCTGGCGGTGGCGCTGGTCCTTTTCCTCGTCGTCGCGCTGTTGTTCCCGGAGCGTTTCTGAATGATCACGACCTTCGCGGGGATCCTTTTCGTAGGGTCCCTCATCGTCGCCCTGGCCGTCGTTTATCGGCCATTGGGCGACTACATGTATCGCGTCTACAGCCGTCCCGGCCACAGCCGGGTGGAACGGGTCGTGTACCGCGCCGTGGGCGCCGACCCGGACGGTGAGCAGACCTGGGGTGTCTACGCCCGCAGTGTGCTGGCCTTCTCGATGGCCGGCGTCCTCTTCCTCTACGGGCTGCAGCGGCTCCAGGGCGATCTGGCGCTGAGCCTGGGACGCGACCCGGTGCGGCCCGACCAGGCATGGAACACCGCAGTCAGCTTCGTCACCAACACCAACTGGCAGTCGTACGCGGGCGAGTCGACGATGGGCCATCTGGTGCAGATGACGGGGCTCGCGGTGCAGAACTTCGTGTCCGCGGCCGTCGGCATGTGCGTCGCCGTCGCGCTGATCCGCGGTTTCACGCGGAACAGGACCGGCCGCCTCGGCAACTTCTGGGTGGACGTGACCCGGACATGCCTCCGGATCCTGCTGCCCCTGGCGTTCGCCGCCGCGGTCGTGCTGATCGCGGGCGGGGTCGTGCAGAACTTCGGTGACGGCCGTTCCGCCGACACGCTCGTCGGGGCCCGCCAGTGGATCCCCGGCGGGCCGGTGGCGAGCCAGGAGGCGATCAAGGAACTCGGCACCAACGGCGGCGGCTTCTACAACGCCAACTCGGCCCACCCGTTCGAGAACCCCACGGCCTGGACGAACTGGCTGGAGATCCTGCTGATGCTGGCGATCCCCTTCGCGCTGTGCCGGACGTTCGGCCGGATGGCGCGGCAGAACCGGCAGGGCTACGCGATCCTCGCGGTGATGGGCTTGATCGCGCTCGTCAGCGTCACGCTGGTCACCGCCTTCCAGCTGATGCACCACGGCACCGTCCCGATGGCCGCGGGTGCGTCCATGGAAGGGGTGGAGACGCGGTTCGGCGTCGCGAACTCGGCGACGTTCGCCGGCGCGACCACGCTGACGTCCACCGGCGCCGTCGACTCCGCCCACGACTCCTTCACGAGCCTCGGCGGCATGGTGACGCTGCTCAACATGATGCTCGGCGAGGTCGCGCCCGGCGGCACCGGATCCGGTCTCTACGGGATGCTCGTCCTGGCCGTGATCACCGTGTTCGTCGCCGGCCTGATGGTCGGCCGCACGCCCGAGTACCTCGGCAAGAGGATCGGCTCCCGCGAGATCAAGTTCGCGGCGATGTACTTCCTGATCACGCCGCTTCTCGTCCTGACGGGGACGGCCGCCGCGATGGCGACGCCCGCCGGACGCGCCGGCATGCTCAACCGCGGCCCGCACGGCTTCAGCGAGGTGCTGTACGCGTTCACGTCGGCGTCCAACAACAACGGGTCGGCGTTCGCGGGGCTGACCGCGAGCACGGTCTTCTACGACACGGCGCTCGGGCTATGCATGGCGCTCGGGCGGTTCCTGCCGATCGTCTTCGTCCTCGCCCTGGCCGGGGCGCTGGCGAGGCAGGGGCACGTCCCCGCGTCGGCCGGGACGCTGCCGACCCACCGGCCGCAGTTCGTCGGGATGGTCGCCGGTGTCACCGTCGTCCTGGTGGCGCTCACGTTCCTGCCCGCGCTCGCGCTCGGCCCGCTCGCCGAAGGGATCCACTCATGACGACGCAGGCGGCGTCGCCTTCGCGCCCGTCCGCCGGCGCGCCGCTCGGCCCGGCGCGCCTGCTCGACGCGCTGCCGGACGCGTGCCGCAAGCTCGACCCGCGCACGCTGTGGCGCAACCCCGTCATGCTCGTCGTCGAGATCGGCGCCCTGTGGACGACCGTCCTGGCGGCCGCGGACCCGAGCGTGTTCGGGTGGCTGATCAGCGGCTGGCTCTGGCTCACCGTGATCTTCGCGAACCTGGCCGAGGCGGTGGCGGAGGGGCGTGGCAGGGCGCAGGCCGACTCGCTGCGCAGGGCCAGGACGGACGCCGTCGCGCGCCGCCTCACCGCCTGGACCCCCGGCCGCACGGGCGCCCCCGAGGAGCGGATCCCGGCGTCCGAGCTGCGGAAGGGCGATCACGTGGTGGTCGAGGCCGGGGAGGTCGTCCCGGGCGACGGCGACGTGATCGAGGGCATCGCCAGCGTGGACGAGTCGGCCATCACCGGGGAGTCCGCCCCGGTGATCCGCGAGTCGGGCGGCGACCGGTCCGCGGTGACCGGCGGCACGAAGGTGCTGTCCGACCGGATCGTCGTCGAGATCACCCAGGAGCCGGGCCGGTCGTTCGTCGACCGGATGATCGCGCTCGTGGAGGGCGCGAGCCGGCAGAAGACGCCCAACGAGATCGCGCTCAGCATCCTGCTCGCCGCGCTCACCATCGTGTTCCTGCTGGCGGTCGCGACGCTGCAGCCGATGGCGATCTACGCCAGGGAAGTCAACCCGGGCGTTCCAGGCTCCCCCGCCCTCGGCACCGGCGGCGTGACCGGCATCGTGCTGGTGTCCCTGCTGGTCTGCCTGATCCCGACGACGATCGGGGCGCTGCTGTCGGCGATCGGCATCGCCGGGATGGACCGGCTCGTCCAGCGCAACGTGCTCGCGATGAGCGGGCGCGCGGTCGAGGCGGCGGGCGACGTCGGCACGCTGCTGCTCGACAAGACCGGCACGATCACGCTCGGGGACCGCCAGGCCGCCGGGTTCGTCCCGGTCGAGGGCACCGCGGAGGACGAACTGGCCGACGCGGCGCAGCTGGCGAGCCTCGCCGACGAGACCCCGGAGGGGCGGTCGGTCGTCGTCTTCGCCAAGCAGCGCTACGGCCTGCGGGAACGCGCGCCGGGCGAGCTGTCCCACGCCACCTGGGTGCCGTTCACCGCGCAGACCCGGATGAGCGGCGTGGACCTGGACGGCGCGAGGTGCGCCCCTGCGGGAGGACGACCCACACCCCCCGGAGGAGCCGCCAGGTCGCTTCGCAAGGGCGCGGCCGGCGCGGTCGCGGATTGGGTGCGGGCGCACGGCGGTGATGTCCCACCCGGTCTGGCCCGGATCGTGGACGGGATCTCGGCGTCCGGTGGAACCCCGCTCGTCGTGGGCGAGCGGGCGGACGGCACCGCGCGCGTCCTCGGCGTCGTCCACCTCAAGGACGTGGTGAAACCGGGCATGCGGGAGCGGTTCGGCGAGATGCGCCGGATGGGCATCCGCACCGTGATGATCACCGGCGACAACCCGCTGACCGCGAAGGCGATCGCGGACGAGGCCGGCGTGGACGACGTCCTCGCCGAGGCCCGCCCGGAGGACAAGCTCGCGCTGATCAGGCGGGAGCAGGAGGGCGGCCGGCTCGTCGCGATGACCGGGGACGGCACCAACGACGCGCCCGCCCTCGCGCGGGCCGACGTCGGGGTGGCGATGAACACCGGCACGTCCGCGGCCAAGGAGGCCGGCAACATGGTCGACCTCGACTCCGACCCGACCAAGCTCATCGAGATCGTGGGGATCGGCAAGCAGCTGCTCATCACGCGCGGCGCGCTGACCACGTTCTCGATCGCCAACGACATCGCCAAGTACTTCGCGATCATCCCCGCGCTCTTCGCGGGCCTGTACCCGGGGCTGGACGCGCTGAACGTCATGCGGCTGCACAGCCCGCAGTCGGCCGTCCTGTCCGCGGTCGTCTTCAACGCCCTGGTGATCGTCGCGCTGATCCCGCTGGCGCTGCGCGGGGTGCCGTACCGGCCCGGCGGCGCGTCCCGGCTGCTGTCGCGCAATCTCGCCGTCTACGGGCTCGGCGGGCTGCTCGCGCCGTTCGCCGGCATCACGATCATCGACCTGTTCGTTCAGTTCCTTCCGGGGATGTCGTGACATGCGCTGTTCAAGCTGGCTTCGAGTGCACCTGGCCGCCGTGCGGGCGCTGCTCGTCCTCACCGCGATCCTCGGGGTCGCGTACCCGCTAACCGTCTACGCGACCGGACGGCTGCCCGGTCTGAAGGACCGCGCCGACGGCTCGGTCGTCACGCAGGACGGGCGGACGGCCGGCAGTGCCCTGATCGGCCAGTCGTTCACCGACCGGGAGGGGAATCCGCTCAGGCGGTACTTCCAGAGCCGTCCGTCCAGCGGCGGGTACGATCCGGCGGTTTCCGGGGCGAGCAACCTCGGCCCGGAGGACGTCGTCGACACGCTGCCCGACCCTCAACGCGCCGGTTCGGGGAAGAAGAGCCTGCTCACCCAGGTCTGCGAGCGCAGCAAGGCCGTCGGCGAGTTCAACGGCGTCAGCGGTGCCCGCCCGTTCTGCACACCGGGCGGGGTCGGCGCGGTCCTGGCGGTCTTCGGGCCCCGCGCCGCGGACGGAACGGTCCCGCGCCCCGTCCGCGTCGTCAGCCTCAACGAGGAGCAGGGCGCGGTGAGGACCCCGTTCATCGCGTCCTACAAAGGAGTGAGGGTCGAGCCGGCCCGATGCGGCGAGGACTACGCCAAGGGCCTGGTCGTCCCGATCAGGGGCGGCGCGCCCGCCGACCCGGCCGTCCCGCCGGACGCCGTGACCGCCAGTGGCAGCGGCCTGGACCCGGACATCTCCCCGGCCTACGCCGCCGTCCAGGTCGACCGGGTCGCCCGGGCGCGCGGGGTCTCGCCCGCACAGGTGAGGAAGCTGATCGGACGGCAAGGCCGGCCCCTCGGCTTCCTGGGTGAACCGGCCGTCAACGTCCTCAAGCTGAACATCGCCCTCGACCGCGAGTATCCGGCCCGCTAGGGCAGGAAGCGGTAGCCCATCCCCGGTTCCGTCAGCAGGTGCCGGGGGTGGGCCGGGTCCTTTTCGAGCTTGCGGCGCAACTGGGCCATGTACTGGCGCAGGTAGTGCGTCTCGCTCTTGTACGCGGGACCCCACACGGTGGTGAGCAGCTGCTGCTGCGCGACGAGCTTGCCGGGATTGCGGAGCAGGACGTCCAGAAGCCGCCATTCGGTGGGCGTCAGCCGCACTCCGCCCGTCACGGTCTTCGCGGCCAGATCGACGGTGTGCTCGCCCACATCGACGGGCGTGACCGGCTCGGTCGCCGGCACCCGGCGGGAGACCGCGCGGATGCGGGCGACCAGCTCCTCGATGTCGAACGGCTTGGTGACGTAGTCGTCCGCGCCCGCCTCCAGCGCCTCCACCTTGTCGTGGCTGCCCGCCCGGCCCGACAGCACGATGATCGGGACCCCGGTCCAGCCGCGCAGCCCGTGGATCACCTCGATGCCGTCCAGATCGGGCAGCCCCAGGTCGAGGACGACCAGGTCGGGCGGCCACGAGCCGGCCCGGCGCAGCGCGGTGGTGCCGTCGGAGGCGACCTCCACCTCGTGGCCGCGGGCACGTAGGTTGATCCGCAACGCCCGGAGCAGCTGCGGTTCGTCGTCGACGACGAGGACCCGGGTCATCGCGCTTCCTTCCGCCGGTGGACGGGCAGCGAGACGATCATCGTGAGGCCGCCGCCCGGGGTGTCCTCGGGGACCAGCTCGCCGCCCATCGCCTCCGTCAGCCCGCGCGCCAGCGCGAGGCCGAGCCCGACGCCGCTCCGGTTGTCCCGGTCGCCGAGGCGCTGGAACGGCAGGAACGCCAGCTCCCGCTCGCCGGGCGGTATGCCGGGGCCGCGGTCCGCGATCCGCAGCTCGACCCGGTCGCGGATCGGGCCCGCGGTGATCAGCACGGGCTCGCCCGGCGGGCTGTGCCGCAGCGCGTTGGCGATCACGTTGACCAGGACGCGTTCCAGCAGGGCCGGGTCCGCGGCGACCTCGGGCAGGCCGGCGTCCAGCCGGACCGACACCTCGCACGACACCTCGCCGCCGCCGATGTCGTCCAGGGCGCGCGGCACGACCTCGTCCAGCGCCAGGGGGCGCGCCGCGATGCCGAGGACGCCCGCCTGCAGGCGGCTCATGTCGAGCAGGTTCGCCACCAGCCGGTCGAGCCGGTCGAGCGACTGCCGGGCGGTGTCGAGCAGTTCGGCGCGCTCCTCGTCCGTCCAGGCGACCGAGGTGCCGCCGAGGCTGTCGACGGCGGCCTTCGCGGAGGCCAGCGGCGTGCGCAGGTCGTGGCTGACCGCGTTGAGCAGGGCCGTGCGCATCCGGTCGGCGGCCTCCAGCGGGCGCGCCCGCTCCGCCTCGGCCCGGAGCCGCTGCTGGCGCAGCGCGCCCGCCGCCTGCACCGCGAACGCCTCCAGGACGCGCCGGTCCCCGGCGGGCATCGGACGCCCCCGGACCGCGAGCGTGAGATCCGCCCCGACCGGGATCTCCGCGTCGCCCTCACCGGGCGCGGCGCACGGCCGGCCGCCGACGGTCGCGACGATCCGCCAGCCGTCCCCGGGCGCCGGACGCTCCAGCAGCGTGACCGACGCGAGCCCGAAGGTCTCGCGAAGGCGCCCGAGCACCGCGTCCAGGGCGTGCTCGCCGCGCAGGACGTCGCCCGCCAGCGTGGACAGCACCTCCGCCTCCGCGCCCAGCCGCGCCGCCTCCCGGGAACGTCGCGCGGCGCGGTCCACCACCGCGCTCACTCCGATCCCGACCAGGACGAACACGGCCAGCGCCAGCAGGTTCTCCTGCTCGGCGACGGTCAGCCGGTGCACGGGCGGGGTGAAGAACCAATTGAGCAGCACGAACCCGGCGACGGCCGTGACGAGCGCGGGCCACATCCCGCCGACCAGCGCGATCGCGACGACCGCCGCGAGGAAGAACAGGATGTCGGACGGCAGCGAGATCGCGGGACGGGCCTCCAGCAGCCCGAACGTCAGCAGCGGCAGCCCGGCCGCGGCCAGCAGGAACCCCGACAGCCGCCGGCTCACCGACAGCCCCCGCTCCCGGCCCTGCCGGACGACGCCGCGCCGCGCCTGGTCGTGCGTGACCATGTGCACGTCGATCGGGCCGGACCGCGCGGTCGTCGTCACCCCGATCCCGGGGCGCAGCAGCTGCGCGAACCGCCCCCGCCGCGACACGCCGAGGACGAGCTGCGTCGCGTTCGCGCCCCGCGCGAAGTCCAGCAGCGCCCGCGGCACGTCGTCGCCGACGACCTGGTGGTAGGTGCCGCCGAGGCCCTCCACGATCTGCCGCTGCCGCGCCAGGTCCTCCGGCCGCGCCCCGGCCAGGCCGTCCCCGGGGGCCACGTGCACGGCGAGCAGGTCCGACCCCTTCGAACGCGCCGCGATGCGGGTGGCGCGGCGCAGCAGCGTGTCGCCCTCGGGCCCGCCGGTCAGCGCGACGACGATCCGCTCGCGGGCCTCCCACGTCCCGCCGATGCCGTGGTCCGCCCGGTACCGGTCCAGCTGGTCGTCCACCTTGCCGGCCAGCCACAGCAGCGCGAGCTCCCGCAGCGCCGTCAGGTTGCCGACCCGGAAGTAGTTGGACAGCGCCGCGTCGACCTTCTCCGGCCGGTAGACGTTGCCGTGCGCCATCCGCCGCCGCAGCGCCTCCGGCGCCATGTCGACCAGCTCGACCTGACCGGCGCGGCGCACCACCTCGTCCGGGACGGTCTCCCGCTGCGCCACGCCGGTGATCCGCTCGACGACGTCGTTGACCGACTCCAGATGCTGGACGTTCACGGTCGAGATGACGTCGATCCCCGCGTCCAGGATGTCCTCGACGTCCTGCCAGCGCTTGGGATGCCCGCTGCCCGGGACGTTCGTGTGCGCCAGCTCGTCCACCAGCACGACCGCCGGGGCGCGGGCGATCACCCGCGCGGTGTCCAGCTCGGTGAACTCGGCCCCGCGGTAGGCCAGGGTGCGGCGCGGGACGGATTCGAGGCCGTCCAGCAGCGCCTCGGTCCGCGGCCGGTCGTGCGTCTCGACGTACCCGGCCACCACGTCGGTGCCCCGCTCGCGCCGGCGCCGGGCTTCCGCCAGCATCGCGTAGGTCTTGCCGACCCCGGGTGCGGCGCCCAGGTAGACGCGGAGCTGCCCCCTGGCCATGCCCCCATCCTTCCCCAGGGCCGATGCCCTGGTCCCTGCCGGTGGCATCATCTCGAAGACAACGTCCGGCCGGTACCCGGCCGTCCCGTCTTGACGGGTTTCATACGCCGGTGGGCTCGTCCTTCACGCATCTCATACGCGAAGACCCGGCCGGGGACGTGCCCGGCCGGGTAGACGCTTGCAGGTC
The DNA here is from genome assembly GCF_900115095.1 of Actinomadura madurae. Taxonomy (GTDB): domain Bacteria; phylum Actinomycetota; class Actinomycetes; order Streptosporangiales; family Streptosporangiaceae; genus Spirillospora; species Spirillospora madurae. The sequence continues at coordinate 105,386 of NZ_FOVH01000015.1, forward strand.
AGAGGTTCGTTGGACGGTAGGCCTTGTACTCGCTGCCCGAGTCCAGGCCGTAGTCGCGCGTCCGGTAGTCGGTGCCGTACCGGCCGCGCTGCTCGAACGCCCAGTAGGCCGTGTGCTTGCTGTTGGCCCACTTCTCGAAGATGACGACGTGGCGGGTCGTGTTGGTCCCCTCCGCGTCCATGACGAGGTCGCCCTTCTTGAGCTCGGACATCTTGATGCGCTTGGTGTACTTCGACGACGTCAGGCCGACGGTGTTCTGGCCCGGCTTGGGCAGCCCCAGCGCCATCGAGACGAAGCCCGAGCAGTCGGCCCGGTAGCCCTCGTGGGTCCTGACCTGGCTGTAGGGGACCCGGTCGTCGGAGTGCGGCTGCCACGACCTGGCCCGGGAGATGACCTTCGAGCGGGCGTCGATCTTCTCGCCGCCGGAGTCGGCGGCGGCCTTCTCCGCGGGGGCCTTCTTCGCCGCCGGCTTCTTCGCGGCGGGCGCGTCCTTCACGACGTTGGCCGTGACGGCCGCCGCCTTGTCGTCGCCGCCCGAGGCGGGCGACACCGCCGCGTGCGCCGTCGTCGCGGCCACGCCGCCGAAGACGGCGAGGCCGACGAGGGCGCCGGCGGCGCGGGGGGTCAGGCCCAGGGGGCCACGGTACTTGCAGTGCTTGCCTGTCACAGGGGGGCTCCTTGGCTTCCATGCCGCCTACCGGGTTAGCTGACGGGTTCGGACGTGGAAGTCGCCCTACGGCCTGCGGGGCAGGCCGATTCACCCCAGTGCGTGGTGGGTCCCCGGCTCCGCGCGATGGCGGACTCGGCGTTGCCGCTGCGATCCTTGGGCGCTCGGGCCCGTCCACGGGACCCTGTCGTCCCGTGCGCGAAAGAGCGGCGCGTGATGTGGCGAGGCCCCGGGGGCCGGGGCCGCGATGGGCGTCTCGTCCCGGCGTGCTCTCGGCGCCTGCACGCTCCGGCGTGCGCATGGTCGGCGCGAGGACGGGCCCGTGGGGGACCCGTGCGACGCATCGGGCTGACGCGAGGCGACGCGTGGATCGCGCCGCCGGCCTCCCGGCGGTGCCGGGTGAGGCCCGCGTGTCCAGAGGGACACGCTGGTCGAAAGCGCCTGGCGGGCGCCTTGATGAGCGAGAAGCTACATGCAACCCCAAGGAAAGGCAAACCGCATCAAATCACCCCACCGCAGGTCAGCGGGCTGGAACTGGGCCTCAGCGCCCCGCCGGCGGGCGTTCCGGCGGCCCGGCGCCGGGTGTGAACGGGTGCGGGTCGATTCGTGGGAGGGTGGCGGCATGTGCGTTGCGGCGGCGCCGGCCAGATTCACCGGCACGATCCTGTACCACGGGCTGCGAAACCATGCCGAGCACGGCCGGGTGCACGTCCTCGGCTACCAGAACACCGCGCAGAACCTCGCGCCCGGCCCGAACGCGATGCTGCTGCATCTGCCCGCCGCGGGCATGACGCAGGCGAACTTCATCGACACGAGCCGGTGCCCCCGCATCCTGCGGGACATGGTGGACACCCTCCGCCCGGTCTCGCGGGGACCGGCGGGCGCCTACGGGGCCGCTCCCCAGGCGGCCGGGCCGCCGCCGGTCCAGGTCTTCGACCACGACGTCTACACCGTCGTGCTCGCCACCGACCCGACGCTGATCCCCGACGCCCTGGAGCAGGTTCCGCCGCACAAGCGGATCCCGGCCAACCGTCCGCTGTTCGACTTCTACGCGGCCATGTACCCGGGTTACGCGGTGGCGCTGTGCTGCTTCGACAACCGGGGGGCGCTGGCGGCGAACCCGCTGCTCATGTGGTATTCCCCACACGACCCCGACCGGTTCGCGCTGCCCGCGATCGACTGCCACACCGGGGCCGTGCCCGACCTGGGCGCCCAGGTCCTCACCGACCACTGGGTCGTCTTCGGGACGGACGAGGCCAGGCCCGGCTGGGGCGCCGAGGTCCGCTACGCGCCGCACTACGACCAGGACAACCTGCCGCAGGCCCCGCTGAACAGCGGGCCCGCCGCCCCCTTCTTGCCGGGCCGGGTCATGGGCGTGCAGTTCGACGGATGGCACCCCAACGGCGACTTCGTCATCCCCTACGCCGACGTCCTCAGCGGCGACCTCGGCACCCTGCGGCGTCTGGCGCCAGGCTGGGCCCCGCCTCTGTGAGACGGCTCAGCCCGGCGCCGTCCCCGAGGTGACCGAGAGCCGCGGCGAGGACGACAGCGTCTGCAGGACGACGCAGTAGCGCTCGGTGAGGCGCAGGAGCGTGTCCAGTTGATCCTCCGCGGCGTCCGTGTCGAGGTCGAAGCGGAGGCGGATCGCCCGGAACCCGACCGGAGCCTCCCTGTCCACGGCGAGCGTCCCGCGGAAGTCCAGGTCGCCCTCGGCGCGGACCGTCCCGCCGCGGACGTCGATGTCCAGGGCGGTCGCGACCGAGCGCAACGTCACGCCCGCGCAGGCGACCAGCGCTTCCAGGAGCATGTCGCCGGAGCAGAGCGCGGTGCCGTCCCCTCCGGCGGCCGGGTGCAGGCCGGCCACCGCGAGCGCGCGTCCCGTCTCCACCGAGCAGGCGATGCCCTCGTCCAGCGCACCCGACGCGCGGAGGGTCACGACCGCCGACTCGGGGTCCTCCCGGTACCGGTCCTTGAGCGGCCGCTGCAGATCCTTCAGTTCCCGGCTCTTCATGACGTCCTCGTCCCGTCGGCACTGCCTCCCTTGGATGATGCCCGCGCCGCCGGACCCATGCTCATCCCTGCGGCGCCGGTCCTGCGGCACGCCTGGCTACAGTGCCTGTAGTGAAGATCCGAGAGGTGGCGGACGTGGCCGAGGAAGGGGTGCGGGCGGCACGCAAGCGCGAGACCAGGGAGCGGATCGCCGCCGCGGCGATGGAACTGTTCGCGGAGCACGGATTCCACGCCGTCCCGGTCTCCGAGGTCGCGCGCGCCGCCGGCGTGACCGAGAAGACGGTCTTCAACCACTTCGCCTCCAAAGAAGACCTGGTCTACAGCCACGACACCCGGTTCGAGGCGGCGCTGGTGGCGGCCGTCCAAGACCGGGGAGACGGCTCGGTCCTCGGCGCGGTCCGCGACTTCCTGCTGGCCCGGTACGCCACGATGCCGACCGACCCGGACGCTCAGGCGCGGCTCCGGACCCTGGCGGCGCTCGTCGCCGACAGCGAGACGCTCCGTGCCCGCGAGCAGGCCATCCTGGCCCGGTACGCCGACCGGCTCGCCGCCGCCATCGCCGCCGACCAGCGCTGCGCCCCCGGCGACCTCCGGCCGCGGATCGCCGCGGACGCCCTGGTGTCCGTGCACCGCGCCGCGATCGACGCGTTCCGCCGCGGCGCGCTGTCCGGCCGCCCGCCGGCCGAGTACGGCCCCCAGGTGGTCGGGGCCGCCGAGCAGGCGTTCGCCCTCCTCGCGCACGGACTGGACGACTTCGCGACCGGCCCCCACGACCCGTGATCCCTCCGGGTACAGTGGGCATGGAGATTACAGTCACTGTAATGAGTGAGGTGCGCGATGCCCGTCCTTCCCGAGCTCGTCCCGATGCTCGACCGGATCGCGCAGGCCCGCGCCCACATGCCCGACGCGTCGACGCCGGTCGCCGAACGGCGCGCGATCATCCACCGCGGCATGGACCAGCGGGCCAAGGCGGTGGCGCTGCCCATGCCGCCGGGCACCCGCGCCGACCACGAGGTCCCCGTCGAGGGCGGCAGCATCACCGTCCGCGTCTACAGGCCGGACCTCGCCGGCGTGCTGCCCGGCCACGTCTACGTCCACGGAGGCGGCTGGTGGCTCGGGGAGCTCCACCACCGGGACGCCGTGTGCGCCCGGCTCGCGGCCGACGCCCGCTGCGCGGTGGTCTCCGTCGCCCACCGGCTGTCCCCCGAGCACCGCTTTCCCGGGCCCGTCCACGACTGCCGGGACGCTCTCCGGTGGGTCGCCGGCAACGCCGGGCGGCTGGGCGTCGACGCCGCCCGCCTGTCGATCGGCGGGGACTCCTCGGGCGCCAACCTGGCGGCCGCGACGGCGCTCATGGTCCGTGACCAGGGCGGACCGGCACTGGTCGCGCAGGTCCTGGAGATTCCCGCGCTCGACCTCACCCTCGGGCAGCCGTCGGTGAACGAGCCCGCCGAGGCGGCGCTGCTGACCCGCGACGACCTCGCCGCCGACATCGAGCGGTACTGCGACCCCGGGGACAGGACGGACCCGTACGCCTCCCCGCTGCTGGCCGAGGACCTGTCCGGGCTGCCGCCGGCGCTGATCATGACGGCCGAGTTCGACATCCTGCGCGACGACGGCGCGGCCTACGGGCGCCGGCTCACCGCGGCGGGCGTCCCGGCGGAGGTCGTCCAGTGGGACGGCCACGTGCACGGATCCCACGAGATGACCGCGATCCTGGAGTCCGCGCGCCGGTGGCAGGCCCATGTCGCGGAGTTCCTCACACGGGTGTGATCAGGGTTCCGTCCGACAGGAACCGCTGGAGGTTCCGGAAGACGAGGTCGCCCATCGCCTCGCGGGTCTCGTGCGTCGCGCTGGCGATGTGCGGCAGCAGCAGGACGTTGCCGAGCGGCAGCAGTTCGTCGGGGACGTTCGGCTCGTCGGCGAAGACGTCCAGGGCGGCGCCCGCGATGCGGCCGTTCACCAGAGCGTCGACCAGGGCCGGCTCGTCCACGACGCTGCCGCGGGCGATGTTCACCAGGTGGCCGGCGGGCCCGAGCGCCTCCAGCGTGGAGGCCGAGACGAGGCCCCGGGTGCCGTCGCCCCCGGCGACCGCGATGACGAGGGCGTCGCTCCAGGCGGCGAGCCCGTCCACCGACTCGACGTACCGGTAGTCGACGCCGTCGACCGGGTGCCGCGAGTGGTAGGCGACCTCGATGTCGAACCCTTCGAGGCGGCGGGCGACCGCCCGCCCGATGCGGCCGAGGCCGAGGACGCCGACGCGCTTGCCGCTGACCTTGGTGGTCAGCGGGTAGGGGCCCGCGTGCCAGTCGCCGCGCCGCAGGTAGCGGTCGGCGTCGGTCATGCGGCGCATCACGTCGATCAGCCCGCCGACGGCGACGTCGGCGACGCAGTCGTTCAGGACGTCGGGGGTGTTGCTGACCTGGACGCCCCGGGCGGAGGCCGCGGCGACGTCGATGGTGTCGTAGCCGACGCCGAAGCTCGTGATCACCCGGAGCCGGGGGAGCCGGTCGATCAGGTCCTTGCCCACCCCGACCGCGGCCCTGGTCACCAGGGCGGTGAACTCGGCGCCGTGCTCGTCGAGGTAGGCCTCGTCCTGCTCGTCGAGCAGGACCACGTCGTGGTGCTCGCGGAGCCGCCGGTGGAGCGAGGGCAGCAGCGCACCGACCTGCAGCACCTTCACGGGCCCGGTCACGCTCGTCGGCTCGTCGGGGGCGAAACGCGTCATGCTGCACGGGCTCCAAGGTCGGGGCGCGGGTCCGCGCTCAGGCTAGGGCCGATCGTCATGCCTGTCCAAAACGCATGCGGCATCCACCGATACCTTCTGCGCATCGCCGGGAAGCCCGGTCGACCCTTGACGGGCACGGGGCCGCCGCTTAGTGTCCGTCTACCCATAGAGATGGCGTTCACCTTGGTGGACAAAATCTCGCCCACGTCGGGCCGCGTGGGGACGCGGCCGTTCGAGTGACCGCGCTCCGGCATGCCCCTGTCTGGAGAGACCATGTCCCTTCCCCCACCCCGAGTCGGACGGCGGCGCCCCCGCCGGGCGGTCGCGGTGCTGCTGGCCGGGCTCCTCCCGGCGGCCGGCTGCGCGGTCGCCAACAGCGACTCCCTGACCGGCGGCGCGGACGGCGCCCTGCGGATCGTCCTCCAGCAGGAGCCGCCCACGCTCGAACCCTGCGAATCGTCCCTGACCTCGACCGGAATCGTCGTCCGGTCGAACATCACCGAGCCGCTGATCGAACGCGACCCCACGTCCGGCGCGCTGAAACCGCTCCTCGCGACCGGGTGGAAATCCACCGACGACAAGACCTGGACGTTCACCTTGCGGAAAGGCGTCACGTTCCAGGACGGGACGCCGTTCGACGCCGCCGACGTCGCGTTCACGGTCAAGCGGGCCGTCGGCTCGAAACTCGGCTGCAACGTCGACGGCTACGTCTTCGCCGACAGCAAGCTCGACGTCGCGGTGGTCGACGATTCCACGGTGCGCGTCACCGCCGACCGCCCCGACCCGATCCTGCCGCTGCGCATGTCGTTCCTGGAAATCGTCCCGACCGGCACCGACGACACGTCCAAAGTGCGCGAACCGATCGGCACGGGCCCTTACGAAATCGCCGAATGGAAGCCGGGCATCAGCCTCCAGCTCGACCGCAATCCCCGTTACTGGGGCGCCAAGCCCGCCTATCCGGCGGTCCGGTACGTGTGGCGTTCGGAGAACAGCATCCGGGCCGCCATGGTCACCAGCGGCGAGGCCGGCATCGCGGTCGGCCTCGGCCCCGAGGACGGCGCGGGCGACCTCGGCGTCGCCTATCCCAACAACGAGACCACCGCGCTGCGCATGGACGCCGGAACGCCCCCGCTGAACGACATCCGGGTGCGCCGCGCGATCAACTACGCGATCGACAAGAAGGGCATCGTGAAGTCGCTCTTCCTCAACCTCGGGGAGCCGGCCGGGCAGCTCGTCCCGAAGGGCGTCGTCGGCCACGACCCGTCGATCCAGGCCTGGCCGTACGACCCGGCCAAGGCCAAGGCGCTCGTCGACGAGGCGCGCGCGGCCGGGACGCCGGTGGACACGCAGATCACGCTCGTCGCGCGCACCGCCCAGTTCCCGAAGGTGTCCGAGACCGCCGAGGTGATCCAGCACGAGCTCGCCCGGGCCGGGCTCAAGGTCAGGATCAAGATGCTCGACACCGCGGCGCACCTGGAGTACCAGCTCAAGCCGTTCGTCACCGACGCCGGCCCGATCCTGCTGCTGATCATGCACGGCAACCAGGCCGGGGACGCCTCGTTCACGACCAGCCAGTACATGGTCGGCGACGGCCCGCAGAGCCGGTACGGCACGCCCGAGCTGGACGCGAAGATCGCCGCCGCGGACGAGACCGCGGGCGCGGAGCGCCAGACCGCCTTCGCCGCGGTGCTGCGGTACCAGAACGAGAACGTCGTCCAGTACGCGCACATCGCGCACATGCGCGGTCTCCTCGGGATCGCGCCGTCCGTCGAGTACCGGCCGAACTCGGCGACCGGCGACGAGCTGCGGCTCGCCGAGGTCCGGCCGGCCAGGTGAGGGGACCAGGATGCTGACCTTCGTGCGCAGGCGCCTCGTCTCCAGCGCGATCCCGCTGTTCGTGGTGGTCGTGGGCGTGTTCGTCCTGTCCCGGCTCACCGGCGACCCGAGCAAGCTCTACCTGCCGCTCAGCGCGACACCGCAGATGCGGGACGAGTTCCTCGCCCGCAACGGCTTCGACAAGCCGGTCCTCGCGCAGCTCCTCGACTACCTCGGCGGGGTGTTCACGCTCGACTTCGGCGAGTCGCTGCGGACCGGGCAGTCCGCGAGCGAGATGGCGCTGCGGGCGTTCCCCGCGACGCTCCAGCTCGCCGGGACGACCATGCTGCTCGCCATCCTCGGCGCCGTGGTGATCGGCAGCTGGGCCGCCTACCGGCCCAACTCGGTCGCCGACCGGCTGACGAGCTTCCTGTCCATGACGGCGGCCAGCGTCCCGGACTTCTGGTTCGCCATCATGGGCGTGCTGGTGTTCGCCGTGACGCTCGGCTGGCTGCCGACCTCCGGCGTCGTCGGCGGCCCCGAGGTCTGGGTGCTGCCGCTGCTCACGCTGCTGATCCGGCCCTTCGGGGTGCTGGTTCAGGTGGTGCGCGGCGCGATGGTGTCGGCGCTGTCGGCGCCGTACGTGAAGGTCGCGCGCAGCAAGGGCGCGAGCGAGCCGCGCGTGGTCTTCGGGCACGCGCTGCGCAACGCGGCCCCGCCGGTGCTGACCGTGGCGGGCGACCTGACCGTCGGCCTGGTCAACGGCGCCGTCGTGGTCGAGACCATCTTCGGCTGGCCGGGCATCGGCAAGCTGATGATCGACTCCATCCTGCAGCGCGACTTCGCGGTGCTGCAGGCGGCCGTGCTGCTGACGGCCGTGACGATCTTCGTCCTCAACCTCCTCATCGACCTCTGCCACGCCCTGCTGGACGCGCGGGTGCGGCAGGCGGTCACGGCGTGACGAACGGAGCCCCGATGACGGCGACCATCGACGACACCGGATCGGGCGGCGTCGCGAAGCCGGGGGAGCGGCCTCCCCGGACCGGGACCCGCTGGTGGCGGCTGCTGCTGCGGGACCCCGCGGCGACCGCCGCAGCGGCCGTCCTCCTCGCGGTGGTGCTCGCCGCGACGCTCGGCCGCCTCCTGATCGGCGACCTGGACACCCGGCAGAACCTCGACGCGACCAACACCCCGCCCTTCCACGTCGGCGACGGCTGGGAGTACGTGCTCGGCAGCGACGCGCTCGGCCGCAGCGTCCTCGCCCGGCTGATCGTCGCGGGCGGCACGACGCTGTCGGTCGCGGTGCCCGCCGTGCTGATCTCCCTCGTCGCCGGCGGCGCCTGGGGGATGTGGGCCGGCTACCACCGCGGCTGGCGGGAGAACGTCTCGCTGCGGATCGCCGACGTCATCCTCAGCTTCCCGTCGCTGCTGCTCGCGGTCGTCGTGCTGTACGTCTTCACGCCCGGCGCCGCCAACATCGTGCTCGTCCTCGCCATCGCGCGGATCCCCGTCTACCTGCGGACGGCCCGCGCCGAGGCGGCGGAGCTGCGCGGGCGGCTGTTCGTGGACGCGGCCCGCACCTTCGGCGCCGGCAGCGGGGCGATCATCGTCCGGCACATCGCGCCGGTCGTCGCGCCGACCCTGCTGACCGTCGCGGCCGTCGACTTCTGCTTCGTGATGCTGGCCGAGTCGTCGCTGAGCTTCCTCGGCATCGGCATCCAGCCGCCCGACGTGAGCTGGGGCCTCATGGTCGCGCAGGGCCGCCAGTACCTGCAGACCGCCTGGTGGACGGCCGTCCTGCCCGGCGTCGCCATCGTCGTCACCACGGTCTCCGCGACCGTCCTCGCGGCCTGGTTCCGCCTCGCCACCGACCCGGACCAGCGCTGGCGGCTGACCCTCCCGCGCCGCCGCCGCGGCGGCCGGTCCGCACTCCCGGAGGTGCACCAGTGAGCTCCACCGCCCTAGAGGTCGAGGACCTGGCCGTCGACCTGCGCACCCCCGAGGGCACGCTGCGGGCCGTCGACGGCGTCGGCTTCTCCGTCCGGTCCGGGCGGACGCTCGCGCTGCTCGGCGAGTCCGGCTGCGGCAAGAGCATGACCGCGCGGGCGATCGCCGGGCTGCTCGACCCGGTCGCGCACGTCGCCGGCGGGACGGTCCGGCTGTCCGGGAAGGACGTGCTGAAGCTGGACCGGGCCGCCCGCCGCAAGCTCGCCGGGCCGGGCCTGTCCATCGTCTTCCAGGACGCGCTGACCGCGCTCAACCCGGTGCAGACCGTCGGCGCCCAGCTCGCCGAGCCGTTCCGCATCCACCGGGGGTCGTCCCGGCGCGAGGCGGCGGCCAAGGCCGCCGAGCTGATGAAACGGGTCGGGATCCCCGACCCCGCGGCGCGCATGCGGGCCTACCCGCACCAGTTCTCCGGGGGCATGCGGCAGCGGCTGCTGATCGCGATGGCGGTGGCGCTCGACCCCACCGTGCTCCTGGCCGACGAGCCGACCACCGCGCTGGACGTCACCGTCCAGGCGCAGATCATGGAGCTGCTGCGCGAGCTGCGCGCCGAACGGGACATGGCGCTCGTGCTCATCACCCACGACCTCGCCGTCGTCGCCGAGCACGCCGACCACGTCGCGGTCATGTACGCCGGACGGGTCGTCGAGACCGGCGCCGTCGGGGAGGTCTTCGGCACGCCCCGGCACCCCTACACGCGGGCGCTGCTGGAGTCGGTGCCGGCGCGGGTGAGCCGCGGCACCCCGCTCCGCTCGATCAAGGGCGGCCCGCCCGACCTGCGCTCGATCCCGGAGGGCTGCGTGTTCCAGGCGCGCTGCCCGAAGGCGCAGGACGTCTGCCGCACCGCGCGCCCCGGCCTCGTCCAGGCGGGGGAGCGCGCCGCGGCCTGCCACTTCCCGGAGGAGCCCGCCGATGACTGAGACCGACGACGCGGCGACGACCACCGAGGCCGCACCGATCATCGAGGCGGCGGGGCTGGCCAAGACCTTCCGGGTGCCGAAGAACGCCGACGGCAAGGACCGGCTGCGCGCCCTCGACGGCGTCGACCTCACCCTCGGCCGCGGCGAGACGCTCGGCCTGGTCGGCGAGTCCGGCTGCGGGAAGTCGACCCTCGCCCGCGTGCTGCTCACGCTGGAGCGCCCGGACGAGGGCACGCTGCGGTTCGACGGCGTCGACCCGTTCGGGCTCAAGGGGAAGGAGCTGCTGGCCTGGCGGCGGCGCGTCCAGATGGTCTTCCAGGACCCGTTCGGGTCGCTCAACCCGCGGATGACCGCGGGGGAGATCATCGCCGAGCCGTGGCGGACGCACCGCGACGTCGTGCCGTCCCGGTCCGGCCGGGAGAAGCGGGTCCGCGAGCTGCTGGACATGGTCGGCCTGCGCGCCTCCGACGCGTCCCGCCACCCGCAGGAGTTCTCCGGCGGCCAGCGGCAGCGCATCGGCATCGCCCGCGCCCTGGCGCTCGGCCCCGAGGTCATCGTGTGCGACGAGCCGGTCTCGGCACTCGACCTGTCGGTGCAGGCGCAGGTGCTCAACCTGCTGGACGAGCTGCAGCAGCGCCTCGGGGTGTCGTACGTGTTCATCTCGCACGACCTGTCGGTCGTCCGGCACGTCGCGGACCGGGTGGCGGTGATGTATCTGGGCAGGATCGCCGAGTCGGGCCCGGCCGAGGAGGTCTTCGAGCACCCCCGGCACCCCTACACGGCGGCTCTGCTCTCCGCCGCCCCGGAGCCGGACACGCGGGAACGCGAGCGGTCCGGCCGGATCATCCTGGAGGGCGAGGTGCCCTCACCGCTCGACCCGCCGTCGGGCTGCCGCTTCCGCACCCGCTGCTGGAAGGCCGCCGACACCTGCGCGACCGAGCCCCCCGAGCTCGCCGCGGGCCCCGTCCCGGCGCACCGGGCCGCCTGCCACTTCCCGCTGAGCCCGGCCACCTCACCGTCCTGACAGGTGCGGGCGCCTCCACGCCCGGAGGCGCCCGCGCCTCGGTCAGCGGGCGGACCGGACGACGTTGCGCAGAGGGCGGCCCTCGGCCAGGGCCGCGACGTTCGCGGCGATGTCGCGGGCGCGGTTCTCGAAGGTGTCGCGGGTGTGCCCCGAGTTGTGCGGGGTCAGGACGGTGTTCTCCAGGTCCTCGAACGGGAGCGCGGCACCCCCTCGGCCGGCACCGGCGGTCGGCCACCACACGTCGATGCCGGCGCCCGCGATCCGGCCGTCCGCAAGGGCGTCGTAGAGGGCGCGCTCGTCCACGACCGGGCCCCGGGCGACATTGACCAGGAACGCCGAGGACCGCATCGCGGCCAGTTCGGCGGCCCCGATCATGCCGCGGGTGCGGTCGCTCAGCGGCACCGTCACGACGACGACGTCCGAGGTCGCGAGCAGCTCCGGCAGGTCTTCGGGAGGCAGCACGCGGTCCAGCGCCACACCGGGGTCGAGCGGCGCCGCGGGATCGCGCCGCACCGCCTGGACGCGCATCCCGAGCGCGGACGTCAGCCGGGCGACCTCCAGGCCGGTCTCCCCGAGCCCGAGCAGCCCGGCCGTCCGCCCCGCCAGCGTGCCGGCCAGCGGCAGGCCCGGGTCGACGGCGACCGACTCCCAGACCCCGCGCCGGACCAGCCGGTCCGACCGCAGGACCTTGCGGGACAGCATGAGCGTGACCATCACCACGTGCTCGGCGATGGAGCGCCCGTGGTGGAAGGTGTTGGCCACCGCCGTGCCGGGCGGCAGCTCGTCGATCGGGATGCGGTCGTAGCCGGCGCCGGTCACCTGGACGAGCCTGAGCGCGGACCCCGCGCGCGCCATGGCGGGGGTCAGCCGGGAGCCGACCAGCACGTCGGCCCCGTCGAGCGCCCGGACGACCTCCTCGTCCGGACGTCCGGGGATGATCTGCCAGTCGCCGCCCGCGGCGGTGAGGAGATCGGCGAACCGCGCCGTGATGGGGTCGATGTGGACGATCTTCATTGAACCCACGAGGTCTCGTCGTGCGGGGGCGCCGTGCGCTCGATCCGCTCGCGGGCCTGCCGCAGCGCGTCGACGATCTCCCGTTCCCGCTCGGGCGTCAGCCGGGCCAGGGGCACCGAGCAGCTGATCGCGTCGCGCGGCGGGGAGCCGTAGCGCAGCGCGAGCGCGAAGCAGTGCAGGCCGAGGCTGTTCTCCTCCCGGTCGACGGCGTAGCCGCGCTCGCGCGTCAGGGCGAGGTCGGCGTCCAGCTCCGCCCGGCCGGTGAGGGTGTGGGGGGTGGCCGCCTGCCGCTCGGCGGGGATGTGCCGGTCGGCGTCCTCATCCGCCCGCTCCGCGAGCAGCGCCTTGCCGAGCGAGGTGCAGTACGCGGGGAGCCTCCGCCCCACCCGGCTGAACGGGCGCAGGTACTGGGTCGACTCCCTGGTCGCGAGGTAGACCACGTCGAAGCCGTCCAGACGCCCGAAGTGGAAGGTCTCGTCCAGCGTCTCCCCGAGCTGGTCGAGCGCCGGCTTGACGATCCGAAGGTGCGGGTCGGCGTCGAGGTAGCTGGTACCGGCCAGCAGCGCCCGGATGCCGATCCCGTAGAGCGTCCCGGACGCGTCCGTGCGGACCCAGCCGTGCTTGGTCAGCGTCCGGAGCAGCGCGTACAGGCTGCTCCGCGGGACGTTCATCGCCTCGGTCAGCTCCCGCAACCGGGCCGGGCGGTTCTGCCGGGAGGCCAGCAGCTCCAGCAGCTCCAGCGTGCGCGCTGCCGACTTGACCTCCCGCACACCCGAGACCTTGCCGTCCAACGACGGTCCCTCCAAGGGTGCGGCCATCCGGTGCCTCCTGAACGCGGTGAGACGACCACCAAGCCTAATAGATGGGGAGGCAACGGCTACATAGTGAGAAGCCGGGCGTGAGGTCGGACACGAAATGGGCATGACCGATGACACACGGTAATCGAGATCATCTGAGGAAGCCCAGGATGGACGTCGACTCACCACCGCTGGAAGGCCGGTCCGAGGCCCGGACGGTCGTGCTCACCGTCAACGGCCGGAAGCGCGAGCCGCGGATCGAGCCGCGCGTGAGCCTGCTGGACGCGCTGCGCGAACACCTCGCGCTGACCGGCTCGAAGAAGGGCTGCGACCAGGGCACCTGCGGGGCCTGCACGGTCTGGGTGGACGGCCGGCGGGTGCTGGCCTGCCTGACGCTCGCGGTCACCTGCCAGGGGCGGGAGGTCACCACGATCGAGGGCCTCCCGGACGGCGGCGGCCTGCACCCCATGCAGACCGCCTTCATCGCCCGCGACGCGTTCCAGTGCGGGTACTGCACACCGGGCCAGATCATGTCGGCGGTCGCGCTGCTGGACGAGGGGCACGCCGCCGACGACGGCGAGATCGCCGAGTGGATGAGCGGCAACCTCTGCCGATGCGCGGCCTACCCGAACATCAGGGCCGCGATCCGCGAGGTCCGCGACGCGAAGGACGGTGCCCGGCGATGAGGCCGTTCGGTTACGCGCGGGCGGCCGACGTCGGCACGGCGATCGCGACGGTCCGGGAGCACCCGGGCGGGGCGTTCCTCGCGGGCGGCACCACCGAGGTCGACCTCGTCCGGCAGAACGTGCTGCGCCCCGACGTGCTGGTGGACATCAACGACCTGCCGTTCCACCAGGTCGAGGACCTGCCGGACGGCGGCCTGCGCATCGGCGCGCTGGCGCGGATGAGCGACGTCGCCGAGGCGCCGGGGGTGGTGGAGCGGTTCCCTGTCGTCTCCCAGGCGCTGCTGCTGGGCGCCTCGGCGCAACTGCGCAACATGGCCTCGATGGGCGGCAACCTGTGCCAGCGCGTCCGGTGCGTCTACTACCGCGACGCGACCTCGCCGTGCAACAAGCGCGATCCGGGCAGCGGCTGCGCGGCCATGGACGGCTTCCACCGCGGGCACGCCGTCCTCGGGACCAGTGACGCGTGCATCGCCGCTCATCCGTCCGATGTGGCGGTCGCGCTGGTCGCCCTGGACGCGGTGGTGCACACGCGGGGCCCGGCCGGTGAGCGGACCATCGCGATCGACGACTTCTTCCTGCTCCCGGGACGGACCCCGGAGCGCGAGCACCCGCTGGAGCACGGCGAACTGATCACCTCGATCGAGGTCCCCGCGCTGCCGATGGCCCGCCGGTCGGCCTACCTGAAGGTCCGCGACCGCGCGTCGTACGAGTTCGCGCTCGTGTCCGTCGCGGCGGCGGTGGACGTCCGGGACGGGATCCTCACCGCGGTCCGCTTGGCGCTGGGCGGGGTCGCGACCAAGCCGTGGCGGGCGCGGGCGGCCGAGCGGAGCCTCACCGGCGGGCCGGTCGCGCGCGAGGCGTTCGCCACGGCCGCCGCGCACGAGATGGCGGCGGCCGTGCCGCGGCCCCTGAACTCCTTCAAGGTCGAGCTGGCGCGCCGGACGATCGTCCGCGCGCTCGCGGCGCTCACGGACGGGGACGAGCGATGAGCGGATCCATCGGGCAGGAGGCCGTCCGCGTCGACGGCCCGGAGAAGGTCACCGGCACCGCCCGGTACACGGGGGAGATCTCGCCGCCGGGCCTGGCACACGCCCGGATCGTCGGCGCCCGCGTGCCCAGCGGGCGGGTCGCCTCGATCGACACCGTGGCGGCGGAACGCGCCGGGGGCGTCCTGGCGGTCCTGACCCACCACGACCTCCCGAAGGTCGGCCACGTGCCGCTGGTGCCGTCCCTGATGGGCGGGCCGGCGCCGGGTGAGACGTTCTTCCCGATGCAGGACGACACGGTGCACTACGCGGGCCAGCCGGTGGCGATCGTGGTGGCCGGCACGCTGGAGCAGGCCCAGCACGCCGCCGCGCTCGTCGAGGTCGCGTACGCCGAGGCGCCGTCGGTGACCACCATCGAGCAGGGCCGCGCGGACGCCTACGAGCCGGAGAAGATCTTCGGGGGCTTCCTGCCCGCCCGGTCGCGGCGCGGGGACGTCGAGGCCGGGCTGGCCGAGGCGGATCTGCACGTCGACGCCGAGTTCCGGTTCGCCGCCAACCACCACAACGCGCTGGAGGCGCTGACCACCACCGCCGTCTGGGAGGGCGACCGCCTGACGCTGTACGACTCCTGCCAGGGCATCAAGGCCGTGCAGCTGACCGTCGCCGCCCTCCTGGGCATGTCCCCGTCCAAGATCAGGGTGCTGACGCGGTTCGTGGGCGGGGCGTTCGGGTCCAAGGCGATGGTCTGGCCGCACGTGACCCTCACCGCGCTGGCCGCCCGGCACGTGCGGCGGCCGGTGCGCCTGGTGGTGCCGCGGGAGCAGATGTTCACCTCGTGCGGGCACCGCGAGGAGCAGGAGCAGCACGTCCGGCTCGGGGCGCGGCGCGACGGCACGCTCACCGCGATCCGGCACCGGAAGATCTCCGTGACGTCGCCGTTCGACGACTGGGCCGAGCCCGCGTTCGGCGTGTCCTCCCGGCTGTACGCGTGCCCCGCGTTCGAGGGCGCGCACCGGCTGGTGCGCGGCAACACGATGACGCCCACGTTCACCCGCGGGCCGGGCGAGGCGGCCGGGGTCTTCAGCCTCGAATGCGCGATGGACGAACTCGCCGCCCGGCTCGGCATCGACCCGGTCGAGCTCCGGCTGCGCAACCTCACCGACGTGGACCCCGAGACCGGCCATCCCTGGTCCAGCGGCGGCCTCGCCGACTGCCTGCGGCGGGGAGCGGAGCGGTTCGGCTGGGCGGGACGCGATCCCGCGCCCGGGGCCCGCCGCGAAGGGAACCTGCTGATCGGGACCGGCATGGCCGCCGCCGGGTACCCCGTGGCGTTCTTCATGCGCACCCAGCGGGCCCGCGCCCGCCTGTACTCCGACTGCACCGCCGTCGTGTCCACCGCCGTCCAGGAGTTCGGCACCGGCATGACCACGGTGCTGACCCAGGTCGCCGCCGACGGGCTCGGCGTCGACCCGCACGACGTGCGCCTGGAGTTCGGCGACACCGACCTGCCGACCGCCGGGTCCCCGGTGGGGTCCAACGGCGCGATGATGGTCGGCGCCGCGGTGCACAACGCGGCCGCGGCCGTCCGCGACCAGATGATCGCCATGGCCGCAGGCGACCCGGAGTCGCCGCTGCACGGCGCTGATCCGCGCCGCGTCACCGTCACCGGAGGACGCATGACGCTCGCCGGGGACCCCGCGGCGCACGAGACCTACGGCGACCTGATGTCCCGGCACCTCATGAACGACGCCGAGGCCATCGGCAGCTGGGACCCGCCGCCGCTGGACACCCCGTACGGGCTGCTCACCTTCGGCGCCCAGTTCGCCGAGGTCGCGGTCGACGCCGACCTCGGCCTGGTCAGGGTGCGGCGCATGACGGGGGTGTTCGCGCCCGGCCGCGTCCTCAACCCGAGGACCGCCCGCGGCCAGCTCGTGGGGGGCATGCTGTGGGGCATGAGCCAGGCGCTGCTCGAAGGCACCCGCATGGACCCCGGCCTCGGCCGCTGGGCCAATGCGAGCCTCGGCGACTACCTCGTCCCGGTCAATGCCGACGCGCCCGACGTCGACGTCGAGCTGATCGAGGTCGAGGACCGCGTCACCGGCCCGCTCGGCGTCAAGGGCGTCGGCGAGATCGGCCAGGTGGGCTCGGCCGCGGCCGTCGCCAACGCCGTCCGCCACGCGACCGGCCACCGCGTCCGGGAGCTGCCGATCGCCCCCGAGCACCTGCTGACCCACCTGCCCGCACCCGCCTGACCGTCCCCGTTTGCTCGCACCCGCCTGACCGCCCCGAGTCCGGAGGATCCCATGCTGATCGGTGACATCGACGTCCATCCCCTGACCGACGGCACCTTCCGCGCGTCGCCCGCCTACTTCGGCGAGCACGTCCGGGCCGAGGGCCACGAGGACCTGTTCTCCCGCGACTCGATGGCCTGGCTGCCCATCGGGTGCTTCCTGGTCCGGACCGGCGACCGGACGATCCTCGTCGACGCCGGCATCGGCCCCGAGATGCGCGACGACGGCCCCCGCAGGTTCCTCGTCGGCGGGCAGCTGCTGCTCGGCCTGCGCGCCGTGGGCGTCACCCCCGCCGACGTCACCGACGTCGTGTGCACCCACCTGCACGCCGACCACTGCGGCTGGCTCTTCGACAGGAACGCCGATCCGGTCTTCACCCGCGCCGCCGTCTGGTTCGGCGCCCGCGACTGGGACCACTTCGTCGCCAACCCCGAGGTGCTGATGTTCGATCACATCCGGCGCGGGTTCCGCGCCGCGTCCGAGCGGCAGGGCGACCGCCTGCGGCCCGTCGCCGACGACACCACCATCGCGCCCGGCGTCACGGTGACCATGACACCGGGGCACACCCCCGGGCATCTCAGCGTCATCGTCGCCTCCGGCGGCCGCCGGGCGCTGCTCCTCGGCGACGCGATCATCTGCCCGGTCCAGCTCGACGAGCCCACCTGGCAGTCGATCGGCGACGTCGACCCCGAGCTCGCGCGACGGATCCGCGAACGGCTGTTCCGCGAGCTCGAGGACGAGGCGACCGTCGGCGCCGGGGCGCACTTCCCGGAGCTTCGGTTCGGCCGCGTCCTGGCCGGTGAGGGAAGACGCTGGTTCACCTGACACGTCACGATCGGACACGGTCCGGTCCCGCGCCGGTCCAGGCGCGCCACGCGGTCTGCCAGCCGCCGGCGCCGGTGACGCGGGTGCTCGGCCCCGCCCAGGCGATGTAGCCGTCGGGGCGGATGAGGAGCGCGGGCCCGTCGTCGGTGCGGCGGGCCTGCGTGAGCGTGGTGTGGAGGGGCCCGGCGTCCTGCTCGCGGACGAGGACGAACCCCGGGGTGTCGCGCTGGATCGCGGTCAGCGGTCCCTCGGCGAGCGGGACCTCGGTGGCGCGGGTGCCGACCAGGCGGTTCTGGCCCCGGCCGCGCGGGTAGCGGAGGGTCACCCCGGAGAAGCCGCCGGCGACGGCGTCGCGGACGGGACCGATGCCGAGCACCGCGGGCGCCAGCAGGTTGCGGAGCAGCCGGGCCGGGGGCGGCCTGAGCGTGACGGCGCGCATCATGGCGCCGCTCTGGCGCAGGACGCGGCGGCCGATCGGATGCCGTTCGCGGTGGTAGGAGTCCAGGATGGCCGGATCCGCGCCGCCGAGGACGGCGTCGAGTTTCCAGGACAGGTTGGCGGCGTCCTGGATCCCGGTGTTCATGCCCTGGCCGCCCATGGGCGAGTGCACGTGGGCGGCGTCCCCGGCGAGCAGGACGCGGCCGTGCCGGTAGGAGCGGACCTGGCGCTCGTCGCAGTGGAAGCGGGAGTGCCAGCCGTACTCCAGGACGCCGACGTCGCGGCCCATGGCCGTGTTGAGGACGCGGGTGACCTCGTTCTCGTCGATGGGCGCGGTGTCGGGGACCTGGTGGCGCCGGTCCCAGGTCATCGACCGGAACCAGCCGCCCGGGCGGGCCCGTCCGTAGGGGACGAGGAAGCCGAAGCAACCGGGCCTGCTGCCGAGCGTGAGGCCCGTGCCCACGGGGCCGTCCGACAGGCGGACGTCGGCCAGGACGACCGAGGACAGCACCGTCCTGCCGGGAAAGTCGGCGCCCAGGAGGTCGCGGACCGTGCTGTGCGCGCCGTCCGCCCCGACCACGTACTCGGCGCGCCAAGTCGTGGTCTCGCCGCCGTCCTTGGGATGGGCGGTGAGGGTCACTCCGCCGTCGTCCTGGCTGAGGCCGACGACCTCCACGCCGCGCAGCACCGTCGCGCCCTGGTCGCGGGCGTAGCGTTCGAGTGCCTGGTCGACATTGGTCTGCGGTGTGATCATCCCGTACCGGTGCCGGGACGGCAGGCGGGTCAGGTCGACCGCGGCGCCGGCGAAGAGGTTGACGCGCTCGGTGGTGCTCGCCCGCGCCAGCAGGTCGTCGGCCAGGCCGCGGCTGTCGAGGACCTCCAGGGTGCGGGCCATGGTGACGAAGGCCCGGCTGGACGGGTTGACGGTGGGCCAGCGTTCGAGCACGGCGACCTCGCGCCCCGCGCGGGCCAGGTCGCCCGCGGCGGTCATGCCGGTGGGGCCGCCGCCGACCACGATCACCTCCGCGCGGCGGGTCGCCGCGGCGCCCTCCTCGCCGGTCACGACCGCTCCATCTGCGGAGTGCCGGCGCGGTTGACGTTCCCGGGGTTCGCCGCGGCGACGTCCTTCAGGTCGGCGGGGAGTGCGGCCCGCTCGGAGGACGCGGGGTCGGGGAAGGAGCGGCGGATGTCGTCCGGGGTGGTGGCGGCGGCGTGGTTGAAGACGAAGCGGGCGTCGGGCAGCGTCTCGTGCACCAGGTTGACGATGGACTCGAACAGCAGCGTGTTCGGCGGGACCAGCCGCACGCCCGCGCCGATGAGCACGGCGTCGTAGCGCTTGGCGGCCAGCCGTCCGCGGACGGTGTCGAGGGCGGTCTCGCCGAAGTCGATCTGGCAGCCGTCCGCTTCGTAGCCGGCCTCGCGCAGCAGGGCGAGGTTGCCGTCGTGGGCGGCGGCCAGGCTCTCCCGGGTCAGGCTGGCGAAGGCGGCGAACTCGGGGGCGTCGTAGTCGATGACGTCCGGGTGGAGCCCGATCTGCAGGGCGGTCACGGTCACGGTCCCAGTTCCCTTCCTCGAAAGTGATGCCTGCTCCCACCCTGGAGGCCCGGTGTCATCGTGTCCAACGATCATTTTTGCTATCTCCCATCGCGACTTGAGATAGTTCGAGATCTGGCCCGCGACCGTGTGGAGGGACCGATGGAGCTTCGGCAGCTGGAGTACTTCGTGGCCGTGGCCGAAGAACGCAGCTTCACCCGGGGCGCCCAGCGCGCCCACGTCGTCCAGTCGGCCGCGTCGGCCGCGGTGTCCCGGCTGGAGCAGCAGTTCCAGACGGCCCTGTTCGACCGCTCGCACCGCCGCCTCGAACTCACCACCGCGGGCCGCACCCTGCTCGCCCGGGCCCGCGCCATCCTCGCCGAGGCGCGGCGCGCGCACGAGGAGATGAGCCGGCTCAGCGGCGGCGTCACCGGGGCCGTCACCCTTGGCACCATCCTGTCCACGGGCGACTTCGACCTGATCGACGGCCTGAGCAGGTTCCAGCGCGAGCACCCGGACGTCGTGGTCCGCCTGCGGCGGTCCGTCGGGTCCTTCAACGACCACGCGGCGGCGCTCCGCGAGGGGCGCTACGACCTCATGCTGCTGCCCATGCCCGCCGACGGCGCCGCGCTGCTCGGCGGCGAGGTGATCACCGACCCGATCGCGCACCTGCGCCTCGGGCTGGCCTGCCGCGGCGACGACCCGCTCGCCCGCGCCCGGAACGTCGCCTACGCCGACCTCGCGGACCGCCGCTTCATCGACTTCCCCGTGGGCTGGGGCAACCGCTCCATCGTGGACAGCCTCTTCAAGGCCGCCGCCGTCGAACGCACGGTCGCCCTGGAGGTCGTCGACACGACGACCGCCATGGCCATGGTCCAGCGCCGCCTCGGCCTCGCCTTCGTCCCGCAGGAGCAGATCGCCGCGCGGCCCGGGCTCGTCCAGGTCGACCTCGCCGACCCGCCCCCGCTCATCGACCTCGCCCTCGCGCTCTCCCGCGACCACCCGCCGTCCGAGGCTGCCCGCGCCCTGCGCCGGACCCTCCTGGCCGGCGGCTGACCGCGGGCGGGCATCCCGGAGGTCAGACGGCGCGGCCGGGCCGCGTCTCGACCGTGTTCTCCAGGGACCCGAGGCCGTCGATCGCGGTGCGGACGACGTCGCCGTGGCGCAGGAACAGGCCCCGCCCCGCGCCCACTCCCGCCGGAGTGCCGGAGATGAGCACGTCGCCGGGTTCGAGGGTGACGACCTCGCTGGCGGCCGCGATGAGCCCCGCGACCGGGGTGATCATGTCGGCGGTCGACTCGTCCTGCTGGAGCTCGCCGTTGACCCACAGGCGCACCCGCAGGTCCTGCGGGTCGGGGACCAGGAACGCCGGGGTGACGCCGGGGCCGAGCGGCAGCGTGCCGTCGGCGGACTTCGCCGCGAACCAGTCGTAGGAGAAGGCGTCGGCCGGAACTTCGTCCCGCCTGTGCCGGGCGCGGGCGGTGACGTCGTTGGCGACGCAGTAGCCGGCGACGTGGCGCAGCGCGTCCGCCACCGGTATGTCGCGGCCGGCGAGGCCGATGACGACGGCCAGCTCGGCCTCCCAGTCGTAGCGGGCCGGTTCGCGCAGGCGCGGGGCGAGGGGGTCGTTCGGGCCGATGAGCGTGGTGGTCGGCGCCCGCAGGAAGAAGAAGGGCTTCCAGCCGTCGCCGGGGGGACGGCCGCCCATCTCCACGACGTGCCGGTGGTAGTTCACGCCGGCGCAGATCACCTTCCTCGGCCACCGCAGCGGCGTGAGCAGCGCGTCGTAGGCGATCTCCGGCGCCTCCATGATGTCGATGGCGCGCAGCACCTTTTCCGCCGCCGACCAGTCCTCCAGCAGATCGAGGAGGCCGGACCAGCGCTTCAGCTCGGCCGGGCCGACGAGGAGGCCGTCTTCGCGGAGCGCGGCGAGGCCCGTGGCGGCCTGGCCGGTGTACGTCGCCAGAGACCATTTCATGCGCCTTCTTCTCCTTGGCCGGGGGAACCCTCGGGGGACGTCTGGTCGTGCACGGACGCGATGTCGAGCGGGCCCCATCCGTCCGCGACCGCCCTGTCGAAGACGGCCTTGGCCGAGGCGAAGACCGGCAGGGCCAGGCCGAACCCGGCCATCGCGTCCTCGATCTGCTCCAGGATGGGGTGCAGCGTGGCGATCGGCCCCGGCGCCGGCGTCCAGGCCCGCTCCCGCATCAGCGGGCCGCGCTGCTTGAGGATCGCGGAGCCCGCGATCGAGTCGTCGAGGACGCGCTGGAGGAGCTCCAGGTCGATGCCGCTGCGCCGGGCCATCGCCACCGCCTCCGCGGCGGCCACCGTGTGCACGGCCACCAGCAGCATCGCGATGTACTTCATCCGGGTGCCGGTGCCGAACCCCCCGGTGCGGATCCAGGGCCCGGAGATCGCGTCGAGCACCGGCCGCACGGACTCCACGGCCCGCTCGTCCCCGGAGGCGAGGGTGGTGGCCAGGCGCGGGGCGACCATCCCGGGGCTGCCGCTGATGGGGCAGTCCAGCAGATCGCCGCCGCGGGCGCGCACCTCGTCGCGGATGCGGCGCTTGTCGTCCACGTCGATGGTGCTCATCTCGATGTGGACGGTGCCGGGCCGGAGGGCGGTGAGTGTGCCGGCGGGACCGCGGACGACCTCCCGCAGCGCCGCGGCGTCGGGGAGGATCGACAGCAGCACGTCCGCCCGCTCCGCCACGCCGGCCGGCGACGCGGCCCGCGTCCCGCCGGCCTCGGTCAGCTCGGCGGACTCGCCGCGGCGGTAGCCGACGACCGGGAACCCCCGGTCCATCAGATTGCGTGCGATCGGAAGGCCCATCCGGCCCAGCCCGATCACGCCCACCGTCTGCATCCGGACCTCCCTCGGTCGCGTGCCGGCCGCCGCGTCCTAGCGCCACTCATAGCCGCCGGTCCCCAGGGAGACGCGCACGCCGACACTGCCCTCGTTGACGCGCCACCGGTACACCTCGAAGGTGCGCAGCCCCGCCCTGACGAACGGGTCCTCCGCGGCGATGCGGCGGGCGGTCTCCTCGTCGCCCGCGCGGAGCACCGTCACGCCCGAGCCGGGCCCGGTGCCCGGCCCCGACAGCAGGGGGCCGGACATGAGGACGACGTCGTCGCGCTCCAGGCCGAGCAGCCACGCCACATGGTCGGACGCGTGCGCGGCGATGTCCGCTTCGCGGGTTCCCGGCCGCGGAGTGGAGCGGACCAGCCAGTAGTCGCGGGCGAGCAGCCGTCCTGGGGCCGCCTCGGGCGGCCGGTCGTCATCGCACATGGAGCTAAACTGTATGCAGTTTGGCTCCCGCGTCAAGATTACGGCCGGAACTGTATGCAGATTCGGCCGTGATCGGCCAGAGTGGAGGGCATGCCCCGTGTCACGCTCGTCCCGAACATCCGGCCGGTGCACCTGCCCGAGGCCCGGCAGGCGATCCCGCACGTGCACGCCTATCTGAGGGAGTGCATCCTCGACGGCACGCTCAAGCCGGGGACCAAGCTCTCCCAGGTGAGCCTGGCGCGGCAGCTGGGCATCAGCCGCACCCCGCTCCGCGAGGTGCTGCGCATGCTGCAGGAGGAGGGCCTGGTCGAGATCGAGCCGAACCAGCGGACCCGGGTGGCCGGCCTCGACCCGCAGGAACTCGACGACATCTACGCCACCCGCATCCTCCAGGAGACCCTCGCCCTCTCCATGACGATCGGCGGGTTCGGCTCCGGCCTGCGCGACGAGGCCGAACGGCTGCTGGCCACCCTGCGGGCGGCCGCGAAGGACGGGGACTTCACCGCCTGGTTCGCCGCGCACGGCGACTACCACCGGCTGCTCACCTCGGGTGCCGGCGAGGCGATGCAGCGGCGGTTGCGGGTCCTCGCCGACCGGACCATCCGCTACATCCGCATCTACCAGCTGTCGGAGCCGGACGACTGGCAGACGGTGGGCGACGAGGAGCACGCGCGGATTCTGGAGGCGCTGGTCGCGGGCGACGAGCGGGCGGCGCTCTCCGGGATGGGGCGCCACCTCGCCCGCACGGCGCTGCGCGTGCTGGGCGACTGCGCGCCGGACTACGCGCCGGTCGCGGTGCCGCACGCGCTGGCGCTCATCGACCGGGACTAGCCGAGGAAGGCGCGGACCGCCGCGAGGAAGTCCTCCGTCCGCTCGATCATCGTCCAGTGCCCGCAGCCCGACGGCACGTGCGGCCGGACGCCCGCCGCCTCGACGCTGCCGGGCACGGTCGTGGGCGAGGTCATGAGGCGTCTCCCGTTCTCTCCCGCCGCACCTGCCGCTGGCTCGACACGCGCTGGACCGGGCCCAGCCACATGTCGATGGACCCGGGCTCGGCCGGGTCGAAGGTGCGGGGCCGCCAGGCGGCCTCGTCCTCGATGCGCCGCACGCCGTAGGAGTACTCGTAGGTGAATCCCTCGGGGCCGAGGAAGTAGAGGAAGACCGCGGTCGACTGCGGATGCCGGCCGGGACCCATCTCGATCCGGACGTCGTTCTCCACCAGGAAGTGCCAGTTGCGGAACACGTCGTCGAGCGAGCCGACCTGGAAGTTCACATGGCACAGCCCGGGGCCGTCCCCGCGGAACACGGCGAGCTTGTGGTGCACCGGATCGATCCGCATCAGGCAGGCCGCGTCGCCGATCCAGTCGGACACCCGGGCGTTGAAGCGGCCGCTCCAGAACCGGTAGGCCTCGTGGACGTCGGGGGCGTCCAGGCACAGATGACCGAACTCGGTGATCCCGGCGGGCCTGGTGAAGGCCACCGGACGGGTCACGGTCTCCTGCCCGGCCACCAGCTCCAGCCGGTTGCCGAACGGGTCGTCGAAGGCGATGAACTCCGCGACCCTGCGCGATCGCGCCTCTTCGGCGGATCCGCGCCGGACGGAGATCCCCGACCGCTCCAGCTCGGTCTCGGCCGCGCCGAGGGCGTCGGCGCCGGCGACGGCGAAGCCCGAGGCCAGCATGCCGGACGGTCCCTCGACCAGCGCGAGGCAGTGGTGGCGGTGGTCCGCCCGCAGGTGGGCGACGCCGGGCCCGGTGGGCGGCGCGAGTTCGAGGCCGACGACTCCGGTCGCGAACCGCACCGCGGCGGCGAGGTCGGCGACGCCCGAGCGTACGTAGGCGATGTCGGTGAGGGTGATCACGGGCGTCTCCTAGGCGCGCGGCTCGCGGTTCTCCAGGAAGGTCTCGGGCGGCGGGGCGCCCCACAGGTGCGGGGGCACGTCCCAGTCGCGGGCGACCCAGCCGTCGTCGACCTGGTCGATGTCGGAGAACCACTCGATCCACGAGCCCCACGGGTCGAGGGTGTAGTGGAAGAAGTTGGAGCCGATGGTGTGCCGGCCGAGGCCCCATCCCGCGTCGCGGCCCCGGGCGCGCATCCGGTCGGCGCCGAGCGCGATCGCGTCGATCGACGGCACCTCGAAGCTCGCGTGGTGGAAGCCGCGGTGGGTGCTGCGGATGAACCCGAAGATGTGGTGGTCGCCCCGGCCGGCGCTGAGGAAGGTCACCGCGCCGCCGTGGATGGTGTCGCTGACCCGCAGCCCGAGCGCCCCGGTGTAGAAGGCCGTCATCCGCTCCGGCTGCGCGGTGAACAGCAGGGCGTGCCCGAGCCGGCGCGGCATGACGTCCTCCGTGGCCCGCCGCCACTGCGCGACGCCGATCCTGCGGTGGCCTTCTCCGATGTTGGTGAGGACCTCGGCGACCGCGCGGGCGGGGGCGGGCGGCTCGTCGAGCAGCTGGACGGCGTTCCCGTCCGGGTCCCGCGTCCAGAGCCCGGACTCCGGGGCGCCCGGCGGCGGGTCGAGGACGGGTGCGCCGCCGCGCTCCAGTGCCTCGCGCGCGGCGTCGAGGCCACCGGGGCGCAGGGTGAACGACACGTGGTGGAGCCGCTTGGCGGGCGCCTCCACCATCCGTACCTGTTCCTGCGCGCGGCCCCGGCATCGGGCGATCAGCGAACCGTCCTTCTCCGCGGTCTCCAGCCCGAAGTCCTGGAGGAAGCCGTCCGCCACCTCCAGATCGGGGACGGTGAGCGCGTAGTGGTGCAGTGCAGAGATCACGGCTCGTTCCCTTCCTTCACGAAACTGCATACAGTTTAGGGATGAGTGAGGATTCTGGGAAGGCACCCGAGGCTGTGGCCGCGTCGGTGGTGGAGGCGGGACGTGCCCTGGCCCGCCTGGGACTGGTCACCGCCTTCGGGCACGTCTCCGTCCGCACGGGCGCCTCGATGCTGATCACCCCGGCCGCCGACCTGTCCGGCGTCACGGCGGACGCCCTGGTGGAGGTGCCCCTCGGCGCCGCGGACCTGCCGTCCGGTGCCCCGGCCGAGAGCTGGGCCCACCTCGCCCTCTACCGCGCCCGCCCGGACGCGGCGGCCGTCGCCCGTGCCCAGCCGCCCGCCGCCTTCGCCGCGGCGGCGGCCGCCGACGCGCTGCCCGCGCTGTACGGCCAGGCCGCGTGGCTCGGCCCGGTGGTGCCGGTCCATCCCAGTGGTCGGCTGCTGCGCTCGGCCGCGCCGGCCGAGAGCGCCGCCCGCAGCCTGCCGGAGGGCGAGGCCCTGCTGCTCCGCGGCAACGGCGCCCTCACGCTCGGCGCCACGCCGGGCCTCGCCGTGGCGCGGATGTGGCTGCTGTCCGCGCTGTGCACGGCATGGCTCGCGGCCGAAGCCGCGGGCCGGGTCACCGCGCTGACCGGCGAGGAGATCGGCGCATGGCGCTCCGTCCAGGACGAGCTCCTGCCGCGCCTCTGGCGGCACCTGGCCCGCGGCGTCCCCGCGGATCAGCCGGCGACGAGCGTCGACGGCGTGTAGGGGATGAGGGTCTCCGACCACGCCTCGCGGGCGAACGCGGGGTCGCCCCAGCGGCTCGTGGGGGACTTCGCCGTCCAGGCGGCGTACTCGTACATCGACGCCACCATCCCGTCCCGCACCTCGAAGGCGAACACGAAGTGGTTGGCGACCACCTCGCCGTCCAGCGCGCCCTCGACGCGGGCCTCCAGCACGACGAGCGGGCCGTTGGCCGCGACCCGCTTGGCCTCCAGCACGACCCCCGCGACCATCTCCTCGTGGTGCCCGGCGAACATCCGCCGGGCGACGTCCTTGCCGACGAGCACGCCCTCCGGCGGTTCCTGCTCGCCCGCCGGCACGGGGATCATGATCCGGACGTCCTCGGCGAGCACGTCGACGAAGCCGCTCCAGTCCCCGGTCGCGCCGCCGCGCTGCAGCCCCTCGAAGGCGGCCCGCGCGACCTCGACCGCGCCCGGCTCGGCGGGCCGCAGCCCGAGCGGTGCGCCGAGCGCGGGACCGATGTCCATGTGCACCCGGTAGTCGGCCACCGTGTCGCCCGCCATCTCGATCACGGTGACGCAGGGCAGCGCCACCGGCGTGCCGGCGGGCGTCTCGGTCTCGATCGTGAACCGGCAGAACAGCCGGTCCCCGACCTCGGCGACCTGGTCGACGGTGTGCCTGACCCGCGGCAGGGTGCCGGCCGCCGCGGCGGTCGCGGCGATCACCGCGGTCCGGCCGGTCAGCGGCTCCTCGTTGCCGAACCGGTACGTCGCGTCGTCGGCGAACCACGCCCCGAACGCCTCGGCGTCGCCGGCGTCCACCGCCGCGCACATGGCGTGCACCATCCGCTCTCGCGCGTTCATCGGCTCCCCTCCTTCAGCGACAGCCCGTGGCGGGCCATCACCCCGGCGATCAGCTCCATGTCGCGGGGGCCGGGCGGCAGCTCGCTGAGCTCCCGGTAGTAGTCCTCCAGGCCGGGCGGGGAGACGACCGCCACGACCCGGGTCTCGTCCTGGAACGGGTTGTCGAACGTGTGCGGCACCCGGCGCGGCAGGAGAAGCGAGTCCCCGGCGCGGAGGAGATGGTGCTCGCCGTCCAGCTCGATCCTCACCCTGCCGCGCGTGCAGGTGAACATCTCGTCCTCGCGGCTGTGGACGTGCGTGGGCGGTCCGCCGAGGCCGGGCGGGACGATGTACTCGAACAGGGAGTAGGCGCCCGCGGTGTCGGCCCCGGTCAACCTGACGTGGATGCCCAGCCCTATCGCACCGACGTCCGTCCCCTCCCCGGAGCGCACCACCCGGTGTTCCTGCTGGGCGTTCCCTATGGTCATGGTCCTCTCCTTTGCCTCCCCGGGAGTCCCGGCGTGCTGTGCGTCACAGCGTGCGCGGGGGCGGGATCAGGGACCAAAGGCATGTCCCGGCGGCTGGGACTCGGTCGCGGACCGTGTCCGCGGCGTCTCCCAGCGGCGCGTGGAGTAGGCGCGGCCGGCCGCCGCGGCCGCCATGCGCACGGCCGGCACCATGTACTCCTCGCGCACGGCGCGGCCGGGCCCGGTGACCGAAAGGGCGGCGGCCACCCCGCCGCCGGGGCCGAAGATCGGCGCCGCGACGCAGCAGACGCCGATGTTGCCCTCCTCCCGGTCGTGCGCCCAGCCCCGCTCCGCGACGGTGGCGAGCTCCCGCCGCAGCGCGTCCGGGCTGGTGATCGTCCGCGGGGTGCGGCGCTCCAGCCCGGCCGCGAGGACGGTGTCCAGCGCGCCCGCGTCCGACCAGGCCAGGATCGCCCTCCCCAGCGCGGAGCAGTGCGCCGGGATCGTCCCGCCGACCTGGGCGAGCATCGGCATCCGCCGGTGCCCGGTGATCTTCTCGACCACCAGCACCTGGGCCCCTTCGAGGACGCCGAGCTGCACGGTGGTCCGGGCCGCGGCGTACAGGTCCTGCAGGAACGGCAGCACCGCCTCGCGGAGCTCGTGGCGCACCGGGACCAGCCCGGACAGCTCGAACAGCCGGTTGCCGATGCGGTAGCGGTCGCGCGGCTTGTCCAGCCAGCCGAGCTCGATCATCCGGGTGGCGGTGCGGTGCACGGTGGAGCGCGGCAGGCCGGACCGCTGCACCAGCTCCGCCAGGCTGAGCTCGCGGTGCCCCTCCCCGAAGGCGCCCAGCAGCGCCGCGGCGCGCTCCAGCGAACCGATCGGGCGGCCGGAATCAGGATCCCGGCCAGCGGGACGCATGTTTGGGGTGGAGAGCGTCATGGTCCGAATCTAGGCGCCATCATGAGAACCAGCCATACGGGCTCTACCAGCACAAGCACCGGAACTCGCGCGGATTCCGGCGCGGACCCCGGGATCCGGACGGCGCTCGTCGGCGGCGGGGCGGGCGGCATCGGCGCGGCGGCCGCCGCCGCGCTGCTGCGGTCCGGCCACCGGGTCGTCCTCGCCGGCCGGACCCGCTCCGCCCTCGCCGAGGCCGGCTCCCGGCTCGGCGGCGACCGCGTCGACCACCTCGTCTGCGACCTGGCCGAGCCGGCCGAGGCCGCCGCCGCGGCGGACGAGGTGCGCGCCCGGCACGGCGCGCTCGACGTGCTCGTCCTCAGCGCCGGCGGCCCCGCGCCGGGCCGGGTGCTGGAGGTGTCGGACGCGCAGTGGCGCACGGCGATGGACCTGCTCCTGCTCGGCCCGCTCGCGCTCATGCGCGCGGCCCTGCCCGGCATGGCCGCGCGCGGCTTCGGACGGGTCGTCCTGATCACGTCCACGGCCGTCCGGCAACCGCAGCCGGAACTCGCCGCGTCGACCGTGCTGCGGTCGGCGGTGACGGCCGCGGCGAAGCTCGCCTCCCACGAGTACGCCGACCGCGGGGTCACCGTGAACTGCGTCGCGCCCGGCGCCACCCTCACGCCGCGGCGGCTCCAGATCCTCCAGAGCCGTGCCGACGCCGCCGGAACCGACCTCGCCACCGCGGCGGCAGAGGATCAGGCCGAGATCCCCGCCGGCCGGTCCGGCGACCCGGACGAGGTGGCGGCGGCGATCGCGTTCCTGGCCTCGGCGGAGGCGAGCTACATCAACGGCACCGTCCTCGCGGTCGACGGCGGCCGGACCGAGACGGTGTGAACGGAGGACCTCTGCATGGCCGTATCCGGACCCGACTTCACGATGGCCGACTTCCTCGCCGGTTTCGCGCACGTCGTGCGGCCCGGCGGGCAGCGCCCGCTCGTGGTCCACGACGACGACCTCGAAACGATCCCGGCCGGATCGGTGCCGAACCCGACCACGCTCCGGATCGCCGGAACCCTGCCGACCACGACCTTCGAGCTGTTCCGCCAGGTCATCCCGCCCGGCGCCAGCTCGGACATGCAGCGGCACTACCACGAGACCGTCCACTTCGTGATCAGCGGTGAAGGCCACAGCCTGATCGAAGGGGACGGCGGCGCCGACGGCGAGACCGTGGCCTGGACGGCCGGGTCCTTCGTCTACACGCCGCCGTGGGCCTGGCACCGGCACTACAACGACTCGTCCGAGCATCCCGTGGAGTTCCTGACCATCGAGAACTCCCGCCTTCTCGGCCTCTTCGGTCTCGTCCGCCGGGAAAGCGCCGGCCTGGCGACCCTCCAGGAGGCCCGCGACCGTTTCGACCAGACGGAGGAGACATGAGCGAGACACTCCCGGCCGGTCCGCCGATTCCCCGGCACATCAGCATCTGGGGGGAACTGGCCGACCTCGACCACACCCTGCGGCACGTCGACGTCCCGCTGGGCGAGGCCACGGTGCGCACCAGGGTCCTCCAGGCCGGGTCCGGTCCCGACCTGGTCCTGCTGCACGGCACCGGCGGCCACCTGGAGGCCTACGCCCGCGACCTCGCCGGGCTGGCCGCCGACTTCCGCGTCACGGCCTACGACATGGTCGGCCACGGCTGGTCGGAGCTGCCCGACCGCCCCTACACGATCGACGTGCTCTGCGACCACCTGGTGGGCCTGCTCGACTCGCTCGGCATCGGCAGGGCGCACCTGTCCGGCGAGTCGCTCGGCGGCTGGGTCGCCGCCTGGGCGGGCGCGTACCACGCCGACCGCGTGGACCGGCTGGTCCTCAACACGCCCGGCAACATCGCCAACAAGCCCGACGTGATGGCGCGGTTGCGCGACAGCACCATGGCGGCGGTCCAGGACCCCAGCGACGCGACCGTGCGGCGGCGGGTGGAGTTCCTCTTCCACCACAAGGAGATGGTCACCGACGAACTGGTGAACCTGCGGCGCAGCGTGTACTCCCGGCCGGGCTTCGTCCAGGCGATCACCAACACGCTCGTCCTCCAGGACCCCCGGGTCCGCGAGGACTTCGCCTGGGACCCCTCCTGGGTGTCGCGGATCACCGCGCCGACCCTGCTGCTCTGGACGGACCACGACCCGACCGGCGGGCTCGACGAGGCCGAGATGCTCCTCGGCTGGCTTCCCGACGCCCGCCTGCACGTCATCGAGGACGCCGGCCACTGGCCCCAGTGGGAGCAGGCCGACGACTACCTCCGGGTCCACCGCGACTGGCTCGTCCACGGCAAGGACCCGGTCTGATGGCCGAGATCGCGGGCTTCGTCGGGATGTCCCACAGCCCCTTCGCGACGCTGCTTCCCCCCGACGGCCCGGAGGGGCCGGGCGGACGGTTCCTCCACGACGCCGGCCGGGTGCGGCGCGCCGTGGACCGGCTCGCTCCGGACGCGATCGTCGTCATCGGCCCCGACCACTTCCACGCGAACTTCTACGACGTGATGCCGCCGTTCGTCCTCGGGGTGGAGGAGGCCGTCGGGTTCGGCGACTTCGGCAGCGCGGCCGGTCCCCTCCCGGTGGCCGAGGGGCTCGCGTGGTCGGTGCGGGAGGGCCTCGCGGACGCCGGCTTCGACATCGCGCTGTCGTACGCCCTCACCGTCGACCACGGCACGGTGCAGAGCTACGAGATGATCAGCGGCCGCGCGGGGGTGCCGATCGTGCCGCTCGTGGTGAACACCGCGGCGCCCCCGCTGCCCGCGCTGGACCGCTGCGTCTCGCTCGGCCGGGCGCTCGGCGCCGCGCTGCGCTCGTCCGGCCACCCGGGACGGGTGCTGGTCGCCGCCAGCGGCGGGCTCTCCCACTGGCTGCCGTCGAACGACCCCCGGGACCCGTCGGTGGCCGGCGACCGCCGGACGGCCCTGATCCACGGCCGCGCCGACGCGCAGTCCGTCGCCGCGGTCCGCGAGCGGCGGGTGCGGGAGATGGGCGGCGACCCGCACGCCCGCGTGAACGCGGAATGGGACGCCTGGTTCCTGGACCGGCTGACCGCCGGCGACGCGGCATCGATCGCCGCACTCGGCCACGAGGGGCTGGAGGAACGCGCGGGCACCGGAGGGCACGAGGTGCGCTGCTGGCTGATCGGCCAGGTCGCGGTCGGCCTGTCGCTGGCCTGGACGAGCTACGAGCCGGTCCCCGAGTGGATCACCGGAATGGGCATCGGCACGACCTTCGAGATCGCCTGACGCGCCTGACCGGTCAGGGTTTGACCGCGACGCCGCCGTACATGGCGATGTCCTTGTCCGAGACGGGCCGGGAAAGGGTCCCGTCGGGACGCCACTTGTGGATCTGCACCACGCCGGGCTCTTCCAGTTCCAGCCCGTCGAAGAAGCGCAGGGCCTGCTCGTGGGTGCGCCAGCGCAGGGACTCGCCGTGCGCGTGGTAGGTCCGCTGGACCTCGGCCAGCACGTCGCGGTCGAAGTCGTCGGTGGCGATGGCGAGCCCGACCCAGCTTCCCGACGGGAGCCTGTCCACCAGGTCGCGCACGACGCGGTACGCCTCGTCGTCGTCCTCGACGAAGTGGACCACGGCGATCACGGTCAGCCCGATCGGGCGGGTGAGGTCGAGGGTGGAGTGCAGTTCGGGGGCGGTGAAGATGCGCTCCGGCTCGCGCATGTCCGCCTGGACGTAGGCGGTCCGGCCCTCGGGCGTGCTCTGCATCAGCGCCCGGGCGTGGACCAGGACGATCGGATCGTTGTCGACGTACACCACCCGGGAGTCGGGCGCCTTCTCTTGGACGACCTCGTGGAGATTGGGGGAGGTCGGGATACCGGTGCCGATGTCGAGGAACTGCCGGATGCCTTTCTCGACCGCCATGTAGCGCGCGACGCGATGCATGAACGACCGGTTGGCCTGCATGTGCACC
The DNA here is from genome assembly GCF_900115095.1 of Actinomadura madurae. Lineage (GTDB taxonomy): Bacteria > Actinomycetota > Actinomycetes > Streptosporangiales > Streptosporangiaceae > Spirillospora > Spirillospora madurae. The sequence goes on from NZ_FOVH01000015.1 coordinate 138,082, forward strand.
CGGAGCGCGGGCCACACCCGCAGCGTCTCGTCCCCCGCCGCGCGGTCGGCCTCGTAGTGGTCCTTGCCACCGAGGATGTAGTCGTAGATCCGCGCGCCGTGGGCCCGGCCGGTCTCCAGGTCCACCGAACTCCGGTCCACTCCGCCGGTGTCAGCCACTCCGCAGCCTCGATCCCGTTGTCTGTACGGACTTGTCTTTTCAACAAGTAGAACCGTGAATCATCGTACATTTCGCATCACGAAAACGACGGCGAACCACCGATGACAATGGAATTGGGCGCGGGCTCGGCCCTTGGCGATAACGGTTCGAGGTCACGAGAGCACGCGGCGGGTCGGTGTGAAGCGGACGGGCATGGATTCGTAGCCGGAGACGAAGTTGGCGGGCCGGTGGGCGGGCTCGGCGGAATCGACCGGCTCCAGATCGGGCAGGCGGGCCAGGAGCCTGCCGAACATGACCTGCATTTCCAGACGGGCGAGGCTGTTGCCCAGGCAGAAGTGCGGGCCGTTGCCGAAGGCCAGGTGCTCGTTCGGGTGCCGAGTGATGTCGAAGGCGTCGGGATCGGTGAACACCGCGCGGTCCCGGTTGGCGGACGGATACAGCAGCAGGAGGGTGTCGCCCTCCGCTATGGCCCTGCCGTCGAGCATGGTGTCGCGGGTGGCGGTGCGGGCCATGTTCTTGATCGGGGACACCCAGCGCAGCATCTCCTCCACGGCGGCGGGGATACCGGACGGGTCCTCGGCCAGGGCGCGGCGCTGCTCCGGGTGCCGGAACAGCTGCCACATCCCGCCGGAGATGACGTGCCGGGTCGTCTCGTCCCCGCCGATGAGGATCAGGAGGGATTCCTGCAGCAGCGACTCGTGGTCCAGCCGCTGCCCGTCGACGGTGGCGTGGGTGAGCGCGCTGATGAGGTCGTCGCGCGGGCAGGCCCGGCGGTCGGCCACAACGGCGGAGGCGTGGTCGTTGAAGCCCGCGAACGCCTCGGCGGCCCGGGAGAGCAGGGCGGGATCGTCGCCGCCGGTCAGCGCCCTGAGCATGTCGTCGGACCAGGCCAGCAGCGTCTGGCGGTCCCGCGCCGCGAACCCGAGGGCGTCGCCGATCACGATCAGCGGGAGCTGGGCGGCCAGGTCGGCGACGAAGTCGCATTCGCCGCGCTCGCAGACCCGGTCGATGATCTCGTCGCAGAGCCGTTCGAGGTAGGCCCGCCTGTCGGCGACCCGCCGCGGGGTGAACCCGGCGCTGACCAGCTTGCGGCGCAGCTTGTGCTCGGGATCGTCCATGTCGATCATCATCGGCAGCGGGCCGTTGTCGGGGCGGATGCCCTGGCCGTTGCAGAACAGCCCGGGATGCCGGGAGACGTACTTGACGGTCGCGTAGGTCGAGATCCCCCAGACCTCGCCGCGGGGGTCCCAGTAGACGGGCGCGTTGTCCCTGATCCAGCGGAGCTCGGCGTGGGGGTCGCGGCCCCAGAACTCACCGCTGATCAGGTTGATCGTGTCGTTGACCGGCTGGTCGGACCGGGATGCGGGCGCGGGGCGCATGGGCGGTTCCCTTCCTCCGGAGGCCCGTGCGTTGACGGGTCGGAGGCCGACGTCGCGCCGCATCGGCCGTCCGGATGCCGGGCCGGCATCCGGGCCTACGACAGTACATAATCACTTACCTCCCTCGGGAGGCCTACGCCGGCGTCCAGGATCGGCGCCGGAGGGCCTCGCTCACGATGTGCTCGGCGATGGCGAGCGCCGACGTGGCGCCCGGGGACGGCGCGTTGCGCACGTGCACGATGTGCTCCGTTCCCGAGATGACGAAGTCGTCGACCAGGCCGCCGCGCGCGTCCATCGCCTGCGCGCGGATGCCCCGCGGCCCGCGGACGACGGCGCCGGAGGGGATGGCGGGGACGTACCTGCGCGCCTCGGCGACGAACCGCCGCGAGCTGAGGGCGGTCCGCGCCTCGCGGGCGGCCGCCGGAAGGTTGCGGGCCGCGAACCTCCAGAAGCCCGGGAACCCGAGGGCGTCGCGCACGTCCCGGGGGACGGGCCGCCGGCCCTCGTAGGACTCCCGGCCCAGCGACAGGAAGGCGTTCGGGCCGAGCATGACGGCTCCGTCGATCCGCTTGGTGAGGTGCACTCCGAGGAACGGGTACCGGGGGTCGGGGACGGGATAGATGAGACCGTTGACGAGGTGGCGCGTGCTCGCGTCCAGCAGGAAGTAGTCGCCGTAGAACGGGACGATCCGCGGCTCGGCGGATTCCCCGGCGGCCCGCGCCAGCCGGTCGGACGCGAGGCCCGCGCACGCGATCACGAGGTCGAACTCCTCGGTGCCCCGTCCCGTCGTGAGGCGGACCGCCCGCCCGCGGTGCTCCAGCCCGGTCACCTTCTCGCCCAGCCGGACCGAACCGCCGGCCGCGCGGAAGTCCTCCGCCAGCGCGGCCGTCAGCGCCACGTAGTCGACGATCGCGGTGCGCGGCGAGTGCAGCGCCCGGATCCCGCGGGCGTGCGGCTCCAGCTCGGTGATCTCGTCGCGGCCGATCAGGCGGACCCCGGGGACGCCGTTGGCGACGGCGCGGGCGTGGACGGCGTCCAGGCGGGGCAGCTCCCGCTCGCCGAGCGCGACGACGATCTTGCCGCACTCCTCGTAGGGGACGCCGTGGTCCCGGACGGCCTCGCGCAGCAGCTCGACTCCGCGCAGGCACAGGGTGGCCTTGAGGCTCCCGGGTTCGTAGTAGAGGCCGGCGTGCACGACACCGCTGTTGTGACCGGTCTGGTGCGCGGCCAGCCGGTCCTCCTTCTCGAACAGGGTGACGTCGAAGCCGTCTACCCGCCGGGCGAGATGGCGGGCGACCGACACCCCGACGATGCCGCCGCCGACGACCGCCGCGCGCTTCCTGACCCGGCTCACCGCCGTCCCATCTCCAGCGCCCCGTCCACGCGCCGCGGCACGGACCAGGGGTTGTCCGGCCGCAACGGCGGAGGCAGCGCCATGTCGGGCGTCCCCTGGTAGGTCACGGGGCGGGTGAACCGGTCGAGGGCCGCCGCGCCGACCGAGGTGGAGGCGGGCGCCGTGGTGGCCGGCCATGGCCCGCCGTGCTGCTGCCCCCACGCGGTGGCGACGCCGGTGGGCCACCCGTCCACCACGACCCGGCCGACCAGGGGAGTGAGCGCGTCGAGCAGCCGGGGGATGTCGGGGTCCTGCTCGCCGCCCGACATGATCGCGGCGGCCAGGGTTCCCTGGAGGCGGGGCAATACCGACAGCAGTCCTGCCATGTCCTGATACTCCACCACCAGTGCGACCGGTCCGAAGCACTCCTCAAGGAGGCGGTTTCCGGGACGCACCGCGCCGATCGGCGCGGAGAGCAGGACCGCCTCCACCGACCAGCCGCGGCCGGGACCGGCCACCCGGGCGACGACGGTCGCCCCGTCCTCGACCAGGCCGTCCGTTCCGGCGGCGGCCGAGGCGGCGATCTGCTCGGTCAGGCACCACGCCTGCGGCGCGGAACGTTCCAGCGCACGTCCCGCGGCGGCGGCGAACCCCGATCCGGACGGCGCGAAGAGCAGCCCCGGCTTCGTGCAGAACTGGCCGGCGCCGCCGGTGAACGCGCGGACGAACCCGGCGGCGACCTCGGCGGTGCCCGCGGCGCCGGCGGGGGTGAGGACGACCGGGTTCACCGTGCCCATCTCGGCGAACACGGGGATCACGACGTCGCGCTCGTTGGCGAGCCGCCAGAGGTGCTGGCCCCCTTGCTGCGACCCGGTGAACGCCACCGCGGCCGTGTGGGGCGATTGCACCAGCATGGCGCCCGAGTCGAAGCCGGTGACGAGCGCGAAGGCGCCGTCCGGCGCACCGGCCCGCTCCAGGGCGCTCAGGGCGAGGTCGGCGAGCCGCGCGCTGAGCGCGGGGTGTGCCGGATGGCCCTTCACCACGACGGGGCACCCGGCCGCGAGGGCGGAGGCGGTGTCGTTGCCCAGGACGCCGAAGGCCAGCGGGAAGTTGCTGGCACCGAAGACCGCGACGGGGCCGAGCGGGACCCGCACGCGGGCCAGGCTCGGCCGGGCCGGTGTCGCGCGGTCGATCGTCACTCCGAGGTAGGAGCCCTCGACGGCGGCATCACCGTAGAACCGCAGCTGGTCCGCGGTGCGCGCCAGCTCCGCGGCGAGGCGGGTCTCGCCCAGCGCCGTCTCCCGGTCGGCGAGCGCGATCAGGTCGGCGGCGGCGTCCGGTTCCTCCAGGGCGTCCGCGATCGCTCGCAGCCAGCGGGCGCGAGTGGCCGGGCTCGACGCGCCGACGGCACGTGAGGCCGCACTCGCGGCGCCGAGCGCGGCTTCCACCCCATCGGGCGGCGTCACCGCGACCGTGCAGGTCACGCGGCCCGTCCGGGGATTCTGCCCACGCTCGACCTTCTGCGCCGGAGGTCTTGTGATGTTCACCATGCTGTCGTAACGTACAGCCCCACTGCACACGTGTCCAGTGAGAGTGAAGGAGCCCGATGTCCGTCGAGAACGTCGCCGACGACCAGGACGGCCGGCACCAGGTGGGTGCCCGCCTGCAGGCCTTCCGGGAGGCGCGCCGCCTGTCCGTCAGGAAGACCGCGCTCGCCGCCGGCGTCAGCCCCAGCTTCGTGAGCCAGCTCGAACGGGGGAAGAGCAACGCCAGCGTCGCCGTCCTCCAGAAGCTGTGCGACGTGCTCGACATCCACGTGTCGGACCTCTTCGCCTCCACCGACCCCGCCGTCAAGCCGGTGCGGATGGCGACGCGCGAACCGCTCGTCACCCGCGAGGGCATCACGAAGTACCTGATCACACCGTCGAGCCACAGCCCTCTCGCGCTGTACGACGCCACGTTCGACCCGGCGGCCAACACGGGCGACCCCTACTCGCACGCCGGGCTCATCGAGACGGTCGTCGTCCTCCACCACGAGGTCACCATCCAGCTCGGAGACGACCCCTACATCCTCAAGGCCGGCGACAGCATCTCCTACGTCTCGGAGACCCCCCACCGGATCTCCAACCACACCAGCGAGCGCTCGCGCATCCACTGGCTGTGCGCGCCCGTTCTCGCCGCCGGCGACCGCAACGAGGCGGCCCGGGACGCGGCCCCACGTCGCTCCGGCGACGGATCCGCCACCCTCGGAAAGGAACAGCCGTCATGACCACAGACGAGACCCGCGCGGACGGACCCGCCGCCGTGCCGGCGGAACAGGACACCGGCCACGCGCGCAAGGGGGAGACGACGCGCGTCCTCTCCGCGACCAGCATCGGCAACTTCCTGGAGTGGTACGACTTCGCGATCTACGGCTTCCTGGCGCCCCAGATCGGGGCGGCCTTCTTCGCCAGCGGCGACCAGGTCACGGACCTGCTCGGCACCTTCGCGGTGCTGGGGGTCGCGTTCGTCTCCCGGCCCTTCGGCGGCGTCCTGTTCGGCCACTTCGGCGACCGGCTGGGCCGCCGGGGCACGCTCTCCGCGATCATCCTGCTGATGACCGTGGCGACCGCCGCCGTCGGGCTGCTGCCCACGCAGGCCTCGGTCGGCCTGTGGGCGCCGGCGCTGCTGGTGGTGTGCCGGCTCGCGCAGGGCCTGTCCGCCGGCGCCGAGTTCAACGGCGCCGCGACGTTCGTCGTCGAGCACGCGCCGCTCCGGCGCCGCGGCCTCTACGCGAGCTCGATCATCTCCACCGTCGGGCTGGGCATCGCCTGCGCCGCCGGCGCCGGCGTCCTCCTCAACGCGGTCCTCAGCGAGGGCGCCATGGACGCCTGGGGGTGGCGGGTGCCCTTCCTGATCTCGCTGCCGCTGGGGCTGTCGGGCCTCTACATGAGACTGCGGCTGAGCGAGACCAGGGCGTTCAAGCGCGCCGAGGAGTCGAACCAGATCAGCCGGATGCCGGTCTTCGAGGCGCTCCGCACCCACTGGAAGGCCGCGACGATCCTCTTCTTCGCCGCCGCGGCGAACGGCGTGAACTACTACATGATGCTCTCCTACATCCCCAACCACCTGCAGGTGCACGTCGGCCTGTCGGGCAGCGCGGCGCTCGGCACGGCGGCCGCCGCCGAACTGGTGCTCGCCGCGTTCGCCCCGGTCGTGGGCATCTACCTCTACCGGGTCGGCCCGCCGCGCGTGCTGCTGGCCGGCATGGCCGGGTTCCTGCTGATGAACATCCCGGCGTTCATGCTCTTCGAGTTCGGCACCTGGACGGCCGCCCTGGTCGGCCAGTCGCTGCTGGCGCTGTGCGAGGGCATGCTGGTGGTCGCCTACACGCTCATCCAGGTCGAGCTGTTCCCCGCCCGGGTCCGGTTCAGCGGCTCGGCCGTCGCGTACGGCCTCGCCTACGTCGTGTTCGCCGGGACGGCCGCGTTCGTCGCCACGTTCCTCGTCGACAGGTCCGGCACCCCCTACGCGGCGCCGGTGTACGCCATGGTCGTCACGCTGGTCGCGATCGGCGTCGTCGCGGCATGGCTCCCCCGGGAGTACCGCGCCGCGCGGCTTCGCGACGGCGCGTCCCTCACCGCTCCGGAGGCACTCCGATGACGGCGATCCCGGTGAACGGCGGGCGAGGCGTCACCCTCCGGGCGGCACGAGCCTTCGACGGCGTCCACGTCCTCGACGGGCCCGTGGCCGTCACCGTCGAGGACGGCATGATCGTGAGCGTCGAGACCGGGCCGGGCGCGGCGGCGCGGCCGGCCGACGTCGACCTCGGCGACTGCACGCTGCTGCCGGGGCTCATCGACACCCACACGCATCTGGTGTGGGACGCCTCCGCGGCTCCCCAGGACCGGGTCGCGCTGGACGCGCCGGAGCGGACGGTCCTGCGCGCCGCCGCCCACGCCATGCGGCACCTGCGGGCGGGCGAGACCACCGTCCGGGACCTGGGCGCGACCGGCGCCCTCTCCGTGCCGCTGGCCCAGGCCATCGCGGACGGGGACGTGCCGGGGCCGCGCGTCGTCCCCGCCGGCCGCGCGATCGCCATGACCGGTGGGCACGGCTGGTCCCTCTGCCACGAGGCCGACGGCCCGGACGCGGTGCGCGCCGCCGTCCGGTCCGAGATCAAGGGCGGTGCCCGCGCCATCAAGCTCATCGCGTCCGGCGGGGTGTACGGGGAGCACGAGCGGCCCGAGGAGCCCCAGCTGTCGCGCGCCGAGGTGGAGGTCGCCGTCGAGGAGGCGCACAAGGCGGGGTGCCGCGTGGCGGCGCACGCCTACTCGCCCGAGGTGATCGGCATGCTGCTCGACGTGGGCGTCGACAGCATCGAGCACGGATCGCTGCTGGACGCGCCCACCGCGGAGCGGATGCGGGAGCAGGGGGTCGCCCTCGTCCCGACGCTGTGCGTCTTCGACGCGATCCACGGCGCCTACGCGGACCGGCCCGGCTCGCCCATCGCGGCCAAGGCCGCGGAGATCCGGTCGAAGGCGCTGGCGGCCTGCCGCGTCGCCGCCGAGAACGGCGTCACGATCGCGGTGGGCACCGACTCCGGCGCCCCGGGGAACCCGCACGGATCCGTGGCCCAGGAGATGCGGCTGATGGTCGAGGCCGGCCTGTCACCGGCCGAGGCCCTGCACGCGGCGACGGGCGCCGCCGCCGAGGTGGTCGGGCTCGCCGGCACCGCCGGCCGGCTGGCCAAGGGACGTCCCGCCGACCTCGTGGCCTACCGGGGCGACCCGGCGGCGGAGGTCGACGCCGTCCGCGACGTGGCGCTGGTGATGCTCGGCGGACGGGTCGTCGACGATGCGTGACCTTCGAGAAGGGCGTGGACATGGACGCTGAGGTCGCGGTGATCGGCGTCGGGACGATGGGGAGCATGGCCATGTGGCGGCTCGCCGAGCGGGGCGTGGAGGCCATCGGGTTCGAGCGGTACGCGCCCGGGCACGACCTGGGCGCCGCCGGCGGGAACACCCGGCTGTTCCGCCTCGCCTACATGGAGGGCGCCCATTACGTCCCGCTGCTGAAGCAGGCCCTCGGGTTGTGGGGGGAGCTGTCGGAGGTGTCGGCGACCAACCTTCTGGTCCAGTGCGGCGGCCTGAACATCGGCCGCCGCGAGGACCCGTCGATGCGGCAGGTCGCCGAGTCGGCGAGGGTGCACGGTCTGAAGCTGCTGCCTCTCGGGCGGGCGGAGATGGCCGACAGGTACCCCCAGCACGTCCTGGCCGAGGACGATATGGCCTACTTCGATCCCGAGGCGGGATTCCTCCGGAGCGAGCAGGCGGTGGTCGCGGCGGCGGACCGGGCGGAGTCGCTGGGCGCGCGGATCCTCCGCCGCCACCGGGTGGAGCGCGTCGAGCCGCGGCGCGACGGCGTCGTGATCGAGGCGGCGGGATCGACCTGGAAGGTCCGCACCGCGATCCTCGCCATGGGCTCGTGGGCTCCGTCTTGGTTGCCGCCGGAGCTGGCACGCCACCTGCGTCCGAAAAGGGTCCTGCTGTCCTGGTTCGCTCCGGCGTACGTCCAGGACTTCGAGCCCGAGGTGTTCCCCGTCTTCACCCGCCAGAGCGGGGGCGACTTCCTCTACGGCGCTCCGACCGCGGATCACGCGTCCGTGAAGGTGTGCGGGATCAGGCCGTCGGACATCGACGATCCGGACACCTTCGAACGGCGCCACGACCCGGACGAGCTCACGAGCATGGCGGAGTTGCTGACCAGCCACGTGACGGGCCTGCATCCGTACCCGGTGAGGTCCGCAGGCTTCACCGACCTCTACTCCAGTGACGGCCACGGCATCACCGGTCGCCACCCGCGGCTCCCGAACGTCGTGCTCGCCGGAGGCTACTCCGGACGCGGCTTCAAGCTCGCCCCGGCCGTCGGGGACGCCGTCGCGCGCCTCGCCACCGGCGAGACCGTCCCGGACATCGCGTTCATGGCGCCCGACCGGTTCGCCGGGGGCCGGCGGTGACCGACGCGACCGGAGAGATCGCCCGGTTCGTCGCCGCGACGCGATTCCAGGACCTCGACACCGCCACCGTCGAGCACCTGAAACGGCTCGTCCTGGACGGGATCGCCAATGCCGTGGGCGGCCTGCGGACGGCGGCGTCCCGGATCCAGGACGGCGCCGTCACCGGTCTCGGCTCCGAGCGGGTCGCCCGCGTCCTCGGATCGGGCGAGCGCGCCTCGCTGCTGGCCGCCACCTACATGAACGCGGCGTGCGCGAACGCGCTCGACTTCGACGACACCTACAGGACCTTCCTCCATCCCGGGGCCACGGCCATCGCACCGTCGCTGGCACTGGGGGAGAAGCTGTCGGCCCACGGACGCGACGTCCTGGCGGCGGTGGCGGTCGGGTACGAGGTTCCGATCCGGGTGGCCGAGGCCGCCTTCCCGAGTCCGGAACGGCTCGGCGAGGTCTGGGGGTTCGCGCCCTGGCAGACCCTGGGGTCCGCAGGCTGCTGCCATGGACGCTGCTGGTGCTGGGCAGCGCCGCGAGCCTGGCGGCCAACGTCGCCGTCGCCGAGCCTTCCCTGGTCGGACGGCTGATTGCCGCCTGGCCGAGATGTGCTCTGATCGGTGCGTATGAGCCTCTTGATGCGCCAGGTCAGGAGCGGTTCGCAGCGGAAGAGGTTGGTTCATACGAAGCTCTTACGACCCAAGGGAATTCTCCGGACGGTTTCTACGACGCTCAGACGAGTGGCGCTGCAAACTTTCTACGGGGCGCAGAAAAGTTCCCAGCGGGTGAGGATTCCGGAGAAGCGAAAGGGGCCTTCCGCGACACGGCCGGCCGGTCTCGGGGCTGCAACGCCAGGCATGACAGTGGGCGCTGGCCAACCGCACAGCGGCGTGGGATCTTCCTTCGGAAAAGACGCTCGCGGAGCGTTTCGGGCGCCGCGAACGTTGGGGCGACTGGTCAAACAGGCCGGAGCAACCGGCCGCCTTGATCCCATAGCCAGCCCATAGCCACATCGAGCCGATCGGTGCCACCTGCAAACCGCCTCCCCGGGCACCTGGTGAATCGCGGCCGATCCGCGCGAGGGATGCCGTCGCGTCCGGCACCGGGCCGCCGGTGCCGGACGGCTCCAGGCCATTCCGGCCACGTTGGCCGAGGCCCAATCACCCATTAAAATGAATTTCCGCCGCCCAGATCCCCGACAGAGTCCACCAGCGAGCACGGTTCGGCGGGCGCGATGTGGATGGGACCTACGTGCTTGAGATCAGCGACTGAGCGCTCTGCAGTATGCATGTGTGGCGACCAGAATTGCGAGAATCAGGATTGCTGTGAGCGAGACCGCTGCGACCAGGTCTGCATTCCGGGCCGGAAAGCTCGTGGTATCAGTGACTGGGTTTCCCCATAATTGGCGACAAAGATTGACAACGGCACTCACCGGATTCCATTCCGCGATGAAGCGTGCCCACGCCGGCATCTCCTGAACGGCCAAAAAACTGTTGGAGAGAAAGGAGAAGAATATCAGTATGAGCACACACAGCGGGCTGAGACTTTCAGGATTACGCACCAGCAGCCCCATGGCAACACCCACCCAGACCATTGTGTAGGTGAACGCCATTATCAGGAGGAGACCTCCGACTGTGGACAGGAAACCTTCGTGAGATCGCCATCCCATGAGCAGGCCAACGGTCATGACGATTGACAGACCCAGCGCTGCGAGGATTGATTCAGCGAGCGCGTATCCAAAAAGGAGGGCGACCCTGGATGCAGGTAGGGTGCGCATCCGCTCGGTCACTCCTCGGTCGAGATCGAGTGCTACGCCTAGGGACGCCGGAGAGACACTCGACAGGCCTACCTGGACCGCTATTCCTGCCATGATGAACTCTGAATAGTTACCGCTGCCGGGGACCGTGATAGAGTCCCGGAAGAGATATCCGACAGAGAAGATCATGATTAGCGGATTCAGTGAGACGCTAAGGACTGTTCCCGGAGCTCTCTGCAAGTGGTGGACACGACGGCCGACTACGGCGGTTACGTCACCCATCGCGGCCAAGAGTCGGTCGTCCCACTGGAGTCGGGCAGGCTTGGGGGTCATGAACGGCAGTCCTGTTCGGTGAGGTCGAAGAAGGCCTCCTCTAGCGAGGGACTTCGCAGCGCGAACTGAGATACCTCGACATGGACTGTGGCCAGGGCATGGATAGCCGCCGCGGCAGTCTTGACGCCGCCGTCGAGTCCCACGGAGATGCGACTACGGGAGGCGTCGATATTCGGTCGTCCGACGGTATAAGGGAAGACGGCCTTCAGCGCTGTGGAGATGTCTGCCGGATGGACCAGTGTTACTTCAAGCCGTTCCCCGCCTACTTGTCTTTTGAGCCCGTCCGGGGTGCCCTCCGCGATGACCCTGCCGCGATCGATGACGGCGACCTGGTGCGCGAGCGCGTCGATCTCTCCGAGGTATTGGCTGGTCAGCAGAACGGTCACGCCGTCGGCGACAAGTTCGCGGACGAACGCCCACAACAGCAGGCGGCCACGCGGGTCCAGGCCCGCCGTCGGTTCATCGAGGAACAGCACCTGCGGCTGGGCGATGGTGCAGATGGCCAGGTCGAGCCTGCGACGCGTACCGCCTGAATAGGTACGGACCCGGTGGTCGGCGATAGGGCCGAGTTCGAATCTCTCCAACAGTTGCCCAGCACGCTCAACCAGTTCTCTTCGACCCACACGCGCGAGCCTGCCGAACAACTCCACGTTTTCCCTGCCGGTGAGCTGGTCGTCGAGCGCAGTGTATTGACCGGACACACCGATCCGGCGGCGGATCTCGTGCGGCTGACGGATGATGTCAAATCCGGCCACGGTCGCGCGTCCCGAATCGGGCGTTAGCTGTGTCGTCAGCACACGCATAAGAGTTGTCTTTCCGGCACCGTTCGATCCGAGCAGCCCCATCACCGTTCCCCTCGGAATGGAAAGGCTTACTCCGGCGAGCGCGTCCGGCGTCGTCCGGTAGTCCTTGCAGAGGCCCTCGGCAACGACCATCGATTCCTGGCTGAGCTCCATCGGCGCCACTCAGCGATCCCGGTGACTGGCATAGGAGGCGAGGCTCAGCAAGGCGTCGTGTACGGACGGCGTGAGTGGGATGTCATTGAGCCGCTGCTTCGCCGTCCTGGTCAGCTCGCCAATCCGTTCCTCGGTGGCGGCCACGGCGCCGGTCTCAGTAAGCAACCGGCGGAGGCCCTGTATCCCGGCATCGTCAACATTCGGGCACCGGAGCAGATCTTGTAGCTCCTTCGCTTGAGCGGCGGACGCGCGCTCCTGCGCCAGGCACAACAGCACCGTGGCCTTGCCTAGACGGAGATCGTCGGCCGCTGGTTTGCCAGTAAGCGCGGGATCCCCGAAAGCACCCAGCAGATCGTCGCGAAGCTGGAACGCCTCGCCTAGCGGAAGTGCGTAGGCGCTGTAGCCACGGAGGAGCGCAGGACCTGCCCCAGCGAGGATGCCGCCCAAGTGCAGCGGCCTTTCAACGGTGTATTTAGTCGTCTTGTAGAGAACAATCCTCCGGGCCTCATGCACCGAGCACGACCAGCCAGCTTGCGCCAGGACGTCAAGGTACTGGCCAGCGAACAGTTCCGTGAACATCTCTGCCATCAGCCGTCTGGCGAAGGCCGCACGGCTTCTCGACTCAGTAGCCTCGTCCAGGAGTTCATGGAACCAGCCTAGACACAGATCACCCAGAAGGATCGCTACGGCGACTCCGAACTCATCCGACGAACCGCGGCAACCGGACGAAGCATGCAGGTCCACATAACTTCGATGCATGGTTGGGGAACCGCGTCGTATCTGGCTGCCATCCATGATGTCATCGTGGATGAGAGCAAAGGCGTGCAATAACTCCAATGCCGCCCCGGCCCTGACGATCCCGTCGTCCTCCGGCGCGCCACCGGCGCCACACCAGCCCCAGTGGCAGAAGGCAGCCCTCAGTCTCTTGCCGCCTTGAAGGAAGTCCTCAAGATTTGCTATCACCTTTGGCCAGAGCGAGCCTGCGTCGCCGTCGCCCACCATGTCGTGTATCCGCGCTCCTCGCTCCAGCACAAAGTTGTTGATGACCTCGGCCGTGCGGAGCCGCAGCCCACTCAGGGTTGAGGCGAACGGTTCCTCCAACATGCGCACTCCTTTCAGGAAGCGGACATCGCTTGGAGCCCTTGGAGGGATCGCCTGATCCCGCCGCGGACCACCCTGCGGCGGTAGAGGTAGTGACCCGTCCAGGCGACCACTTGGATCAGCGTGAATGTGGCCAGGGATACGTCAGGGGCGAGCGCAGCCAGGACCGCCGCGTGTCGGAGTTGATCGCTGATCTTGATTGGACCGAGGTCATCGATGCGCCGGAGGCGGCCTCTGTCCTGCTCGGCCAGGGTTTTCAGGACACTCTGATACGACACGGCGAGAAGGGCCAGGCTGGCGAACGCAAAGGGAAGCCCGTAGATCGCCTGGTCGGCGAGGGCGAAGATGATGAGGACAAGGAGCCAGCTGGACAGCACCATTCTGATCATGAACCGGAAGGCCGCAGGCGCGCCAACGCGTACGGGGTAGGACCGGTTGCCGGCTTGTTCGTCCAAGTCGACGTCGTGCAGGGCGGTGATGATGTTGCCGCTGACAAAGGTGATCGTCGTGTAGGCCAGCAGTACGGCGAACAGCCCGGTGTCATGGTGACCAGCGACCAGCCATGCCCAGATCAGCGGGAAACCCATGGGGAAGGCGATGATGACCGAAGTGATCACTCCCAGAGGCTTCACCGCGGAGTAGAGCCGAAAGGCAGCCAGGGACGCCGCGACCATGGCGAGCACAGCGACAAACCATCGCCAGTGCGGGAGGGTCCACCACAGAACGAAAGACCCCGCACCCAGATAGCCGCAGGCGGCGAGCCCTGCCGCCCGCTGAGTCAGCAGGCCTGCTGGCAGCGGTAGGTACGGGGCCGTGACTCGATCGCCCTCAATATCACCGAGGTCGTTCACGATCTGCATGGCGGCGGATCCGAGGACGACGAAGGCGCACAACCCGGCTAGCGGCACAAGGCTGGCGGACTCACCAGGTGCCGCTCCGGCCCACCAGCCCATGAAGATGAACATGAGCAGACCTTGCAGGTGAACGCGGCCCATCCATAGCGACGCTTCCAGTTGCAGTGCTTTGACATGCAACCAGCGGACGGTATCAGGCATCGACACAGGCCGACTTCGAGTTGTCAGCCGGTTGGTGTCCCGGCCGAGCTTCTTCCACAGCTCGCAGCCATACCGCGAGTTGGGGAAGGGAAGCCGTCACGTCTGCGGGCAGCCGCCGGTAGACGTCGACGACGACTTCGGGTATATGGAGGAGCACGTCGCGCGCCGTACCGTGGTGCGTGCGGGCTTCGGAAAGAACGAGACCAGCCCACGCGCCGAAGTCGTCCGCTCGGTCCGTCACCTTGTGCCGATAACCAGCGGAAGCTGCCCGAAAGTCGCCGTTCACATAACAGGTGTCAGGCTCGGTTCCCCCTTGGCCGTCGGGAGATCCCTTCAACCGGTCATAAAGAAGTCTGAGGCGTGTTGAAGGATCGGCGGTGCGGGGCGGGTTCACCTCTTCGATGTCGACGTGCCTTACTGTCGGTGCATCGAATCTCGCGATCCACTCAGCAGCTAGCTTAGCCGCGATATCCGCACTCAGCCGCCTATTGCGTAGCCGCCACGACACTCGGTGGTCAGCGGCGGCCCATTCGGCGTGCTCCTTGGCATTCTGGTCGATAGGCTGATCCAGCAGTGTACGCAGCGCGCCCTTGATGCCGTCGACAAAGGCCCTGCCCGCCTCAGTTAGGTAAGGGTACGCATCCAGTTGGCTCACCGCCTGCCATGTCTGATCACGCCAGCGTGCGAGTTCCACGTTAGCCAAGACGGCGTCGGAAGCGCCAACGGCCCGTCGGTGTGCATTCCAGAACTGGGCCACACCGAGATGGGCGTAGATTCCGTGGAGGAAGGGGCCTAGCGGGCGGGGATCATCGCGCCACGGTGCGTAGAATAGGTCGTCTGCTCCGCCACGGTACAAGCGGGCCGCATCCAGAATCACAGAGAGCTTGGCGTGCTGGAACTCATGAACGAGCGTGACGGCCAGAACATGCGGATCCGACGGACGTGACGTGGCGATCGCGCCGAATGCGGCATCCGAGGTAAAACTCCGGGTCCCGTGACGGGGAGTTCGCAGCGGCACGATGCTCCGCAATCCGATGGCGATGGCCTCGGCATGTTCACGATGGTGGGATTCCAGAAGCTCCCATGCCGCTTCCAGGGATCTGTGCCACAACTCATAGCCTGGCTCGTCGAGCCTGCCGACCAACTCGCCCTTCGGATAGGTATCGCTGAGCAGTCCGTACTGAAACTCTTCGTCGAGTTCGACGTCTAGAATGCTCTCGCGGCCGATCCGGACTCGCCGGACCTCGATGAACGATGCGAGTTCCGACGGCGCAGAGGTCGGGATACTGACCGCGCCGCTGCCGCCCCTAATGGAAGTCTCCTCTGGCGTCACATCAACCGAGGCGGTTCCCGAGCGGTGGCTGTCGCTAAGTTGCACCCTACCTACCGAGGGCAGGCGCACGGCACCCTGACACATTGGAGCTACGACATGGGACGTCTCCCGCGCTTCGATTGCGGCTGCGGCGGCAACCGAACCCAGATACAGCCATGGGGTCGGGTTTTCCGGATCGAAGTTTCCTGGTCCCCTGTCTAACAACCGGAGGCATTGCGTCACCCAAGCACCCGTGTGCGGGCGGCTCAGATACCAGGCAACCAGCTCGGGGCTGCTCCTCTGAATCCTGGCGAGTGTCGAGTAACTCTCCCATAGGTGATCGCAGACCATCCCCTCGAGAGTGCTCGGTGCACGCTCCAGGAGTACTCGCAAGCCAAGCAGGGTCTTCGTTGCCCGAGCGGAGCGCAGCCGCTTGATCGTTCCCGGGGCAGCGAAACCACGAGCCAGCGATTCCAGGTCCCCGGAAGTTATGAGGCTTTCGTTCATTCGCTTCACCTTCTCGCAGCCACAAGGTCCCTAAGGACCCTGTCGTGGATGTGAGTAATGAGCTTCATCAAGTCCGTGCAGTAGACCGACGGATTAAGGAAGCCGACGCCCTCCCGATATCGGTGGGTGTAGAGGCCACCGCCACAAACGTCACGGAAACGACACGCTTGGCATGTATCTGCGAGACCCTCTACGCCAAGCTGCCTCGCCACGATTGCGGGATGTTCCAGCGCATCGTCGAGCGGGTTATCTCGCACATTCAAATTCGTGCTCGGCGCACCTTGAAATGCGGACTTGAGCGAATCCACCTGCTGGAGTTCCCCGTCGGTCTCGATCACGACCAGGGTCACCGGTTCAACTCCGAACGTCTCAGAACTTGCCGGGCGCTTCAGAAGCAGCCCTATCAGGCTCTGGAATGTCCTTATCCCGGGCCGGGGTGGCGGCGATTCGTACCACTTGTCAAAGATGGTGATCAGCCAGTCCGCGTACGGGGTGCCGGCGCCATCAGGCAGGTTCGGTGGTCGCTCAGTCCAATTTCCATGCGGCAACAGGAAATCGATGATCGGCGGCTCGAATGCCGCGAGTCCTTCATATGCGGCGATGGGGTCGTTACGGACGTCGATGGTGCATAGTAGACCGGAGAAGAGTTCGCGAAACTGCGACTGGTTCAGCAGTTCCAACCCTCGGGATACGGCCTGATAGCTACCCTGGCCATTGCGATATCTCCGGTGACGGTCGTTAGCGTCGTCGTCGCCGTCAAGGCTGACACCAACCCGTATTCGGTGGCGGCTCAAGATTCGCAGGATCTCCTCGTTGAGGAGCGTTCCGTTCGTCTGGATCCGCAGGTCGACGTCGGTGTCCGACCTCACTGCCGCGCGCAGCGTGCGAGCGGTGTAGTCCAACATGTCCGAACCGACCAGGAGAGGCTCCCCTCCGTGCAGGACCACCTGCACGGAGGGGAGTCGATGCGTCCGCGCGTGCTCAGCTATGCGGGCCGCTGTCGCGGCCAGCGTCTTCCGGCTCATGTTCACCGACCGCTGCCGCCAGCTCTGATCAGCGAGCTCGTACATGTAGCAGTAGTCGCACGCAAGATTGCATCGCTCATGCAACTTCACGATGAACTGCCGGAAGGGGACGGCCTGCCATCCTTGCGCACGTAGCGACCGAACATCTAGAAGATCGTCCGGCCAGTGGCCTGATGGTGATGGCCGCGATTCCGTGGCTGGGCCGCGCACTGGCGCACCTCCGTGGGCTGTCGATTCAGATGCAGGAGGCAAAAGTGCGCACGATCTTGTCGGCGGAGTCGTCTGGGTCCGTCTGCAGCGCTTCGATAATCGGCGTGCAGCTAAGCTCGGCGAGCTCGTCCATGGTCAGGTCACTGAAGTCGTCAATGCTCACGTTGATCTCCTCGATCATCCGTAGTGTCTTTACTCCGAGAACTCTAGGTATTCGCGGATCTCCAATGGCTGCCCCTCTCCGTGCCGGAGGTTCGATCGCATCCGTGTGGATGGACTGATCAGCACACAGACGATGGTGATCGATACCGCTCACCAGGAGCCGACCGAAATCTCACCAAACGCTTGCCGCTTCCTGGCCACTGGTGTGTGGCAACTGATCACGTGGTGGACAGTCCGCTGCGTGGCTCTACACGTCCACGGATGCGCGGTCGGCTCCGGGTGCCCTCCCTGCCTGACTGCTGCGAGACCGGGGACGAATGAGTCCTTCTGATGCGAAGCAGGGCGAGACAGGACGATCGACGCAATGACGATGCCCCTCTTCGACCAGGCCGCCATGTCGGGGCAAAATGGTCGGGTGACCAACGAGCGGCCGAGCGAGCAAACACATGGCACGCACCGAGCATGCCGACGTCGTCCTCAGCTCGGGGCTCGGCGGGTCCGTGGCCGCCTTCCGGCTGGCCGAGGCGGGACCGTCCGTCGTGGTGCTGGAGCGCGGCCCCGCGGCGACAGAACGCTCACATCCCAGCTCACCCAAGTACTTCAAGAAGAACCGCACCTGTGAGGAATCGAGGCATGGCCGGCGACTCGCAATTAACTTTTGGTGTGTTAGGTCCCCTCCGCGTACGGGTTGGCCACCGGCAGCTGCTGTTGTCGCGGATCAGCATTCGACGGCTGCTGGGCGTGCTGCTACTGACCCCCGGGCAACAGGTGGACAGGCAGCAGATTGTAGAGGTCGTTTGGGGACCTTCAGGATGTGAACAGGGAGCGCTGTACAGCGCTGTCTGGCGACTCCGGGCATGGCTGCGGAGCAATGCGGGTATTGACGACGTCATCCACCGTGTCGGCCAGCACTATCTGATCGACGTACCGGAAGATCAAGTGGACTGTGGTCGGTTCCGCTCCCTGGTTCACACGGCGGCACAGGGCATCCCTGCGGAGCTTCGCGTGGATGCGCTGCGCTCGGCTCTGGACCTGTGGCGTGGTTCGGTCCTTTCGGACTGCCTCGGCCCGGTCGCCCCAGCCGAGGCGCCCATTCTGGAGCGCACTCGCCTGGAGGTCGCGGGGCAACTGGCCGAGGCGGCGCTGAGCTGCGGGCGTTTCGACAGCGCGCTGGAACCGCTGCAGAGATTGGCCGCCAGCCTGCCATATGACGAGGTCGTCCATGCCCATCTCATTACCTTGCTCGGCCGTAGCGGACGCCGGGCGGAGGGCCTGCGCTACTTTGAGGAGATCCGTCGGCGGCTGGTCGACGAGCTTGGTGTGGATCCGTCGGGCCTGCTCCGCTCTGCGCAGCTCGGGCTGCTCCACGAATCCGTACCGCAGGCTCCTACTGACCTGTCCGCACCGGCACCAGCACCAGCTCGCGTTCTGATCCATAGGATGCCGCCGCCCGATCTTGCGGATTTCACCGGTCGGCGGGAGGAGCTCGCTGAGCTCACCCGCTTCCTGACTAGCGACGAGGAGTTGCCGAAATCGGCGGGACCAGTGGTCGCGATCTCCGGGAGGCCCGGGGTCGGCAAGACCGCTCTGGCGGTGCGCCTTGCCAGCCGGCTGGCAACCAGGTTCCCCGACGGAGAGCTGTTTGTGGACCTGCACGGATACGAGCCACACCCTGCTGGTCCCGCAGAGGTCCTGGTCGGGTTCCTGCGCGCGCTAGGGGCCGAGCCAGCCGCCATTCCGGTGAGCCTGGAGGAACGCACGGAGACGCTTCGGGCACGGCTGTCCGCGCGCCGAGTGCTCGTGGTGTTGGACAACGCGCGGCCCGAGCAGATCCGCCCACTGCTGCCGCCCTTTGTAAGCAACGCCGTCATCGTAACCAGCCGCATCCCGGTCGGCGGCCTCTGCGGCATGCGGCAGGTTGTACTGGACATGCTCGATCCCACGTCCGCCAGCGAGCTACTCGCGCGCATCATCGGCCCGGCGCGCGCCGACGCCGAACCGGCCGCCGTACGCAGGCTCGCCGGACTGTGCGGTAACCTCCCGCTGGCGCTCCGGATCACTGGCGCGCGACTCGCCGCCCGGCCCTCGCAGCAGGTTTCTGCTTTTGCCGAGCAGCTTGCCGACGAGCATCAGCGCCTTGGACCAGCGCAGGTGGCACATGATCTGGAGATCAACGTCTACACGCTTCAAAACCGGGTGAAGAACGATCGCGAGCAGAGCCAGTTCCAGGATGGTGAGCTGGGCGAGTCCGAGCGCGAGGAGCTGGTCCGGTTGCGGGCCGAGCGGGCGCAGTGGGAGAAGGACCGGGCGGAGCTTGAGATGGAGCGTGACGTGCTCAAGCGATCGGTGGCCGTGTGGGTGAAGGACTCGATGAACCGGTGATCGTGGCGAAGTTCCAGAGGGCCAGGGCGTGTGAGGTGCCAATATCGTCCTGAGGTTCCCCCCGTAGCACGGACACCCGGCGTGAGATGGGTCAGGT
Organism: Actinomadura madurae; assembly: GCF_900115095.1. Lineage (GTDB taxonomy): Bacteria > Actinomycetota > Actinomycetes > Streptosporangiales > Streptosporangiaceae > Spirillospora > Spirillospora madurae. The sequence goes on from NZ_FOVH01000015.1 coordinate 157,835, forward strand.
CGTCGCGTTCGAGGGTCGGTGTCGTTCCTCGTAGTCCACCGGACTGAGCATTCCGAGGCTGGAATGCCTTCTGAATGGGTTATACCAGCACTCGATCCATTCAAACACCGCGGCTGCGAGTTCGGCTCTTGTTTGCCATTTCCTGGTGTCGAGGAGTTCGAGCTGCATCGAGCCCCAGAACGACTCGATCATGGCATTGTCGTAGCAGTCGCCGACCGTGCCCATCGAACCGAGGAGTCCCGCGTCCTGAAGCCGCTTCCCGAACGTCTAGGACGTGAACTGCGTGCCATGGTCTGAGTGCAGGATCGTGGCGTCTTTGGCGGGCTTTCTCCGGGCGACTGCGGCGGCCATCGCATCGACCACGAGTTCGGTGGTCTGGCGGATGTCGATGGAATGGCCGATGATGCGGCGGGAGTAGCAGTCCAGCACGGCCGCGCAGTACAGCTTCCCCTCGCCGGTCGGATGCTCGGTGATGTCGGTGACCCACAGCACGTCGGGCGCTTGCACGTCGAAGGCCCGCTTGACCAGGTCCTCCTCGGTCGGTTCGTTGACCAGGTTCCGGTGCCCCTTGCGCCGGTAGATCCCCTGGATCCCGGCCTCCCGCATGAGCCGTTCGACCCGTTTGCGGTTCACCCGTTCGCCCCGTCCGAGCACCAACTCCGCATGCACCCGCGGCGAGCCGTAGCTTCGACGTGACTCTTCATGAATCTCTTTGATCATTTTGATTAGCTCGGCATTGCGTTGCTCCCGAATCGAGGCGGGCCTGCCGAGCCAGTCGGTGTAACCGGACCGGGAAACTCCTAACACTCGGCAGGCCACCGCGACGAGAATGTTGTTGTCGGCAAGCTCACGGACCAGCGAGTACCTTATTTTGGGAGCACGTTATCGCGAGCGAAGTACGCTGCCGCCCGCTTGAGGATCTCGTTCTCCAGTTGCAGTTGCCTGGCCTTTCGGCGCAGCTCGGCCAGCTCCTTCTTCTCGCCGGCGCTCAGGCCGTCGAGGTGGCCTTCTTCGATGTCGGCCTGACGGATCCAGTTACTCAGGCACGACTGGCTGATACCAAGACTCTTGGCCAGGGCGGAGACCGACTTGTCGCCGGTCCGGGCCAGCTCGACGGCGCGGCGCCGGAACTCCGGCGGGTGAGGTGGTGGCACGAGACACCTTCCTTCCCAAGTTGATCATGGTCAACTCAGATCGGGTGTCCGTGGAACGGGGGGAAGCTTATTTGGGTCCGTGAAGACGCCCTGCTGGAGGCCGTTCACTACTTCTTCGCTCAGCGGATATTCGGCCAGCACCGCCAGCGATACCTGCGAGCCAGACTCGCGGAAACGATCGGCGCCCCGGTGGAATCGCTCGCTGACGTGCATAAGACGAAGATCGCAGCCGAGATCACCGACCTTCAGCGGCGTCAGGACAACCTGCTGATGCAATTGGAGGAGTACGAGCCCACCGGTGAGACCGACATCGACCGGGAGTACCGGGCCGGCATCCAGCGCCGCTTCGCTGAACTGGTCACAAAACGCCGCGAAGCACAAGCAAGGCTGGCCCAGCTCACCACCCGGGCCCAACCGCCCGGTGACGACATCGCGCTACTCGGAGAGATCCCTCAGCCACCCCTCAAACTGGACAGCTGCCCGAGGAACTGCAGCGTCAGCTCTACGACGCCTTCCAGCCTCAGATCCGCTACAACAAGCCACGGCATGAGGCCCTGATCCGCGTCACCATCAGAGAGGACACCGTGCACACACTCAACGCCGCAACCTCAGCAACGTCGAGCCCGGCGAACCTGCGCGGGCGCCGCTCGGGCGAGGCCGGGCGGAGTTTCCCATGTTCTGTGCGCCTCCGGCAGGATTCGAACCTGCGACACCCGCTTTAGGAGAGCGGTGCTCTATCCCCTGAGCTACGGAGGCGTGTCGTCGCTCGCGGGTAGAGCGTAGCGGACGGCACCTACAGGGTAGGGGAAGGGGACCGTTGAGTGCTCCTCCTTATGGGGTGCGGGACTCTAGGCCCCGTGGGGGCGGGGTCGGTACGCTTCGGTGCCGTGACCGGACGGCATCGTGGGCAGCCGAAGGATGTTGCTGCCGAGGGCGAGGTGGACGCGGGCGCGTCTCGTGGCAGGCGGGTCGCGGTCGTCGTGGCGGTGTGCGCGGTGCCCGTGCTGGTGGCGTCCGTGGTCGCGTTCGGGCTGCGGGACGGCCCGGTGCGCGAGCGGCCCGAGACGGCGGGGACGCCCGCGGGGGACGTGCGGACGACGCCGCAGGGGGAGCCGACGTTCGGGACGTACGTGCCGCCCGAGTCGGAGCCGCAGGCCGCGACGAAGCCGCCGAAGCGGGCGCCGGCGCCGGTGGTGAGGCCGCGGCGGACGGCCAAGCCCACGCCGTCGCCGACGCCGACGCGGGCGCGGCGGCCGTGCCCGGCGGGGTGGGAGGACGTCTGGTGGATGCGCCGGTGGTGTGAACGGCAAGGTCACGGAGGCCGCTGAACCAGTTACGCACGGGTCATCGTAGAACCTGTAGTAGCGTTCTGCCGCTGTTCCGCATTCGGGCATCAGGAGGAATACCACCGTGCCGAACCCCCGGTCGGCGGCGCTGACCGCGGTCTTCCTGGTGACGGCGCTGATCTTTCCGCACGGCGTCGCACACGCGGCCGCGGGCCGGGCCGACTCGCTGGAGTCGCTGCGGCGCGAGGCGTCGAAGGCGCGTGCCGAGCTGGAGAAGGCCACGAAGTCGATGGAAGGCCGGCAGAAGGACCTGGCCGCCTCCCAGGAGAAGCTGCGCGCCACGCTGAAGGACCTCGCCGGGGCCGAGGCGGAGCTGAACCGGATCCGGCAGCCGCTCGCCAGGCTCGCGAACACCTCCTACCAGCAGAGCGGCGCGGCCGGATCCATGTCGATCTTCGGTGGCGGGGATCCGAGCCAGGCGCTGCGGTCGACGGCGGACGTGACGCTGATCGCCAAGTCGCAGCAGGAACTCGTGGAACGTGCCGACGAGCTGCAGGACCGGCGGAAGCGGCTGGCCTCCACGGCGCAGGAGCTGCAGTCGAAGAACGCGGTGGAGCAGACCCGCCTCCAGCAGGAGGTGGACGGGCTGAAGACCAAGTCGGCGCAGCTGACCAAGCAGCTCAACGCGATGCTGGACAAGTTCGCGGTGTCGCGGCAGCGGCGGCTGGAGCTCGGCTGCGACAAGGGCCTCGCCGCGGACGCCAAGAAGTTCCCCAACGGGCTCATCCCCGCGAAGTACCTGTGCGCGCTGCCGCAGAAGGGCGGGCACAAGCTGCGCGCGGACGCGGCGCTCACGTTCTACAAGCTGAACGCCGCCTACAAGCGCCGGTTCGGGCGCGACATGTGCGTGACGGACGCGTACCGGAGCCTGTCGGAGCAGCATGCCGTGTACGCGCGGCGCCCCGGTTTCGCGGCCGTTCCCGGGACGAGCAACCACGGCAAGGGGCAGGCGCTCGACCTGTGCGGCGGGGTGCAGACGTCGGGGTCCGTCCAGTTCAACTGGTTGGAGAGCCATGCCGGGAAGTACGGCTGGATCCATCCCTCGTGGGCCTACAGCAACCCGTTCGAGCCCTGGCACTGGGAGTACGGGACGGAGAAGTACTCCTAGGAGGGGACCTCGGTGGCGGGGACGACCTCGGCCGTGCAGTGGCGGCAGCGGCGCGCCTTGATCGGGATCTCGCTGAGGCACTCCGGGCAATCGCGCTCGGTGGCCTCCTTGCCGCGGTCCATCCGCTCGATCAGCTTGGTGGTGGGCAGCACGACCAGGAAGTAGACGATCACCGCCGTGATGAAGAACGCGATCGCGGACGTCACGAAGATCCCGTAGGGGAACGCGGTGCCGTTGACCGTGACGGACAGCTTGGTGTAGTCGGGCTTGCCGCCGATCAGCGCGATCAGCGGGGTGATGAAGGAGCTCGCGAAGTCCTTCACCAGGCTCGCGAACGCCGCTCCGACGACGAACGCGACGGCCAGCTCGACCAGGTTTCCGCGGATGAGGAACTTCTTGAACCCGCTCATGGCTGCTCCAGGGGGTCGTCGGGGGTGCGCCCCTGGCTGGTGGGGCGCCGGAACGGCTACGGATCGTAATGAAGAGGTGCCGGATTCGCCAAGCCGGGGCGCGGGGGTCAGTGCCCGGTGATCGTGAGCGCCAGGGGAGCGCCGGCGCCCGCGAGCGTGACGGCCTGGGCCCGGTCGGTGGCCAGCACCACCAGCGCTCCCTCCTGGCCGCCGCGGTCGTCCGGTCTCGGCACCGCGACGACCGGCACGCCGGACACCACGACGCGCGCCTCGCGCCCCCACCGCTCTGTGCCGTCCGGTTCCGCGGAGCCGGACGGGACGGTCAGGACGTCGATGCGGTCGCCGGGCCGCAGGAGCCGGACGGCGCCGGCGTCGGCCATGCGGACCGGGGTGGCGACCGTGCCGGGACCCTGGCCGCGCAGCAGCCCGTCGCCGACGACGCGGGCGTCGGTGAGGGGCTCGCCCTCGCGCATGGGGCCGGCGAGGACGCGCCCGGCACCGCCGGAGCGGAGGGCGCCGGCCGGGACGGCGCCCGGCGGAAGCGCGACCGGCCGCAGGTCGGACGCGGTGAGCGCCTTCCCGGCGGGGAGGTCGCGGGCGGCGCCGAGGACCCGGACGGACGGCGGCGGCCCGGGACGCAGCGCCGTGAGGGCCAGCCCGGCGGCGGCCGCGGCGAACAGGGCCGCCAGTGGTCGCCGCAGCCGGGCCGAGCGGACGCTCACGGCAGTTCTAGCGGGAGCTTGATGCCGTCCAGGACGTCGGGGCAGGGGCAGGAGCGCTCGGCGGGCAGCGCCTTCACGACGTCGGCGACGAGGCCGCGGAGCCGGTCGATGTTCTCGCCGAAGACGCGGAGCACCTCCTCCATCGTGACGCCCTCGCCCTCCTCGATGCCCGCGTCGAGGTCGGTGACGAGGCAGAGGGAGGTGTAGCAGAGCGCCAGTTCGCGGGCGAGGACCGCCTCGGGGTGGCCGGTCATCCCGATCAGCGTCCAGCCCTGGGACGCGAACCACTGCGACTCGGCCCGGGTGGAGAACCGGGGGCCCTCGATGACGACGAGCGTGCCGCGGTCGACCGGATCCCACCCCGACGCCCGCGCGGACGCCACGGCGGCGCGGCGCCCCGCCGGGCAGTACGGGTCGGCGAACGAGACGTGGACGGCGGCGCCCTCGTCGTAGTAGGTCTGCTCGCGGCCGGACGTCCGGTCGGCGAGCTGGTCGGGGACGGCGAGCGTGCCGGGCCCGTACTCGGGGGTGAGGGACCCGACCGCGCACGGCGCCAGCACCTGCCGGACGCCGAGGGCGCGCAGCGCCCAAATGTTGGCCCGGTAGGGGATCCGGTGCGGAGGGAACCGGTGGTCGCGGCCGTGCCGGGGGACGAACGCGACGCGGCGGCCCGCCAGCTCGCCGATCGCGATGGGGTCGCTCGGCGGGCCGTAGGGGGTCTCGACCCGCACCTCCTCGATGTCGTCGAGGAAGGAGTAGAACCCGGAGCCGCCGATGACCCCGATCTCGGCGGCGGGCTGGGAGGCAGAAGGCTGAGTGGACATGCCGCCGACACTAGCCACCCGGGGGCCGCCCCCAGCAGCCCGTCCGCCGATTGTGGATAACTCCGGGGGACGGCGAAGGGAGACGGCGAAGGGAGACGGCGAAGGGAGACGGCGAAGGGGCCCGGCGCGGAGCCGGACCCCTTCCCTTCCCCGTCCCGGCCGGAGCCGGGGGCCTGCGGTGCGTCAGCCGACGGGATCGAGCACCTTGGGCTCGTTCGCGGGCGCCTCCTTGGCGAGCCGTCCCGGCGTCCAGATCCGCCGCCCGATGTCGTACGACAGGGCGGGCAGCAGCAGCGACCGGACGACGAGCGTGTCGAGCAGGACGCCGAACGCCACCGCGAAGCCCATCTCGACCATGAACGTCAGCGGAAGCGTGACCATGGAGGCGAACGTGGCCGCCAGGACCAGCCCGGCCGAGGTGATCACGCCGCCGGTGACGGTGAGGCCCCGCTGGATGCCGCGGCGGGTGCCGAGGGACTGCGACTCCTCCCGGACGCGGTGCATCAGGAAGATGTTGTAGTCGACGCCCAGCGCGACCAGGAAGATGAAGGCCAGCAGCGGGAAGCCCGAGTCGGTCCCCTCGAAACCGAAGCCGTGCTCGAAGATCACCGCGCAGGCGCCGAGCGAGGCGAGGAACGACAGCACCACGGTGCCCATCATCAGCAGCGGCGCCACGACGGCGCGCAGCAGCGCGATGAGGATCAGGAACACCACGGCCAGCACGATCGGGATGATCACCTTGTTGTCGCGGGTGGAGGCGCGCTTGATGTCGAGCTGGGTCGCGGTCATGCCGCCGACCTTGGCCTCCGCGGACGGGACTCCGTGCGCCGCGGTCCGCAGCCGGTCGATGGTGTCGCGCGCGGCCTCGCTGTCGGCCGCGTCCTTCAGCGTCGCCTCGTACTTGACCAGGCCGTTCGCGGTGACCGGCGGGCTGACTTCGGCGATGCCCGCCGTCCCGCGGACGGTCTGCGCGAGCTGTTCGGAGGCGGCGGCCTTGCCGATGACGACGGCTGGGGCGCCCGATCCGGCGGGGTAGTGGCGCGCGACGACCTCGGAGCCCTTCACCGAGTCGGGCTTGCCGGTGAACTGGCCCGCGTCCGAGATGCCGTCCGCCTTCAGCGAGGTGAGGCCGAGCGTGAGGACGATCAGGCCGAGCATGCTCGCGGCCCAGATCACGCGCGGGCGCCTGCCGACCAGGCCGGCCACGCGGTTCCACACACCGTGCTCGGCCTCGTAGGACTCGGGTTCGAGGTACTTCTCGTCGTACCGGGGGATCAGCGGCCAGAACAGCCAGCGGCCGAAGATGACGAGGAGGGCCGGCAGGAGGGTCGTCATGGCGGCGAGGGCGGTGATGACGCCCGCGGCGGCCACGGGCCCCATGCCCGCGGTGGAGTTCATCTCGGCGAGCAGCAGGCACAGCAGCCCGACGGCGACGGTGGCGGCGGAGGCGATGATGGCGGGCGCGGCGCGGTGCAGCGCGTAGGCCATGGCCTCGTGCCGGTCCTCGTGCCGGTGCAGTTCCTCCCGGTAGCGGGCGACGAGCAGCAGCGCGTAGTCGGTGGCGACGCCGAAGACGAGGACGGTCAGGATGCCGGCGCTCTGCCCGTTGACGGTGAGGTCCGCGTACTTGGCGAGCAGGTACACCGTCGACTGGGCGAGGCCCAGGGCGAAGACGGCGCTCAGTACCGGGACGAACCAGAGGATGGGGCTGCGGTAGATGAAGAGCAACAGGACGATGACGACGAGGCCGGCGGCCATGAGCAGGAAGCCGTCGAGGCTCTCGAAGACCTTGAACTGGTCGGCGCCGCCGCCGGCGGGGCCGGTGACGTGGGAGGTCAGGCCAGGAGGTCCGCGGTCGGCGAGGTCACGCGCGTCGTCGACCGCGGCGATCAGGTCGACGTCCGTCAGCGGCACCAGCGTCTGGAGGGCCTTGCCGTCCTTGGACGGGAACGGGCCCTGAACCTGCTGGGCGCCCGGCAGCTTCTGGAAGGCGGCGGCGTCCGAGGAGGCCTTCGCCTTGTCCGCCGGGGTGATGCCGCCGGACCGCTCGTAGACGACGACGGCGAGCATCGTCTCGTCCTTGCGGAACTGTTCCTCCAGCTCCACGACCTGGGTCGATTCGGCGCCGGACGGCAGCCAGGCCGCCGCGTCGTTCTCCTCGACGTCGCCGAGCTTGCCGGCGAGGGGGCCGAGGGCGGCCAGCAGGACGACCCACAGGGCAAGGACGGCCCATTTGGTACGCCGTCCGGCGATCAGTCCGGCCAGGCGGTGTGACCGTGGCCTGGGGGGAGCCGGGCTAGGTGCGCTCATGGTTCCTCTCCTGTGTGCACCGGGCGATATCGGGAAGTCGAGATATGTCGCGTCTGCTCAGAATTTCTCGACTCCCGAGACATGTCAAGTACTATCGCGAAATCTCGAGGAGAGAACCGTGAGGGCCCCCGGGTCGTCTCCCATCACCTCAATGGTCGCGAAACCGCACCTCTCGCGCCTCCAGCGAGAGGAGGGAACCCGGCTACCCCCTTCGGGTCACAAGAAAGCCGCCGTCTACACCGGAAGATGTAGGCGGCGGCGTCAGCACCACGGAAGCCGGGGGATCCTCGAACGGATCCCCCGGTGGGCGTACGGGAACCCGGCGTACGGGAACCGGGTGTACGGGAACCGGGAAGCGGGAAGGTCAGGCGACCTTCTCGGACGAGGAGGAGGACGACGTGCTGGAGGACGAGGCGCCTCCAGACGACGACGCGGAGGAGTCGGAGGACGACGAGGACGAGTCCGACTTGGCGGAGTCGCCGCCCGAGTCGCCGCCCGAGTCGCCGCCCGAGGAGCCGTTGGACGAGCCGTTCGCGGACGCCCCGGCGGTCGAGGACGACTTGCCGGAGCCGCGGCTGTCGGTGCGGTAGAAGCCCGACCCCTTGAAGATGATCCCCGCCGCGGAGAAGACCTTGCGGAGCCTGCCGGTGCACGCCGGGCATTCGGTCAGCGCGTCGTCGCTGAACTTCTGCACGACCTCCAGAGGCTCGCCGCACTCGGTGCAAACGTACTGATACGTCGGCACGGTTCCTCCTAGCTGACGCAACCCGGCCGAGACCGGACTGGCACTCACTCTGAACGACTGCTAATGGTACCGGTGTCTCGAACAGGATTCGTCCCGGGGATGTTCCCTGGCCGTCCCGGGGTGTGTCCCGGCCGTCCCGCACGGCCCGAGCGCCCGTTCAGGCCCCCGTCTCGCCGAACCAGCCCGCCAGCCTGCCCTTACGGCTGACCGCGCGCAGCCGCCGCTCCGTGGTCTCGCGCACGGCGGCGGTGGTCACGACCAGGAGCGTGTCACCCGCCTGCAAGGGGGTGGAGGGCTCGGGGACGAAGCTCGTCCCGTCCCGCACGATGAGCGTGACCGACGCGCCGGGAGGCAGCCGCAGCTCGAAGATCTCCACGCCGCTCAGCAGCGAGTCGGCGGGGATCCGGACCTCCAGCAGGTCGGCGTGCAGTTCCTCAAGCGGCGCCGCCTCGACGCCGAGCTCGCGGGTCTGCTCGTCGCTCCTGAGCCGGCACCAGCGCGCCACCAGCGGCAGCGTCGGCCCCTGGAGAAGGGTGAACACGACGACGATGTTGAAGACGATCGCGAACAGCCGGTCGGCGTGCTCGACCTCCGCCACCATCGGGATGGTGGCGAGGACGATCGGGACGGCGCCCCGCAGGCCGGCCCAGGACGCGAAGAGCTTCTCGCCCCACGTCAGCCTGAACCCGATCGTGGACAGCACGACCGACACCGGCCGGGCGATGAGCAGCAGCACGAAGCCGACCACGAGCGCCGGCAGGATCTGCGCGGGGAGGTCGCCGGGGTCGGCCAGCAGGCCGAGCATCACGAACAGCCCGATCTGCGCGAGCCAGCCGACGCCCTCGGCGAAGCCGCGGGTCGCCGGGCGGTGCGGGAGCCGCGAGTTCCCGAGGACGAGCGCGCTGACGTAGACGGCGAGGAACCCGCTGGCGTGGAGCAGCGAGGTGGCCCCGTAGGCGACGATCGCCAGCGACATGACGGCGATGGGGTAGAGGCCCGACGCGGGCAGCGCGATGCGGCGCAGGGCCTGCGCGCCCAGCCAGCCGATGGCGACGCCCATGATGGCGCCCGCGACCAGCTCGTACACCATCACGCCGAGCAGCTCGGCGAGGTTGGGCGCGCCGTTGTGGGCGCTGAGCGCGATCACGATGATGACGACGGGCGCGTCGTTGAAGCCGGACTCGGCCTCCAGCAGGCCGGTCAGCCGGGACGGCAGCGGCAGCCGCCGCAGCACCGAGAACACGGCCGCCGCGTCGGTCGGCGCGAGCACCGCGGCCAGCAGGAACGCGGGGCGCCAGTCCATCCCGAGGATCCACATGGCGGCGAGGGCCACCACCACGATGCTGATCAGGGTGCCGAGGGTGGAGACGCTGACCGCGGCGGGTACCGAGGGCCGGACGTGCCGCCAGCTGGTGGTGATGCCGCCTTCGGCAAGGATCAGGACGAGGGCGGCGAAGCCGAGCGTCTCGGCCAGTTCCGCGTTGTCGAAGTGGATGTGGAGGGGGCCGGACTCGCCGATGAAAAGGCCGAGGCCCATGTACGCCAGCAGGGTCGGCAGTCCCGCCCTGTGGGACAGCCTGACCGCGATGATGGCGCTGAGTACGAGCGTGGCCCCGAGGAGTAGCCAGATGTCGAGGTGCACATCCCACCCTTCGGGGTCGTCAAAGTTGATCGTTTAGGAATCCTACAGATTCACCGGCAAATCGCATATTTAAGGTTGAGGGATGGCGTGGCGCGGAGCGTGGTTAACGGCGTTTGACCTGCGGATTTACCCCGTTGACCACGTTCTGCACGTTTCGTCCCTGGATGGCCGCGGTGACGTTGTCCTGCACCATCGCGACCAGTGCGAACTGGGACTGGACGGACGTCCCGGCGGCGTGCGGCGACAGGAGCACGTCCTCGTGGGAGCGCAGCGGATGCCCCTGCGGGAGGGGCTCCTCGTCGAACACGTCCAGGGCCGCCCCCGCCAGGCGTCCCGAGTCCAGAGCGGCCAGGACCGCGTCGTCGGGCGCGATCCCTCCGCGCCCCACGTTCACCAGCAGCGCCTTGTCGGGCAGGAGGGCGAGACGGTCCGGGCCTACGAGCCCCCTGGTCTCGTCCGTCAGCGGCAGGGCCAGGACGAGGATGTCGGACGTCGCGAGGAGGTCGTCCAGCTCGCGGTACGCGGCCACCGCCTCGGCGCGCTTCCGCCGCGTCCAGTACGAGACGGCGCAGCCCAGCGCGGTGAACAGCCGCGCCGCCTCGGCGCCGATCGCGCCGTACCCCACGATGCCGACGCGCTGCGCGTGGATCTCGCGAGGGCGGCGCCCGGCCATCTCCATCTGCGGCCACCCGCCCGCGCGCATGGCCCGGTCGCCCCAGGCCAGGCCGCGGCACAGCGCGAACGCCGCGCCGACCGCCCATTCGGCGACCCCCCGCGCGTTGAAGCCGGCCGCGTTCGCCACCGGCACGCCCGCGGCGGCCAGCGCGGCGACGTCGATGCTGTCGGTCCCGACGGCGGGCATCTGGACGAACGACACCCGGCGCGCGGCGGCCACGGCCTCGGCGTCCAGCGCCAGCCGGCCGGCGAAGTCGCCGATCACGATGTCGGCGCCCGGGAGCGCGGCGAGGAGGGCGGCGCGGTCCCTGGACTCGGGGAACACCACCTCGGCGGCGTCGCCCAGCGGGGCGAACAGGCCGCGGACGATCTCCTCCGCGATCGGGGGCAGGGAGAGGATCCGCCACGGCGCCGTCATCTCGAACCTCCTGTCAGGCCGTCCGCGACCGCGGCCCCGCCCGCGATCTTGCCTCCCTCACTCTACGAGCAGGTCACGGCAGCCGGACCAGCCCCCCGGACGGCGTCACCGCGGCCCGGACGCGCTGGTCGTGCGGCTCGGCGGGCAGGCGGGGCACCAGCTCGCCGTCGTACAGCAGCGCCACGGTCAGGATCGCCGGGCCGACCCGCGCCAGCGCCCGGTCGTAGGAGCCGCCGCCGCGCCCGAGGCGCAGGCCCGTCCGGTCGACGGCCACCGCGGGCACCAGCACGACGTCCGCGCTGGCCACGGCCCCGGGACCGCGCGGCGGCTCGGAGGGCTCCAGGCACCCGCGCGCCCCGGGGACGAGCGAGTCCGGCCCCTCGTAGGACGCCCAGTCGAGGTCGCCGTCCGGGAGCAGGCGGGGGAGCAGCACGTACGTGCCGCGCTTCCACAGCGCGAACAGCAGGCTGCGGGTGTCCGGTTCGGTGCCGATCGACACGTATGCCGCGACGGTCCCGGCCATCTCCAGTTCCGGGACCTCCAGCAGCGCGTCGCGGATCGGCCGCGCCGCCGCCGCGCGCTGTTCGGGCGGCATCGCCGCACGTCGGCCGAGCAGTTCGGCCCGCAGGCCGTTCTTCGAATCGATGTCGTGCACGCTGAGGTCCTCGCGGATGACTAGGGTCTGTACATGGCCGACTCTGCACCAGTGCTCAAGGCGGTCGTCCCCGCGGCCGGCCTCGGTACCCGATTCTTGCCCGCGACCAAGGCGACTCCCAAGGAAATGCTGCCGATCGTCGACAAACCGGCGATCCAGTACGTCGTCGAGGAAGCGGTGGACGCCGGACTCTCCGACGTCCTCATGGTCACCGGACGCAGCAAACGGTCGATCGAGGACCACTTCGACCGGGCGTACGAGCTGGAGGAGGCGCTCCGCGCGAAGGGCGACGACGAGCGCCTGGACGCCGTGCACGAGTCCAGCGACCTGGCGATCATGCACTACGTCCGGCAGGGCGAGCCCAAGGGCCTCGGGCACGCGGTGCACTGCGCCCGCCAGCACGTCGGCCACGAGCCGTTCGCGGTGCTGCTCGGCGACGACATGATCGACGCCCGCGACAAGCTGCTGCGGCGGATGATCGAGGTCCGCGCCCGGTACGGCGGCAGCGTGATCGCGCTGATGGAGGTCGAGCCCGACCAGGTCTCGGCGTACGGCTGCGCGGCCATCGAGGCGACCTCCGAGGAGGACGTCGTGCGCATCTCCGACCTCGTCGAGAAGCCCGCCGCCGAGGAGGCGCCGAGCAACTGGATCATCATCGGCCGGTACGTCTGCGACCCCGCGGTGTTCGACGTCCTGGAGAAGACCCCGCCGGGGCGCGGCGGCGAGATCCAGCTGACCGACGCGCTGCGCACCCTCGCCGACATGCCCGCCGACCAGGGCGGAGGCGTCTTCGGGGTGAAGTTCCGGGGCCGCCGCTACGACACCGGCAACAAGCTGGAGTACCTGCGGACGGTCGTCCAGTTCGCTGCGGAACGTCCTGATCTGGCGCCCGAGTTCCTCCCGTGGCTGCGCGAGTTCGTCCAGCGACAGGACGGCGTGGGCGGCGCGAAGAACCCGTGACGGCACGCCAGACTGGGGGCGTGGAGATGAGAACGGTCGACGAGCATCTGGCGGAGATCCTCGGCAGCGTCACGGAACTGCCGCCGCTCGACATGGCGCTGCTGGAGGCGCAGGGCGCGGTGCTCGCCGAGCCCGTGACCGCGCCGGTGCCGCTGCCGCCGTTCGACAACTCCGCGATGGACGGCTACGCCGTCGTCGCGGCCGACATCGCGGCGGCCACCGAGGCCGATCCGGTCGCGCTGCCCGTCGTCGGCGACATCGTCGCGGGCGACTCGGGCGTGGCGGCGATCCGGCCGGGGCTGACCGCCCGGATCATGACGGGCGCGCCGCTGCCGGCGGGCGCCGACGCGGTCGTCCCCGTCGAGTGGACGGACGGCGGCAACGCCACCGTCCGGATCTCGCGCGCCGCGCCGTCCGGCAACTACATCCGCCGCGCGGGGGAGGACGTCGTCGCCGGGCAGGTCGTCGCGGACGCCGGCATCCGGCTCACCGCGCCCCAGATCGGCATGATCGCGGCGGTGGGACGGGCCCGGGTGACGGTCCGCCCGAAGCCGCGCATCGTGGTCGTCGCCACCGGTGACGAACTGCGCGAGCCGGGCAGCGGTTCGCTCGCGCCCGGCCAGATCTGGGAGTCGAACAGCTTCATGCTCACCGCCGCCGTGGTCGAGGCGGGCGGGGTGGGCTACCGGCAGGCCACGGTGGAGGACGAGCCCGCCAAGGTCCTGGAGATGCTCCACGACCAGCTCGTGAGGGCCGACGCCGTGGTCACCACCGGCGGCGTCTCCATGGGCACCAGGGACGTCGTCAAGGAGGTCCTCACCGGTACGGGCACGGTGGGCTTCCACAAGGTGCGCATGCGTCCCGGCAAGCCGCAGGGGTTCGGCCTCCTCGAAAACACGCCGGTCTTCACGCTTCCGGGCAATCCGGTGAGCGCGTACGTCTCGTTCCAGGTGTTCGTGCGTCCCGCCCTGCTGGCGATGCAGGGGCTGCCTCCCGAACCGCTCCCGACCGTGAGGGCCGTCCTCGCCGAGGACGTCGCCTCGCCCGCCGGGCTCCGCCATTTCGTGCGCGGCAGGCTGACGTACGAGCAGGGCTACATCGTCACGGCCGCGGAGACGCAGGGCTCGCATCAGCTCGCCTCCCTCTCCTCCGCGAACGCGCTCATCGTCCTGCCGGAGGACGCGGAGGCCGTGCCGGCCGGTTCGCACGTCGAGGTGATGAGGTTGCCGTCGTGAATTCCACGGGTCCCGAGTTCACCCACCTGGACGACAAGGGATCGGCCCGCATGGTCGACGTGTCGTCGAAGGACGTCTCGGCGCGGACGGCGACGGCGACGGGCTTCGTCCGGCTCTCCGCCGAGTGCGTCGCCCTGCTGCGCGCGGGCGGCATCCCCAAGGGCGACGCCCTGTCCGTCGCCCGCGTCGCCGGGATCATGGGGGCCAAGCGCGTCCCCGACCTCGTCCCGCTGTGCCACCCGATCGCGCTGCACGGCGTCACCGTCGACCTGGAGGTCCGGGACGACGGCGTCGCGATCACCGCCGTCACCCGCACCGCCGACCGCACCGGCGTCGAGATGGAGGCGCTCACCTCCGTCGGCGTCGCCGCGCTCGCGCTGGTCGACATGGTCAAGGCCGTCGACCCCGCCGCGGTGATCACCGATGTGCGGGTCGAGGAGAAGACCGGCGGCAAGACCGGGGTGTGGCGCCGGTGATCAGGGCGATGGCGGTCACCGTGTCGAACCGGGCCGCCGCGGGCGTGTACGAGGACAGGTCCGGGCCCGTGCTGGTCGAGATGCTGGAGGACCTCGGCTGCCGCGTGGACGGCCCCGTCGTCATCCCGGACGGCGACGCGGTCGCGGACGTGCTGTGGGACGCGGTCGCCCAGGGCTACGACGTCGTCGTCACGTCCGGCGGGACCGGCCTCACCCCGACCGACGAGACCCCCGAGATGACCCGCCGGGTCCTCGAATGGGAGATCCCGGGCATCGCCGAGGCGATCCGGCTGGAGGGCCGCGAGAAGGTCCCCGCCGCGATCCTGTCCCGCGGCCTCGCCGGCGTCGCGGGCCGCACCCTCATCGTCAACCTGCCGGGCTCCACCGGCGGCGTCCGCGACGGCATGACCGTCCTCGGCCGCGTCCTGGCCCACGCCGTCGACCAGATCGCCGGCGGCGACCACCCGCGCCAGTAGGCGCCCGGGTGCCCGCCAGCGCCGGCGAAGGCTCAGCCGAGGGCAAGGACCCGCATGACGTGCCGTGCGGTGCGTCCGCCCTCCTGCTCCGCGACGCCGAGCGCGGTGCGCAGGTCGAGCTCGTCGAGGAGTGCCCGGGTCACCGCCGCCTCGGCCGCGGGGGAGGAGCGGCGGCGCCCGGCCGCCTGATGGAGGCGGTCCAGGTCGGCCGCGGCACGGTCGAGATCGCCGGGCGTGTAGTCCCATTCGTCCGCCCACGGCTCGGTGAGGAGCATGAGCCGGACGGCCGAGGCCGCGTGGTCGTGGATCAGGTCCGACACCAGCACCAGGTTGCCGGTGGACTTGGCCATCTTGACCCCGTCCCGGCAGACCATCCCGACGTGCAGCCAGGCCCGGGAGAACGGGCGCACCCCGGTCAGCGCCTCGGCCATCGCGGCCTCGTAGGCGTGGTGCGGGAAACGCAGGTCGGTGCCGCCGGAGTGCAGATCCAGAGCGGGGCCGAAGGTCGTCATGGCCATCGCGGTGCATTCGGCGTGCCAGCCGGGGCGTCCCGTGCCCCACGGGCTGGGCCAGGCGGGCTCACCCGATCGCGAGGGCCGCCAGACGGCGACGTCGAACGGGTGCTCCTTCGCGGGGTCGTCGGGCGCGTCACCGTATTCGGCCAGCAGGGCATGCGCCCGGTCGGCGTCGAGTCCGGCCCGCCGCGGGACGTCGGCGCCGCGGAAGTAGACCGCGCCGTCGCGGACGTAGGCGTGATCGGACGCGATGAGGCCCTGGGCGAGCGCGACCACCTCCACGACATGGTTGTGCGCGCGCGGCTGGTGATCGACGGGGTGGACGCCGAGGGCGTCGAGGTCGCGTTCGAAATAGAACTGCTGGACGGCGGCGAAGCTGTCGTACGGGCTGCCGGCGCGGTGCGCGGCCTGGTTCAGGACGTCGTCGACGTCGGTGACGTTGCGGCACACGCGCACGTCGCCACCCGCATGGCGCAGGACGCGGGCGGCCACGTCGGCCCAGACGAAGGTGCGGGCGTGCCCGAGATGGGTCGCGTCGTACGGGGTGATCCCGCAGACGTACATCCGGGCGGGTCCGACGACCGGGAGCCGGCGGCCGCCGATCTTCAGGGTGCGGTCCGGTGCGTTGCGCTCCATGAGTGCCCTCTTCGGTGTGGTCAAAGGCGCCGATCAGCGGCAACCGCCTCCAGCGCGGGCCGCCGCGGACGGGCTGCCGTGTGGGCACGGGCCAGCCGCTCAAGGCGGGCGGCGCGCAGGATCTTCGCGAGCTGCGGACGGACGCCGGTCAACGTGACCGTACCTCCCCGGCGGCGCGCCAGTCCTTCGGC
Source organism: Actinomadura madurae (assembly GCF_900115095.1). GTDB lineage: Bacteria > Actinomycetota > Actinomycetes > Streptosporangiales > Streptosporangiaceae > Spirillospora > Spirillospora madurae. Next base: position 174,333 of record NZ_FOVH01000015.1, read on the forward strand.
GGCGGCGATCGCGGCCAGGCCTCGCGCGTCGCAGAAGGTCAGCGCCGACGTGTCGATCAGGACGTGCGGCCCCCGGTCGTCGATCAGCCGGGCCAGCTCGATCCCGAAATCGGCGGCGGTGGCGATGTCCAGTTCCCCCGCGATCGTGACACGTGTCGCGCCTGCGCCATCGTGCCTGCCCCGCGCTGTGAACTGCACAGGGGTGTTTTGTAGGACGGTGTGGGTGTTTGTTGTGGTTCCTCCATTGGACACCCTTCAAGACTCCGCTGCCGTCCGCTCGGTGGACAGGGACCAAGGTCCCGGTCGTCGCGTGCCAAAGTCCTGGTCAGCGGGAACACCGCCTAGAGCACATCAATCCCGCGCGGTAACGCGAAATGAACCGAGAGTGACGAGAAGGGGATCGCGATGTCCGAGACGATCGTCGTCGCCACCGACGGGTCCGAGGCGTCGGACCGCGCCCTCGACTGGGCCGCCGCGGACGCCGTCCTGCGCAGGCGCCCTCTGCACATCGTCCACGCCGTCGAGAGCTGGCCCTACAAGGCCCCGCTGTTCGCGCCACCGGAGATCGTCGAGCAGACGACCCAGGCGGGGCACGCGGTCCTCGTCGCCGCGGTCGAGCACGTGCACGAGCGGTGGCCGGACCTGGTGGCGACCACCGCGCTGGTCGCCGAGGAGACGTCCAAGGCCCTGCGGGAGCAGTCGGAGAACGCGTTCGAGCTGGTGCTGGGCAGCCGCGGCCGGGGCGGCTTCGCCAGCCTGCTGCTGGGATCGACGAGCCTGAAGATGGCCGGGCGCTCCGCCGTCCCGGTCGTGATCGTCCGTGGCGACGCCGCGGACCGCGGCGAGGTCATCGTGGGGATCGACCTGCTGCGGGACGTGGACCAGGTGCTCGACTACGCCTTCGACGCCGCCGCCGTCCACGGGGCCCGGCTCCGCGTCGTCCACGCCTGGCAGACGTTCGCGACCCTGATCGAGGCCGGCTACGTCATCGACGCCGAGCAGATCGAGCTGGACCTGCGCAACCAGCTCATCGCCGCCTACAGGCCCCTGCGGGACAAGTACCCCCACGTGGACGTCGTCGACGAGATCGTCCTGGAACACCCGGTCATCGCGCTGTCCAACGCCTCCCGCGACGCCCGCCTGCTGGTGGTCGGCGCCCACGACCGGTGGCCCCCACCGCAGCTCGGCTCGACGACCCACGGAGTCATCCACCACGCGGAGTGCCCCGTCGCGGTCATCCCGTCCCGCTGAGCCCGCCGCCGGCCAGGAGCCCGTGCGGACGAGTACGCCGAATCTTTTCCCGCGAGGTGTCGAACGGCGCCGGACCCGTTCGTAGCGAGGGTGAGAGACCGGCACCGGCCGGTCGCCGCACACCGGAGGCCCCGCGATGTCGGTCACCCCGCCGCTCCACGAGAGCACCGCGACCACCACCCCCAGAGCCGGACGGCGCGAATGGGCCGCGCTGGCCGTGCTCGGCCTGCCCACGTTCCTGGTCTCGATGGACTTCTCCGTTCTGTACCTGGCCGTCCCGCACCTGACCGCGGGGCTCGCCCCGAGCGGCGTCCAGCAACTGTGGATCGTCGACATCTACGGCTTCCTGATAGCGGGCTTCCTGGTCACCATGGGCACCCTCGGTGACCGGATCGGCCGCAAGAGGCTGTTGCTCGCCGGCGGCGCCCTGTTCGGCATCGCCTCCGTGGCGGCGGCGTTCTCCACCAGCCCGGAGATGCTCATCGCGAGCCGCGCGCTGCTCGGCGTGGCCGGTGCCGCGGTCATGCCGTCGGTGCTGGCCCTGGTCACCGGCATGTTCACCGACCAGCGGCAGCGCAGCCGCGCCCTCGCCGTCTATCTGACCTGTTTCATGGGCGGGATGACCCTCGGTCCCCTCGTGGGCGGCGTGCTGCTGGAGTTCTTCTGGTGGGGCTCGGTGTTCCTGGTCGCCGTGCCCGGGATCGTGCTGCTGCTGGTGTTCGGTCCCTTCCTGCTTCCCGACCAGCGTGCACCGCGGTCCGGCAGGCTCGACCCGCTCAGCGTCGTGCTGTCCCTGGCGGCGATCCTGCCGTTCGTCTACGGGCTCAAGGAACTGGCCGCCCACGGCTGGGCGCGGACGCCCGCGGTCGCGCTGACGGTCGGCATCGCGGTGGCGGTGGTGTTCGTCCGGCGGCAGCGGCGCCTGCCCCATCCGCTGCTCGACCTGAGCATGTTCGGCGACCGGACGTTCAGCTCCGCGCTGGGCCTGTTCTTCGTGACCGCCATGGTGGGCACCGGAACGCTCCTGCTCGTCACGCTGTACCTGCAGAACGTCGCCGGCCTCACCCCTCTCAAGGCCGGTCTGCTCCTGCTGGTGCCCAACGTGCTGATGATCATCGGCAACCTGGTCACCCCGTCGCTGGCGAATCGCGTCCGCCCGGCGTACCTGATCGCGGGCGGGCTGCTCGTGGCCGGTGTCGGCTACACGCTCTTCGTGCTGGCCGACTCGGCGTCCGGCCCGGAAACGGTCTTCATCGCGATGTGCGTCGTCATGCTCGGCACGGCGCCGCTGGCCGCGCTCTGCAACCACCTCGCCATGGGCGCGGTGCCGGCGGACAGGGCCGGCTCCGGGGCGTCGATCGTGCAGACGACCACCGAGTTCGGCCTCGGGCTCGGCATCGCCACCCTCGGCACGCTCGGAACCGCGGTGTACCGGGGCGGCGTGGAGGACGCGCTCGGCACGCTGCCGCCCCACGTGGCGGACGCCGCCCGGGAGAGCGTCGACCGCGCGGTCGGCGCGGCCGGCCGGCTGCCCGCCGGGCAGAGCGAGGACCTGCTGGCCGCGGCCCGCGACGCGTTCACGTCCGGTGTGCATGTGGTCGGCCTGGTCAGTGCCGTCATCTACGCCGTCCTCGCCGTCCTCGCCGTGTGGGCGTTCAGGCACGTGCGGGACGCGTCCGGCGGCGGTGACGGCATCCCGGAGGACGGGGACACCGCGACGGACCTCCCGGAGATCGTCCCGGCTTCCGGCACGGGGGCGGCCGGCATGGAAAGGTGCTGATGGTGGCGCACGCGGCCGGTTGATGGAGTCGAGGAGTTGATCGTGATGAAGTACCTGATCGCCGTCCAGTTCGACGAGAGCGCGCCGGAGCCCCCGGAGGAGGAGATGCGCGCGCAGATGGCCCGGACGTCCAAGGTCACCGAGGAGATGCAGGCGGCGGGCTCGTGGGTGTTCGTGGGGGGCCTGCTGCCCTCGGACGCGACCACCGTGGTGCGTCCGGGCAACGGGACGACCACGATGACCGACGGCCCGTTCGCCGAGACCAAGGAGCAGCTCGGCGGGTTCTGGGTGATCGAGTGCGACGACCTGGACCAGGCGCTGGCCTGGGCCGAGAAATGCGCGCTGGCCTGCGGCGAACCGGTCGAGGTGCGGCCCTTCATGGACGCGCAGTGGGCCTGAGAACGGATGATCTGGACGCCATCTACCGGGCGGAGTACGGGCGGTGCGTCGCGACGCTGACGCGCGTCCTCGGTGACATCGGGCTGGCCGAGGAGGCGGTGCAGGACGCGTTCGCCACCGCCGTCCAGAAGTGGGAGGAGCCGCCGCCCAACCCCGGCGCCTGGATCGTGACCACCGCCCGGAACCGGGCGATCGACCGGCTGCGCCGGGAGTCGACCAGGGAGGCCCGCCATGCGCAGGCGCTGCTGCTGCACCAGCCCGACGAGCCGAAGGAGGTGGGACCGGTGCGCGACGACCAGCTCCGGATGATGTTCACCTGCTGCCACCCGGCGCTGTCGCCGCTCGCGCAGACCGCGCTCACCCTGCGGCTGCTGGGCGGGCTGGAGGTGCCGGAGATCGCGCGGGCCTACCTGGTGCCCGAGGCGACGGTGTCCCAGCGGATCGTCCGGGCGAAGAAGAAGATCCGCGACGCCCGCATCCCCTACCGGGTGCCCGCCGCCGCCGACCTCCCCGACCGGCTGGCCTCGGTGCTGACCGTGCTCTACCTGATCTTCAACGAGGGCTATGCCTCGACGTCGGGGGAGCTGCTGCGCACGGACCTGTGCCTGGAGTCGGTCCGGCTGGCCAGGGAGCTGGCCGAGCTGATGCCCGACGAGCCGGAGGCGATCGGCCTGCTGGCGCTGCTGCTGCTCACCGAGGCGCGGCGGCCGGCACGGGTGGGGCCCTCGGGCGAGCTGGTGGTGCTGGCCGAGCAGGACCGGTCGCGCTGGAACCGGGAGCTGATCGCCGAGGGCCACGAGCTGGTGCGGCGGTGCCTGCGGCGGGGGCGGCCGGGGCCGTACCAGTTGCAGGCCGCGATCAACGCCGTGCACACCGACGGCCCGGCGACCGACTGGACGCAGGTGCTGGCGCTGTACGACCAGCTGCTGCGGCATTCCCCGACACCGGTCGTGGCGCTCAACCGCGCGGTCGCCGTCGCCGAGGTGCACGGACCGGACGCGGCGCTCGCCATCGTCGACGACCTGGACCTGCCCGGCTACCACCTGCTGCCCGCCACCCGCGCGGACCTCCTCGCCCGCCTCGGCCGTACCGCCGAGGCCGTCGCCGCCTACGACGAGGCCATCGCCCTGGCCACCAACGACACCGAGCGGATCTTCCTGGAGACGCGACGAGCACGCCTTGCCCAGGACGCCTGAATCAGGACGGCCCGATCAGTTGGTGATCGAGGCGCGGAACCGGTAGCGGTCGCCCCGGTAGACCTGGACGGTCAGCTCTATCGGGCGCTCCGCCTGGTTGAAGGTCAGCTGGGTCGCGACGAGCATCGGCATGGTGTCGCCGATCTTGAACAGCTCGATCTCCCGCGGCGTCGGATGGCGGGCCTCGACCTCGTAGTCGGCGACGCGCGGCAGCTGCGGTGGGTCCGCCGCGCGGAGGGTCGCGTACAGCGAGGCGCTGTTGAAGTCGGTCCCGGCCAGGGCCGGGCAGGCCGCCAGCGGGAGCCGGTTGTGTTCGAGCACGACCAGCAGGTCGTCGAGGAAGCGGAGCCGGTGGAGGTCGAAGAGGTCGGCACCGGGGGCGATGCGGAGCTGCTCGGCCTCCGACACCGTCGCCGGGCGCACCGTGGCGGACAGGACCTCGCTGCGCGCCGTCAGGCCGTTGGCCTGCGCGTAGTCGGCGAAGCCCTGGACCTGCGGGGCCGTCACGGTGGGCGCCGCCGCCTGCTCGGGGACCTGGAGCTCGGCGACGAACCAGCCGCGTGACGAGGCCGGACGCACGATGCCCCGGGACTCCAGTTCGGCGAGGGCGGCCCGCAGCGTCACCCGCGAGACGGAGTACCGGGCCGCGAGCGCCCGCTCGGACGGCAGCCGGTCACCGGCGCGCGCGGCGGTGGCCCGCAGGTCTTCGAGCAACTGCGCGGCCGTGCGCTCGTACAGGGGGAGCGCGTCGTCGGCGAACAGGCCGCGGGGCAGCGGCGTCTGCTCAACAGTCATACCAGAAGCATACCGGTTGAGCTGATCGTCCAGTTCGGGCCGCCGCGTGCTCTGCCCCTTCTGGCCTGCGCCGTCGCTACCGGGGTCGAACCAAAGAATGCCGGATCTAGGCCATTGACAAACCAAACGCATACCACTTACGTTCCGGATAGACCATCCGGCGAGGACGGGGGGAGCACCACCGTGAGCGGACTTCCCCTCGATCCCGTCCGGCGCCACGGTGACGGCCCGGCGGTGCCGCGGACGCGCGCCCGCGGCGGCCGGCGCCGTTGAGATCCACCCACGCGAGGAGGAACCCGACCTTCATGGATCGAACCCTGGGGTACGCAGCCGGCGAACTCGACGACCGCGGAGCGGGCCGGACGGCCCGCGAGATCGCGCAACAGCCCGCCCTGTGGCGCGAGGTGGCCAAGACGGTCTCGGCGCTGGGCGGGAAGCGCGACGCCTTCCTGCGTCCGCTGCTCGATCGCCGTGACGTGCGCATCGTGCTGGCCGGTGCGGGGACGTCCGCGTACGCCGGCGAGCTCCTGGCGCCGGCGCTCGGCCGCCGCCTCGGCCGCCGCGTCGAGGCCGTCGCCAGCACGGAGCTGGTGGCCGACCCGCACGGCTGCCTCGCGGAGGACGTGCCGACGCTGCTGGTCTCGTTCTCCCGCTCGGGGGACAGCCCCGAAGCCGTCGCCGCGACCCGACTCGCGGACCGGCTCCTGACCGAGTGCCACCATCTCGTCGTCACCTGCAACCCGGACGGTCTGCTCTACCAGGAGCACGCCGGCGCGGAGTCCTCGATGGTGCTGCGCATGCCGGCCGCGGCCAACGACCAGGGCTTCGCCATGACGTCGAGCTTCACGTGCATGGTGCTCGGCGTCCTGCTCGTACTCGGCGACGGCACGGCCGACGAGGCCGTCCACCGGCTCGCCACCGCCGCCGAACGCGCGCTGCCCGCCATCGCCGAACGAGCCCGGTCGCTGGCCGCGGCGGGCTACGAGCGCTTCGTCTATCTCGGGAGCGGCCCACTGCGGGGCCTCGCGCAGGAGTCGGCGCTCAAGCTGCTGGAGCTGGCCGCCGGTGACGTGGTGACCCACGCCGAGTCGCCCCTGGCCTTCCGGCACGGCCCCAAGGCCGTGCTGAACGATCGGACGCTGGCCGTGGTCTACGTGTCCAACGACGCCTACACCCGGCGCTACGACCTCGACCTGGTGGAGGAGCTCCGCCGGTCGCTCGCGCCGGACGGCGTCCTCGCCCTGACCGCCCAGGACGGCGAGCCCGGGGAGGACCTCTGGCGCCTCCCAGGACTGGACGGCTTGGACGATGCCCTGGTAGCGCTCTGCTATGCCCTGTTCGCGCAGGTTATCGCGTTGCACACCTCCCTCCGTCTAGGACACCGACCCGACAACCCGTTCCCCGCACAGGAGGTCAACCGTGTCGTGCAAGGCGTCACCATCCACCCGCTCGGCTGAGCCGCCGCGGGCGGCCATCGCGCCCGGAGCCGGGGCGTGACCATGTTCCTCGGAGTCGACGGGGGCGGGACGAAGACCGCCTTCAGCCTGGTCACCGGGAACGGGGAGATCACCGCGCAGGTGGAAGGCCCGTCCACCGACTACTTCTCGGTGGGCATCGACCTGGTCGGCCGCGTTCTGCGGGACGGTGTCGCGGACGTCTGCGCCAAGGCCGGCATCGCGTCCGGGGACGTCCGGCACGCGTTCTTCGGCCTCCCGACCTACGGCGAGGTCAGCGGCGACATCGCCACCCTCAACGCGTCCGCCCGCGATGCCCTCGGGCACGACCGCTTCGCCTGCGGCAACGACATGGTCTGCAGCTGGGCGGGCTCCCTCGGCTGCGAGGACGGGATCAACGTCGTCAGCGGCACCGGTTCCATCACCTACGGCGAGCGCGACGGCCGCCGCGTCCGCGTCGGCGGCTGGGGCGAGCTGTTCGGCGACGAGGGGTCCGCCTACTGGATCGGCATCCGCGGGCTCAGCTGCTTCTCCAAGATGAGCGACGGCCGCCTGCCCGCCGGCCCCCTGCACGCGCTGATCAAGGAGCACCTGGACCTCGACGAGGATCTCGACCTGGTCGACGTGGTGCTCAACCGCTGGCAGGGGAGCCGGAGCAAGATCGCAGCCCTCAGCAGGCTGGTCGTCACCGCGGCCGACCAGGGAGACCGCCACGGGGCCGGCATCCTCACCGAGGCCGCGCGGGAACTGGCCGAGACCGTTGACACCGCGCGCACGCACCTCGGGTTCCCGCCGGGCCGGCCGGTGCCCGTCTCCTACTCCGGCGGAGTGTTCAACGCCGGCCCGTCGATCCTGGACGCCTTCCACCGCGAACTCGGCGAGCGGTACGCCGCCTTCGAGCTGCGCGACCCCCTCTTCCCACCCGACATCGGCGCCGCGATCTATGCCGCGAAGCTGAGCGCCGACCCGCTGAGCCACGACGCGCTCCAGCGCCTGCAAACCGCATCCAGCACGTCGTAGGGAGAAGACGATGAAGAACGACAGAAGCTGGGTCATCTACGCCGCGCTGCTCGTGGCCTTCTGGGGCACGTGGGGCGCTCTCTCCAACCTGCCGACGAAGTGGTACGACTACCCGGACGAGATGATCTACATCGTCTGGGCGCTGACGATGCTCATCCCGACCTACTTCGGGCTGCGCGGCGTCACCTTCGACCGCCGGCCCGTCGCGGCCGGCTACGGCCTGGTCATCGGGCTGACCGGCGCCGGCGGCCAGCTGCTGCTCTTCCACGCGCTCACCGTCGGCCCCGCCTACCTGATCTTCCCGATCATCGCGCTGTCCCCGGCCATCACCGCGCTGATGGCCATCGCGTTCCTCCGGGAACGGCTCACCACGCTCTCGGCGATCGGGCTCGTCGCCGCCCTGGCGGCCCTCCTGCTGTTCAACATCTCGGACGGCGACGGCGACGCCTCCACGGGCCCCTGGCTGATCTACGCGATCGGCATCTTCGTCGCCTGGGGCGTCCAGGCCTTCTACATGAAGAAGGCCGCCACGGTCGGCGTCAACGACGGAACGACCTTCGCCTACATGACCATCAGCGGACTGCTGCTGATCCCCGTCGCGATCGTCATGATGGGCGGGCTCCCCGGCGACTTCACCTGGAAGGCCCCCACCCTCACCGCCGCGACACAGATACTCAACGCGATCGGTGCGCTGTTCCTCGTCATGGCGCTGAGCCGCGGGAAGGCGACGATCGTGGCGCCCTCGACGAACGCCCTGTCCCCGGTGCTCACCGTCATCCTGTCCCTGGCGATCTACCAGACGGTCCCATCGGTCTACGCCGTCATCGGCATCGTCCTCGCGATCGGCGGCTCGACCCTGATGATCTACACCGACGAGCAGAAGGGCGCGGCCGCGCCGGCGGCCGAGCCCGAGGGGAGCCTGACATGAAGCGGCGCACCGTACTGAAGATCGCCCTCGGAGGCGCCGGAGCGACCGCCCTCCCCGCCGGGGTCATGACCGCCACCCCCGCGAGCGCCGCCGACGTCGTCGGGGTAGGCGACACCACCATCACCCTGGAGTTCGACGACGAGCTGCGCAGCCGGGTGGCCCTGAAGGACGTCGGCATCACGCGCTTCGACGCCGGTGAAGCCCTCCTCCTGCAAGGCGGGGCCATCGAGGCGTTCGCCTACCGCGGACACCGGACCCGCAAGACCCGGCACCCCCGGCACGGCGCGGGCGTCCACGTGACCATCCACGGCGACGCCGACAATGGCGTGCGGAAGACGGTCGAGCTGACCTCCTTCAAGCGCCTGCCCGGAATGATCCTGATGAAGGTGACCTACACCAACCGGTCGCGTACCGCGCTGAAGGTCACCGGATGGCGCAACGGAGCCCACGAACTCATCGAGAAACCCGGCGGCTTCTACACCTTCTCCGGCACCACCCACGAGGACCGCCGCGACTGGGTGCAACCAATGAAGGACGACTTCTTCCAGGAGAACTCCCTGGGAATGGACTCATCCGACTACGGCGGCGGAACACCCCTCGCAACCGTCTGGCGCCGCGGCGCGGGCCTCTCTGTCGGCCACGTCGAACCCGTAGCGAGAATCCTGAGCATGCCCGTCCGCAGAACAACCCGCGGAGCGAGCATCGCCATCAAAGCCGAAACCGACCGCACCCTGAAACCGGGCCGGCACCTGACCACGGAAACCACATTCCTGACGGCAGCCCCGGGCGACCACTTCGTGCCCCTCCAACGCTACCGCGACTACATGGGCGACATTTCCCTGCGCGCCCCCGACGCCCCCGACTCGGCCTTCGAGCCCATCTGGTGCGCTTGGGGCTACGAGCGCGACTTCACCGTCGACCAAGTCATCGGGACACTTCCCAAAGTGCGCGAGGTCGGCCTCCACTGGGCCGTCCTCGACGACGGCTGGCAGACCAACGAAGGCGACTGGGACCTCAACCCCCAAAAGTTCCCGCAAGGCGAACCGGACATGCGAGCCTTCACCAAGCAGATCCGGGACGCGGGCCTGCGCCCCCGCCTCTGGTGGGCCCCACTGGCGGCGGACCCCGGAAGCAATCTGTTCACCGAACACCCCGACATGCTCCTGCTGGACCGCGACGGCAACAAGCAAGAAGTGACCTGGTGGGACGCCTACACGCTGTGCCCCGCCTACCAGCCGACCGTCGACTACTTCGTCCGCCAAGCCAAGAAATTCATCGGCGACTGGGGCTACGAAGGCCTCAAAATCGACGGCCAGCACCTCAACGGCGTCACCCCCTGCTACAACCCGGCCCACCGGCACGCCCGGCCCGAAGAATCGACCGAAGGCGTGGCCCGCTTCTGGAAGGCGATCTACGAAGCCGCACATCAGGCGAACCCGAACGCCCTCATCGAACTGTGCCCCTGCGGCACGGCCTTCGCCTTCCACAACCTGCCGTACGTCGACCAGTACCCGGCGTCGGACCCGGAGTCGTCCTACCAGGTCCGGACCAAGGGCAAGACGATGAAGGCCCTGATGGGGCCGGGCAGCAGCTACGCCGGCGACCACGTCGAACTCTCCGACGGAGGCGACGACTTCGCCTCCAGCTACGGCGTAGGAGCCGTCCTGTCGACCAAGTTCACCTACCCGCAGGACACCCCGGACGATCCAAACGCGCTAACCCCCGAACGGGAAGCCCTCTGGCGCAAATGGATCGCCCTCTACAAGAACAACATGCTCCCCACCGGCATCTACAGGGGCGACCTATACGACATAGGCTTCGACAAGCCCGAAGCACACGTAATCGCCAAGGGCAGGACCCTCCACTACGCCTTCTACGCCCCCCAATGGAACGGCACAATAGAACTACGAGGCCTGGGAAACGCCCGCTACCACCTAACCGACCCCTTCACCGGCAAGTCACTAGGCACAGCAGACGCCCGGAACAACAGGGTGAAACTAACCTTCAACCAGTTCCAACTCCTAACCGCCACCCCAACCCCCTGACACCGCACAACCAAGACGCAGCGGGCGGGATGACCATTCCATTCCCGCCCGCCGCGCCCCACCGCCTCAGCAAGGCAAACGCCGCAACTCACGCCTTCGAGGATCGCTCCCACCGAAACAGGTGGCTACCAATGCCGCTTGACGGTCCCCTTGGTGGCGACACGCGCCTTGGTAAGAGTGCGCAGCTTCGCCCGCCGGCTGCGCCGCTGCAGCCTGCTTTCGACCCAGTCCCCCAGCGGTAGACCAGGTTCCTTCCGCCACGTCTTCGGCCGCCGACGCGCCAGCCGCTCCTCGGCCTCCTCGGCCCTGTCGCGGTCGAGCGTGCCGGTAGCATCCCGAAGAACCCGCTGGAGACGATGCCGGTTGGCGCGATTAGGAAACCGCTTGTTCAGCCGTACCGCATTCCTGGACGTCTCGTCGTTCTCCGCGTAGGCATTGCGGCGGTCTGACGAGGCTCAAACCAGTTGAGGGATGACCAGTCCCCAGACCACGACCATCATCCAGCCGAGCGCGGCTCCGGCGATCGCCAACCCGATGCCGGGCTGGCCGGAGCGGCGCACCCGCGCCCACGCCACGTGCCCGAGAAGGATCGCCGGGATAGAGGTGACGCCGCAAGTGATCGGTCCGAACAGTCCGAGCACCAGTGCCCGGATCGCAGCATGGTTATGGGACGTCCAGGCGCCTGGGATGCCGTGGATGAACGAGGGCGGCCAGACGGGTCCGTAACCCTCAGAGCGCGGCCGCGCTTCTCGGCTGGCGGCCTCCCGGTACCACCATTCAGCCTCGGCGAACCGCCGCTCACCCTCAAGCACCGCCGCGTAGTCGCGCGTCGCGTCCGGGTCACCGCCCAACGCGGCCTCCTGCCGCGGCTCCAAGCGTCCCACCACAGCGTTCCCCTCATAAAGCCTCACGCCAGGCTGACGGGGCAAGCAATGATCAACCCCGAGCGGTCGAGCCAGATCACGGATGTGAATGCGAGGGCCAACGAGGTCCGTTCCTCGACCGGGGGATTGCCGAGCAGCCTCCGGCACACCCAGATCGTAGGGTCGATGGTGCTGGACTTCTGCAGCTCGAGATCGGTGAGCAGCGCACCGACCTCCAACCACCCGTCCACCAGGTACGCGCGTCGAGGTGTTCGGTGGCAATAGCAACGAACCGGGGGAGTGCGCTGATCGATATGCGCGCGAGCCGCTTTGTGACGCTGTGGGGGGGTTGCGGCAAACGGCGGCGGGTGCCTTTGCGGCGTCAGATGCGGCCGGTCTCGTGGGCCCACATGGCGACCTCGACGCGGTTTCGGGCGCCGAGCTTTCGCATGAGGCTGGCGAGGTGGGCTTTGACGGTGCTTGGGGTGATATGGAGCTCGCTGGCGATCTCATTGTTGGTGCGGCCTTGGGCTACAGGCACGAGGACTTCCTCCTCGCGGGCGGTGAGCGGTTCTATCGGCTGCCTCGGTGGTGGGGTCTGTGCGTGGGCGAACGCTGCGAGTAGTCGGACAGTCACGCTGGGTGCGATCAGTGCGTCTCCGTCGGCGGCGGCGTGGATGGCCTGGGTCAGCAGGGCGGGTCCGGCGTCCTTGAGTAGGAACCCGCGGGCGCCGGCTTTGAGCGCCCCGTGGACATAATCGTCGAGGTCGAAGGTGGTGATGACCACGATCGGCAGGGGATCGGTGACGTCGGGGCCGGCGAGGCGTCGGGTGGCTTCGATGCCGTCCATCAGCGGCATTCGGATGTCGAACAGGCCGACGTCGGGGCGCAGCTGGAGCGCCAGGCGGACTGCCTCGCGTCCGTCGGCGGCCGCGCCGACCACTTCGATGTCGGGTTGGGCGTCGAGCAGCATGGTCAGCCCGGTGCGCACGATGGGCTGGTCGTCGGCGATGAGGACCCTGATGCTCATCGTGGTGTCCCGGTTCGAGGCAGGACCGCCTCTACCCGCCAGCCCCGCTCGGCGGTGGGGCCTGCGTGGAAGGTGCCGCCGAGCAGTGAGGCGCGTTCCCGCATGCCCACCAGGCCGTAGCCTGCTGGGGCGCGGCCGCCGGCGGCGGAGCCGTCGTCGTCGATGGTCAGCCGTACCTGGTCGGCGTCGCCTGTGACGGCGACGGTGACCTGGGTCGCGTGACGGGCGTGCCGTCGAGCGTTGGTGATGGACTCCTGGGCCAGGCGGTAGATCGCGGCCCCGACCGCCGGGCTGAGGTCGTCGAACTCTCCGAATAGCGTCACCTTGACGCAGGGACGCGTCCGGCCATCGGTGGCGAGCTGCTCGACCTCGGCCACGCCGGGCTGCGGCGCGAACTCGGTGTCCTGTGTGGCGCGGAGCACGCCGACGATGGCGCGCAGCTCGGTGAGGGTGCGGGTCGCTGCGTCCTCGATGACGGCCAGGGCCTCGATGGCACGCTCGGGGTGGGAGGCCGCGACGGCACGTCCTGCTTGGGCCTGGATGGCGATGCCCGAGACGTGGTGGGCGACGGTGTCGTGGAGTTCACGAGCGAGCTGTTCGCGTTCGCGGGCCTTGGCGTGGTCGATGTCGCGGATGCGGATCTTCGTGCGATAGCGGATCGCGGTGCCGAGCGCGGCGGCGGACAGGAAGAACGCGTATCCCGCGACCACCTCCGCCAGGCTGGTGGGGTCGGCGCCGAGGGTGGTGATGACAGCCAGCCAGAGCACGATGACGCCGAGGCCGCTTGCGGCTTCCCGGCCAGAGCCCCACCGGAACAAGGCGTAGGCCAGGATCAGCACCGCGATGCTGCTGTTCAGCAGGGCGCCTTGCGACCCGGTGAGGATTCTGACGATGTCGACGATCGTCAACGTGCCGAAGGAGACCGCAACCGCGACGAGCGGGTGCGTGCGTCGCCACAGCAGGGGGCCGAGGACCGCGAGCACCGCGAGTAGCAGCAGCGGGCGTGGCGCCAGGTCCTGGCGAAGCACCGCTTCCACCACCGACCAGCAGATCAGTACTGCGACCAAGGCCCAGTCCCGCGGCCCCAGCTCCGGGGCATTCATGGGTCGAGGTTCGGCCCACAGCGAGCGGAGTGCGTTGGTGGCCATCTGATCAGCCTAGGCAGCCCGCGTGCTCGGTGTATTCGCCGAAAGTACAAGAGCCCGGCTGTGCCAACGGCCAGGTCGAATAAGGCTCCGCGGCTGATGTGCCCGCCGCCGGCGTCCGTGAAGGTGAAAGCACCCACCCGATCAAGCCAGGGAGCATTGTGATGAGAACGCCTCAATCCCACGCCGCACCAGGGAATCCGCCGTCCCCGAGCACGCTGGAAGATCTGCGCATGCCCGTGCAGGCCAAGCTCGCAGCGGCATGGACCAGCTTCATGTTCCTCTACATCTACGTCGACTACCTCGCCCTGTACAAGCCCGGCTTCCTCGACGACCTCCTGGCCGGCAGCGTCCACGAGTTCGACACCGGCCCGACCTTCGTCGCCATCGCGCTCACGCTCATGGCCATCCCGATCCTCATGATCCTGCTCTCCGCGACACTGCCCGCCGGTGTCAACCGCACCATCAACCTCGTCGTCGCAACGCTCTACATCCCCGTCTCGATGTTCAACGCGGCAGGGGAGACCTGGACCTACTCCTACTTCTACGGCCTGTCCATCGGACTCGAGGTGCTGCTCCTGGCCTTCATCCTGCGCTCCGCCTGGACCTGGCCACGCCGCATCGCATCACCGGCGACCCTGGCAGCCGGCCTCGACAGCGAGCCACCCCGCAGGCCGCAGCAGGCATGACCGCCCGCCCCGCACCCGACCATCCTTCGCTCGCGCCACCCGCGGGCACAATCCATTCAGCGAAGATCAAGCCAGCTCAACCCCACAGGTCACGCCCCACCCTGAATGGACACAATTCGGGGCCAGTTCCGGTCTGTCGGGTCTTGGGCCTATGCCCGGGCACCTACTACGGCCACGAATGCCGACCGCCTCGACCCGGAACCCGCCGAGATGCCGTGTTGACCGAGCGGATCCAATTCGTCCACCAAGCCAACTACGGCGTCTCCGGTGCTCGCCGGGTGCACCAGCAGGTACGTCGGCAGGGCCGGCAAGTGACGCGGTGCACGATGGGACGGCTGATGCGCCAGCAGGTTTGAAACGCGCGCGCCGTGGAGTTAAGCGCCGCACTACGGTGCCAGATGAGACGGCACCGCGGCCGCCGGGCCTGGTCAACCGGCCATTCGTCGCGGATCGGCACGACCGCGCGATTCCGGCAGACGATCCCGATGCCCGGGGTCTCGCGCAGCCACACGGTGAAGGCATCGGACCCGCGGTCGGGCAGGACATCGACTCGCCAGCGGGCCTCGGCGTCGATCGACGCTGTTGCGTAGGAGCGGGAGCGCCGCAGAGAGAAATCGTCTGCGCCCAGCACCCGCGGGATCGCCACCGTTGGAACAGGGGCCGTATCGCAGTGTGCCGCGACGCCGGCACACCCAGAGCCGAGAGCACACGGGAACCAGCCCGACTCGCCACTCTCGCGCCACCGCCCCGACCCGCACAGGCAGCCGGGCAGTTCGCCGCTTATAACGCTCCAGCACCCCGGCCACCTGTTCCGGGAAGGCCGCCGAGAGTACCGCCAGCTGCGCCGGGCGGGGCGGCGTACCTACGCAACCGGCCGATCGCCAGGCAGACCGGCAGACCGGCCACGGTACGCCTGCACTACGCAGGGACGTGGACGGTCTCGCGTCGAATGGGAGGCGGACGCAGGTGCGTCTCCGGTAACGACCTCGTGTCCGAGGTGAGGGCTACGTCACGAAGCCGTGACCGCGGCGGTGCGGCCGGGGTGTGACGTTTGGGTGGTCGCGCGTGCCATCTGGTGTCGGGTGGGCTTGGTGGCGATGTGGTGGCAAATGATTAGAGGCCGGTTTGGGATTTCTCCTGAACCGGCCTCTTGCCTGGGATGTCTCGGTGGAGCTGAGGGGATTTGAACCCCTGACCCCCTCGATGCGAACGAGGTGCGCTACCGGACTGCGCTACAGCCCCGAGGACTCCGTAAGGTTAGCAAACATCGTGGGGTGCTCGCGCATCCGTTATTCGCCGACGGCGCGGCGGTCGTCGGCGTACTGGTCGAAGACCTCGTCGGGGGCGGGGAGCTCGATGACCTCGGCGGCTTCGGTGGCCTCGGCGGCGCGGCGGGCCTGGTCGGCGCGGGCGCGGGCCGCGGCGCGGGCCCGTGCGGCGGCGGCCTGGCGGCGGGCGGTGTCCATGCCGACGGCCACGCGGAGCAGGGCGAGGTGGCCCGCCAGCAGCAGGGCCGGGGGCGCGGTGATCCACCAGGGCGCGACGCCGGACGCGGCGACGGCGACGGCGGTGAGGACCAGGGCCGTGAGGCCCGTGGTGCGGCGGCGGCGCCGGGCGATCACGGTGGCGCGGCTCACCGGGCGGCGGGGCTCCGGGGCCTCCTCTTCCTCGTCGTCCTCGGCGACGGACTCGTCGGGACGCTTGTGGAGGAGACGGGAGATGCCGGTCGCCTCGGTGTCGCGGCGCAGCCACATGGGTACGAGGACGACGGCCCAGACGGCGACGATCGCGAGATAGAGGACGGCGCTGCTCATCGGCCCCACCGCCCCAGGGCACGCTCAGGAGGCGGGCCGACTTTCGGCGCGCGAACGTGCAATGGGAGCAGGGTCACGCCCCGCACGGTACGAGGGGGTGTCAGAGGTTGACGAGCATAAGGGGCGGTGTGTCGCGAGATCGATCTCGCCGTTACTCTCCGTTTGCCGGGCCTTCTCGAACGGAGGATTCTTACGGCCGGAAAGTCACGTCCGGCTCAGGTGTGCCGGGGAAATGCCTGTTTACGGTCGGCGAGCCAGCGGGCGCGCAGGCCGCCGGGGACGTCCTCGACGGTGAGGGCATAGCAGATGTGGTCGCGCCAGGCGCCGTCGATGTGCAGATGGCGGCGCCGAATTCCCTCTTCCCGGAATCCGAGCTTTTCGACGACGCGGCGGGACGCGGTGTTCTCCGGGCGGATATTCGCCTCCAGCCGGTGCAGGCCGACGGTGAAGAAACAGTGGTCGACGGCGAGGGCGACCGCGGTGGGAATGACGCCGCGTCCGGCGACGCGCTTGTCGACCCAGTAGCCGATCTGGGCGGAACGGGCCGAGCCCCAGACGATCGCGCCGATGGTGAGCTGGCCGGCGAAGTCGTCCTCGTGGGTGACGACCCACGGCAGCGCGAGGCCCTGGCGGGCCTCGCGGCGCATCGTGTGCACCATGCTGAGGTACGGACCGAGGCCGCTGCGGAACAGCGGGGTCTCGGGGTTCGTCGGCTCCCAGGGGCGGAGCCAGTCGGCGTTGCGGACCCGCAGCTCGCGCCAGACGGCGGCGTCGCGATGCCGCAGCGGGCGCAGCCCGACAGGGCCTTCGGTCAGGGTGACCGGCCATCCCCGCAAACGTTCCACGGTTCCATGATTCCCTGGTCGGACGTGTGGACGCCATTGATTGCCACCGAGAATTCGGGCACGCGGGACGTCCTCAGATGCGGCGGCCCTTTCTCATCACCCAGGAAACGCTCAGGTCGTCGTCGAGAACGACCAGGTCAGCGTCCTTGCCGGGGTCCAGGGAGCCGATCCGGGAGTCGAGGCCGAGCGCGCGTGCCGGGGTGAGGGACGCCGCTTCGGCGGCGCGCTCGATCGGCAGGCCGGCCTCGGTCACGGCCTGGCGGAACGCGTCGGCCATGGTGATGCTGCTGCCGGCGATGGACGTCCCGCCGGCGAGGGTGGCGCGGCCGCCGCGGACCTCGACGTCCATGACGCCGAGGCGGTAGTCGCCGTCGCCCATCCCGGCGGCGGCCATCGCGTCGGTGATCAGCGCGACGCGGGGCGTGGCGGCGAACGCGAGGCGGGCGACGGCGGGTTCCACATGGACGCCGTCGTTGATCAGCTCGACGGTGACCCGGGGGTCGGTGAGCGCGGCGGCGACGGGCCCTCCCTCACGGTGGTGCAGCGGGCGCATCGCGTTGAACAGGTGCGTCGCGACGCGGGCGCCGGCGTCGAACGCGGCCCGCGCCGTCGCGCCGGGGCCGTCGGTGTGGCCGACGGCGGCGATCACGCCGGCGTCCGCGGCGGCCCGGACGAGGTCGAGCGCGCCGGGCAGCTCGGGCGCGAGGGTGATCATGCGGACATGCCCGCGGCCGACCCGGACGAGCCGGCCGAACTCGGCGGGGTCCGGGGGGCGCAGCAGCGCCGGGTCGTGGGCGCCGCAGCGGTCGCGGGACAGGTAGGGGCCTTCGAGGTGGACGCCCGCGATGACGCCGTCGGCGGCGAGGTCGGCGAGCCCGGCGACGGCGGAGGCCAGCTCGTCCGGGGTTCCGGTGACCAGGCTCGCCATGGTGGTGGTCGTCCCGTGCGCGAGGTGGAACTCGGCGGCCCGGCGGGCCTCGGCGGGGTTCTGGTAGGACGCGCCCGCACCGCCATGGACGTGCATGTCCACGAAGCCGGGGACGACGTACCGGCCGCCGAGGTCGAGCACGTCGCCCGGTCCGGGCGCGGCCGCGATCGTCCCGCCGGCGATGTGGAGGGCGCCGTGCCGGACGCCGTCCGGCAGGACGACCCGGGCGTTGGCCAGGGAGGCGACGGGCATGGGATCCTCTCGCTGCGCGCATATGATCGATGCTGATTGTTCCATGGCGAGAACGCGCAGGTAAGACCAGGGGCGCGCAGGGCTAGAATCCGCGGGACGGAGATCGCCCAGCCCGTCCACCCGCACGAAAGGGGGCCGTGTGGCCCGGCACGAGCGCTGGAACGCGCTGCTCGAAATGCTCGCGGACGCCGGGCAGCTGACCGTCGAGGAGGCGTCCCGGCGCATGGGGGTGTCGGCCGCGACGATCCGCCGCGACTTCGACCAGCTCGCGCAGCAGCAGATGCTGACCCGCACCCGCGGCGGCGCCGTCGCGCAGAGCGTCAGCTACGACCTGCCGCTGCGCTACAAGGCGGCGCGGCACGCGTCCGAGAAGCAGCGGATCGCGGCGGCGACGGCGGAGCTGGCCAAGCCCGGCTCGATCATCGGGCTGAACGGCGGGACGACGACGTCGGAGGTCGCCCGGGTCCTCGCCACCCGCGCCGACCTGCACGCCGAGGGGACGACCCCGGGGGTCACGATCGTGACGAACGCCCTGAACATCGGCAACGAGCTGGCCGTCCGGCCGCATGTGAAGATCGTGCTGACCGGTGGGGTGCCGCGCCCACAGTCCTACGAGCTGACCGGGCCGCTCGCCACCGGGATCTTCGACCACGTGACGCTGGACATGGCGGTCATCGGGGTGAACGGGGTGACCGCGCGGCACGGCGCGACCTGCCACAACGAGGGCGAGGCCGACGTGAACCGGCTGATGGCCGAGCGCGCCGACCAGGTGGTCGTGGTGGCGGACGGCTCGAAGGTCGGGCACCGCGCGTTCGCCCGCATCTGCGACACCGACCGGATCGACGTCCTGGTGACGGACGGGACGGTGCCGGAGGCGGAGGTGGCCGCCTTCACCGAGGCCGGGGTGCGCGTGATCCAGGCGTAGCGGTGTCGTAGGGCGGGGTTAGCGTTCTGGGACGGACGTTCCGCGAGGAGGCGCCATGGCCGAGGAGGGGACCGGGTGGGGCGGGGATCTGTGGAAGGCCGCCGACCTGCTGACACCGATGGCCGTCCGGGTGGCGGCGACCCTGCGGCTGGCCGACCACATCGCCGCCGGCCGCACGACGCCCGGTGACCTGGCCGCGGTGGTGGACGCCGACCGGGACGCCCTGGGCCGGGTGATGGACCACCTCGTGACGTCGGGGGTGCTCTCGCGCGACGGGGACGGCGCCTACGGCCTGACGGCCCTGGGCGAGCAGCTCCGGGACGATCACCCCGGCGGGCTGCGGCCATGGCTCGACCTCGACGGCGCCATCGGACGGGCCGACCTGTGCTTCGTCCAGTTGCTGCACACCGTCCGCACCGGCGAGCCCGCGTTCCCGCGCCAGTTCGGTCGTCCGTACTGGGACGACCTGGCGGCCGACGACACGCGCTCGGCGTCCTTCGACGCCCTGATGGGGTCCCGGCTGGTCGCGGAGGCGCCCGCGGTGGCCGCCGCCTACCCGTGGGGCGAGCTCGGTCATGTCGTCGACGTGGGCGGCGGCAACGGCAGCCTGCTGATCGCCCTCCTGCGCGCCCACGAGGGATTGCGCGGGACGGTGATCGACCTGGCCGGACCGGTGGACCGCGCCCGGCAGGCCATCGCCTCGGCGGGCCTGGACGACCGGGCGGGCGCGCAGGCGGGCAGCTTCTTCGACGCGCTTCCCGCCGGGGCGGGCGGCTACCTGCTCTCGGGCGTCCTGCACGACTGGGACGACGAGGACGCCCTGCGCATCCTGCGACGGTGCGCCGAGGCGGCCGGGGCCGCCGGACGGGTGCTCGCCGTCGACCACGTCGCCGATGGCGGCGAAGGCGGCGAAGGCGCGCAGCACACCGAGGGCGACCTGCGCATGCTGTGCTACGTCCGCGGCCGGGAGCGCACCCTCGACCGGCTGGGGGAATTGGCCGGGCGGGCCGGCCTGCGGCTCGAATCGGTCACGCCGGCCGCCTCCCGCTCGATCATCGAATTCCTCCCCATCCAGCTGAACCACCCCTTTTCATGAAGTGCCCGAGCAATGGGCTGTGAAAGGCAAAACAAGTCGCCAAGAATGCCTTTCATGCCGACATGATGCGATCCCGGCAACGGGCGGTCTAGCTGGCTGGACGCGGTGTCAATAGCCCGATTCGCCCTCTTGGTGACAATTGCACGTTGTCGGTGCGATCTGTCGGCGTGGGCCGTTCTGAAGGTCGCTTCAGGGTGCTTCAGGCTGGGCTCAGAAATGTTCGTCAGAGTGATGGTCGTCGAAGCCCTCAGTGCTCCGGATGGAGGAGGAAGCGATGACCGTTGGCCTGGATGTCACCAATGTGGGCGGTCGTGCCGTGGAAGGTTTTCCCGGCCGCCCGCGGTGCGAGGTCCGTCAGCTCCACGTGGCCTCGAAGGGGCTGCGCGTGCGGGTTCGCAGCGTGCAGACGGCGACCGAGAAATGGCGTTCCCACTGCCTCGGCTGCATGCGCGTGTGGGAGGACGTGTACGTGGTGCGGTACTGCGGCGACGCGGTCGCGTGGAGGCTCGGCGGGGTGGCCGTCCAGCCGCCGTGGGTCGACCGGGCCTGCTCGTCGTGCGGCAGCCTGCGGGTGAAGGTCCTCTCGGCGGGCCTCGTGGCGCGGCGCGGCACCACCGAGTGACACAGGGCCGCCGCGTGACGCGGCGCCCGGCCGGTCAGCCGTCGTCCTCGCCGGGGGCGTCGGCGATGACCTCGCCCGTGGCGGTGTCCACCCGCAGCTTGTGCTCCCGCCCGTCGCGGTCGGTGACGTCGACCTCCCAGACGTGCGCGGTCCGGCGGTACTCGAAGTCGACCGCGGCGACGGTGCCGGGCACCTCCTCCAGGGCGGCCCGCGCCGCCCGGGCCGCGGTGATCTTCGCGGCTCCCAGCGCGGCGGCCTGGTCGGGACGGCCGGTGGTGCCGTCGTCGCAGTCGTCGCCGTCCTCGCCCTCCTCCGGCGGGTCGAGGCGGTCGGCCACCACGCGGCCGTCGCGGGAGTCGATGTGCAGCTCCCGCGCGGTGCCGTCGGTGGCGATGACATCGGCCTCCCAGATCAGCGTCCGGCCGTTGTAGCCCAGCTCCAGGCCCTCGATGTGGCCGCCCGGCACCGTCCGCGACGCGATGCCGGCGGCCCGCTCGATGCCGAGGCGCAGCGCCACCGGCCGGGCGCGGACGTCGTCCCCGCCGGCGAGCCCGGCGGCGAGCACGGTTGCGGCCGACCCGGCCAGCCCGCCCAGCGCGATCGCGATCACCAGCACCGGCCCGCGCCCCGACAGCGCCCTCATCCCAACCTCCCGAAGCCACCGGCCGCTCGGCCGGACATCACCCCGAGCGCCGCTCCGATTACACTGTGCGATGAGTCAATCACAACACGCAGTGGCGATGAGAAGGGCCGGACCGCGATGCGCCTGCTGATCGTCGAGGACGAGAGACGGCTGGCCCGGTCGCTGGCGCAGGGGCTGGCCGCCGAGGGCTACGCGGTGGACACGGCGCACGACGGCGCCACCGGCCTCGGCCGGGCGCTGGAGAACGACTACGACCTGATCCTGCTCGACATCATGCTGCCCGGCATGAACGGGTACCGGGTCTGCTCGGCGCTGCGCGCGGCGGGCGACGAGACCCCGATCCTGATGCTGACCGCCAAGGACGGCGAGTACGACCAGGCCGAGGGGCTCGACATCGGCGCGGACGACTACCTCACCAAGCCGTTCTCCTACGTGGTGCTGCTCGCCCACATCCGGGCCCTGCTGCGGCGCCGCACCCGGGGCGCCGCGCCGCTCATCGAGCTCGGCGACCTCACCATCGAGCCCGCCGCCCGGCGGGTGCTGCGCGCCGGCGTGCAGGTGGAGCTCACCGCCAAGGAGTTCGCGGTGCTGGAGCACCTGGCGTCCAACGCGGGCCAGGTGGTGTCGAAGTCGCAGATCCTCGAACACGTCTGGGACGGCGCCTTCGACGGCGACCCCAACATCGTCGAGGTCTACGTGAGCGCGCTGCGCCGCAAGCTGGACGCGCCGTTCGGGCGCCGGTCGATCACCACGGTCCGCGGCGCCGGGTACCGGCTGGCCACCAACGGCGGCGCCGACCGTCCGGACGGGGGCGGCTGATGCCGCGCCTGGTCGACTCGGTGCGCGCCCGCACCACGGTCGGCGCGACCGCGGTGGTCGCGGTGGCGCTCGCCGTCGCGGGGCTGACCGTGATGTCCCTGCTGCGGGCGAACCTCGCGAGGCACGCCGACCTGCAGGCGGAGATGAGCGCCCGCGAGATCGCCGCCAAGCTCGCCACCGGCACCCCCGTCCACCGGCTGGACCTGGACGACACCGAGGAGCGCCCGATCCAGATCGTGGACGCGTCCGGCCGGGTGCGCGCGGCCAGCGAGCAGCTGGAGGCCGTCAGCGGGACGGGCGGCTCCGGGACGGGCGGCTCCGCGGCGGCGGCGCGGCCGGGGGCCGGCGCCCTGCCGGGGGAGGGGGACGACGACCTGGACGAGGAGGACCCGCGCCCCGGGCACGTCTCCGACGACGTCCGGCACGCCACGGGACGCGCCACCATGGGCGGGCGGGCCGACGACTACAGGTTCGCCGCGGTGGAGGCGACCACTCCCGCGGGCGAGACCGTCACCGTCTACGCGGGCGCCGCCCTGACCGCCACGCGCGACGCGGTCGCCGCGGTGGGCCGGGCGATGCTCGCCGGGCTGCCCCTGCTGCTGGCCGTGGTCGCCGCCGTGACCTGGCTGGTCACCCGGCGGGCGCTGCGCCCGGTGGCGGCGATCCGCGGCGAGCTGGCGGAGATCACGGCCTCCGGCGACCTGACCCGCCGGGTCCCCGTGCCGGGGACGCGGGACGAGGTGGCCGAACTGGCGGGCACGACGAACGAGACCCTGGCCGCCCTGGAGCGGTCGGTGACCCGGCAGCGCGGGTTCGTCGCCGACGCCGCCCACGAGCTGCGCACGCCGATCGCCTCGCTGCGCACGCAGCTGGAGGTGGGCGCGGCGCATCCCCGGCTGCTGGACGTCGCCGAGCTGGCCGCCGACGTCGTCCGGCTCCAGCACCTGGCCGCCGACCTGCTCCTGCTGGCCCGGCTGGACGCCGGGGCGGACCCGGCGCCGGCGGTGGCGGTGGACATGGCCGAGCTGGTGCGCGAGGAGCTGCGGCGCCGTCCCGCGGGCGGCCGCGCCCTCGCCATCGAGGCCGAGGTGGCGGGCGCCCCGCGGGCCCTCGGCAGCCGGACGCGGCTGGCCCGCGTCCTGTCCAACCTGCTCGACAACGCCGAGCGGCACGCGGCCGGGAGGATCCGGGTGGGGCTGGGCGCGCAGGAGGGCGCGACGGTGCTGCGGGTCGCCGACGACGGCGCCGGGGTGCCGCCGGACGACCGGGAGCGGATCTTCGAGCGGTTCGTCCGGCTGGACGAGGCGCGCAGCCGCGACGACGGCGGCTCCGGGCTCGGCCTGGCGATCACCCGCGACCTGGTCCTGGCGCACGGCGGGATGATCACGGTCGGTGACGCGCCCGAGGGCGGCGCCCTGTTCGAGGTGCGGCTCCCGCCCGCCGGAACCCGGCCCGCCGCCGGGGGACGGGAGGCGCGAGGCGCCGCCCGTCCCCGGGAGATCAGTACTTGATCATTCCGCGGATGTTCTTGCCGTCCCGCATGTCCTGGTAGCCCTTGTTGACGTCGTCGAGCTCGTAGGTGGTGGTGACCAGCTCGTCCAGCTTGAGCCTGCCCTCGTCGTAGAGGCGCAGGAGGCGCGGGATGTCGCGGCGCGGGTTGGCGTTGCCGAAGATGCAGCCGACCAGCTCCTTGCGCTGCATCGCGAGGTCGAACAGGTTGAGCTTGACGTCCTCCTGGACGATCGGCGCGACGGCGGTGACGACGCCGCGGCCGCCCTTGGCGACCATGCCCATCATCGGGGCGACGAGGTCGCCGGTGGCGACGCCGGTGGTGAGGATCGCCTTGTCGGCGTTGGCGCCCCAGGTGATCTCGCCGACGGTGGCCATGGCCTCCTCGACGGACGCGGCGGAGTGGGTGGCGCCGAACTCGGTGGCCTTCTCGCGCTTCCAGTCGACCGGGTCGACGACGACGACGTGGCGGGCGCCGGCCATCGCCGCGCCCTGCACCGCGTTCATCCCGATGCCGCCGAGGCCGATCACCACGACGGTGTCGCCGGGCTGGACGCCGGCCGCGTTGACCGCCGAGCCCCAGCCGGTGGTGACGCCGCAGCCGACCAGCGCGGCCTTGTCGAGCGGGATCCAGTCGTCGATCTTGATGGCGGTGGCCTCGTTGACGACGGTGTAGGGGGAGAAGGTCCCGGTGCAGCACATGATGCCCAGGTCCTTGCCGCTCTTGGAGTGGTGGCGGGCGGTCATGTCGCCGATCTGCCGTCCGGCGAGCAGCACCGCGCCGAGGTCGCAGAGGTGCTGGCGGCCGCGGGCGCACGAGGGGCAGCGGCCGCAGGCCGGGATGAAGGACAGGACGACGTGGTCGCCCTCCTGCAGCGTGGTCACGCCGGGGCCGACCTCCACGACCTCGCCGGCGCCCTCGTGCCCGCCGATGACGGGGAACTGCTCCCAGCCCATGAGCTTGGCGATCTCCGGGTCGAGCACCATGTCCCCGGTGACCAGGTGCTCGTCGGAGTGGCACAGCCCCGACGCGGCGAACTTGACCTTGACCTCGCCCGCCTTGGGGTCGTCGAGCTCGATGTCCTCGATGCTCCAGTCGGTGTGCGGTTCCCACAGGATCGCCGCTCTGGTCTGCACTGGTACCTCCCGCGGGACGGGCCGCCTGTCGAAGTGATGACTCCTGGATACTAGAACTTGATTCGGGAAGCTAGAGGCGGGCGCAAGTTGATCGAGTCAAAAACCTGCGCCCCCGCCAACCTTGATCACCGGCTCGGTCTCAGCCGGGCTCAGCCGGACGGGACGTGGCGCGCGGCGGTCGCGTGGAGCGCCAGCGACAGCTCGACGGCGTGGTCGACCACCGCGTCGAGGTCGTCGCCCAGCCGGCCGTCCGCCCACTGCTGGGCCAGCTCGGTCATCGCGCCGGTGAACATGGTCGCGGCGATGACGACGGGGAGCCCGGGGTTCTCGGCGCTGCTCATCGCGAGCACGCCGTCGAGCAGCGCGGTCTGCGCGGCCCGGCGCCGTTCGGCGAGCACCTCGTTGCCGCGCGCCTCGGCGAACAGGACGCGTCCCCTGCGCGGGTCGTCGCTGATGAACCGCAGGACGCTGCGGATGCCGGCGCGGGTGCGGACGTCCGGCCGGGGGCCCGCCTCGTCCAGGGCACGGGCCAGGTCCTCGCCGAGGGCGGTGGCCTCCCGGTCGTAGACGGCCGCCAGCAGGTCGCCGGTGCCGGCGAAGTTCTCGTAGAAGTAGCGGGTGTGCAGCTCGGCCTCGCGGCACACCGCCCGGACGGTCAGCGCCGCCTCGCCCTCCTCGCCGAACAGCCGGAACGCGGCCCGGACGAGCATGGCGCGCCGCTCGTCGCGGCGGCGGTCGGCGGGCACCCCGGCCCACCGGGTGGACGTGGCCGTGCGCGCGGTCGCCATGGCGCACACCCTAGCAAGCCTGGACACGCGTGTACCCAGACACTTACTCTGGATACACCTGTCACCAGAATGGGCCCGGGAGAGCACGGCATGGCACCGAAGAGCAACGTCATCGCGGCACGGTTCGAGCGCGCCTTCGACACCGAGATCCGCTCCAGGTTCTTCAAGGGCCTGGACTTCGCCGGACCGGACGGCGACCCGGGCTGGTTCGGGCCGGACAGCGCGGTCTGGTACGTCCACTCGCACCTGCCGACCCTGATGCTCGGCCTGGTCGGCGCCGCCTACATCGAGGGGCTCGACCCGAGCATCAGCTGGATGGCCTATGACCACTCCCGCATCCCCGAGCGCGTCGACGGCGTCCCCACCGGGAACATCGACCCGGAAGGGGCGGCGGTCCGGCTCGGGCACTCGCTGTCGTTCTTCATCGGGACGGCCTACGGCTCCACCGCGACCGCCGAGCGGCTGGCCCGCACCGTCCGCGCCATGCACCACACGGTCAAAGGCACCCGCCCGGACGGGCTCCCCTACGACGCCGACGACCCCGAATGGCTGCGCTGGAACTACGCCACCGTCGTCTGGGGCCTCGCCACCGCGCACGAGCGCTACCACCGGCGCCCGCTCAAGGGGGACGACCTGGAGCGCTACTACCGCGAGTTCGTCCGCGTCGGCGAGGCCCTGGGCGGGACCGGCCTGCCCGCCACCAAGGCCGAGGTCGCCGAGTGCCTGGAGTCCTACCTGCCGCGGCTGGCGGTGACCCCGATCAAGGCCTTCGCGACCGGGCCCAACCTGCGGGACGGCAAGGTCAAGCCGTGGGAGCCCGGCAGCCCCTTCATGGACTGGGCGGCGCGCGACATGCTCCCGGAGTGGGCGCGCAAGCTCGTCCTCTACCGGCCGCCCAACCCGGTGACGCTGCGGCTCCGCCGGACGACGCTGTGGCTCGTCCTCAACGCCCTGCACGACGCGACCGGGCCGCTGCCCGAGTTCCGCCAGGCCGAGGCCCGCGTGGCGAAAGGGGTGACGGAACCGGTCGCCTCCACCGCGCCGACCGCCCCCGACCCCGTCCTCACCCGCCAGGAGGTGGAGGCCACCGCCTGACGCAGGCGGGTCCAACGCCGCCAGGCCCTACGGCGCCGATGATTTCGGCGTGCGGCGACGGTCCATAGAACAGAGACCGTCATCCTCGATTGGAGGCCGCATGCGCGAGCGGACGTGTACGGCGCAGACCGCGTTGCACGGCGGGCTGCTGGAACGGGCGGTCGGCTTCGTGCTGACGGCCGTCCAGGCGGTCACGCCGCAGATGCTCACCCGGCCGACGCCCTGTGAGCTTTGGGACCTCCACATGTTGCTGCTGCACGTCCGTGACTCGCTTGAGGCGCTCCATGAAGGGATGAGCCTCGGGCATGTCGAGACGGTGCCGACGCAGAGGGCGCCCGTGGACGACCCCGTGTCCGCCCTGCGGGTGCAGGCCGTGCGGGTGCTGAAGGCGTCCGCCGCGCGAGGAACGGTCGCGATCGGTGACCGGCGGCTGGCCGGCGGGCTGATGGTGGTGACGGGCGCCCTGGAGGTGGCCGTGCACGGGTGGGACATCTCGCAGGCCACGGGGGAGGGGCGTCCCATCCCGCCCGCGCTGGCGGACGAGCTGCTGAAGATCAGCCCGCTGGTGGTGCCGGAGGAGCGCGGTCACCTGTTCGCCGGGCCCGTGGACCCGGGGCCGCGGGCCGGGCCGGCCGACCGGCTGGTCGCCTTCCTCGGCCGCCGCCCGCCCGCGGGGCCGGAGACCCCCTAGCGGGGACCCCTAGCGCCGGACAGAAACCGAATGACATTCTGGTGTCTGACGGCACGACGCTTGGAGGGGCCATGGCGATCGCCATCAGCGACGAACACCGGGAGCTGGCGAGGACGGCACGCTCGTTCCTGCGCGACCACGACGCGCGCGCCGCGAACCGCGCGCTCCTGGAGGCGGACAAGGAGACGCTGCCGGACTTCTGGCCGGATTTCGCCGCGCTCGGGCTGCTCGGCCTGCACCTTCCCGAGGAGCACGGCGGCGGCGCTGGGCTCCAGGAGCTGGTCGTGGTCGCCGAGGAACTGGGCCGCGCCGCCGCGCCGGGCCCGATGCTGCCGACGATGACGGCGTCCGCCGCGATCGCCGCGTCCGGAGGCGAGGAGCAGCGGGCGCGGCTCCTGCCCGGCCTCGCCTCCGGCGACACCACGGCCGCCCTCGGCCTGGGCGGCGCGCTGACGGTCACCGGAGGCACCGCCACCGGGGACGCCGGTGTCGTGCTCGGCGGCGGGCTCGCCGAACTGCTCCTCCTCCCGGCGGGCGACGACCTGCTCGTCGTGCGCGCGGACGCCCCCGGCGTCGCCGTCGAGGTGCCCGGGAACCTCGACCCGTCCCGCCGCTCCGCCCGCGTGCGGCTCGACGGCGCCGCGGTGGAGGTGCTCCCCGGGGCCCGCGCCCGCGCCACGGCCGTCGCCCGGACGCTGGCGTCCGCCGAGGCAGTCGGCGGCGCGCTCGAATGCGTCGACACCGCCACCGCGTACGCCAAGGTGCGGCGGCAGTTCGGCCGCCCGATCGCGACGTTCCAGGCCGTCAAGCACCACTGCGCGAACATGCTCGTCGCCGCCGAGCTGGGCACGGCGGCCGTCTGGGACGCGGCGCGGGCCGCCTCGGGGCCGGCGGACCAGTTCGAGCTGGCGGCGGCCGTCGCGGCGGCGCTCGCCCTCCCGGCGTTCACGGCCAACGCGGGCCTGAACATCCAGGTGCACGGCGGCATCGGCTTCACCTGGGAGCACGACGCCCACCTGCTGCTGCGCCGGGCCGCGGCCCTGGAGGCCGTCCTCGACCCGCACGCCGCCGAGCGCGACGTGACCCGGCTGCGGACCGCCGGGGTCGTCCGGGAGGCGAGCCTGGACCTGCCGCCCGAGGCCGAGGCGGAGCGCCCGCGGATCCGCGCGCTGGCCCGGGAGATCGCCGCGCTGCCGGCCGCCGGGCAGCGGGCCCGGCTCATCGAGACCGGGTACGTCCAGCCGCACTGGCCGCGCCCCTGGGGCGTGGAGGCGAGCGCCGGGCTGCAGCTCGTCATCGAGGACGAGTTCCGCGCCGCCGGCGTCAGGCGTCCCCAGCTCGGCATCACCGGCTGGGTGATCCTCACCCTCGTCCAGCACGGCACGCAGGACCAGATCGACCGCTTCGTGCGTCCCGCGCTGAACGGAGACGAGATCTGGTGCCAGCTGTTCAGCGAGCCGGAGGCCGGCTCGGACGCCGCCGCCGTCAAGACCCGCGCCGAGAAGGTGGACGGCGGCTGGGTGGTCAACGGCCAGAAGGTCTGGACGAGCGGCGCGCACTACTGCCGCTGGGGCTTCGCCACCGTCCGCACCGACCCGGACGCGCCGAAGCACTCCGGCGTCACCATGGTCGTCATCGACATGGAGCACCCCGGCGTGGAGGTCCGGCCGCTGCGGCAGACGACCGGGGACTCGGAGTTCAACGAGGTGTTCTTCTCCGACGTCTTCGTCCCCGACGCCGACGTGGTCGGCACCCCCAACCAGGGCTGGACGGTCGCCCGCGCCACCCTCGGCAACGAGCGCGTCAGCATCGGCGGCGGTGCCGGCGGCCGGACGGGCCCGGACGTCGTCTCCCTCTACGCCGAGCACGGCGACCGCGTCCCCGGCGGCGCCGAGCGCGTCGGCGCCCACGCGGCCGAGGAGCAGGCCCTGCGCCTGCTCAACCTCCGCTCCGCCGAACGCGCCGTCGCCGGCGGCGAGCCCGGCCCCGAGGGCAACATCACCAAGCTCGTCCTCGCCGAGCACGGCCACGCCACCGCCGCCCTCCTCGCCGAGTTCGCCGGCCCGGACGCCGCCTTCACCGACGGCCCCGGCCAGCTCGCCTCCCTCGTGCGCCTCGGCTCGCGCGGCCTGTCCATCGCCGGCGGCACCTCGGAGATCACCCGCAACCAGATCGCCGAGCGCATCCTCGGCCTCCCCCGCGACCCCCTGATCAGGTAGGGACCGGCCCCGGCGCGACCGCGCCGGGGCCGGAGCGTTCAGGGGCGGGCGTCTCAGGGGCGGCGGCGGTGTTCGAGGTTCAGGGACGGGTTGCCGGTCATGTGGCGGATGCGGGCGATGTCGGTGCCCGGGGGGACGACCTCGTCGATCGCGTCGAGGGTGGCGGCGTCGAGGCGGACGTCGGCGGCGGCGAGCAGGTCGTCCAGCTGGTCCATGGTCTTCGGGCCGATGATGGTCGAGGTGATCGCCGGGTGCTCGCCGGCGAAGGCCAGCGCCATGCGGGTCAGCGACAGGCCGGCGTTCTCGGCGATCTTCTCGAGGCGCTCGACGGCGTCGTAGCGGACGGGGGCGCTCGGGTCCACGTCGACGGTGCGGTCCCGCCAGGCGGGCGGCGTGCCGTCGGCGGGCGTGAACCGGGCGCCCGCCGGGGCCTCCTGCCCGCGCCGGTACTTGCCGGTCAGCCAGCCTCCGGCGAGCGGGCTCCACGGGATCACGCCCATGCCGTACCGCTGCGCGGCGGGGAGCACGGCCTCCTCGATCGAGCGGGCGAAGATCGAGTACTGGGGCTGCTCGCACACGAACCGGACGCCGCCCCGGCGCTCGGCGGCCCACTGCGCCTCGACGATCCAGTCGGCCGGGAAGGTCGACGACCCGGCGTAGAGGATCTTCCCCTGCCGGACGAGGTCGGTCAGCGCGTCGAGGGTCTCCTCCAGATCGGTGTCCCAGTCGCGGCGGTGCATCTGGTACAGGTCGATGCGGTCGGTGCCGAGGCGGCGGAGGCTGTCCTCCACGGCCCGGACGATGTGACGGCGCGACCCCCCGCGGCCGTTGCGCTCCTCACCGAGCGGGAAGAAGAACTTGCTCGCGAGGACGACGTCGTCGCGGCGGCCCTTGAGGGCCTTGCCGACGATCTCCTCGCTCTCCCCGGCGGAGTACATGTCGGCGGTGTCGATGAAGTTGATCCCCGCGTCCAGCGCCTTGTGGACGATGCGCACGGAGTCGTCGTGGTCGGGGTTGCCGACGGCGCCGAACATCATCGCGCCGAGGCACTGGGTGCTGACCTCGACGCCGGTCCGGCCGAGCTTGCGGTACTGCATCCTGGCGTGCTCCCTCGTTAGCGAACGCCCAGAACGCTAGAAACTGGAGCACACTCCAGGTCAAGTGCGCCGTTCATCCCCGTTCAACTTCTCCAGGGCCTGGAGGGTCTGGTCTATGTGCGGGTGGTCCGCGCCGAGAACTCGTCGTCGCCCTCGCAGGACAGACCGGAGAAGCGCCTCCGCCTCGCGGCGACGACCTTGGGTCTCCAGAGTCCTGGCGACCCAGTAACGGGTCATGAGGGTGTTGGGGTGGTCAACGCCCAGAACCTCCTCTCGTGTGGCGAGAACCTGCCGGAAGAGGCGCTCGGCGTCCTCGTGACGGCCTTGGGCGAGGACCATGCGGGCCACCCAGTGGCGTGTGGTCAGCGTGTCGGGATGGTCGGGCCCAAGGGTCTCCTCCTCCACCAGGAGGACCTCGCGGTAGGCCCTTTCCGCCTCGTCGTGCCTGCCCTGTGCGGCCGCCGTCCTCGCGATCGCGTAGCGGATGGTGAGGGTATCGGGTTGGTCGGGACCGAGGACGCGTTCCTCGACGGCGAGAACCTCCCGGTAGACGGTCTTCGATTCCAGATGCTCCGGATGGTCCGAGAAAGGCGCGCTGGAGTTGGTCTCCTGGGTGCCGAGCAGTTCCCGGTAAATCGCCTCGGCCTCGCTGAACCGGCCCTGTTCGCCCGCCATCCGGGCAATGCCGTACTGGGCGCGGAGGGTCTCCGGGTGGCCGGGCCCCATGGTGCGGTCTCCGTCGGCCAGAATGTCGCGATAGACCTGCTCGGCCTCGTGGTACCGCCCCTGGGCGGCGGCCATCCGGGCGACCCCGTAGCGAGCGTTGAGAGTGTCCGGATGCCCGGGGCCGAGGATCCGTTCCCTGGACGCGAGGATCTCGCGGAAAGCCGTCTCCGCCTCGCCGTACCTGCCTTGGCCGGCCGCCATGCGGGCGATGCCGTAGTGGGCGCTGAGCGTGTCTTCGTGATCGAGGCCGAGGAGGCGGCTCCTGATGGCGAAGACTTCTGCGTAAACGGCCCTCGCCTGAGCGTAGGCGCCCGTGGAGGCGAGATGCCGTCCGCTCATGTAGGCGGCCTTCGCGGAATCCAGCCGGGCTTGCCGGCCGAGGCGGGGCAGCGCACTGACGGCGTCGAGGACCTGCCTCGCATGGGGGACGAGGAATTGCCATACTTCCCATTTCGCTGGATCTTCCGGCAATCCGCTCTGCTCGCCATGCGTCGCACCCACCAGGACTTTCGCCGCGGTCGTGAGGTAGCGGTCCTCCTGCTCTCGCGGACGGCTCACGTCCCGGACGAGCGGATGCAGGCGCAGTACAGGAATGTCCTCCTCATGGCTGGGCGAATCCAGATCCAGGAGTCCGGTGTCCGAGAGGGCGACCAGGGATTGCCAGATCTCGCCACCGGTCGTCGATGACGGAAAGATCTCGGATTCGGCGAGCAGCCGCGGCAGGAGAAGCATCTCGTACGGAATCGGCGCGTCCGCGAAACACGAAAGCAGGTTGAGCAAGGCTCGCACCGGCCCGGTGCCGCGGCGCTCCAGCAGTTCGAGCGACAGCTCCCAGGTGCGCCCGAGCATCTGGCGGGCCTCACGATCGGACACCTGCACCTGCTGGGAGGGGAAGCCCGCCTCCGGCGGATCCACATCGAGGGCGGAGCGGTACTCGGCGAACGTTCGGGCGCGCTCGGGATCGGCGAAGATCCGCGGCATCTGCTGGGACTGGGCGAGGTAGCTTCCGGCCAGGCGCAGCGCCAGCGGCAGCCCGCCGAGCCGTCGCGAGAGCGACTCCGCATCGGCGCGGGATCCCGCCTTGGAGCCCGTCCCGTCCAACAGCACCTGCGCCCCCTCGACGGGGGTGAGCATCCCGACGTCGTGGGCACGGCACCAGCCGCCCCAGTCCGGGACGCGACCGTGCCGGCTGGTCACGATCGCCATCCCGGCGGCGGTCGCGACGGGCCGGAGCCAGCCGGTCCCGTCGGGGAGCGGGGCGTCGTCGATCGTCAGGACGGCGGGGTCGTCGGCGTTGTCGAAGACGAGCAGCCAGGGAGTGTCGCGGTCGGCCAGCCGCTCCCAGATGAGATCGGCGACATCGCGGTGGGCGATCTCGGCATCGCTGAGCCTGAGCCGGCGGGCCAGGTTGAGCATGCCCATCGTGACCCGTCCAGCGTCGGAGGCCGGAATCCACCAGACGCCGGCGCCCTTCTCCTGGACGCGGCAGGCGACCTCCAACGCCACGCTGGACTTGCCCGCGCCGCCGAGGCCGTGCAGGAGGTGAACGCGCTCGGCCGAGCCGGGACGGGACAGTGCCTCGACCAGTTCGGCGATCAGCTCGTCACGGCCGCGCAGCGGGGCGTCCTCGTAGCGGCGGCCGGCCGGCACGGCGATCGTGCCGATGGCCTCGTCCAGCGCCGGCGGAGCGGAGAACCGGTTGATCTGGATTCCGGAGAGCAGGACGGCTTGCTGCCGGACGCCCGTGGTGCCCTGCCGGGCGTCGACCCGGCCGACCAGGCCGCGAAGTTCCTCCTCGACCTCCGGGGCCGCCTCCAGAAGATCGGCGAGCTGCTCCTGCCAAACGGCCGCCTGGACTCGCATGGCCTGTTCGAGCTCGTTCTCGGGCAGGGACGCCAGTTGCGTGCGTGCGGACTCCAGCCGGTCTTCCATGGCGGTGACCTCGGCGGGGGTGCCGCGGCCGAGCAGGCGCGCCAGCCGTCCCTTGGCCGACTCCCATCCGTCGCTCACCATCATCTGCACGACGGCGACCCCGCCGGCTCCCGCCAAGGCCATGGTGGCCTCTGACAACATGACGTTCACACCGCCCGAAATACGGCGTCCCACGACCACATCGGGCGCTGGGACATCATTGATCGTGTCTCCATGCCCTCGGGCACCGCTGATCACGCGCGCCTTCAGATGCCGCTTGTGGACGTCGTCTTTGAGGCACGCGCCATAGTTCCCACGCGCGGAACGCCCAGGATGCGTCGGGGTGCCGGTGACCGCCGTCGGCGGCGACACCGGTAGCCCCGCGGGTCAGGCTTCGGCCAGCCAGTCGTACCAGGTCTTGAGGCCGTCGCCGCGCGTCGCCGAGATGGGGAGGACCTCCAGGCCGGGGCAGAGGCGGCGGGCCGCGGCGATGCAGGCGTCCATGTCGAAGTCGACGTGGGGGAGCAGGTCCACCTTGTTGACCAGCAGGACGTCGGCGCCGCGGAACATGTACGGGTACTTCAGCGGCTTGTCGGCGCCCTCGGTGACGGACATCAGGACCACGCGGGCCCGCTCGCCGAGGTCGAACAGCGCGGGGCAGACGAGGTTGCCGACGTTCTCGATGAAGACGGTGGAGCCGTCCGGCGGCGCCAGCGCGGTGAGCGCGCCGGCCACCATCGCGGCGTCGAGGTGGCAGCCGGCGCCGGTGTTGACCTGGACGGTCCGGGCCCCGGCGGCGGTGAGCCGCCGCGCGTCGAGCAGCGTCTCCTGGTCGCCCTCGATCACCGAGATCGGGCGGTCCGGGCTCAGGTCGGCGACGGTGCGCTCCAGCAGCGTCGTCTTGCCCGAGCCGGGGGAGCTCATCATGTTGAGCGCGACGATGCCGCGCTCGGCGAACCAGGTCCGGTTCAGGCCGGCGAGGTCGTCGTTGCGGGCCAGGACCTTCTGCTCCAGCGTCACGTGCTCCAGAGGCACCTGCTCAAGAGGCACCTGTTCCAGAGGCACCTGTTCCAGAGGCACGGGGCGGCCGGGTTCCAGAGTGATGCGCGGGGCGTCCTCGCCGTCGCAGCCGCAGGTCTCACACATCGGCGACCTCCACGCCCCGGATCGAAAGGTCGGCGCCGCCGCTGACGGTGACGTCGGCGCTGCCGCACGGGCAGACGGCGAGCGCGTCGCGGGCGGGGAAGGACGTCCCGCAGTCCGTGCACTCGCCCACCCCGTCGGTCTCGGTGATGTCGAGCCGGGCGCCCTCGACGCACGTCCCCTCGCCGGCGAGTTCGAAGCAGAATCGCACCGCGTCCGGCATGACTCCGGAAAGTCTCCCTATGTCGAGGTGGACCACCACCACTCGCGAATCGGGCAATTGCGCTGAAATCGCCGCTATGACGCTCTCCGTGACGGCCAATTCGTGCACCCGTCCTCCCGCCCGGTTTCCGCTGCTCCGACGCTGGTCTGCTGCCCCGATCACCCCGGCTCAAACGGCGTTTTTACGGAATGGAGAAACTCGGTTGGGGGGCTTTTCGGGCGGTGTTTCGCGCCGTTCCCGGCGGGCAGGGCGGCATTGGCGATGATCTCGGGGGAGGAAAGCCATGGCGGGCGTCGCTCCGGAGCGACCACTGACGGAGGAGATCCACATTCTGTGGACTTCCGAGGGAATGAGCTGCGACGGGGACACGATCTCGGTGACCGCGGCCTCGCTGCCGAGCATCGAGGACGTCGTCCTCGGAGCGATACCGGGCCTGCCGAAGGTCCACCTGCACAACAAGGTGCTCGCCTACGAGACCGGCGACGACTTCATGGAGGCCTTCCACCGGGCCGCGCGGGGGGAACTGGAGCCCTTCGTCCTCGTCGTCGAGGGGTCGGTCCCCAACGAGAACATCAACGGGGACGGCTACTGGACGTCGATGGGCAACGATCCCGAGACCGGCGAGCCGATCACGCTGAACACCTGGATCGACCGGCTCGCGCCGAAGGCGTGGGCGGTCGTCGCGGCGGGCACGTGCGCGACCTACGGCGGCATCCACGCGATGGCCGGCAACCCGACCGGGTGCATGGGCCTCGCCGACTACCTCGGCTGGGACTTCCGGTCCGCGGGCGGCCTGCCGATCGTCAACGTGCCGGGCTGCCCCGTCCAGCCGGACAACTTCATGGAGACGCTGCTCTGGGTGCTGCACCAGGCGGCCGGGCAGGCGCCCGTCATCCCGCTGGACGAGCAGCTCCGCCCGACCTGGCTGTTCGGCAAGACGGTGCACGAGGGCTGCGACCGCGCCGCCTACTACGAGCAGGCCGACTTCGCCCGCGACTACAACTCGCCCAAGTGCCAGGTGAAGATCGGCTGCTGGGGCCCGGTGGTGAACTGCAACGTCACCAAGCGCGGCTGGATGGACGGCGTCGGCGGCTGCCCGAACGTCGGGGGGATCTGCATCGGCTGCACGATGCCGGGCTTTCCCGACAAGTTCATGCCGTTCATGGACGAGCCGCCCGGCGCGAGCCTGTCCTCCACCCTGCTGCGCACGTACGGGCCGTTCATCCGGACGCTGCGGTCGATCACGAACAGGAGCGCCAACCGGGAACCGAAGTGGCGCCACAACCGAGACAGGCTGACCAGCGGCTACCAGCCCCGCTGGCCGCACAACTGAAAGGCGTCGTGCGATGAAACAGGGCACCGAGGCCAGGAGCGGCCGGCAGGCCACGCAGGGCGGCCTCGTCGAGGTGGCGTTCGACCCGATCACCCGGATCGTCGGCAACCTCGGCATCTACACCAAGATCGACTTCGCGAACCGGCAGGTCGCGGAGTGCCAGAGCACCTCGTCGATCTTCCGCGGCTACAGCGTGTTCATGAAGGGCAAGGACCCGCGGGACGCGCACTTCATCACCAGCCGGATCTGCGGCATCTGCGGCGACAACCATGCGACCTGCTCGATCTACGCACAGAACATGGCGTACGGGATCAAACCGCCGCCGCTCGCCGACTGGATCATCAACCTCGGCGAGGCCGCCGAGTACATGTTCGACCACACGATCTTCCAGGACAACCTGGTGTTCGTCGACTTCTGCGAGCGGATGGTCGCCGAGACGAACCCGAGCCTGCTGGCGACGGCGAAGAACACCGACGCGCCGCGCGGCTCCGTCCACGGCTTCCGGACGATCGCCGACATCATGGCGGCGTTCAACCCGTTCGAGGGCTCGGTCTACAAGGAGGCCCTCCAGCTGAGCCGCATCACCC
Organism: Actinomadura madurae; assembly: GCF_900115095.1. GTDB lineage: Bacteria > Actinomycetota > Actinomycetes > Streptosporangiales > Streptosporangiaceae > Spirillospora > Spirillospora madurae. The sequence goes on from NZ_FOVH01000015.1 coordinate 211,331, forward strand.
GCGAGATGATCTGCCTGATGGAGGGGCGGCACGTCCACCCGTCCACCCTGTATCCCGGCGGCGTGGGGACGGTCGCGACGCCGCAGGTGTTCACCGACTACCTCGTCCGGCTGACGCGCTGCCTCGACTTCGTCAAGCGGGCCGTCGCGATGAACGACGACATCTTCGACTTCTTCCTGGAGGCGCTGCCCGGCTACGACCAGGTCGGGCGGCGGCGGACGCTGCTCGGCTGCTGGGGCGCGTTCCAGAACCCCGACGTCTGCGACTACGACTACCGGCACATGTCCGAGTGGGGGCGCGCCGCCTACGTCACCCCCGGGATCGTCGTGGACGGGCAGCTCCTCACCACGGACCTGGTCGACATCAACCTCGGCATGCGGATCCTGCTGGGCAGCTCGTACTACGACGACTGGGTCAACGACGAGACGTTCGTCAAGGAGGACCCGCTCGGCAACCCGATCGACCAGCGGCACCCGTGGAACCAGACGACGCTGCCTCACCCGCAGAAGCGCGACCTGGACGGCGGCAAGTACAGCTGGGTGATGAGCCCGCGGTGGAAGCACCCGGAGACCGGCGACCATCTCGCGCTCGACACCGGTGGCGGGCCGCTCGCCCGGCTGTGGGCGACCGCGCTGGCCGGCGAGGTGGACACGCCGTACGTCCGGTCCACGGGGCACAGCGTCCAGATCGACCTGCCGAAGACGCCCGGCATGCCGGAGGTCAACCTGGAGTGGACGCCGCCGCGGTACGCCAACACGATCGAGCGCGACCGGGCCCGCGCCTACTTCATCGCCTACGCGGCCGGGATGGCGCTGTTCTTCGCCGAGAAGGCCCTGGACGAGGTGCGGGCGGGGCGGACGAAGGTGTTCACCGACTTCGAGGTCCCCGAGGAGGCGATCGGCTGCGGGTTCCACGAGGCCGTCCGGGGCGTGCTGTCCCACCACCTCGTCATCCGCGACCACAAGATCGCGAACTACCACCCGTACCCGCCGACGCCGTGGAACGCCAGCCCGCGCGACTCCTACGGCACGCCCGGCCCGTACGAGGACGCGGTCGCCGGCCAGCCGATCTTCGAGGAGAACGGGCCGGACGACTTCAAGGGCATCGACATCATGCGGACCGTCCGCAGCTTCGACCCGTGCCTGCCGTGCGGCGTGCACATGTACGTCGGCGGCGGCCGGACGATCGAGAAGCGGCACTCGCCGATGTTCGGCGCGCAGGACGGGCGGCACTGATGGCCTGGGACGACGAGCGCGTCCGGGAGCACGTCCGGCACCTCGAAGGGCTGCTCGGACGGCTGGACCCGGCGGCCGCGCCGGTCGTCCAGGCGCTGGTGGAGCTGTACGGGGAGGCCCTCGACCGGGTCGTCCGGAGCACCCCGGACCTCTCCGCGCTCACCGGGGACGAGCTGGTCGGCCACCTGCTGCTCACGCACGGCCTGCACCCCGAGTCACCGGAGACGCGGGTGGGACGGGCGCTCGGCGCCATGGACGCGTTCCTCGGCAAGCACCGCACCTCCGTGGAGTTCTCCGGGATCGAGGGGGCGACGGTGCGGCTGAAGGTCGCGACCGAGGGCCGGGCCGCCGCGCCCCGCCCGGTGCTGGAGGCCGTGGAGCGGGCCGTCCTCGCCGCGGCGCCGGAGCTGTCGCGGGTCGAGATGGAGGCGCCCGCGCCGGAGCCCGTCCTGATCACGCTGGACCAGGTGCGGAGCCGGGTATGACCTCCGGGCTGTCCACGCCGCGGCTGGCCGCGCTGGCCGCGTCCCCGATGTCGGCCCCGCCGCCCGCGGCCGAGGCCGCGGAGGCGTGCGAGCTGTGCGCCGAGCCCCTGCACGGCGCGCACCGGCACGTGCTCGACCTGGAGAAGGACGAGCTGCTGTGCGCGTGCAAGGCCTGCGCCGTCCTGTTCGACGACCAGGCGGCGGGCGGACGGCACTACCGGCTCGTCCCGGCCGGACGGCGCGAGCTGCGGGGCTTCGTCCTGGACGGCCCTCTTTGGGCGGGCCTCGGAGTCCCCGTCGACCTGGCGTTCTTCTCCGTGGCCGGGACGGGCGAGGTGACCGCCCGCTACCCGAGCCCGGCCGGGGCGCTGCACGCGTCCGTCCACGCCGACAGCTGGCGGCGCCTGGCCGAGGCCAACCCCGTCCTGGCGGAGCTGCGCCCGGACGTGGAGGCGCTCGTCGTGCACCGGGCGAAGGGCGCGTCCGAGCACTGGATCCTTCCGGTCGACGACTGCTACCGGCTCACCGCGCTGCTGCGCGAGCACTGGGCGGGGTTCGCCGGCGGGGACGCGGTGTGGGACCACATCGGCAGGTTCTTCGAGGAGATGAGGGGAGAAAGATGATCAAGGTCGGCAAGCGCGACGTGAAGCCCGACGCGCCGGCGCACACCCGCGGCGTCCACGAGGGCAACAACGTCGGGAATTACGACAAGCAGGTCGGGCACCTGCCCGACGGCACGTCCACGGCGGCGCGGTCCACCGGGATCAACCCGTCGGCCCGCGGACCGATCCTCGACTCGATGCCGAATCTGTCACCAGCATGAGCGAAGCGAAGCGGGGGGTGCGGGGGGTCGGCCCCCCGCAAGAGACGGGCATGAGCGAAGCGAAGCGGGGGGTGCGGGGGGTCGGCCCC
>NZ_FOVH01000015.1:213972-265105 GCF_900115095.1 Actinomadura madurae
GGGTGCGGGGGGTCGGCCCCCCGCAAGAGACGGGCATGAGCGAAGCGAAGCGGGGGGTGCGGGGGGTCGGCCCCCCGCAAGAGACGGGCATGAGCACCTCGAAGGCCGGTCCTGTGCACGAGACGGGCGGGGTGACACCTGAGCTGGGGCTCGATCTGCTGGGGGTGGAGGCGGAGACGTTCGCGGCGACGCCGACGCTGAACCTGCGGATCGGGCTGCGGCGGCTGGACGGCGGTCCCGTGCAGTGCGTCCTGCTCACCACGACGGTGACGATCGCGGCGGCGCGCCGGGGCTACGACGACGGCGAGCGCGAGCGGCTGGCGGGCGTGTTCGGCACGCCGGACATGTGGGACCGGTCGCTGCACGGCCTGACGTGGGCGCGCGTCGGCGCCACGGTGCCGTCGTTCCGCGGCGGGACGGAGGTGACGCTGGCGGTGCCGTGCGGGCACGACATGCAGGTGGCGGCCGACCGGTACCTGCACGCGCTCGGCGGCGGCGACGTGCCGCTCGACCTCACTTTCAACGGCACCGTCTTCTATCCGGGCGAGGACGGGCGGCTGCGCACCGGGCAGATCCCGTGGCACCACGAGGCCACGGGCGTGCTGCCGGTCCAGGCGTGGCGCGACCTGATGCGCCGCTACTACGGCACCGCGCGCTGGCTCCGCCTGGACGACGACTGCTTCGCCCGGCTGTCGGCCTACCGGGCGCGGCGCGCGCACTCCTCGTTCGACGACACGGTCGACGAGCTGCTCCGCCGGGCCGAGAGGCTGCGCGACGAGGAGGAGGAAGAGTGGACCGCGTGAGGTCGATCGCGGACGCGGTCCTCTACGAGGGCTACCTGCTGTGGCCCTACCGGCAGTCGGCCTTGAAGAACCAGCGGCGGTGGACGATCGGCGGCGTCTACCCGCGGCCGTACGCCGAGCGGGAGGACGACCGCTGGACGGTGCACGCCGAGTTCGTCCTGGAGACCGCGCCGGGCGCCGATGTCGAGGTGACGCTGCGGTTCCTGCAAGAGGTGCACCGCCAGGTCGTCGACGGCGACACGCCGGTCGAGCGGGTCCGCTTCGGGGACGAGACGTTCACGACCTGGCAGGAGGCCCGCGAGCGGGAGCTGACGACCGGCCGGGTCCCGGTCGATCGTCTCCTGGACGGCGCCGTGCGGCTGCCGGTCGCCATCGCCGCGGGCGCCGAAGATGAACGGATCGACGGGGACGTGCGGTTCACCCGGTCCTGGGGCCGCGTGGACGGGTGGGCGGAAGTGTCGGCCGTGCCCGCGGGGGACGGCGCCGTGCGGGTGCGGGTGGAGGTCGTCAACGCCGCCGACGCGGGGGAGCGCGCGGAGGCGGTCCGGTCCGGGATGCTGTGCGCGCACGTCGTCGCGCACACCACCGGCGGCTCGTTCGTCTCGCCGACCGATCCGCCGGAGGCGCTGGCCGGGGCGGTGGCGGAGTGCGGCAAGGACGGGCTGTGGCCGGTGCTCGCAGGGCGGCCCGGCACCTACGACACCGTCCTCGCGGCGCCGATCGTCCTGTACGACTGGCCGCAGGTGGCGGCGGAGAGCCCCGGCGACCTGTTCGACGGGACGGAGATCGACCGGCTGCTGATCCTCAGCGTGCTCAGCCTGACCGAGGAGGAGCGGCGGGAGATGGCGGCGACGGACCCGAAGGCGCGGGAGATCCTGGAGCGGTGCGGCGCCCTGTCCGCGGGCGAGCTGCTCGCCCTGCACGGCGCGCTGCGCGACCCGCGGAGGGACGTGTGGTGAGCGGGCGGGCGATCGCCGGCGGCGCGGAGCCGGCGCCCGGGAGCCGGGTCCGGCTGCGTCCCCGCGGCGGCGCGGACATCTTCGACCTGGCCCTCGTCGGGCGCGCCGCCACCGTCGAGCGGGTCGAGGAGGACATGGAGGGCGGCCTGCACCTGGTCGTGGCGGTGGACGGCGACCCGGGGCGCGACCTCGGCGCCCGCGACCAGCTCGGGCACCGGTTCTTCGTCCGGCCGGACGAGGTGGAGCCGCTGCCGGGGGAGGCGCCGCCGCGGCAGGTGCTCGTCGCGGGCATCGGGAACGTGTTCCACGGCGACGACGGGTTCGGGGTGGAGGTCGTCCGGCGGCTGAGGGCACGGGAGACGCCGCCGGGCGTTGACGTCGTCGACTTCGGCATCCGCGGTCTCGATCTGATGTACGCGCTCGGGGACGGGTACCGGACGGTGGTGCTGGTCGACGCGGCGGAGCGCGGCCACGCGCCCGGAACCGTGTCGCTCATCGAGCCGGACCGCGACGGCCAGGACGGCTTCGGCGCCGCCGTCGACGCGCACGGCCTCGACCCCGCGCGGGTGCTGAGGCTGGCCAGGGAGAACGGGGCCGTCCCGCCGCGGGTGCTGCTCGTGGCGTGCGAGCCGTCGGCGCGGACCACGGAGGCGACATGGGAGATGGAGCTCAGCGCCGCGGCCGGCGCGGCGGTCGAGGAGGCCGTCCGGCTGGTCGAGGGGCTGCTGGAAGAGGAACTCGCTCAGGGGGGAGCAGGGACATGAGGAAGGGAATCCACATCGGTCCGGGCATGCTCAGGCTGATGGCCGGGCTGTTCGCGGCGGGCGCGCTGGTCGTGCTCGTGAAGGAGATGCCGGCGCTGCGCCGGTACCTCAAGTCCGAGTCCATGTGATCGGGGTGCCCGATCGGACGCTGATGACGACGGTCGAGCGGCAGCTCGTCGGCTACCTGAAGGACGCGCACGCGCTGCAGGAACACGTCGAGGCCGCGCTGAGCGAGCTGCTGACCACCGCGGCGGACGAACCCCGCATCTGCCGCCCGCTCGGGCGGTACGCGGAACGGTCGCGGGCGCACACGCGGGCGATCGAGGGGCGGCTGCGCGCGCACGGCGCGGCGCCGTCGATCATCAAGGACGCGGGGATGCTGTTCGCCGCCGTGGTCGAGGGCGGGCTCGGGCGCAGCCGCCGCGACCGCGCCGGCAAGCACGTGCGGGACGCCTACGTCGCCGTCCACCTGCAGATCGCGGCGGGCGAGATGCTGCGGCGGGTCGCCGAGCGCGCGGGGGACCGCGAGACGGCGGCGGTCGCGGCGGCGATGTGCGACGACGCCCACGCGATGTCGCGGGAGCTGTCGGACCGGTGGGACCTCGCCGTGGAGATGTCGCTCCGCCGGCACGGGGTGCGGGACGTCCCGCCGCCGCCCGGAGGTGGTGACCGGTGACCGGCGCCGCGGCCGAGGTCTTCCGGCGGCGCGCGGAACCGGCCGCCGCCCTCGCGGACGAGGCCGGCGCGATCGCCGCCGCCTGCCACGCGATGGCGGTCCGGTTCCACCGCGGCGGGCGCCTGTTCACGTTCGGCAACGGCGCCGCCGCGACGGACGCGCAGCACGTCGCGGTCGAGTTCGTCCACCCGGTGATCGTCGGGAAGCGGGCGCTGCCGGCGCTGTCGCTCACCGGCGACGTCGCGACCCTCACCGGCGTGTGCGCCGGCGCCGGGTTCGACGACGTGTTCGCGCACCAGGTCCGCTGCTTCGGCGGCCCGGACGACATCGCGTTCGGGATCTCGCCGGACGGCCGCTGCGGCAACGTCCTGCGCGGCCTGCGGAGCGCGCGGGACCTCGGCATGCTGACGGTCGCGCTCGCGGGCGGCGACGGCGGGACGCTCGCCGGGGCGGCCGACCATCTGGTGACCGTGCGGTCCGCCGATCCGCTGGTCGTCAAGGAGGTGCACGTCACGGCGTACCACCTGCTCTGGGAGCTGGTGCACGTGTTCCTGGAGCAGCCGGGCGTGCTCGCCAAGGAGGTGGTCGCGTGACGGAGTGCACCGGTGACCACTGCGTGACCTGCTCGGACGAGGCGGTCCCCGTCGTGGTCGCGCGACTCCTCGGCGACGGCCTCGCCGACGTCGACACCGGGGGCGGCCGGCTGGAGCGGGTCAGCGTCGCGCTCGTGGACGCGAGGCCCGGCGACACCGTGCTCGTCCACGCCAAGGAGGCGATCGGGGTCGTGACATGACCGACATGCTCTATCCGTTCCTCTACGCGGGCGGCTCGGGCCTGGACACCCTCATGGAGGACGTCCGCCGTTCCACCGCGGAGAAGGTGCGCGACATCGTCCGGCTGCGCGAGGCCGTGCTGGAGGAGTACGGCGCGGACCTCGCCGGCTGCGCCGCGCGGATGGCGGACGCGTTCCGCTCCGGCGGCCGGCTCTTCACGTTCGGCAACGGCGGCAGCTCGACGGACGCTCAGGACGTCGCCGCGCTGTTCCTCAACCCGGGAGGGGCGGCGTTCCTCACCCCGGGCGGGGCCGCGCGCCCGCTGCCGGCGCTGGCGCTCACCACCGACGTCGCGGTCGTCACCGCGCTGTCCAACGACGTCGGGTTCGAGGTGGTGTTCGCCCGGCAGCTCGCCGCGTTCGGGCGTCCGGGCGACATCGCGCTGGCGCTGTCCACCAGCGGGAACTCCGACAACCTGATCGCCGCGCTGCGGGAGGCGGCGCGGCGGGGGATGGTGACGGCCGGCCTCGCCGGATACACCGGCGGGCAGATGGCGGAGCTGCCGGGCCTGCACCACCTGTTCGTCGTCCCGTCGTCGTCGGTGCACCGGATCCAGGAGGCGCAGACGACGATCTACCACGCGCTGTGGGAGCTGACGCAGCGGGAACTCACACGGGAGGCCGTCTGATGTGCCTGGCGATACCGGGCGAGATCGTGGAGATCATGCCGGACCGCCCGCTGGCGACGGTGGACGTCACCGGCGTGCGGCGGGCCGTGAACATCGCCCTGCTCGACGGGGAGCGGCTCGCCGTCGGCGACTGGGTCCTCATCCACGTCGGGTTCGCCATGTCGCGGATCGACGAGGCGGAGGCGAAGGCCACGCTGCGGATGCTGGAGGGCGTCGGCGCGGCCTACGACGATGAGATCGACGCGCTGCGGGAATCGGGGATCGGCTGATGCGCTTCGTCGACGAGTACCGGGACGCGGAGAAGGCGCGGGCGCTCGCGGCGTCGATCGCCGCGCTGTGCGAGCCCGGCCGGCAGTACAAGTTCATGGAGGTGTGCGGCGGCCACACGCACACCATCTACAAGCACGGCATCGAGGACTACCTGCCGGAGAGCGTCTCGCTGGTGCACGGGCCGGGCTGCCCCGTGTGCGTGATCCCGATGGGGCGGGTGGACGACGCGATCCACATCGCCTCCCGGCCCGACGTGATCATGGCGTCGTTCGGCGACATGATGCGGGTGCCGGGCGGGAGCGGCTCGTTCCTGGACGCCAAGGCCGCCGGCGCCGACATCCGGATGGTGTACTCGCCGCTGGACGCGCTGAGGATCGCCGAGCGGAACCCGTCCCGGCGCGTGGTGTTCATGGGGATCGGGTTCGAGACGACCGCGCCGTCCACCGCGATGACGGTGCTGCGGGCGGCGGCGGCCGGGGTGGAGAACTTCTCGGTGTTCTGCAACCACGTCACGATCCTCCCGGCGATCAAGGCCATCCTCGACTCGCCCGACCTGCGGCTGGACGGCTTCCTCGGCCCCGGCCACGTGTCCACCGTGATCGGCTGCGGGCCGTACTCGTTCATCCCCGGCGACTACGGCAGGCCGCTGGTCGTCGCGGGGTTCGAGCCGCTGGACCTGCTGCAGTCGGTGCACATGCTGCTGGCCCAGCTCGCGTCGGGCCGGGCGGAGGTCGAGAACCAGTACGGCCGGGTCGTCCCGTGGGACGGCAACCCCAGGGCGCTGGACGCCATCGCCCGCACCATGGAGCCGCGCCCGTACTTCGAGTGGCGCGGCCTCGGCTTCATCTCCAACTCCGCCCTCCGGCTGAAGGACGAGTACGCGGCCTTCGACGCCGAGCGCGTCTTCGACATCCCGGGCGGCCGGGTCGCGGACCCGAAGGCGTGCCAGTGCGGGGAGGTGCTGAAGGGCGTCCTGAAACCGTGGGAGTGCAAGGTCTTCGGGACCGCCTGCACTCCGGAGACGCCGATCGGCACCTGCATGGTCTCGTCCGAGGGGGCGTGCGCCGCCTACTACAACTTCGGCCGTTTCACCCGTGAGCGCGTCAAGGAGGCGACCCGATGACGATCCGCGAAGAGCAGGTCCTCGACCGCATCGACCGGGCGCGCGGGCGCAAGGCCCGGCTCCGCGAGGACACCATCACGCTCGCGCACGGCGCCGGAGGCAAGGCCACCCGCACGCTGGTCGACGCCGTGTTCCGCGAGGCGTTCGGCAACCCGCTGCTGGACCGGATGGACGACTCGGCGCGGTTCACGCTGAACGGCGCCGACCTCGCCTTCACCACCGACTCCTACGTGGTGTCCCCGCTGTTCTTCCCCGGCGGCGACATCGGCGACCTCGCCGTCAACGGGACCGTCAACGACCTGGCCGTCTGCGGCGCCCGCCCGCTGCACCTGTCGGCCGGGTTCATCCTGGAAGAGGGCTTCCCGGTCGCCGACCTGCGCCGCGTCACCGCGTCGATGCGGGCCGCGGCCGACGCCGCGGGCGTCGACATCGTCACCGGCGACACCAAGGTCGTCGAGCGCGGGAAGGCCGACGGCTGCTACGTCACCACCGCCGGCGTGGGCGTCGTGCGCGCCGCGCCGTCCGGCGAGCTCAGGCCGGGCGACGCCGTGCTGGTGACCGGGCCGATCGGCGAGCACGGCGTCACGATCATGCTGGCCCGCGGCGAGCTGGACATCGAGGCCGACCTGCGCTCGGACACCGCGCCGCTGAACTGCCTGCTCGCGGGCCTGGCCGACGCGTGCCCCGGCGGCGTCCGCCGGATGCGGGACGCCACCCGGGGCGGCGTGGCGACCGTCCTCAACGAGCTGGCGTCGGACGCGGGGCTGGCGGTGGCGGTGGACGAGGACGCGATCCCCGTCCGCCCCGCCGTGCGCGGCGCCTGCGAGCTGCTCGGCATCGACCCGCTGTACGTGGCGTGCGAGGGCCGCGCGGTGGCCGTGGTCGCGCCCGAGCACGCGGACGCGGCGCTGGCGGCGCTCCGCGCCCACCCCCTCGGCGCGGAGGCCGCCCTCATCGGCCATGTCCGGGACGACCCGTCCGGGCTCGTCCTGATGAAGACCGCCTTCGGCGGCACCCGCATCGTCGACCTGCTCGTCGGGGACCCGCTGCCCCGGATCTGCTGACGCGGGCCCCGTCAGCCGACCGGCCCGGCCGACCACCGGGGTCAGTCGACCAGCGCCCCGGCGGAGATGTTGACCTGCGTCGAGGTCAGGCTGGCGGCGTGGTCGGAGGCCAGGAACGCGGCGACGCGGCCGACGTCGGCGAGCGTCGCGGCGCGCTTGGTGAGGGTGGCGTCCACCATCTGCTGCTTGACCGGCTCCGTCTCCGGCATGTCCGGGATGGTCTCGGCGATGCCGCCGGTGCGCATCGACAGGACGCGGACCGAGTGCGGCCCGAGCTCGCACGCCCACTGGCGGCGCATCGCCTCCACCATGTCGTTGCCGACCTGCACGTTCCCGAGGCCGGCCATGCGGTTCCCGCTGTCGGAGCCGCCGAAGTGCAGGATCACGCCGGAGCCCTGCTTGACCATGTGGCGCGCGGCGGCCTGGGTCGTCAGCAGGAACGACAGGGCGACCTTCTCCAGCGAGCGGGCGAAGGCCGCGGGCTCCGCCTCGATCATGGGGCCGAACAGGGCGTCGTGGGAGATGACGTTGACCACGATGTCGACGCTGCCCGAGGTCTCCGCGACGGAGTCGACCCAGCCGTTCACCGCGTCCCGGTCCAGGGCGTCCACGCGGGCCGTCTCGGCGAGGCCGCCCTTGCCGCGGACGTCCTCGGCGACGATGTCGAGCGTCGCCGGGGTGCGGCCGGCGAGGAACACCCGCGCGCCCTCGGCCGCGAAGCCGCGTGCCATGGCACCGCCGATCTGTCCGCCGCCGCCGAAGACGATCGCGGTCTTGTTCTCCAGAAGCATGCCGTTCTCCGTCCGTCCGGGGCCGCCCGTCCGGTGCGGCCCGCCGATCGGAACCGACGCTAGGCGCGCGGCCGGACGGCCCGCATCGGTCGCGGTACGGGCCTTGAACGGCGCAGGTCAGAGGGCGAATCAGGCCTGCGGGGCGGTTCGGCTGCGGGCGCGTGACGGGACGGCGCGGAGAGGGTAAGTCATGTGTCCGATACGAGGCGGGCGAGCTCCACACGGCGGGTCACACCGATCTTCGGATACGCCTTGTAGAGGTGGTGCCCGACGGTGCGCGGGCTCAGGAAGAGCTGCGCGCCGATCTCGCGGTTGCTGAGCCCGGCCGCGGCGAGCCGGACGACCTGCAGCTCCTGCGGGGTCAGCCGTTTCAGCGGGTCGGCGTCCCCGGCGCGGGCCGCCGGGCGGTCGCCGAGGACCTCCAGCTCGGCGCGGGCGCGCTCGGCCCAGCCGGCCGCGCCGAGCCGGGCGAACGCGTCCCGGGCTGCGGCCAGCTCGGTCCCGGCCTCGGTGCGGCGGCGCCGCCGGCGCAGCCACTCGCCGTAGAGGAGCCGGGTCCTGGCCGCGTCGTAGGCGTGGTCGCCGTGCAGGTCCAGCGCGGCGCGGTAGTGCTCCTCGGCCGCGCCACCGTCCGCGAGGAGGGCGCGGCAGCGCGACAGCAGGGCGGTGCACGAGGCGGCCGCCGCCCACGCCTCGAACGCGGGGAGGTGGGTCCGGGCGAGGTCCGGGCGCCCGGCCCGCACCGCGGCCTCCGCGTGGTCCGGCACGGCGCGGATCAGCACGTCGTACCGCGCGGGGCCGGAGCACACCTCGTCCAGCCGCTCAAGGGCGGCCTCGGCGCGCCCGCCGGCGAGGTCGAGAAGGCCGAGCCCCCACGACGCCAGCGCCGTGTTGGTCGGGTGCACATCGGCGTGCTTGCGGAGGCCGGTCGCCATGGCGCGCGACCGCTCCGGGTCCGGCTCCAGCCGCACCACGATGCACCGGAGCGCGGTGACCTGTATGTCCATGCCGATGTCGGCGGCCAGCGACAGGCCCTCCTGCGCGGCCGAGTCCGCGCCGCGCAGGTCGCCGAGCAGCAGCCGGCCGATCGCGAGGGGCTCCAGGATGTAGGGCAGCAAGCCGAGCGCGCCCTCGGCCCTGGCCTGCGCCGCCAGCCGCTCCAGCAGCTCGGTCGCGGGACGGTCGGCGGCCACGAGCAGCCCCATGAAGCCGCCGATGATGTTGTCGACGACGTCCTCGACGAGGCCGTCCCGCGCCGCCTCGAACAGGGCGCGCATCGCGGGGACCGCGCCGGGCGCGCCGGCCGCGCCGCCGGCCAGCCGCCCGTAGGCGATCAGGCCCGCGGCGACCGGCGCCTTCGCCGACCCCGCCGGAAGCTCGATCTGGCGGAGCAGGTCGACGCTCTGCCGCACCAGGTCGTGCGCGCCGGCGTCCCGGGCGCACCAGACGGCCTCGGTCAGCATCGACACGGCCCGCTCGGGGTCGCTCGCGGCGATCAGCGCCGCGCCCCGCAGCGCCAGTGCCGCGTCCGCGGCCGGCGAGGTGCGCTCGTAGGCGACCTGGGCGCGGACGAAGGTGGCCTCGGCGACGATCCCGGCGTCCTCGGTGTTGTGCTCGGCCTCGGCGGCGAGGCGGGTGGCCTGGTCGGGGCGGCCCGCGTCGTAGGCGGCCCGCGCCGCCTGGACGAGCCGGCGGGCCTTGCTCTCGGCCGCGGTGCTGAGCCGCGCCGCGCGCTCGTAGGCGGCGGCGACGGCGGCCGACCCGCCGCGGCGCCCGGCGCGGTGCGCGACCCGCTCCAGCTCGGCCGCGACGTCCTCGTCCGGGCCGGTGGCGGAGGCCGCCAGGTGCCAGGCGCGGCGGTCGGCGTGCCCGTCGCCGGCGAGCGTCGCGGCCAGGGCGCCGTGCACCTCGATCCGCCGGTGGTGGGGGGCGTCCTGGTAGGTGACGGCGCGGATGAGCGGGTGCCGGAACCGCACCTCGTCGCCGTCGAGGACGACGAGCCCGGCCTCCTCGGCGGGACCGAGGTCGGCCGGCGTGAGCCCGAGCGCCTCCCCGGCGCGCAGCACGACGCCGAGGTCGGCGGTGGCGTCGGCGGCGACCACTAGCAGCAGCCGGCGGGTGGCGTCCGGCATCTCGGCCAGCCGGCGGCGGAAGGTCTCCTGGACCCGGCCGCCGACCGGCAGCGGCCCGGCGTGCCGGGCCGGGCGGGACTGGAGCGCGCTCGCCAGCTCGATGAGGGCGAGCGGGTTGCCGGCCGCCTCGTCCAGCAGCCGCTCCCGCACCGGGACGGTCAGCGCCGGCGCGTGCGCGGTCACGAGCTGCTCGGCGGCGGCGCGGTCCAGCCCCGCCAGCCGGACGACGTCGAGGCCGTGGCCGGGGAAGGGGCGGGCGCCGTCCCGCACCGCGAAGAGCATCGCGATCCGGTCGGCGCCGAGACGGCGGGCGGCGAACAGCAGCGCGTCCAGCGAGGCGGTGTCGAGCCACTGCGCGTCGTCGACCAGGCACGCCAGCGGCCGGTCGGCGGCCAGCTCGGACAGCAGGGTGAGGGTGGCCGCGCCGATCAGGAAGCGGTCGCCGGCGGGCCCGTCGCCGACGCCGAACGCCGACCGCAGCGCCGCCGCCTGCCGCGCCGGCAGCGCGCCGAGCCGGTCGATGTGCGGGTGCAGCATCAGGTGCAGGCCGCTGAACGCCAGCTCGGTCTCGGACTCGATGCCCACACCGCGGACGAGCCGCAGGTCCCCGGCGCCGGACGCGATCCGGTCGAGGAGCGCGGTCTTGCCGATCCCCGCCTCCCCTTGGAGGACCACCGTCCCGCTGCGCCCGTCGCGCGCGCCGTCGAGCAGCCGGGTGACGCGGTCCATCTCGCGGTCTCGCCCCATGAGCACGCCGAAACAGTACAAGGCGGGACGGTGCCGGGATACCGGCCTTGACCGGAGAGCCTGTCCGGTGGCCGGGACCGGCACCGGTCCGTCTTTCCTGGGCTTGGGGCTGTTTTGCCGTGAATTGACCGGGTAACCCGGCGCAGTACCCGAGTGGACGACGAAATGGACAGGACATGAACTTCCGGACCGGGCTGGCGGCGGGGACCGCCGCGGGCGCGGGCGGAGCGCTGGCCGTGCTCTCGGCCCGCCGGCTGGGACGCCGCGTGCTGGACCGGGCCCTCGCCCGGTTCGGGCGGCGGCTCGACCGCGAGGTCCGGCGCCTCACCGCGAAGGCGGAGCAGGGCGGGCCGCTGGTCAAGGCCGCGCTGGCCGGGTTCACCGCGCTGCGGGAGGGCAGGTCCCCGTTCCGCGCGCTGCTGAGCTTCGGCTGGACGGCCCTGAAGGAGACCCTTGCCCGCATCTTCGGGCGTGGGCGGAGGGGGAAGCTGACCAACATCGTCGAACAGACCGACATCGGTGCGCCGCGCCGCCTGGTCTACGACCAGTGGACGCGGTTCCAGGACTACCCGTCCTTCATGAAGAAGGTCGTCAGCGTCGCCCAGCTCTCCGACGAGAAGCTGAGCTGGAAGGCGAAGATCTTCTGGTCCAGCCGGACGTGGGAGTCGTCGATCGTCGAGCAGGTCCCCGACGAGCACATCGTGTGGCGCTCGAAGGGACCCAAGGGGCATGTGGACGGGACGGTCAGCTTCCACGAGCTGTCGCCCGACATGACCCGCGTCCTGCTCGTCCTGGAGTACCACCCCGTCGGCCTCTTCGAGCGGACCGGCAACCTCTGGCGCGCCCAGGGCCGCCGCGTCCGCCTGGAGCTCAAGCACTTCCGCCGCCACGTGATGACGCACGCGCTCACCCGCCCGGACGAGGTGGAGGGCTGGCGCGGCGAGATCCGCGACGGCGAGACCGTCACAACCCCGTAGTGAGGAACCGGACATGAAACGAGGAAGCACGATCGGGCGGCTGCCCGTCGGCGCCATCGCGAAACGGCTGCCGGGCGGGCGGCGCAAGCGCACCCCCGGCCTGAGCACCATCACCAAGGCCCTGCCCGGCCTGCCCGGCGGGCGGACCGCCGGGACGGCGGGCGGCCTGCTGCTCGGCGCCGGCGCGGCCGTCGCCGCGAGCCGCGCGCTGACCGGGCGCCGGAACGAGCAGGGCTCGTCCGACTCCGGCGAGCAGGAGCAGGGCAAGGGCCGCGAGAAGGAGGCGCCGGAGCAGAGCGGCGCCACGAACGAGGCCGGAAACGACACCAAGGACGAGAAGGACGAAGGGTCCGGCAAGTCCGAGGAGAAGCAGTCGGCCGGCAAGGGCCTGTTCGGACGTCTCAAGGACACCGTCGGCGGCGTCCTCAAGGGCGGCGGCAAGGGCGGCAGCGGCGGCGGGAAGAAGGTGAAGGTCACCAACATCATCGAGCACACCGACATCGGTGCGCCCCGCCGCCTCGTCTACGACCAGTGGACGCAGTTCCAGGACTACCCGTCCTTCATGAAGAAGGTCATCAGCGTCGACCAGGCCGACGAGACCAAGCTGAACTGGAAGGCCAAGATCTTCTGGTCCAGCCGGACGTGGGAGTCCACGATCGTCGAGCAGGTCCCGGACGACCACATCGTGTGGCGCTCGAAGGGGCCGAAGGGGCACGTGGACGGGACGGTCAGCTTCCACGAGCTGGCGCCGAACCTGACCCGGGTCCTGGTCGTCCTCGAATACCACCCGCAGGGCTTCTTCGAGAAGACCGGCAACATGTGGCGCGCCCAGGGCCGCCGCGCCCGGCTCGAACTGAAGCACTTCCGCCGGTACGTGATGACGAACTCGATCACCCGCGCCGACGAGATCGAGGGCTGGCGCGGCGAGATCCGCGACAGCGAGGTCGTCAAGACGCACGAGGAGGCGCTGGAGGAAGAGGAGAAGTCCGGCAAGCGCGGTGACGCCGACTCCTCGTCCTCGAAGAACGCCAAGAGCTCCGGCAACTCCCGCGGGTCCAAGTCGGCCTCCAAGAACTCCAAGACGGCCGAGGACCGCGAGGAGGAGTACGAGGAGGTCCGCTGACCCCGGCGGCCCGCCGGCCGGTCAGCGGATCAGCCGGGCCAGCTCGACGCGCGAGCGGATCCCGAGCCGGGTGAAGACGTTGCGCAGATGGTGGTCGATGGTCCGCGGGCTGAGCAGCAGCCGCGCCGCGATCTCCCGGTTGGTGGCCCCCTCGGCCGCCAGCCGGGCGATGTGGGCCTGCTGCGCGGTGAGCTTCGCGACGCCGGCCGCCGCGCGGGACGCGTCGTCGCCCGACCCGGCGGCGCGCAGCTCGGCGCGGGCCCGCGCGGCCCACGGGACGGCGCCGTAGCGTTCGAAGATCCGCAGCGCGGCGCGCAGGTGCTCGCGGGCGGCGCGGGGCCGCCGCCCGCGCCGCAGCCGGTGCCCGAAGAGCAGCTCGGTGCGGGCGAGCTCGAACACGGCGCCGGCGGCCTCGTGCAGGCGCAGCGCCTCGGCGAAGTGCTCCTCGGCCTCGCCGTCGCGGCCGGCGAGCAGCGCCCGGCAGCGCCGGGAGAGCGCCCGCGGCCCGGGGCCGGTGCCGGCGGCGTCCGTCCAGCGGCCGAAGTGCTCGAACGCCCGCGCGGCCCGGTCGTGCTCACCGGTGCGCACCAGCGCCTCGACCAGGTGCGGGACGGCGAGCAGCCGCGCCGGCGGGTGGGCGAGCCCGGCGCCGCCGGGCAGGGCGAGGCGGGCGGCGGCGTCGGCGGGCCGGTCCGCGGCGAGGTCCAGGCAGGCGGGCGCCCACGAGCCGAGCGCGGCGGCGCGGGTGAGGCCGTGCTGGTCGGCGGTCCCGGCCAGCCGCTCCAGGTGGCCGCGCGCGGCGTCCTCGTCGCCGTTGAACGCTGCGGTGAGCGCGAGCGTGGCGTGGTGCTCGGCGGCGTGCCCGTGCAGGCGGGTCGCCCGTGCGAGGCGCAGCCCGTCGTGGCACGCGGCGATGGGCGCCGGCGGGTGGCCGAGCAGCGCCTCGCAGCGGCCGGCGACCACGAGCGCGAACGACTCGGCGGGCGCGTCGCCGGACCGGCGGGCGGACGCCACGGCCCCGGCCGCCAGGGCGCGGGCGGCGGTGCCGTCGCCGAGCGCGAACGCCGAGAGCGCCGCCCACGCGCCCGCCGCGGGGTCGGTGACGGCCGCGCCGAGGCCCGCGGCGCGGCCGAGACGGTCCGCCGCCTCGCGGTACCGGCCGCGGATCGCGGCGGCGACGCCGGCGAGGTGGTCGAGCATCAGCCGGGTGCGCGGGCCGGGCCGCGCGAGATCGAGGGAGGCGCCGCGGCCCGCGACCTCCAGGTAGGCGCGGTGGTCGCCGGACGCGTCGGCGGCCTCGGCCGCCCACATCAGCGCGTCCAGCGCGGCCTCCGCGTCCTTTCCGGCGAGCCCTTCGGCGGCGTCGCGCAGCATCGGCAGCGCCGCCGCGGGGGAGCCGGCCGCCGCCTCGATCCGGCCGCGCAGGCCGGCGGCGCGGGCGGCGTGCGTCCCGTCGCGGCCGTCCGGGCGGGCCTGCCGGAGCATGGCGCGGGCCCGGCGCGACCGCCCGCTCGCCCAGGCGTCGTCGGCGGCGGCCAGGTAGCGGTCCGTCCGGGTGGCGTGGTCGACGGTCAGCGCGGCGGCGCGCTGCCAGGACCGCCAGGAGTCGGCGTACCGGCCCGCCGTCCGCGCCGCGGCCGCGGCGTCCGCCAGCTCGGCGGCGAGCCCGTCGTCGGGCTCGCCGGACACGGCCGCGCGGTGCCAGAGCCGCCGGGGGCGCTGCCATTCCTGGACGAGCGCGGCGGCGAGCAGCGCGTGGGCGCCCTGCCGCTCCTCGCGCGACGCGTCCGCCCACAGCGAGGACCGGACGAGCCGGTTCCGCACCGTGACCCCCTCGCCCTCGAACCGCAGCAGCCCGGACTCGCGGGCCGCGTCCAGGTCGCCGGCGCCGATGCCGTCCGCCCGCGCGGCCCGCGCCACGGTCGCGGCGCCGAGCCATTCCTCCGCCGCCGCCATCAGCACGAGCCGCCGCGCTCCTGCCGGAAGCCGCAGGTAGCGGCGGCGGTGCAGGGCGCGCAGGGCGCTGGCGGCCGGGAGCGCCCGCGGCGGCGGCGCGGCGCCGGACAGCTGCCCGGGGGTCAGCGCGGCGGCCAGGTCGCGGATCGCGGCGGGCCGCCCGCAGGCCAGGTCGACGATCTCCTCGGCGAGGTCGCCGCGCGCCGCGCCGTCGAAGGCCCCGTCGAAGGCGTCGCCGAGCGCGTCCCGTAACACGCGGCGGCCGGCGTCCTCGTCCAGCGGCGCGAGCCGGAGCCGGTGGACGCCGGCGAGCCCGCCGGGGTCGCGGCGGCCGTCGCGGACGGCGAACAGCACCGCCACCGGCTCCTCCTCGACGCGGCGGGCGGCGAACGCCAGCACCTCCAGCGAGCCCCGGTCGAGCCACTGCACGTCGTCCGCCCGGCACAGCACGGGCCCGTTCCGGGCGGCCCGGCCCAGCAGCTCGCACACCGCCGTGAACAAGACGAACGGCTCGGCGCGCGGCGCGCCGTCCAGGATCGTCGCGAGGGCGTCCCGGTGCGCCGGCGGCAGCCGCGCGACCTCGCCGGCCAGGGGCCGCAGCAGCCGGTGCAGCCCCGCGTAGGGGACGGCGGTCTCCCCGGGGACGCCGGTCGTCCCGAGCACCCGGAACGCCTTGCCCTTGCGGGATCCGGGCGTGCGCACGGTGACCCTCCCCACGGCGGCCTCCAGCAGCGCCGTCCGGCCGATCCCGGCGTCCCCGGTGATCGCCAGGGCGCCGCCGTGCCCGTCCCGGGCCCGGTCGAGCATCACCTCGATCGCCTGGAGCTCGCGTTCACGTCCGTGCAGCCGTTCGTGTGCCCGTTCGTGTGCCATGCGGGTCCCTCCTCGGCGGGAACCGACCCCGCCCGCGGCCGTCCGGCCCCTATTGGACGAGATCTCAAAAAGGGAAGGGGCCCATAGGGCACCACGGGGACCCGCCACCGGTCCAGAGCAGGTCCCCGTTTCGGGGACGCGGCGCAATCCGGGCGGGCGCCGATTGTGAGCGGGCACAGTCCCGGCGTCCCGCGATGGCCCGCCCCGTGCCCGCGATGGCACGATGAGGCCCCTGCGTTGTGCTGGAGGTGCCGCCGATGACGGGAGGACGATCCGGGACGGCCGGTCAGGTCGACGCGGACCGCACGATCATGCGCAAGGCGGTGCTGCGCCTGGCGGACCGGCTGCCCGATCTCGCCGACCGGCTCACCGCCGAGATCCTGTCCGGGGACCGCGGCGACCGCGACGACCCGTACCGCGGCGACGTCTGGGAGATGTGCCACACCGGGCTCGGGCACGGCCTCGACACGATCCTCGACCCGGACCGGGGCCGCGCCGACCTGGAGTGGGCGCGGCGGCTCGGGCAGCGCCGGGCCCACCAGGGGCAGCCGCTCGACCAGCTGCTGCGCTCCTACCGGCTCGCCGGACGGGTGTTCTGGGAGGCCGTCGTCGAGGTCGTCGGGCGGCACGACCCGGAGAACGTCCCGGCGCTGATCCGGCAGGCGACCCGCACCTGGGACACGATCGACCAGCAGTCCGGCGCCGCGGCCGCCGCGTACCACCGCACCGAGCTGGACCTGGCGCGGCGCAGCGAGGAGCGCGTCCAGGCGATCGTGGACGCGCTCCTGGACGGGCAGGGCGCCGACGGCGGGCTGCTCGCGACCGCCACGTCCGTCCTCGGCCTGCCCGCGACCGGCCGCTACGCCGTGGTCATGCTCGGCGCGGAGGGCGGCTTCGGCGACGGCGTCGACCGGCGCCCCGGCGACACGGGCGGGATGCGGTTCATCTGGCGGCTGCGCACCGACGCCCAGGTGGCGCTGGTCGCGCTCGGCGCCGCCGGGCTCGACGACCTGGTCGCCGCCGTCCGCCCCTGCGCGCGCTCGCACGCCGGCGTCAGCCCGGTCGTCGGCTCCCTCGCCGAGCTGGGCGGCGCCCGCTGGTTCGCCGAGCTGGCGCTGCGGACGTGCCGCGGCCCCGGCAACCAGATCGCCCGCCTGGACCGCCGGCTCCCCGACGCCCTGGTGCTGTCCCAGCCCCGCCTCGCCGGCCGGCTCGGGCATGTCGCGCTCGGCGGCCTGGCGGAGGTGGAGCCGGGGTTCCGCGACGCCCTGCTGGCGACGCTGGAGACCTGGCTGGAGTGCGAGGGGTCCGCGGCCCGCGCGGCGGACCGGCTGTTCTGCCACCGCAACACCGTCCTCAACCGGCTCCGCAAGATCGAGCAGCTCACCGGGCGGACGCTGGCCCGGCCCGGCGACCTCGTCGAGCTCGTCCTCGCGCTGAGCGCGCTCCGCCTCCACGGGGCCGCGGACGGCGCGCACGCCGAAGGGCCGCCCGCGCGCAACGGCGACGGGCGGCCCAGCCGATGAACCGGGCTACGAGTTCGGGCAGGTGTCCCGGTATTCGGAGATGTTCGCGTCCCGGCCGGGCGCCGGGCACAGGAACTGGTCGTAGCGGGTGTCGTTGTCGATGTACCGCTTGAGCCAGGAGATGCTGTACTTCGCGATGGTCGTGTTCGAGATGTTCGGCGCGAAGTGGCTGGCGCCGTTCAGCTCCAGGTACGCCTTCTCCGACGACGCCGGGATGCTCGTGTAGAACGGCTCGGAGTGCGAGGCGACCGGCGCGATCGAGTCCGCCTCGGCGCCGATGATCATGGTGGGGACGCGCACCCCGGAGAAGTTCTTCTGCAGGTTCCACGGCGTCAGCGGGATCGCCGCCTGGAGCTGCGGGCGGTCCTCGGCGGCCTCCAGCGAGCCGCCGCCGCCCATCGAGTGGCCCATCACGCCGAGCCGGCTCGCGTCGATCCGGGACCGCACGCCGCTGCGCTGGGTGAGGTAGTCGAGCGCGGAGAGCATCTGCCGCGCCCGGCTGCTCGGCTGGTCGGAACGGGTGTTGGTGTCGATCGTGAAGACGACGAAGCCCTGCGAGGCCAGCCGCGGCCCGAGCCACGCCATGCTGCTCTGGTCGGCGGTGAACCCGGGCGTGACCACGACGGCGCCGAACGTCCCCTCGGCGGTGCTCGTCGGGTAGTAGATCGTCCCGCCGCCGAAGCCGGTCACGACGAGCGACGACACGCTCGTCTGCGAGGTCGCGAAGGGGCCGCGCAGGGCCTCGATGCTCTGCTCGGTCGGCGCGGGGCCGCGTTCGTACGGGTTGTCGGCGGCCCGGGCGGCGACCTGCGGGGCGGTGAGGGCGCCGGCGGTCAGCGCCGCGGCGACCAGGGTCTTCGCCGCGCGGGCGGTGATGGGGTGCACGTCGGTTCGCTCCTGTTCGGGGGGCGGAGCCGTGGGCCGGCTCCGGGACGCGCACATTCTCGGCAGCCGCCCGCCCCGCGGACATCGGCGAAATCGCCGGTCATCCCGCGGCGACCGCCCTGACCGGCCCGGACGGGGCCCGTGTCACGGCTGCCAGTGGTCTGCCAGCGGTCTGCCAGGCCCTCTTCCGAGACTCGGAGGCGGAGAAGGGAGACCAGCATGGACGACGTCCTCATCATCGGGGCCGGGCCGACCGGCCTCACCCTCGCGGTGGACCTCGCGCGCCGCGGAGTCCGGCACCGGATCATCGACCCGGGCACCCGCGCGGGGTCGCGCGGGAAGGGGCTGCAGCCCCGCACCATGGAGGTCTTCGACGACCTCGGCGTGATCGGCGCGGTGCTCGGCGCCGGCGGCGCCTACCCGCCCATCCGCGCCTACGCGGGCACGGAGGTCGTGTGGGAGGGGGAGATGGGCGAGCGGAAGGAGCCGTCCGACGCCGTTCCGTACCCGAACGGCCTCATGGTGCCGCAGTGGCGCACCGAGGAGATCCTCCACGACCGCCTGGAGGAGCTGGGCGGACGGGTGGAGCGCGGCGAGCTGGCCGGCTTCACCCAGGACGCCGAGGGGGTGACCGCCGTGCTCGCCGACGGCACGACCCTGCGGGCCGCCCACCTCGTCGGCGCGGACGGCGGCAGGAGCGTCGTCCGCAAGACCCTCGGCATCGCGTTCGCGGGCGAGACCCGCGAGGAGGAGCGGATGCTCATCGGGGACGTGCGGACCGCCGACCTCGACCGCGACCACTGGCACACCTGGGCCGACATGCAGACCCGGACGCTGCGCGTGGGGCTGTGCCCGCTCGCCGGCACGGACGACTTCCAGTTCACCGCCCCCCTTCGGCCGGACGAGGACCCGGAGCTCACCCTGGCCACGTACCAGAAGATGCTGGAGGAGGGCAGCGGCCGGACCGACGTCCGCCTGACCGACCTCACCTGGAGCTCCATCTACCGGGTCAACATCCGGATGGCCGAGCGTTTCCGGGCCGGCCGGGTCTTCCTCGCCGGCGACGCCGCCCACGTCCATTCGCCGGCGGGCGGGCAGGGCCTCAACACCGGCGTCCAGGACGCCTACAACCTCGGCTGGAAGCTGGCCACCGTGATCAAGGGCGGCCCCTCCGCGCTCCTCGACACCTACGAGGAGGAGCGCCTGCCCGTGGCCGCCGGAGTGCTGGGCCTCAGCACGAAGCTCTACCAGAAGGCCGCCGAGGGACAGGCGGACGCCCTCAAGCGCGGCGAGGAGACCCAGCAGCTCCTTCTGGCCTACCCCGACAGCTCCCTGTCCGAGGGTTCGCTCGGCGGTACCCGCGCCGCTGACGCCGTCCTGCACGACGGGTCCGGTGCACGGGTCCGCCTGCACGACCTGCTGCGCGGCCCCCATGCCACCGTCCTGGCCTTCGGTGTGCGGGTGGGCATCGAGCACTCGGACGTCCGCGTCGTCACGGTCGGCGGGCCGGGCGGCCACACCGACCCCGGCGGCCGGCTGCGGGCCGCGTACGAGGGAGCCGAGGCCGTCCTGATCCGCCCGGACGGCTACATCGCCTGCGCCGGCGACGCGACCATGGTCCAGGCACACCTGGCGCGCCTCACCGCCCCCGCGTAAGGGCCGCGACCGGCCTGCGCCGCCGTATCAGGCGCGGGCCCTGGTGGTGCCGCCGTTGGCGTGCAGGATCTGGCCGACGAGCGTCGGGAGCCGCTCGTCGGCCAGGAACGCGATCGCCGCCGCGATCTCCTCGGGCGTCGCGATGCGGCCGAGCGGCACCCGGGCGGCGTACCGGTCGCGGATCTCCTCGACCGTCACCCCGGCGAACTCCGCGTCCACCTCCAGCCGGGGCGTGTCGATCACGCTCGGCGCGACCGCGTTCACCGCGATGCCGAGCGGGGCCAGCTCCCGCCCGAGCGACTTGGCGAGCGCGACGATGCCGGCCTTCGCCGCGGAGTAGGCGGTCGCGTGCGGCCAGCCGATCAGCCCCCACTCGGACGCGACGAACACCATCCGGCCGCCGCCGCGCTCCACCATCCCCGGCATGACGGCCTGCGCGCACGCGAACGTCCCGCCGAGGTCGACGTCGATGGCGCGCCACCAGCCGGCGAGGTCGTCGATCTCGGGGAACGGGGCCATCGTCATCTGGGCGGCGCCGGTGACGAGGAGGCCGACGTGCTCGCCCGTCTGGCGTTCGAGCCGCTCGACCATCGCGGCCACCGCGCCCGGGTCGGACACGTCCGCCGGCGCGGCGACGCCGCCCAGCTCGGTGGCGAGGGCGGCGACGTCGCGGCCGGGCTGGTCGTTGACGGCGACCAGGCGGCCGCCGGCCGCCAGCCGCCGCGCGACGGCCTCGCCGAGCCCGCCGCACGCCCCGGTGATCAGCGCGACGGTCATCAGATCACCGCTCCGGCGTTCGGGGAGAGGATCTCGCCGGTGCAGAACGTCCCGTCCTCGATCAGGTACGCGGTGGCGAGCGCGATCTCCTCCGCGGCCGCCAGCCGCCCGGTGGGCAGGGTCTGCAGGTAGGACGGCCTGCGCCACGGCGAGTCGGACGCCAGCAGCGGCGTGTCGGTGGGGCCGGGCGCCACCCCGTTGACCCGCACGCCGGACGGCGCCAGCTCGGCCGCCAGCGACCGGACGAACCCGATCATCGCGCCGTTGGCGGCGGTGTAGTGGGCCTCGGCGTGCCCGCCGCCGACGGCCAGGTCGGAGACGACCGCGACGACGCTGCCGCGGCCGCGCTCCACCATCCCGGGCGTCACGACCCTGCACACGTTGACCAGGCCGCCGAGGTGCACCCGCAGCATCCGCCGCCAGTCGGCCCAGGCGATGTCGGACACCGGGACGATCGCGTAGTGCCCGGCCCCGCAGACCACCGCCTCCACCGTGCCGAGCTCCCGCTCGATCCGCCGGACCGCCGCGGTCACCTGCGCCTCGTCCGCCACGTCCACGCTCACCGACTGGTCGGCCTCGGGGGCGGGACGCAGGTCCAGCCCGGCGGTCCGCCACCCGCGCCCGGACATCTCGCGCATCGTCGCGACGCCGATGCCGCCGGCCGCGCCGGTGACGAGCGCGACCCGTCCCCGCATCCGATCACCCCGCCTCCGCCGAAGCTCCGGCTCACCCTGGAAAGCTCCAGGCAAACCCGGCATCGCACCAGGTGACAAGGGACGTGGGGATTTCTTGGCCGAACGCACCGCGCCACGCCCGGCCTTTCGTGCCGTTCTCCAAAAAGTCGGTCACGGGCGCGGGCCATCGCCGGGGCGGGGTGAGAAGGTGAGGCTGTGACCAGCGATCCCGTGGTGCCGCGCGTCACCGTCCGGCAGCTCCTGGCGGTGCCGCGCTTCCGGCTGCGCCTGGTCGCCGGGGAGGCCGGGCTCGACCGCCCGGTCCGCTGGGCGCACTCCACCGAGCTGCTCGACCCGGGCCCCTACCTGCGCGGCCACGAGCTCGTCCTGACGGCCGGCGCGTCGCTGCGGGACGCGGGCACGTGCGCGGCGTTCGCCGACTCGGTGAAGGCCGGCCGCGGCAGCGCGATCGGCTACGGCGTCGGCGACGTGGCCGACACCGTCCCCGAGGCGCTGTGCCGGGCCTGCGACCGCACCGGCCTGCCGCTGCTGGAGGTGCCGGCCGAGGTGCCGTTCCTCGGCTTCACCGAGTGGTTCGCCGAGCAGGCCGCGTCCACCTCCGACGAGCGGCACGAGCGGGAGGAGACCGGGCGGCTGCTGCGCATGGTCCGGGACGGGCTCGCCTCCGCCGAGACGCTCCGCACGCGGGTCGACGACGCCGGGCTCGACCCCGCGTCCCTGCTCGTGATCGCGATGGACGGCGTCGAGGACGAGCTGCCGGGGGTGCTCGGCCTGGACGGCGACACGGCCCTGCTCATCACCAACGACGCGCACGCCTGGACCGAGCCCGCGGGGATCGGCAGCCCCGGCGGGCTGGAGCACCTGCCGGTCTCCCTCACCGAGAGCCTCGCCGCGCTGGACGCCGCGCGCCGCTCCGGAGGGGTCGTGCACGCCTCCGACCTCGCCACCTTCCCGGCCCTCCTCGGCCGGCTCGACCAGGACCAGCTGGCCCCGTTCATCGAGCAGATCGCCCGGCCGCTGAGCGACTACGACAGCGCGCACGGGACGCGGCTCGTCGAGACGCTCCGCACGTTCCTGGACATGGGCGGCGCGGTCGGCGCGACGTCCCGCGCGCTGTTCCTGCACCCCAACACGCTGCGCCACCGGCTCTCCCGGATCGAGGCGCTCACCGGCCGCAATCCGCTGCGCTTCGAGGACCGGGTGGCGCTCGCGATAGCGGTGTGGGCGGGACGCTGATCCTCCGGCTCCCGCGCGTATTCATCAATGTCCCGAATGGCACCGCTGACGGAGCCGAATATCGCGTTTCCCGCCGCCCCGGTCAAGCCGGGGCTAAGTTTGCGGAAGGCGGGAGTTCGCATGCCGGAAGGAGCGCCAGACCGATGACGGATGTCACCCCCGGCCCCGAAGAGGGATCCGACTCGAAGATCAATACCGACGTTCCGCAGTCGGCCCGCATCTGGAACTACTGGCTCGGCGGAACCGACAACTACGAGATCGACCGGATCGCCGGCGACCAGTACGTCGCGCTCTATCCGGGAATCGTGGACATCGCCCGCGCCGGCCGCTATTTCATGGACCGCGCGATCCGTTTCCTGGCCCTCGATCGCGGGATCCGCCAGTTCATGGACTGCGGCACGGGGCTGCCCACCGTCGACAACACCCACGAGATGGCCCAGCGCGCCGCCCCCGACGCCAAGGTCGTCTACGTCGACAACGACCCGCTCGTCCTCGCGCACGCCCGCGCCCTCCTGACCGGCACCCCCGAGGGACGCACCTCCTACATCGACTGCGACCTGCACGACCCTAAGACGATCATGGGCCGGGCGGCGGAGATCCTCGACCTCTCCCGGCCGGTCGGGCTGCTGCTGATCGGCGTGATGGGGCACGTCGTCGACCCCGGCGAGGCCTACGGCGTCGTCCGCGGGCTGATGGAGCCGCTCGCGTCCGGCAGCTACCTGATCCTGCACGACTCCACCGACCAGAACGAGGCGTTCAACGCGGCGCAGCGCGCCTACGACGAGACCGGCGCGATCCCGTTCCGGCTGCGCAGCCCCGAGTTCATCCGCGGCTACTTCGACGGCCTGGAGATGGTCGAGCCCGGGCTGGTCACGAGCGGTGCGTGGCGCCCCGAGGTGGGGTCCATGGACATCGAAGATCTTCCGACCCTGTGCGCCGTGGCGCGCAAACCCTGACGCCCGAGACAGGTCGCAGACGGTCTTATTCCCGACGCGGAGCGTGAAGCTATAGTTGGAGCGGTCGTTCTCGCCATCCTCCGTTGAGGAGTCCCCCTTGGCCTCCGTCACGATCAACGACAACCCGCGGTCGCCGTCGGCGCGCGTCCGCTCGGCACTCGCCCAGGGGGACCCGTTCGTCCCGCGGATGCTGCTCGGCCGGAGGCTCCGCGAGCTGCGCGAGGCGGCGCGGCTGTCCCGGCGGGACGCGGGGCGGCGGCTGCACGGCTCCGAGTCCAAGATCACCCGGCTGGAGCTGGGCCGGACCGCGGCCAGGCCCGCCGACGTCGCCCGGCTGCTGGCCGTCTACGGCGCGGACGGCGACGAGCGCACCCTCCTGCTCGCGCTCGCCGAGCAGACGGGCGCCCGCGCCTGGTGGCAGGACGACGGCGACATCGTCTCGCGCTGGGTCCGGCCCTACCTCAGCGCCGAGCAGGCGGCCAAGCTGGTCCGCACGTTCGAGTCGCAGTACGTCCCGGGCCTGCTGCAGACCGAGGACTACGCCCGCGCGGTGATCCGCCGCGCCTACCCCGAGCCGGAGGTCGAGCGGCGCGTCGCGTTCCGGATGCGGCGGCAGCGCGTCCTGCGGCGCCGGCCGCGCCCGCTCAACCTGTGGGTCGTCCTCGACAAGGCGGCGCTGTGGCGCCCGATCGGCTCGCCGGCGACGATGCGCGACCAGATCCGGCACATCGTCGAGATCTGCGCGCGCCCCAACGTGACCGTGCAGATCGCGCCGTACGGCATCAGCGGGCGGGTGGGGTGCGAGGGGCCGCTCACGCTCGTCCGGTTCCCGCAGCAGGGGCTGCAGGACATGGTCTACCTGGAGCGCCCCGACAACGCCCACTACCCGGCCCGCCGCGCGGAGATCGAACGGTACTGGCACGTCTTCAACACCCTCGTGACGGAGGCGGCGCCGCCCGAGCGCACGCCGCACATCCTCGCCGAGATGCTCACCACCTACTGATCCGCGCCCGCGCCGCGCCTGTCCGTAACCCCGCCGGCCCGCCCCATGCCCGCTGCCTGCGGATTCATTGTTGTATGCCCAGATTGTCCGATAACAAAGGGTGATCGTCGGGGCGAATGATCACATATTCCCGTCTGACCACTTCCGGCCTACATTGATAAATGCTGGCATTTCGGGAGGGTTCGCGCGGCTCTTCGGGGACGTACGCCACAGGAGCCTCTCGATGGCCACGTTTACCGGGTGACCGCCCGGATATCGGGCATCGATGTACGTCTCCGTGCCGCCACCGCCCCCGAAGGAACCACATGTCCGTCAGCGAGCGTTTGCGGAACGCCGACGAGGAGCGCCGCACCAGGGCCGAACTGCAGTCCCGGGAGAACTTCCCGGTCGCCACCCGGCTGCTCCCCGCGCGCCACCGCGAGCACCTGCTGAACGTGTACGGCTACGCCCGGCTGGTCGACGACATCGGCGACGAGGCGCCGCCGGGCGACCGGGCGGACCTGCTCGACCTGGTCGAACGCGATCTCGACCGCGTCTACGCGGGGACGGCGCCGGAGCTTCCCGTCATCCGCGACCTCGCCGGGACGATCGTCGCCCGCCGCGTCCCGGCGGAGCCGTTCCGCCGCCTCATCGAGGCCAACCGCAGGGACCAGGCCGTCACCCGGTACGCCACGTTCGACGACCTGGTGGGGTACTGCGCGCTGTCGGCCGACCCCGTCGGGCACATCGTCCTGCACGTGTTCGGCGCCGCCACCCCGGCCCGGCTCCGGCTGTCGGACAAGGTGTGCACCGCCCTGCAGATCATCGAGCACTGCCAGGACGTCGGCGAGGACTACCGCAACGGGCGGATCTACCTCCCGGGCGACGACCTGCGGCGGTTCGGCTGCGTCGAGGCCGACCTGGCCGCGCCCGTCACCCCGACCCGCCTGCGCGGGGTCGTCGCCCTCCAGGCGAAGCGGGCGAGGCGGATGCTGGACGAGGGCGCCGCCCTCACCGGCGGGCTCCGCGGGTTCGCACGCGTCGCCGTCGCCGGATACGTCGCGGGAGGTCTCGCCGCGATCGCCGGGCTGGAACGCGACGCCTACGACGTCCTGGGCGGCCCGTCACGACCACGCAAAGGGCGGCTGCTCGCCGAGTGGTCGCGGACCTTGGGAAGGAGATGAGAAGACCAGATGGACGCACCCACCGCCTACCGGCACTGCGAGAACGTCGTGCGTTCGCAGGCGCGCAACTTCTCGTACGGGATCCGGCTGCTTCCCCAGGGGAAACGACGCGCGCTGAGCGCCGTCTACGCGTTCGCCCGGCGGATCGACGACATCGGCGACGACCACGGCGCGCCGGCAGCCGGCCGGCTCGCCCGGCTGGCGGACCAGCGCGCCCGCCTCGCCGACCTGGACGCCCACCCGTCCGACCCGGTCCTGGTCGCGCTCGCCGACGCGGCCCGCCGCCATCCGATCCCGCTGGAGGCGTTCGGCGAGCTGATCGACGGCTGCGAGGCCGACGTCCGCGGCGAGACCTACGACACCTTCGACGACCTGCACTGGTACTGCCGCTGCGTGGCCGGCGCCGTCGGCCGCCTGTCCCTCGGCGTGTTCGGGACGTCCGACCCGGACACGGCCGTGCCCCGCGCCGACGCGCTGGGCGTCGCGCTGCAGCTGACGAACATCCTGCGGGACGTCCGCGAGGACGGGCTGAACGGCCGCGTCTACCTTCCCGCCAAGGACCTGGCCCGGTTCGGGTGCACGCTGGAGCGGGACGCGTCCGGCCGCCTGACCGACGACCCGGAGCGGCTGGCGAACCTCGTCCGGTTCGAGGCGGCGCGGGCCGCCGAGTGGTACGGCACCGGCCTGGAACTGCTGCCCATGCTCGACCGGCGCAGCGCCGCCTGCGCGGGCGCGATGGCGGGCATCTACCGGCAGGTGCTGAGACGCATCACGGCCGACCCGCTGGCCGCGCTGGAGAAGCGCACGTCCCTCCCGGCCTGGGAGAAGGCGGCCGTGTCCGCCAGGGCGATGGCCGGGATCCGCAGATGAGCGCCGGGGACGGCACCGGGGGAGAGGTCGCGATCGTCGGCGGCGGCCTCGCCGGGATCACCGCGGCGCTGGCGCTCCAGGAGACCGGCGCGCGGGTCACGATCTACGAGGCGCGCCCCCGGCTCGGCGGCGCCACCCACTCCTTCACCCGGGACGGCCTGACCGTCGACAACGGGCAGCACATCTTCCTCAAGTGCTGCTCGGCGTACCAGGGGCTGCTGGCCAGGCTGGACGCGCTGGACCGCGTCCGCGTCCAGGACCGCTTCGACGTCCGGGTGCTCACCCCGGACGGCGCCGCAGGGCGGCTCCGCCGCGCCAAGGCCCCCGGCCCGCTGCACCTCCTGCCCGCCCTCGCCCGCTACGAGCTGCTCTCCCCGGCCGACCGGCTGCGCGCGACCCTCGCCTCCCTGGCCCTGGACCGCCTCGACCCGGCCGACCCGTCGCTCGACGGGATCCGCACGGGCGCCTGGCTGGCGCGCCACGGCCAGCGGCGGCAGGCCCGCGAGGCGCTCTGGGAGCTGTTCGTCACCGCCGCCCTCAACGTCCGGCTCGACGACGCCGCGCTCGGGCCGGCCGCCTTCGTGTGCAAGACCGCGCTCCTCGGCCGCCAGGACGCCGCCGACATCGGCGTGCCCACCGTCCCGCTCGGCGACCTGCACGGCACGATCCCGGCGGCGAGGATCGAGCGGGACGGCGGCCGGATCCACCTCGGCGCCAAGGTCACGGCGATCGACGCGGGCCCGAAGCTCGTCGTGAACGGCTCCCCGGTCGGCGCCGACGCGGTCGTCGTCGCGGTGCCGCACCGGGCCGCGTCCGCGCTCGTCCCCGCGGAGGCGTCCCCGGACCGGGGGAGATGGGACGGCCTCGGCTCCAGTCCCATCGTCAACGTCCACGTCGTCTACGACCGGCCCGTCCTGCGCGAGCCGTTCGCCGCCGCGGTCGGATCGCCCGTCCAGTGGGTGTTCGACCGCACCGCGGTGAGCGGCCTCACCGGCGGCCAGTACCTCGCGGTCTCGGTCTCGGCGGCCGACCGCTGGATCGACACGCCCACCGCCGAACTTCGCGAGGTGTACCTCACCGCGCTGGAGCGGCTGTTCCCGGCCGCCCGCCGCGCCCGCGTCACCGACTTCTTCGTGACCCGGGAGCGGCACGCCACATTCCGCCAGAGCCCCGGCAGCGGCGCGCTGCGCCCAGCGTCCGCGACCCGGCTGCCGTGGCTGTTCCTCGCCGGCGCGTGGACGGACACGGGCTGGCCCGACACGATGGAGGGAGCCGTGCGCAGCGGCCTCACCGCCGCCCGCCTCGTCCGGCGGCACCTGCAGCAGGTGGACACCGGCGGGGTGAACGGCCGATGACCACCGTCCCCACCTCGATCACCGACGGGCGCGCCCTGGTCGACCAGGCCATGCGCGCCTCCGCGGAGCGGCTCGACCCGTGGACCCGCCGCGTCGTCGCCTACCACCTCGGCTGGACCGACGAGGACGGCCGGCCCGCCGCGGCGGGCGGCAAGGCGCTGCGCCCCGCGCTCGCGCTGCTGTCCGCGCGGGCCGCCGAGACCTCCTACGAGACGGCGCTGCCCGGCGCCGTCGCCGTCGAGTTCGTGCACGCGTTCTCGCTGCTGCACGACGACATCATGGACGGCGACCGGACCCGCCGGCACCGGCCCGCCGCGTGGACGGTCTTCGGCCCGTCCGCCGCGATCCTCGGCGGCGACGCGCTGCTCGCGCTGTCGGAGGAGCTGCTGCTCGACCAGCACACCCGGGGCGCGCACTGGGCGGCGCGCGCCCTGACCGCCGCCACCCAGCGGCTCATCTCCGGGCAGGCGCTCGACATCGGGTTCGAGTCCCGCGACGACGTGGCCCTCGACGAGTGCCTGACCATGGCGGCGGACAAGACCGGCGCGCTGCTCGCCTGCGCCTGCTCGATCGGCGCGATGCTCGGCGAGGGCCCCACCCGCCTCGTCACCGCGCTGACCGGGTACGGCGCCGAGCTCGGGCTCGCGTTCCAGCTCGTGGACGACCTGCTCGGCATCTGGGGCAGCCCGGAGACGACCGGCAAGCCCGTCCTGTCCGACCTGCGGGCGCGCAAGAAGTCGCTGCCGGTGGTGTACGCGCTGACGTCCGGCCGGCCGGAGTCGCGGAGGCTCGCCGACCTGTACGCCGACCCGGAGCCGCCGTCCGAGGACGCCCTGCGGGAGATGGCCCGGCTCGTCGAGGCGGCGGGCGGCCGGGACTGGGCCGCGGCCGAGGCGGACCGCCGCATCGCCGCCGCGGACCGGTGCCTCGACGACTCCGGCATGGACGGCCTCGTCGCCGCCGAGTTCCGCGACATCGCACGCTTCGTCACCTCCCGGGACCACTGACACGCCGGCGCGCGGACGAGAAGGGAAAGCGCTGAATGACCACGACCGAAGTTCCCGGACTCACCGGCGCGGCCTCCGCCGCCGTCGAGGCCGCCCGCGACCGCCTGCTCGGGCTCCAGTCGCCCGAGGGCTGGTGGAAGGCCGAGCTGGAGACCAACGTGACCATGGACGCGGAGGACCTGCTGCTCCGCGAGTTCCTCGGCATCGGCTCGGAGGAGGAGACCCGGGAGGCGGCCCGCTGGATCCGGTCCCGGCAGCGGGACGACGGCACCTGGGCGAACTTCCACGGCGGCCCCGCCGACCTGTCCACGACCGTCGAGGCGTACGTCGCGCTGCGGCTCGCCGGGGACCCCGTGGACGCCCCGCACATGCGCCGGGCCGCCGCGTACGCGCGGGAGGCGGGCGGCATCGAGGGCAGCCGCGTCTTCACCCGGATCTGGCTGGCGCTGTTCGGGCAGTGGTCGTGGGACGACCTGCCCGTCATGCCGCCCGAGCTGATGTTCCTGCCGAGCCGGGTGCCGCTGAACGTGTACGACTGGGCGTGCTGGGCGCGGCAGACGATCGTCCCGCTGACGATCCTCGGGTCGCTGCGCCCCGTCCGGAGCCTGCCGTTCGACCTGCCGGAGCTGCGCGCCGGGCGGGCGCCCGCGCGGGCGGCGACGGGCTGGGGGCGGGCGTTCAACGCGCTCGACCGCGTCCTGCACGTGTACGAGAAGCGGCCGGTGCGCCCGCTCCGGACCGCCGCGATGCGCCGCGCGGCCGACTGGATCATCGCGCGGCAGGAGGCCGACGGCTGCTGGGGCGGGATCCAGCCGCCGTGGGTGTACTCCCTGATGGCGCTGCACGAACTCGGCTACGGCCTGGACCACCCGGTCATCAAGCGCGGGCTGGCGGGGCTGGAGAGGTTCACGATCCGGGACGAGAAGGGGCGCCGGCTGGAGGCGTGCCAGTCGCCGGTCTGGGACACCGTGCTCGCCGTGAACGCGCTCGCCGACGCGGGCGTCCCGCCGGACGACCCGGCGCTGCTGCGGGCGGCGCGCTGGATCGTCGGGGAGGAGGTCCGCGGGCCGGGGGACTGGGCGGTGCGGCGGCCGGACACCCCGCCGGGCGGCTGGGCGTTCGAGTTCGACAACGACGTCTACCCCGACACCGACGACACCGCCGAGGCGATCCTGGCGCTGCGGAGGGTGGCCCTGCCGGAGGCGGAGGCGCCGATCGAGCGGGCGGTCCGCTGGCTGAACGGCATGGCGTCGCGGGACGGCGGCTTCGGCGCCTTCGACGCCGACAACACCCGCGAACTGTGCACCAAGCTGCCGTTCTGCGACTTCGGTGCTGTCATCGACCCGCCGTCGGCCGACGTCACCGCGCACGTCGTCGAGGCGCTCGCCAAGGAGGGCCTCGCGGAGTCGACCGTGGTGAAGCGGGCCGTCGTGTGGCTGCTGAAGGCGCAGGAGCAGGACGGCTCCTGGTTCGGGCGCTGGGGCGCCAACCACGTCTACGGGACGGGCGGCGTCGTCCCGGCGCTGATCGCCGCCGGCGTCCGCCCGGACAAGCCCGCGATCCGGCGCGCGGTGGCGTGGCTGGAGGCGCACCAGAACGAGGATGGCGGATGGGGCGAGGACCTGCGCTCCTACGACGACCCGGCGTGGATCGGCCGGGGCGCGTCCACCCCGTCCCAGACGGCATGGGCGCTGCTGGCCCTGCTCGCCGCCGGCGAACGCTCCGCCGCCGTGGACGCCGGCGTGCGCTGGCTCGTCGACAACCAGCGCCCGGACGGGAACTGGGACGAGGACGCGTTCACCGGCACCGGCTTCCCCGGCGACTTCTACATCAACTACCACCTGTACCGGCTGGTGTTCCCCGTCAGCGCCCTGGGCCGCTACCTCGGAGGTGCCACATGACGCGGCTCGTGGTGTGCGCGGCGCTCGGCATCGAGGCCCGCGCGCTCTCCCAGGACGGCGACCTGAACGTCGTCCGCATCGGCATGGGGCCGGCCAAGGCGCGGTCGGCCGCCGGGCACCTGCCGGAGTTCGGGGCGCTCGCCATCGTGGGGTGCGGCGGCGCGCTGGACGACCGGCTGCGTCCCGGCGACCTGTTCGTCGCGACCGAGGTGCGGGGCGCGTCCGGCACCGTGCGGTGCCGGTCGGCCGAACCCCTCGCCGGCCTGCTGGAACGCACCACCGGCGCGACCGTCCACCGGGGGCCGCTCGTCACGGTGGACCACATGGTGACGGGCTCGGAGCGCGCGTCGCTGGCCGCGACGGGCGCGCTCGTCGCCGACATGGAGTCCGCCGAGCTGGCCGCGGCGGCGGGGGAGCGGCCGTTCGCGGTCGTGCGCGCCATCGTCGACACCCCGGGCCGCCCCCTGGTCAGCCCCGCGACGATCCCGGGCGGGACCGCCGCGCTGCGCCGGCTGCGCACGGTCGGCCCCGCCCTGCGGGAATGGGCGGGCGCCGCCGGCCCGCGCCGCCTCCTCCTCGCCGGTCCCCGGTCGTTCTGCGCCGGGGTGGAGCGGGCGATCGAGATCGTGGAACGCGCGCTCGCCCTGCACGGGCCGCCCGTCTACGTGCGCAAGCAGATCGTCCACAACTCCCATGTGGTGGACGACCTGAGCGGCCGCGGCGCCGTCTTCGTCGACGAGCTCGACGAGGTGCCGCCCGGCTCGGTCACGGTGTTCTCCGCGCACGGCGTCGCGCCCGCCGTCCGGGCGGAGGCCGGGCGGCGCGAGCTGCGGGTGATCGACGCGACCTGCCCCCTCGTGTCGAAGGTGCACGCCGAGGCCCGCCGGTTCGCGGCGCAGGGCCACCTCGTCGCGCTGATCGGGCACGCCGGGCACGAGGAGGTCGAGGGCACCCTCGGCGAGGCGCCGTCCTCCACCTACCTCGTCGAGAACCCGGAGGACGTCGCGTCGCTGCCCGCGGACCGTCCCGTCGCCTACCTGACCCAGACCACCCTCGCCGCCGACGAGGCCGGCGAGGTCGCCGCCGCGATCACCGGCCGGTTCCCGGACGCGGTCGGCCCGCACACCGACGACATCTGCTACGCCACCACGAACCGGCAGGAGGCCGTGACCGGCGTCGCCCGGGACTCCGACCTCGTCCTCGTGGTCGGCTCGGCCAACTCGTCCAACTCCCGCCGCCTCGTCGAGGTGGCCGAGAGCCGCGGCACGCCGGCGGTGCTGATCGACGGCCCCGCCGACATCCCGCTCGGACGGCTCCGCGAGGCCCGGGTCGTTGGCCTGACCGCCGGCGCCTCCGCGCCCCCGTCCGTCCTCGACGCGGTCGTGGACGCCCTGCGCGGCCTCGGCCCCGTCGACATCAAGGAGCACACGGTCACGGTGGAGACCACCGAGTTCACCCTGCCCAAGGAGGTCCGGACATGAGCATGCCGCTTCGCCAGAGCGTCCGCATCGGCACCTACATCCTCCGCAACAAGCTGCGCGGCAGGGAGAAGTTCCCGCTGATCGTCGAGCTGGAACCGCTGTTCGCCTGCAACCTCGCCTGCGCCGGCTGCGGGAAGATCCAGCACCCGCACGACGTCCTCAAGAAGCGCATGCCGGTCGAGCAGGCCCTCGCCGCGATCGAGGAGTGCGGCGCCCCGATGGTCTCCATCGCGGGCGGGGAACCGCTCATGCACCCGCAGATCGACGAACTCGTGGCCGAACTCATCAAGCGCAAGAAATTCGTCTTCCTCTGCACGAACGCGCTGCTCATCCCGAGGAAGATCGACAAATTCAAGCCGTCGCCCTACTTCGCCTGGGCCGTGCATATCGACGGCCTGCGCGAAAGGCACGACGAGTCCGTCTGCAAGGAAGGCGTCTTCGACGACGCCGTGGCGGCCATCAAGGAATGCCAGAAGCGCGGTTTCCGCGTCACCACGAACACCACGATCTTCAACACCGACACGCCGCAGACCGTCATCGACGTCCTCAACTACCTCAACGACGACCTCAAGGTCGACGAGATGATGATCTCGCCGGGCTACGCCTACGACAAAGCCCCGGACCAGGAGCACTTCCTCGGCGTCCAGGAAACCCGGGAACTGTTCAAGAAGGCGTTCGCGGACGGCAACCGCAGACGCTGGCGCTTCAACCACTCCCCGCTCTTCCTGGATTTCCTGGAAGGCAAGGTCGACTTCCCCTGCACGGCCTGGGCGATCCCGTCCTACTCCCTCTTCGGCTGGCAGCGCCCCTGCTACCTCATGTCGGACGGCTACGCGCAGACCTACCAGGAGCTCCTGGACGAGACGGACTGGGACTCCTACGGCCGCGGCCGCGACGCCCGCTGCGCCAACTGCATGGCCCACTGCGGCTACGAACCCACGGCCGTCTTCTCGACCCTGACCTCCCTCAAGGAATCCCTGAGAGCCGTCCGCTCCGTCTGACGACCGCCGACCCGCCCGGAAAGCCACCTTTCCGGGCGCCGGCCGTCAGCCCACCTCCGCGATGTACTTGGTGCCGAATCCGTCCCTTGCCCGGCGAGGGTGGGCCGGGCACCGCTGGCGGGTGTCAGTCCACGACGCCCAGGGCCCAGCCGCGCGCCGGGTCGAGCTGGCAGATCTAGCCGGAGTAGCGAGCCGTCCGACCTGCGCGGACTTTCGAAGAACCGGCGGGCACCGGTGTGGCGGGGGGATGACGGGGGAGCATCCGCGCAGTGGCGTGGAGGGGGCGCACGTGAGCCTTCAGATACTCCCGCTCGCCGTCACCATGATGGTGGGGCCGCAGATCATGTCCGCGGTCATCCTGGTCACGGCCGAGCGGGCGGTGCGGGTGTCGCTGGCGTTCCTCGCCGGGGTGGCGGTCGCGACGATGCTGGGGGTCGCCGCGACCAGGGGCGTGTTCGCTCTGGTGGGGAACAATGTCGAGCTGGGTGACTCGTCCGATCGGGGGGCGGCGGGGACCATCGTCCAGTACGTCCTGGTCGGCCTGCTGCTGCTCGCCGCGCTGAAGTCGTACGTGCGGAGGGAGACGGCGGCACCGCCGAAATGGCTCGGGGCGCTGATGGAGGCCGGCACCCGGAAGGCGTTCACGACCGGGTTGCTGGTGATCCTGCTGATGCCGTCGGACATCGCGGTCATGCTCACCGTCGGGGCGAACCTGGAGCAGTCGGACGCGACCCTGGTGTCGGCGCTGCCGTTCGTCGGGGCCACCGTCCTCGTCGCCGCGCTGCCGCTGCTGGCCCTGCTGCTGTTCCACCGGCGTGCCGAACGGGCGATGCCCCGGGTCCGGGAGTGGATCGGCTCGCACAGCTGGGTGGTCAACATCGTGGCCTACTTGATCTTCGCCGTGCTGCTGCTGTGATCGGCCCGCGCACCGGACCAGGCCTGCCACAGGGCCGCGTACCGGCCGCCGGCCGCGCGCAGCTCGTCGTGGGTGCCGCTCTCGACGACCCGGCCGTCCTCCATGACGACGACGCGGTCGGCGGACGCGGCCTGGGTGAGGCGGTGCGCGACGATCAGCGCGGTGCGGCCCGCGACGGCGCTGTCCGCGGCCCGCTCCAGGGTGCGGGCGCCGCTGCTGCCGGCCTCGGCGGTCGCCTCGTCCAGGACGGCGATCCGCGGGTCGGCGAGGACCAGCCGGGCCAGCGCGAGCTGCTGAGCCTGCGCGGCGGTGAGCCGGTGCCCGCCGTCGCCGACCACGGTGTCCAGGCCGTCCGGCAGTGCCCGCGCCCACTCCAGCGCCCCGACCGCGGCGAGCGCCGCGCGCAGGTCGGCGTCGGTGGCGCCGGGCCGGGCGAGCCGCAGGTCGGCGGCGAGCGGCCCGGCGAACACGTGCACCTCCTGGGTGACCAGGGCGACGGCCCGCCGCGCCGCGCCGGGGCCGAGGTCGGCCAGGTCGACCCCGCCGACCAGGACCGTCCCGGCGCCCGGGCGGTGCACCCCCGCGATCAGCCGGGCGACGGTGGTCTTGCCCGCGCCGCTCGCGCCGACCAGCGCGACCCGCTCGCCGGGCCGCAGCTCCAGGTCGACACCGTGCAGGACGGGCCGTCCCGGCACGTAGGCGTGGCCGAGCCCGGTGGCGATGACCGAGGCGTCACGCGGGGCGACCGGGGGCGGCGGCTCGGGCGCGGGCCGGTCCGCCACGCCGGTGAGGCGGGCCAGCCCCGCCCCGGCGGCCTGCGCGTCGTCCAGCAGCGCGAGCGCGGTGTTCATCGGGCCGAACAGGTTGTGGAAGTACAGGGCGGCGGCGGTCGCGGTGCCGACGGACGCCGCCCCGCCGCGCACCAGCAGGAACCCGGTGACCAGGACGGCCGCCAGGCCCGTGTACTCGGCGACGTGCAGCCGCATGTAGAAGCGCAGGACGAGCCTGATGCCGCGCATCGTCAGGTCCACGACGGCCGACGAGCGGCGGGCGACGAGGCCGGCGTGCTCGTCCTCCAGGCGGAACGCGCGGACCGTCGCGCCGCCGCCGATGCTGTCGAGGAGCTGCTGCTGCTGGACGCCGTTCGCCGCACGCTGCTCGGCGTAGACCGGCACCGCGCGCCGCACGTACCAGCGGGCGGTGTACGCCTGGACGGGCGCGGCGAGCAGCGCGGCGAGGAAGAACCGCCAGTCGAGCAGGGCCAGGCCGGCGAGGGTCAGCGCGATCGTCAGGAGGGACCGCACCAGCTCGGGCAGCGCCCGGCGGACGGCCTCCGCGATCAGCGACACGTCCCCGGTGACGCGGGCGACGAGGTCCCCGGACCCGGACCGCTCCACCTCGGCGAGCGGCAGGTGCAGGGCCCGCTCGACGAACCGCTCGCGCAGCCGGGCGAGGACGGTCTCGCCGAGCCGCGCCACCAGGGTCAGCCCCCAGGCGGTGGTGAGGCCCTGGACGACCGCGACGGCGGCCAGCAGCGCGATCAGCGGCGTCACCGCGTCCGGCCGGTGCTCGGCGACGGCGTCCACCACCCTGCCGAGCAGGGGCGGGGTCAGCATCCCGGCGGCGGTCGCGGCGGTCATCACGGCCGCCGCGCCGGCCGCGAGCCCGCGGTGCGGCCGCAGCAGCTCGCCGAGCAGCGCCCGGACCCGCGCGCCGGACGCGACGGGCAGCGGCTCCGCTCCGTCTCCGGCCGTCATACCGGGGCCTGTCATGACAGGGCCCGTCATGACAGGACCGTCGCGCGGTAGCCGTCGTGGCGGGCGGCGAGCTCGGAGTGCGTCGCGGCGTCCCCGGTCCGGCCGCCGGAGACCAGCACGACCCGGTCGGTGACGGCGAGCAGCGCCGGGCTCGTCGTGACGACGACCGTCGTCCTGCCCCGGCGCAGCGCGCGCAGCCCTTCGGCGATGCGCGCCTCGGTGACCGCGTCCACCGCCGTCGTCGGATCGTGCAGGACGAGGACGGGCGCGTCGGCGGCCAGCGCGCGGGCGAGGGCCACGCGCTGCCGCTGCCCGCCCGACAGCGACCGGCCCCGCTCGCCGACGGACGCGCCGTCCCCGAGGGCGGCGGCGATCTCGCCGGCGCCGGCCGCGGCCAGCACCCGGTCCAGGTCGCCGGACGCCAGGTCACGGGATGCGCGGTCGCCGGACGCGATGGTGCCGGCCAGATCGCCGGAGAACAGGTCGGCGTCGTGCGCGGCCACCAGGATCGAGGCGCGCACCGCCGCCGGGTGCAGGGTGCTCAGGGGGACGCCGTCCAGCTCGACGGTGCCCGCGTCCGGGTCGGTCTCGCGTCCGAGGCAGCGCAGCAGCGCCTCGGCGTCGCCCGGGTCGGGGGCGACGACGCCGAGCAGCTCGCCGGGCCGCGCCTCCAGATCCAGTTCCCGAAGGCTTCCGGACGCCACGCCGCTCAGCCGCACATGCCCGGCGACCGGCTCGGGCGGCACGCCCTCCCCCTCGGGGACGGCGGACGGCGCGGCGAGCACGTCCGCGATCCGGGCCGCGGAGGCGCGCCCCTGCGCGAACCGCGCGTTCACCCACGCCAGGACCGACAGCGGGCCGAGCAGCATCAGCGCCAGGCCGACGGCCGCCACGAGCTGCCCGAGGCTCACCTCCCCCTGCGCGGCGAGCCGCCCGCCGACGAGCGCGACGAGCGCGATGAACACCCCGGTCAGCGCGAGGACCGTCCCGCTCTGCCAGGCCTCCGCCCGCGCGGCCCGCAGCGTCGCGCCGAGCGAGTCGGCACTCGTGCGCCGGTACCGGTCGACCGCGGCGGGCTCGGCCCCGAGGCCCTTGAGGACCCGGAGCCCGGCGACGAGATCGGCGGCGACGGCGGACGCGTGCGCCGCGCGCTCCTGCTCAGCGCGGCTGCGGCGTTCCAGCGGCCTGCTCAGCAGGTGCCCGAGCAGCATCAGCAGCGGCGTCCCGAGCACCACGACCAGACCGAGCGGCAGCGAGATGCTCAGCAGCACCGCCGCGCCCGAGGCGATGCCCACCAGCGCGGCGATCCCGGCCATCAGCGCCAGGTTCACGGCGCCGACGCGGCGCGCGTCCTCGGTGGCGATGGCGGTCAGCGCGCCGGGGAGCCGCCCGCTCTCGGCGCCGCCGCGAGGGTCCAGCACCCGCTCCACGAGCGCCAGCCGCAGCCCGTGCGCGGCCCGCGCCCCGGCCCGCTCCCCGGCGTAGGCGCCGATCCGGAAGCTCCACGACAGCACGAGGTACACGGCGGCGAGCGCCCCCAGCCACAGGACGAGGGCGCGCCCGTCGTCCCCGGCCATGGCCTGGTCGATCGCCATGCCGATGAGCACGGGAACGAGCGCCTCACCGACCTGGTGCGCCGAGGCGAGCACCGCGGCGATTGCGACGTCCCGCCGCTGCGACCGAACCGCCCACCCCAGCACGGCCCTTCCCGTGACCACTCCCGCTCCAATGATCGGCACAGTTGAGGAAAGGCAAAGCTAACTCATCGGCCGCGGGCCCCTACGCCTCGCCTCCGGCGAAGGCGAGGAGGTCCGGGAGGGCGGGGTCGTAGCCGTCGCCGGTGTCCACGGTGATGGTCGGAGCGTCCAGGGAGATCCAGACGAAGGAGTCGTTGGAGTGCCGCCCGGCGGCGATCGCCTCCAGCAGGGCCCGGTCGCCGTGCGCGGCCCGGTGGGCGTCGCTCGCG
Source organism: Actinomadura madurae (assembly GCF_900115095.1). Lineage (GTDB taxonomy): Bacteria > Actinomycetota > Actinomycetes > Streptosporangiales > Streptosporangiaceae > Spirillospora > Spirillospora madurae. The sequence continues at coordinate 251,843 of NZ_FOVH01000015.1, forward strand.
GCGCGCCGGGCGACCCGCTCGTGCGCGACGGCCGCCGGCGCCGTGCACCGGACGATGCGGACGGCGGCGATGTCGCCGAGCGGTTCGAGGCGCGGGCGCCACACCCGGTCCTGGAACGCGGCCTCGGCCACCACGGTCACCCCGGCCTTCGCCAGGACGGCCAGCGTGTCGAAGAAGGCGGACAGCGTCGGCAGGTTGAGCCGGTCGTTGCCGCCGGTGCCGGAACCGGCCGCCGCGAGCACCATGCCCTGCTTGATCTCGTCCCGGATGATCGCGGGGCAGCCGAGCCCCTGCGCGAGCCGGTGCGCGAGGGTGGTCTTGCCGGTTCCGGGCGGCCCGCTGACGACGATCAGACTCGGCTTGCTCACACCGCATTGTGGCACTTCAGAACCCTCGCAAGTCCGCGTTCTCGCAACTCCGCGTCCTCGGGGTCCGGTCAGGCGGCGACGGTGTAGGCGGCCAGGCTCAGGTAGACGCCGCCGATCGCGTAGCCGTAGCGGTGCGCCGAGCCGGAGTGGCGGCCCAGCCAGCGGCGGGCGGCGCCGCCCGCGACGGCGTAGCCCGCGTCCAGGGCGAGCGCCAGCACGAAGAACACCGCGCCGAGCACCATCATCTGCGCCCGCGCCCCGGCCGTCCCGGCACCGGACGTGACGAACTGCGGCAGGAACGCCAGGAAGAACAGCGCGACCTTGGGGTTGAGCACGTTGACCACCACGCCGTCCCGGAACACCCGGCGCAGCGGAAGCGGGGCCGCCCCCTCGCCGAGGTCCAGCTCGGACGGCCGCAGCATGGTGCGTACCGCCAGGTAGACCAGGTATCCGACCCCGGCGAACTTCAGGACGGCGAACGCGACCGGTGAGGCCGCGATGAGCGCGGACACGCCGAGCACCGCGAGCGCGATGTGCGCGAGCGTGCCGGTCTCGACGCCGAGCGCGGAGACCAGGCCGGCCCGGTACCCCTGGGCGGCGCTGCGGGTCATGATGTAGATCCCGTTCGGGCCGGGGATCACGATGAGCGCGATGGAGGCCGCGGCGAAGGCGAGGAGGGTGTTCACGGTGGTAGCTCCCTGGATCGGCCGCCGGCTGCGGCGTCACCGCTAGCCTGTCGCCATGGACGCGGGCGAACCCGGGCCAATCGGGCCGCAGGTGGACCGTTTTCGCGACCCGGGCGAGCTGGCGGAGATCCTCGGCGACTGGACGAGCGGGCCGGGCCCGCTCTACCGCAAGCTCGCCGCCGCCCTCCACCGGGCCGTGCTGGACGGCTCCCTGGACGCCGGCGAGCGGCTGCCCGCCGAGCGCGTCCTGGCGAAGGCGCTCGTGGTGAGCCGGGCGACGGTCGTCACCGCCTACGACGAGCTGCGCGGGCTCGGGGTGGTCGACAGCCGGCGCGGCAGCGGCACCCGGGTGGTCCGGCAGCCGGGGTCGGCCCGCCCGGGAGCCGACGGCCGCGTGCCCGGCGGCCGGGCGACGGCGATCTTCCAGCGGCTGATCGACGGGCCGGAGGACGTGATCTCGCTGCGCCACGCGATGGAGGGCGCGGTGCCCGAGCTGGGCACGGAACTGGCCGCCCTGCTGGCCGAGGACCTGCCCGCCCTGATGGCGGACACCGGCTACCACCCGCACGGCCTGCCCGCGCTCCGCGCCGCCGTGGCCGCGCACTTCACCTCCGCCGGATCGCCGACCACGCTCGAGCAGGTGCTCGTCACGACGGGCGTGTCCCAGGCACTGGCGCTGGTGGCGCAGATGTACCTGCGGCGCCGGTCGGTCGTCGTCGTGGAGTCGCCCGGCTGGCCCGGCTGCTTCGACGTGTTCCGGGCGGCCGGCGCGACGCTCGCGGGCGTGCCGCTCGACGAGGACGGCATCCGCCCGGACGAGCTGGCGCGGGCGTTCGCCGAGCACCGCCCCGACCTGCTGTACGTCATGCCGACGGTGCACAACCCGACCGGCACGCTGATGGGGGAGGGGCGCCGCCGCCGGGTCGCGGAGCTCGCCGCCGAGCACCGGGTGCCCGTTCTGGAGGACAACGCCTACGGCATCGGCGGCCGGGACACGCCGCCGCCGATCGCCGCGTACGCGCCGCGCGGCGCCGAGATCCTGTCGGCCGACTCGCTCGCCAAGTCGGTGTGGGGCGGGCTGCGCACGGGATGGGTGCGCGGCCCGGCCGGGGTCATCGAGCGGCTCGCCCGCCACAAGGCGCTGGCCGACCTCGGCAGCCCCGTCCTCGACCAGGCGCTCGCCGCCCGCCTGCTGCCGCGGCTCCCGGACATCGCCGCGGCCCGCGCCGCCGTCCTGCGGCGGCGCCTCGACCATCTCGCGGCGCTGCTGGGCGAGCGGCTGCCCGGCTGGCGCTTCCGGCCGCCGGACGGCGGATCGGCCCTCTGGATCGAGCTGCCCGGACGGGACGCGCGCGACTTCGCCCAGGTGGCGCTGCGGCACGGCGTCGAGGTCGTCCCGGGCGCCGCCATGGACCCGACCGGCGCCCACGACCGGTATCTGCGGCTCCCGTACACCTTCCCCGCCGACGTGCTCACCGAGGCGACCGCCCGGCTGGCCGCCGCCTGGGACGAGCTGACCGGCCGCGCCGGCTCCTGATGCGCCGCCGCCGCGCGGGCCGCGGCGGTATCATCGCGGGAGATCACGGCCGCCGGGCACACGAGAACACGAGGGTCTCCGACCGTGCTCGTCCCCCTGCGCGATCTTCGAGGGAGCACTTGTGAACGACGCCTGGGCACCGACCGGCATCGACACCTCCACACCGAGCCCGGCGCGGATGTACGACTACTGCCTCGGCGGCAAGGACAACTTCGCCGTCGACCGCGCGGCCGTGCTCGGCTTCGTCACCCAGTTCAACGAGGGGCTCGACGTCACCAGGGAGAACCGGCAGTTCCTTTACCGGGTGGTGCGCTACCTGGCCGAGGAAGAGGGGATCCGCCAGTTCCTCGACATGGGCAGCGGCCTGCCGACCCAGGCGAACGTCCACCAGGTCGCGCAGCGGTTCCAGCCGGACGCGCACGTGGTCTACGTCGACAGCGACCCCATCGTGCTGGCCCACGGCCGTGCGCTGCTGAGCGCGGAGTCCACCACGGTCATCCAGGCGGACATGACCGACCCCGGGGACGTCCTCGCGCACCACGACGTCCGCCGCCTCATCGACTTCGACCGGCCGGTCGCCGCGCTCTTCCTGTCGGTGGCCCACTCGATCCCGGACGACGAGCAGGTCCGCGGGATGTTCGCCGCGACGGCCGACGCGCTCGTCCCGGGCAGCTTCCTCGCGATGTCCCAGTTCGTCGGGGCGGACCGGGAGGCGGCCGACGCCCACACCGGCAAGGCCACCGAGATGGGGCTGGCGTGGAAGACCCGCACGGTCGAGGACTTCCGGCCGCTCGTGCCCGACCTGGAGCCGGTTCCGCCCGGCCTGGTGGACGTCGCCGACTGGCGCCCGGACCCGGACCAGCCGCCCCCGGCGACCGTCGACGCCCCCCTCCAGCCGTTCCTCGGCGCGGCCGGCGAGAACAAGCAGGTCAAGGAGTTCGGCGGCGTCCTCCGCAAGGGCTGACGCCCTCCGCGAGAGCTGACGCCCTCCGCGAGAGCTGACGCCCTCCGCGAGAGCTGAAGCCCTCCGCGAGAGCTGACGCCCTCCGCGAGAGCTGACGCCGGGGCCGGCGGTCAGGCGCCGAGCGCGGGGACGGGACGCAGCGGGGGCCGCGCCGGCGAGAGCGAGCCGGGGACGGCCTGGGTGAGCCGGGCGGTCTCGTCGTCGGCGGACGCGGGGTCGGACATCGCCTGGAGGCGCCGGATCATCAGGCCCTCGCGGATCGCCCACGGGCAGATGTCGACGCTGTCGATGTCCATGGCCGTCATCCAGGCCTCGGCCACGATCGCCCCGGCCAGGATCTGCGGTGCCCGGGGACGGGAGACGCCCCGCAGCTTCGCCCGCGCCGAGGCCTTCTTGGCGGCCAGCACGGGGATCGCCTCCCGGAGCCGCTCCACGTCCAGCACCCGGTGGGCGTAGGGGCCGGCCTTGCGCCGCGGGGCGCCGGTCAGCCGGGCCAGCTGGGTGAAGGTCTTGGAGGTCGCCACCGGCCGCACCGGCTGCTCGCCGGCCAGGCCCGGCCGCACCTCGGCGGCGAGCTCCTCCAACTCGTCGTACACCCGGCGGCCCAGCCGCTGGACGTGCTTGTTGGACGGCGGGTCACCCGGCAGCATCTCGCGGGTGAGGCGTCCCGCGCCCAGCGGAAGCGACAGGGCCAGCTCCGGTTCCCGTCCCTCGCCGTGGGCGATCTCCAGCGACCCGCCGCCGATGTCGGCCAGCAGCAGCCGCCCGGCCCACCAGCCGTACCAGGCCCGCGCGGCCAGGAACGTCAGCCTGGCCTCGTCCCGGCCGGACAGGAACCCCAGCCGTATCCCGGTCGCCGCGGTCACCCTGGCGACGATCTCGTCCCGGTTCGCCGCCTCCCGCACCGCCGAGGTCGCGAACGCGATCAGCTCCTCGACCCCGTGCGCCGCCGCGGCGCAGGCGGCCTCGCCGACCGAGCCCACGAGCCGGCAGACGGCGTCGTCCGCCACCCGGCCCTCGGCATCGATCGCCTCGGCCAGCCGGGTCGGGCACTTCACCGCCGTCACCGGACGGGGCGGCTCGCTCACGCTGAGGTCCACCACCTTGAGATGTGCGGAATTCGAACCCACGTCCAGTACACCGACTCGCATGGGAACGCTTTACCCGCACAGCGCGGCTCAACCGCTTCCCGGCCGACCCGGCGGGCGTGCCCCGGCACCCGCCCCCCTCGCGCAACGGGACATGATCTTGACTTCGCGCGGGCGCCGACGGACGCTGAACGCGCCGATCTTGGTCCTCTGTGGCGTCCGGAACGGGAGTCATATGCCGGTCCATGCTGTCGAGCCCGCCCGCAGGGCTCCGTATCTCGCGGCGGCGCTGCTGCTCCTGGTGATCAGCGTCAGCGGCCTCCTGTGGGCCAAGTGGTGGCCGTACAGCCTCAAGCTGGACACCCTCCTGGACGACCGCTCGTGGCCGGGGGCGTCACCGCTGGACAGCGCCGGCCACAGCGGGTCGGGTCCCAGCCTGCGAGGCGGATGGGACTTCGCCGTCGGCTACGGCGAGGCGGTCTGGAAGGCCCTCGTCGTGGCACTGGTGGTCGCCGCCGCCGTGGACGCCCTGGTGCCGCGCCGGCCGCTCGCCGCCGCGCTGGCACGGCGGCGGGGATTGGGCGGGTCCCTGCTCGGGGGATTCGCGTCCATGCCGTGCATGATGTGCACGTGCTGCGCGGCGCCGATCGTGGGCACGCTGAGGCGCAACGGCGCGTCGACGTCCTCGGTGCTGGCCTACTGGCTCGGCAATCCCACGCTGAACCCGGCGGTGCTCGCGTTCCTGGCGATCGTCGCGCCGTGGCAGTGGTTCGCCACGCGCCTGGCCGTCGGCGTGGTGCTGGTGTTCGCGGTGACCGTCCTCATCGATCGGCTGGCCGCGAAGAGGGACGCCCCGCCGTCCGGGGACGTCCCGGCCGCCCCGGCGGACGACGGCCTGCGGGCCGCGCCGCGACGGTTCGTCCGGAGCCTCGCCCGGCTGTCCATGACACTGGTCCCCGAGTACGCGGTCGTCGTCTTCACGATCGGGGCCCTGCGCGGCTGGCTGTTCCCCTTCGAGGGCGACGCGACGCAGTGGGGGGTTCTCGCGGTGGCCGCCGCGGCGGTGCTCGGCACCCTCGTCGTCGTCCCGACGGCGGGCGAGATCCCCATCCTGGTCGGGCTCGCCGCGGCGGGAGCGGGGGCCGGGGTCGTCGGCGCCCTGCTGATCACCCTGCCCGCGATCAGCCTGCCCTCGATGATCATGGTGATGCGGGAGCTCTCCTGGCGCGTGACGGCCGCCGCGGGCACCGCCGTCGCGGTCGCCGGCCTGGCCGCCGGCGGACTGCTCTGGACGCTCGGCTGAGCCGCCGCTTCCCGACCGAGAGACCACCGCTTCCCGACCGCGGGACCACCGGGCCCGGCCCGCCTAGGCGCGGTCCGCGGAACCCGGCTCGGGGGTGTCGCCCGGGGCCGCCCCGGCGTTCGTGTGGAGGACCTCGCGGGCCTGCTCCGCGGCGCGCAGGAGGCTCTCGGTGACGAAGTCGAGGAAGCGGGCGATGTTCTCCAGGCGCGCGGCGGCCGGGGTGCCGGGACCGAGGACGGCGGCGCCCTGCCGGGCGGTCCGGACGAGCCGGTCGTTGGACCGGGCGCTGGCGATGATCGACTGGAAGAACAGCTCGTCGTCGACGAAGTAGCGCTCGCGGCGGCGCCCGTCGCGTTCCCGCCGGACGAGGTCCTGGCTCTCCAGGAACGCGATCGCCTTGGAGATGGACGCCGGGCTGACCTGGAGGCGCTGGACGAGCTCGGACGCGGTGAGGCTGCCCGCGTCGGTCGTGTACAGGGCGCCCAGGATCCGGGACATCATCGCGGGCAGGCCCGACTCGACGAAGACGGTGGTCAGCGTCTCCTCGTACTCGCGCACGGCCTCGCCGTCGCGCCCGTCGGCCCGCGAGGGCGTCTCCGGCGCCCGCGACGGGGTCTGCCCGCGCCGCCGGGCGCGGCGCTCGGTGGCGCGGTGGGCCAGGTCGGCCCGGTAGGCGGTGGGGCCGCCGTTGCGCATCACCTCGCGCGTGATCGTGGAGGTGGGACGGTCGAGCCGCCTGGCGATCTCCGCGTAGGCGAGGCCGTCGGCCAGGCCCTGCGCGATCTGCCGGCGGTCCTGCTGGGTGAGCCTGCCTCCCGGCATCGCGTCTCCTCCGCTCCTCGGATGCCCTCACCGTAGCGTTCGACCTCAATTCGTTGCAACGCGAAGAGTTCGAATCGTTGCATTGTTACACAGACTCATTGCAACAATTCTGCTGTGTTTACCTGCAACTATGGAAGTACAGTGCAACGAGAATGTTGCTCAAATAAGAAATGCAACGTAGCGTTTCAGGCATGCGAAACAAGGAAGCGCACGAGGAGGAGTGGCCGTCATGACCGACCTGGCGATCTCGGTGGACGGGCTGCGCAAGTCCTACCCCGGCAAGGACGGCGACAAGGTCGTCCTCGACGGCGTCGACCTGGCCGTCCCCGAAGGAACGGTCTTCTCCCTGCTCGGGCCGAACGGCGCAGGCAAGACCACCACCGTCCAGATCCTGTCCACGCTGATCCCCGCCGACGGCGGCACCGTCCGGGTCGCGGGCCACGACCTGGCCCGGAGTCCGGACGACGTGCGCGGCGCCATCGGCGTCACCGGCCAGTACTCGGCCGTCGACAAGCTGCTCACCGGCGAGGAGAACCTGCTCCTGATGGCCGACCTCAGGCACCTGTCCCGCGCCGAGGGCAGGCGCAGGGCCGCCGAACTGCTCGACCGCTTCGACCTGGTCGACGCGGCGCGCAAGCCGGCCGGAACCTACTCCGGCGGCATGCGGCGCAGGCTCGACCTGGCGATGACGCTGGTCGGCGACCCCCGCGTGATCTTCCTGGACGAGCCCACGACCGGCCTCGACCCGCGCAGCCGCCGCGCCACGTGGCAGATCGTCCGCGACCTGGTCGCCGGCGGCGTCACCATCTTCCTCACCACCCAGTACCTGGAAGAGGCCGACGAGCTCGCCGACCGCATCGCCCTGCTCGACCACGGACGGCTGATCGCCGAAGGCACCGCCGAGGAACTGAAGCGGCGCATCCCCGGCGGCCACATCACCCTCACCTTCGCCGCCGCCCCCTTGCTCGACGCGGCCCGGGAGGCCCTCGGCGCGGGGATCGCCGACCCCGAGGCGCTCACCCTGCAAGTGCCGGGCGACGGCGGCGTCCGCGCGATCCGAGAGCTGCTCACCCTCCTTGACGAGCGCTCGATCGACATCGCCGACATGAGCATCCACACCCCCGACCTCGACGACGTCTTCCTCACCCTCACCGGCCGCCCGAAGGAGACCACCCGATGAGCACCCTCACCCTCGCCGCGCGCGACTCCTCCACGATGGTCCGGCGGCAGCTCAAGCGGCTGCTCCGCTACCCGTCCATGACCGTGCAGCTGGTGGTGACGCCCGTCATCCTCCTGCTGCTGTTCGTCTACGTCCTCGGCGGCACTCTCGGCAGCGGCCTCGGCGGGGGCCGCGACACCTATGTCAACTACGTGGTCCCCGGCATCCTGCTGATGGCGGCGGCGACCGCCGCGACCGGGACCGCCGTCATGGTCGCCACCGACATGACCGAGGGCATCATCGCCCGCTTCCGCACCATGCGGATCTCCCGGGCGTCGGTGCTGACCGGCCACGTGGTCGGCAGCGTCGTCCAGCAGCTACTCGGCATGGCCGTGCTGATCGGCATCGCCTTCGCGATCGGCTTCGACCCCAGCGCCACCGCCGTCGAATGGCTGGCCGCCATCGGCCTGCTCACCCTGTTCGTCGTCGCCATCACCTGGCTCTCGGTGGCGCTCGGCCTGAAGTCGCCGACCCCCGAGGCCGCCAGCAACGCCCCGATGCCGCTGATCGTGCTGCCCTTCCTCGGGAGCGGCTTCGTCCCCACCGACTCCATGCCCACCGCGCTGCGCTGGTTCGCCGACTACCAGCCCTTCACCCCGATCATGGAGACCGTGCGCGGCCTGCTCCTCGGCACCCCGATCGGCGACGACGCCGCAATCGCCATCGCCTGGTGCGCCGGCATCGCCGTCGCGTCCTACCTCTGGGCCAGGAACACCTTCGCCAAGGCCTGACTCCGAACCCCACCCGTTCTCAACCGGGCCGTTACCGATCGCTGCGCACAATGCGGACGGAGGTGTGCCCGTGCGCATGGCGGACCGCGAACACTACGCCGATCTTCTACGGCTGGCGTATCTGGTACTCGACGACGGCGACGCCCCGCTCATGCGCGCCCGGCGCGCCGCGGCCGGCGCCGCGCGGGGGCGCCCCGGCGGGTACCCGGCCATGCGGGCGCGGCTCGTCGGGATCCTGCTCACCGGCCCGCCGCCCGCCGGGCACCGGCCGCACCGCCTGTTCGTCGAGCCGGCGCGGATCCCGCCGGGGCCGGTCCGGGCGGCGCTGCAGGAGCTGACGCCGTACGAGCGGCTCGCCTACCTGCTCCGCCTCGACGGCCTCACCGCCCCCGAGGTCGCCGCCGAGCTGCGCGTCCACACCCACGCCGACTTCGAGAGCGTGGACCGGGCCACCGCCGCCGTGGACGGCCGGACGCGGCTGGACGAGGCCGCGCAGCGGGCCGAGATCGAGGCGTTCGACCCCGGCCTCGTCCGGCTCCGCCCGCCGCGCACCGTCTCCCGCGCCGCGGTGGCGGCCGTGCTCGCCGCGGTGCTGCTCGCGGTCGCCGCGGTCGTCCTCACCCGCCCGGACGAGAGGCCCGGCGCGCCGGCCGAGGTCGACCCGCGCGCGTGGCAGGCCACCGGCACGCCGACCATCCACGAGTGGCCGGCCCAGGGCGCGTTGAGGCACGACACCGCGCTGCTGCGCCGGGCCGCCGGCGCGTGGCGCGCCGACCGCCGCGACCCGCCGCACGGCCGCGTCGTCCTCCTGTACGCGGGGACCGTGGACGGGTCCTCCCTCGTCGTCCTGCGCGATTCCCCCGGCCTGGGGGACCCGCCCAGCATCGCGCAGTACTTCGAGCGGCGCCTGTCGCGCGGCGTGGAGTCGGTCCGCAGGCTCGGGACGGGCGCGGGGCAGCTCATCATGCTGGGCATGACGTGGCGCTACCTCGTCCCGCCCTGGATGGGGGAGCTGCGGGCGGCGGTGCCCTCCGAGCGCTCCGCGGACTGGGTGCGGGTGGCGGTCCGGGACGGCCTGAGCGATCCGCTGCCGTGGCGCTGGTTCACGCCGCGCTGCCAGAACTACGTGGCGTTCCAGATGACGTACCGGCCGGCCGGCGGCGGGGAGGCGCGGACGATCACGCAGCTGGCCTCGCACGACCCGCGGTCGGCGGCGCCGCTGGTGTGGTTCCGCGATCCGCCGGAGCTCAGGGACCGGTTCCGCTGGGCGGCGCTGCACGCCCTCGCCTGCGAAGGGGCGGCGACGCTGACCGAGTCGGGCGACCTGAAGCTCGGCCATCTGTGGAGCGGCTCGCTGCCCGACGGCGGTGGCCGGGCGATGCTGCTGACCGTGGACTCGTCGCTCCAGCAGGGCGTCTCCGGCACCTCGATCCTGATCTCCGACACCGGGCGGGCGCTGTCGGAGCGGGGCCGGACGAACAGCGCCGCCGTCTCCTCCGCCGGGACGATGGCCGCCGCCCTGTGGTGGCGGTCGTCCCGCCGCTGGCATCTGGTGGCCGCGGCGGGCCCGAACGTCGCGCGGCTCAAGACGGTCGGCGAGCTCGGCGCCCACGACACGAAGGCGACCCGGCCGGGCGAGACGCCCCTGCTGACCGTACCGGGCCCGCCCGTCGGGGAGGCGCCCGCCGAGACGACCCACCTCCCGATCGTCCAGGTCGTGGCCTACGAGCACGACGGCGACCGCACGACCGTCAGCCCGTCCTAGACGGCCGGGGCGGCGGGGGCGAGGACGATGTCGAACCGGACCCTCGACCAGGTGCCCTCGACGGCGCGGCCGTCCGGGGTGGGGGTGCCGGCCGGCAGCCGCTCGAAGTCCTTGACCAGCGACTCCTTGACGCCGAAGACCGCGTCGGAGTCCAGCGTCTCGTCGCCGCGGACGAAGATGTGGGTGACCAGGGTGCGGTGGCCGTCGGCGATCACCATGAAGTGCAGGTGGGAGGCGCGCATGGGCGACCGGCCGACCGCGTCGAGCATCGCCCCCACCGGTCCGTCGTGAGGGATGGGATAGGGGGTGGGAGTGATCGCCCAGAAGCGGTACTCGCCCGCCGGGCCGGTGAACAGGTGGGCCCGCCCGGCGGTGCGGCCGTCGCCGTACTGGACGTCGTAGCGGCCGGTGTCGTCGGCCTCCCACACCTCGATCCGGGCGCCGGGGACGGGCTCGCCGCCGATGCCGCGGACCGTCCCCTCCACCCAGCACGGCTCGCCGGGCGCGCCGCCGCCGATGTCGCCGCCCGGCTCGATCCGGGGCGCGTCCTCGACGAAGAACGGCCCGAAGACGGTCGCCTCGGTGGCGTCGCCGCGGGCCGGGTCGTTGATCGTGATCGTCTGCATGGACGCGCCCAGGACGTCGGAGAGCAGGATGAACTCCTGCCGCTCTCCGTCGGTGATGTGCCCGACGCCGGTGAGGAACTCGACGGCCTTCCGCCATTCCCCCTCGGTGAGGCGCACCTCCCGGAGGTAGGCGTGCAGGTGGCGCACCAGCGCCTGCATCAGCTCCTTGAGGCGAGGATCGGCGCAGTCGTCGAACGAGCGCAGCACCCGGCCGAGAAGCTCCTGTTCGCGGCGCGCCTGCTCGGTGGCGGTGTCGGGCGCGGTGTCACTGTGGGTCATCGGTTCGGCTCCTTCCCGGGCCGCCCGCGGCAGGACGGTCGGCTCGCCGGCGGTCACGAGGCATGAATACCCAGCGCGTCGTCGGGGTCGTATCCGTAGATCCAGCCGTTGGCGACCAGCGGGTCCGCCTCCGCGAAGGATGCGTCGCGGGCCCGCTGCTCGGGGCCGTCGGGCAGGTGGTTGATGTGCGCCCGGCCGTGGCTGACCTCCTGGAGCCGGGTGGTGCGGGGGATGCGCAGCTCCTCGTACCGGCGCAGGGCCCGGGACGGGTCGTCGAGATCGCCGGCGAGGCACCTGGCGAGGACGGCGGCGTCCTCGACGGCCTGGGCGGCCCCCTGCCCGAAGAAGGGGAACATCGGGTGCGCGGCGTCCCCGAGCAGGGTGATCGGGCCCCTGCTCCAGCGCCGCAGCGGCGCCCGGTCGAGCAGGGCCCACCGTCCGGGGGTCTCGCTCGCCCGGATGAGACCGGTGAGCCGCGGGTCCCAGCCGTCGAACTCGGCCAGGAACTCCGGCATCGTCGCGGTCGCCGTCCAGGACTCGACGGCGTCGCCCGCGGGGGCGAACGCGACGAGGTTCACCAGCCGCCCGGCCGAGACGGGGTAGTGCACCAGGTGGTGGCCGGGTCCGATCCACAGCGTCTGGGCGCGGCGCCTGGCGAAGCCCGGGGCGCGGCCGGCCGGGACGAGGGCGCGGAACGCGCAGATGCCCGAGTAGGCGGCGGGCGCCGGCTCCGCGATCGCGCCGCGCACGATCGAGTGGATGCCGTCCGCCCCGATCAGGACGTCGGGGTCGGCGCGCTCCCCGTCGGCGAAGCGCAGGGAGGGCCGGCCGTCCACGCGGACGGTCAGGCCGACGCAGCGCCTGCCGTACCGGACCCACGCGTCAGGCACGGCCGAGCGCAGGACCTCCAGCAGGTCGGCGCGGTGCGCGGTGTAGGTCTGCTCCCCGTACAGCCGCCCGCAGGACGAGGCGAGGTCTTCGGCGGACAGCACCGTGCCGTCCTGCCAGCGCCGGAACTCCCATCCGGTGTCGAGCCGCACGGCACGGGCCAGGAACTCGTCCATGACGCCGAGCCGCCGCAGCAGCCGGGCGGCGTTCGGGGCCACCACTAGGCCCGCGCCCACTTCCTTCAGCACCGGCGCCTGCTCGTAGACGGTGGCGGGGATGCCTTCGCGGTGCAGGAACGCCGCGGCCGCCTGCCCGCCGATCCCGCCCCCCAGGATCGCGATCCGCGGGAGGCCCGTCCCTGCGTTGCCCATCCCCGCTCCGTTCGCCTCACCTGTCGGCGTGGTCATCGTGCCGTCCAGGCCGCCGTGAGAGGACACTGTGTCCATTCAACGAACACCTTGTTAGGGTTCCGGCTCTGCCCACCTGGACGGTGCAGGAGGTCTCAGCCGGTATGCCGCGCACGCGTGAACCTGGCAGGACGGTGAGTTCCCGCCTGCTGGACATCCTCTTCGCCTTCCGTCCGGACCGTCCTGACCTGAGCCTGGCCGATCTGGTGCGGGCGACCGGCATGCCGCATCCCACCGCGCGCCGGCTGGCTCTGGAGCTGGTCGAGGCGGGCGCGCTGGAGCGCGGGGAGGACCGGCGGTTCACGATCGGTCTGCGGCTGTGGGAGCTGGGCACCCTGGCGCCGCGGACCGAGTCGCTGCGGGCCAGGGCCCAGCCGTTCATGGAGGACCTGCACAGCGCGCTGCACCAGCATGTGCAGCTGGCCGTCCTGGAGGGACACGAGGCGGTGATCATCGAGCGGTTCTCCGCGCCGCACGCGCTGGGGCTGGTGTCGCAGGTCGGGGGGCGCCTGCCGCTGCACTGCTCGGGCGTGGGCAAGGTGCTGCTCGCCCACGGCGGCCCGGAGCTGATCGACAAGGT
>NZ_FOVH01000003.1 GCF_900115095.1 Actinomadura madurae
CGGTCTGGGCCGGGGTCTTGGACGGGGACGCGCGGGGGCCGCTGCGCCGATCGGCCAGCCCGTCCCATCCCTGCCGCCGGTACCGGCCCACCCAGCGGTGCGCGCATTGCCGCGACACTCCCAGCTCGGCCGCGACGTGGGCGACCGGGCGGCCACCGAACACGACACGGCGAACCAGCAGGCATCTGCCGTGGAAAGTCAGACGGGCGTTAGCGTGGCTCACTGAGACCTCCGGGTGCTGGTGAAGCGTGCAACTCCACTACGCCCGGAGGTCTTCTTGCTGATCAAACACCTACCGGTCAGGTGTCACCAAGATCATGGCCAAGTACAGCTAGCGCGCCGTCCCCGGGGGAGGGCCTGCCCCGCCGGCCGCGGGCCGAGGGCAGGTCTAGACCTCATGACCGGCTCGGCTAGCCTAGCCAGTTGAGCCTTACAAGGACTGCTGGCCAGGTGTAGGAAAGGGACAGCAACAGCATGCCCAAGATCAAAGTAGCGGGCCCGGTCGTCGAACTCGACGGCGACGAAATGACGCGGATCATCTGGAAATTCATCAAGGACCAGCTGATCCTGCCTTACCTCGATGTGGACCTGAAGTACTACGACCTGGGAATCGAGCACCGTGACGCCACGGACGACCAGGTCACCGTCGACGCCGCCAACGCCATCAAGCAGCACGGCGTGGGCGTCAAGTGCGCGACCATCACCCCCGACGAGGCGCGCGTCGAGGAGTTCGGCCTGAAGAAGATGTGGCGGTCCCCGAACGGGACGATCCGCAACATCCTGGGCGGCGTGATCTTCCGTGAGCCGATCGTTGCGTCCAACATCCCCCGCCTGGTGCCCGGCTGGACGAAGCCGATCATCATCGGCCGCCACGCCCACGGCGACCAGTACAAGGCCACCGACTTCGTCGTCCCCGGCCCGGGCAAGGTGACGATCACCTACACCCCGCAGGACGGCTCCGAGCCGATGGAGCTGGAGATCGCCGACTTCCCCGGCGGCGGGGTCGCGATGGGCATGTACAACTTCGACGACTCGATCCGCGACTTCGCCCGGACGAGCATGCGGTACGCGCTCAACCGCGAGATGCCGCTGTACATGTCCACGAAGAACACGATCCTCAAGGCCTACGACGGCCGGTTCAAGGACCTCTTCCAGGAGATCTACGAGACCGAGTTCAAGGCCGAGTTCGAGGCCAAGGGCCTCACCTACGAGCACCGCCTCATCGACGACATGGTCGCCGCGGCGCTCAAGTGGGAGGGCGGGTTCGTCTGGGCGGCCAAGAACTACGACGGCGACGTCCAGTCCGACACCCTCGCGCAGGGCTTCGGCTCGCTCGGCCTCATGACGTCGGTCCTCATGACCCCGGACGGCAAGACCGTCGAGGCCGAGGCCGCGCACGGCACGGTGACCCGGCACTACCGGCAGCACCAGCAGGGCAAGCCGACGTCGACCAACCCGATCGCGTCGATCTTCGCCTGGACCCGCGGCCTCGAGCACCGCGGCAAGCTCGACAACAACCCGGAGCTGATCGGCTTCGCCCGCGACCTCGAAGAGGTCTGCGTCAAGACCGTCGAAGGCGGCCAGATGACCAAGGACCTGGCTCTCCTTGTCGGCAAGGACACGCCTTTCCTGACGACGCAGGAATTCCTGGAGGCTCTCGACACCAACCTCCAGAAGAAGATCAACGGATAGTATTCAAGGGATTGCTCCCCGCACATGCGGGATGGTCCCGACTTCGCCCTGCTGGTCGGGCGTGACACACCGTGGTCCCCGCGCACGCGGGGTTGAAGGCCGTCCCGGATTCGTTCCGGGGCGGCCTTCCGCGTGTCCGGGGACCGGGGGCATGCCGGGTGGTGAACCTGGCCGGTGGCGGGTAGGGGGCGCGCGATAGCCTGATCCCCGGAACTATCTCGACGGCGAGAGAACCCGCGCGGGCGGACTCTCCGGCGGTCGGGTTCGAAGGATGGCCGCCTGAGCCCCGTCAGGTCACAGCAGGAGAAGAAGGCAATGACGCGCACCCCAGTCACCGTCACCGTTACCGGCGCCGCGGGCCAGATCGGCTACGCGCTGCTGTTCCGCATCGCGTCCGGGCAGCTCCTCGGCGCGGACGTACCCGTCCGCCTGCGGCTGCTGGAGATCCCGCAGGCGGTGAAGGCCGCCGAGGGCACCGCGATGGAACTGGACGACTGCGCGTTCCCGCTGCTGTCCGGCGTCGACATCTTCGACGACGCGACGAAGGCGTTCGAGGGCGCGAACGTGGCGCTGCTCGTCGGCGCCCGCCCGCGCACCAAGGGCATGGAGCGCGGTGACCTGCTGGAGGCCAACGGCGGCATCTTCAAGCCGCAGGGCGAGGCGATCAACGCCGGCGCCGCCGACGACATCAAGGTCCTCGTCGTCGGCAACCCGGCGAACACCAATGCCCTGATCGCGAAGTCGCACGCGCCGGACGTCCCGGCCGACCGGTTCACCGCGATGACGCGCCTCGACCACAACCGCGCGCTCGCGCAGCTCTCGAAGAAGGCGGGCGTCTCGGTCGCCGACCTCCGGAGGCTGACGATCTGGGGCAACCACTCCGCCACCCAGTACCCGGACATCTTCCACGCCGAGATCGCCGGCAAGAACGCCGCCGAGACGGTGAACGACCAGGCCTGGCTGGAGAACGACTTCATCCCGACCGTCGCCAAGCGCGGCGCCGCGATCATCGAGGCGCGCGGCGCGTCGTCGGCGGCGTCGGCCGCGTCCGCCGCGATCGACCACGTGCACACCTGGGTGAACGGCACCGCCGACAACGACTGGACGTCCATGGCGGTCGTGTCGGACGGCTCCTACGGCGTCCCGGAGGGCCTGATCTCGTCCTTCCCGGTCACCACCAAGGACGGCGACTGGGAGATCGTCCAGGGCCTGGAGATCAACGACTTCTCCCGCGCCCGCATCGACGCCTCGGTGAACGAGCTGTCGGAGGAGCGCGACGCGGTCCGCAAGCTCGGCCTCATCTGACCCTTGTGCGGACGAGCCCCGGACCCGCCTCGGGTCCGGGGCTCGCCCATATCCGCTTCGTCACATCTCCTCTTCGAGGAGGGCGCGGAAGGCGCGCGGGGGCCGGCCGGTGACGTGCTGGACGGTGTCGGTGACGCGGTCCTCGGCTCCCTCGGCGATGGCCTGGTCCATGCCGGCGAGCATCGCGGCGAATTCCGGCGACATCTGGCCGGTGAGGCGGTCGCGCATCTCCTCGTAGGACAGGGGGCGGTGGGTCACCGACCGGCCGGAGACCTCGGTGATGCATGTAGCGATGTCGTCGTAGCTCAGCGCCTCCGGTCCGGTGAGAACGAGATCGGTGTTCGGGGCCTGTTCGTCGGTCAGGGCGTGGACTGCGACGGCTGCGATGTCTCCGGCGTCGATGAAGCCGACCCGGCCGCTTCCGGCGGCGGTCCAGATGGTGCCGTCTTCGCGGATGCTGAGGGCGTGGACGTGCGTGCCGGTGAAGTTCTGCATGAACCAGGAGGGACGCAGCACCGCCCACTGCTCGAACAGGCCGGGCAGGGCCCGATGCACCATTCCCACCGCCGGGCCGCCCTCGGGAATGGCCGAGGAGCTGAGGAGCACCGCGCGGTGGACGCCGGCGGCGCGAGCCTGTTCGAGGAAGGGCAGCATGATCGCCGCCGGATCGACGTCGCCCGGGGGCGGCACGAGGTAGAGGCCGTCGACCCCGTCGAGGGCGGCGGCGTGGGTGGCGGGGCCGTACCAGTCGAAGGGGACCGGCTCCGCGCCGGGGACGGCGGTGGCGTGACGGCCGGCGGCCTTGACGTGGTGACCGGCGGCCGTCAGCCGCGCGGCGGTGCGGCTGCCGGTGGTCCCGGTGGCGCCGATGATCAACGTGGTGCCGGCGGTGGTCATCGGCTGCTCCCGGCGAAGTCGGTGCCGGGTTCTTGCACGACGAGCGGGTTCCGGCAGTCCGGACATGGGCATCCTCCATATCGTAGAATCTGGACCCCAGGTCCACTTTTTACGATATGGACTCGGGGTCCGATTTGCAAATGGAGGAGCCGCGTGCCCGAGCGCAAGCCCCGCAAGGACGCCGCCCGGAACAGAAAGGCCGTCCTTGAGGCCGCCGACCACCTGTTCGCCCACTGCGAGAGCCCCGAGGACGTCACCATGGCCGACATCGCGACGGCGGCCGGTGTGGGTAAGGGAACGGCCTTCCGTGCCTTCGGCGACCGCGCCGGCCTGCTCCGCGCACTGTACGAGGCACGGCTCGAACCGATCAGGAAGGCCGTCGAAGCCGGCCCGCCACCTCTGGGGCCCACCACCCCTCCGGATCAGCGCGTGGCCGCTCTGCTCGACGCCGTCCTGTGCTTCAAGCTCGACAACCGCCCTCTCGCGCTGGCCTTGGAGGAGAGCGGAAGCAACAGCCCTTACCAGGCAGAGCATTACGAGCGGTGGCACAGCCTGCTCCAGTCCATGCTGGAGCAGATCCCCGGCCTGACCGGCATCGACTTCACCGCCCATGTGCTGCTCGCCGCCACCCGGGCCGACCTCGTCGAACGCCTGGCCGGACTAGAGGGCGTGCCGCGCGAGGAGATGCGGGCGCAACTGGCGGGCTTCGTCGCCAGAGTCATCGACTCACGCCCTCTGCCTGAAGGTGTATGAGATGCGCCGGGATCTACGGCCGGCCGTCGGTCAGGCGGGGGTGGTCCTCGCCACGTAGTAGATGTTCAGCGGGTCCCCCTCGATCGAGTGGACCTGGACGTCGGTGAAGCCCGCCTCCCCGAGCATCCGCCGGGCGGTCTGCTCTCCCCAGACCGTGCCGAGGCCGGCGCCGCCGGTGCTCAGCGAGGTGGTCATGCAGTAGAAGACCGAGAAGCTGTAGATCGCGGGCCCGAAAGGATGGTCCAGGTTCTCCTCCAGGTTGCTGGACGCGGCGATGTCGCCCATCAGGAAGACGCCGCCGTCGCGGAGGGACGCGGCGATGGCGTCGAGGGTCTCCTGCGGCCGGGCCAGGTCGTGGATGACGTCGAAGGCGGTGACCAGGTCGTACCGTCCGGTGATCCGCGTCGCGTCGCCGATCGTGTAGCCGACGTTGTCCAGGGACAGCCGGTCGGCCTCCCTGCGCGCGGCGGCGATGCCCTCCTCCGACTGGTCGAGGCCCTGGAAGCGGCTGTTCGGGAAGGCGCGGGCCAGGACGATGGGCGCGTGCCCCTGGCCGGTGCCCACGTCCAGGACGTCGATGCCCTCGCTCAGCCGCTCGGTCAGGCCCGGGACCATCGGGACGATCGTGTCGACGAGGGCCGCGTCGTACACGCGGGCCGTCTCCTTCGCCTGGAGGGCCTGGAAGCGGGGGTAGGCGGAGTAGGGGACGCCGCCGCCTTCGCGGAACGACGCGACGACCCGCTGCTCGACCTCGCCCATCAGCGCGATGTACGGCATCAGCCCGGCGAGGTTGTCGGGGCCGGCGGCGGTGGTGAGCGAGGCGGCGTGTTCGGGAGGCAGCGTGTACGTCGCGCCGTCCGGCTCGTACTCCAGGATGCCGCCGACGACCATGCCGCCCAGCCATTCGCGCACGTACCGCTCGTCGAGCCGTGCCGCCTTGGCGATGTCGGAGCTCGTGGACGGGGGCAGCGTGCTCATGGTGTCGAACAGGCCGGCCTGGTGGCCGACGCTCACGAGGAGGGCCAGCGCTCCCTTGTTGAGGACGTCGACCATGAGGCCGCTGAACTCCTCCTGTCGCGTGGCGTCCGGTGACATGGCCCCTCCTCGGGATCAGAACGGCATCGTTTCTCCTCTTCGTCCCTATCGCGGCCGGGACGGCGGAGGGGAGCCGGGCGCCGAAGTATTTGCCGGATCTGGGCGAAGCCATCACTCTCCGCCCGTCGAGGTCCGCGGCACCTGATCCGCTCACGGGCGGCGCCCGGGCGAGCGGCGGGGGTGACAAAAGATCTGAAGGCGTCGGTATCGGTCGCTAGGGTGTGTGATCGCTCGGATGGTGATCGGGGGAGGCGTGCCGGTGGCGGAACAGGCGTTTCAGGTCGACCTGCGCGGTGTGGTGGATCTGCTGAGCCGCCATCTGTACGCGACCCCGCGGGTGTACCTGCGGGAGCTGCTGCAGAACGCGGTGGACGCGATCACGGCGCGCGGCGAGGGCGGCCGGGTCGAGATCGAGACCGGCGGCGGGACGCTGCGGGTCCACGACGACGGGGTCGGCCTCACCGAGGACGAGGTGCACACGCTGCTCGCGACGATCGGCCGGTCGTCCAAGCGGGACGAGCTGGGGTTCGCGCGGCACGACTTCCTCGGGCAGTTCGGGATCGGGCTGCTGTCCGCCTTCCTCGTCGCGGACGAGATCGAGGTCGTGACCAGGTCCGCGAAGGGCGGCGGCGCCGTCCGCTGGACGGGACGGTCCGAGGGCAGCTACCGGGTCGAGCCCGGCGAGCGGGACGAGCCCGGCACGACGGTCACGCTCCGGGCCCGGCCGGGGGCGGCGGAGCTGCTGAGCCCGCCGGTCGTCGCCGAGCTGGCCCGCACGTACGGATCGCTGCTGCCGGTGGAGCTGACCGTCGACGGGGCGACGGTCACCGGGGACGGGCCGCCGTGGCGGGCGCAGTACCCCGACCCGGCCGCGCGCCGCCGGGCGCTGGAACGTTACTGCGAGGAGCTTTACGGGTTCGTCCCGTTCGACGTCGTCGACCTCGACGTGCCGGAGGCGGGCCTCACCGGGGTCGCGTTCGTGCTGCCGGAGCCGGTCTCGCCGACCGCCCGGTCCGCGCACCGCGTCTACCTGAAGCGGATGCTGCTGGCCGAGGGCGTCGAGGGGCTGCTGCCCGAGTGGGCGTTCTTCGCTCGGTGCGTCGTGGACGCGGGCGAGCTGCGCCCGACCGCCAGCCGCGAGGCGCTGTACGAGGACGAGCTGCTCGACGCGACCAGGCACGGGCTCGGCGACGTCCTGCGGCAGTGGCTGGTGGCGCTGGCCGAGACCGATCCGGCGAGGCTGCGCGCCTTCCTGCGGCTCCACCAGCTCGGGGTGAAGGCGATGGCCCTGCACGACGACGACATGCTGCGCATCGTGGACCGCTGGCTGGAGTACGAGACGTCCGCCGGGCCGATGACGCTGCACGAGTTCCGCCGCCGGCACCCGGACGGCCGGTTCACCGCGAGCGTGGACGAGTTCCGGCGGCTGTCGGCGGTGGCGGGCGCGCAGGGCGTCGGCCTCGTCAACGGCGGCTACGTGCACGACACCGAGATCATCGAGCGGCTGCCCGAGGTGGACCCCGACATCCGGCTCGCCCGGCTGGACGCGGCGGAGCTGACCACCACGTTCGGCGTCCTCGACCCGGCGGCCGAGCTGGCGCTGCGCCCGTTCCTGGCGGCGGCGCAGCGGGCCGTGGAGCGGCTCGGGTGCGAGGTGGTCGTCCGCGACTTCGATCCCGCGTCGTTGCCCGCGCTGTACCTCACGAGCCGCGACGCGCAGTTCCGCGAGGAGCTGACGCGGGCGCAGGAGGAGGCCGGCGAGCTGTGGGCGGACGTGCTCGGCGCCGTCGGCGCCACGGCCGGCGCCGACCGCCCGCAGCTGGTGCTGAACCACCGCAACCCGCTGGCCCGTCGCATCACGGCGCTGGGGGATGGCGGGCCGGTCGAGCCGGCCGTCCAGGCCCTGTACGGGCAGGCGCTGCTGCTCGGCCACCATCCGCTGCGGCCCGCCGACACGGCGGTGCTGAACCGTTCCTTCATCGGCCTGCTGGAGTGGGCCGTCCACTCCCCGGAGGCTCCCGAATGACCGCTGAGGACGTCTACGCGCTGATGACGCGATCGCAGGAGCTGCCCTACGGGGAGGCCAGGACCGTCCTGGTGGAGGACGCGCTGCGCCGCGCCGAGGCGGCCGGCGACGAGGTGCTGGCGTACCGGGTGCGGGTCCGGCTGACCGACGCCTACCAGTTCGGCGGCGAGCCGGCGAAGGCGTTCGCGACGTTCAGCCGGTCGCTGGCCGAGCACGACCGCGACCCCGGCCGGTTCGACGAGGAGCACTTCCTGCTGTGGCAGATGAAGGGCATGGTGGGCGCCCTCACGCTGTTCCCGGAGATCCCGCTCGACCGGACGTACGCGGTGCTGGACGACATGGAGCGCCGCTACCTCGCCGGCGGCCACAGCCCGCAGGCGGTCTACCGGCGCCGCCACCTCGTGGCCCGCCACATCGGCGACGGGACGGCCGACGACTGGTACGCGAAGTGGCGCGCGGCCCGGCGGGACGAGCTGTCGGACTGCGAGGGCTGCGACCCGACCGGCATGGTCAACCACCTCGTCGAGACCGGCCGCCACGAGGAGGCGGCCGAGATCGCCGCGCCCGTGCTGGCCGCCCGGCTGACCTGCAACGAGCAGCCGCAGTCGATCCGGACCGCGATGATGCCGGTGTTCCTGCGGACGGGCCGTCCCGAGCAGGCCGCCGACGCGCACCGCCGCGCCTACCGGGTGCACCGGTCGCGGCTCGCCGACCTGTCCGACATCGCCGACCACCTGGAGTTCTGCGCGGTGACGGGCAACGAGGCGCGCGGGCTGGAGATCGTCCAGCGGCATCTCGGGTGGCTGGACCGGGCGCCGAGCGCGCACGCGGAGATGCGGTTCGCCGCCGCGGCGGCGCTGGTCCTGGACCGGGTCGCCGCCGCCGGACACGGCGCGGCGACCGTCCGCCGCCCCGCCGCCGACGGCCGCCCGGCCGCCGACGTGCCGCTCCCGGACCTCCGCGAGGAGCTGCGGACCCGCGCCACGGATCTCGCGGACCGGTTCGACGCCCGCAACGGGACGTCCCGCCAGGGCGACCTGGTACGCGCGACGCTGGCGGCCGAGCCGTTCGCCGACTTCGTCCCGCTGGCCGCGCACCACCGGCGCCCCGCGCCCGCCCCGGCCCCGGCGCCCCGGCCCGTCCCGCAGGAGGACTTCACGGCCGTGGACGACCTGGACGCCCTCCTCGACATCGCGGACGAGCGCCGCACACGCCAGGACATCGCACGCACCCTGGCCGCGTGGCGGCGTTTCGACGCCCTCGCGGAGACGACGGAGCCGACGCCGCTCCAGAAGGCCCGCCGCCTGGACGCGCAAGGCGTCGAGCACGCCGTCGAGGGCGACCACGAGGAGGCCGTCGCGTGCTGGCACGAGGCCGCCCGCCGGTTCGCCGAGCTGGGCGACGAGACCCGCCGGCACCGCGTGCTCAGCCGCCTCGGCGGGATGCGCGTGCAGACCGGCGACAAGGACGGCCTCCAGGACGTGGCCGCGGCCGCCGAGTACTTCGCGCACCACCCGGACGACGACGGCGCGGCCACGGGCTCGCTCATCCGGCTGGCCACCGCGCACGTCGACCTCGGGAACCCGGAGGACGCCGTCGCCGCCCTCGACCGGATCGCCGGGGACGACGCGCCGGACCGGGCCGGTCTCCTGTGGGGGGACGACCCCCCACGCCCCCCGGAAGAGCCGGCCGGCCCGGCTCCCTCCGCTCCGCTGGAGCTCCGCTCCGGGAACCGGGCCGGCGAGGCGTGGTTCGTCCGCGGGCAGGCGCTGCTCAAGCTCGGCGACGCCGATGGTGCCACCGAAGCGCTGCGCCGCTCCGCCGGCGCCGCGCGGACCTCCGCGGACCCCGAGGAGGTGGCCGCGCCCGCGCTGCTGCTCGCCCGGATCCTGGCCGCGCGGGAGAGCGGCCCGGACGAGGAGACCTTCGCCCTGCTGGACGAGGCGATCGCCGCGCTGCGGGGCTCCGCGCCGATGCGCGCGGCGGCGCACTGCGACCGCGGCCTGGCGCTGCTGGCCGCCGACCGCGCGGCCGACGCCGTCCCCGACCTCGTGGAGGCCATCGCCGCCTGGACGGCCGGGGGTTCGCACGAGCAGGCCGTCCATCTCCGCGTGGACCTCGCCGCCGCCTACCTGGCCGCGGACCGCCACCTGGAGGCCGCCGAGGCCGCCGAGGAGGCGCTGCCCGGCCTCGACGGTGACGTCGCACGGCGCTGCCGCCTGATCCTCGCGCACGCCCAGAAGCGCCTCGGCGAGGAGGACGCCGCCGCGACGTTCCGGTCCCTCGCCGAGGACGCCGCGCAGGAGGGCCGCCACGACGCCGTCGCGCACTTCCTCGACGAGGCCGCCGACGTCCTGAGCGACCTCGACAAGGACGCCCTGGCCGCCGAGCGGTTCGCCGAGGCCGCCGAGGCGTTCGAGAAGGCCGGCGACCCGTACGGCGTGGTCCGCGCCCGCCGCCGCGCGGCGATGTGCCGGCTGTGGAGCGGCGAAGGCGAGAAGGCCGTCACCACCATGGAGACGGCCCGCGCGGCCCTGGCGGGCCTGCCCCCGGACAACGAGCCGGCCCGGATCTGGGAGACCGCCCTGGTCTCCTACGACCAGGCCCGTGTCCTGGCCCGGACGGGCGCCCTCGCGGAGGCCGCGTCCCACGCCTCCGCGGCCGTGGACGGCTTCACCGCCCTCGGCGAGACCGGCCCCGCCGAGGAGGCGACCCGCCTCCACGACGACATCACCTCGGCCCTGAACACCTGACCGGCCGGAGCGGTCAGTGGAGGCGGCGGGCGCCCGCCGAGGGGGTGGCCTCCAGGAACGCGGGGAGCGTCCAGGAACGCTTCTCGTAGGCCGCGGTGATCGCGTCCCGCACCGCGGCGGCGCGGGACGCGGGGGCCAGCACGATGATCGAGCCGCCGAAGCCGCCGCCCACCATGCGGCCGCCGCGGGCGCCGGCGCGCAGCGCGGCGTCGACGGCCGTGTCGGCCTCGGGCCAGGAGATCTCGAACTGGTCGCGCAGCGAGAGGTGCGAGGCGTTCAGCATCGCCCCGAGCTCGGGGAGGGCGCCCGCGTGCAGCAGGCCGACGGTGGCCTCGACGCGGTGGTTCTCGGTGACGACGTGCTGGACGCGGCGCCGCAGGACGGGGTCGGGCAGCGTCCCGAGGGCGGTGGCCAGGTCCTTGACGTCACGGAGGGCGTCCACGCCGAGAAGCGACGCGGCCTCCTCGCATTCGGTGCGGCGGCGGCCGTAGTCTCCTTCGGAGAGGGCGTGCGAGGCGCGCGTGTCGACCACCAGCAGGGTCATGTCCGACGCGGCCGGGTCGAACGGGACCTGCGACGACAGCTCGCTGCGGCAGTCCAGCATCAGCGCGTGGCCGGCGGTGCACAGCAGGGACGCCGACTGGTCCATCAGCCCGCACGGCACGCCGACCTGCTCGTTCTCGGCGCGCTGCGCGAGCCGGGCCAGGACCGGGCGGTCGATCCGCACGCCGTGCAGGTCGCACAGCGCGAGCGCCGTCGCGCACTCCAGGGCGGCGGACGAGGACAGCCCCGCGCCCTGCGGCAGGTCGGAGTCGATCAGCAGGGACGCGCCGCCGGTGCCGTGCTCGCGCAGCACGCGGGCGACGCCGACCGGGTAGGCCGCCCAGGCCCGCTCGGGCGGCCAGTTCTCGGAGACGACCGGCCCGCCCGCCACCGGAGCGGTGACGGCGGTGGCGGCCTGCCGCGACCGGACCTCGACCATGCCGTCGTCGCGCCGCGCCGCGGCCACCGAGACGCCCAGGGACATGGCGAAAGGCAGCACGAAACCGTCGTTGTAGTCGGTGTGCTCACCGATCAGGTTGACCCGGCCGGGCGCGTGCCAGACGCCCTCGGGAGCGCGCCCGAACGCCTCGCGGAACGACTCGATCATCGCGAGCGCAGGAAGGTCCACGCGTCATCGATCATGGTGCGCAGGTCGCGTTCGGGCTTCCAGCCGAGCTCGGCCTGGATCTTCTCCGACGAGGCGACCAGCACGGCCGGGTCCCCGGCGCGGCGCGGCGCCACCTCGGCCGGGATCTCGCGGCCGGTGACCTCGCGGCAGGCCTCGACGACCTCCCGGACGGAGTTGCCGGTGCCGCTGCCCAGGTTGAAGACCTGGTGCGTGCCCGGCGCGCACGCGTCCAGCGCGAGCAGGTGCGCGCGGCCGAGGTCGGTGACGTGGATGTAGTCGCGGATGCAGGTGCCGTCCGGCGTCGGGTAGTCGTCGCCGAACATCCGCACCGTGTCGCCCTCGCCCTGCGCGATCTTCAGCACGTTCGGGATCAGGTGGGTCTCGACCGTGTGCCGCTCGCCGTGCCGCCCGTGGGCGCCCGCGACGTTGAAGTACCGCAGCGACACCCCGCCGATGCCGTGCAGCCGCGCGTACTCGGCCAGCGCCGTGTCGATCGCCAGCTTGGACGCGCCGTAGGGGTTGGTGGGGCGGGTCGGGTCCGTCTCCAGGATCGGCGTCGACTCCGGCTCGCCGTAGGTCGCGGCCGTCGAGGAGAACACGATCCGGGGGACGCCCGCGGCGCGCATCGCCTCCAGCAGGGCCAGCGACTCGCCGAGGTTCTTGTCCCAGTACAGGCCGGGCTTCTCGACGGACTCGCCGACGAGCGACTTGGCGGCGAAGTGCAGCACCGCCTCGAACCCGGCGCCGCCGAGGACGTCCGCCGCGGTGTCGCGCAGCGTGCCGCGGACGAGCCGGGCGCCGTCCGGCACCGCGTCCTCGTGGCCGGTGGACAGGTCGTCCAGCACGACGACCTCGTGTCCCGCCTCCAGGAGCAGGGCGGAGACGACGCTGCCGACGTAGCCGGCGCCTCCGGTGACGAGCAGCTTCACTGACGGACCTCCTGAGGAGACTCTCGGACGGCGGGGTGCGTCCAGGCTATCCGGAACGCCGAACGGGGAAGGTTGAACCCATGGACCGGACGCCGCCCCGGCCGCCCGCGAGGCCCGCGCGCACCCTGGCGCGGCCCCTGGTGTGGCTGCTGTCGAGTTCGACCGATCTCGTCGTGCGGCTGTCGGGCGGTGACCCGCACGCGCTGCGGGAGGAGCTCACGGCGGAGCGGATGCGCGCCCTTGTGGCGGAGAACACCCAGCTCACCGCGGACGAGCGGGCGCTGATCGGGGAGGTGTTCGCGGCGGGGGAGCGGCCGCTGCGGGAGGTCCTCGTGCCGCGCACCGAGGTGGTGTTCCTGGACGCGGCGCTGCCGCTGACGGCCGCCGCGCGCGCCGCGTCGGGCAGCCCGCACTCCCGGTTCCCCGTCTGCCGCGACTCCCACGACGAGGTGATCGGCTTCGTGCACATCCGCGACCTGCTGGCCCCCGACGCGCCGGACGGGGACCCGCCGGACGGGGACGCGCCGGTGGGCGACCTGGTGCGGCCGGTGAAGTTCCTGCCGTCCTCCAAGCGGGTGCTGCCGGCCCTGACCGAGATGCGCCGCGAGGGCTGCCACCTGGCGATCGTCATGGACGAGTACGGCGGCGTCGCCGGGATCGTCACGCTGGAGGACCTGCTGGAGGAGCTGATCGGCGACATCCGCGACGAATATGATGTGCAGGACGCGCAGGCGCGCCGCCTGCACGGCGGGGTGGTCGAGGTCGACGGCCTGCTCAACCTGGACGACTTCGCCGCCGAGACCGGCATCCGGCTGCCGGCCGGGCCGTACGAGACGGTCGCCGGGCACATCATGGCGGTGCTGCGCCGGGTGCCCGCCGAGGGCGACTCGGTGGAGGCCGGGGGCCGCCGTCTCGCGGTGGCCCGGATGGACGGCCGGCGGGTGGCCCGCGTGCGCGTCATGCCGCGCGTGGCGCCGCAGGCCGCGGTCACCGGAGGGGCCACCGGCGGCGGAACCGCAAGCGACACCTGAGAGAATCGGTCCGTGCACATGCCCGAAGCGTCCCGCCCCGAAGCGTCCGCCGGAACGGCCGCGGCCAAGCCGCGCGTGCTGTCCGGCATCCAGCCCACCGCCGACTCGTTCCACCTCGGCAACTATCTGGGCGCGCTGCGGCAGTGGGTCTCGATGCAGGACACGCACGACGCGTTCTACTGCGTGGTCGACCTGCACGCCATCACCGTCGAGCACGACCCCGCGCTGCTGCGCCGCCGGACGAAGGTCGCCGTCGCGCAGCTCCTCGCGATGGGCCTCGACCCCGAGCGCGCCACCGTGTTCGTGCAGAGCCACGTCCCCGAGCACGCGGAGCTGGCGTGGGTGCTCAGCTGCCTCACCGGGTTCGGCGAGGCGGGCCGGATGACGCAGTTCAAGGACAAGTCGTCCAGGCAGGGCACCGGCGGGACGAGCGTCGGCCTGTTCACCTACCCGATCCTGCAGGCCGCCGACATCCTGCTGTACTCGCCCGACCCCACCCGGGGGAAGCGGGCGCTGCGCGTCCCGGTCGGCGAGGACCAGCGGCAGCACCTGGAGCTGACCCGCACGCTCGCGCAGCGGTTCAACCACCGGTTCGGCGACACCTTCGTGCCGCCGGAGGCGCACATCCCCGAGGGCGCCGCGAAGATCACCGACCTGCAGGAGCCGGACGCGAAGATGAGCAAGTCCGCGTCCTCCCCGCAGGGGATCATCGACGTGCTGGAGGAGCCCGGCCCGATGCGCAAGAAGATCATGCGCGCGGTCACCGACACCGGCACCGAGATCGTCTACGACGAGGAGAAGAAGGCCGGCGTCACCAACCTGCTGCGGATCTTCTCCGCGCTGGAGGGTACGCCCATCCCCGACCTGGAGCGCCGGTACGAGGGCTCCGGGTACGGGCGGTTCAAGAAGGACCTCGCACAGGTCGTCCTCGACACGTTCACGCCGATCAGGGAGCGCACGCTGAAACTGCTGGACGACGAGGAGCAGCTGGACCGGCTCCTCGCCCAGGGCGCCCGGCGCGCCTCCGACGTCGCCGCCGGGACGATGGAGACCGTGCGCGAACGGGTGGGATTCGTGGGACGTGGTCGCTGACCGTCCCCCGCGCGACGCCGCCGCGGAGGGCCCCGCCGGGGCGCCCTCCGCGACGGGCGGCGCGGTCGCGGCCGCCGGCGAGGGGACGCGCACGATCGGCGTCGCCATCCCCATCCCCGACCCGCACGGCTCGTTCCTGCAGGCCAGGCGCGCCTCGTTCGGCGATCCGCTCGCCCACGCGATCCCGACGCACATCACGCTGCTGCCGCCGACCGTCGTGCGCGAGGCCGACCTGGACGCCATCGAGGAGCATCTGCGCGGCGTCGCGCGCACCGAGACCCCGTTCCCGATCAGGTTGCGCGGCAGCGGAACGTTCCGGCCGGTGTCGCCGGTGGTGTTCGTGGCGCTCGCCGAGGGGATCGGCGGCTGCGAGCGCGTCCAGGCGAAGGTTCTGTCGGGCCCGCTCGCCCGGCCGCTGCCGTTCCCGTACCACCCGCACGTCACCATCGCCCACCACCTGCCCGACGACGTCATGGACCGGGCGTTCAAGCAGCTCGCCGGGTACAGCGCCGACTTCGAGGCGTGGGGGTTCTCCCTCTACGAGCACGGGCCGGACGGCGTGTGGCGTCCGGAGTGCGACTTCATCTTCGGGAACGGCGTCATCCGGTCGCCCAGGCGCTGACGGACGCCTCCCCAGCGCCGCGCGGACGGCGCGCGGCCGGCACGCCGAAAAACGCTGTGTTCAACGGATGATTACGGTCTGCCGCATCGACGGGGCTCCCCCGGGTACGTTGCGTGCATGCGGCAGGTGATCGGCAAGGTCCAGCGGCAGAGCGAGTCTCTGTTCGGCAAGGGAAAGGACCTGCTGCGCAAGACGCGGGAGCGCCGCCCGTGGTTCGACCACCAGGTCCGCGCGCTGGAGCGGTACCAGGACCGCCGCGGCGACCGGCTCGCCGCCGCCCTCACGTGCTACGCGTTCCTGTCGTTCTTCCCGCTGCTGGCGCTGGCCTACGCGCTGCTCGGCTACCTCGTCGGGGTCAGCGACGAGGCCCGCGACTACTTCGTCCAAGCGATCAGCTCGCAGCTGCCGGGGCTCGCCGACCAGCTGGACGTCGAGCAGATCGCCCGGTCCAAGACCACCGTCGGGGTCGTCGGCCTGATAGCGCTGCTGATCACCGGGCAGGGGTGGGTGCAGGTGCTGCGCGAGTCCCTGCGCGACATCTGGGGCAACGAGCCGGGCGGCGGCGGCAACTTCTTCCTCAAACGGCTGTGGGACCTCGGCGTGCTGGGCTTCCTCGGCCTGATCCTCGTCTGCGGCATGGCGGTCACGACCGTCACGACGTCCGCCACCCACACCGTCCTCGACTGGTGGGGGCTGCAGGACGTCCCCGGCGCCGGCACCGGGCTGAGGCTGCTGTCGCTGACCTGCGCGATCTTCTTCGACACCGTGGTCTTCCTGGTGCTGTTCACCCGGCTCTCGGGGACGCGGGCGCCGTGGCGGCGGATCATCCGCGGCGCGGTGTTCGGCGCGGTCGGCTTCGAGGTCCTCAAGCAGATCGCGGCGCTGCTGCTCGGCCGGACGACCGGGAACCCCGTCTACGGCACGTTCGCCGTGCTGGTCGGGCTGATGGTGTGGATCAACGTGGCGTCCCGGTTCGCGCTGTTCGTCGCCGCCTGGACGGCGACCCGCCGCGTCGTCCTCACCGCCGACGCCGCCGACCCGGAGAACCGGACCGACCGTGCCGAGGCCGAGGCGCTTCAGGAGCAGAAGGCGTCTCAGGAGCAGAAGGCCTCTCAGGACCAGAAGGCGTCGTCGGCGTACTGATCCTCCGCCAGCGTCCGGATCTCGGTGATCTTCCCGTCCCGGATGCGGAACAGGTCGACCGCGCGGCCGTCCAGGACCCGTCCCGGCCGTTCGGCGTAGGTCTGCACGAGGGCCGCGCCGTACTCGTCATCGGCCATCACCGAGTAGGGCTCGGCACGGAACGTCCCGCCGGACAGCTCGAACAGCCGGACGTAGAAGCCGAGGACCTCCTCGGGCGTCCGGTACTCCCCGCAGATCGGCCCGCGCCCCGGGACGCGGTGGACGACGTCGTCGGCGAGCAGCCCGCGGATGAGCTCCATGTCGCCCTTGGCGAAGGCCGTGTAGCCGTCCTTCAGCAGCGTCACGTTCGGATGCTCAAGGGCGGACACGCCGGGCGCGGTGACGTACAAGTCGGACATGGCGCCGTTTCCTCCCGCGGCACCGGTCCGCCGTCTCGCGGCAGCGGCGAGGTCACCGGCGCCACCGCGAGCGTAAGCCCGCCGGGCCCGCCCCGGCCATACCCGGGGCGGGCGGTGAGGGAAGCTTTACCGGCCGGTTCCCTGGCGGGCCGCCTCCAGCCGGCGCCGCCGCCGCAGCACCACGAACAGCGCGGTGATCGCGAGCAGGGCGCCGACCGCGCCGCCGCCGACGAGCAGCCACCGGCGGGACGAGTCGTCCGAGGCGAGCGGGGCGTCCGGCAGGACGCCGGAGTCCCGCTCGCCGGTCTTCTCGGCCTGCTCCGGCGGCACCAGCGTGCCCACCGGCTGGACCTTGCCGCGGGCGGCGAAGCCCCAGTCGAGGAGCTTGGCGGCGTACGCCGACGGCGGCCGGTCCGCCCGCATCAGCGAGATCACGATCGTGTGGCCGCCGCGCCGCGCCTCCGCGACGAAGGTCTGCTGCGCGGCGATCGTGTAGCCGTTCTTGCCGCCGAGCATTCCCTGGTAGGCGTTCCGCTCGCCCGGCAGCATGCGGTTGTGCGTGTGGATCGGGTACCCGCCGACCTTCTTGCCCTTCTTGCGCTCCTTCTTGGTCGGCGGCGCGGGGAACTTGTGGTCGATGGCCTGCATGTAGGCGCGGTACTGCGGGTTCTTCATCCCCTCGCGCAGGATGAGCGCGAGGTCGTAGGCGGAGGTGTGCTGCGTCCGGACGCTGAGCCCGAGGTCCTTGTCCAGCCCGTTCGGCGACCCGGCGAGGGTGTCGTGGGCGTTGATCCGCTTGGCCTCGGCGTTCATGGCGGCGAGGGTCTGCTTCATCCCGCCGGCCGCCTCGGCCAGCGACACCGCCGCGTCGTTGGCCGACATCATCAGCAGCGCGTGGAACAGGTCGGAGACCTTGTAGCGCATCTTGGGCGTGAGCCCGACCTTGGTGCCCTCGACGTCGCACGCCTTCTGCGACGGCCGGACGAGCCGGTTCGGGTCCAGCTTGGGGACGAGCGCGAGCGCGGTGAGCGTCTTCAGCGTGCTCGCCGGCAGGTACTGCCCGTGCGGGTCCTTGGCGGCCAGGACCTGGCCGGTGTCGGCGTCCGCGATCAGGTACGAGGCCGCCTTGATCCGCGGCGGCGCGGGCACGCCCGGGGCCTTCCCGGCGACGATGCCGCGGGTGGCGAGCTGCGGCCCGCCGACCGGCTCGGGCGCGGTGGCCCGCGCGTGCGGTGCCGCCGCGGCGGGCGCGGCGGCGAAGGCCGGTGCGGCCGCGAGCGAGGCGGCGGCGATCGGTACCGTGAACACCGTCAGGGCGCGGCGGACGCCGGCCGGCCCTCGTCGCTGTGGTCGCAAGCTCCCGACGCTCCTCACTCCCACGGAAGCTCCATCGCTCCCGGCGCGCATGCGCCCAACGCCCATGACTCCCCCGAAGACTAGGCGACGTATCCGGCGAAGGGGTACCCGGACGCGAAGACGGCAAGCACGGGACAGAACGCGACCCAGGGTGCACAGGTGATCTCACGGTACGTAAGGGGCGCCCGCTCTTGGTCACGGCGAGTCATGGAAGGTATTTTGGGACGGGCTGACTAGTTCGATCTAGTGGTGCCATCGGCAAGATCGATGACCGAAAAGTAGGACCCCCACCCGCCCGCCGACCGTCCGCATGAGTCAATTGATCCGCAAAGGGCATGGACACCCGGCAGGGTGGCGGGCACGGACGCCATCATGGAGTGAACACGTGACCTGGACCGGCGTTTGTCCAGGCTTAGGGACCCGCTGGCTGAATAGCGCCACGTGCCACGCAACGACCTGCAAGGATTGTGGACGGAGGTTGGCCGTGGCCATTGACTTCACCGCATCGAACGGCGCGACGCTCGGCGTCGAGTGGGAGATCCAGCTCGTCGATGCGGAGACCAGGCACCTGCGGCAGGACGCACGCGAGGTGCTCGCCGCCCTGCCCGCGCTCAGCGAGGACGGCGACAACCCGCGCGTCCGCCACGAGCTGATGGAGTCGACGGTCGAGGTCGTGACCGGCATTTGCGACACCGTGGGCGCGGCCAAGGCCGACCTCTCCGGGACGCTGTCCACCCTCCGCGGCGCCGCCGCCGAGCGCGGTCTCGCGCTCGCCTGCACCGGCACCCACCCGATCAGCGACTGGCGGGACGCGGTGATGGCGCCGATGCGGCGCTACGCCCAGCTGATCGAGGAGATGCAGTGGCTGGCGCGGCGCATCCAGACGTTCGGCGTTCACGTCCACGTCGGCGTCTCCGACGGCGCCAAGGCGATCCCGATCGTCAACGCGCTCTCGTCCTACCTTCCGCACTTCCTCGCGCTCACCGCGTCCAGCCCGTTCTGGACCGGCAGCGACACCGGCCTCGCGTCCTGCCGGGCGGTGGTCTTCGGCCAGCTCCCGACGGCCGGGCCGCCCCACCTGCTAGACGACTGGGCGGCCTTCGAGGATTACATGGACACGCTGATGCGTTCGGGAACCATACGGAGCATCAAAGAGGTCTGGTGGGACATCCGCCCGCATCCCGACTTCGGCACGGTCGAGATCAGGATGTTCGACGGGATTCCCACCCTGCGAGAGGTGGGCATGGCGGCCGCGCTGTGCCAGAGTCTCGTCACGCTCTTCGAGCAGCAGCTCGACCGCGGCTACACCCTCCCGCGGCCGGCGGCCTGGGTGGTGCGCGACAACAAGTGGCGCGCCACCAGGTACGGGCTCGACGCCATCGTGATCACCGATGACGCCGGGAACACCGCGCCGCTCCGCGACGACCTGTACGAGCTGATCAGGGAGCTCGAACCGGTGGCCGACCGGCTCGGCTGCGCCGAGGAGCTGAAGGTCGCCGGGGAGGTACTGGAGCACGGCGCCCCGTACGAGCGGCAGCGCGCGATCCGCGCCGAGGGCGGGACGCTGGAGAACATCGTCGACGCGGCGATCACCGAGCTCGCGGAGGACAGGTTCGTCACACTGGGGGAGGTCGTACATGCCGGAGCCTGATGAGGAGCCGGAACGCACGGCCGACCCCGCGAACGCCGGTCCCGCGGACGCGGGCCCCGGCAACGCCGGTCCCGCCGGCCGCGGTCCGGCGGACAACGAGAAGGTTTCCGAGAACACGCGGATCACCGGGCGGACGCCGTTCGGCTCCGCCGTCGCGCAGGGGGCGCACATGACCCAACCGGGACCCGGGGTGATGCCCGGCCTTGAACCACCCACCGCCCCGGGGCCCGCGGGCCCCGAGGGCCGCGACCTGCCCGGCGAGGCCGGATCGCGGGCCGCAGTGACACCGGGCGCCCCGCCCCGGGACGCTCTCCCGCAGAACGCCCTCCCGCAGAGCACGGCGCCGCAGGGCGCGGTGTCGGAGGGCGCCGAGGAGGAGCAGGGCCGGCCCGCCGCCGCGGGCGTTCCGCGCATCCCCTCCGTGCTGGGCGGCGCCGTGCTGCAGCCGCAGCTCGACGCGTTCCTCGCCGAGCACGAGGACGAGCTGATCGCGTTCCGCCGCGACCTGCACATGCACCCCGAGCTGGGCTACGCCGAGCACCGCACGACCAAGAAGCTCGCCGACCGCCTCCGCGCGGCCGGCCTGGAGCCGGTGATCCTGCCGAAGGGCACCGGCCTGTTCTGCGACATCGGCCCCGCCGAGGGCACGACCGTGGCGCTGCGGGCCGACATCGACGCGCTCCCGCTGCAGGACGAGAAGGAGGGCGTGGAGTACCGGTCCACGGTCCCGGGCGTCGCGCACGCGTGCGGCCACGACGTCCACACCGCGATGGTGCTGGGCGCGGGCCTGTTCCTGGCGCAGCAGGCCGAGGCCGGGCTGCTGCCGGGCCGGGTCCGGCTGCTGTTCCAGCCCGCCGAGGAGACCCCGGGCGGCGCGCTGGACGTGATGGCCGCCGGCGGCATCGCGGGCGTCGACCGCGCGTTCGCGCTGCACTGCGACCCCCGCATCGAGGTCGGCCAGCTCGGGCTGCGCACCGGCCCGATCACCGCGGCCTGCGACAAGGTGTACGTGAAGGTCACCGGCCCCGGCGGGCACACCGCCCGGCCGCACCTGACCGCCGACCTCGTCTACGCCCTCGCCAAGATCGTCACCGAGCTGCCGTCCGCGCTGTCCCGGCGCGTCGACCCCCGCTCCAGCCTGTCGCTGGTGTGGGGGCGGGTCTCGGCCGGGTCCGTCGCCAACGCCATCCCGGACGACGGGATCGCCGAGGGCACCGTGCGCTGCCTGGACGACGAGGCGTGGCACCGGGCGCCGGAGATGATGAAGGCGCTGCTGCAGTCGGTCGCCGCCGCCTACGACGTCGAGGCGTCGCTGGAGTACGTCCGGGGCGTCCCGCCGACCGTGAACGAGGCGGCCAGCGTGCAGATGTTCCGGGACGCCGCCGCGCAGGTGATGGACGAGGACGGCGTCGTCCCGACCCCGCAGAGCCTCGGCGGCGAGGACTTCGGCTGGTACCTGGAGTCGATCCCCGGGGCGCTGGCCCGGCTCGGCGTCCGCACCCCCGGTTCCCCCGGCGAGTACGACCTGCACCGCGGCGACTTCGACGTGGACGAGCGATGCGTCGCCGTGGGCGTCCGGGTGCTGAGCGCCACCGCGCTGACCGCGCTGTGGGAGGGCGGCCGTCCCGGCGACGCCGAGCCGATCGAGGGCGCCGCGCTCGCCTGACCCCCCGTCCCCGCGCCTCCTGCCTGGTCCCGGCTTGATCACACCCCATCGATCACCGGGAGTAGCGGCCCGGTGCGGCTCCCCGCCCCCTCGGTTACCCTCTGGTCTGGCGGTCCGGCACCCCGGACCGCGCGCCCGACCGGCGCGCTGACCTGTGGCGATATGCGTACGCATTGGTAACGGACCTGTTGCGAATCCGTGCAGGCGGGAAGTTTGCCCGCATTCGCGAGGTAGCGTCCGATCGATTTCGGTGACCGGACCGGTCGCCGGACCGTGGGTGGGGAACGGAAGGAGCGCTACCTTGCGCCGTGGACTGAAGATAACGCTCGTCACCGTGACGGGTGCGGCGCTGACGTTCAGCGCATCCGCGTGCGGAGGCAAGAAGGCGGACACCGGTGGTGGCGGCGAGGGCGACAAGAAGACCCTCAAGATCGGCCTGGCCTTCGACATCGGCGGCCGCGGTGACCAGTCCTTCAACGACTCGGCCGCCGCGGGCCTCGACAAGGCCAAGAAGGACCTGAACGTCCAGACCGAGGAGATCTCGGCCAAGCCCGACGAGCCGGACTCCGACAAGGAGTCCCGCCTGCGGCTGCTGGCGAACAAGGGCTACAACGTGGTGATCGGCGTCGGCTTCGCCTACACCGCCTCGATCAACAAGGTCGCCAAGGACTTCCCGGACACCAAGTTCCTGGTCGTGGACGCCGACCAGTGCAAGGTCGAGGGCGCGAACGTCAGCGGCGCCTGCTTCTCCGAGGAGCAGGGGTCCTACCTTGTCGGCGCCGCCGCGGCGCTGAAGTCCAAGACCGGCACGATCGGGTTCATCGGCGGCGTCAACGTGCCGCTGATCAACAAGTTCTTCGCCGGGTACCAGGCCGGCGCGAAGAAGGCCAAGCCGGGGATCAAGGTGCTGCCGGCCAAGTACCTGACGCAGCCGCCGAACTTCAACGGCTTCAAGGACGCCGGCCTCGGCAACGAGGCCGCGAAGGGCCAGCTCGACCAGAACGCCGACGTGATCTACCACGCGGCGGGCGGCGCGGGCATCGGCGTCATCAAGACCGTCGGCGCGGCCAAGAAGTGGGCGATCGGGGTCGACTCCGACCAGTACAACCAGCCCGCGGTCGCCGGCGTGAAGGACTACATCCTGACCTCCATGGAGAAGCACGTGGACGTCGCGGTGTACGACTTCGTCGAGAGCGTCGCCAACGGTTCCTTCAAGGGCGGCACCAAGCAGTACAACCTGAGCAACGACGGCATCGGCTACGCCACGTCCGGCGGCCACGTGGACGACATCAAGGCCAAGCTGGACGAGTTGAAGGCCGACATCGTCAGCGGCAAGATCACGGTCCCGACCAAGGCCTGACGCCGCGGCCGGGGCGCGGGAGTCCTCCCGCGCGGTGACGTGACGGGCCGGTTTCGCCCGGCCGTAATCGCGCACCGGGCGTCACCCTCGCGGGTGGCGCCCGGTGCGACGGTACGTCCCGGCCGTTTCACAGCAGGCCCGTTCCACGGCACGTCCGGACGGCGGACGCGTCCGCAGACAGCACGTTCGAGGCAGGAGGAGGGGCACTCGTGCCTGACCAGGTGCCGGCCGTGCGGCTGACATCGATCACCAAGCGGTTCCCCGGAGTGGTGGCCAACCGCGACATCAACCTCACCATCGAGCGCGGCGAGGTGCACGCGCTCTGCGGGGAGAACGGCGCCGGCAAGTCCACGCTGATGAAGATCCTCTACGGGATGCAGAAGCCGGACGAGGGCACCATCGAGGTCGGCGGCGAGCAGGTCCACTTCCGGACCCCGGCGGACGCGATCGGCCGCGGCATCGGCATGGTGCACCAGCACTTCAAGCTGGCCGACAACCTGACCGTGCTGGAGAACGTGGTCCTCGGCGCCGAGCCCCGCGTCCGCGGCCGCGTCCTGGACCTCCTGAACTGGACGATCCAGATCATCTGGCGGATCCTGCCGCTGCGCGGCGAGGCGCCCCGCGTCGGCCCCATCGACTTCGCCGCCGCCCGCGCCGAGATCACCCGGATGTCGGAGGCCTACGGGCTGCGCGTCGACCCCGACGTGCTGGTCGAGACGCTCGGCGTCGGCGACCGGCAGCGCGTGGAGATCCTCAAGGTGCTGTACCGGGGCGCCCGCGTGCTGATCCTGGACGAGCCGACCGCGGTCCTCGTCCCGCAGGAGGTCGACGAGCTGTTCGGCAACCTGCGGGAGCTGCGCGCCGAGGGCCTCACCGTCCTGTTCATCTCGCACAAGCTGGACGAGGTGCTGACCGTCGCCGACACCATCTCGGTGATCCGGCGCGGCACGACGGTCGCGACGCGGCTCGACCCGCGGGAGGTCACGTCCCGGCGGCTGGCCGAGCTGATGGTCGGGTCGGAGCTGCCCACCCCCGAGCTGCGCGAGTCGACCGTCACCGAGGACGTCCAGCTGGACGTCGCCGGGCTGACCGTGCTCACCCCCGAGGGCCGTCCCGTGGTGGACGACGTGTCGCTGCGCATCCGCCGCGGCGAGATCGTCGGGCTGGCCGGGGTCGAGGGCAACGGGCAGACCGAGCTCATCGAGGCGATCATGGGCATCCGCCACGCGGACGCCGGGACGATCCGGTACGGAAGCGACGACATCACGTCGTGGCCGACGCGGCGGCGCCGGGAGGGCGGCATCGCCTACATCCCGGAGGACCGGCACCGGCACGGGCTCGTCCTGGAGGGGACGCTCTGGGAGAACCGCATGCTGGGCCACCAGACCCAGCGGCCCAACGTCCGCGGCCCGTGGGTCGACCGGCGCGGCGCCCGCCGCGACACCACCCGGATCGTCCAGGCCTACGACGTGCGGACGCCCGGGATCGACGTGCCCGCCGCCGCGCTGTCGGGCGGCAACCAGCAGAAGCTGATCGTCGGGCGGGAGATGTCCGGCGACCCGCACCTGCTCATCGCCGCGCACCCGACGCGCGGCATCGACGTCGGTGCCCAGGCCGCCATCTGGGAGTACCTGCGGCAGGCCCGCGCGGACGGGCTGGCCGTGCTGCTGATCAGCGCCGATCTTGAGGAACTCATCGGTATGTCCGACACCCTGCACGTGATCCTGCGGGGGCGGCTGGTCGCGGAGGTCGATCCGCGGACCGTCACCCCCGAGGAGCTCGGCTCCGCCATGACCGGCGCCGGAGCACCCTCATGAGCGACGACCCGAAGGACACGCCGCCGCCCGGCGACGACGAGCCCACGGACAAGCCCGCCGACAAGCCGACGGACGAGCCCGCCGCCGGGTCGTCCGGCGGCGACGGCGGCGGGGTCGACATGGCGAAGGCGGGGCCGTCGGCGGGCGCCCCGGAGCCCGTGCCGTCCTGGAAGGCGATGCTGCGCGGGCTCGGCCCGCAGGGGCTCGGCCTGAAGGTCGGCGCGCCGGTGCTGGCGCTGCTCATCTCCCTCGGCATCACGATGATCCTGCTGCGGATCACCGGCGCGGACCCGGTCAGCTCGATCCAGAGCATGGTCGAGTACGGCACCACCGAGAACTCGATCGTCGACATCCTCAACCGCGCCACCCGCTACTACCTGTCGGCGGTCGCGGTGGCGATCGGCTTCCGGATGGCGCTGCTGAACATCGGCGTGGACGGCCAGTACCGGCTCGCCGCGTTCCTCGCCGCCGCGCTCGGCGGGGCGCTGGCGCTGCCTGCCCCGTTCGGCCAGCTGCTGGTGATCGTCGCGGCGATGGTGGTCGGCGGGCTGTGGGCCGCGATCGCGGGCGTGCTGAAGGTCACCCGCGGGGTCAGCGAGGTGCTGTCCACGATCATGCTGAACGCGATCGCGACCGGGCTGATCGCCTACCTGCTGAACGACAAGCGGCTCGCGGACGTCCGCCCGGGGAGCAACAACGTCGCGACGCCGCAGATCCCCGAGTCGGGACGCGTCGGGGGCCTCAACGGCTTCCTGGCCTCGATCGGGATCGACCTGCCCGGGGACGTGTACGGCCTGCTGCCGCTCGCGATCCTCGTCGGCATCGTGTTCTGGGTCGTCATCAACCACACCCGGTTCGGGTTCGACCTGAAGGTGTCGGGGCTGTCGGCCTCGGCCGCGCAGGCCAGCGGCGTCAACGCCCGCCGCATGATCGTCTACACGATGGTGGCGTCCGGCGTGGTGGCCGGGCTGATCGGCATGCCGGAGTTGCTCGGCGCGTCCTACGAGTACTCGCTGAACTTCCCGGCCGGGCTCGGCTTCACCGGCATCACGGTCGCGCTGCTCGGCCGCAACCATCCGGCCGGCATCGCGCTCGCGGCGCTGCTGTTCGCGTTCCTCGACCAGACCTCCGACGTGCTCCAGGAGGTGGACGTGCCGAAGGAGATCGTCGGCGTGATGCAGGGCGTGGTCGTGCTGACCGTCGTCATCGTGTACGAGCTGGTCCGGCGCTGGGAGATCCGGCTGCAGCAGCGGGCCGTCGCCGCCGAGCTGGCGACCGGCCACGACCTGGCCCGCGAGGCCGCTGGGAGTGCCTCTTGACCTCCTCTCCTGCCTATAGGCGGGGGAGCCCACGGGTCGCCCCGTGGGTTTCCTGCTTCGTCGCCGACTGCCCCGTCCGGGAGGGCTCCCGTTGAGGTCTTACAACGGCTCCACAGGCCGACACCGCCAGCCCGGCGGCCAGAATGTTGCGCGCGGCGTTGACGTCCCGGTCATGCCGGGCGCCGCAGCTGCATTTCCACTCCCTGGTGTTGAGGGGCAGCTTCTCGGTGGTGGCACCGCACAGCGAGCACGTCTTGGAGGAGGGGAACCACCGGTCGATCACGACGAGTTCACGGCCGTACCAGTCGGCCTTGTACTCCAGCATCGTCCGCAACTGGCGCCACGCCGCATCCGAGATCGCGCGGGCCAGCGAGTGGTTTTGTGCCATGTTGCGGACGTTCAGGTCCTCGATCACGACCGTTTGGTTCTCGCGGACGAGTCGAGTCGACAGTTTGTGCAGGAAGTCCCTCCTGCGGTCGGTGATCCGCGCGTGGATCCGGGCGACCTTCCGCTTGGCCTTGTCCCGGTTCGCCGACCCCTTCGCCTTGCGTGCCAGCTCCCTATGGGCTTTGGCGAGGTGTTCCCGGTCGCGGCGTTCATGCCGGGGGTTGGTCACCTTCTCGCCACTGGACAGAGTCACCAGCGAAGTGACCCCCGCGTCGACCCCCACTGCCTGGTCCACGGGGTCAAGTCGCCGGATGGTGTCGTTGCAGAGGATCGACACGAACCATCGCCCGGCCGCGTC
Organism: Actinomadura madurae; assembly: GCF_900115095.1. Lineage (GTDB taxonomy): Bacteria > Actinomycetota > Actinomycetes > Streptosporangiales > Streptosporangiaceae > Spirillospora > Spirillospora madurae. Next base: position 26,822 of record NZ_FOVH01000003.1, read on the forward strand.
CCTGGACACTGTCACCGTGGATGGCTCCGCCCCCTCCGGAAGGGGACGCGACCACACGATGTCCAGCGGTCCGGGCATCTTCGCCAGCGTCAGCTCACCGTCCCGCCAGCGGAACGCCGACTGGGTGTACTCCGCGCTGTGCCGGGACTTCTTGCGCGACTTGAAACGCGGATACTTCGCGCGCTTATCGAAGAACGCGGCGAACGCGGCCTGCAAGTGCCGCAGTGCCTGCTGCAGCGGCACCGACGACACCTCACCCAGGAACCCCAGCTCCTGGGTCTTCTTCCATTCCGTCAGCCACGCCGAGGTGTCAACGTAGGAGGCGCGGCGCCGCTCGGTGTACCAGGCATGGGTGCGTTGCGCCAGCGCCCGGTTGTAGACGAGGCGGACACAGCCGAACGTGCGCGACAGCTCCGCTGCCTGCTCATCGGTGGGTTGGAAACGGTACTTGAACGCCCGCTTCACCTGCCTCGCCATGGCTCACATTTTATTGCAAGATCAATTAAGTATCGCTCCTTTGTCGTGGACGGCGGTTCGCCGTGCAGCGAAGCGCCTGCCCCTGTCGTGCTCCGCAGGGGTTCCATTCCTCTCCCGCCTAAAGGCGGGGGTCTCCTCGGAGGTATGTGATGAGCGCCGCGACCGAGACCGTGCAGGTCAAGAAGGCCGCGAACGGCAAGCGCCGGCTGCGCTGGCCGCACTACCTGCTGATCTCCTCCGGGCTGCTGGTGCTGCTGTCGCTGGTCCGGGTGATCGACGACGCCGACCCGGTGACGTCCAGCGGGACGGTCAGCGCCGCGCTCCGCCTCGCCGTGCCGATCTTCCTCGCCGGGCTCGGCGGGCTGTGGTCGGAGCGGTCTGGCGTGATCAACATCGGCCTTGAGGGCATGATGATCCTCGGGACGTGGACGGGCGCGTGGGCCGGCTACCAATGGGGGCCGTGGATCGGCGTCCTCGCCGGGATCATCGGCGGCGCGCTCGGCGGCCTGCTGCACGCGATCGCGACCGTGTCGTTCGGCGTCGACCACATCGTGTCCGGCGTCGCGATCAACATCCTCGGGCTCGGCCTCACCCAGTTCCTCGCCGGGCTGATCTTCGACAAGGGGGAGGCGAAGGCGCTCGGCGGCGGGCCCCGGCAGTCGCCGCCGGTCGACTCGATCCAGACGCTGACGCTGCCGGTGCTGTCCGGCGGCAGGATCGGCGGCTGGCAGAGCCCCGACTGGCTCGGCTCGCTGGAGGACCGGCACTGGTTCCTGCTGTCGGACCTCGCGGGCATCCTGCGCGGCCTGACCAGCGACATGTCGCTGCTGACGCTGGTGTCGCTGCTGCTCGTCCCGCTGACGTTCCTGGTGCTGTGGCGGACGCCGTTCGGGCTCCGGGTCCGGTCGTGCGGCGAGGACCCGTACGCCGCCGAGTCGCTCGGCGTGCAGGTGTACCGGATGAAGTACGCGGCCGTGATGATCTCGGGCGGGTTCGCCGGCCTGGGCGGCGCGTTCCTGGTCACCGTGGCGGCCCCGTTCTACCAGGACGGCCAGACCAACGGGCGCGGGTTCATCGGCCTCGCCGCCATGATCTTCGGCAACTGGCGCCCCGGCGGGCTCACCGCGGGCTCGCTGCTGTTCGGCTACACCGACGCGATGAACGTGCGCGGCGGCGGGCAGGCCGTCCACGCGCTGCTGCTGTTCGTGGCGATCCTGCTGATCGGCGTCGCGGTATGGCAGGCGCTCCGGGCGGGCCGGCTGCGCCCGCAGGCGGCGACGGACGTGGCGCAGCGCCGCGACATGCGCAACGCCTACATCGGCTCCGCGCTGTCGCTGGTCGCCGCGGTCGCGCTGCTCGCCTGGTTCCTGCTGAGCGACATCGTCCCGGGCGAGCTGGTCTCGTTCACGCCGCACCTGACGACGCTGCTCGTCCTGGCCCTGGCCAGCCAGCGGCTCCGCATGCCCGCCGCCAACGGGTTCCGGTACCGCCGCGGTGAGGCACGTTGACCGGGGGGTCTGGGGGGTCGTCCCCCCAGAAAGGTGAGGCACGATAACCCGTATGAGTGTCGACTGGCCCGTCCTGCGCGATGCCGCGCGGGAGGCGATGACGCGTGCGTACTGCCCGTACTCCGGTTTCCCGGTCGGCGCCGCCGCCCTGGTGGACGACGGCCGGGTCATCACCGGCTGCAACATCGAGAACGCCTCGTACGGGGTCGGCCTGTGCGCGGAGTGCTCGCTCGTGTCGGCGCTGCACGGCCCGGGGAAGGCGGACCGGCCCCGGTTGGTCGCCGTGGCGGTCGTCGACCGGCACGGCGACCCGCTGATGCCGTGCGGGCGCTGCCGTCAGCTGCTGTGGGAGCACGGCGGCGCCGCGATGCTGCTGGAGACGACCCGCGGCATCCTGCCCATGTCGGACGTCCTGCCGGACGCGTTCGGCCCCGACGACCTTGTTGAGCGAGCCTGAGAGGACGGCCGTGGACGCCATCGATGTCATCCGCGCCAAGCGGGACGGCGGGACGCTGACCCCCGAGCAGATCGACTGGGCGGTCGACGCCTACACGCGGGGCGCGATCGCCGAGGAGCAGATGTCGGCGCTGGCGATGGCGATCCTGCTGAACGGGATGTCCCGGCCCGAGGTGGCCCGCTGGACCGAGGCGATGATCCGGTCCGGGGAGCGGATGGACTGGTCCGCGCTGGACCGGCCGACCACCGACAAGCACTCCACCGGCGGCGTCGGCGACAAGATCACCCTGCCGCTGGCGCCGGTGGTGGCGGCGTGCGGGGCGGCCGTCCCGCAGCTGTCGGGGCGCGGCCTCGGCCACACCGGAGGGACGCTCGACAAGCTGGAGTCGATCCCGGGGTGGCGGGCGTCGCTGTCGAACGCCGAGATGCTGGACGTGCTGCGCTCGGCGGGCGCGGTGGTCTGCGCGGCGGGGAGCGGGCTCGCGCCCGCCGACCGCAAGCTCTACGCGCTCCGGGACGTGACCGGGACGGTCGAGTCGATCCCGCTGATCGCGTCCTCGATCATGTCCAAGAAGATCGCCGAGGGCACGGGCGCGCTGGTGCTGGACGTGAAGGTCGGCTCGGGCGCGTTCATGAAGACGGCCGCGGACGCCCGCGAGCTGGCCGAGACGATGGTCGCGATCGGCACCGACCACGGCCTGCGCACGGTGGCGCTGCTCACCGCGATGGACCGTCCGCTTGGCAACGCCGTCGGCAACGCGGTCGAGGTCGCCGAGTCCGTCGAGGTGCTCGCCGGGGGAGGGCCGTCCGACGTGGTCGAGCTGACCCTGACACTGGCGCGGGAGATGCTGGAGGCCGCCGGGCTCTCGGGCAAGGACCCGGCCGACGCGCTGCGGGACGGCTCGGCCATGGACGTCTGGCGGCGCATGATCACCGCGCAGGGCGGGGACCCGGACGCGCCGCTGCCGTCCGCCCGCGAGACCCACGTGGTCAACGCCCCGTCCTCCGGGGTGCTCACGCGGCTGGACGCCTACGGGGTCGGGGTCGCGGCGTGGCGCCTCGGCGCCGGCCGGGCCCGCAAGGAGGACCCGGTGTCGTTCGGCGCGGGCGTCGTCTGCCACGCCAAGCCGGGCGACGCGGTCAAGGAGGGGCGGCCGCTGCTGACCCTGCACACCGACGACGAGACCAGAATCAGCCGCGCCCTGGAATCCCTGGAGGGCGCCTACGAGATCGCCGAGGTGGGGGAGCCGTCCCTGCACCCCCTGGTCATCGACCGGGTCTCCTGACGGATCAGCTCCCGTACCTTGCGAAGCACCTCAGCGACGGGTCGTCGTCCTTGGTGCCCCGCTCGTCGCACTTTCCGCCTATCCCGACGGTGGGAGAGACCTCGTAGCCGTCCGGGTCGGCATCGAGCTTGCCGTCCGGGTTCTTCGGCGTCCGCTCGGCCGTCCGCACCCACATGACCGTCGTCGACGACCATTCAGGCGACATGGCGAAGTTGCTGAGCGAGGTCTTCGCGTCGTTCATGTCCTGCCCGTCGTAGCAGGTGACCGCGCGGTCCCAGTATTGGTTCTCATTGCCATCGCTGAAGGAGACCGGCATCTTCTGTTCCTGCGGCCAGGAGAATCCGCCGGTCTCCGGAAATTCCATGCTGACGTCCGCCGTAGCGACGTAGTACACCTTTCGGTCGGACGTGGTCGCCCCGCCATTAGAGAGGGTCTCGTTGGACCTGATGATCGCGTCGCACGGCTCAAGAATGGCGCTGCGTTCCACGATCTGCTGCTTGTGCCAACGGACGGTCATCGTGGCCTTGTAGCCGTCATCGGTGGTGATGTCGAAGACGGTGGTCTTCATGACCGGCCCGAAAGCCGGCGACGGCGTGGGCGTCGGTGTCGGCGTCTCGCTCGCGACGGCCTCCGCCGCGGCGGAGGCCGTCGAGGCGGCAGCGTCCGGCTCGTCCGCACCCGACCCGCATCCGGTGAGTAGGAGCGGTGCCGCCGAGCAGAGGGCCACCAATCCTCCGCGCCAGGTCGACATCCGTCCGAAAATCCGATCCCCACCCATGCGAATCCCCCGTGCCGCCGTCTACGCCCCGTCCCTGAGAACAGACGCCGGTAAACAAACGACTGTCCCCAGAAATGCAATATTCGCACAGCTGACTGTGTGTACTCCACGGGGTGCGCGCCGTTTCACTGACCGTCTCTGGACGGCGTTTGCAGTGTTTCCCCGGTGCCCGAAACGACAACTTTCCGCTTCGACGGTCGCCTATGGTCAAACCCGCTGAGCGACCGGCCCCGCCGCCCCGGCGGCGGGGCCGCCACCCTCACCGGCTCCCGCTGAGGTAGCCGAAGAACCATCCGGCCACCATGCAGGAGCCGCCGAACACAAAGAGTTGCAGCGTCACCGAGCCGACCCAGGCGGTGCTCACGCGACCCCCAGCTCACGGACAAGCCGACCGACGACGCTCTGGACGTTCCCCACCGGCGCGATCGGGCGCCCGTCCGACCAGGTGAACCACCACCCGGACCGGACGTAGTCGCACCCGATCTCGACCGTCCGCCGAGGCCCGCCTACCCGGACGACGCTCACCCACGCGACGCCCCGCCGCTCCACGACCCCGCCCGCCAGCTCCGGCCGCAACTCCACGGCGGCCCGCAGCGCGTCGAGGTGGGTTCGCCGGTCGTTGCGCGTCGCAGGCAGGACGCCGGTGTGGTCTCCCGAAGACATGTGTTCCTCCTCTGAATATGACGGCGCGGCCTGGGGGGACAGCCGCGCCGCGCTCGAAGGCGGCGTCAGAGCTTCCGGACCTGCGCTTCCTCGGCCTGCCGCAGCAGCGCCTTCCGCAGCAGGGGCGCACTGGGGAACATCAGCGTCGGCTCGACGCCGGCCCGGGGGTCGTGCAGGCTGGCGACCCATTCGCCCAGCCGGCCGTCCCGCTTCACGGCCCGCCAGATCCGCCACCCGCCGAAGTCGTCCCGCAGCCGCCCCAGCTCCCGCTCGTTCCGCTCGCGCGCATCCATGAGGAACCTCTGATCACTCACCCGACCGATTTCGTGTGACCAGCCTCACGGAATCGCATTACTCTGAGCTACGGATCGAACACAACAACGCACCAACCATGATCGCCCCCGAAACGAGGAAGGGCCCATGACCGTCGAGCCGGGCACTCACACTCGTGACCCCCTGATCCGCACCTTCGGCCTGGTCCTGCGTGGCTATCGCGAAGCGGCGGGGTTGTCGCGACCCCAACTGGCTGACGCACTCGGCTGCACATACGCATGGATCGAGAAGATGGAGACCGGCACCAAGCCGTCCATCGCCTCCGCGATCGATCTGGACACGTACTTCAAGATCCCGACCAAGCCCTTCGAGGACATGGCGAGACAGATCGAACGGATGGGAAAATGCCTGGCCTTCCCGCCGGGCTTCCCCGAATTCGTGGCACACGAGGCGAAGGCGACCTCGATCTACGGCTTCGAGGCCCAGGTGATCCCGGGCCTCCTCCAGCGAGAGGCGTACGCCCGAGCGATCATGGACGCCGGGCAAGTGCCGGACGAACTGGACGCGCTCGTCGCGGCTCGGATGGCCAGGCAAGCAATCCTTGTGAAGCCCAAGCCTCCCCGCATGTGGTTCGTCGTCGACGAGTCGGCCCTGCATCGTCCCGCCGGAGGCCTGGAGGTGTTTCGCGAGCAACTGTCCTACCTGGCTCAGGTGATGTCCAATGCATCCAACGTGCAGGTCCGGATACTGCCCTTTGACTCGGTGACTTGGGCGGCTCTCGACGGTTCCTTCAAGATTCTTGAGATGCCGGACGGTCGCAAGGTCGCTTACCAGGAGTCCGCTGGTTCGGGACAATTGATCCACGATCCAGATAGAGTCGAGGCGACTTCGACACGTTTCAATCTCGTCATGGGCGAGGCGTTGCCCGCGGCGGCGTCGCTGAAGCGGGTGACCCAGGCCCTGGAGGACTACGAATGAGCCTTCCGGAAGCGTTGCACATGCAGTGGCGCAAGAGCAGTCACAGCGGAGGCCAAGGCGGTGACTGTGTCGAGGTTGCCGCCTTCGAAACCGGCATCGGCGTGCGGGATTCCAGGGAGCAGGAAGGCCCCAGACTCACGTTCGGTGTGGCGGAGTGGCGGGTGTTCGCTGAGCGGGTGAAGGCGAGCGAGTTCGACTTGAAGGGGTAGCCATGACCGCGTCCGGTATCCGGTGGCGTAAGAGCGGCCGCAGTGGCCCCCACGGCGGCGAGTGTGTAGAGGTCGCGGAGCTCGCCTCGGGGGTCGCCGTGCGTGATTCGAAGGATCCGGATGGGCCGAGGTTGGTAATTGGCGGTGCGGCGTGGCGCGTCTTCGCTGATCGTGTGAAGTGCAGCGATTACGACCTGGACATGCACGGATGAACGGCCGAGACTCCTCGTGCGTCCGGTGGCGCAAGAGCAGTCACAGCGGTGGTCAAGGCGGCAACTGCGTGGAGGTTGCCGCTCTCGACTCCGGCGTTGGCGTGCGGGATTCCAGGGACCAGGAAGGCCCCAAACTCACGTTCGGAGTAGCTGAGTGGCGCGTGTTCGCGCGCCGGGTGAAGGCAAGCGCGTTCGACTTGGCGCCACCGCGTTACGGATGAGCGCCGTCGCCCTCTTGCATCCGCAACCGGTCCCGGCGTTGCGACTCCCGGCCGTCAGACCGTTTTGATGACCCCACCGTCGACGAGGACGTCGCTTCCGGTGATGGCACCCGCCTGCGGAGAGGCGAGGAACGCGATCGCCGACGCCACCTCCTCCGGCTCGATGATCCGACCGATGCTGATGCCCGCGTCCTCCGGGAGATCGGCGAGCAATTCGTCCTGTCCGATCCCGCGCGACCGCGAAAGGGCACCGGCGAGACTGTCCGGGTCCGTCCAGTTCCTGGTGCGCGTCGGTCCGGGGCTGATGGTCACCGCGCGCATCCCGCGTGGGGCGTACTCCTCGGAGAGCGCCTTGGTGAGATTGGTCAGCGCGGCTTTGGCGACGCCGTAGTCGATCGGCGGGTGGGCGATGCGGGCCCCGATCGAGGAGACGTTGACGATCACCCCGCCGCGGAGCAGCAAGGACGGCACGAGGGACCGGGTGACACGGACGGCGCTGAGCAGGTTGAGCTCAAGGGTACGGACCCAGGCGGCGTCGTCGATCGTGGCGAATCCGCCGAGGTGGCTCGGATCGTCGTCCCCGGGCGCGAGGCCCCCGGCGTTGTTCACGAGCAGGTCCAGACCCTCCGGCGCCCAGGACTCGGCCGCAGAGGCGACAGCGGTCACCCCGGAGGGCGTCGTGAGGTCCGCGCTGACCGCGAGGGATACGACCTCCTTCATCTCGGGGGTGGGGAAGCGCGCCACGCCGAGAACCCGTACGCCTTCGTCGGCGAGCAGGCGCGCTGTCGCCAGACCGATCCCCTTGCTCGCGCCGGTGACGACCGCCGAGCGGTCTTTCAGTTGCAGGTCCATCACGGTCTCCCTGTCTCCCAGCCTGTTCACCGAGGTGTTGTCATGCACTGCTGTCAGGCCCTGATGACCAGCTAAGCTCGCGCCCGTCTTTACGTCTACTGCAAAGATCGCAAGCATTATTCTCGCCAGGTGAAAACGACGGGAGCGGAGCGCGGTGACCGACGACCTCGACCTCAATCTGCTGCGCGTCTTCGACGCGCTCATGGACACCGGCAGCGTGTCCGCAGCGGCGGAGCGCCTGCACATGTCGGTGCCGGCGACCAGCCGCGCTCTGGGGCGTCTGCGGCGGGCCCTGGACGATCCGCTCCTGGTGCGGGCCGGCCGGGGGCTCGTACCGACGCCCTTCGCGCTGGGGAGCGCCGGGCGGGTCAGAAAACTGCTCGAAGACGCGGCCGAACTATTCACCGACAGGGCCGACGACGAGCCACGGAAATGGCGACGGTCCTTCGCAGTACGCCTTAACGACGGTCTATCCCCTGTGCTGGCTCCGCGATTGATCAGCCGGATCGCCGGTGAGGCACCGGACGTGACTCTCCGGTTCGTGACCGACGACTCCGATCATCCGGACGCCCTGCGCAACGGCTCGGTCGATCTCGACATCGGTCTGACGCGCACGTTCGCTCCCGATGTGCGCGTGCGACGGCTCTACGTGGACCGGTTCGTCGTCGTGGTGTCCTCACGGTCGGTGCTGGGGCGAGTCGACCGGCTCACGGTCGACCAGCTGTGCCACTACCCACACGTCTCTTCCCAAGGGCAGCCCATGAGCCTGCTCGACACCGCGTTGGAGCGGATCGGACGCTCGCGTCGAGTCGTTGCCGCCCTGCCGACCTACGCGGTTTCGTCCCTGCTCGCCCTGGAAGACGACATCATCGTCGTTGTCCCCCATATCCTCGCGCGGCACTTGGTCGAGCGCCACGTCCCGGTGCGATGGCATGAGCTTCCGCTCGCGTTGCCGAGCCTAGGGGTCGACCAACGGTGGCACGCACGCCTGGACGGTAGCTACCCGTCACAGTGGCTCCGAAGCCACGTCGCGGCAGCCCTCGAAAGTCTTGTCGCCGACGACGAGCCGCTGAGTTCCAACATCGACGGAGTGCCCTTCGAAGAACGGCCGGACGCGTAACTCACCAGCCCATGCGGTCGCACTCCTCCTGCCACCAGTCGGCGGCGCGGGTGATGTCGAAGCCGGTGGTCCACAGGTCGGCGGGGTCGTCGGGCAGCAGCCTTTCCCGGATGAGCCCCAGGCGGCCCGTGTCACGGCCGAACGCGAAGCGGTGGTTCCACTCCGACCTCTCGTGCTTCGTGGCTTCGAGCAGGTCGACGATCTCGGGGGGAAGGTCTAGGTCCTCAGTCCGTGGCATGAATGGCGAGCGGAGGCTTTCCTCCTCGGACCCGTACAGGAGGTTGACCGCTGTCGCCGTGGTGAGGCCGGTCCGTACGGTCAGTTCCCGCGCGGTCTCCGCGCGGACCGGGGGCGGTCCCTTCTCTGCCAGCAGGCGCTCCAGCCGCAGCAGTCTCTCCTGGGAGAGCCATCCCTGCGGCACGGGGTCGGCGATGAGGTCGCGCTCCGGGAGCCGGATCGGGACGAATCGCCCGTCCGGCGAGTACTCGACCGCCGCGAACCCCCGCCGGTGCCACCCGCGGAACGACAGCAGCGATCCGTTCCGCGTGCGCCATACCTGGGTCCCCCGCTCCGACGGCTTGGGCGGTTGCTTGAACCAGAGCAGCCGGTAGCGTCCGTTTCCGTCGCCCCACCCGGTGTTGGCCCAGGCGCGCTGCTTGTCCAGGCTCCAGGCGGCACGGGGCCGCTGCCACGGCCACAGGACGGGGATCACGTGGCGCGCCAGCCCGCCGAAGTCCTCGATCAGCTCGTCGACCACCTCCGGCTGGTCGCGGATGTACAGCAGCCGGGGCTCCGCCGACTCCGGCTCCTCCGCTGCCGCCAGAGCGTGCTTTTCGAAGGCCCGCAGCGACACCAGCCGCCGCAGGCCCATCACCGGCAGCTCGGGGTGGTGCTCCAGCAGCGGGGAGTACGGCGGGCGGGGCGCCACGCCGTCCTTCACCCGGAACCAGTGCTCGGTCAGAAGGCAGCTCGCCGCGTCACGCACGCGTTGGGCCACCGTGTCGATCAGCGAAGGTTCGGTGAGCTCGGGCACCAGGCGAGCGAGTTCCTCCCGTGCGGGGCCCGTGCCGCGGGCGAGCAGCGCGGCTGACACCAGGCGCTCGACCGTGTCCTTGTCCAGGGTGCGCAGCGCGGCCGAACCGGCGGCGTCCACGGGGCTCCGCCTGCTCCACACGGCGGGCGGCGGCACGGACGGGTCCCTCGGGGTGTAGTCCAGCCGGACGCTCTGCGAGCCGTCGGGCGCGGTGACGGTGATCCGGCCCTGGTGGAGCCGGACCCGGCTCGGCGCGGCGGCCCCCGGAAAGGTGACCTCGCCGTCCCCGGGCGCCTCCGGACGCGCCGTGCAGGTCTCCGGCTCGAACGTCAGCGCGAGCTTGTCGTCCTCCGTCAGGCCCTCCGCCCGGAACGTCTGCCAGCGGCCGTCCGGCCGCACCCGGGACACGCGCACGGCCTCGCCGTCGTACCAGGGCATCAGCTTCTCCGGGAAGATGCCGAGACGGACCGTCCACGGAGACCCGCCGCCGTCGTCGACCTCGACCTCCTGGCCGGTCCGCACGGACAGGTACTCGCGATGCTGGACGACGGACCGTGCGGCACGGCCCGGGTAAGGGATGGGGATCCCGAACTCCTCCGGGATGCCGGCGCGCAGTTCCGACAGCAGCGCGTCCAGGGGATCGTGGAACTCCAGCTCGCGCGCGAATCCGGGATTGCGTCGGATGAATCCGTGCCCCTTGGACCTCAGCCACGACAGCGCCCGATGGACGCGGGACAGGTGGCCCGACGCGACATCGGCTTTGAGCTGGGCCCTCATCTCGGCGTCGGACATGTCGCCCCAGGGCGCGCGCTTGGGCGGGATGGCCGCCGGATCGGTGGCGGGGTCGCCGCCCGGCCCGGTGCCGCTCGGGAAGAGCCGCCTGCCGGCCTGCTCGACGAGGGTCAGCAGCGTGTCGGCGGCGCAGCGGCGGCCCGCGGTGGCGAACCAGACCGCCGTCAGCCGGGCACCCGCTCCCGCGCCGGCCAGCGTCGCCAGCCAGGTCTGCCGCATCCTCTCGGCGTGCTCGGCGCCGCCCTCCTTCTCGTGCCGCGCCCGGTCGGGCTCGGCCACGATCAGCAGGTCCATCAGGTCGTCGTCGCGTCCGGCGGCCGTCACCAGGGCCTTCTGCGCGGCGGCCCAGATCGTCTGGGACGCGCCGGGCAGCAGCCCGTCGCGCAGCAGCCGCGCGGCGAGGAACCCGTCCTCGTCGTCCTTGGCGATCCCCGCCGCGACGGCCAGCTTCCGCAGGTCGGGGAAGACCCTCGCGTACGGGATGAGCCCGGCGTCGAAGCCCGCGCAGATCACCTCGCGGAACCGGGCGTGCGCCTCCTCCGGCGGAAAGTGCCCGCCGAGCGCCTTGGCGTGATCGCGCAGGATGGTCGGAGCGACCGCTCCCAACGGGACGAACTCCAGGAGCGTCGCGTGCAGCCGCTCCACGTCGGGCGGGTTCGCGCCGTCCTTCTCGGCCTTGCGGGCCTGGGTGAACGACCACGTCGCGAGTTCCGCCGCCGTCTCCGACACGCCCGCGGCCGCGAACGCGCGGCACGCGTCCTCGAAGAAGGAGATCCGGTCGGCCGCGGACAGCGGCCGGGCCAGCTTGGTCAAGGCCGACTTGAGCTTGCGCGGATGGTCGGTTCCGGCGGCCGCCGCCAGGGCCGCAAGTTCCGGGGCGTGGGGGGAGGTGCTCACAACAAGTGGATCTTACGGCTCATGACGCGGGGCCGTCCGGATATGCCTTTCGGTGCTGTCCGCCGGGACGTTCATGACCGCGGCCACTCGTCCCAGCCCACTCCTGCCATTCCGTGGTCGCTTGATTTGCCCGCTATCTCCGCGGCGCCGCGGACGGAGATTCTCCTTGCCGAAGGACAGGACGTATACGGGGCTTCCGCCAGGCGCGGCGGTGTTCGACTGGAACCAGTGCTCGCCATTCGAGGGGGGAAGACGATGGCAATGGGAGACCAGATCGGTCACGACTCGGGGCAGGTCACCGGGACGCGCGTGCTGCCGCCGACCGAGCAGGGCGAGGCCCGGGTCGAGGTCTCGTTCGAGTCCCGCGGCCGGCTCCTCGACGAGGACACCGTGGACATGGGGACGTACGTGTCGGTCCTCGGCGCCGACGGCGTCCTGCGCGGCAAGGGACAGGGCTGCACGATGTCCGCCGACGGCGACACCCTCCTGTGGGAGGGCGCGGGAACCGGCAGGCTGCTGAAGGACGGGGCGACCTCGTTCCGCGGCGCGATCTTCTACCGGACGACGTCCGAGAGGTTCGCGCGCCTCAACGGCATGGCGGCCATGTTCGAGTACGACGCGGACGCGAGCGGCAAGACCGAGTCCAAGATCTACGAGTGGAAGTAGCCGCCGGGGAGGCGATGCTCCGCTGAACGGCGCCCGAGAAGGCGGGAATCGCGTTCCGGGCGCGCGTTCGTTCGCGCCCGCACGCGCCGGCGCGGGGTGCGTTCAGCCGGAGATGGGGAAGTTGGCGCGGAAGGTGTTGTGCGGGTTGTGACGGCGTTCGAGGTCGCGGAGGCGAAGGAGCGCGGCGGGCGTGAAGGCGTCGGCCGGGGTCTCGCCGGGGCTGAGAAAGGTGAAGGGTTTGCGTCCGCTCAGCTGGAGGGCATCGGCGAGTGAGCGCTGCTTCGCGGTGATGGCCTCGGCTGTCGGCGAGTCGGCCGGCACGCCGAACATGTAGAGCGCATAAGGCTCGGTCAATGGGCCGTGAGGGCTGTCGGACGGGTGGGTGAACGCGCCGCCCAGGTGGCGTATCTGCACATTCAGCAGCGGGGCGATCGGGTCGGCCAGCAGGATTTCGGCCGCTGTGTCGTCCAGTCCGGTGAGCAGTTCGGCGCGTGAGGAGCCCGCACCGGGGTCCGTGGGCTCGGCGGTGATGGTGCCGAGTTCGGCGACCGTCATGGGCCGTCTGCTGTCGGCGACGGGACGGGGCAGGCGGTCCAGCGGGCTGAGCAGGTCGCATGCCGCGGCGGCCTGGCCGAGGAAGGCGGCATCGACGGCGATCATGGGGTCGGAGCCGGGGAAGTGCAGCAGGTCCAGCCAGAGCGTCAGGTCGTCGGGGGCGGTGGCGGTGAGCCGGCGGTAGGCGTCCATGACGTCGGGGGCGTGGTCGATGGGCCACAGCATCCGTCCGCCGTACAGGTGCGGCGCACGGTGGAGGGTGAGTTCCAGGGCGGTGACGATCGCGAAGGAGCCGCCGCCCCCGCGCATGGCCCAGAAGAGGTCCGGGTCGGTGTCGGCGGTGATGCGCCGCTGCCGCCCTTCGGCGTCCACGATGTCGAAGGCCGTGACGCTGTCGGCGACCCAGCCGTGGGTGCGGCCGAACCAGCTGAGCCCGCCGCCGAGGGCGACACCGGTGACGCTGACGACCGGGGAGCTGCCGGGCAGGCCGGTCAGGCCGTGCGGCGCCACGGCGGCCTGGAGGCCGCCCGAGGACACGCCCGCGCCGACACGGGCGCGCCGGGCGACCGGATCGATCTGGAGGGAGTCCAGGCGGTGGGTGCGCAGGAGGACGGCGCCGTCCAGGTTCGTGGTGGCGCCGTGGCCGTTGGGCTGGACCGAGACGGCCGTTCCGCGGTCGCGGGCGAAGCGGACGACGGCCGCGACGTCGGCGGCGTCGGCCGCTTCGACCACGGCGGGAACGGCCTGGTCGACGGCGAGGTTCCAGGGTCGCCGCGCCTGGTCGAAACCGTCGTCGCCGGGAAGCAGGACCCGTCCGCGGACGACGGTGCGCAGGTCGTGGAGCTTACTGATCATTGTGGTCCGATCTCGGGTGGAGAGCGCAGGTCACAGCGCTGGTTGGCACGTTCCACCCTCGTCCGGCGGGAGGGGCCGATCAATGCGGCCCTGTGCAAGAATCGTGAAGCTGAAGTTAACGATATGGAGGTGTCATGCTGGAACGTCACGAGCTGGAGGCGTTCCTGACCCTGGCCGAGGAGCTCCACTTCGGCCGCACCGCCGAGCGCCTGCACGTGTCCACCGCCCGGATCAGCCAGACGATCGCCAAGCTGGAGCGCCGGACGGGGGTGCCTTTGTTCGTCCGTACCAGCCGCCGGGTCGAGCTGACCGCGGTGGGCCGGCGGCTGTACGAGGAGGTCCGGCCCGCCTGGGACGAGATCGCCGAGGCGTTCGCGAGGGCGATCGACGCCGGCCGCGGCCTGACCGGCGCCCTGCGGGCGGCCTTCGTCGGTGCGGCGGGCGGGCAGCTGCTCGCCGGAGCCGCCGAGTTGTTCCGCCGCCGCCTCCCGGACTGCGACGTCCGGCTCCGCGAGGCGCAGATGGTCGATCTGATGCCCTGGCTGCGCGATGGCCAGGTCGATCTCGCGCTGGGCACGTTCCCCATCGACGAGCCGGACATCGTCACCGGTCCCGTGCTGGTGTCCGAAGCGCGCTCGCTCGCCGTGTCGTCGAAGCATCCGTTCGCCCGCCGCAGCTCGATCACGCTGGAGGATCTGGCGAGGGTGAAGCTGCTCCAGCTACCGGACACCCTGCCCGTCTCGCTGCGAGAGGACCGCACTCCGCGCGTCACCCCCGCGGGACGGCCGATCGAACCAGGCCCTTCTGCCTCGACGTTCAACGAGATGCTCACCCTCATCGGCGCCGGCCACGGTGCCTTCCCGGTCGGCGCCCAGGCCACGCGCTACTACGGTCGTCCCGACGTCGCCTACATCCCCATCAGCGACGCCCCGCCGCTGCGATGGGGCCTGCTGTGGCGGGCCGACGCCGCCACCGCACGGGTCCGCGCCTTCGCCCAGGCCGCCCACGACGTGGCCGCTTCCTCCTGAACGGTGCCCGCGCGCGGGAGGGGTCTTGCGTGCTGGGACAATGGAGTCGCCAGTTGACGGCCTGGAGAGAGGCGGCCCAGCGTGACAGACCTATCCGTATTCGCCGAACTGGTGCCGCTCGATCACGGTTTGTGCGTGGTCAGCACGTTGCGGGGCGATGGCGGCGTGCAGTCGTCGGTGGTCAACGCCGGGGTGCTGGACCATCCGGTGCGGAAGGATCAGGTCGTCGGGTTCGTCGCCACCGGCGGCTCCCGCAAGCTGGCCCACCTGCGCGCCGACCCCCGGATCACGATCGTCGCCCGGGCGGGCTGGCGCTGGGCGGCCGTCGAGGGAGAGGCCGAACTCATCGGCCCCGACGACCCGCGTCCCGAGATCGACGGCGAAGCGCTCCGTCTGTTGCTGCGGGACGTCTTCGTCGCCGCCGGCGGCACTCACGACGACTGGGACACCTACGACCGGGTGATGGCGGAGGAGCGGCGCGCCGCCGTGCTCATCACCCCGCGCCGCGTCTACACCAACCCGCCGGCCTGACGGCGCGCGTCCGTCAGAACCAGTACTCCTTGAGATAGGCCATGCCGAAGAAGAGAAGGGCCGGAATGAAGAACAGGAGGAGGACCGGCCAGGCCGCCCAATCCCACGTGAAGATCATGACCCCGAGGTAGAACACGCCGACCAGGGTGAGTAGCCCGCCGAAAACCAAGCATTTCGTCACGAAGATGGTGTGCGACATCGCCCGAAACCTCCCTGGCACTAGGACGCGATCGGCGGTGCGCGCGTTCCGCCTCCCGGCCTACGCTTCACGGACCGGGGTCGTCGCCGGGTCGGTGAAGTAGGCGGCGGTTTCGGGGTCCGCCGGGTAATACGACTCGATCGCGACCTCGTCCAGCGTGATGTCCATCGGGGTGCCGAACGTGGTGATGGTCGAGAACAGCCGCAGTTCCCGGCCGTCCAGACGGATGATCATCGGGATGGCCACGTCGGAGTCGACCGCGGGGCCCGGCTCCTCGGGTCCGGGGGCGAGGAGTTCCTCGTAGAGCGCGGTGAGGCCGGGGTCGGGGGCGGCGGCGAGCTGGCGCCTGATGCGGCGGCGGAACATCGCGCGGACGTCGGCCAGGTTGACGACCAGACGGGCGAAGCCGCGCGGGTCCAGCCCCAGGCGGACCAGGTTCATCGGCGGGCCGAGCAGCTCAGGGTCGACCTCGGCGAGGAACGCGTCCACGGCGCGGTTGGTCATCAGGATGTTCCAGTGGCGGTCGAAGACCAGCGCCGGGTACGGCTCGTGCGCGCGGAGCACCCTTCCGACCGCGTCGCCGGCCGCCGAGAGCGCGCCGCCGTCAAGCGGACGCTCGGTGTAGCGGGGCGCGAAGCCGGCGGCGAGCAGCAGCCGGTTGCGCTCGCGCAGCGGCACGTCGAGCTGGTCCGCGAGCCGCGACACCATGGCGGCGCTCGGGTTGGTCTTTCCGGTCTCGACCAGGCTGACGTGCCGGGCCGACACGTCGGCGGCGATCGCGAGATCGAGCTGGCTGAGCCCCCGGCGATGCCGCCACTGCCGCAGGAGGTCCCCGATGGTGTGCACGGATACCGAGGGTACTCATCGTGGCTCGGGACGCCATGAAATGGCATTTCATCGACAATCCGCGAGGCCTCCGGAAACACTGCGTCCATGAGCGCAGAAATCAAGAACTTCGTCCAGCGGGCGCTGGCGGAACTGATCCAGACGGGCGATGTCGACGCGTTCGGGAAGTACCTGAGCGATGACTTCGTCCACCGTCGGCCGGACTCGACCAGGAACAGGGTCGAATGGCTCGCGGCCCTGCGTTACGCGCTCGGGCCGCTCGCCGGGATGCGGGTCGAGATCCTGCATGTGCTGGCCGACGGCGACCGCGTGGTGATGCACTCACGGCGCGGGTTGCCCGGCGGTCCGGAGATCGTGGTCGTCGACGTCCTGCGGGTTCAGGACGGGCTGGTCGCCGAGGTCTGGGAGATCATCGAGCCGGTTGCGCAGGCGGCGGCCCATCTGGAGTGGTGGGAGACCGCCGGCCGCTGACCGGGGGGTTCGGCGTCAGTACGCGTCGGGGCCTTCGATGTAGCGGGCCAGCCACGCCGCCACGTACGGGCGCGGATAGGTGTCCAGGTCGTTGCCGTAGTGCTCGGGCGCGAGCAGGCGGTCGTGCGGGAAAGGGCCGTCGCCGTAGTCGTAGTTCACGGTCGTCTCACCGTGGTCGGTGACGGTCAGCATCAGCCGCCACCACGGCCCGGCCGGCATGTGCGCCGCGGCGTCCCGCTGGTCGCGGACGAGTTCGGCGACCGATTCCGGCACCGGGACGACCACCGAACCCTGATGGGACGAGAACCGCAGGTGGGAGATCTCGGCGGAGACGGTGAACGCGAAATCCGCCCATAGCCACCGCCACCCGTGCGGCCCGAGCAGGGCCAACTGCTGCACGATCGGCTCGATCCGCTGCGCGGCCTCGACACCGACCTCGTTCTCGTGATCCCTGTCGCCTCGGCCGACGATGGCGAAGTCGTCGACGGCCCGCCGATCGTCCGGCCCGTCCTCCGCCAACCACTGCGCGAACTCCTCCATGTACTCGTCGGCGTTCAGCCCGGCCCGGGGAGGACGGGGAACGCGTTCCTGGGCATTCGGCGGGGGATCCGAGGACGACACCTCTTCGACGAGGCCGGTCTCCCCCACGAGGAACACCAACCGCCCCACCGGCATCTCCAGGAACGCCACGGGGTCGCTCTCGTCGACGTCCACCGACGCGTACACGCACCAGCCGCCCTCGTAGCGATCCGCCACCAGTCCGTCGGTGGGGTAATCCAGGTTGCGCGACCTGATCCTCTTCACCACCAGGGCGATCGCCTGCGCCTCGTCCATTCGGTCGGCCTCCCGCATGTTGATCAAGGTGACCCTATGTGACGAGGTGAAGGCGGGGAAAGGCCCAATTGGTAGCTTGGGACGGGTGGAGGTCAGCTTCGAAGAGGACCACATCTGCTTTCGGCGCTACGACTTCCGCGGCGCCACCGTCCACCCCAGCGGAATGGTCACGCCCGCGCGGATCCGTGACGCCGACTGGAAGGCCGTCCGGCCCGAAATCCGCACGACCCAGGGCGAGACCCTGTTCGTTCCCCATGACCAGGCGGCCGATCTGGAGGCGTTCTGCCATCGGCACGGCATCGCCCGGAGATCCCGTCCCGACACCTGGGATGATCTGCTCGAACCGTTCCTCGACACCTCGTTCGACCCCGAACACGAGCGCGCCACCCTCGAACGGCTACGCGAAGCCGGGTTCCCTCCGGACGAGGTCACGCGCATACGGCGGCGGCTCGCTCCCCTCATGCTCGCCTACAACTTCGACGCCATGGTCTGGGAATGGACCTTCCTCGGCCTGTTCGACCTGCTCACCGCCGCCAACGCCCCGATCGTCGAACCGGGCCTGCAAGACGCGCTCGGCGACCCCGTGACGTTCTACGACTGGACCATGGAAGTAGCCGAACGGCACCGCTGAAGCAGCGTCCGCCCGACTCAGGTGAGCGCTTCGCGCTGCGCCTTGGTGAGGCGCGCCACCACCAGGTCGTAGGAGTGGTCGATCATCTCCAGCACTTCCTCGCCGGGCACCGAGCCGTCGAGGGTCACCGTGTTCCAGTGCCGCTTGTTGAGGTGGTAGCCGGGTGCGACCGCGCTGTAGCGCCGGCGCAGGTCGGCTGCCAGGTCGGGGTCGCACTTGAGGCTGACGCTCCCCGGCTCCGCGCTCAGCGGCACCAGCGCGAACATGCGGCCGGCCACCTTGAACACGGCCACCTCGTCACCGAACGGGTAGTCCTCCGCGGCCCCCGGCTTCGCCAGGCACTCCGCGATCACCCGGTCGCGCCGCGCGTCGTCCGCCATCACCGGCTCACCTGCCCGTCCTGCGCCGCCGCTACCACTCCCAGTACACCAGCCGCCTGCGACACCGGCGCCGCTCCAGGTCGGGTCGGTGCGGGGAAGGGGGAATGTGATGGCTATCACGCCAACTTTTGGTGTGCATTTCTGATCATGCGTTTTGATCTCCGTGTGGGAAAAGGGTTCGAACCAAACTGGGGCCGGCTTCATCGTATTGAGGTATAGGGGGGCACGGTTCCAGGGCTGAAAGTCGGGTAAGCCGCCGTGTCGTAATGGAGAGAACATGCGACTCGGAAAGGCGGCCGTCTTCGGTCTCGTCTTCGGAACGATGACGATCGGTCTTGCCGCGCCCGCGATGGCCGACCCGGGGGACGTCCTCGTCCAGCCGGGGCAGGCCCACCCCGGCGGCAAGGTCACCGTCGTCGGCAAGAAGTGCGCGACCGACGGCACGGCGGGCTCGCTGGCGTTCGTCGGCGGGGCGGTGCCGCTGAACGGGGCCGAGGAGGTCGACGGCCGGGCGGGCCTGGCCACCGTCAAGGACGACACCGTCCCCGGCACCTACACGGTGCTGGTCAGGTGCGGCGCCCACCGGTCGACCGGCCAGATCGAGATCGTGGACGGCAAGGCGCACCCGAAGACGAAGGCCACCCCGACCGGCGGGGTCGGGACGGGCTTCGGCGGCGGCGCCGGCGGCCCGGACACCGCCCTCCTGGCGGGCGGGGGCGTCCTGCTGCTGGCGGGGGCCGGGCTCGGGGCGATGGCCGTCCGGCGGCGGGGCGGTGCGGCCGCGTCCTGACCGGCGTCCGGTGGCCGTCCAAAGGGAAATCTCGTCGAGCGGGTGAGAGAGGTATGCGGGGAAAGGTCGGGTTGCGGGTGGTGGCGCTGGTTCTGCTGACCGGTGGCCTTCTCGTGGTGGGGCTGGGGCTGCGCGGTCCGGGGGGTCCGCCGCAGCCGCCCGCGTGGGCGGCGACGCCTCGTCCGGTCGATCACCACGGGCCGGTGCTGCCCCGCTCGCTGCCCGTCGAGGTGACCGTCCCGTCGATCGGCGTCCGGGCGCCGCTGACCAGGCTCGGCCTGGCACCGGACGGCTCGGTGCAGGTCCCGTCGGCCGACCGGCCGGACGAGGCCGGCTGGTACACCGGCGGGCCGGCCCCCGGAGAGCGCGGCGCCGCCGTGATCCTGGGCCATGTCGACTCCAAGAACTGGGGCGCGGTCTTCTACGACCTGGGCCGCGTCAGGCCGGGGCACCGCGTCGAGGTGAAGCGGGCGGACGGTCAGGTGGCCGTGTTCACCGTCGAGTCCGTGGAGCGGGTCGCCAAGGACCGGTTCCCCACCCGGCGCGTCTACGGCCCGCTCGACCACGCCGGCCTCCGCCTCGTCACCTGCGGCGGCCCGTTCGACCGCGGGAAGGGCAGCTACCGCGACAACATCATCGTCTACGCGTCCCAGACGGCCGTCCGCCGCGGTCCGTGAACCACGACGTAGATCGCGCCGGCGACGCGGAAACCGGGGAGGAATCCGGGCGCGGCGGTCATCAGGGGGCGGTGATGGGGGCGATGCGCGGCGAGGCCAGACGCAGGTAGTCGTCGGTGACCAGGGCGATCGAGCGGTCCAGCCGCGCGGCGTTGAAGAACAGCTCGGGCGCCTGGAGCAGCGCCGGATCGGCGACGACCTCCAGCCGGGGGTTGTAGGAGAACGGCAGTACGGTGCCGCTGACACTGCCGGCCAGTTCCTCGGCCCTGTCGCGACCGGCGAAGGCGACATAGGTGCCGTCCAGCAGGGCCTTGACGGCCTGCAGGTCGAGGCGCGCGTCACCGGGCACCACGGCCAGCACGTACCGGCTCTGCTTCTTGCCGATCTTGACCATGACGACCAGGCATTTGGCGGCGTGCGCGACGTCGTGGCCGCGCATCTCGCTGACCACCTCGGTCCGCCCCTCGGGCGGGTGGTCGATCAGCCGGTAGCGCGCGCCCGCCGCGTCCAGGTCCGCGATCAGCCGCTCGTACAGGTCCGCGCGCTCGGCGGCGGTGACGCCCGCTCCGCCCTCACCACTCACTGCTCAGTGCCTCCTTCGCCTCGGCGATCCGGTCCTCGTCCCGCCGGTAGAACACCCACTGCTTGATCTTCGTGCCGTGGACGAGCCCCGCCCGCGACAGCACGCGCAGGTGCTCGCCGCAGGTCGGCTGGCTCACGCCCAGCTTCTGGGCGATGAACAGCGAGCAGACCCCGTCCCGGACGAGGTCGCCGTCCCGCTGCGGCGGGAAGTGCCGCTCCGGGTCGCGCAGCCACTCCAGGATCAGCAGCCGCTTGTCGTTGGCCAGCGCCTTCACCAGCTCCACGTCCAGCATGGCGATGATTATGGCAGTTAGCTTATTTGCTTTCTACTCGCCGGTGCGTCATTCCAGCATGTCGGTCTGGTGTGCGATGGCGCTGCGCACCAAGGCGACCGTGTCCTCGGCCTGCCGCAGTGCCGCTTCCGCCGATACCTCCCGGACGTAGCGCCCGGAGCCGATGAGGACGCGCTGCGGATCCTCCAGCAACGCCCCCTTGTGGAAGACCAGCTTGACCCCCTTCTTGGTCACCGCGATGCCGCACAACCAGTGATGCCAGTCGTCCGCCGTCGTGAAGGTCAGCCGTCCCCACTTGATCGCCTGCTCCAGCCGTGGATCGGCGGAGAGGACCAGCGCGGACAGCTCCTCGGCCCGGCCGCGGCCCTGCGCGTCCAGGCCGCCCAGCCATTCGTGGACTGCCGTTCCGTCACCCATGGGCCCATGCTCGCGCCCGGCGCCGACAGTTCGGACGGCTCCGGCCGTTCGAAGCAGGCTTCGTCACCTGACGTGCTCGTCGAGGAGCCGGGCGAAGCCGTCGTGGAGGCGGGTCAGGCCGAACTCGAAGAGCTCCTCGAACGAGAAGTCGAAGGTGTCCTCGGAGAGGTCGGCCATGGTGGGGTAGTCGCCGCTGGTGAGCGCGGCCGTCAGGGTCGGTTCCTGGGCCCGCCAGAACTGCTCGTTGCTGACGCCGGTCCGCGCCTCGGCGCGGCGCTCGTTGATGTAGCGGCGCGCGACGCCCTCGACGTAGTCGACCTGGGTGCTGATCATCATCATCAGCGTCCGGTCGGGGAGCCCGAACGGGCGCAGCAGGCGCAGGAACCGGTCGAGGCCGCGCAGGCCGTTCGGGCCGAGGAGCGGCCGGCTCTGGTCCACGAACGGGTACCAGGGGTGGTCCAGGCACAGCCGCCAGTGGTACCGGGCGTCGGCCGTGAGGATCTCGCGCCAGGTCCGGCCGTCCGGCTGCGCGGCCTCCTCGGGGAAGTCGACGACGTGGTCGAGCATGAGGTCCAGCAGCTCGCTCTTGCCGGGGACGTAGCGGTAGAGCGACATCGTCCCCACGCCGAGGCGGGTCGCGATCGAGCGCATCGACAGCGCGTCGAGCCCCTCGGTCCGGGAGAGCTCGTCGGCGACCTCGACGGCGGCCGCGACGATCCGGTCCAGGCTGAGCGTGGCCGGGCGGCCCCGCGGGGGGCGGGTCCGGTCGCCCCACAGCAGCTCAAGGCTCCTTCCGAGGTCGCGGGCGTCGTCGTGCTCCGTCGTCATGGACATGACGCTACAACCACGCCGCCGGACCGGCGGCCCGGACTTTGGGTATGGTGTACTCTAATTCGCGTATGGCATACGCAAACTAGGGAGGCGGCATGCCGGAGGACGTGATCCTCGCCGAGGGGGTCCGCAAGGTGTACGGGGAGAAACGGGCGCTCGACGGCTTCGACCTCGCGGTGCCGAGGGGCATGGTCTACGGCCTGCTCGGGCCGAACGGCGCCGGGAAGACCACCGCCGTCCGCATCCTGGCCACGCTCGTCCGCCCGGACGGCGGCCGGGCGCGGGTCACCGGCCTGGACGTCGCCGCGCAGGCCCGGCGGGTGCGCCGGCGGATCGGGCTGGCCGGGCAGCACGCCGCCCTGGACGAGGTCCTCACCGGCCGGCAGAACCTGCGCATGTTCGGCCGCCTGTACCACCTCGGCAAGAAGCGCGCGGGCGAGCGCGCGGAGGAGCTGCTGGAGCGGTTCGACCTGCTGGACGCCGCCGACAAGGGGGTGAAGGAGTACAGCGGCGGGATGCGCCGCCGGCTCGACCTCGCGGCGAGCATGATCCTGACACCGGACGTGCTGTTCCTCGACGAGCCGACCACCGGCCTCGACCCGCGCGGCAGGAACGAGGTGTGGGGATCGGTCCGGTCGCTGGTCGAGCAGGGCACGACCGTGCTGCTGACGACGCAGTACCTGGACGAGGCCGACCAGCTCGCCGGGCGCATCGCCGTCATCGACCGGGGCCGGGTCATCGCCGACGGCCCGCCCGACTCGCTGAAGCGGCTGATCGGCGGCGACCGGATCGAGGTCGTGGTGCGCGATCCCGCCACCCTGGCCGCGACCGCGGCCGTCGTCGCCCGGGTCGCGTCCGCGGAGCCGCTGGTCGACGAGGGCGCGGCGCGGGTGCACGCGCCCGTCACCGACCGGGTGGCGGCGCTGACCGAGGTGGCCCGCACGCTCCAGGACGACGGCATCGCGGTGGAGGACATCGGGCTCCGGCGCCCGACCCTGGACGAGGTGTTCCTGCGCCTCACCGGGCACCCCGCCGAGGACACGAAGGTGAAGGTGGAGGCATGAGCGTTCACGGCGGGACCGCCGCCGGCGAAGGCGCCGGCGCGCGGCTCTACTGGGCCGCCGCGGACTGCTGGACGATCGTCCTGCGGGGCCTGACCCACTACGTCCGGCAGCCGAGCAACATCGCCTGGCA
The DNA here is from genome assembly GCF_900115095.1 of Actinomadura madurae. GTDB lineage: Bacteria > Actinomycetota > Actinomycetes > Streptosporangiales > Streptosporangiaceae > Spirillospora > Spirillospora madurae. Next base: position 50,357 of record NZ_FOVH01000003.1, read on the forward strand.
GCTCGGCTTCCCCATCGTCTCGGTGCTGCTGTTCGGCTACGTCTTCGGCAGCGCGATGTCGGTTCCCGGGGGCGGCGACTACCGCGAGTTCCTGATGCCGGGCATGTTCGGGATGACGATGGCGATGGGGTTCATGAACACCGCGTACGTCGTCGTGTACGACAGCTCGCGCGGCGTCACCGACCGGTTCCGCTCCATGCCGATGGCGCCCTCGGCGGTCGTGACGGGACGCGGCGTCGGCGACCTGATCGGCGCGACGCTCGACCTGCTCGTGCTGGCCCTGACCGCGCTGGCGATCGGCTGGCGCTCCGGCGGCGGTGTGCTGGACACCCTCGCCGCGTTCGGCCTGTTCCTGCTGCTGCGCTTCGCGCTGATCTGGATCGGCGTGCTGCTCGGGCTGCTGGTGCCGAACGAGGAGGCCGCCGGGAGCCTGTTCGCGGTGGCGTTCCCCTTCGCGATGATCTCCAGCGCGTTCGTGGCGCCGTCCCTCATGCCGGACTGGCTCGGCGCGGTCGCACGGTGGAACCCGGTGTCGGCGACGGTGACCGCGTCCCGCGAGCTGTTCGGCAACCCGGCCGCCGTCGGCGGCACCTGGGTCGAGCAGCACGCCCTGCCGATGGCGATCGTCTGGCCGGTCGTGATCACGGCGGTCTTCCTGCCGCTGGCGGTCCGCCGCTACCAGCGCCTCAGCCGCTGAGGCCGCCGGCCCAGGCCGGCGTCCAGCCGTCGGGGCAGGGGGTGTACGAGCCGGTGAGGTGGTCGCGGAGCCGGACGAGGGCCGGGTGCGGGTTGCCGGTGTGCCAGACGAGAGAGTGCGGGTAGACGGGGGTCGGGCCGTGGACGGCGATGCGCCGCAGGTCGTCGTCCACGGGCCAGACGAGGCGGGTCCCCTCGCCGACGAAGGTCGCCAGCGACGGGGAGTCGGCGATCGTGTCGAGGAGCGGCTCGGTGCCGAAGTGCGGCCCGACCGTGTCGATGGCGATGCCGAACGCGGCGGCCAGGTCGTCGTAGAAGGCGGCCCATTCGGTGCCGGGGACGAGCGCGGGCATCCAGATCCGGTGCCCCGCGAGCCGGTCCGGGCCGACCGACCGGGCGGCGGCGAGCCGGTGGCCCGGCCCGGTGAGGAGCTGGACCGGCTCGTCGCGGACCCGCGCGGCCTCGATCCCTCCCGGGAGGGCGGACGGGACGACGGCGCGGAACGACGCGTCGATCGTCCCGTCCTCGACGGCGGCGATCGCCGCGTCCAGGTCGAACAGCGTCACCACGTCCAGCTCGATCGCGGGGTGGGCGCGGTGGAAGCCGCGCAGCAGCCCGGCCGGCTCCAGCCGCCGCCCGATCACGTCCACGCGCAGCGCCCGGCGGCCGGGGCGCACGGACGCGGCGGCCCGCTCCTCGGCCCGCAGCAGGTCGCGGGCGTGCGGCAGGAACGCCTGCCCGTCGATGGTGAGCCGCGCGCCGCGCGGCGTCCGGGTGAACAGCCGCACCCCGAGGTCCGACTCCAGCGCGGCGACGCGCTTGGACACGGCCTGCTGGGTGATCGACAGGTCGTCGGCGGCGCTCTGGAACCGTCCCGCGTCCGCGACGGCGACGAAGGTGCGCACGGCGTTGAGATCCACCCCGCCACGCTAGCGGCGACAACCCGTGGTTGTGGCGGCCGACCGGCGGTTGTTTGATCATCTGCCCGCCGCCCGGTTGGATCCCTGGGGCCGACGTCGGTGCGGGGAGGGGTGCGCGGGCCTATGGGGACAAGCCGGTCGCTGGGACGGCCGTTCGGGTGGCTCTGGGCGGCCTACGCGACGAGCACGTTCGGGACGTATCTCGCGTTCGACGCATTCCCCCTGATCGCCATCGTGGTGCTGGACGCGGGACCGGCCCGGGTGTCGCTGCTGGCCGCCGCGGGGCTGCTGGTGGGGGCGGCCCTGGCGGTGCCGCTCGGACCCTGGATCGAGGTGCGCCGCAAGCGGCCGGTGATGATCGCCATGGACCTCGTCCGGTGCGCCGCGCTGCTGACCGTCCCGGCCGCGTACGCGTTCGGCGCGCTCACCTTCGGCCAACTCGTGGTTGTGTCGATCCTCGTCGGCGCGGCCGACATCGCCTTCACGGCGGCGAGCGGCGCCTGCCTGAAGGCGCTCGTCCGGCCGGACGACCTGCTCGCCGCCAACGGGCGGTTCGAGTCGACGCTGTGGACCGCGACGATGCTCGGGCCGCCGCTCGGCGGAGCCGCGATCGGGGCGTTCGGACCGGTGGCGACCGTGGCGGCCAACGCGGTCAGCTTCCTGCTGTCGGCGGCGGGCATCCGCGCGATCGGCGGGACGGAGCCGCGTCCGCGGCCCCGCGGGACCCACCTGCGGGCCGGGGACCTGCTCGAAGGGTGGCGGCACATCCTCACCGATCCGGTGCTGCGCCCGCTCTTCCTCAACGTGATCCTCGTCAATGGGCTGATCATGGCGACCGCGCCGGTGCTGGCCGTCCTGATGCTCGGCCGCCTCGGCTTCGCGCCCTGGCAGTACGCCCTGGCGTTCGCGGTCCCGTGCGCCGGCGGCCTCATCGGGTCGCGCCTGGCGGGCCCGCTCGTCGCGCGGTTCGGGCGGCGCCGGGTCATGCTCGCCGCCGGGTCCCTGCGCGCGTGCTGGCTGCTCGGGCTCGCCTTCGTCCAGCCCGGCGCCGCCGGGATCGCCCTGGTCATCGCCGTCGAGTTCGGCCTGATCACCTGCATCGGCGTGTTCACCCCGCTGCTCGCCACCCACCGCCTGGAGCGGACGCCGCCGGACCGGGTCGCGCGCGTGCTGTCCGCGTGGTCGGTCACCGGCAAGCTCACGATGGCGGGCCTGACCGCGCTGTGGGGCGTGCTGGCCGGCCTCACCGGCCCCCGCCTCGCGATCGCGGGGGCGGGCGTCCTCGTCCTCGCGACCCCGCTGCTGCTCCCCCGCGCCGCGCGGGCGCGGCCGGAGCGCGAGCCGGCCCTCGACCCGACGCCTTGACGCAGGTCAGAGCCCAGTGCGAGCGTGAGAAGCGATGGTGAAAGGGGGACCCATCATGCCGGAAATCAAGAGCATCGAGAAGCCGGACGAGCGGCGCGACTTCCCGCGGGGGCACCTGGAGGTCGTCAACCTCACGGGCCTGGTCTTCGGGAAGGCCACCTTCGAGCCCGGATGGCGCTGGACGGAATCGGTCAAGGACATCGCGGGGACCGACCTCTGCGAGGTGCACCACAACGGCTACATCATCTCGGGCCGGATGCGCATCCTCACCCGCGACGGCGCCGAGGGCGAGGTCGGCCCCGGTGACGTGTTCGTCGTAGCGCCCGGCCACGACGCCTGGGTCGTCGGCGACGAGCCGTGCGTCGCGCTCGACTTCGCCGGCGGCATCGGCGAGTACGCGAAGGCGCCCGGCTCCTGAGAGACACCGGCCGCACCGCGGGGGCCGGGGACACAGGGGTGCCCCCGGCCCCCGCGGCGCTCGCTCCCGGCGCTCCGGTCTGGCGAGAGTTGACGAGGCCGGGCGGGAGGCGGGCGGGTAGGTTTCAACAATGAACAGTCGGCCGACTCTTGAGGACATCCGGCGCGCGCCGAAGGTGCTGCTGCACGACCACCTCGACGGCGGGGTGCGGCCCGCCACCGTCATCGACCTGGCGGGGGAGTCCGGGTACGCGGACCTGCCCGCGACCGACGCCGGTGAGCTGCGGACGTGGTTCGAGGAGGCGTCCAACTCGGGGTCGCTGGAGCGGTACCTGGAGACGTTCTCCCACACCGTCGGCGTGATGCAGACCGTCGGGGCGCTCACGCGGGTGGCGTACGAGTGCGCCGAGGACCTCGCGAAGGACGGCATCGTCTACGCGGAGGTCCGGTACGCGCCCGAGCAGCACCTGCGGGCCGGGCTGTCGCTGGAACAGGTCGTCGAGGCCGTCCTGGACGGGTTCGCGCGGGGCCGCGAGGACTTCGGCATCCGCGTCGGGACGCTCGTCACGGCGATGCGCCACCAAGCGCGCAGCATGGAGATCGCGGAGCTGGCCGTCCGGTACCGGGACGCGGGCGTCGTCGGGTTCGACATCGCGGGCGCCGAGGCCGGGTACCCGCCCACCCGCCACCTGGACGCGTTCGAGTACCTGCAGCGGGAGAACGCGCACTTCACCATCCACGCGGGCGAGGGGTTCGGGCTGCCGTCGATCTGGCAGGCGATCCAGTGGTGCGGCGCCGACCGGCTCGGGCACGGCGTCCGCATCATCGACGACATCGAGGTGGACGGGGACGAGCCGCGGCTCGGCCGGCTCGCCGACTACGTGCGCGACAAGCGGATCCCGCTGGAGATGTGCCCGACGTCCAACATCCAGACGGGCGCGGCGAAGTCGATCGCGGAGCACCCGATCGGGCTGCTGCGGCGGCTGAGCTTCCGCGTCACGGTCAACACCGACAACCGGCTGATGAGCGGCACGACGCTGTCGGAGGAGTTCGCGAAGCTCGCCGACGCGTTCGGCTACGGATGGGACGACCTGCAGTGGTTCACGGTGAACGCGATGAAGTCGGCGTTCGCGCCGTTCAACGAGCGGCTCGAACTGATCAACGGGGTGATCAAGCCCGGTTTCGCGCAGCTCAAATGGAGCGGCGCCCGGCCCCTGGCATGATCGGGCCATGACCATTCGCTCCACCGGAGGACGCGTCGCCGCCTACGCGTGGTTCGTGTTCGCCGTGCTGAACTTCGCGGACATCTTCGTCGGCTTCACCGGTGACCCCGACTACTCGCTGACGACGGCCGTGATCGCCTTCCTGCTGCTGTTCGGCTGCGGCATCGCCTACACCGTCGGGCTGCGCCCGCTGATCGCCGGGGACGACGACGGGGTCACGGTCCGCAACCCGCTGCGCGACGTCCGGGTGCCGTGGGGCGCGGTGCGCAGGATCGAGGGCCGCAACGCGGTGACCGTGACGTTCGCCGGCCCGGACGGCGTGGAGCTGGAGGCGCGCGCCTGGGTGCTCCAGACGTCGCCGCGCGCCCAGGCCAAGGCCGAGGCGCGGGCGGAGAAGGAGGCCCGGAAGAACCAGGGCCGGAACCTCGACCTGCGGGGACGGACGCCGACGACCTACGCGGCGCAGCAGCTGAACGAGCTGAAGGACCGGCGGCGACCGAAGGCCCGGTCCGGCGCCCCCGACAAGGCGGCCAGGGCGAAGGCCGAGGCGGCCGCCGGGAAGCCCGCCCGGGGGACCGTCCGCTGGTCGGTTCCGGCGGTGGCGGCGCTGGCCGTCCCGCTGGCCGTGCTGATCGTGCTGGTGATCGTGGGGCTCGTCAGCTGAGCATCGCCGAGAGGTCCGCGCGCAGGGCGTCCAGGCCGGCGGCGGCGCGCGCCCGGACCGCGGCGACGTCCTCGTCGACGGGCAGGACGACCTCCAGGTAGCACTTCAGCTTCGGCTCCGTCCCCGACGGCCGGATCACCACCCGCGACCCGCCCGCCAGGCGGAACCGCAGCCCGTCGGTCGCCGGGAGCCCGCCCGACGGCTCCGCGAGGTCGTCGAACGACTCGACGGGACGCCCGCCCAGCTCGCGCGGGGGAGCGGCGCGCAGCCGGGCCATCGCGGCGGTGATCAGCGACAGGTCGTCCACCCGGACCGACAGCTGCGACGTCGCGTGCAGCCCGTACCGGCGGGCCTGCGCGTCCAACAGGTCGAGCAGCGTGCGCCCGTCCCGCTTCGCGTCCGCGGCGAGCGCGGCGACGGCGAGCGCGGCGCCGATGCCGTCCTTGTCGTTGACGAGCACGCCCCGGTCGTCGCCGACGCTGTAGCCGAGCGCCTCCTCGTACCCGAACACCAGCCGGTGGTCCGGGCCACCTGCCCGCATGATCCACTTGAAACCGGTCAGCGACTCGGCGGACCGCACCCGGTGCGCGGCGGCGATCGAGCGCAGCAGCGACGACGACACGATCGTCGTGACGACCAGCCGGTCGTCGCCGGTGGTGTGCCGCAGGACGTGCTCGGCCAGCAGCCCGCCGATCTCGTCGCCGGTCAGCGCCCGCCAGCCGTCCGGCCCGGGGACGGCGACCGCGCAGCGGTCCGCGTCCGGGTCGTTGGCGATCACCAGGTCGGCGCCGCGGGCCTCGGCGAGGCGCAGCGCCAGGTCCAGCGCGCCCGGCTCCTCCGGGTTCGGGAACGCCACGGTCGGGAAGTCGGGATCGGGGTCGGCCTGCTCGGGGACGACGACCGGCGCGGGGAAGCCGGCCCGCTCGAACGCCGCGAGCAGCACGTCCCGCCCGACGCCGTGCATCGGCGTGTACACGATCGAGATACCGCGGTCGCCGCCGAGCTTCAGCGACGACACCGCGTCCAGGTACAGGTCCGCGCCCGCGTGGACGGGCCGGCCCTCGCCGAGCGGCAGCTCGTCCACGCGGCCGACCGCGTCGATCGCGGCGGAGATCTCCGCGTCCACCGGCGGGACGATCTGCGCCCCGTCCGCCCAGTACACCTTGTAGCCGTTGTCGCGCGGCGGGTTGTGGCTGGCCGTGACCATCACGCCCGCCACGATGTCGTCGAACGACCGGGTGAAGTGGGCGAGGACGGGCGTCGGCACCGGATCGGCGAACACCTCCGGGCGCAGCCCGGCCCCGCTGAGCACCGCCGCGGTGTCGTCGGCGAACCGCCGCGACCCGTGCCGCGCGTCGAACCCGATGATCACCCGGCCGCCGGGCGGCAGGCACGCGGCGAGCCCGGCCGCGGCGCGCATCACCGTCACCCGGTTCATCCGGTTCGGCCCGGCGCCCAGCTCGCCGCGCAGGCCGGCCGTCCCGAACTCCAGCCGCGCCCCGAACCGGGTGGCGAGCGCCTGCTCGTCGCCCTCGTCCAGGATCGTCCGGAGTTCGGCCCGGGTCTCGGGGTCGGGGTCCTGCGCCAGCCACTCCTCGGCCCGCGCCCGCAGGTCGCTCACAGCTTCGCGAGGACGGTGGCGAGCAGGGTGCCCATGCGGCCGGCGGACGCCCGCCCCGCCGCGAGGACCTCCTCGTGGTCGAGCGGCTCGTCCGACAGCCCGGCCGCGATGTTGGTGACCAGCGAGACGCCGAGCACGTCGGCGCCGCCCTGCCGGGCCGCGATCGTCTCCAGCACCGTCGACATGCCGATCATGTCGGCGCCCAGCGTGCGCAGCATCCGGATTTCGGCGGGCGTCTCGTAGGTCGGGCCGCGGAACGCCGCGTACACGCCCTCCGACAGCGTCGGGTCGACCTCCCGGGCGAGCGCGCGCAGCCGCTTGGAGTACGCCTCGGTCAGGTCGAGGAACGTCGCGCCGGTCAGCGGGTTCGCCCCGGACAGGTTCAGGTGGTCGGAGATCAGCACCGGGTCGCCGACCCGCTGGTGCTCGGGCCGCAGCCCGCCCGCCGCGTTGGTGAGCACCATCGTCGTCACGCCCGCGGCCAGCGCCGTCCGGACGGGATGCACGACCGCGTCGACGCCGCGTCCCTCGTACAGGTGCGTCCGGCCGAGGAACACCAGCGCGCGGCGCCCGCCGGTCTCGACGACCCGGATCCGCCCGGCGTGGCCCTCCACGGCGGGGGGAGCGAACCCGGGCAGCTCGGTCACCGTCAGCTCGGCGACCGGCTCGCCCAGCCGGTCGGCCGCCGGAACCCAGCCGGACCCCATGACGAGGGCCGCGTCGAAGGAGTCGAAGGACGTGCGGGCGCGCAGCTCATCGGCCGCGTCCCGCGCCAGTGCAAAAGCGTCGTTGCTCACATCGCCGACACTACAGCCGCGCTCGGGACGGCCCGCCGGGCTCAGTCGCCGAGCGACCTGCACGGGCGGGTGCGCAGGTCCTTGACGTAGTCGTCGGGCGCGCCGGCCTTCTCCGCGGCGTCGGCGAGGATGCCGAGGTAGCGCGCGGACGGCAGCCCGCCCTCGTAGTCGTCCAGGACGTAGAGCCAGCACAGCGCGTCGCCGTCGAGCGTCTGCACCCGGACCCGGATCTTGCGGTAGACGTCGAGCGCGGCGCCCTCCCAGGCGTCGAGCTCCTTCTCGTCCCAGGCGGGCACGTCGTACAGGACGACGAACACCTGCTCGGAGTCGTCCTCGACGACCGTCGCGAGGGCGCCGTCCCAGCCCTTGTCCTGGCCGCCGAAGGTCAGCCGCCAGCCGGCCAGCCAGCCGGTGCCGCGCATGGGGGAGTGCGGAGCCCGGCTCGCCATCTGCTCGGGGTCCATGTTGGAGGCGTACGCCGCGTACAGTGCCACGTTGGCCAAGGCTAACCCACCGGCGTGCGCGGGGGGCGGGGTTGCCCCGACCGGGACGGGGGCGGGCGGGCGAACCGGTCCGGTACCGGACTTTTCACTGCCGTGAGTAGGAAAGAATGGAAGATGTGACCCGTATCGTGATCATCGGAGGAGGCCCGGGCGGGTACGAGGCCGCGCTCGTCGCCGCACAGCTCGGCGCCGACGTGACCGTCGTGGAACGGGACGGTCCGGGCGGCGCCTGCGTGCTCACCGACTGCGTGCCCTCCAAGACGCTCATCGCCACCTCGACCCGGATGGCGGTCATGTCGGAGTCCGCGGGGCTCGGGCTGCGCTTCAACGGCGGCCCGGACGGCATCGTCGGCGCCCTGGAGGCCGACATGGCCGAGGTCAACAAGCGCGTGAAGGACCTCGCGCGGGCCCAGTCGTTCGACGTCGCCGAACGGCTCGCCTACGAGGAGGTCAAGATCGTCCGTGGTGAGGCGCGGCTGGTGGAGCCGCACGTCGTCGCGGTCGGCGACCGCCGCCTGCGCGCCGACACCGTGCTGCTCGCCACCGGCGCGACGCCGCGCGTGCTGCCCGGCGCCGAGCCGGACGGCGAGCGCATCCTGAACTGGCGGCAGCTGTACGACCTGCCGGAGCTGCCCGAGGAGCTGATCGTGGTCGGGTCCGGCGTGACGGGCGCCGAGCTCGCCGGGGCCTACCTGTCCCTGGGCTCGCGGGTCACGCTGGTGTCCTCGCGGGACCGGATCCTGCCGACCGAGGACGCCGACGCCGCCGCCGTCCTGCAGGAGGTGTTCCTGCGGCGCGGGATGAACGTCATGTCGCGGTCCCGGGCCGCGGGGGTGGAGCGGTCCGGCAACGGCGTGATCGTCACTCTGGAGGACGGGACGAAGGTCGAGGGCACGCACTGCCTCATGACCGTCGGAATGGTCCCGAACACCACCGGGATCGGCCTGGAGGAGGTCGGCGTGCGCTGCGACGCCCGCGGCTTCGTGGAGGTCGACAAGGTGTCGCGGACGTCCGTCCCGAACATCTACGCCTCGGGCGACTGCACGGGCGTGCTGATGCTGGCGTCGGTCGCCGGCATGCAGGGGCGCATCGCGATGTGGCACGCGCTCGGCGAGGCCGTCCAGCCGCTCAAGCTGGGCTGGGTCGCCTCCAACATCTTCACCGACCCCGAGGTCGCGTCGGTCGGCGTCACGCAGCACATGGTCGACTCCGGGGACGTCAACGCCCGGACGGTCATGCTGCCGCTGTTCACCAACGCGCGGGCCAAGATGCAGGGCTTCGAGGACGGTTTCGTCAAGCTGTTCTGCCGCCCGTCCACGGGGATCGTCCTCGGCGGCGTCATCGTGGCGCCGCGGGCGAGCGAGCTGATCCTGGGCGTGTCGATCGCCGTCCAGCAGCACCTCACCGTCGACCAGCTGGCGTACACGTTCGCGGTGTACCCGTCGCTGTCGGGCAGCATCACCGAGGCGTCGCGGCGGCTGATGGCCGAGCACGCCTACTAGAGGCGCGCCCGGCCGTTGTCGACCATGGCGCCGCGCTAGAAGTAGCGCAGGGCCACGTACACCCACGCCATCAGCGTGCTCAGCACCGTGACGATGATGCCGTAGCGGGTGAACTGCCAGAAGCTGATCGGGTGGCCGGTCCTGGCGGCGATGCCGATCGCGACGACGTTGGCGCTCGCGGCGACGGCCGTCCCGTTGCCGCCGAAGTCGGCGCCCAGCGCGAACGACCACCACAGCGCCTCGGCGGTGCGCGCGTCCGGCGCGCCCGCGGCCATCCCCTCCACGATCGGCGCCATCGTCGCCGCGTAGGGGATGTTGTCGAAGAACGCGCCGAGGACGGCGGAGCCGAACAGCAGGCTGGTCGCGGCGACGAAGTGGTTGTCGCCGATCGTCTCCGCCGCCCAGGTGCCGATCGCCTCGATGACGCCCGTGTGCCCGAGGCCCGCCACCATCACGAACAGGCCCATGAAGAACACCAGCACGGACCATTCGACCTCCCGCAGGACGTCGGCGACCTCGACCCGCGACACCAGCAGCATCACGCCCGCGCCGACCAGCGCCACGATCGCCGGCTCCAGGTGCAGCACCGAGTGCAGCGTGAACGCGACGATGACCAGGCCGAGCACGACCAGGCACCGGACGAGCAGCGCCGGGTCCGTGATCGCCTTGCGCTCGTCCAGCGACATCACCTCGGCGACGTACCGCTCGTCGTACGTGAACGACTTGCGGAACAGCACCCGCGCCAGCAGCACGAAGGCGATGAAGACGAGCACCACGATCGGTGCCATGTGGACGAGGAAGTCGTTGAACGTCAGCCCCGCCCGGCTGGCGATGATGATGTTCGGCGGGTCGCCGATCAGCGTCGACGCGCCGCCGATGTTGGACGCCAGCACCTCGGCGATCAGGTACGGATGGGCCGGGATGCGCAGCCGGTTGCAGACCACCACCGTCACCGGAGCCACCAGCATGATCGTGGTGACGTTGTCCAGGAACGGGGAGGCGACCGCGGTGATGGCCATGAGCATCACCAGCAGCCGGTACGGCCGGCCCTTCGAGCGCTTGGCCGCCCAGATCGCCAGGTAGTCGAACAGCCCGGTGCCCTTGATGATCCCGACGATGATCATCATGCCGAGCAGCAGGAAGATGACGTTCCAGTCGATCCCGTCGTGCTCGGAGAAGAACACCTCGGCGCCGGGGGCGAGCCCGAGCACCGTCATCGCGCCGGCCGCGATCAGGACGACCTTGACCTTGTCGGCCTTCTCGGTCGCGATGAAGAAGAACGCGACGACGAAGATGGCGAGCGCCGCCACCGCCGTCATCCCGGGTCCCCCGGTCGTGGACAGGGCGGGTCTCCCGGTCGCGCGCCGCCTGGCGGCGCGTCCGTCAGCCCTCGGGGCCGGACAAAGCCAGTGCCGACAGCAGCCGGTCGAGGATGACGGCGCCGGTGAGGAGCCCGGCGTCGTCCACCACCGCGACCAGCGGGCTGCGCTGCCGCGCCATCACCGTGGCGAGTTCCAGCAGCGTCGCGGACGATCTGACGATGACGGGGCGGGGAGTGTGCTTGTCGAGGCAGTCGCCCACTTTCCTGTCGCGGATCTCGTGCCAGAAGACGTCCGCGTGCGCCTCGTCCACGGTGCGGGTCAGCGCAGGATCCTCCTGGTAGGCGACCGGCACCGCCAGCCGCAGCACCTGCGTGCCGGGCAGCACGACCTCGGGGCGCTGCGCCTCGTCCACGACGATGAGGCCGGGCAGGCGGCCGAGCGCCATGACCTGTATCGCGTGGGCGATCGAGTCGTCCCGGGTCACGGTCGGCACCTGTATGGCGATGTCCCGCGCTTGCATGTCGTCCCTTCGGCTTCCGGAAAGCCTGGTTCTCGTGACTGATAGGTGCCTCCTTCTAACGCCGGGGGCGGCCCCGTCGCAAGACGGCCTCCGCGGCGTTACGGGCGGGTGACGGTGCCCGCCGCTCATTCGCTGTGCCATGCGTCCGCCCCTTTCGCGTACGCTGTCCAGTCTTTGCGTGCGGGCCGCTCGCCTATATCGGGTGCGACCCCCATATCGGCGGTGTGGATCATGTATCCGCAGGTGGCGGAGGCGCCTTCCGGTGCCGCGCGCCTACCATGGACGCGGGAGACGCGGGACCGGAGGTGATCGGGTGCACACTCGGGAGTCGGCCACGCGGATACTGCTGGCCGACGATCACGCGCTGGTGCGGCGCGGGCTGCGCCTGATCCTGGACGCCGAGCCCGACCTGACCGTGGTCGCGGAGGCCGCCGACGGGGCGGAGGCGATCGACGCGCTCGGCGACGGCGGCGTCGACCTGGCGATCCTCGACATCGCGATGCCGCGCATGACGGGCCTGCAGGCGGCGCGGGAGATCTCCCGCCGCTTCCCCACGGTCCGGACGCTGATCCTGTCGATGTACGACAACGAGCAGTACCTGTTCGAGGCGCTGAAGGCGGGCGCGTCCGGCTACGTGCTGAAGTCGGTCGCCGACCGCGACCTGCTGCACGCCGTCCGGGCCGCGATGCGCGGCGAGCCGTTCCTGTACCCGGCCGCCGTCACGGTGCTGATCCGCGAGTTCCTGGCCCGCGACCGGGACGGCGACGGCCCCGACGGCATCCTCACCCCCCGCGAGGAGGAGATCATCAAGCTGATCGCGGAGGGGTACTCCTCCAAGCAGATCGCCGAGCTGCTGACGATCAGCGTCAAGACCGTCGACCGGCACCGCGCGAACATCCTCGGCAAGCTCGGCATGCGCGACCGGCTGGAGCTGGCGAAGTACGCGATCCGCGTCGGGCTCGTCGAGCCCTGACCCTCGGCCGCGCGCCTCAGCCGCGGCGGTCGCCGGGCGGCGGGACGACCAGCCTCACCTCGGTGCCGCCGCCGTCCGCCGGCCCGATCGTGAGCTGCGCGCCGATGAGCATCGCGCGCTCCCGCATCCCGTGGATCCCCGACCCCACCTCGGTGGGCGGGCCGGAACCGTCGTCCACCACCCGCAGGACCACGCGGCCGTCCGCGTCCTGGGTCAGCGACAGCTCGGCGTTCCGCGCGCCCGAGTGCCGCCACACGTTCGTCAGGCCCTCCTGCGCGATCCGGTAGATCACCAGCTCGGCGTCCGGGCCGAGCCCCTCCAGTCCGGCGTGGACGCGGCGGGTGACGTGCGGGCCGCCCGTCCCGGAGAACTCCGCGGCCAGGGCGGTGAGCGCGCTGCCCAGGCCCAGGTCGTCCAGGACGCCGGGGCGCAGCCGCCGGGCCACGCGGCGCACCTCGTCCAGGCTCGACCGGACGACCTCCTGGACGCCCCGCAGCTCCTCGGCGACCTCCTCCGGCGCCCGGTTCACCACCGACTTCAGCTCCAGCAGCACCACCGTGAGGGTCTGGCCGATCTCGTCGTGCAGCTCCTGGGCGATGCGGCTCCGCTCCGCCTCCTGCGCGTCGAGCACGAGGGCGGTGCTGGTGCTGCGCTCGGCCTCCAGCCGGTCGAGCATCGCGTTGAACTGGTCGACGAGGTGGAACAGGTCGCCGTTCCCGCCCTTCGCGAGCCGGTCGCCGGAGCGCAGCGAGTTCATCCGCGCCATCAGCGCGGTGAGGGCCTCCAGGGGCGCCAGGCTGGCGCGCAGAAGGAACGCGTTCGCCGCCATCATCACCGCCAGCCCGATCGCGAGGACGGGCAGCTCGCGCAGCAGGATCGGCGACGACACGGTCACCGGCCCGACGGCGAGCGCGGCCGTGCCGACCGCGAAGATCAGCCCGTTGATGCCGAGGATGCGCCAGTACAGCGCCGACGCGGGTGTCCTGCTCATGAGACCACGTCACCGCATCGGGGACGGTGTTGTCCATGCGTGACACCCGGCGGAGTGCCTGCATGACGGCCGTCCGCCGTTATGGGGTGTCGGCCCGATGGTGGCGCCCCGCCTCTTCGCCGATGGTGGAAGGCGAGCGCAGGCAGGAGGTGGGGATCATGGGCGCACTCGCCGCACAGGCGAGCCCGCCGGCCTTTCCCGCCGCCTTCCTCATCGTCCTCGGGCTGCTGGCGGCCACGGTCGCGGCCTCCGGGCTGCGGCGGGTCGAGCCGGACGAACGGCTGGTCGTCCGGCGGTCCGGGCGGACGCGCGGCGTCCGCGAACCCGGGCTGCGGTACCTGGTGCCGCTCGCCGACTCCGGCGTGCGCGTCCCCGCCGGGGCCCGCTCGTACGGCCTCTGGTTCAGGGCGATGACCAGGGACGGCGTGCCGGTGCGGATCAAGGCGCTGGCCGAGTTGCGGGTCGACGACCCGGCGGCCTACGCCGCGTCCGCCGAGACGCCGTCCTCCGCCGTGCCGTCCTTGGCCGTGTCGTCCTTTTCGGTGTCGTCCTTCGCCGTGCAGGCCGCCGCCGAGGCGGCGCTGCGCGGGGTGATGGCGGACCGGGACCTGGCGGACCTGCCGTCCCTGCTGGCGGGCGGGGACGACCCGGAGCTGGTCCGGCGCGTCGGCGAGGCGGTCCGGCCCTGGGGAGTGGCCGCGCGGCTCGTCTCCGTCACCGACGCGGCGGTCCCGGTCCGCGCCGGCCCGCGGCCGGCCGCCCCCGCCCCGCGGCTGCCCCCTACCGGCCGGGCGGCGGCAGGCCGTGGCGGTGCAGGCGGGACCGGCGCAGGTCGTCCGAGCTGATCGCGACGGTGAGCGTGCTGGCGGCGAGCGCGAGCAGGGGGACCGCCACGCGCACCCAGACCGGGCCCGGCAGGAGGGCCAGCAGCAGGCAGACGGGCGCCATCACGTACAGGTGCCGCAGCAGGAGCCTGCCTCGCCAGCCGGCGTCGGTCAGGTCGTGCCGGACCCAGTCGAGATCGCCGGGCGGGAGCCGGAACCCCAGCGCGTACCGGGCCCGCCGGAGCGGGCCCGGATCGCCGGGAAGCCGGGCCACGCGAACCCCTCAGAAGCCGCCGAAGTCTCCGCCGCCGCCGAAGTCGCCCCCGCCGAAGTCCCAGCCGCCGCCGACGTCTCCGCCGTCGCCGCCGAAGCCGCCCGACGGGTCGCCGTAGCCGCCGCCCCAGCCGCCCATCATCGAGCCGAGCATGGTGCCGATCATCATGCCGCTGAGCAGGTCGAGCCCGCCGTAGCCGTAGTAGTAGCCGCCGGCGTAGGGCGCGTAGGCGGGTCCGGCGTTCCAGTACGGCCGCCGGTCGCCGTCGTAGGGGACCATCCGGATGTCCGGGTCGTGCCCGTGCAGGACGGCCTCCGCGTCCGCCGCGCACGCCGGGACGGACCGGGCCACGCCGCCGGGCGGCGCCCACGTGACGTCCTTGGCGGACGGACCGTGCTGCGGGTTGAAGAAGCAGGGTGCGCGCCGCTCGGGGACGGGTTCGCCCGCCTGCCGGGCGCGGGTCGCCGTCATGTAGTAGCGGCCTTCCTCCAGCGCGGTGGTGACGTCCTGCATGTCCTCGGGCCTGGCCGCGCGTTCGGTGGCCGATTTCGCCTGGTCGTAGGCGTTCATCGCGCGCTCGTAGTCGGCGCGGGTGTCGGGTTCGAGGTCCTTGTCCATGACGTTCAGGTCGAGGCGGGCGATGTCCTCGCCGAGGAGGGTGACGTCCTCCTCCACCCCGGCCTTGAGGTCCTCCATGCGCCGCGCGTCCCGCTCCTGCCGCCGCTTGCGGACGACGAGGAACGAGCCCGTGGCGACCGCGGCCAGCGCGATGAGCACGCCGAGCGTCACGTACATGCCGATCGTGCTGGACCGGGCCTGGTCGTCGACCTTCTTCTCGGTGAGGTTCGAGAAGTCGATCAGCCGCTGCTTGAGCGGCACGCCGTTGGTCCGGGTGACGATCTGGTTGATCTCCCGGCTGTCGAGCTTCTTGGAGATCGCGGCCATGCGGCCGCCGTCGGCGGTGACCGCGACATAGGTCTGGCCCTCGCCGACGCGGTCGGCGACCGCCCGCAGCATCCGGCCGGCCTGCTCGCCGGTGACGCCGTCGCGCACCACGACGGCCCGGATGTCGGCGTCGCTGTCGCCGCCGAGAGTCGTCTTGATCTCGTTCTGGTCGGCCGGGGACAGCACGTTCCCGGCGCCGCTGGTCACGTACAGCCGCGAGTCGATGAGCCCCTTCGCGATCTGCCCGACCGTGTCGTCGGCGGCGGCCCGGGGCGCCGCGGCCTGGGCCGCGACGGTCCGCGCGGCCGGTGTGCTCTCTGCTGGGGCGGCCTGCGCCGGGGCGGCAAGGGCGAACGCCGGCGCGGCGACGGCGGCGATGATCGCCGAGACGGCGCCCCGGCGAGCCGCCCGGATGGCCCGGTTCTCGGTGTTCATGTCTCCAGTCTGCCCACGTGGACCCGCCGATGCGTCGTCCGCGGGACGGATTTGCGCGGACGATGCGTGGGTGCCGCCCCCCAGGGACCGGGCCGGACCGGTCAGGAGTCCTTGATGTCGCAGATCACCGCGCCGGCGGAGACGGTCTGGCCGACCTCGGCGGACAGCCCGGTGAGCGTCCCCGCCTTGTGGGCGGTGAGCGGCTGCTCCATCTTCATGGCCTCCAGCACGACGATGGTGTCGCCGGCCTCCACGGTCGCGCCGTCCTCGACGACGATCTTGACGATGGTGCCCTGCATCGGGCTGACCAGGGAGTCGCCGGACGCCTGCGCGCCGCCGCCCTTCCGCGCGCCGCGCCGCCGGGCGGGCCTGTCCTGGCCGGCGGGCGCCGCGGACGCGCCGAGCCCGGCGGGCAGCACGACCTCGATGCGCCGGCCGCCGACCTCGACGGTGACGCGCTCCCGCTCGCCCGGCTCCTCCTCGCCCGGCACGGGCGCCTCGTGCGGCGGGATCGTGTTCTCGAACTCCGTCTCGATCCACCGGGTGTGGACGGCGAACGGCGCCGCGTCGTCCGCCGGGACGAACGCCGGGTCGTCCAGCACCGCCCGGTGGAACGGCAGGACGGTCGGCATCCCCTCGATGACGAACTCGGCGAGCGCCCGGCGGGACCGCTCGACGGCCTGCCGGCGCGTCGCGCCCGTCACGATCAGCTTGGCGACCAGCGAGTCGAACTCCTGCGGGACGGTCTGCCCGGCCTCGTAGCCGGCGTCCAGCCGGACCCCGGGCCCGGTCGGGGGCCGCCACCCGGTCAGGGTGCCGACGGCGGGCAGGAAGCCGCGTCCGGCGTCCTCGGCGTTCAGCCGGAACTCGATCGAGTGGCCGCGCAGCTCCGGGTCGCCGTAGCCGAGCTCCTCGCCGTCGGCGATGCGGAACATCTCCCGGACGAGGTCCACCCCGGCGACCTCCTCGGTGACCGGGTGCTCGACCTGGAGGCGGGTGTTGACCTCCAGGAAGGAGATCGTGCCGTCCTGGCCGACGAGGAACTCGCACGTCCCGGCGCCGACGTAGCCGGCCTCCTTCAGGATGGCCTTGGACGAGCCGTACAGCAGGTCGAGCTGCTCGTCCGACAGGTAGGGCGCCGGAGCCTCCTCGACGAGCTTCTGGTGGCGCCGCTGGAGCGAGCAGTCGCGGGTGGAGACGACGACCACGTTGCCGTGCTTGTCGGCGAGGCACTGGGTCTCGACGTGCCGGGGCTTGTCGAGGTACCGCTCGACGAAGCACTCGCCGCGCCCGAACGCGCCCACGGCCTCCCGGACGGCGGACTCGTACAGCTCGGCGACCTCGTCCAGCGCGCGGGCGACCTTCAGGCCGCGCCCGCCGCCCCCGAACGCCGCCTTGATCGCGATGGGCAGGCCGTGCTCCTCGGCGAACGCGACCACCTCGTCCGCGCCGGACACCGGGTCCCTGGTCCCGGCGACCAGCGGCGCGCCGACCTTCTGCGCGATGTGCCGGGCCTGCACCTTGTCGCCGAGCGCGGTGATCGCCGCGGGCGGCGGGCCGATCCAGGTCAGGCCGGCGTTCTCCACGGCGGTGGCGAAGTCGGCGTTCTCGGCCAGGAACCCGTAGCCGGGGTGGACGGCGTCCGCGCCGGACTCGGCGGCGATCTTCAGCAGCTTCCCGATGTCCAGGTAGCTCTCGGCCGCAGTCCGCCCGCCGAGGGCGAACGCCTCGTCGGCGACCCGAACGTGCAGCGCCTCCAGATCGGGCTCGGCGTACACCGCCACGCTGGCCAGCCCCGCGTCGCGGCAGGCACGGGCGATACGGACCGCGATCTCACCGCGGTTGGCGATCAGGACTTTGCGCACGTGGGTCTCCTCCTTCAACCTCGCAGGCAGTCTAGATAACGGCCGTTCCAGGATTTCGTAAGCCCCTCCTTATCGGGCTCCCCGTCCCACATAGCGGGAGGTCGCAGGCAGGACGGTCCGCTGAGCCGGGGGCTGAGGGCGTCCCGCAGGCGTACGGCGATCGTCACCGCCGTGCCGCCGCGCTCAAGGGAAGGTGCTCAAGGGAACAAGCCCCGCCGGGACGGGTACGGCAAGTGCCCGACCTGCGCGAGGACCAAGGAGCTGAAGACGCTCCGGGAGGTCTCCCGGGACGCGGCCGCAGACCTGCTCGCCGAGATCGGCCGGCAAACGGTCGCCGTCCATTCCGGACGGCGACCCGAATGGGAGGAGCGCTGTCACGAGACGATGGCGGCGGACCGGTTCGGCAGGTGTACTCTCGGCTCGAATCTGCTCGCCAATGATCAGCGGGAGAGGCCGATGGTTCGCCCGTGGCCGTGCGCCGGCCTGGCGGTCGTCCTGGCCGCCTGCCTGCTGGCGCCCTCGTCCACGGTGCGGAGGGAGAACCCTCCCGTGGAGGACTACGTCACCGAGCAGCTCACCGTCGCCGCGCGCGCCTACCTCCAGCGCCGCTCCCAGGCCCTCGTGCAGAAGGGCGACCGCGACCGCGGCGACGCCCCCACCGAGATCCAGGGGGTGCGGATCTCCCCGCGGCTCGTCCGGTCGCAGGAGAGCGCCGTCCGGGAGCTGGAGGCCCGCAGCCGCGCCCCCGTCGAGGGCGGTCCCGCCTACACCGGTGCCCGCACCAGCCTGGACGGGGGGCACGCCTTCCGGACCGGGGACCGCATCACCCTGGAGGCGGTGGAGCACACCGAGATGCGCTACGGCAGCGGCAAGGTCACCCAGTCCGTGCGGCGCCGGTTCGTGTTCCGCACCCGGGGCGAGCAGATCACCCTGGTCGGCGAGCGCGTGCTGGACCCGGGCGCGCACCCGGTGAACGACCCGGTCGACGACGGGCGCTGAGGCGCTTTCCCGCATTCGACACGCCTCTGAAATCCGCTTGACGGGCTGTCATTATGGTCGTTTCGCTGGATAAACGTGATCGGTGAGGCGTAAGCTGGCGCCATTGTCCGCGAGCTGAAAACGTTCCACCGATCAGCGACGAAAGGGCCGGGGCGATGGGCGACAAGCGCGGTGCCAACCTGGGTGAACTCGAAGAACTGTCCCGCATCTTCAGCAAGCACTCCCGCAACCTGGACGCCCTGATCAAGGACCTGAACGGCCGCACCGTGAGCAGCAACGCCGTCTGGTGGGGCCCGAGCGCCGACCGTTTCCGCGCCGCCTGGGCCGAGGCCAAGACCGCGTTCGACAAGATGGCCATCGCCCTGGAGCAGGGCGGCCAGGACATCCGCAAGTCCCAGCAGAACATCGAGGCCGCCACCCGCTGACGCCTCCCACGGACCGCGGGTCCCGGCCCATCCCCCCGAGGCCGGGACCCGCACCCATGTCAGGCGGGCGATCGCCCGCACGGCTCCGCGTCGGTCGGCAGGCCCGCGTCAGTCGGCGGAGACCGGCGGCGGCAGGGCGACCTGGATCTGGGTCGTGACCCCCGCCGCCACGAACAGGCCCCGGCCGGTGGGGCCACCGAGCGGGGCGTTGCGCGGCAGGCGGAGCCCGAACAGGTCCCCGTCGTCCGGCGACTCGACCGACAGCAGGACGCCGGAGCGCGACCGGCGCGTGTCCGACAGGAAGCCCCGGTAGCCGCGGCCCAGGTCGTCGGTGGTGCCGCCGATGACGACGGCGTGCTCGCCGTCCCTGGCGGTGCGCAGGACGTCCCGGAGCGCGTCGTCCAGCTCGGTCTCGTCGAGGAGCTCGGCGTCGTCCACCACGACCGCGAAGCGGTGCTCGTCCCCGACGGCCTCGGCGAGGTCGTCGGCGCCGGAGTCCGACGTCAGCAGGCCGAGCACCCCCGGGCGGCCGGACAGCAGGCGCAGCGGCGACCGGCGCGGCGTGACGAGGACGACCGGGACGAGCCCGCCGCCGACCGCCGGGTCGAGCAGGGAGTGGACGATCGTGCGGAGCGTGGTGGAGCGGCCGGAGCGGGGTGGCCCGGCGACCGCGAACCCGGGGCCCTCGTCGAGCAGGTCGACGCCGACCGGGGCGAGGGTGTCGCCGCCGACGCCGACCAGCGCCCACAGTGGGGACGGGGCGAGGAACTCGGCGTCGAGCGACATCGCCTCCCGGTAGGTGACGCGGACGGGCAGCTCGTCCACGTGCAGGGGACGCCGGCGGCGCGGGAGCCGGCCGTAGCGCGCCACGCAGCCGCGGGCGATCTCCTGCAGGACGGTCACCTGTGCCGTCCCGGACGGGTCGTCCCCGAGGAGGGCGATCTGCGACTCGCGCGGGGGCGCACCTGGCGCGCCGGGCTCCAGGGCACGGCCCGGCGGCATCGCGGCGGGGACCTGCCTGTCCTGGAGGCCGCCGTAGCCGTAGTCGTTCGGGTCGGCCATGCGGAGGATGAGCCGCCGGTCGAAGACCGTGGACACCTGGCCGCCCAGCCCGGAGCGGTCGCCGGTGAACACCGCGCGCAGGCCGGCGGCGGCGCCCTCGCGCAGGAGCCGGACGACCTGGTCGACGAGGCGGCCGTAGTCGTAGTGCTCGAACGCGCCGAGGAACCCCTCCCAGCGGTCGAGCAGCAGCACCATCCACGGGAGGCGGTCGGTGGCGGCGACGGCGGCGCGCTGCTCGGCCAGCGACGCGAAGCCCGCCTCGGCGAGCAGCTGCTGGCGGCGGGCGACCTCGGCGGTCAGCGCGGTGAGGAGCCGCTCGCAGCGGTCGAGCTGGTCCCGGGTGACGGCGGCGCCGCAGTGCGGCAGCGACACCAGTGGCAGCAGCGCGTTCGCCCCGCAGTCGATGGCGTACAGGTGCGCGTCGTAGGGGGAGCAGGCGCCGGCGAGCGACCCGGCGATGGTGCGCAGCGCGGTGGAGCGGCCCGACTGGGCGGACCCGGCGATGTACAGGTGGCCGCCCGAGGTGAGGTCGAGGGTGAGCTCCTCGCGAGACTGGACGGCAGGCAGGTCGGTGACGCCGAACGGGACGGGCGGGACGTCCACGACCGAGCCCCCGGCGGCGGTCCGGGGCGCCAGCGCGATCCGCTCGGGCAGCGGGTTCAGCCACGGCGACGGCTGCCGGGCGATCCCGGCGCGGCGGGCGGCCTCGCCGACGGCCTGGACGAGGACGCCGAGGTCGGTGGCCGGCGTCTCGGCGGCGGTGCCGGCCCCGCCCCCGCCGGGCGTGGGCAGCGGGTGGCCGAGGCCCTGCCAGGGCAGCGGCAGGACGGTCGGGCCGCCGGGGCCGGCCCCGGCGCCGGGGCGGCGGCCCCCGATCCGCGCCGACTGGACGGGATGCGGCGCCGACGCGCCGGAGCGGATATAGCAGCGCCCCGGCGTGGCCTTGGAGATCTGCGCGGCCTCGGGGGAGTCGAGGACGTCGGTGGACTCGTCCGGGTCGGTGACGCGCAGCGCGATGCGCAGGTTGGTGTTCGCGCGGATGTCGGCGGTCACGACGCCGGCCGGGCGCTGCGTGGCGAGGATCAGGTGGACGCCGAGGGACCGGCCGCGGCGCCCGATGTCGACCAGCCCGGCGACGAAGTCGGGCAGCTCGGTGACCATGGCGGCGAACTCGTCGATGACGAGCACGAGCCGCGGCATGGCCGGCAGCCCGGGGGCGGCGGGGCGCAGGTCGTCGTAGTCGTCGACGTCCTTGGCGCCCGCGTCGAGCAGGATCTCCTCGCGGCGGCGCAGCTCGGCGGCGAGCGATTCCAGGGCGCGCTCGGTCGCGTGGCCGTCCAGGTCGGTGACCATGCCGACGGTGTGGGGGAGGCGGGCGCAGTCCTTGAACGCGGCGCCGCCCTTGTAGTCGATGAGGACGAACGTCATCTCGTCCGGGCGGTTCGCCACGGCGAGCGACGCGATGAGCGTCTGCAGCAGCTCCGACTTGCCCGCGCCGGTGGTCCCCGCGATGAGGCCGTGGGGGCCGTCCACGCGCAGGTCTACTTCGTGGGGTCCGCCGGAGTCGAGGCCGATGGGGACGCGGGTCGTCCGCCCGCCGGTCCGGTTCCACGACTGCAGGACGTGGTCCGCGGTCGGTTCCGGCATGCCGAGGACGTCCAGGAGCCGCACGTCGGCGGGGAGCGAGTCCTCGGCGTCCTCGCGGGAGACGTCCCGGACGGGGGCCAGCGCGCGCGCCACCCGGTCGGTCCAGGTGGCGGACACCTGGTCGGCCAGCACCGGGCCCAGGACGTCCAGCCCCTGCCCCTGGAGGCGCACCGTCGAGGGCTTCTGCGGGTCCCAGGCGGCGACCGCGCCGCACTCCTCGGGAAGGAGGCGCTCCTCGTCGTCCACGCAGATGGCGTAGAGCCCGTACTCGGCGCCGCGGGCGAGGAGCATCGGCATCCCCGGTATGCGGCGCAGCGCGCGGGCCCCGTCCAGCACGACGAGGATGTTGTACGGGACGGAATCGACGGGCCGGGCGCCCTTCCCGAAGAACGACGACTCCGCCTGCGCCGCCCGCCGCCGTTCGGTGACGCGCATGGCCAGTTCGGTGACGCGATGGGCCGCCGACTCGGGGTCGGTGCCGACGAGCGCGACGCAGTCCTCGCCCTCGCGCGGCGCGCAGTGCGGCAGCCACCGCACCCAGTTCCACTCGGCCCCGGCGTCCCGGTCCGCGGACAGGACGACGATGGCGAGGTCGCGGGGGCTGTGCAGGGCGGCGGCCTGCGCGACCATCCAGCGGGCCAGGGCCCGGGAGGCGTGCCGCGGCCCGGTCAGCCCGACGACGCCGAGGTCGGCGAGCGGCAGCGCCACCGGGACCTGCCGAGCCATCGGGACCCGGGAGCCGCCCGCGTGCGGGGACGCCCCCGAACCGCCCAGGTGCCCGTCGAGGTCGCCGGTCAGCTCGATGCGGGCGGGCAGGTCGGCGAGCCCCACCCGCAGGTGCAGGACGTCCGGGTCGCCGCGGCGGCGCTCCCACAGCCGCCGGCGCGGGCCGGTCGCGGTCAGCAGCACCTCGGCGGGGTCGGGGTGCAGCGCGCGGCGCTCCGCCTCGTCCTCGCGCCGCAGCCGGTCGACCTCGCCGTCGAACTCGCCGGCCCTGCGGTGGTACTCCTTCAGCGACCTCTTGTAGGACTTGCGGCCGTGCATCCGGTCGCCGATCCACTCGCCGAGCGTCATCACCGGCCAGGCCAGCGCGAACAGCGCCCACCACCACTGGCCGAGGCCGAACGCCATCGCGAGCCCGAACGCCGAGAACAGCAGCGCGCCGAACAGCCGGAGCCGCTCCCGCGGGTTCCGTTCCGGGCGTTTCGGGACCTCCAGCCTCCGCACGCGGTGCGGCGGGGCGAGGCGGGGCGGCCGGTTGAACGCCAGGCCGCCCTCCGGCTGCGGTTCCAGGTGGGCGTCGGGCGCGGTGCTCGGGGCGAGGGCCAGGACGCTGGATCCCACCGAGAGCAGCGCGCCCGGCGGCCAGGTCGTCCTGGCGCCGAGCGGCGTCCCGTCCAGGGTCGCGGCACCCTGCATCGTCATCGCGGACGCCTCGACCTGGACGGCGTCGCGGCCGACCGTGACCCGCAGCGAGCGGGCCGGGACGGACGGGTCGTCCAGCGTCACGTCCACGTCCCGCCCGGAGCCGATCGTGCTGACGCCGAGGCCGAGCCGGTGCACCGGCCCGGCCGCCGGGCCGCCGGCGACGCGCACCTCGACCAGCCCGGTCGGCTCGGCGAGGACGGTGGCGGCGGCGCCGCGCCGCTCGACGGCGACGACGGCGCCGTCCCGCAGCTCCTTCACGGCGAGGGCCTGCGGGTCGAGCATCCGGCCGTCCATCCAGAGGGCCTTGTGCGCGCCCCTGGAGAGTAAGGCGTCCTTGGAGAAGCGGGGGGCGGGGATCTGGGGGCGGCCGTCCAGCGCGGCGAGCGACCGGGCGACCCCCTCGACGGTGACCTCGGAGTCGACGTTCACCACGACATCGCGGGGTCCCGAGCCGGTGAGCGCAGTGAACGAGATCCGCATCCGCTCAGCTTAATTACCCGCGGCCCGGTTGCCCGTGTCCTCCGCCGTTCGCGACGCGGCGACGATCGTCTTGAGCGCGGCGTCCAGCGGTGTCGGCACCGTCCCGAACGTCGACTCGAAGGCCGACGAGTCCAGGACGTACGGCCTGTCGAACTGGTAGCGGGTCTCCCGCATCTCCTTCAGCATCGGCACGACCGCCCCGGCCGCGTGGAAGACCGGGCGCGGGACCTCGTAGATGCGCGGCGCCGGCGCCCCGGCGATCCGGCACAGCCGCTCGCCGACCTCCCGGGTGGACACCGCGGGGCCGGTGGGGATGTGCCAGGGCCGTCCCCACGCGCGCTCGTCCGTCCCGGCGATCGCGAGGGCCTCGGCGACGTCCGGCAGGTACGTCCAGGCGTGCGGGACGGACGGGTCGCTGAAGTAGGGGACGCGCCTGCCCGCCAGCAGCGGCTTCACGAACCGCGTCTCGCCGATGTACGCCTGGTCGGTGCTCCGGGGCCCGTAGTAGTCGGACCCGCGCAGCTCGGTGGTGCGGATGCGCCCGGCCTCGTGCGCCGCGAGCGCGTCCCGCCACATCTTCGCCCGGACGCGTCCCTTGGTGCCGGTCGCGGCGAGCGGCAGGTCCTCGGTCATCGGGCCGTCCACCGGCCCGTACCCGTAGAGGCAGCTGAGCGTCACCAGGACGGCGCCGGTGTCCTCGGCGGTGCCCAGGAAGGACGCCGCCATCGGCGGCCAGTCCTGCGCCCACCGGTGGTACTGCGGGTTCACGCAGTTGTAGAGGACGTCGGCCCCCTTGGCGATCTGCGTCATCCGGTCCCGGTCGGCGACGTTCGCCGCGACCCGCTCGACCGACTCCGGCCCCGAGCCGGACCGCGTCACCACGACGACGTCGTGGCCCCGCCCGATCAGCCGCTCGGCGAGGTGCGTCCCGACCTGGCCGGCTCCGACGATCACGTGCTTGCCCATGAGGTGCTCCTTGGTTCACTTGGTTCGGTGCTCTGTTTCGAGAGCAATGCTCTCTCTAGAGAGCGGCGATGTCAAGAGCAGTGCTCTCTGTTCGGTGCGACGCTCTGCTACGATCCGCCCATGAGCGCAGGCCGGACGGCACGGGAACGGGTGCGGGCGGAACTGATCCGGGAGATCACCGAGATCGCGCGGCGGCAGCTGGCGACCGAGGGCGCGGCGGGACTGTCGCTGCGCGCGGTCGCCCGCGAGATGGGCATGGTGTCGTCGGCGATCTACCGGTACTTCCCGAGCCGCGACGACCTGCTCACCGCGCTGATCATCGACGGCTACAACGCGGTCGGCGAGGCGGTCGAGCGCGCCGACGCCGCGGTCGGCGCCGGGGACTTCGCCGGACGGTGGCTCGCCGTGTGCAGGGCCGTCCGCGCGTGGGCGCTGGCGCACCCGCACGAGTACGCGCTGCTCTACGGGTCGCCCGTCCCCGGGTACGAGGCGCCGCAGGACACCGTCCCCGCCGCCATGCGCGACACGGTCGTCCTCGCGCGGATCATCGCCGGGGCGCACGCGGCCGGCGCGCTCGACCCGGCCGGGCCGCTCCCGCCGGCGCCGCCGCCCCTCGCCGGGGACCTCGCCGGCGTGCGCGCCGCGCTCCCCATGGACGTCCCCGACGAGGTCATACTGCGCGGTTTCACCGCATGGGCCGCGCTGTACGGGACGGTCAGTTTCGAATTGTTCGGGCAATTCAACAACGTGATCGAGGAACGGGCCGTCTACTTCGACCACACCATGATCCTGCTGGGCCGCCTCGTCGGCCTCCAGCCCCGCCCCTGACGGGGTCCCGAGACGCCCGCGATGTGGTCAGTGACACATGTGACTGGTGGTAAGTAGCCATGTGATCGGTGAATTCGCAGGTCATCGCGGTGTAGCCGGATTTCGGACGGCTCGGCATCACCGAATCCATTGACGTGACCTCACCGCCCCCGCAAGCATGGATCGCTCGGTGACGTGGAGATCTCGGAGGCGGGATCCGCGCGGGGCGGGAAGGAGCGCGTGGGCAGCGCGATGAAGTCCAACCAGTCGACCATCTCCGGCGGGGGCGCGGCGGGCACGTCCGGCGGGACGGCGGGGCTCGGCCGCTCCGGGCTCGGCACCTCCGGGGGGCAGCGGCTCCCGGCGTCCCCGCGCGAGCGCAAGCCGGCGCTCGCGGCCCTCGCGGTGCTGCTGATCCTCGGCGGCGCCCTCGCCAGCGCCTACCTCGTGATGGCGAGCGGCGAGCGGGTGTCGGCGATCCGGATCGCGCAGCCGGTCGCGGCCGGGCAGCGGATCCCCGCGGGCGCCCTCGAAGAGGTGCAGGTCGGCGACACCGGCATCCAGTACATCAAGTGGTCCGAGCGGGCGAAGGTGACCCGCTACTTCGCGGCCGTCCCGCTGGTGCGCGGCGCGCTGCTGACCAACTCCATGATCAGCCCGTCCGACGCCCCCGCCAAGGGCCGGCTCGTCGTCGGGCTCGCGCTCAAGCCGGGCCAGCTGCCCTCGGGCGGCCTGACCAGCGGCAAGCACGTCACCCTGTTCGCCGTCGGCGGCGCGACGAACGGCGGGCCGCGCGCCGGGACCGTCCTCGCCCAGGACGCGATCGTGCTCGGCGTCGGCACCGGCGACTCCGGCGGCCCGACCCGGCTGCGCTCCGAGCAGACCAGCGTGGACGTCGCCGTTCTCCCGGCCGACGCGGCGAAGGTGACGCAGGCGGCCTCCGCCGGGGCGGTCGCGCTCGCGCTCATCCCGGACGGGACGTCGGTCTCCGCGCCGCCCGCGCCCCAGCAGCCGGCGGGGCAGAACGACGAGGGCGTCGACCCGGTCCCGAGCGGCGGCCCGGGGACGGGCGGCGGCCAGACGGGCGGCCCGCAGGTTCCGAGCACGGGCGGTAACTGACGGTGGCACTCATCGCGCTCGCGGCCGACAAGGGGGCGCCGGGCGTCACGACCGCGGCGGTCGCGCTCGGCGCCGTGTGGCCGCGTCCCGTGCTGGTCGCGGAGTGCGACCAGGCGGGCGGCGACCTGGTGTACCGGCTGCCCGCCGCGTCCCCGGCGGACGGCGACGGCGACGGCGGGATGCTCAACCCCTCCCGCGGCCTGCTCAGCCTCGCCGCGACCGCGCGCCGCGGCCTGCGGCCCGAGCAGATCGCCGAGCACTGCCAACGGCTCGCCGGCGGCCTCGACGTGCTCGTCGGGCTCACCAACGCCGAGCAGGCGCAGGCGATGACCTGGCTGTGGGGGCCGCTCGGCCGGGCGTTCGCCGGCCTCGCGCCCGTCGACGTGATCGCCGACTGCGGCCGGCTCGGCGCCGGCAGCCCGCTGGCCGACCTGCTGCGCGAGGCCGACCTCGTCGTCCTGCTCACCCGCGCCACCCTGGAGCAGGTCGCCCACCTGCGCGAGCGCGTCGCCGCGCTGACCGCGGAGCTGCGCGGCGGCCCGCCGGTCGGCGTGCTGGTGCTCGCCGACCCGCGCGACTTCCGCGGCTCGATCGCCGAGGTAGATCGGATCCTCGCGGGCGTGCGCGGCCGCGTCCAGGACCCCGCGCAGGGCCCGCCGCCGCCGGACGTGACCGTCCTCGGCGGCCTGGCGCTCGACCCGAAGGGCGCCGGCCTGCTGTCCGGGAGCTGGGGCGGGCGGCTGGACCGCTCGCTGCTCATCCGGTCGGCGCGGGAGGTCGCGGGCGAGCTGGCGGGACGCCTCCCCGCGCCGTTCGCCGGAGTGCCGCAGGACGGGCGGGACGTCCCATCCCCGCCCAGACCGACGGCACCGCAACCGCAGCAACCGCAGCCACCGCCGCCCGCGGTGCCCGGCGTCCAGGCGCCCCCGCACGTTCCGGCGGGCGGCGGCCACGAGGAGGGGAGGCGCTAGATGGACCACGCGCTCGTCAAGCGCCTCCGCCAGGAGGTCGGCGACCGGCTCGCGCAGCAGCGCCGGCTGGACGCCGCGAACGGCCTGCCGCCGATGACCGGGGAGGACGAGCGGCAGTTCGCCCGCGCGCTGATCGGCCAGGTGCTGGAGGAGTTCGCCCGCGGCGAGATCACCTCCGGGCGGCGCCCGCCGAACGCCGAAGAGGAAGAGGCGCTCGCCGCCGGGGTCCACGCGGCGCTGTTCGGCGTCGGCCGGCTCCAGCCGCTGCTGGAGGACCCCGAGATCGAGAACATCGACGTCAACGGCTGCGACCGGGTGTTCATCGGGTACGCCGACGGCCGCGAGGTGATGGGCGAGCCGGTCGCCGAGAGCGACGAGGAGCTGGTCGAGCTGATCCAGATCCTCGCCGCCTACAGCGGGCTGTCGTCGCGCCCGTTCGACACCGCGAACCCGCAGCTCGACCTCCGGCTTCCGGACGGCTCGCGGCTCTCGGCCGTGATGGACGTGACCGTCCGCCCCGCGCTGTCGATCCGGCGCGCCCGCCTCGGCAAGGTGTTCCTCGCCGACCTGGTCGGCAACGGGACGTTCAGCCAGGAGGTCGGGCAGTTCTTCCACGCCGCCGTGCACGCCCGCAAGAACATCATGATCGCCGGGGCCACGAACGCCGGGAAGACGACGCTGCTGCGCGCGGTCGCCAACGAGATCCCGCCGTACGAGCGGCTCATCACCGTCGAGCGCGCCCTGGAACTCGGCCTCGACGCGTTCCCGGAGCTGCACCCGAACTGCATCGCGTTCGAGCAGCGGCTGCCGAACTCCGAGGGGCAGGGCGCGATCTCGATGGCCGAGCTGGTCCGCCGGTCGCTGCGCATGAACCCCTCCCGGGTGATCGTCGGCGAGGTGCTCGGCGACGAGATCGTCACGATGCTGAACGCGATGACGCAGGGCAACGACGGGTCGCTGTCGACGATCCACGCGAACTCGTCGGTGGAGGTCTTCAACCGCGTCGCGACCTACGCGATCCAGTCGGTGGAGCGGCTGCCGGTCGAGGCGACCCACATGCTCATCGCGGGCGCGATCGACTTCGTCGTGTTCATCGAGAAGCGCAACGACTACGCCTCCGGCGGGCGGCTGCGCCGCTACGTGTCCAGCGTCCGGGAGGTCACCGGCGTCGACGGACGGGTCCTGTCGTCGGAGGTGTTCGCGCTCGGGCCGAACGGGTACGCCGTCCCGTCCGCGCCGATCGCGTGCGCCGCCGACCTCGCCGAGCACGGCTACGACCCGGCCGCCGGGGGTGCCTGGTGACCGGCCGGGGAGGTGCGTGATGTACGCGCCGGACGTGCTCCTCGCCGTCGTCGCGGGCGCCGTCGCCGGCGGCGGGCTCCTGCTGCTGGCCGTCGCGCTGCGCGGGCTGCCGCCGCGGACCGGGCCCGCCCGGGGGCGCAGCCGCGAGGACCTCGTCCGCACCCTGACCACCCGCACCGCCGTCGCCGTCATCGCCGGCGTGCTCGTGCTGATCGTGACGCGCTGGCCCATCGCGGCCGCCGGGACGGGTGCGCTCGTGCTCGCCTGGAACGGCCTCGCGGGCGGCGCCGCCGAGGAGCGCCGGGGCATGGCGCGGCTTGAGGCCCTCGCCGGCTGGACCGAGTCGCTGCGCGACACCATCGCGGGCGCCGTCGGCCTCGAACAGGCCATCCCCGCCTCGCAGCGCGCCGCCGCGCCCGCCCTGCAGCAGCCGCTGCGCAACCTCGTCGACCGGCTGCACACCCGCGTCCCGATGCCGGAGGCGCTGCGCCGGTTCGCGGACGACCTCGACGACCCGTCCGCCGACCTGGTCATCGCGGCGCTGATCCTGAACGCCAAGCTCCGCGGCCCCGGCCTGCGCGACATGCTGAGCGCGCTCGCGACCTCGGCCCGCGCCGAGCTGGACATGCGGCGCCGCGTGGAGGCCGACCGGCGCGCGACCCGCCGCAGCGTCCGGATCGTCGTCGCCGTCTCCGTCGGGACGGCCCTCGCCCTCGCGGTGTTCAACCACTCCTACGTCGAGCCGTACGACGACTTCCTCGGGCAGCTCGTCCTGTGCGTCGTCGTCGCCCTGTACGGGGCCGCGTTCCTGTGGCTGCGGCGGCTGTCGCGGTACGAGCTGCCGGGACGGTTCCTCAGCGAGCCGCGCCGGACCGCCCAGCCCGGCGTGCCGGGCGAGGTGCCGAGCACGGTCGCCGGCTGGCAGGGCGGGGACGCCCGGCGGCAGGGCCCGCAGGAGCTTCCGCTGCGCGGCCGGCACACCACGGACGCGGGCGGGGGTGGCGCCTCGTGAACGGTGCGATGATCGCGGGCGCCGTCGTCGGGCTCGGCCTGTACGTGCTGGTCCGGGCGCTGTTCCCGTCCCGTCCCGGCCTCGCCGCCCGGATGGCCGCGCTCGACGCCGCCCGCCGCCGCGACCTGGAGGAGCAGCAGGCGAGCCGGCTCTCCCCGACCCTGGACCGGGTCGGCGGGACGCGCGCCCGGCTCGGGCGGGAGCTGGCGCGGTTCTGCGAGGCGCGCGGCTGGAAGCTGCGGTCCGTCCGCGCCGACCTCGCGATCACCGGGCGGTCGCTGGAGGCGTTCCTCGCGACGAAGTTCCTGCTGCCCGCCGCCGCGCTGCTGTTCATCCCGCTGATCGTCGCCTACTTCACGCTGCTCGGGCTCGGCTCGTCCGTCGCCGTCCCCGCCTGGATCTGCGTGCTGTTCGCCGCGCTGTTCTTCTTCTTCCCCGACATGCAGCTCCGGCAGGAGGCGCAGGCCCGCCGGCAGGACTTCCGGCACGTCGTCGGCGCCTTCCTCGACCTCGTCTCGATGAACCTCGCCGGCGGGCGCGGCGTCCCCGAGGCGCTGATGACCGCGTCCAACGTCGGCGAGGGCTGGGCCATGCACCGCATCCGGGACGCGCTGTCCAACGCCCGGATCACCGGCCAGACGCCCTGGCAGTCGCTCGGCCGGCTCGGCGAGGAACTGGACATCGCCGAGCTGCGCGACCTCGCCGGGGCGCTCGCGCTCGTCTCCGACGACGGCGCGCAGGTCCGCAAGTCGCTCGCCGCGCGGGCCGCGTCCATGCGCAGCCGCGAGCTGTCGGAGCTGGAGGGCAAGGCCGGCGAGCGCTCCCAGTCGATGCTCATCGCGCAGCTGTTCCTGTGCGCCGGATTCCTGATCTTCCTCGCCTACCCGGCACTGATGCGGGTGCTCGCCTCATGACGTCCCCTACTAGGCCCGCCCCGTCCGTCCCCCTGGAGGAGCCACGATGAATCCGCTCAATCCCCTGCACGACCCGGCGGTCGTCTACCTGCGCGCCCTCGTCGGCGACCGGCTGGCCCGGCTGCGGGCCGAGGACGAGCGCAGCCGGGGCGCGTCCGCGATCGAATGGGCGATCATCACCGCGATCCTCGCCCTGATCGCCATCACGATCGGCGCGGTCATCCAGAAGAAGATCCAGGACAAGGCCAACAGCATCAACACGGGCTGAGCGCCATGCGGCCCGGAAGACCCGGCATCTCCGCGTGTCGCCTGTGGGGGGACGACCCCCCACACCCCCCGAAAGAACATGAGGGCGGGGATGCGGGTGCGTCGTCGATGGAGTGGGCACTGCTCACTCCGATCCTCATCCTGCTGATGCTCGTCGTCGTGCAGTTCGCGATGGTGTTCCACGCCCGGCACGTCGCGCTCGCGGCGGCGCAGTCCGGCGCCCGCGTCGCGCGCACCTCCCCGGTCGGCGGCGGCTGGGAGGGCGCCGCGACGGCGAAGGCGTCCGGCAGCGTCCAGGAGATCGGCCCCGACCTGCTGAGCGGGCTCCAGGTCAGGGCGGGCGAGGAGAACGACGAACGCTGGGTCGAGGTCAGCGGCGAGGCGGTGCGGGTCGTCCCGTTCCTGACGTTCCACGTGTCGCAGCGCTCCCAGGGGCCGATCGAGTGCTTCCGCCCCGACGTGGGCGCGGGCACCGCCTGCCAGCGCGGGGCGGGGCCGTGACCGAAAAGGACCGCGGGTCGATGTCCCTGGAGATGGTGCTGGTCACGCCCATCTTCGTCGCGTTCCTTCTCTTCCTCGCCGGCGCCGGGCGGATGGTGGACGCCAAGAGCCAGGTGGACGGCGCCGCCCGGGACGCCGCCCGCGCCGCGTCCATCGCGCGCAGCGCCCCGTCCGCGCAGAGCCTCGCCGCCGACACCGCCGCCGCCGGGATGCGCGGCACCGAATGGTGCACGGGCGGTCCGAGCGTCCAGACCGACGTGTCCGCCTGGGGGCCCGGCGGGCGCGTCGGGGTGACCATCACCTGCGACGTCGACCTCGGCGACCTCGCGTTCATCGGGCTGCCCGGCAGCAAGCGGCTCCAGGGCCACGCGGTCGCCCCCGTCGACACCTTCAGCTACCGCGGGACGGACGGCCCGGAGGGCGCGCCGTGACCGGGCACCGCCGGCTCAGCCGGGCCCGCCCGCACAGCCGGGACCGCGGCACGATCGCGATGTACACGGTGCTGTTCACCCCGATCGTCCTCCTGCTCGCCGGGCTGCTCGTGGACGGCGGCCTCGCCATCCACGCGCGGCAGCGCGCCGCCGACGTGGCCGAGCAGGCGGCGCGGGCCGGGGCGAACCAGATCGACACCGATGCCCTGCGCGAGACCGGCCGGCCCGTCCTCGACCCGGGCCGGGCACGTGCGGCGGCGTGCGACCTGCTCGCGTCCTCCGGCGAGCGGGTCACCGCGGCGCAGTGCGACGCCGACGAGCAGGCGGTCGCCGTCACCGTGCGGATCAGCGTGCGGCCGCAGCTCCTCGGGATCATCCCGGGCTTCGGCGACTTCCAGATGACCTCCAGCGCGACCGCCCGTCCCGTCACGGGCGGACCGGGAGGAATCGGCCCGTGAGACTCGGCGAGATCAGATCTACGATGAAGGCGACGTCCGGGGACCGGAGAACGGCAGGGGCGCGATGGTGACGCGGCAGGGGCAGAGGACGCCAGTCCGGGTGAGAGGGCGCCGCAGCGCGGGCGACGTCATGGCCGGCATCGGAGCGCTCGTCGCGCTCGCCGCGCTGATGGCCGGCGTCCCGTTCGCGCTGATCACGCTCTTCGGCTCGCCGCTGCCCGACCAGGTGCCGTCGGCGTCCGACCTCACGCACCGGGTCGGGCCGGGCTCGCTGATCGCGATCCTCGTCGCGCTGGTGTGGCTGGCCTGGCTCCAGCTCGCGGCGTGCGTGGCGGTCGAGGTGTACGCGGGCGTCCGCGGCGTCGGGGTGCCCGCCCGGGTGCCGCTCGCCGGCGGGACGCAGTCGCTCGTGCACCGGCTCGTCGTCGCCGCCCTGCTGCTGTTCACCGCCACCACCGCGATCATGCCGGCGTTCTCCGGCGGCGGGCTCTCGCAGCGGCAGCCGGCCGTGCAGATGCAGCCGCAGGCGCAGACGTTCCACCGGGTCCCGGACGCGCCGGAGCGGCCCGCCGCCGCCGAGCGGCTCGCCGAGGAGCTCACCGCGGACCCGGCGGAGAAGTCCGCGACCACCAAGATCTACCGGGTGCAGCCGCCGGAGGGCCGGCATCACGAGAGCCTCTGGGAGATCGCCGAGAAGTGCCTCGGCGAGGGACGCCGCTACAAGGAGATCTACTCCCTCAACAAGGGCCACATCCAGCCGGACGGGACGCGCCTGACGATCGCGAGCCTGATCCGCCCCGGCTGGATCCTGGAGATGCCCGCCGACGCCAAGGGCGCGAAGGTCATCCCGAAGAAGGACCTCGACGACTACTTCCGGTACGGGCACGCCGTCCCCGACCGGCCGGAGACGCCGAAGCCGCCCGAGAAGCCGGCGCGGCCCGCGCCGCCGACGGCGCAGCCGACCCAGCCGCCCGCCTCGCAGGCCCCGCCGGCCACGCCGAAGCCCCCGGAGTCGCAGCCCCCGGCATCGCAGCCTCCCGCGTCGGAACCGCCCGCGTCGGAACCGCCCGCGTCGGAACCGCCCGCGTCGCAACCCCCTGCCTCGCAGCCGCCCGCCTCCCAGGCGCCGCCCGCCACGTCCCAGCCGCCGGCGTCGCCGACCCCGGCGCCGCAGCCGAGCGAGCCGCGGAACCAGGAGGCGCCGCACCCGCCCGTGCACGGCGGGACGGAGGGCCCGTCCGGCGAGATGGGCGGCGAGGCCGGCAGCGGTGGCGCCGAGGTGCCGGGGAAGGGCTCCCCGCAGTACGAGGAGACCGGTGGCGCGCTCGACCTCGGCTGGCCGCGGGGCCTCGCCGCGGCGTCGCTGCTCGCCGCCGGGCTGCTCGCCGTGCTCGGCCGGCGCCGCCGCACCCAGATGTGGCACCGCGCGTTCGGGCACATGGCCGTCCGGCCGGAGGGCGAGGCGGCCGAGGCCGAGCGGGCGCTGCGGATCGGCGCCGACGACGACGCGGCGAGGCTGCTCGACCTCGGGCTGCGGCACATGTCGAAGTCCATGGCGGCGGGCGGCCGGGCCATGCCGACCGTCTACGGCGTGCACCTCGGGCGGCTGCGGGACGGGCACGGCAGCCTCGACCTGTGGATCGCGCCCGCCGACCGGAACCCGCCCGCGCCCTGGCAGGCCTTCGACGACGGCCAGGTGTGGCGGCTGAACGGCGACGCGCTGCCCGCGCTGGAGGCGTCCGACCTCGCCGACGTCCTCGCCCCCTACCCGGGCCTCGTCTCGATCGGCACGAACGACAACGGCCGCATCCTCGTCGACCTGGAGGCGGCGCACGGCCTGATCGCGCTGCGCGGGCCCGAGGACGTCCGCCGCGCGGTGCTCTCCGCGGTCGCGCTCGAACTGGCCACCAACCGCTGGTCCGACCACATGCGGATCACGCTCGTCGGGTTCGACGGCGAGCTCGGCGAGGGCCTCGCGGAGATCGCCCCGGACCGGATCCGGTCCGTGCCGACGCTCGCCGACGCGCTGCCCGAGCTGGAGGGGCGCAGCGAGGAGGTGCGGCAGGCGCTCGCCGCGTCCGGCGTCGACTCGGTGCTCACCGGACGCTGCCGCGGCGTGTTCGGCGAGGCCTGGATGCCGCACTACCTGATCATGGCGGACCGGCCCGCGGAGGCCGAGGCGGACCGGCTCGTCGCGCTCGCCCGCACCGGCACCCGGATGGCCGCGGGCTACCTCGTCCCCGGCGACGTGCAGGGCGCCACCTGGACGTGGGACGTCGACGGCGCCGGGCGGCTCCAGGCCGGGGTGCTCGGCTTCGACGTCGACGCGCAACTCGTCCGCGACGACGACTACCGCGGCGTGTTCGAGCTGTTCCGCACGGCCGGCCGGCAGGAGTCCGTCGAGCTCCCCGGCCTGGCCGGCGGGGAGGAGCCGCCGACCGCGCAGCAGTCCTCGGCCGAGGTCCGGCTGCTCGGCCCGATCGAGGTCGAGGCGCCCGGACCGATGGACGAGGGCCGCCGCGAGCTGTGCACCGAGGTGCTGGTGTTCCTCGCGGCGCACCCGGAGGGCGTCCACCCGACCGTGCTGTCCGGCGCGATCTGGCCGCGCGGCGTGAGCGCCGGCGTCCGCGACGCGACGGTGGCGCGCGTGTCGGACTGGCTCGGCCGGGACGCGCGGGGCCGCCCGAACCTGTACCACGACGAGCGCGGCCGGATCCGGCTCGGCTCCGAGGTGCGGGTCGACCTGAACGTGTTCCGCTGGCTCGTGTGGCGGTCGGCGGCCGAGCCCGCGTCCGAGACCGCCTACATGGCCTACGCGCTGGACCTCGTCCGCGGCCCGCTCCTCGCGGGCCGGCCGCGCGGCCGGTACGCCTGGCTCGCCGACCACGACCTGGAGTACGAGGCGCCCGCCCGCGTCATCGACGTGGCGCACCGGCTCGTCGTGCTCCGGCTCGACGAGGGCGACGCGCGCGGCGCGGTGAGCGCGGCGCGCGCCGGGCTGCGGCTCGCCCCCGAGGACGAGGGCCTGTGGCGCGACCTGCTCCGCGCCACCCATGCGACCGGCGACGTCGCCCAGGTCCAGGTGGTCGTGGACGAGCTGCGCGGCCGTGTCGCCCGCGACCCGCTGCTGGACCGGCTCCAGCCCGAGACCGAGGCGCTCATGGAGGAACTGCTGCCCGAGTGGCACCATGTCGGCTCGCGCTAGCCGGCTCGCGCTGGGCGCCGGAGCGCGCTAGCGGTACAGGCCGGTGCCGCCCAGCGAGTACCGTCCGGGCTGCGGATGCACGCACAGCCCGGACGGGCGCCCTGCGACGCGCACCTTCCGCACGACGCGCCCGGTCCGGGTGGAGACGGCGTAGACGAGGCCGGCGGGGTCGGCGAGCCACAGCGCCGTCCCGTCCGACGACACCCCGCCCGGCACGGGGGAGCCGCCGCCCGGCAGCCGCCAGCGGGACGCGACCCGCCGCGACCGGAACTCGACGGCGCTGAGGGTGCCGCCGCCCACGACGAACAGCCGGTCCGCGTCCCGGCTGATCGCGAGGCCGCGGGCGCCCGGCGCGGTCGGCACGAACCCCAGTGGCGCGAACCGCCGGGCGTCCACCAGCCACACCCCGCCCGCGCGCGCGTCGGCCACGTAGAAGGCGCTGCCGTCGGGGGACAGCCGCAGGTCGCCGGGCCGGGCCCCGTCCGGCAGCCGGAGCGTCCCGGACACGCGGCGGCCGGCGAGGTCGACGCGGACGAGCGTCCCGGCGGCCGTGCACGTCGCCACCAGGGACGTCTCGTCCGGCGTGAAGTCGGCGTGCCCGGCGTCGCACGGCAGCGGGGTCGCCGCGCGCGGCGCCATGGTGCGCGGGTCGCGCACGTCGATCCGGGACGGGCGGCGCGCCAGCACCAGCGCGTCCTGCCCGTCGGGGGTGAAGTAGAGCCCGGCCGGCGCGGTGACCGGGACGGGACGGCCGCGCCGCCCGCTGCGCGGCCCGACGGGGACGAGCGCGCCGTGCGCCCGGTCGATGGCCCACAGCCGCCGCAGATCCCACGACGGCACGATCCCCGACACGGCCGTCCAGGGCTCGGCGCGGCCGGCGACGCGGAGCGTGGCGGGGTCGACGACGCTGACGACCCGGCCGCCCGCGACGTACAGGCGGGCCGGCATCCCGCGCGCGTTCGGCGCGATCATCCCGGCCCCGGTGGCGGCGTAGACGCGCCCGCCGGCCGGTGCGACGGGCACCTCGCCGCCGGGCGGGGCGGGCGGCGCCGCCCCGTCCGCCGGGGCCCGGTCCGGCAGCGCCCGCGTGTAGGGCGCGGGCCCGCCGAGCCCGACCGCCGGATCGTCCGCGCCGCCCTCCCCGGGCCGGTAGAACGGGACGGGCGACTCGCAGCCGGACAGCGCGCCGCCGGTCAGCGCGAGGGCCGCGGCGAGCGGGAGCGCGGCGGCCCGTGATCGTCCTCGATGAGGCCCCATGCACGGCTCACCCCCCAATACGGCCGGGACCTTACCGAGGCGCGACGCGTGGTGTCCGAGCAATTGCTAAACGTGTTCACGTTCAGGGGGGAATCGGGACCGGCTCCGGGGACGGGCCCCCGCGGCTAGTCGGACTTGCCGATGCCGATGCCGAACTCCCGGTACACGCGCTCCCAGAAACCGTCCCGCAGCCAGGTGCGGGCCTCCTGGTAGGGGCGCAGGGAGGAGCCCAGCGTCTTCTCGGCCTCGATCAGCAGCTCCTTGTCGATCACGGGCGGCAGGATCGGGCCCGGCAGCAGGTCGCGGATGTTGTCCCGGCCCCGCTCGAAGATCCACTTCTGCGCGACGTGCTCGCCGATCTCCAGCATGTGGTCGCGGTCGGGGCCGAGCTTGCCGTCGGACGGGGTGCTGGCCGTGGAGTTCATCGACGCGGCCACCGTGGCGGGCGTCGCCGCGCCCGGCACCGGCACCGTCGTGCGGACGGCCGCCGCGGGCTTGACCGGGGGGCGTCCCGCGAACACCTGCGACGGCGACGGGACGGGGCTGGTGCGGTGCGCGGCGGCCGCGGCGTCCCGGACCGCGGCGGCGGTCCCGGGCGCGGGCACCGGCAGGACCTTGGCCTTGGTGAAGTAGGGGCGCAGGAAGTCGGCGGCCAGCACCTCGACCGTGTCGGACTCCCACACCAGCCATTCGGCCTGGTTGGAGCCGTGCGTCGGCTCCACGCCCCACAGGTGCACGCGGACGCCGTACCGCTGCGCGGCCTCGACGGCGGGCAGCATGTCCTCGTCGCCGGCCAGCAGCACCGCGTCGGTGATCGCGCGGTGCCGGGCGAGGGCCTCCAGGTCGGCGCGGAGCTGGGCGTCCACGCCCTTCTGCTGGCCCTGCGCGTTCAGGTTGCCGAGGCGCAGCTTCACCAGCGGCAGGTTCGCGATCACGCGCTGGTCGACGGTCGGCTGCCGCTTGGGCGCCGCGTCGAACCAGTACACCCGGAGCAGCTCACCGCGCCGCTGCTCGTCGGCGTGGTCGGTCAGCGCCTTGATCAGTTTCTCGGCGGCGACCCGGTACTCGCGGCGCGAGCCGCAACCGAGCAGCAGGGCCCCGGAGGCCGCGTAGAGGTATCCCGCGTCGACGAAGATCGCGTATCGCGCGGGCTGTGGGACGTACTCCGAGGTGGCCATGGCCTTCCACCCTATTCGTGCCGAGCCCCCACTGGGCGCGAACCAGGGTGACATGTCGCTACGCGGAGACCGGCCCGCCCGCGGTCCCGCGCACGGAAACGATCAGCGGGGCAGCCCGCTCGCCCGCCAGGCTCCCGCCCCGCGCGGCCGGGGACCGCCCGCGACCGTGCCGCGGACGAGCCGCGTCCGGTCGGCCCAGCGCGACGGCCCGGCACCGGTCCCGGCGCCGCCGCGGGCCGCGGCGGCGCGTGCGCGGGCGGTGAGCACGGCGACGAGCGCCGCGATCTCCTCCGGCGTGGGGTCGCCGCGGACGACCTGGAGGAACGGCTTGTTCTCGGCGGTCACCACATCTCCCGGTCCATGGGGCGTGCTCCGGTCACAGCGGGATGTTCCCGTGCTTCTTCGGCGGCAGGGTCGTGCGCTTGTCGCGCAGCGCCCGCAGCGCGCGCACGACCTGCCCGCGCGTCTCGGACGGCTTGATCACGTTGTCGATGTAGCCCCGCTCCGCCGCGATGTAGGGGTTGGCGAGGGTGTCCTCGTACTCGGTGATCAGCTCGGCGCGGCGGGCGTCCGGGTCGTCCGCGGCGGCCAGCTCGCGCCGGTACAGGATGTTGACCGCGCCCTGCGCGCCCATCACCGCGATCTGCGCGGTCGGCCACGCCAGGTTGATGTCGGCGCCGAGGTGCTTGGACCCCATGACGTCGTAGGCGCCGCCGTACGCCTTGCGCGTGATGATCGTGACGAGCGGGACGGTCGCCTCGGCGTAGGCGTACAGCAGCTTGGCGCCCCGCCGGATGATGCCGTTCCACTCCTGGTCGGTGCCGGGGAGGAAGCCGGGGACGTCGACGAACGTGATCACCGGGACGTTGAACGCGTCACAGGTCCGGACGAACCGGGCGGCCTTCTCGGAGGCGTCGATGTCGAGCGTCCCGGCGAACTGCATCGGCTGGTTGGCGACGATGCCGACCGAGTGCCCCTCGACCCGGCCGAACCCGACGATGATGTTGGGTGCGAACTGCTCCTGGACCTCCAGGAACTCGCCGTCGTCCAGCACGTGCTCGATGGCGGTGTGCATGTCGTACGGCTGGTTCGGCGAGTCGGGGATGAGGGCGTCGAGCTCCTCGTCGGTCTCGGTCACGTCCACGGGCACGTCGAACACGGGCGCGTCGGCGAGGTTGTTGGACGGCAGGTAGGACAGCAGCGCCTTGACGTACTCGATCGCGTCGTCCTCGTCCGACCCCTGGTAGTGCGCCACCCCGGACCGGGAGTTGTGCGATCGCGCCCCGCCCAGCTCCTCCATCGTCACCTCCTCGCCGGTGACCGTCTTGATCACGTCCGGGCCGGTGATGAACATGTGCGAGGTCTGGTCGACCATGACGATGAAGTCGGTGATCGCCGGCGAGTACACGGCGCCGCCCGCGCACGGCCCCATCACCAGCGAGATCTGCGGGATGACGCCGGACGCGTGCACGTTCCGCTTGAAGATCTCCGCGTACAGGCCGAGCGCGACCACGCCCTCCTGGATCCGCGCGCCGCCGGAGTCGTTGATCCCGATGACCGGGCAGCCGGTCTTGAGCGCGTGGTCCATCACCTTGACGATCTTCTCGCCGAACACCTCGCCGAGGGAGCCGCCGGAGACGGTGAAGTCCTGGCTGAAGATCGCGACCGGGCGGCCGTCCACCGTCCCGTACCCGGTGACGACGCCGTCGCCGTAGGGCCGGTTCCTCTCCATCCCGAAATTGGTGGAGCGGTGCCGCGCCATCTCGTCGAACTCCACGAACGAGCCGGGGTCGAGCAGCGCGTCGATCCGCTCCCGGGCGGTCATCTTGCCCTTGGCGTGCTGCTTCTCCACGGCCCGCGCCGAACCGGCGTGCACCGCCTCGTAGCGGCGGCGCTCCAGGTCCGCGATCTTGCCCGCCGTGGTGTGGACGTCGTAGCCGACGGGGGGTTCAGGGGCTTCCATCGCCATGCGGGCCAGGGTAACCGCACGCTGATCGGGCGGTCGCGGCCGGGTGCCGGTGACCGGGATGGGCGCCGGTCCCGGGCCGCTCGTTACGCTTGGGCGGGTGGCTACGAAGACGCGTGACACCTTTCGGCAGGAGATGCCCGAACCGCTGCGCCGCGACGTTCGGCTGCTCGGCGCCATGCTCGGCGACTCCCTCGTGGAGTACGGCGGCACCGGACTGCTGGACGACGTCGAGCGGCTCCGCCGCGCGGTGATCGCGGCCCGCCGCGGCGAGACGGGCATCGAGGAGGTCGCCGCCCTGGTCGACGGCTGGTCGCTGGAACGCGCCGGGCAGGTCGCCCGCGCGTTCACCGTGTACTTCCACCTGACGAACCTCGCCGAGGAGCACCACCGCATCCGGACGCTGCGGGAGCGCGACACCGGTGACACGGTGCCCGGCTCGGCCGCCGCCGCGATCGAGGAGATCCGCGCGTCCGGCGACGGCCGGCTCGACGCGATCATCGAGGGCCTGGAGTTCCGCCCCGTCTTCACCGCCCACCCGACCGAGGCGCGCCGCCGCGCCGTCGTCACCGCCATCCAGCGGATCAGCGACCTGCTGGCCCGGCTGAACGCGGGGCCCGGCGCGTCCGAGCGCCAGGAGACCGAGCGCAGCCTCCGCGAGGAGATCGACCTGCTGTGGCGGACGGCGCTGCGCCGCGGCACCCAGATCGACCCGCTGGACGAGGTCCGCACCGCGATGGCCGCGTTCGACGAGACGATCTTCCGTGTCGTCCCGGCCGTCTACCGGGCCCTGGACCGCGCCCTGGACGGCGAGCGCACCGGGACCCGCCCGCCGAAGGCCCGCCCCTACCTGCGGTTCGGGAGCTGGATCGGCGGCGACCGCGACGGCAACCCCTACGTCACCGCCCAGGTCACCCGGGACGCCGTCATGATCCAGGCGGACCACGTCCTGCGCGCCCTGGAGAACGCGTGCGCCCGCGTCGGCCGGGAGCTGACCGTCCACGAGTCGACCACGCCCCCGTCGAAGGACCTGCTGAACGCGCTCGCCGCCGCCCGCACCGCGCACCCGTCCCGCCTCCGCGAGATCGCCGAGCGGTCGCCAGGCGAGGAGCACCGGCAGCTCCTCCTCTACGCGGCGGCCCGCATCGCCGCGACCCGCGAGCGCGACGCCGACCTGGCCTACGCGTCCCCGGACGAGCTGCTCGCCGACCTGCGCACCGTCCAGGACTCCCTCGCCGGCGCGGGGGCGACCCGGCAGGCGTACGGGCGCGTCCAGCAGCTCGTCTGGCAGGTCGAGACGTTCGGCTTCCACCTGGCCGAGCTGGAGATCCGCCAGCACTCCGAACTGCACGAGAAGGCGCTGGCCGAACTCGACGGCGACCACTCCGAGATGACCGACGAAATCTTGGACACCCTCCGGACGGTCGCCTGGATCCAGAACCGCTTCGGCGTCCGGGCCTGCCACCGCTACATCGTGTCGTTCACCCGGTCCGCCGCCGACATCGCCAACGTGCACGAGCTCGCCGCGTCCCTCGGCGACGGCGCGCCCGTCCTCGACGTGATCCCGCTGTTCGAGACCGGCGAGGACCTGGAGCGTGCCCCGTCCGTCCTGGACGGGATGCTGGAGATCCCGGCCGTCCGGCGACGCCTGGACGAGACCGGTCGCCGCCTGGAGGTCATGCTCGGCTACTCCGACTCCGCCAAGCAGCTCGGCCCGACCAGCGCGACCCTCCACCTGTACGACACGCAGGAGGCCCTCACCGCGTGGGCGGCCCGGCACGACATCACGCTGACCCTGTTCCACGGGCGCGGCGGCTCCCTCGGCCGCGGCGGCGGCCCCGCCAACCGCGCCATCCTCGCGCAGGCCCCCGGCTCGGTCGCAGGCCGCTTCAAGGTCACCGAGCAGGGCGAGGTGATCTTCGCCCGGTACGGCCACGCCGAGATCGCCAAGCGGCACGTCGAGCAGGTCACCAGCGCCGTCCTGCTGGCCTCGACCGACCCCGTCCAGGACCGCGCCCGCGAGGCCGCGGCCCGCTTCCGCCCCCTCGCCGACAAGATCGGCGAGGCCGCCGAGGCCGCCTTCCGGAGCCTCGTCGAGACCGACGGCTTCGCCGCCTGGTTCGCCCGCGTCAGCCCCCTGGAGGAGATCTCAGAGCTGCGCATCGGCTCCCGCCCCGCCCGCCGCAAGGCGGCCCGCGGCCTGGAGGACCTGCGCGCCATCCCCTGGGTGTTCGCCTGGACGCAGACCCGCGTCAACCTGCCCGGCTGGTACGGCCTCGGCAGCGGCCTGGCCGCCGTCTCCGACGACGGCCGCGACCTCACCGGGCTGCGCGAGGCCTACGAGGCGTGGCCGCTGTTCAACACGCTCCTCGACAACGCCGAGATGAGCCTCGCCAAGTCCGACCGCGCGATCGCCGAGCGCTACCTGGCCCTCGGCGAGCGCCCCGAGCTCTCCGCC
The DNA here is from genome assembly GCF_900115095.1 of Actinomadura madurae. GTDB lineage: Bacteria > Actinomycetota > Actinomycetes > Streptosporangiales > Streptosporangiaceae > Spirillospora > Spirillospora madurae. The sequence goes on from NZ_FOVH01000003.1 coordinate 93,067, forward strand.
GCCGTCCTCGCCGAGTACGACCGCACGCACCGCCTCGTCCTGGCGGTCACCGGACACGACCGCCTCCTGGAGAACCGCCGCGTCCTCTCCCGCGCGGTCGAGCTCCGCAACCCCTACGTGGACGCCCTCTCCCACCTCCAGCTCCGCGCCCTCAAGGCCCTCCGCGCGGGCGTGGACGACGAGGACGAGCGGACCCACCTCGAATCTCTGCTCCTCCTCTCGGTCAACGGAGTGGCCGCCGGCCTCCAGAACACGGGGTGACCATGATCAGAACCGCCGCACGACCCGACCGCCCGCGCATCGAGGAGATCGTCGAGGCGGCCTACGCCCCCTGGGCCGAGGTCATCGGCACCCGCCCGCTTCCCATGGACGCCGACTACGGGGCCCTCATCGACGCCGGCCGGGTCTTCGTGACCGGCGACGGCCCGGACGGCCTCATCGTCCTCATCCCCGAGGACGGCGCGCTCCTGGTGGAGAACGTCGCCGTCGCCCCCGCCCACCACGGCCGGGGCATCGGCGGCACCCTGCTCTCCTTCGCGGAGGAACGGGCCCGCACGTTGTCCCTCCCGAGCCTGCGCCTCTACACCAACGAGCTGATGACCAAGAACATCGCCCTCTACGAACGCATCGGCTACCGGGAGACGGGCCGCGAGGACATCGGCGGCCGGTACATCGTCCACATGGTGAAGCACCTCGAATGAAGTACGCGCTGCTGATCTGCGACGACGAGACGCGCTCCCCGTCCAACGAGGAGATCGCGGCCGATCCGGTGCACCAGGCATGGATCGCGGACCTGGAACGGCGCGGCGCCCGGCTCTACGGCGCCCGGCTGCGGCCGGTGGTGGACGCGACCACCGTCCGGGTCCGCGAGGGCGAGACGCTGGTCTCGGACGGCCCGTTCGCCGAGACGAAGGACGTCGTCGGCGGCATCGTGATCGTCGAGTGCGCGGACCTCGACGAGGCCATCGGCATCGCCGCCGGCCACCCTTACGCGCGCTGGGGCGGCGTGGAGATCCGTCCCCTGTGGGAATGACCGACGCCGTCCGGTCGGCGGTCGACGCGGCGTACCGGTCCGAGTGGGGCCAGGTGGTCGCGACCCTGATCGGGCTCACCGGCGACTGGGACCTCGCCGAGGACTGCGCGCAGGACGCGTTCGCCGCCGCGCTGGCGACCTGGCCGCGCGACGGCGTCCCGCGCAGGCCCGGCGCGTGGCTGACGACGGCGGCCCGCAACCGCGCGCTCGACCGGCTGCGCCGCGACGCCGCGGGCGCGGCCAGGCTGCGCCGGCTCGCCGTGCCCGGCGAACCCGAAGAGGACGTCCCGGACGACCGGCTGCGGCTGATCTTCACCTGCTGCCACCCGGCGCTGCCGTTCCCCGCCCGGGTCGCGCTGACCCTCCGCACGCTCGCCGGGCTGACCACCGCCGAGATCGCCAGGGCCTTCCTGACCGCCGAGACCACGATGGCGCAGCGCCTGGTCCGGGCGAAGCGAAAGATCGGGGAGGCCGGGATCCCGTACCGGGTCCCGCCCCCCGAGCTGCTCCCGGAGCGGCTCGCCGCCGTCCTCGCGGTGCTCTACCTGATCTTCAACCAGGGCTACGACGAGGACGAGGGCCGGGACCTGACCGCGGAGGCCGTCCGCCTGACCCGGGCCCTCGTCGGGCTGATGCCGACCGAGCCCGAGCCGCGCGGCCTGCTCGCCCTGATGCTGTTCCACGAGGCCCGCCGCGCGACCCGCACCGAGGACGGCGTCCTGGTCACCCTGGAGAACCAGGACCGCTCCCGCTGGGACCGGACCCTGATCGCCGAGGGGGTGGCGACGCTCGACCGGGCGCTGGCCAGGCGCAGCGCCGGGCCCTACCAACTCCAGGCCGCCATCGCCGCCTGCCACGCCACCGCGCCCGACGCCGCGAGCACGGACTGGCCGCAGATCGCGGCCCTGTACACCGAGCTGGCCCGGCTGGCGCCGTCCCCGGTCGTGGACCTCAACCGCGCCGTGGCGGTCGCGATGACGGACGGCGTCCCCGCCGGCCTGGCGCTGGTCGACGAGCTCACCGCGTCCGGGCGGCTCGCCGGATACCACCTCCTGCCCGCGACCCGGGCCGACCTCCTGCGCCGGGCCGGCCGCCCGGGCGAGGCGAGGGAGGCCTACGAGGAGGCGCTCAAGCTGGCCCCCACCGAGCCGGAGCGCCGCTACCTGGCAGAACGCCTCCGCGCTCTCTGACCGCGAAAAACTTTGCCCGTGATGTCGATCCAGGGCGGATGTCCTTCGTCGGTGTGGTGACGATCCTCCGAAACGAAGGGAAGAACCATGAACGAGACACTGCCGAAGCCCAAGGTGACCGACCGATCGACCTTCCAGGCCGAGCTGGACGCGCTGCGCGTCCGCGAGAAGGCCCACACCCGCGCGGGCGACACGATCGCGGCGGCCCGCCGCCGCCTCCCGATGGTGGAGGTGGACGCCACGACGCCGCTCATCGGCCCGGACGGCCTGGTCACGCTGCTGGACGCCTTCGAGGGCCGCCGGCAGCTGATCGCCTACTACATGATGTGGCACGAGGGCCGGCGCGCCGCCGAGCAGTGCGAGGGCTGCACGTACTACAACGGGCAGGTCCGCGAGCTGTCCTCCCTGCACGCCGCCGGGATCACCTACGCCACGTTCTGCCAGGGCCCCTACAAGGAGAGCGTCCGCTACCGCGACTTCATGGGCTGGGACGTCCCCTGGTACTCCGCCCAGGACTCGGCCGAGACCCTGCTGGCAGGCCGCCGGCCCGGCATGTTCTACCTGGTCTGCTACTTCCGCGACGGCGACCGCGTGTTCGAGACCTACTGGACCACCGGCCGCGGCGTCGAAGCGCTGGACATCGCCTACTCCCTGATGGACATGACCGTCTACGGCCGCCAGGAGGACTGGGAGGACTCCCCAGAAGGCTGGCCCCGAGACGGCTCCATAGAAGGCGGCTTCTTCCGAACCAACGGCCGCCCCGCATCCCAATGGTCCCGCCTCGCGGCCGGCCGCTCCGACGCCCTCACCTAACCCACCGTCTCTTGGACGCGACCTCAGCCGGGGTCACGGGCAGGCGCGTGGAGCGAGCGCAGCGAGCGGAGGGCGCATGCGCGTCGTGACGGGGGTTCCAGGGGGTCGTCCCCCTGGGCTAACTGGGCCAGACCGGGTTGCGCTTCTCGTTGAAGGCGGCGATGCCCTCGCGGCGGTCGGCGGAGAAGGCGACCGTGCGCCAGGCGTTCTCTTCGAGGTCGAGGCCGGCGTCCAGGCCGACGCCGCCGCCGAGGCGCATGGCGCGCTTGGCGGCGCGGACGGCGGTCGGGGAGTTCTGCGCGATCGCGGCGGCCAGGGTGAGGGCCTCCTCGCGGGCCGTTCCGGCCGGGACCCTGCGGTCGGCGAGGCCGTAGTCGAGGGCCTCGTCGATGCCGAGCCGGCGGCCGGTGAAGACGAGGTCGGCGGCCTTGCCGGGGCCGAGGCGGCGGAGGGCGAGCTGGGTGCCGCCGCCGCCGGGGACGAGGCCGACGCTCACTTCGGGGAGGCCGAAGACGGCGGTCTCGTCGGCGACGATCAGGTCGGCGGAGAGGGCGAACTCGCAGCCGCCGCCGAGCGCATAACCGTGCACGGCTGCGATGACGGGTTGCGGCAGGTCGAGGACGCCGCCGAAGGCGGCGCGGAAGACGGGGCGCTGCGCGAGTATCTCGTCGTCGGTCATGGCGTTGCGTTCCTTGAGGTCGGCGCCGACGCAGAACGCCTTCTCCCCGGCCGCGGCGAGCACCACCGCGCGTACCGCCGGGTCCGCCGCCACCTCGGCGCAGACGCCGGCGAGGCGGCGCGCCATCGCGGTCGACAGGGCGTTGAGGGCCTCGGGCCGGTCCAGCACGATCTCCGCGACATGTCCGTCGCGCCGCAGCGTCACACCATCCATGGACGGCACCTTAACGACCGGGTGCTCCGCCGCCGGACGCGGTCCCAAGATCGAACTCGCGGTGGGGTTGGATGGGTACGTGAGCGACTCACCTTATGGGGATCTCGATCGGCCGCCGTTGCACGAGGCGGCGCTCCAGCGCGCGCTCGTGCGGGACGGCGGGCTGTGGCGGGAGGTCCGCGTCGTGGCGGAGACGGGGTCCACGAACGCCGATCTCGCGGTCCGGGCGCGGGAGGGGGCGCCGGAGGGGACCGTGCTGGTCACCGAGCTGCAGACGGCGGGCCGCGGGCGGCTCGGGCGGGTGTGGTCGGCGCCGGCGCGGTCGGGGCTGGCGTTCTCGATGCTGCTGCGCCCGCGGGTACCGGTGCCGCTGCTCGGGTGGGGGTCGCTGCTGACCGGCGTCGCCGTCGCCACCGCCGTCCGGCGGATGACCGCTTGGTCGCAGACGGGTGAGGGGTTCCTCGGCGACGGCGGCGACGTGGCGGTGGACGCGCGGCTGAAGTGGCCGAACGACGTGATCGTCGAAGACCGGAAGCTGGCCGGGATCCTCGTGGAGAAGGTCGAGGACGGGCTGGTCGTCGGCGTCGGCCTGAACGTGGGCCTGCGGAAGGACGAGCTGCCCGTGCCGACGGCGACGTCCCTGGCGATCGAGGGGGCGCCGCTGAGCGACCGGGCGCCGCTGCTGCGCGCGATCCTGCGGGAGTACGCGACCTGGTACCGGGAGTGGACGGCGCTCGGCGGTGATCCGGAGACCAGCGGGCTGCGTACCGCCTACAAGGATCTGTGCGCGACGCTCGGCCGGCGGGTCGGGGTGGAGCTGCCCGGCGGCGAGCGGCTGGCCGGGACGGCGCGGGACGTGGACGGGGCGGGCCGCCTCGTGGTCGCCGGGACGGCCGGGGACAGCGCGGTCAGCGCCGGAGATGTGGTGCACGTCCGGTGAGCGCGGAGCGGGGATCGATGATCCGGGCGGTGATCCGGTTTCTGATCTGCGACGATATGGGCGGGTACCGATCCACGACGCCGCCGCCACGGCCCATGGCGGCGGCGGACTGAGGGGCGGATGATGGCGGCCGGATTGCCGGATCCGAAGGAGATCGAAGAGCTCCTGCTCGGAGGCGAGCTGCGGTACAACCGCGTGGACGCGGTCCGGCTGTCGGGGGTCTCCCGGGAGTTCGCGGGCCGGATCTGGCGGGCGTTCGGCTACCCGTCGATGCCGGACGACACGATCGCCTACACCGAGGGCGACGTCGCGGCGCTCGACCGCCTCCGCAGGCTCGTCGACGACGGGATCCTGGACGAGGAGGGCGTGGTCCGGCTGGTCCGGGCGTTCGGCCAGACGATGACGCGGCTCGCCGAATGGCAGGTCAACCTGCTGCGGAGCATGCTGACGCACGATCTGCACGAGGCGCCGTCCGCGGAGGCGGTGGACACGGTGGTGGACATCGCCGAGAAGCACATCGGCGAGTTCGAGCCGCTGGTCGTGCACGCGTGGCGGCGGCAGCTCGCCGCGGCGGGGACGCGGGCGCTGGCGGCGGCGGCGACCCGGGAGAACGGCGATCCGGCGGGGCGCCCGATGACCACGGTCGGGTTCGCCGACATGGTCTCCTTCACCCAGGTCAGCCGGGAGCTGGAGGAGATCGAGCTGGCCCGCGTCGTGGAGTGGTTCGAGGAGACCGCCGCCGACATCATCGCCACCTGCGGCGGCCGGCTTGTCAAGACGCTCGGCGACGAGGTGCTGTTCAGCGCGGAGACGCCGGAGGTCGGCGCGGAGATCGCGCTGACGGTGGCGGCGGCCATCCAGGACGAGACGGAGGTCCCGGACGTGCGGGTCGGCGTCGCGTACGGGCCCGTCCTGCCGCTGATGGGCGACGTGTTCGGCACCACCGTGAACCTCGCGGCCCGGCTGACGTCGCTGGCCCGGCCGGGCGCGGTCGTGATCGACGGGGAGCTGGCGGCGCGGCTGGAGGACGCGCCGGGCTACGAGGTGACCCGCATCGTGCGACGCCCGGTCCGCGGTCTCGGGATCATCCAGCCGTACGTGCTGCGCAGGAGCGGCGGCCCGGCGGCCGCGGAGGCGCCGTAGGGGTCAGACGGGGCTCGGGCCGTCGTCGCCGGGAGAACCGGTGAGCCGCTGTAGGTAGTTCTGCTCGCCGAGGGCCTGGACGAGGCTCAGCTCGGTCTCCAGGTAGTCGATGTGCTCTTCCTCGTCGGCGAGGATGTCCTCGAAGATGCGGGCGGAGGTGACGTCGCCGCGCGAGCGCATCAGCTCGATGCCGGGGCGCAGCCGCTCGACGGCCTCCATCTCGATCGCGAGGTCGGCCTCCAGCTGCTCGACGATGGTCTGCCCGATGCGCAGGGTGCCGAGCTTCTGGTAGTTCGGGAGCCCTTCCAGGAACAGGATCCGGTCGGTGAGCCGCTCCGCGTGCCGCATCTCGTCGAACGACTCGTCGCGGGTGTGCTTGGCGATGCGGGTGAAGCCCCAGTTCTCCTGCATCTTGGAGTGCAGGAAGTACTGGTTGATCGCCGTCAGCTCCGCGGTGAGCTGGTCGTTCAGCAGCGCGATGATGTCCTTGTCGCCATCCATGCCGCCCATGCTCGCATGTCCGGCTGTTTCTGGACAGCACTGACCCCCACACGAACCCGTCCGTTCCGTTCGTGCGGGGTCGTCGGTTCAGGCGGCGGTGGGCGGTGCGGCGCCTCCTTCGGCGGTCTCGACGGCGTCTCCGGGGACGCCGATCTCGGATGCGGAGGGCTCGGGGACGGCGGAGAGGCCGAGCGGTCCGCCGGTGAGGGCGTCGGCGAGCTCGCCGGCCGTCCGGTACTCGCTGACCATCTGGTGGATGCGCTTGGTGCACGAGCCGCAGTTCGGCTTGAACCCGCAGGCCGCCTTGACGGCCTTGGCGGTCGTGCAGCCGTCCGCCATGCAGCCGCGGACGTCGTCCTCGGTGACGGCGTTGCAGATGCAGACGTACATGCGGGCGGGAGACCTTCCGTGCGGCTCGTCCTGGGCGGACGCCCCGACCTGCGAAGGTAAGGGCGCCCTCAATAAGGTAAGGCTCCCCTAAGATAGCCCAGCCGTGTCCGTTCTTGCCAGAGGGGTCCGAATCGGTGTGATCCACCCCTCAGCGGGAAGGGCTTTCCGCGTGCGGCCCCGGCGCGCGTTCCGTCGTCCCCGGTGCCCGCACGGACGGGAGGCGGGACGGTGGCGCAGGTCTGGCCGGGGGACGCGTACCCCCTCGGGGCGCGGTTCGACGGCGCGGGCACGAACTTCGCGGTGTTCTCCGAGGTGGCGGAGCGGGTGGAGCTGTGCCTGTTCGACGGGCCGGCGGGCGACGGCGAGGAGACGCGGTTCCCGCTCCCGGAGGTGGACGCGTTCGTCTGGCACGGCTACCTGCCGGGCGTCATGCCGGGACGCCGCTACGGGTTCCGGGTGCACGGGCCCTACGATCCGCGCCGCGGCCTGCGCTGCAACCCGGCGAAGCTGCTGCTCGACCCGTACGCGCAGGCCGTCGAGGGCGAGATCGACTGGAACGAGTCGTGCTTCGGGTACGACTTCGGCGACCCGTGGTCGCGCAACGACGCCGACTCGGCGGGCCACACGATGCGGTCGGTGGTCGTCAGCCCCTACTTCGACTGGGGCGACGACCGCCCGCCCCGCATCCCCTACCACGAGACGGTGATCTACGAGGCGCACGTCAAGGGCCTCACCGCCCGGCATCCGGAGATCCCGCCGGCGCTGCGCGGCACCTACGCGGGCCTCGGCCATCCGGTGATCACCGATCATCTCCGCTCGATCGGCGTGACGGCGGTGGAGCTGATGCCCGTCCACCAGTTCGTCCACGACGACGCGCTGACGAGCCGCGGGCTGCGCAACTACTGGGGCTACAACACCATCGGGTTCTTCGCGCCGCACAACGAGTACTCCTCGTCCGGGCAGCGGGGCGAGCAGGTGCTGGAGTTCAAGGCGATGGTGAAGGCGCTGCACGAGGCCGGGATCGAGGTGATCCTGGACGTGGTCTACAACCACACGGCCGAGGGCAACCACCTCGGGCCGACGCTGTCGCTCCGGGGCATCGACAACGCCTCGTACTACCGGCTCGCCGAGGACGACCCCCGCTACTACATGGACACCACGGGCACCGGCAACAGCCTGCTGATGCGCAGCCCGCACGTGCTGCAGATGATCATGGACTCGCTGCGGTACTGGGTGACCGAGATGCACGTGGACGGGTTCCGCTTCGACCTGGCCGCGACGCTGGCGCGCGAGCTGCACGCGGTGGACCGGCTGTCGGCGTTCTTCGACCTCGTCCAGCAGGACCCGGTCGTCTCGCAGGTGAAGCTGATCGCCGAGCCGTGGGACGTCGGGGAGGGCGGCTACCAGGTCGGCAACTTCCCGCCGCTGTGGACGGAGTGGAACGGCAAGTACCGCGACACGACGCGGGACTACTGGCGCGGGCAGCCGGGCGCCATGCCCGACTTCGCGTCCAGGCTGACGGGCTCGTCCGACCTGTACGCCGACGACGGCCGCCGCCCCATCGCCTCGATCAACTTCGTGACGTGCCACGACGGGTTCACGCTGCACGACCTCGTCTCCTACGACGGCAAGCACAACGAGGCCAACGGCGAGGGCAACCGGGACGGCACGAACGACAACCGGTCGTGGAACTCCGGCCACGAGGGCCCGACGGACGACCTCGACGTGATCGCGCTCCGCGAGCGCCAGAAGCGCAACTTCCTGACCACGCTGTTCCTGTCGCAGGGCGTCCCGATGCTGCTGCACGGCGACGAGATAGGCCGGACGCAGGGCGGCAACAACAACGCCTACTGCCAGGACACCGAGCTGTCGTGGGTCGACTGGACAGGCCTGCGCGACGACACGTTCTTTGATGAGCGCGGCCCGCTGCTCGACTTCGTTCGCCGCCTGTCCGCGCTGCGCACCGAGCATCCGGTGTTCCGCCGGAGGCGGTTCTTCCTGGGCGACCAGCGGAGCAAGCGCGCCCGCGCGGCCTCCCGGCCCGAGGACCTGCCGGACCTCGTCTGGTTCACGCCGGGCGGGACGGAGATGTCGGACGGCGACTGGTCGGCCGGGTTCAACAAGGCGCTCGACGTGTTCCTGAACGGCGACGCGATCGGGGAGCCCGACCGGCGCGGGCGGCAGGTCAAGGACGACTCCTTCCTGCTGCTGTTCAACGCGCACGACGGGGACCTGCCGTTCACGCTTCCGCCCGCGCTGTACGGGCAGATGTGGATAAAGATGCTCGACACCGCCGACCCCCTGCTGGCCGAGGAGGAGTCGCCGATCGTGAAGGCCCGCGAGACCGTCCAGGTGGGCGCGCGCTCCGTCCAGGTCCTGCGCCGGGTCTGAGGGTCCGCGATGGACGACGCGCCGCACGCCGAGCCCGCCCCCGAGGAACCGCCCCCCGCCGACGATCCCCCCGAGGAAGCCGTGTCCGAGGACCACAGCACCGAAGCGACCACCCCCGCCGCGGATCCGCTCGCCGCGCCCCCGACCGGGACCTACCGCCTCCAGCTCCGCGGGACCCCCGACGAGCGCTTCGGCTTCGCCGAGGCCGGCGCGCTCGCCCCCTACCTGGCCTCTCTCGGCGTCTCGCACGTCTACCTGTCCCCGATCCTGCAGGCCGCGCCCGGGTCGACGCACGGGTACGACGTCGTCGACCACTCCCGGCTGTCGGACGAGCTGGGCGGCCCCGAGGCGTTCGGCGCCATGGTCACCCGGTTCCACGCGCACGGGCTGGGGGTGCTGGTCGACGTCGTCCCGAACCACATGGCGATCCCCGACCCGCACGACCTGAACATGCCGCTGGCTGCCGTCATCGCCGACGGGCGGGAGTCGCCGTTGGCGAAGTGGTTCGACGTCGACTGGGACGCGGGCGGCGGCCGGCTCGTCCTGCCCGGCTCTCCCTCGCCTGGCAGGGGGGAGCCGAACTACCGCCGCTTCTTCGACATCTCCGGGCTGATCGGGCTCCGGCAGGAGGACCCGGAGGTGTTCGAGCGCACGCACGCGCTGCTGCTCGGCCTGGTCGAGGAGGGCCTGGTGGACGGCCTGCGCGTGGACCACCCGGACGGCCTCGCCGACCCCCGGGGCTACCTGCGGCGGCTGGCGGAGGCGGCCCCGGGCCGGCGGCTGCTCGTCGAGAAGATCACCGAGGGGGATGAGCGGCTGCCGGCGGACTGGCCGTGCTCCGGCACCACCGGCTACGACTCGCTCGGCATGGTCGGCGGGCTGTTCGTCGACCCCGCCGGGGAGAAGCCGCTCACCGACTACTACGTGTCGCTCACCGGGAATCCGGCGCGGTTCGAGGAGGTCGAGCACGAGGCGCGCCGCCACGCCGCCGCGCACGGCCTCAAGCCCGAGATCGACCGGCTTCTGCGCGTCCTTCGACGGGTCGTCGGCGAGCGTCGCCCGGGTCTGGAGAAGGCGCTGGTCGAACTGCTCGTCGCCATGCCCGTCTACCGCGCGTACGTGGTCCCGGGGGAGGACGCACCGCAGCAGGCCGTCGACGTCATGAACGAGGCCTCCCGCCGCGCCCGTGAGCATCTCCCGGAGGAACTGCACGGCGACCTCGAAACGGTCGTCGCGCTGGCGCTCGGCCAGGGCGACCGCACGGACGCCGAGTTCATCGTGAGGTTCCAGCAGACGTCCGCCCCGCTCGCCGCGAAGGGGGTCGAGGACACGGCGTTCTACCGCTGGAACCGCATGGCCTCGCTGAACGAGGTCGGCGGCGACCCCGGGCGGTTCTTCATCGGCCCGGAGGAATTCCACGCTCACTGCATCCGGATCGCCCGCGACTGGCCGTTGACGATGACGACGCTGTCCACGCACGACACCAAGCGCGAGGAGGACGTGCGGGCCTGGCTCGCCGTCCTGTCGGAGTTGCCGGGCGAGTGGATCGAAGCGGTGGAACGGTGGCGGACCTGGGGTTCCGGCCCGTCGCCCCTGGAGCCCGACCTCGAATACCTGCTCTGGCAGACGCTCGTCGGCGCGTGGCCGCTCACCGCCGGCCGCCTGGAGGAGTTCCTCGTCAAGGCGATGCGCGAGGCCAAGACCCGGACCTCCTGGGCCGAGCGGGACGCCGAGTACGAGGAGGCCGTCCTCGCCTACGCGCGCGGCGTCCTCGCCGACCCGGACCTCGTCACCGACATGACGTCGTTCGTCGCCAGGCTGGCCCGGTACGCGCGCGTGAACACGCTCGGGCAGAAGCTCGTCCAGCTCGCGATGCCGGGCGTCCCGGACCTGTACCAGGGCTGCGAGCTGACCGGCCTGGCGCTGGTCGACCCCGACAACCGGCGGCCGGTCGACTACGGCCGGCGCCGCGAGCACCTCCTCCGGCTCGACACCGGCCGCCGCCCGAAGGAGGTGGACGACGAGAAGCTGCTGGTCACCTCCAGGGTCCTGCGGCTCCGTCGGTCGCACCCGGACTGGTTCGGGCCGGGAGCGCGGCACGAGCCGGTCGCCGTGCGGGGGCCGGGCGCCGAGCACGTCGTCGGATTCACCCGCGGGGAGGCCGTCGCGCTCGCCACGCGGCTGCCCGTCGGCCTGGAGCGCCGCGGCGGCTGGAAGGGCACGCGGGTGGACGTCCGCGGCCAGGGCTGGCGGGACGTCCTGACCGGCTGCACCCACATGGGCCCGTTCCTGGACGCCTCGCGCCTGTTCGAGCACCTGCCCGTCGCCCTGCTCGTCCCTAGGGAGATCGATCGGTGAGCAGCCGGTTCGAGGTGTGGGCGCCGGCCGCCGGACGGGTCGACGTCATGGCCGGCGGCGCCCGCCACCGCATGGAGGCGCTGGCCGGCGGGCGGTGGGCGGCCGAGGTGGCGGACGCCGGCCACGGGACGGACTACGGCTTCGTCCTGGACAACGGCGGCGAGGTGCTGCCCGACCCGCGCTCGCCCTGGCAGCCGGACGGAGTCCACGGTCAGAGCCGCATGTACGACCACGAGCGGTTCGCCTGGACGGACCAGCACTGGCATGGCCGTCCGCTCCCGGGCAGCGTCCTCTACGAGATGCACGTCGGCACGTTCACCCCGGAAGGGACGTTCGACGCGGCGGCCGAACGTCTCGACCACCTGGTGGCGCTCGGGATAGACGCCGTCGAACTGCTCCCGGTGGCGTCCTTCCCGGGCAGGCACGGGTGGGGCTACGACGGTGTTCACCTCTGGGCCCCGCACGAGCCGTACGGCGGCCCGGACGGGTTGAAGCGCTTCGTGGACGCCGCCCACGCACGCGGGCTGGCCGTCGTCCTGGACGTCGTCTACAACCATCTCGGCCCGGACGGCAACCGGCTCGGCAGTTACGGGCCGTACTTCACGAGCGCCCATGCCACTCCCTGGGGCGACGCGGTGAATTTCGACCAGGAGGGCTCGGAGGAGGTCCGCGCATTCGTCGTCCAGAACGCGCTGATGTGGTTGCGCGACTACCACATGGACGGGTTGCGCCTCGATGCCGTCCACGCCATCACCGACCACAGTGCCGTGCACATTCTTGAAGAGATGGCTTGTGCCGTAGAAGCCCTGTCGGCCCATCTGGGGCGGGAACTGTTCCTCATCGCCGAATCAGACCTGAACGACCCGCGCCTGGTGACGTCCAGAGAAGCGGGCGGAGACGGTCTGGACGCCCAGTGGAGCGACGATTTTCACCACGCCCTGCACGCCGCCCTCACTGGCGAGAGGCAGGGCTACTACTGCGACTTCGGGTCCCTGGAAACGCTCAAGAAGGCCCTTACCAAGGTCTTCGTCCATGACGGGACGATGTCCACTTACAGGGGGCGCCGCCACGGGCGTCCGGTGGACGTCCAGCGGACTCCCGCGCACAGGTTCCTCGGTTTTCTGCAGAACCACGACCAGGTGGGCAATCGCGCGGCAGGGGACCGCACGGCCGCCCTCCTTCCGTCCCCGGAATTGCTCAAGGTGGGCGCGGCGCTGCTCCTGCTCGCCCCGTTCACGCCCATGCTCTTCATGGGCGAGGAATGGGGCGCGTCCACGCCGTGGTGCTACTTCACCGACCACCAGGACCCCGACCTCGCGCGTGCGGTCAGCGAAGGGCGGCGGCGGGAGTTCTCCCGGCACGGCTGGGCCGGCGAGGTCCCCGATCCACAGGCTGTGGACACGTTCCGGCGGTCCGTCCTCGACTGGTCCGAGCCGGACGGCGAACCCCATCGCGAGCTGCTGGAATGGCACCGCTCCCTGATCGCGCTGCGCCGTGCCACCCCGGAGTTGAACGACCCCCGGACCGCCGGGGTCAGGGTCGAGGTGGACGACAACTCGGCCCGCTGGCTGATGATGTGGCGCGGCGGCGTGTGCGTGGCGGCGAACCTCGGTGACCTCCCCGTCCTGCTCCCCGCGTCGGCGCCCGGCGCCGCCCGCCCCCGCCTGCTGCTCGCCTCGGATCCGGCGATCCACCTCGACACGGACGGCATCGGCGATTCCGGTACGGCCTCGCTGGCGCTTCCGGCCGCCTCCGTGGCGGTTCTCGGGTGACCGCCGGGCCCCGCGCCGCCGGGCGGGATGTGGACTACAGCCCGATTCGGCCGGGTTCGTGGTGATCAAGGATGTACTACGAGTGGCAAACCGCAGGTCAAGAGCGCGGCGGATGCCGGGCAATGTTCAAGAATGGTCATACGATCGGTCCATGACCTCAGTACTGCTCGCCGAGGACGACACGTCCATCTCCGAGCCTCTCGCCCGCGCGCTGCGTCGCGAGGGGTACACCGTCGAAGTCAGCCCCGACGGCCCGCAGGCGCTGGAGCGGGCGCTCGGGGGCGGCGTGGACCTGATCGTCCTCGATCTCGGCCTACCCGAGCTGGACGGCCTTGAGGTGGCCCGCAGGGTACGGGCCGAGGGGCATGGCGTGCCCATCCTGATCCTCACCGCCCGCGCCGACGAGGTCGACACCGTCGTCGGCCTCGACGCGGGCGCCGACGACTACGTGACCAAGCCGTTCCGGCTGGCCGAGCTGCTCGCCCGCGTGCGGGCGCTGCTGCGCCGGGGCAGCACCGAGACACCGATCGTCCAGGGGGTGCGGATCGACGCCGAGTCGCGCCGCGCCTGGATGGGCGACCAGGAGCTCCAGCTGACCACCAAGGAGTTCGACCTGCTGCGCGTCCTCGTCCGCGACGCGGGCAAGGTCGTGACCCGCGAACAGATCATGCGCGAGGTGTGGGACACCAACTGGTGGGGTTCCACCAAGACCCTCGACATGCACATTTCCTGGCTGCGCCGCAAGCTCGGCGACGACGCCGGCAGCCCCCGCTACATCACCACGGTGCGGGGCGTCGGCTTCCGGTTCGAACGCGGCGACTAGCACCGGCCGCCGCGGTCGTGCGGGACGCCGGAGGCCTTCCCGAGAGGCCTCCGGGGCTCCGTGCCGCATCGCCCGCGGCCCCACCCTCGAAGGAGCCCTGATGAGGCGCCGACTGCTCCTGTCGACGCTCGCGGTGGCGGTGGTCGCGATCCTCCTGCTCGGCATACCCCTCGCCTACATCGCCCACAAGCTCGTCTACGAGGAGGCCGGCCGGTCGCTGGACCGGGAGGCGTCCTCCATCGCCGGCGGCGTCGGCTACCGCCTGGAGTCCCGCCTGCCGGTCACCGGCGCGGAGATCGCGCGGGAGTTCCCCGGCCGGCACATCGCGATCACGCTGCCGGACGGCCGGACGGTCACCGCCGGCCCGCCCCGGCGCGGCCGCGTCCTGTCCGCCGCGGCGGCGCACGGCGCGGTCCGGGTGCGGGTGTCGCGCCCGGAGGCGCAGGTCCGCGACGAGGCGCTGCGGCGGCTGCTGCTGATCGTCAGCCTGGCCCTGCTCGGCGTCGCCGTCACCGTCGGCCTGGCGATGGTGCAGGCCCGCCGGCTGACGCTGCCGCTGATCGACCTCGCCGAGACCGCCGACCGGCTCGGCAGCGGCAACGCCCGGCCGCGCCCCCGCCGCTACGGCATCCCCGAGGTCGACCGGGTCGCCGAGGTGCTGGACCACAGCGCGGTCCGCATCACCGACCTGCTGATCGCCAGCCGGGAGTTCGCCTCCGACGCCAGCCACCAGCTCCGCACGCCGCTGACCGCGCTGTCCATGCGGCTGGAGGAGATGATCGAGGCCGCCGACTACCCGGACGTCGTCCGGGAGGAGGGCGCCGCGGCCGTCGCGCAGACCGAGCGGCTCGTCGCGGTGGTCGAGCAGCTCCTCGCCCGCGCCCGGCACGACCGCACCGGCGGCGCCGTCCCGTCCCCGATCGACGAGATCATCCGGCAGCAGGTGGAGGAGTGGCGGCCGAGCTTCCGCAAGGCCGGCCGGGACGTGCGGATCGTCGGCGAGCAGGGCCTGGTCGGCATGACCAACCCCGAGGGCCTGTCCCAGATCATCGCGACGCTGCTGGAGAACTCGCTGATGCACGGCGCCGGGACGGTGACCATCCACACCAAGCCCGGCGCGAGCTCGGTGGTGGTCGAGATCGGCGACGAGGGCAGCGGCATCCCGTCCGAGCTGGAGCCCCGCATCTTCGAGCGGACCGTCAGCGGCGGCCGCGGCACCGGCCTCGGCCTCTACCTGGCCCGCTCACTGGCGGTGGTGGACGGCGGCCGGCTGGAGCTCATCCAGGCCCGCCCCGCGGTGTTCGGCGTGTTCCTGCGCGAGGCCGCCGAGGCCCGGCTGGCCGCCGAACGCGTCGTGATCGGCCCCGCTTAGATCTCGGCGCTCCGCCTAGATCTCGGCGTAGTCCTCGGCGGCGTGCGCGTCGAGCGGGTGGCCGAGGCGCGGGGACGGGGACTGGGCCGGGGCGGCCGCCGCGCGGGTCGCGCCGGGGCCCTCCGGGGCGTCCGGCGCCTCGGGCAGGCCGGAGGCCGGGGCGACCTGCGGCGCCGACGCCGGCAGGAAAACCCACTTCTTGTACGACCAGAAGCGGAACAGCGTCGCCACTCCGGTGCCGATGACCAGCGCGATGTTGTAGAAGACGGCGCCGTCCAGCCCGAGGACGTAGTGCGAGAACCCGATGAACAGCTCGGTGATCACCAGGCCGACGCCGTTCAGCGCGAAGAACAGGACGTACTCGCGGCCCAGCCCGGTGCGGTCGCGGTGCCGGAACGTCCAGTACCGGTTCGCCAGGTAGGAGAACGTCGTCGCGATCAGCGTGGCGACGCCGTTGGACGTGAGGGGCCCCACCCCCAGCCCGGTGTGCAGGCCGTTGCCGATCGCGACCGTGATGACGAACGCGATCGCGCCCACACTGCCGAACTTGGCGAGCTCGCGCACCAGGTGCTCGAACTGCCGGTGGAGATTGGCGACCAGGCTCACGAAGGGGAACCGTCCTTCCGGACTTTCGTCTGTACGCCACGACGTCCTGCTCGGCGGCCGCGCGGCTGCTGCTGCGGGGGCATCACGAGAATAGACGCCCGTGGCCCGTGGGACGTCCGAACATGAACGTTCCACACCCTCCACGGCGTTCCCTGCCCATTGCCGAGATCCCCACACACGTTCGACGCGGGCTCCGCGTGAATCGTTCGCTCCGGCCTCCCGATAGCCTTTCGACGTGAAGGTTCAGCCTCTTTCCAGCGGGGACGACGCCCCGCGCCCCCCGGCCCGGCCCCGTCGGGACGACATGCCGGTCGTCGGGATGGCGGGCGGGGGCCAGCTGGCCCGGATGACCCAGCAGGCGGCGATCGGGCTCGGCGTGTCGCTGCGCGTCCTCGCCGGGGGGCCGCGGGACTCGGCCGCCAGGGCCGTCCCGGACACGCGGGTCGGCGACGACCGCTCCCTCGACGATCTCGTGGCGTTCGCCAAGGGCTGCGACGTGGTGACGTTCGACCACGAGCACGTCCCCGGGCCGCACATCGAGGAGCTCCAGAACGCGGGCGTCCCGTGCCGTCCCGGGGCGGCCGCGCTGGCGCACGCCCAGGACAAGCTCGTCATGCGCGAGAGGCTCGCCGGCCTCGGCGTCCCGTGCCCGGCCTACTCGCACCTGCCGCCGTCCGCGCCGCTGGCCTTCCTGGAGGCGTTCGCCCGCGAGCACGGCTGGCCGCTCGTCCTCAAGGCCACCCGCGGCGGCTACGACGGCAAGGGCGTCTGGATCGTCGAGAACCTCGACCGCGAGGCGTACGAGCTCGTCCGGGAGCTGCTGTCCGGGGGCGTCGACCTGATGGTGGAGCAGCACGTCCCGTTCGAGCGGGAGCTGGCCGCGCTCGTCGCGCGCTCCCCGTACGGGCAGGGCGCCGCGTACCCGATCGTGGAGACCGTCCAGGAGGGCGGGATCTGCACCGAGGTGATCTCGCCCGCGCCCGGCCTGCCCAAGGACCTCGCCGCCGAGGCGCAGAGCCTCGCGCTGCGCGTCGCGGACGAGCTGGACGTCGTCGGCCTCCTCGCGGTCGAGCTGTTCCAGACCGCCGGCGGGCTGCTGGTCAACGAGCTGGCCATGCGCCCGCACAACTCCGGGCACTGGACGATCGAGGGCGCCCGGACGTCGCAGTTCGAGCAGCACCTGCGCGCCGTCCTCGACCTCCCGCTCGGCTCCACCGAGCCGACCGCCCGCTACACGGTCATGGCCAACGTGCTCGGCGGCGACGACCCGGAGGTCTATCCCCGCTACATCCACGTGATGGCCCACGACCCGGCGGTCAAGGTCCACATGTACGGCAAGGAGTCCCGCCCGGGACGCAAGATCGGCCACGTGACCGCGCTCGGCGACGACCTCGCCGAGGTCCGCGAGCGCGCCCGGCACGCCGCCGCCTACCTGCGGTGGGGTACCCAGATGAAAGAGAAAGAGGAGAACAGGTGAGCGACCCGGTGGTCGGGGTGGTGATGGGCAGCGACTCGGACTGGCCCGTCATGGAGGGCGCCGCGCAGGCGCTCGCCGAGTTCGGCGTCCCCTACGAGGCGGACGTCGTGTCGGCGCACCGGATGCCGCACGACATGATCGCCTACGGGGAGGACGCGGCCGGCCGCGGGCTGCGGGTGATCATCGCGGGCGCGGGCGGCGCCGCCCACCTGCCGGGCATGCTCGCGTCGGTGACGCCGCTGCCGGTGATCGGGGTGCCCGTCCCGCTGAAGTACCTGGACGGGATGGACTCGCTGCTGTCGATCGTCCAGATGCCCGCCGGCGTCCCGGTGGCGACGGTCGCGGTCGGCGCGGCCCGCAACGCCGGGCTGCTGGCCGTCCGGATCCTGGCCGCGTCCGACGAGGACCTGCGGGCCAAGATGAAGGTCTTCCAGCAGGACCTCTACGGCCAGGCCAAGGCGAAGGGCACCCGCCTCCGCGAACGGCTCTAAACGAACGCCTCCAAATTGGTCAATCCGGGTAAAGTCGTCGCCTGACGTCATGCTCCCCGGGAGGCGTTCGATGGCTCGTAGAAAATCGGCCTATTGCGGCCTTCTTCTCCTAGGAATGCTGGCCACCGGCGCCTGCGGCGGGTCGGACGACGACGGCGGGGCCTCCGCGGCGCCGTCACCGAAACAGGTTTCGCCGACGGCGTCCCCGTCCGAGACGACCGACCCCGTCAAGGAAGACCCGGGCGCCGAGGAGGGGATCGAAGGGGCGCGTGCCGCACTCAGCGTGTTCCTCCGGGGGCAGGCGGCGGGTGACAGCTCGGTGTGCCGTTATGTCGCTGAAGACGGCGACTTCGTGACCGGCCCGGCTCTGAAGGGCGACTGCCGCAAGGGTGTGCGGACCTCCCCCCATTTCTTCAGGCCGAGGGAACGGCTGGCGCTCGGCCAGATCCTGGCCACCGGTGGAAGGATCACGAAGTTCGGCGAGGCCGAGCTGCCGTTCTCGGGACTGCGCTGGACCGACGGGCACCTGTCGGAGCAGACGCTCCAGCCGACGTTCGTGCTGCGCCGAAGCGACGAGGGCGTGTGGCAGATCATCCGCTGACATAACGGTGAGCCCGGCCTCCCGGCGACCCCGTGGCCGGGAGACCGCGTCCACCACCCGAAACCCCTCAAGCCCGACCAAGGCGTTCAGACGCCGTACATGCGGATCCAGTCGACCTCAAGGACCGCCAGGCGGTTCTTGCGCTTGAGGTCGATCGAGGGCGCGGTCAGTTTCTTGAGGTGGGGCATCCAGTCGAGCTGGATCGCCTGGCCCATCGGGCCCGGCGGCAGCACGTCCCGCCTGGAGGTGTGGAACCAGCGGCGCCCGTCGACGTAGCCGCTGATGCCCTTCTCCGTCCACTCGACCGCGAAGGTGTGCCAGGTGGTGAGGTCCACCTTCATGTGGTCTGAGATGCGGCCGGAGTTGCCTTCCCGCCCCTTCTGCTCCGAACCTTCTCGCTGGTCGAAGTGGAGGAAGAAGAAAGCGCCCTTCCGGAGACCGTTGTCCTCGTAGGTCTCCATGTAGTCGACCTCGCCCCCGCCGCCCTTCGGGGCGGTGCCGCCGCCGCCGTTGACCGGCCACAGCAGCATGTTCGCGTTGTAGCACGCGCAGGAGCGGTTGAGCTTCACCCGCGCCTCCCAGCGGCCCGTCTTCTGCTCGCCCTTGCGCCAGCCGAGCCCCCCGGTGGTCCCGTCGGGCTTGCCGGTGATGCGCAGGACCCCGTCGCGGACGGTCACCGCGCTCGGGCTTCGCCGCCCCTTGCCGGCGTGCCCGCGGCCGTTGTAGACCTCCCAGGCCTTCTTGTCGAGGCGGTCGAACTCGTCGGCGGCCACGGGACGTCCCCACCCGTGACGCTGCGCCGCCGTCGACCCGCCGGAGGACTTGGCGGCCTTGCCGGTGCCGGCGGGAGCGTGGGCGGACGTCCGCTCCCCGGCGGGAAGCGGATGAGAGTCGGCGGCCGCCCCGGTGCGCCCGATGTCGGCCGCGCTCTCGTGCAGAGCGGCGAATATCAGGACGCCGACGGTCACCGCGGTGACCGTCACTATGACGACCTGTCTCCGGAAAGAAAAGGGCATGGTACAACCTCCGAACTGAACGAATCGCTTTCGCGGCCGATTCCGGCTCGCCAAGCGCACGACTTATTCAGTCGGAATCTAGCCGGGCGCGCATCGGGGCCCTAGGGCTCTAGGGCCCTAGCCCGGGCGATAGGGGCCTCAATTCGAACGGGCAGATCAGTCCTGCGGCGGTATTCCGAGCCAGGTCACGATGGCTGTGGAGCGGTTCGGGGCCCCGAGCTTCGCATAAAGCCTATTGATGTAATTCTTGACGGTCTTCTCGGTCAGAAATAGCTTGGCCGCGATCGTCGAGTTCGGATGGCCCTGCGCGATCAGGTTCATCACCTCGGCCTCGCGTTCCGAGAGCCCGAAGCGCTTGCGCTGCTCCACCGGATCGGCCGCCACCGGTGCGCCGGCGGGGCCCGTCCGCGCGGCGTCGATCAGGGCCGCCGACGCCGCCTGGGAAAGGGGGTGAGCCCGTTGCCGGACGCTGTTCAGGACGGCCGCGCACAGTTCCGCGGGAGTGAAGGTGTTGTGCACCAGGTAGCCCACGGCCCCGTTGCGGACGGCCGCCAGCACCACCTCGGGGTCCTCGACCTGGGTGAGCATGATGACCCGGCCGATCCCGCTCAGGGCGGCCGCCGCGGAGACCCCGTCGACGTGCGGCATGCGCACGTCGAGAAGGATCACGTCCGGGACCGTCTCCCGCGCCAGCTCGATCGCCCGCCGGCCGTCCCCCGCCTCTCCCACGACCTCGATCTCGTCACTCGCCTCAAGCGCCAGCATGAGGCCCGAGCGGATGAACGGGTTGTCGTCCACCACCAGCACCCGGCACGGCGAATCGATGTTCACAGGCTCCTCCGGTCTACCGATGCGGTGCCGTTCCCACCTGCCGCCACCACGGCGTCGCTCTCGGACGCGTCGTCCGGGGAGGGGGCGTGGCGGAATCGGACGGTGATGCGGGTGCCGCCGCCCGGGGTCGAGTCCACGGTGAGCTCGCCTCCGGCTCTGCGGGCTCGCTCGTGCATGCCGAGGAGGCCGTAATGGCCGCCGTCGGCGAGCGCGTCCAGCCAGCCGTCGCGGCCGGGGCGTTCGGGGAGGCCGCGGCCGTCGTCGCGGACGACGACCCGCAGGCCGTCCGGGCCGTCCGTCACCGCGACCTCGACGGCCGTCGCGCCGGCATGCCGGCGGACGTTCTCCAGCGCCTCCTTGACGATCGCCACGGCCTCGTGCCGGGGGTGCAGCGGCAGGTCGGCGCCGTCCTGGACGCGGTCGGCCACCCGGACGCCGGTCGACTCGCCCCACTCCGCGGCCAGTTCGCGGACCACGACGTGCAGGGGGCGCTGCACGGCGTCCGCGCGCAGATCGGCGATGAGGGACCGGGCCTGCCGGGTGGCGATCTGCGCGGCGGCGGCGATGCGCTGGGACTCCTTCACCGCGCGGTCCGGCGACTTGCGTACGACCATCGGCAGGCTGGTCGCGGTGAGCGCGATCCCCGACAGCGTGCCGGTCAGGGAGTCGTGCAGCTCCCGGGCCAGGTGCGAGCGCTCCTCGGCGGCCATGGCCATCGCCTCCGAGCGCCAGAGCGCCTCCTCGGCCGCGGCCTGCTCGTCGAACAGCCGCCGGATCACGCTCCCGACCAGGGCGCCGATCCCGTAGAACGCGGGCATCGCGAGCAGCAGCGGGAGCGTGTCGCCACCCCGAATGCCGCCCGTGCCGTCGCCGTCCAGGAGGGCGACGTAGTACAGCACGGTCTGCTGAAGGCAGAGCACGAGCGTCGTCGGCCAGCGGTACAGCAGCCCCGCCAGACCGGCGGCGATCACCGTGACCAGGAAGTACGGGCCGATGATCCCGCCCGTCTTCAGCACCGCGAAGCCGAGCAGCACGTCGCAGGCCAGCAGGGCGGGCTGCGCGTACAGGCGCGAGACCACCTGCTCCCAGCCGAGCAGCATCAGCCCGGAGAACAGCGCCACCGCGGCCAGGGCGCTCAGCGCCCAGAAGTCGCCGCGGACCTGGCGATCGATCAGCACCGTCACCCCGACGACCAGCACCCGCACCTGGATGAGCAGGACGAACGTCGTGCCGATCCGGGATTCCACGGACCTGCGCGAAGACCCGGAGACGTGCTGGGTCAGGTCGGGCATCGAGGTGGTCCTCCCGCGGGCAGCACAGCTTTCTGCAAAAGGAACATTAGCCACATCTCTGGTGGAGGTCGCTACTATGCCCACGATCAACGACACATCCCTTGAAGAAGGGACGAAAACGTCAGGTCGCAGGACCGTTCCGCAGCCGAACGATGTCCGCGGCACCGCCGAGTTCATCGCCATGATGCGGCGGCTTCAACGCTGGTCCGGACTGAGTCTCCAGGAACTCGAAGCCAGAACGGCGCAGGCGCCCGTCCTCATGCCCGGAGGGCTGGCCGGAATACTGGGTGGCAGCACTCTGCCACGTCGTGAAGTGGTTTCGGCGTTCGTCAGCGCGTGCGGATGCGTGCCCGAGGTTCAGGCGGAATGGATGCGCGCGTACGCACGGGTATCCTCACCATCGCCGAGGCCGTCCGCCGTTGCCCCGGCGAAACTCGTCGCCTCGGCGAAACCCGTCGCCGCTCCGGAGCCGCCCGTGCCCCCGCCCCCCGAGAAGAGGCAAGCCGAAGAGCAGCCGAAACGGCGCCCTCGTCATCGCAAGTCCTCCGGGAGGCGCGACCGTTCAGCGCGCCGTTCGCTCTCGCCGCTGGTCGCCGCGCCGGCGTTCATCACCGTCGCGGTCGTCGCGATAGCCATGGTGACCGCACTCGGCGACGACTCCGGGAAGCACGAGAACAAGGAGAGCGGCAAGCCGTCCCTCGCGAGCCCGCCGGGCAACGGCTGGTACTCCATTCAACCCGAGGCCTCCGTATCGGTGGGGAACTGCCTGACGATCCTTCCGGATGATCAGTTCGCGCCGACTCTTTCGCTTGAGGAGTGTGATGAGGAGGACGATCTACAACGTTTCTGGCTTGAAACCCACACCGCCAACACGCATGTCGTTCAGGGGCACACCGTCGACGGCAGGCTCTGGTGCCTCACGCTCGACGCGCCCGGCGAAGGATCCCGCCTGCACTTGACCGCATGCGACGAGGCCAACAAGTGGCAGCGGTTCAATCTGGAGGCGACCAGGCCGCAGGGTGAGACCGCGGCAGGAAAAGGCACGTCCCAGCCGACACCCCTTTTCAACCTGCGGTCCCCTGAGACCCGTCAGAACGGAATGTGCGTGGGCATCGACTCGACACGGAAGGGCAGCATCCAGGCGATGCACACCACCTGCACCAAGACGGGGATATGGGGCTACAGCTTCGTCCAGACCACGCCCCCCGCCGGCACCTGACCTGGTAAGTCCCGCTTGCCCTGCGTTCGACGCGAACAAGCCACCGGGTGCGCCCGAATTCCGGCGGCCGGTCAATCCGGCCGCCGTTCTGGCATGCGCTGAAACGGACAAGAATCATTAGGGCCTGCGAGGGGTCGTGTTGGGGTCCTATGGCCCTAGGGGGTCGAGCACCATTCTCCGTATCTTTTTCTCCATCGATCGGGCCGCATATCCAGAGGCCCGTGAATGGAAAGGGAGTGGAGAAATGCGCGAGGAGAACTCTGTGGAGAGCAAGCCGTCGCGGCGCCGGACCACGATCGCGGCGGCGGTGGGCGTCACCGCGCTGGGCGGCGCCATCGCCGCCGGCGTGCTCGTGGCCGGCGGCTCGCAGCCCGCGCCGGTCGACAAGGTCTCCGCGGTGTCCGGGCAGGACGCGCCCGCCCTGGTCGGCGGAGCCTCCGCCGGCGCCGAGGCCCCCACCGGCAGTGAGGCGCCCACCGGCGGCGAGACCGAGACGCCCACCGGTTCCGAGGCGCCCACCGGTTCCGAGGCGCCCACCGGTGCCGAGGCTCCCTCAGCCGGCGGATCCGCCGGCGGTGCCGGGGTCACCGCGAAGAAGAAGGAGAAGTGCAACACCGTCGACCGCTACATCAACTCCGCCACCATCCCGAAGTACGAGTGGCACTCCAGCGTCAAGTACTGCTGGAACGGCAAGACGGTGCGGATCGTCCGGGCGAACAGCTACCTGAAGAACGCGTCCTGGAACGTCAAGGAGGAAGCGAAGCCCAACCGCATCGTCTTCAACAAGAACCGTTCCGCCGTGACGGTGATGATCAGCGCGAACGTGGTCCGGCCGAACCCGTGGTTCGAGGTCATCCGGCGCCCGAAGGTCCAGTACCGCATGTGGGCGGTCAACGGGGCCCACACCTACAAGCTCGTCGGCAACGAGGCGTAGCCGGGCCGGCGGGCCCCGGCCGCGGCCGGGGGCCCGCCGTCGCGCCGCGCGCCAGACCCCCGCGGCCGTTAGCGGCGCAGGGCCCATTCGACGGCGGGGCAGCGGTCCATGACGACGTCGAGCCCGGCGGCTCGCGCGCGCCGGGCCGCCGCCTCGTCGATGACCTGGAGCGGCAGCCAGACCGCCTTCGCGCCGACCGCGATCGCCTCGTCCACCGCCGCGCCCGCGTGCGCGGCGCGGCGGTAGACGCCCACCACGTCGATCTCGGAGGCGTCCGGGACGTCGGCCAGCGAGGCGTACCCCTTCTCGCCGAGCACCTCCCGCGCCGCCGGGTGCACGGGGATGATCCGCTTCCCCCGCTGCCGCATCAGCCGCGCCTGGTCGTAGACCTCCCGCGCTGGATTGTCGCCCAGCCCGACGAACGCCCACGTCCTCGACTCGTTCAGCAGCCGCCGGATCACGTCCTGGTCGGCGAATTCAGCGCTCATGCCGGGCACAACACCGCCCGCGGCGGCTTTAGTTCCGCCGTCACGGACGTCCGAGCGCCCGGTAGTTCCAGCCCGCCGCGCGCCACCGCTCGGGGTCGAGGGCGTTGCGCCCGTCCACGATGTTGCGCTCGGTGACGGCCCCGGCGACCTCGTGCGGGTCCATGCCGCGGAACTCCGCCCACTCGGTCAGCAGCAGGACGACGTGGGCGCCGCGGACCGCCGACAGCGCCGAGTCGCCGTAGTCGAGGGACGGCTGGGCGCGGCGCGCGTTCCGCATGGCCTGCGGGTCGTACACCGTCACCCGGGCGCCCTGGGCGCGGATCGACGCGGCCACGTCCAGCGCGGGGGAGTCGCGCACGTCGTCGGAGTTCGGCTTGAACGCGGCGCCGAGCACGCCGACCGTGCGGCCGACGAAGGACCCGCCGAGCAGCTGCCGGGCGAGGTCCACCATCCGGATCCGGCGCCGGATGTTGATCTCGTCGACCTCGCGCAGGAACGTCAGCGCCTGGTCGGCGCCCAGCTCGCCGGCGCGGGCCATGAACGCCCGGATGTCCTTCGGCAGGCACCCGCCGCCGAACCCGAGTCCCGGGCCGAGGAACTTGCCGCCGATCCGGTCGTCGTAGGACAGCGCCTCCGAGAGCTTGGTCACGTCGGCGTGCGCGGCCTCGCAGACCTCCGCCATCGCGTTGATGAACGAGATCTTGGTGGCCAGGAAGGCGTTCGCCGACACCTTGACCAGCTCGGCCGTCGGGAAGTCCGCGGTGATGAACGGGGTGCCCTCGGCGATCATCGTCCGGTAGATCTCGCGGAGCACCTTCTCGGCCCGCTCGGCGGCGCCCTGGTCGGCGGGCAGCCCGGCCACGATCCGGTCGGGGTGCAGGGTGTCCTGGACGGCGAACCCCTCGCGCAGGAACTCGGGGTTCCACGCCAGCACCGCGTCGCCGCCGGCCGGCGCCGTCCGGGCCAGGAACTCGCCCAGCCGGGCGGCCGTGCCGACCGGCACGGTCGACTTCCCGACGATCAGGCAGGGCCGCTGCAGCAGCGGCGCGAGCGACGCGACCGCGTCGTCGACGTAGCGCAGGTCGGCCGCGTACTCCCCGGCCTTCTGCGGGGTGCCCACGCACAGGAAGTGGACGTCGCCGAACTCGGCGGCCTCGGCGTAGGACGTGGTGAACCGCAGCCGCCCCGTCTCCAGGCCCCTGCGCAGCACGGGTTCGAGGCCGGGCTCGTAGAAGGGCAGGTCACCGGCCGAGAGCCGCGCGATCCGCTCCGCGTCGACGTCGAGCCCGAGCACCTCGAAGCCGAGGTCGGCCATGCACGCCGCGTGGGTGGCGCCGAGGTACCCGGTTCCGATGACCGTCAGCCGGTGGGACAAGGCCTGCTCCTTCCGATTCGCTGTCGCCGACGAGCGGCCTGCTACCAACGTGCCCGCTGCGGGCCGATACCTGCGCCGCCCGGCCTCCGCTACCGGCCGGTAGAATCCGCGGCGTTCGTTCCGACTTTCCCGCCTACGCCCCGTCCGGGAAGCGTGAGCTGCTGAGGGCCACGGTACGTGAACCGGCCGAGGCCAAGATCGCTCCTTTCCCGGCGGAGGCGGACGGGGAGTCCCGCTTCCGGCGGGAGGCGCTGGAGGCGCTGGAGGCCGGCGGGCTGCACGCGGGGCACGTGCCCGAATCGTACGGGGCGTGGGAGCCGACGCGCCGCCCACGGTGATCGATGCCGGTGTCTCGGAGTTCTCCACCGCGATGGCGGTGGCGGACCCGTCGACCGGTGCCCGCGGCGTCTCGGAATTCGTGGTGGAGAATCGGCTGCTCGGTGCGCGGGGCGCCGGGTTCGAGACGGCGCCGGCCACCTTGGACCCCACCGGGATGACCCTTTTCCAGGGTGTGCGGTTCATGCTGGCGGATGTGGCGACGCGGCTGGAGGGGGCGCGGCGGTCGGCCCATCACGCGGCGATCAAGTCCGAGCGGGGGATGGCGGGGGAGCAGGCCGGCGGTAGGAGGTCCCGCCGACCCCGGGGGACGGGACGGTGCCCGTCCCCCGGTGGCGGGTCAGGCGTGCGAGACGTCGACGATGACGTTGCCGTCCTTCGTCATGCGCGGACGGAACGTGATGCCGTTGTAGGTGGCGCTGGAGTCGCCCCCCGCCACGTCCATCACGGTCTTCGTCTTCGGGTTGCGGGCGTCCTCCAGGGTGAAGATCGCGCGGTTGCCGCGGACGTCGACCTCGACCGGCTTCAGCCCGTACTTGCGGTCGAGCGGGATCTTCTGGCCGTCGCGGACCTGGACCTCGCAGGTGGCGTCCATGCAGGCCGCCAGGTCGGTGCCGTCCTTGGCGCTGGACGACGACGACGCGGACGACGTGGACGACGACGTGGACGACACGGACGAGGCGGGCGGCGCGACCTCCGGCGCCTTGACGGAGGCCGGGTCGCCCGGTGGCGGCGCCGCGAGCGCCGAGCCCGCCATGCCGGCGGTGAGCGCCAGCGCGGCGGCGGTCGTGCTGAACAGGACGGGAATCCTTGCGGACATGCTGGTGACTCCTGACGTGTGACTACGTTCTGTCACCAGAATGTTACCCAGAGTGTTCGATCAGGAACGGGGCGGGGGCTCGTCCACGAGGAGCGTCTGCATCACGCGGCCGACCTCGCCGGAACGGTCCGCCAGCGTCCCGTGGCACAGGGCGCTGCCACCCGGGCTGGCGTCGAGGGAGGCGGCCAGGCACAGCCACTCGCCGGCCGGGTCGCGGTGCAGCGCCACGGTCACGTCCGTGTTGATGATCAGCCATTTGGCCAGGTCGAGCTGGCTGCCGATGCCGGACGCGCTGTCGGCCAGCGTCAGCGCGCGCACCAGCGGCGTGTCGGGCTCGCCGGGCACCAGCGGGACCCGGGAGCGCGCCCAGGCCGTGCCGGGGCCGGGCTCGCCGAAGGCGCCGTGGACGATGCGCCACTCCATCGCGGACAGGTAGCCGTCCAGGTGCACCCCCGGCCAGTCGCCGAACGGGCGCGGCGTCCCGGGCAGGTCCGGCGGGGCGGGGGCGTGCACGACGGGTTCGAGGCGGGACGGGGCCGCCAGGATCCGCCATCCGGTGGCGTGCACGACCGGCCTGCCCTCGTGGGTGATCGTCCCTTCGAGGAGGGTGACGCGCCGGCCGGGGCGGACGGTCCGGACGGCGACCTCCAGCTCCGCCACCGGGACGGGCGCGAGGATCTCGACCGTCACCCGCGCGACCCGGGTGCCCGGGACGGGGTCGTGCCGTTCGAACGCCCGCCCGATCAGGGCCGACACCGGGCCGCCGTGCTGGAGCTCCGGCGACCAGGGCCCGGCCGTGGCGGGGGTGGCGGCGAACCGCCCGTCCCCGAGCGGCTCGTAGAACGCCTCGGCGGGCGCGTCCTCGGTCATGCGGCTCCTCCCCACAAGACTAGAATCCCACTCTAGAAGATGGGGGCGACAGGGCGCGCGTCAGCCGCAGAGCTTCTGGGTGGCCGTCCCGGTCTCGATCGCGGGGCTCGTGGACGGCGACGCGCCCGGGGACGGCTTCACCTTGACCTTCTTCACGCCGTCCCAGTTCGCGCCGACCATCACCTGCACCCGCGATCCGAGCGAGGAGACCTTCTTCAGCTTGGCGTCCGGGATCGCGGCGGCCACCGTCTTCGCCGAGTCCTCCCGGCCCGGCCCGTACTGGACCTGGGTCGTCTGGAGACCGCGCCGCGCCACGCCCGGCACCACCGTCACCTCGAACCCGAGCCCGCGCAGCTGCCTGCCCGCCGTGGTCGCGAGACCCTGGGTGCCGATCGCGTTCAGGACGCGGAGGGAGATGTCGTCCGGCGGCACCGTCAGCTCGTCCCGCGGCTTCTTCGTCGGCGAGGCGCTCGGCTTGGCGGTGTGCTCGGTGAGCGGCTGGTCGCGCCGGAGCTTGGTGAACAGGTCGCGCGCCTTGGGCTGGTCCCACTGGACGGTCGACTGCGGCGTCGGCGAGTTCCACAGGACGGCGTTGTAATCGGGGTTGGCCAGCGGCACCTTCGCGAACGTGAGGTCGTCGGTCGACAGGTTCTTCATCTGGTCGGCGAGCTTCGGCAGGTCGTCGGCCAGCTCCTCGTCGACGCGCAGCGACTTCAGCGATGCGTTCAGGAAGCGCGTCGACTTGACCGGGTCGCTGAGCGTCTTCGTCGACAGCGCCTGCTTCATCAGCGACGCCATGAACTGCTGCTGCCGGTCGATGCGCCCGAGGTCGCTGCCGCCGGTCAGCGAGTAGCGGGCGCGGGCGAACGCGAGCGCCTTCAGGCCGTCCACGTGCGACGTGCCGGCCGGGAGCCGCAGCCCGCTCTTCTTGTCGTCGACGGCCTGCTCGGTGCAGACGTCCACGCCGCCGAGCGCGTCCACCATGCGGACGAACCCGTAGAAGTTCACCTCGACGTAGTGGTCGATGGACACGCCCGTCGCCTGCTTGATCGTGCTGACGGTGAGGTCGGGCCCGCCGAACTGGTACGCCCAGGTGAGCTTGCCCGGACGGGCCCCCACCCGCGTCCCCTTCGCGCCCTCCGACCCGTTCGACTTGTGCGGCGGGATCGTCACGTAGGAGTCGCGCGGCAGGCTCACCACCGACACGCTGTCGTGGTCGCGGGACACGTGCACCAGCATCATCGTGTCGGAGCGCTCGCCCTCGAAGTGCCCGAGCTTGGCGGCCTTCTGCTGCTCCTTCGTCAGCCCCTCGCGCCGGTCGACGCCCGCGACGAGGATCGTCATCGCGCCCTTGGGCGCGTCCTTGCCCTTGCCGAGCCCGCCGACCGACACCTTGTCGATCATGCCGGTGACGTAGTTCTGGAACGCCCACGCGCCGCCCGAGGTCAGCAGGACGAACGCCGACGCCGTCCCGGTGAGGGTGAGGAACCGCTTCTGCCGCCGCGCGCTCATCGCGGCGCGCGGGCTCAGCTGCCGGCCGGGGCGGCGCGGCCCGCGCGGGCTCTCCACCGGGACCCGCGGCGCGGGCATCCCGTCGATGGTCACGCCCTCGATGTCGCCGTCGCCGTCGTCCGCCGCGTGGGAACCGGGACGCGGCCGGAAGTAGCGTTCCAGCGGGTCGGTGTCGCCGCGACCAGAGTCGTGCCCGTCTGCCATGCGGCCGCCGCCTCCCGGAGATCTCGTTCTGACGCGAGTCCACACCACTCTAAAGTGGGGGACACCCGTCCGTTCGCTACCTGAGCCTCGTGTCCTTGCAGTAACGTGGCGCCGTCTTGACCACACCCCGGCGGCCCGCACGCAAACCTGGGTGGCGTGGGCTGCGTCAGACGAGCGAGCAGAGAGGAAGAGGTGCCCTGCTCCGGTCCTCCGGACGGGTGCGCCCGCGAGCCCACATGAATCCGTCTCCCCATGCCCAGCGCGCCATGAACCAGGAAACCCGGTACGCCGTGAAGCCCCTCTCCGAATCCGGTGAGCGCACCTGGCCCGCCGTCTCGGTCGTGATGCCGGTCCTCAACGAGCAACGCCACCTCACCGACGCCGTGCGCGGCATCCTGAGCCAGGACTACCCCGGCGAGCTGGAGCTCGTCCTGGCGATCGGGCCGTCCCGCGACCGCACCGAGGAGATCGCCCGCAAGCTCGCCGCCGAGGACCCGCGCGTCCTGGTCGTCGAGAACCCGACCGGGCGCACCCCGCAGGGCCTCAACATCGCGATCAAGGCGTCGCAGTACTCGATCATCGTCCGGGTGGACGGGCACTCGCTGCTGCCCGCCGACTACGTCCGCGCCGCCGTCGAGACGATGGAGGAGACCGGCGCCGACAACGTGGGCGGGATCATGGCGGCCGAGGGCGTCACCCCGTTCGAGAAGGCCGTGGCGCGCGCGATGACGTCCAAGCTCGGCGTCGGCAACGCCCGCTTCCACACCGGCGGCGAGGCCGGGGAGGTCGAGACGGTCTACCTCGGGACGTTCCGCCGCAGCGCGCTGGACCGGGTCGGCGGGTACGACGAGACGTTCGTCCGCGCGCAGGACTGGGAGATGAACCACCGCATCCGGGAGACCGGCGGCCGGATCTTCTTCACGCCCCGGATGCGCGTCACCTACCGGCCGCGCCCCAACCTGCGGGCCCTCGCCAAGCAGTACTTCCACACCGGGCGCTGGCGGCGCGTCGTGGGGCGCGAGCACCAGGGCACCCTCAGCCTGCGCTACCTCGCGCCGCCCATCGCCGTGGTCGCGATGACGGCGGGCGCGGTCGCCGGGGCGTTCGGGTTCTGGCCCGGCTGGCTGCTGCCCGGCGGGTACGCGGCCGCGATGATCGTCGGTGCCGCCGTGGAGGGGCGCGGCCTGCCGCTCGGCGCCTGGGCGCGGCTTCCGCTGGTGTTCGCGACCATGCACGTGACGTGGGGTGTCGGGTTCCTGACCAGCCCGCCGCGGCTGGGCCAGCCGACCCCGGTGAAACCGGGCGAATCCATCTAATAGCGGACAAAAGTTAGATCCACCTGCGAACCTCCGTGGTCTTCGGGCCGTCGGAGCCGTTAGGTTTGGCGGGATCTTGCCCGCCGCTGTTCGGAGGTGGCCATGTCCAGCGGAGCACGCCACGGCCTCGGCGTGGTGATCGGTCTCGTGGTGACACCGGTCATCGCGGTGTGCCTGATGTACAGCACGACGAAGTTCAGCGAGTACTTCCGGTACTTCTACACCCGAGGCGGTGGCGACCGCTGGCTCGGCGCCGCGGTCGTGCTGGTCGCGGCCGTCCTGGTGGGCGTGGTGGTGGGATCCAGGATCTCGCCGCTCGCCTCGCTGATCCCGGGGTTCGTCTACACGGCCGTCGGCGTCCTCTGGGTCGCGTCCCCGCGCTGGGCGATCGGGCACTCCGGGCGGGACCTGCTCCCTCGCGAGCTCTACCTCGGCTACACGTTCATCGCTCCCTACGGCATCTTCCTGCTGCTGGGCGTCGCGCTCCTCGCCGCCTCGGTCGCGCCGTCGCGCTGGAAGGCCCGTACAGGGGCCGCGCCGCGCTTCGCGGGGCCGCCGCCGGCGCCGATGGGCCCGCCGCCCCTGCCCGGCTCCCCGGCGCCCCTGGGAGCGCCTCAGCCGCCTCCCGCGCCCGGCCAGAGCCCGCCCTGGCAGGGGGCGCCCCAGTACGGGCAGCCGCCCGCTCAGCCGGCGTCCGCCGCCCCTCCGGCGCAGTCGCCGTCCCCGCCGTCGCCACCGCCCGCTCCGGCGTCCGGCGACAAGCCCAAGCCGTCCTCGTCCGGCTCCGGCCCGGACGACGAGGAGCCCGGCGACTGGACGCGGATGTACGGCGGGAACCGCCCCACGTAGCGTGCGGACGTAGCGCGGTCGGAGCGGAGCTCAGACGGCCGCGAGGACGCCCGGGACGTCGTTGACCACCATCGCGTCGAACCCGGCGGCGGCGTAGGTCGGCGCCGCCTCGGCGCTCGGGCACCAGGCGATCGTCTCCAGGCCCGCCTTGCGCGCGACGTCCACGCAGTGCTCCAGCGGGCGCAGCCGCGTGTCGGGATGCTCGATGCCGCACGACCCGGTGTGCACGGCGACGGCGTCCAGGCCGAGGCCCGCCGCCGCCGGGACGGCGTGCCACAGCGGGAACCGCAGCCACGTCAGCAGCCCCAGCGGGACGCCGGGCAGCTCGTCCTTCAGGAACATCAGCAGCGACGGGTCGAACGAGGTGACGAGCAGCCGGCGCCGCCGCGCCTCCCGCCGGAGCACCGGCAGCAGCAGCGCCCCGGTGCGGCGGGACGGCTCGTCCAGCGCGTCCTCCAGGACGGTCTTCACGTCCACGTCCACCGGGACGTCCGCGGGCAGGTCCGCGAAGATCTCGGTGAGCAGCGGCAGCCCGCTCGCCGTGGCGGGCAGGTCGACCAGGTGGTCGCCCTCCGACGTCGTCGGGTCGTGCCGCAGCACGAGATGGTCGTCGGCGGTCCGGGTCACGTCGATCTCCACCCAGGGCCCGCCGGGGGCGCCGCGCAGCGCCTCCGCTGCGGCGAGCAGCGAGGGCAGCGTGTTCTCCGCGACCGGCGTCTCGGACCCGGGCGGCGTCGGGTCGCCCGACCCGTAGCCGCGGTGGCCGATGACCGTGGGGGCGTGCTCGAAGATCAAGGGGAGTCCTCGGTGGCGAGATGTTCGGCGATGACGGCGTCGAGGGGCCGGGTGACCTTGAGGTTGCGCTCGCTGCCCGCGACGACCCGGATCGGGACGTCCGGCAGGTAGCGGTGCACGATCCCGCAGTCGTCCGTCGCGCGCAGCGCCGGGTCGGCGAGGGCCAGCTCGTAGGCCTTGCGGATCGTGCCGAGCCGGAACCCCTGCGGCGTCTGGAACCGGCTCATCGTCTCGCGCGGCGGCATCGACACGACCATGCCGTCCCCGTCCACCACCACGATCGTGTCGGACGAGGGCACGCCCACCGCGACGGCCTCGCCCGCGTCCAGCGCGTCCAGCACGCGGTCGATCACCGGGCGGTCGACGAACGGGCGGGCGGCGTCGTGGAACAGCACGCGGGCGTCGTCGGGGCGGTCGTCCAGCGCGCGCAGCGCCGCGACCGTGGACGCGGTCCGGGTCGCGCCGCCCTCGATCACCGCCGCCGTCTTGCGGAACGGCGCGGCGATGGCGGCGGCCTCGCGCAGATGGCCGGCCGCCATCACGACCACCACCTCGCCGATCCCCGGGTGCGCGTCGAACGCGGCGATCGCGCGCGCCAGGATCGGCCGCCCGCCGATCTCCATGAGCTGCTTGGGGCGCCCGGCGCCCATCCGCTCGCCGACCCCGCCGGCGAGTACCACCGCAACCGTCCGCGTCGCCATCTCTCCCCGGTTTCCACGACTGGTCACGCTCAACGTAACAGGAGCGTCCCGCGCCCACCCGCCCGGACCGAAAGGCCGCCGAAGCCGCCGAGATCGGCTCGTCCCGCCCTTCATGCGCGCAATCGAGTATGGTTACCTCGCCGTGTTGGGGGACGCGCGGGCAGTATCGGCGCCGCTCGTCTACGCGCTGATCACGGTCCTCGCGCTCCACCACTGCGACACCGCCCACGGCACCCGCCAAGGCCACCGGGTCCGGCTCGGCTGCGACGGCCGGATGCCGTCCGCCGCCCGCACGGGTCCGGCCGGGCCGCTTCCGTTCGCGTACGCGGCGCCGGCCGCCTACCTTGGCGTCCTGTCCGGGGACGTGGGGGGCGGCCCCCACGAGGAAAGGGAGAGAAGATCATGATCGGCATGGTGCTGGCGGCGGGCGCGGGCCGGAGGCTGCGGCCGTATACCGACACCCTCCCCAAGGCCCTGGTCCCCGTCGACGGCGAGACCACCATCCTCGACATCGCCCTCGGCAACCTCGCCGAGGTCGGGCTGACGGACGTCGTCATCGTCGTCGGCTACTGCGCGGGCGCGGTGGAGGAGCGCAAGGCCGCCCTTGAGGAGCGGTACGGCGTGACCCTCACGCTGGTTCACAACGACAAGGCCGAGGAGTGGAACAACGCCTACTCCATGTGGCTGGCTCGCGAGCACTTCTCCAAGGGCGTCCTCATGGTCAACGGCGACACGGTCCATCCGGTGAGCGTCGAGAAGACGCTACTGGCCGGCCGCGGACCGGACATCCTCCTCGCGGTGGACGACGTGAAAACACTCGCCGACGAGGAGATGAAGGTCATCCTCGACGGCGAGGGCCGCCTGAAGACCATCACCAAGCTGATGGACCCGGCCACCGCGAACGGCGAGTACATCGGCGCCACCCTGATCGAGCCCGCGGCCGCCGAGCCGCTCGCCGACGCCCTCAAGGCCACCTGGGAGCGCGACCCGGACCTCTACTACGAGGACGGCTACCAGGAGCTCGTGAACCGGGGCGGCCGCATCGGCGTCGCGCCGATCGGCGACACCGCCTGGGTCGAGGTCGACAACCACGACGACCTGGAGAAGGCCCGCCGGATCGCCAAGGGCTACTGACCGCAACGCCCGGCACGACGCGAGGAGGCCCATGCCCCTGCTCACGCGGATGCTGAACGCGCCGCTGTCCATCGACGTCCGGCGCGGCGCCGTCGCCTCCCTCGGCGAGCTGCTCGCCGACCGGCGGATCGCCACCGAGGGGCGCGTCGCGATCGCGGTCGGCCCCGGCCAGGGCGACCAGATCGCCGAGCAGGTGAGACCCTCGCTGGCCGCCTGCGAGGTGTTCCATGTCGAGGGAGGCACCGTCGACGCGGCCGTCAGCCTCGGCTCCAAGCTGCGCGCCGGGTCCTACGAGGCCGTCATCGGCATCGGCGGCGGCCGGACGATCGACGCCACCAAGTACGCGGCGACGCTGTCGGGCATCCCGATGGTGTCGGTCGCCACCAACCTGTCCCACGACGGGATCTGCTCGCCGGTCGCGTCCCTCGTCCACGACAAGGGCAAGGGCTCCTTCGGCGTCGTGATGCCGCTGGCGATGATCGTCGACCTCGACTACGTGCACGCGGCGCCCGACCGGCTCGTCCGCGCCGGGATCGGCGACGTGGTCAGCAACTTCTCCGCCGTGGACGACTGGCTGCTCGCGGCCGACGAGTGCGGCGAGCGGGTCGACCGGATGGCGCTCACCGTGGCCCGCACCGCCGCCGAGGCGCTGCTGCACCAGCCCGGCACGATCGGCTCGGACCGGTTCCTCACCGTCCTCGCCGAGGGGCTCGTCCTGTC
The DNA here is from genome assembly GCF_900115095.1 of Actinomadura madurae. Classification (GTDB taxonomy): domain Bacteria; phylum Actinomycetota; class Actinomycetes; order Streptosporangiales; family Streptosporangiaceae; genus Spirillospora; species Spirillospora madurae. Next base: position 128,272 of record NZ_FOVH01000003.1, read on the forward strand.
CGGGATGGCGATGGCGTTCGCGGGCGACTCCCGCCCGGCGAGCGGCGGCGACCACGAGATCCTGCACGCCATCGACCACCTGTACCCCAACACCGCCAACCACGGCGAGCTGGCCGGGATCGGCGCCGCGTTCTGCTACCACCTGCGCGCCACCCGGCTCGGCGCGGGCGAGGAGCGGCTCGGCGAGATCCTCACCTGCCTCGACCGGCACGGGCTGCCGCGGGTACCCGGCGACGTCGGGCTGACCGCCGAGCAGTTCGCCGAGGCCGTGCACTACGCCCCGCGGACCCGGCCCGGCCGCTATACGATCTTGGAACACCTCAGCCTCGACGAGGGCGAGACCCGCAAGGCGGTGGAAGAGTATGTCCAGGCCCATGGAGGCTGAGCTGCCCGGGCGGAACCGTCCCCCGGAATCCCCCGAGCCGCCCGCCGACGACCACCGGCCGCACCGCAAGGGCGCCCGGGTCGCCGACATCCGCCGGTACGGGCAGCCGCCCGGCCTGAAGGACCGCCGCAACGAGGAGCACTGGGCCGGCCGCCTCTACATGCGCGACCTGTCCCCGTACTTCGCGTGGATCGCGCTGCGCCTCGGCTTCAGCCCCAACCAGCTCACCTACCTGATGATGGCCTGCGGCGTGGCCGCCGGCGCCGTGGTGTCGCTGCCCGTCTCCGCCCTGTGGACGGCGCTCGGCGGCGCCCTCCTCATCCAGGTCTACCTGCTGCTCGACTGCGTCGACGGCGAGGTCGCCCGCTACCTGCGGCAGACGTCGGTCGCCGGGGTGTTCCTCGACCGGATCGGCCACTACCTGTCCGAGGTGTCGCTGCTCATCGGGCTCGGCTTCATGGCGCAGGGCGGCTGGTCGAACGGCGGCTGGGTCGAGCTCGGCCTCGTCGCCGCGCTCGGCGCCGCGCTGATCAAGGCCGAGACCGACAACGTCGTCGTGGCGCGCGCCAAGTCGGGGCTGCCCGCCGACCCGTCCGGCGGCGACCGGGCGCTGCGCCCCCGCTCCACCGGCATCGCGCTCGCCCGGCAGGCGGCGTCCATGCTGCGCTTCCACCGCATCATCGGCGCGGTCGAGCTGTCGCTGCTGATCCTCGCCGCCGCCGTGATCGACACCGTCTCCGGCGCGGACGACCCCGTCGCGGTCCGCGTGCTGATGGTCGCGGTGGCCGCCGTCGCCGTCGTCCAGACGCTGCTCCACCTGGTCAGCATCCTGGCCTCCCGGAGGCTGAAGTGAAACTGTCCGTCGTCGTCCTCACGATGGGGAACCGGCCGGAGGAGCTGGCCCGCGCCGTCCGCAGCGCCCTGGAGCAGGAGCACGTGGACATCGAGGTCGTCCTCGTCGGCAACGGCGTCGACCCCGTCGGCGACCGCGCCGGAGCCGCCCCCTTCGACGACGAGCGCGTCCGGACCGTCACCCTCCCGAAGAACCTCGGCATCCCGGGCGGCCGGAACCGGGGCGTCGAGGCGTCCAGCGGCGATGTGATCCTGTTCCTGGACGACGACGGCTGGTACCGCTCCACCCGCCTCGGCACCTACCTGCGCGACCGGTTCTCCGCCGAGCCCGACCTCGGCGTGGTCTCGTTCCGCGTCCGCGACCCCGAGGGCGGCCGCGGCGAGCGCCGCCACGTGCCGCGGCTGCGCGCCGGCGACCCGGAGCGCTCGTCCGCCGCGACCACCTTCCTCGGCGGCGCCTCCGCGATCCGCCGCGCCGCGTTCGACGCCGGCGGCGGCCTCCCCGAGGACTTCTTCTACGCCCACGAGGAGACCGACCTCGCCTGGCAGATCCTCAACGCCGGGTACCGGATCGTCTACGACGCCTCGGCGGTCATGTTCCACCCGGCGGTCCTGCCGACGCGGCACGACATGTTCTACCGCTACAACGCCCGCAACCGCGTCTGGCTGGCCCGCCGCAACCTCCCGTGGCCGCTCGCCCTGACCTACCTCGCCGTGTGGGTCGGCATGACCCTCCTCCGCGAACGCAGGCCGAGCGCGCTCAAGCCGTGGTTCAAGGGCTTCCTGGAGGGCTGGCGCAAGCCCGCCGGCCCCCGCCGCCCCATCTCCTACCGCACCGCCTGGCGCATGACCCGCACCGGCCGCCCCCCCATTATTTAATTCGCAAGACCGAAGCGGCGGTCACGGGCAGGCGCGTGGAGCGAGTGCAGCGAGCGGAGGGCGCATGCCCGTCGAGCCGGGCGACCGCAGCGGCGCGTCGCAGGCCCGCACGGTCACAGCTCACCTGAACCGTGCCGTGGGGAGCGACCGGCTCGTGACGGGGGTTCCAGGGGGTCGCCCCCCTGGGTCAACACCGCGAGGATCAGGTGGGTGAGTTCGGCGGTGATGTCGTCCAGGGGGACGTCCTGGTCGCGGGCCGACCAGTGGTGGACGAGGTTGTTCACGGCCCCGATGATCGCGATCATCGTGAGGCGGTGGTCGCGGTCGACGGCCTCGCCGCGCTCCACGGCCTCGCGGGTCATCGCCAGCAGCGCCTCCTCCCAGCGGGTGCGCCAGCCGAGGCGGTGCCGCTCCAGGCCGGCGCTGACCCCGATGACCTCGACGAAGGCGATGCGGGCGCGGCGCGGGTCGCTCGCGGTGGCGGTGACGAACGCGCGGACGGCCCGCTCGACGCGGGTGGCGAGGTCGGCGTCCGCCGCCTCGGCGTAGGCGGCGGACACGGCCTCGGCGGCGCGCTCGTTGATGCCGCGGTGCAGCGTGGTGAGCAGCTCCTCGCGGCCGGAGAACTCCTCGTAGAAGTTGCGGGTCGACACGCTCGCGGTCGCGCACAGCCGCTCGATGGACGTCGCCGCGTACCCGCGGGTGCCGAACAGCTCCAGCCCGGCGGCCAGCAGGCGTTCCCGCCGTTCGGCGCGGCGCTCCTCGGCCGAACGGCCTCCGTAACTGCGTCGGGGCGCGGGGTTGCGGCCGCTCATCGCTCTCCGTCCACGCGTCCGAATGGGGGCAGCGTCAGCCTAACTCCGCGCGGGGGCGGTTTCGTTCTCAGCGCGTGGCCTGGGCCCGCGGGCGGCCGGCGGTGACGCGCGGTCAGCCGTCGAGCAGCGTGTGCTTCCAGTCGGGGTCGGCGGTGAGGACGGTCAGCCGCTGCGTCGCCCGCGACACCGCCACGTACAGGACGCGGAGGCCGCGCGGCGACTGGGCGGCGACGGTCTCGGGCGCCACGATCACGGCCGCGTCGAACTCCAGGCCCTTGGCCTCCAGGACGTCCAGCACCTGCACCCGTTCCGGCAGCCCCTCGCCCAGCCGTTCACGGTCGGCCTCCGACCAGGCGGCATGGCCGGGCGAAGGGTCGAACAGGGACGTCTGGGCCTCCGGCGGCGCGGCCAGGGGGAGCGGGACGATCACGCCGATCGTGCCGTCGACCTGGCCCAGCAGTTCCTCGGCGGCCTCCCGGGCGGCCGAGGCCAGATCGTGTTCCGGGACGATGGAGACGATCGGGTCGATGCCGGACGTCCGGACGGCGCGGGCGGGGGAGGCGTCCGGCAGCGCGCGGGCCAGCACCCGGGCCGACACCGCGGCGATCTCGGTGGAGTTGCGGTAGTTCGTCGTCAGCTCGTACTCGTGCCGCGTGCGGGGCGCCGCCTTGCGGGTGCGGCGGCGGCCCCGGGACGGCCGCTCGCCGCCGAGCGCGGCCTCCATCGCCTGCCGGGCGGCGTCCAGGTCCTCCCAGGCGCTCTGCGCGGGGTCCTCGACGATCGTCCAGCTGGCCTGGCGGCCGCGGCGGCCGAGCATGCGCCACTGCATGGGGGAGAGGTCCTGCGCCTCGTCCACGACGATGTGGGCGTACTCGGGGCGTTCCTCCACCACGCCGTCGTCCACGCGCCGCGACCGCTCCACCCGTTCGATGGACGTGGTCAGCTCCTGCATCTCCGGCTCCCACGTGTCGTCCACGACCTCCTCGCCGGTGAGGATGTTGACGCCGTCGACGACGAACGGGTCGTCCTCGGACGGGGCGGTCCGGCGGCGGGACGGGCGGGGCGGCGGGCCGAGCAGCGCGTCCAGCTCGTCGAGCAGCGCGACGTCCTGGTAGCTGAGCGGAGCGTCGTCGCCGGCCCAGGACGCGGCGACCGGCTCGACGGCGGCGCGGTCGAGGTCGCGGCCGGCGGCGCGGCGCAGCCGGGCGGGGTCGCCCAGCGAGCGGAGCACGTCCAGCGGCCGGCGGATCGGCCACCAGGAGACGAGGAAGTCGGTGAAGGCGCGCTGCTCGCGGACCCGCGCGTCGAACTGGCCGCGCTTGGGGTCGCCGTTCCCGTTCCGCCCGCCGCGCGCCGGCTCGTCGTCGAGGGAGGCGAGGCCGTCGGCGGCGAGGATCGCGTTCCACAGCCCCGCCTCGGCGCCCTCCTCGGCCTCGGCCGCCTCCGGGCCGCCGATGTCGGTGAAGCGCTCCCAGAGGGCGTCCAGGAGCATCTCCGCGGCCCGGCCGCGGGCCGCGTTCACGCTCCCGCGGCCGCGCCGGTGCAGTTCGGTCCTGATCCGGTCGAGGCGGGCGCGGTCGAGCGTCACGACGACGCCCTTGTGCACCACGCGGAGCTCGTCGGGCGCGCCGGGCGGGTGGTCGGCGACGGCGCGGCGCAGCACGGCCGCCATCGCGCCCGCGCCCTTGACGCGGGCCGTCTCCGGCGGGTCGTGGACGGTCGCGGTGACGCCCTCGACGAGGTCGCCGAGCGAGCGCAGCGTGGCCGAGCCCTCGCCGAGCGACGGCAGCACCCGCTCGATGTAGGCGGTGAACCGGCGGTTCGGGCCGATCACCAGGACGCCGCGCGAGCCGAACCGGCGCCGGTGCCGGAACAGCAGGTAGGCGACCCGGTGCAGGGCGACGGCGGTCTTGCCGGTGCCGGGGGCGCCGCGCACCAGGACCGTCCCGTCGGCGGGCGCGCGGATCACCTCGTCCTGCTCCCGCTGGATCGTCGCGACGATGTCGCGCATCGCGCCCTCGCGGGTGCGGGCGAGCGAGGCGAGGAACGCGCCGTCGCCGACGATCGTCATCCCGTCGGAGGCGTCCGGGTCGAGCAGGTCGTCCTCCAGGTCGACGACCGTGTGCCCGCGCGAGTGCAGCACCCGGCGGCGGACGACGCCGCGCGGGTCCTCGGGGGTGGCGCGGTAGAAGTCCTCGGCGGCGGGCGCCCGCCAGTCGATCACCAGGGAGTCGTGCTCGCTGGTGCGGACGCCGATGCGGCCGATGTAGCGGACCTCGCGGGAGGCCAGGTCGAGCCGGCCGAAGACCAGGCCGTCGTCGGCGACGTCGAGGGCCTGGGCGCGCAGCGCGGCCTGGTGGACCATCGCGTCCCGGTCGACCAGCGAGCCCTTGGTGCCGGCGAGCGACTGCCGGTAGCCCTCGCGGATCATGGCCTGGGCGTCCGCGCGCATCTCCTCCAGCCGCGCGTACGCGATGTCGACATAGCGCTGCTCGGCGGCGATCTCCTGGTCTTTCACCGTGCCGCCGGGGCCGGTCGGCCGCCCGTTGACCTGGGACGACATGCAGGCTGCTCCTCGCGCGTGTCTCGCGCCGGGGACGTCCCCCGGCACCCCGAAGGGGCGAAAGAGACAGCTTATGCGGTCCCGCGGGGGTTCATCGCGGGGCGCGGATCAGGGCAGGTGGGCGGCGGGTCGGCCGGGCCCGCACGTGGATCCGCGCGGCGGGCCGCGCGAGGGAGCGGTCCATCGCGTCGAGGACGAGCCCGTGCGAGGCCCCGTCGGCGTGGACGCAACGGAGCGTCACGCCCTGCCCGCCGCGCTCGGCCCAGAGCGCGTCGGCGTAGGCGGCCACGGCCGCGGCGGCGGCGCTCGCCGGCGGGCCCGATCCGCCGGGGCACAGGAACAGCTCGCCGGCTCCGCGGTCGAGCATCCCCGGCAGCGTCGCTTGGACGACCGTCACCGCGCCGAGGACGATGGTCCGCAGGACGCGTTCCACCTCGGCGGGGGACTGCGCCAGCACCGGACCGGGCGCGGTGGCCGCGGCGGCGTGCACGACGCGGTGCACGGGGCCCGCCATCGCCAGCACGTCCGCCAGGGCGGCGGGGTCGGTGGCGTCGCACGTCCGGACGTGCGTGTTGGGGGAGCGCAGCGCCGTCGCGGCCAGGCCCGCCTCGTCCACGTCGACGGCGACGACGTCCCAGGCCGCCGCCGCGAGCCGCCGCGCCGCGAGCGCGCCCAGCCCGCCCGCGGCACCGGTCACGAGCGCGGTCCGTCTCATGCGCGCACCTCCTCGGCGCCCTGGAACACCATCCGCAGGTGCCCGACGGTGCTGCTGCTCAGCGCCCGCGCCCGGTCCAGGCCGAGCCCGCGCAGCTCCTCCGCCACCGGGTGGTCGCCGAGGACGACCTTCGCCCCGCCCGGACGGGTCCGGACCCGCGACGGCGTCAGCGTCCACGGCGTCCGGCGGGTCACTCCGTCCAGGCACGAGTAGGCGTCCATGCTCGGCGCGCCGGCCGCGTCCGGCATCGGGATCCCCGGCCGGACGGCGACCTCGATCGCCGTCCGCCCGCCGAACCGGACCGCGCACCGCCGCACGCGTCCGGACAGGTCCATGGGGATGTCGGCGATCTCCTTGGGGAAGCCCCAGATCGTCCGGCCGGCCTCCAGGGTGAACTCCTGGTTGACCGGGAGCCAGTGGATGAACGCGCCGATCCCGCGAAGCCGCCCGAGCACCCCGGCGGATCCCGTCCCGCCGGGCGGGCGCACCAGGAACGCGACGGCGAACTCGTGGTACGGGCCGAGGTCCCCGTCGGCGTACCGGACGAAGGCGAGCGAGCAGATCGCCTTGCCGGGCAGCGGCTCGGCGACCTCCAGACCGGAGTAGGCGATGACGGCCTGGGCGGCGCCGGCGGGGACGGCGAACATCGCCGACCCGACGGCGGCGTCGCGGATCCGCACCGGAAGGGTGACCCGCTCGCCCTGGATCGGATACGCGTGCACGGTGCTTGTCACACCGCTTAGTAGAACAGGTTCTCGTTTTGCTGCCAAGCGGTGGCGCGCGCGGAGGTCACCCCTTCTCGGCGGCCGTCCGGATCCGGTCGAGGGTCGCGCGCATGCCCGTGCGGTTGACCTCGGCGCGGCGTTCGGCCGGGACGCCGGTGAAGACCTTCCCGAGCAGCGAGACGAACGCCGCGCCGCGGTTGTCGCGCCGCAGGTCCTCCCAGTACTCGGTCAGCCGGGTCCGGGGCGAGGCCGGATCGGCGGCGACGTCCTCGATGCGGTAGCCCCACAGCGCCACGGGCATCCCGAAGCTCGACACGCGGAACGCGAACGCCTGGCCCGGCACGGCCGAGGTCACCTGGCACGTGGTGAACCAAACGCGCCACCGGAGCCGGTTGAACCCGACGAACTTCGCGCCCGGCGCGACCGACCGCCCGCGCACCCAGATCGCGAACACCTCCGGGCTCCACTCGCCCATGCGGCGCAGATCGGCGACCGTCGCGTACACGGTGCGCGCGTCGGCCGCGACGGCCACGCTCTCCTCGACCACCCACTCACGGTTCATGGCCCCGATCATCCCACTTCATGACCATCTGGTCATTTAAGGTGGGCGAACCGCCGCCGCCAGGAGGAGTACCAGTCCCGGAACCACGGCTCGTCCTCGGCGAGGGGGACGATGTAGGTGATGGTCTCGGCGTAGTAGCGGCGCTGGAAGTCCGGGGGCATCCGGTCCAGGGTCTGCACGTTGCTGGCGCGGTCGGCGAGCTTGACCAGCACCGCCTCGGGCGGGGCGTCGTTCAGCCGGCGGAGGTAGGCGGCCCTGGCGGCGCGCTTGGCCTGCCGCCCGGTGCCCGTGGCGGGCGGCTTGGTCACCCAGTCGACCAGCTCGGTCACCTCGGGGCCGAATCCGGCCTCCACGTCGGCGAGCGTCGCGGGCGTGTCCTCGACGGCGTCGTGCAGAATGGCCGCGGACAGGACGGCGGGCGCCGTCACCCCGGCCCCGCGCACCAGGACTTCGAGGGCCTCCAGCAGGTGCTCGACGTAGGGCGCGCCCGTCGGCCGCCGCTGGTCGCCGTGCCAGCGCTCGGCGGCGGCGACGGCCTCGTCCAGGCCGTCCAGGCCGATGTCCGCGCCGGACGCGGCGATGTCCGCGCGGGCCGTCTCCCAGGCGTGCCAGCGGGTGAAGAGCTCCACGGTTCCTCCGTTCTTCCCTCCCGTGTCGCGCGGGAGGCCCGCACAGGGCATGGTGGGTGTCGTCCTAGATGAGCCTTGGTGAGCACAGTAGGGGAGGAGGCGGCGCGGTCGTGGTCGGGAGCCGGCAGCGGCCTGACGGCCGACCGGAGTCCGTGGGCAGGGTCCGCGTCGCTCTCGGGCTGGTCTCCGCGGTGGTGGCCGTGGTGCTGTGCGTCGTGCTCGTCGACAAGTACGTCCTGCGCGCCGAGTGGTGGCAGGTCCGCCACACCGTCACCGGGACCCCCGTCACCCCGCAGAGCGAGGTGGGGCCGCCGCCGGGCCCGCTCGCCGTGAGCTGGGAGCGGACGACGCGCACCCACCACGGCTCCGTCGCCGGCTACGACGGCATCGCGCACGAGGTCGCGCAGGGGCAGGTCGTGACGGCGTCCGGGAACGGCGTCGAGGTGCGGGACGCGCGCACCGGTGACGGCCGCTGGAGCTACCGCCGCTCCGGGTGGACGCTGCTCGGCTGGGCGTCCACCGGGTCCCGGCTGGTCGCCTACTTCGAGCGGGACGGCGACCGGACGGACCGGGTGCTCGTCGCGTTCGACGCGCTGTCGGGCGGCCTGCTGTGGCGGCGCGAGGGGGAGCGTCCCGCCGCCGTCTCCCGGACGACGCTGCGCTGGCCCGCCGGGTCGGACGTGCTGCTCACCACCGACGACGCGCGGCGGACGCTGTTCGGGGTCTCGGCCGTCTCCGGCAACCGGGTGTGGCGGATGGCCCTGCCGCGCGGCTGCCGGCTGTTCGAGGGCGGCGCGCACCCGTCCGACGGCCGGGAGAGCCTCGCGGCGCTGGGCCTGCACTGCACGGCGGCCGCGGGGAAGGAGGGGGCGGGCAGCCGGCTCCTCGCCGTCGATCCGGCGAAGGGCGCCGTGCGCTGGGACCGGCGCCTCGGGTCCAGGGAGTCGCCCGAGGTGTCGATGCTGGACGGCGTCACCCTCGCCTCCGACGGGACGGCCCTGCGCGCCTACGACGACAAGGGGCGCCAGGTCGGGGTCTGGAAGGGCGACGGGGTGTGCGGCGACCTGATGTGCCCCGGCGTGCGGGTCTCGGACCGGCTCCTGGTCGTCTACCACCCGGAGGGCTCCGGCCCGGACGACGCCCGCATGGAGGCGGTGGACGTCTCGACCGGGCGCGTCCGGTGGGGCCGCGACGTGCCCGCGTACGCGGCGCTCGCCCAGGCCGGCGGGCGCGTGTTCGCGCTGCGCCCCCGGCTGTCGGCCGACCTGCTGCCGGCGGCCGTCGACATCGTGGACCCCGGCGGCGGGGGCGCCACGACCGCGCCGGTGCCGTTCTCGCTGGACCCCGACCTGCCGGGCGCCCGGCCATGGCTGGCGGCGGCGGGCGGGCTGCTGTACGTGGCCGTCCCGCAGGCGGCGCCCCGCCCGGACGGCGCGGCGCGGCTGCTGGCGCTGCGCGGCGGGCTCACCGGCCCCGGCCCGGCCGAGCTCGGCGGCGTCCCGGTGGCGGACTGGCCGGACGCGTGCGCCCTGCTGAGGAAACCCGACCTGGCCGCCGCCCGGCTGACCGACCACGTCACCCGGCCGCGGCGCACTTCCGCCGGGACGATGAAGCTGCCGCACCCGGTCTCGTGCGCCTACGAACCGCGCCGCAAGGCGAAGCCGGAGGACCCGCCGGAGCCCGGCGAGCGGGCGTCGCCCGAGCCGGAGCCGAGCGCGACCGGGTCCGCGGCGCCCGATCCGTCGGCGAGCCCGGAGGAGACCGGCCGGCCGGACATGACGGTCCGCGGCCTCGCGGTCAGCGTCCGCTGGGTGGGCGACACCGACCAGGCGGCCTCGCGGATGCTGGACGCCCTCCAGGCCACGCAGGCGCAGGCGCGGCGGCGCCGCGACATCGGCGCCGACGAGGCGTACGAGATCGGCCCGGCGGCCGGGATGATCGTGCTGCGGGTGGGCCGGTACGTCGTGGCGGTCGAGGCCAGCCGCCCGCCCGGGGCGGCGGCCCGCGTCGCCCGGTCGGTCGCCTACCGGCTGCACCACCCGTCCTGACGCGCCACCCGCCCCCCGACAGGGCGGCCGGCTCAGAACTCGGGCACCGGCCGCGCCTCGGGCTCCGGGTCCGGCGCGGCGCTCGGGGAGCGGCCCGCCCAGGCCTCCAGCTGGGCGACGAAGCGCTCGGCGTGGACGGGCCAGTGGAACCGCTGCCGGGCGGCCTCGTAGCCCCGCCTGCCGAGGTCGGCGCGGAGGTCGGGGCCGTCCCGCAGCCGCAGCACGGCCTTGGCGGCGGCCTCCGGGTCGCCGAACGGGACGATCAGCCCGCATCCGGCGGGCTCGACGATGTCCACGGCCGGCGGGTTCGGCGTGCTGACCACCGGCACGCCGCGGGCCATGTACTCCACGACCTTCGTCGGCATCGAGTGCCGGTAGTTGGGCTCGTCGTGCAGCAGCGCCAGCCCGGCCATCGCGCCCTCGGCGATGCGCAGCGCCCGGTCGTTCGGGACGAACCCGTACCAGCGCACGATCCCCTCGCGCTGCGCCTCCCGCAGCTCCTCCCGGACGTCGGCGTCGGCCGCGCCGATCAGCTCGACCAGCACGCCCGCGGCGGTCAGCGTGCGGGCCATCTCGATCATGTCGAGGGCGCCGCGGGCCCGGGACAGCTGCCCGACGTACACGGCGCGGCGGCCGTCCGGCGGGCCCGGGGGCAGGTCGGAGACGTAGGTGGTGTTCGGCACGACCGGGTGGTCCTCGCGGAACCGGGACCGGTAGCCCTCCTCGGCGAGCAGCAGCCGGTGCCGCCGCTCGCTGCGCCGCTCCAGGCGGTGCACGGCCGGGCGCAGCACGGGCCGGGCCGGGCCCGGCAGCCAGCCCTTGGCGGTGAGGGCGGCGGCGGTGTCCTCGTGGACGTCCCAGACGACCGTCCGCTCGCGGACCTGGCGGGGGAGGGACACCAGCAGCTCGGGGTCGTGCAGCAGGATCAGGTCGGCGTAGGAGGCGTGCTCGGCGAGGGCCCGGTGGGCGGCGCGCAGGGCCCGCAGGCGCCGCCGCCCCGTGGCGCGCGGGATGTCCACCGGGCTGATCTGCCGCCACGGCGTCGCATTGCATGCCCGGAATGGCGCGATATATGTGACCTCATGGCCGGCGTCGAGCAGCGCGCGTATCTGCCGGTGCAGAATGCGCGCGTCCTCGGGATGGTGCACCACCGTGCAGACGCAGACCCGCATAACACTCACTCCGCAACATGCCGAAAAACGTGCCCTCGCCGCCGAGTCTCGGACGTCGATGGAAATTGCCGATGAATTCCCGCTGTCCCTGACATGGACGCTGCCGGGCGACTCGTTCCCGTCTGCTAGAGAAGCTCGACGGTGTCCGATTGGACGTTCCTGGTGCGGCCCCGGGTGTCGAAGAGCAGCCGCGCGTGCCGGGCCAGCGTCGCCGCGTCGTAGGCGGCGTGGTCGGCCAGCACGATCGCCAGATCGGCCGCCTCCAGGGCGGCGGGGAGGTCGTCTCCGGCGGGCGGCACCGGCGTCCCGTCGACGTCCCACGACGCGACGAGCGGGTCGTGGAACGACAGCTCGGCGCCGAGCCGGGCCAGCCGCCGGGCCACCGGGCGGGCCGGCGACTCGCGCTGGTCGGCGATGTCGGCCTTGTAGGTGACGCCGAGCAGCAGGACCCGGGCGCCCTTGAGCGCGCGCCCCTCCCGGTTCAGCAGCTGCTGCGCGCGTTCCGCCACGTACCGGGGCATCCGGTCGTTGATCTCCTGGGCCAGCTCCACGAACCGGAACGGGTAGCCCAGCGAGCGGACCTTGTACGACAGGTAGTTCGGGTCGATCGGGATGCAGTGCCCGCCGACGCCCGGCCCCGGCCGGAACGCCTGGAACCCGAACGGCTTGGTGGCCGCGCAGTCGATCGCGTCCCACAGGTCGATGCCCAGCTCGTTGCAGAACACCGCCATCTCGTTGACCAGCGCGATGTTGACGTGCCGGTAGGTGTTCTCCAGCAACTTGGCCATCTCGGCCTCGCGCGTCCCCTTGGCCTGCACGACCCGGTCGACGAACTTGCCGTAGAAGGCCGCGGCCGCCGACGCGCACGCCGGGCCGAGCCCGCCCACGATCTTGGGGGTGTTGCGGACGCCGTACACCGGGTTGCCGGGGTCGATCCGCTCCGGCGAGAACGCCAGGTGGAACTCCTCCCCGGCGACCAGGCCGGACGTCTCCAGGATCGGCCGGACGACCTCCTCGGTCGTGCCGGGGTAGGTGGTCGACTCCAGGACCACCAGCGTCCCCGGTTCCAGGTGCCGGGCGACGGTCTCGGCGGCGCCGCGGACCGCCGTCAGGTCGGGGCCGCCCTCGGGCGACAGCGGCGTCGGCACGCAGATCACCACGGTGCGGGCGCCGTCCAGGACGTCCTCGTCGAGGCTCGGCGCGAACCCGGCGGCCAGCATCCGCTCGACCTCGCCGGGCGACACGTCGTCGACGTGCGACAGCCCGGCCTTCAGCCCGGCGACCACCCGCGCGTCCCGGTCCAGCCCGCCGGCCCGCAGGCCGGCCCGGCAGGCCTCCCGCACGAGCGGCAGGCCCACGTAGCCGAGTCCGATGACCACAAGATCCACGCGGCCGGCTCCCTTCGGTCTATGTCCTTCGGTAGGCGGCCCGGTATCCGGCCGTCACGGCGCGCCAGGTGCGTTCCGCCGCGACCCATTCGCGGGCCGACCGCCCGATTTTCTGTCTTCTTTCCGGACTGTAAGCCAGATCTTCCAGGCAATTCGCCCATGCTTCCGGGTCTTCCGGAACTGTTAACGCGCCGGTCACGCCCGGTTCCACGATTTCGCGCAGAGCCTTGACATCACTGGCTATTACCGGGATTCCCCCGGCCATCGCCTCGATCGGTTTCAGGGGCGTCACCAACTGGCAGACCCGGTCCGCCCTGCGCGGGACCGCGAACACATCGAGGACGGCGTGATAGCGGCGAACCTGCTCCATCGGCACCCGTCCGGTGAACACGGCGTGAACGCCGTGCCCGGCCGCGCGCCGTTCCAGCGCGCCGCGCTCCGGGCCGTCCCCGACCAGCAGCAGCGTGACGGGCGCGCCGCGGTCGCGGAGCAGCGCCGCCGCGTCGATGAGCGTGTCGATGCCCTCGTATCCGTAGAAGGACGAGGTGAGCCCGACGACTGTGGCGCCCGGCGGGACGGCGAGCCGCTCGCGCAGGCCGGACGCGTCCGGGAGCGGCTCCAGGAACGCCTCGTCCACCCCGTTCGGCACCGTGAAGATCTTCTCCGCCGGGACGCCGCGGGACGCGATCTCCGCCCGCATCGCCTCGCCCAGCGTGACGACCGCGTCCGCCTCGGCCATGCGGCGGGTCTCCAGCTCGCGGGTCAGCCGGTAGAAGTCGTCGGCCTCGTCGTGCGCGGGGTCGCGCGACAGCCACGAGTCCTCCAGGAAGCCGCGCACCTCGTACACGACGGGCAGCCCGTGCCGCCGTCCGAGTTCCAGCGCGACGGCCGCGTTCAGGTGGTTGCTGACCGCGTGCAGGACCGCCGGGCGCAGCTCCTCCACCAGCCGGCCCGCGAGGTCGGCGCTCTTCTCCACGACGCGCCGCGGATCGGCCTCCGGCATCCAGGACAGCAGCCGGTGGTACGGGACGCCGTCCACGTCCACCCGCGCCCGCGCGTCGCCGATCCCCTGGCTGAGCGGATACCCGAGCCGGGTCACGATGTGCGGGTCGAGGCCCATGGCCCGCTGCGCGAGCGCGATCCGGTGCGTGCGGACGGTGTAGCCCGCGTTCGTGCGCGGCAGCGCGTTCGTGACGAACTGCAGCACGGTCCCGCCCTGGACGGCCCGGCGCTCGCGCGGCCGCGAGGGCTCGTCCAGCAGCAGGCGCAGGTCCCGCGTCTCGCGCCGGACGTCCCTGGGCCTCGGGACGGCGAGGCGGGAGCGCCGCAGCCGGGCGCCCGCCGGGGTGCGGGCGGCCAGCCGGACGGCCAGCCGGGACGCCCGGCCGGGGTCGTCGCGGAGCTGCCGCCAGGCGAGCCCGGCCAGGTAGACGGACTTCTTCACGGATTTCTCGGCCACAGGGCCGGACGTTAGGCAAGCCCGATGAACAGAAGGGAAATCGTGTTGGCACCCATCGTGCACGTCCTCGGGGCGCGGCCGAACTTCGTCAAGGCCGCGCCGGTGATCTCCGCGCTGCGCGCCGCCGGCGCCGAGCAGACCGTGATCCACACCGGCCAGCACTACGACGCGCGGATGTCGGAGATCTTCTTCGACGAGCTGGGGCTGCCCGAGCCCGACGTCAACCTCGGCGTCGGCTCCGGCGGGCACGCCGAGCAGACCGCCGCGCTGATGATCGGGCTGGAGCGGGAGTTCACCGGGCGTTCACCCGCGCTCGCCATCGTGTACGGCGACGTGAACTCGACGATCGCCGCCGCCCTCGTCGCGGCCAAGCTGCACATCCCGGTCGCCCATGTGGAGGCCGGGCTGCGCAGCTTCGACATGACCATGCCCGAGGAGGTGAACCGCCGGGTCACCGACCAGCTGTCCGCGCTGTGCTTCGTCACCAGCCCGGAGGGGATCGGGCACCTGGCCGCCGAGGGCGTCCCGGTGGAGCGGACGCACCTGGTCGGCAACCCGATGATCGACACGCTGCTGGCGAACCTGGACTCCTTCGACACGGCCGCGGTGCGCGAGGCCCACGGGCTGCCGGAGCGGTACGTCCTCGCGACCATGCACCGCCCCGCGAACGTGGACGCCCCGGAGACGGCGGCGGTCCTCGTCCGGCACCTGCACGGCGTCGCCGACCTCGCCGACCTGGTCATCCCCGTCCACCCGCGCGGCCGGGCGAACCTGCTGGCCGCCGGCCTGGACGAGCACGCCGGGGTGCACATCCTGGAGCCGCTCGGGTACGTCGACTTCATCGCGGCGGTGCGGGGCGCGGCGGCGGTCGTCACCGACTCGGGCGGCCTCCAGGAGGAGACGACGATCCTCGGGGTGCCGTGCCTGACCGTCCGCCCGAACACCGAGCGGCCGATCACCATCACGCACGGCACCAACCGGCTCGTCACGTTCAAGGATCTGGTGCCTGGGGTTCGCAAATGCTTGGACGGGGGGCCAGGGGGGTCGTCCCCCCTGAGCGACGGAGAGTCGGGCGCTGGGGCGGGGGACCGCAGGCCGCCCCTCTGGGACGGCCAGGCCGGGCCCCGCATCGCCGAAGTGATCATGGAGTACCTGAGTGACTGACGCAGCCCGGGACGCCAAGGCGTACCAGCAGGTCGCGCGGCTGAAGGCCACGCTGCGGGAGCGCGAGGCGCGGCTCGGCGAGATGGAGAAGCGGCTCGCCGCGCTGGAGACCTCGACGGCCGTCCAGTTCGGCCGGCTCGTCGCGGGCGCCGCCCGCAACCCGAAGCGCGGCAAGCGCCTGCCCAAGGACCTGTACCGGCTGTGGCGCAAGCGCAACGCGCCGGTGCCGGCGTCCGGCTCGGGCGGCGCGGGCGGCGTCCAGCCCGATCGCGCCGACCGCCCGGAGAACCGCCTGCTCGTCGCGGGGGTGCAGGACGGCCTGATCATCGCGGGCGTGCTGAACCCCGCCACGGCGTCCGCGCTCGCCGCGCACGCCAAGGTCGTCCCGCTGTACCCGCACGACGCCGCGACCGCCCTCGGCTCCGCCGACGTGGACATGGTCGTGGTGGACGCGGCGGCCGGCGAGCCCGGCGGTCCCTGGGCGTACCTGGGCGTGCCCGGCATGTACGACCGCGATCTCGCGCTGGACGAGATCCGCCGGATCGCCGCCGCGCGCTCGCTTCCGCTCGTTCTGTGGGGCGAGGCGCCGCCCGCCGCCCTCGCGTCCCTGCGCTGGGACGCCACCGCCACGACGCCGGGCCGGCTTGCCGAGCTGCTGGAGCCCGCGCAGTTGCCGGGGGGCGTGGGGGGTCGTCCCCCCTCGAAAGGCTCAACCAGGTGAAAGGAACCACCGTGCGACCACGCGCCCTCGTCTACGGCGACGTCGACCTCAACATGATCGACGGTTCGGCGATCTGGGCCCAGGGCATGGTCCAGGCGCTCGCCCGCGCCGGCTGCGAGGTGACCCTGGTCCTCAAGGCGCCCGTGCGGACCGGCCGGCTCGTCGACCCGCTGCGCGCCCTGCCCGGCGTCACCGTCCGCAGCCCGCACGCCGAGGGGCTGTTCGACGGCCCCGGCGGCATGGTGCCCCGGCACGCCGCCGCGATCCTCGCCCGCGTCGACGCGGAGAACCCGCACGACCTCGTCGTGGTCCGGGGCCGCCGCCTCGCGGGCAAGCTGGCCATGGGCCCGCTCGCCGGGCGGCTCTGGACGTACCTCACCGACGTCCCCCAGTCCGCGGCCGAGTTCGGCGCCTCGGCCAAGGGCGAGCTGCGCCGGATCGCCGACGCCTCCCGCGTCCTGCTGTGCCAGACCGAGGAGCTGCGCGGGTTCCTGGAGGGCGCGGTCCCGGCCACGGCCGGGAAGAGCGTGCTGTTCCCGCCGGTCGTGGTGCTTCCCGAGGGCCTGGAGCCCCGTCCCGCCGGACCGCCGGACGGCCCGCTCCGCCTCGTCTACACGGGCAAGTTCGCCCCGCGCTGGAACACCTACGAGATGACGTCGCTCCCGCGCCTGCTCTCCGTCCGCGGCGTGGACGCCGAACTCCACATGGTCGGCGACAAGATCCACGACGACCCGTCCGACCCCGGTTTCGCGGCCCGGATGCGGACCGCGCTGGAGACGGGCCAGGGCGTCGTCTGGCACGGCGGCCACCCCCGCGCCGAGGCGATGCGCCTGACCGCCGCCGGCGACGTGGGCCTGTCCTGGCGCGACCCGTCCATGGACACGAGCCTCGAACTGTCCACGAAGGTCCTGGAGTGCGGGGCGCTCGGCGTCCCGGTCGTCCTCAACCGCACCCCCATGCACGAGCGGCTCCTCGGCGCCGACTACCCGCTCTTCGCCGCCACCGAGGACGACGTCCTGGACTCCCTGACCCTCATCGGCAAGAACCCCGAGGTCTTCACCCTCGCCGCGGACCGCTGCCGCGCGGCCGCCGCCGGGTTCACCCTGGACGCCGCCGCCGGGCGGCTCCGCGCGTACCTGTCCCAGGCCTTCCCCGAACCGTCCGCCAAGGTCATGGCCGTCAAGGAGCGCCGCCTCCGCGTGGGGGTGGCGGGCCATGACCTGAAGTTCTTCACCCGCCTCCTCGACTACCTCCGCTCGCGTCCCGACATGGAGGTCCGCGTCGACCACTGGGCCGCCCTGAAGGCCCACGACGAGAAGCGCAGCCAGGACCTCGTCGACTGGGCGGACGTCGTCGTCTGCGAGTGGTGCGGCCCGAACGCCCTCTGGTTCGCCGCGCGCAAACGCCCGGACCAGCGCCTCGTCGTCCGGCTCCACCGCTTCGAGCTGTACGCGAACTGGCCGAAGCAGCTCGACATCGACGCCGTCGACCGGGTGGTCTGCGTCAGCCCGCACTACTCCTCGCTGACGCGGGAGATCACCGGCTGGCCGGACGCCAAGGTCGTCACGATCCCGAACTGGGTGGACGACCACCAGCTCGACCGCGCCAAGCTCCCCGGCGCCGAGCACCACCTCGGGATGATCGGCATCGCGCCCTCCCGCAAGCGCCTGGACCTCGCGCTGGACGTCGTCGAGGAGCTGCGCCGCGACGACCCCCGCTTCACCCTCTTCGTCAAGTCCAAGCTCCCCTGGGAGTACTGGTGGATCTGGCAGAAGGAGGAGGAGCGGGCCCACTACGACAAGGTCTTCCGGCGCATCCGCCGGTCCCGCCTGCTGTCCGGAGGCGTCGTCTTCGACTCCTACGGCCGTGATGTGGCGTCCTGGCTGCGCCGCATCGGCTTCGTCCTCTCCACGAGCGACGACGAGAGCTTCCACCTGGCCCCCGCTGAAGGCATGGCGTCCGGCGCCGTCCCGGCCCTGCTCCCGTGGCCCGGCGCCGACACCATCTACGACCCGCGCTGGATCCACGAGGACACCGCGGCCATGGCCGCGTCCATCGCCACGACGGTCGCCCTGGACCGCTGGCAGGACGACGCCGAGGCGGCCCGCGGCCAGGTGACGTCCGCCTACGGCCTGGACGAGGTCTGCCGCCAGTGGACGGACCTCCTCGCCGGGGCCCTGTAGTCCGGCCGTGCAGCTCAGCCCTGGAGGGCGGGGCGAGGGACGGAGGCGAAGGGGGAGAGCGCGAACCAGCCGGGCAGGCCGCGGCGCAGCGGCTCCGGCCCCTGGATGTCGACGGCCCCGGAGCGGAGGGCCTCGGGCCAGCGGAGGTCGCCTCGCCAGATCCGGACCATGGTGCGCAGGGCGGTGGCCACCGTGACCGAGACGTCGTGGCCGGGGTCCTCGTCGCACACGTCGGCGCCGCCGGCCGAGAGGACGAACCACCAGTGGCGGGCACGCGCCGGGACGTCCTCGAAGGCGAAGAGGATCACGGTCCGGCCGTCCGGGACGTTGCCGTGGTCGACGTTGCGGCGCATGTCCCAGAGGAGCAGCTTCGGGTCGAGGTCCCGGTCGCCCAGCTCGCCGATCCAGCGGAGCCCCCACACCGCCAGGGCCTCCACGACGGGGCGCAGCTCCTCGCCCGCCGGGGTCAGCACGTAGCGGTCGCCCCGCTTGTCGACCACCCCCGCCCGGACCAGCTGGTTCAGGCGCTTGGCGAGGAGCGTGGGCGACATGCGCGGCACGCCGCGGCGCACCTCGTTGAAGCGCTCGCTCCCGGACAGCAGCTCGCGGACGATCAGCAGCGTCCAGCGCTCGTCGAGCAGTTCCATCGCCTTGGCGACGGGACAGAACTGGTAGTACGAAGCCCCCATACCGGGAAGGCTAGGTCGCCGCGCTTCCAACCACCAGATCCCGGTACAGATCCTGTACTAGGAGCGCGCCCGCCCGGCTCCTAGCGTGGACACCTCGACACGAGGGGAGCCGTCATGGGGGACGCGCTGAAGACCGCGCACCGGAGGATGTGGGCGCTGGGGGACTATCCGGAGCTGGCCGCGGAGGTCATCCCGGACCTGGGCCGCGTCCTGGTCCAGGCCGCCGGGGTCGGCCCCGGCGAGCGGGTGCTGGACGTCGCGGCGGGCGCGGGGAACGCCGCCGTCGCCGCCGCGCTCGCGGGCGCCGACGTGGTCGCGAGCGACCTGACGCCGGAACTGCTGGACGCCGGCAGGGACGCGGCGGCACGCCGCGGCGCGACGCTGCGGTGGCGGGAGGCCGACGCCGAGGCCCTGCCGTTCGCGGAGAACGAGTTCGACACCGTCCTGTCCTGCGTGGGCGTCATGTTCGCCCCGCACCACCAGGCCGCGGCGGACGAGCTGGTGCGCGTCTGCCGGCCGGGCGGCACGATCGGCCTGCTCAACTGGACGCCGGAGGGCTTCATCGGCCGGATGTTCGCCACGATGAAGCCCTACGCGCCGCCGCCCCCGCCGGGTGCGCAGCCGCCGCCGCTCTGGGGCGACCCCGGCCACGTCCGGGCGCTGCTCGGCGACCGCGTCACCGGCGTCACGGCCCGGCGGGAGACGGTCCGCGTCGACCTCTTCGAGAAGCCGGAC
The DNA here is from genome assembly GCF_900115095.1 of Actinomadura madurae. Taxonomy (GTDB): domain Bacteria; phylum Actinomycetota; class Actinomycetes; order Streptosporangiales; family Streptosporangiaceae; genus Spirillospora; species Spirillospora madurae. Next base: position 147,956 of record NZ_FOVH01000003.1, read on the forward strand.
GGCTTCCGCGACTACTTCAAGAACTACTACGGCCCGACGATCGCCGTCTACGACCGCATCGCGGACGACCCCGGCAAGGTCGCCGACCTCGACCAGGCGCTGGCCGACCTCGCCCGCGACCACGATCAGGGAGGCACGGGCCTGACCCTGGACTGGGAGTACCTGCTGGTCACCGCGCAGAAGGCGTAGCCGGATCGCATCGGGCCGGGCCGCGCCGGGCCGCCGGGTCAGCCGGAGCTGCCCACGGCGGCCTCGGCGTACTCGGCCGGAAGCTCGGAGCGGTAGGTCTCGATCTTGGCGTTCAGCTTGGCGAGGCTCCGGCTGTAGTCGCGGCTGGACAGCCAGAACTTGTAGATGATGATCAGCTCGAAGACCAGCAGGCCGGCGCCGCTGACCATCACCACGGGGATGATGGCGCCGGAGACGATCGCGGCGGCGATGGGCGCGACGATGAACACGCCCATCTGGAACTCGATGCCGCTGATCAGGTGCGGCCGGATCCCGCCCGCCATCAGCACGTTGCGGATGCGGGCGTACCAGGGGAAGCGCTGGTTGAAGCCCTGCTGCATCGCCGCGATGGCCGGGTCGTCGGCGACCACCCGGTCCTCCAGGTCGGCCTCGGGGTCCCCGGTCAGCGCCTCGGCGGAGCGCAGGTCCTCGTCGGCGTCGGGGATCTCGCCGTTGGCGCGGCGGGCCGCGAGTTCGAGCGAGCGGGCCTCCTCGCGCGCCGCGTTCAGCGTCGACCGCATCTGGGAGCGCACCTTGTAGATCTCCAGGGCGTCCATGTAGCGGAGCATGTCGAGGAAGACGACGCCGAGGGCCGTCCAGACGTAGGCGACGTTGCCGGTGGCCGCGTACTGGCCGGCCATCAGCGCGATCGCGCAGGCCAGGACGCGGACGCGGTCGAAGATGTAGTCGAGCCAGGCGCCGAAGACCGAGCCGGTGCCCTTCAACCGGGCGATCTTGCCGTCCATGCAGTCGAGCGTGAACGACAGGTGGTACAGGACCGCGCCGGCGAGCAGCCACGGCCAGGACGCGACGGCGAAGCACGCGCCCGCGCCGAGGCCGAGGATCAGCGCCGCCACGGTGAGCTGGTTGGGGGTCACGCGCGTCCGGTTGGCCGTGAACCTGACCAGCCGGGACGCGAGCGGGTCGACCAGCAGGACGGTCCACCAGGCGTCACGCGCCTTGTACGTCCGTTGCCGAACGTCATCGAGCGTGAAGTTCGCCATGGAGTTCCTTTCAGAGTGCGGAGCGGTCCGATGTTATCGGCTGTCCGGTTCAGGACACCGGCAATGTCTCCGATCCGAGATCCGCCGGTTCACATGATGATCATCGCGCTGGGTAGTGTTGCCGGGTGCGCGTCCGTTTCCTGCTCCACCTGCCGTTCGCCTGCGTGCTCGCGGTGGCGGTCTGGATCCGGGTGATCGCGGTTCTCGGCTACCCGGCGCCGATGTGGTTCGGCGACTCGCCCGAGTACCTGGAGTCCGCGATCGAGTTCCGGCCCGGGCCGACGCGTCCGAGCGGCTACCCGTTCCTGCTGTGGCTGATCAAGCCGTTCCACAGCTTCACGGTGATGGTGTCGGTGCAGCACGCGATCGGCGTGCTGACCGGCGTGCTCGTCTACGTCCTGGTCTGGCGGGCGGGCCGGGCGGCGGTGGCGCCGGGCCCACCGTCCGCCGAGACCGGACGGTGGGCGTGGCGGGCGTGGCTGCCCGGGGCTCTCGCGGCGCTGCTCACGGTCCCGGTGCTCCTGCCCGTCCACCAGGTCGCCCTTGAGCACATGCTCATGTCGGACTCGCTGTTCACCTTCCTGCTGCTCGCGGCGGTGGCCGCGGCCCTGTGGCGGCGGCGGGCGCCATGGTGGCTCGCGGCCCTGGCGGGGGTGCTCGCCGCCGCCGCCGCGCTGACGCGGTCGGCGGGTCTCCCGCTGATCGCCGTGATCCTCGTCGCGATGCTGGTCCGGCGGGCGGGCTGGCGGGCCTGCGCGGCGGCCGCGATGGCGTTCACGCTGCCGATCGTGGGCTACATGTTCTGGTTCAAGGCGGAGTACGGCCGGTTCACGATGGCCAAGGCCGGCAGCATCTGGCTCTACGGGCGCACCGCGACGTTCGCCGACTGCCGGGTCATCGAGCCCCGCCCCGAGCTGCGCGTCATGTGCCCGGAGCGCTCCGACCCGCGGATCTCCCGGCCGTTCGCCGCCATGTGGACGCCCGACTCCCCGTTCCGCGACATCCCAGGCTGGATCTACGGCGACCAGGCCGACGACCTCGCCGGCGAGTTCGCCGTGGAGGCCATCAAGGCCCAGCCCGTCGACTACGCGAAGGTCGTCGTCCGCGACACCCTGCGCGCGTTCGAGTGGAACCGCGGGCCGTACCCGACGCCCTGGACGTGGCTCCAGTACGAGTTCCCCGAAGGCGAGGCGTGGAGCGACGAGCAGGCGCTCGCCGCCGAGAAGTACGACCCCGACGGCGGCGAGACCAGGGTCGTCCGGCCCTGGGCCGGGCAGGTCCTCGCCTACCAGGATCACGTCGCCATGCCGGGGACGATCCTCGGCGTCCTGCTGCTCGGCGGGCTGGCCGCGGCCCTCCCGTACGCGAGGTCCCGCGGGCGCTGGGAGCCGCTGCGCCCCGTCCGGCACTGGGGGACCGGCGCCCTGCTCCCGTGGGGGACGAGCCTGGCGCTGCTGGTGATCCCCGCCGCGACCGCCGACTTCGACTACCGGTACGTCGTGCCCGCGGTGCCGTTCGCGTGCGTCGCGCTCGGCCTGGCGCTGCTCCCGCCGTTTCGCCGGCCGGACGAGGAGGCCGCGGAGGAGGACGACCGGCCGGCGTCCCGGGAGAAGGTCAGGTCCTAGCGGCGGCCGGTGTCACGGCGGGGCGCGGCGCGCAGCCCCTCCAGCATCCGCTCCCACTTCGCCGCCACCACGGAGACGTCGAACCGCTCCGCCGAGGCGCGGGCGTTCGCCGACATCGTGCGCCGCAGCTCCTCGTCGTCGATGAGCCGGATCAGAGTCTCGGCGAGCGCCCCGACGTCCTCCGGCGGGACGAGCAGCCCGTCCACCCCGTCGGTGATGATCTCGCGGGGGCCGCGCGGGCAGTCGAAGGCGACCACCGGCACCCCGCACGCGAACGCCTCGATGATCGTCATGCCGAACGGCTCGGCGCGCGACGACATCGCGAGGATGGACGCCTTGGCCAGCTCGCCCTCCATGTCGTCGGTCGGCTCCAGCATCAGCACGTTGTTGTACAGCCCGAGTTTCGTCGCCTTGCGGCGCAGCTCCTCGCGCCGCGGGCCGTCCCCGTGGATCCGCAGCCGCCACTCCGGACGCTTCTCCACGACCTGCGCGAACGCGCGGATGAGCAGGTCATAGCCCTTGATCCAGACCACCCGCCCGGCCGCGACGACGACCTTGTTCTCCTGCCGGGAGCGCGGGAACACCCGCGCGGGCAGGCCGTTCCCGATCGTGTGGACGGGGCAGGACCCGTCCGGGAGCATCCGCTCGTAGTCCTCGGTGTCGGCGGCCGTCAGGCAGGTGAGCGCGTCCAGCCGCGGGTACCACTTCTCGATCTCGGCGAGGATCCCGGCGTCGTTGATGCCTAACTGGAGGTGCTCCTGCCCGACCACGATGATCCTGCGGGGCGCCAGCCGCGCCGCCATCAGGTTGAGCCCCGCGCGGGTGGTGACGAGCACGTCGGTGCGGAGCCTGCGCAGGAACCGGCCGATCCGCTCGTCGGTCCACGCGGAGTACTTGTTGAAGCTGCGCTCCTCCGGGTGGACGAGCGCGCTCGGCTCGGCCGTCAGCCGTTTCGCCCGCCCGGCGTTCGGCCACCCGATCTTGGCCTCCGGCCGGACGTCGACCAGGGAGCGCACCCGGACCCGGTCCGACAGCGGGAACACCGGCCGGTCGGCCGTGCGCCGCACGCTGACGATCTCCACGTCGTGCCGCCGGGACAGCTCGTCGGCCAGCGTGAAGGTGGTGCGCACCGTGCCGTCGATCGTGAAGGCCTCCAGCAGCAGGAAGGTGATCTTCACGATCCGGCGTCCTCGGGGACGAGGTGGCAGGCGATCGACAGCTCGTCGTCCAGCGTGTAGTACGGCCGCACGGTCATCTCCCGGTCGGCGGACGCGGTCACCTGCCGAGGATAGGACAGCGTGCCGCGCTTGCCCGGCGCGTCGTCCAGCCGGGTGGCGAGGCGGGCGTGCACGGCGTCGCCGACGTCCAGCCACAGGTCCCAGAGGGCGGGCTCCCAGGCGGCGAACGCGCGGACGTCCAGGCGGGCCTCGAACTCGGTCCCGTCGAGGCGGACGTCCCACGTCACGGCGCCCTCGCGCTTGCGCGCCACGGCGACGAGGCGGGCCTTCTCCCCGGGCTGCGGGCCCGCGTACGCGAGCCGGCCGACGATCCTGATGTCGCCGCCGCCCGGATGCACGGCCTCGACCTCGGCGTGCGGGACCACCTCGTGGATCTCCAGCGTCGCCCGCCCGTCCGGCAGCCGGACGACGCGTGCGGCGCGGTCGCGGGGCAGGGCGGCGTAGGCGCGGAGCCCGTCGTGGGAGAAGCCGGGGTCGTCGGTCAGCAGCGGGCGGGCGATCGAGCCCGCCTCGACGAGGACCTCCCAGGCGCCAGGCGCGAGCCCGGCCACCGGCAGGGTCACCGAGAGGCGGTCGCCGGTGAGGGGCTCGGCCCGGCCGTCGCCGGACGCGCCGTGCCGCAGCACGATCCGCGTCCCGTCCGGTACGGGGGCGGGCCAGCGGATGAGCAGGTCGTCATCCGGCCCGACCCTGCAATGATCAGCAACCGCGTTCACGGTCCCTTCGCCTTCCCCGATGTCGAGGGCGCAGGCGCGCAGCCTACCAACGCCCCCGCGATGCTCTCGCGCGTGTTCGGTCCCACTGGCCTCAACCGGTCGCGTCGAAGACCCGGTCGACGGTGCGGGCCGCGGCCCTGCCGTCGTCGAGCGGGCAGAAGCGGTCGACGAAGGCCTTGTAGCGGTCCCGGTGCCCGGCCGTGGCGGACTCGACGTCGCGGATCGCCTCGATCAGGTCGTCGGAGGTCTCCACCAGCGGGCCCGGCGACTCGGCCTCGAAGTCGAAGTAGAAGCCGCGCAGCCGGTCCCGGTAGTCGGCCAGGTCGTAGGTGAAGAACAGCATGGGCCGGCCGGTGTTGGCGTAGTCGAACATCACCGACGAGTAGTCGCTGATCATCATGTCGGAGATCAGGTACAGCTCGGTGATGTCGGGGTACAGCGACACGTCCCGGACGAAGCCGTGCTCGTCCTCGGTGACGCCGTCCACGACGTTGGTGTGCAGCCGGACGAGCAGGACGTGGTCGTCGCCGAGCGCGGCGCGGGCGCGCTCCAGGTCGAGCCGCATGTCGAACTTGTAGCGGCCGCGGCTGTAGTACTGGTCGTCGCGCCATGTCGGCGCGTACAGCACGACCCGCTTGTCCTGGGGGATGCGGAGCCGCTCCTTGACCTGCTTGGCGACCGCGTCCGCCTCGGGGCTGTGCATCAGGTCGTTGCGCGGGTAGCCGACCTCCAGCATCTCGCCCTTGAACGCGAACGCCCGGCGGAAGATCTCCGTGCTGAACGGGTTCGGGGACAGCAGGTGGCTCCACTCGGGCACGGACGGCCCGGCGGACTTCGCCTGCAGCGCCTTCTTCATGCCGGGCGCGTACGCGAAGTGCACCTCCTTGATGTCGCTGCCGATCTTCTTCAGCGGGGTGCCGTGCCACGTCTGCAGGACGACCTGGTCGGGGTGCCGCCGGAACGCGTCGCCCAGCCGGTGGTTGGTCACGATGTAGCGGGACGTGGCGAGCGCCTCGTTCCACTCGCGGCCGTTGAGCCGCACGGCCTTCAGCGTGCTCGGCAGCTCCACCTGCGCGTCGTTGACCACCCACAGCTGCTCCAGGTCCATGCCGCGGCGCAGCAGCTCCTGGTGGACGGCCTTCGGGCTGTCGGAGTACTGCCGCCCGCTGAAGCAGGAGAACACGACCGCGTCGCGCAGGCCGTCGCGGTCGACGCGGCGGCGCGCCTCCTCCCTGTACTTGGCGCCGGCGCTCCTCTCCTCCGCGGAGACGTCGCCGGTCACCGCGACGGCGAGCCGCCCGTCCCGGGACTCCAGCGCGTACCCGCGGCGCGCGACCTCCAGCGGCTCCGGCAGGCCCTGCTGCGCCGGCCCCGACAGCCGGACGGTCAGCGCCCGGCCGCCCTGCGGGCGGAACAGCACGTCCCAGCGGCCGGGGCGCAGCGGCAGGACGCCCGCGACGCCCGGCACGGCCGCGACCGGCACCTCGGCGCGCAGCACGCCCGACGACGGGTCGGCGACGAGGTCGAACGCGTGCTCCTTGCGGCGGCCCCGGCCGCGCAGCACGATCTGCCCGCCGTCGTGGGCGGGGTGCGTCGCGGTCAGCGCCAGCGTGCCGTCCGGCCGCCAGACGCAGTCGTCGACGGCGAGCCGGACGGTGGTGCGCCGCACCCGCAGGTAGCCGCTCGGGCCGCGGCCCGCGCTCACCTCCAGCGGGCCGAACGTGCGCTCGGCGTCGTCGACGCCCTCGGCGAGGACGAGGGGGCGGCCCGCGACGGAGGCCGTCCAGTCGCGGGTGTCGTCGATCTGCTCGGCCGGCATCGGAGACCCTTCCAGGTCCGCCGGATCGATCCGGGCGGTGAACCCGCCCTCGGCCGCGGTGACCGGCACCCGGACGCGGTCGTCGCCGAGCGCCAGCTCCAGCTCCGCGGGCGCCGGGCCCTCCGCGGCCACCTCGACGGCCAGCGCGTTGTCCTCCCAGCGCAGCGCGGTGGCGCGCGCCGTGACCCTCTCGACCTTGATGACGAGGCGGCCGTCCTCGATCCGCGGGACGACGCGCACGTCGTCGGCGACGTAGTGGTACGGCGGGTGGGCGCCGCTGCCGGAGCTGCCGCCGCGCAGCGGGCCCTGCCGGAACACCCCCGCGTTCAGCACGGACGCGTCGACGCTCCAGGTGCCCTCCTCCCAGCGCCCGTGGTCGCGGAGCCGGTTCGCGTCGAAGGTGAACTCGAACCCCGACCAGCCCGACTTCTTGCCGGGCTTCGGCGTCTGCCGCGCCCGCGCGACGATCTTCCGGTCGCCGGACCGCAGCGTCATCGTCTTCACCGACGTCCAGCGGCGCCGCATGCTGACCGAGTTGATGTAGGCCTCGCCGGTGACGGTGAGCGTGTCGCCCGACCAGCTCACCGCGTGCACCCGGCCCCGCAGCCGCACCTCGTCGCGGGCCCGGTAGACCTCGCGGGGGATGTCGAGCTTGGCGTCCTTCCAGTACGGGTAGACGACGTACCGGCGCAGCGGGTCGCGGACGATCGACGGCGACGCCTTCCCGCGCTCGTACCGGACGACCTTCACCAGCTCCGTCGTGCGGCCCGTGGTGGCGAGATGCCACTTCAGCCGGGTCAGCGCGGGCACCTCGCCGAGCAGCTTCGCGGGCAGCCCGGACGCGTACGCCGCCGCCTGCGCGACGACCTGGTCGCGTTCCTCGGCGGGCACGTCCGGCAGCGCGTCCAGGAACACCCGCAGCTCGTCGCCGGTCGCGAGCAGCCGCACGCGCCGCAGCGACCGGGTGTGGCCGTGCTCGCCGAGCCAGCCGGTGGCGAGCGTGACGGCGCCGAACCCGTCCGCGATCTCCTGCGCCTCCGTGGTCGCGGGGATCGGCTCGCGCCGCCGGTGCAGGACGACGTCGGGCAGCACGTCGACGCCCTGCGCGAGGTGCAGCGCCTGGAGCACGACCGGCAGGTCGTCGTACCGGCCGAGATCGGGGAACTCCAGCCCGCGGGCCGTCCAGAAGGACCGGCGGAACAGCTTGCCGGAGATCCTGCGCTCGGCGACGAGGTCGGGGGTGCGCCGCACGTCCGTCCCGGTGACCGGGTCGAGGGACGCCCTGACGGGCCGCCACGCGTGCACCTGCCCCGTCCACCGGTGCACGGCCTCGCGGCCGAGCGCGATGTCCGAGCCGGACGCCTCCAGCGCCGCGCCCAGCGTCGCCACCGCGTCGGCGGGGAACTCGTCGCCGCCGTTGACGAACAGCAGGAACTCGCCGTCGCTCTCGGCGACGCCGAGGTTGCGCGCGGCGCCCCGGCTGAGCGCGCCCTGCCGGACGATCCGGAACCGGTCGTCGGGGACGGCGGTCTCGGCGGTCGCGCCGGTGCCGTCGTCCATCACGAGCACGGCGAGGTCCGGGTGCGTCTGGGCGGCGAGGGACGCGAGGGTGCCGTCCAGAGACTCTCCGGCTCCGTGCGCGAGCACGATCACGCTGATCCTGCTGACGGACAAGCGACCCACTCCTTTGTTCACTTGGCCAGGGCCCGCGGCGATGCCGGCGGGCCTGTCGGTACTTCACGCGGCGGGCGGGCGCCTGGGAGCGTGAGGGGGTGTGCGCCGGATGCTACTGCGGCGCGGGCGACGATGGGGGCTGGTGCGGAGGATTCGGGATTTTCTCCCCGAGGAACATCCGCCGGACGGCGCGCTCGGCGGCGTTGCCGTCGTCCCACGGGCAGAACCGGGCGCGGAAGTTCGCGAGGTTCTTCGCCGCGGCGTCGCTCCAGGCCGCCCGGGACACGAACGCGTCGACCAGCTCGGCCTCCGTCGCGGCGACGACCCCGGGCGGCGTGGCCGTCAGGTCGAAGTTGACGCCGCGGGTGAGCTTGTAGGTCTCCCAGTCGTTGGCGTAGATCACGATCGGCCGGTCGAGGTTGGCGTAGTCGAACATCACCGAGGAGTAGTCGGTGAGCAGCGCGTCCGAGGCGATCATGAGGTCCTCGACGGACGGGTGCTTGGAGACGTCGATGACCCGGCCCTCCGGCCAGCCCATGTCCGCCGCCAAGTTCTTGATCTTGTAGTAGTAGTGCGCCCGCAGCAGCAGCACGTGCCCCTCGCCGAGCCGGGCCATGACCCGCCCGATGTCGAACATCGGGCTGTAGCGGCGCTGGTAGTCGCGGTGCGTCGGCGCGTACAGGATCGCGGTCGCGTTGCCCGGGACGCCCAGCTCGGCGCGCATCCGGGTGCGCTCGTCCTCGGTGGTCCGCACGAGCCGGTCGTTGCGCGGGTAGCCGATCTCCAGCATCTCGTAGTCGCACGGGAACCCGCGCTCCCACGCCTCGGTCGACAGCGGGTTGGACGACACGAGGTAGTCCCAGCGGTCGGACCGGGTGATGAGGGCCTTGAAGTCCATGTCGTTGGCGCCGACCGGGTACTCCATCTGGTCGAGGCCCATCTTCTTCAGCGGCGTGCCGTGCTGCGTCATCATGTGCACCTGCCCCGGCCGCTTCACGTAGTTGTCGGGGAAGTTCACGTTGTTGACGAAGTACTTCGCGCGGGCCAGCGTCCGGTAGTACTCGGCGGACCCGGCGACGACGTAGTCGACGCCCTCCGGCATGGTCTTGCGCGCCCCCGGCTTCACCACCCACACCGGGGTGATGTGCGGGGCCAGCTCGCGGACCTTCTCGTAGATCGCCGCGGGGTTGCAGGCGTACCCGCGGTACCAGTACGCGGCGAACACGGCGAGGTTCTCGTCGATCGGGAGGCGCCGCTGCATGTGGTAGTAGCGCTCCTTGGCCAGCTCCTTGCCGAGCAGCACGCCGCGCCTGCGGATGCGGGCGCTCTTGGTGGCCTTGCGCTTCGCCTTGTCGCGGGCCTCGGCGGCGCGGACGCGCTGGAAGCCCCGGTAGTCGTTCGCCTTGATCAGCCGGTGCTTCTCGGCGAGGTACGGCTTGTCCTCCGGGTCCGGCGGGACGTACCCGGGCGGCTCGTACCGGTTGTAGGTCTTCGACATCTCGGCGAAGAACCGCTCGTTCTCCGACTCGTGGACGCGGTCGCCGCGCTCGATGATGACGAGCAGGTGCCAGATCGTCCGGCTGAACATCAGCGGCCGGAACTGGTCGGCCTCCGGCCCCATCGCGTCCATGAACTCGAAGATGCGGTCGTACTGCGCGAACGCGTCGAAGTGCTTGGCGCCGGTCGTCTTGGTGATCGCGCCGCGGCGGCGCTGCCGGTAGATGTAGCAGACCCGGTCCAGCAGGCTGAGCCGCTCGGCGGCCATCAGGATCGGGTAGGTGACGTTGACGTCCTCGTAGTAGCCGCCGCTGAACCGCAGCCCGAGGTCGAGCAGGAACTCCCGGCGGATCGCCTTGTTCCACGCCGTCATCATCATCTCGAGCACGCTCTGCCGCTCGGCCAGCGTGAACACGTCCGGCGCCGGCGGCTCGCGGAACAGGTGGTTGATGATGCTGCGCTTGACCTTGCCGTTCCAGTAGGAGCGGGCGTAGTCGAAGACGAGCACGTCGGGGCGGGTCTCGGCGAGCCGGTCGCAGATGGCGCGGACGGCGCCCTCGGTCGCGTAGTCGTCGCTGTCGAAGAACCAGACGTAGTCGCCGGTCGCCATGTCGAGGCCGACGTTGCGGGCGTGCCCGAGCCCGACGTTCTCGGTGAGGTGCCGCACCTTGACGCGCGAGTCCCGCTCGGCGAACTCGTCCAGAATCTCGCCGCAGCCGTCCGGTGAGTGGTCGTCGACCGCGATGACCTCGAGGTTGGGCAGATCCGGGTCGAGGATCGAGTCCATACATTGCCGGATGTACCCCTGCACTTTGTGCACGGGCACGATGATGCTCAGGGAGACGTGGTGATCAGAGCTCACGCGTAGACCAATCAGCTACTCGGTGAATCTGGACTATACCCGCAGATCGCCGTTGAATCTTATGTCCGCCCATGGGCGGGCTTGAGCAACCACCGCGCGTCGGGCTCCACGGCCCACCGCGTGAGCCGCTGGACGGGCGCGGTGGCGAGGACGACGCCGAGCGCCACGCAGGCGAGCGTGACCGCGACGATGCCGAGCGGTTCGTGCAGGAACGGCTTGTCCAGCATGCCGGTGTAGTCGAACGTCTTCACGATGAGCCCGTGGAGCAGGTACACGTACATCGTCCGGGTGCCCATCTCGGTGTACCAGGCGCGCCCGCGCGGGACGCAGGCGAGGAACGCGGCGCCGAGCAGGACGGCGAACGCCAGCGTCACGAGACGCCAGGTCATTCCCTCCGCGGCGCCGAACCCCAGGTCCGCGTAGCCCTTGTTCCAGTACAGGAAACCCGTGTCGATCCTGGGGACGACGTCGCCGAGCCGCCAGACGTAGGCGACGGGCAGCGCCGCGGCGAGCACGGCGAGCCCCGCCCAGCGCGCCCATCCGGCGCGCAGCCGGCGCACGTGCTCGGGCTTGATCGTCAGCCCGAGGACGAACAGCGGCAGCAGCCCGGCCGCCCGGCTGACCGTCGAGTCGGCGGTGAACGCCCAGCTGCCCGCGACCAGGCTCAGCGCGACGGAGATCGCCACGGGGTGGCGCAGGTGGCCCCAGAGCGGGGCGCTCAGCCGCCACAGGACCAGCGCCACGAGGAACCACATCAGGAAATGCGGCCGGAAGATCTCGCTCAACCGGAAGTCGACGTCGTTGATGAATATCAATTGCGCCCGGTAAAGCAGGATGAATATCACATAGGGAACGACAAGGGTCGGGAAAATGCTGCGGAACTTGTCCGTCGACCGCATGAACCCGCGCGAGAAGTAGCCGGAGATGAAGACGAAGACCGGCATATGGAAGGCGTACAGGACGACGTAGGCGGCGTCCACCGCGTTGCTGTCGCCGAGTTGCGCCCACACGTGGCCGAGCACGACCAGGATGGCCGTGAAGAACTTGGCGTTGTCGAAGTAGGCGTCCCGCTGCTTGGGCGCGGGAGCGGGCGGGGGCGTGGCCGGCTCGCCGGCGGGCGTCCTGACGTCCGGCGCGATGGCCGGGGACGTGCCGCCCGGGGCGGTCGCACCGCCCGGGACGGGGGGTGCGCCGCCGGTGGCGGGATGCGGGGTCGGGAGGATGTCGGTCATAGCTCCGGGGCTGGCCCTAGCGGGAGCGTGCGGGCCGTCGCAGGGGGGTGAACACCCAGGTCATCTTCGGCTCCAGTGCCCAGCTCATCGTCCGGACGACGGGCTTGGAACACAGGAACGTACCGACCACCAGGGCGCCGACGATCACGATGACCACCCCGGGCGGGGTGTGCATCCAGTCGGCGCCCCACCAGCCGGTGAAGTTCAGGAGGCGGGTGACGAACCCGTGCAGCAGGTAGGCGTACAGCGTGTAGGCGCCGAGGTGGGTGAACCAGTGCTCCCGGCGCGGGATCAGGCTGAGGAACGCGGCGACGCACACGATCGCGAAGGCGAACATCGCGAGCCGCATCAGCGTCCCGGCGAAGTTGCCGACCCCGAGGTCCTCGTGCGCGTGCTTCCAGTAGATCCAGTTGCGCGACATGTGGTTCATGACCAGGTACGTCCCGGCGAGGCCGGCGGCGAGCACCACGGCCCCGATCGGCCGCGCGATCGGCTTCTTCAGCAGCTCGAAGTGCACCGGCTTCAGGCAGAGGCCGAGGACGTAGAACGGGAGCAGCCCGAGCACCCGGTGGATGTCGAACGTGCCGCCGATGTCGCTCATGTACGACAGCAGCGCGAACACCAGCGCGACGGCGAGCGGCCAGCGGATCTGCTGCCAGACCGGGGTGGACAGCCGCCACATGAACAGCGCGCACAGGAACCACGTCAGGTAGTACGGGTTCAGCAGGCTGATCTCCAGCTCGTTGCGCCCGGCGAGCCAGTCGTACAGCGAATAGGCGACCTCGAACACCACGTACGGCACGCCGACGTTGGTGATGAGCTTGCGCGCCTTGCCGCCGGCGAACGTCCAGTTCCGCGAGAAGTAGCCGGTGATCACGATGAACAGCGGCATGTGGAACATGTAGATGAAGATGTACAGGCCCTTGGCCAGCGGGACGTTCAGCAGGTTGGCCAGGGAGTGCCCCGCCACCACCAGCAGGATCGCGAAGTACTTGGCGTTGTCGAAGAACGGGTCGCGCTTCTTGGCGGGCCGCGGCGCCGGCGTGGTGGCCGGAGCCGTCGCGGTGCCGGGAGCCGCGGCCGCTCCTGCGACGGCGACGCCGGGCGCCTCCGCCGCGGAGGGCACCGTCTCTGAAGGCACCGTCTCTGGGGGGATCGCCTCCGCGGGCGGCGCGCCCGGGTCGCCGAACGCCGTTGGATCGGTCCGCTGTGCCGTCTCGCCCCCACTGGGCCTGGTGGTGTAGGTCATACGGCTGCCCGGTCAGGTTCCCTTGCAGATGTCGTCACTTGCGCGGATCTCGCCCTGCTGCTTCGGAATGCCGCCGCCGGAACTCTTGAGGTTCGTCCAGTTCCGCCCGACCACGAGGTCGACGACGCCCGGCGTGCCGCCCGAGGTGCGCGCCGTCGGCTGCGGGGCGCTCGGGATCAGCGCGGTCAGGGTCCGGGCCTGCTGGTCGGCGCCGGCACCGTACAGCACCTTCGTGGCGGAGGCGGGGGCGGGCGCGTTCCCGCCGACCGTGACCTGGAAGCCCTGCGACTCCAGGTCGTCGGCCACCCGGCCGGCCTGGCCGTCGATGCCGCTGCCGTTGTAGACCCGCACCCGCACCTGGCTCGGCGGGATCTTCGAGGCGCCCGGCTTGGGCTCCTTCGGCACCGTCTTGTCGTTGCGGACGGCCGCGAAGAACGGCGTGGCCGCGTCGGTGAGCGCCACCCGGTTCGGGTCGGCCGGGTCGGGCCCGGACGGGACGGTCACGAACCGCAGCTTGCCGGAGGTCATGCCCTGCATCTCCTGGGCGATGTCCATCATGACCTGCGGCTTCAGCTCCTTGTCGGTGGTGAGCGACTTGGTGACCGCGTTCATCAGCGTGTAGAGCTTGCGCGGGTTGCTCAGCACGCCCGCGCTCATCGCCTTGGCGGCGAGGGCGCCCATGAACTTCTGCTGGCGCTTGATGCGGTCGGTGTCGGAGCCGTCGCCGAGGCCGTGCCGGACGCGCACGTACGCCAGCGCCGTCTCTCCGCTGATCTCGTGCTTGCCCTTGCTCAGCCGGAGGCCGGACTTCGGGTCGTTGACGCTCTTCGACAGGCACACCGGGACGCCGCCGACCGCCTTGGTGATGGTCTTGAAGCCGTTGAAGTCGACCTGCATGAAGTGGTCGATCCGGATGTTGGAGAGGCTCTCGATCGTCTTGATGACGCAGGCCGCGCCGCCGTTGGTGAACGCGGAGTTGATCTGCGCGCGGGACTGCGCCGGGATCACCCCGCCGTTGCGGCTCTTGCAGGACGGCATCCGGACCATCAGGTCGCGCGGGAAGCTGATGCCCATCGCCTGCCCGCCGCCGGGCGACAGGTGCAGCAGGATCATCGTGTCCGAGCGCGGCGCCTCGTTCTTCAGCCGCCGGCCGTACTTGGCGTTGGCCCCCGCGCGGGTGTCGGACCCGAGCAGGAGGATGTTCATCGCGTTGTTCAGCTTCTTCGGCCGGTTGGGTCCGAGCTGCGCGTTGACGTCCTCGTGGGAGATGTTGCCGAACGCCTTGCGGTACAGGCCGTAGGCGGTGAGAGAGCCCACCACCATGACCGCCGACAGTCCGATGCACACCCAACCGAGGATGCGCCAGCCGCGTCGAGGCGCCGACTGCGGGTCGGCGTCGTCGACGTACTCCATGTACATCGGGTTGCTGTTCATCGGCTCCGAGGTCCGGGGGTCTGGGCGGTTCCCGGGGGTGTGGGGTCGGCCCCCCACGGGGTTGGACCGCTTTCAGGGGTCGGTGACGGGACTGGGGCAAGGGAGAGCGTAGGTCAGGGGAGCCGGTACGGGGACCCGGATTCGTCATTCGGTCCGGGCGGACCGGCCACCACCGTCACATGCTCCACGGTCAGGCGACGATCTAGGGTGGCTTTGTCAAAGTTTCGTTGGATTATGACGGAAGCACCTGAGGCTAGTGGTGCGAGAAGGCCGGTCAGTACCCCGTCGAGTGTGGCGAACGACATGTCAACCAGAAGCCGGTCGCGGGCGTCCAGCTCCCATTTCGCGGCGGCCTCGCGGGCCGAGGTCACCAGCTCCCCCGCGGTGAATGTGGCCTTTGTCACACTCATCGCAGGCGTCTCCGGGGTCACCTCCGGCCCAGGCGTGAACCGGTCCCCGTAGGCGCGGACCTCGGCGGCGTAGTCGGTCACCCCGGGCGGGCACGCGGCGAGCGGGCCGCCCAGCGCGTGCAGCGAGAGCCCCACGATCTCCTCGGCCCCGCCCGCGAGCACGTCGTCCGCCGTCACCTCGTCCAGCACCTCCTGCGCCGCCGCCACTATGTAAGGGCCGTTCCGGGGGGTGTGGGGGGTCGTCCCCCCACGTTGATACGGCGCCGATCCCGCGATCGGTTCGGCCCTGCTGCGTTCGGCCCCGTCCCGCCGGACCGCGTCCGGGTCGAGCGGCTCGGCGACCAGCCCGGCCGACCAGCAGGCCATCAGCCACACCGCCGTCTGCCAGTGCGGCGGCAGGACGAGGACGACGCGGGTCCCCGGCTCGGCCGCGAGCCCGTCCACGAGGAAGTTCGCCGTCTTGGCCACCCAGTTGTCGAACGTCCGCGCGGACAGCTCGACGCGTTCGCCGCGCGCGTCGTCGTAGAAGGTGACCAGCGGCCGGGAGGGGTCGTCGCCGACCCGCCGCCGCAGCAGCTCCGCGGGCGTGGCCGCCCCGCCGTCATGTGCGCTCATGGGTCCGAGCGTAGGCGCGCATGATCGCCGGTGCGGCGGCACCTCGCCGGTGCCGCTACGCTCCGCACGGGTGGATGACGGAACTCACGCGAGCGAGCATGGGGCGGGGACTATGAACGCGGGCCGGCTGCTCGCCCGGGCCACCGTGGCTCCGGCGCTCCTCGTCGCGGCCTGGCTGGCGGTGTCGCTGCCGCTGCTCCTCGCGGGGGTGTTCCGTCCGGCGCCGGCGGTCGCGCTGTTCGTGCCGGTCGCGGCACTGCTGCTGTGGACGGGCCTGCGCTCCCGTCCCGCCGCCGCCCGTCCCGCCCGCGAGGGTCGCCCAGGGAGCGCGCACGCGGCGCAGCGGTGGCCGGCGTGGGCGGTCTTCGCGATCACGGCCGCGTTCCTGGTGCTCCAGGCGGTCATGTGCGCGGAGCAGATCGTCGTCCGCCGCGACCCCGCGTCCTACGTCCAGTTCGCGACCTGGCTGGCGGAGCACGGGTCCCTGCCGATCCCGACGCGGGAGGCGGCCTTCGGCGGCCCGGACGCCGCGCTGCACTTCCAGAGCCCCGCCTTCTACCAGCACGACGGCGCCGTCGTCCCGCAGTTCATGGCGGGGCTGCCGCTGGTGCTGGCGCCCGCCGGATGGATCGGCGGCACCCACGGGATGCTGCTCATGGCGCCCCTGCTCGGCGCGTGCTGCGTGCTGTCGTTCGCCGGGCTGGTGGCGCGCCTCGTCGGACCGCGCTGGGCGCCCGCCGGGGCGCTGCTGCTCGCGCTGACGCTGCCGATGCTCTACGTCTCCCGCAGCACCTTCAGCGAGCTGCCCGCGCTCGTGCTGCTCCTGGGCGGCCTGTCGCTGATGGACGACGTCCGGCGGGAGGAGGGGCGGGCCGCCGACGCGAAGGCGTTCCTCGCCGGGGCCGTGCTCGGGCTGATCGTGCTCGTCCGCATCGACGGGCTGCGGGACGTCCTGCCGGTCCTGGCGTTCGCCGGCCTCCTCGTCGCGCACCGGCGGCCGGCCGGGTACTGGACGGCGGGCGGCCTGGTGCTCGGGGCGGGCGCCGGGCTGGTCGAGGGGGTCGTGCTGTCCAGGCCGTACCTCTCCTACCTGGGCTCCTCCCTGAAGCCCCTGCTGGCGATCACCGCCGCGGTGATCGTCGCCACGGCGGCCATGGTCGTGCTGCTCCGCCGGGGCGGGACGGGCGCGTGGCTGCGCCGGGCGGGCGCGTCGGTCGCCCGCGGCCGGGTGCCGGGGGCCGCCGCGGTCCTCACCGTGGTCGTCATGGCGGGCTTCGCCGTCCGGCCGCTCGTGCAGACCGTCCGGCGCGTGCCGGCGACGAAGGACGACGAGATGAACGTCCGGTTCATCGAGACGATCCAGAAGATCCAGCACCTCCCGCTGGACGGCACCCGCCAGTACTCCGAGCTGTCCCTCTACTGGGTCGGCTGGTACATCGGCATCCCCGCGCTGCTGTTCGCCACCCTGGGCGCGGGGCTGCTGGTGCGGCGGCTGCTGCGCGGGCGGTCCCCGGAGTGGCTGCTGCCCTACACGATGATCGTCTGGACCACCGCGCAGGTGCTGGTCCGGCCCGGGATCACGCCCGACCATCCGTGGGCGTCCCGCCGGCTGATCGGCCTGGTCATCCCCGGGCTGCTGCTGTTCACCGTGTTCGCGTGCGCGTGGACGGTCAAGCGCGTCCGGCGGCTCGGGTACGGCCCGGCGGTGGTGCGGGCGGGCACCGTCGCCGGCGTCGCGCTGATGCTCGTGCCGGTCCTCATCACCTCCGGCGGCTTCCTGGTGACCCGCACCGAGCAGCACGAGGTCGCGGCCGTCGACGGCATGTGCCGCGAGCTGGACCCGCGCGCCTCGGTGGTGATGGTCGAGCAGTCCACCGCCGACCGGTTCCTCCAGGTCGTGCGGGGGATGTGCGGGCTGCCCGCCGCGCGCACCGGCGGCGCGACCACGCCCGGCGACGTCGAGCGCGTCGCCGGCAGGGTACGGGCCGCCGGCCGGACTCCGGTGATCATGGCGGCGACGCGGGAGCAGGTCGCCCGGTACGGGCCGCCGCGCCGGGTCCTGCACGTGCGGACCCGGCAGGACGGGCGCACCCTCACCGAGCCCCCCGGCGGGACGTGGGGCCTGTCCATGGACGTCTGGATCGCCGAGCCCGCCCGGCCGTAGATGCCTCCCCGGTGCGCGGGTGCGAGTATCCTCGCGCTGCGTGAGCACCCAGTCTGCCGAGCCGAGGCCCACGCACGCGCCCGAGCCGCCGCCGGATCCCGCGCCCGCGCCCGCGGCCGTTCCCCAGGCCGTGGAACCGCCGTCCGGGCCGGTCCACGTCACGATCGTCCTGCCCTGCTACAACGAGCAGGACCACGTGCTCGACGAGGTCGAGCGCATCTGCAAGGCGATGGACGCCGCCGGCAAGACCTACGAGCTGCTGGCCGTCGACGACTGCTCGACCGACGAGACGCTCGCCCGGCTGCGCGAGGCGGAGCCGCGGTTCCCGAACATGCGGATCCTGGCCTTCCAGCACAACAGCGGGTCGGGCACCGTCCGGCGGATCGGCTCGCAGCAGGCGCGCGGCGAGATCGTGGTGTGGACCGACGCCGACATGTCCTACCCGAACGAGCGGATCCCCGAGCTGGTCGACGTCCTCGACACCGACCCGGCCATCGACCAGGTCGTCGGGGCGCGCACGTCGGAGGAGGGGACGCACAAGGCGCTGCGGGTGCCCGCCAAGTGGTTCATCCGCAAGGTCGCCGAGCGGCTCACCAACACCAAGATCCCCGACCTGAACTCGGGGCTGCGCGCGTTCCGCCGCGAGGTGTCGCTGCCCTACCTGCGGCTGCTGCCGCCCGGGTTCTCCTGCGTCACCACGATCACGATCGCGTTCCTGTCGAACCAGCACCCGGTCCGGTACATGCCGATCGACTACGCCAAGCGGGCCGGCAAGTCGAAGTTCCACTTCACCAAGGACGCCTACCGCTACATCCTCCAGGTGCTGCGGATGGTGATGTACTTCAACCCGCTCAAGGTGCTGATGCCGCCCGCGCTGTGGCTGATCGTCATCGGGCTGCTCAAGGGCGTGTTCGACATGGTGGTGCACTTCGGCTACTTCGCCAACAACACCATCATGATCTTCGTGACCGGGTTGATCATCGCGTCGCTGGCGCTGCTCGCCGACCTGATCGTCCGATCGCGCGGCGACGTCTAGCGGCATGCGGATCGCGATCGTCGGGCCGGCGTTCCCGTACAAGGGCGGCGGCGCCCGGCACACGACCGAGCTGGCGCACCGGCTGGCGGCGGCCGGGCACGACGTCGTCATCGAGTCGTGGCGGGCCCAGTACCCGTCCTTCCTGTACCCGGGGCAGCAGACGATCTCCGAGCCGGAGGGGGAGCCGTTCCCCGGCACGCGGCGCCGCCTCGACTGGCGGCGCCCGGACGGCTGGTGGCGCACCGGCCGCGCGCTGCGCTCGTCCGACCTGGTCGTCCTGGTGGTGCTGAGCACCGTCCAGGTCCCGTCCTACCTGGGGATCCTCGCCGGCCTGGGACGCGACACCAAGAAGGTCCCGGGGGGTGTGGGGGGTCGTCCCCCCTCGAAAAGCAGGGTGGTGGCGCTGTGCCACAACGTGCTGCCGCACGAGCGCAAGGCCTATGACGAGCCGCTGATGAGGCGGCTGCTGCGGAGGGTGGACGGCGTCCTCGTCCACACCGAGGCGCAGGCGGACCTGGCGCGGACGCTCACCCGCCGCCCGGTGCGCGTCGCCGAGATGGCCGCGCATCTGCCGTCGGCCGGCACCGCGGCGCCCGGCGACGAGAAGGTGCGCCGGCGCCTGCTGTTCTTCGGGATCGTCCGCCCGTACAAGGGGCTGGACGTCCTCCTGCGCGCCCTGGCGGAAGGCCCCGGCGACGTCGGGCTCACCGTCGCGGGCGAGTTCTGGGGCGGCCTGGACGAGACCCGCGAGCTGATCGGGTCACTGGACCTGGCGTCGCGGGTGGAGCTGAGGCCCGGGTACGTCCCGGCCGCCGACATCCCCGGGCTGTTCGCCGCCGCCGACGCGCTCGTGATGCCCTACCGGTCGGCGACCTCGTCGCAGAACGTGTGGATGGCCTACGAGCACGGCCTGCCGGTGATCGCCACGGACGTGGGCGGGTTCGCCGAGCAGATCCGCGACGGCGTGGACGGCCTGATCTGCGCGCCGGACGACGCGGCGTCGCTCGCCGCCGCCGTCCGCCGCTTCTATGAGCCGGGGGAGCCGGAGCGCCTGCGCTCCGGCGTCCGCCCGGTCGACCACGGCCCGGTCTGGGCCGCCTATCTGGACATCCTCACCGGCGACGCGCTCACAGGTGCGGTTCGAGCACCTTGAGCAGGGCCCGCTTGGGCTTGGCGCCGACGATCTGCTCCACGACCTCGCCGTTCTTGAGGAGCAGCAGGGTCGGCAGGCCCATCACGCCGTACTTGTTCGGCGTCTCCGGGTTCGCGTCGTAGTCGAGCTTCGCGATCTTGATCTTGCCGTCCTGCTCCTCGGCGATCTGCTCCAGCACCGGAGCGATCATGCGGCACGGCCCGCACCAGTCGGCCCAGAAGTCGACCAGCACCGGGGTGTCGCTGTTGAGGACCTCGTCCGCGAACGTCGCGTCGGTCACGGTGATCGGGGCCGTCACGGTCCCTCCTTCGTAGGCTGTGTACCCGTCACAAGCTCCTTGGACGGCGGTTCATTCCCGGCGGCGGGCGCCGTACGCCCGAGCAGGAGCGCCACCCCCGCGTTGATCAGATCGGCGGCGGTCAGCAGCACCCGGGACGCGATCGCGACCACGACCGGCGCGCCCGCCGGCAGCACCGGCGTGAGGACCACCGTCAGCGCCGCCTCCCGCGCCCCGATGCCGCCCGGCGCGATGAAGACCAGGAAGCCCGCGACGAACGCCAGCGCGTACGCCCCGGTCGCGACGAACGGCAGGCCCGTGCCGTCGCCGCCCACGGCCATGCACAGCAGCCAGGTGTGGACGCCGAACAGCGCCCAGCCGAGGACCGTCCAGCCGATGGCCCGCAGGGTGACGCCGAGGCTCACCGGGTGCTCCAGCGGTGGCCGCCGGATGAGCGAGAGCATCACGCCGAGCGCCCACGTCACGACCCTCGGATGCAGCAGCGCCAGCAGGACCGGCGCCAGCGGGAACAGGTACCAGTACCGGTCGCGCGCCGCCTCGGACGTCAGCGGCAGGGTCACCGCGGCGACGGCCAGCCCGCAGGACGTGGACGTCGCGACCGCCAGCATCGTCGACCCGAAGCTGCGCTCCGGCGGCACCTTGTGCTCGCGCGTCATCTCGATCTGCGTGACCAGCGCCCACACCTTGCCCGGCACGTACTTGCCGAGCTGGGAGATGCCGGAGATCCGGAAGATCGCCCGGACCGGCAGCGGCGAGCCGAGCCCGCCGAGGAACTCCCGCCACCCGAGCATCCAGACGAAGAGCCCCGCCAGGCCCGCGGCGAGCGCGCCGGCGAGCGCGGCCCACGACATCTGCCGGAACGCGTCCACCGTCGCGTCCCACTGCGACGCCACGCTGTAGCCGCAGAACGCCAGCGCGAGCAGTACCAGGAACACGCGCAGTGCCCGGACGGCGACGACCTTCATCTTCACGCGCCCAGCGTAGGCGAACGTGGCGTCGCAGCCGTCCGGGCGGCCTAGAGTTGGGGTGCGATGAAGATTTCGGATGTGGTCGCCTTCATGGGGCACCAGGTGCACGTGTGCCGGTACCGCGAGGCGGGGACGCTGCTCGGCTGGATGGGAAGCGACCTGCGCGGCAAGCGGGTCCTCGACGTCGCCGGCGGCGACGGCTACTGGGCCGGCCGGGCGCGCAGGCGCGGGGCCGAGGCGGTGTCGATCGACCTCGCCCGCGGGAAGATGGTCTACGGCCGGACGCTCGCGCACGCGCCCGCGCTGATCGAGTGCGACGCGCTCCGGCTCCCGTTCGCGGACGGCGCGTTCGACGCGATCCTGTCGGTCTGCGCGATCGAGCACTTCGACGACGGCGGGAAGTCGCTGGACGAGATGGCGCGAGTGCTGAAGCCCGGCGGTGAGATCTTCATGTCCGCCGACGTGCTGAGCCGCGCCGACACGTGGCCGAAGCTGCGGGACGCGCACAAGGCCAGGTACCACGTCCAGCACACCTACACGCATGACAGCCTGCGCAAGCTGATGGACGAGCGGGGCCTCGACCTCGTCCAGCACAGCTACCAGTTCCGGACCGCCGCGACCGAGCGCCTGTACCTGTCGCTGTCCACCTACGGCGGCAAGGTCGGCTTCAACGCGGCGGCGCCGCTGACGCCGCTCGTCGCGCTGGCCGACCGCAAGGCGCCGAACGAACGGGGCAGCATCGTTCTCGTGCGCGCGCGTAAGAGATAGGACGGTGGGGAGGGCTCCCACCGTGAATCGCGTGGAATGGGATCCGGCGGGCGTGCGCCCGGCGGGCGTAGGCTCGAAGAGTAAAAAGTGATCTACGCCACCGCGCTGGATGGGGGAGTGGACCGTGGCGCCTCGGATTCTGCTTGACGCCACCGCCGTGCCGGCCGACCGCGGCGGGCTCGGACGGTACGTCGATGGACTGCTGTGCGCCCTGCACGCGCAGGGCGCCGATCTCGCCGTCGCCTGCCAGCGCGCGGACGCGAAACGGTACGAGGGTCTCGTCCCGGGCGCCCAGGTGGTGGCCGGCCCGGCGACGCTGTCGCACCGCGCCACCCGTCTCGCCTGGGAGCAGTCGGGCCTGCCGCACGTGGCCGAACGGGTCGGCGCGGACGTCATCCACCTGCCCACCTACACGATGCCCGTGGGCGTGGGCCTGCCCACCGTGGTGACGATCCACGACGTGACGCTGTTCGCCGAGCCGGAGCTGCACGACCCGGTGCGCACGTCCTACATCAAGTCGGCGACGCGGTCCGCCGCCCGCCGCGCGACCCGGCTGATCGCGCCGTCCCGCGCGACCCGCGACGAGCTGGTCCGCATCCTCGGCGCCGACCCGTCCCACATCGACGTGGCCTACCACGGCGTCGACCACGAGGTGTTCCACCGGCCGTCCGAGGCGGAGATCAAGCACGTCTCCGACCGCCTCGGCCTGCACGGCCGTCCCTACGTGGCGTATCTGGGGGCGCTGGAGCCGCGCAAGAACGTCCCGAGCCTGATCCGCGGCTGGGTGCAGGCCTGCGCCGACCGCCCGGAAGCCCCGGCGCTCGTCCTCGCGGGCGGGGGCGGCTGGGACGACGAGGTCGACGCCGCCCTCGCCACCGTCCCCTTGGAGCTGCGCGTCCTGCGCCCCGGCTACCTGCCCTGGTCGGCGCTGCCCGGCTTCTTCGGCGGCGCCCTGGTCGTCGCCCTCCCGAGCCGCGGCGAGGGCTTCGGGCTGCCGGTCCTGGAGGCGATGTCCTGCGGCGCGCCCGTCCTCACCACCCACCGCGGGCCCCTCCCGGAGGTCGGCGGCGACGCGGTCGAATACACCGAGCCCGACCCGGCCGGCATCGCCGACGCCCTCACCGCCCTGATGGACGATCCGCCCCGCCGCGCCGAGCTGGCCGAGGCGGCCCACGCCCGCTCGCAGAAGTTCTCCTGGCAGGCCTCCGCCGAGGCGCACCTGGCCTCCTACCAGCGCGCAGTGGACCAGTACGCCGCGCCTCGCAGCCACTAGGCTCGCTCCCACCGGGCCGTGGTGGAGAAAGGAACCGAGTGGAAGCGATCCTTCTGGTCGGCGGCCAGGGCACCCGCCTGCGCCCCCTGACCATCTCCACCCCCAAGCCGCTCCTGCCGACGGCCGGGGTGCCGCTGCTGGAGCACCAGTTGACGCGCGCGCGCAACGCGGGTGTCACCCGCATCGTGTTCGCGACGTCCTACCGCGCCGAGATGTTCGCCGAAGCGTTCGGTGACGGCGCGCGCCTCGGCATGGAGATCGTCTACGCGACCGAGAACGAGCCCCTCGGCACGGCGGGCGCCATCCGCAACGCTTCAGCCGCCTTGACCTGCGATGATGACAGCCCCGTTCTCGTCCTCAACGGCGACATCCTCTCGGGGCACGACATCTCCGCTCAGATCACGGCGCATGAGAAGGGCAACGCCGCGGTCACCCTGCACTTGACCCTGGTGGACGACGCCCGCCGGTACGGCTCGGTGCCGACATCGCCGGACGGTCGAGTGCTCGACTTCGTGGAGAAGTCGCCGAACCCCCCGACCAACCAGGTCAACGCCGGCTGCTACATCTTCCGCCGCTCGGTGATCGACCGCATCCCGGCGGGACGGGTCGTGTCGGCCGAGTACGAGACCTTCCCCGAACTGCTCGCTTCCGGCGAGGCGATCTGCGGCTACGTCGAAGCCGCGTACTGGCTGGACGTGGGCACGCCCGCGGCGTTCGTCCGGGGCGTCACCGATCTCGTCCTCGGCACCATGCCCTCCCCGGTCGTGACGGCGAACGAGCACGGCGTCCTGTTGATCGAGGACGCCGCGGTCGCGCCCAGCGCCCTGGTCGGCGGCGGCACCGCCGTCGGCGCGGGGGCGAGGATCGGCCCGGACACCCGCGTGGAGTCCAGCGTCCTGTTCGACGGCGCCGTCATCGAGCAGGACGCCCACGTGCTCCGCTCCGTGATCGGCCATGGCGCCCGCGTCTGCTCCGGCGCCGTCCTGGAGGACTGCGTCATCGGTGACGGCGCCACCGTGGGGCCCGGCAACGAACTGCTCAACGGCGCCCGGGTCTGGCCGAATGTGGCACTTCCCGCGTCCGCGGTCCGCTTCTCTCCCGAGTAGCCTCATTTCGAGGATGACTTTCCGGCCGCACGCACTGGATCGGCAAAAATCCCTCGATGGCGAGTCTCGGCGGGTGCCCCGTGACGGAAGATCTGATCATCAATCTCGTGGCCTCGGGGCTGGCCTTCTCGCTGGGGGTAAGCGTGCGATCAGTGCGGCAGCGCATCACGAGCGCCAGGGAGTCGGCGGGTGCCCGCCGGATCAAGGAGCAGCGGCACCCGAGGTTCACCCACTCCTGGCTGCTGGAGTACTACCTGCGACGGGACGGCTTGGACGATCTGTACATGCTGGTGGACGGCAACCGGCGCCGGATCGTCCCGTTTCTCACAAAACCGTCGTGGACCGACTACGACTTCGACGAGAACACGCTGATCGATCAGGAAACGCCGCACCGCCGCTCGGATGTGGTCGTGGACGAGAAGATCCTGCGCAGGCGCCGTGCCTATCTAGCCGTCGACGATGAGAACGGGGAGCCCTGGAACGACCTTCTATCGGTGGTCCAGGAGATTCGGGAAACCGATGACGGCCCGCGCATCAAGCTGGCCCTGGCGGAGTACTTCCAGTTCTTGACGGCGTGCGGCGCCCTGGAGGACGAGACCTACGCGGCCGTCCGCAACCCGCGAACGCCGACCCCCATCCGGGAGGCGGTGCTCGCGAGCGTGGGCGACGCGGCCCAGGCCCGCCGCGGAGCGCACGGGTTCGGGATGCAATGCGCGTTCGTCTTCCCGGAGGAAGGGCGGCTTCGCGTCCTGATCCAACGGCGTTCTCATTCGGTGTCCATTTACGGCGGAGCGCTGGCCGTCGTGCCCGTCTTCGGCTGCCAGTCGATGGACCTGTCCGATCGGACCAGGGTCTCGGTCTTCCACAATTTTCTTCGCGAGGTCTATGAGGAACTGTACGGCGGTGAGGAGGTCGAAAAGCGCGGCAGTCGGGTGGATCCGACGTGGTTCTACCAGGAGCCGCCGATCGCCCGGATCATCGCCGCGGCCGAGAACGGGGGGATGGACTTCCGGATCCTTGGTTTCGGGTTCGACGCTTTGAACGGCGAAGTCGACATCTGCGGCCTCGCTCACATCAAGGACCCGGAGTTCGCACGTCGCGAACTGCCGACCCTCAAAGCCAACTGGGAGATACAAGACATCAGCGCCTGGGAACTCTTCGGGGCGGAGTTGACCGACGCTCTGTTCGCCGGCGAGTTCTCACCCGGGAGCGTCTACACACTCGGAGAGGCCAGGCGCCACCTGGCGACATCTGAGGGATTGGTGTGACCGCTTATCGACCGTGCGTGCTCTGCGCGGGAAGGACGCGTGAAACCGAGTTCACCCTGCCCATGGGCACGGTGGTGCGGTGTCACGGCTGCTCGCTCGTCTCCATGGTGGGGCGCACCGGCGAGCTCGTGCGCTGTTCCTACGACGAGCGCTACTACCGGCGCGCGGACGCCCCGGGGCCCGGCTACAGCGATTACTTCGGCGCGCAGGAGGCGGTCCGCCGGGAGATCTCGTGCGCGCTGGCGGACACGGTGCTCTCCCTCGCGCCTGCCGCGCAGCACGTCCTCGACCTGGGATGCGGCGGCGGCTTCCTGGTCGACGCGATGGTCGAACGCGGCGTCGGAGCGACCGGCCTGGACGGTTCGGAGCATGCGATCGAGCAGGCGCGGGCGCACGGCGGCGGAGGACGGTACCTGCGGGCCGGCATAGGGGCCGCCGACCTCCCGGCTGCCGCGCCCTTCGACGTGGTCACGCTGATCGATGTGATCGAGCACTTACCCGACCCGGTGGAGGCCCTGCGCTGGGCGGCCGGTCTCACGGCGCCCGAAGGCAAGATCGTGCTCCTGACCCCTCGCTACGGCGGCCGGCTGCTCTCCGAGCAAGGGGCCGCCTACGTCCATTTCAACAGCGACCACATGTACTACTTCACCGAGAGCACACTGCGCGCGATCATCACGCGAGCGATAGGCCCCGCCCTCACGAGGATCGAAGACGTGCTGACTCTCGTCCGCAAGCAGAACGTCGCAATTCCCGACTCCATGGCGCGCAAGTACGGCGTCGACCGGGAGAGCATGCTCGCCACCGTGACCCTTTGATCGACGCGCGAGTCGCTTCATCACGTGTGCGGGGCGGGGACGTAGGCGGGGGTGAGGGTGGTGTCGAGGTGGTGGACGAGGAGTTCGGTGGTCTCCTGGAGGTCGATGAGGGGGCGGCGGAGGTAGCGGCGCGGGGTGGACCACCAGCAGAAGGTGCGGCGGTGGACCCAGACGTTGAGGGTGGGGAGGACGAGGACGGAAAGGCCGTCCTCGGTGGTGCTGCGTTGGCCCTTGAAGCCGCGGCGGGTGAGGTTGAGCAGCAGGTGGTGTGCGGCGGTCCCCGGGTGGACGCGGTGGTGCATGCCGGGCCAGTCGCGCGGGAGCGGTAAGGCGAACCAGACGGTCTTGCCGGGGACGGACGCCGTGTCGACCCGGGAGCGGGTCGGAGTGCTGCCCCAGTCGGCGGTGACTTGGCGGACGAGTTCGAGGCCCTTGCCGTACTCGTCCAGCAGTCCGGCCCCGGAGGTGTGCGGCGTGGTCGATCGCGCCCCGTCGAAGACGGAGACGACGAGCTGCGGGGATGGGACGGTCCGCGCCCAGATCCAGAGTTCTGGTGCAGTGGGCGGCCGGTCGCCTCGGGCGCATCCGGCGTGCCGCAGCGCGTTGGTCGCGGTTTCGGACACGGCGAGCTTTCCGTCCTCGATCACGTCCGGGTCGAGCCGCAGTTCGAGCATTGTCTGACGGACGAGGCGACGTGCCATTGCCGGCCCGCTCTCGTCCCCGGGCAACCGCCACGCGCACAACCCCCCGGTCACCAACCCCCACGCCCCCTTGACCTCCATTGAGGCCCTCCCTCCGCTATGACGAATCGCCGCAAGTGATACGGAAAGCGACAAATCAATCACTCATCGTGGTGTGTCTGGGGTCACATGATGCGAGTTTGCAATGAGGTCCGCAACAGTTTTAAGGAAGAAACTAAAGATCATTTCGGGTAGCTTCCTCTGAACAACTTGAGGCGCGACTACGCGGCGGGCATGCTCGGTCACATGACGACCAGGCCACCCAGTGTTCGTGAGCGCCGCCTCGCCAGTGAGTTGCGAAGGCTCAGAGAGTCCACGACGACGCTGAACCTGGAAGAGGCCGCTGAACGGCTCGGTTGGAGCAAGACCAAGCTGTCCAGGATCGAGAACGCGATCCGCAGGGTCACCGTGACCGAGGTTCAGCAGATGTTGACCCTCTATGGCGTGAGTGGGCCCCGATTGGACGGACTCGCCCGCTTCGCTCGCACCGCCAGGCAACGCGGCTGGTGGGACGTCTACGAGAACAGCCTGCCTGCGGACTATGCCACCTACATGGGGCTGGAGGCTGAGGCCGAGTGGCTCAACTCCTACACGATGGGTCTCGTGCACGGCCTGATGCAGACCGAGGACTACACCCACCACGTGGCCAAGTCGATCTTGATGCGCTTTTCTCCGGCCTCAGAAGTCGAGCGTCGCGTGGCGGCCCGCATGGCGCGACAGAAGGCGTGGCTGGAGCGGGAAGATCCTATGCGCCTCTGGACGATCTTGGACGAGACCGCACTCAGGCGGGTCATCGGTGGTTCGGAGGTGATGTGCGCTCAGTACAGACGGATCATCGAGTTGACCGAGCAGCCGAACGTGATGTTCCAGATTATGCCCTTGGCCGCCGGTGGGCATCCCGGAGTCGTGGGCAGCTTCGCCGTTCTGGGCTTCCCCCAACGGTTCACACCGAACGTGGTGTACGTCGAGAACATGACGAGCGCTCTCTACATCGAGGACGAGAAGGAAGTGCACACGTACTCGCTGGCGTTCGAGGAGATAGCAGCCATGGCGCTGAGCCCCGAGGAGTCGGTGGCTATGCTCGAACAGCTAACGCGACAATGAGCACATGGAGGGGCAAATGTCCAGTCCCCGTCTTCCCCGGACTGTCTTTCGTAAGAGCAGCCACAGCGAGGGTGCGAACGGTTGCGTCGAGACCTGCGTCCGCGACGCGCACCACTTGGTTCGGGACTCGAAGGACCCCGAAGGCGGCGTCCTAACCTTGGATCCGAGTGCCTGGGCGGCGATGGTGGCGCAGATCAAGCGGGGTGCGTGCGACCTCTGAGTCGATCTGAGCGCGCGGCCTACACCGGGGCTGGTTCGGCGTGGGGACCTTCTACCGGTGTATCCCTGTACTGGGAGTCAGGGCGTGGACAGTGGCGTTGGTGGCGGTCACGAAGTGGAGGAGCGCCTGGGCCGACTTCAGAGCGTCCTCGGCGGCCTGTTCCATTGTTTTCGCGTAGTGAATCTCGCCGGTGAGGTCGAATGCGCGCTGCGCCAGCATCAGGATGCGCGGGTCGGTGTAGTACAACCGCACTCCGACGAGGGCCATATGGGCGGACGAGCGGACGCGGAAGGACGCCGAGTGCGCGTCGCGTGCGGCCTGAGTGCCTGGTGATTCGAGGCGCAGGCGGATGTAGGCGAGTTCGACGCGGCGGTAGTAGGGGAGTGCGTTGGCCAGGGCGTCACGGGCCGCCGCTTGTTCCTCTCGGTCCCTTTTCTCGCTGGCTCTTGTTTTGAAATAGGTGAACACGCAGGGGGGAACCGAGATGCTCATCGCGAGGCCGAGCAGAGTTAATAGGGCCTGCGTGGCACTCATGGGGTCAGTTTGCCAGACGGTGGCAGACTGGGCGCGGCAGCGCGGTCGAGCGAGGGGTGGGTGGGTGGTCGGTGGCTCCGGTGCCGTCCGGTTCGCGTGCGGCCGGGGAGAGGACCGCTGGGCATCTCCCCGGCCGGGTCCGGGAGTGGCGGCCGCCGTGGTTGCTCGATCTCGCGGAGGTGCTGTCGCCGCATCGGCGCGGGTCTCGCGATCCGGCGTTCCGGGTGGAGCGGGACGGGTCGTTCTGGCGGGCGTCCTACACGCCTGACGGGCCGGGGACGCTGCGGCTCCGGTGGGTCGGTGACGTCGTCGAGGCGACGGGGTGGGGGCCCGGGGCCGAGTGGCTGCTCGACGGGGTGCCCGAGTTGCTCGGGGCCGATGACGAGCCCGACGGGTTCGTCGCGCGGCATGACGTCGTGCGGGACCAGGTGCTGAGGCGGCCCGGTCTACGGATCGGACGGACGCGGCGGGTGTTCGAGGCGCTCGTCCCGGCCGTGATGGAGCAGAAGGTGCTCGGGCAGGAGGCGTGGCGGGCCTGGGGGTACCTGCTGCGGAAGTTCGGGGAGCCGGCGCCGGGGGCGCCGCACCTGCGGGTTCCGCCGCCGCCCGAGGTGTGGGTCCGGATTCCCTCGTGGGAGTGGCACCGGTCCGGGCTGGAGGCCGTCCGGGCCCGGACGATCATCGGGGCGGCGCGGGTGGCGCGGCGGCTGGAGGAGGAGCCGAGCGAGCGGCGGCTGCGGTCGCTGCCCGGCATCGGGGTCTGGACGGCCGCCGAGATCCGGCAGCGGGCGGCCGGAGATCCCGACGCCGTCTCCGTCGGCGACTACCACCTGCCCGGCCTGGTGGGCTGGGCGCTGGCGGGCCGCAAGGTCGACGACGCCGGGATGCTCGAACTGCTGGAGCCCTACGCCGGTCATCGGTACCGGGTCACCCGGCTGCTGGAATCGTCCGGGAAGCACCCGCCGAGGCGGGGCCCCCGTTTGGCCGTCCGGGACTATCGGTCCTTCTGACCGGGTCCACGTCCGTGCGGCGGCGGAGCCAGAAGTTGTTCGGGGTCCAGTCGAGGCCGTCCCTGCTGTCGGCGCCGAACAGGGGGCCGAGGACGGCGAGGGCGATGATGATGCCGAGCACGTACAGCATGGCTACTTCTTCCTGGGATCGCGGTGGAGGCGTTCCCGCGCGGGGCGATCGGTGGAGCCGGGGTCTCCGTCCCTTCCCGTCGCACCTACAGTTTGACTCCGTCCAACATTCAGGTCCAGCGACGGTTTCTGTAGGGATTGTGTAAGAATCGCTTCACTATGCTGGATCTCGGGCGGTTGCGGGTGCTCCGCGAGCTCAAGATGCGCGGGACGCTCGGGGCCGTCGCCGACGCGCTCGGCTACACCCCGTCAGCCGTGTCGCAGCAGCTCGCGCAGTTACAGCGGGACGTCGGCGTCCCGGTGGTCGAGCGGGCCGGGCGGCGGCTGCGGCTGACGGAGGCGGGCGAGGTGCTCGCCGAGCACGCCGAGGTGCTGCTCGCGCGGGCCAAGCGCGCCGAGGAGGACGCGCTCGCGGCGAGCGGGCGGGTGGCGGGCGTGGTGCGGCTCGTCGGGTTCCAGACCGCGCTGCTGCACGTCCTCGCGCCCGCCCTGCCCCGGCTGGCTGCGAAGTACCCCGACCTCGTGGTGGACGTCCTGGACGAGGAGTTCCACCGGGTCCTCCAGGCGCTGGTGCTCCAGGAGATCGACGTGGTCCTGACCGACGAGTACTCGCACCTCCCGCGCCCGCGCAGGCCGGAGCTGCGGTCCGAGGTGCTGATCACCGAGATGATGCGGGTCGCGCTACCCGAGGACCATCCGCTCGCGCGGGACGCCGGGGCGGTCCGGATGGCCGACCTCGCCGGGAGCCCGTGGGTGACCGGGCACGTCGGCACCAACCACGCCGACCTGCTCGAACGGACGTGCGTCGAGCTGGGCGGCTTCCGGCCCGAGGTGCGCTACCGGTCCAACGACCTGCTGATCATCTTCGCGATGGTCGCCCAGGGCGGCGCCGTGTGCCTGGTGCCCGACCTGGTGCTCGCCGAGCGGGAGGAGGGCATCGTCGTCCGGGACATCGCCGACGCCCCGGTCGACCGCCGCATGGTGCTGTGGACGCGTGTCGGCGCGGAGGTGCGGCCGTCGGTCGAGGCCGTCCTCCGGGAGCTGCGCCACTCCGCGGATCTGCTGGTCGAGCGGCGGCCCAGCTGCGTCCGCGGCGCTCCCTGATCAGGTCGTCCAGGACGACAGGGCCGCGTCGATCTCCGGGCGGGTGGGGACGCGGAGCGAGCCTCCGGCAGGCTCGCGGACGTCAGTGTGCCGTCGGGGTGCACGGAACCCCGCCTCCTGGAGGGTGTCGCGGCCGAGCGCGTCCCACGCTGAAGCGGGACGCCACGTCGCTCAGCGCGGGCGCGATCTCCGGCTGCGCGGCGACCGTGATCCGCACCTGCCCGGAACAGGACGCGGGCCCCGGGATCAGCCCGGACGCCCAAGCCCCGCCCGCGGCGCCCGACAGCAGCAGCGCCGCGGTCGCCCAGACGGCCGGACGCCGCCAGAACGGGCCCGCCTCGTCGTCCACCCGTCAGTCATACAGGACGGGAAACCGGCGTCAGAGACAGCCTTCCGAAATGGCCGATGCCGTCCGTGCGGCGAGCGGCCTCCAGACGTTCCGCGGGCACCTCGCCATAGAGCGTCGTGCGCTGCCTGGCCGGCCGACCCGCACGCCCTGCGATCGCCTCCAGCTCGCTGATGGGCTTGAAGGAACCGTTCTCCGACCCGGCCATGCGGCTGATGGTCTCTTCCATCAGCGTCCCGCCCAGGTCGTTCACGCCTCCTTGCAGGACGCGCGTACACAGCTCGTCTCCCAACTTCACCCAGGACGTCTGGATGTTGGAGATCGCGCCGTGCAACAGGATGCGCGCCAGGGCATGGACGGCGATGTTCTCCCGCACGGTCGGCCCGGGACGTGCCAGCCCGGCGAGGTAGATGGGCGAGTTGTGGTGGACGAACGGCAGCAGCACGAACTCGCTGAACCCGCCCGTCCGCTCCTGGATGGAGCGCAGCAGCTTGATGTGCGCGACCCAGTGCGCGGGCGTGTCCACATGCCCGTACATCATCGTGGACGTCGTCGGGATTCCGATCTCGTGCGCGGTGGTGACGACCTCCACCCACTGGTCGGCGGGCAGCTTGCCCTTGGTCAGCACCCACCGGACGTCGTCGTCCAGGATCTCGGCGGCCGTCCCGGGCAGCGAGTCGACGCCGGCCTCCTTCGCCGCCAGCAGCCACTCCCGGATCGACAGATCGGTCCGGGACGCGCCGTTCACGACCTCCATCGGGCTGTAGGAGTGCAGGTGGATGTCGGGGGCCCGCTTCTTCACCTCGCGGGCCAGGTCGAAGTAGGCCGTGCCGGGCAGATCGGGATGGATGCCGCCCTGCATGCAGATCTCGGTGGCGCCCGCCTCCCACGCCTCGTCCACCCGGTCCCCGACCTGCTCCAGGGACAGCGTGTAGGCGTCGGCGTCCGTGCGGCGCTGCGCGAACGCGCAGAACCGGCAGCCGGTGTAGCAGACGTTCGTGAAGTTGATGTTCCGGGTGACGACGTAGGTGACGTCGTCGCCGACCGTGTCCCGGCGCAGGCCGTCGGCCAGCGAGGCGAGCGCGTCCAGTTCGGGGCCGTCGGCGTGCAGCAGGGCCAGCGCCTCGTCGTCCGACAGCCCGCCCGGGTCCCGCTCGGCGCGCGCGAGAGCGGCCTTGACGTCGGCGTCGAAGCGCGACGGGGCGGCCATGCGGTCGCGCAGCGCGTCCCAGTCGCCGTAGACCTCGTCGAAGTCGTCCCGGCGGTCGCTCGTCCGCCCGGTCGTGTCGATCTCGGTGTGCAGATCGGTCCGCCCGGACGCCTCGAAACC
Organism: Actinomadura madurae; assembly: GCF_900115095.1. GTDB lineage: Bacteria > Actinomycetota > Actinomycetes > Streptosporangiales > Streptosporangiaceae > Spirillospora > Spirillospora madurae. The sequence continues at coordinate 180,925 of NZ_FOVH01000003.1, forward strand.
GCCGTCCGGCTCCTGCCAGGGACGGCCCTCCAGGACGGCGTCCTCCCGCGCCAGCCCGGTCGCGGGATCGGCCAGGGCGGCGACGTGCCCGGTCAGCCGCGGGTCCAGCCAGGGCTCACCGCGCCGCACGTACTCGGGGTAGATCGTCAGCCGCTCGCGCAGCGCGAACCCCGCCTCGGCCGTCCGCTCCGCCAGCTCGTCGATCTGCGGCCAGGGACGTTCCGGGTTCACGTGGTCCGGCGTCAGCGGCGACACCCCGCCCCAGTCGTCGATCCCCGCCCGCAGCATCAGCGCGTACTGGTCGGCGACCAGGTTCGGCGGCGCCTGCACCCGCGCCTTCGGGCCGAGGACGAGCCGCGTCACCGCGATCGTGGCGGCCAGCTCGTCCAGCTCGGCGTCCGGCACGCCGCGCATCTTGGTGTCCGGCTTCGCGCGGAAGTTCTGCACGATCACCTCCTGGATCGCGCCGTACTCCCGCATCGTCCGCCGGATCTCGAAGATCGCGTCCGCGCGCTCCTCGACCGTCTCGCCGATGCCGATGAGGATGCCGGTCGTGAACGGCACGTTCGTGCGCCCCGCGTCCTCCAGGACCCGCAGCCGGACGGCCGGGTCCTTGTCCGGCGACCCGAAGTGCGGGCCGCCGCGCTCGCTGAACAGCCGCGTCGCCGTCGTCTCCAGCATCATGCCCATGGACGGCGCGACCGGCTTGAGCCGCTGGAAGTCGCGCCAGGTCAGCACGCCCGGGTTCAGGTGGGGGAGCAGCCCGGTCTCCTCCAGCACCCGGATCGCCATGGCGCGCACGTAGGAGAGCGTGTCGTCGTAGCCGTGCGCGTCCAGCCACTCGCGGGCCTGCTTCCACCGGTCCTCGGGCCGGTCCCCGAGCGTGAACAGCGCCTCCTTGCAGCCCATCTCCGCGCCCCGCTGCGCGATCTCCAGCACCTCGTCCGGGCTGAGGTAGGGCGAGTCCAGCTTGTGGGGGACGGTCGCGAACGTGCAGTATCCGCAGCGGTCCCGGCACAGCCGGGTCAGCGGGATGAACACCTTGCGGCTGTAGGTGATGACGCCGGGGCGGCCCGCGGCGTCCAGGCCGGCGTCCCGGGTGCGGGCCGCGTAGGCGAGCAGCTCGTCGAGCTGCCCCCCGCGCGCCCGCAGCAGTGTGGTGGCCTCGGATCGGTCCAGTGTCTTGCCGTCACGCGCGCGGGCCAGGGCCCGGCGAAGAGCGGAGCTCGTGGCGTCCATGCGGGCACTCTATGCCAATCGTCATAATTCGCACCCCGCCGGGTCCCACGAAAAGGACAGCCAAGGATCTTCAGGAACTATTCCCCGTCAGCGGACCTGGATGAACGTGTCCGGGCTCCGGGGCGGACGCTCGCGCGGCGGCGCGGCCGGGTGGCCGACGCCGACGGCGCCCATCGGGTCCCACTCGTCCGGCAGGTCGAGGACGTCGCGGACGACGTCACGGCAGAACATCGTGCTCGACACCCAGCACGAGCCGAGGCCTTCCACCGCCAGCTGGACCAGCAGGTTCTCCACGCCCGCGCCCGTCGCGACCACGAACATCTCCCGCTCGGCGCGGGACCGCCGCTCGTCCGGGTAGTCGTGCGACCCGTCCATGACCAGGCACGGGACGACCAGGTACGGCGCCCGGCGCAGCACCTCGCCGCGCCGCAGCCGCTTGGTGATCGACTCCTCGGAGAAGCCGTCCCGCCGCAGGTCGGCCTCCCAGGCGTCGCGCATCGCGTCCAGCAGCCGGGTCCGCGACTGCGCCGACTCCAGCAGGACGAACCGCCACGGCGTCGTGTGGTGCGGCGCGGGTGCGGTGATGGCGGCGGCCACCGCGCGGCGCACCGCCGCCGGGTCGACCGGGTCGGCGGTGAACTCCCGGATCGTCCGCCGGGCGTAGAGCACCTCCGACGGCCCGAACCGGAACATGTCCTCCTCGGGCGGGCGCACCAGCACCCGCGCCCCAGGCCCGTCCTCGCGCGTGACCAGCTCGGACAGCCCGCGCACCACCGCGATCGGCACCCCGTCGAGCTTGCCCTTCACCAGCTCGCCGGCCGCCGCGATCTCGTCGGCGACCGCCGTGATCGTCGCTTCCAGCCGGTTGCCGTAGGCGTCGTCGCGCCCGCGCAGGTCGCTGAGCGGCGCCAGGCCGGCGACGCCGATCGCCGCGTCCGTCAGCCCGTTGCGCCACGGCCGCCCGAGCGTGTCGGAGACGATCACGGCGACCTCGGCCCCGGTCCGCTCCCGCACGCCCGCGCGGATGCGCCGGGCGGAGGCGTCCGGGTCCTCGGGCAGCAGCAGCACCGTGCCGGGCCGGGTGTTGGACGCGTCCACACCCGCCGCGGCCAGGACGAGCCCCTGCCGCGTCTCCACGATCCGGGTCTCGCCGCGCGCGTGCGCCCGCCGGGCCACCACCCGCACGGTCTCGGCCTCGATGGCCTTCTCCCGGTCGTCGGCGACCAGCACCCGTCCCTCCGCCTTGCTGACGATCTTGGACGTGACGACCAGCACGTCGCCGTCCTCGACGGTCCCCGCCGGGATCAGCGCGGCGATGTCGTCGCCCTCGGCGACCTCCGGCATCCCCGGGACACCGAACACCCGCAGGTTCACAGCGCGTCCTCCGCCCGCTTCAGCTCCAGCGCCAGATCCAGCGCCGCCCGCGCGATCGCCGCGGTCTCCTCGGCGTCGCTCATCAGCAGCGGGCGGGACCGCACCTCGATCCCCTCCACCCGCACGTCCGCGTCGGCGTCGTCGACCAGCCACCCGTCCAGCAGCCCGAGACCGTAGTGCTCGGCGACCGCGCGCGCCGACGTCTCCACCCCGATCGCGGTCAGGCACGCGTCCGCCATCCCCCGCACCGGCGCCCCGCCGATGATCGGGGAGACGCCCACCACGGTCTTCGCCGCGACCGCCTCCCGGATGCCGGGCACCGCCAGGATCGTCCCGATGCTCACCACCGGGTTGGACGGCGGGAACAGCACCACGTCCGCCTCCTCGACGGCCGCGACCACCCCCGGCGCGGGCTCGGCGCCCTCCGCCCCGACCGCCGCGATCGACAGGGCCGGGACGGACGCCCGCAGCCGCACCCACCACTCCTGGAAGTGGACGGCCCGCCGTCCCTTCTCGTCCTCGATCACCACGTGCGTCTCGACCTGGTCGTCGGACATCGGGATCAACCGCACGCCGGGCTTCCACCGATCGCACAGCGCCTCGGTGACCGCCGACAGCTTGTAGCCGGCCGCCAGCATCTGCGTCCGGACGATGTGCGTCGCGAAGTCGCGGTCGCCCAGCCCGAACCAGGCGGGCCCGACCCCGTACGCGGCGAGCTCCTCCTTGAGGGTGAACGTCTCGTCCGCCCGCCCCCACCCCTGCTCCTCGTTGATGCCACCGCCGAGCGTGTACATCACGGTGTCGAGGTCGGGACACACCCGCAGACCGAACAGCGAGATGTCGTCCCCGGTATTCCCGATGACAGTGACCTCGGCCTCCGGAGCCGCCCCCCGCAACCCTCGAAGGAACCGAGCCCCGCCAATCCCCCCGGCCAACACCACGATCTTCATGAACAGAACCCTACTGACTCACGGAGGCGCATCTCCCGAGCAGCACAGGGGTCGCCGCTCCGGGCGACACTGTGCAAAGCTTTGCCGTGTAATCGGATTGCCTCGGTCTGGAGATTTCACCGTGAACAAGGATGCCGTCCAGCGCCTGCGCGAACCGGCCGCCTGGGTCCTGCTCGCCGCGGCAGGTGTGCAGTTGCTCGCGGGGATCATCTCGCTGCTGGGCGGCGGGGGCAGCTTCACCCTGCGCGCGCTCGGCCAGACCAACGACGGCGTGTTCCTCCAGGTGGGGATGGTCGGCCTTGTCGCGCTGGCGATCGCGCTGACGACGTGGGGGCCGACCCCGACGCCGCAGGCCCGGACGATCACCATGGGGGCGCTCGGCGTTCTCGGCGGGACCGCGCTGTTCGGGATCATCTCGTGGCTGGGCGGGATGCTCGCCGACTCCGACTACGCGGGGGCGGTCACCAAGCTGACCTCGTTCCTCCTCGGCGCCGCCGATCTCGCCGTCGTCGGCATCGCGGGATGGTTCGCCTTCACCGTGTTCCAGGGTTTGCAGCCGCCGCGTCCGCAGCCGCAGATGCAGCCGGGCTACCCCGACTTCGGTTACCAGCAGGGGCAGCCGGGCCAGCCGGGGCAGCAGTACGGGCAGGCCCAGCAGTACGGCCAGCAGCAGTACCAGCAGTACGGCCAGTACGGGCAGCAGCAGCCGGGCGGCGAGGGGCAGCAGGCCGCGCAGCCCGGGTACGACCAGCAGCAGTACGGGCAGCAGCAGTACGGCCAGCAGGACTACCAGCAGTACGGTGCCCAGGGCGGCTACCAGGCGGGCCAGCAGGGGTACGAGCAGCAGGGGTACGAGCAGCAGGGCTACGGCCAGCAGGGGTACGGGCAGCCGGAGTACGGCCGGCAGGGCCAGCCGCAGGAGGGGCAGCAGCCGGGCGAGCAGGAGGACATGGGCGAGTGGACCCGTGCCTACGGCGGCTCGGGCCAGGAGCAGGACCCGCAGGGGACGCAGCCCGCTCCGCCGCAGGGCGGCGAGCAGGAGGGCGGCGACTGGTACCGGGACAACCGGCCCCCGCCGCCGCAGTGAGCCCGGCACCGCCGCGGTGAGTCCCGCACCGTTACCTCCCGATTAACTGATCTTCATCGGAAGGTCAGCTCGCCCATCCCGGCATAAGCCGTTTTGTCGCCCGGGAATGCCTTCCGGCTTGACGGGGCGCCCGCTACACGCGTGTAATTTCGTCGGTGTAGTTTCAATGCCTTCCCGGGGGAAGGAACCGGAGGGAAGGCATTGACCAGGGGGTTCCACGGGCAGGGAGGTGCGCTGTGAGCGAGGTGGTCATCCCGCTGGCGCACGGCACAGACGGCGAAGAGTTGGGCTGGCAGGAGCGCGCCCTGTGCGCGCAGACGGACCCGGAGGCGTTTTTTCCGGAGAAGGGCGGCTCCACTCGCGAGGCCAAGAAGGTGTGCCGGGCATGCGAGGTGCGTACGGAGTGCCTTGAGTACGCGCTGCAGCACGACGAGCGGTTCGGCATCTGGGGAGGGCTTTCCGAGCGGGAACGCCGCAAGCTGAAGCGCCAGGCGGTCTGACCCGGCGGGCCGCGCCCCGGGATCTTGGGGATCCGGAGCGTGCCCCGCGCGGCCACGCGTACAGTAAGCAGCCGTGCCGGCCTCGGGCCGGCACGGCCGCTGTCATTCTCGTCCCCTGGAACCCGTCGTCTTACAGATCGAGCGACCCTTGGCCCCCACTCTCGATCGCGATGTCGTCACCGCCGTCCTCGTCGCGCATGACGGCGCCCGGTGGCTGCCGGAGACGCTGAAGGCGCTGCTGACGCAGTCGCGTCCGGCTCAGCGCCTCGTGACCGTGGACACCGGAAGCCGCGACCGCGGCCCCGCCGTCCTCAACGAGGTCGTCGGCGACCACGAGATCCTCACGCTGCCCCGCACCACCGGCTACGGCGAGGCCATCGCCGAGGCGCTCCGGCAGGGCGCCGCGTCCGCCCCCGTCCCCGACGACGAGCCGGGGAACCCGCGCACCGAGTGGATCTGGCTGCTGCACGACGACTGCGCGCCCGACCGGGACGCGCTCGACCGGCTGCTGCGGACCGCCGGCACCGACCCCAACGTGGCGGTGCTCGGCCCGAAGGTCCGCGACTGGGACGACCGCCGCGTGCTGCGCGAGCTCGGCGTCTCGGTGGACGCCGCGGGACGCCGCGACACGGGCATCGACCGGGGCGAGTTCGACCAGGGCCAGCACGACGGCGTCCGGGACGTCCTCGCGGTCGGCAGCGCCGGGATGCTGGTCCGCCGCGACGTGTGGGAGCGGCTCGGCGGCTTCGACGTCGAGTACGGCATCTTCCGCGACGACCTCGACTTCTGCTGGCGGGTCCACGCGGCCGGGTACCGGGTCGTGACGGCGTCCGACGCCGTCGTGTACCACGCGGAGGCGTCCCGGCGCGGGCTCCGCGAGATCGGCATGACGGCCGAGCACCCGTCCCGGCGCGACCGCCGGAACGCGATCCACACGCTGCTCGTCAACCAGCCGCTGCCCGCGATGCTGCGCGCCCTCGTCCGCAACGTGTGGGCGTCGCTCTTCCACGCCCTGTACCTGGTGATGACGAAGCGGCCGGGCGCGGCCCGCGAGGAGCTGCGGGCGCTCGCCGACGTGCTCCGCGCCCCGGGACAGGTGCGGCGGGCGCGGGCCGCGCGCGCGGAGGGCCGGACGCGCGTGCATCGCAGCATCCGCCGGTTCCAGCCGCGCTGGGTGGTGCTCCGCCGGATCAGCGAGACGTTCTCGGAGTACCTCGCCACCCACGAGCGGGACCGCGAGGAGGAGGACGACCTCACGGCGGACGAGCCGGGCCCGATCCGCCGGTTCCTCGCCCGTCCCGGCGTCATGCTGGTGCTGGCGCTCACCGCCGTCGCGGTCGCCGCCGAGCGCTCCCTGCTCACGGCCGCCGGGCGGCTCGGCGGCGGCGCGCTCGTCCCGGCGTGGGGCGGCGCGAGCGACCTGTGGGCGCAGTACCTGTCCGGCTGGCATCCGGTCGGGCTCGGCAGCGACGCCGGGAGCCCCCCGTACGTCGGGGTCCTCGCCGTGGTGTCCACCTTCCTGTTCGGCAAGCCGTGGCTGGCGGTGTCGATCCTGCTGCTCGGCAGCGTCCCGCTCGCCGGGCTCACCGCCTACCGCGCGTCCCGGCTGCTGGTGGTCGAGGCGCCGCGGACGGGACGGCGGGCCCGCGCGGCCGGCCGCCGCGTCCCGGTGTCGGCCGTCCGGGCCTGGTTCGCGGCCGTGTACGCGCTGCTGCCCGCGGCGACCGGCGCCATCGCGGGCGGGCGGCTCGGGACCGCGGTCGTCCTCGTCTTGCTGCCGCTGATCGCCGTGCACGCCGCCCGCGTCTACGGGTACCCCCGCTCGGAGGCGGCGGCGCTGGACGTGCGGACGCGCCGCAAGCGGGTGGGGCGGGCCGCGTGGACGGTCGCGCTGCTGCTCGCCGTCGCGATGGCGTTCGTCCCCCTCGTCTGGCTGATCGCCGCGCTGGCCGCCGGTGTGGTGTGGGCGGTGCTGGACCGGCCGGGACGGCAGGGACGCCGCCACCTCGCCGTCGCGCTCGGCGTCCCGCCGCTGCTGATGCTCCCGTGGACCGTCGGCCTGCTGCTGCACCCGTCCCGGTTCCTGACGGAGGCGGGCCTGCACCGCCCGTTCGAGCCCGCCACCGCGGCCGGCCTGCTCGTGCTCGACCCGGGCGGGCCGGGCACGCCCGCGCGGTGGGCGCTCGCCGGGCTGCTCGCGGCGGCCGTCCTCGCGCTGCCGCTGCGCAGCCGCCGGGGCCAGGTGCTCGCGGGCTGGCTGCTGGTGGTCTTCGGGCTGCTCCTCGCCGTGCTGACCAGCGCCGCCACCGTCACAAAGGGGGCGGACGCGGCGCCCGTGTGGCCCGGGGCGGCGCTGCTGTTCGCGGGCGCCGGGACGCTGCTCGCCGCGACCGCCGCCGTCCAGCGCGCCACGGAGGCCGCCGCGGGCAGCCACCTGATCTACAAGGCGGGCGGGGTCGCGGTGGTGCTGGTCGCGCTGACGGCGCCGCTGCTGTGCGCCGCGCTCTGGGTGATCGGCGGCGCGAGCGGTCCGCTCGGGAAGACCGACCCCGACACGGTCCCGCAGTTCGTGCACGGTCCCGGCGGGCCGAGGACGCTCGTGCTGCACCGGGAGCCGACGGGCCGGATCTCCTACACGATCCTCCGGGACGCGCGCCCCCGTCTGGGGGAGTCGGAGGTCGGCGACGGCGGGCGGGCCCACGACCGCCTGGACGACCTCGTCGCCGGCCTGGCCGCCGGGCGCGAGGGCGACGACGGGACGGCGCTGAGCCGGATGGGCGTCCAGTACCTCCTGGTGCCGTACCCCGCCCGGGACCCGCTCACCAAGGTCCTGGACGCCTCGCCCGAGCTGACCCGGCTCAGCCGCACCGGCACGTTCGCCGTCTGGCGGCTCCAGGCGCCGTCCGGCCGGCTGATGCTCGTGCAGGGATCGACGCTCACGCCCCTTCCGGCGGGACGGATCGACGCCCGCGTGCGGATCCCGGCGGGGACGGGCGCCCGTACCCTCCTCCTGGCCGAGCCGGCCGACGGCGGGTGGCGGGCCACGCTGGACGGCAAGGACCTCAAGGCACGCACGGTGGACGGCTGGGCGCAGGGATACGCGCTCCCCGCCGCGGGAGGCACGTTCGAGCTGACCCGCTCGATGACGATGCGGCACATCTGGGTCGTCGTCCAGGGCATCGCCGTCCTGCTCGTGGCCGTCCTCGCCCTGCCCGGCGCCCAGGCCGACACCTTGATGCTCACCGGTGAGCGGGAACGCGGCCGCCGCGGACGGCGAGGACGCCGCCGCGGGTACCGTCCCCGGATTCGTCACGAGGCGCCGCCCAAGGAGCCCGTGAAAGAGCCCAGCCCCGAGGAGGTGGCCTGATGGAGAAGGTCGTGCGGCTCCTCGGGATGCGCTACGCCACGGCCGCCCTGATGCTGGTCGCCGTCGCCGCCCTGTACGGGGCGGCGTCCTTCTCCCGTCCGGGTGAGGCGTCCGGGGAGGGCCGCGAGGCACCGGTCACGAACGCCGTGATGGTCTGCCCGGGGCACGAGGGCGGGCGGCTCGCCGTGCAGTCCCTCCCGCAGAAGAAGCGCGGCGGCCGCGTCGCCATGGCGCCGACCAAGGGCGGCTCGGAGCTGGCGTCCATGACCTCGCCCGGCCAGGGCTGGGACGAGGACACCGAGTCCGGGAAGGACTCCTTCACGCTCCGCGCCACCGGCGCCATCGCGGGCGGGCTGGAGGCCGAGCAGACCACCCACTGGGGCGGCGGCCCGGACCGGGGCCTCGCCGGCGCCCGCTGCGCCCGCCCCGGCACCGACCTGTGGTTCATGGGCCCGGGACCGGCCTCCGCCGACGAGCTCGACCTGTACCTGACCAATGTCGACTCCCAGCCCGCGTCGGTCGACCTCACCGCCCTCTCGGGCGAGGGGCCGCTCGACACCACCGAGGGCCGCGGCACGCCGGTCGAGCCGTACACCACGAAGATCGTCCGGATCGGCGGGTCGGCCGAGGGGCTCGGCGACATCGTGAAGACCGCCGCCGACCTCGCGCTGCGCGTGCACACCTCCAGCGGCCGGGTGGCCGCGTCGCTGCGCGCCCGGATCGGCGAGGGGAAGGGCATCGAGTGGGTGCCGCAGTCGCCCGCGCCCGCGACGTCCCTCCTGGTGCCCGGCGTGCCGGAGGGCTCCGGCAAGCGCCGCCTGCTGGTGGCGGTGCCCGGCGAGGCCGACGCCCGGATCACCGTGCGGGTGATCACCGCGGAGGGCTCGTTCGCCCCGCAGGGCCAGGACATCCTGGACGCGCCGGGCAGGAGCGTGACCGCGGTCGCCCTCGACGCCGCCCTGTCGGGCCGGACCGCGAGCGTCCGGCTCACCGCCGACCGCCCGATCCTCGCGGGCTTCGCCGCCGAGCGGGGCGCCGACGTCGCCTACGGCACCGCCACGCCGCCGCTGCGCTCGTCCGGGCCGGGCGTCGTCGCCGACAACCGGTTCGACGCGTCCGTCGTCCTGACGGCCCCGGCCGGAGCGGCGACCGTGCGGGTCGCCACGATGAACGCGCAGGGAGCCGGCGCCCCCCAGGAGGTCCAGGTCCCGGCCGGCCGGACGGTCGAGGCCGAGCTGGCCGCGCCCGGCGGAGCCGGCGGGGACACCGCCTTCGGCGCCGTGCTCACACCGCAGCCCGGATCGGGGCCCGTCCACGCCTCCCGCACGCTCGCCAAGGGCAAGGGCGACGGCTACCTGTTCACGGTGCTGCCGATCGTGCCCGCCCCCACGACGCTCCGCCTGCCGGGCACCGCCGACTCCCAGGGTGCCCTGATCCCGGATCAGTCGTCCGGGCCGTCGTAGCTCGGGTCGACGGACTCGGGGGACAGGCCGAGCAGGTCGGCGACCTCCTCGACCAGCAGGTCGCGGATCAGGTGGGTGAGCTCGGCCTCGCCGTTCGCGCGGGCCTCGACGGGACGCCGGAAGACGACGATCCGCACCGCCCGGTCGCGGGCGGACGGGGGCGGCGCCACGGTCTTGCCGAGCGGGACCGGGCCGTCGAACCACGGCTCGACGGTGGGAACCTCCTCGACCGTGAACTCCACCCGGGCCAGCTCCCGGCCCCAGCGCGCGCCGAGCCGCCGGACCTCGTCGTCCACGAGGTCGGCGAACCGTTCCGCCCGGGTTCGCGAGACCGGCGCCTGCGGGGGTGTCAGAGGACCGCGGAGGCCACGACCGTGCCGGTCGCGGCGCCGCACGCCTGCCACACGGGATCGCACGCCTCAAGAGTACCTCCGCCGGTGCGGCGGCCCCCGCAGCAGGCTGGTCCGCGATACCTCGCACAACGGCTCATTTATGTCCCTCTGTTGTGAAAAGAGTGGTTACAGTGGCGAGGAAATGGCTCCCAGGCCCGTGCGGCCGCTGGTGCATGAAGGGCCGGTTTCCGTGAATCCCCTGTTCCGGCATGCGCGCCGGAGCCGCGACCAGGTCACCGTCGCCGCGGCCATGGCCCTCGCCGTGGGGCTCCTGCTCGGGGGCGGCGGCTGGGCCCTCGCGATGCGCGACACCGGCTGCGACGGGACGCGCCAATGGCTGTCGGTCACCGCCGACCCCGCGGTCGCGCCGGTCGCCCTGTCCGCCGCCGACCGGTTCAACGCCGACCGGCGCAGCGCGGGGGAGTGCGCGTCGGTGCGGGTCGTCGCCGGAGACTCGGGCGAGACCGCGGGCGTCTTCCGCGCGGCCCGCGGCACCCCGGACGTCTGGATCCCCGACTCGTCCCTCTGGCCGGACCTGGTGGGACGGACGGCCGCCGGAAAGGCGCCGTCGGTCGCGTCGTCCCCGATCGTGTTCGCGGTGTCCACGGCCACGGCGAGCCGGTACCGGACGGAGCTGGAGCGTCAGTCCTGGAACGCCTTCCAGGAACGCCGGAACGCGCCGGGCTTCCAGCTCAGGCTGCCCGACCCCGTGCGCACCGGTTCGGGCATGGCGTCGCTGCTCGCCATCCAGGCGTCCGCCGGGAGCGGCAAGGGGGCCCTCGACCGGTTCACCGCCGTGCTGCGCACCGCCACGACCCTCCCGAACGGGCAAGGCGCGGAAAGCGTGTTCAGCGGCCAGAGCGAGGCCGCGTCGACTGTCGCCGTCGTCCCGGAGCAGGTCGTCCTCCAGCACGACAAGGGCGGCGCGGAGCAGATCACCGCCGTCTACCCCCGCGCGGGTACGCCCTATCTCGACTTCCCGTACGTCGTCGCCACGACCGACGCCAAGCGGAAACGCGTCGCGGACGGCTTCCTGGCGGAGCTGCGGTCGGCCCGCACCGCCGGTGACCTCAAGCGCGCCGGGCTGCGCGGCCCCGGCCGGCGGACGCCGCGCCCGCTGCCGGTGGTCCGCCCTGGTGCGGCAGCCGGCATCCAGGAAACATGGCGCAAGCTCGGGCAGGGCCTGAACGCCATCGCGCTCATCGACCCCTCGCACGGCGGCACCCCGATGCCCGGCACGTCCGGGACGCGCCTCGACGCGATGCTGAAGGCCCTCTCCACGGGCTTCACGCTCGTCCCGGACGACGCGTCCTTCGGTCTCTGGACGCTCACCGGCGTCCCCGGCCGTCCCTACCGGCAGATCAACGCGATGGGCGAGCTGGGCGCCCGCACCCGGAACGGCGGCAACCAGCGCCTCAATCTCCAGGAGGCGCTCAAGCACATCGAGCCGAGGCAGGGCGAGACCGCCGGGCTGTTCGCCGCGATCCGCGCCGCCTACGGCGAGGTCGAACGCAACTACGAGAAGGACAGGCTCAACGTGGTCCTCGTCCTCACCGCGGGAGGGCCGCGCGGCACCGAGCGAACACAGATCGCCCGAACGGTGGAGAAGTTGAAGGGGGCCTTCGAGGCGCGGCGCCCGGTGAGCGTCATCGTTCTCGGGTTCGGCGCCGAGGCGGCCCCCGCGCTGCGGAAGGTCGCGGCCGTCACCGACGGCGGCGCCTACAAGATCGACAACCCGGGGACGGTGATGCGGCTCTTCCTGCGCTCCGACCAGCTCCGCGTCTGCGACGCGCCCCGGTGTCCGGACTAGCCGGGAGCGGGCCGGCGACGACCCGGCTCGCCGTCACGTTCCGGCTGCTCCTCCTGCTGCGCGGGCTGCTGCTCGCCATGGCCGTCGTCCTGCACGGGGGCGGGCTCACCCGGAACCTCGCGGTCGCGGTCGCGCTGCTCGGCGCCGAGACCGCCGTCGCGCTCGCCGCGTGGCGGCCCGTGCTGCGGCTCGTCCGGCGGCTGCCCCTGGCCTGCTGCCTGGACGCCGTGCTCGTCTTCGCCGTCCTCGTGCAGGGCGGCGTCTTCGGGCCGTTCTTCCTGTTCACGGTGATGACGGCCGCGATGGCCGGCGTCCTGTACGCGTGGGGGCCGGTGCTGCTGGTGTGCACCGCGCAGGTCGCGCTGTGCTTCGCCGCCATGGGCACCGCGCCGCCCGCCGAACGGCACGATCCCGGCCTCCTCATCGCCCTGCCCGTCTTCTACCCGCTCGCCGCCTGCGCCGGCGTCGCCCTGCGGATCCTGTTCGACCAGTACGCCGAGGCGGAGGAGGCGCGCCGCCGCGGGGAGGCCGCCCTCGCCGCGGCCGAGGAGCGCACCCGGCTGGCCCGCGAGATGCACGACTCGCTCGCCAAGACCCTGCAGGGCATCACGATGTCGGCGGCGGCGCTGCCCGCCTGGATCCGCACGTCCCCCGACCGGGCCGAACGCGACGCCCGCGCCATCCTGTCCGCGCTGCACGTGGCCGCCCGGGAGGCCCGCGGGCTGATCGCCGACCTGCGGGAGGAGGCCTACGGGCTGCCGCTGCCCGCCGCGGTCGCCCACATGGCCGAGCAGTGGAGCGAGACCGCCGGGGTCCCCGTCGACATCTCCTCCGGAGAATCACCCGGCGATGACATTCCGGTGGCCGTCCGTTACGAGATCGTCTCGGTTCTGAAGGAGGCGCTGACCAACGTGGAACGCCATGCGCGGGCCGGCCGCGTGGACGTCCGGCTGACCCGGTCGGCGGACGGGCTGGAGCTGTCCGTCCGCGACGACGGCGCCGGGTTCGTCCCGCCGGAGGGCGGGCGGTTCGACCTGCTCGCCCGCGACGGCCACTACGGCGTCGTCGGCATGGCCGAACGCGCCCGGCGCGCCGGCGGGCACCTGTGCCTGCGCTCGGCCCCCGGGCGCGGCACCACCGTCACCGTCACCGTGACCGTCCCGTACGCGTCGCGGCCCGCCGCGGACGCCTCCGGAGCGGTGGAGCACGCCCCGTGAGCGGCCCTGTGAACGGCCCTGTGAGCGGCGGGGTGCGCGTCCTCGTGGTGGACGACAACCCGGTCGTCCGCGCCGGCCTGGTGAGCCTCCTGGAGGGCGGCGGGGTGGTCGTAGCCGGCGAGGCCGTCGACGGGACCCACGCCCTGGAGCAGGCGAGGCTGCTGCGCCCCGATCTCGTCCTGCTGGACGTGCGGATGCCCGGCGTGGACGGCGTCGCCGCCGCCGGGCCGCTCAGCGCCGTCGCGAAGGTCCTGATGCTGTCCTACGACACCGACGCGGACGTGATCGGCCGGGCCATCCGCAACGGCGCGTCCGGCTACCTGGTGCACGGGGCGTTCACCGTGGACGAGCTGGTCGCCGCCGTCCGCGACACCGTGGCCGAGCGCGCCAGCCCGCTGTCGCCGCACGCGAGCCGCGCCGTCGTCGAGGCGCTGCGGGCCGAGCCCGTCCCCGCGCCGCCCGTCCGCGACGATCCCGGCCTGTCCCCGCGCGAGGCCCAGGTGATGGACCTCATCGCCCAGGGACGGTCCAACGGGGAGATCGCGCAGGCCCTCGTGGTGTCGGAGTACACGGTGAAGAACCACGTCAACCGCATCTTCGCGAAGCTCCAGGTGCGCACCCGGGGCGCGGCCATCGCCCGCTGGCTGGGCACCGCACGGTAGGGGTTCGGGACCATACGGAATGTAGTTGTTACCCCGGAAATCGACCGGTAACGGCGACACGTGCGCCGGGGTGGTGGCGGAGCCGGGTGGGGGGAGGTACGGTCAGCCATCGTGAGCCCCGTCCGCACCTGCTCCCGCACCGCCTGCAAGGCGCCCGCAGTGTTCACGCTCACGTACGTCTACCGCGACTCCACCGCGGTCCTGGGGCCGCTCGCCACGTACGCCGAGCCGCACTGCTACGACCTGTGCGCGGAGCACTCCGAGCGGCTCACCGCCCCGATGGGGTGGGAACTGGTGCGGCTCCCCGTCGAGGAGGAGTCCGAGCCCAGCGCCGACGACCTGGAGGCGCTCGCCGACGCCGTCCGCGAGGCCGCCAGGCCCGCCCCCGGGTCCGGTCAGGAGCCGGTCGGCCAGGGCACCGAGGTCGGCCGCCGCGGGCACCTGCGGGTGCTGCGCTCCGAACCCGCGGGAACCCAGCCCGGCCAGGAGTAAGGCCCCGCCCCGCTCCGGCCCGCCGACCCCGCGCCCTGACCCCGCCACCCGACCCCGCCACCTGACACGGCGTCGAGGCCGGTGGCGCCCGCCCTTCCCGGTAGGCTCGTGAACCCGTCGTTTTCCGCAGGGGTCTTTCGGACAGGGAGCAGGAGTGGGCGACCTCGCCACGATCTTCAAGGCGTACGACATCCGCGGCGTCGTGCCGGACGAGCTCGACCCCGCGGTCGCCGAGGCGGCCGGCGCGGCGTTCGTCCGGGTCACCGGGGCGGACGCGGTCGTCACCGCGCACGACATGCGCGCGTCGTCCGGCCCGCTGGCGGCGGCGTTCGCGCGCGGCGCGACGTCCCAGGGCGCGGACGTGATCGAGGCCGGGCTCGGGTCCACCGACCTGCTCTACTACGCCAGCGGCAGCCTCGGCCTCCCCGGCGCGATGTTCACCGCCAGCCACAACCCCGCCCGGTACAACGGGCTCAAGCTCTGCCGGTCCGGCGCCCGGCCGGTCGGCCGCGACACCGGGCTCACCGAGATCCGCGAGATGATCGAGAACGGCGTCCCCGCCTACGACGGGGAGCCCGGCACCGTGTCGCAGCGGGACGTCCTCAAGGGCTACGCCGAGCACCTGAAGACCCTGGTCGACCTGTCGACGATCCGCCGGCTCAAGGTCGTCGTCGACGCGGGCAACGGCATGGGCGGGCACACCGTCCCCTCGGTCTTCGAGGGCCTGCCGATCGACCTGGTGCCGCTCTACTTCGAGCTGGACGGCACCTTCCCCAACCACGAGGCCAACCCGATCGAGCCGGAGAACCTGCGCGACCTGCAGGCCAAGGTCCGCGAGACCGGCGCCGACATCGGCCTGGCCTTCGACGGCGACGCCGACCGCTGCTTCGTCGTGGACGAGCGCGGCGAGATCGTCGCCCCGTCCGCGATCACCGCGCTGGTCGCGACGCGGGAGCTGGCCAAGCACCCCGGCTCCCCGATCGTGCACAACCTGATCACGTCCAAGGCCGTCCCGGAGATCGTCGCCGAGCACGGCGGCACCCCGGTCCGGACGCGGGTCGGGCACTCCTTCATCAAGCAGACGATGGCGGAGACGGGCGCGGTCTTCGGCGGCGAGCACTCCGCGCACTTCTACTTCCGCGACTTCTGGTTCGCCGACTCCGGCATGCTGGCGGCCCTGCACGTCCTCGCCGCCCTCGGGGAGCAGGACGGCCCGCTGTCGGAGCTGCTCGGCGAGTACACCCGCTACGTCGCGTCCGGCGAGATCAACAGCGAGGTCGCCGACCAGGGCGCCGCCACCGCCGCGGTGCGCGACGCCTTCGCCGGGCGGCCCGGCGCCGCGATCGACGAGCTGGACGGGCTGACCGTGAGCGACGAGGCCGCCGGCTGGTGGTTCAACCTGCGGCCGTCCAACACCGAACCGCTGCTGCGCCTCAACGCGGAGGCCGGCGACGAGCGCACGATGGCGGCGATCCGCGACGAGGTCCTGGCCCTGGTCAGGGCGAACTGACCCGGTCAGGGAAAAGCGACTGCAAGGGAGATGTGACGCTGCCATGACGATGAAGCTGGACTCCTGGCTCCTGGAGATCCTCGCCTGCCCCAACTGCGGCGGCGACCTGCGGGCCGACGAGCCGGCCGGCGAGCTGGTGTGCACCGGCTCGTGCGGCTACGCCTACCCCGTCCGGGACGACATCCCCGTTCTCCTCGTGGACGAGGCCAGGACCCCCGCCTCGTGAACACCCTCGACCCTTCGCGCCTTGAGGACGCGGAGACGGCCGAGGCCGCCGACCCCGGCGGGATGCTGCGGCAGGTCGCCTCGTCGGCCTCCCAGGTCAGGGAGGCGCAGCGGGCGGCCGCGGAGGCGGGCATCGCCGGCCTGGCCGAGGACGGCAGGCCCCGCGCGGTCGTGGTCGCCGGCATGGGCGCGTCGGGCGCCTCGGGCGACGTGCTCGCCGCCGTGTGCGGCGCGGGCTGCGCCGTCCCGGTGTTCACCGTGCGCGGATACCGGCTGCCCGGCTGGGTGGGTGCGGCCGACCTGGTCGTCGCGGTGTCCTGCTCCGGGAGCACGGAGGAGACGCTGGAGGTCGCCGCGGAGGCGGCCCGCCGCGGATGCCGGCTCCTGTTCGTCGGCGCGGCGGACTCGCCGCTCGCCGCCCTGGCCGGCCAGAGCCGCGGGGTTTTCGTCCCCGTCCGGTCGGCGGGGCAGCCCCGCTCGACGCTGTGGGGCCTGACCGTCCCGCTCGTCCTCGCCGCCCGGACCCTGCGCCTGGTGGACGTCCCCGACGCCGTGCTGGAGTCCACGGCCGGGCTGCTGGAGGACGTCGCGCACCGGTGCCGGCCGTCCAGCGAGCCGTTCGTCAACCCGGCCAAGCGGATCGCGCTCGATCTGGCGGGCGACGTGCCGATGGTGTGGGGCTCGTCCGCCGTGGCGGGCGCCGCGGCCTCCCGGCTGTGCGGCCAGCTGAACGCGAACGCCAAGTACCCGGCCGTCCTCGGCGAGGTCCCGGAGACGGGCCACGACCAGGTGATGGCGTTCGACGGGTTCTTCGCGCGGGCCGGGTCCTCGTCCGACCTGTCCGACCCCGATGACTTCTTCCGCGACCGTGTCGACGACCCCGAGCACGGCCTGCACCTCGTCGTCCTGCGGGACGTGGAAGAGCATCCGCGGGTGCGCAGGCGGTGCGACGCGTCCGCCATGATGGCCCGCGACCGGGGCGTCGCGGTCACCGAGCTGCGGGCCGAGGGGACCCACCCGCTGGAGAGAATCGCGACTCTGATCGCGTTGGCCGACTATGTCACGGTTTACTTGGCTATCGCGCTGGGCGTGGATCCGACGCCCGTGCCTGCCATCGAAGAGCTCAAAGCGAGGATTGCGTAGATGAGTGCTGAGGGTGGAACGAAGGCCATCGTCGCCGCGCTGGCCGCCAACCTCGGGATCGCGGTGTCGAAGGCCGTCGCGTTCGCGTTCACGGGTTCGTCGTCCATGCTGGCCGAGTCGATTCACTCGGTCGCCGACTCGGGCAACCAGGCCCTGCTGTTGATCGGCCGCAAACGGTCCGAACGGGACCGGACGCCGGAGCACCCGTTCGGCTACGGCCGCGAACGCTACTTCTACGCGTTCGTCGTCGCGGTCGTCCTGTTCACGGTGGGTGCGGCGTTCTCGCTGTACGAGGGCTACCACAAGATCTCCCACCCGGAGGAGGTCAAGGCCCCGGCCTGGGCGTTCGGCGTGCTGATCGTCGCGATCGTGCTGGAGACGTTCTCGTTCCGCACCGCGATCCAGGAGTCGAACGCGGTCCGCGGCGAGCAGTCGTGGTGGTCGTTCATCCGCCACGCCAAGGCGCCCGAACTCCCCGTCGTGCTGCTGGAGGACCTCGCCGCCCTCGTCGGCCTGTTCCTGGCCCTCTTCGGCGTGACGGCGGCCGTGGTCACCGGCGACGGCGTCTGGGACGGCGTCGGCACCGTGGCGATCGGCCTGCTGCTCGGCGTGGTCGCGACGATCCTGGCGATCGAGACCAAGAGCCTCCTGATCGGCGAGGGCGTCGACCCGCAGACCGAGCGGCGGATCGTCACCGCGCTGGAGTCGGTCGACGAGGTCGCCCGGCTCATCCACATCAGGACCGAGTACATCGGCCCGGACGCGCTGCTCATCGCCGCGAAGATCGCCGTCCACCACGACGACACGGCGGCCGAGGTGGCCCGCGGCATCGACGCCGCGGAGGCGAGGATCCGGGAGCAGTTCCCGGTGGCGAAGCTCATCTACCTGGAGCCGGCGCTCGACGAGCCGTCCGGTGCGGGCGCCGCGGACGGCGGCGCGACCCCGGACGGGGACGCGGACACCGGAGCGGACGCGGATGCGGGCGCGGACACCGGAACGGACGGGGGTTCGGGTGGAGACGCGGTCGTGACCCCGGACGCGCCGCCCTCGTCCTAGACGGGCCGGTTCCCTGCGGGCCCGGACATCGGCTGGGCCCGCCGCCGGCGGGCCTGTCATCGACGGGCCTGTCATCGGCACGGGACCCCTCGCCGGGCGACCGCGGAAGTGCCGGCCGACCCCAGCCCAGGCGAGACCGGCGAGTGCCTCCGAGGAGGCGGACCGCGGCCGTCCGGCGAGGTGCTTTCCCATGCCTCCCCGCCCGGACCCCTGAAAACCGGGCGGTTCTGGTGTGACCGCGGCGGTCCCGCCGAACCCCCTACGTCGGCGGCGACCACCGTCGCGGTCACGAGTAAGACACTACGTTCGCGGTGCTCTCCGGCACGTCCCCCTCAAGGAGGGATCACGGGTGGTACTCCAGGTGGATCCCCGTCACCCGCATACATCCGCACGGTGAGGTGTCCGCCCGCCTCAGCGGTCAGTATTGAGGGGTGAGCACCGATGACAAGGCCCGGACCGGACCCGACCCCGCGGGGTTCGGCCCAGCCGTCGCGCACCACGCGTGGCGGCTGTCCGGCCGGATCGTCGCGGGCGTCGGGCAACTCCTCCTCTGGATACTCACCGGCATCGGCACCCTGCTGCGCCCGCTCGCGGTCAAGCTCGGCGCGCGGCTGAACGGCTCGGCGGGACGCCGGCCGGCCCCGGGCATGCCCGGAGCGCCGCCCGCCCCGGCGGGGGCGACGGCGCCGCTGCCCCGGTGGATCAACGCCTGGAGGGAGGTCGCCGGCTCCTGGTACTTCGCCCCGCTGACCGGGCTCGCCCTGACGATCGCGGCGCTGGCGGAGCTGGCGCCGCGCGTCGACACGCCGCTCAGCCTCGCCGGCGGGTTCGCGGTCGCGGCGACGCTCCCGCTCGTCTGGCGCCGGGAGAACCTGCGGCCGGTCGCGGCGGTCGTGCTCAGCGCGTTCGCGGCGAGCCTGCTGACCGGGCAGATCCTCCTCGTCACCACCGGCTTCGCCGCCCTCTACACGCTGTACGCGCTGGGACGGCAGCTGCCCCGGCAGTCGACCGGCGTCCTCGCGGTCGGCAGCGTCGCCACCATCGCGGTGGTGTACCTCGCCGCCGGGACGCTCGACGACGTCCCGTGGCCCGCCCCGATCGTCGCCGTCCTCGCCGCCATCGGGCTCGGGGACGCGCGGCGCGTCGTCGAGACCGCCGGGCGGACGGAGGCGGAGGCCGCCGAACGCACCAACGAGACCCTCACCCGGCTCAACACCGTCCAGCGGGAGCAGGCCGTGATGCGGGAGCGCGCCCGCATCGCCCGCGAGCTGCACGACGTCGTCGCGCACTCCGTCTCCATGATCGCCGTGCAGGCGGAGACCGCCCCGTACACGATGGAGAACCTGTCGCCCGAGGCCCGCGCCGGCTACACCGAGATCGCCAAGACGGCCCGGGAGGCGCTGGTGGAGATGCGCCGGCTGCTGTCGGTGCTGCGCGCCGACGCCAAGCCCGAACCGGAGGCGGCCAACTCGCCGCAGCCGCGCCTGGACCGGCTGCCCGACCTCATCGACCAGCACCGCGGCGCCGGCGGCCATGTCGACCTCGCCGTGCACGGCGACCCGCGCGACCTGTCCGCGACGGTCGAGCTGTCGGCGTACCGGATCGTGCAGGAGGCGCTGACCAACGCGCGGCGGCACGCGCCCGGCGCCGGCGTCCGCGTCGACCTGACCTTCCTGCCGGACCGGCTCGCGGTCCGCGTCCGGGACGACGGCGCGTCCGCGCCCACCCAGGTCCTGAACCGGCAGGATCCCGGTTCCCGTACAGCGATACTGGACCCCGCGGGCCCGACCTCCGTGGACGCCGGACGCACCCGCCTGGAGTCGCCGGAGTCCGGTGGCGGACACGGCCTCGTGGGGATGCGAGAACGTGCGACGATGCTGGGCGGGCGGTTCTCCGCCGGCCCCGCCACCGAGGGCGGGTTCCTGGTGGAGGCCGAGCTTCCGCTGACGAGGGAGGGGAATTCCATCCGTGGACACGGTTCGCAGGCGCCCCCCGGCCGCTGATCCGGCCGCCCACCCGGGCGGACGCCTCCTCCACGAGCCCGCGGGGCGGCCCCGGTGATCAACGTGCTGATCGTCGACGACCAGACGATCGTGCGGGCCGGGTTCGCCGCCCTGCTCGACGCGCAGGACGACATCAGCGTGATCGGCGAGGCCGGCGACGGGCGCGAGGCCGTCCGGATCGCCGAGCGGAGCCGTCCCGACGTCGTCGTCATGGACATCCGGATGCCCGGCATGGACGGCATCGAGGCCACCCGCCGCATCCTCGCGCTGCCCGGCGCGGAGGGCGTCCGGGTGCTGGTGCTGACGACGTTCGACGTCGACGAGTACGTCTACGAGGCGCTCGCCGTCGGAGCGAGCGGCTTCCTGCTGAAGGACGCGACGGCCGACGAGCTGGTGTCCGCGGTCCGGGTGGTGGCGCGCGGCGACTCGCTGCTGGCGCCGCAGGTGACCGGGCGGCTCATCCGCGAGTTCACCAAGCAGCGGCGCAACCGGCCGCAGGCGCCGTCGGAGCTCGCCACGCTGACCGCGCGGGAGACCGAGGTGCTCGTGCTGATCGCGGGCGGCCTGTCCAACGGGGAGATCGCCGAGCGGCTCGTCGTCAGCGAGCACACCGTGAAGACGCACGTCGCACGCGTCTTCACCAAGCTCGGCCTGCGCGACCGGGCGCAGGCGGTGATGCTGGCGTACGAGTCCGGGGTGGTCGTTCCCGGCGAGAACGCCGCGGGCTAGCCGCGGGAGGGCGGGTACCCGCCGGGCGGCTGCGGCGGATACGACTGCGCGGGCGGCGGGTATCCGGGCTGCGCGGGCGGGTACGCGGGCTGTGCGGCGGGCTGCGCGGGCGGGTACGCCGGCGCGGGCGGGTACGCGGCGGGCTGCCCGGGGCCGGTCCCGTGCGGGGTGGCACGGTGGCGGGGCCCGGTGGACGCGCCGGCGATGAACACCACCCCGCCGATCGCCACGATCGGCCCGACGATCATCATGATGACGTTCTCGCGGCCGTTCTTCGACTTCTGCCCGTCGTAGGAGCGGTTGGTCGCGCGGCCGTCGCGGATCGTCGTGCACGTGTCGCCCGGCGACATCGTCCGGCTCCCGCACTTGACGTCGCGGTCGCCGCTCGATGCGACGCCGCCCACGAAGAGGCCGATGCCGATGACGATGCCGAGCACGCCGTAGACGATGGAACGCACTGTGCCGCCTCCTCCGGTTACGGCCGGGATCGTAGTGGCTACCGGCGGCGGAGAAGGCGCATCGCCTTCTCCTTCTCGAAGTCGAGGGCGCGGGTGGGCGGCGCGGACAGCCGCCCGATGCGTTCCCCCAGTTCGCGGACGTGCGCCTGCACCTGCGGCTCGGCCAGGACGCGCAGCCCGAACGCCAGCTCTGCCGGGCCGATGTCGTAGCGCTTCTCCAGTGCGAGGGCGAGCGCCACGGCGCGCAGCTCGGCGTCCCCGAACCGGCGGTGGCCTCCTCCGCTCCTGGTGAACGACGCGTCCCGGGTGGCGGGCAGCAGCCCGAGGGCCTCGCGGTAGCGGAGCATGCGGGGCGAGGTGCCGAGCCGCCGGGCGGCCTCCGTGATGCGCATACGGCAATTCTGACAAATTTGTGTGAGAAAGTCGCCTCCGACCGTGCTTCGAGGTGCCCGCCGCCCGTAGACTCGCGGCGTTGACGCCGCCTCGCACACACGTCAGGGCACACGCGTCAAGCCCTCGCGTACGACAGCGCGCACACGACCAAGGGAGCAACGAAAGCATGGACTACAAGGTCGCCGACCTGTCGCTGGCCGACTTCGGGCGCCGGGAGATCCGGCTCGCCGAGCACGAGATGCCGGGCCTGATGGCGGTGCGCGAGGAGTACTCCGCCGCCAAGCCGCTGCGCGGCGCCAAGATCATGGGCTCGCTGCACATGACGATCCAGACGGCCGTGCTCATCGAGACGCTGGTCGAGCTGGGCGCCGACGTCCGCTGGGTGTCCTGCAACATCTTCTCCACGCAGGACCACGCCGCCGCGGCGGTCGTCGTCGGCAAGGACGGCACGAAGGACGACCCGCAGGGCGTCCCGGTGTTCGCCTGGAAGGGCGAGACGCTCGAAGAGTACTGGTGGTGCACCGACCAGGCCCTTCAGTGGCCGGATGGCGCCGGCCCGAACATGATCCTGGACGACGGCGGCGACGCGACCCTCCTCGTCCACAAGGGCGCCGAGTACGAGAAGGCGGGCGCCGTCCCGGCGGCCACCGAGGACGACCCCGAGGAGTGGGGCATCATCCTCGACACCCTCCGCCGCACCATCGCCGACAAGCCCGGCCGCTGGACCGAGACCGCCACCGGGATCAAGGGCGTCACCGAGGAGACCACCACCGGCGTCCACCGCCTGTACGAGATGGCGAAGGCCGGCACCCTCGCCTTCCCGGCGATCAACGTCAACGACTCGGTCACCAAGTCGAAGTTCGACAACAAGTACGGCTGCCGCCACTCCGTCATCGACGGCCTCAACCGCGCCACCGACGTCCTCATCGGCGGCAAGGTCGCCGTCGTCTGCGGCTATGGCGACGTCGGCAAGGGCTGCGCCGACGCGCTGCGCGGCCAGGGCGCCCGCGTCGTCGTCACCGAGATCGACCCGATCTGCGCGCTGCAGGCCGCCATGGACGGCTTCCAGGTCACCACCCTGGACGAGGTCGTCGACAAGGCCGACATCTTCGTCACGACCACCGGCAACTTCAACATCATCACGGCCGACCACATGGCCCGGATGAAGCACCAGGCGATCGTGTCCAACATCGGGCACTTCGACAACGAGATCGACATGGCCGGCCTCGCGAAGACCCCGGGCATCGAGAAGATCGAGATCAAGCCGCAGGTGCACGAGTGGCGCTTCACCGACGGCCACTCCATCATCGTGCTCGCCGAGGGCCGCCTGATGAACCTCGGCTGCGCCACCGGCCACCCGTCCTTCGTGATGTCGAACTCCTTCACCAACCAGGTGATCGCGCAGATCGAGCTCTTCACCAAGACCGACGAGTACCCGATCGGCGTGTACGTCCTTCCGAAGCACCTGGACGAGAAGGTCGCCCGCCTCCACCTCGACGCCCTCGGCGTCAAGCTCACCGAGCTCACCAAGGAGCAGGCCGACTACATCGGCGTCCACGTCGAGGGGCCGTACAAGCCCGACCACTATCGTTACTGAGTTTTTTGCATTCCTCTCCTCCTTCGGGCCTGGCGGCCCTCCATCGTCGAGAAACGCGGGCGATCGCTGGCATCGCATCCGACTCGCCTAGCGGCTCGCTGCGCGATCAGGTTCTCGCAAGCTCGAACCTGGCTTCGCACGCGATCGCGGGTGTTGGGGTGGTCGCGGGGTTGCTGTGGTGGCTGAGGTTGTCGCGCAGCGACGACCATGGTGGTTGGGGGAGAGTGGGCGTGGCTAAGCTGCCGGGCGGGTTTCGGTCCGTCCGGCAGCTGCATTTGGGGGTGTGATGAGCGATATCGCGGATGTCTCGCTGGCGTATGAGGGCGTCAAGCGGATCGAGTGGGCCGATCGGAGCATGCCCGTGCTGCGGCAGGTGCGGGAGCGGTTCGCCGCCGAGCGCCCGCTGGACGGGCTGAAGGTCGCGGCGTGCATGCACATCACGACCGAGACCGCCGGGCTCATCCGCACCCTCCAGGCGGGCGGGGCGAGCGTGGCGCTCGCGGCGTCCAACCCACTGTCCACGCAGGACGACACCGCCGCGGCGCTGGTGCGGGAGTACGGGGCGGAGGTCTTCGCGCGGGCGGGCACCGATCGCGAGGGGTACTACGCGCACATCCACCAGGCGCTGGAGACCGGGCCGGACCTCGTCCTGGACGACGGCTGCGACCTGGTCAACACGCTGCACATCGACCGGACGGACCTGCTCGGCACCGTGAAGGCGGGCTGCGAGCAGACGACGACGGGCGTCATCCGGCTGCACCAGATGGCTCTGGAGGGCGCGCTGAAGTTCCCGATGGTCGCGGTGAACGACACCGACACCAAGCACATGTTCGACAACCGGTACGGGACCGGCCAGTCGACGCTGGACGGCATCGTCCGGGCCACGAACACGCTGCTCGCCGGCAAGACCATCGTGATCGCGGGGTTCGGGTACTGCGGGCGCGGCCTCGCCGAGCGGGCCCGCGGACTGGGGGCGCGGGTGGTCGTCACCGAGATCGACCCCGTGAAGGCACTCGACGCGGCGTTGCAGGGCTTCGCCGTGCAGCCGATGGCGGAGGCCGCGGCGGAGGGCGACGTCTTCATCACGGTGACCGGCAACCGCGACGTGGTGAACGGCGACCACCTCGCCGTGATGAAGGACGGCGCGATCCTCGCGAACTCCGGGCACTTCGACGTCGAGATCGACGTGCGGGCGCTCGGTGACATGGCCGTCGAGGTGCACCGAGGCGTGCGCCCGCAGACCGACGAGTACGTCCTCGCCGACGGCCGGCGCCTCGTCCTGCTCGCCGAGGGGCGGCTGGTCAACCTGGCCGCCGCGGAGGGGCACCCGGCGGCGGTGATGGACATGTCGTTCGCCGACCAGGCGCTCACCTGCGCGTGGCTCGCGACCGCGCACGCGACGCTGTCCCCGGCCGTCCACGACGTGCCCAAGGAGATCGACACGGAGGTGGCGCGGCTCAAGCTGGCCTCGATGTCCATCTCCATCGACCGGCTCACCCCGGACCAGGAGGACTACCTGCACTCCTGGCGTCTCGGATCCTGATGCCCTCCGGCACGTACCTGCACCTGGACGGGGAGCTGGAGGAGCGCTTCCGGTGCGCGCCAGGCCCCGGCGGGTGGCGCTACACCTCCACGCGGTCCGACGGCGTCCGCCTGGACCTGGTCGTGGACGCGCGCTGGCGCCAGATCCGCGTCGAGCTGGTCACGCCGGAGTGGTGGCTGCGGGGCGGCGTCACCGGTCCCGAGCTGGCCTGGGTGCGGGCGGCCGGGGAGACGGGCACCGAGCACGGCGAGCGCGCGGCCGGGTTCGTCTCCGACTCGCCCGGGTTCCTCGTCGCCGTCGCCCGCTCCCTCGACCTCGGCGAGAACGAGCAGGCCGACGTCCGACTCGTCCGGCTGAGCGGGACGGCGCTGGCGGCGCTGACCGCCACGTGGCGCTGGCGGCTCGCCGGGACGTCCTCCCACGAGACCGAGACCGAGCCGCTGCGGGTCTCGGAGTACGAGGTCACCGACCTGTCCACGGGCGAGGTCGAGACGGTCCACCTCGCCGGCGACGTCGTCCTGGCCGCGCCGGGGATCGAGCTGACCGACCTGGAATCGCCTCCCGGCTTCCTTAGCTGACGCCGTCCTAGGCGGTTGGTATCTTCATCCCGCTTCGAGATCAAAGGGGAGGCGGGCGGTGTACGGACAGGTACCGGACGGTCAAGGCCGGCCAGGGAACCCCGCACCGCCGCCGGGCCCCGCGGTCCCGCCGCCCGGCGGGCACGCGGCCTATGGCCCGCCCGGGCCCGTCCCGGCCCCCAAGAGGCCTTCGCCGCTGGTGTGGGTCGCGGTGGCCGCCGCGGGCGCCCTCATGCTCGGCGGCCTCGTCGTCGTGATGCTCCTGCCGGGCGGCGACCCGAGCGGGCCGGTGAAGGCCGGGCAGTGCGTCGACACCGGCTTCGGGTCGGAGGGGAGTGACCGCATCCCGGCCAGCCTCCGCGTGAGCTGCGACGACGCCGGAGCGAAGGCCAGGGTCGTGAAGATCACCGACAAGGGGGAGGCCTCGGGCTTCGGCTACGGCACCCGCGCCGAGCCCGACTGCCCGGCCGGGACGGACGGCGTCACGAACGTCCGCGAGAAGAAGGACGGCAAGCGGTACTACGAGGCCTGCGTCCGCAACCTCAAGGGACCCCACCCGGGCGACCCCGGCGCGGGCGGCGCCTTCCTGTCGGTCGGCGACTGCGTGAGCAGCGGCTCCATCGGCTTCGGCAAGGAGCAGCCGTGCTCCGAGGACGACTGGTACGGCAAGGTGATCGCCCGCGTCGACGGCGAGAAGTCGTGCCCGTCCCAGACGCTGGAGGCCATGAGGCTGCGCTCCTTCGGCGGCGGGAACATCGCCCGGCCCGTGCTGTGCCTCGGCCCGGGAGGCGGCGTCCTGTCGCCCGGCGACTGCATCGAGGACCCCTCGTTCACCATCGGCGACCTGGACAAGGCCGAGTGCGGGTCCGGCCAGGCCGTCGCCAAGGTCGTCGGACGGGTGACGGCCGAGCGCGAATGCCCGGCCGAGGCCACCCACTTCATGACCAGCGAGGGCGCCTTCAAGCCGGTGCTGTGCATGAAGAAGCTGCGCCCCACCCTGACCGAGAAGCTCCGGTCGCTCCCGAGCTGACGCCTCAGTAGCCCTGATACGGCCCCTGCGGCGTCGGGGCACCCGCCGGGCCCATCGGGTAGGGGCCGGGCCGCGGGGGCGCGTTCAGGACGTTCTGGTAGGGCCCCGCGCCGTAGTCGGACGGCGGAAGGAACTGCGGCTGCCCCGGCCCGGGGGTGCTGAACGGCGGCGGGGCCGGCGGACCCTGTCGCGGCGGCCCCGACGGCGCGGGCCCGGCCATCGCCATCGCGGGCGCCTGCGCGGGAGCGGCACCCCACGCCTGCGGCCCGAACCGGCGCATCCGCCGCGCCCACCGCTCGGCCAGCCGCCGCTCCTCCCGGTGGCGGCGCTCGGCGAGCACGGCCGACAGCAGGATCTCGGGCCGCACCCCCGGCGGCGGAGGCGGGCTCACCACCGCGACGACCTGCGACGCGATCCGCTCCCCCAGCGAGTCGCGGACCTCCGGCAGCAGCTCCCAGAACCGGGACAGGTACTGCCGCGCCGTCATCGCCAGCTCGTCCGACAGCATCGACAGCTCCAGCGTCCGGGCCCACCAGGCGAGCTGCGGCGGCATCACGGCGACCGGCCCGTACAGCATCGACACCGGGACCCGCTCCTGGATGACGATCGTCCCGGCGAACAGGTCGCCGAGCCGCTTGCCGCGCCGGTTGCAGAACGATGTGATCAGCGCCGGCGAGCCGTAGAACATCCAGAACTCGACCACCCCCGCCAGCGCCCGCAGCAGCGCCTGCCGGAACCGGATCGGCCCGCCGTCGTCGGCGACCACGCGCAGGCCGAGGGCCATCTTCCCGAGCGTCCGGCCCCGCGTCAGCGTCTCGAACAGGCACGGGTACCCGACGAAGACGGCGGCGACGACCAGGATGGTCAGCCCGGCCGTCCACGCGTCGTCCGCGACGAGCGACGTCATCAGCGTGACGTAGAGGAGGACGTTGAGCAGGACCGCCTGGAAGAGCAGGTCGAGCAGGATGGCGCAGCCACGGCTGGCCAGCCGCGCGACGCGCAGGTCGAGCGCTACGGCCTCGCCGGTGACGAGTTCGGCCATGTCCCGTGCCTCCAATGCCGGTGGACGACCCATTTTGCCGGTTCTACGGACCGAGGCGTTAGTCTCCCCGGGTGGACGTCGACGCCTACGTGGCCGCGCACAACGCCGAATGGCAGCGCCTGGAGTGGCTCATCAACCACAGCCGCAGGCTGAGCGGCGCGGAAGCCGACGAACTGGTCGAGCTCTACCAGCGGACGGCGACGCACCTGTCGGTCGTCCGGTCCAGCTCGCCCGACCCGCAGCTGCTGAGCCGCCTCTCGTCGCTCGTGGCGCGGGGCAGGGCCGCCGTGGCCGGCGCGCAGGCCCCGCTCTGGCGGGACGTCCGCCGCTTCGCGACCGTGTCGTTCCCCGCGACCGCCTACCGGATGCGGTGGTGGTGGCTCGGCAACGCCGTCCTCGGCAACCTGGTCGCGCTGGCCCTGGCCATCTGGGTCGTGCACAGCCCGGAGGTGCAGGCCAGCGTCGGCACCCCGGCCGAGATCCGCGAGCTCGTCGAGCACGACTTCGCGAACTACTACACCGAGCATTCGGCGTCGTCGTTCGCGTTCCAGGTGTGGACCAACAACGCCTGGGTCTCCGCGATCGCGCTGATCTTCGGGATCCTGCTCGGCATCCCCACCGTGTACGTCCTGCTGCTGAACCAGCTCAACCTCGGCCTCATCGGCGGCCTGATGTTCGCCTACGGCAAGGGCGACGTGTTCTTCGGCCTGATCCTCCCGCACGGCCTGCTGGAGCTGACCGCCGTCTACCTCGCCTGCGCCGGCGGCCTCAAACTCGGCTGGACGATCATCGACCCCGGGCCGCGGCGCCGCGGCCAGGCCCTCGCCGAGGAAGGCCGCGCCGCGGTCAGCATCGCCATCGGCCTCGTCGCCGTCCTGCTCGTCTCCGGCCTCATCGAGGGCTTCGTGACCGGCTGGGTGCACACCACCTGGCTGCGCATCGCCATCGGCGTCGTCGCCGAGGCCGCCTTCCTCACCTACGTGATCGTCCTCGGCCGCCGCGCCGTCCGCGCCGGCGAGACCGGCGACGCCGACCTCCGCCCCGACCAACAGCCGGTGACGGCATGAGGTGTTGACGCCTACGACGGGCTACAGGCGGCCGGCGGCTTTTAGGGCCAGGTAGGCGTCTGCTAGGGCGGGCGCTATTTCTTCCGGTGGGGCGTCCACCACCTCTACGCCGTGGCCGCGTAGTTCCGCCGTGAGGCGGCGGCGTTCGGCGCGGGCGCGTTCGGCGGCGGCCGCGTCGTAGACGGCGGCCAGGTCGCCGCGGCTCCCGGCCATCTCGCCGACCCGCGGGTCCGACACCGCGGCGATCATGACGAGGTGGCGGGCGGTGAGCTGCGGGAGCAGGGGCAGCAGGCCCTCCTCGATCGCGGCCGTGTTCAGCTCGGTGAGCAGCACGACCAGGCAGCGCTGGCGGACGCGCGCCAGCAGCGTCGACACCATCCCGGCGGCGTCGAATTCGAGGAGCTCCGGCTCCAGCGGCGCGAGGGCGTGGACCAGCGAGGGCAGCAGGTCCGTGCGGGACGCGCCCTCGACGCGGGTGCGGACGCGCCGGTCGTAGGCGAGCAGGTCGACGCGGTCGCCGGCGCGGGACGCGAGGGCGCCGAGCAGCAGCGCGGCGTCCATCGAGCAATCGAGCCGGGGGATGTCGCCGACGCGGCCCGCGGACGTGCGGCCGGTGTCGAGCACCATGTAGATCCGCCGGTCGCGCTCGGGGCGCCACGTCCGGACCACCACGTCGTGGCGGCGCGCCGTGGCCCGCCAGTCGATGGAGCGGACGTCGTCGCCGTCCACGTACTCGCGCAGGGAGTCGAACTCGGTGCCCTGCCCGCGGATCAGCGCCACGTGCGCGCCGGTCAGCTCGCGCAGCCGGGCGAGCTTGGCCGGGAGGTGGCGGCGGGACGGGAACGCGGGCAGGGCGCGGACCGTCCAGGGCGCCTTGCGGGAGAGCTGCCGGGCGGCCAGCCCGAGCGGCCCGACGGAGCGGACGACGACGGTGACCGCCTTCCGGTCGCCGCGGCGGGTCGGCGTCAAGGTCATCTCGACGCGGCGCCGCTCGCCGGCGGGCACGTTCACCTTGACCGTGCGGGGCGCGGCGCCCGCGCTGGGCGGCCACACGTCCCGCAGGCGGGCCTTGAGGCGCCGCCGCCCGAGGTTCTCCACGATCAGCGACACCGTGGCGGTCTCGCCCAGGCGCACGTTGGTGTCGCCGGCGCGGTGGAACCGCAGGGCCCGCACGTTCCCGGCCATGGTCAGGTCGGCGACGACGCCGAGCAGCAGGACGCCCCACACCGCGAACAGCGTCCACCAGCTCGGCGCGAACAGCGGGACGAGCGCGCCGAGCAGGGCCAGCAGCCCCAGGCGTCCGGTCAGCGCCATCAGCGCGGGGCGGGGACGTGGGCGAGGATGCCCTCCAGCACGCCGTCGGCCGTCGCGCCCTCCAGTTCCGCCTCGGGACGCAGCTGGACGCGGTGCCGCAGCGTCGGCCTGGCCAGCGCCTTCACATCGTCCGGCGTGACGTAGTCGCGGCCCGACAGCCACGCCCAGGCGCGCGAGGTGGCCAGCAGCGCCGTCGCGCCGCGCGGCGACACGCCGAGCTGGAGCGACGGGGACTGCCGCGTCGCCCTGCACAGGTCGACCACGTAGGCGGCGACCTTGGGATCGAGGTGCACGGACCGCACCGAGGCCCGGCCGGCGGCCAGCTCGTCGGCGCCCGCCACCGCCTTCACCTCCGACAGGTCGCGCGGGTCGAACCCGGCCGCGTGCCGCTGGAGCATGGAGATCTCCTCGTCCCGCGTGGGGACGGGCACGGTCAGCTTGACCAGGAACCGGTCGAGCTGCGCCTCGGGCAGCGGATAGGTGCCCTCGTACTCGATCGGGTTCTGGGTCGCGCAGACGACGAACGGGTCGGGCAGGGGGCGCGCGGAGCCCTCCACGGAGACCTGCCGCTCCTCCATGGCCTCCAGGAGGGACGCCTGGGTCTTCGGCGGCGTCCGGTTGATCTCGTCGGCCAGCAGGAGGTTGGTGAAGACCGGGCCCTCGCGGAACTCGAACTCCACGGTCCGGTTGTCGTAGACCAGCGACCCGGTCACGTCGCCCGGCATCAGGTCGGGGGTGAACTGGACCCGCTTGAAGTCCAGGTCCAGCGCCCGCGACAGCGTCTTGATGAGCAGCGTCTTGGCCGTGCCGGGGACGCCCTCCAGCAGCACGTGGCCGCGGCAGAGCAACGCGATGACCAGGCCGGTCACCACGGAATCCTGGCCGACGACCGTCTTGGCGACCTCTCCGCGCAGCGCGGTCAGCGCCGCGCGGGCCGTCTCGGCCTGCTGCCGGGCCTCCTCGGACGGCACGCCGGGCCCCGTGCCGCCGGCGCCCGGCACGTCGTCCTTCCCGAGCTCTACAGGGTGGTTCAAGACTGGCGTACCTGCCTTTCCAGGTCGTCGAGGACGTCGGTGAGGGCGATCAGCCCGGCGTCGTCCAAGGGTTCAGGACCGTACAGGGCCGCCCCGACGTACGTCTCGTCGTACATCGTGCGGCGGGCGACCGCCGTGACGATCTCCTGCGCGGCCGAAGGGTCCTGCGCGCTGCTGCGGGGGAGCCCGAGCAGGGGGACGAGCCGCTCGCGGGCCCCGGAGCGCAGCGCGTCCGAGGCGCGGTCGCGGGCGCGCCCGGCGCGGTAGAGGCGGGCGCGGCCCTCGACCGTCTCGGCGGACCGGACGACGACGGGCAGCGCCTCCGCCACGACCGGGCCGAGCCTGCGCGCCCGCCACAGGGCCACCAGGACCACCGCGACGAGCAGTTCGAGGATGAGCAGCTTGACGCCGAACGGGAGGAGGTCGCCGATCGACTGCTGCCCGGCGCCCGAGCCCGCCTCCGGCAGGTCCGGCACCAGCCAGACCACGGAGGAGCCGCCCCCACTGGCCAGGCTCATGGCCAGCGCCGCGTTGCCCTCCTCGGTGAGGCGCCGGTTGGTCAGCGGCGCCGCGGAGCCGAGGACGGTCACCGTGCTCGCGCCGTTCTGGACCCGGACGAGCCGGGGAGCGCCGTACTCCGTCTGGTAGCAGGACGTGCCGGAGCCCGTGACGTCGTAGGTGTCCGACTGGTGGAAGGCGACCTTCCCCGCGAGCGTCGCCGCGTCCAGGGCGCAGCCCGGCTCGTCGGCCTCCTCGTACGTCGGCCCGTCCCGGCGCACCTGGGGCGCGAGCGCGTCCAGCGCGAACGACGTCGGCCGGACGAGGAGCATGAAGACCGGCGCGGCGCGGAGCCGGCCCAGGTCCTCCTCGGTGAGCCGCTCCGAACGGGTCACGACCATGGCCGAGCCGGGCGTGGCGGCGGCGAGGGCGTCGTCGGTGCTCCTGGCGACCGTCACCTGGGTGCCGTTCTGCCGGAGGATCTCCGCGAGCGCCCGGCTGCCGTCCGGCTTCGGCGACCCGGGGTCGAGCGCGTCCGCCGACGTCGCCGGCCGCAGCGCGGCGAGGACGATCGCGATCACGATCATCGCGAGGACGACCGCGACGACGCCGCGTGCCGACCGCCAGCGCCGCCCGGCGACCTGCCGGGCGGACGGCTCGGCCCCCTCCGCCCGGCCGCTCCGCGGCGGGGACGCCGTCACCATCGCGGGCCCCCTTCGTCGTCGGCCCCGGCGAGCGCGAGGTCGTCCGCCTCCAGCGGTTTCGGCCGCGCCGCCCGCAGCCGCTCGTCCAGCTCCGTCATCCGCGCGTACCCCTCCGGCGTCCCCGGGCGGTCGCCGTACCAGACGTCGTCGAAGATCCGCACGCCGGCGCCCAGGTCCTCGGCGAGGTCGGGGACGGCCTCCCCGGCCTCCGCCGCCAGCTCGTCCGCGGTCCGCCCCGGACGCGCGGCGAGGACCGCGCGCTCCTCCAGGTCGCGGGCGATCGCGCGGAGCCGTTCGCGGATCGCCTCGGCCCACTGCCCGGCCTCGGCGTAGCGCTCCGCCGCGTCCCGGTGGTCGACCGCGCGGGACGGCCCGTCCTCCAGCAGCGGGTCCTTGCGGGAGCGCGGGTTGCGGCGCCCCCGCATCAGCCACACGATCAGCGCGACGGCGATGAGCGCGATCACGACCATGATGGCGATGGAGAGCCAGCCGCCGCCGTCGCCCTGCCCCTGGGGGTCCGGCGCCCGGCTCGTCAGCTCCCGCAGCCACTCGGTGAAGTCGTCCCAGGCGCGCTCCAGCCAGGACGGCTTGTCGCGCTGGTAGACCTGCTTCTCCAGCTCGCGGCGGGCCATCTCGCGGGCCTCGTCGCGGCCGATCGGATCGAGCATCATGAACCGGTCCCCGTCCACGGGCGTGCCTGTACCGGACCGGTCCGCCACAGGCCGGCGAACCCCTCCGGGTCCTCCCCGTCGTCCGCGTGCCCGTCGTCCGCGTGCCCGTCACCGCGTTCGCCGGCGGCGACGGCCGCGGCGGAACGTCCTCGGGTGCGCAGGTCGAGGTCGAAGCCCTCGCGGCGCATCCGGCGGTCCATGTAGACCAGCGCGATCACGCCCGCGTCGAACGGGATCACCACCGACCAGCTCACGATCCGCCCGAGCGTGTCCACCGCGAGCGCGCCCATCGTCGAGCCGCTGCCAGAGGAGTCGCCGAAGAAGACCAGCTGCACGAACAGGAACGGGATCCGGAGCGCGAAGAAGCCCATGAACACGGTGACCAGCGTGGCCAGCAGGAGCGCTCCGAACGTCCGCCACCATCGTCTCTTGGAGAGCGTGACCGCCCGGCGCAGCGCACCGCTCACGGTCTGCCGTTCCAGGACGACCGCCGGCACGGCCTGCACGAACAGAATGTAGAGCCACACCATCAGCCCGAGGCCGATGGGGATGCCGAATATCCCCGCTAGCACCCCGAAGGCAGGGCGAGCCCCCGCGGCGATCAGCAGGATGAACGGCGCGATAGGCAGGACGAGCGCGCCCAGCGAGATGCCGATGACGGCCACCGCGGTGGCGACCAGCCGTCCCAGGCTCGGCCGCGCGTCCCGCCACGCCTGCCGCGGCGCGACCGGCAGGCCCACCAGCTCCCGGCCCAGGATCGGCGCGACCAGCCCCGACAGCAGCAGGATCCCGAACGCCGACAGCACCAGCCCCAGCACCGTCAGCGTGGACTGCGCGCCGATCGACTCCAGCAGCACGTCCGGCGTGACCTCGTCGCGGGCCTCGTCGCCGATGAAGAAGTAGGCGGCGATCGAGCTCGTCACCTGGATCGCCGTGCTGGCGGCCACCGACAGGCCCAGCGTCGTGCGCGGCCGGCGCCGGATCCCGGTGATCGCGCCGTCGAGTATCTCCGAGAGAGACATCGGACGGAACGGGACATTCCGCACCACATCGGTGGCGTCGTCGTCCCAGCTTCCCGTTCCCGGCATCCCGTCTCCCTGCGATTTACGGCGGGGTCTGCGGCGCGTCCGGCCGGGCCCTCTTCCGGCCCCGGCACGTCCGCCGGTCAGGTCATCCTGTCACGGGCGAGCTGTGAACCTTGCGCCGGTTTCGGGAGTCACCTCTACAATTCCGAGCCGCCCGCCCGTTACGGGAGAGCCATGTACGACGCAAACGCGGGTAACCTTGCACGCCAAGGCATATCTCTCCCTGGCGAGGTGGCGCCGGAGCCTCGCGCCCCACTCCACCGAACCCCGACTTTGTGACGATGAGGGCCATGAGAGGACGTGTACTGGTCGTCGACGACGATCTCGCGCTCGCCGAGATGCTCGGCATCGTGCTGAGGGGCGAGGGTTTCGAGCCCTCGTTCGTCCACGACGGCGACAAGGCGCTCGAGGCGTTCCGGGAGACCCGGCCCGACCTCGTGCTGCTCGACCTGATGCTGCCCGGGGCCGACGGCATCGACGTGTGCCGGCAGATCCGCGCCGAGTCCGGCGTGCCGATCGTCATGCTGACGGCCAAGAGCGACACCGTGGACGTCGTCCTCGGCCTGGAGTCCGGCGCCGACGACTACATCGTCAAGCCGTTCAAGCCCAAGGAGCTCGTCGCGCGCGTCCGCGCCCGGCTGCGGCGCACCGACGAGCCCGCGCCCGAGACCCTGCAGATCGGCGACATCACGATCGACGTCGCCGGGCACTCGGTCAAGCGCGGCGACCGGCACATCCCCCTGACCCCGCTGGAGTTCGACCTGCTGGTCGCCCTCGCCCGCAAGCCCCGCCAGGTGTTCACCCGCGAGGTGCTGCTGGAGCAGGTGTGGGGCTACCGGCACGCCGCCGACACCCGGCTGGTGAACGTGCACGTCCAGCGGCTCCGCGCCAAGATCGAGAAGGATCCGGAACGGCCTGAGATCGTGGTCACCGTCCGCGGTGTCGGTTACAAGGCCGGCCCCGCCTGACCGGCACCGGCATGAGGCCCGACATGAGGAGGGCGAAGCGGCTCGCCCGGCGCGGGCTGGGGACGGTGCGGCGCGTGCTGCGCGGAGCCGCGCGGGCCGCCTACCTGCGGTGGCGCCGGTCGATCCAGGTGCGCGTCGTCACGTCCACGCTGTTCATCTCGGCGATCGTGGTGGCCATCCTGGGCGCGTTCCTCATGCAGCAGGTGTCGTCCGCCCTCATGGACGGCAAGGTCAAGGCGGCACGTCTCCAACTGGACGACGGCCTGGCCCAGGTACAGCGCGACCTCGGAAACTCGGCCGGCGACGGCAGCAGGCTGAACTCGACGATCGACCGGCTGAAAGCCCGCAGCGGCCCGTCCGGGCTCTACGAGGTGTACATCCGCGACACCACCGAGCAGTACTTCGACGGGTACACCACCAACGAACTACGCCAGGAGAGCGTCCCCAAACGGCTGCGCGAAGAGCTGAGGAACGCGCCCGCGGGTGCGCGCGCCTACACCTACGGCAAGCTCTCCTACGTCGGAGACAGGCCGAACGAACGCGGCCTCATCGTCGGCGGCAAGACCGGCCAGTTCGAGCTGTACTACCTGTTCCCCCTCACGGAGGAACAGCAGACCCTGACCAACGTCAGCCGCTCCCTGGCCGGAGTGGGCATCGTCCTGGTGCTGCTCCTGGCGGCCATCGCCTCG
The DNA here is from genome assembly GCF_900115095.1 of Actinomadura madurae. Taxonomy (GTDB): domain Bacteria; phylum Actinomycetota; class Actinomycetes; order Streptosporangiales; family Streptosporangiaceae; genus Spirillospora; species Spirillospora madurae. The sequence continues at coordinate 216,815 of NZ_FOVH01000003.1, forward strand.
CTGGTCACGCGGCAGGTCGTCATCCCCGTGCGGCTGGCCGCCCAGGGCGCGCAGAGGCTCGCCGCCGGGCGTCTCGAAGAGCGCATGAGGGTCCGCGGTGAGGACGATCTGGCGCGCCTCGCCCGCTCCTTCAACGACATGGCCGCGAACCTCCAGGAGAAGATCGGCGAGCTGGAGGACCTGTCGCAGGTGCAGCGCCAGTTCGTCTCGGACGTCTCGCACGAGCTGCGCACGCCCCTGACCACCATCCGCATCGCCGCGGACATGCTCTACGAGAACCGCGACACCTTCGACGACCCGGCCGTCGGGCGCTCCGCGGAGCTGCTGCAGAGCCAGCTGGAGCGGTTCGAGTCGCTCCTGGCCGACCTGCTGGAGATCAGCCGGCACGACGCCGGCGCCGCGACCCTGGACGCCGAGTCCCTCGACATGCGCGACCTCGTCCTGCGGGTCGTCGGCGACATCCAGGGGCTCTCCGAACGCAAGGGCAGCAAGGTCGTCCTGCAGCTCCCCGGCGAACCGTGCATGGCCGAGGTCGACCGCCGCCGCGTCGAGCGGATCCTGCGCAACCTCCTCGTCAACGCCGTCGAGCACGGCGAGGGCGAGGACATCGTCGTCTCCGTCGGCGCCGACCGCGACGCCGTCGCCGTCGCCGTCCGCGACCACGGCGTCGGGCTCAAGCCGGGGGAGGGGCAGATGGTCTTCGACCGCTTCTGGCGCGCCGACCCCGCCCGCGCCCGCACCACCGGCGGCACCGGGCTCGGCCTGTCGATCTCCCGGGAGGACGCGCAGCTGCACGGCGGCTGGCTCCAGGCCTGGGGGGAGCCCGGCGCGGGCTCCCAGTTCCGGCTCTCGCTGCCCCGCGTCGCCGGCGCCGAGCTGCGGGGCTCGCCGCTGCCGCTCGTCCCCCCGGGCGCCGGAGACGCGCGCCCGCTGTTCGCGGAACTGGAGGCCGGCGAATGACCGAGTGCACCGGGGCCCGGCGGGTCACGTGCCTCCTCGTGGTCGCCGTCCTGGCCCTCGGCGGCGCGGGCTGCGCGAACGTGCCGAGCGGCGGCCAGGTGGTCAGCGGCCGGCCCGCCGAGCGCGCCGAGCGCGTCGACGACCCCTACGTCCGGCTCATCCCGGTGAAGCCGCGCCCCGAGTGGGGGCCCGCGCAGATCGTCTCGGGTTTCCTCGCGGCGTCCGCGAGCTTCGACGACGGCCACAAGGTCGCCAAGATGTACCTCGGCGGCCGGACGTCCTGGAACCCGGGCCTGCGGCCGTTCGTGACCGTCCTCTCGAGCCGCATCACCGACCCGCATGTGATCAAGTCGTCCGGCGGGCAGGCGACCGTCCGCGTGACCGGCGAGGAGCTCGGCACCATCACCGCGGACGGCCAGTACACCGCCTCGCCGAAGAACCTCGACGCCACGTTCCAGCTCACCAAGACGCCGCAGGGCGTCTGGCGCATCACCGGCCTCCCCGGCGACGACAAGGCCGGCCTGCTGCTCACCAAGGACGACGTCGAGCGCGCCATGCGCACCGTCAACCTGTACTTCTTCGCGCCCGACCGGCGCACCCTCGTCCCGAACGGCATCTTCCTGCCGGTCGTGAACCGGCAGACCCTGCCGACGCAGCTCGTCCAGGCGCTGCTGACCGGACCGACCTCCTGGCTGACCGGAGCCGTGCAGACCGCGTTCCCCGAGGGCACGCGGCTGCGGCACGGCGTCCGGATCGAGAAGGACGTCGCGACCGTCGACCTCAGCAGGCAGGCCCGCGGCGGCGACATCGACCGGATGTCGGCCCAGCTCGCCTGGACGATGCGGCAGCTCTCGGAGATCAAGTCGCTGCGGCTGCGGATCGACGGCGAGACCGTCGCGCCGGAGGGCATGGACGCCACCCAGGCGGTGAACGGCTGGGAGGGCAACTCGCCCGACGGCGGGGCGCCCCCCGAGAGCGCCCACCAGAACGCCTACGTCGTCGGCCCGTCCGGCTTCCTCGGCACCCTGGAGGGCGACCGCGCCCAGCCCGTCGTGACCGGCCCCGCCGGGAGCCTCTCCCGTCCCGCCGTCGCCCCCGACCACCAGGAGTTCGCCGGGCTGAGCGCGGACGGCGGGCAGGTCCTCGTCGCCGCGCCCGTCACCGGCCAGCCGACGTCCCGCGTCCTGCTGACCGCGCACCGGGGCGCCCGCTTCACGGCCCCGTCCTGGAGCCATGACGGCACGCTGTGGGTCGTGGAGAGCGGCGAGAACGAGTCGTGGCTGTGGGTGCGCCCGCGCGGCGGGCCGCCCGTCCGCGCAGCCCACTGGGGCCTCGGCGGCCGCGAGGTGCTCGCCTTCCGCGTCGCCCGCGACGGCGTCCGCGCCGCGGTGATCGCCCGCGTGGACGGCCGCCCCCAGGTCCAGCTCGGCCGCATCGCCCACGCCCCCGACGGCTCCCTGGACGTGGGCTCGTTCCTGCCGGTGAGCTCCGAGCTCCAGGACGCCGTCGACCTCGCGTGGCGGGACTTCGGCACCCTCGCCGTCCTCGGCCGCGCCAAGCGCGACTCCCAGACCCTCCCGTTCCTGATGCCGATCAGCGGCAGCGCGATCACCTCCCTCGGCGTCGGCTCCCTGGGCGAGCCCCGCACGATCGCCGCCGCCCCGGGCGCCCCGATCCTCATCGGCACCCGCTCGGGCGGCAAGGACCAGATCTGCCGCCAGCGCGCCCCGAGCAACTCCTACAGCCCCTGGATCTGCCCGACCCCGGCCAAGGACCCCACCTACCCTGGCTGACCCTCTGGGGGGCGGCGAGTTATCCACAGTTGAGGGAGCCGGAGACGCCGTCAACGCCGGCGCGGCATCGTCGGGGGCATGAACGTTCTCTCCGACCTGATCGAGTTCCTTCTGCCCGAACGCTGCGCCGGGTGCGGGCTGGCTCCGGCCCTGCTGTGCGACGGGTGCGCCAAGCCCCTGCGGGGGGCGGCACGTCCCGCGAGAACGGCCCCTGCCGGGCTGCCGCCCCCGTGGACCGTGGCGGCCTACGAGGGCCCTCTCAGGACGATCCTGGGCGCCTACAAGGAGCGCGGGCGCACGGCGCTCTCCGTCCCGCTGGGGGAGGCGCTGGCGACCGCCGTCCGCGCCGCCCTCACCCCGGGCCCCGACCCGCCGCTCGTGGTCTGGGTCCCGTCGGGCCGGCGGGCCGTGCGGCGGCGCGGGCACGATCCGCTCCGCGGGGCGGTCGAGGCGGCGGTCCGGCGGCTGCGGGAGAGCGGGGTGCCGGTGACCGCGGTGGACGCGTTACGGCAGCGTGGGAGGGTCGCGGACCAGGTGGGGCTCTCGGTGGCGCAGCGCGCCGCCAACCTCGCCGGGGCCATCGAGGCGCGCGGCTCGCTCGCCGGACGCCCGGTCCTCCTGGTCGACGACGTGGTCACGACGGGCGCGTCCCTCGCCGAGGCCGCGCGGGCGCTACGCGCGGCAGGCGCGGACGTGACGGGAGCGGCGACCATCGCCGCCACTCCACGCCACAGATCCTGGTGACTTTCTTCCCCCGAGCCGTCGGGGATGGCAGTCAGTGACAATGTGTAGAGAGCAGATATCCGCCTTGTCCGTGTTCGCCGTGGGACGTCAGGTAATTCACGTCACATCACGTCATGAGGGAGTAGAGATTTCCCAAACTCACCGCGGCGACAGGACCCCCTGACCTGGCCGGTCACCGGGGCCGCGAGCGCCGGGCGGGCGGGGGCTCACGGCACGTGACGGGCGTCCGCGGGGCGCCCGGGCAACCCGCTGCGGCAGTCATCGATGACGGTCAGTGAGTATTTCCTCCGCCCACCCCCCTGACATTCGTGGCGTAAGGGGTTAGCGTTCCTGACATGGCACCCGCCCGGGTCCGTGGTTGCGTCGGATCGCAGTGCCCGTCAGGGGCACGGCAGACGATCCGGCTAGCCGATGCCAGGCGCAGGCGAAACGGCCCACGTAAGGCGACTTCTCGTCGACCGATCACGGTGCGCCTTAGAGGTAAGTCCTGCCCCGTCGAGGGATCCGACATCCCCCGAACCGGGAGAAGGGCAGTAGTGGCGAGAGCGCCGCGAGCCCCTCAGCAGGCGGATGTGGGGACGAAGACCAGGTCGGCCGGGCGGGTGCGACCCACCGTCCTGTGGTGCCCGTCCGGGGCCGGCCAGGGACCCCGGGCAGGGCGAAGACGCAACCGGGAGAAGGGGGGTCCCGCGTGAACATCACCGTGAGGGGCCGGCACACCGAGGTCAACGACAGGTTCCGTCGGCACGTCGACAACAAACTCGCCAAGATCGAGCGGCTCAACCAGAAGGTCATCCGCGTTGATGTGGAGGTGTCCGAGGAACGCAACCCACGGCTGGCCGACCAGCGCGAAAGGGTGGAGCTCACGATCCGCTCCCGCGGCCCGGTGATCCGGGCCGAAGCCGCCGCCGACGACCGCTACGGCGCCCTCGACCTCGCCCTCGACAAGCTGGAGTCGCGCCTGCGCCGCGACTCCGAGCGGCGCAAGGGCCACGGCGGGAAGGGACGCGCCAAGCTCGCGACGATGGAACCGCTCCCCGAACCGCTCCCGCCCGTGCCTCCCGAACCCGTGAAGCGTCCCGTCGAGGACGAGGTCGTGACCGTCTCGCAGGACGAGAACCTCGTCCCGATCCCCATGGACGGCGACGGCCCCCTCGTCGTCCGCGAGAAGTTCCACAAGGCCGAGCCGATGGGCATCGAACAGGCCCTCTTCGAGATGGAGCTCGTCGGCCACGACTTCTTCCTCTACCGCGACAAGGCCACGAGGCACCCCTCGGTCGTATATAGGAGAAGAGGCTGGGACTACGGAGTCATCAGGCTCGTCGAAGAGTGATGCGGCACTCGCCTCACGTCACCGCGCGAACCATGCCATGATCTGAAAAGGCGCATCAGCCGATCCACGGACGCGGCGCGTCCCGGGAACTTCCCGGGACGCGCGGCGGTTGACCGGGGGACACCCTGAATAGTGAAGGGGGGAAGCGGCGTCTCCTCCACGCCGCGACTCTGGTGAGCGAGAATCCCGAGGCTCGCGACGCCGCGGCGGTACCCCGTCAGTCCGGCGCCGGCGCCACCCCCGCCGACCGGGAGGCGGCCGACCCCATCCGCGTGCTCATCGTCGACGACCACGCGCTGTTCCGCAGGGGCCTGGAGATGGTCCTCCAGGGTGAGGACGACATCGAGGTCATCGGCGAGGGCGGCGACGGGCACGAGGCCGTGGAGATGGCCGGCGACCTGCTGCCCGACGTCGTCCTGATGGACATCCGCATGCCGCGCCGCAGCGGCATCGAGGCCTGCACCGCGATCAAGGACGCCGCGCCCAGCGCGAAGATCGTCATGCTGACCATCAGCGACGAGGAGGAGGACCTCTTCGAGGCGATCAAGGCCGGCGCCAGCGGCTACCTGCTCAAGGAGATCTCCATCGACGAGGTCCCGCAGGCCGTCCGCGCCGTGCACGGCGGCCAGTCGCTGATCAGCCCGTCGATGGCGTCCAAGCTCATCACCGAGTTCGCCGCGCTGGCCAAGCGCAGCGAGGAGCGCACGCAGCAGGTCCCCGCCCCTCGCCTCACCGAGCGCGAGATGGAGGTCCTGCGCCTCGTCGCCAGGGGCCTGGGCAACCGCGAGATCGCCCGCGAGCTCTTCATCTCCGAGAACACCGTGAAGAACCACGTCCGCAACATCCTGGAGAAGCTCCAGCTCCACTCGCGCATGGAAGCCGTCGTCTACGCCGTCCGCGAAAAACTCCTAGAGATCACCTGACCCCACCGCAGGCGCGACCGGTAAAGCGGGTTTGTCGGTGTTGTGTCGTAGCATCGCGGGCGTGGTGGAACTCAGTGCGGACGTGGAACTCAGTGCGGACGTGGAACTCAGTGCGGACGTGGAACTCAGTGCGGACGAGGCGCGGCGGCTTCAGTTGCGGGCCCAGGGGTTTCTGGGGGCGTTCCCGAAGGGGGGCGTGCCGGCGGTGCTGGAGCGGCTCGGGGCCGTGCAGCTCGACACGATCTCGGTCCTGGCGCGGTCGCACGAGCTGGTCCCCTACGCGCGGCTGGGGGCGGTGGGACGGGCCAAGGTCGAGGCCGCCTACTGGGGCAACGGGTCGGCCGATCGCGAGAGGCGTCGTCCGGAGGCGTTCGAGTACTGGGCTCACGCCGCGTCCATCATCCCGATGGCCGACTGGCCGCTGTTCGCGTTCCGCCGCCGGGCCTACGTGCGGCGGGGGTGGCGCTGGCACAAGGTCCCCGAGGGCGTCTGCGATCAGATCCGGACCCGCCTGAAGGCGGACGGGCCGCTCACCACCAAGGAGCTCGGCGGCGCGAAGGCGAGCGCCGAGTGGTGGGACTGGAGCGACCACAAGATCGGCATCGAGTGGCTGCTCGACATCGGCGAGGTCGTGTGCGTGCAGCGGGCCGGGTGGCGCCGGGTGTACGACCTCGCCGAGCGCGCCGTCCCGCCGGAGCTGCTGGCCGAGGAGCCGGACGACGACGCCTGCCTCACCGCCCTGGTCGCCCGGGCGGGGCGGGCGCTCGGCGTGGCCACGCGCGGCGACCTCGCCGACTACTACCGGATCAAGCAGGACCAGGTCGACGCCGTGATCGAGGCGACCGGGCTCGTCCCGGTCGAGGTCGCCGGATGGTCGCAGCGGGCCTGGGCCGACCCGGGCGCGCTGGACGCGCCGCCCAGGGGCAGGCACGCCACCACGCTGCTGTCGCCGTTCGACTCGCTGGTCTGGGACCGCGCCCGCGCCTCGCGCGTGTTCGGCTTCGACCACCGTCTGGAGGCGTACGTGCCGAAGGGCAAGCGCGTCCACGGCTACTTCGCGATGCCGCTGCTCGCCGGGGGGCGCCTCATCGGACGGGTCGACCCCGCCAGGGAGGGGCGCACGCTCATCGCCCGCCAGGTGACCATGGAGCCGTGGGCGACGCGCACGGCCGCGCGGGCGGAGTCGTCGGTGGCGGCCCTCGCCACGGCCCTCTGGCGCGCCGCCTCGTGGGTCGGGTGCGACGACGTGCGCGTGGAGCGGACCACGCTGGCGGCCCCCCTCGTCGACGCCGCCTTGAGGGCCGCCGCTCCGGCCTGACGCGGTCAGCCGTGGGGGGCCTGCTGGGTGTCGGTGGCGACGGGCGTGTCGATGACCTCGCCGGCATCGCCGCCGCGGCGCTTGTCCGAGCGCGAGCCGAACAGGGAGTAGTCGACGATTTCAGGGATGACGCGGGGGGCGTCCACGACGACGTCCGAGAACAGGTGGACCATCCAGCTGACGATCATGCCGATGACGATGACGCCCACGCCGGCGTAGAAGAGGATCCAGTTCGGGCCGAGGCAGAGCGCGACGCCGCCGACGACGAAGCCCACGAAGATGATGGTGACGGCGATCCACGAGCTCGGCCGCCCGGCGTGCGATCCGTGCGACTCTTCGGACATTGCGCCTCCCCTCCTGAGGTGTCAGTGATCCTGTCCGGGACCGGGAAGGTCAAACGGAACACGCGGTGGATTGCGCTCCAGAGTGACCTAGACCATTCTGGGTCTGGCCTACGATGGGCATCGTACGTGTGGTGTGCGCGCCGCCTGGAGCGGTGAACCACGATCTGCAAGGAGCTTTCGAGAGTGCCGCCAGTCATCGACAAGATCCTTCGTGCGGGCGAGGGAAAAACCCTGCGCAAGCTCAAGAAGCTCGCGGATCAGGTCAACTCGATCGAGGAGGACTTCCTCGAGATGAGCGACGCCGAGTTGCGCGAGCTGACCGACAAGTACCGGGAACGTCTCGCCGACGGCGAGACCCTGGACGACCTGCTGCCCGAGGCGTTCGCGACCGCCCGCGAAGCCGCCAAGCGCGTTCTCGGCCAGCGGCACTACGACGTCCAGGTGATGGGCGGTGCCGCCCTGCATCTCGGCAACATCGCCGAGATGAAGACGGGTGAGGGCAAGACCCTGACCTGCGTGCTCCCGGCCTACCTGAACGCGCTGTCCGGCGACGGCGTGCACGTGGTCACGGTGAACGACTACCTGGCCAAGCGCGACGCCGAGTGGATGGGCCGCATCCACCAGTTCCTCGGCATGGAGGTCGGCGTCATCCTCCCGCAGATGACCCCGGACGAGCGCCGAGCGGCCTACAACTGCGACATCACCTACGGCACGAACAACGAGTTCGGGTTCGACTACCTGCGCGACAACATGGCGTGGAGCCTGGAGGAGTGCGTCCAGCGCGGCCACAACTTCGCCATCGTGGACGAGGTCGACTCGATCCTCATCGACGAGGCCCGGACTCCGCTGATCATCTCGGGTCCGGCCGAGCAGAACTCCAAGTGGTACTCGGAGTTCGCCAAGATCGTCCCGCGGCTGAAGCGCGCCGAGCTGATCAGCACGGCCGGGCAGGTGGACGAGTACGGCCCCGGCGACTACGAGGTGAACGAGAAGAAGCGCACCGTCGGCATCACCGAGTCGGGCGTGGAGAAGGTCGAGGACTGGCTCGGCATCGACAATCTCTACGACTCGGTGAACACGCCGCTGGTGAGCTTCCTCAACAACGCGCTGAAGGCCAAGGAGCTGTACAAGCGCGACAAGGACTACGTCGTCATGAACGGCGAGGTCCTGATCGTCGACGAGTTCACCGGCCGCATCCTGCACGGCCGCCGCTACAACGAGGGCATGCACCAGGCCATCGAGGCCAAAGAGGGCGTGGCGATCAAGGACGAGAACCAGACGCTCGCCACGATCACCCTGCAGAACTACTTCCGCCTCTACGGCAAGCTGTCCGGCATGACCGGCACCGCCGAGACCGAGGCGGCGGAGTTCAACAAGACCTACAAGATCGGCGTGGTGCCGATCCCGACGAACAAGCCGATGATCCGCGACGACGTCGCGGACGTCGTCTACAAGACCGAGCAGGCCAAGTTCGAGGCCGTCGTCGACGACATCGCCGAGCGGCACGAGAAGGGCCAGCCGGTCCTGGTCGGCACGACGTCGGTGGAGAAGTCCGAGAAGCTGAGCAAGATGCTCAAGCGGCGCGGCATCCCGCACCAGGTGCTGAACGCCAAGCACCACGAGCAGGAGTCCGCGATCGTCGCGGAGGCGGGCCGCAAGGGCGGCGTGACCGTCGCGACGAACATGGCGGGCCGCGGCACCGACATCATGCTCGGCGGCAACCCCGACTTCCGCGCCGACCTGGAGCTGCACCAGCGCGGGCTGTCCCCGCTGGAGACGCCCGAGGAGTACGAGTCGGCGTGGCCGGAGGCGCTGGAGAAGGCCCAGGAGGCCGTGGAGGGCGAGCACGAGGAGGTCGTCGAGCTCGGCGGCCTGTACGTCCTCGCGACCGAGCGGCACGAGTCGCGGCGCATCGACAACCAGCTGCGCGGCCGGTCCGGCCGGCAGGGCGACCCGGGCGAGTCCCGGTTCTACCTGTCGCTGGAGGACGACCTGATGCGGCTGTTCAACTCCGCCCGCGTCGAGGCGATCATGACCCGGCTGAACATCCCGGACGACGTTCCGATCGAGTCCAAGATCGTCACTAACGCGATCAAGTCGGCGCAGAGCCAGGTCGAGCAGCAGAACTTCGAGATGCGCAAGAACGTCTTGAAGTACGACGAGGTGCTGAACCGGCAGCGCAAGGTCATCTACGCCGAGCGCCGCAAGGTGCTGGAGGGCGAGGACCTCGGCGAGCAGGTCCGCAACATGATCGACGAGGTGGTCGCGGGCTACGTCGCGGGCGCTACGGCGGAGGGCTTCGCCGAGGACTGGGACCTCGAGAAGCTGTGGCAGGCGTTCGAGAAGCTCTACCCGATCTCCGTCACGGTGGACGAGCTGGTCGAGGAGGTCGGCGGCGACATCTCCGGCCTGGACGCCGAGACCCTCGCCGCGAGCATCCGCGAGGACGCGCGGGCGGCCTACGACAAGCGCGAGGAGGAGCTCAGCGCGGACGTCATGCGCCAGCTGGAGCGCCGGGTCGTGCTGAACGTCCTCGACCGCAAGTGGCGCGAGCACCTCTACGAGATGGACTACCTCCAGGAGGGCATCGGCCTGCGGGCCATGGCGCAGCGCGACCCGCTGGTGGAGTACCAGCGCGAGGGCTTCGACATGTTCAACGCGATGCTCGACGGCATCAAGGAGGAGTCGGTCGGCTACCTGTTCAACCTGGAGGTCCAGGTGGACGAGCAGCCGGAGGAGCCCGCCGTCGGCGCCGCGCCCGTCTCGGTCGCCAAGTCGGCCTCCTCGGTCGACCTGGAGAAGGACGCCGAGGAGGACGAGGCCGAGGACGCCGAGGAGGCCAAGGACGCCCCCGCGATCAAGGCGAAGGGCCTCGACGCGCCGAAGCGTCCGAAGAAGCTGGAGTACTCGGCCCCGACCGTCGACGGTGACGGCGGCGTCGAGCACCACAGCGAGGAGGCCGCGGACGAGTACGCGGGCGTGAACCGCAACGACCCGTGCCCGTGCGGCTCGGGCAAGAAGTTCAAGCGCTGCCACGGCGATCCGCGCAACAAGAACAAGTAGGGCGACGCGAAAGGCCCCCCGCACCTGCGGGGGGCCTTTCGCATGTCAGTGGGCGGTCGTCTCCAGCGCCGTGCAGCGCCACCGGCCGCGCGTGTGCTCAAGGCGCAGGGCCAGCGCGTGGACGCGCCCGGCCACGACGGCCACGGCGGCCGTCTCCGCCACACCGGGGGACGGCCGCTGCGACCGCGTCGACAGCACCTTCGGCGGGACGATCCGCCTCCCGCGCCCGCCGGTCGGCCCGCGCCGCGCGGCCATCTCCCGGCACACGGCGGGGACGGCCACGAGCGACAGCTGATGCGCGGGACGCGTCCCTGCCAGCACCTCCACGATGAGCCGCACGGCCGCGTCGGCGACGGCTCGGACCTCGGCGTCGACCCCGTCCCCTGGCCGGACGAGCCGCAGCCCCGGCCTGCGCACCGGGTCCGGGGCGGGCCGCAGCGCCAGCGCCCCGCGCGTGGCGGGCACCGCCGGACGGTAGTGGACGAAACGAACCGCCGCGGGATCGACCGGACGTCCCATGCAAGCCTCCTGATCTCGTTTCGAACAGGAGCCCGGAGATCGGCCGGAAATACGTCGTGGCCGCATGAGGCCGTCCGCGGACACGGCGGCGCCGGAGAGCACGAAGGCCGGAGAGCACGAAGGCGGCGGGACGCGGATGCCGCGTCCCGCCGCCCTTCGGTGCGAGTCCCGGGCCGGGTGCGGGGAGCCCGGGACTCGTGGGAGCCGGACCGGTGCGCCGACCGGCCCGAGATGGGGCGCCGCGGCAGGGGGAGGAGGGGTCCGCGGCGCCCCGGGGGATGGTCAGCCCCCGGCCGGTGCGTCCTGCGTTCCGGCCGTGCCCTTCTTCCCGCCGCCCGGCTCGCTGGCCGCGAGTTCCGGGCTGGCGGCCGGGTCGGCGGCCACCGACTCCTCGCCCTCCGGTTCCCGGCCCGGCGTCGCGAAGTTGAACTTCGTGATCAGGAATCTGAAGATGAAGTAGTAGAGGAAGAAGTACAGGACGCCCATGCCGAGGATGAGCAGGAGTCCCTCGGTGTTGTCCTTGCGGGCGTTCAGCAGGAGGTCGATCAGGCCGGCGGAGAAGCCGAACCCGAGCTGGGCGCCGGCGGCCTCCAGGATGGCCATCGAGATGCCCGTGAGGATGACGTGCACCACGTACAGGACGGGCGCGACGAACATGAACGCGAACTCGATCGGCTCGGTGACGCCGGTGATGAACGCGGTGAGCGCGGCGGAGATCATGATGCCGCCGACCGCGGGACGGCGGTGCTTCGGCGCGGAGTGCCAGATCGCGAGCGCCGCGCCGGGCAGGCCGAACATCAGCACGGGGAAGAACCCGGCGAGGAAGCCGCCCGCGTCGGGGTCGCCGGCCAGGTAGCGGTTGATCTCGCCGTGCACGACGCCGTCCGGTCCCTGGTAGTCGCCGAAGACGAACCAGATGAGCGAGTTCGGGATGTGGTGCAGGCCGAACGGGAGCAGCAGCCGGTTGATGACGCCGTAGACGCCCGCGCCCGCCGCGCCGGCGCCGGTGATCCAGTTGCCGAAGTCGGTGAGCCAGCTGCCGAACACCGGCCAGACGAAGCCGATCACGATGCCGAGGGCGAGGCCCGCGACGGCGGTGATGATCGGGACGAACCGGCGCCCGCCGAAGAACGCCAGCCAGGTCGGCAGCTTGATCCGGTAGTACCGCTGGTAGAGCAGCGCCGCGATGACGCCCATGAGGATGCCGCCGAGCACGTCCGTCGGGTTCTTGGCGCCCCAGTCGATGACCTGCGCCTGCGCGCCGTCCGTGACCTTGGTGATCAGGACGTTGCCCTGCAGCTCGTCGGTGTGCGAGAACATGATCTTGGAGACCCGGTCGAAGACCAGGTAGCCGACCACGGCCGCGAGCGCGGTGGAGCCGTCGGACTTCTTGGCGAAGCCGATCGCGACGCCGACCGCGAAGAGCAGCGGGAGGGCGGCGAACAGCGCGTTGCCGGCCTCGCCGACGATCTCGGCGACCCGGTCCCAGCCGAGGCCGTCGGCGCCCAGCATGTCGGCCTGGCCGAAGCGGAGCAGTAGCGCGGCGGCGGGCAGCACGGCGATCGGCAGCATGAGGCTGCGGCCGATCCGCTGCAGCACCGCGAGGGCGCTCGACCCTCGGCGCGGCGCGGAGTCCACTGTTGTCGCAGTCATCGCGAGGTTCCTCCTCAGGGGTTAGGAGTGCGGCGGGGGGTTTCCGAGGGCCGTGTGGATCTGGTAGCGGTCCGCCCTGTAGGTCGACACGCCCAGCTCGGCGCACACGCCTCCGGTGTACGAGCGGCGTTGCAGGAGCAGCACGGCACTGCCCCGGGTGATCTGCAGGTGCCTGGCGTCGGCGGCGTCGGCCAGGCTGGCGTCGATGGTCTGGTCGCCCGCGTCGAAGACGAGCCCGTAGACCGCTTCGAGGACGCCGTACAGGGAGCGGTCGGCGAGCCTGCGGTCGAGCAGGTCGGGGGCGAGGGAGGCCAGGATGTGCGCGCGTTCGAGGGCCATGGGCTCCCCGTCGGCGGTGCGCAGGCGCTCGATGACGTGGATGGCGGTGCCCGGTTCGACGTCGAAGATCCGGGCGAGGCGCGCGTCGGCGGGGACCGTCCGGCGGTCCAGGTCGATCGCGCCGGGCCGCAGCCCGCGGGCCAGCATGTCCTCGGTGAAGGAGACGAGCCGCAGCGGCATCTCGATCTTGGGCCGGGCGACGAACGTGCCCTTGCCGGGGACGCGGTAGAGCCGTCCCTCGGAGACGAGCTGGTCGACGCCCTGCCGGACGGTCATGCGGGACAGCCCGTACCGGCCGCACAGCTCGCGCTCCGAGGGGATCGGGGCGTCGACCGGCAGCTCCGCGCTCTCGATGAGGTCGAGCAGGATGGCGCGGAGCTGGAAGTACTTGGGTACCGGACTGTGCGGGTCGATCATCGTCACGAGGGTCCTCGACGGCCGGAGCCGGATCGATGGGGGTTCGCGGGTGTTCAGCGGTTCGATGGGCTGGTTGTGTGAGTTTGACGGTTTTAGATTCGGTTCGTACTGGTCTAGGCCGGACTAGACCACAGCATCGAAAGGCATGTCAATGCACGAATTCGTAACGACCTGATCACATGCGGACGACGCCATGATCGGGAAAGGTGCAGGTCAGCCCGGTTTTCCGGAAGGAGCGTCCGGTTCCGCCGGGTCGCCGCCCCGGTCCCGCCGGGTGCGGGGGCCGCCGGCCGAGGTCGACCGGTCCCGGGCCCTGAGGAGTTTCGGTCGACATCTTCAGCTCCATCCGATTCGTGGAGTATGGTGCGTACGATACTGGTCTAGTCCGGACTAGACCAGTTGGGAATCCGGAGGAACGACCCCGCGATCATCGCGTCACGGAGAGTGCGCCCCCATGGCATCACTGCTGATCACGGCCCACCGCATGATCATTACCCCCGCGGGCAGTCCTACCCGTGTCGTCTCCCCGGGATACGTCCGCGTCGAGGACGGCGTCATCGCCGAGGCCGGCGAGGGACCCCCGCCCCGCACCCCGGACACCGAGCTGCCCGACGGCCTCCTCGCGCCCGGACTGGTCGACCTCCAGGTGAACGGCTTCTTCGGCCACGACATGGCCGACGCCGACGAGTCCGGCTGGCACACCGTCGTCTCCCGCCTCCCCGAGACCGGCGTGACCGCGTTCCTCCCCACCTTCATCACCGCGCCCGTAGCGAAGCAGGCCGAGTCCCTGCGGCGCGCCCGCGACCTGATCGCCGGTCTGCCCCCTGGGACGCGCGTCCTCGGCGTCCACCTCGAAGGCCCGTTCCTGTCGCAGAAGCGCAAGGGCGCGCACAACGCGGCCCACCTGACCGACCCCGAGCCCGAGGCGATCAAGACCCTGCTGGAGACCGGGCTGGTCAGGCTGGTCACGCTCGCCCCGGAGCGGAACGGCGCGCTCGACGCGATCCGCACCCTGACCGAGGCGGGCGTCCTGGTGAGCGTCGGGCACAGCGACGCCACCGCCGCGCAGGTCTCCGCCGCGGCCGACGCCGGAGCCCGCAAGGTCACCCACATCTTCAACGCGCAGAGCGGCGTCCACCACCGCGACCCGGGCGTCGCCGTGCAGGCGCTCATCGACGACCGGCTCAGCCCCGGCCTCATCCTCGACCTGCACCACGTCTCGGCCCCGGTCGCCGAGCTGGTGTTCCGGGCCGCGGCGGGACGGGTCGTGCTCGTCACCGACGCCGCGGCGGCCGCCGGGATGCCGCCCGGCACCTACGACCTCGGCGGCGAGCCCATCACCATGCCCGAGCAGGGCCCGCCGCTGCGCGCCGACGGCACCATCGCCGGGTCCGGCCTCCGGCTGGACGAGGCGGTCGGCAACGCGATCGGCCTCGGCCTCGGCGAGGCCGCCCCGGTGGACGCCGCGACCCGGGTCCCGGCCGACCTGGTCGGACGTCCCGATCTCGGCCGGATCGCCCCCGGCGCCGCCGCCGACCTGGTCTGGCTGGGCCCCGGCCACCGGGCGCGTACCACATGGGTCAACGGGCAGAACGTCTTCGGAGGGGGATCATGACCAGTCAGATGCGCGCCGAGATCGGCGAGCAGCCGGACGCGCTGCGCCGGACGATCGACGCGCTCCTCCCGCGCACCGCCGACATCGCGGCGCTGGCGCGGGAGACCCGGCAGGTGCTGTTCATCGCGCGCGGCTCCTCCGACAACGCCGCGGTGTACGGGCGCTACCTCGTGGAGGCGCACGCCGGGCGGCTGGCCACGCTCGCCGCGCCGTCCATCGCGACGACCTACCGGCGCCGGCTCGACCTGGACGGCGTGCTGGCCGTGGCGATCAGCCAGTCCGGCAAGACCGAGGAGATCGTCGAGACCCTCGACTGGGCGAAGGACTGCGGCGCCCGGACCGTCGCGGTCACCAACGGCGCCGGGTCCCCGCTCGCCGAGGCCGCCGAGGTCGCGCTGGTCACCAGCGCGGGCGAGGAGATCGCCGTCCCGGCCACCAAGACCTACACCACCCAGCTCGCCGCGCTGTCGGTGCTCGGCCTCGGCCTCGGCGCGGACGTCGCGGTGGACGAGCTGCGCCGCGTCCCCGACGAGGTCGCCCGCATGATCGCGCAGACCGAGGCGTCTCCCGCACTGCCGGAGATCGTCGAGGAGCTGGCGAAGGTCCCGGGCGCGGTGGTGTCCGGCCGCGGCATCGCGTTCGGCACCGCGCTGGAGCTGGCGCTGAAGCTCAAGGAGGCGTGCTACCTGCACGCCATGGGCCTGTCGTACGCCGACCTGCTGCACGGCCCGATCGCCGTCGTGGACGGCCAGACCCCCGCGCTGCTGGTCGCGGCGGACTCCGGCCCGACGCTGCCGGGTACCGTGGCGCTGGCCGCGCGGGTCGAGGGCGCGGGCGCCCGCGCCTTCGGCGTCGGCGGCGGCTCCGAGCTGGCGCGGGTGTGCTCGGCCGCGCTGCCGGGCCCCGGCCTGCCCGAGTGGGTGGCGCCGCTGGGGCTCATCGTCCCCGGGCAGATCATGGTCGAGAACCTGGCCCGCCGGCTCGGCGTCGACCCCGACGTCCCGCGCGGGCTGAACAAGGTCACCCAGACCGACTGAGAGAAGAGAGAAGCCAGCATGGACAAGGCCGAGGCCATCATCGCGGCGCTGGGCGGCGCCGACAACATCGTCGAGATCGAGCCGTGCGCGACCCGGCTGCGCACCGAGGTCTCCGACGCCGGCAAGGTCGACGACGCGGCGCTGAAGAAGGCGGGCGCGTTCGGCGTCATGCGCAGCGGAACCGTCGTCCAGGTCGTCGTCGGCCCGGAGGCGGACACCATCGCCAGCGACATCGAGGACATCCTCGACTGACCCCCGAGGGGACCCCCAATGACCCGAGTACTCTCACCCGTCGCCGGGCGGGTCGTCGGCCTCGCCGGCGTCCCCGACCCGGTGTTCGCCCAGGCCATGGTCGGGCCGGGCACGGCGGTCGACCCCGAGCGCGGGCGCGGCCCCGCCCTCGCCCCGGTCACCGGGAAGATCGTCAAGCTGCACCCGCACGCGTACGTCGTGGTGGACGAGGAGGGCCACGGCGTCCTCGTGCATCTCGGCATCGACACCGTCAAGCTGAAGGGGCAGGGGTTCGAGCTCCTCGCCGCCGAGGGCGACGAGGTCACCGCAGGCCAGCCGGTCGTCGGGTGGGACCCGGCCGTGATCGAGGCGGGCGGGCGCTCGCCGATCTGCGCCGTGGTCGCGCTGGACGCGGGCGCCGACGCCCTGTCGGACGTGGTCGAGTCGGGCGAGGTGACCAAGGGGGACGAGCTGTTCACATGGAGCTGAGCGCATGGCGGTGATCGGCCTCGGCGCGGCCGTGTTCGACCTGGACGGAACCCTGATCGACACCGAGCCGCGCAACCGGGTGATGTGGTCGCGGCTGTTCGAGGCGCACGGCGTCCCGCACGACGAGGCGCTGATCGCCTCGTTCGCGGGGCGCCGCGGGCAGGAGGTCCTGGAGGACCTCGCGCACCTGTTCCCCGGCCGGACGGTCGAGGAGCTGTTCGCGCAGGCGCTGTCCTACGAGTCGGTGCCGGGGATGCCGGCCGCCGCGCCCGTCCCCGGCGCCGTGGACCTCGTCCGGTCCCTGGCGGACGCGGGCGTGCCGCTGGCGGTGGTGACGTCCGGGCAGCGCCCCTACGCCGAGGGGCTGCTCGCCGAGCTGGGCATCCGCGACCTGCTCGACATCGTGGTGACCGCCGGGGACGTCGTCACCGGCAAGCCGCATCCGGAGGGGTACCTGGCCGCCGCGCGCGACCTGGACGTCCCGCCGCAGGAGACGATCGGGTTCGAGGACGCCCCCGCGGGCGTGGCGGCCGTGAAGGCCGCGGGCATGACCTGCGTGGGCGTCATCACCACGCAGCCGGCGGGCGCGCTGGCCGACGCCGACCACGTGGTCGCCGATTTCAAGGAAGTGGACGTCGTGCCGGGCCCCGCGCTGCGGGTGCGCCGGCCCGTCGCCGGGCTATAGCGAGAAGGAGTGTGCGGTGACCGAGCGCAACGTCAAGATCGAGTCCAGGGTGGGGCTGCACGCGCGGCCGGCCGCGCTGTTCGTCCAGACCGCGGCGAAGGCCCCGATGGACGTGACCGTGGCCAAGCGCGGCGGCACCCCGGTGAACGCCAAGAGCATCCTCGCCGTGCTGGGGCTGGACGCGCGGCACGGCGAGGAGATCGTGCTGTCCGCCGAGGGCGAGGGCGCCGAGGAGTTGCTCGACGGGCTGCAGAAGCTGCTGTCCACGCCGGAGCCAGAGGAGGCCTGAGATGGGCGGGGTGATGCAGGGCGCGGGCGTCAGCCCGGGGGTCGGGTCCGGACCGGTACGGAGCATCGCCGGGGCCGTTCCGGAGCCGCCCGCGGGCGCGCGGCACGGCGGCGACGCCGCCGCCGAGACCGACACCGCGCTGGCCGCGCTGGAGGCCGTCGCCGCCGACCTGGAGGAGCGCGGTGAGCGCGCCGCCGCGGCCGGCAACGCCGACGGCCGGGACGTGCTGAACGCGCAGGCGCTGATGGCCCGCGATCCGGGCCTCGCCGACGGCGTCCGCGGCGCGATCGGCGAGGGGGCGGCGGCGGCGCGCGCCGTGTTCGACGCGTTCGGCGTCTACCGGGAGATGCTCGCCGGGGCCGGCGAGTACATGGCCGCCCGCGTCACCGACCTCGACGACATCCGCGACCGCGCGATCGCCCGGCTGCTCGGCCTGCCGGTGCCGGGCGTCCCGGAGTCCGACGAGCCGTTCGTGCTCGTCGCGCGGGACCTCGCGCCCGCGGACACGGCCGTCCTCGACCCGGCGCAGGTCGTCGCGTTCGTGACGGAGGAGGGCGGCCCGACCAGCCACACCGCCATCATCGCCCGGACGATGGGGGTGCCCGCGGTCGTCGCGCTGAAGGGCGCGACGACGATCGCCGACGGGACCCGCGTCCTCGTGGACGGCGCCGCCGGGACCGTGCTGCTCGACCCGTCCGGCAGCGAGGTGTCCGCGGCGCGGGCCGCCGCCGACGCCCGCGCGTCGGCCCTGCGGGAGTCGACCGGGCCGGGCGCCACCCGGGACGGGCACGCAGTCCCGCTGCTGGCGAACATCGGCGGCCCGAAGGACGTCGAGGCGGCGCTCGCGAACGGGGCGGAGGGCGTCGGGCTGTACCGGACCGAGTTCCTGTTCCTCGACCGCGCGACGCCGCCGTCCGACGCGGAACAGGAGAAGGCGTACCGCAAGGTGCTGGAGGCGTTCCCGGAGGGCCGCGTGGTCGTCCGGACGCTCGACGCGGGCGCGGACAAGCCGCTGGCGTTCCTGCCGGCGCCCGGCGACGAGCCGAACCCGGCGCTCGGCGAGCGCGGGCTGCGGATGATGCGCCTGCACCCGGACGTGCTGTCAGCGCAGCTGTCCGCCCTCGCCCGCGCCGCGGCCGGGCTGACCGTGAAGCTCCAGGTCATGGCGCCGATGGTGACGGACGCGGCCGAGGCCGCCTTCTTCGCCGCCGCCTGCCGGGAGGCGGGCATCGAGCATCCGGGCGTCATGATCGAGGTGCCCGCCGCCGCGCTGCGCGCCCGCGACCTCGCGCCCGAGGTGGAGTTCTTCAGCATCGGCACCAACGACCTCACCCAGTACGCGTGCGCGGCGGACCGGCAGATCGGCGGCCTCGCGCACCTCCAGGACCCGTGGCAGCCCGCCGTCCTCGACCTGGTCGCCCCCGCGGCCGGCGCGGGCGTGTCGTGCGGGGTGTGCGGGGAGGCGGCCGGCGACCCGGTGCTCGCGTGCGTGCTGGTGGGCCTCGGCGTGACGTCGCTGTCGATGAGCGCCCCGTCCCTCCCGCTGGTGCGCGCCGCGCTCGCCCGGCACACGCTGGACGAGTGCCGCGAGGCCGCCGCCGCGGCGCGGGCCGCCCGCAGCGCCGGGGAGGCCAAGGACGCCGCCCGCGCCCGCCTGCCCGGTCTCGCGGACCTCGGGCTGTGACGGGTCGGATCACGGCGGCGGGTCAGGCGGGTCAGGCGGCGATCCGCCAGTAGGTCCCTGTCTTGCGGAGGGTGAAGCTCGCGGCGAGGAGGCCGCCCTGGCTCGCGGGCTCGCCCTTCCACCGGAGGTCCGCGAACCGGACGGTGCAGCCGCCGTCCGGCGCCGCCTCGCAGACGGGGACCGTGACGCCCCGCAGCGCCGCGATGTCCTGCGGGCGCAATCTCGCACGCGCCTCGGCGAGCCCTGAACGGCACCTGCCCGGCCCGCCGAACACGCGCCGCTCGTAGCTCGCCGTCAGGAACGCGCACGCCTTGACGTTCCCGGCGGCGATCCCGCGCAGGTACCTGTACAGCGCGAGCCGTGCCGCGAGGGTCCGCGACGACGACGCCGTGGTGGGCGTGTCGGCGAGCCGCGAGTCACCGGGTTCGGGCGTGAGCGGCGGCATCGTGACCTCGTCCTTCCCGCCGCACGCCGCCGGCGAGGAGAGCAGCATCAGGGCCAGGAGTAACGGGCGGACGCGCACGGGGACACCTCCTGTGGGCGCGAAGGCGGCCCGATCCTCCCAGCAGACGGGCGGCCGCGTCCATCGGCGGGACCCTACCGGTAGCTGATGCCGAACCCGGCCGGCTTCCCGGCCGCGGGGGCCGGGAGCCTGCCGGTCGGCTTCACCGCGCCGCTCAGCACCCGGGCCAGCGCCTCGACCGACACCCGGCTGGAGGAGTAGGTGGCGAGTGCCGCCTGCGCGGCCCCGGCCGCGTCGAGGTCGTAGGGGCGGCCGAGCGCGGCGACGACCACCGGCTTCGGCCCGAGCGCGCGGATGCGGGCGGCGGTCGCCGCCCCGGCGTTCTCGGTGGTCAGCACGGTGACGTCCGCCGAGCCCGCCGCCGCCGTCGCGACGCCCTGGCGGCGCAGCGCGGCCCGGAGGCGGTCGCCGTCCGGCCCCGACACCGCGACCTTCTTGCCCTTGAGTGGCAGCACGTCGCCCTTGTTGCGGACGAGGGTGACCGCGTGCTCGGCGACCTGCCGGGCGGCGGCCTTGTGCGCGGCCGTGCCGACGGAGGCGGCGGCCTTGGCCGGGTCGACGGCCGTCCCCTGGAACAGGCCGCGGCGCTGCTTGAGTCTGAGGATCCGCGTCACCGACTCGTCCAGCCGCTTGCGCGTGATCTTCCCGGACCGGACGGCCTTCACCACGGCCTTGTAGGCGCGCGGGAGGTCCGGCGGCATCAGCAGCTGGTCGGCGCCCGCGTTGATCGCCCGGACCGGTACGGCCGCGTCGCCGTACTTCTCGCGCACGCCCGCCATCTCCAGCGAGTCGGTCGTGATCACGCCCTGGTAGCCGAGCTTCTCGCGCAGCAGCCCGGTCAGCACGGTCTTCGACAGCGTGGACGGGTCGCCGGACCGGTCGAGCTTCGGCATCACGATGTGCGCGGTCATGATGACGTCCACGCCCGCCTCGATCGCCGCCTTGAACGGGGGCGCGTCCAGCCGCTCCCACGCCGCCGGCGAGTGGCCGATCACCGGCAGGCCGGTGTGGCTGTCGGTGGCGGTGTCGCCGTGCCCGGGGAAGTGCTTGGCGGTGGCGGCGACCCCGGCGGCCTGGTAGCCGCCGATGGCGCCCCGCACCATCGTGGACGCCAGCGCCGGGTCGGCGCCGAACGAGCGCACCCCGATCACCGGGTTGCGCGGGTTCACGTTGACGTCGGCGTCGGGGGCGTAGTCGAGGTTGATGCCGACCGCGCGCAGCTCCGCGCCGGTGACCTGGGCGGCGGCGCGGGCGTCCGCCGGGTTCCGGGTCGCGCCGAGCGCCATGTTGCCGGGGAAGGCGGTGATGAACGGCGTCCGCGAGACGATGCCCTGCTCCTCGTCCACACCGAGGAGCAGCGGGATCTTCGACGCCTTCTGCAGCGCGTTCGACTGCGCCGCCGTCTTCGCCGGGGTGCCGAAGTTGCCCGGGAAGTAGATCAGCCCGCCCACCCGGTACTTCTTGATCTTGGCGAGCGCGTCGGCGCGGCTGGAGAACGTCGGGACGAACAGCTGCCCGACCTTCTCCGCCACGCTCATCTTCGCGACCCGGCCGGGGATCCACGCGTCCGGCGCAGGCGTGCCGCCGCCCGGCGAGCCGGGCGCGGCGGAACGGGCGGACGGCGTCCGCCCGCTCTTGCCGCTCCCACCGCCGCCTCCGCAGCCGGCGACCCCCGTGACCAGCACGGACGCCACCGCCGCGAGCGCGAGTGAACGTGAAGCACGCACCTGACCAGGCCCCCCGACGTGGTCTCGGTAACTCGGTCGCATCGGACGCCGCGACGGTAGCCGTTCCCCGGCCCGCTGTCGACTCGATCTCCCGAGGCTCAGTCCCGGGCGGCCGGCGTCCCGAGGTCCCGGCCGTCCGCGTTCGGCTTGCGCGTCGTCCGCGGCGTGGCGGTGCCCTCCGGCGGCCTGGCGGCCTGCTCCTGCTTCCGCTTCGCCGCCTCCCTCTCGGCGAGACCCGGCCCGGCCGGGCCGGTGCCCTGGTCCGGCGGGCCGGGCTTCCGCTCGTCCGGGGCGGGGTCGGCCCAGTTCGCGGCGACGCCGGAGAACGCGGGTTCGGGGAACGGCAGGACCGGCAGGTCGCGGGCGACCTTGTCCATGAACGCGTGCCAGATCGTGGCGGGCAGGTTCTCGCCGGCGACCGTCCCCCGGAAGCCGGGCAGGTTCCGCAGCGTGCCGGGCTTCGCGTTGCCGACCACCACCGCGGCCGAGACCTGCGGGACGAACCCGACGAACCAGGCGGCGCGGTTGTGCTCGGTCGTGCCGGTCTTGCCCGCCGCCTCACGATCGGACAGGGCCGCGCGCCGGCCCGTCCCGGTCTTGACCGTCTCCCGCAGCGCGAACGTCGCCTGCGCGGCCTGCTCCTGGTTCAGCACGCGGCGGCCCGGCCGGTCCCAGGGCAGCGGCACCCGGCGGCCGCCGGCGTCGACCACCTTGGTCACCAGGTGCGGGACGACCGCCGTGCCGCCGTTCGCGAACGCCGCGTACCCGGCGGCCTGCGTGACCGCCGCGACGTCGGGGATGCCGAGCGCGATCCCCGCCTGCCCCTTGAACGGCGCGAGCGCGGACGCGGGGACGCCGAACAGCCGCGCCGTCTCCGCGACGTTCGCGATCCCCGTCTTCAGCGCCGCCTTCACGTACCCGGTGTTGACCGACAGGGCGGTCGCCTCGACCAGGTCCATCGTGCCGCGCGAGCCGATCTCCTCGTCGTTCTCGACCCTGTAGCCGGGTGCGGTCGCCGGCGTGTTCGCACCGTCCGGCGCGAACTTCTGCGGCGACTTCCCGCTCACCTTCGTCCGGACGCTGAGGCCCTTGCGCAGCGCGGCGGCCAGCACGTACGGCTTGAACGTCGAGCCCGCCTGCGCCACAGGGCCGAACACCGAGTCGACCTGGGTGCGCTCCGGGTCGCCGCCGTAGAACGCCTTGACCGCGCCGCTCTTGGCGTCCACGGCGACCAGGCCGCCGCGCACGGTCCGGGGCCACTGCGGCTCGCGCGCCCCGCGCATGGCGTCCTCGGCGTGCCGCATCCACCGCCGGTCCAGCCCCGTGTAGATCTTCAGCCGGCCGTTCACCACGCTGTCGATCGGGATGCCGACGCTCGCCAGCTCCTCCTCGACGCGCTGGCGGACCAGGAGGTCCTGGCCCGACAGGCTGACGCCCGTCCACTCGTCCTGCGTCCGGGGGAAGCGCTGCCGGGCGGCCTCGGCGCGGGTCAGCCTGCCCATCGACACCATCCCGTCGAGGACGTACCGCCAGCGGGCCCGCAGCGCGCGGGCCGGCGCGTCGTGGCCCTGGGTCTTGAAGTACACCGGCCGCTGGATCATCGCGGCGAGCAGGGCGCACTCCGCCACGTCCAGCTGCCAGACGTCCTTGTCGAAGTAGGCGCGGGACGCCGCCTGCACCCCGGACGTCTGCCGGCCGAAGTAGATCGTGTTGAGGTACAGGTCGAGGATCTCGTCCTTGGCGCGGTGCCGGTCCAGCTTCACCGCGATGAAGATCTCCTTGATCTTGCGCCGCACCGTCCGGTCGCGGCTCAGGCCCTTGAAGTAGTTGCGGGCGAGCTGCTGGGTGACGGTCGAGCCGCCCTGGGTGTCGCCGCCCGAGGCGTTGTTCCACATCGCCCGGATCGTCCCGGCGGGGGAGACGCCGTGGCCGTCGTAGAAGCCGCGGTCCTCGGCGGCGAGCACCGC
The DNA here is from genome assembly GCF_900115095.1 of Actinomadura madurae. Lineage (GTDB taxonomy): Bacteria > Actinomycetota > Actinomycetes > Streptosporangiales > Streptosporangiaceae > Spirillospora > Spirillospora madurae. Next base: position 240,468 of record NZ_FOVH01000003.1, read on the forward strand.
CCAGCGCAGCCGGTCGGGGATCTGGTCGTGCCGGACGCTCTCCCGGTTGGCGCCGAGACGGAACAGCGGCGTCCGGCCGTCGGCGTAGTAGACGGTGGAGCCCTCGTCGGTGACGCCGTCCTGCGGCCGGGTCGGCAGCGGGGTCCGGACGTAGGCGACCACGGTGAGGGCGGCCGCCAGCACGACGGGTGTGATGATCATCACGATGGCCCGGCGCCATCGGCGCGAGCGGGGCAGGACGGCGCGGGACAGGCGGGCTAGGGCCGGCCGGACACGGCGGGGCCTGGGCAGGGAGTGCATGCGACCTCGTTCGACGTGGGAGTACGGAGTCGGCCGTCGTCCGGGCATGCGGGAGCGCGGGCGGGCATGCGGCTGAGGGCATGCGCGTGCTGGGAGGGGCGCTCGGGTCGGGAGCATCCCGCGCGGACGACGCTGCGGAGTAACGCAGTCGATTCGGTACGAGCCACGCCTGTGGCCGGTGGTCCCGCCGGACGCGGCCCTCTCGGGACCGCTCCCGCGGCGCTGTCGCCACCGTGGTCACAGCTTAATCACGATGGACCCCGGGATCGCAAGGAATTGCGGATCTGGTGGGGTCCATCGCGATGAACCTGACGGCCGGGCCGGATCGGGACGGCCGGGCCGGAGCCGGAGGAGTCGTCCGCCGCGGGCGGAGCGGCTCAGCCGGGCAGGGGGTGGCCGAGGCGGCGCAGCGCCATCCCGGCCGCGCCGACGGCTCCGTCGCCGGCGCTGCGCGGCGCCTCGGCGAAGCGGGCGCGCAGGCCGGTGCGGACGGCCTCGGCGACGGGGCCTTCACGCAGCACCGAGCCGTGCATCACGACCGGTGCGCAGGGGTCGGACAAGGCCGGGCGCACCGCGTCGACGTCGCGCAGCAGCCACTGCGCGGCCTCGTCGGTGATGCGCCTGGCCACGGGATCGCCGGCGGCCGCGGCGGCGGCGACCACCGGGCCGAGCCGGCCCAGGGCCGCCGGTGGGCGGCCGTACACCTCCTTGATGATCGCTTGGGCGATGCGCGGGTTGGGCGGGGCGGACTCGGGATGGCCCGGTGGCCCGTGCGGGCCGGTGGGCCCGCCTCCCGGCGCGGGATAGGGGACGGACGGCGGATAGGCGGACTCGGGGACCAGCACGGCGGTGCCCGTGCCCCTGCCCGGGGGAGCCCCTCCGGAGGCGAGCGAGGCGGGTTGCGGCAGCACGGAGGCGCCCGGTGACGGCGAATGGGCGCCGGCCATGGCCAGCGCCCTCCGGGGGAAGGATCTTCGCCGTTCCGAGTCGATCTCCGCGACCACGGTGGCGCCGAGCAGCGCCCGGGGGACCGAATCGGTGAGCAGTGTCGGGGAGCCGCGGCCGTCGTAGGCGGCGAGCGCCGCCCGCACGGCCTCCTTCCCGAGCCACACCGCCGAACCCTCGTCCCCGACCAGCCAGCCGTAGCCGTCGGCGCGCTGCACGATCGCGCCGTCGTTGATGACCGCCGCGCCGGCGCCCGTGCCGGAGAACACCACGATGCCCTTGGGCTCGCTGGTTCCGGCGGCGAACGCCACCGCGATATCGGTCACAACGGCGGGCGAGCCGCGCAGCCCGACGGCCTGCCAGGCCTGCCGCGCCGCCGCGACGGCGGCGGGCCGGCCGGCCGAGCCGGCGCCGGCGATGCCGAACACGCCGGTGAGGATGTGGGTACGGTCCAGGTCCCCGAGCGCTTCCCGCAGGGCGGTGGTCAGCGCCCCAGCGGTGTCGCCTCCTGAGTTGGGGTTGGCCCCGGGGCCGGTGCCGGAACCGGCCAGGGCACCCCCGAGCGTCAGCACGACGCAGCGGGTCTTCGTGCCACCCGCGTCGATACCGACCACGTAAGGACCGGCCAAATGGGTCAACACATGGCGACCGTAGCCTTTTCTACCGTTGACGTGACATCTCGCGCGTAAGAAAATTTCCTCCATGAGGAAACCCATCGGCCCCGGTCGGGGCCCCGAGCGGGGGATCACGGGGGAGCCCGACGCGTCACGGGACGACGTGCCGGGCCAGACCAAGGACAGGGACGCCACGCCGCTGAGCACGGTGGTGCGCGTCCGATCGCTGCTTCCCTCGCTGCCCCCCGCCGAGCGACGAGTCGCTCAACGCGTCATCGACGACCCCGAAGGGGTCGCCAACTCCACCATCACCGAGCTCGCGCAGACCTGCGGCACGTCCGAGACGACCGTCATCAGGTTCTGCCGCGCGATCGGATTCCATGGTTACCCAGAACTGCGGCTGACCCTCGCCACCGAGGCCGGCCGCGCCCAGAGCGCCGCCGGCGGCCGGGTCATCGGCAGCGACATCAGCCCCGACGACTCGCTGGAGCAGATCGTCGAGAAGGTGACCTTCGCCGACGCCCGCGCCGTCGAGGAGACCGCCGCCCAGCTCGACATCAAGATGCTCGAACAGGTCGTGGACGCCGTCGTCGCCGCGGAGCGGGTGGACGTCTACGGCGTCGGCGCCAGCGCGTTCGTCGCGGCCGACTTCCAGCAGAAGCTGCACCGGATCGGACGCGTCTGCTCGGCGTGGGCGGACGCGCACATCATGCTGACCAGCGCCGCCGTCCTCGGCAACGGCGACGTGGCGATCGGCATCTCGCACACCGGCGCCACGGTGGAGACCATCGACGCGCTGGAGGTCGCCAAGACCCGGGGCGCGAAGACCGTGGCGCTCACCAACTTCCCGAAGTCCCCGATAGCGGAGGTGGCGGACCTGATCCTGACGACGGCCGCGCGGGAGACGACCTTCCGCTCCGGCGCCACCGCCAGCCGGCTGGCGCAGCTCACAGTGGTCGACTGCGTCTTCGTCGGAGTGGCGCAGCGCACCTACGGGCCGACCCGCAAGGCCCTGGAAGCCACGTTCGAGGCGGTCCGCGGACGGACCGTGCGACCCGACCGGAGGCGTCGGTGATCGATTGCGAGCTCCCCACCGAGGGACGGAACCCCCGGACCCTCGACGTCGACACGCTGCCGACCATGGAGGTGCTACGCCTGATCAACACGGAGGACGCGACCGTCCCGATGGTCGTCGCCGCCGTCCTGCCCGAGGTGGCGCGGCTGGTGGACCTCGCCGTCGACTCGCTGCGGGCGGGCGGCCGGGTGCACTACTTCGGCGCCGGCACGTCCGGCCGGCTCGCGGTGCTGGACGCCGCCGAGCTGCCCCCGACGTTCGGCATCTGGGGCCGGGTGGTGGCCCACCACGCCGGCGGGCCCGGCGCGCTGTCCCAGGCCATCTCCGACGTGGAGGACGACGTCGAGCTCGGCCGCCGGGACGCCCGCGACGTCCAGCCGGGCGACGTCGCCATCGGCATCGCCGCGAGCGGCCGCACCCCCTACGTCGTGGGCGCCCTGCGCGCCGCCACCGCGGTGGGGGCCCGCACGGCGCTGATCAGCTGCAACCCGCACACCCCGTACGGGGACGAGGTCGAGGTGCACATCGGCCTCGCCACCGGGCCCGAGGTGATCAGCGGGTCCACCCGGATGAAGGCGGGCACCGCGACCAAGCTGGTGCTCAACTCCTTCTCCACCACGCTGATGATCAGGATGGGGCGCACCTACTCCAACCTGATGGTCAGCGTGAACGCGCTGAACTCCAAGCTGCGCGCCCGGCTGGTGCGCATCCTCACCGAGGCGACGGGGATGGACGCCCGCACCTGCGAGAACGCGCTGGAGGAGGCGGGGGGGAACACCCGCGTCGCGCTGGTCTCGCTGCTCGGCGAGGTGCCCGCGGCACGCGCGACGGTGGTCCTGGAGGAGACCGACGGCGGCGTCCGGGAGGCGCTCCAGCGCCTCAGATCAGTCTGACCGGGGACCGGTGACCCGGACGCCCGGGGGCACCGGAGAGCACGGACCGGCGAGGGAGACGCCGGCCCGACGGGGTTCCGTGGTCATGCGATCGTCCCCGCACCGATCGCATGACCATGGACGCTCCCCGGCGGCGCCCGCCCTCCGCCCGGCGGTCGGTCCTTGTGGCGGCCGTGCCCTTCGGACATCTCGCCGGGATCACTTACCATCGGCCCGTGCCCTCCGAACCTGCCGTCAAAGCCGTCATCACCGACTGGGGCGGCGTGCTGACCTCCCCGCTCGGCGACGCCATCGAAGCCTGGCTCGCCGCCGACCGCATCGACGCCGAGCACTACAAGAACGTGATGCGCGCCTGGGTGAAGCAGGCCTACAACGGCTCCGGGACGAACCCGATCCACGGCCTGGAGGACGGCTCGCTCGCCACCGAGGAGTTCGAGCGCCTCCTCGCCGCGGAGCTGCTCACCGTCGACGGCGGTCCCGTCGAGGCGGCCGGGCTCATCTCCCGGATGTTCGGCGCCTTCGCCCCCGTCGTCCCGATGTACGACGCGCTGCGCGCCGTGCGCGCCGCGGGCGCCCGGACCGCGCTGCTGTCGAACTCGTGGGGCAACGAGTACCCCCGCGACCTGTTCGCCGACCTCTTCGACGCGGTCGTCATCTCCTGCGAGGTCGGGATGCGCAAGCCCGACGAGCGGATCTTCCGGCACGCCCTGGACCTGCTCGGCCTGGACGCCGCCGCCTGCGTCTTCATCGACGACATCGAGCACAACGTCCACGCCGCCGAGGCCCTCGGCATCCGCGGGATCCTCCACACCGGCCCCGACACCACCATCACCGAACTGCGCGAGCTGGGCCTCCTGCCCTGACGGTCTGGCAGACTTGCTGACCGTCATGCGCGTCTACCTGCCGTCCACGCTCACGCTGCTCGCCGGCGTCCACGCCGCGCGGGAGATCGGCCCCGCGCCGCTCGCCGCGCACGCCGTCACGCCCGCGCTCCGCGAGTGGTACGCGGGCGGCGACCTGGAGGAGCTGGAGTACGCGGCGATGTCCGCCGCCGCCCGCGCCTCGCTGCGCCTGCTCGCCGCCGACCCGTCCGCCCCGCGCCGCCGGGTGGTGCTCGCCGCCGAGATCCCCGACGACCAGGTCGCCCGCCCCCGCGGGGACGCCGACCTGGCGAACGGCGACCGCGCCCTCGTCCGGATCACCGCGCCCGTCCCGTGGAGGCTGATCGCCTCCGGCCACGTCGACGACCCGGACGCCGTTCCCGACGTCACCGCCGCCGCGGCGGCCCTCCCCGCCGCCGACGCCGGCGACGACGACGCCCGCTTCACCGTCGACGGCGCCGAAGGCCACGACCTCCTCTGGTACGCCACCCAGGAACTCCAACACCTCCTCGACTGACCACCCTTGCGCAGGAGAGGAACCCTTCTCCGCGGGCTTCGTCGGGCCAGTCGCCGCAAGCGCGGCGAGCCGCCCTAACGGGTGGTCACTGCGAGGTATCCGTCTTCTAGGGCGGGTTCCATCGGCTTCGCCTGCGGATCCGGTGCTGTGGGCGCCACGATGCGGTAACGCATGCCGGCCTCGTGTGGCACCGCGGACACGACCGTGCCCTCGGCCGGGGCCGGCCCGTCGGTGACGACCGACCACACCTGGCCCCGCGCGCGGTAGGTCAGTTCCTCGGCCGTGCCGCGGAAGATGAGGCGGCCGCCGGCGAGCACCGCCACCTCGCGGCAGGTCTGTGCGATGTCGTCGACGATGTGCGTGCTCAGCAGGACGGTGCGCCGGCCGGCGAACTGGGACAGCAGGGTGCGGAAGCGGATCCGTTCCTGCGGGTCGAGTCCCGCGGTCGGCTCGTCCACGATCAGCAGTTGCGGGTCGGCGAGCAGCGCCTGGGCGATGCCGACGCGTTGCCGCATCCCGCCGGAGTAGCCGCGCAGCCGGCGGTCGGCGTCCCCGCTCAGGGTGACCATCTCGAGGAGTTCCGCGACGCGCCGGCGGCGGGCCGTGCGGTCGTCCATGCCCTTGAGCAGTGCGATGTAGTCCAGGAACTGGCGCGCCGTCAGGTCGGGGTAGACGCCGAGGTCCTGCGGCAGGTAGCCGAGGCCGCGCTGCACGGCGGTGCGGCCCGCACGCGTGTTCATGTCGTGCCCGCCCACGGTGACCTGGCCGGACGTCGGCAGCACCAGGCCGGAGAGGATGCGCATCAGCGTGGTCTTGCCGGCGCCGTTCGCGCCCAGCAGCCCGAACATGCCGGTGGGCACGACCAGGTCCAGGCCGTCGAGGGCGGCCACCCCGCCACGGTAGGTCTTCGTCAGGCCGGAGATTTCGATCCGCATGGAGTTCCCTCTGTCGTTGGGGGCGTCAGGTTCGGCGGGCGCGTACCGCGTGGCCTCCGGCGAGCGCGGCGGCGGCGAGCGCCAGCAGGATCGCGATGGAGATCCAGGCGGTCGCCGGCGTCGGATCCGGTCGCAGGAGGTTCAGCGTGGCGCCGGGCACCGGGCCGGCCCAGGTGTCCTCGCCGTCGATGCCGTGGAAGTCGAGCAGCACGTCGAGCGGGTAGCCGCCGAGCGGGTGGACGAGGGTCCGCGCGAGCGTCGGCATCATGTCCGGCGCGACCGCGTTGCCCCAGAGCCAGTAGCCGACGAAGATCACCCGGAACAGTGGCGCCGGCATGATCAGGGGCACCGTCAGCGCGAACGCGGCCACGAACAGCAGGCCCGGCACGATCACCACGGCGGTGGAGGCCAGTGCCCAGCCGAGTGCCTGCGGGGCTCCGGAATACACCGCGTACGCCGATGCGAAGCCGAAGTACACCACCAGGATCGGGACGGCCGTCGCGGCGCCCGCACCGAGGTATTTGCCGACGAGCCGGGCGCCCGGCGGGGCGGGCGTGGCGTCCAGGAGCGGCGCCACCCGCAGCCGGTCGTCGCGGACGAGCCGGTCGGCTAGAAGGCAGCCGTACCCGATCGACAGGAGCGTGTGCAACTGGACCGTCAGCCCGGCGATGGCGGTCCTGGCCTCGTCCGGCCGCTCACCGGGGTCGAACAGGTCGCGCAGCAGGCTGCCGCCGATCAGCACGAACAGCACGACGGTCAGCGCGGGCACGATCCACACCGACCGTTTGCGGACCTGCATGCGGAACTCGTACCTCAGGCTCACGCCGAGCGTGGACGCGGTCTGGCCGGTCATTCGTCCTCCTCGCCGATGAGCCGTTCCGAACGGGCCAGCACGACCAGGGCCAGCGCGATGAGCGCGGCGCCCGTGCCGAGCAGCGCCAGCCGGTTCCCGGTCCAGTCGCCGGGCGCGGCGCCGCGGGTCGTGGCGAACAGGTAGAGCAGCCGCCCCGGCAGGTGCCGCTGCGCCATGTCCGCGAAGAACTGCTGCAACGCCCAGACCGTGGTGATCAGCGCGCCGGCCGCCGCCGGGCTGCGCAGTACCGCGCCGGACGCGAAGCCCGCGGCCCCCAGCCCGACGGTCGGCGCCGCCCAGGTGAGCTGGCCGGCGAGCGGCCCGTGGTTGGCCGGCCAGCGCGCCCACCAGCCGGTCGCGATCAGCACGGCGGCCATCAGCACGGCGACCACCGCGGCCCAGCCCAGCGTCACGGCCATGCGTCGCAGCAGCGTGACGCGGTACGGGGTGGGCGCGGCGAGGTGCAGTTCCACGGCCGGGTCCCGTCCGACCAGCGAGGCGCACCCGACACCGGCGGCGAGCGGCACCGCCATCTCCAGGGCGCCGAGCAGGATACGGGCCGTGGTCGTGTCGCCCGGTTCCGGGTTGGCGAACGCGGCCGCGACGCCCACCGCGACGGCGATCGGCGGGCCGAGCACGGCCGTCCATCCCGCACGGCGCGCCTCGTACCGCCAGAGCATCAGTGGTCTCATGTCGGATGGGTAGCGCCCCGGCCGCGTCGAGGTTCACCGTCGTACGGACCAAGGTGCCCGGCGATCACCACCGCGACGATTCCGAACACGGCGCTCACGGCCAGGACCGCCACGTTCGTGGACCAGGCGTCGACGATGAACCTGGCAGCCCAGTCGTCGCGGGACCACACGCTGACCGCCAGCACTCGCATCGCCCACAGCCCGATGGCCGCGCCGAGCCCCACGTCCGGCCCGAACCTGACGGAGACCAGCAGGCTGACCGAGGACAGCAGCGCCATCGGCCCGAGCCAGGCGGCGATCAGCGTGTGCAGACCCGCCGTCCCGTCCACCCCGACGGCGGCCAGCGCGGCGGAGGCCGCCACCGCGAGCACCAGGTCGTATCCGAACACCAGCACGAGACGCACCACCAGCAGCAGCCGCCCGGCCGCCGGGGTGGCGGCGACCAGTTCGGTGGCCGGGTCGCGTCGTGACCGGTACGTGCCGGCGACACCCGCCGCGGCCACGATCGGCGCGACCAGCGCGAGCACCACCTCGGCACCGGTCGCGGGCCGCGCGACGGCCGCCGCCTGAACCAGGGCGATGACCACGCCCAGCGCCATCACCAGCGCCGAGGCGACGGGCACGGCCAGCCGGATCAGCCGGGCCTCGGCCGCGACCAGCGCGGCGGCGTACAGCAGGCGGCGGGTCCGGGGACCCTCGCCCGGCGGGCCGGCGGGACCCTCGATCGCGCTGCGGGTCAGCACCGCGTGCACCATGGTCGCGGCGTCCGGCGCCGCATCGCCGGGCGCGGCGGCACCCGCGATCGCCCGCCAGGCCGCGAGATCCGCGCGGCAGCGTGCGCAGCCCGTCAGGTGTGCGCGGACGCGGTCGCGGTCCGCGCCGCACAGCGAGCCGGCCGCGTACGCGGGCAGCATCTCGTTCATTCGGACACCTCCTGGGCGGTCAGCGCGGCGGCGACCGCGGCCCGGGCATGATGCAGCCGGCTCTTCACTGTGCCGACCGGGATGGCGAGCACCTCGGCGACGTCGGCGAGCGGCAGGCCGGCCACGAACACCAGAGCGATCACGTCCCGGTGGTGATCGGGCAGCCGGCCGATGGCCGCGGCCACCGGTGTGCCGCCCGCCGCCGCGATCGCCAGCTCGTCCGGACCGGCGGCCTGGTCGGGCCGATCATGCAAGGGAACGCCGATGGCCTGCGGCCCGGACCGGCCGCGCAGCCGATTGTGCGCCTGGCGACGGGCCACCCCGAACAACCACGTCGTCACCTTGGAGCGGCCCTCGAAGGCGACGGCCGACCGCCATACCGCCAGCATCGTGTCCTGGAGGATCTCCTCGGCGGTCATCCGGTCGCCGGCCAACCGGTACAGGTAACCGAACAGCGCCTCGGAGTGCCGCTCGTAGAGCCGGGTCAGCGCGCCCGCGTCGCCGGCGGCGACCGCGCGCACCAGCGCCTCATCGCCCGGCTCGGAACGCGCCATCCGCTCACCCCTTCCATCTGAGAGTAGGTAGCAAGCACCGGCGCCAACGGTTCACCGCACATCCGCCCCGGCTCTTCATGGGGCATGCAGCCGGCGGCACGGCGGGAGAGTCGCGTTCTGGGTGAGTGCCGTGTCCTCGGCCGGTCCGGTGCATTTCGTGTGCGTGGGGCGGGTAGATCCCCCGGCACGTCGACAACGCCGTCGGATCGCAGGGAGCCGTCAGATGGACGCCGTGACGAACGTGCCGGTACCCGTGAACGAGCCGGTCAAGGGGTACGCGCCGGGCAGCGGGGAGCGCGCCGCGCTGGAAGCGAAGATCAAGGAGCTGGGCGGCGCGGAGACCGAGCTGACCATGACGATCGCGGGCGAGCGGCGCATGGGCGCGGGCACGCCCGTCGACGTCGTCGAGCCGCACAACCACGGGCACGTCCTCGGCCGGATGGGCGAGGCCACCGAGGCGGACGTGGCCGAGGCGATCGCGGCGGCGCGGGAGGCGGCGCCCGCCTGGCGCGCGATGGCGTTCGAGGACCGGGCCGCGATCCTGCTGCGCGCCGCCGACCTGCTCGCCGGCCCGTGGCGGTCCACGCTGAACGCCGCCACGATCCTCGGCCAGTCCAAGTCGGTGCAGCAGGCCGAGATCGACGCGGCCTGCGAGCTGATCGACTTCTGGCGGTTCAACGTCCGGTACGCGCAGCAGATCCACGAGCAGCAGCCGCTGTCGTCGCCGGGCGTGTGGAACCGGCTGGAGTACCGGCCGCTGGAGGGGTTCGTCCTCGCCATCACCCCGTTCAACTTCACCGCGATCGCCGGGAACCTGCCGACGGCGCCCGCGCTGATGGGCAACGTCGTCGTCTGGAAGCCGTCCCCGACCCAGCAGCTCGCCGCGCACCACACCATGCGGCTCCTGGAGGCCGCCGGGCTCCCGCCCGGTGTGATCAACATGGTCACCGGGAACGGGCAGGCCGTCTCGGCGGCGGCGCTGCGCCACCCCGACCTCGCCGGCCTGCACTTCACCGGCTCCGTCGCCACGTTCCAGCGGCTCTGGCGGACGATCGGGGAGAACATCGCCGGCTACCGGGGCTACCCGCGGATCGTCGGCGAGACCGGCGGCAAGGACTTCGTCGTCACGCACCCGTCGGCGGACCCGGCCGTGCTGAAGACGGCGCTCGTCCGCGGCGCCTTCGAGTACCAGGGGCAGAAGTGCTCCGCCGCGTCCCGCGCCTACATCCCGCGCTCGATCTGGGACGGGATGCGCGACGAGTTCTGCGCCGAGGCCGAGTCGCTCACCGTGGGCAACGTCGCCGAGGACCTGTCCGCGTTCATGGGCGCCGTGATCGACGACCGCGCCTTCGCCAAGCACCGCGCGGCGATCGAGCGGGCCCGCCGGACCGATTCCATCGAGATCCTCACCGGCGGCGAGCTGGACGACTCGCGCGGCTACTTCGTCCGCCCGACCGTGCTGGAGTCGTCCGACCCCACGGACGAAATCTTCACCACCGAGTACTTCGGTCCGATCATCGGCGTGCACGTCTACGACGACCGCGACTACGACGCCGTCCTGCGCCAGATGGAGAGCGTGTCCGGGTACGCCCTGACCGGCGCGATCATCGCCGAGGACCGCGCCGCGATCGCCGCCGCCACCGAGGCCCTCCGGTTCGCCGCCGGCAACTTCTACATCAACGACAAGCCGACCGGCTCGATCGTCGGCCAGCAGCCCTTCGGCGGCGCCCGCGCCTCCGGCACCAACGACAAGGCCGGCTCGGTGTTCAACCTCACCCGCTGGACGAGCGTCCGCTCCATCAAGGAGGCCTTCGTTCCCCCGACCGACCACCGCTACCCCCACATGGCCCCCTGACCCTCACCACCCGGCCAGGTGTGGGTCGGTTGCGGCGGGAGGCCTGGAGGCCGGACGATAAGCTCGCCAACCGCCGCGGGCGTCTCGAACGGTGCCCGCGCACGCTCCTCCGACGCGCATGGGAACGGGATGTCGACGCTGAACCGGCTGGTGCTGTGGAACATCGACCACACCCTGATCGACGTCGGGAGGGTCACCCGGGATGCCTACGCCGAGGCGTTCCAGCGGACCATCGGACGGCCCCTCGTCCGGCTCGCCCCCACCCCCGGCCGCACCGAGTCCGAGATCATCTTCGAGACCCTCGCCTTCAACGACGTCGTCACCACCGATGACCACCTCCCCGCCTTCTTCACCGCCCTCACCGAGGCGTTCGCGACCCGCCGCGCGGACGTCCGCGCGCACGGCCGCGTGCTGGCCGGCGCCCGCGAGGCCGTCGAGGCGCTCGCCCACGTCCCCGGCGTCGTCCAGTCGGTGCTGACCGGCTCCCTCCAGCCGAACGCCGTCCTGAAGGTGACCGAGCTGGGCCTCGCCGGCCACCTCGACCTGGACGCCGGAGGGTACGAGAACGGCGTCTACAGCAAGGCCGCCCTCCTGGAACTCGCCCGGACCCGCGCGGGCGAGCGCCACCGCGCCCGCTACCCCGAGTCCGCCACCGTGTTCATCGCCGACTCGCCCCGCGACGTCCAGGCGGCGCACATCGCCGGCTCCCCGATCATCGCCGTGGCCACCGGCAGCGCCACCGAGGCCGAGCTCCGCGCGGCGGGCGCCGAACGCGTCCTCGCCACCCTCTCCGACACCAACGCCGTGGTCAGCGCCGTAGCCGACCTCACCCGCATCTGAACGCCCCATCTCACCCCTCCTCGGGCCTGTGGCAGCAGTGTCGACGGGCTCGCGGGCACGAGGCGGTAGAACGTGGTTCTGTGGACAACCGGGCATGTGTGGGGGCCGAGGATGAGCCGGGGCGGATCTGTGTGGGGGGTCGGGGTTGTGTGCGGCAGGCGGCTGACCTGGGATGGGGCGGGGCTCTGGCGGCCGGCGGCGGCGCGGGTGGGGAAGTTGCGCGCTGTGCCGGGCGGGGCCGATATTGGGATGGCCGCGCGCCGGGGTGCGGCATGGAGGGAGAGAGATGGCCAGTGCGGTGTCCGAGGGTTCGGTGTTGTGGGAGCCGTCGGAGGAGGTCGTCGCCAACGCGCGGGTGACCCACTTCATTCACTGGCTGTGGGACAGGGGCGTGCTCACCGAGTCCTACGACGACCTCTGGAAATGGTCGGTCACCGAGGTCGACGCCTTCTGGGACGCGATCTGGTCGTACTTCGAGGTGGTCGGCGAGCGCGGTGACGGCCCCGTCCGGACGGGCGGGCCCATGCCGGTGGACGGCCTTAAGTGGTTCCCCGGCGCGACCCTCAACTACGCGGCGAACGCGCTGCGCAGGGCGCGGGAGACCCCGGACAAGACCGCGGTCGTCTTCCGGTCGGAGGCGGGCGGCCACCGGGTCCTGACGTACCGCGAGCTGGCGCTGCACGTGGCGGAGGTCCGCGCGGGCCTGGCGGAGCTGGGCGTGGGCAAGGGCGACCGGGTCGCCGCCTACGTCCCGAACATCCCCGAGGCGCTGATCTGCTTCCTGGCCACGGCGTCGCTCGGGGCGATCTGGTCGTCCTGCTCACCCGACTTCGGGTCGTCCTCGGTGATCGACCGGTTCGCGCAGATCGAGCCCAAGGTCCTCATCGCCGTGGACGGCTACGCCTACAACGGACGGCGGTTCGACCGCCGCGAGATCGTGGGCGAGATCGAGGCCGCGCTGCCGACCCTGGCCGCGACCGTGCTCATCCCGTACCTCGACCCGGCCGCCACCCCGGACGGCCTGCGCGTCGGGATGCGCTACGGCGACCTCCCACGTCCCGGCCACGACACGCCGGAGTTCGAGGCCGTCCCGTTCGACCATCCGCTGTGGGTCGTGTACTCGTCCGGCACGACCGGGCTGCCTAAGCCGATCGTCCACGGTCACGGCGGCGTCGTCCTCGAACACCTCAAGGCGCTGTCGTTCCACCAGGACCTCGGACCCGAGGACGTCTTCTTCTGGTTCACCACCACCGGCTGGATGATGTGGAACTACCTCATCGGCGGCCTGCTGGTGGGCTCCACCATCGTGATGTACGACGGGGCGCCTCTCGACCTCTGGCAGCTCGCCGCCGACAGCGGCATGACCTACATGGGCGTGGGCGCGCCCTACATCACGGCCACGGTGAAGCAGGGGCGGCGTCCGGGCGAGGAGCTCGACCTGTCCGCCCTGCGGGGCATCGGCTCCACCGGCTCGCCGCTCCCGCCCGAAGGGTTCGCGTGGGTGTACGAGGCGGTCGGGAAGGACCTGCTCCTCGGCTCCTTCTCCGGCGGGACCGACATCTGCACCGGTTTCGTCGGCCCCTGCACGCTGCTGCCGCTGCGCGCCGGGGTCATCCAGTGCCGCGGCCTGGGCGCCAAGGTCGAGGCGTTCGGCGAGGACGGCCGCCCCGTCGTGGACGAGGTCGGCGAACTCGTGCTCACCGAGCCCATGCCGTCCATGCCCGTCTTCTTCTGGAACGACGAGAACGGCGACCGCTACCGCGACTCCTACTTCGGCATGTACCAGGGCGTGTGGCGGCACGGCGACTGGATCAAGATCCTCCCGGACGGCGGCTGCGTCATCTACGGCCGCTCCGACTCGACGCTGAACCGCGGCGGCGTCCGCATGGGCACGTCCGACTTCTACCGCGTCGTCGAGGCGTTCGACGAGATCACCGACAGCCTCGTCATCGACACCGGCCGCCTCGGCGAGGAGGGCCGGCTGCTCCTCTACGTCCAGCTCGCGGAGGGTGCGTCCCTCAGCGACGACCTGCTGGCGAACCTCCGGCGGGAGATCCGGTCGTCGCTGTCGCCGCGGCACGTCCCCGACGAGATCACCGCCGTCCCCGGCATCCCCCGCACCCTGTCCGGCAAGAAGCTGGAGGTGCCGGTCCGCAAGATCCTCCAGGGCACCCCGGTCGACCAGGCCGCCAACCGCGACTCCATGGCCAACCCCGAGGTCCTCACCCACTTCACCCCGTGACGTGGGGTCAGTCGTCCCACGGCTCCCAGAGTTCCGTGTCGATCTCGAAGCCCAGCGGTTCCGGTAGCCGGATGACATCACCGAACTTCCAGGTTTGCATTACCTGGTAGGTCCCCGACTCGATGTCCGGTTCACCGTAGTGAGTGACCCCCGGCATCCGCGGATCACGATCGATGAGCAGGTAGAAGGGCACGCCAGAGCTTGCGTACCCGCTCCACTTGGTGCGGGCCCCGTGCAGGAGTCGCGGTGGCCGATCGTTGTCCGCGTTGGACGGCGAAGTGACCTCCACGACCGCCTCCACTTCCTCGGCGAGCAGCCGTTTGGCCTTGCGCTGCCGAGTCTCCAGACGGGTCTCCCTGTCGAGGATGTTGAGGTCGGGAACGCACCCCTCCTTCGAGGGGACCAGGTTCACGTCGCTGGTGCGCGCGGCAGTCCAGCGAAATTCCGGATCCGCCGTTCGAGCGTCGTGGAGAGCGTCGTGGATGTCATCCAGGATGTAATTGTGGTCCAGCGTTGGACTGGGTGACACGACGATCTCTCCTCCGATGACCTCGACCCGGGAGCCGTCGTTCGGGAGGTGGAGTTCGCCGGCGAGATCGCCCCGGACCCATAGGGCGTACGGAGTGTCCGACAACGTGTAATGCGCAACGGCTGCGACCGCCATGACACTGAGCTCCCTCTTGACGACGGATGGTGACATCGTGCGGGTTGAGGCCACTCCAGCGTACCGAGAACGCCGAGGCTCAGCGGGTCCGGCGAGCCCGTCGATCTCGCTTGGGTGACACCTCGCGTGTCCGTACGCTCTGGGATGTGACGGCACTAGGGTTGTGCCCCCGGCCAAATGTGTCCGAATGGAAGCGGTGGGTCAGATCGCGCCGGAAGGTCGCAGGATCGGGTGAACTTCCCTCCGGTCTCGGGCGTCACACAGTCGGAGGGGTGATCCGGGCC
The DNA here is from genome assembly GCF_900115095.1 of Actinomadura madurae. Taxonomy (GTDB): domain Bacteria; phylum Actinomycetota; class Actinomycetes; order Streptosporangiales; family Streptosporangiaceae; genus Spirillospora; species Spirillospora madurae. Next base: position 255,535 of record NZ_FOVH01000003.1, read on the forward strand.
CGGGACTCCGCGGCCCGTCGATCAAGAGAGGGACGGTTCCACGCATGGAGGTTGGGGCGCTACGGTCCGGAGACCCGGACCGGCTGGGGTTGTATGCCCTGATCGGACGGGTGGGCGAAGGCGGGCAGGGGACGGTGTTCCTCGGCGCCGCCGAGGACGGCCGGCAGGTCGCGATCAAACTGCTGCACGCCGAGCTGACGTCCGACGACAAGGCGCTCGCCCGGTTCCTGCGCGAGCTGGAGGTCGCCAAACAGGTCGCGCCGTTCTGCACGGCGCAGGTGATCGACGCCGACGCGACCGGTGACCGGCCCTACATCGTCAGCGAGTACGTGCCGGGCCCGTCACTGAACCAGCAGGTGCTGGAGGACGGCCCGCTCGCCGGCGCGGCGCTGGACCGGCTCGCGGTCGGCACCGCGACCGCGCTCGCCGCGATCCACCAGGCCAAGATCGTCCACCGTGACTTCAAGCCGCACAACGTGCTGATCGGCCCGGACGGACCGCGCGTCATCGACTTCGGCGTCGCCCGCGCGCTCAGCGGCGGCACCACGCTCACCAGCCGGGTGATCGGCACGCCGTCCTACATGGCGCCCGAGCAGATCAGCGGAGACGAGGTGGGGACGCCCGCGGACGTGTTCTGCTGGGCGGCCACGCTGGTGTTCGCCGCCACCGGCGAGCCGCCGTTCGGGCAGGACACCATCCCCGCCGTGATCAACCGGATCCTGCATGAGGAGCCCGGCCTCGGCGACCTGGACGGCGCGCTGCGCGAGCTGGTGCTCGACTGCCTGGAGAAGGAGCCGGGGCGGCGGCCCCGCGCCCAGCAGGTGCTGATGCGGCTGCTCGGGCACGAGGAGGCGGCCCGTCCCGCGGCCCGCCCGACCGGCACCGACGAGACCGCGATGCTCGCCGCCGGCTCCGTCCGCGCCGCGGAGATCGCCGACGACGCCGAGGTGTTCGAGCCCGACCCGGTGTTCGGCGACGACCCCATCTTCGAGGACTCCCCGGACTTCGACCCCGGGACGGGGTTCGACGCCGTCCCGCTGGAGACTCAGGCGGCCGGGCCCGGCGCCCCCCGCGCGGACGAGATCGGGGACCAGGGCGAGCCGGCGCCGCTGCCCACGCCCGCCGAATGGGCCGCCGGCGACACGCTGCCCCCCGACCTCGGGTCCGGGGCCGGGAAGGGCGGCCTGCGGCGGTCTCTCGCCGGCTCCGGGCGCTCCGCGGTGCTCGCCGGCGCGGCGGCGCTGTTCGTCGCGATCGTGGTCGTCTCGTCCGTCCTCGCGCTCGGCTCGGGCGACAACGGCAAGGCGGGCCAGAAGGTCAGCGACCCGAGCGCGCCGCCCGCGTCGACCGAGGTCGCCCCGAGCACGGCGCCGGCCACGAGCCGCCGGCCGGTGGAGCAGGCGCCGCCGACGTCGTACGACCCGACGCCGACCGACAGCGGGATGCCGACCGGCAGCCCCACGCCGAGCGGCAGCCCGACGCCGACCACCTCGACGCCGACCCGGCCGACCCCCACGAAGACGGCCACGCCGACCACGCCGCCGACCGACCCGTCCGACCCGCCGGACCCGTCCGGCCCGCCGCCCGGCGGGGGCACCGGCTCCGAGGGCCAGGCCGCCGGCTGATGCCCCCGGGCGCCAGGGTGGGATAGGCCACGTTGGCGTTGCCGCTGAGCAGGTCGGCTTTGGCACGATTCCTGGCTACGCTCGTCCAGTGAGCGGCGCCACAACGAGGTGGCGAAGGGTCACTAGGGGAGTTGTCGATGAGCGGCATGCTCGATCAAGCGAAGGACGACCTGCTCCGGCGGGCGGCTGAAACGTGCGCGCAGCGCCCGGGAGCGCGCGGCGGGGACGTGGAGGAGGCCTTCGCCTACCTCCGGCTGTACTACCGGAACGTCGCCCAGGAGGACCTCCAGGCGCGCGACCCCGCGGACGTCTGCGGTCCCGCGATGGCGCACCGGGCCCTCGGCGAGGAGCGGCCGCAGGGGCGCGCGAAGGTGCGCGTCTTCACGCCGACGCTGGAGGAGTACGGCTGGGACCCGGGGCACACGGTCGTCCAGGTCGTGACGGACGACATGCCGTTCCTGGTCGACTCGGTGACCATGGAGCTGACCCGGCACCAGCTCGCCACCCATCTGATCGTCCACCCGCTGCTCGGCGTGGACCGCGACGTCGCGGGGCACCTGAAGGCCTTCCGCGGCAAGCTCGACTCCGACGACGACGTCGACGAGTCGTGGATGCACATCGAGGTCGACCGCACCAGCGACCGGGCCGTCCTGGACGAGCTCGAACGCGACCTGCTGCGCGTCCTGCACGACGTGCGGGTCGCCGTCGAGGACGAGCCGAGGATGCGCGCCCGCGCCCACGAGATCGCCACCGAGATCCAGGAGACCCCGCCGCCGCTGCCGGAGAAGGAGCTCGCCGACGGCGTCGAGCTGCTCGACTGGCTCGCCGACGGCCACTTCACCTTCCTCGGCTACCGCGACTACACGCTCACCGGCGACGGGACGGCGCTGCGGCCCGAGCCCGGCACCGGCTTCGGCATCCTGCGCAACGACAAGCGCGAGTCCGACAGCTTCGCCGCGCTGCCCCCGGAGGTCCGGGAGAGGGCGACGGAGAAGCAGCTCCTGGTGCTGACCAAGGCGAACTCGCGGTCGACCGTCCACCGCCCCCTGTACCTGGACTACATCGGGGTCAAGAAGTTCGACGCGGACGGGCGGGTGATCGGGGAGCGCCGGTTCCTCGGCCTGTTCACGCACGTCGCCTACAGCGAGTCGATCGCGCACGTCCCCGTCCTGAAGGCCAAGCTGGACGAGGTGCTGGAGCGCGCCGGGTTCACCAGCGACAGCTACGACGGCCAGGACCTCATCGAGATTCTGGAGAGCTACCCCCGCGACGAGCTGTTCCAGATCTCGGTGGACGACCTGCTGCAGATCTCGCTCGGCGTGCTGCGGCTGCGGGAGCGCCGCCAGCTGAAGCTCTTCCTGCGCAAGGACATGTACGGGCGCTTCATGTCCTGCATGGTCTACCTGCCGCGCGACCGCTACACCACCAAGATCCGGCTGCGCATCCAGGACCTGCTGAAGGAGGCGTTCGACGGCGTCAGCGTCGACTACAGCGCGAACGTCACCGAGTCGATCCTGGCCCGGCTGCACGTCGTCGTCCGCGGCGAGCGCGGCCGCCCGCTGCCGGACGTGGACGTCGCCGAGCTGGAGAGCCGCCTCGCCACCGCCATCCGCTCCTGGGAGGACGACCTCGGCGACGCGATCGTCGAGCAGTGCGGCGAGGAACGTTCCGGGACGCTCGCCCGCACGTACGGGGAGGCGTTCCCCGAGGGCTACAAGGCCGACTTCCCGGCCCGCACCGCGGTCGCCGACCTGCGCCGCCTCGACGAGCTCACCGAGGACGCCGACACCTCGATCAACCTGTACGAGCCGTACAGCGCGGCGCCCGGCGAGCGGCGGCTGAAGATGTACCGGCTGGGCGAGCCGATCTCGCTCTCCCGGATCCTGCCGCTGCTGCAGAACATGGGCGTCGAGGTCGTCGACGAGCGGCCGTACGAGATCCGCACGTCCGACGGCCGCCGGTTCTGGATCTACGACCTCGGGCTGCGGTACGTGCCGCCGGAGAACGTCGCCGAGGAGGCCATCAAGGAGCTGTTCCAGGACGCGTTCACCGCGCTGTGGCGCGGCGACATCGAGAACGACGGGTTCAACGCGCTGGTCCTGCACGTCGGGCTGACCTGGTGGCAGTCGATGATCATGCGCGCCTACGCCCTCTACCTGCGGCAGATCGGCACCACGTTCTCCAAGCGGTACATCGAGCAGGTGCTGCTGCGCAACGCCGCCATCACCCGGCTGATCATCCGGCTCTGGGAGAGCCGCCTCGACCCGTCCCTGGCGGGCGGCGAGGAGGAGCGCAGCGCCGGCATCACCGAGGAGATCCACGGCAAGCTGGACGAGGTCGCGAGCCTCGACGAGGACCGCATCCTGCGCGCGTACCTGGCGCTCGTCCAGGCGACCCTGCGCACGAACCACTACCAGGGCAAGCCGTACCTGGCGATGAAGTTCGACCCCGAGCGCATCCCCGACCTGCCGCTGCCGAAGCCGACCTACGAGATCTTCGTGTACTCGCCGAGGGTCGAGGGCGTGCACCTGCGGTTCGGGACGGTCGCGCGCGGCGGGCTCCGCTGGTCCGACCGCCGCGAGGACTTCCGCACCGAGATCCTCGGCCTGGCGAAGGCGCAGGCGGTGAAGAACACCGTCATCGTCCCGGCGGGCGCGAAGGGCGGCTTCGTCGGCAAGCAGCTGCCCGACCCGGCCGCCGACCGGGAGGCGTGGCAGCGGGCCGGCATCGCCTGCTACAAGGACTTCATCTCCGGGCTGCTCGACCTGACCGACAACCTCGTGGACGGCAAGGTCGTCCCGCCGCCGAACGTCGTCCGCCACGACGGCGACGACACCTACCTGGTCGTCGCCGCCGACAAGGGCACCGCGACGTTCTCCGACATCGCCAACGGCGTCGCCGCCGGGTACGGGTTCTGGCTCGGCGACGCGTTCGCGTCCGGCGGTTCGGTCGGCTACGACCACAAGGGCATGGGCATCACCGCCCGCGGCGCCTGGGAGTCGGTGAAGTACCACTTCCGCGCCCTCGGCAAGGACGTCCAGAACGAGGACTTCACCGCGGTCGGCATCGGCGACATGTCCGGCGACGTGTTCGGCAACGGGATGCTGCTGTCGGAGCACACCCGGCTCGTCGCCGCGTTCGACCACCGGCACATCTTCGTCGACCCCGCCCCCGACTCGGCCGCGTCGTTCGCCGAGCGCCGCCGCCTGTTCGAGCTGCCGCGCAGCAGCTGGGCCGACTACGACACCGCGCTGATCTCCAAGGGCGGCGGCGTGTTCCCCCGCACCCTCAAGTCGATCAAGGTCACCCCGCAGATGGCGGCGGCGCTCGGGATCGAGGACGGGGCGAAGGCGCTCACCCCGCACGAGCTGATCCGGGCCGTGCTGAAGGCGCCGGTCGACCTGCTGTGGAACGGCGGCATCGGCACCTACGTCAAGTCGTCCGTCGAGAACAACGCCGACGTCGGCGACAAGGCCAACGACCCGGTCCGCGTCGACGGCGGCGAGCTGCGCTGCAAGGTGGTCGGCGAGGGCGGCAACCTCGGCGTGACGCAGCTCGGCCGGATCGAGTTCGCCCGCGGCGGCGGCCTGATCAACACCGACTTCATCGACAACTCCGCCGGTGTCGACACCTCCGACCACGAGGTCAACATCAAGATCCTGCTCGACCAGGCGGTGCGGGACGGCGAGCTGACCGGCAAGCAGCGCGACGGCCTGCTCTACGAGATGACCGAGGAGGTCGGGCGGCTCGTCCTGCGCGACAACCACGGGCAGAACGTGGTGCTCGCCGCGTCCCGCGCGCAGGCCCCCGCGATGCTGCACGTCCACGCCCGCTACCTGCGCAAGCTGGAGCGCGACGGCCGGCTGAAGCGGCGCCTGGAGTTCCTGCCGGACGACAAGGCGCTGGCGGAGCGGCGGCAGTCCGGGCTGGGGCTGACCAGCCCCGAGTTCTCCGTCCTGCTCGCCTACGACAAGCTCACGCTGGACTCGCAGATCGTCGCGTCCGATCTCCCCGACGACCCCTACCTGGAGTCGTGGCTGGTCGAGTACTTCCCGACCCCGCTGCGCGAGCGGTTCCGCTCCTACATGGACCGGCACCCGCTGCGCCGCGAGATCATCACGACCGCCGTGGTGAACGACCTGGTCAACGCGAGCGGCTCCACGTTCGTGTTCCGGATGAACGAGGAGACGGGCGCCTCCTCGCCCGACATCGCCCGCGCCTACCTGGTCGCCCGGGACGTGTTCGAGATGCCGCGCTTCTGGCGGTCGGTGGAGGCCCTGTCGGACCAGGTCGCGCAGTCCACGCAGATCGCGATGCTGCTGGAGGCCCGCAAACTGACCGAGCGCGCCGCGCGCTGGCTGCTGCACAACCGGCGGCCCCCGTTCGACATCCGGGAGACGATCGACTTCTTCGGCGGCGGCGCGACCACGCTGAGCGGGCACCTGTCGAAGCTGCTGGTCGGGCTGGACCTGGCCGCGTTCGAGCAGCGCCGGGACGGCTTCGCCGAGCTGGGCGTGCCGGACGAGCTGGCCGAGCAGTGCGCGACGTTCGTCGCCGCGTACTCCGTCTTCGACCTCGTCGGCATCGCGCACGACGCGGGACGCCCTGTGGAGGAGGTCGCCGAGGTCTACTTCGACCTCGCGGACCGCCTCCAGCTGTCCCGGCTCCGCGAACGCATCATCGCCCTGCCGCGCGACGACAAGTGGCGCTCGATGGCCCGCTCCGCGCTCCGCGACGACCTGTACGCGGCGCACGCGGCCCTCACCCGGGACGTCCTGCTCACCAGCGAGCCGGGCGGGCAGCCGGAGCAGCGCATGATCCACTGGGCGGAGAAGAACAAGCCGGCCGTCCAGCGCGCCCAGCAGACGCTCAGCGAGATCTGGGAGAGCGACAGCTTCGACCTCGCCACCCTGTCGGTGGCGCTGGGCGCGATCCGCACCCTCGTCACGGCCAGCTCCCTTCCGAGCAAGGACGCCTGACCGTTCGCGTCTCCCTGGTCTCAGCGCGCTGAGACCAGGGAGACCGACTCGCCCAGGACACGCCCTTTACCGGACGGCGGAGCGTAACCGATCACCAGCCACTGCCACGTCGTGCGCAGGGTTCCGGAAGGCTTATCGCCTTTCTCGGCCAGATGGTCGCGAAGCTCGGCCGGAAGGGGCGACACGTCGCCGCTGGTAAGGAGCATTTCCTGTTTCCCGGACGCGTGACTGACGGGCGCCTCCAGCGCCCCCGTAGCGGCGTCATGCCAAATCCGCACGTCCCCCGAGGTAATGGCCTCGTTATGCCGCTCGGTCCACTCCAGCGCCACCCGCGCCACGCCGCGTAAGCCCCACCCCACGGACGAAATGTCGGCCTTGTTCGCACCGGTGTCGAGCACCGTGCCGGTGTCGAGCACCGTGCCGGTGTCGAGCACCGTGCCGGTGTCGAGCACCGTGCCGGTGTCGAACTCCGTGCCGGTGGCCGGCCCCGCCCCGTGGATACCGCCGAGTGCCAGTGGGTCCCGCTGCAGCGGTCAGAAGCGCGAGACCCACCGGCACCCGGCGGGGTTCAGGAGCCCTGGGCGGCCACGGCCTTGCGGTACATGCCGCTGACCGCGGCGCGGCCCTTCGGCGGGACCGTGGCGAGGTACTGCACGAGGACGGTCGTGTCCATGCGCGTCGTACCGGCCTTGGCCGGGGCCAGCCCGACGAGGTCACCGCTCACTGCCAGCCTGCCCCGCTGGGACGCGGAGTACGCCTCGCTCTGTTGCAGGATGTACCAGACGACCGCTCCGCGGTCTTTGGTGCGGAGCGCGTAGACGTTGTAGCGGGCGGGGGAGAAGCGGGACGAGAGCGTGACACCCCGTCCCGCCAGGACCTTCTCGCCCTGCTTGAGCGCCTTGTACGTCTCGCTGGTCTTCGCCCCGTCCGCCAGGACGGACGTTCCGGGCGCGCCCGGCCCGTTCGTGAGCAGCGCCGCGTGCGCCTGGGGCAGCTTCGACGGCGCGACCGCGAGGCCCTTCCCGTCGGGGCTGACCGGGCTGGCGTATCCCTCCGGATCGAGCGCGACGCGGCTGAGCGCGGCGTCCGACGGGTACGGGTCGGCGGTCAGCAGCCACGGCGCCCCCTGCCTGGCCTGCGTGAACAGCAGCGCGTGCCGCAGCGACCGCTTGCCCTGGCCGCTGACGGCGTCGGCGGCGAACCAGCGCGGATAGCCGGTCAGCCGCGGGATGTAGAACGTCGGGTTCGCGAACGCCAGCTTCGGCGGGCGCTGGCGGACGCTGCGCCGCAGCTTGAGCGCGGCGACGTCCATGGACAGCTGCGGGTCGGCCTCGACCGAGCGCAGCGCCTTCCCGCTGAACCTGCGCCCCGCCTGGTTGACCCCGGCGGCGAAGGACGTGAGCACCTGCTGCGCCTGCGCCTTGGTGAGCGCCGGCGTCCCCTGCGGCTTCCCCGAGGCCGCGGAGGTGGAGTTCCCGGAGCAGCCGGCCGCCGCGGCGGCGGCGAGCAGGCCGGGTATGAGGATCGGAACGAGCGTGCGTACGGCCATTGAGGCCCCCCGAATGGCGACGGTGATCCGGACCACACGGAATCCTCGCAGAGTGACCGAGCAGTCACTCTATGAACACGAAATTAGACCGGAAAAGCCGCCGGGGACGCCCGGCGCGGGACGGGGTCAGGCGCTCTCCTGCTGGCGCAGCCAGCGGATCTCCGCCTCGATGAACTCGTCGATGTCGCCGTCGAGGACCGCGCTGGGGTTGCCGGCCTCGACGCCGGTCCGCAGGTCCTTGACGATCTGGTACGGGTGCAGCACGTAGTTGCGGATCTGCGTGCCCCAGCTCGTGGTGCCCTCGCCGCGGAGCTTGGAGAGCTCCTCGGCCTCCTGCTGCCGCTTGCGCTCCAGCAGCTTGGCCTGCAGCACGTTCAGCGCGGTGGCCTTGTTCTGCAGCTGGCTGCGCTCGTTCTGGCAGGACACGACGATCCCGGTCGGGAGGTGGGTGATCCGCACCGCGGAGTCGGTCGTGTTGACGCCCTGGCCGCCGGGGCCGGACGACCGGTACACGTCCACGCGCAGGTCGCTCTCGTCGATGTCGACGTGGTCGCTCTGCTCCACCACCGGGACGACGTCCAGGCCGGCGAACGACGTCTGCCGGCGGCCCTGGTTGTCGAACGGGGAGATCCGGACCAGCCGGTGCGTCCCGTGCTCGCCGCGCAGCGTCCCGTAGGCGTAGGGGGCCTTCACCGTGAACGTGGTCGACTTGATCCCGGCCTCTTCGGCGTAGGACGTCTCGTAGACCTCCGTCGAGTAGCCGTGCCGCTCGGCCCAGCGCAGGTACATCCGCTGGAGCTGCTCGGCCCAGTCGGCGGCGTCCACCCCGCCGGCCTGCGCGTTGATGGTGACCAGCGCCTCCCGGGCGTCGTACTCGCCCGACATCAGCGTGCGGACCTCGAGCTGCTGGACGGCCTTGTGCAGCGACGCCAGCTCCTCGTCGGCCTCCGTGCGCGTGTCGGCGTCGTCCATCTCCCGGGCCATCTCGTACAGCGTGGCCGTGTCTTCGAGGCGCTGCCGCAGGCTCTCGACCCTGCCGAGCTCGCTCTCCAGATACGACAGGCGGCGCGTCACCGTCTGGGCGCGCTCCTGGTCGCTCCACAGGTCAGGGTCGGCCGACTGCTCGCGCAGCTCGGCGATGTCGCGGCGCATGCCGTCGAGGTCCAGCACCTGCTCGATGCCGGAAAGTGCCGAGCCGAGCTCCTTGAGCTGCTCTTCGGGTTCGATGCCTGCCACGGTCCGAGCTTATCGCCGTCCCGGCACTGCTTATCGCGATCCGGGCGGCGCCCGGCCGCCGGACCAATATCATGAGGATGGCAGAATCACGGGCCGAGGTGGTCGGCCGAGGACGGCCGGCCCTGAGTTCGGTCCGGGGGACGGGTCTTTGCACAGGTTCCTGCGGGTGGTCGCGGCCGGGTCGCTGCTCATCCCGCTCACCGTCGCGGGCTGCGCCGAAGGCAGGACGGAGGCGCGGCCCACCGTCACCATGCCCGAGACGTCCCCGCCGGACCCCGTGCCGCTGACCCCGCAGGTCGCGGAGAACGCGTTCCGCACCTACGTCACCGACGAGGACGTGGCCCGGACGGCGGGCGACGAACGGCTCGCGCTGACCTGGACGTCCGACGGGCAGTCGCAGCTCACCGCGGCCGAGTTCCGGAAGGCGGCCTACGACGGCGACCCCGTGCGGCGTTTCGTCTACGGCAGGCCCAAGATGTACGTGCCGAAACTCAAGGACGCCGCCTATCCGCAGTGGTTCGTGGCGTCGGTCGACCGTTCCGTCCTGGGCAAGGCCAAGAGCAAGCGCCGGGTGCTGATGGCGTTCATCCTGCGCGGCGCGTCCGACCACTGGAAGCTCACCCTGGCGACCGTCCTGCAGGAGAAGGCCAAGGAGCCGAAGGTCTCGATCGATGCCGACGGGTACGCGACGGCGCTCAGCACGACCGACCCGTCCCTGCTGATCCGTCCCCGCGACGTCGGCGGGATCCAGGCGACCATCGCCGCGGAGGGGCCGGGTAGTGTCGCGGCGAAGGTGATGAAGTCCAACGCCGTCACCACCGGCTTCTACCAGGACGCCAAGCGCGCCAAGAAGAAGGCGAAGAAGAAGGACCTCACGCTCCAGACCGTCTACACGGCGACGCCGTTCCCCTACTTCGGGCTGCGGACCGAGCACGGCGGCGGGCTGGTCGTCTACTCCCTGTTCCGCACCACCTCGCTCGTCGCCAAGGACCCGGAGACGCCCAAGCCGGAGATCCCCGAGGAGGCGGAGCACCTGCTCGACGGGACGGTCGAGGGGAACGAGGTCGACACCACCTCGACCCTGCACTTCGCGGCCTACGACCCGCCGAAGGGCGACAAGGACGACAAGGACGACGACCGGCCGAAGGCGCACATGATCGCCGACGACGGCGCGGTCACGAAGGCCGCCACCCCGCCGATCAAGAAGCCGTGAGGCCGTGAGGCCGTGACCGCCGGGGGTGCGGCCGGTCGGGTGCGGTCAGCCGTAGACGCGCTGGAGGACCAGCGCCACGAAGAACAGCGCGACGAGCCCCGCCAGGACGAGCGCGGGCGGCACGGACGAACCGTGGCGGTGCAGCTCCGACCGGGCCTCGCGGCAGGTGGGGCAGCGCCCCTCCACCACCGGGTTCGAGCATCGAGCGCAGATCAGATGTTCGCAGCTCATGTCGTGGGCCCCAATCTCCGTCAGCGGCGCGCGGGCCGTGCGGGAAGCGTCGGCCTGTCTGGCCGTCGGTCCACCTATTAGGTATCTTTCGCCTTCATCCAGCGTAGCCGGACTGTATGGTCATTCAGGCAAGTCCGGGACCTTGAAGGTATGAAACGGCCGGACGTCGGGAGACGGTTCACATGGCACTGATCGGACGTCACGCACTGATCGGACGCAGTGTCGGCCCCGGGCGCCCGTACCACGCCGAGTGGGACGAGGTGGTCGCCTCTCCCCTCTACACTGCTCGAAGGCTCCGCGTCCCACCTGGCCGTGAAGCCGGGCGGCGCAGGCATGAGACCACGGACCCCTCCGTGGCCGCGGGCCGGCCCGCTCCCCAACCCCTACAGCGAACCGCCGTGATGCAGCCGTGATCCATTTCGACAACGTCACCAAGGTCTATCCGAGCCAGAACCGGCCCGCCCTGCAGCATGTGAACGTCGCCATCGAGAAGGGCGAGTTCCTGTTCCTGGTGGGGCCCTCCGGCTCCGGTAAGTCGACCTTCCTGCGCCTCATCCTGAAGGAGGAGCGTCCTTCCCAGGGTCACGTGCACGTGGCGGGCAAGGACCTGAGCAGGCTGAGCAACTGGAAGGTGCCGCACCTGCGCCGCAGGATCGGCTGCGTCTTCCAGGACTTCCGCCTCCTGCCCAACAAGAACGTCTTCGAGAACGTCGCGTTCGCCCTCGAGGTGATCGGCAAGCCGCGGCGCTTCATCGGCAAGGTCGTCCCGGAGGTCATCGACCTCGTCGGCCTGGAGGGCAAGGCCCACCGGATGCCGGACGAGCTGTCCGGCGGCGAGCAGCAGCGCGTCGCGATCGCGCGGGCGTTCGTCAACCGGCCGATGATCCTGCTGGCGGACGAGCCGACGGGGAACATCGACCCCGCCACCTCGATCGGCATCATGAAGGTGCTGGACCGCATCAACCGGACCGGCACCACCGTCGTCATGGCCACCCATGACGCCGCGATCGTCGACGCGTTCCGCAAGCGCGTCGTCGAGCTGGAGGACGGCCGCGTCGTCCGCGACCAGTCGCGCGGCGTGTACGGCCAGGCGTACTGACCATCTGAACCATCGGTTCCCGCCCGGTCGTACGACACCTGGAGGGCCCGATCCGGGAAGCGGGAGCCACCCGCGCCGCACCGCGCGGCCGCCCCGGGCTTCCGTGGAACAACAGGCGATCAAGGACAGCGAGGCATGCGCGTACAGTTCGTTCTCCAGGAGATCTGGATCGGTCTCCGCCGGAACATGACGATGACGATCTCCCTCGTCATCACCGTCGCCATCGCCATGGCGCTCTTCGGCACCGGGCTGCTCCTGCGGGAACAGGTCCGCGCCTCCAAGAGCTACTGGTACGACAAGATCGAGGTGTCGATCTTCCTGTGCGCCAAGACGAGCTCCAACCCCGTCTGCCAGAAGCAGGACGTCAGCGACCAGCAGCGGCAGACGCTCAAGGCGCAGCTGGAGAAGATGCCGCAGGTCTCCAACGTCCAGTACGAGACCAAGCAGCAGGCCTACGAGCGGTTCAAGGACCGCTTCTCCGGCTCCCCGGGCTTCGTGGAGAGCACCCGTGAGGGCGACATCCCCGACTCGTTCCGGGTGAAGCTGAAGAACCCGGAGGAGTACAAGGCGGTCGCGCAGGCGATGCTGAACCAGCCGGGCGTCGATTCGGTGATCAACGAGCAGGAGATCCTGAAACGGTTCTTCCGGATCCTCAACGGCCTGCAGGTCGCGGCGCTGACGATCGCGTTGATCCAGGTGGTCGCGGCGGTGATGCTGGTCGGCAACACGGTCCGGCTGTCGGCGTTCAACCGGCGCCGGGAGACCGGGATCATGCGGCTGGTCGGCGCGTCCAACACCTATATCCAGATGCCCTTCATCCTGGAGGGCGCGATCGCCGGCCTGATCGGCGGGCTGTTCGCGTCCGTGCTGCTGGTGTTCAGCAAGAAGCTCCTGGTCGACAGACTCGCGGGGGACGTCCAGCTTGTCAGCCAGCTCGGCTGGAGCACGGTCGTCCTCGTCATCATCGTGTCGATCTGCTTCGGCGTGCTGCTCTGTGCCGTCTCGTCGTTCCTGACGCTGCGCAGATATCTGAGAATCTGACGTGGTGACCGGATCCGGCGCAACTGCCGGATCCGGCCCAGCCGGCGGCCCTACACTTGCCGCATGACCCCCTCCGCGTCCGCGCCGAGCCCGTGTCTCCGCTGATCAGGCGGCGCGGAAGCCTGCTGCGCGGGGTCGCCGTCGCGGCGGCGATCTGCTGCGCGTACGGGGCCGGGGTGGTGAGCGGCTCGGGCTCCGAGCGGCACGCGGCCGTCGCGGGCGGCGGCTCCGTCCTGGACGAGGCCGCGACGAAGATCGGGGGTCGTGCCGCGAAGCCCGTCGAGCGCGGCGACCTCGACCGCGCCGCGATCGAGGGGATGCTGCGCCGCCTCGGTGACCGGTGGGCGCACTACTACCCGGCCCGGGAGTACGACGACGTCGAGGGACGGCTGACCGGCCGCTACAGCGGCGTCGGGCTGTGGCTCGGCGCCGGTGACCGCGGCTCCCGCGTGCTGGTCGCCAGCGTGCAGCCGGGCGGCCCCGCGGCGCGTGCGGGCGTGCGGGCCGGAGACGTCATCACCGGCATCGGGAACGCGTCCGTGGCGGGCTGGGACATCTCCCGCGTCGCCGGGGCGTTACGCGGACGTCCGGACAGACCCGTCGAACTGACCGTGCGGCGCGAGCATCGAACCAAGCGGTTCCACCTTGTCCGCACACCGGTGTCTGGAGGAGACGTCACCGTGACCGATCTTCCCGACCACGCGCAGATGATCCGGGTCGGCGCCTTCACCCGCGGCACCGGGCGGGACGTCCGCGCCGCCGTCACCGGGCGGTCCCCCTCGGAGCGCTCCGAGGGCGGCGTCCTGCTGGACCTGCGCGGCAACCCCGGCGGCCTCCTGGACGAGGCCGTCGAGACGGCGTCGGCGTTCCTGCGCGCGGGCCCCGTCGTGACGTACGAGCCGCGCGGCGCGCCCGTCCAGCGGCGCGCGGTCACCGCGCCCGGCGACGCGCGGACGCCGCTCGTCGTCCTCGTCGACGCCGGCACCGCCAGCGCGGCCGAGATCGTCGCGGGCTCTCTGCGCGACCGCGACCGCGCGGTGATCGTAGGATCGCGTACATACGGGAAGGGATCGGTCCAGGAAACCCTCAAGCTCGCCGACGGCTCGGCGATCGAGCTGACCGTCGGTCGCTACCGCACCCCGGGCGGCCGTAGCCTCGACGGGGTCGGGATCGAACCCGACGTGGCGGTCTCGGCCGACCGCCCTCCCGCGGAGGCCGAGCAGCGCGCCCGGGCGGTGCTGCGCGGCCTGCGCGCGGCACAGCCGGACTAGGAACGACGACCGCCGGACAAGGACGGATGACGTGGCACGGGACACCGGGCGGAAGAAGGACACCGGGCGGAAGATCATCGCCCAGAACAAGCGCGCCCGCTACGACTACCACGTCGACGACACGTGGGAGGCGGGCATGGTGCTCATGGGCACCGAGGTGAAGGCGCTGCGCGCCGGCCGCGCCTCCCTCGCCGACGGCTACGCGCACGTGCGGGACGGCGAGGTGTGGCTGGAGAACGTCCACATCCCCGAGTACACGCAGGGCACCTGGACGAACCACGCGCCCCGCCGGCGCCGCAAGCTGCTGCTGCACCGGCGCGAGATCCAGAAGATCATCGCCAAGTCGGAGGAGCCCGGCTGGACGCTGATCCCGCTGTCCCTGTACTTCAAGGACGGCAAGGCCAAGATCGAGATCGGGCTGGCCCGTGGTAAGAAGACCTACGACAAGCGCCAGGCGATCGCCAAGCGGGAAGCCGAGCGGGAGATGCAGAAGGCGGCGGCGGCCCGGTTCAGGAGACGGTGAAGGGTGTCGATGACGATCCGAGGCCGGCGTGGGGCCCGCGGCGGGGCCCCGGTCATGCAGCGTCCGAGTACCCGGCGCCGGGCGGTCGCGCTGACGGCCTGCGGCGCCCTGGTCGGGACCATGACGACGGGATGCTGGGCCGAGCCGTCCGCGATGCCGGCCGTGCGCGACTTCCTGATCGCCTGGCAGGTCGGCAACTACGAGGCCGCCGCCGGGCGGACCGTCGGCGGCGACCGGCAGCAGATCGAGGACGCGCTGAGCCGCGTCCGGCAGCAGCTCGACGCGGCGTCCCTGCGGCTGTCCCTCGGCACCGAGGTCCAGGGCTCCAGCGTCGACCAGATCGTCAAGAAGGGCGACGAGGCCGACGCCCGCTTCACCGTGAAGATCGACCTCGGTGAGAACGGGCAGCCGTGGCAGTACCCGGGCCTGATGCACCTGCGCCGCGTCGGCGGCAAGTGGAAGGTCGTCTGGAGCCCGTCCATCATCAACACCAAGCTGAAGCCGGGCCAGCGGCTCGCCGTGGTGACCGAGACGCCGAAGCGCGCCCCGATCACCGACACGCAGGGCCGGTCGGTGATGCGCGAGACCGGCGCCTACAACATCGGCGTGTTCCCCGGGCAGCTCGCCGACCCGCAGAAGACCCTCGACCTGCTCGCCAAGCAGACCAAGATCGACGGTGGCCGGCGGCTGGACGCCGAACGCCTCCTCGGCCGCGTCCGGTCCGCCCCGCCGCAGACGTTCCTGCCGCTCCTGACGCTGCAGGTCCCCACGCACAACGCGCTGATCCAGCGGCTCGCCAACGTCCCCGGCCTGCGGCTCCAGGGCGTCCGAGCGCCGATCATGCCCGCGTACGCGCCCGAGCTGGTCGGCAGCCTCGGCCCCGCCACCGCCGACCGGCTCCAGCAGGTCGGCGCCCCCTACCAGCCGGGCGACACGATCGGCGTCAGCGGCATCCAGCTGCTCCAGCAGCGCCGCCTCGCCGGGACGCCGACCGTCCGGGTCGTGGCCCAGGACGAGTCGGGCGAGAGTACCGAGGAGCTGCGCTCCTGGCCCGGCCAGGAGCCGCAGAAGGTCCAGACGACGCTCGACCCCGGCTACCAGCGGCGGGCCGACAACGCCCTGCGGAACCTGCGGCTCCCCGCGTCCATGGTGGCCGTGCGCCCGAGCACCGGCGAGGTCCTGGCCGTGTCCAACCACGGGACGGACGGCCGCAACCTCGCCTTCGAGGGCCACTACCCGCCCGGCCTCACGTTCGGCATCGTGTCCGCGCTGTCGCTGTTCTCCCAGGGCGGTATGAAGCAGTCCACCGAGACCACCTGCCCCGCCTCCGTCACCGTCGGCGGCAAGACGTTCACCAACCAGGCCCGCCCCGACGGCAGCTTCGCCAACCACTTCGCCGCGTCCTGCAAGACGACGCTCGCGCAGCTCAGCAGCAAGGTGGACGCCCAGGCCCTCCTCCGGGAGGCGTCCACGCTCGGGATCGGCAAGAACTGGAATCTCGGCGTCCCCGCCTTCACCGGCTCCGTTCCGGTGCCCGCGAACGACGGCGACAAGGCCGCGGCCATGGTCGGCGAAGGCGCCGTCCAGGTCAGCCCCCTGGCGATGGCCATGGTGGCCGCCGCCGCGTACAGCGGCACCTGGCGGCCCCCCTACGTCTTCAAGGAGCCGTCCACGACCGCCCAGGCGCCGCAGGCCCAGAGCCCCCCGTCCGAGTCCATCTCGAACCTCAAGAGGACCCTGGGCCGCACCGCGTCCCGCGGCAACGCCCGCGGCGCCCGCGTCTCCGGCGGTGTCGCCGCCCTCGCCACCTACACCGAGGGCGGCCGCGAGAAGACCGTCTCCTGGTTCGTCGGCTCCAGCGGCGACCGAGCCTTCGCCATCGCCGTCGAGGGCGCCGTCAACACCCCCGCCATCGCCGCGAGGTTCCTCGGCGGATAGGGCTTTGTGAGCTCTTTACGACCCGGACGCAACCATCCCGTGCTCTCCGGGCGTCTTTACGGGTGACTGAGACTCCGCTTGGGGGGTTGCGGACTCAGTCGCCGTGATGAGACCGGAGCCTCGTCTCGGGGGAGGCTCCGCCGTCCGGACCGGCCCGACCCTGCCGGTCGACCCCGGTGGGCGCGACACCGTTCGCACCCACCGGGGTTCACGTGTGCCGCCGGGGAATCCGATTGCCCGCCCGCACGTTATGCTTGTACCGTCATCGTGCGGACGTCCCCGGACGCTCGCTTTGACAACTGAACATGGGGGTGACCGGCTTCGACTTCGGTCGTTCGAGCCAGGGGAAGCGGGTCGAGGGTTGCTGTCGTGACCTCGTAAATCCTGTGACAGCAAACCAATAACTGCCAACAAGAAGCAGTCCGAGTTCGCCCTCGCCGCCTGAGCGAGGAGTGAACTCTGTCAGCCCGGGAGCGTCTCCGACCCGGGGTCTGGCATCGTAAGGAGACTCCACCTGCCGGCCCGGTCGCGGGGCCGGTAGGGACACCCAACAGCGACTGAGCCCGTCGGCGACACGCCTGCGTGAGCGCCGGGGCTGAGAAAACGCCAAGCAGGCTGCACCCGGAGAAGCCCTGACCCATCACCGAAGGACGCGGGTTCGATTCCCGCCACCTCCACCCGTAATCACAGATGCGGCCCGACCGAAACATAGGTCGGGCCGTTCTGCTGTTCGCGCCATCGGACTTCGGCTGACCCGCCTGGAGCCTTCCCTGTCCGACGCCGAGGGCTTTGCGTTGGCTTCTGCCGATGAGCGGTCGAGTCGACTGCGCCCTATGGCGGACTTGATGGTGTGTGGAAACCGACCTCGCATGGTGATGTGCCCGGCCCGCCTTCGGTGGAGTCTCGGGGCGGTTCAGCGCAGACCACGAGGGCGGATGTGTCTCTCGCTATACCAAGATTCTCGTCCAGCGGCTCAGGGGACGGTATATCCCTATAGTCACGAGCCGTGGCGGCTTCACAGGGAATGTTGATCTCTGGGCGCTATCGCCTGGCCAGAGTGCTCGGCGCCGGAGGGATGGGCCGGGTCTGGCTCGGCCGGGACGAGTTGATCGGCCGCGAAGTGGCGATCAAGGAGCTCCTCCTGCCGTCCGACATCACCGATGAACAGCGGCAAGTGCTCACCCAGCGGGCTATGCGGGAAGCCCGCGCGGCCGGTCGGCTGAACCACCCCGGAATCGTCACGGTGCATGACGTCATCGAGCACGACGGCGCTCCGCTCATCGTCATGGAGTTCGTCAGCGGTCGCTCGCTCGCCGACGCCATCAGGGCCGACGGCGCCCTGCCCGTCGAGCGTGTCGCCGCCATCGCGGGGGCGATGTTCGCCGCGCTGCGAGTCGCGCACGACGCTGGCATCGTCCACCGCGACCTCAAGCCGGGCAACGTGCTCCTCGACGGCGACCGCGTGGTGATCACCGACTTCGGCATCGCCAGCCTCGCCGGTGACGCCCAGCTGACCCGGTCGGGTGTGATCATGGGCACGCCCACGTACATGGCACCCGAGCAAGCGGAGCACGAACGCGGCTCTGCCGCGTCGGACCTGTGGTCGGTCGGCGCGACGCTCTACACGGCTGTGGAAGGCCGGCCTCCGTTCGAGGGCGAGAGCGTGATGGCGGTTCTGTCCGCCGTGCTCACCCGGGATCCGCGTCCGCCGGAACAGGCCGACCGCCTCACCTCGCTGCTGTATGCGCTGCTGCGCAAGGACCCGAACCAGCGCCCGACGCTGGACCAGGCCGAACGGTTGCTGGCATCGGCGGCCGAGGGTGGACAGGGATCGTACGCACCGGCGGGCGGGAGCGAGGCCGACCCCCAGACCGACCAGTTGCTCTCGTCTCCCGGCACCCCAGGCGCATTGAGCGCACCGGTCCCGCCGGGCCGATACCCGGGAGCGTATGCCGGTCATCCGCCGCAGCCGTACACCGGTGCTTCCGGGGCGACGTTGCCGCCTGGTCACTCCGGCCCGTCCAAGGGTTCCTCCGTGCCGCCCAGCAGGCGCGGATCCGGGCGGCGTACCGTCCTGCTGATCGGGGCCGGCGCCGTCGCCATGGTTCTGCTCGCCGCCGTGGCGTGGCTCGTGCCGGGCGGGCGGGAGGGAGAGCAAGGCTCGCCTCCGGCCGCCGGGTCCAACCCTGCGCGTACGGCGGACTCGAACGGTGGCGACACCGGCCGGCCGGGCACTCCCGTCGAGATCACCAACGCGATCCAATTGACCGGCCATGCGCACCGGGTCACGTCGGTGGCTTTCAGCCCCGACGGCGCGCTGCTCGCCAGCACGGACGACGATCTCATCATCGGCGGCGCCAAGACCTGGCTCTGGAACGCCGGTAGCGGAAAGCGCCTTGCCATGCTGGTCAGTCCACCCGGGATCGGCGGGTCGTCGGTCGACACGGTCGCGTTCAGTCCCGACGGGAAGTGGCTCGCCAGCGGTGGCAACCGGGTCGGGGAGGCCACCACCTACCTCTGGCGGGTGGCGGACCGGCGCCGGGTCGGCCCCATGACCCAGAGCAAATCGATCATGAAGTCACTGGCGTTCAGTCCGGACAGTAAGACACTCGCCGGTGTCTCGAATCGCGGCACGGTCACGATCTGGGATACGGCGACGCGGCGGGTCAAGGTCGGGCTGCCCGACGGCAACGGGTTCCGCAATGTGGCGTTCAGTCCCGATGGCCGGCTGCTCGCCAATCCGGGCCGGGGCAGGGAGGTCCGGCTGTCGGACGCCAACACGGGGCGCACGGTCCATATGATCACCGATGCCACCGGCGATGACGTCGCGTTCAGCCCCGACGGCAAGACGCTTGCCGTGCCCGACTCTGACGGGACACACAGCCTCCGGCTCTACGAGGTGGCGACGGGCCGTAGTACGCTCGCCTTCGACCGGGCCGAGGGCGATCTGGTGGCCAATGTGATCTACAGCCCCGATGGCAAGACCATCGCCAGCTGGGGGCTCGGCAACGTCATCAGGCTCTGGGATGTCATGTCGAGGCGAATCCGCGCGAACCTGATAGGACACTCCGGCCAGGTCAATTCGGTGGCGTTCAGCCGGGACGGCAAGAAGATCGCCAGCGGCTCCGAGGACAAGACGATCCGGATCTGGAACCTCTCCGGCTGACCGGTTCGCCGATCGGCAACAGAGCGATCCCTGATCGCGGACGTTTTCAGGCCCGATCCACACCCGGAAATCGATAGTCGGGCTCCGCGTTCAAGATCAACTCACGCTCCGGCGTGGGCCGAGCCGGTCACCTTGCCTGGAGGCGACATCGCTTGCCGGCATGTCGGTGTCTCTTGGCAGTGTTTGGTGTGCCTGTCATTCTGGGCCTCGGTAGTCAACGGATAGGGCATCGTGACATGACCGCTGACGGTTCTCTGGCCCCACCCGCGATCGACACCCTGCAGGAACTGCTGAGGTTGCTGGCCGACGAAATTCCAGCCGCGGTCGAACTGCGTCATCGGCTTCACCGCGTTCCGGAACTCGGGTCGGAAGAGCATGCCACGGTCGCGCTCATCGAGGATTCCCTTCCTGTCCAGGGGCGGAGTTTCGCCGGGACGGGACGGCTGGTTTCGATTGGGGACGCGTCCCACGACGCCGTTTGGGTTCGGGCCGAGCTCGACGCTCTGGCGATCAGAGAACGGACCGGGGCGCCGTACGCCGCTACGGGTGAGAACATGCATGCCTGCGGTCATGACGTGCATCTCGCGGCGTTGGTCGCCCTGGTGCGTGCTGCTCACCGGATGCGGGACGGGCTGCCGGCCAGGCTCACCGCGGTGTTCCAGCCCAGTGAGGAGCGGCATCCGTCCGGGGCGCTGGCGCTGGTCAACGATCCGGAACTGGCGGTCGGGGTGAGGGCCGCCATCGCCGTGCACGTCCATCCGGAGCTGCCCTGGGGCGGTGTCGGGATCGAGCCGGGGGCCGTCAACGCCGCCGCCGACGCGGTGCACATCGTGATCAAGGGGGCGGGCGGGCATGCCGCCTACCCGCATCAGGCCACCGATCCCGTGCTGGCGCTGGCCCACCTGGTGGTCGGGCTGAACGGCCTGGTCGGACGCCAGGTGGATCCGACTCGGGCGGCGACGCTGACGGTCGGGAGCGTGCGGGCGGGCTCGACGGAGAACATCATTCCCGATGAGGCGGAGGCCAAGGTCACCTTCCGCGCCCTGGACGAGCGTGACCAGGACCGGCTGCGCGACGCCGTGAGGCGGATGGCGACCGGTGTCGCCGAGGCGCACGGCTGCACCGCCGAGTTGACGTTTCCCAAGAGCGAACCGGCGCTGGTGAACGACGACAGGGCGGCGCTCGCAGCTCGGTCGCTCGCCGCGATCGGCGGTTTCCGGCTCGCGCCGCCCTGGCGTTCCTGCGGCGGCGACGACTTCGCCCACTACAGGACCGTCTGCCCGGCATTGATGATTTTCGTAGGCCTGCGTGGTGCGCCGGAGTTCCAGCCCGCGCCGTTGCACCAGTCCGACTTCCTGCCGCCCGACGGTGCCGTGGCCGCGGCGGCCAGGGCGCTGGCCCTGGGTTACGTCGCGGGACTGTCGGTCGGCCCGGCCTCCTGAGGGGGACGCCGGAAGGTCATGACCTTGAAGAACGGGATGGCGCCGACCGAGCGCTCGCCCACGGGGATCAGTCCGGTGCGGATGGCGCTCTCCCGGAGTTCCTCGCAGGAGAAGGCGCCGATCATGTCGGCGTTTCCGCTGATGAACCCGCTGGCGTAGTCTTCCGACAGCCCGTGCGCGACCATGGCGTCGCGCCATTGCCCGGCCGCTTCGCCGGAGTCGATTCCCGAACCCTCGTCGATGCCGAACGAATCGGAGAAGACCAGGCTTCCGCCTGGTTGCAGGCGGCGGATGCATTCCTTGAAGAAGCTGTCGGCGCTGACGGGTCCGGTGGCGCGGTCGAGCATGAAGTGCATCACCAGGGACCCGAAGATGACGTCGTAACGGAGATCCTCGCGCACGCCCTGCCAGGCGATCTGCTTGAGAAGGTGGACGCGGGCGTTGACGTCGTCACCGAGGTATTCGCGGGCGATGTTGTGCATCTGCTCGGCGCGGTCGACCGCGTAGTAGCGGCCGACCGGCGGGAGGTCGCCGAGGGCTTCGGACGGCTCGCTGAGGTGCTTGATCCAGGGCAGGATCAGTGCGGTCAGGCTGCCCGTGCCGTGCCCGACCTCCAGCAGGTCCACCGGCTTGCCGGTGCCCTGGCGGATGTGCAGGATCTCGCGGGCCACTGCCGCGGCGCATTCGGAGATGAACTCGTTGTAGGGCGGGATCCAGCATCGAACGTGCTGGTCGTACCGGTCGAAGTAGGCCGGCGGCCGGCGCTCGGTCTGCTGGTTCCAGGCCAAGTCCCACTGGCCGATCCGGTGCTTGCTCAGCCATTTGCGCTTCAGGCTCACGAAGTCGTCGGCCGGATCGAACTGGACCGCGCCCTCCACCACCGCGTTGTAGAACACCCGCGCGTTCTCGCAGCGGTGTTCATCGTGCTCCACGACGAACATCTGCTGCTCTTTGAAGTCCCGGCTGCGGCGGTAGCCGCCGAAGGTGGCGTCGTCCTCGATGAGCAGCAGGTTCAGGCCGACCGTCTCCGTGCTGAACGGGTGCCGGGCACGCGGGTCGATGTCGTCCTTGGTGGCGACGAAGATCTTGTAGTCCTTGTGCCGCAGGAGCTCCTTGCGCCAGGTGTCGATGTAGCGCGACAGTTCCGACTCGCGTTCGAAGAACAGTTTCCAGTCGACGAGGAAGACGCGCTCGCCCACGGGAGTGGTCAGGTCCGGCTTGCTGGACTTCCAGAACGGCTCGATGTCGTCGGTGAGGTCGGCGATCGCCTTGACCTGGAGGTTCGGACGCTTCTGCAGGGCGTTGAACATCCGCACGTAGTAGTCGGAGTGCGCGGCGATGATCGACTGCCCGCCCTCGCGGATCCCACTCGCCATCGCCTTGACCAGGCCGTCCATCAGGTGCAGGTGGGCGTGATCGCCTTGATAGTTGTCCAGTACCTGCTGCACGCCGTGGTGGAATTCGGAGCGTGCGCGGCGAAGCTCTCGATGTCCCGGGCTGAGTGCGCCGCTCTGCAGCGCATCGAGCAGCTTGCGCAGATCCGTCTCGAAGCGCTTGAAGTTCGCTTCCCAGCTCGCGTCGTTCGGATACTGCAGGTATTTGGGTGCTCCGAAGTCCTCTGGAAGAGCCTCCGAGTCCTCCTGCTTCAAAACGATGACAGGAATGTCCGCACGCCGTGCGAAGCCGACCTCGAATGCCAGGTTGGGCCGGCCCGACGACCCCTCCAGGATCATCAGGTCGCACTGGAGGAGCTGGTTCTCTATCTCCGCGCCGATATTGCGGATGTGCTGCTGCTGGCTCCAGTCGTACACATCGTAGTCGCGCTCGGCGAGCTGCTTTCGCACAATGTCGAGAGCCTTGTTCAGGGCGCTCTCCTCAGAAACCTGCTGAGACCAGGCGAGAAACACTCGTATGCGATCCAAGGCCCATCCAGTCTTTCGGTTTATTGATCGGATTCACATGACGCAGATGTCACGGAGTGCAATGGATATGCTACGGTCTTTTGTTCTTGCTGTCAGCAGGCTGCTCGGCCATATGCGGTCCGGTCAATTGAGACGGGCCTCATCGGACCTGCGCGAAGATCGCGCGGAGCCGGGCGGCCAGACCCGGTGGACCGGGATGCCGCGGCGCCGGGCCTCCTCGACGACCTCCGCCGTGCCGCCCCGTCCCGCCGCCGGCCGTCCGTCCCAGACCGCGATCAGTTCGTCCACCGACTCCAGCATGACGGCGTTCGCCGCCTGATGGGCGTGCGAGGTGGAGCTGGAGAACGGGAGGCGGCGTATCACGGTGGCCGCGGCGAGCATCCGGTCGTACAGCGCCCGCGCGGACACGGGAAGCGCATGACGACGGTCGGCGGCGCAGACCACCGCTTCCAGCGTCCCGCCGAGTTCGAGGACGACGTTCGCGAAGATCTGGTCGACGCCCTCCGCGAGGCAGGAGACCCCCACGAACTCCGGGGCACGGGAACCGAGCAGCTCCCGGATCCGCGCCTCCACCGTGAAAGCCGACCGCGGGGTCAGGTCCCGATGGCCGGTCACGGCGATGCGTGCCACCAAACGATCACCATCCTTGCCCCGGCGCCATCCTGCCACGCGTCCGGCCGGGGCGGGATCAGCTGTGCGATGCCCACCAGAGAGTGTGCTCACGCGAGATCGCCTCCTCCGCCTCGTCGACGAAATGCGCCCACTCCGCCTCGGTCTCGGGCCAGTGCGCGCGCGAGGCGATGTCGGCCAGCTCCTGGGCGGCGACCGCGTAGGCGCTGGCCAGCTGATGGTGCTGCCGGGTCTGCAGCCAGGCCACACCCGCGGCGGCCAGCGCGCCCGCCACCCCGGCCAGGTCGATGTCGACCAACTGCACCACCTTCAGCACGGCGCAGACGAGCCCGATCGCCTCGACCACGGCGAGCACGACCGACCACCTGGCGGCTCGCCGCTCGTTCAGAAGCGCCCGGGCGGAGTACCACGAGCGCTGATCATTGATCCGGCCCAGCGTGTAGGCATGCCGTCGTTCGTCCAATGGCAGCGCCCTCATCTGCCGCATCGCGTTCGTGACCTCCAGCCCCCCTTCAGGAGGCGGCACCACGACGACGCCCCGGAGAGCGTCCGCGATGCTGCCGAACCGGCGAAGCAGCTGCTCGTCGACGTGGCGCCCGTCCTCGTCCCCCTGGTCGAAGGGACGGCCCCCGACCAGGTAGCGCCACGCCAACGACTTGACCGACTCAGCCATGGCACGCGCCGCGTACCAATGCCGGTCCGGCCGCACGGTCAGCAGATAGACGTCGGTCACCAGGGCCACGATCAGTGCCGTGGCGGCTCCGAAGGCGGCGAGGTCCAAGCGTCCGCTCTCCAGGCTCAGAGCCCCGAAGAGCGCCGCGGCGACGAGTGCGGCCAGCCGGAGCCTGGTGGCGACGAGAAGCCTCTGCTGCCCCAATTGCGCACAGCGATCGGCGGCCCGATATGACGCCGGGAACTCCACCTCTGAAATCAGCTCCACATCCTCATGTGAGGCCAACCACGGGCACCCGTCTAGGGAAAACCTGACAGTGGGCCAACGAAGTGGCTGTTCGGATAGCCCTTTAGCCTGCCGTGGCCGTCAGAGCTGGCGGCGAACCCCGTACTTCAGGTGCAGGACCCCTTCGCCCTGGACGACCACATGGGGGTCCTCCAGGAGGCGCTGGGCGGCGATGGCGCCGAAGTAGCGCTTGCCCGCACCGAACACCACCGGCACGACGTCCATCGCCACCTCGTCCACGAGGCCGGCGGCGAGGGCCTGGCCGCCCACGTCGCCGGCGTTCACGGCGACGGCACGGTCCCCGGCCAGCTCGCGGGCCTTGCCGATCGCGGCCGTCACGTCATCGACGAAGTGGTAGGACGCTTCGGGGTGCCAGCCTTCGGGCTTCGGACGGTGGGACACGACGACCACGTGGTCGCCCGTGGGTGGCCGCCCTTCCCAGCCGTTCACCAGGTCGAACAGGTGGCGGCCCATCACGATCGTGCCGATCGACCGCCACATCGCCCCGACGTACTCGGCCGATGCCCGCGAGACCCTGAAGCCGCTTCCGGCTCCGGAGTGGTCGTACCCGCCGGCCTCGACGATAAGGGTGTCGCCGTTGAAGTACCAGTCGTGGAGCGGCCCGACGTCGTCCTTCTCGTCGGCGATGAAGCCGTCCACCGACGTCACGCTATGCATGATCACTGTGCCCACGGGTCGTCCTCCAGTCTTCCTGCGCCTCCGTTCTCCGATCTTGTCGTTCCCGGCCGCGGCCGGGCATGTAAGAAATCACTCCGCGGGCATCGGGCCGGCGTCCGGCGGGAACCCCTCCTCGGCCGGGAACCGGCGCCGCAGGGCCAGGAATTCCGTCGGGGTGTGGCCGGTGAAGTCCTTGAACTCCCTGGTGAAATGGGCCCGGTCGTAATAGCCCGCCGCGTGCGCGAGGTCCGACCAGTCGACCGGACGCCGGGCGTCCACGGAAAGGATCAGCCGAGCGAAGCGGTAGATCCGCGCCACCCGCTTCGGGGTGACCCCGACATGAGACGTGAACCGCGCGGCCAGGTGGTTGCCGCTCACCCCCGCGTCCTCGGCCAGCGCACGGACCGGGATCGCGCCGTGGGAGGCCTCCAGACGCCGACCGGTGTGCAGGACCAGGCCGAGGCCGCGCGAGGGCGCCTCGGCGAGCCGCGACAGCAACTCCGTCTCCACTGCCCGCAGTGCCTCGGTGGGCGAGGTCACGTCGCCCACCTGGTTCCGGATCCGGTCGATGGACCGTCGCCAGACGTCGTCCACCGGCACCCAGCGGTTCCGCAGCTCGGACGCCGGCATGCCGACGAACGGTGACAGCCCCCAAGGCTTGAAGTGCACCCCGACCAGCCGAACCGGGTTGGGGTACTCGTAGCGGAAACGTCGGGTCCATAGGCCCATGAACCATCCGTCGCTGAGCGCCGCCGACGGTACCGAAGGGTCGGAATCCCATAGGCGTGTAGGGCCGCCCAGGTTGATGAACAGGTGTGCCGAGGGCATTGGCGGGACGTCCATGCGGTGGTGGTGCGGCACCCCGGTCAGGCAGTAGATGTCGTCGATGAAGCGATCGAGGGGTGGGGCGGGCACCCTGCCGACGTATTCCATGGGCTCAGTGTGGCCGTTTCCATGGGCTCAGTGTGGCCGTCCCCGGTCGGGTCCGGGGGCCGCCGGGGGTGCCTTCCTCCTTCCGGGAGGTGGCGCGCCCGGGTTACGGTCCCGGAATGAATCTTGATCATCTGGTGTACGCGGCCCCCGATCTGGCCGCGGCGGTCGAGGACGTCGCACGCCTGACCGGGGTGCGGCCGGTGCCGGGCGGGTCGCACGTCGGCAAGGGCACCCGGAACCACCTGCTGGGCCTCGGCGGTGCAGCCTTCCTTGAGGTCATCGGACCGGACCCCGGGCAGCCCGATCCGGCGGGGCCTCGGCTGTTCGGGATCGACGATCTGACCGGGCCCGGATTGGTCGGCTGGGCCGTGGCCACCGACGATCTGGACGGGACCATCGATCGTGCTCGGGCGGCCGGGTACGACCCCGGGCCCGCCCAGGAGATGTCGCGTCGACGTCCCGGTGGGGAACTGCTGCGGTGGAGGTTGACGGCGCCCCGGACGGGACCGGTGCCGTTCCTCATCGACTGGGGCGAAACGCCTCATCCGGCGCGTGAACTCCCCGTCGTGCGCCTGCTCTCGTTCGACGCCGTCCATCCCGAACCCGAGGCCGCGCGGAAGGATGTGTCAGCCCTCGGGGTCGAGCTGAACGTACGAGAGGGCGCGCGTCCGTCGTTGGCCGCACGCCTGGAAGGGCCGAACGGGCCGGTGACACTCAGCTAGTCAGCCCGCCGCACACGCCTTCACGCTTGGGCGCCCCGTGGGCTCGGTGTCGCGGTGGCCGATCGGGTCAGCGCAGGTCAGGAGTGTGGGCTTTGAGCTCTGCGAGGAACGCGCTCGTCAGGCGGCTTTGGTAGCCGTCCTTCCGGCGGACGGCGACCACGGGCAGTTCCGCTGTCAGGCCCTGCACCTCGACCGTGCGCAGGCTGCCGATGCGCAGTTCTTCGCGGATGCCGCTGAGCGGCATGAGCGCCACCCCGAGCCCGGCCTCCACCAGGCGTTTCTGCGCGGTGAGGCTGTCGATCAGGGTGATGGAGGGGTCGGCGAGCCCGGCCGCCGCCAGCTGCCGTCGCAGCACGTGCCCGAACGAGTCGGGCTGGAGGCGCTCGGGTGGGAAGCCGAGCCAGCGCTCGTCCCGGAGGGGCCCCAGATCCGGTATCCGCCGCTCGGCGATCTCGTGCGAGGCGGGCACCACGACCAGGAGCCGCTCCGCGCCGAGCGGGACGGACTCCAGCGCGGGATCGGGATCGGGGAAGTAGCGCAACCCCAGCGCGGCCTCACCGGTGCGGACCAGGACGCTCACCTCGCGGCTCGTGGCCGTCCGCAGGTCGACGGGGGCATCCGGGAAACGCGCCTCGAACGCGCGCAGCGCGTCGACGATGTGCGAGTCGGCGAGCGTTCCGACGATGGCGACGCTCAGGGCCTGCGCCTCGCCCGCCACGTCCCGGACGGCCTGCTCGCCGTCGCGGACGGCGGCCAGCGCCGCCTGGGCGTGCGGGAGGAGCGCCTTCCCGGCCTCGGTGAGGGCGACGCGGCGGCCGGTGCGGTCGAACAGCGGCGCGCCAAGCGAGCGTTCCAGCTCGCGGATGCGCCGGCTGATCGCCGGCTGGGACCGTCCGAGCCGCGTGGACGCCTCGGTGAACCCGCCCACCTCGGCGATGCACACGAACGTCTCGATCTCGTCGATGGTCATCCCCATCAGTATTACTGATGAATCGCATCGGGAACATGCATTTGACTGATGGCCGATTCGCGGGCGAGGCTGGGAACATGACCGATCAAGCCGCCAAAGCGACCGCTTTCCAGGCCCTGCATCAGCGCCCCGAACCGCTGCTGCTTCCGAACCCGTGGGACGCCGGGACGGCGCGGCTGCTGGCGCACCTCGGTTTCGAGGCACTCGCCACCACCAGCCTCGGTGTCGCCAACCTGCACGGCCGGCGCCGTGCGGGCCGCCAGGAGATCCTGGACAACTGCCGCACCATCGACGAGGCGACCCCGCTGCCCGTCAACGCCGACCTGGAGAACGGCTTCGCCGACGACCCCGCCGAGGCGGCGAAGATGATCGCGGAGGCCTGCGCGCACGGCGCCGTCGGGGCGTCCATCGAGGACACGACGGGGAACCGGCGCAGCCCGATCTACGACTTCGGCCTGGCCGTCGAGCGGGTGCGCGCGGCCGTGGAGGCCGCCCGGACCCTGCCCGTCCCGCTCGTGCTGACGGCCCGAGCCGAGAACCTGCTCTACGGGATCGACGATCTCGACGACACCATCCGGCGCCTCCAGGCCTTCGAGGAGGCCGGTGCCGACGTCCTGTACGCGCCCGGCCTGCGCACCCTGGACCAGATGCGCACGGTGGTCGCGTCCGTCGGCAAGCCCGTCAACGTCGTGATGGGCTTCGCCGACCCCTCGATCACCCTGGACCAACTGGCCGAGATCGGCGTGCGGCGGGTGAGCATCGGCGGCGCGCTCTCCAGATTGGCCATGCGCTCGTTCCTGGACGGCGCCCGCGAAATGCGCGAAGGCCGGTTCGGTTTCGTGACCGACGTGGCGCCTATGTCCGACCTGCTCCCGGCGTTCGTCCGGTAGCAGGCACCGTGCTCGTCCTGGACGCCCAGTCGAGGAGAGCGAAGCCCAACGCGAATCCCAGCATCGTGAACACGCCGCGCGGCCAGAAGATGTGGCTGTCGATGAACGACCAGCCGGATACCAGCAGGACGGCCGTGCCTGGAAGAACGCGGACGCCGTGCCGCGGCCACAACGCGACCGCGGCGGCCACGACGGCGACGATGAGGGCGTAGGCACCGATATGCCCGAGTGCGTCGCCGGTGTCGTAGAGCGGCTGTTTCAGCGCTCCCAGATCCGCGGTCTGCGGAGCGTGCTCGACGGTGGTCCCCGCCGCGATACCGGCGACCGCGTCCAGCCCTGTGTAGTAGGCGGCATAGGCGAACGCGGCGACCCACGCCACCCCGCTGGCCACGCCCGCGATGTTGCGGTGAGGCCGATGCCACAGGACCACCAGCAATCCGGCCGGCAGCAGCGGGAACACAGGCAGCAGCACGATATGCAGGTGAGCCCAGTCTTCCGCGGTCCCCCTGGACAGTCCGTGGGGGTGAACCCACCCCGCCACGGCCAGGACGAGCGGCGCGGCGACTACCAGAACCAACCTTCCGATGCTCCACACCCCCGCGATCGTAGAACCACAAGCCCCGCCCACCAGATCCCGTAAGCGCTCCGTAATACGACGCTTTCGATGTTGTGCTTCCCTTGAGTGCTCGACGCCGGCCAGGGAGGGACCGAAGCCATGCCGCTGTTCGAAATGACGCCCGAATCGCTGGTACCGGTGCCCTCGTCCACCTTCACGGCGGAGCAGGTACTCGAACGGGCGGACCTGCAACGCCTGCTGCGCGCTCGCATCAGCGCCATCGCCGACGGGGTGCTGATCGTCTCCGAGGAGTTCGGAGCCTTCACCGACGCCCGCCGCCGCATCGACCTTCTGGGCATCGACCGGGAGGGGCATCTCGTCGTCTTCGAGCTCAAGCGGACCGAGGACGGCGGCCATCTGGAGCTCCAGGCGCTGCGGTACGCCGCGATGATCTCCGCGATGACCTTCGAAGACCTGGTGGAGCACTACGAGCGGTACCTGGCGCGGGTGGAGCCGTCCGCCGTCGAGGAGGCGCACTCCCGCCTCACCGACTGGCTGGAGGAGGCCGACGGGGAGAACACCGTGCTCAGCCGCGAGGTCCGCATCGTGCTGGTCTCCGGCGGTTTCGACCGCGAGATCACCACGACCGTCCTCTGGCTGACCGAGGTGTACGGGCTGGACATCCAGTGCGTTCGTCTCACCCCGTACAAGGTGGGCGATCGGCTCCTGCTGGACGTCCAGCAGGTCATCCCACTCCCGGAAGCGAGCGAGCTGACGATCCAGCTCAGGCGCCGCGAGACCCGGGCGCGAGCGGCGCGCACCGGCGACGGCCGCGACTGGACGCCGTACGTGATCACCACTCCGGATGGACGCACCGAGCCTCTCCGCAAGCGGCGTGCCGTCCTGGCCATGGTGACGGGCCTCCACCGGGCCGGCGTCGCAGCGGAACAGCTCGCCGAGGCACTGCCCAACTCCAAGTTCATCTCGGTCGACGGCACGCTGACCGGAGAGGACCTTGCGGACGCTCTGGCGACGGCTTATCCGGGATTCAGCGAACGGCTGCGACGCTGGTTTCTGGAGTCCCCCCTCCACGACGGCGACCGCACTTGGGTGCTCTCCAAGATGTGGGGGGCCAACACCGAGCGCATGCTGGAACGCCTCACCGCTCTGGCGCCGCCAGGCTCCCGCTTCGGGTACGAACCATCCCCCGCGGACCAGGGGAGCCCCTGAACACGACACACCGGCGCTGGGGCGGGTGGCGTAGATTTCGCGGGTGGGCGTGGAGTTGAGGGTGGGGGCCCGGGTGGCGGTCCGGCGGGTGCGGGCCGAGGATGAGGCGCGGTTCGTCGAGCTGGCGTGTGCCAGTTCCGCGTTCCATCGGCCCTGGGTCAATCCGCCGGTGTCGGCGGAGCAGTTCTCGGCGTATCTCGCGCGGTTCGACGAGGTCACTGCGGTCGGAATGGTGGTCTGCCTGCGGGACGGGGGAGACCTGGCCGGCTTCGTCAACATCAACGGGATCGTCCGCGACTCTTACCAGCGCGGCATGCTGGGGTACGCGGCCTTCCTGCCCTACGCGGGACAGGGATACCTGAGCGAAGGGGTCGCGCTCGCTGTGAGGTACGCCTTCGAGCGGTTGGAACTGCACCGCGTCGAGGCCGACATCCAGCCCGGGAACGACGCGTCGGTCCGGCTGGTGAAGCGGCTCGGTTTCCGCAGGGAGGGGTTCTCTCCCGGGTTCATCAAGATCGACGGGGAATGGCGGGACCACGAGCGGTGGGCGCTCGCGAAGGGCGTCGATCGCGTTTATTGATCTTGTGAACTAGACATATCACTACAAAATTAGAAGCGCAGCGCCGTGTCTTGATCTCCTGGGGGTCAGCAGGTGGGCGTCCGCAATGAAGAACCCGGCCAGACGATCGAGTGGCCGGGCGCACTCGACGTGCGCGGACTCCTGGAGGACGGCTGGCGGCCCACGCCGATCCGCGACTTCATCCTCAAGGTCCACAGCAGATGCAACCTGGCGTGCGACTACTGCTACATGTACGAGATGGCCGACCAGGGCTGGCGGCGGCAGCCCCGGCGGATGTCGCGGCAGGTCCTCGAATGGGCGGCGAGGCGCGTCGCCGAGCATGCGCGGACGAACCGGATCCCCGACGTCCAGGTCGTGCTCCACGGGGGCGAACCGCTGCTCGCGGGCGCGGAGCACCTCGGGTACGCGATCGAGACGATCGTCGCGGCGGCGGAGCCGGACGTGCGCGTCGGCTTCAGCGTCCAGACCAACGGTGTCCTGCTGGACGAGATGTTCCTCGACCTGTTCGCCGAGCACGGCGTCTCGGTGGGCGTGAGCGTGGACGGTGACGAGGACGGCCACGACCTGCACCGGCGGCGCGCCGACGGTCGCGGTAGCTACCAGGCGGTGCGGGACGGCCTGGAGCGCCTCACCGGGCCGAACTATCGGCATCTGTTCGGCGGGGTGCTGAGCACCATCGAACTGCGCAACGACCCGATCGTCACCTACGAGTCGCTCCTGAGTTTCGAGCCGCCCGAGATGGACTTCCTGCTGCCGCACGGGAACTGGGACACGCCGCCTCCCGGACGGCCGCCGGACGAGTCGACGCCCTACGGGGACTGGCTCATCGCGATCTTCGACCGGTGGTACGCCGCGGAGGCGGACGACGTGCGCATCCGGCTGTTCAGCGAGATCATCCGGCTGCTGTTCGGCCGGATGTCGGCCAGCGAGGCCGTCGGGCTGTCCCCGGTGGCGGTGGTCGTGGTGGAGACCAACGGCGAGATCGAGCAGGTCGACTCGCTGAAGTCGGCGTACGACGGGGCGGCGGGCACGCGGCTGCACGTGTCGCGCGACCCGTTCGACACCGTCCTGTCGCTGCCGTCCGTCGCCGCGCGGCAGATCGGGCGGCGGGCCCTGTCGGACCAGTGCCTGGCCTGCGCGGCGCACGAGGTCTGCGGCGCGGGCCTCTACCCGCACCGTTACCGGTCGGGCACGGGCTTCCGCAACCCGTCCGTCTACTGCCAGGACCTGCTCAAACTGATCACCCACATCCGGGACGTGCTCAGCCGCGACCTGGACCTCTCTGCGGCGGAGCCGGTGGCCACCGCGGTCTGAGGTCAGATGGGCGGCGGGTCGAAGTCGGCGTCGAGCCGGCGTCCCTCCAGGAAGACCCGGGCATCGGGGTGGTCGAGTGTGAGGGTGCGGCGGTAGCGCTCCTCGGTGTCGTCGTACAGCGCCGTGGCCTCGTCGTCCCGTCCGAGCGCCCGCAGGTCGGCGACGGTGTTCGCGGCGGCCGCCAGCGTCAGGGGGTGGTTGTCGCCCAGGAGCGCCCGGAGCCGCCGCAGGCTGCCCGAGCAGAGCCGGTACGCCGACTCCGTCTCCCCGATGGCGGCCAGGTCGCTGGCCAGGTTGATGGCGACGGTGAGCGAGTAGTGGTGGTCGCGCCCCAGCTTCACCTCCAGGCCCGCCAAGGCGTCCTCGTTGAGCTTCCTGGCTATCTCCGGATCCCCGGTGATGCGCCGCAGGACGGCCAGGTTTCCCGCGCAGGCGTGGTTGTAGGGGTGCTCGGCGGCGTAGATCCGCGGATAACGGCGGACGGTGTCGTCCGCGAGGACCAAGGCCTCCTGGAACTCGCCGATCGTCCGCCGGATGTTGGCGAGGCAGACGGCCGCGGCGAGGGTGTCCGGGTGGTCCAGCCCGTAGATCCGCACGTAGCGCTGCTGGATCTCCTCGGCCAGTTCCAGGGCGCGGTCGTAGTCCCCGGCGCGGCGCCAGGCGATGGAGAGGTCCTTGCCGGCGCGCAGCGTCCAGGCGTGTTCGGGGCCCAACTGCTCGATGCCGAAGGCGTAGACGTCCTCGCCGAGGTCGCAGGCCTCGGAATAGTCCCCGCCGAGCCGCACCGTTCTGACAAGCCCCGTGTAGATGTTGAGGTAGGAACTGGGGTCCGAGGACGCGCCGTCTTCGGCGAGCACTCCGCGCAGCACCTTCTCAAGGCGCGTCCGGGCGTTCGTGTAATCGCTCTTGAGGCCATAGTCGAGCGCCACGCTGTTCACGGCGCGCCAGGTGTTCCAGTCCGTTGCTCCGAACTTGGATTCGTACCGGCGCAGCGTTTCCTCGTCGATCTCATGGGCCTGCTGGAAGTCGCCGCTCGCTCTCAGGTCCGCCGCGCGTCCGCGAAGAGCGCGCAGGGTCGTGTCGTGGTCGTGGCCGAGGGCCTTTTCGGCCGTGCTGAGCGTCTGCCGGTTGAGTTCGGCCGCCTCTTCGTACTGGCCGAGTTCGCGCAGGAGGTTGCCCAGTTCGACGTGGAGCTTCAGGACGTCCTCGTGGTCGGGGCCGGACGTGGCGGTCCACTCGTCGATGAACGACTGAACGAAGGAGCGGGCGGACGGGAAGTCCGCCGACGAGTAGAGATACGTGATCATATTGAGCGCGAGCTCGCGCACTTCCGGGGCCTGGCACTGCGCGACTCCGGCCGGTTCGAAGTGGCCGAGCGCGTTGAGATAGGTGTTCCAGTTGTTCGCGTTGCTCGGGTCCGACGGGGTGTACGCGGCCAGCAGCACGTGAACCTCATGGCGGAGACGGTCCTGTTCCGCGCTCGGCAGCTCGTCCCGCACGAGAGCCTGGATCAGCCGGTGCACCTGGATCGTCCGGGCGGGGATGTCCAGCCTCGCGAGGGCGAAGCGTCCGAGTTCCCCGATGGCGCGGCCGAGCCGGATGGGGTCCTCGATGAGGTTCGAGAGCTGGGGGCTCAGCCCGCGGACCACCTTGCTGAAGGCGTCCCGTGGGATCGGCTCCGGACCGAAGAACGCGCAGTAACGCAGGAGATCGAGGGCCTCCGGCAGCTTCTCCTCCAAACTGGCGACCGAAAGGGCCCAGGCGGCGGTCATGGACACCGGGTATTCGGTCGGCTTGCCTTGGGAGAGCAACTGGCTGGTGCGTTGCGTGAGAAGCCGGAGGTACTCGGATACGGCGATGCCGGTCTCGACATGGAGCGCGCCGGCCTGTTCCAGAGCGAGCGGCAGGTCCCCGAGCTCTTCCGCGAGCCGGTCCGCGTCTTCCGGGGTGATTCCTCGCGGGATCCGCCTGGTGAGGAACTCCACGCTTTCCTCGCGGGTGAAGACATCGATCGGAACGGCGTCGACGATGCCCGCCCAGCGGTGGTTGCGTGACGTGATCAGGACGTGCCCGGGGCCCTGCGGCAGGACGTCGGTGAGCTCCTCCGGCTCGTCCGCGTTGTCGAAGATCAGCAGCCAGTCGGTGTAGGGCTCTCCTCGGCGCAAGGCGTCCAGCACGGCGTTGGCCGCGTCCTCGACACCGCTCACGGATGCGGAGGGCAGGCCGAGGTGCTGCGCCAGGCTGGCGAGGGAGGAGCGGACGAGCACGGGCTGGTCGGCCGGGATCCACCACACCAGGTCGTAGTCGGATCTGTAGCGGTAGGCGTACTCGACCGCCATCTGCGTCTTGCCCACGCCGCCGAGACCGTGGAGGGCATGCGGGACGACCGCGGTGACCTGGTTGGCCAGGCCGTTGCGCAAGCGGGCGAGCAGATCCGTGCGGCCGGTGAAGTTCTTGTTCTGGGGTGGCACCTTCCCCCAGACCTGGGGGATCCGATCCGTGATGGTCGACTGGTCCGGTTGTGAACTGATCACTCGATCCCCCTGCATCACGCTGGAGACTGCGAAGCGAGCTGCATCACGTCGTAGTCAAGCAAATTCACCAACCAAGACAGTATATTGAAGTCGGCGATTTAGATATGTGTCACGTGACACGGAGAGGGTGTGTCACTTTTGGTCGTTCCCTCTTCGCCTCTTTCGGGCTGGCCGAATTCTGTGGACATTTCAACTCTGGCGTCTTACCGTACTTTCTGAGATCATGACCGCGGTCGCTTCGCGGCGGCCTGCCATGATCTGCCAATGGACTCGCACCGGCGAAGACATCAGGGAGAGGCCAATGTCCAAGTTCCCATTCCTGTTGCCCAGCGAGGGCGTACGGACGGGGCCCGCCGTCGGCGCCACGAGTCCCGGGCTCCGCAGGGTGCGTGCTGAGCTGGCCCGTCACGGTTCCCTGGGGCGCTCGTTCGACAACAAGTGCGCCCACGACCGGACGTCCGCGGACCTCGAGTTCGCGAACAGGGTGCCCGCATCCTGAACTGAGATCGATCACGGTACGGCCGGAAGGGCGGAGATAACGGCCGACCGACTCATGTTTTTTGGACATTGAGGCCGGAATGCGCCGCCGTCACATTGTCCGGTCGTTTCGTTCGGCCATGCGTTACGCTCGGGTGAGGCGGCCGGTGTCATCCTCCAAACGGGTGCCTGCTCATGGGACGGAACGATGATCGCGCAGTCTTCCCTTGGTCCACCCGGCCCTGAGGTGCCCGGGCGAACGCGCGAGGAGCCGAACCGGGAGATCTTTTACGGCGGCGATCAGCAGATAGCCGAAATCGCGACCCTGTGGAAGCGCAATCGGCTTCTCGTCCTCAACGGCATGGCGGGTGTCGGCAAGACCTCCCTGCTGCGCGCCGGCGTCATCCCGTCCCTCGATGCCGAGGGGGCGCACGTCCTGCCCGTGGCGCACCTGGCGCATCGGCCGTCCTTCCCGGTGGCCGCGCTGGCCGAGCACAACGTTTTCCGGCTCGCCGTGCTGGCCTCTTGGTACCCGCGCGAGTCCCCGGTCCACATCTCCGAGCTGACGATCGGGGCCTTCCTGCGCAAGCAGCGTCGCAGGGACCGGCTCGGCCGGCCGCTGCCGATGCTGGGGGCCATCGACGGACTGGAGGCGCTGCTGCGCGCGTCCGACCGGCACGAGCGGCACCGCCAGGACTTCCTCGACGAGCTGGCGACGGCCGCGAAGGAGATGCCCGACCTGCACCTGCTGCTGGTCGTCCGCGACGACGCGATCGACGCCGCGCTGGACTTCGCCGGCCGGCTCGGCGAGGCCCCTCCAGCAACCCGGGAGCTCAAGCCGCTGGCGCCACAGGCGGCGCGGCAGTCGGCCTCGGCACTGCTCCACCGCGCCGACCACCCCGGCGAGGGCATCGCCGCGGCGCTGGTGCGGGAGCTCCGGACGGTCCGGTCGACCGGCGGCGTCCAGGTCATCTCGCGCGTCGAAGGCGTGCTCCTGCACCTGGTCCTCGCCGGCCTCTGGGAGGAGCTGAACGGCGATACCGAGGTGTCCGCCGACCGCCTGCGCGCCGAGGTGAACCGTGTTCTAGAGGACTTCTGCGCGCAGAGGCTCGCCACGATCGCCGCCGATCAGAGCCTCCCCGCCGGGACGCTCTTCTCCTGGTTCCGTTCGCTGTTCGGTGGTCCGGAGGGACGCGCCGGAGTCTCGCTGGCCCGCGCATGCGAGGCCATGCCCAGAGCGGTCGTCGACGCGGTGCAGGACGCCCACCTCATCCGGGCGAGGCTCCGAGACGGTGACCGGTACTACGAGCTCTTGCATCCGCGCCTCATGGAACCCGTGGAGCGCCTGGGCGACGGAGCCGTCCCCATCCGCCGGCCGGGGCCCTCGGCGCGTCTCCGGCAGGCTCACCACGCCCTGGCCACCGGCGATTCCGAACTCGCCCGCCGGCACACCGAGGCGGCCACCCGGGCGTGCGGCGGAGGCGATCTCCGGGTCCTCGCCGACGCGACGACCTTTCTCGGCGACATCGCCCACGAACGCGGGGACGCCGACACGACCGTCGTGCACTACCGCGAGGCCGCTGCGATCTTCGAGGCCGTCCCGGACAACGCCGCGGTGGGCTGGCTCCTGGCCGGAATCGGCCGGGTGCTCCTGCCGAGCGATCCGGGTGAGGCGGTACGCCAGCTCCAGGCCGCGGCGAGCCGGCTCCCGCACGAGCTCTCGGTCCAGACCGCCCTCGGGCAGGCGCTCTGGCGGTCCGGGCGGACGCGCGCCGCCCGCGCGGTGTTCGAGGACGTCCTCGGCCACGACAGCAAGAACCGCGAAGCCCTCGACGCCAAGCGAGCTTTGTCCAGTCCTGCGTAGAAGCACGGATTCTGTACTTACTTCTCAGTGCGCCACGCGTGAGGCATGCTCTGTAGGTCTCTATCCACTATGAAGGCGTATATCCCTTTCGTCTGATTGGCTGGGATGGCCACCGCCGCGGATCGGCATCTCGATAAATCATTGCGATCCGTGGTGCCCGTCAATTGCGGTGGCTGCTAGGATTCCTGGTCTGCCGGGGCCGCTGGCGTGCCTGTCCGGGAAAGCGCGACGGACGGGCATTTTGGCGACTCCTGGTGGAACCTTGTGCGCAGTATGGCCTTGGGCAGCAATTTGCTGGGCATATTTCGAAAGTGGATTGTCAAGGTCGACCGGGCTGCGGTGGTGCCCGCGGTCCGAAGCGAGGAGAAGTCAGAAGGTGGCCGCCGCCTCAGCAGAAATGAGCCTTCCGGGTGAAGGCGCGGCAGCCGATTCTGATCCTCCGCGACCAGTCTGGGTTCGCAATTATCGTCTGTTGCTGAGCGGTTCGGTGCTCTCGCAGCTCGGCACGCTGGGGGCGGCCGCGGCCAACCCGCTGCTGGCGCTGGCGCTGACTGGTTCGCCGATCGTGGCGGGCTGGGTGGCCGCCGCCAACACGCTGCCGGGGCTGGTACTGCACCTACCGGTCGGGCTGCTCGTCGATCGTTACGACCGCCGATGGATCATGGCGATCAGCCAGGGGCTCCGGCTGGTCAATTCGGTCGTCCTCATCTGCTGTCTCATCTTTCTCCCCGCCCCCTGGGCGGTTTTCGTCGTGGCCGCGGTGATCGATGGCTCGTGCGCCGTCTTCTTCCGGATAGCCGAGCTCGCGGCGGTGCGCCATGTGGTGCCGGACTGCGAAGCCGAGAGCAAGATGGGCAAGAGCGAGGCGCGCCACCATCTGGCCTTGGTGCTCGGGCGCCCGGTAGGAGGGTTGCTGTTCACCTTTGGACGGCAATTCCCTTACATACTGGATGCGGCGACCACGTGCATATCTCTTATTTCTATCGCCTGCCTCAAAGGTGATCTCAAGTCTGACCCGACCCTGCGAGGGGCCTCCCGGGCATCGAGCAGGAAGGCGTTGCCCTCCCTGCGGGAGGGGCTGGGCCATATCGCTCGTGACCGGTTGCTTCTCGTCGCGTTCGGTGCCTGTGCGGTCGCCAACGCCGGTTTCCAGATTGTGATTCTGCTGCTCGTTGTCGAGGCTGAGCGGCGGCACTTCACCGGCACGGTCATCGGTGCGATGCTCGCCACGTCGGGTGTGAGCGGGTTCCTTGGTGCGATCACCGCTTCCGCAGTGGTGCGATGGCTCAGGCCCGTCCTGACGATCAAATGCTGCGTGCTGCTCTGGGTCCCCCTCATCGTGGTGGTCGCCGCCGCGGACGACCCGCGGATCGGCATCGGCGCATGGGGCGCCTGCAGCTTCATGGGCGCCTACATCAACGTCGCGCTGGCGGTGCACCAGAGCAAGGTCATTCCCAAGGACGTCCTGGGCAGAGTCGAAGGGGTCACCCAGTTCCTGACGACCGGTGCGGTAGCGCTCGGCGCTTCCGCCGGGGGATACGTGATAAGCCGTTTCGGGACCCGGATGACGGCCGTCCTCGTGGCGGGCGCCTTCCTCGCCATCGCCGGCGTCGTCTGCCTCCTGGCCCACCCTCCCGGACGTGTCCGGCAGGCGGAGACCGGGGCGCGGAACGATGCGGTGGCCGAGGCGCCGAGCGATGCGGTACCCGGAGAGAAGCTGCCCGTGGGCAGTGCTGCGTCGGCGAGCGGGAACGCGTAGCCTGCGATTGGCGGACTCCGCCCTTCTTCGGGAAGCCTTAACCACCTTCGTTTCGCCCGATCTGTGTGAGATGACACATTATCGCGGTCCTATTCCGGTCGCTTCCGAGTTGACGGGTGAGCGCCCGCTCTGGGTGCTCCGTGGGGGTACGCTTTGCGCGTCGACCATGTCGGCTTTCTTGGGCATCTTCCGGTCGGAGGCGGGGCGTTTGATCACGTCGCTGAACGTCGATGATCAACATCGGCTGGTCCAGGCGATCCTGCGAATCGACGCAATGCGCGTGCAACGCGGCCGTACGGTTCTCCTGGAGACATTGGAACGCGAGCTCGGCCACCGGCTGCCGCTCGTGCACCATGACCAGGAAATGCTCGACGTCCTGCTGCTGGTCGACGTCCTTC
Source organism: Actinomadura madurae (assembly GCF_900115095.1). Taxonomy (GTDB): domain Bacteria; phylum Actinomycetota; class Actinomycetes; order Streptosporangiales; family Streptosporangiaceae; genus Spirillospora; species Spirillospora madurae. The sequence continues at coordinate 295,263 of NZ_FOVH01000003.1, forward strand.
TCAAATACCCGGGTGCCGCACAGGTTCTCGTGCGCATTCTCGAGACCTTCTACCAGGGGAGCCTGTCGGTGCGGGCTCTCGGTGATCTCGTCCGGGAGCTTCTCCCGGAACCATGGCTCGACCATGCCGAACGGCGCGACCTTCATCAGTTGATCACTTCGCTGGAGCAGACCGACCCCGGGCTCCCCCATCTGGCCAGGTTTCCGATGCTGTACCGGCGGGCGGTCGGGCCTGCGTGGCCGGAGCTGGATCGTGAGATCCGCAGCCTGCACGACGTGGTCGCGCTGCTTGAGGACATGCCCGCCGGCGACGACGGGGTGCCGCCGCTGCTGGCGTTCGTCGACGACCTGGCCGAGCATGCCGGCTATCCGACCGGGCCGGCCTTCCGGGACTGGCTGCGCCGCCAGATGGCGGCACAAGGCCTGGACGGCGTGCTCTTTCAGCGCCGCCAGGCGTCGCTGACGGCGCCGCCTGACTCGGAACCGTCCGAGAACTACCTGATCATCGGGTGCACCCCTGATGCACTGGAGCCCGATCGCTACCTCGTCACCGCGTGGCTCCAGGTCGGCCGGGAGCCCGGTGACACCTTGCAGTGCAGCGACGAGGCCCTGCCGCTCAGCAGGATCCCCGAACTCCTCGAACGGCTGCTCACTTCGGACAGCCTGGTGGTCAACCGGCGTAACCCCGATCTCACCATCGAGTTCATATTGCCGCGTCCTCTGCTGGACCATCCGTTCGAACAATGCAGAATCAACATCGCGGGACTCGAGCACCGGATCGGCATCCGATACCCCGTGGTCGTGCGCAGCCTGGACCGGATGCGCCACGCGGCGATCCATCCCGACTGGCGGCACAAATGGGGATGGCTGTCCGGCAACTCGGTGGACGCCCCCGTCTGCCTGCTGAGCCGGCGTGGTGAATACGACAAAGAGGAGCTGTACTCGAGATTGTCGAAGGCCTCCACGGCCGTGCTCGCGCTGGCCTTCCCTCCCTGGGCGGGCGCGAGCGATGTCCCGGACGAACACTGGGTGGGGCTGGTCGCGGGAATTCCCGTCGTCGCCTGGTGCCGGGACGGGCGCGACCCGGCCCGCTTCGCCAGGGAGGTCAAGGAACTGCTGGCGGCGGACCTGATGAAGCTGCCGCGCCGGACGAGGGAACTGCGGCGGCAGGCCCTGTCCGCCGGGGCCGAGGGCGCTGGAGGCGGCCACCTCGGGCTGCATCTGACCCTCGTGTTCGACGATGCCGATCGCGTACCCGAGCCCTACGTCCAGCTACGGCCGCCCGCCTAGCACCGTCTCCCGGAAGGCGTCCACCATGACAGAAGCAGAGACCAGAGGCCTGGACGGTGACTGGCGCGTCTACCGGGGCGACAGCCGGCCGCACGAGCGGGTGCGGCGGCTCCCGCCGCCCCCGCCCTGGCGCCGGTTCAGCACCGAGGAAGCGGCGGAGGGCCGCCTGCAGCGGGATCTGCAGCAGGCGATCTCCTACCGGCCGGACGAATCGGTGGTCGACAGGGTCAACGCGGCCATCCTGCTGCGGCGCCCGCTGCTGGTGACGGGAAAGCCGGGATCGGGAAAGTCCACCCTCGCCAAGAACGTCGCCTACGAACTGGGGCTCGGCTCCGTCCTGTCCTGGTCGATCACTAGCAACACCACGCTCAAGGAGGGGCTCTACAACTACGACGCGATCGGCCGGCTCCATGAGACCAGCCTGCGCGGCATGGGCGACCGGGCGGACGATGCCGAGCCGCCGGACATCGGCCGCTACATCCGTCTCGGCCCCCTCGGCACCGCGCTCCTGCCCGGCGATCTGCCGCGCGTCCTGCTCATCGACGAGCTGGACAAGAGCAACATCGATCTGCCGAACGACCTGCTCAACGTGTTCGAGGAAGGCCGGTTCACCATCCTGGAGTTGCAGCGGCTCCCGGAGGAGCAGTCGCGCATCCATGTGATGACGGCGGACGGCGGCGCCCGCGTACCGATCGACCACGGCGAGGTGAGGTGCGCGAACTTCCCCATCGTCATCATCACCAGCAACGGCGAGCGCGAGTTCCCGCCCGCCTTCCTGCGCCGGTGCATCCGGCTGACGATCGAGCCGGCCGGCCGGGACCGGCTCGCGGAGATCATCGAGGCGCATCTGGGCGCCGACGCCAGGGCGGTGAGCGACGGGCTCATCGAGGACTTCCTCGCCCGCCGCGCGGACGGGGCGCTCGCCACCGACCAGCTTCTCAACGCGGTCTACCTCGCGACCTCCGGGAGCAGGCCGCCCGAGGCCAAGCTGGAGCAGCTGCTCGAGACCGTGCTCCGCCCGATCGAGAGGCCCGGCGCGGGATGATCAAGCGGCTCGTCGAGGCCCTGCAGGCGCTCGAACCGGAGCCCACGCCGGGTGAGCTGGCGGACGCGCTGTGGCTCGCCGACTGGTTCCGGACGCACGAGGGCGGGGCCCGGCTGGGGACGGACGACTCCGGTGACCCCGGCGGAGCGGGCTCTCCCGATCCGCCGCCGCGCTCCGCGCACCCGCCCGAGCCGCCCGCGGCGCCCGAGCGGGAGCCTCCGCCGCGGCGGTCACCGGAGGCGGGGCTCTACCTGACCGGTCAGGAGGTGCCGGCGACCGCGTTCCCCGTCCGGATGCCCGCGATGCCGGCCATCTCGGGCGCGCTGGAGCTGTCCCGTGCCCTGCGCCCGCTGCGCGCGACCGTCCCGTCGCTGACGCGCGAGCATCTCGACGAGGAGGCGACGGCGGAGCGCATCGCCGAGACCGGGGTGTGCGAGCCCGTCATGGTCGCGGCGCAGGAACGCCGGCACGACCTCGACCTGGTCGCGGACGTTGGCCCATCGATGGTCGTGTGGCGGCGGACGGTCGAGGAACTGGGGCTGCTGCTGCAGCAGCTCGGCGCCTTCCGTGACATGAGGACGTGGTACCTGGACACCGGCGCGCGCGGGCTGTCCCTGCGGACCGGATCGGTCTTCGAGGCGGGCGCGGAGCGCGACCCGGACGAACTGGTCGACCCGACGGGCCGGCGACTCATCCTGGTCGTCAGCGACTGCATCGGTGCGGCGTGGGAGGACGGCCGCGCCGCCGCGCTGCTCGACCGGTGGGGCCGGTCCGGGACCGTCGCCATCGCCCAGCCGCTTCCCCAGCGCCTGTGGTGGCGCACCGCGGCGGCCATCGAGCCGGTGCGGTTCGACGCGTCCGGGCCCGGGGTGGCCAACGAGCAGCTCGCCGTGACGCGGACGCAACTCCAATTGCCCGACGCCCGTCCCGAGGGCATCCCGATCCCGGTGGTCGAGCTGAGCGAGCGCTGGCTGCGATCCTGGGCGGGCATGGTCGCGCGTGGTGGGCGGGATGTCATGGGCGCCGCCCTGTTCACCGGGCGTCCGGCGGCGCCCCGGCCGCCCGCCGACACCCTTCCCGACGCGCTGTCGCCGGAGATGCGGGTCAAGCAGTTCCGTGCATCCTCGTCGCCGACGGCGTTCAGACTCGCGACGTTCCTCGCCGCGGCACCGCTGCGGCTGCCTGTGATGCGCCTCGTCCAGAGCGCGATGCTCCCGGCATCGACGTCGGCCGACCTGGCGGAGGTTTTCCTCAGCGGACTGCTGCGCATGGTGGGCCGTCCGGTCGACGGAGGCGAGGAGGAGATCGCCTACGAGTTCCATGACGGGGTCCGCGAGATCCTCCTCAAAGGCCTGCGCAGGCGTGAGGTGCTCCAGGTGCTGCGCGCGGTGTGGGGTGTCGTCCGGGACCGCATCGGCTCGTCCCTGGACTTCCCGGCGTTCCTCGCCGCGGTGGGCCGCGGGGAGGTGGAGCTTCCGCCCGACCTGCCGTTCGCGCAGGTGGCGGCCCAGGCACTGATGGGGCTCGGCGGCCCGTACCGCGAGATGGCGAAGCAGCTGACGAGCGACGGTGCAGGCGCGCCGGCGTCCTCTGACGCCGAGCTGACCGATGCGGCGACGACGCCCTCCATGGGGGCCGACGCGTTGCCGCGCCCCGAACCTGTGCCGGTGCCCCGCAGCGGGCTGCCCGGCCGCAATCCCGACTTCATCGGACGTGACCGGCTTCTCTCGGCGATCCAGGTTGCCCTGCGAGACGGCATGGCTGCGCTCCTGCCGCAGTCGGAGGCCGGTATGGGGGGAGAAGGCAAGTCCAATCTCGCGGTGGAGTACGCCTACCGCCACGCCGGCGACTACGACCTGGTGTGGTGGATCCCGGCCGAGCAGGCGACCTCCGCCCGCGCGGCGCTGGCGGTCCTGGCGCGGCAGCTCGGAATGCCGATGAGCGACGACATCAAGGGCACCGTCGACGGCGTTCTGCGTGCGTTGCGCGCGGGAAGGCCCTACGACCGCTGGCTGCTCATATACGACAACGCCCAGGAGCCGGACCAGGTCGTCCCGCTCACCCCGTTGTCGGTCGACGGCCTTGAACCGAGCCTGGAGGCCGGCCGCCATGTGCTGGTGACCTCGCGCGACCGGAGCTGGGAACGGCACGCGTCGGTGGTCGACGTCGACGTCTTCGAACGCTCGGAGAGCATCGCCTTCCTCCGGCGCCTGGTGCCGCGCCTTTCCGGCGCCGAGGCCGACCTGCTCGCCGACCGTGTCGGCGACCTTCCCCTGGCCGTCCATCAGGCCGCGGCGTGGCAGGCGGTCACCGGTGGCACGGTGGAGGATTATCTGTCGCTGCTGGACCAGCGGCTAACTGAACTCACCGTGGCCGGCTCGCCGAGCGAGGACCTGCCTGGACCGCTGGCCGCCGCGGTGAGCCTGAACCTGGACCTGCTCCAGGAGCAGGACGCCGTCGCCTGGAGACTGCTGGAACTGTGGGCCGTCTTCGATCCCGAGCCGGTGTCCTGCGGGTTGCTGGCCGCCGGTGAGTCGGCCGTGCTGCCCGAGGAACTGACCGGCCTGCTGGCCGACGAGACGCGCCTGCGCGACGTGATGCGGGCCATCGCCCGGTTCTCGCTCGCTCGCTTCGACGAAGAGTCGGCCACCCTCCAGGTCCACCGGCTCGTCCGGGCCATTCTCAACGAGCGGCTCCAAGAGGACGGCCGGCGCCGGGTGCAGGGGCATGTCCACGTGATCCTCGCCGCGGCGACTCCGGACGAGCCGCCGGAGGTGGAGTCCACATGGGAGCGCCGCTCGGAGATCACCCCCCACGTGGTTCCCTCGGGGGTGTTCGAGTCGGACGATCCCGAGATCCGGTTCGTGGGGGTCGACCAGGCGAGCTTCCTCTACATGTCGGGTGAGTACGAAGGCAGCCGCAGGCTGGCGGAGATCGCGCTGGAACGCTGGTTGGAGCGGTACGGGCTCGACGACGACACGGTCCTGGACATTTCCCGCGTCCTCGCAAACGCGCTGCGCGATCTGGGAGAGAACAGCGCGGCCGCGGACCTCAGCGAGGACATATTGGCGCGGACTCGCCGCAAGTTCGGGGACGACCACATCCAGACCCTCTTCGCCGCCACGGGTTTCGGTGCCGATCTGCGATTTCGTGGTGACTTCCGCAGGGCCTACGAGGTGGATCTCGACGCCTGGCGGCGCATGGGTGAGCTTCAGGGAGCCGCCAGCCCCAACACGCAGGTCTCCGCCACCAACCTCGCCCTCGATCTGCGGATTCTGGGCGACTTCCAAAGGGCATACGATATCGACCTTGAGGTCTGGCACAGGCTGAAGCAGCCTGGCCAGCCCTACAGGCAGCAATTCCGTATCAACCATCATCTCGCCCGTGACCTGCATGCTTTAGGCCAGTACGACGAGGCCTGCGCGATGCAGGCCGAGAGCCTCGCCAATTTGCGGCCGGTTCTCGGTCCCGGACACGCGATGGTGCTGCAAGCGAAGATGAGCCATGCGAGCACCCTGCGGAAACTCGGACGCTTCGAGGAATCGCACCGCCTGGCGACCGAGACGGTGGCCGCCCATGTCCGCCGGTTCGGTGAGGAGCATCTGAACACGCTGGCCAGCAAGATCTGCCTGGCGCTGACCACCAGCGCGATCGGACGTCCGGCCGACGCCTTGCCGCTCATCGACGAGGCACTGGACTGCTATCGCCGGAAGATGGGGGAATCCCACCCCTTCGTTCACGTCTGTGCCATCGACCGGGCGGTCGTGCTCCGGCGTCTCGCGGAGGTGTACACGGCACAGGAAACCGATCAGGCCGCGTTGGCGGGTCTCGAGGCCGGTGGAATTCTCGGGCCGAACCATTACTATGCGCTGTGCGGGTCGGTGGGTCTCGCCAACGATTATTATCTGCTCGGTGAACTGGAGGCTGCGGCCCACTTGCTGTCCGAAGTGCAGCCGAAATTGGTCGCCTTCCTCGGTGAGCGGCATCCCATTTCGCTCGCCGCCGCCCTCAACCTGGAGCGTGCTCGCGCCGCCATGGGAGCAGGAGAGCAGAACGTCGACCGGGTGCTGGCCTCCCTCGTGCGCGTACTCGGCCGCGACCACCCCGACGTACAAGTGGTCGAACGCGGCGGTCTCCTCGAATGCGATATCGAACCCGCCCCTCTGTGAGCACGGGTGAGGTCAGCGGCTCCGGGCGGGCTGGGCGAGGGCCAGATCGTGCTGGACGGTCCGGCCGATGTGGCTGATCAGTTTCAGCAGGTCGGGGCAGTACACGGACGGGTTGAGGTAGCCGCTGCCCTCCCGGTAGCGATGCGCGTAGCCGCCACCGCCGCAGATGTCGCGGACCGCGCACTTCTGGCATGTGTCCGACAGCGACGCCCGCCCGATCTGACGGGCGACCACGCCGGGGTGCAGCAGCGCGTCGTCGAAACGGTGGTCGAAGACGGTGAGGCCGGTCTCGGGCGCACCGGCGTAGGAGATCTTGAGCGTGTCGACCTGCTGGAGGGTTCCGTCGGTGTCGACCACGAGCATGGCGACGGGGGAGAGCCCGATGTTCTCGCTGCGGCTCTGCCCGCCGAGCAGGAGGTTGATGATCTCCTCGAACAACCGGACGCCCGTTTCCTTGCGGGGCGCCTGATACCAGCGGTCGAACACCGCGATGAGCCAGTCGGCATAGGGCGTGCCGCCGCCTTCGACGGGACGGCGGGGCGGCGGAGCCTGCCAGGTTCCGTGCGGCAGCAGGAAGTCCATGCCCGGTGGCCGCGTCTCCAGCAGAGCCTCGTACGTCCGGACCGGATCGTTGTCGAGGTCCACCGTGCAGAGCAGCCCTTGGTAGAGCCGCCGATATGAGCCTGCCAGTCGGTTCAGGCCGCGCATGACGTCGGCGTGACTACCGCGCCCGTTGGCGCGCAGCCGGTGCCGGTCGTGGCCTTCGCGATCACCGTCGAGGCTGACCGACACGCCCACGTCGTGTTCGTCCAGCATCGCCAGCATCGCGTCGGTGAGCAGCACCCCGTTCGTCTGGGTGCACACCTCGACCTCGCAGGTGGACGGCATGGCCGCGCGGATCAGCGTGATGGTCTCGGCCAGAGACACTCTTCCTGCCAGCAGCGGCTCGCCCCCGTGGAGGACGACCGTCACCTTGGGGAGCGCGTGTTCGCGGGCGTGCTCGGCCAACCGGGCGGCCGTGGCGGCGATCACCTCGGACGACATCGCGGCGGGACGCGTCCGCCACGACTGGTCCTCGCCCTCGTAGACGTAGCAGTAGTCGCAGGCCAGGTTGCAGCGGCCGTGGACCTTGAGCACGACCTCCGAGATGGGCACGGGCCGCCATCCGCTGTCCTGAAGAGCGGAAAGGTCGAGACCGTCGAACGGCCACTCCACGGTCTCGGCCCCGAGCATCAGGAGTCGTCGGCCAACACGGGGTCGGCCAATAGCCTGTTGTCGAAGCCGGCTGTTACCGGGCCGGCGTCGCGGCGCTGGGTCGCGGCGGCCGGGACGGCGATGGCGAGGACGGTTCCGGCGGGCAGGTTCGCCGCGTCCAGTTCGGAGAGCGCGGGAGGGCTCCCGATAAAGGGGGCCGTGTGAATTTCGGGCTTTGACGCGTTGGCTTGAGTGGCCGCCACGGCCGCCTCCCCCTCTTGTTCCGCAAGCGTATGGGTGTCGTCGGGATTCTTCTGCCGAGTCAAGGGTCACCAGCGTAACGCCGTGATCCTTGAGGATCATATTGACCGGAGAGCCGCGTGGGACGAGGAAACGACAGAGACACGCCGAGGTTCTTCATCGTGATCGTCCCCCGGGACGGCGGCCGGCCGCCGTTGGGGGCGTTGGGGTGCTCCCGGCATCGTTAATGCGGCGGCGTCGGCGGGCCTGTGACGGGTGACGCATTTTCCTTGCCGAGGTTGCAGGAAGGTTGCACAGTGGGAATCGCAGCGACCCATCGGTGAGGTGCCCGTGACGGAGACTGTGCGACCGGCCTCGGAGGGATGGCGGCCGGCAGGGATGTGCGTGTTCCTCGTGTGCGACATCGCCGGGTTCAGCGGCGCGGAGCGCGTCGATCCGGTGCGGGTGCGGGTCCGGAAGGCGATGTACGACGGGCTTGAGCTGAGCCTGGCGGACGCCGGGGTCCGCATGGACGACTGCCACCACGAGGACCGCGGGGACGGGGTGATGGTCGTCCTCCCGCCGAGTGTCGGCACGGAGGTGCTGCTGACGACGGTGGTCGAGCGGCTGCGGGCGGAGGTGCGGCATCACAACGCGGGGGCGAACGAGGCCGCGCGGATGCGGCTGCGGGTGGCGGTCAACGTGGGGGAGGCCGAGGCGGACGGGCACGGCATCGTCAGCACGGCGCTGACTCACGCGTTCCGGCTGCTGGACGCGGCCCAGCTGAAGGAGGCGGTGGCCGCGGCGGAGACCGGGATCGCGGTGATCGTCTCGCGGCGGGTGTACGACGACGTGGTGAGCCACGGGCGGGGGCTCGTCGATCCGGGCGACTACTACCCCGTCCAGGTGCGGGTGAAGGAGACCGCCGACGACGCGTGGATCATGGTGCCGGGGGTGCGGCCCGGGGATGCCGCGGTTCCGGCCGTGCCCGAGAAGAACGAGGTGGAGAAAGACGGCGGCGTGCCGGAGCCTTGGGAACTGCCGGCGATGGTGGAGGAGCTTCCGCCCGCGTCGATGTTCCGCATCGTGGACGAGCTGCTGAAGATCCCCCGGCTCCGCGCCGAGCGGGGGCGCGACCAGGTGGTCGGCGCGCTGTCGCTGGAGATCGCCGGGGCGATACCCCGGTCGGGGGAGGCGCGGGCCGACCTGTTCGCCATCGTGCAGACGTGCCTGGACTATCCGGGCGGGTTGCAGCAGTTCCTCCAGGCCGTCAAGGGGTTCGTGGGCGAGTCGATGGCGGTGCGCCGCACAGAGCGGACGATCGCCCAGGCCCTGCTGCCGCCGGGTGACGACTCGCCTATGCCTTGGTGACCGTGGCCATGGCCCGGTCGGGTTCCCAGTGGGCGCGCAGGGACGTGATGAGGCCGCCGTCGTCCACCGTGTAGATGAGCACGCAGTCGATGGTCATCGTGGCGCCGTCGTGGGTCGTGGTGGTGATGGTCGCGACGTTCGCGCAGCACGGTCCGTTGGCGAAGGAGTCGGCGATGGCGAAGCGGAAGCCGGCGATCGTGGAGATGAAGTCGTCCCAGAAGGCCTCGGTGCCCTCCCGGCCCCGGTGGCCCTTTCCCGACGGATCGAGGAAGGACGGGCCGACCGGGTCCTCGATCAGGGCCTCGGGGGCGAAGAGGTCCAGCCAGTCGGCCTTGCGTCCCTCGGAGACGGCGGTCATGGAGGCGCGGGCGGCGCGGCGGGCCGGGTGGTCGGAGTCCGGGGCGTCCCAGGTGATGGCGTCCATGCGCCGGACTGTAACGTGTTCTCGTTTCCCCGTCGAGGCTCAGCCTGCCTTGGCGATGACGGTCTCGGCGTACCGTTCGAGGTTCTCGATCTTCTTGGCGAGCGGCTCGGTGTCGGGCTCCCTGGTGTAGGGCACCCGGAAGCCGACGATGACGTCGGTGACGCCCTTGTCCTCCAGCCGCTTGACACCGTCGGGCGTGTAGGCGTCCATCGAGATGACGTGGATCTCGAAGGGGCCGTCCGCCTTCCCCTCGGCCTCCCGGATCTGGTTCAGCCTGACCAGGAGGGCGTCCAGATCGTCGCCGCCCGCGTGCATCCAGCCGTCCCCGCGCACCACGGCCCGGCGCAGCGCCGGCTCGCTGTGCCCGCCGACCAGGATCGGGAACGGCGCCGCCGGATTGATCTTGATCGCCGGGATGTCGTAGTGCTCGCCGTGGAACTCGAAGTACTCGCCGCCGCTCAGGCCGCGCACGATGTCGATGGCCTCGTCCATCCGCTTCCCGCGCCGCTCCCACGGGACGCCCATGACCTCGAAGTCCTCGCGCCACGGGCTGACCCCGACGCCGAACCCGAGGCGCCCGTTCGTCAGGCACGCGACCGAGGTGGCCTGCTTGGCGACCAGGACGGGCGGGCGGACCGGCAGCTTGAGGACGAACGGAGTGAACCGGAGCGTGCTGGTGACCGCCCCCATGGCCGCGATCAGCGTGAACGTCTCGATGAAGGGCTTGTTCTCCAGGAACTCCCGGTTCCCGTCGGGGGTGTACGGATACACCGAGTCCGACTCCTTCGGATAGACCAGCGAGTCGGCGACCGACATGCTCGTGTAGCCCGCCTCCTCGGCCGCCCTGGCCAGCGGCAGGTAGAAGGACGGATCGGTCATGGCCTCGGCGTAGGTGAACCTCATGGCCCGAATACTAGAACGCGTTCCAGTTCCATGCCAGACCGCCCGGGCGCATCATGTGGTCGTGGATGTCTCGGAACGGACCTGGGAGCTGCTCGTCGCGGCGGGCGCGGAGCGGAGGTTCGGTGCGGGGGACGTCCTGCTTCGCCAGGGTGACCCTGCGACCCATGTCCTTCTTCTGACGGCGGGCCGCGTCAAAGCGCTGATGACGCTCCCGGACGGCCAGGTGCTGCTCCTCGCCGTGCGAGGGCCCGGTGAGCTGCTCGGGGAGATCGCCGTGCTCGGCGGAGGCGACCGGTCGGCGAGGGCCTCGGCCAGCAGGAGATCGGCCAGGCGGTCGGCCTCTCCCGCGGTGTCGTCGCCGCCGAGCTGGCGCGCCTGCGTGAGCTCGGCGTCGTCTCGACCGAACGCGGGCGCACGATCATGAAACGGCGATGCTGGACGTCCCGCTGCGCCGCCAGGTCGCCGAGGTCTTCGCAGACCTGGCCGCCGAGAACGGGGCGGCCGGGAAGATCCTGCAGACGGCGCAGGCGTGGGCTCGCCGGGAGGAGGCCGACCTCGCCTACGTGGCGCTGGCCCGGACGTGTCTGCACCCGGTCGTCGGCGGGCGGGTCCGGACGGGGCTGTACGAGTGGTCGCGGGAGCGGAGGGCAGCGCAGACCCTGAAGCTGACGATCGTCCGAGTCGGGCAGGTGCTCGGGGAGACGTATCCGTCGATTGCGATGACCCGGCTGAAGCACCTGGCGACGTTCGGCAACGCCCAGGTGCGCGACGAGGTGGCCGAGGCGGCCGGCGGGCTGGCGCGGGTCCACCGCCGCGAGGTCTTCGAGGCGGCGCTGGAGTGGTGCGAGGCGGCGGTCCGATGCTCGTCCGAGCGGGACGGGGCCGGGCTCGCGGGCGTGGCGTTGCGGGTTCTGGTCGACCTGGTGAGGGGAGGCCCGGACGGTGCCGGCCCGCTCCGGCTGCGCGCCGTCCTGGACGCCGTCGGGAACCTCGCGGCGGAGGGCGGCAGGTTCGGTCCCCTCGCGATGGGCGCGGCCGAGACGCTGGCCGCCGAGTACCCCGCGGAGGTTGTTCGCGCTGCCCTCGGCTGGGTCAACGACGTCCACGACGACCCGTTCGGCCGTACTCCGGAGCGGGCTCGTTTCGGCTCGGCACTGTTCGTCGCCCTGGCGTCCGGGCGGGACGAGCATGGGCACGCGGTGATGCTCACAGGGCCGGGTGCCGTCGACCCGGAGGACTGCGCCTTCGCCTGGCAGGTCGCGCTGGGAGAGCCTCTGGCGGGTGACCGGGGCGTCGTGGACGTGGCGGAGCTGTGGCTGGACACCGCGCTGGCGCGTCCGGACCTGCGTCCAGGCATTGTGGAGTGTCTCGTCTGGGCCGCCTACGGCGATCGTCGGCGACGGCGGCGGGCGGTCGATCTTGTACGCGCATGGAGCGAGACGCGCCGGGACGGGCGAGACGTGAGGGACGACGTCCTCGTCGAGCTGCTGCTGCCCGAGTGGCGACGCCTGCTGCTGAGGTTGCAGGTCGGCCTCCGGCGAGCGGCAGTGGGCTGACCGGGGGGTGTGTTGCCGGGGGTGGGGTGGGGGTGGTTCGGTGGGGGGATGGAGGCGCGGGTCGCGGTGGTCACTGGGGGGACGTCGGGGATCGGGAAGGAGGTCGCGCGGGGGCTGGCGCGGGCCGGGTTCCTGGTGGGGATCGTCTGCCGGAGCGAGGTGCGGGCCGCGGCCACCGTGGAGGAGCTGGCGCGGGACGTTCCCGGGGCGCGGGTCGAGACGTTCATCGGGGATCTGTCGGTGCTGATGGACGTCCAGCGCGTCGCGGCGTCGCTGGAGGAGCGGTTCGACCGGCTGGACGTGCTGGTGAACAACGCGGGCGTGCACCTCCTGCGGGCCAAGGTCAGCGCGGACGGGTACGACCGCATGATCGCGACCAACCATCTGGGGCCGTTCCTGCTGACGAACCTGCTGCTCGGGCTGCTGGAGAAGGGGGCGCCGTCGCGGGTGGTCGTCGTGGCGTCGGAGGCGCACCGGCAGTCGGACCGGCTGGACGTCGAGCGGATGGCGGAGCCCGGGGCGTACGGGGCGGCCGGGTCGCTGCGGGTCTACGGGCGGTCGAAGCTGCTCAACATCCTGTTCGCGCAGGAGCTGGCCAGGCGGATGGAGGGCAGCGGGGTCACCGTGAACGCGATGTGTCCCGGGTTCGCCGCGACCGGTCTGAGCAGGGAGATCCCGGGAAGCGAGCGGGTCGGGGCGCTGCTGTCGCGCACTCCCGTGGTGCGGACGCCGGCGCAGGGGGCGCGGATGGCGCTGCGGCTGGCGCTGGACGAGGAGTTCGAGGGGCGCAGCGGCGGCTTCCACAGTTCCACTCCGGGTGCCGGGCTGCTGCCGACGGTGGGCGCGCTGAAGGACCCGGAACTGAGGCGCGCTGTTTGGGAGCGTTCTTCCCGCCTTGTGGGGTTGCCCGCCCTATAGGGTCAGGGTGCGTGAGCCAACCGTACGTTCCCCCGCAGGAGCAGCCGCCCAGGCCGTCCGCGGTCAAGGATGTGTTCAACGGCGCCGGGTATCTGCTGCGCGGCATCGGATGGATGGCCCGGCATCCGGCACAGTGGCTGTTCGGGCTGGTCCCCGCGCTGATCGTGCTGGCCGTGTACGGGACGGCGCTGGTCGTCCTGGCGTTGCAGATCGACGACCTCGCCGGGTGGGTGACGGGGTTCGCGGACGGCTGGGCGGACGCGGCGCGGACGTCGGCGCGCGTCGTCGCCGGGATCGCGATCTACGGGGCGGCCCTGTTCCTCGCGGTGATCACGTTCACGGCGGTGACGCTGCTGGTCGGGGACCCGTTCTACGAGGCCATCGCGGTCCGGGTGGAGGAGTCGCAGGGCGGGGCGCCGCCGGAGCCGGACGTCCCGCTGCTGGTGCAGATCGGCCGGGCGGTCAAGGACACGCTGATCCTCGCGCTCGTCGCGCTGGCGTTCGCCGTGGTGTTCTTCGCGTGCGGGTTCCTGCCGGTGGTGGGGCAGACGGTCGTGCCGGTGGTGGCGGCGCTGGTGTCCGGGTACTTCCTGGCGGGCGAGCTGACCTCGGTCGCGCTGGAGCGGCGGGGGATGCGGCGCAAGGAGCGGTTCGCGCGGCTGAAGGCGCACCGGCCGCTGGCGGTCGGGTTCGGCGCGGCGACTGTTGTGGTGTTCCTCATTCCCCTGGGTGCGGTGCTGGCGATGCCGGGCGCGGTGGCGGGGGGCACGCTGCTCGCCAGGGAGCGCCTGGCAGAAGAGCCGGAGCCCGCCGAGGGCCTGGCGGCGCAACACTGAGGCGATAGGAAGATGTGTCCTGGTCGTGATGACCGTCCGGAAACCCATGAGTGATCTTCGCGTAACGTGTGCCGCATGTCCGATCAGGGGGAGCGCGGCGTGCGCTGGACCGACATGAGCGAGAGCGAGCCGTGGGACGGCGCGGGCGAGGCGACCGGCCCGCAGCCGGCCTCCCCCGAGCCGAAGGTGCCCGAGGTGTTCATGCCCGCTCCGGTGGGCCGCACCGACTTCTCCGGGTCCGATGACGGCAACGAGAACCTGCCCGGCGTGTGGGGTGCGGCTGGCCCCGCTCCGGCCGAGACGCCCGGCGCGGACGACGTCAAGGTGGCGCCCGTCCCCGAGGAGGAGGCCCCCCAGTGGGAGGGGTCGCTCTTCGACGAGAGCGGCGGCGACGACAGGTACGTTCCGGCCGTGCCCACCGGGTCGGGGCAGCCGGCGAAGCCCGGCAAGCCCAGCAGCGGCAACTGGCAGATGCCGGAGTGGATGGCGGACGAGGCCGCGGCCGACGCCAAGCTCGGCTCCTCGGTCAAGCCGCCGCGGGACCGGCTGGACGACGGCGGCGGCCGGTCCAGGCTCGTCCTGTTCGGCGGGGTCGGGCTGCTGGTGGTCGCGCTGCTCGCGGCCGGCGCCGTCTACTTCATGAAGAACTCCGGCGACGAGCCCGCCGACACGGGCAACGCCGACCAGCGGGCGGCCGCGGAGCAGTCGGAGGCGGCGCAGGTGAAGCTGCCGCCGGACAAGCCGCTGGCGAAGTTCGCCGGGACGCCGAGCCGGATGCTCGGGCGGGTGAACGACGAGCATTCGGGCCTGTCGTACCCGCGGATGGCGGCGCCGTGGCAGGTGCCGACCAAGAAGAACAGGCTGGGCACGCCGGGATGGTCGGGGCAGCAGATCCTCGTGACGGAGAAGCGCGGCGCGCAGCTCTGGTACGGGCAGCTGCTCACCGGCACGCTGCTGCCGAGCCTGCAGAGCGTCTACCAGGGGCCGGACAGCGTCAAGAACGTCGCCGGGGTGGTCGCGCAGGGCTACGAGGCGCAGTACTACGCGTTCCCGCACAAGTCGGCGCCGCTGGCGTCGCAGGCGCTGACCGTGGGCGGGCGTCCGGGCTGGCTGATCGCCTCGTATCTGACGTACCAGCGGGACGGGGTGCGGGCGACCGGTGAGGTCGTCGCGACCGCGGTGATCGACACCGGCCGGCCGTCGCCGGCCGTGGTGTTCGCGTCGATGCCGAACACGCACAAGCAGCGCTGGCCGGACGTCAACGCGTTCTTCGCGCAACTGAAGATCGCGGCCTGACAGACCGAATCGCGTTCTAATAAGCTGGCGCCACTCCTGCGGAAAGGTGTGGCCATGGCCATCGGCTTGACCGAAGAACACGAGGCGCTCGCGGCGTCGGTGCGCGCGTTCGCCGCCCGCGACATCACGCCGAAGGCGGTCCGGGACGCGGACGCCGGCTTCTGGCCCGCGCTCGCCGCGCAGGGCCTTCCGGGGCTGCACCTGCCCGAGGACGCCGGCGGGCAGGGCTTCGGGATCCTGGAGCAGGCCGTCGCGCTGGAGGAGCTCGGCCGGGCGATGGCCCCCGGCGCCTACACGCCGACGGTGCTGGCGTCCGCGGTCCTGCACGCGGCCGGGGGCGACGTGCGCGGGCTGGCCGACGGGTCCCGCACGGCGGCGATCGGGCTCTCGGGGAGCCTGGCCAGGGACGGCGACACCGTCTCCGGCACGATCCAGCCGGTCTTGGGCGCGCCGCTGGCCGACCTGTTCCTGCTGCCGGTCGGTGACGGCTGGGTCGTCCTCGGACGGGACGACGTCACCGTGGGGTCGCTGGAGTCCCTCGACATCACCCGTCCTGTGGGGTCGGTCACGGTGGACGGCGTGACCGTCCCTGACGGGCATCTTCTCGATGGGGTCGACGCGCACGCCTTTGCAGCCGTCCTCCTGGGGGCCGAGGCCTGCGGTGTGGCGGGACGCGCCCTGGACGACGCCGTCGCGTACGCGAAGCTCCGCGAGCAGTTCGGCCGTCCGATCGGGCAGTTCCAGGGCATCAAGCACAAGTGCGCCCGGATGCTCATCGCCGTAGAGCGCGCCAGGGCGGCGGTGTGGGACGCCGCACGCGCCCTCGACGAGCCGGAGGACCAGCGCGCCTACGCCATCGGGGTGGCCGCCGCACTGGCCGCCGACGCCGCCGTCACCTGCGCCGAGGGCAACATCCAGGTGCACGGGGGCATCGGCTACACCTACGAGCACGACGCCCACCTGCTCTACCGGAGGGCGTTGACCCTTCGCGCGCTCCTGGGCCGGGCGAGCGAGCACCGGGCGGGCGTCGCCGCGCTCGCCGTCCAGGGGGTCAGGCGGCCGATGAGCATCGAGCTGGCCGAGGACGCCGAGCCGGTCCGCGAGGAGATCCGGGCCCGCGTCGCCGAGCTGGCCGCCATGGAGCCGCTCGGCCGGCGGGCCGCGATGGCGGAGGGCGGCTGGGTGACGCCGCACCTGCCGGAGCCGTGGGGGCGGGGCGCCGGGCCGCTGGAGCAGGTCGTGATCCAGCAGGAGCTGAAGGCGGCGAACGTCCGCCCGGTGCCGCTGATGATCGCGGCGTGGGTCGTCCCGTCGCTCGTCCAGTACGGGACGGCCGAGCAGCGGGAGCGGTTCCTGCCGCCGACGCTGCGCGGCGAGATCATCTGGTGCCAGCTGTTCTCCGAGCCGGGCGCGGGCTCCGACCTCGCCGGGCTGCGCACCCGCGCCGAGCGCGTCGAGGGCGGCTGGACGATCACCGGCCAGAAGATCTGGACGTCGCTCGCCCGCGAGGCGCAGTGGGGCATCTGCGTCGCGCGGACCGACCCGGACCGCCCCAAGCACGACGGCATCACCTACTTCCTCGTCGACATGGCGTCGCCGGGCATCGAGATCCGGCCGCTGCGCGAGTGCACGGGCGACGCCGTGTTCAACGAGGTGTTCCTGGACGGCGTGTTCGTCCCGGACGACCTGGTCGTCGGCCCGGTGAACGCGGGCTGGCGCGTCGCCCGCACCACGCTGGCGAACGAGCGCGTCGGCCTGACCAGCAGCTTCCAGCTCGGCGGCGACCTGCCGAAGCTGCTCGAACTGGCCGCCGGGCTCGGCCTGGACGCCGATCCGGTGGTCCGCGACGGCATCGGGCGCCTCGCCTGCGACGAGCACTCGTTCAACCTGCTCGGCCTGCGCGCCACGCTGAAGCAGTTGTCGGGGACGGACCCGGGCGCGACGGCGAACGTCCGGAAGCTGGTGGCGATGGAGCACGGCCAGCAGGTGACCGAGTTCGGGTTCACGCTCCTCGGCGAGGAGGGCGCGCTCACCGGCGGCCGGCAGGACGCGCTGCGCGCCCGCTGGACCCGGCTCCTGCTGGCGTCCCGCGCGATGAGCATCGGCGGCGGCACCACCGAGGTCAACCTGAACGTGATCGGCGAGCGCATCCTCGGCCTGCCCCGCGACCCCGCCCCGGCGCGGTAGCCGGGCGCGTCCCGGGTCAGGGGACGGGTGGGGTAGCGTCCAGGCTCACATGCGGGGACGGACTCCTTGAACGACCGGACGCGGCACCTGGTGGCCGCGCTGACCGGGCTCGGGCTCGGGCTCGCGGCGCTCGGGCCGGGGCTCGCGCCCGGCTTCGTGCTGTCGTACGACATGGTGTTCGTCCCGGATCCGGCGTTCACCCGCATGACGTTCGGGCTGACCGGGGTCGTCCCCCGGCACGTCCCGAGCGACGCGTTCGTCACCGCGCTCGCCGCCGCCGTCCCGGCGGACGCCGTGCAGAAGCTCATCGTGCTCGCGATCTTCGTCATGGCGTGCGCGTCGGCGGCGTCGCTGGTGCCGTCCCGCCGGCTGACCCCGCGTCTCGCCGCGGGCGCCTGCTACGCCTGGAACCCGTTCGTCGCCGAGCGGCTGCTGCTGGGCCAGTGGGCCCTGCTGCTCGGCTACGCGGCCCTGCCCTGGGTGGTCGCGGCCGCCGCCCGGACGGACGAGCCGGGGGGAGGCCGCCGCCTCGTCCGCGTGCTGATCCCGGCCGCCGTCGGCGGATTCGCCGCGCTGACCGTCACCGCGATCACGGCGTTGGTGGTCGCCGTGGCCACCGGCCGGACCCGGGCCGCCCTGCGGGTTCTCGCGGCGGCGGGGGCGCTGAGTCTCCCCTGGCTGATCCCCGGGGCGCTGCGCCCGGCCGGAGTTCCCGGGGACGGGACGGCCGTCGACCTGTTCGCCGCCAGGGCGGACACGCCGTTCGGAGCGCTCGGAAGCCTCCTCCTGCTCGGCGGCGTCTGGAACGGCGAGACGGTCCCGAGAGGGTACGGAGCACCCGTCACGGCGACGATCTGGCTGGTCGTGGTGGCCGTCGCGCTGCTCGCCCACTGGAGATGGTGCCGGGAGCCCGCCTGGCGCCGCGGCCTCGCCGTCGCCGCCGCGATCGGGTTCGCCGTGGCGGCTCTCGGAGCGGTGGCGTCCGGCGCCCTGGAAGCCGTGATCGATCTCTGGCCCGGCTTCGCCGTCCTGCGGGACGGGCAGCAGTACGTGGCACCGCTCGCCGTCCTCGTCGCCGTGGGGCTCGGGACGGCGGCCGACCGGGCGGCGGAGGCGCGATGGCCGGGTGTGGCCGCCGCCGCGATCGCCGTCCCGGTGCTCCTGCTGCCGACGCTGGCCTGGGGCGCGGCCGGGGACCTGCGGGCCGTCCGGTACCCGGACGACTGGGCGCGGGCGAAGCAGATCATCGACGGCGACCCCGCGCCCGGGGACGTGCTGGTCCTGCCCTGGGCCTCCTACCGGAGCTACCCGTGGAACCACGGCCGCCGGGTGCTCGACCCGCTGCCCCGCTACCTGCACCGCCGCGTCATCGTGGACGACGCCGTCACCGTGGACGGCACGACCGTGGCGCCCGAGGACCCGAGGGCCGTGCGGCTCGCGCCGGTGGCCCGCACCGGCGCGCCGCCCGCCGCGACGCTGCGTGACGCGGGCGTACGGTACGTCGTGGTGGACGCGGAGATCGGGACGCTGCGCCCGTCCGGTCCGGCCACGCCGGTGCTCCAAGGGTCTGACCTGGCCGTGTACCGGATCGAGGGGGCCGCGGCCGTCCCCGGCGACGGGGTTCCCGTGGTGCCCGTGGTGATCGCGTGGATCGCGGGGAGTCTGGCCGTTTTCTGGTCAATCCTGCCCCCACGGACTACTCTGAGCCTTCCGTTACTCGGCGGTACCCCGCCCCGCAGCCCCCACCACCGACGCCCTCACCCCTGACGCCATCTCCACTGAAAAGGGACCCCCTGATGCGCATCGCCATCGCCGCTGTCGTCGGCGTCCTGCTGGCCGCCGGAGCGTCGTTCGGCGCGGTCCAGCTCGCGAACGCCTCCCAGAAGGACCCCGTCATCAAGCCGCTGTACAACTACGGCTCCCGGTGACCTGAAGGCCCTGATGGGGACCCGGCGTGACCGTTCCGTCCTCCTGGAGATCGTGGTTCCCGCCTACAACGAGGCGGACCGGCTCCCGGCGGGGCTCGGGCTGCTGTGCGACAAGCTCGCGGGGCTGCCGGTGCGGGCGGAGGTCATCGTCGTCGACAACGCCAGCACCGACGGGACGGCGGGCATCGTCAGCGCCTGGGACGGGCCGGTGCCGGTGCGGCTGGTGCACTGCGAAACACGCGGAAAGGGCGCCGCGGTCCGCGAGGGACTCCTCGCGACCCGTGCTCCTTATGTAGGCTTCATGGACGCCGATATGGCAACAGACCTCGCGGCTCTGGACGAAGCCATCGTCCTGCTGCGCGGGGGCCGCCCGGTCGTGGTCGGGTCAAGGCGCCACGGTCGGTCGGTCGTCGAAGGCTACGCGCTGCCCGTCAGGCGGCTCGGAGCCATCACGTTCAACCGCATCGTCCGCGATCTCGCGGGCGGCATCGCCGACACCCAGTGCGGCTTCAAGTTCTTCTTCGGCCCGCTGGGTCGCGCCGCCGCGGCCGATCTGCGCACGACGGGCTTCTCGTTCGACGTCGAGCTGCTCGCCCACTGCGTGCGGCGGGGAGCGTCCGTGACCGACATCCCGGTGGTCTGGCGCGACCGTGCGGGGTCGACGTTCTCGGTGCGGCGCCATTCCCTGCAATGCCTGCTCGACCTGGCCAGGATCCGCGCGCGCGCCGGTTTCCGGTTGCCCGCGGTGCCGGTGAAGTCGAACATCCCGGTCGTGCCCGTCCGGGCGGCGTTCGGTGAGCCGGGCCCGCTGCCCCTCGCGAAGAAGGCACCGCCCCTCGCGAAAAAAGCGTCGGCGCCGGCCGCCAAGACGGGATGAACGAGGGTCTGCGGGTCGCGGTCGTCAACTGGCGGGATCCCTGGCATCCCGCCGCGGGCGGCGCCGAACGCTACGCGTGGGAGCTCGCGCGCAGGTTCGCCGGCGAGGGGGACCGCGTCCACTACGTCACGTCCAGGGCGCCCGGACAGAAACGCACGGACCGGGTGGAGGGCGTCGAGTTCGTCCGTCTCGGTGGCCGCTTCACCGTCTACCCGCTCGTCCTGCTGTGGATGCTCTGGCACCGGCTGGGACGGCGGCGGGGCCGTTTCGACGCGGTCATCGACTGCCAGAACGGCATCCCGTTCTTCACGCCTTGGGTGCTGCCTCGCCGGGTACCGGTCTTCTGCGTCGTCCATCATGTGCACGACGCCCAGTTCGGCCTGTACTTCCCAAAATGGCTGGCCTGGGTCGGTCGGGTGCTGGAGGGGCCGGTGAGCCGCTGGACGTACCGGCGGCACGCGTTCGTGGTGGTTTCGCCGTCCACGCGGCGCGCCGTCCGGGAGCGTCTGGGCTGGACGGGGACGACCCACATCGTCCACAACGGGTCGGTGGTCGCCGAACCGGACGGCGCGGTCGCCGAGCCCAGGGGCGACCCCGATCTCGTCTGCGTGACCCGGCTCGTCCCGCACAAGCGCCTCGACCTGCTCCTCGACCTCGCCGAGGATCTCGTCGAGAGCGATCCCGATCTCCGGCTTCACGTCGTGGGGGACGGGCCTGAAGCGGCCACGCTCACGGCCGGGATCGCGGCCCGCGGCCTGGACGGCGTCGTCATCGCACACGGCTACGTCCCCGAGGACGTCAAGGCTGCCTTGGTCGTCCGAGCCGATCTGCACCTCAGCACGTCCCAGGGCGAGGGATGGGGCCTCAGCGTGATCGAGGCCGCCGCGCTCGGCGTCCCGACCGTCGCGCACGACGTGGACGGCCTGCGCGACGCGGTCCGCGACGGGATCACCGGATGGCTCGTCGGCGAGGGCGACGACCAGGCCGACGTCGTCCGGCGGGCCCTCAAGGACCTGGCCGACGCCACGTCACGCGACCGGATCGCCACGGAATGCCGGGCCTGGGCGGCGGGATTCGACTGGGCGCACACCGCCGGCCGGATGCGGGAGCTCGTCGCCTCCGCGGTCCGGGACGGGACCGGCCGCGGGTACGGTGACGAGCACCCCGACCGGCATCGCTGACGTCGGGCGGAGCACGGGAAGGGGCGAAGGGCGAGCATGGCCGTGGGAGAGGCGAACCCGCCCCGCGCCGGTGCGCCGCGCCCGCCCGCGCCGGGGGCCGGCGGGCCGGAGGGCCTGGACGCCGCCGGGCGGCTGCGGGAGCGGATCCGCGTCCTCGCCTGCTGCCTGACGCTGACCGCGCTCGCGTTCGGCACCCGTCCCGGCGCCATCCTCGCCGACACCAAGATCGACATGGCGGTGAACCCGCTCGGGTTCCTCGGCCGCGCCCTGCACCTGTGGGACCCGGAGCAGTTCGGCCAGCTCCAGAACCAGGCCGTCGGCTACCTGTTCCCGATGGGCCCGTTCTTCGCGCTCGGCGACCTGGCGGGCATGCCCGCCTGGGTCACCCAGCGGTTCTGGCTGGCGCTGCTGATGTGCGTGGCGTTCGTCGGCACGTGGCGGCTGGCGGGGCGCCTCGGCATAGGCGGCCCGGTCGGCGAGGGGCCAGGCGGGGGGCCCGGCGGGGGCCAGGGCGCCCGCCTGTTCGCCGCGATGGCGTACGCGATCGCCCCGAACGCGCTGGCCACGCTCGGCCAGATCTCCTCGGAGTACCTGCCGGCCGCGATGCTGCCCTGGATCGTCCTGCCGCTGGTCACCGCGGCGTCCGGCGAGGGCGGGCGGCTGCGGGCGGCGGCCCGGTCGGGCCTGGCGATCGCCTGCTGCGGCGGCATCAACGCGACCGCGACCGTCGCCGTGCTGGTCGTCCCGGTCGTGTACGTCCTGACGCGGCCGCGCGGGACGTTCCGGGCCCGGATGCTCGCGTGGTGGTCGGTGTGCGCGGGCGCGGCGACCGCCTGGTGGCTGGCCCCGCTGCTGCTGACCGGCACGTACGGGTTCTCCTGGCTCACCTACACCGAGAAGGCGGAGACGACGACCGGGCCGACCGGCCTGATCAACGTGCTGCGCGGGGCGGAGCGCTGGGTCAACTACCTGATCGTGGACGGGCAGGTCTGGTGGCCGGTCGGGCACGGGCTGTCGCTCGGCCCGCTGCCGGTCCTGTGCACCGGCGTCGTCGCGGCGCTCGGGCTGGCCGGGCTGCTGAGCCGGCTGCTGCCGGAGCGGACGTTCCTGCTGCTCACGCTGCTGGCCGGGCTGGCGATCCTGTCGATGGGCCACATCAGCGACATCCCGGGCCCCTTCGCGGACCGGCTCCGCGACCTGCTGGACGGCCCGCTCGCGCCCCTGCGTAACCTGCACAAGTTCGACGCGGTCGTCCGGCTCCCGCTCGCGCTCGGCCTCGCCCACGTGCTCGTCGCGGCGGCCCGGCGCGCCCGGGAGGCCAGGGGCGCCCAGCGCCGCGGGTCCGATGTGCGGAGCCTGAGCGGCGGTACCGGACCGGCGGCCGGGCCGACGCTGCGGTCGCTCGTCAGCCTGCCCGTGGCCGCCGCGGTCGCGCTCGGCGGCATCGGCCTCACCGCCGCCTCGCACGGCCTGACCGGGCCGGGCGACTTCAAGGAGGTGCCCCGCTACTGGCGGGACGCCGCGTCCTGGATCAACGCGCGGGCCGGCCAGCAGGGCGTGCTCGCCGTCCCCGGGGCGCCGTTCGGCGAGTACCTGTGGGGACGGCCGATGGACGACATCGTCCAGCCGCTGCTACAGGCGAGATGGGGCGTCCGCCAGCTCGTCCCGGCCGGATCGCCCGGCTACACGCGGGCCCTGGACGCGATCGACCAGCAGGTGCGCTCGGGGCAGGGCTCGCCGGGGCTGAGCGCGTTCCTCGGCCGGATGGGCGTCCGGTACGTCCTGGTCCGCAATGACCTGCGGCGCGAGACGCTGCGCGGCGCGTGGCCCGCCCGCCTCCACCAGGCGCTCGACGGCTCGCCCGGCCTGCGCAGGGCCGCCTCGTTCGGCGCGCCGGTCGGCGGCGACACCGACGACGCGGTGTCCGCCGTCGACCAGAAGTACGCCGCGCTGGAGGTGTACGAGGTCGAGGGCGCCGCCGACGTCGCCGGACTCGCCGACGCGACGGACCCGGTCCGCGTCTACGGCGGTCCGGAGTCGCTGCTGGCCATGGCCGACGACGAGGTGCTGCCGGACGGGCCCGTCCTGCTGGACGACGACGCCCCCGATCTCAAGGGCACCCCGGTCGTGACCGACTCGCCCCGCCTGCTGCGCCGCAACTTCGGCGAGCTGCACCAGACGTCCCCGACGCTCACGGCCGCCCACCGGGGCGAGGCGACGGACGTCCTGGACCAGGGGTGGCGGCGGTACGCGACCCACGTGACGTACGGCGGCGGTGTCCGCGACGTCACCGCGTCGTCGTCGGCGGCGGACGAGGAGGCGATCCCGCAGGCCCGCAGGCCGGAGGCGACCCCGTACGCGGCGCTCGACGGCGACCGGTTCACCGCCTGGGAGACCGGCGGATGGGACGGCCCCTCCGGGCAGTGGCTCCGCGTCGACTTCGACGAGCCCCGCGACGTGCGGGACCTGACCGCCGTGTTCGTGCAGAACGGGCTCCTCGGGCCGCCGGTCACGCGGGTCGCCGTCCAGACCGAGAACGGGACGGTGGAGCAGGACGTCCAGAAGATCGCGACCGCGCAGCCGCTCCGCGCGCCGGACGGCCCGACCCGCTGGCTGCGGTTGCGCATCACCGCCCTGGCCTCGACCCCGGCGGTCCCCGCGTTCACCCGGGCGGGCGTCGCGGAGCTGTCCATCGGCGGGGTGCGGCCCACCCGCACGTACACGATGCCCGCGCCCGCCGGTGCCGACGGCCCGGCCACCTACGTGATGAGCCGGCCGCCGGGAGCGGCGAGCGAGTGCGTCGAGGGCAGCCGGCGATGGGTGTGCTCGCCCTCCCTCGGTTCCGGTGACGAGGAGGGCACCGGGTTCGACCGGACGTTCACGTCGCCGACCGCCGCGAAGGCGCCCGTCACCGGCATGGCCGTCCTCACCGACCAGCGGCTCATCGCCCGGTACGCCGCCGTGCACGGCCAGCCGGTCGTGTCGGCCAGTTCGACGCTGTCCGAGCATCCCGCCGACCAGCCCAGGTCCGGGTTCGACGGCGACCAGGCGACGGCCTGGATCGCGGGGGAGAAGGAGAACGCGCCCGCGTACAGCGTCCGATGGAAGGGCCGCAAGAGGCTGTCCTCCGTCACGGTGACGCGTCCCCCCGGCGCGTCGGGGCCGATCCGCGTCCGGGTCGAGGGCGGCGACGGCGAGATCCGCGAAGGGCTGTCGGACGCCCAGGGCCGGCTGTCGTTCGCCCCCATCACCACCGACCGGCTGAAGCTCACCTTCTTCAAGGACAACCGCACCCAGCCGATCCAGATCGCCGAGCTCGCCGTCCCGGGCGTGAAACCGTTCCCGGACGTGCGCACCTACCCGCTCCAGCTTCCGTGCGGGTACGGCCCGAAGCTGCGGGTCGGCGCCGCGGCCGTCCCGACGAAGGCGACCGGAACCCTCGGTGACCTGCTCGCCGGGCGCCCGCTGCGGTTCAGCGCGTGCAGGCAGGCCGCGCTCAAGGCCGGCCCGAACCGGCTGGAGGCGGTGCCGCTCGACTCCTTCCGCGTCGAGTCGGTGACGGTCGGGGCCAAGCCGGGGGCGGCCGCCGCCGCGCGCCCGCCGCGGCGGGTCAAGGTGATCAGCTGGGGGCCGGGCTCCCGGGAGCTGGAGGTGGACGCCGCCACCACCTCGTTCCTGACCGTGAACGAGAACTTCAACAGCGGCTGGCGCGCGACGGCCGGCGGCACCGAGTTGCGGGCCGTGCGGCTGGACGGGTGGAAGCAGGGCTGGATCGTCCCCGAGGACACCAGCGGCGCCGTCGAGCTGACCTACACGCCCGACCGGGCGCAGCGGATCGCCGTCGTCGCCGGGCTGAACCTGCTCCTGGTCCTGCTGCTCGCCGCCGTCCGGCGGGGGCGGCGCGCCGGCCGTCGCCCGGACCCCCGGGCCCTCGTCGCCGGGACGGGCTGGCCCGCGTGGGCGGCGGTCGGGCTCGCCGCGGCGCTCGGCGGCTGGATCGCCGGCGTTCCCGGGGCCGCCGTCACCGCCGCCGTCGCGCTCGGCTGCGGCTGGGCGCGGACCCGCCGCTCCGCCGTCCCGCGCGCCCTCGCCTCCCCGTGGCCGGTCGCGCTCGCCATGCTGGCAGGGACGGGCTGCCTCGCCGCGGGCCTCCGGCTGGGCCTGATCGACAACCCGGCCGCCCCGTCCGGCGCGGTCGGCGACATCGTCCCGCAGCTGCTCGGCCTGGTGATCGTCGGCCGGATCGCGGTCGAGCTGTGGCGGCCGAGGCCGCCGGGCGGCGGGGACGCGGGCGGGCGGATCGCGCTCAGCTGGACGGCGCCCGAGCCGGGGCCGGACGGGACCGGTCGCGGCGGCGGGTCAGCCGCTGGACCGGCCACTCCACCAGGTAGTGGCTCAGGGTCCCCGCTGCGATGGACGCCGCGGCCATCAGCGGAAGGTCCGTCGCCACGTCCCCCCGGAACACCCGGTCGGCGGCCTCGTACCAGGAAACGATGATCAGCAGCTGCCACAGGAACACCCCGTAGGAGATGCGGCCGAGGAACCGCATCACCGGGTTGCCGAGGACGGCGCCGAGCGCGGGCTGCCCCGCCGGGGCGAGCGCCACGGGGGCGACCAGCGCCGCCGCGCACAGCCCGAACACGATCAGGTGCAGCGTGGACGTCCAGAACGCGTCCGGCGTCTGGAGGCTGAGCGGCCCCGCCGCCGGCGTCGCGGCGACGACGTAGAGCATGGCCGCGGCGACCCAGCACGCCGCCCACGAGTCCGACACCGCCCGGCACAGGGCGGCGACCGGGCGCCGCTCGTCCAGCCGCGCCCACACCGTGATCACCGCGAGCGCCATCCCGATCGCGAACCAGGCGAAGTAGCGCGGCAGCCACAGCCCCATCTGGGAGTTGCGTTCCGGGACGAACATGAGGGCCGTCCACGGGAACGACAGCGCCCCGTAGACACCGATGCCGATGAGGAGCCGCTTGGCCCGGGCGCCGACGTCGTGGGTGCGCACCCGCCGCGCGTACCAGCCGAGGACCGCCGCGGTGACCGGCAGCGTGACGTACCAGGCGACCTCGATCACCAGGCTCCAGAGCTGCCCCAGGTGCGCCGGCCCGAGTTCGCTGTCCCACCACGGTCCGGGCAGGTAGGTGTGCGACACCGTGAGCAGCGAGGCCCAGGTGACCCAGTCGCCGATGTGGTCGCGCCCCGCCGTGGCCATGAAGACGACGATCACCGCCCAGTAGGCGGGCATGATGCGCAGCACCCGCCGGCGGAGGTAGGTGATCGTGCGCGGGGCGGCCCGCCCGTCCAGGGCGGCGGCCGCCCAGGGACGGTAGAGCAGCAGCCCGGACAGCGTGAAGAAGATGGGCACGCCGACCTGCCCGCCGTTGAACAGCCACCGCACGCCGCTCGGGTTGGTGATGGAGCCCGCGGTGCTGGCGACGTGGAAGACGAGGACGGCGAGCGCCGCCACGGCCCGGACGCCGTCGAGGGTGTCCTGGTGCCCGGAGATCGGCGGCGGCGCGGGCCTGGCCGCCTGCGCGGACGTGCTCACGGGCCGTTCTTCCTCAGCACCAGGACGAGGTTCCAGGTGGCGACCTCACGCAGACCGGGAATGCGGACGATGCCCTCGGCCCAGCGCGGATGGTAGCGGGGCAGGGCGTCCAGGACCGTCGCGTCGGGGCGCTCGCGCGCCCAGGCCAGGGCCGCCGACACCGACACCGGATGCAGGCTGTGCCCGAACCGGTTCTTGGGCGGGCGTCCGTTGCGGCGCTCGTACCTGCGCGCCGCCCGGTCACCGCCGAGGTAGTGCCAGGGCGAGGTCTCGTGGCCGCCCCAGGGGGACAGCCAGTTGGTGAACGACAGGAAGACCGTCCCGCCCGGCCGGGTCACGCGGACCATCTCACCGGCCATCCGCCACGGGTCGGGGACGTGCTCCAGGACGTTCGAGGAGAAGCACACGTCAGCGGAGCCCGTCCGGAAGGGAAGGGCCAGCGCGCTGGCGACGAGGGTGTTCGGCCCGTGGACGCCGTGCGCGGTCAGCTCGGAGAGGTCGTGGTCGACGCCGGCGCAGCGCGCCCCGGTGGCCGCCAGCGCGCGGGCGAAGAACCCGGAGCCCGTGCCGACGTCGACGACGGTCGCGCCGTCGAGGCCGGTGTAGGAGCCGAGCAGGGCGACGGTGTCCCGCGCCATCAGGTCGTAGAAGTACTCCGGCTCGCTCTGCTCGCGGCGGAACGCGCTCAGCAGCCGCACCGACCGGGCCAGCGTCGCCCGGTGCCCATCCCCGGGACGCCGGGCGTCCCGCCTCGGGGGCGCCGAGGTCATCGGCCACCTCGCTGTTCGTGATCGTCGCCGCTGGTGAAGGTCTCGTCCGGTCGTCCCGCCGGGCCGGGCCGGCGAGGTAACGGGGAGCTTACCGACCAGTACGGGCGTCCGGTAGGGTGACCCGGACAAGCTGGACGTGGCCCGTCGGCCGTGGGCGACGACGGCAGCCCCCGGAGGTGTTGATGCGGCGAACGGTCGGCCTGGTCCTGATCGGGTTGGGCGCCTTCTTCCTCACGCTCGCGCCGCTCGTCCGCTTCTACGTGGCCGACCAGATGATCGTCGCGCCGCTGAACCAGTACCAGGTGACGAACCTTGAGTCGAAGAACTCCACGTACTTCGACCAGGCCGACCTGAAGCTGAAGACCGGCGTCACCCTCCTGGCCAAGAACACCGTCCGCGGGGACGTCCGCGCCAACGAGGGCAATGACGACATCGCCGTCTGGGACTCCACGACCAACATCTACGACCAGGCCAACCCGGACAAGCCCATCCAGATCCAGGGCTTCCGCATCGCGTTCGACCGCCGGACGATGGTGCTGGTCAACTGCTGCGGCACGAACGTGGACGGCGACAACACGGTCCGGATGTCGGGCTACGGCCTGCTGTTCCCGATCGGGAACGTGCAGAAGCGGGACTACCCCGTCTACGACACCACGACCAAGCAGTCGGCGCCGATGCAGTTCAACGCCGTCGAGAAGGTGCACGGGCTCACCACCTACCGCTACACCCAGACGATCCCGCTGACCAAGACGGCGGCGCTCGACACCAAGCTGCCCGCCAAGATGCTCGGGCTTCCGGAGGACGCGGGCAACCAGAAGGTCGACCGGTACACCGAGGCGTACAACACCATCTGGGTCGACCCGCGCACGGGCATCCCGGTCAAGCACCGCAAGAACATCCGCAGCACCGTCCGCACCCCGGACGGCAAGGGCACGATGATCGTCGCGCAGGCCGACCTGGTCAGCGTCGACAAGGACCAGAAGGCCATGGTCGACCTGGCCGACGGCAAGAACCTGCAGATCGACCTGGTGCGCAGCTACCTGCCGGGCGCCGCCGTCTTCTTCGGGCTGATCCTGCTGTTCGCCGGCGGCTTCCTCGCCATGGCCCGGCGCGAGCCGCCGCCGATCGAGGCGCCGCGCCGCGCCGACGGCAAGTTCGGCGACATGACCCCGTCCGGCCCGCCGCGGCCGCCCGCGTCGCCGGCCGCCCGGCCGGCCCCGCCGCGCCGCCAGGCCCCGGGCAGCCAGCGCCAGCAGCGCCGGGCCGCGGGGCCCGCGAGACGCCGCTGACCCGTCCCGTCCCGTCCCCGCCCGTCTCTCGGCCCGCCGCCGCGCGGGCCGTCGGCACGCCCGCGCGAAACCGGCAGGTTGATACGTGTTCTAGGTGGAGGAGCAAGGCACGTCCGACCCGAGATTGCTAAGTAGAACCTGTTGCAGTTTTCCGGGCGCGCGCCTAGGGTCGAGGCTGTGCGGACACGAGTCACCGAACTATTCGGCATCGAGTACCCGATCTTCGCGTTCAGTCACTGCCGCGACGTGGTCGCGGCGGTGAGCCGCGCCGGCGGCATGGGCGTCCTCGGCGCCCTGCACTTCACCCCCGAGGAGCTCGAGCTCGAGCTGAAGTGGATCGACGAGCACGTCGGCGGCAAGCCCTACGGCGTGGACGTCGTCATGCCCGCCAAGTACGAGGGCGCCGACATGGGCGACGCCGAGGAGCTGCTCGGCAGGCTCCAGGGCATGATCCCGGCGCAGAACAAGGAGTTCCTGGAGAACCTGCTGGCCGAGCACGGTGTCGACCCGCCGAGCGAGCAGGCCGGCAAGGCGCTGCTCGGCTGGACGGACGTGACCGCGCGGCCGCAGGTCGAGGTGGCCCTCAAGCACCCGATCGCGCTGCTCGCCAACGCGCTCGGCCCGCCCCCGGCCGACGTCGTCGCGCAGGCGCACGAGCACGGCGTCAAGGTCGCCGGGCTCGCCTCCAACGCCCGGCACGCCCGCAAGCAGGTCGAGGTCGGCGTCGACATCATCGTCGCGCAGGGCACCGAGGCCGGCGGCCACACCGGCGACGTGGCCACGATGGTCCTCATCCCCGAGGTGGTCGACGCCGTCGGCGAGGACACCATCGTGCTCGCCGCGGGCGGCATCGGCCGCGGCCGGCAGATGGCGGCCGGCATGGCGCTCGGCGCCGACGGCGTCTGGACGGGCTCGATCTGGCTGACCGTCGACGAGGCCGACACCCCCGAGCGGGCGCTGCCGAAGCTGCTGAGCGCCACGTCCCGCGACACGGTCCGGTCCCGGGCCTGGACGGGCAAGCCGGCGCGCTTCCTCAAGACCGCGTGGACCGAGGCGTGGGAGCGCGAGGACTCGCCCGGCTACCTCCCGATGCCGATGCAGTTCATGCTGATCGCGGACGCCCTGCCCCGCATCCAGCGGTCCGGCGACGGCGAGCTGGTCACGTTCCCCGTCGGCCAGATCGTCGGCTCGATGAACCAGGTCAGGCCGGCCGCCCAGGTGGTCTACGACCTCATCGAGGAGTACGTCGAGGCCATCGAGCGCCTCAACGCCATCACCGAAGGCTGACCGCCCCGAGGACCCCGGCGGCGCCGTTCCCCCCGGCGCCGCCCGGGGCCTCACCCTTGCCGGCCTCACCCTTGCCGGGACCGGCCCGGCGGCGCGTCAGAAGCGCGTCATCCAGGACAGGGCGCGGGCGATGACGTAGTAGACGACGCCCGCGAGCGTCCAATTGATGTAGAGCTGCTCCCGCGGGTCGGACCGGGTGAAGACGTCGTGGAACGGCGTGGCGAGCCAGCGCCCGGCGTCGAGCGTGGCGTCCACGAGCACGTTCGCCGGGTTGGCGTCACCCCAGGTCAGCAGCATGCCGAGGGCGAGGATCGCGGCGGCGGCCCAGCCCGCGGCCAGGATCATCGCGCTGACCGGGTTCTGCCTGCTCCGCCGCCACCGCCGCGGCTTGCGCTCGACCACCACGGGCCTGCCGGTCTCGTCCGTCGCCGGCCGCCGTGGCCAGAGCCGCCGCCGGGGAGTCTCCTGCGTGGTCTCGCTCCGCTTGCGTCCTATGTGCAAGGCCATGGCCTGCTCAGTCCTTCCGTGACTCGCTTCGCCTCCAGCGGTGCCACGTCAGAAAAGCCACAAACCAGGCGTCCGTTTTCGGACAGTCCTTAACGCGCCATCGGCACGCACGCCCCTGGCCGGAAGCGGCCGGGAGCGCGCGTGCCGGTGCCTCGGCGCGGGGTCACTTGCCGTGGTAGACGGGGGGACGCTTCTCCTTGAAGGCCCGGGAGCCCTCCTTGGCGTCCTCGGAGCCGATGACGGGCCAGCCGATCTCGTCGGAGATCTTGAGGGCGTCCTCCTCGGAGAGGTGCTCGGTCTCGCGGTAGGTGCGCAGGATGCCCTGGACGGCGAGGGGCCCGCACTCGGCGATCTGGTCGGCGAGCTCGCGGGCGGCGGCGAGCGCGGTGCCGTCCGGGACGATCTTGTTGATCAGCCCCATGGCGAGGGCCTCCCGCGGGGTCACCGAGCGGGCGGTGAGCAGGATGTCCATCGCGTTGGCGTACCCGATCTGGCGGGGGAGCCGGATCGCGGAGCCGCCCATGGGGAACAGGCCGCGCTTGGCCTCGTACAGGCCGAGGGTGGCGCCCTCGGCGACCACGCGCAGGTCGGTGCCGACGAGCAGCTCGGTGCCGCCGGCCACCGCGTAGCCCTCGATGGCGCAGATGAGCGGTTTGGTGGGCCGGCCTTCGCGGAGCAGGCCCTTCCAGTGGAAGTTCGGAATCTGCGCCATGCGCTCCTGAACCTTGGGGTCCGACGGCTGCCGGCCCATGGCCTTCAGGTCGGCGCCGGCGCAGAACGTCCCCTCGGCCCCGGTGAGGATGCCGGCCCGCACCTCGGGGGTGTCGGAGATGAAGGCCCAGGCGTCGGCGAGACCGACCAGCATCGAGGAGCTGAGCGCGTTGCGCGCCTCCGGGCGGTTCATCGTGACGATGACGACGTGCCCGTCCCGCTCGACGATGCAGTGCTCGGTGCTGATCGGCAGTCGTTCCGCCATGGGTTCCTCCAGCTCAGATGTCAAACGAGAACAGATTCTAGTTAAGCCGTTGCCCTACCGGTAGGGGTTGAACTCCAAAACGAGAACGTGATCTACTTTGCTCGCCGGGCGCCGCTGCGGACGCCGGTGCTCAGAGCGGTCACATAGGGAGATCCGATGGGGTCATTGGGCTTTTGGCGGTTGGCGCAGGCCGATCCCGAGTGGGCAGCCGCCGTCGATCCGGACGGGACGAAGCACACCGCGGGTGACCTGCTGGCCCGCTCGAACCGGCTCGTCCACGGGCTGCGCGCGCTGGGACTGGAGAAGGGCGACGGCATCTGCGGCCTCGTCCCGAACGGCGTCGAGGGGCTCGTGCTGTACCTGGCGGCGCTCCAGGCGGGCTGGTACTACACGCCGATCAACTGGCACCTGACCGGCCCGGAGATCGGCTACATCGTGGCCGACAGCGAGGCCAAGGCGTTCTTCGTGCACGAGCGCTACGCCAAGGAGGGCGTGCGGGCCGGCGAGGAGATCGAGGCGCACCGCCGGTTCGGCTTCGGGGACGTCGAGGGCTTCCGCCCCTACGCCGAGCTGGTCGAGGGGCAGCCCGACGGCCTTCCCGACGACCGCAGCAACGGCGCCACCATGCACTACACGTCCGGGACGACGGGCCGGCCGAAGGGCGTCAGGCGGGCCTTGATGCACATCGACCCCGACGACAGCGCCGAGCTGATGACGTTCCTGCTCGGCCTGTTCGGCATCCCGCCGGGACTCCCGGCCGGGGGCGAGCACCAAGCCCATCTGATCACCTCGCCGAACTACCACACGGCGGTCACCCAGTTCGGCGGCACCGCCCTCCACATGGGCCACACGATCGTCTACATGGACAGGTGGGACGCCGAAGACACCCTGAGCATGATCCAAGAGCACCGTGTGAGCAATACCCACATGGTGCCGACGCACTTCAAGCGCCTGCTGGCGCTGCCCGAGGACGTCCGGTCCCGGTACGACGTGTCCAGCATGAAGTGGGCGATCCACGCGGCGGCGCCCTGCCCGGTGCCGATCAAGCAGCAGATGCTCGAATGGTGGGGCGACTGCATCTGGGAGTACTACGCGGCGACCGAGGGCGGCGGGACGATCGCCAGCCCGGCCGACTGGCGCGCCCACCCCGGAACGGTCGGCAACGCCTGGCCGATCAGCGAGCTGCTGATCGTGGACGACGAC
Source organism: Actinomadura madurae (assembly GCF_900115095.1). Lineage (GTDB taxonomy): Bacteria > Actinomycetota > Actinomycetes > Streptosporangiales > Streptosporangiaceae > Spirillospora > Spirillospora madurae. Next base: position 328,257 of record NZ_FOVH01000003.1, read on the forward strand.
GGCGACCCGGTCCCGGCCGGGACGCACGGCACGATCTACATGAAGATGGCCGGCGTCGAGTTCGAGTACAAGGGCGACCGGGAGAAGACGGAGAAGAACCGGCTCAAGGACTTCTTCACCGTCGGCGACATCGGCTACCTGACCGAGGACGGGTTCCTGTTCCTGTCCGACCGCAAGGCCGACATGATCATCTCGGGCGGCGCGAACATCTACCCGGCCGAGATCGAGAACGAGATCATCCTGCATCCGAAGGTCGGGGACGTGGCCGTGTTCGGCATCCCGGACGAGGAGTGGGGCGAGCAGATCAAGGCGGTCGTCGAGCCCGCCGAGGGCGTCGCGCCCGGCCCGGAGCTCGCGGAGGAGATCCTCGCGTCGCTGGAGGGGCGGCTCGCCAAGATGAAGTGGCCGAGGTCCATCGACTTCATCGAGACGATGCCGCGCGAGCCCAACGGCAAGCTCCTCAAGCGCAAGCTGCGCGACCCGTACTGGAAGGACCGCGACAGTGCCATCTAACGGGCCATCGACCCCGGGGCCGGACGAACCGAACCACGTCATCGGGTTCCCTGGCGGCTACACCCGCTCGGTCGGCCCGGTGATCGGGCGCTTCCTCAGCGAGCTGCGCGACGGCCGGATGGTCGGCGTCCGCACGGCGGGCGGCCGGGTGCTCGTCCCGCCGCAGGAGTGCGACCCCGAGACCGGCGAGGACGTCACCGGCGAGTTCGTCGAGGTCGGCCCCGCCGGGACCGTCACCACCTGGTCGTGGGTGCCGCGCCCGGCCAAGGAGCACCCGTTCGACCGCCCGTTCGCGTGGGCGCTGGTCCGCCCGGACGGCGCCGACACCGCGCTGCTGCACGCGCTCGACCTCGGCGTCTTCGAGGTGGGCGCGAAGCCGCCGAAGTTTCTGAGGACCGGGATGCGGGTGCGGCCCAAGTACCGCGCGGAGCGGACCGGGACGATCGGCGACATCGAGTGCTTCCTGCCCGAGGTCACCATGATCAACCCGCAGGCCTCGCTGGAGTACCGGCTGAAGGGCGGCCGGGCGCTCGGCCGGTTCCTGGAGGGGATCTCCGAGGGCCGGATCATCGGGCACCGCTGCCCCGTGTGCGAGAAGGTCATCGTGCCGATGAAGGGGTTCTGCCCGCGCGACGGCGTCCCCACCTCCGAGGAGGTGGAGCTGCCCGACACCGGCACCGTCACCACCTTCGCGGTCAACAACATCCCCGACCCGCGCGCGCCCGAGGTGCCGTTCGTGTCCGGCTACGTCCTGCTGGACGGGGCCGGGCTGACGATGCTGACGCTCGTCGCGGGCATCCCCGCCGACCAGGTGCGGATGGGCATGCGGGTGAAGGCGGCGTGGCGTCCGCGCGAGGAGTGGGACCGGTCGATGGCCAACATCAAGTGGTTCGAGCCGATCGACGAGCCCGACGTCCCCTTCGAAGAGATCAAGGACTTCATGTGATGCGTGATGTCGCAGTCGTCGCGTTCGCGCAGAGCCGGCACACCGCCGAGGACCAGGGGATCGCGGAGACCGAGATCGTCCTGCCGGTGATCACGGAGATCAAGGAGCGGACCGGGCTGTCGCGCTTCGGGTTCACCTGCTCGGGCTCGTGCGACTACCTCCAGGGGGCGCCGTTCGCCTTCGTCTCCGCGCTCGACACGCTCGGCGCGTGGCCGCCGATCTCCGAGAGCCACGTCGAGATGGACGGCGCGTGGGCGCTGTACGAGGCGTGGGTGAAGCTCCAGATCGGGCAGGTCGACACCGCGCTCGTCTACGGGTTCGGCAAGTCGTCCCAGGGCGACCTCCGCGCGATCATGAGCCAGCAGCTCGACCCGTACCACCTGGCGCCGCTCGGGGTCGACCAGGTGTCGATGGCGGCCATGCAGGCCCGTGCGTACATGGACAAGTCGGGCGTGAAGGAGGACGACCTCCGCGCGGTCGCGGCCCGGTCCCGAGCCTCCGGCCGCGACAACCCGTTCGCGCTGCACCTGCCGGAGCCCGAGGGCGACGACTACGACGTGGCGCCGCTGCGCCCCTACGACGTCGCGCCGATCACCGACGGGGCCGCGGCGGTCGTCCTCGCGGCCGGCGACCGGGCGCGGGAGCTGTGCGAGCGGCCGGCGTGGATCACCGGCATCGACCACCGCACCGAGCCGCACGCGCTGGGCGTGCGCGACCTGACCCGCTCGGAGGCCGCCCGCGTCGCGGGGGAGCGGGCCGGCGCGACCGGGATCGAGGTGGCGGAGCTGCACGCGCAGTTCAGCCACGAGGAGCTGATCCTGCGCGAGGCGCTCGGCCTGGGCGACGGCGTGGCGGTCAACCCGTCCGGCGGGGCGCTGTCGGCGAACCCGGTGATGGCGGCGGGCCTCATCCGCATCGGCGAGGCCGCGTCCCGCATCCACGACGGGACGGCGTCCCGGACGCTCGGGCACGCCGCGTCCGGCCCCTGCCTCCAGCAGAACCTCGTGTGCGTCCTGTCGGGAGAGAAGAATGGCTAAGTCCTGTGCGGTCATCGGCATCGGGCAGACCGAGTACAAGACCCGGCGGCCGGACGTGTCGATGGCGGGCCTGGTCCGCGAGGCGGCCCGCCGCGCCCTCGACGACGCCGGGCTGACCTGGAAGGACATCGACGCCGTCGTCGTCGGCAAGGCGCCCGACCTGTTCGAGGGCGTGGTGATGCCGGAACTCTTCCTGGCGGACGCGCTGGGCGCGACCGGCAAGCCGCTGCTGCGGGTGCACACGGCCGGCTCGGTGGGCGGGTCCACGGCGATCGTCGCGGCGAACCTGATCCAGTCCGGGGTGCACGAGCGGGTCCTCACGCTCGCGTGGGAGAAGCAGTCGGAGTCCAACGCGACGTGGGCGCTGACGGTGAACGGGCCGTTCACCACGTCCCTCGTCGTCGGCGCGGGCGGGTACTTCGCCCCGCACATCCGCGCCTACATGCGCAGGTCGGGCGCCCCCGACCACATCGGAATGCTCGTCGCGGTCAAGGACCGGCAGAACGCGCTGAAGAACCCGTACGCGCACCTGAAGATCCCCGGCATCTCCCGGGAGATGGTCGAGTCGACCCCGATGCTGTGGGAGCCGATCCGCTACCTGGAGACGTGCCCGTCGTCGGACGGCGCGTGCGCGATGGTGCTGGCGTCGGAGGACGCGGCGAAGAAGGCCCCGCACCCGCCCGCGTGGGTGCACGGCACGTCGATGCGGTCGGAGCCGATGCAGTTCGCGGGCCGTGACACGGTGAACCCGCAGGGCGGCAAGGACGCGGCGGCCGACGTGTACCGCCAGGCCGGCATCACCGACCCGCGGAACGAGCTCGACTGCGCCGAGGTGTACGTCCCGTTCTCCTGGTACGAGCCGATGTGGCTGGAGAACCTCGGGTTCTGCGGCGACAACGAGGGCTGGAAGCTCACCGAGGCCGGCGCGACGGCGCTGGACGGCGACATCCCGTGGAACGCCTCGGGCGGCGTGCTGTCGTCCAACCCGATCGGCGCGTCCGGGATGATCCGGTTCGCCGAGGCGGCGCTGCAGGTGCGCGGCCGGGCGGGCGAGCACCAGGTGGACGGCGCCCGGCGGGCGCTCGGCCACGCCTATGGCGGCGGCGCCCAGTTCTTCGCGATGTGGATCGTCGGCAGCGACAGACCCTGATCCCCCCAGACGCCGGAAGGGACGCCCGATGGAGTACAACCACGCTGACCTGTTCGAGGGTGTCGCGGACGCGATCGGGGACCGGACCGCCCTGATATGCGGCGACCGGCGGCTCACCTACGCCGAGCTGGACGAGCACGCGAACCGCCTCGCGCACCATCTGCTGGACGCGGGCGTCCGGCCCGGCCAGCACGTCGCCGCCCAGCTCTACAACGGCATCGAGTACGCGGCGGCGCTGCTGGCCACGCTGAAGATCCGGGCCGTGCCCATCAACGTCAACTACCGGTACGTGGAGAGCGAGCTGCTCTACGTGTACCGGGACTCCGACAGCGTCGCGCTCCTGTACGACGTGGAGTTCGAGGACCGGGTCGCGGCGACGGTCCCGGAGGTGCCGGAGCTGCGGCACCTCATCGCGGTGGGCGGCACGCCGTCCATCCCCGGGGCGGTCTCCTACGACGAGGCGGTGAAGGAGGCCGACGGGACGCGGGACTTCCCGGCGCGCTCCAAGGACGACCTCTACATCATCTACACGGGCGGGACGACCGGGATGCCGAAGGGCGTCATGTGGTCGGCCGAGCAGATCCTGCTCGGGTTCTGGAACCCGTCGCTGCCGCGCCCGTCCAAGCCGGAGGACATCGTCGAGAACGCGCGCAACGGCGGGCCGCTGATCATGATGCCGGTCGCGCCGCTGATGCACGGCGCCGCGCAGGTGGGCACGTGGATCGCCTGGTTCATGGGCGCGACGCTCGTCTACACGCGCAAGTTCGACGCCGCCGACGTGTGGCGGACGATCGAGCGCGAGAAGGTCAACTCGGTGACGGTCACGGGGGACGCGATGGCGATCCCGATGGCCGACGAGCTGGCGCGCGGGGACTACGACACCTCCTCGCTGTTCGCCTACGTCTCCACGGGCGCGATCTTCACCGGGACGGTCCGCGACCGGATCCAGAAGCTGCTGCCGAACGTGATGATCATGGACCGGTTCGGCTCGACCGAGTCGGGCTCGACGGCCGAGGCGGTCGCCGGGTCGAGCCCGGAGAAGGGGCTGCGGTTCGCGCCGGACGTGGAGAACGTGACCGTCCTGGACGACGCGCTCCAGCCGGTCAAGCCGGGGTCGGGCGTCATCGGCCAGGTCGCCCGCACCGGGCACATCGCGCAGGGCTACTACAACGACCCGGAGAAGACCGCGAAGACGTTCCCCGTGGTGGACGGGAAGCGCTGGCTGCTCACCGGCGACATCGCCACCGTGGACGAGGACGGGTCGATCGCCGTGTACGGGCGCGGGTCGCAGACCATCAACACCGGCGGCGAGAAGGTGTTCCCCGAGGAGGTCGAGGCCGTCCTCAAGGGGCATCCGGGCGTCTACGACGCGGTCGTGACGGGCATTCCGGACGAGCGCTGGGGCAACCGCGTCGCGGCGGTGGTCCAGCCGTCCGGGGAGGAGCCGTCCACCGAGGACCTGGACGCGCACTGCCGCAAGCAGCTGTCGGGGTACAAGGTGCCGCGCGTGTACGCGTTCGTCGCGGAGATGAAGCGGTCGCCGGCGGGCAAGGCGGACTACCGCTGGGCGAAGCAGGTGGCGCAGGAGGTGCGGTAGGCGCCGCAGGACGGAGAGCGGACGGAGAGCGGTCGAAGAGGTCGGCCCCGAACCTTCGTGGGATTCGGGGCCAGGAGCGGACCTCTGTTAGTGGTCCTAACAAATTCATCGTAGTGGCTGCTCAGACGGGGTTCATCAACCCGGTGCGTTGCCTGCGCCACACCGGGTGGTCCCGGTCGCCGCGGGGTCGATAGACTCCCCTCACAGAGTCGCTCTTGAAGTGAGCCTCTCTATCTGAGAGAAATAGGGGAGAGTCAGGGCGTGTCGACCCCGGAGCGCGAGCGGATGGCGGGCGAGCTGCAGATGGCGATGCAGCGCAGCACGGTGTACACGGTGCTGCTGCACCATGCCACCGCGAGCAAGGCGGGCATGAACGTCACCGACGCGCAGTGCGTGAACGCGCTGACGCTGGACGGGCCGCAGACGCCGGGCCAGCTCGCCCAGCTCATGGGCATCACGACGGGCGGCGCCATCACGGCCGTGATCGACCGGCTGGAGCGCGCCGGGTACGTCCGCCGCACCCGCGACCCCGACGACCGGCGGCGCGTGATCGTCGAGCTCGTCGAGGAGAACGTCGCCCACTTCGCCCGCTACTTCGAGCCGATCGCCCGCGCCTTCAACGAGCGCCTCGCGAGCTACACCGACGACCAGGTCGCCCTCCTCCTCGACTGGATCCGCCACAACAACGCGGTCATGCCCGCGGTCATCGAGGAGATCCGCAAGCTCCCGTAGCCTGCGGTCGGGGAAGGGATGCCGCGCCATGCCGATCGAGAGCGATCACCGCGGGTCCGACTCGCCGTACATCGCGCGTGTCTGGCGCGGGCGCGCGAGCGGATCCGGGAGCCTGACGTCCGTCGCGACGTCCAACTGGGAGCTCGTCTTCTGGAACGACGAGGGCACCCTGCACGCCGCCGTCCGGGGACCGGAGACGACCGCGACGGCCGTCGAGCTGGCCGGGGACTCGGAGTCGTTCGGGATCACCTTCGCGCACGGCACGTCGATGCCGCACCTGCCGGTCACCCGGCTCGTCGACGCCGAGGTGGAGAGCCCGCACGTCGGGGCGCGCCGCTTCGTCCTGCGCGGCGAGGAATGGGAGATCCCCGGTTACGAGAGCGCGGAGGACTTCGTCCGCGAGATCGTGCGAGCGGGCGTGCTCACCCGCGACCCGCTGGTGGACGAGGTCGTGTGGGGCGGCATCGCCAAGGTCGGAACCCGGTCCGTCCAGCGGCGCGTCGCCACCGCCACGGGCCTGACCCAGGGCGCGATCCGGCAGATCGACCGCGCCCGGCACGCGGCGGTGCTGCTCGCGGAGGGCGTGCCCGCCCTGGAGGTCGTGCACCGGCTCGGCTACTACGACCAGCCGCACCTGGCCAGGTCGCTGCGGCGGTTCATCGGCCGTACCGCGACGCAGTTGCAGGGACGCGACGAAGCGGGCGAGCCCCTGTCGCTTCTGTACAAGCCGGAGGGCGACTCGCGTCCCTAGTGTCGGTGCCGATCGCGGCGGAAACCGACACCAGAAAGGCGCGACGTCATGGTCCAGGGCACTGTCACCTCGGCGGACGGCACCACCATCGCCTACACGGCGTGGGGCGACGGTGATCCGATCGTCCTCATCGACGGCGCGACCGCGTATCGCGCCACCACCCCGGAGAACGCCCAGACGGCGGAGCTGCTCGCCGGCGAGTTCCAGGTGATCAACTATGACCGGCGGGGGCGCGGGGAGAGCGGCGACACCGCGCCCTACGCGGTCGAGCGCGAGTTCGAGGACCTCGCCGCGATCATCGAGGGGGCGGGCGGCGGCCGTCCGGCGACGGTGTTCGGCTGGTCGTCCGGCGGCCTCCTCGCCCTCAACGCCGTCCAGGCCGGCGTTCCGGTCGCGCGCCTGGTGCTTTGGGAGCCGCCGGTCATCGTCGACGACAGCGCCCCGCCGCTGCCCGCCGACTACGTCGAGCGGCTCGACGCGGCCGTGGCCGAGGGCCGTCCGGGGGACGCCGTGGCCCTGTTCATGACCGCCGCCGCGGGCATGCCCGAGGACGCCGTCGCCGAGATGCGCGGGAGCGACTTCTGGCCGGGCCTGGAGGCGATCGCGCCGACGATCGCCTACGACGGCCGGAACGTCGGGGACACCATGTCCGGCAAGCCGCTCCGCGCCGACCTGTGGTCCGGCGTCCGCGTCCCGGTGCTCGTGCTCTACGGCCGCGACACCTGGCCGCACCTCGCCGCCGGCGCGAAGGCCGTCGCCGCCCACCTGCCGACCGCCGCGCTGACGGCGGTCCCTGGAGAGAACCACGGCACGACCGCCGACGTCCTCGCCCCCGCCCTGCGCGAATTCATCCAAGGAGCCTGACATGGGAAAGATCGTGGTGACCGAGTTCATCTCGCTGGACGGCGTCGTCGAGGCGCCCGGCGGCGAGGACTTCAAGTATCCGGACTGGAGCTTCGAGGTCGACCGCGGCCCCGACGGCGAGCAGTTCAAGACCGACGAGGCGCTCGCGTCGGCGGCGCTGCTGCTGGGCCGCGAGACCTACGAGGGCTTCGCCTCCGCCTGGCCGGAGTACGAGGGCGAGCTCGCCGACAAGTACAACGGCATGCCGAAGTACGTCGTCTCGAGCACGCTCACCGACCCCGCCTGGAACAACACGTCGGTGCTCTCGGGCGACCTGGCCAAGGAGGTCACCCGGCTCAAGCAGGACGTCGACGGCGAGATCTCCGTGCCCGGCAGCATCCGGCTCGTCCAGGGGCTGCTCGCGGGCGACCTGGTCGACGAGATCCACCTCATGTGGATCCCCGTGATCCTCGGCCACGGCCGCAAGCTCTGGACGGAGACGCCCGACAAGACCAACTGGACCCTGCGCGAGGCGACGCGATACGGCGAAGGCGTCCTGGTGACCATCCACGAACGCACCCGCTGACGAATCCAAGAGCGAGGAAGCCGACGGTTCCGGGGCGGCCCCCGCCTACCCCGGAACCGGTCGGGTGGGGCCCGGGGACGGCCGCGGCGGTCCCCCCGGCCGCGGCGGCCGTCCCCGGAGTCTGCAGCTCAGGCGGTGACACCAGACACGTCACCTCTACGCCGCCGGTCACACAGTGTCAGCGACGTGATTTGCGTCACACCCGTCCGTCCCGTCGGTCGCGACGAGCGGTGCGTGCCCGCCTCCGCGGAGTGAGATCATCTGTCCCGTGGAACCACTCCGTCCAGAGGATCCCGCGGGGATCGGCGGCTACCCCCTCCTGGCCCGCCTCGGCGCCGGCGGCATGGGGCAGGTCTACCTCGGGCTGACCGGCGGCGGTCGGCACGTCGCCATCAAGGTGATCCGGGAGGACTTCGAGGGGCCGCAGGCGCTCGCCCGCTTCCGGCGCGAGGTCGCGACCGTCGAGCGGGTGCGCAGCCGGTTCGCCGCCGCGATGGTCGGCGCGGGGCTGGAGGCGCCGCCGTACTGGCTGGCCACCGAGTACGTCCCCGGGCCGACGCTCCGGCAGGCCGTCGCCGAGCACGGGCCGCTGCCCCCGGAGACCTGCGTGCGGCTGCTCGGCGCCCTCGCGCAGGGGCTGCTGGAGATCCACCGGCAGAACGTCCAGCACCGCGACCTCAAACCGGGCAACGTGATCCTCGCCCCGGACGGGCCGCGGCTGATCGACTTCGGCATCGCCCGCGGCGAGGGCCAGACGCAGATCACCCAGACCGGCGCGTGGAACGGCACCCCCGGCTACGTCGCGCCCGAGGTCGTCCGGGAGCAGCAGCCGCGGCCCGCGTCGGACGTGTTCTCCCTCGCCGGGACGATCGCCTACGCCGCCACGGGACGCCCGCCGTTCGGCGGCGGGCGCATCGAGGCGATCATCCACCGCACCCTCGACGGCGAGATCGACCTGGACGGGGTCGATTCGCGCGTCGCCGACCTGGTCCGGCCCTGCGCGGAGCGTGACCCCGCCGACCGGATCACGCTGGAGCGGCTCCTCCAGTTGGCCGCGCCCTCGGGTCCCGTCACGGGCGACCCCTTCTACCAGCGGGTGGTGGGCGTCCCGCGGCCGATGCCCGCCAGCGTCGCGGACGCCGCCGCGTCCGGGCTCGTCCCGCCGGAGCACACCAGGACGGGGCCCGGTGCGGGGCGCGGACAGTCGAGCGCCGCCGTCATCGCCGCGGGCGCCGCGGTGGCCGCCGTCGTCCTTGGGGGCGCGCTCGTCGCGCGGTTCGCCCTCGACGGCGACGACCCGGGCGCTACCAAGGGCGGCACCGGCTCGGCCGACGGGGGCGGTGCGCAGGGCGGTCAGGGCGCGGGCGGCGGCGCGTCCACGGCGCCGCCCCGGACCCCCGGCCCGGGAGGCCGCCCGCCGGACGTGATCCTCGTGAAGCAGCCGACCACGGACTACCAGACCACGCGGTTCTCCGTGAAGGACTTCACCTGCCTGCCGGCGGTCCGGCCCGAGGACCAGGCCCTCGCCAACGACCTGCAGAGGTCCGCGCCGCGCCGGCCGGTCACCGGGAAGACCGTGGATCTCAGCATGCGCTTCAAGTACGCGAAACCGTCCGGCTACTACGTGGCCGCGGAGATACGCCCGCCGGCGGAACAGCAGGGCAACGGCGTGACCGGCGTGGTCAAGAGCAAGCCGCACCTGGTGCCGAGGAACAATGAGGACGTGAACCTCCGCTACCCGGCCGACTTCCAGTGGGAGGGCTCCGGCAACGGCACGTACCCGCTGGTGAAGGGCGTCTGGACCGTCATCTGGATGCATGTGCACCCCAACGGCGACGCGTACTTCATGGCGTGCGACGGGTTCACCGTCGCGTGATCACCGGACGGCGATGAGGGCGGAACCGTGGCCGAAGAGGCCCTGGTTCACGGCGATCCCGGCCCGCGCGTTCTCGACCTGGCGGCCCTCGGCCTGACCGCGCAGCTGCCAGGTCAGCTCGCACACCTGCGCGATCGCCTGCGCCGGGATGGCCTCGCCGAAGGACGCGAGCCCGCCGCTCGGGTTCACCGGGACGCGCCCGCCGAGCGCCGTCGCGCCCGACCGGAGCAGCTCCTCGGCGCCGCCCGGCTCGCAGAGCCCGATGTCCTCGCACCAGTCCAGCTCAAGGGCCGTGGACAGGTCGTAGACCTCGGCGAACGACAGGTCCTCGGGGCCGATGCCCGCCTCCTCGTAGGCGGCGTCCGCGATCGCGGACCGGAACGGGCGCTCGGGCTCGGGCACCGCCATCGCCGAGTCCGTGGCGAAGTCGGGCAGGTCCAGGACGGTCTTCGGGAACGTCGGCGTCACCGTCGACACCGCCGGGATCCGGACGGGATCGGCGATCCCGTGCCGCCGCGCGAACTCCATCGACGTCAGGACGAGCGCCGCGCCGCCGTCGCTGGTCGCGCAGATGTCGAGCAGCCGCAGCGGGTCGGCGACCACGGCGGACTCGCGGACGTCCTCCGCCGTCACCTCCTTGCGGTACCGGGCGTTCGGGTTCGCCAGGCCGTGCCGGGCGTTCTTCACCTTCACGGCGGCGAAGTCGTCCAGCGTCGCGCCGTACATGGCCATCCGGCGGCGCGCGTACAGGGCGAAGTAGATCGGGTTGGTCGCGCCCAGAAGGCGGAACCGCAGCCAGTCGGGGTCGTCCGGGCGGTCGCCGCCGACGGGCTTGAAGAAGCCCTTCGGGGCCGCGTCGGCGCCGACGACCAGCGCGACGTCGCACAGGCCCGCGAGGATCTGCGCGCGCGCCGAGCTGATGGCCTGCGCCCCCGAGGCGCACGCCGCGTAGCAGCTGGACACCCGCGCGCCCGACCAGCCGAGCGCCTGCGCGAACGTCGCGCCGGCGATGAACCCGGGGTACCCGTTCCGGATGGTGTCCGCGCCCGCCACGTACTGGACGTCCGACCACGCGAGCCCCGCGTCGGCCAGCGCGCCCCGCGCCGCCGCCAGCCCGTACTCGACGAAGTTGCGTCCCCACTTCCCCCACGGATGCATCCCGGCACCGAGAACGGCTATGTCCCTATTCACTGGCTCGCTCCGCTCGCTATGCGGGGCCGCCCTTTCGCGGCGCTCATCTGACGGGCCTCCACATCCAGACGGTGTATTCGGCTTCGTCGTCCTCGTAGAGGGTGCCTTCGGTCAGTTCCATCTCCATGCCGACGGTGAGGTCGTCGACGGTGTGGCCGGGGGCGACCTGGCCGAGGACGACCATGCGCTCGGCTTCGAGCTCGACGGCCGCGACGGTGTACGGGACGAACGGGTCGGGGGAGACGTACGGGGGCGGCGGTTTGTAGCGGGAGTCGGCGTACGACCAGACGCGCCCGCGTCCGGACAGCGTGTACGGCTCCAGCTCGGAGCCGTCCTTCGGGCCGGTGCAGCCGGGGTTGCGGCAGGCGAGCTCGTTGCGCGGGAAGTACGGCGTTCCGCAGGACGAGCAGCGGGTGCCCAGGAGCCGGACGCCGCCGTCCCCGGTGGTGAACCAGCCCTCGATCGCCGGACGACGCTCCTTGGTCGTGGTCACGCGGCCCCTCCCTGATCTCCCGCCGTCTCCAACCGGGCGCAGCGTAACAACCAAGCGACCGTTCGGAGCGGGACGCGTCCGGTGAGCGGGACGGGCGGCTCCCCGGCCCCCGAGCTAACTGACTCGTCAGTCACTTCGATACAGTGACCGAGTCGGATTCTGCCAAGCCGCCCACAGGGTGCGAACAGTAGGGAGCGCGCGGATGCGGACTGGACTGCAGGGAAGGACGGCCCTGGTCACCGGGGCCTCCAGGGGGATCGGGAAGGCGATCGCGACCGCGTTCGCCGCCGAGGGCGCCAACGTCGTCCTCTCCTCCCGCAAGCAGGAGGCGCTGGACGAGGTCGCCAAGGAGATCGGCACTGCGTACCCGGACGTGCGCGTCCTCGCCAAGGCCGCGCACGTGGGTCATGCCGACGAGGCCGCCGCCTGCGTGGACGCGGCCGTCGCCGAGTTCGGCGGCCTCGACGTCCTGGTCAACAACGCGGGCACCAACCCCTACTTCGGCCCGATGGCCGACATCGAGCCCGCCGCCGCCGCGAAGACCGTCGAGGTCAACCAGTTCGCGATCGTCCAGTGGACGCAGCTCGCGCTGCGGGCGTCGCTCGCCGAGCGGGGCGGTGCGATCATCAACATCGCCTCCGTCGGCGGCATGATCACCGAGCACGGCATCGGCTACTACAACGCCACCAAGGCCGCCGTGATCCACCTGAGCCGGCAGTTCGCGATGGAGCTGGCGCCGAAGGTCCGCGTGAACTGCATCGCGCCCGGCCTGGTCAAGACGCACCTCGCCCGCGCCCTGTGGGAACCGAACGAGGCGGAGATCAGCAAGCACATGCCGCTCGGCCGGCTCGGCGAGCCCGAGGACATCGCGAACGCGGCGGTCTTCCTCGCGGGCGACGCCTCGTCCTGGATGACCGGGCAGACGCTCGTCGTGGACGGCGGCGCCACCATCCGCCCCTCGGTCGCCTAGGGGGAGCGCATGTCACGCTGGGGACTCACCATTCCGCTGACCGGGCTCCCGCTGGCCGAGCACCGGGACGTCGTGTCCGAGCTGTCCGCGCTCGGCTACACCGACGCCTGGTCCGCAGAGACGAACGGCACCGACGCGTTCACGCCGCTGGCGCTCGCCTCGCAGTGGGGCCCCGAGCTGCGGCTCGGCCCCGCGATCGTGCCGGTCTACACCCGCGGCCCGGCGCTCCTGGCGCAGCAGGCCGCGACCCTCGCCGACCTCGCGCCCGGACGGTTCGTGCTCGGCATCGGCACCTCGTCCGACACGATCGTGCAGCGCTGGAACGGCATCCCGTTCGAGGAGCCCTACAAGCGCACCCGTGACACGCTGCGCTTCCTCCGCAAGGCGCTCGCGGGGGAGAAGGTGAAGGAGGAGTACGACACCTTCGCCGTCAAGGGCTTCAAGCTGGACAACGCGCCCGCGGCCCCGCCGCAGATCGTCCTCGCGGCGCTGCGTCCCGGCATGCTCCGGCTGGCCGCCCGGGAGGCCGACGGCGCGATCACGAACTGGCTGGCGCCGAAGGACGTCCGGACGGTCCGCGGCGAGCTGGGCGACGAGCCGGAGCTGATCGCGCGGCTGTTCGTCTGCCCGACCGACGACGTCGCGGAGGCCCGCGCGATCGGCCGCTGGATGATCGCCGCGTACATGACGGTCCCCGTCTACAAGGCGTTCCACGAGTGGCTCGGGCGCGGCGAGGCGCTCCGCCCGATGAACGAGGCGTGGGCGGCCGGCGACCGCAAGAAGGCGCTGGAGGTCATCCCGGACGAGGTCGTCGACGACCTGGTCGTGCACGGCTCGCCGGAGCGGTGCCGCGCCCGCGTCCGCGAGTACGTGGACGGCGGTCTCACCACCCCCGTGCTGGCCATCGTCCCCGGCGGGGGCCTGTCCCCGGTCGAGGCGGTGCGGGCGCTGGCGCCGGGTGCGGACTGAGACCGTTCGGTCACGTCTCGATGTTTACGGCCGTGGGGATCGGGGAGGGAGGGCGGATCAATCCCGAGAAGACAGAGACGTGAGGAGCTGATCGTGCTCACGCTGACCAGCGGTGCCGTCCAGGTCATTCGTACAGTGACCGCGAACCCGGAGCTTCCGCCCGAGACCGGCATCCGCATCGAGTCCGGGCTCGACGGCTCGGACGCCCTGCGGCTCTCGGTGGCCCCCGCCCCCGAGGCCGGAGACCAGGTCGTGGAGGAGGAGGGCGCCAAGGTGTACCTGGAGCCCACCGTCGCCGAACTCCTCGACGACAAGACCCTCGACGCCCAGGTCGACCCGCAGGGCGACGTGGCGTTCACCATCGCGGAGGGGTCCGGGGGGACTCCGACCTGACGCGAGGGAGCGGACGGGACGCGGGGCGCGCCGGACGGCGGCCCCGGTCCCGTGCGTCAGCGCACGGTCACTTTCAGCGCACGGTCTCTTTCAGCGCATGGCCTTCACGACGGCGATCACGGCGAACACGAACGCCACGGTGGTGAGGATCATGAAGGCGCCGACCACCGCGCAGGCCAGGCCGCGCGGCTGGTCGCGCCACGTGCCGTAGCGGTCGCGCACCTGCTGGTCCAGATCCCGGAGCGGAGCGCCAGCGGAGTGGAGGGAGCTGGACCGGCGGCCTGTGCCGGGGGGCCTGGGGGGTCGTCCCCCCAGAGAGGACTGGTCCAGATCGCGGAGGGGAGCGCCGGAGGAGCGGTGGGCACCGGACCGCCGGCCTGTTCCGGGGGGTCTGGGGGGCGGTCCACCCGGCGAGGACTCGTCCGGTTCTTCCCGGGACGGCCGTCCCGCGTCCGGGGGGTCGGGCGAAGGCGGGGTCGTCACGGTCGCCAGTCTGGCAGACGACTCACTCCGGGAACGACGGATGGGGGCCGAGCGCCCAGTACTCGTAGAGCCCGTGCCCGGTGACCGCCTCGGTGGGCTGCGCGCCGTCCAGGTACTCGTACCGGCCGACCGCGTCGACCATGCCCCACATGCGGGCGGCGTCGTCCGGCTTGCGGACGTCGTAGCCGACGCCCTCCACCTTCAGGTCCGGTCCCTGGTACATGCCGTGCTTCCAGCCGGGTTCCAGCCCGTACCCGGTGCCGACCATCATGTGGACGGGCAGGATCGGCGTCGCCCTTATCTCGAACGGTGTCCCGCCCGGGGGTGCGAAGCGCAGCGTCGCGGTGACCACGTCGCGGGTGCCCTCCGCGTATTCGGGACGGTATTCGGGGCGTCCCAGATACTCGGCCTCACGGTCGGGCCAGACGCGCGTCGCCTCTTCCAAGACGCGGCGGCCCTTCTCGTCCTCCTGGACGATGCAGAGGATCGAGTGGTCCTCGAACTGCATGGGCGCGTACAGCCAGTAGAACGTGCCCGCGTTCTTCACCTGGATTCCGGGCGGCTCCGGCTCGCCGACGGGACGGATGCCCCAGGAGCGGTCCCGCGAGCCCCACCAGCGGTCGGGAGTGACCTCGATGGTCTCGCCGTTGACCGTGATGGTGCCCGTCCAGCGTCCGGTCTGCGCGAGGCGCCGGGAGTCGAACGTCACGCGTTCCTGCCAGCGGAGGTAGTGCGGGGGTTCCAGCGTGGCGGGGATCGCCCCTTCCCAGGTGAGGTCGAACCAGAGGCCGTGCTCGGTCTCGTCCAGGACGACCCTGAGCTTCTTCAGGCCCTCGATGACCTCCACCCGGAACGGGCCGACCCGGGTGTCCATGCGGTCGTCGCCCAGCTCGCGGGACGCGCGGACGACCTTGTGCACCGGCCCGTGCCGGACGACCGCGAACGCGTCCATGACGCCGAGGTTCGGGTACTGCCCCATCCCGATGATCAGCATCAGCTCGTCGGAGCAGGGATGGACGTTGAAGTAGTACCGGTCGTAGAAGTTGCGGTCCGACGTGGTGACGTGCCGCATCACCTCGGGCGCCTGGTGGATCGGGTAGTCGTCGAGCGGCGAGAGCGTCACCGGTGCCCCTCCAGGATGCGGGCGAGCAGCTGCGTGCAGTTGTTGTTGTAGGGAAAGTCGGCGGAGGTGTCGATCCAGCCGAAGTCGATCATCGCCTGCCCGATCCGGGCCATGATCACCGAGAACTTGAAGCCGGATAGGATCTCGTAGTACGCCATGTGCCGCATCGGGCGTCCGAGCAGCTCCTCGTAGCGGGCGACGGTCGCGGCGTAGGACGGGAAGCCGTCCAGCCGGGCCGCGCCGACCCCTTCGGAATGGTGCCGGTCCAGGAACATGAACCAGGCGAGGTCCTCCTCGGGGGCGCCGAGCGCGGCGGTCTCCCAGTCCAGGACGGCCGCCGGCACGCCCGCCTGGAAGATCACGTTGCCGATCCGGGCGTCGCCCCACAGCACGGCGGCCTCGTCCGGCTCGTCGGGACGGTTCGCCCTCAGCCACGCCAGGGCCTTGAGCGCCGTCTCCTGCGGCCCCTTGTACGCCCAGGGCAGGTAGTCCTCGTAGTAGTTCAGCCGCTGGTCGAGGCCGGGCGCGCCCCACCGCGGCTGGTCGAGGAACCCGAGGCCGAGCTCCCGCACGTCCAGCCGGTGCAGGTCCGCGAGGATCTCCAGCGTCGACCACCACATCGCGGCCCGCTCCTCCGGCGGGACCTCGGTCACCCAGCCGCCCGAGTGGTACGGCGGCATGTCGGTCGGGACGCGGCCGTCGACGCGTCCCATGACGAAGAACGCGGCGCCGAGGACGTCCGGGGACGGCTCGTACCAGTGGATCGAGGGGACCGGGATGCCGGTGCGCTCGTCCAGAACGCGCATCAGCCGGTACTGCTCCTCGAACCGCGGCTCGGGGAAGACCTGGTAGCTGGAGGGGGCGACGCGGGCGACGAACGGCTCCCTGCGCACGGCGCCGCCGGCATCGGTCCACTCGGCGTCGAAGATGAGGGTCTCGTTGGAGAAGCCGCTGGTCTGGGGTGTCTCGATGTGCGGGATCCGGACCCCGGGAAGGTGCCGGTCCAGCCAGCCGGTGAGGCGCCGCCGGGTGATCTCGGGATCGCGCTGGTCGGGAACGGGCATCGGACCGCCTCCTCGCCGGGCCCCCGGCCCGATCGCGCCCCCGAACTAGAACGTGTTCTATCAACGCTCGCGGGGGCGGTCAATGGGGGGCGCCGCCCGGCGTGAAAAAATCGGCGCATGCGCCTCACCAAGCTCGGACACGCCTGCGTGCAGATCACCGAGGACGACCGGTCGATCGTCATCGACCCCGGCTCCTTCAGCGAGGCGGCTCCCGCCCTCGCCGCCGCGGACGCCGTCCTGATCACCCACGAGCACTTCGACCACTTCGACGCCGACGCGCTGCGCGCCGAGATGGCGCGGCGCCCCGGCCTGGAGGTGTGGACGTCCCGCGTCGTCGCCGAGAACCTCGCCGACCTCGGCGGGCGCGTCCACCGGGTCGGCCACGGGGACGCCGTCACGGTCGCCGGCTTCGACGTCCACGTGTACGGCGAGGACCACGAGCTCCTGCACCCCGACCTGCCGCCCATCCCGAACGTCGGCTTCCTGGTCGGCGGCGAGGTCTTCCATCCCGGGGACGCGCTGACCGTCCCGTCCGAGCCCGTCCGCACGCTGTGCCTGCCGGGCAACGCGCCCTGGATGCGGGCGCTCGACCTCTACACCTACGCCCGCGAGGTCCGCCCGGAACGCGCCTTCGCCATCCACGACGGCCTGCTCAACGACATCGGCCTCATGGTCATGGAACGGGTGCTCACCGGCGCGGGGGAGGAACTCGGCAAGGAGTTCCGCCGCCTCACCCCCGGCACCTCGGTCGACCTGGCCGCCGCGTGAGCCGAGCCCCCCGCACTTCCGGACCCGTCCAGGCCGTCTTCTTCGACATCGGCGAGACGCTCGTCAACGAGGGCGAGATCTACGGCCGCTGGGCCGACTGGCTCGGCGTCCCCCGGCACACCTTCCTCGCCAAGCTCGGCGCGCTGCTGGCGACCGGCGGCACCCACATGGACCTCTTCGAGTACTTCCGCCCCGGGTTCGACCTCGACGAGGAGCAGCGGCGCCGCGCCGAGTCGGGCGTGCCGAACGGGTTCGGGCCGGACGACCTGTACCCGGACGCGCGGGCCTGCCTGGCGGGCCTGCGCGACCAGGGCCTGTACGTCGGGATCGCGGGCAACCAGCCGGTCGAGGCGGCCGGGCAGATGGCCGCGCTCGGGCTGGAGGCCGACGTGGTCGGCATCTCCGACGTGTGGGGCGTCTCCAAGCCGTCCCTGGAGTTCTTCGAGCGATGCGCCCAGCTCGCGGACGTGCTGCCCGACCGCGTCCTGTACGTCGGAGACCGCATCGACAACGACGTCCGCCCGGCGCTGGCGTTCGGTATGCGGGCGGCGTTCCTGCGGCGCGGCCCCTGGGGGCACATCCAGAAGGACGACGGCGCGCTCCGCGAATGCCTGTTCGTCCTGGACGACCTGGCCGGTCTACCGAAGCTCGTCGCCCAGCACATCGCCCCCTAGGGGACGTCCCCTAATCCGTGAGTAGGGCACCGGAACAATCCGGACGGTTGATGTGGTGCCCGGTTCCCGGTTCGTAGCGTGGAGAACGTGGCCGTGAGAAACGCGGCGACGTTCAACGCTCGACGAATCGGGGAGAGAAGAACCCATGAACAGCCTCTACCGTCCGCGCAACGACCGGGTCATCGCGGGTGTCTGCGCCGGGCTCGCACGCCGGTTCGGCATGACCTCGTGGACCGTCCGGCTGTTGTTCCTGCTGTCGTGCCTGCTCCCGGGCCCGCAGTTCGTCGTCTACCTGGTTCTCTGGGTGATGATGCCGAACGAGGACCGCCACATGGCCCGCGCCCACTAGCCCAAGATCAACGATTGCGCTTGGCCGGGCTCGCCCGGGGGGTGTTAGATCGGGGCACCACCATTCCCGTGGGAAGGGGAGGAGCCGCGGTGCCTGACGAGGCCCCGGGTCCCGGCCGGCCCGGCCGGGCCGTGGACGAAGCCGGCGCGCGCGAGGCCGAGCACGCGGCGCGCCTGCTCGGGTACCTGCGCGACCTGGCGCGGGCCCGGCGGCGCCCGTCCCGCGATCTCGCCGACCACGACCACGTCCACTGGCTGGCCGACCTGCCCGGCGACGTCTACGTGGAACGGGACGCCGGACCGGGCGAGGTCCTGTTCAGCGTCCCGGTCATCCCGCTGACCCCGCCCGTCGTGCTGGACGAGTTCGACGGCTGGCTCGCCCTGCGCACCTGGTACCGCGTCCTCCGCGACCTGGCCGGCGAGGAGGTGGTGCTCGCGGCCGGGCTGCTGTCGTGGCGCCCCGCTGTCCACGACCACCTGCTGAGCACGCCCGTCCGGATCGTCCTGGACGAGCGGACCGAGCGCGTCGACGTCGTCCTCGACGGCCGCACCGCCCTCCGCGACCGGGAACTGCTGTCCGGCCACCCCGGGTTCAGGCCCGCCGCCTGGGTGGCGGAGGCCGTGCAGGCCGGGCAGGGCTTCGGGCTGAACGCCTCGACCGGCGACGTCCTGCGCAAGTGGTGCCAGGTCTCGCTCACCACCCCCGCCGACTACCGCGAGGACTGGGCGCCCGGCACCGACACCGCCTCGCCCGTCCCGCGGCTCCGGCTCGCGCCCGCGCTCGTCGTCCGCCCGCCGGCCCGCGAGGCCGTCGCCGACCACCACGCCCGGCTGCTCAGCCTGCTGCCGCGCGGCGTCCCCGACGGGCTCGCCCGGTTCGTGTCACCGGCCAGGAAACCGCAGATCATGCACGTCCCCGAGCGTGCGCCGGAGACCGTCCCCGACCTGCTCGCGGGGCTGCTCGCCCGCGGCCACCGGGTGCTCGTCGCCACCTCCGGCCCCACCGCGTCCGCCGACCTGCGCGCCGCGCTCCCGCCCGGCCTCGCCGCCCTCACCGCCACCGACCCGGCGATGGCGGCGCGGACGGCGGAGGCGATCCGGGGCCGCGGCGCGTCCCCCGACCTGGCGCTGGCCGCCGGGCGCGAGGAGGCCGCCGCCCGCCGCGTCGCCGAGATCACCGAGCGGCTCCGCGGCGGCGAGTCGGACGAGCCCGCGCCGGACCCCGGCGACCAGGACCCCGAGCTGTCCTGGATGCCCGTCCGGCCGGACCTGCCCGCCGCCCCGCCGATCTCCCGCTCCGAGGCCGCCGACCTCGTCGTCCTCCTCGCGGAGGAGACCGCCGCGCGCAAGGCCCGCACGACCCAGCGGGACGTCGACCCGGGCGCGCTGCCGAGCGCCGCCTACGTGCAGACCCTGGTCGACGCCGAGGTGGCCGCCGTCGAACGCGCCGAACGGTCCAAGACGGACCTGTCGCAGCGCCTCCGCGACTCCGACCGCACGTTCCTCGCCCGCCTCGACGGGGACGCGTCCGTCGTCGCCGCCGCGTTCCGCGACCTCGGCCTCGAAGGCCACCCCGGCGGCTGGAACAGCGCCGACCTCGCCGCCCGCGCGTTCGGCGACGCCCTCGGCGACCGGCGCCCCCTCATCTGGGCCCGGGTCTCGGAGATGACCTCCCGCGCCCAGTGGGCCGAGCGCGCCCTGGCCGAGCTGGGCGGCCACACCGTCGAGCTGCCCGAGGACGCCGACCTCCGGGGGCTCGCCGCGTCCGCCCAGGACCTGCGCACCCACCTGGCCGGCGGCGGCACCCTCAAGCGTGGGCCGCTCCGCCCGGCCGTCCAGCGCCAGGCGGAACCGCTCCTCACCACGGTCACGGTGGACGGCGTCGCACCGACCACCTCCGAACTCCTGGACCTCGTCCACACCGACCTCATGGTGCGGATCACCTGCCGGGAGCTGCAGTACGTGTGGGAGGCCGCCGGCATCTCCTTCCCGGCCGACCTCCCGCCCGCCGAACGCGTCGCCCGCTTCGTCCGCGCCCACGCCCGCCTCGCCCGCGTCCGCGACGCGATGCAGGCCGTGGACTCCACCCGGCACCTTCTCGAACGCTCCGGCTTCGGCATCCGGCTCACCCATCCGGTCCAGTGGCACGAGTACGCCTCCGCCCTCCGCAACGCCCTCGAAGGCCTCGGCGTCAGCCGCGCCGCCGCCGACCTGGAGGCCCTGCGCGACTCGATCGGCCCCCTCGACGACGACGATCCCCCCGAGCTGCGCGACGCCCTCGCCGCCATCGACGCCCGCGACGCCGCCGCCTACGGCCGCGCCCTGGGCGCCCTCGCCGAGGCCCGCCACGAACGCTCCCGCCAGATCCGCTGCGACGAGCTGATCGCCCGCGTCCGCTCCGTCCACCCCGACCTCGCCAACCTCATGATCGCCACCGACGGCGACGAGGTCTGGCACGCCCGCACCCGCCGCTGGGACGACGCCTGGGCCTGGGCCCGCCGCCGTGCCGCGCCCGCCGTCCCCGCCACGGACCGCCTCCGCGCGGCGCTGGCCTCCGCCGAGGAGGAGCTCCGCACCGCCCGCGCCGACCTCACGGCCGCCCGCGCCTGGGCGGCCGCCGCCGCCCGCGCCCCGTCGGCCCCCGACGCCGTCCCGGCCTGGATCCTCCCCCTGTGGCGCGTCCCGGACGTCCTCCCGCCCGCCCCCGACGCGTTCGACGTCGTCATCGTGGACGGCGAGCACGAGGCCGGCGCCGAGGCCCTGCACGTCCTCTGGCACGCCCCCCGGACCATCCTCGTCGGCCCACCCGGCCCCGACCTGCCACCCCCGGAGGGCCCGCCGCCCGCCACCCGCCTCCCAGGCCACCTCCACACCGCGATAACCCCCACGACCACCCTCTTCACCGCCCTCACCACCCCGCCCGCCCCCGAGGACGCGCCCCGCCCGGACATCACCCGGCAAGACCTGCGAGCACAACCCCCCGGCCTGTACGACCGCCCGGACATAACCCAGCGGGACCTGCCGATAACACCCCCCGCGAGACCCGAGCGCCCCCGGAACGCCCCGCAACCACCCCCGCCCGCCCGCGACGTACCGGTGACGACGCAGCCAGGACGAGGCCCGGTCGCCCCCGAGCCGGGCACGCCCCCGCGCCCGCCAGAGCGTCCGGAGGTGCCGGTAGCAGGCCGAGGCACGGCCGAGCCCCCGCCCCAACGAAACGAACCCCGTGGCGCCCCGCATAAGGACGCGGGACCGCCCGCGCCTCGCCGGGTCAGGCCGCCCGGACCTGGTCAGGGCTACCCGCAGGAACGTCCTGCCGCGTCCGCGCCTGCTACGAGCCCACGGGATGCCGAGGGTGCGCCCACGCCCCGGCGGGGTGGACCACCTGGAGCTGGTGAGGACGCAGGGATGCCCGGTCCAGCCGCCCCACACGAGCGCCCTGCCGCGTCTAGGCCCGGCGTGGGTCCGCCGCCGGAACGTCCGCCCGCGTCTCGCCAGGGTCGGCCGCCAGGAACCAGCGACCCGCGTGAGGGCCCGTGGACGCCCGGTCAGGGCGTCCCGCAGGAGCGTCCTGCCCCCTCCGCGTCCGGCACAGGCCCGCAGACTGAACGTCCGCCGACACCCCAACGGGGCGGGCCACCTGGAGTTGGCGGCCCGCATGAGGGCGCGGAGGAGCCTGGCCCGGGCGCTTCGCGAGAACGTCCAGCCCCCTCTGCGTCTGGGGCGGCTTCGCCGCCGGAGCGTCCGCCTGTGTCTCGCGAGGGTGGGCCGCCTCCTGGTACGGGCCCGCGGGTTGTTGAGGGTGCGCCCACGCCCCGGCGAGGTGGGCCGCCTGGAACTGGTGCCCCGCGTGAGGACGCAGAGACGTCCGGTCCAGGCCTGCCGGAGGAGCGCCCCGCGCCGTCCACGTCGGCCGCGGGTCCGCGAGCGGAACGTCCGCCCGGGTCTCGCCAGGGTCGGCCGCCAGGAACCAGCGACCCGCGCGAGGGCCCGTGGACGCCCGGTCAGGGCGTCCCGCAGGAGCGTCCTGCCCCCTCCGGGTCCGGCACAGGCCCGCAGACTGAACGTCCGCCGACACCCCAACGGGGTGGGCCATCTGGAGTTGGCGGCTCGCGTGAGGGGTCGGAGGAGCCTGGTCCTGGTGCTTCGCGGGAGCGTTCTGGCGCGTCCGGGGCGGGGCCGCGGGTAGAGCGTCCGCCTCTGGCTCGGCGGGGTGGGCCGCCGCCTGCCGGTGGCTCGCGTGAGGGGGCGGGGGCGCGGCCGCCGGAGCGCTCGGATGTGCCGGTGGCGGGGCCTGCGGCCGTGCCGGGTCGTAAGGCCCGGGGGCCGGGGCGGTCGGATGTGCCGGTGGCGGGGCGGCAGGCTGGTGCTCCGCCTGACGGGCAGCCGCCCTCGGGCGAGGAGTCGGGTGCGCCTGGGCGAGGTTCGCGTGCGCCGGGGCAGGCGTTGCCTCCTCGGCGGCTGGATGCGATGCGGCGGGAGTCGCGGGGGGCGGGGTCCCCTCGGTCCGGTGGGGGTTCGCTGCCGCCTCGGCGGCTGGACGCGGGGCGGCTGGAGCCGCGCGTGCCGGAGTCGGGTCCGCAAGGGGGCAAGGGGCCGGCCGTGCCCGAGGAGGAGGCCCGGCCGCCCGCATCGCGGCCGGAGATTCCCGCGCTCTGGGGCAGGCCGGGGCCGCGGCCGGAGCCGCCGGCGGCACCGCCGCCGCAGGCGCCGCCGCCGCAGCCCGAGGCGAGCGGGCCGTCCGTTGGGCACGCGATGATCCGGCGGGGGCAGTCGATCGCCGGGTACAAGCGCCCCGAGCTCGTCGAGATCGTCGGGCACATCGCCGAGCGCGAACCGGAGCTCACCGACGAGCAGATCGTCGAGCTGGTCACCCGCCTCATGGCGTGCCCGGAGGACGAGGCGCTCCTCGTCGGCGCCCGGCTGCGGTACGCGGTGGAGGCCTACCGGGAGAGCGCCGGCTAGCGAGTAGCGGTGGCGGCTGGGTTGATTCTGTGCGGGGAGGTTGTGGAATGGAGTGTTCCGTTCTGTTAGGGTGGGGGTGTTGGTTCGTTTCCTTTTGGGGTGGGGTCATGACGCGGACGTTGGATCGCCGGACGCTTAACCGGGCGGCCCTGGAACGGCAGTTCCTCCTGAAGCGCTCCGGCGTCTCCGTTCTGGAGGCGGTCGAGCGGCTCGTCGCCATCCAGGCGCAGGAGAGGAACATGCCCTACTTCGGGCTCTGGACGCGCCTGGACGGGTTCCGCCAGGACGATCTAACCGACCTCCTGCGCGACCGGTCCGTCGTGCGCAGTTCGATCATCCGAGGCACGCAGCACATGGCGTCGGCCGCCGACTACCTGTGGCTGCGTCCCCTCGTCCAGGAGAGCCTCCTGCGCGGGCGGCAGGCCGCCTTCGGGGGCGCGACCCGCGGCTGGGACCTGGACGAGCTCGCCGCCGAGGCCCGCAGGCTTCTGGAGGGCCGGATCCTCACCCGGCCCGAACTCGCCCGCGCGCTCGCCGAGCGCTGGCCGGAAAGGGATCTGCAATCCCTCGGCTGGACGGCCCAGGCGCTGGTCCACGCCGTCCATCCACCGCCCAGCGGGACGTGGAACACCGGCGGCGCGACCCCGTTCGCCCTGGCGGAGGAGTGGATCGGCCGGCCGCTCGCCGAGGCGCGCCCGGCTCGGTTGATCAGGCGCTACCTGGCCGCGTTCGGCCCGGCTTCCGTGAAGGACTTCCAGATCTGGTCCGGCATGCGCCGCATGGAGGAGGCCTTCGAGGAACTTCGGCCGTCCCTCCAGACTTACCGGGACGAGGCGGGCGTGGAGCTCTTCGATCTCCCCGACATGGCGCTTCCGGATGCTGGTCTGCCGGTCCCTGTCCGGTTCCTCCCGGCCTTCGACAACCTGATCCTCGCCTACGCCGACCGGACCCGGATGATGACGGACGAGCAGCGCAAGGCCGTGTGCGTGGGCTCGCAGACCCACGCCACCCTGCTGGTGGACGGGCGCGTCCACGGCATCTGGACGCTCAAGCACGACCGGAAGGCCGGATGCGCCGCGCTCGACATCCGGCTCTTCGCCCCTCTGCCGGACGAGGACCCGGTCCGCGAGGAGGCCGCCGAACTGCTGCGCTTCGCCGCGCCCGGCGACGAGCACGATCTCCGGATCGGGCTCAGCTGATCGGCATGGTGATCGCGAGGGGCCAGGCGAGCAGCGGCCCGCCGGCCGCCGCGGCCATCCAGGCGGGTGCCGCGAGCCTGCGGAGCGCCGCCGCCTGGACGCCCTGCCAGGCGAGCAGGCCGGCGATCAGCGGCGCCAGCAGCAGCACGTAGGACGAGACCACGCCCACGGCCACGGCGGCGCAGAGGCCCGTCAGGGCGCCCGCCCCCGTCCAGGCGTGGATCCCGATCGCGGTGCGCCCGTCCTGGCCGGTGCACAGGGCCTCGACGCCGAGGCAGTACAGCGCGACGCACACGGTGACCAGGACGAGCACCCATGCGCGCGGGCCGACCGGTATCGCGTGCGCCCAGCCGAGGTGAGCCGGCACGGCGACCGACACCGCGGTCAGCGCGCTGAGGGCGGCGGCCGCCGCGACCGTCCGGGGCGCGGGTCGTCCGGCCGGGATCCCTCGCGCGGACGCCAGGGTGACCAGGCCGATCGCGCCGAAGAACGCGGCGAGCGGGCCGGTCACCGCCACCGGCAGCGTGAGCAGCGACATCGCCGGCACCGCCGCGATGACCGCCACGGCGGAGCCCACCAGGGCGCGGGTCAGGGAGACGCGGCGGGCGGCGCGGTCGCCCGTTCCGAGAAGCGCCGACGCGATCGCGCCGAAGCTCAGTACGGCCGCGACGTAGAGCAGCATCGCCGACCCGGCTCGCTGGACGGCGCGGGTCTCCGTGCCCGGAACCGGGCGGCGGGCGAAGGCCGCGTCGAACCAGGCGGCCGTCTCCCGGTGGGTCCGCGGGCTGAACAGCACACCGGCGTGCTCGACGCCGCCGGCGATGACGGCCCGGCGCGCGGTCCCGGACCGGGGGTCGCCGTAGGTGACTCCGGCGCGTCCGCGCGGGTAGGCGGCCCGCAGCGCGCTGACGGCGCCCTCCCGGTAGGCGGCGAACTCCAGGCCGCCGGCGATCAGCAGGAGGTTCCGGGGAGCGGACGCGGACACGTCCATCTGTCCCTGCGAGATCGCGACCGTCGCTCCGACGGACGGGCGCGCGGTGGCGTACCGGATGACCGCGGCGGCCCCCATCGAGTGCCCGACGAGACCGAGGCGCGCGGTGTCGACC
Organism: Actinomadura madurae; assembly: GCF_900115095.1. GTDB lineage: Bacteria > Actinomycetota > Actinomycetes > Streptosporangiales > Streptosporangiaceae > Spirillospora > Spirillospora madurae. The sequence continues at coordinate 354,034 of NZ_FOVH01000003.1, forward strand.
CACGGCATCGACCGCAGCCGCCGGACGGCGATGTCCAGGTCGCGGTCGAGCCGCGCGTTGGCGGCCGGTCCCTCCCCGCCCCCGGGCAGCGGCCGTGTGGCGGCTCCGTGACCGGCGAGGTCGACCAGCGCGACCGCATATCCGCGCCGTGCCAGCGTGTCGGCGAATCCTCGCATCAGCCGGCGGCCGGCGCCCATACCGTGGGCGACGACCACCCCGGGCAGCCGTCCCTCGGGATGGGCGGGACGGACCGCCTCCACCGGCACGCCGTCGATCACGGCGGTGCGCCGCTCGATGCCCCTGTCCGCCGTCGCGAGTCCCAGAATCCCGGCGACCGCGCACACCACCGCCACCGTGACCGCCTGTATCCGCCGTTTTCGCACCGGCTCACCCTGCCAGGAATGAGAAGGCCGCGAAATCCGGATGCGTTTCGTCGGTGGTCACCGGCAGAATCCCGCGCATGGTGACCGAGGAGCTGGTTCAGGTTTGGCGGGACGTCATTCAAGGCGACGAGAAGTCGTGGGTGCTGTTCGAGAACGGCACCTGCGTCATTTTGATGGAGCCCGAGGACGACCTGGCCGCGCAGGCCGTGGAACTGCTGCGCGAGTACGGGCCCGTGGCGGCGGGTTCATCCGCCGGCGACTTCGGGACGATCGACCTCGACGCGGCGCCCGGATGGGCCGTCTACGGGCACCACAACGACATCCTCACCTATGTCGCTCCGGAAGAGACCGCCGACGGCGCGAATGATCTGGCCGTGGGCCTTCTCGGCCGGTCCAAGCGCGATCAGGACGGGCGCGAGCTCGCCGTCGTCCATGTGGAGGACAAGCGGCCTCGATGAAACCGCGGCTTTTGGCGGTGGATGTCGGTACAAATGTCTCCGTGGCGGAATGGGACGAGGACGCGCTGGCGCGGTTGCGGGGGGCCGCCCACCAGGGGCTCGGGGACGCCGGGGTACTTCGGGGGCGTCCGCTGACCCCGGTTCTCCAGTACGCGGGGGACGTCCTCGTGGCCGCACTGGCCCAGGGCCGGGAGGTCCAGGATCTCGCCGGGAAATGCCTGGAGGAACTGGGCGGGCGCGGCCTGCCGGGCGACGCCGAACTGGCCGCCGAGCTCGGTGCCGCGTTGGGGACGCGCCCGCCGACCGGTCTCGCTTCCCTGCCGGTCGATCTGGGGGCGGTGGCGGCGGCGATGGACGACGGATTCCAGGTGCTCGATCCCGAGCGGGGCGACGTCCTCCCCGCGGACGAGGGAGACGGCCTGCCGATCCCGCCGGGCGTCCTTCCGGAAGGTGAGGACGCCCGGCGCGGTTCGGCGCGCGAATGGCTCGCCGGGCAGGGGTACCGGCCCGCGCCGCGTGCCCTGTAGGTGCCGGGGCGGCCTTCAGGAACCGGGGCGCACCAGCGGGAACGGGATCGTCTCCCGGATGCTGCGGCCGGTGAGCGTGATCAGCAGCCGGTCGATTCCCATGCCCATTCCGCCGGCGGGGGGCATCGCGTACTCCAGGGCGCGCAGGAAGTCCTCGTCGAGGTCCATCGCCTCCGGGTCGCCGCCCGCGGCCTGCAGCGACTGCTCGGTCAGCCGCTCGCGCTGCAGGATCGGGTCGATGAGCTCGGAGTAGGCGGTGCCGAGTTCGAGGCCGAAGACGATCAGGTCCCACTTCTCCGCCAGCCGCGGATCCGCGCGGTGCGGGCGGGTCAGCGGGGACGTCTCCGCCGGGTAGTCGCGGACGAACGTCGGCGCCTTCAGATCCTCCTCGACGGCCGCCTCGAACAGCTCCTGGACGATCTTCCCCTGGCCCCACCGCGGGTCGGCGTTCAACCCGAGCCGCTCCGCGAGCGCGAGGGCGCGGGCCTGCGGAGTGTCGGGGGTGACCTCCTCGCCGAGCGCCTTCGACACCGACTCGTAGACGGTGATCTCCTGCCACGGCTCCGCGAGGTCGTACTCGACGCCGTCCCGGACGACCACGGTGGTGCCGAGGGCGGCGCGGGCCGCGTCGACGACGAGGGAGCGGGTGAGCTCCGCCATCGTGTCGTAGTCGCCGTAGGGCTCGTACGCCTCCAGCATCGTGAACTCGGGGTTGTGCTTGTGCGAGACGCCCTCGTTGCGGAAGTTGCGGTTCAGCTCGAAGACGCGGCCGACGCCGCCGACGAGCAGGCGCTTGAGGTACAGCTCGGGCGCGATCCGCAGGTAGAGCTGCATGTTGTAGGCGTTGATGCGGGTGGTGAACGGGCGGGCGGTCGCGCCGCCGTGCACGGGCTGGAGCATCGGCGTCTCGACTTCGAGGTAGCCGCGGGCGCGCAGCCCGTCCCGGACGGCGGCGACGGCGTCGCCGCGCATCCGCAGCATCCGCCGGGACTCGTCGTTGACGATGAAGTCGACGTACCGCTGCCGGACGCGCGCCTCCGGATCCGACAGCCCGGACCGCTTGTTCGGCAGCGGGCGCAGGCACTTGGCGGCGAGCGTCCATGAGGACGCGAGGACCGACAGCTCGCCCCGCCGGGACGTGACGACCTCGCCGCGCACGCCGACCTGGTCGCCGAGGTCGATGAGCGCCTTCCACCGGCGCAGCGACTCCGCGCCCAGCGAGTCCGAGGTCAGCATGACCTGGAGGTCGGCGGTCTCGTCCCGCAGCGTGACGAAGATCAGCCGGCCGTGCTCGCGGGCCAGCACCACCCGTCCCGCGATCGCCACGACCTCACCGGTGCGCGTGTCCGGCGCGAGGCCGCGGTGGCGGTCGCGGACGCCGGCGGCGACGTCGGTGCGCTCGCAGCCGAGCGCGTACGGCTCCATCCCCGCGGCGCGGATCTCGTCGAGCTTGGCGTGCCTGACCCGCTCCTGCTCCGACAGGCGCCGCTGCGGGGCGCGCGCCGCGTCCGCCGCGTCCTCGATCTCCTTGATCCTGTCCACGAGGTCGGTGGAGGGGGCCATCGCGGCGGCCCGGTCCAGCTTGGGACGGTTGAAGCTCGGCAGGAACCCCTCGGCGCGGGCGTAGGCGAGGCCCAGCCGGACGAGGTCGCGCCCCTGCGTGTAGCAGATGAAGCGGGGGCGCCAGTGGGGCAGGTACTTGGCGTTCGACAGGTACAGCGATTCGAGCTGCCAGAACTTCGACGCGAACGACAGGAACCTGTAGTAGAGCCGGGCGACGGGTCCGGCGCCGATCTGGGAGCCGCGCTCGAACGCCGAGCGCAGCATCGCGAAGTTCAGCGACAGCTGCTGCGCGCCGACGGCGGCGGCCTTCTCGGCGAGCTTGGCGACCATGTACTCGTTCAGGCCGTTCTCGGCGAGCCGGTCGCGGCGCATCAGGTCCAGCGACAGCCCGGCCCGCCCCCACGGGACGAAGCTGAGCAGGCCGCGCAGCTCCCCGTGCGCGTCGAACGCCTCCACCATGACGCAGCGCCCGTCGGTCGGGTCGCCGAGGCGGCCGAGGGCCATGGAGAAGCCGCGCTCGGTCTCCTCGCCGCGCCAGGCGTCGGCGCTGCGGATGAGCTTGGCCATCTCCCAGCCGGGGATCTGCGAGTGCCGCCGGATCCGCACGCTGTAGCCGGCCCGCTCGACCCGCCGGACGGCCTGGCGGACCTGGCGCATCTCCCGCCCGTCCAGGTTGAAGTCGGTGAGGTCGACGATCGCCTCGTCGCCGAGCTCCAGCGCGTCGAACCCGTGCCGCCGGTAGATGTGCGCGGCGCGCTCGCCGACGCTGACGGCGCCCGGGATCCAGGCGTGCGCGCGGCATTCGCCCAGCCATGCCTCGATCGCCTGGTCCCACGACTCGGGGTCGCCGAGCGGGTCGCCGCTGGCCAGGGAGACCGAACCTTCGACCCGGTAGGCGATGGCCGCCTTACCGTTCGGCGCGACGATGACGTCCTTGTCGCGGCGCAGCGCGAAGTAGCCGAGGGAGTCCTGGTCGCCGTACTCGGCGAGCAGCCGGCGCGCCGACAGCTCCTCGGCGGGGCTGAGGACGGGGTCGCGCCGCCCCGGCCTGAACAGCGCCCAGAACGTGGCGATCAGCAGCCCGGTGCCGAGCACCCACAGGATCGCGTCCACGTAGAACGGCACCGACACGTTGATCGGCTTGCCGGTGACGCGCGGCCCGAGCACGGTCTGGGAGATCGCGTAGAGCGGGTGCGTCCAGAAGTCGCCACTGGCGTTGCGGTCGGTGAGGGTGACGAGGAACGTGCCGATTCCGCAGGTCACCACGAGCAGGCTGGTGAAGACGATGGTGGCGAGGCGCCGGTTGGCGCGGTCGGGCAGCGTGGTGAACTGGCCGCGCGCGGCGATCAGCAGGCCGAGCACGGCGAGGTAGACCCCGGCGGTGACGATCAGCCCGACGGGGGTCGGCTTGTCGGGGTTGAACAGCGTGGTGAGGACGGCGGTGACGCCCAGCGCGGTGGGCAGGCAGAAGATCAGCACGAGGATCCGCCAGGCGGCCTTCTTGCGCCGCCGGACGCCCATCGACAGCAGGATCCACAGCAGGCCGATCGGGACGCTGGGGAACCAGCCGAGGTAGCCGATCCATCGCAGAGCCCAGACTTCCGCTATCTCAAGGATGAGACCATAGGAGACCCACGCGAGCAGCGACAGGATCCCGGAGAGACGGGTGTACCAGAAGAAGATCGTCGGCGCGGCCTGGATCAGCCGGCGCCACTCGCCCCGCAGGCCTCCTCGCGGGCCCTGCTCCGTCATGGTCCCCTTTCTACCGGGTGTCCTGCTATCGGGTGGCACGTCGGCCGGGCCTCCGTCCGGGCGCGCCGGTCCGGCGGCGAACCTCGGTGGGGTGCCGGACGTCGTACGGGTGGGGGGATGTGGCTTGCAAGCTCGGTCCAAGATTGTCAGCAAAAGTCGATATGGTCGCGGATATGCCAAATGAACCCGCCGGTGAGCGGTTGCTCGCCCGCCGCTACCGCCTGGTGACCCAGGTCGGCCGAGGCGGCATGGGGACGGTCTGGCAGGCGCACGATGAGGTCCTCGGTCGTGACGTGGCGGTGAAGGAGGTCATCCTCCCGCATGGTCTCACCGATGAGGAACGCGCCGTGCACCACAAGCGCACGTTCCGTGAGGCCCGCACCGCGGCCCGGCTCGGCCACCCCGGCGTCGTCACCGTCTACGACGTCGTCGAGGAGGACGACCGGCCCTGGATCATCATGGAGCTGATCAAGGCCCGCTCCCTGGACCAGGTGATCAAGCAGGACGGGCCGCTGGAGCCGCGCCGCGCCGCGGAGATCGGCCGGCAGATGCTCGCCGCGCTGCACGCCGCGCACGATGCCGGGGTGCTGCACCGCGACGTCAAGCCCAGCAACGTGCTCATCACCGGAACCGGGCGGATGGGCGAGCGCGCCGTGCTCACCGACTTCGGCATCGCCACCGCGTCCGGCGACGCCACCCTCACCCAGACGGGCCTGGTCATGGGCTCGCCCGCCTACATCGCGCCGGAGCGGGCCCGCGGCCGCGTCGCCGGCCCCGCGTCCGACCTGTGGTCGCTCGGCGTCACGCTGTACGCGATGCTGCACGGCAAGTCGCCGTTCGAGCGGCCCGAGCCGATGGCGGCGCTGGTCGCGGTGATCTCCGACGAGCCCGACCCGCCGGAGAAGGGCGGCCGGCTCGTCCCGGTCATCGAGGGGCTGCTGCGCAAGAACCCCGACCAGCGGATGGACGCGATCGAGGCCGGCGCCCTGCTGGACGACATCGTCCGGCAGGAGAGCATCGACACCCAGCGCACGATGGCGGTCGAGTTCCCCGCCGAGGAGCTCGCGGACCCCCGCACGACGCCGCCCGAGCCGTCCGGCGACGCGCCGCGCCCGGCGGACGAGGGCGCGCGGCCGGACCAGCTGACCAGCTTCGACCTCCCGCCCGCCCCGCCGCCGTCCCGGCCGCGGACCGCGAGCCCGGGGGAGACCGCACCCGACCCCGACCGCGTCAGGTCGTGGCGGTCCGGCCAGCCCACCGAGCCCGCCGACCGGGTCACGGCGGCGTCGAGCCGGGCGCCGTCCGAACCCGGGCCCGCCACGCACTTCCCGCCGACGACCCACCACCCGTCCACCGGGCGTCCCGCGCTCGCGTCCAACCGCAACGTGCTGATCGTCGCCGCGGTCGTGCTCGTCGTCATCCTGATCATCGCGGGGATCGCGCTCGCCAACGGCGGTGACGACGGCCGCGACGCCCGCAAGGAGGGCGCGACGACCCCGACGAACGCGGGGAAGGGATCGTCGTCCGCCTCCACCCCTTCCAAGAAGCCGGAGAGCGGCCCGCCCGCCGGGTTCAGGAAGCACGCGGACCGCACCGGCTACACCGTGTACGTCCCGGAGGGCTGGAGCGGGCCCGAGCGCAAGACCGGCGGCGACTTCTTCTACGCGCCGGGCCGCAAGACCTACCTCCAGATCGGCCAGACCGGCGACCCGGGCGACAGCGCGATCGACGACTGGCGGCAGCAGGAGCGCGGCGGCTCCGGCTGGCCCGGGTACAAGCGCATCGAGATCGCGCCCACCGGCGACGAGCCGCCCGTGCCCGACAGCAAGGACGGTGACAAGTCCGCCGACTGGGAGTTCACCTACGACGGCGACGGCGGCCGCAAGCACATCCTCAACCGGGGATTCGTGACCAACGGGCACGGCTACGCGATCCTGCTCTGTGCCCCCGACGACGACTGGGACAAGGTGTTCTCCGACCTCCAGCCGGTATACCGGACCTTCAAGCCCGCGGACGACTGATGGACGGGCGCCTGCTCGCCGGTCGGTACCGGCTCACATCGGTCGTCGGACGCGGCGGCATGGGCACCGTGTGGCGCGCCCGCGACGAGACCCTCGACCGCGAGGTCGCGATCAAGGAAGTCCTGCTCCCGGACGGGCTGAGCGACGCCGAGCGGGAGAACCGGCACCGCCGGACGCTGCGCGAGGCGCGGGCCTCGGCCCGGCTGAACCATCCGGGCGTCGTGACCGTACACGACGTCGTGGACGAGGACGACCGGCCGTGGATCGTCATGGAGCTGGTGCGGGCCCGTTCTCTCCAGGAGATCGTGGAGGAGGACGGGCCGCTGCCGCCCGGCCGCGTCGCGACCATCGGCCGGCAGATCGCGGGCGCGCTGCGGGCGGCGCACGCGATCGGCATCCTGCACCGCGACGTCAAGCCCGCGAACGTGCTGGTCGCCGACGGCGACCGGGCCGTCCTCACCGACTTCGGCATCGCCCAGATGGCCGGCGACGCGACCCTGACCGGGACCGGGCTGCTCATCGGGTCGCCCGCGTACATGTCGCCGGAGCGGGTGAACGGCGAACCGGCGATCCCCGCGTCCGACCTGTGGGCGCTCGGCGCCACCCTGTACGCCGCGACGGAGGGCAGGGCGCCGCACCACCGCGGCGACCCGATGGCCGTCCTCGCGGCCGTGATGACGCAGGACGTCCCGCCGCCGAAGAACGCGGGTCCGCTCGCGCCCGTGCTCACCGGCCTGCTGGAGCGCGACCCGGTCCGGCGGCTCAGCGGGGACCGGGCCGAGGAGGCCCTCCAGGCGGTCGCCTCCGGCCACGCCGTGCACATGGCGAACGCGCAGATCGCGTCGAACGAGGCCACCGCGGTCGACGGGCCCGCGGGCTCCGAAGTGCCCCCGCCCCCGCCCCCGGTCCAGGTGCCGGTTCCGCCGGACATGACGACGCAGTACCCGCCCGGGACGGGGCAGCAGTGGACGCCCACCCACGCGCCGGCGTCGTCGCGCAAGAGGTCCTCGGTCGTACCGGTCCTCGCGGGCGCCGCCGTGGCCGCGGTGATCCTGGGCGTCGCCGGGTTCGTCTTCTGGCCGGAGGGCTCCTCTTCCGCCGGCGGTCCGGGCACGGGCACGGGCACGGCGCAGTCGCCGCCCGCCCAGCAGACCTCCCCGACCACACCCGCCACCACGCCCCCGGCCACGTCCACCTCGACGCCGGGCAGCACCGTGGCACCGCTCCCGCCCGGCTTCGTCCGGGGCACCGGCCCCGGCTACACGATCGGCGTCCCCCGCGGCTGGCGGCGCTCCGTGCAGGGCAACAGCGTCGTCTGGACCGACCCCGCGTCCAGCGCGTACGTTCAGGTCGACCAGACGGTGTGGTCCGGCGACCCGTACGAGCACTGGGTCACCTGGGAGCAGGAGGCCCGCGCGGACGGCAAGCTGAAGGACTTCCAGCGGATCGGGGAGATCACCCGCACGACCGTCGCCGGACTGCCGGCGGCCGACATCGAGTTCACCTGGACCCGCGGGACAGGCGCCACGCGCGCCCGCGACCGCGGCGTCATCGCCGGTGGCCGGCCGTACGCCGTCGTGGTGGCGGTTCCCGCCTCCCAGTGGAACGGGAACGAGGCACTCGTGAAGAATGTGCTCGACACGTTCCGTCCCTCCGGGGTGGGATGACCAGTGGGGGGACCCTCTAGCCATGGCACAGGCACATCTGCTCGGTAACCGCTACCGCCTCGACTCGGTGGTCGGCCGGGGCGGCATGGGCACCGTGTGGCGCGCCTTCGACGTCATGCTGGACCGCGAGGTCGCGGTCAAGGAGGTCGTGTTCCCGCCGGGCCTGAACGAGGACGAGCGCGCCGTCCTGTACGAGCGGACGTTCCGCGAGGCGCGGGCGTCGGCGCGGCTGAACCACTCCGGGGTGGTGACCGTCCACGACGTGGTGCAGGAGTCGGACCGGCCCTGGATCGTGATGGAGCTGGTCCTCGCCCCGTCGCTGCAGGACATCATCGAGCGGGGCCCGATGGAGCACCACCGGGTCGCCGACATCGGGCTGCAGATGCTCGGCGCGCTCCAGCACGCCCACCAGAAGGGCATCCTGCACCGCGACGTCAAGCCCAGCAACGTGCTGATCACCGAGACGGGACGGGCCGTCCTCACCGACTTCGGCATCGCGCAGATGGAGGGCGACTCGACGCTCACGCAGACGGGCCTGGTCATGGGCTCGCCCGCCTACATCCCGCCGGAGCGGGTGCAGGGCGAGCGCGCGGTGCCCGCGTCCGACCTGTGGTCCCTGGGCGCGACGCTGTACGCGGCCCTGGAGGGCCGGTCGCCCTACGAGCGGTCGGACGCCATGTCGTCGCTCCAGGCCGCGCTGACCGAGCCCGTCCCGCCGGCGCGGAACGCGGGGCCGCTCGCCCGGGTCCTGGACGGGCTGCTGGTGCGCGAGCCGGTGCACAGGATGACGGCGGCGCAGGCGCAGCCCCTGCTCACCCGGGTCGCCGCCATGCCCCCGCCGCCCCCGCCCCCTCCGCCGGTGCCCTCGCGGCCGAGCGAGACGGTGGCGGACGAGCCGTCGGCCCGCTTCCTTCCCGACGAGGCGTCCGAGACCGTCCTCGACCCCGACGAGCTCGACCAGGTCACCCGCCGCGACCCGGGCGACTCCGGCGACCTCGACCCGGTGACCCGCCGCGATCCCGGCGACTTCGACCCCGTCACCCGCCGCGATCCCGGCCGGTTCCAAGATCAAGGACGGCCCCGCGAGCAGGGCCCTCCGCAGAAGCAGGACGGGTACCCGCCGCCCGCGCGGCCGGGCCGGAACCAGGAGGTGCGTACGCTCCTGGAGACGGAGTGGGCGCCGCCGCCCACCCCCGGGCACCCGCCCCCGCCCGTCCAGCAGTCCGGGCCGCGGCCGCACCCGAGCCTGCCGCCGCAGACGCCTCCGCCCTGGGAGCTGCCGCAGCAGTACGCGAACTGGCAGCAGCCGCCTCCCGTCCACGACCGTCCCGGCGGAAGCGGAGGCGGGGAGCGCCGGAAGACGGTGCTCATCGTCACGATCGCGGTGGTGCTCGTCGTGGCGGCGGTGCTGCTCGGCGCGTTCATCCTGCGCGGCAAGCTCAACACCGGTTCGCTCGACCGGCCCGCCGCCCCGGCGTCCGTGACGGCGAGTGCGGCGTTCCGTTCACCGCCCGCCGCCGTCACCGCGTAGGCCCGGCGGCTCGCCCTCCACCCGCCCGAGGCCAGGCGAGGTCAGGCGGGGTCGGGCGGGGTCAGCTCCCGGCGGCCAGCGAGTCCAGGGCCGTGCGCAGATCGGCGACGTGCGCGTCCAGCCCGTCGGCGGGTTCGCCGGACCGCATCCGGGCGACGTCCTCCTCGACCCGGGCCAGCCGCTCGTCGAGGGCCGCCAGGAACCGGTCGCAGCCCGTCAGGCCGCCCTCGCCCTCGTCGTCCCCCGCCTCCAGCGTCTGCCGCAGCAGCCGCGCCTGCTGCTTGAGCTGCAGGTTGCGGCGGTGCAGCTCCACGAACACCGACACCTTCGCGCGCAGCAGCCACGGGTCGAACGGCTTGGTCAGATAGTCGACGGCCCCGGCCGCGTACCCGCGGAACGCCTGCTCGCCGGCCTCGCCGCCGGCGGTGAGGAAGATGATCGGCACGTCCCGGGTGCGGGGACGGGACTTGATGTGCTCCGCCGTCTCGAACCCGTCCATATCCGGCATCACGACGTCCAGCAAGATCAGCGCGAAGTCGTCGTTGAGCAACTCCTTCAGGGCCGCCCGGCCGGAGGTGACGGGCACCACCTCCACCGGCAGCGCGTCGAGCACGGCCGCGAGGGCGGTCAGGTTCTCCTCGCGGTCGTCGACGGCCAGGATCCTCGTGTCGCTGGGCACCGGACTCCCTCGGGTCGGGGGCGGCGTGTGCCGTCCACCCTGTCACGTCGCCGCGCTCGGCAAAAGTGAAGCGCCGCAGAGTAAAAGTTCTAGGGCAGCCAGCCCGGTTTGACCAGTCCCGACTCGTAGGCGAACACGACGAGCTGCGCCCGGTCCCGCGCGTTGAGCTTCACCATCGTGCGGCTGACGTGCGTCTTCGCGGTCGCCGGGCTGACCACCAGGCGGGCCGCGATCTCCTCGTTCGACAGGCCCTCGCCGACCAGCGCCATGACCTCGCGCTCCCGCTCGGTGAGCGCGTTCAGCCGCGGGGACGGCGCCGGTTCCTTGGCCCGCGCGGCGAACTCGGCGATCAGACGGCGGGTGACGCTCGGCGAGAGCAGGGCGTCCCCGTCCGCGACCGCCCGGACGGCGTGGATCAGCTCGACCGGTTCGGTGTCCTTGACCAGGAACCCGCTCGCGCCGCCGCGCAGCGCCTCGAAGACGTACTCGTCCAGCTCGAACGTGGTGAGGATCACGATCTTCACGCCGTCGAGCCGCTCGTCGGAGGCGATCCGCCGGGTCGCCTCCAGGCCGTCCAGGCCCGGCATCCGGATGTCCATCAGGATGACGTCGGGCCGCAACCGGCGCGCCTGCGCCACCGCCTCCTCGCCGTCGCTCGCCTCGCCGACGACCTCGATGTCGGCCTGCGCGTCCAGCAGCGCCCGGAACCCGGCCCGCACCAGCACCTGGTCGTCGGCCAGCATCACCTTGATCACTGCGCACCCCTCCCGGGCGTGGCCGTCTCGCCGGCCGCGTCGCCGTCCGCTCCGTCCAGCGGGAGCCGCGCCCGGACCCGGAACCCGCCGCCGGGCCGCGGGCCGGCGTCGAACGCGCCGCCGAGCGCGGCGGCCCGCTCGCGCATGCCGCGGATCCCGGCGCCGCCCGGACGCTCGTCCAGCAGGGGGACGCCCCGGCCGTCGTCCTCGACCTCCACCACGATCTCGTGCTCACCGTAGGCGATGCGGACCCGCGCCGTCACCGGTCCGGGACCGGCGTGCCGGGTCACGTTCGTCAGCGACTCCTGGACGATCCGGAACGCGGCGAGGTCGGTGCCGGCGTGCAGCGCCGGCTTCTCCCCGGTGACCTCGGCCGTCACCTCCAGCCCGGCGGACCGGGCGCGGTCCAGCAGGTCGTCCAGCCGGTCCAGCCCGGCGGTGGGGGCGCGCGGCGCGGTCTCGCCCTGCGCCCGCAGCGCGCCGATCACCCCGCGCATCTCGCCGAGCGCCTCCTTGCTGGCCTCCTTGATCGCGGCGAGCGCGGTGCGGGCCTGCTCGGGGTTCTCGTCCATCAGGTGCAGCGCCACGCCCGCCTGGACGTTGATCATCGAGATGTTGTGGGCGAGGACGTCGTGCAGCTCCCGGGCCATCCGCAGCCGCTCCTCGCTGGCCTGGCGGCGCTCCTCCTCGGCCCGGGTGCGGGCGGTCTCGGCGGCCCGCTGCCCGCGCATCCGGATCAGCTCGGCGGTGACGAGCACGACCAGCGCCCAGCCGACGACGAAGCTCGACCCGCCGAGGGTCGGCTCCTCCACCGGGAAGGGGCCGTCCTGCCCGCGTTCGGCGGCCGGGACGCCGATCAGCGCGGTGAGGGTGAAGAACGCCGCGAGGCCGGCCCCCGTCCCCGCCCAGACGACCGGCCGGTGCCCGGCGACGACGGCGGCCATCATCGCGACGACCAGGGCGAGCGGCGCCGGCCCGTAGGTGTAGGCGCGCAGGAAGTACAGGGCGGTCACCGCCGCGGTGGCGCACACCGTGAGCACCGGGTTCCGGCGGCGCAGCAGGAGCAGGGCCGGCCCCGCGAGCAGCAGCCCGATGCCGAGCGGATCCAGGTCCGTGTGGCCCACGGGGTCGCCGCCGCCGCTGTGCCACGGCGGCCCGGACGTCCCGTCGGACGGGCGGTCGCGCTGCGCGCCGAGGGATCCGACGAGCTGGACGAAGGCGACGATCAGCGGGACGACCCATACCGGCCATGCGGCCGGGCGCGGCCAGTGCGGCCGGACCTGGCCGGACGGCGGTGAGGTGCTCATTCCTGCACGGTAGGTCATGGGTCTCCGGCCGCACGTCGCCCCCGGGGAGTGTGCTCCGCTACTCCTCGTGAGGTACCCGGCGCAGGTACCCGGCACTTCGGGATCAGTAGGGCGTCCAGCGGATGGGGAGGTGGGCGAAGCCGTGCCGGGTGCTCGACCTCAGCCGCATCGGCTCGCCCGCGAGCCGCGGCAGGCCGGGACGTTCGAGCAGCGCCACGAGCAGGGCGCGCAGGTGCACGCGGGTCAGCCGGGCGCCCAGGCACGCGCGGTACCCGTACCCGAAGCACAGGTGGGGGAGGGTCTCGTGCAGGAACCGGTCGGGGACGAACCGCCCCGGCTCGGCGTACACCTCGTCGTCGTGGTTCGCGGAGACCAGCCACAGGAGGACGTGCTCGCCGGCCAGCAGTGGCACGCCGCCGACGTCCGTGGCGCGCTGGACGGTGCGCGATACGTGGAGCACGGGCGTCCACCAGCGCAGCATCTCCTCCACCGCGCTGTCGATGAGCTTGTCGTCGGCCTGCTCCTCCCGGAGGCGGACGTACTCGGCGGGGTGGCGCAGCAGCGCGAACAGGCCTCCGGCGAGCGTGTTGCGCAGCGTCTCGGGCAGGTCGGGCGCGACCTGGCCGACGAAGTCGACCGGCTCCCGGGGCGGGATCCGGGCGAGCATCGCCTGCGCGGGAGGGTCCATGTCGATCAGCGCGGCGCCGTGCGCGTCGTCGGGGACCGGGCCGGGCGGGTACGCGTCGTCGCCGGTCAGCGGGCCGTGCGGCACGTCGTCCATCCGCGGGGCGAACAGCTCCGGGCGCACGAGGGCATGGCGGACGTCGTGGTGGCGCAGCACGGCCCAGGCGCCCGGCCGCCCCGCCGCGCGCCCGTCCAGCCACACCACCGGCGTCCGCGCCCGGAGCCGTTCGAGCCGGTCGTGGGGGACCCCGCGGGCGTAGGTGTCCGCGCGGTCGAGGAACCCGGCGTCGGATAGGGGCGTCGCGCCTCGCCGTTGAGGCATGGAAGACCTCCTCTACCAGCCGACGCTAACGCGTGGGAGCCGGACCCTGGAAGACCGGATTCGGCCGCCCGCTGGGAGAAGTCCTCTCGAATCGGTGGATTCAGCCCGCGAGCCACTCCCCGGTCTCCACGCTGACGAGGCCGTGCCGGGCCGCCTCGATCACCGCTTCGCGCTGCGAATGCACGCCCAGCTTGCTGAGGACGCTCTGCACGTGGCTGCGCGCCGTACTGCGCGTCACCCCCATCGCCTTGGCGAGCGCCTGGGTGGACTCGCCGCGGGTGAGCCGCGTCAGCACCTCGCGTTCCCGGGGCGTGAGGAACTGCGCGACCTTCTGCGCCTGGCTGCGCCGGCCCCCGCCGCCGCGCGCCGCCACCTGGTCGACGACGACCTCGCCGTCCGCGACCCGGCGCAGCACGGCGAGGATGTCGCCCGCCTGCTGCCCCTTGTGCGCGAACCCCCGCACGCCCGCCGCGACGCCCGCGTCCAGCACCGGCTGCTCCAGGTAGCCGGTCAGCACGACGAAGCGCGTGCGCGGCGAGGAGGCCCGCAGCCGCGGCATCCAGTCGAGCGCGGTGCCGGACGGGAACTGCAGGTCGATCAGGCAGGCGTCGGGCTGCCTGGCGCGCAGCAGCGGCATCGCGTCGGCGGGGGAGTAGGTCACCCCCACGACGCTGTGCCCGGCGTCCGCCAGCACCAGCGACAGCGACTCGGCGAAGACCGCGTGGTCGTCGCAGATGATCATTCTCATGGATGGGGCCGCCAGTCGTCGGCTCCGGTGTCGGTGAGGACGCCCGCGGCCTCGTCCGGCGGCGGTGCCGCCGGCAGCAGCATCCGGACGCGCGCCCCGCCCATCTCGCAGGTGCGGATCTCCAGGCTGCCGCCGTACCCGGAGATCAGGTCGTGCACGATGCCGAGCCCGAGCGACGCCAGGCCCGGCCGGGCCCGCCCCCACCCCGCGCCGAAGCCGGGGCCGTCGTCGTCGACCTGGATGACGACCCAGCCCCGCCCGGCCTCGACGCCCACGTTCACCCGTCCCGCCGCGACGCGGCAGGCGTTGTCGAGGACGTTGCGGACGGCGCGCCACAGCGCCACCGGGTCCATGTGGGCCCACGCCTCGGTGCCGGTGAAGCACACCTCGTGCGCGGTGGCGAGGCGCATGCCGGTGACGACCTCCACGGTGAGCTCGTCCACCCGGATCCGCTCCGGGCTGGGCAGCGGCTGGTCGTCGTCGTCCTCGTCGAGCCGGCGCAGCAGGTGGTCGAGCCACCGCGTCTCGCCGAGCAGCTGGTCGATGCGGGCCCGGCTGGTCTCGCCGACGTCCTCCGCGACGACGACGGCCGAGGCCAGCATGATGATCGTTCCGAGTTCGTGCCGGATGTCGTGCCGCAGGCGCCGCCTCCACAGCACCTGCCCGCCGCGGTCGGACGTGCCCGCCCGGTCGCGGTCGTCGAAGGCTCCGGGCCCCCCGGTGCCCGCGAGCGTCCCCACGCCCGCGGGATCGTCCGCCGGGGAGGACCGAGCCCGTCCGTTGTTCATGAGGACCCCCGTCCGCTATTCCAGCACCCTGTCGACGGTCACCCGGAGGGCCCGCCGATGTCCAGTCAATTGGCCGCAAGAGACCCGTCTCTGACCAGAAGCGGTCATCGCCCCACGAACGTAAACTTCGCTCTTCGGAGGGACGTCACAGCCTTAATAGGGACAGCACGCGAGCATTTCTTTCATGCCGGTGGCGTAGCCGATTTGCGCATTCCGGCGGGTGTGCCGGCGGGGCCTGGGAGAGAGAGTCTGGACATGCCGACGGTCACATTTCTCGGACATGCGGGGGTGGCGGTGGACGCGACCGCGTTCCACCTGCTCGCGGACCCGTGGCTCGCTCCAACGGGGGCCTTTCTCGGAGCCTGGCACCAGTATCCGAGAAACGATCATCTGGATCTCGCCCCGGTGCTCGACGCCGACTGGGTGGCGGTCTCGCACGAGCATCTAGATCACTTCGATCCCTGGGTCCTGGACCGCCTTCCCGTGCGAACCCGGATCCTCATTCCGTGTTATCCCGGACCCGCGTTCCGGGAGCGGATGACGGCCGCCGCGGGCGGCCGCCAGGTAATCGAGATCCAGCCGTGGGAGAAATTCCCTCTGGACAATCGGGGCTCCTGGATCACGGTTATTCCTGAACTGTCTCCCATGTGTCATGACGCCGCCTTTCTGATCGTGGCGGACGGGCGCGGAATCCTGCATTGCAACGACGCCCGGCTCACCGCGGCGCAGGCCCGCCGGGCCAAGCACCTGGCGGGCGGCCGGCTGGACCTGATGGCCCTGCAGGCGTCCGGGGCGTCCTGGCACCCGATCTGCTACGAGTACCCGCCGGAGGAGATGGCCAGGGTCTCGATGGCCAAGCGCACCTCCAAGCTCCGCGCCGCGCAGCGCCTCGTCCGGCAGACCGAGCCGGAGCTGGCGGTCCCGTTCGCCGGGCCGCCGTGCTTCCTGGGCGCGGAGGTGGAGCACCTCAACTGGGTGCTCGACCAGGCGGACGGCGCGTTCTGCGACCCCGAGGCCGCCACGGCGTGGCTGCGCGAGCACCTGCCGGGGCAGCGCTGGGACTACTTCAAGCCCGGCGACACCGTCGACCTGGACACCGGCGAGATCATCCGGGACCCGGTGTCCGCGGAGTTCTCGTTCGCCGACGCCGGCCGGGAGGCCTATCTCAGGCGGTACACCGCCGACCGGGCCGCCGCCCTCGCCGAGGTCATGGCGGAGCACCCGGAGCCGGGTCCCGACCTGTTCGACCGGTTCACCGCCCACTTCGCCTACCTCGGCGGGCTGAGCGACTACTTCCTCGAACAGATCTCGATGACCGTCCGGTTCGACATCACCGGCCCGAACGGCGGCGTCTGGGACGTCGACTTCGCGCCGGGCGGCCTCACGGTGTCGCAGGCGTCCCCGGACGTCCGCCCGCACTACCGGATCACCACCGCGGGCCGCTGGCTGGACGGCGTGCTGTCCGGCCGGATGGCGTGGGAGGACCTGCTCATCTCCTTCCGGGTCAGCCTCTACCGCGACCCGGACGTCTACAACGACTACCTCGTCGGCCTGCTCAAGCACGCCAACGCGCCCGCGCTGCAGGCCGTCGAGGCGTACGAGACCGGCCGGGACGAGAGCGAGCGCATCACCGTCGAGAGCGACGGCGCCCGCTACGACATCCCCCGCTACTGCCCGCACGCCGGCGAGGACCTGGCGGTCGGCGCCGTCGTCCGCGACGGCCAGATCCACTGCCTGGCCCACAACTTCGCCTTCGACCTCGCGACCGGCAACTGTCTCAACGCCCGGGCCGCGAACCTGACGAGCCGGAAGGTCTCCTGACCGGAGCCCCGTCTCCTGACCGGAGCCCCGAGTCGGACATATGCGGTGTGTCCGACTCGGGGTTTCTGATCTACCTGTGCTAGGTTTCTTGCCTGCTCGTACGGGGTTTGAAGGGGTGCGCGGGTTGAACCGCAAGAAGGTCGGCCTGTGGGCCGTCGGATTGATTCTGACCGTCGCCGTGATGGAGATCCTGGCCCTGCGACTCGGGTCGCTGGAGTTCCCCGTCCCCACCCACTCCGATCAACGCCCCGCGGTGGCCGACCAACCCGGCCAGTAGCCCCGCGCGCCTCTCCGGAGGGCCGGGCGACCGCACCTCCGGCTACCTCCGGGCCAGGTTCCGCGCCTTGATGAGGCTCTGGAGGTCGGGGTGGTCGCCGCCGTAGGCGTCCGACAGGGAGGGGCAGGCCCATTCGTCCTGGCGGCCCCAGGAGTAGGAGATCTCCAGCGGCGGGCGGGGCGTGAGCCTGTCCCAGCGCGCGAGGATCTTGCGGAACTGGCCCTGCGTGGGCATCCAGTACTTCCGGTCGCCCTTGGAGCAGCTCTGCCCGAACGTCTGCAGGACGGGCGCGATCCGGTCGCGGGGGATGCCGGCGGCGTCCGCCATCCGGACCATCCGGTCGATGGCGCCGATGTCGCAGTGCTCGCGGGTCTTCGCCGAGCCCTTGCACGGGTAGGGGTCGAGGCCGACGAGGTCGACGCCGGTGCGTTTCGGCGTGACCGGTTTCATCGGCCAGTCCGTCAGCGAGATGAACGAGATCTGCCGGGGCGCGTGCCGCTCGACGTACGCGGCGCGGCGGCGGATCTCCTGCGCGATCTTCGGGCAGTCGCCGGGGTTCGGCTCGTCCGACAGGTACCACCCGTAGACCTTCGGGTCCTGCCCGTACCGGTGCACGGCCTGCGTGAAGGCGTCCCAGCCGAGCTCGAAGCCGCCGCAGGTGAAGTTGCCGACCCACAGCAGCGCCTGCATCCCGTCGGGGACGCCGGCGACGAGCGCCGGGTCCGCCTTGACGTCCACCAGGTCGTAGCCGAGCGCCCGGAGCCGCGGGTAGTCGGACGGCTCGGTGTTCAGCGCGATCCGGCGGGTCTTGCCGGGTTCGGCGGCCGGCGTGCCCGGTGAGGCGAGCGGGCCCCGGTACGGCCGGTAGCGGTCCGCCCGGTACTGCAGGTAGAAGAGGATGCCGGCCGCCAGGACGACCGTGACCACGACGGCCGAGATCCTGAACCGGACGTCCCGGATGTCCATGACGTCACTCCCCGATGGTGGTGGTCAGGCGGCGGAGCCGGGCTCCTCCGCGGTGCGCCGCGCCGCGTCCTGGGCGTCCTTGACGCCCCCGGCGACCTGCACCGGGAGGGGCGGGACCGGGATGCGGAGGATGTGCTTCACCGTGTCCCAGAGCGCGCCGAGCGTGGCGCGCATCGACGGGTCCCGCAGGTAGACGGCGTCGACGGCGATCCGCGCCGGGACGATCCGCTCGATGTAGTTGACGAGGTCGACCTCCTCGCCGGGACCGAGCACGTCGAAGTCGCGGAACCGCACCTCCGACAGGCCGGTCAGCCCCGGCCGGTGGTCGAAGATCCACCGGCTGGCCGCGTCGTAGTGCACGGCGAGGTCGTAGGTCTCCGGGCGCGGCCCGACGAGCGTCATCTGGCCGCGCAGCACGTTCACCAGCTGCGGCAGCTCGTCCAGCGACCACTGGCGCATCAGCTTGCCGACCTTCGTCAGCCGCGGGTCGCAGTTGGCGGTGACGGTGAGGCCGCCGACGCCCTGCCGCATCGTCCGGAACTTGTACATGACGAACGGCCGCCCGCCCTGCCCGACGCGGGTCTGCCGGAACACCCCGGGCCCGGGGCTGGACAGCCGCACCAGCAGGAAGAGGAGCAGCAGCGGGACGCTGAGCAGCAGCAGCCCGGTGACCGCGCCGGCGATGTCCAGGACGCGGCGCGCCGCGGACGGGGGGACGCCGTCGGACGGGTCGACGGGACGGCTCACGAGCTCGGACATGTCGGTCACCCCTTGTCTACGGGTGCGGGGCCTTGGGTCGCGGGTGCCGTGGCCGCGGTGGCCCCGGCCCCGGCGTTCTTGACGTGCTGGAACCAGACGAGGAGCGCGGCGGTGGTGGCGACGAACGACAGGGACGTGGCGATCGCGGCGCCGATCGCGCCGTGCGCGGGAATCAGGACCGCGCCGAGGATGACGACGACGACCAGGCCGATGCCCTGCCCGGTGGAGGCGGCGCCGGGGCGCCCGACCCCGTAGAGGTAGGCCATGACGAGTCCGGTGACGCCGAACGTGACGACGCCCGCGAGCCTGATGTAGGTGGGCACGACGGCGTCGTCGAACACGTCCCCGAAGACCCAGGGCAAAGCGGTCCCGGCGATGAGGGCGAGGGGCAGCGCGGCCAGCGCGGACACGGCGAGCGCCGGCAGGATGAGGCGGGACGTCCGTCTCGTCGCGGTCTCCCGGTCCTCCTTCGCGAAGTCGGGGTACAGGACGTAGTTCACCGCGAGCCCCGGCAGCTGCACCAGCTCGGCGAACTTGCTCGCGACCGTGTAGACGCCGAGGACCTTCGGGCCGGCGAGCGCGCCGAGCAGCGCCATGTCGAACCGGAGCTGGAGCAGGTCGATGAGCTGGCCGAGGTAGCCGCGGAACCCGTATCCGGCGATGGACCGGCCGAGCCGCCGGTCGGGGCGTCCCCACCCGGCGAAGAACCCGCGCCGCGCGAGGCGCCGGACGATCCACGCGGCGGCGGCGACGTCGGCGAGCACCAGCCCGGTGATCAGCGCGCCGGGCCCGTACCAGCCGGTCAGGATCACCAGGTAGATCGGCAGGAACACGAACTCCTCGACGGCGATGGCGAGGCTCGCGCCGGGCTGGTCGTCGGTGCCCTGGAGCAGCCCCTTGCCGACCGAGACGAACCCCTGCGTGAACGACGGCGCGGCGGCGGCGATCGCGACCCAGATGCCGAACGACTTGAAGAACACCAGGTAGATGAGCGGGCTGAGGGCCAGCCAGGCGAACCCGGAGATCGTCGCGCCGATCACGGTCAGCCACGCCAGCGTGGGCCGCACCCGGCTCTGGTCGTAGTCGGGGCGGGCGAGGAAGAACGGCGCGGCGCCGGGCAGCCCGGCGCTGGACAGCTGGCAGAGCAGTCCCGGCAGGATCCGGACGAGCGTGAACGCCCCGACGAGCTTCGGCCCGCCGATCCGCGCGACCATGATCGTCGCGATGCCGAGCGAGGCGAGCGCCCCGATCCGTCCCGCCATGTTCCCCGCCACCAGCGCCAGCAGGCGCCGCCTGATCGCCCTGCCCCGGGGATCGCGACCGGAGGGAGGCGGCTCGTCCTCGACGGGCAGTGTGGCGACCGCCGTCTCACTCCCGCCCTCCGCACGAGCGGGTTCCGGCGGTTTCGGAGAGGGCGCCTTGGCAAGGGGCACGGCCTCATCGCTCTTGGGCGGCGACCCCGGCCCCGGATCACGGTCCGGGCGGCCGGAGGGCGCTCTGGGCCCGGGGGCCGCACGGCGTCCCGCCCGCGATGGGGGCGCCAAGAGGCCGCCTCCTTGGGCGGATCGAGACAGGTCCAGCGCTGCTATCAGGCCGAACACGGCCCAGCCGTGGCGGTAGTGGAGGGTCTCGTAGAAGAGGCCCGAGATGAGGAAGACGGCGATGAGCGCGCCGAACAGTTCGGGTCGCGGCACGAGCCGCGCGTACTCGCCGGTCAGCGCGTTCCGCCGGGCGATCCGCACGCACTTCAGCAGCAGCACGAACACGAGCACGATGAGCGCGACGCCCCCGAGGAAGCCGCGTTCGAGGACGGAGGCGACGTAGTCGTTGTGCGCCTCCCGCACATAGGTCTCCTGCCGGACCAGCATCTCCTTCTCGGTCTGGCCGGGACCGATGCCCCACGGGTGCGTCTGCTCCTCGATCATCTGGATGGTGGTGGCGAGGACGGTGCTGCGGGAGTTCGTGCTCTCCCCGGTCGTCCGGCCGATGGAGTCGCGCAGGATGGGGGACGTCTGGCTGGCCTGGTCCAGCAGCGGCTGGATGTTCACCTGCGTGACGACCGTGACGCCCGCCCCGCCGACGAACACGGCGAACGCGCCGATGGCGATCGCGTGGTGCGCCCTGCCCTCGCGGACCAGCCGGAACAGGTGGCCGAGCAGGATCGCGATGATGAGCGCGAGCAGCCCGCCGTTGGAGCCGGTGAGGAGCTCGGCGGTGAGCAGGATCCCGCAGACGGCCCACCGCCGCCACGCCGTCCCCGGGTAGCGGGTCGCGCGGGCGATGAAGAAGATGCAGATGAACCAGTTGGACGCGTAGTTGGCATCGCCGAACGTGAACATCGCCCGCTCGCCGTCGACCTGCTTGCCGGAGAGCGCGTCCAGGCCCAGCACGAAGCCGGTGATCATGACGAGGGCGTAGCACGTCCCGATGGCGACGAAGGCGCGGAGCGCGACCCGCAGCAGGGACGGGTCGCGGCCGAGGTTGGCGAGGCTCACCCCCCACAGCAGCACGAACAGGTCCTTGACCAGGGTCAGCGCGCCGGCGTCGTTGACGATGGCCGCGATGCCGCCCGCGATGATCGTCAGCAGCGTGGGGATGAGGAACGGCCACCGGACGGGCAGCTTGCGCGTGCCCGCCCACAGCATCGCCACCGCGGTGACGCCGATGAGCGCGAGGTCGGGCAGCCCGGTGTTGCCGGGGCCCGGCGGCAGCCCGAACGGCATCAGCATCGGCAGCGAGGCGATCCCCCCGACCAGCACGACGGTCGTCAGCCGCGCGCCGCGCTTGAGCGGCGCGGGCGCCCGCTCGGCGCCGCCGCGCGCGGGGGCCTCGATGGTCGCGGTCATGGGCGCCTGGAGTTCCCGCGGTAGGTCTCGTCGAGGACGGTCCCGAGATGCTCGGGCGAGAACCACTCGCCCACCCGGGCGCGGGCGCGCCCGGCCATCCGCGCGGCGGCGGCCGGGTCGTCCAGCAGCGCCGACACGGCCGCGGCGAGCCCGTCCGGGTCCTCGGGCGGGACGAGCATGCCGGTCTCGCCGGCGAGCACCAGGTCCTGGTTGGACGGGACGGCCGTCGCGACCAGGGGGATCCCCGCGCCGACCGCCTCGACCAGCACGCAGGGCAGCCCCTCCCACCGGCTGGCCATCGCCATCACGTCGAACGCGGGCAGCACGTCGGCGATGTCGTCGCGGTGCCCGAGCCAGCGCATCCGCTCGCCGATGCCGAGTTTCGCGGTGAGCCTCTCCAGCTCCTCCGCCATGGGCCCGCCGCCGGCCCACAGCCCGAACACGTCGTCGGGCAGCCGGGCGATCGCCTTCGCGAAGATCTCCGGGCCCTTCTGGAACGTCAGCCGGCCGATCGACCCGACGACCTTCACGCCGAGCGGCAGGTCGAGGCGGCGGCGGGCCTGGGCGCGGGAGCCGGGCGCGGTCGCGTAGGCGTCCACGTCCACGGCGGGCCACGACAGCCGCACCCGCTCCGGCGACGTCAGCCCGAGCCGCAGCGCCGTCGTCACGGTCTCCGAGCCGATCGCGAGGAACGCGTCCGTGCGCTTGGAGGCGATCCGTTCGAGGCCTATGTATACGCGTCGCCGCGCCCACGACTGGAACTCGTTGAACGGGAACCCGTGCCAGGTGTGGACGATGCGGGGCACGCCCGCGCGGGCCGCCGCGACCCGTCCGATCACGCCGCCCTTCGCGCTGTGGGTGTGGACGACGTCGTAGCGGCCCTCGGCCAGCACGCGGGTCAGCGTGCGCAGCGCGGCCAGGTCGTCGCGCGGCGAGATCTGCGGCACCAGCGGCCCCACCTGGACGATCTCCATCCCGGCCGCGTACGCCCGGGGGGTGAGGTCACCGGCGGCGGCGTTGGCCACGGCCTCGTCCCCGAAGAGGACGCCGTTGCCGGTGGACGAGGCCGTGCTGTCCATGCCGACGCCGCCGGTGACGATCGCGCGCTCGTAGTCGCCGTCCGGGAGGGCCAGCGCACCGTTCAGCGCGACCTGGCCGGCGCCCCCGTTGAACCGGGTGATCACCGTGGCGACTCTGAGCTTCCTGGTCGTACTCACGTGCACACCTCACAGGCCGGGTGGGTCGGGGCTGCACCCCGCGTCGCAGAGGCAGGACGGGCCGGGCGGCGGGGGGTCGCCGGACGGTTCCGGGCGCCGGGCCGGGTGGTACTCGGGCAGCAGCCGGCGCAGCAGCAGCCGCACGGCGCCGTCGTCGCCGGCGCCGGCCGCGGCCTCCAGCTCGTCCAGCAGCTGCGGCAGCCCGGCGGGCGGCGCGGCCGGGCGGGTCGCCCAGATCTTCGGGTGGGCGGTGCGGATCCGGCGCTCGGAGTCGGCGAACACCTTCTCCGCGAGCTTCTCGCCGGGGCCGAGGCCGCTGAACCGGATCGTCACCTCCGGCAGCCGGAGCTGCTCGGCGTACCGGTGCACGAGGTCGATCACCGGGACGGGCCGGCCCATGTCGAGGACGAACGTCTCCGCCTCCTCCGCCATCGCCGCGGCCTCGATCAGCAGCCCCGCGGCCTCCTCCACCGTCATGAAGTGGCGGGCGACCTCCGGGTGGGTGATCGTGACGACCTCGCCGGAGGCGATGCGGTGCGCGAGCAGGTCCAGCAGCGGGCCCGCCGTGCCGAGCACGTTGCCGACGCGGACGGCGGCGAAGCAGGTCGGGCCGCCCGTCGCCGTCCGCAGCAGCAGCTCGCCGAGCCGCATCGTCGCGCCGAACACCGACGTCGGGTCGGCGGCCTTGTCGGACGAGACGAGCACGAGCCGCTCCACGCCGTGCCGCACCGCGCCGTCGATGAGGTGCCGGGTGCCGAGGACGTTCACCGCGACGCCCCGGCACGGGTCCCGCTCGACGTCCGCCAGCGCGTTCCGCCCGGCCATGTGGAAGACCAGGTCGGGCCGGGCGTCCCGGAGGATCCGGTCCACCCGGCGCTCGTCCCGGACGTCGGCCCGCGCGGCCGTGACGCCCGGCAGCGCCCGGCGCAGCCGCGCCAGCCCGGCGCCGTCCCGGTCGACCAGGCACAGCGCGGCCGGTTCCAGCCGCTGCACCTGGTGGCACAGCGCCCGGCCGACCGTCCCGCACGCCCCGGTGACCAGCACCCGCCGGCCCCGCACGAGCCGCCGCCCGCGATGCCCCGCCATGACGACCTCGTCCCGTCCCATCAGCAGGGCCAGCGGGCTGGCCGGGACCGCGGCGGGGGGTGCGGCCCCGGTGCGGCGGCGCGGCAGGAACCTTCGCACGATCAGCTCCGGGTCCGCAGGGCCTCGGTGAGTGCGGACACGACGCGGTCCCGGCCGTCGGCCGTCAGACCCGGGTACAGCGGCAGCGACAGCAGCTCCTCGCCGACCCGGTCGGTCACCGGCACCTGCGCGCACTCCTCCGCGCCCAGGATCTCCAGGTAGGCCGTCATCTGGTTCGCCGGGATGAAGTGGACGGAGGTCGCGACGCCCGCCGCCTCCAGCCGCGCGCTGATCGCGTCCCGGTCCTGCACCCGCACCTGGTAGAGGTGCCAGGCGTGCTGGACGCCGTCGAGGTCCCGCTGCGGCAGGACGAGGCCGGGCAGCCCGCGCAGCGCCTCGTCGTACGCCGCGACGATCTCGGCGCGCCGCTCCTGCCACCCCGGGAGCGCGGCGAGCTGCGCCCGCCCGATCGCCGCCTGGACGTCGGTCATGTTGGCCTTCAACCCGACCGTCTTCACGTCGTACCGCCAGCTTCCGCCCGGCAGGTACCGCTTCCAGGAGTCCTTGCTCATCCCGTGCATCCGCATCGCGCGGACCCGGTCGGCGAACTCCTGGTCGGACGACGCCACCGCGCCGCCCTCGCCGATCGGCATGTTCTTCGTCGCGTAGAAGGAGAAGCAGGCCGCGAACGACTCCGATCCGACGGGCTTTCCGTCCCGCCCGGCGCCGGGGCCGTGCGCCGCGTCCTCGACGACCCGCGTCCGGTCGAGGCCGGCCGCCTCGGCGAGCGCCGGGACGTCCACCGGGTAGCCGCCCTGGTTCTGCACGATCATCGCGGCGGGCGCGCAGCGCCCCGCCGCCGCCGCGACCGTCTCCGGGCTCGGGACGAGCGTGTCCTCGTCGATGTCGACCAGCACCGGCCGCAGGCCCGCGTGCAGGATCGCGTTGATCGCGCCGCAGAACGTGAGGCTGGGCGTCAGCACCGCCGACCCCGGCGGCAGGTCCAGCGCGCGCAGGCACAGCTCCAGCGCGGTCGTGCACGAGGCGACCGCGACGACGTGCGCGGCGCCGAGGTGGTCGGCGAACTCCTGCTCGAACGCGGCCGTCTGCGGCCCCGTCGTGATCCAGCCCGAGTCGAGCACCTTGACGACGGCGTCGGACACCTCGCCGGACACCGACGGGATCGTGAACGGTACGGACGAACTCATCTGCTACCCCTTGATCTTCCGGGACGTGGCGACGACGCCGAGCAGCGGCCAGCCGGACGCGGTGACGAGGTCGCGGACGGTCTCCAGCCCCGACACCCGCGTCACCGGCCCGACCACGACCACCACGCCGACCTCCTCGTCCGAGCCCGGATCGATGTCCTCGAACGCGTGCACATGGCAGAGCTGGCGGAGCGGGACCGGCTGGGTGACCTCCGAGGGGGACACCTCGGCCGACTTCTTCGACATCACGGCGGTGCCGCCGGCGCGGACGACGGACGTGCTCTTCGTGCCGCCGCCGGGCCCGCCGCTGTTGAGGGACGGCCCGTCCGGCCGCTCACCGTCGCCGCCCTCGCCCTCGCCGGCGTCGCCGGGCCGGCCGCGTCCCGGCCGCGCCTTGACGACCTTCGTCTCGTCCCCGTACACGGCCGCGGCGATCGAGGACACCAGCTCGGCCGGCAGCGGCCCCGGCGCGCCGACCAGCGTGACCCGCCCGACGCCCTCCTTCTTCGCGGCCAGCCGGATGCGGCGGCCGAGGTCGGCGAGGCGCGCCGGTCCCTTGTCGGACCAGCCGAGCAGCGGCACCCCGAGCCGCCGCGCGACCCGCCGCTGCCCCGGGATCGTGGGCCGGACCATCTCCGTCACGACCGCGATCAGGATCCCGCCGATCAGCCCGACCAGCCCCGCGATCGCCGCCATCATCACGACCGGGTTCGTCCGCGGCGCCAGCACCGCCGGCTGCACCACCGACGCCGTCCCCGACTGCGACAGCTGCGTCTGCAGATCCGACCGGTTCGACCGCAGGTCGGTCAGCTCGGCCTGCACCCGCTCCCGCTCGTTCGCGGCGCCGATGTCGGGGTTCGGCTGCGCGCCGGCCCGCCGCGACAGCGGGCCGAGCTTCTTCTCCAGCGACCGGACGCGCTTGTCGATGTCGTCCATCTGCTGCTTGATCGAGCCCTGGTTGGAATCGTTGATCTCCTTGACGACCGCGGCGCCGATCGCGTCGGTGAGCCGCCGCGCCACGCCCGGGTCGGCGTCCTTCACCGACAGCTGCACGACCGTGGACGTGCCGAGCCCGGTCACCTCGATCGCCTTGGCGACCTTGACCGTCGGCCGGTTCACCTTCTGCTGCCCGAGCACCTCGCGCAGCAGGTTCTCGCTGGTCGCGAACGCCTTCACCTGGCTGACCACGATGGACACGCCCGCGTCCCCGGGCGCCGCGTCGGTCGCCCTGCTGCTCGCCTGCAGCCGCGACTGCGCGACGTACGGCGGTTCCTTCCCGCTCATCACGACCCCGACCAGCAGCAGCGGAAGAACCGTCATGGCCAGCAGCAGGGCCCAGTAGCTGCGCACCACCCGGGCGGCGACTTCGTCGATCTCCACGATCTACCCTCCGGCTTCGTCACGGCGAGCGTAGGAAGACCCGTCGGCGGAGCAATCGCCCAAAAGACGACCCCGCCCTACGCCGTTTGCATCAGGGCGGACGCCCGGTCAGCCGTCCGCGGAGGGGCGCATGCCGGCCCGCATGGCGAGGGTGATCGCCTCCAGGGCGGAGTGCATGTCGAGCTTCGCCAGCAGGTTCTGGGTGTGGGTGCGGACGGTGTTGGCCGACAGGCCGAGCCGCTCGGCGATCTCCGCGCGGCCGAGCCCGTCCACCATGCACTGCAGGACCTCGCGCTCGCGCGGCGTCAGCTCGGCGAGCAGCCCGGCGCCGGCCTGCTCGCCGCCGTCCAGCGTCAGCCGGCGCAGCACCTCGCCGAGCAGGTCGGGCGGGATCCAGCCGCCCTGCCGCGCCGCCGACCGGATCACCCGGGCGACGTGGTCGGCGCTCTCGGTCTTCTCCAGCCAGCCCACGGCGCCGCGGCGGACCGCCCGCACCATCGCGTCGAGGTCGCTCATCGCGGTCAGCACGACGACCCGCACGTCCGGGTGCCGCTCGCGGACCCGGTCCAGGACCTCCAAGCCGCTCTCCGCGCCCAGCGTCATGTCGAGGACGAGCACCCGCGGGCGCTCGGTGGCGGTCAGCGCGAGTGCGCGCCGCACGTCGGCGGCGATCGGCAGGATCACCAGATCGGGCTCGCGCCCGAGCCGCGCCGCGAGGGCCTCGGCGAAGAGCGCGTGATCGTCCACGATGAGGACGCGGATCGGTTGCATCCACCGACCATGACCGCTGCGGGGGCCCGGCGGATCCTGCAAACGCTGTACTTCGTTTCGGCCGTCCCGATCACCCGCGCCCGCACACTGCGTGATCTCCGCTGGTGACGGCGCCGGACAGAACCGTGCGCGGACGCCGG
The DNA here is from genome assembly GCF_900115095.1 of Actinomadura madurae. Classification (GTDB taxonomy): domain Bacteria; phylum Actinomycetota; class Actinomycetes; order Streptosporangiales; family Streptosporangiaceae; genus Spirillospora; species Spirillospora madurae. Next base: position 381,729 of record NZ_FOVH01000003.1, read on the forward strand.
GCGGCCCCCGCCGGTTCACACGCGTCCGGACCCGGTCACCTGGAGTGCCGGGCGTTGACCGTCCGGGGCCGGCTGCTGATCCTGTGGCTGGAATGTCAAGGGGACGCACTGGCCTGCAGGGGATGCCACATGAAAGTGCTGATCACAGGGGGAGCCGGCTTCATCGGCAGCACGATCGCCTCCGCCTTCGTCGAGCGCGGGGTCACCCCCGTGGTGCTCGACAGCCTCATCACCGGCCGGCAGGAGTTCACCGCCGGCAAGATCTTCTACCAGGGCGACATCGGGGACGGCGGCCTGGTCGACCAGATCTTCCGCGACCACCCCGACATCATCGCGACCGTGCACTGCGCGGCGCTGATCGTGGTGCCCGACTCCATGGCGGACCCGCTGCGCTACTACCGCGTCAACCTGTCCAAGACCCTCGACCTCGCCGGTCACCTCGTCCGCAACGGCTGCGACCGGATGATCTTCGCGTCCACCGCCGGGATGTACCGGCCCGAGCCCGATCTGTCGGTCACCGAGACCTCCGAGCTCGAACCGCAGAACCCCTACACCCGCTCGAAGATGATGGCGGAGCTGCTGCTCCAGGACTTCTGCGAGGCCTACGGGCTGCGCGTCATCTCGCTGCGCTACCTCAACCCGATCGGGGCCGACCCGCGGCTGCGCACCGGCCTGCAGAGCAGCAAGCCCACGCACGCCCTCGGCAAGATGATCGAGTGCTACGACCTCGGCGTCCCCTTCAAGATCACCGGGGTGGACTGGGAGACCCGGGACGGCACCGCGATCCGCGACTACATCCACGTCTGGGACATCGCCCGCGCCTTCCACGAGGCGGCCACCCGGTTCGACTCGATCATCCCGCCGGTCGGGGACCACCCGCGCTACGAGGTGATCAACCTCGGCACCGGGAACGGGACGACCGTCCGCGAGCTCGTCGCCGCCTTCCGCGAGGTCGTCGGCGACTCCTTCCGGGCCGAGGACGCCCCGGCCCGGCCGGGCGACGTCGTCGGCGCGTTCGTGAATCCGGCGAAGGCGTGGGACCTGCTCGGCTGGAAGCCCGAGTACACCATCGAGGACGCCATCCGCCACTCCCTGCAGTGGGCCGACCGGCGCCGCGAGCTCGCCGCGTCCTGACCCTCGTCCACGGCCCGTCCGGCGAAAGCCCCGGACGGGCCGTGGTCATGTCTGCCGCCGGGGACGGGGACACCGCCCGCCCCGGCGCCGCTCCAGCGGCGTTCGCCGGCACATCCCCGGCGGACGCCGCCAAGTCGCGTCAAGACGTCCAGAGTTACTCTATGTATTCATTTAGCTACGCATCGTTGTAGCATCGCTGTTCTGTGCGAGTGAATCCGGGGTGTGGTCTGGGGATCATGAAGCGAGCATGGAGCGACAGGCGTATCCGCATCGGCACGGTGTCGGCGGTGGTCCTGACCGCGTCGGCGATGTCGATCGTTCCGGCGGGCCGGACCGGTCCCGTCCGGGGGTGCGTCTGCCACATCGCCCGGTCCTGCGCGTCGATGGCGCCGCGGGGGGGAGCGGCCGTGCCGGCGGCCGTCCCGCCTCCCCGGCACCTGGTGCCGCGGGAGGGGCATCCCGTTCAGAACGCCGCCCTTGTGCAACGGCAGGCCATTTCTCTTCCCGGGCATGGGGACGGCATCGTTCTCAAGTTCAGCCTTTACCGCGGAATTGGCGGCGGGGTGACGAGTTCGTTCACCCGCGATGGCCTGGCATTCACGTTCGAGAGCGGAGCCGGGGTCGGCGGCTCCTTTTCCGTGGGCTCGACCGTCGGGCGGCCGGACCCCGGCCCGGCTTTCGAGGCGCGGGCCTCGATGAGCAGCAGGCTCCGATTCGTCCGGCCGCCCGACTTCGGCCTCACGGTCAGCCACGACGGCATGCTGCAGGCCTACATGGACGCAAAGACGGGCAATTTCCGGACGCGTTTCCGGTCGAAGTCGGTGTCGCTCACCGGGGGCGGCGTCCACGGGAAGACCGAGGCGCCGGCGACCCGGAGGTCCTGGAGCCTCGGCACCGAGTTCAAGCTCGCCGGCACCTACACCGTCAGAGCGCCCTGGGGAGGCGTCTTCGACGTGTGGCGGGGGATCATCGGCGGCGTCCCCGGGGTGTGGAAGTCCCGGGCCCCGCCCGCGCACTCGGTCGACCTCCTCGGCTACGTGGCGGTGCTGGGCAGGGGCGTGTTCAGGCGCTCCGTCGACGTCCGCCCACGTGACACCCGGCTCCGGAGGGGGCGCGCGGGCCGGTTCCGCGGATCGCAGGCGTTCCGTGCCCTCCGCGTTCTCCGGGTCGTCAGGGGAGGCCGGAGGTCGCGCTTCGGACGGCCCGGCGGAGCGGCTTCACGAGCGTCGCGGAAGGGACCGCGCGGAGCGCGCCCTCCCGCCGCGCCGGACGACGAGGACCCGGCCGGAGCGCGCCGCAACGGCGCGGGCGGCGGGCCGCCGTTCGCGCCGTAGCGGCCATTTCCGGCGAGCCATACCGCATTCGCCCGAGTCGGCGGGTCGCGGGGGTGCGGTGCACCCGAAAAGGGGACGTGACTTCTGATCTGCACAAGTGGCGGTAAGCCTGATTTTCGCACTTTGCGGGCATTTTGAAAATCAGGCCACCCCGATTTAAGTTTGGTCACGGAGTTGTTATGATCATTGAGTTCGCACTGCGCGAACCAGCGTCACAAAAGGGGGAAAAGGAATGAAACGTATCGCTCGTGCGGCGACCGTGGCCGGGCTGGCCATCGGTGGCAGCCTCCTGGCCGTTCCCGCGGCCTCGGCCGAGGCCGCGGCGCCGTCGGACATCAACATCTACATCAATCCCCGCTACATCTCCGAGAGCGGCCCCGGCGACCTCAGCTACGCCGAGATCAACAAGTCGCGCGACGCCGCCGCGGTGATGGGGAACAAGCCGGTCACCACCGGCGACATCAAGCAGAAGATCCACGCCAAGAAGGTCGGCCCCGCGACGGTCGAGGTCGAGGGCCCCGAGCAGGACGTCGAGGGCGGCGAGGCCGCGGGCGCCCAGGGGGCCGAGGCCGCGGGCGCCGAGGGGGCCGAGGCTCAGGAGGGCGCCGCCCAGCAGGGTGCCGCTCAGGAGCAGGGTGCGGCTCAGCAGCAGCCCATCGCTCAGGAGCAGCCGGCGGCTCAGGAGCAGGGTGCTGCCCAGCAGCAGCCCATCGCTCAGGAGCAGGGCGCCGCTCAGGAGCAGCCGGCCGCTCAGCAGCAGCCCGCCGCTCAGGAGCAGGCTGCGGCTCAGCAGCAGCCCGCCGCCGAGCAGCAGTCGGCCGCTCCGGAGCAGGCCGAGGCCATGGAGGAGGCCGAGGCTCAGGAGGGCGCCGCCCAGGAGGGTGCCGCTCAGGAGCAGGGTGCTGCGCAGCAGGAGGCTCAGCAGCAGCCCGCGGCTCAGGAGCAGCCGGCCGCTCAGCAGCAGCCCGCGGCTCAGCAGCAGCCGGCCGCTCAGGAGCAGGCCCAGAACGAGGCGCAGGTCCAGCACAAGGGCGAGGCGCTGACCGAGGCCGTGAACCAGGGCCAGGCCGCGGTCCAGGGCTAGGACCGACCGTGGACGAGAGGAGGGCCCGCGCCAGGGCCGAAACCGCCCTCGCGGGCCCGCCTCCGCGGTACCTCCGCACGTAGGAGACGGGCGCGTGCGCCCATGTCATGCCTCGCTGATGGACATCGGCGGGGCATGACGCCTGTTCGGGGGCCGTGCCGTGACCTGCGCCGGAGCCCGCCCGCCCGGGGGTGACGTCCGAGATGGACGCGTTTGAGGCGAACGTAGGAAAGAATGGGGGTGGCCACGGCTAGGAGGCGTTTTGAACGGCGATGCGCGGTTCACCGTCACGCGGACGCTGAGCAAGGACCAGCAGGCGCGGCGCGAGCGGCTGATCGACTCGGCGCGGGAGCTCGCGCTGGAGGGCGGCTACCCGGCCGTCACCATGCACGACGTGGCGGACCGCGCCGGCGTCGCGCGGGCGACCGTCTACCGGTACTTCGCCACCAAGGACCACCTGCTCACCGAGGTCGCGGCGGCGTGGGCGCACCGGGTCACCGACGACATCGACGCGCTCGCGGTCGGCGACACCCCGCTGGAGCGCCTCACCGCGCTGCTCGAGCGGATCGTGCACGTGGCGGCGGCGGAGCCGACCCTGACGTCCGCGATCATCCAGGCGGTGACCTCCGACGACTCCAGCGTGGACGACGCCCGGACCGTCCTGTTCCTGTTCCTGCGCGACCGGCTCTCCACGGCGATCGGCGACCCGGTCCCCGAGCGCGACGACGTCGAGATCGTCCTCGGGCACATCCTGCTCTCCGCGCTGATCAGCCTGGCCTCGCTCCGCCAGCCGGTCGAGGAGGTCGCCGCCATGGTCCGCACGGCCGGGCGGCTCGTGCTGGGCGGCGCGTTCGCCGCGACGCCCGGCTGATTTGGTCCACGTTTCCCGGCCGTGATTGGTCCTGTCGCATGGTCCACTGTGGTCCTAGCGTGCTCGTGTGACGAACCCCGTGCTGTTCCTCCTGGCCGCCCTGACGCTCGTCGCGGTCCCCGGCCCGAACCACCTGTACATCACCACGCGCAGCATCGGCGAGGGGCGCCGCGCCGGGATCGCGTCCGCGCTCGGCGTCGAGACCGGCACGCTCGTCCACATCGGCGCCGCCGCGGCCGGACTGTCCGCCCTCGTCGCCGCGTCCGCGACCGCGTTCGGGATCCTGCGCTACGCGGGCGCCGCCTACCTCGTCTACCTCGCGTACCGGACGCTGCGCGGCGGCCGTGAGGACGGCGAGCTCGAACTCGAACCGCGGCCGCTGCGCCGCGTCTACCTCGACGGCGCGCTCGTCAACGTCCTCAACCCGAAGGTCGTGCTGTTCTTCCTGGCGTTCCTGCCGCAGTTCGCCGACCAGGACGCGGGAGCGGTGCCGCTGCAGATCGCGGCGATGGGCGCCGCGACCGCGCTGATCGGGCTGGTCGTGGACATCGGCTACGCGGTGGCCGCCGGCTCGATCGGCGAGTGGCTGCGGGCCCGGCCGGTCTTCCGGCGCCGGCAGCGGTACGCGACCGGCCTCATCTACCTCGGCCTCGGCGCCGCCGCCGTCCTCGCCGGTCCGAGCGCGCGTCGCACCTAGGGACCACTCGCCGGGGCGGGTATGCAGCCCGCCTCGTTTGTCACTCCGCTGACAACCCGGAGCCCGCATTGCGTACCCGGTCGTGCAGCCCGCCCGGACGGCCGCCGGTAGCTTCCCGACCGGGAGGTGCGAACGGTGACCGGCGGCCTTGAGGAACGCTCCCCGATCACGCCCTGGCCGGGCGTGCCGAGCGAGCTGGCCACGCTGTTCCGGCCCCATCTGGACACCCTCGCCGAGGAGATGATCGAGGAGATCCTCGCCGGGATCCCCGAGTACGCCCGCCGGCGGGACGCGGAGTACACGCGGCTCCTCCGGCTCGCCGTCGAGGGCGCGCTGCGCCAGTTCGCCGACCTCGTCATGGACCCGGACGGCTCCTGGGAGCAGGTCGCCGCCGTCTACCGGGAGATCGGCCGGGCCGAGGCCCGCGAGGGCCGCGACCTGGAGGTCCTGCAGACCTCGCTGCGGCTCGGCGCCCGGGTCGCGTGGCGCCGGCTCGCCGCCGAGTCCGAGCGGTACGACATCTCCCGCCGCACCCTCGCCGGCATCGCCGAGGCGATCTTCGCGTTCCTGGACGAGGTCGCCCGCGCCGCCGCCGAGGGCCACACCGCGGCCCGTGAGCGGGAGGCGGGCGAGCTGGAGCACCGCCGCCGCCGGCTGCTGGACCTGCTGCTCGCCGAACCGCCCGCCGCCCCGCGGGCCGTCGCCGACCTGGCCCGCCTCGCGCGCTGGCGCGTCCCGCGGACGGTCGCGGCCGTCGTCCTGCACGAGCGGGGCCGGCAGCCGTTCGCGCACCCGGACCTGCCGCCCGACGTGCTCGCCGACGTCGACCGCCGCGAGCCCTGCCTGCTCGTCCCCGACCCGGAGGGCCCCGGACGCGGCCGGATGCTGGAGTCCGCGCTGGGCGCCTGGGTCGCCGCGCTCGGCCCGACCGTCCGCACCGAGGACGCGGCCAGGTCGCTGCGCTGGGCCCGCGAGGCGCTGCCGCTGGCGCGCCGCGGGATCCTGCCGTCCGACCGGCTGATCCGCTGCGCCGACCACATGCCGGCGCTCGTGGTCTTCAGGGACGAGGACCTGGTCCGCGTGGTCGCCGACCTGCGCCTCGCGCCGCTGCGGGCCGTCCGGCCACGGCACCGTGAGCGGCTGATGCGGACGCTCCTGTCCTGCCTGCAGAACGGGTTCAACGCCACCGAGGTCGCGAGCCGGCTGCACGTCCACCCGCAGACCGTCCGGTACCGGCTGCACCAGCTGGAGGAGCTGTTCGGCGCGCGGCTGCACGACCCGGAGACCCGGCTGGAGATGGAGATGGCGCTGACCGTCGCCCTCACCACGCCGCCGGACGATCAATCAATCGATTGACCGGATTCTTCGCCAACGCCTAGTTTGGGGTGATGACCAGCAGCGATACCGGGCGCGAACGGATCCTGGAGGTGGCCACGCGGCTGTTCGCCGCGCTCGGCTACGACGGGACCTCCACCCGCATGATCGCCGAGGCCGCCGGGCTCAACGTCGCCACCATCGCCTACCACGTCGGCGGGAAGCGCGACCTCTACCTCGCCGTGATGGAACGCGCCCACGTGGCGGAACGGGCCGCGCTCGACCGGGCGCTCGCCGAGATCACCATGGACCGGGAGGGCCTGCTGGCCCTCGTCGACGGGTACGTCGACTTCTGCCTCCGGCGCCCGGAGGTCCCCGCGCTGTGGATGCACCGCTGGCTCTCGGACGCCGCCGACATCGCGCACCTGGAGGAGCAGTACGTCCGGCCGCTGGTGGAGATCGTCACCGGCCTGGCCCGCAAGATCGTCGCCGATGACGTCGACGTCGACTTCGTCGTCTGGACCATCGTCTGGTGCACCCACGGCTTCGGCTGCGGCGGCCTCCTCGACGCCGACGGGAACCGCCTCGGCCTGGACGACCCGGCCGCGGTGGCCAGGTTCCGCGCGCAGATGCGCCGCACCGTCGCCGCCGCGATCGGGCTGCCCTCCGGCAACGCCGGATGACCTCACCGCGGCTCACCGCCGTCCGCCCCCGACCGAGGAAGCACGCCCTATGCCCGCTGACCCGCACCACGGCGCCCTGCCCGAAACCGGCCGCCCCGCCCCCGACCTGCTCGCCGAGCTCGCCCGGCTGCGGGCCGCCGACCTGCCCGTGCGCGGCGGCCAGGTCACCGCGTACGTGTACGACACCGGACGCGACGCCGTGCACGACCTCGCCGCCACCGCCTACCAGGAGATGCTGGAGGTCAACTGCCTTGACCCCACGGCGTTCCCCAGCATCGTCGCGCTCGAACGCCGGATCGTCGGGTTCGCCGCGGACAAGCTCGGCGGCGGCTCCGGCATCTTCACCAGCGGCGGCACCGAGTCGATCATGCTGGCGGTGAAGGCCGCGCGGGACGCCCGCCCGGTGGAGGGGCGGCCCCAGATCGTCCTGCCCGCTACAGCGCACCCCGCCTTCCACAAGGCCGCGCACTACCTCGGCATGGAGACCGTGCACGTCCCGGTCGACGGCGACTTCCGCGCCGACCCCGCCGCTACGGCCGCCGCGCTGACCCCCCGCACGGTGCTGGTCGTCGCCTCGGCGCCGTCCTATCCGCACGGCGTCATGGACCCGGTCCCGGAGATCGCCGCGCTCGCCGCCGGCGCGGGCGTGCCATGCCACGTCGACGCGTGCGTCGGCGGCTGGGTGCTGCCCTGGCTGCGGGACGCCGGGCGCGACGTCCCGCCGTTCGACCTGTCCGTGCCGGGGGTGACGTCCCTCTCGTGCGACTTGCACAAGTACGGCTACTCGCCCAAGGGGGCCTCGGTCGTGCTGTTCGCGGACGAGTCGCTCCGGCGGCACGCCTACTTCGCGTCCGCGCACTGGCCCGGCTACACGGTCATCAACGCCGGCGTCCAGAGCAGCAAGAGCGCCGGGCCGCTCGGAGCCGCGTGGGCGACCCTCACCGCGGTCGGGGCGCAGGGGTACCGCGACCTCGCCGAGAGCGCGATGAAGGCCGCGGAACGCTTGATCGCGGGCATCGCGGAGATCCCCGGGCTGCGGGTGCTCGGCGACCCCGTCGCGCCGCTCGTCGCCGTCGCCTCGACCGACCCCGGACTGGACGTCTTCGTGATCGCCGACGAGGCCCGCGCCCGCGGCTGGTACTTCCAGCCGCAGCTCTCCTACCAGGGCAGCCCGCCGAACCTGCACTTCACCCTGACCGGCGTCAGCGACGTCGACGCCCTGCTGGCGGCGCTGGCCGACGCGGTGCGCGGCGCCCGCGCCGCCGGCCCGCCCGACGTCCCGTCCGACCTCGTGGACGCGCTCGCCGAGCTGGACCTCGACGGTCTCGACGACGCCGGCTTCGCCGCCCTGCTCGCGTCCGCCGGCGTCGACCTGGACGGCGGCGGCGACCCCGAGATGGCCGTGGTCAACACCATCCTGGACGCGCTGCCGCCCGCCACCCGGGAGGCCCTGCTGATCCGCTTCCTGTCCGCCCTGTACGTCTGACGGCGGGTCAGCCGAGGCGGGTCAGCCGCTTGACGATGGACGGCCCGTCCTTCGGCTCGCCCGCCTCCAGCGGCACCCGCGCCGGGCCCGCGTCCATGGCGCCGGCCGCGTCGCCCGGCGCGGCGTCCGCCGGCGGGTCGCCGTCGTACCCCACGCGCACGGTGAGGCCGGGCCAGCCGACGACGGCCACCGGCGCCGTCGCGCGCAGCGCGGTGCTCCCGTCGAGCCCGTCGTCGATCCGCCCGACGACGTCGCCCCGGCGCGCGAGCGGCTTCGCGACGAGGGCGCGCTCGGCCGCGACGAGGATCCCCTCCGCCGTGTTGACGGCGTCCGCCGCGCTGGGGGAGCGCTGCCCCATCACCGCGCCGACGATCAGCGTCATCACGCCCCCGACGTCCTTGCGCGCCGCGAACACGAAGTTCCCGCCGGCCGCGTCGGTGTACCCGGTCTTCCCGCCGACGACGCCGTTGCGCCCGAGGATGAAGTTGCCGCCCTGCCGCGGGGCACCGCCGCCGTCCGGCACGTACATCCGGTTGTTCACGATCTCCCCGAAGGACGGCAGGCTCATCGCCGCCCGCAGCAGCCTCACCTGGTCCGCGGCCGTGCTGACCGTCCCGGAGTCGTAGCCGCTCGGATCGGTGTAGCGCGTACCGGTCATCCCCAGCTGCTTCGCCGCCTCGTTCATCTTCGCGACGAACGCCCTCTCGTCGCCGGAGTCCCACCGCGCCAGCTCGTGCGCCACGTCGTTGGCCGAGATGATCAGCAGCGCCTCCAGCGCCTTGCGCTGCGTCAGCCGCTGGTTCGCGGTCACCCCGAGCAGCGACTCCCCGCGCCTCTTGCGCGCCGGGATCTGCGCCGCCGCCTGCGGCGACACCGTCAGCACCGGCCCGGCCTCCCCGGACTTCAGCGGATGGTCGCGCAGATACACGTACGCCGTCATGACCTTGGCGACGCTCGCCGTGGGCGTCGGCACCGCCCCGCCCGAGGACCCCATCGTCCCGAGCCCGTCCACGTAGATCGCGGACTGCCCCGCCGCGGGCCACGGCAACACCGGCGCCTGCCCCGGGAACGTGTGGCTGGCCGCGACGCTCAACCTGACCGTCGGCTCCGGCGGCGGCCGCAGAAGCTGCCCGGCGACGAGCCCCACCACGAGCACCAAGGCAGCCGCGACAACGACGACCCACCGCCGACGCTTCTTCTCCTCCACCGGCGCCGGAGCCGCACCGCCCCACGGCTGCGGCGGCGCCTGCCAGGCAGCCGGCGCGGGCAACCGCTCAACCCGAGTCGTCGCAGCCGACGTCTCCGGCAAGACCGCCTCCCACGACCCCGCCGCCACGTCCTGCGATGGCGCGCCATGCTTCGGCGGGGCGCCGGCCCCCGCATGTGGGACACCAGAAGGTGCCGGTGCCGTCGAAGGCCCAACGTGCGGCGAGGCGCTCTCACGCGCGGTGCGCTCGTCCTTGGACGGCGCTTCGTGCTGAGGTGGGACACCGCTATCGGTGCGCTCCGCGTGGTCCTGGCCTGCGGTGCGGCCGCCTCGTGGTGGCGCGTCGTGTGTCGGCGGGACGCCGGGAGATGCCGGTGCGCCCTGCGCGGGGGGCCGCCGTGGTACGTCCTGTTTCGGCGGTGCGTTCGTAGCCCCTGCGCCCGGCGTCGCGCCCTCACGCGCGGCGCGCCCGTCCTCCGACGGCGCGTCCTGCCTCGGCGGAGCGGCGCTACCAGGCCGGGTCGGTGTGGCGGAGCGCGGCGCTGGCGTGTCCTGCCGGGTGCGGTCGCCTTGCCCCGGCGCATCTTGCTCAGGCGGAGCGCCACCTTCGAGCCGCCCCGCAAAGGCTGCCTGGTCCTTGCCCGTGCGCCCGTCCTGCGGTGGCGCGCCGGTTCCCGGGCCCGCATGTGGGGCGCTGGAAGGTGCCGGTGCGCCCTGCGCGGGGGGCCTGTCTTGCCGTGGCGTGCCGTGCTTCGGTGGCGCGTTCGTGGGCCCTGCGGGCGGCGTGGCGCTCTCGCGTGCGGCGCCACTGTCCTCCGACGGCGCGTCCTGCCTCGGTGGGGTGGCGCTGCCAGGTCGGGTCTGTGGGGCGGTAGGTGCCGATGCACCGTGCGCGGTGTTCTCGCGTCGGGCGCGCTCGTCCTGAGACGGCGCTTGCTGTTGGGTGCGGGCGCCTTGCCGCGGTGCTTCCTGCTGAGGCGGGGCGCCGCTTTCGTTGTCCTCTGCGGAGGCTGCCGAGTCCTCGACAGCGCTGCGGCCGTCTCGTGATGGCGCGTCCTGCTCGGGCGCGCCGCTTTCGGTGCGCTCTTCGGAGGTTGCCTGGGCCTCGCCTGCGGTGCGGGTGTCTCGTGGTGGCGCGTCTTGGTTCGGTGGTGCGTTTGTGGGGGCGGGGGGTGGTGTGGCGTTCTGGTGTGAGGCGCCGCTGTCGTCTGACGGCGTGTCCTGTTCTGGTGGGGCGGTGCTGGCCGAGTCCTTGGCAGGTTCGGGGGGCTCTTCGGGCTCGGCTTGCGGGGTCTCGGTCGTGTCCTCGGGGGGTTCCTCGTCCTCTGGTTGGGGGGCGGGGAACTGGACGTACCAGGTGCTTGGGGGTGGGGGCTCTTCCTCGGCGTCCTTTGGCCTGCGGCGGACGGGGATGTCCGGGCGGGTCAGGTCGACCTTCTTGGGGACGCGGAATTCGGCGGTCCCGGTACGGGACGTCTCCGCGCCCCGCTCGGCGTCGTCGTCCACGTCCAGACCCTCCTCTGCTCGTATCTCGACGGGCGGCGGAATGGTCCTCCCCCGGCGACCCCCCATGCATATGGGGACGCGAAGTTTATCGGGAAGGTTCGCGGCGATCCGTGTCCGTGAGGCTCGTGTCCCGCGTGAACCTGGACGGGGGGTTGCGGAGATACAACCCTGACAACGTCCCCCGCACGGGAAGGCCCGGTGCGCATGCCATGGTGGCCGCGATGACCGTTCCCCCGACGGCTCAGGAGTGCGACGCCGCTCTCATCGAGAGTTCGCTCGCCGATCCCGAGGCGTTCGCAGCGCTGTTCGACCGCTATGCCGGGATGCTCTTCCGGTACGTCTCGCGCCGGCTCGGGCCCGAGGCCGCGGAGGACGTCGTCGGCGAGACGTTCCTCGCCGCGTTCAGCAAGCGGCACCGCTACGACGTCGCGCAGCGGGACGCGCGGCCCTGGCTGTTCGGCATCGCGACGAAGCTGGTCGCGCGGCATCACCGGAGGGAGGCCGCGCGCTACCGGGCGCTGCGGCGCAGTCCCGTGGACGGTCCCGTGGAGGGGCCCGCCGACCGGGTGGCGGCGGGGGTGACCGCGTCGGCGTCGCGTCCCGTGCTGGCGGAGGCGCTGTCCGGGCTGGCGCGGAGGGACCTGGACGTCCTGCTGCTGGTGGCGTGGGGCGACCTCTCCTACGAGGAGGTGGCGCGGGCGCTCGGCATCCCCGTCGGGACGGTCCGGTCCCGGCTGAACCGCGCCCGGCGCAAGGTGCGCGCCGCGCTGGGCGACACCGACCCGATGGGTGAGGAGGAGTGAGCGTGGACGACCTGGAACTGATCCGTGATCTCGGCCGGGAGCTGGAGCACGAGCCGCCGCCGACGCTCGCCCGGCAGCGCACCCGGCTGCTGGACGGTGCCCGGCGGAGGCGCCGGGTCCTCGGACGGTGGACGCTCCTCGGCGTGGTGGCGGCGGTGACGGCGGCGGCCATCGTCGTCCCGGCGCTGGTCGTCCACGGCCGGGACGCCCGCCCGGTGGCGCCCGGCACGACCGCGCCGACGCCGGCGCCGGGCCGGGCGATGAACGTGCTGCTGCTGGGGTCGGACGAGCGCGGCGACAGCTACTCGGCGCGTTCGGACACCATGATGCTCCTGCACGTCCCGGCCGACAGGAAGGACGTCCGGGCGGTGAGCATCCCCCGCGACTTGCTCGTCGTGCTCCCCGCGTGCAAGACGTCCGAGGGAAAGGTGATCCCCTCCCGCAGAGGCCTGATCAACTCGGCGTTCCCGGTGGGCGGCGTCTCCTGCGCGGTGAAGACGGTGGAGTCGCTGACCGGTGTCCGGATCGACCAGACCGTGGTGGTCGGGTTCACCGGGTTCGTCCGGATGGTGGAGGCACTCGGCGGCGTCCGGATGACGGTGCCGCGGCCGGGCGTCGACCCGAGGTCGGGGCTGCGACTGCGCCCGGGGGAGCAGCGGCTGGACGGGAAGGAGGCGCTCATCTACGTCCGCAGCCGGATCGGGTACGGGGACGGCTCCGACCTGGCGCGGATCGAGCGGCAGCAGGCGTTCATGGCGGCGTTCGCGCGGGAAGTCAAGGAGCTGCGGGGCGATCCGCTGCGGTTCGGCAAGTTCCTAGCGGTGCTCGCGGCCTCGGTCGAGACGGTGCCGCGGCTGGGCGCCGGGGACCTGGTGACCCTCGCCCGCGGCTTCGGGGCGGGCGCCTCGATCCGCTTCGCGACCGTTCCCGTACGCCCGGCGCGCGCGGATCCGAACCGCCTGGCCTGGGACGAGGACGGGGCGGCGCGGGTGTTCGCCCCGTTCAAATGAGTGACCCGGGGCGTCTCGGGTAGGGCCCGCGGTACCCACCAGCGAGGCGCAAGGAGTGCACGATGGCCACGAAGGTCCGCGACATCATGACCGGCTCGCCCACCTCGGTGAGCCCGGAACTCGACCTCGTGACGGTGGCGCGGGCGATGCGCGACGAGGACATCGGGGCCGTCCTGGTGGCCGACGGCGACCACCTCAAGGGCGTCGTCACGGACCGGGACCTGGTGATCCGCGGCCTCGCGGCGGGGGGCGACCCGGCGGCGGTGAAGATCGGCGGCATCGCCAGCAGCGTGACCGCCACCGTCGGGCCCGACGACTCGCTGGAGCGGGCCGCGCAGATCATGCGCGAGCGCGCGGTCCGGCGGCTCCCCGTCATCGAGGACGGCCGTCCCGTCGGCATCGTCTCCATCGGCGACCTGGCGATGGAGAAGGACTCGGGTTCGGCGCTCGCCGACATCAGCGCGGCCCGCCCCAACGTCTGAGCCTCCTACGGCAGGGCGGACAGGAGCTGCTCCAGTTCGCCCTCGGTGTTGTAGTAGTGCACGGACGCTCGCACGGCCGCCTGTGCGGCGTTCGGGTCGTATCCGTGCGTGTTGGGGTTGGTGACGTTGACGTTGACGCCGCGCGCCTTGGCGGCGGCCTGGATGGCGGCGGGGTCGTGGCCGTCGACGGTGAACGTGACGATGCCGGACGGCCGTGCCCCCTTGTCGAGGACGGTTACACCGGGACGCGCGGCCAAACGCTCACGTAGCCCGGCGGCCAGGTTCAGGACGCGCTCCTGGATCTGGGGCATCCCCAGGTCCGCCGCGTAGTCGGCGGCGACTCCCAGTCCGATCTGCCCGGCGACGTAGCGTTCCCACGTCTCGAAGCGCTGCGCGTCGTCGCGCATCTCGAACCCGTCCGGCGCCTTCCATGTGGCGGCCTGGAGGTCGAGGAACGGCGGCACCAGGGTCCGCAGGATGTCGCGCCGGACGTAGAGGAAGCCCGTTCCGCGTGGGCCCCGCAGGAACTTGCGACCCGTCGCCGACAGCATGTCGCAGCCGATCTCGGTGACGTCCACGGTGAGCTGGCCGACCGACTGGCAGGCGTCCAGGAGGTACAGGACGCCGTGCTCGCGGCACAGCCGCCCGACCTCGACCGCCGGGTTGACGAGGCCGTTGTGCGTCGGGACGTGGTTGAGCGACACCAGCCGGACGTTGCCCTTGGCCAGTTCCGCCTCCAGCGCGTCGAGGGAGAGCGTGCCGTCGGACTCGTCCGGGACGACCTCCACCCGGGCGCCCGTGGCCGCCGCCACCTGCTGGTAGGCGATCGCGTTGCTGGAGTACTCGCTCGTCGTGGTCAGGATGCGGTCGCCGTCCGCGAAGGGGATCGAGTAGAACGCCAGGTCCCACGCGCGCGTGGCGTTCTCCACGTAGGCGATCTCGTCCGGCCGCGCGCCCAGGAGCCGGGCGACCGCGCCGTAGAACCGGTCGATGGCGGCCTGGTTCTGGTCGGCGGCCTCGTACGCCCCGATCGTCGACTCCTGGGCGAAATGCCCGGCGACGGCGTCGATGACGGGACGCGGCGGCAGCGCGGCGCCGGCGTTGTTGAGGTGGGCCACCTTCGCGCAGCCGGGGGTGTCTGTCCTGATCTCGTCGATGTCCACAAGCGACCCTTCGCTGAAATGTCGTACCCCCGGGAGAGAGTGTCTCCCGGCGGCACCACGACGGCGCGATTTGACCTCAACCAATCTTGAGGTCGCATGCTCGTCTTCCAGGCTAACGATGATCAGGGGTCCCCATGGACATGGAAGTCACGGCGTGGATGTCGCTGCATCACGCCATGAACGCGCAGGACGGCCGGCCGTTCTCCAAGGCGACGCTGCGGCGCATCGGCCGCTTCGCCCGCCCGCACCGGCGGCAGCTCGCCGCGTTCCTCTTTCTCAGCGTGGTGATGGCGGTCATCGCGGTCGCGACTCCCGTCCTCGCCGGATGGGTCGTCAACGCGATCGTCGACCACGCCGAGACGTCCACAGTGGTGGGGCTCGCCGTGCTGATCGCGGTGCTGGCGCTCGCCGAGGGCGGGCTCGGGCTGGCCAACCGGTGGCTGTCCGCCCGTATCGGTGAGGGGCTGATCCTCGACCTGCGCACCGCCGTGTTCGACCACGTCCAGCGCATGCCGGTCGCGTTCTTCACCCGGACCCGCACCGGCGCCCTGGTCAGCCGCCTCAACAACGACGTGATCGGTGCCCAGCGCGCGTTCAGCGACACTCTGTCCGGCGTCGTCAGCAACCTGGTGACCGTGCTGCTCACCTTCGCGGTGATGGTCCGGATCTCCTGGCAGATCACCCTGCTCGCGCTGGTCCTGCTGCCCGTCTTCGTGCTCCCGGCCCGCCGCATGGGCTCCCGCCTGGCGCGGCTCGAACGGGAGGCCGCCGCGCACGACGCCGCGATGAGCACGCAGATGACCGAGCGCTTCTCCGCGCCGGGGGCGACGCTGGTGAAGCTGTTCGGGCGCCCGTCGAGGGAGTCCGCCGAGTTCGCCGCCCGCGCCCGCCGCGTCCGCGACATCGGGGTCCGCACCGCGATGGTGCAGCACGTCTTCATCACCGCGCTCACGATGGTGTCGGCGCTGGCCCTCGCGCTCGTCTACGGTCTCGGCGGCTACCTGTCCCTGCGCGGCCACCTCGACGCCGGCGCCGTCGTCGCCCTCGCCCTCCTGCTCACCCGCCTCTACGCGCCGCTGACCGCCCTCGCCAGCTCCCGCGTCGAGGTGATGAGCGCGCTCGTCAGCTTCGATCGGGTCTTCGAGGTCCTCGACCTGAAGCCGCTCGTCGCCGAGCGCCCCGACCCGCGCGGCGTCCCGGAAGGCCCGGTCGCCGTCGAGTTCGAGAACGTCCGGTTCGCCTACCCGTCGGCCGACAAGGTCTCCCTCGCCTCGCTCGAAGAGGTCGCCACCCTCGACACCCGCGGCGGCGTGGACGTCCTGCACGACGTGACGTTCCGCGCCGAGCCAGGCCAGACGGTCGCGCTGGTCGGCTCGTCCGGCGCGGGCAAGTCGACGATCGCGCAGATGCTGCCGCGCCTCTACGACGTCGACTCCGGCACCGTCCGGCTGGGCGGCGTGGACGTCCGCGACCTGTCCTTCCAGTCCATCCGCGACACGCTCGGCATGGTCACGCAGGACGGCCACCTGTTCCACGAGTCGATCCGCGAGAACCTCCTGCTGGCCCGCCCCGAGGCGACCGACGAGGAGCTCTGGGACGTGCTGCGCCGCGCCCGCCTCGACACCCTCATCGAGGGCCTGCCGGACGGCCTCGACACGATCGTCGGCGAGCGCGGCTACCGCCTCTCCGGCGGCGAGCGCCAGCGCCTCACCATCGCCCGCCTCCTGCTGGCCCGGCAGCGCGTGGTGATCCTGGACGAGGCCACCGCCCACCTCGACTCCACCTCCGAGGCCGCCGTCCAGGAGGCACTGGCCGAGGCCCTGGACGGCCGTACCGCGGTGGTCATCGCCCACCGGCTCTCCACCGTCCGCGCCGCCGACCTCATCCTCGTCGTCGAGGACGGCCGCATCGTCGAACGGGGGACCCACGACGAGCTGCTGGCCGCCGAAGGCCGCTACGCCGACCTCTACCGGACCCAGTTCGCCTCCGAGCCCCCGCTGGAGACCGTCGCCTGATCCGGGCGGTCAGGTGAGGGCGGTCAAGTGAGGGCGGACGGTCAAGCGAGGGCGGACGGTCAAGCGAGGGTGGACAGGGTCGTGCGGAGGGAGCGGAGCACGTCGGAGCGCCAGCCGCTGCCCATGCCCCGGAAGGCGTAGGCGTTGACCGGGTCGTCCAGGTCGAAGCCGGCGTGCTCGATGAAGAGGCGGGTGCCGTGCCCTTCCGGGGCCAGCCGCCAGGTGACCGTGGTGTCCAGGCCGCCGCCGTGCCAGCTGATGCGGAGCAGGCGGTGCTCCTCGACGGCGAGGACCTCGCAGGCGATCCTCCCGTCGAAGCCGACGCTGGGGATGGGCTTGGCGGCGAAGGTGAAGCGGTGCCCGACGACGGGCTCGAAGTCGTTCGGCATCAGCCAGCGCGCGAGCAGGCCGGGCTCGCTGAGGGCGCGCCAGACCTTCTCGGGCGGGTGGGGCAGGAACTCGTCCACCTCGATGGAGGCGCGTTCGCGGGCGGGTGTCACAGGTCCTCCTCGTCCAGCAGGTCGCGCAGGCCGGCGAGCCTCTCCCGCCAGAACCGCTCGTACGGGGTGAGCCACTCCGACAGCTCGCGCAGGGGGGCGGGCTCCAGGCTGTAGACGCGCCGGCGGCCGTGGCGCCGCTCGGTGACCAGGCCCGCGTCCCGCAGCACCCGGAGATGCTCGGACACGCTCGGGCGGCTCATCGTGAAGTGCGCGGCCAGGTCGTTCACGGGGCGGGGGCCGGAGAGCAGCAGCGACGTCAGCTCCCGCCGGACGGGGCTGGCCAGCGCGGCGAAGACGTCCCCGGTCACCGGGCGGCCAGCACGATGCCGTTGCCGTCGGGGTCGGTGACCGTGGCCTGGCGGCCCCACGGCAGGTCCTGTGGGCCGTCGACGTCCACGCCGGC
This sequence comes from Actinomadura madurae, assembly GCF_900115095.1. GTDB lineage: Bacteria > Actinomycetota > Actinomycetes > Streptosporangiales > Streptosporangiaceae > Spirillospora > Spirillospora madurae. Next base: position 399,421 of record NZ_FOVH01000003.1, read on the forward strand.
GCTGCGCAGCCGCGCGCAGTCCGAGTCGAGGTCGGACGTCTCCAGGATCAGCCCCTGGACGCTGCCCGCCGGCACGCCGGGCAGGTGGTTCGCGAGGACGACGGTCGTGTCCGCGCCCTCGGGGGCGAGCTGCAGCCAGCGGATCGGGCCGGCGGCCTGGTCGGCGACCACCTCGAAGCCGAGCGTGCCCGCGTAGAAGTCCTTGGCCGCGTCCTGGTCGGAGACGGGGACGGTCAGCGACCGCACATGGGTGATGTTCATGGCGACGAGAATACGTAGGCGATCTCCTACCTGTCAAACGTAGGCATTCTCCTACGTGTTCGGGTTTAGGGGGCGCGGCGGGTGGCAGGCTGTGGGGCATGCGCGCCGTCACCTACGACTCGTTCGCCTCCGACAACTCCCGGCTGAGGGTCGGGGACGTCCCCGACCCCAAGGTCGGCCCCGGCCAGGTGCTGATCGAGGTCCGCGCGGCCGGGGTCAACCCGGTCGACTGGAAGGTCATGGCGGGCGGCCTCGACGGGATGCTGGACACGGTCTTCCCGGTCATCCCCGGCTGGGACGTCGCGGGCGTGGTGCGGGCCCTCGGCCCCGACGTGCCGGAGTTCGCACCGGGCGACGAGGTGATGTCCTACGCGCGCAAGGACGTGGTCGGCGCCGGGACGTTCGCGCAGTACGTCGCCGTCGCGGCCGACCATGTGGCGCACAAGCCCGCCTCGCTCGACTGGAACCGGGCCGGGGGCCTCCCGCTGGCCGGGATGACCGCGCAGCGCGCCCTCGACCGGCTCGGGGTCGGTCCGGGCGAGATCCTGCTCGTCCACGCGGCGTCCGGGGGCGTCGGGAGCTTCGCCGTGCAGATCGGACGGGACCGCGGCGCCCGCGTCATCGGCACCGCGTCCGAGAAGAACCATGACTACCTGCGCGAACTCGGCGCCGAGCCGGTCGACTACGGGGACGGCCTGGCCGAGCGGGTCCGGGAGCTGGCGCCCGGCGGGGTGTCCGCGGTCGCCGACTTCGTGGGCGGCCAGCTGGAGGTGACCCTCGCGGTCCTGGCGGCGGGCGGGCGGCACGTCTCGGTCGCCGACGACACCGTCGGGGAGCACGGCGGTCACTGGATCTGGGTCCGTCCGAGCGGCGCGAAGCTCGCCCAGCTCGCGGCGCTGGCCGACCGGGGCGCCCTCGGCGTCGAGGTGGCCGGCGCGTTCCCGCTGGAGGGGACCGCCGCCGCCTTCGACGCGAGCCGCTCCGGCCACACCCGCGGGAAGCTCGTCGTCACGCCGTGATCGTCTGGCGCGCGAGCCCGGCCCGCGCCGCCTTCTCCCGGCGTTCGGCCCCGGCCTGCTGCCGCGCCTTCTCGTGGACGGACCAGTTCTCCGGCTGCATGCACATCAGCTCACCCGTGTCCGGGACGAGGATGGCCCCGCCGAACGGCTCGTCCCCGGCGAACCACACCCCGCCGGCGATCTCCCTCGGCCACCGGTCCGAGAACAGCGGCTCCCGCGCCGCCATCCGCGGGGCACCCTCCGTCCCCAGGGTCAGCGAGCGCCGTCCCCGGCTCCGGAGGTTGGACTTCTGCACGGGGGAGCGGAACTCGAAGTCGTACACCTTCAGCACGCGGGCGCACTTCCTCATCCACAGGATCTGGTCGAGAAAGAACCGCGTGCCCTGCCCGAGCGTCACGATCCCCACGCCGATGAGCGGATAGGCGACCGCGGCCTTCAGGACGAGCGGGACGGCCGCCAGCGCCGCGCCCGCCACGACGATCAGCAGGTAGCGCCGGGTCAGGACCGCGTAGTGGTGCCTCACCGGCCCCTCGCGGTCGGTGCCGTCCGTCGCGTACGGGACGGCCCGCCCGAACGGCCGGTGCAGGTACAGGTGCAGCGTGATGATCACGACGGTGACGAGGCCGAGGAGCCCGGGGATCGCGAACCAGAAGAAGACGTCGCTGAGGAGCGTGAGCACCAGGCCGTAGGAGAACGCGAAGCCGACCGCGAGCAGCGCCGCCCGCCGTAGCCGGTCGCGCCCGCCGCCGTCCCGCGCCCCGCCGCCGGTCGTGTCAGGGGCAACCGAGGGCTCCGGCATGCCGCACCTTCCCGTTCGTCCGCGATGTCCGAGGTGATCGTGGTCGTCCAAGGTAGGGGCGACGGGCCCCGGATGACCACCCCTGGCCACCGGTCCGCTGCGTTCGGCGACGTCCGGCCGGGGGCGCGCCCCCGGCCGGTTCGCCGGACCTCACCGGCCGGTGCGCAGGGCCGTCTCGATGGCGGCGAGCTTGTCGGCCAGGTGGAGGAGGGCGCCCACCGACGGGTCGTCCTCATGGGCGGCCAGCGTCTGCGAGCGCCGGAAGGCGGACTTGATCTCCGTCCAGCGGGCCTCCTCGGACGGGGTCAGCCGGCCGCGGAGCTCGGCGAGCTTGAGCAGGTTGGCCTCGGCATCGGACGTGAGGGTCTGCGATTCGGCCCGGTAGTGGTCGTCGATGGCCGATTCCAGTTCCGCCTCGTTCATCACCGGGAGAATGCGCTCGGCGAGCTTGTTCATGTCGCGGTAGGAGCCCTGGAGCCGGAATGCGGGTTCGGTACGGGACGCGTTGTCCTGGGCGGCGGAGGCCATGTAGGCGCGGTTGACGGTGAGGACCACCCGCTGGACGTGCCGGAGCTTTCCGAGAACGGCGAGGATCTCTTCCAGTTCGGCCTGGGAGTAAGGGTGGGAGAGGCGGTCGGGGCGGACGGTGTCGTCGCCCGACGCGAGCCGCACCAGCAGTTCCACATCGGCGGGGTCATGGGCGGTGAGGGGCGCCAGCACGGGGTTCGACGTGAGCGCGTTCTCTATATAGCTCAGCGCGAACAGGTCCTCCTTGCCGGAGAGGACGTCGCCCAGGTTCCACACGTCGGCGCGGTTGGCGAGCATGTCGGGAATGCGGAAGCGGCCGCCGGACTCGGTGTAGGGGTTTCCGGCCATGCAGACCGCGAAGCGCTTGCCGCGCAGGTCGTGGGTCCCTCCCGCCCCTTCGACGCGGCGCTGGGCGTCGCAGAGGGGGATGAACTTCTGCAGGAGTTCGGGTGACGTGTGCTGGATGTCGTCCAGATAGAGCAGGACGTTGTCGCCCATCTCCAGAGCGATGTTGATTTTCTCGACTTCGCGGGCCGCGGCGGCGTTGGGCGCCTGGGCCGGGTCGAGGGACGTGACGCCGTTTCCGAGCGCGGGCCCGTCCACTTTCACCAGCGCCAGGCCGAGGCGGTCGGCGACGTATTCCATGAGGGTCGTCTTGCCGTAACCCGGCGGGGAGATGAGCAGGAGCAGCCCCATCCGGTCGGTGCGCTTGGTGTCCCCGGTGGTGCCGAGTTGCTTGGCCAGATTGTCGCCGATGAGCGGCAGGTAGACCTCGTCGATGAGGCGGTTGCGGACGAACGCGCTCATCGCCCGCGGCTTGAGGTCGGCCAGGCCGAGCCTTTTCTCCTCGGTCGCGATGAGGTCGTTCCGCCGCTTCTGGTAGGCGCGGAATTCCGGGACCCGCCCGGTGCGGAAACGGTGCGTCCGGGCGAGCAGCTCGTCCAGCCGGAGGGCGATGCTCTGGTCGGTGATGCGGGGGTGGTCGCCGAGCAGGCCGTCGACGGTGGCGGTCAGGGCGGCGGGGGAGTCGTAGCCGGCGGACGCGCAGAGCAGCGCCGCCACGGCCTCGGGGACGTCCGCCGGGTCGCCCCCGGACGTCGCCAGGAACGCGGTGAGCCACGCCTCCGCGAGCTGGTGCCGGGCGGCGAGGCTCCCGGCCGCGCGGAGGTCGTCGTCGAGCGGGCCGTCGCCGACCGCGTCGGCGAGGCCCTTCAGCAGGGTGCGGGCCCCCTGGCTCGTCACGAAGCCGTCCGGCGCGCAGGCCAGTTCCTCGATCAGGTACTCGGCGGCCAGGGGCCCGGGCGCGGGCAGGCCGTGCCGCTCGGCGAACCCGGTGACGGACGAGGCGAGCTCCGCGGCGAGGTCCGTGAGGGCGCCGGCGCCCCCGAAGACGTCGCGGGCGCGGACGAGGGAGCGGGCGCGGGCCGTCCAGGCCGCGCGCTCCGCCTCGTCCGGGCCGTGGGTCCAGAACAGCCGGGCCGAGGCGCGGGCGTCGCCCGGGTAGCGCAGCAGGCCGGCCTCGGTGCGGAGGCGCAGCAGCGCCTCCAGGATGCGGGCCGCGTCGTGGTCGTGGACGCCGCGCTCGTAGCCCTCGTCATAGCGGTCGGCCGCCGCGTCCCGGACGACGGCGAGCAGCCGCCCGCCGGCCGCGGCCCGGTTCAGCTCGCCGAGGGACGAGGACGCGAGGACCGACGTGGCGAGGTACTCGGCCCGGTAGGTGTCCCGGGTCTCCGAGACGAGCGACTGGTTCCACAGGTGGCGGGTCGCGGCGAAGCCCTCGTCGCGAACGGGCGCGCGGTAGCCGGTGCCGGTGACCGCGAACGCCATGCCGTCGCCGTGCGGGACGAGGGTCAGCTCGATCGGGCGGGTGTTGACCGCGAAGCGGTGCCGCCCGAGCAGGATCGTCCCGCCGCCGTCGCCGTACAGGTCGAGGCGGTCGCGCAGCGCGCGGCCGGCCTCCTGCCGGGCCGCCTTGACGCGCCCTTCCAGCTCCTCGGCCCGGACGTCGTCGCCGAGCTCGCGCAGCTCGGCGGCGATCGCGCGCAGCCGGACCACCATGGCGTCGGTCGCGAAGTAGGCGCCGACCTCGTCGGGGGACGCGAGCGCGCCGGCGCGGCGGCGCACCCCGGACAGGATGCGCTCGGCCGACGCGGCGAGCCGGTCGGTGCGGCGGGCGCGCTCGTCCAGCAGCGTCTGCTTCCGGGACGAGAACGCCTCGTAGATCTCGGTGCGCTTCGTCTCCAGCTCGGCGAGGAACTCCTCCGGCTCGGCGAACCTGGCCTGCAGCGTCTCCAGGCGCAGGAGGAGGCGGCCGAGCCGCTCGTCGCACGCCTCGGGCGTGCCGGCGGTGCCGAGCGCGGCGGCGATGGACTGGTCGAGCAGGCCGAGCTCCGCGGCGAACTCCGCGCGTCCCTCGCGTCCGAGCAGGTCGCGGCGCCGGGCGCCGAGGACGGCGCGGGCCCGGTTGAGGGCGGCGAGCACCTCGCCGACGTGCTCCAGGATCGCGGTCCTGGCGGTCGCGTCGGTGACGTCGAGGTCCCCGACGACCTCGGTGACGACCTCCAGCCCCGCGTTCTGCGCGTCGAGGAGGTCGGCGAGGGGAGCGGCGTCGGCGGCCGTCTCGATGGCGTGCGCCGCCTCGGTGATCCGCTCCACCTCGGCGTGGTAGGAGGTGAACGCGTCCTCTCCCTGGAGGAACTCGACGGCCCCCTGGCCCGCGGTGCGAAGCCCCTCCTGGACGGTCTCGGTGAGGTCGCCGATCCGGGCGAGGTCGGCGTGGCGGAGGTCGCGCAGCGTCTCCAGGCGGCCCTGGAGGCGGCGGAACCCGGCGAGCCGGGAGATCCAGCCCTCCGCGGCCGACGGCGCCTCGGCATCCGCCGCGCGGATCAGCGCGGCGATGTCGCCGGCCGCCTCGGAGACCGCGGCGGCCGCCTGCTCGGTGAGCGCGCGGACCTTCTCGTACTCCTCCAGCACCTGCCCGGCGGCCGTGCGGACGTCCGCCAGCGGCGCGGCGGCGTCGCCGAGGTCGTCGTCGGCGAGCCAGTGGTGGAGGTCCCGCACCCGCGTGCACGCCGAGATCAGCGCCTCGAACACCGGGGCGGACGGCGACATCTCGCCCACCATCCGGACGATCGTCAGGCACTCGGCGATGCCCCGGACGAGGTCGGCGTTCCCGACGCGCTCCAGCGGTCCGGTGCCGACGGGCTGCGCGGCGGCGTGCGCGTCCGAGACGTACGGGGTGGCCCAGAGCTGCAGCGGGTGGACGCGGGCCGGCTCGTCCGACAGCGCCCGCATCGCGATGAGCGTCCCGTCCTCGGCCAGCGCGTACCCGTGGCAGGTGATCGGCGTCGTGACCCGCTTGCGGATCACGTTGTACGGCAGCAGCAGCGACCGGCCGTCCTCCCGCGAGTGGAAGACGTAGAGCACGTCCTCGCCGTTGGGGGAGCGGACGACGCGCTCGTACTCCAGGCCCGTGACGTCGGTGTCGAACGTCTTGACCGCGCCGGTCTCCAGGAGGTAGCCGCCGGGGAAGACGATGCCGTGGTCGTCCGGCAGCCTCCGGCACGCCTGCTCGATCCCGTCGAGCCGCACGACCTCCTTGGTGCGGACGTTGAAGACGAGGTGCCGCCACGCCGTCTCGTTATACGGGCGGATCCGCAGCAGGATCAGCGCCCCGACCCGCGCGTGCAGGACGTCGGCGTCCGCGAGGGACTGCAGCGGCTCGTCCACCGGCTCGGAGTACACCCCGGCGCCGCCGCCGGTGTCGTCCTCGACCTTGACGGTCAGTGCCCCGCCGGTCGTGCCGACGAACACCTCGCCCTCGATCGAGATGTGCGGGTGCCGGCCGGGGACGTGGTCGTCGCGCGTGGCCTCGACCCAGTCGACGTCGTGCGCCGGCGGGAACGCGTGGTCGCGCTCTCCCTGGTCGTCCTCGTAGACGACGCCGCCGTCCGGGGCCGTCCGCCACCGCAGGACCCGCAGGTCCGTCAGCCGCGGGCCGGTCTGGAACACCGCGAGCAGCCGGCCGTCGACCAGCCGCAGCTGGAGCAGCCGCGCCTGCCGGTAGTACCGGTACATGCCGGCGAAGTCGCGCAGGAACTCCGGATCGTCCAGGAGCCCCGGCACCGCCTCCGGCCCGGCCGGGACGAGCGCGACGCCCTCCTCGCCCCGGGTGAGGCGGTGCAGCGAGAAGACGTCCTCGACCGCGGTCTCCGGCGTCGGCCCGAGAAGGGCGTTGCCGCCGAACAGCAGGACGTCGCCGAGCGCGACCACGTCCCTCGGCACGCAGTCGTGCGCCGTCCGGATCCGCTCGGTGCCCGCCAGCCGCAGCTCGGTGCCCCCGAAGACCTCCAGCCGCCGCGCGTTCAGCGCGTCCGCCCGCCGTCCCAGCTCCGCCGCGTGCTCGGCGAGCCGGGCGCGCAGCACCTCGTAGGTTCCGTGGTCCAGTTCCGCCCCGGTTCCGGTGGCCTCCTCGACGCCCTCGGTCACCCCGTCGCTCCCGTCCATGTCGGTTGCCGATCCTGTCTCCGCCGCGGCAGCCCCGTCCCGTGGACGCCGCCGTCTCGGGCATGGCGGGTCCGCGGGGCGGCGAGCCGTCGGGCCGGCGGCCCCCGGCACCGGCGGCTCGCCGCAGTACTGTGATCAGTTGGCGGTCAGTGTGGTTCCGTTGACTTCGCTCAGCGGCGCCTCGGCGATGCCGAGCCGCCGGGCGGTGTCCAGCAGGTCCTGGAAGCCGGCGCTCTCCGGACCGCCCGACTTGATCAGGCGCAGCAGCAGCGCCGACAGGGTCAGGTCGCGGACGCCGCCGGTGCCGACCGAGCCCAGCAGGCGGGACAGGTCGCCGGGCAGGCTCGACGAGCCGTCCAGCCAGGGACCGGCGACCGACTGCGCGACATCGGAGTTCTGCACGAAGCCGTCGACGCTCTTGCCCAGCGCGATCGAGCCGACGAGCTTGTCGAAGAAGACCGAGTCGCCGCCGACGATGTTGATGTCGGCCTGCTCCAGCCCGGTGGCGAGGACGGTGGCCTGCGCCTCCGCGACCTTGCGCTGCACCTCGATGCCGGCCAGCCGGACGTCCTTCTCGGCCTCCAGCCGCAGCCGGTACTCCTCGTGCTCGCGGGACGCCTCGTCCAGCGCGGCCATCGCGCCGGCCTTCTCCGACAGGCCCTCCGCCTCGGCCCGCAGGTTGTCGCGGATGCGCGCGGCCTCGACCAGCGCCTTCTCCTGGGCGACGGCGGCCTCGGCGCGGCCGACCTTCTCGATCGCCTCGGCGTCGCGCTCGCGGACCTGGACCTCGGCCAGCCCGCTCGCGGCGGCCTCCGCGCGCAGCCCCTCGGCCAGCCGGATCTTGGCCTGCGCGTCCATCTCGGCGGCCTCCTGGCGCGCCTTGGCCATCGTCAGCTCCTCGCGGGCGCGGTGCTCGGCGGCGGCCTCGGCCGCCTCGGCGGCCTTGATGTCCTTGACCAGGTTCTCCTGCGCCTCGGCCTCCGCGTGGATGATCACCGACTGGCGGGCCCGCTCGGCCTCCTCGACCGTGCGCAGCCGCTTGATGCCCTCCTCCTGCTCGGCGACGGTCCGCTCCACCGCGATCCGCTCCCGGACGACGTTCGCGATCTCGCGCTTCTCCGCCTCGACCTCCTTGTCGGCCGCGATGCGGGTCAGCTCCGTCTCGCGCTCGCGGGCGATGACCTCCAGGACGCGGTCCTTCTCGATCCGCTCGCTCTCGATCGCGAGGACGCGCTCCTTGTTCTTCGCGGCGACCGACACCTCGCGGTCCTTGTTCTCGTGCTGGACGCCGAGCTGCTCGTCGGTGCGGATGTGCGCGAGCTGCGCCCGCAGCCGCTCCTCGGCCTTGACCCGCTCGATCTCCGCCGTCTCGCGGGCGCGGACGGTCTCGACCTCGCGCTCCTGCCGCAGCTCGGCGTCCGCCTGGCGGCGTTCGAGCTCCAGGATCGCCTCGCGCGCCTCGACGTTCTGGCGGGTGATCTCCTTCTCCTCGTTGCGGGCGTGCTCGTTGGTGCGGACGTGCTCGATCGCGGTCAGCTCGGTGATCTTCCGGATGCCCTGGGCGTCCAGGATGTTGGACCTGTCCAGGGAGAGCAGGGGCGTCTGCTCCAGGTAGTCGATCGCGGCGTCCTCAAGGCTGTAGCCGTTCAGGTCCGTGCCGATCACGCGGATGATGTGGTCGCGGAACTCGTTGCGGCGCGTGTAGAGGTCGGCGAAGTCGAGGTGCTTGCCGACGGTCTTCAGCGCCTCGGAGAACTTCGCCGCGAACAGCTCCTGCAGCGTCTCCTGGCTGCTGGCCCGCTCCGTGCCGATGGCCTGCGCGACCTTCACGACGTCCTCGACGGTCTTGTTGACGCGGACGAAGAACGTGATGCGGATGTCGGCGCGGATGTTGTCCTTGCAGATCAGGCCGTCCCGCCCGGTCCGCTCGATCTCTATCGTCTTGACCGAGATGTCCATCAACTCGGCGCGGTGCAGGACCGGCAGGACGATCGCACCGGTGAAGGTGACGTCGACCTTCTTGAGCTTGGAGATGATGAGCGCGCGGCCCTGGTCGACCTTGCGGAACAACCGGGTCACCATCAGCACGAGGCCGAGGGTGACGAGCAGCGCGAGAGCGAGGAGCACGCCGGCTCCTATCGTGATGGTGTCCATCGATATCCCTGTCTGCCGGGGGTGAGGTCGCGGGGGTCTGTGTCGCGGGGTGGGGCGCGGGGTCTTTACCGCGGGTGGGTGTCGCGGGGGCTCAGCGGAGGTCGGCGGCCGTGTCGTGCGGCATGACCCAGAAGAAGCGGCCCTCCGGATCGAAGTCGAAGATCAGCGCGATGCTGCCGGCGGTGAGCCCGAGGCCCTCCGCGGCGCCGGCCACGGGCACGTCCGCGGCGGGCTGCCGCACCTGGACGACGGCGGACGAGCCGTCGGCGGCGGTGACCTCGGCCTGGCCGAAGTCCGGGCCGACCCGGCCGGTGCGGATCACGCACGGCAGCCCGACGAAGTCGCGCAGCGACGCCTCGGCCCGGTGCTGGAAGACGCCGCGCAGCGGGCGGACGGCGAGCCGCGTCCCGGCCCAGCCCGCGGCCAGCGCGACGGGCAGGACGAGGACCCGCGCCGCGGCGCCCTCGAACAGCGCCCCCCCCGCGAGGCTGACGAACCACGCGAGCCCGATCAGCAGCGACAGCCCGACGGTGGCCGGGACGCCGCCGAGCCCGAGCAGCCCGCCGGCCGTGCCGTCCTCGGCGCCGGCGCCGGCCCCCGTGTCGGCATCGGCGCCGGCGCCGAGGAAGTCGAGGTCCAGGCCGCCGAGCAGGACGAGCGTCCAGTAGGCGGCCACGACGAGGAGTGAGAAGCTGAACAGCGCCGTCGGGAAACCGAACGCCGCATCGATGAATTCGCCCATGGGAGTGCACGCTTCCGGGTCGAGACGTCATGGATCGCGCCGGAGCGGCGGAACGCGGCCGGCCGGCGCCGAAGAGGCTTCGTCGATCGGAGCAGGTCGATCGACGAGGTCGATCGACGAAGGGAGACGTGCTCAGCTATCTGGGAAGTCGTGCGCCCAGGTCACGGATCGCAGGTGGTGAGGCCTGCGGCGGGACGGCACGGCACTGCGCGGTGCAGGGTGCGCGATGAGAAAGTGCCGGGGAATCATCAGCCCTCCTGGTCGCAGACATCTCCTGTCTCGCCGACCAGGCTTCCCGGCACACCGATCGTTACTTTAGCTTACTTCTCGGCTACAGGGAAGTCTTTTACTGTTCGATCGCCGGTCCCGGGCCGTTGACCTGGCCGTTCGCGAAGACGGCGGATGGCCTCTCCGGCGGGGCGCCGGGGCGGCCTTCAGCGTTCGTTGAGGTTTGCTGGAGGTTCGTCTCAGGGACCGCGGGTACGGTGCCGCGACATGACAACGGAGTCCTGCCGCCCCATCTTCGTCCTCGGATGCCCGCGATCGGGGACGACGCTGCTGCAGCAGATGCTGCACTCGCATCGGCGCATCGCGTTCCCGTCCGAGACGAGGTTCGTGCATACCGCGTACGAGGTGCGGCACGACTTCGGCGACCTGGAGCTGTCGGAGAACCGGCGCGCGCTGGCCGAGTGGATCGTGCACGGCAGGAACACCAAGTTCAGGGTCCTGGACCTGGACGCCGGCGACGCGATCGAGGAGATCGTGAACGCGCCGCCGACGCTCGGCTCCGCGATCGCGGCCGTCTTCCGCGCGTACGCGCGCAAGCACGGCAAGCCGCGCTGGGGGGACAAGCGACCGAGCTACTTCCGCCGGGTGTCGATGCTCCAGCGGATGTTCCCGGACGCGCAGTTCGTCCACCTCCTCCGGGACGGCCGGGACGCGGTCAGTTCGCTGACGCGGATGCCCTGGTTCGACGGCGACATCCACGCCGCGGCCCTGACCTGGCGGGAGGCGGTCGACACGGGCCGCCACCTGCGGGAGCGGCTCGGCCCGGACACCTTCTACGAGTTCCGCTACGAGGACCTCGTCGCGGAGCCCGAGGAGGCGCTGGTGAAGCTGTGCGCCTTCCTCGGCGAGGAGTACGACCCCGAGATGACCCGGGCGTACCGGCACGCCCGGCGGACGGTGCCCGCCTCGCGGAAGTGGCACCTGCACACGCACGAGGCCGTCAACACCCGCCAGGTCGGGGCCTGGCGCGAGCGCATGGAGGACTGGGAGGCCGACCTGGTCGAGCACGTCCTCGCCTCGCGGCTCGTCCAGAACGGCTACGAGCTGACCGGGGGAGCGCGTCCCCCCGCGGCGCAGCTCGCCAAGTTCCACCGGCTCGCGGCGCACCGCTGGCGGTCGCGGCACGCGCACGCCGCCCTGGAGCGGCTCGCGCAGGCCCGGGAGTCGAACCCGGTCGAGTCGCGGCTGAGCGGTCCCGTGTCCCCGGAGTGACCGGCTGAGGTCACGTCCGCCAGGGACAGGTGAATCTGTCTTCCGAGAAAGTCATCCCTGACTGCCCTGCGGCGGGCGGGTCTGGAAGGTTGTCCGAAATTCTCATGGAACGTGCCCACTTGTCGCCGGGCGGGACGGGCCGCGATGGCGAGCCTGCTGGGGAACGACGCAGGTAGCGTGCCCTCGCGAGTCCCCCGGGGGAGGACGGATCGGTGGGGCGGGCGGGAACCGAGATGCCGGCGGGCGTTCCGGCTGGGCCCATATCGGAACAGGCTACCAGCGAGTAACTTGTCGCCGTTTTTACCGGCCTGCTGACTGGGTTTACGGGTCGGAGACATGCCCGTGTCCGATCGTTCACATCCGGGTCGAGACACGCCCCCCATTTGGCTGTATGTTGCGTGTTGCTCGTCTTCCGATGACTATCGCGATTGATTCGATGATCCTCTTAACATAAGGAGGAGTGCGGTGACCCGATCGGAAACAATTTCCCACGACGAGCTGCAATCGTGGCTTCTTGACAGGATCGCCTTCTACCTGGACCGGCCCGCGGAGAACATCGATCCCGCGGTCGAACTGGCCCGCTACGGTGTCGACTCGGTCTACGCCATCAGCATCATCAGCGACATCGAGGACCATCTGCAGGTCGAGGTCGACGTGGCCGAGGCCAGGCGGCGGGAGACGGTGACCGACCTCACCGACTACCTGCTCGACCTCGTCGCGTGATGGGCGGCCGGCCCGCGGACGGCGCCGCCGGGCCCGCCATGGTGGTGCTCGGCGACAGCGTGGCCGAGGGCCAGGACGACCCGCACCCGGCCGGCGGCTGGCTCGGCTGGGCCGGGCGGCTGGCCCTTCACCTGGGGATTCCCCGGGAGGAGGTGCTCAACGTCTCCGACCCGGGCGCGAAGATCGACGATGTGGCGCGCGACCAGCTGCCCCTCGTCCGGGACCTGCGGCCGCGCCTGGTCGTGCTCGGCTGCGGGATGAACGACGCGCTGCGCGGCTTCGAGCCCGCGGACGCGGCCCGCCGGCTGGACGAGCTGTACGGCTGGGCCCGCGACCGCGGCGCGGTGATGCTGGCGATCCCGGTGCCGCGTCCCCCGCTGCTCGACATATCCCCGATCTCGCAGTTCCGCAAGAAACGGACCGTGCAGCGCATTCATGACTTCAATATGGAGCTGGCGCGCGTCGCGCGCGACTTCGGAATGACCTTTCCGGAACGGGAGACCGTGGCCCGGGTCGCCGACCCGGTGATGTGGAGTCCGGACGGAATCCACCTCAATCCGAGAGGTCACGCCTATGTCGCGGAGGTGATCGCGCACATCGCAAAAAGCCTGCTCAGCGAGCGGGTGATCTGAGTCTCGGGGGCCCCAACCTGCAGTCTGGGAAACAGATGAAAAGACCTTTCGCCGCTGTCCGCGTCTCCCGTTCGGCGATGCTGATCCCGCTCGCTCCCGTCCTGGTCGTCCAGGCATGGCGGACGGTGCGCCGGACGCCGCGGCTCGACCCGGCGGCGGGCGACGAGCACGGCCTCGCCGCCGGCCCGCGTCCCGGGAAGGGCCCGGAAGACGGGCGACCGGACTACCGGGTCGTCGTGCTCGGCGAGTCGACCGCCGTCGGCGTCGGCGCGTCGCTGCACGCCGAGGCGCTCCCCGGCTTCCTGGCGGAGGCGCTGCGGGACCGGCTGCGGCGCGGCGTGGCGTGGACGCTGTCCGGCGAGAACGGCGCCACCGCCCGCCGGATCACGACCGGGCTGGTGCCCGCGCCGGACGGTTCCGCGGCGGACCTCGTGGTCGTCACCACGGGCATCAACGACCTGATCCGGCGGCGGCCGCTGCGCCGCTGGACGGCGGACATGACCGAGCTCATCGCCGCGCTGCGCGACCGCTACCCGGGCGCGCGGCTGCTCGTCGCGGGCATGCCGCCCGTGCACCGGTTCCCCGCCCTGCCGCGGCCGCTGCGGTCCGTCCTCGGCGCGCGGGCGCGGGCGATGGACCTGATCACGAGCGAGGCGGCCGCCGTGGGCGGCGCGGTCCACGTCCCCATGGACGAGGCGATGGCGCGCGACCGGCGGCTCTTCGCGGCCGACGGCTTCCACCCGTCGGCCGCCGGGTACCGGGCGTGGGCGCAGGATCTCGCCCGCGCCGCCGTGCCCGCTCCCGAGCCCGGCCTCCCCGCACCGCACACGCCCCCCGCCGGCGCCGTCCCGCCCCGGACGGTGAACTGACCGGCTCAGGCAAGCGAAGGGAGCAGCCCGGATGACGGTCCCCGGAACGTTCCGAACGGCGGTGGAGGCCAAGGATCTCGCCGCGATCACCGGTGCGCTCGATCCCGGCATCGAGTTCCACAGCCCGGTGATGGTGAAGCCCTATCTCGGCCGCGACGCCGTCGCCGCGCTGCTCGGGGTGCTGCTGGAGGTCTTCGAGGACTTCCGTTACACCGACGAGCTGGTGCGGCCGGCGAACGGCACCGGCCCGCCCGCGCAGGCGCTGATCTTCAGCGCCCGGGTGATGGGCAAGGCCGTGCAGGGGCTCGATCTGATCAGGTTCGGCGACACCGGCCTCGTCACCGGCCTGACCGTCATGGTCCGCCCGCTTCCGGCGGCGATGACGCTCGCCCGGGTGGTCGGGAAGCGCATGGAAGACGTGCAGGACGCCGGCGGCGTGGCGGACGCCGGCGGCGCGGGGGCCGCAGGGGAAACGGGGGGCCCGTCCGGTACCGCGCAGGTTTAGGGAGCGACCCAGACAAAGGGAGTCGAAGGAAAGATGGACAGTAAGGTTCCCGTACACCCCGCACCGCCAGGCACGGCGTCCCACCGGGCCGTGCCCCGTCAGAAACTGTCCCTTGAGACGCTGTCGCCGGCGCACCGGATCGCCGCCGACCTGGACGGCTTCCTCGGCGACCCCATGGACGACGAGGCCGGGCCGTTCTCCTACAAGGCGATCGTGGAGGCGGAGGAGCGCGACGAGATCCCGCCGGGCGCGGTCGACGCCGTCCGGGCCTGGGGTTTCCCGAAGTACCTGGTGCCCGCGCCGCTCGGCGGGCGGCTGACGACGCTTGAAGAGCTGTTCTTCGTCACCCGGGGCATCTCGCGCCGCAGCGTGACCGTGGCGGTGATGTACGGGTCGGGGCTGCTGGCCGTGAACCCGGTGTGGCTGTGGGGCGACGCCTGGCAGCGCAAGACGGTCGCGGACGGTGTGCTGTGCGGTGACCTGGCCTGTTTCGGCGTCTCGGAGGCGGATCACGGCAGCGACGTGATGGCCTCGGAGTCGGAGGCGGAGATCCGGGACGGCGAGCTGGTGCTGACCGGGGTGAAGTGGCCGGTGGGCAACGCCACGCGCGGCCGGTTCGTCACCACCTATGCCAAGACGGGACCGCGCGACTTCTCGCTCATCCTGGTCGACAAGCGGGAGATCGACCCGGCCTCCTGGTCGACGCTGCCGCCGGTGCGGACGGTGGGGCTGCGCGGCCACGACCTCAGCGGGGTCGCGTTCTCCGGGGCGCGGCTGCCGGCCGAGCGGGTGATCGGGCGGCGCGGGTCCGGGCTCGTGCAGACGCTGAAGACCCTGCAGATCACCCGTACGGCGATCGCGGCGCTGTCGGTCGGGACGATGGACGCGGTCGTGCGCATCGGCATGGAGTACGCGCGGCAGCGCACCCTCTACGGCTCGGACATCTACAAGATCCCCGTCATCCGCGACCACCTGGTCAAGGCGCATCTGGACCTGCTGATCGCCGAGTGCGTGGCGATCCCGGTGGCGCGCTGCCTGACGGTCGCGCCGGGGCGGCTCAGCCTGTGGTCGTCGATCGTGAAGTACTTCGTCCCGGTCATGGGGGAGGAGGTCGTGGCCAGCATCGGGACCGTCCTCGCGGCGCGCGGCTACCTGCGCGAGGGCGTGGCGCACGGGGTGTTCCAGAAGCTCCAGCGCGACCACGCGATCGCGAGCATCTTCGAGGGCACCACGCACGTCAACCTGGCCAACGTCGCCGGGCAGCTGCCGTACCTGATCGAGCCGCTGCAGGAGACGGGCCGCGAGGACGAGCTGCTCGCCGACCTGTTCTGCTGGACGCGGACCCCGCCCGCGTGGGAGCCGGACGGCCGGCTGCTCCAGCTCACCAACGAGGGGCGCGACGAGGTCGGCCAGCGGTTCGAGCAGATCGCCGAGGAGGTGCTGTCCGCGGCGAACGCGCACGCGGCGCCCGGTGTCGCGGCGGAGCTGAAGGACCTGCTGTCGGGCATCGGCGGCCTGCGCGCCAAGGTGGACCACGGCATCCGCGCGAACGAGGGCGACTCCTCGTCGGTGGCGGCGCTGGCGCGGGCGAAGCGGTACTGCGAGCTGCACGCGATGGTCTCGTGCATGCTGACGTGGCTGCACAACCGGCAGGCCTTCGGCGGCCCGTTCGCCGAGGGGGAGTGGCTCGTCCTGTGCCTGCAGCGGCTGCTCCAGCGCGCGCAGCCCGACACCGTCCTGTCGGAGGACTTCCTCCCGTCGCTGGAGGCCGCGATGTTCCACGCCGGCGAGCGGGGCTGGTTCTCCCTGCTGTCGCTGGCCGAGGACGAGTGAGGCCTCATGCCGCCCTACCAGGACTTCGTGTCGCTGGCCCGGGAGAACATCCGGGCGCACGGCGACGACCGGTCGTTCACCTTCATCAGCGAGGAACCGGGCCGCAAGTACAAGGAGAACGTGCTCGGCTTCGCCGAACTGGACCGCAAGGCCCGCGTCCTCGGCTGGCGCCTGGAAGCGCGGGGGCTGCGGGACCGGGCCGTCCTGCTGCTGTATCCGGAGGGCCTTGAGTTCCTGACGGCGTTCCTGGGGTGCCTGTACGCGCGGGTCATCGCCGTCCCGGCGCCGTTACCCGACCTGGACGCCGGCCGGTTCGGACGCACCCGCCGGATCATCGAGGACGCCGACATCGCGCTGATCCTCACCGACACCGCCCACAAGGGCACCCTCGACGCGTGGCTGTCGGCCGCGGGGCTGAAGGGGCGCGTCCACTGCCTGGACACCCAGGCGGGCAAGGAGTCCGATCCGGGCGCCTGGACGCCGCGGGGCTTCGACTCCGACACGGTCGCGTTCCTGCAGTACACCTCGGGCTCGACCAGCGAGCCGAAGGGCGTGATGGTCACCCACGGGAACCTGCTGAGCAACGGCGAGGAGATCAAGCGCCGGATCGAGGGGAGCACCGACACGGTCGGCGTCGGCTGGGTGCCGCACTACCACGACATGGGGCTGGTCGGTCAGTTCCTCCAGCCGCTCTACCTCGGCTGCCGGTACGTGTTCACCTCGCCGATCGCGTTCATCAAGCGTCCCGTGCTGTGGCTGGAGCTGATCACCCGCTACCGGGGGACGATCACCGTCGCGCCGAACTTCGGGTACGAGCTGGCCCTGCGCCGGGTCACCGACCGGCAGCTGGAGGGCCTGGACCTGTCGTCGCTGCGGGTCGTGAAGAACGGCGCGGAGCCGGTCCGGGCCGCGACGCTGGACGCCATGGCCGAGCGGTTCGCCCCGGTCGGGTTCCGGCGCAGCATGTGGATGCCCTGTTATGGGATGGCCGAGACGACGCTGCTCGTCACCGCCGCGCCCCTGGGAAGCGGGCCGGTCGTCCGTGACTTCGACGCCGAGGCCCTCACCCGGGACGAGGCCGTCCCCCGCGACGGGCCGGAGGGCGCCAGGCGGCTCGTCAGCAGCGGGCGGCCGGTGAGCCTGGACGTCCGCGTCGTCGACCCGGAGACGTGCGCAGAGCGGCCGGAGGGGCGCGTGGGCGAGATCTGGGTCCGCGGCGGAAGCGTCGCCCACGGCTACTGGGGAAGCCCCGAGCAGAGCATGGCGACCTTCGGTGCGCGCACGGCCGGCGGCGAGGGCCCGTTCCTGCGGACCGGCGATCTCGGCTTCATCGCCGGCGGCGAGCTGTACGTGACCGGGCGGATCAAGGACCTGATCATCGTCAACGGCCGCAACATCCACGCGCACGACATCGAGGAGACGGCGCGGGCGGCGCATCCGGCCGCGCTGGTCGGCGCGGCGTTCGCGATCGACGGGGCCATCGACGCCGATGTCGGCGGGTCCGTGGACGGCAGCCGCGAGCAGGTCGTGATCGTCCAGGAGATCAGCACCCGGGCCGCCGCCGGCACGCCGCTGGACGAGCTGGCCTCGCTCATCAGGACCCGCGTCGCCCGGACGTTCGAGCTGCCCGCGGTCAGCGTCGTGCTGGCCGCGCGGGGCACCGTCCGGCACACCACGAGCGGCAAGATGCAGCGCCGCCTGACCCGCGCGGCCTTCCTCAAGGGGGAGATCACCGCGCTCGCCGGCGACCTCGAACCTGGCGTGGACGAGCTCCGCCGGGCACGCGCGTGACCGCCCGGCCGGGCGGTCCGAAGATCGTCAAAATCCGAACCAACCGATACTAGTCAAAATGATGACTAATCATGTCGTTGTCTGGTAACGTCGGGCATCACCCTGAGTCAAGGCGGGGAGAGAAGGCCGATGGCGCTACGTCACGCGGTGCTGGCGGCGCTGCTCGACGGCGAGTACAGCGGCTACCAGCTGGCCAAGATCTTCGATTTGTCGGTCTCCAACTTCTGGCACGCCGTACCGCAGCAGCTCTACTCGGAGCTGTCGAGGTTGGAGACGGAAGGTCTGATCAGCGGGCGGCAGATCATCCAGCACGACCGTCCCAACAAGCGCGTGTACACCGTCACCGAGGCCGGCGTCGCCGAGCTCGAGCGGTTCGCCACCACCCCCGCCAAGCCGGGCATCATCCGCGAGAACCTGCTCGTCATGGTGCAGGCCGTGGATCACATCTCCGCGGACTCCGTCATCGCGCAGCTGGAGGACCGGGCGGTGGCCTCCGCCGCCAAGATCGAGGTCTTCGAGCGCACCCTGAAGCACCTGCGCGGCGACCTGGACGAGGAGACGTTCCTGCGCACCGGGTCCCCACTCGGCCCCTACCTCACCTGCCTGCGCGGACGCCGGTTCGAGCAGGAGAACTACGAGTGGTTCACCAGTACCGCCCGGCTGCTTCGCGCGCGGGCGGACGCCCAAGCCGAGGAGGGCGGACCGTCATGACCGGCCCGCGCCCCTCGAACACCGTGCCGCCGTCCGCCCGAACGGCGGCGGCACCTGCACCATCCCCCCACGCCCAACGCGGCCTCGCATCCCGGCCGGGCCGCACCCGGGCGACACGCCTTAGTCAAGGAGGCGTTCATCATGTCGGGCGAACACCACACCATCGAACTCCCTAGCACCCTGGCCACCACCACACCACCGCACGACCTCCGGGCGATGGAGGAACCCGTCCCGATCCTGCTGGGCGAGCTGACGCTGCCCGCCGAACGGGAGTCGGTTCCCCGGGCGCGCCGCTTCAGCCGGTCCGTCACCACCGCGTCCGGCATCGGGCACGTCGCCGACGACGCCGAGGTCCTCGTGTCGGAGCTCGTCACCAACGCGGTCCGGCACGCGCCGATCCCCGGCGCCGCGCTCTGCCTGCGGCTGCTGCGCGCCGGCGCCCGGCTCCGGATCGAGGTGCACGACCAGAGCGCCGCCGTCCCCCGGACCCGGCAGGTCGACCTCATGGAGGAGACGGGCCGCGGCTGGTTCCTCGTCGCGGTCATGGCCGACCGGCACGGCACCGACCACACGCCGTCCGGCAAGTCGGTCTGGTGCGAGGTGCTGGCCTGGCCGCGGGACGACCACCCCGGTCACTGAGCACCTTCCCTCGCATTCCCGGTACGGCGATGGGATGTGCCATGCCCAGTGATCTCCACAGGTCCCCCGAGTACTACCGGTCGGACGGACTGCGCGCCACGGCGGAGGAGGCCCAGCGGCTCCTGCTCGACGTGCGCGGACGCCTGGTCGCCCAGGACGTCATCCGCGTCGGCGCCGTCGTCGTGGTCGTCTCGACCTGGTTCACCGTGATCGACCTCGGACTCGCGGCGAACGGAAGGCCATTGCTATGGCAGACGATCGTGTCCGACCACGCGATGCACGCGGACATCGGGCAGTACACCACGCGGGAGCGGGCCGTGCGCGGGCACGCGCAGGCCGTCGAGATGATCTCGGGCCGGCTGCGCGGCCTGGTCGCCCGCGCGGCCCTGGACGAGGCTCGCCCCTCACCCCCGCACCCCCCGGCACCCCGGCATGAGGTAGTGAATCCGATGACCTCCAAGACACCCCGCGACGACGCGTCCGGCCGCACGGGCCGGCGGCGGCGCCCGATCCGGCTGCGGATCACGGCGCTGCTGCTGGTCCCGCTGGTGTCCCTCATCACCCTGTGGGCGTTCGCGGCGAACATCACGCTCGGCGACGCCTTCGACAAGTACGACTTCTCGACGACGTACGAGAAGATGGGCCTTCCCGGCATCTACCTGGTGAACCAGCTCCAGGCGGAACGTTCCCTCAGCGTCGTCGCGCTCAGCACCCGCGACCCCGCCGACCGGCAGAAGCTCGGCGGGCAGCGCGCCCGGGTGAGCGCCGTCGAGAAGGCGTTCCGCGGGACCGCGCTGTCGCCCGAGGCGCGGGACGCGGCCGAACCGGAGACCAAGCAGCGGCTCGCCGAGGCGATCAAGGCGCTGGACCGGCTGCCGCAGCTGCGCGCCCGGGTCGACTCGGGGCAGGTCCAGCCGCTGGAGGTCATCAACTCCTACAGCACCATGCTCGACCAGGTGATCAAGGTCTTCGACGGCCTGGTGACGGTCAACGACGTCGCGATCCTCACCCAGGGCCGCGCCCTGATCAGCGTCGGCAACGCCCGCGCCTACATGCTGCGGCAGGACTCCCTCGTCACCGCCGCGATGGCGCGCAACGGGCGGCTCACCCAGGCCGAGCACACCGCGTTCGTCCAGTGGGCGGCCGAGGGGCGGCGCGAGTTCGACGCCGGGCTCGCCGACCTCAACGACCAGATCCGGGGACCGCTCCAGCAGCTCGCCGCGACCGACGGGTTCAAGCGGTACCGGGCGGCCGAGACCGCCATCGTGAACGCGCGCGGCGACCGGCTGCCGCCCGAGGCGGCCGACTGGCAGGCCACCACCCAGCTGCTGTCGCAGGCCTGGGCGCAGCGGGTCACCGAGGCGAGCCTCGCGCTCAACGAGATGGCCAAGCCCATCGGTGAGCGGATCATCATGCGGCTGGTCCTCGCCGGCGGGTTCGGGCTGCTCGCGGTGATCGCGTCCATCATCCTGTCGCTGCTGGCCGCGCGCAGCCTGTCGCGGGAGCTGCGCGGGCTCCAGCGCGCCGCGCTGAACCTCGCCGAGGACCGGCTGCCCGGCGTCGTCGCCCGGCTGAGACGCGGCGAGGAGGTGGACGTGGACGCCGAGGCGCCGCCGCTCGTCATCGGAAGGAGCCGCGAGGTCGCCAGCGTCGGCGACGCGTTCACCAAGGTGCAGCACACCGCGATCGAGACCGCCGTCCGCGAGTCCTACCTGCGGCAGGGCATCAGCCGCGTGTTCCTCAACGTCGCGTGGCGCAGCCAGTCGCTGCTGCACCGGCAGCTGCGGATGCTGGACGAGATGGAGCGCGACGCGTCCGACCCCAAGGTCCTGGAGGACCTGTTCCGCCTCGACCACCTCACCACCCGCATGCGCCGCCACGCCGAGGGCCTGGTCATCCTGTCCGGGACGTCCCCGGGCCGGGGCTGGAGCCGTCCGGTGCACGTCGAGGACGTGCTGCGCGCCGCGGTCGCCGAGGTCGAGGACTACACCCGGGTCGAGGTCGTCGTGGTGTCCGGGCAGGCCGCGGTGATCGGCGAGGCCGTCGCCGACATCATCCACCTGCTCGCCGAGCTGATCGAGAACGCGACGGTGTTCTCCCCGGCCCCGACCGAGGTGCTCGTCCGCGGCGAGATGGGCGCGAACGGGTTCGCCGTCGACATCATCGACCGCGGCATCGGGCTCGACCAGTCCGAACTGGACGCGCTGAACCTGCGGCTGCAGCGGCCGCCGGAGTTCGACCTGGCCGTCACCGACCGGCTCGGCCTGTTCGTCGTCTCCCGGCTCGCCGGACGGCACGGCATCAGGGTCGCCCTCCAGCCGTCCCTCTACGGGGGCGTCAGCGCGGTCGTGCTGATCCCGCGGCAGCTGATCGTGGACGTCGACCAGCCCGAGGACGAGAACATGGCCGAGGGCGCCCCGCGCGGAGACGTCCCGGTCGCGCGGGCGGGAGCCGCCCCGCAGAACGGGGCGACGCCGGCGAACGGGTCGCTGAAGGCCTGGCCCGAGCAGGCGCCGTCGTCCACGGCGATGCTCAACGCCCCGGTGTACGACACGTCCGCGCCGCCCGAAGCGCCGGCGTCCTACGAGGACCAGCCGGAGTATGACGCGACGGTGGGGTTCGACGACGGTGCCCAGACCCCGACGTCGTACGGGACCCCACCGTCGCACGGGTCGCCGCCGGCGTTCGACGCCACGCGCCCGTTCCAGGCCGGCGGGCCGCACATCCCCGCCTACGGCCACGACCCCTACGCCGGGTCGAGCGGCGAGTACGAGACGCCGGCCTCCTTCGGGGAGGGCGCCGTGTCGTTCGGCCAGACCGGTCCGTTCGGGCAGGCGCAGGCGTCGGGCGGCGGGCGGGCCCCGCTGCCGCGCCGGGTGCGCGGCGGCAACCTGGCGCCGCAGCTGCGCGACCAGGACACCTATCAGGAGGAGCCCGCCGCCACCACCTACCCCGACGACGCGGTCGCCGCGTGGGAGGAGCGGTCGGCGGAGGCCTCCCGTGACCTGTTCGCGTCCTTGCAGGCGGGCTGGCTGCGCGGCCGGGACGAGGACGAAGGGCCCGCCGAGGGTCCCGCGAACGGCATGGAGGGAAGATCATGACCCAGCAGGGAGTCGCGGCCGAGCTGAACTTTCTCCTCGACGATCTGGTCGACCGGGTCCCGCAGGTCCGCAAGGTCGTCGTCCTGTCCAGGGACGGGCTGGTGATGGGCATGTCGCGGGGCGTCGGGCGGGAGGACTCCGAGTACCTCGCGGCCCTCGCCGCCGGGTTCCACAGCCTCGCGGTCGGGGCGCGCCCGCAGCTGGACTCCGGCGAGATCCGGCAGACGATGATCGAGATGGACAAGGGCCTGTTCTTCGTCGTCCCCGCCGGCGCCAACAGCTGCCTTGCCCTGCTCAGCGAGGTCGGCGCGAACGCGGGCCTCGTCGCCTACGAGATGACGATGCTGGTCAAGCGGGTCGGCAGGCAGCTGTCCACCGGACTGAGACAGGGCGCGCCCGGCCCCGGACACAGGTGACCCGGCATGGACCCCAGCGACGTTCCCGGTGCTCCTCGGGGTCCCGGCAGAGAGCGATGGCTCGATGCCGCCGCCGGGCCGATCGTCCGCCCCTACGCGGTGACGCGCGGCCGCACCCGCGCGAGCGGCGAGCACCTGGACATCGTGGCGATCCTCGTCGCGACGGGCCGGCAGCCGCCCGAGCCGGGCCGGCTGTCGCGCCAGCAGCGCCGGCTGCTGGCGCTGTGCCGGCGTCCGCACGCGCTCGCCGACCTCGCCTCGGACCTGAACCTGCCGCTCGGCGTGATCCGGGTGCTGGCCGGCGACCTGATCGACTCGGGGCTCGTGGACGTCCAGCGGTGGTCCGCGCCCCCCTCGCCGACGTCGCCGACGACACCGGTCTACGTCCAGCCGCACAACGACCCGAACCTGCTCAGGAGGGTGCTCGATGAGCTCCGTGCGCTCTAGTCTCGACGAAGCCGGCCCGGGGGGCGCGGGGGGCCGCTCCCCGTCCACGGGCCACGATCCCGTCCAGGACGAGACCGACGAGCGGGCGGACGGCCCGCGCGTCGCGCTGAAGATCCTCGTCGCCGGCGGGTTCGGCGTCGGGAAGACGACGCTGGTCGGCGCGGTCAGCGAGATCCGGCCGCTGCGCACCGAGGAGGCGCTGACCGACGCGAGCGTCGGCGTGGACGACCTCGACGGCGTCGCCGCCAAGACGACCACGACGGTGGCGATGGACTTCGGCCGCATCACGCTGCGCGACGGCGTCGCGATCTACCTGTTCGGGACGCCCGGCCAGGAGCGGTTCTGGTTCATGTGGAACGAGTTGTCGCGCGGCGCGCTCGGCGCGGTCGTGCTCGCCGACACGCGGCGGCTGATGGCGAGCTTCGCCTCGATCGACTACTTCGAGCGCAAGGGCACCCCGTTCATCGTCGCCGTCAACTGCTTCGACGACGCGGACCACTACGAGCCGCCCGAGATCCGCTCGGCGCTGGACATCGACCCGCACGTCCCCGTCCTGCTGTGCGACGCGCGGCACGCGGGGTCGGCGAAGCAGGTGCTGGTGTCGCTGGTCGAGCACGCGCTGCGGCTCGCCGGCGGCACCCGGCACGCCTCCTAGTCCGCCGCTCCCCGGTCCGCCGCTCCCTGCCCGCCGGGCCGGTCGTCGGTCTCCGGCGGGCCCATGACGATCTCGTCGACCCCGACGTCGTGCCCGTCGGCACATCTGACCTGCGCCGTCACCCGCTCGCCGCAGTCGCTGTGGGTCAGCATGACCTGGCGCCCCTCGTCGCCGGGCAGGTAGTTCTCGCCCCACTCCATGAGGCTGACGAGGGTCGGCGCGAGGTCCAGGCCCATCTTCGTCAGGTGGTACTCGTAGCGCGTGCGCTGCCCGGGCTCCTGGTAGGGCTCCTTGCTGAGCAGGCCGAAGTCCACGAGATGGCGCAGCCGGGCGGTGACGGCCGATTCGGTCATGCCCAGGTTGCGCACGAAGTCACCGAAACGGTTGGTCCCGAAGAAGGCCTCGCTGAGCACCAGGACCGCCGACGGCGGACCGAGCGCGGCCAGGGTCCTCGCGACCGGGCAGTTCTGCATCGACCAGGCGTCACGGTCGGCGAAGTGCCCCTCAAGTGCGATTGTCACCCGCCCACTATAAACCTGCTGACTTCGCTTGACCAAAGTCAGGTGGCTCGCTAGCCTCCCTGACTATGGTGGAACAAAGTCAGGTGCGCACGGGGCCGGTGCTCGCGGTGCTCTCCGTCGCCTCCTTCATGGCGGGCCTCGACCTGTTCATCGTCAACGTGGCCTTCGACGACATCGGCCGCGACTTCGCCGGGCAGTCCATGGCCGACCTGTCCTGGGTCCTCAACGGCTACGCCATCGTCTTCGCCGCGCTGCTCGTCCCGCTCGGGCGGCTCGCCGACCGCTACGGCCGCAAGAAGGGCCTCGTCCTCGGCCTCATCGTCTTCACCCTCGCCTCCCAGGCCTGCGCCGCCGCCCCCGACCTGTGGTCCCTGGTCGCCTTCCGCGTCCTGCAGGCCGCGGGCGCCGCCGCCCTCATCCCCACCAGCCTCGGGCTCCTGCTGTCGGCCTTCCCCGCCGCCCGCCGCGGCGGCGCCGTCCGCATCTGGTCCGCCGCCTCCGCGCTCGCCGCCGCGGCCGGCCCCGCGATCGGCGGCGTCCTCGTCGACGTCTCCTGGCGCTGGGTCTTCGAAGTCAACATCCCCATCGGGATCGCCGCCGTCGTGCTCGCCGTCCGGCTCGTCCCCGACTCGCGCGAAGGCGCCACCGCCCGCGTCCCCGACCTCCCCGGCACCGCCGTCCTCACCCTCGCCGTCGCGCTGCTCGCCCTCGGCGTCGTGAAGGTCAATGACTGGCCCGGAGAGCAGACCACCCTCGTGATCGGCGCCGCCCTGCTCGGCCTCACCTGGTTCTGGCTGCGGTCCCTGCGGCACCCCGCGCCCGTCATCGAACCCGCGCTCCTCGCCGTCCGCACCTTCTTCTGGTCCAACGCCGCGATCCTGCTCTTCACCGTCGCGTTCGCCGCCAACCTGCTCCTCGGCGTCCTCTGGATGCAGCAGGTCTGGCACTACTCGCCCATCAAGACCGGGCTCGCCGTCGCGCCCGGCCCGCTGATGGTCCCCATCATGGCGCTCATCGCCGGACGCCTCGTCGCCGCGCGCGTCCCCGTCGGTCTGATCACCGCCGTCGGGTGCATGCTCTGCGCGTTCGGCGTCGTCATGATCGCGATGAGCCTCGGCCCGGCGCCCGCCTACGCGACGGAGATGCTGCCGGGCTGGCTCATCGGCGGGACGGGCGTCGGACTCGCCCTCCCCACCATCCTGTCCGCCTCCGCCGCCGACCTGCCCTCCCACCGCTACGCCACCGGCAGCGCCGTGGTCAACATGAGCCGGCAGATCGGCACCGTCCTCGGCGTCAGCCTCGCCGTCGCCGTCCTCGGCACCCCGCACGGCTACGCCGACGCCCACACCGCCTATGTCAACTCCTGGCTGATGGTCGGGGGGTTCATGGTGATCGCAGCGATCGCCGCCCTTGGCATGACCCCCCGCCGCCTCCAGCCGACCCGCCCCGTCCCCGAGCCAGAAACGGAAGTGATCGCCGGCGCCTCATAACCCCGAAGACACGGGAGACGGGCGAAGCCTTGACCCGGACCGCAAGGCCCGGTTCGTCCGGAACCCGCACAGCAGGCACCTCATCCGGAGAGGTGCCTGCTGTATTTATTGTGGTTTTTGGGGTTGGGGCCCTGGGGGCCCCAACCCCAAAAACCACGTGCGATCGCTGCATCGCTCCGGCTCGCCTAGCGGCTCGCTTCGCGATCAGGTTCTTGCTTCGCTCGAACCTGCCTTCGGACGCAATCGCGACGGTTTGGGCCGTTTGGGGTTGCTGTACCGGTTGGGGTCGTCCCGCCCGACGGTTGCTGTCCCGCGCCCGACGGTTGCGCATCCCCGCCCAACTGGCTGGTTGGTGCCTTGTGGTTGCTCACCCCCCGCCCGACGGTTGCTCACCCCCGCCCGGTGGTTGCTCGCCCCGTGGCTGAGGGTTGCTGGCCACGCGC
This sequence comes from Actinomadura madurae, assembly GCF_900115095.1. Classification (GTDB taxonomy): domain Bacteria; phylum Actinomycetota; class Actinomycetes; order Streptosporangiales; family Streptosporangiaceae; genus Spirillospora; species Spirillospora madurae. The sequence goes on from NZ_FOVH01000003.1 coordinate 425,706, forward strand.
CTGAGAGTGGCTCGCTGCGCGTTCGGCGGTTGCTCACTGCGCGGTTGCCGGTTGCTCGGCGCGGCCGGTGATCGGGGTTTGTGTCCGGTGCGCTGTTGTGAGTCGTGCAGTTGACCGGTAGTGGATGAAAGCCCGTCGCTGCGATGAGAGCCCTGCCAGCATGAGGGGGTGCCCTGGTCATCGCGGTCGTCTTTGGTGCTTGGCGTGTTCGTGACCACCGGCGTAGGGGTCGGTGCATCTCTGACTGATATCCCGTACACGGAGATCATTGGTGCGGCGACGGTGGCTTTCGTGGCTGCTGTGGTCGCCTTGGCGCGGTATCGCAATGGGTGGGGCTACCGGGGTGGCGCCGGGGTCCTGGCGGCGCTCGCGGCGGCGGTTCGGTCGGAGTGGACCGCGGAATTGGCGAGGTCGGGGCAGGACGACGGGGGGACTCTGCCCATTCCGCTGGAGGTACGCGGTTCCGATGAGGGGGTCGTGCTGGAGACCGTCGACCTTTCGGAGATCGGCGACATATTCCAGCGTGTGATGCCGGGGGGTTGGGTGATCACTGGACCTCCCGGATCGGGTAAGACGACGACCGCGATCGTCCTGGTGCTCGCCCTCCTGGAGCGCCGGCGTCCGGACGGGCCGGTTCCGGTGATGGTCTCCATGGCGGCCTGGGATCCCGCACGGCAGCCCTTCGAGGACTGGCTTGCCGAGCTGATCGCCGAGAAGTACGGGCTGCCCTCCGAGGTCGCCCGCGACCTCGTCGGCAGACGGCGGATCATCCCGATCCTGGACGGGTTCGACGAGTTGCCCGTCGAGAAGGCCGGGTGGGCGCTGCGCCGGATCAACTCGGCCGTGCGTGTGGACGACCCGCTGGTGATCGTCGCGCGGGACGGCTCCCTGGGGCGGGCCGTCGGCAGCAGGCAGGGCGAGCCGCTGCGGCGCGCCCTCGTCCTCCGGCTGATGCCGGTCCCCTTCCCACGGGTCGTCCATTACCTGGAAAGCCTGCTCCCGCAGGCGGACTATCCCGGCTGGAATCGGTGGCGGGAGGAACTCGGGCGGGACGGAGCGCTTGCGCAGGCCCTGAGCCTGCCCGCCAACATCAGGCTCGTCCGGTCGGCGTACCTGGACGACCGCCGTCCGCTGCCCGACTTCGGCTCGCTGAACGCGTCGGGGGTCGCCGAGCGGCTGCTCTCCGACTGGATCGACCGGCTGTATCCGAGGAACGGACGGGAGCGGTCATGGCTGGGTGAGATCGCCCGGCGGTCGGGTGACGGCGTGCCCGGCGACTTCAGCTGGTGGCTCCTACGTCGACGGTTGCCCCGTTGGGCCTTGGCCCTGCCAGTCGGTGTACTCGATCTTCTTGTCGGAGGCGTTCTTCTAGCAGGGTGCTTCGGTACGTCCACGCCGAATGTCATCGCGGCCTCCATATGGGGTGTCACATGGTTGGCCGCCCTGCTGGTCGCAGGTGGCTTCGCTCAATTCGCGGTTCGGATGCCAGTGTGGAAGACCACTGAGCCGGTCGTGCAGTTCCGTCGCAGTCTCGTCTTCCGGATGGCCTTTGCTGCTCTCGTCGGTGTCACGGGCGGACTCGCGATCGGGTCCGGGGTGACGGACGCGAGGGTCGAGAACGGGGTCTTCCTGGGCGCCGGGGTGGCCTTCAACATCCTGTCGGCGTCGAGTGTGGGTCTCTATGCGCTGTCCGTAGTGATCTTCGCTGTTCGGGGCCGGCTGCCCTGGCGGCCGTTGTCGTTCCTGGAAGAGGCGCGGCAGCAGGGTGTGGTGCGGGTGGTGGGTGGGGCCTACCAGTTCCGGTATCGGCAGATTCCGGACCTGCTCGCCGCGAATGGTCCGGATTCCCATCGTGAGTTCGGGGACGCCGAGACAGGGCAGGCATCGGGCGCTGGGCCTGGTCCTGTGGCGCGGGGTGAGCGGCTTGATGCGTTCGCTCGGGAGGCGGTTCTGGTGGAGGTGCTCGGCCTCCCGGAGGTGCTGCGGCGGGTCGATCAGCGGGAGCCGGCGCGGTCGCGGGCGCGGCTCCAGGCGTTGGCCGCGGAGTTGATCGATGATGACCCGCTTGCCGTGGAGACTCCCGCGCGGGAGCGGGGGGAGCGGTTCGACGAGGCGCTGCTGGCGTTCGAGAAGGCGGCGGATCTGCCTTTTCTCAGCCGGTTCGTCACCGGCTATCTCGTCATCGCGGCAGGCGCTGGAGCCCTGCTGGCCGGGTTGTTCGTTGCGCGTGGCCGGTGGGGTGGGGCTTCTGATGCGATCTTCGTCGCGTGGGTGGTGCTGCTGATCTCGGTGCTCCTGTGGGCGTCGTTTCGGCGGGCCGCGGGGCAGCGGCGGGCGGTGCGGTCGCGTGATCCGGCCAAGTGGCTTCAATTGGACGCGCTCTCGCATTTGAGGCCCGCTCTAGAGCGCACCTACCGGGACTGGGTCCGGGCCATGGCGCGGGACGGGCTGCTGCCGTTGCTGAACGAGCGGCTCGGCGAGGAGCCTCCCGCCTACACGACCGAGCTCCACGGGCTGGAGCTCGAACCGCTGAGCGGGACCGATGAGCGCGATGACCATTTCGTCCCGACCGACGCCAGCCGCCGTGTCTCGCTGCTCATCGAGGAGCTGAGCAGCGCCAGCATCGGGTTGAGCGGCGTTCGCGGGGCGGGCAAGAGCACCGTCCTGCGGCAGTTGTGCGACCCGGAGCGGCACCCTGACAACGACCTGCGGCTGCTCGTGCACGCCCCGACCGCGTACGACTCGCGCGAGTTTCTGACGCACCTGTTCATCCGCGTGTGCGAGCGGGTGGTTGGTGACCGGGGGCCCAGGCCCGCGCCCGCTCGGCGGATCCGGATGCTGGCGATGCATGTGCTTCCGTGGGCCGCGGTCGGCGCGGGGCTCGCTCTCATCGTGGGGACGCTGTACCGGGCGAAGATCGCTGATGTGGTGGGACTGCTGCCGGACCAGGCGCGGGTGTATCTGCTCGCCGGTGGCGGACTGCTGATCGCGGCGGGGGTGTCCACCCTGTTGCTGTTCAACCGCAGGCCGCACTTGCGGAGCATGACGCGGGCGCAGGTCGCCGCCCATGCCCATCTGCGGCGGCTGCGGTACCAGCAGGCGGTGACCCGGACCGCGACCGGCGAGATGGCGGTCCCGGGCGGCGGCAAGGTCGGCGGGCAACTCGCCGTGCAGCAGACCGAGCAGGCGCAGAGCCTGCCGGGCCTGGTCGCCGACTTCCAGGAACTGCTGAGGATGGTCGGCACCGAGCGGCGGGCGGACCGCAACAAGGTCGTCATCGGGGTGGACGAGCTGGACAAGATCGCGACGGCGGGCGCGGCGGAGCAGTTCCTCAACGACCTCAAAGTGATCTTCGGGGTGCCCGGCTGCTACTTCCTGGTGACCGTCTCGGAGGACGCCCTGGCCGCGTTCGGGCGGCGCAGCCTGTCGGTCAGGGACACCTTCGACAGTGCCTTCGACACGGTCGTGGAAGTCCCGCCGCTGCGTGGGGAGGAGGCCATGGCTTTGTTGAACCGGCGCGGCGTTCCCCTTCCCGTGCCGTACGTGTGGCTGTGCCATGTGATGACCGCCGGGCTGGCGCGCGACCTCATCCGTTCGGTGCGCGCGCTCGCCGCCTTGGCGGCGGAGGGGGAGTCCCGCCTCGAACTGGAGCACCTGGCCCGGGAGATGATCGCCGAGGACGTGGCCGCGGTCATGGGAGCCCAGCTGCGGGCGGCGGCCGCCGCCGAGGAGGAGGGGACGGCCGCCCTGCTGGAGTGGCTGGCCGCCTGCGCGGACACCCCCGTCACCGGGGACGACCTGGAAGCGGGCATCGCCACGATGCCGGAGCGGGGGCTGAGCCTCACCGCGCGCACCTTCGCCGTGCAGGCGAGGACCTACCTCGCGATCGCCGCGACCCTCGTGCGGCTGTTCGTCGAGAACCCGAAGGACTCCGCCGAGTGGCTCCGCGGTCTCGGCGAGCGGCGCGAGGAGCGGCATCCGCTCGACAGGCTCGCCGAGATCCGCGGACTCCTGGCGAACCATCCGCAACTGGCCTGGCACGCGGTCCTGCGGCTGCGCCGGGAGGCGACGTGGCCGGTTCCTCTGCCGACGCTCGATCCGCAGGAAGGGTGATCAAGGCTTCTCGTGGGTCAGTAGGTCGCCTGGTTGGCAGTCGAGTTCCCGGCACAGGGCGCTCAGGGTGGTGAAGCGGATTGCCTTGGCTCGGCCGTTTTTGAGGATGGACAGGTTCACCGGCGTCACGCCTACGCGTTCGGCCAGCTCTACCAGGGTCATGCCGCGTTCGGCCAGGAGGGCGTCCAGGTGGACGGAGATGTGGTGGGGGTCTTCCGGGGGCATCAGACCAGGCCCTCGGTGTCGGCGCGCAGGCGGGTGCCGTGGCCGAACGCGCCTGCCAGGGCGGCGACGAGGATGGACAGGATGACGGTCGAGGTCTGCAGGGTGTAGCTGGAAGTGACGGCGTTGGTGAGGGGGGTGCCGCTGATCAGGGCCTCGGTGGTGATCATGTCGAGGGCGGGGACGGCGGTGGCGGTCACCAGGAGGGCGACGGCGATCGCGTAGAGGCGCCGGATGTTCGCCGGGACGAAGACGTCGCCCGTCCGGAACGTCGCGGCCATCCGCATGAGGATGGACAGGATCACGATGATCAGGGCGGCGTGGACGATCTGGGGGGTGGCCAGCAGGACGCGGTCCCAGAGGGTGGGGTCTGCCACTGCCAGTTCGGCGTCGTTGGTGCCTTGAAGGGTCGTGCCGCCGGATCGTAGGGGTGGCACCTCCGCTGCTTTGTCGATTCGGACGTTCCGGGTGTCGATCGGGGGGAACGGGCCGGTCACTCCGAGGATCGGGAAGAGGGCCTGGAACAGGCCGACCAGGAGGAGGGCCAGGCCGAGGGTGAGTTCGAGGGCGTGGCTGTCGATTCGGGTCCAGGGGGATCTGGTGGTCATGACGGCTCCTTCGCATATCGTTTTTCGATAGTAACGGTAAACGATATGCCGCCGTCAAGTGCCCTGCTCTCAGGCTTGGAGGGCGGTGATGAGCACCAGGGCCAGGGTGGCGACCGCGAAGAGGCCGTGGCCCAGGACGACCGGGATCGGGAACGCGTGCTCGGGCGCGGTGCTCTCGGTGCGGGCGGTGGGCGGCCAGCGGGCGAACATGGCGAAGCCGAGGAGCGCCACCGGCAGGAGGACGATGAACGCGGTCCAGGCCAGGGCGGTCGTGTCGGTGAACAGGTAGGCGATCCAGACGAGCAGGCCGGCGGCGGCCAGCAGGGCGTGGCCGAAGATCACCGGGACGGGGAGCCGGGACGACCCGTCGCGGGGGCCGCCGCGGGCGATCCAGGTGCCCAGCATGACGAACCCGCCCGCGGCCGTGATGAGCCAGGCGATGAGTGCGGCGATGGTCATGAGCGTTCTCCTTCGGTGGGGCGGCCGAAACCTTCGGCCTGGGTGGTCTCGTCGGCGACGCGGACGCCGTAGCGGTAGGCGAGCTTCCCGCCCAGGAACCCCGCCACGGCCAGGCCGGCGAGCGACACCGCCGACAGGGCGATGTGGGCCGCGCTCACGGCGGTGGTGGTGTCGCCCATGCGCCAGCCGAAGCCGGCCACGTAGGCGAAGGCCACGGTGAGGTTCAGGGACATGTGGACCAGGGCGGTGCGGAATGCGCGGTTGCCCGGCGGGATGGCGAGCAGGTCGAGGAAGCCGGTCGCCGCGGCGGCCAGTGCCCCGGCTATGCCGAGGGCGATGAGCCACAGCGAGCCCTCGGCGAGGACGGCCGGATCGCCGGTCAGGTGCGAGGCGACGTCGAACACGAGGCTGCCCGCCCACGCCCCGATCGGCACCGTCACGAGGATCGGGTGCAGGGGGTGGCCGTAGCCGCCGGCGAGCAGGCTCACCGGCCGTTTCGCCCGGTGCTGCGGATCGTCCATGACGACCTCCTATTTCACCAACAAGTATTGGTGTTATAGCAGTGTGGTCGTGTTCGTGGCTAGGGTGTTCGCTTGTTTTGGGTACTGCTCTTTGTGTTATGTCGGTGGGGCGCTAGGGTGGGTGGGTGACCTCAGACTCCGCCGGGCTGGAGGCCGCCGCGATCCTCAGCGACGACCTGCGGCGCGGGATGTACGCGTTCATCCGTGCCGCGCAGGCGCCGGTGACCCGGGACGAGGCGGCCGCCAGCGTCGGCATCTCCCGGAAGCTGGCCGCGTTCCATCTCGACAAGCTCGTGGACGCGGGGCTGCTGCGCGCCCGCTACGGCAGCCCGGGCGTCCGGCGGGTGGGGCGGGCCCCCAAGGTGTACGAGCCGTCCGGGCTCGACGTGCGGGTCAGCATCCCGCAGCGCGAGCACGGGCTGCTGGCGAGCATCCTGCTGGACGCCGTCCGCGGGCAGGCCGAGGGGGAGAGCGGCAGGGACGCGGCGCTGCGGGCCGCGGGGGAGCGCGGGCGTGCGGTCGGTGAGGCGGAGAGCCGTCCCGTCAGGGGCGGGCGGCTCGGTGCGGAGCGTGCGCTCACGTGCGCGGCGGAGGTCCTGGAACGGCACGGGTTCGAGCCCGAGCGGGAGGGGCCGACCCGGCTGCGGTTGCGCAACTGCCCCTTCCACCCGCTGGCCGGGAACGATCCCGATCTGGTGTGCGGGGTCAACCACGCGTTCCTGGCGGGCATGGTGGACGGCCTCGGCGCGTCCGCCATCGAGGCCGTGCTCGCCCCCAACTCCGGCCGCTGCTGCGTGGAGTTCGTGAGCCTCAGCCCTCCAGCGCCTTCAGCTCGGCGGTGAGCCGGTCCAGGATCGGGGCCAGGTCGCGCAGTTCGGCCAGGTGGACACGCGTCAGCTCGGCCAGCGTGCGGTCGGCCGCGGGCGTCGGCCGCACCCGCATCACCCGGTTGTCGCCCGGATCGCGCTCCCGCCGGACGAGGCCCGCGGCCTCGGCCCGGTTGATCAGCTCGACCGTGCTGTGGTGGCGCAGGAGGAGGTGGTCGGCCAGCTCGCCGACGGTGGGCGGACGGTCCCGCCCGTGGCCCCGGACGGCCAGGAGCAGCTGGTGCTGGGCGGGGGTCAGACCGGCCGCGCGCGCCGCTTCCTCGCTCCAGCGCAGGTAGCGGCGCAGGCCGGTGCGGAACGCCAGCAACGCCTCGAAGTCCTCCTGGCTGAGTTCCTGCACGCCCCTCCCCGTTTCCCGGTGCCCGATGGTACCCGGCGAACGTGTCGTGTCCCGATAGGATCGGTGGATCGTCGTGGAGGTGCGGCTGTGGGTGCAGGGCGGGTTCTGGCGGCGGTCGTGCTTCTCTCGGGAGTCCTCACCGCGTGCGGCCAGGGTGGGCGGGAGTCGCTGCTGGACAAGTCGACCCTCGTCGTGGGGGTGCGGCCGGACCTGCCGGGGCTCGGGCTCCGTCATCCGGACGGGCGGTTCGAGGGGTTCGACATCGACGTCGCGCGGTACGTGGCCGACCGGCTCGGCAAGAAGGTGCGCTTCGTGCAGGTGCTGGCGGCGGAGCGGATCCCGTCCCTGACGTCGGGCCGCGCCGACCTGGTCTTCGCGACGCTGTCGGTCACCCCCGAGCGCAAGACGCGGATCGCGTTCGCGGGCCCCTATTACATGTCGTACCAGGACGTGCTCGTGCGGACGGACGAGCGTGGCGTGAAGGGCGTGCGCGACCTGAAGGGCCGCCGGTTCTGCGCGGTCGAGGGCGCCGACCCGATGCAGCGGCTCCTCGCCGTGCACGGCATGACGGCCCGGACCGTCCCCGCGCGGAGCTACGACGAGTGCATGAACATGATCAAGGGCCGGTCGGTGGACGCGATCACGACGAACGACGTGATCCTGGCCGGGCTCATCCGGCGGGAGGGGCGGGGCTACCGGCTCGTCAACGCGCGGATCAGCGAGCAGAACACCGGGATCGGGCTGCGCAAGGGCGATACCGACGGGTGCGAGGCGCTCAACCGGGCGATCACCCGGATGTACCAGGACGGGACGGCGGCGAAGCTGATGAACCGGTGGTTCGGCGGCACCGGCCTCGACCTGTCGATCGTCGAGGTGCCGCAGTTCGAGGGGTGCGTCTAGACCTCGGCGTGGTCGAGGATGAGGTGCAGCTCCCGCGCGCGGCCGCCCGCGATGCCGCCCTCGCGGGTCCGGGTGGCGATCTTGTGCTGGAGGAAGGCGACGTCCCGGCGGCCCTGCCGGCCCCCGTCGAGCATCCCGTTGATCACGTTGGTGAGGTCGAGCCCGACGTCGTCGCGGACGTCCCCGGCGGCGACGCCCTCGTGCACGGCGTGGCGGAGCCTCAGCAGGGCGTCGTGGACGTTCGTGCCGGGCGGATCCTCCGGCTTCGAAGGTTCCGGCTCGGCGGTCGTCGGCTCCGGCTCCGGTTCCGGCGGGGGCGGTTCGGGGGCCGGTGTCCCGGACGGTGACGCCGTCGCGGACGGGGAGGCCGCCTGGAGCGGGAGGAGCCGCCCGGCCGAGCGGTCGCGGCTGGAGAGGGTGTCGCCGATGCCGAGGACGAGGGTGGTCGCGGCCACGACGGTGGCGGTGGCGACGGCGCCGATCGCGAGCCAGGGGAGCCGGGACGTCCGCGGCGGGCGGGCGAGCTCCTCGCGCCGCCACCCGGTGGGCGCCTCCTCGTCCGTCATGCCTGGATGTTCGCGAGGACGCGGTTGAGCTCGTCCGCGAGGTCGGGCGACAGGCCGCGCTCCCGCTGCCGGGTCACGATCTTGTCCTGGAGCGAGGCGATCCGCCGGTTCACGTCCACCTTCCGGTCCGAGGTGAGGTCGTTCTCCAGGTTGGTGATGACGTTGTTCAGGTCGATCGCGACGTCGGAGCGGATCTCGCCGGAGGCGTAGCCGCGGGAGACGATCGGGCGGAGCCGGCCGAGCGCGCTCGTCACGCCCGGGTCCGTCGCGCGGGGCCCGGTCCGCGGCGTCGTGGGCGGGGCGGACGGCGGCGCGGCGGCGCCCGTCCGGGTGGGCGGCGGGACGGTGACCGGGCTGCGCGGCGCCGACACGAGGATCGCGGCGGCGGCCGTGCCCGGGATCGCGACCACCAGGGCCGCCGCGGCGAGGCGGACGCCCGTCCTGCCGCGGCGGCGGGGACGCGGCGCGGGCGGCGGCCGCATGGTCCTGGTGCGCTGCTCGGTCCGCGGGGCCGCGCCCGGCGCGGCGAAGACCGCGTTCGGCGGGCCGTCGTCGCCGGCGAGCAGGTCGGCGATCTCGCCGGCGGACGGGGCGTCCGCGCCCAGGCAGCGGGCGGCGAGCGCGGACAGCTCCCCGGACGCCCCGGGCGCGAGGCAGGAGCCGATGACGGTGCCGAGCGCCCGCACGTCGGCCGCCTTCGCGTCGGCGGCGAGCGCGAGCCGCGTCCCGGGCTCGGCGGGATCGCGCGCGTCGCGCACGATCCCGCCGATGCCCATGTCGACGACCTTGACCTCGTCGCACGTGAGCATGACCTTGCCCGGCTCCAGGTCGCCGTGCAGGACCCCGGCGGCGTGCGCGGCCTCCAGCGCCGCGGCGATCTGGCCGCAGACGTCGGCCGCCTCGGACGCGGTGAGCGGACCGCGCCCGAGCCGGTCGGCGAGCGTCTCGCCGTCGAGGTACTCGGTGACGACGAAGGACGCCAGCCGCCCGGAGGCGTCGCGCGTCTGATCGCTGTCGTAGACCGTCTCCAGGACGGCGTGGGACAGCCCGGCGGCGCGGTTGACGCCCTCCTGGAACGCGCGGCGCAGGTCGGCGCGGTCGGGGGTCAGCAGCTTCACCGCGACGCGGCGGCCGAGCAGCTCGTCCCAGGCGCGCCAGACCTCCATCGTCCCGCCGTCGTCGAGACGTTCCACGAGGCGGTAGCGATCCGTCAGCCGCAAGCCCGATTCCACTCGGCGTCACCCTCGTCGCTGTCCGGCGCCGGGCGTGGTCCCGGCATGTCAGGAGATACGCGCCGCCGGTGCGGCGGGTTCGACGGGGTCTCATTGGATTATTCGTCAGCCGTCTTGATGTTGAGATTCCTTGGTCCAACTGAAAGGATCTGAAACTCATGATCCCCGATGGCGGACTGGGGTGACCATGACCGAGGCTTCCATTGTCGTGCCCGTCGCATTGCTGGCCCTTGCGGCCGTTCCGGGCATGCATTTCGATCTGATGCGCGGGCGCCGGGAACGACCCCGCCTGGCGGCCGTGCCCCCGCGGTGCCCGCGGGTCCTCATCGCGGGGACGCTGATCACGACCGTGACCCTGACCGTGCTGGAAGCCCTGGGTCAGGGCTCGCTGCTCGGTCTCGGGGACCTCCTCGGCGGGCGCGCCGCCCCGGGGATCTCCCCGCCGGAGGCGATCTGGTCGGTCTGCTGTTACCTCGCGTTTTCCCTGACGTTGTCCTCACTCGCCGCGGCGGTATTGGCGCGGCTGGAGAATCGTCCCGGGCCATTTCCGGCGGCCGTGCGTCCGGGCACGCGATTGCGCACCGACTATTCCGAACGCGAGGTCGAACTGGAAATCACGCTGAACAGCGGCGCGACCTTTCGGGGGCTGCTCGGGGACGAGTCCGCGGGGCGCGGCCCCGAGGTGCCCTTCATCACCCTGTGCGGGCCGATCTTCCAGCTGGACGGGCACGGGAAGCCGCTGCCGCTGGACGCGCTGCACTGGGAGCGGATGGTCGTGCCGACCCGGGCCGTGACGAGCGTCCTCGTGCGCCCGGTCGAGGAGCAGCCGCCGCCGACGGTGTTCCGGGGCGTCCCGTCCCGGCACTCCGCGCCGCGGCTGCGGCTGCGCGACCAGCTGAGGACGCTCGTCGAGCAGTGCTACGAGTACCGGCTCGCGCCGCGCCCGCTCGCCAAGCTCCTCGCGCTGCAGATGGTGGTGATCGCGCTGGTCGGCGCGGTGACCGGCGCGATCACCTGACCGTCACACCCGGCTCGGCGACCGCCCGGCGCGCCAGGCGGCGAGCAGCTCGCGGAGCCGCTCCTCGTAGCGGGCGATGTTCGCGGCCTTGACGTCCTCGTACCCGCGGACCATGTCCGGCAGGCCGGCGATCTCGACGGCGAGGTCGTGGCGGCCGGCGTCCAGCCCGGCGACCAGCTCGTTCACGACCGCGACGTAGCCGGTCACGAGGCGGCGTTCCGCGCGGCGCTGGGCGGTGGCGCCGAACGGGTCGAGCGGGGTGCCGCGCAGCCGCCGCATCGCGCGCAGCGCGCGGAACGCCGGGCGCGCCGACCGGCCGAGCGCGATCTTCCGGTCCATGCCCATCGCCCGCAGCAGCGGCGGGTGCAGCATGTACGCGACCGTGGAGCCGGGCCCGAACTGCTCCTCGGCGCGGCGGGCGAGCTCCGGGTCGAGGTGCAGGCGCGCGACCTCGTACTCGTCCTTGTAGGCCATCAGCTTGTACAGGTTGCGCGCGACGGCGACCGCGAGCCGCCCGTCGGCGCCCGCCCGCTCCTCCGCCCTGGCGACGCGCAGCACGGCGTCCAGGTACCGCCTGGCGAGCGCCAGGTTCTGGTACGCGGCGAGGTCGCGGACGCGGATCCGCAGGACGCGGGCCAGCTCGCCCTCCACGCCCGACGCGTCGACCAGGTCCAGCGCGGCCGGCGCGGTCGCGTCCAGCGGCCTCGGGGCCGTCGCCGGTGCCGAGGCCGGCGGGGCCGCCCAGCCCGGTTCGAGGACGAGGCGGCGCCCCGCCCGGAACGCCTGGACGTTCGCCTCGACCTGCACGCCGTTCAGCGCGAGCGCCTCTTCGATCGCCTTCGCCGACAGCGGCAGCAGCCCGGACTGGTAGGCGGCGCCGACCACGACGAAGTTGGCCGTGGCCGTGCCGCCGAACCAGCGTTCGGCGAGCGCGAGCGCGTCGAGGGCGACCAGCCGGTCCGCGCGGGTGCGGTCCGCGATCCGCCGGACGAGGGACGCGCCGGGCGGCAGCGACGCCGACGTGTCGACGATCATCCGCCCGGTCGGGACCTCGCTGGTCGACACGACCGCGGCGGTGCGGTCCGGGGCGCAGCGGCGCAGGTTCGGCTCGGAGGTCCCGGCGAGCGAGTCGAACACCAGGTAGGCGTCGGCGCCGCCCGCTCCGACCATGCCCGGCCGATCCCGTCCGGCGTCCCCGATCCGCAGGTGCGACACGACCGCGCCGGCCTTCTGGCTGAGCCCGGTCTGGTCGAGCGCGCGGGCGTGGCGGCCGTCGACGAGCGCGGCGGTCGCGAGGACCTGGTTGACGGTGACGACGCCGGTGCCGCCGATGCCGACGAGCAGGACGTCCGCCGACTCGGGACGGGACGCGGGCTCCTCCAGCTCACCGATCCGCGGCAGTGCCGGACGGGCCTTCTTCTCGCCGGGGACGACGGTGACGAACGAGGGGCAGTCACCGTCCAAGCACGAGTAGTCCTTGTTGCAGGACGTCTGGTTGATCTGCGTCTTGCGCCCGAACTCGGTCTCGACCGGCTCGACGCTCAGGCAGTTCGACTTGGTGCCGCAGTCGCCGCAGCCCTCGCAGACCGCCTCGTTGATCAGCACGCGGGTCTGCGGGTCGGGAACGAGGCCGCGCTTGCGCTTGCGCCGGGTCTCGGCCGCGCAAGCCTGGTCGTACAGCAGCACGGTGACGCCGGGGATCTCGCGCAGCTCCCGCTGGACGGCGTCGAGGTCGTCGCGGTGCCGGACCTTGACGCCCGGCGCCCAGTCCGTCCCGCGCGGGTAGCGGGACGGGTCGTCCGCCACCACGACGATCTTCGCGACGCCCTCGGCGTGCAGCATCCGGGTGACCGCGGCCGGGTCGGAGCCGCCGTCGGCGTCCTGCCCGCCGGTCATCGCGACAGCCGCGTTGTAGAGGATCTTGAACGTGATGCGGGTGCCCGCCGCGACGGCCTGCCGGACGGCGAGGCTGCCCGAGTGGAAGAACGTCCCGTCGCCGAGGTTCTGGAACATGTGCGGCGTGTCGCTGAACGGGGCCGCGCCGACCCACATGGCGCCCTCCCCGCCCATCTGGGTCGTGCCGATGCTGCGGTCCTGGAAGACGGTCATCACGTGGCAGCCGATGCCGCTCGCCGCGATCGACCCGTCCGGGACGACGGTCGAGCGGTTGTGCGGGCAGCCGGAGCAGAAGTAGGGCGTGCGGGCGGCGCCGAGCAGCTCGATCTTCGGCTTGCGCGGCGCCAGGACCGGGTCGCGCAGGTCGAGGTGCTCCTCGCCGACGCGGTCGGCGAGGAACCGGGCGAGGGCCCGGGTGATCCGGTCGGCCTCCAGGCTCCCGTCCGGTGGGACAAGGTCGGCGCCGTCCCGCACGTCCCGGGGGGTGTGGGGGGTCGTCCCCCCACCCAGGGCAGGCCCGTGCTTGCCGTGGACGGCGGGGCGCTCCGCCAGGTCGTACAGCAGGTCGCGGATCTGCGTCTCGACGAACGGCCGCTTCTCCTCCACCACGACGATCTCGCGGAGGCCGCGCGCGAACTCCCTGAGCCGGTCGGCGTCCAGCGGGTAGATCATGGCGAGCCGCAGCAGCCGGACGCCGCGCCGGGCGAGCGCCTCGTCGTCCAGGCCCAGCCGGTCGAGGGCCTCGCGCAGTTCCAGGTAGGTGCGCCCGGCGGCGACGAGCCCGACGGCCGCGTCACCGGTGGCGCCCTCGATCCGGTCGAGGCCGTTCGCGGCGGCATAGGCCGCGGCCGCCCGCAGCCGGCCCTCCAGGACCTCGGGTTCGAGGGACGTCGTGTCCTTGAGGTCGACGCCCGGCCTGCGCGTCGGCCGCCACGGACGTCCCCGCCAGCTGAAGGCGGGGAGCACCGGGTCGGGCACCGGCTCGGCGTCCACCGTCTCGTACGAGTCGGCGACATCCGTGACGACCTTGAAACCCGTCCAGGCGCCGCTGAACCGGGACATCTCGAACCCGTGCCGCCCCAGCCGGAGCAGGTCGCCCACCGACGCCGGGACCAGCACGGGCATGAACGCCTCGGCGAGCGCGCCCTCCGTCGCGGAGGGAAGCGTGGACGACTTCGCGGACGGGTCGTCGCCCACCACGGCGAGCACCCCGCCGCGCTCGGACGTCCCCAGCCAGTTCGCGTGCTTGAAGGCGTCCAGCGACCGGTCGACGCCCGGCGCCTTGCCGTACCAGAGGCCGAAGACGCCCTGGTAGCGCGGCCCCGGAAGGTGGTCCACGAGCTGCGACCCGTACACCGCGGTCGCCGCGAGCTCCTCGTTCACCCCGGGCACGAACCGGATGTCGTTGCCCTCCAGGAGCCTCGCGTCGCGCATCAGCCGCTGGTCGAGGCCGCCCAGCGGGGACCCGCGGTAGCCGGACACGAACCCGGCGGTGGTCCAGCCGCGGCGGGCGTCCGCGCGCCGCTGGTCCAGCAGCAGCCGGACGAGGGCGTGCACGCCGCCGATCGCGATCCGCCCGCGCTCCAGTTCGAGCCGGTCGCGGAACGGCGAGGAAGAAACGGTGGTGCTCATGCTGGCATTGAGCACGTTCCGCTGAGCGGTGTGCAAGATGGCGGGACGATAATTGAGCGGATTGCTCAAGTCAGGACCGAGTCACCCGCTGGAGCTGAGCATTGTGACCCGTACCACGCTTCTCGACCTCCAGATCCTCCGCCGCCTCGTCGAACAGCCCCGCATCGGCGTCACCGAGCTGGCCGCCAAGCTCGGCATCGCCCGCAACACCGCGCACGCGCGTGTCGAGCGGCTCGAACGCGAGGGGGTGATCGGCCATCGCGGCCGGGAGGTCGACCTCGGCGCGATCGGCTTCGAGCTGACCGCCTTCGTCACGCTGGAGGTCGCGCAGGGCCGGCTCCGCGAGGCGGCCGTCGCGCTCTCGGCGATCCCGCGCGTCCTGGAGGTCCTCGGCATCACCGGCCAGGGGGACCTCCTGGTGCGCGCGGTCGCCCCGAACGGCAAGCAGCTGCACGAGGTGATCGACTCGATCCTGGCGTGCCCCGGCGTCCGCCGCAGCACCACCTCGATCGTCCTGACCCACCAGGTCCCGTTCCGCGTCGGCCCTCTCCTGGAGGACGAGGAGAACCGGGCCCGCGCCCGCTGACGGCCGCCGGCCCGGCCGGCGGCGGAGCGGCCGGCCTTCAGGCCACGGATCGGCGCACCAGCAGGAGGGCGACGTCGTCGCTGGCCGGCTCCCGGCCGATGAGCTCCGACATCACCGCGGCGGCGACCTGCTCCGGCGGGCCGGCGTAGGCCGCCCCGCAGAGCTTCTCGATGCCGGTGAGGATCGAGTTGTCCCGGCGCTCGATCAGCCCGTCGGTGTAGAAGCCCAGCAGGGAGCCCGGGTCAAGATCGACGGTCGCGGTGCGGCGGGGGGCCACCTCGTCCAGGCCGATCAGGACGTCGAAGGCCACGTCGACGGCGCGGGCCGGGGAGCCCGGCGCGGCGAAGATCGGGGGAGGATGGCCCGCCGAGGACACCCGGACCCGGCCCGTGACGGGATCGCACAGCGCGTACAGGACGGTGGCCGTCGCCTCGGGCTCGAAGTGCAGCATCTTCCGGTTGAGCCTGTGCAGGACCTCCGCCGGATCGTCCGATTCCAGCGCGTAGGCACGCAGGGCGCTGCGCATCCGGCCCATGACGACGGCCGCCGGCAGCCCGTGCCCGGCCACGTCCCCCATGACGATGCCGATCTCGCCCGTGGGGAGCGGGAACACGTCGTACCAGTCCCCGCCCACGATCGCCTTGCCGGGACGGTAGCGCGCGGCCAGCTCGAAGCCGGGCACGTCGGGAAGCTCGGACGGGATCAGGCTGCGCTGCAGTTCCTGCGCTCCCGCGCGTTCGGCCTGACTCAGCATCGACTGCACCGCCATTGCCGCCTGGGAAGCCGCGATCTGAAGGAGCTCCTCTTCCTCCGCGGTGAAGCGGCGCGGGGCGAGCGTCCCGACGTGCATGACGCCCACCAGGGTGCCGCTGCGGATGAGCGGCACGCCGAGCAGGGAGTGCAGGCCCTTCTGGACCAGGAGCGGGTTGAACACGTCGGCGGTGGACACGTCGGCGATGTAGATCGGCCGCCGCTCTTCGGCGACGCGTCCGGCGAACCCGCGGCCCATCGGGACGTGGGCCGCCTGGACGACCTCTTCTTCGAGGCCCCGCGCGGCGGTCGCCACGAGATCGCGCCCCGGCTTGTCGAGGAGCAGGACGGTCGCTGTGTCCACCTCCAGGACGTCCTTGACCCGTTCGAGGAGCGTGTCCAGAAACTGGTCGACGTCCACGTGGGTGAACGTCTCGCCGAGGATCGCCTGGATGTTCTCCAGCTTCCTGGCTGCAGCGCCCTCCATAGCGCTCGACGCGTTGTCCACCATCACACTTTATTGTGGCTAACTACCAGTTCACCACAATTGCATGGTCAAGGGGGAGATGTCCCGTCCGGCTCACCCCGGACGGAGGCAGTTGCGGACGGCCGCGGCGATCTCCAGGTCCTCGCGGGCGGTGACGACCAGGGTGCGGACGGCGGCGCCCGCGTGGGTGATGTCGGTGTCCCCGTCCGCGGCGGCGTTGCGGTCGGGGTCGACGGCGGCGCCCAGGTGGCCGAGGTCCTCGGCGAGGCGCATCCGGACGGACGGGTCGTGCTCCCCGACGCCCCCGGTGAACACGAGCGCGTCGAGCCCGCCGAGCGAGGCGGTCATCGCGGCGGCGCAGGCGCGGAGCCGGTGGTGGTAGACGTCCAGGGCGGCGAGGGCCGCGACGTCGTGGGCGGCGGCCAGCTCGCGGATGCGGCGCATGTCACCGGTTCCGGTCAGGCCGCGCAGCCCGGAGTCGCGTTCCAGCGCCCGGTTCACCTCCTCGGCGGTCAGCCCGTGCTTGATCAGCCACAGCGGGATGCCGGGGTCGATGCTGCCCGCCCGCGACGCCATGACCAGGCCTTCCAGCGGCGTGAAGCCCATCGTGGTGTCCACCGACCGGCCGCCGGCGACCGCGCAGAGCGACGCGCCCGCGCCGAGGTGGCACACCACCATCCGGAGCCCCGCCGGGTCGGTCCCGAGCAGTTCGCCCGCCCGGCGGACGGCGTAGGAGAACGACAGCCCGTGGAAGCCGTAGCGGCGCAGGCCGAACCGCTCCCGCCACTCCCGGGGGAGCGCGTAGGTCGCGGCCTCGTCCGGCAGGGTGGCGTGGAACGCGGTGTCGAAGCAGGCCACGACCGGGACGCCCGGCAGCGCCTCGGTGACCGCCGACAGCGCCTCCAGGGACGCCGGCTGGTGCAGCGGGGCGAGGTCGGCGAGGTCGCGGAGCCGCGCGGTGACCGTGGCGTCGACGCGCACCGCCTCGGTGAAGTCGGTCCCGCCGTGGACGAACCGGACGCCGACCGCGTCCGGTTTCGGCAGCTCCCCGACCAGCCCGGCCAGCTCGTGCTCGGCGCCCGCGTCGTCCGCCAGGACCGTGCCGTCGGGGTCGAGCAGGCTCACCTTGAGGCTGCTCGACCCCGGGTTGACCGTCAGGACCCGCATCAGTACGGCCACGTCCAGTCGCTCACTTCCGGCGCGTCCTCGCCGTGCTCCCGGGTGTACGCGCGCAGGAACAGCCGCTGGTCGGCCATCCGCTGCCGGACGTGGGCGACGCGCCCGCCGAGCGACGGGACCCGGTCGATGACGTCCATGACCAGGTGGTAGCGGTCGAGGTCGTTCAGCATGACCATGTCGAACGGCGTGGTCGTCGTCCCCTCCTCCTTGTAGCCGCGGACGTGCAGGTTGGGGTGCCCGGCGCGGCGGTAGGTGAGGCGGTGGACGAGGTACGGGTAGCCGTGGAACGCGAAGATCACGGGCTTGTCCGTGGTGAACAGGGCGTCGTACTCGGCGTCCGGCATGCCGTGCGGGTGCTCGCTCGGCGGCAGCAGCCGCATGAGGTCCACGACGTTCACGACCCGGACGCGCAGCTCGGGGAACAGCCGCCGGAGCAGGTCGGCGGCGGCGAGGGTCTCCAGCGTCGGGATGTCGCCCGCGCAGGCCAGCACCACGTCCGGGTCGGCGCCGCCTCCGTGGTGGTCGGCGGGGTCGGCTGGTCGGGGCGAACTCGTCGACGCCCACTCCCAGATGCCGATGCCGCGGGTGCAGTGCGCGATCGCGGCGTCCATCGGCAGCCAGTTCAGCGCGGGCTGCTTCCCGGCCACGACCACGTTGACGTAGTCCCGGGACCGCAGGCAGTGGTCGCCGACCGACAGCAGCGTGTTGGCGTCCGGCGGCAGGTACACCCGGATGATCTCCGGCTTCTTGTTCATGACGACGTCGAGGAAGCCGGGGTCCTGGTGGGTGAAGCCGTTGTGGTCCTGCCGCCACACGTGCGACGACAGCAGGTAGTTCAGCGAGGCGATCGGCCGCCGCCACGGCAGGCCGCGGGTGACCTTCAGCCACTTCGCGTGCTGGTTGAACATCGCGTCGACGATGTGCACGAACGCCTCGTAGCTGTTGAACAGCCCGTGCCGCCCGGTGAGGAGGTAGCCCTCCAGCCAGCCCTGGCACAGATGCTCGCTCAGCACCTCCATGACCTGGCCGGACGGCCCCTGGTGCTCGTCGGTCGGGAGCCGCTCGCCCTGGAAGACGCGGTCGGTCGCCTCGAACACGTCGCCGAGCCGGTTGGACGCCGTCTCGTCCGCGCCCATGATCCGGAAGTTGGACGGGTTGGCCTTCACGACGTCGCGCAGGAACGCCCCGAGCCTCCGGGTGGGTTCGGACGCCGTCGTGCCCGGTTTGTCCACCGGGACGGCGTAGTCGCGGAAGTCCGGCAGCGTCAGCGGTTTCAGCAGCAGCCCGCCGTTGGCGTGCGGGTTGGCGCTCATCCGCCGCCCGCCCTCGGGCGCGAGGGCCCGCAGCGCGGCCACCGGGCGGCCCTCCTCGTCGAACAGCTCCTCGGGACGGTAGGAGCGCAGCCATTCCTCCAGCTGCGCGAGGTGCCCGGGGTCGTCGCGGACGCCGCTGAGCGGAACCTGGTGGGAGCGCCACGTGTTCTCGACGGGCAGGCCGTCCACCTTTTTCGGGCCCGTCCAGCCCTTGGGGGACCGCAGGACGATCATGGGCCAGCGGCGCCGCTCGGAGGCCCGCCCCGTGCGCGCGCCGTGCTGGATCTCGGCGATCTCGTCGAGCGCCTGGCCGAGCGCGGCGGCCATCTTGCGGTGCATGGACGCCGGCTCGTCCCCGCTCACGAGGAACGGCCGGTACCCGTACCCGTCGAGGAGCTGCACCAGCTCCTCCTCGGGGATCCGCGCCAGCACCGTCGGGTTCGCGATCTTGTAGCCGTTCAGGTGCAGGATCGGAAGGACGGCCCCGTCCTTCACCGGGTCGAGGAACTTGTTGGAGTGCCAGCTCGCCGCCAGCGGCCCGGTCTCGGCCTCGCCGTCCCCGACGATGCAGGCGACGACCAGGCCGGGGTTGTCGAACGCCGCCCCGTACGCGTGGGCGAGCGAGTACCCCAGCTCACCGCCCTCGTGGATGGACCCGGGCGTCTCCGGCGCCACGTGGCTCGGCACGCCGCCGGGGAAGGAGAACTGCCGGAAGAGCCGGCGCATCCCGGCGGTGTCCTGCGAGACGTCCGGGTACACCTCGCTGTAGGTGCCCTCCAGCCACGCGTTCGCGACCGCCGAGGGCCCGCCGTGCCCCGGCCCCATGATGTAGATCATGTCCAGGTCGCGGGTCCTGATCGCGCGGTTCAGGTGGGCGTAGCAGAAGTTCAGGCCCGGCGAGGTGCCCCAGTGCCCGAGCAGCCGCGGCTTGATGTGGTCCCGGGCGAGCGGCTCGCGCAGCAGCGGGTTGTCGAGCAGGTAGATCTGCCCCACGGACAGGTAGTTGGCGGCTCTCCAGTATGCGTCGATCTCCCTCACGTCGTCATCGTTCATGGCGACGGACTCGGCCATGGCGCGTCCCTCCGGTGCTCGTACCGCCCTGGGGGGATCACGTCCCCCGAACCGGCGTCCTGAACCGTCACGGCGAGCCCATCATCGGAACGCGCGCCGGGCCAGGGCCTAACGTCCCGCGCGCACGAACGAGGCCACGGCGCGTGGCCGTGGCCTCGTTCCCCCCACCCTGGATGCGGACGCCGGCCGGTTACAGGGGCGGTGATCGCGCCGCTGATCGGCGGACCTCCGCCCCGCCCCCCAGCGAACCGGTGCCGGCGTCTCCCCTCGGTGCGTTGAAGCCTGCCTCGTACCGGCGCGTAGGTTCACCGCTCCGGGGCGGCGGTCGGTGAACGGCGGACGGGCTGCGACGAGAGGCTGACGCTGTGCGACGAATGGGCGACGCAGAGCGACCAGCGGAGGTCTCGGGCGTCCGGCGTCCCGGCCGGCGTGCGGTCTGCCATGCTACGCAGACCGGTACGGGTGACGGGCAAGGAGGCGGAATGGGCGGGTTCTTCTCCGGACGGACGCTGGCCGGCATCGGCCGCGACCTGCGTTCGGGACGGGCGTCGGCGCGGGAGCTGGCCGCGCGCGCCCTGGAGTCCGTCGACCCCGACCTGAACGCCTTCGTGACCCTGGACCCGGAGGGCGCCGATGCCGCCGCCGCGTGGGCGGACGAGGAGCGGGCGTCCGGCATCGACCGGGGCCCGCTGCACGGCGTCCCCGTCGCCGTGAAGGACATCATCGACGTCGCGGGCCTGCCCACCGGGATGGGCTCGGCGCACTACGCCGGCAATGTCGCCGACGTCGACGCCGCGTGCGTGACGATGCTCCGCGACGCCGGCGCCGTCATCGTCGGGAAGACCGGCACGCAGGAGTTCGCGTTCGGCGGCACCGGCGATGTGTCGGTGAACGGCCCGGTGCGCAACCCGCACGACCGGGAGCGGATGTCGGGCGGGTCCAGCAGCGGCAGCGCGGTCGCCGTCGCCGCCGGGATGGTCCCGCTCGCCCTCGGCACCGACACCGGCGGGTCGGTGCGCATCCCGTCCGCGTTCTGCGGGATCGCCGGATTCAAGCCCGCGCACGGCGCGATCCCCGCCGACGGCGTGTTCCCGCTGGCGCGCTCGCTGGACCACGTGGGCGTCCTCGCCGGCACCGCCGCCGACTGCCGCACCGCCTACCGCGCCCTGACCGGTCCCGCGGAGGCCGACCCCGCGCCCGTGGACGCGGCCGCCCCGCACGGGCGGATCGCCTGGATCGAGCCGCCCGCCTGCGACCCCGAGGTGGAGCGGACCGTCCGGGCGCTGTTCCCGGACGCGCCCGCCGAGCGGGTCGACTTCGCCGGGATCCGGCAGGTGTTCCTCGCCGTCGAGTTCAGCGAGGCGGCCGACGTGCACGCCGAACGGGTCGCCGAGGCGCCCGGCCTCTACCGGCCGGAGACGCTCGGGCGCCTGGAGGAGGCCGCCCGGATGCCCGGCTGGCGGCTCGTCCGGGCGCTGCGCGAGCGGGACCGGCACGCGCGGGAGGTCGACGCGCTGCTCGACCGCTACGACCTGCTGGCGATGCCCACCATGCCGATCACCGCCCCGCCGATCGGTGCCACCGAGGTCGGGCTCGGCCCCCTCACCCCGCTGCTGGTCAGCCTCACGTCCGCGTGGAACGTGCTGGGGCTGCCCGCGCTGACCGTCCCCGCCGGGACCGTCGGCGGCCTGCCCGTCGGGGCGCAGCTCGTCGCCCGGCGCGGCGCCGAGAGCCTCCTCTTCGCCGCCGCCGACCGGCTCGGGCCTCTGCGGGGGGACGACCCCCCACACCCCCCGGAGAGCTCCGGTCAGAGGTAGAGCCCGAAGAACTCCTCGGGGTGGTCGAGGAGCGGCGGCAGGTCGTCGGCGGTCAGGGTGACCAGCTCCTTCCGGCTGGGCACCTTGACCGGCTCCCCGTCCTTCCCGGACGCGCCCTTCCCGGCCGGCCCCTCCTTCCTGACCGACACGGCGGCGGACGCGACCCGGTCCGCCTGGTTCGCGACGGCGACGTCCAGCATGTTGCGCATCAGGCGGCCGTTGCCGAACGACGGGCCGCGGGGCGCGCGGCGCAGCATCGTCCGCAGCACGTCGGCGGTGCCGGGCGCCAGCTCGAACCCGTCGGCGGCGGCGAGCTGCCCGAACACGGTGATCAGCTCGTCGTCGGTGTAGTCCGGGAAGTGGATCTGCTTGGGGAAGCGCGAGTCCAGGCCCGGGTTGGCGGCGAGGAACTCGGCCATCTCCTGCTGGTAGCCGGCGACGATCACGACCAGGTCGTCGCGGTGGTCCTCCATCAGCTTGACCAGCTCGGCGATCGCCTCGTGCCCGTAGTCGCCCTTCAGCGGCGACTGCGTCAGCGTGTACGCCTCGTCGATGAACAGCACGCCGCCGATCGCGCGCTCCACCAGCCGCCGTGTCCGGGGCGCGGTCTGCCCGATGTACTCGCCGACCAGGTGGGCGCGGGACGCCTCCACCAGATGCCCGGACGACAGCACGCCGAGCCGCTTGTAGATGCGGCCGAGCAGCCGGGCCACCATCGTCTTGCCGGTCCCCGGGTTGCCGGTGAACACCATGTGCCGCGTCGGCGGGGTGATCTGGAGCCCGTTCTCGCTGCGCAGCCGCGCCGCGTGCGTCCCGGCGACCAGCAGCGCGATCTCGTGCTTGACGGTGTCGAGCCCGGTGAGGTCGCGCAGCTCCGCCAGCGGGTTCCCGGGCACCTGCGCGGTGTCCAGCGTGTCGGGGATGTCCTGCTTGCGGACGACGAGCTCGTCGCCGGGCGCGGTCCGGGCGCGGACCGCCGCGACCGTCAGGTCGGCGAGATGCGGCGCCAGCCGGGCGTTGCGGAGCGTCTGCACCGGCGGCGTCGCCGCCAGCAGCGCGCCCGCCGCCTCCACGGCCGGCCGGGTCCCGCGCGCCCCGCGGGCGTCCAGCGCCCGGCGGAACAGCTCGGCGTGGCCCGCCGCGGTGAACGGCCGGGTCCGCGCGATCCGGAACCGCTGCGGCAGCACGGGGTTGATGTCGCGGATCCGGTCCTCGCCGCCCGCGTCGCACAGCGCCACCAGGTTCAGGTCCGGGTGGACGGCGAGCAGCCGGTGCAGCTCGGCGGCCAGCGCCTCGCCGTTGCCGGGGTCGGTGACGATCCCGTCCAGGCCCTCGATGATGAGCAGCCGCTCGCCGGCGCAGTCGCGGGCGTCGGCGTGCAGCCGGGCGACGGCGTCCGACAGGCGCTGCCCGGCGAACAGGTTCTCGGTGATCCAGTGCGGGTCGCGGCCGAGCGCCAGCGCCTTGCCCAGCTCCTGCGCGGCGTCCCGCTTGCCGGTGCCGTCGGGCCCGCTGAGCAGCAGCCGGACGGGCTCGCTGCCGCGGGTCAGCTCGTCCAGTGCCGCCGTCACCTCCGGCTGCCCGACCAGCGACGTGGCGATCTCCGGACGCCCGCCCGCCGCGCCCGCGGACGCGCCGTCGGCCGCCGCGGGCAGGCTCGGCAGCGTCTCGGTGAGCGGGTTGACGACGCGGCGGCGCGGCGCGTACAGGCGGCGCAGGTCCGTCTGGAACTGGCCGACCGGGATCCACTCCGACTTCGGGAACCACGGGTCGCCCGGCAGGCCCTGGACGACCGCGATGAACCGCATCGCCATGTCCAGCCAGCCGCGGCAGGCGTCGGCGGCGCCCGCGACCAGCGCCCGGACGAGCCACGCCCGCGTCCGCTCCTGCCACGCGCCCGCCTTGAACCCGCGGCGCTCCGCGGGGAACCGCTGCTGGAGCTCGCGGTACCGGTCCTCGCCCAGCGCGACCGCCAGCTCCGCCGGGACCTCCTCCATGCTCCCCTGGAGGAGCAGCTGGATCAGGTGGACCTCGACGCTCTCGTCGCGCGGCGCCGCCTCCGACAGCCGCTCGTACGACGCGAGCAGCCCCGCGCACACCCACTCCAGATACCCGACGGGCCCGAGCAGCTCGGGCACCGCGGCGACGATGTCGTCGCCCGCGTGCGCGTGCCAGTGCTCGCGCAGCTCCATCTTGGGCAGGTTCACGTCGCATGCCGGCGGGTCGTCGTACAGCCGCAGCAGCGCCTTGCGGCGCTCCTCCAGCGGCTCGATGCCCTCCAGCACCGACAGGCAGTCGCGGGCCAGCTCGATCGCCAGCTCCCGGTCGGGCGCCTCGATCAGCCAGTCCACCGGCGGGCGCCACCGGCCGCCGGGCGCGTCCCAGCGGGTCATCCGGGTGCTGAGCGGCCCCGGGTTCACCAGGTGCCGGTGCAGCAGCCGCTCCGGCAGCTGCGACCACGAGCCCGCCTTGATCGCGCCGCCGCCCGGCAGGAACGCCAGCATCCCGAAGATCTCCGCGGTGACGAGCGACGCCGGCAGCGTCAGCAGCTTGTGCTCGTCGGTGGTCAGCTCCACCGCCCGCGGGTCGGCCGCCAGCCCGTCGATCCGGGTCGCGATCTCCTCGAACAGCCCGTCCGGCACGCGCCACGGACCGTACGAGTAGACGTCGAGCACCGGCTCGTCGGTGAGCAGTGGTTCCAGATGCTCCGGCAGCCGCAACGAACTCTCCCCAAGAACGCCCAAAAGAGGGGTACAGCTTATGTTTTCAGATCGGATGGTGTGTCGTCCGCACCCCCCGCTCACGTTCACGGGCGGCGAAGCGACTCCACCGCGATGCGGGCCGCGGTGCCGATGACGGCGTCGGCCTCCGGGAGGACGGCGATCGGGAGCAGCGACCTGGTGAACACCGCCACCGCGTAGCGCGCCCCGTCGGGGTACTCGACGGCGCCGACCTCGTTGCGGAGCGTCGGCAGCGTGCCGGTCTTGCCGCTGACCACGACGTCGTCGTAGGGGAACCCGGAGGAGAGGCGGTGCGGCCACACCTGCAGGCCGAACAGGCGCCGCATCGCCGCGCAGCCGCCGGCGGGCGCGGCCTCGTCCCGCCAGACCATCGACAGCAGCCGGGTCATGTCGCGGGGGGTGCTGCGGCTCGTGCGCAGCGGGTCGAGGGCGCGCAGCCGCCCCCGCACGCCCGGATCGTCCAGCATGGCCCACACCTCGGCGAAGCTGCCCGCGCCGGCGTCGGCGAGCAGCGTCTCGTGCAGCTCGCGGCCGTCGACCTCGATGACGGTGCCGTCCAGGCCGAGCTCGGCGGCCGTCGCGTTGACGGCCTCCCGGCCGACCCGGTCCATGATGACGTCGGCGGCGGCGTTGTCGCTGACGGTGATCATCAGGCAGGTGAGGTCGCGCAGCGACATCCGCACCTCGTCCAGCAGCGCCGACACCCCGGTCGGCCCGGCGGTCCGGTCGTCCGGGCGCAGCGTGACCTGCTCGGCCGGATCCAGCAGCCCCCGCGCGGCCTGCCGGTGGAACGCCACGAGCAGCGGCACCTTGAACACCGACGCGAGCACGACCGGCTCGTCGGCGCCGACCGCGACCTCCCGCCCGGTGTCCATGTCCACGACGTGCAGGAACCCGGTGACCCCGGCGGCCCGGAACTCCGCCTCGATCCGCCCCACCACGTCCACGACCACGTCCCGGCTCGCTTCGCTCATGCCGGCCGCTGGTGGGGGGCCGACCCCCCACGCCCCCCGGTTCGCTTCGCTCATGCCAGGAACCCCGACGACGGACGCGGGACGACCCGGCGCGCCGGCGCGCCGTCCAGCGGTGTCATGCCTGCCTCGTCGCGCAGTACCGCGGTCGCGACGGCGGTGAAGTCGGCGATCGCGCGGGCGTGCTCGGGATCGCGGGCTCGCCGCCAGGCGCACGACGTCCGCCACGCCAGCGGCTCGCCGGCGAGGGGCCGCCACGCCACACCGGCCGTGTCCTCGGTGCGCGGGACGAGCGCCACCGCCGTCCCGGCGAGGACGAGCCCCAGCGCGAACCCCGGATGCCGCGCCTCGTGGACGGCCGCCGGCGCGTACCCGTGCCGGCGGCATCCCGCGAGGACCTCGTCATGGGCGCCGGGCGCCTCCTCCCGCGGCGGCACGACCAGCGCCCGGCCGCCGAGGTCGGCCAGGCGCACCTCGGGCGCCGCGGCGAGATCGCCGGCGGCGGGGACCAGCACGCCGAGGGGCTGCGCCAGCATCGGGCCGAGTTCCAGGTCGCGGGCGTCGCACGGGTGCCGCACCACCCCGGCGTCCAGCGCGCCCTCGGCGAGCGCCCGGACCTGCTCCGTCGTCCCCGTCTCGCGCAGGTCGAGCCGCAGGTCGGGGCGGCGCTCCCGGAACGCGGCGATCAGCGCGGCGACGATCGGGCCGGCGAGGTCGCTCGGCAGGCCCGCGCGCACCGTGCCGAGCTCGCCCAGCCGGGCCCGCTCGGCGACGGAGTAGACGCGGTCCACGCGGACGAGGATGTCACGGGCCTCCTCCAGCAGCAGGCCGCCCGGCGCGGTGAGCCGCACCCGGCGGCTGGACCGGTCGAACAGCCGCACCCCGAGCTCCTTCTCCAGCCGCTGGATACGCTGGCTCAGCGGCGGCTGGGCCATGCCGAGCCGCTCCGCCGCGCGGCCGAAGTGCAGCTCTTCGGCGACCACGACGAAGCATCGCAGGTGCCCCACCAGGTTCACGACCAGCGATCATAGCAATCCGGATATCTCTCTGAATCGATATCAATCTTGGACTTTCCGGGCGGCGGCTGGTGTCCTTGTGGCTCCATCGAAGGGGAAGGAGTCCGATGATGCGCCGATCCCGTATGCTCGCCGCCGCCGCGATCGCGGTGGCGGTGGTGATCGTGGGGGCGGGGGCGGTGTGGTTCCTGCGCGGCGGGGACGACCCGGAGGACACCGCGCGGCGGTTCCTCGCGGCCTGGAGCGGCGGCGACGCCGCCGCGATGAAGGCCCTGACCGACCGCCCGCCGGCAGACTTCGAGCAGCGGCTCGCCCGCATGCGCGACGACCTCGGCGTCACCCGGCAGCGCTACACGGTCGCCTCGGTCGGCCGGCCGAAGGACGGCCGGGCGGGCGGGGCCTACAGCGCCGAGCTGACGCTGGCCGGCGACCGGGCGTGGCGGTTCGAGGGGGCGCTTCCGCTCGTCGAGCGCGACGGCGACTGGCTCGTCCGGTGGTCGCCGCAGATCATGCACCCGGACCTCCGGGAAGGGCAGCGGCTCCGCGCGGCCCGCGCCTGGCCGGACCGCGCCGCCGTCCTCGCCGCCGACGGCAGCGACCTGAGCGCGTCGCCGTCGGGGTCCGCGCAGCAGATCGCCGGGCCGGTCGGGCCGGCGTCCGCCGAGCTGGCGAAGAAGCTCGGCGCCCCGTACCGCGCGGGCGACCCGGCCGGTGCGGACGGCCTGCAGAGGCAGTACGAGCGCCACCTCGCCGGCACGCCCGCCCTCGCCGTCCAGATCGTGGACGCGGAGGGCAGGGCGGTGAAGACGCTGCAGAGGTTCGGCGGCACCGAGGGCAAGCCGCTGAAGACGACCATCGACCCGAAGGTGCAGGCCGCCGCGGGCAAGGCCCTCACGGACGTGAAGAAGCCCGCGTCCATGGTGGCCCTGCGCCCGTCCACCGGGGAGATCCTCGCCGTGGCCAACAAGCCCGGCGGCTACAACCGCGCGCTGATGGGGCAGTACCCGCCCGGCTCCACGTTCAAGGTCGTCACGGCGGCGGCGCTCGTCGCGGGCGGCATGGGCGCGGGCACGAAGGTCGGCTGCCCGGCCACCACGACGATCGGCGGCCGGTCGTTCCACAACTACAAGCACGAGGACTTCGGGACGGTCCCGCTCCGCGAGGCGTTCGCGCACTCCTGCAACACGACGTTCGCGCGCCTCGCCGTGGACAAGCTGGGGGAGAAGCGGCTCGCCCAGGTCGCGTCCCAGTTCGGCTTCAACGCGCCGATCATCGCGGGACTGCCCGCCGTGCGCGCCGCGTTCCCGGACGCCAAGGACGACACCGCGTTCGCGGCGGCGTCCTTCGGCCAGGGCCAGGTGCTGACCAGCCCGCTGAACATGGCGGGCGTCGCCGCCGCCGCGGCGGACGGCACCTGGCGCTCGCCCCGCCTGGTGGACGCCTCGCTCGCCGCGCGAGCCGCCGACGCCGGGGGCCGCGAGCCGGAGCAGCCGAAGAGGCTGGAGCCCGCGGTGAAGAGCGCGCTGCACGCGCTCATGCCCGCGGTGGTCAGCGAGGGGACCGCGGCCGGGGTCGGGTTCCCGTCCGGGACGGCGGGCAAGACCGGCACCGCCGAGTACGGCGAGGGGGAGAACCCGCCGACGCACGCCTGGTTCATCGGCTACCGCAAGGACGTCGCGTTCGCCGTGATCGTCGAGGGCGGCGGCACCGGCGCCGAAGCCGCCGCCCCCATCGCCGCCGCCTTCCTCCGCGCGGCGTCGTAAGCGCAGCGATCGCCGCTTTCCTCGACGATGGAGGGCCGTCAAGGCCCGAAGGAGGAGAGGAAGGCAATTGATCAGCGCAGGGCGTTCGCGAGGATCGTGGCGGTGCGGGCGATCGAGGTCTCGTCGGCCTCGTCCTCGGCGCCGGGGCGCGTGGTCGTGATCACGATGATGAGCGGGGCACCGGACTTCGGGTAGGCGATCGCGATGTCGTTCGCGTTGCCGTAGACGCCGGCGGTGCCGGTCTTGTCGCCGACCGTCCAGCTCTTCGGCAGCCCGGCGCGGATCCGCTTGTCCCCGGTGACCGTGGCCTTCATCCAGCCGATGAGGCGGCGGCGGTCGGCGGGGACGAGCGCGTCGCCGGTGGTGAGCGCCCGCAGGTCGTTCGCCCACGGGCGCGGGGCGGTGGTGTCGCGCTTCTCTCCCGGCCTCCAGTCGTTCAGCGCGGTCTCCCAGCGGTCGCTGCGGCTGACGCGGTCGCCGAGCGTGCGGAGGAACGCGGTGAGGCCGGCCGGCCCGCCGATCTGCCTCAGCACGAGGTTCCCCGCGGTGTTGTCGCTCTGGGTGATGGCGGCGTGGCAGAGGTCGGCGACCGTCATGCCGGTGTCCACGTGCTGCTCGGTGACGGGGGAGTACTCGACGAGGTCGTCCTTCGTGTAGTGGATCACCTTGTCGAGCAGGCCGGGTGCGCTCTGGCGCGCCTTCCGCAGGACCGCGCCGCAGGCCATCGCCTTGAAGGTGGAGGCGAACGGGAAGCTCTCGTCCGCGCGGTGCCCGACGAAGCGCCCGGTGCCGCTGTCGATCGCGAACGCGCCGATGCGCGTG
The DNA here is from genome assembly GCF_900115095.1 of Actinomadura madurae. Lineage (GTDB taxonomy): Bacteria > Actinomycetota > Actinomycetes > Streptosporangiales > Streptosporangiaceae > Spirillospora > Spirillospora madurae. Next base: position 454,616 of record NZ_FOVH01000003.1, read on the forward strand.
TGCCGTGCCGCCTCCAGCCGCTTGATCCGCTCGGTGACCTCGGCCTGCGCGGGATCGGGGGACGTCGCCACCTGCGAGGTGTTGCTCCGCGGTGCCGCGTTCCGGGTGGACGTTTCGGACCCGGCGCCGCAGCCGGCGATCCCGGCCAACGTGGACAGAGCGAGGGCGGCCGCGCCGAACCGCCGGATATGGGGAGCGTGTGTCGTCATGCGGGAGAGGAGACCAGAGCCGCCGGCGCGATGTCCAATATTGATATCGGATGATGATCGATACGCGAACGGATATTCGTCGGCCCTGAGCTGGGACGCCGCGGCGGCTAGAGCCAGTCGCGGAGCTTGAAGACCACGTAGAGGCCGACGCTGCACACGACGATGATGACCGTGCTCACGATGAACCCGGAGTGCTGCGAGAACCCCGGATACGGGATGTTCTGCCCGTAGAACCCGGTGACCGCGGTCGGCACGGCGATGATCGCCGCCCAGCTGGTGACCTTCTTCATCACCTCGTTCATGCGGTTGCCCTGGAGCGCCAGCCGGGTGTCGAGCAGGTCGGCGACGAGGTCGCGCAGGCCGTCCGTCCACTCCGCCACGCGCAGCGTGTGGTCGTAGACGTCCTGGAAGTACGGCACGAGCGCCGGCGGGACGAGCCGCAGGTCGCGGCGGAGCAGGGTGTTGAGGATCTCCCGCATCGGCAGCGCGACCCGGCGCAGCGCGGCCAGGTTCTTGCGCAGCAGGAAGCTGCGCCGCTGGATCTCCTTGACCGGGAACGCGTCGTCGAAGACCAGCTCCTCGACCTCGTCGGTCTCGTCGTCGAGCGCCTGCACGGCCTCCATCTGCAGGTCGACGACCATGTCGAGCACCCCGTAGAGCAGGAACGCCGCGGTCTGGTCGGTGCCCTCGGCGTCCGGGCTCTGGTCCCAGCGCCGGATCAGCTCGTCCACGTCGAACCCGGTGTCCTGCCGGACCGTGACGAGCGCGCGCTCGCTGACGAACGCCGACACCTCGTGCATGGTCAGCCGGCCGCCGCGCACCGTCGGCACGTACACGTTGAGGAACCCGTAGCCGTCGTAGCGGTCGAGCTTCGCGCGCTCGTGCCGGGACACCGCGTCCTCCACCGCGACCGGGTCGAGCCCGAGTTCGTCGCTGATGACGCGGAGGTCGTCGTGGCGCGGCCCGCACAGGTCGAGCCACACGACGACGTCCGGGCGGGCCAGGTGGTCGCTGACCTCCGCGACGGGAAAGCCCTCCGCCTCGACCTTGCCGCCGCGCCAGGCCCTGGTCCTCGGGGGCGCGGCGCCGATCCGGTTCTCCGGACGCCCCTCGATGTCCGTCTCAGACGGATGGGATCCCATGTGCCCCTTATACCCGGCTTTCTGGGGAAATCCGGGACCGCGCGGTCAGCCGTACCGGGGGGAGGCCGTGGAGCCCCGCACGACCAGATCGCCGGGCAGGACGCGGGGAGCGGGAGTGCGTCCGGCGAGCAGGTCCAGCAGCGCCGTCATGCCCGCCGCGCCCATCTCCTCGGCGGGGAGCCGGACGGTCGTCAGCTCGGGCTCCAGCGCCGTCGCCAGCAGGACGTCGTCGAAGCCGGTGACCGAGAGCTCGGACGGGACGTCCAGGCCGACCGCCCGCGCCGCCTTGTACGCGCCCGCCGCGACCAGGTCGTCGTCGCACACCAGCGCGGTCGGCGGGTCGGGGTTCGCCAGCAGCCGGACGGCGGCGTCCTTCGCCGCACCGACGTCGATCGCGCAGGCCGCGCGGGTCACCACGCCGCCGGGCAGGTCCGCGAAGGCGGCGGTGAGGGCCTCGGCGCGGGCGTGGAACGTCCACTGGTCGACGGCCGCGGCCAGGTGCCCGATCCGGCGGTGGCCGAGTCCGGCGAGGTGCCCGGCGATCGCGCGCATCCCGTCGGCGACGCCGAAGTCGACCGTGGGGACGTCGCCGCGGGGCCCGCTGTCGAGCATCACGGCGGGCGTCCCGGGGAACCCGGCGAGGGCCTCCGGGGCCATCGAGGACGCGAGGATGCCGTCGATCGCCTCGTCCGGCGCCGCGAACGGGCTGTCGGCGGGCCCCGTCGCGTCGTCCGGCCAGGTGGAGACCACCACTCCGAAGCCGTGCCGGGCCGCGACCCGCGCGGCGCCCGTGTAGACGGGCCCGAAGAACGGCGCGGTCAGGGTGGGGACCATCAGCAGGACGGTCCGGGTCGTGCCGAGGCGCAGGTTCCGGGCCGCCTGGTTCGGCCGGTAGCCGAGCCGCTCGGCGGCGCTGCGCACGCTGCGGACCGTGGCGGGGGAGACGCGGCCGCTCCACTTGCCGCCCAGCACGAGCGAGACCGTGGACTGCGAGACCCCGGCCTCCTGAGCCACGTCCTTGCTGGTGGGACGGCTGATGGCCGGCACCCGCACCTCCCTGCCTCGATATCAGGACAAAAACAGACTAGAGCCGAAGGGTCCGGAGATGGTACGTATGACCGGTCGGGTTATACGTATGACGGGGATCGACCACACAGTACAGCGGGGGGCTGGACACATGCGCGGCTACGTCGTCTTCCTCCGCCGGCCCTACGCGGGACGGCTGCTGGGCGGCACCCTGCTCGGCCGGCTGCCGAACGGCATGGGCATGCTCGCCGTCGTCCTCCACATCCGGGCCGACGGAGGCGGCTACCCCCTCGCCGGGACGCTCGCCGCCGTCTTCGGGCTCGCGACGGCCGCCGGGCAGCCCGTCCTCGGCCGCGTCATGGACCGTGCCGGGCAGCCGCGCGTCCTCGTGCCCGCCGCCTGCGTCGCCGCCGCCGGGTTCGCCCTCCTCGCCGCCGTCGGCGCCGACCCGCTCCCGGTGTCCGTCGCCGCCGTGGTCGCCGCGGGGTTCGCCACCCCGCCGCTGGAGGCCGGGCTGCGCGCCCTCTGGCCGGACGTCCTCGACGGCCCCGAGCAGGTCGACGCCGCCTACGCGCTGGACGCCGCCGCCCAGGAGGTCATCTTCACCGTCGGGCCGCTGCTCGTCGTCGCCGCGGCCCTCGTGAACACCGAGACCGCGCTGCTGATCACCGGCGCCCTCGGCATCGCCGGGACGCTCGTCGTCGCGCTGTCCGGGCCGTCCCGCCGGTGGCGGGGCGCGCCGCGCGCCTCCGACTGGGCCGGTCCGCTGCGCTCCCCGGGACTGCGCGTCCTGCTGCTGTCCCTCGCCTGCGCCGGCGTCGCGCTCGGCGTCTACGCCGTCGCCGTCGTCGCCTACGCCGAGGAGCAGGGCCGGGACCTCGCGTCCGGGCTGCTGCTGGCCTGCATGGCGGGCGGCGCGCTCATCGGCGGGATCGTCTACGGCGCCCGCTCCTGGGCCGGCGAGCCGCACCACCGGCTGCCCTGGCTGCTGGCCGCGCTCGCCGCCGGGTACGTGCCGCTCGTCCTCGCGCCGGGCCTGCCCGTCATGTCGGTGCTGGCGTTCCTCTCCGGCGTCTTCCTCGCGCCCGTCCTGGCGTGCAGCTTCAGCCTCGTCGACCGGCTCGCGCCGAGCGGCACCGTCACCGAGGCGTTCGCGTGGGTCGTCGCGGCGGTCGGCGCGGGAGGCTCGCTGGGCTCCTTCGTCTCCGGGATCGGGCAGGACCTCGCGGGCGTCCCCGGCGCCTTCGCGGGCGCGGGTGCCGGCGGCGTCCTCGCCCTGCTCCTGTGCATGCTCGGCGGCCGGACGCTGCGTCCGGTCAGGGCCGCGGCCGTCACCGCGAACGCCGCCGCATAGACCGGCGGACGGCCTAGACCCAGGACTGGAACCAGATCCGCTCGTGCCAGTCGTCGTACGGGAGCGTCTGCGCCGACAGGATCGGGTGGAAGTAGGCGAAGTTCGCCAGGACCACCAGCATGAACGCGCCCGCGGCGGCGGCGCCGACCAGCCGCCGCAGGCCGGCGCCCTGAAGCGGCGAAGGCGGGCGCCCCCCGCCCGCGTCGTGCCGTTCGGGCAGGTCGTCGGCGGTGGCGTAGCTCCCGTCGTACCCGCTCTCGCCGGAACGCGCCGCGTGCGCGCCCGCCATCCCCGCCGGGGCGGGCCCGATCAGATACCCCAGCACCAGGACGACCGCCAGCACCATGAACGGGATCAGGGGGGTCGCGTAGAACAGGAACATCGTCCGCTCGGCGAACGCCGACGGGAACCAGGACAGCCAGCCCGCGAGGAACCCGAGCAGGATCGCCCCGGCCCGCCAGTCCCGCAGGATGAGCCAGATGAACACCACGATGACCAGCGCGACCAGCGCGCCCCACCACAGCGCGGGCGTGCCGATCCCGAGGATCTCGCGGGAGCAGCGGGACGCGCCGCCGCACGCGTTCTTCGGCTCGGTGTAGAAGAACGCGACCGGACGGCGCAGGACCGGCCAGTCCCACGGCCACGACTGGTACGGGTGCTTGGCGTCCAGCCCGGTGTGGAAGCCGAGCATCTCCGAGTGGTAGCGCCACAGGTCCGGCAGTGCCTCGAACGGGCGCAGCAGCAGGTGGTCGGACGCCTTCCCGCGTCCCCAGCCGCCCGGCTTGAAGATCCATCCCCACCAGGTCGCGAGGTACGTCACCAGGCCCACCACGACGAGCTGGACGAACGCCGGGACGGCCTCCAGCAGCATCGTCCCGGCGAACGGCGCCCGCACCCCGGCCGCCCGGCGGGCGCCGTAGTCCCACAGCACGACCATCAGCCCGAACGCGGCGACGTAGAAGATCCCCGTCCACTTGGTCGCGCAGGCGAGGCCGAGGCAGACACCGGCGCCCCAGCGCCAGCCGTGCGCGAGGAACGGCCCGTACACCGAGGTGTGCCCGCGCTCGATCTTCTCGGCGAGATCGCGGCGGGACCGGTCGCGGTCGTTCACCAGGCAGGCGAACCCGGCGAGCACCCAGAACATGACGAACACGTCCAGCAGCGCGGCCCGGCTCGTGACGAAGGCCAGGCCGTCCAGCGCCAGCAGCAGCCCGGCCGCGCAGCCGAGCAGCGTCGACCCGGTCATCCGGCGCGCGACCCGGCACAGGATCAGCACCGACAGCGTCCCGACCAGCGCCGGCATGAACCGCCAGCCGAACGGCGTCGCGCCGAACATCCATTCGCCGATCGCGATCATCCACTTGCCGAACGGCGGGTGCGCGACGAACGCGGGCCCGCTTCCCCAGATGTGCGCGTCCGGGTCGGCGATGAGCATCTTGTCGGCGTTCTCGACGGTGTTGTGCTCCCAGCCGTACTTCAGCAGGGCGAGCGCGTCCTTGGCGTAGTACGTCTCGTCGAAGACGACCGCCTTCGGCGACCCCAGCCGGTCGAACCGCAGGTACCCGGCGATCGCCGTGACCAGCAGCGGCCCCAGCCAGGACAGCAGCGGGCTCCCCGGTATCGCGGGGGCGAGCCACTCCCGGAGCGAGGGCGGCCGCCGCCGCGACGCGGGAGCGGGAGCCGAGGCCAGATCCGTCGTCGCCATCACGCCATCGTACGGGCGCCCGGCCGCCGGGATGCGCGCCGAAGCGCGGACCCCGCCCGTCGTCCCGGGCGGGCCCGGGTTCCCGGGGATCGCGCCGCTGGGAAGATACCTCTGTGACTGGGACTCTCTTGCTGGCGGCGGCGCCCATCGGCCGGGCGGAGGACGCCTCCGCCCGGCTGCGGGCGGCGCTGGCGGACGCACCGGTGATCGCGGCCGAGGACACGCGGCGGCTACGGCGGCTCGCGGGCGACCTCGGCGTGGAGATCGCGGCCCGGGTGGTGTCGTACAACGACCTGAACGAGCGGGCGCGGGCCGCGGGGCTGGTGGAGGACCTGCTGGCCGGCCGCGACGTCCTGGTCATCACCGACGCGGGCATGCCGGGCGTGTCCGATCCCGGGTACCGGCTCGTCGTCGCGGCGGTCGCCGCGGGCGTCCCGGTCACGGTGCTGCCGGGGCCGTCCGCCGTCACGACCGCGCTGGCGGTGTCGGGCCTGCCCACGGACCGGTTCTGCTTCGAGGGGTTCCCGCCCCGCAAGCAGGGCGAGCGGGCCCGTCGGCTGGCCGCGCTGGCGGACGAGCCCCGCACGCTGGTCTTCTTCGAGTCGCCGCGCCGGCTGCCGGCCACCCTCGCCGCGATGGCGGACGCGTTCGGCGCCGACCGCCCCGCGGCGGTGTGCCGCGAGCTGACCAAGACCTACGAGGAGGTCCGGCGGGGGCCGCTCGGCGACCTCGCCGAATGGGCGCGGGACGGCGTGCTCGGCGAGATCACGCTGGTCGTCGGCGGCGCGCCGGAGCGGCCGGGGCTGTCGGACCCGGCCGACCTGGCGGCGGCGGTCGCCGCCCGCGAGGAGGCCGGAACGCCGCGCAAGCAGGCGATCGCGGAGGTCGCCCGGGAGAACGGCGCCCCGAAGCGGACGGTCTATGACGCGGTCGTCCAGGCGAGGAAATAGTCACGGCATCGGAACGGTCCATCCGGTTCTTTCTGGGCATACAGAACATCGGGTGACCGAGGGCGTGGCAGAACCGTGCCGGCGGGGTCACCATGGAGTCAGAACCGTGTGAGGCGGCCGCCGAGGGGGTGAATGCCGTGCTGGATGCATGGACGAGCCACGAGGTCTGGGGCTTGGAGTGCCTGAGCTGCGCGACGACCTGGGACGAGGAGTTCGAGGTCCGGCACTCCGGTGACGGGCACGGCAACGAGGCGGTCATCTACGTGCGGGACGGCCAGCCCTGCACCACGCCGTGGATGGACCGGTGCTGCCCGAAGTGCGGGAGCGAGAACATCAAGGCGCTGTCCGCGGTGCGCGGCAGGCAGGGCGAGGTGCCGAAGGCCCGCAGCAGCAGCGATGTGGCGATGGTGTTCCATCTCCGCCGGATGCACGCCTGGTAGGCGCCCCAAGGGCGACCTCTAGGACCCTCTAGGACGGCACCTGGGACGCCGTGGCCTTCTGCACGTCCACCGGGGTCTGCGCGTCCTGTGCTTCCTGCTCGTCCTTCGGGGTCGAGGCGGCACGGCGGCGGAGGCGGCGCGCCCAGCCGGCGACCGTGCCGCGGACCTCGGGCGTGAACGCCATGCCCGCGGCGAGCGCCGCCAGCGGGACGGCGGGCAGCACGTACCGGTAGTCGAACTCGGCGGTCGCGGCCGGGGCCAGCAGCAGCCCGGTCGCGAGCGTCCAGGGCAGCAGCGCCGCGCCGCCGAACCGGCGCCACAGCGGGACCAGCCCGGCCAGGCCGACGAGCAGGATGCCACCGATCATCGTTCCGCGCAGGTAGAAGACGTCCTGGTAGCCGCGGGCGACGCCGGCGAACGGCTCCACGACCTGCGTGCGCGCGTCCCCGTGCTCGTAGCCCTTCGCGTCCTGGGACGCCGTCCCGCCGCGGGGCATGTGCCAGTCGGGCAGCGGCCTGCTCGTCTTGCGGAACTCGTACTGCGAGTACGTCGCCTCGTCGGGGAACACCGTCCGGTCCCACCGGAACACCCGGAAGAAGTCGTGCGCGACGACCTGGAGGTAGTCGGCGGGCTGCGCGATGATCGCCCGCTTGGCGAAGTCGTTGCCGAGCGCGTTGTTCTCCGGGCTGAACCGCGTGCCGGTGTAGCGGTTGAGCGGGGAGCGGGCGTTCCAGATGCCGTCCTGCGAGTTCGGCAGCCGGTTCGCGGGCTCGGTGCACAGCGGGTACTCGCTCACCGGCAGGTTCTTCATCTGGTGGCAGTCGGCGAACTTGTACACCCGGGCGTACAGGAAGATCCCGTTGCTCTCGGTGATCGCGAACTTGTCGCTGTCGGCCTTGTACCAGCCCGCGTAGGCGAGCACGGGCAGCGAGCAGGCGGCCAGCGTCACGGCCATCACCTTCCAGCCGCTGCGCCGGATCAGCATGTACACCAGCACGCCGAGCAGCACCGGCATCCCGACCGAGCGGGTCAGCCACGCCAGTCCGACGATGAGCCCGACCGCCGCGGCGATCTTCCAGGTGGGGCGGTCGTGCCACAGCAGCAGCGTCACCGCGCACATCACGAGGAAGGTGAACATCGTGTCCGACAGCACCAGGTGCTCCAGCTGCAGCTGGTAGGCGTCCAGCAGCACCGGCGCGGACGCGAGCGCGGCGCCCCAGCCCGGCAGCCGGAACTTGCGGCGCAGCAGCGCGTAGATCATCACGCCCATGCCGAGGCCCATGAGGTGCTGCAGCGCGGCGACGAGCGCGAAGCTGTGGAACGGCTTGAGCAGGACGAGCAGGAACGAGTACCCGTCGGGCCGCAGCGGGTGCGGGTACGGGTCCATCGCGACGTTCAGGTAGTCGAAGCTGTCGTTGAAGAACATCACCGGCTGGTAGCCGAGCATCGCGACCAGGCGGAGCAGCGCCGCTGTGGTAATGATCACACTGAACGCGGGGTGCCGGCGCGCGAGCGTCCAGAGCCCGCGGGCGCGCCGTCGGCCACCTGCGGCGGAGGTCTCGCCGCCCGGCGGGTCCCCGGTTTCCGGGCCGGTCGGGGAGCCGGATTCCGGACCGTCCTTAATGGCGGTGTCCGAATCCGTCGCGGTCGCCGTCCCGCCGGGCGTGTCGACCTTCGACCCCGCCGCGGGCCCGTTCACGGCGGCCCCGCCCGCCGTGGCCAGGGCCGTGCCGCCCTGCGCCGCATCGTCGAGCGCGGTGCCCCGCGGCGTATCCCCCGCCACTGCCGCACCTCCCCTTCGGTGTCCGGCCCCCGGTCCGGTGGCACTGCGTTCTCCGGCACGCGTCACAGCCGCCCACCCTTTCCGGGCCGCTGTGCCCGTATGCTTGACGTCCTAGCCTGCCGCCCGCGACCGTGGCGGAGAGGGTTTTTCGGTTGCAAGTGGGCAACACGATACGGGTGCTCTTGACGAGAGCGGCCATCATTACCCGTCCTCGGCAGGCATCATGAACGACGACGGGCCGCCCCGCGGGAAAACAGAGATTACTGAACAACACCGCAGACGGTCACCAGGGGTAACGAAGGAGATCGCGTGGAACTCTCCGTAGTGATGCCATGTCTGAACGAGGCCGAGACGGTCGAGACCTGCGTCCGCAAGACCATCGGCTTCTTCGAGGACAAGGGCATCGACGGCGAGGTGGTCATCGCCGACAACGGCAGCACCGACGGCAGCCAGCAGCTGGCCAGGGACGCGGGCGCGCGTGTCGTGCCGGTGATCGACAAGGGCTACGGCAACGCCCTGATGGGGGGCATCCGGGCCGCGCGCGGCAGGTACGTCGCCATGGGCGACGCCGACGACTCCTACGACTTCACCACCCTCGGCCCGTTCCTGGACGAGCTGCGCGACGGCGCCGACCTCGTCATGGGCAACCGGTTCAAGGGCGGCATCGCCGACGGCGCCATGCCGCCGCTGCACCGCTACCTCGGCAACCCGGTGCTCAGCTTCGTCGGGCGGCTGTTCTTCGGCAGCAAGATCGGCGACTTCCACTGCGGGCTGCGCGCCTTCGACAAGGACGCCATCCTGCGGCTCGGGCTGCAGACCGGCGGCATGGAGTTCGCCAGCGAGATGGTCGTCAAGGCGACCCTGCAGGGCTACGACATCCGCGAGGTGCCGACCACCCTGTCCCCGGACGGCCGCACCCGCGCCCCGCACCTGAACACCTGGCGGGACGGCTGGCGCCACCTGCGCTTCCTCATGCTCTACAGCCCGCGCTGGCTGTTCCTCATCCCCGGCCTCGTCTTCATGACGCTCGGCCTGGTCGCCGGGATCGCGCTGTCCACCGGCCCGGTCACCGTCGGGGAGATCGCGTTCGACGTCGACACGCTGGTCGGCGCGTCCGCCGCGCTGGTGATCGGCTTCCAGGCGGTGCTGTTCGCGCTGCTCACCAAGGTCTACGCGATGCAGGAGGGATTCCTGCCGCACGACAGCAGGGTCCAGAAGATCATCGACTGGTGGAGCCTGGAACGCGGCCTGCTGCTCGGCGGCCTGCTCGCGGTCGCCGGCCTCGCCGGCCTCGTCGCGTCGCTGCTGCACTGGCGAGTGAACAGCTTCGGCGAGCTCGACCCGCGGCACTCCCTGCGCATCGTCGTCCCCGCCGCGACCGCGCTCGTGATGAGCTTCCAGGCCATCTTCGCCTCGCTGTTCGTCAGCATCCTCGGCATCCGCCGCCGCCAGCACCCGCCGATCACCGACGTGGCCGAGGAGGCCGCGGGCGTCGTGGACGCCGCCGTGCGCAAGGTGGCCCGCGGCGAGGCCGAGAAGGCCGAGAAGGCCGAGAAGGCGGCGAAGACGGAGAAGGCCGAGAGCGGCGACGAGGGCGGGAAGGCCCCCGCGATGACGTCCGAGAGCGACGAGCGCGCGTCGGAGAGCTGACCCGGCGCGGCCGCCCGTTGCCGAGCGCTTCCACGCCGGGGCCCGGTTCCCCGTACGCACTATGACAGGCTTGTCCGTCGATGGATCTCCGTTACCCGACCGTCCGCGCCCGGCGCGCCGCGGGCCGATGAGGCCGCGCACACCGGACGCCGCGTCCCCTGGGGTCGGCGGTACGGCCGTCGCGCGGCCGCCGGTCACGCCGGCGGATCGTGGCACCGCGCCGCCGCGGCCCGACCGCCGCGGCTGGGTCTGGCTGTTCGTGCTCGGCTGGGCCGCGCAGGTCGCGATCCGGCTGTGGCTCGGATCGGGGCAGACGGTGCCGGTGGCGACGCCGGACGAGTCCGGGTACCTGTTCGCCGCCCGCGTCCTGACCGGCGGCCCGGACGCCGACATGTCGTTCGGGACCGTGTACCGCGGCGGCTACCCGCTGCTGCTGACGCCCGCGTTCTGGTTCGCGACCGGCCCGGTCGGCGTCTACCGCGCGGCGCTCGTCATCAACGCGCTGGTCAGCGCGGTGATGCTGCCGCTGGCCTACCTCCTGCTGCGCCGGTTCCGGCTGCGGCGGCGCTGGTCGTACGTCTTCGCGCACGTGACCGCGCTGCTGCCGTGCGTGCTGTTCTACTCCGAGTTCGTCCTGACGGACGCGATCCTCCCGGTCGTCCTCGTCGGCTGGCTGCTGCTCGTCCACGCCTGGCTGGACGCCCCGCCGCCCGCGGGCCGCCGCTCGTCGGTCCGGCTCGCGCTGTCCGGGACGGGCGCGTCGCTGCTGGTGGCGTACGCCTACGCCTGCCACACGCGCGGCGCGATCCTGCTGGCCGTGCACGCGGCGCTGCTCGGCGCCGCGCTCGTGCTGCGCTGGCGGTCCTGGCGCGCCTCGTCCGGCGCCGCGCTCGTGCTCGCCGCCGCGACGGCCGCCGGGATGCTGCTGAACCGGTCGCTGCTGCCGCACATGTACCCGCAGGGCGACAACGACCTCGGCGGCAACGTCGTCCGGCGCCTCACCACCCTGGACGGGTGGGGCTGGATGCTGTCGCTCGGCACCGGCCAGGTCTGGTACCAGGCCGTCGCCACCGGCGGTGTGGCGGCCGTCGGCCTCGTCACGGCGGCCTTCCTCGCGGTCCGGCCCGCAGCGGCGCCGGGCCGGCCCGGCCCGGTGCGCGCGCTGGCGCTCGCCGTCCTCGCGCTCGTGGCCGGCATCGCGTTCGCGACCTCGGCGGCGTTGCCGGTCGAGTACCGCATCGGCAACTACGTGTACGGCCGCTACCTCGCCTGCGTCACGCCGGTGCTGTTCACGGCCGGGGTCGCCGTCCTGGCGTCCGCCGCGCGCAGGACGGTGCTGTGGGCGGCGGGTGCGGCGGCCATGCTCGCGGTGGTCGCGGCGTGCGTCGTCCAGTGGTACGCGGGCGACCTGCTCACCCAGTACACCTTCACGGCTTACGACTTCCCGGAGACGGCCTTCCTGACCTGGGACTGGACGGCGTTCCGCCTCTGGCACGCCACGCTGACCGGCCTGGTCCTGCTCGGCGTGTCGGTGGCGGCCGTCCGGCTCCGCCGCCACGGGCCCTTAGTGCTGGCCGGCCTGCTGGCCGTGGTCGCGGTCGGCATGTGCGCCACCGCGACCGACCGGATCGCGCAGCCGCTCGTGCGCGCCGAGACCGCCCACACCGACATCCGGGACAGCGTCGACCTGACGAAGCAGCGCTCCATCGCCGTCGACTGGAACATCTGGTGGACGATCCGGCTGTCGCAGTACTACTGGGCCTGGTGGAGCGACGGCAGCGTCTTCGACGCCCGCTGGACCCCGCCGCCGCAGAACGTCGACATGGTCGTCCTGGCGTGGCCGAAGGACAAGCCCGCCACCGCGTCCTGGCCGAAAGGCGCCCCGCCCGGCTGGAAGGTCGTCGACAGCCGGCGCACCGTCGAAGGCGACTGGGTCGCTTGGACCCGCTAGCCCTTAGCCAGTGCTGGCGGAGGATTCGCGTCATTTCTGGGGGGACGACCCCCCAGACCCCCCGGAGGGGGGATTCCAGAGTTCCAGGACCCCGTCCGACGAGCGCCACATCAGCGTCCAGCCCTCGGCCGGGGAAGGCCGCCACCCGCCGCCGATCTGCGACTCCATGCCGCGCCAGCGCGTGTAGAGCATCGGGCCCTCCGTCGCGTTGCGCGGGACCTGCCCCAGGTAGTGCGGGAAGTCGCGGATCTCGCCGCGCCAGACCGGACGCCCCCACATGTCGCGGGTGTAGAAGGTGAGGGTCTGCGCGAGCCGCCGGTCGGCGCAGATCAGCGTGATGTCGCGGTGGTCGCCGAGATAGCCGCGCAGCTCGTTCCACGCCCTGTCGCGCGGCAGGTCCGGGACGGCGCGGACGGCGGCGACCGCGTACGTCCCGCCGAGCACGACCGCGAGGACGGGGACGACGACCGTCCGCAGACGCAGCCGGGAGACGAGGCCGGACGGCAGCATCCGGAACATCAGGATGAGCGAGCCGAACCCGCCGGCGAGCAGCGCGGGCAGCACCGAGAACCAGTATCGCTGGAGCCACGCGCGCAGCGAGATGCTGTTCGGGTCGAGGACGCCGGAGAACAGCGTCAGCGGGACGGCGAGCGTGAAGAACCACACCAGGCACAGCCCGAGGCGCCGGTCGCGGGTGACGGCCCAGCCGACGATCGTGAGGGCCAGCGCGGCGGTGAAGACGAGGCCGAGCGGGTTCCAGTCGTGCATCGCGCGCAGGAACGAGCGGGCGGCGAGCGCGCGGGTCACGTAGTCGCGGGACTGGCCGCCGTGCTCGGCCGCCGACACGAGCCCGGCGAGCGGGCTGCCCCAGACGATCTGGTTGTGGAGGAAGTTCAGCAGGAGGATCGCGAGCATCGGCGCGCCGACCGTGACGTTGCGGCGCCACGGGATCCGCAGCAGCGCCAGGTAGGCGGGGATGGCGAGGAACAGGAACGCCAGGAACTCGCGGACGAGGAACGAGGCGCCGAGGAACACCCCGGCGGCCAGCAGCATTCGGATCTGCGCCCGGCCGGTCCTGCGGCTCGCGACGACGAGCCCGGCCATCCCGATCGTGAACAGCCCGGCCCCCGGCATGTCCGGGAGCATCACCCCGGTCGACCAGGTGATCTCGTGGCCGAACGGGTTGGTCATCGTGAAGAACGGGTGGACGAGCAGGATCGCCGCCGACGCGACGCCCGCCACGTCGCCGAACAGGGAGCGGACGACCAGGTACGTCCCGACGAAGAACGCGGCGCCGCCGAGCCCGGCGACGGCGAAGTACGCGGCCTGGCCGTCGCCGAGGACCTCCTGGGCGAGCCGGGCGGGCAGCACCAGCCCGATCCGGGTGACCTGGTGGGGGACCTCGTCGAACGGCCACTGCGCGAGCGGGATGTCGGGCCAGTCGCGGGCGGCGAGCCACACGTAGTACGGGTCGAAGTACAGGGGCGGCGTCATGACCGTCCACTGCGCGAGCACCGTCGCCGCCGTGACCAGCAGCGACAGCCACACGACCCGGCGGGTCCGCCGCACCCGGCGCGCGGCCCGCGCGAGAAGGCTCCCGGATGGCCCGTCCTTCGGCTCGCCGCCGGTCACCGTCCGCGCAGCGGAGTCGTCGGAGGTGATCTGGGGCATGCGGGCCAGGCTACTCGCGTGCCGGTGCCGCCGTGACGCGACTACCCTTGATTCCATGTCCTCGTCAAGCCGTCATATCTTGACCGCGCCCGCATGGCCGTACGCCAACGGGCCCCGTCACATCGGGCACGTCTCCGGTTTCGCGCTGCCCGCCGACATGTTCAGCCGCTACCAGCGGATGGCGGGCAACAAGGTCCTGATGGTCAGCGGCACCGACGAGCACGGCACGCCGATCCAGGTGCAGGCCGACAAGGAGGGCGTGACCGCCCGCGAGCTGGCCGACCGGTACAGCGCGGTGATCGCCGAGGACCTGCACGGCCTCGGGATGTCCTACGACCTGTTCACCCGCACGACGACGCTGAACCACTACGCGGTCGTCCAGGAGGTCTTCAAGGGCCTCTACGACAACGGCTACATCTTCCCGCAGAAGACAATGGGCGCGATCTCGCCGTCCACCGGCCGGACGCTCCCGGACCGCTACATCGAGGGCACCTGCCCCATCTGCGGGTACGACGGGGCGCGCGGCGACCAGTGCGACAACTGCGGCAACCAGCTCGACCCCATCGACCTGATCAACCCGGTGTCCCGGATCAACGGCGAGACGCCGAAGTTCGTGGAGACCGAGCACTTCATGCTCGACCTGCCCGCGTTCACCGAGGTCCTCGGCCGGTACCTGCGCGGTAAGCAGGGCCAGTGGAGGCCGAACGTGCTGAAGTTCGCGCTGAACCTGCTGGACGACATGCAGCCCCGCGCGATCAGTCGCGACCTCGACTGGGGCGTGCCGATCCCGCTGGACGGCTGGCGCGACAACCCGGCCAAGAAGCTGTACGTGTGGTTCGACGCGGTCGTCGGCTACTTCTCCGCGTCGGTGGAGTGGGCGCGGCGGTCCGGCGACCCGGAGGCGTGGCGCGCCTGGTGGCAGGACCCGGAGGCCCTGTCCTACTACTTCATGGGCAAGGACAACATCGTCTTCCACGCCGAGATCTGGCCGGCGATGCTGCTCGGTTACAGCGGCCAGGGCGACAAGGGCGGCACGCCCGGCTCGCTGGGCGCGCTGAACGTGCCGACGGAGGTCGTGTCGTCGGAGTTCCTGACGATGGAGGGCCGCAAGTTCTCCTCGTCCCGCCAGGTCGTCATCTACGTGAAGGACTTCCTGGAGCGCTACGACGTCGACGCGCTGCGCTACTACGTCGCGGTCGCCGGGCCGGAGAACCAGGACACCGACTTCACCTGGGCCGAGTTCGTCCGCCGCAACAACGACGAGCTGGTCGCCGCGTGGGGCAACCTCGTCAACCGGTCGGTGAACATGGCGGCGAAGAACTACGGCGCGATCCCGGAGGCGGGCGACCTCACCGACGCCGACCGGGCGCTGATGGAGCGCAGCCGGAACGCGTTCGCGGCCGTGGGCGCCGAGCTCGGGCGGTCCCGGTTCAAGAACTCGATCACCGAGGCGCTGGACGTCGTCCGCGACGCGAACAAGTACCTGTCCGACCAGGCGCCCTGGAAGCTGAAGGACGACCCCGAGCGCGTCAAGTCGATCCTGCACACCGCGCTGCAGGTGGTCGACGACGCCAAGACGCTGCTGACGCCGTTCCTGCCGAACTCGTCCCAGAAGGTGTACGAGATGCTCGGCGGGCAGGGTGTGTGGAGCGGCATGCCGGAGTTGAAGACGGTGTCGGAGGAGGGCGGCCCCGACTACCGCGTCCTCACCGGCGACTACGCCACCGAGGCGCGCTGGGAGTCGATGCCGATCAAGCCGGGCGTGCCGCTGGCCAAGCCGACGCCGCTGTTCAAGAAGCTCGACACGTCCGTGGTGGACGAGGAACTCGCCAGGCTGGAGAACACGTGACCCGAGACGGGGACGGGCAGGCCTCACGGTCCTACCCGCCGTTGCCCGAGCGCCTGCCCGTCGACGTCTTCGACAGCCACTGCCATCTCGACATCGTCGAGACGCCCGTGGACGAGCAGCTGAAGTCGGCGAAGGCGGCCGGGATCGCGCGGATCGTCACGATCGGCTGCGACCTGCCGTCCTCCCGGTTCGCCGTGGAGGCCGCCGGCGAGTTCGACGACGTGTACGCGGCGGTCGCGATCCACCCCAACGAGACGACGGGGATCTCCGACGCCGTCCTCACCGACGTCGAGCTGCTCGCCGCGCACTGGAAGGTCCGCGCGATCGGCGAGACGGGCCTGGACTACTACCGCGACTGGGCGCCGAAGGACGACCAGCGGCGCGCGTTCCGCGGGCACATCGAGATCGCCAAGCGCACGGGCAAGGCGCTGGTCGTCCACGACCGGGAGGCGCACGACGACGTGCTCGCCATCCTGGACGAGGTGGGCGCGCCGGACACGGTCGTCTTCCACTGCTTCTCCGGCGACGCCGCGATGGCGGAGATCTGCGCGGAGCACGGCTACCTGATGAGCTTCGCCGGGAACGTCACGTTCAAGAACGCCGAGCCGCTGCGGGAGGCGCTGCGCGCGGCGCCGCTCGACCTCGTCCTCGTGGAGACGGACGCGCCGTTCCTGACCCCGATCCCGCACCGCGGGAAGCCGAACGCCTCCTACCTGATCCCGCACACGGTCCGGGCGATGGCGGAGGTCAAGGGCGTGGACGTGGCGGAGCTGTGCGCCGCGATCGCGGCGAACGGGGAGCGCGCCTTCGGTCCTTGGTGACCTAGTGGGACAAAAGGGACGTATCGCCCACAAGGTGCGGGTGAGGGCGTTGAGGTGGCGGAGGACGGGCGCGGGGCTCTAATGTCTGGCCCGTCGAACGGGCGCCCCCGAGCCCGGCCCCCCTGGAGGAACCTCCCGTGCCTTGGACAACCGCGCGTCGCGCACCCGTGCCCCGTGCCGTCCCCGTCCTGCTCGCGGCGAGCCTGCTCGCGACCGGAGCGCTGACCGCGTGCGGCGGGGACGGCGGCTCGGCGTCCCCGAAGACCGGGGCCGTCGCCGACGCGCCCCGCACCAGCGCGCCCGCCCCGCGCAAGATCGTGATCGTGGTCGACGCGAAGAAGACCGAGACGATGACGACCGGCACGACCGTCCAGCAGGTCCTGGAGCAGGCGAAGATCGCGCTCGGCCCGCACGACCTGGTCAAGCCGGCCGCCGACCAGCCCGCCGGGAACATGATCAAGATCATGCGGCTGCTGTCGGCGCCGGTGACCAAGGTCGTGAAGACGCCCGCGCCGACGATCCGCAAGAAGAGCTCGTCGGTCCCGCCGTGGAGCGAGAAGGAGCTGCGCAAGGGCCGCGCCGGCGTCAAGATCGTGCAGGTCGCCTACGTCCGCCGCAAGGGCAAGAAGGTCAAGAAGATCATCGCGCAGAAGGTGAAGCGCAAGCCGGTCGCGCGGATCCTCGCGGTCGGCCCGAAGTCGGCGAGCACCGGCTCGGCGGCGCGGCTGAACTGGGCGGGGCTCGCCAAGTGCGAGTCCGGCGGCAACCCGAAGGCCGTGAACCCGGCCGGGTACTACGGCCTCTACCAGTTCTCCATGGCCACGTGGACGTCGGTCGGCGGGAAGGGCCGGCCGTCGGACGCCAGCTCGGGCGAGCAGACCTACCGGGCCCAACTCCTGTACAACAAGGTGAACGGACGCTGGCAGGGCCAGTGGCCCAACTGCGGGAAATTCCTCTTCTCCTGAGCTGCGACAATCAGGACGTGGGGGATACCAGGGGGCTGCTCGGGCCGGCGGACGTGCGCGAGCTGGCCGGGCGGCTCGGCATCCGGCCGACCAAGACGCTCGGCCAGAACTTCGTCATCGACGCCAACACGGTGCGCCGGATCGTCCGGGCCGCGGACCTCGCCCCGGACGACGTCGTCATCGAGGTGGGCCCCGGGCTGGGGTCGCTCACGCTGGCGCTGCTGCCGGCGGCGCGCCGCGTCGTCGCCGTGGAGATCGACCCGGCGCTCGCCGCCGAGCTGCCCGCCACGGCCGCGGCGCGGGAGCCCGGGCTCGCGGAGCGGCTGGAGGTCGTGCGCGCCGACGCGATGAGGATCGCGGAGGTGCCGGGCCCGCCGCCGACGGCGCTCGTCGCGAACCTGCCGTACAACGTCGCGGTCCCGGTCGTCCTGCACCTGCTGGCCGTCCTGCCGTCGCTGCGGACCGCGCTCGTCATGGTGCAGGCCGAGGTCGCCGACCGGATGACCGCGGCGCCCGGCAGCCGGATCTACGGGGTGCCGTCGGTCAAGCTCGCCTGGTACGGGACGGCCCGCCGGGCGGGGCCGGTCGGCCGCGCCGTCTTCTGGCCCGCGCCGAACGTCGACTCGGGGCTCGTCGCGTTCACCCGCGGCGACCCGCCGCCGACCGCCGCGTCCCGCGAGGAGGTGTTCGCCGTGGTCGACGCCGCGTTCGCGCAGCGCCGCAAGACGCTGCGCGCGGCGCTCGCCGGGTGGGCCGGGTCCGCGCCCGCCGCCGAGGAGGCGCTGCGCGCCGCCGGGGTCGACCCGCGGGCCCGGGGAGAAGCGTTGGACGTGGCCGCCTTCGCCCGGATTGCCGAGTATGGTCCTTCACGCCGGGGAGATCATCCCCACACCCCCTGAGCGTCGCCTCTCGGGGATCACAAGCATCAGCACGGAGCCGGAGGTCGATGTGAAGGCGCGTTCGCGGACGACGCGGGCCAGGATGCCGATCGTGGCGACGGCGCTGCTCGCGACCGCCGGCATGATCGCGACGGTCGCCGCGAGCTGCGGGGACGGCGCGGGCGCGGCGCCGAAGATCACCACGACCGCGCGGGCGGGCGTGGCGCCCGTCCCGCCGAAGCAGGGCGCCTACTTCGGGGCCTGGGTGCCGCCGGAGGGCACCGGCCTGCCGTCCGGCTCGCCGTCCCCGTCCGCGTCCCCCTCGGACTCGCCCTCGGACTCGCCCTCGGGTTCCGCGTCCGCTTCGCCCTCCGGTTCACCGACCGGGAAGGACGCCGGCAAGCCCGGCATGGCGCCGGTCGCCGGCTTCGAGCGGCAGCTCGGCCGGCAGCTCGACATCGTGCAGAGCTACCGCGGCTGGAAGAGCGACTTCCCCGGCGCGCTGGAGAAGTCCGTCGCCGGCGGCAACCGCTACCTGCTGCTGACCTGGGCGGGCGCCGACACCCGCGAGATCGTCCAGGGCGAGCACGACGAGCTGATCGAGCGGCGCGCCCGCGCCGTCAAGGCGCTCGGCAAGCCGGTCTTCCTGCGCTGGTCGCGCGACATGGACAAGTCCTCCAACGCGAAGCGCGTCCACTCGGCGGACGACTTCATCGCCGCGTGGAAGCACGTGCGGGAGATCTTCAAGCGGGAGAAGGTCGACAACGTGGCGTGGGTGTGGTGCCCCACCGCCCGCGGCTTCAGCGGTGCGAACGCCGGCTCCTACTACCCCGGCGACGACCAGGTCGACTGGATCTGCGCCGACGCCCAGCCCGGCGGCGACTACGACTACCGCGACCTGTCGGAGGCCGTGAAGCTGTTCATGGAGTGGGCCCGCGGGCGCCGCAAGCCCATCATGATCGCCGAGTTCGGGGTGCCGAAGTCCTACGGCCCGCGCCGCGCCGAGTGGCTCCGCGAGGCGGCCAAGACGCTCCAGGACCCGCAGGTCAAGGCCGTCGTGTACTTCAACTCCGACGAGCAGGCCGAAAGCGCCCGCGACAAGCGCCGCGCCTACTCGGTGGTGGGCGACAAGCACGCCGCCTCCGCGCTCCGGGAGCTCGCGACGACCCCGTACTTCAACCCGCGCAACCTCCCCGTCACCAGCGGCGGATGAGGGTCCCGTAGGGTTTCGCGAGTGAACGCAGTGACGGTACGGGTCCCCGCCAAGGTGAACCTCCAGCTCGGCGTCGGACCGCTCCGCGATGACGGCTACCACGACCTCGTCAACGTGTTCCACGCCGTCTCCCTGTTCGACGAGGTGACCGTCGAACCCGCGGGGAGCCTGGAGGTGCGCGTCCAGGCGGCCCCGCACTCGCGCGTGCCGGTCGGCGGCGTCCCGGCCGGCCCCGGCAACCTCGCCGCCCGCGCGGCGGGCCTCGTCGCCGCGCGCCTCGGCGTCCGGCCGGACGTCCGGCTCCGGATCCGCAAGGCGATCCCGGTCGCCGGCGGGATGGCGGGCGGCAGCGCCGACGCCGCCGCGGCGCTCGTCGGCTGCGCCCGCCTCTGGGACGACCGGGAGCGGCCCGCCCTCACCCGGGACGACCTGATGGAGCTCGGCGCGGACCTCGGCAGCGACGTCCCGTTCGCCGTCCTCGGCGGCACCGCCGTCGGCGTCGGGCGCGGCGAGCGCCTCACCCCCGCCCTCGCCCGCGGAACCTTCCACTGGGTGTTCGCCACCGCCGACGGCGGCCTGTCCACGCCCGCCGTGTACGGGGAGTGCGACCGGCTCCGCGCGGAGGCTGGGGAGGCGGCGACCCTGCCGCGGGTGTCCGAGCAGCTCATGACGGCGCTCGCCACCGGCGACGCCAAGGGCCTCGGCGCCGCGCTGACCAACGATCTCCAGCCGGCCGCGCTGTCGCTGCGCCCGTCGCTGCGCCGCACGATCGACGCGGGGCGCGACCTCGGCGCGATCGGCGCCGTCGTCTCCGGCTCCGGCCCCACGTGCGCCTTCCTGGCCGAGAGCGCCGACGACGCCGCCGAGCTCGCGGACGCGCTGGACGGCGCCGGCGTCGCCGGGCAGATCGTGCGGGCGTCCGGTCCCGTCCCGGGCGCCACGGTCGTATGACAGCGCCGCGGTAGCTGCTTCCGTCACACAAGCGAACTTCCGCCCCATGCCGGGCGTCTCCTACCCGTGACAGCGATTCCCTCCGGCACCGAATCATCCGGCGAGGTGGAGCGATGACGTACCTGTCCGGGCTGATGGGCGTCGTGGCGCTCCTCATGATGGTGACGCTCGTCCTGCTGGCCGTCCGCCGCGACCGGGCACTGCGCCGCAACGCGCCCGAAAGGGTCGTGTCAGGGGACGCGGGCGGGCAGTAGGCTCGCGAGCAGTCCCCCCGGCACCTTCCCCGATAAGGCGGATGCGGATGCTCTCCAGTCTTCTGGTCCTGTTGTTGTTCGGGCTCGTCCTCGCCCTCGTCATCGGGGCCGTCGTCCTGGTGGTGGTCCTCGCCAACAGGTCGAAGCGGAAGGCCGGGACGGCGTACCGGCCGCCGGGCGCCCCCTATCCGCCCGGCCCGCCCTACCCGCCGGGCCAGCAGGGGCAGCAGGGCCCGCCGCCGCCCGGGTACTGATCGCGGGGCCGCGCGGGCGGCGCGGGGAAGGCAATACGCTTGAAGCGTCGTGAATCTGATCAATCTTGAGAACGTCGCCAAGGCCTACGGGCCGTCGCCACTGCTCGACGGCGTGTCCCTCGGCCTCGACGAAGGCGACCGCGTCGGCGTCGTCGGCCGCAACGGCGGCGGCAAGAGCACCCTCGTGTCCGTCCTCGCGCGCGAGACCGAACCCGACGGCGGCCGCGTCACCCACGCCCGCGGCCTCCGGCTCGGCCACCTGACCCAGCGCGACGCGTTCCCGGACGGCGCGACCGTCCGCTCCGTGGTGCTGGGCGACCGCGCCGAGCACGAGTGGGCGGGCGAGGTCCGCGTCCGCGACATCCTCGCCGGGCTGCTCGCCGACCTCGACCTGGACGCGCCGCTCGCCGGCATGTCCGGCGGCGAGCGGCGCCGGGTCGCGCTGGCGCGGCTGCTCGTCCCCGAGTCCGACCTGCTGCTCCTGGACGAGCCCACCAACCACCTCGACATCGAGGCGATCGACTGGCTGGCCCGGCACCTCAGGGGCCGCAAGGCGGCGCTGCTCGTCGTCACCCACGACCGCTGGTTCCTCGACGAGGTCACCGACCGGACGTGGGAGGTCGTCGACGGCCGCGTCGAGCGCTACGAGGGCGGCTACTCCGCCTACGTCCTGGCCAAGGCCGAGCGGGCACGGATCGCCGCCGCCACCGAGGCCAAGCGGCAGAACCTGCTCCGCAAGGAGCTGGCGTGGCTGCGCCGCGGCCCGCAGGCCCGCACCTCCAAGCCCAAGTTCCGGGTGGACGCCGCGCAGGCCCTCATCGCCGACGAGCCGCCGTTGCGCGACTCGGTGGAGCTGACCCGCTTCGCGACCGCGCGGCTCGGCAAGACCGTCCACGACGTGGAGGACGTGACCGTCGAGCTCGGCGGGCGCGACCTGTTCACCCGCATGACGTGGCGGCTCGGCCCGGGGGACCGGGTCGGCCTCGTCGGCGTGAACGGCAGCGGCAAGAGCACGCTGCTGCGCCTGCTGGACGGGTCCGTCCGGCCCGTCTCCGGGACGGTCGTGCAGGGCAAGACCGTCCAGCTCGCGCATCTGTCGCAGAACCTGGAGGATCTCGACCCGTCCCGGCGCGTGCTGGAGTCGGTCGAGGAGATCCGCGGCCGCGTCACCGTCGGCAAGCGCGAGTGGACGGCGAGCCAGCTCCTCGAACGGCTCGGCTTCCCCGGCGACCGGCAGTGGACGCCCGTCGGCGACCTGTCCGGCGGTGAACGCCGCCGCCTGCAGCTCCTCCGGCTCCTCATGGGCGAGCCCAACGTCCTCCTCCTGGACGAGCCGACGAACGACCTCGACATCGAGACGCTCACCGAGGTCGAGGACCTCCTGGACGGCTGGCCGGGGACGCTCGTCGTCGTCAGCCACGACCGCTACTTCCTGGAGCGCATCACCGACCATGTGGTGGCGCTCCTCGGCGACGGCCGCGTGTCGATGCTGCCCGGCGGCGTCGACGAGTACCTCCAGCGCCGCGCCGCCGGGACCGCGCCCAAGCCCGGCGCCGTCCGGGACGAGCCGGCGCCCGCGCCGCCGAAGCCCAAGGGCGGCGGCCAGGACTGGAAGGCCCGCAAGGAGCTCGACCGCCTCGAACGCCGCCTGGAGAAGCTCGCCGGGCAGGAGGCCCGCCTGCACGAGGAGCTCGCCGCGCACGCCACCGACTACGCCCGGCTCCAGGAACTGGACGCGCGGCTCAAGGAGATCCAGGCCGAGGCCGCCGCGGTCGAGGAGGAGTGGCTGATGCTCGCCGAGGACCTCGGATGACGACCTGGATCGTCGAGACCGGCGAGCCGGGCGACGGTCCGCGCCTCGCGGTCAAGGACGCCATCGACGTCGCCGGCCTGCCGACCACCGCGGGCTGTCAGGCCGTCGCCGAACGCGCCGGACCGGCGGCCGCCGACGCGCCCGTCGTCGCCTCCGCCCGCGCGCAGGGCGCCCGGATCGCGGGCAAGACCAACCTGAACGAGCTGTGCCTGGCCGCCGACGGCGTCAACCCGTGGTCGGGCACGCCGGTGAACCCCCTCGACCCGTCCCGCGTGCCGGGCGGCTCGTCCAGCGGCTCCGCCGTCGCCGTCGCCACCGGCGAGGCCGACGTCGCGTTCGGCACCGACACCTCCGGGTCGATCCGCATCCCCGCCGCGTGCTGCGGCGTCGCCGGGCTGAAGACCACCAACGGGCGCGTCCCCCTGGACGGCGTGTACCCGCTGTCGCCGACGCTGGACGTCGTCGGGCCGATGGGACGCGACGTCGGCGCCGTCGTCCTCGGCATGCGCCTGATCGAACCCGGCTTCACGCCCGTCCTGTACGAGCCGTCGTGGACGATCGCGCGCCTGCGCGTGGACGGCGTGGACCCCGCGATCGACGCCGCCGTCGACGACGCGCTCCGCCGCCTCGGTCCCTTCGCCGACGTGACGTCCGCGCACTACGCCGACGCCGCGACCGCGAACGGGTTCATCATCGGCGACGAGGGGCCGCGGCAGAACGCCCCGCTGCTCGCCGAACCGGAGAAGCTCAGCGGGCGCATCGGGCGGCGCCTCCAGCACCTGATCGACGTCTCCCGCGCGGGGAGGCTCGGCTGGGCCCTCGGCGTCCAGACGGCGATCAGGGCCGAACTGGACGCGATCCTCGCCCGGCACGCCGCGATCGCCCTGCCCGTGCTGCCGTGCGTCGCCCCCGAACCCGGCGAGGAGGACGAGTCCGATCTGGTCCTCACCTCGCTGGCCGGCCAGATCAACGTCGCCGGCCTTCCAGCGTTCGCCCTGCCCGTCCCGCTGCCGGGCTCGCACCTGCCCGCGTCCGTCCAGCTGGTGGGCCCGGCCGGCGGCGAGGAACGCCTCTGCGGCCTGGCCGCCGCCCTGGAAGCCGCCCTCGCCCTTTGAGCGCGGCCCCGGGCCCGGTCACACGTCGAAGGGGACCAGGAGGGTGCGCAGGAGACCGGCGAGGGCCGCCTGCTGGTCGGGGGAGAGCGTCTCCAGGATCGCCTGCTCGCGGCGCAGGAGGTCGGCGAACGCGGCGTCGACGCGGGTCATGCCCGCCTCGGTGAGGCGGACCTGGACGCCGCGCTTGTCCAGCGGGTCGGGGTGCCGCTCCACCAGCCCGGCCGCGGCCAGCCGGTCGATGCGGTTGGTCATCGTGCCGGACGTCACGAGGGTCGCCTTCAGGAGCCGTCCCGGGCTCAGCTGGTAGGGGGCGCCCGCCCGGCGCAGCGCGGTGAGCACGTCGAACTCCCACGACTCCAGGTCGTGGTCGGCGAACACGGCGCGGCGGGCGCGGTCGAGGTGGCGGGCCAGCCGGGACACGCGGCTGAGCACCTGCAGCGGCCGGACGTCCAAGTCCGGACGCTCGGTGTTCCACGCCTCGACCAGCCTGTCGACCTCATCGCGCATGCCGACACCCTACCTGTCTTGATATCGAGAAACAGGGGGCGCCGGCGACCCGCCGGACGCCGGCAGGCCAGGATTCTTGACATCAAGATATAGGTACGGCACTATGTCTCTTGATGTCGAGACAAAGTGACGCCGTGTGGGATCCCGTGCAGTACGGGATCTTCAGCGACCAGCGCTCCCGGCCCTTCGCCGAGCTCGTCGGGCGGCTCGGCGGCCCGCCGCCCGCCCGCGTCACCGACCTCGGCTGCGGGTCCGGCGAGCTCACCGCCTCCCTCGCGGCGCGCTGGCCGCACGCGGTCATCGACGCCCTCGACGCCTCGCCCGAGATGATCGCGGCCGCCCGCGAACACGAGATCCCCGGCCGCCTCGGCTTCCGGGTCGCCGACGTCACCGCCTGGGCGCCCGAGCGGCCCGCCGACCTCATCGTCTCGAACGCCGTCCTGCAGTGGGTCCCCGAACACCCCGACCTGCTGCCCCGGTGGGCCGGCTCCCTCACCCCCGGCGGGCGGCTCGCCTTCCAGGTCCCCGGCAACTTCGACGCGCCCAGCCACGTGCTCCTGCGCGAGCAGGGCCGCTCCGCGCGGTGGCGCGGCAAGCTCGGCTCCCTCCAGCGGGACGCGCCCGTCCTCGACCCGGCCGGCTACTTCGACCTGCTCGCCCGCCACGGCTGCGACGTCGACGCGTGGGAGACGACCTACACGCAGGTGCTCCAGGGTGAGGACGCCGTCCTCGAATGGGTCAAGGGCACCGCGCTGCGACCCGTCCTCACCGCCCTCGATCCCGAGGAGGCCGGCGAGTTCCTCGCCGAGTACCGCGAGAGGCTCAGGCGGGCCTATCCCGCCGCCCCCTACGGGACCCTGTTCCCCTTCCGGCGGATCTTCGTGATCGCCACGCGGAGGACCTAGACGGGATGCCGCCCGCCCGCCGGGGGAAGCCACTCGTTCCCCTGCGGTGCCCAACCCGGCCGGACGGGCGGCGTCCGCAGCTCCCGGACTCGCGACCCGAGACCGGCGACCCCTGGCCGGTGGCCGCCCGGACGAACTCCGGACGGCCACCGGTTGCGGCCTGCCGTCACATTGACGGGTCGGCCAGGCCGTCCAGGCCGTCCAGGTCGCGGCGTGCCTTGCGCTGGGCCCTCTCGGCGCGCGCCGCCGCCTTCTCCTCGGCCTTCTCGGCCTTCGCCGCGGCCTTCTCGGCGCGCTTCTCCAGGCGCTCCATCTCCTTGCGGCGCCGACGCGGATCCAGGGACGGCTTCGGCTCCAGGCCGGACAGCCCGTTCCACGCCAGGTTCACTATGTGCGCGGCGACGTCCTCGCGGCGGGGCTTGCGCACGTCCAGCCACCACTGGCCCGTGAGCGCCACCATGCCGACGAGGCTCTGCGCGTACAGCGGCGCGAACTTGTCGTCGTAGCCGTGCCGGTCGAACTCCTGGGCCAGGATGTACTCGACCTCGCCGGCGATCTCGCTCAGCAGGCTCGCGTAGCTGCCGGTGCCCGTGCCGCCGTGCGAGTCGCGCACTATGATCCGGAACCCGTCCGGATGCTCCTCGATGTACTCCAGGAGCGCCAGCGCGGCCTTCTCCAGCTTGCTCCGGTAGTGGACCGCGGAGTCGAGCGAGTCCGTCACGAGCCGCAGCAGCCGTTCGAACTCCCGGTCGACGACGACCGCGTACAGGCCCTCCTTGCCGCCGAAGTGCTCGTACACCACGGGCTTCGACACGCCGGCCGCCGACGCGATCTCCTCCACGGAGGTGCCGTCCAGCCCGCGCTCGGCGAACAGCGTCCGGCCGATGTCGAGAAGCTGCTCGCGTCGTTCCTTGCCGGTCATCCGCTTTCTGCGGGGCCTGGGAGCGGGTTCTGTCACGGAATCAATTGTGACGGTCAAGCCGCCTGCTTCGTGCGCTTCGTGGCCAGCCTGTCGTGGTTCGGCCACCGGACGTCGTAGGCGAGGCCCGTCTTCTCGAACGCCCAGATGATGCGCGCGCTGATGTCGACCTGGCCCTTGAGTACGCCGTGACGTGCGCAGGTCGGGTCCGAGTGGTGCAGGTTGTGCCACGACTCGCCGAGCGACGGGATGGCCAGCCACCACACGTTGCGGGACTTGTCGCGAACCTCGAACTCCTCCTTGCCGAAGGTGTGGCAGATCGAGTTGATCGACCACGTCACGTGGTGCACGAGCGTGATCCGCACGAAGCCGGCCCAGAAGAGGGCGGTCAGGAAGCCCGTCCACGACATCGTGACGAGCCCGCCGAGCACCGCGGGCAGCAGGAACGACACCGCCACCAGGCCGGGGAACGCGAGATGGATGCGCCGGATGTCGCGGTCGTTCAGCAGGTCCTTGGCGAACCGCTGCTTGGACGTCCGGTTGGCGTCGAACAGCCAGCCGTAGTGCGCCCAGGCCAGCCCCTTCGTCAGTGCCTTCCAGTCGTTGCCGAACCGCCACGGCGAGTGCGGGTCGAAGTCCTTGTCCGAGTGCTTGTGGTGCCGCCGGTGGTCGGCCACCCACGTGATGACCGGCCCCTCGATGGCCAGGCTCCCGGCCAGGGCCATGAAGATCTTCAGGCCGCGCCGGGCCTTGAACGACCCGTGCGTGAAGTACCGGTGGTAGCCGACCGTGATGCCCGCGGCGGACAGCACGTAGAAGACCACCGTGAGCACGACGTCCGTCCAGCCCAGGAACCTGCCCCAGGCGAGCGGTACGGCCGCGAACAGGGCCAGGAAGGGCACGCCGGTGAACACGGCGACGAGCACGCGTTCGGCGTTGCCCTGCTTTTCGGGCGCGAGCTCGGGACGCCGCTGCGGGCGGGGAGGATCCATGGTCGGGGCAGTTGTCATGCGTCACCACTTCCTGCGACTAGGGGCAGCC
The DNA here is from genome assembly GCF_900115095.1 of Actinomadura madurae. Classification (GTDB taxonomy): domain Bacteria; phylum Actinomycetota; class Actinomycetes; order Streptosporangiales; family Streptosporangiaceae; genus Spirillospora; species Spirillospora madurae. The sequence continues at coordinate 481,982 of NZ_FOVH01000003.1, forward strand.
ATACCTACGCTACCGTAACCTACGGATCCGTAAGTTGCCCAGCAGCGAACGGTTTAAACGGCGAGAAACTGCCCTAACGGCCACATAACTCCAGGGTGACCGGGCGCCGGACCTGGCGTTGTGGACGCCCCGGTGACGTTCCTCTCACCAGGGCGAACGCCGCGCGCGAAGCGGACGTTCGCGCGCCGGCCGGCCGTCGGCGGTGCCCTCGCGCGGCTCGGGGACGGGGTGCCCGATAGCGGCGGTTCTACACCGATTCCGGCAAATTGCCCGGTCGTCCGGCCCGGTCGCGGGCCCGCCGCCATCGCCGCAATGAGGTGGGATCACCGGCGCCGGTGTAGGTATCGTTGGGGCCGGTCGGTTCGCGGCTCTGTCCGGATCCGTCTACTCCGATCCGGCGTGGTGTAATTGGCAGCACAAGGGTTTTTGGTGCCCTTAGACAAGGTTCGAGTCCTTGCGCCGGAGCTGACACGGCTGTTCCTGGATGCCGGTCCGGGCGGGCGGCGGGGTGACAGGAGCGGGTCGGGCGGTATCCTGCCCGTATCGGGTCCGCCGTGTGCGATGTCGCAGGTGGGCGGGCTCGTCGTCGATCCCGTCCGCGATGCCGAGGAGCCTCCTTGTGAGCGCTGCGAGCCGCCCGGCCGCCGTCATCGTTCTCGCCGCGGGCGAGGGCACCCGGATGAAGTCCCGTACTTCGAAGGTCCTGCACGAGCTGTGCGGGCGCTCCATGCTCGGCCATGTGCTGGCCGCCGCCCGCGAGCTGGAGCCCGAGCGGCTCGTCGTGGTCGTCGGGCACCGGCGCGAGCAGGTCGTCGCGCATCTCGCCGAGCACGCGCCGGACGCCGAGGCGGCCGTCCAGGAACGGCAGGGCGGCACCGGCCACGCCGTCCGGATGGCGCTGGAGCAGACCGGCGCGCTGACCGGCACGGTCGTGGTCACCAACGGCGACCACCCGCTGCTGCGCGGCGAGACGCTGCTCGCGCTCGTCCGGGCCCACGAGGACGAGGGCAACGCGGCGACCGTCCTGACGACCGAGATGCCGGACGCGACCGGCTACGGGCGGATGGTCCGCGCGGCGGACGGCAGCGTCGCGGCGATCGTCGAGCACAAGGACGCCACCGGCGAGCAGCGCGCGATCAACGAGATCAACGTCGGCATGTACGCGTTCGACGGCGCCCTGCTGGCCGACGCCCTGAAGCGGGTGACCACCGACAACGCCAAGGGCGAGGAGTACCTCACCGACGTCGTGGCGATCATGCGCGGGGACGGCCACCGGGCGGGCGCGCACCTGGCCGCCGACTGGGTGGAGACCCAGGGCGTGAACGACAAGGTCCAGCTGGCGCAGGCGCGCCGGCAGCTCAACGACCGGATCGTCGAGGCCCACATGCGGGCCGGGGTGACGATCATCGACCCGGCGTCCACCTGGATCGACGTCGGGGTGACCGCGGAGCCGGACGCGGAGGTCCACCCGGGGACGCAGCTGCACGGCCGGACGCACCTGGGCGAGGGCGCCCGGGTGGGGCCGGGGTGCACGCTGACCGACACGGTCGTGGGCGCGGGCGCGGCGGTGATCAACGCGGTGTGCGTGGAGGCCGAGATCGGGCCGGAGGCGTCCGTCGGGCCGTACGCGTACCTGCGGCCGGGAACGCGGCTGTCCCGCAAGGCGAAGATCGGCACGTACGTGGAGACCAAGAACGCCGACATCGGCGAGGGCACCAAGGTGCCGCACCTCACGTACGTGGGCGACGCCGAGATCGGCGCGGGCTCCAACATCGGCGCGAGCTCGGTGTTCGTGAACTACGACGGTGTGCGCAAGCACCGCAGCGTCATCGGGTCGCACGTGAAGGTCGGCAGCGACAACATGATCGTGGCGCCGGTGACGGTGGGGGACGGCGCCTACACCGCGGCGGGCTCGGTGATCGTCCAGGACGTCCCGCCCGGGGCGATGGCCGTCGCGCGGGCGCGGCAGCGCAACGTCGAGGGCTGGGTCGAGCGCAAGCGGCCGGGGACCCCGGCGGCGGAGGCGGCCCGCCGGGCGAGGGACGGCGAGGAGGGCGCGCCGTAGCGCGGCGCCCGATGATGACTGCCCCGCGCCCAGGCGGGGATGGGGAGGACAGCGGCGTCTTCCATGAACAACGACAACGACGACAGAGCAACCCGTGCGCCGGACACCTTCGCGGTGCGCGGGGGAAGTGGGGACGACACCCCACGGGTAGGGCACAGTTCCATTGAGGGGGAGTTGTCAGAGGTGAGTGGGATCAAAGCGAGCGGTCAGAAGAAGCTGATGCTCTTCACCGGCCGAGCCCACCCGGACCTGGCCAGGGAAGTAGCCGACAACCTCCATGTCGAGTTGACGCCGACGTCCGCCTACGACTTCGCGAACGGTGAGACGTTCGTGCGGTTCCTGGAGTCGGTCCGCGGCTCCGACGCCTTCGTGATCCAGAGTCACACCGCTCCCATCAATCAGTGGATCATGGAGCAGCTGATCATGGTGGACGCGCTCAAGCGCGCGTCGGCGAAGCGGATCACGGTCGTGGCGCCGTTCTTCGGGTACGCGCGGCAGGACAAGAAGCACCGCGGCCGCGAGCCGATCTCGGCACGGCTGATGGCGGACCTGTTCGTCACGGCGGGCGCCGACCGGCTGATCGCGGTGGATCTGCACACCGCGCAGATCCAGGGCTTCTTCAACGGCCCGGTGGACCACCTGTTCGCGCTCGACCTGCTGGCGCACCACTTCGAGAGCCGGCTGGACACCTCCCAGGTGACGGTCGTCGCGCCGGACGCCGGCCGGGTGCGGGTCACCGAGCGGTGGAGCGACCGGCTGGGCGGCGTCCCGATGGCGATCATCCACAAGAAGCGCGACCCGGACGTGGCGAACGAGGTCAAGGTGTTCGACGTCGTGGGCGAGGTCGCGGGCCGCACCTGCGTCGTGGTCGACGACATGATCGACACCGGCGGCACGATCGTGAAGGCGGCGGACGCGCTGTTCGACCACGGCGCCACGAGGGTCGTGGTGGCCGCGACGCACGGGGTGCTGTCCGGCCCGGCCGTCGACCGGCTGAAGAACTCGCGGATCTCCGAGGTGGTGCTGACCAACACGCTGCCGATCCCGGAGGAGAAGCAGTTCGACAAGCTGACCGTGCTGTCCATCGCGCCGCTGGTCGCCCGCGCGATCAACGAGGTGTTCTCGGACGGCTCGGTGACGAGCCTTTTCGGCGGTCACAGCTAGCGGGCCGGGCGGGTCCGGCGGCGTCGCGCCGCCCCGGGCCCCGGGCGCGGGAGGCCGCCCCGGGGCCCAGGGCAATGCCATGAATGCGCTAAGCTTGTCGAATCCGCGTATGCCCCGGGTCGTTCAGTACGGCGTCGGGACAGGGGCCGTACTCCCCGGGCAACGCAACGAATCTTCGAGGCGCCTGACGCATCGAGCATCGCCTGATTCGCTCTGTCCGCAGCGGACGTCCAGTGCCGGACGGCCGTGGATCGCAACAACGAGGAGTTTTCGCCGTGTCCGAGGTACGCATTGCCGCCGAGCCGCGCACCGAGTTCGGTAAGGGTGCCGCGCGGCGCACCCGCCGGGCCGGCAAGGTGCCCGCCGTCCTCTACGGTCACGGCACCGACCCGCAGCACATCTCGCTGCCCGGTCACGACCTGATGCTCGCGCTGAAGACGCCGAACGTGCTGCTGACCATCGAGGGGCTCGCGGGCGGCGCCGAGCTGGCCCTGCCGAAGGACGTGCAGCGCGACCCGATCAAGGGGTTCCTGGAGCACGTCGACCTGCTGCTGGTGAAGCGCGGCGAGAAGGTCGTCGTGGACCTCCCGGTCAACCTGGTCGGCGACGTCGTCCCGGGCGGCGTCGTGCAGCAGGAGGTCGTCCAGGTGTCGGTGGAGGCCGAGGCGACCCACATCCCGCAGGCCGTCGACCTGTCCATCGAGGGCATCGAGGTCGGCACGCAGGTGCTGGCCGGCGACCTGAAGCTGCCGTCCGGCGTCACGCTGATGCTCGACGCCGAGGCGCTGATCCTGCAGATCGCGGACGCGACCGTGTCCGCGGGCGAGACGGAGGCGGCGGCCGAGGGCGAGGCCGCCGAGGCGCCGGAGGAGGCTCCGGCGGCCGAGGCGGACGAGTCCGCCGAGTAGGTCCGCGGATAGGCGAAGACCGCCGACGGCCCCCGGGGTGTGCGCACCCGCGGGGGCCGTCGGCTGTGAGGAGTACGGGTGAGCGCGGATCTCTGGCTGGTCGTGGGGCTCGGCAACCCGGGGCCGTCGTACGCGAAGAACCGGCACAACGCGGGCTTCATGGTGCTGGACGTCCTGGCGGCACGGGCCGGGGGCCGGTTCAAGTCGCACCGGGCGCGTGCGGACGTGCTGGAAGGGCGGCTCGCGGGCGTGCGGGCGGTGCTGGCGAAGCCGCGGTCCTTCATGAACGAGTCGGGCGGCCCGGTGAAGGGGCTGCTGGACTTCTACAAGGTCCCGGTCGAGCGGCTGGTCGTCGTGCACGACGAGCTGGACATCCCGTTCGGCGCGGTGCGGCTGAAGCAGGGCGGCGGTGACAACGGCCACAACGGGCTGCGGTCGATCACCAGGTCGCTCGGGGCGAAGGACTACCTGCGGGTGCGGTTCGGGGTGGGCCGGCCGCCGGGGCGGATGGACGCGGCGGCGTTCGTGCTGAAGGACTTCTCCGCGGCGGAGCGCAAGGACCTCGACCTCGAGGTCGACCGGACGGCGGACGCGGTGGAGGCGCTGCTGTCCGGGGGGCTGGCCACGGCCCAGAACGTCTTCCACGCGGGGTGACCGGATCCGGCCGCCGCGGACTTCTTTCCGGCTGGTATTCGGACAGGCCGGACGCCGCTTTCGTGCGTGTTCGCCCCCGTTTGTATGCGCTGCGGAGCGGATGACCGCGTTCTGCCCGTGACCACGGCAAAGCGGTCGTAGGATGCACGTCGGACGAGGTTCGGGATACGTGTGAACCTCAGGCGACCTTCAGCCGTCTTCGGTGTGAATCGCGCTGACGGGGCGCGTGTTACAGGGGATTGGTGAGTGGTTTATGGCCGTCGTTGACAAGGTCCAGGCCGAGTCATCGATTCGCCATGAGCAGAAACGCGCGTCCTCGCAGAGCTGGAGCGGATCCTACCGGCGGCTCGCGCTGTGCCTGGACTTCGCCAGCATGCTGATGGCCGGCGTGATCGCCTTCGTGCTGAGGTTCCCGGGCGTCCCGACCGAGCTGAACGCGCCGTACGTGGCGCTGACGGTCGTCCTGCCGGTGGTGTGGGTGCCGACGCTGGTGCTGTCCGGGCGTACCAGCCGCGGTACGTGGGCGTCGGCTACGAGGAGTTCCACCGGGTGCTGCGCGCCGGGTTCATCCTGACGGCGACGGTCGCGATCGTGGCGTACGCGACGAAGACCGAGGTGGCGCGCGGCTACGTGGTCATGGCGCTGCCGCTCGGGACCTTCCTGGCCCTGGTGGCGCGGTACCGGCTGCGCAAGTGGCTGCACAAGAAGCGCTGGAACGGCGAGTGCATGCGCCGGGTGGTCGCGGTCGGGCACCGCACGTCGGTGGCCGACCTGATCCGGCTGCTGCAGAAGAAGCGCTACCACGGGATGGACATCGTCGCGGTGTGCCTGCCGCCGGCGCTGGCGTCGGGGGACGACGCGGTCGCCGAGGTGGAGGGCGTGCCGGTGCTGGGCGACTTCGGCCAGGCCGCGGTGGTCGCGGACCGGATCGGCGCCGACTCGGTGGCCGTCCTGGCGTGCCCGGAGATGGACGGGGTGGCGCTGCGGCGGCTGGCGTGGCAGATCGAGCGCAACGACGTCGAGCTGGTCGTGGCGCCGGCGCTGATGGACGTGACCGGCCCGCGGATCTCGATCCGGCCGGTGTCGGGCCTGCCGCTGCTGCACGTGGAGCACCCGGAGCTGGACGGCGGCCGCAAGGTGCTGAAGGGGCTGTTCGACCGGGTCGCGGCGCTCGCCGGGATCGTGCTGCTGAGCCCGCTGATGGCGCTGATCGCGGTGCTGATCAAGCTGTCGGGCAACGGCCCGGTGCTGTTCCGGCAGACGCGGGTCGGGCGCGGGGGACGCGAGTTCACCGTGCTGAAGTTCCGCACGATGGTGCAGGACGCGGAGGCGCGCCGGCTGGAGCTGCTGGCCGCCAACGAGAACGACGGCGTGCTGTTCAAGATCCGGGAGGACCCGCGGGTGACGGCGGTCGGCCGCCGGCTGCGCCGCTACTCCCTGGACGAGCTGCCGCAGCTGTTCAACGTGCTGCGCGGCGAGATGTCGCTGGTGGGCCCGCGCCCGCCGCTGCCGGAGGAGGTCGCGCAGTACGGCGGCGACGTGTACCGGCGGCTGGTGGTGAAGCCGGGGCTGACCGGCCTGTGGCAGGTGAGCGGGCGCTCCGACCTGTCGTGGGAGGAGTCGGTGCGGCTCGACCTGCGGTACGTCGACAACTGGACGCTGGCGCTGGACCTCCAGATCATGTGGAAGACCTGGTCGGCGGTGGTCCGGGGGTCGGGCGCGTACTAGCCCGCCCGGTGGGTGGGACGGCGACCCTGGCGCGCGGTCCCGTCGGGTACGCATGAGAAAGTGGACCGAGCTGACCGATCGAGTCGGGAATGTGGTGCAGGGATGACCAGGGCGGGCGCGGCGGACGACCACGTGCTGGCGGCGGAGCTCGCCGCCACGGCGGGCCGGTTGCTGCTCGGCGTGCGGGACGAGGTGGGCTTCGCGGACGCGCGGGTCCTGAAGGACACGGGCGACCTGCGGGCGCACGAGTACCTCATGGCGGCGCTGGCGGAGCGCTGTCCCGGCGACGCCGTCCTGTCGGAGGAGGGGCGCTCGTCGGTCGCCGGGAAGCGGGCGGAGGGCGACGACCGCGCCCCGACCCGCAACACGGCCGACGCGGAGCGGCTCACGGCGGGCCGCGTGTGGATCGTGGACCCGCTCGACGGCACCCGGGAGTTCTCCGAGGAGGGCCGCCGCGACTGGGCCGTCCACGTGGCGCTCTGGGAGCGCGGCGAGGACGGCGCGGGCCGTCTTACGGCGGGGGCGGTGGCGCTGCCCGCGCAGGGCCTGACGCTCCGCACGGACGCGACCGGCGGCGCGGTTCTCGTCCGCGCGGACGAGGGCGCCCCGGACCCGCTCACGGGCGGGCCGGCCGCGGCGCGCGAGGCACCGCCGCGCGAGGTGCCGCTGCACGTCCCGGCGCCGGACGCGGGCAAGCTGCGCATCGCGGTGAGCCGGACGCGCCCGCCCGAGTTCGTGCGGCGGCTCGCCGAGAAGGTGAGCCTCGACGTCGAGCTGGTGCCGATCGGGTCCGCCGGCGCGAAGATCTCCGCGGTGCTGCTCGGCGAGGTCGACGCGTACGTGCACGCGGGCGGCCAGTACGAGTGGGACTCCGCGGCCCCGGCGGCGGTGGCGCTCGGCTCCGGGGCGCACGCGTCCCGGATCGACGGGTCGCCGCTGGAGTACAACCGGGAGGACCCCCGGCTCCCGGATATCCTGGTGTGCCATCCCGTGTCGGCGTCGACGCTGCTGACCGGCATCCGGGACCTGCTGCCCGGCGGGGGGCCGTCCTCCCGCCGAGCATCGTGAACGGCGCCCCGCCCTGACCGTCCGTCCCATGGACGGGACTGATTCGCGGCGGGCGGGCGTTCGATCCGGTGGGAAGGCAAGTGCCCGTCCCGTGCCACCGGTTGCATCTGCCAGAACAGCGTGGAGAGAGCCCCAGACCATGCAGCGTTCCGATTACCTGCTGTCCCAGCTAGACGTGCTCGAAGCCGAGTCGATCCATATCTTCCGGGAGGTGGCGGCCGAGTTCGAGCGGCCGGTGCTGCTGTTCTCGGGCGGCAAGGACAGCATCGTGATGCTGCGGCTCGCCCAGAAGGCGTTCTGGCCGGCGCCGATCCCGTTCCCGGTGATGCACGTCGACACCGGCCACAACTTCCCCGAGGTGATCGAGTTCCGCGACCGGCGGGTCGCCGAGCTCGGCGTCCGGCTGGTCGTGGCGTCGGTGCAGGACGCGATCGACAGCGGCCGGGTCACCGAGCAGAAGGGGCGCCGGGCGTCCCGCAACCGGCTGCAGATCACGCCGCTGCTCGACGCGATCGAGGAGAACCAGTTCGACGCGGCGTTCGGCGGCGCCCGCCGGGACGAGGAGAAGGCCCGCGCCAAGGAGCGGGTGGTGTCCTTCCGCGACGAGTTCGGCCAGTGGGACCCGAAGAACCAGCGCCCGGAGCTGTGGAACCTGTTCAACACGAGGATCGTCCAGGGCGAGCATGTCCGCGTGTTCCCCCTGTCGAACTGGACCGAGCTGGACATCTGGGACTACGTCCGGCGCGAGCAGCTCGACCTCCCGCCCATCTACTTCGCGCACACCCGGCGCGTGTTCGAGCGGGACGGCCTGCTCCTGGACGCCGAGACGGGCTACGCCAACCGCGCCGATGACGAGCCGGAGTTCGAGGCCACGGTCCGCTACCGGACGGTCGGCGACGCGTCCTGCACGGGCGCGGTGAAGTCCGGCGCGGCGACGCTGGACGAGGTGATCGAGGAGATCGCGGCGACGCGGATCACCGAGCGCGGCCAGACCCGCGCCGACGACCGCACCAGCGAGGCCGCGATGGAGGACCGCAAGAAGGAGGGCTACTTCTGATGGCCGGCACGGACCAGGCCGCCGCGACCGGCGCCGCGAAGACCCCGCCCGCGAAGACCATGGACCTCCTGCGGTTCGCCACCGCCGGCAGCGTCGACGACGGCAAGTCGACGCTGATCGGCCGGCTGCTGTTCGACTCCAAATCGATCTTCGAGGATCAGCTGGAGTCGGTGGAGCGCACCAGCAGCGAGCGCGGCGAGGAGTACACGAACCTGGCGCTGCTGACCGACGGGCTCCGGGCCGAGCGGGAGCAGGGCATCACGATCGACGTGGCGTACCGGTACTTCGCGACGCCGCGCCGCAAGTTCATCATCGCCGACACGCCGGGGCACATCCAGTACACCCGCAACATGGTGACGGGCGCCTCGACCGCCGACCTGGCGATCATCCTCGTGGACGCCCGGAAGGGCATCCTGGAGCAGTCGCGGCGGCACGCGTTCCTCACCACGCTCCTCCAGGTCCCGCACCTGGTCGTGGCGATCAACAAGATGGACCTCGTCGGCTACGACCGGGCCGTGTACGAGCAGATCGTGGACGAGTTCACGTCGTTCGCCTCCAAGCTGGAGGTGACGGACCTGACGTTCATCCCGATCTCGGCGCTGCACGGCGACAACGTCGTCGAGCGCAGCGTGAACATGCCGTGGTACGAGGGGTCGTCGCTGCTGCACCACCTGGAGCACGTCCACATCGCCTCCGACCGCAACCTGATCGACGTGCGGTTCCCGGTGCAGTACGTGATCCGGCCGCACGCGTCCACCGACCCCGACCTGCACGACTACCGCGGCTACGCGGGCCAGGTCGCGGGCGGCGTGCTGAAGCCGGGCGACGAGGTCGTGCACCTCCCGTCCGGGCTGACCACGACGATCACCCACATCGACGGGCCGCGCGGGCCGGTCGCCGAGGCGTTCGCGCCGATGTCGGTGACGCTCCGGCTCGCCGACGACATCGACATCTCCCGCGGCGACATGATCGCCCGTCCGAACAACCGTCCCGAGGTCGCGCAGGACATCGACGCGATGGTCTGCTGGATGACCCCGGACCGGACCCTCACCCCGCGGTCGAAGCTGGTCATCAAGCACACCACCCGCACGGCGAAGGCGATGGTGAAGGACCTGCACTACCGCCTGGACGTCAACACCCTGCACCGCGACGAGCAGGCGGAGGGCCTCGGCCTGAACGAGATCGGCCGCATCTCCCTGCGGGTGACGCAGCCGCTGTTCGTGGACGACTACGGCCGCAACCGCCTCACCGGCGGCTTCATCCTGATCGACGAGGCCACCAACAACACCGTCGCCGCCGGCATGATCACCGGCGCGCGCTGACCGGACGCCCCCCACTCCACAACTACAAGGCAGGCCCTCGATGCCCCCATCCGTCGGAGTCGTGCTCCCCACGCACAACCGGCCGGAGCTGCTGCGCCGCGCGCTGGAGTCGGTGCTGGCGCAGGACTACGACGGCGAGCTGCGCGCCGTCGTCGTCTTCGACCGGGCCGAGCCGGACGCCTCGCTCGCGGGCGACCGCGTCGAGGTCATCGCCAACACCCGGGAGCCGGGCCTCGCCGGCGCCCGCAACTCCGGCGTCCTCCACCTGGACACCGACCTCGTGGCGTTCTGCGACGATGACGACCAGTGGCTGCCCGGCAAGCTCACCGCCCAGGTGAAGGCGCTGGAGGGCGAGCCGGACGCGGTGCTGTGCAGCTCCGGCATCCTGATCGACTTCGACGGGCGGGAGCTGCCGCGGCTGGCGGGGACCGGCCGCGTCACCTACGACGCCCTGATCCGCGACCGGATGATGAGCGTCCACTCGTCCACCTACGTGGCGCGCCGGGAGCCGCTCGTCGAGATCGGCATGGTGGACGAGACGATCCCCGGCAGCCAGGGCGAGGACTGGGACCTGGCGCTGCGCGCCGCCCGCCGCCATCCCGTCGTGAACGTGGACGAGCCGTACGTCCGGGTCCTGTGGGGGCTGACGTCGTACTACGCGCAGGCGTGGGAGACGAAGGTGGCCGCGCTGGAGTGGTTCCTGGAGCACTACCCGGAGATCGGCGCCGAGCCGGGGGCCGCCGGACGCGTCTACGGGCAGCTCGCGTTCGGGTGCGCGACGGTCGGCCGGCGCAGGGACGCGCTGCGCTGGTCGGCGCGCGCTCTCAAGGCGAATCCGACCGAGCGCCGCGTCCCGTTCGCCCTCGCGGTGGCGTCCGGCGTCGTCTCGGGAAAGCGCGTCCTGCTCGCCCTGCACACCCGCGGCCGCGGCATCTGACGCGAGGCCGTCCATTCCCGGGCTTTCGCCACCTCAGCGCACGTCTCGCCGGTAACGTCATGGCCATCCCAGCGCAAAAGGAGCCTACTTCCGTGAACATCTCTTCCCGCCGCATCGTCGCGTCCGGGACGCTGGCGCTGGCCCTGGTGCCGGCGCTCGGACTGACCGCCGCGCCCGCGCTCGCGGACGTCGACCTCGACGCGGTCGCCGAGGGCATCACCGAGAGCGGCTACTACGTCGACTCGCATGCCAAGTACTACCAGTCGGACGGCGCGCAGGAGCTGCTGCGCTCGGCGCAGGGCCGGTCCGTCCCGGTGTTCATCGCGATCCTGCCCGCGGGGAACGACCCCGCCACCGTCCTGAACCAGCTGCCGGGCCGGATGCAGCGCAAGGGCACCTACGCGGTGCTGGCCGGCGACCAGCTCCGGGTGAAGTCGACGGCGCTGCCCGCCGCCCGCGTGAAGGCCGTCTACGACAAGGCCGTCAAGGCCGGCCGGGGCAAGCCCGACCTGGCGCTGCTGAAGTTCGTCCAGACGCTGCCGGAGTCGAAGTACGCGCCGCCGAAGCCCGGCAAGCCCGGCAACAACGGCAAGCCCGCGCCGGAGGCCTCCGTCCAGCAGCAGGAGGAGAAGACGCTGGCGCAGGCGCAGCCGACCGGGCCCGCCGCCGGCGCCGAGGCCGCGCCGCCGCAGGACGAGGGCGGCTCCGTCCTGCCGTACGCGCTCGGTGGCGGCGGCCTGGTCGCCGTGGCGGCCGCCGGTGCCGGGTTCCTGCTGTGGCGCCGCCGCTCGGCGACCCCCGCGCCCGCCGGCGCCCCTGCCGCGCCCGGTGCCGCCGCGGCACCGCCGCCCGCCCCCGCCCCGCAGCCGCCCGCCGCGCAACCGTCCGCAGAGGCCGCCAAGCCCGCCGAGGCGGGCGAACCGGGCCGGGGCGAGCCCGAGCCGCCCAAGGACGCCTAGGAGCCCACCAGCAGGATCAGGTGCCGTTCCCCGGCCCCCGCCGACAGGACCCTGCCGGGGGCGGTGCCGTCCGACGTGACCAGCGTGCCGGGCCTGCCGCGGGCCGCGGCCCTGCCCGAGCCGAGCTGGCCGCTGCCGCCCGCGCCCCACGTCAGCGTGGTCCCGTCCGCCAGGATCGCCGCGCCGTACGCCTCGCCCGCGAACACCTGCGCGGCGCGCCGCATCCGCTCGGCCTTGCGGCCGGCCACGGCGACGGGTGCGGCGCGCAGCTCCAGCGTCCCGTCGCCGAGCTGCCCGGCCGTGTTGTTCCCCCACGCGACGACGGTGCCGTCCTCGCGCAGCGCGTAGTTGTGCTTCTCCGCCGCGGCGATGGACGTGACGCCGCGCAGGACGCCCTTGCCGCCCGTGCCCGCCACGAGAACGGGGGTGAGCCGGTCCTGGCGGGAGCCGTCGCCGAGCTGCCCGAGATCGTTGTGGCCCCACGCCGCCACCCGTCCGTCGCGCAGCAGCGCCAGGCCGTGCTGGCCGCCGACCGCGACGCGGACGGCGTTCCGGAGCCGCCCGGCGCCGTCCAGGCCGCGCACCGGCACCGGCAGCGGCCGGTTCTCCCGGGTGCCGTCGCCGATCATGCCGTAGGCGTTGGCGCCCCACGCGAGCACCTGCCCGTCGCGGCGCAGCGCCAGCTCGGTGCGCCCGTCGGCGGCGATCGCGACGATGTCGCGGAGCGGCCCGCGCCCGTCCGGCGACCGCACGGTCGTGGGGACGCGCGGGGCGGTGCGGTCGCCGGTGCCGCGCTGGCCGGACGAGCCCTCGCCCCACGTCACCACCGTCCCGTCGCTCCGCAGCGCCATGGAGAAGTCGGTGTTGGCGCTGACGGCGACCACGCCGTCCAGCCGTCCGGGACGCCCGTCGGCCGCGCGGACGGGCACCGGGACGGCGCTGTCGCGGGCGGTGCCGTCGCCGAGCTGGCCGTCCTCGTTGGCGCCCCAGGCGACCACCTCGCCGCTCGCGAGGACCGCCAGCGAGTGCCGCCCGCCGCCCGCGACGGCGCGCGCCCCGTCGAGCACGCCCCGGCCGCCGGGGCCGGTGACCGGGCCGAGCCGCGGGTCGACCGCCGGTCCGGGGCGGCCGAGCTGCCCGTTGGAGTTGAGGCCGCTCGTCCAGACGGCGCCGGTCCCGCCGGCCGCGGCCCCGATGGGCGGCGGCGGGGAGGGGCGCGGCCGCTCCGCGGGCGCGGCCGTGCCGCACGCGGCCGCCGCGAGGACCGCCGGGACGGCCAGCAGCGCGGCGAGCGAGCGGCGTGCGGCGGTCACGCCGCGCGGACGCAGGCGAACAGGTGCCTGCCGTAGTTGTCCTCGTAGGGCGGGCGGGCGTCGTCGTCGGGACCGAGGTCGACGATCTCGTCGAAGCCGGTGTGCTCGCGCAGGAACCGCTCGACGCGGGCCGGGTCCCAGCCGCGCAGCGACTCGGCGAACCACGCCTCGTTGTCCTGGCCGGTGTCGAAGAACAGGACCCGGCCGGTGGCCCGGTCGAGCAGCCGGATCAGCTCCTCGGCGCTGACGGAGCCGCGGCCGAGGACGAAGTGGTGCAGCAGGCTGAAGCAGGACACCACGTCCCAGCGGCCGGCGTCGTGGCCGCCGAGGAACTCGACGCAGTCACCGGTGGAGACGACGCCGTCCGGGAGCCCGTAGACGGCCTGCCCGAGCGGGACGGCGAGCGGGTCGCGCTCGATGCCCTCGGCGTCGAAGCCGCGCTCGGCCATCTCCGCGACGAACCAGCCGTAGCAGCTGGCGACGTCCAGGTAGCGGCCCCCGGCGATGCCGCGCTCGGCGAGGAAGGCGTCCATCTTGGCGAGCCGGTCGGTGCACTGCCGGACCGTCGTCCACCCCGACCGCAGCTCGGGCGCGTCGACCGGCTGGTACAGCTCGTGCGTGCCGTCGAGCCAGCTCATCTTGAGCAGCAGGTCCTGGAGGGGAGTGGTGACGGGCAGCCACTTGGCGACGACGTTGCCGCCGTCCGCGCCGCTCATCGCGGCGATCGCGAGCCGGTGGTGGCCGTCGAGGATCTGGTACTGGTCGGAGCCGCGGACGGGCGCGACGAGCACCGGGTCCTGCGGGCCGCTCTGCTGCGGGCGCGGCTGCGCGCCGGGCACCTCCTCGCCGCGGTACCGGGCGATGAACGCGCGGGCGGCGGCGAGCACGCCGGCCTCGTCGGTGCCGCCGAAGTAGTCGCCGCCCGCCTCGATGCAGCGCAGCCCCAGCCGGCCGTAGCCGCTGGCGAGGATCTCCTCGTCGGTCAGGTCCGGACGCTCGTCCGCGAGCCGCAGCAGGGCGACGTGGGGGCCGTCCAGGAACGGGGTGGACGGCCACAGCAGGTCGCCGGTGCGCTCGGCGAACTCGCGGGCCGTCCAGCCGCCCTGCGCGCCGACGAGCAGCTGGTCGAACCGGACCGGCACCTTCCACGGGCGGCGCAGCACCGCCGTGGACACCGCCACGCGCGCCGCCGCCGGGATCGGCAGCGACCGGCCCGCGTCCACCAGCCGCCCGTACACCGGGCCGCTCGGCGCGAGCCCGCTCTTGCGCAGCACCGCCCGGGACTTGCGGCGGACCCGCTGCATTCCCGGCATGTCAATTCCCGTGGGCATGGACGCTCCTGGCAGGTGTCGTGTCGGTGGCCGGCGGGGCGGGGGCGCCCGCGGGCGCGGACGCGGCGCGGCCGCGCCTCCCCGGCAGCAGGGAGGCGAAGGCGGTCAGGGCCAGCCGCTCGCGGCCGGCCCACAGTAGGGCAAAGTACAGGATCGCACCCGGGACCAGGGCACATGCGAGCGCGGCGGGGCTGGATCCGGCCACGAGCCGGACGGCCAGCGGCAGCGCCGCGAAGCTCACCAGCGCCGAGCCGCCCGCCCAGAACAGGCCCGCGCTCGCCGGGCTCATGCCGAGGATCCGGCGGACCTGGACGAGGGCCAGCAGCGTCCGGACGAGCAGCCCGCACGCCCGCGCCATCGCCGCCCCGGCGATCCCGAACGGCGGGATCAGCAGCACGTTCAGCACCAGGTTCACCCCGAGCGCGGTGCTCTGGTTGACCAGGCTCAGCCCGCTGCGGCCCGCCATCAGCAGCATCACGTCGCGGGCGCCGGTCGCGGTCGCCACCAGCATCGCCATCGCGAGGATCACCGTGACGACCTCGCCCGTCCCGCGGTACCCCTCGCCGAACGAGCCCACGTAGACCGGGGCGCCGACGGCGATCGACAGGTGCACGGGCCAGGCGAGCGCGAGGTTCCAGGACGCGCACACGGCGAAGATCCGCTGCGCTCCGGCATGGTCGGCGAGCGCCATCAGCCGGCTCACCGCGGGCTGCATCACGTTCTGCACGGCCTGCGTGACGAGCTGGCTGATCACGATGAACCGGGTCGCGGCCGTGTACACCGCCGCCTCGCGCGGCGAGCTGAGCGCCGCGACGAGCACGATGTCGGCGCGCTGGAACGCCGTCTGGCAGACCTGCGCGAAGGCGCGCGGCGCCGTGAAGCGCCAGAACCCGCCCGCGAGCGGCCGCCACCCGGCCGCGGCCGGCGGGGCGCCCGCGGTGGCGGTGGCGCGGCCGGCCCGGCTGATCTTCAGGTACCAGAGCGCGGCCACGACCAGGCAGGGCAGGTAGGGCGCCGCCCAGGCCAGCGCGAGCCACACCGCGTCGTCGGCCAGCAGCGCCGCCGCGACCACCCCGGCGACCTGGAGCGTCTGCCGCAGGATCTTGTCGACGAGGACGGTGGGCCGCATCGAGCCGTGGCCCCGGGTGGCCGCGAGGAGGGCGTCGTGCGCGCCGGCGAGCGGCAGGAACAGCGCCAGCACCCGCACCATGTCCACGGCCTGGCCGGGGTCGCCGGCGCCGATGTGCCCGGCCGTCCACGGCGCGGTGAGGGCCAGCGCGAGCCCGCCGGCCGCGGCCGTGGCCACGACCGGGACGAGCGCCACCGGCACCGTCCGCCGCGCCGCGTCCCGGTCGCCGAGCGCGAGATGGCGGGGTACCCAGCGCAGCAGGCCCGCGTCGGTGCCGAGGCCCGAGACCGCCTGCAGGATGATGAACAGCGACGTCGCCGCGAAGAACGTGCCCGCGATCCGCTGCGAGTACAGGTGCGCGACGATGAAGACCAGCGCGAGGCCCTGGACGCCCGCGACGCCGGCGCCCACCAGGTTCAGGGCGCCGCCCCTGGCCAGCCTGTTCAGGTTGGGGCCGGAGTCCGGCCCGCCCGGTTTCCGCTCGTCCGCCGCCGCCCCCGGGTCAGGACCCGGCATGGCGGCCGGCCTTGTGCGGCTTCTTGCCGTAGCGCGGCGCGACCTCCCCGGGCGCGGCGCCCGGGGGCTTCGCGGGGAGCGGCGCGTCGGTGCCGTCGTCGGGCAGGTCGGGCGGCATGTACTTGGAGATGTCCTCCTGCGTGCGCGACGACGCCGACTCCAGCGCCGCCTCGGTCTCCGGGTCGGCGGCTTCCACCGCCTCCGGGGCCTCCGCGCCGGACGGCGTGCGCGGACGCGCCGTCCCGGTGCCCTGGGTGACGTCGGTCGGGGAGACCGGCCGGGGGGCGACGGGCTTGCCCGGCCCGGACGGCGGGTCCAGCGAGGGCGGGAGGGCGCGGCGGCGCCCCTCCGGCCGCGGCGCGCCGCGGCGGCGGGACGGGGCCGGCCGCGCCTCGCCCGTGCGGGGCTGCTGGCCGACCTGCGGCAGCGCCTGCGTGGTCATCGTCGCGGATTCGGCGGCGTCCGCCTCGGCCTCGTCCTGCGGCATGCCCGGCCAGTAGCCCGGCTTCTCCTCGCCGCGCCCGGCGGGCCGGACGTCGTCGGCCGCGGGGTCGTCAGCCCAGGCGAGCGACGCCTCGGGGGCGGCGTGGCGCTCACCGCCGCGCGGCTCGCCCGCGGCGCCCCGCATCTCGCCGCCCTGGGGCGGCCGGGCCCGGCGGGGCTGCGCGGCGGGACGCTGCGAGCGCCCGCGCTGCTCCGGCGGCTCCAGCAGGGCGCCCAGCACGGTGACGCCGGCGCGCTCGGCCTCCACGTACGCCTGGCGCAGCTCCTCCCGCGTCGTCACGCCCTGGTTGACCACCAGGACGACCGCGTCCACGAAGGTGCACAGCGCCTGCGCGTCCGCGTCGTGCAGGCTCGCCGCGTTCACGATGAGGTACTCGCTGCGGCGGCGCAGCACCTTCACGGTCTCGCGCATCCGCGGGCCGCTGAACCGGTGCGCGGCCTCGCGGGCGCGCGGCCCGCGCGGCAGCAGCCGCAGCTGGGAGTCGGTGTGGATCAGCAGGGTCGCCGGGTCGGTGCCGCTGAGCAGCGTGTCCGACAGGCCCTTGCCGGCCCGCGCGCCGAACAGGCCGCTCACGTCGACGTCCTCGGTGGTGGCGTCGATCATGATCGTCTTGGCGCCGGCGAACGCCAGCGAGACCGCGAGGTTGGCGCTGGCCAGCCGGGCGCTGCCGCCCGGGGTGGCGTTGCTGACCAGCAGCGCCACCGGGGTCTGCGGCGCGGTCGCCACGACCGCGGCGCGCAGCCGCCGGTAGGCCTCGCCGGCCGGGCTCTTGGGCGCGCTGACCAGGGCGAGGGTGTCGCCGGGCGGGCCGCCCGCCGGGATCGCCGACAGCGTCCGGACGCCGAGGCCCTCGATCGCCTCGGTGTTGCGCAGCCGCTGGTTCAGCCGCTCCCGCAGCAGCATGATCACGAACCCGGCGACCAGCCCGAGGACCAGGCCGCCGGCGCCGTACATCGCGGGCCGGATGATGCCGGGGCCGCTCGGCGCGTCCGCCGGGGTGATGACCTGGCCGGGGTCGAGCGGGGTGCTCGCGATGTCGTTGGACTGCTCGTCGATCACGCCGAGCTGGTTGGTGTAGGCGGTGACGCGCTGCTGGAGGGTGGAGCGGCGGGAGCCGGAGGACGCGGCCAGCTCGTTGTTGGCCCGCTGCAGCAGCCGCTCGACCCGGGCGGCCTGCGTCTTGAGCTTGGCGAGCTGGTTGTTCACCACGCTCTGCGCCCGCTGCGTCCGGTACTCCAGGTAGGCGTCGGCGAACGCCTGCGCGCCCGAGCGGGCCTGCCCGGAGCTGCCCGCCGTGTAGGTGAGGTTGAGCACCTGGGTGTTGGGCGGGACGGAGACGGCGATGTCGCCCTCCGCCTCCTGCCCGAGCTTCTTCTCGACGATCTTGGCGACGCTGTCGGTGGAGACGAGCTGCGCCTCCGTCTGCAGGTTCACCAGGTCGTCGCCGCGGCCCTCCGGCGAGTACGGGTTGCCCTCCAGCGGGCTCACCAGCACCGTCGCGGTCGCCTTGAACGGCGGCGGCACGGCGATCTCCAGGGCGACGCCGGCGCCGGTGCCGAGCACGGCGAGCACGATCAGTGCGGCCGTGTACCGCCGGACCAGGGACAGCAGGTGCCCTCCCTGTGGGTCGGCCGTCTGGTCAGCTCCCACGACGATCCCCCTCATCGATCCGAATCGTGCTCGACGGAATGTTCTCCACGACTTTAACCGCGCGTTGCACGGGGACGGTTCCGTTCATCTCAACCTCGTCCGGGAGCGGTGGCCCGCGCCGGGGTGCGGCCGGGTGCGCGCCGCGGCTCCCGGGGTGCGGGGCCGCGGAGCGCGGGGGCGGTGAGCACGATGACGCGGGCGGGGTTGGCGGCCTGGTCGAGGGCCAGCACCCCGCTCGCGACCTCGCGGTCGAGGGCGCGTCCCCGCTCGGCCACGACCAGGGCCAGGTCGCTGGCCCCGGCCGCGGCGATGGTGTCGGCGCCGTTGATGTCGGGGGTGGTGATGACGACGATGCGCGACACCCGGCCCGCCTTGTCGACGGCGCGGGTGAGCTGCCGGTCGTCGTCGCTGCGCACCAGCCGGACGTTGAACGAGCGGGGCGCCCGCCCGGGGCGCTCCGGCTCGGCGCCCTCGCCCTGCGCGGCGATCCGCAGCACGGTCGTCGGCGAGCCGCCCTCGGTGCACAGCTCGGCCAGCTCGTAGGCGATCTCGGTGCCCGCGGTCCCGGGAACGCCGGCGACGAGCACCGTGGTGGCCTCGGCGTCGAAGACCAGGTTGCGCAGCCGCCGCGCGACCTCGCGGTGGCCGCCGCCGAGCGTCGCCGCCTCCACCATGATCGGGTGGCGGCTGTGCAGCCGGAGGTCGGCGGGCCGCCGGATCCGGCGCGGCCGCGTCTCGCGGACCAGCACGTAGCCGATCCAGCCGAGCAGGCCGAGCCCGAGGCCGGTGGCGCCGGAGATGTCGCGCTCGGGGTCGTCGCGCCGCTCGGGCAGCGGCGCGGTGCGCAGCACCTCGCCGGGCTGCTCCGCCTTGGCCTTGGTGGCGGCGACCTGCTTCTCCACGTCGCGGATCTGCTTCACGAGCGCCTGCCGGCGGGTGCGCGTGGTGAGCCGGCGCAGCTCGTCCTCGTCGCCGGGCAGCGCGGCGAGCTGCCTCTTCAGCAGCTCGACGTTCTGTTCCAGCGCCAGCCGGTTGCTCTCCTGCACCTGGCCCATGATCTTCGTGCGCAGCCCCAGGTAGGCGTCGGCGACGACCTGGGCGCCGTCCTTGGCGGTCCGGGGCGTGCCGGCCCGCACGCCGATCGTCAGCACGTGCGTGTTGGACGGCACGGTCAGGTCGATGCGCTCGCGCAGCTCCTCGTCGGACGCGTCGAAGCCGGGCCGCTCCCGCAGCCGCGACAGCACCGCGTCCGACCACACGAGCTGGGCCTCGGTGTCCATCGTGGTCTCGCGGGGCGCGCGGGTGTTGGTGTCGATCGCCGACCCGCGCTCGATGCCGGGATGCAGCGTGACCGGCGGCGCCAGCACGTAGATCCGCGCGGTGTAGGTGGCCGGCGTCAGCATGATCTTCGCGACGCCGACCCCGCACCCGGCCACGACCGCGATCAGGAGGGCCGCCAGGTGCCGGCGGACCGCGCCCGCGTACCGGGTGACCGGGATGGAGTCCGGCGCGAGCGGAGGCTCCGCCTGCACGCTGGACGGCCCGAGGATGCGTTTGCTCATCGCGGCCTCATCGCCGCCAGGCGGGTTCGGCGCCGAGCAGGGCGGCGAGCTTGTCGTCCCAGGGGGCGTAGTGGTCGGCCAGGCGGCGCTGCAGACGGTCCGGCAGCGGCGATCCGGGCCGGGCGTTGTGCCGCTCGAACGACGCGGGCCGCCACCGCGGCAGCCCGAGGAAGTCCAGGGCGGAGTCGTAGCAGGGCTCGGGCTCGGAGAAGAAGTCCTCCGCGTACAGCACCAGCACCCGCTCGCGCCCGAAGAGCTCGAAGAGCCGCTCGATCTGGTCGGCGTACTGGCCGCGGTCCAGGTAGGAGTGGTGCCGGTGGCCGTGGCTCACGTACCCGGGATCGGCCTTGATCTTCTCGACCTCGCCGGCGAGCCGCTCGGGCTCCAGGTCCAGGGCCCGCTCGAACGGCTCGGTCTCGAACCCGCGGGCGAGCTCGTGCTTGTGCGCGGAGTAGGCGCGCACGACCGGGTCGCGCAGCAGCGCGATGAGCTTCACGCCGGGCAGGTCCCGCGCGATCCGCTCCGGCGCGAGCGGGTGGTGCATGTAGTAGCCGGCGGACTCGAACGCCTGCGGGGCGGCCCCGTCCGCGCGCCTCTCGGCGAGCGTCCGGACGGGGAAGTGCCCCCGGTACCAGCCGAGCCCGCGCGGGTAGTTGACGTCGAAGTAGTGCACGCCCTTGTGGAAGTTCGGCTGGACGACCGCCGGGTGCGCGGCCAGCGCCCGGAACAGTGAGGTGGTGCCGCCGCGCTGGGTGCCGACCATGAGGAAGTCCGGGAGCATGCGGGCGCCGGAGGTCAGCCGGCCGCCGGCGCGCGTCGCGGCCCGGCCCGCCTCCTTGACCCACTGGGGGGGCGTCGCGGCGTGAGATCACGGATTCCTCCCGAGGTCGGTGCGCAGGAGGCCGAGCAGGCGCTCGGTGTCGGCGCGCAGCGGCCCGCCGATCGGCTCCTGGGCGGCCAGCAGGTAGCGGCGGCACAGCTCCAGCAGGTAGAGCCGGACGGTCGCCTCCGCCGCGGCGCCCGCCAGCCCGAGCGGCCGCAGCACGGCGGCGGCCCCGTCCGGCCACGCGGCGTACGGCGGGCCCGGTGCGGTCCGCATCGCCTCCTGGAGCCGGTAGTGCAGCAGGTCGAACCCGTTCGGGACGCCCCGCGCGAAGCGCTCCCAGTCCCACAGGCGCAGGACGCCGCGGTACCAGGCCATGTTCCACGGCGTCCAGTCGCCGTGCCAGGCCCCGAAGTCCAGGGCCAGGTCGCCGTGCGCCTTGCCGACGCCCTCGACGACGTCGCCGAAGGCGGTGCGCTGCCGCTCGTCAAGGATCCCGGCCGGGCTCGCGGTCATCCCGTCCCAGAAGCCGCTGTCGCGCAGCGGTGCCCGCTCGACGCCGCCGACCTCGAACAGCGTCCGCATCTCGGCGACCGGGGCCCGCCCGCGCGGGCGCCAGCCGAGCGCGCTGGTCGGGAGCGGCTCCAGGACGAGCAGGTCCAGGCCGTTCCAGGTGCCGTGGTGGAGCAGTCCGGGGACGTGCAGCCGCCCGCGGGACCCGGGCCGGGGCAGGTGCTCGTTCAGGTAGGCCAGCGCGGCGGCCTCCCCGGCGAGCAGGCCACGGGCCGTGCCGGTGTCGCCGACCTTGACGAACGCGACCGGCTCCCCGCGCGGCGACAGCACGTGCAGGATCGGCTTGCGGTTCGCGCGCGCACTGCCGAGGCCGACGCTGACGACGACCTGCCGGCCGAGCAGCTCGGCCAGCCGGTCCTCGATGGACGCGCCGCCGCCGGTGACGCGGAGCCGGTCGTGCAGCGTCCGCTCGGGCAGCCCGGTGCGCACGGCCGCCGCCGTCAGCCCGCGGGTGGCGCGCTGCTTGAGACCGAGGTCGTGGCTGTAGCGGCGCAGCGCCGCCGCGGTGGCGCGCGGCAGCCCCGCCGGGACGAGCAGCCGCGGATGCTCGGCGTCCGGCAGGAACGCCAGCTCGCGCCGCGCGTCCCCGGACCGTCCGGGCCCGACCGCCTCGACCCGCGCGTCCGGCCACAGCTCCCGGACCGCCGCGATCCAGGCGGCCCGCGTCTCCGTCTCGCCGCCGCTCATCGGGCGGCCTCCACGGCCTCCGCGGCCGGCTCGCCGGCCGGGTCCTCGGCCTGCTCCCCGCCGAGCGCGCGGGGGCGGGGACGCGGCCGCGCCGCGGAGCGGGCGTCCCTGCTCGCCCGCCACATCAGCGCCACCGCGATCATCACCGTGTACAGCGGTACCTCCACCATGTCGTAAGTGATCATGAAAAGCCCGCAGGCGATCAGGACGGCGCAGCCCGCCAGCGAGTACGCGCCGCGTTCCCGCCAGTGCCGCAGGAACCGGATCGCGAAGAACGCGCAGAAGACGATCGTCCCGACCACGCCGTTGGCGAACAGCAGCAGCCACAGGTGGCCCTGGGTGCCGAGCGGCGGCGACCCGCACGCCTTGCAGCCGATCTTGTCGCCGCCGGAGACCTGGCCGAGGTCGCCCTGCACGTTGCGGGTGGACCCGAACCCGACCAGCGGGGACCCGGTCAGGGCGCTGCGGGTGGTCTCCTCCGCGAGCAGCGTCCGGCGGTTGTTGCTGTGCGGGTTGTCCAGCCGGTCCTGGACGAGCCCCGGCAGCGGCGACAGCGCCACCACGATCGCGCCGGCCGCCGCCAGGCCCGCCGTCCAGGCGATGACCCGGGGCCCGCCGACCTGGAGGAGCTTGACGACGCCGAACAGCCCGATCGCGCCGAGCGCCAGCCACAGGCCCCGGTTCAGCGAGTACACGACCGGCCACAGCGACGCGACGAGGACGGCCAGCGCGAACACCCGGCGCCGCGTCGAGGCGCGCACGATCCAGGTGAGCAGGAAGTACGGGAGGAAGAACGCGTAGGCGGCGCCCCAGGTGTTCGCGTACGCGAACGGGGCCATCGGCCGGGACTGCTCGAACCCGAGGATCGACTCGATGTCGGCGACCTTCGGGTGGACGATGTCGCGGACGAAGGAGTTGCTCGTCAACCCCTGCGGCAGCAGCATCTCCACCGGCGAGGTGAGCTGGATCGACGGGAAGAACGACCCGATCAGGCCGCCGATCGTCGTCACGACGAACATGAACCCGAGCAGCCTGCCGACCCGTCCGGACGGCAGCTCCCGCTCGCTCATGTTGCCGACGTAGAGCAGCACGATCGTGAACGACAGGTACCAGGCGAGCCGGTAGCCGTAGACGAGGACCCGGCTGAACCCGCCGCCGGGCTCGGCGAGGGGCGCGTCCGCCCACAGCACGAGCACGCCCAGCATGACCCACACCAGGAAGAACAGCCACGCCGCGAACCCGCTCGGCGCGACGAGCGTGCCGCGCCGCCGCCACAGCGTCATCGCCATCGGCACGCTGGCGACCAGCAGCACGACGTTGGCCAGGCCGAGCACCCACCACAGCGGGAAGCCGAGCAGCGCGAGGCCGAGCGGCCACCCCGGCCGCAACCGCCACGGCAGGAGCCGCGGCGGCGCGAGGGGTGTGCTCCCCGCGATCCCTCGCATCCCGGCCAATCACCACTCCGTTCCCCTGGACGCACCGTCGGGTGCGCGGACCGCGCCGTCCGGGCCCCGGACGCACGCCGCATGGTGGAGGACGTCCCGCCGTCTGCCAGGGGCGACAACGGCCCGTGGCCGGATCCGGCCACCGGATCCGGTCGTCCGCCGGGGCCGGGGAGGCGTCCTTCCGAGGTGCGCAGCGTACCCCGCGGGGCGCGATGGACGTGCCCGCGCATGCGCGTGAACGCCCGACGCCGGCCCGATCGCGACGCCGTCCGGTGACCGGAACCGGAAAGTTGCTGATCGCAACGGCTGGCCGCACGGCCCGCTGGCTACGATTGCGCGGCGCCGTCTGCCTTCGCAGGCAAGACACGGCGCTTCTACTTCTACGTGCACGGAGGGGTCGATGGGCAGACGCAGGTGGGGGGCTCTGGCCGCGGGGGCCGCGCTCGCACTGGGAACGCTGACGGGGAGCCTTGCCGTCACCGGTCCCGCCAGCGCGGACCAGAGGGGGTCCGAGCCCGACCACGGCCGGATCGTCAGCGCCGATCCGGCGAACAGCACGCCGAACGTCCTGGACGGCGAGGTCAAGTCGATCATCAAGATCGGCGCGAAGATCTACGTCGGCGGCTCCTTCACCCAGGTCAGGGAGGCGGGATCGGGCAAGCCCAGCCTCACCCGCAACCGGCTGTTCGCCTTCGACGCCGCCACCGGCGCGATCGACCCGTCCTTCACGCCCAGCCTCAACAAGGGCGAGGCGAGCGCGCTGCTGCCCGCCCCCGACGGCCAGTCCATCTACGTCGGCGGCAACTTCAGCGAGATCAACGGCGTCCGGCACTTCGTCCTCGCCCGGATCAACGCCCAGACCGGCGCCCCCATCACCTCGTTCAACCCGCAGCTCGACGCCCGCGTCCGCGACCTGCGGCTGGCCGGCGGCCGGCTGTACGTCGGCGGCACCTTCGCCACCGCCGGCGGCGCCGCGCGCCCCGCCCTCGCCACCCTCGACCCGCAGACCGGCGCCCGCGACGACTTCGCGAACCTGAACATCGCCGGCACCCAGACCGGCGACGGCGTCACCCAGATCTACAAGATGGACATCAGCCCCGACGGCTCCAAGCTCGTCGGCATCGGCAACTTCAGCTCGGTCGCGGGCAGCACCCGCCGCCAGATCGTCATGGTGGACCTGACCGGCACCGCCGCGAGTCTCGCGAACTGGGACACCACCCGCTACGGCGACCAGTGCTCGCAGTCCTTCGACACCTACATGCGCGACGTCGAGTTCTCTCCGGACGGCCGGTACTTCGTCGTCACGACCACCGGCGCCTACGGCGGCTCGTCCAAGCTGTGCGACACCCAGGCCCGCTGGGAGAGCGCCGCGGCCGGCGGCGGCCAGCAGCCGACCTGGGTGAACTACACCGGCGGCGACACCAGCTACGCCGTCGAGATCACCGACACCGCCGTCTACGTCGGCGGGCACTTCCGCTGGGCCAACAACCCGTTCGCCGGCGACCGCCCCGGCCAGGGCGCCGTCGGCCGCGAGGGCATCGCCGCGCTCGACCCCGAGAGCGGCCTGCCGTTCCGCTGGAACCCCGGACGGGACAAGGGCGTCGGCGTCTTCGACATGCTCGCCACCGACGAGGGCCTGTGGGTCGGCAGCGACACCGACAACATCGGCGGCGAGTTCCACCAGAAGCTCGCGCTGTTCCCCCTCGCCGGCGGCACGACCGTCCCCGCGTACAACACCGGCGAGCTGCCGGGCAACGTCTACTCGGGCGGCGGCATCGGCGTCGGCGCCGCCAACTACCTCAAGCACCGCTCGTTCGACGGCACCACCACCGGCGCCGAGGTCGCCGACGGCACCGCCGGGGTCGACTGGCGGACCGCCCGCGGCGCCTTCATGGTGAACGGCGAGCTGTTCTACGGCGCCTCGGACGGCTCGTTCAACCGGCGCTCCTTCGACGGCACCGCCCTCGGCACCCCCACCGCCATCGACACCGGCGACCAGCTCGTCAACATGAGCACCTGGCACTCGCAGGTGCAGAACATCGCCGGCATGTTCTTCTCCAACGGCCGGATCTACTACACGCGCGGCCAGTCCGCGCTGTACTTCCGGACCTTCAACCCGGAGAGCAACGTCGTCGGCGCGCAGGAGTCCACCGCCGTCGGCAACCTGCCCGGCATGAGCTGGAGCTCCGTCGGCGGCATGTTCGTCGACGACGGCAAGCTCTACTACGTCAACAACTCCAACGGCCGGCTGTACCGGGTCGCGTTCTCCGCGGCCGGCGTGCCCTCGGGATCCCCGACCGAGGTCAGCACCGCCGACTGGCGGGGCCGGACGGTCTTCCTCTACGCCGGGACCCCGAACCAGACCCCGAACGCCGCGTTCACCAGCAACTGCGACGCGCTCGACTGCGCCTTCAACGCGTCCGGCTCGTCCGACCCCGACGGCACGATCGCCTCGTACGAGTGGGACTTCGGCGACGGCGAGACCGGCACCGGCGCCACCCCGGAACACGCCTACGACGAGGCAGGCACCTACACGGTCAAGCTGACGGTCACCGACAACCGCGGCGGTAAGGGCACCAAATCCCAGACGGTCACGGTCGCGCCGAACCAGGTGAACATCGCCTACCGCGGCGGCGCGGGCGGCAACGCCAACGTCACGACCGCCTACGCCGACGTCCCCCCGGCCGTCCAGCCCGGCGACGGCATGATCATGGTGCTCACCTACAACAGCGGCAGCGCGTCGATGACGACACCGCCGGCCGGCTGGACCCAGGTCGACACCCAGACCGCGGGCAGCGCCACCTCGATCCTCTGGAAGCGCGTGGCCCAGGCCGGCGACGCCGGCAGCCGCGTCAACATCCAGCTGAGCGACTACACCAAGGCCGACATCAGGCTCCTCGCCTACTCGGGCACCGACCCCACCGACCCGGTCGCCGCGGTGGCCAAGGGCGCCGACCCGGGCTCGGTGACCGAGCACACCAGCCCCAACGCGCCCGTCGCCGCCGCCGGTATGTGGGCCATCACCTACTGGGGCGACAAGTCGTCCAGCACCACCTCCTGGACGGCACCGTCCGGCGTCGAGACCCGAGGCACGGGCATCGGCTCCGGCAGCGGCCGCATCACCAGCCTGATCGTCGACAGCAACGGCACCGTCCCCACCGGCACCTACGGCAACAAGACGGCGACCACAGACGCAGCAAGCAGAGCCGCCATGTGGACTGTCGTTCTCCAGGGGTAGCGACCCCCCTGGAACCCCCCGTTGCGGGCGGGCAACCACTTTGCGATCCGCTGGCGCGTCTCGCAAAGCGGCTCCCCGCCCGTCGGGTCGGGCGACCTCCGGGCGCTAGAGCGCCCTCCGGCCGCCCGACCCGCAAGTCACGGCCTGAGCCCCGCGCAACAAAATTAAGCACCACTCCAAGAGCCCAACAAAAGTGCACCACCCAAGAGCGCTCTTTGCTGTGAACGATTCGAACGCTCTTGGGTTAAAGCTCAGCCGGGGTCACGGGCAGGCGCGTGGAGCGAGTGCAGCGAGCGCAGCGCGCATGCCCGTCGAGCCGGGCGACCGCAGCGACACGTCGCAAACCCGCACGGTCACGACAAGCCGCACCGTGGCGTGAGGATCGACCGGCTCGTAACGGGGGTTCCAGGGGGTCGTCCCCCTGGGTGAGCACGGTCACGGGCAGGCGCGTGGAGCGAGTGCAGCGAGCGCAGCGCGCATGCCCGTCGAGCCGGGCGACCGCAGCGACACGTCGCAAACCCGCACGGTCACGACAAGCCGCACCGTGGCGTGAGGATCGACCGGCTCGTAACGGGGGTTCCAGGGGGTCGTCCCCCTGGGTTAACAGAGCTCTTGCCAGGCCTTGCGGCTTTGGGTGTCGTTGAGGCGGTAGTCGCCGGTTTCCCAGTTGAGGTCGAAGTAGGCGACCCAGAGGGCGCGGCGTTTGGCGAGGTAGGCGTTGGTGGCGCGGAGCCAGGAGGCGCGCTGGTCGCCGTTGTCGCCCTTGACCAGGAAGCTGCCGGTCTCGGCTATGCCGAAGGGGAGGTTCTCGGCCTTGCTGACGGCGACGACCCGGTCGTACATGGTGGCGGGGGAGTCGTAGCGCCCCTTCTTCCAGCCGAGGTTGTACACGTCCCAGCCGAGGACCTGGATGACGTCGCGACCGGGGTAGTAGTCGCGCCAGTCGCGCTTGGAGAGCGGGTCGAGGCTCCAGCCCATCAGGACGAGGGTGGCGTGCAGGCGGGGGTTGCCGGCCTTGTCGGCGAGGGAGCGGAGGCGGCGCCAGGCGGCGCGGTAGTCGGCGGCCGTGAACTCGCCGGAGGCGATGTTGTCCTCGGGCTCGTGGTAGTAGACCCAGTAGACGTCGCGGTCGCGGGGGGCGGTCGCGAACCACTGGGTCATCGCCTTGTCGTACTTGCCGGCGAGGATGTCCTTGGGCGGGAGCTTGAAGGAGATGATGGGCGGCCGGTTCCCGGTGTCGGGGTTGCCCGGCCACGCCGGCGGGACGCCGCGGTAGAAGAGCCGGACGGTCTCCAGGCCGCCGTACGTGCCGTCGAGGCGCGTGAGGGCCTTCTGGAACGTCTCACCCGGTTGGAGTTCGAGGGAGAGGCCGCAGAGCGTCCTGCCGCCGCCCAGGGACGTCTTCGGGGTCTTCGCGGGCCCCGGAGCGTCCCAGGTGGGTTCCGGAGCGGGCTCGGGGAGGCTCGTGGAGGAGGCGGACGGTGCCGTGGTCGGGGACGGGGCCGCCTCGCCGGGCCGGGTGCGCAGGACGAGGCGGGGGCCGTTGCCGCTTTCCCGGGAGTGCACCGAGGCCGCCGAGCGGGTGCCCTGGTTGGTGATGGCGAACGCGTAGCGGCCGGGGCCGCGCACCAGGGAGCCGACGTCGAAGGAGACCGTGTCGCCGCCGGTTGCCGCGGTGGCGACCACGGCGCCGGCGACCGGGCGGTTGCGCCAGGAGGTGCCGTCCTCGGTCCAGGCGCCGGGGAGCGTGCGCAGCCCGACCCGCCGCGGGCGGTTCTCCGCGCGGTCGAAGGTCAGCTCGACGCGGGCCCGGGTGACCCGGGGCGTGCCGCGGGGGACGTCGAACGCGACGTAGGCCTCGGTGTGCCAGGCGGGCCACACGGACGCGGTGATCTTGCGTGCGCCGCCGAACCCCTTGCCGGGCATCTCGCGTACCACGTAGGTGTCGGCGGAGGCCGGCACGACGGTGCTCGCACCCGCGGCGGCCGTCCGGGCGTCGCGGCTCACGGCGGCGCCGGACAGCGCGACCGCCGCGGCGGAGCCGCCTACGACGAGGAGGGTGCCCGCGGCGGTGAAGTAGAAGGACGGGCGCGGGCCGCGCCGCCTCGCCCGGCGGGGCGGGACGGGCGAGGAGCGGCGCGCGTCGGGGCGGTGGTGCCGTTCGTGATGCCGCACGGACCGGCCCCCCTCCACGTGATGCTCCCCGCCCTTTTATCTCACACCGGGCTCAGCCGGCCGGGAACATTCCCAGCCGGCCGTGGAACTCCTTGCCGAGCTGGTCGGTGTCGCTGCCGACCAGCAGGCCCTTGGGGTGGGCGACGAGGGCCTCGACGCCGTGCCCGAGGGTCCGGGTGGGGTTCCACGCGAGCGCCTTGCCGGTGGACGGGTTGAGCGCGCCGATGCCGGGACGCGACACCGCGCCGGGGCCGGCGCTGTCGCGACCACGGGGGTTGTCCAGCCAGCGCTGGTGCCCGCCGACGTAGACGGCGGAGCCGGTCGCCGACGTGGACAGCAGCGTGTCGCCGCCCGTCCAGTTGACCCAGGTCGGCTTCTGTCCGGTTCCGGTCTGCGACGCCTCCCAGCGGGCCGCCGAGTCGCACAGCGCGGTGCGGCCGTAGCCGCCGCCGGTGGTGACGACGACGAAGTACTTGCCGTCGGGGGAGAAGTCCATGCCGCGCATGTAGGTGTCGAACGCGGCGAGGTTGCAGGCGTCGGCGTACTCCTCGGTGGCCCAGGTCGACAGCTTCGCGGTGCCCGAGCCCAGGTTGATCATCGCGATCTGGGGCCGCCGCTTACCGTCCACCTGCGTGAATGTCCCGTTGATCACCATGCGCTTGTCGGTGGGGTCGACGGCCAGCCGGTACACCTTGAGGTCGCCGGAGCGCGGCGTGCTCACCTTGAAGTCGAACCCGGCGTCGGCCGCGCCGGTGAGCGCGTTGAGCCGGGCGAGGGCGGTGCGCGCCTTGCCGCCGGCCTTGGTGAAGGTGCCGCCGATGTAGAGCCGGGTGCCGCGCCGCACCATCGTGGTGACGCGGTAGTTCACGGCGGGCTTGAAGCCGGTGTGCACCTTGTTGGTGGTGGTCTTGAGCGAGGCGACCGTGCCGGTCTTGGTGCCGTTGACGGTCTTGAACGTCCCGGCGAGGTAGACCCAGCCGCTCGTGCCGGCCTGCAGCGCGTGGACGGTGCCGTCCACCTTCGGCGTGAAGACCGTGCTGATCTTGCCGTTGCGCATGTCGTAGGCGAAGAGGTTGTGCCGCTTCAGCGTCTTCTTGCCGCTGCCGGCCTCGCGCACCTCCTCGAAGTTGCCGCCGACGACGACCAGGTTCCCCACGACGGCGATGGCGCGGACGGTGCCGTCCAGGACGTGCGGGGTGTTGTTCACCGGGTTGGCCGAGACGACCGACGGCTGGGCGGTGTCGGCCGTGGCGGTGCCCGTCGCGGCTGACACGGCGAGCGCCGCGAGAGAGGTGGCCGTGAGGCAGGCGGTGAAGGGGCGCATGAAGGTGCTCCGGAAAGCGGCCGGGGATGGTGATGGCATTGTCCTACCACATGGCCAGAAGCCGGGCGGGAGTTCCGGGGAAGCGCAATCCGAATGAGACGGCGGTCACCCGGCGGACGCCTTCCCGTGCCGGATCCGGTGGAGGATGACCCGCCCCAGGTAGGCGCCCAGTTCGATGGTGTAGCGGCGCCAGAGGCGGCGCGGTTCGCGGGCCAGCCGGTAGAGGAAGCCGACGCGCAGTCTCAGGACCCATCGCGGGTAGTACTCGCGGCGTTCGGCGAGGTGCTCGAAGTAGGCGCCGCACGTGATGATGACGGGCGCGGTGAGCCGGTCGCGGTACTCGGTGACGAACCGCTGCTGCAGCGGGGTGCCGAGGCCGACGTGCAGGATGTCCGGCGCGGCGTCGTTGATCTCGGCGACGAGGCGCTCGGCGGTCTGCTCGGGCAGCCGGCCGTGCTCGTCCGCCCAGTGGCCGTGCTGGGTGCCGGCGATGCTCAGGCCCGGGTACCAGGCGCGGACGTTCTCGGCGGCGGCCTCGGCGACGCCCGGCGCGTTGCCGAACAGGAAGACGCGCCAGCCCTGCTCGGCGGGCTGCCCGAACAGGTCGTCGGTGAGGTCGTCGTTCGCCATCCGGCCGGGGACGGGACGGCCGAAGATCTTCGCGGCCAGCACGACGCCCCAGCCGTCCGGGAGGTTGAGGTCGAAGCCGTTCATCAGGTCGCGCAGCCCGGGGTCCTTCTGCGCCTTGAGCACGTAGTCCGGGTTGGCGAACGTGACGGTCAGCTTCGTCCGCTCCTTGACGGCCGCGGCGACGAAGGACCGGAACTGCGCGACGTCGGCGCGGCTGACGCGCACGCCGAGGACGTCGACGGTGTCATGCGGCCATCGTTGGTCCACGTTCGCTCTGTCCTCCTGGAGCACCGGCGGCGCCGGGGGATACGGCCGGAGAGGGCAGCGTATCCCGCTTGCGGGCGGTTCGGCGGAGGTAGAGCGAGGCGGCCGCGGTGGCGGCGGTGAGGACGACCAGGGTCCAGGCGAGCGGGACGGCGCCGAGGCCGAACATCTTCAGCGAGGACGCGAGCAGGACCAGGACGAGGACGCGGCGGATGAGGCCGCTCGGCGCGCGAGAGGAGATCCGGGAGCCGAGGTAGACGCCGGGGACGGAGCCGGCGAGCAGGGCGGTGGTGACCTCCATCCGGAAGTCGCCGAACAGCAGGTGGCCGAGGGCGGCGGCGAACACCAGGGGGACGGCCTGGAGCAGGTCGGTGCCGACGAGCTGATTGGCCTTGAGCGTCGGGTAGAGGGCGAGCAGCGCGACGATGATGAGGGAGCCGGAGCCGACCGAGGTGATGCCGACGACGAGGCCGCCGACGGCGCCGACCAGCACGGTGGGGACGGGGCGGACGCCGACCCGCGGCGCCGCGTCCCCGTCGGGCTCGCCCGCGCGGTTCCGGTGGGCAGGGCGGTTCCGGTGGGAGAGGTAGCCGCGCAGGACGAGGCCTCCCGCGGCGATCATCAGGGCCGCGCCCATCGCGGTGCTGATGACGGTCTCGATGGAGTCGCCGTGGCCGAGGGCCCGCGCGACCAGCACGCCGGAGAACGCGGCGGGCACCGAGCCCGCGCACAGCCAGGCGACCAGCCGCATGTCGATGGTGCCCTGCCGGTAGTGGACGGCGCTGCCGACGGGTTTCATCACGGCGGCGGCGACCAGGTCGCTGGACACGGCGGCGAGCGGGCTGACCCCGAAGAACGTCACGAGCATCGGCGTCATCAGGGCGCCGCCGCCCATGCCGGTCAGCCCGACGATGATGGCGACGAGGAAGGACCCCAGCGCCATCGTCCAATCGAAGTCCATTGGCATGACCTACCTGACATATAGGAAAACTCCCGTACCACGGTAAGGGACGCGCCCCCCGGGCTGATAACCCGGGTAGGGAGGGGCAAACGAGGCGGAAGGGTTATTCGGGACGCACCCAGCCGCCGTCCACCAGCAGGCCGAGCACCTCGGCGACCGCCTCGCCGGGCGTCATCGCCGAGGTGTCGAGGGTCAGGTCGGCGTCGTCCGGCACCTCGTAGGGGTCGGAGATGCCGGTGAACTCGGGGATCTGCCCGGCGCGCGCCTTGGCGTACAGGCCCTTGCGGTCGCGGCGCTCGCACTCCTCCAGCGGCGTCGCGACGTGCACGAGGATGAAGTCGCCCACCGCGGACACCATCCGCCGCACCTCGGCGCGGGTGGCCGCGTAGGGGGCGATCGGCGCGCAGATGGCGGTGCCGCCGTGCCGGGTGATCTCGGCCGCGACGAACCCGATCCGCCGGATGTTGAGGTCGCGGTCGGCGCGGGAGAACGTCAGCCCGGCCGACAGCATGCGCCGGACGACGTCGCCGTCCAGCAGCGTGACCGTCCGGCCGCCCCGCTCGATCAGGGCGTCGGCCAGGCCGCGCGCCACCGTGGACTTCCCGGAGCCGGACAGGCCGGTGAAGAACACCGTGATGCCGCGCGCGTGCTTCGGGGGCCGCGCCAGGGCCAGCTCGGCGGCGACCGCGGGAGGGGTGAACCAGTCGGGGACGGGCTCGCCGGCGTCCAGCAGCTCGTTCAGCCGCTCCGGGGTCAGCTCGGCCTGGACGTGGTCGGGTTCGATGCGCACGACCGGCCGCCAGACCTCGACGTCGGCGTCGTAGGCCCACGGCTCGGGGACGACGAGCGGAATCGCGGTGCCGTCCATCTCCCGCTCGGCGAGCAGGTGGGTGGCGCCGTACGCGGCGGCGACGTGGGCGCGGAGCAGGACGTCGCGCTCGGGGTCGCCGCGCGACGGCAGCGGCACGGGGACGATCTGGGCGCCGTCCGGCAGCTCCTTGCGGACGGCCAGCAGCGCCCGGACGAGCGACTCGTCGTGCACGCCGCTGAGCAGCGGCATGACGAGGACCTTGGCGCTCAGCCGCTCGGCGACCTGCCGGAGCTGGCCGAGCTGCTTGCGGTGCAAAGGCTCTCGGGTGGCCACCGCGAGCACGTTGACGGGGGGTGTGGGGGGTCGTCCCCCCTCGGGAGACGCCGCGAGCACGTTGCCTTCGAAGGTGTCGAGTTCGTCGGGGCGGCGGCGCAGGGAGTGGAACGGTCCGTGTGCGGGGGCGCGGAGGGCCGCAAGCGGCCCCGCGAGCCGCCACGCCTGGGCGGTCGGGTCCTGCCACGTCTCGGTGACCTGGAGGACGGCGAGCGGCACGCCCTCGGGATCCTGCAGGACGACCCGCTCGTGCTCGGTGAGCTCCTTCGGGACGGTCAGCGTGACCGGGACCGGCCACGGGGTGCCGTCGGAGAGCCGCCCCCCGGCGACGACCATGGCGGTGTCGAACGAGCCGAGGAACCCGGTCAGCGGGCGGTACACCCCGGCCAGGATCAGCTCCAGGTCGGCGAGCTCCACCGCGTCCGGGGTCCAGGCGGGCAGGTCGCGCAGTGTGTCGGGAAGGCCGGCGTCGGCGGTCACCGCGATCTCCGATCCCGCCCGGCGGCGCGGCCGGGCTCGTCCGTGGCTGGCAGGGGCTGACGCAGGAAAAATACTGCCCCGGCCTGGGCGCACGCACGCGCGCCCGGGTCAGATGACCCGCGCGAAACGGTTCTCGGGTTTGCGGATGACGAGCGTCACCTCGCTGTGGTCTGCGGTGAGACGCCCCCGGGTGGTCGCCGACACCAGCCGGCACAGCAGCTCGGCGAGGCCGGTTCCGGCCCCGAGCGCGTCGATGGCCTGCCGGGAGGTGTACTCCTCGGAGACCACCAGCCCGCGCATGACGCAGTACCAGCGCATGCCGGCCCGGGACGCGACCCGGTCGTAGGTCGCCGGCGGCGGGCTCGTCCGCACCACCGGCACCGGACGCGCCGCGGGCGCCGCGCCCTCCGCGGCGGCGGGCCCGCCCGTCCGGCCCGCCGGGTCCGGCTGCGGGACGCGGGCGTGGGCGCCGCGCTGGCCCTTCCCCTGGCCCCTGCCCCGCGCGGGACGCGGGCGGCGCCGGCGGCCGGACGTGTGCAGCCACCGCGGGAGCGTGCGGTCCAGGAAGCCGAACGCCGTGTTGCGGTCGCGCAGGTGGACCAGCAGCAGCCCGCCCGGCTTCAGCGCGGCGACGAACCGGTCGAGCACCAGCTCCGCGTGCGGGACGCGCTCGATCAGGTAGGAGGCGTGCACGATGTCGTAGGCGCGCGGCGGGAGCGGGACGGTCCGCAGGTCGCCGAGGTGCCAGGTGTCGAGGTCGGGCCGCTCGCAGGTGTAGGCGCGCAGCTCGGGGGTGTCCATGTCGACGCCCGTGACCAGGCGTTCGCGCTCGCCGAGGTCGAGTCCCGTGCCCCAGCCGCAGCCCGCTTCGAGGATGTGGATCCGCTGCAGGGGCTTCTCTAGGGCGTACTGGCGGGCGCGTTCTGAGAAGAGATCGCCGTCGTTCACCGGAGGCGTACGCAGATCGGTCACAGTATCGCAGCGTAATCGTCCGACTGCGCTCCGTCCGCTATTTGCCTTTTCTTGGTGACCGCCGTGTCGCCGCTCCGGGCGCGTACCCTGGTACGCGGTACCGGGGTCCGCTGGGATCCCGGGTTTTCGGGCTGCCCTGCCTCGGGGTGATGGGCGAATCGTGCGGGCGAAGATGACGCTTTCTGGACTTGTTGACCTTGCGTGCACCGACCCCGGTCTGGAGCGCGCTCTCAAGCGGGCGCGCGCGGACCAGGAGGTCGTGGCGCCGCCCGCGCTGTGGCCGATCCTGGCGGCGGCGCTGAGCCGCGGCCTCGGCTCGGGCGGCGGCGTGGTGCTGGCGGTGACCGCGACCGGCCGCGAGGCCGAGGACCTGACGGCCGCCCTGACGAGCCTGCTCGACCCCGGCCGCGTCGCGCACTTCCCGGCCTGGGAGACGCTCCCGCACGAGAAGCTGTCGCCGCGCTCCGACACGGTCGGGCAGCGCCTCGCGGTGCTGCGGCGCCTCGTCCACCCGGACGCCGCCCATCTGGACGGCGAGAACGCGGACGGCGGGAACACGGGCGGGGACGGCAAGGGCGGCGCGCTGGACGTCGTCGTCACGCCGATCCGCGCGGTGCTGCAGCCGATCGTGTCCGGGCTCGCCGACCTGGAGCCGGTGCGGCTCGTGTCCGGCGAGGACGCCGACATGGACGACACCGTCCGCGCCCTGGTGGACGCCGGGTACCACCGTGTCGACCTGGTGGAGAAGCGCGGCGAGATCGCGGTCCGCGGCGGGATCCTGGACGTGTTCCCGCCGACCGAGGAGCACCCGCTCCGGGTGGAGTTCTGGGGCGACACGGTCGAGGAGATCCGCTACTTCAAGGCCGCCGACCAGCGGTCGCTGGAGGTCGCGCAGAGCGGGCTGTGGGCGCCGCCCTGCCGCGAGCTGCCGCTGACCGAGGAGGTTCGCGAGCGCGCGAAGCTGCTCGCCGAGGAGCACCCGGCCCTGGAGGAGATCCTCGGCCGGATCGCCGACGGCGACACCGTCGAGGGCATGGAGGCGTTCTCGCCCGTCCTCGCCGAGAGCATGGAGCTGCTGACCGACCTGCTGCCGGACGGGTCGGCGCTGCTGGTGTGCGAGCCGGAGCGGATCCGGACCCGGTCGGTCGAGCTGGTCCGGACGAGCCAGGAGTTCCTGGAGGCGAGCTGGGTGAACGCCGCCGCCGGGGGAGAGGCGCCGATCGATCTCGGCGCCGCCGCCTTCCGCTCGCTGGAGGAGGTCCGCCGGCACTCCAATGAGCTGGGGCTGCCCCGATGGAGCGTGACAGCGCTCAACCCCGTGGACGACGGGGCGGAGGCGCTGAACCTGGGCGTGCAGCCGGCGGAGGCGTACCGGGGCGACACGTCCCGCGTCGTCGGCGACCTGAAGGCCTGGATCGACGGTGGCCGGCGCGTCGTGATGGTCACCGCCGGGCACGGGCCCGCGGAGCGCCTCGTCCAGCTCGTCGGGGAGGAGGGCATCGGCGCGCGCCTCGCCGACCTCGACGGGCCGCCCGAGCCGTCGCTGGTCAGCGTCACGACCGGGCTGCTGGACAACGGGTTCGTCTGGGAGCGCGTCGGGCTGGCGGTGCTGACCGAGACCGACCTGTCGGGGCAGAAGTCGTCCACGAGGGACGCCCGCCGCATGCCGTCGCGGCGGCGCGGCGGGATCGACCCGCTGCAGCTCCGGCCCGGCGACTACGTCGTCCACGAGCAGCACGGCGTCGGGCGGTACGTGGAGATGGTCAGCCGGACGGTGCAGGGCGCCACCCGCGAGTACCTCATCCTGGAATACGCAAAGAGCGACCGGCTGTTCGTCCCGACCGACCAGCTGGAGGAGCTCACCCGGTACGTCGGCGGCGAGGCGCCGAGCCTGCACCGTCTCGGCGGCGCCGACTGGCAGAAGGCCAAGTCCCGCGCCCGCAAGGCCGTCAAGCAGATCGCCGGCGAGCTGATCCGGCTGTACTCGGCGCGGATGGCGAGCCCCGGGCACCCGTTCGCGTCCGACACCCCGTGGCAGCGGGAGCTGGAGGACGCGTTCCCCTACAACGAGACGCCCGACCAGCTCGCCGCGATCGACGAGGTGAAGGGCGACATGGAGAGGCCCGTCCCGATGGACCGGCTGATCTGCGGCGACGTCGGCTACGGCAAGACCGAGATCGCGGTGCGGGCCGCGTTCAAAGCCGTCCAGGACGGGCGGCAGGTCGCGGTGCTCGTGCCGACGACGCTGCTCGTCCAGCAGCACATGTCGACGTTCACCGAGCGGTTCGCGGCGTTCCCGGTCGTGGTGAAGCCGATCAGCCGGTTCCAGTCCGACAAGGAGATCGAGGAGACGCTGCGCGGGCTGTCCGAGGGCACCGTGGACATCGTCGTCGGCACCCACCGGATCCTGTCGTCCCAGACGCGGTTCAAGAACCTCGGGCTGGTGGTCATCGACGAGGAGCAGCGGTTCGGCGTCGAGCACAAGGAGGAGCTGAAGCGGCTCCGCACGCAGGTGGACGTGCTCGCCATGTCCGCGACCCCGATCCCGCGCACGCTGGAGATGGGCCTGACCGGCATCCGGGAGATGTCGACGATCCTGACCCCGCCGGAGGAGCGCCACCCGGTCCTGACGTTCGTCGGCCCGTACGAGGAGAAGCAGATCGCCGCCGCGATCCGGCGCGAGCTGCTGCGCGAAGGCCAGGTGTTCTTCGTGCACAACCGGGTCCGGTCGATCAACAAGGTGGCGGCGAACCTCGCGCGGCTCGTGCCGGAGGCGCGGATCGGCATCGCGCACGGCCAGATGAACGAGCACGAGCTCGAGAAGGTGATGGTCGACTTCTGGGAGAAGAACTACGACGTGCTCGTCGCGACGACGATCGTGGAGTCCGGCCTGGACGTGCCGAACGCCAACACCCTCATCGTCGACCGCGCCGACATGTACGGGCTCTCCCAGCTCCACCAGCTCCGCGGGCGGGTCGGACGCGGCCGGGAGCGGGCCTACGCGTACTTCCTCTACCAGCCGGAGCAGCCGCTGACCGAGACCGCGCACGAGCGGCTCGCGACGCTGGCGCAGCACACCGAGGTCGGCGCCGGCATGTACGTCGCCATGAAGGATCTGGAGATCCGCGGCGCCGGCAACATCCTCGGCGCCGAGCAGTCCGGGCACGTCGCGGGCGTCGGGTTCGACCTGTACGTCCGGATGGTCGGGGAGGCCGTCCGGGAGCTGAAGGACGGCGGCGGCCGGCCCGAGGTCACCGAGACGAAGGTCGAACTGCCCGTCGACGCGCACCTGCCGCACGAGTACGTGCCGGGGGAGCGGCTCCGCCTGGACGCCTACCGACGCATCGCCGCCATCACCTCCGACGACGAGATCGGCGCCGTGCACGACGAGCTGAAGGACCGGTTCGGGCCGCTGCCCGTCCCGGTGCTGAACCTCCTGGAGGTCGCGCGGTTCCGCGCCAAGGCCCGCGGGGCGGGGCTCACCGACGTCACCCTGCAGGGCAACTTCGTCAAGTTCACCCCGGTGAGCCTGCCGGACTCCAAGCAGGTCAGGCTGCAGCGGCTCTACCCGAAGAGCATCCTGAAGCCGGCGACCGACACGCTGCTCGTCCCGGTGCCGAAGACCGCGCCGCTCGGCGGCCGGTCCCTGCGCGACCAGGAACTGCTGAAATGGGCGACCGACCTGGTCGAGGCCCTTTTCCTGCCCGCCCCCGCGCAGCGCTAATCTCTCTGAGGGACGACCCCCGGACCCCGGTAGGCACTGATTCGGTGCCCTCCGCTCCGCCGGCGCTCCGCTCCGATCACCGAATCAGTAGTCTGGCGCGATCCCAGACAGCTCGACGACGAGACGAGGAATCCGTGCCTGGTAAGTCCGTGAAGGCGGCGGTGGCGGCCGTGGTGGCGGCCGCCGCGCTCGCCGGCTGCGGCGGCTCCCCGAAGGTCGGCACCGCCGCACTCGTCGGTGACGACCGCATCACCGTGACCACCCTCAGCCAGACCGTCCGCGACTGGCGGACGCAGTTCCGGGCGGACCCGGCGGCCAACGAGCTGCGCGCGAACCCCGCCAACCCGGCGCCGCAGCTCGCCGGCGACTCCGAGTCCGACCTGCAGGGCGCGCTCACCCTGCTGATCAACTTCCGGGTCGCGCGCGAGGTCGCGGAGCAGGCCGGGGTCGAGGTCACCGGGGGCCAGGTCGACGGCGCCGTCCAGGCCCTGGACCGCCAGGGCGGGGCCGGGGCGATCACGCTGGCGAGCGGGCTGCCCCGCGCGCACACCCGCGACCTGGCGCGGCTCGTCGCGACGCAGCTGGCCGTCATGCAGCGGTTCGGCGCCGACATGGACAACCGGCTCAGCCCGGCGACGCAGCAGGCGGGCCGGCAGTGGAACGAGCTGTTCCAGCGCACCGCCCGCGCCATGGACATCGAGGTCAACCCGCGCTACGGCAGCTACGACCCGGCGAAGTTCGAGGTCGCCCCGGTCGTCTACCGGCTGTCCAGCCCCGATTCGGGTATCTGAGGCGCATGGGCCTGACTCTGCTCGCGACCACGCACCGGGTCGCGCCCGGCCTGCTGACCTGGCGGGCGTGGGACGCGCTCCGCTCCGCGGACGCCGTCCGGCTCCGTGCCGGGCATCCGCTGCTGCCCTCGCTCCGCGACGCCGGGATCGCGCCGGAGGTGGTGGCGGAGCCCGACCCGGCGCGGCTGGTCGCCGACGCCCGGCGCGGGCACGTCCTGTGGGTGGCCGCGCCCGAGGGCGACGAGGCGCTGATGCGCGAGGTCGGGACCCTCGCGGTCGCCGACCCGCTGGACGTGGAGGTGCTGCACGGCTCCTACGACCTGCCGGGCGCGCGGCTGCTCGACCTCGTGTCGGTGATGGACACGCTGCGCCGCGAGTGCCCGTGGGACCGCAAGCAGACGCACGTCACCCTCGTCCCGTACCTGCTGGAGGAGGCGTACGAGGTCCTCGACACCATCGAGTCCGGCGACTTCGGCGCGCTCCGCGAGGAGCTGGGCGACGTGCTGATGCAGGTGGCGTTCCACTCGGTGGTGGCGGCCGAGCGCGACGACGACACGGCGTTCACCATCGACGACGTGGCGGGCGCGATCGTCGACAAGCTCGTCCGGCGGCATCCGCACGTGTTCGGGGACGTGACCGTCTCCGGCGCCGACGAGGTCAACGCCAACTGGGAGCAGATCAAGGCGGCCGAGCGGGCGGAGAA
Source organism: Actinomadura madurae (assembly GCF_900115095.1). Lineage (GTDB taxonomy): Bacteria > Actinomycetota > Actinomycetes > Streptosporangiales > Streptosporangiaceae > Spirillospora > Spirillospora madurae. The sequence continues at coordinate 521,784 of NZ_FOVH01000003.1, forward strand.
GAGCGGCGCCGAGGCGTCCGCGCTCGACGGGGTGCCGCTGGGCCAGCCCGCGCTGTCGCTGGCCGCGCAGCTCCAGCGCCGCGCGGCGCGGATGGACGTCCCGCCCGACCTCGCGGACGACCTCGCCGGCGGCCCGGCCGGCGACGGGAGCGCCCTCGGCGAGCGGCTCTTCGCGCTCGTCCGCGAGGCCGCCGCGAGCGGACTCGACCCAGAGGCGGAGTTGCGCGCCGTTTCCCGGGTATTTCGCGATCGTGTCCGAGCGTGGGAACGACGAGAGCAGCACGGCTGATTCGGGCGATATCGAGCAGAACATCGGTGATGGGGTGGTCCGGCCGGGGAGGCGCGTTTACGCTAAGCCCGTGCCGATCGAGGCCGATGGCGACGCAGGGGAACCCGGCGGGGGAGCCCCGTCCTCGCCGCGCCCCCGGCGGCGGCTGCTCACCGGGTCCACGACCCGCGCCGAGAAGGCCCGCGCGCTGCGCGGCCTCGGCGCCCTCGGCGGCCTGGCCGGCGTCCTCGTCGCGCTCATGCTGCTGCCGACCGCCTGCACCGCGGGCGTCGGCGCCCGCGACGCCGCCGGCTGGTTCGGTACCGAGCCGGACGACCTCAGCACGTCCGGCGTCCCGCAGCGCTCGAAGATCCTCGCCGCGGACGGCTCCACCCTCGCCACGTTCTTCTACCAGAACCGGGTGGACGTCCCGCTCGAAAAGATCGCCCCGGTCGTCCGGCAGGCGGTGCTGGCGATCGAGGACAGCCGGTTCTACGAGCACGGCGCGATCGACGCCCAGGGCACCCTGCGGGCGCTGGCCAGCAACCTCAGCAGCGGCCAGGTCACCCAGGGCGGCTCGGGCATCACCCAGCAGTACGTGAAGAACCTGCTGCTCACCCAGGCCGAGTCCGACGTCGAGCGCGAGGAGGCCAAGGAGATCACCGCGGCCCGCAAGATCCGCGAGCTGCGGTACGCGGTCGCGCTGGAGAAGAGGTTCAGCAAGGACGAGATCCTGCGCCGCTACCTCAACATCGCCTACTACGGCGACGGCGCCTACGGCATCGAGGCGGCCTCCCGGCACTACTTCTCCAAGCACGCCTCCGAGCTGGACCTGGACGAGGCCGCGCTGCTCGCCGGCGTCATCCGCTACCCCTACGCCTACGACCCGACCCGGCACCCCGGCGCGGCCCGGCAGCGCCGCGACACCGTGCTGAACCGGATGGCCGACCTCGGCTGGCTCGACCGCGCCAAGGCCGAGGAGACCAAGAAGAAGCCCATCGACCTGGACGTGGACAACGTCCGCAGCGGCTGCGTCTCCAGCAAGGCGCCGTTCTTCTGCGACTACGTCCAGCGCGAGATCCTCACCAACCCGGTGTTCGGCGAGACGGCCAAGGAGCGGGAGAAGCTGCTCAAGCGCGGCGGCCTGACGATCCGCACCACCCTGGACAGGCGGGCGCAGAAGGCCGCGCAGAAGGCCGTGGACCGGCACGTCCCGCCGAAGAACTCCGCGCACAAGGCCGCCGCCGAGGCGATGGTGGAGCCCGGCACGGGCGAGATCAAGGCGATGGTCGTCGACCGCGAGCTCGGGCCGGACAAGGAGCGCGGCAAGACGTGGATCAACTTCGCCGCGGACGCCAGCCACGGCTCCAGCATCGGCATGCAGGCCGGGTCCACGTTCAAGGCGTTCACGCTGGCCGCCGCGCTGGACGAGGGCATGCCGTTCGGCACCCGGCTGATGGCGCCGCGCCGGTACACCCCCGTCGGCTACCGCAACTGCGACGGCGAGCGCGTCGGCGACCCGGGCGCCTCGCTGCGGAACGCCGCCGACGGCGAGGGCGGTAAAGAGTTCAGCATCGTCACCGGCACGCACCACTCGGTCAACACGTTCTTCCTCGCCCTGGAGAAGAAGGTCGGCCTCTGCGACACGGTCAAGATGGCCGAGCGGCTCGGGATGAAGCAGGCGAACGGCAAGCCGCTGGAGCAGTACCCGTCCTTCACGCTGGGCTTCAACCCGGTGTCGCCGCTGCGGCTCGCCGCGGCCTACGCGGCGTTCGGCGCCCGCGGCGAGTACTGCGAGCCGATCGCCATCAAGGAGATCCGCGGCCCGGGCGGCAAGAAGCTGAAGGTTCCCGGACGCAAGTGCGAGCAGGCGATGGACGAGGACGTCGCGGACGCCGTCAACCACGTGCTGCGCGGCGTCCTCACCAAGGGCACGGCGCGCGGCATGGGCCTCGGCCGCGACGCCGCGGGCAAGACCGGCACCGTCGACAACTTCTCCGCCGCCTGGTTCGCCGGGTACACCCCGGACCTGGCCGCGGCCGTGTGGGTCGGCGACCCGCGCGGCGGCTACAAGCACCCGATGGAGAGCCTCTGCATGGACGGCCGGTGCTACGGCGCCGTGTTCGGGGCGACGATCCCGGCGCCGATCTGGCGGCAGAGCATGCTCGGGGCGCTGTCGGGCACGGCCCCGTCCTCGTTCCACCGGCCGCCGTCGCGCTACTTCAGCCGGGGATCCGGCGAGGACCGGGCGAAGGTGCCCGACGTGCGGGGCATGAGGCTGCGCGACGCGATCGCCAGGCTCCGCGCCGCCGGGTTCCGGGCCGGCGTGGGCGCGCCGGTCGCGTCCCGCCGCTACGGGCGGGGCACCGTCGCCGAGATGTCACCCGGGCCGGGCTCCGCGGAGCCGGGCGACACGATCATGCTGCGGGTCAGCAAGGGGGCGCGGCGCGGCGACGCCGGCGGCCGTCCCGGGCCCGGTGGCGGCGGTGGCGGCGGTGGCGGCGGGCAGCAGCCGCCGACCCCGCCCGGCACCGCCACGCCCCGGCCGGAGAACCCGGCCGAGCAGGCGCCCGCGTGACCCTTGCCACTGCGCTGACCTGCGCGGTCGTGTGATCGTCCGGCCACCGGGGTAGATCATCGGCGGTGGCGGACCCGCCACCGATCCGTTCGGGGGGACGATCCGTCATGCGAGCCATCGCCGTGTCCGAGTACGGCGCCACGCCGGCGCCGATGAACCTGCCGCGCCCGGAACCGGGGCCGGGGGAGATCGTCGTGAAGATGATCGCCGCCGGGCTGAACCCGCTCGACTGGAAGATCGCCGAGGGCATGCTCAAGGACTCCGTCGACGCGCCGTTCCCGCTGATCCTCGGGCAGGACGGCGCGGGCGTCGTCGACGCGGTCGGCGAGGGCGTGACCCGGCTGCGGCACGGCGAGCAGGTCTACGGGTCCTTCCTCGGGGTGGAGCGCGGGCTCGGCAGCTACGCCGAGTACGCCCTCGCCCGCGACGAGGGGCCGGTCGCCCGGATCCCGGAGGGGATGATCTACACGCAGGCGGCGGCGGTGCCGACCGCGGGCATGACGGCGCTCGCCATGATCGAGGAGGCCGGGGTCGAGGAGGCCGGCGCCGGCCTGACCGTCCTGGTCGTGGGCGCGACCGGCGGGGTCGGGCAGTGCGTGGTGCAGCTCGCCTCCCGCGCCGGCGCCAGGGTCATCGCGACGGCCCGCGCCGACATGGCCGGAACGATGCGGCGGCTCGGCGCGGACGAGACCGTCGACCACGCGCAGGGCGACCTCAACCGGCAGGTCCTCGAGGTCCACTCCGACGGGATCGACGTCGTCCTCGACATGGTCAGCGACACCCGGTCGACCGAGCACATCGCGCAGCTCCTGCGGCCCGGCGGGACCTACATCACCACCACCTGGTCGGTGCACCCGGACTCGATGGAGTCGCAGGGGCTGCGCGGGGTGAACTTCGAGTACGAGCCGTCGGCCGAGCTGCTGGACCGGCTCTCCGCCCTCATCGACGCGGGCGAGCTGCGCGTCCGGGTCGAGCGGGAGCTGCCGCTGGAGAAGGCGGCCGACGCGCTGGCGGACAACCGGGCGGGCGGCGCGCGGGGCAAGACCGTCCTGCGCGTCTGAGCCGACCGAGGTGAGGACGGCGCCCGTGCGGGCATGGAGGAGCACATGAACCAGAGCCAGCCCGACGACGACCGGCGTGCCCGTCTCCGCGACCTCGAGGAGTCGCTCGCCCGGCTGCGCGCCGACCTTCCCCCGCCGCCCGGCGAGCCCGCCGACTTCGTGGACTCCGGCCAGTACCTCGCGCAGCGCGAAGAGCTGCAGGGCCAGATCGAGCTGCTGGAGGCCGAACGCGAGCGCCTGCGCGCCTCGCTCGGCGACATCTGATGTGGCCGTCCGGCCCCGGCGGGGAACAAGCGCCGGCCTCCTTCGGTTGCAGGGTTGTGTCAAGCAACTAAGGAGGGAGGCGCCGTGACGACGTTCGAGGAGTTCGAGCGCGCGACGCTGTTCTTCGAGGCCAGGGACTACGCCGGCGCGGCGCGCCTGCTGGCGCCGATCGTCGCGGAGCACCCGGGCAACCGCGCGGCGGTCGAGCTGCTCGGCCGCGCCTACTTCCACAGCGCCCAGCTCCGTCCCGCCGAGGAGACGCTGCGCCGCCTCGTCGAGCTGGACCCCTGCAACGGCTGGGCGCACGAGGCGCTCGCCCGCACCCTGGAGCGCCAGAGCCGCCCGGACGAGGCCGCCCCCTTCCGCAAGCTCGCCCGCGCCATGGGCGTCCTGCCCGCGGAGGAGGCCGAGGTGTCGGTGACGGCGGCCGACCTGTACTGACGATCCCGCGGCGGCGCGGTCCCGGCCGTCTCGGTCGCCCGTCTCGGTCGCCCGTCTCGGTCGCCCGTCTCGGTCGCCCGTCTCGGTCGCCCGGTTCAGTTGCGGGGCAGGCGCAGCACGAAGCGGGCGCCGGGGACGCTGTCGATCCGGTCGGTGAGGATCAGCGACCCGCGGTGCGCCTCCGCGATGTCGCGGGAGATCGCCAGGCCGAGGCCGGTGCCGCCGGCGTCCCGGTGCCGGCCCTCGGCCAGGCGCGCGAACCGCTCGAACACGCGCTCGCGGTCCTCCGGCGCGATGCCCGTGCCGTCGTCGATCACCTCGACGACGGCGGTGTCGGGCAGCTCCGTGCGCAGGATCACCGTCACCTCCGACGCCGCGTGCCGGTCGGCGTTGTCGAGCAGGTTGGTCACCAGCCGCGCCAGCTCGCTGCGCCCGCCGTGCACCGTCACCGGCCCCTCCGACAGCACGGTGATCTGGGTGCGGCGGGGCCGCCGCAGCACCTCCTGATCGGTGATCTCGGTCAGGTCCACCTGCTCCCGGGAGAAGCCGCGGTCGGCGTCCAGGCTGGCGAGCGCCAGCAGGTCGTCCACCACCGCCGACAGCCGCTCGGTGTTGACCAGGATGGTGCGCAGCGTCTTCGAGACGTCGGTGTCCTCGGGCGCCGCGAGCGCCAGCTCCAGTTCCATCCGCAGCGCGGTGAGCGGGCTGCGCAGCTCGTGCGACACGTCCGAGACGAACCCGCGCTGCCGCGCGACCGCCCCCTCCAGCCGGTCGAGGGTCGCGTTCACGCTCTCGGCGAGCCGCCCCACCTCGTCGCGGCGGGGCGGGACCGGGACGCGGCGCTCCAGGTCGGTGGCGGTGATCTCGTCCAGTTTCCGGCGGATGTCGTCGACCGGGCGCAGCGCCCGGCTCACCGACAGCCAGGTGCCGTAGCCGACGAAACCGGTGATGAACGGGATGCCGAGCGCCAGGAGCGCGGCAGTCAGCGGGCGCGGTATGAGCCCCGGCTCCGGCTCCAGCGACAGCACGAACACCGTGCCCGCCTCCGGTTCCTTCTCCCTGAGCTCGACGACCACGAAGCACGACCCGTTGGGCGCGTCGATGCCGCAGCTCCGGACGACCCGGCGGTCGTCGTCGGGCGGCGGCCGCCCGACGTCCACCGGGGGACGGCCCCGCATCGCCGGCGAGGCCGCGATCACCCGGCCCGCCGCATCCTGGACCTGAACGAGCTTGCCCGCGGGCCCCTGGAGCGGGTCGGTCAGGGTACCGTTGACGATCGAGGTCCTGGTCCGCCGTGCCTCCCGGGACGCGTCCCGGGTGGCGTCGATGACCGCGTCTCCACGGACCAGGGTCAGCAGGACGACCCACAGCGCCGTCGACAGCACCAGCGCCACCAGCGCGGCCGTCACGGTCACCCGGATCCGGATCTCCGGGTGACGCAGCACGGCCCGCCAGAGCCAATGGCTCGGACCCCCGGAGGGCCGGCGGAGCCGGAATGCTATGACGACCTCCCGGGGACGTTTCTGCCAGTACTTGTGACTTCTTGCCTGAACAGGGCAAACTTCACCCTCGGAGTGGGCAAAGGATGGTCGGTTCCGTGGTGGACGTCCGATTTGTCGGCCGGTCGCGAGGGGAACGGCGAGGCGGTTGGGCGGGGCGGGCGCCGCGCGGATAGGCTCGGTGACCGCACCAGACCATCCGCACCATCAGGGGGTTCCCCGTGTCGTCGATCGAGGCCGTGCTCGCCCGGGAGATCCTTGACTCCCGCGGCAATCCGACCGTCGAGGTCGAGGTCCTGCTCGCCGATGGGACCGAGGCCCGCGCCGCCGTGCCGAGCGGGGCCTCCACCGGGCAGTTCGAGGCCGTCGAGCTGCGCGACGGCGGCGAGCGCTACGGCGGCAAGGGCGTGCGGAACGCGGTCAAGGCCGTCAACGAGACCATCGACGAGAAGCTCGTCGGGTACCCCGCGTCCGACCAGCGGCTGATCGACCAGCTCCTGGCCGACCTGGACGGCACCCCCGCCAAGTCCGCGCTCGGCGCCAACGCGATCCTCGGCGTCAGCCTCGCCGTCGCCAAGGCCGCCGCCGACTCCGCCGGGCTCCCGCTGTTCCGCTACGTGGGCGGGCCGAACGCGCACCTGCTGCCCGTCCCGATGATGAACATCCTGAACGGGGGCGCGCACGCCGACACCAACGTCGACGTCCAGGAGTTCATGATCGCGCCGATCGGCGCCGCCACCTTCGCCGAGGCGCTGCGCTGGGGCGCCGAGACCTACCACGCCCTCAAGTCGGTGCTGAAGTCGCGCGGGCTGAACACCGGCCTCGGCGACGAGGGCGGCTTCGCCCCCGACCTGCCGAGCAACCGGGACGCGCTCGACCTCATCATGGAGGCGATCCGCAAGGCCGGCTTCACCCCCGGCCGCGACATCGCGCTCGCCCTGGACGTCGCCGCCACCGAGTTCCACGCCGACGGCCAGTACGCGTTCGAGGGCACCAAGCGGTCCGCCGACGACATGGCCGCCTACTACGCCGAGCTGCTCGGCGGCTACCCGCTGGTCTCCATCGAGGACCCGCTGGACGAGGAGGACTGGGCCGGCTGGGAGGGCCTCACCGCCGCCGTCGGCGACCGTGTCCAGCTCGTCGGCGACGACCTGTTCGTCACCAACCCCGAGCGGCTCGGCCGCGGCATCAAGTCCGGCGCCGCGAACGCGCTGCTGGTCAAGGTCAACCAGATCGGCACGCTCAGCGAGACCCTCGACGCCGTCTCGCTCGCGCAGACCAGCGGGTACCGCTGCATGATGAGCCACCGCTCCGGCGAGACCGAGGACACCACGATCGCCGACCTGGCCGTCGCGACCAACTGTGGCCAGATCAAGACCGGCGCTCCGGCCCGCAGCGACCGGGTCGCCAAGTACAACCAGTTGCTGCGCATCGAGGAACTGCTGGACGACGCGGCGCGCTACGCGGGCGCCGCCGCGTTCCCGCGCTTCGACGCGCAGGGCTGACGACGCGCAGAACTGACGGCGCATGACCCGGCGGGCGGGGCGGCCGCCCGCCGGGCGTCGCGATCCGACCGGCCGGGCCACAGGCAGGGGACACGATGGCGCAGGGCGAGGAGCGAGGGGGCCCGCGGGGCGGGCGTGACGACGGCGAGACCGCGGGGCACGAGGCGGACGACCACGGGTCCGGCGAGCACGGGTCCGGTCCGCGCCGGGGGAACCCGGCACTGACCAGCCGCGCCGCGATCCTGGCGGTGGTGATGTGCGCGATCGCGCTGAGCCTCGCCTACCCCGTCCGGGAGTACATCGCCCAGCGCAAGGAGATCGCGGACCTCCGCCGCCAGGAGGCCGTGGCCCGCCGGCAGGTGGACGAGCTCGCCCAGCGGAAGCAACAACTGGGTGATAAGTCGTACATTGAGCGTGAGGCGACGCGAAGGCTCCATTACTGCCGTCCTGACGTAAAGTGCTACATCGTGCTGGACGGCAGCGGGGACGGCGGGCAGCGGTCCCGCAAGGGCGGGCCGGCGGCCACGCCGCCCTGGTACGAGACGCTGTGGCGGTCGGTCGAGGCCGCCGACAGACCGCGCTGACACGTCCGGTCCACCGGCCGGGCGGCGGGCGCGTCCGGCGGGAGGGCCGGGTGGGCGACCGTGCCGGCGCGATGGTGCAGGAGAGACGGATCGACCGATCCGCGGGTGGGGACAGATGATCGAAGCAGGTGACACGGCCGCCGTCGCGGCCCAGCTCGGGCGGGAGCCGCGCGGCGTGCGCGGGGTGGCGAGCCGCTGCCCGTGCGGGCGGCCCGCCGTCATCGAGACGGCGCCGCGCCTCCCCGACGGGACGCCCTTCCCGACGCTGTTCTACCTGACCTGCCCGAAGGCCGCCTCGGCCATCGGGACGCTGGAGGGCAGCGGTGTCATGCGCGACATGCAGGCCAGGCTCGCCGCCGACCCGTCGCTGGCCGCCGAGTACGCCGCGGCCCATGAGGACTACCTGCGGCGCCGCGACCGGGCCGCCCGCGAGGACGGGATCGAGCCGCTGCCCGCGGGCACGCAGAGCGCCGGCGGCATGCCCGAGCGCGTCAAGTGCCTGCACGCCCTCATCGCCCACGAGCTGGCCGTCCCCGGCGTGAACCCGTTCGGCCGCGAGGCGCTGGAGGCGCTCCCGGAATGGTGGCGCACCGGGCCCTGCGTCCGCCCCGGCACGGACGAGCAGGGCACGGACGAGCAGGGCACGGACGAGCGGGGCACGGACGAGCAGGGCACGGACGAGGGGGAGTCGCGGTGACGCGCGTCGCGGCCATCGACTGCGGGACGAACTCGGTCCGCCTGCTGATCGCCGACATCGTCCCGGGCGGCGACGGCGGGGCCGGCGGCACCCTCACCGACGTCGAGCGGCGGATGGAGATCGTCCGGCTGGGAGAGGGCGTCGACGAGACCGGGCGGCTGTCGCCCGCCGCGCTGGAGCGCACCTTCACCGCGATGCGCGGGTACGCCGGGCTGATCGACCGGCACGGCGCCGGCGCCGGGCACGGGCCGATCAAGACCCGGGTGGTGGCGACCAGCGCGACCCGCGACGCCGCGAACCGGGCCGACTTCGTCCGCGGCGTCGTGGACATCTTCGGCGTCGTCCCCGAGGTGATCAGCGGGGACGAGGAGGCCGGCCTGTCGTTCACCGGCGCCACCCGGGAGCTGGCCGCGCTCCGCCCGGCCCGCCCCTACCTGGTGGTGGACATCGGCGGCGGGTCCACCGAGTTCGTGCTCGGCAGCTCCTCGGCGGACGCGGCCCGCTCGATCGACATCGGCTGCGTGCGGATGACCGAGCGGCACCTCAAGGACGACCCGCCCTCGCCGCAGCAGATCTCCGGCGCCGCGGCCGACATCGACGCGGCCCTCGCCGCCGTCCGGGAGACGGTCCCGGTGGACGAGGCGCGCACGCTCGTCGGCCTCGCCGGGTCCGTCACCACGGTGGCCGGCATCGCGCTCGGCCTGCCGGAGTACGACGCGTCCCGCATCCACCTGTCGCGCATCACCGCGGGCCAGGTGCACGAGGTGACGCGGCGGCTGCTGCACGCCACCCGGGCCGAGCGCGCCGAGTTCGGCGTCATGCATCCCGGCCGGGTCGACGTGATCGGCGCGGGCGCGCTGATCCTGGACCGGATCATGCGGGAGTACGGGTTCGGCGCCGTCGTCGTCAGCGAGCACGACATCCTGGACGGCATCGCCTGGTCGCTGGTCTGATCAGTACTTGAGCCGGGCCAGCAGGGCGGGGATCAGCACCGCGTTCGGGTTCTGCTGCGGGACGTAGAGGACCGGCGTGGTGCCGCCGGCCTGCTGGATCCAGACCCGGCCCCGGTCGACCGTCGCGCCGGAGATGGACGACCAGCTCAGCGAGACCCGGTTGCCGCGCACCCCGCCCGGGTGGACGGTCAGGCCCTGCGCCACGTCGACCGACTCGCCCGCCCGGACCCGTCCGGCCAGCTCGGTGGCGAGCCGCTGCTCGGCGTACTCCTGGCACAGCTGGATCAGCCGCCCCCAGACCCGCTCCGGCTCGCTCTCGGAGCCCGGCGGGCCGTCCTGCTCGATCACGACCTCCACCCGGGGGCCGCCGTTGAAGGGGAACCGGCCGACCTGGAAGATCCACTGGGTGCCGGCGGCGTGGCCGTATCCGGCCGGGCGCTCCGCCGCCCAGTACGCCACCCACTCGACCCGCGCCCACGGAAGCGCCGCGGTCCCGTAGGACACGCCCTGGTCGTCGGCGTGCAGGTGCAGGCCGTGCACGTTCACGTCCAGCGCGGGGACGGCGGGGGCGGTGTTGTCCCAGGTCGGCGAGTGAGGGGCGGCGTAGTGGCGCCCGGCGGCGGGCTCCTCGCGCCGCCGGGGCTCCCGGAGCGGGATCCGCGGCGGCCGGTCCGGCTCGGGGTTCAGCCGCTCGGTCCAGTTCTCCCCGTCCCACCAGCGCAGGCTCCCCGTGCCGTAGGGGTCTGGGTACCAGCCCGGTTGCGACACTGCCTGCCTCCCGCTTCGCACGACGGCGTGCCGGACACCCCGCCTCCCCGACCGGCGAACGCATCGTACCGACCGATGCCGGTTCTCACCGGTCATGGGCGGAACCCGGCCACCGCCTGTGGCGTGGGACGATCGGTGGTATGCCGTCCGCCAACGCCCCCTTCGTGCCACCCGGGTCGGGGTGGCCGGAGGACCCCGCCGCCCCCGGCACGCCCGTCGCGCACGACGCCGGCGAGGTCCTCGACCTGGCCGCCAAGGCGCCGGATCTGGACGAGCTGTGCGCCCGCCAGTCGGTGTGCCGCGCCTGCGACCGGCTGGTGGCGTGGCGGGAGAAGGTGGCCGTCGAGCGGCGCCGGGCGTTCGCGGACGAGGAGTACTGGGGACGCCCCATCGCCGGATGGGGCGAGGCCGAGCCGCGGATCCTCATCGTCGGCCTCGCGCCGGCCGCGCACGGCGGCAACCGCACCGGGCGGATCTTCACCGGCGACCGGTCGGGGGACTGGCTGTTCGCGTCCCTGCACCGGGTCGGGCTGGCCGCGCTGCCGACGAGCGTGCACGCCGGCGACGGGCAGCGGCTGATCGGCGCCCGGATGGCGGCGACTGTCCGCTGCGCCCCGCCGGACAACAAGCCGTCGCCGCTGGAGCGGACGACCTGCCTGCCGTGGCTGGCCCGCGAGGTCGAGGAGGTGGCGCCGAGCGTCCGGTGCGTGGTCTGCCTGGGCGGGTTCGCGTGGCAGGGGGTGTGGCCGGCGCTGCGCCAGGCCGGCTACGGGCTGCCGCGCCCGCGCCCGAAGTTCGGCCACGGCGCCGAGGTCGAGCTGGCGCCGCCGCCCTCGGTGACCCGCCGCGATCCGGTGCTGCTGCTGGGCTGCTACCACCCGAGCCAGCAGAACACCTTCACCGGCCGGGTCACCGAGGACATGCTGGACGCGGTCTTCACCCGCGCCCGCGACCACCGGTGACGCCGGGCCCCTCCCCCGAGGGGGCCCGACGGCGAGGCAGGGCCTTGGCCAAGCGGCCGTGGCGCGGCGGACCGGCCCCTGCACCGGTCCGCCGCCCGCGGCCGCTTGGCGCCCCCGTCCGGCCCTGGCCTCGCCGTCTGCTTTCTGGTGGTACGTACGGTGTGATGCGGGAATCGGGCGAGAAGTTCGCCACGCGGGCAAAGACGTGAACCTGTCCCGGATGCGGGTATCGCTCAGGCATGGCTTCTCAGCGCACCAGACAGATCGTCATCGTCGGCGGCGGGTACGTCGGCATGTACACCGCCCTGAGGCTGCAGAAGAAGCTGCGCGGTGAGCTGCGCCGGGGCGAGGTCGGCGTCACCGTCATCGACCCCCAGTCCTACATGACCTACCAGCCGTTCCTGCCCGAGGCGGCGGCGGGGAACCTGGAGCCGCGGCACGTGGTGGCACCGCTGCGCAAGGTCCTGAAGCGCTGCCGCGTCGTGAACGGGTTCGTCACGCGGATCGACCACGCGTCCAGGCGCCTCACCATCCGGCCGGCCGGGGCGAGCACCGCCGGGGTCCCGGAGCGCGACATCGACTACGACATGCTCGTCGTCGCCCTCGGCTCCATCTCGCGGACGCTGCCCATCCCCGGCCTGGCCGACTGCGGCATCGGCTTCAAGACCGTCGAAGAGGCGATCTTCCTGCGCAACCACGTCCTGCACCAGCTCGACATCGCCGCCTCGAACCCCGGCGACGAGGACGTCCGGAGGCGGGCGCTGACGTTCGTCTTCGTCGGCGCCGGCTTCGCGGGCATCGAGGCCATGGCCGAGCTGGAGGACATGGCCCGGGACGCCTGCAAGTGGTACCCGACCATCGACGCCGGCGAGATGCGCTGGATGATGGTCGAGGCGACCGACCGGATCCTGCCCGAGGTGGGGCCCGAGATGGGCCGGCACACCGCCGACGCCCTGCGCCGCCGCGGCATCGAGGTCAAGCTGGAGACCCTCCTCAAGTCCGCCGAGAAGCGGCGCATCGTGCTGAGCGACGGCGAGGAGTTCGACGCCGGCACGCTCGTCTGGACGGCGGGCGTGAAACCGCATCCCGTCGTCCGGGAGAGCGACCTTCCCCTCGACGGCAAGGGACGCGTCAAGACGACCGCCGAGCTGACCGTGGACGGGCTGGAGCACGTGTACGCCGCCGGCGACAACGCGGCCGTCCCCGACCTCACCGGAAAGGGGGAGTTCACCGCGCCCAACGCGCAGCACGCGGTCAGGCAGGCCAAGCGCCTCGGCGACAACATCGCGGCCGACGTGCGCGGCAAGCCCAGGAAGCCCTACCGGCACGCCTACGTCGGGTCCGTGGCGAGCCTCGGCCTCCACAAGGGCGTCGCGAACGTCTACGGGGTGAAGCTCCGCGGGCTGCCCGCCTGGGTCATGCACCGCACCTACCATCTGTCGCGGATGCCGACCGTCAACCGCAAGTTCCGGATCACCATGGACTGGACGCTCGCGCTGTTCTTCCAGCGTGAGATCGTCTCGCTGGGCGAACTGGAATGGCCGCGCCAGGAGTTCGAACTGGCCGCGGGCCGCCAGCGCGACACCTGACCGGTCCCCTTGACCGGCCGGACCGTTCCACTGGCCGGACCCGGCCGCCCGAGCCCCTGCTCCACGGCCCTCGCGACCGGCGGCGCCGACCGCTGACTCGATATGATGACGCCGCCCCTGTAGCCCAATGGCAGAGGCGGGCTCCCTAAAAGAGCCATTGTGTCGGTTCGAGTCCGACCAGGGGCACCACAAGGATGGGAACAGGACCATCGCCCGATGGGTGGCGGTCCTGTTCCGTATTCTCTTGTTTGCGCCGTTGGGCGGTTCGGCTGGCGGCGGTGATGGTGGGGCCGGTCAGGGTGATGCGGCACATCTCACGACTGCGCTCTTCGCCCGGTCGGGTCCGACGAACCGCGTGCAGCGGTCACGGTCTCGCCGCCGCGTTGCGCGGCTCGGGGCGCCGCCCACGATGGGTGCTGGCTCCCAGCATTACGATCATCGACTATGGACACTGCGGACTTGGTCTGGCTCGACGCGACCGAGCTGGCGCGCCTTATAGCCGTCGACGAGGTCACCGCGGTCGAGGTCGTGCAGGCGCATCTGGATCGCATCGAGGCGCTGGGCGAGCGGGTCAACGCCTTCGTCACCGTGCTGGGCGAGCAGGCCCTCGCCGCTGCCGCTCGCTCGCGCACCGGGCCGCTGGGTGGCGTGCCGTTCACGATCAAGGACTCGTTCGACACCGAAGGCGTGCGGACCACCCGGGGATCGTCGTTGTTCGCCGATCACGTCCCGGACGCCGACGCCACCGCCGTGGCGCGTCTGCGGGCTGCGGGCGGAATCCCGTTGGCGAAGACCAACCTGCCGGAGATGTCGTACTGGACCGAGACCGACAACCTGGTCGCCGGCCGGTCGCTCAACCCCTACGACCCCGAACGCACCCCCGGCGGCTCCAGTGGAGGCGAGTCCGCGGCCATCGCGGCGGGTCTGTCGCCGCTCGGCCTGGGCAGTGATGTCGCGATCTCCGTGCGCGGACCGGCTCACGACACCGGCATCGCCTCGATCAAACCCACCCATGGGCGGGTGCCGTGCACCGGTCATTTCCCGCACGCGCTGCGGCGTTGGTGGCATGCCGGCCCGATGGCGCGCAGCGTGCGTGACCTGCGGCTGGCGCTGTCGCTGTTGGAAGGCCCCGACGGGCGGGACCCCTACGCGGCCGCCCTGGCCGCCGCCCGGCCCGGCGGGCCCGCCCGGATCGGCTGGACCACCGACGCGTTCGGCCCGATCGACCCGGAGGTGGCCGATACGGTGGCGTCGGCGGCTGTGGCTCTGTCCGACCTCGGTCTCCAGGTCGAGCAGGTCGGCGTCCCGTGGCTTGCCGAGCACGACTGCACGCGGATCTCGGCGACGCTGTTCACCGCTGAGATGCTGCCCTACCTGCGCGGCATCACGGCCGGGCGGGAGGCGGAGTTGCACCCGGTGATCGCGCGGACGCTCCAGGCACCGGACGTCACGATCGCCGACTACCTTGCTGCCGAAGGCGAGGTGGAACAACTGAGGTCGGTGTTCACGCACTGGTTCCAGGCCTACGATGTGCTCGTCTGCCCGGTGGTGACGATCCCGGCGCCGCCGCATGCGCAATCCAGTTACGTTGTCGGCGGGGAGAAAGTGCCAGCCCGCAACGTCATGCGGGCGACGGTGCCATTCAACCTCACCGGCCTGCCCGCCGTCTCGCTGCCGTTTGGGACGACCGCGGGCGGCCTGCCCATCGGTGTCCAGCTCATCGGCGCCTGGTGGGCCGACAACGACCTCCTCGCACTGGCCGAACGACTCGAGTCGGTCAGCCCGGTCCGCGACCGTCGCCCGCCACTCCAGCCCTGACGTGCCCGTCCTGGCTGGCCGGCCCCGCCCATCCCAGCCCGGTCTCCCAACCGTGTCTTGACCAAAAGGGGAACGAGAAGCGCGCTACAGACGCGGATACGAATCCGCAGGTCAGCCCTGTTCCCATCCTTTGGTACTCCCGCCAGGGGCACTGTATTTGCCCAGGGGGGTGACCCCCTGGAACCCCCGTTGCGGGCGGGGAGCCGCTTTCCGATCCGCTGGCGCGTCTCGCAAAGCGGCTCCCCGCCCGTCGGGTCGGGCGACCTCCGGGCGCCAGAGCGCCCTCCGGCCACCCGACCCGCGGGTGCTCATTGAGGTTCGTGCTCGGGCTTGGCGCCTCTCCGAGAGGGCCCGTCCTGCGTCGTCCAAGGGGGCGTTTCTACGTCGTCCGAGAGGGTTGGTTTCTGTTTCGTTCATGAGGGTGGGTTCTGCTACGGCCCAAAGGCGTCGGGGTGTGGTTGGCTTGGTGTCACATCGGCCGAACTGGAGAGACTGATGGAGAGCAGAAACCCCGCGTTCCGGGGGAACGCCTTCGACCAGCGGGCCACGGGGTACGGCGCCCCCGGGTACGGCCCGGCGGAGCACGGACCCGGACCCTACGCTCCCGGCTACGCGGCGCCGCCGCAGGTCCGGGCGATGACCATGGACGACGTCGTCGTCCGCGGGTTCGCCACCCTGGCGCTGCTGGTGATCACCGCGGCGCTGGCGTGGGTGCTGGTGCCCACCGACCTGGCCGTCCCCGTGCTGGTGCTCGCGCTCGTCGCGGAGATCGGGATCTGGGCGTTCATCACGTTCGGCCGCAAGGCCAACGCGCCCATGGTGCTGGCGTTCGCCGCCGTGTACGGCGTCGTCGTCGGCATCATCAGCCACGCCTACAACGACGTCTACAACGGCATCGTCTTCCAGGCCGTGATCGGGACGGCGCTGGCGTTCGGCGCGACCCTCGCCGTCTACGCGCTGCGCATCGTCCGCGTCACGCCCAAGTTCGCCAAGTTCGTGATCGCCGCCGGCGTCGCGCTGATCGCGCTGATGATCATCAACCTGCTGGTGAGCGCCTTCGGCGGTGAGGACGGGATCGGCATCCGCGACCCCGGCAACCCGCTCGCCTACGTCTTCAGCGTCGTCGCGATCCTCGTCGGCTGCTTCTTCCTGCTGCTCGACTTCGACTCGATCGAGCAGGGCGTCCGTTCCGGCGCGCCGGAGAAGTTCGCCTGGTACTGCGCGTTCGGGCTGGTGCTGAGCCTGGTGTGGATCTACCTGGAGATCCTGCGGCTGCTCAGCTACTTCAGCGGACGCGACTAGGCCCCGCCGGGCAATGATCAGCCCCGCGCCGGTGGCGTGGGGCTGATCTGTGCGGGATCTCTGCGCCAGGGTCGTGGCGCCTTGGCGGCACGACGGCGGGGGCGTCCGTTGGCGGGATCCCGCCACGAATGGACACGTATGAAGTTACGCGTATGAAGTTCGGTGCGGCGCGCGTTCAGTAGTGGCGCGCCCGTCGCGTGCGCTCGTGCTCGCGCACCAGGGCCGCGGCATAGCCGTGGGAGAGGTTGTGCTCGTCGGCCAGCCAGGTGCTGCGTTCCTCGCAGCGGGTGAACGACGGCCCGTTCTCGATGGTGGTGAACCACTCGGGGATGTCACGTCCTGTGACTTGCGGAATGCGGGCGATCAACTTGCTGTGCGTCTCCGGCGAGTGGTTCAGTGACAATTGGCACCTCCAGGTCGCGGGGCTCTTCCTGCCGACTCTGCATCACCACCCCGGATGTGACAACCCCCTAACGGGGACCTATCTATTACGTTACGTAGATCATCTGTAACGGGGGTTCTCTCCGAAACGCGCAGGTGGCCCGCATGGCGTGCCATACGGGCCATCCCGGCGCCGGGATTCAGGACAGGCGTTCCACCACCATCGCCATGCCCTGGCCGCCGCCCACGCACATGGTCTCCAGCCCGAACTGCTTGTCGTGGAACTTCAGCCCGTTGAGGAGCGTGGAGGTGATGCGGGCGCCGGTCATGCCGAACGGGTGGCCGACCGCGATCGCGCCGCCGTTGACGTTGAGCTTGTCGATGTCGATGCCGAGGTCCTCGGCGGACGGCAGCACCTGCGCCGCGAACGCCTCGTTGATCTCGACGAGGTCGATGTCGTCGATGGTCATCCCGGCCTTCGCCAGTGCCTTGCGGGACGCCTCCACCGGGCCGAGGCCCATGATCTCGGGGGACAGGCCGGTGACCCCGGTCGAGACGATCCGGGCCAGCGGGGTGATGCCGAGCTCGGCGGCCTTGGTGTCGCTCATGATCACCACGGCGGCGGCGCCGTCGTTCAGCGGGCAGCAGTTGCCCGCGGTGACCGTCCCGTCCGGCCGGAAGACCGGCTGGAGCTGGGAGACCTTCTCGTAGGTGGTGCCGGGGCGGGGGCCGTCGTCCTTGGCGATGACCGAGCCGTCCGGCAGCGTCACCGGCGTGATGTCCTTCTCCCAGAACCCGTTGGCGAGGGCCTTCTCGGCGAGGTTCTGCGAGCGCACGCCGAACTCGTCCTGCGCCTGCCGGGAGAGGCCGCGCAGGCTGGCGACGTTCTCGGCCGTCTGGCCCATCGCGATGTAGATGTCGGGCAGGGCGCCGTCCTCGCGCGGGTCGTGCCAGACGGGGGCGCCGCCCTCGCCCGCCTTGGCGGTGCGGGCCTCGGCGTCGGCGAACAGCGGGTTCTGCGTGTCGGGGAGGCCGTCGCTGCTGCCCTTGGCGAACCGGCTGACGGTCTCGACGCCCGCGGAGACGATGACGTCCGCCTCGCCCGCGCGGATGGCGTGCAGGGCCATCCGGGTCGTCTGCAGCGAGGACGAGCAGTACCGGGTGATGGTGGCGCCGGGCACGCCGTCCCAGCCGAGCAGGACCGACACCACGCGCGCCATGTTGTAGCCCTGCTCGCCGCCGGGCAGCCCGCAGCCGAGCAGCAGGTCGTCGATCTGGCTCGGATCCAGCTGCGGGACCTTCGCCATCGCGGCGGTGATCATCTGGGCGGTGAGGTCGTCGGGCCGGATGTCCTTGAGCGACCCCTTGAAGGCGCGGCCGATCGGCGAGCGCGCGGTTGCGACGATGACTGCCTCGGGCATTGCGGGTCTCCTGTCTCAGCGGCCGTCACGGCGTTACTCGCCGGTCACGGGCAATCTAACCGCTGGCCCCTCGGGCCGTACATGCCGCCCCCTGGGCTCGGTGGACGGGACCCCGGCCATAAGCGTGCGCTTACAGGTGTCCCGGCGGGGGGATGACGGCCGCCCCATGTGCCCGGGACGCCGGGCGCCGGACGCTGGTACCGGCGCCACCGGCCGGTCCGCGCGAGTGTGGGCGGGGGGACCGGCCGGTGCGGCGGACGACCGGGGCTCGTCACAGGTGACCGGACGGGTCCCGGTCCCGCGTACCCGGCCGCTCAGGCCGGGTCGGGTGCCGCCGGGGCGGGCGGCACGTCGCGGGCGGGGGACCTGCGGCGCAGGAGGCGCGCCCAGCGTCCGCGGGGACCCCGGTCGCGGCCGCCCACCGACGCGCCCGACACCTCGGTGCCGGCCCGCTCGGCGGCCTCCACGGCCGCGCGGTAGATGGGGATGACGTCCTCGTCGAGGTGGCCTGCCGGGTCGTGCTCCAGGTCGAG
The DNA here is from genome assembly GCF_900115095.1 of Actinomadura madurae. Taxonomy (GTDB): domain Bacteria; phylum Actinomycetota; class Actinomycetes; order Streptosporangiales; family Streptosporangiaceae; genus Spirillospora; species Spirillospora madurae. Next base: position 540,408 of record NZ_FOVH01000003.1, read on the forward strand.
CACCGACGCCATCGAGGGCAGCACGGCCGCCGCCGCGGCGGCGTACCCGCGGGCGGACGGGTGGTAGCGGTCCTCGCTGAACATCGAGAGCGGGTCGGCGGCGAACTCGCGGCCGAGGAGGTCGCCGAGCGACACCGAGCGGGCACCGTGCTCGACGACCGCGACCGTCTGCGCCGCGGCGAGCTGGCGGCTCGCGCGGCGCGCGAACCAGCGCAGCGGCGGCATCAGCGACTTGACCGAGCCGAGGTCGGGGCAGGTGCCGACCACCACCATCGCGTCGGCGGCGCGCAGCCGCTCGACCGCGTACCCGAGATGCCGGACGGACTCGGCGGGCGGCACCCGCGCCGTCACGTCGTTGGCGCCGATCATGATGACCGCGACGTCGGGACGGGCCTGCAGCGCCCGGTCGACCTGGCCGCGCAGCGCGTGCGAGCGGGAGCCGGACCGGGCCACGTTCGTCACCCGGACGGGCCGGCCCGCGATCGCCGCCAGGCCGCTCGCGAGGAGCGCGGCCGGCGTCTCCTCCGGGGTGTGGACGCCGAGCCCGGCCGCGGTCGAGTCGCCCAGCATGACCAGCGACAGCGGGGAGCCGCCGTGCTCCTCGCCGTACAGCCCGTCCGCCACGGGCGGGTCGCCGTTGGGCGTCGCCGAGATGATCCTCCGGGCGAGCCGGGCCTCCATCACCAGAAGGCCGAACGTGATGCCGCCCAGGGCGGTGATTCCTCCGCCGCCATAGGCCGCGGCCGCCGCGATGCGGCGTGCCGTGAATGCTCTCAACATGCTGCGTTGACCCTCCGTGATTTAGTTCCTACCCGCGCGTGGGGGCGGCGATACCTGCGGGTGCCTTTCTCGGCTAACGTCGGAAACGGGAAACCTTCCGGACCCGCGCCCGTTCCCACGCGTGACCGGCGGCGGAAACACGGACGCAACGGTCAGATCCACACACTGAACGACAAGGATGTCGCGGTGCACGTACACGACTCGCTCGTCGAACTGATGGGCAACACCCCGCTCGTTCGACTGCGCAAGGTCACCCGGGACCGGCGGGCCGGCGGCCCCCGGCCGCAGGTGCTGGCCAAGGTGGAGTACTTCAATCCCGGCGGCTCGGTGAAGGACCGCATCGCGGTCCGCATGATCGACGCCGCCGAGCGGTCCGGCGAGCTGCGGCCCGGCGGGACGATCGTCGAGCCGACGTCCGGCAACACCGGGGTCGGGCTCGCCATCGTGGCGCAGGAGCGCGGCTACCGCTGCGTCTTCGTCTGCCCCGACAAGGTCGGCAAGGACAAGATCGACGTGCTGCGCGCGTACGGCGCCGAGGTCGTCGTCTGCCCGACGGCGGTGAACCCCGAGCACCCCGACTCCTATTACTCGGTGTCCGACCGCCTCGTCGCCGAGATCCCGGACGCCTGGAAGCCGAACCAGTACACCAACCCGCAGAATCCGCGGTCGCACTACGAGACGACCGGTCCGGAGCTGTGGGAGCAGACCGAGGGGCGCATCACCCACTTCGTCGCGGGGATCGGCACGGGCGGCACCATCAGCGGCACCGGCCGGTACCTCAAGGAGGTCTCCGGCGGGCGGGTGCAGATCATCGGTGCCGACCCGGAGGGCTCGGTGTACTCCGGCGGCAGCGGCCGCCCCTACCTCACCGAGGGCGTCGGCGAGGACATCTGGCCGGAGACCTACGACCGCGACATCTGCGACGACGTCATCGCGGTGTCCGACAAGGACTCCTTCACGATGACCCGGCGGCTCGCCCGCGAGGAGGCGCTGCTCGTCGGCGGCTCCTGCGGGATGGCGGTCGTCGCCGCGCTGCGCGTCGCCGAGCGGGCCGACCCCGACGCGGTGATCGTCGTGCTGCTGCCGGACGGCGGCCGCGGCTACCTCGGCAAGATCTTCAACGACGCCTGGATGGCGGACTACGGGTTCCTCACCCCGTCCACCGAGGAGGCCCGGGTCGGCGAGGTGCTCACCCGCAAGGGCGGCACGCTGCCGGAGTTCGTGCACGTCCACCCGCACGAGACCGTGCAGACCGCGATCGCCATCATGCGCGAGTACGAGGTGTCGCAGCTGCCGGTGATGAAGGAGGAGCCGCCGGTCATGGCGGCCGAGGTGGTCGGCTCGGTCGGGGAGACCGACCTGCTCGACATCATGGTCCAGGGCCGGGCCAAGATGACCGAGCCCGTGGAGGCGCACATGGCGGCGCCGCTGCCGACGCTCGGCTCCGGCGAGCCCGTCAGCAAGGCCGTCGGCGTCCTGGAGAAGTCCGGGGCCGCGGTCGTCCTCGTGGACGGCAAGCCCAAGGGCCTGATCACCCGCCAGGACCTGCTCGCCTTCCTGTCCGACGCCACCGGCTGACCCAGGACGCAGAAGAGCGCCTGGAGATCGCGGTGATCTCCAGGCGCTCCTCTTCAGGTGTCGGGTTGCGGGGCCCAGCCGGTGGGCGGCGTTATGGGCCGGGCTCCGCAACCCGACGTCTCGGGGGCGCCGCGGCTAGCCGCGGTACCCGGTCGGGGCGAAGTCCTCCCGCGTGTCGGCGGGCCGCAGCGGCGTGTCCGGCTCGTCGCCGTGCCCCGGCCACCAGGCCTTGTGGCCCAGCATCGCGGTGAGCCCCGGCACCAGGAACGTCGACATCACGAAGGCCGACAGGGCGATGCCGATCGCGACGGAGAAGCCCATCTGCTGGAGCATCGACACCGGCGCGAGCATCATCACCGAGAAGGTGCCGGCCAGGATGAGTCCCGCCGCGGCGACCGTCGGGCCGCCGTGCTGGACGGCCAGGGCCGCCGCCTGCCGCGGCTCGTGGCCCTCCTTGGCCTCCTCGCGCAGCCGCGCCGTCATCAGGATGTTGTAGTCGGTCCCGATGGCCAGCACGAACAGGTAGAGGACGATCGGCAGCTGGAAGGTCACCCCGGCCTCGCCCATCGCGCCCTGGAAGACGTACACCGCGGAGCCGAGCGTCGCCGCGAAGCCCAGCAGCACCGCCACCACCAGGTAGAGCGGCGCCACCACCGACCGCAGCAGCAGGGCCAGGATGATCGCGATCAGCACCGCCGCCACCGGCAGGATCACCGACAGGTCGCGGTTGTTGACGGCGTTGATGTCGGCGAAGATCGCCGTCGAGCCGCCGACGTAGGCGCGGGTGCCCTCCGGCGCCGCCTTGTGCACGGCCGGCGCCAGGTCGTCCTTGACCAGGCTGATCGCCTCGTTGGACGCGGGGTTGACCTTCAGCAGGAGGTCGACGCGGGCCACGGACTTGTCCTGGCCCGGGACGGGCTGCTGGACGCGGCCGACGCCGGGCGCGGTCTTGGCCGCCTCCGAGAAGGAGGCCAGCTGCTGCTGGGTGATCGGCTGCCCGCCGTCGCTCTTGAGGAACACCTGGACCGGGGTGGTCAGGCCGGGCGGGAAGCCCTTCTCCATGTCCTTGGTGGCCTGCGCGGACTCGGTGTCCTGCGGGAAGCCGGCGGCGAAGTCGTAGTCCGCCTTGAACCCGAGGGCGCCGAGCGCCAGCACGACCAGCACCAGCCCGGACGCCGCCGCCGCGATCGCGGGGCGCTTGCCGACGCCCCGGCCGATGGCCGCGGACATCGTCCCCTTCGGCTGCTTCTTCCACGCCTTGGAGGGCCAGAAGACGGCGGTGCCGAGCAGCGACACGAGGGCCGGGAACAGCGTCAGCGAGGTGATGCCCATCACCACCACGGCGATGGCGAGGGACGGGCCCCAGGCGCTGAACACGCCGAACGTCGCGAGCAGCAGGACCAGGAAGGTGACGGCGATGGCGGCGGCGGCCGAGGAGATGACCTCGCCGACCCGCTCCACCGCGGTGATCATCGCGGTCTTCTTGTCGTCGCCGGCCCGCAGCCGCTCCCGGAACCGGAACATCAGGAACAGGTAGTAGTCGGCGCCGATGCCGAAGAGCACGATCAGGATGATGGTGCTGAGGCTGTCGTCGCCGGAGAAGCCGAACAGCTTCGAGGCGGCGCCGATCAGGCCCATCGAGACCTGCATCGTCACCATGATCACGACGATCGGCAGCACCGCCGCCAGCGGGGCCCGGAAGATCACCAGGATCAGGCCGATGATCAGCACGAAGGTGGCGATGCCGACGATCTCGAAGGACTGGTTGAACGAGTCCTCGTTGTCGACGAAGCCGGCGACGTCACCGCCGACCTTGGCCTCCAGACCGCTGCCGTTCAGCAGCGTGGGCAGGTCCTTGCGGATCTTCTTGACCGCGTCGCCCTGCTTCTCGCTGTCGGCCATCGAGGTGCCCTTCATCGGCACCATGATCACCTGGACGGCCTTGTTCGGCGCCACCGCCTCCGCGCCGGTCGCGAAGCCGAGGACCGTCGGCGGCTTGTCGGCGTTCAGGGACTTGGCGGCCTCGTTCACCCGGGCGGTGTCCTGGGCCGTCAGCGGCTTGCCGTCGGAGCGCTTGACGACGATCAGCGAGGAGGTGTCCTCCTGCTGCGGGAACGCCTTCTCGGCGATCTCGAGGGCCTGGACCGACTCGTACTTCGAGGGCAGGAAGTCGCCCTGGTCGGACTCGGTGGTGAGCTTGGGGGAGAAGGCGATGATGAGCACCGCGGCCACGAGCCAGGCCACGATGGTCCACCACGGATGTCTCACGACGAAGCGCGCGAGCCGAGCGAACATGGGGGCTTCCTTAGATCAATGTCGTAGGGATACCTGTAAAACGGTAGAGACCCGACGCGGCGTTGGGGTCACCCCCAGCGCCGAAATGGGGGGTGATACCTCCGGGGGAGCCTCTCCTCCTCGAGGAGGGGCGGCGGGTGGATAGCCTCGTACCCATGGACAACGAGGTTCAGCAGGGGTTCGAGACCCTGGCCATCCACGCGGGGCAGGAGCCCGACCCGGCCACCGGCGCGGTCGTCCCGCCGATCTACCAGGTCTCCACCTATAAGCAGGACGGCGTCGGCGGCCTGCGCGGCGGCTACGAGTACTCCCGGTCGGCCAACCCGACCCGTACCGCCCTGGAAGTATGCCTGGCCGAGATCGAGGGCGGGGCGCGCGGGCTGGCGTTCGCGTCGGGGCTCGCCGCCGAGGACGCGCTGCTGCGCGCGGTCTGCCGGCCCGGCGATCACGTCGTCGTCCCGAACGACGCCTACGGCGGCACCTACCGGCTGTTCGCGAAGGTCGCCGAACCGTGGGGCGTGGCGTTCGACCCGGTGCCGCTCGCCGACGTCGACGCCGTGCGGGCCGCGGTCCGCCCCGAGACGAAGATCATCTGGGTGGAGACGCCGACGAACCCGCTGCTCGGCATCGCCGACATCGCCGTGCTGGCCTCCGTCGCCCGCGACGCGGGCGCGCTGCTCGTCGTCGACAACACCTTCGCCTCGCCGTACCTCCAGCGCCCGCTGGAGCTCGGCGCGGACGTCGTCGTCCACTCCACCACCAAGTACATCGGCGGCCACTCCGACGTCGTCGGCGGCGCGCTGGTCGCGGCGGACGCGGCGCTGGGGGAGCGCCTCGCCTTCCACCAGAACGCGATGGGGGCCGTCGCGGGCCCGTTCGACGCCTGGCTCGCGCTGCGCGGGGTCAAGACGCTCGGCGTCCGGATGGACCGGCACTGCGCGAACGCCGAGAAGATCGTGGAGATGCTGGTGCGGCACCCGTCCGTCCGGCAGGTCCTCTACCCCGGGCTGGCGGGCCATCCGGGCCACGACGTCGCGGCGAAGCAGATGAGGGCGTTCGGGGGCATGGTCTCGTTCCGGATGGAGTCGGAGGAGGCCGCCGTCCGGGTGTGCGAGCGGACGAAGCTCTTCACGCTCGGCGAGTCGCTCGGCGGCGTCGAGTCGCTGATCGAACACCCGGGGCGGATGACGCACGCCTCGGCGGCCGGCTCGCCGCTGGAGGTCCCCGCGGACCTCGTGCGGCTGTCGGTCGGGATCGAGGACGCGAGCGACCTGCTCAGGGATCTGGACCGGGCGCTCGGCTGAAAATCAGCTGACCATTCCCCGCCGTCCTTGATCAAAACATCTATACTCGGCGCGCCAGGTTCGGTAAAGAAAGGGACCGGGGTGCGCAAAGTACTCGTGTGTGGGGCGGCGTTCGCCGCGACGTGTGTCTCCGCCGTAGCCGTTCCCGTGGGAGCCCACGCGAACCCTCCGGCGCCGACGCCCAGCGCGTCCGTTCCGTCCGCGCCGGGGACCGGGGAGCCGTCCGCCGGGCCGCAGACCGCTCCGCCCGGGACAGGCTCCCCGTCGGCGTCGTCCACGGGGCGGCCGGGGAACGGCCAGGAGGGCACGGACGGGGAGCCCGGCGCCACCGTCACCGCGCAGGCGGTCATGGTGACGCCGGAACTGCCGAAGTTCCGCACCTACGCCTACGGCAGGGCGCCCGCCCAGAAGATCGACGCCTACTGGCGCGACCCGGGGCCGCGCGCCACGCCGCGCCCCGCCCTGCTGCTCCTGCACGGCGGCTACTGGCTCGAAGGCGACAAGGGCGGCGGCTGGAAGTACTTCGCGCGCCGGCTGACCGAGGAGGGCTTCGTCGTCCTGTCGGCGAACTACCGGCTGGCGCCGAAGGCCGCCTGGCCCGCGCAGCGCGACGACGCGCTGTCGGCCCTCGCGTTCATCAAGAAGCACGCCCGGGTCTGGAACGTCGACCCGAACCGCGTGGCCGTGATGGGCTCGTCCGCCGGCGGGCACCTCGCCACGCAGCTCGGCACGCTCGGGACGGGCACCCGGCAGGTCCGCGGAGTGATCGCGCTGTCGCCGCCGAACAACCCGTACCTGGCCTTCCAGGACGGCGAGAAGCCGGCGGCCACGCCCAACCAGCGCAAGCTGCGGGTGGCCGTCACCGACCTCGTCCGCTGCGTGCCGGGCGCGGCCGCCGCGCCGGACTGCTGGACGCGGCTGGACGACGCCAGCACCGTCACCCACGTCTCCGCGGGCGACGCGCCGATGCTGCTGATGCACGCCACCGGCGACTTCGTCCCCGTCACCCAGAGCACCGGGCTGGCGGGCGCGCTGCGGTCCGCGGGCGTGCAGACGACCGTGAAGACCATCGAGGGCGAGATGCACGCCTCGCAGATGCTGAACGACGAGCAGACCTACCCGACGATCGTCGACTGGCTGAAGAAGCACCTGCGGCCGGGCCGGTAGCGAGGTCCGGCGGCGGGCCGCGGGCCGTCAGCCGTTCCAGACCATCAGCACGAGGATCACCAGCCAGATCAGCGCGACGACGCCGGACATGGCGGCGAGCCGCCCCCGCTCGACCTGGGCGATCTCGCCGCCCGCCGCGCTCGACGCTTCGGGCGCGGACGGGGCCTCCTCGGCCGCGGTCTTCGTCTCCTTCCGCTCGCCCTTCCCGCCGTCCTCCGCCTCGGTGACCTCCGCGGCGGCGGGACGGGCCGGGACCGCCGCCTCCTCCGCCGCGGCGACCTCCAGCAGATGCGCCGCCCGGCGCTGGTCGCGGTCGATGATCAGCAGCAGCACGAGCGCGACGACGAACAGCGTCATCGACACCGTCAGCCACACCTGGGCGAGGTCGCCCTTGGCCAGGGCGAGCCCGAACAGGAAGATGCCGAGCGTGCCGAGCCCGTAGATCTGGGTGGTGCGGTGCAGGTGGCGGACCACGACCGCGTTCCGCTTGCGGATGTAGCGGGGAGTGGACATGGTCGCGGCCGTCAGCGGCCCCAGCGTGAAGATCGCGAAACCGATGTGCAGGACCAGCAGCAGGCGGTCGGAAGTCGACATGACGCCGACACTAGCCCGCCCGGCGCCCCCGGCGGAGTCCCCGCGGGGGCGCCGCGGCGTCAGCGGCGGCCGCGCCGCACCCGCAGGTAGTCGCTCACGACGTACTCGCCGAGCCGCTCGGCGTCCGGCGCGAACACCCGGCCGCCGTTGCGCCGCGCGACCTCCTCCACGAACGACACGAGCCGTCGGTCCTCGGCGAGCATGAAGAAGTTCATGCAGGCGCCCCGCCGCGTCATCTTGTCGACCTCGGCGAGGGTGAGGACGAGCGTGTCGGTGGACGGCGGGTAGTCGAACAGCGAGCGGCCGTCGGGCCGCAGGTGCGCGGTCGGCTCGCCGTCGGTGACGACGAGGACGATCGGCTCGAAGTCGGGGTGCCGGTCCAGGTGCCGTCCCGCGATCATCAGGGCGTGGTGCAGGTTGGTGCCCTGCACCATGTCCCAGTCGAGGCCCGCCATCTCCGTCGGGTGCAGCACCCGGGCGTAGTTGGAGAACCCGATGATCTGGATCGCGTCCTGCGGGAACTTGCTGGTGACGAGCGTGTGCAGGGCGAGCGTGGTCTGCTTGGCGACGGCCCACGTCCCGCGCAGCACCATCGAGTAGGACAGGTCGACGAGCAGGCAGACGGCCGCGCCGGTGCGGCGCTCGGTCTCCTGCACCTCGAAGTCGTCCACGCTGAGGCGCACCCCGCCGGGCCGCGTCCCGCCGCGGCCGTTGCCGTTGATCTCCGCGACGTCCGCCGTGCCGGGCTCGACGACCTTCGCGGCGGGCGGGCGGGTGACGAGCCCCGCGCCGCCGTCCATGGCGCTGCGCCGGATCGCGTTGCTCACCGTCCGGACGACGTCGAGGGGCTGCTCGTCGCCGAACCGCCACTCGCGGCTGGACCCGGTCAGCTCGCCGGCCTGGCCCGCGTCGCGCTGGTCGTGGTCGCCCTGCCGGCCGGAGGTCAGCTGGGAGAACACCCGGCGCAGCGCCGTCTCGCCGAGCCGCCGCACCGCCTTCGGCGTCAGCTCCAGCGTGCCGCGGTTGCGCCGCAGGTAGCCCTGCCGCTCCAGCTCCGCCTCGATGCGGCGCAGCTCGGCCAGGTCGTCGACGGCCTGCCGGCCGAGCGCCCGCCGGACGGCCTCCTCGTCGACGTCGTCGAGCCGCGCGCCGGGGTAGTCCTGCCCGAGCGCGGCCTCCAGCTCGCTGAGGTCGGCCAGCTCCGCCAGCGCGGTCGTGGCGTCGCCCATGCCGAGCGGGTCCTCGCCGGTCATCTGCTCGGACTGGCCCCAGCCGAGGTCGGGACGGCGGGCCCGCAGCGCGTCGCCGAGCCGCGTCATCTCCATGGCGAGGCCCGCGTCCTGCATGGCCTGCTCCATCAGCCCGGCCAGCTCCGCGCGCTGCTCGGGGCTGAGCGAGGCCAGCAGCCGGTCCATCGCGGCGGCGCGGCGGGCGAGGGAGTCGACCAGCTCCTCAAGGTTCTGCGGGTTGTCGGGGAACATGTCCCCGTACTCCCGCATGAACCGGTCGAAGTCCTCCTGGGTGTGCTCGCCGCGGGCGTCCCGCTCCAGCATCTCGTTGAGCGCGGCCATCATGTCCTTGACCCGCTCCAGGGCGGCCGGGTCCTGGTTCTCCAGGGCCTGCTTCATGCCCTGGAACTGCGCGTCCAGCACCTCGCGGCGCAGCAGGTCCTTCAGCTGCTCGAAGGTGCGGCGGGCGGCGTCGGAGCGCCAGTCGTAGTCCGACAGCCGCCGGATCGCCTGGGAGGTGTCGGACGGCAGCGTGTCCAGCTCCGCCTCCCGCACCCGCGCGTCGTCGCTCGGGTCGGGGAACAGCTCCGCCCGCTCCTGCCCGATCGCGGTGTCCAGCAGCGCGCGGGCCTGCTCCAGCGTGCCGTCCAGTCGGCCCCGGTCGCGCAGCGCGCGGCGCCGCTCCCGCACCTGGCGGAGCATGTCGTCGAGCCCGCGCCGGTTCCGCGCGCCCGGGAGGCCGCGGCGCAGCAGCTCCCGGAGCGCGTCGTCCGGGCGGGTGCCGTCCAGCACCGAGTCGCCCATCGCGTCCAGGGCGTCCCGGACGTCGTACGGCGGGGCGAGCGGGTCGGGGCCGTCCTCGTAGGCGCCGTAGCGGTATCGGCTCATCGAATCTCCTTGCCCGCGAAGACCTCGGGTCCCGGCGTCACGTCCGGTAGGTGGCCGTCCCGCCGGGGCGCCCGTCGGCGACGTCCTTGGAGAGCCGCCGGGTGAGGAACAGCCCCTCCAGGGCGAACTCCAGCGCGGCCGCGGCCTGCCCGGGGGACTCCCCGCTCATGCCGAGCCGTTCCATGATCTTGGCGAGGCCGGGCACGTGCCCGATGCGGCGCAGCAGCTCCGCCGCGGACACCAGCTCGCCCGACTCCACTCTCTCCCCGGTGTCGAACTTGTCCAGCAGCCCGTTCAGGTCGGCGGCGCCGAGCGTCCGCCGGTAGGTCTCGGCGATCGCGCGGCGCAGCAGGTGCTCCAGCACCTCCTGCTCGCGGCCCTCCTCGCTGACCTCGAACTCCACCTTGCCCATCAGCGACGGCACGACCGCCTGGAGGTCGCAGACGCGGGCGACCGCGCGCTCCTCGCCGGCGAGCGCCGCCCGCCGCACCGCGCCCGCCGCGACCGTCTCGGCGCCGGCGAGCGCGAACCGCGCGGACACGCCCGACCGCGCGTCCACCGCCGTCGACTCCCGGACGAGCCGGGTGAACCGGCCGATCACCTCGACCAGGTGGTCGGGCACCTCGGCGGGGAGCCCGGCGAGGTCGGCGAAGTCGGCCTCCTGCCGGATCAGCGCCAGCTCGGCGTCCAGCTCCAGCGGGTAGTGGGTGCGGATCTCCGCGCCGAACCGGTCCTTCAGCGGGGTGATGATGCGGCCGCGGTTGGTGTAGTCCTCGGGGTTGGCGGAGGCGACGAGCAGGACGTCCAGTGGCAGCCGCAGCGCGTAGCCGCGGACCTGCACGTCGCGTTCCTCCAGCACGTTCAGCAGCGCCACCTGGATCCGCTCGGCCAGGTCGGGCAGCTCGTTGATGGAGAAGACGCCGCGGTTCGTGCGCGGCACGAGGCCGAAGTGGACGGTCTCCGGGTCGCCGAGCGTGCGGCCCTCCGCCACCTTCACCGGGTCGACGTCGCCGATGAGGTCGCCGACGCTGGTGTCGGGGGTGGCGAGCTTCTCGCCGTACCGGTCGTCGCGGTGCCGCCACTCGACCGGCAGCTCGTCGCCCAGCTCGTCGGCGAGCCGGCGGCAGCGCACGCACACCGGCGCGTACGGGTGGTCGTTGATCTCGCAGCCGGCGACGACCGGGGTCCACTCGTCCAGCAGCCCGGCGAGGGTGCGGATCAGCCGCGTCTTGCCCTGCCCGCGCTCGCCCAGCAGCACCAGGTCGTGCCCGGCGAGGAGGGCGCGCTCCAGGTGGGGCAGGACGGTGTCGTCGAACCCGAGGATGCCGGGGAAACGGGGCTCGCCGGATCTCAGGCGGTCGAGCAGGTTCCGGCGGATCTCGGCCTTCACGGAAAGCCGGGCGTGACCGCTGTTGCGCAGCTCGCCCAGTGTTGATTCGCGTGGTGTGGATGAACGCACGCGATCGACACTACGTCGCCTCCCCGCGGAATCGCACCCCCGCCGGGGAATAGCCCGGGCTGCCCCGTCCCGCCGGTGTTTGGGTGGAGAGCGTGCGGAGGGGGAGACTGGAGGTGTGAAGCGAGCCGGCGAACGGAGTGAGGGAGGCGGCGCCGATGGCGCGATTCGGTGATGGCCTGGCCCTCGGACCCGATCTGTCCAGTGCCGCCGCGGCGGCGGTCGAGCAGGCGCTCGCCCCGCTCAGCGCGGCGCCCGACCTGGTGTGCGTGTTCGTCACGGGGGACGACCCGGACGAGGTCGAGGCCGCGGCGGTGGCCGCCGAGCGGGCGGCCGGGCCCGCGCTGCTGCTCGGCTGCAGCGCGTCGGGGGTGATCGGCGCGGGGCGCGGCGTGGAGGAGCGCGGCGCGGTCAGCGCGTGGGCGGCGGTGCTGCCCGGGGCGCGGCTGGACGCGTTCCGGCTGGAGACCCTCAAGGGGGACGACCGGCTCATCGTGGTCGGCATGCCGGAGGCGCAGGACGACGACGTGGTCGGCGTGCTGCTCGCCGACCCCTACAGCTTCCCGGTGGACGCGTTCGTGGAGCGCTCCGACGAGGCGCTGCCGGGGCTGCCGCTGGTCGGCGGGCTCGCCGAGGGCAGCGGGCTCGGCGAGACCGGGCACGGCGAGGTCCGCCTGTTCGTCGGCGGCGAGGTGCACCGGGACGGCGCGGTCGGCGTGGTGATCGGCGGTTCCGTCGCCGCCGCCACGGTGGTCAGCCAGGGCGCCCGCCCGATCGGCCCCGACATGGTGGTGACCAAGGCGGAGGAGAACGTCCTGTACGAGCTGGCCGGGGTCCCCGCGCTGGAGAAGCTGGAGCAGATCGTCCTCGGCCTGCCGGAGGAGGAGCAGGAGATGGCCGGGCGCGGGCTGCTGATCGGCGTCGCGATGGACGAGTACGCCGACGAGCACGAGCACGGCGACTTCCTGGTCCGCGGGGTGGTGGGCGCCGACACCGACAGCGGCGCCATCGCGATCGGCGACGTGGTGGACGTCGGGCGGACCGTCCGGTTCCAGGTCCGGGACGCGGGCGCCGCCGAGGAGGACCTCGCCGCGCTGCTGGAGCGGTTCGACCTGGCGCCGGTCGAGGGCGCGCTGCTGTTCTCCTGCAACGGGCGCGGCCAGGCGATGTTCCCCGACTCCGACCATGACGCGAAGGTGCTCGACCGCGCGTTCGGGCCGGCCGGGGTCGGCGGGTTCTTCGCCGCCGGGGAGATCGGCCCGGTCGCCGGCCGCAACCATGTGCACGGGTTCACCGCGTCCATTCTCGCCTTCGGTCGGGTGGAGGACCTGACTTGAGCGAAGCGAACCGGGGGGTGCGGGGGGTCGTCCCCCCGCAGGAGACTCCCTTGAGCGACATGCGGGTTCTGGCAGTGGACATCGGCGGGACGAAGCTGGCCGCCGCGCTCGTCGGGCGGGACGGGAGCATCGCCGCCCACGAACGGATCCCGACCCCGAACGAGCCCGGCACGGACGCCGAGCAGCTGTGGCGGGCGCTGGAGGGGCTGCTGGACAAGGTCGCCGCCGCCGGGGGCGAGCCGCCGCTCGCGGGGGTCGGCGTCGGCTGCGGAGGTCCGATGACCTGGCCGGCCGCCGAGGTCTCCCCGCTGAACATCCCCGCGTGGCGCGGCTTCCCGCTGCGGGACCGGCTCTCCGCCCGGTACCCGGGCGTGCCGGTCCGCGTCCACAACGATGCGATCTGCGTCGCGGTCGGCGAGCACTGGCTGGGGGCGGGACGCGGGCGCGGCAACGTCCTCGGCATGGTGGTGTCCACGGGCGTCGGCGGCGGGCTGATCCTCGGCGGGCACCTCGTGAACGGCGCCAGCGGCAACGCCGGGCACATCGGGCACGTCATCGTCGAGCCCGGCGGCACGCCCTGCGAGTGCGGGGGCCGCGGCTGCCTGGAGGCGGTCGCGCGCGGCCCGGGGCTGGTCGCGTGGGCGCGCGAGCAGGGCTGGGATCCGGGGGAGCGCGACGCCACCGGCGTGGAGTTGACCGCCGACGCGCGCCGCGGGGACCCCGTCGCGGGCGCGGCGATGCGGCGTGCCGGGCGCGCCATCGGCCTCGCGCTCGCGTCCGCGACGCACCTGTGCGACCTGGAGGTCGCCGCGATCGGCGGCGGCCTGTCGCAGGCGGGCGAGCTGCTCTTCGACCCGCTGGAGGAGGCGTTCCGCGCGCACGCCCGGATGCTGTTCGCGCGCCGCCTGCGGATCGTCCCGGCGGTGCTCGGGCAGACCGCCGGGCTCGTCGGCGCCGCCGCCCTGATCCACTCTCAAGATCGCTATTGGAGTGCGGGCTGAGTCCGGAGGGTGCGAGGATCAGATCATGACTGCCGTCAGTGTCGACGACGTCCGCGCGGCCCGCGACCTGCTCGGCGGGGTCGCCGTGCCCACCCCCCTGGTCCCGTCCCGGGTGCTGTCGGAGCAGCTCGGCGGGCCCGTCCTGCTGAAGTGCGAGAACCTGCAGCGCACCGGCTCGTTCAAGATCCGCGGCGCGTACGTGCGGATCGCCCGGCTGACCCCGGAGGAGCGGGCCGGCGGCGTCGTGGCGGCCAGCGCCGGCAACCACGCGCAGGGCGTCGCGCTCGCCGCGTCCATGCTCGGCTGCAAGGCCACGGTGTTCATGCCGGTCGGCGCTCCGCTCCCCAAGATCGCCGCGACCCGCGGCTACGGCGCGGAGGTCGTGTTCCCCGGACCGACCGTGGACGAGTGCCTCGTCGCCGCGCAGGAGTACGCCGAGGAGTGCGGGGCGGTGTTCATCCACCCGTTCGACCATCCCGACGTCGTCGCCGGGCAGGCCACCATCGGCCTGGAGATCATGGAGGAGTGCCCCGACGTCCGGACGATCGTGGCGCCGGTCGGCGGCGGCGGGCTGATGTCCGGGATCGCGGCGGCGGCCAAGGGGCTGGCGAAGGAGTCCGGCGGCGGCGAGATCAAGCTCGTCGGCGCGCAGGCCAGGCGCGCCGCGGCGTTCCCGCCCTCGCTCGCGGCCGGGGGGCCGGCGCAGATCGAGGTGGAGCCGACGATGGCGGACGGGATCGCGGTCGGCCGTCCCGGCGAACTGACCTACGCCATGTTCACCGAGCTGGTCGACGCCGTCGTCACCGTGACCGAGGAGTCCATCTCCCAGGCGCTGCTGCTCTGCCTCGAACGCGCCAAGCAGGTCGTCGAGCCCGCCGGCGCCGCCGGGGTGGCGGCGCTGCTGGAGCACGCCTACGCGGTCGAGCCGCCCGTGGTGGTCCTGCTGTCGGGCGGCAACATCGACCCGCTGCTGCTGTCGAAGGTGCTGCGGCACGGCCTCGCGGGCGCCGGGCGGTACCTCGTCGTCCGGTGCCGGCTGAAGGACCGTCCGGGCGCGCTCGTGACGCTGCTGGGCGAGCTCGCCGAGCTGGGCGTCAACGTCCTGGACGTGATGCACGAGCGGGTCGCCGCGCGCCTCCACGTGGAGGAGGCCGAAGTCCTCATGCACCTGGAGACGCGCGGCGCCGGCCACTCCGAAGACGTGATCGGGCGCCTTCGCGAGAAGGGCTACACCCTGACGCTGAGCTAGCCGCTCACAGGGACGGCTTGCCCTCGGAGTAGAGCCACGCCTCGGCCCACGCGTCCAGGTTCTCGTGCGAGAGGCGCTCGGCGAAGCGGACGAAGTCCTTGGTCGAGGCGTTGCCGTACCGGTACGCGGACGGCCACGCCTTCAGCAGCCGGTGGAACGCCTTGTCGCCGATCTTCTGGCGCAGGACGTGGACGGCCATCGCGCCGCGGTCGTAGACGAGCCCGTCGAAGATGTGGTCGCGGCCCGGGTCGGCGACCTTGCCCTTCCACAGGCCGTTGTCCGCCGGGGTCGCGTACACGTCGTCGAAGGACTGCTGGACGGGCGTGCCGCTGCTGTGCTCGGCCCAGAGCCATTCGGAGTACGTCGCGAAGCCCTCGTTCAGCCAGATGTCCGACCACCGGGCCGGGGAGACCGAGTCGCCGAACCACTGGTGACCCAGCTCGTGGGCGAGGAGGCCCTCGCTCGGGATGCCGCCGGGCCGGCGCCCGAGGTCGTACACGGGGCGGCCCTGCGTCTCCAGCGCGTAGCCGACGCCCCCCTTCACGACGATCCCGCCGGTGGAGGTGAACGGGTAGCGGCCGTACAGTCCGTTCTGGAAGTCGGTGACCTCGGCGGTCTGCTGGTGGAACTTCTTCGCGTCGTCCGGCTTGATGGCCATGGCGAGGTCGGTGGCGGTCAGGTTGGGGATCCCGGCCTTCGTCCGCCCGGTGAGCACGTCGTACTTGCCGATGGCGAGCATGGACAGCTCGCTGGCCATCGGGTTCCGGACCTCCCAGCGGGTCGTCGTCCAGCCGCCCTTGGTCCACCTGCCGCGCAGGTCGCCGTTGGACAGCGTGGTGAGGTTCCTGGGCGCCGCCAGGGTGAACGTGTACGTCGCCTTGTCGGTCGGGTGGTCGTTGACCGGGAAGACGGTGGCCGCGCCGAACGGCTGGTTCAGCATCACCGCGCCGTCGGGCGTCGGCACCCAGCCGGACGTGCCGAGCGTCGCGTCGTTGATCGTCTGCGGGACGCCGGAGTACGCGACGGTCACCGTGAACGTGCGGTGCTTGCGCAGCCCCTTGCGCGGCGCGACGACGAGTTCCTGGGCGCCGGTCCGGGTGTAGGACGCCGCGCGCCCGTCCACCCGCAGCGAGGAGATCTTCAGCGGGCCCAGGAAGTCCAGGTCGAACCGGGACAGGTTCTGCGTCGCCCGCGCCTTGATCTTGGCGACGGCCTGGATCCCCTTCGTGCCCGGGTCGTACGTCAGGCCGATGTCGTAGTGGGCGACGTCGTAGCCGCCGTTGCCCATGTCCGGGAAGTAGGGGTCGCCCGCGCCCGGCGCGCCGGGCGTGAACCGCGCGGCGGCGCCCGCGGGCGCGGCGGTCACCGCGAGGCTCGCCGCGACGCCCAGCGACACGGCGGCCAGCGCTCTGGAGGTTCTGCTCATCGGCCTGTCCTCGGTCCCTCGATCAGTGGTCACAACCGTGATCAAGACTTTCCCGCGAATCGCGCGGGCGCAAGCGCGATTCGGTCTCGAATCGGCAGATCAGGGCCGTTCTCGTGGCCGGAAGCGGAAACCGGTGAGGACGCGGCGGGCTCGGCCCGTCACTTGGCGGGGCGGCCCTTCTGGTAGAGCCAGTCGTCGAAGAACGCGTCGAGCTTCTTGCCCGACACGCGGTTCGCCGTCTCGATGAACTGCTTCGTCGTCCCGCTGGAGTGCCGGTGCTCCTTCGTCCACGTCCGGAGGATCTTGTAGAAGGTGTCCTCGCCGACGCGGCCGCGCAGCGCGACCAGCGTCATGCCGCCCCGGTCGTACACCGAGCGGCCGAACATCTGCTTGCGGCCCGGGTCGCCCGGCGGGACGTCCCAGAGCTCGCGCCCGCCGAGGCCGCCGTAGGACTCGTCGAAGTGCTCCTGCACGGTCTGGCCGCCGGTCTTCTCGTCCCACAGCCACTCGGCGTAGGTGGCGAAGCCCTCGTTCAGCCAGATGTCCTGCCACGTGGTCACGCTGACGCTGTCGCCGAACCACTGGTGCGCCAGCTCGTGCGCGACGATCGTCGGCTGCAGCCCGAACGCCCCGTACACCGGCCGGGTCTGCGTCTCCAGCGCGAAGCCGACGTCGGCGTTGTCGATCAGCCCGCCGGTGGAGCCGAACGGGTAGGGGCCGAACAGCTTCGTCCACTCGTCGACGATGGTGGCGTTCAGCTGGTGGAACTGGTCGATGGGCACGCCGGACGTGGTCGCGTCCACGGCGGTGATGTTCGGGATGCCGCCGGACGTCTTGCCCGTCCGCACCGTGAACCGGCCGACGTCGACCGTCGCGAGGTAGGTGGCCATCGGGTCCTTGACCCGCCACTTCGAGGTCGTCATCCCGCGCCGGGCGACCGGGACGACCCCCGGCCCACCGGTCGGGCCGGTGCTCGGGGCGCCGCTCGGCGGGCCGCCCGGACCGCCCGGGCCGCCCGGCGGCACGCCCGGCGCGCCGCCGCCGGAGCTCGCCGGCGGCGTGTCCGGCTCGCCGTTGGCGATCGCCGTCAGCCCCTGCGGGACCGTGAGCTCGAAGTCGAACGTGGCCTTGTCGCTCGGGTGGTCGTTGCTGGGGAACCACGTCTTCGCGCCGCTCGGCTGGCACGCCACGAACACGCCGTCGGACGTGCGGATCCAGCCGTAGGTGCCGAGCACCGGGTCCGACACCGGCTTCGGCGTCCCCGAGTAGGCGATGACGGTGGTGAACCTCTGCCCCTTCTCCAGGGGCTTGGCCGGGGTCACCTCCAGCTCGCCGCCGCCGCGCTGCTGCCGCGCGGGCGCCCCGTCGACCTTGATCGAGGAGACCTCCAGCCCGGTCAGGTCCAGGTTGAAGCGGGCGAGCCGCGCGGTCGCGGTCGCGGTGATCGTCGCGGTGCCGTCGAGCTGCTTGGCGCCGTCCGGCGTGATGGTCAGCTTCAGCCCGTAGTGCTCGACGTCGTACCCGCCGTTGCCGTCGCCCGGGACGTACTTGTCGCCCGCGGTGGTCGGCCCAGCCGGGCCGTTGACCGCCGGGCCCTTCGGGGAGCCGGACGCGCTCGCACTCGGGTCGTCGAACGGGGTCTGGCACGCCGCGGTGAGCGACCCCGCGAGCGCGAGGGCGGCCAGCCCCGACACGCCGCGGAACACGGTGCCTCGCGGGGCCCGCGGCCCGGTCGGGCGGGGACTGGGGGAGTTTCCGGCCATATCCACGCAGTCCAGCCTGCCCGGGGAAACCCCGCCCGGCAACTCGGCGGGGCCGCGGGCAGGTCAGCGGCCGGCGTAGGGGTTGGGACGGTGCGGGTCGGCCTTGACGACGACCGTCCTGGCCACCTTGCAGTGCAGCGCCTGCTTGCGCGGGTCCCAGAGGATCCACAGGACGTCGACCAGGCCGACGCAGCCGCAGATCCCGCCGAGCACGCTGTAGAACGCGGAGCGCCCCACGGCCTGTCCGGTGGTGATGGCCAGCCCGTCGTCGTCCCGGACGACGCGGATCCCGAGCAGCATCTTGCCGAGCGTCTGCCCCCGCTTGGCGTGCATCAGCCAGTAGTAGAGGAACGCCAGCACGACGCTGACCGCGTTGGTGCCCACCTGGGCGCCGTTGTACATCGAGTCGCCGGGCTCCGGATCGAACACGCGGTCCCAGTTGACGAACGGGATCGAGATCAGAACCGTGACGATGCCGACGATGACGAGGTCGACCAGCCCGGCGCCCAGCCGCGCCCAGCGGCTCGCGAGCTCGCCCGCCGGGGACACCTGCCGGCCCGTGCCGTAGCCCGGCGCGCCGTATCCCTGCCGGCCTCCGTAGGAGGGGTACTGCTGCCCGTACCCCTGCTGACCTTCGTACGGCTGTTGCTGGCCGTAGGGCTGCTGACCCCCGTACGGCTGCTGCTGCTCGCCATAGGGCTGCTGCTGGCCATAGGGTTGCTGCTGACCGTAGGGCGGTTGCTGACCGTAGGGCGGTTGCTGCTGGCCGTAGGGCTGCTCTCCCTGCGGCGGCTGACCGCCGTACGGAGGTCCGCCGTAGGGGCCTGGCCGTCCGGGCTGGTCCTGCCGCCCGTCCGGCCGGTCCTCCGGCTCTCCCCCGGACGCGGGGTCGTTCGGCGGTTGCGTCATGCCGACAGCGTCGCCACGTCACCGTCGCCCAAACATCGCCGCGTCCGGGGGCGGCCGGAATGTTTACCCCCGCTTGATCAACCGTTGCCGGGGCCCGGTGCCGCGTCGCGGGCGTACGGGTTCGGCGTCCACGGGGTCGCCTTCACCACGATCGTCTTGGCGACCTTGTCGTGCAGGGCCTGGCGCCGGTCGTCCCACAGGATCCAGGCGACGTCGAGAGGACCGGCGAGCCCGAGGAGCCAGCCGAGGGGTGTCAGGAGAGCCAGCGCGCCCGCCATGGTCAGGGCATAGACGAACACCTGCCTGCCGATCGCCTGCCCCCAGGTGACCGCCGACTGGTCCGAGGCCTTGACCAGCCGGATGCCGCAGGCCTTCTTGCCGAGCGTCTGGCCCGTCTTGGCGTGCAGGACGGTGAAGTACGCGAAGCTCAGCACGAACACTATCGCGTACCCGGTCAGCAGCCGCGGGATGTTGTAGACGTCCATCGGGTCCGTGATCGGCTGGTTGGACTCGACGGACTCCTGCATCTTGTCCCAGCGGATCGAGAACAGGACGGCCGGCATCGCCACGACGCTGATCAGGATGCTGTCCAGGATCCCGGCGCCGAGCCGGGCGCCCCGTCCGGCCAGCATGTCCTGCGGCCCGCCCGGGTACTGGCCGCCGGGGTACGGGGCGCCGGGCTGCGGGACGCCCGGAGGGCCGTAGCCCGGGACCGGCGGGGCCTGCGGCAGCGGGCCGCCCGGCCGCCCGGATCCGGCCGCCGGAGGGGGCTGGGCGGGCTGCCCGCCGTACGTGCCCTGGTACGGGGGCGGGCGCTCGGGCGTCGCGGCGTCCCCGGAGTCGTTCGTGTCGCCGGACGCGGGGTCGGGGGGCGGCCGGTCGCCTTCCGGCGGGGGATTCTTCGGCGGTTCGCTCATGGCCACACAGTGTGCCCGTGCGGGCGACGCACGGACACCCCGGATGCGTCCGAGCCCCGGACACGGCGCGCGTCCGGGGCTCGGACCCGGGTCCCGGGCGGGACGTCACAGGTTGCCGCGGCGCTCCTGCTCCCGCTCGATCGCCTCGAACAGGGCCTTGAAGTTGCCTTTGCCGAAGCCGAGCGAGCCGTGCCGCTCGATCAGTTCGAAGAACACCGTCGGGCGGTCCTGGACGGGCTTGGTAAAGATCTGCAGCAGGTAGCCGTCCTCGTCGCGGTCGACGAGGATCCGGCGCTTCTGCAGCTCCTCGATCGGCACCCGGACCTGGCCGATGCGCTCGCGCAGCGCCGGGTCCTCGTAGTAGGAGGCGGGGCTCTCCAGGAACTCCACGCCCGCGGCCCGCATCCGGTCGACCGACGCCAGGATGTCGTTCGTGGCGAGCGCGATGTGCTGCACGCCGGGCCCGCCGTAGAACTCCAGGTACTCGTCGATCTGCGACTTGCGCCGGCTCTCCGCCGGCTCGTTGAGCGGGAACTTCACCTTGCGGGTGCCGTCCGCGACGACCTTCGACATCAGCGCCGAGTACTCGGTCGCGATGTCGTCGCCGACGAACTCGGCCATGTCGGTGAAGCCCATGACCCGGTGGTAGAAGTCGGCCCACTCGTCCATGCGCTCGACGTTGCCGACGCAGTGGTCGATCGCCTGGAAGAACCTCTTCTCCGGCGGCTCGACGATCGGGCCGGCGGCCTCGAACCCCGGCAGGTAGGGGCCCGCGTAATTGGAGCGGTCGACCAGCGAGTGCCGGGTCTCGCCGTAGGTGGCGATGGCGGCGACGGTGGCCTTGCCGTGGTCGTCCTCCAGGACGTGCGGCTCCTCCAGGCCCGTCGCACCCTTCGCGACCGCGTGCCGGTAGGCGTGCTCGACGTCCGGGACCTCGATCGCGAGGTCCACGACCCCGTCGCCGTGCTCGGCGATGTGCCGGCCGATCCCGGTGCCCGCCTTCACCGGGCCGCGGAACACGAACCGGGCCCCGCCCGACTCCAGCACGTGCACCGCCTCGTCCGGGCTTCCGTTCTCCGGGCCCCGGTACGCGATCCTGCGCATCCCGAACGCGGTCGAGTAGTAGTGGGCGGCCTGCTTGGCGTTGCCGACGGCGAAGACGACGGCGTCCATACCCTTGACCGGAAACTCATCCATGCCACCCAATCTCGACATGGACCTACAAGCTGCGCAAGAGTGAGCTGTAACGCTGGACACTGTGCTCAGTGAGACCGGCTGTCCGCCGGTCGCTCTGTACATTGTGACCACGACCACGGGAGGGCCGCGTGCCGATCGACGAACTGGACGGGCGGCTGATCGAGCTGTTCACCCGCGAACCCCGCGTCGGCGTCCTGGAGGCGTCCCGGCGGCTCGGTGTCGCGCGCGGCACCGTCCAGGCGCGGCTCGACCGGCTGGCGCGCGACGGCGTCATCGCGGGCCACGGTCCCGAGATCGACCCCGCGGCGCTCGGCTACGGGGTGACGGCCTTCGTCACGCTCCAGCTCCGGCAGGCGGGCGGCCACGACCCGGTCGCGGCCCGGCTCGCCCAGGTGCCGGAGGTGATCGAGGCGCACACGATCACCGGGCCCGGCGACATGCTGTGCCGCATCGTCGCCCGCAGCAACACCGACCTGCAGCGGGTCATCGACGTGATCGTCGACGTGGAGGGCGTGGAACGGGCGTCCTCGGTGATCTCGCTGGCCACCCAGATCGCGCACCGCACGCTGCCGCTCGTGCTCGCCGCGTCCGGCCGGGGAGGCGGAGCCGGAAAAGCGAGCGGCCCGCCGCCCCGGTGAGGGGACGGCGGACCGGACGTTCTCCCGGCCGGGTGGCCGCCGCCCGGCGGGCGGCGGCCCTCGCGGCGCTGCCGGACGGCGCTACGCGCCGCCGTAGGGGGTGGCGTCGAGGATCTCCACGGTCATCGAGCGGCCGTTGGGGAGGGTGTAGGTGGCCTTGTCGCCGACCTTCTTGCCGTCGATCGCGGCGCCGAGCGGCGACTTCGGGGAGTAGACGTCGATGGGGGCGCCGACCTCCTCGCGGGAGGCGAGCAGGAACGTGACCTCCTCGTCGTCGCCCTCGAACGAGACCGTGACGGTCATCCCCGGGCCGACGACGCCCTCGGTGCGCGGCGCCTCGCCCACGCGGGCGTTCTCCAGGATGCCCTGGAGCTGGAGGATGCGGCCCTCGATCTTGCCCTGCTCCTCCTTGGCCGCGTGGTAGCCGCCGTTCTCGCGCAGGTCGCCCTCCTCCCGCGCCGCCTCGATCTTCTGAGCGATCTCGATGCGGCCCGGGCCCGACAGGTGGTCCAGCTCAGCCTTGAGCCGGTCGTACGCCTCCTGGGTCAGCCAGGTGACGTTGTCAGCGCGGGTCTCGGTCACGGGTACTCCTCATCCACATGGTGCGATCTGGCCCGCCCCCGCGGGCGGGCGTCACATCGACATGAAGTGCGGCCGGGTGAAACCTCAAGCCTATCCGGTGTGTGCGGGTAAAGGTTCCCTGAACTCGGCGTCCGCAATCCGCCAATCGTGATTCGTCATTCACCCGGCGTATCGGCCCGCCGGGCGGCGCGGGAGCCCGGCGATCAGGCCTTGCGGCAGTCGCGGATCCGGGCGCCGGTGGCCCGGCGCGGCGTCCGCAGCGTCTCCGACCCCTTCATGCTGGACCTCCCCGCGGGCACGGAGACCTCCTTCTGCGCGAGGACGGCGAAGTCGGTGTCGAACGCGTCGACCGTGCACCGTACATCGTCGTCCTTCCCCTTGGCGACCGAGAAGTTGACGACGACCGAGGTGTCGGTGATGGAGTACGTCACCGTCTGCGCGACGATGCCGGGCGTCTGCCCCGCGTGCGCCGCGAGGATGCCGAAGCCGGCCGCCCCCAGCGCGGCCAGGAGGCCGATGACCACCAGCCCGGCCCGGCTCCGGAGGGATCCGGCGGGCGCCGCTGCTTTCGACACGCTCGTCGTCATGGCGGGGAATCTCCGTGCGGGGTGGGGACGTTGTCAGGGACAATTCATTCTCGTCTGTCATGCCGCGTGCCTCGAACCGGGGGCCGCTCAGAGTCCGGAGAGGGAGAACCCCCAGTGTCCGAGGTCATCGACGGTACGACGCTCGAACGGCCGTGCGGCGGTGACGAGCCGCTGCGCCTCATGGCGGTGCACGCCCACCCCGACGACGAGTCGAGCAAGGGCGCGGCCACGATGGCGCGGTACGTCGCCGACGGCGTCGAGGTCCTCGTCGTCACCTGCACCGGCGGCGAGCGCGGCGACATCCTGAACCCGGCGATGGACCGTCCCGAGGTGAAGGCCGACATCGGCAAGGTCCGCGAGGCCGAGATGGCGAAGGCCCGCGAGATCCTCGGCGTCGGGCAGCGCTGGCTCGGCTTCGTCGACTCCGGCTTCCCCGAGGGCGACCCCCCGCCGCCGCTGCCCGAGGGCTGCTTCGCGCTGGAGCCGCTGGAGAAGGCCTCCGAGCCGCTGGTGCGCGCCGTCCGCGACTTCCGCCCGCACGTGATGCTCACCTATGACGAGAAGGGCGGCTACCCGCACCCCGACCACGTCAAGTGCCACGAGGTGTCGGTGGAGGCGTTCGAGGCCGCCGGCGACCCGGAGCGCTACCCGGGTACGGGCGACCCCTGGCAGCCGCTGAAGCTCTACTACCACATGACCTTCAGCA
Organism: Actinomadura madurae; assembly: GCF_900115095.1. Lineage (GTDB taxonomy): Bacteria > Actinomycetota > Actinomycetes > Streptosporangiales > Streptosporangiaceae > Spirillospora > Spirillospora madurae. The sequence continues at coordinate 564,011 of NZ_FOVH01000003.1, forward strand.
AGGACCGCATCCTCGCCCTGCACAACGCCATGGAGAAGGCCGGCCTGGAGTCGCCCTACGGCGAGTGGATGAAGCGCTTCGAGGACGAGGCCCCGAAGTGGGAGGTCACCACCCGCGTCCCCTGCGCCGACCACTTCGAGACCAGGGACCGCGCCCTGCTCGCCCACGCCACCCAGATCGACCCGAACGGCTTCTGGTTCGTCGTCCCGCTGGACCTCCAGCGCGAGGCATGGCCGACCGAGGACTACCATTTGGCCAGGTCCCTGGTCGACACCGAGCTGCCGGAGGACGACCTGTTCGCCGGCATCCGGGAGAAGGTGTGTCTGTGATGCCTCCCCTCGCCGCCATACCGCTGAACGACGACACGGTCAGCCCCGGCGTCCTCGGCTTCGTGGTCTTCCTCGCCCTGCTGGCCGCCACGGTCTTCCTGATCCGCTCGATGACCAAGCAGATGAAGAAGATCCAGGCGCCCCGCGAGGAGGACCTGAAGCAGCAGGAGTGGGAGCGCGCCGAGGCGGAGAAGGCGGCCGGGGCCGGCACCGCCGCGAAGACGTCCGACGACGACGCCTGAGCCCGGCCGCCCGGTTGGACCCGGCCGCGCCCGGGGAGGACCCTCGACGTGCCCGAGAACACCGAACCCGAGGACGCCGGACCCCGCCGCGCCCTCGACGAGCGTCTCGCCGCGACCGCGGCCGGGGAGGGCGAGCCGGAGGCCGAGGGCCTGGCCCTGCTCGACCGCGAGCGCTGGGCCGAGGCGGCCGAGGTCCTGGAGGAGGCCCTCGGCCGCGCCGAACGCGGTGCCGAACGCGGTGCCGAAGGCGGTGCCGAAGGCGGTGCCGAACGAGGGCGCGACCGGCACGCCGTCCTGCGCGCCCGTCTCGACCTCGCCCGCGCGCTGACCGGGACCGGCGACCTCGACCGCGCGATCGGCCTGCTCGGCCCGCTGCCGGACGAGTTCGCCGCCCTGCCCGAGCCCGACGAGGGCTCCCGCGCCCGCGCGCTGTCGAGCCTCGGCACGGCCTACCTGCGCGCCCGCCGTCCCGTCGCGGCGACCAACTTCTTCGGCCAGGCCCTGGAGATCTACCGCCGGCTCGGCGCCGTCGACCGGCAGGCCGCCATGTTCGCCCACATCGCCGAGGCCGCCCGCCTCCGCGGCGACGACGCGGCGGAGAGGGCGGCCCGCGCCCGCGCCGCAGAACTCCAGGAGGCGCTCCCGGCGGAGTGACCCGGCCGGGGTCAGGCCTTGCGGTGGTCCCAGCTGACGACCCGGTCGGGGTCCATGAGGATGAGGACGCGCTTGGCGATGGCCTGCTCGATGCCCTCGGCGATCACCGGGTCGATCGGCTCGCCCAGTGCCGGGACGGGCAGGCCCGCCATGCGGGACCCGACGACCATGCCGACCTTGCTGCGCGGCTCCGGGTCCTCGACGACGAGGCCGCGGCCGTACAGGGCGACGCCGCGCAGCTCGTTGTACTCGACGCCGTCCTCGACCAGGCACGTCATGGTCGGGTTCCGGCGCAGGTTCAGCACCTTCTGGGAGGCCTTGTAGGTGGTGAAGGCGATCTTGCCTTCGTAGAGCGTGTAGAACATCGTCACCAGGTGCGGCGCGCCGTCCTTGCCGACGGTGGCGACCTGCACCTTGTAGTTCTCGGCGAGGTAGGACGCCACCTCGTCCGGCGTCATCTTGATCTTGTCGCGCTTGTTCCCGGCCAACGGAGCCTCCCAGAGTCGCCTGTACCGTGCACACGATAACCAAGCACTTGCCCGACCGCGCGACCGGCACCATGGACGGATGTCGGCTCGCGATCTGATCGTCCTCGGCTCCGCCAGCGCGGTCCCCACGAAGTCCCGCAACCACAACGGCTACCTGCTGCGCTGGGACGGCCACGGCGTCCTGTTCGACCCCGGCGAGGGGACGCAGCGGCAGATGACGTACGCCGGCGTGGCGGCGAGCGACGTGACGTGGATCTGCGTGACGCACTTCCACGGCGACCACTGCCTCGGCGTCCCCGGGATCGTCCAGCGCATCGCCCGCGACGGCGTCGAGCATCCGGTGGACGCGGCCTTCCCGGCGAGCGGACGGGACTACTGGGACCGGCTGCGGCACGCCGCCGCCTTCCGGGAGACCGACGTGATCCGCGACCGTCCCGTGTCCGGCGAGCGGATGCCGCTCGACACCGGCGACGCCCCCTTCACGCTGGTCGCGCGGCGGCTCTCCCACCCGGTCGAGGCGTACGGGTACCGGCTGGAGGAACCGGACGGCGTCACGATGCTGCCCGCCGAGCTCGCCGCGCGCGGGGTGCGGGGCCCGCTCGTCCGCCGCCTCCAGAAGGACGGGCGGGTCACCGCTCCCGACGGCCGCACGGTCACGCTGGACGAGTGCAGCGTGGCCCGCCCCGGGCAGAAGGTCGCGTTCGTCATGGACACCCGGCTCTGCGACGGCGTCCGCGAACTCGCCGACGGGGTGGACATGCTCGTCATCGAGTCCACCTTCCTGCACGAGGACGTCGCCCTGGCCACCGAGTACGGGCACCTCACCGCCGCGCAGGCAGGGGCGGTGGCGGCGGAGGCGGGCGTCCGGCACCTGGTCCTGACGCATTTCTCGGAGCGCTACCGCGGCGAGGACGAGCACCGGTTCCTGGAGGAGGCGTCCGCCGCCTTCACCGGCGAGGTCACCCTGGTCCACGATCTCGACCGGATCCCGATGCCGCCGCGCCGTCTGACCTGACGCGTACGGGGCAGTACTCCTTCCATGGCTGACGAAGTCGATGTCGTGGTGATCGGTCTGGGGCCTGGGGGAGAGGACGCCGCGGGGAGGCTCGCCGAGGCGGGCCTCTCGGTCGTCGGGGTGGAGTCCCGCCTGGTGGGCGGCGAATGCCCCTACTACGCGTGCGTCCCCACCAAGATGATGGTGCGCGCCGCCGGGCTGCTCGCCGAGGGCCACCGCGTCCCCGGGATGGCGGGCGAGGCGACGCTGCGGCCGGAGTGGGCACCGGTCGCCGCCCGGATCCGCGACGAGGCGACCGACTCCTGGGACGACAAGGTCGCCGTCGACCGCCTCACCGGCAAGGGCGTGCGGGTCGTGCACGGCCGGGGCCGCCTCACCGCCTCGGACGAGGTCGCGGTGAACGGCCAGGTCTTCCGCGCCCGCAAGGGAATCGTCCTCAACACCGGCACGTCCCCCTCGGCGCCGCCCATCGACGGGCTGGCCGGCACCCCGTTCTGGACGAACCGCGAGGCCGTCCAGGCCACCGAGGCCCCGGCGTCGCTCCTCGTCCTCGGCGGAGGCGTCGTCGGCGTGGAGATGGCCCAGGTCTTCTCCCGGTTCGACAGCCGCGTCACGGTGGTCGAGGCCGCCGACCGGCTCCTGCTCAACGAGGAACCCGAGGCGGGCGCGCTGCTGCGCGACGTCTTCGAGCGCGAGGGCATCGGCGTCCGCACCGGCGTGGACGTCACCCGCGTCGCCCACGACGGCGACGAGTTCACCCTGCACCTCGGCGACGAGACGCTCACCGCCGAGCGGCTCCTCGTCGCGACCGGCCGTCGTCCCAACCTGAAGGACCTCGGGCTGGAGCACGCCGGCCTGGACGAGAACGCCCGGCAGATCTCCGTGGACGGCCACCTGCGCGCCGCCGACGGCCTGTGGGCGATCGGCGACATCACCGGCATGGGCGCCTTCACCCATGTCTCGATGTACCAGGCGGCCATCGCCGTCCGCGACATCCTCGGCGAGGAGGGCTCCCCGGCCGCCTACCGCGCCGTCCCCCACGTCGCCTTCACCGATCCGGAGATCGGCTCCGTCGGCCTGACCGAGGCGCAGGCGCGCGACCAGAACCTGCCCGTCCGCACGGCCGTCGCGCCGATCGCCGAATCCGCCCGCGGCTGGATCCACCAGGCCGGCAACGACGGCTTCGTGAAGCTGGTGGAGAACGCCGAATGGGGCACCCTGGCCGGCGCGACCGCCGCCGGCCCGGCCGGCGGGGAGATCCTCGGCTTCCTCGCCGTGGCCGTGCACGCCGAGATCCCCACCGCCACCCTCCGCGAGATGATCTACGCCTACCCCACCTTCCACCGCACCATCGAGACGGCCCTCGCCGGTCTCGCCGGGACGGGCCGCGCGGGAGAGTGAGGCGGCCGCCGGATCGGGCAGGATCGGGGGCATGAACCGGCTCAAGGACGCGACCAGCCCGTACCTGCTCCAGCACGCCGGCAACCCGGTGGACTGGTGGGAGTGGAGCGACGAGGCGTTCGCCGAGGCGCGACGGCGAGACGTCCCGGTCCTCCTGTCCGTCGGATACGCCGCCTGCCACTGGTGCCACGTGATGGCGCACGAGTCGTTCGAGGACGGCGAGACGGCGCGGGTCATGAACGAGTTGTTCGTGAACATCAAGGTGGACCGGGAGGAACGCCCGGACATCGACGCCGTCTACATGGAGGCGACCCAGGCCATGACGGGCCAGGGCGGGTGGCCGATGACGGTGTTCATGACTCCGGAGGGGCATCCGTTCTACTGCGGCACGTACTTCCCGCGCGTGCAGTTCCGGGCGCTGCTGCAGGCCGTCCACAAGGCGTGGGCGGAGCAGCGCGACGAGGTCGTCGGGCAAGGTCAGCAGGTCGTCACGGCCCTGGCGTCGCGCGGTGGCGGGCCGGTCGGTGCCGAGGCGCCCGGTGAGGGGGTGCTCGCGCACGCGGTGAAGGCGCTCGGCGCCTCGTACGACGCGGTTCGGGGCGGGTTCGGGGGCGCGCCCAAGTTCCCGCCGTCGATGGCGCTCGAATTCCTGCTGCGGCACCATGCGCGGACGGGTGACGACGAGGCGCTCGCCATGGCGTCGCACACCCTGGAGGCGATGGCCCGGGGCGGCATGTACGACCAGCTCGGCGGAGGGTTCGCGCGCTATTCGGTCGACGCGAAGTGGGTCGTCCCGCACTTCGAGAAGATGCTCTACGACAACGCGCTGCTGGCGCGGGTGTACGCGCACTGGTGGCGGCTCACCGGGACGCCGTTCGCGCGGCGGGTCGCGCTGGAGACGTGCGACTGGATGCTGCGCGACCTGCGGACCGACCAGGGCGGCCTCGCCTCGGCGCTGGACGCCGACAGCGAGGGCGTCGAAGGTAAGTACTACGTGTGGACCCCCGCGCAGTTGCGCGAGGTGCTCGGCGATGAGGACGGCGCGTTCGCGGAGAGCCTGTTCGAGGTGACGGGGACGTTCGAGCACGGGTCGTCCGTCCTGCAGCTCCTGAACGACCCGGAAGACGCCGAACGGTACGAGCGAGTGCGGACGGCATTGCTGTCGGCGCGCGCGCACAGGATTCCTCCGGCGCGCGATGACAAGGTGGTGGCGGCCTGGAACGGGCTCGCCATCGCGGCCCTCGCCGAGTGCGGCGCCTTGCTCGACCGGCCGGATCTGGTCCGGGCGGCCGAGGAGGTCGCGCGGCTGCTCGTGGACGTCCATGTGCGCGACGGCCGGCTGGTCCGGACGTCCAAGGACGGGACGGCCGGCGCGAACGCCGGCGTCCTTGAGGACTACGCGGACGTGGCCGAGGGGCTCCTGGCCCTGCACGCGGTCACCGGCGATCCGCGGCATGTGCGGCTGGCCGGAGAGCTGCTGGACACCGTCCTCGAACGGTTCGGGGACGGCGAAGGCGGGTTCTACGACACCGCCGACGACGCGGAGCGGCTGTTCCGGCGCCCGCAGGACCCGACCGACAACGCGACGCCCTCGGGCCAGTTCGCGGCGGCCGGCGCGCTGCTGTCGTTCGCCGCGCTGACCGGGTCCGACCGGCACCGGGAGGCCGCGCGGGCGGCGCTCTGGCCGGCCGGGGCGCTCGCGGACCGGCACGCGCGGTTCGCGGGCTGGGGCCTGGCGGTGGCCGAGGCGTCCGCGACCGGTCCGGTGGAGATCGCCGTGATCGGGGATCCGGACGACGAGCGCACCCGGGCGCTGCACCGGACGGCGCTCATGGCGTCCGTGCCCGGGGCGGTGGTGAGCACGGGCCCGCCGGACGCCGGCGGCGTCCCGCTGCTGGAGGGGCGCGGGCTGGTGGACGACCGGCCCGCCGCCTACGTCTGCCGCGATTTCACCTGCCGGCTGCCGGTGACGACCCCGGCCGATCTGACCCGCGAACTACGTGGGCAATTGGACTGACGGTCCACTTTGTGGCAGCGTGACCTTGATCTCATGCCCGCTTGCTGTTACTACTGAGTAGCTGGAACAGAGCTGACCCGATGCGGCGTGGCGGACGAGGATGCGGGACGGCGCGTCGGGTATCTGGACGGTGGCCGGACATCTGAGTCATAGTCGTGTCCCGGGAGCCCGGCCGACGGGCGGGCGCGGGGCGACGATCGAGGGAGTGTGGCAGTGGGGAAGCCGAACCGCCGGGTCCTTCCGACGATCATCGGTGTCACCGTGCTGACGACCCTCGCCGCGAACGTCGCCGTCCTCGTCGCGCGGGACGATCCCGCCGAGGCCCGGCGCGGCGAGCAGCGCGCCCGCTTCGTGGCCGCGTCCGGCAACAGCGCCCTGTCGCCCTCCGCCGTCGCGCCGCTGGGCAAGCGGCTGACCCCGCACGTCCTCGTGGCCGCGCCGTCCACGCTGCCCGCGAGCTTCGTCCAGAAGGTCCGGGGCGCCAAGGGCGTGCAGGGCGCCGAGGTCGTGGACGCCGTGCAGGGCATGGTCGCCGGCAAGCGGGTCGGGCTGATGGGCGTCGACCCGTCCACGTTCCGCAACTACACGCCGAAGCCGACCGCCAAGTCGGACGCCCTCTGGCGCAACGTGGCGTCCGGCGACGTCGCGATCTCCTTCACGATGGGCAACGACGGCGGCGTCAAGCTCGGCAGCCAGGTGCCCGTCGGCGGCCGGCAGAACCAGTCGCAGCTGCGCGTCGGCGCGTACGCCACGATGGGCATCAGCGACGTCGACGCGGTCATCTCGCACACCACCGCGCAGGCCCTCGGGATGCCGACCGGCAACGCGATGCTGATCAGCGTCCCGAAGGCCGAGCCGAAGGCGTTCATCAAGAAGCTCCGCAAGGTGATGCCGAAGCAGGCCAAGGCGGTCGCGGTCAACCCGGAGATCGACTTCCCGAAGTCGGGGGAGGTGCCGGCCTCCAACGGGCAGGTCATGACGGCGAGCCAGGTGCGGACGGTCATCCAGGCCGCCCACACGCGGCTCGGCTGGCCGTACGTGTGGGGCGGCGAGTCCGAGGCGGAGGGCGGGTACGACTGCTCCGGCCTCATGCAGTACGCGTTCGCGAAGGCGGGCATCCGGCTCCCGCGCGTCGCCGCCGACCAGGCCCGCGCCGGCTGGGTCATCCCGTACTCCAAGGCCGAGCCGGGCGACATGCTCATCTGGGCCAACGACCCGACCGCGCCCGGCTACATCTCCCACATCGCCCTCTACCTGGGCAAGGGCAAGATGCTGGCGGCGCCGAGGACGGGGACCGTGGTGCAGGTCCAGAACGTCTACACCCGCAACATGCGCGGCGCCGTCCGGGTGAGCCCGAAGATGGCCGCCGCCCTCACGCGCTGACCCGCCGCGCCCGGCCGGCGCCGGGGACCCGAATCGCGCTCGGCGAGGCCCGGCGGCCTGCGCACCGGCCTTGATCATTCCTTTTCCCGGTCCCGCGATGCTGGCGCCGCGGCGCGATGCGTTGTAATTTTGATTACATGACTACGAGCGAAGCGGCGGAGCGGCTCCGCGGCTGGTTCGCCGGGCGGCTCCCGGAGGACTGGTTCGAGGACGCGCCCGAGATCGTCCTCGACCGCGAGGAGGTCAGCGTCATCGGCCGGCTGCCCGTCCCGGCGGCGGCCGAGGGGGTGTCGGACGCCGAGCGCGCCGGCGTGATCGCCGGGCACGTCCAGCGCTTCCGGGACGAGACCCGCGACCGGCGCATCGGCATCGCCCGCGAGGCCGAGCAGCGCTTCGGCCACAAGGTCTCCTGGGGCGTCGAGTGCGGCGGCGAGCGGGAGATGTTCACCACCCTGTCGGTGCCGGTGATGACGCGGCTGCGGCAGCCGGAGCGCCGGGTCCTGGACACGCTCGTGGAGGCCGGGGTCGCGCGCAGCCGCAGCGACGCGCTCGCCTGGTGCGTCCGGCTCGTCGGCAAGAACACCGACGAGTGGCTGGCGGAGCTGCGCAGCGCCCTGCGGCACGTCGAGCGCGCCCGCGCCGCCGGCCCGCAGGCCTGACCGGGCCGGAGCGACCGGAGCGGGCCATCCACCGGGCCCGCGCCGCGGTCGCGCGTTAATCTCGAATACGGAAACGGTGGGAGAAGTGTCGCCGCCGGGCCATAATTGAGCGTCTTTTCCAAAAGCGGACGGTCGCTCGAAGGGAAGCCCACATGGGGGTTCGGCGTACGGGAGAGCCGCGCACCAGGACGGCGCGCGGCGCGCGGAGGGACGGCGTGCGCCGGCGCCCCGCCGAGGGCGCCCGGCTGCTCGACGCCGTCCGCCGCAGCGGCCCGTACGCGGCCGTCCGCGACGCCGTCTACCGGCTGTACGAGCGCCGCGTCGAGGCCGACCTGCCGACCGACGTCACCCCCCGGCACGTCGGCGTGATCCTGGACGGCAACCGGCGCTGGGCGCGGTCGATGGGCCTCGCCGACGTCAACACCGGCCACCAGCGCGGCGCCCAGAAGATCTCCGAGCTGCTCCAGTGGAGCGCGGAGGCCGGCGTCGAGCACGTAACGCTCTGGCTGCTGTCCACCGACAACCTGAACCGCCCCGCCGCGGAGCTGGACCCGCTGCTGACGATCATCGAGAACACCGTCCGCAAGCTCGCCGCCGACGGCTGGCACGTCAAGCCCGTCGGCGCCCTCGACCTGCTGCCCGACAAGACCGCCCGCGTCCTGAAAGATGCCGGTGAGGCCACATCCGACGCACCCGGCCTGATTGTGAACGTCGCGGTTGGGTATGGAGGTAGGCGTGAGATCGCTGATGCGGTGCGCTCTCTGCTCATCGAGCAGGCGAGCCGTGGCACCAGCATCGAGGAACTCGCCGAGGTCCTCGACGTGGAGCACATCGCGGAGCATCTCTACACGCGCGGCCAGCCGGACCCGGACCTGGTCATCCGCACCTCGGGGGAGCAGCGTCTCTCCGGCTTCATGCTCTGGCAGAGCGCCCACTCGGAGTTCTACTTCTGCGAGGTCCACTGGCCGGACTTCCGCAAGGTCGACTTCCTCCGGGCCATGCGCTCCTACGCCGCGCGGCACCGGCGCTACGGTACCTGACCGTCCTCCGCGGACCACCGCCCCTGCGGCGGACCTGCGCGCCACCGGCAGTTCCCCCATGATCAGGGAGATCGAGTGGCCACAACCTCCGCGCGCCGTCCCGGCCCGTCCGGGAACACCGCTGGAACGCCCCTCGCGGGCGGTTCCGAAGGGAGGCGCACGTACGTCCTCGACACCAGCGTCCTGCTCGCCGACCCGGGGGCGATGACCCGGTTCGCCGAGCACGAGGTCGTACTCCCCATCGTCGTCATCTCCGAGCTGGAGGCCAAGCGGCACCACCCCGAGCTCGGGTACTTCGCCCGGCAGGCCCTGCGCACGCTGGACGACCTGCGCCTGCGCCACGGCCGGCTGGACGAGCCCGTGGCGGTCGAGGGGCCGGTCGGCGACCAGGGCGGGACGGTGCGGGTCGAGCTGAACCACTCCGACCCGAGCGTCCTGCCGGACGGGTTCCGGCTCGGCGACAACGACACCCGGATCCTGTCGGTGGCGGCGTGGCTGGCCCGCGAGGGGCGTGACGTGGTCCTGGTCTCCAAGGACCTGCCGATGCGGGTGAAGGCGTCCGCGGTGGGGCTCGCCGCCGAGGAGTACCGCGCCGAGCTGGCCGTGGTGGAGTCCGGCTGGACCGGCATGCGCGAGCTGGAGGTCCCGGGCGGGGCGCTGGAGGAGCTGTACGAGGCGGGGACCGCGGACCTGGAGGAGGCGCGCGACCTGCCGTGCCACACGGGCCTGCGGCTGCTGTCGGAGCGCGGGTCGGCCCTCGGCCGCGTCCAGCCCGACAAGTCGGTGAAGCTGGTGCGGGGCGACCGCGAGGTGTTCGGGCTGCGCGGCCGGTCCGCGGAGCAGCGGATCGCGCTCGACCTGCTGATGGACGAGGACGTCGGCATCGTCTCGCTGGGCGGCCGGGCCGGCACCGGGAAGTCGGCGCTCGCCCTCTGCGCGGGCCTTGAGGCCGTGCTGGAGCGCCGCCAGCACCGCAAGGTCGTGGTGTTCCGCCCCCTGTACGCGGTCGGCGGCCAGGACCTCGGATACCTGCCGGGGTCGGAGAACGAGAAGATGTCGCCGTGGGCGCAGGCCGTCTACGACACCCTGTCGGCGGTGACCACCCCGGAGGTCATCGACGAGGTCGTGGACCGTGACATGCTGGAGGTCCTGCCGCTCACGCACATCCGGGGGCGGTCGCTGCACGACGCGTTCGTGATCGTCGACGAGGCGCAGTCGCTGGAGCGGGGCGTGCTGCTGACCGTCCTGTCGCGGATCGGCGCCGGATCGCGGGTCGTGCTGACGCACGACGTGGCGCAGCGCGACAACCTGCGGGTCGGGCGGCACGACGGCGTCGCGGCGGTGGTGGAGCGGCTGAAGGGCCACCCGCTGTTCGCGCACGTCACGCTGACCAGGTCGGAGCGGTCGCCGATCGCCGCCCTGGTCACCGACATGCTGGGCGACGTCGGCTGAGCGACGTCCGGAGCGGAGCTCCGGCGGAGCGGAGGACGGCGCTCAGCCCTTCGGGGGGTGTGGGGGTCCGCCCCCACAGGGAGCAGGCCTCTGAGGACGGCGCGGGAACCCTGGCGGCCCTCGGACGGGCCGCCGGGGTTCCGCGTCTCGGGACAACGGGTGAGATCTCCTACGGAGCGTGATCATTAAACCCCGTACCGTAGAGTTGTGATGAACGTCACACCCCAGGGTTGAATGTCCGGGATCCCCTGGTCCGCTTGCGGTTTCGGTGATCAGAGGGACGGGTTGACAACCGTCCCACGAGCCGCATTCATCTCGTTTCGGTTGCGGAGCCTCCCTCGGCCTCGGGCATTGTGTCTCCCCGTAAGCACCCCCGAACGGTGCCCGGCCGGAGCGCGGCCCCCCTGAACCACCGCGCGACGGGCACGGCACCGGTCCGGCCCGGGGGCCGCCCGGCCTCCCGGCGGCCTGGAGGGCCGAGGGTGGAAACAGTTCGTGCGCGTGTCCATGCGCGTGCGACCGTCGGAAGGACCGCCTTGTACGGAGACCGTCCCGGGTCCCCTAGGCGAGACGATCGACAGAGCTTCGACCCCCGGACGCCGATGCAGGCGCCCGCCCCGGCCCCCGGCCCCGCCGCGGCGTCCCCCACCGTGGAGGGCTCCCACGCCCCGCACGAGGACGACGTGCGCGTCGCCGGCACCGACCGCGCCCGGGGCGGCGCCCCCGCCGGCGACACGCTCGGGTTCCAGCCCGTCCCGGAACCGCCGCGCCCCGGCGCCTCCGCCGGCGGCGGCCGCGACGAGATCGCCTCGAACCCGCAGGGCCCCGCGCCGCGCGCGGCGGCCCGCAAGGGCGGCGCGGGCGGGCGCAACGGCATGCGGATCGCCGCGGTCGTCACGGGCGCCGCGGTGGTCCTCGGCGGCGGCGCGGTCGCCGCGTTCGCGTTCACCGGCGGCGGCGACGACGGCACGCAGACCGTCCAGGCGAGCAAGCAGCTCGCGGACCCCGCTCCGAAGGTCGACCCGAAGGTCCTGGAGCAGCAGCGCAAGAAGCTGGCGCTGGAGCGCGCCTCCCGCGCCGCGCGCGAGGACGGGCAGAAGGCCCCGTCCCTGCGCCCCAAGGGCAAGCCGCTTCCCACCAAGACGCCCAAGAAGGACAAGGGCGACGGCGGCGGCGCCCCCGCCGGCGACCCGGTGCCGAAGGGCGAGGCGCAGGAGATCGCCAAGAAGCTGATGCCGGGCTTCGGCTTCACCGGCAGCGGCCAGTTCGGCTGCCTGGTCAAGCTGTGGGACCGGGAGAGCGGCTGGAACACCCACGCCGCCAACCCGTCGTCGGGCGCGTACGGCATCCCGCAGGCCCTGCCCGGCTCCAAGATGGCGAGCGCCGGACCCGACTGGCAGAACAACGCCACCACGCAGATCAAGTGGGGCCTCGGCTACATCAAGAGCCGCTACAAGACCCCGTGCGGCGGTTGGTCGCACTTCCAGTCGGCGGGCTGGTACTGACCCTGGCTCGCGCGTCCCGGGCGCCCTGCGGGGCTCCTGGGACGCGCGAGGCCGCCGGCGCCCCGACGATCAGCGCCCGGACGATCCGGTCATCCGGAGGACGTCGAGCGCCTCGTCCAGCTGCTCGACGGTGAGCTTCCCGTCCTTCACGTGGCCGCGCTCCAGGACGACCTCGCGGATCGTCCTGCGCTCCCTGAGCGCCTGCTTGGCGACCTTCGCCGCCTCCTCGTACCCGATGTAGCGGTTCAGCGGCGTCACGATCGACGGTGACGACTCGGCGTACTCGCGCATCCGCTCCTCGTCGGCCTCGATGCCGTCCACGCACCGGTCCGCGAGCAGCCGCGACACGTTCGCCAGCAGGGTGACCGACTCCAGCACGTTGCGGGCCAGCATCGGCAGCATCACGTTCAGCTCGAAGCTGCCGGACGCGCCGCCGAACGCGACCGCCGCGTCGTTCCCGACGACCTGCGCCGCGACCTGCGCGACCGCCTCGGGGATCACCGGGTTCACCTTGCCCGGCATGATCGACGAGCCGGGCTGCAGGTCGGGCAGCCGGATCTCGGCGAGCCCGGCGCGCGGCCCGGACCCCATCCAGCGCAGGTCGTTGGCGATCTTGTGGAGGCTCACCGCGATCGTGCGGAGCGCGCCGCTGGCCTCCACCAGGCCGTCCCGCGCCCCCTGCGCCTCGAAGTGGTTCCGGGCCTCGGTCAGCGGCAGCCCGGTGGCCCGCGCGATCTCCGCGATGACGCGGGCGGCGAAGCCCTCCGGGGTGTTGATGCCGGTGCCGACCGCGGTGCCGCCGAGCGGCAGCTCCGCCAGCCGGGGCAGGACGGCCTCCAGCCGCTCCACGCCGTGCGCGGCCTGGGCGGCGTATCCGCCGAACTCCTGGCCGAGCGTCACGGGCGTCGCGTCCATCAGGTGGGTGCGGCCCGACTTCACCGTGTCCCGGAACTCCTCGGCCTTCCGCGCCAGGGCGGCCTCCAGATGCCTCAGCGCGGGGATCAGATCGTTCAGGACGGCCCCGGTCGCCGCGATGTGGATGGAGGACGGGAACACGTCGTTGGACGACTGGGAGGCGTTCACGTGGTCGTTCGGGTGGACCGGGCGGCCGAGCCGCTCCTGCGCCAGCGTCGCCACGACCTCGTTGGCGTTCATGTTGGACGACGTTCCGGACCCGGTCTGGAACACGTCGATGGGGAACTGGTCGTTCCAGCGCCCGTCCGCGACCTCGCGGGCGGCCTCGGTGATCGCGGCGGCCACGTCCTCGTCGAGCACGCCGAGCTCGGCGTTCACCGTCGCCGCCGCGGCCTTGATCTGGCCGAGCGCGGCGATGTGCGCGGCCTCCAGGCCCCGCCCGGAGATCGGGAAGTTCTCCACCGCGCGCTGCGTCTGCGCCCGCCACCGGGCCGCGGCCGGCACCCGGACCTCGCCCATGGAGTCGTGCTCGACCCGGAATCCCTGCTCGCTCATGGAACGCCTCCCACTCGACATCGCTTGGCCGGCATCGCTCGGCCGGCGCGGACGGCCGCCGTCGTCCATGGCAGCCCGCCGGGTGGCTCACGCATTCCCGGGTGAGGGGCGGATCACTCCTTGTTCAGCGTGTAGTTCTGGCGCTCGCCGGGCTTGCCGGTCGGCTTCTGCGTGCCGTTCACCCAGACGTCGCAGGCCGACGCGTCGTAGATCACCGCGTTGATCCGGGGCTGGTCGTACTGGCGCGCCTCGCCCTGGCGCAGCGTCTCGTCGCTGAGCACGGTGATCGCGTTGCCCGGCACCGACACGAAGATCTTGCACGAGTCGCTGCGGGCGCGGACGACCAGCGTGCTGGACCCCACGCCCGGGGGCGCGGCGACCTGGCTGGTGCCCGCCGGGCTGGACGACGAGGCGGTCGGGGACGGCCCCGGGCTCTCGCGCATCATGCCGACGATGAGCGCGGTGGCGCCGATGCCGCAGGAGGCGACGGTGGCGCCGATGAGCCCGATCACCACCATCAGCCGGTAGCGCGGCGTCGGGGCCCGGCGCCCGGAGCGCGGGCCCGCCATGGCCCGTTCGAGCCGGTCGACGGCGCGGGCGTGGCTGAGCCGGCGGGTCGGGTTCTTCTCCAGCAGCCCGCTGATCACCGGCGCGAGGGCGCCGGCGTTCTGCGGGGCCGGGGGCGACTCGTTGGCCAGCGCGGACAGCGTCGCCATCACGTTCTCGCGCTCGAACGGCGGGCGGCCCTCCAGCGCGGCGTACAGGGTCGCGCCGAGCGACCAGAGGTCGGAGCGGGGGGTGGCCTTGTCCCCGGCGGCGACCTCCGGCGCGACGTAGGCGGGCGAGCCCATGAAGTGGCCCGTCTTGGTGAGGCTCGCCGAGCCGGAGGAGAACGCGAGCCCGAAGTCGGTGAGGACGACCCGGTCCCCGTCCAGCAGGACGTTGCTCGGTTTGAGGTCGCGGTGCACGATGCCGGCCTTGTGCGCGGTGTTCAGCGCGTCCAGCAGGGCGCGGCCGATGTGCGCGACGCGGTCGGGCGGGAGCGGTCCCGAGCGTTCGATGAGCTGCTCGAGGCTGGGCGCCTCGATCATCTCCATCACGATCCAGGGACGGCCCTGCTCGATGACCACGTCGTACACCTCGACGATGGAGTGCGTGCGCAGCTGTGCGGGCGCGCGCGCCTCCCGGAGGGTGCGGCGGTAGAAGACCACCCGGTCGTCCTCGGAGAGGTCCTCGGGGAGCCGCAGCTCCTTGATCGCCACGGCGCGATCGAGGAGCTCGTCGTGCCCTCTCCACACGGTGCCGTTGGCACCCTGACCGATCTCCGAGACCAGCCGGTAGCGCGTCGCTAGAACGAGGCGCTCTGACTGAGACATGGCGGAAAAGATACCGGAGTGGCCAGCCGGTCATCCGGGAGACCTCATGACCAACGCCGATTTTGGCCCAATACTGTGACCTACCGGCCAGAAACCCTGGACGGACGCGGGGCGGCGGCCGCCGCGGGCGCGCCGCCGGCCGCCGCCGGACGTCAGCGGCGGCCGATGGTGAGGACGGGGCCGGTGGTGTCGGCGAAGAAGTCCTCGCCCTTGTCGTCCACCACGACGAACGCCGGGAAGTCCTCCACCTCGATCTTCCAGACGGCCTCCATGCCGAGCTCCGGATACTCCAGGACCTCGACCTTCCTGATGCAGTCCTGGGCGAGCCGGGCGGCGGGGCCGCCGATGGACCCGAGGTAGAACCCGCCGTGCTCCCGGCACGCGTCGGTGACCTGCTTCGACCTGTTGCCCTTGGCCAGCATGACCAGCGAGCCCCCGGCGGCCTGGAACTGCTCGACGTAGGAGTCCATGCGCCCGGCCGTGGTCGGGCCGAACGAGCCCGACGCGTAGCCCTCCGGCGTCTTCGCCGGGCCCGCGTAGTAGACGGCGTGGTCGCGCATGTACCGCGGCATCGGCTCGCCAGCGTCCAGCCGCTCCTTGATCTTGGCGTGCGCGATGTCGCGGGCGACGACCAGCGGGCCGGTCAGCGACAGCCGCGTCTTCACCGGGTACCTGGTCAGCTCCGCGCGGATCTCCGCCATCGGGCGGTTCAGATCGATCCGCACGACCTGGTCGTCCAGGTGCTCCTCGGTCGTCTCGGGCAGGTACTGCGCGGGGTCGGTCTCCAGCCGCTCCAGGAACACGCCCTCGGCGGTGATCTTGGCGAGGGCCTGCCGGTCGGCGCTGCACGACACCGCCATCGCCACCGGGCAGGACGCGCCGTGCCGCGGCAGCCGGATCACCCGCACGTCGTGGCAGAAGTACTTGCCGCCGAACTGCGCGCCGATCCCGAGTCTCTGCGTCAGCTCGAACACCTGGAGCTCCAGCTCCAGGTCGCGGAAGCCGTGCCCGAGCGGCGAGCCCTCGGTGGGCATCGTGTCGAGGTAGTGCGCGGAGGCGTACTTGGCGGTCTTCAGCGCGTACTCGGCCGACGTCCCGCCGACGACGATCGCCAGGTGGTACGGCGGGCACGCGGCCGTGCCCAGCGAGCGGATCTTCTCCTCCAGGAAGGACATCATCCGCTTGGGGTTCAGGACGGCCTTGGTCTCCTGGTAGAGGAACGACTTGTTCGCGCTGCCGCCGCCCTTGGCCATGAACAGGAACTTGTAGGCGTCGCCGGGGGCCGCGTACAGCTCGATCTGCGCGGGCAGGTTGGAACCGGTGTTCTTCTCCTCCCACATGGTCACCGGCGCCATCTGCGAGTAGCGCAGGTTCAGCTTCGTGTAGGCGTCGTACACCCCGCGGGAGATGTGCTCCTCGTCGGCGCCGTCGGTGAGGACGTGCTGGCCCCGCTTGCCCATCACGATCGCCGTCCCCGTGTCCTGGCACATCGGCAGCACGCCGCCGGACGCGATGCCCGCGTTCTTCAGCAGGTCGAGCGCGACGAAGCGGTCGTTCGGGGACGCCTCGGGGTCGTCCAGGATCCGGCGGAGCTGCGCCAGGTGCGCCGGGCGCAGCAGGTGCGCGACGTCGCGCATCGCGGTCTCGGTGAGCAGCCGCAGAGCCTCCGGCTCGACCTGCAGGAACGTCCGCCCGTTCGCGTCGAACGTGGAGATCCCGTCCGAGGTCAGCAGCCGGTAGTCGGTGTCGTCCGGGCCGAGCGGCAGCAGGTCGGTGTAGGAGAACTCAGGCATCTCAGGCAGATCCTCGCGCGATTCCGATGGGGGCCGCCTCACAGGTTACGGGCTCGGGAACCGCGGGTTCACGGGGGGCGACCCGGCTGCGCAGGCCGACCACGACGCCCGCCGCGACCAGCGCGGCGCCCGCCAGGTCGGCCGGTCCCGGCCGGTCGATGCCGAGCACGACCGTCGTGATCACCGCGCTGACCGGGATCAGGCCCGCGAACAGCCCGGCGCGGTCGGCGCCGAGCCGGCCGATCGCGTCGTACCAGAGCAGGAACGCGATCGTGGTGACGACGGCCGACAGGTAGGCGAAGCCCGCGAGCTCGGCGGCGGTCGGGACGCGCAGCGCCGCCGTCCCGTCGGTGACGAGGCCGGCCGCCAGCAGCATCGGGGCGGCGAGCGCGGCGGAGTAGGCGGAGACCCGCAGCGGGCCGAGGCGCGGCAGCAGCGGGACGGCCAGCAGCGAGAAGCACACCTCGCCCGCGAGCGCGCCGAGCGAGAGCAGCAGCCCGCGGGCGCTGCCGCCGCCGAACCCGCTGGCCAGGCCGGCGCCGGCCGCCACCACGCACGCCGACACGATGATCGCCGGCGCCGGGCGGCGGCCCTCCAGCAGCGGCCCGGCCAGCGCCAGCACGATCGGGACGGTCGCGATCACCGTGCCGATCGTGGCCGGGCTGGTGTCCGCGGTGGCCGCCACGATGCACACGTTGAACGCGACCAGGCCGGTCGCCGCCAGGGCCGCCAGCAGGAGCCAGTCCCGCGCGGACGGCCGGCGGGCCGGCCGCCCGGTGAACCGGGCCACGGCCAGCAGGACGAGCGCGGCGACGGCGTACCGGACCGCCTGACCGCCGAAGACGGGATAGCCGGAGATGGTCGCCGAGACGGCGGTCAGCGTGCCGACGAAGAACATCGCGGCGCCCGCGCCGACCGTGCCACGCCTGTGTGAGCTGTTCATGAACGGAACGCTAGAAGCCGCTTGGTACATGACACAGTGCCAATCGATACGCTGAATCGTGGACCATTAGGGTGCCCGTGACGTCCGGGCTCCCCACTGACGCTGAGTGTCATGTGACCGACCTTCATCTTCCCCTCGACCGGTCCGCCGGCCGGCTGGCGGCGCAGATCGCGGCCGGCTTCCGCGCGGCAGTGCGGTCCGGCCGGCTGACCGCCGGGACACGGCTGCCGTCCAGCCGCGACCTGGCGCGCGACCTGGACGTGTCCCGCGGCGTTGTCGTCACCGCCTACGAGCAGCTCACCGCCGAGGGCTTCCTGATCGCCCGGCGCGGCGACGGAACCCGGATCGCGCCGCTGGCGCGTCCCGACGACGAGGCCCTGCCGCCGGACCGGCCGCCCGCCCCCTCACCGCACGGCGAGCCCCCGCCCGGCCCGCAGGTGCGGTACGACCTGTGGCCGAGCCAGCCCGACCTGTCGGCCTTCCCCCGCGAGCGCTGGATCGCCGCCGCCCGCGCGGCGCTGCGCACCCTGCCGCACGACGCCCTCACCTACCCCGACCCCGCGGGCGTCCCCGCACTGCGCGCCGAGCTGGCGTCCTACCTCGGCCGGGTGCGCGCCGCGCACGCCGACGCCGGCCGGGTCGTGATCATGAACGGGGTGGCGCACGGGCTGTCCGCCATGATCGCGCTGCTGCGCGCCGACGGGCACACCGTGCTCGCCGTCGAGGACCCCACCAGCGACCGGCAGCTGCCGATGCTGGCGGCGGCCGGGATCGGCGTCGTCCGCGTCCCCGTGGACGGCGAGGGCCTGGACGTCGCCGCGCTCGCCGCCTCCGGCGCGCGGGCCGTCCTGGTCACCCCCGCGCACCAGTACCCGACCGGCGTCGTGCTGTCGGCGGCCCGCCGCGCCGAGCTGATCGCCTGGGCGCGCGGCGTGGACGGCCTGATCCTGGAGGACGACTACGACGCCGAGTTCCGCTACGACCGCGATCCCGTCGGCTGCCTGCAGGGCGTCGACCCCGACCGGGTCGTCCTCCTCGGCTCGGTCAGCAAGTCCCTGGCGCCCGCGCTCCGGCTCGGCTGGGCCGTCGCGGCGCCGTCCGTCGCCGGGCGGCTGCGGGACCACCGCGTGCACACCGACCTCGGGGCGCCCGTCCTGGAGCAGCACGCGCTGATCGAGTTCCTCGCCGGCGGCGGCTACGACCGGCATCTGCGCACCGTGCGGCGCCGGTACCGGGCCCGGCGCGACGCCCTCGCCGGGGCACTGCGCGAACATCTTCCCGGCGCGATGGTTCGCGGCGTGTCAGCGGGCATCCACCTCTATGTGGAACTCCCGGACGGATGCGACGAGGACGAGATCGTGGCGCGCGCCGCGGACCTCGGGGTCGCGGTCGCGGGGGGCCGGCCCATGTGGTCGCCCGAGCGCGCGGCCGGCGCGCCGCCCGCGCTCGTCCTCGGCTACGCCCGGCTCTCCGAGCCTCGCCTGGTCAAGGCGGCGCAACTGCTGGGTCAAGCGGTTACGCACGGTGCCGGGGGGTAGGACCAGCATCCCTGGTGTAGGAGGTATGGATGAGTCTGGAAGAGGCCGCGCGGCAGCTGAAGATGGCGGGCCACGACGCGCAGGTGGCCTTCGACTGTGTGGGCCTGGGCGACCTCGAACGGGCACAGGAGCACGCCGTGACCCTGCGGGCGGCGGCCGACGCCGCCGAGGTGGCGCTCAGCCGCGCCCTGCAGGACATGAGCCCCGAACAGGCCCAGGCCGAAGGCGAACGGGCTCTCCAGGCCCTGGAAGACGCGTGATCCTGTAGGGGGTGGCGGGCCCGGTGGTCAGGCCACCGGGCGTTCCATGGCGGGGGCGTCCGGCCGGGCGCCCCTGACCGGTTCCGGGTCGAAGCCCTTGGCCGTGACGAAGACGACCAGGATCAGCGCGGACGGGACGATGAACGCCAGCCGCAGGCCGTGGTCGGCGCTGAGCGGGGCTATCGCGCCGACCACGGCGGCACCGAGGACGAACCCCACGTAGTTGAAGATGTTCACCCGGGCCACGGCGACGCCGAGGCCGGTCGGGTCGACCCGCCCGGCGGCGGAGAACGACACCGGGGCGATCACGCTGAGGCCGAGGCCGGCGAGCGCGAACGCGGCGATCGCGAAGGCCGCGTTCGGCGCCACCACCACCCCGAACATGCCGACGATGCCGACCAGCCCGCCGATCCGGACCACCCGGACGGCGCCCGAGCGGCGGACGGCGAGGTCGGCGACGGCCCGGCTGACCACCATCGTGACCTGGTAGGCGACGTAGCCGAGCGGCGCGACCCAGTCGCTAGCCGACAACTCGTCGTCCAGGTACTTGGCGCCGTAGCTGGAGATCGCCGAGTCCGCGAGGTAGGCGACGGCCATCGCGGCGCCCACCACCAGGATCGGACGCCACGGGACGCGGCGCCCGGCGGCCTTCAGCTCCGCGGCGGTCGGCCCGTCCCCCTCCTCGGCGCGGCGGTAGAGGCGGGAACCGGTGGCGAGCGCGGCGGCGACGCCCACGGCTGCGGCGATCGCGAAGCCGGTGAACAGCGACAGGTCGAGCTTGTTGGTGAGGGACGCCCACAGCCCCCCGAGGATCCCCGCGACGCTCCACACCGCGTAGAAGCCGGTGATCAGGCTGACCCCGTACCGGCGCTCGACCGCGATCGCCTGCGCGTTCATCGACGCGTCGACCGCCCCGACGAACAGCCCGAACGCGGCGACCGCGACGTAGAGCGCGACGTCGTTGTCGCCGGTGAGGCCGATGAGCGCGATCGTCACGGCGACGGCGGGCTGGGACGCCCGCAGCACCGGGCCGCTGCCGAACCGCTGGAACAGGGCCCCGGACGCGACGCTGCCCACCCCCGCGATGAGCGGCACCATCAGCAGCACCAGCGACAGCGTGGCGTCGCTCAGGTGGTGCGCCTTCTGCATCTGCGGGACCTGCGTCACCAGGGAGGCGAAGCAGAGCCCCTGGACGGCGAACGCCGTGTAGGCGGCGAACCGCGCCTGGCGGTCCCGCGCGGTGGTGCCCTGGCTCATGCGGCCCCGACCTCTCTGACCTGCGCAACGTGAGAAAGATTCGCGTCAGCGTAGGGACAGGTTACTCACCAGGTCAATGCCGGGGGTCTGGGGGTTGCCCTCCGGAATGACGCGTCAATGCCGGGGGTCTGGGGGTTGCCCTCCGGAATGACGCGTCAATGCCGGGGGTCTGGGAGTTGCCCCCCAGAATGACGCGTCAATGCCGGGTCAGTCGATCAGGCGGTCGCGCATGCCGCGGACGGCGATCAGCCACATCAGCCCGGCGAACACCACCAGCGCGGCCAGGTGCCCGAGGTCGGCCAGCGGGTGCAGCCCGAACACGGCGTCCCGCACCAGCTCCACGCAGTGGTAGAGCGGGTTGAAGTAGGAGACCTTCTGCGCCCACCCCGGCAGCGCCTCGATCGGGAAGAACGTCCCGGCGATCAGGAACAGCGGCGTCACCACACCGGTGATCACGTAGTCGAACGAGTTGATCGACGGCACCACCGAGGACGTCCACATGCCGAACAGCCCGAAACCGAGCGCGGTGAAGAACGTCACGATCGGCACCAGCAGCATCCCGGGCGAGGGATCCAGGCCGAAGAACAACGCCACGACGATCGGCGTGCACGAGTACACCGCCGATTTCGCCGCGATCCACAGCGCCTCGGCGGTCACCAGCTCGTGGACGTCCACCGGCGCCGCCAGCATCCCGTCGTAGGTGTGCTGGAACACGCGCCTGATGTAGCCGTTGAACATGCCCGGGAAGACCGAGGTGAACAGCGCGGCCGTCCCGACGACGCCCGTCGCGACGAAGTCGAGGTACCGGTAGTCGCCGATCACCGCGACCATCGAGCCGAACCCGTAGCCGAAGGCCAGCAGGAAGAACGTCGGCTCGACCATCGAGGCGAACGACTGCGACTTCCAGTACCGCTTGTAGAGGGCCAGCTCGTGCCGCCAGATGCCCCGCACCGGCGCCATCTCGAACCGCCGCAGCCGCGGCGCCCGCTCAACGTCAACACTCACTCGACGCGCTCCCCCGTCAAAACCACGAACACGTCCTCAAGGTTGGCGGCCCGGCGGACGCCGTCCGGGCCCAGGTCGTCCTCCAGCGAGGGCGAAATCGTCTCCGCCTTCAGCACCGACACCGAGGGGCCGGTGCGGCGCGTCGGCAGCCCCGCGGCCTGGGCGAGCCGCTCCACCTCCGTCAGCCGATCAGGCGGCCCGTAGTGCTCGACGACCCGTTCGCCCGCGTACTCGGCGACCAGGTCCGAGGGGGAGCCCCGCGCGATGACCCGGCCGTGCGACATGAGCGCGCACTCGTCCGCCAGGCGCTCGGCCTCCTCGATGTAGTGCGTCGACATCAGCACGGTGGTGCCGCCGGCGCGCAACCCGTCGATCAGCCCCCACAGCTCCGCCCGCACCTGCGGGTCCAGACCAACGGTCGGCTCGTCCAGCAGCACGAGCGCGGGACGGTGCACCAGCCCGCGGGCGATCAGTAGCCGGCGACGCATACCGCCGGACAGGTCGTCCACCTTGGTCAGCTGCCGCTCGGTCAGGTGCGCCAGCTCCAGCGCGTCGTCGACCGCCTGGCGGCGCGCCGCCCGAGGCACCCGGTACAGGTGCGCGAACACCTCCAGGTTCTCCCGGGCGGTCAGCTCCTCGTCGAGGTTGTCCTGCTGCGGGACGACGCCCATCGCCGCCCGCGCGCGCTTGGACTCGCGCGGGACGCTGAAGCCGAGCACGTGGATGCTGCCCTCGGTGGCGATCGCCTGCGCGGTCAGCATCTTCATGGTCGTCGACTTGCCCGCGCCGTTCGGGCCCAGCAACCCCAGGCAGACGCCCGCCGGGACTTCGAGATCGAGCCCGTCGACGGCGGTGAAGTCACCGAACCGCTTCACCACACCGCGGAGACTGATCGCCGCCGTGCCGGCCCCCTCGCGGGCGTCGGCGAGCTGGGCACGTTGCAGGGTCATACACCTCACACTAGGGAGGGGGCGGGACAAAACCCCACTTGTTTTCCTCCGGCCGGGTTCCGGCCGGAGGTTAACCTCTACCTGTGGACGTCCCCCATCGCCCGGCCGCCGAGAAGGTCACCCGCGTGCGCGACCTGCGCGCGTCCGATGCCGACCGGGAACGCGTCGTCGCCGTCCTGGGCGAGGCCCTCGCGGACGGGCGGCTCACCATGGAGGAGCACTCCGAGCGCACCTCCCGCGCGTACGCCGCCCGCACGCTGGGCGAGCTGACCGGCCTCACCGGCGACCTCAGCCCCGAGGAGGCGCAGCCGATCCTCGTCGACGACCGGCCGGTGTCGGTCTTCTTCGGCCGCACCCGCCGGGAGGGGCGCTGGGTCGTCCCGGTCAAGCTCCCGCTCCTCGCCCTGTTCGGGACGGTCGAGCTGGACCTGCGCGAGGCCGTCCTGCAGCGCCGCCACATCGTGCTCGACTCCATGGTGCTCGGCGGCCGGATCCGGCTGCTCGTCCCCGAGGGCGTCCGCGTGGACGTCACCGGCCGCACCGTCCTCACCACCCGCGACCTGCGCGCCCGGCCCGCGTCCGAGGGGCCGACGATCGAGGTGGCCGGCACGATGATCTTCGGGTCGGTGCGGGCGCGGGCGCCGAAGCTCCCGCTGCGCACCCGCGTCCGCAACCGCCTCACGCGCGGCCGGTAGCCCTACACCGCCGTGTCGAAGTTGATCGAGCTGTAGGCGCGCAGCTTGTTCAGCTGGTGCTCGCTGGAGATCGTCCGGATCGTGCCGCTGCGGGACCGCATGACCAGCGAGTGCGTGACCGCCGTGCCCTTGCTGTAGCGGACGCCGTCGACCAGCTCGCCGTCGGTGATGCCCGTCGCGGCGAAGAACACGTCGTCGGACGTCACCAGGTCGTCTGTGGTGAGCACCGTGCCCAGCTCGTGCCCGGCGTCCGCGGCCTTCTGCTTCTCCTCGTCGTCCTGCGGCCACAGCCGGCCCTGGATCACCCCGCCGAGCGCCTTGATCGCGCACGCCGCGATGATGCCCTCCGGGGTGCCGCCGATGCCGAGCAGCAGGTCGACGCCCGTCCCCGGGCGGGACGCCATGATCGCGCCGGCCACGTCGCCGTCCAGGATGAACTTGATCCGCGCCCCGGCCTCCCGGACCTCCTTGACGATGCCCTCGTGCCGCGGCCGGTCCAGGATGCAGACCGTCACGTCGTGCGGCGAGGAGCCCTTCGCGCGGGCGATCGCGCGGATGTTGTCGGCGATCGGGCGCTCGATGTCGACGGCGTCCGCCGCCTCCGGGCCGGTCACGAGCTTCTCCATGTAGAACACCGCGGACGGGTCGAACATCGACCCGCGCGGCGCCACCGAGAGCACCGCGATCGCGTTGTTCATGCCGAGCGCGGTGAGCCGCGTCCCGTCCACCGGGTCGACCGCGACGTCGCACTCCGCGCCGGAGCCGTCCCCGACCTCCTCGCCGTTGAACAGCATGGGCGCGTTGTCCTTCTCGCCCTCGCCGATCACCACGACGCCCTGCATGGACACCGTGTTGATCAGCTGGCGCATGGCGTTCACGGCGGCCCCGTCGGCCCCGTTCTTGTCCCCCCTCCCGACCCAGCGGGCCGCGGCCATCGCGGCGGCCTCGGTCACGCGGACCAGCTCCATCGCCAGGTTGCGGTCCGGCGCCGCCGGCTCGGTCTCGAGCGGGGAGGTGACGGTGGTCTCTTCGGACATGCGAAGCAGCCCCTTCGGTCGGTGGTGCCTCGGATTCTCCGGGGACCGGACGGCAGGCCACAAATTGGACCAGACCAGCCGGGCCGCCGGGCTTCCGGCACCGGTGGAACACGGTCGGACATGCACGGTGCGGAGCCGGGTTTCGACGGTCGCGCGGGCAAGGGATCGTTTCCCCCTGGGAGAGGGCGTAATCTCTGGCGTCATGAGCAGCGACATCGACGTCTCGTCCGGTGGGGCGGTACAGAACGGGGGCGCCGGGTCCGGCGAGGTCCCGGCCCGCACCTCCGACCGCGGCGCGGCCACCCGCGGCGCCCTGCTGGCCGCGGCGAGGGACGTCTTCTGCGAGTCGGGCTTCGCCCAGGCCGCGGTGACCGACATCGTCGCCAAGGCCGGCGCCAGCGTGGGCAGCCTCTACCACCACTTCAACGGCAAGGCCGACCTGTACCTGACGCTGTTCGACGACTTCCAGGGACGCCAGCAGGAGCGCACCCGCGAGGCGATCAACGCCCTCCGGGAGGCGGGCGAGACCGACCCCATGCAGCAGTTCATCGCGGGCGCGGGCGCCTACCTGGACGGCTGCCTCGACGAGCGGGACGTCGCGCGGCTGTTCATCTCCGGCGACGGCCCGCCCGGGTTCGACCGCGTCAACCGGCAGCGGCTCAACAAGTGGGCGCGCCGCAACGCCGCCCTGTTCCACACCGCCGACGGCGGCGTGGACGAGGCCCTGGTCACGGTGCTGACCGGCGCGATGGCGGGCGCGGTGTCGGAGATCGCGCTGCTGGACGACGAGCAGGCCGCCCGCCGCCTCGCCGACGAGATCATGGCCATCGTCGGCACGATCAGGAACCCCGGTACGGAGCGGCGCTGACCGTGGGGGATCCTGGAGGGGTGACCGAGCAGGACGCGACACGCGAGCAGGAGGCGCCGCCCCGGGGCGACGCGGCGCCGGACCAGGGCACCCCGGCGGGACGCCCCGTGGTCCAGGTCAGCCCCGGCGTGCACAAGCGGCTGACCACGGGCCTCGGCGGCTTCGCCATGGCAATGGGGGCGTGCCTGCTGCTGGTACTGGCGATCTATGTCATCACGCCGCGCAGCAACGAGGAGGTATTGCCGACCGTCGACTACGGCTCGCAGCTGTGGGCGATGCGCAACGACGCGCCGTTCACCGTGTACTCGCCGGAGAACCTCGGCCCGCGGTGGCGTCCCACCAGCTCGGGGGTGTCCGGGCTCGACTCCGGCGGCCGGAAGCCCGTCGCGTGGCACCTCGGCTTCGTCACGCCCGGCGACGAGTACGCGGCGCTGGAACAGAGCGACGAGAAGGCGTCCGAGTACGTCCCGCGCATGACCAACAGCAGCAAGCCGACCGGCACGCGGCAGGTGAACGGCGTCACGTGGAGCACGTACCACCGCAAGGACAAGAAGGCGAACTCGCTCGCCCGGACCCTCCCGGACGGGGTCAGCCTCGTCGTGACGGGCACCGCGTCCTACGAGGAGCTGGCGGTCCTCGCCGCCTCCCTGCGGCCGCAGAAGAAGGACGGGAAGCTGACCCCGTCCGCGACGGCCACGCCCGGCTCCTGAACCCCGGAGAGGACTAGAAGGGTGCGGCGGCGTCGCCGTTCTCGGGCCGGTCGAGGGCCGCGGCCAGCCGCGCGCGGGCTCCCTCCAGCCACTCCTCGCAGATCGCGGCGAGCCGCTCGCCGCGCTCCCACAGGTTCAGGGACTCCTCCAGCGTGAGCCCGCCCGCCTCCAGCCGCTTGACGACCTCGGCCAGCTCGTCCCGCGCCTGCTCGTACGACGGCTTGTCGGCCGTCTCCTTGTCCGCCACCCGTCCCACCCTACGACCCCGCCCGCTCGGACACGGTCACGCCGAGGCGGCCGTCCGCCAGCCGGACGGTGAGGCCCTCCCCGTCCTTGACCGCGGCCGACTCCCGCACCACCGACCCGTCCTCCCGCTGGACGATCGCGTACCCGCGCTCCAGCGTCGCGGCGGGGGAGAGGGCGAGCAGCCGGGCGCGGGTGTGCGACAGCTCGTCCCCGGCCCGGTCCAGCGCCCCGGACAGGCACCGGCGCGCCCGGTCGCGCAAGGCCGTGACCTGTTCGGACTGCCGCTCGACCTCCCGGACCGGGTCGGCCAGCGCGGGCCGCGACCGCACCGACCGCAGCCACGCAAGCTCCCGCTCCACCGCGCCGGACAGGCACCGCCGGCCCCGGTCGCGCAGCTGCCGGACGAGCTGCAGCTGCTCCCGCACGTCCGGGACGGTCTTCTTCGCCGCGTCGGTCGGGGTGGACGCGCGCACGTCCGCGACCAGGTCCAGGAGCGGGCCGTCCTGCTCATGCCCGATCGCGCTGACCACCGGGGTACGGGCCGCGGAGACCGCCCGGACGAGCGCCTCGTCGGAGAACGGCAGCAGGTCTTCCATCGCGCCCCCGCCGCGCGCGATGATGATCACATCGATCTCGGGATCGGCGTCCAGCGTGCGCAGCGCCTCCATGACCTCGCCGACCGCGTACGAGCCCTGCACCGCGGTGTTCTCCACCCGGAACGTCACCGCCGGCCACCGCCGCCGCGCGTTCTGCAGGACGTCGTGCTCGGCGTCGGAGTCGCGCCCGCAGATCAGCCCGACCTTCCCGGGCAGGAACGGCAGCGGGCGCTTGCGCTCGGGCCGGAACAGCCCCTCGGCGGCGAGCACCCGCTTGAGCCGCTCCAGGCGGGCGAGCAGCTCGCCGACGCCGACCGGCCGGATCTCCAGGACGCTGAGCGAGAACGTCCCCCGGTTGATCCAGAAGTCGGGTTTGGCGTGCACCACGACCCGGGCCCCGTCGGTCACCGCGGGACCGGCGGCCTCGAACACCGCGCGCGGGCCGACCACCCGCACCGACATGTTCGCGACCGGGTCGCGGAGCGTCATGTAGACCGTCCCGCCCCGGGCGTTGAGGTCGGTGATCTGGCCCTCGACCCAGATGCGGCCGAGCTTCCCGATCCACCCGCTCACCGCCTGCAGGACGGTGCGCACCGGAACCGGGGATTCGGCCGTGGTCTCCATCGCCATGCGGGCAGCCTACGGTGCGGACCGATGCGCGCGGGCGGGCGCCGCGCGACCAAGAGCAGGCCGGTCTCCGGATCGGCCGAGTGACACGAGGAGAGACCGTGACCGCATCCGAACGCGAGCTCGCCGAGCAGCTCAACCGGCGCCTGCGCCATGTCGTGCTGATGCTGCGGCGGGTCAGCGCCGACCAGCCGATCACCAGCCAGCAGCTGTCGGTGCTCGGCTCGCTCGAGCACGGCCCGCGCCGGATGACCGAGCTGGCCGACGAGCACGGCGTCCGGCTGCCGACCATGACGGCGCAGATCAACCGGCTCGAACGCGACGGGCTCGTCACGCGCGGCCGGGACGCCGCCGACGCCCGCGTCGTGACCGCCGGGCTCACCGAGGCGGGACGCGACCGGCTCGCCGCGGGGCGGGAGCAGCGCATCGGTTTCCTCGCCGAGCGGTTCGCGGACCTGACCAAGGAGGAGCGCGACGCGGTCGCCGCCGCGCTGCCCGCACTCGACAAGCTCCTCGGCGCACCCTGACCGGACGTCGGCCGCGCGGGCACGGGAAAGCCCCGGCGGCTTGAGTTCTAGCGGTCGCCGGGGCTTTCTCTCGGTGGCTCAGGTGTTGCCGTTGAGCTTGGCTATGCGGCGCTCGTACATGCGGATGACGTCCTCACGCCCCGCGTGCTTGCTCTCGTACTCGCGCAGGAGCTTCACCTGGTCGACGGTCAGGCCGCGGAGCCGGGCGCGCAGCTGCGGGAGCGATGCGCTGTCGTAGTCGGGGACCGGCAGGTCGGCGGCGAGGTGCTCGGCCTCGGCGGGCGCCGCGGGCTTGGTCTCCGGCTTCGGCTCGAACGCCGTCTTGCCCGCCTTGTCTGCCTTGTCTGCCTTGTCTGCCTTGGCCTCGGTGGCCTTCTCGGCCTTGCGCTCCTCGGCCTTCGGCTCGGCGGGCTTGGGCTCGGCGGGCTTGGCGTCGGCGGGCTTCGGGTTCGGTGCGGGCCGCGCCTGCGGCGCGGGCTCCGGCTCCGGCTCGGACGGCACCGGCTTCGGCGCGGGCCGCGCGACGGGGCCGGACTCCTCCGCCGTCCGGACGTGGTGCCTGCCGAGGGCGCCGGGCTTGGCGGGCTTCGGCGGCTTCGACGGGCCGGGACGAGCGTGCTTCGGCGTGTGCGCGGTGGACGCGCCGGGCTTGCCGACCGAGATCTCCTCGGCGGCCGGCCGCGCCGCGGCCTGCCCGCCTCCGCTCCCGCGGGCGGGCTCCGGCCTCGGCTGGGGCTCGTCCCCGCGGACGCGCTCGACGACCCGTCCGACGACCTTCTCGGCCGTGGTCTGCACGTCCTCGCGCAGCCGCCCGATCACCGGCTTGACGCCGCCGCCCTCGGTGATCTCCTTGTAGTCCCTGGTCACCCGGTCACTGAGCAGCAGTGCCCGGCCGACGCCGAACATGGCCAGCCGGACGGCGTGCAGCGGGAGGTCCCGGACCTGCTCGCCCACCGTGTCGCGGACCTGCTCCCTGAGGCGGCGCGGCGATTTCGTCATCGGACTTTCCTCTTCCTGCCTCGTCTCGTCGAAACTCACTCTGCCCCATGGGTGCGATGGCGGTCACCCCGGGTTAGTGGATTTCTGTCCAAAAGGGCCGTGGAGTGGGTCACAGCGTGGCCACTCGTACGATAGAGCCATGACCGCCAACAGCCAGCGCCGTGTCCTGCTCGCCAAACCGCGTGGTTACTGCGCGGGCGTCGACCGGGCCGTGGAGACGGTCGAGATCGCCCTGGAGAAGTACGGGGCGCCGATCTACGTCCGCAAGCAGATCGTCCACAACGTGCACGTCGTCAAGACGCTGGAAGAGCGGGGCGCGATCTTCGTCGACGAGACCGAGGAGGTCCCCGCGGGCTCCATCGTCGTGTTCTCCGCGCACGGCGTCGCGCCCGTCGTCCACGAGGAGGCCCGGGGCCTCGACCTGCGCACCATCGACGCCACCTGCCCGCTGGTGACCAAGGTCCACAAGGAGGCCGTCCGGTTCGCCGCGCAGGACTACGACATCCTGCTGATCGGGCACGAGGGCCACGAGGAGGTCATCGGCACCACCGGCGAGGCCCCCGACCACATCCACCTCGTCGACGGCCCCGACGACGTCGCCAACGTGAAGGTCCGCGACCCGGAGAAGGTGGCGTGGCTGTCGCAGACCACACTGTCGGTGGACGAGACCATCGCCACGGTCGAGAAGCTCCGCGAGCGGTTCCCCAAGCTGATGGACCCGCCGTCCGACGACATCTGCTACGCGACGCAGAACCGGCAGGTCGCCGTGAAGGAGATGGCGGCGCAGTCGCAGCTCGTGATCGTGGTCGGGTCGACGAACTCCTCCAACTCCGTGCGGCTCGTCGAGGTCGCCAAGGAGCACGGGGCCGACGACGCCTACCTCGTCGACTACGCCGAGCACATCGACCCCGCCTGGCTGGAGGGCGTCACGACCGTCGGCGTCACGAGCGGCGCGTCCGTCCCGGACGAGCTGGTCCAGGAGGTGCTGGCCTGGCTGGCCGACCGCGGCTTCGGCGAGGCGGAGGAGGTCGAGTCCGTGCCGGAGAGCATGCGCTTCTCCCTTCCGAAGGAGCTCCGCAAGGACCTCCGCATCACGCCCGTCTGATCACCGCGGGAGCTTTGCACGGTCAGTCCACGTCGCCGTGATGGGTGCGGCGGCGCTCCTGCGTCGTGGCCGGTGACTCGTCCCAGCGGACGGGGTTCTCGTTCTCCTCCTTCTCGAAGAGCCGGACCCCGATCAGCTTGTCCTGCAGCTCCCTGACGTTCGTCATGAGGCCGCGGGCCAGGCAGATCACGACGACCAGGACCGTCCCGAAGAACAGCCACGGCGCGGTCGCCGCCAGCGCGGTGAGGAGGCCGACCGTCATGCCGCGCAGCAGCGAGCCGCTCCCGAGCGTGGTGACGAACACCACCGTCACCGTGGCGGCGAAGAACACCAGCGGCGGGCTGACGACGAGCGTGAGGAGGTCGGCGGGGCGGGTGGCGAACGCGGCGAGCGCGCAGCCGATCGCGAACCCCGCGCCGGCGAGCAGTCCCACGCCGAGCCACCGCGACAGCAGCCCGCACACCACGCCGGCGCCGAACATGACCACGATGCCGCCGCGCCCCGTCAGCGTGATCGGGCCGGCCGACCGCGACCGGGACGAGACACCGCGCTGCCGACTCACTGGACCCCCTGGGGCCGGCGAGGCGCCGCCGGGCGCGTCGCGTACCGTCGATGAAGTCATCGCCACCTCTTTCGCCGATCACTCGGCTCGGGGATGGCCCGCCCGCCGAAACCTACCGCCTCCGCGGCCGGGTCCGGCTGAGACCCTTCCTCCTCGGGGAGATGGCCGCCGGCGCCGAAGGGTTCGTCGTACGCGGTCAGCTCGGCCGCGGAGAGCGCGCGGGGGCTCTCTTCGACGGGGTTCGGGCCGTCCAGCCCGTCGTCGACGACGCCCAGCTCGTTCAGCTTGCGCGCGCTGACGAGCACGCGCGTCTCCAGGGAACCGACCGTCCGGTTGTAGGACTTGATGGCACCGGTCAGCGCGCGGCCCAGCTCGTCGACGTGCTGCCCCATCGTGCCCAGCCGCTCGTACAGTTCCTTGCCCAGGTCGAAGACGGCGCGGGCGTTGCGCGACAGGGCGGCCTGCTGCCACGCGTAGGACGCCGTCCGCAGCATCGTGATGAGCGTGGTCGGCGTGGCGATGTGCACCCGGCGGCGCATCGCGTACTCCAGCAGCCCGGGGTCGCGGTCGAGCGCCGGCGCGAGGAACGCCTCGCCGGGGATGAAGAGGACGACGAACTCGGGCGAGGGGCTGAACGCCTGCCAGTACGACTTGGCCGCCAGACGGTCGACGTGGTCGCGGAGATGCCGCGCGTGCGCGTCCAGGCGCACCGGGTCGCCGCTCTCCGCGGCCTGGAGGTACGCGGCCAGCGAGACCTTCGAGTCGACCACGATGTTCTTGCCGCCCACCAGCCGCACCACCATGTCGGGACGCACCGTCCCGTCCACCGTGGCGGACGTGGCCTGCTCGTCGAAGTCGCAGTGGTGCGCCATCCCGGCCAGCTCCACGACGCGGCGCAGTTGCAGCTCGCCCCAGCGTCCCCTGGCCTCGGGACGCTGCAGCGCGCGGACGAGCGACTGCGTCTCGCGGCGCAGCTGGTCGGAGCTCTGCCGGACGAAGTCGACCTGCTTGGCGAGCATCGCGTGCGACTCGCGGCGGCCCGTCTCCACCTCGCGGAGCTGCTCCTCGACCTTGGCGAGCGTCTCCTTGAGCGGCGCGACGAGGTGCTCGACCGCCTGCTGCCGCCGCTGCAGCTCCCCGGCCGCCTCGATCCCGGCCGCCTTGAGCCGGGCGTCCGCCAGCTCCAGGAACCGCTGGTTGCTGGCGTCGAGCGCCTTCGCGGACAGGTTCTCGAAGTGCTCGGCCATCCGCTCCTCGGCGTAGGCGAGCTTCTCCTCGGCCGCCCGCGCCCGCGCGATCAGCGCGCCCTGCCGGCTCGTCGCGAGCGCGTATCCGGCGACGGCGCCGAAGACGGCGCCGACGAGGAGTCCGGCGAACAGCGCGAGGTCCATCCGTTCATCGTGACAGCGCGGCGCCGATCGGCGACCGCGACGCGCCGGGCCGCCCCGCGTCACGGGCATTTGGCCCACTGTTCACCAACGGGAGGCCCACCGGAGGTTCCGGGCAGCCCGAGGGGTGCGCCGGCGCCCATAAACTTGACGGCCGTGAGCCTCTCCATCGGAATCGTCGGGCTGCCCAACGTCGGCAAGTCCACGCTGTTCAACGCGCTGACCAAGAACGACGCGCTGGCCGCCAACTACCCGTTCGCGACCATCGAGCCCAACGTCGGCGTGGTCGGCGTGCCCGACCCGCGGCTGGCCGTGCTGGCGGAGATCTTCGGCTCGCAGAAGATCATCCCGGCGACGATGGAGTTCGTCGACATCGCCGGGATCGTCAAGGGCGCGTCCGAGGGGCAGGGGCTCGGCAACAAGTTCCTCGCCAACATCCGGGAGACCAACGCGATCTGCCAGGTCATCCGGGCGTTCGAGGACCCGGACGTCACGCACGTCGACGGCGACGTGGCCCCGTCCCGCGACATCGAGACGATCAACACAGAGCTGATCCTGGCCGACCTCCAGACGATCGAGAGGGCGCTGCCGCGCCTCGACAAGGAGGCGCGCACCAAGAAGGACAAGGAGAAGCTCGCCGTCGTCGACGCCGTCAACGCCGCGCAGAAGCTTCTGGACGACGGCGTCACCCTGTTCGCGGGGGCCGAGAAGGCCGGAATCGACCTGGCGCTCCTGCGCGAGCTGCACCTGCTCACCGCCAAGCCGTTCCTCTATGTCTTCAACCTCGACGAGAGCGAGCTGACCGACGAGGCCCTGCGCGCGCGCCTGAGCGACATGGTCGCGCCCGCCGAGGCGATCTTCCTGGACGCCAAGATCGAGGCGGAGCTGATCGAGCTGCCCGACGACGAGGCCCTCGAACTGCTCCAGGGCATGGGGCAGGACGAGCCGGGCCTGTCGCAGCTCGTCCGGATCGGCTTCGGCACCCTCGGCCTGCAGACCTACCTGACGGCCGGGCCGAAGGAGGCGCGGGCCTGGACGATCCGCAAGGGCGCCACCGCGCCGGAGGCCGCGGGCGTCATCCACACCGACTTCCAGCGCGGCTTCATCAAGGCCGAGATCGTCTCGTACGACGACCTGACCGCCGCCGGTTCCATGGCCGCCGCCCGCACCGCCGGCAAGGTCCGCATGGAGGGCAAGGACTACGTCATGCAGGACGGCGACGTCGTGGAGTTCCGCTTCAACGTCTGACGCGGGCCGCCGGTGGGCGTGACGTGTGTGATTTTGGCGACAGCGGGGCCGAACGAGGCCCGCGTGGCCACTGAGCTGGCGTTTTGTAGTGATATGTCGCGATTGCGCCACTTTGCCGGAGTATTTCGGGAACAGATTGCGGTCGCCGTCGCCAGCCGGTAACCAAGCAACTTCCGAGTCGCCGCGCTTGTCCGGTACCTGGACCTGCGCACTGTTCGGAGCCTTGGATAGGGGATCGTCACCGTTTGGCAATCTTCCCTGTTCCTGCTGAGGTGGATTGCATTATCCACAACCGCGTGCCGGGGCTGTGCTTGGCTGGGATGCGCTGGAACAATTGACGCCCGTGGTTACCCTGGGCCCGAGGTGGGTTCAGAAAGGACCACCGGACCAAGACCAGGAACACAGGACCGCGCCGACCGGGGGCGAGGCGCGAGCGGAGGCAGGATGGCTCGCAGGTCGGCCGTGGGACGCGGCCGTGACACCGCCGTAGTCGACGAGACGGCGGCGCCCGGCCGGGCGCTCGGTTCGTCCGCCGACCCGTGGGACCTGCCCGAGCGGGGACGGTCCGGCGGCGGGCGCGGCGGCACGCGAGGCGGCCGCTGGGGCGGCTCCGGCGGGCGCTGGTGGGTCTGGGTCGGGCGCGCCGTGCTCTGGGCGCTCATCATCGTCATCCTCGTCAACGGCGTCCGCGCCCCGTTCGAGCGCTTCACCGCCGACGAGACCTCCGGCGGGGCGCCGGCCGCGTCCAAGCCCGCGAAGAACGCGGGATTCCCGTCCAGCGCCGCGGGCGCGTTCGCGCTCCAGTTCGCGAACGTCTATCTCAACTTCGACCAGAAGAGCGCCCCCGCCCGCGAGGCGCAAATGCGGACCTTCCTGCCCGACGGCGCCGACGCCCAATTCGGCTGGAACGGCGTCGGGAAGATGCAGGTTCAGTCCGTGCAGGTCGCCGGAGTGGACGCCCGCGACGCCAACAACGCGACCGTGACGCTCCTCGCCCGGACGGCCGACAGATGGCTCCGCCTCGCCGTTCCCGTGTACGCCGACAAGAGCGGCTCACTGGTCGTGTCCGCACGCCCCGCCCTGCTTCCCCCGCCCACCAAGGCGCAGCTTCCCCAGGGCGGGGTCCAGGACCGCGACACCGCCCTCGAAACCGAACTCCAGCCCTTCCTCGGCACCTTCTTCCAGGAGTACGCCCGGGGGAACCAGGAGGCCCTGTCCCGCTTCTCCAACGGGACGACCATCGCGGGCCTCGCCAACTCCGTCACCTTCGTGCAGGTCAAGGAGGTCGTCGCGCCCAAGGGACCGGGCGGCGAGCGGACCGTCACCGCGACCGTGGTGTGGCAGCCGGCCGGAGGAGGCGGCGGCGAACTGGAGCAGAGCTACCAGCTCGCCATGGTCAAGAAGGGCGCCACCTGGCTCGTCCAGGACATTCGCGGCACCACGGAACCGAACGCGTCATGAGAGGCCGCGATTTGAAAACCAACACCCCCAGCGAGTCCGCCGACCTAGGAAGGTAGCCAGTCGATGCTGCACCACATCATGGCGTCGATTCCGCACGAACTTCTGGCGGCGCCCGACGACGAACTGAAAACCGACCAGCTCGCCGACTGGCTCCGCCAGATATTCGGCCCGCTGTTCCTTGTGATCGTCTCCATTGTCGCGATCTTCTTCCTGTTCACCCGAGAAATCACGCGTTTCGTCCAATTCATCGTGCTGGCGATAGGAATCGGGGTGGTCTTCTACGTGCCGAACATCATCGAGACCACGGCCAAGGCGATAGCCAAGGCCCTCGGCGTGGACGTCTCCTGACCTCGCCCGGAGGTCGGCAGGCGGCACGGCGCTCGCGCAGTTAGGGGAGTAGGGGCGTGGATCTACCCACGTACACGAACATCTGGCGCATCGAGAAGCGGCTCTACAAGCTGTACGACCTGCGGCTGCCCATGCCGCTGCCGCTGGTCCAGATCGGCGTGTTCCTCGGTGTGTTCGTGCCCTGGATCGTGCTGCTCAGAGTCGTCGGGATCCCCTTCGAGTCACCCTGGCACGTCCTGTACATCGTCCCGCCGGGCGTGCTGACCTGGATGGCGACCCGCCCCGTCATCGAGGGCAAGCGGCTCACCGAACTGCTGCTCTCCCAGAGCCGCTACCTCTCCGAACCCCGCACGTGGTGCCGCCTCACCCCGATCCGCGAACCCCGCGAGGTCGTCATCGTGGCCCGCGTGTGGCGCCGCGCCGAGGCCCCCGCCCCGGCCGCCGCGATGGAACGTGCCGCGATCAAGTCCCGCCGCCGCGCCCGGGACCCCGAGCCCGTCCCCATCGCCCCGCCCGCCGCCGCGCCCGCCCCGGTCGTACCGCGCCCCGCGGCCGCCGCCGCGCCCCCGTCCCTGGTGGAGTACGCCGCGCAGCGCGAACCGGCCGTGCCCCCCAAGGCCTGGCGCCGCACCACCCGCGACATCTCCCACGAGGACGACGTCCTCCCCGTCGCCGCCGAGATCGAGCACCCCCCGGCCACCCCGCAGCTGGAGGCGCCCCCGCCGGCGGCCCCCGGCTCCGGCAAGCGCGCCTTCGCCTCCGGCGTCCGCCGTCCGGGAGCGCCCGCCGAGGTCTGGCAGGCCGAGGCACCCCCCGACACCCGTCCCGACATCCCCGTCCCGCAGCCCGCCCCGAGCGTCCGCTGGGTGACCCCCGCTGAGGAGACGTTCAACGGCGAGCCCGGAGACAAGAAGGTCGCGGGCCACCGAGCCACTCACCGCGACACCCCGTCCACCCCGCGCCCCCACGCGACCCGCCCCGACATCCCCATGGTCCCCGGCGCCTTCGGCGCCCACTCCCGGCAACAACCCGCCCACGCCCAGGAGCCCGAGCAGCCGCAAGGACGCCCGCCTGTGCCGAGTGCTGAGACGGTGTGGCCTCCGAGGCCCGCGCCGGAGCAGGAGCAGGCCGCGAGCCCGGGTGGTGAGCCGGAGGCTCAGCCTGCGCATGCGGGCGGCGAGGAGACGCGCCCGTCTGCTCGTCCCACGCGTCCTGAGCAGCAGGTGGTTCGCGCGCAGGAGCAGCCCGAGCGCCCTGAAGAGCAGCGTGAGCGTGCTCAGGAGCAGTCTGCGCAGGAGCCTTCCGCGAGCCCGAGCGAGGAGGCGCGGTCTGGCGGCGAGGCGGAGAGGCCGGAGGACGAGGGTGCGCGTTCGGGTGCTGGGGAGACCCGCCCGTCTGCTCGTCCTACGCGGCCCGAGCAGCAGGTGGCTCGGGCGCAGGAGCAGCAGGGGGTTCTGCGGGAGCCTCCGCGGCCCTGGTCCAAGGGGCTTTCCAAGCCGTTGCGGCCCGCGGTCACGGACAACCTCATGTGGCCCCCGGTCCCCGATGCGGGGGCTCCGGCCGCGCAGGGGACGCCGGTCCAGCCTCCGGCCCCGCCGCCGGTGGAGGAGGAGGCGCCGCCGCGCGAGGTGCGGTCCCAGCCCGCTTCGCCCGTCCGGCCGCGGCCGTTGCCGCCGCCTCCGGCGCCGCCGCCGTCCGGGCCAGCCATCACGCCGCCGGGGCCCGAGCACGAGGTCACCAGCGGCGGGCTGCGGCGGCTCATCCACGCCGTCGGCGGCGGACACGGCGAGATCGACGCCGAGTTCCAGCAGCGGATCCAGCAGCCGTTCCACGGGACGCGGCACGTCGTGGTGCTCGGGTGCACCGGGGGCGCGGGGCAGACCGTCACGGCGCTGATGCTCGGGCACACGTTCGCCCAGCACAACGGCGAGCCCGTCGTGGCGATCGACGTGAATCCGGGTCCCGGTGCGCTGGCGCGGCGGACGCGCAGCGACACCAACGAGACGCTGACGGGGCTCATCACGCGCGCCGACCAGGTCAACAGCCTCACGGCGATGCGGCGGTACACCTCGCAGGCCAAGTCGGGGCTCGACGTGATCGCGGCCGGGAAGAACCCGCTGCAGGCGCTGGACGACCGCGACTACGCGCTGGCCATCCGCACGCTCGACCGGTTCTACTCGGTGACGATGCTGGACGCGGCGGCGGCCGTGGTCGCGCGCGTCCTGCCGTACGCGGACCAGATCGTGCTGGTCGCGCCGGCCAGCGCCGACGCGCCGCGCGCGGTCGCGATGACGTTCGAGTGGCTGGACGGCCACGGGTACGAGGAGCTGCGCTCGCGCGCCGTGACCGTCATCAACGGGGTGAGCCGCCGCAGCATGGACGACGTCGAGCAGGCCGAGGCCGTGGCGCGGGGGCGTTGCCGGGCGCTGGTGCGCATCCCGTGGGATGATCACCTGAGCATGGACCGCGCGCCGCGCAACGAGCTGAAGTCGTTGCGCACGCCGACGCGGCGTGCCTATCTTGCCCTCGCCGGCGTCGTGGCCGGCGGCTTCACCGTCATGCCCGAGCGTTACCAGGAGCTTCAGCAGGAGCAGGAGGCCACCCGATGAGCGCCCCTCGCGGGCACCTAGCGGAGAGCACGGCGAGCCGGGCATTCCTGGCGGACACGCTTGACGTTCATGACCGTCCGGATGGTCAACACTCTCCCGGACAACCCTGCGCGGCCCTCCGTACGCCGGGAGAATCAGGGGCCGGAAGGAGGGCGGCATGAGCAAGTCGAGCCGGTTGGCCGTGCGGTACTTCGACGACCGCGTGCTGCTCACCGACGCCGCCGCCTGGGCGTACTTCCGGCTGCCCACCGTGTCGTACGAGTTCACGACGGGCGAGGAGCGCGAGGCGCTCGCCACCAACATCACCATCGCGCTCGCGGGCATCCGGATGCAGGACGCCGAGGTGCACCTGCGGATCGCGCACCGGACGTACCCGGCCGCCGAGTGGGCGCTGGCCCTGGACCGGACGTCCGACGGCGGCCCCGGGTGGCGGGAGTACCTGGAGGAGACCTACGCGCACGTGTGGGCCAAGGACTTCTGGACCAAGGAGGTCTACCTCGGGGTCCGGCTCGGCCCGCGCGGCATGGGCGCGCACCTGTCGGGCGGTGTCCTGTCGCAGCTGATGGGGTTCTACAAGAAGAGCGAGAACGTCCTCGGCGTGCACGACGACGCGATCGACAAGAAGGAGATCGGGCGCTGGACGGAGCAGGCCGAGCGGATCGGGCGCGCGCTCGGCGGGTCCGCGCTCTACGCGCGGCACGCCACGTCCACCGAGGTGGCGTGGCTGTTCCAGCACGCGGTGACGGGGTCGCTCGCCGACCCGCCGCCGTCGGCCGTACCGCGCAGGACGTGGGGGAAGGGCGAGATCGAGTCGCTGGTGGAGGGCGCCATCCACAACGGGCGCTCGTACCTGCGGGTCGAGCAGCCGAACTTCACGGGCGCGGGCGGCGGCGCCACGGCCACGTCCTATGTCGCGTACCTGTCGTTCGCCCGGTTCCCCGACATGATGCCGTTCCCCGACGGGGAGCCCTGGTTCCACTACTCGGACGCGCTCCCGTTCCCCGTGGAGATCAGCGCGCGGATGAAGCTGATCCCGCCGGCGAAGGCGTCCAAGGACGTCTCGCGGAAGCTGGCGCACGCCCGCGACATGGACCAGCACATCCGGGAGGCGGGCGCGGAGGCGCCGATCGCGCTGGCCGAGCAGATCGACGCGGCCCGGATGCTGGAGCACGGCATCACCAAGGAGCGGCTGCCGTTCGTGTACGGGTGGCACCGGCTGATCGTGTCCGCGCCGACGGAGGAGCTGCTCGCGCAGCGG
This sequence comes from Actinomadura madurae, assembly GCF_900115095.1. Taxonomy (GTDB): domain Bacteria; phylum Actinomycetota; class Actinomycetes; order Streptosporangiales; family Streptosporangiaceae; genus Spirillospora; species Spirillospora madurae. The sequence continues at coordinate 603,072 of NZ_FOVH01000003.1, forward strand.
GTGGACGCGGTCGTCGAGCACTACCGCGACATCGGCATCGACGTCGTCAACTCGACCGGCGACCAGTTCTCGCTGTTCCTGGAGTCGCTGCCCGGCGACCAGATCCGGCTGAACGCCTACGCGCAACGCCAGCCGCTGCGGACGATCGCGGGCGGCATGCCGATCGCGACCGTCGACCTCGGGGACCGTCCGGACGATGAGGCCGAGGGGTGGATCGGCCCGTACATCGGCGAGACGCTCGGCCGGGCCCGGTCCATCGTGCACTTCGACCCGCTCGTCGCGGCGGCCCGGAACCGCCCGACCGCCGTGGCGATCACCGGCGAGCCCGGCGGCGGCAAGACCACGCTCGCGCTGCTGCTGATCTACCAGATGGCGCTGCGCGGGGTCACCGTCGCGGCGATCGACCCCAAGGGCGACGCCGAGTCCCTGGTGGAGCTGCTGAAGGCGCGCGGCCGCAAGGCGCGGATCCTGCCGCTCGGGTCGGCGGCGCCCGGCCTGCTCGACCCGTTCTCGTTCGGCGACGACCTCGCCACGATGAAGACGATGGCGACCGAGACGCTGCGGCTGCTGCTGCCGCGGATGTCGGAGGAGCGCGAGTCCGCGATGATCCAGGCGGTCGGCGCGGTCGCCAACGGGGAGCGGCCGTCGCTCGGACGCGTCGTCGACCATCTGGAGGCGGCGGAGGATCCCGCGTCCAAGAACCTCGGCGCGGTGCTGCGCTCCATGTCGGAGATGCGGCTCGCGCGGCTGTGCTTCGACCCGTCCGGCGGCGAGCGCATCGACACCGCCGGGTGGACGACGGTCTTCACGCTCGGCGGGCTCACCCTGCCGGACGTCACCATCTCGCGGGAGGACTACTCCTACGAGCAGCGCCTGTCGGTGGCGCTGATGTACCTGGTGTCGCAGTTCGCGCGGCGCCTCATGCACGGCCTCGACCGGCGGCTCCCCAAGGCCATCTTCCTGGACGAGGCGTGGGCGATCACCTCGACGCCCGAGGGCGCGAAGCTGGTGCCGGAGGTGTCCCGGATGGGGCGCTCCCGCAACACCGCGCTGATCCTGGTCTCCCAGAACGCGGGCGACCTGCTGAACGAACAGGTGACGAACTGCCTGTCGTCGGTGTTCTCGTTCCGCTCCACCGAGCGGGTCGAGGTCGGCAACGTCATGTCGCTCCTCGGGGTGGAGGCGTCCGACGAGCACAAGGCCGTGCTGCGCAACCTCGGCAACGGCGAATGCATCTTCCGTGACCTCGACGGCCGTGCGGGGCGCATCGGCGTCGACCTGATCTCCGAGGAACTGCAGCGTTGGCTGGACACCAACCCGACCCGGTCCCGTCCGGGCACGTCCGAACTGACCGCAGCGGGGGCCGAGGTCGAGGAGGTCGGCCGATGAGGGGTACCCGCGACCGGATGGCACGCCTGCAGCGCTCGCCCGGCGAGGGGCTCGACCCGGGCGTGCTCGACCGTCCGCACCGCCGGGTCCGCCGCCGCCGGCCGCGGACCCGCCGCTCGGTGCTGCTGCTGGTCTTCATGGCGCTGTTCATGGTGGGGCCGCTGGCGCCCGCGTCCGCGTCGATCCCGAATCCGGGCCTCCCGACGCCGAACGACGCGTGCCGCCCGGCGGACAACCCGCCGCCCGAGCAGTACGGCTCGGGGACGGACGGCATGATCAAGCCGCCCGACTATCCGGACGAGAAGCTGCAGAAGTCCAAGCCGGAGCAGCTGACCTACTACGACCGGTACGGCATGGCGGGGCAGAGCTGGTACGCGGTCGACATGGGCTGCTCGGACGCGATGTCGCTGATGGGCAACGCGCTCGCCAACACCACGTTCACCGTCGTCCGGGCGATCGACCGGACGACGATCAGCGTCTACCAGGCGGCTGCGTCGGAGTCCCTGCTGGGCTGGCTGAAGGACACCGTCGACGGTGTCATCACCAACATGGGCAAGACGTTCAACGCGCGCTACTGGTCGTGGGTGGTCATCCTCGGCGCGATGTGGCTCGCCTGGTGGGGCCTCGTCCGCAAGCGGGCCAGCAAGGTCACCGAGGGCGTGGTCTGGATGGTCGCCGCGATGGTCGGGCTGGTCTGGCTGATCGCGCGGCCCGCGGACTTCACCACCCTCGGGACGAAGGTGTCCGAGGCGACGAGCGCCGCGTTCAACGCGGCGCTGCCCCACAGCGACACCAAGGGCGGGACGTGCATTCCCGTCCCGAACGGCAGACCCGATCCGGCGGTGTCGCAGAAGCTCGACTCGACGACCTCCAACGCGAACGCGCTGTGGGTGGCGCTGGTCTGCAAGCCGTGGCTGCAGGGTGAGTTCGGCACCACCGACCCCAACGCGAAGGTCGTGAAGGAGAACGCCGACAAGCTGCTGTGGTCGCAGGCGGTCGACCTTCCGGAGACGTACGGCCAGAACGAGGTCGACCTGGGGAAGAAGGCCGACGCCTACAAGGACGTCACCAAGAACATCAAGGACAACCATCCGGAGACGTATTCGCTGTTCCAGGGCAAGAACTGGCAGAACCGGCTGGCGGTCGCGTTCGGCGCTCTCTTCGCGGCACTGGTCGCGGGGCTGCTCATCATGGTCATCGCGACCGCGCTGATCGTCGTGAAGATCGCGTTCCTGCTGCTGCTCGTCGCGGGTCCGATCTTCCTCGGCATCGGGATACATCCCGGCATCGGGCGGGTCATCGCCGTCCGATGGCTCGAACTGCTGCTGTCCATGCTGCTGAAACAGGCGGCGCTGATCGGTGTGCTCTCGCTGCTGCTGTGGGCGTACAGCCTGATCCTCGGCGAGACGCTGCCGTGGGGCCTGCAGATCCTGCTCATCGCGCTGGTGACCTTCGCGGCGTTCGTGTACCGCAAGCCGTTCCAGCACCTGTTCTCCGCCGTCGGCTACTCGGCGGTCGGGTCGCGGGAGAAGAGCGAGGCGGAGCTCAACAAGTCGGTCGCGCAGGCGCGCAAGAACACGATCAACACGATTCCGGGCGCGAACGCGTACCAGATGCTCCGCAGGACGGAGAAGGACGCGGTCCCGATCGCCGCCGGGACGCAGGGCGGCGTAGGCACCGCGGCGGCGGCCGACCGGCTCGGCAACGGGGCGGGCGAGGACCAGTCGCCGGAGGACGCGCCGGTGCTGGCCGCGCGGCCCCGGGGCGGCGCCGCGGCGGCGCAGCAGGGGCGGTCCCGGCGGGGCGCCCCGCCCTTGAACCTGCCGTCCCGGGCGGGCGTGTCCGGCGACCGCCGGTCCGACGGCACGGCGGCGGCCACCCGGCCCGGCGGCGTCACGGTCGCGAAGGGCGGCGACGCGGGCGGTGAGCCCGGCGGAGGCAAGCCGTCCGGCGGCACGGGCTCCGGCAAGGGCACCGTCCGCCCGACCTCCTGGACCGGACGCGGCGGAAACGGCGGCGGCGTCACCGGCGGTGGCGGTGGCGGCGGCAACGGTGGCTCCGGCGGTGGCGGCGGCTGGTTCACCGGCGGCGGGCGCTCGTCCGGCTCCTCCGGCGGCCGCGGATCCGCGGGCGGCGGCGGCAACGGCGGCTCCGGCGGCTCCGGTGGCGGCAATGGCGGCGGCTCCGGTGGTGGCGGGTCCGCGCCGAACGTCCCCCGGCAGCGCGGCGTGTTCGGCGGCTCCGGAGGTTCCGGAGGCGCGCCGTCGCGTCCCGAGCCCGGCGCCCGGCGCACGCCCCCGCCGCTGTGGGGCCGCGGCGGTTCGCAGGACGGCCCGCCGATCCCGTTCTGGCTGCGCCCGGTCGATCGTCCGTCCGGTGAGCCGGAACGGGACGAGTGATGAACCTGACCGACCGCCGGCGCAAGCTCCTGTTCGCGGGACTCGTCGTCGTGCTCGCCGCCGTCGGCGTCTACCTGACGGTCGCGGCGCCCGAGCCCGACGACGAGCCGGAGGCCCGCCCGTCCGCGACGGCCGGCCCGTCGGGCCCGGCATCGCCCCCGCCGGGCATCCAGAACACCGTCAACCCCGGCGACTTCGACATCTACCGGCTCCTGCCGTTCTCCCGGCAGGAGTTCGCCACGGCCGCCGAGATGGCGCAGCGGTTCGTCGCCGCCTACGGGACGTACCGCTACGACGAGACCCCCGAGATCTTCCTGAGCCGCCTGTCCGGCCTGGCCACCGAAGACCTGGAGGAGCGGCTCGCGCAGGGTGCGGCGACGCCCGGGATCCTGGAGGAGCGCCGCCGCGAGCAGCTCGTCGCGCGGGGGTCGGCGTCGCTCGACCAGGTCCGCAACATCGAGGACAACTCGCTCATCTTCCTCGTGACGGGCACGCAGCAGGTCACCAAAGGCGGCAAGACGAGCACCGACAAGGAGCAGTACGCGGTGACGGTGGCGCGCGACGGCGGCTCGCTCAAGGTGTACGCCTTCGCGCCCGCCGACGCCGGCCAGGCGGGTGACACCGGATGAGCCCCCGCCGGATACTGCTCGGCGGCGCCCTCGGCGTCGCCGTGGCGATGTTCGTCGCGCTGGTGTCCGTCCCGATCCTGTTCTCCGGAAGCCAGTACCTCTTCGGCGGAGGGCTCGACGGCAACTGCGTGGACACCGCGGGCGCGGGCGCGCAGCCCGCGGCGGCGAACGACGCGAAGGCCGTCCCCTCGAACTTCCTGAGCCTCTACCAGGACGCCGGCAAGAAGTACGGCATCCCGTGGAACGTGCTGGCCGGCATCGGCAAGGTCGAGACCGACCACGGCAGGTCGACGCTCCCGGGCGTCGGCAGCGGGGAGAACTACGCGGGCGCGGGCGGTCCCATGCAGTTCCTCGCCGCGACGTTCAAGGAGTTCGGGGTCGACGGCAACCGGGACGGCAAGAAGGACCGCTACGACCCGGCGGACGCGATCCCGTCGGCCGCCGCCTACCTCAAGCACAACGGCGCCCCGCAGCGGATGAAGACCGCGATCTTCCAGTACAACCACTCGTGGGACTACGTGGACCTCGTCCTCGACTGGGCGAAGCGGTACGTCGGCGGCGACTTCAAGGTCGTCCAGGCGAACGGCATCAACTGCGAGGACAACGACCTTCCGGCGAACGTCGGCGGGATCGTCCAGCAGATCATCAAGTTCGCGATGGCGCAGCGCGGGAAGCCGTACGTGTTCGGCGCGAACGGGCCGGACGCGTGGGACTGCTCCAGCCTCATCCAGGCCGCGTACCGGCAGGTCGGGCTGAACATCCCGCGCACGACGTTCCAGCAGTGGCCGTTCGGCGTGAAGGTCGGCAAGGGCAAGGAGCAGCCCGGTGACCTGGTGTTCTTCGACTCGGGACCGGGCACGTCGGCGAACAACCCCGGCCATGTCGGCATGGTCATCGGGAACGGCAAGATGATCGTGGCGAGCTGCTCGACGTGCGTGCCGGCGATCGGCGTGAAGTCCTACAAGCGGTCCGACTGGGTCGGGGTGACCCGCCCGCTGGCGCGGCCCGACTTCAAGAAGAAGGTCTCCGAGCTGGCCGTGCGGCAGCCGGGCGGCTGACCGGGCTCACCGGAACCGGCGCTTGCCGACGACCAGCAGGATCTCGCGCAGCGCGTCGGCGGCGTCCCGGACGTCCTGCGGCGGCACCCCGGCCATGGCCTCCTCGTGCGCCGCGCCGGACGCGGCGAGGCCCTGCTCGGTGACGCGCAGCCCCTCGTCCGTGAGCTGGACGAACCGGCTGCGGGCGTCCCCGGCGTTGGCCTCGCGCTCCACGAGCCCGGCCTTCTGGAGCCGCTGGAGGACGTTGCTCGTCCCGCCCGAGGTGAGGAACGCCGACCGGGTGAGCTCGCTCGGCCGCAGCCGGTACGGCTCGCCCTCCCGGCGCAGCACGGTCAGCACCTCGAACTCGGCGTAGGTGAGGCCGAGCTCGGCGAGCGGCCCCCGCAGCGCCTGCTGCACCAGCGTGGCGATGCGCCCGGCGCGCTTGCCGAGCTCCAGCATCGCGATGAGCGGCTCGGTCAGCCCGTCCCGCCGCCACGTCTCGGCCACCGCGTCGATGTCGTCCCTGCGCGCGCCCTCATCCACCTGCACGCACCAAGACTACCGACACCCAATTGCTTTTGAAAAAGCTAAGCCATAAGCTTTCACACATGACATCACTCCTCATCACGAACGGCCTCGTCATCGACACCGCGCCCGCCCCCACCGTCCTGGGCACCGCCGACGTGCTCATCGAGGACGGCCGCATCGCCGCGGTCGGCCCAGAACTGGCCACCCCCGCCGGCACCGAGACGATCGACGCCACCGGCCGCATCGTCATGCCGGGCTTCGTCGACACGCACCGCCACACCTGGCAGGCGGCGCTCCGCGCGATCCTCCCCGACGGCTCGCTCCCCGCCTACCTGGCCCGCGTCCTCGGCGAGCTGGCGCCCCGCTACCGCCCGGACGACGTCTACGCCGGGACGCTCGCCGGCGCGCTCGAATGCCTGGACTCCGGCATCACGACGCTGGTCGACTGGTCGCACATCCAGCTCGGCCCCGCCCACACGGACGCGAGCATCGCCGCACTGCGCGCGTCCGGCATCAGGGCGGTGTTCGGCTACTGCTACGGCGGCGACGGCGACCTCGACGCCGAGACCCGGCGCGTCCACCGGGAGTACTCCGGCGGGATGGCAATGGCGCTGGCGGCGCTGGGCCCCGAGATCGCAGGCGAGGAGCGCGCACTCGCCGAATGGCGGACGGCCCGCGACCTCGGCCTGCCGGTCACCGTGCACATGGGCCACAGCGCCGAGGGCGCCGCACACGGGCTGGCGTTCCTCGAAGACAACAAACTGATCGAGCACCCCACGACCTACGTGCACGCCAACTTCTACACGGACGACGACTTCAAGCGCATCGCCGGAAACAACGGGACCGTGTCCGTCTCTCCCGCGATCGAGGCCGCCCTGGACATCGGCCAGGCCCCCACGGGCCGAGCCCGGACCGCCGGCGTCCCGACGGGCCTCAGCGCGGACACGGTCATCTCGGGCCCCGGCGACATGTTCAGCCTGATGCGGACCGCCTACGTCCTGGAGCGCGGACGCCCGGACGGCGCCGGCCTGGGCTTCACCACCGCCGACGCCCTGCGAATGGCCACCATCGAGGGCGCCGAAGTGGCGGGGCTCGCAGACGTCACAGGATCGATGACGCCGGGCAAGCAAGCCGACCTCCTCATCCTCCGCACCGACACGCCGGGCATGGCGGCGGCCCACGACCCCGTCGCCGCCGTCGTCCTCTCGGCGGACACCCGCAGCGTCGACACCGTCCTCGTCGGCGGCCGCGTCGTCAAGCGCGGGGGAGCACTGCTGAACCAGGACGTCCCGTCCCTCCTGACCTCCCTGGAGGACTCGGCGGAGCGCCTGACACAGGGACCCCACCCCGAATAAGGCGGCGGGAATCTCAACGGCACATGGCATGCTGAGCGGCGTGGACCCCGAAATCACGATCCGCGTCGCCGACGAACTGCTGATGTTCCTGCCCGCCGCCCGGCGGGAGGCCGTGCGCCGGGTCGCCCATGACGGGACGTCGACGCTGGGGCACGTCGTCGAGTCGCTCGGCGTCCCGCTGCCCGAGGCCGGCCCGATGACGGTCGACGGCGAGCCGGCGGACCCCGCCGCCCGGCCCCCCGCCGGCGCCGAGGTGACGGTCGCCGCGGTGCCCCGTCCCCAGCCCGTCCCGCTGGAGCCGGACCAGGCCGCCCCCCGCTTCCTCCTCGACGTCCACCTGGGCACCCTGGCCCGCCGCATGCGCCTGCTCGGCCTCGACACCGCCTACCACAACGACATGGACGACCCGGCGCTGGTCGTCCAGGCCAACGAGGAGCGCCGCGTCCTCCTCACCCAGGACCGCGGCCTGCTCCGCCGCCGCGCCCTGTGGTTCGGCGCCTACGTCCGCGGCTCCCGCCCCGACGACCAGCTCCGCGACCTCCTCGACCGCTTCGCCCCCGCCCTGTCCCCCTGGACCCGCTGCACCGCCTGCAACGGCGAACTCGTCCCGGTCGACAAGCAGGAGGTCGAACGCCACCTGCGGGACGGAACGCGCCGCAGCTACGACGTCTACGGCCGCTGCGCCGACTGCGGGCAGGTCTACTGGCGCGGGGCGCACGGCGACCACCTGGAGGAGATCGTCCGGGAGTCCACACGGCTGGTCGGCGGGGCCGCCGTCACCGAACGGTAGCGAGAGGAGCTGGTCCCAATAGACCTCGTGGTCGTCGGCGCCGCGATCATTTCGGATGGGCGGCTGCTGAGCGCGCAGCGGTCCGAGCCCCCGCACATGGCGGGCGGCTGGGAGCTGCCGGGCGGAAAGGTCGACCCGGGCGAGTCCGACGAGGACGCCCTGGTCCGCGAATGCCATGAGGAACTCGCCGTCAAGGTGAGCCTGGGCCGCCGCATCGGCGGCGACTGGCGCCTGAGCGAACGCAGCGTCCTGCGCGTCTGGACCGCCAGGATCACCGAGGGCGAACCCCGCCCCCTGGAGCACCTGGCCCTCCGCTGGCTGACCCCACCCGAGCTCTACGACGTCCCCTGGCTCCCAGGCGACCGCCCAGTAATAGAAGCCCTAGCCGCCCAGGGCTTGACCCCCTAACCCCCCAGCAAAGCAAGAACAAGCTCGCGCAGCGAGCCGCAAGGCGAGCCGAAGCGATCGAAATCACCCGCACCAGCGTGACCGCCGGCACCCACTACTGCACCGACCTCAGCCCTCACAGCAACCATGCGACAACCTGGGGGCCGCGATCGCGTCCGAAGGCAGGTGCGAGCGAAGCGAGAACCTGATCGCGCAGCGAGCCGCAAGGCGAGCCGGAGCGATGCCAGCGATCGCCCGCTTTTATCGACGATGGAGGGCCGCCAGGCCCGAAGGAGGAGAAAAAAGCAAAAAATACAGTACAGGGACCTCCCACCGCGCCGCGGGAGGTCCCTGTAGGTCAGGAGATGCGGTTGGCGCCCGCGTAGTCGGAGCGGTCCGACATGTTGGAGATCTTCACCACATCGCCGGTCTGCGGGGCGTGCAGGTACTTGCCGCCGCCGAGGTAGATGCCCATGTGGTGGAGGTTGCTGCCGAAGTACACGAGGTCGCCGGAGCGCAGGGCGCCGCGCGAGACCTTGGTGCCGAGGCCGAAGAGGTCGCCGGTGTAGTGGGGGAGCCCGGACTTGCCGACCTGGGCGTAGGCCCAGACGACGAGGCCGGAGCAGTCGAAGCTGTTGGGGCCGGCGGCGGCCCACACGTAGGGGCTGCCGAGCTTGGTGAGGGCCTTGCGGGCCATCTTCGCGGGGAGCCCGGAGCCCTTCACGGTGGCGGTGAGGCCGCTGCGGGGGTCGCGGACGTGCGTGGTGGTCAGCTTGTCGAGGCGCTTCATCACCTCGGCGACCTTGGTCTTGGCCGCCGCGCGGGCCTTCTTGGCGTCCTCCCAGGCCTTCCTGACCTGCGCGGTCCTGGCCTCGGCGGTGCGCTGGGCGGCGTCGGCCTGGTCGATCTGCTTCTTCAGCGCGAGGACGGCGGTGGCCTGGTTCTGCGCGAGGTAGGCGCGGTCGGAGAGGCCTTCCGCCGAGCCGCCGGCGCCGAAGATGACGTCGGGGCCGCCGGCCATGTAGTTCGCGGCGGCCATCCGCCCGAGCTGCTGGCGGGCGGGTTCGGCGAGGGCGCGCAGGCGTCGCGCCTCCTGGGCGGCGGCCTGCTCGGCCTTGCGCGCCTTGCCGAAGTCGACGCGGGTCTTGTTGTACTTCTCGGTGAGGATCTCGGCTTCTTCGTTCAGCGCGTCGAGGCTCTTGCGCAGGCCCTTCTCCGTCGTCGGCGTCGGGCTCGGTGCGCTCGGCGCGGCGGCGAGCCGGAAGGGCTGCGCGGCGTGGGCGGTGACGGGCGCGGCGGCGCCGAGTCCGATCAGGAGCAGGGTGGCGGCGGTGGCGGGCGTGATGCGCCGCCACCTGCGGGGATCCGGTGCCAAGCCGGTGTTCTCCTCTCCTCGTACGCCTACCGGGTTAGCTGACGGGTTCGGGCCAGGAGTCGCCCTACGACGCGTGCGTCGATTCACCCCAGGGACCTGGGTCCCCGGTTCTCCCGTGCCGGGAGATTCGGCGTCCCGGCCGCAGTCCCGGGGGGTGGGACTCCTGACGACCGGATCTCGGGCAGATTACAAAGGATGAGCAAAGTTGGCCAATCGGGGCTCGTGGTGTCGGTGGTGCGAGCGGCTCGTGGTGGGTGGTACGCACGGCCAAGTAGAATGGGTTCGCCGCGTGTCGGCGGCCACTCCCGAACTCTCACGCAAGGCGAACCCGCATGCCCATCTCCACGCGCGACGACCTCCGGAACGTCGCGATCGTCGCCCACGTCGACCATGGCAAGACGACGCTGGTCGACGCCATGCTCTGGCAGTCCGGGGCCTTCCGCGAGAACCAGGACGTCGACGACCGTGTCATGGACTCCAACGACCTGGAGCGCGAGAAGGGGATCACCATCCTCGCGAAGAACACGGCGGTGAAGCACAACGGGCTGACGATCAACATCATCGACACCCCCGGCCACGCCGACTTCGGCGGCGAGGTCGAGCGCGGGCTGTCCATGGTGGACGGCGTCGTCCTGCTGGTGGACGCCAGCGAGGGCCCGCTCCCGCAGACCCGGTTCGTGCTGCGCAAGGCGCTCGCCGCGCGGCTGCCGGTGATCCTGGTCGTGAACAAGACCGACCGCCCCGACGCCCGCATCGCCGAGGTCGTGGACGAGACGTACGAGCTGTTCATGGACCTCGACGCCGACGAGGACCAGATCGACTTCCCGATCGTGTACGCGTCGGGGCGCGCCGGGCGGGCGTCGCTGGAGCAGCCCGCCGACGGCGCCATGCCGGACTCGGGCGACCTGGAGCCGCTGTTCAAGGTCATCACCGAGACGATCCCGGCGCCGGCCTACGACCCGGACGCGCCGCTGCAGGCGCACGTGACGAACCTGGACGCCTCCAGCTACCTCGGCCGGATCGCGCTGTGCCGGGTGCACGCCGGCACGATCAAGAAGGGCCAGCAGGTCGCGTGGTGCCGGCACGACGGCAGCATCGAGCGGGTGAAGATCACCGAGCTGCTGATGACCGACGCGCTCGCCCGCAAGCCGGCCGAGGCGGCCGGTCCCGGCGACATCATCGCGATCGCCGGCATCCCGGAGATCATGATCGGCGACACCATCGCCGACCCGGACGACCCGCGCCCGCTGCCGCTGATCACGGTGGACGAGCCGGCGATCTCCATGACGATCGGCACCAACACCGGGCCGATGGCCGGGCGCGAGAAGGGCACCAAGGTCACCGCCCGGATGGTCAAGGACCGGCTGGACCGCGAGCTCGTCGGCAACGTGTCGATCCGGGTGCTGCCGACCGAGCGTCCGGACGCGTGGGAGGTGCAGGGCCGCGGGGAGCTGGCCCTGGCGATCCTCGTCGAGAACATGCGCCGCGAGGGCTACGAGCTGACCGTCGGGAAGCCGCAGGTCGTGGCGAAGACCATCGACGGGAGGAAGCACGAGCCGGTCGAGCGGCTCACCGTCGACATCCCCGAGGAGCACCTCGGCGCGGTCACGCAGCTGATGGCGGTCCGCAAGGGCCGCATGGAGCACATGACGAACCACGGCACCGGCTGGGTCCGGATGGAGTTCCTCGTCCCGGCCCGCGGCCTGATCGGGTTCCGCACCGAGTTCATGACCGAGACGCGCGGCACCGGCATGGCGCACCACGTGTTCGAGGACTACGAGCCGTGGTTCGGCGAGCTGCGCACCCGCCCGTCCGGGTCGCTGGTCGCCGACCGGACCGGCGCCGCGACCGCGTACGCGATCACGAACCTGCAGGAGCGCGGCACGTTCTTCGTGGGGCCGACCACCGAGGTGTACGAGGGCATGATCGTCGGGGAGAACTCCCGCTCCGACGACATGGACGTCAACATCACCAAGGAGAAGAAGCTCACGAACATGCGGTCGTCCACCGGCGACGAGCTGGAGCGCCTGACCCCGCCGCGGCACCTGTCGCTGGAGGAGGCGCTGGAGTTCTGCCGCGAGGACGAGTGCGTGGAGGTCACCCCGACGGCCGTCCGGCTGCGCAAGGTCGTGCTGGACGCCAAGGAGCGCGAGCGCACCCGCGCCCGCACCAAGCGGGCCGGCTGACCTAGAGACCAGGCGTTACGGCGGACCGACGTTCCGGCTGTCCGCGGCGGACCGAGCTTTCCGGCCGACCGAACGCCGAAGGGGCGGGGGCCGTCTGGTACCGGACGGCCCCCGTTCGCGTGCACAGGGGCGCGACGGCGGCGGCCCCGGGGATCGGATGATCCCCGGGGCCGCCGTTCGCCGTGGTGGGCCGTCAGTTGAGCTGGACGGTCCCGGTGACGTCGGCGGCCAGGCGGAGCTGGTCGCCGTCGCGGAGCGGGGCCTCCACGCCGCGGGGGAGGCGCTCGCCGTTGACGAACGTCCCGTTGGTGGAGCCCTCGTCCCGGACCCAGGCCGTCCCGGACGGGTCGAGCCACACCGTCGAGTGGCGCCGCGACACGTTGTCGTACTGCGTGAACGTGGCGGCCACCGGCGACTGGCCCGCGTCCCGGCCGAGCACCAGGTGCTGGCCGACGGAGACCTTGAGCTCGCCCGTGGGGAACTGGACGCGCAGGACCGGCGTGCCCTTCTGCGGCAGCGGACGCAGGCACGAGTCGCACTGCGCGGCGCCGGGGTTGCTCAGCACGGCCTCGCAGTACGGGCACATGAACGCCGTGCTGTCGGGCGCGGGCGGGCGCTGCTGGTTCTGCTCGTGCGGCAGCAGCGTCGCCTCACGGCCGTGCGGCGGCAGCGGCGGCTGGCCCCCCATCTGAGGCTGGGGCGGCTGGCCGTACTGCGGCTGCTGCTGCGGGCCGCCGAACTGGTCGTTGGGACCGGGCTGCGGGACGCCGTACTGCTCCTGCGGCTGGCCGTACTGCGGCTGCGGTGGCTGCCCGAACTGGTCCTGCTGCTGCGGTTGCCCGTACTGGTCCTGCTGGGGCGGCTGGCCGTACTGGTCCTGCTGGGGCGGTTGCCCGTACTGGTCCTGCTGCGGCTGCTGCTGGTAGGGGTCGGGAGCCGGAGGCTGCTGCTGTTGCGGAGCGCCCCACTGGTCCTGGGGCTGCTGCTGTTGCTGCTGCGGCATGCCCCACGGGTCCTGCGGCTGCTGCGGCTGGGGCGGCCCTCCGTGCTGGCCCGGACCGGGCTGGCCCTGTCCGTACTGCCCCTGCCCCTGCTCGGGCTGCCCGCCGTACTGAGGCTGCCCGCCGTACTGAGGCTGTCCGTACTGGCCCTGCCCCTGCTGCTCGGCGGGCTGCTGCTGGGGCATGGGCGGCCCCCAGGCGTCCGGTTGCTGCTGCTGCTGTTGCTGCTGCGGCGGGCCCCACGGGTCCGGCTGCTGCGCGGATGGCTGCTGAGGCTGCTGCTGGTACGGGTCGGCCTGCTGAGGCTGCCCGTACTGGGGCTGGCCGTGCTGCGGCTGCCCGTGCTGCGGGGCGCCGTACGGCTGGCCCTGCTGCGGACCCGGCGGCGGGGGGACCCGTTGCTGGTCGTACCCGCCCGGACCCGGCTGGGGCGCGCCGCCACCGGCGCGCGCGAGGTTGGCCCCGCAGCTCATGCAGAGCAGATCGCCCGGCTGGAACGGTTCGTCACAGACCGGACAGTTCAAGGTCGCCATGACACATCCCCCGAGCGCACCCCGGCGCGGTCGAGCCTCGACGTGAGGTGCTCCATGTCCCCTCTTCGCGGGATCCCGATGTAGTACACCCGCCTTCCCTCCGGCCCTTCGTCCACGGACACCTGTACTCGGGGCCCTCTTCCTTCTCCAGTGTTCCCGACGCCGGCCACCGCTTCGTACCGTTCGCGTCCCAGCGGGGACAGCGGCACGACGCGCTGGTTGGCCGACCCCCTCCAGAGTAGAGAGCCCTCCCCGGAGTGTCGCCCCCCCGGGTTGAGCCGGTCGACGTACGGCCCGGTGATCACGGCGTCACACATGCCCAGGATCTCGCGCATCTCGGTGGTGCGCGAGAGCCGAGAGTAGACATATCCGCTGTAAACCAATATGTCCAACGCAATCGTCTCACGGCCGCGGGTGTCCTGCCACGTGCGGATACCGCGCAGCAGGGCGGCCAGTGCGGCCGGCTGCTGGAACGGCTCACCGCCCGAGATGGTCACCCCGTCGACCGGTTCCGGCAGGGACGCGAGCCATCCTAGAACCGCCTCGACCGGCACGGCCCTACCCGGGTCGGCCTCCCAGGTGTCACGCGACAGGCAGCCGTGGCAGTGCAGCGTGCAGCCCTGCGTCCAGATGCCCGCCCGGGTGCCGGGGCCGAGTGTGGTCACCGGATAGTGCGCCTTGGCGAGCAGCAGCGTCTCTCCGGCGCCCGCCCCGGCCGCCCCGCCCCCCGCGCCGCCGACGCCGCCCGCCCGTCCCGCGCGTTCCGGGCTCACTGGAGGTCCAGATGGACGATGCTGCCCTCGCGCCGGATCCCGGTCACCGTGATCTTCTCGTCCGGGACGAGCTCCCGGTCGAACAGCGCGCGCGCCAGCGGGTTGACGAAGTGCGACTCCAGCGCCATGCCGATGCCGCGCCCGCCCTTGTCCAGCTCCTCGGTGCACCACGCGCGGAGCGTCTGCAGGGCGTCCCCCTTCACCGCGAGGAGGAGCCGGTGCTCGTCGGTGACCCGCCGGCAGATGTTCGCGAACTGGAGGTCGAAGATCTTGTGCGCGGCCTCGCCGGAGATGAAGTCGAACACCACGATGTTGTCGCCGAACCGGTTGAGCAGCTCCGGCCGGTTCAGCACCTCGGTGAAGTGGTCGGCGACGGCGCCCTTGATCCGCTGCTCGACCTCGTCGTAGGCCATCCCGGGTGTGATGTTCTGCACACGGTCCGGCGGCGTGTACCCGGACCCGTCGCGGGTGGTGAGGTCCCGGCCCGGCACGAACATCCCGAGGTTCGAGGTGAAGATCAGGATCGACTCGGAGAAGTGCACGGTGTTGCCGCGCCCGTCGGTGAGCCGGCCGTCCTCCAGGATCTGCAGGAACTTGTCCAGGATCCGCGGGTGCGCCTTCTCGATCTCGTCGAAGAGGATCACCCGGAACGGGTCCTCGCGGACGGCGTTGGTCAGCTCGCCGCCCGCCTCGTGGCCCACGTACCCGGGCGGCGACCCGATCAGCCGGTCGCCGGAGCCCTCGCCGGAGAACTCGCTCATGTCGAAGCGCAGGTAGGCCGACTCGTCCCCGAACACCAGCTCGGTGATCGCCTTGGCCAGCTCCGTCTTGCCGGTCCCGGTCGGGCCGGCGAAGAACAGCACGCCGCGCGGGCGGCTGCCGGACCGGGTCGCCTGCGCCCCCGACAGCCCGAGCACCGCCCGCTTGAGGATGTCGAGGGTCTTGGTGACCGCCTGCGGCTGCCCGATCACCCGCTCGGGGACGCGCTTCTCCCCCTCCAGCACCCGGCGCCGCAGATGGCCGCGGCTCCACGGGTTGTCGAGGACGCCGAGCTTGTAGGTGCGGACCGCGTCGGGCAGGTCGGCGAGGTCGACGTTGCGCTCCTTCGCCAGCCGGGTCACCTCGATCATCGACTGCAGGGTGAGCCCGTCGGCCTGCTCGGCGAACGCGTCGCACGCCGCCGCCGCCACCTCGTCGGACCCGACGTCGCTGATCCCGAACGCGCGGGCCAGCAGCCGCGCCGTCTCCTGCCGGTCGCCGAGGTGCGGCCGCGGGATCGTGATCTCGCGGATGGTGTCGTTGTCGGCCGTCAGCCACGGCGGCAGGTCGCCCGGCCGCTCCACCAGCCAGATGATCGGGTTGTAGAGCGGCTTCGGCCGGGGCCCCGTCACCCGGACGGGACGGGCGGTGCGCGACAGCTTCGCGGCGAACCGGAAGAAGTCGCGCTCGGCCGGCTCCAGGTCCGTCGGGGTGCGGGCGATCCGGGACGCCGAGTCGATCACGAACGCGGCGCGCACGTTCTCCTTGGGACGGGCGACCGCGGCCAGGTGCCGGGTCAGCCCCTCCAGCGACGGCTTCTCGTCCGCCTTGATCTTGCCGATCAGCGTCTCGGCCGCCTGCGCCGCCTCGTCCGACCCCTCCGGGTAGACCTGCACGCCGTCCACCGGGTCGTACACGACCATGCAGGACGCGCCGCTGGACCGCAGCGTCTCCCACAGCAGCCCGCGCAGCGGCAGCAGCCGCGCCGGGCCGCCGCCCTCCGTCGGCGGCGCCAGGAAGCTGTCGTACAGGTTCCCGGACAGCACGTACTGCGAGTGCACCGACAGGGTCGCGTCCAGCTCGCGGATGAACGGCGGCCAACCCTGCAACCGCCCCCCCAGGGTCGGCGAATCAATGCTCATGCCCGCTCTACTCCCACCTGCCGGCACCCCTGCATCTCACTTGTGACGCTCGCGGGAGCGTTCGCGTTGGCCGGTACGGCCCCTAGTCTGCCGTGCCCCCTCCGAAACCGGCAGCTCACGCACGCCCGGGTCCAGCCGCCAGGCGACGTCCGAGCGGATCCCCGCGTCCGCCAGGCGCGCCCGCGCGGCCTCGAACGCCTCGCACCACTCCCGCTCCCGCTCGACGTCCAGCCGCCGGTCGTCCTCGCTCTCGGCGGGGCGCTCGCGCACCATCGACGCCCGGACGTGCGCGTCGTCGACGCGCATCCGCACGCTGTGGTCCGGCCAGGCGCCCTTCGTCAGCGTCACGGTGCCGTCCTCGGCCGTCAGCGTCTCGAACCCGGCCTGCACCTCGTACCCCATGTCCTCGAACGCGGCGGTGATCGATCCGAGCACGTACCGGCGCTCGGCCTCGGCCTGCTCGGCGGCGTCCCGCTCGGCCGCCCGCCGCCGTTCCTCGTCCCGGCGCTCCCGGACGCGGTCGTTCGCGGCCTGGATCCGCAGCCGCACCTCCTGCAGGACGTCCTCCGCCTCCTCCGGCGTCCCGATCCCGGCCAGCAGCCGCGCCGCCTCGACCACGGCCCGCCGCTCGGCCTCCCCGGCGTCGGGCAGCAGCCGCGCCATGATCCGTTCGAGGTGTTCCCGGACGTCCTCCCGCGGTGGCGGGGGCGCGTCCCGTCCGGTGCCGGTCTGGAGGCCCTCCGCGGGGACCTCGAAGATCTGCGTGCCGACCTGCGCGGCGAGATGCTCGGACAGGCGCCGCTCGGCCTCGTCCAGGACGGGGTCGGTGGCGGCGCACCAGGCCGTCAGCTCCTCGGGGGACCGGTCGGCCAGGTCGAGCGCGTCCGGCACCGCGACGTCCGCGCCGATCTTCGCGCGGGTCCCGGCCAGCGCGGCGATGCGCGCGTTGCGCTCCACGGCCTCCCGCAGCGCCCGCTCGTGCGTCTCCACCTCGGCGAGGGCGGCCGCGCGCGCCTCGGCCCGCCCGGCGGCGAGCGCGGCCAGCGCCTCCGCGCCGCGCCCGGCCAGCCCGGCGCCGTGGCCGAGGACGCGGTTCATGCCGAGGCTGAGCACGACCGCCGCGTCCAGGGCGATGTCCGCGTCGATCCCGCTGCTCAAGGGGCCCCTCCGTTCGTCCGTGCCCGCCGCCACTGGTGCAGCCGCACCCCCGCCGCGACGGCGTGTGCGGCGGAGGCGATGACGAGGGCGAGCACCCACAGCGGGCTCGCGATCGACGTCACCGCCGCGATGAGGAGAAGGACGAGCAGCAGCGGAACGACCCCGGCGATGAGCAGGAACCCGCAGCCGCGCCGCCCGGTGCGCTGCGCCGCGCCCGACATCGTCTGGGACGCCTTGGACAGCCCGCGCCCGCCCGCGCCGAGGATGCCGGAGAGCATCGCCCACGGCCCCTCGGGAAGGTAGTCCGCGCCCTGCGTGCGCGCGACCATCACCTCGCTGCCGCACTGCACCCCCCAGGCGAGCACGGAGAGAACGGCGAGGACGCCGAAGGAGAGCCCGGAGGACGAGGTGTGCAGGCCGACCGACGTCGTCCCGCTGTCGTCGCCTCCACCGCCGAACAGGGAACCGACGACCCAGCTCCCCACGAGCCAGAGAAGGAGGAACGGCAGGGTCAGCAGGACGGCCTTGGCCACGGCCGCGTTGCGTCCGGCGAGCCGCCGCCGTTCCCGGTCGGCCCACTGGCCGCGCAGCGCCTCGTCGCGCTGCTCGGCGGCGAGCCGCTCGCGGGCCTGGGACTCGCTCTCCATGACGGCCTCGGGCGCGGCGCGCGTCACCGCGAGCAGCCGCAGCGGGTCGTCGCCGGCCCCGTCCGCCATCCAGGCGAACCACGGGACCCGCCCGGAGACCGACGCCCGCGCCCGCTCCGCGCCCTCGGCGATCAGCCGGTGGGTCTCCGCCGGGCGCGCCGCCAGGGCGAGCAGCGTGAGCAGGACGACCGGCGGCTCCTCCGCCTCGGCGTCCGGCAGCCGCCGCGCGAGGCCCGCCGGGGTGGCCTCCTGGTCGCGCAGCCAGCGGGCCAGGTCGTCCCACGCCGGCACGTGGGCGCGCCACTGGTCGTCGGCGCGGGGCAGATCCTCGCCGCCCGCGAATCCTGCCAGCACGTGCAGCAGGTGGTGCTCCCACAGGGCCCGCCCGATGAGGCAGGCGGCGCGGTGGTCGGGATGCCGCGGATCCGCGGCCAGGGCCGCCAGGCCGGGCAGGTCGGCGGCGGTGATCCGCCGCCCGAGGAAGTGCGGGGGCAGCGCGGGGTCGAGCCACCGCACCAGGTGCAGGAGCTTCACGTCGGGCGGCAGCGTCGTCATGAGGTGGCCGTCGACGAGCCCGATGCGGCTGTCGTCCGGCACCTCGGCGAGCCACTCCCGCAGGCTCCGCCATGCCTCGCCCGACTCGCCGCGCCCGAAGAAGTACTGCGCGGCGTGGTCCCAGTCGTCGACGAGCGCGCGGGCCAGCTCGCCCCGGTCGGAGTAGCGCCGTCCTCGGAAGGGGAGCCCGTCGCCGGTGTCCGCCTGGACGCTCTCCTCGGCGACCTGGGGCGACCCCCCGTCCAGCCACTCCTGGACCTGCCGGCCCGTCCACCTCCTGCGCGGGTCGCGGGTCAGGAGCCCCTGGCACAGCAGCCGCAGCCTCGGATCGGCGACCTCGTCCGCGCTGACGGGACGCGTCGCCAGATGGTCGACCACGACGGTCTCGCTCAACCCCTGGAACGGCGCCCGGCCGGTCGCCAGCTCCCGGACGATCATGCCGAGCGACCACCAGTCGCGGGCCGGCGACACCTGGCCCGACAGCGACTCCGGGGCCGCGTAGGCCAGCGTCCGCGACGACGACGCGAACACCACGCTCTGGTCGAGGACCTTGCTCAGCCCGAAGTCGGCGATCGCCAGCCGCACCGGCTCGGCCGACAGGACCAGCACGTTCTCGGGCTTGAGGTCCCGGTGGACGATCCCCGCCCGGTGCAGCGCCGCCAGCCCGGCCGCGAGCTGCGCCGCGATCTCGCCGACCGTGCCCTCGGGAAGCGGTCCCTCCTGCATGAGCGTCCGCAGGTTGCCGTCCGGCGCGTAGGCGGCGACCTCGTAGTCGCGCCCGTCCGCGTGCCCCGTCTCCAGGATGCGGAGGACGTGCGGCGAGTCCAGCGCGGGCAGCTTCGCCCACACCTCCCGGTCGGCGCGGTACCCGCGGCGGAAGATCTTCGCCACGAAGTCGGCGCCCTGCTCGTCCCGCACGAGCAGCAGGTCCGACTCGGCGCCCTGCACGGGCAGCTCCGCGACGACCGCGTACCGCTCGCCGAGCACGGCCGGGAGCCGGATCAGCGGGTCGCCGGGCTCCGCCCCCTCCCGCCGGGTCTCCGACGCCCCCCGCGGGCCGGGCACCCGCGCGTCCCGCCGCGTCGTCCCGGCGTCGCGGTGCGTGTCCCGCGGCGGGGTGCCGCCGGAGCCTGGTCCGTACTGGTCCACTGGCCGTCCCGTCTAGCGCTTGTCCTTGATGGCGCGCAGGTACTCGCTGATCTTGAACTGGTTGATGACGAACTCCAGGACGATGCGGGTCGCCAGCAGCAGGAAGAACCACAGGAACGGGGCCGTGAGGATGAGCAGGTAGCCGAACGCCGAGCCCTGGTCCAGCCAGTCCAGCCCGTACCCGGCCAGCAGCAGCGCCAGCATGGTGTACGGGACCAGCGAGAGCAGGTAGATGATCTTGACCACCTTGACGGTGACCATGTGGTCGAAGCTCAGGTCGAAGAGCGCTCCCAGCACCCCTTTGCGCTCCGGACCCGGTGGGGGAGGGGCCCACCCCTGCTGCTGGTACTGGGGCCCCGCCGCGGGCCCTCCGGGGTCCGCCGGGCCGGCCGGACGCGGGACGGGGCCGGGGCCCGGACCAGGGCCGGGACCGGGGCCGGAGGGCTGCGCCCCGGGCGGGGGGCCGTAGGGGCCGCCCGGCCCTCCGGGCGCCGGCGGGCGCGAGGGCTGACCGGGATCTGAAGGGTGCGTCATCGCCGTCGTCTCCAGTTAGGGGCGCCTACAGGAAGACTCTAGAGCCTGCCCCCGTTCCCACGCCGGAACGGACGCCACGCGCCCGGCGTCATGGACGGCCGGGACAGGCCCTTGTCACCCGGCGGACGCGCCGGCCGGGCCGCGCGGCGGCGGTGGGCCGCGGCCCCTGGGCACTACACCGGGAATCCCTCTCCGGCAAGGGCCCGGCACTCGCCATCACCGAGTCCCGGAATTCCCATGCGTCTCACCGGTCACAACAAGACGAACGATTTTCAACTAATTCTTGACGAGAAGGGATTGGGGGACCCATGTCCAGGGCCCTAGGACCTATTCTCTGGCCGACTGTGGACTTTCGGGCCGTCGTTGATCAGCTACCGCACCTTCGGGAGAATGGCCAGGTGACGGTGCTCTCGGGATGTGAAGTGGCACGCTCCACTCGGGTCCGGGTGCACCCGGGCCGCCGCAGGTCGCCCCCCGGCCGGGGTCGCGCGGGTGGCACCCCGCGACCGTCCCATGTCAAGGTGGCCGCCTTGAGATTCCTCGAACTCGTCACCCGCTCAGGGGAACCTGGGCAATGCCTGAGGCATCGAACAATGCGATGCTCCCGGCCTGAATGTGGGTCACCCCCGCCGGAAGGACTAATCGCTTGAGTGGTGACAACTGTGGTGACTATTGTCAGCGTACTCGTTATCGGGCGAATAGGTCGTCTGTCGCTGGTCCGCTGTTCAGGACGGAAGGGATCCCCCCGGTGAAGCCCGAAGATCATCCGAGGCGCCCGTGACTGCGGTGGTGCTGGTCGGTGACTTTCCCAGCACGGGCATTCTGCAGGCCACCGTGGCCCAGCGGGTGAGCACGGGCGGACCGGACGACGGAGGCCCGCCCGCCTTCATCGACCAGATGGCGCACGCCATCCGGCAGCGCGGCACCGTGCTGGTGCTCTATCCGGCCTGGAAGAAGACGGGCGCGCAGCGGCTGGTCCGCCTGGCGCGATCGGCGATGCTCACCGACCGCATCGCCGGACTGGCGCTGGACGTCCCGCCGCTCGCGCTGTCGCTGATCGCCGACCAGCTGGCGTTCGCGTCGTCCTATGCCAGGCCGGGCGTCCTCGCGAGCCTGGCCCAGCGGCTCTGCGAGAACGTGCAGGCGGGCGCGTGGGTGAACAGCGTGGCGCGGATGGAGCACATCAAGACCGGTCTCGGGGCGCACGTCTCGTCGTACCTGCCCGGCGCCGGTTTCGCGGTGTCGACGACCCCGCACGCGGCGGTGCACCGGATCAGCTCGGCCAAGCCCGTGGTGGAGCAGATGTTCCGGCCCGCCGACCCGGTTCTGATGCTGTACGGCGACGTGAACGGCGACCTCGACTGGCTGCAGAACAGGCTGCGGCCGACGCTCGGGGCGGCCTCGGTGACGGCCGTCGCGCCCCAGCCGCTGAGCGCGGAGTACTGGGGCACGAAGAAGTACACCGAGTTCGTCGCGTTCAGCGGTCATCCGCAGGCACTGCAGAGCCTGCTGGCCGGTTCGCTGTACGCGCCGTGCGGCTGGTGCGGCGAACCGACCGCCCTGCCCGAGTGCCCCTTCTGCTTCATGGTGCAGACGGCGCACGCGCCGGCCGCCCCCCAGGGGCCGTCGCAGGGGCCGTCGCAGCCCCCGTCGCAGTCCCCGCCGCCGGTCCAGCCCCAGCCCGGGCCACCGGTGCAACCCCAACCCCAGCCCCGGCCGCCGGCGTTCCGGCAGTCGGCCCCTCAGCCGGTCCAGCCGCCGGCTCCCCAGCCGGTCCAGCCGCCGGCCGCCCAGCCCCCGAACACGCCCCCGACCACGCCCCCGTCTCCGGTCCAGCCCGACCACGTGGAGGCGCCGCCCACGCGACCGCAGGTCCCGCACCGTCAGGGGCGTCCGCAGCCGGCGCCGCCGCCGGGCCCGCACCCTCCGCGGCCGCAGTCGTCCCAGCCCCGCGATCCGCGGGCGGCCTCCCCGGCTCAGGCCGCCGGAGACTCGCCCGCACCGGCCCGCAGGGAACCCGTCCTGGCGGCGCCGGTCGGTCCGCACCTGGGCGCGAGGGGCCATGACGCCCCCGAATCGGGCGTGGACACCATCGAAGAGGCGGACCGCACGCGCGTGCAGATGCCTCCCGGCTCATGGGGCAGTGCCGCCGCGCCCGGTGATCATCGGACCGGCGGAACGGAAAATCCCACGGGAAAAACGGAAACGACCGAACCCGCCGACGATGAGGCGCGTCCATCCAAGCACACGACGTCCATCGAAACGCTCCTGAACGACTCCCAGCCCCCACGGTCCGCGGCGTCGGACCCCCCGCCCGAGCGGATGCCGACCCCCGACGACGAGTGGCGCACCGGCACCGTCGCCTTCCGGCCGCAGCCCCGCCGGTAAAGCCTCCCGACCCCCTGATGAGAAAGCGAGTCCCATGAACCCGCGCCAGCGACGTGGAGTTCTGCTGATGATCTTGGCTGCGCTCGGCGCCGTTGCCGTGTTCATCAGCATCATCGGATATGTCGGCTCCGTTCGGGCCGAGGTCGGCGTGAAGACCGACGTGCTCCAGCTCAAGCGCAACATCCCGGCCTTCAGCCCGGTGACCGCGGACGACCTCAACCGCATCCAGGTGCCGAAGAAATGGTCGCCGAACACGATGGTGACCGACCTGTCCCAATTGGAGGGAAAGGTCGCCGCGGCCGACCTCCTGGCGGGGTCCTTCCTGCAGACCGGGATGATCGTCCCGGGCCCGACCCTGCAGCCCGGCCAGCGCGAAATCGCGATCATGATCGACGCGGAGACGGGCGTGGCCGGCAAGGTCCACGAGGGGATGCCGGTCGACATCTACGCCACCTACCAGGCGCAGAAGGGCAACGCGCAGCAGTCCTGCGCGGCGCGGATCGTCAGGGCGGCCCGGGTCATCCAGATCGGCCAGGAGACGCAGGTCAAGGACGCCAAGAACAGCTCGGTGACGGAGTCCCAGGTGCCGATCACGTTCGCGCTCAGCGCCGCGGACAGCCTGAAGCTCACCCGTGAGGAGAGCTTCGCCGAGAAGATCAGGCTCGCCCTCATCGGCGGATCGGGGACGGGCGTCGACGGCGTCAAGCTCCCGCCGGTCTGCGAAACCGTCCCGGCGAGGTGAGGCCGCATGACCATCCAAGTCCTCCTCGGCGTCGAGGACCGTGATCTCGCCGCCTCGCTCACCGGCCAGTTCCGCGAGCTTCCGGACATCAAGATCATCGCGGTCGAGGCGTCGTCCAACCATCTCGCGAGCACGGTCGCGACCGTCCCGCAGCTCGACGTGGTGCTCGTGCACCAGGGGCTCGGGCCGCTGCCGGCCCTGGACCTCATCCGCGACCTGGTCGTCCGGCAGCCGCAGCTCGCGGTCATCCTGATCGCGGACGAGGCGACCGCGGAGACCCTGTCGGGGGCGATGGCCGCCGGCGCCCGCGGCGTGATCTCCAACGAGCCGACGCTGTCGGAGCTGCAGAGCCGCATCCACCAGGCGGCGGAGTGGTCGCGCACGATGCGCAGCCACTTCACCGGCGCCGACGTCGCGGGGCAGAGCGGCCGGCTGGCCCGGCTCGTGACGCTGTGCGGCGCCAAGGGCGGCGTCGGCACGACGACCCTGGCGATCCATCTCGCCATCGCCGCGAGCAGCGTGGGGCAGAAGGTCTGCCTGGTCGACATGGACCTGCAGAACGGCGACATCCCCGGCTACCTGGACGTCCAGCACCGGCACAGCATCGCCGACCTCGCGGCGGCCGCCGGCGACCTGGACGGCGCGGTGGTCGCCGAGGCGCTGTTCGTCCACCCGTCGGGCCCGCACCTGCTGCTGGCGCCCGGGCACGGCGAGGACGCCGAGGAGATCTCCGCGCGGGCCGTGCGCCAGATCCTCACCGTGGTCCGGTCCCGGTACGACATCGTGATCGTGGACGGCGGGACGCACCTCGCCGACGCCAACGCGATGGCGGTGGAGCTCGCCGACGAGGCGGTCATCGTCGCCACGCCGGACGTGCCCGCGCTGCGCTCCGCCCGGCGGCTCGCGCGGATGTTCGCGCGGCTCGCGATCCGCAAGGAGGAGGAGCTGAGCGTCCTGCTGACGCGGCAGGACAGGCGCAACGAGATCCAGCCCGACCTGGCCAAGAAGATGGTCGGCTCGCCGCTGCGCGGCGTGACGGTGCCGGCGGGCTTCCGCGCGCTGGAGGAGGCCGCGAACACCGGGTCGCCCGCCGCGGTCAAGAACTCCGACTTCCGCAAGGCGATCGGCAAGGCCGCCGCGGACCTCGGCCTGCTCGGCGCCGCCCCCGCGCCGGACGCGGCCCACCCGGTGCCGCTGCAGAAGTCGGGCGACCGCGGCGCCGCCGCGGTGGAGTTCGCCGGGCTGTTCCCGCTCATCATGCTGGTGTTCCTGCTGGTGTGGCAGGTCGTGCTGGTCGGGCTCACCTCCACCTACTCGAGCCACGCGGCGAACGAGGCCGCGCGGGCGGTGGCCGTGATCGGCTACGACAAGCGCGACACCCCGGAGGCGAGGGCCAACCGGGAGGAGGTGCGGCGCCGCGCGATCAGCCGCATCAGGGGCGACTGGAAGGACCGCGACCACCTCACGATCAACGTCGTGAACGGCTACGCGGTGGTCACCATCGACACCCCGATCCTGATCCCCGGGCTCCGCAGCTCGTGGGGCATCCAGACCAGAACCAAGATCGTTGACGAGGGTGAGGGGTGACGCACGTGGCCGCGCACGACTTCCGGCGCCGGGGCGACTCCGGCGCGGTGGCGCTCGAGTACGCGGGCACGGTGCCCCTCGCGTTCTTCGTCATCTTCCTCGCGTTCCAGGCGTACGTCTCGTTCACCACCGTGTCCCGCGTGGAGAACATCGCGCGCACCGGGGCCCGGGAGGCCGGCCAGCGGTACGAGCCGGGCCTGTGCGTCCAGTACGCCAACAGCGTCCGGCCGGCCTGGCTGAACGACTACAAGATCGAGGGCGGGAGGACCAAGGTGGCCGACGGCGACGCCGTCTACTGCCACGTGGAGGCCAAGCTTCCGATCATCTGGAAGGGCATCCCCCTCGACTACACCGTGACCCGCACCGTCACCATGCCGCTGGGATAGCAGATGGCACTGAAGGATCGTCTCGAAGACGACCGGTCGGCCAACGACCGGACGAGCAGGAACACCGTCCAGCACTGGCGGCAGCGCCTGCTGGAGGAGATCAACCTCGACGAGCTCGCGCGGCTCACGATGGCGCAGCGCCGGGCCCGGCTGGAGAAGGTCGTCGGGCTGCTGGTCACCCGTGAGGGCCCCGTCCTCGCCGCCGGGGAGCGCGCCAACCTGATCCGCCGGGTGGTGGACGAGGCGCTCGGCCTCGGCGTGCTGGAGCCGCTGCTCGCCGACCCGAGCGTCACCGAGATCATGGTGAACGGCCCGGACGCGATCTTCGTGGAGCGGGCCGGCCGGGTGCACCGGCTGGACGGCGGCTTCGCCAGCGAGGAGCAGCTCTACCAGACGATCGACCGGATCGTCGCGCAGGTCAACCGCCGGGTCGACGAGTCGAGCCCCATGGTGGACGCGCGGCTGCCGACCGGGGAGCGCGTCAACGTCATCGTCCCGCCGCTGTCGCTGGTCGGCCCGATCCTGACGATCCGGCGCTTCCCGCGCGCCTACTCGATCGAGGAACTGGTCGGCATGGAGTCGATGGACTCGGCCACCGGCATGCTGCTGTCCGCCTTCGTCCGGGCCCGCCTCAACCTGGTCATCTCGGGCGGTACCGGCACGGGGAAGACGACGATGCTGAACGCGCTGTCGGCGTTCGTCCCGGACCACGAGCGCATCATCACCATCGAGGACTCCGCGGAACTCCAGCTCAAGCAGGAGCACATCATCCCGCTGGAGTCGCGCCCGCCCAACATCGAGGGCAAGGGCGCGATCACGATCCGCGACCTGGTCCGCAACGCGCTGCGGATGCGTCCCGACCGCATCATCGTCGGTGAGGTCCGCGGCGGCGAGACGCTCGACATGCTCCAGGCGATGAACACCGGTCACGACGGCTCGCTGGTGACGGTGCACGCCAACTCCACCGAGGACACCGTGCACCGCCTGCAGACCCTGGCCAGCATGAGCGACGTCAAGCTGCCGTTCGAGGCGATCCGCGACCAGATCGCCAGCGCGATCGACTGCGTGGTCCAGCTCAGCCGCGGCCCGGACGGGTCGCGCCGGATCACCGAGGTCGCCGTGGTGGACCCGGCCCGGCGCGACCAGTTCAAGCTGCAGCCCGTGATGCGCTTCGTGCCCGAGCCGATCGGAGCGGACCGCGTGGTCCGCGGGACGTTCCAGCCGATTCCCCTGCCGGAGGCGCTGCTCACCCGGATGTTCCATGCCGGGGAGAGCGTCCCGCCGATGTTCGCGCAGCGCGGGAACGGCGGCGGTCACGTCCACGGGGGCGGCCTGAACGGCAGCGGACCGCGGGTGAGCCCATGACCCGCATCGACGAACCGACGAGGGAGTGTGCGCGGTGAGCCTTCCACTGCCCGTGATCCTGGCGCTGCTGGTACTGACGCTGGCCCTCGCGGTCTGGGGGATCGGCGACCTGGTGATCGGTTGGGGCCAGCGCAGCCGCCTGGTGGCCCGGTCCGCGATGGTCACCGACGAGAAGGTGACCGGCCTGCTCGGACGGCTGGAGCTGATCATCCGCCGCACGGCGATGGGCAAGACGCTCGCCCGGCGGCTGGCGGCGTCCGGGATGCGGATCCGGGTGTCCACGTTCGTGCTGCTGATGTCCGCGACCGGCGCCTTCGCGATCTTCCTCATCGGCAAGTGGATGGCGCCGCTCTTCGGGATCGCCGCCGCGATCGGCGTCGGCTTCGCCTTCCTGTCCTACGTCCGGCGCCGGGAGGAGCGGCGCAAGGAGGAGTTCATCGCCCAGCTCCCGGAGCTCGCGCGCGTGCTGTCCAACGCCACGCACGCCGGTCTCGTCATGCGCACCGCCATCGAGATCGCGGCGGACGAGCTGGCGGACCCGGCCGGAGAGGAGCTGCGCCGCACCGCGGACGCGCTGCGGCTCGGGCAGTCGGTCGACGAGGCGCTCCACGACCTCGGCGAGCGGCTCCCGTCCCGCGAGCTCGGCGTGCTGATCAGCACGCTGCTGGTGTCGGCCCGCGCCGGCGGATCGCTGGTCACCGCGTTGCGGACGATCGCCACCACGCTGGAGGAGCGCAAGGAGATCCGCCGCGAGGTCAAGACCATCATGGGCGAGGCGGTCGTCACCAACTGGGCGATCGGCCTGCTCGGGATCGCGGGCCTGGCCATGGTCAACGTCATCATGCCCGACTCGCTCCGGATCATGAGCGGCAAACCCGTGGGCCAGATCATCCTGGCCGTCGCCGGCGGCCTGTTCATCGCCAGCCTGGTCATCATCAGCCGGATGACCCGGATCGACGTGTGAGGTGGACATGGTCATCTATGCCATGGCGGGCGGCGCGGCCCTGTGCGTTCTCATGGGCATCCTCGGGCTCGCCCTGCTGACCGCCGACCAGCGCGTCGCCACCTCGGCGGTGCCGGTGGCCGGCAAGCCCGACAAGAACGAGACGTTCGTCCTCGACGTCATCGCCGACCGCCTCGGGCGGCCGTTCACGAGCATGACGATGGAGCTGCTCGGTCCGTGGCGGCCGAAGATCCGCAAGCGGATCGACGCGGCGGGCCGTCCCGGCGGGATGACGGTGGAGACCTACTCCCGCCGGACCGCGGGCTACACCGTGCTGTTCGGGCTGCTCGGCCTCCTGCTGATCGTGAACGGCCAGCCGCTGTTCGGCATCCTCGCCTTCTTCGGAAGCCTGCAGACCGAGCTCGTCCTCTACAGCAAGCGGGCCGCGCGGCAGGACAACATCCAGCGGTCGATGCCCGACTTCCTCGACGTGCTCGCGGTGACGGTGAGCGCGGGGCTGAGCTTCCGGCTGGCGCTGTCCCGCGTGGCCGAGAGCATGCCGGGGCCGCTGGCGGAGGAGTTCATGGTCGCGCTGCGCCAGATGGAGCTCGGCACCCCGCGGCGGGAGGCGTTCGAGGACCTGCGCAACCGCAACAGCTCCGAGGCGGTGAACCTGTTCGTCACGGCGATTCTGCAGGCCGAGGAGCTCGGCGCGCCGCTCGGCACGGCCCTCGTGGACATCGGCGCGGACATGCGCCGCGAGTCCGCCCAGTGGGCCAAGCGCAAGGCGCAGCGCACCACGCCGAAGATCACCGCCATCACGATGTCGATGACGCTCCCCGCGCTCATGCTGGTCGTGCTCGGCGCACTGTTCATCGGGTCCGGAATGGGGGGTGCAAGTGGGCTCTTCGGGCAGTAGAGGCGGGGTCTTCCCGGAACGCGTGGGGTCGGCGTTCCGGATGCTCATGGAGATCAGGATGCTGATCACCGCGTTGAGCATGCTGCTCCTGCCGCGCGAGCAGCTGACGGTCGGCGTGTTCGCGCTCATGATGACCATGGTGCTCGTGTCGTGGGGCACCGCGCGCAAATGGCGGATCGTCGCTCCCCGCGTCGCCGCGCACCCGGCCCTCTACACCCTCGACATGCTGCTGTCGTTCGCGGTGCTCGGCGTCGGCGGGATCGCGGGTCCGTACTTCCTGTCCACCGTCGCCACGGCCACCATCGCCGGGCTCCTCTACCGATGGCAGGGCATGCTGGCCGTCGCCGGCCTGCAGATCCTCGTCTACTACCTGACCTACGTCCTCACGGCCACCGAGATCGAGACCGTGACCTTCCAGACGTTACTGGGGCAGCCCCTCTACTACCCGCTGGCGGGCTTCGCCGGCGTCGCGCTCCGGCGCCTGCTGGACGACTACTCCAGCAAGGAGGCCGCACTGTGGCAGGCGCAGGTCCTCGCGGCGGCCTCCGAGGAGCGGGCCAGGCTCGCCCGCGAGATGCACGACTCCCTGGCGAAGACGCTGCGCGGTATCGCGCTCGCCGCGTCCACCCTGCCGCTGTGGATGTCCAGGGACCAGGTGCGGGCCGCGGAGGAGGCGTCGCAGATCGCGCTCGCCGCGTCGGTCGCCTCCCGCGAGGCGCGCGAACTGCTCACCGAGCTTCGCGACGACGCCGTCACCCGCTCCCTGCACGAGGCGCTCAAGGAGACCGCGAACCGCTGGGGAGAGACGGCGGGGGTGGCCGTGACCTGCGATCTCGACCTCGACGTCGAGCCCGAGCTGCGTATGCGCCATGAGGTGGTCGCCATCCTCCGGGAGGTGCTGACCAACGTCGAGCGGCACGCGAAGGCGGATTCAGTGCGGGTCGAACTCACCAAGGAACAGGATGATCTCGTGCTGACCATCGTCGACGACGGCAGCGGGTTCCGTCTCCAGCAGCTGACGGACCTGGCACGTGACGGGCACTACGGCCTGATCGGCCTGCACGAGCGCGCTCAGCGCGTGGGCGGGACGGTGGCGATCTCGTCGGAGCCGGGGACGGGGACGACCGTGTCCGCCCGGCTTCCCGTGGACCTGACCGGCGAGCGCCGGCTGGCGGAGGTGGGTTGAGATGACGGTTCCGCGCGTCGTGGTCGTCGACGACAACGTGGTGGTCCGCTCGGGCCTCGCCTCCCTGGTGGAGGCGTCCGGTGCGGAGGTCGTCGGCGAGGCGGGCGACGGACGCACCGCGATTGAGCTGGTCGACAGGCTGAAGCCCGATCTCGTGCTGCTCGACGTCCAGATGCCCCTGATGGACGGGGTCGCCGCCGCGCAGGTCATCAGCGGCAAGACGCGCGTCATCATGCTCACCTACACCGAGGACCCGAAGGTCGTCCGCGCGGCCATCAGCAACGGCGCCGTCGGGTATCTGGTGCACGGTTCGTTCACCCCCGAGGAGCTGGCCGCCGCCGTGCACGGCGTGGTCAACGGCTCCAACCCCCTCTCGCCGTCGGCGGTCTCGGCTCTGGTCGGCGCGGTGCAGTCCGACCTCCGGCCGCCCCAGCCCGCACCCGAACCCCGGCCGGAGCGGCCGGCGGAGCAGGACCGGCGCGAGCGGCCCACACCGCTGGCGCGCGGCACCGGTGACTTCGGGCTGTCCGCGCGTGAGGCCGACGTGATGCGGCTCATCGCCCGGGGCCGGTCCAACGGCCAGATCGCCCAGCAGTTGTTCCTGGCGGAGAAGACCGTCAAGAATCATGTGAACCGCATTTATGCCAAGCTCGGCGTGACCTCGCGCGCCGCCGCGATCGCACAATGGATAGGCACGTCGGAAGAGGCGGACGGATGACGCCGGAGCCCTTGGCGGCCGGAAAGGATCCGTTCTTCTGGGTCTGGGGGCCCTGTCGAGGTTGGGTCCGGGAGACGGCCGCAATTGGGCCGCTGGGCCCTGGGGAAGGCTATCTGAAATCCCTACTGTTGTCTGTGTCAGGGCGAGACAGAAACAGCCGGGAGGCACCAGATGAACCCGATGATCCCCCTCTTCGTCACTCTTCAGACCTTCGTTCAGGACCGCGTCGAGCAGCTCAAGGAGAGGCACGACCGGGGCGCGAGCGCGCTGGAGTACGGCGCCCTCATCATCGTCGCGGCCCTGATCGTCGGCATCCTCTACACCGCCATCAACACCACGGTCCGGACCAAGATCACCGAGGCGATCACCAGCCTGTTCAGCCCGGGTGGCGGCGCCTCCACCTGATCCCCGGCGACGTCACGACCGGACCGGCTCGAAGCGATCCGTCAACGCCCGATGGGGAGACCGCGGCAACCGCGGTCTCCCCATCGGGCGTTGACGGTTTTCTGCTTTTTAGAGAGGAATCATGAATCATCGCATGTCTGCGGGGCGGCGCGCCGTTCGTTTTGTCGCGGTTCCGGCCGCCTTCGCCCTTGTTCTCTCGGGATGTTCCGGTGACGACAAGCCGGATTCCGAGAAATCGACAGGGCCGGCGGGCAAGGGAACGCCCGGCGGGGAACTGCGGCCGATCGCCTCGATGCCGCTCGCTCACAAGGACGGCCCCGCGCACGTCGACCTGCTGGCGCTGAGCCGGACGGCGGCGAACACCGTCACCGCCCGATTCAAGATCGTCAATGACGGAAAGAACAAGATCGACCTGTCGGGGGCCGTCAACGAGCTCGGCGACTCCCTCGACCCGGACCTCGGCGACCCGCTGGCCGCCAGCGGGATCGGGCTCGTCGACGCCGCGAGCGACAAGATCTACTACCCCCTGCACACCACCACCTCGTCGCAGAACTGCGTCTGCACGGGCGTCTTCCAGAAGCCGGTCGGCCCCGGTGCGGCCATGGACGTCTACGCGACCTTCCCGTCGCCTCCCGCGAACCTCCAGAAGGCCACGCTCGTGGTCCCGCTGTCGGTGCCCTTCCAGGACGTGCCGATCACCGGTGATCCCGTGCAGCCGCTGCAGGGGCAGATCGACCCGGCCAAGGCCCAGCTGAAGAAGCCGAGGGTCCTCAACCTGCGAAGCCTCACCGAGGGGACCGAGCAGACGGTCGCCGACGACCCGAACGACAGGTCGGTGCGGCTGTCGGCCGATGTCCTGTTCGCCGTCAACAAGGCCGACCTGACTCCGCGGGCCGAGCAGCTCCTGCAACAGGTCGCCAAGCAGATCGACGCGTCGAAGGGCGCGACCGTCCAGGTCGACGGGCACGCCGACAACACCGGGAACGACGCGATCAACCAGCCGCTCTCCGAACGCCGCGCGCAGGCCGTCGCCGACCGGCTCAAGAGCCTGGTGACCAGGCAGGGCGTGACCTACAAGGCGGCCGGGCACGGCTCGAAGCAGCCCGTGGCGACCAACGACACCGACGAGGGGCGCCGCAAGAACCGGCGGGTGACCGTGCTGTTCGCGCGCCCGCCCGCGCCGGCGCCGCCGCCCGTGAGCGGCGAGCCCTACAAGCGCGGCTCCTCGGCGGTGCTGGGTTCGGCGACCTTCAAGTCGGCCGCGGCCAACGGCCTCAAGGTCGAGGTCAACAGCCTGCACCGCGACTCGTCGGGGCTGACGATCCTGGTGTGGACGCTGCGCAACACCGGGCAGGGGTCGCCGGATGTCGGGCTCATGCTGGAGAAGCGGGCCAACATCCACGGATCCGCTCCGCAGCCGGCGCGGGCGGACACCACCGGCGGTGTGATGCTGTACGACGCCGCGAACCAGGTGCGCTACAACTCGCTGAGCACGCAGGCCGGTCCGTGCATCTGCAGTGAGGTGGCCCGGGAGGACGCGAAGAAGGTCCTCGGCCCGGGGGAGAGCGTCGTCCTCTACAACGCCTACGAGCCGCCCGCGAACGCGTCGAACCTCGAAATGCAGGTCCCCTGGGGCCAGGGCACCGACGCCGCCGACGCCGCGGTGAAGGGTCTGACCATCAGATAGCCGGGGACATGGACATGACCGTCGCGGAAGAGAAAAAGGACGAGCGGGACACTTCCGGCATCCGATCCGACCAGCGCGTCCGGTTGCCGTCGGCACGCACGCGTTCGTCCGTCATCTGGATGGCGCTGGGTTTCATGAGCGGCCTGGAGCCGCTGGACGACAACTCGTTCCTGACCCACCTCCAGACCGGACAGTGGATTCTCGCCCACGGTGTGCCGCACGGGGACATCTATTCCTACACCGTCCCGGGCACCGCGTGGATCGCCCAGTCTTGGCTGGTGGAGGCGCTCTACGCGGCCATCGACAAAACGGCCGGGCCCTCGTGGATCCTGATACTGGACTGCATCGTCAACGCGGCCATCGCCCTTCTGGCCTTCCGGCTCGCGGACCGGCTGCGCGGCGGGGCGCGGACCGCCCAGCTGGTGCTGCCGGCGCTCGCGGTGTCGCTGCACTTCTGGGTCGAGCGTCCGCTCGTGTTCGGCATCCTGGCGCTCGTCCTGCTGATCTGGATCGTCGAGGTCCCGGACTCCCCGATAGGGCGGCGGCCGCTGGTCCTTCTTCCCGTCCTGATGTGCCTCTGGGCGAACGTCCACGGCTCCTTCGCCCTCGGATTCACCTATATCGCGCTGCATCTGATCGGTCGATGGCTGGAGGGCGCGGCGCCGTGGCGCGGCGCTGAGCGGCGCCTGCTCCAGGCGTCGGCCCTCGCGTTCGCGGCCTGTTTCATCAATCCCTACGGCTACCGCCTGGTCCTTTTCCCCGTCGACCTGGTGTCAAGGGGAGAGGTTCTCCGGAACGTTCAGGAATGGGGGTCGCCGGACTTCCGGACCACGCTCGGGGCCGCTTTCGCCCTCTGGATCGCGGTGTTCGTCATCGTCCTGGCAAGGGGCCCAGGAAAGGCGTCCACAAGGGATCTGGTGGTGACGGTCCCGTTCCTGCTGCTCGGTCTCTGGGCGCTGCGCAACATCGCGCTCGCGCCGCTGGTCGGGCTTCCGGTCGCCGCGCGCGTGCTCGGCACCCGCCCGGAACGGGAGGAACGGCGGCACATCGCCGATCTGGGGATCATCGCGCTGGTGGTGGCGGCGGTGGCGTTGTTCGCCGGCACGACGCTTTCGCGCCCGGCGTTCTCCTTCGAGAAGTACCCGGTCCGCGCCATGCGGGTGGTCGAGCAGAACGGCCTGCTCGGGCAGCGGCTGTTCACGACCCACACATGGAACGCGTATGTGATCCACGAATACTGGCCCCGGCAGAAGGTCTTCATGGACGACCGCTACGACATGTATCCCGTGGCGTTCACCAAGGAGTACATGAAGGTCCGGGAAGGGGGTCCGGAATGGCGAGGGATGCTCGACCGGTATCGAGTGAACGTCGTCATATGGGAGACCGGCACCCCGTTGGCCGGGGCGATCGCCGCGGACCCGGGATGGCGGCAGATCTACCGTGACGGTCAGGCGACGGTCCTCGTCAGACGCTGACCGACGAGCCACCGCCGCCCGGCCCGGGCTCCGGCCGGATCAGGCTCGGTCGAGGCGGAAATCGTCGAAGGTCGCCTTCGTGGCCGGCTCGTACTGCAGGCGTCCCTCACGGCCGGCGACGATGCCGGCCGTGCCGGAGCGGAAGGGCGCGTTCCTGTCCGTCGCGACCGCCACCTGCCGGCCGTCGACGAGCGCCTTGATCTCGACACCGGCGCCGGAGTCGGTGCAGACACCGGTGACGCGTGCGCCCGACCCGGCGGTCCCGACCGGTGAGGACGACGTCGCGAGCACGGTGCCGGTCAGCTCGTCCCCCTTCCTGATCCGCATGGTCCCGTTCTGCGCGAGCAGGACGTCGTAGCGGTGGTGACCGTCGCTCCGGCAGTACACCCCGGCCTCATCGGCCGGATTCGCCGACTCGACGCGCACGGTGACGGTGATCTTCACGTTCGCGGGCGGGCCGGCCAGCGGGGCCCGCACGGTCTGGTGGTACCCCTGGCTGATCTGGGAGATCGTGAAAGCGCCCTGCTGGTACTCCTCGTACTCGCCGTTCCCGCGGCCGGTCGCCCAGCCCGATCCCGGGTCGGAGAAGTCGTCCGCGAGCACGGAGGCGTCGCCGGACGTCCCGCCGCCGCCGTTCGGCCACAGGAAGGTGGCGAGGCCCGCGGCGAGGGCCACCGCCCCGATCCCGGCGACCAGGGCGAGGCGCAGGCGGGACCGGTACCTGCCCGGCAGGCGCCGTGTGAAGCCGTCCTTCGTGGGCTGGACGCGCGGTCCGCCGTTCGGGGCGATCTCGGGAATGGTCGTCCCCACCAGCCCCACCGTCCGCGCCGCGCGCTCGGTGTCGCTCTGCCCCGTCAGCTCCCGCAGCAGCTGCGCCGGCGTGGGACGCTCCGACGGGTCCTTGGCCAGGGCCCGGAGGACGAGCTCCCGCAAAGGGGAGCTCAGCCCGTCGATCCGAGGTTCGCCGTACACGGTCTTGTAGAGGACCTCACCGACGTTCTCGCCCGCGAAGGGGAGCTGCCCGGTCCCCGCGTAGGCCACGACGCTGCCCCAGGAGAACACGTCCGCGGCGGCGGTGATGGGCTCGTCGACCAGCCCTTCCGGCGCCATGAACGCGGGGGTGCCCATGCTCTGGCCGGCACGCGTGATGCGATGGTCGGTGCCGATCCTGCGCGCGATCCCGAAGTCGATGACCCGCGGCCCGAACGGTGACAGCAGGATGTTCTCGGGCTTGAGGTCGCGGTGGACGACGCCCGCGCCGTGGATGGCGGACAGCGCGGTCGCGATGCCCGCGGCCAGCCCCTCCAGGTCGGAACCGCTCAGCGGGCCGTAGGTGGAGATCACGTGCTCCAGGGTCGGGCCCTGAATGTATTCCGTGACCACGTAGAAAGGCTCGCCGTCCATGTTCGCGTCAAGGACCGGTGCCGTGCAGAACGGACGGACCTGGCGCGCCGCGGTCACTTCTCGCCGGAAACGTTCGCGGAAGTCGGGGGTGCCCGTCATCTCCCGGTTAATGATCTTGATGGCGACCGGACGGCCGTCCGGGGCCTCGGCGAGATGGACCGTCCCCATTCCCCCTCTCCCCAGCTCGCGGCCCAGCCGGTAAGGACCGACATAACGGCCGGGCATCGCGGTCTCGTCAGTGTCCGCCGAAGGCATAGCGCTGACGGTAGCCAGGCCCGGAGAGTGCGGCAAGTAGCGCCGGACATGGGTCTCCAGGCCCAGGACCGGGTCCGGTGCCGAGCGGCGGGACCGGTTCCGGCCAGGTCTGTAGACCCTGGGTAATCACGTCCGTATTACCTACCGTGCGGGGCCATGCGTGCCGTGTTCTCCGCCTGGTTCACGGCGAGTCTCCTCGCCGTGATGGCCCTCCTCGCACTGAAGGCGCT
This sequence comes from Actinomadura madurae, assembly GCF_900115095.1. Taxonomy (GTDB): domain Bacteria; phylum Actinomycetota; class Actinomycetes; order Streptosporangiales; family Streptosporangiaceae; genus Spirillospora; species Spirillospora madurae. The sequence continues at coordinate 639,091 of NZ_FOVH01000003.1, forward strand.
TGCTCCCACGACCGGCCAGGGCGAACCCGTGGACGAGTACGCCCAGGTTCTCCGGGTCCATCTTCCCTGGCTGCTGTTCTGCGTTCTCATGGCCGTCGCCGCCGGCAGTTACGTGCGGGAGTGGGCCAACGGCCTCGGGAGGGTCGTCGCCGCGCTGCCCGTTCCCGTGCTCGGCAGTTTCGTGGCGGCCTCCCTCGGCATCCCGTTCTCCGACACCGCGGTCGGAGTGGTGCTGCATCTGATCGAGGCGTCGCTCGGCGTCGTTCTCGGACTGGCGCTCTCCAAGACGCTTTCCCAGCGCTGGGCCGCGGAGACCGTCACCACCAGAGAACGGGGCACATGGCGGAAGAACCGCTGAACGCGGGGGACCGGCATGCGCGCCCGGGGACAAGGAAGTGAGCGTTGGGTCGTAGGACCCTGTCTCCTGGTCCCGAGTGCCCATTTTCTTCCGGATGTCGGGGTGAGGGACCCAAACTGACGTGGCCCGATTTTAGGACCGGCAAGGGACCTGAGACTCTGGAGAGGACTCCGGCCGCCGCCCTAATTTCGGGGCATGTTGATCGAGCGTTCACGAGCGTTGCCGAATTCCCGTGCGGATCGGGAGCGGGGCGCGAGCAGCCTGGAATACGGCGCCCTGATCGTGGTCGCCGCCCTCGTGGTGGGCGTGCTGGGGACGCTCGTCAGCACCAAGGTCGAGGGGCATGTCAGCAACGCGATCTGCGACCTCTTCCAGGCGCAGTGCACCGACACGCAGCAGCGGACGTCCGCGGACGGCGACGGCCCCGGCCCGGAGCCGAGCCCGAGCCCCGGCCCGCCCGTCCCGCAGCCACCGCCTCCGAAGCCGTCCAAGGAGCAGACCGAGACCGAGTCCGTCCTGAACGAGACTCAGCTCGGCCGGGACGCCCTGAAATGGGTGAAGGACCACGGTGTGCGGGTCGTCTACCGGGCGGGCGGCGGGTCCTACTACGACGGTGACGCCAACGTCTTCTACGTCGACACGAACCAGACCCCCGAAGAACGGGCCAACACGTTCGTGCACGAGGTCAACCACGCCGAGCACCGCGACGATCCCGACATCGACGATCTCAGCCGCGAGGACTTCATCGACAAGTCCATCGACGAGGAGACCGAGGGCACGGTCGAGGCGATCCAGAACAACCAGCAGCTCCAGAGGAACCGCGGCGGGAACTCACCGGACACCTTGCTGCAGCAGGAGTACGAGGATGCGTACAACGACGCCGTCAGGCGCGAGAACGCGGCGCGTGCGAAGGCGCAGCGACCGCCGCTGGACGCCGCCGGCGAGAAGGCGGTCGGGGAGAAGGCAGGGCGTGAGAGAGTGAAGCAGGCGTTCGTGAATGGAGAAGTCGTCTCGTCCGTGGACGGAAACAAGTACGCCGACAACTATGGGAAGGCATGGGATGACGCGCACGACTGCTTCCTGTGGATCTTCTGCTGAGCGGCGCCGTCCAGGCCGTCGCGCCGTGAGCGTGACGCTGGCGCTCCCGGCTCTGCTGCTGGCCCTGCTCCTCACCGGGTGCGGGTCCGGAGGCGACGCGGGAGCCGGGGGAACCAAGCCGAACACGCGCCCGGACGAGCGGCTCCGCCAGACCATCAGCAAGGGGCTGGTCGCCGCCGGCCGGCAGGAGGAGGCGCGGATCGTCGCGCTGAGCGGCAGCCGGCTGACGCCGGTCACCGCGCCGTTCCTGCGGACGTGGAAGATCTACCGCGTGGACTACCGCCAGTCCCCCCACCCGGTGCTGCTCCACGTGGCCACGGGCGGCGGCCGGGTCGAGCTGCTGACCGGCGCCCCGAGCGCGTTCGGCAAGGTGACCGCGGCCGACGGCACGACCGTCGGGGACGCGGCCACGGCGGCGGCGCTCGCGCGCACCTATGTGGAGACGACCCGTCCCGGCGGCGTCCTCACGTACGTGGTCGGACGGGTGGAGGACATCAGGTTCCGCCCCGGCATCACCGGCGCCGCCGCGAAGCACCGCGACGAGATCGTCAGCCGGTACCGTTCGCGCATCAAGGCGCCGGCGGCCGTCGCCGCGGGCGAGGACTTCACCGCGACCGTGTACGTGGTCAAGGACAAGGAACTGCAGAAGCACGACATCAAGGTCTCCGCGTCCGGGGCCATCGACGACGGCGTGGACACGCTCGTGCCGGATCTCCCCGTCCCCTACACCCTCTGACGGCCGCCGGTGTACACAGGGCGCCGTCAGAGGGTGTAGGGGACGGTCTGCGGAGGGTGCTGCTGTGTTGGAGGCGTTCGCGGTCGTCGCCGCGGTGGCGTTCATGCTCGGCTGGCTGGAGACCCTGGCGGCGCTGGCGCGGATGCTGCGCACCCGCGCCTGGCCCGTGACGACGTGCACCGCCCTGGAGATCAGGGAGAAGGACCACTACGAGGACGGGACGCGGCACACCCTGTACTCACCGGTCGTGGAGTTCACCACTCACGACGGCCGCCACGTTCGGGACGTCCTCGGTGACTGGTCGACCGGGCTGATTCTCAAGATCGGGGAATCGGCGCGGCTGAGGTACAACCCGGCGCGGCCCGAGCAGTTCCGGCTGACCGGATTCGGTCGCAGCGGTCTGAGCACGAGGTTGTTCATCCTGTTCTTCGCGCCCACCGCCGCCTGCCTTATTCTCTGGTGGTTCGTCTTGAGGCCCTAAGACCCTATCGCGGGGTGGCGGTGACCATTACGGTGCCGAACCATGACACGCCCCTTAACTCGCAGGCGTCACGACCGTGGAGCCTCGGGACTCGAATACGGCGCGGTGATCGCCGTCGGGGCCCTTGTCGTCGCCGTCCTCGCGTACGCCGTCTCCGGATCGTTCCGTGCGAACGTCGAGCCCGCCCTCTGCCGTCTTTTCGGCGGGGAATGCAAGGCGCAGCAGCCGACCGCGAGGCCGCTCGACTGGACGAAATGCAATATCAACGACGCCAACCGTTCCATGGGATTCAACGCCGCGTTCCGCGGGATCAGGGGCGACCTCGCGGGCAAGGACCAGATCGTCACCCAGGTGAATCCGGCCACGGGAGAGAAGAGCGCGCAGGTCACGCTCACCGGCAAGGGCGGTCTCGGTGTGGAGACGGGTGACCGGACGGACGTCGGCAAGCTCGGCGGGCTGAACGACAAGCTGAAGGCCGGCAAGAACGGCAAGATCGACGTGTCCGCCTTCGCCGGCATGAACACCGAGCTCGGCTTCCGGTACGACTTCAACGAGTCCGAGGGCGGCGACCCGTACGGGCGCGCCCAGCGCTTCCTCGACACACGGCGCGGACCGACGTGGAAGCGGGTGCTGAGCGGTCTCGGCGGGACCCAGGGCGAGGCGCTGGAGAACGGCGCGGCCACGGCGGTGAACGGCATCCGGCGAGGCTGGAACTGGCTGCGCGGCAAGGACTCGCCCGAGCTCGACAAGGAGGGGCTGACGCCGACGGCGGTCACCTTCCGCGTCGGCGGCGAGGCGTCCGCCGGTGGGAAGTGGAGCGGCAAGAAGGGGCTCGACGACAAGGACCCCGGCAGGCCGAAGGCGGATCTCGGCCTGGACGCCGGCGGTGAGGGCAAGGCGACCGCGGCCGGCGACGTCACCATCGTCGTGGACGACAAGAAGGCTCCGCAGAACAACGGCATGCGGATCTTCACCCAGAAGTTCACCGCCGACGCCAGCGGAAAGATCCAGGGCGGCATCGACCTGAAGCGCATGCTTCCCAGCACGTGGGCCGGCGGCCCCAAGACCGCCCTGGAGGGCGGCGTCGGCATCGCCGGCACCCAGACGGTGATCTTCGACAGGAACGGCAACCCGGTGCGGTTCATCATCCAGCTCGACAAGGAATGGAAGGGCGGCGGGTCCGTCACTCTGGGCGGCGACCGCAAGGAGAACCAGGGCATCACCGGGAAGGGAAAGTCGACCGTCGGGCACAAGACGAGCGATCTGTACAGCCTGGACCTCACCCAGCCGGAGAACCGCGCGGCCTTCGACCGGCTCTTCATGACGGTCGGCGGCATGGCCGCGGTGCCCAGAATCCAGCACCCGGAGCATTTGGGCCAGGCCCTCGACCAGTACGGCCGGGCGTTCCAGCGGCACGGCCAGCTCGCCCATTTCGAGTACGACACCAGCGGGAACACCATCGAGGGATCGGGTGCCAACGGCGAGAAAGGCATCAAACGCAAGGGGTTCGGCGTCGGACTGAACAACGAGCAGACGTGGGCCAAATACCGTTCCGGCCGGTACTTCGACAACCAGGCGCCGCAGGCGGGTTGGCAGGCGCTCGCGAACTGCCCGCAGGGCTGATCCGGGGAGGCTGAATGAACACCGGCAAGAGGCGTCCGGCGGTGTCCGCCCTGGCCCTTCTGGCGACCGTCCTGCTGGCGGCGGGCTGCGGCGGGCAAGGCGAGTCGAAGGGCGGCGAGCCGGGAGGCGCCAGGGCCTCCGCCGCGCGAAGCGCGCAGGCCGGATCGGTGACGGTCGCGACGCTGTCGTTCGTGCCTCCCGACAAGATGGTCCGCATCGAGCCGACGGAACAGGATGTCGTCCTGGAGATGTCGCTCGGGGGAGCGACGGACGCTCCCGGGCAGGACGTTCCGCCTCCCGGCGTCCAGGTCTTCCAGGGCGGGCGCGATCTCGCCAACGTGAGCGTCCGGGTGGGCCTGATCGAGGCGAGGCTCAAGGCCGACGCGCCGGACGCCCAGGTGACCAAGCGCGTGGTGAAGGTTCCCGGGGCGGCCGAGGCGGCGGTGATGGAGACGGTCTACCCGTCGGTCGCCGCCAGGCAGCTCGACCTGGTCATCGGGACGGCGGCGGGGCCGCAGTACGACGTCCGGTACGGGGGGCTGCGGTCCGCCTTCGACCAGGCGGGCGCGCAGCGGATCGTCTCGTCCGCCAGGATCTCCGGGGGCGGCTCGTGATCCCCGTGAAGGCGGTCCTGGCCGGAGTCGCGGCGACCTTTCTCGGGACGATGCTGCTGATCGTCGTCCTCGGGTTCGCGCAGGAGCCGGAGGCGGAGCCCGGGCCCGTCCTGACCGGGCTCTCGTGGCTTCTCGGAACCGTCGTCCGGGCGGGCGGCGGTTACGTCGCCGCGAGGATGAGCGTCCGGACCGGCGACCGGGCCCGGGTGGCCGGCGCGGGCGCGATCGCCGGCGCCGTCGGCTACGCGGTCTTCCTCGCGCTGATGGTCACGCTCGCCGCGCTCGGCGGGGACCCCGGCCTCAGCGTCGGGGACGCGCTCGGCCTGCCGGTGTGGACGGCTCAGGCCGCGCTCGGCGGCGCCCTCGCCATGGCGCTGCACCGGGGGCGCATCGCGGCGGAGGCCCGGACCTCGTCCTGGGCCTACGGGTGACGGCCATTTCTCATTGGGCCTCAGGGCCCTGTCGCCCGTTTAACGTGATCATTAAGATCTTTCGGGAATTCGCCGATCTCGGGGTGATGGGGCGCAGATGCTGCGACGGATCAGATCCGCTGGCAGGCCGGGGAACGACGCGGGGGTCGCCACCTCGGTCCTGGTCATGGGCATGGCCGTGGCCCTCGCCGCGGGATTCCTGGCCTTCGGGCGCATCGCGCAGGCCGGGGACATGCGGAACCAGGCGCAGATCGGCGCGGACGCGGCGGCGCTCGGAACCCTCGCTCCCCTGCGCGACCAGGCCGTCGACATGCTGCTCCAGGGCATCGAACCCTCGGCCGCGGGCTACTGGCTGGTCGGGGCTCCTCCCAAGAGCGCGGCGGAGAAGTACGCGGACGAGAACGACGTCCACACGACCGATGTCCGGCTGAGCGGCACGCTCGGCAATACCGCCATGGTGAAGGTCGCCACCGACCGGTGCCAGCTCAAGAACAAGGACGAGCTGACCGAGAAGGAGAAGGACGACCTCCGGCACAAGCGCAACTTGTGCACGGACTCACGGGGGAAGAAGGGCATCGGGCGCTCGGGAACGGCCCAGGCGATCGCGAAGATGTTCGCGCCCGATTGCGAGTACATCGCCGCACCTCCCACCAGCCCGGAGGACACCGGCATCGGCGGGATCGCGAAGGTCATCTGCGACGGCAATGTCCAGGCCTTCCCCAACGGGAACCGGGAACGGGTCACCAAGCTGTTCAAGATCCGCTTGGTCGACGACGAGGACCCGATCGAGTACAACGGCCTGCCGAACGGGCTCGGGCCGTCCGGCGGCGGCGGGGTCGTCGCGTCCAAGTGCGCCAAGACCGGCGACAAGCCGGCCGAGAACCTCAGCTTCGGCGGCGCCGTCGTCGCCTGGGCGCTGTGCTGGCTCGGCACCCCGTACGCCTGGGGCGGCGGCAACACCAGCGGTCCCACGCGCGGTATCTGCTGTTCCCCAGGCGGTTATGACGGACGCCTGTACTTCGGCTTCGACTGCAGCGGACTCACGCTGTACGCCGTCTACCAGGCGTCCAAGGGACGGATCGCGCTGGGCCACTACACCGGGAACCAGGTCGCGGACCCGCGCGGGGTGCCCGTGCCGACGAACGCGCTCCAGGCGGGCGACCTTCTCTTCTTCGGCTCACCGCCCCATCACGTCGCCATCTATTACGGCGACGGCAAGATGGTCGAGGCACCGCAGACCGGCGACGTGGTCAAGATCTCGCCGCTGCGCTCCGTCACATCCGCCCGCAGATTCGGCTGAGGGGCCCGTTCGCTTTTCGGGTCCCCCTCTGGGCCTGGGGGCCCTGGGAACCCTGAGCTGCGGAAATTATGGTTCCGGGCATGCGAGAACAACCTCGCCGAATGGGCGGCCGAGAGCGGCGCGACAGCGGCGCCAGCGCGATCGAGTACTCGGCTCTGATCAGTATCGGAGCGGTGCTCATCGTGATGCTCGCGCTCCTGGTGCCCAATCCCGTCGGGCCGGCGGTGAAGAAGGCACTCTGCGACCTTTTCCGCATGGACTGCGCGGCGGATAACTACGACTACAAGCCGCCGGCCTCGGCGTGCATCACCGGTCTCGACTCAAAGAAGGCCGGCTACTCGGTCACGGCCTTCTCCATCAAGGTCGGGCAGAACTTCCAGTTCGTGAAGACCACGTACGCGGACGGAAAGGTCCGCATCATGATCGTCCCGGCGGACTACAAGCTCGGCGCCGAGGCGGAGATCGGCGGGAAGGTCCAGTTCGGCAAGAAGTCCTTCGGCGGGGAGCTGGGCGCGAAGGTCGAGGGGTCCGTCAACTTCAAGTACGGCGACACCTGGGTCTTCAACAGCGACAAGGAAGCCGGCGAATGGCTGGACGACGTCAAGTGGGACCTCGCCCGCAAGGAGGGCGAGAAGGTCAGCCCCGGGCTCTGGCTGTACGACAAGATCACCGGGTGGGAGCCGCGCACCCGCGACCCGGAGATCACGCAGTGGGAGGTCGGCGCCGAGGGCGTGCTGAAGGGCGCCGCCGGCTTCGGCAACCTGACCACGGACTCGTCCGGCAAGAAGACCGTGAAGGACACCGGGACCGGCCTGGAGATCGAGGGCTCGGCCGGTGACGCCGTCCTCGTCACGAAGGACAACACCGGCTCGGAGAAGGACGGCTACCCGAAGACCACGTACACCTTCCAGGTGAAGGGCACGGTCAAAGGTGGCGCGAAGGCGTTCGGCTATGGACCGGGCGGCGAGCGGACATACATCGGACAGACGAGGGTGACCTACGACAAGAACGGCCGGCTGACGGGCATCACCTGGATCACCACCCAGGAGACCAACGACAGCGAGGGCTACAAGAACCCCGGGAAGAAGAACGTCAGCGGTAAGGACACCGACAAGCAGGTGTCCACCACCACGACCACGGTCAACTTCGACGACTCCAACCGCGCCATCGGCGAGAACTGGATCCGCAACAACGCGTTCCTGATGCCGTTCCAGACCGTCCGGAACGCCGCCGACGAGAACGGCGCGTTCGTGGCGCAGGACCCCGGCCCGAACGCCGACCCGCTCGACCAGCTGATCTACAGCCGCGGCCTGGTCAACCGGAACGTCTACGCCGGCAACGTGGACGAGTTCAAGATCGGCGCCGAGATCGCCGCCGAGATCAAGTTCGGCATCGAGGGCGGATACGAGGGAGAGCAGCAGCAGATCGTCGATTCCCAGTACCTTGGACCACCGCAGAACGGTCAGCGGACCTTCCAGCAGTGGCCGGAGTGTGCGAAGTGAGAGGGCGGCGATGGGTGCGAAGAGGCTGACGATCATGGCGGCGACGGCCGCCCTGGCGGTCGCCGCGGGGGCCGCGGCGTGCTCGTCCGGCGGGTCGGGGAAGACCCCGGAGGGGTCCGTCCGGGGTGACGCGAAGGTGCTGTCGGTCGCCTACCCGAAGGACTGGCAGCGCGGGCCCGAGTCGGACATCGCGCTGTCGATGCAGGCACCGGGGCAGGCCGCCTTCCTGTCGGTCATCAAGGACGTGTCCGACCGGGGCCGCCAGGAGATGCTGCAGTCGACCATCGAGGCCGGCCCGATGATGAACGCGAAGGGCTACCGCCGCACGGAGGCGAAGGAGATCAAGGTGGCCGGCGCGAAGGGCGCCCTCCGCGTCGACTACACCTTCAACGATTTCAGGGGAGCGGCGGGCACGCCCGGCGAGGGCGTCGACGTCGGGGTGATCGGCGCGAACGGGCACGTCCACACGATCCGCCTCGTCTGGCAGCGCGGCAAGCTCGACGACGAGGTCGTGGACGGCGTCGTCGACTCGATCAAGGTCCGCTGACGTGGTCAGGATGCTCGGCGCCTGGGGCGCGGCACTGGTCGTCTGGCTGGTGGGTTTCACGATCGTGGCCCAGCTGGCGTCCGGCGCGTCCGGCGGCGAGCGGCTCTCCGACCTCGATCGCACGGTGCGGCTCGACCTGCCGTGGGTGCTGATCAGCATCGCGATGGTCGTGGCGGCCGGGGCCGTCCAGCGCGACCGGACGCACCAGGTGCGCTGGTTCGCCGGCATCCTGGCGATCCCCGTGCTGGCGATCGTGGTCGGCGCGGCGGCTCCCATCGGCGGTGACGGCGATCCGCTGGCCGTGGTGCTGTACGTCGCCGAAGGCGTGGCGGGCGCGGCGGCCGGGGCGGCGGCCGCGGCCGTGCTCAGCGTCAAGGCCGAGGAGCGCGGCGGCGGGTACTGGTGATGTCGGACTGGCTCCTCGGGCTCATCGCGCTCGTTCTGGGCGTCGCCCTCGTCGTGGCCGGAATCCACCGCTACCGGACGGGACGCGCGTTCCTCGCGTCGGCGCAGCGGGTGCCGGGGATGGTCACCGGAATCCACCGGGTCGAGACGACCGACTCCTACGAGTTCTTCCCCGTGCTGCGATTCAGGACGCTGGAGGGCGCGGAAGTCGAGACGGTCGGGCAGACCAGGGGCGGGTCGTACGAGCTGACCCGGCTCAAGGGAACGGCGGTCCCCGTCCTCTACGACCCGCGGAACCCCCGCACGGCGCGCATGGACACCTCGTCCGGCCGCGGCCTGGCCGGTTCGCTCGGCATGGCGGCCATCGGCGCCGTCTTCGCCGTCCTCGGGATCGTCATGCTGCTCCTCATGGCGGCCTGACATCGGCGGCAAGGGCCCGCGCCCTCCGAATGCCCGGTAAATGCCCGGTAAATGTCCGCAATTTCGGAGTGGCTCATCGGCCATTCTGGCAATGTGCGTCGTTGGGTCCCGGAATGGGCCCGCAGGCCCTGGGGATGATTGATCGCCGAACTTATTCTTGGGGAATGCGAATCGGAACCGGCCGGGAACGCCCGCGCTGCGACGGCGGGGCGGCGGCCCTTGAGTACGCGGCGCTGCTGGTCGCCGCGTCGCTAGTGATCACCATGCTGCTGGTGTTCGTCCCCAATCCGGTCGAACCCGAAGTCAAGGCCGCACTCTGCCGGCTCTTCGGCGGTACGGACTGCAAGGCCGAATCGTACGTGTACAAGCCGCCCGCATCGGCGTGCGTCGTCGCTTCCGACTCGGCGAAGGCCGGGGCGTCGGTCACCGTGTTCTCCGTCAAGGTGGGGGACAACGTCCAGATCGTGCGGACCACGTACGCCGACGGCACGGTTCGCATCACGCTCGTGCCCGTCGATCTCAAGGTCGGTGTGGAAGCGGGCGTCGGCGGCAAGGTCCAGGTGGGGAAGAGCAGTTACGGCGGGGAGCTCGGCGCCAAGATCGAAGGGTCGCTCAACTACAAGTACGGCGACACGTGGATCTTCCCGAACGGCGAGGCCGCCGATCAGTGGACGAAATACATGACGGCCGAGATGGCCGGCACCCTGGCGGAGGCGACCGGTATCGGCGGGTACATCTTCGACACGTCCTTCAAGTACCTCGGGCGTCCCGAGGACCATCCGGCGAGGCACGAGCCCGAGATCAGCCAGCATGAGATCAGTGTCGAGGGGGCGCTGAAGGCCGGTGTCGGCTTCGGTCCGCTGAGCAACGACTCCTCGGGGAACAAGTCGGTGAAGGACATCGCGACGGGCGTCGACATCGAGGGCAAGGTCGGCGGGTCCGTTCTCATCACGAACGACAACTCCGGGAAGCCGGAGGACGGCTACCCGACGACGTCGTACACGTTCCAGGTGAAGGGCTCGATCAAGTACGGCGCCAAGGTCGTCGGCTACGGACCGGGAGGCGAGGGGAGCTACACCGGTCAGACGAAGGTCACCTACGACAAGGACGGCCGGCTGAAGAGCATCACCTGGGTCACCATGCAGGAGACCAACAACAGCGAGGGGTACCAGAACCCGGGGAAGGCGAACGGAAGCGTCAAGGACACCGACAAGCAGGTGTCCGTCACCACGACCACGGTGAACTTCGACGACTCGAACCGGGCGGTCGGTGAGGACTGGCTCCGGACGGCCGCGTTCCTGCCCCCGGGCCAGGCGACCTTCAACGCGGGCGGCGAGGACGGGGCGGTGGTCGCGTCGCAACCGGGACCGAACTCCAGTGAGATGAACCAGCTGATCTATAACCAGGGCCGCGTCACCAGGAACGTGTACGCCGGGGACGTGGACGAGACCAAGGTCGGGATCTCGGTCGCCGCCGGGCTCAAGTTCGGCATCGAGGGCGGCGTCGAGACCGAGTCACAGAAACTCGTCGGCTCCCAGTATCTCGGCCCTCCGCAGAACGGCCAGCGCACTTTCCAAGAATGGACCGAATGCACGGGAGGTTGACGGGGGAATGGTCAGGATGCTCGGCGCGTGGAGCGCCTCACTACTGGTCTGGGTGATCGGTTTCGCGATCGTCGTCCGGGTGGTGCCCCGCCCGGAGCCCGGCGTGTCCCTGTCCGGACTGGAGCGGCTGGTCCGCGTCGACCTGCCGTGGGTGCTGATCAGCCTCGCGATGGTGGCCGCCGCCGCGGCCGTCCTGCGGGCCCGCGGCGGCCCGGTGCGCCGGGCCGTGGGCGTTCTCGCGGTCCCGCTGCTCCTCACCGCGGCCGGTGTCGCTGCGCCGCTCAACGGGCAGGCCGGCATGCTCGAGTTCGTGATCTACGTGGTCGAGGGCGTCGGCGGCGCCGCCGCCGGCTTCGTCCTCGTCACCCTCATCGCCCGCAAGGACGAGGAGGACGTCACAGCCGGGTACTGGTGACACTGCCGGGTACTGGCGACCCGGCCGGCCCGCTCATCCGCTCAGGGGCGGCGGACGGCGACGAAGACGCCGGGGGCGGGGGACGCGACCCGGAAGGCGGCCGGATCGAACTGGGCCGGGCGGAAGAGGATCGTCCCGGTCACGCGCAGCCCCTTCCAGACCAGCTGCCCACCCCGACCGCGGAGCACGAACACGTCGATCGAGCCGAAGCGGGTGTGCCGGGTGGCCTCCGCGAACGCGGCGGGATCGGTGATGAGGGCCAGCCGCTCTAGTTCCGCGTACCGGTCGTCATAGCGGGTGGGGCCCTGGGCGCCCGACCGGTCCACCCCGATGAAGCCGCGCCAGGGCAGGAACGCGAACACCTGCTCGTCGTGGGAGAGGACGCGGGGGCGGCGGTCGCCGGGCCGGGTCGACCGCACGAGCCTCTCGATCTCCGCGACCGGCAGGTAGTCCCAGTCGGTGATCCCGACGGCTCTGGCCAGCCTCACCGGATCGCCGGTCTCGGGACTGCTCTGCGGGAGGCCGCCGTCCGGCGACCGCTGGTAGTGCGCCAGTGCCGCGAGGGCGGGACCCGACCTGTCGGTCGCCGGGGCGCCGTCGCTCATCCTCGGCATCCACGAGGTCGCGTAGCCCGCGGCGGTCAGGCCGACCAGCGCTGTGGTGCCGAGGACGCCCGCGCCCGTCACGAACGGGCGGCGCATGCGCCGGGACAGCCACCCCGTGACATGGGGCATGGCGGTGGCGGCGCTCAACGTCGCGCCCGCGAGCAGGGAGATCTCGATCAGCGGCAGCGTGTAGTAGAAGAGCCCGCTGTGCCCTGTCGCCGACCAGCGGACCATGTTGACCGCCCGGTAGACATAGCAACCGCCGATGACCGCCAGCAGCGGAGGCGCCCACCACTGCCGCCGCACGTACCGGAGGAGCCCGACCAGCCCGGCGAGCTCGGCGAGAGCGACCGGGTGCAGAGAGAGGAAGGGGAACGGCTGCTCGGAGATCCTCTTGCTGTCGAAGGTGTCGCCCACCTGCTGCCCTCCGGCGAGCATCGCCCCCACGTACGGGACGGTGTACCAGGCGGTGACGACGGCCACCACCGCCGTGATCCGCGCGAGATACCCCAGGTAGGCGGATCTGTCGGGTTCTTTGCGCCAGGTCCACCAGCCGAGCACGAGCAGGCCCGGCACGGAGAAGACCACCCAGGCGTGGTACGTGAGGCACACCGCGCCGGTGATCAGGCCCGCGGCGAGCCAGGGGAGCCGGCCGCGCGGCGGGCGGGCGAGCACCGAGAGCACGAGCGGGACGAAGACCGCCAGCGCCAGGACCTCGTGCGGTTTGGACGGCACACCGAAGACGAGCAGCTGGGCGACAGAGATCATCAGTGCCGGGACCGGGGTGGTCAAGCGGCACCACAGCGCGAAACCGGCCACGACCGAGGCGGAGACCAGCAGCGCCTCCGCGGTGCCGAGAAGCCTCCAGGCCGGCGTGTCCACGAGAGCGGCGACCTTGCCGACCACGAACGGGAGCAGCGGCGGGTACTCGGACGGGGCGCCGACGATGCCGTCGTCGGTCGTCCATGAACGCGTGTACTGGACCGCCATCGCGGTGATGCGGCCCGTGTCCCCGTGGACGCCGCCATAGCCGAAGGGCGTGCCCGCGAGCGCGGTCCGGATCACCAGGGCCATGAAGGAGGCGAGCACGCCGGCGGCGGCTCCCACCACCGCCGGCCCGCGGCTGCGCAGTGCGACCCCGCCGAGGAGCAGGGCGGCGACGGCGGCGACCTGGAGCGGGAGCCGGAAGCCCTCGGGCGTGAACGGGGACAGGTCCAGCAGCGAGGGCGCCGAGAACGCGACGGGCAGGGACACCAGCCAGGTCACCAGGGCCACCGAGCCGGGGTTGCGGAGCAAGCGGCGCAAGGCGCGTTCCGATCGCGGGGTGTCGTCCGCGGGCCGGCCGCCGCCGGTCCGCTCCTCCGTGCGGTCGACGGCCTGTTCATGCGGCATGACGCCATCCAACCCCGATCCGGGCGCACCCGACTGGGCCCACAGGCCCAACCTTGGCCCCAAAAGGCGCCGTCTCGGCCCGGCGGGCCTGTGCCTGCCGGGCCTCGTCCGGGTAACGTCCGTCGCCATGAGCGCCGAGGCGGAGCCCGCTGGTGAGATGCGGCGCCGGCCGGGCCCCCTGATGGGCCTTCTGACGCACAGCGCGATCCGCTACCTGATCATCGGCGGGCTGAGCTTCGCCGTCGACTTCGGCGTGCTGTTCGTCGCGCACGGGATGCTGGACGTCCGCCTGCCGGTCGCCACGACCGCGGCGTTCCTGACGTCCTTCGCCGTCAACTTCGGGCTGAACCGGGTCTGGTCGTTCGGCAGCCGGGCGCCGGTCGGGCGGCAGCTGGTGCGCTATGTGGGTCTCGTGGTCGTCAATACCGTGGTGACGGTCCTGCTGGTCTCCGGGCTGGCGGCGGTCGGCGTGCAGTATCTCGTGGCCAAGACGATCGTGACCGGCGGGCTCGTCGCGCTCAACTACGTGGCTTATCGGGTGTGGGTCTTCCGCTGACGGTCGGGACGGCCTCCGGAGCGGCGGAACCGTCGGCGTCCTCCTGACGGCGCCGGCGCCGCCGTCCGAGATACGCCCCGCACAGCATGCCCAGAAGGCCCAGGAGCCCGAGCGCCGTCCCCGCGGGCAGGCCGGGCGGCGTGTAGCGGCAGGAGATCCGGGTCGCCGACCCGTCGATCGGGACGGCGATGAGCCCGCCATGGCTGCCGGGGCGTCGCGCGGGACCGTCCCCGGAGGCGCACCTCCACCCGTCCACGCGCGGAACGGAGACCACGGCCACCCCGGGCCGGCCGGCCGGGATCCCCGCCTCGATCCCGTGCCCGCTCACCCGCACCCATCGGGCGCCGTACGCGCGCAGTCTCTGGACCGCCGCGTGCAGCAGGGCGGGGTCCACGCACCCGACGACGGGGACGGGAGAGGCCTCCGCACCGGCCGTGGTGGCGATCTTCAGGGTTCCACTGCGCGGAACGGTGCCGAAGGTGACCATTCCGGGGCTGGCGGATTCCCGGAGGGTCTCGCTGGACCGGGGCGTCCAGCCGGCGACGCTGGAACCGGGGGCACAGGTCACCACGGCCTCATAGCGGGCGCGCCGGTCGTCGTCCGCGGGGATCTGCGGCGTGCCCCGGGACGACGCCAGCGGTGGCGCGCCGCCGGCGGGGGACCACCGGACCTCTGGGAACCGGTAGACCGCGGAGCCCAGCACGGCCTCCTGGACGCGGAACGGGTCGGTGCCCGGCGCGGGCGTTCGCGCGGCGGGCCGGAGCGTCACCAGCGGCGGCGTCGCCCACCGGACGGGTTCCCCGCCGGCCGTGGCCCGCGCGCCCACCGCGAAGATCGCGTCGAGTACCGGGCTGTCCGCGTCCAGCACGTGCCGTCCCTGAGTGCTCCGCAGGTCGTAGGGGAAACCCAGTGCGATCAAGGTCCGGGACGTGCCGAGCGGAAGCACGCTGCTGTAGTAGGCGGCGCCCTGCGCGCCGAGGAGCAGGGGGTCGTTGGCCGTGAAGCCGGGCCGTCCGGACACCGTCCGGTAGCGGGGGAACGCGTCGGCGGAACGGATCGCCTTCGCCCGCCGCTCATGCGCGGCGTTCCACGCCGGGCTGGTCCCGAACCGCAGCGACCGGCGCTGGTCGACGACCACGGCGGTCACCGTCTGCTCGACGGCGACGACGGCCGTCAGGGCCGCCGCGGCGGCGACGAGGACCGTCCGGGCGCCCCGGTCGCCGGGCCGGCGCTCCGCCCGGCGGGCCGCCCGCACCGTCGCGGCGGCGGCCACGGCACCGGCGACCAGCAGCGCGACCGCGTGCCGGGAGGTCAGCGGGCTCACCAGGGCGACGAGGATCAGCACCGCCTGGAAGCCCGCGGCGAAAAGGAGCGGCCGGCGTCCGGGCCGTCCTTCCGTCACGCCGATCCAGCCCGCGATGACCAGCGCCGCGCACAGCGTGAACGCTCCGCGGAACGGGCTGCCGTCGGGTGGGTCGAAGCCGTTCCACACGTACTGCCCGGGACGTTCGAACGACAGGGCGAGCAGCAGCGGCAGCGACGTCCAGACGACGCGGGTCCGCCGGGGCACGGTGCGGTCGAACGGGAAGGCGGCCACGGCCAGCAGCACGAGCGTGCCGACATAGATGCCCGGGCTGTTGCCCACGTCCTCCGTCGCGGGCAACAGCCGGGCGAGAAGGACCAGGGGGGAGACGTCGAAGGCGAACCCGTCGGTCTTCGGGGCGTTCGAGACGGCCAGAAAGGTCGGGACGAACAGCGGCATCACGAGTGCGACGCCGCAGGCCGCCGCCGCCGTGTACCGGATCCCGAATTCCAGCCGGGCCCGCCACGACATCTCCATCGACAGGACCCGGGCCAGGACGATCGCCACCGCGCCGATGGTCGCCATGTAGGCCGAGTAGAAGTTGAGGTACCAGGCCGCGGCGAAGATGAGGACCCCCGGAACCCATCGGCGCCGTCGCACCGTCCATTCTCCGACGAGGCACAGCAGCGGAAGGAAGATCAACCCGTCGAGCCATTGCGGAACGTAGGCCGCGTCGTCCACGGCCCAGGCGCAGAGGCCGTACGCCGCGCCGAAGAGACCGAGGAGGAGGCGAGGACCGCGGGGGGCGATGGCGTTGAGGTAGACCGTCATCGCCACGGAGGCCAGCGCCATCCGGCCGGCCGTGACGATGAAGATCGCCAGATCGATGCGCTCCGCCGGGAACAATGCGGCGACCAGGGCGAGCGGGCTCGCCAGATAGAGGTAGAAGTCGGCGAGGAAAGGGACGCCCATTCCGCTGTTCCAATTGAAGAACAGGTCGCCCTCGGCCGTGCCCCGCAGCAGGCCCGCCAGATGGGCGTGCATCGGAACGAACTGATTTCCGAGGTCGTTGAGGCTGCGGGATTCGCTGCCGAACGGCACCGTCCCGCGCACGAATCCGGAAAGGCAGAATACGCTGAGGGTCAGGACGGCGGAGAGCGTCTTCGCGCCGGGGGCGACGTGCCGGAGCCTTCGGGGCATGGTGCGCTCGATCCACCCCATCAGGCCCGTTCCCCGCTCTTCGGTGCGCCGTTCCCAGCTCAGCGATTCATGTTACTGACAGCCCGTATCGAGAGAAAGGTGCTGCTCGGCCGCGGACTGGAAACAGGTCCTGGGGCCCTGTTTCCGGCGGGGTGCGGGCGGCGGGGTTTCTGGGCCCTGGGGCCCATTCATGAGGGTGTGTGGGCCCATTTCGGCGTTAGGCTCTCCCGGAGCGGTCTTCCCGGGTGCTACATGTATTCCTGAACACGCCTGAATATGCCCTCGGGCTTGCGGGGCGAGGAGGCCGCGTGTACAAGGACCTGATCATCACGGCCGTCGTCCCGGCCCACAATGAAGAGGCCCTGATCGGCAAAACGATCAAGGGAATGCCCGAACTGATCGATCACATCGTCGTGGTGGACGACGCGTCGACCGACGAGACCTCCCGGCAGGTGACCGAAACGGACGACCCCCGGGTGGTGCTGATCCGGCACGAGACGAACACCGGGGTGGGCGGCGCCATCGTCGACGGCCACCGCGCCGCCCTGGACCTCGGCTCCGAGGTCAACGTGGTCATGGCCGGCGACGCCCAGATGGATCCCGACTACCTGCCGGCCCTGCTCGACCCGATCGCCGACGACGGATACGGGTTCACCAAGGCCAACCGGTTCTTCGCGCGGGAGGCCCTGGCCGGGATGCCGCTCAGCCGGCTGCTCGGCAGCACGGTGCTGTCGTTCGCCACCAAGCTCGCCAGCGGCTACTGGAACCTCTTCGACCCGCAGAACGGGTACACCGCCGTCACGCGCGAGGCCTTGTCGCGGATCGACCTGCGCCGGCTCGCCAGTGGGTACGCGTTCGAGAACGATCTGCTCATCTGGCTGAACATCGCCGGAGTGCGGGCCAAGGACGTGCCGGTGCCGGCCGTCTACGGCGACGAGGTGTCCGGCATGCGTCTGCACAAGGTGATCCCGCAGATCGGCCGGCTTCTCCTCGTCGGGTTCTGGCGGCGCATGATGCGCAAGTACGTGGTGCCGTCCTTCTCTCCCGTCGCCCTCATGCTCTTCACCGGCCTGCTGCTCTGCGCGGTCGGGATCGTCATCGGGATCTGGGTGTCCCTGCACAGCCTCGGCGAGGCCACCGCCAGCGCGGGCAGCGTCCTGCTGGCCGTCGGCCCGCTGCTGGTGGGGATCAACATGCTGGTCCACGCGCTCACCCTGGACATCCAGTCCACACCCGACTGAGCGGCCGCGGCCGGCCGGTTCGGGGCCCGGGAGCCCATGTGCGGGAGGCGGTGCGGCCGATCGAACGGCGCGGGGAGAGCCCCCGGTCGGTTAAGGTTCCGGGGGCCGTGCAGCCGCCGGATCGGTGCGAGGGGCGATGATCGAGTTCCTGCTGGTGCCCGCCGGGCTCGTCGTGGGCCTGCTCGTGGCGCCGATGGCGACGCCGTACGCGGGCGAGGTCTCGCGCCGCGGCCGGGTCGTGGTCGGTCTCGTCACGGCGGCGCTCTTCGGCCTCCTCGGGTGGCGGGCCGGGCTGGAGCCCGTCCTGCCGGCGCTGCTCTATTTGGCGGCGGCCGGCACCCTCCTCGGCTTCATCGACGTCCAGGTCAAGCGGCTTCCCGATCGCTTCACGCTGTCCTCGTACGGCATCGCGGCGGCGCTCCTCGGCGCGGCGGCGCCGTTCACCGACGACGGCCTGCGCAGGGTGGAGCATGCCCTCATCGGAGGGGCCGTGCTGTTCGCTCTGTATCTCGTGCAGGCACTCGTGGTTCCGTCCGGGATCGGACTGGGCGACGTGAAGCTGTCCGGCGTGCTCGGCCTCTACCTCGGATGGTTCGGCCAGGACGCGTGGATCATCGGCCTGCTCGCCACCTACCTGTTCGGCGGCCTGGTGGCCATCGGCATCATGATCGTCCGCCGGACGCGCAAGGGCGAGTTCCCGTTCGGTCCCTACATGCTCGTCGGCGCGCTCGTCGGCGTCCTCTCCGCGATCGCCTGACTGAGGAACGATCGGCGGTCAGTCACACGGCTTCTTCCCGGCCTTGACGCCTCCGCCGATCCTGTTGATGGCGGGCGGGGCCAGCCGGACGCCGTTCTCGCCGATGACGAGCCGGACGCCGTCCCGCGGACCGGCGGGGTCGGCGGTGAGCATCGCGTTCGGGACGTCCCGTGCGAGCGCCGACGCCTGGGCCTCCGCGGGCGGCGCGTAGACGAGGCGGCTCTCCGGCGCGCCGGCGGCCTTCTCCACCTTCTTCGCCACCTTGTAGCCGCGCTGCCGGAGCTGCTTCACGACGCGCTCGACCCGCGAGTCCCGTGCGCCCGCGTCGACGACGGTGACGTTCACCTTGCCGGGCGCGGGCGGCGCCGGCTTCGCCGGGCCGGGCGAGGCCGGCGCGGCGGGCAACTCGTCGTCATGCCGGATCGCCTCGAACAGCGGTTTCGCGAGGGCCTCGTTCCACTGGACGCGGTTGGGATCGGGCGCGTACCCCTCCACCGGGACGGTCACGAAGCGCACCTGGCCGGCGCTCATCCCCTTGAGCCCGTCCGCCAGCTTTCGCATCCCGGCGAGGTCCAGATCGTCGTCCGTCGTCATCGACTTCGTCGCGGCCTTGAGGAACTTGTACGTCTTCGCCGGGTCGGTGAGGACGGAGCCGCTGGTGGCCTTGTCGACGACCGCCGCCATGAACTTCTGCTGCCGCTCGATCCGCTCCAGGTCCGAGCCGTCGCCGAGCGAGTAGCGGGCGCGCACGTAGCCGAGCGCCTCGTCGCCCTTCACGGTCTGCTTGCCGGCCGGCAGATGGAGCTCGGCCCGCGGGTCGTTGACGGGCTTGTCGACGCAGATCTCGACACCCCCCAGGGCGTCGACCATCCGCTTGAAACCGGCGAAGTCCACCTGCACGAAATGGTCGATGTGGATGCCGGTGAGCGATTCCAACGTCTTCCAGGTGCACGTCGGCCCCGCGAACGCGAACGCCGCGTTGAGCATCCCGAACTGCGCGGGGACGGTGCCGCCCTTCTCCTTCTCGCACGCCGGGATCTTCACCATCGAGTCGCGCGGGAAGCTGATCCCGACCGCCTGGTCCCGGTTCGGCGAGAGGTGCAGCAGGATCGTGGTGTCCGACCGCGCCCCGGCCATCCCGGGCACCGCGTACTCGGAGTTCTCGCCCTCCCGCGTGTCGGACCCGATCAGCAGGATGTTGAGCGACTTGTTCAGCTTCTCCGGGCGGTTCGCGCCGAGCCTGTCGTCGACACTCTCCTGGTCGATGCCGCCGACCAGGTCGTGATAGAGCCACGCCGCCCCGCCGCCCCCGACCAGCAGCACGGCGACCGCACCGACGGCCACCCACCGCCAGACCCTCCGCCGCCGCTTCCGGCCGCCACCGCCGGCCGGCCCCTCACCGGGCTCCTCCCCGTCCGCCTCGTCTTCATCGGACGCTTCCACACCCTCACCATCGGGCCGCTCCGCCGAGCCGGCGGCCTCACCGTCGCCGCCGGCCGCGTGGGCGGGAGCGACGTCCTGGCTCACGTCCGCGGCGTCGCCGTCCTCTGCCGTCGAGCCGACGGCTTCGCCGTCGTCCTCGACCGCGTGCCCGGCCGGGTCGTCCGGGGCTGCGGGGGTGGTGTGGGCGGCGGTCTCCCCCGCGAGGTCGTCGCGGCGAGGGGCGTTGTCGCTCATCGGTCCCGTCTCGGGCGGGCCCTGTCGAGGGCGCGTGGTCTGCGTGGTTCGTCATTTTATGGAGGGTGCTGATCACGAAGGAACGAGCGCCTCCACTTGTTGGATGCCTAAGCCGCCCGTTCTGTTGACAAGATGGCGTAAATGGGGACCTCTCCGGCGGGGTGGTTTTCCGTACGATCGATGCCGTGAACGCGGGGTGGGTGATCGGCGGTCGGTTCACCATGCTCGACCGGATCGGCTCGGGGGGCACGAGTCGTGTGTGGCGGGCCTACGACCGCGTGGAAAGGCGGTACTGCGCCGCCAAGCTGGTCCGGCAGCCGGGGCCGACGTCGATGCTGCGGGTCGTCCGGGAACGGGCGCTCCGGCTGGCGCACCCGCATGTACTGACCCCCTACGCGTCATGCATGGCCTACGAGGACGTGCTGCTCGCCATGGATCTCGTGCGCGGGGGGTCGCTGGAGACGCTCCTCGGCGACTACGGCAGGCTGCCGCCCGCGTACGCGGCCGAAGTCCTGGATCAGCTGCTGGCCGCATTGAGCCACATCCACGGGGCCGGGGTCGTCCATCGGGATGTGAAGCCCGCCAACCTCCTGCTGGAGCCGAGTCCCGTCGGGGCACCGCATGTGCGCCTGGCCGATTTCGGGATCGCGCTCGGCGAGGACGGGCTGCGCTTCACCACGACCGGGTTCACCGTGGGGACGCCCGGCTACCTGGCGCCCGAGGTGCTCGACTGGAACCTGCCGGGCCCTCGCCAGGACCTCTACGCCGCGGGCATGGTCGCCTGGCGCATGCTGACCGGCGCCGGTGATCCTGAGCCGCACCAGCGGGTCGGCCCGCCGCCTCCGGGCGTGCCACCCGTGCTGTGGGCGGCGGTGGCACGCCTGTGCGCCGCCGACCCGGCACATCGTCCGGCCAGTGCCGACGCCGCCCGCGGCGCCCTCGCCGAGTGTCGCCTCGACCTGCGGTTCCCCGTCCGAACCCTGGACGGCGAGCCCCTGCAGATCTTCGACCACCTGGGCCCGCCACCCGGCTGAGGCCGGTCCGGCACGGGTCAGCGGGCGGCGGAGATGACCACGCGGCGGTTCTTGGCGCGGCCGGCGGGGTCGTCGGAGCCGTCCGGCCTGGTGTTGGGGTGGGCCGGCTTGGTCTCGCCGTAGCCGGTGGCCTTGAGGCGGGACCGGTCGATGCCGCCCTTGGCGGCCAGCCACTCGACGATGGCCTGCGCGCGGCGTTCGGAGAGGCTCTGGTTGGACGCGGTGTCGCCCTTGGCGTCGGTGTGGCCGTCCACCTGGATGGGCGCGCCGGCCGGGACCTCCTTGCCGATCGACTCGGCGATCTCGGTCAGCTCGGCCGCCGCGGCGGGCTTGATGTCGGCCTTGCCGAAGTCGAAGAGGACGTCCGCCTTGATGTCGTAGGCGATGCTGTCGTCGCCCTTGATGACCTGCCCCGGCCCGGCCGTGTACGCCTTGAGAGTCGCGCCGGGGACGCTGACCCCGGGGACGCTCACGCCGGGCACCGACACGCCGGGGACGCTGACCGGCGGGATGCATTCGCCCTTGTCGTTGCAGGCGCGCGGTCGGTAGACCGCACTCCGGTAGAGGGCGCTGCGGTAGAGGGCGCTGCGGTAGAGCGCGGCCCGGTACACGGAGCTGACGTACTGCCCTTCCTCGGACGGCTTGCTCTGGCAAACCTCCAGGCGGGTGACGGGCAGGCGCGTCACGGCCAGGCGCGAGATCTCCGAGCGCGTCACCGGCGAGACGTCGATGCCCGGGGCCTTGACGCCGGGAATCGTCACGCCGGGAAGGGTGACGGGCGGGATCGTGACGCCCGGGATGGTGATCCCGCCGAGGCAGCCGCCCGGGGCGGGCTTGTGCTCGACGCACTGCGCCGGGATGCGCTGGGCGGGGATGTCCACGCCCGGGATCGTCGCGGCCGGGATCTTCTGGCCGCCGATCGTCGCCTCGGGAATCCTCACCGGGTCGCTGTGCACGGCCGGGATCTCGACCGCCTTGATCAGCTGCCCGCCGTTCGGGCAGCTCGTCGGCTCCGGCCCGGTGGGGGAGGGGGGCGCGGTGGGCGGGGCGGGGCCGCCGCTCGCCCCGTCCTGGCCGCCCGCGTTCCTCTTCGGCCGCTCGTCGCCGCCGCACGCGGCCAGGGACAGCCCTGCCGCCAGGCAGACGGCGAGTGCTCGTGATGCTCGCTGCATGGTCAGCCTTTCTCGTAGGTGACTTCGACGCGCCGGTTCTTGGCGCGTCCCGCGGGGTCGTCCTTGCCACCCTGCTCGTTGGGGGCGACGGGCCTGGTCTCGCCGTAGCCCTTGGCCTCGATCCGGAGCCCGGCCCCCGCTCCGGCCTTCTGCAGCTCGGCCGTGACCGCCTCGGCGCGCTGCTCGGAGAGCCGGAGGTTGTAGCCGGGGTCGCCGATGGAGTCGGAGTGCCCGGACACCCGGACGGTGCCCGTGGCGTCGCGCAGCCGGGGGGCCAGGGAGGCGATGCGGCGCCGGGCGGCCTCGGTGAGGGTCGCCTTGTTGAAGTCGAAGAGGACGTCCGCGGAGATGCGCACGGTGACCCGCCTGCCGTCGGACTCCTCTTCCTCCAGCGGGACGACCGCCTTCGACAGGTCGATGCCGTGCACCGCGCCGTCGGCGCCGATGGACAGGACGCTCTTGGGCAGGCTCTCGTCGGGAACGCTCGGGTCGGCGCCCGCCACGGCGGGGACGGCCAGGACGAGCGCCAGGACGCCCGCGATGACGATCGGACGGCGCATCCGGCTCACCGCTCGACCGGGACGTCGCGGAACGTGGGCCACGAGCCGATCTGCACGTCGATGGTCTTCACGTTCTCCGGCGGCGCGGCGAAGGTGAAGTAGAAGGGGGTGACCTGGTCGTTCGTCATGTGGGTGAAGATGTCGTCGGTCTCCAACTCCTTGCCGGAGGAGTCCTTCACCACGACGTAGCGCTTGAGGTTCACCGGGTCGATCAGCGAGGTGCCGAGGCCGTGGTCGCCGTTGAGCCCGTAGGCGTTGATGCGGCCCGGCGCGGCGCCCGGCACGTGCGGGGTGAACTGGACGTTGAGCGTGGCCAGCTTCCCCTTGACCTGGAGGCCCATGATGGCGATGTCGACCTTGGCCCCCTGTGCCGCGGGGCTGTCGAAGGTGCCCTTCACCACCGGCTCGCCGGCGTTGTCGAAGGCGGCCTTCCCGACCGCGCCCTCGGCGCCCGCGCGGGAGGACGAGCCGGATCCGGAGGCCTCGCCGGACTCGGAGCAGCCGGTCAGCCCGGCTGCCGCCAGCACCCCCGCGGCGGTGAGGGCGGCCAGGCGATGGGAGAGGGGCATGGTCGGGTCCTTTCGGGTCCGTCGCATATGCAAATCTTCGTCGTCGTGGCACCATGGCCGGAAAGCGCCAAGTAGCATGTGCGTGTGCGAATGTAGTGTTTGCATGTGCGAATAGTCAAGGGGGTCGATGAGGTGAGCATCACCGAGGACGCCGTCGCCCGGAACCGCGCGCTGCAGACCGAGTGGTACGGCGAGCCGCTCGGCGACCGCGTCCGGCCGCTTCTCGCGCGTCTCGGCATGTCCCAGTCGGGGCTGGCCGGCGTGCTCGGGCTGTCCGCGCCGATGCTCTCCCAGCTCATGTCCGGGCAGCGCGCCAAGATCAGCAATCCGGCCGTCCTGCACCGGCTGATGGCGGCCGAGGAGCTCGTCGCCGATCCCGCGTTCGACGCGCTGGCGCCCGCCGAGGTCAAGGCGCGCCTGGAGGAGATCAAGGCGGAGTCGGCGGCCACCACGTCGGGGATGCGCATGACCACGCCCGAGCGCGTGCCGTCAGGCCGGCCATCCGCGGGCGCCGCGTCGTCCGACGGGGCCCCGGACGGTCACCGGCCCGGCGGACGCCGCGCGGCCGAATCGGCCCGGCTCGTCCAGGCGCTGCTGCGCGAGGTGGGGTCCGCCGCCGAGATCGAGGCCGCCGCCGCGCTCATCGCCGACCGCTTTCCCGACCTCGCGGAGGTCCTGCGCGTGTACGGCACCGGACGCACCGGCGAGGCCGAGGCGCACTTCGCCCGGACCGTCCTCAAGGAGACTTCGCGCGACCACACGGTCATGCCGTAGCGCACTCGTCTCGATTCTTCTGGACCATAACAACTGGTTATGAATGGCAGGCGGTGCCCGAGGCTCTCGGGAGGGCTAAAGTCTGTGGTCAGGCTCACATGCGGGTCTGCCTGTTATGTATGTCACAGCTCCCGGCGGGTGGCGTAGGGTCGCTTCGCTGGAAGCGCATACGTGGCGTCACCGCCCGCATGCGGCGCGGCCCGTCGGCCGCCCGCGTGACGAGGCCCCGGCCGGGGCGCACGACCAACGGCCCGGGGCGCGGACGGCCGCATGGGTGCGCGCAGACCGTGGTACGGGGACACGACGACCTGAGCTCAGGAGAGCGATCGATGAGCACTGTGGAGGCGCCGGCCAAATCGCGCGCCCAGATCAAGGAACGCACGCTCCGCAAGGACAACTGGCGCCTGTATCCGGTCACGACCTTCGTGATCTTCACGGCATGGGTGGTGTACGCGACCGTCCGGGCCTTCTGGGGCTCGGCGTTCTACGTGCCGGAGTTCCACTACCTGACGCCGTTCTATTCGCCGTGCCTGAACGAGATCTGCAACGACGTGACGGTGAACGGCCATACGGGCGACGCGGCGGAGTTCGGGGCGTTCCTCCCGGCGGGCACCCGCGGCTGGATCCCCTTCGCGGCCGTCTCGCTCCCGTTCCTGCTGCTGTTCCGCCTGACCTGCTATTACTACCGCAAGGCCTACTACCGGTCGTTCTGGGCGTCGCCGTCCGCGTGCGCCGTCCGGGAGCCGCACGCCAAGTACACCGGCGAGCGGCGCTTCCCCCTCATCGGCCAGAACCTGCACCGCTACTTCTGGCTGGCCGCCGTCCTCATCTCGCTCGTCAACACCTATGACGCGATCCTCGCCTTCCACGGCAAGGACGGCGGTTTCGGCATCGGGCTCGGCACGCTCATCCTGGTCGCGAACGTGGTCCTGCTCTGGCTGTACACCCTGTCGTGCCACTCGTGCAGGCACATCGTCGGCGGGCGCCTGAAGAACTTCTCCAAGCACCCGTTCCGGTACCGGATGTGGGGCTGGGTCTCGAAGATCAACGAGCGCCACGGGATGTACGCCCTGATCACCCTGGGCTCGCTGGTGGTGGCCGACCTGTACGTCGCGCTGGTCGCCAGCGAGACCATCTCCGACCTGCGCATCTTCAACTGAGGCCAAGGAATCATGACTGAGATCGAGAGGCACTCGTACGACGTCGTGGTGATCGGCGCCGGCGGCGCCGGGCTGCGCGCGGCCATCGAGGCGCGCCTCCAGGGTAAGAAGACCGCGATCATCTCCAAGTCGCTGTTCGGCAAGGCCCACACGGTGATGGCCGAGGGCGGCGCCGCCGCCGCGATGGGCAACGTCAACGCCAACGACAACTGGATGGTCCACTTCCGCGACACCATGCGCGGCGGCAAGTTCATGAACAGCTGGCGGATGGCGGAGCTGCACGCCAAGGAGGCCCCGGAGCGCATCTGGGAGCTGGAGCTGTGGGGCGCGCTGTTCGACCGCACCAAGGACGGCAAGATCAGCCAGCGCAACTTCGGCGGGCACGAGTACCCGCGGCTGGCGCACGTCGGCGACCGGACGGGCCTGGAGCTGATCCGCACCGCCCAGCAGAAGATCGTCGCCCTCCAGCAGGAGGACCACGCCGAGCACGGCGACTACGAGGCCAACCTCAAGGTGTGGGCCGAGACGACGGTCACCCGGCTGCTCAAGGGCGCAGACGGCAAGATCTGCGGCGCGTTCGGCTACGTCCGCGAGACCGGGAAGTTCGTCGTGTTCGAGGCGCCCGCGGTGGTGCTGGCGACCGGCGGCATCGGCAAGGCGTTCAAGGTCACGTCCAACTCCTGGGAGTACACCGGGGACGGTCACGCGCTGGCGCTGCTCGCCGGCGGGACGCTGCTGAACATGGAGTTCGTCCAGTTCCACCCGACGGGCATGGTCTGGCCGCCGTCCGTCAAGGGCATCCTCGTGACCGAGTCGGTGCGCGGCGACCGCGGCGTCCTGCGGAACTCCGAGGGCAAGCGGTTCATGTTCGACTACATCCCCGAGGTCTTCAAGGAGCAGTACGCGACCTCGGAGGAGGAGGGCGACCGCTGGTACGACGACCCGGAGAACAACAAGCGCCCGCCCGAGCTGCTGCCGCGTGACGAGGTGGCGCGGGCCATCAACTCCGAGGTCAAGGCGGGACGGGGATCGCCGCACGGCGGGGTGTTCCTCACCGTCGTCGACCGGATGCCCGGCGGCGCCGCCGAGATCGTCAAGCGGCTGCCGTCGATGTACCACCAGTTCAAGGAGCTGGCGGACGTCGACATCACCAAGGAGGCGATGGAGGTCGGCCCGACCTGCCACTACGTGATGGGCGGCGTGGAGGTCGACCCCGACACCGGCGCCGCGCTGGTCCCCGGCCTGTTCGCGGCGGGCGAGGTCTCCGGCGGCATGCACGGCTCGAACCGGCTCGGCGGCAACTCGCTGTCGGACCTGCTGGTGTTCGGCCGGCGGGCCGGGCTCGGCGCGTCCGAGTACGTGGACGGGCTGGCCGCGCGCCCCGCCGTCCCCGACGCCGAGATCGAGGCGGCGACGGGCGAGGCGCTCGCGCCGTTCGAGCGGGAGGGCGGCGAGAACCCGTACGCCGTGCACGCCGAGCTGCAGCAGACGATGAACGAGCTGGTCGGCATCATCCGCAAGGAAGAGGAGCTGAAGCAGGCGCTGGAGGCGCTCGGCAAGCTCCGCGAGCGGGTCGCGAACGTGAGCGTCTCCCCGGTCGCCGTCAACGACGGGCGCGGCTACCACCCGGGCTGGCACCTCGCCCTGGACCTGCGCAACATGCTGCTGGTGTCGGAGGCGGTCGCGAAGGCGGCGCTGGAGCGGCAGGAGAGCCGCGGCGGCCACACCCGCGACGACTACCCGCAGATGTCGGCGGAGTGGCGGAAGATCAACCTGGTCTGCTCGCTGGCCGGCGACCCGTCGTCCCCGCACATCGAGCTGAAGCGCCAGCCGCTCACGCCGATGCGGGAGGACCTGCTCGAACTGTTCGACAACGACGAGCTGAAGAAGTACCTGACCGCCGAGGAGCTGCCGGCCGGACTGGCCGACGAGGTCAAGACGGAGGAGGCGGAGGACGCGGCCGGTTCGGGCGCGACCGCCGCGGACGGCGAGGAGGACGACCGATGAGCTACGAGGCCAAGTTCAAGGTCTGGCGCGGCGACGACGGCGACGGCGAGCTCACCGACTACACGGTGGAGGTGAACGAGGGCGAGGTCGTCCTCGACATCATCCACCGGCTGCAGGCCACGCAGGCGCCCGACCTCGCCGTCCGGTGGAACTGCAAGGCGGGCAAGTGCGGCTCGTGCTCCGCGGAGATCAACGGCATGCCGAGGCTGCTGTGCATGACCCGGATGTCGACCTTCGACCCGGACGAGACGGTCACCGTCACGCCGATCCGCACCTTCCCGGTCATCCGCGACCTGGTCACGGACGTGTCGTTCAACTACCAGAAGGCGCGGGAGATCCCCTCGTTCGACCCGGGCGACGCCAAGCCCGGCGAGCTGCGCATGCAGCAGGTGGACGTGGAGCGGTCGCAGGAGTTCCGCAAGTGCATCGAGTGCTTCCTGTGCCAGAACGTCTGCCACGTCATCCGCGACCATGAGGAGAACAAGGAGAACTTCGCGGGCCCGCGCTTCCTGATGCGGATCGGCGAGCTGGAGATGCACCCGGCCGACGAGGCCGACCGGCGCAACATCGCGCAGGACGACCACGGGCTCGGGTTCTGCAACATCACCAAGTGCTGCACCGAGGTGTGCCCCGAGCACATCAAGATCACCGACAACGCCCTGATCCCGATGAAGGAACGGGTCGTGGGCCGCAAGTACGACCCGGTGGTGTGGCTGGGCAGCAAGCTCGGCATCGTCAGGAAGGGGCAGGACACCCCGTCCGCCTGAGTTCCTCGCGAACGTCCCCCGCCGCCCCGCGCGACGGGGGACGTTCGCGTTTCTCCGCCGCTGGCCGCCGCGGGGCGGCGCGCTGGCATGCGACGCACCCGAGGCACGGCGGGCGGCGTGCCCCCGGACCGCCGCCCGCCGCTCCGCCGTTCCCCGTGAACGCCGAGGGCGCCTGGACGACCCCCGGTCGCACACGCCGCGTCCCACACTCGCGCACGTCCGCCCGATCGAGTAGGGATTAGTACACACAACCGTGATTGTTTCCCGGGGAGCGGGAACGGACGGTTCCCTTTAACGTGGGGGCATGAGCCCCCTCGAACCGGGTTCGTTCCTTGCCGATCTCACCCCGGCGGAACGGGCGGATCTGGAGTCACGTGGCCGCGTCCGCGACTTCGACCGAGGGGACGTGCTCTTCGCCGAGGGGGAGGAGCCCGGCTGGGTGGCCGTCCTGCTGAGGGGGCGGGTCAAGGCGTTCTCCTACCGCGAGCAGGGCGGCGAGGCGCTGCTGGCCGTGCGCGGAGCGGGAGCGCTGCTGGGCGAGGTCGCCGCGATCGACGGGATGCCCCGGTCGGCGACGGTCACCGCGCTCGAACCGGTGCGGGCGATCGCCGTCACGGCGGACGAGTTCATGGCGTTCTTGCAGGCCCACGGCCGCGTCTCCATCATCATCATGCGCATGCTCTGCCAGCGCTGGCGCGACGCTGACCGCAAGCGCGTCGAGTTCGGCATGTTCGACGCGACCGGGCGCGTGGCGCAGCGCCTCGTCGAGCTGGCCGAGCGGTTCGGCGTGCCCTACGAGCGCCGGACGGGGGCGAACGCCGGGGGAGAGAGCGTCCGGATCACGCTCAACCTGTCGCAGGAGGAGCTGGCGGGCTGGGTGGGCGCGTCCCGCGAGGCGGTCAGCAAGGCGCTGCGCACGCTGCGCCGGCACGGCTGGATCGAGACGGGGCGGCGGCGTCTCATCGTCCACGACCTCCAGGCGCTCCGCCGGCACGCGCGCTGACCCGGTGCGCGGCGCGCGCGGCGGTGACCCGTACTCTGTGCAGGATGCAGTTGCAGCAGCTCGCCTACTTCGTCGCGGTCGCGGAGGTACGCCACTTCACGCAGGCCGCCGAGCTTCTGCGGGTGGCGCAACCATCGCTCTCCAAGCAGATCCGCGCCCTGGAGAACGAGCTGAACGTGTCGCTGTTCAGCCGCGCGCGGGGGAACATCACGCTGACACCCGCCGGAGAGGCACTACTGCCACTGGCGAAGCGCATCCTGGCCGATGTCGACACCGCGCGCTTGGAAGTGCAGGAGCTGGCCGGTCTCAAGCGCGGCCGTGTACGGCTCGGCGCTACACCGTCCCTCTGCGCGGGCCTGCTGGCGGACGTCCTGCGCCGCTTCCACGACGCGTACCCGGGGATCCAGCTCATCGTCGAGGAAGGAGGATCCCGCGACCTGGTCCGGGAGCTGACGCGAGGCTCCCTCGACATGGCGCTGGTCATCCTCCCTCTGCACGGTGACCCGCCCCTGGACACCACCCCGATACTGCGCGAGAACCTGGTGGTGGCCTCCCCGGCGGGGCCCGACCAGAGGGCGCCGGAGCGCTCCCTCAAGGCCGCGCAGCTCCCGCGTCGTTCCTACCTGCGCATCGAGGATCTGCAGAACCGCCCCCTGGTGATGTTCCGTCCGGGCTACGACCTGCGCGAGGCGACCATCAGCGCGTGCAGGGAGGCCGGATTCGAGCCCAGGTTCGCCGTGGAGGGCGGCGAGATGGACGCCGTCCTGCGCTTCGTCGAGGTCGGCCTCGGTATCGCGGTCGTGCCGAGCATGGTCCTCGCCGGACGTCCCGGCCTGCGCGGCACCCCGCTCGTCCTGGCCGACGAGCAGGCCCGCCGCGGCCGCCACGCCCCCGGCCTGATCCGTACCATCGCCCTCGCCCACCGCAAGGACGTGGAGCTCACCCACGCCGCCCGCGCGTTCCAAGACACCCTCCAGACCTTCCTGGTAGAGGCCGGCCTGGCCGGCAGCCTCCCCGCAGGCGTCGAGACCCTGGTGACGTCCTAGTTCCGCAGTTCGTCGGCCGCCTCACGGAACGCCGTCTCCGCGCGCGCGAAATAGTCGAACAGCACCTCGCGCTGCTCGTCGGTGTAACCGCCGATGATCTCGCCGATCCGCTTCCGGGCGGGCGCCATGACGCGGTCGAGGTCGGCGGGCGCCGCCACCGGCTCGACGATGACCTTGCGGCGATCCTCCGGCGACGGGACGCGCCGCACGTAGCCCCCCTGCTCCAGCCGGTCGATCAGCCGGGTGGTCGGCCCGGTCGTCAGGCCCGTCCGGGCGGACAGCTCCCCGGGGGTCATCGCGCCCGCCAGATCGAGGATGTTCAGCGCGTACAGGTCCGTCCCGCCCAGGTCGCAGGCCCGAGCACTGGCGTGGCCGTGCAGCATGACGGCGCTGAGATACCGCCGGTAGGCCACCGAGGCCCCTTCGGCTGTTGACACGTCTCCTCCCGATCCCTAATCTCTTCCTCAATGAAGAGAAATCTTCAACGAAGAAACTTCTCCATCGAAGCTACCAGAAGGAGCCGGTCATGGACGACACCGCCGCGATCAAGACCCTGTTCGCCCGCCTCACGGCCGCCTGGGACGCCGGCGACGGCGCCGCCTACGGCGCGTGCTTCACTCCGGACGCCAGTTACATCACCTACGTCGGAACCCTCTACCGCGGCGCCGAGGAGATCGGTGCCGCGCACCAGGCGCTCTTCGACAGCTTCCTCAAGGGCACCCGGCTGGCCTGCGAGATCGTCGACATCCGCCTTACGACCCCCGACACCGCCGTGGTCATCACCCGGGGGGACACCTACAAGAAGGCCCCGGGCAAGCTCAAGAAGCTCCAGACGAACACGGTCGTCCGGGACACCGGCGGCGAGTGGCGCCTGGCCGCCTTCCAGAACACCCTCCACAAGTCCCTGATGGAGGCCGTCTCGTTCAAGTTCCAGCCCGCCACCAAGCCCACCCACGCGAAATGACCGGCAACGTCATCAACAACGGACCCGCCCGATCCCGCACCTACGTGCGGTGCACATGGCGGTGGACGCCTTGTCCAGGATGCGGGTGAGATTCCGTCATACCGGATATGGTTTGACCTTCTCGGGGACGTCGCCCTCCCCAAGGATGAGTCGTTGCGTCTACTCAGAAGCATCTTGGAGCGGTTCTCGTGATGACCTGGCGGAAGTCCACCTACAGCGGCGGTTCTTCTACCCAGTCCGACTGTGTTGAGGTGGCTCGGATCTCTGGCGGTGTCGGGGTGCGGGACAGCAAGGCGCCGGGTGCCGGTCACCTGCTGCTGTCCCGGCGCGGCTTCGCCGACCTGATGGCCCGGTTCAAACAGGACGCGGCCGGCGAGTAGCCCCAGCCGGTCACTCCAGCAGGCCTTCGCATCGTGCCCATGCGAGGAAGCCGGAGCCGTCGCACGGCAGGTATGCCTCGTGATCGGACAGAAGATCGATCACTGTGGCGGCGTCCGCCACCTCCAGCGCTTTGTCTCGTATGCCTGCGCAAAGCAGCTCCAGCGTGCTGAGCAGCTTGACGCCCCGTTCCCTGCCCTGGCGGCGGCCGGCTCTGTCATCGACCATCGCGGTGATGCCGTGGAACTCCGCGTACGCCAGCGTGGTGGCTTCGCCGATGTTGCGCATCCCACCGCCGAGTCGTCCGTGGTACTCGGAGAACAGGGCCAGGAAGGGAAGGGCGGTTTCGTTGACGACGGTCAGCCAAGGTTGAGCCGTCGCCTGGTACAACTGTGCGTGCCTGGGACCGCCGCGCAGTAGCTCTTCCTCAACGGCTGACGTGATGAAGCATTCGTAACCCGCCAGCAGCTTTGCCAGGACCAGAAGCTGGTTCGAGCGTGCGAAGTAGTTCGGCGGTGAGCTGTCGATGACGAGACGCGGACGGGTCAACGCAGCTCGCCTCGGAGCGCCTCCAGCGGGATCTCGTCGCGAGCGGGCAGATCGTCGATGTCGATCTGGCCGCGCAGCATCTCGGTGACGCGCTCGGCCGACAGGCGGTGGGTCCGGTAGGCACGGATCGCGGCGGCGGCGATACCCGTCGGAATGTAAAGGGGCGTGAGTTCCTCGGTGACGCGCATGCCGCATTCGAGGTAGTCGGCCCGTGTCGGGGATCTGGAGTCGAGTGTCCGATACTCGTCGCGCGTGATCAGATCGAAAGTCTTGAGTTGGCGCAGGGTCGCGGTCCAACTCGTCCGGTACTCCGCGCTGAGGATGATGGCGGCGGGTCGTAGGTCGTGCTCCTTACGGAGGGCCCGCCAGCGCTCGCCGCACCCGACGCGGGGGAGCAGCAGATTGGCGGCGAACGCGTCGATCGCCCGTTCCGTTGTGCTGGTGTCCGCTCCCCAATCGATGGAGTACTGGTCGCCGAAGAGATGGTGTCCCAGCTCGTGGGCGAGTGTGGATCTGCGTCGTCCAGCGTCGAGGTTTCCGTTGATGAGCGCCACCCCTATGCCTTCGATCTCGACATAGGCGCCATCGCCGCCCTCGGCGCCGAGGGCAACGGAGTAGGGGTACAGGCCCACTCGTTCCGCCGTATCAGCAAGATCGTGAAGTGGGGACCCGGCGTCCACACCGAGCAACGCTCTTGCATTCGAGGCCGCCTTCTCGACATGCCACGTAGCCGCTCCTGGGGCGATGGCGCTTAGGGACCCTCTGGCGTCGTCAGGTGCAAGGACGTGGACTCTGGCCAGAACGGCCACGTCGCGTGCGAGGGCGTCCAGCATCTGATCGCACTTTGGATCACTGCGTCGTCCCTCCAGGGCCGCGCGGCGGCTGACGACGGCGGTGGGAGGGGACAGGACGAACCACTGGAGCGGACGATCGAGGGCCTCGGCGAGGCGCACCAGTTCGAGTGAGCTGATCTGGCGTCGCCCAGCTTCGATCTTGGTGACGGCGGTCCGGTCCAGCCCGATCTCGGTGGCGAGGGCGTCCTGGCTGAGACCGAGTTCGCTCCGGGCCTCCGCGACACGTGCCCCGACCTCTCGCCAACCCCGCTCATTCGTCATTGTGCCATTATCGCACATCCCAGATGAGGTGGAAGATTGCCCAGGTCGGGCTAGGCGGGCGCCGCCACCGGCTCGACGATGACCTTGCGGCGATCCTCCGGCGACGGGACGCGCCGCACGTAGCCCCCTCCTCCAGCCGGGTGGTCGGCCCGGTCGTCAGGCCCGTCCGGGCGGACAGCTCCCCGGGGCGCTGATGTAGCGCCGGTAGGCCGCCGAGGCCCTTCGGGTGTTGACACGTCTTCTCCCGATCGCCGCCAAGCTCGCTGGTGCGACATGGCCGGGAACGTCATCAAGAACGGACCCGCCCGATCGCGCAGCACGCCCACACCCATTTGCCGGACGGCCGCGTCGCGGTGACCCCGCACTCCGACGCCAGCGCCTGGACGATGACCAGACCGCGCCCGCCCATCCCGGCGACATGTCCGGGCTCCAGCGCCAGCGGGTCGGGAACGATGTCGTCCACCGTCAGCTCGACGACCGGCCGGGCCGCCGGCCGCTCGTCGGAGGAGTCCCAGACCCCGATGAACAGGCCGCGGGGCTCCCTGGCGAACCTGATCCGGATCTCCCGCTCCGGCGTCGCCTGGCACGCGTTCACGATCAACTCGCCCGCCACCAGCAACACATCACCGGCCACCTCCTCCAACCCCCACGCGTCCAGCCGCATCCCGATCCGCTGCCGCATTTCCCCGGCCACCGTCCCCGCCGCCAGGCATGAATAGTCCAGCTCATTCGAATTCATGGCTCTTGTCCCATTTTGAACGCCCATCCCCACCCGCCTTTCCTCTCGATCCGCGGGACAAGAGTCGCGCTGTACGGATATTTTGTCGCTGTTCCCCGGAACATCATCAACAGCGTGGAACAAAGGTCCGGAGGTTGAATATGGACGGCCGCTTCAGGGAATCTCCCGACCCGATGGAGTCCATGTGGGCCTGGCTGGCCTACGACCTGCGCTTTTACCGCCTCAAGCACGGCCTGTCCGGCGACCGTTTCGGCCGGATCATCGGCGTCGTCCGCTCGACTGTTTCCAGGATGGAATCGGGCGAACTCAAGATCGACGAAAAGCAAGCCATGGCCTTGGACACCCACTTCAACACCGGCGGGCACTTCCTACGGCTGCTGACCTATGCCGAGCTCGGCCACGACCCGGACTGGCAGAAGCAGTACGAGATCTTCGAGGCCCGTGCCGCGATGATTCGCATGTACAACGGCCAGTTGGTGCCGGCGCTATTCCAGACTTCGGCCTACGCGCGGGCGCTCCTGGTCTCAGGGCGGTGGCCCGACATCGAGGGAGCGATCGCGGCGCGCTTGGCGAGACAGGAACTCGTCGCTCGCCCGGACCCGCCGGACCTCTGGGTGCTCTTGGCTGAGAGCGTGGTCGACTGGCCGGTGGGCGGACCGGAGATCATGCGAGAGCAGAATGCTCATCTTCTGGAGGCGTCCGAGCTTCCCAACGTGACACTGCGCGTCGTCCCTAAGTCGGCAGGCGCCCACCAAGGGCTCGACGGATCATTCAGGGTCATTCGGCTGCCCGAGCGGGATGTTGCTTTTGTGGAAGCTCCGGGCGGCGGGCGGCTCATCCTCGGGACCGCTGAGGTGCAGGCGTACGGAGTAAGGTTTGACCGAATTGCCGCAGAGGCCCTGACTCCCGGCGCCTCGCGCGACTTGATCAAGCGGATCATGGAGGACATGGCATGAGGTCACCCGAATGGCGCAAGAGCAGTCGGTCCACCGAAGGAACGACGGGTGACTGTGTTGAGGTGGCTCGGCTCTCTGGCGGTGTCGGGGTGCGGGACAGCAAGGCGCCGGGTGCTGGTCACCTGCTGCTGTCCCGGCGCGGCTTCGCCGACCTGATGGCCCGGTTCAAACAGGACGCGGCCGGCGAGTAGACCAGCTGGTGACGCGATCCCTGCTCAACCTTCTTGGAAGGTCACGTAGTCGGCGGGGACCAGGTGTGGGGGGTTGGCGGCCTGGGTGGCGTAGGGCTCTATCAGGCGGAACATGTCGAAGAGGATGATCGGGACCTCGCGGCCAAGGACCTTCTTCACCAGGCCTGTCGCGTGCAGGTGCTTCGCGGCGTCTATACAGAGGTCGTCGAAGTGGGCGCAGAGGCGTTCGTCCTCGTCCTCATTCCAGAGGCCCAGGCGCTTGACCTCCTCCAGGTAGAGGGCCGTGCCCTCCGGGTCGGCCGGGTGGTGTCCGGCCGGCGGCGACTCCTCCAGGAGCATGTAGGCGTAGTTCCAGCGGACTTCGAGGGGGTCGGCGGACGAGCCTTCGAGGTTCTGCCGGACGTTCGTCTCGGTGTTGTAGCCGATGGCCATGTACGGGTCGTACGGGTAGTCCCAGAGTTCGTGGACGGTCGAGTACTCGCCGTGCGAGATGCGGAGCGAGATGACGTAGATGTCGGGGCGGAGGGCCTCGGGGAAGCCGAGCACCGCCTGCTCGGCGGCACGGCGCATGTGCTGCTGGAGGGTCATGGGCCTCATGATCGCGGATCCAGCGAGCGGAGTCGGGCGAGGACGCCGGCGGTCTGCGGGGTCTGGAGGTCCTCGAAGACGGCGAGGGCGCGCATCCAGCAGTCGCGGGCGGCGTCCTCGCGGCCGAGGTGCAGGTGGGCCTGGCCGAGGTTGTAGAGGGTCTCCCCCTGGCCGGGACGGTCCCCGATCTCGCGGAACACGTCCAGCGCCTCCCGGTAGCACGTCACCGCCTGGTCGAAGTCGTGCAGGCCGTGGTGGGCGTAGCCGAGGCCGTGCAAGGACCAGCCTTCGGAACGGCGGTCGGTCTTCACGGCGACGGGGTGGGCCTTCTGGAAGCAGGCGAGGGAGGCGTCGAAGTCGCTGAGGCCGGCGTGCGCGTAGCCGAGAGCGATGAGGGCGAGACCGGTGTTGCGGCGGTCGCCGGCCGCCGAGGCCAGCCGCAGGGACCGGCGGTGATGGACGATCGCCTCGTGGTGCCGCTGGAGGCGGCGGCAGGTGTGGCCGAGGCCGTGCAGCGCCCACGCCTCGCCCCGGGGGTCGCCGAGCCGCGCGAACACCTCGCACGCGGCGGTGAAGAACCCGGCGGACTCCTCGAACCGCCACTGGCTCTGGCTGGCGTAGCCGAGGCCGGCGAGGGCGTAGCCGATGCCGCGGTCGTCGCCGAGGACGCGGGCGGAGGTGAGGCCGGTGCGCAGCGTCTTGATCCAGTCCGTCCACGGGCTGCGGAAGAAGAAGAACGTCCAGAGGGCGAGCGGGAGCCGCCAGGCGATGTCGTGGTGGCCCTCGTCCGCGGCGACCCGGGCGGCGGCGATCAGGTTGAGCCGCTCGGTCTCGCACCAGCCTCGGGCCTCCCCGGCGGAGGCGAAGGAGAGCGGGCGGCACGGCTCGTCCGGCAGCGTCAGTGCCGGGGTGATGCGCTCCGGGCAGAGCAGCCGGCGCGCGTTGTCGGCGGTGCCGAGGTACCAGGCGAGGACGCGGCGGAGGGCGGCGGTGCGCTCCTCACCGGCCGGTCCGTCGCCGAGGGTCCCGACGCGGTAGCGGCCTTCGGCGCACTCCTCCAGGTGGAGGCGGCCGAGCAGCGCGGCGGCCTCCTCGTCGGAGACGGCGAGGAGGGCGGCCGCGGCCGGGACGGAGATCTCGCCGCCCGGGTGCAGGGCGAGGAGCCGCGGGACGCGGCCGGTGTCGGCGCGCGTGTCCGGCAGCCGGATCCAGCCGCGCGTCCGGGTCTCCTTGACCGAGACGGCCACCTCGCGGAAGGAGGCGGCGGCGCACGCCGGGCTCTGCCGGACGACCTCCTGGTAGAACCAGTCGGACGCGATCAGCGCCAGGGTGCCGGGGCAGTCGCGCAGCGCCTGCTTGAGCGGGGCGGCCTCCAGCAGCCGGAACGTGGTGATGATCGATTTTCCGGCGACGCCGTTCCCGTCGTAGAGGACCTCCCCGGCGTGGACGGCGGCGCGGATCCTGATCCGGGCGCCCGGGGGCGCGCCGCCGTTGTGCCGGCCGAGCACGGCCGCGAGCGCCGCCGGGAACGCGCCGGCGAGCCGCTCCTTCGGCACGTCTGGCCCGACGAGGATCATGGCGCCGTCGCCGCGGTCCTCGCAGTAGCAGGACTCCGACGGGATGCCGGACTCGACCAGGGCCTCCTGTAAGGCCTGGTAGAGCCCGGCGCGGGAGACGAGCTGGTCCCAGTTCGCCCGGCCGCCGAAGGCCTCGATGTCGACGCAGAGGATCGACCGGTGGACCGCCAGCGACGACAACGACCGTGCTTGCATCTGCCGATGCAGATGCACACCCCTATGCACGTGCATGGCGGGATGGTAGTGCAAGATCGCACCTCGCCGAAGGCGTTGTGCGCACGTGCGAGCACCCGATCAGGCGGCCAGCAGATCCCGCAGGAGGCGTTCCCGGATGCCGGCGTCCTCGCCCTCCGGGAGGTGCCACGGGCAGGCGACGCTCAGCGCGGCGACGCGGCCCGTGGCCATGATCCGGCGGACGGACTCGACGACCGTGTCGCGGGAGGGGCCGCCGCCGACCGGGAACTTGAGTCCGGGCAGGTCACCGGCGTCGATCACGTCCACGTCGACGTGCAGGACGATCGGCCCGGCGGGAAGGTCCACGTCCTCCACGCCGCAGCGCCGCACCTTCGACGACGCCAGGAAGTCCGCCTCCGCCGGGTCGAGGTCGCGGGCGTCCACCAGGACGGCGCGCTCCTCCGGCAGCGGGCGCAGCCCCAGCCGGTCGGCCAGAAGGCCGGAATCGGCCCCGAGGATCTGCCGCAGCGGCATCCCGCCGATGTAACCGGACGTCGAGCTCCGCACCGTGTGGACGTCCCCGTGCGCGTCGAACCAGACGATGGACGCGTCCACCCCGGCCTTCTGCACGCCCGCGAGGACCGCCTCGGCGGTCAGGCAGTCGCCCGACACCACCAGCGGCCGCGAACCCCCGCCGACCTGGTCGGCGACCTCGGCCGAGACCAGCTCGAACAGCGCGCCGATCCGCTGCCACACGTCGCCGTCCGGCAATTCCCGCGTGACCGGGATGACGTCCGGGCCGGGCACCGGGAAGGAGGAGTCGGGAAGTCGCTCGTCCTGGTGGTACGGCACCAAAGTGATGGTCATGCCGCCAACAGTAGAAGGCCCCGCCCGGTATTCCGAGCGGGGCCTGGAACAGGGGGTCAGCGCTTCCTGCCGCCCGCGGTCGCCTTCAGGTAGTCGTGGTTCAGGCGGCCGATGACGTCCAGCGGGATGCCCTTCGGGCAGGCGGCGGTGCACTCGCCGGTGTTGGTGCAGCCCCCGAAGCCCTCCTCGTCGTGGGTCTCCAGCATGGACACGACCCGGTCCCAGCGCTCCGGCTGGCCCTGCGGCATCAGCCCGAGGTGGGTGACCTTCGCGCCGAGGAACAGCGCGGCGGAGCCGTTCGGGCAGGCCGCGACGCACGCGCCGCAGCCGATGCACTCGGCGGCCTCGAACGCGCGGTCGGCGTCCGGCTTCGGGACGGGCGTCGAGTGCGCCTCGGGCGCGGTGCCGGTCGGGGCGGTGATGTAGCCGCCCGCCTGGATCATCCGGTCGAACGCCGACCGGTCGACCACCAGGTCCTTGACCACGGGGAACGCCTTGGCACGCCACGGCTCGACGTCGATGACCTCGCCGTCCTCGAACTTGCGCATGTGGAGCTGGCACGTGGTGGTGGCCCGCTCCGGGCCGTGCGGGGTGCCGTTGATGACCAGCGAGCACATGCCGCAGATGCCCTCGCGGCAGTCGTGGTCGAACGCGACCGGCTCCTCGCCGGACGCGATGAGCTTCTCGTTGAGGACGTCCAGCATCTCCAGGAACGAGGCGTCGGGGGAGACGTCGTCGAGCTTGTA
Source organism: Actinomadura madurae (assembly GCF_900115095.1). Lineage (GTDB taxonomy): Bacteria > Actinomycetota > Actinomycetes > Streptosporangiales > Streptosporangiaceae > Spirillospora > Spirillospora madurae. Next base: position 678,292 of record NZ_FOVH01000003.1, read on the forward strand.
CTCGACCATCCGCCCCTTGTCCTGGGGGCCGCTCTGGCGCCAGACGCGCAGTGTGAGCTTCATGATTACCTGTACGACCTCTGTTACTTGTACGAGCGCTGCGTGGGCTTGACGTACTCGAAGTTGAGGGCCTCCTTGTGGAGGACGGGCCGCGCGCCCTCCCCGGCCCATTCCCAGGCGGCGACGTAGCCGAAGTTGTCGTCGTCGCGCTCAGCCTCGCCGTCCTCGTCCTGGCTCTCGGCCCGGAAGTGGCCGCCGCAGGACTCGGTGCGGTGCAGCGCGTCGATGACCATCAGCTCGGCCAGCTCGAAGAAGTCGGCGACGCGGCCGGCCTTCTCCAGCTGCTGGTTCAGCTCCTCGCCCCGGCCGGTGACCTTGACGCGCGTCCAGAACTCCTCGCGCAGCTCCGGGATGAGGCCGAGCGCCTTGCGCAGGCCCTCCTCGGTGCGCTCCATTCCGCAGTACTCCCACATGATGTGGCCGAGCTCGCGGTGGAAGGAGTCGACGGAACGGTCCCCGTCGACGGACAGCAGCCGCTCGATCCGGGACCGCACCCGCTCCTCGGCCTCGCCGATCGCCGACTCCGACACCGGGGAGAACGGGTTGCGGGCGATGTAGTCGCCGATGGTGTTCGGCAGGACGAAGTAGCCGTCCGCCAGCCCCTGCATCAGCGCGGACGCGCCGAGCCGGTTCGCGCCGTGGTCGGAGAAGTTGGCCTCGCCGATGACGAACAGCCCGGGGACGGTGGACTCCAGGTCGTAGTCGACCCACAGGCCGCCCATCGTGTAGTGGACGGCGGGGTAGATGCGCATCGGCGTGTCGTACGGGTTCTCGCCGGTGATGCGCTCGTACATCTCGAAGAGGTTGCCGTACTTGGCCTCGACCTTGTCGCGGCCGAGCCGCTCGATCGCGTCGGCGAAGTCGAGGTAGACGCCGAGCCCGCCGGGGCCGACGCCGCGTCCCTCGTCGCAGACGTTCTTCGCCGCGCGGGACGCGATGTCGCGCGGCACCAGGTTCCCGAAGGAGGGGTAGATGCGCTCCAGGTAGTAGTCGCGCTCGTCCTCGGGGATGTCGCCGGGACGGCGGGAGTCCCCGGCCTTCTCCGGCACCCACACCCGGCCGTCGTTGCGCAGCGACTCCGACATCAGCGTGAGCTTCGACTGGTGGTCGCCGCTGACCGGGATGCACGTCGGGTGGATCTGCGTGTAGCAGGGGTTGGCGAACAGGGCGCCGTGCCGGTGGGCGCGCCAGGACGCGGTGACGTTCGAGCCCATCGCGTTGGTGGACAGGAAGTACACGTTGCCGTAGCCGCCGGACGCCAGCACGACCGCGTCGGCGGTGTAGTGCTTGATCTCGCCGTTGATCAGGTTCCGGACGACGACGCCGCGCGCCCGCCCGTCCTCCATGATCAGGTCGAGCATCTCGTGCCGCGGGTACAGCTCGACGTTGCCGGCGTCGACCTGGCGCATCAGCGCCTGGTAGGCGCCGAGGAGCAGCTGCTGGCCCGTCTGCCCGCGGGCGTAGAAGGTGCGGGAGACCTGCGTCCCGCCGAAGGACCGGTTGTCGAGCAGGCCGCCGTACTCGCGGGCGAACGGGACGCCCTGCGCGACGCACTGGTCGATGATGTTCCGGGAGATGTCGGCGAGGCGGTAGACGTTGGACTCGCGCGAGCGGAAGTCGCCGCCCTTCACCGTCTCGTAGAACAGCCGGTACACGCTGTCGCCGTCGTTGCGGTAGTTCTTGGCGGCGTTGATGCCGCCCTGCGCGGCGATCGAGTGGGCGCGGCGCGGGGAGTCCTGGAAGCAGAACTGCTGGACGTGGTAGCCGGCCTCGCCGAGGGTGGCGCCGGCCGAGCCGCCCGCCAGCCCCGTGCCGATGATGATGATCTTCTTCTTGCGCTTGTTGGCCGGGTTGACCTGCTTGGCCTCGAACTTGCGGGTCGTCCAGCGGTCCTCGATGGCGCCCGCCGGGGACTTGGCGTCGGCGATCGGCTCGCCGGTCGTGTAGAAGCCGTCACTCATGTTCAGCTCACCCATCCGAAGGTGATGGAAAGGGGGACCGAGATGAAGCCGAGCGTCACCAGCGCGGCGACCGTCCCGGCGAGGCTCCGCAGGGCGCGCTCGCTGCGCGGGGTCCGCAGCCCGAGCGTCTGGAACGCGCTCCAGACGCCGTGGTGGAGGTGCAGCCCGACGAGCAGGACGGCGACGACGTACCAGACGGTGATGTACCAGCGGGACGGGTCGAAGTCGGCGACCATCCGCTCGTACGGGGTGGCGTCGCCGCCCTTGGGGTTCACGACGAAGAACGTGAGGTCCAGGAGGTGCCAGACGATGTACACGGCGATGATGACGCCGCCGTACCTCATCGTCCGGGTGGCATAGCCCTGCGCGTGCGACTTCTTCTTCGACCGGTACTTGACGGGACGGGCGGCGGAGGCGCGGCGCGCGAGCGACACCGCCGACCACATGTGCAGGACGACCGACGCCCCGAGCACGACCTCGATGAGCGTCAGCACCGTACGGTGCGGCACCGCGGGCTCGCCCATCGTGCGCAGCCAGTGCGCGTAGTGGTTGAAGTCCTCCGCCCCGAGGAAGATCTTCAGGTTCCCGATCATGTGCAGGATCAGGTACAGCACGAGCACGCCGCCGGTCACCGCCATGACGGCCTTCTTGCCGACGGTGGATCGGTAGATCGCAGGTATCGCTATAGCCACGGCCTGCACGCTATGTCCGGTTCGGCGATTCTTTCCAAGTCACCAGGACACTCGTTGCGATAGCCGCAGGCTATGCACACAAGCAGGCCGGGGCTTGTGGCCGTTCCGTGACGTCTGCCCAGGTGAGAGACTTCACAGGCGGTGCGGGAACCCTCCCGGACAGTGATCCAGAAGACATTGACGGAGGTCGGCGGCGTGTGGTCGGCAGGTGTGCCGGGGCCGCCGGGTCAGAGCTCCCCGGCCTCCGCGGCCTCCGCGCGCCGCGACAGCAGCAGGACGGCGAGGTCGTCGGTCAGGGCGTCGCCGTTGAGGCGCTCCACCTCGCCCACCAGCTCGTCGATGAGGCGGCGTCCCGTGGCGCCCTTGCCGCGCGCCGCGCGGGCGAGGCCGGTGAGGCCCTCGGTGCCGAGCCGTTCGGAGCCGGGGCCGACCCGTCCCTCGATCAGGCCGTCGGTGTAGAGCATCAGGGCCCATGACTCGCCGAGGTCGATCTCGGTGGTCGGCCATTCGGCGCCGGGCACCAGGCCGAGCGCCGGGCCGTGCGCGTAGTCGGGCAGGGCGGTGACCTCGCCGCCGGCGCCGGGCGCCCCGCGGAACAGCAGCGGGGCGGGGTGGCCGGCCAGGTGCATCCGCGCGGTCCGCCGGGACGGCGCGATCGTGATCATGCAGAGGGTGGTGAAGATCTCCTCGCTGCGCCGCTCGTGGCCGAGGACGGTGTCGAGGGTGCCGAGGAGCTGCTCGCCGGTGTGGCCGGCGAGGACGAGCGTCCGCCAGGCCATCCGCAGCTGGACGCCGAGGGCCGCCTCGTCGGGGCCGTGCCCGGCGACGTCGCCGATCATCAGGTGGACCGCGCCGCCGTCGGTCTGCACGGTGTCGTAGAAGTCGCCGCCGAGCAGCGCGCGCCGCCGGCCGGGCCGGTAGCGGGTGTGGTGCCGCAGCGACGGGTCGTCGATGAGCGGGACGGGCAGCAGCCCGCGCTCCAGCCGCGCGTTCTCCCGGCCGAGGATGCGGGCCTCGACGAGGCGCCGCTCGGTCTCCTCCGAGCGCTTGCGCTCTATGGCGTAGCGGATGGCGCGGGCCAGCAGCGGCGCGTCCACCTCCTGCTTGACCAGGTAGTCCTCGGCGCCCGCGGCGACCGCCTGCACGCCGAGGTGGGCGTCGTCCAGGCCGGTGAGGACGACCACGGCCGCCGTGCCGGAAAGGCCGAGCACCTGCCGGAGCGCCTCCAGCCGGTCGATGCCGGGCGTGGACAGGTCGACGATGATGCACTGGGTGCGCCGGGTCAGCGTCCGCGCGGCGGTGGCGAGGTCCTGCGCGACGGTGATGCCCGCGTCCATGCCGCTCTCGGCGAGCATCTTCTCGACCATGAGGACGTCGGAGGGGTCGTCGTCGATGAGGAGCAGGTCGATCCTGTCCTCGGTCCCCGGCGTGAAGGGATGAGTCTGATGGCTGATGGTGCTCACAGGGCTTCCGGAAAGTCGGGCTGGCGACGGCACTGGCAACGGCCGTGGCGATCCGCTTTATTCCTGCGGCGGCAGGGGAGCGGTACCGGCCGCGCCGGGGCAGCGGCATCGGCCTAGCCGCCAGGGTCCCGGCTCAAGGAGCGGAGTGGGGCTCGCTCCGTACGAGCTTGACCTTAGCGTGTCCGCGCGGCGTGCCGCACCCCCTGGGCGCATCCGTGGACGAGTTTTCGGACTGACCGGAATTGGATCCGCCCTGCTGAAAAACCAGTCGAGATTCCGGCGATCCGCTGCATAACCTTCGACGCGTGAAGCCGTTGCCGGAGAAAGATCCTGGCGGCCCCGACCACACCACCCCAGCCCGCTACCTGCTGTGGCTGCTGCGCGTCCAGTGGCGCAGCGTCACCGCCGGCGCGGCCCTCGGCGTGGTGTGGATGCTCAGCCAGGCCCTGATCCCCGCCGCCGTCGGCCGCGCCATCGGCGACGGCGTCGCGGCGCGGGACGAGCGCGCCCTGGTGACGTGGGGCGCCGTCCTGGCCGGGCTCGGCGTGGTGCAGGCCGTGGCGGGCGCCGTCCGCCACCGGTTCGCGGTGTTCAACTGGCTCGCCGCGGCCTACCGGACGGTCCAGCTCGTCACCCGGCAGTCCACCCGGCTCGGCGGGACGCTGCCGAAGCGGGTGAGCGCGGGCGAGGTGGTCAGCATCGGCCTGTCGGACGTGTCGCACATCGGGGACGCCCTGGACATCATCGCCCGCGGGTCGGGGGCCGTGGTCGCGATCGCCGCCGTGACCGGCATCCTGCTGACGACGTCGCCGCCGCTCGGGCTGATCGTGCTGGTCGGCGTCCCGCTGATCCTGGCGGTCGCGGCGCCGCTGCTGCGCCCCTACCGCGAGCGGGAGCTGGCGCACCGGGAGCTGGTCGGCGAGCTGAGCACGCACGCCACCGACCTCGTCGCGGGCCTGCGGGTGCTGCGCGGCATCGGCGGCGAGGCGCTGTTCTCCGGCCGGTACCGCGCGGAGTCGCAGCGGGTGCGCGCCGCGGGGGTGGCGGTCGCGCGGGCCGAGACCCGGATGAACGGCGCCGAGGTGCTGCTGCCGGGCCTGCTGATCGCGCTGGTGACCTGGGTCGGCGCCCGGTTCGCCGCGCGCGGGACGATCGGCGTGGGCGAGCTGGTCGCGTTCTACGGCTACGCGGTGTTCCTGATCGTGCCGCTGAAGACCCTCGGCGAGGCGGCCGGCAAGATCACCAAGGGGCTGGTCGCGGCCGGCCGGGTGACCGCGCTGCTACGGCTCGACCCCGAGCTGCCGGACACCGGGACGGCCCGCCCGGCGGCGGGTGCCGAGCTGGTCGACATCGCCTCCGGGCTGGTCGTGCGGCCGGGCCGGGTCACCGCGATCGCGGCGGCCGACCCGCGCGACGCGCAGGCGATCGCCGACCGGCTGGGCCGCTACCGGGACGGCGACGTCGACTTCGGCGGCGTCTCGCTGCACGACGTCGCCGACGTCCGGAAGCGGATCCTGGTCGCCGTCAACGAGGACCGCCTGTTCTCCGGGCCCCTCGCCGAGACGCTGGCGCCCGGCGGTGACGAGGCGACGCTGCGGGCGGCGATCCGGGACGCCTGTGCGGAGGACATCGTCGAGGCGGTCGGCCTGGACGCCCACGTGGTCGAAGCCGGTCGGGAGTTCTCGGGAGGCCAGCAGCAGCGCCTTCGCCTAGCGCGGGCGCTCGCCGCCGACCCCGACGTCCTCGTCCTGGTGGAGCCCACCAGCGCGGTGGACGCGCACACCGAGGCCCGCATCGCCGACAGGCTCGGCCAAGCGCGCGCGGGCCGTACCACGGTGGTCTGCACGACCAGCCCGCTGATGCTGGACCGTGCCGACCACGTCGCCTTCGTCCAGGACGGCCTGGTCGTCGCGGAGGGACCCCACCGCGACCTCCTCCAGAGCGAGCCGCACTACGAGGCGACCGTCACCAGAGGAGAAGCGACCTCCAGAGAAGAGACCGCGGAAAGGGCGGGAACGTGAGTGCCGAGACACTGCCGGTCGCGACGACCGCGCAGGTGCGGGCGTATGCGCGGCGGCTCGTGCTGCGCCATCCCCGAGCGCTGGCCGGGGTGCTCGTCCTGCACGCGCTCGCCGCCGTGACCGGGCTGGTCACCCCCCGGCTGCTCGGCGCCCTCGTCGAGGACGTCAGGGACGGCCGGGCCGACATCACCGCGATCGGCCTGGCCATCGCCGCGTTCGTGGTCGTGCAGGGCGTGCTGACCCGGTACGCCTACCTCGCGTCCGCGAAACTGGGCGAGCGCGTGCTGGCCGAGCTGCGGGAGGAGTTCGTCGACCGCGTCCTGGCGCTGCCGCTGTCCACCGTCGAGCGCGCGGGCACCGGCGACCTCGTCACCCGCGCGTCCCGCGACGTGGACACGCTCAGCACGTCCGCCCGGTACGCGATGCCGGAGACCCTCGTCGCCATCGTCGTCGGCGGGTTCACCGTCGGGGCGCTGCTTCTGAACGGGCCGCTCGTCGCGCTGCCCGCGCTGGTCGCCGTCCCGATGCTGTGGGCGGTCATGCGCTGGTACCTGCCGCGCGCCCACCAGGGCTACCTGCGGGAGAACGCGTCCTGGTCGCAGATCGCGGACGGGCTGACCGAGACCGTCCAGGGCGCCCGGACGGTCGAGGCGCTCGGCCTCGCCGACCGCAGGCACGAGCGGGGCGACGCCGACATCGCGCGGTCCTACAGGGCCGAGCGATACACCCTGCGGCTGCGCATGGTGCTGTTCCCCGCGGCCGAGATGGGCTTCGTGCTGCCCATCGTGTCGACGCTGCTGGTCGGCGGCTTCCTCTACATCCACGACATGGCGACGCTCGCGCAGGTGACCGCCGCGACCCTGTACGCGCAGCAGCTGATCCAGCCGGTCGACACGGTGCTGTCGTGGCTGGACGAGCTGCAGCTCGGCGGCGCGTCCCTGGCCCGCCTGCTGGGCGTCGGGAACGTCCCGCCGGACCGCGAGCCCGGCGGGCGCGTCCCCGACGGGGAGCGGCTCACGGCGCGGGACGTCCGCTACTCCTACCGGCCGGGGCAGGACGTCCTGCACGGCGTGGACCTCGCCCTGCGGCCCGGTGAGCGGCTGGCGATGGTCGGGCCGAGCGGCGCGGGCAAGTCGACGCTCGGCCGCCTCCTCGCCGGGGTGGACGGCCCGCGCTCGGGGTCGATCACCCTCGACGGCGACGCCGGCGCGGGGGCCGGCGGCGTCTCGCTGGTGGAGCTGCCGCTGGACGACCTGCGCGGCCACGTCGCGCTGGTCACCCAGGAGCATCACGTGTTCCGCGGCACGCTGCGCGAGAACCTCGTGATGGCCCGCGAGGGCGCGTCCGACGAGGAGATCGGCCGGGTCCTCCGGGCGGTCGACTGGGACGGCCCCGGCCTCGACACGGTGGTCGGCTCGGGCGGCGAGACGCTGACGCCCGCGCAGGCGCAGCAGCTCGCGCTGGCCCGGCTGGTCCTCGCCGACCCGCACACGCTGGTCCTGGACGAGGCGACGTCGCTGCTCGACCCGCGCGCCGCCCGCCGGCTGGAACGCTCGCTCGCCGCCGTCCTGGACGGCCGCACCGTCGTGGCGATCGCGCACCGCCTCCACACCGCCCACGACGCCGACCGCGTGGCGGTGGTGGAGGACGGCCGCATCACCGAGCTCGGCACCCACGCCGAGCTCATCGCCGCCCGGGGCTCCTACGCCTCCCTATGGAGCTCCTGGCACGGCGGCGAGACCTGCGCTAGGTGAGATTCGATTCGAGGAACTGGACCTGTGCGTACAGGAGGTTCTCGGCGACGACCTCCTGCGGGGTCATGTGGGTGACGCCCGACAGCGGCAGGACGGTGTGCGGGCGTCCCGCCGCGAGGAGGGCCGAGGACAGGCGCAGCGTGTGCGCCGCCACCACGTTGTCGTCGGCGAGGCCGTGGATCAGCATCAGCGGGCGCTTGAGGTCGGCGGCCCTCTCGATGAGGGAGTTGGCGGTGTAGTTGTCCGGCTCCTCGTCGGGGTGGCCCAGGTACCGCTCGGTGTAGTGGGTGTCGTACAGCCGCCAGTCGGTGACCGGGGCGCCCGCGATGCCCGCGTGGAAGACGTCCGGGCGGTGCAGGACGGCCAGGCCCGCGAGCCAGCCGCCGAACGACCAGCCCCGGATCGCGACGCGGTCGAGGTCGAACGCGGCTGGGTGCACGCGCGCCGCCTCGATCAGCGCCGTGATCTGGTCCTCGATGACGGGCCCGACGAAGTCGCCGCGGACGGCGCGGTCCCAGGCGGGGCCGCGTCCCGGCGTGCCGCGGCCGTCGGCGATCACGACGGCGAAGCCCTGGTCGGCGAGCCACTGCGCCTCGCAGTACATGCGCTGGACGGCGAGGACGCGCTGCGCGTGCGGCCCGCCGTAGGGGTCCACGAGGACGGGCAGGCGGCCCCGGCCCGGCTCCCACCCGGACGGCAGCAGCACCGCGGTGCGGATCTCGCGGTCGCCGGAGCGCAGCAGCTCCACCCGCGGGGTGATCACGGGGGTCTCGGCGAGGGAGGCGACGGGGTGCGTGCCGGACGGCGTGCGCACCTCGACCTCCGAACCGGGCCGGTCCAGCCGCGCGCCCGAGACCACGGTGACGCCGCCGGAGCGGGTGCCCCCGAACACGCCCCGCCCCTCGGTGAGCCGGGTCACGTCGGGCGCGTCGAAGTGGTAGTCGAGGGAGTAGAGGTGGATCTCGGTGGACTCCTCCGAGGCGGTGAAGAGGATGGACTCGCCCTCCACGCCCAGCACGGCGCGGACCTGGAGGCCGCCGGGCGTGACGGGGTGCCCCGCGACGGTGATCCGCCGCGTGTCCGTCCCGGGGTCCTCGGTGATCCAGACGAGGTCGCCGGACTGCGTACGGGCGGGCAGGCCGGGGACGATGTCGGTCCACACCGGGTCGTGCTCGTTGTGCAGGAGGGTCGTCTCCCCGTTGGACGGGTCGACCTTCAGCACCCGCTGGGAGCGCTGGTCGCGCGGCTGGACGACGACCAGCAGGCCGTGCCGGTCCCAGGACGCGGTGACGACGTAGGGGAACTCGCCGCGGTCCCACGCGACGGCGACGCGCCCCCCGTCGACCTTGAGCAGCACCAGCGACACCAGCGCGTTCGGCGTGCCGGCCGCCGGGTAGGCGATCTCGGACGGCGGCCGGTCGGGGTTCGCGGGGTCGGCGATGTGCCACCGCTGCACCGGCGTCTCGTCGACCCGGGCGACCAGCAGCGTCCCGCCGTCGGGCGACCACCAGTGGCCGCGCATCCGGCCCATCTCCTCGGCCGCGACGAACTCGGCGAGGCCGTAGGAGACCTGGTCGGACTCCGGCTGGACGAGCGCCCGGTCGCCGGTGCCGTCCATCTCGATGAGCCGCAGCGTCCGCCCCGACGCGTACGCGACGCGCCGGCCCGCGGGATCGGGGCGCGCGTCGAAGACCGGCGGCCGGGCCGGCAGCTCCCGGACCAGGCCGGTGTCCAGGTCGGCGACGTGCAGCCGCCCGCCCAGCGTGAAGACGGCCTGCCGCATGGCCTGGTCGGTGGCGTACCCGACGATCCCGCCCGCCTGCTCGCGGGCGCGTTCCCGCCGGGCCCGCTCCTCGGCGGGCAGGTTCTCCTCGCCGGGGACGTCCAGCGCGGCCGGGTCGGCGACGCACCTCTCCTCGCCGGTCGCGGTGTCCAGCGTCCACAGGCAGGTGACCGGGTCGTCGCCCGCCCTGGTGCGCAGGAACGCGACGCGCGACTCGTCCGGCGCGATCTGGAAGGCGCGCGGGACGCCGAGGCTGAACCTGCGCGTGCGGGCGCTCTGCCGCGGATAGCTGATGCTCATGGCATCCGAGTCTGCCAGGACGGTGCGGAAGTACGGCGCACGGCGGTCTCCTGCCTCTATGATCACGGGTCGTCGCGTGGTGGACGGGGAACGACCCGTGCCCGGGTCCGCGCTCGCGTAAGCTCAAAGCTTCCCCAAGCACTTTTGTCGTCGCGGCGGAGGAGTGGTCAATGCCGGAGCTGCAGCCGGGAGATCCCCGGCGGCTGGGCTCGTACGAGATCGTCGAGCGTCTCGGCGAGGGCGGCCAGGGCGTGGTCTACGCCGGTGTGGACGCCTCCGGGAACCGTGCCGCGATCAAGCTCCTGCGCGCCGACCTGGCCGGGGACACGATGGCGCGCAACCGGTTCGTCCGCGAGGCGCAGGCGGCCAAGCAGGTCGCGCGGTTCTGCACCGCGCAGGTGCTGGAGGCCGACGTCGCCGGCGACCAGCCCTACATCGCCAGCGAGTACGTGCCGGGCCCGTCGCTGTACAAGCAGGTCACCGAGACCGGCCCGATCAGCGGCGCGCCGCTGGACCGGCTCGCGATCGGCACCGCGACCGCGCTGGTCGCGATCCACCAGGCCGGCATCGTGCACCGCGACTTCAAGCCGCACAACGTGATCATGGCTCCGGACGGGCCGCGAGTGATCGACTTCGGCATCGCCCGCGCCCTGGACACCGGGCAGACGAACGCGACCAAGGCGATCGGGACGCCGTCCTACATGGCGCCCGAGCAGGTGGCGGGCGCGACGCTCACCGAGGCCGTGGACGTGTGGGCGTGGGCCACCACGATGGTGTTCGCGGCGACCGGGCACCCCCCGTTCGGCGACGACACCGTCGTCGCGGTCATCAACCGGGTGATGCACGAGCCGCCGTCGCTGGAGGGCGTCCCCGCCGACCTGCACCGGCTGATCGCGGCGTGCCTGGTCAAGGAGCCCGAGCGGCGGCCCACCGCGCAGCAGATCATGATGGCGCTGATCGGCAGCGGGCCGGGCGGCTCCGGGCAGACCAGGATGGACGACCCGGCGCAGGCCACCACGATGCTCGCGGAGGGCTCGACGCTCGCCGCGGGCGGCCTCGCGGGCGCCGGCCTCGCGGGCGCCGCCACGCACCCGGGCGGCGGGACGCGCCGGGTGTCGCCCGCCGAGTACACCGGGAACCTGCCGCCCGCGCGGCCCCCGGCCCCGCCGGGCCGCGGGACGCGCGGCCGGTACGACGACTGGGAGCCCGAGCGCAAGTCCCGGTGGCCGATCGTCGCGGCGGTGGCCGCGATCGCCGTGCTGGCGCTCGTCGTCGGCGTGTTCGCGGCGACCCGCGGCGGCGACGACCCGAACGCGCCCACGACGCCGACGGTGAGCGACTCCCCGACGGTCTCGGATTCGCCGACGGACGAGGAGCCCGAGGAGCCCACGCCGACCCGGACCCGGACCCGGCAGAACACGCCGCCTCCGAACACGTCCGCCCCGACCGAGGAGCCGCCTACCACGGAGGAGCCGCCGACCCCGCCCCCGACCACGGAGGAGCCCCCGACCACGGAGGACCCGCCGACCGGTGGCGGTTGAGGCGGCGGAGGCCCCGGTGGCGGCGGTGGCGGCGGTGGCGGCGGCACGACGCCCCCCGGCGGAGGCGACTGAGCCGGGCCGGTGACGCTTCCGCGATACGCGGGGGAGGGCGGTCATCGCCGCGATGCCGCGCCCTGAGTAGGCTCGTTGACTATGAAGGAGCCGCGGATCCTGTTCGTCCACGCCCATCCGGACGACGAGTCCATCGGGACCGGGGCGACCATGGCCAAATACGCCGCCGAGGGCGCCCATGTCTGCCTCGTCACCTGCACGCTGGGCGAGGAGGGCGAGGTCATCCCCGAGGAGTTGCGCCATCTGGCCTCCGACAAGGAGGACAGCCTGGGCGAGTACCGCATCGGCGAGCTGGCGGCGGCGTGCGAGGCGCTCGGCGTCCGCGACCACCGCTTCCTCGGCGGGGCGGGCCGCTGGCGCGACTCCGGCATGATGGGCGCGCCCACCAACGACGACCCGCGCTGCTTCTGGCAGGCCGACGTCACGACGGCCGCGCTGGACCTCGTCCCGGTGATCCGGGAGCTGCGCCCGCAGGTCATCGTCACCTATGACGAGCGCGGCAACTACGGGCACCCCGACCACATCCAGGCGTACCGGGTGGCGTGGCGGGCGTTCGAGCTGGCCGCCGACCCGGCCCACGAGGACGGCGCCGAGCCGTGGCGGGCCGCCAAGTTCTACGCCTACGCCACCCCGCGGACCGTCCTCGCCCGCGCGATCGCGGTGATGCGCGAGGCCAAGCTGCCGTTCGCCCGCGTCGCCGGGCTGGACGAGCTGGGCTCGGGCGTCCCGGACGGCCAGGTCACCACGGTGGTGGACGCCCGCGCGCACCTGCCCGCCAAGCTCGCGGCGCTGCGCGCCCACCGCACCCAGATCGTCGTCGCGCCCGAGCAGGTCGGGCCGTTCTTCGCGCTCTCGAACAACCTGGGGCAGCAGGCGTTCGGCACCGAGTACTTCGTCCTGCAGGCCGGTGAACTCGGCCCGCTCGGCCCCGGCCGCCGGGAGAAGGACCTCTTCGCCGGCCTCGCCGGCGCCCGGGACTGACCGCCCGGTTTCCCGGCATCGCCCGGCAGGCCGGGCCGGTACCCTGGCGTCCGTGGACAAGGACGACGACGCGCACGTCAGCCTCGCCAAGGAAGGCGATCCGGCGCCGGTGGACGCCGGCCCGCCCGGCCTGGAACGGGCGGGCGGCGAGGGCGCCGGCGACGCGTTCCTGTCCGGTGCCGCCTACGCGGCCCTCGGCATCCTCGGCGGCGTCTTCGGCGTGGTCGGCTCGTTCGCCCAGGACTGGACCGCCGGCCCCGTCCCGCTCGCGGCGATCGTCCTGGTGGGGCTGGTGTTCGCGATGGCGCGGCTGTCCGGCCGGGGGATGGGCGGGCGGCTCGGCGGGACGGTCCCCGCGGTCGTGTGGGGCATCGTGGTGTTCGTCCTGTCGATGCGCCGCCCCGAGGGCGACCTCGTCGTCCCCGCGACCCTCGCCGGCTACGTGTTCATCATCGGCGGCATGGTCGCCGCCGTGCTCGGGGTCATGCTGACGCCGCCGGCCCGCCCGCCGGGCGACTGGCTGCTCGGCAAGGCGGGCCGCACGCGCGGCTAGGGCGTCAGGACGCGAGCGGAGCCGGTTCGGGGTCCGCCGTCGCGGCCGGTGTCCCGGTCCGGTGGCCCTTCAGGGTCAGGCAGGCGGCGGCGCTCAGCAGGATGACGCCGATCGGCAGCCACATCGTCGGCTTCATCGCGTGCACGAAGCCGTGCGAGAACACCTGGCCGGCCAGCTCGTGGACGCGGTGCGCCACGCCCGGCGGGACACCGGCCGGGAGCTGCTGCCGGGCGCCGCTCTGCCCGGCGCCGACCTCCAGGCCGCCCTTGGCGGCGTCCGCGAACCCCTGCACGAAGCCGCCGCGGACGTCGGCCGGAAGCGCCGCCGAGCGGGCGGTCGCCTCGTCCCGGAGCGCGGACGCCAGCCGGTTCTGCATCACGGCGCCGACCGCCGCGCTGCCGAGCACGGACCCGACCTGCCGGATCGTGTTGTTGACGCCGGACGCGGCGCCCGCGAGCCGCGGCGGGACGTTCCGGGTCGCCTCGGTGGCCATCGGCGCGAACACGCCGCCGATGCCGAAGCCGGCCACGACGAGCGGGGCGACGAAGGCCGTCCAGTGCGTCCCGACCTCGGCGACGAGGACGAGCCACACCATGCCGAGGCCGTAGAGGGCGAGGCCGGCCATCAGGATGAACTTGCCGCCGATGCGGTCCGACATCCGTCCGGCGACGGGCGCGAGGAACATCGACACGATCGAGGACGGCGCCATCACCAGGCCCGCCTCCAGCGCGCTGAAGCCGAGCACGGACTGCAGGTAGATGGTCATGGGCAGGAACATCCCGATCATGCCGACCGAGACGGCCGCGCCGACGAGGTTCAGGAGGGTGAAGTTGCGGTCCCGGAACAGCGAGAACGGGACGAGCGGCTCGCCGTCCTGGCGGCCCCGCTGCTGCACGACGAAGATCGCGAACAGGCCGAGCCCGGCGGCGACGAGCCCCCAGATGCCCTCGTTCCACTCGTACTTCTGGCCCTCGGTGAGTGCGAAGGTGAGGCAGAACAGCGCCGCGGATGCCAGCAGGACGCCGGGCAGGTCGAACCGGTGCCGGACGGTGCGGGTGTGGCCCGGCAGGATCGGCACCGCCATGGCCAGCACCAGGATGCCGATCGGCAGGTTCACGAAGAAGATCCACCGCCAGTCGAGGGTGGTGACGAGCAGGCCGCCGACGGTGGGCCCGGCGATGGTGGACACCCCGGCGACCGCGCCCCACACGCCGAGGGCGGCGCCGCGCCGCTGCGGCGGGAACACGCCGATGATGATCGACATGGTCTGCGGCATCAGCAGCGCCGCGCCGAGGCCCTGCACGGCGCGGGCCGCGATCAGCTGCGCCGGGCTCTGCGCGACACCGCACGCCAGGCTGGACAGCGTGAACAGGGCGACGCCCGCGATGAACAGGTTCTTCTTGCCCCACAGGTCGCCGAGGCGGCCGGCGGTGATGAGCAGGACGGCGAGCACCAGGATGTAGGCGTTGACGACCCACAGCACCTGGTCGAGCGAGGCGTCCAGCTTGTCGATCATGCCCGGGATCGCGATGTTCACGATCGTCAGGTCGAGCAGCGTCATGAAGAATCCGAGGGAGAGCGTCAGCAGGATCGCCCAGGGATTGCCGCGCCATTTGCTCATGAGGCCCCCTTGTCGTCGGTGTGGTGCGGTCGTGGCCGAGGCCGCGGGTGGCAGATCGCCCGCGTCTCGCTGTCCTTCCAGGTGAGCCGGCCGGCCTCCAGGTCGTCGACGATCCCGCGCACGTAGTCGAGCTCGCTGCGCAGGCGTGCGATCAGCCATTCCTGGTCGATCAGCTTGTAGCGCTCGATGCCCTGCTTGCGGAGCGAGTCGTGGGCGGCCTGGTGCCCGGCCAGCGCCGCTTCCAGGGAGACGGTCCGGTTGCGCAGCAGGCGCGCGACCTCGCCTTCCGGGAGCAGGTTGATGAACGCCAGCCCGGTGCCGAACAGCGGGAACTCCTCGCTCGGACGGGCGAGCAGCTCGGCGAGCCGGAACTGGGCGGCGTCGCGTCCGGCGGTGGTCACCGCGTAGACGGTGCGCTCGGGGCGGCGCCCTTCGCGGCTGGTCTCCAGCGGCTCGATGAGGCCGGCCGCGGCGAGCCGCTCCACCGAGTGGTAGAGCGAGCCGTGCGTGATCTTGACGGCCTGGTCGTAGGCGTGGTCGCGGATGCGCTGCTGCATCTCGTACGGGTGCATCGGGCTGTCGCACAGCATGCGCAGCACCGTCAGCGCGAGCGGTGTGAGGGGTCGGGACATGGCGCCGGCCTCATGGTCGGAGGTGGATTAGTCCACTCAGACTAATCCATCCAGACTGTGACCGCCAAATGGCCCGCTATTTCCGATATTTCCCAGGTTATGGGCGGCTCAGCGCACGGCGTCCACCGAGTTGGCCGCCCCGTTGCGGGCCACGTAGTCGCCGACCCGGTCCTCCCGGACGGCGGTGAACAGCTCGCGGGAGCCATCCTCGTCCAGGAGTACGACACTCTGGCCGTCCCGCTCGGCCGTCCCGGCGACCGGGGCGGTCACGTACTCCAGCAGCGACGTCCTGAGCAGCCGCTGGGCGAGCCCGCGCAGCGTGCCGGCGGTCACCGAGTCGTCCACGGTCACCGAGCGGGTCACCGCCCGGATGAACCGGTCGATCTTGATCGGGTTGCGGGTGTCCAGCGCCTTGGCCGCGAGCGCGTTCAGGAACGCCTGCTGCCGCTTGATCCGGTCGAGGTCGCCGCCCGGCAGGTTCCACCGCTGCCGGACGAAGTCCAGCGCCTCGACGCCGTTCAGGTGCCGGCGCCCGGCCTCCCACGTCCGGTCGTGCATCGGGTCGAAGGTCTTCTTGGTGATGGTGACGTCCACGCCGCCGAGCGCGTCGGTCATCGTGACGAACCCGCCGAAGTCGAGCGCGGCGAAGTGGTCGACGCGGACGCGCGTCAGCTGCTCGACGGACCGGACCAGCAGCGCGGGACCGCCGTAGGCGAACGCCGCGTTGATCTTCGTCCGGCCGTGCCCGGGGACGGGCACCCAGCCGTCCCGCGGGATCGCGACGACCGACACCCGGTCGCCGCGCCCGGACAGGTGCACCAGCATGATCGTGTCGGCGCGGGCGCCCATCGAGGGCATGTCGGCGCGCCGGTCGGACCCGATCAGCAGCCAGTTCTCGCCCCGCCCGCTGGAGGACGGGCGCCCCGCCCCGGTGGGCAGCGCGCCGGACACCCGGTCGACCTCCCCGTCGTAGGCGCGTTGCAGCAGGTAGAGCCCGCCGCCCATCACCAGCAGGAGGCCCACCAGCAGCCCTCCGCACCCGAAGGCCACCCGGCGCCCGCCCCAGTTCCGCAGCATGCCGCCCACCCTGCCCCCGGGCGCGGGCCGCGCCGACACGCCGGGGCGGGCGGCGGTCAACCCTTTGACGAGAAACGGGTTTGCGATGAACGAGGGAACGCCGCCGGGCGCCGTTGCCCGGCGGCGTTCCCTGGTCAGGGGACCTCGTCAGCCCTTCAACGCGATTTCCAGCTGGTCGAGGGCCCAGTCGAGGTCGGCGCGCTCGATGACGAGCGGCGGGGCGAGGCGGAGCGTGGTCTCGTGGGTCTCCTTGGCGAGGACGCCGAGGTCCATGAGCCGCTCGCTGACCGGGCGGGCCCTGCCGTGCAGCTCGACGCCCGCCCACAGCCCGCGGCCGCGGACCTCCCGGACGAGGTCGCCGGGCAGCCGGCCGAGCCGCTCGTGCAGGTGCGCGCCGAGCGTCCGGGACCGCTCCTGGTACTCGCCGGTCTTCAGGATCGCGATCACCTCGCGCCCGATCGCGCAGGCGAGCGGGTTGCCGCCGAACGTCGAGCCGTGCTGGCCCGGCTTGAAGACGCCGAGGACGTCGCGGTCGGCGACCACCGCGGAGACCGGCATGATGCCGCCGCCGAGCGCCTTGCCGAGGATGTAGACGTCCGGGACGACGCCCTCGTGCTCGACCGCGAACGTGGTGCCGGTGCGGCCGAGGCCCGACTGGATCTCGTCCGCGATCATCAGCGCGCCGTTCGCGGTGCACAGCTCCCGCACCGCCCGCAGGAACCCGCTCGGCGGGACGTTCACGCCGGCCTCGCCCTGGATCGGCTCGATCAGCACGCCGACCGTGGCGTCGTCCATCGCGGACTTCAGCGCGTCGACGTCGCCGTACGGGACGGTCCGGAAGCCCGGCGTGTAGGGGCCGTAGGAGTCGCGGGCGTCGGGGTCGGTGGAGAAGCTGATGATGGTGGTCGTGCGGCCGTGGAAGTTGCCCTCGAAGGTGATGATGTTCGCCCGGTCCGCCGGGACGCCCTTTACCTCGTAGCCCCACTTGCGGGCGGTCTTCAGCGCCGTCTCGACCGCCTCGGCGCCGCTGTTCATCGGCAGCACCATGTCCTTGCCGCACAGCTCGGCCAGCTCGGACACGAACGGGCCGAACTGGTCGTGGTCGAACGCCCGGCTCACCAGCGTGACGCGGTCGAGCTGCCGCCGCGCGGCCTCGGTCAGCCGCGGGTTGCGGTGCCCGAAGTTGACCGCCGAGTACGCGGCCAGCATGTCGAGGTAGCGGCGGCCCTCGGCGTCGGTCAGCCAGACGCCGTCCGCCTCGGAGACCACGATGGGGAGGGGGTGGTAGTTGTGCGCGCTGTGGTCCTCGGACATCGCTCGCAGCTGGTCGGTGGCCGTCACGACGCTCCTTTCGCGGCTCGGCCCGGCCCGTCGGGCCGGGACATGGCTGGGACCCCGGACGGCGGGCCGGTGCCGAGGGTGAGGGCCGGGCGGGGTCAGGTGGCCGCCGGTCCGCTTCCCAGCGTATGTTCGGAGTTGACCGCCGACCAATGACGAAAACCGACTTCGGGGGTGTTGTTTGTTGCGTCTTGACGAGCTGGACCGTCGAATCGTTGCGCAACTCCTGGCGGACGGGCGCGCGTCCTACGCGCAGATCGGCGACCGGGTCGGGCTGTCGGCCCCGGCGGTGAAGCGGCGCGTCGACCGGCTCCGCGCGGACGGGGTGATCAACGGTTTCGCGGCCGTCGTCGACCCGGCCGCGCTCGGCTGGACGACCGAGGCGTTCATCGAGATCTTCTGCACCGGCGCGACGTCCCCGGAGGAGATCTACTCCAGCGTCCGCGGCCACCCGGAGGTCGTCGCGGCGTACACGATCAGCGGTGACGCGAGCGCTCTCGTGCACGTCCGGGCCCGCGACATCCAGCACCTGGAGCAGGCCCTCGAACGGCTCCGCCGGGAGGACAACATCACCGCGACGAAGACGGCGATCGTCCTGTCCCGGCTGATCGGGCGCCCCACCGACGCGCCGTCGCACTGACCCTTGGTCGCACTGACCCGAGACCGCCTGCGTAGGCTTCCGCCATGGACTTCGCGACCGCCGACCTGATCGACGATTTCGGGGACGAGCTGCGCAGCTGCGAGACGCAGTTCCGGCAGTACGGGGCGCGGACGGTGTTCGCCGGACCCGTCTCGACCGTGCGCTGCCACCGCGACAACGGGCTGGTGAAGAAGCTGCTCAACACGCCCGGCGAGGGCCGCGTGCTGGTCGTGGACGGCGCCGGGTCGCTGGCGTCCGCGCTGATGGGCGACATGATCGCCGCGGCGGCGGTGGCGAACGGGTGGGCCGGGGTCGTGATCAACGGCGCGGTGCGGGACGTGGCGGCGCTCGCCCGGCTGGACCTCGGCGCGAAGGCGCTCGGCTCCAACCCGCGCAAGAGCGCCAAGGACGGCGCGGGCGAGGCCGACGTCCCGGTGACGTTCGGCGGCGTGGAGTTCCGGCCCGGCGACTGGCTCTACAGCGACGCCGACGGCATCGTCGTCGCCGGACGCGAGCTTCCCCTGTGACCTGCGGGCATCGCGCGAACTGCCAGGGCGTTCCGCGCAAGATCGGCTAAGTCGGCCGTAGCCGGGCGCGGCGCACCGTCTTACCTTCACTCAGCAACCCATCTGAGGCAGGGGAGACATGCGCGCCAAGAAGATGCTGCTGGTGCCCGCGGCGGCGATGGGGCTGGTCGTGGGAGTCGCGGCCGTCCCGGCCGCCGCGCAGCCGAGACCCCCCATCCCGGAGCCGACCGCCAACCCGTGGCAGATGCGGCACTGGCCGCAGACGCAGCCGTGGCAGCGCGCGGAGCCGGCCGCGCGCACGTTCGCCGCCGGCACGCCGCGTCCCATCGATCCGCAGAAGTACGAGCTCCCCGACACGATGACCTGGGACGACTACCGGTCCGTTCCGGGGACGTCGTGGGCGGACCCGTCCCGCAAGGGGTCGGTGAGGAACTTCAACGTCGCGGTCGTGCTGGCCGACTACCCGAACCAGCCGTTCGAGGTGACGCAGCCGAAGAACTCCTCCATCTTCGGCAACCCGACGATGGTGGGGGACGTCCCGCGCGACCAGGTCGCCAAGTTCTACCAGGACTTCCTCAACAAGCCGCAGGAGCTGAACCGCGGCCACACGCTCCACGAGTACTGGATGGAGGACTCCGGCGGCCGGTACGGGGTGAACCTCACCGGTTTCGGCGCGTACCGCATGCCCGCCAAGGACCATGAGTACGGCGTCGACGGCATGCAGGGCGGGACGGGCTGCCCCGCCGGCGACACCTGCGAACGCGACCTGCGCAAGGACGCGCGGGACGCGTGGGTCGCCGACATCGGCGAGGAGGCGGCGGGCGAGTTCGACTTCGTGTTCTTCCTCAGTGCTGGGCAGGACGAGTCGTCCACCTGGCAGGAGTTCGGCGAGATGAAGTTCGGCACGCCGGAGAACGTGCCGGCCGAGTGGGGGCCGGGCGACCCGGCCCTGCCGAACTGGGTGAAGACCCGCTACATCCCCTGGACGTCGTGGCAGGCCGGCTCGACGATCTGGCCGAACGCCATCGCCGGCGTCTCGTCCACCCAGGCGGAGAGCTCCGGCATGTCGGTGTACGCCCATGAGTTCAGCCACATCCTGGGCATCGGCGACAACTACAACAACCCGTACGGCGTGCCGCCGCGCCGCGCCTTCAGCGGCCCGTGGGACATGCTCAGCCGCGGCACGTTCAACGGCCCCGGCGGCCCGCACAGCCGATGGACGATCCCGGCGACGGGCGGCGGCTCCATGGGCGCGCAGCACATGCTGCGCAACAAGCTGAAGCTGGGCATGGTCGATCCGGCGAAGGTGCTCCAGCTCGACCGGGACGGGCTCGCCGCGTCCGGCATGGTCGTGGCGAGGGTGACGGCGCGGGCGGCCGAGCCGGGCAGGGGCGGCCTCGCGGGCATCAACCTGAAGCTCGGCGCGGGCGGCGACGAGAGCCCGGCCTGCGACACCGGCGAGGACCCGCTCTGCGACGGCGGCGGCTACGACAACTACACCCTCGAGGTCGTCGACCGGATGGGCACCGACTCCTTCACCCCGGACTCCGGCGTCCTGCTGGCGAAGACGAAGGACGAGGACCGCGCCCCGTTCATCTGGGTCGCGGACGCCAACCCGCAGGACATCGACAAGGTCGACTTCGTCATGCCGGACGGCACGCCGCGCAAGATGACGATCGGCGACTACCGGCAGCTGTCGGACGCGCTGTACCACGCCGGGACGAACTCCGGCAGCGAGTACGAGTACGTCGACGAGGCGAACCGGCTGCACTTCTACGTCCTCGACCTTCGGCGGGACCGGAAGGGCGTCCTGTCCTACACGGTCGCGGTCCGCTCGCTGGACGGCGCCGGGCCGCAGCGGCGCGGCGTGCGGGTCGACTCGGGCCGCGCCCGGCCGACCGGCGGCGGCTGGGCCAAGTGCACGCTGGCGCTCCGCAACACGGGCCGCGGCGGCAGCGGCCACCACGGCTCCGACGTGTTCCGGCTGAAGGCCGCCGTGTCCGGCGAGGGCTGGACGACGTGGCTGCCGAACGAGCTGGCCACCGCCAAGGCGAAGGGCCGGACGCACGTCGAGGTGTGGGCGAAGGCGAAGCCGGGCGCCGACCGGCGCGCGACGCTCCGGCTGACGGGGACCTCGGAGAGCGACCCGTCGAAGTCCGACACCGGGACGTGCCGCCTTGGCTGACCGGACTGACACGGGCTGATCGGACTGACCGGACCTGACCTGCCCGCGAGGACGGGACGGCCCCCGCGCGGGGCCGTCCCGTCCCTCATGTCCGGGTGATGACGGAAGTTTGCCTTTCCCGAGATCGTGCCGGGGTCGTCCGTCCCGTCCGGCCTGGGTAGGTGCGGACTGTGATGATCTTGCAGCATATGGTGACCATTGTTCGGTGGCCGGGGGCGGCGGCCCTCGCGGCCGGGGTCCCGCTCGCCGCGCTGGTGGCCGCTGCCCCGGGCATCGCCCACGCGGCGCCCGCGAAGAGGACGGCGGTCGCGAAGGGGGCGGTGTGGGCGGCCCCGCTGAAGGTCCGCGACTTCGACCTGCGCCGCGGCGCCGACCGGAGCGCGCCGCTGCGGGCGCTCGCCGGCCGGCTGCGCAGGACCGGCGTCGGCGCGCTGCTCGGCGCGTCCGGGTCGAGCAGGCTGGGCCGGGGCTGCGGCAAGGCCGCCGCGGTGCCGTCCGGTGCGCAGGTGTACTGCTTCGACCGCGCGGACACCGCCACCCGCGCGTGGATCCCGCAGGGCGTGACGAGCGTGTCGGACGCCGTCGCGGGCGAGCGGTGGTCGGGCGGTGACCGCCCGCTCGTCGTGTCCTGGCACGAGAACGGCAAGGTCAGGATCACGTTCGTCGACCCGGCCCGGCGCCGCTACCGGCACGTCCTGCTGGTCGAGCCGGTCATGAAGGGCCGGCACGTCACCTACCGGGACATCAAGGTCCACGCGGGCGGCATCGCCTGGTACGGCGACAGGCTCTACGTGGCCGACACCTGGCGCGGGCTGCGCGAGTTCGACATGCGGCAGATCTACGACCTGGCCAGGAGCAAGGCGGGCTCGACCGGTCACGCCGGCCGGGTCGGGCTTCACCGTGGCAAGTACTACGCCCACGGATACCGCTTCGTGATGCCGCAGACGGGCGACCGGAGGTTCACGCGGGGGCGCGCCCGCGCGTGCAAGGGGTCGGGGCCGCTGCGCATGTCGTGGGTGGGCGTCGACCGGACCCGGTCGCCGCACGTCCTCATCGCGGGCGAGTACTGCCGCCCGGACCAGGCGCGGGGACGCGTCGTCACCTGGCCGATGGCGGCGCTGGCGGGGAGCGGGACCGCCCGCGCCACCTGGGGGGCGCCCCTGCCGGGCGACCGGATCCAGGGCGGGGTCAGGACGCGCGGCCACTGGTGGTTCACCCAGGGCCGGGGCACCGAGCGCGGCCGGCTCCTCACGACCCGGCCGGGCCGGAACGGATGGGGCCGGGTGAAGTACCGGACGATCTCGCACGGCCCCGAGGATCTGTCGTGCTTCCGTGGCCGGCACCGGATCTGGACGATCGCGGAACGTCCGAACAAGCGGGCTCTA
This sequence comes from Actinomadura madurae, assembly GCF_900115095.1. GTDB lineage: Bacteria > Actinomycetota > Actinomycetes > Streptosporangiales > Streptosporangiaceae > Spirillospora > Spirillospora madurae. The sequence continues at coordinate 700,878 of NZ_FOVH01000003.1, forward strand.
TGGAGCTTCCACGCGAGCCCATGCGGTTGAAGACCCAGACGGCCCCGACCGCCATGACGCCCAGCGCGGCGGCGATCCAGGCGGTCGACCTGTAGCCCGCCCCGGCGTCGATGGCGAGCCCGCCGAGCCAGGGCCCGACGGTGATACCGACGTTGAACGCGACCACGGTCCCGGCCGCGACCAGCGTCGGCGCGCCGTCCACCAGCCCGAACGCCCGCGAGTTGAGCGTCGGGTTCGTCCCGAACCCGACGAGGCCGAGCAGGAAGACGAGCACCACCACGGGGAGGGGCGACCCGGCCGTCAGCGCGAGCAGCACCGACACGACCGTGAGGCCCCCGAACCCGGTGTACAGGGTCGGGACGCCCCACGCGTCGGCCGTCCGCCCGCCGGCGGTGATCCCGATGAGGGCGCCGACGCCGTAGAGCGCGAGCACGCCGGGGACCCACCGCTCCGCGATCCCGGTCGTCTCGGTCAGCAGCGCCCCCAGGTAGCCGAAGGTGACGAGGAGCCCGCTCGTGGCCACCGCGATCGTCCCGTACAGGACCCACAGCCGGGGGACGGCGAGGGCCCGCACCTCGTCCCGTACCCGGGGCGGTGCGCCCTCGGAGCGCCCCGCCGGGATCGTCGCGGCGACCCCCGCCATCGTGGCCGCGGACATCGCGGCCACCACCCAGAACGCCGCCCGCCAGCCGAGGTGCTGCCCGACCACCGTCCCGGCCGGAAGCCCCACGATCGCCGCGACGGTGAGCCCGCCGGCGACGACGCTCATCGCCCTGCCACGCGCTCTCGCCGGGACGAGGTCGACCGCCGTGGCCGCCGCGACCGCCCAGAACCCGGCGTAGACGAACGCGCCCACGACGCGCATCGCGAACAGCGTCCAGTACCCGGGTGTCAGCGCGCTGACCACGTGCGTCAGCGCGAACACCGCGAGGAACGCCAGGAGCGCCCGCCGGTGCGGCCACCGCAGCGTCAGGACGGCGAGGACGGGCGCGCCGGCGAGCATGCCGATCGCGAAGGCCGAGATCAGCAGCCCGGCGGCGGGCACGGAGACCCCGAGGTCGTGCGCCATGCCGGGCAGCAGGCCGGCCAGCATCAGCTCCGACGTGCCCTGCGCGAAGATCGCCAGCCCCAGCACGTAGACGGCCAGTGGCATCGGTGTCCTCCAGTATTGGATAGATCAGTACAAAATTGGGCCGAAAAAAGGGGCGGCGCGCGGGCCGCCGGGGTCTAGACCGAGTGCATGGCGGTGTCGGCGATCGCCGTGAGGGCGGGCCGCCCCGCGCCGCCGCGGGCGGCGACCTGGATACCGCTGATGGTCGAGATCATGAAGTGCGCCAGCGCGTCCGCGTCCTTGGCGGGGTCGATCTCGCCCGCCTGGACGGCGCGCTCGATCGCGGCCTTGAGGGCGGCGAGCCGCCGGCGCCGGTCCCGTCCGAGCCGCTCGGCGATGTCGGGGTCGTGCGGGCCGAGCTCGACGGTCGCGTTCACCACGAGGCACCCGGACGGGTCGTTCTCGTCCGGGGCGACGGCCCACTCCAGAACGGTGCGGAGCCGCTCCCGGATCGGCGTCCCGTCGTCCTTGAGCAACTCGATGAGCCGGGTGGTGCGCACGTCCATGTAGTGCGACAGCGCCTTGACGAACAGTTCGTGCTTGCTGGCGAACGTGTTGTAGATGCTGCTGCGCCCGAGCCCGGTGGCCGCGCACAGCTCCTGCGTGGACGTCGCCTCATACCCGGCCGTCCAGAACGCCCGCATGGCCGCCTCGACGGCCCGCCCCTCGTCGAACTTCCTGGGCCGCGCCATACCCGCACCGTAACACGTTATGGACAGCTCGATCCAATATGGCTCAGGCGAGCTCGTCCAATCGGACGAGCCGGTGCCGGTCCGGGTGTGCCAGGAGAGCCTGACCGTGGGCCAGGGGGCCGTGCAGTTCGGGGGGAATCTCCCACAGCCTCGCCTCGTGCCCGCCGACGTAGCTGGTCAGCAGCACGGGGGCGCCCAGCTCCCGCAGGGCGACGACCACGGGATCGAGCGGTTCGCCGAGCGTGATCTGATGCCGCGCGAGCACGAGGTGGATGCCGTGCTCGCGGCTGGTTCTCAGCTGGGGGAGGAACTCGGCGAGCGGATCGTCCCGGAGCAACCGCTGGCGACCCGCCACGACGATGTAGACCGCGGGGCCGCTGCCGCTGATCAGGCGCGCCCTCACACTCCAGATGGCCTCGTTCAGCATCGGGCCGAAATCGTCGGCCGACGTCGTGTACCGCACACCGGCCTCCGCCCAGCCGGTCCTGGGGGTCAGCCGGGCATCGCCCTCGTCCAGGACGTAGACGGCCTGGTCGCGACCGGTGCCGGTCGACACCAGCTCGTCCACGATCCGGCGCACCAGGACGGTCTTGCCGGATCCGTACGGGCCGCTGATCAGCAGATGCCGATCGATGCCGAAGTCATGGAGCGCCGGCTCGCCGGTCTCAGGGGCGGTGCCGAGCCTCACCTGGCGGGACGCCCGCGCTCGGGGGCGTGCGGGGGTCGCATCGAAGGCGGAGACCCATCGGAAGCGTTCGGCGAAGCCGGGCACCGTGCGGAACAGTTCGCGGAAACGGGCCGGCTCGCCGCAGAGGATCATCAAGGGGCCGTCGGGGTCCTCGTCCATTGCGGAGATCAGGCTCTCGATGGTGGCGGCGCCGAGGTAACCGGTCTCCGGATCCTGGTCCGGCCGGTCGTGGACGAGGACGGCACCGCCCGGGGTGAGCCTGTAGATCCCCGACACGGTGGCGGCGGGATCGTCCTCGGAGCCCGGCGACTCGGCGTACGCCAGCGAGGTCAGGTTGCTCCGCGTGAGCGCTCCGAGGTCGGCGAGCATGTCCACGTACAACCGGGCCGCCGCGGACATCTCGGGCGTACGCGGCCCGGGAAGGACCAGATGGCGTGGCCCGCCGGGGACACCGTCGCGGACGTCGTCGGCCTCTGCCTGCAAGATCTGCCGCAGCGCGTCCCGCACCCGTGCGCCGTCGACCGGCTCGCCCTCGGGCGTCCGCCGCCTGTCCTCGACCGCCTCGTCCAGGCCGGTGATCAGGCGGTCCAGCGCGGCCGGGGCCACGGCATCCAGCGCGGTTCGCCGGCGCTCGCGGGGTCCGATGACCAGATCGTCGACGATGGTGCCCTCCGCCGACATCGCCCGCCAGCGGTTCCGAGCCCGGGTGACGAAGTCGTCGACGACGGAGGCGGGGGGCTCCTCCGCCACGGTGAACGGTTGCGGAGAGCCGCCGCCGGCGAGGAGGTACGCCGCTCTGTCGTCGGGAAAGGGGAGGTTCGGTCGTCCGAGGACGCGTTCAAGCTCGGCGGGAGGCAATCGGCTCGCCGCGATGCGCCACCCGAGGAGGGGCAGGAAACGGTCCCACATCGTGGTGTTCTCGACGGTGGACGAGGCGAGCAGGAGTTGCACGCCGAGGGCTCTGCCTCGCTGAGCCAGGGAGAGGAGCGTCTCGCCCACCTCGCGCCTGCTGGACGGGAACGTCAGCGACACGTCGGCCACGACCAGCAGGCGCGGCGCCTCTTCGGAGGGCGTCGTGGTGGTGGCCTCGGAGGCCCCCGGGATGTTCCGCGGTGGCCTGGCGGACCGGGTGCCGAGTTCGTGCGTCAGGTAGTCGAGGAAGCGCTGGAGCTCGTCAGGGTGCCCGAGCAGTTCGTCCCGCGTGTAGCGGACGTGCGGGAGATCGAGGGGTTCGCCGAGAGGATGCTCGCCCAGGCCGGCGAAGGCGAGGCTCAGGTTCGCGGGGGAGTGCCCGGCGGCGAGGGCGAGGGTGACAACCCGGACGATGCGCTGCCTGTCTTCGGGGGTGCCGGTGATCAGGCCGTGCGGGAGCCCGGCGGAGGCGTCCAGCGGGTAGAGGCTGACGACGTTTCCGGCCGGGTCGTAGCCGATCGCCGGGTTGCGCGGAGTGGAGGCGGGCCGTGCCCAGGCCTCCTGGAACATCCCGCTGGGGCCGCCGCCGTTCAGCCGGAGCACGTCGAACCGCGGGACGGCGGAGGGCACGACTTCCGGCTCGGGCTCCGCGGTGGACGGGGAGGTCTCGTACCTTTCGAGGAAGTGCCTCCGCATGCGGTTCCCAAGAGGGGCGACGCTGTCCGCGAGGATGCGGGCGGGTCGGAACCGGGGGCGGGCCTGCTCGCCGAAGACGTGAAGGAAGGCCGCGTCCTCGTCGTGCCGGCTGGGCGTCCCGAGCACCCAGCCGATCCTGTCCGCGAACGGCGTCGGTGCGGGCGAATCCGAGGGTGAGCAGAGCACGAAGGTGATGCCGTGGGCCGGGCCTTCTCTGTAGAGATCTTCGAGCGACGTCCCCAGGTCCGGATACGCCTCCAGCAAGGGGCCGAAGTCGTCGATGACCGCGATGAGGGCGGGGAGCGGATCGAGTGGCCGTCCGTCGTCGACGGCGGCCTGGTACTCCTCCCAGGTGCCGACTCCGGCGGCCCGGAGGATGCCCTTCCGGCGCTGTCGCTCGGCCTTGAGAACCTTGGGTATGTCGCTCACCGCATGAGAGGACGCCGCCGGGGCGTACACGCCCTGGGTCGTGTGCGGAAGGCTTCCGAGGCCGGCGAACGACATGGGCTCGGCGAAGCCGAAGAAGTTGAAGGTGACGATGTTCGGCGAATGGGTCAGCGCGAGGCTGAGGACGAGTGTCCGCATCAATGCGTCGCGTTCGGGGCGTGGACCGGTGATCTGCCCGTGCGGCGGTTCCGGATCGCCGCGGAGGACGTCCAGCCATACCGGGCCGACGTTGTCCACTCCGATCAGCGTGGGGCGCGGGGGCCGGTCCCAGTCGTCGCCGAGGAGGTCGTCGACCGGCCTGCCGAGGAGTTCCAGCAGGTCGGGAGCCGCAGGCGGGCCAGGGGCGAGGTGGTCGCGGGCCTCCGGGGTGAGGACGGCGAAGTGGTCGGTGTCGGCCGCGAGGGCGACCGGGCCGCCGTCGGTGGGGAGCAGGGCGCGGAACGTCTCGGCGGACGTCCCGGCGCGGCGCTCGATCTCGGCGGAGACGGCTTCCAGGACGTGCCGGGTGTGCAGCGCCTCGGGGCGCGGGAGGGTGTCGAGCAGGGCCTCGCGGGCGCCGGGGACGAACGCGTAGTGGACGCCGCCCGCCGGGCGGAGCAGGCCGCTGAGCAGGACCTCGGCGAGCTGCCCCGGTCCCGAGCCGCCGAGGACGCGGTGCTGGATGAGCCGCATCACCGGGAGGGACGGGACGGAGACGGCGACGTGCGCGGCGAGTTCGGCGGCGTCCGGGGACGCGGTGGCGAGGAAGCGGCGGACGCGTTCGGCGACCGGCAGTTCCCGCTCGCGACGTACCGGGGCGGCCGTCCCGGACGGGCGGGCGGGCAGCGTCGCGACGGCGGCCGGCTGCGGTTCCGAGCCGGCGACCAGCCGGGCCCAGGCGCCGAACCAGCGCGGCGAGATCTCCAGGACGGGCACCGGCACCCCGGCCCCGGCGGCGCCGTCGTACGGGGTGAAGCGCAGGTCGGTGTTCGGCGCGCCGGGGCGCGGGAGGTGGGCGAGGCCCGGCGCGGCGGGGGCGGCGGTGCGCCGCCAGAGCCGCTCGGCGAGGGGCTGGACGATGGCGGTCGGCCCCGCCTGGGCCCAGCTGCGGACGGCGTGGGCGGCGCGCCCGTCCCACCAGTGCGGGCCGGAGCAGTCGCTGAGGACGAGCACGGCCTGGCGGCCGGAGGTGTCCAGCAGCGTGCGCGGGTCCCGGGGCGGGGCCTCGGGCGAGGAGGTGACGCGGCCGGTCGCGTCGAGGTAGCTGACGTGGACGTCCTGGAACGCGCCCTGGCGGACGAGCGTCTCGGCCAGCTCGCGGGCGAGCGGACGCCACAGCCGCATCGTCGGGCCCGCGTCCACGACCAGGCTGAGGCCGAGCCAGCGTTCCGGCGACGGGACGAGGACGGGCGTCCACAAGCGGGTGTCGGCGATGCGGGCGGCGGTGGCGTCCTCGTCCAGCTCGCGCCGGTGCCTGGAGGGGACGCGGCGCTTCAGCGGGCGCAGCGCCCGCTGCACGCCGAGCGGGTCGGCGAGCATCGGCGCGGTCGGGACGAGCACCTCGGACGCCTCACCCACCGGCTCCGCCTCGGTGGCGGGACGGGGATGGAGCCCGGTCAGCGGCTCGGCGGGCGGGGGCGGTGCGGGCGGGGCGGGGGGCGTCGCGAGGCCGGGTTCGTCCGCGCGCCCTTCGGAGACGGGCGGCAGAACCGGCGGCCCAGGGGGAGCTGCCTCTCCGGGAGGGGAGATGTGGCAGGCGAGCCACAGCATCTCGCTCAGCTCGCGGGCGTCCGGCGGCGGCCCGATGGCCGAGAGGGCGTCCCGGAGGCGGTCAATCGTCATCGACGGGCCCGGTCAGGTAGGGCATGATGCGGTCGGCCAGGGCGCGGCGGTCCTCGGTGTCGGCGTGGCGGCACAGGTAGACGGCGTTGAGGAGCTGGTCGGTGGCGAGCGTCCCGGCCGTGGAGCGTTCGAAGAAGCGGCGGACGAGGTCGTCGCTCTGGTCGGCGAGGCCGCCGAGGTGCTCCCGGACGATCGCCGACAGCTCGGCCTCCCCGGACGGCTGCCGCAGCTCGACCGTCACGCATCGCCGCAGGAAGGCGGGCGGGAACTCGCGTTCCCCGTTGCTGGTCATCACGACCAGCGGGAACGCGCGGCACCGCACGGTCCCGGCGGTGACGGTGACGCGGTCGCCGGGACCGTCGGCGGTCATGACCTCGGCGGACGGGTCGGCGCGGCGGGTCAGCTCCGGCAGCTCGTACTCGCCCTTCTCGAAGATGGTGAGCAGGTCGTTGGGAAGGTCGATGTCGCTCTTGTCGATCTCGTCCACCAGCAGGACGCGCGGCCGTTCGTAGGGCAGCAGCGCGGTGCCGAGCGGCCCGAGGCGGATGTAGCGGCCGATGTCCTCCTCGCGCGGGGCGTCGTCCCGTCCGGCCGCGTACAGGCGGGTCAGCGGGTCGTACTGGTAGAGACCGTCCCGCAGGGTGGTCCGGCTGGTGATGGGCCAGTGCAGGACGGGGCCGAGACCGAGTTCGTGCGCCACCGCGTAGGCCAGCGTCGATTTCCCAGTACCGGGCGGCCCGGTCACGAGCAGCGGACGACGCAGGTACAGTGCGGCGTTGACCTGCTGCACGGCGTCGTCCGAGGGCCGGTAGGTCGTCGCCTGATGCTCGTTCCCCGAAGGCCGGTCGGGGATCGGCAGGACAGGTTCACCGTCGAACGCGCGCCATGGCGGCGGTGGAGGCAGCCGGTCGATGCCGTCATGCCTGAGACGGCTCCCGGTGTAGAGCAGCCAGTCGGGCACCTATACCTCCATGGCGAGCGGGGGGTCGGGCAGCCGGGACGGGTCGTCCCACAGCAGCGTCAGGTCGCGGCCGGGATGCGGCGCGTCCTTGGGGGCGAGGAGGGCGGCCTTGCGCAGGGCGAGCGCCACCTGCGGCAGGTCGCCCGGGTGCTTGTCGCAGACCGCGCCGGTCAGCTCGTCGAGGACGTGGTGCCCGCGGCAGTTCTCGTGGGACGACGCGTCGCACGGGGTGCGCGTCCAGAGCATGACGGGGATGCCGTTGTTGAGCGCGGCCGTCAGCCAGCTCTTCACCGGACGCGACCCGTAGACGAGCACGCAGAAGTCGATGTTCGCCTCAAGCCAGTCCTGGAACTCGCTGCCTTTGCGGGGTGCGTCGCACGCGATCGGACGCGGTTCGCTGCGTCCCCGCTCGTTCAGCAGCCGCCAGCGGTGGTGGGCCTGGTCGCGCCGGATCGAGTCGGGCCGCAGCCGTTCCACGTCCCGCACCACCACCGGGTACTTGCGCATCGAGATCCTGTTGCGCGGGTCGACGTACCACTGCTCGAACGGCTTGCCGAGCCAGCTCTCCGGCACCGCGAACTCGATCATCCAGTCGCGTCCGAACAGCGCGGGCGCCAGCGCCGCGACGCCCGCCTCGACCACCGGCCGCACCCGCCGCTCGGGCACCCGCTCGGTCGGGCGCCCCGGGCCTTCCGCCCCGTCGATCCAGGTGTGCACGGTCACGTCGAAGGCGTTGTCGAACGTGACCCGCTCCAGCCGGACGATCACCGACGCGGGCCCGGACCTCGGGGCCGCCGGCGCCGCGCCGGGCAGGTGCCGCGCGGACCATGCGGTGAGCCGCCGCCGTCCGGCCTCGTCCAGATGCCGCCCGAGCCCGGCGACGAACCGGACGAGCCGCTCCTCCTCCCAGCCTTCGGCGACGTACCGCACCGACCCCCACGCGGACCGGAACCCGCCGAGCGGCGGGCGGCCGGTGACGCGTTCGAGGTCGGCGGCCAGCGGGTCGGTGAAGCGCACGCCGTCGAGGAGCTCCCGCAGCTCCCGCCGCGCGCCCGCGGTGAGCCACCGCAGCGGCAGTAGATCGTCCAGCTCTTCCCAGTACGTCCGGATGTGCGTGATGGGGAGCATCCAGCCGAGGTCGGCCCGGTCGCCGTGCCGCAGCTCGGCGTTCGTCACCATGCCGATGACCTCGCCAGTCGCCGGGTCGTACACGGCCGACCCGCTGTAGCCCTCCTCCAGCCAGTCGCCCGGCCCCGTCTTCAGCTCCCACCACTCGCGCCGCATCCCGCGATGCGGGAACGTGGTCACGGACGCGTGCCGCTCGTTCTGGTCGGGCCGCCACGGGAACCCGCAGGCGCCGAACGTCCGGCCGCCGGACGTGCGCTCGCGCAGCCCGTCGGGCGCCGCCAGCCGCGCGGGCGTGTACGGGACGGGCTCGCGAAGTTCCAGGACGGCGACGTCACCCGGGTCGCCCTCCCGGAGCCAGTCGCCGCACCGGATCACCGTGACGGGGAGGTCCTCCCGCAGCCCGGGGAACCCCACCCGCGCCTCGTCCATCCCCTGCACAGTGTGCGCGCAGGTCAGCAGCCTCGTGCTGGTCACGAGGAACGCCGCGCCGAGCTTGCCGCCGGACGCGGGGCCGACCCAGGCGCGCCACTGCCAGTCGTCCACGATGCGGCTACGCCCCCTCCGCGCCGCCCACCGGCCGCCCCCAGGTCAGCTTGACCTTCAGGTGCCCCTCGACGGACGTCTTCGCGATGACGGCCCCGGCCGCCGCGTTCAGCTTCACCCCGAACTCCAGCTCGACCGCGTCCGGGTCCAGTTCCCCGCCGCGCAGCGAGGCGAGCGCCGTCTCCGCCGCGTCCCGGACGTTCTGGAACGCGTCCTCGAACTTGGCGGCCGCGTCATGGACCAGCCCCCCGGCGCGGGACACCGACTGGAACCCCGGCTCTCGTGCGTCGCTTTCCACGACGATCGTGCCGTTCTCGGTCTGCCACCGCACCAGTTCGTTCACCCGGCCAATTTAACAAGTTGACCTCCTTCCGACGGCTGAAGCCGGGGGATACCGGTCGGCTCGCGGCCAGATCGATCGGCACTCGACTAGTGCCGGTCAGTGGGCTCTATCGCCGATCCAGCGCAGCGGCCTGGCGAACGCGAGCTGGACCAGCCGGTCGGTGAGGAAGCCGCAGGCGCCGAGGCTGATCATCGCCGCGATGACATAGTCGAAGCGGAACTGGTTGTAGGAGTCGATCAGCACATAGCCCAGCCCCGACTTGGCACCGAGGATCTCCGCGATGACCACCGTCGTCCAGGCGATGGCGGCGGCCACCCGCAGGCCGACCGCGATGGACGGCAGCGCGGCGGGCAGCACCACCTTCCCGATCACCTCCCCGCGGGTCGCGCCGAGCATCCGGGCGGCGCGGATCATCCGCACCTCGACGTACCGTGCGCCGGACAGGGTGTTGATGTAGACGGGGAAGAACGTCGCCAGCGCGGTGAGGAACACCGCCGGCCGGTCGCCGATGCCGAACAGCACCAGCGCCAGCGGGACCCAGGCGGTGATCGAGATCGGCCGGATCGCGTTGATCGTCGGGTCGAGGGCCCGCCGGGCGAGCAGCGAGACGCCGCCCGCCAGGCCGAGCACGACGGCGAGCGCGGATCCGATCAGGTACCCGGTGAGGATCCGCACCAGGCTGGCGCCGACGTGCTCGCTCCAGGTGCCCGAGTAGATCGACGCGGGCACCAGATCACCGGTCGTCCCGCTGCCGGCGATCCAGACGAGGAGCGCCGCGGCCGCCTTCGTCGCCGGTGGGAAGAGCCCGTCGGCGAGCAGTCGTTGCCGTCCGGCGTACTCCCACAGCGCCAGGACGACCAGCGGCACGATGATCGGGATCAGGCCGCGGGCGACCCGCCGGGTGACGGCGAGGGGTCCCGGCCGATTCGATTCCGGGGGACGGACCGTGTCCGTTCCCGGGGTGGAGTCCGTGGTGGTCATCTGCCGCTCACCCCTTGCCCAGCTGCGTCGCCGGCTTGCCCGTCGCCTTCTCCATGAACGTGTAGTCCAGCCGTGCCACCAGGTCCGGAGTGGTGTCGCGGGGAATCTCGCCGAGTTCGGCGAGCGTCTGCGGCACCTGCCGGATCTGCTGCAGGTTCAGGTCGGGGTACCACCGGACGTGCTCGGACTCCAGGGCAGCGGCCAACGGCGCCGACTTGCCGCTGGACGCGGCGTACTTCTGGAACGTCTGCACCCACAGCCCCTTGTCCCCGTCGAGCTTCGCGCCCTGGGCGAGGAAGGCGGTGACGGCCTTCTGCACGTCCCCCCGTCGCTTGCCGATGACCGCGTCGCCGGCGAGCACGCCGCTGGCGACGAAGAACGAGCCGTCGTACAGCGTCGACTGTATGCTCGGGACGATCTTGCCGAACCCGCCGTCCACGGCGAGTTCGGAGTTCGGCGGGAACGTGACCATCGCGTCGATGTCGCCGCGTTGCAGGGCGAGGTTGAGTTCGTTGAAGCTCTGGATGTTGACGAACTTCGAGTCCTTGTTCAGGTTCAGGCCCTGGGCGGCCATCGCGGTCACGATGTTGACGTACTGGGTGGAGCCGCGGACCGATCCGATCCGCTTGCCCCGCAGGTCCGCCCAGCCGTTGATGCCGCTGTCCTTGCGCGCCACGAACACCGAGCCGTTCGCGCTGATGCCGGAGACGAAGCGGGCCCGCAGCTTCTGGGTGGCAAGAATGGACGCGACGTTGTTGTAGCCGGCCGTTCCCATGTCGATCGACCCGGACGAGAGCGCGACCAGCACATCGTTACTGCTCTTGAACGGCACGAGCTCGGCCTTCAGCCCCTGCGATTCCAGCTGGTCGGGGAGCGACGCCCAGGAGGCCCACGACAGCGCCGGGACCCAGCCGAGCTTGAGGGGCGCCGCCGAACCGGACGACCCGTCGGACGAGCCGCAGCCCGGGAGGACGGCGATCGCCAGGGCCGCGGCCGCTGTCGGCAGCCATCTGCGGAAGGTGGTGCGAACTGTCATGGAAGTCTCCTTCATGGCGGGCCTCGGATGCACGCGACGCGTGCCGAGACCACGGCTGGGGCCCCGTCGGACAGCGCGGATCAGCGGCGCGCTTCGAGCTGATCGGCCCGTACGGCCTCGGAATGCAGGGTGTCGAAGAGGCGCGCCTTGAGTTCGAGGAACTCCGGCGCTCTGGTCATCGCGTAGCTACGGGGCCGGGGCAGAGGCACCTGGAGTTGCTCCTTGACCCGGCCCGGACGCGCGGTCATCACCACCACCCGGTCGCCGAGCAGCAGCGCCTCGTCGATGTCATGGGTGACGAAAAGCACCGTCTTGCGCTGGGTCTCCCATAGTTCGAGCAGGAGTTCCTGCATGATGATGCGGGTCTGCGCGTCCAGGGCGCCGAACGGTTCGTCCATGAGCAGCACGGGCGGGTCGTTGACCAGCACCCGGGCGAGGCCGACCCGCTGCCGCATGCCGCCGGACAGTTCGAGCGGGAGGTTGTCGGCGAATCCGGTGAGGGCGACGCGGTCGATGATGCCGTCGACGGCTGCGCGGCGGCGCGGATGCTTCCGGCCGGCGCGCAGCGAAGGGCCGAAGGCGACGTTCTGCCGCACGGTGAGCCAGGGAAAGATGTTGGCGTCCTGGAACACGACTCCACGGTCGACACCGGGTGCCGTCACCGGCTCTCCGTCCACGACGCAACGGCCGGACGACGGTGCCTGGAAGCCGGCGATGACGTTGAGCGCCGTGGACTTGCCGCAGCCGCTCGGGCCGAGCAGGCAGACGAACTCCTCGTCCGCCACGCTCAGATCGAGCCGGTGCAGGGCGGTGACTTCGGCCGCGCCCCGTTTCGGGCCCGGGAAGGCGACGGTTACCTCTGCCAGGTCGATGTTGGCCATCAGGAATCTCCCGGGACTGAGCGGGTGCGTCATGGTTGCGACAAAGTTAAATTCCTGACCGGTGCATGGGTGATGCTTGTTTCGGCAATATCGATACCCGCACGGCTATCGGGGTGGACGCCTGGTTCAGGCGAGATCGTGTGCAGTGCCGTGCTTAGCTGGAGCGAAGTGCGGCCAGGGGAGGACCCAGGATGATCACGGTGGAGCAGGTGCGGGAGCTTGCGAGGACGCTGCCGCGGACGTCGGAGCACCTGATCAGGGACCGGGTGAAGTTCCGCGTCGGCTCGATCGTCTACGTGGCGTTCTCCCAGGACGAGACCGTGATGGGCTTCGCCTTTCCCAAGGAGGAGCGTGCCGCGCTCGTCGAGTCGGAACCGGCGAAATTCCACCTGCCGAGTGAATCCGACATGCGCTTCAACTGGGTCCACGCGTGGACGGCCGAACTCGACGAACCGGAAATGCGCGAACTCGTCATCGAAGCCTGGCGGATGGTCGTCCCCAAGAAAGTCGCCGCCGCCCGCCTCGGCCTCTGATCAGTGCGGCGGCGGGGTCAGGCGTCGGCCGGTTCGGCCTCGGGTGCCGGGTCCTCGATCGGCTCCGGCTCGGGATCCGGCCGGGCGGACGGGACGCGGCCCCACGCCATCGCGGCGGCGAAGCACGCGAACGGGAGCGCGGGCAGCATGTAGCGGTAGTCGAAGTCGACCGTGATCGGCGGGACGGCCAGGAGGACGACCGCGGACGTCCAGAAGAGCGCGGTCCGCGCGCGCGCCCGCCGCCACACGATCCCGGCCGCGCCGAGGAGCAGAACCCCGCCGAGCACGCTGCCGGGGACGCTCACACGCTTCTGGTAACCGCGCATCACGCCCGCATACGGATCGACGATGTGCGTGCGGCCCGTTCCGTGCGAGTACTCGTCCACCACTTCGCGCCGGTTACCGCCGCCGAGCACGGGCAGATCGGGCTTCCGCGCGGTGGGTTTCGTCGGGAAGTGGTACCGGGCCTCGGTCCCGACCGTCGGATAGCGCGACCGGTGCCACGAGAACGTCCGGACGAAGAAGTCGTACGAGACGACACGCAGATAGTCCAGCGGCTGGTTCTTGATGGCCCAGAACGCGAACCGCTGCGCCTGCGCGTTGGTCTCCGCGTCGAACGCCTTGCCGTTGGACCAGCCGGTCGGCGAGTTGTCCTCCCAGATCTGGTGGGACGAGGCAGGCCGTTCGTCCTTCGCCCCGTACGGGCACAGCTTCGCGATGTCGGGCGGGGGCGTGAAGCGGTCGCAGTCGGCGAACGCGGCGGTGCGTCCCCACAGGAAAATGCCGTCCACCCCGGTCATCTGGAACCGGCCGTGCTCCTGCTGGAACCACGTCGCGTACGCCCCGACCGGCAGGACGAACGTCACTGCGAGGGCCAGATGGACGGGCCAGCGCGTCCGCCTCACCAGCAGATACAGCACGGCGATCAGGAACAGCGGCAGCCCGATCGTGCGCGTGACGGACGCGAGCCCGAGCAGTGTCCCCACCAGCGCGGCCCGCCGCCAACCGGCCGCCCCCGGCTTCGCGAGCAGCAGCATCGCCCCGAACACCAGAACGGTGAAAAGGGTGTCCGACAACAGCAGATGCTCAAGTTCGATCTGAAAAGAATCCAGCAGAACCGGGGTGACGGCCAATGCGGCCCACGCACGCCGGACCTCGAAATCGCGGACGAGCATCCGATATCCGAGCGCGGCGATCCCAAGGATCGCCGCATGCTGCAACACCGTAATGAGCATCAGGCTGTGGAACGGCTTCAACGTCCACAGGAAGAGCCCGTATCCGGACGGCCGCAGCGGATGCGGGAACGGATCGTCCGCGATCCTGATGAAGTCGTAGCTGTCGTTGAACCACAGCACGCCCCGGAAACCCAGCATGGCGATGACCCGCAGCGCGATGCCCGCGAGCAGCACCACGCAGAACAGCCAATTGCGGCGAACGGCCAAGGGGGAAAACGACACCGGGAACCTAACTGTGGACGTGCGGGCGGACAGCGTCACGCCGGGCGGGCCGACCTGGCAACGTCACCACAGCCGCCGGCCGCGATCCTACCAGCGCCCCCAGCGCGTCAACGGGACCGTTGCAGGCCCAGCAGAAGCAGTTCGATCAGCCGGCGGGGATCATAATCACGGCCGCCGCCACGTCCGATGCAGAGGTTGCCGATGCCGCGCATCAGCTCGCAGGTCTCCACACGAGGCCCGATCTCGCCCGCCTCGACCCCAGCCGGGTCGCCGTGACCGGGCACTCGATGGGCGGGCACACCGCGAGCCTCCTGCTGGGTGCCCGCCTCACCGATCCGGACGACAAGCCGGAGGTCAACCTGGTCGACTCCCCAAGCGGGCGTGCTGCTCGCCGCACCCGGCAGAGGAGGCGACACCCTCGCGTCCCCACTCGGCCGCATCGAGTCCAAGTAACCGGTCAGCGGAGCCGGCCGGCCTCGCGCAGGTGATCGAAGATGACCTGGTCGACGGGTGACACACGGTCGCGGTCACCGTAACCGAGCCAGACCACCTCCTCGATCTCGCTACTGGGAACCGGTGTCCCCTGGTGGTCGGCGGTGTAGCAGGTCATCCGCACCATGACGCCTTCGGCGTGCCCATGCGCCTGAGCCCGAAAGGTGCCGAAGTACCGCGCGCTGCCGGGAACGATGGCAACGGCCAGTTCCTCATCGATCTCCCGAACAAGGGTGTCGACGTCGCTCTCCCCAGCCTCACGCTTCCCGCCGGGAAGATAATAGGCGTCCTTCCCCCGCGACCGAGTACTGAGAATCTTCCCGCCATCCAGATAGATCCAGGCGACCTTGTCAATGGTCATACCCACCATGATCTCCCACCAAGGCCGCCCACGCAGCCGCCGGCCCTGGCCCCGAAGCTAGAGTCGCGCCCCGCCCGGAGTGTCATGGACGTCCGCTCCGGCGTAGAACGCTGCTCCTCTGGGTTTGCCACACTCCGATGGCTGAGGGGGTGGAGTACCTACCGCTGCTTGAGGTCGGTCAGGAGCGCGCGGAACGCGCTCGGGTCGAGCAGGAGCCTGGGCCCGTCCGGGTCCTTGGAGTCCCGCACCCCCACACCACCAGCGATCGGCGCCAGTTCCACGCAGTTGCCGCCCAGGTTGTCGCTGTAACTAGACCTGCGCCAGTTCAGCTCCATCGTTCCTTCAAGACCTTTCGGATGAGACTCCGGGTTTCTGCCACCGATAGCGCGTGTGCCTGAAGGGTGGCAAAAGCCTTGCATGCGTAGAGCGTATCGGCTGGGTCGTTGGAGGTGTTCCCTCCGTTCAGAGTCGCTAGATAGACGACCTCGTCGCCGTTCTCCTGGGTGGCCAGGGTGAAGGGCGCATGGACGCCAGGGCAGTAGGCGATGGGAGCGATTTGAAGCTGCACGTGTTCCACCGTGGACATGGCCAGAAGATGTTCGCACTGGCTCCGCATCACGTCAGGTCCCCCTACGAGCCTATGTAGGACGCTTTCGTCCAACACAACGCACACCGTGGGTGGGGCGTCGCCGCTCAGGATGGATTGTCGGCGCATGCGTGCGCTCACTGCGGCGTCGTCGACCAGTAGTGCTCTGGCGTAGTCCTCGTTCTGGAGGAGGCCGTAGACGAGGGTGTTCTCGAATGCCCGGAGAAGCGCGGCCGAAGCCTCTGCCTCTGGAAAGTCAGCGAAGAACTTCGGGTAGGCGGACGACTTGACGATGTCGTCCCAGGCGTCGGTGAGCATCGTGTCCGTGCCGAGGGCCTGGTCCAGCCGGGTGGCGAAGTCTCGCCGGCATCGGGTGGTCCCGTTCTCCACCTGAGCGATGTAACTCCGGCTCACCGCAGCGCCTTTGGCGAGGTCAAGCCGCGATAAGCCCGCCTCGTTGCGAAGTCGGGTCACTTCCTGGCCGAAGCTGATCGTCTGACGCGTCGGCTTCCGTGCGGCCATCTCGCGCACCTCCTTGTAACCGGCTCGAACTGCCTGACATCCGTGTGCGTGTGTTGTCGCTCTTTCGTGGTGAGGCTACGTAACGCAGTGGATTCTGTGCAGGGAGTTATGGAAGGTCGGAGGTGATCGGTCATGCAGGGCCCCGCGGAGATCGTTGTGCCTGTTCAGGCGGAGTCGATCAAGGTGGTTCGGGACTGGGTGGAGGACGTCCTGGAGAGGTGGGGGCAGGACGCGTATGTGGCGAAGGTCGTGGTGTCGGAGCTGGTGACCAACGTCCTCCGCCACACCGGGAGCACGACGGCGACCGTGCGGGTCGTCTTGGCCGACAAGGGGACGGTCGTGGAGGTCTTCGACTCCTGTGACGTTCTGCCGGTGGCCGGGGCGGCGGACCTGCTGAGTGAGGGTGGACGTGGCCTGGCGATGCTGGGTGCCCTGGTCAAGGAGTGGGGCGCCCAGCCGGTCGGGGGTGGGGGCAAGGCCGTTTGGGCGCTTCTGCCCGACGTTGCGACGTGAACGAGACCGACATCTTGGCCCGTTTGTGCGAAGGGCGCATCGCTGGGCGGCCCGGGGCTTCGTTGCCGACCGGGCCGCCCGTGATCGGAGTCCTCGGGTCAGCGGTAGTCGTTCTCCTTCAGTTCGATGACCCAGGCGCGGCGCTCGGCGATCTTGCCGTCGCGCATGACGAACACCTCCGCCATGGACATGCGCATCTCGCCGCCTGCGGCCCGCCGCACCGTTCCGGTGAGTTCCGCCATGACGACATCGCCCTGTTCGACCATGCGCACGACCTCCAGGTGGGGCGGGTTGATGAACTCCGGCGGGCCGTCGATGGCCTTGTCGTAGGCCTCCTTGCCGGTCAGGTGGAAACCGCCGAAGACCGTCCACTCGATGTCGTCGGTCAGGCAGGACAGGATCTGCTCGTGATCGTTCTTCCGGAATCCGTCCAGGTAGGTGTTGACGGTCTCGATGTTCCGTGACACGTCCGCTCCTTCGATTCGGGTGCTGTTCATCGGGCGCCACCGGGCGGACCGGCGGTCCCGTTGACAGGTCGGAGCGGCCGGACTGTTCTCGACATCCCCTGGCAATCCGTCCAGAAAACCGGCGGCTACGTCGATGGGCGGAGGACGATCTTGCCCCGGGTGTGCCGCTGCTCCAGCTCGCGGAACGCGTCCTGTACCCGCGCCAGCGGGTAGGTGCTAGCGATCGGCACGTTGAGTGCCCCGCGGGTGGCCAGCCGGGCCAGTTCGCCGAGCACGACCGCGCATGCCGCCGCCCCTTCTCCATCGGTTCGCGCACCGACCTTGGCCGCGGCCGCCCAGTCGCGGATGGTGTTGATCCGCTCGGGCCGCACGCCCAGCTCCACCGCGAGGTCCACGTAGCCGTCTCCGAACGTGTCGATGAACGCGTCGACGTTTCCGCTGGACGCCTGCCGGATTCGTTCGGCCACTCCCTCCCCGTACTCGACCGGGATGACACCGTGGTCCTTCAGCCAGGCGTGGTTCGGCTCGCTCGCCAGCCCGATCACCGTGGCGCCGAGCCGCCGCGCGAGTTGCACGGCGATGGAGCCGACGCCGCCCGCCGCTCCGGACACCACGACCGTGTCTGACGGTCCGGGATCGACCGCGAACACGGTGGCGTATGCGGTCGTGCCTGCCACGTACAACGCCCCGGCCACGTCCCAGGACAGCCCGACCGGACGCGGGGTCAGCCGCACGTCGTCCACCACGACGAACTCCGCGTGGCTCGCCCTGTTGTGGGTGAAGCCGAGGACCTCGTCGCCCACCGCGACGCCGCGCACATGCGGGCCGACCTCCACGACGACGCCGGCCAGGTCGCTGCCCTGTCCGGACGGGAACGTCGCCGGCCACCGCTCGTGCAGCGCGCCGGTACGGATGTGGGCCTCGCCGGGCTGGATCCCGGCCGCGCGGACTTTGACCAGCACCTGCCCGGGGCCGGGTTCCGGACGCTCCACCTCCTCGACCCGCAGGACGTCGATCCCGCCGTACTCGTGGAACCGCACCGCTTTCATCGCGTGACCACCGCTCTTTCCTCGTATGGACAAGCCCTGGACGGGGGCCGTGTCTCCGACCATGCCTTCGCACCGGCAGGCTGAGAACCGGAGCCTTTTCCCTAGGAGCGGCACTCCGAGGGTGCGTCCGCCGGATCCTGGTATCACTGGCGACATGGGGATGAACCGCGACGACCTGGCTGATTTCCTGCGCCGCTCCCGGGAGCGGCTGGGGCCACGGGACGTCGGTCTGGTCGAGGGGCCGAGGAGGCGCACACCGGGCCTGCGCCGCGAGGAGGTCGCCGCACTCGCGGGGATGTCGGCCGACTACTACATGCGGCTGGAGCAGGCGAGAAGCTCGCAACCCTCGGACCAGATGCTGGCCGCCCTGACACGCGCGCTGCGCCTGACCACCGATGAGCGGGACCACCTGTACCTGCTCGCCGAGCATCGCCCGCCGGAGGCGGCGCGGGCGGGGGAGTACCTGCGGCCCAGCATGCTCTATCTCCTCGACCAGCTGGACAGGGTTCCGGTCCAGGTATTGAGCGACCTGGGCGACCTGCTGGCGCAGAACGACCTGGCGCAGGCGTTGTTCGGGTGCGTGTGCACCGTGGCGCGGGAGGACCGCAACATCGTCCTGCGCTGGTTCACCGAGCCGGACGTGCGCAGCCACTTCGCAGCCGAGGAGCACGAGGAGCGTTCCCGGCAGATGGTCGCCGACCTGCGCGCCGCGGTCGGCCAGCGCGGGGACGACGCGACCTCCCGCGCACTGGTCGCCCGGCTCCGCGCCGCCAGCACCGAGTTCGCGGCGCTCTGGGACCGGCACGAGGTCGCGGTGCGCCGCTCACACCGGTAGCGGCTCCTGCACCCCGAACTCGGCGCGATCGAGTTCGACTGCGAGGTTCTGGCGACACCCGCGGCGGACCAGCGACTGCTCGTCTTCACCCCGCCGCCCGGCGGCACCGAGGCGCTCGACATGCTGCGCGTCCTCGGCCCCCAACACCGGCACGGCACCACCGGGACGCCCCCCGCCACCAACGAGCGTTAGCAGGCCGCACATCGCGGTACTGGCGGGTCTCCTCAATACCTTCGTGGTTTCGGGCCTTGCCCGGTCAAGGGGCAAGGGGCTCGCCGGGCGGGCGCTGGAGGCTGACTCGGCGCTCGGTTTCGGCGAATCCGAGCGATTGGTAGATCCTGATCGCCTCGGACTCCGGTTCGGCGACGATCACGAGCGTCCGGGCTCCCTCGGCCAAGGCCCGCGTCCCGGCGTAATGGACGAGCGAGGAGGCCAAGCCGCGCCGGCGGAAGGCGGGATGGGTCTCGACGTGCTGGTAGCGGGCCAACCCTTGGCCGTCGAGGACGACACCGAGACCCGCGCGCATCTCCCCGTCCACGAAGGCCCCGAACCAGGTGGCGTCGCCTGCCTCACACAGGCGTCGTTCCTCAGCGAGTTTCGCCGTCACGAAGGCGGTGTTCTCCTCCGACGGCTCCGACTCGTCGCACGCGTGCCGCAGTTGTGCCGCCTGCTCCCGATCGTCCCCGCTCAGCGCGCGCAGGTCGGCTTGCGCCGGCCGTGCGGGCGCTTCGAGGGAGGAGGCCGTCAGGACCGGGTCGATCGCGACGTCGATCCCCAGCCGCTCCCACTCCGCGAGCGGCCCCGCCTCCCCAACGACCCCGTCGACCCCGATCGCCACATGGGACGCGTCCGGGAACTCCGCCCGGAAAAGGTCAGGAGCGTCCGGGAGCGCATCGGGCGTGACGAGCACGAAGTTGCCCCACCAGAAGTTCGGGTTGGTGGGCGTCCGGACCACCAGGTAGGACGGGTGATCGGTGATGACCGAACCGGCCAGCCTGCGGAGCAACAGATCCGTACGAAAACCAAGAGACCGAACATCCACCCGGCGATCCTAAGTCGGCCCCACCGGGCGGTGCGGTCCGCCACCGAGTACCCCGCTCACCCTCGCCGCGGCCCTCGCGGCCGCCCCGGCGACCGGAACCCTCACCCTGAAACATCGCTACGCAAAGCATGAACACAGGACCACCAGATTGCTGATCTGCGTAAGCAGAAGACCAGTCCATTGACGCTTTGCGTAGCCGCAGAGTAGTGTCACTCCGCGACAAACACTCATGAATCCGCACGTCAGCCCCGATCCCGCGGACGTTCGTTCCTCATCGATCTCGGGCTTGTTCTGGCCTGGTCCCACTCACTCTGGGGGGTCTCGTATGCCCGGCGATCTACTCGACGGAATCGTGCAGGCGCTCTCGCCGCCCACCGTCTTCTGGCTGTTCCTCGGCGCGGCCGTGGGCCTGGTCATCGGAGTCCTGCCGGCGGTCGGAGCGACCGTGGGCGTGGTGCTGTTCCTCCCGTTCACCTACGGCATGGACCTGCCGACCGCCATCGTCTTCTTGCTGGCCATCTACACCACGGGCCAGTACGGGGACTCGGTCTCGTCGATCCTGCTGCGAACGCCGGGCGGCCCCGGGACCATCGCGTCCTGCTGGGACGGATATCCCATGGCCAAGCGCGGTGAAGGAGCCCGCGCGCTCGGCATCAGCACGCTCGCCTCGATGCTGGGCGGGCTGATCGGGGCCGTGATCCTGGCCGGCCTGGCCTACCCCCTCACGCAGGGGGCCATGGAACTCCAGCCGCCCGAGTACTTCATGCTCGGCATCATGGCGCTGGCCCTGGTCAGCGTCGCCGCCCACGGCCAGACCCTCAAGGGCATCGTCATGGCCGCCGCCGGCCTGCTCGTGTCCTTCGTCGGGCAGGATCCCATCGCGGGTTTCACCGACCGCTTCACCTTCGGCCTGGACCGGCTGTCCGGAGGCGTCCCCGAACTGTCGGTCTTCGTCGGGCTGTTCGCCATCACGCAGACCATGGTGATGCTGAGCGGCCGCGACGGCAGCCCCACGGCCGCCGCCTCCCGGCTGTCGTACGGCCAGGCCCTGCGCGGTTTCGGGGACGTCCTCTCCCGTCCGGCGACGGTGCTCCGCTCGTCGGTGACAGGGACCTGGATCGGCATTCTCCCCGGACTCGGCGTCACCACGGCCACGATCACCGCCTACCTGCTGGAGAAGCGCGCCGCCAGACGCCCGGAAGAGTTCGGCAAGGGGGCGCCCGCCGGGCTCGCGGCCGCCGAGACCGCCAAGGGCACCTGCGCCGTCGGTGACATGATCCCCACCCTGACTCTCGGGATCCCGGGGTCGCTGACCGGCGCGATCATTCTGAGCGCGTTCATCCTGCACGGGGTCCAGCCCGGACCGCAGTTCCTGTCCTCTGGCAGCGAGCCGTTCATCGTGCTCGCCGGGATCACCCTCACCCAGGTGCTCATCGTCATCGCCGGCTTCCCGCTCATCAAGGTCTTCACGCAGATCACCCGGGTCCCCAACCGGATACTCGCGCCGGTGCTGGTGGCGCTGTGCTTCCTCGGCGCCTTTGTCGAACGCAACCAGCCGACCGATGTCCTCGTCCTGATCCTTGCCGGACTGTTCGGTTTCGCCCTGATGCGAGCGGGATATCCCGCCATCACCTTCGTGCTCGGCATCATCCTCGGCCCGGAGATCGAGAAGAACTTCCACCGTAGCCTGCAGATGGGCGGCGGCTCCCCGGAACTCCTGTGGCAAAGGCCGCTGACCATCACGTTCTTCGCCGTCATCGTCCTGTTCTTCTCGTGGCCCGTACTCCGCCGCGGCCTTCGGGGACTCCGCGGACACTGGCGGCTCCGCGGGCTCCGGCTCGGGCGGAAGGCGCCGAGCGGCGGTGCTCTCGTGGCCGATGCGCGGGACGCATTCGCCCCCGTGCCGGACGCGTCGGCCCCGGCGCCGGACGGCACCGTACCCGGCGCCGGGGAGGCCGCGGCGGAGGAGTATCTCGGGGTCGGCCCACCCGCCCGGCGCGGCGCACTGATCCTGGAGGCCGCGCTCGCCGTGACCGCGGCCGTGCTGCTGGCCGTGAGCCTGCGCTATCCCGCCGACGCCGCGACCTTCCCCGTGCTCGTCTCCTCGGTGCTGCTCGCCCTGGCCCTCTGGCAGGCCGCACGGTCGCTGCGCTCGGGCGCGTGGCGGGCCGCCGCGATCGACCCGAGAGACGGTGCCGGCGCCTCCGACCGCATCGGCCGCGTCACCGGTGGCTGGATGTTCCCCGCCGCCACGTTCCTCGGCTACTACCTGGCCATCGGACTCGCCGGTTTCGTTGTCGCGAGCGTCCTCTACATGGCGCTGCTGCCCCTGGCCTACCGCTACCGGCCCGCACGAATTCCCGTCAGCACCGCGCTCGTCTGCGGAGCGCTACTCGTCGTCATCAGCAATGCCCTCGGAATCCTCCTTCCGGATGGGCTCTGGGGATAGCACCCAAAAAGGGAGCGTGTTCACATGTTCGGACGTCGGCAAAAAGCCCTGTCAGCCCTCACCGTGTTCGCCGCGCTCATCGCCACCGCAGGCTGCGCCAACGGAGCCGGAGGCGGTGCCGGCTCCTTTCCGAAACGCGATATCAAGGTGATCGTCCCCTTCGAGCCCGGCGGCGGGTCCGATCTGATCGCCCGCGCCCTCGCCCCGTGCATCAAGAAGAATCTGGCGACCGATGCCGACGTGGTGATCCAGAACGTCACCGGGGCGGGCGGGCGGACCGGGACCTTCCAGCTGTACGACGCCCGGCCGGACGGCTACACGATCGGCACGCTGGAGCCGTTCACCCTCACCATCGCGTCCCTGACCGGCCAGTCCGGCGGCCGTACCCCCGAGCGGCTGAACTGGCTGGGACAGGTCTCGGCGGTCCCGATGACCCTGACGGTCAACGCCAAGAGCGGCCTGACCGGCCTGGGCGATTTCCGGGGGAAGCGGGTGCGGGTCGCCGTCTCCCAGGTCACGCTCCCCGCCACCATCAAGTATCTGGAGGCGCTCGGCGCCACGCCGCGGCTGGTCTATTACGACGGCGGTTCGGAGACGATGCTCGCGACGGTGCGCGGGGACGTGGACGCGGTGGTCCAGGTCGCACCCACCGTCATTCGCGCCATGAAAGCCAATCCCGGAGCGGTGCGCGTGATCTCCACCCTGTCCGGCACCCGTTTCAAGGATCTCCCGGAGACACCGACCTCGGCCGAGCTGAACGTGCCGCTGAGCCCGGAACTGGCCACGATCTCGCAGTACACCTATGACTTCGCCGTTCCGGCCGGGACCGCACCGGCGATCACGCAGAAGCTGGAAGGCGCGATCGCCGCGGCGACCAGGGATCAGAGCTGCGTCGAGAAGATGCGTCGGGCCAATCTCGAGGTCAGCCACCAGAACGGCGCGCAGGTCAAGCGGTCCATGCGGTCCTTCCAGCAGAGCCTTGCCAAGCTCACCGGGGAGCTGCGCCGCGCGACCAGCGGATGAATGACCGCCTCCAGACGCGTACCGCCGCGTACAGCAACGTACAGAAAGGACGACCACGGTGGAATTGGATGCCGTCGACGAACGGATCCTCCAGTTGCTCGGCGAGGAAGGCCGTCGCAGCAACCGCGAACTCGCCCGGATCATCGGGGTCACCGAGGGGACCATCCGGAGCCGGGTCCGCCGGCTGCTCGCCGAGAACGTCATGCAGATCGTGGCCGGCGTCAATCCGGAGTGGAAGGGCTACTCGATCGATTCGAGCTTCTCGCTGCGCGTCGAGTTCGACAAGGCCAAAGACATCGCCACCCGACTGGTGGGCTATCCGGAAATCCGGTTCGTGGCGCTGACCACCGGGGCCGACGACATCAGGTTCACCGCGATGTTCAAGTCGCACGAGCACTTCAAGGAGTTCGTCACCGTCGAGCTCGCCGGCATTCCCGGAATTCTTCAGGTGCGGACGTCGACGGCGCTGTCCGTGCTCAAGCACACCTATGACTGGCGGCCCGTCCCCAAGGAACCCGGAATCGGTCTCGAGGAGGAAGATGAGGACGACGTTGAAGCCGATCGACCTGCGCAGTGACACCGTCACCCTCCCGACGGAGGACATGCGCAAGGCCATGTACCAGGCGGAGGTCGGCGATGACGGCCGGCTCCTGCCCGACGGCCGCCACGGCGACCCGACCGTCGCCGAACTGGAAGAGCACGCCGCCCGCCTCCTGGAAAAGCCCGCGGCACTGTTCATGGCGAGCGGGACGATGGCCAACCTGACCGCGTTGCGCACCTGGTGCCCACGGGGCGCCGCCGTCGCGGTGGGCCGTACCTCGCACCTGTATCGCCGGGAGGTCTCGGCCTTCGACGACGGCTACTTCGGGCTCCGGCCCGTCGAACTGCCCGACCCGGACGGGCTGCCCGGCGCCGACGCCGTCCGCCTGGCGCTGCGGCGGCACGATCCCGCGATGCTGTGCCTGGAGAACACCCACAACGCGGCCGGGGGCACCGCGTGGACGCCGCGGCAGGGCGCGTCGATCCACGAGGTGACCTCGGCGGCGGGCGTCCCCGTCCATCTCGACGGTGCCCGGCTGTTCAACGCCGCGGTCGCGCTGGACGTGCCGCCCGGCGCGCTCGCCGCCCCCGCCGACAGCCTCATGTTCTGCCTGACGAAGGGGCTCGGCGCGCCGATGGGCGCGGTGCTGCTCGGCGAAGCCGGCTTCATCGCGCGTGCCCGGGAGGTCCGCAGGCTGCTGGGCGGGCAGATGCGCCAGGTCGGCGTGGTCGCCGCGGCGGGACTCGTCGCGCTACGCGACTTCCGCGAACGGCTGGCCCTCGACCACGAGCGGGCGCGCGGGCTGGCCGAGCGGCTGGCCGATCTGCGCGGCGCCCGCGTCGACCCGGGCCGCGTGCGGACCAACATCGTCCAGATGCTGCTCCCCGACGGCGGCCCGCCCCTCCGGACCGTTCAGGACGAGCTCGCCCGCCAGGGCGTCCTGGTCCACTCGACCGGCGCACGCACGGTGCGCCTGGTGACCCACCGCGACCTTTCCGACGACGACATAGCGCACGCCGCGGACGTGCTGCACACCGTGCTCGGCCGGACCTACCAAGACGGGAGCCAACAGCAATGAGCGACACCGCGATGCAACGGCGGGATCCATCCTTCTACGGCGGCGACGAGCTGCACGCATGGAAGCAGTCCAGGCTGCAGGACGCGATGGCCGAACACGGCTTCGACGCCCTGGTGTTCACCAAGTCGGAGGCGGTGCGTTATGTCACCGACTTCTACGTCAAGGGCTACCGCCCCTTCATGGACCCCGAGTACTTCGTCGTCCTCCCCGCGGGTCGCGCTCCGGTCGTCGGGCACACGTCGGGCAGCGACACCTACCGGATCCAGATCAAGTCCGACATCGCCGATCATCGCAAGATCTCCGGCGTCGAGAACTGGGCCGCCGAGCTGAGCGCCGTGCTCGGCGACTACGGGATCACCCATGGCCGGATCGGGGTCGATCTGCTGCCGTTCCAGGTCCACGCGGGACTGCTGGAGCGCCACCCGTCGCTGGAGGTGGTCGATGCCACGTGGCTGTGGACGGAGCTGACCGCCATCAAACATCCCATCGAGATCGAGTACATCCGGGAGGCCCTGTCCCTGGTGGAGATCGGGCTCTACGCGAGCTTCGAGGCGATCCGTCCGGGGGTCGTGGAGCGTGATGTGGCCGTTGCCGCCGAGAGCGCCATGCGCGCGGCGGGGTCGGAGATGCAGCCGTTCATGACCGTCGTCGCCTCCGGCCCCAATGCCAGCATGTTCGAGCGCATCGCCACCGAGCGGCGCATCCGCACCGGCGAGATGGTGGTGGTCGACATGGGCGCCGTCTACCGGGGCTACACCGGCGATCTCGGCCGGACGGTGTGCGTCGGCCCGCCGGCCCCCCGGCAACGGGAGGTCTATCAGGTCGCCTACGAATCCATCCAGGCGGCGATATCAGCGGTCCGGCCCGGGGTCACCTGCGCCGACGTCGACAGGGCCGCACGGGAGGCCATCGCCGCGCGTGGCTATGCCGACTACGAGCACAAGTTCTCGACCGGGCACCAGCTCGGCTGGGGCCTGCACGGCGAGCCGCTGATCAACCGGGGCGTGGACCACGAGCTGCGGCCGGGCATGGTGATCTGCCTTGAGCCACGGGTCACGCTGTTCGACGAGCCCGAGATCGGCGGTGCCCATCTGGAGGAGGCCGTCCTCGTCACCGAGAACGGCCATGAGCTGCTCAGCCACTGCCGGTTCGAGGAGGCGCTGCTGAACTGACACCGCGTCGGCGGCGAAGGCGCCGGTCCCCCCGGGGAGACCGGCGCCGACGCGACGAGGGCCCGGTCCGGGCGGCGCTCGGTCCAGGGCTCGGTCGAGGTGCGGCCTGCGGCCCCTAGCGCAGCGGCTCGCCGATCTGCCGCATGTGACCAAGGGCCTCCCGGTAGGACGCCACCAGCCCGGTCTCGGTGTAGGGGACGCCGACCGCGGCGCAGTGCTCGCGGACCATCGGCTGCATTTTGCGCAGGTTGCAGCGGGGGACGCCGGGGAACAGATGGTGCTCGATCTGGTAGTTCAGCCCGCCCATCACCCAGTCGGTCACCGGGCCACCGCGCACGTTGCGGGAGGTCAGCACCTGCCGGCGCAGATGACCCCACCGCTGCCCCGGCTCCGGCATCGCCATCCCCTTGTGGTTGGGCGCGAACACCGCACCCAGATGCAGCCCGAACAGCGCATGCTGCACCACCATCAACACCACCGCCTTCTCCACCGGCAGCAGCGACAACGCCAGCACCAGATACCCGACCGCATGCGCGACCAGCAGACCACCCTCCACCACCCGGTCACGGCGTGAACGCCCCCGCAAGAACAGCACACTGCCGACCTTGAGGTTCACCCCCTCCAGCGTCAGCAACGGGAAGAACAACACCGCCTGGTGCCGCACCACCCACCGCAGCACACCCCGCTGCCGCCCCGCCTGCTCCGCCGTCCACGCCAGCACACCCTCCCCCACATCAGGATCCTTCCCGACATGATTCGGGTTCGCGTGATGACGATTGTGCTTATCGCTCCACCACCCGTGCCCCATCCCCAGCAGCAGATTCCCCAGCACCAACCCCAGCCACCGATTCACCCGCGCACTCCGCGCGATCTGCCGATGCCCCGCGTCATGACCCAGAAACCCCGTCCGCGCCGCC
>NZ_FOVH01000009.1 GCF_900115095.1 Actinomadura madurae
CCCCGGCTCGGGATCACCCGGCACCCGTAGATGTCCTTGTCCGACGCCTTGTCCAGCGCCCGATCGAAGTACACGCCGGGCGAGCGGACCAGCTGGGAGACCACCACCCGCTCGGTCCCGTTGATGATGAAGGTGCCCTTGGGCGACATCAACGGGAAGTCACCCATGAACACCGTCTGGCTCTTGATCTCACCGGTGGTGTTGTTGATGAACTCCGCCGTGACGAACATCGGGGCGGAGTAGGTCATGTCCTTGTCCTTGCACTCCTCCACGGAGTACTTGGGCGGTTCGAACCGGTGGTCACGGAACGACAGCGACATCGTCCCGGAGAAGTCCTCGATCGGACTGATCTCTTCGAAGATCTCCTCCAGCCCCGACTGCGTCGGGACACTCCTACTACCGGCCTTCTGGGCCGCCTCGACCCGGGCCTTCCACCTCTCATTGCCCAGCAGCCAGTCGAACGAGTCGGTCTGCAGAGCGAGAAGGTCGGGAACCTCAAGCGGCTCGTCAAGGCGCGCGAACGACACGCGACGAGGACCAGCGGGTACGGCGGAGGCGTTGCGCGAGGCTGCTGCCAACAGATGTCCTTCCGAGGGCTCGCGGCGGACTGAACACGCGCGCCGGACGCCATCACAGCCAACGCAGGGGAGTGGGGCATCGAGGGCAAGCGCGAGAGGGCAGCATAAAGCACGTGAACAGAAATGTCCACGTGCCGCATTCATTATCAACTTCGATGCCGTGGCCAGGATCGCACGCGCACGTGGACCACGTCAAGTCGCATCGGACGGAGGCGGCCGGCCCGCTCAGGCGGTGGCGGAGGCGGGCTGGAACAGCTCGATCAGGTTGCCGGCCGGATCGGCGAGCAGGATCTGCCGCCCGCCGGGCCCGGCGACCACCTCGCTGCGGAAGGCCAGGCCCGCGCCGCGGAGCCGCTCGATTTCGGCGGCCAGGTCGTCGACGACCAGGTGGATGCGGTTGCGGCCCGGGGCGGCCGCGTCGGCGGGCGTGGCGCGGGCCCCGGAGCTGGCGGGCCCCGACAGCAGCAGCCGCAGCGGGCCGCGCACCACGTCGGCGAAGGCGGGCACGGCGTCGCGCCCCAGGGTGAAGCCGAGGTGGGTCGTGTAGAAGTCGACGCACGCCTGGACGTCGTCCACGAGGTAGCGGACGCCGGCGTACTGGTCAGGTGCCGTCATGATGGGCCTCCGATGTCTGGGCGATGACGGGCAGCAGGTGGCGGACGCGGGCATCGATGACCGCCCCGGCGCGGGCGAACGCGGCGTGCTCCGCCCGCCCCGCGGGACCCGCCGCCGGGTCGCCGATGCTCCAGTGGACGCGCTGCGGGTCGCCGCCGAACTCGGGGCAGACCTCGCGGACCTTGTCGCACAGAGTGATCACGTAGTCGAACCGGTGGTCGCGCAGGGTGTCCAGATGGCGGGGCCGCCGGCCGGCGATGTCGATGCCGTACTCCTCGCGCAGCATCCGCACCGCCTGCGGGTGGACGGACGGTCTGGGCCGGCTCCCGGCGCTGGCCACGGTCACGCCCCCGGCGGTGTGGTGGCGCAGCAGGGCCTCGGCGATCGGCGAGCGGGCGCTGTTGCCGGTGCACGCGAACAGCACCGACACGCGCGGCCACCGCCGCGGGCCGGCCGGGGGCGGCGGGGCGGGGCGCAGCGCCGGATGCAGGACGGCCCCGGTGTCGGCCAGGGCCTGCGCGCAGCGGTCCAGAGCCAGCCGGTAGTAGCTGTCGCGGCCGTCGAAACTGCTGCGGGAGGCGGTGACCAGGCCGCCCTCGCGCAGCAGCCGCAGATGGTAGGAGACCGCGTTCTGCGGCGCGTCGACCAGCGCCGTCAGCTCGCGGACCCGCAGGTCGCCCGCGGCGAGCGCGGTCAGCAGCCGCCAGCGCAGCGGGTGGGCGGCCAAGCGCACGAACGCCGGGGCGGCTTGACTCGATGACCCCATGCCACCGACGATACATCAAACCAGTTTGATGGAATAGCGCCGAGGAATGACGGCGCCGAGGAACGACCCAGCCCGAGGAGACGCGCCATGGCCGAACACCTCACGCGCCGGCTCGGCACCGGCGACGCGGTGGTGATCGGGCTCGGGTCGATGCTCGGGGCGGGGGTGTTCGCCGCCTTCGGCCCCGCCGCCCGCGCCGCCGGCACCGGCCTGCTGATCGGGCTGCTGGCCGCCGCGGTGATCGCGTACTGCAACGCGACCGCCTCCGCGCAGCTCGCGGCCGTCTACCCCACGTCCGGCGGCACCTACGTCTACGGACGCGAGCGCCTCGGCCACTGGTGGGGCTTCACGGCCGGGTGGGGGTTCGTGGTCGGCAAGACCGCCTCGTGCGCCGCCATGGCGCTCACGTTCGCCTCCTACGCGGTCCCGGGCCCCTGGTGGGCGCAGCGCGCCGCCGCCGTCGCGGCCGTGCTCGGGCTGGCCGCCCTCAACTACCGCGGCGTCACCAGGACCGCCATGCTCACCCGGGTGCTCGTCGCCGGCACCCTGACCGCGCTGGCGGTCGTGGTGGCCGGCATCGCTGCGGGCGGCGACGCCGGCGCCGCGAACCTGGGCGGGTGGGCGTCCCTGCGGGCGGGCGGCGCCTACGGCGTCCTGCAGGCCGCGGGGCTGCTGTTCTTCGCCTTCGCCGGCTACGCCCGCATCGCCACCATGGGGGAGGAGGTCCGCGACCCGCGCCGCACCATCGTCCGCGCCATCCCGATCGCCCTGTTCCTCACGGTCGCGATCTACCTGGTGGTGGGGACGGCGGCGCTGGTGGCCGCCGGGCCGGACCGGCTCGCCGGCTCGGCCGCGCCGCTGGCCACCGCCGTCGAGGCGGCCGGTGCCCCCGCCCTGGCCCCGGTGGTGCGGGCCGGCGGGGCGGTGGCGGCGCTCGGCGCGCTGCTGGCCCTGATCGCCGGTGTCGGCCGGACCGGCCTGGCCATGGCCCGCCACGGTGACCTGCCCGTCCGGCTCGCCGCCGTCCACCCCCGCCACCGGGTGCCGCACCATGCCGAGATCGCCCTCGCGGCCGCGGTGAGCGTGCTGGTGGCGACCGCCGACCTGCGCGGCGTGATCGGCTTCTCCTCGTTCGGCGTCCTGGTCTACTACGCCATCGCCAACGCCGCGGCGCTCACCCAGCCCGCCGCCGACCGCCGGTGGCCGCGCGCCCTGCACCTGCTCGGCGCCGCCGGCTGCGTGACCCTGTCGGCCGCGCTGCCCTGGCCGTCCGTCCTCGCCGGCGCGGCGATGTTCGCCGCCGGGCTGGCCGGCCGGTGGCTGGTGCTGCGCCACCGGGCATCCGGCGCGGGGCGCGAGGGGTGAAATCTCGGCAAAGGCCGGGCACGCGCTTGGGCAGGACGTCCGGGAGGACCCCGGCGGTGCCGTTAACGTGCGGGAATGCCGCCCACGTCCGGCAGCGCACCCGGCGAGGCACCCGGTGAGACGTTCGCCCCCGCGTCCGTCTACGGGCCCGCCGACGTCCCGCCCGACGACCACGCCGCGCGGGCCGCCGCCGGCCCCGCCCACCGGATGCCGCCGTGGCTGCCGAAGGCGTTCGTGCTGGCCGGCGCGGTCGTGCTGGCGTTCATGGCGGGGCTGTGGCTGCTGGAGCGGCTCCGGGAGCTGCTGCTGCTCCTGCTCATCTCGCTGTTCCTGGCGTTCGCGATCGAGCCGGCGGTGAACTGGCTGGCGCGGCGCGGGTGGCGGCGCGGTCTGGCGACCGGGGCGATGTTCCTGGTCATCGGCCTGCTGCTCGCCGGGTTCCTCGGCGGCATCGGGTCGCTGCTGGCCACCCAGACCACCAACCTCATCGACGGGTTCCCCGGCTACGTCCGCAGCCTCATCGGCTGGGTGAACGACACGTTCGGGACGAACCTGTCCCAGGAGACGCTGTTCGAGCGGCTGCCCACCGTCAGCGGCGCGCTGACCCGCCACCTGTCGTCGATCGCGGGCAACGTGTGGGGGATCGGCACCACCGCGTTCGGCGTCATCTTCAACACCCTCGGCGTGCTGCTGTTCACCTTCTACCTGTCGGCGGAGGGCCCGCGGTTCCGCCGGACGGTCTGCTCGGTGCTGCCGCCGCAACGCCAGCACCAGGTGCTGCGCGCCTGGGAGATCGCCGTCGACAAGACCGGCGGCTACATCTACTCGCGGGGCCTGCTGGCCCTCATCTCCGGCATCGCCCACTACGCCGCCATGGCCGGGCTCGGCGTCCCCTACGCGGCGACGCTGGCGCTGTGGGTCGGGGTGGTGTCGCAGTTCATCCCGGCCGTCGGCACCTACCTGGCGGGGGCGGTGCCCGTGCTCATCGCGCTGACGAAGGGGCCGTCGACGGCGCTGTGGATGCTGCTGTTCGTCCTGGCCTACCAGCAGCTGGAGAACTACCTGCTGCAGCCGCGCATCACCGCGCGGACCCTCGACATGCACCCGGCGGTCGCGTTCGGGCTCATCCTGGCCGGAGCGGCCGTCGCCGGGCCCATCGGGGTGCTCCTGGCGATCCCGCTCGGCGCCACCATCCAGGCCTTCGCCACCGCCTACGTGCGCCGCTACGACGTGGAGGTGCATCCGCTGACCGAGCCGGACGCGCCCGCCGGACGCTGGTGGCGGTGGCTTCGCCGCGACTGACCCGGTGCCGCGACTGACCCGCACCCCGGCGCGGCGGGCTCAGGCGACCGCGCGGAGGCGGTCGTCCAGCGCGTCCAGGTCGGGCACGAACCACACGTGGCCGGCGGTGCCGGACTCGTGGACGAGGGCGCGCAGCGCCGGGCTCGCCGCCACGTGCGCGGAGACGTCGCCGACGACCGCCAGCCGCAGCCGGTAGTTGGCGAACTTCTGCATGATCTCGCCGGCGAGGCGGGTGCCGAGCGAGAAGAACCGCTCGTCCAGCCGCGCCACGGGCACCGCCACCGCCTCGGCGCCGAGGAACGACGCGCCGATCAGGTCGAGCGCGTCCTGGACCGTGGCCACCGGCGGGCCGTCCGGGTCGCACGTCAGCACCGCGACGCCAGCCCGTTCCCGGATCACGTCAGGCATCGCCGTCCTCCCCGTTCGACAGACCGCCGAGTACCGAATCCAGCAGCCGCAGGACGTCGGCCGTGGCGGCCGCGCCGCCCATGATCACCAGTTTCATCCGGTTCCGTTCCTCGTCGTGGACGACCTGGACGCGCAGCGGGTGCGCCGGGTCGCCGGTGCTGATCCCGGCCAGGACGAGCGTGCCCAGCCGGTCGGCCGCGGCCCGGCCGACCCCGTCGATCTGCACGATGCTCGACACCTCCACCGCGCCGGGCCCCGGAAGCGGGGCGGCGCGGCGGGCACGCCCGGTCAGCGCCTCCAGGTCCGCCGGGGCGATCCGGTACTGCTTGCCGATCCGCACCGCGTTGAGCCGGCCGTCGCGGATGTAGCCGCGCACCGTCCGCACATGCAGCCCGAGGAGATCGGCGACCTCCTCGACCGAGTACATTTTCTGCTCCATCACTCCCTAAACTACTGTATATAGAGAGTGATACGGATGTTTATGGCATGCCCGGCTTGCCGGGGCCGGGCGGGGCCGGTTCCCGGGCGGATCGTCGACCATTGCCATGGACGGGCGCGCCCGGCCGGTCTAACGTGCCAGGAGGAACCTTGATCATCGGGCCGCTCGGGGGCGGGAGGGAGCCGACATGTACCGTCCCAGGACGCGCCGCCGCCGGTGGCTCGCCGGCCTCACGGCGGGAGCCCTCGCCGTGACCGGCCTGGCCGCACCGGACGCCGCCGCGGCGCCCGCCGCGGCGGCGCAGGCCGCGCGGCACGGCGGCAAGGACCCGCGGCACGGCGGCAAGGACCCGCGGCTGCTGCGGCTCCTGCGCTCGATGTCGCTGGAGGACAAGGCCGCCCAGCTGTTCGTCCTGCAGATCTTCGGGACCAGCGCGACCACCACCGACCCCGCCGCCGTCGCCGCCAACCGCAGGCTGTACGGGGTCGACGACGCCGCCCAGGTCATCGCCCGCTACCACCCCGGCGGGATCATCTACTACGGCGAGAACGTCCGGGACCCGCACCAGCTCGCCGCCTTCTCCAACGGCATCCAGCGCGCCGCCGCGGCGACGCCGCTGAAGATCCCCGCCACGATCGCCACCGACCAGGAGGGCGGCATCGTCGCCCGCGTCCAGCCGCCCGCCACGCAGTCGCCCGGCGCCATGGCGCTGGCCGCCGGGCGACGCACCGGCGACGCCCGCGCCCTGGCCCGCATCACCGGACGCGAGCTGCGCGCCATCGGCGTCAACCAGGACTACGCGCCCGACGCCGACGTCAACGTGAACCCGGCCAACCCCGTCATCGGCGTCCGGTCCTT
The DNA here is from genome assembly GCF_900115095.1 of Actinomadura madurae. Classification (GTDB taxonomy): domain Bacteria; phylum Actinomycetota; class Actinomycetes; order Streptosporangiales; family Streptosporangiaceae; genus Spirillospora; species Spirillospora madurae. Next base: position 6,332 of record NZ_FOVH01000009.1, read on the forward strand.
CGGGTCCGACCCCGCCCTGGTCGCCTCCATGGTCACCGCGCAGGTCGGCGGATACCGCTCCGGGGGAGTGACCCCGACCGTCAAGCACTTCCCGGGACACGGCGACACCACCACCGACAGCCACACCGGCGTCCCGCACATCGACCACACCCGCGCCGAATGGGAGCGGCTCGACCTGCCGCCGTTCCGCGCCGCGATCCGGCACGGCGTCGACTCCATCATGACCGCGCACATCGTTGTTCCGTCGCTGGACCCCTCCGGCGACCCCGCCACGCTGTCGCGGCCCATCCTCACCGGCATCCTGCGCGAGCAGCTGCGCTACCGAGGCGTCGTCGTCACCGACGCGCTCGACATGCAGGGCGTCCGCGACAAGTACGGCGACGAGAACATTCCCGTCCTCGCCCTCAAGGCCGGCGCGGACGTTCTGCTCAAACCGCCGGCGGACGCCCAGGGCGACGGCGTGTTCCCCCGCCAGCTCGCCGCCGTCGTCAACGCCGTCAAGACCGGTGAGCTGGCGCGCGAGCGCCTCGACGAGTCCGTCTACCGGATCCTGGAGCTGAAGCGCAAGCGCGGCCTGTTCCGCGACCCCTACGCCGACGAGTCGAAGATCGACCAGATCGTCGGGACGCCCGCGCACCTGGCCGTCGCGCAGCGCGCCACCGACCGCACCACCACCCTGGTCAAGAACGGCGCCGGGATCCTGCCGCTGCGGCCCGGCGCCCGCGACGTGCTGGTCACCGGCTGGGGGGTGTCCACCACCGCCTCCCTCGGCACCGAGATCGCCCGCCGCGGCGCCGTCACCACCATCCGGCAGACCGGCATCAACCCCGGCCAGGCCGAGATCGACCAGGCCGTCGCCGCCGCGAAGGACAAGGACCTCGTCGTCGCCGTCACCAACCGCGCCTGGGACGTCAAGGACGAGCCAGGCCACAACGGGCCCGGCCAGACGAACCTCGTCAAGGCGCTCATCGCCACCGGCCGGCCCGTCGTCGTGATCGCGGTCCGCGACCCCTACGACATCGCCTGGTTCCCCGAGGCGACCACCTACCTCGCCACCTACTCCTACACCGCCGAGGCGCTGCGCTCGGCCGCCCGGACGCTGTTCGGCGAGCTGAACCCGCGCGGCCGCCTGCCCGTCGCCATCCCCGTCAAGGACCAGCCCGGCTCCGTCCTCTACCCCTACGGGCACGGGTTGGGCTACTGACCGCCGCGTACGCGGGCGCCCGGCCGGGTCGGCGGCCGGGCGCCCGCGGACGCGGCGGCCCGGTCCCGGGTCGGCAGCCGCAGCCGCACCGGAACCGGGCCGGGTTCTGGTTCATGTCGGGCCAGGGGGCGCCGTCCGCGGAGGCGGCGCCCCGGCGTCACGCCTTCCGCGCGCCGATCGACTTCATCAGCGTCGGCCAGATCGCCGCCGCCTCACGGATCCACGCGGGCCAGTTGTGGCGGCCGTCGCCGTAGATGTGGGCGGTGTAGGGGATCTTCAGCTCGTCCAGCCGCTTCTTGAAGTCCTTGTTGTTCGCGCCCACCGCGATCTCGCTGAGCAGGCCGATGTCCCACGGCGCCACGTCCGGGTCGCCGGGCCCCGGGCGGCCGGTCGTGCCGGCGGAGAAGAACAGCCCCGTGCCGCGCAGCTTGGGCGCCAGCGAGGACGGGTCGTGCGCCGCCCAGTTGGCGTCGTCGGCCCACGGGACGCCCCAGATCGCGAACGGGTCCTGGCCGTTGCCGGCGTTCAGGAACATCAGCATCGCCGGCATCCCGATCGAGCGCATCGACAGGATCCCGCTCAGCGACGCCGCGTACTTGAACAGCCCCGGATGCCGCGCCGCGTACGACATCGCGCCCGCGCCGCCGGAGGAGTTGCCGATCGCCGCGCGCAGCGCACCCGCGTGGTAGTTGCGCTCCATCAGCTGGCGCACCTCGGCGGTGTGGAAGGTCTCCCACTTGGGCGACCCGCCCTTGCCGTAGTTGTACCAGTCGGTGTAGGAGCCGTTCTCGCCCTCCGGCATGACGACGATGACGTTGTACTTCGCCGCCCACGCCTCGATGTCGCTGTTCTTGGTCCAGGAGGTGTAGTTGTCCTGCCCGCCGTGGAAGGCGTACAGCACGGGCCACGTCGCCGTCGCGTTGCGCGACCAGTTCGCCGGGAGCAGGATGCGGGCCTTCACCGACTTGCCCAGCGCGGGCGAGGCGATCGTGATGTCGACCGCGCGGGAGGCGATCTTCTTCTCCGCGGTGATGCGCGCGCCGTCGTCCGCCTTGACCGGGCCCGCCAGCGCCCGCGCCGGCCCCGTGCCGACCGCGCCGAGGCCCGCGGCCACGACGACGGTGATCGCCCCGGACGCCAGCGAGCGCCGCCGGTGCACGCGGTGTGATCGATGGCGGGCGGTGGGTGTCATCTGCTCACCTCGCGGATCAGGCCCGACCCCCGTGGCCGCGCGACTTCCGCAGAGTGTCCTCGACCCGGCCGGAATGATCTACATGGGCGGGTAACAAGAAACGCCCGTGCGGCTGTGGAGAAGTGAGTGCTTCAGGAGCCGCCGGTGGCGACCCCGGCCAGCAGCGCGGCGAGCTCGCGCGGCGCCGACAGCATCGGCCAGTGCCCGGTCGGCAGCTCCCGGTAGGTCCAGCCGGGCCCGGTCATCAGCGAGAAGACGGGGTGGCCGCTGTCGCCCATCTGCCTGACCGCGTCGAGCGGGATCGTGGTGGCGATGAGCGTGCGCGGCGTCGCCGGCAGCGGGTCGGGGCGGGTGAGCGCCTGCGTCGCGGTGCCGAACGGCTGGGGCGTGCCGCGCCCGCGCATGGCGGCCAGGTGCTCCTCGGTGAGGCCCGCGAGGTTGACCGGGTCGGCGGCGGCGTCGAACGGCGGCACCGGCATGCGCCATCCGCCGCCCTGCTCGGCGACCGCCTTCTCGAGCTCGGCGCGCGCCTCGGCGTCGTGGAAGTCGATGCCGGCCATGCCGGACGGCATCGGCCCGCTGTCGACGTACACGACGTTGGCGATCCGCTCGGGGATCCGGTCGGCGGCGCCGGTGACGGCCATGTTGGCGCCGCTGTGGGCGACGAGGACGACCTCGCGCATGTCCGCGTCCTCGATGAGCCTCACCAGGTCGGCGATCTGGGTCTCGACGTCGGAGCCGGGCGCGGACTGCTCCGCCCGCTCGGCCTGCCCGGCGGGGGTCACCGCGTGGACGGCGTGCCCCGCCGCGCGCAGCTCCGCCGCCACCGCGTCCCAGGCCCAGGCGCCGAGCCAGTAGCCGGGGACCAGCACGAACGTCGCCTCGGCGGAGGTCACGGTGTCAGAAGTCCCGCTGTCAGAAGTCACGGTCGGCCGTCCTTTCTCGTGGATGTGATCCCACGCTACGGTCGATACCGGACAGGAACCGCCCGGATTTATGGAGTGGCCTGTGTCACATCCTCCACCGTCGCATCCGACCACCCGTGTCCTGGCCATGCTGGAGCTGCTGCAGGCCAACCAGCGCATCGGCGGCGCGGAGCTGGCGCGGCGGCTCGGCGTGGACGAGCGCACCGTCCGCCGCTACGCCGCCCGGCTGGAGGACCTCGGCGTCCCCGTCACCGCCGAACGCGGGCGCCACGGCGGCTACCGGCTCATGCCCGGCTACAAGCTGCCGCCGCTCATGCTCACCGACGACGAGGCCACCGCCGTGGTGCTCGGCCTGCTGGCCGGACGGCGGATCGGGCTTCCGGGGCAGGCCACCGAGAGCGCCCTCGCCAAGGTGGAGCGCGTCCTTCCCGCCGCGCTGCGCGACCGCGTCCAGGCGCTGCGCGACACCCTCGGGTTCACCGCCCCCGCGCGGGACGCCGCCGTCCGCGGTGCCGCCCCCGACACCGGCGCCGTCCTCACCCTCGCCGCGGCCGCCCGCGAACGCCGCCGCGTCCGGCTGCGCTACCGCTCCTTCCGCGGCGCCGACACCGAACGCGACCTGGACCCCTACGGCCTGGTGTTCCACTCCGGCCGCTGGTACGTCACCGGCCACGACCACCGCAGCGGCGAGATCCGCACGTTCCGGATCGACCGCGTCGCCTCCGCCGAGCCCGGCACCGCGCGCTTCGAGCCGCCCGCCGGCCTCGACCCCGTCCAGCACGTCACCCGGTCACTGGCCGCCGTCCCCTACGCCCACGAGGTGGAGGTGCTGCTGGAGACCACGATCGCCGAGGCGCGGCGCCGGATCCCCGCCGCGACCGCGACGCTGGCCGAGGACGCCGGGGGAGTGCTGCTGACCACCCGTGCCGAGCGCCTGGACGGGATGGCGCGGATGCTGGCCGGACTCGGCTTCCCGTTCGTCATCCGCCGCCCCGGCGAGCTGCGCGGCCACGTCCGCGACCTGGCCCGCTCACTCCAGGAGCAGGCCGGGCGGTGACCCGCGGCGCGGGTCAGAAGGAGGTGCGGGCGTCCCACTCGTGGCGGAGCATCGCGTAGATGACCTCGTCGCTCCACTCGCCCTTGACGATCTCGTTCTGCATCAGGTGCGCCTCGCGGCGCATGCCGAGCCGCTCCAGGACGCGGGCGGACGCGGCGTTGCGGCCGTCCAGCCGGCCGCACACCCGGTGCAGGTCCAGCCCCTCGAAGCCCAGCCGCAGCACCGCCTCGGCGGCCTCGGTGGCGAACCCCTTGCCGTGGTAGGCCGGGTTGAAGATGTAGCCGATCTCGCCCTGCCGGTGCTCCCGGCTGCGCCACTGCAGGTTGACCTCGCCGATCAGCTCGCCGGTCTCGCGCCACTCGACGGCCAGGACCAGCCAGTCGCCTTCCTTCTCCACGGTCGCCGCGCTCATCTTCTGCTTCAGGAACGAACGCGACTCCTCCAGTGAACGCGGTTTCCAGTACAGGTACCGCGCCACCTCCGGCAGCGACTGGTAGGCGTACAGGCCCTCAAGGTCGTCCTCGCGGAACGGCCGCAGGATCAGACGCTCGGTCTCGATCGGATAGGCGGGACGGAGCATGCGATGATCCTATTCACGGTAATCGCCCTTATGCGACCCGTGATTCCCCGGGACGGCCGCCCTAGGACCGGTGGGCGCCGCTCCCGTGCTCCCGCCGCCCGGCCTCCGCGGCCTTGTCCCCGGTCCCCGCCTCCTCCGGCGTCCCGGTCTCCCCGACACCGGTCTCGCGCCGCTCGTCCTCGTCGAACGCGCGGGTGTCGCGGAACTCCACGTACGGCTCCTCCTTGGCCGACTGCCCGCCGGCGATCGCCCGGCCGCGCTCGATCTCGGCGTTCAGCTCGGCGCCCAGCAGGATCGCCAGGTTGGTGATCCACAGCCACACCAGGAAGATGATGATCCCGGCCAGGCTGCCGTAGGTCTTGTTGTAGGAGGCGAAGTTCGCCACGTACAGCGCGAACAGCCCGGACGCGGCCAGCCACAGGACGATCGCCAGGACGCCGCCCGCCGTGACCCACCGGAACCCGCGCCTCGCGTTGGGGGAGGCCCAGTACAGCAGCGAGAACAGCAGGCTCACCACCAGCACCAGCACCGGCCACTTGGCGATGCCCCAGATCGTGACCGCCTGCGAGCCGAGCCCGAGAATCTCGCCGATCTCCCGGGCCAGCGGCCCTGACACGACCACCGCGATCACCGACGCCGACAGCAGCACCAGCGTCAGCAGCGTGACGCCGACGCGGATCGGCACGGTCTTCCAGAACGGCCGGCCCTCGGGCACGTCGTAGACGACGTTGGAGGCGCGCATGAACGCCCCTACGTACCCCGACGCCGACCACACCGCGGCGCCCAGGCTCAGCACCGCGACGACGCCCGCGCCGCCGCTGCCGCCCTCCAGCTGCCGGATGCTGCTGATCAGCAGGTCCCGGACCGATCCGGGCGCCAGGTCCCCGACGCTGTCGATCAGGTCGTCGGTGGCCGACTGGCCGGCCAGGCCCACCAGCGACACCACCACCAGGATCGCCGGGAAGATCGACAGGATGGAGTAGTAGGTGAGCGCGGCGGCCCAGTCGGACAGGTTGTCCTTCTTGAACTCGCCGGTGGTGCGCTTGAGCGCCTGCCCCCACGACCGCACGGGCAGATCTGTCGGCGCGCCGGGTCCTCTGCGCAGGAACGCGCTGGTTCGGCCGTGCATGAGTCCGTCCTCTTTCCCGGCCCTCTCAGAAGAACTTCCGGCGCCGGCGGCGCACCTCGATGGCGCGCTTCTGGCCGGTGCGGAACCGGACCTGGACCGGTGCCCTGCGGCCGCGGCCGAGCCGCATCCGCGGCGTGCCCCGGAGCCGCATCCGCGGCGTGCCGCCGAGCCGCATCCCCCGGCGGCGCATCCACAGGGCGGCGCCGGCGACGGCGCCCGCGGAGCCGATCACGATCCCGCCCCGCCGCGCCCTGGACACCGTCTTCTCCGAGCCGGCCGCCCGCCACGCCGACGCGGCCGCGTCGCGGGCCCTGCCCCGCGCGTACTCGGCCTTCTGCCGGGCCATCGCCCTCACATCGGCCTTCGCGGCCAGCTGCTCCACCGTGTCACCGAGCTCGTGGCGCGCCCGGTCGACGTCCTGGCGCAGCTCCTCGGTCCCGGCGGCCGCGCCGTGCTTGCCCTGCGTGGTCATCGGTGCGTCGCCCTCTCCTTCAGCTCGGCCACGGCCTGCCGGGCCTCGTCCATCGCCTTCTCCGGCCGGGGCGGTGTGGCGCGCCTGGTCTGCGCGCGGCCCAGCATCGCCAGCACACCCGCCACCAGCATCAGGAACCCGCCGATGATCAGCGCCGCGGCCCACACCGGCAGCGTCACCGCGATCCCCGCGATCGCCGCGGCCAGCAGCGCCCCCAGCCCGTAGAGGGCGACCAGGGCCGCGCCGCCGAACATGCCCGCGCCGGTGCCGGCGTGGCGGGCCTTGTCCTTCAGCTCGGCCGCCGCCAGGCGCATCTCGGCGCGCATCAGCTCCGACACCTGCTGCGCGGCCTGCCGGACCAGCTCGCCCGTGCCCGCCCCGTGACGCCCGTCACCGGACTCCGGTGCGCGCCCGAAATCCTGCCGGTGTGCTCCCAGCGTCCCGGCCTGGCCCTCACCATCGTGTTGCCGACGCGCGATGCTCATCGCTCCAGGCCTCCTCCGCATATCGTTACGAAGCCTGGTGGTGGCGTTCCCTCAGCTCATGGGCTAAACGTGTCCGCGCCCCGACCCGCGGTGAACGCGGGGGTCAGCCGCGGCCCACGAACGAGGGCATCGTGGTGGCCATCACCGTCAACGACTGGACGTTGGCCTCCAGCGGCAGCCCGGCCATGTAGAGGACGGCGTCGACGACGTGGCGCACGTCCATCCTCGGCTCGGCCTTCACCGTCCCGTCCGCCTGCAGGGTGCCCGCGCCGAAACCGCCGGTCAGCTCGGTGGCGGCGTTGCCCACGTCGATCTGCCCGCAGGCGATCCGGTACGGGCGGCCCTCCAGCGACAGCGTCTTGGTCAGCCCCGTCACGGCGTGCTTGCTGGCGGTGTAGGCCACCGACCGGGGACGCGGCGTGTGCGCCGACAGGGACCCGTTGTTGATGATCCGGCCGCCCTGCGGGTCCTGGTCCTTCATCATCCGGAACGCCTGCTGCGCGCACAGGAACGCGCCGGTCAGGTTGGTGTCGACCACCGTGCGCCACTCGTCGTGGGAGAACTCCTCCACGGGCGCGGACGCACCGAACACGCCCGCGTTGTTGACCAGCAGGTCCAGGCGCCCCCACCGGTCGCGGACGGCGCCGAACAGCCCCTCGACCGAGCCGGGGTCGGTGACGTCGGCGGGCACCGCCAGCGCCTCCCCGGCCCCGCCGCGCGCCGCCGCCTCCTCCAGGCGCCCGGCGCGGCGCCCGGCCAGCGCGACGCGCCAGCCGCCGTCCAGCAGCGCCGCCGCGATCGCGGCGCCGATGCCCGATCCGGCGCCCGTCACCAGCGCGACCCGTCCCTCCATCGGCGACCTCCCGTCCGATACCGCTCGCCTGTCAGCTCAGGCGTACCAGCTCAGACGTACCAGCTCAGACGGTGGCGAGCCAGTCGACGCGGTGCGCCTCGGTCGGGTCGGGGGTCTCCCAGCGGCGGACGAGCCGGTTGATCACCGCGTCCGGGACCGGCGCCGCCCGCGCCCGGTTGCGGTCCCGCAGCACCCGCGGCGGCGCCTCCAGCGCGACCACCTCGACGCGCCCCCGGTAGCCGGCGATGAGGCCGGTGCACAGGTCGCGCTGCGTCCGCGACACGTTGGTGGCGTTCCACACGAACGACCGCCCGGCGCGCAGGTGCCCGCGGGCCAGCTCGTGCGCGGCGGCGGCCACGGCGCGCTGGTCGCCGGCCGGGTCGACGCCCATCTCGGCGCGGAGCCGGTCGAGGCTGACGACCGGCACGTCCGGCCGGTTCGCCTCGATCCAGTGGTCCTTGCCCACGCCCGGCAGGCCGGACAGGACGGTCACGGTGCAGCGCGTGTCGTCGTAGGCGGCGTACCCGGGGTCGCGGCCGGGCTTGCGGAAGTACCAGAACCGGGCGTGGTCGGACGGGAACGCGCGCGGCCCGTCCAGGCAGTCCTGCTCGGCGCAGTACTCCCCGTACAGGGCGACGTTCTCCAGCAGCTCCTCGGTGTCGGGGCAGATCCGGCCGAGGATGTCGGCCGACGCCAGCAGCACCAGGTCGTCGTTGCGGGCCAGCAGGCTGACCCGGAACGCGATCTGCTGCAGGTCGGGGCGCTCCAGCGCCCAGAACGGCACCTGGTGGTGGCGGATCAGCGCGGCCACGTGCTCGCGCCACGCGACCGGCGCGCCCAGCTCCCACAGGATGCGGCGCACCATCAGGTCGCCGCGCCGGGAGTGGCCGCGGGCGGTGATGCGGCCGTCGTCGTCGACGGCGGTGCAGTGCGGCTTGGCGATGTCGTGCATCAGCACGGTCGTGAACAGCCGCACCCGCTCGGCCGCGGGTCGCGCCCGCCACTGCGGCAGCGACGCCAGCGCCTCGCACGCCAGCCGGGTGTGGACCTCGACGTCGCCCTCGCCGTGGTAGACCGCGTCCTGCGGGACCCCGGCCAAGTCGCGCACCCAGTCGAAGGCGTCGCGGATTCGGTCCCAGGGGACGGTCCAGTGCGGCGGCGCCGGGCACAGCTCCTCAAACACCCGCATACAACACCTCCGGGTCGGCGAGCCCGTTGGCGACGATCGGCCGGTCCTGCCAGTGGGTGCCGGAGTCCAGGATCGCGGTGAGGAAGCTCGGCCGGACCCACTTGTAGCGGCCGACGGTCTGCCCGTCCTCCTCCACCTTGATGTAGAGGCCCTCCATCTCCTCGGAGGTGTCGGTCTCCTCGGTGACGCGATCGGGGTCGGCGCCGCCCGCCCGCGTCGCGTCCCGCAGCGCGTCCCGCCACGCCGGGGTGCGGCACGTGGACGGCCCCGCGAGCGCGGTCAGCGCGGCCACCTCCGGCAGGGGGCCCTCGTGCAGGACGGGGACCGGCACTACCGGCGTCCCCTCCAGCAGCTCCCGGCGCCGCGCGGTCGACAGGAACGTCCCGTCCGCCAGGTCGAGGACGTCGAACTCGCAGAAGTAGTGGGGGAGCGCGTCGTAGAAGACGGTGTGCTTGGCGTACAGCCACTCCCCGTACAGGACGTAGCGGTCCCGCAGACGCTCGCGCAGGACGTGCTGGACCGACGCCGCCCACGCCTTGAACGGCCCGAACTGGCGCTCGCGCGGCCCGCCGGTCAGGTAGTGGCCGCGGCTCTGGAGCCGCAGGTCACCGTCCGGGGTGAAGCTGATGCCGGCGTTGGCGCCGTCGAGTTTCTCCTCCACCACCAGGTACCGCCCGGCGATGGCCGCGAACGGCACCGCGGCGAGATCGTGGTCGCCTGGCTGGAGCCGGGAGCCCTCGATGTGCCGGGTCCGGGGGTACTTGCGAAGCATGCCGACCGTTGTAGGCGAGCGCGCCCGATCATGTCGACCGGTTTTCGGCGCCTCAGCGGGCCGGGACGACGCGGGTCAGCGCGAGCGCGGCCAGCCACAGCGCGATGCTCGCCCAGGCCAGGGTGTGCAGGCCGGAGGTGAACGCCGGTCGCGGCGCGGGGCCGGCGACGGTTCCGTACACCGCGACGCCGAGCGCCGTCCCGATCTGGCGGGCGGTGTTGCTGAAGCCCCCGGCCAGGCCGGCGTCCGCGGGCGGCGCGGCGCGCATCGCGGCGGCGACCACGGAGGTGACGATCAGCCCGTCCCCGATCCCGATGCCGAGCAGCGCCGGAAGCAGCGCCGCGTACCCGCCGGGCCCGGCGCCGAGCAGCGACACGCATCCGGCGGCGGCGATCGCGGCGCCCGCGGCGATCGGCACCCGCGTCCCGTACCGGGCCGTGAGCCGCCCGCTGACCGGGGCCAGGAACGCCAGCGGGGCGGCCATCGGCAGCAGCATCGCGCCGGCGGTCAGGGCGGAGCGGTGCCCATCCTGCTGGAGCCACAGCGTGGCGACGAACAGCACCCCGTTGGTGACCAGGTTCATGATCAGCGCGATGGCGCCCGCGCCGAGGAACGCCGGGGCGCGCAGCAGCCCGCCCGGCACGATCGGCGCCGCCGCCCGCCGCTCGGCGACCACGAACGCGGCCCCCGCGGCCAGGGTGAGGACGGCGGTGCCGGCGGCCGTCCCCGGATGACCGTGGCCGGCGGCGATGACGGTCCAGACCAGGCCGCCCAGGGTGAGCGGCGCCAGAACCAGCCCGGCGCGATCCAGAGGGACGTCCGGTCGCCGCCCCGCGTCACGGCCCTCGGGCGGGCGGACGAGGAGGCTGACGCCGATGATCGCCATGGCCGTGATCGGGACGTTCAGCAGGAAGATCCAGCGCCAGCCCGCGGTGTCGGCGAGCAGCCCGCCCAGCAGCGGTCCCGCGGGCAGTGCCGTGGAGGAGATGCCAGCCCACGCCCCGAGCGCCCGCGCCTGCTCCGCGCGCCCCGGGTACATGGCGGTGACGAGGGCGAGGCTGCCGGGCAGGAGCAGCGCCGCCCCGGCCCCCTGGGCGACGCGCGCCGCGATGAGCGGCCCGGCTCCGGGCGCGGCCCCGCAGGCCAGCGACGCCAGCCCGAACAGGGCGAAGCCGGCGAAGGTCGTCCTGCGGTGGCCGATCCGGTCGCCGAGGGCGCCGCCGCCGAGCAGCAGCCCCGCGATCGCGACCGCGTACCCGTCCACGACCCCCTGCAGGCCGGGCAGGCCGGTGCCGAGCGCCCGTCCGATCCCTGGAAGCGCGACGTTGACGATCGTCACGTCCAGCAGGACCAGGAACATCCCGGCGCACAGGATGGCCAGTGCCGCCCCGCGCCGGGGGACGGGCACGCGGGTCTCGGGACCGGCGGTGGCATGTGTCGTGGAACCCATGCCCCCACGGTGGCGGCGGGATGCTTCGGTGTGGCCCGAACCGTCCGCGGCGGCAGGGAAGCGGTCAGCCGACGGCGACGCGGGCGATGGCGCCCGTCTCCAGGGCGACCCACAGCGCGCCGTCCGGCCCGACGGCCAGGCCGTGCGGCTCGGATCCGGGCGTCGGCAGCGGATGCTCGTCGATCCGCCCGTCGGGGGTGATCCGCCCGATGTGCGCGGTGCCCCACTCGGTGAACCACAGGTCGTCGCCGGGGCCGGTGACGATCGCGTGCGGGCGGGAGGCGGGGTCGGGCAGCGGGAACTCGGTGACCTTCCCGTCGGTGGTGATCTGCCCGATGTGCCCGGTGCCGATCTCGACGAACCACAGCGCGCCGTCCGGCCCGGCGGTGATGCCGACCGGCGCGGACCCCTCGGTGGGCAGCGCGTGGACGGTGACGTCCCCGCCGGGGGCGATCCGCCCGATGGCGTTGCCCTGGTTGAGGGTGAACCACAGGGCCTCGTCCGGGCCCGCGGTGATCATCGACGGCATCGTGCCCTCGCCCGGGACCGGATGGTCGGTCACCCGCCCGTCCACGGTGATCCGGCCGATGCGCCCGGTGTGCATCTGGGTGAACCAGAGGGCGCCGTCCGGCCCGGCCGCGATCCCGCAGGGGCCGCAGCCCTCGGGGACGGCGAACTCGGTGATCTCGCCCGCGGTGCTGATCCGGCCCACCACGGCGCCCTGGAAGGCGGTGAACCACAGCGCGCCGTCCGGGCCCGCCGTGATGATCATCGGGCCGCCGGTGACGGGACCGTGCAGGGTGAGGTCCCCGCCCGGCGTCAGGCGCGCGATCCGGCCGTCGTGGACGAGCGTGCACCACAGCGCCCCGTCCGGCCCGGCGGCGATGCCGTACGGGCCCGCGTCCGGGCCCGAGACCGTGAACTCCCTGATCGTGGCGTGCGAACCCTGCGGCATGATCGTCCCCCCTCGTCCTCCACTGCTGTTTCCGCCCAGCGCCGAGGTTAACGCAACCGGTGTTGCGTTACGATCGGGGCGTGGGAAGCAGCCGACACCGCCCGGACGCCCGGTGACCGCTGCGGGGCCGGGCAGCGTGCGCCCCGGCGGCCGCACCGCCCGGGTGCGCGACGCCGTCCGGGAGGCCACCCTCGCAGAGTTGGCCGAGCACGGCTACCGCGGCCTCACCGTCGAAGGCGTCGCCGCCCGCTCCGGCGTCCACAAGACCACCGTCTACCGGCGCTGGCGCAACGCCGACGGGCTCGTCGCCGACGCCCTCGAACGCGCCGCCGCCGAACCCTGGCCGATCCCCGACACCGGCACCCTTGCCGGCGACCTGCGGGCCATCGCACGGCTCGTCCAGGCCGGGTTCGCCGACCCCCGCGAGGGCCCGGTCTCCCGCGCGTTCGTGCTGGCCGCCGCGCAGAGCACCGACGCCGCCCGCGCCCTGAACGCCTTCTTCGCGCGCCGCCACGAGCAGGCCGCCGCCGTCGTCGAACGGGCCGCCGCCCGCGGCGAGGTCCCCGCCGGGACCGACGCGGCCGAGGTCGTCCGGGTCGCCGTCGCCCCGCTGTACTACCGGCTGTTCATCACCGGCGAACCCGCCGGCCGGCAGGCCGCCGACCGCGCCGCCGCGGCCGCCTGCGCCGCGGCCCGCGCCGGGGCCCTCCTCAGCTGAGCCGCCTTCTGGACGGCCCCGGCGGGCGTCAGGCGAGGCCGGCGTCGTGGGCGAGCAGTGCGATCTGGGTGCGGTTGTCGAGGTCGAGCTTGGTCAGGACGCTGGAGACGTGCGCCTTGACGGTCGCCACGCTCATGAACAGCTCCGCCGCAATGTCGGCGTTGGACGCCCCCCGGGCGATCGCCAGGACCACCTCGTTCTCGCGCGGGCTGAGCCGGGCGAGCGCCGCACGGGCCCGCTGGTAGGCGCCGGCCTCCACCGCGGCGCGGTCCATGAGCCGGCGCGTGATCCGCGGGGACAGGATCGGGTCGCCCGCGGCGACCTGCCGGACGGCGTGCACGATCTGGTCCGGCGGCGTGTCCTTCAGCAGGAACCCGCTGGCCCCGGCGCGCAGCGCGTGCAGGATGTTCTCGTCGGAGTCGAACGTCGTCAGCACGATCACCTCCGGCGGGTCCGGCCGGGCCCGCAGCCGGCGGGTCGCGGTGATGCCGTCCACGCGCGGCATCCGCAGGTCCATCAGGACGACGTCGGGGGCGTGCGCGTCGGCGGCGGCCGGCACCTCGGCGCCGTCGGCGGCCTCGCCGGCCACCGTGATGCCGCCCGTCCCGTCCAGCATCATCGACAGTCCGGCGCGGACGAGCGCGTCGTCATCGACGATCAGGACGCGCAGGGGCCGGGTCACGCGGGCCATGGTAGCCAGGCGCGCAACCGGAACTCGCCCGCGACCGCCTCGTGGTCCAGCCGCCCGCCGGCCAGCCGGACCCTCTCGGTCAAACCGACCAGGCCCGTCCCGCTGCCCGGCGCGACCGGCCCCGCGCCGCCCCCGGCGAGGGGGTTGCGGATGTCGATGACGAGCCGGTCACCGGGCCGCCCGTCCAGCACCACCTGGACGGGACGGCCCGCGGCGTGCTTGCGCGCGTTGGTCAGTCCTTCTTGCACCACCCGGTACGCGGTGCGGCCCGCGGCGGCAGGGAGCGCCTGCGCGTCCGACGTGTCGTCGCGCAGCTCCACGGGGGTGCCCGCGTCCCGGGACTCCTCCACCAGCCGGGGCACGTCCGCGAGGACGGGCTGCGGACGGTCCTCCTCGGCGGCGTCGTCGGCGCGCAGGAGCAGGATCACCTCGCGCAGCTCGTCTAGCGCCTGATGCACCCCGGCGCGGACCACCCCCGCGGCATGGGACAGCTTCTCCGGCGGCGCGTCCGGACGGTACTCCAGCGCGCCCGCGTAGGTGGCCAGCAGCGACAGCCGGTGCGCGAGCACGTCGTGCATCTCCCGCGCGATCCGCGTCCGCTCCATCATGCGGGCCTCGGCGACCCGGCGGCCCTGCTCGGCCTCGGCGCGGCGGGCCCGCTCGCGCAGCGACTCCAGCAGCTCGCGGCGCGCCCGCGCCCACGCGCCCCAGCCGACCAGCGCGCCGTAGCCGGACGCGATCAGCAGCAGCCACCAGCCGAAGGAGATCCCGCTGTTCGGCTGCCACAGCCCCTGGACGACGTGCGCCGCGACCCCCGCCGCGCCGACCCGGGCGGCCAGCGGGAACGGGCGGCGCTGCGCGACCTGCAGGACCCCCATGCTCGCCGGCGGGGTCGCCGCCGGCGACAGCGCCGCGAGGGCCGTCAGTGCCAGCGCCGCCGCGACCGGCCGCCCCACCAGCAGCGGGGACAGCAGGCAGCTCGCCGCCCCGACGGCGATGTCCAGGGCGAGACGCCAGCCCGCCACGTCGTCGGCGAAACGGCCCAGGACCGTCGCCACGACCAGCGCGGCGGAGCAGGCCGTCACGGTCGCGGCGGTGAGCCTCGGGCGCTCCCGCGCGCCGGAGGCACCTCGTTCGGGCAGGTGGGGGGTCGTTTCGTCCACCGGACCGAGGCTAGCCCCGACGCCCCGCGGCCCGACACCGACCAAAGTCGGTGCCCGCCCGTTCCCCGGTCGGGGCGGCTCCCACCGCCCGCCCGATGCGGCAGGCGCGCCGCGGCGGCGACGCTACGTGCATCGACCGCAACGAAAGGACGAGCACATGTTCGCTGGGAATCGCGCACGCCGGGCGCTGACCGTCGCGGGAGCGGCCGCCGCCGCCCTCGCCTTGTGGGCGCTGACCGGCCCGGTCGCGGGGCTCGACCCGTCCGCCGAGACCGGCGGGCAGCTCCGCACGGTCGGGGCCGCCCCGGTCATCGCCGGGAGCCTGATCGCCGGCCTGGCCGGCTGGGGACTGCTCGCGCTGCTGGAACGCACCACCGCCCGCCCGGGACGGATCTGGACCGCCCTCGCGCTGGCCGTCCTCGTCCTGTCGCTGGGCGGACCGCTCGGCAGCGCCGGCGACGGGACGTCCATGGCGGTCCTCACCGGCATGCACCTGGTCGTCGCGGCCGTCCTGATCCCCGGGCTCGGCCGGACGGCCCGGGCGGCGCGCTCCACCGAGCGTCCCGAAGCCTCATTGTCACAGCGCTGAATTTCCGGCGCAGCGGGGGACCGGTCCCGAGATCGTCATATGGGAGACTGGGCCGTTCTTCGGGCGAGAAGCGGACTGGAGCGGTCGGTGGGGGATGTGCTGCGGATCTCGCGGCCCAACGCGCGGTTCCAGCAGTGGGAGGCGCTGCTGCGGAACCGGAACAAGCGGCAGCGGGCGGGCGAGTTCCTGGTACAGGGCGTCCGGCCGATCAGCCTGGCGGTGGAGCGCGGCTGGCCGGTGCGGGCGCTGATCTACGACGCCGAGCGGCCGTTGTCGCGCTGGGCGGCCGGGATGCTGGACAAGGCCGGGGCCGAGCGGGTGGCGATGGCGCCCGCACTGCTGCGCGAGTTGAGCGGCAAGGAGCAGGAGGTCCCCGAGCTGGTGGCGGTGGTGGCGCTGCCGGACGACGACCTGGCGCGGATCGCGGTGGGGCCCTCGTTCCTGGGCGTGGTGTTCGACCGGCCGGCCGGCCCCGGCAACATCGGCACGCTGGTGCGTTCGCTCGACGCGTTCGGCGGTGCCGGACTGATCGTCACCGGGCACGCCGCCGACCCCTACGACCCCAAGGCGGTGCGCGCCTCCACCGGGTCGCTGCTGGCGTTGCCGGTGGTCCGCGTCCGCTCCCACCGCGAGGTGCTGGACTGGGTCCGGCGGGAGCGGGCCGCCGGACGGCCGCTCACCGTGGTCGGCACCGACGAGAACGGCGCCGCCGACATCGCCGAGGTCGACCTGACCGGCCCCGTGCTGCTGGTCATCGGCAACGAGACCGCCGGGCTGAGCGCCGGCTGGCGGGAGGGCTGCGACACGATGGCGCGGATCCCGATCGGCGGCGCGGCCAGCTCGCTCAACGCCGCCAGCGCCGCCACGGTCGCGCTGTACGAGACCGTCCGCCAACGCGGCGGCCGGCCCTGACCGCCATGGCCTACCGTTACGCGGTCGTCCGGGAGAACTACGAGGACCTGGCCAGCGGCGGCGTCCTGCATTCGGCGCCCGGCTTCCCCGCCTTCCCGGTGCGGCTGGCCAGCGAGATGTTCCAGCGTGCCCTGGCGATGCGCCAGGACCACGCGGCGATGGTGTGGGATCCGTGCTGCGGCAGCGGCTACATGCTGACCGTGCTGGGACTGCTGCATCCCGGCCAGATCACCGCCGTGGTGGGCACCGACATCGATCCCGCCGCGCTACGGCTGGCCGGGCAGAACCTGGCCCTGCTGGACGAAGCCGGGCTATCGGCCCGCGCCGCCGATCTGGACGCGCAGGCCGAACGCTGGGACAAACCCTCCTACGCCGCCGCGGCCCAGGCGGCCCGACGGCTCGCGCGCCGGCTGCCGTCGGGGCAGGGCCCTGCGCCACACCTGCACCAAGCCGATGTGTTCGACCCGCGGCAGCTTCGCCAGGCGCTGGACGGCCGCCGCCCCGGCCTGGTGATCACCGACGTCCCCTACGGGGAGCAGACCGGCTGGCGCGGCCCCGGCGGCGCGTCCGGGACGGCGGGCATGCTGCGGGCCCTGGGAGAGCTCCTGTCCGAGGACGCCGTGATCGCCGTCGCCGTCCGCGGCCGGAAGCTGCGGCTGGACGACGGCCCCCGCGCCGACGCCACGTTCCGGATCGGCACCCGAACCGTCGGCCTTTTCCGCGTCCGCCCCACCACGGCCCCCTGAGCGCCCGACAGACCGGAAAGCGGCAGACGGCGCCGAACACGCAGGTCATCGCCATCGATCGCATCCGATCGGGTGAGGCCGAATTCACTCACCCACAGGTCGGGACAGGGGCAGGCGCACGGTGGCGGTGAAGCCCTCGCCCGGAGCGGTGTCCACGTTCACTGTGCCGCCGTGCGCCTCGACCGCCGCTCGTACGATCGCCATGCCCAGGCCGCTGCCGTTGTGCGCGTCAACGCGCTCCCTGGAAACGGGCCCCTTGTCATCGCGCTGCTCGTTCCTGCGTGCGCGGAAGAAACGGTCGAACACGTGCGCGGCGTCGCCGGTGTCCATGCCCGGCCCGTCGTCGGCGACCTCCAGCACTGCCTGGTCGGCCTCCGGCCGCAAGGTGATCTGCACGGCGGCGTCCGGAGGGGTGTGGGCGCGCACGTTGGCCAGCAGGTTCGCGACGATCTGCGCCAGCAGACCCTCGTCGCCTTCGGTCGTGAGGTCTTGCTCGGGGACGTCCACCCGCAGCGGCCGTGCGGGCTGCACGGCGCGCAGGTCCGCTGCGGCGTCCCGCACGACGCGGTTCAGGTCCACCGGCACCGGGTGCATCTCCGGGTGCTGGTCGAGGCGGGCGAGGGCGAGCAGGTCGTCCACGAGCCGGGCCATCCGGTCGGCTTCGGCGGCCATGCGGGCCACCGCCCGGTCGTGCTCCCGGCCGTCCAGCATGCCCTTGCCCGACAGCTGCAGGTAGCCGCGGATCGCGGCGAGCGGGGTGCGGAGTTCGTGGGAGGCATCGGCGACGAACCGGCGCAGCTGCGCCCCGCTGCGCTCGCGCATCTCGAAGGCCGCCTCGATCTGGTGCAGCATCGTGTTCAGCGCCCCGCGCAGTTCCGCCACCTCGGCGCTGGCCGGGGATCGGACGGTGACGCGGCGCGCCAGGTCGCCCTCGGCGATCGCCGACGCGGTCTGCACCATGTCGCCGAGCGGGCGCAGCCTGCGCCGCGACTCCGCCTGCGACACCGCGGCCAGGACCAGCAGCAGCACACCGCCCGCGCACGCGTTCAGCAGGAGCAGGCGCCGCACGGTGCGTTCCACCGGTTCCAGCGACAGCGCGAGCAGCACGTAGGTGCCGTCGGAGAGCCGCACGGTCGTGACCCGATAGGCGGTTCCCTCGCTCCTGACGGTTCTCGGTGCGCCGTCCGCGTGGCGGGAGGGGCCGCCGAGCGCCCGGGCGAGGGCCCGCTGGCGCTCGTCCGGGGACTGGGAACGGCCGAGCGCGAGTGCCCGGCCACTACGGGAGAGCGGGATCAGGACCAGGTCGCGTTCCGTGGCGGGTGTCGCCGCCGGGGCGGCGCCGCCCGCGACGCCGAGGCCCGCGTAGCGCTGGATGGCGGCCATGTCGGCGTTCATGCCGGCGACCGCGCGCCTGGCGTCGCGCAGGCTGTCGTCGACCGCGTTCACAAGGAACCGGTCCAGCCCTTCCAAGCCCGCTACGCAGAACAGCGCGAGCCCCACCGCGAACAGCAGCACGTTGGCGGTGGTGAGTTGCGCGCGCAGGGACCGCGGACGCGCCCGCCGCCGGATCATTCCGTCGCCCGCAGCTGATAGCCGCGCCCGCGCCGCGTCACGATCAGCGGTGTCCCGAGCGGGTCCAGCTTGCGCCGCAGGTAACCGACGTAGGTCTCGACCACGGTGGTCTCGCCGGAGAAGCCGTACTTCCACACCTCGCGGAGGATCTCCTCTTTGGTGACGACCCGGCCGGCGTTGAGCATCAGGTAGCGCAGCAGCGCGTACTCGGTCGGCGTGAGGTCCACCGGAGCGCCCGCGCGCCGCACGGTGTACGTCGCCTCGTCCATCTCGACGTCGCCGTGCCGCAGCACCGCGGGTGGCGGGCTCTGCAGGCGGACGCGGCGCAGCACTGCCCGCACCCGTGCCACCACCTCGTCGATATTGAACGGCTTGGTGATGTAGTCGTCGCCGCCCAACGCGAGGCCGCCGACGATGTCGGCCGGGGCGTCCCGGGCCGTCAGGAAGACCACGGGAACGTCCTCGCGTTCGCTCCGGACGGTCCGGCACACCTGCCAGCCGTTGCCGTCCGGCAGCATCACGTCCAGCAGCAGCAGATCCGGACGGTGCTTGCGGGCCATCTCCACCGCCCGCGCCCCGGTCGCCGCGCGCAGCACCCGGAAGCCGTGGAACTCCAGGGTGATCCGCAGGATGTCGGCCAGGCTCGGCTCGTCCTCGACCACGAGCACGGTCGGTGCCTCCAACGACGGCCCCTGTTCGTCCGGTTTCTCGCTGCCGCCCTCAGTATCGGGCAGGCCGGGGCGCCGCCGGCTGCGAGCGGCTTCGGAGGACCTTGAGAATCGGTTGTGAAAGGCGCCGAGCCCATGGCCGGGGGCGCGGGCGGCGGCCGAAGCTGAGGCCTCCCAGCCCCGCACCGAACATGACAGGAGCCTCGCCGTGGTCCCTCTGGCGCGCTGGTGCTTCCGGCATCGCCTCATCGTCCTGCTGCTCTGGTCCGCCGCGCTCGGCGGCGCCGTCCTGGCCGGACGGCTGGCGGGCAGCGCCTACTCCAACGACTTCAAGCTGCCCGCCTCGGAATCGGTCCGGGCCGCCCATCTGATGCAGGCGGCCTTTCCCGCGCAATCCGGCGACACCGACGCCGTCGTCTGGCAGGTCGACGGGGCGGGCACCGTCAAGGACGCAGCCGTGCGTGACCGCATGCAGTCCGCTCTCGACAGAATCGCCGCGCTGCCGGACGTCGGCCGGGTGGTGAGCCCCTACCGCGCCGAAGGGGCGGGCCAGATCAGCTCCGACGGACGCACCGCCTACGCGCAGGTCACCTACTCCCGTCCGTCCGACGACCTTGCCGCGGACCAGGTCGAACGCGTCGTGGACACCGCCAGGTCGGCCGCGACGGTCGGACTGCGGGTCGAGGTGGGCGGGCCGGCCGCGGGCACCACCGACCAGCCGCCACCCCACCTGGCGGAGTTCGTCGGCCTCGCCGCCGCCGCGGTCGTGCTCTTCCTGGCCTTCGGGTCGTTCCTGGCCATGCTGCTGCCGCTCGTCACCGCGCTGTTCGGCGTGGGGCTCGGGCTGCTCGGGATCGGGCTGCTCAGCCACACGATGGCCATCCCGGATGCCGCCCTGCTGCTGAGCACCCTCATCGGTCTGGGGGTCGGCATCGACTACGCCCTGTTCATCGTCTCCCGGCACCGGGCCGGTCTCCATGACGGACTGCCTCCAGAGGAGGCCGCGATGGGCGCCGCGCGCACCTCCGGCCGGTCCGTGCTGCTCGCCGGAGCCATCGTCTGCGTCTCGCTGCTCGGGATGTTCGCGATGAACCTGGAGTTCCTGAACGGCGTCGCCGTGGCCACCAGCCTGACCGTCCTGCTGAGCGTCGCCGCCGCGCTGACACTGCTGCCCGCGTTGCTCGGCCTGCTGGGCACACGCGTGCTGAGCCGTCGCCGGCGTCGCCGCCTGCTCGCCGCCCCGAGCAACAGCGAAGACGCCGTGCGCAGCACCGCCGTGCGCTGGGCCGACACCGTGCAGCGCCGTCCGAAGACCTTCGCGGCCGTCGCACTGGTCCTGGTCGCCGTGCTGTCGCTGCCCACGTTCGCGCTGCGGCTCGGCATGAGCGACCAGGGCACGCTGCCGGAGTCCACCACCGCGCGCCGCGCCTACGACCTGCTGGCCGAGGCGTTCGGGCCGGGATTCAGCGGGCCGCTGCAACTGGTGGTGCGCCCCCGCGGCGGCACGGTGCCGCCGGCGGCGCTGCAGCGGCTCGTCGACGACGTCCGCGAAACACCGGGCGTGGCAAGGGCCACCACGATCCCGCTCCCCGGCCAGGCCGGCGAAGGCTCCGCGCGTTCGGCGGTCGTGCAGGTGATACCGGCGACCTCACCACAAGACGCCAGAACCGACACGTTGATCGACCGACTCCGCGCCGGCCCCGCGGCGCGTGACGGCTCCCTGGAAGTGCTGGTGGGCGGCGGCACAGCGCTCAACAAGGACCTGGCTTCGACGCTGACCTCCCGGCTGCCGCTCTTCCTGGCCGCGCTCGTCGCGCTCGGCTCGGTCCTCCTGCTGGTGGCCTTCCGCAGCCTGGCGGTGCCGCTGCTGGCCGCCGTCCTGAACGTGGCCGCGACGGGCACCGCGCTGGGCATCACGGTGGCGCTGTTCCAATGGGGCTGGGGCACCGGCGTCCTCGGCATCGGCAAGCCGGTGCCCATCACCTCGTTCCTGCCGGTGATCATGATCGCGATGCTCTTCGGCCTGGCCATGGACTACCAGGTGTTCCTCACCGGGCGGATGCGCGAGGAGTGGCTGCGGACCCGGCACGCGCGGCAGGCGGTGCACGCCGGCCTGGTCCGCGGCGGCGGCGTGATCGTCTCGGCCGCCGTCATCATGATCTCGGTGTTCGGTGCCTTCGTGCTGAGCGGCGACATGGAGGGAATGCTGGTCGGCGCCGGCCTGGCGGGCGCCGTGGCCGTGGAGGCCTTCGTCCTGCGCACCATGCTCGTCCCCGCCGTGATGACCCTCCTCGGCGACGCCGCCTGGCGCCTCCCCACACGCCCCGTCCGCCCGAAGACAGACGCCGACCCTAATAACGACCAAAGCGAAGCGAGAGGCCTCCGCACAAGCCGCCCCTCCCTAGCCGGTCGAAACCGACGCCCAAACCGGCGGTGAGGTCAGCGAACACAAGGAAACGAGCTTGCCTGAAGCACAGGCATCCCACCACCCGCTCGCACTCACGTCGGTCAGGACAGGACGCGGGATCCGGTGTGGTGGCGGGCAAGGATGCGGGTGAGGTCGGTTTGTTCTCCAGGTTGCGGAAGGAGGCTGCGTTGTACGTGTCGTCGGCTGCCCGTTGTCTGCCGTAGTGGGCGCGGGCCGCAAGGGGATTTGTGATGACGGCGAAGCCGCACTGGTGGCAGGCGTCGGCGAGGCGGTCGTCGCGGAAGCAGGGCGCCGAGACGATCCTGGATTTGACTGGGGCGCGGGGTGATGCCGAGCAGTCCGGCGGCGGCCACGCCGAGTTCCTGCTCGATGGATTCCCGTAAGCCGACCCCACCGAAGCCGGGGCACATCAAAGGACTTCACCAAACCCGGTACGGCTCAGCCGGTGGTCCAGGCGTTGTGTGCTTCTGCTTTGTTGGCGCAGGACAGGTCTTGGGCGGGGAGGATACCGGTGTCGAGGTAGCGGTTGACTTGTCCATCCACGCAGGTGTTTCCGTAGTTGCCATACACGGCGTGGATGGTGGCGTCGTTGAGGGTGAGTAGGCGTGAGCGGGTCATGAATCGGTGGAGTGCTTGACCGTGCTGGTAGATGGTGCGCGGGTCGCCGGTGGCGGCGACGATCAGCGCGGGCGTGTCGTTGTGAATATGGGTGGGCTGTTCGCGGGGCGGTTCGGGCCAGTAGGCGCAGGGGCTGATGTTGTTCACCGCAGGCCCGGAGACCGGGAAGTGCGGGCGGCTGCGCTGGATGTCATGCCAGTAGGTCTCTGGATCGCGGGAGCCGGCCACGTCGCCGCAGATGATGGAGATTTGCTGGCTGCCATAGGCCGATTCGGCCCCCGTCAGCAAGAATCGCAGGCCTTCGTCCAGTTCCGGCGTCGGCTCGGCGTGTCCCCGGGTGGCGGCCCGGTGGAGGACGCGGACGGTTTCGGCCAGAGCGGTCCGTGGAGCGGAGCGGTCGTCGGCGAGGGCATTGACGATGACCATCGGCGTTATGTGCGCGTCGACCTGATAGGCCCCGATGTGCAGCGGCTGCCGCGCGGACGCATGGATGATCTGATCGATCGTGGCCAGCACGGCGCGGCGGGTGGAGCCGAGATGGTAGGTGGCATCGCGTTCGGCGGCCCAGGCCGCCCAGGCGTGCAGGGCCCGCTCGTTGGCCGGGGCCGCGTCGGCCAGTAGCAGGGGCCCGAACTTGCGGGGGTCGATGGCGCCGTCCAACACCATGCGGTCGATGCGTTCGGGGAACATCTGCGAGAAGACCGCGCCGAGGTAGGTGCCGTAGGAGTACCCGAGGTAGGAGATCTTGCGCTCGCCGAGGATCTGCCGGATGAGGTCCATGTCGCGGGCGGTGTTACGGGTCGTGACGTGCGGGAGCACATCGCCCGCCTTCTGTGCACAGCGGTGCGCGAGGTCGCGGGCGAAGGCGGCCGAACGGTCGAAAGCCGCCCGGTCCAGGCCGGGGGAGCGCATCCAGTGGCCGGTGGGCCAGCCGCAGTCCAGCGGCGTGCTGCGGCCCACAAACCGCGGGTCCATTCCGACCAGATCGTACTTGCCTCCGGTGCTTCCCATGATGGTGCGCCAGTCCGGTGGCATGTCGATGGCGGTTCCGGCGGGTCCGCCGCTGTTGAGCAGCATCGTGCCGATCCGCCCGGCGGTATCGGTCGCCTTGAGCCGCGACATCGCCACCTTGATCGTCCGTCCGCCGGGGTCGCCGTAATCCAGCGGCACCGTGACGGTGGCGCATTGGGCTCCGGCCTGGTCGAGTTTGGTACCGGTCTGATCGCCGGGACCCTGGCGGCACCGGGTCCAGGCCAGATGCTGGTGGGAGTAGCGGGCCAGGTCGTTGGGCGCGGAAGCGGCGGCGGTTGGGAGGGCGAAGATCAGTGATAGGGGAGCGGTAGCTATCAGGCCCACCGCGCGGAGTGCGTTGATGACAGACATTGGCTTCTCCGGGAAGATCGGGTCAGCGGCTTTCGCACAGGACGGTTTGGACGGTGTCCAGGAAGTCGTTTTCGGCCTGTTGAGTGGAGGGGACCTGGGTGAGCGCGAACGCGGCGTGACGCCCGTCGATGGTCGTCGCCTCCCAGGCCCGATGACCGCCTGGCACGGTGCCTCCGTGCCCCCACCACCAGCCGCCGCACTCCAGCGGGCTGGCGATCAACCCCAGTCCGTAGCGGGCACCCGGCCACAGCCGCTCGGGGTCCGCCGCAACCGTGGTCATCATCTGCCGCAACTGCGCGGCGGGTAGCAGGCCGCCGCTGAACAGGGCGGTGAAGAAGCGGTTCATATCGAGTGGGGAGGAGATCAGCGCACCGCCCGCGTCGCCGAAGGTCATGTTCCACGCCGTGCCGTCGACGCGGACCGGCACGCCATCGTGCTCTTGGACGAAGTAGCTGTGCGAGTGGGGCCCGAGGATGCGTAGCGAGTCGCCCGGCCAGTAGGTGTCGCGCAGCCCCAGCGGCCGCACGATGCGCCGGGTGATCTCAGATCCGATCGAGTGGCCGGTGACCTTTTTTACGATCAGGCCCGCGATGACGTAGTTGGTGGTCGAGTAGTGCCACCCCCCATCGAGGGGAGGCTGCGCAAGGGCGAGTTCCACCAGCTCGCGTGGCTCGTAGTGGCGGTAGCGAATCTGTGCGACATGGTCCCAGTCCATGGCATCGACGTGGTCTGGCAGACCGCTGGTGTGCCGAAGCAGATCCCGCACGGTGATGGTCTGGGGATCGTACCCGCCGCCATGGATCAGGCCAGGGAGGTAACGCTCCACCGGCGCGTCCAGCACCACCTGCCCCTCGGCGGCCAACTGCAGGACGACCGTTGCGGTGAACGTCTTGGTGATGCTGCCAATCCGCAACCGCTCAGCAGCGCTCATCGGCCGGCCACTGGCCAGGTCGGCCACTCCCCTGGCCCTCGACCAGCGGCCACAACGCGGGTCGTCCACCTCCACCGCCACGCCCGCCAGCCCGTGTTCACCGGTGAGCACATCCAGCGCCCGCTCAGTAGGTCTGTGATCGCAGTTGCCGCGCGGCGCCGCTGCGGCCGGAGCCACCGTGGCCACCGCTCCCGCCACAAGCGCCGACAAGAGCACAAGGACCCACCTGGCCCGGACACTCAGAACCATCGTCATGCGCGACAAAGCTAGCCACAACACACCCCGCGAACACTATGGGCAACACACCACGCCGCCGGGGGCACACCCCACCCCCCGCCCACCGGCCAGCCCCACCGACTCCCAGCATCACCAACCAAAGAACCACCTTTGTCCTCAAGCCTTTTCAATCCTCAACTCGAGGTATCCCGCTGACGACCGACCAGCAACATCCACACGGTTCTCGATTGCGGCTCAGCCACCATGTTCGAGCCAGGTCGCGGGGGCAGTGACTCCAGAATCGTCGCGACCTTTGTCGTGGCGAAGGCACGGCGCCCGGAACCATCCAGGTCAGCTGCCGGTTGGTCGGTCTTGATGACGGCCAGGCGTTTGGAACAGGGCGGTCAGCGGCGGGGTTCAGAGCGTCGTCTCTGGTGGCCGGGTCAGCCAACTCGCGAATCAGCCGTCAGCCCGCGCCCGTGATGGGCGCTCAGGCCACCTAACAGCCATTATGAGAAACGGTGCTGACCCGCTCGTCGCGAATCGATCGTGGACAGTCGCCGACACTCAGTCGGTGTGGAGGATCTAGAGCCGAAGGAGTCCGAAGAATCTCGACTTCGTCTGTACGGCTCCGCCGATGACGGTGTCGGCGACACGTGAAAACTGGCTCTGGCGCACATTCCGTGAAGGCGCTGGCCCGGTGGGTCACGGTTCGGGGGTTCTGGCCGGTAGTCGGCGTCGTGATCGCGAGCATCGTCGGTGTGTCGATCAAGGAACTGGTGACTGTGCTGTTCCCTCATCTGGCCCGCGTGTGCGTGGACCGGGTGACCCGCTGTGGGACCTCGGTGCAGATCAAGGCTGGAACGACGACGCGTGAGGCCGGATGCCCGGAGGGCGGGACGGTGTCGCGGCGCAGGCACAGCCACTACGAACGGCGGCTCACCGGCACCGCGGTCGGCCGGCAGGAAGTGCTGATCCACCTGCGGGTTTACCGGTTCCGGTGTGGCAACGACGCCTGCGCCAGGCAGACCTTCGCCGAGCAGGTCCCGGGCTTGACGGTCCGCTACGGCCGTCGCAGCACCGGGGCCGGGGAAGCGTTGCGGTCGTTCGCGCTGGCGCTGGGTGGCCGGGCGGGTGCCCGCCTGGCCGAACGGCTGTTGGGGGTGGTGAGTCGCACGACGCTGACCCGACTGATCCGCGGCCTGCCCGAAGCCGCGGCGCAAACACCCCGTGTGCTGTGCGTGGACGACTTCGCACTGCGCCGTGGACGCGTCTACGGCTCGATCCTCATCGACATCACCACCGGCCGACCGGTCGAGGTCGCGCTCGACCAATGTGGCACTCCTACTTGCTGGGCGGCGGTCGTGTTTGCTCCACAGCCCACGGTGGCAGGGGTGGTGCGACCTGCTGGAAGTCCGCGAGCGAGGGGGAGCGGCTTACCCGGTTCATCTCGGTGCAGAATGTTGGTCCGGGCAAGCGGCCAACCGGCCGCAACCGCTCGATGCGCATCGTGAAATTCTCATCGAGAAACAAGGGGTGGTAATGGACGTGTTGCCCCTCCCCGATGACCAGCATGCTGGCTCCCAAGTCCACCACCGTATGCAGGGTGCATTCGAAATTGACCGGGGCCTGGAGGATGCGGGGAGCTGCAACGGTGACGCTCGGGGCGGGGGTAAGGCTGGCGACGTCGAACTCATCCACGGTGATCGGGAATTCCAGCGATGTCGTGACCAGCGACTCGAGTAAGTCGACCGTCGCGATGTTGACGACGAACTCCTTGGTTCCTGAGATACAGCGTAGCGTGTCCTTCTCTTCCAGGCCATCCGTCTTGGTCTTGTCGATCGAGATGCCAAGCATCGGAGGAAATGGCGACACAATGTTGAAGAAGCTGAATGGCGCGATGTTGCGGGCGCCGTCTGCCGCCGCGCACGACACCCAGGCGATCGGGCGCGGAATCACACTGCCGACTAGAAGTTTGTATGTGCGCTTTGGATAGATCAGAGATATGAACTGAGGGCATCCAGGTGTCCTTGTCAGTTGTGCGCTCAGTGTGGTATGGGCGTTGCCCTATCCCAAGTTACCGAGCGATGCTGTGGACGGGTTCGCTGACTCGCCGTTGTCCTCACCGAGGTAGGCGGCCACGACGTCAGGTCTGCGTAAAACATCCCTCGGAGGCCCCTCGGCGAGGTTCTCGCCGTCGCTGAACACGGTTATGCGGTCATAGATGTCTGTGACGACTCGGACATTGTGCTCGACGATCAGTACGGACATCCCGCTTTCGCGCAACTGCTTCAACCGGTGGAGCAAGATCTCGATCTCGTGGTCGTTCATGCCGGATGCCGGTTCGTCCAAGGCGAGCAGGCAAGGACGGGCCATCGGCGCCCGGGCAATGTCGATCATCTTAAGGTCGCCGCTCGCGATGGTACCGAGCTCACGATCAAGCATATCGGGCTGAGCCCGAGCGAGATCAGTGCTCAGCGGAGAATTCGTTTCGCTATGCCCATTTGATAAGCGGGGCGAGGAAACCCGATTTCACAGGTTTGATCAGCTCGAACGGCGTGGGCAGAGCCACGATGTTCGCCATCATGAGCCGCAGCTACGACGCCGCGTCCGGGAATTCCGACCGGTTCTGGCTCGGCCAGCACCGGGCTCGCGCCACTGAGGCCGGAACCCAAATCGGGTCGACGATGGGGGTGGTGAGAGCCAAGAAGACCGCTATGTGTTGATATTATCAACAAGATGGTGAGCGGCTCGGCCGGACGGCTCAGCGGGTCGGCACGTTCCAGGGCACGGTCAAGGGGGCGCCAACTTGCGCAACGTGGAGTCGAAAACCTCCTGTTCAATCGGGGGCAGGCAAGCGGGGAAGGCGTCGTTGTGCTCGTTCACCGCGGCGACGAGTCCGCTGTAGAGCGAACGCCAGAGCGTGCGTCAGGGGGGTGAGTTGAGTCGAATACCTCGGTCCCGGTGTCAGTTGCACCAGACCGCATCACGGTCAGCCAGCCCCGACGCCCGGCTCGCTGAGCCTTGTCCAGCCCAGCCAGCCGGAGGAGCCGCTTGAGCGGCGAGCAGCTCATTGGAGCGGAACCGTGCACTCGCGCGGACTGACGCCGAACCACTGCCTCTGACGCAACGCAGCGCTGGGAGACAGGGCATTGGTCATCCGGTGTAGGTGATACGGCAGCGGCGCGTCGCGGTGTCGACCATGGACGGCATCCGCACGGGAGACCGGGTCTGCGCTGGCACGCGAAGGGGTCGGACGGGCGTTCGTGGTCCACTGTAAGGCGATGCCACGTGAAGTTGGCTGTGGGCTAAGTGTTGACAGCACAACATCCGATAGTGAGACTGAGTCATCCGAAACCACCACCGACGTCACACGGCACGCCAAGGGCGCGCCGACCACCCTTGCTAGGAGCGCACGAGATGTCCATGGAGCCGTCCGCGGACCCACGGCCACCCTTGATGATCGACGGTGAGTGGCGAACGGGGACGTCGAGCTTGGACATGGTCGCCCCGAGGAAGATCACATCCCGCACCGATGATCATCAGAAACGGTGGACACCCTCGCGCGGGTCGGTCTGTGAATCCGTATGAAATCAGGGAGGCAGTTGTGGGTTGTCGAGCGGGTAAGGGCACCAGGGTCGTGGCCATCGGTCTGATCGCGGCCGCGGCAGCGGGCTGCAGCATCGGCAATTCCTCGGGCGGCGACGGCACACTGACCCCTTCGTGTCCACCGGAAGTCCGTTCCAGGACTACCAGAAGAAGGCATGGCAAGAGCCGTTTACCAGTGAGACGGGCGTCAAGGTCCGCAACGACGGGCCGGTGAACGAGGCGAAAATGCGGGCGATGGTCGAGGCCGGCAAGGTCACCTGGGATCTTGTCGACACGAGCGCCGCGGCCACCGAGCAGTACTGCGGCAAGTACCTGGAGAAGCTTGACTTCTCCATCATCGACAAGAAAATCTTCCCGCCGGGCACCGTCAGCGAGTGCGGTGTCCCCGCGTACTTCTACAGCCTCATGTTCATGTACGACACCCAGAAGTACGCCAACGACCCGCCCACCACCATCGCCGATTTCTTCGACATCAAGAAGTACCCAGGTAAGCGGATCGTGCCGCCCGAGATCGCGGTCGGCCTGCTGGAGGCCGCGCTGCTGGCCGACGGTGTCCCCCCGGATAAGCTCTATCCGCTGGATCTGGACCGGGCGTTCAAGAAGCTGGGGCCGATCAAGAAGGTGACCATCTTCGCCCAGACCTACGGCCAGATGCAGCAGATGCTCGTCGATCGCCAGGTCGACATGGGTCTGGTGTTGACCGCTCGGGCCTACCAGGCGCTCAAGGCTGGGGCCCCGTTCCGGCCCGTTTGGGACAAGACGATCGTGAACTGGGACGACCTGGTCATCCCGAAGGGCGCCCCGAACAAGGCGAACGCCATGAAACTCATCGCCTTCGCCGCCCGGGACAAGCCGTCGGCCGAATTCGCGCGGATGGCGTCGGTGCAGCCGGTCAACGAGCAGATCAAGCCGAGCTTCGACAGCATCCAGCAACAGATCGACGCGTTTTCTTCCGATCACCGAAACAGCGTGGTCCGCAGCGACGCCGCGTGGTGGGGCAAGAACTTCGACGAAGTTAGCAGGCGTTACACGGCATGGCTCACCGGGTGATCCTGCGATGTCGACTTTCACGAAGTCCACGTCCCCGGTGACCATCACCGCGGTCCCCGCCTCCTCCCGCCCGCACCGGGCGAGGCGGGGCATGCCCGGCTGGTTCATCCTGCCGTCCGCCGCGTTGCCGCTGTTGTTCTTCCTCTGCCCGATCGGCATGGTCGTGTGGCGCGCCGCTGCCGGCCATGCCCGGTGAGTCGGTCACGCTCAGCTGAAACCCCGACCAACAGGCGGTCGTCGCCGACACCGGTGTCGCAACACCAGCTGACGCCGCGGCCTGGTCCCCCAGCGCCCGCCATCGCCTGATCATGTTCATGAGCCGCAACGCGACAGACCCCGAAAGGAGCGTGCGTTGAACGCGCAGACCCAACTGGCGGCCGATGAGCCCGACGAGCGATACGAGCGGATCACCGCCGGCGCACCCGAGATGAGCCATGACCTGGCGCGCGCCGTGCTGCGCGAGCACTTCGGGTTGCGCGCGGACTCGCTGCGTACGCTGCCCGGTGAGACAGACCGCAACCTGCACGTCGTGGACGACTCAGGCGAGCAATACGTCCTCAAACTCACCCGCAGGACCGAAAAGCGGGCTCTTGAGTTCCAAACCGCGTTGCTGCGTCATATAGCGCGCCGAGATCCTGACCTGTCGGTGCCGCGGGTGGTGACCGGCCCCGGCGAGGACGCGTTGGTCTCGCTGCCGGACGACCTGGTGGGCCGCGTTCTGACCTGGGTGCCCGGCACGCCGCTGGCCGACATGGCAGCACGGTCGGCCGAGTTGCTAGCCGATGTCGGCACGATGGCAGGCCGGTTGGCCGCGGTCACCGCCGCGTTCACCGATCCCGCCCCGCCCGCGCCGCACTACTGGGAGTTCGGGCATGTCGCCACGGTGCTGGAGCACGCCCTGCCCAGCGTTGCCGACAGCGCGCTGCACCGGGCGATTACCCGGCTCCGCGACGCCGACCTGGAGGTTCTGGACCGGTTGCGCGACCTTCCCGCAGCAGTGGTGCACCATGATCTCAACACGTTCAACCTTCTCACGCGGGATGACGGGGTGCGCCGCCGGGTTTCGGGGGTGATCGACTTCGGTGACGCGCTGCCGACCGCGCGGATCGCCGACCTGGCGGTGCTGCTGTCCAGCGCGCTGCGTGATGCAGCGCGCCCGCTGGAGGCGGCCGCGCGACTGGCCGCCGCCTATCACGCCGCCTGCCCACTGACCGAGGACGAATTGAACGTCGTGTTCCCGCTAACCGGGCTGCGGGCGGCCGCCGTCGCGGCGACCACCGCAAGGCTCAACGACGAACACCGGCACGGCGACCCGCGGCACCGTTCGTCCGCGACCGCCGAACTGGTGCTGGCTCTGGCCGCCCTACCGCCCGGTCTCGGGACCGCGATGATCAGAAATGCCTGCGACCTCCCCCCGCATCCTGCCAGCACAGCTGTCACAGCCTGGATCGCCGATCAGACCCCCACGTCGGCACCGGTCGCCGGCCGCCTGTGCCCGATCGACCTCAGCGTGACCGGCGACTGTTTCGACGGCGTCGACCCCGGGCGTCCCGACCTTCTTCGCGCCGCTGCCCGCGCGGCCGTCACCACCGCTGCGACGCCTGCCGACGGGGACCCTGCCCGCAGGGTACCGGTAGGGCGATACGGGGAGCCGCGGTTCCTCGGTCCGGTCAAACGCAGCACCGGGTCGGGGCCTCATGCATCGGTGCATCTGGGAGTCGACCTGTTCGCCAGGGTGGGGGACGCGGTGAGAGCACCATTGGCCGGGCGGGTCGAGGCGACCGGCACGGCCGGAGTGGACTTGGTCCTCCTGCATGAGCCTGCCGACGGGCCGACATTCAGGCTCCTCTACGGCGGGCTGCGCACCGCACTGGTGCCGGGTGAGGCGGTGGCCGCAGGCCAATCACTGGGCACAGTGGCCCGGCACGGAACCGATGACCTGTCGCCGCACGTGCGGATACAGGTGTCGTGCGTCCCCGTCACCGGGTGGGCCGAGATTCCCGCAGACGTCCCAGATGCAGAGTTCGAGGCTTGGCGAGGTTTGTTCCCCGATCCCACGCCTCTGCTGGAGGTGGCAGGTGTGGCGGGGCGGGTCGCCGCCTGGGAACCTGCGGTCGGCCGGGTACTGAGCGGGCGGAACGAGCATCTGCCGGTCAGCCACCCCACCTACTTTCGGCAGCCGATCGCAATGGTGCGGGCGCGGGACTGCCGCTTCTACGACGAACGCGGCCGGTCGTATCTCGACGCGCTCAATAACGTGACCCTCGTCGGGCACGGCCATCCCCGACTGGTGGAGGCGGCCGCCCGGCAACTGGGCCGGTTGAACACCAACTCTAGATTCGTCTACGACGTGCTAGGCGAATATGCCGAGCGTCTCACCGCGACGCTGCCCGACGGGCTGGACATCGTGTACTTCGTCAACTCCGGAAGTGAGGCCAACGACCTGGCGCTGCGGATGGCGCGGTATCTGACCGGGCGGCAAGACGTGGTCATCATCGACGACGCCTACCACGGCTACACCTCAGCGGTCGCTGACGTGAGCCCATCGCGCTACAAGCATTACGGCAAGCCGGACACCACGCATCCGACACCGGTTCCCGACCGCTACCGCGGCCCCTACGGCTACGACGATCCCGGGGCGGGCGCGGCGTACGCCGACCACGTGATCGAGACCTTCGACCGGATCACCGCCGGAGGACGCCCGCCGGCCGCGTACCTGTTCGAGGGGCTGCTGGCCGGGGGTGGGCAGATCGTGCTGCCGCCCGGCTACCTAGCGCCGATCTTCGCCGCGGCGGCCGAGAGGGGAGTCCTGACGATCGCGGACGAGGTGCAGGTGGGATTCGGCAGGCTGGGCGAGGCATTCTGGGGTTTCCAGACCCAGAGCGTAATACCCGACTTCGTCACCATGGGCAAGGCGATGGGTAACGGCTTCCCGATGGCCGCGCTGGTCACGACGCGAGAGATCTCCCAGGCGTTCGACACCGCCGGGCGGTTCTTCTCCACCTACGGCGGTAACCCCGTGGCCTGCGCGGTGGGCCTGGAACTGCTGGACATCGTCCAGGACGAGGCCTTGCAGCACAACGCCCTGGTAGTGGGCGAATACCTTCGGGACAATCTCGGCGCTCTGGCTGGCCGGCACCCGCTGATCGGCGACGTTCGCGGGCAGGGCCTCTACAGCGGGGTCGAGTTCGTGCGAGACCGCGACACCAAGGAACCGGCCGCCGACGAGACGTTGATGATCTGCGAGCGCCTCAAGGACGAGGGCGTCCTGGTATACCCGACCGGACCGCACTGGAATGTTCTTAAGCTAAAGCCCCCGCTGACCTTCAGCGTCGAGGATGCCGACGAGCTGGCCCAGACGCTGGATGAGGTCCTGACACGAGGCTGGTGACCTGTGCGCCGCGGTTGGCGGCGACAACTGGTGACGAACGGTTCCAGCGGCCGCGCCGCGGACCGAGGGTGTGGGACGCCGGCGGCTCGCGCGCTCCGGTCTTGCCGCCCGGCCGGCGGCGCCACATCGCGACTGATCGTAAGAGCCTGCCACGGCGGTGTTACAAGGCTGCTCAGTCGTACAGAGACTCGCAAACGCCGTCAAGTACTGCTCGATCAGTGGCGTATCTCCTCACCGAATGTCGCCGCCGCGAGCCGCGGCCCGCAGCGCCGCCGTGCCGATAAGTTACGGCAGCGAAGGCGTCGGCCATTGCGCAGGTCGGCGCCTTCATGTGGTTGCGGGCGGTCAGGCGGTGGTGTGGGCGAGTCGCCTTTCGTTGGCCTGGCAGCAGCAGGTGACGCCCTTGGCACCACATGCGGCTGAAGCCTGGTGGCGGTAGGCGGCGACCTTCGCGGCCCCGCGGCGTACCGCGGGGGCGGTGGTCGTGGATGCGTCATGGACGACCTCGCCGCCGATGATGGTGCCCGCGACGTCCAGGCCTGTGATCTCCTCAGCGGTCTTGGCGTTGAGGATGTCTCCGTTGAGGATGGACACATCTCCCAGGTAGCCCACCCGGAGTTGGCCTTTCCAGTGTTCAGCGTGGTCCTGCCAGGCGGGGGTGCTGGTGTAGGAATGCAGGGCTTCTTCGATGGTGATGGCCTGTTCGATGCCGCCGACCTTGCCGTCGAAGCCGAGGCGGGTGACGGCTCCGGCGACGCCGATGAGCCAGTCGGGTGTGACGACAGCCGCGTCGGAGGCGCTCGACGCCTGGACGCCGGAATCGAGCGCCGTACGGAAGGGCCATTGGTAGTCGACGCGTTCGGGGCCGAGAGTGGTGTCGAAGAAGCGGCCGTAGACCTGTTTGATGGTGGGGTTGAAGCTGACACCGATACCGTTGCGGGCCATCTTTTTCAGTGTGCCACGCGGGGTCAGGTCGCCGTGGATGACGTAGTGACGCAGCTGGTTGGTCCTGGTGGCGAGGTATCCGGCGTCGACGGCATCGATGGTTGCGTCGCCAGTAGCGGGGGTGCCTACCTGGAAGCCGCGCCGGGCAGCGAGATTGATGATCGCGTGCAGCGTGGCGACGCGCTCGGCGTCGGACGGTGTTGAGGTGGCCGTTGCGGCCGTCGATGAAGGGCTCGTGCAGCCAGGAGGTCTCGGCGTCGGTGGGCACACCGTCGCCGAACACCTTGACCTCGCCCACTCTCAGCCATCGCGGGTCGAGGTCTCGTATCGGCTTGTAGCCGTCGAGGATCGCCTTGGCGGTGCTGGTGGAAGTCCCGGCGGCGAGCATGAGATTGACGCGCAGTTTGAGCGACCGGTTCTTGATCTTGCGGCGGTACAGGTCGACCTGGTCAAGGCCGACGCCGGGGTCGGTGAGGCTGGTGATGCCCAGGGAGTGCAGGACGGAGGCGGCGAAGTCCATCGCCTCGGAGATCTCGGCTTCGGTGTAGGGCGGGACCGCTGCCGTCACCAGACCCGAAGCGCCCTCGCGGAAGATGCCGGTGGGCTCGCCGCCCGCGTCCTTCTCGATGACGCCTCCGGAGAGCGGGACGGTGTCGCGGGTGATGCCGGCCAGTTGCATGGCCTTGGAATTGGCGGCGACCGCGTGGTGGACGATGTCGAACATATAGACGGGATGATCGCCCGAGACGGGGTCGAGGACGTCGCGGGTGGGGAGCCTGTCGAGCCGGGTGCCGTCCCAGCCGCCGGCGCGGATCCAGGAGTCCGGTGCCGGTGCCTCCTGGACGGCTCGGGCGATGACGGCGGCGATCTCGGCGGCGGTGGTCTTGCCTACGTCGTAGGCGTAGATCTTCGGTCCCTTGAAGCCGTAGTTGCTGGCCTCGAACCCGAATCCGTTGAAGCGCAGGTGGCCGTCGTTGATGCCGGGCAGCACCGTGCCGCCGTGGGCGTCGACCACCTGGGTACCGCGTCCCGCGAGCCGGTTGACGTCCCGATTGGTCCCGACGGCGACGATGCGGCCGTTCTTGATCGCGACCGCCTGGCCACGGCGGCCCCTGCGGTCCATGGTCAGGACCTCGCCATTCACGATCACGAGGTCCGCTCCGCGGCGTACCTGCACTTCGTGGGCGTGTGCCGGAGCGGCGTTGCCCGCGATGGTGATGCCCGCTGTGGCGGCCACGCCCGCGGCTCCCGTGAGCACGCTGCGGCGGCTCGGCTCCTGCTCGATCGTGAGCACCTCCGGATCCTCATCGGCGCCTCCGGGTCCTGTGCGCCAGGAAGTACCCGACATGGGCTCGTCCAGAGGCGGACAGATGGTTATCGTTTGTACCCGAACGATCTGCTCGCTGGGACGGACGGTGCCGCCCCGGTCCAGAACAATGCCGCCCCGGTCAAGTCGCCGGCTGGTATGGACGCGTTGAGCGGGTGGACGGGCCTTTGGACGCAGAACGCGGTCCCGCACAGGTTTTCGCGGGTTATGTCGACAAGCGCCGGGACGACTCCGTCCCGGCACGTGACGCGGTCATCGTCCGATCCACCCCGGAACTCCCCACGATCGTCGGGCAGTGGCACCTGGGCGACGTCAACGGCTGCCTGTTCGAGGGTAACGACGTCGACGTCGCGCCGTATACACGGGAGCCGGCCCAGGACAACGACGTCACAGCGGATTCCGGACTGGTCGTGGGGCATGTGCTCACGGGCTCGATACAGATCAAGCAGGACCGCCGGGCGGTTACGCTGAGGAGCGGTCAGGTCGCGTTCTATGACGATGCCGCGCCCTGCACCCTGCGTTCCGACACTTCGCACCGGTACTTTGTCGCCCACGTCCGGGGGCAGGCGCTGGCTTTCCGGGATCGGCCCGGTCACCGCCGCCGTCCTGATCTCCGAGATGGGCGATGACCGCGCCCGCTATCCCCACCCGGCGGCACTCCTTGCCGAAACCGGGCTGGCTCCCGTGACGCGCGCCTCCGGCCGGATGCACCAGGTCCACTGCCGCTACGCCGCCAGCAAGCGCATGCGGCACGCCGTCGGCTGGTGGGCCTCCACCTCAACATATAGGGACTTTCGGCCTTCCCGTGCCGCCGTAAGGCCCGGCTCGCCGCCGTGGGAGATCCCGGTGGTGGTCGTTCACGCGGCGCCGCAGAACGTGGACGCGTGGCCGTCCCGCTCAGACAGGAATGAGGACGAAGGTCCCAGCCGCAGGTGACCTTGGGGCGCGCCCAGCGGGACGAGGCGTTGGCAAGCCTGGGAGCCGTCCCGCTGAACCCGGAGGCGGCCAACGCCTCGCGTTTCGTCAGCCGCGACGGGCTGCGCTACTCGCTGCGTTCGCTGGCGCAGTACGCGCCGTGGGTGCGGCACATCTGGCTGGTCACCGCGGGTCAGGTCCCCGGATGGCTGGACGTCCGCGTCCCCGGGCTCACCGTCGTGGACCACCGGGACATCTTCGGTGGGCGGGGGGAGGCTGCCGACCTTCAACTCCCACGCGATCGAGTCGCAGCTCCACCACATCGACGGCCTCGCCGAGCACTTCCTCTATGTCAACGGTGAGATCGGGCGGGACTCAGTTGGACTGAGGTTCTGTCTGGTTCTTGGGTGTCTGTGCTGGTCAGCGGCTGGATTGCGCTGGTCCTTGGAAGCTGCCCCCTACGGGGCGCACACAGTATCTACGCAGCCACGACCAAGCCTAACGCGTGGCCGTCTGGTCGTAGAGGCTCAGATATCTCTGAAGTGAAGGGAGCTAGTAACTCGAAGTGTGTAAAGATGATCTTGTGGTGGGTCTGGTTGTCTTTACTGGATGCGGTCTGGGTAGGGGCCGGTTTCCTCCATGGTGGTGTGCTGGAGGAGGGCCTCGGTGCTGGGGAAGTACCAGTACACGGTTTGCCGGGTGACGCCGAGGTCCCGGGCGATGTCGGCGATGCGAAAGGCGCGGTTGCGCTCATCGATATGTCGTCGGGCGGCAGTCAGAATGCGCTCGATGGCTTTCTCGTCGCTGATGGGGGTGTCGCCGACCTATCCGTGGGTGCGCATTAGGGGCCGCCGAGAGTGCAGTTGAGACTGGTCACGCGGTCACCGTACAGCGGGCGTCGCGATGACTTCCTTCAAGGCGTGCCCGGCCTCGGGGTACGGGCCTCATGGGAGTGGGATGGTTTCGAGCACATGGACCGGTGTGGTGTCGTCCCAAGGTTGGCGAGTCACCATGTCGGCGACGTTGATGTATCCGCGTTCGAATTCGCCGACTGCTGCGTCGACGAGCCGGTAGTCCTGGCGCTGTCGGTGGAGGGGTTGGGCATCGATGAGCACAACGCGTACCTCGCCGGGTTCGAAGTGGCAGCGCGCATGCAGGGCGGCGATGAGTTGCTCGTTGTGCATGTGGCCGTCGCCGAAGTTCCACCCGACCGCGGTACTGCAGATCCGTTCGCCGTCCATCAGCACGTAGCCAGCCTCGTCGTGTCCGGCCATGGCACGGTGGGCGAGGCTGAACATGGCTCTGCCGTGGCTGTTGAAGCTGCGGAACGCATACCCCATGTAAAGGTACACCTCGGCGGTTTCAGGACTTCCGTAGAACTTCTCCATCTGCGCTTGGGGCATGCTCGCTATGGATGCGACGTTGGCGTCCATTTTGGCCATCGCCGACGGCGTGATGCACCACAACGTGGTGTCCCAGTTCCCCGCGTAATAACGCATCCCGGGAAGGAAGGAGATCTTACGGGGGAACAGGTTGCCGATGACGACTACGGCGGCCACAATCGTGAAGAGAACCAGCGGGAACGGAGTGGTCATTTCACTGAAACCGACCTCGGTGTGGCCTATGAATAGCGCCATCACGCTGAACATCATGAAGACGTTCCATTCCAACGGCACACCCATCGGTATGGACGACAGGATGCAGAAATGGAAGCAAAGCATGAGCACAGCCGCCAGCGTGGTGAGCCGGCCGCCGTGGCTGAAGAAGAGGAGTAGCGGTACGAATCCTTCGACGGCGGTGGAGGTGTGAGCCAGGAGCCGGGAGGGGCGTCCTGGGCGTAGGTCGTCGGGGAAGTTCTCGAAGAAGCGGCGCTTGATCCAGCGTGGCCGGAGCACCGGGTTGTTGCTCATCATCGTGGAGATGACGAAGGGGAAGTGCTTGGTGAGCTTTGAGGTGGCGGCACCGAGCCAGATCATCAGGCAGACCAGCTTGGCAGCGAGAATGAAATCGAGGACGGAGTGGCTCGCGAAGAGGAAGGCGACCGTGAACGGTGCGTAGACCTCCCCGCGGGCGGCGAGGAAGATCACCTTGTCGCGCAGGCCGAGGACCGCCAGCAGACCTAGAACGATCCAGATCTGCCAGGCGGGCAGCAGCCCGACGTCAGAGGACAGCCCGGAAACGGTTTCCGTGGCATCGGAGAACAGTGCTATCACCAGGACGATCAGCAGCGCCGCATAGAGCAGGGCGTCGAACGGGGTCCGCGTGTCCCCGCTGGTCAGCGGTATGTGTCGCGGCCACGGGGGGAGGCGGATGGTCCCGGGACGCAGCCAGTACAGGATCGAACCCATCGGCGGGAAGAATCGGTTGTTGAGCGGGCCGAAGCCGCAGCCCAAGCCGACCACTTCGAAGAGCATCGTGAACAGCACGATCTTCTGGAACACGACGGGCTCGTCGTACCATTGCGACACGTTGGTGAAGCCGTCGACGCCGTCGGTTGCCAGGACCAGCAGCCAGGCGGCGAGGACATAGACCGCGATCTTGAAGACGTAGAACAGGTGCAGTATGACCGGGGTTCCGAAGCCGACCTCGGCCCAGTGGCGGGCCATCGGCTTTATCTTCTCCGAGCGCGTGCCCTTGGTCCATTCCGCATATTCGATAACGGGTGCGTCTTGGGTGAGAAAACCCATGGGACCTCCGGCCGCGGGGATCAGCTGAGACCAGACATATCAGAAGAACTTCCAGTCTGGTTGGGCGGATGTCAGCGCAGATCCGCCAGTGCCATCCGAGCGGCGTGGTACCCGCACATGCCATGGGTCCCGGCGCCTGGTGGAGTCGAGGCGGAGCAGAGGTAGACCCCGGGGAGCGAGGTCGCGTAGTTGTTCGTTGACACCACGGGTCGCCGAACAATGCCCCGCGGGGTATTGGAATCTCCGGCGATGTCTCCGCCCACGTAGTTGGGGGTTCACGCGCTCGAAGGCGCCCGGCGTAGTCACCCGCACCTGAAGGATCCGCTCACCGAAGCCGGGCGCGAACCGCTCGATCTTGCCGCGGCCCTCGGGTTGGCCCGGGGCGGAGTGGATGATGCGGATGGCCAGCTTGGCCGCGGCGCGCTTGAGCGCGGCGTCCACGAACGCCGACCCGTTGTCGACATAGATGTGCTCGGGGACACAGCGGGCGGCCAGCGCCGGACGCAGCGCGGCCGCCAGCCGGACGGTGTCCTCGAAGTAGCCCCAGCGGTGCCCGACGATGGCGCGCGAGTGGTCGTCGATGAAGCGAACAAGAACCTCTTGCGGCCGGCGATCTTGGGGCCGTGCAGGGCATCGCCGGTCCAGATCTCGTTGGGCCGGTCGGCCTCGAACCGGCCGAACAAGGCCGGCGGCCCCCGTCGGGACGCTGCCGCAGCTCCAGGCCCTCGAAGTAGCGCAGCAGGGTCCGCGACGATGGTGACCAGCCCGGCAGGATCCGCACGATCTGCGCGCCGGTCCGCTCGGGCTTCTCGCGCTTGAGCGCGGCCGCCAGTTCCAGCACCTCGGTCGGGGTCCGCGAGGTGACCTTGCGGGTCGGCGGGACCAGGCCGTCGAACCCGCGCTCGCGCCAGGTCCGGATCCACCGGTCCAGCGTGGAACGGGCGACCACGATCGGTTCCCCGAACGGCCCCTCATGGGTGGTCTCGGCGATCTGCCGGACCAGCCGCCCCCCGCTGCTTGGTCGACAGCTCCGGATCGGCCGCCTCACGGATCAGCTGATAGCGCCAGAGCGCGACCGTCTGGGCGCGCTCCTTGCGGCGGCGCGCCTCGTCCTCGGCCTTGGTCATGCCGTGCTCACCCGAGCGTTCACCCGGAATCCTCCTCGACGTCTTCGGCAAAGAGCAGTGACGAGGATGGACCGATCACCAGGCCGTCTCCCAGGGGCGACTGGTGTTGATCGTTTCCGCGGCCCAGGATGGCGAGAACAGCCCACCACCCGAAACCGCGCGGGGCCACGACCACGCCGACAACGTGCCCACGAACGGCGCCGCCGCGGGCACCGGCTTGACCCCAGCCCGGGCAACCGTTGAAGCGGCCGTCGGGGCGTTCGGAGCCAGCCGCCGACGCGCGGCAACCGCAAGCGCGACGATCGCCGCGAGCGCATCGCCCAGCGGCGTCCGGGCCGGAGCCGGCAGCACTCTGGAGTCCGCGACGAACGCCACCAGCAACGTGGTGAACACCTCCCGGATCACCTCGGCCCGCGAGGCGAACCTGCGCAGCCAGCCCCGCACCGTCTCGGCCGGACGACGCAACCGCTCGGCGATCCGGCGATGCCCCTGCCCCGCCGCGGCCGCCTCGACCGCCGCCCCGATCACCTGCGCGGTGTCGGCCCGCCGCGGCCGCACCACCACCTCACCGTCCGGGCCGCGCAACCGCCGCGCCCGCCCGAACCCCCACCGGACCAGCACACCCGCGCAGCACGGGCAAGCCAGTTCACCTTGGTTAGCCTGCGCTCGACGCAGGCGGCATCGACCTCTACGGTGACCACCGAGTGCCTCCGGGCACGTCATCCACGGCCTCCCGGTCTCGGCGCCAATCGATAGCGGGAGGGCCGTGGCCTCTTCCACGACGCGGTCACGCTGACGCCGCACCCAAAGCTGCAGCAACTCAAACGAACCGATCGATTCCGCATCGTCACATCCGGGCCGCGAACGCCCAGCACACCCGGCTTCGTCCTCACCACGTTGTCGCACACCAAACCGGACAGCAGCCACGCCACCCCACGGGCCCGTCCTCACCCTCAACGACCAACTACCCCAGCTACATCCTCATC
Organism: Actinomadura madurae; assembly: GCF_900115095.1. Taxonomy (GTDB): domain Bacteria; phylum Actinomycetota; class Actinomycetes; order Streptosporangiales; family Streptosporangiaceae; genus Spirillospora; species Spirillospora madurae. The sequence goes on from NZ_FOVH01000009.1 coordinate 47,268, forward strand.
TTGAGTGGCGGGGAACACCTGGTAGCGGGTGATCGCCTCCTCCGTGGTGACTTCGTCGCAGAGTTCGGTGACGAGCTGGGCGAGTTTCCTCGGCCGGGCTGGTCGGGATGACCGCGGCTGGTTCAGCCAATGCGGGCTCCCCTCGTTGCGGGTCACGGGCGCCATGCGTCCCGGTAGCCCGGGTGGGCGGTGTAGGGCAGGGCGAGCAGCTTGGCGACGTCTGCGAGGTACTGCGCGCCGTAGTGCGCGCCCTCGTGTTGGCCTGCCCAGGTCTCGGTCTCCTCGAAGAGATCCAGGATCCGCCGCTTGGCCTCGACCTCGCCCCAGCTGCGGGTCGCGGCTCGGACCGGCGGATGAATGCCGGTCCTGGCCGCCCGTATCCAGCCACCAGCTGGCCGCAACGACGACCGGTGGACACCGGCCGCCCTGGGAGGGCGGGAAGGCCGGGCCGGACTTGCGGCGGCCATAGCCCCGCGCGCCTGGCCGCCCGGCCGGTTCGGTCAACCTGTACACGCCCCGGCCGGCATGACCTCCGCGCCGAGGGATCCCGCGACGGGGCGCCAGGAGGGGAGAGCCGTGGCTAGCTCGTCCAGCGGCTCAGCGTGTCAGGGCTGACCCGCGCCTCGCTGGCGGCGCGGGCGCACGTGAGGGTGCGGGCTCTCAGGTGCTCCACGGTCGAAGCGCGTAGCCGCTCGACCACGCTGGCCTCTTCCGCGCGCAGCAGGGCGCGATACTCGCCCAGCGGGCGGATCTCCTCGGCGGCGTCCTCGGTGCGCACACACCGCAGGACTCGGGGGTCATGCCGCGGGGTACCTGGGGTGCCGGTAAGAAGCGTGTCATGAGCCCCAAACGAGCTGCTGGCCCAAGCTCGCGCTTGGCTGACTCTCTTCAGGAAATGCCCCTTCCGTGAAGTAATGTGGCTGCATGCTGTCCTCCACCCCCAGTTCGGCGTCCCTGCTCGCCGGGCAGGATCACGCCGAAATCACTTCACGAAAGGTGGTCGGGCTTCCCGAACGCCTCGATCCGGCCGACGACAGCCTCCCGGTCTGGACGGAGCGCTACCTCGATCTCGCCGTGCGCGGAGTCCGCTCAGCTGAGGTCACCGCCAAGATCTCCCGGCACCTGGAGCGCTTCGGCGCCTGGATCACCGACGGCCTCGGGCACAACCGGCTCTCGGCCGTCACCCCGCGCGAGATCACAGCCTGGCGCGACCACCTGGCCGCCGCCGGCAACCGCGGCCGCGACAACATGCCCGCGCCGATGGCGCCAGCGACCGTCAACAACCACCTCGCGCACCTGTCAGCGCTGTTCACCTGGATCACCGCGCACGCCCCCGAAGGGCTGCTGCGCCACGGCGACCCGACCAAGAAAGTCCCCCCGCTACCACTGCCCGCCCCGCAGCCGCGAGCGCTGGCCGTCGCCCAGGTGCGCACCGTCAAGAACGTCGTGGACCGGATCGAGACCTTCCACGAGCTCAAGGGCCGCCGTCACCGCGGCGCCGCCACGGCCCGGGTGCACGCCCACGCTCGCCCGCTGCGCGACCGGGCCATCATCTACCTGCTGTTCGGCACCGGGCTGCGCCGCGCGGAGCTGGTCGGCCTGGACCTGGACCAGGTGGAGCCGGCCGCCCCCGAGCGGCTGCGCCAGGCCAAGAAGGCGCGCCTTGTCGGCGTGCGCGGCAAGGGCCGCACCAGCCGCACCGTGTTCCTGGGCCGCGACGCCCGCCAGGCGCTGGCCGACTACCTCGACCAGGAGCGGCCCGGCGACGCCGCCGCCAGCGCCGGCCCGGCCGCGCTGCTGCTATCGGCCGCCTCCATCGCCGCCCGCCGCCCCGACGGCCGCCTCTCGGCCCGCTCCATCAACACCATCGTCGGCGAGATCGGCCGCCTGCACGACGCCCAGATGCCCGACCCCGACCGCAAGCTCGGCACCCTGCGCCCGCACGACGCCCGGCACACCTTCGCCTACGGCCTGTCGCAGGCCTCCGGCCACAACCGCGCCGAACTCGAGCGCCGCCTCGGCCACGCCAACGACCGCTACCTGCGCCTGTACACCAACCCACCCGACGACATCGCCGCCGACTACGTCGAAGACCTATGACCGCGAGACCTGGTCACACCTCAACACGACGGGCAGCGTAGCCATCCGCCCAGTCGACGATCCGGTCGGCGAGTGCTATGACGGCAGGCGCGACGCCGGGAGCGCCTGGACCGCCGGCTGCGTCGATGACGCTGAGTGTGACGCGGCCACCATCGCCAGCGCCGTTGCGTTGCTTTCTGGACTTCCCGGTGGCGCCTACGACCTCCGTAGCCGATACTCGGGCGCGACGCTCAGGAGTCGCGGCGGGTATTCCTTCGCGGCGCGATGAAGACGGCCCAGACAGCCACACCCAGGGCCGGACCTAGCGCGATGCCGAGAGCGACGTTGTCGAAAAGACCTCCGACGAGGAGGCCGAAGGCAGCGCCAAATGCGATCCAGATCCCGAGATTTGCCCAGATCCCGAGACCTGCGGGCGGGGGCGTGTTGCTCGTCATTGCATCTCTCCTAAGGACGCGGGCGGACAGGGCTGACAATCTGGCGGCCCATCACGGCGGATGTTGGTGTTCGCGTTGTCCGGTGGTGCGGAGCGGCCGAGTGCCCGCCGCGGCTACGCCGTGGCACGGCGGATGACCCTGTACCCGCCGACGGCGAACGCGGCGGCGACCAGGACCGGCCAGCCGGCGAGCAGCGCCGTGGGGGACTGGTCGAGCAACCAGCGGCCGATCGCGTGCCATTGCCGGGTCCACGTGATCGGCGCGGCGGCCAGCCCGAGCGCTGTGAAGGCCAGGGTGAGGCTGGCGAGGACGCCGGTGGTGCCCCAGCGCAGGTACAACGTGCCGAGCAGGATCCCGAGGTGGGTCACGACCAGTATGGGAACCGCGTACCCGAGCGGGAGCAGCACCGGGTTGGCGTCATCCATGAACGGCAGGCCGAAGAAGCGCATCCCCATCCCCCAGTAGCCGGTGGCCTGTTCCACGGCGCGCAGCAGGCAGAGCACCAGCGCGTAGACCACCGACTGGACGACCGCGAGCAGCGACCAGGCCAGGTAGAACTCCCGGCGGGTCACGCTCATGCCCAGCGCGTACGGGAAGATCTGGGTGACCGAGACGGTGGCCATCCCGATCGCAACGCCGCACAGGCTGACCAGGCCGCCGGTGTTCCTCACGCCGTCGCCCGGGTCGTAGTTCGCCATGAAGGTCAACAGGTTGATGCCGAACGTGACGGCCGTCATGCCCCACGTCCAGCCCAGGATCTGCGGCCAGGCCGGCATCTGGAGACGGGCTACCTGACGGATGCGGTTCATCGGGCGGCCTCCCGGTCCGCCGGCGCCGTTGTCGTCGGCCCTGCGGTCAGGCGGACCACGAGTTGCTGCAACGACAGCGGCTCCAGTTCGACGTTCAGCGTCTGCGCGAGCGCCTTCGCGTGCGGTCCGAGCCCACCGAGGATGGTCGACCGGACCAGGCCGCTCAACCGCTCGCGGTGCAACTCGGTGCGTCCGGCCGCGAACCCGTCCACGGCCTCCGCCCGACCGGTGGCCGCCACCGCCCGCCCGCGCAGGTCGTCGGCGTCCTCATCGAGCAGCAGCCGGCCACGGTCGATGAGCAGCACCCGCTCGACCAGATCGCTCACCTCGTCGATGAGGTGGGTGGAAAGCACCACGGTGCGGGGATACCCGGCGTAGTCGGCGAGCAGGCGGTCGTAGAAAAGCTGCCGGGCGGCCGGGTCGAGCCCGAGGTACGGCTCGTCGAAGAACGTCAGGGGCGCCCGCGCGGCCAGCCCGACGGTCACGCCGAGGGCCGACAGCATGCCCCGCGAGAGCCTGCGGACCAGCCGCCCGGCCGGTAGCTGGAAGTCCGCGGCGAGGCCGTGCGCGAACGTGTCGTCCCAGTTCGCAAACAGCCGGCGTGCGGTGCGAAAGACGTGGCGCACGGTGTAGACGTGGGGGTAGCGCTGGCTCTCCCGGACGAAACAGACCTTCGACAGGACGGCCGGGTTCTCCACCGGTGGCGCGTCGAAGACCGACACGTTCCCCGACGACGCGAACGCCTGCCCGGTGAGGATCTGCATCAGGGTGGTCTTGCCCGCCCCGTTGCGCCCGAGCAGGCCGTAGATCGTGTGCTCGGCCAGCGCGAAGCTCACGTCGTCGAGCGCCGTGACGTCACCAAAGCGCTTGGTCACCCCGTGTGCGGTTACCACCGCCGTCATCTCAGGTCCCTCCCGGCAACCGCACCGAATGAATCGATCATCTTCATAAGCTCGTCGTGGCCGATGCCGAGCTTGCGCGCCTCGGCGAGCAGGGGTTCCACGTACTGTTCGGTGAACCGTTCCCGTCGCCGCTCGCGCAGCCTGGCCCGGGCGCCACCGGCGACGAACATGCCGATGCCGCGTCGCTTGTAGAGCGTTCCCTCCGACACGAGCTGGTTGACGCCCTTGGCCGCGGTGGCCGGGTTGATCCGGTGAAAGGCGGCAAGCTCGTTGGTGGATGGGACCTGGGCCTCCTCCACCAGCGACCCGTCGATGATCGAGTTCTCGATCAGCTCGGCGATCTGAAGGAAGATCGGTCGGTCGTCGTCCATCTTTGGCTTAGCCGCCCAACTGGTTAGCTACTTGTGTAGCTAACCATGCAATCTTGCGCCGCGGCCGTCAAGCAGTCGGGCGTCCCGCGACCTCAGTCGGCGGCGGCGCCGGGACCCGTTTCCCAGGGGCGCGCACGCCTTACCACGATCATGAAGCTAATCCGGGTTGCCCGCCTCCGGAGCTTGCGCAGCGCCGCCGAGCGAAAGGCGCTTGGCCACATCCAGCCGTACCTCGCCGTAGGGCTGGACATGCTGCCAGAACAGCGGGGTCAGCCCGCGCCGGTCGGCGGGTTTGAGCATGGTGGCCCATTCGGGGTCGGCCAGGACATCTTGGAGCATCAGGGTGTTGATGTACACGAGCGCGGCCTGCAGAATGCGCAGGCACAACACGCTCATCTCTAGCTCCTCGCGCCGGTTGGTGGCGATGTCGCCGCCCTTGCCGTAGAAGATGACCGAGTTCGCTCCGTTGGAGGACTCCACCACGTTGAGCCCTTCCTGGATCTCTCGCTGGAGCTCGCGCAGGCGCAGATAGCGGGCGACGAAGATGGTCTTCTGCGCCCGGCCGACCTCCAGCATGGCCTGGTAGGTGGGATGGGAGGCGGACTCGGTGAAGCGGCGCAGGATCGCCTCGGTGGAGGCGGTGCCCTGCTTGATCGCGGTGGCGTATTTGATCATCTGGTCGTAGTTCTGTTCGATCAGGTCCCAGCGGATCGGCCGGGTCATCGCCGGCGTCAGCCGCGGGTACAGGTCGCTTTCGCCGCTCTCGATCCGGTAGAGCTTGACCTTGTTGATCTGCTTGATGCGCGGTAGCAGGTCAAGGCCCAAGAGCCTGGTCACGCCGAACCCGATTTCGGTCTGGCCATGGGAGTCGACATAGTTTCCCTCGACCTTCATGGTGGTGCCGTGCCGGACCGCGCCCTCGATCATCGCGTGCACCTCCGAGGCCGAGGCGCGCAGAGTCTGCGAGTGCACCACCATGGACCCGCGCTCGATGTGCCAGTAGATGAGGATGCCGCGGCCGCCGTACCGCGAATGCCACTCAGTGAAAATATTCTGATCATAGGCGCGCACATGCGTGGAGTCGGAGGCGACCGTGGTCGTCCCCTCGCCCCACAGCGCCACGTCCCGGGCGGTGAAGGTGGCGTTCGCGATCGCGATCGCGATGTCGGTGGCGACCTGCGGGGTCAGATAGCGGCGCCGGACGTAGCGGATATCGTCTTCGCTGTGGGCGTGGCCACCGGAGGCCACGGCCCGGATCCCGGTGTTGGTGCCGTACCCGAAGATCGCGAGCATCAGCCGCTCGGCCAGCACCTCGGGCTTGAGGCTGGAGCCGCCCACCACCGAGGTGACCGCCTTCAGGCAGCCGGTGCGCAGCACCGCCTCCTTGAGCATGTCGATCAGCGGGACCGATCCCCAGCGCTGGCCCACCTTGTTCTTGATCTTGCGCAGGTTCCGCGGCTCATCCGCCGGGCCGAGCTTCGTCAGCTTGATCGCGCCAGACTTACGTTCGGAGATCGCCAGCCAGTCCAGCTTCGGCAGCGCGGTGTCGAGCGACTCCAGCTCGGCGCGCATCTCGGCCTTCAACTCGGCGATGAAGTCCTTCGGGTCCAGCGGCTTGCGCAGCTCGGCGTAGTTCTCCACGCGGCGGGCGACGAAGTCCTTGGGCAGGTCCTCCTCCGGGTCGCGGAAGGAGTGGGCGCCGACCACCCAGATCTCCTTGCACCGCAGGGCCTCGCGCAGCGCCTGGAAGGTGACGATCCCATACACCATCCGCACCACCCGCCGACGCCCGCGCTTGTCGTCCTTGAACACCAGGTCCTCCCACTCACCAGCGGTGCCGCGGTGTTCGGGCACCACCTCGCCGCGCGGGTAATAGGTGGTGTTGCCCGCCTTGGCGTGGCGGCGGATCAACTTCAGCGCCTCGATCACCGGCTGGAAGGCGGTGTTGTTGCTCTTGAACTCCAGGCTGTCCAGCAGCGCGATCAGGCCGCGCCGGTAGTGGTTGGTGTAGGAGGCGCGCAGCGTGGTCTGCACCGTGGTTCGGTAGGCCGGGCCCTTGGTCTTGAACTCGTGCACCAGATCCCGCAGCGTATGCTCGCCGCCGCTGACAGCCGGGAAGATGACCTGGCGGACCGAATCGTCGGGCTGGCCGAGCGCGGCGTCGGCGACCTTGAACAGGATGTTCTCCTTGCCGGTCACCCGCTTGAACGCGTTGATCAGCTCCTTGGTCACCTTGCTGTCGGCCCGCGCCTTGATTCGGTGCACGGTGGCGATCAGCAGTTCCACCAGCGCGTCGGTGATCTCCCGCTCCCGCTCCTGGACCAGCGCCGCCAGCAGCAGCACCGTCAGCTCGCGCGGATGCGTGCGCATGTGGGAGGGCGCTTCCACCGCCGCCCGGGCCCGCCAAGCGGCCAGCACTTTGGGCGCCACGTCGACGAACAACCCGGGCGGCAGCTCGATCGAGCGCGCCGCCGCCAGCTTGCGGATCTCGGTCATCATCGACTCCAGGCTCACGTTGCCCGGCGCGGACTTGATCAACGCCAGGAGGCCGGAGTCGACGTCGTCATCGTCCTCGGCAGGTGCCTCACCTATAGGTTCCTGACGGTCACCGGCCCCCTCGTTCACCGCGCGGCTCGCATCTTCGATGCCGACCAGCGCGTAGATCCGCTGCGTGGTCTCGGGACTCAACCGGGAGGCGATCCGCACCGACCAGGCGACCTCCGCGTTGTGCAGGGCCGAGGCCACGATCCGGGAGATCCGTCCAGGCGCCGGCGGTTCGATCCGCTCCTCGCGCAGATGCTTGAGCAACTCCTCCCGAACCCGTTCAGGCCGCCGCTCGGCGTGCGCGACCTCCTCGGCCAGCCACACCGCCAGCTTCGTTGCGTCCTCGGTCGTACAGGTGCGAAAGCCCAGGTGCGTACGGATCTGACTGCGGTGGTACTCGATCGTGGAGCCGGACCACTCATAAAAGCCGAGCTCCGAGGCAGGAACCCGGACCTGCTTGGCCACGTGCTCAACCACGTCTTCCGGCAGCTCTGAACGGCCGCGCGGGAACCTGCCGTGCTGCGTGTAGAACTTCAGCAAGATCGCGAAGCCGAGTCGCGTGGCGTCGCGCTTTCCGGCGATCAGGTCGCGCTCTTCATCCAGGATCGTCCAGTGCTCGACCAACTCGTCGATGTGCATCGGGGGGTGTTTCATGACCACCCAGCATTGACCAGGCAAGTTACAGCAAGATCAACGCCGTTTGGGGCTCATGACACGTTTCTTACCGGCACCCCCACCTCGGCGTCTGCGGGAAACTCCGCGATCATCGCGGGAGGTGGGTTCAGCTGCGCGCTGGCGTGGCGCACGGCCGTCTCAGCGAGTGCGACGAACTAAGCCACCGCCTGTCGGTCGTCGGACGAGATCTCGACCGACGTTGTCATCCTCGGCGGGCCGGTGCTGCGGGGCTGGCAGGCAGCGGCGGAAGGCTGGCGCGCTCCGCGGCCCTCCACTTCATTTCGAGGTGGTCATAGAAGGCGTTCTCACCATCGTCCTCGGTGAATCGAGGCCGAGGTCCGCGTTGCTCGACGGGGAGGTGGGACGTCCGGCGCGGAGCTCAGCTCGTTCCTTGTCGGGCCGTCGCAGATCTAGCTGGGCATCTGTGGCGTCATCAGTCGCCCTTCCCCTCAAGTGGGGTGGGTGCCTATGGAAGCCCTTCTGTGGGGGGCTCTGCACGTTGTTCGGCGGCGGCAGCGCGCTCGCGTTGCGCGGCGACTTCGGCGTGTGCGGCGGCGAGTTCCTTGCGCAGGGCGGCTAGCGTGACGGTGGTCTGCTGGTTTTCGGTTTCGGCTCGTGTGGCGCGGTCGCGGGCCGCGTCGGCCTCCGCGCGGGCGGTGCGCTCGGCCTCCTGGGCGACGGCTGCGGCGGAGCGCTCGTGCTCGGCCTGGGTCAGGGCGGCCTGCCGTTCACGATCTAGTTCGTCGCGTTCGGTGCGTAGCGCGGCAAGCTGGTCGCGGGTCTCGGCCAGGGCACCTTCGGTCCGAGCCGCGCGAGCGGCGGCCTCCTCCGCGGTGGCGCGGGCGGTGGCAAGCTCGTTGCGCGTGGTTTCGAGTTGCGTGGTCAGGTCGCGGATCGTCTCAGTGTCGGTGACGTGCTGCCGGTCGAGCTCGGCCTGTGCAGCGCGGGCCGCATCGCGGTCAGCGGATGCCTGACGCAGTTCCTGGGTGATGGTGCGGAGCCGGTCACGGGCGTCCTCGCCGGCCTGAACCGCCAGTCGGGTCTCTCGCTCGGCGGCTTGGCGGGCCTGTTCGGCCTGCTGGGCGAGGCGCTCTGCGGCGGTGGCGCGTTCGTCGGCACGCTCTTGCCCGGCGGCCGCCTGGTCGGCGGCGGTGCGGGCTTCGTCGGCCTCGGTTCGCGCGGCTTCGGCGGCGCGCTCGGCGGCCTGTTGCTCTCGAACAGCCTGCCTGGCCCGTTGTTCCAGGGAGGCGTTGCGTGTGGCGATGGTGCTCTGGAGTTCCTCCAGCGTGGTGGCGAGGCGCTCATCGCGGGCTGCGGCGTCGGTCAACCGCCCGCTCAGTTCCGTCAGTGCGACTGCGTGTGCGCGCCGGGCGGCGGCCTCCTCACCGGCCGCTGCGATGAGGGTGGTCAACGGCTGCTCGATGGCGATGCCGGTTTCGGTGCCGCGGGCTCGGCGGGCGGCCTCCCTGCAGTCGATCCCGCCGGGACCGTGGCCGCGTGCGTGATACTCGCGCGGCCGCCCGGTGGCCTTCGGTGGCGGCAGTGGACCGAGGCAGTGCAGGCAGCGGCCGTGTGGCGCGGCCGGATCGGGAACCGCAGGGTCGGCCACGCCTGAGCCGCCGTCCGTCGGTTCCGCGTCGACGTCGGTCATTTCGCACCTCCGGTCACCCGACAGAGGGCGGCAGGCGCGGCGGCCGCGGCCAGCACTTCACCGGTTCCGAGCGCTACGGCAGCGGAGTGACTGGGGGAGTGGGCGGGGCGGTCACCGCGTGCGGAAGGTCGAGCATCCACGGCCACAGACATGATCATGATCGCCATCCTAGCGTTTCGCGGTCCGGAAAACCCAGAAACGCGAAACAGTTTTGCGGATTTATCGATGACGAAAATCTCTCGGTTTCGTAGGGAAGTATTAGAAGTTCTTCCCTACCTTGATGATCATGCCTGGGTAGGATCGGCTGTCGAGCGGCCGTCGGCGACGGCCTTGCCCGATGGGAGCACTGCTACATGACGCCTACCGACCACCCCGCGACCGAGTCGGCGGCCGACGCCGATGTCCCAGCGCTCGGTCGCACACCGGCCATCTCCAGGTGGGCGACGCCGCCGATCGAGGCCGGGGAATTGGGCGAATCGAGCGCGCGCGCCGCGTACCAGGACGCTTCGACCGTGCTGAGCGGTGTGCCGGTGCGGGCACCCCGACCGGCCGCCGTACCGGCTCCCGAGACCGAGGCCGATCTCGACGCCACCGGCCAAGCCGGCGACGAGGCCGCGCACTGGAACCAGCTCGACCGGACGCTGTCGGCGGGCGCCACCGAGCGAATCGAACGGTCGCTCGCGGCCGGAACCCGAGCGGTGTACGCGCGCGAGTGGGCAGCGTTCGCGCGCTGGTGCTGGCTGACCGGCCGCACCACGCTGCCGGCCAGCGCCCAAACCCTGGCGTCCTACCTCGACCACCTCACCCGGACACCGACCAGCCGCGGCACCCCGCCAGCGCCCGGCACCCTGAACAAGGTGCTGGGTGCCCTGCAGGGTGTACACAAGGCCGCCGGGCACTCAGTCGACGTGCGGCTGGCCCGCAGCGTCCTCAAGGATTACGCGCGCGAGCGCAGCGCCGCCGGGCACCGGCCTCGTCGCTCGGCACCGATCACCGCCCAACGGGTCCTGCCGCTGCTGGTGCACGCGACACTGGACGCGGTCACCACCCCCCGACTGGCCGACCGGATCAGCCCGCTGCGCGCACAGCAGACCATCGTGTCCCTGGTACTGGGGCTGGTGCTGGGCGGTCGCGCCAGCGAGATGGCCGCCCTGGACATCGCAGACGTCACCTTCACCGCAGACTGGATGAGCGTCACCATCCGTGCCTCCAAGACCGACCAGAACGCCGGTGGCTCGGTCCAGCACGTCCAACGGGGCAAGCATGTGGAGACCTGCCCGGTCCGCCTCACACAGGCATGGATCGACACCTTGGCCGCACAGGGCGTCACCGCCGGGCCGTTGATCCGAGCGGTGGACCAGTACGACCGGCTGTCGGGCACGCCGGGCTACGCCGCCCGCGCCTCCACCGACGGCCGGGTCGGCAAGAACTACCTCACTGACCTGGTCCGCGACGCGGTAGCCCGCGCCAACGCCGACGCGGTAGCCCGCGGCCGCAAGCCCCCACTTGGCGACCCGCGCGCCTACTCCGCCCACGGGCTCCGCGCGGGCCTGGCCACCAGCGCCGGCGAGGCCAACATCCCACCGACCACCATCGCCGACCGTGGCCGCTGGAAGACGCTGCTGATGGTGATGCAGTACTGGCGCGACGGCGCAGCGCTGGCCCGCCAACTGGAGGCCGAGATCGGCCTGTAGCCGTAAGACTCGTTGCCCACCCGTTCGCTGCCATTGACGTCGCGGCAGCGCCACGTGACCACCCAGGAGGACACGACAGCATGCGCTTCCAACTGAGGAATAACCCCAGAGTTCCCTGAGCCGCCTCCAGCCTCTGTAGTCCCTGGACCAGGGCTTCCTCTGCGGATCTATGCCTGTTCTGGTATCTGAAATGACTTCAGGATTTCTGAAGGTCCATCGTTCCTCGTGTTCGTCTTGTGACGATAGTGAAGGCGAGGAGGCCGGGGTTGACGCTGGCGGTGGTGCAGGACTTACGAGTCGCGCGTGCTCCGACGACTGCGGAGGATCTGAAGGCGCTGGAGACCGACGTCCTCGCGGGGTTCGTGCTCGCGCGGGCGGCGGCAGGTTTGTCGGACGGGACGATCTCCTCGGACGTGGTGCACCTGGAGCAGGTGCGGGCCTGGTTCGGGCGGCCTTTGTGGGAGATGGAGCCCGCCGACGCCGACGTCTACTTCGGCAAGGTGCTGCGCGCCACGGCGAAGGGCACGCGATTGTCCCGGGCCCAGGCGCTGAAGACGTTCTTCCTGTTCCTCCCTGTTAACTGCCCCTCATCTGGATCACCGACCCGGCATAGGCCGCGGTCTGCTGAGAGGGTGAGGCGTGGTCGAGGACGTACGGCGTGCGTTGGAGGAGGGGCGGGCGACGGTACCCTTGGTGGGGGCGGTCGTTGCCGGGGAGAGCGTGCAGTTACCGTTCCTCGTGGTGGACGAGGGCAGCGAGGAACTCGGGCCGGTGAGCGCCTACCTGCGGGATCTGATGCTCGGGGATGCCAGCCCGTTGACGTGCCGGAGCTATGCGTTTGATCTTCTGCGGTGGCACCGGCTGCTGTGGTTCCTCCACCTGGACTGGGAGAAGGTGACCGAGGCCGAGGTCGCGACGATGGTCGGCTGGCTGCGTACGGCCCGGAACCCGCAGCGAGAACGCAAGCGGCCGGGTGCGGCTCCAGCGGGATCGGTGAATTTGAAGACGGGCAAGCCGTCGCTGCGGGCCGGGTACGCGCCGAGCACGATCAATCACGTGCTCACCGTCGTCCATGGCTTCTACTCCTTCCACGGCCGTTTCGGGGCTGGCCCGGTGGTGAACCCGGTACCGGTCTCGGCGCAGCGTCGGCAGGTGCTGGCGCACCGCAGCCCACTGGAACCGGTGCAGCTGGTTCGCCGGGCCCGGTTGCGGCAGCGGGTGCCGCAGCAGACGCCGCGAGCGATCCCGGACGACCACTTGGACGAGTTGTTCGCCGCGATGGGCTGTGATCGCGATCGGGCGCTGCTGGAGTTCTACGTCAGCTCAGGGCACGAGCGAGTGAGCTTCTGGGCCTGACCTTGGAGAACATCGACTGGGGCGGCCAGCTGATCTACGTCGTCTCCAAGGGCACCCGGCTTCGCCAGCCGATCCCGGCCTCCCCGAACGCATTCCGCTACTTGGGCCTCTACTTGGCGGCAGACGGGCTGTCGACGCCTGGGCAGCCGATCTGGCGGACCCGCCGCGGTGAGCAGCGGCCGATGACGTACTGGGCGATGAGGCGGGTGCTGCAGCGGGCCAACGAGCGGTTGGGCACCAACTGGACGCTGCACGACGCCCGCCATACGGCCGCCACCAGGATGGCCGGCGACGAGCGCCTGACGCTGGCCGAGGTGCAGACCATCCTTCGCCACGCTCACCTGGACACCACGGGGCACTACCTGGTGGCCCGGATCGAGGACATGCACGACAAGTTGCACGAGCACTACACCCGGCCTCGCCCGCAACGTTCCTACCCGGCCGGTTACGACCCCGACGACATCAAGGTGGTCTTCGGTAGCTGAACCGACCACGGCCGCGGAGGCACCTGGTGAAGCCACGAGGCTGGTGCCGACACGGTTCGCGGGCCTGGAGGGCGCTCCCGCCCCGCCGCCCACGGTCCCGCCCGGCCCCTTTGGCCGTCATCTCGTGAGCGCTGACGTCGACGAGATCGAGGCGGCGATGCGCCGGGTCTGGCCAGGTGGCCGTGACTCCGAGCGGAGACGGGCCCGCGGAGCCCGCCTTCTCTTGGAGCACCTCAGCGGTGTCCCGGGAGAGACCTGGCAGCATCGGTGGGAGGCCAGCGGGCTCAACGAAGCGGACCAGCCGGTCAACGTGATGATCCCCGGCGGCCAGGCGCGCAAAGAAATCTGCACCGGCACGGCCTGCCTGTTCGCCCTGCGCGTCATCCGCCCGTCGTTGCTGGCTCTGCGGTCGACCCGGTTTGCCGGCTTCGGCGGACGGTTTCTGGAAGCTCAAAGCGACTCGCTGCTGGAGGAGTTCTGGAAGCGCGTCCAGGACCAGCCGGTGCATCCGATGCACCACACCGCAGCGTTGTTCGACGTCGCGGTCGCGTTGACCACCCAGGGCATCGCCTTGACAGACCTGACGCCCGAGGCGTTCCTGCACTACATCTGGCAGTCTCGCGATCAAGGACTGACTATGAAGGCCCGCGGCAAGCAGAACCGCGGTCAGTTCCCCGGCCAGCTCGCTTGGCCGATCCTGCACGAGATGGGCCTGTTCCCCTCCACCGCACCGGCGACAGTGCGCGCGGCCGTGCTCCCAAGACGGCGGACGCTGGAAGAACTCGTCGACCGCTATGCCATCCAGCACCAGGGAGTGCGGCAGCTGATCCTGGACTACCTGGCCCGGCGCCGCAGCGAACTGGACTACAGCTCCCTCGACCAGCACGCCCGATCCCTGGCCGGGGCGTTCTGGGCCAAGATCGAAGCCCTCTCACCCGGGCAGCCCGACCTGCGCATCGACGCGGACCTCTACGAACGGTGGCGCGAGGCGCTCAACATCCGCGAAGACGGCCAGGGCAAGCGGCACGAGGTCGAACGCATCCTGCGCACAGTGCGCTCCTTCTACCTTGACCTGCACAGCTGGGCGGTCGCGGAACCCGAAACATGGGCGCCGTGGGTCGCTCCCTGCCCGATCCCCGACAACGCGCTGCGCGGGCTCACCGTCCGCAAGCGGCGCACCAAGGAACGCATCGACGACCGGATCCGCCGCCAACCCCTGCTACCCACCCTGGTGGCGCACCTGGAAGACCGCTACCACCACCTGCGCGGGCTCCTGCAACACGCCTCCCCGCTCCCTCCTGGCGTGACCTTCACCCTCGACGGAGGCGTGTACCAGCGGATCTGGACTGCCGGTGACGAGCGGCGGCAACGCCACGGCGGGCAGGCCAACGTCCGGGTCCGCGACATGACCGCCGACAGGGACCTGAACCTCACCGTCGCCTAGGAGCTGGCCTTCTGGGAATGGGCAACCACGGAGGTCCTGAGGCACAGCGGTGTCCGGGTCGAGGAACTTCTCGAGCTCACCCACCTCAGCATCCGCCAATACCAGCGTCCCAACGGGGACGTTATCGCGCTGCTGGTCATCGCCCCGTCCAAGACCGACCGCGAGCGGGTCATCCCGATGTCGGCGAGCTCTTCGCGGTCATCGCCGCCGTCGTCCGCCGACACACCGACGGTGGCCGGACCATACCGCTCATTCAACGCTACGACCAGCACGAACGCCGGATGAGTGAGCCGATGCCGTTCCTGTTCCAACGTCAGCTCGGCACCGTCCGCCGCGTCATCTCGCCCGCCACCGTCCTGGTCATGCTCCGCCGACGCTGCGCCGAACTGGCCGAGGACCACCCAGATTTCCAGACAGCCGGCTTTACCCCACACGACTTCCGCAGACTGCTGGCCACCGAGCTGGTCAACAACGGGCTTCCCATCCATATCGGCGCAGCCCTACTCGGGCATTTGAACCTTCAAACAACTCGCGGATACGTCGCGGTGTTCAACGAAGACCTCGTCCGCCACTACCAGGCCTACCTCGACCGCCGCCGCCAGGCCCGACCGGCCGATGAGTACCGTCGGGTGACCGAGACTGAATGGTCCGGGTTCGAAGAACACTTCGACCAGCGCAAAGTAGAGCTCGGAGGGTGCGCCCGGCCCTACGGGACACCTTGCCAGCATGAGCACGCCTGCCTGGGATGCCCCATGATCAACATCAACCCGAAGATGCTTCCCCGCCTCGACGAGGTCGAGGCCGACCTCCTGACCCGCCGGGCCCGCGCCGAGACTGAGGGCTGGCTCGGCGAGATCGAAGGCCTCGACCTCACCCTCACCTTCCTGCGCCAGAAGCGGGACCAGACCCGCCGGCTCGCCAAGGTCGCCCCGCTCAACCTCGGCATGCCAGGCATGCCTTCCACATGACGGGGGTTGAGGAACCCAGGAACAGTAAGCTCTCGCCGAGAACGATCTTGGATAGGCGGGCGATCGGAACGTTCGCTTTGTGACGTGTTGGTCGCTCAGGGGTGGACTATCTACTGCCCGGTGGCCACGCCCTCCACATTTCGGGCTACCTGCCGGGTGGGTTCGGGTGGGCCGGGATGGGGTGTTTGTGGACCTTGGCCAGCGCGGTGCGGGGCATCGGCGTCAAGATGGCGATCATGGGTAAGGGCAAGGGCTGGTGGCCGTGGCTGGCGGTCCTGGCGGCGGTGGCCGGAGTGCTGGCGCTGGCCGGGTGGACCTTCGAACCGCTGCTGTTCGGCAAGGACAAGGACTGGCTGGAGGAGGCGGCGAACCGCGCGCAGTTGACCGGGGGGCTCCTGCTCGGCGCCGCAGTGGCCCTGGTCACCACGGTGCGTTGGGCCCGGCAGCGCTCCCGCCGACTCGGCGCCGCACCGGCCGCGGACACCCTGGCACAGGCCAAGCAGGTGCTGGCCGAGCTGGTGGACCAGCAGTGGAAGCAGGAGGCGCGGCTGCGGTCGCTGGATGACCCCGACCCGATCCCGGTGCGGTGGCGGACCCCGGACGCGGCCGAGCTGATGGACCACGCCGTCAACATCGACCCGTCCGCCGGGCCGCCCGGTGGGCCTGCGGGTGGATCGGCGCGGTTGTGGTGGGCGGCCTCCAGCGCCGACATCGGCGCGCTGGCCGACCGTTTCCGCCGCACCCGGCGGCGCCGGCTGGTGATCCTGGGCGGACCGGGCACCGGCAAGACCACCCTGGCGCTGCAGCTGCTGCTGCATCTGCTGGCCACCCGCACCGCCGATGAGCCGGTACCGATACTGCTGCCGGTGGCGGGCTGGGACACCCGACGCCATCCCCGCCTGCAGGACTGGATCGCCGACCGGCTCACCGGCGACTATCCGGCGCTGCGCGCACCCGAGCTGGGCGCCGAGGTGGCACGGGCCCTGGCCGGGCGCGGGCACATCCTGCCGGTCCTGGACGGGCTGGACGAGCTGCCCCCACCCGCCCACACCGCGGTGATCACCGCGCTGAACCGCTCCCTGGGCGGAGACGACCAGCTCATCCTCACCAGCCGCACCACCGAGTTCACCGCCGCGATCAGCGCCGCCGGGGACGTGATCACCTCCGCCGCCGTGCTGGAACCACGCCCGCTCACGCCCGCGGCCGCCGCCGACCACCTCACTCGCTGCCTGCCGCCCTCCCCCGGACCGGCCTGGCAGCAGACCCTGACCGCGCTGCGCGCCACACCCCCCGCCGGTCAGAGCCCGCCCGGCCAGGGCCACCGGCCGGCGGCGGCGCTGGCCGATCTCACCGCCACCCCGCTGGGACTGTGGCTGGTCCGCACCGTCTACACCGCACCCGGCGCCGACCCCGCCCCACTGACCGACCCGGACCGCTTCCCCACCCCCGCCGCGCTCCAGGCCCACCTGCTCGACCAGCTCATCCCCGCCCTGATCACCACCCGCATCCCCAGCGACAATCCCGCCGAGCCGTTCCGACCCCGCCGCCGCCACGACCCCGCCCAGGTCCACCACTGGCTGGGATACCTGGCCCACCACCTCACCACCCAACCCGCAACCAGCGGTCAAGGCACCCGCGACCTCGCCTGGTGGAGATTGGCCGCCACCACCAACACCTTCACCGCGACCACCCGGCTCGTCATCACCCTCACCATCGCCCTCACTACAGGACTCACAACCGGGCTCGCGGGCGGCATCACGGAAGGACTTTTCCTGGGCGGGCTCATGGCAGGGCTCGTGTACGGGCTCGCGGGCGGCGCCACGCTCGGGCTCGCGGCCGGCCTCGCGGTCGGCATTACAGCACGATCATGGACGCACGACCCACCCGGATACGCCGACCTGCACCTTCGCCGACGCTCGGCCACCCTCGCCCGCAGCCTCGCAACCCGGCTCCCGCACGGGCTTGCGGCCGGGCTCGCGGTCGGGTTCGTACTGAACCTCACGGCCACAGTCGGGGAGTACTACCTCGCCGTGAACAGCCACACCTCCTACTACAAGTTCCGCGGCAGCGGCGGCTTCTTCGCAGCGGACGGCTACGTTCCTACGGGTTACGAGGAAGCGGGCAACCTGGCTGACTTCCTCACGGCAAATCCCGTGAAAACACTCATGGATTGCCTCCTGATCGGGCTCATCCTCGGGCCCCCACTCGCGATTGGGCTGGGGATCATGGCTTGGGCAGCGACACCAGCGCGAACTCATCACGCCACAACACCGATGAGCAGCTGGCGCACCGACCGGCGACTGAACCTGCTCCGCTTCTTCACCGCAACGTTCGCCTTCGTCCTCACGGGCACACTCGTGTCCGGAATTGCGGCCACGTTCTTCGAGAGCACGGACGAGTTGGTGGTCGGGCTCGTGTCCGGGCCGTTGTACGGGCTCCTGGTCGGGGCCCCGACCGGGTTCGCTTTCGGGCTCATGTTCGGAAAACACCGGGCCTGGTGGGCTTACCTGATCGCCACCTGGAAACTGGCACGGGCCGGTCACCTGCCACACCGGCTGATGCCCTTCCTGGACGACTGCCACCGCCTCGGCCTGCTACGCACCGTCGGCCCCTACTACCAGTTCCGCCACGCCGAACTCCACGACCACCTCGCCGCAACCCACCCGCCCCCACACAACACCAGCAGGCGCCACCGCCGCCTCACCTGACCGGCAACACCAACACCGCCCCGCCCAAGACCGCGGGCGGCACAACAGAAGGCTGCCCCACGGGCCGCCACCCCCGCGGCACCGGTAGCACAGCCGGCCGTCCAGAAAGATGCTCTGCTACCTGGCGCCAAGGTCACGTTCGGGAGAACACCGCCAGCTCCGATGCTCTGGTCAACCCCCTAACCCAAGCCGGGCCCGATAGCACGCCACTAGTCGTTCGGCTGCTGGCACCAGGCCCCGCACAAGATCAATCAGCGATAACTACTGTTCCTGCCAGCAACCCCGATGACCGTGCGCCACCGAGCCCGGCCAAAACCGGAGCGTGCTTGACAAAGTGCAGAGAATGGAGCTGCGACACAAGGTCGAGATCCACCAGATGACCGGCCGGGTCGTCGAGTGCCCGATCGACGAGATGAACCGGCCGCGCGGCCATCAGCAGGCCAAGATCCGGATCCCGCCGACCGCTGAGCAGGTCGGCCGCCTGTTCTCTGGATGGCGGGAGGAACTGGCGACCTGCCGGAAGTTCGCACCGGCCGCGCGGAACTACACGGCCTGCCGGTTGATGGCCGACGTCGGGCTGCGCGTCAACGAGACCTGCAAGCTGGATCTCCCCGACGTCAAGTGGGACCTGGGCCGCTTCGGGAAACTCCACGTCCGCCTGGGGAAGGGCGGTCGCGGCTCGGGCCCGCGGGAGCGGATGGTCCCGTTGATCAACAACGCGGGCGGGACGCTCCGCTGGTTCGTCGAGGATGTGTGGGGCCAGTTCGGCGACGACCACACCCGGCCCGGTGTTCCGCTACTGCTGTCCGAGCGGAAGAACGCCGACGGGAGCTCGGCGCGGGTCGGGGACGAGACGATCCGCGCCGCGCTCGCCAAGGCCGCCGCAACGCACCTGCCGGACTGGCCGGACGTGATCACCCCGCACATCCTGCGGCACTTCTGCGCCTCCCAGCTCTACGCCTCTGGCATGGACCTGATCGCGATCCAGGAGATCCTCGGCCACGCCTGGATCGCCACGACCATGCGATACGTGCACGTCACCGGCACCCACATCGAAGACGCCTGGATCGCCGGCCGGCAGCGCGCCGCCATCCGGTTGGAAGGACTACGGCGATGAAGTGGAACCTGCGGCTCGCGGCCGCCAACCGCGGCATCTGGAAGGCCAGCGAGCTCCAGCGGATGCTGGCCGAGCACGGCCTGGTCATCAGCGCCGGGAAAATGTCCGGACTCTGGTCCGGCGAACCCGCCAGCATCAAACTCGACGACCTCAACATCATCTGCGCCGTCCTCGGCTGCGGAGTCGACGAACTCCTCATCCCACAGCCAGAGAAGGTCCAGCGGGTCAATGAGCGGCAGGATCTCCCGGCCGCGGCCTCGGCGAGCTCGACCGTGACGCCGCGGCGCAAGGACGGGCGGACGCTGCCACCAGCCTGATGGGCTACATCTCCCCGACCAAACCGGCCGCGAGCTGCGTCGGATGCTTCGCATGGGGCGTCCTGCCCGGCCGCTTCTGCCGGGCCTGCTTCACCTACGGCCAGCTCCACAACGAGGGCGAATGCACCTTCTGCCACCGAGCCGTCCCGATCAAGCGCGGTTACTGCCGCCTCTGCTGGCTCCAAGCCAGCCAGGACGCCAAAGGCCACGTCACGGTCCTCGACCCGTTCCTGCGAACGCTCACCCACCAGCAACTCTTCTTCGCCGGGATGCACCGCATCCGCCAACGTGGCACCCCGCTCCTCGGCAAGGCTGGTCGCCGCAAAGGCCGAAAGCCCACGCCCCCACCAGAGCCGCCCGCGCCCGCCTCAACTTGGATCCAGCTCCGGCTCCCGATCGACATCCGCCGCGACTACTCGCACTTCAACCGCCGCGACCACGCCGACCCGCTCCTAATCGAAGCCAGGCGCATCGCCACCGACCTCGGCGAACGCAGAGGCTGGACCCGATGGGTCGCCAGCGACGTTGACCGAGCCCTGGTCATCCTCCTCTCTTGCCACGGCACGGCGACAAGATCAGGTACTCGGAGCTGTTCCCCAAACTCCGCCATCACGGCCTAAGCGCGGAGCGAACCTGCGAGGTCCTGGCCCTCCTCGATCTGCTCGACGACGATCGCGTCTCCGCCTTCGAGGGCTGGTTGGACCGCAAGCTCGACGACCTCGCACCGGGGATCCGATTTGAGGTTGAGCAATGGCTCAGAACCCTGCGCGACGGCGGACCCAGATCCCAGCCTCGCAGCGCCGATACTGTCTGGGCCTACCTACAAGCGATTCGCCCTGCCCTGCTGACCTGGTCAGACCGCTACGACCACCTGCGGGAGGTCACCCGCGACGACATCCTCGCCGTGATCGACGCGCTGACCGGCGCCGAACGACGCCACACGCTCAGCGTCTTCCGTTCCCTCTTCCGCCACTGCAAGAAGAACCGCACTGTCTTCCGCGATCCAGCCGCCCGACTGCGGATCGGAGAGCAACCCCGCAAGCTGATCACTCCGCTTGCGGACGAAGAGATCGACGAGGTCGTGAGCGCCGCGACCTCACCCCGGGACCGGCTTGTTCTCGCCTTGGCCGCCATCCATGCCGCCAGGTCCAAGGCCATCCGGGAACTGCGACTCGACGACATTGACCTCGGGAACCGGCGCCTCACTGTCGCCGGCCGGACCCGCCCGCTGGACGACCTCACCCACGAGCTGCTTCTCGCCTGGCTCGCCTACCGGCGCACTCGCTGGCCGAGCACCGCGAACTCCCACCTGATCATCAGCCAGCAAACCGCGATGGAGACCGGGCCGGCCAGCAAAGTCCACCTCACCGACGCCTTTCGTGGCCAGACCGCCACCCTGGAACGACTACGCGTCCAGCGACAGCTCGACGAAGCCCTCGCGCAAGGCCCGGACCGACTCCACCTCGCAACCATTTTCGGCCTCGCCCCTAAGACCGCCATCCGCTACGCCGAGAACGCCCGCACACTCCTCGCCGCAACAGCCGAGGAACAAGACCCCGCCAGTCGCAGCGAACCCAAGGGCCGAAACCGCCCATGAACCCTGAACATCCAGCAGTTCAGCCTGAAGAACCTTCAGTTCGCGTGAACTCTGGGCAATCACGGCCTGGGAGTCCTAAAGCTGCGGTGAGCCGCAAGGTAGCGGGATGGGTCCAATATTCGTCGCGCGGTGTCCTAAGTGGGTCGTACCGGCTCGTAGCCGGAGGATTGCTCTTGAGAGTGATGCGTGCACGATGAACTCGGCCCGCTGCTGGCCGTCGGTTGTCTGCGCATGGACAACGCCCGCACCACCCCCTACGGGTGATCTCGCCGAGGAGGTAGACCAGGCCGCCGCGATCATCAGGATTCGCATCGTCTGGGCGTCGCCGGTGCCGTGGCCTGTGTTCGCGCCCCGCTCCGCCGACCTGGACGACCAGCGGTTCTGGCGCGCCGACGTCCCCGACAGCGACACCCCGAGCGACTACGGGCCGCTGGGGGCGATCGCCCGCAACAAGATCAACCGGCGGTTGATACACACCCAGTGGTCGGACATGATCCGGGTCGCCGGATCGCTGGTGACCAACCAGGTCCGCGCCTACGACCTGCTGCGCATGTTCGCCCGCAACGGACGCCCGACTCCGCTGGGGCAGGCGTTCGCCGAGTACGGGCGGATCGACAAGACGCTGCACCTGCTGTCGATCCCGGACCCCATCGACGACACCTACCGCCGCAGGCTCAACAAGCAGCTCACCGTGCAGGAGTCCCGGCACCGGCTCGCCCGCAAGATCTGCCACGGCGCAGGCGGGCAGATCCGCAAGGCCTACCGGGAGGGCCAAGAGGATCAGCTTGCCGCTTTGGGGCTAGTCGTCA
The DNA here is from genome assembly GCF_900115095.1 of Actinomadura madurae. GTDB lineage: Bacteria > Actinomycetota > Actinomycetes > Streptosporangiales > Streptosporangiaceae > Spirillospora > Spirillospora madurae. Next base: position 69,249 of record NZ_FOVH01000009.1, read on the forward strand.
ACGTCGTCGTGCTGTGGAACTCCCGCTACCTGTCGGCCGCCGTCGACCAGCTGCGCGCCCTGGGTGTTCCGGTGAAGGACGAGGACGCCGCCCGGCTCAGCCCGCTCGGCCACGCCCACCTCAACTGCCTGGGCCGGCCTCCTCCACACCGACCGCGGGCCTGCGGCCACTCGGACAGGTCCCCGACGGCGACGGCCGGGCAGACGAGGACGCGTGTACCCCGGCACGGGCGGCGATCAGTCCTTGCGATCCGTCGTTGCCAGGCACGTGACCGTGGGAAGGACGACCGTATGGACGCGGCGCCGGCCGCAACGACGAACAGGCAGGCGCCGACGGTGCAGATCGGCCCTGCGGTCTGGACGCTGACCATCATCGAGACGACTTGGCCGGCCGCTCGCCTACCTGGCCGCCGGGGATACGTTCCGGAAGAAGGACGTCGGCCAGACGGCCCGGTGGCGTCCGCAGGACGGATGAAAACATGACACAAGATGTCAGGCTTTGAAGCGATCATGGGTTCACCGGTCGGCGCCGATGGTGGACGCGGACCGGATCCCACGAACAGACAAGGAGGAGCTGCATGCGCGAAACGCGAGAAGATCTCAAAGAGCTGCAGGCCCTGCTGGACGCCTCTCTGTCCCGCTCCACCTCGCACCTCCGCTCGATCATCAACACCGAGAGCACACTGACCGCAGAGCAGCTCACCGGGGTCCTCACCGGCATGTGCACCCTGGCCCTGTCCACCGTGACGGCGAAGGGCGAACCGCGGATCAGCGGCGTGGACGGGCATTTCCTGCACGGCAAATGGCACTTCGGCACGGCGCGCGGTGCCGCCAAGGCCCGTCACCTGGCCGCCCGCCCGGCCGCCAGCGCCGCGCACATGCGCGGTGAGGATCTGGGTGTGTTCACGCATGGCACGGTGGAAATCCTCAATCCCCAGGACGGCGAGCCGGCCGCGGACTGGCCGGATCTGCTCGCCTACTTCAAGGACTTCTACGGCGCCGACTCCTTCGACTGGGACAACGACGTGGTCTACTACCGGCTGCGTCCGCACTGGATGAGCGTCTACGCCGCTGATATCGCCAAGCTCACTGCGGTGTCCCGGTCCTGATCGGCGGCACGGGCCGTATCGGGACGGCCACGTGCTGGCTGACAGATCTGGTGAAGCGGCCGCTCGACGCCATTGGTGACGAGCGGCCGTCGCGTAGTGGCGTGATCGGTTTGTTCGGCATGGGTGGGGGGCCTGCCCGTCATGTCCTGCTGCGTTGCGAGAGGGTGGACGAAGGTTGACCGTATTCGGGGTGCCGTTAAGGACCGCTACACCGCGGGCGAGGTAAGGGTGATCAGCGGGTGCGTCGGCGGGCGGCGGTGACCTTGGCGGAGGTGGCCTCGCCGAGGCGGACATAGGTACCCAGGCTGGCCAGGTGGGCGTGGCGGGACTTGGCCTGGAGTTCGGCGGCGGTGCGGCCGGCGGCCGCCAGGTGCTGCAACGCCGAGTGGCGCAGCTGGTGCAGCGTCCATCCCTTGCCGTGCGGGTCGAGTGCGCGGGTGGCGGTCTTGAACAGGTACTCCGCGCGCGGGTACGACAACCGGCCGCGGCCGGTGGCGGGGCAGATGTCGGCGGCCGCGGGCGCGCGGGGGCCGGAGGCGGGGGCGCGGCGGTCGGCCAGGAACACCGGCCCGGTCGTGCGGCCCTTGAGCAGGCGGGGCAGCAGGCGGGCGGTGCCGGTGGCCCAGTGCACGTACTCGATCGCGCCGCCCTTGGAGGTCACCCGGGCGCGGCGGAACTCCAGGTCCAGGTCCTCGAAGTTGAGGGAGAGGATCTCTTCGGCGCGGGGCGGCGGTCTCGTAGAGCATCCGCCACAGCACCCGCTCGCGCGGCCCGTGCGCGTCCTCGCCGAACAGCTTCTCCAGCCGGGCGAGCGGGACGGCGCGGGCGCCACGGCGGGCCGGCTTGCGGCGAGTCAGCCGCCGGGCCGGGTTGGTGGCCAGGAGCTCCTGGCGCTGCGCCCAGGTGGTGAAGGAGGTGAGCGCGGACAGGTGCCGGTTCCAGGTGGCGGCCGCCGCGGTGTTCCACCGCTGCATCACCGCGGCGAAGTCGTCGGGCGTCAGGTCGGCGACCGGACTGGCGCCGCCCGCGAGGTCGATGAGGCGGGCGAGGGTGTCGTCGTAGCTGGCGCGGGTGGTGGCGGCCGGGATGGAATCCAGGTAGCGGTCGACGGCGGCCGCGAGCGTCGCCGCGCCGGTCGGGCCGAGGCGGCCGGGGAAGGCGACGACGGACACGGCGGGAACCTCCACGGCGGTGATGTGACACATAACGTTGCCGAGTCACCTGCGCCGCGGCGGGCGGCGAGCTGGGCGGACGCGGCCCGACGCCCGTCAATGTGACAGGTAATCGGAATTCTGTGTCACACCCTGCCCGCGGGTTGGCGGGTGGCGGGTGGTCAATCCAGGAACGCCTGCAGTTGGGTCGCGAGCGCGGCCGTGCTGGAGAGGTCGGTGATGCGGGTGCTCTCGCGGCCGGCGGTGAACAGGATCAGGGTGGGCAGGGTCATGATCTGGTAGCGCCGGGCGAGGTCGGGGGCGTCGTCGAGTTTGACGGTGGCCACGCGCAGTCGCCCGGTGTGCTCGGCGGCGAGGTCGCGCAGGATCGGCATCAGGGCCTGGCATGGCCGGCAGCCGCTGGCCCAGAACTCCACCAGCAGGGGCTGGGATGCGGCGGTCAGGTACTGGTCGAAGTCGGTGCTGCTAAGGGCGGTCAGGGCAGGTGGCGGCGTCATGATCGTCCTTGCCTGTCGGGAACGGTGGGGTGGGCGTCGGGGCGGGTGGCGGTGCCCAGGATGTGCGGGGTGAACGGAAGCCGCCGGCGGGTCTCGGGCCAGTTCACCCGGCGGAGCCGCCGGTGAGTGAAACCGGCACGGTCGATCGCGGTGTCGGTGTTGGTGGCCAGATGGCACCCGCCGTTCAGCAACGGCCACACGGTGGCGTCCAGCATCCGCTGCGCGCGGCGCAGCGCGGAGGTCTCAGCGCTGACGTGCTCGAAGACGTGCAGTCGCCCGCCGGGTCGCAGCACGCGGTACATCTCGGCCAGGGCGGCGTCGCGGTCGCCGATCGAGCACAGCACCAGGCAGGCCACCACGGCGTCGAAGGCGGCGTCGGGCGCGGCCAGGTGCTCGGCGACGCCGTCGATCACGGTGACCGGGACCGGGGCGTCGGGCGCGGCGCGTTCGGCCAGGGCGCGCAGACGGGGTTCGGGCTCGACCGCGACCACGTCGGTGACCTGCGGCGGGTAGTGGGCGAAGTTGGCGCCGGTGCCGGCGCCGACCTCCAGCACCCGCCCGGCGATGCCGGTCAGCAGTTCCCGGCGGTACATGGTGACGCCGCCGCTTTCCATCGCGGGGGCGAGGCGGGCGTACATGCGGGCGAACAGCGGGTGCCCCTGCCTGCGTGGCGCGGCCGGAGTGCTGCTGCGGTCCATCGGTGTCGCCTCCTTCTACGGGTCCGGGCGGGACGCTACGCTCGATTTCGGAGGTTACGACATAGTGAAGCAACTTCACAATGATGCAGGCTCAGAATCTGTGGATGAGACGCCGGGTGCCGGGGCGGGGCATGCGCTGGAGAAACTGTTCGCGCTGGCGGTGGTGACCCACCAGTTCATGGAGGCCGGGCTGGCCGATCGGGGGTTGTCGCGGGCGCGGGCCACGGTGCTGTGGAACCTGCGGCACGGTGGGCCGATGACCCAGCGCGCGCTGGCCGAGGCGATCAGTGTGTCGCCGCGCAACGTGACGGGCCTGGTGGACGCGCTGGAGGCCGACGGGTTCGTGGCGCGCGGCCCGCACCCCAGCGACCGGCGGGCGACGCTGGTGGCGCTGACCGGAAAGGGCGAGGCCACCATGGACGGCCTGCGCGGCGAGTACGACGTCGGCGCGGTGCGGCTGTTCGACGGGGTGGCGGCGGCCGACCTGGAGGGATTCGTGGCCACGGTGGACCATCTGCTGGAGCGGATCGCGCAGGAGACCTGCTGATCGTCGCGTCTCCGGCCACCGCCTGCGGCGGCTGGAGGCTATCGGGCGGCCGCCGGGTCGGCCAGGAGGCGGTGGACGGTGACGGCGATGGCTTGGGCGGCGTGGTCGATATCGGCGCCGGTGGTCCAGCGGCCCACGCTCAGCCGCAGCGCCGCCAGCGCCTGGTCGCGGTCATGGCCCATGGCCAGCAGTACCGGGGAGGGCTCTGGGGAGCCGGTGTGGCAGGCCGAGCCGGTGGCGGCCGCGACGGCAGAGGTGGCGGCCAGCACGTCGTCGCCGCCGACGCCGGTGATGGTGAGGTGCAGGGTGCCGGGCAGCCGCGGCGCAGGGTGGCCGGTGACGGCGAGGCGGCCGGGCAGCAGGTTCTCCAGCCGCCGCTGCAGCAGGTCGCGCAGCCGCGCGTGGTGGTCCAGGGTGCCGTCAGTCAGGTCGGTGCGGGCCAGATCGGCGGCGGCGCCGAGCGCGACGGCCAGCGCGACGTTCTCGGTTCCGGCGCGCAGCCCGCGCTCTTGGCCGCCGCCGGGCACCATCGGCTCCAACGGCACACCGGTACGCACGTACAGGGCGCCGATGCCCTTGGGCGCGTACAGCTTGTGCCCGGCCAGGCTGAGCAGGTCCACGCCCAGCCGCGCCACGTCCAAGGGGATCTTTCCGGCGGCCTGGGCGGCGTCGGTGTGCAGCAGCGCGCCGTGTGCGCGGGTGAGGGCGGCCAGCTCGGCCAGGGGCTGCAGCACGCCGGTCTCGTTGTTGGCGGCCATGATCGACACCAGCGCGGTGCGGGGGGTGAGCGCGGCGGCCAGGTCGGCGGGGTCGACGCGGCCGCGGGCGTCGACGGGCAGGTAGGTGATGCGGGTGCCGTGGCGGCGGTGCAGCGCCCGGCACGCCTGCAGCACCGCCGGCCACCTGCCGGCGGGCCAGGGCGAGCGCCTGCCGGGGCCGGGCGCCGTAGGGATGACCGCTGGAGGGGTTGCCGAAATGGGTGGTCAGATAGGGCAGCATCGCCTCGGTCACCCGCGGGTCCACCGGTGTGGTGCTGTTGTAGTCCAGGTAGACCGGCCCGCCGGCCAGCCCTGGATGCGGCGGCACCGGGCCGGTCACGCCGGCGCCCCGACGGCCACGGGCAGGTCGGCCAGCCGCCACTCCAGCATGCCATCGTGCAGCCGGATCGCGCGGCGGCCGCGGCCGGTCAGCAGCCGCACCGCGTCGTAGGCCAGCACGCAGTACTCGCCGCGGCAGTACACCACGATCTCGACCTCGTCGGGCAGCTCACCGATCCGGTCGGCCAGCTCGGCGACCGGGACGCTGACCGCGCCGGGAATGTGCCCGGCGCGGTACTCCTCCATCGGCCGCACATCCAGCACCAGCACCTCGCCCGCCTCGGCCCGGACGAGCAGCTCCTCGCGGCTCATCTCCACACCGCCGTCGTCGCCGAGGTAGGCGCCCCGGGCCGCCGGGACGGCGGGCTGGTGGGTGTCGGCGACCTTGCGCAGCAGTGCCAGCAGCTGCGCTACGTCGTCGCCGGCGAGGCGGTAGTGGATGCGCACGCCCTCGCGGCGGGTGGCCACGAACCCGGCCTGCTTGAGCGTCTGCAGGTGCGCCGAGGCGGTGGTCAGGTTCAGCCCGGCCGCCTGCGCCAAAGCATCGACGGTGCGCTCGCCCTGGGCCAGGAGGTCCAGCAACTCCAGGCGCTTTCCGCTGGCCAGCGCCTTGCCGCTGGTCGCGAACGCCTCGTACAACCGCGCCTTGGCCTGGGGGGCCGTGTTCTCCACCATGACATCCTCCATAAATCCATGGAATATTGTAGTCGATGGCGGGTGCTGCCACCAGCATCCCCGCCACCGTGCCGCACTGCCTTGGGAGGACCGCCGTGGGCTTCGCCGACGATCATCTGATTCCGCTGGTCGATGAGGGGCTGGGCAACAGCGCCTACCTGGTCGATCTGGGCGACGGCCGTGCCCTGGCCGTGGACGCCAGCCGCGATCTGCGCGCGCTGCGCGCCGCCGCCGAACGTCGCGGCCTGAGCGTCGCGTTCGCCGCCGACACCCACCTGCACGCCGACTTCCTGTCCGGCGCCGTCCAGCTCGGCCACGACACCGGTGCGACGGTGCTCGCCTCGGCCGCCGGGCGCCGCGCCTTCCCCCACCGGGGCCTGGCCGACGGCGACGAGGTCGACCTGGGCGGTCTGATCCTGCGGGTGCTGGCCACGCCCGGGCACACCGACGAGCATCTTGCGTTCCTGCTGCTGGACGGGAGCCGGGAGCTGGGGGTGTTCACCGGTGGGTCGCTGATCGTGGGCTCGGCCGCCCGCACCGACCTGCTCGGCGCCGACCGCACCCAGGCGCTGGCCCGCGCGCAGTACCTCTCGCTGCACCGCCTGGCGATGCTGCCGGACGCCACGGCGGTGTGGCCCACGCACGGGGCGGGCTCGTTCTGTTCAGCCCCGCCCGGCGCCGAGCGCACCACCACCATCGGCGCCCAGAGGCGCACCAACCCGCTGCTGGCCGCGCCCGACGCCGACACCTTCGTCCGCGACCTGGTCGCCAGTCTGGGCTCCTATCCGGCCTACTTCGCCCGCCTGACCGAGGCCAACCGGCGCGGCCCGGCCGTGCTCACCGCCCCGCCTCCGCTGCCCGGGCTGGACGCCGCGCAGGTCAAGGCACTGCTGGACGACGGCGGGTACGTGGTCGACGTGCGGCCGGCGGCCGAGTTCGCCGCCGGGCACATCCCCGGCGCGATCTCGATCCCGTTGCGCGAGCAGTTCGCCACCTGGCTGGGCTGGCTGCTGCCCGCCACCGCCCCCCTCGCCTTCGTCACCGGCCCCGGCCCCGGCCAGGACCTCAACGAGATCGCCTGGCCCGCCTACAAGATCGGGTACGAGCGGCTCGCCGGGCACCTGACCGGCGGCATGGCCGCCTGGACCGCGGCCGGGCATCCGGTGGCCACCACCGCGTTCGTCCCCGCCGACCGGGCCCCGGACGGCCCCTACATCGACGTGCGGCAGCAGGCCGAGTACACCGCCGGGCACGTTCCCGGCGCCCTCAACCTCGAACTCGGCGACCTGCCCGGCCACGCCGCCGGCGCCCCCGCGGGCGCGATCGTGGCCTGCGGGCACGGCGAGCGCGCCATGACCGCCGCCAGCCTGCTGGAGCGCGCCGGCCGCACCGACGTGACCGTCCTGGACGGCGGCCCCGACCAGTACGCCGCCGCCCGCGACCTGAGCCTGGAATACGGCCCGCAGGGAGACGCGGCGTGAGCGCGACCGCCAAGGCGCCGCAGGCCGGGCGCCCGGTCCGGCTGGGTTTGCGGGAGAACTGGCCGCAGTTCACCGTGCTGGTCATCGTCAACGTCTGCGTCGGCGGCCTGGTCGGGCTGGAGCGCACCACCGTCCCGCTGATCGGCAGCCAGGTGTTCGGGCTGACCAGCGACCTGGTGGTGTTCTCCTTCATCATCGCCTTCGGCATCACCAAAGCGGCCACGAACCTGGCCGCCGGGGCGCTGACCGCCCGGTTCCGCCGCAAGCAGCTCCTGCTGGCCGGATGGCTCGTCGGCGTCCCGGTGCCGTTCGCGCTGGCGTGGGCACCGTCCTGGTCCTGGATCATCGCCGCGAACGTGCTGCTGGGCGTCAACCAGGGCCTGACCTGGTCGATGACGGTCAACATGAAGATCGACCTGGTCGGCCCGGCTCGCCGCGGCCTGGCCACCGGCCTGAACGAGGCCGCCGGCTACGTCTCCGTCGGCGCCACCGCCCTGGCCACCGGCTACCTGGCCACCGCCCACGGCCTGCGCCCGGCCCCCGAACTCATCGGGGTGGTGTTCGTGGCCGCCGGGCTGGCGCTGTCGCTGATCGTCCGCGACACCGCCGCGCACGTCGCCGTGGAGCTGGCCCAGCACCCCCGGCCCGCCCCGGCCGGAGAAGCACCCGGGCTGGCGACCGCGTTCGCCCGCACCTCCTGGCGGAACCGGTCGCTGCGCGGCGCCAGCCAGGCCGGCCTGGTCAACAACCTCAACGACGGCCTCACCTGGGGCGTGTTCCCGCTGCTGTTCACCGACCACGGCCTCGGCCTGGCCGCCGTCGGCCTGATCAAGGGCCTCTACCCGATCCTGTGGGGCCTCGGCCAGATCCCCACCGGCCACCTCGCCGACCGCATCGGCCGCAAACCCCTTATCGTCACCGGCATGCTCGTCCAGGCCGCCGGATTCGTCCTGGCCCTTGCCCTGCTGGAGTGGCCGCTGCTGGCGGGCGTCGGCTCGGCGATCGCGCTCGGGATCGGCACCGCGATGGTCTACCCGGCGCTGATCGCCGCCGTCTCCGACCACGCCCACCCCACCTGGCGCGTCAACGCCCTGGGCACCTACCGGTTCTGGCGCGACATCGGCTACGCCGCCGGCGCCCTGCTCGCCGGCATCCTCGCCGACCTGGCCGGACTCAACACGACCGTCATCGCCGCCGCCGCCCTCACCGCCGCATCCGGCCTGCTGGCCGCCCGCTGGATCACCGACCGTCCTGCCTCCACAACGATCACGAAATAGGTGGCGACGCCGCCCGGACGTTCACGGTGCCTTGCCCGCGGTCGCAGGTCCTGGCGGCGCGGCCAGCGCGGCCCCCAGGGACAGCCGTTTGCCAAGATCGAGGTGAACCTCGCCGTAGGGCAGGACGTGGGTCCAAAACAGCGGAGTCAGGCCGCGGCGTCGGCGTCGGTGAGCGCGTCGGCCCACTCGGGCTCGCCGAGCACGTCCTGGATCATGAGCATGTTGATGTAGACCAGGGCGGCCTGCAGGATGTACAGGCACAAGATCTCCAGCTCCTGCTCGTCGCGGCGGTTGGAGGCGATGTCGCCGCGCTTGCCGAAGTGGATGATGTCGTTGGCGCCATTCCAGGGCTCCATCACATTCGGCCCGTCGTTGACTTCGCGCTGCATGTCGCGGATGCGCAGGTAGCGGGCGAGGAAGCAGGTCTTCTCGGCGCGGCCGACCTCCAGCATGGCGGCGTAGGTGGGATGGGAGGCGCTGCGGGTGAAGCGGCGCGGGATCGCCTCGGTGGAGGCGGTGCCGGTGCGGATCGCGGAGGCGTACTTGACCATCTGGTCGTACTGCTGGGCGATCAGGTCCCAGCGGATCGGGCGGGGCGCCAGCGCGGGCGCCAGCCGCGGGTAGTCCTCACGCGTTCCGGGGCTAGGCAGGTACAGCTTGCACCGGTTGATCTGCTTGATCCGCGGCATCAGCTTGAACCCCAGCATTCGGGCCACGCCGAACCCGATCTCAGTCTGGCCGTGCGAGTCGATGTAGGCCTCGTTGATGGTCATGTCAGTGCCGTGCCGCACCACGCCCTCGATCATCGCGGCCACCTCGGACGCCGAGCATTCCAGCAACTGGCTATGGGACGGCGACCGACCCGGTCTCGATGTGCCAGTAGATCAAGATGCCGCGGCCCCCGTACCGGGAGTGCCACTCGGTGAAGATGTTCTGATCGAACGCCGAGAACTGGGTGGAGTCGGCCGCGACCGCCGTACTGCCCTCGCCCCACAGCCAGGCCTGCCGGGCGGCGAAGGTGGCGGTGGCGATCGCAGCGGCGACCAGCCGGGCGGCTTCCTCGCTCAGGTAGCAGCGCCGCACGTACCGCAGAGGGCGGATCTCCCGGATGAACGCCTGCTCGACCCGCTTGGTCGCGCGCGCCTTGATCCGGTGCACCGCGGAGATCAGCAACTCCACCAGCGCGGCCAGCAAAACCAGCCGGACCGGCTCCGGGTGGGCGCGCAGGTGGCTAGGCGACTCGGCGAAGGCCCGGTCCCGCCACCCCTTCGATCTTCGGGGAGATCCCTGCGAACAAGCCGTCCGGCAGCTGGAGGCCCCGCGTCAGGTCCAGTTTGGAGATCTCGGTCAGCATCGAGTTCAAACTGACGTCGCCCGGCGCCTGCTTGATCTGTCCCAGGACGCCGGCGGCCTCGTCCTCAACCTCCTCCCGGTCAGCCTGCTCACCACTCGCATCGCCGTCACCGCTGCCGGGACGGGCCACCAGAGCAAGGATCCGCTGTCGCGCCTCCGGCCCGGACCGCGCCTGCACGCGGGCGATGAGCAACTGCTCCCCCTGGTGCAGCGCCGACCGGACGATCGTGTCGATGCGCAACGCAGTCGGCGGCTCTATCTTGTCGGCCCTGCAACGGGACAACAGCTCGACGCGGACCTGCTCGGGACGGCGTTCCTTGGTGCACAAGTCCTCCGCCAGCGACGTGGCGAGCTTCTCAGCGTCGGGCACGCCGCACGGACGCCACCCCAGCGCCTCGCGCAGCTCCCTACGGTCGCCCTTGATTGTCCGGCCGCCGAAGTCGTAGAAGGCGATGTCGGCCGCCGACACCTTGACCTGCCTGGCCACGAACTCCACCATCTCGTCCGGCAGGTCCGACCGTCCCCGCGGGAACCGGCCCCTCCACGGCAGATACCTGGCCATCAGGGCGAAGCCCAGCCTGGTCGCACCGGTCTTGTTCCGCCGAGCCCAACAAACCCAGCGCCACTCACCCCCCGAATACGGGTCAATGCTGGCGGTAACACTCTCCCCGTGTCCCCAAAACCGCCCAACTGCGGTGGCAGGAAGCGGCCTACCGCCACTTCGCCCCTGATGCGGCGATCCTTAACGGCACCCCTATTCGTACGGGACGTCGCGAGTATGGAGCGCGAGAAAATCGACGTGGTGAGGGCTCGTACCAACAATCTGCGCGCGCCGACCGACGCCAGGCAAACCGGACTTCATCGAACCCGGTGGGCTTCAGTTTCACGGGGTCGGTGTATCCGGCGGTGTGGAGTTTCCAGCTCGCTGCCCCGGACCTTCGGGCCGGGCACTTGTCTGTCGCCGCTCACCTCCGCTATGCCGCCGAGCGGATATCCTCGGCCTGCTCGACGAGGGCCACAGGGTGGGCGACATAAGCGGGGCTGTCGGCGCACAGATCCCTGTGCAGAGGTGGTCGGGTGTCTTGTCGCCTAACCAGGTTTGATTGGTGATAGCGGGTGTGGTGGTGATAGTGAGGCCGGTGGTAGTGAGGCACCGTCGATCACGCCGGGGTGGTGCTGAATGACTTTGAGTCGGTGCTTGATCATGCGGGTGAGGTGGTCCAGGTCGGTGGCCAGGAAGTTGGCCATGGAGCGTTTCATTAGCGACCACACGCTCTCGGCCGGGTTGAGTTCGGGGGCGTAGGCCGGCAGGTAGAACACCGACAGCCAGTCGGCGTGGGCGTCGATGAACGCCCGCATCGCCGCCGAGTGGTGGATGTTCAGGTTGTCCCAGATCAGCACGATCTTCCCGCCGGGCAGGTGCTGGTGGGCGCCGTTCAGCATGCTCTTGTACTCGTTCAGGGTGAAGGCGGCGCGTTCGCCTTTGCGGCGGCGGTAGTGGTGCAGCCGGTAGATCAGCCGGGACCGCTCGCCGGGCCGGTAGCAGACCATCCCGGCGACCGAGATGCGGGCACCGTGTTCGCCGCCGTGCACCCTCACTTGCGGCCATACCTGGTCCTTCCACACCTGCACGGCGTGATCGTCGCGTTCGATGGCGCGGCTTCCGGCCACCTGTACCGACCAGCCGTTGCGGCGCAGCAGCAGCGACACCCCCGGCAGGGTGTAGTCGATCCCGAGCAGCCGGCGAATCAGCGCGGCCACCCGGCCCAGCGTCCACCGCTGGTCATCGGCATACCCGTGCGCGGCCGGACCGCGGTTCAGGTCGGCCTCCAACCGCGCGAAGGCGGCCTGGTCCAGCCGCGGCCTGCGGTGCGGGCCCTTGGACCGCAGCGCCTCGGCCCCGCCCTCACGCCAGGTCCGCCGCCACTTCTCCACCTGCCGCAGCCCGACTCGGAGCTCGGAGGCGATCCATTAGTGCTACCTACTCTTGTGATCTCATCGCGTTTGCCAGTTGCGCGATCGGGTCGGCGGTGACGCGATGACGAGACCGTCCGGTGGGCCAGGTCGAGAATTCGTCGTCCGGCCAACGCGGGATCAGATGGAAGTGCAGATGCGGAACCGATTGCTCCGAGCCGTGCCCGCTGGCATGAAGAATGTTCACACCGCTGGCATCAAGGGTGACGCGTATGGCCTTGGCCAGGCGCTGGACCAATGCCATGGCGTCGGCAAGCGGCCCGGACGGCGTGTCGAAGATATCGGTGTAGTGATCTGTCGGGATGACCAGCGCGTGTCCTGGCGCGAGGGGGCGTAGCGGCGTGAACGCGGCGGCGGAGGACTCACGAGCGACCCAGCGCGCGCTGTTCGACTTGAGTAGGTCACAGAAGACGCACTCCATGAGGAGCGATACTGCCGCTTTCGGATAATGAAGGAAACTCAGCCGCGTACGGGTGAACGTATCGGGACCAGCCCAGCCAACGCGACCGGTCGAGGCCGCCGAGAACCCGTGGGGTCGGGTCAGGTTGGATGTGGCGCGCTGTTAGGTGGTCGGGTCTTTCTGCCAGATCGATAAGTGTTTGGTGCTCTCAGCAGTGAGCTTCGAGCGGTACCAGTCCGCCCAGCGGTACTTCAGGCTCAGCCCGGCGATGCGCGCCATGAGGTCCATCTCGGACGGCCAGGCATACCGGAAGGGAATGCGGCGGAACCGCCCCGTCCCGTCTGGCGACACGGTGACGTGGTTCGACGTGAACTCCTGCGTGACGACGTCGTACTGGTCGAACCCGACATAGCCGCCGCCGTCGGCGTCGGGCGCCACCGCGAACGGGACGACGTCCTGTCCGGGTGGTAGGCGACGCAGATCCGGCAGGCCCACCTCGATGAGGAACAGCCCGCCCGGCCGCAGGTGCGCAGCCGCATTGCGGAAGACGTTGACCTGCCCGTCCTGTGTGGTCACGTTGCTGATCGTATTGAACACCAGATAGACCAGCGAGAACTGACCGGCCACCCGCTTCGTCGTCATATCGCCGATCGTGACTTCGACCGCGTCGCCCCCCGGTTTGCCCGCGATCCGTGCCGCCATCGCCCGGCTCAGTTCGATGCCGCTCACCGGAACCCCGCGAGCGGCCAGCGGCACGGCGATCCGCCCGGTGCCGACGGCGAACTCGAGTACCGGGCCCTCGGCAAGGTCTTCGAGGACGTCCACAGCAGGCGTCACCACCTCGGGTGCGTTCGCGCCGCCCGGAGCGTCGTAGCGCGCGGCCACGCTCTCGGGGAACCAGCCGTCCGCCGGGTCATCTCCCGTGTTCGCCTCACTGGTCATGGTCGCCGACGCTACGCCCATAACCGTGCGCTCCTCACCCCATTTTCGACGTCCAGTAAGGCCACGACATCCGATCGCCTGTCATCGCCCCGATCATGGGGGTCGGCTTCAGCCACCGGCCACCAACCGTATCCAGATCGCCGAGCGGGCGATCGAACTAACCCCACACGCGAGCACGCTGGTCAGTACGCCGACAGTGGGCACCGACTCCTTTGGGACGCGTCGGAGTTCCCTCCGCTTGACCAGGAGGAACAGAACGAAAAACGAACGGCAAAATAAATGACTGAACGGGACACGGTGGCATGACCAGTACCCGCCCGGCGAGCGTTCATCAAACGGATAGCTAGACGAACGTCCCGATGCCCGAGCCGGTCACCTGTGGTGTCTTTCTGTCGTTTGTCCGGCCACGCCCTACAGTGTCGATCATGGGTGCCGACTTGCATGAGAGCGCGGTGGTGGCCGACGCGCACAACGACCTGCTGATGGCGGTGGTGGCCCGTCCGCCCGCACGGTGGGCGTCCTTCTTCAGGGAGCGGTGGCTGCCGCAGCTCCGCGCCGGCGGAGTCGATCTCCAGGTGCTCCCGGTGTTCATCGACGGCCAGTTCAGGCCCGAGGGGGCGCTGCGCGAGACGCTGCGGATGATCGAGTGCGCGCACGCGATCGCCGAGGGGAACGCCGAGGACGTCCGGCTCTGCCTCGACGGGCCGCAGATCGACGCGGCACTGGTCGAGGGGAAGATCGCGCTGGTCCTGGCCCTGGAGAGCATGCCCGGACTGGACGCGAACGTCGAGCTCCTCGCGACCGTGCATCGGCTGGGCGTCCGGGTCGCCTCGCTGGCGCACTGGGGACGCACCCCGCTCGCCGACGGCAGCGGCGAGGACGCCACCGCAAGCCGTCTGACCGCCGCGGGCGTCGAGGCCGTGGTCGAGATGGAACGGCTCGGCATCCTGCTGGACATCTCCCATCTGGGCGCGAGCGGCGTGGAGCACGTTCTCGAGATCGCGTCCCGGCCGGTGATCGCGACCCATTCCAGTGCCCGCGCCCTGCGCGATCACCACCGCAACCTGACCGACGACCAGATCCGGGGCGTCGCGGCGTCCGGCGGCGTGGTCTGCGTGAACTTCCTGCCGGGCTTCCTGGCCGACGATCCGTCCGGCTACACCGTCGCCCGGCTGGCCGACCACATCGAGCACGTCGCGTCTGTAGCGGGCCTCGACCACGTCGGCCTTGGCCCGGACTTCGTCCGCGAGGTCTTCACCGACCTCACCCCGCCCTGCTGCGAGGACCCTGCGGCGACCGTCGGCTTCGACGTCATGGCCACCCTCCCCGGCCTGGCCGGCCCCTCGGGCCTCCCCCTGCTCACCCGCGAACTTCTCGCCCGCGGCCTGCCCGAGCCCGACATCCGCAAGATCCTCGGTGGCAACCTCCACGAGCTGCTCACCACCCATCTCGCCTGACCTCAAGACCTGCCGGCTCCGTCCCGTCCCGGCTGAACGAGCAGTTCGCCAAGCGGTCGGCATGTCGATCCGCGCCCTGGGCGTCCCCGTACACGGCAAGGCCGAGGGGCACCAGGGCCCCATGGTGGACGTCCGTCACTGGCGGCGCCGGTGGCGCTGGCGGATTTGGGGCCGCCATCGCGACAGTGGGCCGGGTGGCGGGCAGGTAGTCAGGGGTCCAGAAGAACAATGGTCGGCACCGTCGGAACGTGGTGGAACGTAGTCGTGGCACGGTGTGGGCGCGTTGCCAGTGCGGGGCGTCGGGCAGGGGTGGCGGTCGGTGTTCGATGGCGGCCTTGGGTGCTGGTCTACAACGCGCAGTTCAACACGTGGTTGCCGTCCAGGCCGTTGTAGAAAGGCGCGGCGATCAGCCCTTCGGCGGCCAGCACCCTAGTTCCGGCGGTGAACAGGTCGGCGGGCAGTGCCCGAGCACGGTCGGGGGCGGGGCCGTCGAAGGTACGGGTGACCAGTACCGCGCACCCGGGCTCGGCCACCTCGCGGTGCACTGGGGTGCTGCCGCCAGGTGCGCCGCCCTATTCGCTCGACTGGCCAAGCGAGTGCCTTTGCGTGGGCCATCCGCGCGGCGGGGGTCCTGCCTACGGCCGTTTGGCTTGTGGCCGCGAGGGTTGTGGTGCGGGAAGTGGGAGGGCCAAGCCGGTTTTGATGGTGTCGAAGACGACCAGGGTCTCGTACCGCTTGATGTTGTCGTCCGCTTTGAACAGGCGGTCGCCGAGCCGGCTGCAATCGCGCATGCTCCGCGCGGCTAGAACGACCACGTAGTCCCACGGTCCGGCGACCCGGTAGGACTGCTGGACCTGGGGTTCTGCGCGCATCCGTTCGGCGAATTCTCGGTGGTGCTCGAACGACTCCTGGGCCAGAGTCACCAGGACCGTGGCCAGGATGGTGGGGCCGAAGCGGTGCGGGTCGAGGACGGTGACCTGCCTGGTGATGAGGCCGTCCTTGCGGTAGCGGGCGATCCGGCGCTGGACGGCGCTGGGGGAGAGCCCGACCTGTTCGCCCAGGTCGTGCAGGGTGCGTCCGGAGTCGTGTTGGAGAAGGTCCAGCAGGAGTGCGTCGATCTCGTCGAGACGCGGGGGTGGCGGTTCGGGCATGCAAGATTATTGCGTGGCGGTGCAAGAATTCTCAATCGGTTCGATCGGGGGTTCCATTAGCGTCGGGCAGGTCCGGGAGGCCCCGAAGGAAAGGTGAGGCGCGTGGATCTGGACCTGGCGCGGATCGAGAAGGCCATGCAGGTGATCGATCCGGTGTTTCTGCACACCCCGCAGTACGTCGACGAGCAGTTGTGCCAGGCGCTGGGCGGCCGTGCGGTGACGGTGAAAGTGGAGACGGCCAATCCGGTGCGCAGTTTCAAGGGCCGAGGCGCCGATCTGATGCTGAGCACGCTTGCCCCCGGCACGCTGTGGTGTGCGCGAGTTCGGGCAACTTCGGGCAGGCCATCGCTTATGCGGGACGGTCTCGCGGGATGCCGGTCGAAGTGTTCGTGTCCGAGACGATCAATCCCCGCAAGCGGGAACGGATAGAGACGTTCGGCGCCGAGGTCCTCGTGGCCGAGGGCGACGGGGCCTCGGCGCGAGAAGCCGCGGCCGCTCACGCTCGGCGCCATCCCGACCGCGTCTACCTGCAAGACGGTGTCCAGGCCGCGATCTCCGAAGGCGCCGGGACGATCGGGGTCGAACTGACCCGTGGCGGACCGGACGGCGCTGGTGGTCCGGGATTTGACGCCGTCGTGCTTCCGGTAGGCGACGGCGCGCTGATCAACGGCGTGGGACGTTGGATGAAGGAGCACGCTCCCGGCACGCGGATCGTGGGGGTCAACGTCGAAGGCGCCCCCTCGATGCTGGAAAGCCTGCGCGCCGGCCGCGCGGTCTGCATCGAGCGCACTCGCACCTTCGCTGACGGCATCGCGGTGCGCAACCCGCCGGAGGCCTCGGTGCGGCGGGCTCGCACCCTGGTGGACGAGATCATCCTGGTGACCGACGAAGCCATCGCCGCCGCCATGGAGCTGGCGGCGCACACGCTCGGGATCGTCTTGGAACCGGCGGGAGCGGCGGGCCTGGCGGCGATCGCCGAGGGCATGGTCCCCGGCGATCGATTGGCGACGGTGTTGACCGGCGCCAATCCGCGTCCCGAACAGGCATTGGGGCGGTTGAGGGCGAGCGAACAGGAGGCGCGCTGAAGGGGCGCGGCACAGAGGAATAGGAGCAGGTTCATGTCGGTATCAGTGCTTGACATGTCGATGTCGCTCGACGGGTACATCGCGGGCCCGAACGACAAACCGGGCAACGCCGGTGGCGACGGCTTCGTCCGGCTCCACGAATGGGGCCTCACGGCGGACGGGGAGTTCCGCCGGTCCGGTCCGGCCGGGGAGGTGCTCGGCGAAATGGCGACGTCCGGCGCGGTCCTGGCGGGACGGCGTACCGCGGAGCAGGTCGATCACTGGGGCGGTGATCACAACGGCCAGGGCATCCCGATCTTCGTGGCCAGCCATCGGCCACCCGACCCGTCCGTGGCGAACTATCCGCTGGTCACCTACGTGACCGACGGCATCGAAAACGCGATGGCGCAAGCCAAGGCCGCCGCCGGGGATCGGCACGTGCACGTGATCGGCGCCTACACGGCGCAGCGGGCGATCGAGGCCGGGGTGCTGGACGAGGTGCAGGTCCATCTGGTGCCGGTGCTGTTCGGAGGTGGCCGGCGATTGTTCGACGTGCTGCCGTCGCGCGTGGAGCTCCACGTCGTCCGGGTGATCGACACACCGGAGGCCACCCACATCCGCTACCGCATCCGCCGCTGAGCCGTTTGGAGACGCTGGGCCGGGCCAGGACGGTCCCCATCCGGCAGCTCTCCTGGCCACCACTGCCGTGGACGAGGGTCGCGGCCGGTGAGACCGGCTCTACTGATACCGACTTATCGTCGCCGACCCGGACCGATTTGGGTTATGACCACCACACAACAATGGAGGTAAGCGCAGTGAAGCGCATCGGCATCATCGGAGTGGGCGAGATCGGCCGGGCCATCGTGACGGGTTTGTGTGACGGGGACGACGAGCCGCCGGCAATATTCCTCTCACCTCGAGGAACGGGCACGGTCGCGGAACTGTCCGAGCGCTTCGAGGGCGTGTGGGTGTGCGCCGACAACCAGGATGTGGTGAACCGGTCCGAGGTGGTGATCATCGCCGTACGCCGCCAGGACCGGGACGAAGCCCTCACCGGCCTCAGAGTGGAGGGCGACAAACCGGTGGTCAGCGTGATGGCCTGCGTTGGCATCGATGATCTGCGTCAGACACTGGCCACTGACGTCCCGCTGGTCCGGGCCATTCCTCTGCCCGCCGTACGCGAACGCCGCTCCGTCACGGTGACGTGCCCGTCGCATCCGACGGTGGACGCCCTCTTCGAGCGCCTGGGCGGAGTGCTTACGGTCGGGGACGAGGCGGCCTTCGACGTCTTCTCCGCGCTGACGGGCACGCTGACCACCCACTACTGGTATCTCGCCACCCTCACCTCGTGGGCCGCCGGCCACGGCATCGCCCCCGACGACGCTGACAGTTACGTTCGCGGCCTCTTCCAGGGCGTCGGCCGCGCCCTGGGCGACAAGACCCGCTCCCTGCACCTGCTCGCCGCCGACCACGAGACCCCGAACGGAATCAACGAACGCATCCGCACCACATGGTTCGACCAGGCCAATTCCGAAGCCCTTAACAAGGCCCTCGATGACCTCCTCACCGACCTTCAGGGACAACGGGACAGCGGTCAGCGATAACAGCAACTTCACATCCCGTCTTCCGCAACTATCCATTCGGCACGTGGGACGTGACGAGGCCAGGGCACGCCTGCGATCGATCAGTCGTCGAAGTAGGCCCTCGCAACGGCGTAGGTGTCCTCGTAGAGGTGGTAGCGGGTGATCCGCCCGTCCCGGACCGTGGTGTGCAGAGCGAACGCGGTGTCGATTTCCCGGCCCGTCTTCTTGACCTCGGAGAGCATGCGCCCAATGAGCACAACGTCGTCGCCTTCGGCGATTACCTGATGGAGTTCGAACTCCTTGGCCTGCACATGGGTCTGGAGCAACTCGAAGAACGTCCGCATGTCCTCCGCCGAGCCGACCTCCGGCACCCATGGAATGCCCGGCGGATGCGGGATCGAGAACGACACCGAGTCAGCGAACAATGCCGCCGCCTCCGCGCTCTTCCCCTCGGCCAGCAGGGGGAACAAGCGTTGTACAGTCTGCGCCGGTGACTCTGCCGTCATGGGCGTCGACTCTACAGGTCGAACATTTCCTGCAAGCCCATCATGTCCCGATTCATCGATGAGCTCAACCGCGCTGAGAACCCAGTAATGACGCCCGCCCACAGGTGTGTGCCGACTCCGGCAGCCCCGGGCGACGCCGGCGCTTCAAGGTCGACCATTGCGGGAGCCGTTGACCGACGTGTCACCAGCCGCAAATGAGGGCGATGTGGGCGGCCGAGTTGGACCGGGTGCGGGGAGCCCGGCAGGCGGTGAGGACGGTCAGCGCTGCTGCGGCGGGCAGAGGGGCGGCGTGTCGCCGGGGTGCGCCGTCCGGAGGTGGGGGCGCGCGACGGTCGGTCATGTATGCCCACCCGGTGGTGCGGCCTTTGGGCAGGCGCGGGAGGACCCGGACGGTGCCGAGAGCCCAACACGTAATCGACCGCGCCACCCTTGGAGGCCCCTGGGCGAGGCGTGTTACCTCATCGTCGTGCGGTGCGTCCTGGTGGTGACACCGTCGTAGACCGGGGGACCGGTGACCGAAGAGGAACAGCTCGCTGCGAAGTTCGATGGCCAGCGCCCTTACCTCCAGGCGATCGCGTTCCGCGTGCTCGGGTCGCACGCCGACGCCGACGACGCCGTCCAGGAGGCGTGGCTGCGGCTTGCGCGGACCGGCGGCGGTGAGATCGAGGATCTGCGCGGGTGGCTCACCACGGTGACGGGCCGGATCTGCCTGGACATGCTCCGCAGGCGCGGGGCACGGGGCGAGCAGCCGCTGGAGTTCGACGTCGGCGTGCTGCAGCGGGAGACGATCACCGACTCCCGGCTTGATCCCGAGGCAGAGGCGGTGCTCGCTGATCGGTCGGTCTCGCGCTGTATGTCGTCATGGACGCCCTCACCCCGGCGGAACGGGTGTCGTTCGTGCTCCACGACGTCTTCGAGGTCCCGTTCGACGCGATCGCGGCCATCTAACCCACCTCACACGGGACCATGCACAGGCATCCCGGCGACGCTGGCTCGCCCTCAAGTCGCCGTCCTCACCCACCTCATCGGGCTGGACGAGCTCGAGTCCACGAACTGACCGGCTCCTGCGCATCGAAGGGCCGTCCCTTCGGGCATGACCGCACCGTGCGGCGGTTCGCGCCCGTCGGAGGCCGCGTTGCCATCGGGAGGTGGAGCCGGGCGGGCACGAGTGGCCCGCCCGGCTCCACCTTCGCTAGTACCCGGCCATCAGGGTGAAGGTGAAGCCGGTGCTCGTCGTGCGGCGCAGCGGAGTGTCGCACTTGATCCGCCGCAGTACCTCGTTCCTGCTGAGGCCGAGCCCGCGCGCGATGAGCCGATCCGGGCGGACCGGGACCGGGTCCTCGAGGACGACCTGCACCTGTACCGGCCACGCCTCGTCCAGCGGAACCGGTGTGGTGTGCAGCCTCCAGGCCCCCCTCCAGTCCAGGGTGTAGCGGTTGCGTCGGGCGAGCAGCGGATCCAGCAGCCTGGACGCCACCATTTCCGGATCGTTGACGCGGTAGGCGTGGAGTGCGGCCGGATCGAAGGATCGGACCGGTACTCGCTGGTGCACGGTGAGCTTGCTCGTCCGGTCGCAGGACACGCATTGGACCAGCAGCCACACGTCCAGCAGCTTGCCGTTGGCGTTGACCCGGAACCTGCCCTCGCCGGTCGTGGCCGTCTCCGACCGGCAGTCCACGCACCGCAGGGACAGGAGAGGCAGCCTGGTTCGGCGGACGACCCAGGGCAGCCCAATATGAGGTTGTGAAGACATGATCTCTCTAGACCTGACACGAGGCCGATTACGCGCGGCCTCGAACGCTGTATGACCGGGCGCGCCTGGGCAGCCCGGCGGAACCGACGGCAGCGTCGGCTACAGGTGAGCGGAAGAAGGTGTCAGGTCTAAAGAGCAGGCGGGGTCACGCGGTCTGTCCTCTGTCCTCACTACGACGGGCCGTAGGCAACCTATGGGAGCGCGGAAGGAAGCATCAAACGGTTTATGGCCGAGGTTCCGTCAAGGTCAATGGAGGTCCCTCGACGCGAAGGCGGCTCAGCTCCCGGCCCGGCCGAGGACGCAGAACTCGTTGCCCTCCGGGTCCGCTAGGACGGTCCACGGGACGTCGCCCTGGCCGAGGTCGATGTCGACCGCCCCGAGGGTTCGCAGGCGGGCCACCTCCGCCTCCTTGCCGTCAACGGGGTCCGGTAGAAGGTCGAGATGGACGCGGTTCCACCATGACCTCTCGCCAGGTGCGCGGAGGAACTCCAGGTAGGGTCCGATGCCCTCGGAAGAACGCAGCACCGCGTGATCGTCGGTGACCTCGTGCAGGGTCCAGTCCAGCGCCTCGTCCCAGAACCGGGCCATGGCCCGCGGGTCCGCGCAGTCGACCACCACCACGGCGATCGGCCCGGTGTCACGGTAGATCTCCCGGGGCTCCAGCACGCAGAACACGTTGCCCTCCGGGTCGGCCAGGACCGTCCACGGGACGTCGCCCTGGCCCACGTCCGCGGGCGTCGCCCCGAGATCCTTCAGGCGCGAGACCAGCTCCGCCTGGTGGGCCTCGGAGGTGGTGGCGAGATCGATGTGCACGCCGT
Source organism: Actinomadura madurae (assembly GCF_900115095.1). GTDB lineage: Bacteria > Actinomycetota > Actinomycetes > Streptosporangiales > Streptosporangiaceae > Spirillospora > Spirillospora madurae. The sequence continues at coordinate 90,802 of NZ_FOVH01000009.1, forward strand.
ACTTCACCGTTTCGGGGTCCGGGACGGCGACGAAATCGATGCAGACGGCGCTGGGATCCGGCCAGGAGAAGCCCACGGGTTCGACGTTGGTCACACCCGGTCCCTCGCTGGAGACGCCCCAGCCGAGCGCCTCCGCCCAGAACCGGCCGAGGCGCGAGTCGTCCCCAGCCTTGTAGTTCACCTGAACAAGTCGCAGCGTCATAGCGCCCAACCTATGCCCAGACGAATGAGCGATAGGTATGGCCAGCGGGCCCCACCCCCTGGACTTGATCTTCCGTGTCCTCCCCGGCGGGCGCTCATGCCCTCGTGGTCCGTCCGACACGCCAGGGACACGGTCGCCACCGCCGACTCGGCGCCGGGTCGCGTTCACCGGTTGGCGGCTAGTACTGCCGCGAGGCCTTCTTGCAGGTCCTTGACGAAGTACCCGGGGACCTCCAGCGACGGGAAGTGCCCGCCTTTGGCGGGGGACCTCCAACGGACGATCTGTCGGTACCGCTCCTGCGCCCAGGGGCGCGGGCACTTCTCGATGTCGCGGGGATAGATGCTGATCGCTGACGGGACGTCGACCCGAAGTTCCGGGTCCATTGAGGCGTGGCTCTCGTAGTAGATGCGGGCTGCCGATGCGCCGGTCCGGGTCAGCCAGTACAGCGTGACATCGTCGAGAATTCGGTCTCTGGAGATCGTCTCGAACGGGCTGTCTTCGGTATCTGACCAGTCGGCGAACTTGTCGAGGATCCAGGCAAGAAGCCCGACCGGTGAGTCGACGAGCGAGTAGCCGATGGTCTGCGGTCGGGTCGCCTGCTGCTTCGCGTACGGCGCCCGGTGGTGCCAGAAATGGTGGGTTTCCTCAGTCCACCTGCGCTCGACCGTTGTCAGCCCGTCCGTTGTCAGCCCGGGTGGTCCCTCCGCGAAGGTGGTGTGGATGCCGAGAACCTGCTCCGGGAACCTGCCGCCGATGACCGTGGTGATATTTCCTCCCCAGTCACCGCCGTGGGCTGCGAACTTGCTGTAGCCGAGCCTTCCCATCAGCTCCACCCACGCGGCCGCGATCTTCTCGGTTCCCCATCCGGTGGTGGCCGGCTTGTCGCTGTAACCGAAGCCTGGCAGCGATGGACACACGACGTGGAACGCCGGCGTGCCCGCGTCTTTTGGATCTGCCAGTTCGTCCACCACGTCGATGAATTCGGCGATGCTGCCCGGCCAGCCGTGCGTCAGGATCAGCGGCGTGGCGTCTGCGCGCGCGGATCGGCGATGCAGGAAGTGGATCCCCAGATCGTCAATGGTCGTGCGGAACTGGCCGATCTGGTTGAGGCGCTCTTCGAACGACCGCCAGTCGTACCCGGTGCGCCAGTAGTCCACGACATCGACCAGGTCGGCGAGAGGAACGCCCTGGTCCCATCGGCGAGGGTCAGGCGCGGCGCGATGCACCGTCTCGGCCTCTGGCAGGCGCGCCGCGGCCAGTCGCCCGCGCAGATCGTCGAGGTCAGCGTCAGTCGCATGGGCTTCGAATGCCTGGACGTCGCTGGTCGGACGGAACATGAGACCTCCTGGCCTTGACGGAACCGGCTAAGACGGTTCTAGTGTGTCTTCATGCCCGCGCGCAACCCGCCGGCCCCGGGATCCTTCAGGAAGCCCCACCCCGGGGGCGGGGCGTTCACAGCGCAACCCGTGACCAGCCGCCGGCTCGCATACACGCCCGCCTGCCCCCGCGGCTTCGGGGTGCCGGATGGGCGATCGAGGCTAAGGTGGTTCCATGCGTGCTGGGTTCCCTGACTTTCGCCTCGGTAGCGTGCTGGCGACAAGCTTCACGGGGACTCTGACGGAACGTAATGGCACCCCTGTGGAGCGCATTCCCACACCGCAGCGACTCGTCGACTGGCTGGCAGTGAACGACCTAGCCGTGGACTCCTGCACCACTGCCCAACTCGAGCGTGCTCGGGAACTGAGGGAAGCGATCCACGCCGCCGCGACGGCGGCCGCGCTTCAGAGCGCTCTCCCTGTGTCGGCGATCCAGATCATCAATGACTGCAGCATTCAGGGTCGGGCCGCGGCCATCCTGACGCCCGACGGTGATCGTCAGTGGCGTTTCGGTGCGGATTCCTGTGTAGAAGATGCCCTGAGCGTGATCGCCGCCGATGCGATCAGCATCCTCGCAGGTGAGCGAGACGGAAAGTTGGCCTTGTGCGCGTCGCCAACGTGCCAGGCCGCCTTCTTCGACACCAGCCAGAGCCGCACCCGCAAATGGTGCGACATGAACACGTGCGGGAATCGCCAGAAGAAGGCACGCTTCCATGCCAACCACCGCAAGAATGAGAAAGCCACGCCCACGGGTGTCATCTAACCTCCTGAGACGCTAGACAGCGTGGAGATTGTGACTTCTCTGCGGCATAGGTGTTCGCCGTCTGATCAGCGTCCCAGGTGGAGCAGGCGGAGCACGTTCAACCCGAGTGCATGAGGATCGATAGTTCGACTCTGCCATCATGGGATATGCATGCGCCGTCGAGGTCGGGGGCCGGGACCCGGCGCGCCAGGTTGTGCGCGCCGTGGTCCACAGCACCCGATCAGATGGCCGGTCGGCAAACGGACCCAGGGAAACGCCGGGGTCGCCATCGCGGCGGCCTGCTGCGACCCCCGTGTCGACGGCTCAGCGGCTCAGGGCGGTCTCCTGCTGCACGCGTGACAGCTTCTCGGGGTTGCGGACGAAGTAGAGGCCGGTGATCAGGCCGTTCTCCACGCGCATCGCCAGGACGCCGTCGAGTTCCCCGTTCAGGCGGATGATGAGGCCCGGCCAGCCGTTGACCTGGACCGGCTCGACCGACGCGTCGTGGGTGAACCTGGTCAGGCCGGCGGAGAGCACGCGTCCCACCTTGCGGGCTCCCACGATGGGCCGCGGAACGGCCTGCTTGAGTCCGCCGCCATCGCTCAGGGCGACGACGTCGGGCGCGAGGATGTCGAGGAGGTCCTGCAGGTCGCCGGTTTCGACCGCTTTCTGGAAGGCGGCGAGTGCGGCTCGGGTGTCGGCGGGGGAGACGACGACGTCACGCGGGCGGCGGGCCGCGACGTGCGCCCGTGCCCGGTGCGCGATCTGGCGGACGGCGGCCGCGCTCTTGTCGACGGCCTCGGCGATCTCGTCGTAGGCCAGATCGAACACCTCGCGCAGCACGAACACCGCCCGCTCGGTCGGGGAGAGCGTCTCCATCACCAGCAGCATCGCCATCGAGACGCTGTCGGCCAGCTCCACGTCCTCGGCGACGTCCGGCGTGGTGAGCAGCGGCTCGGGCAGCCAGGGTCCGACGTAGGACTCCTTGCGGCGGCCGAGCGTGCGCAACCGGGTGAGCGCCTGGCGGGTGGTGATCCGAACCAGGTAGGCACGCTGGTCCCGGACGGTGTCCAGATCGACGCCCGCCCATCGCAGCCAGGTCTCCTGGAGGACGTCCTCCGCGTCCGCGGCCGAGCCGAGCATCTCGTAGGCCACGGTGAACAGCAGGTTGCGGTGGGTGACGAACGCCGCGGTGGCGGAGTCCACCTGATCGCCGGGAGTGCGAGGCTCGTCCGCCCCCGTGGTGTCCTCGCTCATGGCCCGCTCCTTCGGTCTCGACTGTGCCACACGCACAAGACAGCGGTACCCACTGATTTGTGACGGTGGTGTACGACACATCGCGGCGCTGTCACAGGGATCGGACCGCCGGCATCTCCATGTGCGTCAGGACGCCGCGCCGACGATTCGCGCGGCACGCACACCTCGCGGACAAGGACGCACTCATGGCAACCACGAAGGCGCCGGGCCCGGCGGTCTCGCCGCGCCGCTGGGCCGCGCTTCTCTTCATCGGCCTGGGCCAACTAATGATCATCCTGGACGCCACCGTGGTGAACATCGCGCTGCCGTCGCTCCAGCGGGACCTCGCGATCTCCGACGGCGACCGGCAGTGGATCATCACCGCGTACACGCTGGCGTTCGGCAGCCTGCTGCTGCTCGGCGGCCGGATCGCCGACTACACCGGCCGCAAGCGGGCCTTCCTGGTCGCGCTGCTCGGCTTCGCCGCCGCTTCGGCGCTCGGGGGCGCGGCGGCGAACGTCGAGATGCTGCTGGTGGCCCGTGCCCTGCAGGGAGGGTTCGGCGCGCTGCTCGGGCCGTCCGCGCTGTCGCTGCTGACGGTGACGTTCACCGAGCCGAAGGACCGCGCCAAGGCGTTCGGGATCTGGGGCGGCATCGCCGGAGCGGGCGGTGCGGTCGGCCTGCTGGTCGGCGGGGCGCTGACCGACTACCTGGACTGGCGCTGGTGCCTGTACGTCAACATCCCCATCGCCTTGCTCGCGGCGGTCGGCGGGTTCGCGTTGCTGGAGGAGTCGCGGCGCGACGGCAAGGCCAGGTTCGACGTCCCCGGCGTGCTGCTGGTGACCGGCGGGCTCGTCGCGGTCGTGTACGGCACCGGCCAGGCCGAGTCCGACGGCTGGGGCTCGGCGAAGGTCGTCAGCCTCCTGGCCGCCGGCGCGGTGCTGCTCGCCGCGTTCGCCTTCGTCGAGAGCCGGGTGCGGCAGCCGCTGCTGCCGCTGCGCGTGGTCGCCAGCCGCACCCGCGGCGGCGCCTACATGGCCGTGGGCATGGCCGTGATCGGGATGTTCGGGGCGTTCCTGTTCATGACCTACTACATGCAGGTCGTCAAGGGGTACTCGCCGGTGAAGACGGGCGTGGCCTTCCTCCCGATGGCCACGGTGGTCCTGCTCTCGGCCGGCGGGCTCACCACCCGGCTGCTGCCCAAGGTGCCGCCCCGGGCGCTGATCGTGCCCGGGATGGTCATCAGCTCCGCCGGCATGCTGTGGATGCTCACCCTGGAGACCGACACCGGGTACGCCGCCGGCGTGCTGGTCGCGCAGCTGCTGCTCGGCTTCGGCGCGGGCATGATCATGCCGGTGGCCATCAACTACGCCACCCACGGCGTCGCCAGGGACGACGCGGGCGTGGCCTCGGCCACCGTCAACACCGCGCAGCAGATCGGCGGCTCGATCGGCACCGCCCTGCTGAACACCATCGCCACCAGCGCGACCGTGGACTACCTGGCCTCGCACGGCACCAGCCCCGTCACGGCCAGGCAGGCGGTGGTGGAGGGGTTCGCGACGGCCAGTGCGTGGGCCGCGGGCATCATCCTGGTCGGCGCGCTGGTCGTGGCCGTGCTGATGAACACGCCGCGTCCCGACAACGCGCCCGTCGAGGACGCCGACGGCGCGGTGGACGCCGACAGCGCCGAGGCGCTGCTCGCCCACCCCTGATCCTCGGCGGATCACCCCGATGCGGCGTGGTCAAGGAATCACCGGATACGCGGTTCCCTGACCGCGCCGCCGGCGTGCCCGCCGTCGGCTCAGGCGTCGGGGCCGCCGGGCTTCACAGGCGGGAGGTTCGCGGCAACGTCCGCGAGGGCGCGGATGCGGGCGTTCTCGCGGGCGGTCACCCAGATGGGGCCGATCGGAACCGCGGGCAGATCGCGGATGGGAATGAGCTTGAGGTCGTGGCGGTGGGTCAGCAGCGAGGTGAAGGCGTCGACGCTCGGGTGGACGAGGTGCCCCCGGGCGACCGCGGCCGTCATCACGCCGTAGTCGTCATCACCGAGGTCGTAGGTGCGGTGGATCGGCTTGCCCGAGGGGGTGGCCGGCGGCACGAAATGGTCGAAGAGGACGCGGGGGAACCGGGGCGGCAGCGCGCTGGTGCGGCGGCCGGCGAGGTCTTCCACCGAGATCGAGTCCTTGGCCGCCAGCGGGTCGGCCGCCGCGGCCACCAGCACCCGGGCGGTGTGGTCGATCGCCGGGCCCGCGGTCAGGTCGGACTGCTCGTCGCGATCGAGGATGAGATACGAGATCAGGACGTCGATCTCGTTGCCGCGAAGCGGCTCGTAGAGGTCGGCGTACGGAACGTTGCTCAGGGAGAGGCGCCTTCCGGGGTGGCGGGCCTCGTAGGCGCGGATCAGATGGCTGAGGGCCTCGCCACCGGTTGGCAGCAGGAATCCGACGCGCAGCGTTCCGCCGGCCTGGCGGGCCTCGGCGCGGGCGTCGCGGAGAGCGTCCAGCAGCAGGCGGTAGGCGGGTTCGGCCTCGGCGCGGAGGCGGCGGCCCAGCGGGGTGAGGCGGACCCGGCGGCTGGTGCGCTCGAACAGCGGGGCGCCGATGTGGCGCTCCAGTGCGGCCACGGCCCGGCTCACCTGCGGCTGGGTGAGATGCAGCCGGTCGGCGGTGTGGCCGAAGTGCAGTTCGTCGGCCAGCGTCAGGAAGACCTCCAGCTGCCGTAAATCCATCGTCGACGTCTCCGGCCAGGTCGGTCACTATCCATGCGGCGTCCGCATCGATCGTTGCACAGATCGGTGTTGCCGGTCGATCCCGCCGATGCCCACTCTCGTAGGCAGTACGGGCTGCTCCTCCAGGTCTGAAGGTCTCCATGACACATGTGCTCAAGTCTCCGGTCACCGCCGCCGGCGGGCTGCGGCTGTCGCAGCCCGCCGGCCGGTGGGTGGTCGTGGCCACCTCGCTGGGGGCGGGCCTGGTGCTGCTGGAGACCACGGTCCTGAACGTCGCGCTGCCGGAGATCGCGCGCGAGCTGGGGACGGGCATGGCGGGCATGCAGTGGACGGTGAACGCGTTCGCGCTGGCGCTGTCCGCGCTGATCCTCGTCGGCGGCGCGCTCGGGGACCGCTACGGGCGGCGGCGGATGTACCTGGCGGGCCTCGTCCTGTTCGCGGTCGCCTCGCTGCTGGGCGGCTTCGCGCCGACCGTCGGCTGGCTGGTGGCCGCGCGGGCGCTGCAGGGCGTCGGGGCCGCGCTGCTCGTCCCGGGGTCCCTGGCGCTCATCCAGGCCTCGTTCCGGCCCGGCGACCGGGCGCGGGCGGTCGGCGCCTGGTCGGGCATGAGCGGGGTGGCCGGCGCGGCCGGGCCGCTGCTCGGCGGCGTGGTGGTCGATGTCGCGGGATGGCGCTGGGTGTTCTGGATCAACATCCCGATCGCGGCGGTGGTGGCGGGACTGGTGCTCCGCCACGTCCCCGAGACCCGCGACGAGGCGGTGCCCGGCCGTTTCGACGCGGCCGGGGCCGCGCTGGCGGCGATCGGTCTCGGCGGCCTGACCTACAGCCTCACCGACGCTTCCGGCGGCCTGCCGGTCGCCGTCGCGGCGGCCGCGGTCGGCATGCTCGCGATGGTCGCCTTCGTGCTGGTCGAACGGCGCGCCTCGGCGCCCATGCTGCCGCTGGGACTGTTCTCCGCCCGGGAGTTCAGCGCGGCGAACCTGGCATCGTTCTGCCTCTACGGGGCCGTCGCGGGGCTGTTCTTCCTGCTGCCGATGCAGCTCCAGATCACCAGCGGCTACTCGCCGCTGGCCACCGGGACGGCGCTGCTGCCGATCACGGTCGTGGTCCTCGTCCTGTCGCCCCGCGCGGGCACGCTCGTCACCCGCGCCGGCTCCCGCGTCCTGCTCACTGCGGGGTCCGTGGTCTGCGCGATCGGGGCGCTGATGGCGGTGCGGGTCGGCCCGGACGCCTCCTATGTGCCCGACGTGCTCCCGGTCATCGTCGCCACGGGGCTGGGCATCTCGGCGATCACCGCGCCGATCAGCGTGACGGTCCTGTCCGCCGTGCCGGACGGTCGCGCCGGCATCGCCAGCGGCGTCAACAACGGCGTCGCCCGCGCGGCGGGGCTGCTGGTCGTGGCCGCGCTGCCGCTGCTCGCGAACCTGCCCGAGGACGCCACTCGCAATCCAGAGGCCTTGAGCCAGGGGTTCGGTGTGAGCATGTTCGCCTGCGCCGCGCTGTTCCTGCTCGGTGCCCTGGTGGCCTGGTGGGGGATCGGTCGCGCGCCCCGTTCGCGGTAGCCGGAGGACGCCTCACTCGGGCATCTGCCGTCCATGGTGTTCGGCGACGGCGGTGAACGCCTCGGAGCCGAAGCGCGCGTTGCCGACCGCCCCCTCGTAGACGATCCCGGTTTCGTAACTGATGCCTCTGGCCCGCATGTCACTCCCCATCAATAGGTACTAGCCGTACCGCCGCTGGCCGAGCCGCGTCGTGCTCGGGATTTGCCGCTTACCGGCGGCTGACCACGACGGTGCGGCCGCCCGACACCGGCAGTCTCCGCGGCGACGCCGTGCTGCTGCTGCGCAACCAGTTCGTGGTGCGCGGGGTCCCGAACGCGCCCCGTCCGGCCCGTCAGCGGGCGAGAAGGCCGTCGATCACCCGGCGGACCTTGGTCATGGCTCCGGCGTCGCCGACGCGCAGGGCGGTGTTGGCGGACATCAGCACCGCGTCGATCTGGAAGGCGGCCAGGTCGGCGTCCAGGTCCGCGATCTCGCCGGCGTCGGCGGCGTGCCGCAGCTCGCCGGCGAGGACCGACAGCCACTCGCCGTGCTGGCGGAACAGGGCGTCGCGGACGGGCCCGGGGCGGCTGTCGAACTCGGGCAGGTTCGCCGCCCAGAAGCAGCCGCCGGTGAACAGCGGCGTCTCCGCGTAGACGATCCAGCGCTCGATCAGGGCGCGGAGCCGGGTCACGCCGGGAGACGCGGCCAGGGCGGGGCCGACGACCGCGTCGGCGAACTGCTCGCGCGCCGACTCGACGGCGGCGAGCTGCAGGTTCTCCTTCGTCCTGAACAGCGTCTGGATACCGCTCTTGGACAGCCCCAGGTCGCCGGCCAGCCGCCCGAGGCTGAGCCCGTTGAGCCCTTCGAGGGACGCGACGTCCACGGCATGGCGCGCGATGGTCCGCCGCGTCCGCGCACCGCGCACCAGGCGCCCGTCCGTCACCGCTGCTTCGTTCATCGGCGCCATCCTGCCACATCCCGCCAAACTAGACATACGACCGATCGTATGTTTAACTCCGAGCCCGGGCAACGGCCGCACACCAGAGGGAGAGCCGATGAACGGAGATCGGATGTTCGAGCTGGCGCAGGCGCTGGCCGTGGCGAAGAGCCGGCAGGACGTGCCCGCGGCCATGCGGCTTCTCCACCGCGACATGGTGCTGGAGACCCCCGCCTTCGGTACCAGGGCGAGGGGCACGGCCGAGAACGAGAAGGTGCTGACCCTGTTCTTCAGGGCCTTCCCGGACTACGACGTCGAGCTGGAAGGACACGCCTCCAACGCGGACTCGCTGGTCTGCTGGGGGACGGTGCGGATGACCATGACCGGTGACCGGTTCGGCGTGGTCCCGAACGGCCGCCGCGCCGAGCTGCCCGTGTTCATCCGGTTCACCTTCAAGGACGACCTGATCGCCGGTGAACGGTTCTTCTTCGACCTGGCGACGCTGTGCGCTCAGAGCGGCGTGTCGACCGACGCCGTCCGCAAGCTCCTGTTCGGGGACGCCGCGATGGGGGAGGAGCGGTGACCTCCGACACGCGCGTCAAGCCGATCGGCGGCATCGAGACGGAGCACCTGTTCGACATCGTCGTCGACCTGGATCCTCCGCTGGTCATCGGCGGACCCTCCGGCCAGCGGGTCCTGTTCGGCAGCGCCGGGGGGACGTTCGAAGGCCCCGACCTGCGCGGGGACGTGCTGCCCGGCGGCGGCGACTGGGCGGTGTTCCGCCCGGACGGGTCCATGACGCTGGACGTCCGGCTGACCCTGCGCACCCACGACGGCGCCCTGGTGCAGATGACCTACGAAGGACGCTGGATCGTCCCGCCGGAGCTGCGAGCCGACATCGCCGACCCGGAGAAGCGGCACCGGATCGACCCGGCCCGCTACTACTTCCGCACCAGCCCGCTTTTCGAGACCGGCGCCGAGCAGTACGCATGGTTGAACGGCATCGTCTGCGCCGGCTCGGGATACCTGGTCGAAGGCGGCGTCGCCTACAAGGTCTCCCGGATCCTCTGACGGCCCGTCAGCCGTAGCTCAGCGGCAGCGACGGCCACACGAAGGCATGCGCGTACCAGGCGCCCGCGTCGCCGCGGGCGGGCCGCCTGCCGTAGGTGACCGCGATGGCGGCGATGTGGGCACCGCGGCCGCCTTCGCCGTCCGCCGCGTCGTCGCCGGACGGCCCCGCGGTCGTCTGCTGCAGGATCTCGCCGAGCAGCAGGCGGGTCGGCGCGTGCAGCTCCAGCCGCAGGACGAGCGATCCGCGGCACCGGGCGGTCGCCCGGGCGACGAAGTCCTGCAGCAGCGGCGCGAGCCGATCGGTGAGACTCGCCGCCGCCGGACCCGGCTCCCATACATGCAGGGCGTTCTGGACGATCGAGCGGACGTGGCCCGCCGCGGCCCGCCCGCTCGGCAGCTGCCATCGGCCCGTGTGCGGAACCGGCCGCGATGCACCAGGGCCGGGAAGGATCGTCATGTGCTTTCTCCGATCACGAACATGCTCCGGGCCCGCGGACCCTCGCCCGGCGTCGCCGGGCGGCACGCAGTCGTCACCTCATCGGATTGGTGCCCCGCGTGCCCGCGCTCATGCCACCGGCACGGCGCGGATCACCCGGCGTACCGCAGGTCAGGTGTTCCTCGACGATACGCCCCGCCGGCGCCGTCCGCCGGAGCGGTTCCGGCGTGGCTCGCCGACCGGTGCCGGGGCGCCGGCGGCCGGGGAGCGGGCGCCGGTGATCCTGGCGAGCTCGCCGTCGCCCGGCCGCACCTCGGTCGCCCGCGGGGTGATGCCCGCCGCGGCCATCAGCGCGTCGGTCTCCCGGCGCTGGTGCGGCAGGACGAGGGTGACGACGGTGCCGGGCCGCCCGGCGCGGGCGGTGCGTCCGCCCCGGTGCAGGTAGTCCTTGTGGTCGGCGGGCGGGTCGACGTTGACGACCAGGTCGAGGTCGTCGACGTGGATGCCCCGCGCGGCGACGTTGGTCGCGATCAGGACGGCCACGTCGCCCGTCCGGAAGCCCGCGAGGGTGCGGTTGCGCTGGGACTGGGTCTTGCCGCCGTGCAGGGCCGCGGCGCGGATGCCGCGGGACGCCAGCTTGCGGGCGAGCCGGTCCGCGCCGTGCTTCTTGCCGACGAACATGATCACACGGCCGTCCCGGGCCGCGATGTGCGCGATCGTCTCGTGCTTGTCGGTGTCGCTGAGGTGCAGCAGGTGGTGTTCCATCGTGGTGACGGCCCCGGAGGGCGGGTCGACCGAGTGCGTCACCGGGTCGGTGAGGAACCGCCGGACCAGCTTGTCGACGTCGCCGTCGAGCGTCGCGGAGAACAACATCCGCTGGCCGTCGGCGGGAGTCTGCTCCAGCAGGCGGGTGACCTGCGGCAGGAACCCCATGTCGGTCATCTGGTCGGCCTCGTCCAGCACGGTGATCTCCACCTGGTGGAGGCGGCAGTCGCCGCGGTCGATCAGGTCGGCGAGCCGTCCCGGGGTGGCGATCAGGACGTCCGCCCCCTGCGCCAGAGCGGCGGACTGCCGTCCGATCGACATTCCGCCGACGACGCTGAGCAGCCGCAGGCGGAGGGCGCCGGCGTACGGGGCGAGGGCATCGGTGACCTGCTGGGCCAGCTCACGGGTGGGCACGAGGACCAGGGCCAGCGGGCGCCGGGACTCGGCCCGCCGACCGGTGAGGCGGGCGAGGAGTGCGAGACCGAAGGCGAGGGTCTTGCCGGACCCGGTCCGGCCGCGTCCGAGGACGTCCCGGCCGGCGAGCGCGTTCGGCAGCGTCGCCGCCTGGATGGGGAACGGCGCGGTCACGCCCTCGCGGGTCAGCGACGCCAGCAGCTCCGGCGGCATCCGCAGCTCGGAGAAGGACGTGACCGGGGGGAGGCCCGGAGTCGCGGGCGGCCGCCCGCCGTCACCGTCCGGGCGGGTCCCCCGGCGGTGCCGGCCGGGGCGGGACCGCGCGGTGCGGCCCCGGCCTGATGATCGATTCGATCGGTCGGGAAACGGCAAGGTGGAACCTTCCTCGCAGATAGCACGTGTCGAGGAGTGCTCCGCTGCGCGACAAGGCGACGCAACGGGGGCCCTCACGGGGCCGCCCGCTGCGCCGCCGGGGAGATTCAGGCGGGGACGATGTTCTCCGCCTGCAGCCCCTTCTGGCCCTGAGTGATGTCGAACGACACCTTCTGGCCCTCCTGGAGCTCGCGGAAGCCCTGGGCCGCGATGTTGGAGTAGTGGGCGAAGACGTCGGCGCCGCCGCCGTCCTGCTCGATGAAGCCGAAGCCCTTTTCCGCGTTGAACCACTTGACGGTGCCGGTGGCCATGGTCATCTCCTTTTGGCTCGGTCCCGGTCCCACACCTTGTGGGTCCGAGGACGCCGCGATGACCCATCCGGAAGATCCAGAAAACAAAAAGTGCGCCTGTGGTTGATCCGCAGGCGCACGCAAATGCTTGGGAACCGCAACTGAACCGAACGTTACCACATGCCTCGGCGATGGCCAGGGCGCGGGGACGGCGCGGCGCGGGAAATTCCAGATCAAAAGCGGATCCGGTTCCCGCCACGCCCCGGAGAGGCGCATACTGGCGGTGATGAAACCCCCTCGAGCCGCACGGCGGCGACACCTGCCCACCAGCCCCTTCGAGCCACCGCCGCCCGCCCCGCCCGTCAAGGTCTTCGACGTGGCGGACCGGGTCACCCACGACAAGTACGGCCTCGGCCGCGTCACCGAGGTGGAGGCGCACGCCGTCCTCGTCGACTTCGGAGCGCGCACGGTCCGGATCCTCGCCCCCTACGCCAAGCTCTTCCCGCTCTGACACGCGGTCGCCCGCGTCACGGTCGTCCACGGCCGCCGTCAGGAGGTCGCGTGCGCCCCGTCCGCCGGCGCGGGCCCGGCCGCACGCCGCTCCTCGGCCAGTTCGATCAGCCTCGCCCCGAGGTCGGCGAACAGCAGCAGGTCCCGCGCGAGCGCGGCGGTGAACGGCGGTGCCCCCGGCGAGCCGGCGACCGCGAGCACCCCGCGGATGGCCTCACCCGTTTCCAGCGGCAGCATCAGGATGGGCCCGGCCGGCAGCTCGCTGAGCCCCTGGTCCACCGCGACACGCGATGACAGGGGCCGCCGCGAGCTGAACGCCCGGCCGATCATGGAACGGCCCCGGCGGACGGTCAGGCCGCGGATCCTGTCGGCGGCGGGTCCCACCGCCACATCGATGCGCAGCGTCCCGCCGCCCTCCTCGGGCAGCGCCACGAACGCGAGCGGCACGCGTGCCATGGCGCGGGCGTGCTCGGCGAGAAGGGCCAGGGCCTCCACCGGATCGGCGCCGGCCAGGACGGCCGCCATCAGGTCGAACGACGCGGCCAGGCGGTGCCGCCCGTCGGCCGGCCGTGGCCCTGCGGGGGGCCGCCACCTGATCGGCGGGCCCTCTTCCCCGATGATGGCACCACTGCGGGGGGCCTCCCGGGGAGCGTCTCGCTCCTGCGATGCTGCGGGATCCGCCATGTTCAGGCCGCCGCCGATCCGCCGGCGAGCCGGGCGGCCGGGGCGGGAGGGTCTTTGATGATCATGTCGGGTCTCCGATCCGAGGTCCGCGGGCGCCGCGGGCCGGTGCGGCCGGACCCGCGCCGGCACTGAGGAGCACCCGAATCCGGGTGATGTGATCGTGCGGCGTCATCGGCGCCGGGCCTGTCCGGGCCCCCGAAGGAGACCAAGTAGTGGGAACCAGGGGGACGCAGGCCTGGTCGCCGGCATCGAGAACCCCTCGCTCGCCGCCGAGTCTACGCTCTTCAGGTCCGGTCTGACGGCAGGGCGCTGGCGATGCAGTCCAGCACGCGGTCCAGGCCGTAGCGGAACTGCTCCTCGGTGGTCATGTGGGGCAGGCGCGCGTCCACGACGATGCGCTTGAACATCGGGTACCGGCCGCTGTCGAGGAGCTTCCTGACGTAGGGAGCGCTCTCCAGCATCCAGTGCTCCGGGGTCATGCCGCGCTCGCTCTCCCGTCTCCAGGCGATCTCGCCGCGGACGGCGCGCTCGACATAGCCGTTCAGCATTTCGAGCAGGGTGAGCATGTCGTCGATGGGGATGCCGACGTCGAGGGCGCCGAACGCGAACTCCATCAGCCGCAGCCGGTTCGGGCCGAACGTGGCGCGCGGGCGGACCAGTCCGGCGAGCCAGGGGTGGCGCAGGCCCACCGCGCGGGTGTTCTCGGCGATCAGCGTCAGGTCGGCGCGCCAGTCGCCGCTCGGGCGGTCGGGGACGTCCATCTCCAGCGCGGCGTGGTCGACCATCAGGTCGATCAGGTCGTCGCGGGACGGGACGTAGCGGTACAGCGACATCGCGCCGGTGCCGAGCTCGGCCGCGATCCGGCGCATCGACGCCGCCTCCAGGCCCTCGGCGTCGGCGATGCGGATCGCCGCCTCGGTGATCTGGGCGCGGCTGTAGGCGGGGCGCGGTCCCCGGCCCTGCCGTTCGGGGATCGACCAGATTCCGCCGGACCGCTCGCCGCCTGCCACCTGACCTCCTCGCCGTCCGCCTCCGAGCATCCTAGTTGCGTACATCGTACCCAGTTGTTTACCGTAGCTGCGTACGCCGTACTCAGAAGGAGGGATCGTGACGGACGAACCGATCGTGGTGGCCGAGGCGCTGCGCAAGCGCTTCGGGGACACCCGGGCCCTGGACGGCCTCGACCTGGCCGTCCCCGCCGGAACGGTCTGCGGGGTCCTCGGCCCCAACGGCGCCGGCAAGACCACCGCCGTGCGGATCCTCGCGACGCTGTCGGACGCCGACTCCGGGCGTGCCCGCATCGCCGGGTTCGACGTCGCCCGCCGGCCCGACCAGGTCCGCGCCCGCATCGGGCTGGCCGGGCAGTACGCGGCCGTGGACGAGAAGCTGACCGGGCGCGGCAACCTGCGCATGTTCGGCCGCCTCTACCACCTGCCGCGCCGCGAGGCGCACCGCCGCGCGGACGAGCTGCTGGAGCGGTTCGGGCTGATGGAGGCCGCCGACCGGCAGGTGGCGGGGTACTCCGGCGGGATGCGCCGCCGCCTCGACCTGGTCACCAGCCTGATCCTGCGCCCGCAGGTGCTGTTCCTGGACGAGCCCACCACCGGCCTCGACCCGCGCAGCCGCGGCGAGATCTGGGACGCGATCCGGGGCCTCGTGGCGGACGGCACCACCGTCCTGCTCACCACGCAGTACCTGGACGAGGCCGACCAGCTCGCCGACGACATCGCCGTGATCGACCACGGCCGCGTCATCGCCACCGGCACGCCCGACGAGCTGAAGGCCTCGATCGGCGACCGCCTCGACGTCGTCCTGGCCGACCCGGGGATGGCCGGCGCGGCCGCCGAGCTGCTGCACACCCTCGCCGGCGCGTACCCCACGCTGGACGGCGACCGCCTCTCGGTGCCGCTGCCGCCGGGGAGCGTGCGGCTCGCCGACGTCGTCCGCGACCTCGACCGCGCCGGCGTCGCCGTCGGGGACGTCGCGCTGCGCCGCCCCACTCTCGACGAGGTGTTCCTGCGCCTCACCGGAAGCGGCGCCGACACCCCCGAACGTGAGAAGGAGACCGTCCGATGACCGCCCTCACCGCCCCCGCGTCGCCGTCCGGACGGCTGCGCTGGGCGCTCGCCGACGGGCTCACCCTCATCGGCCGCGAGATCAGCCGCATCCGCCAGGAACCCGGCGAGCTGGTCGCCGCGCTGATCTTCCCGGCGGTGATGGTGGTGCTGTTCGGGTACGTGTTCGGCAGCGCCATCTCCGTGCCCGGCGGCGGCAACTACCGCGAGTACCTGATGCCGGGCCTGTTCGCGATGGTCACCTTCACCGCGACCATCGCGGTCACCATGCGGGTCGCCACCGACGCCTCGCGCGGCGTCATGGACCGGTTCCGCTCCATGCCGATGGCGCGCTCGGCCGTCCCGTTCGGGCAGACCGGCGCCGAGATCCTCAACGGGATCCTCGGCATGGTCATCATGGCCGTCGCCGGGCTCGTCGTCGGCTGGCGCGCCCACAACGGGGTCTGGCAGACCGCCGAGGCGTTCCTGCTGCTGGCGCTGATGCGGTACGCGCTGAGCTGGGCCGGCTGCTACCTGGGCCTGGTGGTGAAGAACGAGCAGACCGCCGACCAGCTGATTCCGCTGGTGTTCCCGGTGACCATGCTGTCCAACTCGTTCGTCCCCACCGGCGGCATGCCGAAGCCGCTGCAGGTCATCGCCGACTGGAATCCCGTCAGCGCCCTCACCGCCGCCTGCCGGGAGCTGTTCGGCAACCCCGGCGTGTCCACCGGGGACGCGGCGTGGCCGGTCGCCCATCCCGTCGCCGCGACCATCGGCTGGTCGCTGGTCCTGTTGGCGCTGTTCGTCCCGCTGTCGGTGCGGACGTACCGGCGCCGCGGGCGCTGAGGGCCCCCGGCCCGCGGACGGACCCGCGGGCCGGGGACCCCGGTGGTCAGACGCCGAACGGCGCCGGATACCCGACCGTCCCGGACGGCACCGGGCCCGGCCCGTCCAGCACCAGCGCCATCAGCGCCTCGTCCGGCACCTGGAACGGCGCCGTGACGCCCAGGCCCGATGCGCGGACGAACCCGAACCGCGGGTAGTACTCCGGATGCCCGAGCACCACGACCAGCCGTTCGGCGCCGGCCGCCGCCCGCCCGGCCGCGGCGTCGAGCCCGGCCCGGACGGCGGCGGCACCCGCGCCCCGCCGCTGGAACTCCGGCAGCACGGCCACCGGCGCCAGCGCCAGCGCGGCCTCGCCGCCGACCGTGCACCGCGTGAGCAGCGCATGGCCGGCGACGCGCCCGTCCGGGGTCTCGGCGACCACCGACAGTCCCGGCACCCACGCGGCGTCCTCGCGCAGCGCGTCCACCAGGTCGGCCTCCTGGACGGTCGGGAACGCCGCGGCGACCACCGCGCGGATCGCGTCGGCGTCGCGTGCCGTCTCCGGCCTCGTCGTCCACCTCATCGGTTCCGCCCCCGCTCCCGGTACATCTGCCGCTGCCAGCGGCTGATCGCCTTGCGCTGGTTCTCCCGCTCGGCGCGCAGCCGCTCGTCGGTGCGCGACGCGGCCCACGCGTTCTCGCGCAGGAGCCTGCGGTAGCTGTCGAAGCGGCGGCGCGGCAGCGTCCCGTCCTCGACCGCGGCCAGGACGGCGCAGCCCGGCTCGGTGCGGTGGGCGCAGTCGCCGAACCGGCACGCGGCGGCCAGCTCCTCGACGTCGGCGAACGTCCGCTCCAGCCCGCCGGACGCCTCGAACAGCCCGACGCCGCGCAGGCCGGGGGTGTCGATGAGGACGCCGCCGCCGGGCAGCGGCAGCAGCTCGCGCCGCACCGTGGTGTGCCGGCCCTTGCCGTCGGTCTCCCGGACGGCCCCGGTCGCCAGGACCTCGCCGCCCAGCAGGGCGTTGCCGAGCGTGGACTTGCCCGCGCCCGACGGCCCGACCAGCACCACCGTCCCGGCGAGGACGGCCCGGACGGCGTCGACGCCGTCCCCGGTCGTGGCGCTGCACGCCACGACGTCCACGCCCGGCGCGGCGGCGGAGACCTCGATCTCCGCCTCGGCGGCGCCAGCGGCCTGGTCGGACTTGGTGAGGACGACCACCGGCCGCGCCCCGCTCTCCCAGGCCAGGGCGAGCAGCCGCTCGACCCGTCCGAGGTCGAGGCGGGTGGCGAGGGAGACGGCGATCGCGACGGTGTCGACGTTGGCGGCGAGCACCTGGCCGCGCGAGTCGCGGGACGCCGACGACCGGACGATCGCGGTGCGGCGCGGCAGGAGCGCCGCGACGGCGGGCCGCCCGTCCGGTCCGGACGGGTCCAGGGCCGCCCAGTCGCCGGTGCACGGCGCCGCGAGCGGATCGTCGACGGCGGCCGGGCCCGTGGAGGCCCGGACGGGGCCGTCCTCGGTGACCACGTCGCACAGGCCGCGGTCGACGGCGGCCACGCGGCCCGGCGTCAGGCCCGCGGCGCGATGAGAGGTGAACTCGTTCTCCAGGGTGTCGTCCCAGCCATAGGCGGCCAGACGGGACGAACCCGTGAACATTGAAGACAACGGAATGGAACCCTTACGTGAAGGGGCCCCGGCGTGGACGTGCCGCGGATGCGTGAGCGCGGAGGTCAGCCGGCGGCCAAGGGAAGAAGGACTGGCTGAGTGCTGCGGGCAGCAACCACCGCGGCGACGGCCATACGTCCTCACCTCCCTTTCGGTTCCGGGCGCGACTCTACCGCCCCCGCCCTGCCCGGCCAAGCGGATTACCGGGCCGAGCAAGCCATGGGTGTTCCCCCGCGCGGGGGAGGGGGATCGGCCACCGCGGGGAGGCGTGGGCCCGGCCGCCACGCGCACGATCGTGCTCATGGTCACCACGTTCACCGGCCGCGCGACCGGCAGAGGCCGCGCCCTCGGACACCGCCTGCCGGCCGTCGCGCTCGCCTGGGTCACCGCCTACGGGATCGTGCGCGTGTACTGGGCGTCCGGTCACCAGCCGGATGACCTGTCACCGGTCGGGGACGACCTCGTCGCGTTCACCGGGTGGGGAGGCGTCGCGTTGTGCGGTGCCGCCGCGGCCGTCCTGGCCGTGCTCGCGCTGCCGAGTGCGGACCGTCTCGGCCGCGTGCCCCGGCTGGCCGTGACGGCGACGGCCTGGGCGACCGCCCTGTGCCTTGTGGCCTCCGGCGCGCTGCTGCTGCTCGACGTGGTCGGCGGGATCCTTCCCGGGCTCGGCATCGGGTTCTACCCGCTCGGCGCGCTGTCGCGGATCGCGGTCGTCGGCGCCGGGATCATGACCGGCCTGTCCGCCCGTGCCTACACCGCCCGTGCCCGCACCGGATGCGCCGCCTGCGGACGTCCCGGCACGGCGCCCGGCCCCCTCGCCCGCACGCCCGCCTGGGCGTTCTGGGCCGCCTCCCTCGCGGTCGCCGGATGCGTCGCCCGCATCGCCGCGCAGGCCGCGGTGGGGTTCGGGGAGTCGCCGATGTCGAGCGGCCCGTCGGTGGTCCTCTTCGAGGCCGGGTTCGTGCTGGGCGGGAGCCTGCTGCCGCTCGCCCTCGTCCACTCCTTCGGGCGGGTGTGGCCGCGCTGGGTCCCCGGTCTGGCCGGACGGCGCGTCCCCCGCCGGCTGGTGCTGTGGCCCGGCGCGGCGATCTCCGGCGGCCTGGTCGTCTACTTCGGGCTGATGCTGCTGGAGATGTGCTGGGAGCGCCTCCACGGCCGCAACCCGTTCCCGCCCGAAGGGGGGCTCGACCTGCCGGAGGCGTTCTTCTGGGTGGCGGTCCCCGCCTACTTCGCGTGGGGCGCCGGCATGGCCGTCGCCGCCCGCGCCTACGCGCGCCGCACCCGCACCCCCTGCGCGTCCTGCGGGCGGTGACGGTCAAACCGGGGGAGTGACATGGTCAATCGGAAGTTATGGTGAGTATGGGCGGATCGCGATGAGGGGGCGTGACCGTGGAGGACAACGACGAACGGCCGGGCGGGCTCGCGGAGCGGGCCGGCAGGGCCGACCGGGCCGCCGCCGAGCGGCTTGAGGAGATCTGGGACGGGCTCGCCCCGGCCGCGGCGTCCGCCGCGCGCGCGGCCGTCTCCGCGGGCGAGCCCCTTCGCGACGCCGCCCGCGACACCGCCGCGCTCGCCGCCTCCCGCATCGTTGAGCGGCTGGCGGGGACGCCCGCGATGAAGGCCGTCGAGCAGGCCGCCCGGGACGCCGCCGTCAGGGTCGCCCGGGGCGCCGCCGAGCGCGCCGTCACCGAGGCCCGCGCCGCCGCGGCGGCCAACCCCGCCACCGCGGGCGCGGTCGAGGCCGCGACCGCCGCGATGGTCCTCGCCGAGCAGGCCGCCCGCCACCCCATGGCCGCCGCCGCGCGCCGCCTCGCCGCAACCAGCCCGCTCGCCCGCGCCGCCACGGCCACCGCCCTGGACGTCGCCGGGCGGACCGTCACCGCGACCGCGTCCCAGCCCGTCGTACAGGCCGCCACCAAGGCCGTCGTGGACGCCGCGGTGGACACGGTCGCCGACGCGGCGGTCGACGCCGCCATGACCGCGGGCCGCGACGTCGTCGCCCGCGTCGTCCGCGAGACCGCCGAGCAGGCCGCCCGCGACCTGGCCGCCGCGCTGCGCGACACCGCCGAGGACACCGGGGTCGCCGCCGAGCTGGCCCCGCTCACGGGCGCCGCCGCCGACCTGGCCGCGCGCGCCCGCCGGTCCGACGCCGCCCGCGGCGCCGGGGAGCTGCTGGCGGTCGCGGCGGGCAGCGCCGTCGCCCGCACGGCCCGCGACCTGGCCGTCCGTGCCGCGGCCCGCGCCGCCACCGCCGCCATCGAGGCCGTCCTGCGGGAGCTGCTGCGCGACGCGCTCAAGCTCGCCATGCAGGACACCCTGCGCGGCATCATCGTCGACGTCTCCCGCGACGTCGTCGTCGACGTCGCCAAGACCACCTGGGCCACCGCCACCCGCCCCGCCCCCGTCCCGGGCGGGGGCGCCGTCGTCGTCCAGGCGAGCGTGGAGAGCACCGACGTGTGGGCCGAGGTCACCGGCGAGACCGGAGCGCCCGGGGACCGGGCCTCCTGAACCGCCCCTCAGAAGATTCTGAGAGAACCATGAGAAAGGCCCTCCGGCGGTCAGGGCCCCCACCGGGGGTGCTTACCGTGAGTACATGGAGCTTGGCATGCGGGGGGCGCGGCCTGCGCGGATCCTGGTGGTCGACGACGAGCCCGCGGTGCGCGAGTCACTGTCCAGCAGCCTGGAGTTCGAGGGATACCGGGTCGCCGGCGCCGCCGACGGCGTCATGGCGCTCGACCAGGTCGAGAAGGAGGCCCCCGACCTGGTCGTCCTGGACGTCCTCATGCCGCGGATGGACGGCCTGACCACCTGCCGGCGGCTGCGCTCCCTCGGCGCCACCATGCCCGTGCTCATGCTGACCGCCCGCGACATGGTCGGCGACCGCGTCACCGGCCTGGACGCCGGCGCCGACGACTACCTCGCCAAGCCGTTCGAGCTGGACGAGCTGCTCGCCCGCGTCCGCGCCCTGCTGCGCCGCGCCGCCATGAACACGGCCGCCGCCGGCGACGGCGAAGGCGAGGACGTCCTCGCCTTCGACGACCTGCGCATGGACACCCTCACCCGCGAGGTCACCCGCGCCGGCAGGCCGGTCGAGCTGACCCGCACCGAGTACATGCTGCTGGAGATGTTCCTCGCCCACCCCCGCCAGGTCCTCACCCGCGAGCAGATTCTGGAGACCGTCTGGGGCTTCGACTTCGAGCCCGCCTCCAACTCTCTGGACGTCTACGTGATGTACCTGCGGCGCAAGACCGAGGCGGGTGGGCTGCCGCGGCTCGTGCACACCGTCCGCGGCGTCGGGTACGTGCTGCGGACGGCGGCGTCCCCGTGACCACCCGGGCGCCGGTCACGCGGCGGCTGACGCTGCGCGCCCGGATGGCGCTGCTGACCGCCGCCGCGGTCGCGCTGGCCGTGGCCGCCTGCGCCACCGCCGGGTGGCTCCTGACCCGCAACCAGCTGTACCGCGAGCTCGACCGCCGCCTCGGCGCCGTGTCCGGCGGCCCGCCCGGCGAGCGGGCCGGGCCGTTCCGCGAGCCGCGGCTGCCCCGCGGGGTGCAGGCCGAGGCCGCCCTCGGCGTCTGCGCCTCCGGCCCGACCGGCAGCCCCGGGCAGACGCTGCCGCCGGGCCCGTTCGAGATCCTCCAGCTGGTCGACGCCGAGGGGCGGCGCTGCACGGTACCCGGCGCGGGCGCCCTGGCGGTCACCGCCGAGGACGCCGAGGTCGCCCGCGGCGAGCGCGAGTACGTCTACCACGACGGGAGCGGCGTCACCGCCGCCGGCGCCGAGGACGACGTCCGCATCCTCACCCGCTCCTTCCTGACCCGCGACGGCACCCCCGCGGCCGTGTCCTACGCGATCTCCCTGGACGAGGTCGACGGTCCCCTGGGCAACCTCGCGCTGCTGCTGACCGCGGTCACCGCCCTCGGCGTCCTGGCGTCCGCCGGGGCCGGCCTCATGATCGCCCGAGCGGCGCTGCGTCCGGTGGACGAGCTGACCGGCGCCGTCGAGCACATCGCCCGCACCGAGGACCTCGGCACCCGCATCCCGGAGGAGGGCACCGACGAGATCGCGCGGCTCAGCCGCTCCTTCAACAGCATGACCGCCGCGCTCGCCGCGTCCCGGGGGCGGCAGCAGCAGCTCATCGCCGACGCCGGGCACGAGCTGCGGACCCCGCTGACCAGCCTGCG
The DNA here is from genome assembly GCF_900115095.1 of Actinomadura madurae. Classification (GTDB taxonomy): domain Bacteria; phylum Actinomycetota; class Actinomycetes; order Streptosporangiales; family Streptosporangiaceae; genus Spirillospora; species Spirillospora madurae. The sequence continues at coordinate 112,834 of NZ_FOVH01000009.1, forward strand.
CACCAACATCGATCTGCTGCTGCGCTCGGAGGCGACCGGCCGCGACCTGCCGCGGGCCGCCCGCCGCAACCTGCTCGTCAGCGTCAAGGCGCAGATGCGGGAGCTGTCCAGCCTGGTGGGGGACCTGCTCGAACTCGCCCGCCCCGCCGATGCCGAGCCCGTGCACGAATCTGTCGCGCTCCACGACGTCGTGGCCCGCGCGGTCGACCGCGCCCGGCTCCGCGGCCCCGGCCTCGACATCGAGGCCGACACCGAACCGTGGCACGTGCTCGGCGACCCGGCGTCCCTGGAACGCGCCATCGTCAACCTGCTGGACAACGCCGTCAAGTTCAGCCCGCCCGGGGGGACCGTCGCCGTCCGGCTCAAGTCCGGTGAGCTGACCGTCCGCGACCACGGCCCCGGCATCCCCGCCGAGGACCTCCCGCATGTGTTCGAGCGGTTCTGGCGGTCCCCGTCCGCGCGCAGCCTGCCCGGGTCCGGGCTCGGGCTGTCCATCGTCGCGCGGGTCGTCGCCGAGTGCGGCGGCCGCGTCGCCCTGGAACCCGCCCCCGGCGGCGGCGTCCTGGCCCGCGTCCGGCTGCCCGGAACCTCCGCCCCCGCCGACTGACGGCCGCCCGGCGCCTTTCTCATGCGGCGTTAATGGACGGCTCACGGCCCTCCCACGCCCGCCGCCGAACCTCGGTCACATGAGTCACCTTGCCACCGAACGGGGCACGCCCGCCGCGCCGCCTCCGCCCCCGCACGGCCACGGGGGACGGGGACGGCTCGTCGAGGTGGTGGTCCCCGTCCACAACGAGGAGCGCGTCATCGCCGCGAGCGTGGAGCGCCTGCACGCCTACCTGGCCGGCACGTTCCCCTACCCGTTCCGCATCACCGTCGCCGACAACGCCAGCACCGACGCCACCTGGCGGATCGCCGAGGAGCTGGCGGCGCTGCACCCCCGCGTCCAGGCCGTCCGGCTGGAGGCCAAGGGACGCGGCCGGGCGCTGCGGCACGTGTGGGGGACCAGCGACGCCGACGTCGTCGCCTACATGGACGCCGACCTGTCCACCGACCTGGACGCGTTCCTGCCGCTCGTCGCGCCGCTCATCTCCGGGCACAGCGACCTGGCCATCGGCTCCCGCCTCACCCGCGGCTCGGCAGTCGTGCGCGGCCCCCGCCGCGAGGTCATCTCCCGCTGCTACAACCTGCTCCTGCGCACCGCGCTCGCCGCCCGCTTCACCGACGCGCAGTGCGGCTTCAAGGCCGCCCGGACCGAGATCGTCCAGGCGCTGCTGCCCTCGGTCGAGGACGAGGAATGGTTCTTCGACACCGAGCTGTTGCTGCTCGCCGAACGCAACGGGCTGCGCATCCACGAGGTCCCCGTCGACTGGGTCGACGACCCCGACAGCCGCGTGGACGTCCTGCGCACCGCCCGCGACGACCTGCGCGGCATGGCGCGCGTCGCCCGCCGCATGCTCACCGGCGCGTTCCGCGCCCCCGTCGGCGGGCGGCCCGGCCCCGCCGCCGCGCTCCCGGACGGGATGGCCCGGCAGCTGCCCGCCTTCGCCGTCATCGGCGTTCTCAGCACCCTGGCGCAGCTAGTGCTGTTCGTCCTGCTGCGCCTGGTCATGGGGCCGCTGGCGGCGAACGCGCTCTCCCTGGTGATCACCACGATCGGGAACACCGCCGCCAACCGGCGCTTCACCTTCGGCGTCACCGGCACCCGCCGGGCGTTCCGGCAGCAGCTCGAAGGGGGGCTGGCGTTCCTGCTCGGCCTGGCCCTCAGCACCGGCGGCCTGGCCGTGCTGCACGCCGCGGCGCCCGGCGCGTCCCGGGCCGTGGAGGTCGCCGCGCTCGTCACCGCCAACGCCGCCGCGACCCTGGTGCGGTTCCTGCTGATGCGCGCCTGGATCTTCCACCCGCGCCGCCTCGGCGGGCGCCCCGCCGGCGGGGACCCGGTCCCGGCGGCCGAGGAGACCGGAGGGACCCTCCGATGACCTCGACGATGGCGCCGCCCGGCTCCGCGGCACGGTCCGCCGCGCGGGGAGACCGCGTCCGGCGCGTGCTCCTCGGTCGCGACGGCGACCCGCGCTGGGCCAGGCCCGCGCTCTGGATCATCCTCGCCGCCGCGTGCGTGCTGTACACCTGGGGGCTGTCGAAGGCGGGATACGCCAACTCCTACTACTCGGCCGCGGTCAAGAGCGGCACCCAGAGCTGGAAGGCGTTCTTCTTCGGTGCCCTGGACGCCGGCTCCTTCATCACCGTCGACAAGCCGCCCATGGCCCTGTGGGTGATGGGCCTGTCCGCGCGGGTCCTCGGATTCTCCACGTGGAGCCTGCTGCTTCCGCAGGTCGCCGAGGGCGTCGCCGCCGTCGCCGTCCTGTACGCCACGGTGCGGCGCGCCTTCGGGCACGCCGCCGCGGTCATCGCCGCGGCCGTGCTCGCCCTCACCCCGATCACCGTCGCGATCAACCGCGACAACAATCCCGACACGCTGCTGGTCCTGCTGATGGTGGCCGCCGCGTGGGCCTGCGGGCGGGCCATCGACACCGGACGGCCGCGGTTCCTGCTGCTCGCGGCGTTCTTCGTCGGCTGCGGCTTCAACACCAAGATGCTGCAGGCGTTCCTCGTCGTCCCGGCCCTGGGCCTGGCCTATCTGGTGGCGGCCCGGCCGGGCCTGGTGCGGCGCGTCGTGCACCTGCTCGCCGCCGGCGCCGTCCTGGCCGTGTCGTCGTTCTGGTGGATGCTGGTCGTGGACGCCGTCCCCGCCAGCTCGCGCCCTTACGTCGGCGGCAGCACCGACGGCACCGCCTGGGACCTGGTCATCGGGTACAACGGGCTCGGCCGCGTCTTCGGCGATAACGGCGGACCGGGCGGACGCGGCGGCCCCGGAGGCGGAGGCGGTGGCGGGTTCGGCGGCCAGTCGGGCGCCGGGCGGCTGTTCAACGACATCCTCGGCGGCCAGATCTCCTGGCTGATCCCGTTCGCCGTTCTCGCGCTCGCCGCCGGGCTGATCCTGCTGCGGCGCCGTCCCCGCACCGACACCGCACGGGCCGCGCTCCTGCTGTGGGGCGGATGGCTCGCCGTCCACTACGTCGTCTTCAGCTTCGCTGAGGGCATCTTCCACCCCTATTACGCGACCGCCATGGCTCCCGCGATCGGCGCGCTCACCGGCGCCGGGGCCGTCCTGCTGTTCGGGGCGCACCGGCGGTCGGCCGCATGGGCGTGGGTGCTGCCCGCGGGCGTCGCCGTCACCGGCGCGTGGGCGTTCGTGCTGCTGGACCGCACACCGTCCTGGCATCCGTGGCTGCGATGGGCCGTCGCCACCGCCACCGTCCTGGCGGTGCTCGGCCTGCTCGCGGGACGGTTCGGCGGCCGCGCCGGGACGCGCGCCGCCGTCGCCGGGCTCGCTCTCGCGGTGGCCGCCGGGCTCGCGGGACCGGGCGCCTACGCCGTCTCGGCCGCGTCGGCCGTGACCAACGGCACCAACCCGCTGGCCGGACCGTCCTCGGGGAGCGGCCCCGGCGGCCCCGGGCGGGGCGGGTCTCCCGGCGTGCCTGGCGGGCAGGCGCCCGGCGGTCTCCGGCCGCCAGGGCAGCCGTCCGGTCAGAACGGGCCGCCCTCGGACGGGCGCGGTCAGCGCCCCGGGGGCTTCCGCGGCGGGCCCGGCGGGCAGGTGGACGCGGGGATGATCTCCTACCTGGAGAGGAACCAGGGCGGCGCCGGCTGGCTCGTCGCGGTCTCCAGCGCCCAGGAGGCGTCCTCGATGATTCTGCGGACCGGGCGCCCGGTCATCGCGATGGGCGGCTTCACCGGCAGGGACCCGGCCATGACCGTCGCCAAGCTCCAGCGGTACGTCGAGGAGGGCGAGATCCGCTACATCCTGCTCGGCGGACGCATGGGGCCCGAGGGCCGCGACGCCGATGTCACCGCCTGGGTCGAGCGGAACGGGACCCTCGTCGACGCGAGCGAGTACGGCGGCACGTCGTCCGGCACGTCGTCCAGCGCCCAGCTGTACAGGCTCGGCTGACCGCAGGGAGACGACATGACCTCCACGATCCACGACGCCCCGCCCACGCCGAGCGCCCCGCGAGGGTGGGGCGGCCTCCCGCGCCGGCTGCTGCGAGGCCCCGCCGCCGATCCCGCCTGGGCCCGGCCCGCGCTCCTGGCGCTGCTGACCGTGACCGGCGTCCTGTACGTCTGGGGGCTCGGCGCGTCCGGCTGGGCCAACGCGTACTACTCCGCGGCCGTCCAGGCCGGCGCCACCGGCTGGAAGGCGTTCTTCTTCGGCTCGTCCGACGCCGCGAACGCCATCACCGTCGACAAGGCGCCCGGTGCGCTGTGGCCGATGGCGCTGGCGGCGCGCGCCTTCGGCGTCAACTCCTGGAGCATCCTCGTCCCGCAGGCGCTCATGGGCGTCGCGACCGTGGGCGTCCTGTACGCGGCGGTCCGGCGCCGGTTCCCCGCCTGGGCGGCCCTGCTCGCCGGCGCGGCGCTGGCGCTGACGCCGGTGGCGGCGCTGATGTTCCGCTTCAACAACCCGGACGCGCTGCTGGTGCTCCTGCTCACGCTCGGCGCCTATGCGCTGCTCCGGGCACAGGAGACAGCGAGCACCCGCTGGCTGGTGCTCGCCGCGGCCTGCGTGGGGACGGGGTTCCTGGCGAAGATGATGCAGGCGTTCCTGGTCGTCCCGGTGTTCGCGCTGGTGTACCTGGTGACCGCGCCCGCGCCCGTCCGGCGGCGGCTGTGGCAGCTGATCGCCGCCGGAGGCGCGCTGCTGGTGTCGGCCGGGTGGTGGGTCGCGGTCGTCGCACTGGTGCCGGCCTCGTCCCGTCCCCATGTCGGCGGGTCGCAGCACGACTCCGTGCTGGAGCTGGCGCTCGGCTACAACGGTCTCGGACGCCTCAACGGCGACGAGACCGGCGGCCTCGGCAACCTGAACCAGGACGCCGGGTGGGGCCGCATGTTCGGCACCGTGATCGGCGGCCAGATCTCCTGGCTGCTGCCCGCCGCGCTCGTCCTGCTGGTCGCGGGGCTGTGGGCGACCCGGCGCGCGCCGCGCACCGACCCGGCCCGTGCCGCGCTGGCGCTGTGGGGCGGGTGGCTGCTGCTCACCGCCGCGGTCTTCAGCTGGATGCAGGGGATCTTCCACGAGTACTACACGGTCGCGCTGGCGCCCGCGATCGCCGCGCTCACCGGCATGGGCGCCGCGCTGCTGTGGGAACGGCGCCGCACGCCCGAGGCCGCCGCGATCCTGTCGGCGACCGTCGCGGTCACGGCCGTGTGGGCCTACGTGCTGCTCGGACGCTCCCCGGACTGGCACCCCTGGTTCGCGCCCGTGGTCGCCGCCGCCGGGCTCATCGCGGCAGCCGGACTCGCCGCCGTGCGGCTGCTTCCCGGGCGGCTCCTCGGCGGGGTCGTCATCCTCGCGGTCCTGTCCTGCCTTGCCGGGCCCGCCGCGTACGCGGCCGAGACGGTCCGGACGCCGCACACCGGCGCCATCGTGACCGCCGGCCCGGCGACGTCCGGCGGCTTCGGACCGGGTCGCCGCGGTCCGGGCGGCGGATTTCGCGGTCCGGCCGGCAGGCCGCCCCAGGGCTTCGGCCCGGGCGCGGGGATGCCCGGTGGCCCCCGGGGCGGCGGCCCCAATGCAGGACGGCCGGCCGGGGGCGGTCCGGGCGGGCTCCTGGACGCCGGGACCCCGAGTGCCGCGGTGGTGTCCGCGCTCAAGGCAGGTGCGGCCTCCTACACCTGGGTCGCGGCGGCCGTCGGGTCGAACACCGCCGCCGGCCACCAGCTCGCCACCGGCGAGCCGGTGATGGCGGTCGGCGGCTTCAACGGCACCGATCCGGCGCCGACCCTTGCCGAGTTCCAGCGCCTCGTCCGGCTGGGGAAGATCCACTACTTCGTCGCGGGCGGAGGGCGCGGCGGCCCCATGAGGGGCGGCGGCAGCGGCAGCGACGCCGCGCAGAGGATCAGCGAGTGGGTCGCCGCCGGCTTCCCCGCCACGACCGTCGACGGCACCGTCCTTTACGACCTGTCGTCCGGCATCGGGTGACCGGGCGGGCCGCGGTGGGAAGGGAGAAGGTCATCAGCGCCCACGACCAGGGAGTGACCCGATGGCCGACACGCTCGACGACGCCGCGGTCGCCGACCGCCTGCGCGACCTGCCCGCCTGGAGCCGGGACGGCGACGAGATCCGCCGGCGGGTGAAGGCGCCCTCGTTCCTGGCCGGGATCGACGTGGTCACCGACGTCGCCCGCGCCGCCGAGGACGCCGACCACCATCCCGACATCGACATCCGCTGGCGCACCCTGACGTTCGCGCTGACCACCCACAGCGCGGGCGGCCTCACCGGCAAGGACTTCGACCTCGCCGCCACGATCGACGAGATCGCGGCCCGGCACGGCGCGGAGTAGCGCGCCGTGGCCGTCCAGGTGGCGGTGTGCGGGCCGGGCGAGTGCACCGAACGGGAATGGGACCACGCCTACGAGACCGGCCGGATCCTCGCCGAGCACGGGGCCGTGGTCGTCTGCGGCGGCCACGGCGGCGTGATGGCCGCCGTGGCCGCCGGCGCCCGCACCGCCGGCGGGACGGTGGTCGGCGTGCTGCCCGCCGCCGACCGCGCCGCCGCCGGGCCGGACCTGACCGTCGCGGTCCCCACCGGCCTCGGCCAGGCCCGCAACAACGTCATCGTCAACGCCGCCGACGCGCTCATCGCCGTCGGCGGATCGTGGGGGACGCTGTCGGAGATCGCCCTGGCCATGCGCGCCGGCCGGATCCCCGTGGTGCAGCTCGGCGGATGGCGCGTCCACGACGAGGACGGGCGGCCCGCGGGCGGCATCGTGCACGCCGCCGACCCGGCCGCCGCCGTCGAGGCCACCGGCCTGTTCGGCCGGACGGCCCGGGGCGCGGACGCGGGCTAGTGGGCGGAGAAGCCGCCGTCCACGAAGATCGACTGGCCGGTGACGTAGGCCGCCGACGGTGACGCCAGGAACACCGCGGCGCCGGCGAAGTCATCGGCCATCCCGTTGCGGCCGACCATCGTCCGCTCGGCGAGCGCGCTCACCATCGCCGGATCAGACGACAGGCGGGCGTTGAGCGGCGTCATGACGAACCCCGGCACGAGGGTGTTGGCGGTGACGCCGCGGCTCGACCACGCCTCGGCCTGCGACCGGGCCAGCGCGACCAGGCCCGACTTGGAGACCCCGTAGGCGCCGCTGGTGACCGACGCCCGGAACGCCTGCTGCGAGGCGATGTGGATGAGCCGCCCGAACCCGCGCTCGGCCATGCCGGGGCCGAACCGCTGGCCGAGCAGGAACGGCGCGTCCAGGTTCACCGCCATCGTGGCGTCCCACACGTCGGTGCCGAGCTCGTCCATCGGCGGGCGCAGGTTGATCCCGGCCGCGTTGACCAGGATGTCCGGCTCGCCGAACGCCGCGGCGGCGTCCTCGGCCGCCCGCGCGACCGCGTCCCGTGACCCGAGGTCCGCGCTGACGGACGCGGCGCGGCAGCCGTAGGCCTCCAGGTCCTGGACGGTCGCGGCCAGCTCGGCCTCCCGCCGCGCGACGACCACGACGGACGCGCCCGCCCGCGCCAGGGCCTCGGCGATGGCCCGGCCGATCCCGGAGGTGCCGCCCGTCACCACCGCGACCCTGCCCTCCAGCGAGAACAGCTCCGACAAGTACGAGGCGGTGGACGGCCGATCGCTCATGATCGCAGAGTCTACGCAGCGCCGGGATCGTCCGGCGGTGGCCCCGGCGGTGGGTCGTCGCCGCGGCGGCGGTCCCGCCACACCACGAACACGATCACCGCGACGACGATGAACGTCGGCACGAAGAACGGCACCGCGGTGATGATCGGATGGGACGCCAGCGTCCCTTCCGCGACCGTCATGCGCCCGCCTTCGCACGCTCTCCGGACGCGGCGGGGGCGGCCGGCTCGGGGAGCCGCCGCGCGATCCGCGACACGCCCCAGCCGAGCGACAGCACCAGACCCAGCGTGCACAGCAGCACGACCGCCGAGCAGGCCGCCCACAGCCAGCCGGGCACGTCGGTCTTGAGCTCCCTTTGCAGGACGGTCCGCTCGCCCTGCAGGTCCCGGGTGAAGCGCTGCGGGGCGGGCAGTTCCCGCGCGCCGATCGCCGGGTCCTCGGGCATGTAGACGGGGACGCCGGCCAGCGTCCGGCCGTCGTGGACGCGGATCAGCGTCTTCCAGTCGCCGTGCAGCGGCATCGGACCGCTCGTCCGGTAGACGCCGTCGCGTTCCTTCACCAGGTGGGCGACGTGCAGGCCCTGCCCCTGCCAGCCGGTGACGGTGACCCAGGCCGGGCCGTCGATCGCGTCCGCGGGCGCGAACTCGATACGCGCCCCGGCCGTGCGGTGCGCGGCGTCGCCCCGCACATCGGTGAGCGTGACCGTGGCGGTCCGGTCGGGCGGGACGGAGATGATCAGCCCGTTCGCCACCGCCGCGGCCACCGCCAGGATCGCCCCCGCCAGGATCCCGCGCGCCACCGCCGGACGCGGCGTCCGACCTTCCAGGCCCTCGGCCAGCAGCGCCCCGCACAGCCCGCCCGCGACGCCGCCCACGACGGCCATGGCCATGCCCTCGGCGAGGATGTCGGGCGTCCATGGCAGCCGGAACGCGATCTGGGAGAAGGCGTACTCGCCGCCGAACCCGGCGGTGCCGATCAGCACGCCCGACACCGCGCCCAGGGCCAGCGGGCGCCGCGCCAGCAGCAGCGCCGCCGCCTCCACGCACAGCGCCTCGGCGAAGTACAGCGGCACCGCCGCCCACAGCTCCCCGATCGCCCCGCCGACCAGGACCGAGACCCCGCCGCGCACCAGCATGTAGAACGCGACGGCGAACACCGCGCCGCCGCGTCCCGCCCACAGCCGCACCGCGACCAGCGCGCAGCCGGCCGCCAGCGCGATGAGCAGCGGCTGGTGGACGAGCCGGAACTGCGGCACCCCGAAGTCGTACTCGGCCTGGAACACCGACAGCCCGATCAGCAGGCCGCCCCCGTGCATGCAGCGCCGCACGTACCGCACCCAGCCGGACGGCTGCTCCAGGTCCGCGCCGGCGCGGCGGCCCTCCCGCTCCAGGATCATCATCGCGACCAGCGACAGCCCGGCCCCGCCGATCAGCATCAGGTGCGTCGGGCCCCACAGCGTCACGTCCTGGCCGAAGATGCGGTGCCACACGTCGTCGAGCGGGAAGCCGAGCAGCGCGTAGAAGCCGGCGCCGGCCAGGAGCACGCCGCCCGCCGGGGCGTGCCAGTCCCGGGTGATCCGCACGGACGCGGCGCCCGGACGCTCGCCCTTCGGCAGCACCACGGCCAGCACGCCGGCGGTGAAGATGCCGAACAGCCCGATCAGGATCGGGTAGTGGGCGATGTTGGCGAGGGGCCCCTCGTCCCGGCCGTGGGAGATGTGCAGGGAGATGTCCCAGTACATTCCGAGCAGCGCGGTGAGCAGGGACACCATGGCGACCGGGGTCGGCAGCGCCGCCCAGCCGGGCGTGCCGCGGCCCGGACCCCGCGCGGCCGCCTCCGCCAGGCGCGCCAGGAGCGTGACCCGGCCGGTGCGGTGGCCCCAGCCGAGCACCAGCAGCACCGCGGTCAGGACGGTGGCGCCGCCGGAGGCGATGAGGATCTGGTCGAGTGCCGCACCGCCCGCGGGTTTGGCGGGCGCCCCCGCGGCGAAAGGCACCGCGAACGCCGCCTCCATGCCCGTGAGGTGATCCAACACCGCTCCTCCCTCGCCGAGCGAACCCGGACAGAACGGGGGCGAACACCCCCGCATGGAGTATGTCACTTTCCAATGTGTCATTGTCTAGTGTCACAATGTGTGGTGTGGGACACCGGGACGGAAGGGGCACGATGAGGCTGCGGACGCGGGCGAGGTCGATCGCGGGGGCGGTCGTGGCCGCGGCGGCACTGGCGACGGCCGCCGGCTGCGGGGAGCCCGCGCCGTCCAGATCGTCCAGCACCGGATCGTCCAGCGCCCCGGCCACCGGGCCGGGCGGTGGTCCGTCGGCGTCCGCGCCGTCCGCGATCCGCATCAGCGCCACGGTGACCGGCGGGAAGGTGCGCACCGCGCACCGCCGGGTGAAGGTGCCGCGCGGCGCCACCGTCGAGATCACCGTCACCAGCGACACCGCCGACGAGTTCCACCTGCACGGCTACGACCGCGAGCTGGAGCTCCCGGCCGGGCGCCCCGCCACCCTGCGGTTCACCGCCGTCACCCCGGGGGTGTTCGAAGCCGAGCTGCACCATTCCGGGGCCCGCGTCTTCGAACTGCAGGTCGGGTGACCCGTGCACGTCCTCGCCCACGGGCTCGGCGGCCGGACCGACCTGCCCCTGGACGCCGTCGCCGCCATCGTGGGCGGCGGCGCCGCCGTGGCCGCCTCGTTCCTGGCGCTCACGGCGGCGTGGAGACGTCCCCGCCTTCACCCGGCGGCCGGGCGCCCGCTGCCCGCCGCCCTCGCCCGTGCGTTGGACGCGCCGGCTCTCACCGTCTCCGGCCGTGCTATCGCGCTCGCCGCGGCCGCCTTCGTCGTCACGGTCGCGTTCGCCGGACCGCCCTCGGAGGCCGCGAACCTCGCGCCCTGGGCGCTGTTCGTGACGTTCTGGGTCGGTCTCGTGCCCGCCAGCGTCCTGCTCGGCCCCGTCTGGCGGCGCGTCAACCCGCTGCGGACGCTGCACGCCGCCCTGTGCCGCCTCACCCGGACCCCGCCGTCGGGGCGCCGCGCGCTCCCGGCCCGGCTCGGGTACTGGCCCGCGGCGGTGTGGCTCGCCGGGTTCGTATGGCTGGAGCTGGTGGCCCCGCACCGCTCCGACCCGCGCGTCGTCGGGACCCTCGTCGTCGCCTACGCGTCCGTCAATCTGGCGCTGGCCTGGTGGTTCGGCCGCGACTGGTTCGCCCGCGGGGACGGGTTCGAGGCCTACTCCAGCCTGCTCGCCCGGCTCTGCCCGGTCGGGCGGCGCGGCGACGGGACGCTCGTCCTGCGCACGCCGCTCACCGGGCTCATGAACGGCGCCGCCGAGCCCGGCCTCACCGCGACGGCGTGCGTGCTGATCGGCTCCACCGGGTTCGACGGCATCACGCGCACCACCTACTGGCGCGACACCGTCGACCCCTCCAGCGTCCCCGCCGGAACGCTAGGACTCGCCGCCGCGATCGCCGCCGTCACCGGCCTGTACGTCGCGGCGCTGCGGCTCAGCGCCCGGCTGACCGGCCAGGACCCGGCCGCCCTCCCCGGACGGTTCGCCGCGACCCTGCTCCCCATCGCGCTCGGCTACACCGTCGCGCACTACTTCTCCTTCCTCGTCCTCGAAGGGCAGACCACGTTCATCCTTGCCAGCGACCCGTTCGGGACGGGCCTGAACCTCCTCGGCTCCACCGGCAACCGCGTCGACCACGACCTCGCCGGCCCCACCCTGACCGCGCAGGTCCAGGTCAACGCCATCGTCCTCGGGCACATCGCCGGGACGATCGCCGCGCACGACCTCGCCCTGCGCGGCCCCGGCGCGACCGCGCGCGGGCAGCTCCCGATCGCCGCCGTCATGGTCACGCTCACCTGCGCCGGGCTGTTCGCCCTGCTGAGCGGCTGACCGCTTGCGGCGCTCCACCTCCTTGGCCGCGACGCCCACCGCGACGAGGATCGGCACCGCGTACTTCGCCGCCGCCAGGATCGCGCCCACCCACGGCGGAACGGACACGTCCGGCAGGTCGGGCCACGGAGCGTCGGGCCAGGGGATGTCCGGCCACGGGATCGACGGCGGATCGAGGTCGGGGAACCGGACGTCGGGCCACGGGACCCAGTCCAGCAGCACCTTGACCAGCGCGCCCAGCCCGAGCAGCGGGAACAGCACCTGCCCTGTCGCGATCGCCACGTGCCGGGAGGCGTACAGGGTCGGATGGGCCCGCGCGAACGCCTCGCGCCGAGCCGCCCGAGTCCCCGCGGGCGGCTCGAACGTCACCGGATCGGCGGGCGACTCGTCTTCCTCGTCCTTCTCCTCATCCTCGGCGTCCTCGCCGGGCTTGGGCGGGCGCAGCTCGCAGTGTGCCGCCTGCCCGTCGAGCAGGCCCCTGGCGTCGAACGCGACCACCACGCTCAGCTCCCCGTAGGCCAGCGTGGCCTTGGGGAAGCCCGTGGCCTCCTCCGTGCGGTCGCCGTCCACGTACAAGCGCGCCTTGTGGTCCCAGCCGGCGCGTTCGGTCTCGACCTCCAGCCGGTGCCCGTCGTGGACGAGCGTCCAGCGGCCGGCGGGCGCGCCGCTCGGCGAAATACCCCCTGTCATGCCGCCAGTCTTTCCAGCGCCCGCGGCCGGTCCATCGCCCGATGGGCCACGGCGGGTAGACCAAAGTCGGCACCGCGGGCCGACCGTCAGCGCTCGAAGTCCCACCCCATCGCGCCGAACGGCTCCACCGTCCCGACCGTGAACACCGTGTGGAAGGTGATCCGGTAGAGGTACCAGGGCGGAGGGCCGGCGCTCTGCGCGCTGTAGGGCGCGGTGAAGGCGTCGCCGTCCACCTGCGCGGGCCAGCCGCCCTCCCGGTATCCGGCCGCGACCGGCTCCAGGACGGCCGGGTCGGTGACGCGCTCGGCTTCGCCCTCCAGCACCACGTCCCCGATCGGCGTGCGGACCGAGATCGTGCATGCCGGGTTCGCCGCGAGGTTCCGGGACTTTCGCGTGCCGGGGCCGCTGACGATGTACAGGTCGCCCTCATACCACAGCGCGCCGACGCCCGCCGAGTGCGGGCGGCCGTCCGGCCGGACCGTGCCGAGGTACACCGGCGTCTCCGGCTTCGGAAGCGCCGCCGTCAGCGCGTCGCGGACGGTGTCCCAGGCCAGCTCGCCGCTGCCGTAGATGTCGAGGTTGCGCGCCCGGACGGGTTCACGGTCACTCATCGTCGTCCTCCCTGGATTCGGCTTCGATGGGTAGACGGGCGACCGCGCGAGAACTCATCGGTGCGGGGGTCCGTAAGGTTGCGGCATGGCTCCTTCGATCGCCACCGCGAACCACGTCGACCGTCCCGAACTGCTGGAATTCCTGCGTCCCCGGCATCACGCGCTGCTGTCCACCGCCCGGTCCGACGGACGCCCCCAGATGTCGCCGGTGACCTGCGGGGTCGACGATGAGGGCCGCATCGTGATCTCCACCTACCCCGAGCGGGCCAAGGCGCGCAACGCCCGCCGGGACGCCCGTGTGTCGGTGTGCGTGCTGTCCGACGAGTTCAACGGCCCCTACGTGCAGGTCGACGGGACCGCCGAGGTCATCGACATGCCCGAGGCGGCCGACGCGCTGGTCGACTACTACCGGTGCATCGCCGGGGAGCACCCCGACTGGGACGAGTACCGGGAGGCGATGCGCCGCCAGGACAAGTCCCTGATCCGCGTCACCATCGACCGGTGGGGCCCCATAGCGACCGGCGGCTTCCCCGCCCGCCTCGTGGACTGACCGGCCTCGAAACGAGAACCGCGGCCACCGCCCTCTTCGGAGGGGGTTGCGGCGGTGCGGCCCGATGCCTATCTTGGAACGATCGTTCCAAGATAGGGGAGGGGTCGTGCCCGACGTCAAGCACTTCGATCCCGAGCACGTGCTGGACCAGGTGGTGGAGCTGTTCTGGCGACGCGGGTCGGCCTCGACCGGAGTCGGTGACGTGGTGGCGGCGACCGGACTCAGCCGCTCCAGCCTGTATGCCACCTTCGGCGGCAAGCAGGAGCTCTACCTGGCGGCGTTGCGGCGCTACGTCGAGCGGCGGTCCCGGCCGGTGCTGGAGGCGCTGGCCGCCGACGGCCGCGGCCTGCCGGCGATCGCCGCCTTCTTCGACCAGCTGATCCGGGCGCGCTGCGAAGGCCCGCACGCCCGCTGGGGCTGCATGGTCTCCAACGCCCACGCCGGGGCCGGCGGTCCGGATGAGCTGGACGGCCAGGACGCCCAGGTGCGCAAGCTGCTGGACGAGCACCACGCGCGGCTGCGAGCGGCCATGGCCGCGGCGCTCGGGACCTCGCGATCCCGTTCCCAGCTGCGGCGCGGCGTGGAGGTGGAGGCCACCGCGGACGTGCTGGCACTGCTGGCCTACGGGGTGAATCTGCGGTCGCGGGCCGGGGCGCCGGCGGCCGATCTGAAGGCGACCGTGACGGCGGCCCTGCAATCGCTGAGCCTGCCGGAGCCCTCCGAAGGAGAATGAGAATGGCCGAGTTCACCGTCCATGACGAGACCACCGCGCCCGAAGCGGCCCGTCCCCATCTGGAGGCGGCGAAGAAGCGGATGGGGTTCGTGACCACCCTCAACGCCGTGATGGCCGAGTCGCCCGAGTTGCTGGCCGGATACAACGCGCTGGCCGAGCTGTTCGGCAAGTCCTCGCTGCCGGTGAGGGCCAAGCACGTGGTCTGGATCACCGCCAGCGTGGAGAACGGCTGCGAGTACTGCGTGGCCGCCCACTCCACCATGGCGCTGCGCTCGAAGGTGTCACCCGAGGTGGTGGAGGCGCTGCGGGCCGGCAAGTCGCTGAACGACCCCGCCTTGGAGGCGGCGCGCCGCTTCACCCAGCTGATGGTGTCGGGCCGCGGCTGGGTCGAGGAAGCCGAGGTGCAGGCGTTCCTGGACGCCGGATACACCCGCCGCCACGTCATGGACGTCATCCTGGGCGTGGGGATGAAGACGCTGTCCAACTACACCAACCACATCGCCCACACCCCGCTGGACCCCGCCTGGGCCGACCAGCAGTGGACCCGCACCGGCGGCTAGGTCAGTGTGCCTGAAAGTGGTAGGTGTCGGTGGCGCAGGCGGTGACGCGCCAGCCGCCCGGCACTTTCACCGTTCGCATCGACGTCATGCCGGACGTGGTGAGATCGGGGCGGGTTTCGCCCGGTATCCAGATGTCCAGGCGGCAGTTGCCGGACGGCCCGGTTGTGCCCGTCAGTGACAGGCGTCGTGGTGAGGACGAGGACGACAGCGCGGTCAGCCGTCCGGGCGCGGCCCGTGGGAAGGGGCGCGACAGCGGTCCGGTGAACGCGGCCGGGCGGCCGAGCGGCGTGCCGTCCGGGCAGCGCAGCCGGTTCAGGCCGCCGGCCGTCGTCGTCCCGCCGTCGCCGATGCTGTGCGGGTCGCCGCACGCCTGCCGCCACACCCACCAGGCGCCGCCGGCGCGGTGCGCGTCCTCGGCCGCCGCGTACCGGACGACCTTCGGCCCGTCGGTCCCGGGGTCGCCGAACCAGCCCCACTCGCCGCTCCACAGCGCCGCCCCGTAGTGGTCGGCGGCGGCGCGGGCGAGCGCGAAGCCGCGCTCGATCGAGATCAGCGCGCCCGAGTTCTCCAGCGTGATCGACTCGTTGTACAGGTGGGGGGAGAACACGAGCCGGTCGTCGCGCAGCGCCTCCCGGGGCGGCAGCGCGTCGATGCCGAAGGCCGACCACAGCGCGGACGGTTCGACGATCATCAGCCGCCGGGGCGCGCCCGCCGCGTCCTCGGCCGCGCGGATCGCGGCGATCGCGCGGCCGTAGAAGCGGCCGAGCTGCGCGGCCGCGGTTCCGGGCGGTCGCAGGCCCGGGTTGGGTTCGTTGAGCAGGTCGTACCCGGCGACGCCGGGTTCGCGGGCCAGCGCGGACGCCAGCCGCGCCCAGGTGCGCACGAGGTGGCTCTGGACGCCGTCCTTGTCGTCGTAGAAGTTCTGGAACGCCAGCGCGACGGCGGGGGACACCTCCCGGATGCCACCCAGTGTGCAGGTGGTGACGCCGCCCGTGAGCGTGGCCCACGCGGGCGCGCCGTCCCAGCCGCGGGCCCTCTGCATGAAGGGCGGGCACGTGGCGTCGGGCGGTGTGCCGACGGCCTTGCCCCACGCGTCCTGGTGCATGTCCAGCACCGTGTACATGCCGTGGTCGGCGGCGTCGCGGACCGCTTTCCGGATCTTGGCGACGTAGCCGGTGGCGAACGCGTCCGGACGCGGCTCCAGCGCCGACCACGACACGTTCAGCCGGACCACGGTGAACCCGAGCGTCGCCATCTGCGCGAAGTCGTCGCGGGTCAGCGGCACGACGGTGGGGAGGGCGGGGTCGTTGACGGCGTAGTCGACGAGCTGGTTGACGTTGGCGCCGCGCAGCAGCACCGTCCGGTCCCGGGCGTCGACGATGTCGCCGTGGGCGACGCGCAGCGGTGACGGCTCCCAGGCCGCCCCGGCCCAGGCGGGGGTGCCCAAGGTGGGAACGGCCGCCAGTGACGCGGCGAGGGCGGCGGAGGTCGCGAGCGCGGACGCGCGGCGGCGCAGGGTCATGATCGGATCCTCTCCGTCCGGAGATCGGATCCGGCCTGCGGGCGTTACACCGCCGCGGCGGGCAGCCGGGCGAGGTCGCGGCGCAGGAAGCCGGCCGTGACGGAGGACGGGGCGTCCGGCAGCTCGGCGGGCGTCCCGGAGAAGACGATCTCGCCGCCGTGCCGGCCGCCGCCGGGACCGAGGTCGATCACCCAGTCGGCGTGCTTGACGACGTGCAGGTCGTGCTCGACGACGATGACGGTGTTGCCGGCGCCGACGAGGCGGTCCAGGAGGGCGAGGAGGGCGTCGACGTCGGACATGTGCAGGCCGGTCGTGGGCTCGTCCAGGATGTAGACGGTGCCGGTGCGGTGCAGCCGGGTCGCCATCTTGATGCGCTGGCGCTCGCCGCCCGACAGGGTGCCGAGCGGGCGGCCGAGGGGCAGGTAGCCGAGCCCCACCTCGTCGAGGGCCCGCAGCCGGGCGGCGATCCCGCGTTCGTCCGGGCCGGTGAAGAAGTCGCGGGCCTCCTCGGTGGTCATCGCCAGCACGTCCGCGATCGTCCGGCCGCGCAGGGTGTGCGCGAGGGCCTCCGCGCGGTACCGGCCGCCCCGGCAGGCCTCGCAGGTGGTGGTGACGGGGTCCATGAACGCCAGGTCGGTGACGATGACGCCGTTGCCGTCGCAGTCCGGGCAGGCGCCCGCGGAGTTGTGGCTGAACAGGGCGGCCTCGACGCCGTTGGCCCGCGCGAACAGGCGCCGGAGCGGGTCCATCACGCCGAGGAAGGTGGCGGGGGTGGAGCGGCGGGACGCCGCGATCGCCGACTGGTCCACCACGACCGCGCCGGGGTGGCGGGCGGCGAACTCGCCCAGGACCAGGCTGGTCTTGCCCGACCCGGCCACGCCGGTGACCACCGTCAGGACGCCGGCGGGGAACCGCGCCGTCACGTCCTTGAGGTTGTTGGCGCGGGCGCCGGCCACCGCCAGCCAGCCGGACGGCCGCCGGAACCCGGTCTTGACCGGCGCGGTCCGCCGCAGTGCGCGGCCGGTCGGCGTGGCGGCGCCGCGCAGCTGGGCGACCGTGCCGGTGAAGACCACCTCGCCTCCGTGCACGCCCGCGCCGGGCCCCATGTCGATCACGTGGTCGGCGGCGCCGATCACGTGCGGGTCGTGCTCGACGACCAGCACGGTGTTGCCCTTGTCGCGCAGCCGCCGCAGCAGCGCGTTCAGCCGGTCGACGTCGCGGGGGTGCATGCCGGCGCTGGGCTCGTCGAAGATGTAGGTCAGCCCGGTCAGGCTCGACCCCAGGTGCCGGACGACCTTGAGGCGCTGCGCCTCGCCGCCCGACAGGGTGCGGGTCGCGCGGTCCAGGGTGAGGTGGCCGAGGCCGATGTCCTCCAGCCGCCGCAGCCGGGTGACCGCGGCGCCGGCGACCCGCGCCGCGACCGGGTCGGTGATCTCGCCCAGCGCGGCGATCAGGTCGGCGGTCTCCATCCCGTGCAGGTCGGCGATGGTGCGGCCGCCGATGCGGGACGCCAGCGCGGCCGGGTTGAGCCGGGCGCCGCCGCAGGCGGGGCAGGGGTCCTCGCGGGTGACGCGGCGGGCCGCGTCCCGCGCCTTCGGCGGCAGCGAGCCGATGTCGCGCCGGATGTAGAGGCGGTGGAACCGTTCGAGCATGCCCTCGTAGGCGTTGTGGCCCATCGAACCGGTGCGGTTCAGGCGCGGCACGCGGAACCCCTTGCCGTGCAGGAGCAGGTCCCACTCCTCGTGGGTGAAGTCGCGCAGCGGCTTGTCGGGGTCGAACAGGCCCGACTCGGCGTACAGCTGCCACACGAACGTGCCGACGCCGAACGGCGGGAAGTCGACCGCGCCCTCGTTCAGCGACCGTCCGGTGTCCAGGAAGCGGTCCAGGTCGACGCGGACGACGGCGCCGAGCCCGTCGCACTCGGCGCACATGCCGCGCGGATCGTTGAAGGAGTAGGCGGCGGCCTCGCCGGCGCTCGGCGTCCCGTGCCGGGAGAACAGCACCCGCAGGACGGGCGAGATGTCGGTGATCGTGCCGACCGTGGACCGGGCGTTCCCGCCGATCGGGCGCTGGTCGACCACGACGGCGGGGGCGAGGTGGTCGATGGCGTCGGCGTCCGGCCGCTCCCGCTTGGGCATCCGGTCGCGGGCGAACCAGCTGAGCGTCTCGCCCAGCTGCCGCTGCGACTCCGCCGCGACCGTGCCGAACACGATCGAGGACTTCCCCGACCCCGACACTCCGGTGAACGCCACGAGGCGGTTCTTCGGGATGCGCAGCGACACGTCCTTGAGGTTGTTGTGCCTGGCCCCGGTGATGACGATGTGGTCCGTGCTCATGACCGCGACGCTAGGCGGCAAGGAGGTCAGGACCTGGCCTCATTGCCGCGCATACTGGGGTCATGTCGTCGGAACGCCTGCTGCGGCTGCTGTCCCTTCTGCAGGCCCGCCGCGAATGGAGCGGCCCGGAGTTGTGCGAGCGGCTCGGCGTGAGCCCCCGCACCGTCCGGCGCGACGTGGAGCGGCTGCGCGGCCTCGGCTATCCGGTGCACGCCACCCTCGGCGCGGCCGGCGGCTACGGGCTGGAGGCGGGGGCCGCGATGCCGCCGCTGCTGCTGGACGACGAGGAGACCGTGGCGATCGCCGTCGGGCTGCGCGCCGCCACCGGGGGAGCGGTCGAGGGGATCGGGGAGGCGTCGGTGCGCGCGCTGGCCAAGCTCGAACAGGTGCTGCCGGCCCGGCTGCGGCGCCGCGTGAGCGCCCTGCACGCCGCCACGACGCCGCTGACCGGCCCGCCCGCCGGACCGGTCGTGGATCCGGCGACGCTGACCGTGCTGGCCGCCGCGTGCCGCGACCACGAACGGGTCCGCTTCGCCTACCGCGACGCCGGTGACGGCGAGACCCGCCGCCACGTCGAGCCGCACGGGCTGGTGTCGGCCGGGCGCCGCTGGTACCTGGTCGCGTTCGACCTCGGGCGCGAGGACTGGCGGACGTTCCGCGTCGACCGCGTGTCGTCGCCGCTGCCGACCGGTGTCCGGTGCCCGCCGCGCGAGCCGCCCGCCGCGGACGCGGCCGAGTTCGTGAGCCGCTCGCTGGCGCTGTCGCGTCCGTTGCAGCGGGCGGTGCTGCTGGTGCACGCGTCCGCGGAGGAGCTGGCCGACCGCTTCCGGGTGACCGGCGCCGAGGTCGAGCCCGTCGACGACCGCACCTGCGTCCTGCGCACGGCGCCCGGGTCTCTGGAGTGGACGGCGCTGCGCATCGCCTACCTCGACATCGACTTCGAGGTCCGCGAGCCGCCCGAGCTCCGCGACCTGCTGGCCGCCATGGCACAGCGCCTGTCCCGAGCCGTCCGGTAGGGCCGCCGGGAGCGGCCGGTCACAGGACCCGCACGGGCAGGCCGCCGCGGGGCCGCATGGCCGTCACGCTGGTGGGGGTGACGGCGGGCGAGACCAGGCGCAGCCTGGTGCGGCGCAGCAGGCACGCCAGCATGGTCTTGAGCTCCGTCGTCGCCAGCGTGGAGCCGATGCAGCGGTGCGGGCCGCCGCCGAACGGCAGGAACGTCGCCGGGGTGGTGGGGCGGTGCAGGTCCGAGGACGGGTCCCACCGCTCCGGGCGGAACCGTCCCGCCTGCGGCCACACCTCCGGCATCCGGTGGGTGACGAACGGGGAGTAGAACACCATCGCGCCCGCCGGGATCCGGTGGCCGGCGTACTCGAAGTCCTCGACCGGGACGCGGGCGCTGAGCACGGCGGGCGGGAACAGCCGCAGCGTCTCGTTCACCACGCCGTCCAGGTAGGTGAGCGCGGGCAGGTCGGCGGCCTCCACGGGGCGGTCGCCGACCACCTCGGCGACCTCCCGCCGCGCCCGCTCGGCCGCCTCCGGATGCGCCAGCAGCGCGTACACCGCCCACGCCATCGCCGCGCTGGTGGTGTCGTAGCCGGCGGAGATGAGGCTGATGACCTGGTCCTGGAGCTCCTGGCGGGTCAGGCCCGTCCCGTCCTCGTCGCGGGCCGCCAGCAGCATGCCGAGCACGTCGTCGTGCTCGCCGCCCTCGGCCTCCCGCCGCTCGACCTCCTCGTCGACCCGGCGGACGACCAGGTCGCGGGACGCGGCGACGCGCCGCATGTACGGGTTCGGCACCGACCGCAGCATCATCTGCAGGACGAAGTTCTGGTCGATGGCGGCGAGCGCGACCTGCAGCCGCCGGCCGATCACCTCGGCGTCGGCGGCGAGCCGGTCGCCGAACAGGACCTCGACCGTGTTGCGGCGGATCACCGCGCGCAGCTCGGCGTAGGCGTCCAGGGTCTGGCCGGGGCGCCAGGAATCCAGGGCCGCGTCGGTGTTGGCGGCCATCCGCGCCACGTACCCGGCGACGCGGCGGTGGTGGAACGCGGGCTGGACGAGCCGGCGCCGCCGCCGGTGGTCGGCGCCGTCGCTGACGATGAGCGCGGTCTCCCCGTTCACCGGGACCAGCAGGTCGAACGCCTCCCGCCACTGGAACAGGGCGGAGTTGGCGAACACGAACGCGTTGGCGTCCGGGCCGAACAGGTGCACGAACGGCTTGCGGCGCGTCCCGATCGCCGCGACCGGGCCCGCCTCGGCGTACAGGCGCAGCAGGCTCGCGCACGGGTTCATGGCGAACCCGATCCCGTGCCGGACGGTCAGCGACGGGGACGGGGCGCGCGCCGCCCTGCGGACCCTGTGCGGACTGGACGCGCGTACCGGGGTGTCGGGTGCCACGTGCCCACTATGGCACGCCCCCTGCGGCCGTCCCGCCGGACGCGGTGGGAGGATGGGTCCCGTGACGGACGAGCGCACGGAAGGGACTTACCACCCCAAGCCGGGCACACAGACGGTGGACCGGTCGGTGGCCGTGCTCCGCTCCTTCGAGGGCGCCGCCCGGCAGACCCCGACGGAGATCGCGCACCGGCTCGGGCTGTCGGTCAGCACCGCGCACCGCATCGTGCACGCGCTGCACGCCACCGGGATGCTGGCGCAGGATCCGGCGACCGAGCGGTACTTCCTCGGGCCCACCACCGCGATCCTCGGCCGGCTCGCGCTGGAGCGGATGGGCGCCACCCTGCTGCAGCCCGAGCTGACCGCGCTGCGGGACGGGACGGGCGAGGCGGTCAGCCTCGGCGTGCGCGCCGGCGACGAGGTCGCCGTGCTGATGCACCTGCCGTCGGTGCACCCGCTGCGCTACGACCAGCCGCCGGGCGACCGCAACCCGATCCACACGTGCGCGATGGGCAAGGCGCTGCTGGCCTACGACGACGACCCGGTCGCGATGGACGAGCCGTTCCCGCGCTACACGCCCGCCACCATCGTCGCCCGCGCGGACCTGGACGCCGACCTGGAACGGGTCCGCGAGCGCGGCTACTCGGTCAACGACGAGGAACGCCTGGCCGGCGTCCGCGCGGTGGCCGCGCCGGTCCGCGACGGCGGCGGGCGGGTGTTCGCGGCCCTGGCGCTGCAGGGCCCGTCGGTGCGGTTCGGCGACGACCGGCTGCCGGGCCTGACCGAGGCCGTCCGCGCCGCCGCGGGCCGCCTCACCGACCTGCACCGCCACCTGTCCTAGCCCGCCGGGGAGGCCGCGGAGGAGGCGGCCAGCTCGTCCAGCAGCGCCGCCACCGCCGGCGGGCGCGGGCCCGCCGGGACGATCGCGCTGATCGTGCGGCCGCCGACGTCCGGCACGTCGGGGACGGCGACGCCGGGCTCGGCGTGCAGGTCGAGCGCCAGCCCCGGCAGCGTCGTGACGGCCAGCCCCCGCGCGACGAGCCGCTGGATCGCGACATGGTCCTCGGTGGCGAAGGCGATGTCGGGGGTGAACCCGGCCTTCTCGCACGCCCACCGCAGATGGTCGCGGCACCGCGCGCAGCCCGACGCCCACGTCTCGCCGGCCAGGTCCGCGAGCCGCGGCCGGCCGGACGAGGCGACCGGGTGCGCGGCGGGGACGAGCAGCCGCAGCGGGTCCTCGCGCAGCACGATCTCGCGGAACCGGGAGTCGGTCTCGGGCGGCCTGGACACGTGGCGGAACACCACCGCGATGTCGGTCTCCCCGGCGCGCAGCAAGGCCAGCGCCTCCGCCGGCTCGGCGTCCACCAGCGTGACCGACACGCCGGGCGCGCGGGCGCGCAGCCGGGCCAGCGCGTCGGGAAGCAGCCCGCCCGCGGCGGTGGGGAACACCGCGACCCGGACCCGGCCGGCGCGCAGCCCGGCGATCGCGGCGATCTGCTCCTCGGCGTCGTCCATGCGGGCCAGGACGTCCTCGACGTGCTCGACCAGGATCCGGCCCGCCTCGGTCAGCCGGACGCCGCGGCCGTGCCGGACCACCAGCGGGGTGCCGACCTCGGCCTCCAGCCGCGCGACGTGGTGGGAGACGGCGGGCTGGGTGTAGGCGAGGGACTTCGCGGCGGCGGTCATCGAGCCGAGCCTGGCCACCTCGCGCAGGATCCGGCCCCGGTGCAGGTCCAGCATCCCCGCAAGCTATCAACCGCACTGATGGGTGGCCAAGAAAACCGTACTTTGTGCTATGGGTCGTTCGTCGCCGACCATCAGTACATGAGCCTTTCCATCCAGGAGGCGCAGCGCGAGTTCACCGCCGGCGTCACCTACCTCAACACCGCCACCTACGGGCTGCCGCCGCGCGCCGCGCACGAGGCGATGCTGGCGACCGAGCGGGACCGCGCCGCCGGGCTGATGACCTCCGGCGCGTTCGACGAGGCGGTCACCAGGTGCCGGGAGGCGTTCGCGCGGCTGCTCGGCGTCCCCGCCGCCCGCGTCGCGTGCGGGCCGCAGGTGTCCTACTTCGTGGGGCTGGTCGCGGCGTCCCTGCCCGCCGGCGCCGAGGTCCTGGTCGCCGACGGGGACTTCACCTCGCTGCTGTTCCCGTTCGCGGCCCGCCCGGACCTGGCCGTCCGGTCCGTACCGCTGGAGCGGATCGCCGAGGAGGTCCGCGCGGGCACGAGCGCGGTCGCGGTGTCGGCGGTGCAGTCCGCCGACGGCCGCGTCGCCCCCATGGACGACCTGATCGACGCCGCCCGCGGCCACGGCGCCCGGATCCTGCTGGACGCCACCCAGGCCGCCGGCTGGCTGCCGCTGCCCGCCGAGCGGGTCGACTGGCTCGTCGCCGGCGGCTACAAGTGGCTGCTCGGCCCGCGCGGCACCTGCTTCCTCACCGGCACCCGGGAGGCGCTGGACGACCTGCCCGCGGCCGGGGCCGGCTGGTACGCCGGCGCCGACATCTGGGACTCCATCTACGGGCTGCCGCTGCGGCTGGCCGCGGACGCGCGCCGCCTCGACCTGTCCCCGGCCTGGCAGTGCTGGGCCGGGCACGCCCCCGCCCTGGAACTGCTCGAACGCGTCGGGGTCGCCGCGATCCACGACCACGACGTGGGGCTGGCGCGCCGGTTCCGCGCCGGCCTCGGCCTGCCGCCGGGGGACTCGGCGATCGTGCCGGTGCCCGTCCCGGACGGCACCGCCGACATGCTGCGCCGCAACGGGGTGGTCGCCACCGTGCGCGCCGGGAGGCTGCGCTGCGCGTTCCACCTCACCACCACCGAGGCCGACGTCGACAAGGCCGTCGGCCTGCTCGCCCCGGTCGTCGGCGGGGCGGTCGCCTGACCGCGGCGGGGCCCGGGTGAAGTTCTTACAAGGTTCGAACAAGGTGCCTTGACGGGCCCCTTCGCGGCGCTGCGGGCGGGACCGGCGGCCTACGTTCATCCGCATGAACGTACTGCTCACCGGGTCGGCCGGATTCATCGGCTCGCACATCGCCGAGGCGCTGACCGCCGCGGGCCACCGCGTCCGCGGCCTCGACCTGCGGCCGGACGGGCTCGGCGGAGGGCCCGCCGACGTCCGCGACCCCGCCGAGGTCGCGCGGCGGCTGGAGGGCGTCGACGCCGTGTGCCACCAGGCCGCCAAGGTCGGCCTCGGCGTGGACGTCTCCGACCTGCCGGACTACACCTCGGTCAACGTCCAGGGCACCGCCGTCCTGCTGGCGGAGATGGCGCGCGCCGGCGTCGGCGTCCTGGTGCTGGCGTCCTCGATGGTGATCTACGGGGAGGGCGCCTACTCCTGCGACGTCCACGGCCCCGTCCGGCCCCGGCCCCGCCCCGAGGACGCGCTGCGCGCCGGGCGGTTCGAGCCCGGCTGCCCCGCGTGCGGGCGGCCGCTCGCGCCCGGCGCCGTCGGGGAGGAGGCCCCGCCCGGCCCCCGCAACGTCTACGCCGACACCAAGCTCGCGCAGGAGCACCTCGCGGCGTCCTGGGCGCGCTCCACCGGCGGGTCCGTCGCGGCGCTGCGCTACCACAACGTCTACGGGCCGCGGATGCCGCGCGACACCCCCTACGCCGGGGTAGCGGCGATCTTCCGGTCGCGGCTGATGCGCGGTGAGGAGCCGCTGGTGTTCGAGGACGGCGCGCAGCGGCGCGACTTCGTCCACGTCCGCGACGTCGCCCGCGCCAACGTGCTGGCGCTGGAGCGGGTCGCGGCCGGGCCGCCCGAGCCCGCCGGGCTGCGCGCCTACAACATCGCCAGCGGCGAGCCGCGCACCATCGGCGACATGGCGGACGCGCTCGCCGCCGTGTTCGGCGGCCCGCGGCCGCGGGTGACCGGCGGGTACCGGCTGGGGGACGTCCGCCACATCGTCGCCCGGCCCGACCGCGCCCGCCGCGAGCTGGGCTTCTCCCCGTCGGTGCCGTTCGCCGACGGCGTCGCCGAGTTCGCCCGGCGGCCCGTCACCAGTTCGTAAGGGTCATCCTCACGTCACGGAAAGTAGCGTCAGAGCTGTGATCGATGTGGTTCTTCCCTGCCTCAACGAGGCCGAGGCGTTGCCCTGGGTGCTGACCCGGATGCCCGAGGGCTTCCGGGCCCTGGTGGTCGACAACGCCTCCACCGACGACTCCGCGCGCGTGGCCGCCGAGCACGGCGCCTGCGTCGTCCCGGCGCCGGCCCGCGGCTTCGGCGCCGCCTGCCACGCCGGGCTCCTGGCCGCCGAGACCGAGGTCGTGTGCGTCATGGACGCCGACGCCTCGCTCGACCCGGCCGAGCTGCCCCGGCTGACCGCCGCGCTCGGCGTGCTGGAGTCGGGCGGCGGATCCGGGCTGGTGCTCGGGCGGCGGCGGCCGTCCGGGCGGGGCGCGTGGCCGCCGCACGCCCGGCTCGGCAACGCCGTCCTGGCCCGGTCGCTGAACCGGCGCGCCGGGACGCGGCTGCACGACCTCGGGCCGATGCGCGCCGCCCGCCGCGCGGATCTGCTGGCCCTCGGGCTGGAGGACCGCCGGTTCGGCTACCCCCTGGAGATGGTCCTGCGCGCCGCCCGCGCCGGATGGCGGATCGGGGAGATCGACGTCCCCTACCTGCCCCGCACCGGCGCCTCGAAGGTGACCGGGACGGTCGGCGGGACGGTCCGCGCCGTCCGCGACATGCGCCGCGTGCTGGCGGAGGTCGCGCCATGACGGGTACCGCGCAGGCCGACCTGATCGTCATCGCCAAGGAGCCCGTCGCCGGGCGGGTCAAGACCCGCCTGACGCCCGCCTACACGCCCGCCGAGGCCGCCGCGCTGGCGCGGGCGGCCCTGCACGACACCCTCGCCGCGGTCGCCGCGGCGCCCGCCGCCCGCCGCACCCTCGCGCTCGCCGGGACGCCCGGCCCGTGGCTGCCGGACGGCTTCGCCGTCACCGCCCAGCGCGGCGCCGGCCTGGACGAGCGCCTGGCCGCCGCCTTCGACGACGCCTGGGACGGCCGGCCGATGGTGCTGATCGGCATGGACACCCCGCAGGTCACGCCCGCCGTGCTGGCCCGCGCCGCCCGGGAGCTGGGCCGCAGCGACGCGGTGTTCGGCCCCGCGGCCGACGGCGGGTTCTGGCTGCTCGGGCTGCGCCGCCCCGACGCGCGGCTGCTGCGCGGCGTCCCGATGTCGCGGCCCGACACCGGGGCGGTCCAGCTGGCGCGGCTGCGCGCGGCAGGGCTGCGGGTGGCGGCGCTGCCCGAGCTCACCGACGTCGACACCCCCGCCGACGCCGAGGCCGTCGCCGCGTCCGCGCCCGGGACCCGGTTCGCCGCCGCCGTCCGCGAGCTCGGGGTCAGGACCGTCCCGGCATGATCGGTGAGCTGTACGAGGAGGCACTGCGCGGCAGCGCCCCGGTCGAGATCGAGCACGCCGACGGGCGCCGCCGCCCGCTGCCCCTCCAGGACTGGCTGGCGGTCCGCCCCGGCGACGGCGGCCTGCTGGACCGCTGCGCGGGCCCGACCCTCGACGTCGGCTCGGGGCCCGGCCGGCTGACGGTGGCGCTGGCGCGGCGCGGGCTCCCGGTGCTGGGCATCGACGTGGCCCCCTCCGCGGTCGCGCTGACGGTCGCGGCGGGCGGCCCGGCACTGTGCCGGGACGTCTTCGGCCGCGTCCCCGGCACCGGCCGCTGGGGCACCGTGCTGCTCGCCGACGGCAACATCGGGATCGGCGGCGACCCGGCCGCGCTGCTGCGCCGCGTCCTGGCGCTGCTGGCGCCCGGCGGGCAGGTGCTGATGGAGGTCGAGCCGCCCGGCGCCGGGTCGCGGGTGGAGCCGCTGCGGCTGCGCTCGCCCCGGTCGGTCGGCGAGTGGTTCGCCTGGGCGCACGTGTCCGCCGACGCCGCCGCGGCCCTGGCCGCGATGTGCGCCGCGACCGTCACCGAGTTCTGGGAGGAGGCGGGCCGATGGTTCGTCGCCCTGCGGTCGTGAGACCCGCGTTCGTGAAGCCCCCGGCGGTGCTGACGACGCTCTCGGGGCGGTTCACCAGCCGCCTGCACGACGAGCGCGTCGCGTCCTGGCTCGGCATCGCGCTCGGCGTCTGCATCCTGGTCTCGTTCGGGACCGGGCTGGTCAGCCACTTCATGCAGCAGCCCGCCGGGTGGATGCGCTGGCCGTCCCGGCCGGTGAACCTCTACCGGGTCACCCAGGGCGTGCACGTCATCGGCGGGGTGGCGACGGTGCCGCTGCTGCTGGCCAAGATGTGGACGGTCTACCCGAAGCTGTGGCAGTGGCCGCCGGCCCGCTCGGTCGTCCACGGGGTGCAGCGGCTGCTGGTGTTCGTGCTGGTCGGCGCGGCGCTGTTCCAGTTCGTCACCGGGGTGCTGAACATCGCCTATTGGTACCCGTTCCGGTTCTTCTTCACCACCGCGCACTACTGGACGGCCTACATCCTGGTCGGCGCGCTGGTCATCCACGTGACCGAGCGGTGGTCGAAGGTGCGCCGGACGGTGATGACCCGGCCGCAGGACTCGGTGGGCCGCCGCGGCTTCCTGCTCACCGTCGCCGGGGCGAGCGGTGTCATCGCCGCGACCACGGTGGGAGAGGCGTTCACCCCGCTTGCGCGGCTGGCGGTGCTGGCCCCCCGCCGTCCGGGCAACGGGCCGCAGGGCGTCCCGGTCAACAAGTCGGCCGCCGCGACCGGCGTCGGCCCGATGGCCCGCGACCCCGCCTGGCGGCTCACGGTGACCGGCCGCGTCGCCCGGGAGGTCAGCCTGTCCCTGGACGAGCTGCGCGCGCTGCCGCAGCACACCGCGCGGCTGCCCATCGCGTGCGTGGAGGGCTGGAGCGTGGAGGCGTCCTGGCGGGGCGTCCGGCTGCGGGACGTGCTGCGCATGGCCGGCGTCTCCGACGACGCGCAGGTGCGGGTCGAGTCGCTGGAGCGCTACGGGCTCTACCGCACCTCGCGGGTCGCCCCGCCGCACTGGCGCGACCCGCTGACCCTGCTGGCCCTCGGCCTCAACGGCGAGCCGCTCGCGCTCGACCACGGCTACCCCTGCCGCTTGATCGCGCCGAACCGGCCCGGGGTCATGCAGACCAAATGGGTGCACCGGCTGGTGGTCTCGTGAACGCGCGGACCGCCGCGCTGGCGGCGGCGTACACCGCGGGTCTGGCGCTCATCGCGCTCGGGCTCCGCGGGATCGTGATGGAGGTGCCGGTCGCCCGGTGGGCGGCGTGGTTCGCCGGGGCGGCGATCCTGCACGACGGGGTCCTGGTCCCGGCGGTGCTGGCGGCTGGGCTGGTCACCGGGCTCCTGCCCGCGCGGTTCCGGCGCGTCGTGCGGGCGGCGCTCGTCGTCGCCGCGTGCGTCACGGCGGTCGCGCTTCCGCTCGTGCTGGGGTACGGGCGCCGCGCCGAGGAGCCGTCCCGCCTGCCGCTGCCCTACGAGCGCAACCTCCTCATCGTGCTGGGCGCCATCGCCGCGGTGGCGGTCTGTACCGCAGTGGCGCGCGCCGTCATCGGGCGCCGCCGCCTCCGGGGCGGTGGAGCGACCCGCGCGCCCCGGCCATCTGCGAAGGGACCGAGCCGATGACCCTCACCGATGTCCGCAAGCGCCCGGCGGCGACCCTGTCCCCGAGACGGCGCGGATGGCCGGGGTGGATCGCCGTCGCCGTGTGGGCGTCCGGGATCGCGGCCGCGTTCGCGGTGGGCTGGTACCTGCGGCGCGCCGGGCTGGCGACCGAGGACCGGCTGCCCCCGCTGCACGCGCGGGCGCGGGGGTGGCCCCTGACCTGGCAGATGCTGCCCGCCGCCGCGGTCGCCGCCGCGGCGGTGGCGGCCCTGCCGGTGCTCGCGGCGCGGCTCCCGTGGCGGGCGCTGCCGTCGGTCGCCTGGGCGGGCGCCGCGCTGTGGACGGTCGCGCTGGCGGTCTCCGGCGGGTGGGGCGCGCCGGCGGCGCCCTTGGACGCGCCGACCGAGTATCCGGCGGGCCTGGCCCAGCTGCGGCCCGACCCGCTCCTGTGGCTGCAGACCTTCACCGAGCGGCTGGGCGGCTACACCACGCACGTGCGGGGGCATCCGCCGATGCCGATGCTGGTGCTGTGGGCGCTGGAGAAGGCCGGGTTCGGCGGCACGGGATGGGCGGCGGCGTTCATCATCGCGGCGGGGACGTCGGCGGTGGCCGCGATCGCGGTCACGGTGCGGTGCGTGGCTGGGGAGCAGGCGGCGCGGGCGGCGCTGCCGTTCCTGGTGCTGGCGCCGATGGCGGTGTGGGTCGCCACGTCGATGGACGCGTTCTTCCTGGCGGTGGGCGCGTGGGGCACGGCGCTGGCCGCGCTGGCCGCACGCCGGGCGGGGACGTGGGCGCTTGCCTGCGCCGTCGCGGGCGGGGTGCTGCTGGGGTGCCTGCCGTATCTGAGCTACGGCCTGCTGCCGCTGTTCGCGGTGCCGCTGGCGGTGCTGCTGCTCGCCCGTCCAAGGGTCCGGGTGCTCGTGGCGCTCGCCGCAGGCCTGGCGGTGGCGCCGGCCGCGTTCACGCTGCTGGGGTTCTGGTGGCCGGACGGTGTCCGCGCGACCCTGGACACCTACCTGGTCAGCCGCGGGTCGGCGCAGCGCTCCTACGCCTACTTCGCGGTCGCGAACCTGGCGGTGCTGGGCCTGCTCACCGGTCCCGCGGTCGCGCACGCCCTGCCCCGCGCGCTGGCGACGCTGTGGCGGGACGGCAGGTCGCGGACGTTGTCGCCCGCGGGTCCGGTGGCCGCGCTGGCCGGGGCGGCGCTGCTCGGCGTGCTCGCCCTGGACGCCTCCGGGGTCACCAAGGGCGAGGTCGAGCGGATCTGGCTGCCGTTCGCGGCCTGGGCGATGGTCGCCGCGGCCCTGCACCGGTCCCGGCCGCGGGCGTGGCTGGCGGCGCAGGCGGCGACCGCGGTGGCCGTCCAGGCGCTCGTCCTGTCGCCCTGGTGAGCGGCGGGGGGCGGCGGGGCGGTCACATTTCGGCGGGCGCCGAAACGACCCCGGGTTAGCGTCCGGGGATGAGCGACTCCGAGCTGAAGGCGCGGCTGGCCGAGCGGTTCCGGGAGGTCAACGGCGACCATCCGATGACGCCCGAGGATGACGCCTACGTCACCGCGTGGTTCACCGAGCTGGAGGACCTGTGCGCCCGCACCGGCCGCGACGCCGGACGGGTCCGCCGCCTGATGCTGGACGGCGGGCTGCCCCTGCCCGGATACCTGCGCTCCGACGGCGCGGAGATGGTCCCGTCCGACCTGTTCGCCCTCGCCGACCGGGCCGGTGGCGTCGACGCGCTGGAGGAGTGGTTCCTGGCGCACTGGGACGACGAGGCCGCCGGCAAGGCGGAGTGGAACTCCTACCTGAGCGGCCAGTACGTGTGCCTGCGCTCGGTCACGCCCCAGACGATCCAGTACAAGGACGCCCTGGTCAGCGCGATCGATGCGGCGCCGGGGGAGCCGGACGCGGGGACGCCGGCCTGGACGCATCGGCTGCACGCCCTGATCGACGAGCTGGACGCGCTGGCGCCCCCGTTCACCGCCTACGACCGGCTGCGTTTCGGCGGGCCCGTCTCCCGCGACCGGTACATCGACGCGATGCGCGCCCGCTACCCCCGCGCCGCCTGACCCGGAGGACGGCTCACCAGGGGACGGGGCCGTCGTCGTGGAAGAACCCGCCGGTCGGGCCGTCGTCGCCGAGGGTGGCGAGCCGGATCGCGATCGCGGCGCCCTGCTCGGCGGTCCGGTCGATGGTCCGGCCCGTCAGGCGGGCGAACTCCACTGTGAAGTCGGTCGCGCAGGCTCCGGGCGCGGCGGCGTTGACCAGGATGCCGGTGTCGCGCAGCCGCTTGGCGTACTGGATGGTGAGCATGTTCAGCGCCGCCTTGGACGCCGGGTAGGCGGCGGAGGCGGCGGCGTTCCAGAAGTAGTGGTCCGGGTCGGTCATCGCGGTCATCGACGAGGTGCCGCTGGAGATGTTGACGATGCGTCCGGCGGGCGAGCGGCGCAGCATCGGCAGCATCGCGTTGGTCACCCTGATCACGCCGTACAGGTTGGTGTCGAACACGCGGTGGACGGCGTCGAGGTCGGCCTCGTCGGGCAGGTGGTCGGCGCCGCCGGAGATGCCGGCGTTGTTGACCAGGACGTCCAGGCGCCCGGTGGTGTCGCCGACCTGCCGGGCCGCCGCCTGCACCGTGGCGGGATCGGTGACGTCCAGGGTGACGGCGCGGGCGTCGTGCCCGGCGTCGCGCAGCGACGCGGCGGCCTTCTCGCCCAGGCCCGGGTCGCGGGCGCCGATCAGGACGGTCATGCCGCGTGCGGCGAGCCCCGCGGCGATGGCGTACCCGATGCCCTTGTTCGCCCCGGTCACCAGGGCGGTCGTGGTGTCGTTCATGCCTTTCACCCCACCACCGGCGGGGCCGCGGGCTCCAACACCGATCGGCGCGCGATCAATACCCTGGGGGTATGGACGTGGTGGAGACGCGCGAGCTGACCTACTTCCTGGCGGTGGCGCGGGAGCTGCACTTCGGGCGGGCGGCCGAGCGGCTGGGCATCGCGCAGCCGCCGCTGTCGCGGGCGATCAGCCGGCTGGAGCGGCGGCTGGGGGTGACGCTGCTGGAGCGGACGAGCCGCCGGGTCGTGCTGACCCCGGCCGGGGAGACGCTGCTGGCGGAGGGGGCCGCCGCGCTGGAGGCGGTCGCGGCCGCCGTCCGCCGCACCCGCCGCGCCGGTGACACCGGGCCCCGGCTGGTCCTGGCGCTGAAGCCGGGCGGGGACGGCGGCGGGCTGCTCCCGGCGATCCTGGCCGCCTACGAGCGCGAGCCGGACGCGGTGCCGGTGGAGATGCTGCTCGGGTACGGGGCGGATCGGGCGGTGCGGGAGGGCCGCGCCGACGCCGCGCTGCTGTACACGCCGCGGCAGGACGTCACCGGACTGGCCACCGAGGACCTGCTGACGGAGCGGCAGGTCGCCGTCCTCCCGAGGAACCACCGGCTGGCGGGCCGCGCCGAGGTGGCCATGGCCGACCTGGAGGGCGAGGCCCGGCCGCACGCCCCGTACGGGACGGGACCGGGCGACGGCCCGGCGATCAGCGACGGCGGGCAGCTGATGCAGCTGATCGCGCTCGGCCGGGCGGTGGCGATCCTGCCGGCGTCGATGCGGGGGCTGCTGCGCGAGGACCTGACGGCGGTGCCGGTGCGGGACGCCGAGCCGACCACGCTGGTGCTGGCGTGGCCCGAGACGTCCCGGTCCCGGGCGCTGGCGGCGTTCGTCCGCGCGACGGCCGCCGCCGCGGCCGAGGCCACCGCCTCTCACCTGGGGTGATACGGCGGCGGAAAAACTTCTGAAGAAAATCCGGCGGGATGTCGATCCGGCGGCCGGCCGCGCGACGCGTCAGTGAACGGCCGATGAGACACCGCACGGAAGGACCCCGATCATGAGCACCCGGACCCTCACCACCGCCCAGACCGGCACCGCCCAGACCGCTCCCGGCGAGCGCCGCACGCTCCGCAGGGTGCTGTGGGGCGCGCAGATCTTCATCGCCGCGTTCCTGCTGTTCGCGTCGGCGCTGCCGAAGTTCGCCGGGCAGGCCGAGGCCGTCCGGACCTTCGAGGAGATCGGCTGGGGCCAGTGGTTCCGGTACGTGACCGGCGCGGTCGAGGCCGCCGGCGCGATCGGGCTGGTGGTCCCGCGGCTGGCCGGGCTCGCCGCGGCCGGGCTGATCGGCCTGATGGCCGGTGCCGCGCTCACCCAGCTGCTGGTGCTGGAGCCGGCGTGGGCGCTGATGCCCGCCGGGCTCGCGGTCGTGTTCGCGGCCGTCGTCTGGGACCGCCGCGCCGAGTCCCGGGAGGTGCTGCGCTCGCTGAAGCGCTGACGGCGGGCCGGCGCGGGCGCGCACGGCTCCCGAACGGCGGACGGCCCGGCGGCCACCAGGCCCCGGGCCGTCCGCCGTTGCGCGGCGGCCTCAGCCGTCGCCGGGCAGGAGGGATCGGAGTTCGGCGCTGAGGGCTTCGGCGGCCTCGGGGCGGCCGTGGTAGGCGGCCGGGGTGGTCTGGAACAGCGCGACGCGCCACTCGCCCATGAGCTGGGACGCGGTGAGCGTCTGCACGCTGTTGGCCTCGGGGTCGATGTCGGAGGATCCGGGCGGGACCATGCCGGCGACGGCGCGCAGGACGGCGGCGCCGGGTCCGATCACCCGGACCTCGCGCACCCGGCCGATGTAGCGGGCGGTCCGGTGGTCGGCGAAGATCGCGTCGAGCTGGGCGGCGATGCGCTCGCGGCCCGAGTGCAGGGTGCCGTCGAACCCGATCGTCTCGCCGTCGTCGCGGAACGGAGCGGCGAACGCGGCGCCGTCCCGGGCGTTCCAGCCGTCCAGGATCCGCCGGTAGAGGGCGCGGACGGCGTCCAGGGCGCCGAGCCGTTCGGCGTAGCGGTCGTGGTGGACCTGCCAGCGGTCGGTGGTCCAGCCGGCCCAGTCGACGCGGGAGCCGTCCAGGGCCTCGGCGAGGTAGTCCAGGTGCAGGTGCCATCCGGCGAGCGTCTGGACGAGGTACTCGCCGGGTGGCTGGACGTCGCTGGTGAACACCAGGTGCGTCCCTTCGGGGGAGGGGGCCAGCTCCCAGCGCAGCCGGCCGTGGATGTCGGAGTCCAGCTCCAGCAGGCGGGGCGGGTCGAAGGCGGTGACGGTCCCGCGGGCGACGGTCTCGTCGGCGGCGTCGCCGGTGTTGAGCCACCGCAGCGCGAACTTGCCGCCCACGGCGGGTTCCAGGACGGCCTCGGCGAGCCAGGCCGACAGTTCGGCGGGGTCGGTGAGGGCGCGCCAGACCCGTTCGGGCGGGTGGCGCAGGCGGCGCTCGAAGCGCAGCAGGGTCCGCCCGTCCCTCTGGGTGGCCGTGCCGTCGGGGTGCTGCTCGCCGGTGCTCATCTCGCCTGCCTCCTCGGTCGCGTTCTGCCCGGACGTGCGGCGGGCCACGCGCCGCGCGCCGCCGCCTCCGAACATAACCCTTTTCGCATATAACTTTCAAGGCATATACGGTGGAGAGGTCAGGCGGGCGGCCAGGTGATGAGCGTGTGTCCCCAGGTCAGGCCGGCGCCGAAGCCGGCGAGCAGCACCAGGTCGCCGGGCCCGATCCGGGACGTGCGGACGGCCCTGTCGAGGGCGAAGGGGATGCTGGCGGCGCCGATGTTGCCGACGTCGTGCCCGACGATCGCCAGCTGCCGCGGTTCCAGGCCTGCGTCCGGGGCGAGCGAGGCGACCAGCCGCGGGTTGGGCTGGTGCGGCACCACCAGGGCCAGGTCGGCGGGCTTGATCCCGGCGCCCTCGGTCGCTTCGGCCACCAGCCGCGGGAAGATCGCGGTGATGAAGTCGCGGACGGCGCGGCCGTCCATGTGGATGGTGTGGCCGAGCGCGGCGAGGGTCTCGGGGCTGGCGGGCAGCCGGCTGCCGCCCGCGGGGATCAGCACGTCCTCGGCGCCGGAGCCGTCCGAGCCGAGGGTGATCGGGCCGATCCCGTACGGCGCCGGGGCGGGCCCGACGACCGCGGCGGCGGCGCCGTCGCCGAACAGCGCGGCGGTGGCGCGGTCGGCGCGGTTGAGGAACCGCGAGTACACCTCGACGCCGACGACCAGCGCGTACGGGGCGGAGCCGCGCTGGGTGGCCAGCCAGCCGATCGCGGTCTGCAGCCCGAAGACGAACCCGCTGCAGGCGGCGGAGATGTCGAACGCGGCGGCGTTGCGGGCGCCGAGCGCGACCTGCACGCGGCAGGCGGTGGAGGGGGCGATGACGTCGGGGGTGGAGGTGCCGACCACCAGCAGCCCGATGCCGGCGGCGTCCAGCCCGGCGGCGCGCAGCGCCCGGTCCGCGGCGGCGGCGGCCAGGTCGGAGGCGGCCTCGCCGGGCGCGGCGACGTGCCGGCGCGCGATCCCGGTGCGCCGCTCGATCCACGACGGGTCCAGGCCCAGCGCGCGGGACAGCTCGTCGCTGGCCACGTACTCGCGGGGCAGGTGGGCGCCGGTCCCGCGGATCGCCCATCCGCGGCCGGCGTCCGCGTCGTGCCCGCCCGGCCGGGTCCGTCCGGGCGCGTCCGGCACTGTCATGCGCGCACTCCCCCCTGCTCACAGCACTGACGGTTGTCAGCCCCATCCCATGAGTGAATAATCCCATTTCAGGGTTTATGTTCCATATCTGTCTATAACGCAGCATTTAGTCGAATAGAGACGTGAGCCTTCCTTCCAGGTAAGGAGACCCCGCGTGCCGTCCCCCCGAGTCAGCCCGGCCGAGGAGCTCAAACCCGACGACGTCTGCGCCTTCCTTTTCCCAGGTACCGGCTCCGCCGGCGTCCCCGACCTGGCGGGCCTCGCCGCCACCGGACCCGCCGCCGCACGCGCCGTCACCGACGTCCTGGACGCCGTCCAGGAGGGCCTGCCGCGCGCCGGATGGCCGTCATTGCGGTCGATCCTGCTGGTGGATCCGCGCGGGTACCGGGCCGCGGCCCGCACTCCCGGCGTCGCCCAGCTCGCCTCCTATGCCGCGTCCGTCGCCGCGGACCGGGCGCTGCGCGCGCACGGCGTCCACCCCCGGTTCGCGGTCGGGCAGAGCTTCGGGGAGATCGCCGCGCTGGTGTGCGCGGGCGCGTTCTCGATCGCCGACGGCGCCCGCATGGCGGTCGCGGCGGTCGGCGTGCTGGCCCGGCGCGGCCGGGGCGGCGGCATGGGGCTGCTGGAGGCCGGTGAGGACGCCACCCGGGCGTGCATCGAGGCCGCCGGCGCTCCGGAGGTGGTCGTCGCCTGCCTGAACGCCCCGGAGGTCACGGTCGTGTCCGGACCCGACGGGCCACTGGACACCGTCCTGGACGCCGCACGCGGCCGGGGCGTCAACGCCGTGCGCCTCGCCGTCCCCTACCTGTCGCACCATCCCTCGATGGCCGGCGCCGACGACGAGTGGTACGCGATGATCCGCGACTTCCCGCAGCGGCCCCTGGAGCTGCCGGTGCACTCACCGGTCCGGGGCCGCGCCTACCACGACGGCGACGACCTGCACCGCGCCATGGCCGACTGCATCGTCCGGCCCGTCCGGCTGCCGGAGGCGCTGCGCGCCGTGCACGCGGCGGGCGCGACCGTGTTCACCGAGGCCGGCGCGGGCAACGCGCTGTGCCAGTGCGCGCGGCTGACCCTCCCGGGGGTGCGGACCCTGGCGCCGCTGCGCGACCGCCCCCGCCACGGGCTCACCGGCAAGGCCGCCTCCGGCGTGGCCCCCTCCCGCGACCGGGAGGACGGCTCATGAGCACCGCCGCCGATCTGCTCGGGTTCGTGCGCGGCACGTCCCTGGACGCCAAGGCGCGAGCCAGGGTGCGGGAGGCCGTCCCGGAGGAGTTCTTCACCGTCCCCGGCGGGCTCACCGCCCGCGACCGGCAGGCGCTCACCTACGAGCGGCTGCGCCGGGCCGGGCTCGCCGCACCGCCCGCGGGCGAGCTGCTGGCCGACCCGCCGGCGCTGTGCGCGCTGCTGGAGCGCGCCGCGATCGCCGACCCGCCGCTGTTCCACCTGATGCTGCTGCACTACACCCTCGCTCTCGGCCCGGTCCTGCGGTTCGGCGCGGACCAGGACGGGACGCGGGCGGTCCGCGACTCCCTGGAGTCGATGGCGTCGTTCGGCACCCTGCTGATGACCGAGGTGGGGCGCAGCAACAGCCACCTGTCGCCGCGGACCGTCGCCCGCCACGACCCGGCCACCGGAGGGTTCGTGCTGAGCACCCCGGACGGCCAGGCGGCCAAGTTCCCCACCAACACCGCCCATCCGGACGTCCCCAAGACCGCCGCCGTCTACGCCACCCTCGTCCACGGCGGCGAGGAACGCGGCGTGTTCGTGTTCGCGGTGCCGCTGCGGGGCCCGGACGGCTCGGTCCCGCCCGGCGTCCGGATCGTCGCGGCACCGGAGACGACCGGGCTGCAGATCGACTACGCCGCCGTCCTGCTCGACGACCTGCGCGTCCCCGGCGAGGCGTGGTTGCGCGACGGCGCCCGCATCGAGGCGGACGGGACCTTCCACGACCCCGCCGGGACCGCGGCGGCGCGGCTGACCCGCTCGATGGGGATCGCGCCGCCGGTGTGGCGGGCGGTCGTCTCCGCCTCCGCCGCGATCACCCGGGCGTCGGCGGGGATGCTGCTGGCCCATTCGGCGGGCCGCACGACGCTCGGGCGGCTGGCGCCGCGCCGTCCGCTGACCGACTACCGCAACCAGCAGGAGGCGGTGCTGGGCGCGCTGGCCTCGGCCTACGCCCTCACCGCCGTCGCCGCGCACGTCACCGCCCCCCGGCCCGCCGCCGCCGCGGACGCCCCGGCCGGTCCGGCGACCGCGTGGGCGCCCTGGTCGGCGGTCGACCGCGACCTGGCGCTGCTGAAGGCCGCCGCGACCGTCCAGGCGCAGGAGACGGTGTCGGCCTGCCGCGTGCACAGCGGCGCGCCCGGGTTCGCCGCGGTCGAGCGCCTCAACGCCTACCGGGGCCTGGCGCACGCCTACCAGAACGCCGGCGGCGACAACGAGCTGATCCTCTACGACACCGCCCGCGCGATGGCCGACCTGGACCGCTACGTCCCGCCCGAACCCGAGGCCGGGCCGCCCGACGACGGCGACCTGGAGTCCCCGCGCGTCTGGCTGTTCCTGGCCCGCGCCACCGAGCGCAGGATGCGCGACCGGCTCGCCGCCCGGGTGAACGACGCCCTGCAAAGCGGCGAGGACGCCTTCACCGCATGGAACGGCAACCTCGTCCTGGCCGCGCGGACCGCCACCGCCTGCGCCGACCGCATCGTCCTGGAGATCCTGGCCTCCGCCCTGGAGAGCGGGCCGCGCGCCCTCGGTCCCGTCCTGCGGCTGCACGCCCTCGACCGGCTGGAGCACCGCGCCGCCGACCTGCTCAACGAGGGCGTCGTGCCGCCCGGCATGCTCGACGAGCTGTGGGCGGCACGACGCCGCACCTGCGACGAACTGGCCCCCGGCGCCCAGGATCTGGCCGCCGCGCTCGACCTGCCCGCCCCGGTCACCGCACCCGCCTCCTTCCTCGCCTGAGCACCCGGCCGCGGCGGGGCGAACCGGCACGCCACGCCCCGAATTCGCCAAGGAGCAAGGGGAACCAGCGGAGAGTGGCTACCGTTCTGGTAAGACAGACTGCACGCGGGTGCCCTTCACCCGCTGGCCGATACGGAGGTAGACAGTGGGAGTCAGTCTGAGCAAGGGCGGCAACGTCTCGCTGACCAAGGAGGCCCCCGGACTGACCGCCGTCGTGGTTGGTCTGGGCTGGGACGTTCGGACCACGACCGGAACCGATTTCGACCTGGACGCCAGCGCCCTGCTGTGCTCGGCGGAGAACAAGGTCCTCTCGGACCAGCACTTCGTGTTCTTCAACAACCTCAAGAGCCCGGACGGCTCGGTCGAGCACACCGGCGACAACCTCACCGGCGAGGGCGAGGGCGACGACGAGCAGATCAAGGTGAACCTCGCCTCGGTCCCCGCCGAGATCACCAAGATCGTCTTCCCGGTGTCGATCTACGACGCCGACACCCGCCAGCAGA
This sequence comes from Actinomadura madurae, assembly GCF_900115095.1. Lineage (GTDB taxonomy): Bacteria > Actinomycetota > Actinomycetes > Streptosporangiales > Streptosporangiaceae > Spirillospora > Spirillospora madurae. The sequence goes on from NZ_FOVH01000009.1 coordinate 151,389, forward strand.
ACTTCGGCCAGGTCCGCAACGCGTTCATCCGCGTGGTGAACCAGGCCGACAACGGCGAGATCGCGCGCTACGACCTGTCGGAGGACGCCTCGACCGAGACCGCGATGGTGTTCGGCGAGCTGTACCGCAACGGCGCCGAGTGGAAGTTCCGCGCGGTGGGGCAGGGCTATGCCTCGGGCCTGTCGGGCATCGCGTCCGACTTCGGGGTGAACGTCTGAGCGTCCGCCGCATGTGACGGGGGCGTCCCGGGTGTCCGGGGCGCCCCGTCGCGTTCTCCGGCGGTGCCGCGTTGCAGGTGGGGTGCCAGCGGGGCCAGCCGCGCGGCCTCCGCGGCGCGGGTGCCGGGCCCGGGGGCAGGCGGGCCGCCAGCCAGGCCTGGACCGCGGGGATGAGGAGCCGGAACCGTTCGGGGGCGCAGTGGGTGGCGCCGCGCACGAGCCACACGGTCGTGCCCGGGATCTCCGCCAGGCCGGTGGTGTCGCCGTCCGGGACGGTGACGAGCTCCCGGCGGAACCGGGCGCGGTAGCCCGGCGCCGCCTCCAGGTAGCGCTCCAGCTGCCGCCGGTGCGCGTCGCGGCGGGCCGGGGTGGCCGGGCAGGGGAAACGGGCGGCGCCCCAGCACAGCGAGGCCGCCAGCGGCCCGTGCTCGCGGGCGGCCCGTTCGGCCTCGGCGGCCCAGACCGGCACCCAGCCCCTGGCGTGCGAGCGCCGCCCGCCGTCCCGCAACACGTCCCGCAACACCTGACATCTTGCGGCGGGCGGGCTAGGCGGCGGGGACGACGGCCATGGCCTCGATCTCCACCAGCAGGTCGTCGCGGACCAGGCGGGACACCTCCACCAGCGACGCGGCCGGGGACACGCCCTCGGGGACGAACTCGGCGCGCACCGCCCGCACGACGCCGACACCGCCCGCGTCCCGCAGGAAGTACCCGAGCCGCACGACGTGCTCCCAGCGGGCGCCGGCCGCGGTCAGCGCGGCCTCCAGGTTGGCGAACACCTGCCGGGTCTGGGCCTCCAGGTCGCCGGGGCCGACGAGGTTCCCGGCGGCGTCCAGGGCGATCTGCCCGCTGAGCACGACCAGGCGGCCGGGGACGTCGACGGACACGGCGTGGCTGTAGCCGGGGCCGGGCACCAGGCCGGGCGCGTCGATCTGCCGGATGCCGGTGCGCGGATCGTGGTCGCTCACAAGATCACGATACGCGGCGTCCGGTGGTGGCGGTGCCGCCGGGTCAGCCGAGCAGTTCCTCCCGCAGCCGCGTCTTGAGGATCTTCCCGCCGGGGTTGCGGGGCAGGCCCTCGTCGCGGAACCAGAAGTGCACCGGCACCTTGAACGCGGCGATCCGGCCGCGCAGGAAGTCCTGGATCTCCTCCTCGCCCGCCGCGGCGCCGGGGCGCAGCACGACCACCGCGCCGACCTCCTCGCCGAGGACCTGGTGGGGGACGCCGATGACCGCGCAGTCGGCGATCGCGGGATGCTCGTACAGGGCGGCCTCGACCTCGGCGCAGTAGATGTTCTCGCCGCCGCGGATGAGCATGTCCTTGGCGCGGTCGACGATGTAGACGAACCCGTCCTCGTCCAGGCGGGCCAGGTCGCCGCTGTAGAACCAGCCGTCCACGAACGCCCGCGCGGTCGCCTCGGGCTTGTTCCAGTAGCCCTTGATGATGTTGGGTCCCTTGATGAGCAGCTCGCCGACCTCGCCGGGCGGCAGCTCCTCCCCGGCGGGGTCGACGACCTTGACGTCGCAGACGGCGACGGGCGGGCCGACGCTCTCGGGCCGCTCCAGGTAGTTCACCCCGCCGTTGTAGGTGGTGACCGAGGAGGTCTCGGTGAGGCCGTATCCGTTGCCGGGCATCCGCTCGGGCAGCCGCTCCTTGATCTTCTCGACGAGGGCGGGCGCGGCGGGCGCGCCGCCGTAGCTGACGCCGGTGAGGCTGGAGGTGTCGTACTCGCCGAAGTCGGGGGAGGTGAGCACCTGCCAGGCCATGGTGGGCACGCCGCCGAACCCGGTGACCTTCTCCCGCTCGATCAGCTCCAGCGCCTGCCGGACGTCCCACTTGTACATCAGCACCACCGTGCCGCCCTGCAGGGCGCTGGCGACCAGCACCGAGTGGCAGCCGGTGGCGTGGAAGAACGGGACGCTCAGCAGCGTCACCCGCGGCTGCGGCGCGGCCAGCTCCTCGACCGTCCGGCCGGCGCGGACCCCGGCCGACATGATCCCGTAGGCGAGGCTGACGGGGTTGGTGGCGATGTTGCGGTGCGTGCCGAGGGCGCCCTTGGGCCGGCCGGTGGTGCCGGAGGTGTAGAAGATGGTGGCCTCGTCCTCGGGGTCGAGCGCCACCTGCGGCAGCGAGGCCGCGGCCGGGTCGCCGGTGTCGCCGAGGGCGTCCTCGAACGCCTCGGCGCCGTCGGGCGGCGGCCCGTCCGGGCGGGCGACCAGGCACGGGACGCCGAGCTTCGGCAGCACCCCGGCCAGGCGCTCGGCGCGCTCGGCGTCGGCGATGAGGACCTTGGCGCCGCTGTCGGCCAGCCCGTACTCCAGCTCCCCGGCGCTCCACCAGGCGTTCAGCGGCACCACCACCGCGCCCGCTGCGGCGGCGCCGAAGAACGCCACCGACCATTCGGGGTAGTTGCGCATGGCGATCGCGACCCGGTCGCCCTTGGCGATCCCGTACCGCTCGATGAGCCGGCGCGCGAACGCCGCCGCCCGCGCGTAGTGGACGGCGAACGTGAGCCGGTCGCCGCCGTAGACCAGGTAGTCCTTGTCGCCGTGCGCGCGGGAGATCTCCAGGATGTCGCGCAGGGTGACGGGGGCGTTCTTCCAGACGCGGGTCCGCACGCCGCGTATCTCGGTCTCGGCCATCTCGAACAGCTGCCCGGGGGCGGTCATCGCCGCCCGGACCTCGGCGATGGCGGGCAGCCCGCCGCCGTCCTGCCCGGTGCCCTGCGCGTTCCGGTCCTCCACGTCACGGTCCTGCACGTCGCGCCTCCCGCGGGGTCACGGCGCGCCGCCGCGCGGGCCCCTCCGCCGAACACGGTTCGGTGCGCCGTGCTCGAAATCTATGATCCACATCACGCGCGGGTCAACGCCCCCGCCGCCGCGGGCGGATTCGCCCGGATGGTCCGTCGGATGATCCCTGCCTGCGACAATGGGGGCATGACCGAGCGCAAGCCGATCGAGTACTGGCTGTCGGACATGGACGGGGTGCTGGTCCACGAGGGCCGTCCCGTCCCCGGCGCGGAGGAGTTCATCCGCCGCCTGGCCGCCTCCGGAAAACCGTTCCTCGTCCTGACCAACAACTCGATCTACACCCGCCGGGACCTGTCGGCCCGCCTGGCCGCGGCGGGGCTCGTCGTCCCGGCCGAGTCGATCTGGACGTCGGCGCTGGCCACCGCCCGGTTCCTGGCCGACCAGCGGCCCGAGGGGTCGGCGTATGTGATCGGGGAGGCGGGGCTGACGACCGCGCTGCACGAGGCGGACTTCGTCCTCACCGACATCGATCCCGACTACGTGGTGCTGGGGGAGACCCGCACCTACAGCTTCTCCCAGATCACCCGCGCGATCCGGCTGATCGAGAAGGGCGCCCGGTTCGTGGCGACCAACCCCGACCCGATCGGCCCGTCCCCGGAGGGGTCGCTGCCGGCGTGCGGCGCGGTCGCCGCGATGATCACCCGCGCGACAGGCGTGGAGCCCTACTTCGTCGGCAAGCCGAACCCGCTGATGATGCGGACGGCGATCAACGTCGTCGGCGGGCACAGCGAGAGCACCGCCATGATCGGCGACCGGATGGACACCGACATCGTCGCGGGCATCGAGGCCGGGCTGGAGACGATCCTGGTGCTGACCGGGGTGACCGGCAAGGACGAGATCGCGCGGTTCCCGTTCCGGCCGCACCGCGTCGTGGCGTCCATCGCCGACCTGATCGAGCTGGTCTGACCGGCGGCGGCCGGGCCCGCCCGCGGGCCGGGTCTGTCAGCCGGGGACGGCGACGGCTCCGAGGGCGGTCATGAGGCCGAGCGCGTCCGACACGACCCAGTACTCGGCGAACCGGCCGTCCTCGGCGCGGAAGATGTCCTGGCCGCTGAAGGAGACGGGCGTGCCGGGCTCGGCGGTGGCGCCGGGGATGCCGCCGCGGTAGGAGCCGTGGAAGCTCCATCCGGCGGCGACCATCCCGTCGCCGACGACCGGGCCGACGTCCAGGGTGGTGCGCACGCCGGTGAAGTAGGCGTGGGAGCGGCGGACCTGCTCGGCCGCCTCGGCGGGGCCGTGCACCTCCAGGTTCGGCCAGTGGCCGGTGAAGCCGGGGGTGAGGATCTCGGCGGCGACGGCGTGGTCGCCGCCCCACACCTCGAACAGCCACCTGCGGTAGAGGGCGTCCAGTGCGTCGTCCATGCCCCGGGTGCTGCTCGCGGGCCCGCCCGGCCAAACGTAGAATCGGGGACGACCATGCGCATGATCAGGCAGGGCGGGTCGCGGGAGCTGGAGATCCGCAGGTCGCGGTTCGTCTGCACGCTCGCCCGCGCGGCCGACGAGGCCGAGGCGACGGCGTTCGTGGCCGCGCACCGGCGGGCGCACCGCGACGCCACCCACAACTGCACCGCCTACGTCGTGGGCGAGCACGGTGAGATCACCAGGAGCAGCGACGACGGGGAGCCGGCCGGGACGGCGGGCGTCCCGATGCTGGAGGTGCTGACCCGGCGCGGGCTGACCGGCACGGTCGCCGTCGTCACCCGCTACTTCGGCGGGGTGAAGCTCGGCGCGGGCGGCCTGGTCCGCGCCTACAGCCAGGCCGTCGCCGACACCATCGACGCCGTCGGGGTGGTGGAGCTGCGCCCGGTGGTGACGGTCACCGTGGGGGTGGAGCACGCGCTGGCGGGACGGTTCCTGGGCGATCTGCACTCTAGTGGGCACCAGCCCGCCGGCGTCCGCTACGGGGCGGGCGTGGAGGCCGACGTGGCGGTGCCCGTGCCGGAGCTGGAGGCGTTCGAGGCGTGGGCCGCGCAGGTGACGGCCGGGCGCGCGTCGGTCCGGCGGGGCGCGCCCGGCCACGTCGAGGTCCCGGTGCCGTGACCCGCGGCCGGCCGCCTCACCGGCCGCCTGATCGGGCGACCCGGCAGCTCCCATCAGGCGGCGAGGAAGTCGGCCAGGACGGGCGCGAGAACGGCGGGCGCGACGTCGTGGGTCTGCCCGTCCAGGGTGCGGTGCGACCCGGCGGGCAGGAGCGCGGCGGCGCGGCGGGCGGTGTCGCGCATCCAGTCGGGGCTCTCGCCCCCGTCCAGCACCAGCGCCGGGACGGTGACCCGGGCGAGCAGGTCCTCGGGGAGCTTGGCGCCGGTGGCGGCGTCGTCCATGACGGCGGAGTCGTAGGCGAGGGTGGGCGCGAGCGCCTCCAGCGCGGGCCACATCGGCGCGTGCCGCATCTGCCCGACCATCTCCGCGGGCATGCCGACGTTGGTCATGAACAGCGCGAGCGCGTCGCCGCGGCGGTCGTCGGCGAGCAGGCCGGTCAGCTCGGTGTGGTAGGCCCTGGCCCGGGTGAGGTGGTCGTCGTGCGCCGGGTTGAACGGCGGCTCGAACAGCGCGAGCCGGGTGATGGGCAGGCCGTGCGCGGCGGCGCGCAGGGCCAGGACGGCGCCCGAGGACATCCCGTAGACCGCGGCGGACCCGCCGGCGGCCTCGATGACGGCGGCCAGGTCCTCGATCTCGCGTTCGACGGCGTAGGGCGGGGTGTCGCCGCTGTCGCCGCGGCCGCGGCGGTCGTAGGTGAGGACGGTGTGGACCGGGGCCAGCAGCTCGGCGAGCGCGGCGCCCGATCCGCGGTCGTTGAGGGCTCCGCCGACATGGACGACGGCGGGGCCGGTTCCGGTCCGGTCGATGGCGATGCGGGTGCCGTCTTTGGAGTGCACGGTTTCCATGAGGGGTTCCTTCCCAGGTCGCGGCGGTCTTGGCGCGGCGTTCCACGTGCGGCGGCTCCCCAGTATCCGGTCCGGGTCCGACAGGGAGACAGGCTGTCTCCCGCACGGGGCATGGTGTCGCTTCAGGGGACGGTGGTGTAGCCTTCCCGGCGATGAGCAGGAGCACGGTCATCCGCGACCACGTCAGGGCGGGGATACTCGAGGTCGCGGCCGGCGTGCTGGCCGAGCGCGGCGAGTCGGCGAGCATGACCGACATCGCCAAGGCCGCCGGCGTCGCGCGGGCGACGCTCTACCGCTACTTCCCCAGCCGCGAGGCGCTCCTGTACGCCCTCTACGAGGCCGCCCTGACCGACCTCACGGACCGGCTGGAGGACGCCCGCCTGGACGCGGTCCCGATCGAGGAGGCCGTCGCCCGGATGACACGCGCGACGATCGCCGCGACCAGCAGGTACCGGGCCCTCGGCCTGTTCGAGAAGAGCCCGGCCGAGGCGCGCCGCGTCGAACGCCAGCTCGCCGGCCCGCTCCGCGCGGTGTTCGAGCGCGGCGCCAAGGGCGGCTGCTTCCGCGGCGACCTGCCCGTCCACACCCTGGCCGAGCTGTACTTCAGCCTGCTGGAGGGCGTGGTCTCGCGCGTCATCCGCCACCGCCTGGGCGTGGAGGAGGCCAGCGCCGCCGTCACCACCGTCTTCCTGTCCGGTGCCCTAGCCCCGCCGCCCGACGGTCCAGCCCGCCGATACTGAACCGGTCTCGTCGCCGTCGCCGGGGAAAAGCGGTCATGTCCTGACCGCTTCGCCTGCCAGCGTTGCGGTATGACGATCCACGACGATGACGTGATGGCCTCGGGCGCCGGCGGTGCCGGGTGACCGTCCTGAGCGTCCGGGCGCTGAACCGTGCGACGCTGGCGCGGCAGCTGCTGCTCGAACGCGCCGAGATGCCGGTCCATGACGCCGTCGCGCACCTGTGCGGGTTGCAGGCGCAGGAGCCGCAGGAACCGTTCACCGGGCTCTGGTCGCGCCTGCGCGCGTTCGGCCCGGCGGCGCTCTCGGACCTGCTGGTCCGGCGGCGCGTGGTGCGGACCCACCTCATGCGGCGCACCGTCCACCTCCTCACCGCCGAGGACGTCCTGGCCTGGCGGGCCCGCCACGACGCCATGCTGCGGCAGCGGGTCCTCGGGACCTACCGCCGCGAGCTGGACGGGGTGGATCTGGAGGAGCTCGCGGCGGCGGGCCGGGCGGTGATGGCCGACGGCGAGTCCCGCTCGATGGCCGAGCTCGTGCGGGCGGTGGCCGGGGACCTGCCGGCGCCGCAGCGGCGGGCGCTGGGCGAGCTGCTGGTCGGCGCGCTGGTCCCGATGGTGCAGGCGCCGCCGCGCGGGCTGTGGCGGGAGCGGTCGGGCGTGCGCAACGTGCTGCTGTCCTCGTGGCTGGGCCGCGAGGCCGACCCGCCGGCCCCGGAAGGCTCCCACCCGGAGTGCGCCGACCCGGCGGGCGAGGCGCTGGTGCGCCGCTACCTGGCCGCGTACGGGCCTGCGGCCACGGCCGATCTGCGGGCTTGGTGCGGCCTGACCGGGCTGCCGGGCGCGGTGGCCGCGATCCGCGGGGAGCTGGTCGCCTTCCGCGACGAGCGGGGCCGGGAGCTGCTGGATCTGCCCGGCGCGCCCCGTCCCGATCCCGAAACGCCGGCGCCGGTGCGCTTCCTGCCGGCGTTCGACAACGCGATCCTCGGCTATCACGACCGGCGCCGGATCATCGATGACGTCCACCGCGGCCTGTCGGTCACCGGGGCCCGCGTCGTGCTGGTGGACGGGCGGGTCGCCGCCACATGGGACGTCAGGGACGGCACCGTGTCGGTCACGCCGCTGCGCCGCTTCTCCCGGGCCGACCGCGAGGCCGTCGCCGAGGAGGGGCGGGAGCTGGCGTCGTTCCTGTCGGACGGGGCCGGTGAGCGTGTGCACGTCGCCGCCTCCCCCCGCTGAGTGCCGCCCTCGGCGGCGGGCGGGCCCTTCACCGGAAGCGCGGTGCAGAGCGGCGCCAAGGGCGCGACCGCTCGCGGCGCGGCGCAGGGCCCCGGGCGCCAGTCGAGCGCGGGCGGTGGCCGGGCGTCGGCCGCCGATGGCCGTGGTGCCTGGTCGTTCGGTCACCGTGGAGGCTCCTTCGCCGCGTGCGGCTGACCATCCCCGTGTGCGAGGACCCCGCGGAGCCGTTGGGACAGGGCCCCGGGCGGTCGTACGCTGGGGTGGCGGAACAGTGGCGGAAGTCGGCGGGGCGGGAGTCGGCATGAACGATGCGCGGGCGGGGTGGGTGTCGTCGAGTCCGCGGGCGGAGCGGGCGCGGCGCGCGGCGGAGGTGCTGCGCCGCGACATCGCGGGCGGGACATTCGCGGACGGCCCGCTGCCCGACGAGCGGGTGCTCGGGGCCCGGCTCGGCGTGTCCCGCAACGCGGTCCGGGACGCGCTGGCGCTGCTGCGGGACGAGGGGCTGATCACCCGGCGGCGGGGCGTGGGGACGATGGTGGTGGCTCCCCGGTACGGGCACGGCCTGGACCGGCTGGAAGGGCTGGCCGAGACCCTGGCGGGGCATGGCGCGGTCACCAACGAGGTCCGCGCGGCCGGCCGCGTCGCCGACCCGCCGGCCGGGGTGGCCGCGCGGCTGGGGCTGGCGCCGGGCGAGGGCGCGGTGCGCATCGAGCGGCTGCGGCGGCTGGAGGGGGAGCCGCTGTCGCTGGACGTCAGCTACCTGCCCGCGGACGTGGGCGCCGCGGTGCTGGGCCTGGACCTGGCAGGGCGCGACCTGTTCGCGCTGATCGAGGAGGTGGCCGGGCAACCGCTGGGGCGGGCGGAGGTGACGCTGGACGCGGTCGGCGCCGGACCGGGGCCGGCGGCGCTGCTGGGGGTGGCGGAGGGCGCGGCGGTGTTCGCGGTGGGCCGGCTGACCCGGCTCGCCGACGGCCGCCCGGTCGACTGCGAGGACATCCGGATCCGCGCGGACCGGCTCACCTTCCACGCGACCCTGTACCGGGGCGCCGCCGCGCGGCGGGAACCGGAGCCGTGACGGGGCTGGAGCCGGGGGTGCTGGCGGCGCTGGTGCTGCTGGGGCTGGCCGCCGGGGTGGGGATCACGGCGGTCGGGCCGGGCGGGGTGCTGGTCACGGCTGGGCTGTTCGCGCTGACGGGGCTGCCGCCGGCGCACGTGGCGGGGACGGCGATGGTGACCAATGTCGCGACCGGGGTGCTGGGGACGGCCGTCTACACCCGGTCGGGGCAGCTGCGGGAGCCGGGGACGCGGCGGACGGCGGCGCTGCTGTGCGGGGGCGCGGTGGCGGGGACGCCGCTGGGGGTGTGGCTGAACGGCCTGGTGACCGGGCGGGTGTTCGGCGTGCTGCTGGGGGTGCTGGTCGCGCTGTCCGCGGTGCTGGTGCTGTGCCGCCGCGGTGAGGGCGCGGGGTCGCCGGGTGCGGGGTGGCCGGTGGTGCTGGCGGCCGGGGCGGCGGTGGCGGCGGCGGGCGCGCTGTTCGGGGTCGGGGGGCCGATGCTGTGCGTCCCGCTGCTGGTGGCGCTCGGGTCGCCGGTGCTGGCGGCGCTGGCGGCCGCGCAGGCCCAGTCGGTGGTGATCGCCGGTGCCGGGACGCTGGGGTACGTCGCGGCGGGGGCGGTGGACTGGCCGCTGGCGGCGCTGGTGGGGGTGCCGGAGCTGGCGGGTGTGGTGGCGGGGTGGGCGATCGCGCGGGCGGTCCCGGCGGGGGCGCTGAAGGGCGCCCTGGTGGTGAGCCTGCTGGCGTTGGCGCCGTACGTGGCGCTGCACGGCTGACCGCCGCCCTCGGCCGTGGAGGCAAGGGCCCGCGGGCGGCGGGTCAGGGTCGGGCGCGCAGGCGGCGGAGCATGCGGGCGTCGGTGAAGCCGACGGCGCGGGCGGCGGCGTCGGCGGTGGCGCCCTGCCCGATGAGGTGCTCGGCGCGTTCGAGCCGCAGTTCCTGCTGGTAGCGCAGCGGGGTGAGGCCGGTCGCGGCGGCGAAGCGGCGGGTGAGGGTGCGCTCGCTGACGCCGGCCTCGGCGGCGAGGGCGGCCAGCGGGAGGGGGCGGGTGTAGCGGGCGTCGATGAGGTCCTGGGCGCGGTGGACGGTGTCGGACACGTGCGCGCGGTGCCGCAGGAGGGCGCTGGCCTGGGGTTCGTCGCCGTTGCGGCGCGCGTAGACGACCATGGTGCGGGCGATGCGCGCGGCGGCGGCGGGGCCGTGCCGAGCCGCGACCAGGTGCAGGGCGAGGTCGATGCCGGAGGCGATGCCGGCGGAGGTGATGACGCGGCCGTCGGTGACGTACAGGACGTCGCGGACGACGGTGGCGCGGGGGTGGCGGCGGGCGAGGGCGTCCTGGAGCTCGTGGTGGGTGGTGCAGCGGCGTCCGTCCAGGAGCCCGGCGTGGGCGAGGGCGAACGCGCCCGCGCAGACGCTGGCGACGGTGCCGCCGGCGGCGTGGTGGCCGGCCAGGCGGCGCGCGGCGTGGCCGGAGACCGGCGGGGCGTGGGGGCGGCCGGTGCCCCAGCGCCATCCGGGGACCAGGACGATGTCGTCGGCGGTCAGGGCGGGCCAGGCGGTGGAGGCCTGCAGCGCGATGCCCTGGGCGGTCGGCACGTGTTCGGGGGGCGCGGGTTCGGGCGGGTGGTCCGGCTCGTCCCCGGAGCGGGGCCGGTCGGCGACGTAGGCGAGCCGGTAGGGCAGGCCGGCGCCGGCGGCGGTGGAGAACACCTGGGCGGGGCCGGCGAGGTCGAGCAGGTGCAGTCCGGGGACGAGCAGGAAGGCGATGCGTGTCACGATCCGGTCAGCCTACCGGGGCCGCTCAGCCCACCGGGGCCGGGGAGCCGCCGGCGGGGGCGAGGTCGTCGAGGGAGGCGATGGCGGCGAACCGTCCGGCCAGGGCGTACTCGGTGCGGGCGATGACCTGGTCGGCGGGCAGCGTGGCGGGGTCGGCGAGGATCTCGGCGAGGGGGCGGCCGGGTGTGGCGTCGCGGTGGGCGATGGGGAAGGTGGCGGTGGCGTCGGTGACGAAGGTGACGCGGTAGCCGAGGTCGGCGGCCAGGCGGGCGGTGGTCTCGCAGCACTGCTCGGTCTGGATGCCGCAGACGGTGACCTCGCCGATGCCGCGGGAGGTCAGCAGCTGCTGCAGGTTGGTGGTGGTGAAGGCGTTGCGGGAGGTCTTGGTCAGGACCGGTTCCCCGGGGGCGGGCCGCAGGCCGTCCATGGGGCGGACGTGGCCGAGGGCGGGGTCGAACACCTCGCCGCTGCCGGGTTCGGCGTGCAGGATCCACACGACCAGGTCGCCCGCGGCGCGGGCGGCGTCGGCCAGGCGGGCGGCGCGGGCGGCGATGTCGGGGGTCGAGACCGCGGCCCAGAGGGGGCGGTGGCGGAAGGACTCCTGGACGTCGATGACGAGAAGCGCTCGGTTCATGCGTCCGATGCTGGCGGGGGGCCGCGCCGCGGGGCAGGCATCATCGCGGCGCCGTGCGGAACGATCCGGTCACCGCGGGACCGCCCGCCGTAAAGGATCTTGCCCGGGGGCGGGAGGGGACGTTCCGGACGGGCATCTGCCCGGGGTCAGGGGTCTGCGCGAGCGAGGGGGCACGGGCATGGGCGGAGATGAGCCGGTCGGGGACGGCCGCGCGCCGGACGCCGGGACGGCGGGCGGGAGCCTCGGGGTGGAGGAGGAGTTCCTGCTGGTGGACGCGGAGTCGGGAGAGTGCGTCGGGCGCGCCGAGGAGGTCTTGCGCGCGGCGGGCCCGCACCGGTGGGCGGGAACGGGCGGCTCGTTCCAGGGCGAGCTGCTGGCCTCGCAGGTGGAGGCGACGACCGGGGTGTGCCATGACCTGGCGGGCCTGCGGGCGCAGCTGCGGTACGGGCGGGCGCGGCTGGCGGAGGCGGCGCGGGAGTGCGGCGCGCTGCTGGTGTCGGCGGGGACGCCGGTGCTGGGCGGCCCTGCGCCGCCGGTCGCGCGGGGGGAGCGGTTCGGCGCGATCGTGGCGGCCTACGGGGAGGTGGTGCGCGACTACCAGGCGTGCGGGTGCCATGTGCACGTCGGGGTCCCGGACCGGGACACCGCGGTGACGGTGGTGAACCATCTGCGGCCGTGGCTGCCGGTCCTGATGGCGCTGTCGGTGAACTCGGCGTTCGACCGGGGCCGCGCGGCGGGGTATCCGGGCCGCCGGCAGGTGGAGATGTCGCGGTTCCCGGGGGCGGGGGTGCCGCCGTGGTCGGCGTCGGCGGCCGAGTACGACGCGCGGGTGGCGGCGCTGGTGGAGGCGGGGGCGCTGGTGGACGCGGCGATGACGTTCTGGCTGGCGCGGCCGTCGCCGCGGTGGCCGACGGTGGAGGTGCGTGCGGCGGACGCGGCGGCCACCGCCGACGAGGCGCTGCTGCAGGCCGCGCTGGTGCGGGGGCTGGTCGGCGCGGCGCTGGACGACCTGGCGCAGGGGCGGGAGGCGCCGCGGGCGGACGGGCAGGTGTGCGCGGCGGCGCTGTGGAACGCGTCACGGCACGGCATGGACGGCCCGATGGTGGACCCGGTGGCGGGGCGGAGCGTCCCGGCGTGGCGGCGGGTGGACGATCTGGTGGCCCGCGCGGGCCCGGCGCTGGCGCGCTCGGGTGACCTCGACACGGTGCTGGCGCTGGTGGAGGGCGTGCGCAGGGCCGGGACGGGCGCGGAGCGGCAGCGCCGTGCAGCCCGCCGGGGCGGCCCGCGCGCGGTGGTGGAGATGCTGGCGCGGCAGACCGAGTCCGGTGGGCTGGCGGGCGCGGGCACCGGCTCGGACGGGCCGGGCGGGCCCGCGGAGGGGCCCAGTGCGACATCAGGGGAGAAACCGTGCGTATGGGACGCGGGTGAGCGGGTACCGGAGCCGGACGCCCCCTGATGACGGAGGAGACATGAGCGTTCAGCAGGACCTGCCGCCCGCACGGCGGCCCGCCGGCGACCCGGTGATGCCGGAGCCGCGCGGGCCGCTGTCGCGCGCCGTCGCGGCCGCCCTGGAATCGGGCCCGGCCCCGGGCCCGGGCTTACACGCGCCGGCGCCGCCGCTTGCGATCGCCGGGGTGCCGGGCGCCGAGGTGGCGGGCGCGGACCCCTACGGGGAGGACCTGCAGCTGGCGCTGCACCTGTGCTACGAGCTGCACTACCGGGGGTTCGCCGGTGTGGATCCGGACTGGGAGTGGGATCCGGGGCTGCTGCGGTTGCGCGGCGCGATGGAGGCGGTGTTCCTGGCGGCGCTGCGCCGTGACGTGCCCGGTGACGGCGACGTGGTGGAGGCGCTGGAGGATCTGCTGGTGGAGCCGGTGGACGCGCGCGGCGTGTCCCAGCGCCTGCGCGACGAGGGCGAGTGGTGGCAACTGCTCGAGCACGCGGCGCTGCGGTCGGTGTACCACCTGAAGGAGGCCGATCCGCACGCGTGGGTGATCCCGCGGCTGCGGGGCGGGGTCAAGACGGCGCTGGTCGCGGTGGAGAACGACGAGTTCGGCGGCGGCCGCCCGCGGATGATCCATCAGGGCCTGTACGCCGATCTGCTGGACGACCTCGGCCTGGACCCCTCCTACGGCGCGTACGTGGACGCGGCTCCGGCGGTGATGCTGGCGACGGTGAACATGATGTCGCTGTTCGGGCTCCGGCGGTCGCTGCGGGCCGCGCTGGTGGGGCATTTCGCCGCGGCGGAGATCACCACGGCGCCGTCGGCGCGGCGGATGGTGCGGGCGCTGGAGCGGCTGGGCGCCGGGCCGCGGGCCCGGTTCTTCTACACCGAGCACGTCGAGGCCGACGCCGTCCACGAGCAGGTGCTGCGGCACGAGGTGGTCGGCGGGCTGCTGGAGTCCGAGCCGGGCCTGGCGGGGGACGTGGTGCTGGGGGTCCGGGCGACCGGGCTGCTGGAGGACCGGCTGGGCGCGCATCTGCTGGACCGGTGGCGGCAGGGGCGGTCTGCGCTGCGGCGCCCGCTGCCGGGCTGGCTGCCGGGCTCGCCCGCGGGGCTGCGGGCCGCTGGGTGAAGGGGGGACGGGGAATGCTGCTGTTCAGGCCGCCGGGGGTGTACCGGCCGCAGTCCGACACCTCGCTGCTGGCGGGGGAGCTGCTGCGGGCGCTCGGCCAGGTGGGGGCGCCGCCGGGCGCGCGGGTGCTGGAGCTCGGCACCGGGACGGGCGCGGTGGCGCTGGCCGCGGCGCGGGCGGGCTGCCGGGTGGTGGCGGTGGACGTGTCCGCGCAGGCGGTGCTGGCGGCGCGGGTGAACGCGCGGATGCGGGGCCTGCCGGTGCGGGTGCTGCGCGGGGACCTGTTCGCGCCGGTGGCGGGCGAGGAGTTCGACGTGATCGTGGCCAACCCCCCGTACGTGGCGGGGGACGCCGACCCGGCGTCGGTGCGGGGCCGGGCGCGGGCGTGGGAGGCGGGGCCGGACGGGCGGGCGCTGCTGGACCGGATCTGCGCCGGCGCGCCGGGGCACCTGAGCCCGTCGGGGACCCTGCTGATGGTGCACTCGTCGCTGAACGGGGTGGCGGCCACGCTGGTGGCGCTGCGCGGCGCGGGCATGCGGGCGTCGGTGGTGGCGCGGCACCGTGAGCCGTTCGGCCCGGTGATGCGGCGCCGCGCGGCCGCCTTGCGGGCGCGCGGCCTGGTGGATCCGGACCAGCGGTATGAGGAGCTGGTGGTGGTACGCGCCGCCCGGATCGAGGAGGGGAGGGGACGTGACAGCGCCCGGCGGGCCGCCTGACACCGCGCCCGGAGCCGTGCCCGCGGGGGCGGGGGAGCGGCGACGGGTGCGGATGGTGCCGGGCGGGCCGGTGCTGGTGGAGGGCCCGGTCGAGGTCGTGCTGGAGGACGGCACGACGGTGGTGTCGGACCGGTGGCTGGTGGCGCTGTGCGCGTGCCGCCGCAGCCGCGCCTACCCGTTCTGCGACACCAGCCACCGGCGCCGCCGCCGCGAGTGATGATCCCCCATGGCCGCCTGGGCGCCCCTGCCCCGCGGCCCGCCGAGCCAGATCGCGGGGCAGGGCCGTTCATGCCGGAGTGCGAAGAGGCGCGGAAGTCAGCCGCCTAGGCTGTCGAGGGCGACGTCCAGGCGCTGGGCGAGGCGTTCGATCTGCTCCTCGTTGGCGCCGGTGTCGAGTTCGGCGATGACGGCGTCCCGCGTGGTGATGACCAGGGCGTCCTCGGGGCCGTCGCCGCGGCCGGGGTCGGCGGGGACGACGGTGGCCTCCCCGCCGATGACGACGAGCGCGGCGCCGCGGTCGGCGGAGGCCAGCAGGGCGTACAGGTGGTCGGGTGTGATCGTCGGCATGGGGTGACCTCCGGGTCGGGGCCGCGGCGTGTGGGCCGGTGGCGTCAGGGCTTCGTATCGGGTTCGCGGGGTCAGGGTGTCCGGGTGTCCGGGTGTCAGGGTTTGCGGCCGACGCCGGTGCTGAACTCGCGGGCGCGCATCGGCCCGCCGGTCCCGGGGGACAGCGGCGGGGTGTCGCGGCCGGCGCCGGTGCGCAGGCCCTCCAGGAACTCGGTGATGGCCTCGCGGGCGGTGTGCCGGGGCGTCCAGCCGAGTTCGGTGCGGGCCCGCGCGGTGTCCATGAGCGGGATCTGCAGGGCCAGGTCGAACAGGCCGGGTGAGGCGGGGACCAGGTGCAGGCCCCAGGCGGCGGCGAGGGCGGCCCGCACGCCGCGGGCGGGCAGCCGCACGGTGCGGGCGCCGAGGAGGCCGGCGAGCTCGGCGGCGTCCAGGACGGGGTCGGCGGCGATGTTGAAGGGGCCGCGGGCGTCGCCGGTGGCGGCCAGGCGGAACGCCTGCCCGGCGTCGGCGGAGTGCAGGACCTGCAGGCGGAGGCCGGGCAGGTCCGGGACGATGGGGATGAGACCGGGGCGGGCGAGCCTGCCGGGCAGCAGCGGCCCGGCGAACAGGCGCCGCTGCTGGGCGGCGCTCTGGCGTTCGAAGATGAACCCGGGCCGGATCCGCGCGACGCGGCAGCTGGGGTTGGCGGCCTCGAAGGCGTCCAGGAGCCGTTCGACGTAGGCCTTCTCGCGGCTGTAGGCGGCGCCGGGCCAGCCGTGGGTGGGCCAGGACTCGCCGACCGGGCGGTCCTTGGGGCCGGGGGAGTAGGCGCCGACCGAGGAGGAGTACACCAGCGCGGGCACGCCGGCCTGGGCGGCGGCGTCGAACACCCGGGCGCTGCCGATGACGTTGGCGTCCCAGGTCACCGCGGGGCGGTGCGTGGGCTGGAACAGCCAGGCCAGGTGGATCACGACGTCGGCGCCGCGCAGGAGCGGGACCAGGTCGGTGTCGGTGACGTCGGCCTCGGCCCACTGGAGCCTGCCGGTGCCGGACGGGTCGGTCTCGCTTTCGGCGCCGGGTCCGGGCGGGCGGCGGGCCAGTCCGGTGACGGCGGTGACGGCCGGGTCCTGCGTGAGCGCGCGGATGGTGCTGGTCCCGATGTTGCCGGTGGCGCCGGTGACGACGACGCGCATGGCGATCTCCCCCTCGTCGGCGGTTCCCGCGGGATTCCCGCAGGTGGACGGCCCCATTCCCGTCCCGTGCCGTTCTATGCCCGCGCCGGCTCCGCGAAGCCGGGCGCGCCGGGGCCGGCGGGGTTCAGGTGCGCTGGCGGGCGCGGAACGCGGCGGCCTTGGCGCGGTTGCCGCATTCGCGCATGTCGCACCAGCGGCGGGTGCCGCGGCGGGAGGTGTCGAGGTACAGGCGGGTGCAGGTGCCCGATCCGCATTCCTTGAGGGTGCCGGGGACGGCTCCGCCGAGCAGGTCGATCGCGGCGCGGGCGACCTGGGACAGGGCCGCGCGGACGTCCCCGGCGCGGTGCACGGGGTTACCGGCGGCGCCGGGGCCGGGGAGGGAGGGGACGGGGGGCGGCGGTGCGGCGGCGGCGTTGATCGTGGCGCGGTCGTCGTCGGCGGGGGGTTCGCCGCGGATGGCCGCGCCGGCGGCGCGGAAGATCGCCTCGCGCAGCGCGACGGCGCGGTCCAGGTCGCCGGGCCGCAGGGCGGGGGTGCCGGTGACCAGGCCGGCGGCGGTCGTCCAGGCGAGCAGGTCGGCGGGGTCGCGCAGCAGTTCGCGGCGGTCGTGCCGGCGGTGCTGGAGGGTGCCGGCGAAGTCGAGGGCGAGGTTGCCGCTGACGAACCTGAACGTCATCCCCCCATCATAACCGGCTTGACAGGTTACGTGGCCGGGGCCCAGACTCAGTAACCGTCTTGACCGGTTACCAAGGGGGTCCGATGGCCGTGGACACCGGGCGGGTGGACACCGGGCGGCGGGACGCCGGTACCGGCTCGCCCACCGCGAACCACGCGGGACACGCCGCAGTCCCGGCCCCGCCCGTCTCCGGCGGGCGGGCGGTGCGGGCCGTCCCGGCGGTGTTCGTGCTGCTGTGGAGCAGCGCGTTCATCGCCGGGGTCGTCGGAGTGGACGCGGCCCCGCCGCTGCTGCTGCTGTTCGCCCGGTTCGGGCTGGCGGGGCTGCTGCTGGCGGCGTTCGCGGTCGCCGTCCGGGCGCCCTGGCCGCGCGGCCGGGCGCTGGCGCACGTGGCGGTGAGCGGGCTGCTGATCCAGGCCGTCCAGTTCGGCGCCCTCTACACCGCCATGGACATGGGCCTGCCCGCCGCGGTCGTCGCGCTCGTCCAGGGGCTGAACCCGGTGGTGATCGCGGCGCTGTCGGCGCTGCTGCCGGGGCAGCGGGTCACCGCCCGCCAGTGGGCGGGGTTCGCGCTCGGCGGCGCCGGGGTCGTGCTGGCCGTCGCCGGCCGCCTGGCGTTCTCACCGCTCGGGGTGGCGCTGTGCGCGGCGGGCCTGCTCGGCCTGAGCCTGGGCACCCTCTACCAGCAGCGGTTCGTCCCGGCCATGGACGTCCGGACGGGCACCGCCGCGCAGTTCCTCACCGCCGCCGTCCCGCTCGGCGCGCTGTCGCTGCTGACCGAGGCGCCGCGGGTGGCGCACTGGGCGCCGTTCGGCGCCGCGCTCGGCTGGATGGTGCTGGTCAACTCCATCGGCGCGTTCGTGCTGCTGAACCTGATGCTGCGGCGCGCCCCGGCGGCCCGGGTCGCCACCCTGTTCTTCCTGATCCCCTCGGTCACCGCGGTCATGGCGTGGCTGACGGTCGGGCAGTCGCTGAACGCCATGGCCGTGGCGGGCCTGCTGCTGGGCGGCGCCGGGGTCGCCCTGGCCGCCCGCCGCTGACCGGGGAACGCCCTCTCACGGCCCGGGCCGCGCCTCCTTCCCTTGTGCACGGGCGTCGCCGGTGCCGGGCCGGCGTGCGCGGGGCGCCGCCGGGGCGCCTTCGGCCCGGGCGGGGACGGCCGTCGCCGGCGTGGTGAGGTGGCGGGAGGCCGTGCGGGTATGGCCCGCCGGGTTGCCGCGCCATCGCGCCCGCGGAGGGACCTGCTCGCCCTTCATGAGGAAGGAGTCGGCGTCGAGCGTCGCCCCCTGCCCCATCGTCACGCCGTAGTGCACGAAGGATTCGACGCCCAGGGTGCAGCTGGCGCCGAGCGTGGTCCGGTCGGACTTGAAGACGCCCTCCTCCAGCGAATGGCACTGGATCACGCTGCCGGCGTTGAGCGTGGCGTCGTCCCCGATGGTGACCAGCGTCTTCTCCGGCACCGCGCAGCCGTCGTCGAAGACCCGGTGGCCGATGCGGACGCCGAGCAGGCGCCAGATGAGGTTCTTGAACGGGGTTCCGCTGAACGGTGCCGGCGCGCCCAGCTTCCACAGGCGTTCATGCCACCGGAAGTACGGATCGTAGATCGAGCACAGCTGGGGGCTGAGCGGACGGAACCGCGTGACGGCACGCTCGACCAGCACGGCGTAGCCGACACCGAACAGCAGGCTGGCCAGGACCGCCGCGACGATCCCCAGCGCCCGCCGGCCCTGGGACACCTCCTCGGCGAGCAGCCACAGCGTGATCACCACGGCGGACCCGAACCACTTCACCAGCAGGAACAGGCCCATGGTGGCGAGGTTGTGGCGGTTCTTGGCGGCCAGGCGACGGTGGAACTCCCCGGTGTCCAGGGTCTTGTCCAGGGTCTTGTCCAGGGTCTTGTCCAGTGTCTTGTCCAAGGTCTTGTCCAGGTGTGCGGGCCCGTGGTCGCGCCGCACCGACCGGGGGATCTCGAAGCAGGGCGAGCCCAGCAGCCCGACGTTCTCCCGCAGCCGCCCGCCGACGGGGACCGCGACCTTCGTGCCGAGCAGGACGTTGTCGCCGACGCGGGCCCCGGCCGGGAAGGCGATGGCGTTGCCGAGGAAGTTGCGCGCCCCGATCGTCACCAGCGACACCCGGAAGGACGTGCTGGAGAAGTCGGCGTTCATGATCGACAGCCCGTCGGACACCATCGTGCCGCTTCCCACCGTGGTCAGGTAGGGCGAATGGTGGCTCAGCTCGGTGCCGAAGTTCGTGCCGGTCTGCACGATCGGCCGCGCGAAGCGGTACCCCAGGGCGCGCAGGTAGGGGACGATGTAGGAGCTGTCGCCGAACAGGTCGGTGTAGAACTTCGCGTTCGTCGCGCGCTTGATCGCCGTTTGGGCCCAGTAGTGGATCCCGTAGAGCGGATAGACCCGGTCCCGCCTGACCAGGAGGGTGAGAAGGCGCGGGACGGTCACCACCACCAGCAGTCCGGTGAGAGCGCCGCCGAAGAACAGCACGGTGGACAGCAGCAGGGCGTCCAGGTAGAACCCCGGGCTGCCGAGCCCTTCCGGGTGCGGGCCCAGCACCTCGTCGAGCACCGGGAACCGCGTGAAGAGCACGGTCAAGACCATGGCCGCCAGTGGCAGGGAGACCGCGAGCAGGACGAACAGCTGGGTGAATGCGTAGGCGAATCTCCTCAAGGTGCCGCAGCGTGCCGGGGGAACCGGCATGTAGTCGGCGTCGGTACGCCGGGCCGGGCATCCGTGCCAGCGTTCGTCCTCCGGCACGCTCTGGGAGGCGTGCAGGGACGAGGCGTGCCCGAGCTGGGACCGGTCGCCCATGGAGGTGTCGATGTCCAGGACGGTCTGGTCGCCGACGAAGACGTCGTCGCCGAGGGTGATCGTGCCGGTCCGGATGACGCCCGCGTCGGCGCGGTATCCGGACATCGCGCAGTTCTCCCTGATGATCGTCCCGGCGCCGATCCTGAGCAGATCGGTGCACAGCGGCGTCCTGGAGAAGATCACGGTCCCCTTGCCGATCTTCGCTCCCAGCATCCTGAGGTGCCAGGCGTAGAGCGGTGATCCGGTGAAGAGCGCCATGGGGCTGGCCCGTACCAGCGTCTTGACCGTCCAGAAGCGCACGTACGACAGGCTCCACACGCGGATCTCCCGGGGCTTCCAGCGTCCTATGAGCGCCCACTTCGCCAGGATCGGCAGGACGCACAGGTACCCGTAGACCGCACAGCCGTAGACCAGCCCCCGCCGGTAGAGGTCGAGCGGTCCGCCCGCATGGGCCACCCACCGGTACCCGAGGGCGACCTGGGCACCGAGGTAGACGATCCCGAGGAACAGCAGCAACTGCAGGAGGCCGCACAGCACGTACTCCACCGTGCGCCCCGGTGCCTTCGCCGGCGCCGGGACCGGCGCCGCCACGTACGGCTGTTCTGGCGGCTGTCGTGGTGGTGGTTGGGCGGGCGCGGGGGCCGTGGCGTCCATCATCGCGGCCAGGTCCCTGATCGTCGGGTTCTGGTAGATGTCGGCCATCGACAGTGCCGTCAGGTCCGTCCGCTCCCGCAGCGAGGCGCAGAAGCGGGCCATCACCAGCGAATCGGCGCCCAGGTCGTCGAAGAAGTGGGCGTCGGCCGGCGCGCCTTCCAGCCGCATGAGATCGGCCAGCGCGTCGGCGAGCAGCCGCTCGGTGCCGCGGGCCGGGGCGGAGCCGCCGCCGGCGGGGGCGGCGAGGCCGCGCGGACCCCTCGGTGCGGGGAGCCTGCCGCGGTCGGCCTTGTCGCTCGGCAGCATCGGGATGGCGTCGAGCTCCTCGAAGTACGCCGGCACCATGTAGCGGGGCAGCCGCTCTCGCGCCCGCCGGTGCAGGCGTTCACGGTGGCCGGCGCCGTCCCCGTCGCATTCGCCTCGGCCGTTGCCGGACCGGCGGGTGTAGTACGCGACGAGTTCGACCACGCCCGGTTCTGGCTCGTGGACGCCGACCACCGTCTGCGCGATCCCCGGCACCTCCGACAGGACCGATTCGATCTCGGTCAGCTCGATGCGGTATCCCCGGATCTTGACCTGGGTGTCGATGCGACCGTGGTACTCCAGCTCGCCGTCGGCGTTGATCCGGCCCAGGTCCCCGGTGCGATAGATGCGGCCCGACGGGTTGTGCTCGATGCCGAGGAAAT
Organism: Actinomadura madurae; assembly: GCF_900115095.1. Classification (GTDB taxonomy): domain Bacteria; phylum Actinomycetota; class Actinomycetes; order Streptosporangiales; family Streptosporangiaceae; genus Spirillospora; species Spirillospora madurae. Next base: position 172,611 of record NZ_FOVH01000009.1, read on the forward strand.
CGGGCACGAACCTGCTGCGGGTCAGGTCCTCGCGGTCGACGTACCCGGCGGCCAGCCCGACCCCCGCGATGCCGATCTCGCCCGGCCGGCCGGGCTCCAGGGCACGGTCCTCGGCCGGGTCCAGGACGACCACCGAGTAGGTGGGAAGCGGAACGCCGATGGTCACCGGCCGGTCGGGGTGAAGCGTCGTCCAGGTGGCGGTGACGGTGGTCTCGGTGGGCCCGTAGACGTTCAGGAATCTGCGTCCGGGCCGGTGCCATCGGGCGACCAGGTCCTGCGGGCACGCCTCACCGGACACCAGCAGGAAGCGCAGGCCGGGAAGGTCCTGGTCGAGCGTGGCCAGGAGCGTCGGGACACAGCACAGGGCCGAGACCCGCGCGTTTCGCAGGAAGTCGCTCAGCTCGGTGCCGACCAGCGCCGCCCCGCTCGGCCGGGGGACCAGGGTCGCACCCGCGACCAGGGGCACCCAGATCTCCTCGACGGAGAAGTCGAAGGCGATCGTCATGCCCTGGTACATGCGGTGCTCCGGCTCCACCCCGTAGACCTCGACCGCGACGCGGACGAAGTTGCAGACGGCGGCGTGCTGGATCGCCACGCCTTTGGGCCGTCCCGTCGAGCCGGAGGTGTAGATGATGTAGCACAGGTCGTCGGCCGGGGCGCCCTTCTCCGTGCTGGTGAGGCGGTGGCCGGGAAGGGCGGCGATCTGCAGCTCCGCCTCGTCCAGGCACACGACCTCCGCCTTGGCGGGCGACAGGTGTTCGCGCAGGTGCGAGAGCGACAGCACGGTCCGCACGCCCGCGTCCGCCGCGATGTAGGACAGCCGGTCGGGCGGGTAGCCGGGATCGAGCGGCACGTACACGGCGTTGATCTTCAGGGCGGCCAGCATGCCCGCGTAGGAGGGCGGGGCCCGGTCGAACAGCAGCCCGATCCGGTCGCCCGGGCGGATTCCCCGCGCCAGCAGGTGGCGGGCGAGCCGGTTGGCCCTCGCGTCGAGGTCGTCGTAGGTGAGGGTGGTGCCGTCGGCGTCGACGGCGGGATGGTCGTGGGAGCCCTGCGCCCGAAGCCGGTCGCACCGCTCCTCGAACAGGTGCTCCAGGCGCTCGCCCCGCTGCCAGCGCGTCCTGTGCTCGCGTCCCGCGCAGACCAGGACGCGGTCTGCGGTGACATGGCCGACCGCCTCGCCGGGGGTGGCCCGGCCCGTGCCGTTCGCCGCCATTCTCGCTCCCCAGATCGGTGAACCACCTGACCATTCATTTCCCGCGATGTCGTCGGTGCCCGTGCATGATGCCCGCCAACACCATCACGAGTCCAACCTGGTCTGGCCAGATTCTGGCTTCATCGAACCGTGGGGCGTTCTTCACATCAACACAATTTCGCTTTGACGATTACAACGACCCGTTTTTCCTTTTCTTGGATGGTCCGGCGGCGTCACTGCCCGGCCATGACGTGCACGTGACCGATCCCGGTGGCGGCAGCGGACGATCCAGCGGGCAGCTGCGAACCGAATGGGCGACGCCGCCCTGGCGAACACCGCTCGACGTCAACTCCCGGCGCTCGGCATGGATATTTTCGAGCAACTCGAATCAGAGGTAAAAGCTATTCTAGGAGCTGGTCCGTGGCCTTCGACGTAGCCGGCAGCCGTCTGCGCGAGAAGGCAAGAGCGAATGACCGGGATCGCCGCCCGCCGCCGACCGGTACGCTCACGCGGGCCGGGGGTCGGGGTCGCCGGGGCGGCAGTGCAGGCACGGCCGGTACCCGGCGGCCCGCGCCGCGGCCAGGTCCCGGAACCCGCGGCGGTGCCCGGGGCTGATCCGGCGGGCGTCACCGCAGGTGGGGTAGCACACGATCCCGGTGGTGTCGGACCCGACGAGCCGCACCCCGCGCCGCGCCAGCTCGGCCGCCTCGTCGACGTCGACGTCCTCGGCGCGCAGCAGCCGCTCCTTGGCGCCGGCGCCGAACACGTAGTCGCCGAGCGCGCCGTCCGACCGGGTCACCCGGTGGCACGGGATCAGCAGCGGGACGGGGTTGCGGCCCAGCGCCGACCCGACCGCCCGGACCGCCTTCGGCCGTCCCGCCTGCCGCGCCACCCACGCGTACGGGCGGGTCTGCCCGCGCGGGATCCGCGCCGCGGCGCGCAGCACCGCGGCCTCGAAGTCGCTGAGGCCGCGCAGGTCCAGCCGCAGCCCGCCGAGCCGCCCGGTGCGCAGTGCCGGGACCAGCCCGGCCGGCGGGCGGGCGGCGGGCAGCAGCGGCCGCGCGAACCGGGCCCGGAACGCCGCCGCGAACTCCTGCTCGTCCATCCCGGCGCGCAGGTAGGCGACGCCGTGGTCGGTGAAGGCGACCTGCAGGCCCTCCAGGGGCCCGGGGACGTGGACGCGGCGGGCGGCGATGCGGTCCAGCAGCGCGGGAGGCGCGTCGGCGGCCAGCGCCGCCAGCTCCCGGGCGAGATCGCGGTCGGGCTCGGCGCCGGCCGGGCCGCCGGCGGGATCGGTGCGGGTCATCGGATGCCCCCTTTCTGCGGAGGGTCGCTGCGGTGCCGTGCGGCCGGCCCGGATGTGGGCGGCCCGGCGGTGCGGAGCCGGCGGAGGCGGGCCAGGCCGCGGGAGATGTGGGACTTGACGGTTCCCTCGGGCACGTCGAGGATCACCGCGATCTCGGCGACCGGAAGGTCGGTGACGTGCCGCAGGACGACGGCGGCGCGCTGGGACCAGGGAAGTTCGGCCAGCAGCGCGGCCAGCTCCCGGCCGGTCTCGTGCCGCGCCACGGCGTCCTCCACACCCTCGCCCGGGTCCGGCGGGTCCGGGGCGTCCTCGATCGGGCCCGGCGGCGGGCGCCGCGCCGCGGTGCGCAGCCCGTTGCGCCACACGTTGGTCAGGATCGTCAGCAGCCACGCCCGCGGCCGGAGCTCGGCGATCCGGTCCGCCTCGTATCCGGCCAGCGCCCGGTAGGCGCGCAGGAACGCCTCGGCGGACAGGTCCTCGGCCTCGGCCCACCGCCCGCACAGCCGCAGCGCCGTGGAGAACACCGCGCCCCGGTACGCCTCGTACAGGACGGCGAACCCGGCGTCCAGGTCGTCGGCCAGCGCCGCGACGACCTCGCCGGCGGCGCCGTCACCGCCCGCGCCCGGACCGGTACCGGCGCCGGTGTCGGGCGGGGTGTGGGCAAGAGCTTCGTCCGTGACCGTCACATCCGTTCAACACCGCCGTGACCGGCCCGGTTGCAGCCCCGTTGCAGCCCCGGGGTCAGCCGAGCCAGCCGGGGCGGATCATTCCCGTCTCGTAGGCCAGCACCACCAGCTGCGCCCGGTCCCGTGCCCCCAGTTTCGACAGGATACGGCTGACGTGGGTCTTGGCGGTGGCGGGCGACAGCACCAGCCGCCCGGCGATCTCCTCGTTCGACAGCCCGGCCGCGACCAGCTCCAGCACCTCGCGTTCCCGGTCGGTGAGGGAGTTCAGCTCGACGGCCGGGGGCGGCGCGGTGATCCGGGACGCGAACTCGGCGATGAGCCGCCGGGTCACCGTGGGCGCCAGCAGCGCGTCGCCGCGCGCCACCACCCGCACCCCGTGGATCAGCTCGGGCGGTTCGGTGTCCTTCACCAGGAACCCGCTGGCCCCGGCCTTGATCGCGCCGTAGACGTAGTCGTCCAGGTCGAACGTCGTCAAGATCACCACGCGGACGTCGGCGAGGCGCGGGTCGGCGATGATCCGGCGGGTGGCCTCCAGGCCGTCCAGGACGGGCATGCGGATGTCCATCAGGACCACGTCGGGCCGCAGCTCCCGGGCCCGCGCCACCGCCTCCTCGCCGTTCCCGGCCTCGGCGACGATCTCGATGTCGTCCTCGCCCTCCAGGATCGACCGGAACCCCGCCCGCACCAGTGTCTGGTCGTCGGCCAGCATCACCCGGATCACGCCTCGTCCTCCCGCTCGCCAAGTTCCGCGGCGCCGTCCAGCGGCAGCCGCGCCCACACCCGGTATCCGCCCGCCGGGCCCGGCCCGGCGGTCAGCTCCCCGCCCGCGGCGGCCGCCCGCTCGCGCATGCCCCGCAGCCCGTTCCCGCCCTCGGCGGCGGGTCCGGGGCCCGTCCCGTCGTCGTCCACCCGCACGATCACCTCGCCGGGCAGCCGCCGCACCTCGACCGTCACCGACGTCGCGCCCGAATGCCGCACGACGTTGGTCAGCGCCTCCTGCACGATCCGGAAGCCGGCCAGCCCGACCGGCACCGGCAGCCCCGCCAGCGCCTTCAGGGCCTCCTCGCCGGGTCGGGCGAGGTCGCCGACGCGCCGGACCGACAGGCCGGCCGCGGCGGTCCGGTCCAGCAGGTCCCCGATCCGCTCCAGCGACGGCACCGGTGACGGCGGCGGCACCGTCCCCCCATCACCCCGATCGCTTCCATCGACCGCGCCCCCGGCGTCGGGGGCGTCGACCTGCCGCAGCACGCCCAGTACCTCGCGCAGCTCCCGCAGCGTCTCCTTGCTCGCCGCCTTGATCGCCTCCAGCGCCGTGTACGCGCGGTCGGGGTCGTCGCGGCGGTGCAGGGCCGCCCCGGCCTGCACGTTGATCAGCGAGATCTGGTGGGCCAGCACGTCGTGCAGCTCCCGCGCGATCCGCAGCCGCTCGGCGACCGCGCGGCGCCGCGCCTCCTCCTCGCGGTCGCGCTCGGCCTGGGCGGCGCGCCGCAGCGCGGCCTCGGCCATCTCCCGCCGGCTGCGCACGTACTGCCCGAGCCCGACCGCGAGCAGCAGCCCGATCGACAGCGACGCCACGCCGCGCGCGTCCACGATCGCGTCCGGGTCACCGCCGCCGCCCCGGGTCACCGCCACCGTCAGGAACTCGGCGTTGACGACGATGACCGCGCCCAGCGACACCAGCAGCCGGCACTCCACGGCCGCGGTGAACAGCGCCACCCACAGCACCGCGCCGACCGGCCCGTCGGGGTACCCCAGCGGGTAGTACAGCGGCGGCACCACCACCCCGATCAGCAGCACCGCGACCGGATGCCGCCGCCGCCACGCCAGCGCGGCCGCGCCGACGACGATCAGCGCCAGCCCGCCCGGCCACAGCGGGCGGTCCTCGGGTTTGGCGGCCGCGGCGCTCATCGACAGCGTCACCACCAGCACCAGGCCCGCCAGGACCGCGTCGGCCAGGTCGGCCGCGCGGCCGCGCGGCCACCACGTCCGGCCCGGCACGGCGGGCAGGCGTCTGCGGTGTTCCGGGGGCGCTGTCACGGCCCAACCGTATTTCAGGTCGCCGCCCGCGCGCGCCCCGCCCTGATCTTTTCCGGTGCGGCGGCGCCGCACCGGGCCCTGACTTTCGTCAGTAACGCCGCAGATCATCGGCCAGTAGCGTGGACCGCGTGAACGACTCCGCCGCCCCCGGCTCCGTCCCGCCCGCCCGCCGCCCGGCGATCCGCCGGGCGGCGCACGCGCTGACGCACGCGGTGCGAGGTGCGGTGCGGGGTGTGGTGAGAGGTGCGGTGTTCCGGCGGCCCTCCCGCGCGGCCCTGATCAAGGACGCCCTGCTGTTCGGCGCGCTGGCCCTGCCCGTAGTGGCCAACCTGATCTCCCCGCTGGAGCCCGCCTCGGCCTCCTGGTGGGCGCAGGTGGCCGGGCTCGGCGTCCTGGCGGCGGCGATCGCGGTCTGCCGCGCCTGGCCGGCCGCCGCGCTCCTCACCGCCATCGCGCTCATCCTCGTCCACGGCAACTTCGTGTTCGCCATGCCCGTGATGTCTTACCTGGCGGGGCTGCGGACCGCCCGGGCACGGCCGCTGCTGTGGGGGTTCACCGCGGTGTTCGTCGGCGGCTCGCTGCTGTCGGCCGCCCGCGGCATGGACGTCACCACCTGGTTCCCCTCGACGGTGTGGCTGGTCCTGCTGGGCGTCCTGCCCTGGCTGGTGGGCCGCTACTGGCGCCAGTACCAGGAGCTCCTGCGCGCCGGCTGGGAACGCGCCGAGCACCTGGAGAACCAGCAGCGCATCATCGCCGAACGCGAACGGCTCCGCGAACGCGCCCGCATCGCCCAGGACATGCACGACTCCCTCGGCCACGAACTGGCCCTCATCGCCGTCCGCGCCGGCGCCCTGGAGGTCGCGGCCGACCTCGGCGACCGGCACCGCGCGGCCGCCGCCGAACTGCGCACGGGCGCCGCCGACGCCACCGAGCACCTCCGCGAGATCATCGGCGTCCTGCGCGACGACGCCCCCGGCGAGAACCCCGCGGACTCCGGCGGCACCCTCCCGGCCGCGGGCACGGCCGGGGGAGCGCCGGTGCCGCCCGCCCGCGAGAGCATCCCCGAGCTGGTCGCCCGCGCCCGCGCCTCCGGCGTCCCGGTCTCCCTCACCACCACCGGCCCCGCCGGCACCTCCGCGGACGCGCCGCCCGCACCGGCACCGCTCACCTCGCTGACGGCGCACCGCATCGTCCAGGAGGCCATCACCAACGCCGCCAAGCACGCGCCCGGCGCCGCCGTCACCGTGACCCTCGCCCACCGCGACGGCGACCCGGCCACCATCACCGTCACCGTCGCCAACGACCCTCCGCCCGACGGCCCGCCCAGCTGGGGAGCGGGGCTGGCGTCCGGGGGCCGCGGGCTCACCGGCCTCACCGAACGTGCCCGCCTGCTCGGCGGCGTCCTGCACGCCGCCCCCACACCCGGCGGCGGCTTCCAGGTCTCCGCCGACCTCCCCGACACCCCGCACCTCCCCGCGCACCCACCGGCCGACATGGCCGACATGGCCGGTGCGGCCGGACCGACGGGCCGCGACGCCCTGCGCGCCGCCCTCGGCCTCACCCCGCCCGGCCCCAGCTCCTCAAGCCACGCGACCTCCTCAAGCCACGCGGCGCCGGGGGAGCGGGCCTCCGAGGGAGCGTGGGCCTCCGAATCCGCCCGGCACCTGGCCCGCAAACGACGCCAGGCGCGCCGCGGCCTCATCACCGCCATCGCCGTCCCCACCGCCCTCATGGCCTTCCTCGGCGCGCTCATGCTCGGCTACCACGTCTACGCCACCCTCAACTCCGTCCTGCCGCCCGACGACTACGCCGCACTGCGCGTCGGCACCCCCCAGGACCGCGTCGAGGAGGCCCTGCCGCCCAGGGAGACCACCGGCACCGGCGTCGTCCGCGCCGCCGTCCCCGAACCCGCCCGCGCCGACTGCCGCTACTACCGGCCCGACGCCGACCTGCTCGGCACCGGCCGCGTCTACCGCCTGTGCTTCACCGGCGGCCGCCTCACCGCCAAGAACTCCTACGACACCCACCAGCTCAGCGTCCAGAACCGCGACGACCGGGAGGACCAGTGATCCGGGCACTGCTCGCCGACGACGAGGCGATGATCCGCGCGGGCGTCCGCGCGATCCTCACCGCCGACCCCGGCATCGAGGTGGTCGCCGAGGCCGCCGACGGGCACGAGGCCATCGACCTGACCCTGCGGCACCGCCCCGAGGTCACCCTCCTGGACATCCGCATGCCCCGCCTCGACGGCCTCGCCGCGGCCGCCGAGCTGCGCCGCGTCGCCCCCGGCACCGGACTGATCATGCTCACCACCTTCGGCGAGGACGAGTACATCGCCCGCGCCCTGTCCGGCGGCGCCAGCGGCTTCCTGCTCAAGTCCGGCGACCCCCGCGAGCTCATCGCCGGCGTCCGCGCCGTCGCCGGCGGCGCCGCCTACCTGTCCCCGAAGGTCGCCCACCGCGTCATCACCGAGATCGGCGGCGGCCGCCTCGCCGGCGGCGCCCGCGCCCGCCGCCGCACCGCCGCCCTCACCCCCCGGGAACGCGACGTCCTGGCCCTGCTCGGCGCCGGCCTGTCCAACGCCGAGATCGCCGTGCGCCTCCACGTCGTCGAAGGCACCGTCAAGGCCTACGTCAGCGCCATCCTCACCCGCCTGGACGTCCGCAACCGCGTCCAGGCCGCCGTCATCGCCTACGAGGCCGGCCTCGTCGACACCACCGACGAAACCCCCTGACACCCCGCCCCCGCCCCCGAGGTGCGCACAGCGAACGGGCCGCCTCAGGCGATGCCGAAGCACCACCCCGAGGCGGCCCGCACGACCGACCACACGATCCGGTCAGGGGACACGGCCCGGCCCCGACCCCGGACGCGGCGGCACACCGCCCATCACGTCCGGCATCGTCACCGACGCGTCACCCGCCCAGGCCCCGCCCGACGGCGCCGGCTGCGCCATACCGGCCGCACCCATCACCGGCGCCGCACCCCCCGGCGCGACCCCCGCGGGCTGCGGGACCCCGGCCCCGCCGGCCGGACCCGCCGCCACCGGCGAACCCAGCAGCACCGCACCCGCCGCCACACCCCGCAGCGCCTCCACCAAAGGACGTAGCGCCCGCACCAGCACCAGCGCCGCCACCGGCGCCACCACCACGCCCACCAGGAAACCCGCCGCCACGTCATGCGGGTAATGCACGCCCACGAACACCCGCGAGAACGCCATCAGCGCCGCCAGCGGCAGCACCACCGGCGCCATCACCCGCCACGCCACCACGATCGCCGCCGCCGACGCCGCCGCGATCGTCGCGTGGTTGCTCGGGAACGACCAGTCACCCGGCGCCGGGCACGCCGCGATGTGCACCGCCCCCGCCACCGCACGGCACGGCCGCTCCTCCTGGATGAAACTCTTCGACACCTCGCTCACCAGATACGCCGCCACCACAGCGAACGGCGCCGCCAGCGCCAGCCCCATCTCCCGCGCGTCCCGCCCCCGGGCCCGCCACCAGCCCGCCACGAACAGCGCGGCGAACAGCAGCAGCCCCCCGTCGGTCCCCACCTCCGCCGCCGAATGCACCCACGACGGCGTGCCCTCCGCGAACTCGGTGATCTCCCGGTACAGATCAGCGCTGAAATCCGGCGCTCCCATGCTCTCCCTCACGTCCGAAGGCAACCCATGCCCGACATCTTTCAGACACCAGACGGACCGCCGAAGTTCAACCTACGGCCACCCGAACGCAACCCTTTCACCTCAGCGCGGTCACCCGCCGGACAATGGCCCCACCGGATCCGGCTCCCGCGCCCCGTCCTGCGCCCCGCCGGCCCCGTCCACCGGCCCCGCCGCGCCGGCCGCCCCGCGGGCACGCCGGTGCCGCACGTAACGCACGGCCTCCACCACCACCGTCACCGACAGCGCCAGCCCCAGCCCGACCGCCACGCCCTTCACCGGATCGTGCTCGAACGCGACCCCGCCGACATAACCCAGCAGCGCCCCGTACACCGCCCACGACACCGCCGCCACCACCGCGAACAGCGAGAACGACCGCAACCGGTAACCGACCGCGCCCATCGTCACCGTCACCGCGGTCCGCCCGCCCGGCACGTACCGCGCCACCACCAGGATCAGCCCGCCCCGCTCGGCCATCGTCCGCCGCGCCCACCCGAACGCCGCGTCCCGCCGCGACCCCGGCCGCGCCCCCCGCACCAGCCGCCCGCCCGCCCGGCGCCCCACCAGGAACGACACATGATCACCGGTGAACGCGCCCAGCGCCGCCAGCACCACCACCCACCCCAGCCGCGGCTCACCCGACGCCGCGTACACCCCCGCCGTGATCACCAAGCTCTCGCTCGGCACCACGGGGAAGAACCCGTCGATCGCCGCCACCGCGAACAACACCAGGTAGAACCACGGCGACGTCACCGCCGTGTCCACCACACCCATGATCCCGTCCATGGGTCACGACGCTAGGAAAACACCACCGCCCGGCGGATCCCGCGAAAGGCCACCGCCATCCCCGACTTTCGGCAGGGGAGGACACCCCATCCTGCGAACGAAGTACACCCCGATCCTCACCCCGGAGGACGACCCGCCCCCCGAACCCACGCGACCCTGGAAGGAGAACCCCGCCGGCCAGAACCGCCCACCGACAGGAAACCCGCCATGGACCACCCCACCGGAACAGACCACCGGACCGGCGACGACCACGTCCGCGCCTCCGACCAGGACCGCGACCGCACCGTCCAGCAACTCACCGACGCCCTCACCGACGGGGCCCTCGACCCCGCCGAACACGACCGCCGCCTCCACCACGCCCTCACCGCCACCACCCACGGCGACCTCACCCCCCTCACCGCCGACCTGCCCCCCTCGACGACCGCCCGCGACCGCGCCGAAAAGGCCCGCCGCGCCGCCAAGGCCGAAGCCGACCGCCGCGCCTGGAACAACGAATGGGGCTACTGGGCCGGCGGCGCCGTCATCATGACCGCCATCTGGGCCGTCACCTCACTCCGCGCGGGAGAGTGGACGCACTTCTGGCCCGTCGTCCCCCTCGGCATCTGGGCCGCCATCCTCGTCTCCTACGCCATCTGGCCCTCAGACGACTGACCCCCGAAACGGTTCGCGGCCCGGCCCGCCCATCGGCCACAATCCACACATGTGACACACCTGCACATCTTCGACATGGACGGCACCCTCCTGACCGGCACCACCGCCAACCTCGAGATCGCCCGCCACCTCGGAACCCTCCCCGAACTCCACGACCTCGAAGCCCGCTTCGCCGCCGGCACCCTCGACACCCGCGGCTTCTCCACCCGGATCCACCGCCTCTGGCGCCACCTCACCCCCGGCCTCGTCGCCACCGCCTACCGGGCCGCCACCTGGATCACCGGCATCGCCGACGTCTGCGCCGACATCCGCGCCCGCGGCGAGCACTCCGCCGTCATCACCATGTCGCCCGACTTCTTCGCCCGCCACCTCCTCGACCACGGCTTCGACGACGTCATCGCCTCACGCTTCCCCCCCGATGCCCTTCACCGGCACCCTCGACACCGCCGGCATCCTCACCCCCGACGACAAGGTCCGCCTCACCGACGACCTCCTCACCCGCCACGGACTCACCACCGCCCACTGCACCGCCTACGGCGACTCCATGTCCGACGCGCCCCTCTTCCGCCACCTCACCAACACCGTCGCCGTCAACGCCGACCACCACCTCACCGACATCGCCGCACTCGACTACCACGGCACCGACCTCACCGCCGCCTACACCCTCGGCCGCACACTCCAACCCCACTGACCCCCCGGCCCGGGGCGCCCGCTCAACCGCCCCGCTCAGCCGTCGCGCCGGCCCTCCACCGGACCCAGCAGCGGATGCACCCGCATCGCCGCCTCCAACTCACCCGGAAGCTCATCCCGGTACCGGCCCAGCGTCGACAGATCCGCATGCCCCAGCACCCGCCGCACCGCGTCCATGTCCGTCGCCGCCGCCAGCAGATGCGTCGCCGTCGTATGCCGCAGCCCATGCGGCGTCACACTCCGCCGCCGCCCCGGCTCCACCCGCTCCAGCACCCGATCGATCACCCCCTGCACATCCCCCCGCGCCAGCCGCCGCCCCCGCCACGACAACAACAGCGCCTTCGGCTCCCGCCCCCGATCCAGCAGCACCCGCCCCTCCGCCAGATACGCGTCCAGCACCTCCACCACCGGACGCGGCAGCGGCACATCCCGCGTCCGCCCGCCCTTACCGAAGATCCGCCAATACCGCGTCCCCGCGTTGACGAAGAAATCCTCCGCGTTCGCCGCCGTCAGCTCCGACACCCGCGGCCCCACCGCCGCCAGCAACAACACGATCAGCCCGTCCCGCAACTCCGTCCGCTGATCCGCCCGCCGCCGCGCCGCCACCGGCTCCTCCGCCAGACCCCGCGCCGCCCCCAGCAACCCCTCCGCCTGCTCCGCCGTCAACGCACGACGCTCCGCCCGCAACCCGCCCCGCTGCTTCGGCCGCACCGTCACCGCCCGCATCGGATCCAGCTGCACCCACCCCGCCACCACCGCATACCGGAAGAACGCCGACACCGACCGCCGGAACCGCGCCTGCGACGCCGCACTCTGCGCCCCCGCACCCCCCTCCGCCCCCCGGCGCCGCCGCTCGTCCGGCTTCCGCGCGAACCGCAACAGCACCTCATCGACGTCCGCACCCGCCAGATCGTCCAGCACCCGCTCCGGACCCGCCAGCGCCGCGAACGTCACCACATCCCGCGCGTACACCTCCGCCGTCGCCGGCGACAACGCCCCCGTCGACGTCTTCGCACGCACCAGCTCCGCATAACGATCAACGCACTCGGCCACCGACAGACGCTGAACATCGACAGGACGCACCCGCCGGACGCTACCCCCCGCCACCGACAGAACCGCCCTAAAATCAGGGCACGATGATGGACTGGGCACTGTTCGACCAGGTCGGCGAGATCATCCGGGGCTCCACCCCACCCGGCCTCGGGCCCCCGCACGTCCAGGTACGCGGCAACGGCGTCAAGGCCTGGTTCGGCGACCCCGCACCCCAGCGCGAACACTACGAAGCCCAGATCATCTCCGCCGACATCGCCCCCGGCTGCCGCACCCACGCCATCGAGATCGGCTTCCACGCCGAACACCGCGCCGAACCCGACAACCAGGCCGCCCTCACCCGCCTCCTCGCCACCGAACCCGCCTGGCGCGCCGAACTCGGCGACGAACCCCAGGCCGGCGCCTTCCTCGGCCCCACCCCCTGGCGCCGCATCTCCGAAACCTGGCCCGACGCCGACCTCACCACCCCCGACCTGCCCTTCGAGATCGGCGTCCGCCTCGTCGACTACATCCGCGCACTGGAACCGCACCGACGGGTATGACCACGAGCACGGACCACCAGGCAGGGGAGGGGCCCGTGCTCATCGGCACATCAGGATGGAACTACGCCGACTGGCGCGGTGTCCTCTACCCGCCCGGCCTCCCGCAGCGACGCTGGCTGCACCGCTACAGCGAGGTCTTCGACACCGTCGAGAACAACAACGCCTTCTACCGGCTGCCCTCACGCGAAACCTTCGAGCACTGGCGCGACGCCACCCCGCCCGGCTTCGTCATGGCGGTCAAGGCCAGCCGCTACCTCACCCACATGAAACGCCTCAAGGACCCCGAGGAACCCGTCGAACGCCTCATGAACGCCGCCGCCGGCCTCGGCCCCACCCTCGGCCCCGTCCTGCTCCAGCTCCCGCCCACACTGCGCGCCGACCCCGACCGCCTCGCCGCCTGCCTGGACCGCTTCCCCGACGGCGTCCGCGTCGCCGTCGAACCCCGCCACCCCACCTGGTGGACGGACGAGACCCGCCACGTCCTGGAACAACACGGCGCCGCCCTGTGCTGGACCGACCGCCTCGGCCACGCCCAGACGCCTCTCTGGCGCACCACCGGCTGGCTCTACCTGCGCTTCCACGAGGGCTCGGCGGACCCCTGGCCGGACTACGACGACGAGACACTCCAGACCTGGGCCACAGAGATCGGCCGCACGGACGACGCCTACGTCTACTTCAACAACGACCCAGGCGGCGCCGCCGTCCGCAACGCCCTCCGCTTCGCCACCCTCACCGACCAGCACCGCCCCCACGCCACCACGGGGTGAACGGCCGCCAAGCGCCACGTCCACCATGGACCGGCCAGGACCTGTACCCACCGCTTCACGTCGATCACTCTCCGAAGTCACCTCGGATATATCGGTAGCGCAAGCACACCTGCACAAGATCACTCCCCGGGCGCCCGGCGCCCGGGGGAGCGGGGGAGTCGGCCCCGCCCTGGAGTGCAAAGGCCCTGATAAGGCGGCCTTCACCTTCACTCGCCAAAGACTGAACTCGGGTCGGCGGAGATCCCGTCGCTGTCTTGTCTCAGTGAACCTGCTCTGCGACCAGGGCTCTGACCTTGAGGTTTAGCAGATTCACTGAGACGGCGGCCCTGAGGCGTCTCAGTGAATCTGCTCCGTGGAGGCGAGATCGACAGTGACGTCTCACTGAATCTGCTTCGCCAGCACCGAAATGATCTATCGCCGCAGCGCTTCCTTCTCCACTTCGACGGCATGGAGGAGATCCGTCACGAAGTCACCGAACTCGGAGTGGGAGACTTTGGACAGTCCTCCCAGGTCGTGGATCCATTGAGAGAACGGGTCGTAGCGGGACCTGTCATCGGTGTAGTGAGGGATGACTCGCTGCTGGATGTCGCTTGTGAGATCGAGGCGCTCGGTCTCGTCGTGGACGATGTGCAGGAGACGAGTTCGCCTGGCGGCGAGAACTTCAATCAAGCTGACGACCTCGGGATATTGGGCTGCACTGAGGTATGGGTCAGCCTCGCCAAACGTACGTCGTCGTTGGTTGCCGCCAATCCGGGCGAGTCGCTCGGCTGCATGATTGCGCGGATCACCCCAGCGGGTCCAATGGCCCAGAAAGGCGAAGGCGAAGGGGGTGACGGCGCGCACCCATCGGCGTCTCAGTTTGTTGATTAAGGCGGTGTGACTGCGTTGCGCAGCGATAATTGCGGTAGCTGGGTTCACGTCCACTTGGCTGCGTTTTGTGTAAGCGCCTGGGCCGATCCAGATTCCGTGCCTGAGGCAGACGTTCTGATCGTGTCGCATCCAGGTGGTGACGTTCTCGGTGATGCCTTTGGCAGCGGTGCATCGGCGACATGGTGAGCGCGCCTCGTTGGCGTTGCCGGCGACGTTGCGGTATTTCACCTTGAGGTGCCTGCGGTCGGGGTGCTGGTCCCGAATCTCGGGAATTGCGTAGGCCAGTGCGGTCATGGATAGTCCGGTGGCCGCGGCCAGGGATGGAAGCTCAGGTTGCGGGAGGGGGTGAAGGTTGTAACGTGTGTGAGACGAGGGTGAGCGCTCTTCTGGCCAGGTGTTCGGGCAGAGATAACAGAGCAGCTCTTCAAGCGGCCAGCGGTGGGCCAGAGAAAGTCGACTCAGGTAAGAGAATGTCGTTTCGTCTGGGAAGGGTTTGAGGGGCCGGGGCAGTCGCCGGATGTCCGGGGCTGGCCATTGCCGCTTCGGCTGCTGATCAGCGGTCACTGGTGGACTTGCGGGCCGCGGCCTCAGCGGCATGGTCTATCCTGATCTTTTCCATGAGACGCCGTGTGACGCACTCGTCCTGAGTCAGGATCGAGCGGATCGCGGACTTGCGGACCAGATGAGACAAGCTGCCGATGGTGCCTCCGGTCCGTTGATGAAGGTATTTCGATTGTCGCGTGAGCGAACCCGACTCGTGCCGGTGCAGCCTCAGCGAGGCTTCCATGCTCGCGACAAGTTGCTTCCATTCGGTGTTGTAAGGGAACTGCTGGGTGTGGGTCATCACGCATCGCCCGGCGATTTGTCGTCCTCGGATCCCGGTGAACAGCCCGCTGCGCTCGACCTCGATTCCGGCATAGACGAACGTGGCCGGCAGATGCTCGGTGAAGTACTTCATGTGATCCGACAGGTCCTCACCCGCAGCGGTTCCAAGGTTGATGTTGTGGATCTCGTCAACAATCACAATGTCGGTGCGGGCATCGACCAGGACCTGGCATACCGCATCGGCGATGTCGGTGACGTTGTGGCGAGGTCGGACGGGAGGTAATTGCAGAAAGCGGGCGAACTCGACTGCGAGTTTGCGGGGCGAGCCCTTAGGCGGGGCGGTGACGTAAACGACCGGAATGCGGTCGACGGTGCTGCCCGGGTGTCGCTTGCGGATCCGCAGCTCGTGCGTGCGACCGAGCTGTTTGATGGCGGTGGTCTTTCCGGTCGTCGCTTCACCCGAGACGATCAGACCCCGCCGGGCCCCTTCCTCGCCCTGGTTGACGAGCGTCAGCAACCGCCCCTCGGTGTTGATTTCCTGGATCGTCGAGGTCATCACCACCGCCATCTCGGAGTGGTAGGCGATGCGAGCCTCGTTGTAGTCCTCCCGCTCCAGATCGCCCAGCTTCTCCCAGACCTCATCGGCAAGGAGGGTGAACGAGGGCGGGTCGGCGTTGACGAACCGCTTCCAACCGTCCAGCGTGGTCGTGGGCGGCCTGCGGTTCTCCAGCTGGACGCCGTCCCGGCTCACCACCATTTCTCTGCCTCCTTGCGGGCATCGAATACCGGCAACGGGATGACCTCCGCAGCATCCTCGGCGTCGTCGCCAGCGATGTGAAGGTCGGGTTCGCTGGTCTCGGGACCGGGCTTGCCTGCATCGTCAACGGGCGACCGTGAAGCAGCCGGGGCCGCCTTGACCTTCGTTTTTGCGACCACTCGTCGGTCTTGCCTGGAGGGCCGGCTCAGACTGGCATCGGGGCCTTCTCCGGCTCTGGTGAGCAGATCGTTGACCGCCTGAGTGATCTCGCTTTCGGTGGCGGACTGGCCAAGTTCCTTGCGGCTGTGGTCCCATGCCAGCTCCCCGAAGGGAGCGACCGCGGTGTCCAGGTGCGTCCAGGGAACGGTGATCCAGCCGCCGTGCCAGTGGTTGCGGACCCAGATCCGGGAGACGTCGTAGGGGTCGTAGCGGATCTCCCAGAGCCCCTTATTGGTCTGCATTCCCGAATCCTGCCGGCGGAACGGTTGAAGCTCCTCGGAGTCGTATTTTCTGTGCCGGATTTTGACTCCGTAGGCGTTGATGCCCCGCCAGGTCGCCGGAAGCAGCTCGATGTAGTCGTCGGGCGACAACGCAGCAAACACATAGCCTGCGGCCTGGACCAGACTGGCGTATTTCTCGTTCGGAGTGAACGCTCGGCCGGGGGCCGAGGGGTCCCGCAGCCCATCATGGGGACGGTTCTGCCAGGCCGCCACGATCCATTCCTCCAGCAGCCCCTGCATTTCATGGATCGACCACAGCGGCTCGTCCTCGACCCGGCGGCCGCGGCGTTCCACCGACGAGCCGGTGTAACCGGACACGAACTGGCAGAACAACGTGCCCACCGACTCGATGGTCCGCTCGATATGCGGCTTGTCAGTTGGCGTGTCCTTATGAGCGGGCTGAAAATTGATGCCCAACGCTGCGCAGGAAGACCGGAAGTTTCGAGAAAAGAACGCCTTGCCGTGATCACACACGATCGTCTCGGGCACGATCACCGGACGAGCCGCCGCCAGCTCAAGCCGTTCGTCCAAGTCCACCATGTGCCGGTAGGGCAGCACCGACCGGCTCATCCTCAAAGCGTCCGGCCAGCCGGGCCGCATCAGTTCCGGGGTGAGTGTTCGAGCCAGCAGCAGCGAGGCGTCCACTGACTTGGTTGTGGGCGACAGAGCCACCGCGGTGAGAGAACGTGTCGCCAGATCGACCATTCCGGTGAGCTCCACTCGGCCGACGACGCCCTTGTCCAGCAGCACCAGCACGTCCAAGGGAGTCGAGTCGATCTCCATGACCTGGCCCGGCCGGACCGCCACCATCTCCCCGAACTTCTCCTCGGGCCGATTAGCCAACGAGCGGCGAGTTCGGGCCGAGCCTGTGATGTGACGACCGGTGGTGAGCCTGTCGAACAGGCGATAGAACGTTGCCCGGGACGGCATCACCACCGTGTCTTCACCATGCTGCTCGGTGAGGATCTGCTCGACCCGCCAGAAGTAGTAGCTGCCCGTCCGTGACGAAGCGTTCTCCTTCTCGGCGATGGCCTGCTGGATCGCGGCGATCACCCGCTGGTCGCTCCGGCCCGCGATGCTCGTGCGCCGACCTGCCCGCTTGTCCAGCACCCCAACCAGTCCCTGGGCCTGGTAGCGCAGTCTCTTGCGGCGGATCGTGTGGACACTGACCCCTTCATGGCCGGCAGCCGTCAACTCCTCAGCCTTGGCCTGCTCCCGCTCGGCCATGGATCGGACAGCCGGGTCGTACTCAGCCCGCGGCGAAGCGCCCGCGGGCGCCTCGGGATGAGTCCCGGTGATCACCTCGAGCAGGTGCTGTTCCCACCACATAGCGAACTCAGCGGCTTCATCCGAGAGCCCGCTCAGCACCTGAGACGACAGCGGGGTCGCCGTGCGTCGGGTGAGGACCTTGAATCCGGGGGAGGCCTGCATAACCGCGACCGGCACCGACCGCACCGCCCCGTGCGGATCCGCCAGATGCACCAACGGCCCAGCCACCCCGGTCACCGTGTGAGGCTGCCCGTCCATGCGAACCTGATCGCCAATCCGCAACGACACCGGCCGCGACACGCTCATCGGCTACTCCCTCCCGCGACGCTTAACGGTGACGACGAACTCAGCAACCGCGTGTGCAGATCCGTCACGATCCTCCGCGACCACATCAGGTGAAACAGCGTCGGCAAGACCGCAAGCCGCGGCCCGGCGGCCCGGACGCCTTCGCCAAGAGCGGTCGGCTCCGAGAAGACCTTCAGCACCCGTTCAGCAACCTCAGGCCGAAGACAGCGGGGATGCCGATAACCCGCAAGCCAATCGACATTGGCTCGCAGCACCGGATCCAGTTCACCCACTCGCCGAAACGCCCAACCGACTCGCTCACAGAGCCTGCTCGTCGCCGCGAACGCCTCCGCGTCCTCCGGCTCGATCCGGTTGTCCGGCCGGACATCGACCACCAGGCCGCCGCCGTCGGCCATGCGCGCGAAATAGTCCGGGACGTGGCGATGGATATTCGACTCGCCCTGCCACCAAATCCGGAACGGCTGGGAGGAGAACCCGACCACGTTCGAGTCGAAGTCCAACAGCATCGCCTGGTCCCGCTCGACCCAGGACTCGAACCCGACGTGCCGGCTGGTCGTCGCTGACCACCACAAGCCCGTGAAGTTCTTCTGGCCTTTGAAGGACGGAAACGACCTCACTGGCAGGGCGTCCTCGAACCTGCGGCCCCAGCACTGTTGGAGGGGCATACGGGCCGATGCACCGCACTCGTCGACGAACTCAAGATCGAAACCCCAACGCTCGCCGACATCCGCCCACGCCTCGCCACCCCGCACCGACACCCCGGACAAGTTCGAAAGACGGCCAGGTACGGGTGAGGACTGTAGCGATCGAACCGCCTTGGCGAGGCAGATTCGATGAGAAATCCGCCCGGAACTTCGCAGATTCAGTGAGACAACCAGTTCGGCAGAGCAGTCTCAATGAGACGACCGCTCGCTAGAGACGCCCCGCGAGGCAGATTCAGTGAGACACCGAGCCGGTCCGTAGCAGCTTGAGTGAGAACCGAGCAGTCTCGCTGAGACGGGACAGTCGCGCAGGTTCGGTCATTCGGCCAGGAATCCGTCAACAGATCACAAACCAGACAGAAGCAGGATTCTGTCTGGTTTGAGGTGAAGAAGAGTTACCGGCCCGCCCGGAGGAGGGGTGGCGCGGGCTCGTCGCCCGCGCCACACGCCCCCTGTCATTTCTTGTACGGACCCACCTTCTCGCGCAGTTCCTGCATGGTGCCCTGGAGGAGCTGCCTGAGCCGGTCACGGTCGGCGCCGTCGGCGTCGGCGTAGTCGTCGATGTCGATCAGCTGCTTCTTCGTCGCGGTGACCGAGTTGAGCTGGTGGTCGAGCTTGATGTCGCCGAACCACGGGCTGCGCAGCATGTTCGCCATGTCGGTCCGGAACATGGCCACCAGGTCGTCGGGGTCGGCGATGTGGTTCTTCACCTCGGCGACGAACGTGAGGGTCGCCTTGCTGCCGAGGACGGCCTGCTGCAGCGCGCTGTCACCGGTCTTGCGGTCCAACACGATCGTGAAGCTGTACAGGACCGGGTCGCCGACCGGCTTGAACCGCACGTACTGCAGGTCGCCGCCGGACTTGATCCCGATGACGGGGCACCCGAGGTGCGCCATCGTGAACACCATCTCGCCGATGAGGGCCTCGTCCTTGCTCTCCCGCGCCTCGGCGTTGTTCTTGAACTTGTTGATCATCGAAAGCATGGCGGTGTCCTCCGGTTCAGGCGGCGATGCGGCCGTGCAGGTACTTCGCGCAGGCCTGCGTGACGGCGGCGATGTGCTCCTGCAGGACGGGGTACTTCACCGTGTAGTGGTCGGCGAAGTACTGGTCCAGGTCCAGCAGCAGCGGCACCTGGACGTAGACGTAGCCGCTGCCGAGGTCGGCGTCGACGGTGAGCACGCCGGGCTCGCCGACGTCGAGGAAGCTGCTCTTGACCTCGGATTTCAGCGCCTGCCACACCGTCCGCGCGTCCTGGACGTACTCGCCGTAGGCCATCGTGACCGCGGCGTGCTGGCCCAGGGTCTTGGCCGCGGTGATGGTCCCGGCGCGGTGCGTCAGCTGGAACATCAGGCGGTGCTTGCGCTCCCGGTGCTGGAACCGCAGGTAGTGGTGGTTGCCGTCGGAGTTCAGGTCGATGAGTGCGTTGCCCTGGGCGACCGCCGCGGTGATGACGGCGCCGACGAGCAGATCGTCGATCTCGCGGGTGTGGAGTTCCTCGGAGAAGCGCTGCCAGCTGCGCTGCACGAGCTGCCCGAAGACCTGGTCGAGGTGTTCGCTCACGGTCACCTTCCGTCGCATGGATCAGGTACAGGGGGTGAGACTCGCGCATTTCGCCGCTGGTTTCATCGTTTTTCCGGCGAGAATGGGGCGGGTGGACGATCCGAGCCGAGTGCCGCGCCTCGTGCCGCCGACGACGGTGGTCCGCGAGTCGTTCCTGGCCGGGGAGCTGGCCGACCTGGCGGCGTCCGGTGGCCCCGGGGACTGGCTGGAGGGCGCCGAGGAGGACTTCGAGGCGTTCGTCGCCGAGCGGCGCGGCGTCCGGCGGCGCTGGGGCGTGCCGTGCACGACGTACTGGTACGTCTCGGGCGAGGACTACATCGGCACGCTGATCATCCGGCACCGGCTGACGCCTGAGCTGGCCGAGGTCGGAGGGCATGTCGGGTACCACGTCGTGCCGGCCTGGCGGCGGCAGGGCCACGCCACGCGGATGCTGGCCGCGGGCCTCACCGAATGCCCCGGCGTCGGCCTGAGACGTGTTCTGCTGACGTGCGCGGCGGACAACGACCCGTCACGCCGGGTGATCTTGGCGAACGGCGGTGTGCACGACGGCCGGGCCCGCGGTGAGGACCGTTTCTGGATCGACCTCGGCACCGAGCACACGTCACGCAACACCTGACGGCACCGTTCCGGACGGCGATCCGCCCCACTTCGCCCGGTTCACACGTGGTCGATAATGAACATTATGTTAAGTAAGACGCCGAATGCCGGATGGAGGCGGCCCAGCCTCATGGGCTGCCCGACAGCGGACTCCGCGCACAGGATCCCGCGCCGCCCTGCGCGGGAGCATCGTCGCGACGCGTTCCTCGGCGACCCACGTCCGCCGCACCGCGAAAGCCGGAGGGTGCGCCGGACGAAGGACGGTGCCTCGCGCCTCGCTCGCGTCGATACGGGACGTGCCCGCCCGCGTAGATCAACGGTTCCATCCGGACGTGCCCGGCTGGTTCAGTGAGACGGGCCCGCCAGCACTACTGCGCGACCTCGCCCGCGCCGCTCCACGGGTGGTCGTGCTCGGCGTATCGCCCGCCCCAGTACTCCTGGTGGGTGGTGGTGTCGTCCGAGCCCGACGCCGTCGTCGTCCAGCAGGTCACCGGCTAGAGCCCGGCACCACCCTCGGAGGACGAGACCGTCGAGTTGTGCTTACCGCCGCAAACCCGTCCTGAAAAGCGGGGCCTGATGGAGAGATCCACCTGCGGCGCGGCTCGAGCTTCCATCGGGGCCGCTCCGTCATCGGCCGGCACGCCACCGCGCTGCGACCCTGGACGACTCCCCCGCGTCACGGTCTAGTGCGCCGTTGGCGCAACAACGCCTGGCTTGAAGACCTGTCGCCCAGGGCCCAGGTGGGTAACCACGGCTTGCGAGTTGCGGGGCTGGAGGGCCTGAGTTCGACCGCTCCGCTTGTGGCACTCCCCCGGATTCGAAAGTATTCCTTGACACGAATATTCGTAGCGAGGAATACTTCTGGGCATGGAGGAACTTCTCGCCGCGTTGGCGGATCCGGCTCGTTGGCGGCTGGTGGGTTTGTTGGCCGAGCGGCCGCGCTCGGTCGGGGTTCTCGCCCGGCTTGCCGGTGCGCGCCAGCCGCAGACGACCAAGCACCTGCAGACGCTGGAACGTGCGGGCGTCGTCACGTCCCAGCGCTCAGGGCAGCGCCGCGTCTACGCGCTGCAGGCCGCTCCCCTGCGGGATCTGGCGGCCGCGCTCGGCCGGTTGGCCGATACCGCGGACCTGGCCGGCGGGGCGCGGGAGACGTTCGACCGCTACGGGCTCAGTCTCGAGGCGGAGCGGTTGGCGGCTGGGGAGGCGGGGTGGGCCGATGGCCGCTCGTTCCGGTTCCACCGGTCGTTGGCGGGAGGTCCTGAGCTGGTGTGGCGCCACCTGACGGAGTCTCCCCTGCTCGCCCGCTGGTGGGCGCCGGAGGACCTGCGTGTCTCGGAGCTGGTGTTCGAGGCGCGGCCGGGTGGGCGGGTCGTCCTGGAGTACCGCGATGTCGAGGACGAGGACGGTTCCGACGCGGTCGCCGGGCGTGCGGAGGGGGTGGTCGAGGAGGTTCGCCCTGGTGAGCGCCTCGCCTACCGGAGTTCGCCGCTGCTTCCCGGTGGCGGCGTGGCCTTCACCGCGCACGTCGACTTCGGCCTTCGGGACACCGGCACGGGCACGGATCTGGACGTCCTGTACCGGATCACCGACAGCACGGTCAGCTCCGCGGACTTCATCGCGGGCATCGAGATCGGGTTCGGGCAGAGCCTGGACAAGCTCGTTGCGCTCGTGGCCGCGGATGCCGGCGGCACTGAGCACGACACCGACAACACGACTCAGGGAGCATGAGATGACGGAGCAGACCGGCGGCCGCAGGGTGATCGCCAACATGAACTTCTCGCTCGACGGGTGCTATGCCAGGAAGGACGCCCCGGAGGACATGGGCTGGGTGATGCCGTTCGCCGTCACCGACGTCGCCCGGGACCACATGAGCGGTCTCTGGGAGACGGCGACGACGGCGCTGCTGGGGCGGGTCAACGCCGAGGGGTTCATGGGTTTCTGGCCGACCGTGATCGGCATGGAGGGCGCCGATCCGCGGGACGAGGGCTTCGCGAAGTGGCTCGTCGGCGCGGAGAAGGTGGTGCTGTCCTCCACTCTCGGGGAGGCTCCGTGGGAGCGGACGAGGGTCGTCGACAGGCCGGCCGCGGACGTCGCCGCGGAGCTGAAGGCGGGCGAGGGCGGCGACATTCTCGTGCCTTCCAGTGCGAGCGTCATCAAGGCGCTGCTGGCGGCGGACATGGTCGACCGGCTGTCGATCATGATCTTCCCGGTCTTTCTCGGCGGCGGGCCGCGTCTGTTCGAGGACGGGCTGCCCGAGGCGCGGTGGACGCTCGCCGGGCAGGCCACGGGTGAGCACGGCGTGCTGAGCCTGGTCTACGACCGGGTCCGCTGAGCGGGGTGTGCGGTTTTGCGGCCGAGGCACGTGGGCGTGTCTCGGCCGCCTGCTCCCCCGGTGTGGAGCAAAGGATCGTCAGTCGGGGCGCTTGGCCATGACGACCAGACCGGGTCCGCTGTACTCCTCCGGGGGGAGCCGCAGTTCGGCGACCGGGTTCAGGCCGGCCTGCTCGATCAGGCTGACGAGTTGTTCCGGCCGCCACTTGTGCGTCGTCCAGCGGACGGGTACGCCTCCGTAGGCCTCGGTGCGGACCGCGTCCTCGTCGCCGACGTGGGTTGCGGTGATGAAGTGTCCGCCTGGCTTCAACGCGCGCGCGAACATGGCCAGGACCTGGGGTAGGACGTGCCGGGGGAGGTTGAACAGTGACCACCATCCGAGCACGCCTCCCAGGGACGCTTCGGAGAGGTCGAGTTCGGTGGCGGAGGCGACGGCGAAGCGGCACTCCGGATGAAGCCGGCGGGCGTTCTCGATCATGCGAGGAGAGAGGTCCACCCCGGATACGTCGAGTCCGCGTTCGGCGAGGTAGGCGGTCACCGTCCCGGGTCCGCAGCCGACGTCGAGGACGGGCCCGAGCCCGCGCACGCTGTCGGCGAAGGCGTCGATCGATGCCTTGTGCCATGGGTGCCGGCGGATGTCGCCGATTCCTGTCGTGACGACCATGTCGGCGTAGTTGCCGGCCACTCGGTCGTAGGAGTCGCGTACGACGTCGAGATCGGCCGGGCGGTCGATGGGGTGTGCGTGCATCAGCAAACGATAGGGCTGTGCCGGGGACGGTCGTGGGCCGGATGCGGGTGTTGAGTTCGGTCAGGCCGGGCCTGGGCGGCGCGGGAGTGGTGGTCTGCTTGGCCATGGCTTTGATGCCGGGCTCGCGGCCGTCATGACGTCCAATGCCGACTTGGGCTGAAGTGCATAGATAGATTTGATGTGTGCTGAATTTGACGCATCTGCGGGTGTTGGAGGCGGTCGCGCGTCATGGGTCGGTGACGGAGGCGGCCAGGGAGCTGCACTATTCGCAG
The DNA here is from genome assembly GCF_900115095.1 of Actinomadura madurae. Taxonomy (GTDB): domain Bacteria; phylum Actinomycetota; class Actinomycetes; order Streptosporangiales; family Streptosporangiaceae; genus Spirillospora; species Spirillospora madurae. The sequence goes on from NZ_FOVH01000009.1 coordinate 196,715, forward strand.
CCGTCGGTGAGCCATCATCTGGGCCGGTTGGAGGCGGCGACGGGTGCGCGGCTGGTGCAGCGTGTGGGGCGGGGCATCCGGCTGACCCCGGAGGGTGAGCTTCTGGCGCAGCGGGCCAGGGAGATCGTCGGGCGGGTGGACGCCGCTTCGGCGGAGCTGGAGGCCCAGGTGGGGCTGCGGGCCGGGCGGGTTCGGGTCGCCGGGTTCCAGACGGTGCTCAGCACGATTGTGCCGAGGGCGGCGGCCGAGCTGGCGGCCTCGTATCCGGGTGTGGAGCTGAATCTCGTCGACGTGCATCCGGTCGAGGGGTTGCGGATGCTGCGTGATGGGCGTGTCGACGTCGCGCTGGTGTTCCGGCATGCCGACACCCCGGATGAGGAGGAGGGGTTCCGGTTGACTCCCCTGCTGGAGGACCCGCTGTACCTGATCGCCCGGGAGCCGGACGCGAGGCTGGAGGATTACCGGGATTCGGCGTGGGTCGGGGGGTGCGAGCGGTGTCGGGCGGCGATGGTGGCGGTGTGCGAGCGCGCCGGGTTCACGCCGCGGATCGCGTTCTCCAGTGACGACATGGTGGTGGTGCAGTCGCTGGTGGCGGCGGGGATGGGGGTGGCGACGCTTCCGGGGCTGGCGTTGGAGGCGCACCGGGAGCCGGGGGTGCACGCGACGGAGATCGAGGGCGGTGCCCGGCAGGTCTTCGCGGTCGCCTACGGCGAGCCGCCGGATCCGCCGGCGACGGCCGCGTTGATCAAGATCTTGGTGTCGAGCGTCTAGCGCGGGCCGGTCGTGGCCATGGGGGCGGGGCGGGCGGTGGCGGTCGTTACATTGGCGGGGCCGCCATGGCGGTGGCGGGCATGCGGTGTGTGGGCGTCGGGAACGGGATGTGGGCGTCGTGGTTCCAGAGCAGTTCGTCCGTGCGCTGGACGGTTTCGAGGCGGTGCTGGCGGCGACGCCCGCGGATCGGTGGCTTTCGCCGTCGCCGTGCGAGGGGTGGGCGGCGGTGGATGTGGCGGGGCATGTCACGGCGGGTCTGCTGGTGGTGGAGCTGCGGGCGGCAGGGCGTCCTCTCCCCCGGGAGGATCCGGACTGGCGGGCGGTGGCCGGTGCGGATCCGCTGGCGTCGTGGCGGGAGGTGCGCGGTCGCATGATGGCGGCGCTGCCGCCCGAGGCGCTGGATCGGCGGATCGGGCTGGCCATCGGTGTGGAGATGACGATGCGTGAGTGGCTGGAGCGGTATCCGCTGGAGCTGCTGGTGCACACGTGGGATCTGGCGCAGGCGACCGGGCAGAGGGTGGTGTTCGACGCGGATCTGGTGGGTCCGGCGCTGGAGACGGCGGAGCGGATGGCGCCTCGGGGGCGTGAGGTGGGCATGGTGGGGCCCGCGGTGGCCGTCCCCGACGATGCCGACGGTCAGGCGCGGCTGCTGGCGCTGTTCGGCCGCTCCCCCGCCGCGGCGGAGGGTGCCCCGGAATAACGGGGGTGCGGGAGCGGGACGGTGGGGTTAGGGTGCGGGGTATGCGACGTCGACATTGATCTTCACCTGAGGCGGGGCTCGCGCGGAGGCTGTACGTCTACGCGTTCCTCGAGGATTTCGTTGTTCTGTACCCGGTGTACGCGGTGCTGTTCGCCGAGACCGGGTTGTCGCCCGCTGCGATCTCGTCGCTGTTCGTGATCTGGTCGGTCACGACGTTCTCTCTTGAGCTGCCGTCCGGTGTGTGGGCGGATGCGTTCTCGCGCCGGTTGCTGCTGGTGGTGTCTCCCCTGCTGGCGGGTGCGGGTTTCGGGTTGTGGGTGTTGTTCCCGTCGTATGCGGCGTTCGCCGTGGGGTTCGTGCTGTGGGGTGCGGGGTCGGCGCTGCGTTCGGGGACGATGCAGGCGCTGGTGTACGAGCGGCTGGAGCGTGTGGGGGCTGCGGGTGCGTACGCGCGTTTGATGGGGCGTTCTGAGGCGGTGTCGCTGCTGGCGGTGGTGGCGGCGTCGGCGGTGGCGTCGCCGGTGCTGGCGGCGGGGGGTTACCGGGCGCTGGGGTTGGCGAGTGTGGCGGTGTGCGCGGTGTGTGCGGTGGCGGGGTGGTTCCTGCCGGAGTCGCGGGGCGGCGGTGAGGATGAGCCGGAGCCGTCGCTTGGGTCGGTGGTGCGCCAGGGGTGGGCGCAGGTGCGGGGTGAGCCGGCGGTGCGGTGGGCGCTGCTGCTGGTCGTGGCGGTGGAGGGTGTGACGGCGCTGGACGAGTACGTGCCGTTGCTGGTGCGGTCGACGGGGGTGGCGGCGGCGTCGGTTCCGTTGCTGGTGTTGGTGGTGACGGTCGGTGACGCGGTGGGCGGCTGGCTGGCGGGGCGTGGTGTGCGGTGGCTGGCGCCGGTGCTGGCGGTGGGTGCGGTGTGCCTTGCGGTGGGGTCGTTGAGCGGGCGGCCGGGTGGGCTGGTGCTGGTGGCGGTGGCGTTCGGGGTGTTCCGGTGGGCGATGGCGGCTGCGGACGCGCGGTTGCAGGACCGGATCGGTGACGGGGCTCGGGCGACGGTGACGTCGGTGGCGGGGTTCGGGTCGGAGACGGTGGCGGTGCTGGCGTTCGCCGGGTATGCGGTGGGTTCGCGGTGGGCGGGCGCGGGGGTGCTGATGGGTGCGGCGGCGGTGCCGTATCTGCTGACGGCGGTCGTCCTGGGGGCGGGGGCGCGGCGGGGGCGCGTACATCGGGAGATGTAGGCGGGCGGGGGGTGCTGCGCCAAAGGCGCAGGGCGGTTGCACGCTCGCGTCCGATTCGGTGGCGGGGTGTGCGCTTCGAGGATCGTGGGGTCGTTGCGGATCGATTCTTGGAGCGTGTGCTGATGGGTGGGGACGCGCTGGTTCTGGCGCGGGTGCAGTTCGCGTTGACGGCCGGTACGCATTTCCTGTTCGTGGCGTTGACGCTGGGGCTGGCGACGCTGGTGGCGTTGACGCAGACGCGGGCGGCGGTGTCGGGCAGTGCGGTGCATGCGCGGATGGTGCGTTTCTGGGGGCAGCTGTACGTCGTCAACTATGCGGTGGGGATCGTCACCGGTCTGGTGATGGAGTTCCAGTTCGGGTTGAACTGGTCGGGTCTGTCGCGGGTGACGGGGAACGTGTTCGGGGCGCCGCTGGCGCTGGAGACGATCGTGGCGTTCTTCGTGGAGTCGACGTTCCTGGGGTTGTGGATCTTCGGGTGGGATCGGCTGAACCGGTGGGTGCATCTGGCGCTGATCTGGGTGGTGACGCTGACGGCGTACCTGTCGGCGTACTTCGTGCTGGTGGCGAACGGGTGGATGCAGCGTCCGGTGGGGTTCGAGATGGTGGACGGCGCGGCGCGGCTGACCGATGCGGGGGCGCTGCTGGCGAATCCGACGGCGGTGCTGGCGTTCTTCCATGTGCTGTTCGGGGGGCTGCTGACGGCGGGGTTCTTCATGGCCGGGGTGAGCGGCTATCACCTGCTGCGGCGGACGGGTGAGGTGGAGTTCTTCCGGCGGTCGATGCGGATCGGGCTGGTGACGGTGATCGTGTCGGTGATGCCGGTGGTGGTCTTCGGCGGGACGCAGTTCGAGTACGTGCAGCCGACGAAGGGCGGCGGGGACGACGCGGCGGCGGCGGTGGCCGATTTCACGGCGCGGTTCGGGCCGGACGACTACATGCCTCCGGGGCTGGCGGGCGCCGGTGAGGCGCTGATGACGACGATGTGGCTGCTGATGCTGATCGTGGCGGCGGTGGCGCTGGTGAAGGTGCCGTTCGGGCGATGGCTGGTGCGGGGCCGGGTCTTTCACGTGCTGGTGATCGCGGCGGTGCCGCTGCCGTATGTGGCGATGCTGTCGGGGTGGATGTTCCGCGAGGTGGGGCGGCAGCCGTGGATGGTCTACGGGGTGCTGAAGACGCGGGACGCGGTGTCGCCGGAGGTGGGTGCGGGGGCGGTCACGGCGTCGTTCGCGGCGTTCTCGGTGCTGTTCGCGGTGCTGTTCGTGGTGAACGCGTGGCTGCTGGCGCGGTTCGCGCGGCGCGGTCCGGAGGGTGCGGGGCTGGGCGCCGCTCCCCCGGCGGGTCCGGCCGAGCCGGTGTTGAGCGCGACGTTCTGACAGGAGCTGTTCGATGGAGTCTCTCGCGGTGGTGTTGCTGGCGGTGTTCGCCGGCGGGTATCTGGTGCTGGGCGGTGCCGATGTCGGGGTGGGGATGCTGCTGCCGTGGCTGGGCCGTGACCAGCGGGAGCGGCGGCTGGTGATCGCCTCGTTCGCGCCGTTCTTCCTGGGCAACGAGGTGTGGCTGGTGGCTGCGGCGGGCCTGGTGGCGGGTGCGTTCCCGGGGCTGGAGCACCGGCTGCTGGAGGAGCTGTTCCCGCTGTTCGTGGTGCTGCTGATCGGCTGGGTCGTGCGGGACATGGGGCTGTGGCTGCGGGGCCGGGTGGACGCGGCGGCGTGGCGCGGGGCGTGCGACGCGGCGGTCGTGGCGGGCAGTTGGGCGCTGGCGCTGGCGTGGGGGTCGGTGCTGGGGTCGGTGCTGGCCGGCGGCGGGCTGAACGCCGGGAGCGTGCTGGGGCTGCCGCTGGCGGCGCTGTTCGCCTGGCACGGCGCGGGGTTCGCGCGGTGGCGGCTGCCGGCGGGGCCGGCGGAGCGGGCGGGCCGGTTCCCGGCGCGGTACGGGCTGTCGGCGCTGGTGATGGCGTGGGCGCCGGTGGTGGCCGGTTCGCAGGTGCCGTGGTCGCAGGTGGTGGCCGAGGGGGCGGGGCTGACGATGACGGCGGTGGTGACGGTGGCGGTGCTGCCGCTGCTGGTGGCGTCGCAGGCGCTGGTGTGGTGGACGTTCCGGGGCCGGGTGCAGGCCCCCTCGTACCTGTAGCGGGGCCGTGGTGAAGAAGGTCGAGCGGCGGCTGCTGGGGCTGCTGCCCCGCGGGGTGGTGGCGGCGCTGGGGGTGCTGGCGGCGGGGCAGGGCGTGCTGCTGGTGGTGCAGGCGGAGCTGCTGGTGCGGGCGGTGGCCGGTGTGGACGCAGGTCCGCTGCCGTGGCTGGCGGGTGCGGTCGCGGGGCGGGCGGTGCTGGCGTGGGCGGCGGCGCGGATGGCGGGCCGGGCGGCGGCGGGGGTGAAGCGGGGGCTGCGTGAGGGGCTGCTGCGCGGGCGTCCGGGTGAGGAGGGGCGGGCGGGGGCGCGGGTGACGCTGCTGACGCGGGGCCTGGACGCGGTCGACCCGTTCTTCACCGGGTATGTGCCGCAGCTGCTGGCGGCGTGCGTGGTGCCGGTGGTGGTGCTGGCCCGGCTGGCGTCGGTGGACTGGGCGTCGGCGCTGGTGGTGGCGGTGACGGTGCCGCTGGTGCCGGTGTTCGGCGCGCTGGTGGGGTTGCGGACGGCGGCGCTGACGGGGCGGCAGTGGGGGTTGCTGCACCGGCTGGGCGGTCATTTCCGGGACGTGCTGGCGGGGCTGGGGACGTTGCGGGCGTTCGGGCGGACCGGGCACCAGTCGGTGGTGGTGCGGGAGCTGGCGGGCGAGCACCGGCGGGCGAGTGTGCGGGCGCTGCGGGTGGCGTTCCTGTCGTCGCTGGTGCTGGAGTTGGTGTGCGCGCTGTCGGTGGCGGTGGTGGCGGTCCCGGTGGGGTTGCGGCTGCTGGAGGGCGGCATGGCGCTGCGGGCGGGTCTGCTGGTGCTGGTGCTGACGCCGGAGGTGTATCTGCCGTTGCGGGCGCTGGGGCAGCGGTTCCACGCCAGCGCGGAGGGGGTCGCGGCGGCGGAGGCGGCGTTCGCCGCGCTGGACGCGCGGCCGGGAGCGGCGGCGGGCGGTGCCGTGCCGGGGCGCGGGGCGCCGGAGATCGTGCTGGAGGAGGTGACCGTCCGCTATCCGGGGTCGGAGCGGGCGGCGCTGGAGAGGGTGTCGCTGCGGATCGCGGCGGGTGAGCGGGTGGCGGTGACGGGGCCGTCGGGGGCGGGCAAGTCGACGCTGCTGCTGGTGCTGGCGGGGCTCGTGGCGCCCGATTCGGGGCGGGTGCTGGTCGACGGGGTGGATCTGGCGGAGTTGGACGTCGCGGCGTGGCGGTCGCGGCTGGGGTGGGTTCCGCAGCGTCCGCACCTGTTCGCGGCGTCGGTGGCCGACAACATCCGCCTCGCGGACCCCGGCGCGGGGACGGGCCGGGTCGCGGAGGCGGCGCGGGCGGCGGCGGTGGACTTCGTGGACGACCTGCCGGACGGGTGGGACACGGTGCTCGGGGAGGGCGGTGCGGGGCTGTCGGCGGGGCAGCGGCAGCGGCTGGCGATCGCGCGGGCGTTCCTTTCGGGCGGGCCGGTGATGCTGCTGGACGAGCCGACGGCGCGGCTGGACCTGCACAGCGAGCGGGTGCTGGTGGACGCGGCGGTGCGGCTGCTGGCCGGGCGGACGGCGGTGCTGGTGGCGCACCGTCCGGCGCTGCTGCGGGCGGCGGACCGGGTGGTGCGGCTGGAGGGCGGCCGGGTCGTGCCGCGGGTGGCCGAGGAGGCGGCGTGACAAGCGCGGGCGGTGTGCAGGGCGGGGGTGTGTGGGGGGCGGTGCGTCCGCACGCGGTGCGGCTGGCGGCCGCGGCGTTGGCGGGCGCGGCGGCGGAGCTGTGCGGGCTGGGGCTGATCGCGGCGGCGGCGTGGCTGATCGCGCGGGCGTCGCAGCGGCCGGAGCTGGCGGCGCTGTCGCTGGCGATCGTGGCGGTGCGGGGGTTCGCGCTGGCGAAGGGGTCGCTGCGGTACGTGGAGCGGCTGGCCGGGCATGACGCGGCGCTGCGAGTGCTGGCGGAGCTGCGGGGGCGGGTGTTCGACGCCCTGGCGGCGGCGCGCGCGGACGCGCGGCGGCGGGTGCGGGACGGTGACGCGCTGACCCGGATGGTGTCGGACGTGGAGGCCGTCCAGGATCTGCTGCTGCGGTGCGCGCTGCCGGCGGTGGCGGCGGTGGTGTGCGGGGCGGCGGGCGTGGCGGTGTGCGCGCTGGTGCGGGCGCCGGCCGCGGCGGTGCTGGCCGGCGGCCTGCTGGTGGCGGGGGTGGCGCTCCCGGTGGTGGCGGCGGTGGCCGGGGGGCGTGCGGCGGCGCGGACGGCGGCCGGGCGCGAGGCGCTGGCGGTGCGTGCGCTGGACGTGCTGGAGGGCGCGGCGGACCTGGCGATGGCGGGGGCGTCGGCGCGGTACGCGGCGCGGGCGGGTGACGCGGCGCGGCGCCTGGAGCGCGCCGAGCGTGCGGCGGCGCGGGTGTCGGCGCTGGTGGCGGGCGCCGGGTTCGCGGTGCAGGGCGTCACCGTCGCGGCGGTCGCCTGGGTGGGCCTGCGGGCGGGGGTGGACGAGGTCGGCGCGGCGGTGCTGGCGCTGACGTCGCTGGTGGCGGTGGAGTCGGTGCTGCCGCTGGCGGGCGCGGCGCAGCGGCTGCGGGAGGCGGCGTCGGCGCTGCGGCGGGTCGCGGCCGTGCTGGCCGCTCCCCCGGCGGCGGGGCGGGAGCGTCCCGCGCCGCTGCCGGCCGGGCCGCTGGAGGTGGAGCTGCTCGGCGTCACCGTCACCTACGGCGGCGGGCGGGGCGCCGGCTGGGAGGGGGCGGCGCTGGACGGGGTGGATCTGCGGGTGGAGCGGGGCCGGCGCGTCGCGGTGGTCGGGGCGAGCGGCGCGGGCAAGAGCACGCTGCTGGCGGCGGTGTGCGGGGAGGTGGAGGCGGCGTCGGGCGCGGTCGTGCTGGGCGGCCGTCCGCTGGGCGAGTACGCGCCCGGGGACGTGCGGGCGGCGGTGCGGGGGCTGGCGCAGGACGCGCACGTGTTCGCCGGGTCGGTCCGGGCGAACCTGCTGCTGGCGCGCCCGGACGCGAGCGAGGCGCGGCTGCGGGAGGCGGCGGCGCGGGCGCGGTTCGCCGAGGTGGTGGAGGAGGAGCTGCCGGAGGGGTGGGACACGGTGGTCGGCGCGGGCGGGCGGGGCCTGTCGGGCGGGCAGCGGCAGCGGCTGCTGCTGGCGCGGGCGCTGCTGGCCGACCCGCCGGTGCTGGTGCTGGACGAGCCGGCCGAGGCGCTGGATCCGCCGGTGGCGGACGTGCTGACGCGCGATCTGCTGGAGGCGCCGGGCGGGGGGACGCTGCTGCTGGTCACGCACCGGCTCGCGGCGCTGCCGGCGGCGGACGAGATCGTGGTGCTGGACCGGGGGCGGGTGGTGCAGCGCGGCCGGCACGCCGACCTGGTGGCCGTGCCGGGCGCCTACCGCGACCTGTGGGACGCCGAGCTCCTGTCCGCTTGACCCGCTCGGGGGGTCGTTTCGCGCAGGATGCGCCCGAGGATCGCGATGCCCTCGGTGAGGGCGGACCCGGGGACCGCCGCGTAGCCGAGGACCAGCCCGGGCGGGTGCGGGCGCTGCGCGTGCCAGGACAGCGGATGGGTCTTCACGCCGTGCTCCAGCGCCGCCGCGGCGAGGTCGGCGTCGCCGGTCCCGTCGCCGGTCCCGTCGCCGGTCCCGTCGCCGAGGCCGCCGGGGAAGGTGACGGTCAGGTGCAGGCCCGCTGCGGCGCCGTGGACGCGGGCGCCCGGCAGGTGCGCGCCGATCGCGGCGATCATGGTGTCGCGGCGGTGGCGGTGGCGGCGCCGCAGCAGCCGCAGGCCGCGTTCCATCTCCCCCGAGGCCATCAGCTCGGCCAGCACGAGCTGGGGCAGGGCGGCGTTGCCGAGGTCGGCGAAGCGCTTCTCGGCGACGACCGCGTCCAGGTGGGCGGGCGGCGGCAGGATCCAGCCGGTCCGCAGCGCCGGGGCCAGGAGCTTTGACACGCTGCCGGTGTGGAAGACGCGGTCGGCGAGCATGGACCGCAGGGCCGGGGCGGGCGGCCGGTCGTAGCGGTGCTCGGCGTCGTAGTCGTCCTCGATGACCAGGCCGCCGCCGGCGGCCCAGCGCATCAGCTCGCGGCGGCGGCGCCCGCCGAGCACGACCCCGGTCGGGAACTGGTGGGCGGGGGTGAGCAGCACGGCGGGGGCGCCGGTGTCGCGGAGCAGGTCGACGCGGATCCCGTCGGCGTCGACGGGGACGGGCGGGGTGGCGGTCCCCCAGTGCCGCAGGTGCTGGCGGGCGCCGAGCGAGCCGGGGTCCTCCACGGCGACGGCGCCGATCCCGTCCCGGGCCAGGACGCGGGCGATGAGGCCGATGGCCTGCGCGGTCCCGGCGGTGACGACGAGCGCGTCAGGGTCGGCGCGGATCCCGCGGGTGCGGGCGAGCCAGGCGGCGATGGCGGTGCGCAGCGCGGGGACGCCGCGCGGGTCGCCGTAACCGAGGGCGGCGGCGGGCAGGTCGCGCAGGACGGTGCGTTCGGCGCGCTGCCAGGCGGCGCGCGGGAACGCGGCCAGGTCGGGCAGGCCGGGTGTCAGGTCGATGCGGGCGGGCCGGTCGCGCAGGACGTCGAAGACGTCCGCGCCCGGTTCGCCGGGGAAGGGCGCGCCGGGCGGCGGCGCGGGCGAGGCGGCGGGCGGGACCGCGGAGGCCGGGACGGCCGGGGCCGGGGCGGGGGTGAGCGGGGCGGCGACGACGACGGTGCCGGCGCGGCCGCGTCCGGCGAGGTGGCCTTCGTCGGCCAGGCGCTGGTAGGCCTCGGTGACCACGCCGCGGGAGACCCGCAGTTCGGCCGCCAGCACGCGGGTGGCGGGCAGGCGGGACCCGACGGGCAGGCGGCCGTCGGCGATCGCGTCGCGCAGGCGCCCGGCGAGCCAGTCCGACAGGCCCCGCGGCGGGGCGTCGGAGGGGTCGAGCTGGAGGAAGTCCGACCCCCGAGTTATGGACCGTTCGGGTTGCTCGCCATTGGACCTGTTCACCAGGCCATTGTGGGGCCACGGTGAACCCCATGGAAACCACGACGGCAGCCGCCGGGCCAGGGGGCGGACCGGGCGGATACGTGCACGGCTACTCGGGGCGGGAGGCGCGGCGGCTCGCCGACCAGGCCGACGCGCTGGCCGCGCTGCTGCACGACGGCACCGCCTACCCGGCCGGGAGCCGGGTGCTGGAGGCGGGCTGCGGCGTCGGCGCGCAGACGGTGCACCTGCTGGGCCGCTCCCCCGGTGCGCGGCTGACCGCGGTGGACGTCTCGGCGGCGTCGCTGGACCAGGCGCGCGCCCGGGTCGCCGCCGCCGGGCTCCCGGCCCCGGGCGGCGGCGGGCTGGTGGAGTGGGTGCGGGCGGACCTGCACGACCTGCCGTTCGCCGACGGGGCGTTCGACCACGCGTTCGTGTGCTTCGTGCTGGAGCATCTGCCCGACCCGGGCGCGGTGCTGGCGGGGCTGCGGCGGGTGCTGCGGCCCGGCGGGACGCTCACCGTCATCGAGGGCGACCACGGATCGGCGTTCTTCCATCCCGACAGCGCCCACGCCCGCGCCGCCGTGTCCCACCTGGTGGCGCTGCAGGCCGCCGCCGGCGGCGACGCGCTCGTCGGGCGGCGGCTGCGGCCGCTGGTGACCGCCGCCGGATACGCGCGGGTCACCGCCGGTCCCCGCACCGTGTACGCCGACGAGGCCCGGCCCGATCTGGCGCGGGCGGTCACCCTGGACACCTTCACCGCGATGGTCGGGGCGGTGCGCGACGACGCGGTCGCCGCGGGGCTCTCCACGGCCGCCGACTTCGACCGCGGCATCGCCGACCTGCGCCGCACCGCCGCCGAGGGCGGGACCTTCCACTACACGTTCTTCAAGGCGACCGCGGTGAACCCGCCGGTCAGTCCTCGGGCAGGAGCGGGCCGAGGGGTCCGAGGTCGAGGTTGAGGTCGTGGTCGTCGAGGCCGAAGTGGTCCTTGAGCCGTCCCATCGCCTCCTCCAGCCGCATCAGCGCCAGGCCGAGCGCCTCGACCTGCTCCTCGGTCAGGTCGCCGCCCTCGGCGCGGCGCAGCGCCTGCCGCTCCATCAGCTGCCGGACCAGCTCGACCAGGGTCAGGACCAGCTTCACCAGGTCCCGCTCGACCGTCTCGGGGTCGGACCGCAGCCGCTGCATCGTCCGCGACGACCGCTCCCGCGGCCCCATCTCCCTGGCGGGCGCCGCCCGCACCGGCACCGCCCCCTCGGAGGGAGGCCAGTCAGTGCCGGTCAAATCAGTGCCGGTCAAGTCCGTGGCAGTGCGGTACGAGGCGGTGCGGCCCGCGAGGATGTCGTCGGTGAACGGGTCCCCCTCGGCGGGGTCGTGCACCGACACCTCTCCCGTCACCGGCTCCCGGCCGGAACCGGAACGCGTCGGTCGGCTCATGAGCGGTCCTCCTCACCGAGCAGTTCGTCGCGGACGGTGGTGATCAGCGCGCGCAGCGACACCTGCACCAGGTCGACGTCGGCGACGGAGATGACCAGGTCCCCGGCGATGACGACGCCGCCCGCCAGGAGGCGGTCCAGCAGGTCCACCAGCGCGATCCGCTCCAGCGGCGCGTCGCCGCCGTGGTCCAGGACGGCCGTCACGCCTCCCCCGCCTCCCGCGCCTTCCGCGGGGGCGTGGCCGCGCCGGGGCCGGAGGTGTCGATGAAGGAGTAGGGCGGCCAGGGCCCGGTCACCTCCACCTCGATGCCCTCCAGGCGTTCGGCCGCGGCGCGCGTCACCGCGAGGAACCCCTCCACCTGCTCGTCGTCCAGCAGGTAGGCGACGTTGAGGATCTGCGTCCCGGGCCGGCCGGACAGGCGGGGGTCCTGCGGCGGGTGGTGCCGCGAGGCGACCGCGTGGTCGGCGAGCTCGGCGTGGACGGCGTCGGCCTGCCCGGCGATCCGGCGTCCCGCCTCGGCGCGGCGGCGCCGTTCCTGCTGCCGGCGCCGCAGGTAGGCGGTCCCGACTCCGCCTGACCCGGTGTCGCCCGGCCCGGTGTCGCCGGTGGTGGGGTGGGGGTGGTGGCCGGTGGGGGGCTCGGCGCTCGGCGCGACCCCCCCACCGGAATCCTGGGCGGGTCCCTCGCCGCGAAGCGACTCGGGGGCGGCGTAGGCCTTCACGCCCCATTCCGAGCGGCCGGAGACCAGGTCGAGGACCTCGGCGAACCGCTCGCCCTGGGCGGCCAGGACCTCGGCGACCCGGGCGTCGTCGCGGTAGATGGTCGCGATCCGCACCGGCGCGGTGGGGGCGGCGTGCGCGGCGCGGTCGACGACGTCGTGGTGGGCGCGGGCGGTGGCCTCCAGCCACGCCAGGTCCTCCAGGTTGGCGCGCAGCGCGGCCTCGCCGTACTCCTCCAGCCGGACGGTGCTGACCAGCGCGGTCAGCCCGGCGGCGCGCACGCCGCGCACGGGCGCGCCCGCGACTCCGGCGGCGTCGCCGAGCGCGGCGGGGTCCAGGCCGCGCGCCACACCGTACAGGTAGACGGCGGTGCCGCCGGCGAGCGGTGCGGCGGTCATGATCGGGTCTCCTTCCCGGTCCCGGCGCCCGGCCGGTCGGCGTGGTCGCCGTCGTCGCCGGTGTCGCCGGTGTCGCCGGCGGCGGCCTCCAGCGCGGCCAGGCGCTCGCGCAGCCGCCGGTTCTCCTCCCGCAGCTCGCGATCCCCGCCCGCGTCGCCGTCGATCTCGTCGCGGCGGGCCTTGGACGACAGGGACGGGTCGTGCTCCCACCAGTCGATGCCCATCTCCCTGGCCCGGTCGACCGAGGCGACCAGCAGCCGCAGCTTGATGGTCAGCAGCTCGATGTCCAGCAGGTTGATCCGGATGTCCCCGACGATCACGATTCCCTTGTCGAGGATGCGTTCCAGCAGGTCGGCCAGGTTGGCCGACTGCCGTTCCCCGGCCATCGAGCGGGCCGGGGAGCGGCCGCCGGTCCAGGAGATCTCACTCAATGCCCCTCAGTCCCTCTCCACTCGTCCGCGGGGATAGCGGCGGGCGCGCCGGTAGGCGACCAGCTCCCCGTCCGCGTCCACCTCGGTGTCGTAGACCGCGAGGATGTCGGCGGAGTCGGGGATGCGGCGGGTCTCCACGACCTCGACCGTGATCCGCCAGCCGTCCTCGCCGGCGCGTTCCACCCCGACCACGCTCTCGGCGCTGCGGCCGGTCATCGCGGTGACGTGCTCGACCGCGCGCTCGGCGGCCTTGGACGCGGACAACATCTTCGGCCTCCTGTCAGCCGCCCGGCTGGTAGCCGCGGGCGCGGCCCTCGTTCAGCCGGCGGATGAGGTCCTCCTCGCGGGCCGCGGCCTCCTCCTCGGTGATCTCGCCCTCGGCGACCTCGTCGGCGATCTGCTGCATCTCCGCGGCGATCCGGCCCGGGTCGTACAGCTGCGCCTCGGCCTGCTCGGTGAGGGTCTCGGCCAGCCACATCACGCCCCGCACGGGCGCGAGCGGCAGCGTGACCAGCCCGGTGAACAGCCCCATCGCCTCACGCCTCCGGGACGAAGTCGTAGGGCGGCAGGGGCCCGATCAGCCGGATCCGGATCCGGTCGCCGTGGGTCTGGCCGAGCTTGTCGACGGCCTCCTCGAACTCGGCGCGGCGGTCGGCGCGGACCAGGAACGAGGCGTCCAGGACGTCCTCCTCGCGGGCCGGGGACTTGCGCACGAACGCCTCGGCGGCGGGCGCGGACCCGTCCAGGAGAACCTGCCCGTCGACCTCGCGGCGCCGGTCCATCGCCTGGGCGATCAGCTCGCCGAGCCGGACCCGGTCGTAGTAGACGGCGTCGGCGGCGTCGGCGGGCACCTCCCGCACCCGCCGCGACAGCTCGGCGATCTCCGGCTCGGCCGTCATGATCTCGCGGAGCACGGCGTCCTGGACGTAGGTGGCCTTGAGGCGCAGCTCGACGCGGCCCTCCAGCTGGTCCAGGACCTGCCCGAGGCGGTCGGAGTTGCCGGCCAGCAGTTCCTTCTCCACGGCGTCGCGGTCCGACAGCGCGGCGCCGAACCGGAACGGCAGCACCACGGTCCCGGCGTCGACGAGCGCGTTCAGCACCCGCTGGTGCGCGACCAGGTCGGCGCGCTCGCCGAGCGCCCTTCCCTGCGGCAGGTCGCTGACGACGGCGGCGCACACGCCGCCGTCCTGGACCAGCGACACCGGCCGGTCGTCCAGGCCGGCGACGTCCTGCGGCAGCGCCGCATCCGAGCGGACCACCCCGTACACGTACTGCGGGACCCGGTCCCCGGAGCCGCCGGGGGTCTGCGGCGTGGTCATTCGTCCTCGTCCTCCTTCTTGCGGGAAGAGCGGCGCCGTGCGGGCTGCTTGTCGTCGTCGGAGTCGTCGTCGGAGCCGCCGAAGGTCTCCTTCAGCCGTTCCTGCGCGCCTTCCAGGGCGCCGCGGGTCTTCTTCTTGGCGCCCGACTCCTGCGCCTCGCCCAGGAACTGCGGCAGGCCCTGGGAGGTGCCGTCGTGGGCGATGTCGAGACGGTTCACGGCCTCGGCGAAGCGCAGGTAGGTGTCGACGCTGGCGACCACGATCCGCACGTCCACCGTGAGGATCTCGATCCCGACCAGCGACACCCGCGCGTACAGGTCGATGACCAGTCCCTTCTCCAGGATCAGGTCGACGACGTCGGCGAGGCTGCTGCCTGAGCCGCCGCGCTGCACGGTGGTGCTGCCCGACGTCTGCTGGGCGATCGGCCCAGTCATGTCATCTCCTCGTCTAGGGGGTCTTGCTTTTGCACGAACCCCGGTGTACCCGTGCTGACCTTCCTAAACGGGCTGCCCGGTTCCGGTCACCCCCGGTTCAAGGCGGCGGGGGGTGGTCCAGGACGCCGCAAACCCCCGGAAAACAGGGCGTTTCCGGGGGTTTGCTCGACGGGTCAGCGTTTGCGGGCGGTGATGCGGCCGACCACGACGCCGGCGGCGGCCGCGCCGACCACCGGGACGGCGCGCAGCAGCCGGCCGAGGGTGAGGAGCTTGGCCAGCCCCGCCACCTTCCCGGGCAGCGCCGTGACCTGGGCGCCGGCCTTGGACGCGCCCCGCGCGGCGGTCGCCGCGGTGTCCTTGGCTCCGGCGCCGGCGTCGCGCGCCGCGCCCTGCGCGCCGCCGGCCGCGCCCTTGGCGGTGCCTCCGGCGGCCTTCTGGGCGGTGCCGGCCGCCCTGCTCGCGTGCTTGCTGACCTTGCCGGACCCGTTGCCCGGCGTCGAGGGGGTGTCCATCGTCGTTTCCTTTCGTCGAGGGGTGTGCGTTGCTTCGGGTGTGCGTTCGGGGGGTGCCGGTGCTCAGCCGCCGCGCAGGAGCGGCAGCACCTCACCGGCGTAGAAGTCGAAGAATCCGTCCTGTTCGGGGCCGATCTGCGTGACGAACACGTCGTCGTAGCCGGCGTCGGCGTAGGCGCGCAGCGCCCGCGCGTGGACCTCGGGGTCGGGGCCGCACGGCACCCGCTCGGCCACCATGTCCTCGGTGACCAGGTCCGACAGCTGCCGGAACTGCCGCGGCAGCGGCAGCAGCTGGTTCGCCTCGCCCGGCAGCAGGTCGCTGGCCCACAGCCGCCGCGCCGTCCGGCGCGCCTCGGCCGGGTCGGGGGCCCAGCACACCTTCAGCCCGCCCTGGACCGGTCTGCCCTCGCCGCCGCCGTGCCGGTACTCGGCCACCAGCGCGGTGTCGGGCATCATGCAGATGAACCCGTCGGCGATCCGGCCGGCCAGCCGCGCCGCCCGGTCCCCGAACCCCGACATGAAGATCGGCGGCGGTTCGTCGGGGCGGGTGTACAGCCGGGCGGTGTCGAGCCGGTAGTGCGCGCCGCGGTGGGTGACCAGCTCGCCGGTGAACAGCCGCCGCATCAGGGCGACGGCCTCCTCCAGCATCTCCATCCGCTCGGCGGCCGGCGGCCACCGCGAGTCCACGATGTGCTCGTTGAGGAACTCGCCGGTCCCGACGCCGAGAGTGAAGCGGCCGCCGGTCAGCACCGCGCACGTCGCCGCGGCCTGCGCGACGACCGCCGGGTGCGTGCGCACCAGCGGGCACGTCACCGCCGTCCCGACCGGCAGCGACGTCGCCTGCGACAGCGCGCCCACCACCGACCACACGAACGAGGACTGCCCCTGCTCGTCCAGCCACGGATGGAAGTGGTCGGAGATCCACAGCGCCTCGAAGCCCGTGCTCTCGGCGAGCCGCGCCTGCCGCAGCAGCTCCCGCGGCTCGTGCTCCTCGGCGGACAGGAAGTACCCGAACCTGGTCATCCGCGTCCGCGCCTCCCTGCTCGTCGGCCGCCACCCGGGGTCCGCGCCGGCCCGTATCGCGGCCTACCCCGCCCGAACGCCGCAAACATGCCGCGGCCAAGGCGGACGCGCACTGGCGGCGGGTGCGGTGGCGGGTGCGGTGGCGGTTGAAACCGTCCGTCCGGGTATTGCGAGGGTCATGCCGGCCCGCGCGTCCGACCCCGCACCCGCCCGCGCCCCCTCCCCCGCCGAGCCGGTGGCCTGGTGGGCGGTGCTGCTGGGGTGCTACCTGGCGCTGGTGCCCGCGGTCTCGGTGACCGAGATCACCGTGGGGGCGGTGGCCGCCGCGGCCGGCGCCGCCGCCGCGGTCGCCGCGCGCCGCGCCCTGCTCGCCACCGGCGCCCCCGAGGGGGACGGCGGTCGCGGTCGGGGCACCGTCCCGCCCGCCCGGCTCATGCGGCCGATGGTGCGGCTGCCCGCCCAGATCGTCGCCGACACCGCCCGCATCGCGGTGCGCGGCGCGTCCGGCGGGCGGTGGGTGACGCTGGCCGCCGCGCCCGGGACCGCCGGCCGCGGTGTCGCGACCCTGCTCTTGTCGGCCTCTCCCGGCGCCTACGTCGGCGGCGTCGACCCGGCGCGCGGGGCCGTGCGCGTGCACCGCCTCGCCGGGGGCCCGTCACCCTTCGAGCGGCGCCTGCGCGACGCCGGGCTGATCGGCGAGCACACCGAGCACACCGAGGAGCGCGGGGACCGTGGGGGCGACGGCGGGGAGCGGTCGTGACGGCCGCCGCGGCCGGTGCCGCCGTCCCGGCGGTGGTCCTCATGGCCGGTGCGCTGCTGCCGGCGCTGGTGGCGACCCTGCGGGGCGGTCCGGCCGGGCGCCTGGCGGGGCTGATCGCCGCGGGGCCGGTGGTGACGCTCGTGCTGGTGCTGCTGGCCGCCGCCTACGGCCGTCCCGCCTACCTCGACGTCGCGCTGGTGATGGCGCTGCTGTCGTTCGCCGGGTCGCTGGTGTTCGCCCGGTTCCTCAGCCGGACCCTGTGAAAGGAGGGACGCCGATGACGCTCGCGCTGCTCGCCGACGTGCTGATGTGGGCCGGTACCGGTGTCGCCGTGGTGGCCGGGCTGCGGCTGCCGCTCACCCGCGGCGCCGCGGCCCGCCTGCACACCGTCGCTCCCCTCACCGTGCTGGCCGCGCCGCTGCTGGTCGCCGGGATGGCGCTGCGGCCCTGGTCGTCGTGGCACGACGTGGCCAAGCTCGCCGTCATCGCGGTGCTGCTGGCCGCGACCGGCCCGGCCACCGTGGTCACCGCGGCGCAGGCCGTCCGGCGCACCGCCGGCGGATCGGAGTGATCCCGCGTGGACGCCCTGGTCCCCGCCGCGCTCGCTCTGGCGGCTTTCATGGCCACCGCCGTGGTCCTCACCCGCGACACCGTCCGGCAGGCGATCGCCCTGTCGGGGTACGGGATGGTGCTGGGCCTGCTGTTCCTGGTCCTGCAGGCACCCGACGTCGCGATGTCCCAGATCGCCGTCGGGACCGTGCTGGTGCCGCTCATCGTCGTCCTAGCCCTGTACGCCACCCGCCGCCACCTCGGCGCCGGCGCCGCGCGCCGCGACGACGGCGCGGGGCCGGGCGGGCGGGAGGTGGACCGGTGAGGCCCCGCACCCGACTGCTGGTGTTCGGTTTCGGCGCGGCCGGCACCGCGGCGCTGTTCACCGCCGGGACGCTCGGGCTCCCCGGGTTCGGCGGCTCCGTGCACCCCTACGCCGACCGGGCCGTCGCGCAGGCGGTGCGGCAGGGCACCCCCAACGCCGTCGCCTCGGTCACCTTCGACCAGCGCGCGTTCGACACCCTCGGGGAGGAGCTGATCCTGCTGGCCGCCGCGGTCGCCGCGGTGGTGCTGCTGCGCGCGGTGCGCCGCGAGGAGGAGGACGAGGGGCCCGCGCCGCGGCGCGGCCCCGCCGAGGTGTCCGACGCGCTGCGCATCGTGGGGTACCTGCTGCTGCCGCTCACCCTGCTCACCGGCGTCTACGTCGTCGCGCACGGGCACCAGTCCCCCGGCGGCGGGTTCCAGGGCGGCGTCGTCCTGGGCACCGCCGTCCACCTGCTGTACCTCGCGGGCGACTATCCGGCGCTGCAGCGGCTGCGGCCGCCGCCGGTGTTCGAGGCCGCCGAGGCCGCGGCCGCCGCGGCGTTCGTGGTGCTGGTCCTGGCCGCCGCCGGGGCCGCGGCGACCGGCCGGGTCCCGGCCCTGAACACCGCCGTGGGCGTCGAGGTGGGGTGCGCGCTGGTGCTGCTGCTCGGCAAGTTCTTCGACCAGGCCCTCCTCGTCCGCGAGCAGCGTCCGCCGGCGTCGAGCCCCGGGGCCGGGGGCGGCGGGGAGGCGCGGTGAGCCTGGTCCCCTACCTGACCGCCGGCTGGATCATGCTCGCCGGCGTCTACGGCATCGTCACCAGCCGCGACCTGATCCACGCGGTGGTGTGCCTGTCGGTCACCCAGTCCGGCACCTACGTGCTGCTGCTGGCCGTCGGGTACCGGTCGGGCGGGACCGCGCCGGTGTTCTCCGACCGGCCGCCGCCCCCGGCGGGCGGGCCCGTCACCGACCCGGTCGTGCAGGCCATGGCCCTCACCGACATCGTCGTCGGCGCCACCGTCACCGCGCTGCTGCTCGCCCTGGCCGTGCAGGTCGCCAAGCGCCGCGGCACCCTGGACCCCGGCGCGCTGCGCTCCCTCGAATCGTGATCCTGCAGGTCACCGTCGCGGTGCCGGTCCTGGCGGCGGCGCTGCTCGCCGCGGCCGGGCGGTGGCTGCCGCGGCCGGCCGTCGACGTCACCGCGGTGGCGGCCACCGCCGCCGTCACGGCGCTGTCCGCGCTCACCCTCGCCCGGTCCGGCCGCGCCCCGCAGGTCACGTGGCTGGGCGGGTGGGGTCCCGGCACCGGCGTCGGGATCCCGCTGGCCGCCGACCCGCTCGCCGCCGGGCTCGCCTGCGTCACCGCCGCGCTGACGCTGGCGGCGCTGGTGTTCTCCTGGCGGTACTTCACCGAGGTCCAGGCGATCTTCCACGTGCTGGTGCTGCTGTTCCTGGCGGCGATGTGCGCGTTCGTGTACACCGGGGACCTGTTCGACGCGTTCGTGTTCTTCGAGCTGATGAGCGTGGTGGCGTTCGCGTTGACCGGCTACCGGTCCGAGGAGCCCTCGACCGTCCACGGCGCCCTGAACTTCGGCATCGTCCAGTCCCTCGGCGCGTACCTGACCCTGGCCGGGATCGCGCTGGTCTACGGCCGGACGGGGCAGCTCGGCTTGGCCGCCGCCGGCCGCGCCCTGGCCGGAACCGGCGGCGACACCGGCACCCGCGCGGGCGCCCTGGTCACCGCGGCGTTCGTGCTGATCTGCACCGGCTACCTGGTTAAGGCGGCGGCGGTGCCGTTCCACTTCTGGCTCGCCGACGCGCACGCGGTGGCGCCCACCCCGGTGTGCGTGCTGTTCTCCGGCGTCATGGTCGAGCTCGGCGTGTACGGGGTCGCGCGGACCTACTGGGCGGTGTTCGACGGGCTGGTCCCGCTGCGGGGCGTCGCGGTGCTCGGTGCCGCCGCGGCGCTGCTCGGCGCCGTCATGTGCCTGCTGCAGCACCACGTCAAGCGGCTGCTGGCCTACTCGACCATCAGTCATGTGGGGCTGCTCCTGGTGGGGGTGTCGGCCGGCACCCATGACGCGCTGTCGGGGACCGCGTACTACCTGGCCGGGCATGCCGGGGTGAAGGGCGCGCTGTTCCTGGGCGCGGGGGCGCTGCTGAACCGGCTCCAGACCGTCGACGACCGCGAGCTCCGCGGACGCGGCCGCGGTATGCCCGTCACGGGCGCGACGTTCCTGGTGGGTGCGCTGTGCCTGGCCGGGCTGCCGCCGTCGGGCCTGTTCGCGGGGCACGCGGTGACCGAGCACGCCGTGCTCGCGCTCGGCTGGTGGTGGTACGCGCCGCTGTCGGTGGCGGTGTCGGCGCTCACCGCCGGCGCGGTGCTGCGGGTCTGGCTGGTGGTGTGGCGGGGCGACCCGCCGCACCCGGACCCGGGCGAGGCGGGCGGCCGTGGGCCTGGTCGGGGGCCTGGTCGTGGCGGCCCGGGCGGCGGGCACGAGGACCCCGAGACCCGCGTGGTCCTCGGGTCGCTTCCCTGGACGATGCTCGCGCCCGGCGTGGTGCTGCTGGCCGGCGGGCTGGCGGCCGGGCTGCTGCCCGGCGGGCCCCTGGCGCGCGCCGCCGAGGTGTTCGCCGGCCGCGACGCCTACGCGGGGCTCGTGCTGGAGGGCCGCCTCACCCAGTCGCACGCGCCGCCGGCCGACCCCTGGACCTGGGCGGGGCTCGCCGGTTCGGCGGTCACGCTGCTGCTCGCGGCGGCCGTCGCCGCCGCCGGCGCCCGCCGTCCCGCCCCGGCGCGGATCCGGGCCCTGGTCCCCTCCGGTGCGGGGGCGTCAGCCTGGCGCGCCGCCGGACGTGGCGCCGGACGTGCCGCCGGTGCGGTGTCGCGCCGCCTGCACGACCTGCATTCGGGCGACATCGGCGACTACGCCGCCTGGCTCACCGCGGGCGTCGCGGTCCTCGCCCTGCTCACCGCCCGTTTCTGAGGTCGGGCCGTCCGGGTCGGCGGCCCGAGCCGAGCCGATCGGGACGGAGTTGATTCGCGAGGGGCGGCGCGCGACCCTGTTCACCCGCCCGCGGCGTGCGCCCGCGGCGTGTGCGCCCGGCGGGGTCGCCGGGGAGGGAGGCATCGTGGTCCGGCGTCTTCCCCGTCCCCGCGCGGTGCTCATCGCCGCGGCGCCGGCGGTGCTGCTCGCGGCGGCCGTCGCGGTGGCGGCCGGCACCTCGCGGACCGCGCCCCCGCCCGCGGGGGCCGCGCCGCCGGCGCGGGTGCTGTCGCGCTACGAGACCGCGGCGCCCGGGAACGCCATCGACCGCGACTGCGGTTTCAGCGCCCCGCTTCCCGGCCGTCCCGGGCGCAGCGTCTGGCTGTTCTGCGACACGGTCTGGACGGGCGCCCGGCGGGGGCTGTGGCTGGGCGCGACCGCCGCGACCGGACCCGCCGTCCCCGGCCGTGTCCCCACCGGCCTGACCGAGCTGCCCACCCCGGCCGGCGCCGGGATCGCGGCGCGGTCCTCGCCGCCCGGTCCCGGGGCGGCGCCGCAGGGGTTCCTCGGCACCCCGCCGGGGCTGGTCCTGCCCGGCGGCGCCCCCTGCCGCGTCCCCGGCAGCGCCTACAGCGCCTCGTGGGTCTCCGGCGCCGCCCGCCCGCCCGGCACCGGCGCGCTGCTGGTCGCCTACACCGACGTGTGCGTCCACGGCACCACCATCAGCACCCAGGGGTTCGGGCTGGTGGAGTACCGGCCCGGCGAGAACGCCCTCACCGGGCGGGCGAGGGTGTTCTCGCTCCCGGCCGGGCTGCCGTTCCAGCAGAACCTCGGGTCGCCGGTCTTCAGCGGCGGGTACCTGTACCTGTTCGCCTCGGTCTGCGACGCCCACGGTCCGGGCGCGTGCCTGGGAGGCCGCGTCACGCTGGCGCGGGTGCGGGCCGATCCGAGCGCGTGGCGCGACCCCGCCGCCTACGAGTACCGGGTGGGCGGCGGCTGGACCCGCGACGCGTTCCAGGCCGGCACCGTCGTCGCCGGCGCCGCCCCCTACGCCGTCCACGTCGCCGACTACACCGCGCTGGGCCGGGGGCTGGTCATGGTCGAGCAGCGCGGCCTGGACGGCCGGTTCCGGCTGTGGCGCGCGCCCGCTCCCGAAGGGCCGTGGCGGGCGGCCGGGGACGGGATCGTGCCGTGCTCGGGCGGGTCGGGGCTGGACCAGTGCCGCGCCCTCATCGGGCATCCCGGGCTCAGCACGCGCGGTGCGCTGCTGCTGTCGTACTACGACCCGGCAGCCGACCACGTCACCGTCCGCGCCGTCCCCTGGTGACCGCCCCGCATCCCCAAAGCCTTTCTGTCCAGGGCCCTGCGCGGGCCCCGGGTCAGATGCTCCAGAGGCGGCGCTTGCGGTAGCGGGGCTCCCACATCACCCGGTTCAGGTTCCGCAGGGAGCGGGGCAGCGCGGTGAGGACGCGGCTGCGCTCCACCGGCGCGATGCCGTCCACCACCCACGGGACGAACAGCGGCGTGCCGGACCCCCAGTCGCGTCCGGTCTCGGCGGCCGCCGCCTTCCACTCCTCCTCGGCCAGCACCGTCTCGGCCAGCGGTAGGGCGTTCATCTCCTCGTGCCGCAGGTGGGCCCCGAGTTCGCGGCGCAGCTCCTCGACCGCGTCCGGCAGGTCACCGGTGCCGGCCATCGCCGCGTCGACCGCGGCGATCAGCGGGCCGAGCCGGGCGTGCTCGGCGCGCATCTCCTCCAGCACCGCCTGCTCGGCGCGGCGCCCCGCCGTCGCGCGCTGCACCCGCGACCACAGCCACCCGTCCTCCAGGCCGTGGTGCAGCCGGATCTGCTCCTTGAGGTTGTCCCAGCCCGCGCGCACGTACGGCGCCCGTCCCTTGCCCGCCGCCGCGGCCGCCGCGAGCCGGTCGAGGTCGCGGCGGAACGCGTCGTGGGCGGCGTACAGCAGGGTGTGGCACGTGGTGTCGCGCGGCTGGACCGCGAAGGTCTCCATATGATTAATGAGGCCGCGGAGGTCCCCCGATGTGACACCTCCGGGCCCGGGAGAGACACACTTCACACCCTCCGGCCACCGCGGGTGCCGCCGCCGGCCGGTGGGCAGGTCGGCGGGCGGGTCAGCGGGGCGCGGCCTTGGCCAGGATCTCCAGGTAGTGCGGGTTGGACATCACGCCGAGGATGTTGCCGAACGGGTCGACCACCGACGCGGTCGTGAACCCGTCGCCCCGCTCGGTGATCCCCTCGTGTTCGCGGGCGCCCAGCGACAGCAGCCGCGCCACCGCCGCCTCCAGGTCGTCCACGTGCCAGTAGATGATCGCGCCGGCAGGCCCGGCGGTGGCGGCGCCGCCGGGCCGGAACCGCGCGTCGACGAGCCCGAGCTCGTGCTCGTAGTCCCCGACGCGGAACTCGTAGTAGGCGGTGCCGCCGTCCGGGCCCGGGGCCGAGAAGTACGGCGGGATGCCGAGGAGCCCGGTGTACCAGTCCTTGGCCGCCTCCAGGTCGTCCGCCCAGTGGCTGATGGTGGCGAATCCTCGCAGCATGGTGGGTCTCCGTTCCTGACCGGGCCGGACGGTTCCGGCCCCGGTCCCACCCACGCTAGGAGGCCGATAGGTCAGTGAACGTCCTAGTGGCGCGGCAGGATGGGAACCATGCGTGATCCGTCCGGGCGGCTGCTGCGGCTGCTGTCCCTGCTGCAGACGCCCCGCGAGTGGCCGGGCGGCGAGCTCGCCGAGCGGCTGGGCGTCACCGCCCGCACCATCCGCCGCGACGTCGAGCGGCTGCGCGACCTCGGCTACCCCGTCCACGCCACGCACGGCAGCACCGGCGGCTACCGCCTCACCGCCGGCACCGCGATGCCGCCGCTGCTGCTGGACGACGAGGAGGCCACCGCCATCGCGATCGGCCTGCGCACCGCCGCCGCGGGCGCGGTCGCCGGCATCGAGGACTCCTCGCTGCGCGCGCTGGCCAAGCTGGAGCAGGTGCTGCCGCACCGGCTGCGGCACCGGGTGGCCGCCCTCACCGAGGCGGCGGTGCCGCTGCCGCCGCAGGACGGCGCGCCGCCCGCGGCCGACCCCGCCGTCCTGGCGCTGCTGGCCGCGGCGTGCGTGACCGGCGAGAAGGTCCGCTTCACCTACACCGACGCGGGCGGCCGCGCGACCCGGCGGCTGGCGCAGCCGCACCGCCTGGTCACCGCCGGCCGCCGCTGGTACCTGGTCGCCCACGACGAGGACCGCGCCGCCTGGCGCACGTTCCGCGCCGACCGGGTCACCGCCCCGCACCGCACGGGCGTGCGGGGGCCGCGGCGGGAGCTGCCCGGCGGCGCGGACGCCGCGTCCTGGGCGATGGACGCCCTGGCCGGGGGGTCCGGGACGATCCGGGCGCGGGTGCTGCTGCACGTCCCCGTCCAGGAGGCCGCCGAGCACGTCACCGCCTGGCAGGGCGTCCTGGAACCGGCCGGCGACCGCACCTGCGTGCTGCACACCCGCTCGGACTCGCTGCGGTTCCTGGCCTACCGCGTCACGCTGCTGCCCGTCGACTACACCCTGCTCGACCCGCCCGAGCTGGCCGGGCACCTGGCCGGGATCGCCCGCCGCGCGAACCGCGCCGTCCGCGCGTTCGGCCCGTCCGATGCGGAGAACTGACGCCGCTGACCACAACCGGTCCTCGACAGCCGCCCATCCGCGCTGCGATAAACGAACCAGACCATCATCGACATGTAACGGTGTAATCGTGAAAACACTGTTCGAGCATGCCGGCGGATACGAGGGCCTGCGCCGGCACATCGAGATCTTCTACAGCAGCGTCCTGGCCGATCCGCTGCTCCAGCCGCTGTTCGGCGACGGCGACCCCGGCCACGTCGGCCACCTGACCGCCTTCACCGCCGAGACCTTCGGCGGCCCCGACACCTTCACCCGCGAGATGGGCGGCTTCGCGCACCTCATCGACGTCCACCGGCACCTGAAGATCACCGAGGAGCAGCGCCTGCGGTTCGTCGAGCTGTACATGGCCGCGGCCGACGCCGCCGGGCTCCCCGCCGACGCCCCCTTCCGGCAGGCGCTGCGCGAGCACGTGGAGTTCGGCACCGAGGTCGCCCGGCAGAACTCCCACGCCGAGACCGACGACGAGCTGCACCCGCTGCGCGAGGTCCCCCGCTGGGACTGGCCCGCCTCCTGACCCCTCCCCCGCCGGTGTCCAGAGGAATGCCGCTCGTCGTGGGTGCCGTGGATCAGGCCGACCGGGGTGGTGAGCACCGCGTGCTCGGCCTCGCGGCTGCGGTGGAGGGCGCCGACTATGTCGATGCCGCGTCCCTGATCACCACGCTGCTGCGCGGGGACGCCGCCGACACCACGGCCAGGAACAACACCATGCCGACCATGCGGCCGAAGGAGTAGCCGGGCGGGCGCCCGGTCACCGTGAGGACGAGGCAGAACACGAACACATAGGCCCGGAAGGCCGCGGAGACGGCCAGGAGGGCCAGGGCACGTCCGCTCCGCGGGGTCATGGCTTCCCGCACGCGCGCCAGTGCGCCGCGACGCCCCGGCCTGGGGAGCGCCGCCCCGCCGACCGTCCGCTTCAGGCCATCAGGAGCCGGGCCGCGCCGGTCCGGGCGCATCGTCCTTCCGCCGTCGAGTTGCCAAATGGGGAACTCCCCGTTTACTGTTTTCAGGCGAAAAGCGGGGAGTTCCCCGTTTTGTTGGGGAAGGGACGGTGGGGCGTGATCAGGTGTGAGGACAGGGCGGCCATCGGGGAGCTGATCGCGCTGCACGGGCATCTGTGCGACGACGGCGAGCTGGACCGGCTGGGCGAGGTGTTCACCGACGACGTCGTCTACGACGTCAGCGACCTGGGGAGTCCGCCGCTGCACGGGGTGGCGGCGTGTGCGCAGGCGGGCCGGGAGCTGGGCGAGCGGAACCCGGTCGGGCATCACGTGACCAACGTCGTGCTGGCGCCGGTGTCGGCCGATGAGGTGCGGGCGCGGTCCAAGGCGATCGGGATAAGCGCCGACGGGACGGCCGCGAGCCTGGTCTACGAGGACACGGTGGTGCGGCTCGCGGAGGGCTGGCGGATCAGCCGCCGCCGGATCCTGGCACGGCGGCGCCCGCTGGGCGGCTGACCGCCGAGGGGGTTCAGGGGGCGGCGGCGCGGGCGGCGCGGGCGGACAGGTCGGCGAGGTGGTCGCGCAGTTCGGGCGGGTGGTGGACGCGCAGGTCGCAGCCGAGCATGAGCAGCCGGGCGGCGAGCCATTCGAGGGTGTCGGCGCGGGTGGTGAGCAGGCAGCGGTCCCGGTCGAGGGGGCGGACGTCGGCGGGGTCGGCGCCCAGGCGGGCGGCGGCCCGGGCGGCGGGCAGGTGGAGGGTGACCTCGGCGCGGTGGGTGGGGGCCAGGGAGTACAGCTTGTCCTGGAGGAACGCGGCGGCGTCGCCTCCGGGGACGTCGCGGGGCGCGGCGCGCTGCCCGGTGGGGCGGGGGGCGGTGACGCGGTCGGCGCGGAACACGCGCCAGTCGTCGCGGTCCAGGTCGTAGGCGATGAGGTACCAGCGGCGCCCGGCGGCGACGATGCGGTGCGGTTCGGCGTGCCTGCGGGTCTCGGCGCCGGCGGCGGGGCGGTAGGTGAAGCGGACGCGTTCGCGGGCGGCGGTGGCCGTGGCGAGGACGGCCAGGCAGGCGGGGTCGACGGCGGTGTCGCCGGGGGGCGTGGTGAGGGGCTGGGTGGCGGCGCCGAGGGAGGCGACGCGGCGGCGCAGCCGGGACGGCAGGACCTGTTCGAGCTTGGCCAGGGCGCGGGCGGAGGCCTCGCCGATGCCGTCGACGGGCTGGGCGGCGGCGGTGCGCAGGCCGACGGCGATGGCGACGGCCTCCTCGTCGTCCAGCAGCAGGGGCGGCATCGCGGTGCCGGCGACGAGGCGGTAGCCGCCGTCGGGGCCGCGGGCGGCCTCGACGGGGTAGCCGAGCTCGCGGAGCCGGTCGATGTCGCGGCGGACGGTGCGGGCGCTGACGTTCAGCCGGTCCGCGAGTTCGGCGCCGGGCCATTCGCGGGGCGTCTGCAGCAGGGACAGCAGGTTCAGCAACCGGGTCGCGGGATCGGCCATGCCGCCCAGCATGCCGGAGGTTCACGACGGGATCCGGCCTGACCGTCTGCGCTGCCCGGACGCCGACCGGAACGGTCTTGGTGGGTGGGGCGTTCACCGGGGACGCGGCGAAGGAAGGATGTGCGATGGGTGTGCCGGGTGTGCGGCTGGTGCGGGACGTGGGGCTGACCGGCGCCGTCGGGTACGCCTACGCGGCGGTCGCCGACACGCCGCTGCGGGCGGTGTGGGTGGCGGGGGCGTGCCCGCTGGACGAGGCGGGCGCGACGGTCGCGCCCGGCGACTACGCCGGGCAGGCGCGGCAGGTGATGGCGAACCTGGAGGCGGCGCTGCGGGGCGCGGGCGCGTCGCCGGCGGACGTGGTGAAGACCACGGTGTACGTGGCGTCGTCGCGGCGGGAGGATCTGGGGGCGGTGTGGGAGGTCTACCGCGACCGCATGGGCGCCCACGACGTGCCGAGCACGCTGCTGGGGGTGGCGGTGCTGGGGTATGACGACCAGCTGGTGGAGGTCGAGGCGACGGCCGTCATACCCCGCTGACACCGCCCCGGGCGGCACCGGGTCGGTCGGGGCGGCACCGGTCGGGGCGGGTCGGTCAGGCGGGCGGGAAGTCGCGGCGCTTGAGCTTGGCCATCCGCCCGTCGGGGGCGTGCCACACGATGCCCTCGTAGGGGTGGGCGCGCAGCCACGCGGCCAGGCCGTCGTAGTCCAGGGGGACCTCGCCGAGGTCGTCGGCGCCGTGCGGGACGAGGGCGTGCTCGTCGCGTCCCTCGGGGTTGCCGTTGACGCGCGGGCCGATCAGCTCGTAGGTGCCGGGCGCCCAGGCGGTGTCGCCGATGGCGGCGCGCAGGTGCTTCCAGAACGCGGACCGCTCGGCGGGCTCCCACCCCATCGTCTTGCCGGTGGCGGCGTCGGTGGACAGGGCGATGAACCCGGGCGGCGCGGCACGGCCGGCCTTGACCTCGCGGCGGGCGAGCCACCGGCCGCCGTCGAAGCGGACGCAGGTGCCGTCGTACTTGCGGGTGGCGCGGCCCTCTCCGGCGAACACCCACGCGCAGGCGGGGTCTGGCTCGCGGGTGACGTGGCGGGGGTCGCCGTCCCAGTCGCGGACGAACACGGTGGGGATCTTGCGCATGGCGGCTCCTGGTGCGGGGGGCCCGGACGTCTCCCCGGCAGGGATCGAACCTGCGGCTCCCGGCTTCGGAGGCCGGCGCTCTGTCCGCTGAGCTACGGGGAGGGGCCGTCCCGTCCCCAGGGTGACTGCGGGGACGGGACGGGAGACGCCGGTGGGAGTCGAACCCACCTGAGACGGTTTTGCAAACCGCCGCCTGTACCGCTCGGCCACGGCGTC
Source organism: Actinomadura madurae (assembly GCF_900115095.1). Taxonomy (GTDB): domain Bacteria; phylum Actinomycetota; class Actinomycetes; order Streptosporangiales; family Streptosporangiaceae; genus Spirillospora; species Spirillospora madurae. The sequence goes on from NZ_FOVH01000009.1 coordinate 224,766, forward strand.
ACGGGCCCGCGGGTGCGGGCCGTGCGACCCCGATGGGATTCGAACCCACGGCGTCCGGCGTGACGGGCCGGTGCTCTGACCGCTGAGCTACGAGGTCGTGAAGAGAAAGAGGGCGACACTACTGGGCGACGCTGCCGGGCGGGGCCGCAGGGGGCGGCGCGCGGATCAGCGTGCCGCGCGCCGGGTGGCGCGGGTCCGGGTCCGGGGGCGATCGCCGCGGTGACAGCTCAGACAGCTCATCTGCGTCCCCTCCCTCGTGTCCGGCCTTCGCGTCGCGCCCGGCCGTCCGGGCGCCCGCGTGATCAGAGTGCCCCGCCGCGGCCGCCGCCCGCAACGGGTTTTCCCCCGTCGCCGGATGTTTCCGCTGAGCGGAATGATGATGTTCCTTGACGGACCCGCCATGGTGAGGGTGGTGTCGGGGACGTGCGCCCCCGTGCGCGGTCCCCCGTCGCGCGGACCCATCCGAGGAGGAACGATGACGTTGCTCGACCCCGGCATCTGGACCGGGAAGATCTTCGACGGCGGCTGGACGGCCGGGGACGGCGGCGTCTACGACGTCACCGAGCCCGCGACCGGCGGGACGCTCGGCACGCTCGGCGAGGCGTCCGCCGCCGACGTGGCGCGGGCCGCGCGGTCCGCGGCGGCGGCGCAGCGGGACTGGGCCGCCCGCACCTACGAGGAGCGCGCCGCGGTGCTGCGGGAGGCGGGGCGGCTGTTCGCCGAGCACGCCGCCGAGATCGGCGGCTGGATCGTGCGGGAGACCGGGGCGATTCCCCCGAAGGGGGACCTGGAGACCCACTTCGCGGAGAGCCTGTGCTACGAGGCGGCGGCGCTGGCGTCGCACCCGCAGGGGCTGGTGCTGCCGTCGGCGCAGCCGCGGTGGAGCCTGGCGCGGCGCCGTCCCGCCGGGGTCGTCACCGTGATCGCGCCGTTCAACTTCCCGCTGATCCTGTCGATGCGGTCGGTGGCGCCGGCGCTGGCGCTCGGCAACGCGGTGCTGCTGAAGCCGGACCCCCGCACGGCGGTGTCCGGCGGGGTGGCGCTCGCGCGGATCTTCCAGGAGGCGGGACTGCCCGAGGGGCTGCTGCACCTGCTGCCCGGCGGGCGGGAGACCGGTGAGGCCGTGGTCGCGGCGCCGGAGGTGCGGGTGGTGTCGTTCACCGGCTCCACCGCCGCCGGACGCAAGATCGGCGAGGTGTGCGGGCGGCTCCTCAAACGCGCCCACCTGGAGCTCGGCGGCAACAACGCGCTGATCGTGCTGCCGGGCGCGCGGGTCGCCGACGCGGTGTCGGCGGGCGCGTGGGGCGCGTTCCTGCACCAGGGGCAGATCTGCATGACGGCGGGGCGGCACCTGGTGCACGAGAGCCTGCACGAGGAGTACGTGGCGGCGCTGGCCGACAAGGCCGACAAGCTCCCGGTCGGCGACCCCTCGACCGGGCAGGTCGCGCTCGGCCCCATCATCGACGCCGGGCAGCTCGCCCATGTCGACACGCTGGTGAAGGACACGGTCGCGGCGGGCGCCCGGCTCGCGGCGGGCGGCACCCACGAGGGCCTGTTCTACCGGCCGACCGTCCTGGACGAGGTCACCCCCGACATGCCCGCCTACGCGCAGGAGGTGTTCGGGCCGGTCGCGCCGGTGGTGCCGTTCTCCACGCCGGAGGAGGCGGTGGAGCTGGCGTCGGCGACCGAGTACGGCCTGTCGCTGGGGATCCTCGGGGACGTCGGGCAGGCGATGAGGATCGCCGACGCGGTCCCGACGGGCCTGGTCCACATCAACGACCAGACCGTCAACGACGAGCCGGTCGTCCCGTTCGGTGGGGTCGCGGCGTCGGGGAACGGGTCGCGGTTCGGCGGCCCGGACGCCAACATCGAGGCGTTCACCGAGACGCAGTGGGTCACGGTCCGCGACGAGATCGCCACCTACCCCTTCTGACCCCCTTCTGACCCCCGTCTGCCCCCGTCTGCCCTGGGTGCTCTGGCGTCCGACCGGCCACTGGGTGGCCGGCCGGACGCCGACCGGGTCACCAGGGGTGCAGGACACGGGCGAGGGCGATCCACTGGTCGGGGTGGACGTGGCCGACGATCGTGCCGCGGGGCAGGTCCGCCGCCCGCAGCGCCGCGTCGACCCGGTGGCGGGGGTGGGCGGTGCGCAGGGAGGCGTGCAGGGTTCCGCCCCTGCCGGTGAAGCCCACCTCGACGCAGTGCAGGTAGCCCGGCATCGCCTCGGGCGGCACCAGCGGCCGGTCGCGGCGGTCCAGGTGCAGGACGGCGGCGTCCACGCGCGGGACCGGGCGGAACCGGTCGCGGGGGACGCGGGCGCCGAGCCGCCAGGAGAACCGCGGCCAGGTCCGCACGGTCAGCAGGCTCCACCGGCCGTAGTCGCCGGTGCGTTTGCGGGCGTACTCGCGCTGCGTGATCAGCGTCGCCGACTCCATCGACGGCGCCCCCAGCGCCCAGCCGACGATCCGGGACGTGGCCGCGAACGGGATGTTCCCGGCCAGATGGAACGCGGCGTCCGGGGGCCGGGCGGCCAGAAGGTCGCCGGTCACGCACGTCACGTGCGGCAGGGCGTGGCAGCGGCGCCGCAGCCGCGCGGCCGGCGCCGGGTCGATCTCGTAGGCGATCACCCGGGCGGCGTGCGCGGCGAGCGCGGCGGTGATGCGGCCGTCGCCGGCGCCGGCCTCCACGACCAGGCCGCCGGGGACGGCGGCGGTCCGGGCGTAGCGGGCGATGACTCCGGCGTCGGCCAGGAGGTTCTGGGACAGTTCGCGGCAGGCACGGCCGCGGGGCATGGTGCGGATTCGGTGGTTCACGGTCGCCGTCCTGGGCTTCCGGCCGCGCGGGGCCGGCGGGACGGGCCACAGGAGAATCCGCGGGAACGCGCGGCGGGGCCCGTCCACGATGGTCAGGGACATCGGATGAAGCCCAGGACGGTCACCGGCTCACGGCGCGAAGGGAACCGCGCGGTCACAAAGACGCGGCGCCGGGGATGCGGCCCGTGACGGGGCCGCGTAACGACACCCGCGCGGCGCGCGGGGACCGGTCGCCTGCGGAAGGTCAGGCGGCGGCGCGCACCCGGTGGTCCAGGGCGGGGCGACGCTCGCGCGGCCGCGCGTTCGCGGCGGCGGAGACGGTCACCCGCGCCGCGCTCTTGGTCATGGCGCACATGCGCGCGATCCTAGGACCCGCGCACGGCCGCACCCAACAGGTTTTCCGCCGGCCCGCCTCGTAGGCTCGGCGGTGGGGGGTGCCGATGGGCCGCGATCCGCAGTACCTGGCGTTCATGCGCGACCGCCTCGCCGGTCCCGCCGACAGCACGGCAGGCGGCGGGACCGGCGGCGCGGTCGAGGACGCGCGCCGCGCCCATGCCGCCGACCTGGCCCGCTCCCCGCGCCCGCCCGCCGGCACCGTCCAGGACCTGGTCGTGGACGGCGCGGCGGGCCCGCTGCCCGCGCGGCTCTACCGGCCCGCGTGGGACGGCCCGGCGCCCGTCCTGGTGTACTTCCACGGCGGCGGCTGGATCCTCGGCGACGTCGACTCCTACGACCCGGTCGTGCGGGCCCTGGCCGCCGCCAGCGGTGTCGCGTGGGTGTCGGTCGGGTACCGGCGCCCGCCCGAGGACCCGTTCCCCGCCGCGGTGGACGACGCGGCCGCCGCCGCCCGCTGGGTCGTGGCGAACGCGGCGGGCCTCGGCGTGGACGCCGGGCGGGTCGGCGTCGCCGGCGACAGCGCGGGCGGGCAGATCGCCGCCGCGGCCGCGGGACGGCTGCGGCACGCGGGCCCCGCCCGCCCCGTCCTGCAGGTCCTGCTGTACCCGGCCGTGGACCTGCGCGAGGCCCCGCCGCCGCTGCCCGACCCCGACGGGCTTGACTTCGGGCCCTCCCGCATCGACCGGGCCCTGCGCGCCTACCTGCGCGACACCGACCGCACCCTGCCGGAGGTGTCGCCCCTGCTGGACCCCGACCCGGCGACGCTGCCCCCGGCGGTCATCGCGACCGCCGAGTACGACCGGCTGCGCCCCCAGGCCGAAACGCACGCGGCGCGGCTGCGCGCCGCCGGCGTGCCCGTCACCCTCGTCCCCGGCACCGGGCTGGACCACGGCTTCCTCGGCTGGGGCTCGTTCGCGCGCCGCCCCGCCGCCGCGATCGCCGGGATCGGCGCCGCCGTCCACCGCGCCCTCACCGCCACCGGGGTTCCGGCCCGTCCGCAACCACCGCGGCCCCGACCTTAAAGCCGCTTGCCCATGCCGTTTAACCGGCTTGACGTCGGCAATCACTATTGCGCGAACCGATTAACCGCCGACGGTCGAGGAGGCACCGTCTTGTATCGGACGCACGAAATGAGGAAGGTCCGGACACAGGAGTCAGGGCTGGAAGAGTGGGCGTGCCCCACCTGCGGGCGCCGCATGCTGCTGCGGTGGCCGCCCGACTACCAGAAGCGCGTCATCGAGCCCGGCGACGAGGAGGCCTGCCACGTCGGCAGCACCCCCCAGGACACCGGCGCCCCCGACGAGCTCCCCGCCGCCGGCCAGGCCGACGTCATGCAGATGCGCAACACCCGCCGCTGGCTCCGCGAGACCGGCGTCGACGCCAGGGAACGCCTGGGCCACCTCCCGGTCCCGCCCGAACCCGTCTGACCCGCACCCCGCCGACCGCGCCCCGGAGATCTCAGAAACGGGCGAGTTCGGCGCGCAGCCGGTCCAGGCCCATCGGCCCCAGATCCAGCGCCCGCCGATGGAACTCCTTCAGATCGAAACCCGAACCCGCCCGGCGCCGGGCCTCCTCCTGCGCCTCCAGCCAAACCTTCTCCCCCAGCTTGTAGGCGATCGCCTGCCCCGGGCGCCCCAGATACCGGTCTATCTCGAACGCCACCGCCGCGTCGGGGTCGGGCCCCTTGCGCGCCCGCAGGAACTCCCACCCCAGCTCCGGCGTCCACCGCTCCCCCTCGTGAAAGCCCGTCCCCGCCGGGATCGGCAGCTCCAGGTGCAGCCCGATGTCCAGGATCACCCGCGCCGCGCGGAACCGCTGCCCGCCCGCCAGCATCCCCAGCCGGTGCGCCGGATCCCGGTAGTGGCCGAGCTCGTCCATCAGCCGCTCGGCGTACAGCCCCCACCCCTCGCTGTGCCCCGGGTGCAGCTCGCTCGACAGCCGCTGGAACCGGTTCAGCGCCGGGTTCAGCGCGGTCACGCCCAGCTGCAGGTGATGGCCCGGCACACCCTCGTGGAACATCGTCGTCGGGACCGTCCACGTCACCACATCGGCGGACGGGTCCCCCAGCGTCCACCACACCGTCCCCGGACGCGACAGGTCCTCCGCCGGCGCCAGATAGTAGATCCCCGCCTCCACCGGCGAGATCCGGCACTCGATCCGCCGCAGCGGCTCGGGGATGTCGAAATGCACCCCGTCCAGATCCGCGATCGCCCGGTCCGCCAGCTCCTGGATCCACTCCCGGAACGCCTCCGCGCCCCCGATCCGGTACGCGGGGTCGGCGTCCAGCGCCGCCGTCACCGCCGGCAGCGGCTCACCCGGCAGGATCTCCGCCGCCGCGGCGGCCATCTCCGCCTCGATCCGCGCCAGCTCCTCCCAGCCCCACGCGTAGGTCTCCGCCAGATCCAGCTCCGTCCCGAGGAAGTCCCGCACCCCCAGCCGGTACCGGTCGCCGCCCAGCGCGTCCCGCTCCGGCGCCCGCCACGCCAGCTCTCCCGACAGGAACGACGCGAACTCCGCCAGCGCCGCCGACGCCGCCCGCGCCGCCTCCCCCAGCGCCCCCGCCAACGGCCCGTCCCCGTACCGCCCCGCCAGACCCACCAGATACGCCGGGACGTCCCCGCACTCGCGGGCGTTGCGCAGCACCTGCCGCCGCGCCGCCACACTCCCCCGGGCGCACGCCCGCTCCAGCGACACCCGCAGCCCCGCCAGCGCCGCCGGCAGCGCCCGCATCCGCGCGTGCACGGCCTCCCAGTCGGTGCCGGCGCCCCGGTCCAGCAGCTCCACCGCCATCCGCAGCCGCTGGACGGGCCCGTCGGTGGTGTCCAGGAACCCCTCCCGCACCCCCGCCTCGTCCAGCGCCACCTCCACCTCAAGGCGCTCGCGCAGCACCGCAGCCGCGATCCGCCCCGCCTCACCGGCACCGGCCGCGGCGCCGCCGAGCGCCGCCAGCGTCCGCCGCGACAGATCCGCGCGGGCCGCGACCCCGTCCGGCCCGTAGTCGGTCAGCCGCGCGTCCTGCCCCGCGATCCCCATCAGCGCCGCCAGGCACGGGTCCAGCGCCGCGAACTCCTCGACGTACCGGCCGGCAAGGTCATCCAGTTCGGTCACCGCACCAGGCTACGGCCACCACCCCGAAAAGCGATCATGGAAACGTGCCAAACCGGCGCGCCGTCAGCGCGCCTCGGCCGCCAGCCGCACACCCAGCCCCACCAGCACCACACCCGACAGCTGGTCCAGCCGCCGCCGCACCGCGGGGCGCCCCAGCGCCCGCCGCGCCGCCGCGACCGTCCACACCACCGCCGTGTACCAGACCAGGTCGATCAGCGCCCACAGCACCGAGAACCCGATGAGCACCGCCGCCACCGGCCACCCCTCCGGCACGAACTGCGGCAGGAACGACACCGCGAACACCCCCGCCTTCGGATTGGCGAAGTTCGTCACCAGCCCCAGCCGGAACCACCGCCACCCCGCCGCCCCGCGACCGGCATCCGCCCCGTCCACGGTGTCCCCAGTGTCAGCGGTGTCAGCGGTGTCAGCGGTGGGGCGGCTACCGCGCCGCGCCTGCCACAGCGCCCGCACCCCGAACCACACCAGCACCACCGCGCCCGCGATCCGCAGCCCCTCGTACGCCAGCCGCGACGCCGCCAGCAGCGCCGACAGCCCCACCGCCGCCGCCACGCCCCACGCCAGCACGCCCGCCTCGTTGCCCAGCGCCGTCACCACGCCCGCGCGCCGCCCCGACCGCATCGACGCACGCATGATCACCACCGTCGACGGGCCCGGGACCATCGCGATCAACACCGCCGCGCCCGCGAACGCGACCAGACTCTCCAGCATCCCCCCATGCTGACCGGCCCCCGCACCCGCCCGCAACGCCCTTCACCGGCCCGCAGACCCCTACCGCAGACCCCTACCGCGGGGACCTAGAGCGGGGCGCCGTCGTCACCGCCCGTCCCCGACGGCGACGGAGACGGCGTCCCCGGAGACGAGGGCGGCTGCGACGGGGACGGTGTCGGCGACGTCGGCGACGGCGTCGGCGACCGTGACGGCTGCTGGAACGTCGGCGTCGGCTCCGGCGGCGGAGGCGGCGGCTCCTCCGCCGCCGGCTGGCACGCGAACAGCAACCCCATCAGCAGCGCCAGCACCGCCAGCACCGCCGCCAACGCCAGCACCGCCGCCACCAGATTCCGCTCCGGCGGACGCTCCCCCACCGGCCCGGGAACCCCCACCGGCCGCGGCCGCTCCAACGCCGGCTCCCCCGACCCCAGCCAGTACGGCTGGAACTGCGGCCCGCGCCGCCGACCGCCCCACCAGGCCCGCCCCGACCCCTGGAACACCACCGGCTCCAGAAACCGCTCCGCACCCGCACGATCCGACTCGTACAGCGTCGCCACCCACGGCGCCGGACCATCCGGCTGCGCCGCCACCACCGGCGCCGCCCCGCCCGCGTCCCCCACCGGACGCCCCGGACCCGGCACCGCCGCGTTGATCGCGGCACGGAACCGGTCCCGCGCCGCCGCATCCCCGGCGGCCCCCTGGTTCAGCACCGCCACGCTCGCGCGCCGCCCCTCACCGTCCACCCCCAGGAACACGATCCCGGCGGCGGACTCCGACAAACGCGCCGACAAACGGAACGGCCCCAGCTGAGCGGGATCCCCCGGCGGCAACGGCCTCGACATGGCCGCAACACTAACAACCACGCCCTACCATCAGGGCCAGGACGGCCCCACCCCCGCACACCGGGCACACCGGACCCTCAACCGATCACCGGCGACGCGCACGTATCCCGAACGAACGGGTACAAGTGATCGCGTAGGGTCGAAACGCGTCACCCGGCACACCAGAACGGGGCTACCGAGGGACAGTGAGGGACACCCACATGACCATCGCCGCCACCGACGTCGACGAGGCCGCGGCACTCCTGCAGAACACCCTCGCCGAGGTCAAGAAGGTCATCGTCGGCCAGGAACACATGGTCGAACGCATGATCGTCGCGCTCCTCGCCCGCGGCCACTGCCTCATCGAAGGCGTCCCCGGCGTCGCCAAGACCCTCGCCGTCGGCACCCTCGCCCAAGTCGTCGGCGGCACCTTCGCCCGCCTCCAGTTCACCCCCGACCTCGTCCCCTCCGACATCGTCGGAACCCGGATCTACCACCCCTCCACCGAGCAGTTCGACGTCGAACTCGGCCCCGTCTTCGTCAACTTCGTCCTCGCCGACGAGATCAACCGCGCCCCCGCCAAAGTCCAGTCCGCCCTCCTGGAGGTCATGGCCGAACGCCAGGTCTCCCTCGGCGGCAACACCTACCCCCTCCCCAACCCCTTCATCGTCCTCGCCACCCAGAACCCCATCGAATCCGAAGGCGTCTACCCCCTCCCCGAAGCCCAGCGCGACCGCTTCCTCATGAAGATCGACGTCCACCACCCCGCCGCCCACGAGGAACTCCAGATCCTCCAGCGGATGAGCGTCGACCCGCCCGAGGCCGCCCAGATCCTCGACACCGCGGGCCTCGCCGGCCTCCAACGCGCCGCCGAAGAGGTCTCCGTCCACGAACTCATCGCCGACTACATCGTCCGCCTCGTCATGGCCACCCGCGAACCCGACCAGTACCGCCTCCCCGACCTGCGCGGCGTCATCGACATCGGCGCCAGCCCCCGCGCCACCCTCGGCCTCGCCTCCGCCGCCCGCGCCCTCGCCCTCATCTCCGGACGCGACTACGTCCTGCCCGACGACGTCCGCGCCGTCGCCCGCGACGTCATGTCCCACCGCCTCGTCCTCACCTTCGACGCCCTCGCCGACGGCGTCGACACCGCCGAGGTCATCGCCCAGATCCTCGCCGCCGTCCCCCCGCCCCGCGTCGTGTGGAACCACGGAGCGGCGGCGGTGACCACCGCATGAACCCCCGCCCCACCACCACCCGCCGCCGGCGCAGCGGCAAACTCGCCCACCTCGCCCCCGAACGCACCCTGCGCCGCCTCGAACTCCAGGTCACCCGCCGCCTCGACGGCCTCCTCAACGGCGAACACCTCGGCCTCCTGCCCGGCCCCGGCACCGAACTCGCCGAAGCCCGCCTCTACCAGCCCGGCGAAGACGACGTCCGCCACATGGACTGGGCCGTCACCGCCCGCACCACCACCCCCCACGTCCGCGACCTCATCGCCGACCACGAACTCGAAGCCTGGATCCTCGCCGACCTCACCCCCAGCATGGACTTCGGCACCGACACCATGATCAAACGCGACCTCGCCGTCGCCGCCCTCGCCGCCATCGGCTTCCTCACCCTCCGCCTCGGCGACCGCGCCGGCGCCTACCTCCTGCACCCCGACGGCATGCGACGCTGGCCCGCCCGCACCGGCAAAGCCGCCCTCTACGCCCTCCTCCAAGCCGCCCTCGACGCCCGATCCGTCGACGACGCCACCCCCGGCAGCGGCTCCGCCCGCACCGCCACCACCGCCCCGCCCCGCGACCTCGCCACCGCCATCACCGCCCTCGACCGCGGCCAGACCCGCCGCGGCCTGCGCGTCGTCATCTCCGACTTCCTCCACCCCGACGGCGCCGACACCAGCCCCGACGGACCCCACGGCCAACCCGCCTGGGAACGCCCCCTGCGCCGCCTCACCGCCCGCCACCAGGTCCTCGCCATCGAGATCATCGACCCCCGCGAACTCGACCTCCCCGACGTCGGCCTCGTCGAGATGACCGACCCCGAGACCGGAACCGTCCACGAGATCGTCCTCAGCCGCCGCGTCCGCGAACAATACGCCGCAGCGGCCGCCGCCCAGCGCGAGCACACCCGCGCCGCCCTCCGCCGCAGCGGCGCCCACCACCTCATCCTGCGCACCGACCGCGACTGGATCGCCGACATCGCCCGCTTCGCCCTCCGCCAGCGCCGCGCCGCCGGCCGGCCTTTCACCACAGCGGGAGCGCGCCCATGACCTTCCTGTCACCCGAACGCCTCTGGATCCTCGGCCTCCTGCCGCTCCTCGCCGCCGCCTACACGCTGCTGCAGCTCCGCCGCCGCAGCTACGCCGTCCGCTTCACCAACCTCGCCCTGCTCTCCCAGGTCGCCCCCAAACGACCCGGCTGGCGCCGCCATGTCGCCGCCACCCTCTTCCTCATCATGATCGCCCTCATGATGATCGGGTTCGCCCGCCCCGCCAGCTCCGTCAAGGTCCCCCGCGACCGCGCCACCATCATGGTCGCCGTCGACGTCTCCCTGTCCATGATGGCCAGGGACGTCACCCCCAGCCGCCTCGACGCCGCCAAGACCGCCGCCAAGAACTTCATCGACGAACTCCCCGGACGCTTCAACGTCGGCGTCGTCGCCTTCGCCGGCAACGCCAACCTCGTCGCCGCCCCCTCAGCCGACCGCGACGCCGCCGTCGCCTCCCTCGACCAGCTCGCCCTCGCCAAGCGCACCGCCATCGGCGAAGCCGTCTTCACCTCCCTGCAGGCCGTCCGCTCCTTCGACGCCGAAGCCCGCCAGGACCCCCCACCCGCCCACATCGTCCTGCTCTCCGACGGCGACAACACCACCGGACGCTCCGTCCAGGAGGCCGTCGACGCCGCCCGCACCGCACAGATCCCCGTCTCCACCATCGCCTTCGGCACCCCCTACGGCACCGTCGACATCGAAGGCGAGACCACAAGCGTCTCGGTCAACAAGGAGACCCTCAAGACCCTCGCCGAAAGCACCCAGGGCAAGGCCTACGAGGCCGCCGACGGCGGGCAGCTCCGCGAGGTCTACCGCAACATCGGCACCTCCCTCGGCTTCAAGACCGAGCACCGCGACGTCGCCGCCCGCTACATCGGCATCGCGCTGTTGTTCGCCCTCGCCGCAGGCGGCACCTCCCTCGCCTGGTTCTCCCGCCTCCCCTGACACCCGCACGCTCAGGACGGGCACGCTCAGGACAGGCACTCCAGCGCCGCGCGCACGTACGCCTCCGACCGGTCCGAACCGATCACACCCGGCGCCATCCGGTTCATCATGTACGCGATCGTCGTCCGCGACTCCAGATCCATGATGATCAGCGAACCGCCCCAGCCGCCCCAGTAGCACACCCGCCCCCGCGGCACGTACGGCACCGTCTCGGCCTCCGGAAGCGCGTACCCGACCCCGAACCGCAACGGGACGCCCAGCACCAGATCGACCCCATGGCTCTGCTCGTCGAAGACGGCCTCCAGCCCGTCCGCCGACAGCAGCCGCACCCCGTCCACCGTCCCGCCCAGCGACACCGCCGACAGGATCCGCGCCACCGACCGCGCGTTCCCATGCCCGTTCAGCGCCCCCAGCTCCGCGCGCCGCCACGCCCCGGTGTTGGCCGCCTCCGGATCGGGCACCGGCCCCGTGAACACCTTGAACGCCACGCTCCCCTCCTGCGGAGCGCCCCCCTCGGGCGGCGGCGGGACGACCGGCGCGATCCGCCCCCAGTCGCCCTCCACCGCCCCCACCTGGAAGTCCGCGCCCAGCGGACCGGCGATCTCCGCCGCCACGAACTCCCGCAACGACCTGCCCGACACCCGCCGCACCAGCTCCCCCACCAGATGGCCCTGGTTCTGCGCGTGGTACCCCGACGCCGTGCCCGGCTCCCACCACGGCGCCTGCGCGGCCAGCCGCGCCGTCGCGGCGTCCCGGTCGTACATGTCCGCAAGCCGGAACGGCGCCTCCCAGCCCGCCACACCCGAGGTGTGCCCGAGGACGTGGCGGACCTCGACGCGCTCCTTGCCGTTCTCGGCGAACTCCGGCCAGTACTTCGCCACCGGCGCGTACAGGTCCAGCAGCCCCCGATCGGCCAGCATCAGCGCGGCGAGGTTGGTCACCGTCTTGGTCGTCGACCACACGTTGGTGATGGTGTCCCTTGTCCACGGGGTCCGGCGCCCCGTGTCGCACCACCCGCCCCAGATGTCGACCACGGTGCGCCCCTCGACGTCGATGACGAGGCTCGCCCCGAGCTCCTCACCCGAATCCAGCCGCTGCGCGAACACGTCCCGCACCTGCTCCAGCGCGGCGTCGACCTTTCCCTGCACCTCGACCACGGGGGGCTCCTCCCTGCGCTGAACGCAACGTTGGGATATGATCGCTGCATCATGCAACATTTATGGGTCTGTGTTGCAGTTTGGCACCCCCTCCCCACCGGTGCAACCCTGGCGGCACGGCCGAACACACGGACGGCGGCGAAGGAGTCTGCACGGTGACCGAACGACCAGGCACCACGGCCACCGGCGGCACCGCCCTGCAGCGCGCGCTCGGCCAAGGCCCTGCCCGCCGCCGGCCCACCGTCCTGGACGCGTTCGCGGCCGCCCGCCGGCGGTTCGCCGCGGGCGGGCGCATCGAAATGCAGAGCCTCGCCGACGAAGTCGGCGTCAACCGCGTCACCCTCTACCGGTGGGTCGGCTCACGCGAGCAGCTCATCACCGAGATCCTGTGGTCCGCCACGCAGAAGAGCTTCGAGGCCTACCGCGGGCAGATCGCCGACGGCCCCCGCGCGGCGGCCGCGCTCACCATGTTCGTCCGCGACGTCAACGACCACAGCGGCATGCAACGCCTCCTGCACGACGAGCCGGAACTCGCGCTCACCCTGCTGACCAGCGCGTCCGGCGAGTACGAGTGCCGCTACCTCGCCCTGGTCCGCGACCTCATCGCCGAAGACCGCGCGGCCGGGCTGATGTCGGACGAGGTGCCGCTGGACGATCTCGCCTACGCGGCGGTGCGCATCACCGAGTCGTACATACATACACGCGTCATCACCGGCGAAGAGCCCGACGCCGAACGGGCCGGAGCCGTCCTGCGCGCCCTCCTGCGCTGACTCCGCATCGGGCCGCCGCCGCTGGTACGGTCGGCGGACGTGGGGGAACACTACTTCGCCGAACGCCCGGACGCCGCGAGCCACCGCCGCACCGTCGACCTCGTCCTGCCCGACATGCACCTGCGGCTGACCACCGACAGCGGCATGTTCTCCCCCGAGCGCGTCGACCCCGGCACCCGCGTCCTGCTGGAGACCGTCCCCGATCCCCCCGCCACCGGCGACCTCCTCGACCTCGGCTGCGGGTACGGCCCCATCGCCCTCACCATGGCCAAGCGTTCGCCTCAGGCGAGGGTTCTGGGAGTGGATGTGAATCAGCGTGCGTTGGATGCCGCTGAGGAGAATGCCAAAACCGCCGGCCTTGACAATGTAAGGTTCAGCTTGGCGGACAGCGCCGACCCCGCGCTGCGCTTCGCCGCGATCTGGTCCAACCCCCCGATCCGCATCGGCAAGGCCGCCCTGCACGACCTCCTCCTCTCCTGGCTCCCCCGCCTCACCCCCGGCGGCCTCGCCCACCTCGTCGTCCAGAAGCACCTCGGCTCCGACTCCCTCCAGCGGTGGCTCGGCGGCCAGGGCTTCCCCACCGAGCGGATCGCCTCCCGGTCCGCCTACCGCGTCCTGCGCGTCGCACCCCGCACGGAAGGCCCCACCCGATGACCACCCCCGACCCCGCGCAGGGACGCCGCCAGCTGCGCCCCACCGACGTCAAGCGCCTCAACCGCGACTGGCGCCGCCGCACCGGCGCCCGCCTCGGCCTGCTCGTCGAATCGGTCACCCAGCCGTTCAACATCGGCTCGATCGTCCGCAGCGCCGCCGTCTTCGGCGTCGAGCACCTCTGGCTCGCCGGCAACGCCACGCCCCCAACCCAGCGCAACGTCGCCAAGACCGCCCTCGGCACCGAACGGCTCGTCCCCTGGGAACACGCCGGCACCCCCGCCGAGGCCGCCGCCGCCGTCCGCAAGGAAGGCCTGCGCCTCATCGCCGTCGAGCTCACCGCCGACGCCGTCCCCCTCCACGAGGCCCCCCTCGACGGCGACGTCTGCCTGGCCGTCGGCGGCGAGGACCACGGCTGCTCCCCCGCCCTGCTCGCCGCCGCCGACGCCGTCACCTACATCCCGCAGATCGGGCGCGTCGGCTCCCTCAACGTCGCCGTCGCCACCGCCATCGCCCTCGCCGAGGCCCGCCGCCGCGAGTGGAGCGCCTGACCCCACTGCACCCGCGCCCCCTTCACAAATGGGTGCCGCCACCCATGGCCGGAAGCGTCCCCTACACCCATGGTGGAGGTTCGCCATGCCCTGTCCCCGAAGGCCGAAGGGAGCCCACAGCGATGACGGTCAACAGCGCGGTCAACGGTGCGCCCGGCGGGTACCCGCCCGGCGGAGCGGCGGCCCGGCGGGCACGCGACCTGCTGGAGCAGGAGCGCCGCACCCGCGTCGCGCAGCTGGCCGTCCTGGAGCACCAGCGGGGGCCCGAACCCGACGAGGGCGCCCACGCCCGCCGCGACACCCTCCAGGACGCCCTGCGGGAGATCGACGCCGCCCTCACCCGCCTCGCCGACGGCACCTACGGCCGCTGCGAGGACTGCGGCGGCACCGTCCCCGAAGGCCGCCTGGAGATCATCCCCTACGCGCGCCGCTGCGTCGGCTGCCAGCAGCGGCGACGCTGACCGCCATGCCCGCCGCGGAACCGAGCGCCGGCCTCGACCTCGGCAGCAGCCGCGTCCGCGCGGTCCTGCCCGCCCTGGACATGATCATCGACCGTCCCGCCACCGCCGCCGGCCGCCTCCAGGCCGCCGGCGGGGACGTCCGGACGGCCGCCGCCCGCCCCATCGAGCACGGCATGGTCACCGACGCCCGGGCCTGCACCCGCCTCACCCGGCTCGTCCTGCTGGAGGCCGGCCCCGGCCTCGCCCTGCGGCAGATCCTGCTCGCGGTGCCCTCCGCCGCGAGCAGGGTCCAGCTCGGCCGCGCGACCGGCGCCGTCCGCGCGGCCGCCGGCTGCCCCGTCCGGACCCTGGAGGCCCCGCTCGCCGCCGCCGTGGGCGCCGGGATCGGCCTCGGCGACCCGCGCCCCCGCCTCGTCGTGGACATCGGCGCCGGCATCGTCGAGACCGCCGTCGTCATCAGGGGCCGCGTCCACTCCGTCCGGTCCATCCAGTACCTGCCCGAACACCGGCCCGGCCACCCCCTGCCCCGGCTGCCCGAGCACGTCCGCGCGCGGCTCACCGCATGCGTCCGGCACCTTCTGGACGACCTGCCCGCACCGCTGCGGCGCGCCGCCCGCGACGTCGGGCTCGTGCTCACCGGCGGCGGCGCCCGGCTGCCGTCCCTGCCCGGACGCCTCACCGCCGAGATGGGGCTCACCGTCACCATCGCCCGCGACCCGGCCCGCGCCACCGTCCGCGGCCTCGCCCACGCCTGCCGCGCCCCGGACGCCTGGCGCCTCACCGACACCTGACCCGCCCGCGCCGCCGCGCGCTATGATCATCCCGTGCAGTTCCTCATATTTGCGTAGGACGCCCCCGCCGTCGCACATGTGACGGCGGCCTCCGGCATCCCCGCAGTCCGCCCCCTCCGGGCCCCTTCTGAGGAACTCCCCCGTGACATCGTCGTCGTACGCGGCCGTCCTGCGCACACCCCACGCATCCCGCACCTTCGCGCTCGCCTTTCTCGGACGCCTGTCCTACGGGACGGTCTTCCTGTCCCTGACCCTGGCGCTCACCGCCTCCACCGGCTCCTACGCCCAGGCGGGCGCGCTCGTGGCCCTGGAGGGCCTCACCGTCTCCGTCCTGTCGCCGGTGCGCGCCGCGCTCATCGACCGGCACGGGCCGCGCCGCGCCCTCCCCCCGATGACCGCCGCCTACGCCCTCGTCCTCACCGCCTTCGCGGCCCTCACCTGGCGCCCGGGAGCGCCCCTCGCGCTGCTCGCCGTGCTGGCCATGGCCGCCGGTGTCACCGCTCCCCCGGTCGGCGTGGTGATGCGGACGCTGTGGAGCGGCCTGCTGCCGGCCGGCCCGCTCCTGCGCCGGGCCTACAGCCTCGACACCGTCTCCGAGGAGCTGGTGTTCGTCGCCGGGCCGCTCCTGGCGGGGCTGCTGGCGGCGGCCGCCGCGCCGTCCCTCGGGATCCTGGTCAGCGCCGTCCTGATCGCCGCCGGCACCGCCGGCATGGTCACCTCACCGGCCGCGGGCCCGCGGCCGGCACCGCGGCCGGTGACACCGCGCCGGGGGCCGCGCACCCGGATCTTCCCGGCCGCCCCGGCGGTGGCCGCGGCGGCGACCGGCGTCGTCCTCGGCTCGACCGGGCTGCTCGCCATCGCCTTCACCGAGCGCCACCACCAGCCCGGCGCCGTCGCGTGGGTCGAGGCCGCGGTCGCCGCCGGGAGCACCATCGGCGGCCTGGGCTACGGCGCCCTCGGCCTTCCCGCCCCCGGGCGGGCCCGCCTCGCCGTCCTCCTCGTCCCGCTCGGGCTCGCCCCCGCCGCCGCGGGCCTGGCGCCGTCCACCGCGGCCCTGGCCGCCCTGGCGTGCGCCGCCGGGCTGTTCGTCGGCCCGGCCCTGACCACCGCCTACCTCCTGGCGGACGAGGCGGCGCCGCCGGGCGCCCGCACCCGTGCCATGGCCTGGGTGAACACCGCGCTCAACCTCGGCGCCGCGGGCGGGACCGCGGCCACCGGAGCGGCCCTGGACACCTTCCCGCTGCCGGCGTGCTACGTCCTCGCCGCGGCCCCCGCCCTCCTCGCCCCGGCGCTGCTGCTCGCGTTGCCGAAACGGCAACACGATTCGCGGAAACCGGCCGGTGCGGCGCACGATCAGGGCATGGACGACACCACCACCCACCAGGAGTACTGGGACGGCCGATACTCCGAGCACCACCACCTGTGGAGCGGCGACCCCAACGCCGTCCTCGTCGAAGAGGTCACCGGGCTGGAGCCCGGCACCGCCCTGGACCTCGGCTGCGGCGAGGGCGCCGACGCGATCTGGCTGGCGCGGCGGGGCTGGCGCGTCACCGCCGCCGACATCTCCGGCGTCGCGCTCGAACGCGCCGCCCGCCACGCCGCCGAGGCCGGCGTCGCCGACCGCGTCGACTGGCAGCGGCACGACCTCGCCGTGTCCTTCCCCGAGGGGACCTACGACCTGGTCTCGGCGCAGTTCCTGCACTCCCCCGCCGACATGCCGCGCGAGGAGATCCTGCGGTCGGCCGCCGCGGCCGTCGCGCCCGGCGGGGTCCTGCTCATCGTCGGCCACGCAGGTCCCCCGCCCTGGGACTCCGACGCCCACGGCGGCGTGCACCTGCCGACGCCGGAGGAGGTCAGGCTGTCCCTGCGGCTCCCGGACGGCGGATGGGAGGTCCTGCGAAGCGGCGAGCACGAGCGCGTCCAGACCGCGCCGGACGGGCGCACCATGACCCGCACCGACAACGCCCTCAAACTACGGCGCCGGACAGGCTGACCGGCCGGGCCGCCGATGTCACCGGGACGCGGTCCGCTCCATCAGCTCGGCGAACTCCTCCAGGGAGATCCTGCCGTCCCGGTTGGCGTCGGCGGCCACGACCACCTCCACGGCGCGGGTGTCGGTGACGTCCTGCCCGAGCCTGGTCATGAGGTTCTTCAGCTCGTCGGTCGAGATGTAGCCGTCGCCGTCCACGTCCACCAGCTCGAACGTCGCCCGGTACTCGTCCACGTCCGCCATGCGCGTGCTCCTTCGTTGATCGATTGCGGCGCCGACGCTAGCACTGGGCCTTCACCACCCGTGGCCTTTACACAGTAAGGTCAACCTGGGGCGCAAGGTCCGCCATAATCGGTCGGGTGCGGCGCTCGTACGAATTCCTCGACCATCCCGGCCCGATCCCCTTCGCCCACCGCGGCGGCGCCGGGCGCCCGGAGAACTCCATGGCCGCGTTCCAGCGCGCCCTCGACCTCGGCTACCGCTACCTGGAGACCGACGCGCACGCCACCGCCGACGGCGTGGTCGTCGCCTTCCACGACCGCACCCTGGACCGCGTCACCGACCGCACCGGCGCCATCGCCCGGCTCCCCTTCACCGAGGTCCAGAAGGCCCGCATCGACGGCGCCGAGCCCATCCCCCGCCTGGAGGACGTCCTCGGCTCCTTCCCGGACGCCCGCGTCAACATCGACCTCAAGGACGCCCCCGTCATCGGCCCGCTCGCCGAGACGCTCCACCGCACCAACGCCTGGCACCGGGTGTGCATCACGTCGTTCTCCACCCGCCGGCTGGCGCAGATGCGCGCCCGCCTCCCGATGTTCACCGACCGCGAGGTGTGCATGGCGCTCGGCCCGCGCGGGCTGATGGCGCTGCGCGCCAAGTCCTACGGCGGGCCCGCCGCCAAGCTCGTCCGCCTCGCCGCCACCGGCGTCGCCTGCGCCCAGGTGCCCTACGGCCTCGGGCCCGTCCCCTTCGTCACCGCCGCGTTCGTCGACCACGCCCACCGGCTCGGCCTGCAGGTCCACGCCTGGACGGTCAACGACCCCGCCGCCATGGAGCGCCTGCTCGACCTCGGCATCGACGGCATCATGACCGACGAGCTGGTCACCCTGCGCCGCATCATGTCCGCCCGCGGCCTCTGGCCCGGCCCCGCCGGCGCGTCCTGACCCGGCGCGCCTCCCGCCCGCGGCGGGCGACGCTCAGGGCCTGAAGCCGGGCGGGCGGTACTCGGCCGCGACGCGCATCGGCCGCGCGGGCTGCTGCGGCCGCTCGGCGGGCCGGGACGGCTGCCCCGGCGGAACCGTCCCGCCGACCTGCAGGTCGAGGCGCTGGGACCGGATCGTCTCCAGGAGCTCCAGGTCCTCCGGGGAGACCAGGGCGGCCATCACCCGGCCGCGCCGCGTCAGCTTCACGGGCTCGCCGGTGTAGGCGACCCGGTTCACCAGGTCCGCGAACTGGGCACGTGCTTCGGTTACCGGAACATCCACGTGATTCATCGTATAGCGAAATACCCGATCTTCCTCTGGCCGCCCGCGTCCCACGGGTCTAGAGTCCCTACGTACGTAGCGTACGAAATGTACAGATGATCAAGGAGGAGCGCGGTGAGCGTCGAACCGAGGCGGGAAGACGGCGGCCGGAGGCCGGAGACGTTCGCCGGCAGGTCGCGGGCCAGCGTGACGGAGATGCCGCGCCTCCCGGACGCGCAGCTGTACGAGCGGCTCCTGGCGCAGCGGATCGTGTTCCTCGGCACCGAGATCGACGACCGGACCGCCAACCAGATCAACGCCCAGCTCCTGCTGCTCGCCGCCCAGGACGCCCGGCGCGACATCACCATCTACATCAACTCCCCCGGCGGGGTCGTGGACGCCGGGATGGCGATCTACGACATGATGCAGTTCGTCCCGAACGACATATCCACCGTCGCGATGGGCATGGCCGCGTCCATGGGACAGACGCTGCTGTGCGCCGGGACGCGGGGCAAGCGGTACGCGCTCCGGCACGCGCGGGTGATGATGCACCAGCCGCACGGCGGCATCGGCGGCACCGCCTCCGACATCAAGATCCAGGCCGAGCAGTCCCTCTACCTCAAGCGGACCCTGGCCGAGCGCACCGCGTTCCACACCGGGCAGCCGCTGGAGCAGATCGAGGCCGACGGCGACCGGGACGCGTGGTTCACGGCGGAGGAGGCGCGCCACTACGGTTTCGTCGACCATGTCATCGACAGCACCGACCGGGTGGGCACATGACACGCGCGGAAAGGCGCTCCCTCGTCCCCCAGTTCGAGGAGCGGACGAACTACGGGCGCAAGGACACCGACCCCTACAGCAAGCTGTTCGAAGAACGGATCGTCTTCCTCGGGGCGCCGGTCGACGACATCAGCGCCAACGACGTCACGGCGCAGATGCTGGCGCTGGAGGGGATGGACCCCGACCGGCCCATCTCCCTCTACATCAACTCGCCGGGCGGGTCGCTGACCTCGATGCTGGCGATCTGCGACACCATGCGCTACGTCCGGCCGGAGGTCGAGACGACCTGCGTCGGGCAGGCCGGGTCGGCCGCGGCGGTCCTGCTGGCCGCCGGCTCCCCCGGACGGCGCCAGGCGCTGCGCGGCGCCCGGATCCTGCTGCACGAGCCCGCGATCGAGGTGTCCCGCGGCTACACCACCGACCTGGACATCCAGGCGCGGGAGGTGCTGCGGCTGCGCGCGCAGACCGAGGCGATC
This sequence comes from Actinomadura madurae, assembly GCF_900115095.1. Taxonomy (GTDB): domain Bacteria; phylum Actinomycetota; class Actinomycetes; order Streptosporangiales; family Streptosporangiaceae; genus Spirillospora; species Spirillospora madurae. The sequence goes on from NZ_FOVH01000009.1 coordinate 244,942, forward strand.
CTGGCCGAGGCGACCGGGCGGACGCCCGAGACCGTCCGGCACGACCTGGACCGCGAGCGGTACTTCACCGCCGAGGAGGCCAAGGACTACGGGCTGATCGACGCGGTGCTCACGTCCCGTAACTAGCGGGGCGCCGCGGGACTGTGCGGCACGGCCGGAAACGGCAGGGTTGGATCACGCCGGGCGCGGGAATCTTGTCACGGTATTCAGCGTTGGTCAGGGCAAGACCGCAAGCCGTCTGGGAGGCACGTGACGATGGCCGAGCGCGCACTTCGCGGCACCCGACTCGGAGCGACGAGCTACGAGAACGATCGCAACACCGATCTGGCCCCTCGGCAAGAGGTGGACTACACCTGCACGAAGGGCCACCGGTTCACCGTGACGCTCGCAGCCGAGGCCGAGGTGCCGATGACCTGGGAATGCCGCAACTGCGGCGCCACGGCCCTGCGAGTGGATGGGGAGCTGCCGCAGGCCAAGAAGGGCAAGCCGCCGCGGACCCACTGGGACATGCTCATGGAGCGCAGGACCCTGGAAGACCTTGAGGAGGTTCTGGCCGAGCGCCTGGAGATCCTGCGGGCGGGGCGCAGGAAGTCCGCTTGAGGGGCTGAGAGGTTTCGGCGGTTCGGGCCCGCATCGGGTGACGGTGCGGGCCCGAACCATGTCCGGAGGCCGTCAGCGGCCCGAGCGCGGCAGGACCAGGCCGCTCTCGTAGGCGACGACGACGGCCTGGACGCGGTCCCGCAGCCCGAGCTTGCGCAGGATCCGGCTGACGTGGGTCTTGACCGTCTCCTCCCCCACGACGAGGCGGTCGGCGATCTCGGCGTTGGACAGGCCCGCCGCGACCTGGCGCAGCACGTCGGTCTCGCGCGGCGTCAGCGCGTCCAGGACGTGCGGGGCGGGCGGACGGGGCCGCAGCCGCGCGAACTCCCCGATGAGGCGCCGGGTCACGGCCGGCGCGAGCAGCGCGTCCCCGGCGGCCACGACGCGGACGGCGTCGAACAGCCGCTCGGCCGTGACGTCCTTCAGCAGGAACCCGCTGGCTCCGGCGACCAGCGCGTCGTAGACGTGCTCGTCCAGGTCGAACGTGGTCAGCATCAGGATCCGCGGCGGGTCCTCCCCGGCGGTGATGCGGCGGGTGGCCTCGATGCCGTCCATGGCGGGCATCCGCACGTCCATCAGCACGACGTCGGGCCGGTGCTCGCCGCAGACGCGGATCGCGGCGGCCCCGTCGGCGGCGGTCGCCACCACGGCCAGGTCGGGCTGGGTGCCGAGCAGGGCGCTGAACCCGGCGCGGACGACCTCCTGGTCGTCGGCCACCACCACGCGGACGCTCACGGCCCCTCCCCGGGCGTCCCGCCCAGCGGCAGCGTCGCCTCGACCAGGAAACCGCCGACGGGCCCCGGGCCGGTGCGGACGTCCCCGCCCGCGGCGGCCGCGCGCTCGCGCATGCCGATCAGCCCGTGCCCCGCGGTACCGCCGCCGGGGCCCGGCCCGTTGTCGCGGACGGTGACCCGCAGCGCGTCGGCGGCGTAGTCGAACTCCACGTCGACGGCCGCGCCCGGCGCGTGCCTGCGGGCGTTGGTGAGGGCCTCCTGGACGATCCGGTACGCGGCCAGCTCCAGGCCCGGGTCCAGGGCCGCCACGTCCCCGCGCACGATCAGCCGGACGCCCGCCGCGCCCGAGTCGCGGGTCTCGTCGATCAGGTCCAGCAGCTGCCGCAGGCCCGGCTGCGGGCGCCGGGCGGGCCCGGCGCCGGCGTCCTCGCGCAGCACGCCGAGCAGCCGCCGCATCTCGGTGAGCGCGGTGCGGGCGGTGTCGCCGATGGCCAGCAGCCGCCGGGCGCCCTCGTCCGGCATGCCGGGGACGGCGAGCCGCGCCGTCTCCGCCTGCACCGAGATCATCGAGATGTGGTGGGCGACGACGTCGTGCAGCTCGCGGGCGATCCGGGCGCGTTCACCGCGCGCGGTGTGCTCCAGGAGCGTGACCTCGAACGCCCGGCGGGACGCGTCCCGCACGGCCGCCTCCGCGCGGCGGCGCAGGACCCGGCGCCGCACCAGCACCGCCCACACGGTCGCGAACGCGGTGAGCGCGGCGGCGGCGAGCCCGCCGTGCAGGACGCACGCCGCCGCCGCGGCCCCGGTGATCGTGGCGGCGGCCAGGGCGCCCCGGTCCCGGACGAGGACCAGCGGGAGCGTCGCGCACACGTCCACCACGAGGGCCAGCGGGAGGATCACCCCGGAGTCGTGGGACCGGTAGACGGCCTCGGCGACGGCGGCCGCGGCCAGGCAGCCGCCGGCCACGGGCCACACCGGCCGCCCGGCGCCGTCGACGCTGTCCTTCACGGACGCCATTGTGGCGGGAACGGCGCGCCGCGGCGTCCCTCCTCAGAGGGACGCCCGTCCCCCGGGCCCGGGCGCCGAAGACGCCTCCACGGCGTGATGACCCCGCGCCGCGGCGGTCCGTAGCCTCCCAGGTCATGGATGCGACCACCGAAGTGCGGGACCTGCGCAAGAGATACGGGCCCACCGTCGCCGTGGACGGCCTGTCGTTCACGGCCGGCCCCGGGCGGGTCACCGGGTTCGTCGGCCCGAACGGGGCCGGGAAGTCCAGCACGCTGCGGATGATCATGGGGTTGGACCGGCCCGACGGCGGCACCGCCCTGGTGGGCGGCCGCCCCTACCGGTCGCTGCGCACGCCGCTGTGCCGGCTCGGGGCGATGCTGGACGCGTCCGCGGTGCATCCCGCCCGCCGCGCCCGCGACCACCTGCTGTGGCTGGCGCACGCCAACGGCCTGCCGGTCCGCCGGGTGGACGAGATGATCGAGCTGACCGGGCTGGCGGGCGCGGCGCGGCGCCGCGCGGGCGGGTTCTCCCTCGGCATGCGCCAGCGCCTCGGGATCGCCGCCGCGCTGCTCGGCGACCCGCCGGTGCTGATGTTCGACGAGCCCGTCAACGGGCTGGACCCCGAGGGCATCACCTGGATCCGGGGGCTGCTGCGGTCGCTGGCCGCCGAGGGGCGCGCCGTGCTGGTGTCCAGCCACCTGATGAGCGAGCTGGAGGGCGGAGCCGACCACCTGGTGGTGATCGGGCGCGGCCGGCTCATCGCCGACACCAGCGTCGCGGACCTGCTGGACGCCGCGTCCGGCGGCCGGGTCGAGCTGCGCACCGCCGAACGGCAGGAGGCCATGACCGTCCTGGCGCGGGCGGGCGCCACCGTGACGGCCACCGGCCGGGACACCGTCACCGTGGCGGGCCTGCCGTCCGAGCGGATCATCGCCCTGCTCACCGGCGGCGGCGTGGCCTTCAGCGGCGTGTCCGCGCACCGGGCGTCGCTGGAGGAGGCCTACATGGAGCTGACCAGGGACGCGGCGGAGTTCCAGGCCGCGACGGGACGGAGGGACGGGTGACCGCCCCGGCGCCCTACCGCAGCACCGTCCAGGCCGAGGCCCGCGACGGGTTCGGGCGGCTGCTGATGGCCGAGTGGACCAAGCTGCGGACCGTTCCGCGGTGGATGCTCACCCTGCTGACGGCGGTGGCCCTGACGGTGCTGGTCGCGCTGCTGTCGGCCGCGGGCAGCGAGACGACCGGGCCGGGGACCGGTCCGGCGGACCCCGCCCGGCTGCAGGCCGTCGACCTGGGGCACCTCACCTACCGGACCATGGCCGGCGACGGCACGGTCGTCGCACGGGTCACCTCCCAGGAGGGCGGCGGCCGGTGGGCGAAGGCCGGGCTGATCATCAAGAGCGGCGCGGAGCCGCACAGTCCGTACGCGGCGCTGGTCGTCACCCCCGGGCACGGCGTCCGGCTGCAGACCGGCTATCAGGGCGGCGGCGCCGGCGGCGGGACCGGCGGCCTGCCGCGCTGGCTGAAGCTGACCCGGTCGGGGACGACCGTCACCGGCCACGAGTCGGCGGACGGGCGCGCCTGGCGGCGCGTCGGGTCGGTCCGGCTGGAGGGCCTGCCGCGGGAGGCCCTGGCGGGCATGGTCGTGGCCGCGCCCGACGACATCCGCGTGGAGCGGCGGTTCGGCGGCGAGAGCGTCTCGGGGCACCCCGTCTCCACCCGCGCCGCCTTCGACCACGTGTCGGTGTCACCGGCGCAGCCGGGCGAGCCGTGGCGCGACCGCGGCGCGCCGGGCGGGCCCGGCGCCGACCCCTCCCTGGACGGGTCGGCCGAGGCCGGCGGGGTGTTCACGCTCAGGGGGGTCGGCGACGTCGGCCCCAACCTGTTCGCCGACGACGCCACCGAGCTGACCCTCACCGGCGTCCTGATCGGGCAGGCCGCCGTGATCGCGCTGGCGGTGCTGTTCGTGACGGCCGAGTACCGGCGCGGCATGCTGCGCACGACGTTCGCGGCGTCGCCGCGGCGCGGCCGGGCCCTGGCGGCCAAGGCGGCCGTGGCGGGGCTGGCGTCGCTGGCGGCCGGGCTGGCCGCGGCGTTCGGCGCGATGCTGCTGGCGCGGCCGGTGCAGCGGTCGCACGGGCTGACGCCGCCGCCGCTGTCGGACGCCACCGTGCTGCGGGCCGTCCTCGGCACGGCCGCGCTGCTCGGCGTGGTGGCGGTGTTCTCGCTGGCGGTCGCGGTGATCGTGCGGCGCAGCGCACCCGCGATCACCATCGTGCTGCTGCTCCTGCTCGCCCCGCAGATCGTGGCGACCGGGCTGCCGCTGTCGGCGGCGCGGTGGCTGGAGCGCCTCACCCCGGCGGCGGGGTTCGCGATCCAGGAGACCGTCGTCCGGTTCGACCGCGCGATCGATCCGTGGGCGGGGTTCGGGGTCCTGTGCGCGTACACGGCGGCGGCGCTGGCGGCGGCCCTATGGCTCGTGCGGCGGCGGGACGCGTGATGGGCCGGGGAGCCGTGATGGGCCGGGGAGCATTGACGGCCGTGCACGCGGCGCACGCCGAGTGGACGAAGCTGCGGACGCTGCCGGGCATGGTGTGGCTGCTGCCCGCCCTGGCGGCGCTGGTCGCCGCCGTCGGCGCCGCGGTGACCGGGGCGGTGGACACCTCGCACTGCCCCACGCCCGCCGCCTGCGCGGAGGACACGCCGAAGCTGGCGCTGTCGGGGGTCCAGGTGGGGCAGGTCGCCGCGGTCGTGCTCGGCGTGCTGGCGGTCGGCGGCGAGTACGCCACCGGCACGATCGCCCCGACGCTCGCCGCGGTCCCGCGCCGGGCCACCGTGCTGGCCGCCAAGGCCGCCGTGGTCGCGGGCGCCGTCGCCGCCGCCGGCACCGCCGGGGTGCTGGCGGCGCTGGCGGCGGGCCGCGCCATCCTGCCCGGCAACGGGTTCACCACCGCCGCGGGATATCCGCCGCTGTCGCCGGCGGACGGCCCGACGGCCCGCGCCGCGGTCGGGACCGTCCTCTACCTGGTGCTGGTCGCGCTGATCGCCCTCGGCGTGGGGACGGCGCTGCGCGAGCAGGCGGCGGCGATCACGGCGGTGCTGGCGCTGCTGTGGATCGTCCCGGTCGTGACCCGGCTCATCGGCGACCCGGTGTGGGAGGAACGGCTGGAGAAGATCGCGCCGATGACCGCCGGGCTGGCCGTGCAGGCGACGCGCGGGCTGGACCGGCTGCCGATCGGGCCGTGGGAGGGGCTCGGCGTGCTGGCCGCCTACGCGGCGGCGGCGCTGCTGGCGGGCGGTGCGGTGCTCGCCGCCCGCGACGCCTGACCAGGGCTCAGGCGCGGGAGGTGGTGTCGTCGTCCTCCTCGATGACCTCGCCGCGGACCACCGGTCCCGGCGGGGTCTCGACACGCTCGGGGCCCGGACGGCCGAACGCGTCGTAGCCGCCCCCGCCCGGCGGGAACACCCCGGGCGGGAACATCGTCGCGGCGCGTTCCTCGGCGGCCCGCATCCGCCGCGCCGCGAAGGCCGACAGGGCGCGCCGGACGAGGGGACGGGTGAACGGCAGCACGAACGCGAACCCGAGCACGTCGGTGACGAATCCGGGGAACAGCAGCAGCATCCCGCCCGCCATGACCAGCGCCGCGTCGGCGAGCTCCCGGTCGGGCAGCACGCCCCGCTGGACGGTCTCCTGCAGGGCCCGCCACGCACGGCGGCCCTCCCGGCGGACGATCCACACGCCGAGGACGGTCTCGGCGACCAGCAGCCCGACCGTGGGCCACGCGCCGATCACCTCGCCGACCTGGATCAGCACGAAGATCTCCAGGACCGGCACCAGCAGGAACGCCAGGACGATCAGCAGCGGCAGCATGGCTCCATTTTCGGGGTCGTCGAAAGCCTCACCCCGTACAACGCACGGGCGCCCCGAACGTTTCCCGCGTGTCCACCGGGACAGGTGGTCAGCGGGGCGGGCGGTTCTTGCCGACGCGGTCGGACACGCCCCACTGGGTGATGCGCAGCGCGGCCTCGGCCATCACGTCCCGGCTCATCTTGCTGGTGCCGTGCTCGCGCTCCACGAAGGTGATCGGCACCTCCACCACGCGCAGGCCCTGCCGCACCGCCCGCAACGCCAGGTCGATCTGGAAGCAGTAGCCGCGGGAGTCGACCTCGTCCAGCCCGATCTTGTCCAGGGTCGCGGCGCGGAACGCGCGGTAGCCGGCGGTGGCGTCGTGCAGGTGGATGCCGAGCATCAGGCGGGCGTAGGTGTTGGCGCCCCGCGACAGCGCCTCGCGCCGCTTCGGCCAGTTGCGCACCTTCCCGCCGGGGACCCAGCGGGCGCCGATGACCAGGTCGGCGTCCTCCAGCGCCGACAGCAGCCGCGGCAGCTCCTCGGGCTGGTGGGAGCCGTCGGCGTCCATCTCGACCATGACGTCGTAGCCGTGCTCGGCGGCCCATCGGAACCCGGCGATGTAGGCGGGGCCGAGCCCCTCCTTGCCCTCCCGGTGCAGCACCTTGACCTGCTCGTCGCCGGCCGCCATCGCGTCGGCGACCTCGCCGGTGCCGTCGGGGCTGGCGTCGTCGACGACCAGGACGTCCGCCTCCGGGACGGCCTCGCGCACCCGCCCGGCGATGCGCTCGATGTTGTCCCGCTCGTTGTAGGTCGGGATGATCACGAGCACCCGGCCGAGCCCGGCTGGGATCTCCATCGGCGTCATTTCCCCTCGTTCTCCGATGCCGTGTTCGGGGCGGTCCCCCGGGCCGTCCTGCGGGCCGTCCACGCCGCCGCCCCGGCGGCGCCGAGCCCGAGCAGCGCGAGCGCCCATTCGGGTCCTTCGCCCAGCCGGTCCGACAGGGTTCGCGAGGTGCGCGCCGGGACGGTCGCGACCTGGATGTCGGGCACGAACTCCCGGGACCGGTCGATCACCCTGCCGTCCGGCGCGACGATGGCGCTGATCCCGCTCGTCGCGGCAACCAAGATCGTACGGCCATGTTCGACCGCCCGCAGCCGCGACATGGCGATCTGCTGCGGCGGAAGGCTCGTCCGGCCGTAGGTGGCGTTGTTGGTCTGCACGACCAGCAGGTCGCCGCCGGCGACGTCGCGGACCTCCTTGTCGTAGGCCACCTCGAAGCAGATCACGTCGCCGACGCGCACCGGGCCGAGCTCCATCACGCCGGAGCGGGTGCCCTTGGCGAAGTCGCGCGGGATCCGCTCGAACCGGGTGATGAGCTTGGTGAGGATGTCGCGGAACGGCAGGTACTCCCCGAACGGGACGGGGTGCCGCTTGACGTAGTAGTCGCCTGGACCGGTCGTGGGGTCCCACACGATGCCGCGGTTCTCGACCTTCTTCCCGTCGGGCGTGTCGGTGAGGGCGCCGACGAGCACGGGCACGCCGATGTCCTTCACCGCGGCGTCGATGGCGGTGTAGGCCTCGGGCTCGGTGTAGGGGTCGAGGTCGCTGGCGTTCTCCGGCCACACCACCAGCTCGGGCTTGGCGACCCGCCCGGCGCGGACCTGGGCGGCCAGGTCGTGGGTGACCTTGACGTGGTTGCTCAGGACGGCCTTGCGCTGCCCGAGGAAGTCCAGGCCGGCGCGCGGCACGTTGCCCTGGACGACGGCGACGGTGACGGGTCGCCCGGTGGCGGGCGTGGGGATCAGCAGGCCTCCGCCGACGACGGCGGCGGCCGCGGCCAGGCAGACCGCGGCGGGCACCAGCGCACGCGCCGCCCGAGGGGGCCGCGCGGCGCCCTGCGCACCGTCCCCCTCGGCGTCCTGCGCCGCGGCGGCGCGGGCGCGGTGGGCGCGGAGGGCGCGGAGGGCGCGGAGGGCGCGGAGGGCGCGGTGGGCGGACACGGCGGCGCAGGCGAGCAGCGCGCCGATCAGCGCGGTCAGGAACGTGACCAGGGGGGCGCCGCCGTAGGACGCGTACGGGGTCAGCGGCGTGGCGGTCTGGCTGAACGCCAGCCGCGCCCAGGGGAACCCGCCGAACGGGACGCGGCCGCGGATCAGCTCCTCCCCGACCCACAGCGCGGCCGTCCACACCGGCCAGGCGGGCAGCCGGGCGACCACCGCGACGCCCGCGCCGAGCGGCAGGAAGTAGGCGGCCTGGACGAGGCTGAGGATGATCCACCCGTCCGGGCCGACCGCGGAGATGCCCTCCAGGACCGGGATGAAGAACGCGGCGCCGCCGACGAAGCCGAGCCAGGCGCCGGTGCGGGCGGGCAGGCCGCGCAGCGCGAGGGTGAGCAGCGCGACGCCCGCCGGCGCGAGGGGCGTGAGGTCGGCGGGCGGGAAGGCCAGCCACATCAGCAGCCCGGCGGCCACGGCCAGCAGGGTCCGCGGCCAGCCCGCGCGACCGCCGGTGCGCAGGCCCCGGCGCAGGCGGCCCGGCTCCCGCCGAGGCGCGCCGCCGGGGTCCTCGTCCGGGCCCTTGGCCGGCGACCGGTCCGGAAGGGTCTCCTGGGCCACGTCCCACCTCGTTCGCTCGTTCCCTTGCCGGAACGCTACCGGGCGCGGCGGCCGACGGCGACCACGGGCGGCGCGGAACCCGGCGGGCGAGCGGGCGGTTCACGCTCGGCGGAAACGGGACCGGGACCGGGACGGCGGCGGCCGGACACGGAGGAGGGCCCGCGACATCCGTCGGGCCGGAGTCGTCCCACAGGCGGTGAGAGCGAGGCTCCGTTTTCTACTGGATGTCCGGGCCCTTCCCGGGTCCAACCCCCCGCGCGATCGGACGGCTCCGCCGGGGCACGGCCCCGGCTCACCGCGCTGGCTCGGGCGGGCACGATGCCGACCACTCGCGTGATCCCCGTCCCCGTCGCGGCGCGGTGCCCGGCGGCGCCTCGGGCGGCCGATCGGTGAGTCCCGTGCTGGACTGCAGCAAAACTACCGGCTTCCGCCACCTTGTCAACCGCCGCATGTTCTGCGGCGACTCCCTGTTTCCCCAGCTCAGCACCATGATCACAGGCTGCCCGTTTTCCCGGGCGGGCGGCGCGCGGCGGGCGCGGGTCAGCCGCCCGGCGCGGACACCACGACGGTGCCGGACGCGGTGACGGCGACGACCGGCTCGGGCAGCACCTCCGCGGCCGACTCCCCCTTGTCGGGGCGCCCCCGGCACACCACGCGCGCCTCGAAGGCCATGACGCGGCTGCGGGTGCCGGCGCGGGTGAGGACGGCGGTGGTCTCCAGGACGTCCCCGGCCCGGACGGGCGCGCGGAACTGCACGTCGGAGTAGGAGGCGAACAGGCCCTCGTCGCCGTCGGTGCGGATGCACAGCTCGGTCGCGGCGTCCCCGAACAGCCCGAGAACGTAGGCGCCGTCGACCAGGTCGCCGGCGTAGTGGGCGTGCGAGTAGGGGATGTAGCGGCGGTGGGTGACGGTCGTCCCCTCGCGCGGGTCACTCATCGTCGTCCTCTTCTCCGTTACGGGCGGGCAGCAGGGCGTGGACGAGATAGCTGGCGACCTCGGCGGGCGTGGTGCCCTTGCCGAAGATGCGGTCGACGCCGAGGTCGGCCTCGGTGACGGTGTCGAACCGGGGGCCGCCGACGACCAGCAGCGGCCGCCCCATGCCGCCGGCGACGGCGGTGGGGTACTCGGCGTGGAACGCGGCGGCCATCTGCTTGGTGTTGTGCAGGTGGGCGTTGCGCTGGGTGACGACCTGGGAGACCAGGACGGCGTCGGCGTTCTCTGCCTTGGCGCGCTCGACCAGCTCCTCCACCGTCACCTGGGCGCCCATGTTCACCACCTGGATCTCCCGGTAGTACTCCAGGCCCTTCTCCCCCGCGAAGCCCTTGACGTTGAGGATCGCGTCGATGCCGACGGTGTGGGCGTCGGTGCCGATGCAGGCGCCGACGACGACCAGCCGCCGGTTCAGCGCGCCGCGGATCGCCAGGTTCACCTCTTGGGAGGTCAGCAGCGGGTAGGCGCGCTCCTCCGGGGCGGGGATGGAGGCGTAGTCGATGAGGTGCCGCACCTTCCCGTACACGATGAAGAAGGTGAAGTCGGGGCCCATCGGCTTGGCGTGGACGACGCTGGCGGGGTCCAGGCCCATCTTCCCCGCCAGCTGCAGCGCGGCGGCGTCGGCCCGCTTGCCCGCGGGGACGGGCAGCGTGAACGACATCTGCACCATGCCGTCGCCGGTGGTGTCGCCGTAGGGCCGGATCACCTGGCGGGTGTCGGCGGGCTCGGCCGGGGCCTGCGTCCCGGTGCCGGTTCCGGGGGTCTCGGCCGTCATGCGGGCACCTCCTGCTCAGCGGTACGGGCGGCGTGCGGGTCCTCGGTGTCGAGGATCTCGATGGCGGGGTTGACGTAGCCGTCGGCGCGGGGGACGACGCCGTCCAGGCCCTTGCCCCCGTCGGCGGGGCGGCGGGTGACGCCGAACGTCCCCTCGGCGATGGCGTTCAGCAGCCCGTCGCCGGCGACGCGGTCCAGCAGCTCCACCGACTCCGACAGGACCTGCTTGGCGCGCTGGACGACCATCCCCCCGGGGCGGGGCACGAAGTCCTCGGCGAGGTTCCCGCAGGCGTCGCGGACGTAGCGGACGTTCTCCAGCGCCAGGTCGCGGTCCGACAGCCACGGGGTGTGGATGCCCTCGGTCATCATCCCGATCAGGATGATCGACTGCCCGGTCATCACGCCGGCGAGGTTGAAGAAGGCGTCCAGCAGGTAGCCGGCGAAGATGTTGCCGGTCATGTGCTTGGTCGGCGGCATGTACTTCAGCGGCGCGCCGGGGAACAGCTCCCGGACGAGCTGGGCGTGCGCCAGTTCCAGCCGGAACGACTCGGGGATCGCCGGGTCGATCTCGAAGGCGTGGCCGAGGCCGAGCTGGGCGTCTGAGAGCCCCGCCTCGTGCCCGAACCGCTCGTTGAGCAGCTGGCTGACGATCACGGTGTGCGCGGCGTCGACCGCGTCGGCGGTGGTGAGGTAGTTGTCCTCGCCGGTGTTGATGACGATGCCGGCGCGGGCGTGGATCTGCCGGGAGAACCGCTGGTCGATGAACGTCCGGCGCGGGTTGATGTCGCGGAAGATGATGCCGTACATGCAGTCGTTGAGCATCATGTCCAGGCGCTCCAGCCCGGCGAGCGTCGCGATCTCCGGCATGCACAGCCCGGAGGCGTAGTTCGTCAGCCGCACGTACCGGCCGAGCTCGCGGGACACCTCGTCGAGCGCGGCGCGCATGAGCCGGAAGTTCTCCCGGGTGGCGTAGGTGCCGGCGTAGCCCTCGCGGGTGGCGCCCTCGGGGACGAAGTCCAGCAGCGACTGGCCGGTGGAGCGGATCACCGCGACGACGTCGGCGCCCTCCCGGGCGGCGGCCTGCGCCTGCGGGATGTCCTCGTAGATGTCGCCGGTCGCGACGATGAGGTACACCAGCGGCCGCGGCGTCGGCGCCGTGTCGGGGGCGGGCAGCTCGGCCAGCAGCCGGTCGCGCTCGGCGCGGCGCCGGTCGATGCGCGCGATGCCGGCGCGGGCGGCCGCGGCGGCGGCCTCGCGGGCGTGCGCGGCGTCGGTGCCGGACGGCAGCCGGAACGACGCCTTCCCGCGGGCGGCGGCGCGGGCGAGGTCGCCGAGGCCGGCGTGCGGGCCGGTCAGCAGGGCGTCCCAGACGGGCAGGGCCACCCCGTGCTCCAGGCCGACCTGGTCGCGGACGGCGTCGGCGAGGTGGTTGACCCAGGGGCGCCCCTCATCGTCGGCGCCGGTGAGGCCCGCGAGGCGCAGCAGGGCGCGCTCGACGGAGACGGTGGTGTGGGAGCGGGCCATCCCGATGATGGGCTCCGCGGCGCGGGCGGCGAGCCGCCGGGCGGTGCGCACCACCTCCGGGTCGAGGTCCAGCTTTCCCTGCGGCGCCATTGCCGTCTCCCCTCACGCAGCCGCCCCTCTCAGGCCGGGCCCGAACAATCATCCTTCATACCGAGTTCTCTACGAGAGATCTTCCGGTATGAACACCGTATTTCACAAGAACTGGCAGTACATCTTCAGTGACCCCTCCCCCACCGGCGACCACTCCCATCTTCCCTGGCGGGGCGGCCGCCTCACCCTCCGGTGACGGCAATCGGAGAACTCGCCGGTAGCCACGCTGGGTAAAGCTACGCTCACCCGAGGTAATGACGGGTTCCGCATTCAGGAGGGGCATGTTCGTTTACCTTGCGGCCGCCGCGTGCGCGGCCGGCGTGGTCATCGTCGCGAGCCGGCTGGTGCGGCGGGCACGGGCGGGCGTGGACGACCCCGACCCGGACGGCCCCACCTCCGCCCACACCGGCGCGATGCTGTCGGCGCTGTTCCTGCTGGCCTTCGCCATCGCCGTCGTGGTGCCCTGGACGTCGGCGGACGCCGCCCGCTCCAACACCTACGCCGAGAGCCAGGCCATCGCCGAGACGTACTGGGCCGCGGCCCGGCTGCCCGCCCCCGAGGCCCTGCGCGTCCAGGAGGGGCTGAGCGCGTACGTCGCCACCGTCCGCGGCCCCGAGTGGCGGCTCATGGCGCAGGGGCGGCTCAGCTCCCGCGGCTGGGCGCAGCTCGACCGGCTGCGCCGCGACGTGATCGCGGTCAAGGCCGGCGACGACGAGCTCAAGGACGCCCGCAACGGCGTGCTGGAGCACCTCGGCGAGGTCTCCGCGGCCCGCCGGCAGCGCGCCGCCGACGCCCGCGCGACGCCGCCCGCCGCGCTCGCCGCCGTCACCGTGCTCACCGGGATCGTGGTCGTGCTCCTGCCGTTCCTGGCGGGCGCCCGGCCGCGCGGCATGACGCTGGTCCCGCTGGCGCTGATGGCGGCCCTGCTGGCCGCGGGCACCTACCTGACGTTCGACATCGCGCACGTGTTCGACGGGGCGCTCGCCGTCGGGCCGGAGGCCTACACCAGCCTGCAGTCGGACCTGCAGCGCATCGCGGGGGGTCGCTGACCGTGCGCCTGCCCTCCGCCCCGGCCCGCACGCTGCCGGCGGTCCTGCCCGCCGCGGTCGCCGGCGCGCTGGCCCTCCCGTCCGGCGCGCTGGCCGACCCGGAACCGCCGCCGCCCTCGATCAGCGTGTGCGTCGACATCGAGATCGGCGACGCCGGCGCGTCCGGCTGCGCTCCGCCGCCGCCCGAAGCGCCCCCGCCGCCGCCCGAAGCGCCCCCGCCGCCGCCCGAGGAGGTCCCCCCGCCCGAGCCGCCGGAGCCTCCCGTCGAGCCCGGCGAACCGGAAGAACCCGAGGAGGAGCCGCCATCCGAGACCGCCGGCCCGCCGGCACCGCCGCCCCCGCCCGGTCCGCGCACCGCGGCGCCCGCCGCTCTCCCGCCGCCGCCCCGGACGCGCCCCGAGCCCGCGCCGCCCGAACCGGCGCCCAGCGAACCGGAGCCGCCCGCGCAGGCGTCCCCGGAACCGGCGCACACCGCACCGCGCGCGAAGGAGGAGGCGCCGCGGCGCCGCAACCCGCTCAGCACCTCGCTGGTCCTGGTGGTGCTCGCGGTCGTCATCAGCGCGGGAACGGCCATCGCGTTCGCCCGCTGAGCCGCGTTGGCCCGCCGAGCCGCGCCCGCCGAGCCGGATCAGGGCAGCCGGCCGACCCCGCCGAAGACCAGGAACCGCTCGGGGTCCCGCACCGCCTCGCCCTCGTCCGGACGCCACAGCGGCACGTACACCAGGCCGGGGTCGAGCATGTCCCAGCCGTCGAAGAAGCGCAGGATCTCCGCGTGCGAGCGGGGCACGGCCGGGGACGTGGCGCGGTTGTAGAGCTTGCCGATCGCCGCGGTCTTGCCCGGCTGCGCCTCGTCGGTGAAGTGGGAGATCACCAGGTGGCTGCCGGGCGCCGCGGCGTTCCGCAGCGTCGCGACGATGCCCGCCGGATCCTCCTCGCGCTTGATCAGGTGCAGCGCGGCGACGAGCAGGAACGCCACCGGCTCGGACAGGTCGACCAGGCCCTTCAGCCCCGGGTCGGCGAGGATCGCGCCCGGGTCGCGCATGTCGGCCTGGATCACCGCCGCGCGCTCGTTGCCCGCCAGGATCGACCGGCTGTGCGCCACCGCGACGTCGTCGTTGTCGACGTACACCACGCGGGCGTCCGGGTTCACCTCCTGCGCGACCTCGTGCACGTTGCCCTGCGTCGGGATGCCCGACCCGATGTCGACGAACTGGGAGATCCCGGCGCCGGCCACCGTGCGGACGGCGCGGCGCAGGAACGCCCGGTTGGCGTGCGCCAGCTCCCGCGCCTGCGGCTCGACCCGCAGCAGCCCCGTCGCCAGGTCACGATCCGACGCGAAATTGTGGGCTCCGCCGAGCAGAAAGTCATACACCCGTGCGACGCTTGGCCTCTGACTGTCGACCTCGGGTGGAATCCACTCGGAGTCCATTCATCGTCTCCCTTTGACCGAAGGGGTGCCGTCCGTGGGGACCTCAGCGTAACGCGAGACACCCTGGCGGCCCCCGCTTTACGGGACAGTGAGGACCGATGCCCGACAGACCCGGACCGCCCGGCGCGGCGACCGTCCTGCTCACCCCGGAAGGCACGGTCACCGGGTGGAGCGAGGGTGCCGAGCGCCTGTTCGGCCACGACGCCCGCACCGCGGCCGGGGCGCCGCTGCCCGACCTGCTCGGCCGTCCCGACGCCGCCGAACCGCTGCTGGTCGCGCTGAAACTGGCCGGGTCCGGCCGCTCCTGGTCCGGGATGCTGCCGCTCACCGCCGAAGGCCTGCCGGCCGCGCTGGACCCGATGACGGGCGGCGACGGCCGCGTCCAGGTGCTGCTGACGGTCTCCCCGCCGTGGACGGGCGGCCTGGACCTGCTCAACGAGGCGGGCCGCCGCATCGGCTCCACCCTCGACCTGCACCTGACCGCACGCGAGATCGTCGCCGTCACCGTCCCCCGGTTCGCCGACGCCGGCGCCATCTACGTGCTCGAACGGCTCCTCGCCGACGACGACCAGCCCGCCACCGAGGCCGACGGCTCGGCGGTCGTGCGACGGCTGGCCATCGCGTTCGCCGAGGACGACCCGCGCGGCTGGGCCCGCGAGTTCCCCGTCAACGAGGTCATCGTCTACCCGCCGACCACGCCCTACGCCCGCTGCCTGGCCACCGGAGCCATGGTCGAGTTCGGCGGGGACGCCATCCAGGACACCCTCGCCCACCGCACCGGCCGCATCATCGACGGCCTCCTCGACCACGTCTCCCTGCTGGCGGTGCCGCTGCTCGCGCGGGGCCGGTCGCTCGGCTTCGCGGTGTTCAGCCGCAAGCGCGGCCGGCCGCCGTTCTCCGCCGCCGACGCCGCGCTGGCCGCCGAGCTCGCCGCCCGCGCCGCGACCTGCGTCGACAACGCCTGCCTGTACCGGCGCGAGCACAGCACCGCGACGGCGCTGAAGGCCGGGCTGCTGCCGTCCGGGGTCACCGCCCCGCCCGGACTGGAGATCGCGCACCGCTACCTGCCGGCCCGCAGCGGCGTCGGCGGCGACTGGTACGACGTGGTGCCGCTGACCGGCGACCGGATCGCCGTGGTGATCGGCGACTCGGTCGGGCACGGCGTCACCGCCGCCGCCGCGATGGGCCAGCTGCGGGTCGCGGCGCACACCCTCGCCAGCTGCGAGTTCCCGCCCGGCGAGGTCCTGGAGCGGCTCGACGCCATCGCCCAGGACCTGGACGCCGCCCAGTTCGCCACCTGCCTGTGCCTGGTGTGCGACCCGGTGACGCTGCGCTGCGAGGTGGCGCGCGCCGGGCATCCGCCGCCGCTGCTGGCCATGCCGGACGGGTCCGCGCGGCACTTCGCCGTCCCGAACGGGCTGCCGCTCGGGGTGTCCGACCCCGAGCACCCGCCGGCGTACGGGCAGGTCCCCGCGGTGCTCCCGCCGGGCGCCACCCTCGCCCTGTACACCGACGGCCTGGTGGAGAGCCGGATGCGCAACGTCGACGAGGGCATCGCCCGCCTCGCGTCCGCCCTGGTCGCCTCGGACGACGGCACCCTGGAGGAGACCGCCGACGGCGTGCTGGCCCTGCTGGCGGACCAGCAGGGCCACGACGACATCGCGCTCCTGCTGATCCGCGCCGTCCCTGACCAGGCCCCCGCGCCCGGCCATGCGGCCGGTCTCTGACCAGGCGGCCGGTTGGGGCCCCGCCGCTACAGGCCGGGGATCTCGTGGTTGCGGAAGGCGTCCACGAACAGGGTGTGGTCGTCGCGGACGATCTCGGCGTAGCGGGTGCCGAACTCGACCATCGCCTCGACGAACGCGGACTCGTCCGGGCCGATCGCCGCGTTGATCGCGTCCTCCACCTGGAACCCGACCAGGGTGTGGTCGGAGTCGGTGTCGGACACGCAGTGCACCTTGGCGGTGGCGCGGCCGAGATCGTCCAGCACCGACAGCATGTCCTCCGGCTCGGTCAGGCCGCCCCAGTCCAGGTCCTCCTCGTAGGGCGACAGCTCCTGCACGACGTACCCGATGCCGTCGATCTGGGTGTGGCCGAGCCACGGATCGCTGTTGGCCTGCAGCGCGCGCCGGGACACCGCCGTGCGGTGGCCGTGGTGCTGGAAGTAGTCGCGGATGCGGGGGTCGTCGACGACGCGGCTCGGCGCGGCGACGTTGCCCTGCTTCATCGACAGGACGACGTCGTTCTCCAGGGCCTGGGTGTTGCCCTCCACCAGGATGTTGTAGGCCGACAGCCCGGCCGAGCCGATACCGAACCCGGACGCGCCGACGATGTCCTTGACCTCGTAGGTGAGGCTGCCGAACCGCTTCTCCGACGGGATGGTCGCGAGGTACTCCTGGTAGGCGGCCTCGACCTTGGCGCGCTCGGGGGCGTCCAGGCGGCGCACACCGGGGCGGTCGCGGAACCGGCGGTCGGGCCCGTCCACGACCGTCATGCCCGACAGCAGTCCGATGCGGGTGCCGCCCATCGCCGCGACCAGCACGTCCCGCACGTAGCCGTCGGTGGTGTCGAGCGTCAGCGCGAACCTCTCGTCGCCCTCGTGCGCGGCGAACCTGCGGACCTGGTCGACGTAGGCGCGCACGTAGGTCTCGATCAGCCGGCGGATGTCGGCGTCGGAGATCGCCTTCTGCCAGGCCAGCAGCGCCAGGCTCGCCACCAGGCGCTTGACGTCCCAGGTGAAGTGGCCGACGTAGGCCTCGTCGTAGTCGTTGACGTCGAAGACGAACACGCCGTCGTCGTTCATGTAGGTGCCGAAGTTCTGCGCGTGCAGGTCGCCCTGGATCCACACGCGGGAGGTGCGCTCGTCGGCCCACGGGTCGTCGTCGTGGACGATGTCGGCGTAGAACAGGCAGGCGCTGCCCCGGTAGAACGCGAACGGGTCCGAGGCCATCTTGCGGAAGCGGCGGCGGAACTCGGCGGGGCTGCGCTCCATCAGGTCCGAGAACGCGTCGACCAGGACGTCGACGATCTGCGCCCGGCGCTCCTTGGGGTCCCGTCCGCGCAGGTCCTCGGTGATGCTCGCCATGCTCTCTCCCTCGATGATCGGGTGGCCCCGCCGCTGTGGGGCGTTCCCGGTCATTCTGCCGAATCCGCACCGGTCCGGGAGGTGAACAGCGCGCGCACGGCGGGGTCGGATCGCACCAGTTCCAGGGCGGTCCGGGCGTGCCCGGGGACGTAGCCGTTGCCGATGAGCATGGTGACGTCGGCGGCCAGCCCCTCGGCGCCGAGCGCGGCGGCGGGGAACGAGGTCGCCATCGAGAAGAACACGACGGTGCCGCCGGGGGCGGTGGCGAGGATCGCGCCGTGCTCGCAGCCGGGGACGTCCACGCACACGACGGTGACGTCGACCGGCTCCCCGATGGCCGCGGCAACGGCGACCGGGTCGCGCGCGTCGGCGCGGACCACGGTGTCGGCGAGGCCCGCGGCGGCCAGCCGCTCCTCCTCCTCGGCCGTCGGCACGAGCCCGATCACGCGGGACGCGCCGGCGCGGCGCGCGGCCGCCAGCGACAGGCACCCGCTCTTGCCCGCGGCGCCGAGCACCGCGACCGCGGGCGCGCCCTTCCGCGCGGACACGACGCGGTGGGTGAGGGCGGGCGCCCCGCACACGTCCATGACGGCGAGGGACAGCGGCACCGGCAGGTCGTCCGGCAGGACCGCGGCGATGGACCGGGCGAACAGGATGGCGTGGCCGCGCGCGGGCACCTGCTCCGACCGCCCGTCCCAGCGGGCCAGGCCGTCGGTGACGGCGAGCGGCGTGAGGGTGAGGGACACCAGCGTGGCGACCCGGTCGCCGGGCTCCAGCCCGAGCGGCGACTGCGGCCCGGCCTCCTCGACCACGCCGACGAGCATGCCGCCCGACCCGGTCACCGGGTTGTGCATCTTGCCGCGCTCCCCGATGATCCGCAGCACCTCGGCCCGGATGGCGTCCGGGTCGCCGCCGTGCGCGGTGTGCAGCTGGCGGTAGGACGCGGCGTCCAGGTTGAGGCGCTCGACGCCGATGCGGACCTCGTCGGGGCGGATCCGCGGGTCGGTGTCCAGCCTCCGCGCGGCCTGCGGGAGGACGCCCGGGGGGTCCAGGACCCGGTGCAAGCCCACCGCCGTGGCCGTCCCGCCGTCGGTCATCGCCGTCCCGCCTCTCCCGTAAAGTGCGCCGAGGTTGCGCAAGATATACAGGGCACCACTGGTTTCATCGAAAGTCTTCCCGTAACGTCAGCACTACACAAGACTTTTATGCGATCAATGTGAGGCGAGGAGGCGGTCGACGATGACCACTGCCCTGCACCCGGACGCCGTCCTGTCCGAAGAGACCGCACGCCAGCCGTACGTCTACCGGCGCCGGCCTCTGGAGGAGCCCGACTGGCGGCGCCTGCCCGGGTGGCGGGACGTCACGGAGGCCGAATGGGAGTCGGCGCAGTGGCAGCGCGCCCACTGCGTGAAGAACCTGCGGCAGCTCCGCCAGGTCATGGGCGACCTGCTGGACGAGTCCTTCTACGCCGACCTGGAGCGCGACCAGGCCGAGCGCGCCACGATGTCGATGCTGCTGCCCCCGCAGATGCTCAACACGATGGACTCCTCCTCGACCGAGGCCTTCCACGCCGACCCCGTCCGCCGCTACATGCTCCCCGTCCTCAGCGACCGGCGCACCGACTGGCCGTCCCACCCGCACGCCTCCCGCGACTCCCTGCACGAGGCGGAGATGTGGGCGGTCGAGGGCCTCACCCACCGCTACCCCACCAAGGTGCTGGCCGAGATCCTGCCGACCTGCCCCCAGTACTGCGGGCACTGCACCCGGATGGACCTCGTCGGCAACTCCACGCCGGCCGTCGACAAGCACAAGTTCACGATCAAGCCCCCGGACCGGCTCGGCGCCATGCTCGACTACCTGCGCCGCTCCCCCGGCGTCCGGGACGTGGTCGTCTCCGGCGGCGACGTCGCCAACATGCCGTGGCCGCGGCTGGAGTCGTTCGTCGACGCGCTGCTCGACATCGACAACATCCGCGACATCCGCCTGGCCAGCAAGGCGCTCATGGGCCTGCCCCAGCACTGGCTGCAGGACGACGTCCGCGCCGGGATGGAGCGCCTGGCCGCCAAGGCGCACGGCCGCGGCGCGCAGATCGCGATCCACACCCACGTCAACGCCGCCCAGTCGGTGACGCCGCTCGTCGCGAGGGCCGCGCGCGCGATGATGGACACCGGCATCCGCGACGTCCGCAACCAGGGCGTGCTGCTGCGCGGGGTGAACGACTCCCCCGCAGCGCTGCTCGACCTGTCGTTCGCGCTGCTCGACGAGGCCGGGATCATGCCCTACTACCTCTACATGTGCGACATGATCCCCAACAGCGAGCACTGGCGGCTCGCCGTCTGGGAGGCGCAGGAGCTCCAGCACGCCATCATGGGCTATCTGCCCGGCTTCGCCACCCCGCGGATCGTCTGCGACGTCCCCTACGTCGGCAAGCGGTGGGTGCACCAGCTCGCCGACTACGACCGCGAGCGCGGCATCTCCTACTGGACGAAGAACTACCGCACCGGCCTGGAGCAGTCCGACCCCGACGCGCTGACCAGGCGGTACGAGTACCACGACCCGATCTACACGCTCCCGGAGGAGGGGCGTCGGTGGTGGCGGGAACGTTCCGCGTGACGTGATCTGGTCGCGGGAGCCGACCGGCCCGGCGCCTTTACATTGTAGATCCGTAATGTGGCGCATAGGGTCGGTCGGGTGATGGCTTCCGACCTGACGATCGCGCAGCTGGAGGACGACCCGCACCCGCATCTGGCCCGGCTGCGGGCCGAGGAGCCCGTCGCGTTCGTCCCCGCCCTCGGCGGCTGGCTCGTGACGTCCCGCGACCTCGCGCTGGCGGTCATGCGCGACTCGGCCGCGTTCACGGTCGACGACCCGCGCTTCTCCACCGCGCAGGTCGTCGGGCCGAGCATGCTGTCACTGGACGGACCCGTCCACGCCCGGCACCGCGACGCGTTCTCCCGCCCGTTCCGCCCGGCGCGGACCCGCGAGCGGTTCACCGCGTTCGTCGAGGCCGAGGTCGGCCGGCTCGTCGGCGGGCTCGCGCCGGCGGGCGCTGCGGAGCTGCGCGGCGACCTCGCCGGGCCGCTCGCCGTCGCCGTCGTGACCGAGGCCCTCGGGCTGCACGGGGTGGACGCGGCGACCGTCCGCTCCTGGTACGGCGCCTTCGTCGAGGCCGTGTCCGCCATCACCGCGGGCGGCACCGCCCCCGGGCACGCCGGGGAGGCGTACCGGCTGCTGCGCGCCGCGGTCGAGGAGGCGATCACCGCGTCCCGCCCCGGTTCGCTGCTCGCCGAGGCGGCCCGCGGCGACCTCACCACCCCCGAGGTCGTCGCCAACGCCGCGATCCTGATGTTCGGCGGCATCGACACCACCGAGGGGATGATCGCAAACGCCGCGCTGCACCTGCTGGAGAACCCCGGCCAGCTGCGGCTCGTCCTGGACGACCCCGACCTGCTGCCCGGCGCGATCGAGGAGTCGCTGCGGCTGGAGCCGTCGGCCTCGGTCGTCGACCGGTACGCCACCCGCGACACCGACCTCGGCGGGACCACGGTCGGGGCGGGCGACCTCGTCCGCGTGTCGATCGCGGGCGCCAACCGGGACCCCGCCGTGTTCGCCGACCCCGACCGGTTCGACGTGCGGCGGCACAACACCGCCGAGCACCTGGCCTTCGCGCACGGCCCGCACTTCTGCTTCGGCGCGCCCCTGGCCCGGCTGGAGGCCCGCACCGCGCTGGCCGCGGTGCTGGACCGGCTGCCCGGGCTGCGCCTCGACCCGTCCCGTCCCGCGCGGCCCCGCGGCCTGGTGTTCCGGAGACCGCCCCGGCTGGACGTCCGCTGGGACGCCTGACGGCCGGTTGAGGACCGTCCCCGGCGTCCCCTCCGGCCGCGCCGTTATGGGACCATCTCCCAATGATCGTGGAACGCCGGGTCGAGCTGCGCTTCGGGGTGGAGAGCCGTGAGGCCGAGACGCACACCAACCTGTCCGCCGTCCGCCAGGACGGACGCTGCCTGTGGGTCGCGGGCGACGAGACCGCCACCATCGAGCGGCTGACGGCCACCCTCGACGGCGGCCGCGTCACCGGGTACGGCGGCCAGGCCACGATCGCGCTCGCCGACCTCGTCCCGCTGCCCGCCGGCCCGGACGAGGAGGCCGACATCGAGGGGCTCGCCCGCGCCAACGGCTGGCTGTGGGCGATCGGCTCGCACAGCCTCAAGCGCAAGAAGATCAAGCCGGGGCACAGCGACGCGAAGGCGCGCAGGCGCCTCGCCACGGTCGTCCGCGAGGACAACCGCTACATCCTCGCCCGGCTCCCGCTGGCCACCGGCGAGGACGGGCTGCCCGGCGTCGTCCGCGAGGACGGGGACCGCACCGCCGCCGTCCTCGGCCTGGACGGCGACTCCCTCACCGACCTGCTGCGGGACGACCCGCACCTCGCGCCGTTCCTGCCCATCCCGAGCAAGGACAACGGCATCGACATCGAGGGCATCGCCGCGCACGGCGACCGGCTCTACATCGGGCTGCGCGGGCCGGTGCTGCGCGGCTGGGCGGTGCTGATAGAGATCCGGCCGGGCACCCACCCCGACGACCCGCGGCGGCTGGTGGCGCTGCCCGTCGGCGACGGGAAGGACCGCTACCGCACGCACTTCCTGGACCTGGGCGGCCTCGGCATCCGCGACCTGTGCCCGCACGGCGACGACCTGCTGGTCCTCACCGGCCCGAGCATGGACCTGGACGGCCCGGTGCGGGTCGTGCGGTGGCGGGGCGCGGCCAGGGTGGACGCCGGCGAGATCGTCACCTCCGCCGAGCTGGAGGTGCTCGGCGACCTCCCCCACGGCGACGGCGACGACCACGCCGAGGGCATCGCCGTCCTGGACGAGCCGGGCACCCGCCTGCTCGTCGTCTACGACAGCCCCTCCCCCGAGCGCCTCACGGCGGACGGGGGCGTCCTCGCGGACGTGGTCGTCCTCGGCTAGCACCGGGGGCGAACCCGAATAAGCGCTCGCTTGCACCGTCTGCTTGGATGGGCCCTGCAACCGGCAGGAGTTCGAAGGGGCAGGACAGCGCATGATCGAGTGGTCCGAGGAAGACCTGATGATCCGGGACGCGGTGCGCGGCTGGATCGACGCCGAGGTCCGGCCCCGCCTGGACGCGCTGGAGTCGGGCGAGCTCCCGCCGTACGACCTGCTCCGCGGCCTCTACAAGACGTTCGGGATGGACGAGATGGCCCGCTCGTCCTTCCACGCCCGGATCGCCAAGGAGCGCGACGGCGGCACGGGCGGCGACGAGGAGGGCGGGCACGGCGGCAACGCGGCGATGACCATGCTGCCGATCATCGAGCTGTGCAAGGTGGCCCCCGGCCTGGTCTCGGCGATGGGCGTCGGCCTCGGCCTCGCCGCCGGGACCATCATGAAGCGCGGCACGCCCGAGCAGAAGGAGCGCTGGGCCCTGCGCCTGCTCACCATGGAGAAGGTCGGCGCCTGGGCGATCACAGAGCCGAACTCCGGGTCGGACGCGTTCGGCGGCATGCAGGCCACCGCCAGGAAGGTCGGCGACGAGTACGTCATCAACGGCGCCAAGACCTTCATCACCAACGGCCCCTACGCCGACACCATCGTCTTCTACTGCAAGCTCGACGACGGGCGGGACCCGCGCGACCGCGAGATCCTCACCTTCGTCCTCGACCGCGGCATGGAAGGCCTTGAGCAGAGCAGGCCGCTGCGCAAGATGGGGCTGCACTCCTCCCCCACCGGCGAGCTGTTCCTCAGCGACGTCCGCGCGGGCGCCGACCGGCTCCTCACCTCCGGCGCGCAGGGCGGCAAGGAGTCCGCCCGGCAGAACTTCGTCACCGAGCGCGCGGGCGTCGCCGCCATGGCGCTCGGCGTCATCGAGGAGTGCCTGCGGCTGTCGGTCGAGTACGCCAGGACCCGCGAGCTGTGGGGGCGGCGCATCGGCGACTTCCAGCTCATCCAGCTGAAGCTGGCCAAGATGGAGGTCGCGCGGCTCAACGTCCAGAACCTGGTGTTCCGGCACATCGAGATGCAGCGCGCCGGCCGCGCCCCGACCCTCTCCGAGGCGTCGGCGATGAAGCTGTACGCCGCGCAGGCCGCCAGCGAGGTCGCCCAGGAGGCCGTGCAGCTGTTCGGCGGCAACGGCTACATGAGCGAGTACCGGGTGGAGCAGCTCGCCCGCGACGCCAAGTCGTTCCAGATCTACGCCGGCACCGATGAGATCCAGGTGACCCACATCGCCCGCGACCTCCTCTCCCGCTGACGCTTCCGCCCGTCCGCTCCGGCGCCGAACTTCCAGGCGGTCCCGCGCATCGAACAGGTGGGGGGCGGGTGAGGGCGATCGCCCGCCCCCCGGGGCCTCCGGGCCTTTCTGGACAGCCGACGATGGGGACTGGATACTCACGACTATGGACGGACAGCCCTCATTCCCGGTGAGAGCGTCCGACACGGAACGGGACCGGGTGCTGCGCGTCCTCAGCGACCGCGTGGCCGAGGGGCGGATGTCCCACGAGACGTTCGAGCGCCGTGTCGACCAGGTGCTGCAGGCGCGCAGCCAGGCCGAGCTGGCCGACATCGTGCACGACCTGCCGCCCGCCGGGCGCGTCGTCAACCGCCTGACCGGCCTGATCTCCCAGGTGTCCCAGGTGACCGCGCGGATCGAGGCCGCCTGGCGCGGGCCGCGGCTGCCACGGTTCATGCTGCCGCCGCGCGAGCTCGGCCGGATCGTCGTCGGCCGCGCCCCCGGCTGCCAGTTCATCCTCACCGACCTGACCGTCTCGCGCTTCCACGCCGAGATCTACCGGGCCGACGAGGGCTGGATGATCTCCGACCTCGGGTCGATGAACGGCACCCGCGTGAACGGGTGGCGGCTGACCGGCCCGGCGCGCGTCCGGCCCGGCGACGAGGTCGGGTTCGGCAACTCCATCTTCATCGTCACCGCCCCCTGACCCGGCACCGCCCGCTCCCACCGCCGGCGATGCGCGATGCGTGCCGGGGCCGGCCGAACCGCGAAGATGGAGCCCATGACGCAAGATCCGACGCACGTCCTGCTGGCCGGCGACTGGCACGGCAACGCCGCCTGGGCGCGCGGCGTCATCCGGCGGCTCCCCGAACTGCTTCCGGACGAGTCCCCGCGCATCGTCCTCCACGCGGGCGACTTCGGGATATGGCCCGGACCGCAGGGGTGGGCCTACCTCCGCGGCCTCGACCTCGACCTGGCCCGTGTGGACGGCGTCCTGTGGTTCGTCGACGGCAACCACGAGGACCACCCCCGTCTCGCCGAGCTGCCCGATGCGGGTCATCAGGGCGGGCACGGCCGGGTGAGCGACCGCATCTACCACCTCCGCCGCGGTCACCGCTGGACCTGGCACGACCGGACCTGGCTGGCCCTCGGCGGGGCCGTGTCCCTCGACCGGGCCGTCCGCGCGGAGGGCATGTCCTGGTGGCCCGAGGAGGAGATCACCGCGGAGGAGGCCCGGCGCGCGATCGCCGGCGGGCCCGCCGACGTGATGCTCACCCACGACTGCCCCGCCCGCGTCGCGCACGAATTCCCGCCTCTGCCGGGCTTCTGGGACGGCGAGGACCTGAAGCGGTCCGACGCCCACCGCGAACTCCTGCAGACCGTGGTCGACGCGGTCAAGCCCGGCCACCTGATCCACGGGCATCTGCACAGGGCCTACACCAGGGACGTCGCGATGCCCCACGGGCAGGTCCGGGTGACCGGGTTCGACTGCGACGGCGTGGACGGCAACTGGGGCGTGCTCGACGTGGCGGCGATGAAATGGGACCGGCCGGTCGCGTAGGGTTCCCTGGACCGGCACCGCCCTTGACGTTGTAAGGTCCGGTCGGAAAAGGGAGGCAGTGTGGAGATCGGGTTCGCCGTTCCGACGTCGGGTGCGTGGTCCACCCCCGCCAACCAGGTGACCGTCGCCCGGCGCGCCGAGGAGCTCGGCTACCGCTCGCTGTGGACGCTGCAGCGCCTCCTCAACCCCGCCGGCTCGGACGACCGCACCTACCGCAACGTCCCCGACCCGCTGATCACGCTCGCCTACCTCGCCGGGCACACCACCCGGGCGCGGCTCGGCGTCGCCATCGTCAACATGCCGTTCTACGCCCCGCCGGTCCTGGCCAAGCTGGCAGCCACCCTCGACCACGTCAGCGGCGGGCGGCTCGACCTCGGCCTCGGGAACGGCTGGATGCGCGAGGAGTTCGCCGCGACCGGCGCCCCCATGGAGCGGCGCGGCGCCCGCGCCGAGGAGTTCATCGCCGCGCTGCGCGCCCTGTGGAGCGGCGGGCCCGGGGACGCGGCGCGCTTCCACGGCGAGTTCTACGACATCCCGCCGGTCACCATGGACCCGCGGCCGCTGCAGTCCCCCGGGCCGCCGATCCTGCTGGGCGGCGCCGCCGAGTCGGCGCTGCGCCGCGCCGGGCGGCTGGCGGACGGCTGGGTCAGCTCCAGCCGCACCGACCTCACCACGATCGGCCGCTCCATCGGGGCCGTCCGGGAGGCCGCCGAACGGGCCGGGCGCGACCCGGCCGCGCTGCGGTTCGTGTGCCGGGGCGCGGTGCGGGTCCGTCCCCCCGGGCAGGCCGGCCGCAAGCCGCTGACCGGTTCCCCCGAGGAGGTCCGGGACGACTTCGCGGCACTCGCCGCGCAGGGCGTCACCGAGCTGTTCATCGATCTGAACTTCGACCCGGAGGTGACCGGCCCGGAGGCGGGCCCGCGCGCCTCCCTCGGCCGCGCCCTGGAGGCCCTGGACGCGTTCGCGCCCGCCGGGGACGCCGGCTAGAGGGGCGGGCGGCGCGCCTCCCAGGGGGTGCTGAGGACGACCGTCGTCCGCGTCGCGACGTTCGCGGCGGCGCGGATCTGCTGCAGCAGGTCCTCGAGCTCGTTCGGGGACGCGACCCGCACCTTCAGGATGTAGCTCTCCTCGCCCGCCACCGAGTGGCACGCCTCGATCGCCTGGAGATGCGCCAGCCGTTCGGGGGCGTCGTCCGGGGCGGCCGGGTCGGTCGGCTTGATCGACACGAAGGCCGTCAGCGGCAGCCCGATCCGCTGGGTGTCCAGCTGGGCGGCGAACCCGGTGATAATCCCCCGCTTCTGCAGCCGGCGGACGCGCTGGTGCACCGCCGACACCGACAGCCCGGTCTCCTTGGCCAGGTCGGTGAAACTCATCCGCCCGTCGTCGGCCAGCAGCGCGATGATCTGACGATCGATCTCCTCCACGCGGGAAATCTAGCGTGCCGCGGCGGGTGCGTGGGCCCGCTCAGGCCACGGAGCGGGGCGATCCGCCGTTTTTCAGCGGCGGCCGGGGCGAAGCGGGCCGCAGCTGCCGCGCACGACGAGCTCGGCGGGCAGCAGGACGGGCCCGCCCCTCCCCCGCCGCGCGGGCTCGCGCAGCAGCAGCTCGCAGGCGCGGTAGCCGATGTCGTGGCCGGGCCGGGCGACGGCGGTGAGCGGCGGATCGCACAGCTCGGCCCAGGCGACGTCGCCGACCATCGCGATCGACACGTCGGCGGGGACCCGCAGGTCCAGCTCCCGGGCGACGAGGACGGCGGCCTCGCCGAGCAGGTGGCCCGCGGCCAGCACGGCGGTGACGTCCGCGCGGCGCTGCAGCAGGCCGGCGGCGGCCGCGTAGGCGGCGTCGCGGGCGGGGCGGGCGGCGACGACCAGGTCCTCCTCCACCGGGACGCCGAGCTGGGCGAGCGTCTCGCGGAACGCGCGCTCCCGCACCCCGGACGGGCATCCCGGGGCGCCGCCGAGGAACCCGATGCGGCGGTGGCCGAGCCCGGCGAGGTACTCGGTGAGGGACCGGACGCCGCCCGCGTCGTCGGCGAGGACGGACGGGATGTCCGGCCGCCCCGGCAGCACGCGGTCGGCGAACACGACGCTGGAGCACACGCGGGCGGCGGCGGCCCAGTCGGCGGCGTCCCCGGCGGGCAGCGCGATGATCCCGTCGACCCGCTGCTCGACGAGCCGCTCGACGATCTCGGCCTCGCGGGCGGGGTCGCCGTGCGCGGCGTCCACGATCACGTGCTCGCCGAGGCTGCGGGCGCAGGCCAGGACGCCCGCGACGAGCTCGGCGCAGAACGGGTCGGTGACGTCGGGGACGATCAGGCCGATGCCGCCGGTGCGGCGCAGCTTCAGCCCCCGGCCGAGGGCGCTCGGGCGGTAGTCCAGCCCGGCGGCGGCGGACAGCACGCGCTCGCGGGTGGCGGCGCTGACCGAGCCCGTCCCGGAGAACACCCGCGACACCGTGGCGATGCCGACGCCCGCCGCCGCGGCCACGTCCTTGATCGTCGCGGGCCGCCGTGCCGTCATCCTCGGACCGTCCTTTCCGGGCGCCTTCCGATCATCTTCTCACGACCCCCTCTCCCCTGGAAACGATTCCATGATGTTTACTCCAGCCAATGCAATGAAAGCCCTGCTCGGCAGAGGGTAAGGGAAACGTTTCCAACAAGGGGTACCGGATGGCCAAGATCGTGCTCGACCGGGTCGACAAGGTGTACAGCGGCGGCGTGAAGGCCGTGGACGGCCTCGACCTGGAGGTCCGCGACGGCGAGTTCATGGTGCTGGTCGGGCCGTCCGGCTGCGGCAAGTCCACCGCGCTGCGGATGATCGCCGGCCTGGAGGAGATCAGCGGCGGGAAGATCTCCATCGGCGACCAGGTCGTCAACGACCTGGCGCCGAAGGACCGCGACATCGCGATGGTCTTCCAGAACTACGCCCTCTACCCGCACATGACGGTCGAGCAGAACCTGGCGTTCGGCCTCAAGCTGCGCGGCACGCCGAAGTCGGAGATCAAGCAGAAGGTCCACGATGCCGCCAAGATGCTCGGCCTGGAGCAGTACCTGTCCCGCAAGCCGGCCGCCCTGTCGGGCGGGCAGCGGCAGCGCGTCGCGATGGGCCGCGCCATCGTCCGCCAGCCGCAGGCGTTCCTGATGGACGAGCCGCTGTCGAACCTGGACGCCAAGCTCCGCGTGTCCATGCGCGCCTCGCTCAGCCAGCTGCACGAGCGGCTCGGCGTCACCACCGTCTACGTCACCCACGACCAGATCGAGGCCATGACGCTCGGGTCCCGGGTGTGCGTGCTGCGGGAAGGGAGGCTGCAGCAGGTCGACACCCCGCAGCGGCTCTTCGACAACCCCGTCAACCTGTTCGTGGCCGGGTTCATCGGCTCGCCGGCGATGAACTTCGTCCTGGCCGATCTGACCTCGGCCGACGGCGGCCCGCAGGTGTCGTTCGCCGGGTACACGCTGCCGGTGCCGGCCGCGGTGCTGGACGGCAAGCCGGGCCTCGCCGACTACATCGGCCGCACGGTGATCCTCGGCATCCGCCCGTCGGACTTCGAGGACGCCGCGCACGCCGACCCCGAGTGGGCACCGATGGCGGTGCGCAGCAGCGTCACCGAGGAGCTCGGCAGCGAGATCAACGTGATCTTCACCATCGACGCGCCGCCGGTGGAGCACAAGGACACCGCCGACCTCGCCGAGGACGCCGCCGAGGGCGAGGGCGAGATGGCGATCCCGCTCATCGACAACAAGGCGCTGTGGACGGCCCGCGTCAACTCCCGCTCGCACGTGCGGCCGGCCCAGGACGTGAACCTCGCCGTCGACACCCGCCGGCTGCACTTCTTCGACCCGTCCAGCGGCCTGGCGATCGGGCACCCCGACGCCGGCGGCCGGCAGGGCACCGCGGACCTGCGCAAGTCCGGCTGACCCCGCCCCGGACGAAACGGTGCCCACGGCCTGGAGAAGGCCGTGGGCACGTTTCGTTGTCCGGTCGTTGTCCGGGGGCCTACTTCACCGAGCCGGCGAGGACGCCCTGGACGAAGTAGCGCTGGAAGGCGAAGAACACGACCAGCGGGACGATCAGCGACAGGAACGCGCCGGGCGCGAGGATGTCGATGTTGCCGGTGAACTGCCGCATCTGGGACTGCAGCCACTTGGTCATCGGCTGCGCCTCGGTGTCGGCGAACACCAGCGCGACCAGCAGGTCGTTCCACACCCACAGGAACTGGAAGATGCCGAGCGAGGCGATCGCCGGCCCGCCCAGCGGGAAGATCACCCTGCGGAAGATCGTCCACTCCGAGCCGCCGTCCATCCGCGCCGCCTCCAGCAGGTCCCGGGGGATCGCCGCGAAGAAGTTGCGGAGCAGGAAGATGGCGAACGGCAGGCCGAACGCGACGTGGAACAGCACCACGCCGGTGACCGACCCGAACATCTGGAACCCGCCGAAATCGATCTTGCCGTACAGCTTGGCGACCGGGATCAGCGCCACCTGGACGGGCACGACCAGCAGCGCGACGACGACCATGAACAGCCAGTCCCGGCCCGGGAACTCCATCCACGCGAACGCGTAGGCGGCGAGCGCGGCGATCGCGACCACCAGCACCGTCGCCGGGACGGTGATCAGCACGGTGTTCCAGAACGAGTCGACGAAGTCGCTCTTGTCCAGCAGCGCGCTGTAGGACTCGGCGGTCAGCTGCGTCGGCTTGGTGAAGACCTGCCACCAGCCGCCCGCGCTGTTGTCCTCGTTGGAGCGCAGCGAGGCGACCAGCAGGCCGAGGGTCGGCACCAGCCAGAACAGCGCGATCAGCACGAGCAGCGCCTGGGCGGCGCCGCCGCCGAGCCTGCCGACGATCCGGGCGGCCACGCCGCGCCTCGGCGCGCCCGCCGCGCCGTCGCCGCCCCTGCCCCCGTTCCCGCCGGCCGCCGGGGACGGCGCCCCGGCCTCCTTCTCCGCGGTGCTCATGAGCGCTCCTGCCGCAGTCGCCGGATGTTGAACAGCATGGCGGGCAGCACGAGCACGAACAGCAGCACGGCGATGGCGCTGCCGGCGCCCTGGTCGTTGCCGCCGCCGAACGACTCGGTCCACATCTGCAGCGCCAGCACGCTGGCGTCGGGTTCGCCGCCGCCGATGATGTAGACGAGGTCGAACACCTTCAGGACGTTGATGACCAGCGTCACCAGCACGACCATCAGGACGGGTGCGAGCAGCGGGATCGTCACCCGCCGGAACACCTGCCACTCGGTGGCGCCGTCGACGCGGGCCGCCTCCAGCGCGTCCCGCGGGATGGCGGCGAGCCCGGCGGCGATCAGCACCATCGCGAACCCGGACCACACCCACAGGTACGACCCGATGATCGCCGGTGTGATCAGCGTGCCGCCGAGCCACTCCGCACCGCGGTAGGCGGCGGTGAAGTTGTCCTTCGGGAGCCGGATCATGAACGCCCCGTCGGGCACGTCCCTCATCGTGAAGGTGCCGTCGGCGCTCGTGGTCGCCTCGGCGACCACCTTGCCGTTCTGCACGACCTCGACCTTGATCCCGGGCAGCCCGGACTCGCCGGCGTTCGGGACGTTCTGCTGGCCCCCGCCGCCCTTGGTGAAGTCGAACCAGACCGCGCCGGTGAGCTGCCCCGGCTTGGCCGCCGGCGGCTGCGCGGCGGGCTTGGCGTCCTCCGGCAGGTACTCGGGCTTGACCTTCAGCAGCGGGAGGAGCGCGGTCTGGCCCGCCGAGTACGACCGCACCGAGCCGACGGAGCCGTCCTCGTCCTGCCGGACGACGGCGTTGCCGCCGCTGCGCGGTCCCGCGCCGGGGTAGGTCGTGTCCTTGGCGAACGTGTCGTGGATCGCGACCATCGCGGCGTTGGCGATGCCCTTGTCGGGGTCCTGCTGGTACACCAGCCGGAAGATCACGCCGGAGGCGAGGAACGAGATCGCCATCGGCATGAACACCACGAGCTTGAACACCGTGGCCCACCGGATCCGCTCGGTGAGCACGGCGAACAGCAGGCCGATGACGGTCACCACGGTGGGCGCGACCACGACCCAGATCGCGGTGTTGCGCACCGCGACGAGGTTGTCGTGTCCCTTGAAGACCCCGGTGTAGTTGTCGACGCCGACGAACGAGTCGCCCGAGGCGTCGAACAGGCTGCGGATCACCGAGTACACGATCGGGTAGACCACGAGGAAGCCGAGCAGCACGAGCGCCGGCAGCAGGAACATCATGGCCAGCCACGACGGCGGGGTCAGCCGCTCGCGTCCGGGGCGGGCCGGGGACGCCGCGGCCGGCGGGCCGACGGCGGCGGCGCCGCCGGCCGTCGCGGCCGGCGGCACCTCCTCATTCGGAGCCTTCATCCAGGGATTCCCTACTCGTCGGCCCTACTTGTAGGCCTTGGCGGCCTCGGCCTCCAGCTTGGCCTGCGTGCCCTTGACGTCCGTGGGGTTCTGCACGAACTGGCGCAGCGCCTCCCACTCGCCCTTGCCGGGCGTCGCGCCGAACGCGGCGGGCGCCAGGTCGGACATGTCGTAGCGGGCCGCGTCGCCGGACTTCTGCAGCTGCTCGATCAGCTGCTTGGCGATCGGGTCGGAGTAGGCGCTGGAGGGCACGTTCTTGTTCGGCGTCAGGTAGCCGCCGAGCCCGGCCCACACCTTGCCCGCCTCGGGGGAGGCGAGGAACTTCATCAGCTCCTGGGCGCCCTTGCCGTCCTTCAGCGCGACCGCGACGTCGCCGCCGAGGATCGCCGGGGCGGTGTCGCCGGCCTGCGGGAACGCGAACACCTTGGCGTCGGTGCCGACCTTGGCCTTGGTGGTGGCGATGTTGGCGGCGGCGAAGTCGCCGCCGTAGACCATGGCGGCCTTCTCCTGCCCGAAGACCTGGGTGACCGACTCGTCGAACTTGGTCTTGGTCGCGGTGGCGACGCCGCCGTTCAGGAAGTCGGGCTTGCCCCAGATCTCGGCGAGCGTCTGCAGCGCCTTGCCGACCGTCGGGTCGGTCCACTTGATCTCGTGCTTGGCGAGCTTGTCGTAGTTCTCCGGCCCGGCCTGCGACAGGTAGACGTTCTCGAACCAGTCGGTCAGCGTCCAGGAGTCCTGCGGGCCGGCGGCCAGGGTGACCGGGGTGGTGCCGGCGTCCTGCAGGGTGCCCGCGGCCTTGGTCAGGTCGGCCCACGTGGCGGGCGGCTGGACGCCGGCGTCCTCGAACACCTGCGGCCGGTACCACAGGATCGACTTGTAGGCGGCCTTGACCATCACGCCGTAGGTCTTGCCGTCGGAGGAGCCGAGCTCCTTCCAGTACGGCGCGAAGTTCTTGCCGACCTCGGCCACCACGTCGTCGCCGAGGGGCTTGAGCGACCCCTTCTCGGCGTACTGCTGCATCAGGCCGGGCTGCGGCAGGATCGCCACGTCCGGCGGGTTCTTGGCCTCGATGCGCGGGCCGAGGTAGGCGTCGGTGTTCTCACCGGTGGAGGCGTAGTTGACCTTCGCGCCGGTCTTCTTCTCGAACGCCTGCAGGACCTTGCGGAAGTTGGTCTCCTCCGGGCCGGTCCACTTGGCCGCGACCTCGATGGTGGTGCCCTTGAGCGCTCCCCCGCCCGCGGGCTCGGATCCCTCGTCGCCGTCGTCGCCGCCGCACGCGGCGGCCGCGGACAGGAGCATCGCCGCGGTTACGGCGATGCCTGTCAGCCTGCTGACCCTCATTCCTCATCCTCCCTGAGCGGACCGGCGTCGTCGGATCCCCAGATCGACGCGCCGGACTCGATATCGAAGAAGTGCAGGCGGCCGGTGTCGACGTGGATCGTCACCGGGTCGCCCACCTTCACGCGGGTGCGCGGGCTGAACCGCGCGACCAGGTCCGTGCGGGGGCTCTCCAGGTGCCCCAGCACGTCGGTGCCCGCGTCGCGCGCGAGTTCCTTGGTGTCCTCGGTGACGACCTGGGACGCCTCGACCGCGAAGTGGACCAGCACGTCCGAGCCCATCGCCTCCACGAGGTCGGCGGTGGAGGTCAGCCCGGACCCCTCGGGCGTGTCCACCAGCTCGGAGTCCTCCATGTCCTCGGGGCGGATGCCGACGACGACGTCGCTCCCGAGGCGGGACGCGAGGGCGGGGCGCTCGGTCAGCACCGCGGCCGGCAGCGTCAGGGTCTGGCCGCCGATCTCCAGGCGCGGGTTCTCCGCGTCGCCGGACAGCGTGCCCTGGATCAGGTTCATGGCCGGGGAGCCGATGAAGCCGGCGACGAACAGGTTCGCCGGCCGGTCGTAGAGCTCCTGCGGCGGGGCGACCTGCTGCAGCTCGCCCTTCTTCATCACCGCGACGCGGTCGCCGAGCGTCATCGCCTCGGTCTGGTCGTGGGTGACGTAGATCGTGGTGACGCCGAGGTCGCGCTGGATGCGGGCGATCTCGGCGCGCATCTGCACCCGCAGCTTGGCGTCGAGGTTGGACAGCGGCTCGTCCATCAGGAACGCCTGCGGCTCGCGGACGATCGCGCGGCCCATCGCGACGCGCTGCCGCTGCCCGCCCGACAGGTTGCGGGGCTTGCGCGACAGGTGCTCGGTGAGGCCGAGGATGTCGGCGGCGCGGTCCACCTTCTCCCTGATCTCGGCCTTGGGCAGCTTGCGCAGCGACAGCCCGAACCCGATGTTGTCGCGGACCGACAGGTGCGGGTAGAGCGCGTAGCTCTGGAAGACCATCGCGACGTCGCGGTCGCGGGCGGGCACCCGGTTGACGACCCGGCCGCCGATCGTGACCTCGCCCTCGGAGATCTCCTCCAGCCCGGCGACCATCCGCAGCGCGGTGGTCTTGCCGCAGCCCGACGGGCCGACCAGGACGAGGAACTCCCCGTCGTCGATGTGCAGGTTCAGGTCGGTCACGGCCCGCGTGCCGTCGGGATAGACCTTCCCGACGCCGATCAGGTCGACCTCTGCCACGGCGTCTCCTCTTCGTCACGGCACGTCGATGCGGAGGAACACGATTTACCCCCGCGTAACAATGCAACAAGGAGGTACAGGGCAGACCGCCCGGACCGCAATACGCAGGGTGCGGGCTGACGCATTTGGTACGTAGATCGTTACCGACCCGTTTCCGGGTCAATTTGCGCCGTCCGAAAACGAGGCGAGGGCGCGGAACGAAACCCGTCCGCGCCCTCGTCCGGCGTCCGCTCCCGCGGTGGTCAGTCCACGATGACCAGGCCGCGCCCGGTGACGTTCAGCGGCTCGTGGCCGTCCTCGGTGCACACGACGATGTCCTCGATGCGGGCGCCGTGCGGGCCGGGGTAGATGCCCGGCTCGATCGAGAACGCCATGCCGGGCTCCAGCGGCTCGCGGTTGCCGGCGACGATGTAGGGGTCCTCGTGCGACTCCAGCCCGATGCCGTGCCCGGTGCGGTGGAAGAAGTGCTCGCCGTACCCGGCGGCGGCGATGATGTCGCGGCCCGCCGCGTCCACCGCCTCGGGCGTGGCCCCCGGCCGGACGGCCTCCGAGGAGGCGCGCTGCGCCTCCTCCAGCACCCCGTAGTAGGCGAGGTACTCGGCGGGCGGCTCGCCGACGCAGTAGTTGCGGGTCGAGTCCGAGCAGTATCCGCTCGGCATCGTCCCGCCGATGTCGACCACGACGGGCTCGCCGTGCCGGATGGCGCGGTCGGAGAGCTCGGCGTGCGGGTTCGCGCCGTTCGGGCCGGACCCGACGATCACGAAGTCGACCTGGGCGTGCCCCTCCGCGATGATCGCGTCGGCGATGTCGCGGCCGATCTCCCGCTCGGTGCGCCCGGCCTCCAGCAGGTCCGGCACGCGGCTGTGCACCCGGTCGATCGCCGCGCCGGCCTCGCGCAGCGCGGCCACCTCGGCGGCGGACTTGCGGATCCGCAGGCCGCGCAGCACCGGGCCCGCGGCGACCTGCTCGGCGTCCGGCAGCGCGGCGCGGAACCGCAGCGCCATCACCGCCCACATCCGGTCCGCGACGGCCACCTTCGCCCGCCCGCGCGGCAGCCGGGCGGCCGTCAGGGCGTAGGGGTCCTCGGTCTCGTCCCACGGCACCAGCTCGATCCCGAGCGCCCCGGCCGGCGACGCCTGCGCCGCGGGGACCTCCAGCCGCGGGACGACCAGGAACGGCTCGCCCTCCGCGGGCACCGCCAGGCAGGTCAGCCGCTCCAGCTGCTTCGCGTCGTAGCCGGTGACGTAGCGCAGGTCCGGCCCCGGCGTCAGCAGCACGGCCCCGAGGCCCGCCTTCGCCACCGCCTCCCGCACCAGCCCGACGCGCTCCCGCGGATACAACTCCGTCGTCACACCCGTCTCCATTCCTCTGTCCCGTCCGATGACCCGGTCCTGTCCGATGACCCGGTTCCAGGATCGCAGGAGCGGCGGAGCGGCGCGGCGTCGGACCCGCGTGGCAGCATGTGCGTCATGGGTGGGCTGATGCTGCTGGACACGCCGTCGCTGTACTTCCGCGCCTTCTTCGGGGTGCCCGAGTCGGTGAAGGCGCCCGACGGCACGCCGGTGAACGCGGTGCGCGGCCTCATCGACATGATCGCGCGGCTCGTCCAGGACCGGCGACCCGACCGCCTTGTGTGCTGCATGGACGCCGACTGGCGGCCCGCGTTCCGGGTGGCCGCGCTGCCGTCCTACAAGGCGCACCGCGTCGCCGGCGACGGCGGCGACCAGACGCCGGACGCGCTGGAGGCGCAGCTTCCGATCATCGACCAGGTGCTGGACGCGTTCGGGCTGGCGCGCGCGGGCGTCCCCGGCTACGAGGCCGACGACGTGATCGGGACGCTGGCCGTCCGGGGCGGCGCGCAGGGGCCGGTCGACATCGTGACCGGCGACCGCGACCTGTTCCAGCTCGTCGACGACGCCGGTCCGGTCGCCGTCCTGTACACGGCGCGGGGCATCCGGAACCTGCAGGTGATGGGCGAGAAGGAGGTCGCGGCCAAGTACGGCATCCCGGGCCGCGGCTACGGCGACTACGCGACGCTGCGGGGCGACCCGAGCGACGGGCTGCCCGGCGTGCCGGGCGTCGGCGACAAGACCGCGGCGGCGCTGGTCACCCGGTTCGGGTCGGTCGGCGGCATCCTCGCGGCCCTCGACGCGGGCACCGACGAGGGGTTCCCGGCGGGCGCCCGCCGCCGGATGGAGGCGGCCCGCGAGTACCTCGCCGCGGCCGAGACGGTGGTCCGGGTCGTCACCGACATCGACGCGCCCGAGCTGGCGGGGCTGGACGACCGGCTGCCCGCCGAGCCGCGCGACGCCGCGGCCCTCGTGGAGCTCGCGGACCGCTGGAACCTCTCCAGCCCCGTCAACCGCCTGCTGAACGCCCTCTCCCGCTGACCGTCCGAGATTTCACTGCAATTTACGCCAAAAGTGTCAGAAGACGCAGACAGCGCGTTCCCCGGCGTGCAGCATGCGGAACAGTGAGGGGTTCTCATAGGCACATGCAGGCGACCGGTACCCGCGGCACTGGGCCTCACCGCCCCACTCCCCCCATCTGCCGCGGGTGCCGGTTCACCCCGAACCCCGGACCGGAGACGGACGTGCCGTGAGTGAGCGGACCATTCCCCGCGGCGGTCCCGCCGCGAGCCCCGGCGGCGGATTCTGGGACGCGCTGGACGTGCCGGAGCGCGCGGCGCTGCGCACCTCCGGCCGGTCGCGGACCTACGCCCCGCGGGTGCCCCTGTGCTATCAGGGCGACGATTCCGACCACATCATCATCATCGAGTCGGGCTGGGCGAAGGTCACCTCCGCCGGCGAGGACGGCCGCGTGGTGGTGCTCGCCGTGCGCGGGCCCGGCGACCTGGTCTGCGAGAGCGCGGTGCTCGGCCGCCGGGAGCGGTCGGCGACCGTCCAGGCGCTCGACCACGTCCGGGCGCTGGTGGTGCCCGCGGCCCGGTTCACCGCGTTCCTGGACGCCCATCCCCGCGTGTGGCTGCTGGTCAGCGGCACGTTCGTGCGGCGGCTCGACGACGCCGACCGCAGGCTGCAGGCGCACGTGTCGGCGCAGGGCGCCCGGCGGCTGGCCCTGCTGCTGGACGGGCTCGCCGAGCTGTCGGCGCGGCACGTCCCGCCGGGGCCGGACGGCGCGATCGCCATCGGTCCCCCGCTGTCGCAGGAGGAGCTCGGGAGCTGGATGGACGCCTCCCGGGAGACGGTGGCGCGGGCGCTGGCCACGCTCCGGCGCGAGGGGCTGGTCAGCACCGGCTGGCGCAAGATCACCGTGGAGGACCCGGCGCGGCTGCGGGCGTTCGCGCAGAGCCCCGAGGACTGAACCCGCTCGCGCGGCGCCGGGGGTGGGTGCGCACCGGACGCGCGCCTTTACATTGTAGATTCGGATTAGGACGGCGCGTCCGTCCCGTACGCTCGGTTCTGTGCCGCGCCGACCGCTGCGACTGCGTACCGCCGAGGCCGACGCCGAGGTCCGCGCGGGGCTCGACCGGATCCGCGCCGAGTACTCGGTGCCCGGCGCGTTCCCGCCCGCCGTCCTCGCCGAGGCCGCGGGGGCCGGCGTGCCGGCCGACGGCCGCGCCGACCTGCGCGACGTGCCGTTCTTCACGCTGGACCCGCCCGGCTCGATGGACCTGGACCAGGCGATGCACCTGGAGCGGCGCGGGTCCGGGCACCGGGTGCGGTACGCGATCGCGGACGTGGCCGGGTTCGTCACGCCGGGCGGCGCCCTGGACGCCGAGGCCCGCGCCCGGGGCGTCACGCTCTACCTGCCGGACGCGAACTCGCCGCTGCATCCGCGCCCCCTGTCGGAGGGCAGCGCGAGCCTGCTGCCGGGCCGGGACCGCCCGGCCGTGGCGTGGACGATCGACATCGACGACGCGGGCCGGATCACCGGCGTGGACGTGCGGCGCGCGATCGTCCGCAGCCGCGACCGGCTCGACTACGCCACCGCCCGGCACGACGACGGCGACCCGCGGATCGCGCTGCTCGGCGAGATCGGCGAGCGGCTGATCGCGGCGGAGGCGGCGCGCGGCGGGGTGAGCCTGCCGCTGCCCGAGCAGGAGGTCGTGCACGCCGGCGGCGGGTGGGCGCTGAAGCTGCGCGGCGACCTCGCGACCGAGGCGTGGAACGCGCAGATCTCGCTGCTGACCGGGCGGGCCGCGGCCCGGCTGATGCTGGCCGGCGGCGTCGGGCTGCTGCGCACGATGCCGCCCGCGCCCGCCGAGGCGGTCGGGCGGCTGCGGCTGGCGGCCCGCGCGCTCGGCGTCGCCTGGCCGGGGGACGCCTCCTACGGTGACATCGTCCGCGCGCTCGACCCGTCCCTGCCCCGGCACGCGGCGTTCCTGCACGACGCGGCGGCGCTGATGCGCGGCGCCGGCTACACCGCGTTCGACGGGGCGCCGCCCGAGCAGGCCGTGCACGCCGCGGTGGCGGCGCCGTACGCGCACGTCACGGCGCCGATCCGGCGGCTGGCGGACCGGTACGCCTCCGAGGTCTGCCTGGCGCTGGCGGCGGGGCGCCCCGTGCCGGGCTGGGCGCGGGAGGCGCTGCCGGGCCTGCCCGAGGTGATGCAGCGGGCGCTGCGGCGGGGCGCCGACGTCGACCACGCGTGCGTCGACCTGGTGGAGGCGCTGCTGCTGCGCGACCATGTCGGCGAGGTGTTCGACGCGGTGGTGGTGGACGTCAGCGCCGACGGCTCCGGCGGGCGCGTCCAGCTCGTGGCGCCGCCGGTGTTCGGCCGCTGCGAGGGGGCGGGGCTGCCGCTCGGCGAGCAGGTCAAGGTGCGGCTGGAGGAGGCGGACCCGGCGCGGCGCCGGGTCCTGTTCTCCCCCGTGGCGTGACCGCGGGGCGGGTCACCGGCGGCGGCCGGAGCGGCGCGGGCGCCAGTTCGTGCTCGTCCCGACGCCGGCGAAGTGCAGCGCGATGAGCAGCAGGCCGAGGACGGTCAGCGTCCCGTTGTTGATGGCGTCGGACGCGTAGTCGGCCAGGTCGAAGAGCAGGGCAAGGGCGAAGACGATCGCGGCGACGATCGCGAGCATGTCGGCCTCCGTGGGTCGGGGGCCCTGGCGCGGGCCCCTCGGCTGCCTACCGGATCTCCCCGGGCCGGTCGGGCAAACCGCCGGCGCTTTTCGGTCACCCGATACCGGGCACGACAGCCCGTCCCCGGCCGCTACGCGGCGTCGAGGCGCAGGTGCTCTCCGAGTTCGGCGGTGACGGCGGCGTTGAGCCGGTAGGCGGCCTTGACCTCGGCGATGACGCGGTCCTGCTCGGCGGCGTCCCAGGGGGCGGCGTCCAGCAGCGCGCGGTAGCGGTCCTTGTAGGCCTTGGGCTTGCCGGGGAAGCGGTAGAAGCGCACGCCGTCGTCGCCGGCCGACAGCTCCAGGGTCTTGCGCACCTGGACCCCGATGTACTGCCCGCCGGACAGGTCGCCCAGGTAGCGGGTGTAGTGGTGCGCGACGAACCCGCCCGGCCAGTCGAAGCACACCTCGCGGAGGCGGTCGCAGTAGCGGGCCGTCGCCTCGTTCGGCCGGACGCGGGTGCGCCAGCGCGGCCCGTGGAAGTGGGCCAGGTCGGCCTCCAGCGCGTCGCGGCGGCGCAGGCCGGCGAGGTCGAACGGGCCGGCGACCGGGTCGCGGGCCATCCGGTCGGCGGCCCGCTCCAGCAGGTCGTAGACGGGGTACAGCTGGGCCACCAGGGCGGCGTACTCCTCGCCGCCGAGCCGGCCCTCGACCAGCGCGCTCATGTAGGCCGAGGTCTCGTTGTCCCCGTGGTCGCTCCAGGTGGCGGCTCGCAGCCGCGCGGAGAACGACGCGTTTTCCGACGCCATGTCGGCTACGTTACCTACGCACCGTCGGGAACGTCCAGTGGGGCGCCGAGCGCCGCGCGCGCCTCGTGGGTCATGCGGACGACCTCGTGGCGCACCTGCGGCCGTGCGGTGAGCCGCTCGCTGAAGGGGATCCGGACCGGGTGCTCGGCGCCGCCGTCGGTGACGGCGAACTCGATGCCGGTGGCGTCCATTCCGGTCATCCTGGCCGCGGTCGCGCCGGGCCGGTCGCCGAGCGCGCGGCAGATCGTGAGGCAGTCGGCGGCGTGGTCGTCGTTCATGTGCCGCTTGATCTGCTCCACGACGTCGTCGCCGAAGGGGTCCGCGTCGGTCATGGGTGGGGTCCTTTCCGGTGGGCGGCGGCTAAACGGACAGGCCTTTGTAGACCCGCAGGGCGTTGCCGCCGAGGACGAGGGCCAGGGTCTCCTCGCCGAGGCCGAGGGCGGCGACGGCGCGGGCGTTGCGGGCGACGCCGGGGACGCCGGGCCAGTCGGTGCCGTAGACGAACTTGCGGGCCAGGCGCTCCAGGTCGTACCGGGCGTAGTACTCGGGGAGCCGGCGGGGCGGCAGCCCGGACAGCTCGATCCACACGTTCTCGCGGGACAGCGCGAGGAACGCGGCGGCGTCGTACCACCAGCCGCGCCCGCCGTGCGCGAGGACGAACGTCAGGCCGGGGAACAGCCGCAGCACGTCGTCGACCGGCGCGGGGTCGGCGTACCGGTTGGCGGAGCCGGGGAAGGAGCTGGTGCCGCAGTGCACGACGACGGGCAGGCCCGCGTCGCGGCACACCTCGTAGGCGGGGTAGAGCTCCGGGTCGGCGACGCTGAACCCGCCGTGGACGGGGTGCAGCTTGAGCGCGGCGGCGCCGAACCGCAGCTGCCGCTCGACCTCGTCGCCGATCGGGTAGTGCAGGTGCGGGTTGACGTTGGCGATGGGCCTGAAGCGCCGCGGGTTGTGCTTGAGGAGCGGCACCAGGTCCTCGATGGGCTGCGTGCCGGTGGTCTTCGGGCTGTACTCGCACAGCAGCAGGGCGATGTCGACGCCCTCGCCCTCGAAGTAGGCGTCGACCCGCTCGGGCACGAGGGTGCCGTCGGCGTCGTAGAGGTCCTGCCAGGGGTGGGAGGAGCCGAACTCCTCGGCCCACTGCCGCCAGGCCGGCGGCAGCGTCGGCAGCCGGGCGGTGTGCACGTGCGCGTCGACCAGCGGGCGTCCGTCGAGCATCAACGCCTCCGGGTCAGGGCTGGATCCGGGTGAGTTCGGCGGCGTAGCGGCGGCCGTTCCCGACGTACATGGCGACGGCCTCGGCGTGCCATTTCTCGTCGATCCCGCCGGGGCGGGCGCGGGCCGGGACGCCGAGGGCGGTGTGCTCGGGCGGGACGGCGCCGCCCTCGGTGAGGACGGCGCCGGCGCCGACCACGCCGCGGGTGCC
Organism: Actinomadura madurae; assembly: GCF_900115095.1. Taxonomy (GTDB): domain Bacteria; phylum Actinomycetota; class Actinomycetes; order Streptosporangiales; family Streptosporangiaceae; genus Spirillospora; species Spirillospora madurae. The sequence goes on from NZ_FOVH01000009.1 coordinate 286,657, forward strand.
GACGCGGGCGCGGTTGAGGACGACGGACCCGGATCCGACGAGGCAGCGGTCCTCGACGACGCAGCCCTCCAGGTGGGCGTTGTGGCCGATCACGCAGTCGGCGCCGATGACGGTCGGCCACCGCGCGGTGGTGTGCACGACGGTGCCGTCCTGGACGGACGTGCGGGCGCCGACGGTGATCGTCCCGTAGTCGCCGCGCAGCACGGCGCCGGGCCACACGGTGGCGTCCTCCCCGAGGGTCACCGACCCGATGACGGTCGCGTCCGGGTGGACGTACGCGGACGGATGGATGTCGGGTACCTGGTCTCCCAGCGCGTAGACGGCCATGCGGCGGAGCCTACCCGCGCCGTGTCAGGCGGCGTCCATCGAGTCCCGGGTGCCCGCCGGGTCCTGGGCGTCCACCGAGTCCTGCTCGTCGAGCCAGGCGACGATGCCCTCCACGGCGCCGCGGCAGCTCCCGCAGCCGGTGCTCGCCCGGGTCTCGCGCGCGATGTCGGCGGCGGTGCGGGCGCCGGCCTGCCAGCAGGCGCGGATCTGTCCCTTGCTGACGTTGTTGCACTGGCAGACGGTCGCGGCGTCGGGCATCCGCAGCGGCGATTCGGCCTCGGCGGCGGCGCCGACGCCGGGGAACAGCAGGCCGAGGCGCTCGGCGGGCAGCGGCGCGGCCCGGTCGTACAGCTGGGTGAGGGTGCCGGCGGTGGAGGTCTCGCCGAGCAGGATCGCGCCGATCAGCCGGCCGTCGCGGATGACGGCCTTCTTGTAGGTGCCGCGGGCGGAGTCGGTGAACCGGACGACCTCCACGTCGTCGTCATCGTCGCCGAAGTGGGTCTCCCCCATCGACGCCAGCTCGATGCCGGCGGCCTTGAGGCGGGTGATCTGGCGGGCGCCGGTGAACCGGGCGCCGGGGTCGGTGCCGGCGAGGAGACCGGCGAGCACGCCCGCCTGCTCCCAGGCGGGCGCGACCAGCCCGTAGACCTCGTCGCGGTGCTCGGAGCACTCGCCGATGGCGCGGACGGCGGGGTCGGTGACCGAGCGCAGCTCGTCGTCGACGATCACGGCGCGGCCGATCGCCAGTCCCGTGTCGCGGGCCAGGGACACCTCGGGCCGGACGCCGCACGACAGGATCACCAGGTCGGTGTCGATGACCTCCGTGCCGCCGCCGGGCAGGGCCAGCTCGACGCCGGTGACCGCGCCGCCGGCGGTGCGCAGCGCGGCGACGTTGGACTGCAGGCGGGTGCCGATGCCGAGGGCGGCGAGGGTGCGGGCGAGGACCTTCCCGGCGGCGGGGTCGAGCTGGCGTTCCATGAGGTGCCCGGCCAGGTGCAGGACGGTCACCTCCAGCCCGCGGCCCATCAGCCCGCGGGCGGCCTCGATGCCGAGCAGGCCGCCGCCGACGACGACCGCGCGCCGCGCGGAGTCGGCCAGTTCGGAGATGCGGCGGCAGTCGTCGAGCGTGCGGAACACCAGCGCGCCCTGCGGCAGGCCGTCCTCGAGGCCGGGCATCGGCGGGATGAACGCGGTGCTGCCGGTCGCGAGGACGAGGGTGGCGTAGGGGGTGGCGGTGCCGTCGGAGGCGTGGACGGTGCGGGCCTCGCGGTCGATGCGGGTGACCTCGACGCCGAGCCGGGCGTCCACGCCGTGCGAGGCGTACCAGGCGGTGTCGACGAGGCTGATGTGGTCGGGGCGGGTCATCCCGGCGAGGACGTTGGACAGCAGTACCCGGTTGTAGGGGCGCTGCCGCTCGGCGCCGAACACCGTGACCGGGGTCGCGGTGTCCCGGGCGCGCAGTTCGCCGACGAACCGCGAGCCGGCCATGCCGTTGCCGACGACGACGATGCCGGCGTCGCGGCCCGCCGCGGCTGCGGTGCTCACCGCTTCACCTCCAGGGGAAGGGGTTTGATCTGGTCGCGCTCGACCGCGAAGGCGATGCTCGGGTCGGGGGTGTGGGGGGCGTTGACGAACGAGACGAACCGGCCGAGCCGCTCGGGGTCGTCCAGGGTGTCGCGCCATTCGTCGGAGTAGGCGGCGACGTGGCGCTCCATGGCGGCGTCGAGGTCGGCGCAGATGCCGAGCCGGTCGTCGACGATGACCTCGCGGAGGTAGTCCAGTCCGCCGTCGAGGGCCTCCAGCCAGCCGGCGGTGCGCTGCAGCCGGTCGGCGGTGCGGATGTAGAACATCAGGAACCGGTCGATGTAGGTGATCAGCTCGTCGTCGGTGAGGTCGGTGGCGAACAGGTCGGCGTGCCGGGGCCGCATGCCGCCGTTCCCGGCGAGGTAGAGGTTCCAGCCGTTCTCGGTGGCGATGACGCCGAAGTCCTTGCTCTGCGCCTCGGCGCACTCGCGGGCGCATCCGGACACGGCGGACTTCAGCTTGTGCGGGGCGCGCAGTCCCCGGTACCGCAGTTCCAGGCGGATCGCCATCGCGGCGGAGTCCTGGACGCCGTAGCGGCACCAGGTCGACCCGACGCACGACTTCACGGTCCGCAGCGCCTTCCCGTAGGCGTGCCCGGACTCGAACCCGGCGTCGACGAGCCGCCGCCAGATGTCGGGGAGCTGCTCGACGCGGGCGCCGAACAGGTCGATCCGCTGCCCACCGGTGATCTTGGTGTAGAGGCCGAAGTCGCGGGCGACCTCGCCGATCACGATGAGCTTCTCGGGGGTGATCTCCCCGCCGGGGACGCGCGGGACGACCGAGTAGGTGCCGTTCTTCTGCAGGTTCGCCAGGAAGTGGTCGTTGGTGTCCTGCAGGGCGGCCTGCTCGCCCTCCAGGATGTGGCCGTTGCCGAGGCTGGCGAGGATGGAGGCGACGGCGGGCTTGCAGATGTCGCAGCCGCGGCCGGTCCCGTGCTCCTCGACCAGCTGGGTGAAGCTGGTGACCTGCCCGGCGCGGACGATGTCGAACAGCTCGGCGCGGCTGTAGTCGAAGTGCTCGCACAGGGCCTTGCTGACCTCGATCCCGGCGGCGGTGAGCTCGGCGTCCAGGATGCGCTTGACGAGGGGGACGCAGCTGCCGCAGCTCGTCCCGGCGCGGGTGCAGTCCTTCACGCCGGGGACGTCGGTGAGGGAGTGGTCGGCGATCGCGCAGCGGATGCCCTCGGCGGTGACGTTGTTGCAGGAGCAGATGACGGTGGCGCCGGGCAGGTCGCCGCCCGCGGTCTCGGTCCCGCCGAACAGCATCTGCTCGGGCGCGCCGGGCAGGCCGCCGCCGACGTAGGCGCGCAGGGTCCCGTACGACTCGGCGTCGCCGACGAGGACGCCGCCGAGCAGGGTCTGCGCGTCGTCGCTGACCAGGAGCTTCTTGTAGACGCCGGCGACGGGGTCGGTGTAGGTGACGCCGAGCGCGCCCTGCTCGGGTCCGGCGAACGGGTCGCCGAAGCTGGCGACGTCCACGCCCATCAGCTTGAGCTTGGTCGACATGTCGGCGCCCTCGAACACGGCGGTGCTGGTGTCGGACAGCAGCCGGTCGGCGACGACCTCGGCCATGGAGAAGCAGGGCCCGACGAGCCCGTGGACGGCGCCGCCGACGAGGGCGCACTCGCCGATCGCCCAGACGGCGGGGTCCTCGGTGCGGCAGGAGTCGTCCACCACGATCCCGCCGCGCTCCCCGACCGGCAGGCCGCAGCCGCGGGCCAGCTCGTCGCGGGGGCGGATGCCGGCGGAGAACACCACGACCTCGGCGTCGATCTCCGCGCCGCCGTCGAGCACGACGCGGCGGACCGCGCCGTCGTCGCCGGCCTCCAGGGCGCGCATCGGGGTGCCGGCGTGCACGGCCATGCCGAGGGCCTCGATGTGGCGGCGCAGCATCGCGCCGCCGCCCTCGTCGACCTGGCGGGGCATCAGCCAGGGCGCGACCTCGACGACGCCGCTGCGCAGCCCGAGGCCCTGCAGGGCGCGGGCGGCCTCCAGGCCGAGCAGCCCGCCGCCGACGACGGCGCCGGTGGTCCGGCCCCGCGCGTACTCGCGGATGGCGTCCAGGTCGTCGATGGTGCGGTAGACGAACACGCCGGGCAGGTCGCGGCCCTCGACGGGCGGCACGAACGGCGCCGACCCGGTGGCGAGGACGAGCGCGTCGTAGGGCTCCTCGCGTCCCGCCGAGGTGGTGACGGTGCGGGCGGCGCGGTCGATGGCGGTGACCCGTTCGCCGGTGCGCACGGTGACCCCGCCGCCGTGCGCCGGGTAGGCCAGGTCGGCGCCCTCCAGGTGGGTCGTCAGCGCGACCCGGTCGTAGGCGGGGCGGGGCTCCTCGCCGATCACGGTGATCGTCCACGTCCCGGCGGCGTCGCGTTCGCGCAGGGCCTCCACCAGGCGGTGCGCGGCCGGTCCGTGGCCCGCCACGACCAGCCGTTTGTCCGGTTTGCTGTCGGCTCCCATGAGCCCCGATCTTCGGCGGCCCGTATTTCCCGTATGGATCCCGGATGTCACCCACACGTTAACTGGCCCTCACTCCGGCCCCGCCCGCCAGGCGGGGCGGGGACGGTGGCGGCCGGCCGGGCGGGCGCGCGGACCCGGCGAAGTCGTGCGCCGAATCCGTTTCCTTCGGGGGATCTGTACGAGAAGGTCGGATGATGAAGGGCAGGACAGTGCGACGGATCATCGGTGCGTCCCTCATCGGCCTCGGCGTGTTCCTCCTCGCCGCCGCCGTCCTCACCCGGTTCTACGTGGCCCCGACGCTGATCGGCGCGCCGCCGGACGTGTACCAGGTCACGCGGCTGAGGGCCGAGAACGCCTCCTATCTGGACGCCGCGTCGGCCACGCCGCGCTCGGGCGCCACGGTGGTGGCGACCAACACGATCCGGGGCGATCCCGGCTCCACCCATGACGGGGTCGCCGTCTGGGACACCACGACGATCGTCCAGGACGTCGGCCGCGGCACCACGATCGAGATCCAGAAGCAGCGGTACGCCTTCGACCGGCGCACCGGGCAGCTGCGGAACTGCTGCGGCGCGGCGGTGCAGGGCGACACCGGGGTGCGCATGTCGGGGATCGGCCTGTTCTGGCCGGTGGACGCCCGCAGGCGGGGCCTGGAGCTGTTCGACCCGGCGACGCGGCGCACGTGGCCGGTCTCCTTCGACGGGGAGGAGCGCGTCGCCGGCGTGTCCGCCTACCGCTTCGTGGCGCGCATTCCGGAGACGAAGGTGACCGGTGAGCTGCCCCCGGTGCCGGGCGAGCTGCTCGGGCGTCGCGGAGTCGGCGCGGCGGTGCCGGTGGACCGCTACTACCAGGCCGAGGCCACGTACTGGGTCGATCCGCGGACGGGCGCGCCGATCGACCAGCGGCAGCGGGTGCTGTCGACGCTGCGTCCGAAGGAGGGGCCCGGCCGCCTGGTGGTCGCCGACCTGACCCTGCGGATGACGCCCGAGTCGCGCAAGGCGCTGATCGGCAGGTCGGATGACGGCGCGCGGAAGATCCGCCTGCTGGAGACCGTGGGGCCGCTCGCCGCCGGCGGGGGCGGCCTGCTGCTCGCCGTGGCGGGCCTGCCGCTCACCCTGCGGGGCGGGCGGCGGGAGCGGCGCCCGCGCGGGGCGGTCCACCACCGGCGGCCCGCGGGCCCCCGGGCGGGCCGGTAGGACGGCGCCCGGCCACCCGTCCCGGTCGTGCACCATGGAGTGGTGACTGAGGTTGCTGAGGACGGGACGGGGACCCGCCTGCGGGTGCTGGCCGACCTCGTCTCGGACGGCGACGTGGTGGTGCTGAGCGGCGCGGGCCTGTCGACCGAGTCGGGCATTCCCGATTACCGCGGGGAGACGGGGCGGCGCCGGCGCGCGGAGCCGATGACCTACCAGGCCTTCACCGGGAGCGAGGCGGCGCGCCGCCGCTACTGGGCGCGGAGCCATCTCGGGTGGCGGCACATCGCGCGGGCCCGCCCGAACGCCGGGCACCGGGCGGTCGCCGCGCTGCAGCGGCGGGGGCTGCTGTCGGGGATCATCACGCAGAACGTCGACGGGCTGCAGCAGGCCGCCGGGGCGGACGGCGTGATCGAGCTGCACGGCGCGCTGGACCGGGTCGTGTGCCTGTCCTGCGGCGAGCGGACCCCGCGGGTCCGGCTGGAGGAGCGCCTGCGCGCGGCCAATCCCGGCTGGGAGGAGCGGGCCGCGGCGGTCTCCCCCGAGGCGGTCAATCCCGACGGCGACGCCGTCCTCGCCGACGCGGCGGTCGAGGAGTTCCGCATCGTGGGCTGCGAACGGTGCGGCGGCCCGCTCAAACCGGACGTGATCTTCTTCGGGGAGAACGTGCCGCCGGCCCGCGTCCAGGACTGCTACGCCCTGACCGAGCGGGCGGGGGCGCTGCTGGTGCTCGGGTCGTCGCTGACGGTGCTGTCGGGGTACCGGTTCGTCCGGCACGCGGCGCGGCACGGCGTCCCGGTCGCGATCGTCAACCGGGGCGCGACCCGCGGCGACGGACACGCCCTGGTCACCGTCGACGCGCCGCTCGGCGCGACCCTCGGCGCCCTGCTCGGCGAGCTGGACGCCTAGCGCCCGCCGCCCAGGACGGTGGTCACGGGCGGCGCGGGGCTCGCGGCCCGGCCCTGGTTGGCGGGCGGCGGCGCGTCGGTGACCCGCGGCGGGTCGGGCAGGGTGTCGCCGGTGACGAAGCCGGTGCCCTCCAGGAGCTTGAGGTTGGCGCGGACGAACGGCTCGGCCTGCTCGGCGAAGGTCCGCATGAGGGTGTTGCGGGTGCTGCCGCGGACCGCGCCGATCATCGTGTAGGTCTGGCCCTGCGCGGTCCGCATCCGGGCGACGGCCGTCCGGTCGTACTCGTTGCCGGACTTGCCGCTGATCTCCGACATCCAGCTCTGCTGGTCGGGGGTGGGCTGGTTCGGCAGCGGGACGTTCAGCCGGGCGGCGACGTTGCGGTCCAGCGTGTCGAGCCGGACGTGCCGGCGGGCGATCTCGGCGAGGTTGCGGCGGGTGGCGGCCCGGGCGGCGCGGCGCTGGGCGTCCCGGGCGACGGGGATCTCCCACAGCGCGGCCTGCCGGATCGACACGATGAGGGCGCGGTCGGCGGGGCCGAGCGGGCCGAAGCGGGTGTTGACGGTGGACTGGGCCGCGTCGTCGTTGCCGGCCTGGGGCGCCACCGCACCGCCGTCGGTCGCCTGGCGGCCCACCGGCGTGCAGGCGCCGAGGAGCAGCGCCGCGACGAGGCCGCTCGCCGCGATGGCCGGTCGGGGGGTGCGCATCGGCGGCCGCCTTTCGGATCGGTCGAGAGTTCGGGCGTTACGCAGCGGTACGCGCGTCCGGGCCGGACGGTTCACCGCGGGGCGGTCAGGTCCAGCCGAGCTGGACCAGGGTGGGCACGCGGGGTTCGCCGCCGGCGTCGGTGAAGGCGCGCAGGGCGTCGACGAGGACGTGCCGCTGGCCGACCGGCATCCGGGACACCACCGCGGCGATGTCGGCACGGCGGCGGGCCGTCACGTCGTCGACGATGGCGCGCCCGGCGGCGGTGAGCTGGATGCGGATCTCCCGGCCGCTGTCGGGGCTGGCCTGCCGGTCGACGAGCCCGGCGGCGGCGAGCCGGTCCACCATCCGCATCGCGGTGGACGGGTTGACCTCCAGCAGCCCGGCGAGCGTGACGAGCTTGGCCGGCCCCTGGGAGGACAGGACGACCAGGAGCCGGAACTGCGGCAGCGTGACGGCGTCCTCCACGGCGGCCAGGGAGCGCACGGAGATGGCCACCAGCAGCCGGGACGCGGTCAGCAGCGCCGAGGTGACCTCGTCGACGCCGTCGTCCGCCCGCTCGCTCATGACGACTTTCTACAACGCGGGGCCGGGTGGGCGCCAACCCCTCCACGGAACGCTCCAGTCAATGGCGGGTCAGGCCACGCGGTAGGCACCGGCCTCCTCCGCGCGCAGCGTGAGGCCGTTGCCGGGTTCGTCGCGGGGGCGGACCGTCCCGCCGGCCGGGGACAGGCATCCGTCGAAGAGCGTCGCCTCGACGCGGACGTGGTCGTGGAACCACTCGATGTGCCGGGCGTTCGGGATCGCCGCCATGACGGCGGCGTGCAGGTGCGGGGCGCAGTGGGCGGACAGGTCGCGCTGGTGGGCGCGGGCGAGGGCGGCGACGCGCAGGAACCCGGTGAGGCCTCCGCAGCGGGTGGCGTCGGCCTGCGGGCAGTCGACGGCGTCCATCAGCGGGACGAAGTCCGGCAGGTCGTAGCCGTACTCCCCCGCCGCGACCTCGCAGGCCGCCGCGGCGGCGACGGCGCGCAGGCCGGGCAGGTCGTCGGAGGTGACCGGTTCCTCGAACCAGCGCAGCCCGGTGTCCTCGGCGAGGCGGGCGACCCGGATCGCCTGCTTGACGGTGTAGGCGCCGTTGGCGTCGGCGTACAGGTCCGCGCCGTCGCCGACGGCGGCGCGGGCGAGGCGGAGGCGGGCGAGGTCGCGGTCCTCGGCGCGGCCCCACGACTCCCCGATCTTGATCTTGACGCGGGGGATGCCGAGGTCGGCCGACCAGTGCCGCAGCTGCGCGCGGGTCCGCGCGTCGTCGTAGGTGGTGAACCCGCCCGACCCGTACACCGGCACGGTGTCGTGGACGGTGCCGAGCAGGCGGTGCAGCGGGAGGTCCAGGAGCCGGGCCTTGAGGTCCCACAGCGCGGTGTCGACGGCGGAGACCGCCATGGCGGCGGTGCCGGGGCGCCCGGCGTTGCGGACGGCGCGCCGCATGGCCTCGTGGGCGCGCGGCACGTCCATCGGGTCGGTGCCGCGGACCGCGGGCTCCAGCAGGCCGCCGATCAGGTCCGCGGCGGCGGCCGGGCCGTAGGTCCAGCCGAGGCCGGTGCGGCCGCCGTGCCGGGCCTCGGCGAGCACGAGCGTGGTGGAGTCCCACGCCAGCGTGCCGTCGGCCTCGGGCGCGTCGGTGGGGACGGTGTAGGCGGACGCGGCGAGCGCGGTCACCGGCCGTCCTCCGGCAGCAGGCCGGCGAGGAGCTCGGCGAGGTGGCGGGGGCGGGCGGCGGTGCCCGCCTCGATCTGGGTCCGGCAGGAGAACCCGTCGGCGAGGACGGCCGTCCCGGGGGCGGCGTCCCGCACGGCGGGCCACACGCCCTGCTCGGCGATGGCGGTGGACGTCTCGTAGTGGCCGGCCTCGAAGCCGAAGTTCCCGGCGAGTCCGCAGCACCCGGCGTCGAGGACCTCCGCCTCGACGCCGGCGCGGGACAGGACGCGGCGGTCGGCGCCGAAGCCCATGATCGCGTGCTGGTGGCAGTGCGGCTGGGCGATCGCGCGCACCCGGGGGGTGTCGAGCCCGGCGACGGCGCCGTGGGAGGCGAGGGGCGAGGCGCCGCCGGTCTCCTGCTGGTGCTCGTCGAGCAGTTCGGCGAGGGTCCTGGTCTGGTCCCGCAGCCGTCTCACGTCGTCTTCCAGGGGGTCGCCCTCCATCAGCTCGGGGGCGTCGGCGCGGAACACGGCGGTACAGCTGGGCTCGAGCCCGACGACGGGGACGCCCTCGCGCAGCCGCGGGGCGAGCGCGCGGACGGTGCGCCGCAGGACGCGGGCGGCGATGCCGAGCTGCCCGGTGGAGATCCAGGTCAGGCCGCAGCACACCGGGACGGGCGGCACCTCGACCCGGTATCCGGCGGCCTCCAGGACGCGGACGGCGGCCTCGGCGATGTTCGGGTGGAAGGCGTCGGTGAAGGTGTCGGGCCACAGGACGACGCGCCGGCCGCCGCCGCGCGGGGGGCGGTCCTTGAACCGGTCGGTGAACCGGCGGCGGGCGAAGCGGGGCAGGTCGCGGCGCGGGTCGATGCCGCCGGCCCGTTTGGCGATCGCGGCCAGGACGGGCAGGTGCAGCGCGGTGTTGGCGGCGCCGGGCGCGAGCGCGGCGATCCGGGCCCACAGCGGCAGCCAGCCCATGGTGTAGTGCGCGGGCGGCCGGATCCGGTGCCGGTAGTGGTGGGCGAGGAACTCGGCCTTGTAGGTGGCCATGTCCACGTTGACGGGGCAGTCGCTGCGGCATCCCTTGCAGGCCAGGCACAGGTCGAGGGCGTCGCGGACGTGCTCGGACCGCCACCCGGCGGTGATGACGGCGGCGCCGGCCGGTCCGGGCGCGGACGGGTCCGGCAGGCCGTCCCCGGTCAGGCCGTCCCCGGGCGGGGCGCCGGCGGGCATGCCGCGCATCATCTCCATGAGGATGCGGGCCCGGCCGCGGGTGGAATGCTCCTCCTCCCCCGTGACCCGGTAGCTGGGGCACATCACCCCGCCCGACGATGCACGGCACCTGCCGATGCCGACGCAGCGGGCGGCGGCGTGGGTGAACCGGTGGCGGTCGCCGGGGAAGGAGAAGTGCGTGTCCGGCTCGTCCGGGTGGTAGGAGAGGCGGTCGAGGTCCTCGTCGAGCCGGTACGGGTGGACGATCTTGCCGGGGTTCATCCGGTCGCCCGGGTCGAAGATCGCCTTGAGGCGCTCGAAGAGCCGGACCACCTCCGCGCCGAACATGACCGGCAGGAGTTCGCCGCGGGACTGGCCGTCGCCGTGCTCTCCGGACAGGGAGCCGCCGTAGGAGGCGACGAGACGGGCGGCGCGCCCGGCGAACTCCCGGTACCGCGCGGCGCCGGACTCGTCCGCCAGGTCGAACGGGATGCGGGTGTGCACGCAGCCCTGCCCGAAGTGCCCGTAGAGGGCGACGGGGTCATAGCGGAACTCGCGGATGAGGGCGCGGAAGTCGCGCAGGTAGTCGCCGAGCCGGTCGGGCGGGACGGCGGCGTCCTCCCAGCCCTCGTGGGTGTCGGGGTGCCCGGGCGGGTAGGCGGTGGCGCCGAGCCCGGCCTCGCGGACCTTCCAGAGCCGCTCCTCCTCGGTGGGGTCGTGCAGGAAGCCGCAGCGCGGCGGGTCCGGCCCGTCCTGCATGTGCCGGATCAGGGCGCGGGCCCGCTCGTCCGCCTCGTCCTGGGTGGCGCCGCCGAGGCGGACCATGAGCCAGCCGGCGCCTTCGGGCATCTCGGCCAGCACGTCGGGTCCGGCGAGGCGGTCCTGTTCGGCGAGGTCGAGGAGGGTGTGGTCCATGCCCTCCAGGGCGAGCGGCCGGGACGGCAGGACGCGGGGGACGGCGTCGCCGGCGGCGGCGATGTCGTCGTAGCCGAGGACGACGAGCGCCTCGTGCTCGGGGACCGGCATGAGGCGGATCTCGGCGCGCAGCACGGTGACCAGCGTGCCCTCCGAGCCGACGAGGGCGCGGGCGACGTCGAAGTGCTTCTCGGGCAGCAGCGCGTCGAGGTTGTAGCCGGACACGCGGCGGGGGATGTCGGGGTAGCGGGTGCGGACGAGCTCCATGCCGTCGTCGCGCAGGGCGCGCAGCGCCCGGTAGATCTCGGCGCGCCGCCCGCCCGCGGCCTGGATGGCCTCGTAGTCCTCGTCGGAGGTCTCCCCGACCCACATGCGCAGCCCGTCGTAGGTGAGCACCTCGAGCCGGGCGACGGAGTCGGCCGTCTTCCCGTACGCCTGCGCGGACGCGCCGCAGGAGTTGTTGCCGATCATCCCGCCGATCGTGCAGGTGTCGTGGGTGGACGGCTTGGGCCCGACCATGAGGCCGTGCGCGGACAGCTCGCCGTTGAGGTCGTCCAGGCAGGCGCCGGGCTCCACGACGGCGCGGCGCGCGTCCGGGTCCACCGAGAGCAGGCGGTGGCAGTACTTGGACCAGTCGATGACGACGGCCTCGTTGACGCACTGCCCGGCCAGGCTCGTCCCGCCGCCGCGCGACAGGACGGGCACGTCGTGCTCGGCGCAGACCCGGACGGTCTCGGCACCGGCCTCGACCGTTCTCGGCACCACCACCCCGATGGGGGGCCGCCGGTAGTTGGACGCGTCGTGGGAGTAGGCGGCGCGTGATCCGGGGTCGAACCGGATCTCGCCGTCGACCCGCTCGGCGAGCGCGCGCCGCAGGCCGTCCGCCCCGCGGGCGGTCGCGCCCGCGCGCCGCCGGTCCCTCCTGGTCTTCTTCACCGAAACCGCCATGGCGGTACGACTACCCGGGCTCCGCGGTTCAACCGTGGACCGGCCCCGTTTATTCGGCGGACGTGGTCAGCCGGTCCGCTCGCGGACGAGGGCGGCCAGGTCCATGCGGGCGAGGGCCCGCAGGCCGGGGCGCTGCGCCAGCCAGGCGACGGCGATCACGATGAGCGCGGACCAGGCGAAGGTGGCGGGCCGGATGTCGGTGCGGAACGCCATCAGGTCGCTGTTGAAGGCGCCGAGGAACGCGCCGGTGGCGAGCCGCCCGGCGATCAGGCCGGGGACGGCGCCGGCGGCCACGACGAGGAGGTTCTCCGCGGTGACGAGCCGGGCGAGCCGCCTGCGGCCGACGCCGGAGGCGCGCAGGGTCGCCAGTTCGGTGCCGCGTTCGGCGAGGTTGACCGACAGGGTGGCGAACAGGACGGTGAAGGCGAGCAGGCCGCCGAAGACGAGCATGACGGCGACGAACACGTAGAACAGGTCCATGTAGTCGTCCATGGTCTGCTCGAGCGCCCGGGCGTCGGTGTAGGCGAGGACACCGGGCCGCGCCGACAGGGCGCGTTCGACGGCGGCGCGGTCGGCGCCGGGGTCGAACCGGACGAGGACGGTGCCGGGTCCGGCTGCCGGCGCCCACGCGGCGACCTGGCCGAGGGTGGCGTAGGCGCGGGTGCCGAGCGGCTCGTCGACGAATCCGGCGACGGTGGTGGTGACGGTGCGGCCGTCGCCGAGGCGGAGGCCGACGCGGTCGCCGGTGTCCAGGCCGAGCCTGTCCTTCAGGGCCGCGCCGATGAGGGCGCCCTCGCCGGGCAGGGTCCGCTCGCCGCCGCCGGGGGTGAGGAACCGGTGCATGCGGGTGCGGGCGGGCAGCCCGACGACGGTGGTGGAGTACTCCCGGCCGCCCGCGGTGATCGTGACGGGGACGTGGGCGGACGGTTCGGCGGCGCGCACGCCCTTCGTCCCGGCCAGGGCCTTGAGCGTGGCGGCGTCGGCGGGGCGTGCGAGGGTGAGTTCGGCGTCCTGCCGCTGGACCTGGTCGAACTGCCGGGAGACGGTCGCCCGGGAGGAGTCGAGCATCCCCCAGGAGACCAGGATCAGGACGAGCGCGAGGACGACGCCGGCCATCGTGTAGAGGGTGCGGCGGAGCTGGCGGGTGGGTCCGCGCAGCACCAGCCACGCGCCGGCGGGCAGCCGTCCCGCGGCGGGGACGGATCGCTGGAGCCGGGCGAGGAGCCCGCCGCCGCGGGTGGAGGGGACGGTGCCGCGCATCGCCTCGGCGGGCGGGACGCGCGCGGCCGACGCCGCGGGGGCCAGGGCTGCGAGGGCGCCGGCGGCCACGCCGAACGCCAGGCCGGCCGCCACGGTGGACGCGCGGATCGACACCAGCGTCTCACGCAGGCCGATCGCGTCCGCGTACATGCGGGTGACGGTCCCGGCGAGCAGGAGCCCGGCGGCGACGCCGAGGACGGAGCCGGCGAGCCCGACGGCGACCCCGGTGGCCAGGTAGTGCGCGACGAGCGTCCGGCGGCGGAACCCGCTGGCGCGCAGCGTCCCGATGACGACGCGGTCGCGTGCGACGCGGCGGGTCAGCACGACGTAGACGGCGACGCCGGCGGCGGCGAGGAACATCATCGGGAACATGACGGCCAGTTCGGAGAACCCCTTGATGTCCTCGGTGAGGGTGGCGTTGCTGGGCTGCTCGGCACGGGTGAGTGCCGCCCCCGCGCCGTGGCCGCGGGCGGCGGCGGACAGGGCGGCGTCGAGCCGGGCGGCGTCGCGGCGCCCGGCGCCGGTGTAGAACACCGCGACCTGGTTGGGGGCCGCGGTGCCGGCGATCCGGCGGGCCAGCGGCTCGGGCACGAACAGGACGCCGAACGATCCGGGCGCGGGCAGCACGTTCTGGCGGTCGGCGGCGGGCCACAGGTACTCGGGTGAGGACGCGGTGCCGCGCACGCCGAGGTTCCGCCAGGCGCGCCCGTCCCACACGGCCACCTCGGAGCCGGGCTCGAGGCGGGCGTGGTCGGCGAGGTGCTTCTCGGCGAGGACGCCCGCGGGGGCGGCGGGGTCGAGGTAGCGGCCGTCGAGGACCTTCACCCGGTTGACGGCGGGCTGCGCGGTGGCGGGGAGCCCGACGACGCGCCCGACGAGGGTGGCGCCGTCCGGCATGCGCAGCGGGACGTCGGCGACGGTCCGGGCGGTGACGGCTTGGACGCCGGGGCGGGCCCCGGCCCGCGCGGCGATCGCGGCGGTGTCGCCGCCGGTGACGGTGAGGTCGGCGAACCGGTACTTCCCGAAGAGCGCCTCGTACCCGGTGTCCAGGTTCCGGTAGGCGTCGTAGGAGGCGCCGAACAGGGCGACGCCGAGCATCACCAGCACCGCCGCCGACACCAGCTGGGCGGGGCGGCGGCGCAGGTCGCGGCGGAGCTTGACGGTGAGGGTGCTCACCACGTCACCTCGTCGGCGGTGGCGGGGGAGGCCTGCGCGGTGACGTCGACGACGGCGCCGGAGCGCATCCGGATCGTGCGGTGCGCGAGGGCGGCTATCGCGGCGTTGTGGGTGACGACCAGGACCGTGCGGCCCCGCCGGTTGAGGTCCTGCAGGACGCGCAGGACGCCGCGTCCGGTCTCCAGGTCCAGCGCGCCGGTGGGCTCGTCGCACAGCAGCAGCGCGGGGTCCTTGGCGATGGCGCGGGCGATGGCGACGCGCTGCTGCTCGCCGCCCGACAGCTGCGCCGGGAAGTGGCCGGCGCGCTCGGCGAGCCCGACGGCCGCGAGCGCGGCCCGCGACCGCTCCCGGTCGCCGCGGCCGGTCAGCTCGGCGACCAGCCGGACGTTCTCCAGCGCGGTCAGCGACGGAACGAGGTTGAAGAACTGGAAGACGAACCCGACGGTGTCGCGCCGGTAGGCGGTGCGGGCGTCCTCGCCGAGGCCGGTGATGTCGCGGCCGCCGGCGATGACCTCGCCCGCGGTGGCGGGCTCGATCCCGCCGATGAGGTTGAGCAGGGTCGTCTTGCCCGATCCGGAGGGTCCGAGCAGGACGGCGAACTCGCCCCGCCGCACCTCCAGGTCCACGTCCCTGAGCGCGTGGACCTCGGCCGGGCCGGTGCCGTAGGTCTTGCGCGCCCCGCGCAGCAGCACCGCGGGCGGCGGCTCGCCGTGCCCGCCGCGGTCGTCCTGGACGGCCGCCCGCTCATGGCCGTGTCGCGTCATCGCCGCCTCCTTCGTCGTCGTCTTTGTTGTCGTCTTTGTTGTCGTCTTTGTTGTCGTCTTCGTGGTGGTCTTCGCCGTCGCCGGGCCCGGGCACGGTGGCCGGTGCGGCGGGCGGCCGGAGCAGCGCCGTCAGCCCGGCGATCGACGCGCCGGCGTCGGTGCGGGGGGCGATCAGCGCGTGCAGGAGCAGCCCGTCGATGAGCGCGGTGAGCACGACCGCGAGGGCGGCGGGGTCGGCGTCGGCGCGCAGCAGCCCGGCCGCCCTGTCCTCGGTGAGCCGGGAGGCCAGCAGGTCCCGGAACACGCGGATCTGCCGCTCGCTCTCGGCGCGCAGCTCGCCGTCGCGGAGGCCGTGCATGAGCGCTTCCATGACGACGCGCCGGCCGGGGGTGTCGGCGGTGCGGCCGGTGAGGTCCCGGACGGCCTCGGTGACGCCGTCCAGGACGTCGCGTGCCCTCAGGATCGCCTCGACGGGGCCTTCCAGCTCCTGCTCCACGGCGTGCATGACCGCGGCCCGGCGCAGCGCGCCGACCGACCCGAAGTAGTAGTGCACGAGGGCGTTGTTGGCCTGTGCCCGGTCCGCCACCACCCGCGAGGTGACGGCGGCCCAGCCGCTCTCGGCCATCACCGCGACGGCCGCCTCCAGCAGCCGCAGCCGCGTCGGCACCGCGTCGTCCGCCATGTCCGCTCCCCCCGGATCACCGTTTTGGTCACTCGCTTAAAGCGACTGCCCAAACGGTAGACCGGATCTTTGCAGTATGCAAACGTCAGGTCTGCGAAACGCCCCCGGGCTGGGCCTCGGGGGCGGAGATGAGGGTGCGGGGCCGTCCCCGCGGGCGGCTCACGCGGGGACGGTCCGGCCGGTGTCAGGCGTCGCGGCGTTTGAGGAGGAACGCGGCGAGGGCGAGCAGCGCGACGGTCCACAGGGTGAACACGCCGTAGCCCTGCCAGGGGGTGAGCAGGTCGTCGGGGCCCTGGTGGGCCTTGGCGATCAGGGTGCCGGCCTCGGAGGGCAGGTAGGCGTGGACGTGCTCGCCGATGCTGCCGGGGAGCAGCGCCGCGAGCGGCGCCAGCACGAGGACGAAGCCGATCACGCCGGTGATACCGCCGGCGGAGTGCCGCACGATCGCGCCGATCGCCAGCGCGAACAGCCCGAGCATGGCCAGGTAGAGGCCGCCGCCGATGACGGCGCGCAGCACGCCCTCGTCACCGAGGGACACCTCGACCTTGCTGCCGAGGAAGGCGGCGCCGATGAAGAACGACACGAACGACACGGCGATGCCGAGGACGAGGACGACCAGGGAGAACACCAGGGCCTTGGCCCACAGCATCGGCAGCCGCCGCGGCACGGCGAGCAGGCTGGCGCGGATCATGCCGGTGGAGTACTCGGAGGCGATCACCAGGACGCCGAGGACGCAGACGGTGAGCTGGCTGAGGAAGAACCCGCTGCCGAGGATCATGCTGACCGGGTCGGCGGTGACCTGGGCGCGGTCGCCGGGCTGCATGTCGTCCCACTGCGCGACGGTGAGCCCGACGAACAGCGCGGTGAACCCGAGGTCGAGGATGACGAGCAGGATCAGCGACCACAGCGTGGACCGGACCGTGCGGATCTTCGTCCATTCGGCGATGAGGAGCCGCCCGAAGCCGGGCCGGGGGTGGGCCTGGGCGCCCGCGGCGGGCTCGGTGGTGGCCGTGGTCATCGGGACTCCCCCTCCTCGGCGGGGACGGGCGGCGCTTCGGGGACGGCTCCGGGCGGGGCCGCGGGAACGGCCGCGGGGGCCGCCGCGGGAGCGGTGCCGCCGGCCGCGCCGTACTCGACGCTCTCGCGGGTCAGCTCCATGAACGCCGCCTCCAGGGAGCCGCGGCTCGGGGTGAGCTCGTGCAGGACGATGCCCTCGGCGGCGGCGAGTTCCCCGACGCGCGGCGCCTCCATGTGGGTGACGGTGATCAGGTCGCCCTCGCCCGGGGCGACCTTGCCGCCCTCGGCCGCGACGGCGTCGGCGAGCCGCCCGGCCTCGGGGCTGCGGACGGTCACGGTCTTCTCGGTCGAGCGCTCGATGAACTCCTCGGTGGAGCAGTCGGCGATCAGCCGGCCGCGGCCGATGACGATGAGGTGCTCGGCGGTGACGGCCATCTCGTTCATGAGGTGGCTGGAGACGAACACGGTGCGGCCCTCGGCGGCGAGGTGCTGCATGAGGGTGCGGATCCAGACGATCCCCTCGGGGTCGAGGCCGTTGACGGGCTCGTCCAGGACGAGCACGGACGGGTCGCCGAGCAGGGCGGCGGCGATGCCGAGCCGCTGCCCCATGCCGAGGGAGAAGCCGCCGGCGCGCTTGCGGGCGACACCGGTGAGCCCGACGAGCTCGACGACCTCGTCGACGCGCTTCTTGCCGATGCCCTGCGTCTGCGCCAGGCACAGCAGGTGGTTGTAGGCGCTGCGGCCGGTGTGCACGGCGCGGGCCTCCAGCAGCGCGCCGACGACGCGCAGCGGGGCGTTCAGGTCGCGGTAGTGGCGGCCCTGGATGCGGGCGTCGCCGCGGTCGGGGCGGTCCAGGCCGAGCAGCAGCCGCATGGTGGTCGACTTCCCGGCGCCGTTCGGGCCCAGGAACCCGGTGACCCGCCCGGGTATGACCGTGAACGACAGGTCGTCCACGGCGGTCTTGTCGCCGTAGCGCTTGGTGAGGTTCTCCGCCTCGATCATGCCCTCTTCCCAGGCTCGTCCGTCACGAATACAGGTGATCGCGATCACACTAGCGCGGGGCGGTGCGGGCGCGGATCCTCCTGCAAGCCGATCCGTCTCCGCCTCCGGCATGAGGCCGGAAAGGCGAGACGCCCTCCACGCGGCGGGGAGGGCGTCTCGTCCGGCTTTCCGGGCGGGGTCAGGACGCGGTGACGCCGTCGGCGGCGTTGACGTCCTTGTGGAACCGCTTGTGGACGTACAGGCGCTCGCCGAGCGTCTCGCACCGCCACCACAGGCCGCTCGGGGGGCCGATGCGGGTGTTGCGCGGCAGTTCGCGCAGGACCTCGTTGACGGGGGTCATGCGCATCCGCCCGGACCGGCACACCAGGATGCGGCGGTCGGTGACCACGACGACCCGGTAGGCGTTGCTGAAGATGATGATCCAGTACGAGATCAGGGCGAAGTACTGGCTCGTCGTCTGGGCGCCGAACACCGCCTGGATGTTCTCGCCCGGCTGCAGGACGTGGGCCGCGTTGGCGCGCATCTTGTCGCGGATGGCCACGGTCGGGACCTTTCTCGGGGTAAACATGGGGGTGCCCGGCTCCCACGGTCTCATGGCGGCCGGGCGTCCCCGATTGTCGCATCGGATCGTGGCGGCCCGTGCCGGTTTCGCATCATCGGCGAACTTCGGGGCTGGACAGACGGATCCCCCGTTATTGACCGTCTGTCAATAGGTGCGGGAGGATGGCGGGGCAGGCTCCGACCCCCGGGAGGTTCCGTGCCCGCCACACCCCGCATCCCGACCGAGCGCCCCGCCGCCCGTCCCGGCGCGGGGTCCCCCGGCGAGGCCGGGGACCGGCTCGCCGGCCTGCTCGCCGACCGGGACGTGCTGCGGGCGCTGGCGTCCGAGCCGCTCGTCGGCCTCGCCGCCGGGCGGGCCCTGCTGATGCAGCTGGCGCATCCGGCCGTGGCGCGCGGCGTCGCCGAGCACAGCGACTTCGCCGACCGCCCCCTCGCCCGCCTGTTCGGCACGCTCGACTTCCTGCTGATCACCACCTACGGGACGCCGGAGCAGGTGGCGCGGGTCGCGGCGAAGGTCCGCGGCATCCACACCACCGTCCGCGGCGACGGCTACACCGGCGACGACCCCGGCCTGCAGCTGTGGGTCAACGCGACCCTCATCGACTCGGCCCTGCACGTCCACGAGCGCCTCATGCGCGGCGGCGGCGACCCCGGCTTCGCCGAGGCCTACTACCGCCAGGCAAGGATCGTCGCCGACGTCCTCGGCTGCCCGCTGGAGTCGCAGCCGCCGGACCTGGCCGCGTTCCGCGCCTACATGGCCGAGACGCTCGCGGCACTGGAGGTCACCGGCACCGCCAGGGAGGTCGCCGCCGCCGTCCTGTGGCCGCGGCGGCTGCGCCCCCTGTTCCCCGCGCTCGCCGTGTTCCGCCTGGTCACCGCCGCCCTCCTCCCGGAGGAGCTGCGCGAAGGGTTCGGGCTGCCGTGGACCCCGGCCCGCCGCCGCGCGGCCGGGGCGCTGCTGCGGACGGCCGCGCTCACCCACCGGCTGACGCCCCGCCCGCTGCGGCGCCCGCCCGAGCCGCTGCTGGTGCGCCTGGCGGCCTACCGCGTCGACCGCACCCTGTCGGCCCGCCGGGCCCGGCGCCGCGCGGGCTGACCGCCCCGGCGGCACCGGCCGCGGCGGCGCCGGCCGCACGCCGGACGCGTTCTAGGCGACCGAGGAGTACGCCACCACACCGCGCCGCATCGCGTCCATCGCGCGCCGCGCGGTCTTGCGGAGGTGGCTGTTCGGCGGCGCGGCGTCGGTGACCTGGCCGAGCAGGTCCAGCAGCTGCTTGACGGCGCGGACGAAGTCGCCGGCGGTCAGGTCGCTCTCCAGCAGCACCTCGTCGAGGTCGTCGCCCTTGGCCCACCGGTAGGCGGTCCACGCGAACCCCAGGTCGGGTTCGCGCAGGAACGACACGCGGTTGTCGCGCTCGACGGCGTCCAGCTCCCCCCACAGCCGCACCATCGAGGCCAGGGCGTCCTGCGCGGCCCCGCCGGGGGTGCGGGGCGGGGCGGCGTCGTCGGGCTGCCGCGACTCGTAGACCAGCGCGGACACGCACGCGGCCAGCTCGGCGTGGTCGAGCTTCTCCCACAGCCCCTCGCGCAGGCTCTCGGCCGTGAGCAGGTCCAGCTCGTTGTAGATGCGGCCGAGGCGGCGGCCCTCATCGGTGACGGAGTCGCCGTCGAGGTAGCCGAGCTGCTGCAGGACGGCGCACACCCGGTCGAACGTCCGGGCGATCACCTGGGAGCGGCCCTCGACGCGGCGGCGGAGCTGCTCGGTCTCCCGGTCGAGGCGGTGGTACCGCTCGGCCCAGCGGGCGTGGTCCTCGCGCTTGTCGCAGCCGTGCACGGGGTGCCGCCGCAGGTCGGCGCGCAGCCGGGTGATCTCGGCGTCGTCGGTCGCGGCGGAGTCGCCGCGCGACCGCCGCCGCTCCCGGACGTCGTCGGGGACCTTGTTGCGGAGCGTGGACGCCAGGTCGCGGCGGTCCTGCGGGTTGCGGGGGCTGAACGACTTCGGGATGCGGATCCGCTCGACGGGCTCCACGGCGCGCGGGAAGTCCTGGATCGACAGCCGCTGCACCGACCGGTTCACGGTCAGCACCAGCGGCGCCGGGCCGTCGGAGCGGCGCCCGACGCCCGGGTCGAGGACCACCGCGAGGCCGGACCGCCGCCCCGACGGCACGATGATCACATCGCCGGGCCGCAGGTGCTCCAGGGAGCGGGCGGCCCCGGCGCGGCGGGCGCCGGCGCGCTCGCGCGACAGCTCCGACTCGCGGTCCGACAGCCGCCGCCGCATCGCGGCGTACTCCATGAAGTCGCCGAGGTGGCACTGCGCCGCCTTCGCGTACCCCTCCAGCGCCTCCTCGTTCTTGTGGACCTGGCGGGCCAGGCCGACGACGGCGCGGTCGGCCTGGAACTGCGCGAACGACTCCTCCAGGAGGGTGCGCGCGCGTTCGATGCCGACGGCGCCGACGAGGTTGACGGCCATGTTGTAGGACGGCCGGAAGCTGGAGTTCAGCGGGTAGGTGCGGGTGCCGGCGAGCCCGGCGACCGACGCCGGCTCCACGTTCGGGCCCCACACCACCACGGCGTGCCCCTCGACGTCGATGCCGCGCCGCCCGGCCCGCCCGGTCAGCTGCGTGTACTCGCCGGGGGTGAGGTCGACGTGCGCCTCGCCGTTCCACTTGTCGAGCTTCTCGATCACGACGGTGCGGGCGGGCATGTTGATGCCGAGCGCGAGCGTCTCCGTCGCGAACACCGCCTTGATCATCCCGCGGGTGAACAGCTCCTCGACGATCTCCTTGAACGTCGGCAGCATCCCGGCGTGGTGGGCGGCGACACCGCGCTGCAGGGCGTCCAGGAAGTCGCCGTAGCCGAGGATCCGCAGGTCCTCGGGCGCGATGTCGGCGGTGCGCAGCTCGGCGTGCGCGCGGATCTCCTCCGCCTCCTCCTTGGAGGTCAGCCGGATCCCGGCGTGCAGGCACTGCAGGACGGCCGCGTCGCAGCCGGCGCGGCTGAAGATGAACGTGATCGCCGGGAGCAGCCCGGCACGTTCCAGCCGCTCGATCACGTCCGGCCGGGCCGGCGGACGGAACCGCTGCGGGCGGGGCGCGCGGCGGCGTCCCGTCCGGCGCCCCTGGTTGACCTTGGCGCGGCGGACCTCCTCCACCGCCATCCGGGTCAGCTGCGGGTTCAGGCGGGCCTGCCGGTCCTTGCCCTTGCCGGTGTCGACGAACAGGTCGTACAGGCGGGTCCCGACCATCATGTGCTGGAACAGCGGCACGGGACGGTGCTCGTCCACGATCACGGCGGTGTCGCCGCGCACCTCGTGCAGCCACTCGCCGAACTCCTCGGCGTTGCTGACGGTCGCCGACAGCGCCACGATCCGCACCGAGTCCGGAACGTGGATGATCACCTCTTCCCAGACGGCGCCGCGGAACCGGTCGGCCAGGTAGTGCACCTCGTCCATGACGACGAACGCGAGGCCGGCCAGGGTCTGCGACCCCGCGTACAGCATGTTCCGCAGGACCTCGGTCGTCATGACGACGATCGGGGCCTCCCCGTTGACGCTGTTGTCGCCGGTGAGCAGCCCGACCTTCTCCGGCCCGTACCGGCGGACGAGGTCGGCGTACTTCTGGTTCGACAGCGCCTTGATCGGCGTGGTGTAGAAGCACTTGGTGCCGCCGGTGAGGGCGAGGTGGACGGCGAACTCCCCCACCACCGTCTTCCCGGATCCGGTGGGCGCGGCGACCAGGACGCCGCTGCCGTCCTCCAGCGCCTGGCACGCCTCCAGCTGGAACTCGTCCAACTCGAAGTCGTACAGGGTGCGGAAGTCCAGCAGGGCCGGGCCCTGCCCCGCGGTGCGCCTGCGGTAGGCGGCGTACCGCTGGGCCGGGCTCTCCCCGGCCGACGTCGTGTCGGGGGTGGTCATGCCTTCGAGCCTACGGTTCCGACGGCCCCCACCACCAATCCGGCCCGCCCGGCGGGGGCAGGACGGCGCGGGCGGTGGTCGGACGGCGCGGTCGGTCAGACGGCGCGGTCGCCCCTCTCCAGCTCGGCGTCGATCCGCTCCAGGTCCAGCGGGGACGCCTCGTCGTCCGACAGGCTCTCGTAGGGGTCGGGGCGGCGGGCGATCCGCCGGTCGTGGAAGAACGCGAGGAGCTCGGCGACCTCGAACAGCACGATCGTCGGGAGCGCCAGCGCCAGCATGGTGAACGGGTCCTGGCTGGGGGTGGCAACCGCCGCGAAGACGAACACTCCGAAGATCAGCATCCGCCGGGACCTGCGGATCCGCTCGTGGGTGAGGACCCCGACGAGGTTCAGCATGACCACGAACAGCGGCAGCTCGAACGTCAGCCCGAAGATGAACAGCATCGCCTGGGCGTAGCCCAGGTAGTCCTGCACGCCGACCAGCACGGTCGTGTCGCCCGGCGCGAGCCCGATGAAGATCTTCAGGCCCTTGTCCATCGTCAGGTACGCCAGCCCGCCGCCGAGCACGAACAACGGCACCGCCGCCGCCAGGAACGTGTACGTCCAGCGGCGCTCCTTCTGGTACAGGCCCGGCGCGACGAACGCCCAGATCTGGTACAGCCAGACCGGAGACGACAGGACCGCCCCGACGATCAGCGCGACCTTCAGGTGGATGAAGAACCCGTCGAAGATCCCGTGCACGACCAGGTCGCACTTGCCGTTCAGGCAGTGCTCCGGCGGGATCCGCGTGTAGGGCTGCTTCAGGAAGTCCCAGATCGGGTCGAACAGGATCCACCCGACCAGCGCACCGGCCAGCAGACCCAGGATCGCCTTGATCAACCTGTTCCGCAGCTCACGGAGGTGCTCCATGAGGGGCATGCGGCCGTCGGGGGCGGCGTCGCGCCTGCTCAGCTTCATCGTGGGCAATCAGGCTCGGTGTTCGGCGACAGGAATCGGGGGGCGGGGCCGGGGTCAGCCCTTGTGGATCCGGCCGGGGTCCGACACCGGCACGCCCTGGATCGGCTCGCCCGAGCCGAGCGCGCCGCGCGGACGCTGCCCGCCGTCTCCGGCCGCCGCCTCGCGCTCCAGCCGCGCCGCCTCCTCGCGGAGCCGCGCCGCCTCCTTGCGCGCCTCGTCACCCTGCCCGGCCTGCGCCGTCTCACCGGACTTGTCGGACTTGTCGTCCTCGTCGTCGTGCAGGCCCTTGGTCTCGGCCTTCAGGATCCGCGCCGACTTGCCCAACGACCGCGCGAGCTGCGGAAGCTTCGTCGACCCGAACAGCAGCAGGACGACCGCAAGGATGATCAGAATCTCGGTCGTGCCAAGTCCAGCCATGTCAATCCTCTTCAGCAGGGGCCCGTTCAGGACGATCGTACGCCCTACCCGGGCGGTTGTGACGACCGAGCCTCATCGAGACGGGACAGTTCATCGCGCAGCGCCGACTGTTTCGGCTCCAGCCGGCGCCTGGTGCGTTCCAGTTCACGCCCGAAGCGCCGCACGCCCAGCCACACCTTGAACGCGCACCAGGCGAGCACGGCCATACCGGCGAAACCGAGCGAAACCGACACCGAGACCCACGACACGCCGCCACGCTATCCGATCCGCCCCACCCACGCCCACGCCCACGCCAGCGCCGCCACCACCCAGGCCCGCACCGCTTCGCTAGCGTTCACGCCCAAGCCCTGGCAGCGGATGACCCTTCACACCCCCGGTTCGCTGCCGCTCCGGCCCGTGCCCTGTGGGGGACGACCCCGGTTCGCTTCGCCTAAGCGAGGCCGTAGCGGGCCAGGGCCTGGAGTGCGTCCTCGCGGACGCCGTCCGCGAGGTGCGGGGGCGCCACGACACGGCCCTGGTCGCCGAGCCGCAGGGCCAGGCCCCGCACCCAGCGCGGGTCGGGAGTGCGCAGCACGACCCGCAGCCGCCCCTCCCCCAGCTCCTCCACGCTCTCGCACGGGTAGTAGTCGGCGACCCACCGGCCGCGCGGGGACAGCTCCAGCGTCACCGCCTCGTCCTGCGGCGACGGGCGGAAAAGGCCCGCGTCCACGTCGATCGGCTCCGCGTCGTCAGGCACCTGCGCGGGGACGTCCAGCACGGACAGGTCGGCGATCCGGTCCAGCTTGAACAGCCGCACCGCCTCCGCCCGGCGGCACCACCCCTCCAGGTAGGTGTTGCCCTCCACGACCAGCAGCCGCATCGGATCCACGTCGCGCTCGGTGTTCTCGTCCCGCGCCGGGACGTAGTAGGTCAGGTGGACGCGGCGGCCGGCCGCGATCGCGTCCCGCAGCACCCCGACCGCGGTGCGGGCCGGGTCCGCCGTGCCGCCGTAGGTGTCGACCTCCACCGCGACCTGGCTGGACACCGCCGCGGCGGCGCCCGCCGCGCTCTCCAGCTTCGCGATCACGCGGCTGAGCGCGTCCCGGTCGTCCAGGCCGGGGATCCCCGCCAGCATCCGCAGCGCCACCAGCAGCGCGCTCGCCTCGTCCACCTTCAGCCGCAGCGGCCGCGCGATCGACTCGGCCTCCGCCACCGTGATCTCCCCGCCCTCGTAGGACAGGTCGATCGGGCAGTACGGGTCCGGCGCCCGCAGCTCCACGCACCACAGCAGGTTCAGGTCGTCGATCAGCTGCTTCTCGGTCACCCCGAACGCGGCGGCGGCCTCGCCGAGCGCCACCGAGTCGCGGTTCACCACGTACGGGACGAGCGCCAGCAGCCGCCCGAGCCGGTCCGTGGACGTCGTCGCCGCCGTCTTCGCGGCCGCCTTCGCCGTCATCGGCCGTTCATCTCCCCCAGGTCCGCGTGACCGCCCGCCGGGTGCCCGCCGGCGGCGGCCAGCACCGACTTCAGGTGCTGGATCACCGCCTCCCGCAGGTCCGGCGGATCCAGCACCACCACATCACCGGCGAACCGCGCCAGGTACGGCGCGAACCGGTCCACGTCGCGGAACGTCAGGACCGCCTCGTCCCACTCCCCGTCCCACTCCGGGTCGTCGACCGGGCGCACGTCCCGGGCCCACCGCCGCGTGCCCTGCGCCGCGCCGCGCCGCAGCCGCACGGCCGCCGGCCGCGGCTCGCTCACCGGGTCGCCCCAGTCGAACGCGATCCGCCGCACGTCCACCCCGTCCGGGACGGTCACCGACCCGGCCGGGCCGTCCGCGGCGACCTCCCCGACGATGCGGCTCAGCCGGAACACCCGCTGCTCGTCGCGGTCCCGGTCGAACCCGACCACGTACCAGCGGCCCCGCCGGCTCACCACGCCCCACGGCTCCAGATGCCGCCGCGCCACCGACGTCCGGCCGATCCCCTGGTAGTCGAACGCGACCGGGCGCCCGTCGCGCACCGCCTCCCACAGCGCCGGGAACGACGGGTCCTGGGTGTTCACGCGCGGCTCGATGCCCACGGCCGTCGCCGCGTCGGTCTCCACCCCGGCCGCCCGCAGCTTCAGCAGCGCCCCCGACGCCGCCTCCGCCATGCTCGCCCGCTGCCACACCCGCGCCGCGAGGCCGAGTACCGCCGCCTCGTCCGGGGTCAGGTGGATGTCGGGCAGCTCGTAGGCCTGCGGCGGGATCCGGTACCCGATCTCCTCACCGCCGCCGCCCTGCTGGTCGCTGCCCACCTCCAGCGGGACGCCGAGCTCGCGCAGCTCCTCCTTGTCGCGCTCGAACATCCGCTTGAACGCCTCGTCGGAGTCCGGGTAGCCGGGCACCGCACGGCGGATCTGCTCCGCCGTCAGATAGCGCCGGGTGGCGAGCAGGCAGACCACCAGGTTCAGCAGCCGCTCGGTCTTGCGCCGCGACACTTCGCCACCACCTCGTTCCTCCGTGAGCCCGGCCCGGCCGACGTGCCGATCGTCCCCGCGTGCCGTCGTCCAGGACGCTACCGTTTCCCGGTGTGATCCGATGGCGCAAAGGCACAGTTGAGGACATCCGCCGTGAATGGCCCGGGGCGGTCGAACTGAACGTCTCGATCGGGGGCGACGGCACGCACCGCGCCCTCGCCTACCCCGCCCTGGTGGGGCGGCCCGAGCCGGGCGACACCGTCCTGCTCAACACTACGGCCTTGGCGATGGGCCTCGGCACCGGCGGCTACGCCATGGTCGTCGCGGTCCCCGACCGGCTCCCGCCCGACCCGGCCGGGCCCGGCCACCTCGTCAAGGCCCGCTACACCCCCCTGCAGGCCACCGTCCTCGGCGCCGACGAGCAGGACTCCCCCCACCACGACGCCCTGCGCGACGCCGACTCCCTCGACGGCATGCCCGTCATCATCGCCGACCTGCACTCGGCGCTCCCGCCGATCCTGGCCGCCCTGCTCGCCGCACGGCCGTCCACCCGCGTCGTGTACGTCATGCCGGACGGCGGCGCGCTGCCGTCCTGGTTCTCCATGTCGATCGCCCGCCTGAAGGACGCCGGCGCCCTCGCCGCCACCGTCACCGCCGGGCAGGCGTTCGGCGGCGACCTCGAGACCGTCACCGTCCACACCGGCCTGCTGGCGGCGCGGCTCGTCCTGGACGCCGACGTCGCCGTCCTCGCCCAAGGCCCCGGCAACCTCGGGACCGGCACCCGCTGGGGGTTCTCCGGCGTCTCGGCCGGCGAGGCCGTCAACGCCGCGTCAGTGCTCGGCGGCCGCCCCGTCGGCTCCCTGCGGGTCAGCGAGGGCGACAAGCGCGAACGCCACATCGGCGTCTCCCACCACTGCCTCACCGCCTACGGCCGCGTCGCTCTCGCCGCCGCCGACATCCCGGTCCCCGAGCTCGGCGGCCCCTTCGGCGCCCGCGTCGCCGCCGAGGCCGCACCGCTCGGCGACCGCCACCGCCTCGTCCCCGTCCCCGTCGACGGCCTCCACGACATCCTCCGCGCCGCGGAGAAGGACTGGGGCGTCCGGCTGTCCACGATGGGCCGCCGCCTGGACGAGGACCTCCCGTACTTCCTCACCGCCGCCGCCGCGGGCCGCCACGCCGCCGCCCTGCTGGACTGACCCCTCACACGGCCGCGGGCTCGGCCTCGCCGGCGCCCGCGGCCTCCTCCGCCGTGTAGGACGAGCTGAACGTGAACGCGCGCGGCGACGGCCCGTTCGCGCGCAGGTGCGCGAGGCGCTCCAGCGCCTCACCGACCGTCGGGACGTGCCCCGCCGGGATCCACCACAGGACCAGGTGCGCGTCCACATGCCGCCGGAACCACTCCCGGCGGCGCCGCATCGTCTCCAGGTGCGCGCTGCGGTAGACGAAGTCCCACAGCGCCTCCGACGACTCCCACACCGAGAAGTTGATGATCACGTCCTCGCCGGCGGGACGCATCCCGGTGGCGTCGGCCTCCCCCTCCTCCACCAGCCGCCACACGAACCCGGGCGTTCCGTCGGCGAGCGCGTTGACGGGCTCCAGCAGCGCGACGAAGTCCGCCATGCGCGGATCGTCCAGCGGGTGGTGGAGCGTGGCGACGTTGAACTGGGCGAGGTGGTACCGGGCGTCTTCGCTCATGGCCTCACCTCACCACGCCGGCCCCTCTATGTCAATCTTCGTTGTTTTTAGAAGGTTCGGCCGCGACACAGCACCACCCCGGCCGCGGATCCATCCGGACCCGCACCCGCGACCCCTCCACCAGCCCCTCGAGCAACGCCAGATTCATCCCGCACACCAGCGGAGGGAACTGCTCCGCCACCGCATGGAACGGGCAGTTCCGCATCCGCACCACCGCCCCGCCCTCGTCCCGCACAGGCTCATACCCGCGACCGGCCAGCACCTCCGCCACATCGTCCAGATCCCCGCACGGCCCGCCCCCGCCCCGCAGAGCCCTCCCCCTGCGCCGCGCCGCGTCCTGAAGCTCCATGTCCAGACCGGCCGCCTCCGCCGCCTCCGCCAGAAGCCCCGCCGCCGTCCGGTAATCCCGCGCCGGCACCGACACGTCCCGCTCCACCGCCGACCGCCGGTACACCTTCGCCGGACGCCCCGCCCCCGGCCCCGAACGCCCCGTCAACCGCCTGCTGCCCGCCTCCAGCAGCCCCGCGTCCACCAGCTTGTCCAGATGGAACGCCGCCAGCGTCCGCGCCACACCGGCGGCCTCCGCCGCCTCGTTCCGCCCCACCTCACGGCCCTGCGCCGCCACGAACTCGTACAACCGCCGCCGCAGCGGATCCTGCAGCAGCGCGATCGCGTCGATGTCCTCCACCCCGCCATTCTATGAACAACGAGGATCCCGTTTAGAAGCGCGCCGGCCACGGACAGCCTGGGCGTTCGGCGCGCGGTGCGGGTCAGCGCGTCAGTGCCGTCAGTGCGTCAGTGCGCGCCCAGCAGGTCCACGACGAACACCAGCGTGTCGTTCCCCTTGATCCCGAACTGCGCCAGGCCCTTCGACCCGTACCCCAGCGACGGCGGCACCACCAGCAGCACCCGGCTCCCCACACGCTGCCCCACCAGCCCCTGATCCCAGCCCTTCATCACCTGACCGGTCCCGATCATCGCCCCGAACGGATGCCCCTCCGACCACGACGAGTTGAACACCTTCCCGTCCCGCCAGAAGTACCCCGCATACTGCAACGCCAGCAACTGGCCCTTCCGCACCGCCGGGCCGTCCCCCTTCACCAGCACCCGCACCTGCAGCTTCCGCGGCGGCGCCGAACGCGGCATCGTCACCACCGGCGGCTGCCCCGCCGCCGCCTCCGCCACCCTCGGCAACCCCGGATCACCCAACGGCGCCTGCTTCACACCCCGCGCACCCGCCGTCCGCGGATACACCGCCCGGACGTCCAGCACATACACGAGCGTGTCGTCCGCACCCACCTGGTGCTTCGGATCCCCCTCATCCCCGAACCCGTCCTTCGGAGGAATCCGCGCCACCACCCGCGACCCCGGCCGCGCCCCATCGAACGCCTTCGTCAACCCCGGCACCAGCTGACCCGTCGGGAACGCCCCCGGCTGACCCTTCGCGTAACTGCTCGCCAGCAGCTTCCGCCCGCCCTTGTTCCACCGGTAGCCCACATAATCGGCCACCACCAGATCACCCTTGCGCGCCGCCGTCCCCTTGCCCTCCTTCACGGTCTTCACCGCGAACGAATCACCCGGCTCCCCCTTCGGGAACCGCACCTGCGGCAACCTCCCGAAATCCCCGCTCACATCGACGTCCACCCCACCGCCCGAACAGGCGGACAACGCCAACGGCGCGGCCAGCACGACGACCACGGACAACAACCGAACACGACGGCGCATACACGGTCCTTCGGGGGGTGACGAGCGTTACTGCGCGCTCACCCTACCGCCCAGGTGACCTGCCAGTAGCGTCCGGCGCGCACAACACCCCCGCGCCGGAACACCACGCACACCGACCCCCGCTACATACCGGCGATCAGCTTGTCCACACGCTCGTCCACCGACCGGAACGGGTCCTTGCACAACACCGTCCGCTGCGCCTGATCGTTCAACTTCAAATGCACCCAGTCCACCGTGAAATCACGCCGCTTCTCCTGCGCCTTCCGGATGAACTCCCCCCGCAACCGCGCCCGCGTCGTCTGCGGCGGCACCGACTTCGCCTCGAAGATGTCCAGATCCCGCGACACCCGATCGACCGACCCCCGCTTCTCCAGCAGGTAATACAACCCACGATCACGATGCACATCGTGATACGTCAGATCCAGCTGCGCCACACGCGGCGACGACAACGGCAGATCGTACTTCCGCCGATACCGCTCGATCAGCTTGTACTTCGTCACCCAGTCGATCTCACGCGACACCAGATCCAGATCGCCCGTCTCCACCGCACGCAGCGTCCGCTCCCACAGCTCCAGCACCCGCTTCGCCGTCGCGTCCCCGCCGCGCGCGTCCACGAAGTCGCGCGCCTTCCCGAAATACTCCTTCTGGATCTCCAGCGAACTCGCCTCCCGGCCGTTCGCCAACCGCACCTTCCGCCGCCCCGTCATGTCATGACTGACCTCCCGGATCGCCCGGATCGGGTTCTCCAGCGTCAGATCACGCATCACCACCCCGGCCTCGATCATCCGCAGCACCAGGTCCGTCGCCCCGACCTTCAGCAGCATCGTCGTCTCACTCATGTTCGAGTCACCGACGATCACATGCAGCCGCCGGAACCGCTCCGCATCCGCATGCGGCTCATCCCGCGTATTGATGATCGGACGCGACCGCGTCGTCGCCGACGACACACCCTCCCAGATGTGCTCCGCCCGCTGCGACACGCAGTACACCGCACCACGCGGCGTCTGCAGCACCTTCCCCGCCCCGCAGATGATCTGCCGCGTCACCAGATACGGAATCAGAACATCCGCCAGACGGCCGAACTCCCCGTGCCGCCCCACCAGATAATTCTCATGACACCCGTACGAGTTCCCCGCCGAGTCCGTGTTGTTCTTGAACAGGTAGATGTCGCCGGCGATGCCCTCCTCACGAAGCCGCCGCTCCGCGTCCACCAGCAGACCCTCCAGGATCCGCTCCCCCGCCTTGTCATGCGTCACCAGATCCACGACACTGTCGCACTCCGGCGTCGCGTACTCCGGGTGACTCCCCACATCCAGATAGAGCCGCGCCCCGTTCCGCAGGAACACGTTGCTGCTACGACCCCACGACACCACCCTGCGGAACAGATAACGCGCCACCTCATCCGGTGACAACCGCCGCTGCCCGCGGAACGTACAGGTGACGCCGTACTCGTTCTCAAGCCCGAAGATGCGCCTGTCCACACCATGACCCTATGCGGCGCAGCCCCCACTTGGCAGTCTCAACAGCCCACCGTTTCCCCGCCGCCACCCCACCCCGCAAACGCCGCAGGCCCGCCACGGCAAGGGCACCACACCGCCCCGGCCACGACGGGCCCGCCACCGGCACGCCACCCCACCGGGCGACGCGCCGGCCGACCTCACTCCTCGTCCGCCCCCGAACCGGCACCGGCCTCACCGGCACCCTCAGCCTCACCCTCGGCGTCACCGGCCTTCCCGCCACCCGACGTGATCCCCGACCCCCCGTCGTCCCCCGCCGACAGCAGATCACCGATCCGCGCCGCCGACAGCCGCCGGAACAACCGATGCTCACGATTGCGGTCCAGCACCGCCACCTCCAGCGACCGCGCCTCCAACCGCCGCTCCGAATCCTGCGCCTCCAGCGCCCGGACCGCCGTCCGCAACGCCTCCTCCAGCGACGAACCCTCCCGGTACCCGTCCTTCAGCGACTGCGCAACCGCCTCGGCCTGCCCGCCCATCGCGACATAGCCGTGCTCATCCGCCACCGAACCATCGAACGTCAACCGGTAGATCTGATCCGTCTCCGCGTCCTCCCCCACCTCCGCGACGACCAGCTCCACCTCATACGGCTTGTTCGTCTCCGTGAAGATCGTCCCCAGCGACTGCGCGTACACGTTCGCCAGACCCCGCGCCGTCACATCCCGCCGGTCGTACTGGTACCCGTTGATGTCCGCGTACCGCACACCGCCCAGCCGCAGATTCTCGAACTCGTTGTACTTCCCCACCGCCGCGAACGCGATCCGGTCATAGATCTCACTGATCTTGTGCAGCGCCCGCGACGGATTGTCCGCCACGAACAGGATGCCGTCGTCGTACTGCAGCACCACGACACTGCGGCCCCGCGCGATCCCCTTACGCGCATAGTCCGCCTTGTCCTTCATCTGCTGTTCGGGCGACACATAGAACGGCATGGACACCGGTCAGGATCCCTTCTATCGCAGCGGGGCGGTCGGACCGCCCGGCGAGTCGTAACGTCCATCGACGACGGCCTGCGCCAACGCGCCCACCTCGTCCTCGCCCAGCCGGCGGTACCCGTCCGACGTCACCGACGCCACCACGGGAAAGATCCGGCGCGTCAGATCGGGACCACCCGTCGCCGAATCGTCATCGGCCGCGTCGTACAGAGCCTGCACGCACACCAGCGCCGCATCCTCCCCCGACAGATCCGGCCGGTACAGCTTCTTCAGCGCACCACGCGCGAACACCGACCCCGAACCGATCGAATGGAAGTCCCGCTCCTCGTACCGGCCGCCCGCCGGATCGTAGGAGAAGATCCGCCCCTCGTCCCGATCCTCGTCGTAGCCCGCGAACAGCGGCACCACCGCCAGACCCTGCATCGCCATGCCCAGGTTCTGCCGCACCATCGTCGCCAGCCGGTTCGCCTTCCCCTCCACCGACAGCGTCCGGCCCTCACGCTTCTCGTAATGCTCCAGCTCCACCTGGAACAACCGCACCATCTCGATCCCGATCCCGGCCGTCCCAGCGATCGCGATCGCCGAGAACTCATCCGCCCGGAACACCTTCTCGATGTCGCGCTGCGCGATGACGTTGCCCGCCGTCGCACGCCGGTCCCCCGCCATCACCACCCCGCCCGGGAAACCCACCACGACGATCGTCGTCCCATGCGGGATCTCGTCACCCGCACGCGACGCGGGCGGCGTCCGCCCACCGGGCAGCAGCTGCGGGGAGTACGCCCCGAGGAACTCCGTGAACGACGACGTGTCCGGGCTCGCGAACAACCCCGGCAGACGTCCGGTGTACGAATCGTGGGACGCCACGCGACTCCCTTCCCCTCCACATGCGCCGGATTCTCGACCCCCCGGCGCGGACGTCTACGACCCTACTGTTCAAGGTCGCCCGCGCGCATGCCACGCGATCCCCGGCCCGATCAGCCCACGGCGAACCCGCCCCCAACGCCCGCGAGCCACGGCACGGCAGCGGGGCGGCACGGCCACGGCATCCCGCAGTCCGGCCGCCCCGCCCGCTCTCACACCGACCCCGGCACGCCGACCGGCTCCGAATCGTCCCACGGAGGGAAGTCCAGCTCCTCGTCGAACGGAAGCGTCTCCTTCCGGTACTGGCCGTCCTCCTCCCAGAGGGCCTTCCAGCCACCTCGCGGAACCGACGCCGGATCGACGTCCGGAACCGTCAACGAGAGCCGCGCACCGCCGTCCTCAGTGGCCACCGTCTTCACGAGCCGACCCGTGACGTAGTCCGCCGCCCGCCGAAGCGTGATCGGATCGTCCCGCAGTTGGCCCATCCCTGTGTTGCACTCTGCGCACGCCAGGCCGCGCACCATACCGGTCGTGTGGTCGTGGTCGACGTGCTCGGCCGGGAGGTCGGAGCACACCGCGCAGAGGCCGACCTGCAACTTCAGGAGCCACTGCGTGTCCTCGTCGTTGATCCCGTACTTCTGGCGCAGGTGGTAGTGCCGCGCCGACTGCGTCGTGTTCTTTGCCGTCCGCCAGAACGGATCCCACCGGACGCGGCCCGGCCCGCCGAAGACCCGGGCGCCGATCTCGATGTGCATCCGCCGTGCGTGGGAACCCCGCAGCTCCAGGTAGTCCGCCGCCAAGCGCATCCGAACGGGGTCGTCGTGGAACTGCCCCAGCCCGCCGTTGCACTTGAAGCAGAGGATGCGGCGGACGAGGCCGGTCAGATGGTCGTGGTCGACGTGCTTGGCATCGGCCCGGAGGCAGATGGCACAGACACCGCCCTGCTCGGCGATCATCCGCTCGACTTCGGCCTCGGTGACACCGTACCTGCGCACGAGCTGCCAGTTGCGCCCACTTCCGTAATTCCGGATTCTCCCTTCCGCCATGGCGGCCGCGTGACAGGGACGGCAGTACGTGGTAAGCCCGGACTTTTCTGCGCGATTCCTACCGAATTCACCCACTGACTTTACCTGGTCACAGCGAGCACAACATTTCATGCCCTCTGGAACGTGCTGGCGCCTCCGGTAGGCCCTGACCTCTTTGCCTGAACTCGCCTGCTTCTTCCTGTAGTAACGGCCGTTACGCAGCCCGAAGCAGACCTTGCAGTAATACGCGAGGCCGTCTTTGGACGCTTTGAGCTTCCAGAACTCTGACGTCGACTTTGTTTCCCCGCAGTCGGGGCACCTTTTCGTTGACATGGGCGAGACTTTACCGTCCCGCCCACGTCAACGCACCTTATTCGATTATCAGAAGAAGGCCTTTTCCCGCCTCACGGAATGTCCGTTTTGGGGGTTACTGTCCGCCTTTTTGAATGTATGCCCGGACAAAGTCTTCTGCGTTCTCTTCCAATACTTCGTCTATTTCGTCCAGAATTGAGTCCACGTCGTCCGTGAGCTTCTCCTGGCGCTCCTGCACGTCCTCGGTGGTCGTGGCCTCGGTCTCTTCGACCTCTTCCGTGCGCCGGGTGGTCTGCTTCTGACCGCCGGTGTCCTTCGTGGCCATTCGGTACCTCCGCTCTGCCGGTCCTTCGACCCTATCTCCGATCTTCGGCCGCCAGCGGATCTTGAAGACCCGTTTCGCCGCCTCCACCCCGGGGGCCGGGGACTTGCTCGGGTTATCGCCGGTCGGCGCACCAGCGAAACGGGCATAGCGGTCACGAAACCGAGACCTCGGCCGTCGGCGCAGGTCAGCGAGGTGTGTTCGAATTCGATAGCGGCGCTATCCGACGGGTGCGCGAACGGGCCGGGCGGCGTTGTCGCCGCCCGGCCCGGAGGAGGTCTGGTTCAGCTCTGGCCGGTGAGGGTGGCCACGAGGTCGGCCGCGGTACGGCAGCGGTCCAGGAGCGCGCCCACGTGCTGCTTGGTGCCGCGCAGCGGCTCCAGGGTGGGGACGCGCTGCAGCGACTCCCGGCCGGGGACGTCGAAGATGACGGAGTCCCAGGAGGCGGCGGCGACGGATTCGGCGTACTGGCGCAGGCAGCGGCCGCGGAAGTAGGCGCGGGTGTCCTCGGGCGGGTCCTCGACGGCGTCCTGGACCTCGGCCTCGGTGATGACGCGGTCGATGCGGCCGCGGTCGACGAGGCGGTTGTAGAGGCCCTTGTCGGGGCGGATGTCGGTGTACTGGAGGTCGACGAGCTGCAGGCGCGGGTGGGACCAGTCGAGGCCGTCGCGGCTGCGGTAGCCCTCCAGGAGGGAGAGCTTGGCGACCCAGTCGAGTTCGCGGGAGAGCTGCATGGGGTCGTCGCCGAGGCGGTGCAGGACGGACTCCCAGCGGTCGAGGACGTCCCGGGTCATCTCGTCGACGTCGGCGCCGAAGCGGTCCTCGACGTACTTGCGGGACTGCTCGAGGTACTCCATCTGGAGTTGGACGGCGGTCATCTTGCGGCCGTCGCGGAGGGTGAGCAGGTGCTTGCAGGACGGGTCGTGGGAGACGGCGCGGAGTGCGGCGACGGGCATGTCGACGGAGAGGTCGACGGTGAGGAAGCCGTCCTCGATCATGGCGAGGACGAGGGAGGTGGTGCCGAGCTTGAGGTAGGTGGAGAGCTCGGCCATGTTGGCGTCGCCGATGATGACGTGGAGGCGGCGGTACTTCTCGGGGTCGGCGTGGGGTTCGTCGCGGGTGTTGATGATGGGGCGTTTGAGGGTGGTCTCGAGGCCGACTTCGACTTCGAAGAAGTCGGCGCGCTGGCTGATCTGGAAGCCGTCGCCGCGGCCGTCGACGCCGATGCCGACGCGGCCGGCGCCGCAGACGACCTGGCGGGAGACGAAGAAGGGGGTGAGGTGGCGGACGATGTCGGCGAAGGGTGTCTCGCGGCGCATGAGGTAGTTCTCATGGCAGCCGTAGGAGGCGCCCTTGTTGTCGGTGTTGTTCTTGTAGAGCTGGATGGGGTGGGTGCCGGGGACGAGGGCGGCGCGCTGGGCGGCGTCGGCCATGACGCGTTCGCCGGCCTTGTCCCAGATGACGGCGTCGCGGGGGTTGGTGCATTCGGGTGCGGAGTATTCGGGGTGGGCGTGGTCGACGTAGAGGCGGGCGCCGTTGGTGAGGATGACGTTGGCGAGGCCGAGGTCTTCGTCGGTGAGCTGGGTGGGGTCGGCGACCTCGCGGGCGAGGTCGAAGCCGCGGGCGTCGCGGAGGGGGTTCTCCTCCTCGAAGTCCCAGCGGGCTCTGCGGGCCCGTGCGGCCGATGCCGCGAGGTAGGCGTTGACGACCTGGGAGGAGGTCACCATCGCGTTGGCCCCTGGCTGGCCGGGTACGGAGATGCCGTACTCGGTCTCGATGCCCATCACCCGCCGAACACTCATATCGTCGAGCCTATCGGGGCCTGGAGGGTGGAGCCATGGGGCCCGCTGTTCGCGGCGGGTGTGGCGTGGCAGGCGTAGGCGGCGGCCCCTGGTGCGGGGGCCGCCGCGTACGGTGTCACGGTCCGGGCCGGGTTACAGGTATTGGCCGGTGTTGGCGACGGTGTCGATGGAGCGTCCGGCTTCGGAGCCCTTGGTTCCGGAGACGAGGGTGCGGATGTAGACGATCCGCTCGCCCTTCTTGCCGGAGATGCGGGCCCAGTCGTCGGGGTTGGTGGTGTTGGGCAGGTCCTCGTTCTCGCTGAACTCGTCGACGCAGGCGGCGAGGAGGTGGTTGACGCGGAGGCCTTTCTGGCCGGTGTCGAGGAACTGCTTGATGGCCATCTTCTTGGCGCGGTCGACGATGTTCTGGATCATCGCGCCGGAGTTGAAGTCCTTGAAGTAGAGGACTTCCTTGTCGCCGTTGGCGTAGGTGACCTCCAGGAAGCGGTTCTCCTCGCTTTCGGTGTACATGCGCTCGACGGTGCGCTGGATCATGGCCTCGATGGTGGCGTCGGTGGAGTTGCCGTGTTCCTTGAGGTCGTCGGGGTGCAGGGGCAGTCCGTCGAGGATGTACTTGGAGAAGATGTCCTTGGCGGCTTCGGCGTCGGGTCGTTCGATCTTGATTTTGACGTCGAGGCGGCCGGGCCGCAGGATCGCGGGGTCGATCATGTCCTCGCGGTTGGAGGCGCCGATGACGATGACGTTCTCGAGGCCTTCGACACCGTCGATCTCGCTGAGGAGCTGCG
Source organism: Actinomadura madurae (assembly GCF_900115095.1). Lineage (GTDB taxonomy): Bacteria > Actinomycetota > Actinomycetes > Streptosporangiales > Streptosporangiaceae > Spirillospora > Spirillospora madurae. Next base: position 323,769 of record NZ_FOVH01000009.1, read on the forward strand.
GGACGATGGTGTTCTCGACGTCGGAGGAGACGCCGGATCCGCGGGTTCGGAAGATGGAGTCCATCTCGTCGAAGAAGACGATGACGGGGGTTCCGGCGGAGGCCTTCTCCCGGGCGCGCTGGAAGACGAGGCGGATGTGCCGCTCGGTCTCGCCGACGTACTTGTTGAGGAGTTCGGGGCCCTTGATGTTGAGGAAGAAGCTCTTGCCTTCCTGGCCGGTCTTCTCGGCGACCTGTTTGGCGAGGGAGTTGGCGACGGCCTTGGCGATGAGGGTCTTGCCGCATCCGGGGGGTCCGTAGAGCAGGACGCCCTTGGGTGGCCGGAGCTGGTGCTCGCGGAAGAGGTCGGCGTGCAGGTAGGGCAGTTCGACGGCGTCGCGGATCATTTCGATCTGCGATCCGAGGCCGCCGATCTCGTTGTAGGAGATGTCGGGGACCTCTTCGAGGACGAGTTCTTCGACCTCGGCCTTGTGGATCTTCTCGTAGGCGTATCCGGAGCGGGGTTCCAGCATGAGGGAGTCGCCGGCCCGGAGGGGGACGCCGCGGAGGGGTTCGGCGAGCTTGACCACGCGTTCCTCGTCGGCGTGCGCGATCACGAGGGCGCGTTCGCCGTCGTCGAAGAGTTCCTTGAGCATGACGACTTCGCCTTGCTCTTCGAACTCGAGTGCTTCGACGACGTTGAGGGCCTCGTTGAGCATGACCTCTTGGCCGCGCTGGAGTTCGTCGACGTCGACGGCGGGGCTGACGTTGACGCGGAGTTTGCGTCCGCCGGTGAAGATGTCGACGGTTCCGTCGTCGCGTGTCTCGAGGAAGACACCGAATCCGGAGGGTGGTTGTGCGAGCCTGTCGACCTCCTCCTTGAGCGCGACGATCTGTTCGCGAGCCTCTTTGAGGGTCGCTACGAGTCGCTCGTTCTGCCCGGTTACCGCGGCCAGGTTGGCCTGTGCCTCGTGGAGGCGTTCTTCCAGTACACGTACTTGGCGGGGGGATTCCGCGAGCTTGCGGCGCAGCACGGAGATCTCCTCCTCCAGGAAGGAGATCTGCGTTTGGAGGTCTCTGACCTCCTTTTCGTGCTGCGCCCTGCGCGCCCCAGCATCGTCACGAGCGGCCACGCCCCGTCACCTCCTCACGAAGAGAGCCGACGACCTACTGAGACCCTACCTATCTGGAGGGCTTCCGTAACCTGCCCATTCGGTGTTCGTGTCGTGCGGGGGTGTTCGGGGAGGGTTGCGGGGGGTGTCGTGGGGGTGGTGTGGGGTGGGGTGTTACGGCGCTTGGACCTGCGGTTTCGTGGTTGTGGGCGGGGTGTGGCGCGGGGGTGGGCGGCGGGGGTCGCGGGAATGTGATCTAGGACTCTGCGGTGGGGCCGGGCGTGGCGTGTCCGTTGGGGGCGGGGTGGGCGCCCTTGGCGGGGCGGCGGCGGCGTGCGGGCGGGGTGACGCCGTCGGCGAGGCGGCGGGCGGTGACGAGGAAGCCGGTGTGGCCGATCATGCGGTGGTCGGGGCGGACGGCGAGGCCGTCGACGTGCCAGGTGCGCAGGAGGGTTTCGACGGCGTGGGGTTCGGCGAAGGCGCCGTGGGCGCGGAGGTCTTCGACGATGCGGGACATCTGGGTGGTGGTGGCGATGTAGGCGCAGATGATGCCGCCGGGGTTGAGGGCTTTGGCGACGGGGTCGAGGGTTTCCCAGGGGGCGAGCATGTCGAGGACGACGCGGTCGGCGCCGGTGTCGGTGAGGGCGTCTTCGAGGGAGCCGACGGTGAGGGTCCAGGAGGGGTGGGGGGCGCCGAAGAACTTCTCGACGTTGGCGCGGGCGATGTCGGCGAAGTCGGGGCGGCGTTCGTAGGAGTGGACGTGGCCGTGTTCGCCGACGGCGCGGAGGAGGAAGCAGGTGAGGGCGCCGGATCCGGCGCCGGCTTCGATGACGCGGGCGCCGGGGAAGATGTCGGCCATGGCGATGATCTGGGCGGCGTCCTTGGGGTAGACGACGGCGGCGCCGCGGGGCATGCGGAGGGTGAAGTCGGTGAGGAGGGGGCGGAAGGCGAGGTATTCGGTGCCGCCGGTGGAGCGGTAGACGGTGCCTTCGGGGCTGCCGATGATGTCGTCGTGGGGGACGGAGCCTTTGTGGGAGTGGTAGTGCTTGCCGGGTTGGAGGGTGATGGTGTTGATGCGGCCTTTGGGGTCGGTGAGCTGAACCTGGTCGCCGGGGCGGAAGGGGCCGGTGGAGGCGCGGCCGGGTGTGGGGGTGGTGCGGTGCGGCGTGGGTTCGCTCATGGAGGTCAAGGCTAGCGGCGGGTGGGGGCGGGTTCGGCCGTGCCGCGGGTGGGGGCGGGGGGTTCAGATGCCGGTGAAGGCGCGGTCGACGTCGGTGGTGGCGAGGACTCCGTAGACGCGGCCGTCGGGTTCGGTGAGGAGGTATTCGGTGGCGGGTGCGCGGCGGAGGGCGTCGATGAGTTCTTCGCCGGTGAGGGTGGCGGGGAGGATGAGGTCGTCGTCGATGCCGCGGGAGAGTTCGCCGGCGGTGATCCAGGGGCGGCGGTGTTCGGGGGTGGCGGTGACGGCCTTCTCGTTGACGAGGCCGAGGGGTCTGCCGTCGTGGTCGGCGATGACGATGGCGCCGGCGTGGTCGTCGTGGGCGCGGCGGATGGCTTCGGCGAGGGGGGTGTCGGCGGTGACGAGGGTGGCGCGGCGGGCGAGGTGGCGTGCGGAGAGGAGGGGGATGCGGTCGCGCACGCGTTCGGCGCGGATGGCCTGGGTGGCGCCGACCCAGATGAAGGAGGCGACGAGGGCGGACCAGAGGAGGGCGAGCCAGCCGATGCCGCCGTCGTCGGCGGTGGTGTAGGTGGCGAGGTAGGCGCCGGCGATGAGGCAGGCGATGGCGACGGCGCGGCCGACCCAGCCGGCGAAGACGGCGCCGTTGCGGCTGTTTCCGGTGGCTTTCCAGACGGCGGCGCGGACGAGGCGGCCGCCGTCGAGGGGGAGGCCGGGCAGGAGGTTGAAGAGGCCGACGAGGAGGTTGGCGAAGGTGAGGGCTTCGAGGAGGAGGAGTGCGACGTCGGGGAGGGTGAGGGTGGCGTGGGCGAGGAGGCCGGCTCCGGCGAGGAGGAGGTTGGTGAGGGGGCCGGCGAAGGCGATGAGGAATTCGCGGCCGGGGGTGGGGGCTTCGCGTTCGATGGCGGTTTCGCCGCCGAGGATGTGGAGGGTGACGGAGCGGACGGGGAGGCCGAAGGCGCGGGCGGTGACGGCGTGGCTGAGTTCGTGGACGAACACCGAGCCGTAGAGGAGGGCGGCGTAGGTGAAGGCGACGAGGTAGCTGGCGGGGCGGGTGACGACGTCGTGGACCTGTCCTTCGAACATGATGGTGACGAGGGCGGCGACCAGGAACCAGCTGGGCGAGACGTAGACGGGGACGCCGAGGATGCGGCCCATGCGGAGGCCGGGGCGGTCGGGGCCGTCGCCGTCGGGGCCGGGGGCGCCGGCGGGTTTTCTGCCCTGGGTCGGGGGCGCGCTGTGTGTCACGTCTTCGATGCTACGGCCCCGGGTGGGGCGGGGTGGTGGCGGGCGTGCCGGGTTGTGGGGCGGGTGCGGGATTTTCGTCGGGGGTGTCGCCTACGCTGCTGTGCCATGACGACGACGGAGGCGGATGGCGGGGTTTCGGCTGTGGCGGTGGTGGGGTCGTTGTCGCCGTCCCGGGCGGGCGATTTCATGACGTGTCCGCTGTTGTACCGGTTTCGGGTAATTGATCGGATTCCGGAGCGTCCGAGCGCGGCGGCGGTGCGGGGGACGCTGGTGCACGCGGTGCTGGAGCGGCTGTACGACCTGCCGACGGGGGCGCGGACGCCGGAGGCGGCGCTGCGGATGCTGGGGCCGGAGTGGGAGCGGCTGCTGGAGGCGGAGCCGCAGCTGGCGGAGCTGTTCGAGGACGGCGAGGCCGGGGACGCCGACCGCGAGGAGTGGCTGGGCCAGGCGCGGCGGATGGTGGAGCGGTACTTCACGCTGGAGGATCCGCGGCGGCTGGAGCCGGCGGAGCGCGAGCTGTTCGTGGAGACGGTGCTGGATTCGGGGCTGAAGCTGCGGGGCTACATCGACCGGGTGGACGTGGCGCCGAGCGGCGACGTGCGGATCGTGGACTACAAGACGGGCACGGCGCCGCGGGCGGATTTCGAGGCGCGGGCGCTGTTCCAGATGAAGTTCTACGCGCTGGTGCTGTGGCGGTTGCGGGGGCGGGTCCCGCGGTTGCTGCAGCTGATGTATCTGGGCAACGGGGAGATCCTGCGGTACGAGCCGGACGAGGCGGATCTGCGGGCGACGCAGCGGAAGGTGGAGGCGCTGTGGGCGGCGATCCGGCGGGCGATGGATTCGGGCGAGTGGCGGGCGCGGACGGGGCGGCTGTGCGACTGGTGTGACCACAAGGAGCGGTGCCCGGAGTTCGGGGGCACTCCCCCGCCGCTGCCGTCGGCGCCGGTGGACCGCCCGTCGCCCGCGGACCTGGAGGGGGCGCCGGCGGGGGCGGGTACGGCGCTGGTGCGGGAGCACGACGATCTCTAGGGTGGGGCGGGCGGCGCCCGCGTCATCCTTGGGGAGGACGGCGGATCCGCGTCCAGGAGGGGGCTGGACCTGCCGCGGCCTCCTAGGGTGAGTGTCGTGTCACCCCGCATCCGTGGTCTTCATGCCGTCCGCGCCTGGTTGCAGGCGCGTCCGACGGCGGCTGACGCGTTGCTGGCGCTGGGGCTGCTGGTGGTGGGCCTGCCGCAGGTGTTCGTGGGCGAGTTCCCGCGGGGCGACGGCCTGGAGGACTTCCGCGACCCGGACGTGTGGGACGGGCTGCTGGTGGCCGTGGTGACGCTGGCGCTGGCGTGGCGGCGGCGGTATCCGATGCCGGTGCTGATCTTCATCATCGGCGGGGAGCTGGTGCTGTCGGCGGCGCAGTATCCGCCGTCGGTGCCGGACGTGGCGGCGTTCCTGATCGCGGTGTACAGCGTGGCGGCGCATCGGGGGCTGGCGCAGAGCGCGCTGGGCGGCCTGACGGCGTTCGTCTATTTCGTGGTGTATCTGGTGATGCTGCCGTTGGCGATCTCGCCGGTGGTGGTGATCACCGACTGCGCGCTGGTGATCGGCGTGTGGGTGCTGGGCCGGAACCTGCGGCTGCGGCGGGCGTACTTCGCGGAGTTGGAGGACCGGGCGGCGCGGCTGGAGCGGGCGCGGGGCACCGACGCGCGGGCGGCGCGGATCGAGGAGCGGTCGCGGATCGCGCGGGAGCTGCACGACGTGGTGGCGCATCATGTGAGCGTGATGACGGTGCAGGCGGGGGCGGCGCGGCGGATCATCGACCGGGACTCCGACAGCGCGCGGGAGGCGATGTCGACGATCGAGGAGGTCGGGCGGACGGCGCTGAGCGAGATGCGGCGGATCGTGGGGGTGCTGCGGACGGACCGGGACGCCGAGCAGGCGGGGCGGGAGCTGGCGCCGCAGCCGGGCCTGGGCGATCTCGGGGAGCTGCTGGACCATGTGCGGGAGACGGGGCTGTCGGTGCAGCTGTGGATCGAGGGTGAGGCGCGGTCGCCGTCGCCGGGGGTGGACGTGGCGGCGTTCCGGTTGATCCAGGAGGCGCTGACGAACACGCTGAAGCACGCGGGTCCGCAGGCGCGGGCGTGGGTGCGGCTGTACTACGGGGACGACGATCTGACGGTGGAGATCGAGGACGATGGGCGTGGCACGGCGACGTTCATGGCGGACAACGGGGACAATCCGGGTCATGGGCTGGTCGGCATGTACGAGCGGGTCGCGCTGTACGGTGGCGAGTTGAAGATCGGGCCGCGGGTGGGCGGCGGGTTCGGTGTTCGGGCCCGTTTCCCGCTGGAGGCGTGAGCGGGCCGGCCGCCGGGCGGCGGGTCCGGCGGGGCCGTAGGGTTGGCAGGGGCGCCGTGGAGCGGCGGTCCGGTGAGGCGAGGAGCTGGGCGATGATCGGTCCGGAACTGCGGCGGGCTGGGGCGGCGCGATGACCGCGGTGCGGGTGCTGCTCGTCGACGACCAGCCGCTGCTGCGGACGGGGTTCCGGCTCATCCTGGAGGCGGAGGCCGACATCGCGGTGGTCGGCGAGGCCGGGGACGGCGCGGCGGCGGTGGAGATGACGCGGTCGCTGCTGCCGGACGTGGTGCTGATGGACATCCGGATGCCCGGGGTGGACGGGATCGAGGCGACCCGCCGGATCATCCGGGAGGGCGCGGCGTCGCACGACCCGAAGGTGCTGATCCTGACGACGTTCGACCTGGACGAGTACGTGATCGAGGCGGTCCGGGCGGGTGCGAGCGGGTTCCTGCTGAAGGACTCCCCGCCGGAGGACCTGGTGCAGGCGATCCGGATCGTGGCGGAGGGCGACGCGATCGTGGCGCCGTCGGTGACGCGGCGGCTGCTGGACAAGTTCGCGAACCGGCTGCCGTCGGTGCGGGACGCGGCGCCGCCTCCGGGGCTGGACACGCTGACCCAGCGGGAGCGCGAGGTGCTGGCGCACGTGGCGCGCGGCCAGTCGAACGCGGAGATCGCGGCGGAGCTGGTGGTCAGCGAGACCACGGTGAAGACGCACGTGGGGAACGTCCTGGCGAAGCTGGGGCTGTGCGACCGGGTGCAGGCCGTGGTGTACGCGTACGAGACGGGGCTGAGCAGGCCGGGCCAGAGCTGACCGGGCCGGAGCCCGCCGTACGCCGCGGGCCGCGGGCCGAAGGCCGAGGTCCCGGTGTGGATCTCAGGGTGGACCCCTGAGACACCCCTGGCGTACGGGGGGTCGGGGTCTACTCCGGTAGGACGACTGGACGCCGGATCCTCCTGCCGTGGGTGGACGGCCAAGTCCGTTCCTTGGGTGCATCACACGGAAGGAACGGGCTTCTACTGTTTCAAGTGTCGGACCGCCGGGGGTCAACAACGCGGTCCGGGCCCCCTTTCCTGGCTCACTCACACACGGGAGTTTCACGTGACGAACACCGCCCCATCGACCGCCGGCGCGCAGACCGCGCCCGGGGCGGGCGACTTCGCCGCTCGTGCCCAGCAGATCGCGAAGGTGTACGGGCGCGGCGACGCCCAGGTCGTCGCGCTCGACGGGGTCACCGTCGGCATTCCCCGCGGCCGGTTCACCGCGATCATGGGCCCGTCCGGGTCCGGGAAGTCCACCCTCATGCACTGCATGGCGGGGCTGGACTCGGTGGACTCCGGGCAGGTGTTCATCGGTGACACCGACCTGACCCGGCTGAAGGACAAGCAGCTGACCCGGCTGCGCCGCGACAAGATCGGGTTCATCTTCCAGGCGTTCAACCTGGTGCCGACGCTGACCGCGCTGGAGAACATCACGCTGCCGATGGACATCGCCGGCCGCAGGCCGGACAAGGACTGGCTGGACGGCGTGATCGACACGGTGGGGCTGCGGCCGCGGCTCAAGCACCGGCCGAGCGAGCTGTCGGGCGGGCAGCAGCAGCGGGTGGCGTGCGCCCGCGCCCTCGCCTCCCGGCCCGAGATCATCTTCGCGGACGAGCCCACCGGGAACCTGGACTCGCGGTCCGGCGCCGAGGTCCTCGGCTTCCTGCGCGAGTCGGTGCGGCGGATGGGCCAGACCATCGTGATGGTCACCCACGACCCGTCCGCGGCGGCCTACGCCGACCAGGTGCTGTTCCTGTCCGACGGGCAGATCGTCGACACGATGACCGGGCCGACCGCCGAGCGGGTCCTGGAGCGCATGAAGGGCTTCGACTCCGCCGGCCACAACACCCGCCCCGCGGGCACGCCGGAATCCGGGGTGTCGGCGCGATGATGGGCAAGGTCACGCTCCGCAACCTCGCGGCGCACAAGATCAGGCTGGTGCTGACGGCCGTCGCGGTGATCCTCGGCGTCGCGTTCGTGGCCGGCACGCTGATCTTCACCGACAGCATGAACAAGCAGTTCGACGAGCTGTTCAGCCGGGTCGGCACGAACGTCGCCGTGGACGTGCGGGCCAAGAAGGTCGTCGACGGCGACGACGACGGCATGGCGGCGCAGCCGGTGCCGGCGACCGTCCTGAAGTCGCTGCAGGGCGTCGAGGGCGTCAAGGACCCGCAGGGCAACGTCAACGGGTACGCGGCCGTCGTCGGCAAGGACGGGAAGATCGTCGGGACGGCGCAGGACGGGCCGCCGCAGATCGGCGCGAACTGGACGGGCGGCGGGTCCTACGACCTGAAGTCGGGGCGCGCCCCGCAGGGCCCGGACGAGGTCGTGATCGACGCCAGGACGGCGGAGAAGGGCAAGCTCGCCGTCGGCGACACCACGCGGGTCGTCACCGCCGGGCCGCCCGCCGACATGCGGATCGTCGGGCTGGTCGACACCGGGAACCTGATGGGCGCGACCCTCACCGCGTTCGACACCCCGACGGCGCAGCGGCTGATGCTGAAGCCCGGCTACTTCAGCGACATCGAGATGGGCTCGGCGGGCGTGCCGGAGGCCGAGCTGCGCGACCGGGTCGCCCGGGTGCTGCCGGCCGGCATGGAGGCCGTCACCGGTGAGCAGCTCCGCGAGGAGTCCAAGAGCGACATCGCGCAGATGATGGGCTTCTTCCGCACGTTCCTGCTCGTGTTCGCGCTCATCTCGATCTTCGTCGGGTCGTTCATCATCTTCAACACGTTCTCGATGCTGGTCGCGCAGCGGACCCGCGAGCTGGCGCTGCTGCGCGCGATCGGCGCGGCCCGCGCGCAGGTGACGCGGGCGGTGATCGGCGAGGCCGTCGCGGTCGGCGTGGTCGGGTCCACCCTCGGCCTCGCGGCCGGCGCGGGCCTGGCGTCGCTGCTGCAGTCGCAGATGGGCGACGCCGGGCAGGGCGGGCTGACGTTCACCGCGACCCCGGTGATCTGGTCGTACGCGGTGGGGATCCTGGTGACGGTCGTGTCGGCGTACTTCCCGGCCCGCCGCGCCGCGAAGATCCCGCCGGTGGCGGCGATGCGCGACGACGTGGCGCTGCCGCAGCGGTCGCTGCGGATCCGTGTCGCGCTCGGGTCGCTGCTCACCCTCGCCGGTGCCGGGCTGATCGGCGTCGGGCTCGCCGGGAACGGCGGGAACCCGGCGATCCCGGTCGGCGCGGGCGCGTTCGCGGTGTTCATCGGCGTGACGATGCTCGCCCCGGTGATCAGCGTGCCGGTGATGAAGGTGCTGGGCGCGCCGTTCGCGCGGCTGCTGGGGTCGCCCGGCCGGCTCGCGCGGCAGAACGCGCTGCGCAACCCGCGCCGCACCGCGGCGACCGCCGCCGCGCTGATGATCGGTCTCGCGCTGATCACCACGGTGAACGTGCTCGGCGCGACGATGCGGGCGTCGGTCGACAAGCAGGTGGACGCGCAGTTCGGCGCCGACTACCTCGTCCAGGCCGAGGGCGCCGGCGGCGTCGGCGCGGAGGTCGCGCAGAAGATCGGGTCGACGCCCGGGGTGACGGCGGCGTCCGCCACCTACGAGGGCGACGCGAAGATCGCGGGGAAGAAGGCGTCGTACATGTCCGGCGACGTCCCGGCGATCGTCAAGGGCGCCAAGCTGGACATCACCTCCGGTGGGGCGTCGATCGGCGGCACCGGGATGATGGTGGACGAGAAGACCGCGGAGGACAACGGCTGGAAGGTCGGGACGGCGGTCCCCGTGCAGTTCACCGACGGGAAGACCGAGCGGCTGACGGTGACGGGCGTGTACGCCAAGAGCGACCTGATCGGCAGCCGCATCATCTCCCAGCAGGCGTACCTGCGGCACACGGTGAAGCCGTCGGTGGACGTGATCGTGGTGGACGCCGCGGCGCCGTCGGCGGCGACGAAGACGGCGATCGAGTCGACGCTGAAGGGCTACCCGAACCTGAAGGTGTCCGACCAGGCGTCGCTGAAGGAGGACGCCCGCAAGCAGATCGACGGGTTCGTGACGTTCCTGACGATCCTGCTGGTCATGTCCGTGATCATCGCGGCGGTCGGGGTCATCAACACCCTCGCGCTGTCGGTGATCGAGCGGACCCGCGAGATCGGGCTGCTGCGCGCGATCGGGATCTCCCGGCGGCAGCTGCGCCGCATGGTCCGGCTGGAGTCCATCATGATCGCCGTGTTCGGCGCGGCGCTCGGCATGGGGATCGGGGTGGCGTTCGGCGCGGCGCTGCAGAACGCGCTCGCCGACCAGGGCCTCGGCGTCCTCGCCGTCCCGTACGGGACGCTGCTGGTCTACCTGGTGGTGGCCGCGGTCATCGGCGTCCTCGCGGCGCTGTGGCCGGCGTGGCGGGCCGGGCGCATGGACGTCCTCAAGGCGATCTCCACCGAGTGACCGGCACGCGGCGGCCGTGAGCCGGCAGGCCGTGACGGAGCGGCCGCGACGGGAAAGACCCGGTCCCCCCGAAAGGGCGGGGCCGGGTCTTTCCTCGTGCGGGAGGCACGCCGGGAGAGGCTACTCCGCGGGCTCCGGGGCGTCGGCCGCGCCGTCGCCGGCGGGGGCGGGCGCCACCGCGGCCTTGGCGACCGCGTCGGTCGCGCTGACCGTGGTGTTCTCCGGGAAGTGGCAGGCGGCCTGGTGCCCCGGGGACAGCTCCACCAGGGGCGGCTCGACCTGCTTGCAGATGTCCTGCGCCTTCCAGCAGCGGGTGTGGAACCGGCAGGCGGGCGGCGGGTCCAGCGGGCTCGGCACGTCGCCCTGCAGCCGGATCCGCTTGCGCTCGCCGCGCTCGCTCGGGTCCGGGATCGGCACCGCCGACAGCAGCGCGTTGGTGTAGGGGTGCATGGGCCGCTCGTACAGGTCGGCCCGGTCCGCCAGCTCCACGATCTTGCCGAGGTACATGACGGCGACGCGGTCGGAGATGTGCCGGACCACCGACAGGTCGTGCGCGATCACCACGTAGGTGAGGTCGAGCTCGTCCTGCAGGTCCTCCAGCAGGTTGACGACCTGCGCCTGCACCGACACGTCCAGCGCCGACACCGGCTCGTCCGCGATGATCAGCTTGGGCTTCAGGGCCAGGGTGCGGGCGATCCCGATGCGCTGCCGCTGCCCGCCGGAGAACTCGTGCGGGTACCGGTTGTAGTGCTCGGGGTTCAGGCCGACCAGCTCCAGGATGTCCTGGACGGCCTTCTTCACGCCTTCCTTGGCCTCGATGTTCTGCAGCCGGAACGGGGCCCCGACGATCGCGCCGACCGTCTTGCGCGGGTTCAGCGACGAGTACGGGTCCTGGAAGATCATCTGGAGGTCGCGGCGGAGCGGCCGGAGCCGGCCCTGCGACATGTGGGTGATGTCCTCGCCCTCGAAGGTGATCTTCCCGAAGCTCGGGTCCAGCAGCCGCATGATCATCCGGCCGGTGGTGGACTTGCCGCAGCCCGACTCCCCCACCAGCCCGAGGGTCTCGCCCTTGCGGACCGAGAACGACACCCCGTCGACGGCCTTCACCGCCGCGACCTGGCGGCGCAGCAGCCCCGCCGTCACCGGGAAGTGCTTGCCGAGGTTGTCCACCTCCAGCAGCGGCTCCCCGTCCCGCGGGGCGCGGGTCCCCTCGTCCGCGGCGGCCTGCCCGGCCGGCGTCTTGGTCGTGTTCACAGTCTCGTTACCACCCGTGCTCGTCACAGCTTCGCCCGGATCTCGTCGTTCCAGATCTTCCGCCGCTTCTCCAGGGAGAGATGGCACGCCGCCTTGTGGCCCGGCTCGACCTCCAGCAGCTCGGGCCGCTCGGTCGTGCTCTTGCCGTCGTTGAGGTCGGCGTAGGGGCAGCGGGGATGGAACGCGCACCCGGACGGCACGTTGATCAGGCTCGGCGGCGACCCCTCGATCGGCAGCAGCCGCTCCGACCGCTCCCGGTCCAGCCGCGGCATCGAGCCGAGCAGCCCCCACGTGTAGGGGTGCAGCGGCCGGTGGAACGCGTCGTCGACCGAGGCGTACTCCGCGGCGCGGCCCGCGTACATCACCAGGATGTCGTCCGACAGCTCCGCGACCACCCCGAGATCGTGGGTGATCATGATGACGGCGGAGTTGAACTCCTCCTGCAGGTCGCGGATCAGATCCAGGATCTGCGCCTGGACGGTCACGTCCAGCGCCGTCGTCGGCTCGTCGGCGATCAGCAGCTCCGGGTCGCACGACAGCGCCATCGCGATCATCGCGCGCTGCCGCATGCCGCCGGAGAACTGGTGCGGGTAGTCGTCCACCCGCTTGTCCGGCCTGGGGATGCCGACCTTGCCGAGCATGTCGATGGCGTGCTTGCGGGCGACCGCCTTCGACACGTCGTTGTGCACCCGGTAGGCCTCGATGATCTGGTGGCCGACCGTGTAGAAGGGGTGCATCGACGACAGCGGGTCCTGGAAGATCATCGCCATGTTCCGGCCGCGGAGGCGGCGCACCTCGGCCTGCGAGGCGCCGACGATCTCCTTGCCGTCCAGCCAGATCTCGCCCGACACGTCGGCGTTGCGCCGGTTGTGCAGGCCGAGGATGCCGAGGCTGGTGACGCTCTTGCCGGAGCCGGACTCCCCCACGATCCCGAGGGTGCGGCCGCGCTCCAGCTGGAACGACAGCCCGTCGACGGACTTCACCAGGCCGTCGTCGGTCGGGAAGTGGATCTTCAGGTCGCGGACCTCGAGGAACGCCGTGGGGGCGTCGCCGGTGCCCGCGGTGTCCGCGGCGGGCGCGGTGCCGGTCATCAGCCCAGCCTCACTCTCGGGTCGACGATGGCGTACAGCATGTCGACGACCAGGTTGATCATGACGATGGAGGTCGCCGTGAGGAGCGTGACGCCGAGCACCATGGGCAGGTCACCGCCCCGGATCGAGCTGATCGCGAGCTGCCCGAGCCCCGGGATCCCGAAGGTGTTCTCGGTCAGCACCGCGCCGCCGAGCAGCAGGCCGAGGTCCAGACCGAAGATCGTGAGGATCGGGGTCAGCGACGCGCGCAGCGCGTGCTTGGTGACGACGGTCCTCTCCGGCAGCCCCTTGGCGCGGGCGGTGCGGATGTAGTCCTCGTTCATCGTCTCCAGCATGCCCGCTCTGGTGAGCCGCGCGTACATCGCCGCGTAAAGGAACGCGAGCGTCACCCAGGGCAGCACCAGCGCCTGGAACCACCGCACCGGATTGTCGGTGAACGGGGTGTAGCTGCCGCCGCCCGGGAAGATCTTGAGTGTGTAGGAGAACAGCGCGAGGGACACCAGGCCGGTGAAGTAGATCGGGAGCGACACACCGCTCAACGCGATGATCATTGTCGTTCTGTCCCAGATCGTTCCTCTTCGCAGCGCCGACACCACGCCGGTGGTGATGCCGCCGGCGAGCCAGACGATCGCGGCGCCGAGCGCCAGCGACGCCGTCGCCGGGGCGCGGTCGAGGAGGGTCTCCAGGACCGGCTGGCTGCTGCGGAAGGAGTACCCGAGGCACGGCGCGGGGCAGTGGTCGGTGACCGGGCCGGCCTTGTAGTCCTTGCCGACCGCGATGGCCTTCAGGTAGTTGCCGTACTGCACGATGACCGGCTTGTCGAGGCCGAGCCGTTCCTTGGTGTCCTGGATGGCCTCGGCGGTCGGGGCCTTGCCGACGTAGGACGCCGCGATCTGGTCGGTGGTCTGCCCCGCCAGCTTCGGAAGCCAGAAGAAGATGCCGAAGGTCACCAGGCTGACCAGCAGCAACATGATGACGGCACCGATGAGGCGCCGGATGATGTATGCGAACACATTGCTCGGCCCCACCCGCCGGCCGGCGGGACCTGTGGGTCCCGGCACGGCCGGCGGGCGTCGCCTTCACCTGCCTTCAGATGGACGCACGGACGAGCGGAGTGTCACTCCACGCCCATGTTCAGGTAGTCGTACATGCCGCCGTAGGCGTAGGTGATGCCCGCGTTGGTGACACGCTTCGGCCGGTACATCAGGGCCTTGGCGTAGATCAGCGGCACCTCCATGCCGGACTGCATGACCAGCTTGTCGATCTCACCGTAGGCCTTCATCCGGGCGGCCTTGTCCGGGTTGGCGATCGCGTCGTCGAGCGCCTTGTTGATCGCGGGGTCGTCCAGCTCGGCGAGGTTGTTGCCGCCGGACGGCTTGATCGCGTCACCGTGGACGATCTGCGCCAGGAAGCCGTAGCCGGTCGGCCAGTCCGCGGCCCACGCCATGATCATCATACCGATGCCGTGGTCGTGCACGTACTTCGGCACGCCGACGTACTTGTTGAAGTAGTCACCGGCCGGGAACTGCACGATGCTGACCTTGATGCCGACCTTGGCGAGGCTCTGCTGGATCGCCTCGGCCATCGCGACTTCCTTCGGCCGGTCGGACCGCGCCGAGATCTTGCTGCTGAAGCCGTCCGGCTTGCCGCAGGCCTGCAGCTCCTGCTTGGCCTTGTCGAGGGTGGCCTGGTCGAGACCGCCGCCCTCGGCCTGCTTCTGCGGGTACAGGTCGAACTTGGTGTAGCCCTCCACCGACGGCGGCAGCACCGTGGTGGCGACGTCGCCGCCGGCCAGCGGGCCTCCGTAGGCGGTCTGCGCGGCGACCTTGTCGGTCGCGTACTGCACGGCGAGCCGGCAGTGGATGTTGTCCAGCGGCTTGACGTGCTGGTTCAGCGACATGAACCGCAGGAAGCCCTGGACGGGGTTGTCGACGTACGGCTTCTGCTCGGGGGTCAGCACCTTCGGCTGGGTTCCCGACTGGACGCCGACACCGGTGATGTCCATGTCCAGCGCGCCGGACAGCAGCCGCTGGTCGATGTCGTCCGCGTTCTGCTTGAGCTGGATCTCGATCTTGTCGGGCAGCGCCTTGCGGATCGGGTCCGTGCTCTGGTTCCAGTGCGGGTTGCGCGACAGGGACATCGACTTGCCGCGCGTGTAGTTGTCGACCTTGTACGGACCGCTGGAGAGGATGGAGGTCTCGTACTTGGTGCCGGTGTCCTTGGCCTTCGGCACCGGCATGGTCTGCGACATCGCGACCAGGTAGTCGAACTCCTGGAACGGCGTGTTCAGGTGGAAGACGATCGTCTGGTCGTCGGGGGTCTCGATCGACTTCAGGCCGGCGTCGCTCTTGTCATCGTACGGGCCCTTGTAGGCGGGCTTGTTGTCGACGAGGTACTGCTTGAAGTACTTCGGCCCGAGCTGCAGCTCCTTGGTGTAGTTGCTGCGCTCGACCGCGTACTTGACGTCCTTGGAGGTGACCGTGGTGCCGTCGGCGTACTTGACGCCGGTGCGCAGCTTGTACGTCCAGGTCTTGCCGCCGTCGCTGGACTGGCCGAGGTCGGTGGCGAGGTCGGGGACGACCTCGTTGCTCTCCTGGCCCGCGGCGGGCTTGAACGTCGTCAGGGCGCGGCCGTACTGGCGGGCGATGTTCTGGGAGAACGCGTAGTACGTGTTGCCCGGGTCCGGCGAGTCGAAGTCGTCGGAGTCGCCGAGCTTGAGCGTCCCGCCCTTCTTGTCCGACTTGTTGACGACCTCGTTGACGCCGGCGTTGTAGCCGGGCCCGCTCCCGGATTCTCCGGAGTCTCCGCCGCCACAGGCGGCGAGCCCCGCGGCCGCGACCACCCCGGCCGCGAAGACCGCGATTGGTCTCATCTTGTTCATGTGCAGGCGCACCCCTTCAAATAGACGGGTCGGATGAACCCGAGTCACTTGCCCCGAGGGTCGAGAGCGTCCCGCAGCCCGTCACCGAAGAGGTTGAAGGCGAGGACGGTGATGAAGATGGCCATACCCGGGATGATCATGTACATCGGGTCCGAGGAGTAGATCGGCACCGCGAGGGTCAGCATGCCGCCCCAGGACGGGGTCGGCGGGATGACGCCGACGCCGAGGAACGACAGCGCCGCCTCGAACAGGATGTTCGTCGGGATCAGCAGGGTCGAGTAGACCAGGATCGGGGCGACCAGGTTCGGCAGGACCTCTTTGAACAGCACGTAGCCGTTCCGGGCTCCCATGCTGCGGGCCGCGTCGACGAACTCCCGCTCCCTGAGCGACAGCGTCTGGCCCCGGATGATGCGGCCGATGTAGGGCCAGTTGAAGAACCCGATGACGACGACCAGCACCGAGATCCGCAGGCCGTTGCCGTTCAGCCCGAACGCCCCGTCGGACACCACGCCGACCAGCGCGATCGCGAACAGCAGCAGCGGGAACGCCAGGAACGCGTCCATCGCGCGGCTGATGAGGTAGTCGACCCAGCCGCCGAAGTAGCCGGCGGTGATCCCCATGATCGTGCCGATGACCACCGACAGCAGGGTGGCCAGGAACGACACCAGCAGCGAGATCCGCGCGCCGTGCACGATCCGGGCGAGCATGTCGCGGCCGGTGCCGGGCTCGACGCCGAGCCAGTGCTCACCGCTGATGCCCGAGTGCCAGAACCCCGACTTCGGCCGGTTGTAGGTCGGGTCGATGAGGTTCTGGTGGTAGGTCAGCGGGTTCTGCACGAAGTACGGGCCGAAGATGGCGATCAGGATGAGCATGATGACGATCAGTGCGCCGGTCAGGGCGACCTTGTCGCGCTTCAGCCGCATCCAGGCGATCTGCCCGAGGGAACGCCCCTGGATCTTATTTCGGTCGACACCGGCGAGGACCGATTCCGGTTGCGCCTCGGTGTCGGATCCGCTCACCTCGATGGGTGCGGCCACGCTCCATACCTCCTACCGTCCGGCCACTGGTTCGGCCACGCCGCCGGCGCGTGACCGGCGGCCGCGGAGATCATCCGCTGCCTCCATGCCCGTTACGCCGCGTTTGCTGAAGGGAAACGTAGTCCTTCGGGCACGACTGTCCATCCGTGAAGCGACCTTCGCCAGTACCCGTATCTGACTTGTGATCTCGTCGTCATCTGGGCAACACGCGCTCGCACAACACGCCGGACAAATCGTGCGAATAGTACGTACGCGTCAAGCTGGACAGGCAAGCCGCGGGCGGTCTAGACCGGCAAAGTTTACCGTACTGAGTCCGTTCCGAGATCGAACGTCCGCAGGTCAGCGCCCCGGCGCACAGAAACGGCGGGCCGGGACGCGCCCCCGGAAAGGGGACGTCCCGGCCCGCCGCCGCCTCGTGCGCGGTGGGACCGCGGTCCGGATCAGGAGATGCCGCGGTCGCGCAGAATCTTCTCGATCTCCGCCATCTCCGGGTCGCCGCCGCCCTGCGCCGGGCCCTCAACGGCGCGCTTCTGCTTCTTCGCCGACCGCCCCGCGGCCTTGGACTCCGCGCCCCGCTCGGCGGCCTTCCCGCCGCCCTCGGAGCCGGCGCGGCGGCTCAGCATCGCCCCGGACGTCATGTAGAGCAGGACGGCCAGGCCCGCCACCACGACGCCCGCCCACTTCACCGGGCTGAACACCAGGTCGGCGAAGAACTCGGTCACCCCGGTCATCGCCGCCGCCAGCGGGACCAGCGACAGGGACGCACCCCGCAGCCCGGCGCCGGCGCCCCGGCGGCGGAAGGCGCCCCAGCTGATCACCAGCCCGACCAGGGTCACCCCGATACTGATCGCGTAAATGACTTCGTCGCTCATACCGGCCCCTCATTCCGTGCGGTGGTGCTCCCTCCATCGTCACACGCGAGGCGGCGGTCCTGCTCCTCCCGGCGGACGGTTTGCGTCCGCGGCCGTCTCCTCCCGCGGCGGTAGCCGTCCCCTAGGGTCCACCCCGCGGGTATCAGGCGGAACGGCCGGCGCGGGTATCAGGCGGCCAGCGAGCGCAGCATGGCCAGGTCCACCTCGCGCAGCGAGGAGACCACCGTGCGTCCCGGGGCGGGCGGGATCGGCAGGACGCCGGGGACCGCGACGGTGACGCAGCCCGCCGCCTCCGCCGCCGCGACGCCGTTCGGGGAGTCCTCCAGCACCACGCAGCGGGCCGGGTCGGCGCCGAGCCGGGCCGCGGCCGCCAGGTAGGGCTCCGGGTCGGGCTTGACGCGCTCCACCTCGTCGCCGGCGACGCTGAGCGCGAAGTACTCGCGTCCGACCGCGTCCAGCACCGGCTCGATCAGCCGCCGGTGGCTGGAGGACACCAGCGCCGCGGTCACCCCGGCCGCGCGGACCTCGGCGAGCAACTCCTTGGCGCCCGGCATCAGCGGCACGCAGGCGCTCAGCCGCTCGGCCATGCCGTCCAGCATCCGGCGGCCGACCTCCTCGCGGGAGGCCGGGGCGCCGGTCAGCTCCAGCATGTAGTCGGCGGCGACGTACAGGGAGCCGCCGACGAGATGCTCCTGGTGGGCGGTGCTCCACTCGCCGCCCAGCCACGCCATGACCTCCGTCTCGACCTCCAGCCACACGCGCTCGGAGTCGATGAGCAGGCCGTCCATGTCGAACAGCACGGCCTGCAGGCGCCCACGGGTCACGTTTCTCCTCACCTGGTCGATATCCGGTCGATATGCGGCCCTCCACCCTAGCCGCCGTGATCAGCGCCTCTTCTTGGACGGACCGTGCAAGAAGGCCGTGACGGATGGGTCGGGGGACCGATACCGTTCCCCCAGTGACTACCAACGGGTAAGGAACGGCATGAGCGCGTACCGCATCGTCCTCGTCGGCACCGACGGCTCCGATTCCTCGTTCCGCGCGGTCGACCGCGCCGCGCAGCTGGCCGCCGCCACCGGCGCCACGCTCCTGCTGGCCTCCGCCTACAGCCCGATGCCCGAGCGCGAGCGCGCCTCCGCCGCCGACCGGCTCGGCGACCTGGCCTACAAGGTGCAGGGGTCCACGCCCGCAGACGACGCGCTGCGCGCCGCGCGGGAGCGGGCGGTCGCGGCCGGCGCCACCGACATCCAGCAGGCCGCCGTCGAGGGCGACGCCGTCGACGTGCTGTCCAAGCTGGCCAAGGAGCGCGAGGTGGACCTGCTGGTGATCGGCAACCGGGGGCTCAACAGCCTCGCGGGCCGCATCCTCGGGTCCGTCCCGGCCAACCTGTCGCACCGCTCCCCCTGCGACGTGCTGATCGTCCACACCACCCCCAAGGGCAAGTGACCCGATCGTGACGTGGTTCCGCCGCGGGCGTACAGGGCGGGGTCTGCCCTGCGGAGGGGTGGGGTAGGTCACTGTCAGGACGTAGGCTGACAGCCACCGATCATGACCGGGGCCCCCGCCCCGGGAATGACGGCCCCCGTCGGTGACGCTGTACCAGGGCGTCGGAAGGAGGCAGCGCGTGGTCGAGCTCGAAAGCGTGCCGGAACTCGTCGATCCTGTGCTCGTGGCCGCCTTTGAGGGGTGGAACGACGCCGGCGAGGCCGCCAGCGGGGTGATCGCCCACCTGGAGTCGACCTGGGAGGCGGTGCCCATCGCCGAGCTCGATCCGGACGACTACTACGACTTCCAGGTCACCCGCCCGATCGTGGAGATGAGCGACGGCGAGACCCGCGGCATCACCTGGCCCACCACCCGGGTGTCGTGGGCGCGGCTGCCGAACGGCAAGGACGTCGTGCTGGTGCACGGGATCGAGCCGAACATGCGGTGGCGGTCGTTCTGCCGCGAGCTGGTCGGGCTGATGCTGGAGCTGGAGGTCCGCAACGTCGTGCTGCTGGGCGCGCTGCTCGCCGACGCCCCCCACACCCGCCCGGTGCCCGTCACCGGTGCCGCGTCCGAGGCCGGGCTCGTCAACACCCTGCACCTGGAGCCGGCCCGCTACGAGGGCCCGACCGGAATCCTCGGCGTCCTCCAGGACGCCTGCGCCAAGGCCGACCTCGACACCGTGTCGCTGTGGGCCGCGGTCCCCCACTACGTCGCGCAGCCGCCGTCGCCCAAGGCCACTCTGGCGCTGCTGCGCCGCGTCGAGGACCTGCTGGACGTGACCGTCCCGCTCGGCGAGCTGCCGGAGGAGGCCCGCGCCTGGGAGCACGGCGTCAACGAGCTCGCCGAGGAGGACTCCGAGGTCGCCGAGTACGTCCGCACCCTGGAGGAGCAGAAGGACGCCACCGAGCTGCCGGAGGCGAGCGGCGACGCCATCGCCCGGGAGTTCGAGCGCTACCTCCGCCGCCGCGACCCCGGCTGATCCCCGGCGGACCCGCCGTCTCGCCCTGGGCGGCTCCCGGCCCGCGCGGCTACACTCGGCCGTGTCCGTGTCTCCCCCGGCGATGGCCCGCGCACGCCGCGAAGTGCGCCCCTCATGATCTCTTTTTTCTCGGAGGGCGGTAGCGCCCAGGGCTGGTGAGCCCCCGCCCGGCGGCCGCGTCGATCCGCGTCCGCACGCCGCGAGAGCTGCGCCGCCAGCGCCGCGGCCGCGGCCACACCTGCTGGGACCACCTCGTCGTGGCGCCCCTGTGGCCCCTGCACGGCGCCAACCTCGGGACCCTGCTGCGCACCTGCGACGCCGTCGGCGCCTGCATGGCCGTGCCCCGGCACCCGTGGGTGCCGGAGGCCCTCGCCCGCGGCAACACCCTCCGCCGGCCCGCGTGCGTCCACTGGGTGCGCGACCCGCTCGGCTGGCTGGAGCGGCAGCGGGAGGCGGGCTCCCAGGTCGCGGGCGTGGAGCTGGCCGACGAGGCGGTGCGGCTCGCCGACCTCCCGGCGGCGCGCGCCCGGACGGTCGTGGTGCTCGGCCACGAGCAGACCGGCATCCCGCCCGAAGCACTGGACCTGCTCGACCTCGCCGTCGAGATCCCTATGGTGGGTACCGGCAGCAGCCTCAACGTGGCGGTCGCCGGCTCGCTGGTCCTGTACAGGCTGGCGGGCCTGCTGTGACGCCCCGTGACCGCCGACCGACCGAAGGGAGCGCGAGACCTTGCCGGAGCCCCGGCCGCTGAACGAGCACGACCCGAGACGGCTCGGCGGCTACGCGCTGCTCGGGCGGCTCGGATCCGGCGCCCAGGGCACCGTCTACCTCGGGGAGGGCGCCGACGGGCAGCGTGTCGCGGTCAAGCTGCTGCGGGTCCAGTTCGAGGAGGACGACACCGCGCGGGCCCGGTTCGTCCGGGAGGCGGAGGTCGCCAAGCAGGTCGCCCGGTTCTGCACCGCCCAGTTCCTGGACGCCGAGGTCGCCGGGGACAGCCCGTACCTCGTCAGCGAGTACGTCCCCGGCGAGGCGCTGAACCGCCTCGTCGCGCGGGACGGGCCGATGCGCGGCGGCGCGCTGGACCGGCTCGCCGTCAGCACCGCCAGCGCCCTCACCGCCATCCACCGCGCCGGGATCGTGCACCGCGACCTCAAGCCCCACAACGTGCTGCTCGGCCCCGACGGGCCCCGCGTGATCGACTTCGGGCTGTCGCGGGTGCTGGACGCCGCGAGCGCGGTGAGCAGCCGCGCCGTCGGCACCCCCGCGTACATGGCGCCCGAGCAGGTGTCCGGCGGAGAGATCGGCGCCGTCGCGGACGTGTTCGCGTGGGGGGCGACGATGGTGTTCGCGGCGACCGGGCGGCCGCCGTTCGGGTCCGACTCCGTCCCGGCGGTCATGTACCGGGTGCTGCACCAGGTGCCCGACCTCGGCGGCCTGGACGGCGAGCTGCGCGAGCTGGTCGGGGCGGCGCTGGACAAGGACCCCGCGCGGCGGCCGACGGCGGCGCAGCTGCTGCTGCGCCTCGTCGGGCACGAGGAGGCCTTCGAGCCGCCGCCGGCCGGGCCCGGCCCCACCGGGCCCCCGCCCGCACCGCCGGAGCCCCCGGCGGACGGCCCGGCAGACGGCCCGGCAGACGGCCCGGCAGAGGGCGCCCCCGAGGGCGCGGGCGACGGCGACGCGACGCTGCCGCCCGCGGCCACCGCGCCGAACCCGGACGGCGGCCGTCCCGGCGGGCGGCGCCGGCTCGGCCGGGCGCTGGCCGCCGCCGTCGCCGCGGCCGTGGTCGCGGGGGCCGCGGGGACCGCCGGGTACGTGCTGCTGGACCGGCGGGGCGGCGAGCCGTCCGGGACGGCCGGGGCCGGCGGCGGGCGGGTCACCGAGCCCACGACGGCGGGCGGGCGGTCGTCCGCGCCGCCGTCCCCGCCGTCCCGGAGCCGGACGTCCCGGCCGCCGGGCACCACGGCACCGGGCCGCCCCGGGCAGGGTGAGGGGACGCGGCCCGGCGGCGGCGGGGGCGGCCGTCCGACGCGCACCGACGACCCTCCGCCGAGCCCCGTCGTGCTCGGCTCCCCCGACCCCGGCAAGTACTGCGGGGACCGCGGCCGCGACGCCGAGTTCCGGTCCGGCGACTGGTACTGCGTCCCGCGCGGCGGCGACATCGGCGTCGACACCCAGATCACGATGACGCAGGTCTGCGCGGCGCAGTACCGGCCGGACGCCGAGGCGCGCCTCGGCGGGGACGCGGGGAACCCGTCGGCCTGGGACTGCTACGTCATGGAATGAGGCGCCGCCGGACCGGCTCCGGGGCCGTGCTCAGGATCGTGCCCAGGGTGCGCCGGGTCAGAGCGCGACGCCGAGCAGGGCGTCGGCGATGGCCCGGGCCTGGGACGGGGCGGCGGTGTCGGTGCCGGCCGAGGCGGCCCAGGCGTCGACGGCCGCCAGCGCGGCGGGGGCGTCCAGGTCGTCGGCCAGGTGGCCGCGCACCGCCGCGGCCAGGCCTTCGGCGGGCGGGCCGGACGGGCGGGCCACGGCGTCGCGCCAGCGGCGCAGGCGCGCGGACGCCTCGTCCAGGGCCCCGGGCGTCCACTCCCAGTCGGCGCGGTAGTGGTGGGCCAGCAGCGCCAGCCGGATCGCCATCGGGTCGGTGCCGGCCTCCCGCAGCCTCGACACGAACACCAGGTTGCCGCGCGACTTCGACATCTTCTCGCCGTCCAGGCCGACCATGCCGGCGTGGACGTAGGCGCGGGCGTGGGGCCGCTCCCCCGTGGCGACCTGGGCGTGGGAGGCGCCCATCTCGTGGTGCGGGAACGCCAGGTCCGAGCCGCCGCCCTCGACGTCGAACGCCATCCCGAGGTACTCGACGGAGATCGCCGAGCACTCCACGTGCCAGCCGGGGCGGCCCTCGCCGAACGGCGACTCCCAGCCCGGCTCGCCGGGGCGGCGCGCCATCCACAGCAGCGCGTCGAGGGGGTCGCGCTTGCCGGCGCGGTCCGGGTCGCCGCCGCGCTCGGCGGACAGCGGCGCCATCTCCTCCCGGGTCAGGCCGCTGACCTGCCCGAACGACGGGTCGGACGCGACCGGGAAGTACACGTCGCCGGCCACCTCGTAGGCGGCGTCCCGGCCGCGCAGCTTCTCGATCATCTCGACGATCAGCGGGATCGCCTCGACCGCGCCGACGTACTGGTCGGGCGGCAGGATCCGCAGCGCCGTCATGTCGCCGCGGAACAGCTCGATCTCCCGGTCGGCGAGCTCCCGCCAGTCCTCGCCGGTCTCGCGGGCACGTTCCAGAAGCGGGTCGTCGACGTCGGTGGCGTTCTGGACGTAGTGGACCCGGTGGCCGAGGTCGCGCCACACGCGGTTGACGAGGTCGAACGCCAGGTAGGTGTTGGCGTGCCCGAGGTGGGTGGCGTCGTAGGGGGTGATGCCGCACACGTACATCCGGGCGGTGGCGCCCGGGGACGTGGGACGCGCGGTCCCCGTCGCGGTGTCGTGCAGGCTCAGCGGCCGGGTCGCGGCGGGCAGTCCCGCGTCGGACAGGCTCGGGACTTCGGAGGCGGGCCACGATCGCATACCGAAAGCTTATCCATGCGCACTTAGCGGCAGGAATCCGAGATCACCCCATCTGACCGGGGGGCACCGCCGCCGGGGTGGCCCTCAGCGCAGCCGCACGCGCGGGTCCAGGACCGAGTAGCCGATGTCGACGACCAGGTTCGCCGCCACCACGAACAGCGTCACAAGCAGCGTCACCCCGATGATCACCGGGGTGTCGCCGAGCGCGATGGACTGCTGGACGAGCTGCCCCACGCCCTGCAGCCCGAACACCTTCTCGGTGACGATCGTGGAGCCGATCAGCGCGCCGAGGTCGATGCCGAGCTGGGTGACGACCGGGGTCAGCGCCGCCCTCAGCCCGTGCCTCCACACGACGCGGCGCCGCGGCAGCCCCTTCGCCCACGCCGTCCGCACATAGTCCTCGCTCAGCGCCTCCAGCATCGCGCCGCGGGTGAGGCGCGTGTAGGCGGCGAGCATGAGGAACGCCAGCGCGATCCACGGCAGGACCATCCGCCGCAGGAAGTGCTCCTGCAGGGGCGGCCCCGCCTCGAAGAGGTGGACGCCGTGCTCGCCGGGCCTGGTCGCGCACAGGTGGAGCAGCGCGAGCGCCATCACGAACGGCGGGGTGGACAGGCCGATCAGCGTGACCACGGTCGAGGCGCGGTCCCACAGGCTCCGCGCCCGGGTGGCGCTGAGCACCCCGAGCGTGACGCCGCCGGCGAACCACAGGACCCCGGCGCCGGCCACCAGCAGCAGCGTCGTCGGGAGCCGGGCGCCGATCAGGGCGGTGACCGGCGTCCCGTTGACGTAGGAGTCGCCGAGGTCGCCGCTCAGCAGCCGCCCGGTGAACCGCCAGTACTGGACGAGGACGGGCCGGTCCAGGCCGAGGTTCGCGCGGATCTGCCGCAGCGTGTCGGCGGTGGCGCGGGGCCCGCCGATGACGCGCTCCACCGGCACCGGCGAGACGTGCAGGAACACGAACACCAGCGTGGACACCAGCCACAGCACCACGGCCGCGTACAGCAGCCGGCGGACGGCGAAGCGCGCCACGGGCGCTCACCCGCCCCCGGCTGACCGGTCGCCGCGCGGGTCCAGGGCGTCGCGGACGCCGTCGCCGAGCAGGTTGAACGACAGCGTGGTGAGCAGCAGCAGCACACCGGGGACGGCGAGCAGCCACCAGGCGGAGCGGTACACGTCGCCGCCCTCCCCGAGCATCGACCCCCAGCTCGGCATCGGCGGCCGCACCCCGGCGCCGAGGAACGACAGCGTCGCCTCGAACACGATCGACGCCGGGATCAGCAGCGAGGTCAGCACGGTGATCTGCGCCACCAGGTTCGGCAGCAGATCGCCGACGACGATCCGGGTGCGGGACGCGCCGAGCGCGCGGGCCGCCTCGACGAACTCGGCGCGGGTGAGGGCGAGCACCCGGCCGCGGATGATCCGGCCGAACGAGGCGAAGGAGAAGAACGCGATCACCGCGACGGTCATCGTCAGGCTCGCGGCGGCCGAGCCGATCTGGAACGTGGTGGACAGCGTGATCGCGACCAGCAGGTACGGCAGCGCGAGCGTCATGTCCATCAGCCGGGCGAGGACGGCGTCCACGGCGCCGCCGGCGAACCCGGCGAGGGTCCCTGCGGCGGTCCCGGCGACGGCCGCGAGCAGGGCCGCGAGCACGCCGACGGCCAGGGAGATCCGGGCGCCGTACGCGGCCCGGACGAGGACGTCGCGGCCGAGCTGGTCGGCGCCGAGCGGGAACGCGGCGCAGGGCCCGCGGGGCCGCCCGCCGGCGTCCAGGCCCGTCTCGGGGAACGTCGCGTGGTAGGGGTGGCCGGTCAGGTGCGCCCACAGCGGCGCCAGCGCGGCGAACGCCACGATCAGCGTGAGGACGCCGAGGGCCGCGACCGCGGCGCGGTCGCGGCGGAACCGGCCTAGCGCGAGCTGGAACGGGCTGCGGCCGGGCACCGGGGCGGCGGGGCCGGCCGGCGGCTCCGGGGCCGGGGCGGCGGGCCGGTCGCGCACCGGTGCCGGGCGTGCCGCTGCTGCCATCCGCCCTCCCGTGCGCCGGTGACCGGTCTCCGCGGGCGGCCGGCGCCCCGGCGAAGATCGCGTCGAGTAGCCAACCTAGCACCGAGAGTCATGCTCCGCAGCCACACTTGTCAGACCGGGCGTCACCCGTCCCTCACCGCACGCGCGTCCAGGCCTCCCCGTCGCCGGGCGCGGCGCTGAAGTCGTACCGGACGCCGTCGCGGCGGATCGCGACGAGGCTGACCGAGGTGGTGCCCCAGACGCGGCCGTCGCCCAGGTCGAGCAGGGGGAGCAGGGACCGGTGGTCGGCGCGGGGCAGCCCGTCGCCGTTCACCAGCGGCAGCCAGGCGCCCCACGCCCGCTCCGGCGGGTCGTCCGGGCCCGGCTCGGGGCGCGGCGCGGCGGCCAGGCGCGGCCGGAAGTGGGCGAGCCGCGCCTCCATGTAGGCGTCCTCGGTGTCGCCCTCCGGCTGGTCCAGGCCCTCCAGCCCGCTGTTGACGATCAGGTGCAGGCCGGGGCCTAGGTCGCGGGCGGTGAGGGCCTCCCCGTCCCAGCTCCACAGCCGCACCCGGTCGGGTTCGGCGACGGCGAGGTGGAAGGGGTCGAAGGCGGCGAGGTCGGGGCGGCCGAGCTTGCCGTCGGCGGCGACCCGCAGCGGCAGCTCCCCGCGCGACGCGCGGCCGGCCTCGGGCGCCATCCGGCCGCGGCCGTTCAGCACCACCGCGGCCCGCGGCGCGTCCGGGTCCACCGCGAGCCAGGTGCCGCCCGCGCGGCGGTCGCGACCGCCGACGAGGCCGGGCCGCTCGGGCCAGTGCCGGCCGGGCGGGTCCCAGTCGCGGGCGAGGAACTCGTCCCGCACGCCGACGAGGAGGACCGGGACCGGGGAGGACGGGTCGACACTGATGATCGCCGTGCACATGCCCCCAATTGGAGCATTCCGCTCTTTCCGCCCGCCCGGCGGGGCGCGCGTTACGGCCCCGGGGTCACAGCGGCGACCCCCGGGTCACAGCGGCGGCCACGGGATGGCGGGCCAGTCCTCCGGCGGGTAGGGGTGGATGCGGTGCTTGAGCATCAGCTCGACGCGCCTGCGGGTCGCGTCGACCTCGTCCGCGGTGAGCAACTCGGCCAGCCGCGCGCCGAGGGCGCCGCCCCGCAGCCCCGCGTCGACCCGGCCGAGCACCTCCAGGGCCTCGGGGGTGAGGGGCTTGCCGCGCCACTGCCACAGGACCGTGCGGAGCTTGTAGTCGGTGGAGAAGCAGACGCCGTGGTCGCAGCCGTACACGTGGCCGTCGCCGGGCGGCAGCAGGTGCCCGATCTTGCGGTCGGCGTTGTTGACGACGGCGTCGAAGACGGCCATCCGCCGGATCGCCTCGTCGTCGGAGCGCGACAGCGCGACGAGGTCGACGTCGGGGTCGGGCTCCACCCACAGCTGCACCATGCCGGGCCCGTAGGGGCCGTCGCGGTGCACGGTGGGCGGGACGGTGCCCCAGCCCATCGCCTTGGAGACCTCGTAGGCGGCGACCTCCCGCTCGGCGAGGGTGCCGTCGGGGAAGTCCCACAGCGGGCGCTCCCCCGCGACCGGCTTGTAGACGCAGTTGGCCGACAGCCCGTCGTGCTCGATCGAGCAGTAGAGGGTGGCGTTGGAGGCCTGGACGAGCCGGCCCTCCACGGCCAGGCGCCCGGCCGACAGCAGCCGCTCGGCCGCGGCGGCGTCGCGCGGCGAGACCGGGCGGCCGCCCCCGCCCCGCCCGGCGACGTCGCCGGCGGGGGCACGGTCCCGGGAGGACTGCGTCATGCGCTCATTCTCCCGGCCGCGACGTGCATGATCCAGTACATCTCAGCCGAGGTATCCGTTCTGCCGGGGGCACACGTGCCCCTCGGTGTCGAGGGGCAGGCCGCACAGCGGGCACGGGGGGCGTCCCGCCGCGACGACCTTCAGCGCGCGCTCGGCGAACGCGCGGGCCTGCGCCGGGCTGATCCGGACCCGCAGCACCGCGATGGCGGGGTCGTCCTCGCCGACGTCGGGCTCCGCCTCGGACTCGGTGACCTCCTGCGCCTCGATCACGACCTGCTCGTCCTCGGGGTCCCAGGCCAGCGCCATCGTGCCGACCTTGAACTCCTCCTCGACGGGCTGGTCGAGGGGGCCGTCGTCCTGGAGCTCGGACGGGGCGACGGCCGGGACCGCGCCCTCGCCGCCGCTGCGCCGCAGCACCTCGTCCAGCAGCTCCTCGAGCCGCTCGGCCAACAGCGTCACCTGGAACTTCTCCAGGCCGACGCTGGTGACGCGGCGGCCGGAGCGGGCCTGCAGGTAGAAGGCACGGTCGCCGGGCCGCCCGACGGCGCCCGCGACGAAACGCTCCGGCGGGTCGTAGGAGATGACGGGCATGACACCGACCCTACGCGCCGCCGCCGACGACCGCGTCCCCCGGACCGGGTCCGTCGCCGCCGGAGCCCTCGGCCGGCGGTTCGGGAACCAGCCCGGCGACATCGCCGCCGGTGTCGTTGACGCGGACCGCGAACGGGCGCGTCTCGGTGTAGCGGATGACGGTGAGGGACGCGGGGTCGGCCTGGATGCGCTGGAACTGGTCCAGGTGCAGGCCGAGGGCGTCGGCGACGACCGACTTGATGATGTCGCCGTGGCTGCACACGGCGTAGAGGGCGTCCGGGCCGTGCTCGGCGGCGATCCGCCCGTTCCAGTCGCGGACGGCGGCGACGGCGCGGTGCTGCGCGTCCGCCAGGGACTCCCCGGCCTCGCCGGGGAACCGCGCGGCGCTCGGGTGGGCCTGGACGACCCGCCACAGCGGCTCCTCCGCCAGCTCCTTGAGGGGGCGGCCCGTCCAGTCGCCGTAGCGGACCTCGCCGAACCGCTCGTCGGTCTCCACCTTCCCGGCCGGGCCCGCGCGCCCGGCCGCGATCGCCTCGGCCGTCTCGGCGCAGCGCTCGAGGGGGCTGGACACGACGGCGGCGAGCGGGAGGGACGCCAGGCGGGCGGCGAGCGCGGCGACCTGCGCCCGGCCGCGCTCGTCCAGGCGCACGCCGGGCGTCCAGCCGGCCAGCACCGGGCCGGTCATCGCGGTCAGGCCGTGCCGGACCAGGAGAAGCGTCGTCACACCGGCCACTCTAGGAGATCACCGCGGTCCGTTCGCGTCCCGGATGCGGGAGAATGCGTGGTGTGATCGTCGACAAGGCCATCTACGCGGGTGGCGTGCGCCACGACATCGACGGCGACATCAGCGACGCCTTCGACGCCGCCCGCGCGGACGGCGACTGCTTCCTGTGGATCGGCCTGTTCGAACCCGACGAGGACGAGTTCGAGCTGGTCAAGGACGAGCTGATGCTGCATCCCCTCGCCTCCGAGGACGCGGTCTCCGCGCACCAGCGGCCGAAGATGGAGCGCTACGACGACACCCTGTTCATCGTGCTGAAGACGCTCGCCTACATCGACGAGACGTCCGACATCGAGGTCGGCGAGATCATGGTGTTCCTCGGCCGCGACTTCGTGGTCACCGTCCGGCACGGCGCCGGGAACCCGCTCGGCCCCGTCCGCAAGCGGCTGGAGGAGTCGCCGGAGCTGCTCAAGCACGGCGCCACCGCCGTCCTGTACGCGGTGTGCGACGAGGTCGTCGACCGGTACGGGCTGGTCGCGCACGAGGTCGAGGTCGACATCATCGGGCTGGAGCGGGCCGTGTTCGACCCGGGCGCGCGGGACGTCACCGCCGACATCTACTCCCTCAAGCGGGAGGTGCTGGAGTTCCGGAGCGCCGAGGACCCGCTGGTCCCCGTGCTGCAGGAGATCGTGAAGGGCCGGGTCGCCGAGTGCGGCACCACCCGCGAGTACTTCCGCGACGTCCTGGACCACCTGCTGCGCGTCGACGGGCAGGTCGACGCGCACAACGAGCTGCTCAACAGCGTGCTGACCGCGCACCTGGCGCTGCTCGGCAAGCAGCAGAACGAGGACATGCGCAAGATCTCCGCGTGGGCGGCGATCATCGCGGTGCCGACCGCGATCGCCGGGATCTACGGGATGAACTTCGACCACATGCCCGAGCTGCACTGGACCTTCGGATATCCGCTGGTCATCGGGGTGATGGCCGTCATCTGCGTGCTGCTGTTCCGGCGGCTGCGCAAGAGCGGCTGGCTCTGAGCGGCCGGCCCTAGCCGTCCTCGCCGGGGGCCGCCTCCGGGGCGGGGGGCGCCTCCCGTCCGGCGGGCGCGGGCGCGGCCAGCAGCACCGCCCACAGGTGCGACTCGGCGCCCCGCTCCTCCAGCCGGCGCCGCATCCGCTCGACGCCGCCGCGCGTGGGCAGCACCAGCCACACCAGCAGCGGGTAGCCGAGGACGAACGCCGCCGCGAACACCAGCTCGCTGTGCCCGACCATCGCCAGCGGCAGGCCCAGCAGGATCACGCCCTCGGCCAGCGCGAACCGCACCAGCACCGCCTGGCGGAACGCCATCAGCACCGCCGGCGGCGCCGCCTCCGGGCCGCCGTCCGGCGGGATCGGGCGCGGCACCCGCGGTCCGGCCACCAGCACGAACAGCGCCGCCGCGACCGGCGGGAGGAACAGCCACGGCGCGGCGTCCTCGCGGCCGTCCTGCACGATCAGCGGCGTGAGCGCCAGGATCAGCACGGGCGCCGCCAGCAGGGCCAGCATCATCAGGCGCGTCCGGCCGAGCACGGTCTCGCCGCGCAGCGAGGCGATGTAGCCGGGGTCGTCGGAGGGCCCGGCGCCGAACACCGGCGCCATGTCGGGCCCGCCGTCGCCGTCCGGCGACTTCGGCGAGTACATCGAGAACGGGGGTGGCGCCATGGCTGCGCACTCTAGCCGGGCCGCGGCCCCGGCAATAGACCTCACCAGGATCTTCGCGGGGCGGCGGGGACCGGGACGCGGCCGGTCCTCGCTTTCCGCCGCGATCGCGCGGACCGCTACATTGACCGCCTATGAAGGAGCGTCACCTCGGGCGGAGCGGGCTGCTGGTGTCCCGGCTGGGTCTCGGCACCATGACCTGGGGCCAGGACACCGACCCGGACGAG
The DNA here is from genome assembly GCF_900115095.1 of Actinomadura madurae. Lineage (GTDB taxonomy): Bacteria > Actinomycetota > Actinomycetes > Streptosporangiales > Streptosporangiaceae > Spirillospora > Spirillospora madurae. The sequence continues at coordinate 354,269 of NZ_FOVH01000009.1, forward strand.
GCGGCGGCGCAGCTCGTCGCGTTCGCCGACGCGGGGGGCACCCTGGTCGACACCGCCGACGTCTACAACGACGGCGCCGGCGAGCGGATCCTCGGCCGGCTGCTGCGCGACATCGTCGACCGGGACGCGCTGGTCATCGCGACCAAGGCGGCGATCAGGCCGAACGGCCGCTACGACGGCTCCCGCCGGCACCTGCTGCGCGCCCTGGACGCCTCCCTCGACCGGATGGACCTCGACCACGTCGACCTGTGGCAGCTGCACGTCTACGACCCGGCCACGCCGCTGGAGGAGACGCTGTCGGCGCTGGACGAGGCGGTCGCCTCCGGGCGCACCCGCTACGTCGGCGTGTCCAACTACGCGGGCTGGCAGGTCTCCAAGGCCGCCGCCTGGCAGCGCGCCTGGCCAGGCCGCGCGCCGGTGGTGTCGGCGCAGCTGGAGTACTCGCTGCTGCGCCGCGACATCGAGCGGGAGGTCGTGCCCGCTGTGCTGGACGCGGGGGCGGGCCTGCTGCCGTGGTCGCCGCTCGGCCGCGGCGTCCTCACCGGCAAGTACCGCACCGGCATCCCGGCCGGGTCGCGGGCCGCCGCCCCGCACTTCGCCGAGTTCGTCCAGCCCTACCTGGACGAGGAGTGCGCCCGCATCGTGGAGTCGGTGGTGACCGCCGCCGAGGGCCTCGGCCGCTCCCCGCTCGCGGTGGCGCTGGCGTGGGTCCGCGACCGGGAGGGCGTGGCCGCGCCGATCGTCGGCGCCCGCACCGCCGCGCAGCTCGGCGCGATCCTGGAGAGCGAGGACCTCACGCTGCCGAACGAGATCCGGCACGCGCTGGACGACGTCTCCGACGTCTCCGAGTCCGCCGCGCAGCCGTGATCCGCGACCGCCCCGTGGTGCGTCCGTGATTACCGGGACCGTCCGTGGCACGCTCGGGACGGTCCACCGCCAGCCGTGAAGCCGCGACGGGAAGCCCGTGACCGACACCCCTGACCAGACCCCCTCCCCCGCCGAGCGGGCGGCGCGCGCCGCCGAGGCCATGCGCGCCGCCGAGGCCGCCGCCGGCGCGCTCGACCGGCGCCCCGCCGGCGGCCCCGCCGCCGATCCCGCCGCCGCGCCGCCGCCCGGGGCGGGCCCCGCCCCGGGCGAGGGGCTGCGGGCGCTGACCGGGCTCTTCGCGGAGACGGGCGTGCCCGCCGCGCTCGCGGCCCCCGCCGTCACCCGCCTCGGGCCGGACGCGGCGCGGCGGCTGCGCGCCGACCCGTGGCGGCTGCTGGGCGTCCCCGGCGTCCAGCCGCGGCAGGCCGACCACTTCGCCCGCGCCCTCCTCGGCGAGGACGCCCGGCCGGACGACCCCCGCCGCGGCGCCGCCCTCGTCCTGCACCTGCTGACCGAGGCGGCCCGCGCCGGGCACACGGTCACGCCCGCCGCCGACGTGCTGTCCGGGCTGGAGCGGCTGGCGTTCCCCGACCCGCGCGCCGCCGTCGAGGCCGCCCTGGACGAGGCGGAGGTCCTGTCGCTCACCGAGGAGCCCGAGTTCGACGAGGAGGCCTTCGGCGAGGACGCCGAGCCGCCCGAGCCCGAGGAGACCCTCGGCCCGGCGCGGTGGGCGCTGGCCGAGGAGGCCGCCGCCGAGGGGCTGCGGCGGCTGACGCTCACGGCGGTGCCGCTGCTGGACGACGCGGCCGTCAAGACGCTGCGCGACGGGCTGCCCGAGGACCGCTCCCTCGCGCTCACCGCCGCGCTGAGGACCGGCGTGAGCATCCTGCGGGGCACGCCGGACGGCCTCGCCCGCACCGCCGCCGGGATCGCCGCCGCCGCGGCGTCGCAGGGGGTCCGCACCGCCATCGCGACGCCCACCGACCGCGCCGCCGCCGATCTGGCCGCCGCCGATCCCGCCCTGGACGCGGCCGCCGTCACGGTCACCAGCCTGCACCGGCTGCTGGAGCCGCGGGACGACCCGTCCGCCGCGCCGGGCGCCGTGGTGTACGGGCGCGGCGAGCAGCGCCCCTTCGACCTCGACCTGGTCATCGTGACCGACGGCGCGGCGCTGGACGTCGAGCTGTGCGCGGTGCTGGCCGAGGCGTGCCCGGACGGCGCCCACCTCGTGCTGTGCGCGGAGCAGGGCGCCCCGCCGCCGGCCGGCCCCGGGCGCCCGCTGGACGACCTGGAGGCGTCCGAGACGGTGCCCGTCGTCGCGCTCGACGCCGAGCCGCCGTCCGGCCCGCTCGGCACGCTGGCCGAGGCGGTGCGCGGCGGCGAGCTCATCGCCGTGGACGCCCCCGGGCGGGAGGTCGTCGTGGTGCCCGCGGAGGGCGCCGCCGAGGCGGTGCACCGGGCCGTCCAGCTCGTCGCCGACTCGATTCCCCGGGCGTTCGGGCTCGAGGCGGGCGACGTCCAGGTCGTCGCGCCGGCGGCGGGCGGCGAGGCGGGCGCCGCCGCCCTCAACGCCGCGCTCAAGGCCCGGCTGAACCCCGGCCCCGGCGCGTTCCGCGGCATGGACCCCGGCGACCGGGTGGTCGTGGCGGCGCCGCTCCCGCACGCCCCGCTCGGCGAGACGGGCGTGGTGACCGGCGGCGGACCGGACGGGCTGGAGGTCGCCTTCCCCGCCGGCGCCGCCGTCATCGCCCCCGCCGACGCGTCCCGGCTGCGGCACGGCTGGGCGGTGCCCGCCGCGCTGGCCCGGGGGACGCGACGGCCCGCCGTGGTCGCGGTCCTGTCCGGCGGCGGGCTGACCCGGCCGCTGGTGGCCACCGCGTTCGGGCTGGCGCTGCGGCACCTGTCGGTCGTCCAGGCGGCCGGACCCGCCCTGGCCAGGGCCGTCCGCGAGGGCGGGTCCCCCGCGCGGCGCACCAGGCTCGGGAGACTGGTGGTCCAGTGAGGTAGGACGGGGGGAAAGAAACCCGCGTGCCGTGGTTTACGCACCCGCCCGTATGGGACACGATGTCGGCAGGGTCAGGAAACAGAATACGGTTCGGGTGGAGGAGCGACATGCCCCAGCGGCTCAGGCGGCTCGGTACGGCGTCGGCGGCGGTCTCGGCGGGGGCGCTGGTGCTGCTCCTCGCCGCCCCGGCGGAGGCCGCCGCGGCGGAGACCTGCAAGAAGGGCGTCGACCCGGAGACCACGATCGAGAACTGGAAGTGCAACCTCGGCAACCTCCGCGAGGCGCTCACCCCGAAGAGCCCCGCGCCGACGCCGAAGCCCACCCCGTCCAAGACCGTCCGGCCCGCCCCGGAGAAGACCTCGGTGAAGAAGCCGGGCAGGGCGCCCGCCAAGGCCCCGCGCAAGCCGTCCTCGAAGCCGGGCGGCGCCGGAGGGGACGCTCCCGCTCCCATGACGGGCGCGGGCGGGCTCAAGCCGTACTCCGGGCAGGCCCCCTCGGCGGCGTCCGGGCAGCCCGGCGTGCTGCCGACCCCCGAGATCGCCGCGAACCCCAACGCCTACCGGTACGCCTCCACCGGGACGGCCGCGGTGCCGCAGACGCGGCTCATCTCCCCCGTCGCCGCCTCCGGGGCCGACGACGGCCGGATGCTCCTCGTCGCCGCCGCCGCGGGCGCCGCCGGGGCCGTCGGGGCCCTCAACGTCAGCGTCGCGGGCCGCGCGCTCCGCCGCCGCCGCGAGGCCCGCTGAGACGTCACCCCGAAGGGATCGCGCCGAAGGGATCAGGCGGACAGGATCAGGCGGACAGGATCACGACGGGCCGCCGACGGAGTGCAGGCCGCCGTCGACGTGGACGATCTCCCCCGTCGTGGCGGGGAACCAGTCCGACAGCAGCGCCGCGCACGCGCGGGCCGTGGGCTCGCTGTCCTTGACGTCCCAGCCGAGCGGGGCCACCTGCGGCCACATGTCCGTCATGCCCTCGAAGCCCGGGATGCTCTTGGCCGCCATCGTGGCCAGCGGCCCCGCGGCCACCAGGTTCACCCGGATGCCCTGCGGCCCCAGGTACTTGGCCAGGTAGCGGGCGCACGACTCCAGACCGGCCTTCGCCACGCCCATCCAGTCGTACACCGGCCAGGCCTTGCTGGCGTCGAAGTCCAGCCCGACGACCGAGCCGCCGTCCTTCATCAGCGGCAGGCACGCCATCGTCAGAGACTTCAGCGAGTACGCCGAGGTGTGCACGGCGGTCGCCACGTCCTCCCACGGCGTCTCCAGGAAGTTGCCGCCGAGCGCGGTCTGCGGCGCGAAGCCGATCGCGTGGACGACGCCGTCCAGGTGGTCGAAGCCGTGGTCGCGCAGGTTCCCGGCGAGCGCGTCCAGCTGGTCGGAGTCGGTCACGTCGAGCTCCAGCACCGGCGGCGGGGAGTCCGGGCCGGACGGCAGCCGCTTGGCGGTCCGCTGCGTGAGCGTGGGCCGCGGGTAGGCGGTCAGCGCCACCTCCGCGCCCTGCTCCTGCGCGATCCGCGCGACGTGGAAGCCGATCGAGGCGTCGGTCAGGACGCCGGTGACCAGGATGCGCTTGCCCTCGAGGATTCCCATGACTGTCAGTGCCCCATTCCCAGGCCGCCGTCGACCGGGATCACGGCCCCGGTGATGTAGGCGGCGTCCTCCCCGGCCACGAACCGGACGGCCTTGGCGATCTCTTCCGGCTTCGCGATCCGCCCCAGCGGGATCGCGGCGGTGATGGCCTTCTGCTGGTCCTCGCTCAGCACCGACGTCATGTCGGTGTCGACGAACCCGGGCGCCACCACGTTCACCGTGATGCCCCGCGACCCGAGCTCGCGGGCCAGCGAGCGCGCGAACCCGACCAGGCCGGCCTTGGACGCGGCGTAGTTGGACTGCCCCGGCGAGCCCATCAACCCCACGACCGAGGAGACCAGCACGATCCGCCCGGAGCGCTTGCGCATCATGCCCTTCACGGCGCGCTTGGCCACCCGGAACGAGCCGGTCAGGTTGGTGTCGAGGACGGAGGTGAACGAGTCCTCGCTCATGATCGCCAGGAGGGTGTCCTTGGTGATCCCGGCGTTGGCGACGACCACCTCCACCGGGCCCTGCTCGGCCTCCACCTTGGCGAAGGCCGCGTCGACGTCCTCGGCGCTCGTCACGTCGCAGCGGACGCCGAACAGGCCCTCGGGCGGCTCGCCCGACCGGTAGGTGACCGCGACCGCGTCGCCCGCCGCGGCCAGCTCGCGGGCGATGGCGAGGCCGATGCCCCGGTTACCGCCGGTCACGAGGACAGAGCGACTCATCACGACCCTCTCGTTGTGGTGGTGGGTGACTGCTGCACGACACTAGCGGCCCGGGGCGGGCCGTGAAGATGTGCCGAACCGACAAGATCCCCCACCCGGGTTTGTTCGGGCCCGCGCGGGAGCGCGGAGGGTAGGTTGCGGAGGGTGCATGACATCGATCCCGCCTTCACCGCGCTGCCGCTACGCGCGCTCGCCGACGCGGCCCTGTCCCGCGCCAGGGAGCTGGGCGCCGAGCACGCCGACTTCCGCCTGGAGCGCATCCGCAGCCAGACCCTCCGCCTGCACGACGCCGCGCTGGAGACCGCGCTGGACGAGGACGACGTCGGCCTGTCGGTCCGGGTCGTCAAGGACGGAACCTGGGGCTTCGCCGCCGGCATCGACCTGACGCCCGAGGGCGCGGCGCGCGCCGCCGCGCAGGCCGTCGAGGTCGCCGGCGTCGCCAGGGCCGTCAACCGCGAGCCCATCGAGCTGGCGCCCGAGCCCGTGCACGGCGAGCGCACCTGGATCTCCGCGTACGAGACCGACCCGTTCGACGTGCCGACCACCGAGAAGATCGCGCTGCTGGCCGGGTGGAGCCGCCGGCTGCTCGGCGACGACCGCGTCGACCACGTGGACGCGACGCTCCTGCAGGTGAAGGAGAACAAGTTCTTCGCCGACCTCGCCGGGACCGTCACCACCCAGCAGCGGGTCCGCCTGCACCCGGCCGTGAACGCCGTGGGCCTGGCCGGCGGCCTGTTCGACACGATGCGGACGCTCGCGCCGCCCGCCGGGTACGGGTGGGAGTGGATGTCCGGCGAGCACTGGGACTGGGACGGCGAGCTCGCCCGCATCCCGGAGCTGCTCGCCGAGAAGCTCGCGGCCCCGTCGGTCGACCCCGGGGTGTACGACGTCGTCGTCGACCCGTCCAACCTGTGGCTGACGATCCACGAGTCGATCGGGCACGCCACCGAGCTGGACCGGGCGCTCGGCTACGAGGCCGCCTACGCGGGCACCTCGTTCGCCACGCCCGACAAGCTCGGGGCGCTGCAGTACGGGTCGAAGGCCATGAACATCACCGGGGACCGGACGGTCGAGCACGGCCTGTCCACCATCGGCTACGACGACGAGGGCGTGCAGACGCAGTCGTTCGACATCGTCTCCGAGGGGCTGTTCACCGGGTACCAGACGGACCGGCGCATCGCCCGCCTCACCGGCGCCGAGCGCTCCAACGGCTGCGCGTTCGCGGACGCGCCGTCCAGCATGCCGATCCAGCGGATGGCGAACGTGTCGCTCAAGCCCGCCGAGGGCGGCCCGTCCACCGACGAGCTGATCTCCGGTGTCGAGCGCGGCATCTACATCGTCGGCGACAAGAGCTGGTCGATCGACATGCAGCGGTACAACTTCCAGTTCACCGGCCAGCGCTTCTACCGGATCGAGAACGGGCGCCTCGCCGGGCAGCTCCGCGACGTCGCCTACCAGGCCACCACCACCGACTTCTGGAACTCGATGGAGGCCGTCGGCGGCCCGCGGACGTACGTGCTCGGCGGCGCGTTCAACTGCGGCAAGGGCCAGCCGGGGCAGGTCGCGCCGGTCAGCCACGGCTGCCCGGCGGCGCTGTTCCGCGGCGTCAACATCCTCAACGCGCTGAAGGAGGCGGGCCAGTGAGCACGATCAGGCCGCAGGAGGCCGTCGAGCGGGCGCTGTCGCTGTCGCGCGCCGACGACTGCGTCGTCATCGCCGACGAGGCGAGCACCGCGAACCTGCGGTGGGCCGGCAACACCCTCACCACCAACGGCGTCACCCGCTCCAGCCGCCTCACCGTCATCGCGCTGCGCCGCACCGCCGACGGCGTCGCGGCGGGCGTGGTGTCGCGGTCGGCGGTCGGCGCCGACGGCATCGAGGACCTGGTCCGCGCCGCCGAGGCCGACGCCGCCGGCAACGAGCCCGCAGAGGACGCCCGCCCGCTGGTCACCGAGGGGCGGGGCGGCGCGGCGTGGGACGCCGACCCGGCCGAGACCGGCATCGGCGTGTTCGAGGGGTTCGCGCCCGCGCTCGGCGAGGCGTTCGCCGCCGCGCAGGCCGGCGACCGGCGCCTGTACGGGTTCGCCAACCACGTCCTCACCTCGACGTTCCTCGGCACCTCGGCGGGGCTGCGGCTGCGGCACGACCAGCCGTCCGGGCTGCTGGAGCTGAACGCCAAGGGCGCGGGCGGCTCGGCGTGGGCGGGCGTCGGCACCCGCGACTTCACCGACGTCGACGTCCCCGCCCTCACCGGCGACCTCGCCCGGCGGCTGCAGTGGGGGGAGCGGCGCGTGGACCTGCCCGCAGGGCGCTACGAGACGATCCTGCCGCCGTCCGCCGTCGCGGACCTGATGATCTACCTGTACTGGTCGGCGGGCGCGCAGGACGCGCACGACGGCCGGACGGTGTTCAGCGCCCCCGGCGGCGGCACCCGCGTCGGGGAGAAGATCGCGAACCTGCCCGTCACGCTGTCCAGCGACCCGGCCGCGCCCGGCATGGAGTGCGCCCCGTTCGTCATCGCGCCCTTCTCCGACCGCGACTCGTCGATGTTCGACAACGGGCTGCCGCTGCAGGCCACCGACTGGATCGGCGACGGGACGCTCAAGGCGCTCACCCAGACCCGGCACTCGGCCGAGCGCACCGGCCTGCCGGTGACCCCGGCCGTCGACAACCTGGCGATGAGGGGGCCGGACGGCGGCGCCTCCCTGGAGGAGATGGTCGCCCGGACCGAGCGCGGGCTGCTGCTGACCTGCCTCTGGTACATCCGCGAGGTCGACCCGCAGAGCCTGCTGCTGACCGGCCTCACCCGCGACGGCGTCTACCTCGTCGAGGACGGCGAGGTCGTCGGGGCGGTGAACAACTTCCGGTTCAACGAGAGCCCCGTCGACCTGCTGTCGCGGCTCGCCGAGATCGGCGCGACCGTGCCGACGCTGCCGCGCGAGTGGTCGGACTACTTCACCCGGGCCGCCATGCCGCCGGTCAGGGTGGGCGACTTCAACATGTCGACGGTGTCGCAGGCGTCCTGACGTCCCGGGCCCGCCCGTCCGAGGCCCGCCCCGCGGCAGGGGCGGGCCTCGGACGCGAGGGGACCCGCCCGCGCCCTCGCCGAGCAGCCGGGCCGCGGTCAGGCGTCCTCCAGGCGGAAGCCGACCTTCATCGTGACCTGGATGTGGGCGACCTCGCCGTCCTGGATGTTCCCGCGGACCTCGGTCACCTCGAACCAGTCCAGGTGCCGCAGCGTCTGCGAGGCGCGCCGGACGCCGTTGCGGATCGCGGCCTCGACGGACTCCGGCGACGTCCCGACGATCTCCGTTACCCGGTACGTGCGATCGGTCATCTGTTCCTCCCATTGTTTCGACCCTGCGGCGAAGTTCCGGCCCGTTTCCGAGGTTTGACCCGTACCGCCGTCGCAGGCCGGCCCCCTTGGGCTTACCGTGGAATGGTGAAGGTCAATCACCGTCACCACCGGGAGCCGGCGGTCTACACGGTCACCGACGCCCCCCGCCCCATGTCGGAGGACATCGGCAACCGCCAGCGGCGCTACCTGATCTCCATGGGAGTCCGCACGGCCTGCTTCCTGGGGGCGGTGGCGGCCGCCGTGGCCGGCGCTCCGTGGTGGCTGGCGCTGCTCATGGTGGTGGGGGCCGCCGTGCTGCCCTACGTGGCGGTCATCTTCGCCAACGGCGGGCGCGAGCCGACCGCGTCCGCGGCCTTCGACGACCCCGCGCGCCGGGCACAGAAGCCGGTTTCCGGACAGCGACCGGAAATCCGGTCGTGACATTCTCTTGACTAACCGCGGGGGGTTTCGGTGTACGATTTGTACCGGCGCTCTGGTCCCCCGTCGGAGCGCCCGTGCCGGTGTTCCGGGCCCCCGTCGGAACACCGATGATGCGGCGCCGGGTGGATTGCCCCCGTATCCACCCGGCGCCGCTTTTCAATGTCCGGGCACGTGGCAGAGGCTCCACGGAGCCGCGGACGCCCTCTCCGTGACCCGCGCCTGACCCTCCACCGGGAGGCAGGCACATCCTGGCGAGAAAGCAAGCCCTCGGCCGTGGCCTGGTCCGGCCACGGCCCGAAACCGGGTCACTCCGAACCTTTCGCCTCCGAATCCGTGCGGGGGCGCGGTGTTCCCGGCCGGACACCCTCCGTCAGAACCTCCCGGCCACGACCGATCCGATCCGGGACGCGCTGCGTACTGCTGTGCGGTGACAACCATCCCCCGCGCCAGAGGGGAGGTCCCGTGGAACCGGGATTCCGGCTGGAGGACCGCTACCGCATGGAGCACCGCGTCGGCCGGCGCGGTCCGGCCCAGGTGTGGCGCGCGCACGACGAGCTGCTCGCCCGCGGCGTCGCGGTGACGCTCGTCGGCGTCCCGCACGGCCGGCGGCGGACGCGGCGGCGCCTGCGCGACGCGGCCCGCGCCGCGGCGGCCCTCACCCATCCGGGCATCGTGACCACCTACGACTACGGGGAGGCCGAGGGCTCCGGCGGCGACGCGCTGACCTACGTCGTGACCGAGTACCTGAACGGCGAGTCGCTGACGGCCCGCCTCGCGCGCGGCCTGCCCGGCCCCCAGGAGGCGGCCGGCGTGTGCGCGCAGATCGCCGACGCCCTCGCCGCCGTCCACGCCTGCGGGGTCGTCCACGGCGATCTGAGGGCCGGGCAGGTGTTCCTCGCCGCGGGCGGCGTGAAGCTCCTCGGCCTCGGCGTCGCCGGCCCGGCCGCGGACGCCGCGGACGAGGGCGCCGCGGAGGCGTCGCAGGGCCGGGAGGGGCCGGACGCGGAGGCGGGGCAGGCCGCGGACGTGCTGGCGCTGGGCGCGATCCTGGCGGCGTGCCTGCCCGAGACGGCGGACGGGGAGCCGGACGGCGCGGTGGCGGAACTGGCCGAGCTCGCGGCCCGGTGCCGCTCCGCCGATCCCGCCGCGCGGCCGCCGGCCGCCGAGGTGGCGCGCACGCTGGCGGCGCATGCCGGTGAGACGGCCGTCCTCCCCCTCCCCGCCGGCGCCGCGGACGCGGCGGAAGCAGCGGGCGCCGGGCAGCGGGCGCCCGTCCGGCGCAGGCCGGGAGGCGCCCGGCGCGCGGGCGTGCTCGGCGCCGCCGCGGCGGCGCTGGCGCTCGCGCTCGTCCCGCTGGCCGTGACCATGTCCGCGCTGCCGGACCCGGCGGCGGGCGGCGTCACCCTGCCCGTGCCGCCGCGCCCGTCCGCCGAGGGCCCGTCCGGCTCGGCGCGGGACCCGGGCGCGCCGCCGGGACCGCCGACCCGGCGGGCGAGCCCGGCGGTCCCGGCGGCGGACGCGCGCACGGCGGCGGTGGGCGCCCTCACCCGGCTGCGCCGCGCGATCGACGTGGGGATCGCGCTCGGGGAGGTCGGGCCGCGGTTCGGCTCCGAGCTGGCCACCGAGGTCACCACGCTGCTCAACGAGGTGGACCAGGGCCGGCCGGTGGACCTCGGGCGGCGGGTGGCGCGGCTGCGCGCGGCCTTGGACGGGCGGACGGCGGACGAGGTGTCCCCGGCGCGCGCCGCCGGATTGGCCGCTCTGCTCGCCGAGGTGCCCGTCCCGCCCTCCTGACCGCTTCCGATCCAGTCCGGACCCGCCGAAACCCTTGACGGAAGACGCCGATGAGACGAACATCACACCTGGCCCCGCCGAGACAGATCATTGATGTGTCTCACCCGCGGGCCGTCGAGACATGGCGCGACGCGGCCCGGCGCCCCGCCCGTCCGGGCCGCCCGGGAAACGGAGAACGGCGATGAGCGGACACGACGACGTGCCCGACTGGGCACCCAGGAACCTGCCGGAGCCGGACGACCCGGAGACGCCCTACACCTTCCTCGGCGCCTCGCAGCCCGGTGGAGCGCCCGCGCCGCACGGTCCCGGCGCACGCCCCGCCGGTCCGGGGCCCGCAGGGCCCGAGGCGCCCTTCGACGCGTTCACCCGGCCCGCCCGCGCGTCCCGCCCGCCGGGGCCGGCGCACGCCGCCGCCAAGCCGCCCCGGGGCCGGTGGCTCCCCGGCCGGGGACGGCCGCCGAGGCGCGTCGGCGGCATCCTGCTCGGGCCGCTCGCGGGCGCGGTCGGCCTGGTGCTGCTGACCGGCCTCGGCGCCTACGCGGTCGCCGCGGCCGGCGACGGCTGCTCCGGCGACGGCGCCCTCACGCTCACCGTGGCGGCCGCGCCGGACATCGCCCCCGCGGTCATCCGGGCGGCGGGCCGCCTCAACGACGCCAAGGACGAGGTGGACGGGCGGTGCGTCCGCGCGCGGGTGCGGGCCACCGAGCCGGCGGCCGTCGCGACGCTGCTGTCCGGCAAGGGGGTGGCCGGCGTCACCGAGCGGCCGGACGTCTGGATCCCCGACTCCTCGCTGTGGACCAAGCTCGTCGGCAGCTCGGACCGGCCCGGGGCGGCCGGGTCCTTCACCGACCTCGGCGGCATGGCCTCCTCCCCCATCGTGCTGGCGATGCCCCGCGGGCTCGCGACGCAGCTGCGCAACCTCGGCGCGCCCGAGCAGCCGTCCTGGAAGGAGCTGCTCGCCGCGGCGGGCGCGTCCTCGGACGACGGGCAGGACCCGGACGCGGGCGGCGGCGTCATCCCGGCGCGGCTGTTCCGGCTCCAGGTCCCCGACCCCGACCGCAGCGCCACCGGGATGGGCTCGCTGATCCTGGCCGGCGCGCTGCTGGCCGACTCCCCGGGCGGCCAGGCGCGGTTCGCCGGCGTGGTCCGGACGATCCGCGAGGGCATCGCGGCGTCGGTCGCGGCGGAGTTCGCCGCGTTCGGCAAGGGCGACACCGACCGCTACCCCGTCGCGCTGGCTCCCGAGCAGGCGGTCTTCTCCTACAACGCGCGCCGTCCGGCCGAGCAGGCCGTCGCGGTGTACCCGGCGGAGGGGACGATCTTCCTCGACCATCCCGTCACCGTCCTGTCCGGGGACGCGGCCAAGGCCGGCGCGGCGCGCCTGCTCGGGCGGGCGCTGTCGGACCGGGCCACCCGCGACGACGTCCAGCGGCTCGGGTTCCGCACCCCCGGCGGCGCCGCGCCCGCGGCGTTCTCCGCCCGGACCGGCCTGAACCCGCGCGCGCCGAAGGCGCTGCCACCGGCGCCCGCCGCCGACGTGCGGCGCACCATGCAGTCGTGGGCGCAGCTGTCGCTGAGCATCCGGATGCTCAGCATCATCGACGTGTCCGGGTCCATGGACCAGAAGCTGGCGCCGGGCGTCACCCGGCTGCAGGCCACGGTCCGCACCGCGCAGAGCGGGCTGTCGCTGCTGCCGGACGACAGCGAGCTCGGCCAGTGGGTGTTCTCCACCAAGCTGGAGGGCGGTCAGGACTGGCGCGAGCTGGTCAGCGTCGGGCCGCTCGGCGAGCGGCTCGGCTCCGCCACCCGGCGGCAGCAGATGCTGAGCGCGTTCGCGCAGATCAGGGTGAAGAAGCGCGGCGACACGGGCCTGTACGAGACGGTCATGGCGGCGTTCGACTACATGAAGCGGACCTACAAGCCGGAGTACGTGAACTCGGTGCTGCTCTGGACGGACGGCCGGAACGAGGACCCGGGCGGCCCCTCGCTCGCCGAGACGCTCGACCACATCCGCCGCGAGTACGACCCGGAGCGCCCGGTCCTCATCAACATGTTCGGCAACGGCGACGATGTGGACGTCAACGAGCTGCGGCAAATCGCGCGGCTCACGCGCGGGGACGCCTACGTGGCCGAGACCCCCGAGGAGGTGCAGACACTCTTCCTCAAGGCGCTGTCCCAGCGGGTCAACCCCTGACCTCCGCGGCCTCCGCCTCGTATTTGATTCTAGAACGCTATTCGAGTTAGGTTAGCGTTCCGTTAGATACGCAGGCGAGAGGGGCACGGCGTGCGCCGCACCGTTTTCAACGAGGACCATGAGGCGTTCCGGGACATGATCCGGTCGTTCATCGAGGCCGAGGTCGCCCCGGTCTACGACGCGTGGGAGGAGGCCGGCCACCCGCCGCGCGAGTTCTACGGCAAGCTCGGCGAGCTGGGCGTGTTCGGCGTCCAGGTGCCCGAGGAGTACGGCGGCGCGGGCGAGACCAGCTTCAAGTACCAGGCGGTGATCTCCGAGGAGTGCGCCCGCGCCGCGGTGAGCTTCGGCGGCTACGGGGTGCACGTCAACCTCGTCCTGCCCTACCTGCTCAAGTACGGCTCGGACGAGCAGAAGAAGCGCTGGCTGCCGCCGTTCGTGTCCGGCGAGATGATGACCGCCATCGCGATGACCGAGCCCGGCACCGGCTCCGACCTCGCCGGCATCCAGACCACGGCGAAGCGCGACGGCGACCACTACATCCTCAACGGCGCCAAGACGTTCATCACCGGCGGCGTCCTCGCCGACCGCGTGCTGGTGGTGGCCCGCACGTCCCCCGCCACGCCCGAGAACCGCCGGGCCGGCCTGTCGATCCTCGCCGTCGACACCAAGAGCGAGGGCTACGCCGTCGGCCGCAAGCTGGAGAAGATCGGCCTGCGCAGCTCCGACACCGCCGAGCTGTCGTTCACCGACGTCCGGGTGCCCGTCGAGGACCTCCTCGGCGAGGAGGGCCGCGGCTTCGAGTACCTCACCCACAACCTCGCCGAGGAGCGCCTCGGCATCGCGACCAGCTCCTACGCGTCCGCCGCCGCCGCGGTCGAGTTCGCCCGCGCGTACGTGCAGGAGCGCACCGTCTTCGGCAAGACCGTCTCCTCGTTCCAGAACACCAAGTTCGTCCTCGCCGAGTGCGCCACCGAGGTCGAGGCGGCCCGCTCGCTGGTCGACCGCTGCATCGAGGCCCTGGACGCCGGGGAGCTGACCCCCGCCGACGCCGCCGTCTGCAAGCTGTTCTGCACCGAGGTCCAGGCCCGCGTCGTCGACAAGTGCCTGCAACTGCACGGCGGCTACGGCTACATCCTGGAGTACCCGATCGCCCGCCTGTACACCGACGCGCGGGTCACCCGCATCTACGGCGGCACCAGCGAGGTGCTCAAGACCATCATCGCCAAGGACATCCAGGTCTGACGGAAGGGCTGCTCACATGACCGAGAACCGGGTGGCCATCGTCACCGGCGCCGCGCGCGGCATCGGCGCCGCCACCGCCGTGCGCCTCGCGAAGGAGGGCTTCGCCGTCGCGGTCTGCGACCTCGACGAGGCCGCGTGCGCCGGCACCGTGGAGACGATCGCCAAGGACGGCGGCACGGCCCTCGCCGTCGGCGTGGACGTCGCCGACTCCGCGGCGGTCTCCGCCGCCGTCGCGCGCGTCGCCGCCGAGCTCGGCCCGCCCGTCGTGCTGGTGAACAACGCCGGCATCACCCGCGACAACCTGCTGTTCAAGATGTCCGACGACGACTGGGACGCCGTCATGTCGGTGCACCTGCGCGGCTCGTTCCTGATGAGCCGCGCCGCGCAGGAGCACATGACGAAGGCGGGCTGGGGCCGGATCGTGAACCTGTCGTCGGTGTCGGCGCTCGGCAACCGCGGCCAGGTCAACTACGCGGCCGCCAAGGCGGGCCTGCAGGGCTTCACCAAGACCCTCGCGATCGAGCTGGGCCGGTTCGGCGTGACCGCCAACGCGATCGCCCCCGGCTTCATCGCCACCGAGATGACGGCCGCGACCGCCGCCCGGATCGGCGTGGAGTTCGAGGACTTCAAGGCCGCCGCCGCCAAGGAGATCCCGGTGCGCCGCGTCGGCGTCCCCGAGGACATCGCCGGCACCGTCGCGTTCCTGGTCAGCGACGACGCCTCGTTCGTCTCCGGGCAGGTCATCTACGTGGCGGGCGGTCCGCGGGCATGAGCCGGGCGGTGCGCGTGGCCGCGCCCCCGCGGGGGCACGGCGGGTGACGCCGCCGCGGGCGGTCCGCAAGGACGGCCAGGCACGCGACCGGGAGGGGACGGAGGAGTCGCTGCGCGCGGCGGCCATCGCGCTGCTGCGGCGCGGCGGCGTCCTCGCCGGGCTCAACCTGCGGCAGGTCGCCGACGAGGCGGGCGTCAACCGCGGGCTGGTCTACCAGTACTTCGGGTCGCGGCGGGCGCTGCTGCGGTCGGCGCTGTTCCACCGGTCGCGGCTGAACGCGGAGGACGCGGTCGACGCGGCCGGGCTGCCGCTGCGCGAGCGGCTGGCGCGCCTGTTCTGGACGAGCCTGCGCAACCCCGAGCCGGTCCGCCTGGCGGCGCTGCTGGTGCTGGACGGCGACGAGCGGCCCCGGGCGCTGCTCAACCGGGGCGCCGACAGGGAGGACCTCGCGGCGGAGGCCGCGGCGGGCGGCCTGCCCGTCGAGGACGTCGAGGCAGTGCAGGCGGCGATCGCGTCCACGATCTGCGGGTACACGCTGCTGCGCGAGCATCTGGCCCGGGAGACCGGCGTGCCGGCGGCGGAGCTGGACGAACGCATGGCCCGCTGCGTGGAGGCCATGTTCACCGGCCGCGCGCCCTCACCGGAGGCGGCCGACGGGCACGGCTAGCGGGCACGGTTAGCGGGCGCGGGCCTCGTCGAGCCGCCGTGCGAGGGCGGCCGGGGCGCCGACGAGGGACGGGCCGTACCAGGTGAGGTCGCGCCCGCTGACGAGCGCCACGTCGATGCCGGGGAACGCCTCGGGACCGTCGTGCTCGGTGAACGCGTACGGCTCGTCCGGCAGGACGACCAGGTCCGCGCCCGACGCGTTCAGTTCGTCCAGCGGGATCTTCGGGTACCGGTCCGGGTGACCCGCGTACACGTTGGACACGCCGAGCCGGGACAGGACGTCGCCGGTGAAGGTGTCCCGGCCGACGACCATCCATGGCCGCCGCCAGATCGGGATGACCGCCGCGCGGGGCGCGCGCGGCGCGACGTCCGACCAGACGCGCGCCGCCTCGTCCAGCCAGGCCGGGACCGGTATCCGGCACGCCTCGGTGAGCATGCGGCGCAGCGACGTGAGGGCCTCGCCGACGGTGCGGATCTCGGTCATCCACACCGGGACGCCCGCGGCGCGCATCGCCTCGACGTCGGCGGGGCGGTTCTCCTCGGTGTTGCCGAGGACGACGTCCGGCCCCAGCTCCGCGATCTTCTCCACGTCGGGGTTCTTCGTGCCGCGCACGCGCGGCACGTCCAGGCCCTCGGGGTGGGTGCACCAGTCGGTGGCGCCGGCGAGCAGGCCCGGCGCCGACACCGCGACCGTCTCCGTCAGCGACGGGACGATGGACACGACCCGGCGCACCCGGTCCGGAACGGGAACCGGGGCGCCGGTGTCGTCACGCGCGGTCATGAGTCGGACGATCAGACGTTGCGGCGGTACTGCCCGCCCACCTCGAAGAACGCGTCGGTGATCTGCTGGAGGCTGCACACGCGCGCCGCGTCCATCAGCACCGCGAACACGTTCTCGCCCGCCCGCGCCGCCTC
Source organism: Actinomadura madurae (assembly GCF_900115095.1). GTDB lineage: Bacteria > Actinomycetota > Actinomycetes > Streptosporangiales > Streptosporangiaceae > Spirillospora > Spirillospora madurae. The sequence continues at coordinate 370,804 of NZ_FOVH01000009.1, forward strand.
CTTGAGCGCGGCGAGGGCGGCCCGCGCCTCGTCGCGGTGCGCGGCCTGGTAGGTGTGGACGCGGTCGAGCTGGGAGCGCTTCTCCTCCTCGGTGGCGCGGGCCAGCTCGATCTTCTTCGGCGTGCCGTCGCCGGAGTCCGGGGTGCGGAACGTGTTGACCCCGATCAGCGGCAGGGAGCCGTCGTGCTTGCGCTGCTCGTACAGCATCGACTCGTCCTGGATGCGGCCGCGCTGGTAGCCGGTCTCCATCGCGCCGAGGACGCCGCCGCGCTCGCTGATCCGGTCGAACTCCGCCAGCACCGCCTCCTCGACCAGGCCGGTGAGCTCGTCGATGATGAACGACCCCTGCAGCGGGTTCTCGTTCATCGCGAGTCCCCACTCGCGGTTGATGATGAGCTGGATCGCCAGCGCCCGCCGCACCGACTCGGCCGTCGGCGTGGTGACGGCCTCGTCGTAGGCGTTGGTGTGCAGGCTGTTGCAGTTGTCGTAGATGGCGATGAGCGCCTGCAGCGTGGTCCGGATGTCGTTGAAGTGCATCTCCTGCGCGTGCAGGGAGCGCCCGGACGTCTGCACGTGGTACTTGAGCTTCTGGCTGCGCTCGTTGGCGCCGTACCTGTCGCGCATGGCCACGGCCCAGATGCGGCGGGCCACCCGTCCGAGGACGTTGTACTCGGGGTCCATGCCGTTGGAGAAGAAGAACGACAGGTTGGGCGCGAAGTCGTCGATGTCCATGCCGCGCGCCAGGTAGGACTCGACGTAGGTGAACCCGTTGGCGAGGGTGAACGCGAGCTGGCTGATGGGGTTCGCGCCCGCCTCGGCGATGTGGTAGCCGGAGATGGACACCGAGTAGAAGTTGCGGACCTTGTTGGCGATGAACCACTCCTGGATGTCGCCCATCATCCGCAGCGAGAACTCGGTGGAGAAGATGCAGGTGTTCTGGCCCTGGTCCTCCTTGAGGATGTCGGCCTGCACGGTGCCGCGCACGGTCGACAGGACGCGCGCGCGGATCCGCGCGGCCTCCTCGGCGGACGGCTCGCGCCCGTTCTCCTCGTAGAAGGCGTCCAGCCCCTGGTCGATGGCGGTGTTGAGGAAGAACGCCAGGATCGTGGGCGCGGGGCCGTTGATGGTCATCGACACCGACGTGGTCGGCGACGACAGGTCGAACCCGTCGTATAGGGCCTTCATGTCGTCCAGCGTCGCGATCGACACCCCGGACGTGCCGACCTTGCCGTACACGTCGGGACGCTCGTCGGGGTCGCGCCCGTACAGGGTGACCGAGTCGAACGCGGTGGACAGCCGCGTGGCGGGCTGGCCCTCCGACAGGAGCTTGAAGCGCCGGTTGGTGCGGAACGGGTCGCCCTCCCCCGCGAACATGCGCGCGGGGTCCTCGTTGTCGCGCTTGAACGGGAACACCCCGGCGGTGAACGGGAACCGTCCCGGGAGGTTCTCCGACCGGAGGAACCGCAGCAGCTCGCCGTGGTCGGTGTAGCGCGGCAGCGCGACGCGCGGGATGCGGCTGCCCGACAGGGACTCGCGGGTCAGCTCGGTGCGCAGCTCCTTGTCGCGGATCTTCACGACCTGCTCGTCGCCGGAGTACGACTCCACGACGGCCGGCCACTCCTCGATCAGCCGGGCGCTGTCCGGCGCCACGTCGCGGCGCGCCCCGTCCAGCAGCACCTCGACCTCGGAGGCGTCGGTCAGCTCCGCGCGGACCTCGGCCAGCCGCTGGACGCGCCGCACCGCCTCCATCTGCCTTGCCGTGTCCGCGTGGTAGCCGCGCACGGTCTCGGCGATGTCGGACAGGTACCGGACGCGGCCCGGCGGGATGACGGTCGCGGCGCCGGTCGACACCTTGGTCGCGGCCTCGGGCAGGGTCCCGTCCTCCAGCCGCAGCCCGTGCTCGCCCAGGAGGCCCCCGAGGTGCTGGTAGAGCGCGGTGACGCCGTCGTCGTTGAAGGTGGCCGCGCTGGTGCCGAACACGGGCATGTCATCGGGACGCTGCCCGAACGCCTCCCGGTTCCGGACGAGCTGGCGGCCCACGTCCCGCAGTGCGTCGGCCGCGCCGCGCCGCTCGAACTTGTTGATCGCCACCACGTCCGCGAAGTCGAGCATGTCGATCTTCTCCAGCTGGGACGCGGCGCCGAACTCCGGCGTCATCACGTACAGCGACACGTCCACCAGCGGGACGATCGCGGCGTCGCCCTGCCCGATGCCGGGCGTCTCCAGGACGACCAGGTCGTATCCGGCGGCCTTGCAGGCGGTGACGATGTCCTCGATGTTCTCGGGCAGCTCCCGCGCGCCCCGGGTGGCCAGCGAGCGGAAGAACACGCGGTCGCCGTCCAGGGAGTTCATCCGGATCCGGTCGCCGAGCAGCGCGCCGCCGCCGCGCCGCCGGGTCGGGTCGACCGCCAGCACCGCGACGCGCAGCCGGTCGCCCTGGTCGACGCGCAGCCGCCGCACCAGCTCGTCGGTGAGCGACGACTTCCCGGACCCGCCCGTCCCGGTGATGCCGAGCACGGGCACCCGGCGCGCGGCGGCCGCCTCGGCGAGCCGCGCCCGGTCACTCTCCGGCAGCTTCCCGGCCTGAAGGCAGGTGAGGGTCCGCGCGAGGGCGCGCCGCCCGCCCGCCAGGACCTCCTCCACCGGGGCGGGTTCGGCGGCGAGGTCGACGTCGCAGTCGCGCACCAGCTCGTTGATCATGCCGGGGAGGCCGAGCCGCTGCCCGTCCTCCGGCGAGAAGATCCGCACCCCCGCGCCGGAGAGCCGGTCGATCTCCTCGTGCACGATGACGCCGCCGCCCCCGCCGAACACGCGCACGTGCTCGGCGCCCGCCTCCTTGAGGCTGCGCGACAGGAACTCGAAGTACTCGACGTGCCCGCCCTGGTAAGAGCTGATCGCCACGCCCTGCGCGTCCTCCTCCAGGACGGCGTCGACGACCTCTCGGACCGAGCGGTCGTGCCCCAGGTGCACGACCTCGGCGCCCTGGGACTGCAGGATGCGCCGCATGATGTTGATCGCGGCGTCGTGGCCGTCGAACAGCGCGGCCGCCGTCACGAACCGCACCGGGTGCACCGGCGCGTGCAGCTCCCCCGTCACCGTCCCCACCCCAAACCTTGGACTTCCAATATTTGGAAGTTAAAATAGTTTCCGTGCGCGACGCGGTCAAGACCACATACGGTGGCCCGGTGCCCGACATACCCGATCCGATCGCCGAGGCCCACCGCCAGTGGAGCGCCCGCTGGCCCGAGCACGCCGACCACATGGCGGCCGTCACCTCGGTGATGCGGGCCCAGCAGCTCCTGCTCAGCCGGATCGAGGCCGTCCTCAAGCCGTTCGGGCTGACGTTCGCCGCCTACGAGGCCCTGCGCCTCCTGGCCTTCGCCCGCACCGGGACGCTCCCCATGGGCAAGATGGGCGCGCGCCTCATGGTGCACCCCGCGTCGGTCACCAACGTGATCGGGCGCCTGGAGCAGCGCGGCCTCGTCGGCCGCCGCCCCTCCCCCGACGACCGCCGCGTCGTCCTCGCCACCATCACCCCGGCCGGCCGCGACCTCGCCGAGGAGGCCACGCTCGCCCTCAACGAGTCGGCCTTCGGCATCGCCGGCCTCCCCGCCGCCGAGGCCGCCGAGCTCACCGCCGCCCTGCGCCAGGTCCGCCTGACCACCGGCGACCTCGGCTAGCCCCGCCCGCCCGGTCCCGGCGGCCGGTCGCGGAGGGCCCGGCGGAGCAGCTTCCCGGTGACGGTCTTCGGGATCTCGTCCAGGATCTCGACGACGCGCGGGTACTTGTAGGCCGCCATGCGGTCGCGGCAGAACCCGATCAGCTCCTCCGGCTCGGCGTCCGCTCCGGGCCGGAGGCTGACGAACGCCTTGACGGTCTCGCCGCGGTACTCGTCCGGGACGCCGACGACCGCGGCCTCGCGGACGGCCGGGTGCTCGTACAGGACGTCCTCGACCTCGCGCGGCCAGATCTTGTAGCCGCCCGCGTTGATCTGGTCCTTCTTGCGGTCCACCAGGTAGAACCAGCCGCCGGCGTCCATGTAGCCGACGTCGCCGGTGCGCAGCGCGCCGCCCGGCAGGGCCGCCGCGGTCTCCTCCGGCTTGTTCCAGTAGCCGGGGACCACCTGCGGGCCGGAGGTGACCAGCTCGCCGATCTCGCCGGGCGGCAGCTCCCGGCCGTCGTCGCCGACCACTCGGACGACCGTGTCGAACACCGGGACCCCGACGGACAGCGCCCCGGTCACCGGGTCCACCGGCGCCTCGGCGCCGAGCGGGACGGCGTGGGACGGCGAGGTCGTCTCGGTGAGGCCGTAGATGTTGTGGATGTACTGGCCGAAGACGTCCCGGAACGCCGCGACCGTGCTCGGCGGGATGGGCGCGCCCCCGGAGTAGATCCTGGTGAGGGTGGCCAGCGCGTCGCGCGCCGCGTTCGGGGCGTTGAGCAGCGCGATGAAGACCGTGATCGAGCCGACCGTGAAGGTGGCGCGCTCGGCCCGGATCGTGTCGATCGCGCGCGCCGGGTCGAAGCGGTTCATCAGCACGAGCCGCGCGCCGGTCAGCAGCGACAGCGCGACGTGCCCGACCATGCCGGTGATGTGGAACAGCGGCGCGACCCCGAGGATCACGTCGCCCGGGCCGATGCCGATCCAGTCGCGGTAGGTCTGGGCGTTGAAGACCAGGTTGCCGTGGGTGTTCATCGCCCCCTTGGGCGGCCCGGTCGTCCCCGAGGTGTAGGTGAGCAGGGCGACGTCGTCCGGGGAGGGGCGGGCGGGCTCGGCCGGGGACCGGTCCGCGAACCGGTCGACGAGGTCCGCGAGGTCGCGCGTGCCGGCGGCGGGACGGTCCGGCTCGGCCACCGTGACGACGGTGCCGACCCCGGTGCCGGCGATCACCTCGCGCGCCACGTCCTCGTAGAGCCCGCTGAGGGCCACCAGGGCGCTCGCGCCGGAGTCGCGCAGGACGAGGTCGAGCTCGCGGGCCTTGTTCATCGGGTTCACCGGGACGGCGATGCCGCCGGCCTTCCAGACGCCGAGCAGCGCGATCACGAACTCCGGGACGTTCTGCAGGTACAGCGCGGCCCGGTCGCCGGGCCCGAACCCCTCGGCCGCGAGGGCGGCGGCGAAGGCGTCCGAGCGGCGGCCGAGGTCGCGCCAGGTGATCCGCTCGCCGCGGCAGCGCAGGGCGTCGGCGTCCGGATGCGCGGCCGCGGTGACGGCGGCCATGTCCAGGGCGCTCGCGTACTCGGGCTCGATGCCGGCCGGTATCCCCTCGCCGTAGCGCGCGAGCCACGGGCGGGCGTCGACGCTCATGTCTCCAGGGCTCATGCCTCCAGGCATATCCCAGATGTTTGTGCAGGTCGAGAAGGGTCGTTTGTTGACTTATCGGACGGCGATGTCACGGTGGAGGTGGTACCGGACTCGCGGAGGTGGCGTGATGGCGGCGACGAGGCTGCATGTGCTCGACTGCGGGGCGATGAGCTGCGACCTGACGTGGCTCCTGCTGAAGGCGGGCCGGACGATCCGGCCGCGCGGCGAGAAGGGCGAGCCGAGCGAGTGGGTGCGCTGCACCACCCACACCGTCCTCGTGGAGACCCCGGAGGGCACGCTGCTGTGGGACACCAGCTGCCCGCGCGACTGGGAGACCCGCTGGGAGCCGAGCGGCCTGCAGGAGTTCTTCCCTTATGACCAGGTCGAGGAGGAGCAGTACCTCGACCGGCGGCTCGGCCAGGTGGGCGTGAGCCCCGAGAACCTCGACTTCGTCGTGCTGTCGCACCTGCACTTCGACCACGCGGGCAACGTCCGGCAGTTCGCGGGGACCGGCGCGCGGCTGGTGTGCAACCAGAAGGAGAAGGACTTCGCGTTCGGGTTCGAGGGCGAGTTCGAGGGCGCGCACCTCAAGGCCGACTACGAGGGCCTGGACTTCGAGACCGTCTCCGGCGACACCGAGTTCCTGCCCGGCGTCACCCTCATCGAGGCACCGGGCCACACCCCCGGCACGATGGCGATGAAGGTCGACCTCCCCGACACCGGCACCATGATCTTCACGTCGGACGCGGTCTACCTCGGCGAGTCCTACGGCCCGCCCGCGACGCCCGCCGCGATCGTCAGCGATCTCGGCGATTGGTACGCATCGGTGGAGAAGATCCGGGGAATCGCGGAGAAGAGCGACGCGACGGTGGTGTTCGGGCACGACGCGGAACAGCTGGACTCGCTGCGGCGGGCGCCCGACGCCTTCTACACCTGAGGACGGTCATGACGAACGAAACGGTCTTCACCTACGGTGCGCCCCAGCTGAAGTTCGGCACGGGAGCGGCCGACGAGCTCGGCTTCGACCTCACGCAGCTGGGGGCGCGCCGGGTGCTCGTGGTGACCGACCCCGGGGTCTCCGCGACGGGCGGCCCGCAGCGGATCGCCGACGCGATGAAGGCGTACGGCGTCGAGGCGGCGGTCTTCGACGGCGTCCGCGTGGAGCCGACGGACGCGAGCCTGCGGCACGCCGTCGAGCACGCGCGGGAGACCGGCCCCTACGACGCCTACGTGGCCGTCGGCGGCGGATCGAGCATCGACACCGCCAAGGCGATCAACCTGCTCACGACGAACGACGGCGACCTCGCCGAGTACCTGAACCCGCCGATCGGGGACGGGCGGGCGCCGGAGCGGCCCCTGCTGCCGCTGGTCGCCGTCCCCACCACGACCGGGACCGGCGCGGAGAGCACGACCGTGTGCGTCCTGGACGTCTTGGACCTGCGGGTCAAGACGGGCATCAGCCACCCGCGGATGCGCCCGACGCTCGCGGTGGTCGACCCCGAGCTGACGATGTCGCAGCCGTCCGGCGTGACCGCGTCCGCCGGGATGGACATCCTCTGCCACGCCCTGGAGAGCTACACCGCCCGCCCCTTCGACGACTTCGAGCGCAAGAAGGCCGAGCAGCGGGTGCCCTACTGCGGCGCCAACCCGGTGTCGGACATGTGGGCGGAGAAGTCGCTGAGCCTGCTGTCCCGGTCGTTCCGCAAGGCCGTCCAGGACGGCGACGACCGGCGGGCCCGCGCCGACATGGCGCTCGCGGCGACGTTCGCGGGGCTCGGCTTCGGCAACGCCGGGGTCCACATCCCGCACGCCAACGCCTACCCGATCGCCGGGATGGTGAAGGACTTCCACCCCGCCGGCTACCCGGACGGGGAGGCGCTCGTCCCGCACGGGATGTCGGTGTCGCTGACCGCGCCGGAGGCGTTCCGGTTCACCTACCAGGCGCGCCCGGAGCAGCACGTGCGGGCGGCCGAGCTGCTCGACCCGCGCCTGGACCGGCCGAACGACCCGGCCGAGCACCTGCCGCGGGCGGTGCTGAACCTGATGCGCGACATCGGCATCCCGGACGGGATCGGGGGCGTCGGCTACACCGAGGGCGACATCCCCGGCCTGGTGGAGGGCACGATGAAGCAGCAGCGGCTGCTGGCGACCTCGCCGCGCCCGGTGGACGAGGACGCCGTGGCGGAGATCTTCAAGCGCTCGCTGCGGCTGTGGTGAGGCGGCCGTGCCGATCTACGAGCTGCGGTGCGAGGCCGGCCACCGGTTCGAGGTGATCCAGTCGTTCACCGCGCCGCTGCCGGCCTGCGCGTGCGGGGCGGCGACGGTGAAGGTCCCGGCGCGGTGCGGGCTGCTCGGGACGGCGTCCGTCCCCCCGCCGCCGGAGATGATGCCGCAGACGTGGCGCGGCACCCGCGAGGGCGACCGCGAGTACGTCACCGAGCTGCGGCGGACGACGCAGGAGCGGCGGGCGCTGGAGGAGCGGCATCCCGAGCTGGCCGGCGACCGGCGGCCGGTCCTCGCCCACGAGGGCCGCTACGAGCACGCGCCGCTCCGGGCCGGCGACCCGCGTCCGGGGCCGGGCCCGGAGAAGCCCGCCTAGTGGTCGCGGACCCAGGCGTCGATGAGGTCGGCGGCCCAGGGCCGCGAGCGCGGCAGGTAGTGGGTGTCCTTGATGAAGTCGAGCGTCTTGTCGGACGCGGCGAGGGCGTCGAAGATCGCGCGCGCGTCGCTGTCGTGGACGCCCTCGTCGGCGGTGGCGTGGACGACCAGGGACGGGACGGTGATCCGCGCGAGGTGCGGCGCGGCGGAGCACTGCGACGTGCGCAGGCTCCACATCGACAGCCACGACCGGAGCGTGCAGAGGGAGCCGATGCCGAAGACGCCGTAGTTGGCCTTGACCGGCTCGCCCAGGTAGCAGCGGTTGGGTTCCCGGTCGGACGGCTCGATGGACGGGTCCATCATCCGCAGGTCGGCCCACGTGCGGTGCACGGTGAACAGCTCGTCGCGGGCGCGGGTGCCCTTCAGGGCGTGCAGGCGGGCGAGGACCCGGTCGGTGATGCGCTCGTTGCGGGCGCGCTGGGCGGCGCGGTAGCGGGCCTGGAACCCAGCGCGGTAGGGCGGCCCGTTCGCGGGGTCGAACGGGTCGAGGGACGGGTCGGCCGACAGGGGATCGGTCTCGTCGGTCACCGACGGGTCCATCCACGCGGTGAGGACCTCGGGGCGGCCGGCGTGGGCGGCCAGGGCGATGAACAGGTCGCCGGCCGGCAGGTCCTCGATGGCCGGGACCGGGCGCATCCCGGCGACGGGCGTGACGCTGGGCCGGACCGCCTGGGACTGGTAGGCGGCCATGAGCGACCCGCCGCCGGAGTTGCCCAGCAGGACGATCCGCTCGGCGCCGGCCCGCTCGCGGAGCCAGCGGACGCCGGTGCCGATCTCGGCGAGGGCGTGGTCGAGGAGGAAGTGGGCCCCGTCGCCGCGGAAGCGGGTGTTCCAGCCGAGGAAGCCGTACCCGCGGGCGGCGAGGTGCTCGGCGAGGTAGTGCTCGGAGAAGTCGACGCTGTAGTGGGTCGCGATGAACGCGGTCTTCGGCGGGGCGCCCGCCGGGCGGTGGTAGACGCCCTGGCACGGGTGGCCGCCCGCGCCCGCCCGTCCGGCCAGGGGCGACGGCAGCCCCACGAACTCCCTGACGATCCCGCCCATCCCGTACCTCCCGGAGCCCGATACCGAATAGCGTTCTGATCGTAGGGGGTGCCGGGAATGTGCGGCCGAGGGCCACCCATCCCCTGGATGGGCGGAACGATCCCATATGCTGCGGACCACATCCGTTGTGTCGCAAGGAGGCGTGATGGCGGATTCGCCGACGATGACGTACGGCGGCTACCTGAAGCTCGACGAGCTCCTGGCCTGCCAGGAGCCGAAGACCCGGGCCCACGACGAGCTGCTCTTCGTGATCATCCATCAGGTCTACGAGCTGTGGTTCAAGCAGATCCTGCACGAGGCGGCGCTGCTGCAGCGCCGGCTGGAGGAGGGCAACAGCGCGGGCTCGCTGCACACCGCGCGCCGCATCGCCAAGATCCTCAAGACCGTGGTCGGCCAGCTCGACGTCCTGGAGACCATGACGCCCCGGCAGTTCGCCGCCTTCCGCGACGCGCTCGGCAACTCCAGCGGCTTCCAGAGCGAGCAGTTCCGCGAGATCGAGGCCGTGCTCGGCCGGCGCGGGTTCCCCGCCTCGGACCTGCGCGGGGACGAGCGCCTCCAGGCGGCCGTCACCCGCCCGTCGATCTTCGACTCGCTGCTGCGCTACCTCGCCGGTCGCGGGCTGCCCGTCCCCGCGGAGGCGCTGGAGCGCGACGTCTCCCGGCAGTGGGAGCCGCACCCCGGCGTCCAGAGGGTGCTCCTCACCGTCTACGCCGACGAGTCCGGGCCGGCCGCCGAGGTGTGCGAGGCGCTGGTCGACGTCGACGAGGGCATCCAGGAATGGCGGTACCGGCACCTGAAGATGGTGGAGCGGACGATCGGCGCGAAGATCGGCACGGGCGGGTCGGCCGGCGCCGACTACCTGCGCCGCACCCTGTTCGCCCCCGCCTTCCCCGACCTGTGGGAGGTCCGCTCGCAGACCGAGGAGGTCCCCGTCCATGGCGGGTGACCGGGACCGGGTCGCGATCGTCGGCGCTGGCCTCGCTGGCTGCCTGCTCGCGGTGCTCCTCGGCCGCCGCGGCATCCCGGTGACGGTGTACGAGCGGCGCCCCGACCCGCGCGTCGCGGGCGCCGAGCGCGGCCGCTCGATCAACCTGGCGATCTCGGCCCGCGGGCTGGCCGCGCTGGAGCAGGTCGGGCTGCGCGACCGGTCGCTCAAGCGGGCGCTGCCCATGCACGGGCGGATGGTCCACCCCCTGCGCGGGGCGCCGAACTTCCAGCCCTACAGCGCGGACGGCGAACGCGCGATCAACTCCATCAGCCGCGCCGAGCTCAACCGGTCGCTGCTGGACACCGCCGAGGCGACGCCCGGGGTCACGCTGCGCTTCTCCCGGCGCGTCACCGGCGTCGACACCGCGGCCGGGGCCGTCCTGCTGGAGGACGGCGACCCCGAGCCCGCCGGCGTCGTCCTCGCCGGGGACGGCGCCTACAGCGCGGTCCGCCGGTCCCTCGGGCCGGGCGAGGACGCCGACTTCCTGGAGCACGGCTACAAGGAGCTGACCGTCCCGCCGAAGGACGGCGGGTTCGCCCTCGACCCCGACGCGCTGCACATCTGGCCCCGCGGCACCTCGATGATGATCGCGCTGCCGAACCTCGACCGGTCGTTCACCTGCACGCTGTTCTGGCCGAAGGACGACCTCGCCGCCCTCGACTCGCCGGAGAAGATCACCGCCTACTTCGAGCGGCACTATCCCGACGTGGCCGGCCTGATGCCCGGCCTGGTCGACGACTACGCGAACAACCCGGTCGGCTCGCTGGTCACCGTCCGCTGCTGGCCGTGGACGGTCCGCGGGGACGGCGCGACCGTGGCGCTGCTCGGCGACGCCGCGCACGCGATCGTCCCGTTCTTCGGGCAGGGCGCCAACTGCGCCTTCGAGGACTGCATCGAGATCGACCGGTGCCTGACCGAGACGGGCGGCGACTGGGCCCGCGCGCTGGCCCTCTACCAGGAGCGGCGCAAGGCCAACACCGACGCGATCGCCGAGATGGCGCTGGACAACTTCGTGGAGATGCGCGACCGCGTGTCGTCCCCGGTGTACCGGGCGAAGCAGGCCGCGACGCACGCCCTGGAGCGGCGCCTGGCCGGACGCTACGTCTCCCGCTACGAGCTGGTGTCGTTCTCGACGATGCCGTACGCGGAGATCCCGGCCCGGATCAGGCGGCAGAACCTGGTGCTAGCCGCGGCCGTCGCCGGTGCCGCGGCGGCTCTCGGTCTCGGCGCGCGCGCCCTCCGCCGCCGGCGCTAGCGCGGCGCCGCGGCGCCGCTCGCGGCGGCCGGCGGCGAGGTCCGCGCCGGCCGCCGCCAGCGCCGCCAGCACGAACACCAGGATGACGATGAGCCCGTGCCGGAACGCCGCCGCCCAGTCCCCGCCCGTCCCGGCGACCGTCGCGAAGAACACCGACCCGGCGGCGGCGATGCCCATCGCGGTGCCGACGCGCTGGCCCGTCTGCAGGACGCCCGCCGCGCTGCCGCCCTCGGTCGAGTCCACCTGCGACAGCGTCAGCGTCTGGTTCGGCGAGATGACGAGGCCCGTGCCGACGCCGGCCACCGCCAGCGGGGCCGCGGTCGCCCAGGCGACCCCGGAGCCCGGCACCAGCTCGACCGCGACCCAGGCGGCGCCGAGCCCGGCCAGCACCAGGCACAGGCCGACGGCGACGAGCGACCGCCCGTAGCGCGTCACGACCCGGCCGCCGGCCGCGGACGCCGCGCCGGACCCGACCGCGAACGGGGTGATCGCCAGGCCCGCCCCGAGCGCGCTGTAGCCGAGGCCGTTCTGCAGGTAGAGGGTGAAGATGAAGAAGACCGCGGTGAACCCGGCAAAGAACAGCAGCGCGATCGCCGCGCCCAGCGTGTAGGAGCGGAGCCGGAACAGCGCCAGGTCGACCATCGGCGCCGCGGCCCGGCGCTCCCACAGGGCGAACAGCGCGATCAGGACGGCGCCCCCGAGGACCAGCAGCCACTTCAGGTCCGTCCTCCACTGCTGCTCCTGGGCGAGCGGCAGCAGAACGCAGAAGACGCCCGCGCCGAGCAGCAGCACCCCGAGCGGGTCCAGGCCCTGCCGCTCCCCGTAGACCGGGGCGGGCAGCAGCCGCCACGCCAGGAACAGCGCCGCGACCCCGACCGGGATGTTGACGTAGAACACCCACCGCCAGCCCTCCTCGGGCCCGGACAGCGCGATCAGCGCGCCGCCGAGCAGCGGTCCCACGGCCGTGGCGATCCCGATCACCGCGCCGAGGGCGCCGAACGCGCGCCCGCGCTCGGCGCCCTGGAACAGCTGCTGGATGAGCCCCGCGACCTGCGGGTTGAGGATCCCGCTCGCGACGCCCTGCACGAGCCGCGCCAGCAGGAGGAACAGGACCGTCGGAGCCATGCCCGCCGCCGCGCTCGCCACCGTGAACAGCGCGAGCCCGGTCATGAACACCGCGCGGCGGCTGCGGGCGTCGCCGAGCCGCCCGGCCGGGACGAGGACGAGCCCGAACGTCAGCGCGTACCCCGACACGATCCACTGCAGCTCCGCCGGGGACGCGTCCAGGCCCGCCCGGATCGAAGGGAGCGCGACGTTGACGATGCTGACGTCCAGCAAGGTCATGAACGCCGACACCAGGCAGACCGAGAGCGCCCGCCAGCGCCGCCGCCCCTCCTCGCCGTGCTCCGCGGCCGCTGTCCGCACGGGACCCTCCTATCCGGGGCCCGGCCCGGCGAAACGCGGGGCCGGGCCGTTCCGCACCGGCGCCCTGTGCCACAGTGGCCGGATGACCGACTCCGCTCCGGGGACCGGCCCCGAGGAACTGCTGTGCTCCGCCAAGGGATGCCGCGCCGACGCCGTGTGGGCGCTGCGCTGGAACAACCCGAAGATCCACACGCCGGACCGGCGGAAGATCTGGCTGGCCTGCGACGAGCACCGCGAGAGCCTGTCGGCCTTCCTGTCCCGCCGCGACTTCCTGAAGGACGTCGTGCCGGTCGCCGAGCGGAACGCCCCCGCGGACCGGGGCTAGGCGTCGTCCAGGGCGGGCTCGCCCGCCGGCGCGGGCACCTCGGCCTGCCAGCCCTCGGCCATCTCGGTCAGCCGGGCGGCGGCGTCGCGGGCCGGCGCGCCGCGCCCGACCGCGAGGCCGAGCAGGTACGCCGTCAGCGGCGCGCCGGGCCGCGCGACCCCGTGCGCGACGTCGCGGGCCAGGTCCAGGACGAGGCCCTGGTCGATGTCGCCGCGCTCCAGGCCGAGTTCGCGGCAGGCGGCGTTGATCCAGTCGTCGAGCACCGGCATTGGGTTCCCCCTTCGCGCATGGTCCTGGTGACCTGCCCACTCTCGCACCATCAAAGCAGCCGGCCGGCGGCGGCCAGCTCCTCGGGGGTGTCGCAGTCGTACCAGGGGGGACGGGCACCGGCCGGCAGCGCCACCGCCGCCGGCTCCAGCGGGCCGAGCAGGCCGCGCAGCGCGGCGCCGTCGTGGCCGTCCAGCGCGGCGCGCAGGGCGCCGGTGCGCCAGCAGCCGGCGAGCCACTGCTCGCGGCCCGCCTCGTCCACGAGCACCGCCCCGGGCCGCTCCCCCATCGCGTCGAGGAGCCGGGCGATGTGGACGGGACGCAGGAACGGCAGGTCGGCGGCCAGCAGCGCCAGCCTCGGCGCCCGCACCCGCGCGAGCCCGGCGCGCAGCGCGGGCACCGGCCCGGCGCCGGGCGGGTCCTCGCGGACGACGACCGCGTCCGGCAGCACGTCCCGCGGCGGCCCCACCACGACCAGCCGGGCCGCCCCGGCGACGGCGGCGGCCGTCCATTCGATCAGCGCGCGCCCGCCCACGGCCGCGGCGGGCTTGTCGGCCCCGAACCGCCGCGCCCGCCCGCCGGCCAGCAGCACGGCGTCGAACTCCGCGCCGCCGCGCACCGCGGTCAGCCGCCGATCGCGGACATCGGCCGCGCGGGCTGCAGGAACGACGGGTCGTCGATGCCGTGCCCGGCGCGCTTCGCCCAGACCGCCTTGCGCCAGCGCTCGGCCAACTCGGCGTCGGTGGCGCCGTCGCGCATCGCGTCCCGCAGGTTGGACTCCTCGGTGGCGAACAGGCAGTTGCGGATCTGCCCGTCGGCGGTGAGCCGCACCCGGTCGCAGGCGCCGCAGAACGGCCGGGTCACCGAGCCGATCACGCCGACGGTCTCCGGGCCGCCGCCGATCAGGAACGACTCGGCGGGGGCGCTGCCGCGGTCGTGCGCGGTGTCGGGGGCCAGGTCGAACTCGGCGGACAGCCGGTCCAGGATCTCGTCCGCGGTGATCATGTTCTTGCGGGTCCAGCCGTGCTGGGCGTCCAGCGGCATCTGCTCGATGAACCGCAGCCGGTAGCCGTGCTCCAGGCAGTACCGCAGCAGCGGGACGGCCTCGCCGTCGTTGATCCCGCGCATCAGCACCGTGTTGATCTTGACGGGTTCCAGTCCGGCGGCCCTGGCCGCCTCGAGCCCGCGCAGCACGTCCTCCAGCCGGTCGCGGTGGGCGAGCCGCTGGAAGGTCTCGCGGTCGAGGGTGTCGAGGGAGACGTTGACGCGGTCGAGCCCGGCCCCGGCCAGCGGCGCCGCCAGCCGGTCGAGCCCGATCCCGTTGGTGGTCAGCGAGATCTGCGGGCGCGGCGACAGCTCCGCCGTGCGCCGCACGATCTCGGCGAGGCCGCGGCGCAGCAGCGGCTCGCCGCCGGTGTAGCGGACCTCGGTGACGCCGAGGTCGCGCACCGCGAGGCCGACCAGCCGGACGACCTCGTCGTCGGTGAGCTGCTCCGGCTTCGGCAGCCAGTCCAGCCCTTCCGGCGGCATGCAGTACGCACACCGCAGGTTGCACCGGTCGGTGAGGGAGACCCGCAGGTCCGTCGCGGTACGGCCGAAGGTGTCGACCAGCACGGGCGCCCCTTCCTGATGCCCGGCGGGCCCGGCTCGCGGGCCGCCGGTGGGTTGCGGTCTGTCACTCCACCCTATTGCGGTGGTTGACGATCCGTCCCATCGCGAGAGACCGTTACGTTCCGTCGAGCGAGAGGGAGGCCGGAGTGACGACGTCGCGGGAGTGGGAGTTCGCCGGGACGCGGGGCGCGATCACCGTCCGCAGCTGGGCGGACGGCGAGCCGCGCTACATCGCGGTCCTCGCGCACGGCTACGGCGAGCACCTCGGCCGGTACGAACACGTCGCGGACGTCCTCGTGCGGCACGGGGCCGTGGTGTGCGGGCCCGACCACATGGGGCACGGCCGCTCGGCCGGCGAGCGCGTGCTGATCGAGGACTTCGAGGACGTCGTCGCCGACCTGCACACCACCGTCGAGGCGGCCCTCGCCGACCATCCCGGCCTGCCCGTCGTCCTGATCGGCCACTCGATGGGCGGGCTGATCGCCACCCGCCACGCCCAGCTGCACGGCGACGTCCTCGCCGCGCTCGTGCTGTCCGGGCCCGTCCTCGGCCGCTGGCACGTCGCGGAGCAGCTGCTGCCGCTGGAGGAGATGCCCGACGAGCCGATCGACACGTCCACGCTGTCGCGCGACCCCGCCGTCGGCAAGGCCTACACCGAGGACCCGCTCATCTGGCACGGCCCGTTCAAGAAGACGACGGTCCAGGCGCTCGACACCGCCCTCCGGCGCATCGACGAGCACGGCTCCCTCGGCGCGCTGCCGACCTTCTACGTGCACGGCGACGCCGACGAGCTCGTCCGTCCGCAGGACACCCGGATCGGCATCGAGACCGTCCGCGGGGACGACCTCACCGAGCGCCTCTACCCGGACGCCCGCCACGAGGTCTTCAACGAGACCAACCGCGACGAGGTCCTCGCCGACGTCACCGCGTTCATCGACCGCGCCCTCTCCTGACCTCTCGCCCCGTCTCTAGCCCTTGACGCAGATGAGCTGGCGCAGGTGCGCGACGACCTCCACGAGGTCGGACTGCGCCTCGATCACCGTCTCCAGGTCCTTGTAGGCGCCCGGGATCTCGTCGATGACGCCGCTGTCCTTGCGGCACTCGACGCCCCGGGTCTGCTCGACGAGGTCCTCGACGGTGAAGCTCTTGCGGGCCTTGTTGCGGCTCATCCGGCGGCCCGCGCCGTGCGAGGCGGAGTTGTACGCGCTGTCGTTGCCGAGCCCGCGCACGATGTAGGTGCCGGTCGCCATGGACCCCGGGATGATCCCGAGGTCGCCGCGGCCGGCGCGGATCGCGCCCTTGCGGGTGACCAGGAGCTCGACGCCGCCGTACTCCTCCTCGGCCACGTAGTTGTGGTGGCAGGAGATGACCTGGTTCCACTTGCAGCGCTTCTCGCCGAACCGCCGCGTCACGACGTTCTGCGCCAGCGCCATCATGACGGCGCGGTTGCGGCGCGCGTACTCCTGCGCCCAGAACAGGTCGTGCCGGTAGGCGTCCATCTTGGCCGTCCCGGTCAGGAACACCGCCAGGTCGTTGTCCGGGAGGTCCTGGTTGTGCGGGAGCCTCCGGGCGGCCTCGATGTGCTGCTCGGCCAGCTCGTTGCCGATGTTGCGCGAGCCGGAGTGCAGGACCAGCCAGATCGCGCCCTTGTCGTCCGCGCACAGCTCCAGGAAGTGGTTCCCGCCGCCGAGGGTGCCCATCTGGGACCGCGCGCGGCCGAGCCGGGACCGCACCGCCGGGTGCAGCTCGTCGAAGGCCTTCCAGAAGTCGTACCAGCCGCGCTCCTTCAGGTTCGGGAGCCCGGACGGGTCCACGGCCTGCTTGTGGGAGCCGCGCCCGACCGGGATCGCCTTCTCCAGGCGGCTGCGCAGCCCCGCCAGGTCGTCCGGCATGTCCTCGACGGTGAGCGACGACTTGGCGGCGGTCATCCCGCAGCCGATGTCGACGCCGACGGCGGCCGGCGACACCGCGTCCTTCATCGCGATCACCGAGCCGACGGTGGCGCCCTTGCCGTAGTGGACGTCGGGCATCACCGCGAGGCCCTCCACCCACGGAAGGGCGGAGACGTTGCGGAGCTGGTCGAGGGCGAGGTCCTCGACGGTGCCGGGGTCGGTCCACATCCGGATGGGGACACGGCCGCCCTTCAGCGTCTGGTACGGCATGCCACTCCTTCGTCGACGGGATCCGAACCGTGATCTATGACGCCAGAACCACCGATCGCGGTTCAACCGGTTTTCCCGCCGCCGCGCGGTTCATGACCGCCGCTTCATTACCGCCGCTTCATGACCGCCTATGACCGCCCGCTTCATGACCTCTCGGCGCGGCGCCGTTCGGTGAGGCCGAGCCGGTCCAGGTGGCGCAGCAGCGCCACGGCGACCCGGCGGCTGGTTCCCAGGGCCTCCCCGGCCTGCGCGGGCTTGAACGGCTGGGGCAGGCCGGTCAGGACGCGCAGCGCCTCCCGGTCGGCGCCGGGGAGCAGCACGATGTCGCCGTCCTCGTCCTCGATGCGCACGACCGCGCCGGCGCGCTCCGCCGCGGCGAGCACCTCGCCGGTGAGGCCGAGCTCGCCGAGGCGCTCCGGGGACGGCGGGTCGAACGGGGAGTCCGCGAGGTCGGCGCGCAGGCGCTGCACGCCCGCCGCCCAGGGCGGGGGCGGCGTCGCGGCGATCGCGGTGGCCGGCGGCTCCGGTGCCGGGGCGGGCGCCGGCGGGGGCACGGGGCCGTAGACGCGCCCGGCGTCCACCCGCAGCGGCGGGCGGACCAGGGCGGTGACGAGCTGCCGGGCCGGGAGCCCGAGGCGGAGCCGGACGGTCTCCAGCGGGATGCCCGGGGCGCGCGGGCTCGCGGCGGCGTGCCGGGAGGTCTCCTCGGCGAGCCGCTCGAACAGCGACTCCCAGTGCGCGGGGTCGGCGACCCACTCGCCGTTCAGCGCGACCGCGTCCTCCGGCGGCGCGCAGCCCATCAGCGACAGCTCCGACCGGCGGAGCACGCCGTGCCGCCGCAGCACGATCGTGCCGTCCGGGCGGTCGGGCCAGGACGCCAGCTCCCGCGCGCGGGCCGCCCCGGCGCCGCGCCGCACGAGCGTCGGCGGCCGGACGTCGAGGACGCTCACCCCGGCGATGGAGCGGCGCTCGGGGTCGCGCAGGACGCCGGTGTCGCCGAGGTGCAGGGCGACCCGGGTGTTCAGGGTCAGGCGGGCGGTGTCGGGGCCGAGGGGGCGCAGCCCGACCGGGACGGCGGCGGACCCGAGGTGCAGGGTCATCCGGCGGGCCAGCCGGCCGGACGCCTCACCGAACCTGGTGCGCACGTCGACGCAGGTGGTGTGGGTCCACGCGCCGGGGGTGACCAGGGCCATGCCGGCCTCCACGCGGCCCGCGTCGCGCAGGGTCAGCACGACGCGCGAGACGCCGCCGACCGACGTGCGGGGCTCCCCCGCGCAGCCGATCGTCCGCACCCGGACGCGCTCGCCGGCGGGCATGAGGAGCAGCTCGTCCCCCACGCCGACCGTGCCGGCGGTGAGGGTGCCGGTGACGACGGTCTGCCGCCCGGCGGTGAACGCGCGGTCGGCCCACAGCCGCACCGGGGCGGCCGGGTCGGGGACGGGCAGCCGGCCGGCGAGGCGGTCGAGCGCGGCGGTCAGCTCGTCGATCCCCGCCCCGGTGACGGTGCTGACGGGGACGGCCTCCATGCCGCGCAGCGCGGTGCCGGCGAGCTTGTCGCGGACCAGGCGCAGCGCGAGCTTGGGGTCCGCGGCGTCGGCCTTGGTGACCGCCAGGACGCCGGACCGGACCCCGAGCGCGCCGAGCGCCTCCAGGTGCTCGGCGGTCTGCGGCATCCAGCCCTCGTCGGCGGCGACGGCGAGCAGGACGGCGGGCGCCGGGGCGGCCCCGGCGAGCATGGCCGGGACGGACCGCTCGTCTCCGGGGACGTCCACGAAGGCCACGCGCCGCCCGGACGGCAGCTCGGTCCAGGCACCCGGTTCGCCGGGCTCCGTGCCGGTGAGGGCGCGCACGAGCGCCGACTTCCCGTGCCCACCGTGACCGGCGGTGGAGACGACCTGCATCAGCGTCCTTTCCGGACCTGACCGCGGCAGGCGTCACGAAGACGAGCCGTGCCGGGGGGACGAACGACGGGGGCCGCGCAGACGAAGGTCCACGGAAGGCAAGCTTATGGAGGCCGGGGCCCCGCACCAAAACCGGACACGCGAGCGGCCCGCATTCCACCTGCGATTCCTCCCCGTCACCCATGGGGTGACATGGCGGGGAATAACCACCCCCGCCGTACACTTACGTTCGCTAAGTAAATGGAGCGCCGCGCCGGCCCCCGGCGACCGGCCGACGCGGGAGGTTCGCATGACCGGCGCCCCGGCCAAGGCGCGCGAGGAGACCGGGCGCCCGCCCGCGGACGCCCGGCACACCGGGATCACGCTCCTCGCGCTGGCCGCCGCGGGGATGGTCGTGTCGGTGCAGCAGACCCTCGTGCTGCCGCTGCTGCCGCGGCTCATGGAGATCTTCGACGTCTCGATCACCGCGGTGACGTGGGTGTTCACCGCGTCGCTGCTGGCCGGCGCGGTCGCGACCCCGCTGCTGACGCGGTTCGGCGACATGTACGGCAAGAAGCGGATGGTCCTGCTGACCCTCGCCCTGCTGCTGGCCGGCTCGGTGCTGTGCGCGGTGTCGGGCTCGCTGCCGGTGCTGATCGGCGGCCGGGCGCTGCAGGGCGTGTCCGCCGCGCTGATCCCGCTCTCGATCGGCATGATCAGGGACACGTTCCCGGCGGAGCGCGTCACCACCGCGATCGGCATCGTCAGCGCCACCATGGGCGTCGGCGGCAGCGCCGGCATGATCGTGACGGGGCTGATCGCGACGCGCACCTCCAGCCACCATCCGGTGTTCTGGGTCGCCGCCGCGCTCGCCGCCGCGGTGCTCGTGCTGGTCGCGGTGACGGCCCGGGACGTCGGCGTCCGCGCGGGCGGGCGGCCCGACGTCGTCGGCGCGGCGGTCCTCGCGGTCTGGCTGGCCGCCCTGCTGCTCGGCATCAGCCAGGGCAACGCGTGGGGCTGGACGTCCGGCCGGGTCCTCGGCCTGTTCGGCGGCGCCGCCGTGCTGTGCGCGGCGTGGGTGGTGATCGAGCTGCGCGTCCGCGCGCCGCTGGTCCGGCTGAACCTGCTGGTCGGCCCGCGGTCGCTGTCGGCGAACGTCATCTCGGCGCTGCTCGGCTTCTCGATGTTCGCCGCGTTCACGCTGATCGCCGGGTTCGTGCAGGCGCCGTCCGCGGAGCTCGGGTACGGACTGGACGGCTCGGTCCTGGACGTCGGCCTCTACATGCTGCCGAGCACCGCGACCATGCTCGTCTTCTCGGCGATGGCCGGCCGGATCGCGGCGCGGATCGGCACCGCCTACACGCTCGCCACCGGGTCCGCCTTCGCCGGGCTGTGCTACGCGTGGCTCGCGGTGTCGAACTCCCACCCGTACGACATGCTCGCCTTCAGCTCCATCCAGGGCATCGGGTTCGGGATCGCCTACGCGGCGCTCGGCACGCTCGCCGTCCGGCACGTCCCGATGGACCAGAGCGGCATCGCCAGCGGGATCAACTCGCTCGTGCGCACCACCGGCGGCAGCATCGCCGGCGCCGCCACCGCGTCGATCCTGGCCGGGCGGGTCGTCGCCGGCTCCGGCGCGCCGACGCTCGGCGCGTACGAGACGTGCTTCTGGATCGTGGCCGCGGGGGCCGCCCTGGCCGCCCTCATCGCCGTCGCGCACGCCGTGCGTCACCCGGTGTGACGGCGCGGGCCCTTGACGAACCGGGCCCGCGCCATGCCCTATAGGTGTGCGGCCCGAATCACCGATTGGGGCCTCAAGGGCACACTCGGGCGAGGACCCGGCACCGGGAGGACGACATGGGCGCCTACGCGGCCGCGTACGAACGCAGCATCGCCGATCCGACCCGTTTCTGGGGGCTGGCCGCGCGGGACGTCCGCTGGCTCGTCCCGCCCGACCGGGTCCTGGACGACGGGGCGCCGCCGTTCTACCGGTGGTTCACCGGCGGCGAGCTCAACACCTGCGACAACGCCCTCGACCGGCATGTCGAGGAGGGCCGCGGCGAGCAGGCCGCGCTGGTCTACGACAGCCCGGTCACCGGGACCGTGCGGACCTACACCTACCGGGAGCTGACCGGGCTCGTCGCCCGGTTCGCCGGGGCGCTGCGCGCGCAGGGCGTCGACCGCGGCGACCGGGTGGTCATCTACCTGCCGATGGTCCCCGAGGCGGTCATCGCGATGCTGGCGTGCGCCCGGATCGGCGCGGTGCACTCGGTGGTCTTCGGCGGGTTCGCGGCGAAGGAGCTGGCGGTCCGCATCGACGACGCGCGGCCCAAGGCGGTCGTGTCGGCGTCCTGCGGCATCGAGGCCGGCCGGATCGTCCCCTACAAGCCGCTGCTGGACCAGGCGCTGGAGCTCGCCCGGCACAAGGTGGAGCGGTGCGTGATCCGGCAGCGCGAGCAGCTGCACGCCGACCTCGTCCGGCCCCGGGACGTGGAGTGGGACGAGGCGGTCGCCGCCGCCGGGCCCGCCGAGTGCGTGCCGGTCGCCGCCACCGACCCGCTCTACATCCTGTACACGTCCGGGACGACCGGGCGGCCGAAGGGCGTCGTCCGCGACAACGGCGGGCACGCGGTCGCGCTGCGCTGGTCGATGGAGAACGTGTTCGGCGTCGGCCCCGGCGACGTGTTCTGGGCGGCGTCCGACGTGGGCTGGGTCGTCGGGCACTCCTACATCGTGTACGCGCCGCTGCTCACCGGCTGCACCACGGTCCTGTACGAGGGCAAGCCGGTGGGCACGCCGGACGCGGGCGCCTTCTGGCGCGTCGCCGCGCAGCACCGGGTGAAGGTGCTGTTCGCCGCGCCGACCGCCATCCGGGCGATCAAGAAGGAGGACCCGGAGGGCGCGCTGCTCGCCGGGCACGACCTGGCCGCGCTGGACACGCTGTTCCTCGCCGGGGAGCGGCTCGACCCCGACACCTACCGGTGGGCGTCGCGCGTCCTGGACCGCCCCGTCATCGACCACTGGTGGCAGACCGAGACCGGCTGGCCGATCGTGGCGAACCTGCGGGGGCTGGAGCCGATGCCGGTCAAGGCGGGCTCGCCGTCGGTCCCGGTGCCGGGCTACGACGTGCGGGTGCTCGCGCCGGACGGGTCGTCCGTCCCGCCCGGCGGGGACGGCGACATCGCGATCCGGCTGCCGCTGCCGCCCGGCACGCTGCCCACGCTGTGGCAGGACGACGAGCGGTTCGTCGAGTCGTACCTGACGAAGTACCCGGGGCACTACCTCACCGGCGACGGCGGGCACATCGACGAGGACGGCTACGTGTGGGTGATGGGGCGCACCGACGACGTGATCAACGTGGCGGGGCACCGGCTGTCCACCGGGACGATGGAGGAGGTCATCTCGTCCCACCCGGCCGTCGCCGAGTGCGCGGTCATCGGCGTCCACGACCAGCTCAAGGGGCAGGTGCCGCGCGGCCTCGTCGTCCTCAAGAGCGGCGTGCTGGCCGAGCCGGGCGAGCTGTCGGCAGAGCTCGTGAGGATGGTGCGCGACCAGGTCGGGCCGGTCGCCGCGCTCAAGGAGATCTCCGTCGTGCCGGCGCTGCCCAAGACCCGGTCGGGCAAGATCCTGCGCGGGGTGATGCGGGGCATCGCCGACGGGCAGGAGGTGGCGGTCCCGTCCACGATCGAGGACCCGGACGTGCTGGACGATCTGCGCCCGGTCCTCCGGAAGGCCTAGCTGTACTTGGCCATGATCTTGGTGACACCTGACCGGTAGGTGTTTGATCAGCAAGAAGACCTCCGGGCGTAGTGGAGTTGCACGCTTCACCAGCACCCGGAGGTCTCAGTGAGCCACGCTAACGCCCGTCTGACTTTCCACGGCAGATGCCTGCTGGTTCGCCGTGTCGTGTTCGGTGGCCGCCCGGTCGCCCACGTCGCGGCCGAGCTGGGAGTGTCGCGGCAATGCGCGCACCGCTGGGTGGGCCGGTACCGGCGGCAGGGATGGGACGGGCTGGCCGATCGGCGCA
>NZ_FOVH01000030.1 GCF_900115095.1 Actinomadura madurae
GACGGTCACGGGGCGGTCCAGCCACAACAGGCCGAACCGATAAAGGCACTGGCTTTTAACACGCTGTTGAGTTCTCAAGAAACGGACACCCACCGCGCCGAACACCGCTCTCACGGTCCCGACTCCGGGGCAACCCTTCTAACTTACCTGGTTCGTTCCCGTTGTCAAGCGGATCGGCGAAGATCTTTTCGACGGTTCGAGGACGTTCCAGACCCCCACGCGACGACACACCCCCAGGCCGAAGACCTGGCGAGATCGTTTCGTAGGGAGTGCCCTGCGGGCCGGCCACCTCGCGGCGTCCTGCATCCTGTTCCGGGCGGTTTCACCATCGTACAACAGCCCGAGCGAAGCTCGAACCATTTTCGATGGTGTGGTTCCCCTGGGCCGGCCGCCTTCCGGCGTCCCGCATCCCCTCGGGGCAGGAGAGACATTAAGGCGGCTCTCCGAGACCGTCAAATCCATCGCTCCGGCCACTCGGCGTTCTTGTCACCCGAGCACACCAAATGTCCCTTTGACCTCGTCTTTCACGCACTATGTGCGCCGGGTCACAGTGAGGTAGCGTGCGCAGACCCGCTTCCCGCGGCGGGCGACGCCACGGGACGGTGGTGGCTCCCGGCACGCCTGTCAGACCGAGGTCAGGAGGACACCTCGTGAATGTGCCCGTAGCCGTCCGCGCTTCGGCGGAGCGTCTGGTGGTCGCGGCGACGATGGGGCCCACCATCCATGACGTGCACGCCTGGCGATTCCGAGTCGTGCCCGGCCAGATCGAGGTGCACGCCGACCCGGACAGGTTCCGGCCCATGCACGACCCCGCAGGACGGGGCCTGCACCTGAGCAGCGGCGCGGCGCTCGTGAACCTGCGCCTGGCTGCCGCCCAGCTCGGTCATGAGGCCGTGGTTCGCCTGCTTCCAGACGCGGGACGTCCCACGGTGCTCGCGTCTGCGCGGCTCGCCGGGCGCCACCGGGTGACCCGCGAGGAGCGGCTCCTCTACGCCGCGACCCTCCGCCCATTCCTCACGGACCGTCCTGCCGCGGGGACCCGGCCGCCCCTCCCACTCGTCAGCGAGCTGGGCGGTGAGGCCAGGCTGGAAGGGGCGACGCTTCATCCGCTCCCGCCCGCCCCCGGCTCGGTGGGGCAGCGGGCCGTGCTGACGACCCAAGGCGACTCCCCCGCCGAGTGGCTCCGTGCCGGCCAGGCGCTCCAGCGGCTCCTGCTGAGCGGAACGGCCCGCGGGGTCTCCACGTCCTTCATGTACGAAACGGTCGACGTGCCTGGGGCGGAGGACGTCGCAGAGCCCGGCGAGGTGCCGCAGGTGCTTCTGGAGATCACGCAGGACGTCCGCCTATTCGAGGCGCCGGTACGTCGACAGGACGAACGACAGGGGCGTCGGCAACGGGTCCGGTAGCCGTTCCAGCCGATCTTCCAGCAGACCTGCCGGGACGTGGTGCGCGCTCGGCCCCATCCCCACGAGCGTGGCCGCCTCGGCCCGGGTGAGGACGGCCTCGGTCTCGATCTCCTCGCGGGAGTCGAGCTTGAAGTATCCGGCGAGCGCCGCGTCCATGCGCTCGGTCTTGCGCTCGTCGATCGAGAGCAGGCCCAGCGGCCCCACCAGCGTGCCGAGATGCCGTGGCGACGGTGTCACCGTGATGAGCAGCCCGTCGTCTATGAGGACCCTGTGGAACTCGGCCGCGTTGCGGGGCGCGAAGACGTTGACGACGGTCCCGGCGGCACCGTCCCGGACGGGAAGCGGGCGCCAGAGGTCCGCGACGACCGCGCCGCTCCGCGGATGCGCCCTGGCGGCCCGGCGGGCGGCGTGCTTGGAGATGTCCACCGCGAGGCCCACGGCGTCCGGTGATCTGTCGAGTATCCGGCTCAGGTAGTGCCCTGTGCCGGCGCCCGCGTCGAGGACGAGCGATGGCCGCGCCGCGGCGACCCCCCACGCGAGCCGCTCCGCCAGCATCGTGAAGTGCCCGGCGTTCAGGAACTCTTCCCGCGCGCGCACCATGTCCGCTGTGTCGGCTGTTCCCGGCCGGGCGTTGCCGGGCAGGAGGTTGGCGTATCCCTGTCGGGCGATGTCGAACGAATGCCGGGCGGAGCAGCGGAGTCCGCGGCCGGCCAGTTCGAGGTCGGCTCCGCACACGGGGCAGACCAGGTGTGGGACGACATCGGCGAGCATCCGTCCATCATCGTCCATGCGGGACGCGGAAGGGGCGGCACCGTCCGGTTCTTTGCCGACCCGCCGCCCGCGCGCCCGCTGCGCGTCCCGTTCCCGCAATCCGCGGGCGAGGACGGTCAGGTGTCCGCGCGCCGGCGGACGTCCTCCATGTCCAGGGCGCGGACCTGCTCGATCACGTTCTCCAGGACGCCCTCGGGCACCGCGCCCGGCTCGGCGAAGACGATCATGCCGTCGCGGATCGCCATGAGGGTCGGGATCGATTGGATCCCGAACCGCTGGGACAGCTCCGGCTCGGCGTCGGTGTCGACCTTGCCGAAGGTGATGTCCTCGTGCTTGCCCGCCGACTTCTCGTACACGGGCGCGAACCTCTTGCACGGACCGCACCACTCCGCCCAGAAGTCGACCAGCACGATCCCGTCGGCCTGAGCCACCTGGTCGAAGTTCTCGGCGGTGAGTGTGACCGTCGCCATGTCGCATTCTCCTCAGTCGGGGTATCAGGACCTAGAGCGGCTTGCCGTCTCGCAGTATTCCCGACCTGGGAATCACAGAGCGGTAATTAGCGTTGTCCCCCTAGGGAGATCGCACCGGAGAAGGGTCAGGATGGCTGCAACCCGTACCAAGGGCGACAGGGTCGACGTCCCCGAGAAGGATCTCGTCGGGGCATACCTCGACCGGATCGGCCGTACCCCCCTGCTCGACGCGCAGGCGGAGGTCGATCTGGCCAAGGCGATCGAAGGGGGCCTGTACGCCGAACAGCTTCTCGAGGAGGGCAGGGTGCCGGAGGGCGCCTCCCGCGAGGAGCTGGTCGCGGCGGGGCTGCGCGCGAAGCAGCGCTTCGTCGAGGCCAACCTGCGGCTGGTCGTCTCGATCGCCCGGAAGTATCCGACCGATTCGTTGCCCCTCATCGACCTCATTCAGGAGGGGAACCTGGGGCTGATGCGCGCGGTGGAGAAGTTCGACTACCGCCGCGGCTTCAAGTTCTCCACGTACGCGACATGGTGGATCAGGCAGGCGATCGGCCGCGGGCTCAGCCACACCGCCCGCACCATCCGGTTGCCCGTCCACGTCGAGGAGGAGCTCTCCCGGCTGCGGCGCGCGGAGCGCCAGCTCGGCCGCGAGCTCGGCAGGGAGCCGACCCGCGAGGAGCTCGCCGGGACGCTCGGCGCCGACGCCGAGCACGTGGACGAGCTGCTGCGCTGGCGGCGGGACCCGGCGAGCCTGGACGCGACCGTCGACGACGCCGGTGAGACGCCGATGGGCGACCTGCTGGAGGATCCGGACGCCGTCACCCCGGAGTCGGAGATCCTCGCGCTGGACGACATCGAGGGTCTCGGGCGGCTGCTCGACCGGCTCCCGGAACGCGAGTCCGCGATCCTGCGCGCCCGGTTCGGGATGGACAGCGGCCAGCCCCTGTCGTACGCGCAGATCGGCGCGCGGTACGGCCTGAGCCACAACCGCGTGCGGCAGATCACCGACCGGTCGCTGCGCCGGCTGCGGCAGCTGGCGAACGAGGCGGACACGGGCGGCCGCCCGACGCTGACCGCCGAGCCCGGTATCGCGCGCCAGGCCGCCACCGCGGGCAGCCGCGCGGCCTGAACCGCCCCTCCCACTCCTGAGCCGAACCGGGCGGCCCCGAAAGCGGGGCCGCCCGGCCGTGTCTCCGGGGGTCGGCTGGTGGATTCGGCGTCTTCGCGGGGCGGACCGTGCCATAGCCTTTTCACGTGAGTACATCCGCCGTCACCGGGGAGCTCGACGCCTGGCGCGCCCTCCCCGCCCACCAGCAGCCCGAATGGGACGGTCCAGACGAGGTCCGGAAGGTCGCCGTGGAACTGGCGTCCCAGCCGCCGCTCGTCTTCGCCGGCGAGTGCGACCAGCTGAAAGCGCAGCTCGCGGACGTCGCACGCGGCGAGGCGTTCGTCCTGCAGGGCGGCGACTGCGCGGAGACGTTCGAGGGGTCGACCGCCGACGCGGTGAAGAACAAGCTCAAGACGCTGCTGCAGATGGCGGTCGTGCTCACCTACGCGGCGAGCGTCCCGGTCGTGAAGATCGGCCGGATGGCGGGGCAGTACGCGAAGCCGCGGTCCAAGCCCGTGGAGGTCCGCGGGGGCGTGGAGCTGCCCGCCTACCGGGGCGACGCGGTGAACGGGTTCGGGTTCGACGCCGCGTCCCGCCGCAACGACCCGCGCCGCCTGCTGAAGGCCTACCACTGCTCGGCGGTGACGCTGAACCTGTGCCGGGCGTTCACCAAGGGCGGCTACGCCGACCTGCGGCAGGTGCACGCCTGGAACCGCGACTTCGTCCAGCAGAGCCCGGCGGGCCGCCGTTACGAGCGGCTGGCCGGCGAGATCGACCGGGCGCTGACGTTCATGAAGGCGTGCGGGGCGAACCCCGACGAGTTCCACGGGGTGGAGTTCTACTCCAGCCACGAGGCGCTGCTGCTGGAGTACGAGCGGGCGCTGACCCGCATCGACCACCTCAGCGGCCATCCGTACGACGTGTCCGCGCACTTCCTGTGGATCGGCGAGCGGACCCGCCAGCTGGACGGCGCGCACGTGGAGTTCCTGCGGCACATCCGGAACCCGATCGGAGTGAAGCTCGGCCCGACGACCTCGCCGGACGACGCGATAGCGCTGCTGGAGCGGCTGAACCCCGACCACGAGCCGGGCCGGCTCACGTTCATCACCCGGATGGGCGCCGGCCGGATCCGGGACGCGCTGCCGCCGCTGATCGACAAGGTCCGCCAGACCGGCGCGCCGGTCGCGTGGATCTGCGACCCGATGCACGGCAACACGTTCGAGGCGCCGAGCGGGCACAAGACGCGGCGGCTGGACGACGTGCTGGACGAGGTGGCCGGGTTCTTCGAGGTGCACCGCGCCCTCGGCACGCACCCGGGCGGCATCCACATCGAGTTCACCGGCGACGACGTCACCGAGTGCGTCGGCGGCGGGGACGGTCTCGCTGAGGACGACCTGCACCAGCGCTACGAGACGGCCTGCGACCCGCGCCTCAACCGCGGCCAGTCGCTGGACCTCGCCTTCATGGTCGCCGAGCTGTACCGCAAGTCCGCCTGACCGCCTCACGGCGGGGCGCGCCTGCCGACCGTCGCCGGGCACGGTCGGCGGGCACGGTCCCTAGGAGATCTTGCCGGGGGCCGGTGCAGCCGGGGGTCTCGTCAGATGTCGACCTCGGCCCAGACGACCTTGCCGCCGGTCACCGGGTCCGCGCCCCACGAGTTGGCGAACCGGTCGACGATGAACAGGCCGCGATGAGATTCGTCCAGGGGGCCGGGGACGGTCAGCCGGGGCAGCTGGGCCGCGCGGTCGCGGACCTCGACGCGGATCCGGCCGGTACCGCGCAGCAGCCGCAGCTCCAGGGCCGTGCCGGCGTGCCGGACGGCGTTGGCGACGAGCTCCGCGACGATGGCGGTGACGAGCTCCTCGCGGTCCATGAGCGCCCAGGTGCGCATGGTGCGGGCGGCGAGGCGCCGCGCGTACTCGACGGCCTCCGTCTGGGGCGCCGCGCGCAGTGTGGTCTCGGTCATCGGGTCGGTCACTCCGCCCGCTCGCCGTTCTTCATCGGTTCCCCTCACCGCCCATCGGCCGAAGCCTCCTCCGCCGGGCCCTCGATCAGGAACCGGTCGAGGCCTGTGGTCCGCAGCACGTTCTCGACCCGGCCGTAGGCGCCGGTGACGGTGAGCGTGGCGTTCTGCGCACGGGCGTGCTTGTACGCCCTGACGAGGACGTTCAGGCCGGAGGAGTCACAGAAGTCGACCGCCGCGAGGTCGACGACCACCGCCCGCTCGCCGGCGTCCACGAGCTCGGTCAGCCGGGCGCGCAGTTCGTCGGAGGAGTGCAGGTCGATGGAGCCGCGCGCGGCGATCGTCGCGCGGCCGTCCTGTCGTGTCGTGTGCAAGGCAAGCCCCACGCCACCCCACCTTACCGATTGTTGGTCTCCATCATGACGCCCGCAGAACGATGAGGGCAATGTCGTCGTTCGACGGCTCGGGGCCGAAGTCGCGGACCGCGCGCTGGATACGGGCGGCCACGGCGCCCGCGCTCAGACCGGTGCATCCGGCCAGCAGCTTCTCCAGCCCGTGCCCGTCGCCGAGCAGGCGGTTGCCCGAGCGCCGTTCGGTGACACCGTCGGTGACGCAGAGCAGGACCTCGCCGCGGCGCAGGTCGACCGTGTCGGTGTGGAAGTCCACGCCGTCGAAGACGCCCAGCAGCGGCTGGGGCGAGGCGGCCTCGCGCACACCGCCCTCCGGGTCGAGCACCAGCGGGGGCGGGTGCCCCGCGCTCGTCAGCTTGATGGTCACGCCGTCGCGGCGCCGCCGGGACGCGATCTCGCCGTGCAGCAGGGTGAGCAGCCGGCCGCGCTCGCCCTCGCCGAGGATGAGCCGGTTGAGGCGGGTCAGGACGGCCGGGACGGACATGTCCTCGGCGGCGAGGATGCGCAGCGCGTGCCGGGCGAGGCCGGTGACGGCGGCGGCCTCCGGGCCGGTGCCGCACACGCCGCCGATGGCGAACCGCCAGCGGGACGCGGGGGCCGGGCCGCCCGGCCGCAGGCCGCTCTCGAAGACGTCGTAGAAGTCTCCGCCGACCTCGCTGCCCTCCCCGGCCGGCTCGTACACCACCGCGACCTCCAGGCCGGGGATCTCGGGGATGGCGGGCGGCAGCAGGCTGCGCTGCAGCGCGCTGCTCATGGCGGTCTGGGCGGAGAACAGGCGGGCGTTGTCGACGGCGAGGGCGGCGCGGCGGCTCAGCTCCTCGGCCAGCTCGACCGCGCTGCGGGGGAAGCGGTCACCGGACGGGCGGCCGATGACGATGGTGCCGATGCGGCGGCCCCGGGCGATCAGCGGGAACGCGTAGACCTGGTCGGAGGCGGTGTCGCCGGCGGCGGCCCGGACGTCCTCGGCGGCGGTGGCGAGCCCGTTCCAGGGCCCGGGGGTGTCGGTCGGCGGGGCCGCGCCCGCGTGCTCGAGGAGCTCGCGGAGGCCGTCGGCGCGGTTCTCGTCGGCGTGCCACACGTAGGCGAGCCGGTCGGGCTCGGCCTCGGTGACGGTGTAGACGGCGCACCAGGTGGCCAGGCGCGGGACGACGAGCTGGGCGACCAGCGCCATCGTGCGCTCCTGGTCGAGCGTCCCGGCGAGCAGGTCGCTGGCCTCGGCGACGAAGCTGAGCCAGCCGCGCCAGGACCGTTCCAACTCCCCCACCCTGGCCTTCTCCAGGGAGAGCGACATCTCGTCGGCGAGCCGGCCGAGCCGGACGCCGTCGGCCTCGTCGAAGCGGCCGGAGACCGACGAGACGGCCACGATCAGGCCGGTCAGCCGGCCCTGGGACTCCAGCGGCGCGGCGGCCAGCGACGGGGCCCGCAGCGCCTCCGCGGTCGGATCGGCGGCGTCGGCGGCCACCCAGGCCGAGCCGGCGCGGGCGGCGGGGCCGAGGGTGCCGACCGACAGCTCGCCAAGCGGCATCTCCGCGGCCGTCCCGGCGGACGACCCCATGATCAGCCGCCCGTCGCGCTCGGTCAGCAGGACGGCGGCCCCCTCGGCGCCGAGGATCTCCCGGACGGTGGCGACGCCGTCCTCCATGGCCTCGATGGCGGCCGGGGAGCGCAGCAGCCGGTCGCCCGCGACGGGCATCTCGCTCGCGCCGCCGACCAGCCTGCTCTCGCGGCCCTGGGCGGGGCCGGCGCCCTCCCGCGCGGTGTCGGCGCCGTCGGCGGTCTCCCGCGCGCCGCCGTCACGCCCGGCGCGCTCGCGCCGCGGGAGGCCGGCGGCGATGCCGGTGGTGAGGGCCGCCTCCCCCGACCCGGGTTCCGGCGGCGCCGCGACGTCGGCGGCGCCCGGCCGGGGAAGCCGGAACCAGACTCCCTTGGTGCGTCGGTCGTAGGAGACGCCCCAGGACGTGGCGAGCCGGGAGATCGACGGGAGCCCGCGCCCGCTGGAGGCGGTGACGCCCGGCATCTCGATGCCGCGGGTGGGATGGCGGTCGCGGACCTCGATCTCCACGCTCCCGCCCTCCAGGCGGCAGGAGACCTCGAAGGACGTGCCGGCGTAGGCGATGGCGTTGGTGGCGAGCTCGCTCGTGGCGAGGACGGCGTCGTCCGCGACCTCGTCCATGCCCCAGTCGGCCAGCACCTTCCGGACGAACCGGCGCGCGTCCGCCACCGCCGCGGCGGCGGACGGGAAGGTGGCCGACGCCGTCTGCCGATCCAACTGTCGTCCCTCGTTCGAAGCGTCTCTACCCGGGCCTGGCTATCGTGACAGACTGGTCGGCCGCCCGGCCACGAGTGCCGGGAACCGGGCCGTGCGATGCGTCCGGCCTCGGTGTTCGCGACCCCGCCACAACACGACAGACCGTAACACGAAGGCTACAGGGCAGGATGCACGGTCAATGCCGCGCGACGGCCCGCGCGACGGCCGCCCGGCGTCGGAGGGGGGTTCCGCCGCCGTGCGGAGACGTAGAGTACAAGGGCGGCCGGACAGGCCCTGGAGCAGGAGTCCGTGTCACCCGGATGACCAACGATCGCGGGCCAGGAGGATGAAGAGAATGCCGCGTACCGCGTCACGTGCCCGCCCCGGAGGCGGGTACCGCGACACCACCCCGCGTTACAGCGACGCGGACCTCGAACCGCTCCTGAGGGCGCTGATCGCCGTCCGGGACGGCAAGGCGAGGTCGGAGCTGGACGTGCCGGGCGAGGGCGCCGTCGCGGAGGCCGCGGCGGTGCTGGAGGAGATCCGGCAGAACGGCATGGAGCTGGCCTCGGGCCTGGCCCGCGTGCGCCGGGAGATCGGCCGGGAGGGGCAGCTCCGGGGGCGGCTGACGCCGGGGACCCTGCGCGGCACCTGGGTGACCGCGGTGGAGGACGCCAACGCGATCATCGACAAGCTCACCGATCTCGCCACCGGGATGAGCCAGGTGGTGGAGGCGGTGGCGGCCGGCGACCTGAGCCAGCGGGTCGAGCTGCGGGTGCGCGGCCGGCCGATGCGCGGCGAGCTGCTGCGCATGGCCAAGTCGGTCAACGGCATGGTGGAGCTGCTCGACCAGTTCACCTGGGAGGTCACCCAGTTCGCCCGGGAGGTCGGGACGGAGGGCCGGCTCGGCGGGCAGGCCCCGGCGCGCGGCATGACGGGCCGGTGGCGGGACGTGACCGCGTCGGTGAACGTGATGGCGGCGCGGCTGACGTCGCAGGTCCGCGACATCGCGGAGGTCACCACGGCGGTCGCCGAGGGCGACCTGACCCGCAAGGTCACGGTGGAGGCGACCGGTGAGCTGCAGGAGCTGAAGCTCACCGTGAACACGATGGTCGACCAGCTGTCGGCGTTCGCCGACGAGGTGACCCGCGTCGCCCGCGAGGTCGGCACCGAGGGGCAGCTGGGCGGGCAGGCCAACGTGCCCGGTGTCAGCGGCGTCTGGAAGAACCTGACCGACAACGTCAACGCGATGGCGAACAACCTGACCTACCAGGTACGCAACATCGCCCAGGTCACCACCGCCGTCGCCGAGGGCGACCTCGGCAAGAAGATCACGGTCGACGCGCAGGGCGAGATCCTGCAGCTCAAGGACACCGTGAACACGATGGTCGACACGCTCTTGGCGTTCGCCGACGAGGTGACCCGCGTCGCCCGCGAGGTCGGCACCGAGGGCCGCCTCGGCGGCCAGGCCAACGTGCCGGGCGTGAGCGGCGTGTGGAAGGACCTGACCAACAACGTCAACGGGATGGCGTCCAACCTGACGTTCCAGGTCCGCAACATCGCGCAGGTCACCACCGCGGTCGCCGAGGGCGACCTCGGCAAGAAGATCACGGTGGACGCGCAGGGCGAGATCCTGGAGCTGAAGGACACCGTCAACTCCATGGTGGACACGCTGTCGGCGTTCGCGTCCGAGGTGACCCGCGTCGCCCGCGAGGTCGGCACCGAAGGGCGCCTCGGCGGCCAGGCGATCGTGCCGGGCGCCGGCGGCGTCTGGCTCGACCTGACCGACAACGTCAACTCGATGGCCAACAACCTGACGAATCAGGTGCGCGGCATCGCGCAGGTGACCACGGCGGTGGCCCAGGGCGACCTGACCCGCAAGATCGAGGTCGACGCGCAGGGCGAGATCCTTCAGCTCAAGGACACCCTGAACACGATGGTCGACACCCTGTCGGCGTTCGCCGACGAGGTCAGCCGGGTGGCCCGCGAGGTCGGCACCGAGGGCCGGCTCGGCGGCCAGGCCCGGGTGCCCGGCGCGGGCGGCATGTGGAAGGACCTGACCGACAACGTCAACGGGATGGCGTCCAACCTGACCTACCAGGTCCGCAACATCGCCCAGGTCGCGACCGCGGTCGCGCACGGCGACCTGACGCGGCGCATCGACGTGGACGCGCAGGGCGAGATCCTGGAGCTGAAGACCACGCTGAACACGATGGTCGACACGCTGTCGTCGTTCGCGTCCGAAGTCACCCGTGTCGCCCGCGAGGTCGGCATCGAGGGCCGGCTCGGCGGCCAGGCCGAGGTCGAGGGCGTGTCCGGCACCTGGAAGCGGCTGACCGAGAGCGTCAACGAGCTGGCCGGGAACCTGACCACCCAGGTCCGCGCGATCGGCGAGGTCGCGAGCGCGGTCGCCACCGGCGACCTGACCCGGACGATCACCGTGGAGGCGCGCGGCGAGGTCGCCGAGCTGTCCGACAACGTCAACCTGATGGTGGCGACGCTGCGCGAGACGACCCGCGCCAACGAGGAGCAGGACTGGCTCAAGACCAACCTGGCGCGGATCGGCGGCCTCATGCAGGGCCACCGCGACCTGATGCAGGTCGCGGAGCTGATCATGCGGGAGCTGACGCCGACCGCGAGCGCCCAGTACGGCGCCTTCTATCTGGCGGAGAACTCCGGCGAGGAGACCGACCTGGTGCTGATCGCCGGGTACGGGACGCGGCGGCACCGCGGCGGCCACATCCGGTTCGGGCTGGGCGAGGGCCTGGTCGGGCAGGCGGCGCAGGAGCGCCGGCCGCTGCTGATCGCCGACGCGCCCACCGACTACGTCAAGCTCGGGTCCGGCCTCGGCGAGGCGTCCCCGGTCAACATCATCGTGCTGCCGATCGTCTTCGAGGACGAGGTGCTCGGCGCGATCGAGCTGGCCTCGTTC
Source organism: Actinomadura madurae (assembly GCF_900115095.1). GTDB lineage: Bacteria > Actinomycetota > Actinomycetes > Streptosporangiales > Streptosporangiaceae > Spirillospora > Spirillospora madurae. Next base: position 11,306 of record NZ_FOVH01000030.1, read on the forward strand.
GGCCGCTTCACCGACGTCCACCTGGCGTTCTTCAGCCAGCTGATCGAGACGATCGGGGTCACGCTCAACGCGATCCGCGCCAACACCCGGACCGAGGCGCTGCTCGGCGAGTCGCAGCGGCTCGCGCAGGAGTTGCAGGAGCGGTCGGACGAGCTGCAGCGCCAGCAGGGAGAGCTGCGGCACTCCAACACCGAGCTGGAGGAGAAGGCGGCGCTGCTGGCCCAGCAGAACCGCGCGATCGAGATCCAGAACTTCCAGATCGAGCAGGCCAGGCGGACGCTGGAGGAGCGCGCCGAGCAACTGGCGATCTCCTCGCGGTACAAGTCGGAGTTCCTGGCCAACATGTCGCACGAGCTGCGCACGCCGCTGAACAGCCTGCTGGTGCTGGCCAAGCTGCTGTCGGAGAACCAGGACGGCAACCTCACCGACAAGCAGGTGGAGTTCGCGCGGACCATCCACGAGTCCGGCACCGACCTGCTGGAGCTGATCAACGACATCCTGGACCTGGCCAAGGTCGAGGCCGGGAAGATGGAGGCGCACCCGCAGCACCTGACGGTCTCCGCGCTGGTCGACTACGTGGACGCGACGTTCCGGCCGCTGTCGGTCGACAAGGGCCTGCAGTTCGGCGTGGAGGTCGCGCCGGACGTCCCCGCCACCCTGAACACCGACGAGCAGCGGCTGCAGCAGGTGCTGCGGAACCTGCTGTCGAACGCGGTGAAGTTCACCGCTGAGGGCGAGGTGCGGCTGCTGATCGAGCGGGCCGGCGACATCGACTTCACGCTGCCCGCGCTGTGGAACACCCCCGATGTGATCGCGTTCCGGGTGATCGACACCGGGATCGGGGTGAGCGCCGACAAGCTCCAGGAGATCTTCGAGCCGTTCCAGCAGGCCGACGGGACCACGAGCCGCCGCTACGGCGGCACCGGCCTCGGGCTGTCGATCAGCCGGAACATCGCGCGGCTGCTGGGCGGGGAGATCCACGCCGAGAGCCAGCCGGGCCGCGGCAGCGTGTTCACGCTGTACCTGCCCGCGCAGTACAGCGACCGGGACGGACGGCGCCGCGCGGCGCTGCCGGACGAGCCGGCCGCGGCGGACGCGGTGCCGGGTCTGGCCGCCGGCGGCGGCAACGGCGGGGTGGCCGGGCCTGGGCCCGTCGCCGCCGTGGAGCAAGGGCGGACGGCGGAGCAGCGCCCGCCGGCCGGGGACCGTCCCGGCGAGGAGGAGCCGGCGCTGAGCAGGCTGCTGGAGGAGCCGCCCGCCGAGTTCCTCGACACGGCCCTGTCGGGCCGCAAGGTCCTGATCGTCGACGACGACGTGCGGAACGTGTTCGCGCTCACCAGCGTGCTGGAGGGGTACGGCATGGAGGTCCTGTACGCCGAGGACGGGCAGGCCGGGATCGAGGTCCTGCACCGGAACCCGGACGTGGCGGTGGTCCTGATGGACGTCATGATGCCGGGCCTGGACGGCTACGCCACGACGGCCGCGATCAGGGAGATGCCGCAGTTCGCCGAGTTGCCGATCATCGTCATCACGGCCAAGGTGATGAAGGGCGATCGGGAGAAGAGCCTCGCCTCTGGCGCGTCGGACTATGTGCCGAAGCCCGTTGACGTGGACCATCTCCTTGACGTCATGAGGAACTGGCTGCAACCCTCCATCGTCCGCTGAGGGAGAGGAGACGCCCGGCAAGTGGGTCGCCGCGGGGTCGGTGGCGATGGCGGGGACCGGAATCGGAGAGACGCGCGTGGACGACAAGGCGAAGATCCTGCTCGTGGACGACCGCGAGGAGAACCTGATCGCGCTGGAGGCCATCCTCAGCTCCCTCGATCAGGACCTCGTCCGGGCCCGGTCCGGGGAGGACGCGCTGAAGGCGCTGCTCACCGACGAGTACGCGGTCATCCTGCTGGACGTCGTCATGCCGGGGATGGACGGGTTCGAGACGGCGCGGGACATCAAGCGCCGCAAGAAGACCCGCGACCTGCCGATCATCTTCCTGACGGCGGTGAACAGCGACCCCGACTACGCGTTCCGCGGTTACGCGGCGGGCGCGGTCGACTTCATCTCCAAGCCGTTCGACCCGTGGGTGCTGCGCGCCAAGGTGTCGGTGTTCGTGGAGCTGCACACCAAGAACAAGCAGCTCCGCGACCAGACCGCCCTGCTGCGGGAGCAGGCGGCCCTGCTGCGGGAACAGGCGACGCTGCTGAAGGCGCGCCCGGCCGGCGACGGGGCGGAGCCGGCCGGGGACCGGCGCGTCGGCGACCGCCTGGCCTCGGTGGAGGAGCAGGCGGAGCTGGTCGCCAAGCGCGTGCCGGCCGCGCTGCGCGACGAGTTCGAGGAGCTCGACCGCCGGCTCGCCGAACTGCGGGCGGCCCTCGACGGCGCCCCCTCCGCGGGGTGACCGCCGCCGGCACCGCGGGACACCGGAGGGTGTCCGTACGGTGACGCTTCGCGGCGTCCGGCGGTGGGGAGGGTCTCGCGGCGGAGGTGGTCCGGGTGGGCGTCGCCGCGCTGTTCCTCACCGGTGCCGGGACGGGCCTGCTCGCGGGCGGCACCACGTGCGCGGCCGTGCAGCTGGGGCTGCTCACCGGCGCGGTCTCCGGCGGGCGGAAGGCCCCGGAGAGGGAGGCGTCGGGTACGCGATCGGTGGGCGGGGAGGTCCGTGCCCGCCTTGTCCGCCCGGTGGCGGCCTTCCTCGCGGCGAAGCTCGTCTCGCACGCGCTGCTGGGGGCGGTGCTCGGCCTGGCGGGCGGCGCGCTCCAGCCCGGGCCGCGTGTGCGCGGGGCGATCCTCGCGGCGGCCGCGCTGATGCTCGCCGTGTTCGCGCTGGACCTGCTCGGCTTCCGGCCCGCGCGGCGCCTCATGCGGCGGAGGGGCGCCGAGCGGTGCCGTCCACCGCGTTCCGGGCGTCCCGCCGTGCTCGGGGCGGCGACCGTGCTGCTGCCGTGCGGGCTGACGCTGTCGGCCGAGCTGCTCGCGGTCTCGTCGGGGTCGGCGCTCGGCGGCGCCGCGGTCATGGCGGGGTTCGTGCTCGGGACCGCACCGCTGTTCGGGCTCGTCGGCGTGACGGTCGGCCGGTCGCTTGCGGCCGTGCGGGGACGGCTGGCGGCGCTGCTGGCCGTCGGGTTGCTGGCCGTCGCCGGCTGGACGCTTGCCGCGGGCCTGCGCCTCGGCGGCTGGCTCCCGGACGGCGGCGGCACGGCCCCGGCGTCCGGTGCGGCGCGGTTCGTCTCGACGGACGCGTCCGGGACCCAGCTCGTGACCGTGTGGGCCCTCGACCGCGGTTACCGGCCCTCGCTGCTCAGTGCCCGCGCCGGGGTGCGCACCGTCCTGGTCGTGAAGACGGCGGGCACGCGCGGCCACACCAGGGCGTTCACCATCCCGAGCCTCGGTCGGGACGTGTTCCTCCCGGTGACCGGTGAGACCCGGATCGACGTGGGCGCCCCGGGGCCCGGCCGGATGCGCTTCGTGTGCGCGTCCGGCCACTTCCCTGGGGCGGTCACCTTCCGCTAGGCGGCGGCCAGCCGCGCGCGGGCGGCGGCGATGCGCGCGAGGGTGCGGTCGCGGCCGAGGATCTCCAGGGACTCGAACAGCGGCAGCCCCACGGTGCGGCCGGTGACCGCGACGCGGACGGGCGCCTGCGTCTTGCCGAGCTTGAGCCCGTGCTCGGTGCCGATCCGCTCCAGCCGGTCCTTCAGCTCGGCCGCGTTCCACGGCGCGTCCTGGTAGGCGGCCTCGGCGGCGGCGAGGATCTCGGCGGCCGGCTCCTTCATCGCCTTGTTCCAGGACTGCTCGTCGGACGGCGGCTCGTCCAGGAACGCGAAGTCGATCATCTGGACGATCTCCGACAGCAGCGCGACGCGGGTCTGCGCGAGCGGCGCCAGCTCGGCGAACACGGCGACGTCGACGTCGAAGGGGGCTTCCTGCAGGAACGGCAGGCACTCGGCGATGAACTTCTCCACCGGCAGCGCGCGGATGTACTCGCCGTTGATCGCGCGGAGCTTCTTGACGTCGAAGAACGCGGGCGAGGTGTTGACGTCCTCGATGCGGAACTCGTCGACGATCACGTCCCAGGGGACGATCTCGCGGTCGCCGGACGGGGCCCAGCCGAGCAGCATCAGGTAGTTGCGCATGGCCTCGGCGAGGTAGCCCTCGGCCCGGTAGTCCTCCAGCGCGACCTTGTCGCGGCGCTTGGACAGCTTCTGCCGCTTCTCGTTGACGATGACCGGGACGTGCGCCCACACCGGAGGCTCCCCGCCGAGCGCCTCCCAGAGCAGCTGCTGCTTGGGCGCGTTCGACAGGTGCTCCTCGCCGCGCACGACGTGCGTGATGCCCTGGCTCATGTCGTCGACCGCGTTGGCCAGGAGGAATGTGACCGACCCGTCGGCGCGGGCGATGACGAAGTCCTCCATGAGGGCGTTCTCGAACACCGGCTTGCCGCGCAGCAGGTCGACGACGGTCGTCTGGCCCTCGTCGGGCGTGCGGAAGCGGAGGGCGCGTCCCGGGCCGGCCTCCAGGCCGCGGTCGCGGCAGAAGCCGTCGTAGCCCTTGTGCGAGTCGCCGGTGCGGGCGATGACCGACTCGCGGGAGCAGTCGCAGTAGTAGGCGCGGCCCTTGCCCTTGATGGTCTCGACGGCCTCGGCGTGCTTGTCGGCGTTGGCGGACTGGAAGTAGGGGCCCTCGTACTGCTCGCCGTCCATCCCGAGCCACGCCAGGGCGCGGATGATGCCCTCGGTCCACTCCGGGCTGTTGCGCGAGGCGTCGGTGTCCTCGATCCGGAGCACGAGCGTCCCGCCGGACTGGGCCGCCATCACCCAGTTGAACAGCGCCGAGCGGGCGCCGCCGACATGGAACATGCCGGTCGGGGACGGGGCGAAGCGTACGCGGATCGAAGAGGTCGAAGACATGCCACCAAGGGTAGGGCGCGGGGAGCGCGGTTCGCGCCTCGTTTACTCCCGGGCTGTTCCGGCGTGTCAGGGCCTCCAGGACGGGTCGCGGCCCGCTTTCCCGAGCACGCGGTCGAGCAGCGGCGCGTCCCCGGGCACGGGGACCTCGGCTCCGATGGCCCCGTATTGGCGGCTCATCTCGGCCGTGGCGGAGATCTGCTCCCACGCGGCCTCCACCACCGCGGGCGGGAAGGCCGGCTCGCGGCCGGTGGCGACCGCGAGGTCCCAGCCGTGCATGACCCACTCGCCGAGAAGGATCCCGGCGATGAACCCGGCCGGCATGCCCTCCTTGTTCCCGGTGAGGCTGGTGTTGCCTTCCCACGCGGCGGGGTCCTGCCACGCCTCGGCGGTCTTGCGGGCCTGCTCCGCGAACCGCTCGGCCCAGCCCGCCTCGGCGGTGAAGTCGTGGTCCTCCCCCGGCCCGGTGGGCGGCAGCCGGTGCGCGGCGGTCTCGCCCCGTCCGGTCCACAGGATCAGATGGCCGGCGAGCCCCCGCACGTCCCAGTCCGGGCACGGGGTCGGCGCGTCCAGCCCGCTCTCCGGGATCGCCAGGACGATCCGCCCCGCGGCCTCCGCGGCGGCGGGCATCTGGGTCCTTATGTTGTCCATGTCCGTCTCCTCGCTCATCCGTTCGAATACGGTCCACGCTAGGAGGACCCCGTGACGCGCGTCTTGAAGAAACGCGCCACGTTAGCCTGACCTCATGGAACGTCCCCTGCCCGGCGGCACGCGCGGCATCCTGCGGCCGCGGACGGGCCTGGAGCGCTTCCAGATCGAGCGGATCCCGCCGCGGGCGGCGCTCGCCCCGTTCGTCGCCAACTTCTGGGTGCTGCGCTGGGATTTGCGGGGCCGGCCGCCGCACCGCCAGCAGGTGCTCACCCGGCCGTCGGTCCATATGACCTTCACCAGTTATCTGACCGAAGGCGCGACGCGGGCCAGGATCGTCGGCGTGGTGAGGGACGACTTCGCCGAGGAGATCCACGACGAGGGGCGCGTGATCGGCGCGGCCTTCCGCCCGGGCGGGTTCCGGCCGTTCATGGACGCGCCGGTCGCCACGCTGACCGGCCGTTTCGCCGGGGTCGAGGAGGTGTTCGGCGCGGACGGCACCGCGCTCGCCGCCGAGATCTTCGACTGCGCCGACGCGGCCGAGGCCGTCGGCCTGCTGGAGGCGTTCCTGACCGGGCGCGGGCCCGCGCCGGATCCGTCCGCCGAGCGGGCCGCCGTGATCGTCGACCGGATCGCGGCGCGCCCCGGCCTGGTCCGGGTGGACGAGCTGGCCGCGGAGGCGGGGCTCAGCCCCCGCAGCCTGCAGCGCCTGTTCCACGAGTACGTGGGCATCGGGCCGAAGTGGGTGATCCGGCGGTTCCGGATGCAGGAGGCCGCCGAGCGCGCCGCGTCCGGCGCGGACGTGGACTGGGCGGAGCTGGCGGCCGAGCTCGGCTACGCTGACCAGGCGCACTTCGTCCGCGACTTCACCGCCTCCGTCGGCACACCGCCGGCGAGATACGCGCGGGAAACCGGGCCTGGCAGTATCGGGGGATGACCGCCGCCCCCAGCAGCCCGTTCGACGACCTCACCGCGTTCCGGGCGCTCGCCGCCGAACGGCTCGGCTCGTTCGAGCACACGACCGTCCCGGACGCGCCCGGCCTGCGCCGTGCCGGGGTCGTGCTGTGCGCGGTGGAACACGGCGGCGTCCCCTCGGTCATCCTCATCAGGCGCGCCTACCGTGGGCGCAACGCCGGCCAGTGGGGCCTGCCCGGCGGGCGGCTGGAGGACGGCGAGACACCCGAGGCTGCGGCGCTGCGGGAGCTGCACGAGGAGATCGGGCTGACCGCCGGACCCGGTGACGTCCTAGGCAGGCTCGACGACTTCCCCGCCACCTCCGGCTTCGCGATCACGCCGATCGTGGTGGTGCTGGACGCTCCGGGCCCCCTGGCGCCGAGCGCGGACGAGGTGCACTCCGTCCACCACACCAGCCTGCGCAAGCTCGCCGCCGACGACACCCCGAAGTGGGTTCCGCAGCCCGACGGCGGACGCCTGCTGCAGATGTGGCTGGGCCCGAAGTGGCGCGTCCATGCCCCGACCGGCGCGATGCTGTGGCAGTTCCGCGAGGTCGTCCTGCTCGGACGGCAGGTCAGGGTCGCCGACTTCGTCCAGCCCGACTGGACGCGCCACTGAGGGTCAGAACGTCCCGCCGTCCACGACGATGCGCTGCCCGGTCACGTAGGACGCGGCGTCGGAGACGAGGAACCGCACCACGTCGGCGACCTCCTCGGGAGTGCAGACGTGGCCGTACGGGGACGAGGCGTCCGCCTGCCGGATGTCCTCGATCCCGGCGGTGGCGCGGACCAGCCCGCACGCTCCCGGAATCCCGCCGTGAGCCGCCCCTGACGCGGGTCATCGGGCGGGCACGGCCTCGATGACGTGGTAGGCCGCCGGCGGCAGCGGCCCGGTCAGCGCGACGACCGTGAACCCGGCGCCGTCCAGCAGGTCCCGGTACTCGGCCTCGGTGCGCTCCCGCCCGCCGGTCGCCACCAGCATGTTGAGGTCGTTGCGGACGATGCCCGCCGACTCCGGCGCGACGATCTCCGGCATCACCTGCTCCAGCAGGATCATCCGGGCGTCGGGGCGCATCGCCGCCCGGCAGTTCCGCAGGATCGCCGCGGCCTTCTCGTCGTGCCAGTCGTGGACGACGCTCTTGAGGACGTAGGCGTCCGCGCCCCCCAGGACCGACGCGAAGAAGTCGCCCGGGACGATCTCCGCCCGCCCGGCGACGTCGGCCAGGGTGCCCGGTGCGGCGGCGAGCCCGGCGGGCAGGTCGAACAGGACGCCGCGCAGGCCGGGATGGGCGCGCAGGATCGCGGCGAGCAGCGTCCCGTCGCCCCCGCCGAGATCGGCGACCGTCCCGTAGCGGCCGAAGTCGTGGGCCTCGATGACGCCCGGCGCGATGTCGCGGGTGTGCTCGGCCATGGCCCGGTTGAACGTCGCCGACGGTTCGGCGTCCGACGCGAAGAACTCGAACGGCGTCCTGCCGGTGACCCGTTCCCAGGCGTACTCCCCCGTGCGCAGCGTCTCGGTCATGTCGCCCCACGTCCGCCATACCTCGGGGCCGCAGAACAGCCTGATCAGCGACCGGATCGAATCCGGGGCGTCGGCGCGCAGGCGGCGCCCCTCGGCGGTCAGCGAGAACAGGTCGCGGTCACGCTGCTCCACGACGCCGAGGCCGGTGAGCCCGCGCAGCAGGCGGTGCAGCGACGGCGCGTGCGCGCCGGTCTCCTTCGCCAGCTCGGTGCTCGACATCGGCATGTCGCCGTCGAAGGCGTCCGCGAGCCCGATCTCGGCGGCGGCGTAGATGATCTGCGCCGGCATGAATCCGAAGGCCAGGTCCATGAGCGGTGATCTCGGCATCGTCGTGCTCCCCTCCGTGCCGCCTTCCCTTGCCGTCCGCACGTTACGAGGCCGCCTCGGGCGCGGTCTTGGACGAATGCAACCTCCCGGACAGATCGCCGTTACCTGATCGTGATCTCCGCTAACACGATAGACATTTCCGGTTTATCTAACTATTTGAGACTGGCGGCTCGTGCTCCCGAGCGAAAAGGAGTTTCCCGTGAGACGCACGGGGATCACCGCCAGCGCACTCAGCGCACTCACCGCCGCCCTCACCGGGGCGGCCCTGCTCGCCCCCGCCGCCGACGCCGCTCCGCCGCCCCCGCCAGACGGAAGCACCGCGTCCCAGCACCTCGCCGCCCTGACCGTCGCCGCCGAAGGCTCCGGCGACGGCTACTCCAGGGACAAGTTCCCGCACTGGATCGACCAGGGCGACAGCTGCAACACCCGCGAGGTCGTCCTCAAGCGGGACGGCGACAACGTCGGGACCGGCTCGGACTGCTACCCGACGTCCGGTTCCTGGACCAGCCCGTACGACGGGGCCACCTGGACCCAGCCGTCCGACCTCGACATCGACCACATGGTCCCGCTCGCCGAGGCGTGGCGGTCGGGGGCCTCGTCCTGGACGACGTCCCAGCGCCAGTCGTTCGCCAACGACCTGTCCAGCTCGCAACTGTGGGCGGTCACCGACAACGTCAACCAGGCCAAGGGCGACAAGGACCCGGCCGAGTGGACGCCGCCGCTGGCCTCGTTCCACTGCATGTACGCCAGGTCGTGGATCGACGTGAAGTACCGCTTCGGCCTCACGGTCGACTCGGCGGAGAAGTCGGCGCTCACCGGCCTGCTCGGCACCTGCTGACGCGATACCCCCGCTCCCGGCGGGTCCGCGGCGCGCCCGCGGACCCGCCGGCCTCCGCCGTCAGCCGGCCTCCGCTGTCAACCGGCCAGGGCTCGCAGCCAGGTCTTGGCGATCCCGATGTGGTCGTCGGTCAGGCCGGTCAGCGGGTCGATCTCCACGAGCAGATGCTCGGCGATGCCGGGCTCCCCGGCGATGCAGTCGGTGGCGTCCGGCTCGTCCTCGAACCAGACGAACGGCCTGCCCTCCGCCCACGCGGCCACGTGGCGCGCCTTCCACGCCCCGAGCGTGCGGCCCTCGTGGATGCCGGGGAACTGCGGGATCGGCACGAAGGGCAGCTCCGGCAGCCCGACCCGCGGGGCGATCCACTCGTTGGCGTTGTCGCACCAGTAGCTCGCCCAGGCGAGCTCGGCGCCCGTGGACTCGGCGAGCTCCAGCAGCGCCGGGCCGTGCCCGGGGTTCAGCCACAGCGTGAACGGCATCCCGTTCGGCGAGCACCGGTGCCGTTGAAATCCGCGATGAGGCCTCTCAAAGGGATTGAGCACCCCGTCGACATCCAGAAGAACCACCGGCGACCCCATACACCGGACCGTACGGCATCCCGGCCCGCCCGTCGAAGGTCATCGCGGCGCGGCCGTCATAGGTCGCCGCCGAGCGGGCATCGTCCCCGCATGTGCCGACTGTTCGGACTGACCACGGGCGGGCCCCGCGTCCGCGCCACGTTCTGGCTGCTGGACGCCCCCGACAGTCTCAGTTCCCAGAGCCGCCGCATGCCCGACGGGACGGGGCTCGGCTGGTTCTCGCTGGGCGAGGAGCCCGTCCGCGACCGGGCGCCCATCGCCGCCTTCCAGGACGCCGACTTCAACTCCGAGGCACGGTACGTCGCCTCGCACACCTTCGTCTCCCACGTCCGGTACGCCTCGACCGGGGCGCCGGACGTCCGCAACTCCCACCCGTTCGTCATGGACGACCGGCTGTTCGCCCACAACGGGGTCGTGCGCGGCCTCGACGTCCTCGGCTCCTGGCTCACGGACGCGGAGCGGGCGATGGCGCGGGGGCAGACCGACTCCGAGCTCGTGTTCGCCTACATCACCGCGCAGATCCGGCGGCACGGGGACACGCGGTCCGGGCTGATCGCGGCCGTCGGCCGCATCGCCGCCGAGCTGCCCGTCTTCGCGCTGAACCTCCTGCTGGCCGAGTCCGGGCGGCTGTGGGCGCTGCGCTACCCCGGGACCCACGAGCTGTGGGTGCTCGCCCCCGAGCTGACCGAACCCGGCGCCGCCCGGCACATGTCCTCCGGCCGCGAACCGGGCCGCATCGACGTCACGGCCCATCGGGAGGCGTGCGCGGCCTGGATCATCGCGAGCGAGCGCATGGACGACGACCCGGACTGGCGGCTCCTCGATCCCGGCGAGCTGCTCATGCTGGACGGGTGGCAGGCGTCCTCGCACTTCCCCTTCGGCACCCCCGCGCACCCGCTGACCACCGCCGACCTGTCGGCGGCGGAGTCGGTGTCCCAGACATGATCGGGTTCGCCGCTCCCGCCGTATAGTGGACGGCCGAGGACCGAGGAGCCCGGATGCCGCGAGAACTCACACTGATGGCCGTGCACGCCCACCCCGACGACGAGGTGCTGAGCACGGGCGGGATCCTCGCCCGCTACGCCGCCGAGGGCGTCCGCACCGTCCTCGTGACGTGCACCAACGGCGAGCAGGGCGACGGGCCCGGCGGCGTGAAGCCCGGCGAGCCGGGGCACGACGCCGAGGAGGTCGCGCGGCGGCGGCTCGCCGAGCTCCGCGAGTCCGCCGGCCTGCTCGACATCGGCCACCTGGAGCTGCTCGGCTACCGCGACTCCGGCATGCCGGGCTGGCCGGCCAACGACGACCCGGCGGCCTTCGCGAACGTCCCGCTGGACGAGGCGGCCGGGCGGCTCGCCGAGCTGATGGAGCGCCACCGCCCCCAGATCGTCGTCACCTACGACGAGAACGGCGGCTACGGGCACCCCGACCACATCCAGGCCCACCGCATCGCGGTCGCCGCCGCCGAGCGGTCCGGCATCCCCGACAAGCTCTACTACACGGCCATCCCCCGGTCCGGGAGCAAGCAGCTGTTCCAGGCCGTCCGGGACGCCGGTGTCGATCTCGGGTTCGACCCGCCCGACGACTTCGGCACGCCCGACGAGCTGATCACCAGCGTCCTGGACGTCTCCGAGCATTTCGACGCCAAGCGCAAGGCGCTCCTGGCCCACGCCAGCCAGGGCGAGAGCATCTTCCTGCTGCGGCTGCCGGAGGAGACGCAGCGGATGGCGTTCTCCTCCGAGGCGTTCATCCGCCACCGCAACCGCGTCGAGGCACCCGACCAGGAAGACGACCTGTTCGCCGGGCTCAGGTAGCGCGCTCGGCCCGGTAGTGGTCGAGGACGTCCTGGCGCAGCAGGTAGCCGAACCCGGCCCGTTCGAGCCGCAGCACCAGGGCCGCCTTGTCGGCGCCCAGAGCGGCGGCCGTGGCGCCCAGCCTCCAGTCGTGCTCCGCCAGCCGCTTGAGCAGGTAGCCGCGCTTGACCTGCGCTTCCGAGAGCCTGAAGGTCTTCATGTAAGCGATGCGGCCGTCCCCGTCGGTGATGGTCTCGCCGATGTGGTTCTCCCCGCGCAGCGCGAAGGAGGGCAGCCACCGGGAGAGTTCGAAGCCGTGCAGGTACTGCACCACCTGCCGCGTCCCCTCCTCGTCGAAGAGCTGCCCGGCCATGACCCCGTCGTGGAAGGCGGCCCACTCCTCCTGGCGCAGCGTCACCGCCGTCCGCAGGTCGCCGAGCGAGCGGATGTCCGCGTCGTCGATCGGCGCGGACAGGTCGCCGGCAGGGGCGCCCAGCAGGCCGTACATGTAGACCAGCTCACCGAAGAGGTCCTCGACCAGCGTGGGGTGCAGCGCCCGGTAGTCGTCGGGGTGCGGGACGACGAACGCGCTCGCCAGGGAGTCCGCGACGTACACCATCACGCCGCACTGCCCGGGGTGGATCTCGAAGATCCTCAGCGCGTCCTCCAAGCCCTGGACCGCCCGCCCGAGGTAGGCCTCCTCGCTGCGGGGGGACAGGCCGTGCGCGACCGCCCGGCGCGACCACTCCTCCCACGCGATCGACGGTCCGCCGAAATGCAGCGCCAGATAGCCCTCGACGGCCAGATGCAGCGGAAGGAAGCGCAGCCGGTCCTTGCCTGCCTTCCGCGCCATCCTCCGCGTGAACCGCACGGGCATCCGCGGCGGGGCCGCCGCGGTGTCGCGCTCCAGCAGGCGCGTCCCGTACGAGGCCGCCTGCGTCTGGTCGCCGTCACTCCACGCCGCCACGAAGGCGTGCGGGACGAACGAGACGTACACGGAGTCGCCCACGTCCACGACCGACACCGGCTCCTCGTACGCCTTCCGGTGCAGCCGCAGGTACGGGACGGGCTCCTCCCGGACGAGCGGGACGAGCCGCACGGAACCCCACACCTGCGCGGGCCTGGTCTCCAGCCCGTCCAGCCTGATCGTCATGCGCGCTCCCCGAGGAACCGGGCGACCCGATCGTCCAGATGCGCCCGGAGCCCGGCCAGGCCGACCCGCCCCTCGGCGAACCGGGCGAGTTCGACCAGCGTCGGGAGGTCCTCGGCATCCCGGACGCCCGCGGTCGGCACGGCCGGCGACAGCCGCCGCACGTCGAAGTCGTCCGCGTCGTACACCGGGTTCAGATGCGCGATCATCACCCGCCGGCCCGGCGCGAGCCGGTGGCCGGGGTCGAGGCGCGTGCGCCAGATCCGCAGGACGTCCGCGGCGAGGCCGGGGGGCGCGTTGTCCCAGCCGTCCGAGATGATGAGGAGCCGCTCGGGGCCGGTCTCCAGGGCGTCGATGATCCGCTGCCCGAGCGGCGTCGGGCCGGACGGGTACACGAGCAGCTCGTCGGTGCGGCCCGACGTCCACAGCGGCGTGTAGTCCTTCGCGAGGGTCTCCAGCAGGTAGTGCGCGGCGAGCGCGACCGCCAGCGGGCGGCGCCGCTTCTGCCCCGACCCGAGCGAGGAGTAGCTGTCGTCGAGCACGGCCGCGACCCTGCCCCAGGAGCCTCGCGCGGCACCCGCCACCCGCCGCGCGGCGGTCCGCAGCGCCCGGCTCAGCTCGGCCCGCCGCTCGGACCGCTCGTCCAGCGGCAGGGAGAGCACGTACGAGGCGAGGCGCGTCAGCGGCATCTCCCCCAGATCGGCCCGGACGGCCGCCCCTCCGCTCGACTGCAGGCGCAGCCGCTCCAGCCGCGTCATCCGCGGCTGGATGCGCTCCAGGAACACCTCGCGCGGGATCCGGTGCTTGACCGCGAATCCCTCCGCGACCGTGTACGGCAGCTCGTAGATGGCCGCGTGCTCGTAATGCGCCCGCCGCCACTGCTCGAAGATCGGCGTCTTGAACGCCTTGACGCTGAACGGCGCGAACAGGAACTTGCGCTGCTCGCCGCGGAGCCGCAGATGCGCGTGCCGCGCCGCGTCCTTCACCGCGCCCCGGTACTTGACCGCGTCGAACGCCGGGTCCCGCCGCCCCGCCATCCAGTCGCGGATGATGACGCGCGTCCGCCGGTTGTTCACCCCGAGCCGCCGCAGCTCGCGGAAGAGCCGGTACACGCGCTGGGGCGGCAGCGTCTCCAGCCGCCGCGCGATCAGCCGTCCTTCCCCGCGCCGCCGCTCGACCCCCACGTCCCCCGCCCGGACCAGCAGGTTCCGCACGATGATCGCCGCGTTGTGGTCGTTGACGTCCAGCGCGAGGACGTCGGCGTACATGTCCCGGTAGTTCTCCAGCATGTACTCGTGCAGGAACTCGAGGCTGAGGCGCTGCTCTCCCGCGTGGTGGTGGAACTCGCGCTGCCCGGTCGAGGTGATCGCCGCGTTGACGAACATCAGCACGTCCTCGCACGCGACGAGATCGGCGAACGTCTCGCTCATCACTCCCCCGGGGTGGACAGGCGCCGGCCGGGGAATGGGGGCGCGAACAGCGAAGCATCGCTTTCAAGGCGGGTTCCGGAAGTCACACCGAAGTCCCGCGGCCGGCCACCGAACCGTAACACCGCCCCCGGCCGCGGCGCCTTCGGATATCCGCCATGCGAATCGGCGCGCCGGCTTTCCGCGTCATCCCTCGTCATGAGGGTCGGCCACGTCCTCCAGTGCCGCGAGACGGTAGGTGACGAGGTCGGTGGCCAGCGTCGCGGCCGCGCACGCGATGACGACGGCCGGCCGGCCGGCGCCCATCGTGCCGGCGACCGCCATCATGGCGGCGCGGACGGCGGCTCCGGCCGGGCGGGCCCGGTCGGCGCACCTTCGCGAAAGCCCGCGCGCCGCCGCGCGGACACGAACCAGAATGCCCTTCATGGTGACTCCACTTCCATGCGATCAATGGCAGTGGAATCGACATTAAGGACAGCAATAAAACCCTTCCAGGACTGTCGACAATTGGCGGGAACTGTCGAACACGGCAGGGTATCCTCGCAGTTCAGAACATGAAGTGCTCCTTCGTTCATCAGATCTCGGCAGATCTCGACAGGAGGCTGGCGGTGTCAGAGAGCTGGGCGGACCTGTCCGACTCGGAACTGCGCGATCTCTGCGAACGGCTCGTGCGCGGCCTCGCGAAATCCGACCTGCCCCGGCTGATCTCCAGGGAGGAGACACTGCTCGCACTCGCTCGCCGGCTCGCCGGCGAGGGCGCGGTGATGACCCGCGTCCAACTCGGCGGCGTCCTGTCCGAGCGCATGAACGAGGTCACCGCCCGCACCCGCCGGCGCGAGCTGAAACAGGCACGCGACCTGCTGGGGCTGTCAGCGGAGGACGACGGCTTCGAGGAGCGGCTCGGGGACCGGGATCCGCGCGTCATGGAGGTGCGCCTCTCCCTGGCCGCCAAGTGGACGAGAGAATCCTCGACCAGCGTGCGCCGGAAGCTGGGCACGATTCTCGGCGCCCTGCTCAGCGCCACCGAGACGTCCCGGCGCCGGGACGGCGATCCCGAGGTGGCACGGGTCCTGCGGATGTGCGAGGGGTTCGCGTCCGAGCTGGACCAGACGTTCGAGGCCGCGGACGGGCGCGCGACCCGGTACAGCACCGGTCTGTACGTGCCACGCCGCCTTCAAGGCGACGTCCTTGCCCGGGTGACCGGCCAGGCGTGGCGCACGAAGATCGTGGGCGAGGCCGGCTACGGCAAGTCCAGCCTGCTGTGGGGCCTGCACAAGGAGCTGAAAGGCGCGTTCCGCCCGCTGCTGGTCAACGCCGCCTGGCTGCGCGCCGATCCGGGCCTTGACCCGGTGCTGGACGGAGAGGTGCTCGTCCGCGCCGTCGAGGCCCTCGCGGCAGCCGGCGAGCGTCCCGTGCTCCTGCTCGACACGGTGGATCTGCTCCTCCATGAGCAGCATGAGATCGACCGGGCCAACGCCATGCTCAACGCCGCCGTCGACGCGGGCGCGCGGGCCGTGGTGAGCTGCCGTGAGCAGGAGTCGCACGCCCTCGACCCGCGATTCGACCAGGTGCGGCTCGGCGCCTATGACGAGGACGAGCTGCACGACGTGATCGAGCGCCACGTCGAGGCGTTCTGTCCCGACGCGCCGCCGAAGCCGATCGGCGCGAAGGTCGCGCTGATGATGCGGACGGCGTCGCGGGGGCTGAGCATGGCCGAGGTCTGCCGCCATCCACTGCTGCTTCGGCTGCTCTTCGAGGCGTACGAGGGCACGTTCCCGGACGAGGAGGTCAACAGCCTCGACGTGCTGGGCGCGTACTTCGACAACAAGATCCGCCGCGACCGGAACTGGCGGACGGATCCCGTGCGCGGCCGCGGCGGCGACATGGGGGACGCCTGCGCCTGCATCGCCATCGGGCTCTTCTCCTCGGGTTCCGTGGAGTCCCCCTACGAGGAGCTGTCGTCCCGGGCACGGGACGTGGCCGCCGCATGGGACGGCTGCGCGGTGACCGACCTCGACGCCGCGTTCGACGTCCTGCTCAGCAGGTCGGTCCTGCTCATGGACGAGCGGGGGCACGTCCGGTTCCGCCACCAGCTCCTCTTCGAGTACGTCGCCGCGCGGGCACTGCTGGCCCGCGGCAGGGACGCCGAACTGCGCAGGCTGCAGGGCATCGTGCAGGACCGTCCGCTCGACCTCTACGTCGGTGCCGTGTTCGAGCAGGCCCTGATCTACGGCTGGCACGCCCATCCGGCGCTGCGCCGCCACGTCTCCTCGGCCCTGGACGCGCTGGCCGCGTCCGGCCAGGTCAACCTCCAGTCGATGGCGCTGGTCGTCGCGGCCCACCACCCCGACGTCGACGCGGACGTGCCGGGCCTGCTCGCCCGGGCCGGAACCGAGGTGGTCCGGCGCTTCGTGGCGTTGACCCCGCGCGTGACCGGGGCGGGGGTGGGCCGGGCCATGGCGCTGCTGCGCCTCGTCTGGAAACGCGATGAGCAGGCCTGCCGGCGGGCCGTGCTGAACGTGTTGGAGCGCTTCGCCGGCCAGGACGCCGCCGCCGTACGGGACCTCGTCGATGATCTGGACTGCGTCTGGTACGTCATCGAGAAGAAGGGCGAGCTCCTTGTGAGCGACCAGGCGCTTCCCCGCGCCGTCGGCCTGGTCGCCGCCGAGGATCCGGGCTGGAGCAGCACCACGCTGCGGTCGCTCTTCGAGGCCGGCTGCCTGGCGGCCAGCTCGCGGGCCCTGGCCGTGACGATTCTCGGGATCGTCGGCGACCAGTGGGAGCACCTCGGCTCCAAGGCGACGCTGGACCTGTTCATCGAGGCCACGATCGCCGCGCAGGCGCGCAACGGCGGGCAGGAGGCCACGCCGGTGCGGCTCGCCGCGGGCAGGCTCTGGGGGCTCCACTGGATCGGCGAGTACCGCCTCGGCGGCCCGGAGCCCCGCGCGGCGGAATGGGCCGGGCTGGTCGCCGAGGTTCGCGCCGAACTGGCCCGGCACCCGCAGGCGCCCTGGCCGACCCAGCTCAGGCTCGCGGGCCTGGCGGTCGCGCTGGCGGCCCTTCCCGACGGGAACGCCCTCATCGATCCGACGCTTTCGGCGATCTTCCCGCCGGCCGAGGAGTCCTTCGGCCTGCCGCTGCTGGAGCTGCCGGACTCGTTCCTGATCCCGCTCCTGCGCGGCCCGAGCCCCGCCGGGCGCCGGCTGCGCGGTCTGCTCCGGGACGCGCTCAGCGCGCTGCCCGCCGATCCCGCGCACACGGCGGACCCGCGGTGCCTGCGCGCCACGGTCGCGAGGACCGCCGTCCACGGCGCGGAGCTCTCCCCGGACGAGGTCGCGGAGCTGCTGACGAACCTGCCCTCCCTCCAGCGGCCCTCCCAGTGGACCGCGGCGGGCGGCTTCATCGCCGCGGTCGTCCCGGCGGCCCTCGGCGGCCACCCGGTCGCCCGTGCCGCGCTCGACGCCGTCCGGGCCGATCCCGGAGCGATCGGGGCACCGGGCCGCAAGTCCGTCACGGCCTCCCTGAGCCGGCATCTGAGCGACCACCCCGATCTGCTGCCGGCGGCTCTCACCTGCTGCGGCGCGTGGCTGACGGCCGCGCCCCTGATCGAGGCGGTCCGTCGGGACCGGGACGCGCTCGGCCCCGCGCTGGCGCGGCACGCCGGCGAGGTGGACGACTTGATCGACACCTTGTTCGCCAAGGGGGGCGGCGCGCAGCAGGACGCGATGAACCTGTGGCTCGCGGTGGAGGACCTGGACATCCTCCGGGTCCGCGGCTTCGCGGAGCTGCGGAAGATGTGGGAAGGAGCCCAGGTCCACACCGCCAGGCAGAACGTCCTGCGGCTCATGGGGCGGCAGGCCGGGCGAGGACGGCTGCCGCTGGACGACGTCACGTCGCTCATACGGACACTGGTCAGCGTCCGTCCCGACGGATTGCACGCCGTGGGGACGGCGTACCGCGACCAGGGAACGCTGAACGCGGCGCGCGACGCGCTCGTGATCGCCCTCTCGCAGGCCGGGCCGCTGACCGAGGACGCGCTGGACGATCTCCTCATGCTGGCCCTGGGCGGTTCCGCCGGACGCGGCACGCAGGTCTGGTTGCGCTTCCCGTTGCGCCGGCTCGGCTCCTCCGGGCGGTCGGGCGATGCCTTCGCCTTCTACGCGCGGCTCGGGCGGCTGACCGCCGACCGCGGTCCCCAGCACCAGAACAAGCTGGCCAACAAGCTGTTCAAGGAGGTCGCCACCCTGTGCGGCGACGCTCCGCAGGCCGAGCGGCTCCGCTGGATCGAGTCGCTTCCCGCCTTGCCCGTGCCGTTCGCGCAGGTGATGGTGCGCGCCCTCGCACGGACGGCGTTCGGCAAGGTGCACGGCCCGCTGCTGGAGTCCGCGGCGGAGGAGCATCTCCCCGAGCCGGTGAAACTGACCATCCGCAGCGTCGTCCAGGACGGTGCCCGCCTCAGCGGCTCGATCGTCATCGACGAGCTGCTCGCCCCGCCCGGCTCTCCCTGAACGGCGGCCCGGAACGGGTCAGGGGCGGTAGGTGCCGAAATACCATTCGTTGCCGTCGGGGTCGCGGGCGGCGTAGTCGCGGGAGCCGTAGTCCTGGTCGGTGAGCTCGCGGAAGATCTCGGCGCCGACGGCCTTCGCGCGGTCGTGGTGGGCGTCGGGGTCGTCGACCGCGACGTAGACGCTCGCCGCCGGCGTCTCGGCGGCTCCGAGCATGATCAGGCCGGTGTCGTAGCGCATCTCGGCGTGGACGATCGCGCCCCGGTCGTCCTTGTGGACTCCGGCGGTCTCGAAGCCGAACGCCTTCTCCAGCCATTCGAGCGTCCGGGCCGGGTCGGCGGCCCTGATCAGCGGGTAGAAGGTGCGGCGGATCTCGCTCGTCATGTCGTCCTCCCTGCTTCTGGGATGCCCAGTCTGCGGGGAGGGCGACCGTCCGTCTTGGACGAATGTGACCTCAGCGGCGGGCGGCGTCGCGCTCGGCGGCGAGGCGCCGGGTCTCGGCGGAGACGGGGGCGCCGAGGATCGCGGCGACGACGTCGATCAGGTAGCTGGTGAACAGGCGGTCGTCGGTGCGGGGACCGGAGCGGGCGCGGCGGGACAGCTCGATGGAGGCGTAGAGGATGGCGGTGAAGCGGCGGTGCAGCCGGGCCGCGTCCTCTTCGAGCAGCGGCTCGACCAGGGTGCGCCAGCGGCAGAGGCTGTCGGGCGTCCGCTGGGCGGACGGTCCCGCTCCAGGAGGGTCGTCCAGGACGGCCGTGGGGACGAGCGGGTCCGGGCGGTTGACGACGTCCGCCCAGATCTGGAGGTAGGCGCGGCCGGACTCGTCGGTGAGCCGGGCCGCCATGGGGCGGACCAGGGCGGCGGCCAGGGGGCGGACGCCCGGCTCGCCGTCCTCGTAGGCGTCGAGCAGGGCGTGCCGGCGGGCCTCCACCTCGGGCGCGTGCCGGGCGAAGATCGCGCGGATGATCCCGGCGCGGTCCCCGAAGTGGTACTGGACGGCCGTGGCGTTGCGGGCGCCGGCCTCCTGCACGATCTCGCGGAGGCTGACGGCGTCCACGCCGCGGGCTGCGTAGAGGGCCTCGGCGGCGTCCAGCAGCCTCTCCCGCGTGTCACTCATCGCCGATCGCGTGCTCCAGGGCCTCGGCGAAGCGCTCCTCGGCCGCCGCCCGGCGGGTGGGCAGGTGGCCGGACGGCCACAGGCCCTCGACGGGCTCGACGCCGCGCAGCAGCTGCCGGGCCAGGGTGATCTTGTGGACCTCGGTGGGGCCGTCGGCGATGCCCATCGCCTCCGCCCCCATCATCATGGCGGCGAACGGCATCTCGTTCGACACGCCGAGGGCGCCGTGCAGGTGCATCGCGCGCTGGACGACGTCGTGGTACACCTTCGGCATCGCGGCCTTCACGGCGGCGATGTCCTTGCGGACCTTCCTGTAGTCCTTGTGCCTGTCGATGAGCCAGGCGGTGCGCAGGACGAGCAGCCGGAACTGCTCGATCTCGATCCAGCTGTCGGCGATCTTCTCCTGGGTCATCTGCATCTTGGCCAGCGGCCCGAAGCGCGTCTGCCGGGACACCGCGCGCTCGCACATCATGTCGAACGCCTTGCGGACCTGCGCGATGGTCCGCATTGCGTGGTGGATGCGGCCGCCGCCGAGCCGGGTCTGCGCGATGGCGAACGCGCCGCCCTCGTCGCCGAGGAGGTTCTCGGCGGGGACGCGGACGTCCTCGTAGCGCAGGTAGCCGTGCGACCCCTCGCGTTCGCCGCCGACGCCCACGTTCCGGACGGTGGTCAGGCCCGGCGCGTCGGCCGGCACGATGAACATGGACATGCCCTCGTAGGCGGACACGTCCGGGTTCGTCACGGCCATCACGATGAGGAACGTGGCGTGGCGGGCGTTGGAGGAGAACCACTTCTCCCCGTTGATGACCCAGCCGTCCCCGTCGCGGGTGGCCCGGGTGGTGAACAGGGTCGGGTCGGCTCCCCCGTGCGGCTCGGTCATCGAGTAGGACGAGGAGATCTCGCCGTCCAGGAGGGGACGCAGGTAGCGCTCCTTCTGCCCGGGCGTGCCGAAGTGGGCGATGATCTCGGCGTTGCCGGAGTCGGGCGCCTGGCAGCCGAACACCGACGGCGCCCAGCGGGAGCGGCCGAGGATCTCGTTCAGCAGCGCCAGCTTCACCTGGCCGTACCCCTGGCCGCCGAGATCGGGGCCGAGGTGGCACGCCCACAGGCCCTTGTCGCGGACCTGGTCCTGCAGAGGGCGGACAAGTCGCTTGTAGCGGGGGTCGGTCTTGTCGTAGGGGTCGCCGAGGACGAGGTCGAGGGGCTCGACCTCGTCCCGGACGAAGGCGTCCGCCCAGTCGAGAAGTTCCTGGTAGGCGGGGTCGGTCTCGAAGTCCCAAGCCATGGCGCCCTCCCGGGGTCGTGAGGACTCGATAATCCACCCACTTGAGGAAATAATGCAAGTGCATGACTGTTAGTCTCCGGACGATCAGTGTCGGGAAGGGACCCGCCGTGCAGCCTGAGCAGATCGACCGCGCCCTCGTGGACTTCGGCGTCCTGGCCGGGTGGATGGACGGCCAGGACCTGCCGGGCGGGCCGTTCGAGGACGTCGAGGTGCTCACCGGCGGCACCCAGAACACCCTGGTCCGGTTCCGCCGCGGCGGCCGCGAGTACGTGCTCAGACGCGGCCCCGGCCATCTGCGGCCGCGGACGAACGACGTCCTGCGCCGCGAGGCGCGCGTGCTCGCCGCGCTCGACGGGACCGACGTCCCCGCGCCGCGCCTCGTCGCCGCCTGCCCGGACGAGTCCGTCATGGGCGGCGCGGTGTTCTACCTGATGACCGTGGTCGAGGGCTTCAACGCCTCGGTGACCTTGCCCGAGCGGCACGCCGGGGACGCCTCCGTCCGGCGCGAGATGGGGTTGAACGCGGCCCGCGCGCTGGCGGCGCTGGGCGCGGTCGACCACGAGGCGGCCGGCCTGCGGGACTTCGGCAGGCCGGAGGGGTTCCTGGAGCGGCAGGTGGGCCGCTGGATGTCCGAGCTCGATTCCTACAGCGCCCTGGACGGCTACCCCGGGCCGGACATCCCCGGCCTGGACGACGTGGCCCGCTGGCTGGAGGAGCGCCGACCGAGGACGTGGCGTCCCGGGATCCTGCACGGCGACTACCACCTGGCCAACCTGATGTACTCCTTCGACGGGCCCGAGGTCGCGGCGATCGTCGACTGGGAGATGTGCACGATCGGCGACCCGCTGCTGGACCTCGGCTGGCTGCTCGCCACCTGGCCCGACCGCGCCGACCAGAGCGCGGCGCTGGCCGGTCCCCTCGGCGCGGCCGGCGGGCTGCCCACCGCGGACGAGCTGGTCGCCGCCTACGCCGAGCGCGCGGACGCCGTCGCCGGGCGCGACCTGCCGTCCATCACCTGGTACGCGGTGCTCGCGTGCTTCAAGCTCGGCATCGTCCTGGAGGGGACCCACGCCCGCGCCTTCGCAGGAAAGGCGCCCAAGGAGACCGGCGACCTCCTCCACGGCATCACGCTCGGCCTCTTCCAGCGCGCCCGCGGCTTCATCGACCCGTAAGGCCGGACGCACCGTTCCCCGCCCTCCGATCTCGTGCGGATGATCAAGAACTGCGAGGATGCCGGAGGAGGTGCGATGAAGATCCGAAAGGGCGGGCCCGGCGACGCGCCCGTCATGATGGCGATGCTGGACGGCGCCGTGGCGTGGCTCGCCTCGAACGGCCGCACGGGGCAGTGGGGCAGCGAGCCGTGGTCGGAGGATCCGCGGCGCGTGGAGCGCATCGCGGGCATCGCCCGCGACGACGAGATCTGGGCGGCGGAGGTGGACGGGAGCCCGGCCGGGGTCATGGCCGTGTCGCCGGGACCGCCGCACTACGTCGACCCGATCGACGAGCCCGAGCTGTACATCACCCTGCTGGTGACCGATCGCGCGTTCGCCGGGCACGGGGTCGGCGCCGCCCTCATCTCCAAGGCGAAGGACGAGGCCCGCGCGAAGGGCGCCGGCCTGCTGCGCGTCGACTGCTACCGCGGCGGCGACGGGCGGCTCGTCGAGTACTACCGGCGCAACGGCTTCGAGCCGGTCGGGGACTTCACCGTGGGCGACTGGCCGGGAAAGCTGTTGTCCCAGCGTGTCGGGGGCTAGCCCCGCCCCGCCTTGCAAAACCGGGCGGCGCGACGCAGCCTGGTAGGTGACGGTGAGAACGGGGCAGTCGGTGACGCCCTTACGCCGCACGGACGGCGACCGAGCCGCTCGCCCCGTTCCGCCGCTCCAAGCCTCACGTCGGATTCCTGCCAGCGAGGCCGCCCGATCGCGGTGCAGGCTCGGGGCATGACCAGAGACTTCCGCTTCGGCGTGGTGGGCGAGTCGATCCGCTCCGGCGCCGAGCTGGCCGAGACCGCCCGCCGCGCGGAGGACCTCGGATACGACGTCCTGACGCTGCGGGACCACTTCGTCGCCGAGCCCTTCGGCGAGCAGCTCGCGCCGATGGCGGCGCTGGCGTACGCCGCGTCCGCGACGAGCACGCTGCGGCTGGGCACGATGGTGCTCTCCAACGACTTCCGGCACCCGGTGATGCTCGCCAAGGAGGCCGCCACCCTCGACCACCTCTCGGGAGGGCGGTTCGAGCTGGGCCTCGGCGCGGGCTGGCTGCGCGAGGAGTACGAGGCCGCCGGGATCGCGTTCGACCGGGCCGGGACGAGGGTCGGGCGGCTGGAGGAGTCTCTGCTCGTCCTGCGGAGTCTGCTCGGCGGAGAGAAGACCGTTTTCTCAGGCGAGCACTACCGGATCGACGGCCTGACCGTCTTCCCGGTCCCCGCCGCGCGCCCGCCGCTCGTCGTCGGCGCCGGGAGCCGGCGCATGCTCGGCATCGCCGGACGGCACGCCGACACCGTCGGCATCCTTCCGCGCGCCCTCCCCGAGGGCGCGATCTCGGACGAGATCTCCGAACGCCTCCCCGAAACGATCGCCCGCAAGGTCGAGTGGGTCCGCGAGGCCGCCGACGGGCGGGACGTCGAGCTGAGCATGATGGTGACGCCGACGTTCGGCCCCGATCCGCGGCGCGCCGCCGCCAGGGTCGCGGTCACCCGCGGCTGGGGCACCTCGTCTGCCGACCTCGTCCTCGGCATGCCGTCCCAGTTCGTCGGCCCGCCCGAGCACATCGCCGAGCAGATGCTCGCCCGCCGGGACCGCTTCGGCTTCACCTACTACCAGGTGTCCGACACCGTCATGGAGGAGTTCGCCCCGGTCATCCCGCTGCTGGCCGGCTAGCCGGCCGGAGCGGCGAAGCCGGCGTTCATGGCGAGGCTCAGCTCCGGTTCGGTGAGCCGGTCGCCGTCCAGCGCGGCGACGATCCGGCCGTGCTGGAGGACGACGACGCGGTCGCACAGCTCGACCAGCTCCGCGAGGTCGCTGGAGGCGATGAGCACCACCTTCCCCTGACCGGCGAGCTCCCGGACGATGTCGTGCAGCTCGCCGCGGGCGCCCACGTCCACGCCCCGCGTGGGATCGTCCAGGGCGAGGACGGCCGGATCGGCGTCCAGCCACTTGGCGAGGACCACCTTCTGCTGGTTCCCGCCCGACAGGTCGCCGGCGCGGCCGTGGACGTCCCCGCGGACCCTCAGCCGCACCAGATGGCCGCGGGAACGTTCGACCAGGCGTGCGCGGCGGGGCATCGGTCCGCCGCGCCCCTGCCCGAGCCAGCTCACCGACGTGATGTTCTCCCAGAGCGTCTTGTCGAGCATCAGCCCGCGGCCCTTGCGGTCGCCAGAGATGTAGGCGACGCCCTTGGTGACGGCGTGCCGGGCGGAACGGGGCGACCGCCCGTCCGGCAGCCGGACGGAACCGGACGAGGGGCGCACCCGGCCGCATACGGCGTCGAGGACGGCGAGATGCCCCGCCCCCTGCAGGCCCGCCAGCCCGACGATCTCCCCGCCCCGGGCCGTCAGGGACACCTCGCGCAGGCGTCCCGGGACGGTGACGCCGGCGAGGGCGACCGCCGCCCCGCCGGAGCGGCGCGGGGCGGCGGCGTCCGCGGGGTCCGCGCGCCGGGCGGCCTGCCCGAGCATCGCGGCGACCAGGGAGTCCAGGCCGACGTCGGCGACCGGCGCGCCCGCGAGCACGACCCGGCCGTCCCGCAGGACGGTGACCCGGGTCGCGACCCGCATCACCTCTTCCAGGAAGTGCGAGATGTACAGGACGGCGTGCCCCCGCGCGGCCAGCCGCCGGGTGACGGCGGCGAGCCGGGCGGCGGCGTCGCGGGGCAGCGCCGAGGTGGGCTCGTCCAGGATCAGGACGCGGGGGTCCTGCAGCAGCGCGCGGCAGATCTCCAGCAGCTGCCGGTCCGCGAGGGGCAGCTCGCCGACCTTCGCGTGCGGCGGCGGGTCCAGGCCGAGCTCGGCGAGGACGGGCCCGGCGACCCGCCGCATCTCCCGCGTGCTGACCAGGCCGCCGCGCCGCGGCGCCCCGTACGGGAACAGGTTCTCCAGCACGGTCAGGTCGTCGTAGGTCATCAGCTCCTGCGACACGATCGCGACGCCCTGCGCCGCTGCCCGTCGGGCGTCGGCGAACCGGACCGGGAAGCCGTCCAGTTCGACCGTGCCGCCCTCGGGCCGCACCACACCGGAGATGACCTTCACGAGGGTGGACTTGCCCGCGCCGTTCTCGCCGACGAGCGCGTGCACCTCCCCCGCGTCCAGAGTGATGCCGACGCCGTCGAGCGCGGTGACCCCGCCGTAGTGCTTGACCAGGCCGGAGGCGACCAGCATCAGCGCCTCCCTGTCATCGGGCGTCCTTCAGCGGGCGCATGCTCGCCTGCTGGTTCGCGAGCAGCTTGTCCAGCTGCGGCTTGTACCACCGGTAGGCGTTCTGCACCGACTGCTGGCGCGTGAGGATCTCGTCGATGTTGGACGAGTCCATCACCAGTCCGGGCGTCTTGAACCAGCCGTCCGGCAGCTTGCCGTCGTTCTCCCGCACCGACTTGATCAGGATCGCGGTGGCGATGTAGCCCTTGAGGTAGTGCTCGGGGTCGATGCCGGCGAAGTTGGTGCCCTTCTTGATGTACTCCAGGGTCTTCGGGTCGACGTCGAACCCGGCCGTCAGGTACTTGCCCTTCTTCTGCTCCTTGAGCCGGCCGAGGTTGTAGCTGTCGGCGTCGCCGACACCGAGGAACGCCAGCGCGTCCGGGTTGGCGTTCACCTGCGACTGCCATGCGCCGTAGTTCTGCGCGGGATCGCTGTAGGTCTGGAACGGGCCGACGACGCGGATGCCCGGCGCCAGCTTCGCGAACGTTTCCTTGATGCCCTTGGCGCGGCTGTCGAGGACGGG
Organism: Actinomadura madurae; assembly: GCF_900115095.1. Classification (GTDB taxonomy): domain Bacteria; phylum Actinomycetota; class Actinomycetes; order Streptosporangiales; family Streptosporangiaceae; genus Spirillospora; species Spirillospora madurae. The sequence goes on from NZ_FOVH01000030.1 coordinate 37,278, forward strand.
CGTCCCCGGGTTGGGCACGCCGACGACCACGGTCCCCTTCGCGTCCGAGCCGAGCTTCTTCACCGTCGCCTCGGCGAGCAGCCCGCCCAGCTCGTAGTTGTCGTTGCCGACGTAGAAGGTCACCTTGCTGCCGTCCGTCGGCGCCGTGTCGAGCGCGACGATCGGGATGCCCTTGTCGACCGCCTGGGCGGCCGGGCGGGTGAAGATCGGCGGGTCGAGGTTCTCCAGCACGATGCCGTCCGGGTGGGTGACGGTGAGGTTCTGGAACAGCTGCTGCTCGGCGGGCCCGTCGGTGTTGGGCGGTCCGACGACCTTGAAGTCGATGTTCCCGGCCTGCTTGGACGCCTCGGTCGCGCCCTCGTACATCTCGCGGGCGAAGTTGAGGCTGTAGTTGGCGACGGCGATGCCCATCCTGAGGCGCTCGCCCTCGCCTCCGGAGCCGCCGCCGTCACCGCAGGACGCGGTGGCGAGGGCGGCGCCGAGCACGAGGGCGGCGGCCGCCGCGACGGGCCCGCGGGGACGCGGGATCATGGGTTCCTCCCTGAAGAGCGCAGGTCACGGATGCGGCGCAGCAGCGGCGCGGCGCCGACGGCGGCGAGGATCACGCCGCCGGTCGCGAAGGTCGTCCAGTTGATGGGGACCTCGAAGAACACCAGCGCCGCGGTGACGGCGCCGAGGATGAGGGTGCCCGCCGCGGCGCCGAGGACGGAGCCGGTTCCGCCCTTCAGCGGGGTGCCGCCGATGATGGCCGCGGCGATGGCCGTGAGCTCGTAGCCCTGGCCGATGGTGGGGTCCCCGGCGATGAAGAACGCCAGGGCGAGGACGGCCGCCACCCCAGCCATCAGCCCGGACAGGGCGAGCGCCGCGATCCGGGTGCGGGTGACGGGCAGCCCGCCGAACTCGGCCGCCTCGGGGTTGGAGCCGATCGCCCGGACCCGCGCCCCGAACCTCGTCCGGGTGAACACGACGGTCAGCACGGCCACGGCGAGGGCGAACACCCACACCGCGTTCGGCACGCCGAGGGACTCGCCGCCTCCCAGCACGCTGAAGAAGGCGTGCTCCTGCGGCAGGTCGGTGACCTGCTTCCCCTCGGCCAGCGCCAGCCCCACGCCGCGCAGCAGCATCAGCGTGGCGAGCGTGACGATGAACGACGGCAGCCGCAGATACGTCGTCACGGCGCCGTTGAGCGCGCCGAGCAGCGCCGACAGGGCCGGCACCGCGAGGGCGGCGAGCCACGGGTTCCAGCCGTCCCTGATCAGCAGCGCGCCCACGACGACGCCCATCGCGTACATCCCGCCGACCGACAGGTCGACCTCGCGCATCGCAAGCGCGAACACCATCCCGCACGCCATCAGGCCGACGTAGACCGAGTTGTGCGCGGTCGTCAGCAGGTTGCCGGCGCGCAGGAAGTCCGGCTGGAGCAGGCCGACGCCCAGCACCAGCAGGATGAGCACGCCGACGACGCCGGCCTCGTCGGGGACCGGGCGCCGGGCCCGGGGCCGCCCCGCCGGGGGCTCGCCCTTCGTGTTCTCCGGGGCCGGCGTGACCGCGGGCTTTCGTTCGGACATGCGGCGAGCATGTGACCGGCCCCACTCCACCACAAGGAACCCGTTTCAATGAATGAAAACGGGGCCTTGCCGGGACCGCGGGCATGGCGCAGGCTGCCGTCCATGAGCGAGACGCCGTCGATGAACGGGACGCGGCGGGTCGCCCTCGTGACCGGTGCGGCGGGCGGGCTGGGGCGCGAGTTCGCGATCGCCCTTGCGGCGCGCGGGCACCGCGTCGCGGGACTCGACCTCGCCGACCAGTCGGGCACCGCGGAGGCGATCGGCGACCGCTTCCATCCGGTGCGCGCGGACGTGACCGACCCCGACGAGGTCGAGGCCGCCGTCGAGGAGGCCGCCGCGAGGTTCGGCGGCCTGCACGTGGTGGTGAACAACGCCGGGATCTATCCGCCGCTGGAGTTCGAGAAGACGACGCTGGAGGACTGGCGCAGGATCCTGCGGGTGAACCTGGACGGCCCGTTCCTGGTGTCGCGGGCCGCGCTCCCCCACCTGAAGGCGGCCGGCTGGGGGCGGATCGTCAACATCGCCTCCGCCGTGGTGTTCCTCGGGCCGCCCGACCTCGTCGCCTACACGACGTCCAAGGCCGGCCTCGTCGGCTTCACCCGCGCCCTGGCGAGCGCGGTCGGCCCTCACGGGATCACGGTCAACGCGATCGCACCGGGCCTCACCCGGACCGACACCGCGGCCCGGACGACCGGCGCGGACGGCGCGTTCGAGCGGGTCCGAGACCTGCAGATCGTCCCGGCGGTCGAGGAGCCCCGCGACCTGGTGTCGACGCTCCTGTACGTGTGCGACGAGGGCAGCGGCTTCCTCACCGGCCAGACGATCAACGTCGACGGCGGCTCCGCCCTGCACTGACCACCCGGCCGGCCGGCACGGGCTCCGACGACGTGGGAGGCAGGACATGAGGCCGATCGAGGCGCTGCTGGAGATCGTCCGGGACGAGGGGGTGACCCGGGTCTTCGGCAATCCCGGCACGACCGAGCTCCCCCTGATGGACGCGCTGGCGGACGCCCCCGATCTCCCGTACGTGCTCGGCCTGCAGGAAGGGTCCGTGGTGGCGATGGCCGACGGGTACGCGCGGGCGACCCGGCGGACGTCGCTGGTCAGCCTGCACGTCGCCGCGGGCGTCGCGAACGGGCTGATCGGGATGCTGAACGCGATGCGGTCGCGGACGCCGATGGTGGTCGTGGCCGGGCAGCAGGACCGGCGCCACCTGATCCAGGACCCCATGCTCTCCGGCGACCTGGTGGGCCTCGCGTCGGCGGCGGCGAAGCACGCCGTGGAGGTGCGGCACGCCCGCGACCTGCCGATCGTGCTGCGGCGCGCGTTCGCGCTGGCGGCGCGTCCCCCGGCGGGGCCGGTGCTGGTGTCGGTCCCGATGGACCTGCTGGAGGAGGACGCCGACGTCGCGGTGCCGGCCCGCTCCCCCGTGACGGGGCCCGGCGCGGCCGACGCCGGGGACGCCGCGGCGCTGCTCGCCCGCGCCGGGCGTCCCGCGATCGTCGCGGGCGACGGGGTCGGGCGGGCCGGCGCGGTCGCCGACCTCGTCGCGGTGGCCGAGCGGCTCGGCGCGGCCGTCCACCACCAGCCGATGAACGACGGCATCGACTTCCCCACCGGGCATCCGCTCTACGCGGGGATGCTGCCGCCGCGCAACGCGGTCATCCGGGAGACGCTCGCCGGCCACGACGCCGTGCTGATCGCCGGGTGCCACGCGTTCATGCCCCACCACTACACGCCCGGCCCGGCCGTCCCGGACGGCCTGGCCATCGTGCAGGTGGACGAGGACCCGGCGGAGATCGGCCGGAACTTCGCCGTCCGGCACGGCCTGACCGGCGACCTGGCCGGGACGCTGCGGGCGCTGGCCGACCACCTGGACGGGCTCGTCCCCACCGCCCCGGAGCGCGCCCGGCGCCTCGGAGCGCGGCACGCCAGGGCACGGCACGAGGTGGAGGCCGCCGCGCGGGCGGCGTACTCGCCGTCCCCGCTGGACCCGCGCGCCGCCGCCCATGCCGTCGCCGCCGGGCTGCCCGAGGGAGCGGTGGTGGTCGAGGAGGCGATCACCGTCGGGCTCCGGCTGCGCGCGGTGCTCCGCCAGGACCGGCCCGGATCGTACGTCCACACCGTCGGCGGCGGCCTCGGCTGGGGCATCGGCGCGGCGGTCGGCACCAGGATGGGGGATCCGGGGCGTCCGGTGGTCGCGGTGCTCGGGGACGGGTGCGCGATGTTCGGCCTGCAAGGGCTCTGGAGCGCGGCCCGCTACGCGGTGCCCGCCGCGTTCGTCGTCATGAACAACGGCGAGTACCGGACGCTCAAGGACACCCTCGACGAGGGCGGAGGGGCGTCGGCCCGGCACGGCACCTACGTCGGCATGGACCTGGCCCCGCCGGCACTCGACTGGCAGGCCGCGGCGCGGCTGTTCGGGATCGACGCGCTGCGGGCGGGATCGGCGGACGAGCTGCGCGACGCGGTCGCCGCGGTCAAGGACCTCGACGCGCCGCTGCTGATCGAGGCGCCGGTCCGGGGCCACGGGGAGGACCGGTGACCGGGGCCGCGAGGGGCGGCGCCCGCTTCCCGCCCCTTGCCGACGGGTCCGATCACGGACACCATCGGGGGATGGACGTGCCCTCCCCGGGCGACGAGCCGCCGAGATCGGTGCTGGCGCGCGGGCTCAGCCTGCTGGACGCCTTCGGCTCGGCCGACACCGAGCTGAACCTGACCGAGCTGGCCGCCCGCACCGGGCTGCCGAAGCCGACCGCGCACCGGCTGCTGAGCGAGCTGGTGCGGTGGGGCGGGGTGGAGCGCACCGGGTCCGGCTACCGGCTCAGCATGCGGCTGTTCGTGCTCGGGCAGCGCGCCCCCCGGCCGCGCGGACTCCGCGAGGCAGCCCTGCCCTACCTGGAGGACCTGTACGAGGCGACGCACGAGAACATCCACCTGGCCGTCCTGGACGGGACGGACACGCTGTTCCTGGAGAAGGTCACCGGGCGACGGTCGATGCCGATCGTGTCCCGGGTGGGCGGGCGCCTGCCCGCGTACTGCACCGCGACGGGCAAGCTGTTCCTCGCGCTCGGCCCTCCCCTGCGGCTGGAGCGCGTGCTCGCGGCCGGGCTCGTCCGCTACACACCGCACACGATCATCATGCCGGGGCTGCTGCAGCGGGAGCTGGCCCGCACCGCCGACCGCGGCTACGCGGTCAACCGGGAGGAGTCGGAGGCGGGCGTGTCCGCCGTGGCGGCGCCCGTCCTGGACCACCGGCGGCACGTGATCGCCGCGATCTCGATCACCGGCAACGTGTGCCGGCTGGACCTCGACCGGCTCGCCCCGGCCGTGCGGACCGCGGCGCTGGCGCTGTCGAGGGAGCTGTCCCGGGAGGGCTCCGGCGGAGTGAAAATGGGGATTCCCCGGTGATCTTTCCGATACCGGGGAATCCCCGTTCTCCATGCACCGGCAGCCCTGTGCCGGGTCTGTGAGAGACCTCACGAACGTTCTGTGCGCGGGCTCACATTCGCACGGTGAGCCATTTCACGAACGGTTCGCTCGGCCTCCGGTCAGGAGCCGAAAGGCCGCGGCTTGCCCTTCTTCCCGGCGCCGGAGCCCCAGGAGAGGACTTCCCACTTGACGCCCTTCAGGTGTCCCTCGCCGGTACCCGCGTTGTACTTGCTCGCGGGCTTCTTGCCGTCCAGCAGGTACCGGAAGGTGTAGGTGTCGAGGTCGAGCATCACCCCGCGGTGAGACGGCTCGCCGGGACCGCGGTCGCCGACGAAGCCGGTGATGCTGCGGCCCTTGTAGGTGACCCGCACCTTGGTGAGCATCGGCCAGCTCGGGCTGGCGAACATGCCCTTCTGCATGGCCTTGCCGCTCGCGGGGGCACCGGTGTCGCCCCGCACGCCCGACCCGTCGTCCCAGAAGTAGGACGAGGTGGTCTTGCCGCTGAGCAGGGCCTTCGGGCCCTTCTTCGCGTTGTTGCTGTCCTTGGCCACCGCGGGCTTCTCCGCGGGCTTGGCCTCTGTCTTGGCCGCGGGCTGCTTCTTCTCGGGGGCCTTGAGGGCGTCCTGCCGGGGAGCCTTGTGCTCCTGCGCGGCAACGGCCCGCTCGGGCTTGAACTGCTTCTGGGGAGCGGAGTCGTCGCTGGCCGCGGCCACACCGGCCACGAGCATGCCTGCAAGGGCGGTACCGGTCACGCCTGTCAGGACGACGTTGATCGCTCGCTGCTGCATGAAGATCCTTCGTTCGGGGTACAGGGCTGCCGGCCTGCCCTGGCATGCGCGCAGGTCACGCGCTGTTTCCGGGCATGAGGGGACCGGCTCCGAGACTCGAGACTCGGGAGCTGCCGCCGCGATGAGGACCCCGCTTGGAACGATCCACGGGCATGGTGGACCGCGCCCGCGATCAATCGCGCCCGTCCGTGCTCGGACGTGCGTGTGTCACGGGCTTCGTTGAAGCGGAGAGAATGCCGACCGGGGGCTCAGCGGCCCGTCTCGGCAGGCGGCCGGTGCATGGTACGGCCGCGTTCGGCACAGGGGACCCGCCTGGCGGGCGGGAGCGACGGCTCTGCGATTGGCCAGGTCAACGGTTCTTTGACCCGGACCTGGGAGTGACTATATACGGCATTACCGTGCTTTCGCCAAACGGGCGATTTCTTTACCTTTGTCCAGGTAGATCATTTAGCCGCCGACCGTGCGAAAGCGCCTTTCGCATGGGGCCTGCGGTCCAGTCGGCCAGTGAGCGGACGAGAGAAAAGGATCTTCCTGTCATGGGAGATCGCCAGACGCCGAAGGTAAAGAAGGGGGCTCGTGACCGCGGATCCGTGCCCGACAGGGCCGCCCAAGCGGCTACCGGGCCCCTGACATGAGCGTGGCCCGTACGGCGAGTGCCGCACGGGCCGAAGGACGTCGCGTCAGTAGTTCGGGTAGACCGACGGCACCAGGGGTGTCGGGCCGGTTCCGCCGGTGAACACCGACGCACCCTGCTGGGGCGGGATGTACGGTGACTCCGTGTAAGCGGCGTCACCGTAGGCAGGCTCCCCGTAGGCAGGCTCCCCGTACGGCGCGGCTGCCGCGACGATGGGGCCCTGCGCCGCCGGGACGGCCTGGGCCGCCTGCGGAGGGACGGGGGGCGGCACGGAGCCGTCGGCACGGCGCGGCTCCCCGGTGGGCACGCCGCCCGGTTCGGCCCGGCGCTCGGCCAGCACGGCCATGAGAGCGCGGGCGGTGTCGGCGTCCATCCTCAGCAGGACGCTGGGCATCCCGGACTGATCGACGAACGGGGAGACCGAAGGCGGGGACGGCAGCTGCGGCAGTGCCGCCCGCATCTCCTCGCGGAGATCCTGGGCCAGCCGCAGCGCCTGTCGGTCGCTGTCGTTCAAGTGGGTCATCGCGATCTCCGGGGAGTTCACGTGCGGGGGTCCGGGGCAATCCTGCTAGGAATGGCGTGCAGGTGCAAGGGCTGATGCACGTGCATTTCAAGAAATATCGCCCCGTAACCCCCGCGCCCGTCGATCGTTCCGGATCACTCCATACCGCGCTTGCCCGGCGTCCAGAACGGCTTGACCAGCACGGATCTGCGCGGCCAGCCGCGTTCCCGCATCAGGTGCGCGCGGACGGCCTGCACGGTGCGCGCCTCCCCGGCCACGTAGGCGATTCCCGGTTCGGACGGCAGATCGAGCCCGCGGATCGCGTCGACGAGCGCGGCCGAGTCCGCGGCCGGAGCGTCTCCGCGGTGGCGCCAGGTGAGCTCCTCCGCCCTCGGCAGGGGCAGCCGGTCCTCGGCGCCGGCGACCTCGATCACGCCGTGCACGGGCTCGTCCGGCGGCGCGGCCCGCAGCATGGCGCCGAACGCGACGGAGGCCGTCTCCTCCCCCGCGAAGACGTGGTAGTCGGCCGGACGGAGCCCGAACCTCCCCTCCGGCTTGCCGAAAACGACCTCCCGGCCGGGCCGCAGGTCCCGCGCCCATCGCGTCCCCGGGCCGCCGGCCTCGTGATCCATGACGCACAGCCGCATCACCCCGGCGGACGCGTCGTAATCCCACACCGAGTAGGTGCGCAGCGACTGGAGGACGGCCCCGCTGACCCACGTCCGCGCGGAGGTGATGTCCGCGACGTGCACCCGGACCTGCTGTCCGGGCGTCCAGTCCAGGCCGGGCACGCCGGCCACGGCGATCCAGCGCATCCGGCCCGGCCCCGAAGTCACCTCCTCGACACGGCCGCGCACGAACATCAGGTCGAGCAGCCTGCCCCGGACGCCTCCCGCGGGCGCGCGTTCTTCCACGGACACCGTCACACCTCCAACAGACGCGATATATCTCGTGAGTCACGATATATCTTTATTTGCCCGCGCTCCAGCCGTTCGCGGACGCCATGCCGGAAGGCCGAGTCCGATGGGGACACCCGCGAGCGCGATGGGGACACCCGCGAGCGCGATGACCGTCGGGCCATGCTGAGGCGCTGCGTCCGGAAGGCGGTCGGCGGCATGCTGGAGGGATGACCGAAACCCTGAGTGTCCAGGCCCTCAACCGCGCCACCCTGGCGCGGCAGATGCTGCTCTCGCGAGAGCCGGTGCCGGTCGCGGAAGCGGTAGGACGCCTGTGCGGGATGCAGGCACAGGAGCCCAAGCCGCCTTTCCTCGGCCTCTGGACACGCTTGGAGGGTTTCCAGGCGGCGGACCTGCACTCCGCGTTCAACGACCGCTCGATCGTGCGCGCCACGATGATGCGCGCCACGCTGCACCTGATGGCGGCGGCCGACTACACGGCGTTCCGGACGGCTCTCCAGCCGATGCTGGACGGCGCCTTGCGCGTGCTGGGCGACCGCGCAAAGGGGTTGGACCTGCAGAAGGTCGTCCCGGCCGCACGCTCGCTCCTTCAAGAGGCGCCACTGACGTTCAACGAGGTGCGTGCGTCGCTGCAGGAGATGTTCCCGGACGTCAACGACCGGGCACTCGGCTACGCCGTCCGGCTCTGCGTGCCGCTGGTCATGGTTCCGACGCAGGACAGGTGGGGCTTCCCTCGCACGGCCCAGTTCACCTTGGCCGACTCATGGCTGGGATCCGTCCCCGCGGCGGAGCCCGCGGTGGAGGAACTGATGCTGCGTTACCTGGCCGCCTATGGCCCCGCCTCCGCCGCCGACGCGCAGATGTGGTCCGGACTGCAATCGACCGGTGAAGCACTGGAACGGCTGCGTCCACGCCTTCGTGTCTTCGCCGACGACAAGGGCCGGGAGCTGTTCGACCTGCCCGACGCGCCACGTCCCGGCGAGGACGTCCAGGCGCCGGCCCGCTTCCTGCCTGAATTCGACAGCCTCGTCCTTGCGCACGCCGACCGCAGGCGCATCATCGCCGACTCACACCGCCCGATGCTCACGACCAAGAACCTGCGCGTGCGCGCCGTCTTCCTGTGGGACGGCTTCGCCCGGGGCATCTGGGAGACGGAGTACAAGCGCAAGGTCGCGACCCTGCGGATGCGTCCGTTCGAAGCACTCCCCCGGGCGGCCATCGACGAACTGACCGCTGAAGGCGAGGCGCTGCTGCGCTTCCTGGAGCCGGACGCGAAGGACACCGCCGTCGCCATAGAGGCCTGACGGCCCGTCAGGCGGTGGTCCGTCCCAGCCCCTCCCAGTAGGGCGCGCGGAGGTCCTTCTTGAGGATCTTGCCGCTGGGGTTGCGGGGCAGGGCGTCCACGAAGTCGACCGAGCGGGGCCGCTTGCCAGCCGCTCGCGCGCGGGGGTACACGTTCTCGGCGCCCGTGACGATCATGTCCTTGATCCGGTCGGTGAGGAAGAGGTACCCGTCGGCGTCGACGAACCCGGCGTCGCCCGTGCGGAGCCAGCCGTCCGCCACCAGGAGCCGCGCCGTCTCCTCCGGGCGGTTCCAGTGACCGGGCGTGTTCTGCGGGGAGCGGGTCAGCACCTCGCCGGTCGCGCGCTCGGTGTCACCGCCCGGCTCGACGATCTTTATCTCGACCCATGCGTAGGGGCGCCCGGCCGAGCGCATCAGGTGGGAGCGCGGACCCTCGGGATCGTGGTCCTCTGGGTCGAGCTGGACGATGGCGCCGGTCGTCCCGGAGGTGTAGAGGCACCACGATGTCGTCCGGGCGCCCGGTGAAGCCCGGATCCTCGGCGGGATGCCCCGCCGGCCACCGCTCGTGCTCCGCGCCCGTCACGACGATCCTTCCGGGCAGCTCGCCCGCGAGGGAGGCGAACTCGGCGTCCACGAGGGTCACCGGGGCCTGCGCGTCCGCGACGACCGCCGCGATCTCGGGCGGGGTCAGCCCCCAGTTGACCGGCGCGGTCACGGCGCCGATCTTCGCGGCGCCGAACAGCAGGTCGAAGTACTCGGGCGCGTTCTTCCCGACGTAGGCGACCCGGGAGCCGGCTCCGAGGCCCGCGTCGAGGAGGGCCTGCGCGCACCTGCTGGAGCGCTCGTCGAGCTCGGCGTAGCTCACGGTGCGCCCGTCCCCGGTTACGGCGGGCGCTCCCCCCCGGTCGCGGGCATGGTCACCGACGATGGACACGACCCGGTACTCCACCCCGACCCCTTCCGAATCATATTCGGTTACGTGCCGCGACCTTACTCGCACGGCACGGCGGACGAAAGCGCCGTCACAGCGCGACATGGGAACATGACGCTTTGAGCGTGGACAACTTCGAATAGTGATCAATCCGATATCTGGGCTGATTGAAAGATCCACCAATAGGGCGCAAGCTGTCCCAGACGTCAGGAATGCCCCGCCCGTTCCTTCCGACCGACCGCCGACAGGACACGACTGATGTTCGAGATCTGGGAGACCAGTGAGCCTGCGCGGCTCATCAGCGACGCGGGGAGCCTGAAGGTGGCGCTGGAGAAGGTCGACACGATGTGCCGGCTCAGGCACGACCAGGCCGTCGCCCACGTCGGCGAGGCCGGCGAGGGCTACCACTTCGAGATCAGGGACCACGAGGGCAAGGCCCTCGCGAGGCTGAGCTACGTCCCGGACACGTCCCGCGCCTACCAGAGCGTCGTGGTCGAGGAGATGCGCGGCGACCGCGACGGCTCCGGCTAGGAACGTTCCCATCGGAAGCCCCCGGCCGCTTGGGTCCTAGGTGTGGCGCCCCAGTTGATCAGCCGGCCGGTGTGGGGAGCGTGGCGAGCCGCTCGACCGGTCTGGACCAAGCTGTACTTGGCCACCCACCGATCACCCGCCTATCACCAACGCCATGACCGAGTACACCTAGTCGCCCCGGGGAAGCAGCGGCGACGCCACGACCACCGGGACGAGGAACCCGAGCACGGCCGCGGGCAGTTGAGCGTTTTGCGTGGTCGGGCGACGAGTTCGGCGGCGCCGCGGTCCAGGCCGTCGTGGCCCCAATGGCGGCGTGTCCTGTCGCCCCTGGATGGCAGGATGCGTCGTGCCCGTATGACCTCGACGGCGGGAGTGAGCGGTGCGAAAGGCGTGGCGACGTGGCCGGGCCCCATCCGGGGAATCCTCCGCGACGTCCGCGGAGGACCTGCCCGCCGAGTCGGTACGGGCCCTCTCCCGCGGGGACGGCCCGCTTTTCCGTGCCCTGGTCGCCGAACTCGCGGAACGTCCCGACCTGGCGACCACCGACCGCGTTCTGGCGCGACGGCTGCACCAGGGCGTCACGCACGCGTGGGAACGGGGCTGGCAGCCGGCCGATGTGGTCCGGTTCACGTCCCGCCGGCGCACGGCCAGGCACGCCCGCCTGGTCACCGACGCGATCGCCGCCGAGATGCGCGCCTACTCCGCCGCCACCGTCGACGACCGCTGGCAGGACCAGCTCGCCGCCCTCGGAGCCGAGGTGTGGTGGCCGGACGACGACGCCCACGCGACCGCCTGGTGCGCCCGCGAACACGTCGACCGCGCGGCCTACATCACGTGCGCACTCGAACTCCTCCACCTCCTGCAACACCTCCCGAGACTCCCGACCATCACCCCGCCTCCCGGCACAGAGACCTCCGGCACTGGCGAAGGGGCGGACGACCCGAGGGCGTCCGATAGGCGCAGGGGCGGGGCCCGCCGGGAGCGGGAGGTCGATGGCCCGCAGGACGGTCACCAACGGCTCCGTGGCCGCGCGAGGCGGGAGGTCGATCAGCGGACGCTGGGGCGGGTCCGGGCGTTGCTGGCCAAGGCCGAGTCGACCGAGTACCCAGAAGAAGCCGAGGCGCTCAGCGCGCGCGCCCAGGAGCTGATGGCGCGGCACAGCATCGACCACGCGCTGCTGGCGGCCGAGACCGGCGACCTGGGCGGTCCGGACGGATGGCGGATCGCGGTGGACAACCCCTACGAAGCACCCAAGGCGGTCTTGCTGACGGTGGTGGCGGACGCGAACCGCTGCCGTGCGGTCTGGCATCGGGAGCTCGGGTTCTCCACGGTCCTCGGCTTCCCGGCCGATCTGGCGGCGGTGGAGATGCTGTTCACGTCGTTGCTGGTGCAGGCGACGTCCGCCATGGTGCGCGCGGGTTCGAGGCGCGACGCGCGGGGACGGTCACGAACGCGGTCGTTCCGGCACGCGTTCCTCAATGCCTATGCCGCCCGTATCGGGGAGCGGCTGAGGGAGGCCGCCGACGGGGCGGCGGGCAGTGCGGCCGCGGGCGCCGGCGGGAAGGATCTGCTTCCCGTGCTGGCGGCGCGCGACCGGGCCGTCGATCAGGCCGTCGACACGATGTTCCCGGCTCTCGCCAAAGGGCGGGCGGGCACGGTCTCCAACTATGAGGGCTGGGTCGCCGGACGAGCGGCCGCCGACCTCGCCAGCCTGAACGGACGCTCCGAGGTCACCGGGGCGTTCCGCGGTTCCTAGCGCACGGGGTCCCCCCGGGGGGCGAGGGGGACGTCCGGTCATTGCTTGTCTTCCTTTTCTCGCTGGGGGTTCGGGAGCCAGTCAGTCCTTCTTGCGCCGGGTGTTGCCACCCCGGCCGCGGAGCGGCACGCCCGCCTCCTTCAGGACGTTGTAGATGAACCCGTACGAGCGGCCGGTCTCGGCCGCGAGGTCGCGGATGCTCTCGCCGGCGGCGTAGCGCGGTGCGAGCTCCGCGGCGAGACGCGTGCGTTCGGCACCGGTGACACGGGTGCCCCTCGACAGTGTTCGAGCCACGGGGACCTCCTGATTCCAAGGCTGGGCAGCGGGGCCCGTCCCCGCAGCTCACAGCAGTGTTGATCTCCCCAACGTACACATTCCCCCCGAATGCACCGTCGATGCCGCGCGAATCACCGCGAATTCGGCCGAAGCTGGTCTTTTCCGTGGTGAACGGCGTGTCGGAGCTAGACAGACGTGTCCCCGACCGCCGACGGTCGGCCGTTCCGCAGGATCACCGGTTGCAGCGGCGCCCGGACCGGAACCGGTTCCCCGTCGGGGCCGCGCAGCTCCATCACCGTCACCGCCCCGCTCCTGGCCGGCGACGCCGACACTGCCTCGTGGCCGACGGGGACCATCTCCGCCGCTTCGGAAGTCGCCTGGGAGGCGGCCTCGCGGACGGAGAGATCCGAGCGGCGCAGCGGGTACCGGAGAGGGCCGAACGGGAAGAGCGAGGTCTCGGCGAGCCCGTCCACGATCAGCAGCTCGCCGGGCTCCAGGAGACGCCATCCGGGCTGGTCGTCCATCGGCTCGCTGGCGACGACGACGGCCGGGACATCGGCGTCTCCGGCCCCGCTCACACCGCCCCGCCGGTGCGACAGGACCCACAGCTCGTTGCTCTCGGGATAGCGCAGGGCCCAGAGCCGTCCCGCCTCGGCGACCAGGAGGTTGAGCGCGAACACCGGGACCTCCGCGGCGATGCGCCGCACCGCCTCGACGATCCCGGCCGTCGTGTCGCCCCGGCGCCGGATCTCGGCGGTCACGCAGGCGAACACCAGTTCCGAGTCGGTCTCCCCGGAGATGTGGGCGCGCTCGACGTCGGTCAGCCACGACTTGAGCGTCTCCAGGCCCTTGACGACGCCGTTGTGCGCGAAGAGGCGGTCGTTCATCACGAACGGGTGGCAGTTGTGCACCGTCAGCCCGCCCACCGAGGCGTCACGGACATGCGACACGAACGTGTGCGACGGGACGTTGCGAGCGTGCAGATCGAAGTCGGCGTTCTCGAAGGCGGCGAGCGGCGCCCGGTCGCGCACGGGCTCGCCGCCGAGCGAGAACCACCCGAGGCCCGCGCCGTGCTGCATCCGATGGCTCTGCGCGCGCAGGCTCCGGGGCGCGTCCAGCAGCCAGTGGGCCGCCCTGACCCGCGGCCCGCCGGTACTCATCCCGAAAAGTCGGCACATATCGTCGCCCCTCAGTGATCTTAACTCCAGGTGACGGAAATTTTACCGAACGTTGCCTTGCGCGTCCGGCGAATCTCGCCACGGCCCGTGGTCGGGAGTTATCCCCAGAATCGAGTTCTAGTGCCTGGAGAGGCCGCCACCGCGGATGCTGAACAGGCCCGTCCCGGTTCTGGAAGGAGCGGCCCCATGGCCACGATCACGTTCCCGGTCCCGTCCACCACGACCTCCCGGTTCGCCGTAGCCGCCGAGAGCATGCCGGACGACCTCGCCGGCGTCCTCCACCGGCTCGCGGACGGCCCTTACCACGCGCACATCGCCGGGCGGCTCGGCTCGTCCCAGCTCCACGTCGCCCAAGAGCAGCTCGGCTCCCTCCGCTGGGACCCGGGCCTCATCAAGGCGGCCCGCCCCGAGGACAGGCCCGTGGCGCGGGCTTTCAACGACGCCGCCGAGTTCGCCGTCATCACCGCGTTCGCCCCCATCACCGACCAGCCCCGCGGCGTCCAGGTCGCCCGAGCCGCCGCGCACGCCCTCGCCGAGGCCACGGGAGGGATCGCCGCCGACCTCGTCACGGGCCACATCCTGCCTCCGTCCACCGGCGAAAGGACGCGCTTCGTCCTCGCCGATCACTGGCTGGGCGACGTCCTGCCACCGTCCCGCGCCAACGGCCGCTGCACGGCCGCCGACCCTTCCCACGACCCCGAGGGCGTCAACGGCTGCGCCTGCGTACGCCTACGAACCCGCGGCCTCCGCCGCTTCGGCCTCCCCGAACTGCAAATCACCGACGTAGCCTGCCCACACGACCTGGCCGCCCTGAACGTCCTACGAACGACCGCACGCCACCTCCTGACAGACCACTGGTCGTGGCTGGCCACCGGACCGGCCGCCCGCACCCGCACCGTCCCCGACACCCTCGACCTCACGGAGACCGACTTCAACGACTTCTGGGGCTCCGCCCCCCGCATGCACCTGTCGCCGCCCACTCCCTTCCAAGTCCACCTCTCACCGGTGACCGGACGCCTCATCACCCTCGCCCCACCCCCCGCCTTCGACGGCACGATCAACGACTGGCTCTGGAGCGACACCGTCCCCCTAGGCATGTCCGACACCCCCACCACCCTCCCCACCGCCGCCTAACAAGGCACCCCACCAATGCCCCTCGCCAAGCACCCATCTCACTCGCTGGACGCCGACAGCGGCAGCTTGCGAAGGCAGCACAGGGCGACAGCGAAAACCATGAAGCACTCAAGCTTGCGTCCGTGGCAACGACGCAAGCAGCAGCGGCGGCCACCCAGTCGATCAACGGCCACAGATGATCGGGCGCGACTCCGGGCCAGATCAGCACCTGCCCAGTCGTCCAGACGATTCTCCGACTAAGGCAGCCACTCCAGGAACCGCCCACTCAGGATGGCGAACAGCGCGAGGAGACCGACCTACCAGACGACCCAGCAGAGAGACAGCTCGGAGTACTGCCGCGTGCCGTCACCGCGAGGCGCTGGATCCGCTGGATCGTCTGGATAAGCCGGGCGTCCATCTCCGAGTCCTCCGTCGCGGCAGATCCGAATGGCACCAAAGGCAACAAGGGCCAGGAAGCGCCCAGGCCTGGCCTGTGCTTGTGACCACCATGCTGGGCGGCAGCCCCGCCCAGCAACCGACGGCGGCAGCTCAGAGCGACGGCGAAGGCCGGGCGGCAACCGCCCCCCAGCAAGGGACAGCGGCAGCTCAGGGTGTCGGCAATGACCGCGAGGGGCCAAGAAGCGCTCAGGCTTGTTCGCGACGACCATGCAGGAGTCGGCACCCGCCCACGTCGTCAGCATCATCCGGGCGTAAGCGGCTGGACGACCGCAAGGTGCTGTGCGGGATGCTGCACACCGGTATCCGGTGGGAGTTCCTGCCGCAGGAGCTGGGATCCGGGTCGGGGATAACGTGCTGGCGCCGCTTGGCCGAGTGGCACCGGGCGGGTATGTGGGATCGGCTGCACCGGCTGCTGCTGGAGGAACCGCACACCGCCGGGCGTCTCTAGGACTGGTCCAGGGCGGTGATCGACAGCTCGCACGTCCGCGCGCTCAAGGGCGGCTCAAAACCGGGCCGAGTCCGGTCGACCGCAGCCGGCCGGGCTCCAAACACCACGTACTGACAGACAGGAACGGCACCCCGCTGCTGTCGTTGACCGGCGGGAACCGCAACGACGTAACCCAGTTGATGCCGCTGCTGGAGGCGGTGCCGCCGGTGCGAGGCCGAATAGGCCGCCCCCGCCGAAGACCCGAGCGACTGCTGGCCGACCGCGGCTAGGACCACGACAAGTACAGGCGGCTGGTGTGGACCAAGGGCATCAAACCGGTCATCGCCCGCCGCGGCAGCCCGCACGGATCGCGCTGGTCGTCCACCGCTACCCCGTCGAGCGCACCATCGGCCTGCCGCGCCGGTCCCGCCGCCTGCGCATCCGCTGGAAGATCCGCGACCACATCCACCAGGCCTTCAAGCCCCTGGCCGCAGCCATCATCCAATAAGGGTCGTCACGTCGAAAGCCTGTGGCATAAGACCGTGCACGCGCGGCCTGCCGTAGTGGACGGGTTGGCGGAATCAGGCCCCGCCACCGCGGCGGCATCGGGCAGGTTGTCGATCGTGGTTCTAGCCGCCCGCGCGGTGCATCCCTCGCCATCATCAGAGTCTGCTGGCGCCCTCGTCGGGTTAGGGCCCACGCTGGTGCTCCAGGATGGCCAACTGCGCCTCGTCCGCTGATTCTATTACGGCCTCCAAGGCCACAGAGCGATCGGGCGCGATGCAGGCGGTAGCCGCTCAGCCACGACCCGTGCGTCCACGAACCAACGGCGCGGACCCAGCCGACCGCAGGTCTCGATTCCGCGCCGGCCAGGAGCGGCGGGGTAACGCTCCGCCCGGCCCGTCCACCGCGTGACGCGGCGCGGCAACGGCGAACGCGGTGAGGTGCGCCCCCCACCACGCAGGTCGCCCGCGAGCGCGACGATGCGCGGCGATGAGGGCCCGTAGCCGGCGCAGGTCGGCGCAGCCGGTGTGGATGAACGCCCTCACCCGGAAGGTCCGGCACCCGGGATTATGGCCAGCGCGCCTTGGCCTGGGATGACCTCCTTGACGGGCTCGGTGCCGTCGTCTGCTCCGTCATCTCATTCGGCCCAGTGACACAGGTTCGAGGAGCCGTCGCCCGACTCTGCTCGGCACGCGTCCTCTATGCACCAAATACGGTGCCATGGTGGTGGGGCCACACGGCGCGCGTGAACGGCGCGTCGGCCAGAGTATGACGGTGACACCGAGTGAGACTTTTGGAACCGCCTCGCCACTCGAAGGTGCCATCCCGGGGGCTCCCAAGCCTGGGTCAAGCGTGGGCGGATAGGGCGGGAACCATTCCCGGGGAACACCTTACGCGTTGCGAGTAGAACGCCCGCAAGCAGGAAACGCGAGGGTTTCCGGCCGTCCTCCCGCCCAGCCGTCCACGCCGGCGCACCGTACACCGACAGTTCATGGCAGTTCGGTATATGCCCCCTTTTTCAGCCGGGGAGGCGGTGACGGAGGCCACTCGCGATCACCGCGGCGACTGTGAGCAATATGCAACGCTCCGTAGCCGAAGTGGCTACGATCGGCATTCTCACGGTGACCGACGCGATCCCCCGGGGCGAAGATGAACCGTTTCCTGGCACATCCCAGACTTGCCGAGGCGATCGGCGAGCTGTTCCGCTGCACCTGCGGGTTCCTGGGATGCACGGCGATAGCCGGTGCCATCGCCATGGGCGCAGCGACCTCTTCGGAGGCGGCGGTCCGAGCCGAGCCGAAGCCGCGCACGTCCATGCCGCCCGTCTGCCGTCACGCCGTGAACACCGGTGACTGGTACACCGAGCACAAATGCAAGGAGGCTTGGCTGGCAATGTACGAGAGGTCTCGCAGACGGACAGGACGGGACCGGGAGTTCTCCCGTTGGATGGACCGGTATCAGCGAAAGCCGAAGGCCGAGCGCCGGACGCCTCCGCCTGACCCGCTTCAGAAGCCCGCTCCCCCTCCAGCCATCCGGAAAAGTCCGAACAGCGCGCCACCATCGCCGACGCGGTCGCGAAGCAAACCGCCGCGCGTGTCCTCCCTCCCCGCTCCGCCCCCCACGCACACCGTTCCGCCTCGCAAGCGCGAGGAGGCGGAGGAGACCGGCTCACGTCCGCCGTCGCTGCAGCCGGTTCTTCTACTCGGGCTGCTCCTCCCTGTCGCCGCGGCGATCTGCTACCCGTTCCGGCATCGCCTCTACGCGGCCGCCACGGCGGGGCTTCCCCCGTTCCCGGTGGGCGAGTCGCTGGAGACACAGCCGGCGACGTTCAGCTACCGGCCCGCCCTCGACCCGTTCGCCGTTCCGGCCATAGGCCTGTCGGGGCCGAGCGCCGGATCCGCCGCACGCCTGCTGGCACTCACCGCCCTCGACGAGTACGGCGACGACTCCCTGGTCGTCATCCCCCGTCCCGACACCACCATCCTGTTCGGCCTGGCCGAGGACGAACTCCTCGATGAGGACACGCCAGGCCTGTTCATCCCCGGCAATCTCGACGCGGCCCTGGCCTACCTGGAAACCGAACTCGCCATCCGCCAGAAGACCGGGGTACCACAGGCACGGCGCCTCCTCCTGGTGGCCGATTGCGCCAAGGAGGCCGAACGGATCACAGCGCTCCTCGCCCGGCACCCGGGCGGAGTATCCGCCGTCCTGCTCGGTCCTTGGACCGGTGACAGCGCCACCATCGACGACGACGGCCTGGTCGCCGCACCGGCGGCGCTCGCGTCCACCCTGCCCGAGCGCCTTCCGGCGATGTCCCGCACCGAGGCCCGCGACCGGCTCCTGACCGCCCTGGCCCAGCACAAGGAGACCCGGCGCCCTCCAACCCGACGCCGCTCAACTCCCCGCCGCCAATGACCCTCGTCAACGCTCGACCGAATGTCGCCCCAAGCCCAAGACGCCGCTCGCAGTCACTGCGAAGCGCAAGAGTCGCCTGCCACCACCGCACAACATCACAGCTGCCGCTGCCCCGGCCGGAGACCAACCCCCGATCGCCAAAGCCCAGCAACGTTCAAAACACACCGCGGCAGGCCCCCGAAGGAACCCACACCCGGCGCACAACAGTCACCTCCCACGCCACCCAGCAACACCACTCCCGCTACACCGCCCCAAGGCCGACCCCCGATCGACGAAGCCCACCAGCATCCAGCAGCACCGCAATCGGCCACCGAAAAGACCAACACATAACGCGCGATACTCGCCTGCCACGCCATACAGCAACATGACCGGTGCCACGCCGGCCCAAGGCTGACCCCCGATCGACGAAGCCAGCGACGTTCAACAACACCGCAGCCCGCCGCCGAAGGAACCAACACACGCGGCGCGCGCAACAGTCACCTGCCACGCCACGGAGCAACACGACTGCCGCTACACCGGCCGAAGAACGAACCCCCGAGTGATGAAGCCCAGCAGCATCCAGCAACACCGCAGTCGGGTAATCAAAGCGACCAACACGCGGCGCGAGAGTCACATGCCAGCACCGCACAGGATCACGGCTGCCGTAACCGCGGCCGGACGCTGATCCCTCGATCGACAAGGCTCAGCAGCGTCCAGGAACACAGTTGCGGAACACTGTCAACTGCGCGTCCAGCACCTCGGACATCTATCGAGCGAAGTACGCCGCCGCCCGCTTGAGGATCTCGTTCTCCAACTCCAGCTGCCGGGCCTTTCGACGCAGCTCGGCCAGCTCCTTCTTCTCGTCGGCGCTCAAGCCGTCGAGGTGACCTTCTTCGACGTCGGCCTGACGGATCCAATTACTCAGGCACGACTGGCTGATACCGAGACTCTTGGCCAGCGCGGAGACCGACTTGTCGCCGGTCCGGGCCAGCTCCACGGCGCGGCGCCGGAACTCCGGCGGGTGAGGTGGTGGCACGAGACACTTCCTTCCCAAGTTGATCAAGGTCAACTCAGATCGGGTGTCCGTGGCTTTATTCCGACGAACACGCGGGCGGACTGTGTGCGCGTGCGGCGTGCCTGGTGAAGGGGGCAGGTCGCCGTGGGCTTTGTTGGGACGCGATTGACTCGGTCTGCGTCCGTGCCGCCAAAGAAGGGTGCGCACGGAGCCGAAGCGGGCTCGCGGGTAACGCCGAGGGCGCGCGCCGCCACGTGTTCCCCAGCGTCCCGGCTCAGTGGCGGTGGGGCCGGCGACGGCCTCGAACCGCCCAGCGCCATCGTCGCGGGGTCAGTTGGGCAGCAGCCGTGCCCCTTCTCGGGAGTCCGTGCTGCGGGATGTCGTCGGCAGCCGGGGAGCTGACCGGCCCGAATCATCATGACTCCTGATCGTCGCCCCTCGGCCTGGCCATCTCCGCCCTCGCCCCAACCTTTGGTCGACGTGTAATCCGGATTAGGCGTCATCTCATTTAGATTCGAAGAGGTTGCTTGCGGTCGTGGAGATGGTGGAGCGGCTGGTGCCCGAGGAGTTGTGGGAGCTGTTTCAGCGGGGTGGTGCCACCTGCTCCGACTCGGCCGCAGGGTGGTGGACGGCGTCGGTATGGCATCGTGAGGTGTTGGCTGCGATCATCTTCGTGGCCACCACCGGTTGTACGTGGCAGCAGCTGCCGGCGGTGTTCGGGCCGTCGGGTCCTACCGCGCACCGGCGCTTCACCGAGTGGACGGCGGCACGGGTGTGGGCCAAGCTGCACCGGTTGGTGCTGGACGAGCTGGGTGGGCGCGGGGAGTTGGACTGGTCGCGGTGTGCGATCGACTCGGTCAGCGTCCGTGCCGCGTAAGGGCGAGCTGACGGGTCCGAGTCCTAATGACGGTGGACCGCCACCCACCGGTTCACCGTAAGGATGGCGTCTGGTCCGAATCAGGAGCATGGACTCCTGTCGACAGGCGGACGCGCCGTCGGAGCTGCTGGATGGGTGGCGGTTCGCTCATGAGGGTCAGCACGATCGTGGCTGAGCCAGCCGCAGAACCACCTCTCGTCATTCCCGGGTCGTGAACCCTGAGACAGACCCTGGGGTCTGCAGACGGCTGGGGTCACGAACTACTGATCGGATGGCGAGCCTTTGAGCTCTCTCATTAGGGCGTGGCGTGTCCCTTGCGTGGCTGTGGGGGCATCGCGCCGCTCCGTTCCCGGCGCGGGCGGCGCCGGCGTCGTCCCGCCAAACTGCGCGGCGACAAGGGCTACGACTGCGCCGACCTGCGGCGGTGGCTGCGTGGGCGGGGCATCACGCCGCGCACCGCGGGCCGTCCTCGAACGAGTCTCGCGGCGTCGTTGGGTGGTGGAACGCACGGTGTTTGGCTGAGTGGCTGGCGCTGGCTGCACCCCCCCGGGCTATGAACGCAACGCCGAGCACCTTCTGGACTTCGTCGGCATGCCGCCGCCCTCGTCTGTCCCGTCTACTCGCCAAATGAGATGTCGTCTAGGGAGTGGCGTCCTCTTGGCTCGCGAGTTCGGCTCTGATTCTCGTCAGGCTTCGGATGGCTCGGGTGAGAGGGGCCAGGTCCGGTGGCTGGTCGGCTTCGCGGTCGACGTAGGCGGAGCAGCGAAGCACCCATGCGCGGATCACGTCTTCGATGTGGGTCTGGGACCTGCGTGTGCGGGCCAGAGTCAGGTGGCGTTTCTCTTCGGCTACCTGGTGCGCCAGGATCTCGTCCGCTTGCAAGGCATGGATGTCGGCCAGCGTGTAGCGGCTGAGCCGGTCGATCGGCAGGTCACGCTCAATGGCGATCCGGTCGAAGATCCTTCGGGGCCATCCGAGGATCATGACCGCCCCGGCGGCGTCGACGGTGTCGGTCAGCGGTCCCTTCCTCGCCCGGACGACCTGCCGGACGGAGTCGGGGTCGAGACGGTCCAGGTCGCGGAGCAGGTAGACGGGGAAACCGCGGAAGCTGCTGATGACGTCGAGGTCGCCCTGAGCCACCAGGACCTCGATGTCCCGGCGCTCCACGTCGAGGCCCACCCGTGCGGCCAGCCTGGCCGCGGCCCGTCCGGAACCGACCGGCGGCTCGGTGCCGAATCTCGCGAGGACCTCCTCGACGCGTTCGCGGGCCTGGTCGGCGAGGCCGGCGGACCAGCGTTCACCGGCGAGGTCGGGGCCGGGCAGGATTTCGTGCTCCAGGCCACAGCGAAGCTGCCAGCGGGTGAGGCCGAGGTGGGCGGCGAACTGGTGCGCGCCGTAGTTGACGCGAGCGATCGGTTCAGGCATTGCCGTGCCTTTCTGGCCGCGATGAAACGTTGGTGTCCTCAGCGTCGCGGACGGCCCCCTCCCGCAGCACCAGAACGCAATTCTGTGGAAAACTTCGGGGCATTTTCCGGGCTTTTGCGGATCATTCGGGCAGACATTGTGGACTGGGGATACCCGGCGGCGTGCGAAGCTGGGGGCATGAGCGCGGTACATCGATTGGGGCTAGGGCTTGCAGCACTGGGGCGGCCCGCCTACATCAACGTGGGCAGGCTTCAGGAGCTGCCGCCTGGACGCACCGTGGAGGAGATGCGCGAGGCGACCTGGAACGTTCTCGACGCCGCGTATGCGGCAGGTGTCCACTGGGTCGACGCGGCGCGGTCCTATGGCAGGGCGGAGGAGTTCCTGGGAGGCTGGCTCACCGCGCGTGACCCTGCAGAGGTGACCGTGTCCAGCAAGTGGGGATACGCCTACGTCGGTGGATGGAAGACCGACGCATCGGTGCACGAGGTCAAAGAGCACACCCTCGGCCGTTACCGCGCCCAGTACGCGGAGACGCGTGACTTGCTCGGTGAACACCTGTCCGTGTATCAGGTGCATTCGCTGACCCACGAAAGTCCTCTGTTCCAGGACGTCGCCCTGCAGGAGGCTATGGCGGAATTGACCGCCGAAGGCGTGCGTGTCGGCTTCTCGACGTCCGGACCGAAGCAGGCGGAAACCATCCGCCGGGCCTTGGCGCTGGAAGTGTCCGGGCAGAGGCTGTTCAGCACCGTCCAATCGACGTGGAACATTCTGGAGACGTCCGCTGAGGACGCATTGCGGGAAGCCCACGACGCGGGCCTGCATGTGCTGCTCAAGGAAGTACTGGCCAACGGCAGGCTCGCCGTGGAACCGCCGGTGGAGGTGCGGGAGCTCGCGTCCAAGAAGGACGTGCGGCCAGATGCCCTGGCTTTGGCTGCGGCGCTGAGCCGTCCCTGGGCCGGGACCGTCCTCATCGGCGCGGTCAGCCCCGCACAGTTGGAGGCCAATCTGGCTGCCACGGACGTGTCGCTCGACGGCGGCGATCCGGAGTTGTTGGACGGGTTGAACGTCCCACCGAACCGCTACTGGGCGGAAAGGGGTGAGCTTCCCTGGACGTGAGGGCCGACGAGCACCCGTGCCATGGCACGATTGAGCCCGCCCACCATGATCGGATAGTCGTGCCCATGCAGTCAGAACCGCCCCGGAAGATCGGCCCGTACCACGTGGTCGCCCGGCTCGGGTCCGGCGGGATGGGGGAGGTCTTCCTCGGCGCGTCGCCCAGCAGGCGGCTGGTCGCCGTGAAGGTCATCCGCCCGGAACTGCTGGACGATCCGAGATGGCGGGAACGGTTCCGCCGGGAGGTGACCTCCGCGCGGTCGGTCAGCGGCTTCTACACGGCGCCCGTCGTCGACGCGGACCCGGATGCGGACCAGCCGTGGCTGGCGACGCAGTACATCCGCGGCGTGAGTCTCTCCAAGGTCGTCCGGGAGAAGGGGCCGCTCCGGGAGCAGGCCGCCTGCCGGCTGGGGGCCGGGCTGGCGGAGGCGCTGATCGCCATTCACGGGGCGGGGATCGTCCACCGTGACCTGAAACCGTCGAACGTCCTCCTCGCCTCGGACGGGCCGAGGGTCATCGACTTCGGCATCGCACGTCCGCTGGACGCGTTGCCGCTCTCGCGTACCGAGATCCTGGGGACCCCCGCGTACATGTCACCGGAGCAGGCTCTCGGGGATCCCGTCCATCAGGCGAGCGACGTCTTCTCCCTCGGATCGGCGCTCGTGTTCGCGGCGACCGGTGCCGCGCCGTTCGGCAGCGATCACAAGGTCCGCGCACGGATCGTCCATGGGGAGCCCGACCTCACCGCGCTGCCCGATCCCATGCGCGGGCTCGTTACCCGCTGCCTGGTCAAGGACCCTGGGGAACGTCCCACGCCGGAGCAGGTCCTCATCGCCTTGTCCACGTTGCTGGACGCGCACTACGGCGAGGAGTGGCCGCCGGTCGACGTCGAGGCGCTCATCGACGTCCAGGAGCGCACACTGGTCGAGGTCACGGCCGAGCTACCCACCTTGCGTGAGCCACCCCTATAAGGACGGATCGTTACGGGAGACCCTCGACGAGCGCGTCCCAGAAGGCCGTCTCGTAGGCGTGCAGGAGGCGAGCAGCACGGGCGGCCTCGGCAGGGTCGTCGCCCTTGGCGAGCCCTTCCTTGATGACCGCGAGGGCTTGTTCCTCGAAGCCGGGTGGTGGCGCAGCGAAGAACTCGAAGAATCCAACGGCGGTGTCCGTGAAACCGTAGCGGGCACGAAGCGCGGCAGCGATACGAGCACAGAACGCACCCCACTCCTCCAGGTTGGCGAGCATGGCCAGAGCCACCTCGCCGGCCGTCCCAAAGGCGGCTCTCTGCGCCAGGTAGGCCGGGTATGCCTGCGCGAAGGGCTTCGGCTCGTAGGCGCTGAGATTCTTCTCACTTTCGCCGAGCACCGCCGCGAAGTCCCCCAGCAGCGTCAGTGCCTGCCCCTCCCCTTGCGCGAGCCCGAGGAAGAGGTCGCCGGCCGGGGAATCGGGAAATCTCGCGGCGAGGAGGGCGAAACTTCGCCGATCGCTGCTGACGATGCGATACTCCTCGCCCGCCAGCCAGACCAGGCGTTCCTGGGGCAAGTCACCCGTTTCGAGTAGGTCGACGAAGCGGTTCGCGGTCGCCGCCTCCGCGATCTCCCGGCGGGCGCGCGCGACGAGATCGGCTGCGCTCTGAGCGGTCATGCGTCCACCGGAACACCCCCGCCGCCGTTCCGTCAACGCGACAGGCCATGATGAGCGGCCGTGATCACCTGGATACGATGAAGGACGGAACGTCTACGCAGGTGTGGGACGCAGTTGGGAGTGAGCGATGTCGGATTTCGAGCTCGACCACGCGGGCGGCCGTCTGCCTCTGGAGGTCGCCGAGGCGACCGAGGGTCCGTCGGGGCTGGTCGTGGGCAACCTTCTCAAGGAGACGGGGCACGTCACGCTCGATCCGGGATTCACCAATACCGCGTCCACCACGTCGGCGATCACGTACATCGACGGCGAGGCGGGCATTCTCCGCTACCGCGGCTATCCCATTGAGGAACTGGCCGAGAAGTCGTCCTTCCTTGAAGTCGCCTACCTGCTGATTTACGGCGAACTGCCGAAGCCCGACCAGCTGGCCTCGTTCACCGACAGCGTGCGCAACCACACGCTGCTGGACGAGAAGTTCCGGGCGTTCTTCTCCGCGTTCCCGCGCCGCGCCCACCCGATGGCCGTGCTGTCGTCCGCGGTCAGCGCCCTGTCGACGTTCTACCAGGACAGCCTCGACCCGTTCGACCCAGAGCAGGTCGACCAGTCGAGCATCCGGCTCATCGCGAAGCTGCCCACCATCGCCGCCTACGCGTACAAGACGTCCAACGGCCAGCCGCTGCTCTACCCGGACAACTCCCTCGGGTACGTGGACAACTTCCTCCGCATGATGTTCGGCCTGCCCACGCAGCCGTACGAGATCGACCCTGAAATCGCGCGCATTCTGGACATGCTGTTCGTCCTGCACGCCGACCACGAGCAGAACTGCTCGACCTCCACCGTCCGCCTGGTGGGGTCCAGCCAGGCGAACCTGTTCTCGGCGGTGTCCGCGGGCGTCGACGCCCTGTTCGGCCCCCTGCACGGCGGCGCCAACCAGGCCGTGCTGGAGATGCTGGAGCGCATCCACGAGAACGGCGACGACATCGACTCGTTCGTCGAGCGCGTGAAGAAGAAGGAGCCCGGCGTCAAACTGATGGGCTTCGGGCACCGCGTGTACCGCAACTACGATCCGCGCGCGGCCGTGGTGAAGAAGGCGACGGGCAAGGTCCTGGACGCGCTGGGCAAGGCGGACCCGCTGCTGGACCTGGCCATGCGTCTCGAAGAGGTCGCCCTGAGCGACGACTACTTCGTCGAGCGCAAGCTCTACCCGAACGTGGACTTCTACACGGGCGTCATCTACAAGGCGATGGGCTTCCCCACGAACGCGTTCACCGTGCTGTTCGCGCTCGGCCGGCTGCCCGGGTGGATCGCCCAGTGGCGCGAGATGATGAACGACCCGGCCACCAAGATCGGTCGGCCGCGCCAGGTGTACGTCGGTCCGGGCGAGCGTCACTACGTGGAGCCGTCCGCTCGCTGACCGGGAGATACCGGGACAACGCCTCCGAGGGAGTGCCGTTCGAGGGACGTTCGTGTGCAGCGGACGGGTCACAGGATCCGTCCGCGCACGATCGCCATCCGTAAGCGGCCGGGTTAGCCTGTCGGCGAAGCTCCCCAGCGGAAGGCGGCTGCTCCCATGCCCTCCATCGTCGAGCGCAGTCTCGTCAGCTTGGACTTCTGGGCGAAACCACAGGTCGAACGGGACGAGGTGTTCGCCTCCCTCCGAGCGGCGGAAGGACCGGTCTTCTGTCCCGTGCCGGACCAGCCCGGTTTCTACGCCCTGACCCGCTACGAGGAGGTGGCGGAGGCGAGCCGGAACCCGCAGGTGTTCAGCTCCGGCCCCACCGCCGTCAGCCTGGTCGACCCGGTGCCGGAGATCGCCGACTTCGCCGGGTCGATGATCAACATCGACGATCCGCGGCACGCCCGGCTCCGCCGGATCGTGTCCCGGTCCTTCACGCCCCGCCTGATCCAGCGGGTCACCGGTGACGTGACCGTCCTCGCCCGCCGCATCGTGGACGAGCTCGCCGAGCGCGGCCCGTGCGACTTCGTCCGGCATGTCTCCATGCCGCTGCCGTTGCAGATCATCTGCTCCATGATGGGCATCCCCGAATCGGCGTACGACGATGTCATCGACGCGACGAACGCGATCCTGGCCATCGGCGATCCCGACTACACCGACCCGGACGGCAGGAACCGGGTGGAGGTCATCGTCGAGAAGTTCACCATTCTGCACGAACTCATGGCGAATCTCAGCCGGTTGCGTCGCGAGAAGCCGGCCGACGACCTGGTGACGGCGTTGACGCACGCGAACGTCGACGGCGAAGCCCTCGACGACCGCGACCTCGGCCGCTTCTTCGCATTGCTCGTGGTGGCCGGGAACGAGACGACGCGCAACGCCCTGTCGCACGCCCTGAACCTCCTGACCGAGAATCCGCGGCAGAAGGACATCCTTCTGGCGGACATAGACGGACGGCTCCCCGCCGCCGTCGAGGAGATCGTCCGCCACGCCACTCCCGTGACGTGGATGCGCCGTACCCTGACCCGCGACTACGAGTTGCGCGGGAATGTCTATCGTGCCGGCGATCGGGTCATCCTCTACTACAACTCGGCCAACAGGGACGAGGCCGTGTTCAAGGACGCGGACGCGTTCGACGTCACCCGCTCCCCCAACCCGCACGTGAGCTTCGGAGCACCCGGACCGCATTTCTGCCTCGGCGCGCACCTCGCCCGCCGCGAGATCACGGTGCTGCTGCGGGAGCTCTACACGCGGCTGCCCACCGTGCACGCCACAGCGCCGCCGGTCCAACAGCGGACGAGTTTCATCCACGGCATCAAGTCCCTGGCCTGCGCCTTCTGATGCTTATTACGTGATCGCTTAACCGGTGCATAATCGGTTCTCCGGTACCGTCTCGTTGCCATAGGCGAATGCCGACTGGCCGGGAGGTGTCCCGCGCGACGGTGCGAACAGGCATGTTCTCGTGTCGCTTGCGGTGGCCGTCGCCCAGCTCTAGCCGGGATGTGCTTTCACGGTGTGGGATCGGGCGATGGGGCGAGTCACCGCTCCGGAGGAGGTGAATCCTGACGTCGTGGCAGGGTTCTGAGCCCGAAGGGGTCCGGAAGGACAGGGGCGAGGAGTCGTCGCGCATCACCGAGGTTGACGTCCTGCGCGCCTTCGCCCTGCTGGGCATCTCGATGGTGAACACGGTCAGCATCACCAACATGCCCAACGGTGAGAGCCGACCAGGCATGGGCTACTGGGCATTTGAAACACTCCTACATCAGCGATTCTTCCCCATTTTCGCGTTTCTTTTCGGGATGAGTTTCGGCCTGTTTCTCGACGCGGCTCGGGATAAAGCACGACACCCACGGCTAGTCATGTTGGCGCGACTGGGGTTCCTGGTCCCGTTCGGCGCGGCGCATCGGCTGGTTCAGCCCGACGAAGTCTTGCTGACCTACGCCGTTGTCGGCATCACCGTATTGATTCCCGCATCATTGCTGCCGGGACGTCCTGTCGCCGCGCTAGGCATCCTTGGCGTCGCCGCTGGACTGGTTGCCGGTGGCGGCAGTCTGCTCACTCCAGGACTGTTCCTGTTCGGGCTGGGTGTGCAGCGACGTGGGTTGAGGAATGCAACGGCGATGCGAGTGCCGCATTTGACCATTGCGTGTTGCGCGACACTGGCAGTTGCGGCCTGCCTGAACACGTGGCAAGTCGCCGGTGGAACGGATGCAGGCCCGCAACGAGCCGCCCTGGCCGGAGTGGTAACCGCTGGGGGCTATGTCTTGGGCCTTCTGTTGCTGTTTCGCACGCGCGCCTGGCAAGTGTTGCGACACCTGGCCCCAGTGGGCCGCATGGCGCTCACGGGTTACATCGGCGGAACATTGTTGATCCTTGCGGCCGGGCGCCTCATCGACTTCGAGGACGCACCGAGGTACGGGTGGGCGATCTCTCTCGGAGTGTGCGTGTTCGCGATCGAAGTGGCGTTCAGTTGGGCGTGGCTGCGACGCGCTCGATACGGCCCCCTGGAATGGATCTGGCGTTGTCTGACATGGTGGCGTATAGAACCGAAAACCTGATCCAGCCGAATATAGACCCGGTATCCACCGAATCAACCACCAATGACGACACCCCGGGGCGACAAGATCAGTTCGTGATCAATTCAGACTGACGTTATCCACAGAATCTCGTTCTATCCAATCCGCACGGCCCCCTCATCGAAGCTGGATCCACGCCGGTCCACCGCCCCGAGGAGGCTCCATTGCGCGTCACCATCACGGTTCCCGAAGAGACGACCGCCGGCTTCGTCGTCGCGACCGACAGGGACCCCGGCGACCTGCCGGCGGCGATCCGCCGGAGGCTCCCCGTCCCGTTCGCGGCCGCTGTGTCGGAACGACTCGGCACTCCACGGCTCGTACTGTCCTGCCATCCCGCCGCCGACTCGCCCTGGGATCTTTCGAGCGTGACAAGTGCGGACGAGGACGACATCGCGAGGATCCGCCAGGCGACCCGGCATATCGGCGTCACGTCCGTCCTGCCCGCCGGCGATCTGCCGTCCGGGCCGCACCTGGCCCGGGCCGCCGCCAAGGCGATCTCAGAGGCCCTCTGCGGGGTACCCATCGACCTCGCCTCGGATCGCGTGGTACCGGTAGTTCCTTTCGGACGGTTCGACGAGTTCACCCTCGCCGACGACTGGCTCGGCACCACCCTGCCGCCTTATCGGAACGCCGGGCGCTGCACCGCCGACGAGGACGACATCGACGGCTGCGCATGCGTCACACTCACGACCCGCGGACTCCGCCGGTTCGGCCTGCCCGAGTTAGAGATCGTCGGTATCGGCTGCCCGCACGACCTCGCCGCACTCAACATCCTGCGCACCACCGCGCAACGGCTGCTCCCCTTGGGCAGGCATCCAGGCGATCACCTTCTTCCGCCCCAGCTCATGCTGACGAGCGCCGACTTCTCCGCGTTCTGGGGCAATCGCGATCCCATGTGGGACGACGGACCCATCGCGGTGCGCTTGACCGAGGTGGCACCCGACCGCCTGGGCATACGCCCGCCCGCCGACTTCCCGGGCACCTTGAACGAGTGGCTGTGGGACGAACTTCCGCCCGTCCTGCATGAACTGCTCAGCTGCGAGCCCGACGACGCGGTGCCGGGCCGGACGGGCGGCTAACGTCGTCCGGCATGGAGAACGACCGAGCGCCCGGAGCGCTGGCGCGAGTGCTGGAGGACGTCGCGGCCGAACGCGAGGCCCAGGACCAGATGTGGGGCGTCCAGGAGTTCCCGGACGGCACCGGACCTGAGTTCACCACGCAAGCAGAGGAGGCGAAGCAGGATTGTGCCGCGGCCTGGTCGCGTGGGGATCTCACTTGGCGCCACATCCTGACCGAGGAGTTCTTCGAGGCGCTGGCCGAATCAGACCCGGGCGCACTGCGGACCGAACTGGTCCAGACGGCCGCGGTCGCCGTGAAATGGGTGCAATCTCTGGACCGGCGCCACGGTGGGACGACGCATCCCGTCAAGGGTGGTCGGCGCACCGAGAAGCTCGTCCGGGACCGCATACCGCAAATCATCCGGGACGAGGGCGGCGCACCGGAATCACGCGTCGCCGGTTCCGAGGAGCACGCGGCTCTACTGCGCGCCAAGCTCAACGAGGAGGCCGGCGAGTACGCTGCGAGCGGCGACCCAGCCGAACTCGCGGACCTCCTGGAGGTGATCCACGCGCTCGCGGCCCTTCACGGAATGACCCCTGCCGACCTGGAGAAACAACGCGCCGCAAAGGCTGCGGAACGCGGTGGCTTCACCCGCCGCCTCGTCCTACGCCTCCGCGACTAACAACCCACCCGAGCCGCAAAACCAACCGGAACAAACATCACTTCGGCCACCTGAGCAACCGCATCCACCACGCGCGCTATGTAAGGATCAGTGCGACGTTCGAACCAGGACAGACACGAGGGAGCGGCGGGACACCGGCCACGGCCTCGTCAATGGTGAGCAACAACGGCGGCAGCGTTAGCTGGGCCTCCGCCTCTGGGCAGGACGCTCAAGGCAGCACGCCACGCTCTCCGAGAGAGGGTGAGGACGCTTCTGAACGGGAGGACCTTTAGCATCCGGGAGCACGCCGGTGTCCCACATTCGCTCGTCAGCGGCCGAGCCACGGGTCTGGACCGGCCGGCCGTCAAAGGCCCCGCCACGGTCCCGACCGGCCGGCCCTCAGAGCCCCGCCACGGTCCCGACCAGCCGGCCCTCAGAGCCCCGCCACGGTCTCGACCAGCCGGCCGTCAGTGGGCCCGCCGCGGTCTCGACCGGTAGGAACTCGCCGTCGACGACCCGTCCCCCGGCCGCGGGCCGCGGGCCGCGGGCCGCGGCAGCGTCTCGACGATCACGGCGATGCCCAGCCCGAACCGCGCGGCCAACTCGCCCGCCCGGAAGGGCCCGCGGGTGCGTGTGTACCGGGAGGCCAGGTCGCAGAGCGGATGGCCATGGGGGCCGATTACTCGGAAGATCAAGAGCGTCCTGGACTAGTACGCGGTCCTGTTCATCTTTGACGAGGTGCAGACCGGGTGGCCTGGGCTGGGGCGGACGGCCCTGAGGTGCCTGTGAACCATTCGGTCCCGCTGTCGGATGATCGTGTGAGGCGGGCGCTTGCGCTCGGGTGACAGGAGGGGGCCCAGCCGGCGGGGCCCTGGATCAGGACGCCCTCCCGCCGTGTCACACCGCGGAACCGCGTCCGCATCGGGATGGAGAACACCCGCACGCGCCGGCCCCCCGGCCTGCCCCGTGGCGGGACATCTGCCTCTGGCCTGGATGCTCCGAGAGGACGCGCCACGGGGGCCGGAAGCGGATAAGGCGTTCCTTGGGCAGCAGAGCCTTGGCCTTTGGCGGTGCGGCCAGACTTGAGGTGCCTGCAGATCTCCGAGCACGTCGGATGGTCGCGGCGGCCCGGCCCCGGCAGGGCCAGGTACGACGGCGCGCAGGGCGGGGACGCGCCGTTGGGCACGCGCGGTTGGGCGGCACGCGCGGTTGGGCGGCACGCGCCGTTGGCGGGCACGCGCCGTTGGCGGGCGCGGTTGGCGGGCGGGCGCGGTTGGCGGGCGGGCGCGGTTGGCGGGCGGGCGCGGTTGGCGGGC
>NZ_FOVH01000005.1 GCF_900115095.1 Actinomadura madurae
GACGTTCTTCGCCGCCCACGGCATCACCCGCATCCAGCGGGTCCTGACCGACAACGCCCGCAACTACCGAGTCTCGGCCGCCTTCCAGCAGGCCTGCACCGAACTGGGCGCCCGGCAGAAGTTCACCCGCCCCCGCTGCCCATGGACCAACGGCAAGGCCGAACGCCTCAACCGCACCCTGGCCACCGAATGGGCCTACCGACGCCCCTACACCAGCAACGACCAGCGCACACAAGCACTCGGACCCTGGCTGGAGCACTACAACACCGCACGCCCCCACTCAGCCCTGGGCGGCAAGCCGCCCATCACCCGACTGTCACCAAGATCATGACCGAGTACAGCTAGCCCGGCGGGCCGCCGCCCGGCCTGGCGGAGCGTCCGGCGATGAGCAACCGCACGCCGCGCGCCAGCGCCGTCAGCGCGATCAGCACGCCGAACGCGCCGGCGAGGACGAGCCCGGTCTTGTTCATCGGCGGGACGCTCAGGGACACGAACGCGACCATCTCGCCGAGGATCACGAGCGTCCAGCAGTCGACCGAGCGGCTCCGGACGGCGAGCGGGCCGAGCTGCGACTCGGGCAGCAGCAGCCGGGCGAGCGCGCCGATGAGCAGCGCGGCGGCCATCAGGCCGGAGCCCTTGCGGAAGTAGTTGAAGGCGCACAGCGTGAGCCCGGCACCGACGCCGCTGAGCACGAGGAGGTACGGCAGCTGGGCGAGCCAGTGCGGCGCGGCGCCTCTGCGGCGCGGCGCCCTGCGCCTGCGCCGGTGCACCTGGGTGCTCATGGCCCTCACGGTATAGGCAATCGGTCCGCCGGACGACATCGCGGGCGCGAGGGGCGCGGTGGAACGGTCCGGCTTGTCACCCGGGGCCGGGAATGAGGGTGGGACGGGTGGGGCCGCGGAGGGACCCGGGAGACCCGAATCCCTTGCGGCATCGGACCTACTCGTCAGTAGGAGGGTGTGACAGTACGGCGCCCGGGTAACCCGGCAGACAGGGGTCGCTAACTAGCTGGGAGGACTGCCGTGGAGGGGCCGTTCATGCGGATCGAGGACAGCGGGCTGGTGATGCCGCTGCGCCCCGACGTTACGACGGTCGGGAGAGGGAGAGGAGTCGACGTACGCCTCGACGACCCGAGTGTGTCCCGTTTGCACGCAGAGATCGTCCGACGCGGTCCGTACGTCTACGTGGTGGACATGGGCCTGTCCCGCAACGGGACGCGCGTCAACGGGCGGCCGATCGCCCGCCGAGTCCTGGAGGACGGCGACGTCGTGAGCTTCGGCACGGCGCGCTGCCGCTTGGGGGGAATCCCCCGTGAGGAGGTCGACCCGGACGTCGAACTGCGGCGCGCCGTCGCGCCCGAGCTCACCCGCCGCGAGGTCGACGTGCTGACCTCGCTGTGCCGGCCCGCCCTGTCCGACGAGGCGTTCGTGGCCCCCGCCACGGCACGCGACATCGCCGGCGAGCTGGTCGTCACCGAGGCGGCCGTCAAGCAGCACCTGCTGCGTCTCTACCAGAAGTTCCGCATCCCCGAGGGCGCCAACCGGCGCACGCGGCTCGCCAACGAGGTCATCGCGATGGGCCTCGTCCGGCCGCTGCCGCCGGTGCACGTGCCCCAGGGCCGCCCGCCGATGGACGGCCGGGTGTCCGGGGTGCGGACCACGGGCGAGACGCGCAGGCCCGGGGCGCCGGGCCACGCAGCACATGGGCCGGGACGTCCGGCGCACAGCACGGCCGGGCGGAGGGCCAGCTGATGTGAACCGCGGTCGCCCTCCGCGGCAGCGCACTTGCGAGGGCGATCGCCCAGACCCCCGTCCCGCGTACGTGACGGCGCGGCTCGGGGAGACGTGGGCGGAGGCCGCCACCCTGGTGCTGGGTGGCGGTCTCCGTACGTGTGCGGTCAGGCGGCCCGCTCGGCGGCCTCGACGACGTTGGCGAGCAGCATCGCGCGGGTCATCGGGCCGACGCCGCCGGGGTTGGGCGCGACCCAGCCGGCCACGTCGCGGACGTCGGCCGCGACGTCGCCGGCGAGCCTGCCGTCCACCCGGGACACGCCGACGTCGAGGACGGCGGCGCCGGGCTTGACCATGTCCGCGGTGATCAGGCCGGGGACGCCGGCGGCGGCCACGACGATGTCGGCCGCGCGGGTGTGCGCCGCGAGGTCGCGGGTCGCGGTGTGGCAGAGGGTGACGGTCGCGTTCTCGGAGCGGCGGGTCAGCAGCAGGCCGAGGGCGCGCCCGACGGTGATGCCGCGGCCGACGACGGTGACCTCAGCGCCCTTGATCGGGACGTCGAACCGGCGCAGCAGCTCGACGATGCCCTTCGGCGTGCAGGGCAGCGGGCCCGGCTGCATCAGCACGAGCCGGCCGAGGTTGACGGGGTGCAGGCCGTCGGCGTCCTTGGACGGGTCGATGCGCTCCAGCACGCGCTGCTCGTCGAGGCCCTTCGGGAGGGGCAGCTGGACGATGTAGCCGGTGCAGGCGGGGTCGGCGTTCAGCTCGGCGACGGCGCGTTCCACGTCGTCCTGGGTGGCGGTGGCGGGCAGGTCGCGGCGGATGCTCTCGATGCCGACCTCGGCGCAGTCGCGGTGCTTCATGTTGACGTAGGAGTGGCTGCCGGGGTCGTCGCCGACCAGCACCGTGCCGAGCCCGACCGACACGCCGCGGTCGCGCAGTGCCTCGACGCGGACCTTGAGGTCGGAGCGGATCTCGGCGGCCGTGGCCTTGCCGTCCAGAGTCTGTGCCGTCATGCGTACCTCCGCGTGGATCTCACCTGGACCGGGACCGGCTCGCAGCACGGCCGCGGCAGGGGCCCCGTCCACCCAGGCGCGCGGTGTCCGGACCGTCGTTCGCTCCCCGGTGGTGATCCACCTTGACCGCGCCAGTCGCGTTGGCCCTCCATGCTAACCGGCCGGCCGGCGGCGGCACGGTACCGCGGTGGCTTGTGGAAATCGGCGCCGAGTGGCCCTGCCGGATGCCGGCCGGCGGCTCCTAGCGTGGTCCGCATGAGCGACGAATGGTTCGAGCGGCCCGTGCTGACCGGGCGGTACGTGCGGTTGGAGCCGCTGTCGGACGAGCACGCCGAGGGCCTCTTCGCGGCGTCCGGGGACCCGGCCGTGTGGACGTGGCTGAGCGAGCGGCGGCCGACGACGGTCGCGCGGATGCGGGTGCTCGTCGGCAAGGCGCTCGCGGCGTGCGAGCGCGGCCTGCGCCTCCCCTGGGCCCAGATCGACGTCTCCACGGGGGAGGTCGCCGGGACGACGTCGTACTACGAGATCGTCCCGTCCCACCGCGGCCTGTGCATCGGCCACACCTGGCTCGGGTCGCGGTGGCACCGCACGGCGATCAACACCGAGGCGAAGCTGCTGCTGATGGGGCGCGCGTTCGACGACCTCGGCGCGATGCGGGTCGGGTGGCACACGCACGTCCGGAACGCGCGGTCGCGGGCGGCCATCGAGCGCCTCGGCGCGTCGTTCGAGGGCGTGCACCGCAAGCACCGGATCCTGGCGGACGGCTCGGTCCGCGACACGGCCGCCTACGCCATGACGGACGACGACTGGCCCGCCGCCGAGGCGCGCCTGCGCGCCCGGCTGCGCTGATCGCGGCGGGTCAGTCCTCGGAGCCCTGCCGCCAGGCGATGAGGCGGTCGGTGCCGTGCCAGCCCAGCTGCGCGGCCAGCACCGCGGCCAGGAAGGCGGCGACCAGCCCGATCACCTGCCGGGACTCCATGAGCAGCGAGTCGGCCCGGTACACGACGCCCAGCATGAGGGACACCACGACATCCATCCCGCCTCCATAACGGAACGCCCGCGCCAGGGTCAAGGGAGGATTACGGGGCGCGGTGCGCCCGAGGCTACCCGCCTCGCCACCGTGCCCCACCTCCCCCAAACCCCGAAAGACCGTGTTCCTCACCACACCGCCCCGCCAACCCCAGCCACCGCCGCAACCACGCGACAACCTCAATGGTTGCGATCGCGTCCGAAGGCAGGGGCGAGCGAAGCGAGACCCTGATCGCGCAGCGAGCCGCAAGGCGAGTCGAAGCGATGCCGGCGATCGCCCGAGTCTTTCGACGATGGAGGGCCGCCAGGCCCGAAGGAGGAGAAAGACTCAATGAAAGAAGTGCCTGACTCCCGTGAAGTAGAGGGTGATTCCGGCCTTCTCGGCGGCTTCGATGACCTTGCCGTCGTTGACGGAGCCGCCCGGTTGGACGATCGCCTTCACGCCCGCCTCGGTGAGCACCTCCAGGCCGTCCGGGAAGGGGAAGAAGGCGTCGGAGGCGCCCACCGCCGACGCCGCCCGCTCCGCGCCGGCCCGCGCGACGGCGAGCTTGGCGGAGTCGACCCGGTTGACCTGGCCCATGCCGACGCCGACGGTGGCGCCGTCGGCGGCCAGCAGGATCGCGTTGGACTTCACCGACCGGATCGCCCGCCACGCGAACGCCAGGTCGCGGAGGGCGGCCTCGTCCGCGGCCTCGCCGGCCTTGAGCTCCCAGGCGGCCGGGTCGTCGCCGGGCGCGTCCACGCGGTCGACGCCCTGCAGCAGGACGCCGCCGTCGATGCGCCGGTACTCGGCCGCGCCCGCCGGGGCGTCCGGGCAGACCAGCAGCCGGATGTTCTTGAACCGGTCCTTGAGGACGGTCACGGCCTCGTCCTCGAAGGACGGGGCCACCAGCACCTCGGCGAAGCTCTCGGTGACCTGCCGGGCCATCGCGGCGGTGACCGGGCGGTTCGCCGCGATCACGCCGCCGTACGCCGAGACGGGGTCGCAGGCGTGCGCCTTGCGGTGCGCCGCGGCGATGTCGGCGCCGACGGCGATGCCGCACGGGTTAGCGTGCTTGATGATCGCGACGCACGGCTCGGTGAAGTCGTAGGCGGCGCGGCGGGCGGCGTCGGTGTCGACGTAGTTGTTGTACGACATCTCCTTGCCGTACAGCTGCTCCGCCCCGGCCAAGCCGGGGCGGCCGTGAGGGGTCTCGCCCGGCGACCGGTACAGCGCGGCCCGCTGGTGCGGGTTCTCGCCGTACCGCAGGGTGTTCGACCGCTCCCAGGTGGCGCCGAGGAAGTCCGGCCACCGCGTCTCGGCGGCGGTCTCGTCGGGCGCGTAGGCGCTCGCGAACCAGGACGCGACGGCGACGTCGTAGGACGCCGTGTGGGCGAACGCGCGCGCGGCGAGGCGGCGGCGCTCGTCCAGGGTGAAGCCGCCCGCCTTCACGGCGGCGAGGACCGTCGCGTATGCGGACGGGTCGACGACGACGGAGACGCTCGCGTGGTTCTTCGCGGCGGCGCGGACCATCGTGGGCCCGCCGATGTCGATCTGCTCGACGCACTCGTCCGGCCCGGCGCCGGAGTCCACCGTGTCGGCGAACGGGTACAGGTTGGCGACGACCAGGTCGAACGGCTCAACGCCGAGGTCGTCGAGCTGCTGGAGGTGGTCGTCCTTGCGGCGGTCGGCGAGCAGGCCGGCGTGCACGCGGGGGTGCAGGGTCTTGACCCGCCCGTCCAGGCACTCGGGGAACCCGGTGAGCTTCTCCACCTTCATCACCGGCACCCCGGCGGCGGAGATCCGGCCCGCCGTGGACCCGGTCGAGACGATCTCCACACCCGCCTCGTGCAGGCCCCGGGCCAGCTCCTCCAGCCCGGACTTGTCGTACACGCTGATCAGCGCGCGCTTAATCGCCACCCGACTCACCGGCCGAGCTCCCCTCTTGATCGGACGAATCACCACAGGTCCTGCACTTCATCGAGACCCGCCTGCCGTGCGCGGTCCAGCCGTCGCGGGCGAGGCGTCCGACGACGTCGACGAGGAGGCGGCGCTCCACCCGCTTGATGCGCTCGTGCAGGGAGTCCTCGTCGTCATGCCAGCCCACGGGGACGGTCTCCTGGGCTATGACGGGTCCGGTGTCCACGCCTTCGTCGACGAAGTGAACCGTACAGCCCGTGACCTTGACCCCGTACGCCAGGGCGTCCCGTACGGGGTGGGCGCCGGGGAAGGACGGGAGCAGCGCGGGGTGGGTGTTGACCGTCCGGCCGCCGAACCGGGCGAGGAACCGGGGGCCGAGGATCTTCATGAAGCCGGCGGAGACGACCAGGTCTGGCTCGTAGGCGCCGACCGCCTCGGTGAGGGCGGCGTCCCAGTCGGAGCGAGACGGAAAATCGGGGACACGCAGGGTGAAAGTGGGCACACCGGAGCGTTCGGCGCGCTCGGTTCCCCCGATATCGGGACGGTCCGCACCCACGGCCACGACCTGCGCCCCGTAGGCTGGATCCGCGCACGCGTCGAGCAGCGCTTGTAGGTTGGTCCCCGCGCCGGAGACGAGGACGACGAGCCGGGCGGACACATGACTCCCCGGTGGACGTTGCTGGGACACCACGAAGCCTATCGGGCGAGCTCGGTGCCGCTTGATCCCAGTCGGACCCCACGGGCCAGGAGGAGACGAACGTGAGCGAGCAGCAGGGCCCGCCGGCCCCGCCCGAGGACCGCCCCGGCGGGCACCCGGCGGGTCAGCCGCCCGCGGGACCGCGGCAGGACGCCCGGCGCACCGGCTGGCGGGCCCTGTGGCTCGGCGGCATCGCGCTGCTGACCGCGGTCTTCTTCTACCCGCTCGGCCTGGTGCTGGGCGTCGCCGCGCTGGTCGTCGGCATCCGGGCCCGCCGCTTCGCGCGCCGCGCGCGGGACACCGCGCCCGGCGCCGTCCCCGGCATCGTGCTCGGCGCGATCGGGCTCGCGTTCTCGCTGATGTCGGTGTCGCTCACGGCGTTCCTGTGGTCGGAGCTGAGCGGCTACCAGAACTGCGTCAGCGCGTCGAACACGACCACCGACAAGCAGGCGTGCCGCGACGAGTACTACCCGAAGATCGAGAAGAAGCTCGGCCTGCCCGCGGGGAGCATGGACAAGTACGGCGACCTGCTCTAGCCGTCCTGGTCGGGGTCCTCCCGCAGGACGTAGATGGCGCCGCCGCGGTTCTCGGTGCGCCCCGGGTCCTCGCGCGGGGGCGGGACGGGCCGGGGCGGCTCCTCGGGCTCCGGCTCCGCGTGCTCGTCGACCACGTGCTCGTCCACGATCTGCTCGTCCACCACGTGGCCCTCCACGACGACCGTGCCGTCGCTCGGCGGCGGAGGCGGCGGCGGGGACGGTTCCGCGGCCAGGTCGGGCAGGGGGTCGGCACGGCGGCGGGCCCGGCGCGGCGCGAGGACGGGCTCGGCCTCCTCGAACTCCAGCCGTCCGGGCGCGTGCGGAGCCCTCGGCGGCGGCTCGGGCGCCGTCCCCGGCCGCGGGTCGTAGTCGCCGGGGATGGGCGCGGACAGCGGCATCGCCGGCTCCGGCGCGACCCGCGCCCGCTTCTTCGGTTTCGGTGCGGGCTTCGGTGCCCGTTTCTTGGAAGCCGGTTTCCCGGCGGCCCGCTTCTTCTTCCGGGTGTCGCGCTCCGGGCGGCGCAGCACCATCCAGTTCGCGACCCACGCCGCGATCGCCGCCGAGATGCCCACCTCCAGGGCGGCCAGCAGCCCGACCTGCCAGGCGGAGGGGCCCACGGTCGCCATCCGCCCGCCGCCGAGCGGCCCGCCGGACAGCGCGGTCAGCAGCGCCGCGACGGCCCCGGTCAGCGCGCCGGACACGAAGCCCCACAGCGGGGCGCCCTCCGACACCGGGCTCGGCAGCGACCGGATCGTGAGGACGCCGCCGACCGCGCCCGCGACGAACGGCGCGGCCAGCGCCAGCAGGGAGATCGCGGGGGCGGGACCGGGCTGGGGAAGCGCGGCGAGCGGCGGGAACGCGGGGACCGCGTCCAGGAACACCCCCGTCGGGGAGACGCTCGTCCCGGCGCCGACCGAGAAACCGGGCCCGACCGCGTAGGCCATCCCCCAGATCGCCGCGTTCGGCAGGAACGCCAGCTCGACCAGCAGCAGCAGGACGCCGCCGACGACACCGGGCGCGAGCATGTCGTAGAGGTCGGCGGCGTCCGACAGGTGCAGGGCGAGGGACGCGCCGACGAGGATCGCGCCCGACGCCAGCAGCACGCTCAGCGACCCCGCCACGCCGATCACGAGGGACCGCGGCCGTTCCGGCAGCAGCTTCAGCAGCGCGCCCAGCCCGGACCGGACCCGGCCCTCCCGCGCCTCGGCCGCCACGACCGCCCGCGCGGCGCCGAGCCCGCCCGCGACGGCGGCGACGAGGAAGCACCCGACGAGCGCCTGCCAGGCCGACGGCCGGACGGTCTCCGACGAGGCCGCGAGCGCCAGCAGCCCGGCCAGGCCGGCGTACGGCGCGGCCAGCGCGACCGCCACGTGCACGACCGCGATCCGCTGCCGGTGCTGGAGCCCGACCACCCGGATCATCCAGCCGCCGCCCCGGTGCAGCAGCACCCCCGGCAGGACGAGGACGCCCAGCGGCAGCAGCCCGAACCGCCCCTGCCCGTAGGAGAAGCCCGCGTGGTGGGAGACGAGCCAGAAGTTCACGGCGGTCCGGAACACCCCGGCCATGCCGTGCCCCAGCGCGGTCTTCGGCGCGGCGATCCACCCGATCAGCGTGATCGTGGTCAGCACGGCGAGCCCGATGCCGATGCACCACAGCGCCGCGACGAGCCCCGTCACGTACAGCGGCCTGGCCGCGGGGGCCGGGCGCTCTCGGCCGGAGTCCGCGCGCGGCGGCCCGCCCTTCGCCGGGTCCCGCTCCGCACGCCGCCCGGGGGTCTTGTCGCTCACGGGCTCCATGCTGGCACCGCCCCCGCCCCGCCGGGCCCCGCCCGGCCCGGCGTGTCGCCTTTGTCGTGCCGTCGTGCCGTCGTGCCGTCGTCCCGTCCCGCCGTCCCGCGGGCGCGCACGCGAGAAGACGCCCGGACCGCGCGGAGCGGCTCGGGCGTCTTCTCGGTACCGCCGGTCAGCGGTTCTTCATGATCTCCCGCATGAGGACGGCGGTCTCGCTCGGGGTCTTGCCGACGCGGACGCCGACCTTCTCCAGGGCCTCCTTCTTCGCCTGCGCGGTGCCGGCGGAGCCGGACACGATGGCGCCGGCGTGGCCCATGGTCTTGCCCTCGGGGGCGGTGAACCCGGCGACGTAGCCGACGACCGGCTTGGTCACGTTCTTCTCGATGTAGGCGGCGGCGCGCTCCTCGGCGTCGCCCCCGATCTCACCGATCATGACGATGCCGTCGGTGTCCGGGTCGTCCTGGAACGCCTGGAGGGCATCGACGTGGGTCGTCCCGATGACGGGGTCGCCGCCGATGCCGACGCAGGTGGAGAAGCCGATGTCGCGCAGCTCGTACATCATCTGGTAGGTCAGCGTGCCCGACTTGGACACCAGGCCGATGCGGCCGGGGGTGGTGATGTCGGCCGGGATGATGCCCGCGTTGGACTTGCCGGGGGACGCGATGCCGGGGCAGTTCGGCCCGATGATCCGCGTCTTGTTGCCGGCCTTCTCGGCGTAGGCCCAGAAGTAGGCGGTGTCGTGCACCGGGATGCCCTCGGTGATGACGACGCAGAGCGGGATCTCGGCGTCGACCGCCTCGACGACGGCGTCCTTGGTGAACTTCGGCGGGACGAACACGACGGAGACGTCCGCGCCGGTCTCGGCCATGGCCTCCTTGACGGTGCCGAACACCGGGAGGACGGTGCCGTCGAAGTCGACGGACTGGCCGGCCTTGCGGGCGTTCACGCCGCCGACGACCTGGGCGCCGGAGGCGAGCATCCGGCGGCCGTGCTTGGTGCCCTCGGAGCCCGTGATGCCCTGCACGATGATCTTGCTGTTCTCGGTGAGCCAGATCGCCATTGTCATGCACCTGCCGCTGCGAGTTCGGCGGCGCGCTTGGCCGCGTCGTCCATGGTGTCGACCTGCTGGACGCCGGGCAGCGCCGCGTCGTTGAGGATCGTGCGCCCGAGCTCGGCGTTGTTGCCGTCCAGCCGGACGACGAGCGGGCGGTCGACGGCCTCGCCGCGGTCGGCCAGCAGCTTGTAGGCCGCGACGATGCCGTTGGCGACGGCGTCGCACGCGGTGATGCCGCCGAAGACGTTGACGAAGACGGACTTGACGTCGGTGTCGGACAGGACGATCTCCAGCCCGTTCGCCATCACCTCGGCGGACGCCCCGCCGCCGATGTCGAGGAAGTTCGCCGGCTTCTGCCTGTCGAACTGCTCGCCCGCGTAGGCGACCACGTCGAGGGTGGACATGACCAGGCCGGCGCCGTTGCCGATGATGCCGACGCTGCCGTCCAGCTTGACGTAGTTGAGGTCCTTGGCCTTGGCCGCGGCCTCCAGGGGGTCGGCCGCGGCCTTGTCCTCCAGCTCCTCGTGGTCGTCCTGGCGGAAGGCGGCGTTGTCGTCCAGGGAGACCTTGCCGTCGAGCGCCTTCACCTGGCCGTCGGCGGTGAGGATCATCGGGTTCACCTCGACGAGGGAGGCGTCCTCGTCGGTGAACACGGCCCACAGCCGCTCGATGAGCTCGGCGGCGCCCTCGACCGCCTCCTGCGGCAGCCGGCCCTGCTCGGCGATCTCGCGGGCCTTGGCCCGGTCGACGCCGTCCAGCGGGGAGATCGGCACCATCGCCAGCCGGTCGTGCGGCACCTCCTCGATCTCCACGCCGCCCTCGACGGAGCAGATGGACAGGAAGGTGCGGTTCGCCCGGTCGAGCAGGAAGGAGAAGTAGTACTCCTGGGCGATCGCGCTGCCCTCCTCGATCAGGACCTTGTGGACCGTGTGGCCCTTGATGTCCATGCCGAGGATCCGGGTGGCGAGTTCCTGGGCCTCGTCGGCGGAGTCGGCCAGCTTCACGCCGCCGGCCTTGCCGCGGCCCCCGGTCTTCACCTGGGCCTTGACGACGACCTTCGAGCTTCCCGCGGCGAACAGCTCCGCCGCGATGGCCCGGGCTTCCTGGGGAGTATGGGCGACCTTGCCGGTGGGCACCGGTACCCCGTACTCGGCGAAGAGTTCCTTCGCCTGATGTTCGAACAGGTCCACGAGGCGTCCTTTTTACGGATCGACAGCCAAATGTGACCACACGAGTGGGGGTTACACGGGTGTCCGTGCGGCCGGCACTCTGCGGTCCGCTCCGTCGAT
The DNA here is from genome assembly GCF_900115095.1 of Actinomadura madurae. Taxonomy (GTDB): domain Bacteria; phylum Actinomycetota; class Actinomycetes; order Streptosporangiales; family Streptosporangiaceae; genus Spirillospora; species Spirillospora madurae. The sequence goes on from NZ_FOVH01000005.1 coordinate 11,042, forward strand.
GCAGCCTAGTCAACCAGTCTTCGTGGTGATGCCGCCGGGTCCATATGTCACCGAGAGTTCCCTCCCGCGGCGAGTACCGCGGGGCGTCAGGTGTGCTCATCCTCAAGGGAGGGCACGAGTGGCACGTGAGGAGGATGAACCAATTGACGTAGTTTGATGTACTTATTTCGGCCGGGCGGCTGATGCGGCAAAGGGGGCGAACGCATGGCGATGGCGGAAGAACGGGACACATCCCTCGCCGCACCCGTTCCCGCCACCCCGGTCCTGCCGGTCCCGCCGCCCCCGCGCCGCGGGCCCGCCCGGCGGCGGCCCGCCTCGCGCCGGCGGTCGCGCGTCCGCACGGTCCGCCGCACGGCGGCGATGCTCGTCGTGGCCGCGCTCGTCGCGACCGGCGGCGTCACCGTCCCCGAGCCGCCGGGGCCGGGCTGGGCGAGCCCGGGGCTCGTCGGCGGCGGCGGATGGCCCTTCGCCGGCGTCCCGCTCCCGCCCGACCAGGCCGACGGGGCGTCCTACCTGCCGGACAGCTCGGTGATCAAGCTCGCGGACGGGCGGATCCGGCTCATCCCGTCCGGCGGCGACACCCCGGTCACCGTGGGGGCGTCCGATCCGCGGGTGGCACGGGCCGTCCGGTCCGACAGCGCGTGGCTGGCCCAGGGAACGATCCCCGGCGGGCCGGACGGGAGCCACCGCGACATGGCGGCCCGCGCGCTCCTCGACCTGCGCCTCCTCACCCGCCCGAACGGGGCGTCCCTCGCGTCCTGGTACTCCAAGTGGCGGTACTGCTGGCCCCGCGACTCCGCGTTCACCGTCGCCGCGTTCACGGTGACGGGGCACACGTCCGAGGCGCGCCGCGTGCTGCGCTTCCTCGCCCGCGCCCAGAACGAGAACGGCATGTGGGCCGCGCGCTACAACGCCGACGGGACGGCGGTCGCGGACGGCCGCGCGCCGCAGCTCGACTCGCTCGGCTGGGTGCTGTGGGCCGCCTGGTTCTACCGCGTCCAGAGCAGGGACGCCGACGAGCTGCCCGCACTCTGGCCGATGGTGCAGCGCGCCGCCGACCATCTGGCGCGCTCGCTGGACGCCGAGGGGCTGCCGCCCGCGTCGTCCGACTACTGGGAACGCGACCACCGCCGCGAGCAGGACCCGCGGCGCCCCACGCTCGGCGTCGTCGGGCCCGCGCTGGCCGGGCTGCGCGCGGCCGCCGACCTCGCGGGGATGCGCGGCGAGGGCGGCAAGGCCGCCGAGTGGCGGCACGCGGCGCGGCGGGTGTCGGACGCGGTGGACCGGCAGTTCGCGCCCTACGGATACCCGCGCTCGCCCATCCCCGGCGGGCTGATGGACACCTCGGTGACCTTCCTCGCGCCCCCCTTCGCGCATCCCGACCCGGGCGTGACCGTCGCGATCGGGGACGCCGCGCGCAAGCAGGCGCTGCCGAACGGGGGCGTCCTGCCGGGCGAGCGCTGGTCCGGCGACCCGGACGTCGCCTGGACGCCGGAGACGGCGCTGTTCGGGCTGAACGCCGCCGCCTCGGGGCGGACCGGCGACGCGCTGAGCCGCCTCGCCTGGCTGTCCGCGCACCGCACGTCGCTGGGCGTCCTGCCGGAGAAGGTCGGCGTGACCGGCAAGCCGGCCGGTCCGGCGCCGCTCGGCTGGACGGCGTCGCTCGTCCTGCTCAGCCTGTCGGCGCTGGAGCGCCCGCTCCCCATCCCCTAGCCGCGCCCGGTCAGCCCGCCCACTCCTCGGCGAGGACGGCCCACACCTGGACGTCGCGGCGCTCGCCGTCCAGCACGAACGCCTGCCGGTGGACGCCCTCGCAGGTCATGCCCAGCCGCTTCGCCACCGCGGCGCTCGCGGTGTTGCGCGGGTCGCAGAGCCACTCGACGCGGTGCATCCCCCGCGTGCCGACCGCCCAGTCGATCATGACGCGGACGGCCTCGGTGATCAGGCCGCGGCCCCGCGCCTCCGCCGCGAGCCAGACACCGGCCTCGCAGACGCCCTGCGCGGCGTCGAACGTCCGGAAGACCGTCCCGCCCTGGAGGACGCCGTCCACCCAGATGCCGTACATGCGGCCCGTGTCCTCGGCCTGCCTGTCGGCGTAGGACTGGAGCACCTTCCGGGCCGACTCCTCGTCCACCACCGTCCGCGCCCACGGGATGTACTGCTCGATGTCCGCGCGGACCCTGTCCGCGTGCGCGGCGAACTCGGCGGCCTGCCAGGGCTCGAACGGGCGCAGTTCGGCACCGTCGGCGAGCGTGCGGGCGAACATGGGGGCCTCCAGGGGGTACGTGCCAAACGTTTGTTATGTACTCTACGGGAATGCCCGCCCGAGGTGACCACGACGCCCGCCGCCGGGACGTGTCCGAGGCCGTCTGGCGCGTCCTCGCCGCCCGCGGCTTCGGCGGCCTGACCCTGCGCGCCGTCGCCGCCGAGATGGGCGCCTCGACGGGCCTGCTCACGCACTACTTCCCGAACAAGAGGGCCCTGGTCGCGCACGCCCTCGACCTCGCCGACGAACGCACCGCGAACCGTCCCCTCCGCGAGGCCCCGCCCGGCCTGCGCTCCCTGCGCGCCGCCCTGCTCGACGTCCTGCCGCTCACCCCCGCGGCGGCGGACATGAACCGGATCTGGGTCGGCTCGTGGGACGTCGCCCTCGCCGACCCCGGCCTCGGCGAACGCCAGCGGCTCCGCTACCGGAACTGGCGCGCCCGGCTCCGCCCGCACGCGGCCGCCGCGGCCGCCCGGGGCGAGCTGCCCGCCTCGGCCGACGTGGACGCCGTCGTCGCGGCGGCCGCCGCGTTCGCGCACGGCCTGGTCGTCCACGCCCTCCTGGACCCCGGCGCGTACCCCCCGGACCGCCAGACCGCGATGCTGGACGTCTTCCTCGCGTCCCTCGCCCGGCCGGGCCCATAATGCCCCGATGATCGAATCGCGCACGCTGCGCTGCCCCCGCCATCTCGGCATGTTCCTCGCCGGAGCCGCCGTCGCCGCGCTCTTCGGCGTCGTGGCGATCGACAAGGCCCGCGGCGGCGCCGGCCTCCCGGCCTATGCCGCCGGAGCCGTGTGCTTCCTCCTCGCGCTCGGGGCCCTCCCGATGCTGCGCACGCGCATGATCCTCCGCAGCGACGCCCTCACCCTGGTCTGGGGCTACGGCCGCCACCGCCTCGCCTGGACGGACATCGTCGAGATCTCCGCGGACGCCCACCACGGCGCCTGGATGCTCCACGTGCGGACCGAGGACCACGAGCGCGTGGCGGCCTTCTTCCCCGTCCGCCTGGCGGGGATGAAGGTGGACCAGGGCACCCACCTGCAGGAGCCCTCCGGCGACACCCCCTACGGGCTCTACAAGCTCCACGCCGAGCTCTGGGAGGAATGGCGGCGCCACGTCCCCGCCCCCGCGCCCGGCTGAGGCCCGCCCGGTGGAGCGATCCGCCGCTGGGCCATCCTGGTGCCATGACGATCAGCACGCGCCCCCTCGGTGACGACTTCGGCTCCCCCATCGACGACCGCTACTTCGAGGACTACACCGCCGGCGCCGTCTACGAGTACGGCCACGTCACCCTGGACGAGGCGGAGATCATCGAGTTCGCCCGCCGGTTCGACCCGCAGCCCATCCACGTCGACCCGGACTTCGCCGCGTCCGGCCCCTTCAAGGGGATCATCGCGAGCGGCTGGCACAGCGGCTCGATCATGATGCGGCTGTTCGCCGACCACTTCCTGTCCCGCGTCGCGAGCCTCGCCTCCCCCGGCGTGGACGAGCTGCGCTGGCCCGCGCCGGTCCGTCCCGGCGACTCGCTGCGCCTCCGCGTGGCCGTGCTGGAGGCGCGCCCGTCCCGCTCCAAGCCGGACCGCGGCATCGTCCGCACCCGGGCCGAACTCCTCAACCAGGACGACCAGGTCGTCCTGCACACCCTCCCGATGAACCTGCTGCGCCGCCGCGACGCCGGCTCATGAGACACGCCCTGGGCGCGGGTCACCGTCCCGGCGCCACGTCCTCCGCCGCCCGCGGCGCGGGCGCGGCGGGCGCCGGGAGGGCGGGTTCGGGGAGGGTGCGGATCAGCAGCCAGGCCAGGGCGGGCATCGCGATGAGCGGGGTCAGCGCCGTCCGCAGGGACGTCGCGTCCGCGACGCTCCCGAGGACCGGGCCGGCGAGCCCGCCGATACTGACGGTCAGCCCGAGCGTGACGCCGCTCGCGGTCCCGACCCGGGTGGGCAGGTAGTCCTGGCCGAGGGTGACCTGGAGGGAGAACGGGATGTAGAGCCCGGCCGAGGTCAGGGCGATGAACAGGTAGATCGCCGGGCCGGGGACGAACACGATGCCCGCGACGGCGACGGCCGTCACGAGGTACGACCTGCGCACGGCGGTGACCCGGTCCCAGCGGGCGGCCAGGGAGCCGCCCAGCACGGTGCCCACCGCGCCGCCGAGGTACAGCACGAACAGGGCCGCGGTGCCCGCGGCCATGCCGCCTCCCGTGCGCTGCCGCGCGTAGAACGAGATGAACGTGGCCATCCCCATGAACACGACGGATCGGCAGACCACGGCCAGCGACAGCTTCACGAAAGATCTCCTGTCGTCCACGCCTTGCTCGGCGGAGGGGCCGGAGCCACCGGGCGTGCTCGTCTCCAGCGCGCGCAGGACGGGCAGGCACAGGACGCTGCCGACGAGGGCCGGGACGGCGAGGAACGGTGTGAACCGCAGGTCGTGCGGGGCGATCACGGCGGCGACCAGGAGCGGGGCCAGCGCGAATCCGACGTTGCCGCCGACCGAGAACCAGCTCATCGCCGTGTGGCTCGCCCCGCCGGCCTTGCGGGCGACCCGGGCCGACTCGGGGTGGTACGCGGCGACCCCGACCCCGGAGACCGCCACGAACACCAGCGTGAGCGCGTAGTCGCCGCCGAGACCGCTCAGCGCGATCCCGGCCCCGCCGAGGAACGTGCTCAGGGGCAGCAGCCAGGGCATCGGCCACCGGTCGGTGAGCGCGCCGAACAGGGGCTGCGCCACCGACGAGAGCAGCGACGCGGCGAGGACGATCCCGGAGGCGGCGGCGTAGGTGTAGTGGCGCTCGGCGACGAAGAACGGGACGAGCGCCGTCACGGACCCCTGGTAGACGTCCACGCAGGCGTGCCCGGCCGACAGGAGGAGGACCTGCTTTCGCGATGACACGCCGTTCATGCTCGCGCCGGGACGAAATGTCGGGCTTCCGATAATCTGCCAACCGATGCAGGAAATCCGCCACCAGCCGGCCGCCCCCACCCGCACCCGCTGGCTGGCCCCGGGGGCCGAGATCGACGCCCACCGGCACGACGACCACCACATCGCCTATGCCGGACGGGGCGTCGTGTCCGTCACCACCGACGCCGGGACGTGGGTGGCGCCCGCCAACCGCGCCATCTGGATCCCCGCCGGCGCCGCGCACGCCCACCAGGCCCACGGCGAGGTCGAGCTGCACCTGGTCGGCCTCCCCGCCACCGACAACCCCCTCCGCCTGGACGAGCCGTCCGTGCTCACCGTGGGCCCGCTGCTGCGGGAGCTGATCCTCGCCTACACCCGCGAGCCCGACCGCGCCGGCGACCCCGCGCGCGCACGGCTTCGCGCGGTGCTGCTCGACCGGCTGCGCACGTCGGCGCAGCAGCCCCTGCACCTGCCCGCTCCCACCGTCCCGCAGCTCACGGCGCTGTGCGGCATCCTGCACGCCGACCCCGCCGACAGGCGCACCCTGGCGGAGCTGGGGCGGGAGGTCGGCGCGAGCGACCGCACGCTGTCCCGGCTCTTCAGGGCCGACCTCGGCATGACGTTCCCGCAGTGGCGCACCCAGCTGCGCCTCCACCACGCGCTGGTCCTGCTCGCCGAGAACACGCCCGTGACCGCCGTGGCCCACCAGTGCGGCTGGTCGTCGGCCAGCGCGTTCATCGACGTCTTCCGCCGGGCCTTCGGGCACACCCCGGGCGCGCACGGGGCACCGGACGGCGCCGGCCCGTGACCGTCCGCCCGTCAGTGCTCGGCGGGCTGTTCCTCGCGGGTCTCCCTCTGGCGGCGCTTGCGGAGAGCGCCCGGCTTGGCCTTCTCCTCCGGGTGGTGCCGGACGCGAACCAGGCTGGCCCCGGTCGTGACCAGCAGGATCACCAGGATGGTGCCGAGCGAGAGCGGCGTCGGTATCTCGGGAACCGACGTGGTGACGTCCTCGTGCAGGAACTGCATGATCAGCTTCACGCCGATGAACGCGAGGATGACCGACAGGCCGATCGACAGGTAGACCAGGCGTTCCAGCAGGCCCTCGATGAGGAAGTAGAGGGCGCGCAGGCCGAGCAGGGCGAACGCGTTCGCGGTGAAGACGAGGAACGGCTCCTTCGTCACGCCGAAGACGGCCGGGATGGAGTCCAGCGCGAAGAGGATGTCGGTGCTGCCGATGGCGATGAACACCAGGAGCAGCGGTGTCATGACGCGCTGCCCGTCCTCGTGGGCCAGCATCCGCCCGCCGTGGAAGTCCTGGCTCACCGGGAGGATCTTGCGCGCCCGGCGGACGAGGAAGGTGTCCTCCACGTCGGGCTCCTCGTTGCGGTGCCGGATCAGCTGCACGGCCGTCCAGATGAGGATCAGCCCGAACAGCAGGAAGGTGAAGGAGAACAGGCTGATCGCGGCGGCGCCGACCGCGATGAGGACGGCCCGCAGGACGAGCGCGGCGGCGATCCCGAACAGCAGCGCCTTCTGCTGGAACTCCTGGGGCACCGCGAACCGCGCCATGATGATCACGAAGACGAAGAGGTTGTCGACCGACAGGCTCTTCTCGACGATCCAGCCGGAGAAGTACTCGGTGCCCGCCGTCGACCCGCCGAGGACCCACACGGCGAGGCCGAACAGCAGCGCGGCGGCGATGTAGAACACCGACCAGAAGGTGGCCTCGCGGATCCCGACCGCGTGCGGCCGCCGGACCGCGACCAGCAGGTCGAAGACGAACAGCATGGTGATCAGCGCGATCGTCGCGACCCAGGCCCATGCGGGTATGTCGACCATCCGGGGGCTCCCACGTCGGAACGAGTGTCGGCTGATCTATATCCGTTCTGGGCGCCGTCATCCGCACTCAGGCTCACTCAGGCGAATCTGAGTATTCGCGCCCATGCGGCGGCACCCCGCCCGCGGCGAGGCTGCGGGCATGGAAACCACCCGCTGGCGCCCGTTCGCCCTCGCAGCCAAGGCGGCGCTCGCCGCGCTCCTCGCACTCGTCGTCGTGTTCCCGGAATGGGACCGGTTCGCGGACAAGGCCATGGGCGTCCGCGTCGCCGCCTACCCCGCGGCCGTCATGCTCGTCACGCTCGTCTGGGCGCTGCGCGGGCGGGGCCGGCCCTTCCCGTGGGACGTCGACCTCCTCGTGACGCTGCCCTTCCTCGTGGACGTCGCCGGGAACGCCGCCGACCTCTACGACACCGTCGGCTGGTTCGACGACGCCTGCCACTTCGGGAACTGGGCCCTGCTCAGCGCCGCCGCCGGCGTCGCCCTGCGCCGCCGGGGCGGCCCGCCCGCCTGGACGCTGGCCCTGACCTGCGCCGGACTGGGCGCCGCCGCGGCGATCCTCTGGGAGTTCTTCGAGTACGGCGTCTTCATCCTCGACACCCCCGAGGCCGTCACGATCTACCGGGACACCATCGGGGACCTCATGCTCGGCCTGGCCGGCTCCGTGGTCGGCGGCCTCGCCGTCGCCCGCACCGGGGGTCGCGGGGGCCTGCCGCCGGCACGTCCGCTCCCTGCCGGGCGGCGGCCGGGCCTCAGCCTGGACACCACGGTCCACCTGCGGCTGCTGCCCGGGTCAGTACACCAGGGCCTGGACGTCGTCCGTGGTGATCTCCTCGACGAAGGTCGGGGCGCCGGCGATGCGGACGCCCGGCAGGACGTCGTCCGGGCCGATCTCGCGGCGGGCCGCGCACTGGGTGCAGAGGGTGACGCGCCCCGCGGAGAGGACGACGGCGAGAAGGTCGTCCAGCGGAGTGGCGTGCGGCAGTGAGAACTCCTTCGCCCGCCCCGGCAGCGCGAACCAGGCCGACTCGCCGGTCAGCCACAGCGAGACCGGCACGCCGCTCGCGGCGGCGGCCGCCGCCACCGTGAACGCCTGGTTGCAGCGCTCCGGGGCGTCGGCGCCCGCCGTCACCTTGATCACCAGTGGTCGGGCCATAGTCGCACTCTAGTCCCGGGATACCGCGTAGCATCCTGCGCGTGGGCGGAATGGTGAACGCGGCGATCCTCATCGCCGTGCTCGGACTCATGGCGGTGGCCGCCGTGCTCCTCGTCATCCGCCTGAGCCGCCTGAAATAGGGGATTCAGTCCAGATGGTCGAGGGCGACGATCAGGGCGGAGGCCAGGACCAGGCACGCGCCGCCGCCGTACCCGATCCCCATGAACATCACGGCCCGCCGCCCGAACTCGCGGCGCGTCCGCGTGGTGATGCTGTACTGGCCGGTCTTCTCGTCCTTGCCGATCGACCCGCCCGTCGCGGTGCCGAGGATGTAGAGCGGCCGCCCGGCCGGCAGGATCCACTCCTCGTAGCGGTACTCGGAGACCTCCTCGGTCGTCAGGCCCGGCAGGGACCCGTGCTCGGGACGGCGCTCGTCCATCGTCCGGACGGCCCCGTCGACGGCCGCCGTCCCCGGGTCGACGGTGAAGCGCCCGGACTCGTCCTGGAGCGGGAACGGCGCCGCCGACTTCTCGTCCATGAAGACCCGCTTGCCGCTCCGGGTCTTCGCCGTGGCGCGGACGCGGTACCAGGCGCACGGCGTCCCGGAGAACGGCGCCGGCTGGACGGCCTGGGCCGTCCCGCTCACCTGGCAGGGCACGCCGCCGGGCAGCCCCGCCACCCCCGCGCAACTCGTCGCGACGGCGCGGCGCAGGCTGCGGAAGCGCAGCCGCCAGACCCAGCCGGCGGCCAGCAGCACCGCGGCGAGGATCAGCAGGAAGACGATCGCCGGGGAGAGATCGGACACGGTCCAATGATCGGGACGGGGACGGCGCACGGACAGGGACGGCGGTCCCTCTCAAGCCGGGCCGGCGGCCGGGACGCGCCGGGCCGCGGTCGCCGCTACGCTCGGTGTCCATGGATCCTGAGCTGCACCCGGACCTAGAGCCCCTGGCGTTCCTCCTCGGCACCTGGGAGGGCGCCGGGGTGGGCGGCTACCCCACGATCGAGTCGTTCAACTTCGGCCAGGAGATCTCCTTCACCCACGTCGGCAAGCCCTTCCTCATCTATTCGAGCCGGACCTGGATGATCGAGGAGGACGGCACCCTCGGCCGTCCGCTCGCCGTGGAGACGGGGTACTGGCGGCCGCAGCCCGGCCACCAGGTCGAGGTGACGCTGGCCCACCCGACCGGGATCGTCGAGATCTACGTCGGGAACGCGGCGTTCAACCGGGTGGAGCTGCGGACCGACGTCGTCGCGCGCACGGAGTCGGCCAAGGAGGTCACCGGCGGCCACCGCCTGTACGGGCTGATCGGGGAGGACCTCGGCTGGGCCTACGACATGGCGGCGATGGGCCAGAAACTCCAGTCGCACCTGTCGGCGCAGCTCAAGAAGGTCTCCTGAACTCCCCCGGAAATGAACGGTCCCCGGACCTTCCCGCCGGGAGGCGGGGCGACGGACAGGACGGGTCCATCGGTCCGGGGACCGGGTAACTGCCTGGGATTCGCCGGTCACCGTCGCGACCGGTTGCCACCGCCGGGGGCGGCGGCGCCGAGGCGGAACGGCGACTAGCGGACAGCCACCTCGCGAGTCCTAGAATCAACCATTTCTTGGACCACCTCCTTTCGCGCGTACCCCGAACGTATGCGAGCGCCGTCCGGTGGGGCAAGCGAGTTTTCCGACGGCTGAAACGCCGGGCCGGACCGGCGCCGCCGGGTTCTAGACTCGGTGCATGGTCGAGTCGTGGCAGGAGGAGCTGCGGGCGAAGGGGTACCGGGTGACGCCCCAGCGCCAGCTGGTCCTTGAGGCGGTCACCAACCTGGAGCACGGGACGCCCGAAGAGATCTGCACCGAGGTGCAGCGCACGGCCCGCGGCGTGAACATCTCCACCGTGTACCGGACGCTCGAACTCCTGGAGGAGCTCGGCCTCGTCAAGCACGCCCACCTCGGGCACGGTCCGCCGAACTACCACCTCGCCGCCGAGGCCGAGCACATCCACCTCGTGTGCCGCGGCTGCCACACCGTGGAGGACGTCGACCCGCGCGCCGCGTCCGGCCTGGCCGACGTCCTGCGGCGCGACTTCGGGTTCGAGACCGACGTGCACCACCTCACCGTCTACGGGCGGTGCAAGGAGTGCCGCGCCACATAGTCTGGACGCATGGGAAGCCCTCTGCTGCAGTCGCCCGGAGCCGTCGCCGCCGACGCGCCCGACCAGGAGGTCGCCGCGCACTACGGGGACCCGGCGCGCGAGCAACGCGCCCTCGAAGAGGGGGCGGCGTTCGCCGACCGGAGCAACCGGGGCGTCGTCCGCGTGTCCGGGCCGGACCGGCTGAGCTGGCTGCACAGCCTCCTGAGCCAGCACCTGGACGGTCTGAAGCCGTTCGAGCCGACCGAGGCGCTGCTGCTCAGCCCGAACGGGCACATCGAGCACCACCTCTTCCTCGTCGACGACGGCGAGGCCGTCTGGGCGCACGTCGAGCCCGGGACGGCGCCCTCCCTGGTGGAGTTCCTCGACCGGATGCGGTTCATGCTGCGCGTCGAGGTCGCCGACGTGTCGGACGAGTACATGGTGATCACCGGGCCGCCGTCGTCCGATGCCGGCCCTTCCTGGCCGGACGTGGCGGGGACCGCGACGCGGATCGTCCCGCGCGGCTCCTTCCCCGACGGCCTGCGGCCGGCGGGGATCTGGGCGTACGAGGCGCTGCGCATCGCCGAGCACCGTCCCCGGTTCGGGCTCGACACCGACCACCGGACGATCCCGCACGAGGCGGGGTACGTGGAGACCGCCGTCCACCTGAACAAGGGCTGCTACCGGGGGCAGGAGACCGTCGCCCGCGTCCACAACCTGGGGCGTCCCCCGCGCCGCCTGGTGTTCCTGCACCTGGACGGCAGCGTCGACCGGCTCCCCGCGCACGGCGACCCGGTCGAGATCCCGGGCGGGCGCACGGTGGGCACCGTCGGCTCGGCCGCCCGCCACCACGAGCTCGGCCCGATCGCGCTCGCGCTGGTCAAGCGCAACGTCCCGGTGGACGCCGAGCTGCTCGCCGGCGGCGTCGCGGCGGCCCAGGAGGTCGTCGTCTCCCCGGAGACCGGCGCGAACGCGCAGATCGCCCTCCGCCGCCGCGCGGCGAAACACGGGTAGCAGGCGGCCCCCCGGACGAATATCGTCTGACATAGACGATTTCTGACCGGCCGGCGCCCAGGGAAGGTGGATTCCTACCGATGGTCCCGAACCTGGGGAAAGAGGAGCCGCCGGCGGCCAGGAGAGGGACCCGGCGCCGTCCGGGCCGGGAGTCCGCGCTGGTCTGGTGGGCCCTGTTCGCGGCCGTCTTCGGAGCGGCGTACTGGTTCCAGTCGTGGCGCGTCGCGCTGCTCGGGCTGCTCGGCTGGTGCCTGTACGAGTTCATGCTGGTCCCGACGATGTGCCGGATCCTCACCCAGCAGGGCGCCGCCTGCACGGAGCGGACGCGGGGACGGCTGTTCGCCTGCGCCCGCCCCGGCCACCAGCGGCTCCGCAACGACGCGCTGTGGCGCCTCGCGGGCCTCCGCAACCCCTTCCAGAAGCCCCTGCCGGCCGAGGAACCCGACCGCGACACCGGCGTCGTGGTCGTCTCCCCGAACCTGCGCGGACGCCTCGTCCCGCAGGACCGGGCCCTCATCCTGCTCGCCACCGCCGGCACGGTCGGGGCGCTCGTCGGCATGGTCTACGGGTTCCGGTAGCCCCTGCCCCGCTGCAGCCCGGCGGGTGGGTCAGACGTCCAGGACGAGGGTGATCGGGCCGTCGTTGACGAGCGCGACCTCCATGTCGGCGCCGAACTCGCCCGTCTCGACCTTCGCCCCCATGCTCCGCAGCTCGCGGACGACCGCGTCCACCAGGGGCTCGGCGACCGGGCCGGGCGCGGCGGCCGTCCAGGATGGGCGGCGGCCCTTCCGCGCGTCCCCGTAGAGGGTGAACTGGCTCACGACGAGGAGCGGCGCGTTCACGTCCGAGCACGACTTCTCGTCCCGCAGGATGCGCAGCCCCCACAGCTTCGCGGCCAGCCTGCGGGCCTTCTCCGGGCCGTCGTCGTGCGTCACGCCGACCAGGACGAGCAGTCCCGGCCCCTCGATCGCGCCGGTGACGCGCCCGTCCACGGACACGCCGGCCTGGCTCACCCTCTGGACTACCGCACGCATGACCATGCATTCTGCCGCCTATGGGAGCAACGACGCTCATCACGGTGGCGCCCACGGGCGCGGAGTCCGCCAAGGCGGACGTTCCGGCCCTGCCCGTCACCCTGGAGGAACTCGTCCAGACGGCCAAGGAGTGCGAGGCCGCCGGGGCGGCCGTGATCCACGTGCACATCCGCGACGACGACGCGCGGCCCACGCTCGACCCGTCCCGGCTGCGGGACACGGTGACGGCGCTGCGGGAGAGCACGGGGCTGATCGTCCAACTGTCCACCGGAGGCGCGGTCACCGACCCGTACGAGGACAGGCTGCGCGTGCTGGACGCGGAACCCGACATGTGCTCGCTCACCTGCGGGACGGTCAACTTCGGCGACGACGTGTTCATGAACCCGTGGCCGTTCATGGTGGAGCTGTACCGGCGCACGCAGGAGCTGGAGGTCGTCCCGGAGTTCGAGCTGTTCGACCTGGGGCAGGTGGCGGCGCTGCGGCGGCTGCTGGACAAGCACGGGCCTCCGTACGGCGGGCACGTCCACTGCGATCTGGTGATGGGCGTCCCGGGCGGCATGCCGGGCGACGCGCGGTCGCTGGTGGCGGCCGTCGAGGCGCTGCCGGACGGGGCGACGTGGTCGGCCACCGGCATCGGGCGGACGTCCCTGCCCGTCCTGTTCGCCGCGTTGTCGGCGGGCGGGCATCTGCGGGTCGGGATGGAGGACACGCTCACGCTGGCGAAGGGTCGTCCGGTGACGGCGAACGTCCAGCTGGTGGAGCGCGCCGCCCAGGCCGCCCACCTGGCGCAGCGCCCGCCGATGCCCGCCGCGGACGCCCGCGCCCTCCTCGGCGTCAAGCGGCACTGAACTTGGGGTTTTCCACAGGTCGTGATTTCCCTCCCGTGGGGTGGGTCGGGTACTTGACCATGGAGGTAGCAGGTCCGCCCCCGGGTGGGTGGGGCCTGCTTTTCGGGAGTTCGGTGTTCCGCTGGTCGGTGCCGGTGTGACGAGGTGGGCCTGATGACGATCAATCCCGTGCTGGTCGAGGTCGAGCGGTCCGGGTTCGTGGAGTCGCGGCACCGCGGGGCCGCGATCGGGATCGACGCCGGCGGGGCGGTCGCCGTGCGGGCCGGCGACCCGGCGGCGCCGGTGTTCCCGCGGTCGGCGAACAAGCCGCTGCAGGCGGTCGCGATGCTCCGGTCCGGGCTCGAACTCGACGACGAGCTGCTCGCGCTCGCCGCGGGCAGCCACTCCGGCGAGGACTTCCACATGGAGGGGGTCGAGAAGATCCTCTCCGCCGCCGGGCTCGTCGCCGCCGACCTGCGCTGCCCGGAGAGCTGGCCGCTCGACCCCGCCACCCAGCACGACATCGCCCGCACGGGCCGCGGCCCGTCCCGCCCGCGGATGAACTGCTCGGGCAAGCACGCCGCGATGCTCGCCACGTGCGTCACCGCCGGCTGGCCGACCGGCACCTACCTCGACCCCGGCCATCCGCTCCAGCGCGCCGTCCGCGACGTGGTCGAGGAGATGGCCGGCGAGGACGTCACGGCGGTCGGCGTCGACGGCTGCGGCGCGCCCCTGTTCGCCGTGTCGATCGCCGGGGTCGCGCGGGCGTTCCGCGCGCTCGTCCTCGCCGGGCCCGGCACGCCCGAGCGCCGCGTCGCGGACGCGATGCGGACCCATCCGCAGTGGACGTCCGGCACCCGGCGCGAGGAGCTGCGGCTCATGGAAGCCGTGCCGGGCCTGCTCGTCAAGTGCGGCGCCGAGGGGGTGGACGCGTTCGCGTTCGGCGACGGCCGCGCCGGCGCCGTCAAGATCGACGACGGGGCGATGCGGGCGCGGACGCCCGTCACCGTGGCGCTGCTGCGGGCGCTCGGCGTCCACGACGGCGCCGACAAGGCCGCCCTGGACGAGCTGGCGGTCGTCGAGGTCCGCGGCGGCGACGGCGTCGTCGGCGCCATCCGCCCCTCCCCAGGAGCCTTCGACCAGCCGTCTAGTGGGTGTCGGGGTTCGTGGACTTCTTGAGCTCCTCGAACTCCTGCTTGAAGACCGTCTGCTCGTACAGGATCCCGTCCGGCCACGGCTTCTTCGGTTCCCGGCCCGGCTGCGGGTTGTCGCGCCGGAACTCCTCCGGCTGCGTCTCCTTGCTGGGCGGGTAGCTGTGGGAGAACATCCCGGGCGTGTAGGTGTACACCCCGCCCTGCTCCATGCCGCGGTGGTTGTCCTGGTCGTTCCTGCGGTCGGGATGGATCTTCCTGGACGAGGCCGCCCTCAGCATGTACAGCCGGGCGATCGTCAGCACGGCGGCCACCACAACGATGATCCACACCCACCGGAGCGCGACGGTGGGGGATGTGTCGGCCAATACCTCCTGGGCGAGCATTGCGGTCCACCTCCGATGGCGCGAACGACCCCTGGCGGGGTCAGCTTGGGATGTGTCCGCTAATGCCGGAATTAATCTCCTCCTGGGCCGTGCCGGCGGGTGCGCCGACCGTGCGGAGCCGGCCCGCCGCCGCGCCGGGCGCGGCCATGACGGCGCACACGGCGAGCACGGCGACCATCGGAACGGTCCATCCACCGGTGGCGTCGTGCAGTGCCCCGACGGCGAGGGGGCCGAGCGCCGCGATCACGTAGCCGACGCCCTGCGCCATCCCGGACAGCTGCGTCGCGACCTGGGCGTCGTGCGCGCGGAGCCCGATGAACGACAGCGCGGTCGCGAACCCGAAGCCCCCGCCGATGCCGAGGACCACCGTCCAGCCCCACACCGTCGCGATCGGTGCCCAGGCGATGCCGGCGAACCCGATCGCCGACAGCACCGCCGTGGCGATCACCAGCGGGCGCTGGTCGCGGGTCCGGCGGGCGATCGCCGGGACGGCCAGCGACCCGGCCGCCTGCATCGCCGCCGACAGCGCGAGGACGTACCCGGCGGCCGCCTCGCCCATCCCGCGGTCCTGGCAGATCGTGGGCACCCACGCGAGCAGGACGTAAGCCAGCAGCGACTGCAGGCCCATGAACACGGTGACGTTCCAGGCCAGCCCGGACCGCCACACCAGCGCCGCGACCCCCTGCCGGTGGACCGCGGGCGGTGCCGACCGGGCCGCGTGCGCCGCCCGCCGCGCCCGCGGCGTCCACAGCAGCCCGGCGAGGGCCGCCGGGATCGCGAGCAGGCCGAGCGGCAGCTTCCAGGTGGCGTCGAAGAGGTCCTCCACGGGGACGGCGAGGCCGGACGCCAGGCAGGCGCCGGCGGTGAGCGCGACCGTGTAGACCGACGTCACCGTCGTGATCCGGTCCGGGTGGTCCCGCTTGATGATCCCCGGCATCGCGATGTTGCCGACGCTGATCGCGATGCCGGCGGCGAGGGACCCGGCGAACAGCGCGAACGCGCCGTCCAGCAGCCGCACCACCAGCGCGGTGACGAGCAGCGCCATCGCGGTGACCAGCAGCGTCTCGCCGCGGGGCGCACGCCGCAGGAACGCCGCGGCGAGGCCGTAGGAGCCGAAGAACGCCAGCGGGAGGGTGGTCAGCGCGCCCGCCGCCGTCCCGGACAGGTGGAACGCGTCGCTGATCTCGGTGAGCAGCGGGCCGACCGCCGCGACCGCCGGGCGCAGGTTGACCGCCACCAGGACGATCATGAGGAGGGAACCGGCGAGGGCGCGCCGTCCCGTCACCGTCCGGCCTCCTCGCCGAGCAGGGCCGCGAGGACCGCCAGGGTCGGCTCGACGACGGCCGCCGCGGCCGCCGCGGCGGCCCCCGGGTCGCCCGCGGCGATCGCGTCCAGCACCGCGCGGTGCCGGGCGGGCCCGGCCTCCGGCACCTCGCGGTCCAGCCTGATCATGCGCATCGACTCGTGCAGCCGGTCGATGAAGAACCGCATCGCCTCGATCAGCACCGGGTTCCGGGTCGCCTCCGCCACGCCGAGGTGGAAGCGCGCGTCGGCGGCGCCGAACGCGTCCGGCTCGGTGGCCTCGTCGCGGGCGCGGAGCAGGTCCTCCAGCCGCGCGAGGTCGGCGTCCGTGCGGCGGCGCGCCGCGAGACGGGCCGCCTGGACGTCGTAGGCGAGCTGCACCTCGAAGACGTCCCGGGCGGAGGCGCGCGAGACCCGGCGCAGGAGCGGGCGGGGGTCGGCGCTGCTGCGCACGTACGTCCCGTCGCCGCGGCGCACCTCCAGCACGCCGACGTGCGACAGCGCCCGGATCGCCTCCCGGACGGCCGGGCGGCTCACGCCGAGCTGCGCGGCGAGGTCCGTCTCCGCCGGGATGCGCGCGCCGACCGCCCACGCGCCGCCGCTGACCTGCGCCTGGAGCTGGTCGAGGACGGCGTCCACCGTCGACCCGCCCGCTACCGGCCTCAAACCCACACGAGCCTCCCTGTAAGACGTCAGACATCTTACGGGAAGGGATGGAACGGTCCGATATGACCCGTGATGGCCGCCGGGAGGGGTCTCGGCGGCCACCACGGGCGTCGACGGCACCGGAGGGCGTCGCGTCCCCGCGCGGGACGCGCCGGATCAGCGGGGCCGGCGCCGGCGCGCTTTCCGGGACGTCATCAGCACCACCAGGATCCACGCGATGAGCGTCACGAAGATGACGGCCGGGCCGATGGCCAGGAACAAGGCGTCCCCGAGCCTGGCGGGGTCGTCGGCGAGCACGGCGGCGGCTGGCATCGGCGCACACCTCCTCGCCTCCGCCGATACCCGGCGTCAGGCGGTTAACCGTCCGGTGGCCGCCCGCCGCCTCAGAGCCCGCGCGACTGCGAGATCGATCCCGACGTGGCCAGCAGGAACGTGCGCATCGACTCGGCGAACTTCGACAGGTCCCATTCGGCCGGGCCCTCGTACCAGTACAGGTTGTCGGCGCCCTCGGCCCGCTCCCCCGCGTCCTTCACCGTCTCCGTCCACTTCGGGACGGCGTCGAAGACGACCGCGTACGGCAGGAGGCGGGAGAACAGCGCGATCCGCTGCCGCGACGCCGTCCCTTCGCCCTCGGGGATGACACCGCGCTCCAGGAACGCGCGGAAGCCGATCGTGTGCGCGAGCACCGTCGCGCCGCGCGCGGTCTTCGCCGGCATGTACTGGCCGCCGTACGCCAGCGCCGCGCCCGCGATGATCAGCGCGAGCCCGGCCAGCGCCCACTCGGTGGTGAACGCGAGCGCGACCGTCCCGGCGATGCCGAGCAGCGTCACCAGGATGCCGGTGACCGTCCATCGGGACCGGACGGTGTCGGGGCGCCGCGCGAACCAGCCCTGCTTCACCACGTCGTCGTACATCGCCGACCTGACCTGCGCGAGCTTGGTCGCGAACGTCCCGCCGAGCTCCGACAGCTTCACGGCGTCGCGGCCGGAGCCGTCCGGCGCGGTCAGCAGGGCGTCCAGCAGGATCCGCTCGTAGGGCAGCAGGTCGGCCTGCGGGCGGTCGAGGCGGCGCAGCGTCCAGTCGAGGCGGCCGGTCCGGGCCCGGTCCTCCTCCTCGATCAGCAGGTAGCCGCGGACGGCGAGGTCGACGATCGTCGCGGTCACGTCGATCACGTCCGCCTGCTCGTCGATCAGCGTGCCGATCTGGCCGGGGCGCACCCCGTCCGGCGGCTCGAACTCGGCCCCGGCGAGCGGCGCGTGGTCGCCCTCGGCCGCCTTCTTCCCGACGACCCGCGCGTCCCGCCCGCGCAGCAGGTAGAGGACGGCGACCCCGCCGACGAGCAGCACGAGCAGGCCCGCCAGCGCGGCGCCGGTCACCGCGTTGACCGAGAACGCGGTCGCGACCGTGTGCCGACGCTCGTAGAGGGCCTTCCCGCCCGTCGTGCCCGCGGGCAGCCCCGCGACCACGGTCAGGTACTCGCCCGGCAGCATCCCCTGCTGCGCGTAGACGCCCTGCGTCTTGGTGTGGTTCGTGTAGTACTGCGTGCAGCCGATCGTGCTGCCGATCGGGCCGGTGAAGCAGTTGACGTTCCGGATCACCGCGCCGCCCTCGACGGTGACCTTCGCCTCGTCCAGCGGCACCTTCCAGCCGCCGATCACCGGCCAGCGCAGCTCCTCCGCCGCGCCCATCGGGGTGATCGCGCCGCGCAGGTCGTACTCCAGGACGACCGTGCGGTCGCCGGTCAGCTTCTGGCCGCCGCTCACCTTGACCGTCGTGGTGGTGTCCCCGCTGGTCGCGGTGACCTCGGCCGGGCCGCCGTCCGGGCTGCTGGCGCGCAGGTTGTCCAGCTTGTAGACGCGGTCCTCGGTCAGGCTCTCGTGCGTCCGGGTCGGGTACGTCCGCTGGAAGCCGTCGCGCCCGTCGAACCGGTAGACGATCGTCTCCTTCACCCTGGCGGTCCCGCCCTTGACGGCGGTGATGACGACCTCGTCCTTCAGCACCCGCTCGGACGCGCGGAACCCGGCCGCCGAGGCGGGCGAGGCGGTCGCGAGAGGCAGGGAGAGCGCCGCCGACACCGTCAGAAGGACCGGACGCGACCGGAACAACCGCGCAAGAGCAGACATGGCCGCAAATGGTATCGGGAACGCGTGCGATGATTCTGCGCTATGGCAGGTCATTACCCCCCGCCGCCACCACCGCCGCGGCCACCGGCTCCGCCGTACGGCCGGCCTCCCCATGGCGGCCCCCCGTACGGCGGTCCTCCGGGTGGGCCTCCCGGGCCTCCCGGGCCTCCCGGGCCTCCGCACGGCCGGCCCGGCTACGGTCCTCCCCCTGCCTACGGACCGCAGCAGTACCGGTACGTCCCGATGCGTCCGCCGCCGCGCCGCAGTGCCGGCGGGACGATCGCGGGCATCTTCGGCGGGCTCACGTCCCTGGTCGTCATCGCGATCCTCGCGCTGTCGACGGTCGGCGCCGGGCAGGACGGGACGGGCGGCATCCGGCCGTCGACCTCGTCCGGCGGCGCGTCCACCCCGCGCGAGAAGGCGACGAACAGCAAGCTGTACAGGACGGGCGTGCTGACGCCGGTGAACTGCCGGCTGCCGCGGATCCTGCCGTCCGCCGAGTCGATGCGGCACTTCATGGACACCCTGAGCGACTGCCTGGACAGCGCCTGGACTCGGCAGTTCGCGAAGGCCGGCCTCCCGTTCGACAAGCCGAACCGCGTGTTCTGGCTGGAGCCGGGCCGCAGCCCGTGCGGCACGTACCCGGCCCCTGGCGCGTCCGCGTTCTACTGCCCGGCGAACAACACGATGTACGTCGGGCTCCAGAACGTCGTGGAGACGTCGGGCGGCGAGCCGCTGTCCCACTACGCCGTCTACGCGCGGGTGATCGCGCACGAGTACGGCCACCACGTCCAGGACCGGGCCGGGATCCTGCTCTACGGGGACCGGCAGATGGAGTCCGGCGACATCGCCACCCGGACGGAGGCGAGCCGCCGCATCGAGCTGCAGGCGCAGTGCTTCGCCGGCGCGTTCCTCGGCAGCGAGCGCGGCACGCTGCCGATGACGCGCGAGCAGTACGTCGCCATGGTCGTGGACGTCCGGGGGCGCGGCGACGAGGACCAGCCGCCGGAGAAGCGCGACCACGGCTCGGGCCGCCACTACGCGGGCTGGGTGATCACCGGCTACAACGGGCGCGACCTGACCGTCTGCAACACGTGGACCGCTCCGTCCTCCAAGGTGAGCTGAGTTCTTCGCGCAGGGGCGGCTGAGCACGCGTACTCATGACCGGGACGCGGGCGGCCCGCACACTCGTGCCATGACGACCTCGACCCCGCCGGCCCCCGCCGGCAGCACCGCGTTCTTCGTCCAGGCCGCGATCTCCTTCGCCGTCTCCAGCGTCGCCGTGGGCATCGGCGTCGCCTACCTGCCGATCAGCGGCTGGGTCCGCGCCTTCCTCGGGCTCGGCCTGCTGTACGTGATCACGTCCACGTTCACGCTGGCCAAGTGCGTGCGCGACCGGCAGGAGACGCAGGCCATCACCAGCCGCGTCGACCAGGCGCGCCTGGACAAGCTGCTCGCCGAGCACGACCCGTACGCCGCCCCGAACCTGTGATCCGCGTCCGCACCGGCGCCGCCGTCCCCCGTTCAGGGGCGGCGGCGCCGTCTCTGTTTCCCGGCTTCTCCGGCATGTGAGGCGTTTCACCGCGAAGTGCTAGCTAGACTGCTTGCAATTGCAAGCACCATGACGCAGGGTGGAGACATGGCAGGTTCGAAGGTCGGCTCGATCGGGGAGTACATCCGGGAGCAGCGCACGCGGGCGAAGATCTCGCTGCGGCAGCTCGCGGACGTCTCGGGCATCTCCAACCCGTACCTGAGCCAGATCGAGCGCGGCCTGCGCAAGCCGAGCGCCGAGATCCTGCAGCAGATCGCCAAGGGGCTGCGGATCTCCGCCGAGGCACTGTACGTGCAGGCCGGGATCCTTGAAGACCGCGAGTCCGACACCGACGTGCAGGCCGCGGTCCGGGCGGACGCCCTCCTCACGGAGCGGCAGAAGCAGGTCCTCCTGGACATCTACGCGTCGTTCCTCAAGGAGAACGAGGCCACCGGCGTCCTCGGCGCGGACAGCGCCGAGAGCACCGCGCCGGACCAGGACGCGCCGGAGCAGGACATGCCAGAGCAAGACATGCCACGGCAAACCAGAGCAGAGCAGAACGGAAAGGAAGAGGTCGGATGACGCTGGCCAGCAACTTCCGCGAGAACAAGGCCGTCTACACGGTGGCCGGCGCCGGCGACTTCGCGGTGGAGAAGATCCGCGAGGTCCCCGAGCAGGTGACCCGGTACCAGGGCCGCGCCCGCGAGACCGTCGGCAAGTACCAGGGCGAGGTCCGCGAGACCGTCGACCGCTACCGCTACCAGGTCCGCGAGACCGTGGACCGCTACCGCGGCGAGTTCTCCAAGTACCAGGACCGGGTGGACGCCAAGGACCTGCCGGGCGCGGCCGTCGCGTACGCCACGCACTTCGGCACCCGCGCCGTCGAGTTCATCGACGAGCTCGCCGAGCGCGGCAAGAAGGTCGTGCACCGCGAGGCCGTCGAGGTCGCCGAGATCGCCGAGGCCGACGCCAAGCCGGCCCCGAAGCCCCGAACCGCGCAGGCCCGCACCGCGCAGCCGCGCGCCAAGGCCGCGGGGCAGACCCGGACCACCACCAAGAAGTGACACCGCCGGAAGGTGACGGCGCGTGCGCGCGCCGGATGCGAGGGCCCGGCCGGGAACACCCGGCCGGGCTTCTTCGTCTTCACCAGCAGGCGGGCTGCCGACGCCCGCTGGACGGTGCGCATAGGGTTGGGCGGGAAGAGCCGTGTGCGCGACGAGGAGTCGCCGTCCGAGACGAGCAGGAGCGCTGATCGCCGATGTCGGGCTTCAACGTGCTGGACTACTTCTTCTGGCTGCTGCTGATCATCGCGTTCGCGATGGAGGCATGGGCGCTGATCGACTCGCTGACCGTGCCCACCGGCGCGTTCTCGGCGGCGAGCAAGCAGAGCAAGAAACTCTGGATGATCATCCTGATCGTCGCGACGGTGGTGGGCGCCGCGTACGCGGTCGCGCCCGCGGCGCTCGGAGCCAGCCCGATCGCCCTGCTGCTCGGCATCCTCCCGGTCGCCGCGTTCATCGGCGCGGCCATCTACCTGGCCGACGTCCGGCCGGCCGTCGGGCCGTACAAGAAGAAGAACGGCGGGCGCGGCGGCTCCCGATCGGGCCCCTACGGTCCCTGGTGACCCCCGCGAAGTGTACACTTCGGGCATGGAAAGTGTTCCTTTGAAGGATGCCCGTACACGGCTCGGCAAGATTCACACCGCAGCCGCCCACGGGCAGCCCGTAGAGATCACTCGTCATGGTTCCGCTCCGGTCGTCGTGGTCTCCAGGACCATGTACGACGCGATGTTCACCGACCACCTACGCTGGCAAGCCGAGCAGTACCGCAAGGCCCTTGAGGAGGGGACCATCCCCGAGGGCACGCTCGTCATCCACCGCGACGACCTCGACCGGTGGCGTGACGCCACCCCGGAGGAATGGGCGGCAGGCACGCTCGATGCCTGACCATCTGATGATCTCACCGCCGGTCCGCCGGGAGATGGCAGCCCTCCCGGAAGGCCTTCGCAAGCTGGTCTTCGACGTCATCCTCTTGCTGCTGGAGCAACCTCATCCGCCCGGCAGTCAAGCCCACGAGGGTGTCGCCGACATGTACTGGCTCGAACTTGATCAAGTGACGATCTACTACAACGCCTTCGGAACCGGCACGATCATCCTCCAGCAGGTCGTCGTCAACGACTGAGAGCGGTGAACCGGCACCCACGTCGCGTCCACCAAGCAGATCGGCCGCATCCGGGTCGCCAAGGTAGAGAACGAGGGCCGCGGCTTCCGGCGGCTGCGCATCGTGATCGCCGACTGAGCCGGCGCCGCCGGGCCGACTGTCACCGCCGGGCCGGGCACCGGCGGTCCGGGCGCCTCCGTCCCGCCGGTGCCCGGTGCTCTAGGGGGACGGGCGCGACAGCGCGTCCACCGAGACCAGCCCGTTCTCGACGAGGTCGACGGCGCGGTCGAGGGCGGTGCGCATCGAGACCGGGTCGTAGCCCTCGCGGCGGCAGTGCGCGACGACCGCCTGCATGCCGCCGACCGCGATGCCGGACGCGGCGACCGCGTCGATCTCCGAGATGCCGGGGCACAGCTCGCGCAGCAGCGCCTCGATCGCCTCCTGCGCGTCCAGCAGCCGCTGGAGCGCGCGGGCCCGCAGGCCGGGGCGCTCCAGGACCAGGGCGACCTGGACGGCCCCGTAGTCGCGGTGCTCGGCGACCACGGCCTCCAGGACGTCCACGATGCTGCGCCGGATCGTCTCCATCGGCGCCTCGCCGGAAGTCCGGCGCAGCCGCTCGGAGACCTCGGCGAGCCGGTCGTCGATCTCGGCGAAGACCACGTCCTCCTTGGACGGGAAGTAGCTGAAGAACGTCCGGGGGGACACGTCCGCGGCGGCGGCGATGTCGGCGATCGTCGTCTCCTCGTAGCCGCGCTCGGCGAACAGGCGCAGCGCGGCGGTCGCGAGGGCCTGCCGGGTGCGCTGCTTCTTGCGCTCCCGCAGGCCCGCCCGCTCGGCGGGCCGTCCCGGCGCGTCGTCCATGTGACGGACATTACCATGACTGCAAAGTTGCATCTATTGCAAAACTGCATGCATGGGTGTTCTCTGCCTGCATGGCGCGATTCCTGGGGGCACTGGGCCGCTTCTGCGTGCGGAGGCGGCGCACGGTCTTCGAGCTCTGGGCCGTGCTCATGCTCGGCGCCGGCGTCCTCGGGATCACGCACGGCGGCATGTTCGTCCAGCAGAGCACGCTGCCCGGCACCGAGACCCAGCGCGCGATCGACACCCTCGGCCAGGACTTCCCCGCCATGACCGGGCCGACCGCGACCATCGTGTTCCACGAGACGGCGCAGGCCGACCCCGCCGACTGGCGGGTCGCGCTCACGATCGGCCGGGCGATCGACAACGTCGGCAGGATGGACCGGGTCGCGTTCGTCGAGAACCCCTACGTGCGCGGCATGGGCGGCCTGAAGGACGACAACGCCGTCGTCGTCCGGTTGAACTTCACCGGCACCATGAGCGACGTCGGGCACGCCGACCTCGACGCGCTGAACCGGGCCGTCGAGCCCGCGCGGATGGCCGGCCTGGAGGTGAGGTTCGGCGGCATCGTCGCGATGATCCTCAACCAGCCGAAGGGCGGGCCGCAGGAGGGCGTCGGGATCTTGCTGGCCCTGGTCGTCCTGCTGCTGGCGTTCGGGTCGTTCCTCGCCGCGGGGATCCCGATCGTGGTGTCGCTGTGCGGCATGGTCGTCGCGTACTCGCTCATCCATGTCGCGGCGTCGATGTTCCAGATCGCGCCGACCGCGCCGATGGTCGCGGCGATGCTCGGGATCGGCGCCGGGATCGACTACGCGCTGTTCATCGTCACGCGCTACCGGCAGCAGCTCGCCGAGGGCGACGACACCGAGACCGCGGTCGGGCGCGCCATGGAGCACTCGGGCCACGCGGTGGTCTTCGCCGGCGGGACCGTCGTGTTCGCGATCTGCGGGCTCTTCCTCTCCGGAATCGCCTTCATCGGGCGGATCGGGATCGCCGCCGCGCTCACCGTGGCCATCATGGTGGTGGCCGCCCTGACGCTGCTCCCCGCCGTGCTCGGCTCGCTCGGGCCGCGCATCGACCGGTACGAACTGCCCAGGGTGCGGCCCGACCGCAGTTCCCGACGCTGGACGGCCTGGGGACGCCACGTCGACCGGCACGCCTGGCCTTACGCCATCGTCGCGACCCTCGTCTTGCTGGCGCTCTCCATCCCGACCCTCAGCCTGCGTTTCGGCGTGATGGCGGACAGCATGTCGTCCCCGCGGATGGAGGCGCGGCAGGCCTACGACATCGTCGCCGAGGAGTTCGGCGCCGGGCACTACAGCCCGTTCGTAGTGGTCGCGAAGGTGCCGGGCGAGGAGAAGCGCACCAAGCCGAAGCGCGTGGTGCCCACGGTCGACGGCCGTGCGGGGTTGAGCGGTCTGACCGGCCCCGCGGCGGCCCGTCCGTCCCCGTCGCCGTCGCCCGCCCGCCCCAAGGGCGCGCCGGACCCGAGCGAGAAGCCCGACAAGCGCGCGGTGCTCGTCGGCCAGGAACTCCGGCAGCGGATCTCCGAGGTGCCCGGCGTCGTCTTCGTGGACGAGCCCGTCGTCACCGGGACCACCGCGATCGTCCAGGTCGTCCCGCGGGACGCCCCGCACGCCGAGTCGACCACCGACCTCGTCCACCGGCTGCGGACCGTGGAGATCGGCGCCGTGCGGGCCGCCCATCCGGGCACGGAGATCTACCTGGGCGGCGAGAACCCCGCGATCATCGACGTCGCGTCGACGGTCGGGGACCGCATGCTCACCGTCGTGGTCGCCGTGGTGGCCGTCGCCCTGCTGCTCCTGGTCATCGCGTTCCGGTCGATCGTCGTCCCGCTCAAGGCCGCGCTGATGAACCTGCTGTCGATCGGCGCGTCGTTCGGCGTCGTCACCGCCGTCTTCCAGTGGGGCTGGGGCGTCCAGCTGCTGGGCGTCGACCAGGCCATCCCCATCATGTCGTTCATCCCGCTGTTCATGTTCGCCCTGATCTTCGGGCTGTCCATGGACTACGAGGTCTTCCTGCTGTCCCGGATCAAGGAGGAGTACGACAGGACGGGCGACCCGCACGAGTCCGTCGTGACCGGCATCGGGGTCACCGCCCGCCTCATCACGTCGGCCGCGCTCATCATGATCTTCGTGTTCGCCAGCTTCGTCCCGCAGCCGGACCCGACGATCAAGATGATGGCCCTGGGCCTGGCCGTGGCCGTCGCCATGGACGCCACGATCGTCCGCCTCGTCCTGGTGCCGGCGCTGATGAGCCTCCTGGGCCACGCCAACTGGTGGTGGCCGGGCCGCGGCCGCCCCACCCCGCCGCCTCCCCCGCCGCCGGAACCGGTCAACGAGCAACTGGAACTCGAACTGACCCGCTGATCACGATCGACTCCGAAACTTTCGAGAATGTTGGCGACGCACACCCTTGAAGATCGCGTGCGGCCGAAGACTTTCGAAATCGACTGATCGCCCACTTTACCAGCCAGGCGAAACAGACCTAAACGCGGCGCGCATTCTCGAAATCTTTCGAAAACTGTTGACTTCCCTTGAGGGCGAATCAACACTGACGGCAGCAACGGCTCCCCCGCCGACCCGGGTCACCCATCCGAGGACGACCGCCCACCCCTGCCGGCGTCCACGAGGAGGAACACGCCCATGAGAACCGCCCCGTCGATGAGGCGCAGACGCGCGAGACCGCTGATCGGCGCCATCGGCGCCATCATCCTGACCGCGGCCATGGCGCTGATGCCCGCCACCGCGCACGCGGCCATCACCAGCAACCAGACCGGCACCCACGACGGCTACTTCTACTCGTTCTGGACCGACAGTTCCGGGACGGTCTCCATGGAGCTCGGGTCCGGCGGCAACTACAGCACGTCCTGGAGGAACACCGGGAACTTCGTCGCCGGAAAGGGCTGGAGCACCGGCGGACGCAGAAGCGTGAACTATTCGGGCAGCTTCAACCCGTCCGGCAATGCCTATCTGACCCTCTACGGGTGGACGAGAAACCCGCTCATCGAGTACTACATCGTCGACAACTGGGGCACCTACCGGCCCACGGGAACGTACAAGGGCACCGTCACCAGCGACGGCGGCACCTACGACATCTACGAGACGACCAGGTACAACGCGCCTTCCATCGAGGGCACCAGGACTTTCCAGCAGTACTGGAGCGTCCGGCAGTCGAAGCGGACGGGCGGGACCATCTCCGCGGGCAACCATTTCGACGCCTGGGCCGGTCACGGAATGAACCTCGGCAGTCACGACTACCAGATCCTCGCGACCGAGGGCTACCAGAGCAGCGGCAATTCCAACATCACGATCGGCGGCTCCGGTGGAGGCGGCGGCGGTGGCGGCGGTGGAGGTGGAGGCGGCGGTGGCTGCACCGCGACCCTCTCCGCGGGCCAGAAATGGGACGACCGGTACAACCTCAATGTCTCGGTGTCCGGCTCCAGCAACTGGACGGTGACGATGAACGTCCCGTCCCCGGCCAAGATCAGCTCGACCTGGAACGTCAGCGCGAGCTACCCCAGCGCGCAGGTGCTGACCGCCAGGCCCAACGGCAACGGCGACAACTGGGGCGTCACCATCGCCCACAACGGGAACTGGACCTGGCCGACGGTCTCCTGCAGCGCAGGCTGACCCGGCGCGGAACCACTATCCGGCGCGGCGGCCACCGGCCGCCGCGCCCCCCGAAAGAAAACTCCCCGCGCCGAATCGAAGTTGATAATCTTGTCCTCGCTGCTTCGATTCCCCCGGGGAGTTGGCGATGGACAATGCGCGGCGGCTTGCGACGGCGGTGACCATCGCTCGACGATGCGTAGCGGCCGTAGGACGCGACGCGAGTCCGGACGAGAACACCGCGGACGGCACAGTTCTCGCCGATGCGATGGCATTTGCCGATATCACCGCCTCCCTCGTGGAGAAGACACGCGAGCGGCTCGACATACCAGACCTCGCGCCAACGCATCGCGTCGACATTCTGGCCGAGTGGGCCTGGCCGATTCACACCGCGATGCTCTCCGCCCGCCCGTTACCCGCCGCGCTCGCCGAGATACGCGACGAAGTCGAGGACGAACTCCAAGCCCAAGGCGGCCTCGTCGCCGATTCGCTCGACGCCCTGGACGGACAGGTCTACGCGCTGACCGCCCTACGCGTGGCGCTCGAATTCCAATCGCAGGGCAAGTTGGACGAAGCAAAGGAATGGCTCCGGCTCGGCCGCGAGTCAGGGCACCTCCCCGGCAAACCCGTCAATCGCACGAGGCGCCTCACCATCATCGGCGTCTCCCTGGCGCTACCGGTGGCCCTCGTGGTCTGGCTGATCGCCCGCTCCGGCGGCGACCCGGAACCCCCTTCCCTGCCGTACTCCATGTCCGACTACGCACCCGCCTGCGACGGCAAGGCCTTCCCGGCCGCTCCCGCGTACGCCGGCGCGGCACCGCACAACACGGTCGTCCTGACGGCTGCGGACGACGACCACCTGCCCACCTCGCAGAAATGGGCGTTGCTCGACACCGTCCAGTCCGGCATGGACGTCATGAAGTTCTCGCGAGCGTGGCGGCCCGACGAAGCCCGCACCGTCCAGGCCGTGGCGTGCGTCGATCTGGTCCGCCAATCCGATCTGGTCCAGGTATGCAATTACCGCCATTCACGAGACCTGATCCGGACCAGTCTGCCGACACAGATCTCCATGTTCCGCGGCTACTTCACCGTCACCGTCATCGAGGTCCGCACCGCCCGCCGCCTGCACCACGTCGAGGTCACGGGCGACAGAGCAGTCTGCCCGCAGACGGTCGCCCTCGACACCAGCTCCGTTCACACCGAACTGACGGCCGACCAGCTCAAATCCGCCATAGGCCACCTCATCGACGGCTGAACGCCCAGGAGCTGAACATGGCCGACGATCCACACATCCACGTCGACTCGAAGATGGCCCGCGGCGGGGCCGCCACCCGCAACCTCATGGCCTCCACTTTCGGCCTGGCCGGCGACCTCCCGTCCACGGTGACCACTGGATGCGGCCTGCAAGTCCCGTACGCGATGACCTCTCCCCACCCGAAAAGCGTTACCTGCCTCCCCTGCCGCGAATACGCGAGCAACGAGCACCGCCGCCTAGCGGACATGGTCGAAAACCTGGGCACCATGCCCGGCTCCCCCATCACCCCCGCTGACGCCGAGCAAGCAGCCGCCGCCCACCGCACCCTCGCCAAGAACTTCTCGGACATGTGAGGGCGTCTAGAGTCGCCGCATGCGACGACGGACAGGATTGGTGATCGCCGCGACCGCGACCCTGGCCTGGGGCGAGTGGTTGAACTGGCGCTGGTCTCGAACGCTCACGGGAAGCGCCGGAGGCGATTCCGAGGCCGTGGTCGTGCTGGGCTTCCGCAACCCCCAAGCGACGGCGAACTTCATCAACCGCTGGCGGGTCCGTGCCGGAATCCGCTCCGTCGCCGCTGACGCGCGCGGCACTCTCATGATCTTCAGTGGCGGTTCGACCGGCAGTGACATCGCGGAAGCCCGGTTGATGGCCGACTACGCGAAATCGGCCCTCGCGTTCGACGGCACAGTGCTGCTCGAAGACAAGAGCGCGACGACGTGGCAGAACGTCACGAACGTGATCCCGCTGCTTGAGGACGTCGACCGCATCAAGATCGCCTCCCAGCCGGCTCACGCCCTCAAGGCCCGCGCGTACCTGCGACGGCAGCGCCCCGATCTTGCCAAGAGGCTCGTGCGGGCGGACGACTACCGCCCCGGCGAGTGGACAGCCGTCAAACCACTGCTGGCCCTGTACGGCCTCTGGACACTCCGTGCCATAAAGCCCGACGAACGAAAGGCGCACCCGTAGCAAGCCGCTGTCGCAGCGGCACGCTGGTGAATGTCACTCGCCGCTGGTGGATCGGATGGTGTCGAGCCAATCTCTTGTCCAGGTCAGCTCTTTCTGGGTGATCTCGGCGATCAGGGATTCGACCCAGCGCAGCTCGGCCTTGGTCATGGCCATGAGGTACTCGTCTTCGATCAGGAAGAGGCGTGGGACGTCCTGCGCGTCGTTGTCCCGTCTGGCTTCCGTCTCGGCCAGGCGGCGGGTCAGGGCGGCCGCACGTTCTTCGAGGTGACGCGTCACCTCTTCGGGTGTCGTCGCGGCCATGCTGGCCAGGGCGGCGGGAAACTCGGGGAACTCGCGGGCCGGGGTGGACAGGGTCGTGGCGAGCCACTGCTGGAGGGCGTCCCGGCCCTTCTCGGTGATCTCGTAGATCGTCCGGTCCGGACGCCCCTGGCCGTGCGAGGTCTCGCGCACCTGGACCAGCTCACGCTGCCGCAGCCAGTTGATCGTCTGGTAGACGCTGTTGCTGCGCGCCACGTTGACGATCCTGTCCTTGCCGCGCTCCTTGATGAGCCGGCGCATCCGGTAGGCGTGCATCGGTTCTTCGCTCAGGGACGCCAGGAGGACGAGGGCCAGAGGCGACTGGTGGCGTGGGCGTTCGGCCATGGCCCTCATCTTCCCAGCCCGGCGACCATCCGGACGTTATCCATATTATGGATAGCCATGTTATGGTCGCGCCATGACTTCCCACTTGGTCGGCTTACTGCGAGGTTGGGGTACCGGCCCGTACGCCGTGATGGTGCCGTCTCTGGTCATCGCCCAGGCAGTGTCGTTCCGCTCGACCGGCATGGGCTCGGCCGGGCTGGCGGTCGGCGGCCTCGCGGGTCTGGGGTGGGCGCTGCTGGTGGGCTGGGTCACCGGCCGGATCGGCACCACGTCGGAACGCAGGTCGAAAGCGGAGGATGTATTCGTCTTCTGCGGCGTGATCTGCGCGGCCTTCTTGTGCTGCGGCGGCGTCATGATGATCCTGCTCATGGGCGCGGTCCTGGACGAATCCTCGACGACGCATCAAACGCTCTCGGCGATGATGGCCCCCACACTTCCGTACTACATCGTCGGCAACACGGCGATGGAACTTCTCATCGTCCCCGCCGCCCTCTTCCTCGGTTGGCGAGCGGGCCGGGACACCATGACGCGAATTCACGCCATGGTGGCCGCTGCCGTGATGACTGCCGCTCTGGCGACCGGGTGTGCGGCTGCCGACGAACAAGCCGTCACCGTGGCGAAGACCGACGGGAGCAGCCGACCGGCGCCTGCGTCGCGTGACCAGACTCGTGCGATCACTGCCTTGCTGAAGTCCATCGATCGGTCATGGAACATCGGCGATGCGGCCGCTTTCGCGGCCCACTGGACAAGTGATGGCACGGTCATCAGCCCGCAAGGCAGGCGCACCGAAGGTCGCAGCAAGATCCGCGAAGAACAGGCCGCCGCCTTCGCCGGCCCCATGAAGGGAACCACCCACGAACTCACCGCCACCAATATCCAGTGGACGGCAAGAGATCACGCGGTGGTCGACGGTGATGCGGTGGTCAGCAATCTGAGAGGAAGCGACGGGACGGTCTACCCACCGTTGTCCGCCAAATTCACCTGTGTCTGCATCAACAAGCACGGCCGGTGGATGGTTACCCACATGGTCTCCTACACCTTCATCGATTCCTAGGGCGGCTTCCGCCGTCCCGCGAACGGCGCCGGGGCGCGGAATGCGGTCAGGTCGGTGTTGGGACGCCGGGGCAGGTGGTGGTGCGGCGGCCGGTTTCGAAGTAGGCGACGATCTTGGCGGCGCAGCCGGGGACCCGGAGGGCGGAGCCGTGCACGTCGTCGTCGATGGTCGCCAAGGTGCCGCCGACGGCCGCCTGCATGCGTGGCGCCCACGCGTACGGGGTGGCGCTTTCATGGCGGTGGGCCGAGAGCATCAGCGAGCCGCCGACGGGCCGCAGGCGCGGCTTCTCCGTGCGGAACGGCCACCCCGCGCACTTGGGCAGGAAGGGCGTGGCCTGGGCGGTCACCGGGTAGCGCTTCAAGCGCTCCTGGTAGGCGCGCCAGCCTGCCTCGAAGGAGGTGGCCGACGGGTCCTCGTTGCAGTGGATCGCCAGGCCCGCGGTCACGTCCTTGCCGCCCGGCGGACCGCCGCCGAACATCTCCTTGACCGCCGGCGGCGCGGTCGGGCCTTCGGCGTCCAGCAGCTCCGCGAAGACCTGGGCGACTCTCGGCCACATGGGGCTCGCGGACCCCGCCGCCTGGGAGATCAGGTGACCGTCGACGGTGAGATCGATGTCGGTGAAGGTCAGCGGGTCGGCGTCGTAGGACCGGCGCATCCTCTCCAGCGTGGCCGCCACCTGGCGCCGGGACGTCCCGAGCCCGTAGACGGCGTTCCGCTCGGCGATCCAGGCCGCCATCCGCTGGAAGTCGCGGGCGGCGGCTTCGGGACGGTCCTCCGAGATGGCGTCCGACCAGAAGTCGGGGTGCATCACGCTGTCCAGCCACATCCGGCCGACCTTGCCGGGGAAGAGGCTCCGCAGGACGACGCCCAGCCCGGTCCCCCAGGAGACCCCGTAGAAGCTGATCTTCGGTTCGTCCAGCGCGGCGCGGATCCGGTCGACGTCACGCGCCACGTTCGCGGTCGTGAGCCGGCTGAGGAAGGCGGGGTCCGATCGGGCGCATTCCCGGGTCCGCTTGACCATGTCGTCGTAGAGCTTCCGGGCCTCTTTCTCGGTCACCGGCCCCGGCTGCGGGCGGCCCTCCCCCACCGGGCATTTAACCTTCGTACTGTGGCCCACGCCTCGCGGATCGAATCCGATCAGGTCGTACCGCCGGTCCAGCTCCGCGCCTTTCCTGACGACCTCGATGGGCATCAGGTAACCGCTGCCGCCCGGACCTCCCGGGTTGAGCGCCAGGCTGCCCAGGCGATGCGCCTGATCGGTGGCCTTCAACCTGGTCACACCGATGCTGATCTGCTCTCCGCGCGGGTCGGCATAGTTCTGCGGGACGCTGAGCGTGCCGCATTCCAGCCGTCCTAGAAGACGCCTGTATTCCGCCAGTTCGTTATCTCGGACGCCCTGAGCCCGCAGTTCCTCGTCGGTGTATTGCGGGCACGTCTGCCATTCAATGGCCTGCGGCTTCGCCTGGACGGCCTCGGCGCGCGGCACGACGGCCGGTGCCCCGATCGCGAAAAGGCCCAGCAGCAACGTCCCAAGGATCGCAAAGGGTCCGCTCTTCGCAGGACTCACTACCCCGATTCCCTCCCTCACGGCCGCCCGGGACCCCCTTCCGGCAGCGCCGAGCCCCGTGGCCTCACGGTCCGTTATGCACCCCCGGCGGTTTCCCCACCGTTTCCCCCAAGGCCGCTGCGGGGGTCAGAAGCCGATCGCTTCGCGGAGCAAGAGAACGGTCCCGCGCCCCGGGGACGGTTCCGCGTTGAGGATGAGGAGGCGGTTGACGGCGCTGGGCCACCCGTGGACCGCCTGGGTGCGGGCGCTCTCCAGCGGAAGGCAGTGGTCTTCGACGCGGCGCAGTGCGGTCTCCAGGTCGGGCACCACCTTCTGCGCCCCGACGATCCAGATCGCGCGGGCGGCGCCGCCGGCGTAGCCGGGTATCTGGCTTCCGCTTCCGGACGCGACCACGACGGAGCCGGTCTCGGTGACGGCGGCGACGCTGCCCACGGCGACGTCGGGGACGGCGAGCATGCGCCGGATCTCGTCCATCCGGGTCGCGCGGTCCATGGCCAGAACGCGCGGCTTGACGGCCTTGTACCGCCCGCCGGCGTTGATGTCCTCATCGATGCCGGACAGGCGGAGGGTCTCGCTGGCCCCGGTGAACACGCTGGCGCCGTCCGGTATCAGCTCTCGGACGCGGGTGCGCGCGGCGGCGGCGTCATCGAGGAGCTCGACGGTGAAACCGTGTGCGGTGAGCGCGGCCGCCGCCCGAGCGAGGCGCTGCACGGACGCCGGTTCGGTGAACGACATTTCCGGGATACGGGTGGTCATGATGTCTCTGAGCCTCCTGCTCGCTGGACGATGCGTCCGTCTCAGCGGTTCGACAACGCAGCCGTCCGGAATGTGAGGCGGCTCGCCGGCCTCACATTCCGGGGCGCCGGCTTGTCGAACTTGTGAGGGAAGTCGCGACCAAGGGAGCCGTCTGCACCATGACCACCCGATCCGGGCCGGGGCGGGACCGGCACGATCCGGGCCTGGACGCGATCATGAGCGAGCGGCGCCGGCTGATCGGCCTCGCGTACCGCCTGCTCGGGTCGCTGTCCGAGGCCGAGGACGCCGTCCAGGAGACGTTCGCCCGCTGGTACGGCATGTCCCGGCGGCAGCAGGACGCCATCGAGTCGCCCGGCGCCTGGCTGACGACGGTCACCAGCCGCATCTGCCTCAACCTGCTCGGCTCGGCACGGGCCCGGCGCGAGACCTACGTGGGCGAATGGCTCCCCGAGCCGCTCCCCGGGCGCACGGAGTGGATCGACGGGCGACCGGGCGGCGCGACCGCCGACCCGGCCGACCGGGTCACCCTGGACGAGTCGGTCGGCATGGCCTTCCTGGTCGTGCTCGAATCGATGACCCCGGCCCAGCGCGTCGCGTTCATCCTGCACGACGTCTTCTGCCACCCGTTCGCCGAAGTCGCCGAGATCGTCGGCCGCACCCCGGCGGCCTGCCGCCAGCTGGCCTCCTCGGCCCGCCGCCGCCTCCGGGCCGCGCGGCCCTCCGCGACTCCGGCGGCCCCGCGCGCCGGAGTCGTCCGGGACTTCAAGCGGGCGTGGGAGGCCAAGGACATCGACGCCCTCATCGGCCTGCTCGACCCCGACGCCACGGCGACCGCCGACGGGGGCGGCCTCGCCACCGCTTTCCTGCACCCCATCGAAGGCAGGGAGGAGGTCGCGCACGCCTGGGCCGAACTCGCCCACCGGAGGCAAGGCGACATGACCTTCCTGGAGTGCACGGTCAACGGCCAGCCCGGCCTGGAGGCCCAGCAAGACGGCGTCACCGTCACGGTGTTCGCTTTCGAGGTCGCAGGCGATCGGATCAAACACATCTGGGTGGTGCGCAACCCCGAGAAACTCCGGCACTGGACGACAGGAATTTACCGAGCGGCCGTGCCGAGCACGGTGTGTACGGTGATCGGATGATCGAGATACGTCACGCCCGCCCAGAGGACGGTGACGCGCTCGGCGAGATCCACGCCGTGTCGTGGGAGGCGTCCCACGCCCCCTTCTTCCAACCGGAGTTCGCCGCGCGAGCCGTCGAGAGCAGGCGCGCAAGATGGCACGACCGGATCGCGGAGGGCGCCGGGACGATCCTGCTCGCCGAACTGGACGGCCGTCCCCTGGCCCTGTCCTTCTCGCGGCCGTCCCCGACGCGGCCAGGCCTCCCAGAGATCTTCGGCTTCTACTGCCACCCCGACGGCTGGGGCAGGGGCGTCGCCGCGGCACTGATGACGGGGACGCTGCGCCGCCTCCACGACGACGGGTTCACCCACGTCCACCTGTGGACGCTCCGCGACACCGCACAATCCCGCCGCTTCTACACCAAATGCGGCTTCACCGAGTCCGGCGCCACGCGCGGCTTCGACTACGGCGACGGCATTCCCATCCAGCAGGTCGAGTACGAGCGCTCCTGCTGACCACCCCCCGACGCCTTCTGACTGGACGAATCACGCGGAAGTACTCGGAACCGAACGCGAACCACGGACGCCGTCCATCGGCTGCCCAGCCCCGACCGCAGCGTCCAACTCAGGCGGGAGGGAGGAGGGTGACGCCGTAGCGAGCCGCTTCGGCGGCGACTGCCGCCACGTCAGGGGTGGTCGGCTCGGGGATGTCGTCGGTCGGGGCGGGCTCGCCGATGGCGGCGAAGAAGCGCTCGAACCCGGCCGGGGTGACCAGCACCAGGCAGCGGACCTCATCGGTCTGCACATGCACGCTGTGGGGGATCCCCCGGGGTAGGAACATCATCTCGCCCGGCCCGGCGCTGACGGCCGTGTCATCGCCGAGGGTGGCTCCCAGGTGCCCATCGAGGACGTAGAAGGCCTCGTCCTCGTTCGCGTGCACGTGCGGGGGCGGTTCACCGGCCGGGGTGAGGCGCTGTTCGAGGACCGCGAGCCCGCCCCCGGTGTCCTCGCCGGTCGCGACGTACCTCATCCAGCTGTTGAGCATCCAGATCGTCTCGCCCGTGCGGGCGGTGGCCCCGTGCGTCATGGCGGTACGGCCCCCCTCATATACTGCCCTCTGCAGTAAACCCTCCGTCCGAGCGTGATCCCGCCAAAGGCAGTATGTCAAGGAGCCGGCGTGGCAGAACTGACGACGACCTCGTACGCGATCCTCGGGCTGCTCGCGCTGCGCGACCACACCACCTACGAGCTGACCAAGCAGATGCAGCGCACCGTCGGCTACATCTGGCCCAGGGCGGAACGCAAGCTCTACGACGAGCCGAAGCGCCTGGTCGCCGCCGGATACGCCGAGGCGGTCCAGGATCTGGTCGGACGGCGGCGCCGCACCACCTACTCCATCACCCCCGCCGGGCGGGAGGCCCTCGCCCGCTGGCTCGGCACCGAGCCGGCACCGCCCGCCATGGAGTTCGAGGGCATGCTGCGCGTCCTGTTCGCCGATCAAGGCGACATCGACCAGCTCCGCAGGTCACTCCGGGCCATCGCCGCCGACGCCGCCGCACGCCGCGCCCACTTCGCCGGGATGGCCGGCGGCATCCTCGAAACGGGCGGCGAGTACCCCCACCGCGCCCACGTCAACGCCCTGGGAATGCAGTTCATGACCGCCTACCTCGACCAGATGACCGCCTGGTCCGAGTGGGCACTGAAGCAGATCGAAGAGTGGGGCGACACCACGTCCCCAGCCCAAACCTGGGCCACCCAGGCCCGCGAGATCTTCACCACCGCCGCCAACCCACCCGACGCCGCGACCAGCGACGACGGCACCGAGCGGAGCACCCGCTAACCCCTCCGGAAAGCCGCCCCCGACCGCTGCCCCGCCGAGGGCCGAGAATGTTCTCCTAACGCCCCGCACGCCGACCGGCCACCACAAAGCTCACCCCCGGCGAGCCCTGGTCCGACACATCCTCTGGGCGCGCCCGAACAATAACCCCTACGGAACCGCCAGCCGACGGCGCCTTCTTCGAGGCCCTACGGGTGGGTGGACGCTATCGGCATGCCGGTTCGGGCCTCCAGGGCCTTGACCACCGCGGCCATGTCGGACCGGCCGTCTCCCAGCTTGAGGGTCTCGCCGTAGAGGGCGTGGCAGGCGTCCAGCAGGGGCGAGGCGACCTGGACGGAGCGGGCGGCCTCGGCGATCAGGCGGTTGTTGTCCAGGACGTTCTCGATGGACGCCTGGACGGTGAAGTCGCGCTCCACGAGCTTGCGGCCCTTGGCGCGCGACACGGTGCTCGCCATCGGGCCGGCGTCGAGGACGTCCAGCAGGCGCCGCCGGTCGAGGCCGTGCCGATCGGCGAAGTGGAACGCCTCGGCCAGCCCGGTGACCATGGTGATCAGGAACAGGTTGACCGACAGCTTCGTCAGCAGCGCCTGGGGGACCGGCCCGCAGGCGAACGCCTCGTGGCACATCGGGCGCAGCAGCGGCCGGACGGCGTCCACCGCCGACGGTTCGCCGGCCAGCAGCGCGACCAGCTCGCCGGCCTCGGCGGGACCGCGTGAGCCGGACACCGGAGCCTCGACGTAGCGGCCGCCCGCGGCCCGGATGTCGGCTTCCAGCCCCTGCGAATACCCGGGGGACGTCGTTCCCATGTGTACGACGACATGCCCCCTGACGTTCTCGGCGAAGGAAGGGGTTCCGCGTCCCAAGGCGGCATCGATGGCGGGGCCGTCGGCCAGCATGAGGAGCACCGTGCTCGTCCGGCGGAACACCTCGGACGGTCTTTCCGCCACCGCCGCGCCGGCCGCGCGCAGGTTCTCGCTCTTGGCGGCGGTGCGGTTCCAGACGACGAGGCGGGTTCCGGCGCGGGCGAGGTTGAGCGCCATGGGCCGTCCCATGACGCCGAGGCCGATGAAGCCGGCGTCCATGTCCACCATCGCCCCTCCTCGGGCCGCTCCCCGGCGGGACGGCCTTGCGAGTTATGACACTGGTCATGATAATGACGCAGGTAGACAACGCAATAGCCGGTGAGAATTCATTAGGAGGCTCGGCCATGGCGAGCGGTGAGCGGGACCCGCGCGAGCGAATGGTGTTCAGCGCGGCGCAGCTCATCCGGCGCGACGGCGTCACCGCCACGGGTCTGCGGGACGTCGCCGCCCACGCCGGGGCACCGCGCGGTTCGCTCCAGCACTACTTTCCCGGCGGCAAGGAGCAACTGGTCAACGAGGCCGTGGAGTGGGCCGGACGCTACGCGAGCGCACGTGTCGCCCGGTTCGTGACCGCCATGAGACGTCCCACCCCGGGCAGGCTCTTCGCGGCGATGGTGCGGCAGTGGACGGAGGAGTTCGGACGGACCGGCTTCGACCGCGGCTGTCCCGTCGCCGCGGCCACCGTCGACTGCGCCGAGTCGGTGGCGTCCACCCGGGCCGCCGCGGCCGCCGCGTTCGACACCTGGCGCCGGCCCGTCGCCCGCGAACTGACCGCGATGGGCGTGCCGTCCGGGAAGGCCCCCGCCCTCGCGACGCTCATGATCAGCTCTCTGGAGGGCGCCATCCTGCTGGCCAGGGCGGAGCAGAGCGTCCGCCCGCTGCGCACCGTCGCCAGAGAACTCGCCCCCTACCTGGACTCGTTCGTCCGGAAAGAACCCTGATTCCGGCACGGCGCCCGGCCTGGGGCCGCGTGACCGGGGGCAGGCCGCTCATCCGTCGTTCTTCTGCGTGGTGGAGAATCGTCGGCATGACCAAGCCTGTCCTTGTCGTTCTCGGTGCCGGTCCCGGCCTGGGGCTGTCCGTCGCCCGCCGTTTCGCCCGCGAGGGGCATGCCGCGGTGCTGACCACCCACGCGGCCGACCATGCCGACTCCCTGGCCTCGACCCTCCGGGACGAGGGGCACGAGGCCGAGGGCGCCGGGGTGAACCTGACCGATCCCGTCGACGTCGGCAACGTGATCGGCGAGACGGGCGAGCGCCACGGCCGGATCGACGTCCTGCACTTCAACCCCAGCGCGTGGCGGGAGAAGGACCCGCTGCACCTCAGCGTCGCCGAACTCCTGGAGGACGTGGCGTTCGGGGCCGGCGCGCTGCTCCCCGCCGTCCAGGCCGCGCGGCCGTTCATGCGGGCCGGCGCCCGCGTGCTGGTCACCGGATCGGCGGCGGCGGACCACCCGTCGCACATCGCCGCGTCGCTCGGCGTCCAGAAGGCCGCGGTGCGGAACCTCGTCACCAGCCTCGACGCCACCCTGGCGCCCGACGGCATCCGCGCGGTCGCGGTGCAGATCAACGGCGTGCTCGCCAAGGAGGGGCCGTTCTCCCCGCCCCCGATCGCCGACGCCATGTGGCGGGCCGTCGGCCGCCCGGACGGCGACTGGACGCCGCACGTGCCCTACGACGGCTGAGGCCGGAGGTTTGCCCCGGGCACCGCGGGAGATTGACCAGGACAGCACCGGGTCGCAGGGAGCGTGGACGGGGGTCGCGCCGGCTCCGGTGCGGTAGGGGCACCGCTATGCGAGTCATGCTGAGAGCGCAGATGGACACCCAGGTCTCGAACGAGACGCTCAGGAAGGGCCGGCTGCCCGAGATCTTGAAGGCGATGATGGAGCAGCTCCAGCCGGAGGCGGCCTACTTCGGTCCCAGCGAGGGCGGCCGGGCCTGCACCTTCGTGTTCGACATGCAGGACAGCTCGACGCTGCCGGTCATCGCCGAGCCGCTCTTCCAGGAGCTGGGCGCGAAGATCGAGATCCAGCCGGTGATGACGCGGGACGACCTGGAGAAGGGCCTCTCCGCCCTGCAGTGAGATCAGATCCGGCCCCAGGGGACGGACGCGTACGCCTTGTCCGCCGAGGCCATCAGGTCGCTCACCGGGTAGGTCACGTCGCCGATGCGGGTGACCGGCGCGATTCCCAGTGAGTTGGTGACGACGCCGCCGTCCCGGAAGAAGCCGATGTTGGTGATGCCGCCTTCGGCGACGCGTCCGTCCCGCAGGACGAGGAGCGCGTCGTCGAAGCCGGCGCGCTGGGCCTTGAGTCCGAAGTGGATCTGGCCGAAGCCGCCGACGTGCCTGATGTGCGGCACGGGCTCCCGTACCTGCATGGCGGTGAAGTGGCCGTAGTTGACCAGGGCCGGGTGGGCGAGAGCCTCGGCGGTCGCCGGCCGCCCGTTGACCTCGATGCGCATGTCCGACTCTCCGTCAGCGGGGTGATGATGCCGGTAGGCCGATCATGAAGTGTAGAACGCCTGCCCAGGTGGGACGCGGCGCGGGGCAAGCGTCAGGGGCTCTTACGCCCGGAGAGCCCGGACAGGTCTCGGGCGACGACCGTGTTCCGGTCGATAGAACGGTTTCCCAAGGACAGCTGCGGCCATTGCCCGGACAGTTCCTGCCGGCTGCGCTCGCTCCACGCCCGCGCCTCGTCACTGCGCGTCTTGTAGAAGTTGAGCGCGTAACCGCCTGAGTGCACGCGGAGCAGCGTGAAACCGCCCGGGTATTCCTTGACGGCCCCCACCTCCTGCTGGACGACCCTGGGCGCGAGAGGGAAGACCGAACGCTGGTTGCGGTGCGTGTGGCCCGCATGGTGGAGGAAGACGCCGGGAGCCCGGTTGTAGGCGGCGAGGATTCTCAAAGATTGGCCCGCGTCCAGGGAATGGGTTCCGGTTATGGCGAGCGGGTCGTTCTCGGTGAACAGCGGGTGGTGGCCGAAGACGATGGTGGGACGGTCGGGGTCTTTCTTCAACTCCGCTTCGAACCACGCGTGCTGGGCCGCGGAAAGACCGCCCGAGTCGCCGCCGTCACCGGGCTTGTCGTAGGTGTCCAGGCCGATGACGCGAAGGCCTTGGAGGTCGTGGGAGAAATAGGTCCGGCCGGACGGGAAGAACGCGTCCTTGAAGCAGTCGTTCCCCTGGTGCTCGCCGGGACTGCACGCGCTGTATGCCCCACCAGCGTGGGCCCGGTCGTGGTTGCCGCGGGCGATCAGATAGTCGCCGCCCAGCGCGCCGAACGTGTCGAGGATGCTCTTGGCGCTCGCGAGGTCGGCCGGGGCCGCCTCGCTCGACACGTCCCCGGCGGCGAGGAGGTAGTCGGCGCCCCGGCTGCGGGCGTCCGCCATCAGGGCCCTGGCCATCACCTCCGGATACGGCGGATGGCCGGGGACCTGCTCGATGCCCTTGATCCACGGCAGCCGGCCGACCAGCCCGGCGACCGTCTCGCCCAGGTGGAGGTCGTTGCAGAGGGCGACGGAGAACAGGTGGCGGCCCGGCGGCGGCTGCGGGGTCGTGAAGGAGAACACGTCCCCGTGCGGTGTACCGGCCGCCTGGCCCGCCGCCAGCCAGGTCGGCGTCGCCGCACGCCCTTCAGAACGGGCCTTGTAGTAGTACGTCCGGCCCGGCTCCAGGTCGGTCAGCTCGACGTAGTGGTACGGGGTGCCCGGCGCGCCGTGGGCGGTCCGCGTCAGGCGGGACGGGTGCGTCCCGTACAGCACCTCAGCGTCGGACGGGGCGGGCCGCATGCGGCCGAGGCCGTCGTCCGTCCCCGGGACGCCCGTGTACCAGGTGAGGACGGCCGTCGTCTCGGTGACGGTGACCAGCTCCAGGTTCACCGGCCGGACGCCGCCCGCCGCCCAGGCGGTGTCGGGCAGGAGGGAGGCGCCCGCGACGACGGCGCTCCAGCGCAGCAGGGCCCGGCGGCTCGGACGGCAGCAGATCATGATCGCTACCGTCGCACCGGCCCGGCCCCCGCACCAGACCCAAAGAGGCGGCCCCGGTCAGACCGTGACGGCGTTGAGGCGCTCCTCGCGGAGCCGCTCGGCCCAGGACGCGTCCAGCGGCGGGAGGTCGCGGCCGACGGCCCAGCGGAGCAGCAGGTCGGCCAGGCCCGGGTTGCGGACGAGCGCCGGCCCGTGCATGTACGTGCCGAGCACGCGCCCGCTGTAAGCGCCCTCGAACCCGTCGCCGTTGCCGACGCCGTGCAGGACCTTCGCGAACGGCCGGGCGTTCGGCCCGAGCTGCGTGACGCCCTGGTGGTTCTCGAACCCGGTGATGCGCGGGACGTTCAGCTCGCCCGCGACGTCCCCGACGATCTCGCCGACGGCGCGCTGCTCGCCGCGTCCCGAGCGGATGTCGAGGAGGCCGAGGCCCTGCACGGGCTGCCCCTCCTCGCCGCCGAACTCGTGCCCGAGAAGCTGGTATCCGGCGCACACGGCGAACACCACCGCCCCGGACTGGACGGCCCGCGCCAGCCCGCCGTCACCGCGCAGGCGCTGCGCGGCGAGGATCTGCGGACGGTCCTCGCCGCCGCCGAGCAGGTAGATGTCGCCGTCGGCGGGGACGGGCTCGTCCGACCGCAGGCTCACGGTCTCGGTCGGGATGCCGCGCAGCGCCGCCCGGCGTTCCAGGACGATCGTGTTGCCCTGGTCGCCGTAGGTGCTGAGCAGGTCCGGGTAGATCCAGACGATCTTGACCCGGTCGGAAGCGTTAGACGACACGGCCGTACCTCGTTCGGATGCTCTGGAAGGCGGTGTAGTTGGCGATCACGTCCAGGTGGCCCGGCGGGACGGCCATGACCGCCTGGTCGATGTCGTCCACGATCGTGAACGACACCTCCGCGGCCTCCAGCCGGGCGGCGAGGTCGATGCGGCGCTCGCCGGTCACCCACACGGGACGCCCCCGCAGGATGCGGTAGTCGACGTCCCACAGCCAGGACGTGTCGCGCCCGTCGGGCCCCTGCGCGTTGATCGACAGGGCGACCGGGCCGGGCGCGGGCTGCAGGACGTCGAACGCCTCCAGCCACCCGGCCGGGTTCTTCGACAGCAGCAGCCGGATCGAGCGGCCCTCGTGCTCGACCGTCGTGTAGCGGCCGGCGACCGAGGTGACCTGCGACAGCAGCGGCAGCGCCTGCTCGGGCGCGACGCCGAACTGCGCGACCACGGCCAGCGCGATCAGGGCGTTCGACCGGTTCGCGCGGCCCGGCAGGGACAGCCCGGTGAACGAGTACGTCCGGCCGTCCGGCCCGGTGACCAGGTCGCCCTTCAGCGCCCAGTCGGGGCGGGGACGGGCGAAGTGGCACTGCCGGCAGCGCCAGTCGCTGTCCTCGTCGGTGTCCTGCCGGTCGAGGGGGCCGCCGCACTCGGGGCAGCACCACGAGTCCTCGCGCCAGTGCTGGCCCGCGGCGACCCACGTGACGCTCTTGGCGGTGGACGCGCCCCAGGTGACCAGCGGGTCGTCGCAGTTGGCGATGACGTGGCTGGTCGGGGACGCCTCCAGCGAGCGCCGCCACTTGCCGGCCAGCAGCCAGATCTCGGCGGCGCGGTCCATCTGGTCGCGGCTCAGGTTCATCAGCGCGACGACGTTCGCCCCGGTCTCCTTCAGGACCATCGGGACGTATTTCTCGTCACACTCCAGCACGCCGTAGCGGGCGGACGGCGCGGACGCGAGCGCGGACACGTGCCCGGTCGGCATGTTCGCGCCGAACGCGTTGGTGGCGACCTCCCCCAGCGGCGTCATCGCCGAGGTGATCAGCCGGGTCGTCGTCGTCTTGCCGTTGGTGGCGCTGACGAGGACGAGCTTGCGGTCCTTGGCGAGCCTGGTCAGCAGTTCGGGGTCGAGCCGGAGACCGACCTTTCCGCCGATCACCGAGCCGTCCCCGCGGCCCGCCATACGGGACATCTTGGCGGCCGTACGACCGAGCGCGACGGCCAGCTGCGAACGCAGCGGAAGATCGCTCATGGACTTCCTTCGAGGAAACCCCCGCCGTGAGGCGTGGGAGGGATCGGATCCCCTGCGAGGCACTGCAGGGAAGAGGTTCCCGCCTTCAGTGCGGGCACCTGTCTACCAGCATCGGGCCCGTGCACGCGCGCGGCAATCTCGGGACGGGTGTTGTAGCCGTACCCATCGGCCCGCTGCAACAGCCGGGCGTAACGGTGGCCGACACCGTTGACGGTGCCGTGGCGAGTAGTGATGTTGAACGAACCGGTCGCCCGGACCGCGACCCGCCCGAGATGCGTCCCGGCCCTCTTTCCGCCGGGGACGACCGCTTTGACGAGGTCGCCGGTCTGGAATCCGCGTACGGTCTTGCTCCTCGGCAGCCGGAGGCGGGGGAATCCGTACCGGTC
Organism: Actinomadura madurae; assembly: GCF_900115095.1. Classification (GTDB taxonomy): domain Bacteria; phylum Actinomycetota; class Actinomycetes; order Streptosporangiales; family Streptosporangiaceae; genus Spirillospora; species Spirillospora madurae. The sequence continues at coordinate 54,464 of NZ_FOVH01000005.1, forward strand.
GGTCCGAGTGCGGCTGTGACCGCCACGCCCCGTGCACGCGACCACCAGCACGGTGGCCGGGTATGCGGTGACAGCGCCGGTCTCGCCCACGCACAGTGCGTCGAGGGTGTGGGATTTGGGCAGGCCGGACCGGGTGCGATTCCATCTCGTCCGCCCGCCCGATCCCACCACGACTCGGCCGGGAAACCGGCGGTCGAGGGCGTGCCGCAGCCCTAGACGAGTCGAGTTGATCGCCGCGGCGTCACGCAACGGGGCCTTGGCCTGCGCGAGAACCCGCACCACCGTCGCCGGCCGGTGAGCCAGAAACAGTTCGATGGGACGATCACTCTTGCTCTGGTTGCACGGCACGCAGGCCAGGGCGAGGTTGCAGACCCTGTCCGCGCCACCCTTCGATCTGGGGTGGATGTGGTCGACGGTCAAAGGCACATTGACGGCGCCGCAGTACGCACAGGCCCGCCCCCACTTCTCCAGGAGGTACTCGCGAACCTGGTACCCATACAGCGTGCCGTGCTGATACTCCACGCCTTCCAGCGACCGTCCGGCCGAAAGAGCATGGGTGTCGAACGCGGCCAGCTCCACATGCACCGCTTCAACGGGTGCCCACCGGGCGAGTCGTTCCACCCAAGACGTCGTGGTGTCGACCCTGTGTTTCAGGGACGGGGCCAGCCATCCGTCCGGCCGCACCCGGTTCAGGAACCGGGGTGCCCGGTACCGAAGGTTGGCCGACCTGCGGCGACGCCGGTAAGCGGCACGTTGTCCCAGCTTCTTGCGGATCCGCGCGCCCCGGTGGTCGAGCTGGATGGCGTATCTGCCCCGCCGCTCCCCTTTCCGGGCTGTGAAGACGGCGATCCCCGTGTGCCTTGAGCCGGGATCGATGCCGACCTCCACTCCCTCCACCTCCGACGCGGCCGCCGTGCGGTCTTTCAGGCGGATGACGAAGGGGGTGTGCCGCGCCACGACCGCCCGTCCCGAGGCCAGGAGCCGCCGGGCACGCGCAGGGTGGCAAGGTTGCAGCGGTGCGCCGTCCTTGTCGAGCACGAAAACGTGATGCGCCTCACGGCGCCGCTCCCCGCCCCGGAGGTCAGGGGTGACGCCACCGGGACCAGGTGAGGTGCCGGTGGTCTCTCCTCGCACATGTCCCGCACCGGTTCCACCGCCCAGACGGGCGGGAGGTCGGAGCCCCGTTTCGTTCCCGATCCGGGGAGTGTCTGCGAGCCCCGATTCCAGAGCAGCCCGCTGGAGAAGCACGGGCCGGTGGGTCGGCCCACCTGTGCGGAACGTAGCCGACAAGGTCACCTCCTTACAGATGTCGGCCGGTGCTGGTAACGACGGCCTCAGCCGCAGGGGCCGAAGCCCCCTCCTCCTGGAGGGAGATCCCGTTACGGACTCCGTCTTCTCTGGATGCGCCGGGAAACCGCTCCGAGCCTAGCCGCTGAGCGCGCCGCTCGCGGCGTGGCGGCGGGGTTCGCGGACGTCCCCGGTGCCGTGCGGACGCGATGTGAGCAGCATCACAGGATTCCAGGTAAACCAGTGATGAGTTTCTTGACCGATACCGACATGTCGTGATTCGGTGCGACCTCCGACTGCGGTGTGCCAGATTCCCAACCACGCGTCCGAGAACGGCGTCACCCACTACTTTTGTCGGGAGCCCTGCTGGTACGCGGGGAGGCGGTGCCCGCCCCGGCCGGCGGGCCTGGAGCGCAAGCGTGGGCAAGCGGCTAAAAGGCGAGGTCTGAGCGATGCAGTGTCCGACGTGCGGGAATGACACGCCTGGGACGCTCGGGAAGTGTTCGCACTGCGCGGCGCCGATCGACGTGTACTCGGTCGGGCCCGCCGTTCCGCTGGGCGCACCGGTCGCGGAGGCGCCGCCGGCCGGCGGCGCCGACGCGCTCGGCGACCGGACGATGATGGTGCCGCCGCCCACGCCGTCCTGGGCCTCGTCGTCGGCGCCCGATCCGGCCGTGCCGTTGGGGGGCGCCTCGCCGCAGCAGACGTCGCCGGAGCCTCCCGCCCAGCCGCCGCTCCAGCTGTCGGTGGAGCCGACGGGGCCGACGCCGGCCGCCGCGTCCCCGCTGCCGGCCGCCGATCCCGAGGACACCGCGGCCTGGACGTTCGACCCGAACGACTACGACGAGTCCGGCGGGTTCAGCACCCCGCCGCCTCCGCCCGCGTGGGCGAACGAGCAGCCCGCGAGCGAGCCGCCGCCCGGGGGCGCGCCGGCCGGCGCCTTCGGCGTCGACGAGCAGCCGAGCGGCGCTCAGTCGATCGTCCCGGAGTCGTGGTTCGCGCAGCCCCGCAAGCCCGAGGCGCCGGAGGCCGAGGCGACGCAGGTGTGGGGGCAGCAGCAACCCGCGGGCGCGCCGCAGACGATGCTGGACGCCGACGCGACGCAGCTCGCCCCCGCGCCCATGAACCCCGGCATGCCCGGCCCGGGCCAGGGCTTCGGAGACCCGGGCTTCGGCGGCGGCATGGACCAGACGCGGATGGACCCGGGCTCACCCATGCCCATGGGGGCGATGGGTCCGGGGGTGCAGCCGATGGGGCCGGGCGGCCCGGGTTACGGCGGCTTCCCGCCGGGCCAGATGCAGCCCGGCCCTCTGCAGCCGGGCCAGGGCAAGGGCGGGACGAGCAAGCCGCTCGTCGCCGCCGTCGCCGCGCTGGTCACGGTCGCGGTCGGCGCGGTGGCGTTCGTCGCGTGGCCGTCCGGCGGCGACGACCCCTCGGCGGGCACGAACCCGTCTCCGGCCGCGTCCCAGACGCAGGTCGCGCAGAAGAACGCGATCCCGGCGGAGACCAGGCAGCAGGCCGCGGTGCTGAACAAGATCTTGAACGACAGCGTCGACACGCGCCGGGTCCTCGCCGGGGCGCTCGGCCGGGCCGGCAAGTGCAAGACGCTGCCGCAGGCGATCCAGGGGTTCCAGACGGTCGCGCAGCGCCGGACGAACCAGCTGAACCGCACCAAGGCCCTCAAAGTCGACAAGCTGGCCAACGGCGAGCGGCTGCGCACCTCCCTGTCGCAGGCCCTGACGGCGTCGCTCCAGGTCGACCAGGTGCTGCTGCGGTGGGCGCAGGCGAACCAGCCGCGCTGCAAGGGCAAGCCGCGTCCGAGCGCGGCGCGGGTTCCCGGACGCGCGGCCATCGAGCAGCGCGCGACGACGGCGAAGAAGCAGTTCGTCGTCCTGTGGAACCCGGTCGCGAAGAAGACGGGCCAGCCGCAGCGTAGCTGGAAGCGCGTATAACGGCCCGTAGCGCAGTATTGTCGGACCGTTCGTACTCACGGGGCAGGGGGCCGTCATGCGGTGTCCAAACTGCGGGACCGACACCTCGTCAGGGTCGCCCACGTGCACGCGCTGCAACGCGCCGCTTCCGCCGTCCGGCGGCGGGGACGCGACGGTGCGCGACCCGCAGGGCGGCGGCGTGCCGGTGCCGCCGCCCTGGACGCTGCAGTGGGGCGCGCAGGCCGACCACACCACCCCGATGCCGCCGTCGGAGGAGCGGACGACCCATCTCTCGCCCGAACCGTGGGCGGAGCCTGCGATCTGGCAGCCGCCGGCGCCGCCGAAGCGCGGCAGGCTTCCGTACTTCCTGGGCGCGGCGGGGGTCGTCCTGCTGATCGGGCTGGCGCTGGCCATCGTGTTCTGGCCGAGCGGGTCCGAGACGACGCCTCCGGCCGCGTCCGAGCCGTCCGCCCAGCAGAGCCAGAGCGCCCCATCCGAGACCGGGAGCACCGAGGGCGACTTCGACGCGCAGGCCAAGGCCGTGGACACGCTTCTGGACGAGATGGGCTCCACCCGCTCCGACCTCGGCACGGTGGTGGTCGGCGGCTGCTCGAGGGGCGGTCTGCAGCGCATCCTCAACGCGCGCCAGGGGCAGCTGGACGAGGCGCGCAATCTGCAGGTGAGCGCGCTCGACAGCGGCGAGCAGCTGAAGGACGCGCTCGTCCGGGCGCTGGAGGCGTCGACCGAGTCGAACCAGCGCTACCTGGACGTCGCGCCCGGCTGCCCGTCCGAGGGCGAGGTGTCGGACATCAACCGGCGCGCCAGCGACGCCAAGACCGAGTTCATCGGCTACTGGGCGCCGGTCGCGGAGAAGGCCGGCCTTCCCGCCCGCACCGAGTCCGACATCTGAGTCAGCCGTCCTCGCGGGGCGGGTCGAGGAACGGCAGCCCCTTCGAGGGGTCCTCGAAGGGCGTGACGAAACGGTCGAACCAGCTCAGCACCGGCTCCAGCCATCCGGTGACGCGCATCGTCTCGGCCACGTGGTCGATCTGGTCGTCCTCGTCGAACCCGATCGCGACGACGGCGAGGTCCTGGAAGAAGCCCGACTGGTCGTCGTCGCCGTAGAGGGCCGTCAGGGCGATCGGACGGTTGCGTTCCAGCTCCATCGACAGCGGATGGCGGCGCAGGGCGCGCAGGCGGTGGCCCAGTTTCGCGTCCGGCGGCTGCTTGAGGCCGGGCAGCGGGTAGTCGAGGGGCGGCGCGAGAGCGTGCTTGTCGGGGACGGCGCCGCCGTAGGGGAAGAGGCGGTCCAGCTCGTGCAGCCATTTGACCTGCGGGATCAGCCATTGCGGGCCGGGGGCGGCACCGGATGCGCCGCCGCCCAGCAGGCGTTGCGCGACCTCGGCGGCGGCGGCCGTCAGGTCGGACGGCGGGTAGGCGGTCCGCAGCGACCGGGACCGGCGCGTCACCGCCCGTTCCAGGACGGTCGCGAGCGCGCACTCGCGGAGCCTCGGCGCGAGGCGCGACCAGGCGCGCCCGAGTTCGGGCGGAACGGCCGGCATCGGACGGTTCACGACATGCGCGAGGACGAGCGTGTCGGCCCACAGCCGCAGCCACGCCCAGTCCGCGTGGCCCGCGATCAGGTCGGCCTCGCGGAGCTCCCACAGGGTGCAGGCGCGGCCCGACCGGCACTCGCAGCCGCAGGCCGCCGAGCGTCGCCCGTCGACCGGCGGGGGCGGGCCCGGCAGTTCGGCCTCGCGTCCCTCGCCCAGCGGGACGCGCACGCGCAGGGGTCGGTCCATGCCGTCCGCGAACACCGCGGCGACGCCAGGCCGTAGCGACACCACCTCGCGGGACTGGTCGCCGTCCAGGTTCATCGCCGCGCCGACCTGGTGCCGGTCGTCGTAGGCGGGCAGCCGGTGCACGACCTTCAGCGCCGTGTTCTTGATCACGTCCGGGACGAGCTTGGTCGGGATCTGCTCCGCCACGATGATGCCCTCGCCGTACGCGCGGATCTCCGCGAGCATCCCGGCGAACAGCTCCACCGCGTGCGAGCTGCCGCGCTCCGGGCCGCGGTTGCGCAGCAGCCGGTGCGCCTCCTCGATGACGATCACATGCCGCAGCGCCGGCCCGGCCGCGCGGTCGCGCCTGCGCTCGCGCATCCGCAGGTGCTCGACGATGCGGATGATGAGCGTCCCCATGAGGAACGCCTTGTCCTCGTCGTTCGCGACGTCCTCGATGGCGAGGACGATGTTGTCGCGCAGCATGCCGCCGATGTCGGCCGGGTGACCGCCCTCGAAGAACCGTCCCGCCGACCCGATGCGCAGCGACCTCAACCGCACGTCGACGAACCCCTGCACGTCGGCCATCAGCTCGCGCCCGTACCCGACGTCCTGGATGACCTGGAGCGCCGCGTTCTGCAGCTGCTCCAGCGTCGGGACCGCCGGCTCGATCAGCGACCCGGGCACGCCCGCGCCCGTCACCACGTCCCACCCGTTGTTCTCGTAGACGCGCTGGAGCGCCTGCGCCATGATCTGCGGGAACGGCTCCTCGGCGTCGAACGCGGCCTGGAACAGCGCCCGCACCATGTCGATGTGCGCCTGGACGGGATAGCCGGGCTCGGGCGCCAGCGGGTTCACCGACAGCGGCACGGCACCCGGGTCGGACGGGTTGACCACGGTCACCGGCCCGCCGAGGTCCCGGATCCGGCCCGCCATCGCCGCGTACTCCGACTTCGCCGGCTCGATCGCCAGCCACGGGACGCCCGCCCTGGTCAGCTGCTCCAGCAGATGCCGGACGGTCTGCGACTTGCCCGCGCCCGTCGCGCCCGTCACGAACACGTGCCGGTTGATGGTCGACCGGGGCACGGTGAACCGTCCGACCTGCCGGTCCTGCCCGTCCAGGATGGCGCCCAGCTCGATCTGCGGCTCGCCGCCCTGCGGGGTGGTCTCGGACGTGACGTCGAAGTACCCGGCGTCCAGCACCCGCAGCCCGGGGACCTCCCGCCGCGGCAGCCCGGCCAGCGCCGCCAGCGCCCCCGCCGTCGCGACGAACGGGAACCGCTGCTCCTCCGCCGCGGGACGAACCGGCGCGGGCGCCGCCCCGGGGCTCAGCATCTCCGCGAACGTCCCGCTCCCCTGCCCCGACCTGAGCCGGTACGGATGATGCCCGAGCTCCATCGACCCGACCAGCACGGGCGCGATCTGCCCCAGCTCGTCCTGCGACGCGGCCCCCGCGAGGACGCGCACCTGCCAGAGCCCGGCCTCGCGGAACGCGTCCAACTCCGCCAGCCGCTGATCAGCCCTGGCCACCGCCAGCCGCGCGTGCTCGTCCTCGCCTCGCCGCAGCATCCGCAGCTCGTGGTGCAACTCGCGCATCTCGGTATCGATCAACCGCTCGTCACACGGATCGGCCACCACGAACCACCCGAACGGCCGCTCCATCAACGTGACGAGCGTCGCCTCGAACAGCCCGGGCCCGCCCTCGACCCCACCCCCCGGCGGTGCCAGCCGCCCGGGACACCGCGTCCACGTCATCCGCTCGGCCTGCCGCAACCACCCGTCCCCGATGGGCACCCCACGCGCCCCACTCGGGAACAGCAACCCATGCGTCTCGGCCCCGGCCTCCGGCGTCCCGATGGGCCCCGCGTTAGTGATCAGCTGAAGCGGCGCCCCACTCCCCGCCGACAACCATCCCACCACGAACGGCCGCCCCAGCCGAGCCGCCGACAAGGCCGCAGGCAGCACACTCACGAAGTCCCACTCGGCCGAGGCCCCTCGCTGAGGCGCCGGCACAGCCTGAATCCGATACCAGGGCCCCGGCAACACCACCGACCCCCCACCCAGAGCACCCGGCACCCGAGGAAACGGCGGCAACGACCCAGAAGACAACCCCACCCCAGCATCCTGACGCCCACAGCCCCCCAAGCCAATGCCCACCCAGGAAGACCTAAGAAGCCGACCATGCCCCGGAAAGGAGCACTTGACCTCAACAAAAGTCGAGGTTCTAGCGTGATGCGGTCCCACTGGTGAGGAGACACGCCTGATGACCACGACCGAGATCCCGAGCATCGACCAGATGAGCGATGAGGAGCTTGCCCGCCAGCCCGCCGCCTACTGGACCGGCGTCGCCTACGAGTCGGTGATCGGCTTCATCCGCGCGGAGCAGGCACGGCACGGCTCCACCCAGCCGCAGTTCTGGCTGCTGCGCAACCTCTCTCCCCACGACATCTCGCCCGACGGCCAGGGCATGACGATCCCCGAACTGGCCCACGCGATGCGCACCTACCTCCGCCCCGAGGACGATCTGGAAGCCGAGGCCGAGGCACTCCTCGCCCGCGGCTGGCTCCGGCGCGACGACGACGGCCGCCTGTGGATCACCCCCGAAGGCGAGGAGGGCCGACGAGCCATCAAGCAACTGGCGCCGGAGATCACCGCACGGATCCACGAGGGCATCGACGACGCCGACTACGTCGCCGCACTCAAGGTCCTGGGCCGAATGATCCGCAACACCTCCGGCCCGGGCTAGACCCGAACCTTCCTGGCACTACGCCCGTCCCCGCCTTCAATCCCGGTGTGGCCAGATGCGTAACCTATGAGTTACGCTTTCTCCGTGGACGACGTCGTCGGGGCGATCGCGGACCCGGTACGCCGGGAGATCCTGGTCATGCTGCGCCGGGGCAGGCTCTCCGCGGGGCAGATCGCCGCGCATTTCCAGATCAGCCGGCCGGCCGTGAGCCGCCACCTGCGCGTGTTGCGGCAGAGCGGTCTGGTACGCGGCGAGGCGGTCGGCAGAAATCGGCTCTACGAGCTCGACGCCGGACGGTTCTCCGAGCTGTCCACGTGGCTCGCCCAGTTCGCCGAACCGTCCGGCTGGGAGCACCGCTTCGACGCACTGGAGACAGAGGTCTACCGAACCAGGCGCGAGAACCGGTCCGGCCGGGCTCCCGCCCAGCCAAAGGAGGACACGGCATGAAACCGACCGCTCAACTTCTGCGTACCGGCACCGGAAGCGACCTCGTCCTCACCCGGACGTTCCGCGCGCCCATCACGGACGTGTGGGCCAGCGTCACCGACCCCGACCGCACGGCCCGCTGGTTCGGCCCCTGGAAAGGCGACGCCGCCCCCGGCAAGACCATCCAGGTCCAGATGGCCTTCGAAGAAGAAGAGCCATGGATGGACATGCACATCGACGCATGCGAGCCGCCGAAGCGGCTGGCACTGTCGGCGTCCGACGACTACGGCGACTGGCTCCTCGAACTGCATCTAGAGGAAGCGGACGGCACCACACGGCTGCGGTTCGTCCAGCACCTGGACTCCACCAAGGAGATCGGCGAGGTCGGCCCCGGCTGGGAGTACTACCTGGACATGCTAGTAGCCGCCCGCGAAGACTCCCCCAAACCAGACTTCGCCGACTACTACCCCGCCATGAAGCCCCACTTCCTCGACCAGGCTTCACGGCTCTAACGTCCACCCCGGCGTCAGGGGTCTCCGCCAAAGGTCCTGCCATGGCTTAACGATGCACAGATTGATCGGGGCTTCACCACATGCCGACTTTGAGAACGCTCAGCCGCCCAGTTCACGAACCGCCATCAGAAAACCGTGAGCCATATCGATCAGATTCTCGGTAAAGGCTCCGACCCTGGAGTGAAATGTCTCTTCAGTAGCAAAATATAATGGGAGGCAGACTAATAGTGAGTATATCGCATGAGCTTCCTCATAAGTAGTCTCGACCACCACGCGACTACCCGTTTTCGCCGGTCTTCCACTCTCCAGCATTGCCTCCAGGCCACCGCCGGCAGGACCAGCCGCCAACTCAACCTCCCTCTCATTCTGCAAGCTTTCTCGAAAAGCGGCAGAAGCATTCACGAGCACTGAGTACGGCGACTGGCTCCTCGAACTGCTGCTGGAGGAAGCGGACGGCTCGACGCGACTGCGCTTCGTGCAACGCCTGGAGTCCACCGACCAGGTCGGCGAGGTCGGGCCCGGCTGGGAGTATTACCTGGACATCCCCGTAGCCGCCCCGCGATGACTCCCCCACACCAGACTTCGCCGACTACTACCCCGCCATGAAGCCCTCGAACTGGCCTCACTACTCTGACGACCACGAGGTCAGGAGCCTGACGTCCGCGTTTTCCCGCACCCGTGTCGGATAGCGGTGCGCAGTCGATTCGAGACAGGTCGAGCCATACACTTATCGGCGATAATCCAAAACAGATTTCAGAGTGTCGACGACACTCTCAGCTTCGCGCCTCTCTTCGTTGGTCACCCAGCTTCGCCGGAACCATCCGTCGGCCGGAATAACGGCCTCCATCGCCCGCAGCGCCGCAGGTGAGAGCTCAGCCGCAACAGGCTCCGGCAACCAGGCCGAAATACCCGGATAGTCCGTGCTCCAGGGCAAAGCGGCACCCGATTCCAGGTTTGCGGCCACCACTGCGGCAGCAGCCACGACTTCCCCAGGTGACTCCTCAAGCTCCACGGAATGGATGGCACGAGTGAATATGCGCTCCAACGCCGCCAGTCGTTCCTCGACAGCCAGCCGCTCCAGACCGTCGACAAAGTCTTCGGCCGTGTCACTGTCAAACGGCCCTGCACCCCAAGTGCCCACGCACTCTCGGAATCGCCTTGTGGGAAATACCCGCCAGTTGGTACCGCTATTTGTGATCTCCTCTTAGCCTCGATCCACCGATGGTGAATCGAGGCTCATCTTTCGGCCTTTTCGGTAGGACGGTCGAGTTATCGACCGCCCGCGGGTAAGGGTGATCGGCTGGTCTGCCCAGCTCTTCCACGTTTTCAGTTCCGGTCGGGCCCTGGCGGGCGGCGGATAACGGCAGGTCAGATGCTGTCGGGTGGGGCGTGGATGGTGTCGAACAACTGCCGCCATGCGTTGGCCCAGGGCCAATGCCGGGGCAGGTGCAGCTACAGGCGGCGGGCCGAGCGGGCCAGCCGGGCGGGGATGTTGAGCAGGTGGGCGCGGATGGTGGCGGTGGTCGCACGGGCGTGGAAGGCCGAGGCCAGCTTGCCGGTGACGTGCAGCAGGTTGAAACGACATCGCCCACAAGGCCAGCCAGGCGGCGCCTGCGTTGAAGTTCCCGGAGGGCAGGTGGGCCAGAGGGCTGGCCTTCCCGTCGGCGATGACCTGCTCGATCACGGCATGGTAGCGGTGGTGGCGCTCGGCCTGCAGCGTCTCAAAGGGGCTGTCGGTGAAGAACTGGTGGTAGCGCCAGGCGGGGAACAGCTCGCCCTGCTCACCCACGGTGGCTGGTTTGGCCAGGTCACGGACGCGGCGCATCTATCGAATCATCCATTCCACTTCCGAGTGAGAGGAAGCTGCATCAATCCTCTTCGAGCAATTCGTCCCTGACCTCGCGATGAATGAACACCTGATCACTAATGCTTGTATGCAACAGATATTTCAAGTCCTGCATGCTCGCAATCGAATCAACTGTCCGCGCTACTGGAGTTGCAATCTTGTCCACAACATCTCCTCGAAATTCACGCTCTCCGCTCGCATCCACCCATCCTCCCGATAGGAGTTCGAGCCCTTCCCGGGAGATAGAGGAGATTGCGTCCACTCTGAACCTGACTAGGCACTTTGATTCAGATAGCCATCCCGTCTTGACTTTGGCCGCCGGGGTGAATCCGACATTCACGTAGCATGACTCATCCCAACGTGATTTCTGGACGTTAACCACACAGTAGAGATCGCCAGACACTCTGCACCAATTTGCCGACTTCCTTCTAAAGCCCAGCGGCACGAGGACCTCATTGATGGCCTCCAAGAGGATCGAGTTCACCATCAGCCAAACCTCTTATACGTATCGAGATGACCAGTCCAACTCTGACCGGTAATATCTTCCAACTCGGCAACGTATTTTTGCAGCTGTCGCCGTCCTGTCGCCTGACTGCTCCTCGCATCTGACTTCAATTCACGCACAACCCGGTTCTTCCAGTCGACCGCATCAGGCCTCAGCCCGCTCGGGAGCGTGACTTCGAAGTCGTATCCAGCCCCCAAGGCACTCCTGTAGTTCAGGTGCGTCTGGCGCCCTCGGGCCGCATCCGCATTCTCTCCAGATGTGAACTGCCCCTTCTCGTTACGGGCGACGCCGCATCCGTTGTCGTTATGAACTAGGACCGGCGCCCCTGCCAGCACATAGTACGTGTGGGTGTTGGCGATGGTGAGGTTGTGGACGCGTTGGTGGTGGGTGGTCCAGTGCTGCGTGGCAGTGATCTGGACGTAGGTGCCGGCGCTCGTGCGGAGCCACATGCCAGGCTGGAGGTCGGCCGCCTCGACCCACTGGTTGATGTCGCCCGCGACCCAGAAGGGGTGGTGGTCGGTGGCGATAACCACGCCGCCCTTTGAGTCTCGGGGCTTGGCTGTGTTGCTCGTTGATCCGGTGAAGCTGGGAGCGTCGCCGTCCACTGTGATCTGGACGAGGTTCTTGTCGCCCTTGCTGGTGATCGTGCCCAGGACGGGCTGGGCTCGGGTTTCACCGGTTTCGGGGTCTGTGGCGAGCACCTTGTCGCCGACCTTGACATCCTCGATGGGTTTGCGGCTTCCGTCGGCCATGAGGACCGTCGTTCCCGGTACGAAGCTGCTACAGGAACGGAGATTCTGCGACTTCCCCGACTTCGATCGTCCGCCGCCTCCGAGCCCGCCCGGGTGGCCTACGCCGCCCTCCATGCCGGGTTCGAAGCCACTGAGACCGAGGAGGAAGTAGTTGCGAGTCGACAGGTGGCTGCACTTGAAGCCGCCGACCTTGCAAACCAGGTCGCCGAATCTCGTGAGGATGTCGATGTCACCGGGCGAACATGCGCCGTTGACCGCGCCGGCGGCTCCGGGCGTGCAGGTCGGAAGCGGGTCGTGCCTGTCGACCCAGTAGATGCTCTTGTCCCTCAAGAGGAGCGCACTTAGGAAAGCTGCACGGTAGGCAGCCGCTGTAGGTGCGTTGATTACGGTGGCACCTATTTTGGTTCTACGCGGCCTCAAGTAGCTGTCGACGATGTTCGCGGTGTTCTTCGGAGAGCCGCAGATGTCGTGGCCGCAGCCGCCGGTTTTGGCTGGTTTGCTGTGGCCTACGTTGATGACGCCGGCGCCGCAGATGTCCGGTGGGCACTGGCCGTCGGGGTCGGCATGCGTCACCGGGTTGTTGTTGGCGTAGGTGTAGCCGTTCATCTGCTGGGGGTCGGCTTGATCCATGACGGGGTCGACGGAGATGAAGCGGCCGGTGTCCGGGTCGTATTCGCGGGCGCCGAGATGGGTGAGGCCAGTGGGGTCTTGCGTGCCGCCGAGGAAGCCCTTGTCGCCTGGCCAGGTCGCGTCGTCGTCCATTCCACGGATCCCGCCGAACGGGGTGAAGCGACGAATTGTGCTGGCTTGGGTGGCGGCGTTGATGGCGATCTGGTCGGTGCCCTGGTGGTCGCCGGTGAGGTAAGTCAGGGTGCCATCGGATGTGCGCATCGCGACGGTCTGGCCGGCGAAGTCGTAATAGCGAGTGCCGGTTGGGGTGGTGGCGCCGTTCAACGCGCGCAGTTCGGTGCCGCCGGGGAGGTAGAGGGTGGCGCCGGTCGGGTCCTTGCGGATGAGGCGGTTGCCGGTGGCGTCGTAGATGAAGGTCTCGTCATTGCCGTTCTCGGTGACCTTCGCCAGTTCACCCTCGGTGTCCCATTCCAGGGTCTGCCCGGTGCCCGGGGTGCCGGAGTCGACGGCACGGGTAATGGTGTTGCCGGTGGCGTCGTAGCCGTAGATGTCGGTGCGGTTTCCGGCGGGTCCGGTCTGGGTGACCTGGGTGAGGCGGTTGCCTTGTCCGGTGGGGGCGTAGGTGTAGGTGCGGACGGTGTCGGCCGCACCGCCGATACCGTGGCGGGTCTCGTTGGTGCGGTTACCGGCCTTGTCGTACCCGAAGCTCTGCCAGTACGGGGCTGGGCCGCCTATCACTGAGCTGGTCGGCTCGCTGGCGCAGGCGTCGGCGGTTCCCTGGGTCCAGGCTTCGGTCAGGCGTTGCAGGTGGTCGTAGGCGAAGCACTGGTTGTCGATGCCGTCGCGGGAGTTGTCAGTTATCGACGTGACGCTGCCGGCGTCGGTGTACTGGTAGGTGGCATTCCGGTCGTTGCCGTCGATGCCCTCGCGCAGCGTCTTCGCGGTATCGAGGCGTTGCGTCCCGTGCTGGTAGGTGAAGGTCTGCCAGGCGCGCTTGGGAGTTGTGCCCAGTTCGACGATGGACGGTTTACCGGTCGGTGTGTAGACGGTGTCAGCGACGTAAGTCGTGCCGGTGGTCGCCATACGGGTCGGCCGCAGCCAGGTGTCATAGCTGTTGACCAAAGTCTCGACAGGCAGGCCGCCTTTAGCGGGCAGAGAGTTGCTTTGAACGGTGCCGTCCAGGTTGTACTTGCTGGAGAACGTGTAGGCGCCGGCAAGTGCCCCCTGCTGGGACGGAATCGTGATGGTGATGGCCTCTGGCCTGCCGAGGGTGTCGTACTGGCGAATCTGGCTGGTGTATTCAGCGTCGTCCGCGTGACGGCTGGCAGTGGCGAGGGCGCCCTTGCCGCGGGTGACGGTGTCATAGGTGAACGAGGTCAGAAGCGGCCCGTCGGCGGCGCCGTCGTGGGTGGCTGTCTTACGTCCCAGGCCGTCGTATTCGGTGAAGACCTTTTTGCCGCGGGCGTCGGTGGTAGAGGTCAGCCGATCCAGGTCGTCGTAGGTGAAAGTGCTGGTGCCTTTGTCGGGGTCGGTCGTCTGGGTCTTGCGTCCACGTAGGTCGTAGGTGGTGGTGAAGGTGTTGCCGGAGGGGTCGGTGATCGATGCGATCTCCCCGGCAGGGGTGTAGGTGTAGTTAGTGGCGTCGAACTCACCGGACGGTGTCGCGGCCTTGTACTGGCGACGCTCGGTCACCTGGCCGCGGGCGTTGGTGATCTCTGCGGTGGGTGTGCCGCCGGCGGGCGGGGTCACGGAGACGCGGTTGCCGCCGCCGTAGGAGTAGGTGGTACGCCATAGTTCCTGATCCGGTTGGGAACCGTTGCCCGTGGTGAGCTTCTCGACGGTCTTACGGCCCAGGCCGTCGTACTCGGTGCGGGTCTGGGTCTCCACGTCGCCGGGGGTGCCGACGCCGAACAGGGCGGGTTCAGGGGCGCCGGAGGCCGGATAGGCGGCATACGCCTTGATGACCTGGCCTCGGTCGTCGTAGAAGGTGTCGGAGACCAGACGTCCGGTCGGGCCGGGCACCTGGATCTGCCGGGAGCGCAGCCACCCGTCCAGCAGCTCGACCTTCTCGACACGCTGCCCGCCGGTCGCCGTAAGGGACTTGTCGGTGATCGCGGCGATCTGCCCCTCGGCGACCCGGTACTCGAACTCGCGGTTGGGGTTCTGGTTGTTGGCCTTGGAGCGGTCGGGCAGCCACACCTTCCGCAAGCGGCCCAGCCCGTCGTACACCAGGTCCGTGTTCAACCCGTTGGCGTCGGTGGTGCGTACCGGCTGCCCGAACGCCGGGTCCAGTTCCTCCGTGGTGGTCAACGCCGTACCGGCTTCGCCCGGCTTGGCCGGTGGGGTGGTGATCCGTTTGTCGGTGGTCAGGCCGTGGGTGTCGGTGTAGACGGTGGTCGTGGCGGCGCCGAGCGCGTCCTTGACCTCTGTGACGCGGCCGAACGAGTCGTAGACATTGGTGGCCTGGGTCACGTATTTGGGAGTCGTTCCCTCGTAGTCGGCGAGCTTCTCGGCCTTGGTGATGTCACCCTTGGACGGGGCGGCGCCGAACCCGCCGTTGTCGTAGTAGGTCCGCGTGTCGGAAATGACCTTGGCGGGCCGGTTCGGAGTGGTGGCACAGGAGACCGAGACGGTTTCCACCTTGGAGGGAAAAGACACCATCCAGGCATCGGTGTTGTCGGCGTAGTCGGTGCGCGTGCATTTGTCGTCGCTCGACGTGCCCGTGTCGCCGAGGTCGTTGACCGCGGTGATCCGGCCGATGCCCGGGCCGGAAGCGGTGTAGGTGTTGTCGGTCCTGGTCTCGGTCCAGCCGCCGCCGTCCTTGGCCGTCCATGTGCGGGTGCTGCCGACCGCCACCACATTCGCGGTGGTGGTGCCCCAGGGCCGGGTGCGGGACGCGGTCTGGACCCGCCACGGAGCGTTGACCGTCTTCGCGTGAACGCTGCCGTCGGGTTTGGTGTATTGGGCGGTCTTCAGCGAGAACCCGGCGAGCGCGTCGTGGTCGGTGTGGGTGCCGCCCTCACCGTCCGCAACTGTGACGGATTTGGTGCCGCCGTCCTTGTTCTTGCGGTCCCCGTCCATCCCGCGCAGGTACAGCGTGTCCAACCGCGTGGCGGGAGCGGCCGGGTCGCCGGTGAAGGTGCGGACCTGGCCGTAGCCGCGCCATTGTGACCAGGTCTTCTCCTTCTCCCTGGTCAGGCCGTCATCGTTGTCGTAATGCCAGGCGGCATCGCCCACGTATTCGTACTTGGTGCCCATGTCCGGGGCCAGGCCGGTGCGGTCGGTCTGGATGACCGAGGTCACCACGTATTTGTGGAACCAGTCGGTGATCGGGTCTTCCCGTCCGGGCGGTGTCCAGATCACCGGCATGCAACGTGTCGTGTTCGTCTCCGGGGTCGGCAGATCCGACAGCGAACAGTCCGGCTCGGAGTAGGCGATGTCGATCTGGCTGCCCGACTCGTCATAGATGGCGCCGAGCCGGTAGCGGATGTAGGGCAGGATGTCGTCGCCGGTCCTGTCCAGCCGGTTCGGCAATTGGACGTGGTTGAAGGTCACCTTCGGGAGCGAGACCGCACCGCCGCCGTCGGTCGCGGCGTGCCCGGTGTGCGTGATCTCCTTGAGCAGCAGGTCGCGCTCGACGTCCGCCAGTCCCCACTGATGATCCATCGACCATGAATCCACCGGTCGGTAGTCCGACCCGTCCGGCTTGAGGATCTGGGTGGTGACCTTGGTCAGCCGCTTACGAGACCAGAACGTCGGCGACAGAGAGCCGTGGGTGTCCTTGCATTGCTGTCCGGAGTTGCAGTTCAGGTCCCACGGGACGTCCCACCAGTGGTCCGGCTTGTCGCCGATCTTCGCCGGGTCACAGTCGAAGTCGTCGTCCGGGATGCAGCGTTCGGAGGTGGCGAACGAGACCTGGGCGGGAGCCTTGGCGAACAGGGCGTCCTTGCGCAGGCCATAGAAAATCGTCTTCAGGTAGCCACCGCGGACGTACGGGGTCTCGTCCTCGGGTTCGATATTGCGGCCGTAGTGATTGGTCTCCTGGCCGTAGGTGTAGGTGATCGCGTTACCGGACGGGTCGACGACATAGTCCAGATTCCAGCGGTAGGCCTGCTGGCACCACGAGCTCGCGAAGGTGGAGTCATGACAGGGCTCACCGGAGTCGTCGCCGAAGACGGGCGCCGTCCAGGTCGAGTTGGTTTCCGGCTTGCCGCTCGTCCAGTTCGGCAGCCTGTTCAACCCGAAGAAGTACTGGGTGCCGTCAGTGGTCGTGACCTTCCAATACTCGCCGTTGTCGTCACCATTTCCGGTGGCAGAGCTGGTGAGTTTCTCGAATTTCGTGCCGTCATCGTTCTTCATCCGCCAGCTGCCGTCGGCGGCTTTGATCAGCTCCCCGCCCTTGCCGTTCCAGGTGACCGTCGCGTTGTCATACCCCCAGCATTGGTCACCAGGAGAGTTCCCGAATTCGTCTTTGGGAGCATCGTCGTCCTCACACGACTTGTAGCGCCGTTCGATGAAGCCGGGCCACAGGTCAAAGCCCTCACCGGCCCATGAGGGCTGCCCGTTGGTGTTGGCGGTCTTGCCGTCCACGCTGCCGGAGGAATAGGTCAGCTGTACCTTCGGTGTCAGCCCGCCGGGAACGGGCGGGACGCGCATCGGATATGACCAGCCGAAGTCCCCGGAGTTGCCGCCGGCGCCCCACGTCGCCGATGCCTCTAGGGATGTCGCCTTGTAGTCGCCTTGTGAGCTGCCGGAATCGGCGGCCGCGACCAGCAGGGTCGCGTTCTGTCCCGACGCCACCGCCGGTGAGCCCGAGACGGCGGACGGGACGGCCTCGACATCGGCGGTCAGTGTCTTGGCGGCCGTGTCGTTGCGTGCCGTCACCGGCTTGGGCGTTCGGCATTCCTGCTTGTCCAGCGTGCTCAGGGCGCATTGCGGCAACTGGAGGAGTCGCAAACGCGCACCGTAGGCGCCGCCGAACGCCTGCGCGAACGTCGAGTAGTCCAGTCGTACTCGTACCCGCCCCGGCGTCCCTGCGTCCGTGCGCGCCACTGTGAGAGCAAGCCCGTCCACACCGAGCCCGTGGCTGGTCTGCCGGTCAAGGACCTGCACCCGCACACGACCCGCCGCAGGGACGGTCCTCGCCGAGCGTGGCTGTTCAGCGGGCGGCAACACCTGCACCGGCAGTTTGCCCGCGCGCACACCGGCGGTCTTCGTGCCGGACGGGACGGCGACCTCGGCCGTACCTGCCTGCGGCCATGCCGCCCTCGCGGCGGGCCCGCCTTCGACCGGATCGATCTTGCGTGGGCGGACCTTCAGGTCGTGCCCCGGCACCGGCTTCTCATGGTTCCCAACCTTGGGGCGGTGGGAGTTCGGCGGATCGGCCAACGCCGGCGGGACCGACAGCAACCCGGCGGGCATGGCGACGGTGAGCACCGCCGCAACAGCGGCCACCGCCCGACGTGATCCCAGCACCAGTCTTGTGCGCCGGGTGCGACCAGACATTCTCCGGCCTGCGTTCACGACATCCTCCATCGCTACCACCCCGGGACATGGGGCGCTTCAGAGATCACGAAGAGAAGGGGGGGACTCGGCTCGCCCGCCGCTGCCGACCATGACGGGAACGGCGGGCCCGGATGGGGCCTAGGGGCCGTCCTCGGTGGGGAGCTCGATATCGCCGGCCAAGGACTGGATTTGCTCCGTCGTCAAGGCACCTTGGTAGGCCCATAGGTCATCGACGGCATCGGTCCAGTACTCGGTGCCATCGGCAGCGCCGAATTTGGTGCGGCCCACCTGAAGGCCACCGTTGCCCGCGGCTTTGAATCCGGTGATCTGGTCTTCTTGGGAGACCCCGTCTGCGGTTTCCTCCAACTGTCCGTCGACGTACAGGCTGACGCGATCGCGCAGCGCGTCGTACACCACTGCCACATGCGACCAGTCCTGCGGGACGAAACCCGAGTGGGACGCCGTCAGCGCCGGGGCGGCCCCGTCATCGGAGTTGTGCATCACGACCTGCCAGCCGCCCTGCTCGGCCGGATCCTCGCCGGGGACGTACCGCAGCGCGAAGGCATTGATATTGGCTCCCGGCTGGGAGAAGACCGTTGCTGCTTGCTGGGGCCGGCCATCGTTGCGGACCCAGCCGGTGATCGTGAAGCTCTTGTCGGTGTCCACGACGGGTTCGGGTGTTTCCGCGAATGCCTTCTGCGCCGGGTTGAGCCTCAAGCCCGCCGGTGACACCCATCCGCCGAAGCCCGCCGTGGGGTCGATGGCCGCACCGTTGTGCATCACCAGCGATGGTGCACCCGCGGGCTCACCCGATCCGTCCGTGTTGAGGATCCATCGGGCCCTGAGCACTGGCTGCTGGGTGACCATCTCTTCGGCTTCTTGCCGGCCCACCACCCGGTCGTAGACGCGTACGTCGTCGATCAGGCCGGCCCAGTCGTCGACCGGATTGGCAGCCCATTGGGCGCGCCCGATCTCCAGGCCGCCGGTGGCGAGCCAGCGCGAGGTCACCTCAGGGCTGTCGATGCCCCGCTGACCGTTGACGTAGATCTGTAGCCGCTTGGATGTGTCGTCATAGACCCCGACCAGGTGGGTCCACTCGTCGGTTTGCGCTGGATCCTTCGACGTGGCCTGATACCAGTCAGGATCGTCGCCATCCTCGCCTGTTCGTGCGAACACCCATCGGTGGGTGGCCTCGACGTACTTGAGGTAGAAGCCGCTGTGGTAGTTGCCACGGGCCGAGACCGCAGTGAAATTACTCGTGGGTGAGGAGGCCGCGCCGTCGACCTTCACCCAAGCCGATACTGCGAAACTGCGCAGAGTATTGACCACAGGACGATCAGTGCCAGCGTACTGGTGGGCGGTGTTGTCGAGGTCCAGCGCAGTCTTTACCTGACCGGGCCTACCGAGGGCGGCTCCGTTGTGAAGGGTCGCCTTCCATGGAGCCACCGGGCTGTACACACGGGGTGCGCCCTGCGCATTGTCCAAGTTCCAGTGCGCGACCAGATCGGTTCCTGCGGGCGTGGTTCCCGTGGCGAGTTGCTGTGCCTGTGCGTCCGACAGGGGGCGGCCGAACACCTTCACGTCATCGATCAAGCCCGGCCAGTTGTTGACGAAGAAGCCGTTGTAGAGACTCCGACCTATCTGGAGTGGGCCATTGGTCTTCAGTGGCGTCACCCCGTTCCTGGTCGCCTGGAGCTCGCCGTTCACGTAGAGCCGCATCTGTGCGGCGCTCTTGTCGTACACGCCGATCAGGTGGCTCCACTCTCCGAGCGGGAGCGGCGCATCGTCCACGGCCCACTGCCAGGGTGTGCCGTCCGTGTTGTTGTCGACGGTCGGCCACTCGAATATGGCCGCCCCGTCGGCGTGCATGCCCAAGACGAAGCCGCTTTGGTATGTCCCGGACTGCGCAAGGAGCTCACCCTGCCTGTGCTGAGTGGGCTTCGCCCAGGCCGAGACCGTATAGCTCTCGGTGGTGTCGACTATCGGCAGGCTGCTCTCCGCAGAACCGCTGACGCCGTCCAGGCTCAGCGCCGTTCCGATCTTGCCTTCGGCTCCGAGCGTTGCCGAGCCCAGCACGTGTGCCGGTCGTCCCGGACCTGTGGAGGCCACCGCAGTCGCTCCGGCGCCTTCATCCATGCTGAATCGAGCCACCGGATCGGATCCGGTGTTCGCCCGGAATTCGTAGGAGACCGCCGGTCCGTTCTGGTTGGAGGGGGCGAAAGCCTGCACGGTGAGGATGTTGGGGCCGGAACGGGTAGGCGCGATCTGCACTTGCCGCGGTGCGCCGGCGGCCGTGGTCACCGTTCGCGCGGGTTCGTCGTTGAGTGTGATGACGTACCGGTCGGCGACGCCTTCGGAGTCGGCGATGGTGAAGGTGCCAGTCTGCCCTGCGCCGCCGTGCCAAGCGTCATCGGCGGGGTAGTCGGTCGAGGTGACGGTGGGTTTGGCCGGCACCGCCGGGTCGTAGTAGAAGTAGCAGCCGGTTTGGGCGCCGACGTAGCTCCAGGGTCCCCACTGCTCGCCGTCCCAGGCGCGTACACCCCAGCCGATCTTCGTCTTCTGCGGGATCGTGGACGGCAGTTTTACCGAGAACCGGCTGCCGGACGTCTTCGCCGGAGTGAGCGACGATGTCCATTTCGGCCCCCAGTCCGACCCATCGGCGTTGTTGGCCCAGTGCAGTGTGAACTGTCCCTGCACCTTGTTCCTGTCCTCGGTATCGGGATCCTTCAGGTAGGCGTACACCGTGGAGATGTCGTTGACCGGCTTGGCCTGGCCGCTGTCGACGCACTTGGTCCCCGGGTCAGCGAACATCGTGTCGGTGTCAGGCTGCCTGGGTGGGTTGTTGTACTGCACCTTCAGATACGCGTCGTCGGCGAACCGCTTCCACCAGTCCATCGATGACTCGCTGTAGGCCTTCAGTCCGAGCGTGATCGTCCCGTAGCCCTTGTTCACCGCGTCCTGGACGTGCGACCGCAGCTTCGCGCCGCCGAACTCCACCGGAGCTCTGGAGCAGTACGCCACATCCCTCGCGGCCAGTTGCTCCATCCACACGGACGAGTTGTTCGTGTTGTTCCAGGTGGCGTAGGACTGGAGGGTGGCGGTCCTCCATAGCTGGACCGACGTGGGATTATCGCAGTTGTAGGCGCTGGTCTCATACGCCACGAACTCGACGTTCTGGATGTAGCGGCCCTTCACCGCGGGAAGTGGCATCCGGAAGAAGAGGCGCTTGGTCTGATTCTTCACACAGTTGGGATCCTTGGCGACCTCACAGCGGCCGACCCCCTCGGTCGAATTGCCGGCGAACTTGTAGTAGGACTCATCCGGCCAGCCCGATGAGACCATCCCCCAACTGGTCGCCTTCTTCGCCCCCCATACCGGGTCGATGTACACGGGAAACACCGTGTCGGACGCCGAAAGCAGTCCCTGGTCCGGCGTCAGTGTGATGCGTCCGTCCCCCACCGCGACCCCGATCCGTGCGGTCTTGGCGCCCTGCGGGGGGCCGGCCGCCGGATCGGTATCCGCCGCACGTGCGCGAGCCTGCGCCGTCGCCGGCTCGGCTTGCGAGGAGTCCCACATCCGCGGGGTGGGCGCCTCGAACACTCCCGCGCCCGAGCCGGTATCGGCCGCCGTCAGGACTCCGCCCTGGCCCTGGCGCACCGACAGGCGACTGGTCGACAGCGCCATCGCCACCTTCGCCACCCGCGGATCCTTGGCCGCCTGCGCGGTCTTGACCACCAGGACATGCGCGAACCCGCCCGGCCGCGCCTGCAGACGCAGATCCACCTCCGGGCCCGCGACGCCCTTGTACACCGCCGTGTCACCATCCAGGACCGGCTCCGGCAGCCGCTGCGGCCACGACAGCGACAGCTTGCGGCCCGACAGGGTCATCTGCACCAGCGGACCGTCGCCACCGGAAGAGAACCGAAGTCCGACCGTCGTCGCGGTGGGGACGATCCCGTCGCCGGAGCGGCGGAGCGCGGTGTCGATGTCCACCCATTTGGCGCCCTGGCGAGTGCGGATGGGCTGCACATGCTGCTCGATCTCGATCCGGCCGTTCGGCAGCGCACGCACCGTATGGCTCTCTCCACGCCTTGACGTGATCTCCACCGGCGCACCGGACCGCTTCGCCTGCGCGACCGCCTGCTGCTCGGTCGCCGCCGTCTTCGGCTCATCGGCGTGAGCCGCCGTCTGCGGCAGCACCGATACCAAGGGAACCTGGAGCAGGCCGGTGACCATTACCAGGGCCACAAATGCGGCCGCCGCAGCCGAACGCCGCCACAACATGAAGCGAAGAACGGACGCACAACGACATGCCGCATGACGACCCATATGAACCCCAAGGAGTAAAGGGTTGTTAAAGCCGCCTTAAGTTAACCCGGCGATCAACCGATGGGAAGACCTCTGGTTGATCTTCATTTTGTGATGCAGGTCACATTTATTTCAGTAACCCGCCGGCCCGCGTCGAACGTCTTCTTTCTTTCGCCATCAGCATCTGCATGACTCTGAGTGACTTGGCGTTCGCAATTCTCGACGTTTACCGCCGGGAAAGCCGGGGAAACATCGACGCTCGCGCGACAATAGGCGGCCATACCGCCCGATCGCCGACGACAGGTGTAACTGCCTTGACTCGGCACGAGAACTGGCATAGGCGCCGGAAAAGGTCCGCTTGATAGGACTTTTCGGATGGGGGGTTGCGGGTCATTTGTGCCAGCGGCCGATCTCGAATGGGCCGGGGTCAGGTTGGGGGGTCGGCTTTGTGGCGGCCGTTGGGTTTCAGGGTGGGGACGATGCGGGCCGGGCGGGGGGCGGCGCCTCGGGGGAGGGCGTGGCGGGCTCGCGGGACGCGTGGAGTGGCGGGTTCCGCTGGAGGCTCGGACGGCGCCGGGGGCTCTTCGTCGGGGGGTTCGACGAGGGTTGCTTGCTGCTGTTCGCGGAGGTACTCCTCGAACTCCATGGAGTGCGCGGTCGGCAGGGTGATGATCCCGGGGTTGGCGTCCACGAGGAGGGTGCGGCGGCCCGTCGCGCCGGAGTGGGTGAAGACCATCGCGGTCGGCGGCAGCTCCTGGAGCTGCGGGGGCTCGACCAGCAGTTCGCGGAAGCGCTGCTTGTCGGCGCGGCGGTCGGCGACCGTGCGGCCCCAGGCGGTCGCGGAGCTGATGCCCTCGACCAGGACGGAGTCGTCGGCGGCCGGGGCGGGCAGCGGCGACCAGACGGGGTCGGTGAGGCCGTCGCCGCGCGGGCGGGCGAAGGCGACCGTGCTGGCGTAGCTCTCCCCCGCGACGTCGAACAGGGTCTCGCCGGCGGCGTCGGTGATCTCGGCGACGAGGAGGGGTTGGCCGGCGCCGATGTGCTCGGCGGCGACCCGGGCGTCCTCGGGGTTGCCGAGCCGCATGAAGCCGACGGCGGCGTGGCCGCGGCGGCCGAGGCGCTCGCGGACGTGGCCCGGGATCGACCGGTACATAAGGACGAGGCCGGTGCCGGTCGCCTCGCAGGCGTCGATGAGGCGGTCGAGGACGTCCCCGCGCAGCTTCTCGGCGCCGCACAGGAACAGGGTGTGGTCCCATCTGCCGCCGGGCGGCGCCTCGCGGATGCGGTGCGTGAGCGCGGTCGTCACGTAGGTGCCGAGGATCTTGTTCGTGAGGACGCCGGCGCGCCGGTCCATCGACACGACGTGGAGCCGGGACGGCGGCAGCCGTACCGGCTCGGTGGCGAGCTTCTCCAGTTTGCGGAGCTGCGCCTCCAGGGCCCAGGCGCGGCGGACGACGATGCGGTCGGTGGCGTCCCGTCCGAAGAGCGTGGCGATGCGCTCGTGCTGCTCCTCGGTGAGCAGGCCCTTGCGGAGGTCGTCGCGGGGGTCGCCGACCTGGGCGAGGACGCGCAGGGCGGCGGTGATCCGCGGGATCGTGGTGTCGGGCCCGAGGACCTCGATGAGGCGTTCCAGGATCGAGTTGTCGAACGAGAGGTCGCGCGTGCCGCCTTCCTCCTCGCCCGCGCTCACGACCAGGGAGAGGACGTCGGCGAGCGCCTCGGGGTTGAGGCCGCGGGTGACGTCCAGGCGGGGCAGGTCGGCCGGGAGCACCCAGACGAGCGGGTCGTCGCCGCGGTCGGCGGCGAGGCGCAGCAGGTCGTGCGCGACCGCGCCTTCGGACAGGTCGATGACGGTGAGGCGGGCGCCCACGGCGAGCCTGGCCGCGCCCATCGTCGTGACGGCCGCGGACCATCCGGCGAGCGTGCCGCCCACGACGTCCACCCGGTCGACCCCGGGCGGGACGGCGACCGGGTACCACTCGCGCTGGCTCTCGTACGCCGAGTGGCGGCGCTCCCACTCGGCCCTGGCCTTCGCGTAGTCCTTCTCGGCCGTCTCCCGTTCCCGCTCCCGGGCGGCGCGGCGGCGCTCCTCTTCGCGCCGTTCCTGCGCGAGCCTTTCGCGGACGCCCCGCTCGTCCCGCCAGAGCCCGCCGCCGGTGATGGCGAGGACGACCGCGCAGGCCAGCAGTGCCACCGCGACGAACGCCCACGGGATGACCCCGGCGATGCCGCACAAGAGGAACAGAGCGACGAACGCGAGCGTGCCGATGAACGCGATCCGCAGCGGGCGGCCGGCCATGTCCTCGCCGAGCCGCCGCGCGGGCGGCGGCAGCGGGGCCCGCTCGGGCTCCTCGGGCCGTCCCGGGGGCGGCCCCGGATCGGGGTGCACCTGCGCGTAACGCCAGCCCACGTGGACGCGGTCGGCCTGTGTGAGCCGCGCCTTCGCGGACTCGCTCGCCATGTCCGTCACGTCGAGAGACCCCTGGGAGTCGCGGGAAGGTGTGAAACGCCTGGGGGTTGCCGGTTTCGCTTAGCTTACGGTCGGTTTCCTACACAGCCCAGGGTAAAGACCTTCCAGCGCGTTCGCGCCACGTTCCTGAGAAGAGCCCCGAACCAACCTCGCATCGGACCCCATTTCGGTCACCACGCCCACCTGCGCCGAAGAACGGACACCCCTCCCGCACCCCTGGCCACACCCGGCCACACTCAACCGGCGGGCGCCGCCTTCACGGGCATGAACGCCTCCAACTCCATCGAAGAGTGCGGGTACTTCCACTCCACCCCGTCGAACGGCACGTACATCCCCTCGGGCTGCCCGGCGAGGAAGTAGTTGCCGTTCCATGCGTTCGGTTCGGTCACCGGCGCGCCGGCGGGGAAGTTCGCCCCGAGCGGCTCGTACTTCACGCCGACGCCGAACATCGCGTAGACGGCGGCGTCCACGAAGTTGAGATACCGGATGTCGCCCCGCAGATGGGTGGCCTGTATCGCCAGGCCGTGGACACGGTCGCGGACGAAGAACAGCGAACTCAGATCCTTGACGACCTGGTCGAAGCCGTGTGCGCCGTCATGGTGGACCAGGGCGCGCGTCCCGTGCTCGGCACTGAGCACGTTCGCCACATAGGTCGGCAGGTCGCCATGGAACATGCGGACGCGTGTCATTGCGCGCGGGAAGATGCGCCGCAACCGCTCATGGGTGAATTGCAGGTAGGCGGTGTTGGCGTCGACGAGGTCGAGTTCGAGTCCCATCGGCTCGACGCAGCCGGCGAGGATGGCCGAGGAACCTCCCATGAACACGCCGACATCGACGAGCCTGGTCAGTTCTCCGTGGCAGCGTTCGACGCAGCCGAACAGGTCGAAGTAGTGGTAGGCGCTGCATTGGTCCTCATAGGCGAGGCCCACGCTGTCGATGCGAGCCGCCGTGCGGTCGAAGACCGTGCTCCTGCCGGCGAAGTGCTTCAGATCGGCGTGATGGCCGCCCTGGATCGAGATGTCGAGCGCCTCGTGCGGATGCTCGACGTCCGCCAGTCCCGGGTCAGGTTCGAGGAACGTTCCCCACGTGTCCTGGTGCATCGCCACTGTCGAGACGTAGTCCGGCATTGCCTGATCCTTCTCTCGGTGTCGGGGCGTCCTCGGTCGCCGTGCTCTTCCCGGTGGTGGCCAGCCAGACCATCGCGCCCAGTGATACGAGTCCCGCCGCCGCGACGCTCAGCGCGGTGGCCGAGCCCAGGGGCGGCGACCACTCGCCGGAAAGCGGGTTAACGGCCGGGACGCGGCCGTGGAGACCGTGCTGGTAGCGGATCATCGTGTACGCCAGGCCGATGAGATGCGCGAGCAGCAGGGACGCGGTCAGCCAGCGGGCCACCGAACGCGCGAACCGCACGGGGAAGGGCCCGCGGTCGTCGACGACGTACGCGGCGAGGATCGCGGCGCCGGCCGCGGTGGGCAGGATGTAGCGGCCCTGCGCCATCATCCCGTTCTCCTCGGCGCCCATGACGTCCATCCACAGCGGCAGCGCGAAGGCTCCGGCGATCACGAGCGCCAGCCGCCACCGGTCGCCGCGCCGCCCGGCGGCCAGGGCTGCCACGACGAGGAACCCGGTCGCGGCGAACCAGATCGCGTAGTAGGCGTCGGGCATCTCGACGTCCACCCAGCCGAAATGCCCGATCATCGACTTGAGGTAGAAGGACGTCCGATCGACGACTACCAGCTGGAGCGCGTCGCGGGGGCCGAGACCGGCCCCGCCGGGGACGGGAACGAGCTCGGTGGCCTTCATGGCGAGCGTCCAGATGCCTGAGAGGACGCACGCGACGATCGCGGCCGACCCCAGAATCCACGCGCCCCGTGAACGTGCCAGAACCGCCAGGCGGGCCCGGCCCGCGGTGGCGGTGAGGATCGTGAACGCCAATGCGACGGTCATCGGGCCGTCCGGCCGGGTCCAGGCGAGCGTCACGGCCGAGACTCCGGCGAGGATCAACAGCCGCCGGTCGAGTGGGGCCTCGCCGAGCACGAGGGGGATCAGCGCCGTCCACATCGCGATCGCCGCGCTGATCTGCAGGCCGTTCGCGTTGATCACGCCGGCGAGGTGCAGCGCCATGGGCGTCGCGGCGACGAGCAGCCCGACGAGCAGGAAGGGGCGCCGTGACCAGGCGAGGACGCTGTACACCGCGGCGGCGAGGAAGGCCGCCGAGAGCGCCGCGCTCAGCAGCCGGGCGGCCAGCAGCCCGCCCTCGCCCGGCCACCACCTGAGCGGCCAGCCGACGAGGGCGTAGTACGTGGGCTGGTAGCGTCCGGCACCCGCGGTGAACTGTTTCACCGGTTCGTGCGGTGGCCGCGAGTCCTCGTGGACGCAGTTCGCCGGCTGCTCCGCCTTGAACGCGAAGCAGGGCGGGGACGGCCTGGCCACGCCGCCCGGGATGGTCTGGTTCGATCCGGCGAGGGGACGCGGCAGATCCGGAACGGGCAGGTAGATGGGCGAGGGGGTGAGCTGCCCGTCCACCACACCGGCCGCGCGGGTGATGTGGGACTGCTCGTCGGGCCCGCCGTCCCATGGCATGGCGATCGCCCACCCGGCCCCGGCCGCGAAGAAGCCGAGGAAGGCCAGCAGTGTGATCAGGCGCAGCCTGCGGGCCGGGACCGCCGGTCTCATCGCGGTCGTCCGGGATTCTTGCGGATGCGTGCGGACAGTGCCCGCCCCAACTCCGACACCGCCTCGCCTAATTCCGGCTCGGGCCGTGCCGCCGGTTTCGCGGGCTCGTCACGCAGGCGTTGGAGTTCGTGGTGTTTGGTGGTGGTTTCGGCTTTGGCGCGGTCGAGGGCGGAGCGGAGGCGGGTGATCTCCTGCTGCTGGGCGGCGACGGTCTCGGTGAGGCGGTTCGTGTCGGCGGTGCGGGCCTCCGCCTCGTACTGGAGCTGCAGGATGCGGGTGTAGAGGGCGATGCGGTTGTTCTCCATCGCCGCGAGCAGGTGGGAGGACGTGTAGGGGCGCAGCGCGTCGAAGACGGCGTCCGCGCCGGGGGCGCCCGTCCTGATCAGGACGCCGAAGCCGAAGACGGCCGGGACGATCGCGAAGCGCCAGCCGGGGGCGTCGTCCAGGGCGTCCTCGACGGCCGTGAGGACGCCGTTGCGCGGGCCGCCCGCGTGCGCGGCCACCGTGTAGGCGCCGTCGCCGACGAAGCCCGCGGGAGTGAGGTCGTCGTGCCATGCCGTCGGGCCGTCGGTGGTGGACGGGTGCGTTTCCTCCAGCGGGGACGGCTGGTAGTAGAAGTCGCGGCGCCCGCAGGGCCAGAGGACGTCGTGCAGGACGACGACGGCGTCCGGCGCGTTCGCCATGATCCAGGCGAGTTCGGCGCGGACGACGGCGTGGTTGTGGTCGCCGTCCAGGACGTAGAGGTCGGCCGCCGGCAGGTCCGGCAGGACCGCCGGGGACAGGCCTTCCACGAGGTTCAGGCGCGGGTCCTCGGCGAGGAAGGCGCGCAGGTCGTCGCCGGGGGCGGGCTCGACGCAGTGGACGGTGGCGCCGAGGTCGGCGTACACCGAGCTGACCTGGCCCGACTCCACGCCGACCTCGACCACCGTGGCGATCTCGCGGCAGCCGAAGATCGTCTGGAAGAGCTCCCGGAACACCGACATGGAGTGCAGGAGCAGCGGCTGCTCGCGGGCGGCGCGGGCCTGCGCGTGCGGGTCGGCGGGGGTACCGGTGACGGCCGCCCCGAAGTCACGTCGTGTCACCGAGCTTCCTCCTGGCCACTCGTCCGGCGCCGGCGGCGATGCCCTTGACGCCCGCGGTCCGGTACTCCTCGCGGACCCGTTCGGTGAGCCGCGCGGCCCGCGCGGACCGCTCGGCCCTCCGGTCGACGGGCATCCGCGGCGCCATGCCGGTCATCGACTGCGGGAGCATCGCGAACGCGATGGTGATCTGGCCCGACGACACCGCCGGGACGCCGGCGCGGCGGGCGAGCGGGAGCCACACCGCGGCGTAGGAGGTGTCGAACTCCATCAGGTTGCCGCCGAGGTAGCGGCAGTCGGCGTAGTGGAGGCCGACGAAGTCCTCCGGCCTGTCCCAGCGCAGCACCTGCTCGCGGCGGCGCCCTCCGGCGATGACCCTGGCCTCGATCCAGTCGACCCGCACGATCGCGGGGCGGCCGGGGATGGCGAGCGAGATGTCGATCGTGTCGTGGTGCTCGAACGACAGCCGGGAGAACGACAGCCCGTTGTGGTTGATCCGGACGCGCCTGCGGATGGGCTCGTGCCAGCGGTCGTCGGCCGTCCGGTAGCGCAGCCGCGTCTCGAACCTCTCCCCCGCCGGGTCGAACGCCTCCGGGGCGATGGCGCCGTCCGCGATGGCCCGCGCCATGGCGCCGAGCCCGGTGTCGGACGCGGCGATCAGCGCGGGCCAGAACGAGTCGCGCATGTCCAGGTCGCCGAGGTCGCCCGGCGACAGGTAGGGGATCGCGGGCTTGAGGTCGGCCGGCAGCAGGGTCGTGACGAGGGAGGAGCCGAAGTTGTCCTCGTGGGTCCAGTTGCCGAAGACCGCCGCCTCCTCGGGGGTGGGCGACTCCAGCGCGGCGACCAGGATCCGGGCGAGCCGGTCCCGGGCCGCAGGCGGGCGGGCGAGGTCCGGCCATGCCCCGCCGGAGGCGGTGACGTACCTGTTCCACATGTGCTGGAACGCGAGGATGCCGTCCTGGACGGTCCGGCGCTCGGCGTTCTGGGTCGGGGAGTCGGCGGTCTGGCCGAGGACCGGCGCGCCCTCCTCGGTGTAGCCGATGAGGGAGCCGCAGAGCGCGTTGACGCACTGCTCCACGATCTCGGGGCTGCGGGTGATGGTCGCCGCGACGTGCGCCGGATGACCTGCTTGTGCCAGGTAGCCCTCGGCGCGCAGCCCGGCCATGGAGACGCGCTCGGACCTGGTGTCGGTGGCGAGGTACAGCCCGGCCGGCCGGACGTCGATGCGGGCGATCTCCAGGGCGCGGGCGAGCTGCCGCTGGATCGTCCCGCCCCAGCCGAGGTCGACGAGGGTCAGCTCGCCGCCGTCGAGGGCGCCCGCGTCCCGCAGCGACCGGATCATGCGTTCGCGGGCGGCGGTGACGGTCACCGCGAGCCGGTTGCACAGGTGCGGCGTCTCGGTCAGGGCGCTCGCGACCCGGTCGGCGATGTCGCCGTTGTCGATGACGGTGTCCAGCTCCGTCGCGAGGCCGGGCACGTCGCCGGGCTGGAGCTCCAGGACGGACAGGGCCTGCCGGACGGTCAGCCGGTACCCGGTGCGGACGAAGGCGTGCACCGCGGCCGTGTCGTGCGGGTCGAGCCCGGCGAGCGAGGTGACGAAGCGGGACAGCCACACGGGCGCCGCGCGGACGTCCCAGCCGCGGGCGGCGGCGGCCTCGTTGATCAGCCGGGACAGCAGCTCGCCCTCGCGCATCGAGCACCAGAGCCGGCGCGTCCCGGACTCGTGCGCCTTCCACGCCGCCCACTCCGCGAAGCCGGTCAGCACCGGGCCGAGGACGCCCGCCCCGTACCGCCACGCGACGTCCAGCGCCGAGGTGGTGAAGGGCACGCCCGAGTGGACGGCCTTGGCGCGCAGGCTGGTGAGGCCGAAGTCGCCGTGCCGGTCGTCGAGGTCGGGGGCGTGGTCGCCGAACGGCCGGACGGGCTCCTTCTCCCGTTCCAGGACGTCGAGGTAGTCGTCGTCGAGCCTGCGGTAGTGCACGGTGCGGATGCCGAGGCCGCTCGGGACCTCGTGGTCGGCGACCTCGTGGTCGCCGATGTGCACGATCTGCTCCGGGCTGCGGCCGAGGTCGCGCAGCACGATCTCCCAGAGGCCGGACGCCTTGGCGGTGCCGTGCTGGTTCGACCGGAAGATCCGCACGCCCTCCATCGGGCCGAGCTCCGGCCGGTCGAGGAGCCGGGCGAGCTGGTCGTCGGTGAAGTAGGTGTCGGAGACCAGGACGACCTGGATGTCCTGCTTGCGCGCGGCCATCACGACCTCGGCGACGTCCAGGTCGACGACGGTCAGCTCGCGCTCCAGGAGCAGCTCGGCCTCGACGAGCTGCTCCAGGGGCGCGGCACCGAAGACGCCGTCCGGCATGGCCCGCCAGATGTCGAACAGCGAGACCTCCGTGCCGAGGGCGTCGCGGCCGCGGCGGGCGGCGTCCTCGGCGGCGATGCGCATCCGGCGGAGGGTCGCGTCGGTCACCCACGGCGGGCAGAGCCCGGCGTCCCGCATCCGGGACGCGAGCAGCCCGAACACGTCGGCCGGGCGCGGCACGCGGCGCCACAGCACGGTGTCGAAGATGTCCAGGGACAGGACGGCGCACGCCTTGTCGGCGATGACGCGGTGGACGTTGTCGAGCAACGGGCCGCCGGATACCTGCTTGGTCAACGCCGCACCTTCCCCTGGTCCTGCACCGGCCGCCGGCGGAGGGGCGGCCCCCCGGCCGTGGTCCGGGACACCTTATCCACCGAGATCACCCGGTGCGGCGCCCAGCCGGATGCCGCCGGCGCGGCGGGCGGCGCGGTCCTCGCGCACCAGCCGGCCGGCCTCCCGCGTCGGCCCGTCGAAGATCACCCGGCCCTGCCGCATGGTGATGCCGCGGTCGCAGAGGCCGACGAGCATCCGGATGTCGTGCGCGACGATGACCATGGTGCGGCCCTCGCCGCGCAGCTCGCGGATGCGGGCCAGGCACTTCTCCCGGAACGGCGGGTCGCCGACGGCCAGCACCTCGTCGATCAGGAACACGTCCGGCTCGGTGTGCGCGGCGATCGAGAACGCCAGCCGCATGAACATGCCGGACGAGTAGAACTTCACCTGGTCGTCCAGGAACCGCCCGACCCCGGAGAACTCGACGATCGCGTCGAACTTGCGGGCGATCTCGGCCTGCGTCATGCCGAGGATCGCGCCGTTGAGGTAGACGTTCTCCCGGCCGGTCAGCTCGGGGTGCAGGCCGGCGCCCACGTCGATCAGCCCGGCGATCCGGCCGCGGACGAGCACCGACCCGGAGTCCGGGCGCATCACCCCGGAGATGAGCTTGAGCAGGGTGCTCTTGCCGGACCCGTTCAGCCCCATCAGCGCGACGGTCTCGCCCTGGTTGATGGTGAGGCTCACCTCGTCCAGGGCCCGGAACCGGTCCGACAGCCGCTGCCCGCGGAACGCGCGGACGCTCATCTCCTTGATCGACCGCGCGTGCCGCAGCGTGAAGTTCTTCGTGACGCGGTCGATCACGATCGACGGGGTGGGAGGCACGGCTACAGCTCCTGCGCGAAACGCGCCTGCATGCGGGAGAACGCCGCATGCCCGGCGATGGACACGAGCACGCTCACCGCCAGCGCGGCGCCGGCGCTGAGGTACAGGTGGGGCGGGAACGCGAAGTCGCCGCCGGTCCCGGGGAACCAGAAGGCCCGCTGGAACAGCGACACCGCGCTGACGAGCGGGTTGGCGAGGTAGACGTCCAGCACCCAGCCCGGCGCGTGCTCCCGGACGTGGGTCCACGGATAGATCATCGGCACCGACCAGGTGATGACGATCATCGAGATGTCCACGACCTGCTCCAGGTCGCGGAAGAACACGTTCACGGCCGCGCACAGCAGCCCGAGCCCGAAGCCGAGCACGACGATGATGGTGAAGCCGAGCAGCGCCGCGCCCAGCTCCTGCGGCGCCGGACGCCATCCGGTGGCGACGGCCCCGCCGAGCAGGATCGCGAACCCGGGCAGGAAGTGCACGAGGGACACGAGGACGGACGCCGCCGGGAACAGCTCGCGCGGCAGGAACACCTTGCGGACGAGCGCGGCGTTGCCCGTCACCGACCGGGTCGTCGAATGCAGCGTCTCGGTGAACAGGTTGATCAGCACCATGCCCGCGAACAGGTAGATCGGGAAGCTCTCGATCCGGTCGTCCATGCCGAGGAACACGCCGATGACGTAGAAGTAGACGCCGAAGTGCACCGCCGGACGCACGTAGGACCAGCCGAGGCCGAGCAGCGAGCCCTTGTAGCGGGCCCTGAGCTCCCGCCGCACCAGCAGCCGCAGCAGGTACTTGTCGCGCAGGGTCTGCCGCAGGCCGCCGTCGCCGCCCGGCGCCCGCAGCCCGCCGTCCGCGCGGACCGGCGCGGCCGTCATCCCGGCTCGCCTCCGGCGCGGCCGGGGTCCGCGGCGTCGAAGGTGGTGCGCCACGCCTCGGCGGAGGCGATCTCGGCCATGGCCGCGCGGTAGCGGCGGCTGAGCTCCGGCCACTCGCGGCTGAGCCTGGCGTGCAGGACCGACGTCCGTTTGAGCAGCGCGCGGAAGCGCTCCGGGTCGCGCTGGTACCACGCCACCCGGGTGCCGTCGGCCGACGAGACGAGCGCGCTGTCGACCTGCGACAGCAGGCTCCAGTGCCGGTCGATGTGCGGGACGACGACCTGCGGGTTGCCGCGCGAGCCCGCGTCGACCGGGCGGAGCTGCCTGACGGTGCCGAGCATCGCGCTCGCGAGCACGTTCACCTTGCCGCGCGGGGGCTTGAACCCGCGCCCCCGCTTCGGCGGCTTGGCCCGGCGGACCTGCGGGAACTCCTCGTGGCTGGTGCGGTTCCGCGCGTCCGGGAAGGCGGCGCGGAAGGACAGGATCTCGGGGAGCCTGGTGGCGATGCCCGCGTGCATGTGCTCGGGGCCGCTCAGCACGTCCTCCACCGCGGAGAGCATCAGCTCCGCGGTGGAGTACTGCATGGCGAGCGCGTGCTTCACCGAGATGATGAAGCTCTCCTTGACGAGGTTGCCGCCCCGCTCGTACGGCGAGTGCATCAGCGCGGTGACCAGGCGGTTGCGCTCGTGGAAGTACGCCTGCCAGTCGATGCCGTCGTCCTTGTCCTGCCAGGGGACGTGCCAGGCGGCCATCCCGGGCAGGGACACGGTCGGGAAGCCGGCCTCGCCCGCCCGGACGCAGTACTCCGCGTCGTCCCACTTGATGAACATCGGCATGGACAGGCCGACCTTGCGCACGACGTCGGTGGGGATGAGGCACATCCACCAGCCGTTGTAGTCGACGTCGACGCGGCGGTGCAGCCATTTGGTCTTGCGCAGGCTGCCCGAGCTCGTCTTGGCGCGCGGGTTCGGGTCGGGGGGCAGGGCGAAGTCGTGCTCGCGCTTGGTGTGCGGGGCCTCCTCCCACCACCAGCGGTACCGTCCGATGGTCTCGCCGTAGGCGTGCAGCTGGGAGCGGGCGAACAGGTTGAACATGTGCCCGCCCACGATCGTCGGCGTGCGGGCGAAGTCGCCGAACGCGACGGCGCGCAGGACGCCCTCGGTCTCGGTGACCACATCGTCGTCGAGGAGCAGGACGTAGTCGCTGGTCCCGGCCTTGACGGTCTCGTCCATCGCGCGCGAGAAGCCGCCGGAGCCGCCGAGGTTGCCCTGCTCGATGACGCGCAGTTTGGGGCCGAGCGCGGCCGCGGCGCGCTCGAAGTCCGCGTCGTCGCGGACGCGCCGGGTGCCCTGGTCGACGACGTAGACGGCGTCCACCACGTCCAGCACCTCGGGTGCGCGGCCGAGCGCGACGAGCTGGTCGACGCAGAAGCCCGGACGGTCGAACGTGGTGATGCCGAGGCTGACCCGCCCCTGCCGGACGGGGGCGGACGCGCCCACCTCGGCGCACCAGTCGGCCCGTTCGAGGACGGCGTCCTCCTCGCCGGCGAGGACGTCCATCCAGTACCAGCCGCCGTCGATGAACGGGGCGAGGGTCAGCCGGAACGCCACCTCGCGGGCGGTGCCCGAGTCGACCCGGACGGAGTCGACGCGCTGGACGTGCCCCTTCGCGCTGGACCGGTAAACGATCACCGTGGCCTGCCCGCGCGTCCGGACGCGCAGGACGACCTCGTCGACCGACGTCCAGCGCCGCCAGTAGGAGGCCGGGAAGGCGTTGAAGTAGGTGGCGAACGAGACCCGCCGCCCGACGGGCACGACCACGCTGCGGCGGCCCACGTCTTCGGCCGGCCCGGCGCCGGTCCCGGTCTCGGCGGCGGCCTCGGCGGCGAACGCCTCGGCGCCCCGGCCGATCTCCCCCTCGACGTAGAGCTTGAGGACGTCCAGGTCGCGGTCCACCGGCATCACGACGCGCTGCAGGACCCGCAACCGCGCGGACGGCTCCGCCTCGGTTTCGGCCTCGGTTTCGGCCCTCACCTCGCCGGACGGTTCGGCATGTTCGGTCACTCGCCCGCACCTCCACGCGGTCGGGGCCGGGGGGACGGCCCGCCAGACCCGCCGGGTCTGTTACTTAGACGCGAAGCCCCGGCGAAATGGGGACGCAGTTTGTTGTCGACCATGCTGAGCGCGCTCGCGATGGCCATGTGCATGTCGAGGTACTTGTAGGTGCCGAGCCGCCCGCCGAACAGGACGCCGCCCTCGCGCCCGGCCAGCTCGCGGTAGGCGAGCAGCCGGACCCGGTCGGCGGGGGTGTTGACGGGGTAGTACGGCTCGTCGCCGCGCGCCGCGGCGCGGGAGAACTCCCTCATGATCACCGTCCTGTCGGCGGGGTAGTGCTCGCGCTCGGGGTGGAAGTGCCGGAACTCGTGGATCCGCGTGTACGGGACGTCCTCGTCGGCGTAGTTCATGACGGGGGTGCCCTGGAAGTCGCCGGTCGGCAGGACCTCCATCTCGAAGTCCAGCGTCCGCCAGCCGAGCTCGCCCTCGGCGTGGTCGAAGTAGCGGTCCAGCGGGCCGGTATAGACGACCGGCACGTTGCCCACGGCGTCGTCCCGCAGGTCGAAGAAGTCGGTGTTCAGCCGGACCTCGATGCGGGGGTGGTCGGCCATCCGCTCCAGCCAGGCCGTGTAGCCGTCGACGGGGAGGCCCTCGTAGGTGTCGGCGAAGTACCGGTTGTCGAAGGTGTACCGCACCGGCAGCCGGGTGATGATCTCCGCGGGCAGGTCGCGCGGGTCGGTCTGCCACTGCTTGGCCGTGTAGCCGCGGATGAACGCCTCGTACAGCGGCCGCCCGATCAGCGAGATCGCCTGCTCCTCCAGGTTGGCCGGGTCGCGCACCTCGGCGGCCTGCGCGGCGATCAGCGCCCGCGCCTCGTCCGGGGTGAACACCCGGCCGAAGTACTCGCAGATCGTGCCGAGGTTGATCGGCATCGAGTAGACCCGGCCCTTGTACGTGGAGTACACGCGGTGCCGGTAGCCGGTGAAGGAGGTGAACCGGTTCGCGTAGTCCCACACCCTGCGGTTGGACGTGTGGAAGAGGTGCGCGCCGTAGCGGTGCACCTCGATGCCCGTCTCCGGCTCGGCCTCGCTGTAGGCGTTCCCGCCGATGTGGCCGCGCCGGTCGAGCACGAGGACGCGCAGGCCGAGGTCGGCCGCGCATCGTTCGGCGACCGTGAGACCGAAGAATCCGGAGCCGGCCACCACGAGATCAACGTTCACTGGACGGTGCCCATCCGTCTCGTGCGGGGAGCGAAGGACCTGGCCGCACGGGGTGCCGCCGACCGGTCCGCATGTCGGGATTGCGGCTAAGATACCCGGGGTTCGATCGGTACCGGCGCAAGACTCCCAAGGATCGCGGTGGCCTCACCCCCTCCTGGCAGCGCGGCACGGAGTGCCCGCCCTGCGATCTTCCTGCACGTCGGGGCCGCCAAGAGCGGCACGACGTTCCTCCAGAACGTGCTGTGGCACAACAGGGAGCGGCTGCGCGAGCGCGGCGTCCTCTACCCCGGCGGCGACCCGGCCGCCCACGTGCGCGCCGCGTTCGACCTGCGCCGGACGTTCTTCCGCGAGGCGTCCGATCCGGCGACCCGGGGCGCGTGGCGGGAGCTCGTGGACGAGGCCGCGGCCTGGGGCGGGACGGTCATCGTCTCGCAGGAGCTGTTCGCGCCCGCCCGGCCGAAATGGGTCCGGCAGGCCTTGGACGACCTCGATTTCGCCGACGTTCACGTGGTCTTCACCGTGCGCGACCTCGGCCGGCAGATCCCCGCGCACTGGCAGGAGGACGTCAAGAACCGGTTCACGACCTCGTTCACCGAGTTCGTGACGGCCCTGCGGCGGCAGGACTGGCGGGCGTACGAGAGCGCCCGGCTGTTCTGGGGGCTCCAGGACCCGGTCGCGGTCCTGCGGCGCTGGGGCGCGCACCTGCCGCCGGAACACGTCCACGTCGTCACGCTGCCGCCGCCCGGCGCGCCCCGCGACCTGCTGTGGCGGCGCTTCTGCGCGGCCACCGGCCTCGTCCCGGACGACTACGACCTGTCCCGGACGTTCGCCAACCCGTCCCTCGGCCTGGCCGAGACGCAGTTCTTGCTGCGCCTCAACGAGGCGCTCGGCGGCCGGGTCGCCGAGCGCGTCGGCTGGCACGCCTACAACGAGGACGTGAAGCTGTTCCTCGCGCAGCAGGTCCTCGCCGGGCGGCCGCATCCGGCCAGGATCGAGCTGCCGGGCGAGCACGTCCCGTGGGCGACGGAGCGGGCCGTGGAGACGGTCGAGGAGCTGCGCGCGGCCGGGTACGACGTGGTCGGCGACCTGTACGAGCTGATGCCGGGCCCGGCGTCCGGCCCGGCCCTCGGCCGCGCGGTCGCCCCGCCTCCCGACGAGCCGCGCTGGGGGGAGATGGCCGATGTGGGCGTCGATGCCATCGCCGCGCTGCTGCGGCGCGTCCAGGAGAGGCGGGAACGCGCCGACGCGGTGCCCGGCGCCGGGATCGCCGTCCGCGACCGGATCGACATGCTGCGGGCCGAGTCCGCCGAGCTGCTGGAGCGGACGGGGCGGCTGGCCGACGACGCCGCGCCGCTGGTCGAGCGGGCGGTGCGGACCGCGGCGGAACGCTATCCGGCGGCCGGACGCCTGCGCGGCGCCTACCGCAGGATCCAGAGCAGGGCGGGACGGGCCGGCGCCCGGACGAGAGCGGAGTGAGCGCGCACATGGGGGACCAGCCAGCCGGGAAGTCCGTCTACCTGCACGTCGGGGCGCCGACCGCGGGCGCGGCCTTCCTGCACCGGGTGCTGTGGGCGAACCGGCGGCGCCTCGGCGACGCGGGCGTCTGCTATCCGGTCGCGGGGCCGCAGGAGCACTTCGCGGCGGTCATGGACCTGCGCGAGATGAGCTGGGGCGGCCACCGAGACCCGAGCTGGGACGGCGCGTGGGACCGGATGGCCCGGCGCGCCCGCGACTGGGACGGCCCGACGGTCGTCTTCTCCCAGGCCCTGCTCGGCGGGGCGACAGAGCAGCAGGCCCGGCGGGCCGTCGAGGCGCTGGAACCGGCCGAGGTGCACATCGTCTTCGCGACCCGCGACCTCGGCTGGCAGCTGATCCTCGACTGGCAGGAGCAGATCCGGCACGCGCACACCATCACCTTCGAGCGCTTCGTCGACGACCTCGTCGCCCGCGGCTTCGACGCGCCCGAGCCGTACGGGGAGATGTTCTGGGGGCTGCACGACGCGGTGCGGGTCCTGCGGGCGTGGGAGCCGGCCGTCCCGAAGGAGCGCGTCCACGTCCTCACGCTGCCCGCGCCCGGCGGGGGCCCGGGGCCGCTGTGGGACCGGTTCCGCGCGCTGA
The DNA here is from genome assembly GCF_900115095.1 of Actinomadura madurae. Classification (GTDB taxonomy): domain Bacteria; phylum Actinomycetota; class Actinomycetes; order Streptosporangiales; family Streptosporangiaceae; genus Spirillospora; species Spirillospora madurae. The sequence continues at coordinate 92,696 of NZ_FOVH01000005.1, forward strand.
CCGGCATCGGCGACGGGGTGTGCGACCTCGGCGGCATCGCCGCGGACGAGCCGCTGCCGGCGACCGAGGCGGAGCTGCTCCGCCGGCTGAACGAGAAGATCGGCCCGGCGCTCGGCGGCGACTACGAGCGGATGGTCCACGAGCATCTCGTCGGGCACGGCCTCGCCGGGGACGGCTCGGACCGGATGGGCCTGCCCGCGCGGCACGCCGAGTGGGCCGCGCGCCGGACCCGCGAGCTCGCCGACTCGCTCCGCGCGTCCGGCTACGACGTCGCCGGGGACCTGGAGGAGCTGACGACCTCGCGGGCCCCGGAGGCCGGCATGCTTCCCGGCGACGTCCCGGACGAGCTGATCGCGGTCGCGTCCGTCGGGGTGGTGGCCCACCTGCTGGAGGAGCTGACCCTGGCGCGCGAGCGCGTCGGGCTCGCCCATCTGCAGAGCGAGATGGCCGGCGTCCGGGAGAATTTGGAGCGGCTCACCGAGGCCGCCGCGTCCCCGTCACCGGCCCTGCAGCGCGCCGCCCGGCGCGCCGCCGGCAGGCGCGCCCCGTGACCGCCGGGCCGGGAGCCCGGGGCGGGCCGCCCGTCGCCGCGGTCGTCGTCACCCACGACCGGCGGGACCTGCTGGAGGAGGCGCTGACCGCGCTCGGCGCCCAGACCCGCGCCCCGGACCGGATCGTCGTGGTCGACAACGCGTCCGCCGACGGCACCGCCGAACTGGTCGCCGACCGGTTCCCGGACGTGGACCTCCTCGTCCTGGCCCGCAACATCGGCGGGGCGGGCGGGTTCGGCGCGGGCATCGCGCGCGCCCTGGACGGCGGCGCCGCGCTCCTCTGGCTGCTGGACGACGACACGGTGCCGGAACCCGACGCCCTCGAGATGCTGCTCGCCGCCCGGGAGAGGGCCGCGACCGGCGAGGACGGGCCGCCCGCGCTCGTGGCCAGCCGGGTCGTGTGGACCGACGGCCGCGACCACCCGATGAACACGCCCCGCCCCAAGCCCCGCGCGACGGCCGCCGAGACGCGGATCGCCCGCGCGGCGGGCTGCGTGCCGATCCGGTCCGCGTCGTTCGTGTCCGTGCTCGTCGACGCCGCGGTGGTGCGGGAGCGCGGGCTGCCGGTCGCCGACTACTTCCTGTGGAACGACGACTTCGAGTTCACGACGCGGCTCCTGCGCGGGCGCCGCGGCCTGCTGTGCCCCGGCAGCGTCGCGGTGCACAAGACCAGGGCGTTCGGCGGGACGGACGCCGACCCGGGCGACCGCTTCTTCTACGAGGTGCGCAACAAGATCTGGCTGTTCACCGGCAGCCGCGGGCTCGCGCCGCCGGAGCGCGCCCTGTACGCCGGGTCGACGCTGCGGCGGTGGGCCCGCACCTTCGCGGCCTCCGGCGACCGGGCGGTGCTGCGGCGCGCCGCGGTCCGCGGGGTCCGGGAGGGCCTGTTCACCCGGCCGAGGCCGACCGCCGCGGTACTGCGCGAGGCCGGGGTCGGACCGCCGCCCGACGACGGCCGCGTCGATGGCCGCGCCCATGGTCGGGACGGCTAGCCGGCCGCGGACCGGCGCCGGCCGGCGGGCGCGCCGGCTCGCCGGGCCGGGGATGCCGCTGGTCCCGGCGGCGGTGACGCTCGCCGTCGCGCTCGCCGGCATCGGCACCCCGTCGCTGTGGCTGGACGAGGCCGCCACGATCAGCATGACGACCCGGTCCTACGGCGACATGCTGCGCGTCTTCCCGCATCTCGACCTCGTCCACGCCCTCTACTACCTGGTCATGAAGCCGTGGGTGGCGGTGTTCGGGACCGGCGAGACCGCGATGCGGCTGCCGAGCGCGCTCGCCATGGCGGCGGCCGCGGCGGGCGTCGCGGTCGTCGGCCGGCGCTGCGCCGGACCCGCGGCCGGGCTCGCCGCCGGGCTGGTGTGGGCCGCCGGCCCGCAGACCAGCAGGTGGGCGCAGGAGGCGCGGTCCTACGCCCTGACGGCCGCGGTCGCGGTGCTCGCGACGTACCTGCTCGTCCGCGCCCTGGACCGGGACGAGCGGCGGCCGTGGCGATGGTTCGCGGGCTACGCGCCCGCCGTCGCGGTCCTGGGTCTGCTGCATCTGCACGGCGCACTGCTGCTGGCGGCGCACGGGGTGACATTGCTGCTCACCCGTCCCAGGGCCGGGACATGGGTGCGCTGGCTCGTCTCCGCGGTGGTGGCCGCGCTGCCGCTCGCGGCCCTGGCGATCGCGGCGCAGGACCAGAAACGCCAGGTGACATGGCTTCCCGACCCGTCATGGAAGGTCGCCTGGACGCAGGTGCAGTTCCTCACCGGGGGCCATGACCTCGTCGCGCCGGTCGTCGCGCTCGTCCTGGCCTGCGTCGTGGTGGACGCCGTGCGGCGCGCCCGCCGCTCCGATGACGCCCGCCCCTCGGGGACCGCCTCCCTCACGGCCGTCGCGCTGCCGTGGGCCGTCCTGCCGACCGTTCTCCTGCTCGCCGTCTCCGCCCTCGGCGACCCGATGTTCTACTTCAGGTACACGGTCTTCTGCCTGCCCGCGATGGCGCTGCTGGCCGGCGGAGGGATCGCGGGGCTGCTGACGGCGGCGCGCCGTCCCGCCGTCCAGGCCGCCGTGGCGGTGGCGGCGGCCGCGGCGCTCACCGCCCCGGCCGTCCAGGACCACGAGTCCCTGCGGCGGCAGGACAGCCGCCCGGAGAACATGCGCGAGGCCGCGGACATCGTCCGCTCCCACGCCCGCCCGGGGGACGCCGTCGTCTACCTCGCGGGAAGCGTGCGCTGGAGCGCCGCCACCTACCCCGGCGTGTTCGGACGGCTCCGCGACGTCGGCATGCGGACGGACCCGGTGACGGCGGCGAACCTCAAGGGCCGTGACACCTACCCGCGCGACCTGCCCCGCATGCTCGCCCGGGTGAACCGGGTGTGGGTGATGAACCACCGGTCCCTCGACCCGCACGACCCGATCATCGATCGGCGGGAGCAGGCCGTGCAGGCGGCCGGCCCTTGGCGCCCGGCCGGAAACTGGGCGTACCGGGGCGGGTGGCTCGTCCTGTTCGAGCGGACGGCCCCCTACCGCAGCTCCAGGTAGTCGATCTGCCCCTGGCCGTTCAGGCGGCGGAGGCCGAGGGTGCTCCAGCCGGCGGCGAGGTCGACCGTCGCCGTGACGGACGTCCAGCCGGCGCCCTTCGTGGCGTCCAGCCGCACGGACGTCGCGGCGTAGCCGTTCACCGACACCTCCAGGTCCGAGGCGCTCCCCGACCGGTTGGCGTACTGCGTCCGGACCGAGTACCGGCCGGCGACGGGAGCGAACACGGGCACGTCCACCCGGCAGTCGTCGCGGGTGAACGGACCGATGGCGCCGCCACCGGACGCGTTGGGCCGGCCCAGCGCCGACACGCAGCCGTTCAGCCGTGCCCGCTCCGCCTCGTACCGGACGGGCACGCCCCGGACGACCGGCCGGGCGCCGTCCCAGCCGAGCCGGGCGACGTACATGCCGCGGGTCACCTTCGAGCCGCCGTGGTGGTCGAGGATGCCGTGGAAGACCAGGTAGTCGCCGGTCTCGTCGCCGAGGACGTCCGCGCTCCCCGGGCCTTCGACCTTCCCGCCGTACAGGCCGGTGGACTGGACCGCGCCGCCCTTCTGGTAGGGCCCCTCGATGGACGAGGCCACCGCGTAGCGGGTCTGGTAGTTCGACTGGAAGTACCAGCCCGCCGAGTACAGCAGCACGTACTGCCCGCCCCTTCGGACGAGGTCCGGCGCCTCGACGAGGACGGGTTCGTCGGCGGCGCGGCCCATGATCTGCTTCGGCGGCCCGGCCAGGCCGAGCCCGTCCGGGGTGAGCCTGACCAGGTAGATCGCGGCCGTCTTCCGCTCGTCGGTCTTGTACAGCAGGTAGCGGGTGCCGTCCTCCTCGATGTAGGACGCCGGGTCGATCGCCCCGCCGAGGTCCAGCGGGCACACCAGCGGCCCGCCCTCCTGCGGGACGAACGGACCGGCGGGCGACGAGGCGGTCGCGACGCCGACGCACTGCTCGTCGCCGTCCTTGCGGCGCGCGGAGAAGTACAGCAGGTACGACCGGGACCCGCCGCGCGGCGGGACGACCTCGGGCGCCCACGTCCACCCCGCGGCGGCCCAGGCGGGGAGGCGGGCGAGACCGTCACCCGGCGACACCCTCCAGGGCCCGGTCGGCGACGGGGCCGTCGCGACGGGCATCGTCGCGTCGGCGTTGTTGGTGCCGTACGCGAAGTACGTGCCCGCCACCTTGATCACGGTCGGGTCCGCGAACGAGCCGTCGATCACCGGCTCGGCGGGCGAGTAGCCGGGCGGGTCGATCGCCGCCGCCGAACCCGCCGGGCTCGGCGGCGGCCCGGAGGCCGTGCCGTTCCGGCCGGAGGGCCCCGCGTCCGGGCCGCCGCGCGACGGCCCGCAGGAGACGGCGAGCCCGACGACCAGCGCGACCAGGGCGCTGATCGCGGCGCCCGCGACCAGCGGTATCAGCGGCGCGATCACCTGCGGGTCCCGGACGGTCCTTCTCATGGCACCCCGCATCATGCCAACAACCCGCACGCGACGGCCAACCCCGCCGGGTACACCGGCCACCGCCCGGATCGTTACGCTTGCCCGGCGATCGCATCACGGAAGGGACACGGACGTTGATCCGACATCGGCGGCTGGCGGCCGCGGTCTGCCTGGCCACCGCCCTCGTCCTGAGCGGTTGCCTCTTCCAGGGTGAGGAACGGTCCGGCGGCTCCAAGGGCGGCAAGGCCCCGAAGAAGCCGAACATCGTCTTCGTCCTCACCGACGACCTCTCCTGGAACCTCATCGCGCACATGCCGCAGGTGCTCCAGATGCAGCGGGACGGGCTCACGTTCAGCAACTTCATCATGGCGGACTCGCTGTGCTGCACGTCCCGCGCGACGATCTTCACCGGCCGGTATCCCCACAACACCGGGGTCCGCACGAACTTCCCGCCCCAGGGCGGCTACGAGGTGTTCAAGGACAAGGGCGGCGAGCAGGCGTCCTTCGCCCCGTCCCTGCAGAAGGCCGGGTACAGGACGGCCCTGCTCGGCAAGTACATGAACGGCTACCAGCCCAACGACACCCAGGGCGGCACGAAACCCTACGTGCCGCCGGGCTGGAGCGAATGGTACGTCAGCGGCAACGGCTACCCCGAGTACAACTACAACCTGAACGAGAACGGCCGCCTCGTCCACTACGGCGCGAAGCCGGAGGACTATCTGACCGACGTGCTCGCGAACAAGGGCGTCGAGTTCCTCAAGCGGTCGGGCGGGTCCGAGCAGCCGTTCTTCATGCAGATCGCGACGTTCGCGCCGCACGGGCCGTTCGTCCCCGCGCCCCGGCACACCGCGAAGTTCGGCGGGTTGAAGGCGCCCCGGTCGCCCGCGTTCAACGAGGCCGACATCCGCGACAAGCCGTCCTGGCTGCGGTCGCATCCGGCGCTGCGGAGACCGGGCCTCGCCCGCATCGACGCGGGATACCGGGACCGCGTCCGCATGGTGCAGTCGGTGGACGAGATGATCGGCCGGATCCGGACGACTTTGAAGGACCTCGGCCTCGACCGCGACACCTACGTCGTCTTCGGGTCCGACAACGGCTTCCACATGGGCGAGCACCGGCTGGCGGGCGGGAAGATGACCGCGTTCGACACCGACGTCCGGGTGCCGTTCGTCGTCACCGGACCGGCCGTCCCCGCTGGTCGGAGCGCCCGGGAGATCGCGCAGAACACCGACCTGGCCCCCACCTTCCAGGACCTCGCCGGCGTGCGCCCGCCCGCGGCGACCGACGGCCGGTCGCTCGCCCCGTTCCTGCGCGGCGCCGCTCCCCCGGACTGGCGCGAGTCGGCGCTGGTCGAGCACGTGAAGCCGCCGCCGTCCCCGCTGGACCCCGACCGGCAGGACTCCGCGCCCGGCGCTCCGACCACCTACAACGCGATCCGCAACGACGACATGCTGTACGTGGAGTACGAGGACGGCGAGCGCGAGTACTACGACAGAGCCCGCGACCCCTACGAGCTGAACAACATCGCCGGCACGCTGACCGAGCAGCGGCGGCGGCACCTGTCGGACCTCCTCTACGCGCTGACGCACTGCTCCGGCGGCGGCTGCACCGCCGCGGGCCGCAGCCGCTGAGGAAGTTCGGTCCCTTATGCGCCGCTATCATCGCTGACGACCCCCGGATCGCAGCGCGAGGTGCCGCCGCGGGTTTCCAGGGTGAGTCGAGCAGAGTGAACGGATGCTGGGAGAGCGGGTGTGACTGCAACCGGAAAGCCGGACGACGAGCACGTGGGTGAGCGTCCCGAGCCCGGGCAGCCGGCTCAGACCCCGCCCCCGCCGCGCTGGCTGGACGACCAGGGGGCCCCGTCCGAACCGCTGCTCCCCGAGGACGACCCGGAGGACGACGTCGAGGACGACCTCGTGGACGACCCGGAGGACGACCCCGAAGAGGACGACCTCCCGGAGGAGCCCGCGGACGACGCCCCCGAGGACGTCCAGGCGCGCTCCCCGGAGGCTCCCCCCGAGGACCCCTCCGACGACTCCGAGGACGGCGCGGACGCCCTGCCGGCCGACCGCACCGTCGTGGATTTCAAGCTCAACGAGACCCTGCAGACGGTGATCCTGCCGAAGGGCCGCAAGGCCGCCGCCGAAACCGAGACCGCCTCGGAGACCGGCTCGGAAACCGACGCGGAGAACGCGGCCTCGCCCGCCGTTCCGGCTCCGGCGGCCGAGGCTCCGGCGACGTCCACCGACATCCCGGCGCCGCCGCCCTTCCCGTACGGGCAGGAGATGCCCGACGTGACGAGGGTCGAGCCGATCGCACCGCCGCCGTTCCCGTACGGGCAGGACATGCCCGACGTGACCCGCGCCGAGCACCTGGCCCCGCCGCCTCCGGCACCCCCCGCACCGCCGCAGCCGCCGCCGAACGTCCCGCCCTCGCAGAGCCCGCCGGCCCACGAGCCGTTCCCGTACGCGCAGGAGATCCCCGGCACTCCGCCGCGCCCGCCGGCGGAGCCCTTCCCGTACGCGCAGCAGATCCCGGGCGCGCAGAGCGCCCCTCCGCCCGCCGAGCAGTTCCCGTGGGCGCAGCAGATGCCGGGCACGCCGCACCCCGGGCAGGAGGCCGCCCACCCGGTCGCGCCGCCGCCGGTGATCGAGGAGCCGTGGCGGACCGGAGGGCCGAGCGGGGGCCGCCGCAGAAGCGTCAAGAAGCCGCTGCTCATCGGCGCGGCCGGGCTGGCCGTGGTGGCGCTGGCCGCCGCGGGCGTCCTCGTGGTGCCCGGCCTGCTCGGGGGTGACGACGGCGACGGCGAGGCGGGCGCCAAGCTGGCCGGGTCGCTGTTCCCGGTGGACGGCGCGGCCCGCACCGACGGCCGCGACCAGCAGGTCACCGGCGTCGCGGCGCTCGGTTCGACGGTGGTCGCGGTCGGCGGCGAGACCGACCCGCAGGACTCCCGCGGCCTGTTCCTCGTCTCCACCGACGGCGGGCGCACCTTCGAGTCCGTCGCCCAGCAGGACACCGACGGCGGCGTCGCACCGCCCGGCGGCGTGCCCGCGGCGGTCGGCGCCTCGTCCCGCGGATGGGTCGCCATCGGCCACCGCGCGGGAGGCGCCGGCGCGGTGTGGACCAGCGAGGACGGCAAGGAGTGGCGCCGGCAGCCCGACGCCGTCGGCGACGTCTTCGGCGCGAACGACCGGGTCACCCGGATCGTCGGCACCGGCGGCGGCTTCCTGGCCATCGGGCAGAACTCCCCGAAGGGCGACTTCAGCGACGCGCGGCCCGCCGCGTGGCTGTCGGCGGACGGGCGCCGCTGGGAGGAACGGGTCGACGATCAGATCGGCCTGCAGGTGCAGAAGGGCGACCTGGCGCTGGTCGAGGCCGCCGCCGCGGGCGACGTGATCCTGCTGGAGGGGCTCATCACGCCCGATTCCCGCAAGCCCGGCCCGTACCGGAAGGTCTGGCGCTCCGAGGACGGCGGCCGGACGTGGGCGACGTCCGAGGTGCCGGTGCCCAAGGGAAGCCGCGGCCTGATGATCGGCGGCGGCGAGGCCGGGTTCCTGGCGATGCGCGAGATGAAGGCGTCCGGCAAGCTCTTCGGCCAGGCCTACGCGTCCAAGGACGGCCGGTCGTGGACCAAGGCCGGGAAGCTGGCGCCGTCCGGCTACGGGCGGACCAGCGGCATCGCCTCCGACGGCCAGGGCTTCACGGCCGTCGTCGTCCGCGGCGGCGACGTGCTGCTGTCGCGCTCCGCGAACGGCACCGCCTGGAAGGACGCCGGGACCGCCGAGTCGAAGGCCGGACGCGAGGTGCTCGGCGCGGCGGCGGCGGGCGGCCAGACGGTCCTCGTCGGCCGCGAGCCCGGCGGCGGCGACACCGACCCGATGCTCGGCGTCTGGGACGCGTCCGGCACCGCCGTCCCCGTCGACCTGACGAAGATCCCCGGCGCCATCCGGCCGGACCACGCGGTCCGGGCGGTCGGCGCCACCGGGAGCCTCGCCGTCGCGGTGGGCAGCGCGAGCGGCGACGCCGCCGCCTGGTCGTCGGCCGACGGCGCCTCCTGGAAGCCCGCGCAGGGCCTCGGCGCCGCGTTCACCCGGCCGGGGCCGCAGCAGCTGAACGACGTCGTCGCCGGCGGCGCGGGCTGGCTGGCGGTCGGCTACGACCAGGCCCCGGCGCGCCGCCCCCTCGTGGTCACCTCGAAGGACGGCGCGACGTGGCAGGCCGCCGACACCGCGCCCGCGTTCGGCGCGGGCCGGGGCGGCGCGCCCGTGACCTACGCCGCCGCGGCCGGCTCCGCCGGATACGTCGTCGTCGGCACGGAGGGCTACTCGGCCGCAGCGTGGTCCTCCACGGACCTGAAGAGCTGGTCCAAGGGCGCCGGCGCCGACGCGAAGGCGATGACGGGCAGCAAGAACGCGACGCGCTGGATGCTGGACGTCGCGGCCGGTCCGTCCGGGTACGTCGCCGTCGGCGGAAGCCGGGACGGCAAGGGCAACCACCCCTCGGTGTGGGTGTCGCCCGACGGCAAGCAGTGGACGCTGCAGGTTCTGGAGCTGCCGGCGTCCGGCGTGACCGAGGGGCATCTGACCCATGTCGCGGCCAAGGGCGACACGCTCGTGGCGGCGGGCATCGCGGCCACGCAGAGAGGCCTCGACTGGCTCGGCTACGTCTCCACGGACGCGGGCAGGACGTGGCGTCCGCTGGAGTCTCCGAGCGGCGAGACCCAGGCGACCATCACCGCGCTGACCGCGACCCCGAAGGGCTTCGCCGCCACCGGCACCACCGGGCGCGCCGGCGCGACCGACGTCGTGTCCTGGACGTCCGCCGACGGCGCCTCCTGGCAGGCGGCCGCGCCCGGCGGCACCGGCCTCGGAGGCGTCGGCGACCAGCAGATCACCGGGCTGTCGGTCTTCGGGGACTCGCTGCTCGGGGTGGGCCGCAGCGCCGACTCCCGCGGCGGTCAGCCCGTCCTGTGGAGCCGCCCGGTGCCGTGACGGCGTCCCGCCCCGGCGGGCCGCGTCACTGGTCGAGGTGCGGCGGGGCGGCCTCGACGCCGGGCAGCCCCTCGGCCGCGGGCCGCGCGTGCCGGGGCGTGTAGGCCGGGGGCTGGGGCGTGACGCGGGCGTCGTCGCGGTCGCGCGAGCGGTTGCGGCGGGCGCCGTAGGGGGCGACGACGGCGCGGTAGAAGGGCTTGCGGATCACGGTGGGGACGAGGCGGTAGCCGCCGCGGACCATCACGTTGCGCCAGTACTGGGGCTGGGAGATGAAGCCCTCGCGGAGCATCTCGCGCTGCAGGCGCAGCTCGGAGCGGAGCAGGTCGCGGCCGCCGCGGCGCTCGTAGGCGCCGTCGCCGACGCGGTAGTAGACGAGGGGCTCGGCGAGGTTCACCATCCGGGCGCCGGCCGCGATCATGCGGACGAACAGCCAGTAGTCCTCCATCAGCGGGAGGTCGCCGTAGCCGCCGGCGGCGATGACGGCGCTGCGCCGGTACACGACCGTCGGGTGGTTGAAGGGGTCGTGCAGGCGGGAGTAGCGGGCGATGTCGGCGGGGTCGCTCGGCGGGGTGCGGCGGCCGACGATGTCGGTGATGTCGGTGCCGAACTCCAGCAGGCCCGCGCCGACGAGGTCGGCGCCCGCGCGGACCAGCGGCACCTGGAGCTGGAAGCGGTGCGGCATCGCGACGTCGTCGGCGTCCATGCGGGCGACGATGTCGTGGCGGGCGGCGTGCAGGCCGGCGTCCAGCGCGGGGCCGAGACCGCGGTTGTGCTCCAGCCGGACGAACGACACCTCGACCTCGCCGGTGGCGGCGAGTTCGTGCAGGCACCGGGCCAGGTCGGCGGACACGGGGCCGTCCTGGACGAGGACGACCTGGTCGGGGCGGAGCGTCTGGTCGTGGACGGCGCTGCGGAACGCGTCCCGGACGTGCTCCGCCCGATCACCGCCGTAGACGGTCATCAAGAGGGTGAAGGGCTCGGGCTGCATGCGTCCGTCCGGGGGGAGCGTGGCGGCCGTGGAGCCCTGTGCGGGGGGTGACTCCGGGCCAGGAGGTCGGGGGGATCGGTTGTGGGGCGTCCTACAAGGGACGCTTTGGTCTGGTCGATGGTTGGCGCGGGCCAACATACCGGGGGGACATGGCCGCATCAGGTCTTGGCGCAGATATCGCGGTCCGCCCTGATCTCGCCGGCGAGTTTCGGCACGGTCGGGGAGAGCCCGCGCAGCTTGGCGCCCTCCCTGCCGATCACCAGGTAGACGTGGCCGGGCCGGGCGGACGCCCAGGCGCGCGGCCGGGGCCCGGGGACCGCGATCGCCGTCCGGGCGGCCTGCCGCTCGGCGCCCGCGCCGTAGAGGATCTGGGTGCGGGGGTACTGCTTCCTGCTGGTGCCGACCTTGACGACCTGGAAGCCGCGCTCGCCGAGCTGGTCGGCGGTCCGCTGGGCGAGCCCCGCGGTGCCGGACGCGTTGAACACGCCGATCCTGACCTGTGCGGGCGGTACGGGCTGGACCCCGTTCTGCCCGGCCACCGGCGCCGGGGTCTGCTCGGGGAGCTCGTTGTCCTCCCGGACGGCCTTGAACAGCGGTTCGGCCAATGCCTGGTCGAACTGCACGCGGTTCTTGTCCTGCGGGTACGCCTGGACGGGCACGGTGACGAACCGCACCTTCCCGGCGCTCATCCCCCGCAGCGACCCGGCGAGCTTCTGCATCACCGACAGCGTGAGCCCGTCGTCGGCCTTGATGGACTTGGCGGCGGCGGAGAGGAAGCCGTAGGTGCGTCCCGGGTCGGTGAGCATGCCCTTGTCGGTGGCCTTCTTGACGACCGAGGCCATGAACGCCTGCTGCCGCTTGATCCGGTCGAGGTCGGAGCCGTCGCCGAGGACGTACCGGGTGCGGACGTAGCCGAGCGCCTGGTCGCCCCGGACGACCTGCCTGCCCGCCCGGAGGTGCAGTTCGGCCTTGGGGTCGTCGATGCGGCGCGGCACGCAGATCTCCACGCCGCCGAGCGCGTCCACGACCCGCTTGAACCCGGCGAAGTCGACCTCGATGTAGTGGTCGATGTGGATTCTGGTGAGCGACTCGATCGTCCGCCAGGTGCAGGCGGGGCCGCCGTTGGAGAACGCCGTGTTGATCATCCCGAACCGGGCCGGGACGGTCGCGCCGTTCTTCTTCTTGCAGGGCGGCATCTGCACCATCGAGTCGCGGGGGAAGCTGATCCCGATGGCGCTCTCGCCGCCGGGCGAGATGTGCAGCAGGATCGTGGTGTCGGAGCGCTGCCCGGCCTCGGCGCCGTAGCGGGCGTTCTCCCCCGCGCGGCTGTCGGAGCCCATCAGCAGGATGTTCAGCGAGTTGTTGAGCTTTTCGGGGCGGTCATCGCCGAGCCTGCCGTCGACGTCCTCGCGGTCGATCTGGCCGTCCAGCCGGCGCCAGAACCCGTACGCGGTGAGGCTGCCGGCGACGAGCACGACCGACAGCACGACCGAGACCCAGCCGAGCGCGCGCCAGAGACGCCCCCGCACCGGCGGCTCCGGTGGCGTCGGGGCGTCGTCCGCGTAGTACACGGGGGAGGGCGCGGCGGCTCGCTGCATCCGTAACATTTCAGCACAGATTGGACATGCGCCACGCGAGTCACGGTGAAGACGCCGGTCGGATGGCGATCGTCCGGCGGGCGCGGCCGGGAGGCGGGGTGGGCCCGGGGACGGGCGGCCGGTGACTAGACTCCCGGTCGAGATGAGCACCGTAGACGCGCTGACCGAGCAGGCCATGGTCGTCCTCCAGGACCGGCCCGTGGTGGCGCTGAGCGCCTGGCTGAACAAGGCACTCGGCGACTGCACCGGCAGCGGCCGCACTCTGCAGGTCGTCACGCCCCTGGACTCGCGGCTGTCGCTGCCCCTGCGCACCGCCGCGTCCGGGAACGACGTGCAGTGGGTGGTCCGCAACGGCGACGGCTACTACGAGGGCCTCACCGGACGGCCGCTGAAGTGGAGCGGCACGACGTTCGTGCCCGTCCCGGAGGCCCGCGACTACGCGCCCGGGTTCACCACCCGCCCGACGGCCCCGGTCGGCTCGCAGCTCACCCTCGTCTACCGGATCAGGCACGGCGCCGAGGGCGACCTCGGCGGGCCGGTCGAGCGCCTCCTGCAGCTGCTCACCGGCAAGTACCCGGCGGGCGTCGGCCCCGCCGAGCCGCTGGAGCACCCGTGGCGCCGCGACCGGCTCACCGAGTACGCGCGCGGGCGGTCCACCGCGCGGCTCATCGTCGGCGGCGACGGGCCCCGCCCGGCCCAGGCGATCTGCGACTACACCGCCAGCGAGGGCGGCGGCGTCGCGGAGGTCAGCACCGTCACGGTCGGCTACGCGCCCGAGGACCCGCCGCCGCTGCAGCACCTGCCGACCCTGGTCGGGGCGCTCGCGGCCGACCAGCCGGTGGCGTCGCTGTTCGTCCAGCTCACCCCGGGCCGCGCCGACCTCACCACCGAGCCCCGCTGGACGGGCGCGCCCGCCCCGGTCGCGCTGGCGGTCGCGGGGGCGGTGACCGGCCCGAACGGGCTGCCGGGCCAGCCGGTCGGCCCGCCGCGCGCGCCGCTGACGTTCTTCCCGCTGGGCGACGGCCGCTCGCAGGACGGCTGGCAGCGGCACAGCATGCTGATGCAGCACCTCCAGTCCGCCTGACGAGGGTCTAACCACCGCATATCGCACACAGGGGTGATGATCTACCCGTAAGGGATGATGTACGGTCCTGCCCATGGGAGAGGCCGGTCGGCTCGACGCGCTTGAGCGGGCCGTCGAGGGGACACTCGCCGAGGCGTCGCTGGAGTTCGACGGCGACGAGGCCGTGCTCCGCGTCGAAGGGTCGCTCGCCGTCACCACCGGCTGGTTCCTCGGGTTCGGCGCGGGCGGGGTGGCGTTACTGCTCGCCGGGGCCGTGCTCTCCCTGACCGGCATGCCGGACGAGGCCCGGTGGGCGCTCGCGCCCGGTGCCCTCCTGGTCACCCTGGTCTGCGCGTTCGTCCTGCTGCTGCGCTTCACCCCGATCGCCGGGCTGTGGTCGGACCTGGAGCTGCGGTTCGCCGAGCGGCAGATGGTCCACCGGCGGACGCGGATACCGTTCGGCGAGCTGCGCCCGGAACACCTGGTGTGGAAGAACGGCCGGTTCTTCCGGCGCCTCTACGTCCGGCACCCGGCGCTCCGCAAGCAGCTCGCCGGGTTCTTCGGCAGCGAGGAACGGCAGGCCGCGGAGTTCCAGCGGCGGCTCTGGGAGCTGATCCGCGCGCCCGGCGCCCTCACCCCGGGCTCCGGTCTCACCCCCGTGCAGCGCTGGATCATCGCGGCCGGCGCCCCCTACGGCGCCGTCAACGGCTTCCGGGTGGACCGGCTCGGCACCGCGCCCGGCGCCGCCGCCGCGGCCGATCGCCGCGCCGCGCACGAGCTGCTCCAGCAGCCGTGGGGCGCCTACGACCTCGAACAGCTCCTCGGCGCCGTCAACTGGCTCGTCCAGGACGGGCACCGCGCCGACTTCACGCAGGACGCCCGGCTCGCCGCCCGGTCCCCCGCCGCGCAGGAGGAGTACGGGACGCTGCTGCGCGAGGTCGACGGCCTCATCGCCCGCGACCGGCTCGAACCGCCGTTCGTCGAGCGGCTGATCGAGCTGGTCCGCGTCCGCTACGGCGACGAGGGCGGCGCGTACGCGCGGCTCGTCCCGCCGCTGCTGCGGGACGAGCCCGGCGCGGACGCCAGCGAGGAGGGCGCCGAGCTGGCCCAGTTCCTCCACCAGCTCTTCAACGACCGCAACCACGCGGCCGAGGAACTGCACCGGCTGAAGGCGCTCACCGACCCGGCGCTGCGCGCCAACGTGGGACGGTTCCTCATCTGGGACTACGGGCGCGCCCTGATGCTCTACCGGTGGGGCCACATGGTGGGGTGGCTGACCGAGGAGTACTGCTGGGAGCGGATGCTGCCGCTCGCGCTCGACATCCAGCGGCGGTACACGTCCTGGCGGGACATGGCCACCTGCTACCTGCAAGGACGGCTGCTGTGGTCGGGCGGCGGCGGGAAGGCGCAGGCCGAGTACGAACGGCTCATCGAGGAGCTCGCCACCGACCCGCGCAGCCCGTGGAACCTCGTCCCGTGGGACCTGGACCTCACCCGCGACTGGCCCTGACCCGGCCCTCACCTGGCCGGCCCTCACCTGGCCGGCCCTCACCTGGCCGGCCCTCACCTGGCCGGCGCTGACGCGGCCGGTCTAGCCGCCTATCACGCCGCCCTGGTACGCGGCGCCGCCCGGGTCGCCCGCCGGACCGGGGAAACCGCCCGGCGTGCCGCCCGCCGTGCCGCCTTCCGCACCGGGACCGCCCTGGCCGGACGCCCTCCAGCTGCGGGCCGGGGCGTCGGCGGCGCCCTCCGGGTACACCATGCCGCCGAGCCAGTGGACGAGCGAGTCGGCGAACTTGCGCGCGACCCGCTGCGCCTCGGGCACGTCGGCGACCGCGCGGACGTCCACCCACCAGACCGGCGTCATGACCCGGGCGGCGAACTCGGCGCCGAGCAGCCGGCCGATCTCGCCCTGCACCGACACCTGCACCGCGTCCTCGATCGACACCAGCAGCCGGCCCTCGCCGTCGTGCAGCCGCGTCGAGTCGGGCTCGCCGCCGCGCAGCTCCAGCGGCTCGCCCATCGCGATCATGCCGTCGGCGATGGCGTGCACGTCGGGACGGCGGCGCACCAGCGCGACCAGGTCGGTGCTCATCGCGTCACCCCCGCGGTCAGCGAGCGCGAGAACACCTCGTGGACGACGCGGGTCACGGCGGTCCGGGCGGCGGCGGAGACCCGGGACAGGTCGAGGGAGCTGCCGGTCGCGAGCTGCCGGTCGTACGGGACGGACACGACGGGCAGGCCCCACGCGGTGAGCATCTGGTGCGCCCGCTGGAGGTCGGCGCCCACCTGCGGCGCGTGCGAGACCATCGCGATGACGGTGCGCGGCAGGAGCGCCTGCTGGTTGTTGGCCGAGAACCACTCCAGCGCCCCGCGCGCGCTCAGCGCGCCGTCGACCGTGCCCGGGGTGACCAGAACGAGGCCGTGCGAGCCGGCGATGACGCCGCGGTTCACCTCGGTCAGGATGCCGGCGCCGCAGTCGACCACGGTCGCAGCGACGTACCGGCTGACCGCGCTGAGGGCGGTCTGGAACGTCTCCAGCGTGAACTCCCCCGCGATGCGCCCGCCGCGCGTGGAGGAGAGCACGTAGAGGCCGTCGGGGGTGCGGGTCAGGAAGCGCTCCGCCTCCTCGAACGTGTGCGGGTTCTGCGCGGCCAGGTCGAACAGGGACAGCTGCGCGTAGACGCCGAGCCGTAGCGGCAGCGAGCCCAGCTCGGCGTCGGCGTCGGCGGCCAGCACCCGGTCGGCGCGGTGCCGGGCCAGCTCCGTCGCGACGAGCGCGGCCATCGTCGTCTTGCCCGCGCCGCCGCGCACGCTCGCGACCGCGATCTGCCGGGAGCTCGGCACCGGCCGCTGCATCAGCTCGGCGAACGCGGCCTGCTCCCTGGCCTCCCGGGCGCCGCCGCCCATCGCGTTGCGGACGCCGCGGCCCATGCGGCGGGCGAGCGGGTCGCCGTGCTGGTTCTTGCGGACGAGGTCGCCGGCCGGGATCTGGTGGCCGGAGCCGACCTGCTCCGGCGGGACGGGGTGGGCGGGGGACGCGGGCGCGGGGGCGCTCGCCTCCGTGCTCTGCTCGGTGCCGCTCCCGGCGGTCGGCACGGCGCCGAGGACGGGGTTGACCGCCGCCTCCCAGTCGAAGTCGGAGCTGATGAGCGGCTCGACGTGGCCGGGCCCGCCCTGACCGTCCGGCGCCTGCTGCTGGGCCGGGGGTTGCTGCTGGGCAGCGGCCTGCTGGGCGGCCGCCTGCTGTTGCACGGCTCCCTGCTGCGCCGCGACCTGCTGTTGGGCGGCCTGCTGTTGGGCCGCGGCCTGCTGGGCGGCGGCCTGCTGCGCCGCGGCCTGCTCGGCCGCCTGCTGGGCGGCGACCTGCGGCTCGGGCGCGGGGAACGGCGGCTGCGGGGACGGATCCGGCTGCGGCGGGAGCAGGGGCTGCGGTTCCGGGAGCAGCGGCGCGGGGCCGTCGGGCGCCGCCTGCGCCTGCTCGGCGGGCGCCGCGAACGGCGGCACCTCGGGCGCGGCCTGCGACGCCGGAGACGCCGCGGCCTCGGCGGGCTGCGGGACGGGCGCCGGGACGGGCGTCGCGGACGGCTGCTGTTCAGGCGCGGGCAGGGGAGGCGCCTCCGCGCCCCAGGAGCCCTGCGCCGGGCCGTTCGGCGTCGCGTCGAGCCTCTGGAGTCCCCTCCGCGATACGCCGATCTCGCGGAGGACCGCCTGCTGCCAGCTGGAGTCGGACACCTGCCTCCCCTCTCACCGGCCAGCCTACGAGACACTCGTCCCCCCACGCACCGCGACGGAGCGCCTGACCCACGCCCCCCAGCCTAGGATCCGGACCGCACAGACGGCTCACCTGCACTTAAATCACCACGATCGGCCCGCTAGTCTGGCCCGATCCCATCGGCACCCCGCTGTGACACCGCCCGGAGCGATCATGAACCCCCCACCTTGGCCCGGCCAGCAGCCCGGCCCGGGATTCCCGCCGCCGGCCGTGCCTGCCGCACCGCCCCCGGCGCCGGCCGGCCCGCCGCCGCTGCCCGGCGGCCCCGGCGGCATCGGCGGCCCCGGTTTCCCGCCTCCGCCTCCACCGCGGCGCGGTGGAGGCGGCCTCGCCCTCTTCCTCATCATCGGCGTCATCCTCGTCCTGGCCATCGCCGGCTCGGGCGCCTTCCTCCTGCTCGGCGATGACGACGACGCGCCGGACCGGACGTCCTCGCTGCCGTCGGTGACGCGCGTCCCGTCCTACGAGGCGACACCGCCGCCGAGCCCGACCACCCGGTCCGGCGGCGGGGGCGCCATCGACCCGTCCGGCGTGCTGACCCGGACGATCGAGACGGCGAAGGGCAACACCTTCACGCAGGCGGGGACGCGCGTCGAGTCGTGCACCACCCGCGCCAACTCGGTGCTGCAGCCCGCGCTGCGCCGGCACCCGTGCGTCGGCAACATGTACTCGGCCGTCTACGCCAACCCGTCCAAGCAGATCATCACGTCGGTCTCGATCCTGAAGTTCGCCACCTCGTCGGACGCGTCCGTCATCAAGGGGTACACGAACCAGGAGGGCTGGCCGAAGCTGCTGACCCCGTCGGACGCCAGCGGGCTGCGGCAGCCGAAGGCCGACCCGGCGTACTGGACGCGGACCTGGACGCAGGGGTCGACCGTGATCTACGCCCAGTCGTACTGGGTGACCGGCGGGCCGACCGGCGGCCGCACCGGCAGCGTCTTCGCGACCGCCGGCGAGCTGGGCGTCGAGGTCACCAACACGCTGCTGTGGAGCAACTGATGGCGCGCGGGGCGGCCGGCCCGCCGGTCAGCCGCCCTGCCCCGTCCCCCGGCCCTGTCCGGGGGCCGTGCCCTGCCCGGACGCCGCGTTCTGCTTCCGCGCGGCGGCGGACTCGTACGCCGCCAGCGCCCGCTCCCCGCCGGGACGCAGCTCGAACCGGATGCCCCGATCGCCCTCGAACGGGTTCCGGTGGTCGAACCCGTTCCGGTAGATCTCGTTCGGCACTCCCTCTGGGAAGGCGTCGCAGTAGGGGATCCAGCGGTCGAGCGACGTCTGCGCGTCAGGGTTGGACCTCTTCTGCAGGCGCACGCAGGCGTCACAGATGTTCGGTCTCCTGCGCATCGTTCGCCACACCTTTCGCAGATCGTCCTGTCGGGTCGCGCGGCGCACCGCGCGATCCCCGCAGTGTTCCACAACGCCGGCGCCGTCCGGTGCGGGCGTCGCACCACGTCGGTGACGTGGACCGCCGTCACGGACAGTCCGGAACAGGTTGCGACAACGGCCTTGAAACCCCTATAAATGATCAATCCCTGTGTGTGTCTGTGATCGTGCGCGGTCGCGGGCTCTTTCAAGCTCCCGACGAACAGAGGGGTCCCTGTGCGCGCTGAATGGCAGGCGCATATCGACGAGCTCCTGCAGACCTACCAGGAGAAGCGCCGGCAGATCCAGGAGATGCAGTCCAATCTGGAGGCGATCGAGGCCGAGGCGGAGGCCGCCGACGGCATGGTCCGGGTGAAGGTCGACCGGCAGGGCCGGCTCACCTCGTTGGAACTCGACCCGCGCGTCCAGCGCAAGCTCGGCTCCGAGCAGCTCGCCGAGGCGATCATGGAGGCGACCCGGGACGCGCAGACGCAGGTCACCGACCAGATGCGCGCCGCCATGCAGGGCCTGGCCCCGGAGGGGGCGGCGGAGAGCGGCTTCGACATCGCCAAGCTGCTGCCCGAGCGTCCGGACGACATCGACGCCATCCGCGAGCGCCTCGGGATCCTGCCGCGATGACCTACGAATACCTCGAGGTCGACACAGAGGAGCTCAAGCGGTCCGGCAAGGGGTTCCACGACGGCGCCACCCAGCTCAAGGCCATCTACGACCGGCTCAGCTCGGCGCTGTCCGCCGAGGGACAGTGCTGGGGCTCGGACGAGACCGGCAAGACGTTCGCCGAGGGCTACGCGGACCCGGCCAAGAACGTCCTGGAGTCGTTCCCCAAGCTCAAGGACGGCCTGGAGGGCATCAAGAAGGGCGTCGACCAGATGGCCAAGACCTACAAGCAGGCCGAGGACGCCTCCAGGCTGAAGTGAGCTGATCCGTGGGTCTTGAAATCCCAGAACCGGTCCAATGGCTGTCCTGGATCATCGGGTCCGACTGGCCTGAGGGCGACGAGACGGCGATGCGCCGCTGCGCCGAGGCGTGGACCACCGCCGGCACCGAGATCAACGAGCTGATCGAGGATCTCAACCAGACGGCGTCCGACGTGCGCACCGCGCTCGACAGCGGCGCCGCGGACGCGTTCAGCCAGAAGTGGGATCAGTGGGTCTCCACCGACCCGCAGATCCTGACGAAGCTCGCCGAGTCGTGCGGGCAGCTCGCCGAGATGCTGGACGGCGGCGCGCTGGACATCGAGTACGCGAAGTACATGTTCATCGCGCTGCTGATCGTCACGGCGATCGAGATCGCGTACCTGATCGCGGCCGCGTTCGCGACGTTCGGCGCCTCCACCGCCGCCATCCCCGCCGTGGAGGCCGGGGCCCAGGTCGCGTCCAGAACGATCTTCCAGCGGCTGCTGGAGTGGCTCAGCCAGCGGCTCCTCGGCGCCATCCTGCGCGGCGCGGCGTTCGGCGCCCTGGAGGGCGGCGGGCTCGACCTGCTCGTCCAGGGCGTGCAGATCGCGCAGGGCAACCGCGACGGCGTCGACTGGAAGAAGACCGGCTCGGCCCTCCTGGACGGCGCGATCGGCGGCGCCATCTCCGGCGGCATCGGGCACGGCTTCGGCAAGATCCCCGGCCTGAACGGCCCGGCCGACAGCGCGATGAGCGGCATGGTCCGGGGCATGGTGCGCGACGGCGCGGCCGAGGCCGTCAGCGGCGTGGCCGGCACCGT
Organism: Actinomadura madurae; assembly: GCF_900115095.1. Lineage (GTDB taxonomy): Bacteria > Actinomycetota > Actinomycetes > Streptosporangiales > Streptosporangiaceae > Spirillospora > Spirillospora madurae. The sequence continues at coordinate 112,717 of NZ_FOVH01000005.1, forward strand.
CGCCACCGCCGCCGTCCACGGCGACCCGCTGACCTGGGACGCCATCGCCAAGGGCGCCACGTCGGGCGCGTTCGGCGGTGCCGTCGGCGGCGGCAAGGACGGGCTCAACGACTACCGCTCCTCCCTCCCCGGCGGCGACCCGCCGACCCCCAGTCCCACCGACCCGACGCCCTCGCCGAGCCCGAGCAACTCCCCGTCCCCGTCCCCGTCTCCTACGCCGCCCGGCGGGAACGACGGCGGCGGAGGCGGCGGCGGAGGCGGCTCGAACCCCGGCGGTGGCGGGGGCGGAGGCGGCGGAGGCGGCTCCCACTCCGGCGGCGGAGGAGACGGCGGCGGTGGCGGCGGTAACCGCATCGCCACACTGCTCGGCGACACGGGCGGTGGCGGCGGCGGTTCGTCGCTGGCCTCCACCGGCGGCGACGGCGGTGGAGGCGGGGCCCCGGGCGGTTCGGGCGGCGGCCTCGGCGGCAACCCGTCCGGTTTCGGCGGTTCTTCCCCGTCCGGCGCCGGCCCCACCGGAGGGCCTTCGGGCGGCGCCATGGCCCCCGGCGGCGCGGCCCCCATGGGCGGAGCCGCCCCGATGGGAGGCGGTGCCCCAGCAGGCGGCGGCGCGCCTTCCGGCGGAGGAGGCTCGTCCTCGGGCGGCGGCTCGTCATCAAGCGGAGGATCGTCCTCGTCGTCTTCGAGTAGCGGAAGCGGCTCGTCGTCGTCTTCATCGTCCTCGGGAAGCGGCTCGTCTTCCTCGTCCTCGTCTTCGGGCAGCGGCGGTTCGAGCGGCGGCGGCTCCGGAACGCGCGGCGGCTCGGGCACACCCGGCGACGGCGGCTCCCAGCAAGGCGGAGGCTCATCCCCGGCCTCCCACAGCACGCCCCCGCACTCGGGCTCGTCCGACGGCGCCTCAACGCCTCACCCCGGCACGTCCACACCAGGCGACGGCACATCCACTCCCCACCCGGGGACGTCCACACCCGGCGACAGCACCTCCAGCCCAGGCGACGGCACCTCCACACCCGGCGGCAGCACGCCCACGCCAGGCGATGGTTCGTCGACACCTCCCCCCGGCACGTCGACGCCGGGAAGCGAGACCCCGAGCTCCGCGCCGCCACCTTCCGGGACGGTCCCCGATGGCGGTTCCAACACCGCCGATGGCGGCACGGCCACGCCCACCGGGGCTGCGGCACCCCCGCCCGGTGGCGGGAACACCGCCACCCCAGGCGGCAGCGGTTCCTCCACGCCCGGCGGCGGCCCGCGCACGCCTGACGGCGGCGACTCAGCGTCCGGCGGCGGCTCGCGCACACCCGAAGGCGGCGACCCGGCGTCCGGCAGCACCCCCTCCCGCCCCACCCCGGGCGACGAGGGGACGAACACCGCCGCGGACCCGAACCCGCGCAGTACCGACGGCTCCACCGAGGCCCAGGACGCCATGCCGAGTCCCGAGAGCGACTCGGGCGGCTCGACGGGCTTCGTCGCGGGCATTCCGATGATGCCGATGGGCACGATGGGCGGCCCGGCGGGGACGGCGTCGGCGGGCGGAGTCCGCCCGCCGTCCGGCGGTGGCACGTCCCCCGGCGGCGGCTCGGGCAGGACGCCCACGTCTTCGTCGTCCCCGTCCCGCCCGGCCGAGACCCCGGCCTCCGGGAGCGGGCCCCGGCCGGAGACGTCCCAGCACAGGCAGGAGTCCCGGCCGTACGAGCCCGCGGACCCCGGCGCGCAGCCGAAGCCGCCGCCGATCGAGAACGTGGACGACCAGGGCGTCGTCCGCAACGAGCAGCCTCCGGCGCAGGACGGCCCGTCCCAGCAGGACCAGGACGGACCGCACAAGAAGGAGGCGGCCGACGACGGCACGCCGGACGACGGCAGCACGCCCGGCGACGGCACGCCCGAGGACGGCTCGGCGGACAAGTCGCAGGACCTCGCGGACGCCGAGCAGCAGACGCGGGACGCCCTCGCCCCGTTCGGCGACGACGCGCCCACCGTGGACTTCAGCTCCAACCCGATCGACCCGGCCACGGTGGGGGAGATCAACAACGCCGTCCAGCGGCTCGGCGCGGACTACCCGAGCACGATGCAGGGGCTCTCCCACATCGGCTCGCAGGACTTCAACCAGTCGCTCGGACCGAACAACGGCGACGTCCTCGCCTACGCGACCCCCCAGGACAGCAGCCCGGGCATCTACATCAGCGAGGAGGCCTTCTCCGACAACGCGGCGCGGGCCGAGGACGGCGCGGACGAGGAGGCGACCGGGTTCACCGTGCCCGGCGGCGGCTCCGCCGAGGGCGTCTTCACCCACGAGTTCGGGCACCACCTGGCCCAGCAGCTCCTCGACAACCCGCAGATGCTCGCGGACCTGAACCGCGCCGTGTCCAACGCCATCGGCGTCCCGTACGACGCGACCCAGCCGCACGACGCCGCAACGCAGCAGCGCGTCGAGAACGCCCTCTCCACCTACGGCTCCAACGACTCTCACGAGATGATGGCGGAGGCGTTCACCGAGTACCGCCTCGCCGAGAACCCCCGCGCCCTGGCCCAGGCCATCGGCCAGGTCATGGACCGCCACCTCGGCGCGAACGGCACCGGCACGCCCGCCCCGGACGGCTCGCCCGGCGGCGACGGCAACACTCCGTCCCAGACCCCGGACGGTGGGAACACCCCCGAGGGCACCTCCCAGCCGACCCCCAACGAGAACCAGCCCAGCTCGGGCGAGACCCCACCACCCGCGGACGAGGGCCAACCACGCCCCGGCGACGACCAGCCGCGCTCCGACAACGGCCAACTCCGCCCCGGCGAAGACCAGCCCCGCACAGACGACGGCCAACCCCGCACAGACGACGGCCAGCCGCGCACGGGCGAAGACCAGCCCCGCACGGACAACGGCCAGCCGCGCACAGACGACGGCCAACCCCGTACGGACGAAGCTCAGCCCCGCCCCGGCGACGACCAACCTCGGCCCGGCGACGACCAACCTCGCACGGACGACGGCCAACCCCGTCCCGGCGATGACCAGCCGCGCACGGACAATGGTCAGTCGCGGACGGAGGAGGGACAGCCGCGTCCCGGCGAAGAGCGCCCGCGCACGGACGACGGCCAGCCACGGGCAGACGACGGTCGTCCGCGCACCGACGAGACCCGGCCGCGGCCCCACGAAGAGCAGCCGCGTACGGACGACGGGCAGTCGCGCGATGGCGAAGGGCAGCCTCGGGCGCGGGACGGGCAGCCTCGCGAAGGCGATGACGGACGGTCCTCCGACGGGCAGCCGACGCGTGGTGACGAGCCGCCGCCGGGACTGCCGGGGCATCTGCACGACGCCTGGCGGAACAGTGCCGACACGCCGGCCGGGCGGGCCCTCTACGGTCCCGATGAGCCGCACATGCGGAACACGGCGGGAATGGTACCGCCCGATCCCGCGGGCAGGTTCGTCCTAGACGCGCACGGGAACAGCGACGGTCCGATCGTCGGTGACCGGCCGATGAGCGCGACGGACCTCGCGGCGCTGATCCGCAGCGACCCGAACTGGAACGGGCGCGACCTGCTCCTGCTGTCCAACAACACCGGGGACGGCCGGTTCGCGTCCGACCTCGCGCAGAACCTCGGTGTCCGCGTCACGGCGCCGACGGGCGCGGTCGACGTCGACGCGCGCGGCAACCCCGAGTCGTCCGGCTGGACGGTCTCCAACCCGGACGGGACCACCGCGGACCCCGACCCGGTGCGCCGCTTCACCAGCGACGCCGAAGGGCAGTGGTACGGCGACAACCGGCTCGGTGAAGCGTTCCGCAACCTGCCGCCGCACCTGCAGAACGCGCTGTACCAGTACACGGTCCAGTCGATGCCGAACGCGTTCCTGCGGCCCGGCGCCGACCTGCCCGGCGCCCTGAACCACTTCCAGAACGATTTCAACAGGGCCTGGGCGCTGGCCCGGATGAACGACGGGACCAACCTCCCGACGCTGGACGACCTCCAGCGCTGGTCGTCCCACCCGAACCTCAGCCCGGAACAGCGCGACCTGATCAACAACGTCCTGAACGACAGCGATCCGGACGGCCGCCTCGACCAGATCAGGCAGAACGCGGGCTACTGGTCGTTCCTGCACGATTACTTCGGCGGGACGCCCACGGTGGACGCGTTCAACGCCCGCATCGGCGAACTCGACCAGGCGTTGAACCAGCGCCTGCCGGAGCCGGTGCAGACCGAGCGCGGCCTGCACGACGTGAGCTTCATGCGCCTCCCGGACGGGACGGCGCTCGGTCCGCGCGACGCTCAACTGCTCATCGGCTCCATCCAGACCGAGCCGGCGTACATGTCGACATCGCTCGGGCAGAATCCGGCGGTCGTCGACGGCCAGCCGTTCAGCTACCGGATCCACATGGACCTGCCGGAGGGCTCCAACGGCGTCTGGATGGGCGGCAACAGCGCCTACCCGGATCAGCGAGAGCTGGTCCTGCCGCGCGGCACCAGGTACCAGATCACGAGTGTGGACACCAGCGCCCGGGACGCCGACGGCAACCCGATCGTCGAGATCCGCGCCACGGTGATCCCGCCGGGCGCCCCGGACCCCGGCCCGCTCAACACGAGCGGCACGTCCGCCACCCTGCCCGTCGGCAACTCCGGATACGCCGGATCGCCGCCCAACCCGGGCCCCGCACCCGGATCCGGCACTCCCCCGGCATCACCACCGCACTCCGGCCCGCCCGACCCGGGCTCGTCACACCCAGGCCCACCGGCCCGCTTCCGCTCCACACCACCACCGGACCCAGGTACGGGCACCAACCCGTCGCCCCCGCCGCGCGACGGAAACGACCCCGCCGCACGCGGCGGCAACGAGCCCGCCACACCTGGCACCGACCCCGCCGCACGTGGTGACGAATCCGCCACGCCCGGCGGCAACCCGGCCGCACGCGGCGGCACCGAAACCCCGGCCCCCGGCAACGATCAACCCGCGGCACGCACCACCAACGAACCTGCCACGCCCGGCACCGAACCCGCCGCGCACGGCGGCACTGACCCAACGCCTGGCAACGACCCTGGCGCGCGTGACGGCAGTGCGACCCCGGCGCGCACCACCAGCGAACCGGCCGCGTCTGGTGTGCGTGGTGGTGGTGAACCTGCAATGCGCGGTACGGACGACGGGGCGTCCGGTCCCGGCGAGTCCGGTGCACGCGGGGGTGACGGCCCTGCTGCGCGCGATACTGACGGAGGTGTCGCACCTCGTACCGAGACCGCGGCCCTTGGGGGCGGCGAGTCGGCGGCGCGTGGTGGCAACGAGGGGGCTGGGCGGAGCGGCGGCGAACCTGCGGCGCGAGGTGGCGAGGCCGCGGTGTCCAGCGGTCAGACCCCGGCTCGGGGTGGGAATGAGCCTGCTGCGCGCGGTCCTCATGACCCGGCGGCGCCGCATGAGGGGGAGGGCGCCGGGGAGGCGCCGCCCGCGGGGCTGCCCGACCATCTGCACGATGTCTATCGGGGGAGTCAGGAGACTCCTGCAGGGCGCGCCTTCTATGGGTCCGACGAGGGTGGCATGCGGGATCTTGCCGGGCGGGTGCCGGCCGATCCGCAGCGGTTCGTCGTCGATGGGCACGGGGACGCGGACGGGATGCGGGTCGGGGGGCGGCGGCTCAGTGTCGATGACGTCGCCGACCTGATCCGCAACGACCCGAACTGGAACGGCCGCGAGGTCATGCTGCTGTCGTGCGAGACGGGCGACGGGCGGTTCGCCACGCAGCTCGCGCAGCGGCTCGGTGTGCCGGTCACGGCGCCGAACGGGCTGGCGTGGTCGGACTCGGACGGCAACGTGTACGCGTCGTCCGGCCGTCCCGGCGAGGACGGGCGGACGCGGCCCGACCTGCCGCCGAACGGCGGGTGGCAGACCCACCGTCCGAACGGCGACGTCGCCCCAGCGGGGCGCGACGGCTACGCACCCGGGCACCCGGTGTCGGACGCGCCGCGTGCGGGCGACGGTGACGAGACCCGCGGCTCCCCCACGCAGCATCCGTGGGATCCACCGCGCGTCGATCCCGCGGACACCCGGGACCATGCGCTCAGGCCGGGCGAGCACGCGTCGACGGTGGGCTATCCGCCGCGCGAGGGCAGGCACCGCATCCTGGCGCTGGACGACGACGGCAATCCCGTCCTGGACGAGCAGGGGCGGCAGATCGTCCGTTCCGTCGTCTACACGAACGCGGACGGCCAGGTCACCCACGTCACGAACCCGCAGGCGGAGGGCGAGCCCGCCGCGCTGCGCAACCCGAACGAGAACATCGACCTGACGCGGCCGGAGCCGGGCGTCGTCCACCAGGTCGACTTCGGTCACGGCGACCCGCACGTGTTCGTCGGCGGGGACGACGGCAGGCCGCCGGCGGCGGCGCCGTTCGACCCGCCGACCCACACGGCCGGCGGCGAGCCGCTGCAGCACGTGACGCAGGACGGCTACGACCCCGCGCAGGGGCCCTACAGCGCGAACCAGCCGCTGCAGCCCGACGCGCGGATCGCGGTCTACGACAACCACTCGCCGCCCCGCCTGCACGGCATCTTCTGGACGGACGCCGACGGCAACATCACGCACGTCCGGACGTGGTTCGGCGACGAGGACGGCGCCGCCCACTACAACAGCGAGCTCGGCGTCCTCAAGCACAAGAACGACGGGGTCCCGCTGCCCAACGTCAGCTACATGGTCGAGCCCCGCGACCGTTTCGCCGGCCTTGACCCGGCCGACTTCGACCCGGTCGACGCGGTCCGCCGCGGCGACCTCGGCGCCCAGCGGGTGCCCGAGGACGGGGACGGCCTCCCCGACCCGACCGCGCCGCAGCGCGCCCCGGGCCCGGATCACGAGGTCCCGCCCGGGACCTTCCTCTTCCACACCGACGACAACGGCCAGACGGACCTGGCCACCGGGCGTCCCGACCACGACACGGGCGGCGGGGCCCGCTACGGGGCGCAGGGGCACGTCGGGAAGATCGGGGGGAAGGAGTACCCCGGGACGCCGTTCAACGGCGGGCACATCTTCGGCCACCAGGGGCAGGGCCCGCGGGAGCGCATCAGCTACTTCCCGCAGTGGGAGGTGGAGAACCAGGGCCAGAACCAGCACCAGGTCACGCGGCCGGAGAGCTGGTACGGGCTTGAGGAGCACCTGGCGCTCCTCGACCAGGATCCGTCGAACGACATCCGGGTCGACCGGTTCGAGTTCTTCGCGGAGCCGAACCGGAACACCGACGGCGATCTCGCGTACACCCCGCAGGTGATCCACGCGCGGTGGGCGCAGACCGACTTCGGCACCGACCCGCCGACCACGACCGTCCACTACCGGACGTTCTACAACCTGCCGCCGCACCAGCTCGGCACCCCGGCGGCGACGCCCCCGAGGCCGGACGGCACCCCGGTGCGCCCGTTCGGCTGGCAGGACCCGGCGGCGCGGTCGCAGGACGACCCGGCTCCGGCGGCCCGTTCGGCCGGGCCGGAGGACGGCGCCGCGTCCCGGCCCGGACCGGAGGACGGCCCCCGCCAGGACGACGCGGGGCCAGAGCGGCGGGCGTCCGACGAGGTGATGCGGCAGGTCCACGACGACCCGCGGGTCCGGGACATGCTCGACCGGGCCGGGGAGCCGCTCGGCGACCAGCTGCGCACGCAGCTGCGCGACATGCTGCCCCACCACCCCGAGCTGGCGCGGATCGTCGCCGGGCACGGCCTCAACGATGTGGAGTCGTCCCTGCGCGACTCGCTCCTCGCGCGCCCGAAGACGCTGAACAGCGTGCTGAACCACCCCGAGGCGGTCGGGATCCTCGAAGGGGCCGTCCGCGACGTCAACGAGCGCGGCGCGGACGCGATCCTGGGCGAGGACGGCCCGGTGGCGCGGCCGACCCCGCTCACGCCGGAGCAGGAGCGGACCAGCGAGCGGCTGGCCGGCTCGGTGGTGGAGAACCGGCGCGAGGGCGAGAGCCGCGACCCGCGGGTGGCGCCGGATCAGCCCGGCTTCGACCCGTCCAGGGCCGATCCCGCGCTGGGCCGCGACGACCCGTACCTCAACGAGTACCTGGACGGCCTCTACGACGCCAAGCACGAGAGCGAGGCGGCGCTGCGGGCCCTCGTCCACGATCCGGAGCTCGCGGAGATGGGCGCCGATCCCAAGCTGCGGCCCGGCGACAAGGACCGCACCCGCGCCCTCGACAAGATCATGGGCGACTACGACGGGGACCCGAGCCGGCTCAGCGACCTGCTCGGCGCCCGCATCCAGTTCCGTTCCGTGGACGGCCTGTACCGGGCGCTCGGCGACATCGAGCGGATCGCCCGGAACCACGGCGTGGAAATCGTGTCCGTCAAGGACCGGATGCAGAACCCGGTGCCGAGCGGCTACCGCGACGTCCAGATGACGGTCCGCATGCCGAACGGGCACATCGGCGAGCTGCGGTTGCACCTGCGGTCGATCGACGACGTGGCCGCCTACGAGCACTCCCTGTACGAGGTGCGCCGGGACCTGCCGAACGTGGCGGAGGACCAGAACCGGGCCCTCACCCCGGAGGAGCGCGCGCTCGACGAGTCGATCAAGCAGCAGGTGGTCGGCCGGTTCCAGCAGGGCCTGGACGAGGCGCTCGCCGGCGGGCCGCCGCGCGCCCGCACCGCCGAGCCGAGCCCGGCGGAGGCGCCCGCGGAGGGTCCCGCGCCCCGTCCCGAGCCGGCTCCGCGTCCGGAGGTCGCGGCGAAGTACGGCTGGTACTCCGAGCCTTCGCCCGGCGACGCGCCCCCGCACGGGACGACGCCCGAGAGCGGCGCGCACGACGTGCGGGAGCCGCACGCGGCCGACCCCGTGCACGACGACGGGAGCGACGCCGACGGCGCCGACCCGGTGCCCGCCGACCTGCCGCCGCACCTGCACGACATCTACCGCGACAGCGAGAGCACCCCGGCCGGGCGGTCGTTCTTCGGGCCGGACGAGCACGCCATGCGCGACCTCGCCCGGCGCGTCACGCCCGATCCGGACACGTTCACGGTGGACGGCCACGGCGACCGCGACGGGGTCCTGGTGAACGGGCGGCGGCTGAGCGTGGACGACATGGCCGCGCTGATCCGCAACGACCCGGACTGGAACGGCCGCCAGGTGACGCTGCTGTCCTGCCGGACGGGCGAGGGCGACTTCGCCGCCCGGCTCGCGCAGCGGCTCGGCGTCCCGGTGGTGGCTCCGCGCGGCCTGGCCTGGTCGGACTCCGACGGCACCGTCTTCGCCTCGTCCGCGCGGCCCGGACCGGACGGCGGGCGGCGCCCCACCTGGCCACCGGACGGCGGCTGGGACGTGCACCGTCCCGACGGCACCGTCCTCGCCGGCGACGACGGCCACGCGCCCGGACGGGCCGGGCGGCGCGACCCGGGCACCGAGCCGCCGGACGCCGAGGCCCGCGGGCTGCGGGACTGGCTGCGGCCGGAGGGACGGGTGGACCGCGACGGCGTCCACCGGTTCGACACCGACCGGCAGGGCGAGCGGTACGGCGAGAGCCGGCTCGGGCACGCCTTCCGCGACCTGCCGGAGAACCTGCGGCGGGCGGCGTGGTGGTACACGCGGCAGTCCATGCCCAACCGGTTCCTGCGTCCGGGCGGCCCGGACGTCGGCGCCCACCTCAACCGGCTCGCGTGGTCGGAGTGGTCCGCCCACCAGCTGCACCACCTGAACGGCGGGCGGATGCCGACGCGCATCGAGGAGATCGTCCGGCTGCGGAGCCGGACGGACCTCGACCCGCACCAGCGGCAGCTCGTCGACCGGCTGCTCGCGCCGCCGCTGACGTCGGTGACGGCGCGGCTCGAACAGCTCCGGGCCGACCACCAGGAGCGGCAGTGGCTGCGCCAGTACCTCGGCGAGGAGCCGACGGAGCAGGCGTTCTGGCGGCGCATCGCCGAGATCGACCAGGCGATGAACCAGCCGCTGCCGGAGCCCGTCCAGGCGGTGCGCGGGCTGTCCGGCCTGGACTTCATGCTCGGACGGGACGGGCGGCCGCTGGGCGACCGCGACCCCGTCGCCAACCTGCTCGGCACCGTGCAGACCGAGGGCGCGCCGATGTCGACGTCGCTCGGACGCGACCCGGCCGAGGTCGACGGGCAGTCGTTCGGCAACCGCGTCCGCCTGGTGCTGCCGCCGGGGAGCCGCGGCCTGTGGATGGGGTCGAGCAGCGCGTTCCCCGACCAGCGCGAGCTGATCCTGCCGCGCGGGACCCGGTACCAGATCACCAACGTCGTCCACACCGGCTACGAGACGGTCACGCTCGGCGACGGAACCGTGCGGCGGCGGCCGACCTACGATATAGAAGCGGTGGTCGTTCCCCCAGGACCGCCCAGGTCAGCGCCATGACGGGACGGACGTCGACGCGAAAGGGACGCGCGAGATGAGTGACCTGCCTCCCCCGTGGGACCCGGGCGCTCCTCCGAGCAGGCCGGGGGCGCCTCCGGCCTTCCCGGACGCCGTCGAGCTGCCGCCGTCGACCCCGTCGTACGCGCACTGGACGCGGGAGCCGCTGATCTACTTCTGGGTGCTGCTGCGCGGCCGCCGGATCGGCTGCCTGTGGGGGTCGCCCCGGCATCAGGCGGCCGGTTTCCTCCTCGTCCCCGACGTCTCCGAGGCGGAGATGTACGCCGCCGACGTCTGGGAGGACCGGCTCGCCGAGGCGTACGCGCGGGACATGCAGGCCGCCGAGGCCGTCCGGCGGTGGAAGGGCGCCGCCGAAGACCAGGTGGGCGGCGCCATCCCGGCGGACGAGGAGGAGCGGCGGGCCCCGAGCCTGCAGGCCCTCCACGAGGTGGTCGCGCCCGGGTACCCGGCGCCGGAGGGGCCGTCCGTCCAGGACGGCCTGTTCGAGGACGGGACGCCCGCCGACCGGTCGCAGGGGTTCGGGCCGCTGTTCAGCGCCCCGCCGCCGACCTACCCGGAGGAGGCCGCCGGGCCCGTCCGCTCCCTGCCCGTCACCCTCGCGGGGACGGTCGTCGGCTACGTGTGGGCGTCGGCGGACGGCCAGGCCGCCGGCTACGTGAGCAGGGAACCGGCCGGAACGGCGGGCGAGGTCGCGGCCGGGCTGTGGAAGATGCGGCTGAGCGACGCCCACCGGGAGGGCGTCTCGTCGCTGGAGGCGCTGCGCCGGTGCGCGCTCGCGCCCGAGGACAGGCTGTCCGGGGTCATCGGCCAGGACGCGCCCGAGCAGGAGCTGCCGGGCCTCGACGCGCTGCGCGAGCTCGCGCGTCAGTGAGGGAGCGAAGTGGCTGAGAAGTATCCGCAGTACTACGTGTACGAGGGAAAGCCTGTCGCGTTCGCCGAGGCGCCCGACGGCGGGTTGTTCGTCTGGGCGCTGTCGCCGCGGACCGGCGAGTTCGAGCTCGACCGGTCGTACGTGGACAAGATCTGGTTCGGCACCACCGCCGACATCGAGACGGTCGACCGGCCGGAGTTCGTCCAGCGGGTCGAGGAGTACCGCGCCCGGAGGCTGCGCGGCGACGGCCCGGTCTACGCGCTGTACGAGACGATCAACGGCCTGGTGGACGCGTCCCGCGCGGAGGCGCGCGACCTCACGCCGGACGAGAAGGCGCTCGTCCACACGCTGCGCCTCCGCGCCCACGAGTTGTTCGAGGCGGAACTCCGCGCCCAGGGACGCCAGGGAACGCCCGGGGAATCGTAATGGCCCCTGAAGCGCTTCCCGAGCTTCCGCAGGACGAGTGGGAACTCACCGGACGGCTCTATCCGGAAAGCGCCTGGATGTTCGTCTGGGCCCGGCGGGTCGTGCGCGACCTGGTCGGCGGGCGGGTGTCGCGTTTCCTGGTCGGACGGCTCGAACCCGGAAGCTGGTCGGTGTTGCGCGGGGAAGCGGAATGGGTGGCCGCCCGCGGAGCGAACGGAACGGCGTCCCACACGGCGTCGTTCGCGTCGGCTCAGGACGCGGTCGCGTACGCGGCGGCGGGCCTGGCCGTCGACGAGAACATCGCGACGCACGAGGATCTCCTACGCGAGCAGGGCATTGTCGGCGACATCTGGGACGACGCCCGCAAGCGCCTTGAATGGCAGCTCACAGACGACGGACGGCGGCTCGTAGAGAAGTCGCTCGACGAGGGGCGCGCCCGCTACGGGGATTCCGGCATCGTGCTCGACCAGGTGCTTGAGCACCGCAAGGGCTACCAGGTGATTCGGCCGGTGCCTCGTCCAGATGGCGGGCTGTTCATCGGCCGGCACGAGTTCTTCATGGCGCACGTCCATTCACGCCTTCCGGGTGACTTCGGAGCGAGCACCGGTGAAGAGCTTCCGGAGAACACGCTCCTCGACAGCTACGCTCCGGCCGACGAGCCCTACCTGTTCACTCTTGAGACGCCCTTCGAACGCCGGGGGCTTTCCGGGACGGGCCGCAACAACGAGCGCAGGTTCTACGTCGTCAAGCGCCCCATCACTGTGTATCCGGGTTTCCCCGTCAAGGAGACCACCATTCCCCCGCAAGGGCTCCAGCGTGTAAAGGAGCCGTCGTCGAAGGGCCAGGGATACCTTCTACCGCGTCCTCTCGCCGACTTGGTCGCCGCCGGGGACATCATCCAGGTCACCAAGGCTGAGGCTCTGCGCATCTATCGGGGGCGCACATGACTCAGGACGACGAACGGCTCAACGAGATCGCCTCGCTTCTCGCCCGCCTCGCACCCGACGGCTCGAAGACGTTGAAATTCGCCTACCGCGCCGTGGGCTCGTCGTTCGAGCAGGCCTTCATCCCGGACGGAATGACCGCCGCCGAGGCGCGACTCCCGCAGTCGGGCATCTATCCCCTCCTGCGCCACCTTCGCGCCCGCATGTACGAGGACGGCGACGGCACGTGGCTGGAGATGGACCTCACGGTCCGCTCGCGTCCAGAGGCGGCGTCGCTCGCGGACGACGACGCGCCCGCGTGGGAGGTCCGCTACAGGAGCGTCGACGAGATCACGTTCGCGGACGAGATCACGCCGCTCGCCGCCTTCGAAGAAATGCGGATGTTCCCCCAGGAGGCGCGGCGCGTCCCCCGCTGGATGGGGGCCCTGGCCTCCGTCGAGGACGCGGTGGACCGCTTCGACCCCCACGACTTCTCTCCCCAGGACGACCTGGAATCGGCATTGCCCGACGGTCTCGACGGGCTGTTCACGGCGGCGCGAGAGCGACTGCTGGCCGTCGTGCCCCGCGAGGACGCGGACCGGTTCCTGGTGGGCCGCCTGGCCGACGGATGCTGGTCGATCGTCCACGCGCCCCCGGCCTGGGCGGCCGTGCGGATGGAGAACGGCGAAAGCGTCGAGAAGCACGCCTACGCCGGCCCCGTCGCCGCCGTCGCGTTCGCGGCGGGCGCGGTGCTCGCCGAGGCCGGCGCGGAGGTGAACTCCTCGGTTCTCAGGGGCGCCGGAGCCCTTTCCAGGGTCACCGACCGGAAAAAGGGCGTCGACGCCTGGACCCTTCCCGCGCACGACAAGAACGGGAGCCGTCAGGTGCGGCGTTCGATGGCCGCGGAACGGCCCGAGGGTGCCGCGACCCGAGGCCGCCGCTACCTCGCATTGTCGCCCTTGGACAACAGGCACGGCGGATACTTCGTCGTCCATCCCGGCCCGGTGCCCGCCCAGGGCGACTTCGTCAGCACCCATCAGATCTTCGAATGGCACGTCCGGAGCGGTCTTCCCGAAGCCAGAACGCCGGCACCGGCCCCCGCCGAGGAAGTGGTCCTGGACGCCGGCATGGAATTGGACACCGCCGAACCGGTCAGCTCGGGCCTCCTGTTCACCCTCGGCACGCCATTCGAGAGACGGCGGCTGCCGGGCGACCCGGACCATTACTCCTATCGCGTCTACCGGGTGCAGCGGCCCATCACCGCCACCCCCGTCGACCTGGGCGCGAAGACCTTCCACCGGCCCGGGGAAAGCGGCCCGAAACGGCTGCCCGACGAGCAGGGGCAGGCCTTCTCCCTTCCCGGCCCGATCATCGACCATCTGGAGTCCGGTGATCTGGTCGAGATCAGCGGTCCCGGCGGCGCCCCCGTCGCGCCCAGGGACTACTGGGACACCGAGGAAGAGCCGTGAATCCGGCGCCGGCAGGAGCCATAGACTTGCGCGACGAGGAGAGGAGCACCGACGCGATGAACCAGCCCCCCGCCGAGGCCCCGGTTCCGCAGCAGGGGCCGCGGCCGTACGACCGGCAGCGGTACGAGGAGCTGACGCAGCGGCTCGGCCGGGCCCTGCTGGAGGTCGCGCCCGCGGGCTGGCGGCGGATCGACCTGACGGTCCTCCTGCTGGCCGGGGTCGGCGACCTCCGGCTGACCGTGATCATGCCGGACGGGAGCTCCCCCGCCGTCGACCCGCCCCGCGAGTGCATGCCCGTCGCCGCCGAACTGCGGTCGATGATGTACCGGCCGGACGAGGGCACCTGGTTCGGGCTGCGGTTCATGATGGACCCGCCGAGCGCGTACTGGATCAGCTTCAACGGTGACTTCGACCCGGGGTGGGACCCGCCCGTCCCGCCCGAGACCTGGGCCGGGGACCTCGCGGTGTTCCCGCGCGCGGACGAGCACATCCCCGGCTGGCTGCGCGAGCGGCTCGGCCAGACCGCGGGCGCCGGCGGCCGATGACGCCCGGCCAGCCCCCCGGACGCACGGAAAGAGGTACGTCGTGAGCGAGAACGGGTCGCTGAACCCCGTCGAGCAGAACGACCTGCTCCAGCAGATCACCCTGGCACTGACGCACAGCCTGCCCCCCGGGTGGGGCGAATGCACGGTGGTGCACCGCTCGCTCGGCTCGCACAGCGAGACCCTGGGGCAGGTCAGCATGGTCACCGGCCCCGGCCTGCCCGCCCCGTTCGACGTGCCCGCCGCGCTCGGCGAGCTGTTCGAGCGGCTGCGCGCCGGAATGCACACCCCCGGCCTCGGCACCTGGTTCACCGCCACCTTCACGCTGACGTTCCCGTTCTCCTACGACGTCCGCTACGACCGCGACGGCGAGCCGCGATGGCAGAGCCCGCCGCCGCCGGACGCGGCCGCGGAGGAGCAGCGCAGGTTCCCGCGCGACGCCGAGCACACCCCCGCCTGGCTGGACGCCGGCTCCGGGCAGGAGATGCGCGTCGCCCGGCCCTTCGACGGCACCGCGGCCGACGGGCGTCCCGAGGTCCGGCGGCCGGACGTCCCCGGCGGCGAGCGGGAGGCGATGGTGCGCTACCTGGAGCGGGCCCCGATCGTGCTGGCCGCCCGCAGCTACGACAGCGACGTCCTCGACCCTGAGCAGGCACGGAACGTCCCGCTGACCTACCACACCGACGGCACCTGGATCTGGCCCGGCGCCGTCGGCTACTACCTGCGCGCCCACGGCGTCCCGCCGGAGCCCGAGTTCGCCGAGCACATCCGGCGGGGCGGCTTCGAGGTGCCCGACGTCGCCGACGACGTCCGCTCCGCCGCGGTCGCGACCATCACCGGCTCGTCCTGATCGCTGGAGTCGACATGAGCAACGTTCCTCCGCCGAGCGGTCCCCGGGGGCCGCAGGGGCCGCAGGGGCCGCCCGCGCCGGGCGCCCCCCCGGCGCCCGGGTTCGCGGCGTCGCGCCCGCAGTCGTACGCGCACACGACCCGCACGCCCGTCGTCCACCTCCCGGTGATGCTGAACGGCCTGCACATCGGCTACCTCTGGGCCGGGATGGACGACAGGTCCGCCGGCTTCGTGCGCCGCAACGAGTTCCTGGAGCAGGCGTTCGAGGCGCCGGCCGTGTGGTCGCGGCGGCTCCGCGACGCCCACGCCCAGGGGCTGCCCTCCCGCGAGGCGATCCGGCAGTGGGCCGGCCGCCCCGAGGACCCCCGCGGCGGCGGCGTCCCCGCCGGCGCGCCCGAAGAGACCGCGGACGGGACGCGGGCCCTGTCCGAGCTCGCCAACCCCGGCGGCGAGCGCCACTCCTGGGACTCCTTCCGGCACGGCGAGTTCCCGGACGGCACGCCGATGGACCGGTCGGAGGGTTGGGGCCCGCTCCACTTCGAGCTTCCGCCCGGCTACGACCTCGCCACCGACGGCCCCGTCCGGTACCTGCCGGTCGTCGAGGGCGACCTCGTCCTCGGCTACCTCTGGGCCGGCGGCGCCGCGGCCCTGTTCCTCCCCCGCGCCGACGCGGCCGCCCCCGGTGGCGACGCCATGGGCGCCTGGGTGCAGCGCCTCCGCGACCTGTACGCGGAGAACGTCCCGGTCGCGGACGTCCTCGACCGCGCACGCGCCATGCCCGCCGACCCGGTCGCCGGCGCCGTGCCCGCGGACGCGGCCGTGCGGGAGGCCCCGAACCTCCAGGCCCTCCGCGACCGCGCGGACGTCCACGAGCAGTCGCTGCGCCTGGCCGGCAACCCGGTTCCGGGCGACCCGGACGTCCTCAAGCGTCCCGCGCTGGACGCCGCCGAACGCGAGGCGGTGCTGCGCTACCTCCGCGAGGCCCCGGTCGTCTACGACAGCGGCCGGCACCTCACGGACGGCTTCGACCCGGCACGGCCCTCAAGCGTCCCCGACACCTACCAGACCGACGGCACCTGGATCTGGTTCGGCGGCGTCCCCCACCATCTGGAGCACCACGGCGTCGCCCCGGAGCCCGACCTCCTCCAGCACGTCCGGGCCCACAACGCCCAGCTCCCGCTCCTGGACGCGGCCGCACATGAACGGGCCAAACGCACGCTGCGCCTTCACCGAATCCTCGTGCCGCCGCCCGTGTAAAGGGCGGAATTCCGGAACTGGTCCGGCATCCGCTAACGTATAGCCGTTGATCACGCATACCTCTCGTATTGTCCCCGCCCATACCGAGGAATGTGATGACCGAAATCGGCGAAGCGTGCGGTCGGTGACATGCTGTTCGGCACCGGCGAGTTCCTCTATTCCCAAGGCATGTGCCGAGGCTGGAACGGCGAGGTCCTGGCCGAGATCCGGCAGCCCCGGGGGTCGTGGCGCGCCCTCTTCCTCGGTGCCGGCGACCGCGTCCGGCTCGCGCGCCCGGACGGCGCACCGATCCTGACCACGGTCTTGCCCCGCGAGACGCCGGTCCGGGACGTCCCGGTCGAGGACGCGTCCGGAACCCTCATCGGCACCATCCGGAAACGCGGCCGCGACTTCACGGTCGAGGACTCCTTATCGGTGCCGATCGGCGACATCCGTTTCGACCGGAACACCCATGTCATGACCGACCTGCACCGCCACTCGATCGCCCTCGGCGCGCAACGCCCCGATATGGCCTGGCGAATCGACCTGCGTCCGGGAATCCCCGATACGGACGCCCGCCTTTTCCTCGCATTCGTGATAGTGATGGACGAGACCCTCCGCCGCACCGGAAACGGCACCTAGCCGCCCTCCCAAGCGCTGACACCGAACCGGGAGCGTCACGGGAGGTGTTAGCCTCGCGGCGGAATGTCCGGCAGTGGTGGTTGGGGCTTGCAGCTTGTCTGAGGGGTCGCGCCCGGAGTTCGTCGCTCCGGAGCAGCAGTTGGACGGGTCGGAGCGGCCGGTCGAGGAGCAGGCCGCCGAGGCGCCCGCGCCGCCTCCCCGGGATGCGCGCCGATGGTCCCGGCTCACGCACAGGCGGTGGGTCCTCGGCGCCGTCGCGCTGGCCCTGGTCGCGGGCGGCGGGGCCTTCTGGGCCCTGGGCGGGCCGTCCGGGGAGTCGGAGGCGGGGCGGTTCACGTCGATGCCGGAGCCGTGTTCGCTGGTGCCCGGGGAGACCCTCGAACGGTACGTGCCGAACTCCGAGCCACCAGTCCCGAGCGAGGCCCGGAACTCGGCGGACGCCCGGTACGAGGCGTGCGAGTGGGCTGAGCCGATGGGGGCGGCGGGAAGCGCCGAGACGCTCACGTCGCATCGGCTCAACGTCGCGGTGCGGCTGCATCTGGACGGGACGGAACCCGCGAAGTCCGAGTACGACGCGGCGTGGGGCGGGGCCCGGTCCATGGCCGGGACGGCCGACGGTGCGGCCGGGGCCCTGCACGCCGAGGCCCCCGTCACCATGGGCATCGGCGACCAGGCGTTCGCCCAGCACCTGACGCTGTCCGGCTCCCTCGGGCGGTCAGGGAGCGTCGCGGCGACCGTCCGGCTCCGCAACGCGGTGATCAGCGTGCGGTACCGCGGGACGACGTCGCCGGCCGGCGTGGACGGTGCCCCCAAGGCCGGCAAGACGGCGCCGCTGGACGAGGCGGAGGCGCGGGCCGGCGCGGAGGCGGTCGCGCGGGGCATCGCGGGCACGCTCGCGGCGTGCAAGGACTGCGTGAGCCGCTAGCCGGGCGGGTAGCCCCACGCGACGCAGACGTCCTTCAGCTCGGACGGCGGTGCCTTCGGGACGAGCAGGTCCGGCTGGATGCGGCCCGAGTGGATCTTCCCCATCCAGTCGCCGAGGCCGGGGACGAACGAGTCCGTGCCCGCCTTCCCGTAGTCGAGCATGTCCTCCTGATACTCGACGCCGAGGAACTCGCAGAGCCCCCGGACGGTGCCCCCGGGGTCGCCGATCAGGTCCTCGTACCGCACGGCCGGGCCCGGCAGCTCCTGGCGGGCGGCCTCGACCGCCTCGCAGTACCGGACGATGTCGGCGATGCGGTCGGCCTCGGAGTAGTACGGCCGCGCCGTGTGCCAGGAACGCAGTATCGCCGACGGGTGGCGCAGCAGGAAGATGAACCGGGCGTCCGGCCAGCAGTCCACGATCTCGTCGCGGATGAACACGTCGTTGGGCGACTTGTTGACCAGGTGGCGCTTGCCGCTGCGGGCGAGCTCCTCGGCGAGCACCGCGTCCCAGAGGAGGAAGCGCAGCTCGCGCTCCGTGTGCCCCAGCCGCTCCATCGAGGCGGCGACCTGGCGGGACTCGAAACCCACCGTGATGTCGCCCAGGTGTGTCTCGTGCGGGGCGTGCAGCTCCGGGTGCCCGCCCAGGACGGCGCGCAGCAGCGTCGAACCCGTCCGCACCGACGAGAGGATGAACGTCGGTGCGGTCAGCCTGCGCATCGGCTCAGCGGCCGGGAGGCGGGTTCTGCGGACCGCCCGCCGGCGGCCGCGGCTGCTGCGGGCCCGGCTGGTACGGCGACGGCTGGGCACCGTTCTGCGGTGCCCCGAACGGCTGCGGCGGCGCCATCGGCCCCGTCCCCATCGGACCGGACGGAGCGGCGGGCTTCTTGCGGCCGCGCAGGAACAGGAACGCGCCGCCGCCGAGGACGAGCAGCACGACCACGACGCCGCCCACGATCAGGATCGGGAAGCCGCCGGAGTCCTCTTCGGCCGCGGCCGGCTTCGTGGCACCGGCCTTCTTCGCGCCCGCGACCTTGTCGAGCCGCTCGTACACCGGGTTCGGCGCGTTGGACGGCACGTTCTGCTTGAGAGCGCGCGGGATGCTGATGACGCCGTAGCCGACGAGGTTGTCCCGGCCGGGCGGGCCGAAGTCCTTCGCGGTCGCGGTGAGGCGCTGGACGACCTGCCGCGCCGGCATCCGCGGGTTGCGGCTGCGGAGGAGAGCGGCGGCACCGGCGGCCAGCGCGGACGCCTGGCTGGTGCCCTCACCGGCGTTGTAGGCGTGGCCCTCCTTGTTGATCCACCCGACGTCGGTGCCCGGGGCGGCCACCGTCACGTAGGGCTGCCGCTGCGTCGACTTCCACGGCTTGCCGTCGTGCCCCAGCGCGCCGACGGCGAGCACGCCCGGACACGACGCCGGGTAGGAGGGCTTGTTGCCGTTGTCGCCCGTGTTGCCGGCGGAGGCCACGATCACGACGTCCTTCGCCGCCGCGTACTGGACGGCTTCGAGCAGCTGCGGCGGGCACTGGTTCGGGTAGATGGCGGCGGACTCGCTGCCCTCCGAGATGTTGATGACCTTGGCCCCGTGGTCCACGGCGTAACGCACGGCCTTGCCCGTGGTCGTGCCGCTGACCGAGGCGGCGATCGGGAGGATCTTGGCCTCGGGGGCGACGCCCACGAACCCGGTATTGGTGCCCTGCGAGGCGATGAGGCTGGCCATGCCGGTGCCGTGGCCGTGCTTGTAGGCGTCGGTGTCCTGCCGGCCGTCGCCGCCCTTGCCGGTCAGGTCGGTGCCGGGGAGCACGACGGGCTTCAGGTCGGGGAGCTGCGCGTTGACGCCGGTGTCGATGACGGCGACCGTCACCCCCTTGCCCTTGGTGACGGGCCAGACCTCCTTCTGGATGCTCCAGGAATCGAACCACCACTGGTCCGACCTGGGGCCCGGGGCGGCCTGTGCGGGAACGACCGGCGCGGCCGCCAGCCCGATCGCCGCCGTCGCCGCCGCCGTCCGAAGCAGCCACCGCATCTGTCGCACACTCCCTAGTCCGTCGCACGTCCGGGCGGCGGAGGCCGGAGCCTCCGCCGCCCGCCCACGCCGCTTCGCGGGTTCAGCCGATCACCGGGGGAGCGGTGTCGTCGTCGGCTCCCCACACGTCCTCGTCCTCGGTCAGCCAGGTGTTGCGCTCGCGCTCCTCGTCCTTGCCGCCCTGGCCCGCGCCGGGCGCCATCGGCATGCCGCCCATGCCGCGCATGCCCGCCGCGGCGCCGCGTCCGGCCGCGCCCATCCCGGCACCGCCGCCGCCGAAGGCGCCGCCGGGGCCGCCCGCGGCACCGCCGCCCGAGCCCGCGCCGCCGAAGCCGCCGGGGTCGGCGCCGAAGCCGCCGCCACCTCCGCCGAGGCCGGGGCCACCGCCGGGCGGACCGCCGCCCGGGAAGCTCGACAGGTCGGTGCCCGGGCTGCCGAAGCCGGCGCCGCCGGCTCCGGGGCCGCCGCCGGGCAGGTGCGGACCGCCGTCGCCGCCCGGGTTGAACGGGCTGTCGGCACCGGGCGCGAAAGGACTGGGGCCGCCGCCCGGCTTGAACGCGCCCGCGGGGTCGGAGGTCGGCAGCCCGGAACCGGAGCCGGAGAAGCCACCGGGGCCGCCGCCGGGAAGGCCACCGGGCCCGCCGCCGGGACCGGGACCGCCCGGGGGCTTGTCGTGCCCGTCACCGAGGGTGGTCGGCAGGTCCTTGGTGATCTTGAGCGGGTGGCCGTCGAAGGCCTCCTTCATCCGCCGGCTGAACTTCTCGATCAGCTCGCGGGCGCGGTCGTCGTCGCCGCCGGTGTGGACGTAGCCGTCCTCCATCGACTCGCCGGTCGTCTTGTACCAGTCGAGGATGTTGGTCTTGTACCAGTTGTAGAGCTGCGCGTTGTTGTGGCTGTCGTCGGACAGCTTGCCGGAGGTCTCGTAGACCTGCCCGAGCTGGTCGAGCGCCTCCTGCGCCACGTCGCCCTGCCAGTGCTGGACGATCCGCTTGGCGAAGTTGTTGCGCAGTTCGCCGGTCATCTCCGCGAGGACGTCCGAGGCGTCCTTGTAGGCGGTCGACGCGTCACCGACGGCTTCGGGCCGGAGCTTCTTGAGCTGCTCCTTGATCTGGCCGAAGTCCTGGTCGCCGAACGTGTAGGCCCCGAACTCCATCCCGTCCCGGATCGGGTACGACTCGGGATTCCGCTTACCCATCTGTCCCTCCTTCCAGGACGCTGATCACGAGAGGTTCGGGTTGCCGCTGCCGGTCGGATCGACGCCGTTCACCCGGTTCTCGGTGTTGCCGTGGGCGTTCTCGTACTGGTCCGCCGTCGCGTTGAGCTTGCCGATCACGCCGTTGTAGGCGGTCTCGATGGCCGTGATGTACTCCTGAAAGCCGTTCTTGCTGGCGGTCGTCAGCTCGACGAACTTGTCGGAGCCCTTGATGCCGCCGAAGTCGGCCGTGGTGATCGAGGTCGCGCCGACCTTGTTCAGCTTGCGCTTCCAGATGTCGAGCTTGTACTTCATGTCCTTGGCGAGCTGGCGGAGCTCCCCCGGATCGACCTCGTAGCCCTTCTCGGCCTTCAGGTTCCACTCGCTGCGGTCGGGCGTCTCCCCCCGCGGGAGGGCGTTCTTCGGGTCGTCCCACTTCCCCGCGTCGGCACCCGCGCTGTACTCGTAGTACAGGTCGCGCTGGCGCCACTCGGGGAGATCGTCCCACTCCTGCTGGGTCAGCCCGTGGACCTCCACCGTCTGGCCGGGACTGTACTGGTTGGCCCCGACGGTGTAGGTGTACTCGACCTTCGCGAGTTGCTCAGGAGTCAGGTTGTAATCGGTCATCGCTCGCCCTCCCGGCGAATCACACTTCGTCCCCCGGCATGCCTACGCCGTGCAGGCCCGGCAGCGGTCCTGCACGACGTAGACCAAGCCATGCGCCGTGGTCAGCCGGACCAGATGTTCTGGTTCGCGCGCTCGGCACCGCTGTAGTTGCTGTGCGCGTCGCCGATGACGACACCGAGCTGGTTCAGGACCTGGCCGATGTGGGCGGCGGCGGTGTCCCACTGGCGCTTGGCGTCCCAGTAGGCGGTCTGCGCACCGCCCTCCCACTGGCTGAGGTGCTGTTCGAGGTTCTTCTCCAGGTCGTCGAGCTCGTCGACCAGGGCGCGGTAGGCCAGCGTGAAGTCGGCCTGGGCCTGCTGCATCGCGCCGAAATTCGCCCGTGTGTAGCTGTCACTCACCGTAGGAGTCCTTTGCGGTCGGAGGGATGACGGGGAGGGGGACCGATCAGGTGCCGCCGTTGAGCAGCTGGTTGATCTTGTTGACCGCGTCCTGCTGCTCCTGCTCCGTGCTCTCGTACGTGATCTTCGTGTGCACGAGCTTCTGGTGCATGCCCTCCAGGGCCGTCCGGACCTTGTCCATCTCGGTCTGGAACTCGGTGAAGACCCGGTTGAACGACACCGCGGCGTTACCGGACCAACCGGACATCAGCTGCGACTTGTGCCCTTCGAGCTGGCTCTGCAGGCCCTTGACGATGCCCGCGGAATCCTCGATCCGGGTCGCGGCCTGCTGCATCGCTGCTCTGTCGGCTGCGGACGTGTTTCCCACAGTGTCACCTCCGTTTGCGAATTTTTCTCACGTGCCTCAGAAGAGAAAGGGAGCGGTGACCGGGGCCCGGCCTGCTAGGGGAGCACTCCTGACGACACGAAATGTGAGCGATCATAGGTGTTACGCGCCATCTATGTCGACGCGCCTGATGATCTAGCGGTTCATGTGACCTACGTCATAGTTCAGGCCTTTGAGGTGGACATCGGCTTGCGCGCCTGCGTGGGATCGAGCGCCGGGCCCTGCGGGATGAGGTGGATGACGCTGGACGGGACGGGCGCCGCCTTCTTGGCGTCGTAGCCGAGCTTCTTGGCGACCTCCGCCGACGGGAGCGCGAACCGGATGCCCTGGTCGTTGACCAGCGAGAGCGACCCCGAGCCGCCGCCCTGCGCGTTGCCGCCGCCCGCGGGGACCAGGCTCATCAGCGCCGCGCCGCCGGGCGGCAGGACCATCTGGTCGATCGTCCCGGACGAGCCCGCGGTGCCCGAGCCGAGCACCCCCGCGGACGGAGCCGGGAGCGATCCGCCCATGGTCAGCTGGGCCGTCGCGGAACCGACGGGGAACACCGAGCACAGCGGCGTGGCGGTATCCCAGGAGACGAACTTCGGTAGCGTCGGCGGAAGGTTGTTGTCCAGCAGCCGCGTCTTCGAGGCGAGCTGCTGCGCCGACGGGACGTCCGTCGGCAGCGGGCGCGCCTGCTCGCCGGGGTAGGCCGCGGCGGTCTTGACGTCGCGCAGCAGCAGCTGCGCCTGCGTCTCGTTGATCTGCGAGAGCCCGTCGGGGAGCATCACGTACCAGAGCGCCTGCCCGCCGGCGCCGGTCTCGGCCTTGAACACCTGCCCGACGCGGGACGTCCCGCCGCGCGGGCCCGGCACCGACTTGCCCCGGTCCGGGACGTTCGGCGAGCCGAAGTTGCCCGCGGCCGGGATCGCGTTCAGCCACGTCGCCGGCACCTCGACGGCACCGGGCCCGCCGGTCAGCGACGTCACCTGGTTCGCCGGGATCGTCATCTGCATCCGGTGGTCCTTCCAGACCACCCACGGGGCGCCGCCGGTCTGCACGACGACGGCCTCGGTGTCGCTCAGCCGGCGCCCGCCCACCTTGCGCCCGGCGGCGAGGGCGCTGATCTGCCGCGGCACGCCCGTCGGGCCGGACGCCTGCCGGGTGCACACCGACCAGGGGCCGCGGATGAGCTGGTCCTTGCCGGGCAGCGAGTCGGGCGCGCCCGGGATGCCGATCATCGCGCCGCGCTCGAAGCCGGACAGCGACTTGCGCGACACGGTGCGCCGCTCCGGCTCGCTGTCGGAGTCGAGCGCGAGCAGCGCGGACGCGTAGTTCGCGACCGGGAACATCTTCTTGGTGCCCGCGTCGTAGATGTACTTGGTCCCGGTCTCCTTCTCGATGATCAGCTTGCCGGGCTCGTCCAGGCCCTTGGCCCCGCCCGGGGACAGCAGCCCCCAGATGCCGAACACCGCGATGATCAGCAGCCCCACCATCACACCGGCGAACGCGCCGACCGACAGCCGCCGCATCGGGGACTCGGCGACGTCCGGTTCACCCTGGAGCAGGGCGAGCCCGACCCGCTGCGTCATCAGGCGGTGCGCCTGGTAGAGATCGCGCCGGCTCTGCATCAGCGCGTCACCCGGCCAGCCCGCGGACGCGGGTGTAGACGTCCAGCACCGCGAGCGCGAGCGGGATGAGCGAGATCATCACGAGCATGTCGAGGATGTCGCCCCAGCGGCCCCAGACCGGGGTCGGGCGGTGGCCCGGCAGCCACAGCGTGACCGCGACGACGATCCCGGTGAGCACCAGCAGCGGGACGAGCGCCGCGGCGAGCGCCACGACCTGGCTGCCGTGCAGCGCCATCCCGATCGTCGTCAGCACCAGCCCGAACAACCCGATGACGAGCATCCAGGAGCGCTGCGCCACGCCGCGGAAGATCCGGGCGCGCAGCAGCAGCGACACCGACATCGTCGCGGACGTCGCGGGCCCGGCCCAGCCGTCCTCGGCGAACAGGAACAGCATCGCCCCGGCCGCGACGAGCGCGATCGAGGCGATCAGGCCGGTGGAGAACCGGTCGGCGGCGGCGGTGCGGGCGAGCACCTGCCGGCCGTCCACCGTCTCGGTGTCGCGGCGCAGGTCCTCGGCGCTGCTCGGGACGGGCGGCAGCGGCATCCGCGCCAGCTTGAACGACAGCGACGGCACCGCCGCGATGAACATCATCACCACCACCGCGGCGACGGCGGCGATGCCCGCGGCGGGCAGGCCGTCGAACGCGAAGCCGACCCCGGCGCCGATCGCGCCGACGAACGCGGCGAACGCGACGCCGAGGAAGACGGGCAGGCCGTCGGCGATGGCGAACGCGGCGATGATCGCGGCGAGCGCCGTCACCCCGAACGCGGCCAGCAGGTGCGGCGCGCCGAGGTCGAACAGCTCCAGGTCCTTGCGGGCGGGCGCGGCCAGCCCGGCGAGGAACGCGTACGGGAGCGCCGCGTAGCCGAGGATCACGCCCGCGCCGGAGTCGGCGACCGCCCGCGACAGGACCGTCGCCATGATCAGGGTGAGCAGCGTGATGACCCCCGCGGCGGCGGCCGGCACGATCCACGGCGGGCCGGACAGCGCGATGACGATCGCGCCGACGACCAGCGCGATCCCGCCCGCGCCGAGCCCGAAGGAGCGCGTCGTGGTGGGCCGCCACCGGTCGGTGCGCTCCCGGATCCCGGACGCGATCACGTCGGCGACGTCGTCGAACGACATCTCCGGCAGCTGCGCCATGCGCGGCCGGAAGTAGAGGATCTCGCCGTCGCGGACGCCGAGGGCGGTGGTCGTCTGCGAGGCGTCGAACGGATCGGAGTCGAGCCGCTGAAGGACCCAGCCGGAGTGGGCGAGCCCGGCGTCCGCCATGTCCTCGCCCGCCGCGCGCAGCAGTGTCGGAAGCATGTGCGCGAGCGGCACGTCGGCGGGCAGGGACACGTCGATGCGCCGCTTCGGCGCGACGATGGTGACCCTGCAGAGTTCGGTTGTGGCGGGCGAATTCACGGGAGCTCCCGTCCTCCAGGTCAGATCAGGGGGCGGATCCGATCGACGCGCAGCTTAGGATGTGACGTCCGCCTACGCTAAATCAACCTCAAGCATCACACGTAGTCCCCGGGCCGGCCGTGCTCCCCCGAACAACTCGGCCGCCCGGGGTGCGAGCCCACGGAGGAACGCCGAGGTGAGCACCACCCTCGTCAGGCGCAAGGAGCGCCGCAAACCGCCGCCGGCCCCCAAGGGCGAGCTGCTGCTGGAGTCGCCGCCGGAGATCCCGGAGCTGCAGAGCGGCGGCCTGCAGAACGTGCTCATGTACCTGCCGATGGCCGTGATGCCGCTGATGATGGGCCTGATGTTCCTCGGCGGCGGCACCCGCAGCCCGCTGATGATGGTCAGCAGCGGCGGCATGGCGCTGGCGATGGGCGGCATGATGCTCGGCCAGCTCGGCCGCGGCTCCGGCGAGCGCAAGTTCAAGCTGAACGGGGCGCGCCGCGACTACTTCCGCTACCTGTCGCAGGTGCGGCGGAAGGTGCGCCGTGCCGCCGAGCAGCAGCGCGAGTCGCTGGAGTGGAACAGCCCGTCCCCCGACTCGCTGTGGTCGCTGGTGATGAGCGCCCGGATCTGGGAGCGCCGCCCCACCGACCCCGACTTCGGCAACGTGCGGATCGGCGCGGGCCCGCAGAAGCTCGCCGTCCAGCTGATCCCGCCGGAGACGCGCCCGGTGGAGGACCTGGAGCCGATGACGGCGGGCGCGCTGCGCCGGTTCGTCCGGGCGCACTCGACGGTGCCGAACCTTCCGGTGGCGGTGTCGCTGCCGTCGTTCGCGCGGATCCTGCCGATGGGCGACCCGGAGGCGGTGCGCGGCATGGTGCGGGCGATGGTCGCGCAGCTCACCGCGTTCCACTCCCCCGACGACATGCGGGTCAGCGTGTGCGCGTCGCCGGACGCGATGCCGCACTGGGACTGGGTGAAGTGGCTCCCGCACTCGATGCACCCGAAGGTGACCGACGCGGCGGGCCCGGTCCGGCTGATGGCGGGCAGCCTCGCCGAGCTGGAGCGGATGTTCGGCACCGAGGTGAAGGACCGGGCGCGGTTCACCCCCGGCCTCCAGCAGAGCGACCTGCCCTACCACGTGGTCATCGTGGACGGCGGCGCCGTCACCCCCGACTCGCAGATCGGCTCGGACGGCATCGAGGGCGTCTGCGTCATCGACCTGACCGGCCATGTCGCGCCGACCGCCGACAACACGATGCTGCGGCTGCGGGTCGCGCCCGACAAGATGGCGATGCTGCGCCGCGACCGCACCGGCAAGGACGTGCCGAGCCTGCTCGGCAGGCCCGACGCGTTCAGCTACGTCCAGGCGGACGGCCTGGCCCGGCAGCTCGCCCCGCTGCGGGCGAGCGCCGCCACCGGCCCGGAGATGGACGCGCTGTCCGCGGCGACGACGCTGACGACGCTGCTCGGCGTCCCCGACCCGGCGCGGATCGACGCGCGGCAGGCGTGGCAGCCGCGGGCGCCGCGCAACCGGCTGCGGGTGCCGATCGGCCTGGACGCCGACGGCCGCCCGATCGAGCTGGACATCAAGGAGGCCGCGCAGGGCGGGTACGGCCCGCACGGCCTGTGCATCGGCGCCACCGGCTCCGGCAAGTCGGAGCTGCTGCGCACGCTGGTGCTCGGCCTGGCGATGACGCACTCGTCGGAGGTGCTGAACTTCGTCCTCGTCGACTTCAAGGGCGGCGCGACGTTCCTCGGTATGGACGGCCTCCAGCACGTCTCGGCCATCATCACGAACCTTGAGGACGAGCTGCCGCTCGTCGACCGCATGTACGACGCGCTGCACGGCGAGATGGTGCGGCGGCAGGAGTGGCTGCGCGCCGCCGGCAACTACGCCTCGCTGCGCGACTACGAGAAGGCCCGCGAGCAGGGCGCGGCGCTCAAGCCGATGCCGACGCTGTTCGTGGTGCTGGACGAGTTCTCCGAGCTGCTGTCGGCCAAGCCCGACTTCGCCGAGCTGTTCGTGATGATCGGGCGGCTGGGGCGCTCGCTGGGCGTCCACCTGCTGCTCGCCTCGCAGCGCCTGGAGGAGGGCAAGCTGCGGGGCCTGGACACGCACCTGTCCTACCGGATCGGCCTGCGGACGTTCTCCTCGGCCGAGTCGCGGGTCGTCCTCGGCGTGCCCGACGCCTACGAGCTGCCGCAGGCGCCCGGCAACGGCTACCTGAAGATCGGCACCGAGACGATGACGCGGTTCCGGGCCGCGTACGTGTCGGGCGCGTACAAGCCGGAGGAGGACGAGGCGCAGGAGTCGTCGCAGCAGGGACCGCGGCAGCTCGCGCAGGTCGTCCCGTTCACCCCCGCGTACGTGCAGCCCCAGATGCAGGAGCAGCCGCAGCAAGAGCAGCAGCGCCAGAACGAGGACAAGGGCCCGCAGATCAGCCTGTTCGACCTGGTCGTCAAGCAGCTCGCCGGGCACGGCCCGCCGCCGCACCAGATCTGGCTGCCGCCGCTGGAGGAGCCGGCCACGCTCGACCAGGTCCTGCCGAACCTGCAGCAGACGCCGGAGTTCGGCTTCACCACCGCCGGGTGGGACGGCCGGGGGCGGCTGCACGCGTTCGCGGGCATCGTCGACAAGCCGTTCGACCAGCGCCGCGACCCGATGTGGCTGGACCTGTCCGGCGCCGCCGGGCACATCGGCGTGGCGGGCAACCCGCAGTCCGGCAAGTCGACGGTGCTGCGGACCCTCATCACGTCGCTGGCGCTCATGCACACGCCGCAGGAGGTGCAGTTCTACTGCCTCGACTTCGGCGGCGGCGCGCTCGCGGCCCTGGCCGACCTGCCGCACGTCGGCGGCGTCGCCAGCCGCCTCGACCCCGACCGGGTCCGGCGGACGGTCGCGGAGGTGTCCGGGCTGCTGGAGTCGCGGGAGCGGTTCTTCACCGAGCGGGGCATCGACTCGATCGCCGCGTACCGGCGGATGCGCGCCGAGGGGCAGATCGCCGGGGACGGCTTCGGCGACGTGTTCCTCGTCGTCGACAACTGGCTGACCGTCCGGCAGGAGTTCGAGGCCGTCGAGGCGACCGTCACCGATCTCGCCGCGCGCGGTCTCGGCTACGGCATCCACGTCGTCGCCGCGACGAACAAGTGGTCGGAGTTCCGGCTCACGATCCGCGACCTGCTCACCACGAAGCTGGAGCTGAAGCTCGGCGACCCCTACGAGTCGGAGATGGACCGCAAGCTCGCCGCGAACGTCCCCGAGGGGCGTCCGGGGCGCGGCCTCACCCGCGAGGGCCTGCACTTCCTCAACGCGCTGCCCCGCATCGACGCCCGCCCCTCGGCGGGCGACCTCACCGACGGCCTCCGGCAGCTGGTGCAGACGGTCCAGGCGGGCTGGCAGGGCCGGCCGCCCGCGCCGCCGGTCCGGATGCTGCCGGACGTGCTGCCGCACACCTCCCTGCCCGCGGTCACCGAGACGGGCAAGCGGATCCCGATCGGCATCGACGAGGACACGCTGTCGCCCGTCCTGCTGGACTTCGACAACGATCCGCACTTCGTCGTCCTCGGCGACAACGAGTGCGGCAAGTCCAACCTGCTGCGGCTGATCGTCGAGTCGGTCAAGGCCCGCTACACGACGGACGAGGCCCGGATCATCATGCTCGACTACCGGCGGGCCCTGCTGGACTCGGCGGAGAGCGAGCACGTCATCGGGTTCGCGGCGTCGTCGACGGCCGCGGGCGGGCTGATGAAGGACGTCCACGGCGCCCTGGTGAACCGGCTGCCCCCGTCCGACCTGACGCCGGAGCAGCTGCGCAACCGGTCGTGGTGGAGCGGGTCGGAGCTGTTCCTGGTGGTGGACGACTACGACCTGGTCGCCACCCCGTCCGGGAACCCGCTCGCGCAGCTCGCCGAGCTGCTGCCGCAGGCCCGCGACATCGGCATGCACATGATCATCGCCCGCACCATGGGCGGCGCGGGGCGGGCCATGTTCGACCCGGTCCTGCAGCGGCTGAAGGACATGGCCACCCCGGCGCTGATCATGTCCGGCAACAAGGACGAGGGCAACCTGTTCGACGTCCGGCCCGGCCCGCTGCCGCAGGGTCGTGGCACCCAGTCGGACCGCCGCACCGGCAAGCGCCTCATCCAGACGGCCTTCTACGGCCAGCAACTGTAGGCGGCGCACGCGCGAGCCCCGGGCCGGTCGCGGCCCGGGGCT
Source organism: Actinomadura madurae (assembly GCF_900115095.1). Lineage (GTDB taxonomy): Bacteria > Actinomycetota > Actinomycetes > Streptosporangiales > Streptosporangiaceae > Spirillospora > Spirillospora madurae. The sequence goes on from NZ_FOVH01000005.1 coordinate 142,779, forward strand.
TCCGCGTTTCTCAGTCGCGTTCCTCGGCGGGCAGGACGGCGCGGCCCGGCCTCCAGCCGCGTCTGCGTCCGAGCGGGATGACCGCCCCGCCGAGCGCGACGAGCAAGGCGGCGGCGAGGGCGCCGCCCGCCACGACGAGGCCGATGGTGCGGGCGCGGTGGTCGACGGGCTCGGGCTTGGCGATCGGGACGGCGCCGCTCAGCGGGCGGGCGTCGGCCGCGCCCGGCCGGGCGTTCGGGTCGACGAGGCCGGACACCGCCTGCAGCGGGCTGATCATGCCGTGCCCGCTGCCCTGCCCGTTGCCGCCCTCCGCGGTGATGAGGATCCGGTTGATGACCTGCTGGTAGTTCAGGTCGGGGTGCTTGGCGCGGACGAGCGCCGCGACCCCGGTGGCGTAGGGGGCGCCGAAACTGGTGCCCTGCAGGCCGCCGGCGTAGCCGTTGCCGAGCGTGGAGATGACGTTCTGGCCCGGCGCCGACACGTCGATGCGGGTCTTGATGTTGGAGAACCCGGTGATGGTGCCCGCCTCGTCCACCGCGGCGACGGACAGGACGCCCTTGTAGCTGGCCGGGTAGGCGGCGCTCTCCTTGCCGCGCTGGTCCTGCGCGACGTTGCCGGCGGCGGCGACGATCAGCACGTCGCGCCGCTGCGCGGCCTGGACGGCGGCGCGCAGCGCGGGCGTGTCCGGGGCGGCCGACGACACGTTGATCACCTTCGCGCCGTGCTCGGCGGCCCAGGTGATGGCCTTCGGCAGGAGCGTGTTGTCCTGGGTGCTCTCCCCGCTGGCGAACTTGGCGTTCAGCAGCTTGACCTGCGGGGCGACGCCCACGAACGGGACGTCGCGGTTGCGCATGTCGGTGGCGGCGATGATGCCGGCGACCTCGGTGCCGTGCCCGAGGCAGTCGTCGGTCGTCGTCCCGGACGCGTCGAAGCTCGCGGCGACCTTGCCCTTGAGCTGCGGGTGGGCCGCGTTGATGCCGCTGTCGACGACGGCGACGGTCACGCCCCCGCCGCGGGTGATCGGCCACGCCTGCTCGAAGTCCAGCCGCCGCTGCGCCCACGGCTCGACGGTGATCGCCGACGCGGGCTGCCCGATCTGCTTGTTGCACTTGGGCGCCGGGGCCCGCTGCTGGGTCTTCTTCGGTTTCGCCGGCTTCTTGGTCGGCGTGGGCGCCGCCCGTGGACGGTCCGCCGGGGCCGCCGGGGCCGCGGCCGCCGCCGGGGCGAAGGCCAGACCGGACGTCAGGGCCAGGCTTGCGGTGCCCGCCGCGATTCGCCCTCCGCGCATACCTCGTCTCTCCTGACGTGTGCGAACCCCATGACTCTAAGGGATCTCGGGAGCGGGTATCACGTCCAGCCCGGACATACCCGGCGTATTACCATCTGGCAGGTGCACCCCCACGCGCCGGTTCCCCCTCCACCGGCACAACATCGGCAGCCTCCACGGTCGCGGCGGTGGCTCGTGCCCGTGGCGGTCCTCGGCGTGCTCGCCGTCCTGGTGCCGGTGCTCTGGCTGGTGGGGGGTTTGAAGGAGACGCCGAAGCAGCCGGCGAAGCGGCCGGGCGAGCCGCTCGACCTCGGGCTGTTCACCGTCACCGTCCACGACGCCCGGATCGGCGTCGTGGACGCGGGGTTCGGCAGCGCCAGGGAGCGGTTCCTCATCGTCCGGATGCGGGTGCTCAACAACGGCAAGGAGACGGCCTCGCTGGGCATCGGCGGCCTGGGCAACGGCGTGGTCGCGCTGACCAGGGCCGGGAAGTGGGTCAAGCCGGAACAGGTGGAGGGCGTCGCCGCCGGCGCCAAGACCGACACGACGCAGCCGGGACTGCCCGTGGAGGCGTCCGCCATGTGGAAGATGGGCCCGGCGGACGCGCCGAGGAAGCTGACCGTCGGCCTGAAGAAGTGGGAGTACGAGCACGGGTTCACCGACGTCAGCTACAAGTGGCTGATCACGACCGAGGGCGACGACCTCGCCGGCCGCCTCACGCTCCCGGTGAGCCCGCGGTGAACGCGCGCGAGATCCTGCTGCGGGCCGGCGCCGGCATCGGCGGGACGCTGCTGCTCGCCGGAGCGATGTGGCTGCACACCCTCCGCCCCAAGGTCGAGGCGGCAGAGCTGGATCCCATTCGGACCGGCGGCACGGTCGGCGAGGAGATCACCACCCGGTCCTTCAGCCTCCGGGTCGACCGGGTGGACGTCGCGCGGTCGCTGGCGCCGAGCCTCAGCCTGGGCGACCCGCCGCCCGTCGGCACCGACGGCGTCTACCTCGTCGTGCGGCTCCGGGCGATGAGCCGGGAGGAGCCGATCCAGCTCAGGGCCGCGACGCTGGAGACGCCCGGCGGCTACACCTTCAAGGAGGACCCGCGCACCGGGACGGCCTCCGCCGACGCGCAGCCGACCTTCCAGCCGCTGATCTGGACGCCCACCGCGTTCCTGTTCGAGCTGCCCAAGGAACGGCTCGAAGGGGCGCACCTCGTCGTCGGCACCGGCGGGCTGCTCCCGCAGCTGTCGGCCGCCGCCGACATCGACCTGGGCCTCTCCGGAAGCCGGGCGGCCGAACTGATCCGCGGCGCCGCCGAGCGGTACGAGATCGAGGAGGACCCGTGACGGCCTCCGAGACCCGTCCCGACGGGATCCCCCTCCCCGACGCCCCCGAACGCTCCCGGATCCGTCCCAAGGACAGGCGCGTGGCCGAGGCGATCGCGCTCGTGTGCGCTGTGGCGACGCTGCTCGCCGTGCAGTGGGCGGACGAGGCCAACAGCGTCCGGAAGAACCTGAAGCCGCCCGAGAAGGTCACCACCGTCCCGGAAGGCCAGATCGGTGAACTGGCGGGCGCGAAGTGGAGGATCTACGGACGGCAGAAGGCCGACCCCCTCCAGAAGACCGGCGACGTGACCGAGCTGCGGGTGCAGCTCGCCGTACGCCCGGGGGACGCCGCCAGCGCGAAGGCGGTCGGTTCCTACGGGCTCGTCTACCGGCTCCTGGACGGCCAAGGCCGCGAATGGTCCGCGCTCGGGCAGCGGACGGGCGAACCCAGAGCGGGCGTCGCCATGGGCGTCACCGTCAAGGGGACCGTGCCCCGCTCCATGGCGGACTCGCTTGAACTGGAGATCCGGGCACCGAAGACGTCCCGGAAGCCGGGGGAGCCGCAGGTTTCGCTGCGGTTCTCGCGCTGACCCGCGCCATCACCAGGTTGAACGCCGCCGCGAGCAGGCAGATCCGCAGGACCTCGAACACCAGGCCCGTCCCGTACCCGACGAACGGGAGCGCCTGGATCCACCACGTCACCTCGTGCGGGCCGATGAGCTCGTACACCTGCCGGCGCGACGCGCCCTCCGCCACGTGCAGGCCGGTGAACAGCAGGCAGAACACGGCGAACGGCATCAGCCCGGACCGGCGGACGAGCCGCAGCCCGTACCAGGCCGGCAGCCACATCTCGCGGAACCCGCGGGTGAGCAGCTCCCGCGGGCTGCCCGCCCGGTCGACCCCGCCGGCGGCGGCCAGCCGCCGCGCCGCCCGGCTCCCGCCCAGCACGACCCGCTCGTCGCCCGCGTCCAGCCCGAGGACCACCCCGGCGATCACCAGCAGGATCAGTGCGCCGAGCACCGCGTCCTTGAACGGCGGCCACAGCCCGAGCGCCGGCCCGGCGGCGTCGTTCACCCACGCCCACACCTGCCGCCCGGTGAACCAGTCGACGCCCTTCCCGCGCAGGTGGTCGATCGTGAAGATGCCGAACAGCGCGAAGTTGATCTCAAGGAAGGCGACGAGCGCGCCGACCGCGCGGGGCAGCCGCGGCTCCAGCCGCCACTCGGCGAGCACCTTCAGCACGAACAGGCCCGCGGTGAGGCCGATCGCCAGGCCGAGGTGCTTCTCCATCGACAGCAACAGCCCGGCACCCTGGATCTGCCCTTCGATGCCGCCCTCGGCGAACCCGCGGCTCGCGGCCTGGCCGGCGAACTCGCGGGCGTCCTCGCCGTGCCTCCCCCACGCCAGGTAGAAGATCACGAACGGGAGCGCGGCGCGGCCGATCGCGCCGATCACCGACTCCTCGTTCCCGACCGCCCACGGCGTCAGGCCGCCGCCGGCGTCCCGGGCGTGCACCACGTCCAGGCCCTCGCGGACGCAGTGCACCATCAGCACCGTCACCGCCAGGGTGATCACCACGAGCAGGCCGACGGTGACGATCGGCGCGAGGGTCGCCGCGACGCCCTTCATCGTGCCGAGCCGGTAGCCCGCGTACATCGCCCCGTAGCGCAGCAGCTCCCCCACGGTGAACCACAGGGCGAGCGGCAGGACGAAGCGTCCCGCGAGCTTCAGCGTGGCCCACGGCAGGATCAACGGCGAGCGAGCGGGCAATTTGGACATCGCGCCGATCGTAACGAACCCCGCCGTCCCAGGTGGGGCGGGACGGCGGGGTTCGCGAGGCGGAGGCGTCGGTCAGATCGCGACCTGGAGACCGGCGACCTCGCCGGTCTTCGCGGTGACGGTGTTGTCGACGCTCACGCCGCCCGCCGCCAGGACGCGCACGGTCCAGTCGCCGTCGGCGGCGAAGAACCGGAACACGCCCTCCTCGCCCGTGACCACCTCGGCGGTGAACTCGCCGGACGAGTCGAGCAGGCGGGCGTAGGCGCTGGACACGGGGGTGCCGTCACGCGTGACGGTCCCCTGGATGACGGCCTCGTTGGTGAGGTCGACGGTCGCAGGCAGGTGCGCCGTCTGCTCGGGCGCTGCGCAGCCCTGGGTCATTGCTCCTCCATCTCCGTGTGACGGATCGTGACGGGAACTCGTCGCTTACTTGGCGGCGCCGAGCTCGATCGGCACGCCGACGAGCGAGCCGTACTCGGTCCAGGAACCGTCGTAGTTCTTCACGTTCTCCAGGCCCAGCAGCTCGCGCAGGGCGAACCACGTGTGCGAGGAGCGCTCGCCGATGCGGCAGTAGGCGATGGTGTCCTTGTTCAGGTCGACGCCGGCCTCGGTGTACAGCTCCCGGAGCTCCTCGTCGGACTTGAACGTGCCGTCGTCGTTGGCCGCCTTCGACCACGGGATGTTGGCCGCGGTCGGCACGTGGCCGGCCCGCTGCGACTGCTCCTGCGGCAGGTGCGCCGGGGCGAGCAGCTTGCCGCTGAACTCGTCCGGCGACCGGACGTCGATCAGGTTCTGCTTGCCGATCGCGTCCACGACCTCGTCGCGGAAGGCGCGGATCGACAGGTCCTGCTCCTTGGCCTTGTAGTCGGTCGCGGGACGGGACGGGACGTCGGTGACCAGCTCGCGGGAGTCCAGCTCCCACTTCTTGCGGCCGCCGTCCAGCAGCTTCACCTTGCCGTGGCCGTACAGCTTGAAGTACCAGTACGCGTACGCGGCGAACCAGTTGTTGTTGCCGCCGTAGAGGATCACCAGGTCGTCGTTGGCGATGCCCTTGGAGGACAGCAGCTGCTCGAACCCGGTCTTGTCGACGAAGTCGCGGCGGACCGGATCCTGCAGCTCGGTCTTCCAGTCGATCTTCACGGCGCCGCGGATGTGGCCCTTGTCGTAGGCGGACACGTCCTCGTCGACCTCGACGAGCACCAGACCGGGGTCGTCCAGGTGTGCCTCGACCCAGTCGGTGTCCACCAGGACGTCTGAGCGGCTCATGCGGGAACCTCCCTCTCGGAGCGGAATTTCGCGGTTGTACGTCGGAGGAGCAGATACATCTCGCAGCCGAGGCAGAACCCGAACACCGCGTTCAGGAACGCCGCCGCCAGCGCGAGGGCGGTGGCACCGATGCCGAGCCAGGTGATCCCCGTCGCGTACCCGGCCGTTCCCACCAAAGCGAAGGCGAGGCCGACACCCTGCGCGAAGCGGGGCGGGGCCGCGTCCTCCAGTTCCCTGGGCGGAGCGAGCCGGGGACGGATCAGCACTGTGAACACCAGTCCGTACGGGGCGTACCGGAGGCCGAGGAAGGTCGCGAGCGCGAACACGACGGCCTGGGCGGCGAGCAGTGCCCAGCTTCCGCTCACCAGCACCCCGATGAGGACGACGGTGGTGACGTATGCGCCGAAGCGCGGCCCACGCGGATCAACCTGCATCGGGGTGCTCCTGGCGGAGTGGAAGCGTGCGTACGAGCTGAGAAGCGGAAAGGTGCTCGGGGGCGGACGGGCTCGATGCCTCAGACCATGCGACAGAGCGAGGCGGCCACGCGGCAGAAGTCGACCGCGCGGCGCTTCGTGAGCATCTGCTCTGTCCAGTAACGCACGGACTCGATGTTAAGCGGCAATCCACGCGCTGTCACTTCCGTCTCGCCTTGCGAGACAGTGATATTCGTCTTATCCCAGGTCATCCCGATACGGCTCACGGAATGACCTCGCCCAATGCCGCGATGACGTCGGGTTTGCGGGGCGCTCCCGTGGCGCGGCGGACGACACGCCCGGCGGCGTCCAGGACGAGGACGGTCGGCGTCCGGACGACGTTCAGCCTCCGGACGAGATCGAGATGCGCCTCCGCGTCGAGCTCGACGTGCGCCACGCCGTCGACCATCCCGCTCACCTCGCCGAGGACGCGGCGGGTGGCGCGGCACGGCGCGCAGAACGCGCTGGAGAACTGCAGCAGGGTCGCCTTCTCGCCGAGCTCGGCGCCCACGTCGTCCGGCCCGATGGTCTCGGTCACCTCGCCGCCCTTCTCCCCGCGGGCGCGCAGCACCCCGTCACGGTGCCGCCGCACGAGGCCGAACACCGTGGCCGCGATGAGGACCGCCACCGCGATCCATAGTCCGGTCATCGGCATGGACAACTCCCGGAAGCGGGGACTTCTTCCCCGGGCCGTCCCCTCAGGTGGGGATCGTGAGCAGCGGCTGCCCGTCCAGGCCGACGACCTCGAACGAGAACAGCTGGCCGCGCGGGAACATCGTGGACCCGCGGTACTCACCGTAGCCCTCGTCGTACGGGACGTACCAGCTGCCGAGCGCGTCCCGGCGGCCGTCCCGCGCGATCACCAGCAGCCGGCAGTGCGAGCCCTTGGGGACCCCGGCGAGGTGCAGCTCCACCTCCGTCCCCCACGCCTTGCGGTGCAGCAGCACGTACCCCTTGATGTTGGTCTTCGGGTCCGCCGCGTTGATGCGCTCGCCCTGCACCGCCGACCCGGTCGGCGTGGCGGACGGCGGCGCGGCGACGGTGCCGCCGTCCCGGGACGGGAACAGCAGCGCGCCGGCCAGCACCCCGACGACCAGCACCAGGCACGCGGCCGCGGCGAGCGGGACCCACCGCGCGCGCCCGCCGGCCATGCGCCCCAGCGGGCCGAGCCATCCCCTCCGCCGTTCGGCGGCCCTGGCCAGCAGCCCGTCCAGCAGCTCGGGCGGCGGCCCGGCGATCTGCTCCAGCTGCGCCTCGTCGACCCGCCCGAGCAGCGCGGGCAGGCCGGCCATCCCGGCGAGCTCGTCCCGGCAGGCGGGGCAGCCCTCCAGATGGGCCTCCACCTGGCTCCGCTCCCCGGGGTCGAGCGCGCCGAGCATGTACACACCGAGCGCGGTGCGCACGTCCGCGCAGTCGTTCATGGCGCCAACCCCCGCTCCTCCAATGCGAGTTTGAGCGCCCGCAATGCGTAATAGGTGCGGGACTTGACCGTGCCGGGCGGGATCCCGAGCGCCTTGGACGCCTCCGCCACCGACCGGCCCTTGTAGTAGGTCTCCACCAGCACCGCCCGGTGCGACGGGCTCAGCCCCGCGAGCGCCTCGGCGACCGTCCAGGACTCCAGCGCCCGGTCGATGTCGTCCGAGCCCGCCGCGGTCATCATGAGCTGCTCGTCGATGCCCGTCTCCGGCGGCCGGGCGCGCCGGGCGCGATGGGCGTCCACGACGAGGTTCCGCGCGACCGTGAACAGCCACGGCCGCGCGGGGCGCCCCGCCAGCGCCTCCGGATGCCGCCAGGCGCGCAGCAGCGTCTCCTGGACGACGTCCTCGGCCTGGGTCCGGTCCCCGCCGGTCAGCCGCAGGACGTAGCCGAGGAGGGGACCCCCGTGCTCGCTGTACAGGGCGCGAAGCAACCCCTCATCCGCCGTCGGTCCCACACCACTGACACGTACGTCCTCGCGGCCCGGTTCACCGGACACGGGTCATTTCTGTTCCGCCCGCAGATCGTTCAGCCGGACGTTCTGGGCGGTCGCGGAGACGCGCAGCCCCTCCTCGGTCGGCTGGATCTCGCTGATCCGCGACCCGACGGGCAGGTCGGCGACCGGCACGGTCCAGGTGAGCTGCCGCTTCACGAGGGCCAGCGGGATCTGCGCGGCGCCGTTCGACCCCACCGACACGGGCGTGATCGCGATGCCCTTCGCGGTCGGCTTGACCTCCACCACCGCGGTGCCGTTCACCGGGACGCCGAGCACGGCGCCGGTCATCTCGACCGACAGGTCGTCGCCCTTCGGCCCGATCCGCTTGACCTCCTTCGGCGCCTCCTTCTGGATCATGTCGTAGGGGATGACGGCGGAGGCGGTCGCGGTGCGCGCGGTCACGTTCGCCGCGCTGCCCTTGGTGACCTCCGACAGCGGCGCCTCCACGCCCCGCAGGTCGACCTTGACGCCGGTGACGGTCACGCCCTGCTCCGTCAGGTCGCCGACGGCCACCTCGATGCGCTCGTACTCGCCGCCGACCGCCTGGGTCAGGAACGGGATGCCGTGGATCGTGACCTCCGGCTGCTGCCGCAGGTTGTTCTGCGCGGCCACCTGCTCACCGATCTTGTCCTGCGCGACCCGGACCCCGATCCGGTCCGCGGCGACCAGCGCCACAGCCACGAGGATCAGCAGTACCAGCAGTACCTTCCGCATGTCTCTCCTTCGGGCTCCGGCATGCGATCGCCACACGATAATGGGCGAACGACCCGGAAGGCGTCGCACCGGGGAATGACCGTGCGACCGGGAGAAATCACCCTGCCGGTGGGATCAGCCGCCCGCGAACGGCGGCAGCACCTCCACCACACCGCCTTCCGGCAGCATCACCGACTCGTGCGGACGGGTCCCCACCGGCTGCCCGTCGATGAGGAACGAGCTCCGCCCGACGACCCGCGCGAACTCCCCGCCGCGCCCGTCCCCGGCCGCGGCCACCGCCTCCGCCAGCGTCACCGCGTCGTACGGCTCCTCATGGGTCCCCGCGGCCGCCTTAGCGGCCGCCCAAAACCGCAACGTGCCCTTAGCCATGGCTTCAGTCTCCCAGGGAGCGACCTCCGGGGTGTGTGTGGGCGGGCGCTCATTGCCGTTCGGGGCGGCTCGGTTATGCTCTTGGGGAGGGATCCGGGCGACGAGGCCATGGAGTTCATCTGAATGCCCTTCATGGTCGCCTCGTTCTCGAGTCGCCGGCCGTTGCCGGGGCTGGAGGGTGAGCCGCCTGGGTCCTACGTCTTTTTCGGACGGGAGGCGGGCACTTGAGCAGCTTGCTCTTGCTGACCAACGCGCTGGAGCCCTCGGACGAGGTCCTGCCCGCGCTCGGGCTCCTGCTGCACTCCGTGCGCGTCGCGCCCGCCGAGGCGTCCGCGCTCATCGACGCGCCGCCCGCCGACATCGTGCTGGTCGACGCGCGCCGCGACCTGGTGCAGGCCAAGAGCCTGTGCCGGCTGCTGCGCACCACCGGGCTCGACTGCCCGCTCCTCGGCATCGTCACCGAGGGCGGGCTCGCCGCGCTGAGCCCGGAGTGGGGCCTGGACGACGTGCTGCTGCAGGGCGCCGGCCCCGCCGAGGTCGAGGCGCGGCTCCGGCTCGCCGTCGGGCGCGCCGCGGCCGTCACCGACGCCGACGAGGTGCCCGGCGAGATCCGCAGCGGCGACCTCACCATCGACGAGGCGACCTACACCGCCCGGCTCCGGGGGCGGGTCCTCGACCTGACCTTCAAGGAGTTCGAGCTGCTGAAGTACCTGGCCCAGCATCCGGGCCGGGTCTTCACCCGCGCCCAGCTCCTCCAGGAGGTCTGGGGCTACGACTACTTCGGCGGCACGCGGACCGTCGACGTGCACGTCCGGCGGCTGCGCGCCAAGCTCGGCGCCGAGTACGAGTCGCTGATCGGCACCGTGCGCAACGTGGGCTACCGGTTCGTGCCCGACCACCGTCCCGGCGAAGCCGAGGACAGGACCCCCGCACGCGCCTGACGCCCGCCTCAGCCGAAGCGGCCCGTGATGTAGTCCTCGGTCGCCTTCTGCTCCGGGTTCGCGAAGATCTTGCTGGTCTCGTCGATCTCGATGAGCTTGCCCGGCTTGCCCGTCCCGGCGATGTTGAAGAACGCGGTGCGGTCGCTGACCCGCGCGGCCTGCTGCATGTTGTGCGTGACGATGACGATCGTGTACTGCGTCTTCAGCTTCTCGATCAGGTCCTCGATCGCGAGCGTGGAGATGGGGTCGAGCGCCGAGCAGGGCTCGTCCATCAGCAGGACCTGCGGCCGGACGGCGATCGCGCGGGCGATGCAGAGCCGCTGCTGCTGGCCGCCGGACAGGCCCGCGCCGGGCTTGCCGAGCCGGTCCTTGACCTCGGTCCAGAGGTTGGCGCCGCGCAGCGACTCCTCGACGACCTCGTCCAGCCGGCCCTTGCGGCGCACCCCGTTCAGCTTCAGGCCCGCCGCCACGTTGTCGTAGATCGACATCGTGGGGAACGGGTTGGGCCGCTGGAAGACCATGCCGACGACGCGGCGCACCGCCACCGGGTCGACGGACGAGTCGTACAGGTCGTCGTCGTCCAGCATGACCTTGCCCTCGACGCGGGCGCCCGGGATGACCTCGTGCATCCGGTTGAGGGTGCGCAGGAAGGTGGACTTGCCGCATCCCGACGGCCCGATGAACGCCGTCACCGAGCGCGGCTCGATCGACATCGAGATGTCCTCGATGGCGTGGACGCCGCCGTAGTAGGCGTGAAGCCCGGAGACCTCGATCCGCTTGGCCATTTCCTCTCCTCTGTGTCAGCGGCCCGCGGGGGCCTTGCGGCGTGCGACGAACCGGGCGACGAGGTTGAGCAGCATGATGATCCCGATCAGCACGAGCGCGCCCGTCCAGGCCCGGTCGATCGAGTTCTGGTTGGGGTCGGCGGCCTGCTCCCAGATGAAGGTCGGCAGCGACGCCTGCGGGCCGTTGAGCGGGTCGTTGTTGATCGCCTTGGTGAAGAAGATCGTCAGCAGCAGCGGCGCGGTCTCCCCCATCACGCGCGCGACGGCCAGCATCACGCCGGTGACGATCCCGGTCATCGCGGTCGGCAGGACGACGAAGCAGACCGTCCGCCAGCGCGGCACGCCCAGCGCGTAGGACGCCTCGCGCAGGTCGTTCGGGACGAGCTTCAGCATCTCCTCCGTGGCCCGCACCACGGTCGGGATCATCAGGATGGTCAGCGCGAGCGACCCGGCGAGCCCGGAGAAGTCGAACCCGAACGTCAGCAGCCACAGCGCCAGCACGAACAGGCCGGCGACGATGGACGGGATGCCGGTCATGACGTCCACGGTGAAGCTGATGATCCTGCCGAGCCGGCCGTTTCCGGCGTACTCCACCAGGTAGATCGCGGTGAGCACGGCGATCGGGACGGCGATCAGGCTGGTGATCGCGACTTGCTCCAGGGTGCCGATGATCGCGTGGTAGGCGCCGCCGCCCGGGTCGCTGCCGCTGACGGCGTTCATCGAGAACTGGAAGAACGTCACGTCGAGCCGCTTGGCGCCGTTCACGACGACCGTCCACAGCACCGACACCAGCGGTACGAGCGCCAGCGCGAACGCCAGGTAGACGAGCCCCTGGACGGCCCGGTCCTTGAACCTGCGCCCGGCCGACACCGAGGTGAGCGAGGTGTCCGGCGCGGACGGGCGCGTGGAGACGGTGGTCACACGAACTCCTTCCGGCGCGCGACGACCGCGCGGGCGGCCATGTTGACGAGCAGGGTGATGACGAACAGCACGAGGCCGGAGGCGATCAGCGCGCCGCGCCCGGTGGTGGACGCCTCGGCGAAGCTGTTGGCGATGTTGGAGGCGAACGTGGCGCCGCCGTCCTCCAGCAGGTGGATGTTGATGCCGGGCACGTAGGTCAGCACCATCGCGACCGCGATCGTCTCGCCCATCGCGCGGCCGAGGCCGAGCATCGCGCCGCCGATCATGCCGGAGCGGCCGTAGGGCAGCACGGCCATCCGGATCATCTCCCAGCGGGTGGCGCCGATCGCGAGCGCGGCCTCCACGTTGGCCCGCGGGACCTGCAGGAACACCTCGCGGGAGATCGACGAGATGATCGGCAGGATCATGATGGCGAGCACCACGGAGGCGGTGAAGATGGAGTTCTTGCCGGGCGAGTCGCCGCCGAACAGCGGGATCCAGCCGAGCGCGCCGTTGAGGAACCCGCCGATGCCCTCCATGTGCTGGGACAGGAAGGCGAGCCCCCAGAGCCCGTAGACGATGCTGGGCACCGCCGCGAGGAGGTCGACGATGTAGCCGAGCCCGGAGGCGAGCCGCCGGGGCGAGTAGAAGGAGATGAACAGCGCGATGCCGACCGCCACCGGCGTCGCGATGAGCATCGCCAGCAGCGACGACACGATCGTGCCGAAGGCGAGCTGCGCGATGCCGAACTCCGGCGGCGTCGCGTTCGGGTTCCACTCCTCGGCGGTCAGGAAGTTCGCCTCGTTGTCCTGGAGCGCCGGGATGGCCTTCCAGACGAGGAAGACCGCGATCGCGGCCATGATCAGCAGCACGGTGATGCCGGAGCCGCGGGCCGCCGCGGCGAAGATCCGGTCACCGGCCCGGCCGGTGCCCATCCGCACCCCGCCGGCGCGCTGTTCGACGCCGGCGGCCGTCTCGACGCCGGTCTCGCTCGTCACGGGACGTCCCCCTTCGATCATGTCGGCGGAACCCGGAGCGGCCCCGCCGCCGAGGTGCTCGGCGGCGGGGCTGCTGGTCCCGTCGTCCGCTGTCAGGACAGGGCCTTCACGGATGCCTGGACCTTGGTCAGCACGCTCTGCGGCAGCGGCGCGTAGCCGTGGTCGGTCAGCACCTTCTGGCCGTCCGCGCTGGAGGTGTAGGTGAGGAAGGACTTGACGAACCCGGCCTGCTCGGCCGGCAGCCCCTTCTCGCACGCGATCTCGTAGGTGACCAGGACGATCGGGTAGGCGCCCGGCTCCTTGGTCGCGTAGTCGATCTCCAGGGCGACGTCGTTGCCGGTGCCGACGACCTTCGCCCCGGCGACGGCCTTGGACGCGCTGTCCGGGGACAGCGCGGTGAACTCGCCGGCGCCGTTCTTCACCTGGGCGGTCTGCAGCTTGTTGTTCGTCGCGTACGACATCTCCACGTAGGAGATGGCCCCCGCGGTGCTCTTCACCTGGCTGGTGACGCCGTCGGACTTGGGCGCGCCCTGGCCGGTGGAGTTCGGCCACTTCTTGGCCTTCTCCCACGTCCAGATCTTCGGCGCGGTGGTGTTCAGGTAGTCCGTGAAGTTGTCGGTGGTGCCGGATTCGTCCGAGCGGTAGACCGGCTTGATCGGGTCGCCCGGCAGTTCGGCGCCCTGGTTCTCCTTGGCGATCGCCGGATCGTTCCAGTTCTTGATCTTGCCGGAGAAGATGCTCGCGATCGTCTCGGGCGACAGCTTCAGGCCGTCCACGCCCTGCAGGTTGTAGACGACGGCCACGGGGCCGACGACCATCGGCAGGTTCAGCGCGCTGCTCCCCTGGCAGCGCTTCTGCGCGGCGGTCGCCTCCTCGGGCTTGAGCGCCGAGTCCGAGCCGGCGAACGCCACCTGCCCGCTCGTGAACGCCTGGATGCCGGCGCCCGAGCCGCTCGGGTTGTAGTTCAGGTTGGCGCCCGCGCACTTGGACGCGTAGAGCTTCGTCCACTCCTCGATCGCGTTCTTCTGCGCGCTCGACCCGGCCGCGTTGACGCTGGCCTTGGCGCAGTCGATGTCACCGGCCGGCGCGCCGCTCGAACTCGCCGTCGTGTTGTTGTCGCTCCCACAGGCGGAGAGGGCCAGCGCCCCCGCGACGACCACGCCGCCGAGGGCGGCGAGTCGGGAACCGTTCTTCACCGGAGGGTCTCCTCTGAGTCTGGTCGGGCGGGTCCCCCGAGCCGCCCCGGCCGTGGGCCGGACGGCGGGTTCGCCGTCGACAGCGACGCTAGGCAGGCGAGGTGACCAGCCGCCCCGATCCAGGTGAACGGCGGATGAACGCCATCGTGCACGGTTGGGAAGAATGTCCCGATTTGCCATGGACGCCGGGTTAACAGCGCAGCTCAGACGTCCAAAATCCAGGTCGAGGAACACCCATCACGGTTTGGCTCCCCAGAGGTAAGGGAAGTGCCGCCGATCAGGCGGGGCCGGTCCCGTACATGACGTCGACGGCGTAGCGGGTGAACCCGAGCGACTCGTACAGCCGGACGGCCGCGACGTTCGACTCGTCCACGTAGAGCATGATCTGATCCAGCCCCGCGTCGCGCAGATGGTGCAGGCCCGCGAGGGTCAGCGCGCGGCCGAGGCCGAGGCCCTGCGCGTCCGGGTCGACGCCCACGACGTAGACCTCGCCGATCCCGCCCGGGTGCACCTTCGTCCAGTGGAACCCGGCGAGCCGGCCGCCCCGCTCGGCGAGGAAGAAGCCCGCCGGGTCGAACCAGCCCTCGCCCTCCCGCTCGCGGAGGTCGTCCATCGTCCAGGCGCCCTGCTCGGGATGGTCGGCGAACGCGCGGGCGTTCACCTCCAGCCAGGCCCGCTCGTCCCGGCCCGGCTCGAACGCGCGGATCGAGACGCCCTCGGCGACGCGCACGTCCGGCAGGGGATCGGACGCCGGGCGCCGCATCTGGAAGAGCGCGCGGACCCGCGTCATCCCCTCCGACTCCGCCAGCGCCGCGGCGGCCGGCAGGTCGCCGTGCGCCCACACCCGCAGCGGGCCGCCGGCCTCGTCCAGCAGGGCGCGCAGGAGCGCCCGCCCGTGGCCCCGGCGCCGATGATCAGGGTGCACGACCAGTTCGGCCGCCGCGGGCTCCTCCTCCGTCGCCGGGTCGAGATGCGCGTACGCCACGACCGCGCCGCCCTCGGCTATCGCCAGACCCGACCGCCCGCCGCGCAGCGCCAGCAGCGCGTGCTCCGACAGCGGCCCCACGCCGTCCGCCTTCTCCGCCGCCTCGGCCAGCGCCAGCGCCGGCGCGACCTCACCGTCCCTCAGCGCCCGCAGTTCACCCACGGGCCCACCCTATGCGGCCGGACGAACAGGATGATCGACATATCCCCTGATCAAGTTGTCACAAAAACGTCATCGAGCCGCCGGGAACCGTATGCCGGACGGATCTACCGTCCACAGAATGACTCGACGACGCACCTTCCTGGCCTGCGCCGCGGCGGGGCTGACGGTCGTGGGCGTGGCCGCGCAACCCGCCGCCGCGCATCCCGCACCGACCGCGTCCGTACGCCTGCTCGCGCTCAACGACTTCCACGGCAACCTCGAACCGCCGTCCGGAAGCTCCGGCCGGGCCATCGACGAGAACGGGGAGACCGTCCTCGCCGGTGGCGCCGCCTACATCGCGACCCACCTCAAGCAGCTGCGGAACCGCGACACCCTCACGGTCGCGCAGGGCGACCTGATCGGCGCCTCACCGCTGATCTCCGCCGCCTACCACGACGAGCCGTCCGTCCAGTTCCTCGGCGACGTCGGCGTCACCGCGTCCGCGGTCGGCAACCACGAGTTCGACGAGGGCTACCGGGAGCTGCTGCGCATCCAGAACGGCGGCTGCCACCCCGCCGACGGGTGCTCGCCCGCCGGGAAGTGGCGCGGCGCGAAGTTCGACTACCTCGGCGCGAACGTCCTGCTCAAGAAGAACGACCGGCCCGCCATCAGGCCGTGGACGATCCGCCGCGTCAACGGCGTCCGGGTCGGCTTCATCGGCGTCGTCACCAGGACCACCCCGAGCATCGTCACGGCCGAGGGCATCAAGGACCTGACGTTCCAGGACGAGGTCCAGGCCGCGAACCGGGCCGCCCGCGAGCTGAAGAAGCACCACGTCCGCGCCATGGTGCTGCTCGTCCACGAGGGAGACCAGGTCAAGCCGGACGCGCGGCCGGACGAGTGCGGCATCGTCCCGGGCGCCGGCTCCCGCATCGCCCAGGAGGCCGACCCCGAGATCGACATGGTGCTCTCGGGCCACACGCACCAGCAGTACGTCTGCTCGGTCAGGGACCCCAAGGGCGCTCCCCGCCTCTTCTCCTCCGGCTCGTCCTTCGGCCGCGTGATCACCGAGGTGAACCTCAAGGTGAACCGGCGGACCGGCGACATCGTCCGCTCCTCGGTGAAGGCCGACAACCACGTCGTGACGCGGGACGTCCCGCCGGACCCGGCGACGGAGAAGTTCGTCCAGACCTGGAAGGAGCGGGTCTCCGTCATCGCCGACAAGCCCATCGGCAAGATCACCGCCGATCTGACCCGCACCCCCTCCGCGGCGGGCGAGACCGCGCTCGGCGACGTCATCGCCGACGCCCAGCTCGCCGGCACCCAGGACCTCGGCGCCCAGGTCGCGCTGATGAACCCCGGCGGCGTCCGCACCGACCTCACCTACGCCGCGAGCGGCTCCGAGGGCGACGGCGTCGTCACCTACGGCGAGGCGTTCGCCGTCCAGCCCTTCAGCAACGTGATGGGCGTGACGTCGCTGACCGGCGCCCAGCTCGACGCCCTCCTCGAACAGCAGTGGACGTCCGCGGGCGAGAAGATCCTCCAGCCGTCGGCGAACCTGCACTTCACCATCGACCGCTCGAAGCCGGTCGGCGACCGCGTCTCCGCGATCACCATCGGCGGCGCCCCCGTCGACCCGGCCGTCGCCTACAAGGTCGCGGCGAACAACTTCCTCCTCGGCGGCGGGGACGGCTTCACGGTCTTCACCGAAGGCACGGACCAGGTCCTGGGCCAGATAGACCTGGACGCCTTCGTCGCCTACTTCGCGGCCCAGGGCACCATCGCACCCCCACCCCTCGACCGCATCTCCGGCCAGTAGGCGGGAGGACACCGCGACGGCCCGCCGCCCTCCCCACGCGGCGGGCCGTCGGCACGTCTAGGCCCGGAAGAGGCTCAGGCCCCGAAGAGGTGGACGAGCCAGTAGACGACGGCGGCCACGGCCGCGGCCATCGGCATGGTGAGCACCCAGGCGACGAGGATGTTGCCGGCGACGCCCCAGCGGACCGCGGAGAGCCGCTTGGTGGCGCCCGACCCCATGATCGCCGAGGTGATCGTGTGGGTGGTGGAGATTGGAGCGTGCCAGATGAACGCGGTCGCGTAGAGGACCACGGAGGCCGTCGCTTCAGCGGCGAAGCCCTTCGGCGGATCGACCTCGATGACCTTGCGGCCCAGCGTGCGCATGATGCGCCAGCCGCCCGCGTAGGTGCCCGCGGACAGCGCCCCGGCGCACACGATGACGACCCACCAGGGGACCGTGCTGCCGTCCGCGTGCCCGGTCGTGACGAGCGCGAGGACGATGATGCCCATCGTCTTCTGGGCGTCCTGGAGGCCGTGGCCGAGCGCGAGGGACGCCGCCGACATCGTCTGCGCGATCCGGAAGCGGCGGCCGACCCGGCTCGGATTGGAGCGCCGGAAGATCCACAGGATCGCCACCATCGTCAGGTAGGCGAGGCAGAACCCGACCACGGGCGAGACCACCATCGGGATGGCGACCTTGTCGATCACGCTCTGCCAGTTGACCGACGACAGCGAGGCCAGCCCGGCGCCGACGACGCCGCCGATCAGGGCGTGCGAGGAGGACGACGGCAGCCCGAAGTACCAGGTGATCAGGTTCCAGGTGATCGCGCCGAGCACGCCGGCGGCGACCACGGTGAGGCCGTGCAGGCCGCTCGGCGGGGTGATGACCTCGCTGACGGTCTTGGCCACCCCGACGCCGAGCAGGGCGCCGATCATGTTCATGGCGGCGGCCATGCCGAGCGCGACCCGCGGGGTCAGCGCCCGGGTGGACACCGCCGTGGCGATCGCGTTCGCCGCGTCGTGGAACCCGTTGGTGTAGTCGAACACCAGGGCCACGACGACGACGAGGACGAGCACCGCCATCTGCGCGTCGGTGCGGAGGCCGAGCGCGCCCGCGACCATGACCACCAGCACGCCGGCCAGCAGCAGGATCCACGCACGCCCCGTCACCCGGCGGGTGGCCTGCTCCCCCAGCGTCTCCTCGGCGCCGGCCGAGGGTTCGCGGGTGAGGGTCGCGCCGGAATCCTCGGCCTTGCTCATGATTCCTTGACCGCGATGGTCTCGACCGTGTTGGCGACGTGCTCGAACGCGTCGGCGGCGTCCTCCAGCCGGTCGATGACCTGCTTCAGCTTCAGCACGGTCAAGGTGTCGTACTCGCCGCTGAACAGCTGTGCCAGCAACTTGCGGTAGACCTGGTCGCCCTGGTTCTCAAGCCGGTTGATCTCGATCCAGTACTCGTTGAGCTCCTTCATCGAGCGCAGCTTCGGCATGGCCTCCGCGGTGAGCTCGGCGGCCCGCTCCAGCACCTCCACCATGTTGACGATGCCTTTGGGGAACTCGTCGATCTTGTAGAGCGCGACGAGGTCGGCGGCCTCCTCCATCTCGTCCATCACGTCGTCGATGTCGGACGCCAGCCGGTAGATGTCCTCGCGGTCGAAGGGGGTGATGAACGTTTCGTTGAGCCGCCGCATGATCGCGTGAGTGCACTCGTCGCCCGCATGCTCGCAGGCGCGCATCTTCTCGGCGATCGCGGCCCGGTCGGAGCCGTCGCTGATGAGTTCCACGAGCAGCCTGGCGCCGGTGACCAGGTTGTTCGCCGAGTCGGCGAACATGTCGTAGAAGCTGTCCTCACGCGGCGTGAGACGCAAGCGCACGTCGTTCTCCTGATGTGCCGGAACAGTCCGCAGAGGATCGTAGGCGCTACCAGCCGTAAAAAGAACCTTTGCCCCAGCTTCTGCTGGTGTCCGCCATCCTCTCACCTACATGATTGCCCTGGATCACCAGGTACATACCCCGCGGACTCCCCCCTATCTGGCGGAACGCCCTCGGGCGCGGGGCCGGTGGGCGGTCTACCTGCGCGGCGATGTTGATCAGGCGTGAGATTCGTTACATTACCGCTACATAGAGCATCCGGTTACGGCACAACCCCAGCCGGGGCTTCGGTGTGTCTGAAAAGACGAACCGGGGACGCCCTCAATCGGCGTCCCCGGCAGGCGGTGATCAATCCTGTGGCGTCAGCTCACGACGACCGGCTTCGTCGGACCGCACTCCGAGCACCATGTCGATCTCCGCGACGGTCAGCGGCCGTTCCGCCGCCGCCACCGCACTGAGCATCTCGGCATAGAGTTCGATCTCGTCCAGCGCAACACGGTCGTGGACGCGCAGATCGAGATTCTGGCGCACCGCGTCCACCTCCGTTCGTTCCCCACACCCGAGTCGAGGCTACGCGTCCGACCCCGGCGCGCACATGACCCAAGAGGGCCATTCGCGGGCCACTCCGACCCTGTCCGTCCGGGGGACGCCCCGGCGTCCCGGCCGCCGCTCCCCGGCGGCCCCGGAAGGACGCACCCCGGATTGTGTAGCCTTCCCGGGTCATGCCCATCTGATGCAGATGTCCTATTCATTCCGGGACGGACGGGCCCGGTCAGCCACCCGGGCGGAAGTCGCCGAGCATCTGCTCCAGCGTCGATTCGGGCAGGTCACGGGCCGTCAGGCGGGCCACGGTCGCCGCGTTGACGTCGGCGCCGGCCAGCCGGGCCGCCTGCCGCGCGACCGTCTGCTCGAACAGCGCCCTGACCGTGCGCGCGTAGGCGAACCGCTGGTCCTCGCGCATCCGCGAGAACCGGCTCAGCAACTCGACGCGCAGTTCCTCGTCCAGCATGTAGAGGTCGCGCTCGGCGTAGCTCTGGAACAGCTGGACCAATTCGCGGTCCCCCATCGGGGTGAACTCCAGGACCCGGCCGAACTCGGCGCGGAAGGCGGGGTTGCCCGCGAGGAAGCCCTCCATCTCCGCCGCCGGGCTGGTGCAGACCACGATGAACCGGGACGCCCCCTGGTTCATGCGGCGCAGCAGCTCGGCCACCACGGCCGGGGACCGGTCGAGCCGGTACGCCTCCTGGATGAGCAGCACGCCGCCGAGGGCCTGGTCGACCATGCCCGCGACCCGGTTCTCGGTGTCGACGCGGTCGCGTCCCGCCAGATGGACGGGACGGCACGCCACCACGTGCCCCGACTCCAGCAGCCCCAGCGCCGCGTAGATGCCGCCGACCAGGCCCGCCACGGTCGTCTTGCCCGTCCCCGGCGGCCCGACGAAGACCAGGTGCCGCGCGTCGCCGCCGGACACCCCGTACCGCGCCCGGTCGGCCGCGAGGCCGGCCTCGTCGGCCAGTTCCAGCACGGCCGCCTTGACCTCGTCCAGCCCGGTGAGCTGGTCGAGCTGCCGCAGGTAGCCGTCGATGTCGCCGGGCGGGCGCAGCGCCGGCTCGATCCCCTCGGCCACGCCCGCGAGGTCGTCCGGCGTCAGCACGAGCCGGTCGTGGGACGCCCCCGCGCGCTCCATGTTCCGCTGGGCGGCCTGGTCCAGGTACGCCTCGACCAGGCGGGCGTTGACCAGGTCGCCCGGGCCGCGGAGCCGCTCCAGGTCGGCGCGCGCGACCTCCAGCGCCGCCGCCCCGATCGTGACGCGCCGCTCGTCCGCCAGCAGGTGCAAAAGCGTCATCCGGTTGTCGAGGTCGGCGAAGTCGGGCAGCCGGTGGACGCGGAACGCCTGCACGAGCTTCGGGTGCTCCTGGAGCAGGCGCTTGTAGGCGCGCGGCTCGCACGTCGCGATCACCGGCGTCGTGTTCACCGGGTCGCGGCGGGCGCGGCGCACCGCCCCGACGACCGCGGCCGGGTCCGCCGCGCCGGAGATGGCCACGTCCAGCCGCTCGAAGAGGATCACCGGGCCGGGCTGCCCGAGGAGCCGGCCGATCCGCTCCGGCGGCGCGTTGCGGACGTCCTCGGCGTCGTGCGCGCGGATCGCCCCGTCGCCGAGGCCGGCGTTGGCCAGCGTCAGCGCGATCATCCGGGACAGCCGGCGCTGCCCGGAGTGGGGGGCGCCGACCAGCAGCACCCCGGGGACCCCGGACTTGATCGAGCTGGGCGCGCCGTCCACCCGGGTCCGCTCGATCTCCTCGCCCGCCGGTGCGTTCCACTCCTCGGCCTGCGCGCGCAGCTCGCCGAGGAACTCGGCGGCGTCGTGCTCGCCGTACAGGAAGCCGAACCCGAACCGCTCCAGGACGCGGCGGGTGCTGCGGTCGCGCGGCGGCGGGATCTCGTGGACGGGCTGCTCGGGCGACGGCGTGTCGTCCAGGAAGTCGAAGTCGCCGACCATCGTCTTGGACATGACCTTCGTCCCGGGACCGGCTCCCGGGACGGGTTGCGGCGGGGGCGCCTGGTCGTCCTCGAGGTCGCCGGGGCCGAGGACGCGCGTGCCGGGCGGCCGGCCGGGTTGCGGCGGCACGGGCGGGACGGGCGCGCCGGCCTGCGGCGATCCCGCCTGGTCCTCCACCCGGGTCGCGTACGGGTCGAACGCCTGCGGCTGCTGCGGTTGCGGCTGCTGCGGCTCCGGCGGGGGCGGGACGGGGCTCGGCGGCTGGACGTTCGGCGGGGACGGGGGCGCGGAGCCCGCCGGCTGGTAGCCCAGCTGCGTGTACGGCGGCACGAAGTTCTCGTCCTGCTTCTCCTCCTCGGGCGGGGAGAAGCCGCCGGCCTGCTGCTGGGCGGCGGGCGCGGGGCTCGCCTGCACCGGCTCGGGCGCGGCGGGCTGGGGCGGCCCCGGCGGCGGGGCCTGCATCGGCGCGGGCGCCGGGCTCTGCATCGGCGCGGGCGCCGGATTCTGCATAGGCGCCGGGCTCTGCATCGGCGCGGGCGCCGGATTCTGCATCGGCGCGGCGCGCTGGAAGCCCAGTTCGGTGTAGGGCGGCGCGGCGCTCCCCTCGTCCTTCTCCTCCTCGGCGGGCGAGGCCCCGCCCATCATCGGGTCCGGCGGCGCGAACCCGGGGGAGTCGAACGCCGCCTGCGGCGCCGGGGGCTGCCCGGCCGGTCCGGGCGCGTTCTCCAGGCCGGGCTGGGCGGGCGGCTGGACGAACGGGCGGTCCGGCCCGGCGGGCGCCTGCGCCTGGGGTGCCGCGCCGGGCGCGAGGCCCGGCTGGCTCTGCATGTTGAACGGGGACGGCTGCGGTGCGGGGTTGGGCGGCGGCGTGGACGTCGGGGCCGCGGCCGTGGCGCGGGCCCGGTTGCGGCCGATGATCCCGGCGACGACCGCGGTCGGGACGGGGAAGCCGCGCGGGCGGGCGGGCATGCCGCCGAGCCGGCACCACGCCAGGTCGACCTCGTACGTCGCGGCGAGCAGCGACTCGGCGCCCGGCCCGGACCCGGCCGCGGACCGCAGCGGTTCCGGGAGGCGCATGTCCTGCGGCCACAGGCGGCGCAGCGGGTGCCCCTTCTGCTCCGACACCGCCTGCACGGTGTAGCGGATCTCGGGGTCGAGCCAGGGGACGATGGTGCCCACCATGTCCTTGCGGACGACGTCCAGGTCGGCGGCGAGCAACGCGGCGGCGACCAGCCGGGGCTCGATGTAGGCCGGTTCGGCGGGGTCGCCCGAGAGCTCGGCGATCAGCTCGCTGAGCGTGTAGAAGGCGTGCCGGAAGTTGTCGCCCGGCGAGCTCTCGTTCCGCAGCGCGGGGACCAGGTTGGGCGGGCACCGCGTCAGCCACTGCTGGACGATCGCCTGGTCGCCGTAGGGCAGCGCCCCGTAGTCGACGGTCGGGTTGGCGAGCGTGGCGCCGAGGATGGCGAGCAGCGCGTCGGCCCTGGCCTGGAAGCGGATGTCGTCGCGCAGCGCGCTGGCGACGGCCCACATCGTCCGCAGGACGACGACCGCCGCGTCCACCCGGCTGGCCCGCAGGCGCTCGGAGTACAGCGCGACGAGGGTCTCCAGGGCGGGCGGGGTGAGCCAGCGCGGGCCGTCGACGTCGGGGAGGGGCCGGGCGCGGTAGGGCTTCCAGAGGTCGAGCATCTGCGCGTCCAGCCGCGAGTCGAAGGCGGGCGCGGCCGAGCACCACAGCATCACGCCCCACGCGACGGCGACCGTGGACGGCGTCTCGCTCGTGAACTCCCGCCACCAGTGCGGGTAGTCGGGGGCGGGCAGGGTGGCGGCGGACTCGACGGTCGACCGGACGCGGGAGGTCAGCTCGGTCGCGAACCCGTGCGCGACGAAGGGCAGCCCGGACGGCGGGTCGTAGGAGAAGTCGGGCCCGGCGGGGATGACGTGCGGCGGCAGCGCGGGCACCTGCGCCTGCCCCTGCTGCGCGGGCCGCGCGGCCAT
Organism: Actinomadura madurae; assembly: GCF_900115095.1. Classification (GTDB taxonomy): domain Bacteria; phylum Actinomycetota; class Actinomycetes; order Streptosporangiales; family Streptosporangiaceae; genus Spirillospora; species Spirillospora madurae. Next base: position 166,048 of record NZ_FOVH01000005.1, read on the forward strand.
CCGGACGGCGGGGATGCGGGGCGGCGGGCAGAGGTACCACTGTCCGTCGGACGGGTGCAGCCGGTACCAGCGGGCCCACGCCCCGAACAGCCACCACGTCCCGTCCGGGAGGACGAGCATGCGGCCGGCGATGGCGTGATGGCGCTGCTGCGGAGGCGCCGACGGCCACCATGCGGCGGCCACCATCGCCCTCGTGTCGCGCTCCGCCTCCGCGAACGGATCCTGCCCCGCCTGGGGGCTGGGCGGCGGAGCACTGCCATAGCCCGGTCCCCACACCACGATGGTCATCGTAGTCAGCAGAAACCGGGCGGAGCGGCCCCCACCGGCCGAGGAGCCGCGTCCTCGCAGGTCAGATGGGCCTCAAATCGGCCCCTGGGTCAGCGCCACTGCGCGGTGCGGTGCCGCTCGGCCTTCTTCACGTACGTATCGGGGGTGTACTCCAGCACCGCCCGGTCGTCGTCGGTCAGCTCCCGGACGATCTTGCCGGGCGTCCCGGCGACCAGCACCCCGGAGGGGATCTTCTTGCCGGGCGGGACGAGGGCGCCCGCCGCGATGAGCGTCCCGGAGCCGACGCGGGCGCCGTTCAGCACGATGGCGCCGATCCCGATGAGCGAGCCCGTCTCGATGTGGGCGCCGTGCACCATCGCCTTGTGGCCGAGGCTGACGCGGTCCTCCAGGACGGCGGGCAGCCCGGGGTCGGAGTGCAGGCAGCTGAGGTCCTGGATGTTGCACTCGTCGCCGACGACGATCTCCTCGTCGTCGCCGCGCAGCACCGAGCCGTACCAGACGCTGGACGCGCGTCCCAGCCTCACCCGCCCGACGACGACCGCCCCGGGCGCGACCCACGCGGTCGCATCGATCGTCGGAGTGTCCTCGCCCAGCGTTCCCAGGTAGCTCATGGCGCCGATGGTAGCCGCCGCCCCTTGGCACCTTTTCGCCGGAGTTCGGGTGCTTTGTCACCACCGTCCAGATGAAGAAACGGCAGCGAGAAGCGTGTTCCGGTTGCGCGAATGGGGTGGACCGGACAAGAGTCGGTTCCGACGTCTCCCCACCGTGGGCAGCTCACCGGCGGGCGAGGATCGCATTCTGGCCGACCCTGACGGGGTGATCCCCGCCAACGACCCCCCAAGGCATCATGAGCAACGAAGCCGAAATCCTGCCGAACCTCCTCCAAGAAGAGTCCTTCGAGATCGTCATGCGCGGCTACAACCGCCGCCAGGTCGACGACTACATCGCCCGCGCCCAGCAGAAGCACCGCGAACTCGAGGCGCGGCTCGCCCGCGCGCAGGACGAGGTCGAGCGGATCCGCCGCGAGATGGCCGAGGTCCGGGAGGCCCGCAAGCCCACCGGCGACGACCTGAGCGACCGGCTCCGCCAGATCATCAACCTCGCCGAGGACGAGGCCCAGGACAAGATCGCCGAGGCCGAGGCCAAGGGCACCGAGATCCGCGAGGACGCCGAGCAGGAGTCCAAGCGCATCATCGACGACGCCCGGTCGCACGCCGAGAAGAACCTCGGCCAGGCGCAGGAGAAGGCCGACACCATGCTGGCCACGGCCAAGAAGGAGTCGGAGAGCGTCCTGTCGTCCGCCAAGCAGGAGGCCGAGCAGACGGTGACCAGCGCGCGGCTGGAGGCCGAGCGCACCCTCACCGCGTCCGAGCGCCGGGCCAGCGTGATCAACGAGGGCGCGACGCAGCGGCTCACGGCGCTCACCAAGAACCACACCCAGGCCCTGCAGCGGCTCACCGAGATCAGCGACACCCTGCACCGGCTGCTCACCGCCGAGAACGAGGCGGGCCCGCTGGAGAAGATGGTCGAGGACGCCGTCCGGCAGAGCCCGCCGGCCCGCGCGCAGGCCAAGCAGGCGCCGCCCGCGCAGCCCGCCCCGGCGGCGAAGCCCGCGGCGCCGTCCGCGGCTCCGTCCTCGACGTCGACCGGCCCGAAGCCGATGCCGGCCGCGGCCAAGCCCGCACCGGCGACCCCGGCCCCGGCCGCGCCCGCCGCCCCGGCGAGCCCGCCGCAGACCGCGCCCCCGGTCAAGAAGCCGGAGCCGTCCCCCGCCGCCGACGCCCCGGCGCAGCCCGCGCCGCCGCAGCAGCAGCCCAAGCCCGCGCGTCCCGCCGACGACTCCGGCGGTCCCGCCACGGCCCCCATCCCCCCGCAGCAGCCCCGCGGCCCCATCGAGCTGTAAGGCGTTCGCGCGCCGTCAGGCGGTGCGTCCGGTCCCGAGCGGCCCGGACGCACCGCCTGACGCGTTCTATAGGATCTTCCGGGTGAGCAAGAGGACCCACACGCGCCGCGGAACCGCACGTCCGGTCAGGCTGCTCGGGGATCCGGTCCTGCGCACCGAGTGCGATCCGGTCCGGACGTTCGACCAGTCCCTGGAACGCCTCATCGACGACATGTTCGTCACCATGTACGAGGAGGACGGCGCCGGGCTCGCCGGCAACCAGATCGGCGTGGGCCTGCGGATCTTCGTCTACGACTGCGAGGACGACAAGGGACGCCGGCACATCGGCCACGTCGTCAACCCGACGCTCGTCGCCGCCGACGGGGACGTCCTCGTCGAGTCGGAAGGCTGCCTGTCGGTCCCCGGAATGCGCTTCGAGACCCCCCGCCACTCGCACGCCGTCGTCGAAGGCGTGGACATGAAGGGCAAGCCCGTCCGCGTCGAGGGCACCGGCTACTTCGCCCGCTGCCTCCAGCACGAGTGCGGCCACCTGGAGGGGAAGGTCTACATCGACGTCCTGTCCGGGGAGGCCCGCAAGGAGGCCATGCGGGCCATCCGCGCACTCCGCGAGTAGGACGCCCCCTTCCAGGACGCCCCCTCGCGGACGCTCAACCGATCCTCTGCCCGCATTCAGGGGACATTCAGGTTGAGATGGGAACCTCTGCGAAGATGTGGAGGGGGACTGTGCACAGTGGTTGAACGTACGGTGAACGGCACCAAGGCGGCGGAAGCGACGCTGCTCGTCGTCGAGGACGAGCCCAACATCCTGGAACTCCTCGCCGGCAGCCTGCGCTTCACCGGATTCGACGTGGTCACGGCCACCAACGGCGCGGACGCGGTGCAGGCGGCGCGGCGGCACCGCCCCGACCTCATCGTCCTGGACGTGATGCTGCCCGACATCGACGGGTTCGACGTCGCGCGGCGGCTGCGGTCCGGCGGCGACCACACCCCGGTGCTCTTCCTCACCGCGCGGGACGCCGTCCAGGACCGCATCAAGGGGCTGACGATCGGCGGCGACGACTACGTCACCAAGCCGTTCAGCCTGGAGGAGGTCATCGCCCGCATCCGGGCCGTCCTGCGGCGGTTCCGCGGCGGCGTGACCGAGCCGCCGCCGCGGATGGTGTTCGCGGACGTCGAGCTGGACGAGGACAGCCACGAGGTGTGGCGCGGCGGCAAGGCCATCCAGCTGTCTCCGACGGAGTTCAAGCTGCTGCGCTACTTCATGGCCAACGCGGGCCGCGTCGTGTCCAAGGCGCAGATCCTCGACCACGTGTGGAACTACGACTTCCGCGGCGACGCGGGCATCGTCGAGTCGTACGTGTCCGCGCTGCGCCGCAAGGTGGACAACACCGAGCCGCGCCTCATCCACACCCTCCGCGGTGTCGGCTACGTGTTGCGCGAGCCGTCGAGAACGGGCTGATGGCCACGCGGGTCCCGGCACCGGCGGCAGGTCCGGCGCCGGCGGGCGTCCTCGCCGGGGAGCGGCACCCGTTCCGGGGCATCGAGCGGCTGTGGGGCCGGACGTCGCTGCGCGTCAAGCTGATCGCCGGGATGCTCGTCCTCGTCACGCTCGGGATGACGGTGATGAGCGCGGCGGGCGCGTCGGTGCTGCGGCAGTACCTCGTCGGGCGCGCCGACGACCAGCTGCGCGGCTCGGTCGGGCGGGCGATCGACCAGGTCGTCCCGCAGCTGCGGAGGGGGCAGACGCAGATCACGGTGCGGATCCCGAGCGAGATGTACGGGCAGGTCCGCACCACCGACGGGCGCCCGCTCGGGCAGAACGAGGCGTGGAGCGAGTCCGGCCATCCGCGGCTCCCGGCGGACCTGAACGGGCGCATCGACCGGCCGTTCACGGTGTCGGGGACCGGCGGCTCCACGTGGCGGATCCTCGCCGAGCCGATCCCCGGCGGCGCCCTGATCGTCCTCGCGTTCAGCCTGGACGAGATCGACCGGACGGTCCGGCGGCTGGTGGCGATCGACGCGATCGTGGGGCTGCTGGTACTGGCCGTCCTGGTCGTGCTCGGCGTGTGGGTCGTCCGGGCGAGCCTGCGCCCGCTGTCGGCGGTGGAGGAGACGGCGGGCGCGATCGCGGCGGGCGACCTGTCCCGGCGCGTCCCGCAGGCCGATCCGCGGACCGAGATGGGCCGGCTCGGCCGGTCGCTGAACACCATGCTCGGGCAGATCGAGGCGGCGTTCGGCGCCCGCGCGGAGTCGGAGGCGGCGGCGCGGCGCTCGGAGGAGACGGCGCTGCGGTCGGAGGAGCGGATGCGGCGGTTCGTCGCCGACGCGAGCCACGAGCTGCGCACGCCGCTGACCGCGATCCGCGGCTTCGCCGAGTTCTACCGGCAGGGCGCGGCCCGCAGCCCGGCGGAGCTGGACCGGCTGATCGGCCGGATCGAGGAGACCGCGTCCCGGATGGGCCTGCTCGTGGAGGACCTGCTGCTGCTCGCCCGCCTGGACCGGCAGCGGCCGATCGAGCGGCGCCCGGTGGACCTGCTCGCCGTCGCCGCCGACTCCGTCCAGGAGGCCAGAGTCCTCGCACCCGAGCGCACCATCGACCTGTCCGTCGAGGGAGGGTTGGCGTACCAGGTGCTCGGGGACGAGCCGCGGCTGCGCCAGGTGCTGGGGAACCTGCTCGGCAACGCGATCGCGCACACCCCGGAGGGCACGCCGGTCGAGGTGCGGCTCTCCCCCGGGACGCTGCGCGGGTCGCCGGCCGCGGTCGTCGCCGTCGCGGACCAGGGGCCGGGCCTCTCCCCCGAGCAGGCGGAACGCGTCTTCGAGCGGTTCTACCGCGCCGACGACGCCCGCTCGCGCGACCACGGCGGCGCGGGCCTCGGCCTCGCCATCGTCGCCGCGCTCGTCGCCGCGCACGAGGGCACCGTGGAGGCCGACTCCGCGCCGGGCGAGGGCGCGACGTTCCGGGTCCTCCTGCCGCTGTCCGACGACTAGCGGGAACTCGCGGCGCGCGTTCAGCGAACGTTCAGGCGGGTGCTGTTAGGTAACTCGCACAGGGCGCGCCCCGGTCTCGACGGAGACCGGGAGTACGCGCCCTGGCCAGCGTGAAGGCCCGGGGGCAGGCACCGCGGCCGGGGGGACGGCGCGCCGCCCGTCCCTTCGGCCGCGGTTTTTCATGACATATCGGCGTTCAGCACACTTTCAGGTTGGCTCCAGGCGTCCTGCAGCCCCCTGCCGCAGTCTCGATGGTGAGAGAACGACAGGGGGATCCACATGAACGCCGACCGGCCGCAGCAGCCGCCCTGGGAGCCCGTCCAGCCGGGCTTCGCCCACGCTCCGTGGACGGGGAGCGTCCCGCCGCCGGCGGAGCCCCGCCCGGGCCCGTTCGGCACGGCGCGGCGCAAGCTCGCGGCGGTGGGGGCCGCCCTGGCGCTGACCCTCGGGGCGGGCGGCGCCGGCGCCGCGATGACGCTGGCGCTGACGCACCAGAGCACCGTCTACGCGAGCCCGACGGCCGTGTCGGGCACCTCCGCCAAGGGCGGGACGACCGCGCAGGTCGCGGCGGCGGTCCAGCCGAGCGTGGTGTCGATCCAGGCGCAGGTGCCGGGCGGCACCTCCGGGGGGTCGGGCGTGATCCTGCGCTCGGACGGCGTCATCATGACGAACGCGCACGTGGTGTCGGGCGCCCGGCAGGTCGCGGTGAAGTTCAGCGACGGCAGGACGGCGTCCGCCCGCGTCCTCGGCGCCGAGACCCGCGACGACATCGCGGTGATCAAGGCGGAGGGCGTGTCGGGCCTCAAGCCCGCGACGCTCGGCGACAGCTCCGCGCTGGCCGTCGGCGACCAGGTCCTCGCCGTGGGCAGCCCGCTCGGGCTGGACGGCTCGGTCACGTCCGGGATCGTCAGCGCCCTCGGCCGCGAGATCCAGGAGGGCGACTCCGACCCGCAGCTGCCGCCGGGCCTGCGCGGGCAACTGTCCCAGCAGCAGCAGACCGTGATCAGGAACGCCATCCAGACCGACGCCGCCATCAACCCCGGCAACTCGGGCGGCGCGCTGGTGAACGCCTCCGGTCAGGTGATCGGCGTCAACACCGCCATCCTCACCGCCGGGAACAGCGAGGGGAACATCGGGGTCGGCTTCGCCATCCCGATCAACTCCGCGAAGGAGACCGCCGGCCAGATCATCGCCGGCGCCAAGGGCTGACCCGGGATCGCCGTCCGTTCCGGGCTCTGGGGGGAGCGGGCGGACGGGCGGAGTCCCGGGGCAGGGGGTCCTTCCGGCCGGGCCGGGCTCGGGAGGACCGTGCAAGGGAGAACGGCCGCGCGACCACTCTGGGGGTCGCGCGGCCGTTCAGCTCCGCACCGTCACCGCGGGCCGCCGCTTCACCTTCGCCAGCATCCGCCGCGTGGTGACCATGGAGTACTCCCTCGGCAGGGTGCGGATCCGCAGCGGAAGCCGCGGGTACACCAGGGCCAGCGCGCCGACCAGCAGCCGGAAGCGGCGCTCCCGTCCGGCGTCCCACTTCCACCCGTACTGCTCGCGGATCGGCGCCGGCATCAGCCCCGCGGTGAGCAGCCGCATCGCCGCCATCCCGGGCGGGCCGCTGAGCGCGCCCGGACGGGGGTTAATCGAGCGACAAGATCACCGGGGCCTGCGACAATGGGGTCATGTCCGCCCCGATCCATGTCCGCGGCTCGGTCTCCATCCCGGAGTCCGAGCTCGGCTGGCGTTTCTCCCGCTCCTCGGGCCCGGGCGGGCAGCACGTCAACACCAGCGCCACCGCGGCCGAGCTCTCCTTCGACGTGGCGAACTCCCCGTCCCTGCCCGAGCACCTGCGGGCCCGCGCCCTCGACCGCCTCTCCGGCCGCCTCGTCCGCGGGGTCCTCACCATCCGCGCCGAGGAGTACCGCTCCCAGCAGCGCAACCGGGACGCCGCCCGCACCCGCCTCGCCACCCTCCTCGCCGAGGCCACGGCCCCGCCCCCGAAGAAGCGCATCCCGAAGAAGGTCCCCCGGGGCATCAACGAACGCCGCCTGGAGAACAAGAAGCGCCGCTCGGCCGTCAAACGCCAGCGCACCACCCGCTGGGACTGACCGGATCCACCGGACGAGCAGGGAGAATGCCCTAGGCTTGCCTCGTAGCCACGCAAGGGCAGTGTCACCATGGGACCGTGGGCGGGGCCGACTGCCCACCGATCGTCAGGACTGAGCATGAGGGCTTACGACCGGCTGCGCTCGACCGCAGTAACGATCATGGAGCGCCTGGACGCGTACGGCGTGGAGCTGGACGACGAAGGGGTGCACGTGATGATGAGCCCGGTCAACCGGCACGAGCTGGCGATCTCGCGCCTGCTGCGCCAGTTGCTACCGCAGGTCGGCCCGGACATGGTGGCGCACTCCGGTACGCCGGAAATCGACGACCCGGCCACAGGCCGGCTACGCCGGCCCGACCTGGTGGTCGTTCCAGAAGCCGCGCTGGCGCGTCCCGGCCAAACGTACCTCCGGCCCGAGGACGTGGAACTGGTCGCCGAAGTGGTCTCCGTGCCCAACCCCGAGAACGACTACGAGAACAAGACGATCGACTATCCCGCGATGGGGATCCCGACTTACCTGATCGTTGATCCGCGCAAGTCGACGGTCACGGTGTTCAGCGACCCGGGGCCCGCGCCCGAAGGTACGCGGTACCGCGTTCGGCATGACTACGTGTTCGGCGACCAGGTCGATGCGGGTAGCTATGCGATCGACAGCGGCGCCTTCCTGCCTTATGAAGGGGACGGCTGAGCGGGGTGGTCCGCGGCGGCGTCGATCACCTCGTCGAGGACGTCGCGGGAGTTCGCCAGCTCGGTGATCATGCGGTCGATGCGGTCGCGCTCGGCGGTGAGGTCGGTGACCAGCTTGGGGGTGGCGATCTCGGACGGGCCGCCGTCCGCGTCCCGCATGCACGGGAGCAGGCGTGCGATCTTCTTGCTGGACAGGCCGGCGGCGAACAGCTCCTGGATGCGGATCACCCGGTCGACCGCCCGCTCGGGGTAGTCGCGGTGGCCGCCCGGGGTGCGGTCGGGCGCCAGCAGCCCCTGCTGCTCGTAGTAGCGCAGCGACCGCTCGCTGACTCCCGTGCGCTTCGCGAGCTCCCCTATCCGCATGTGGCCCTCCCGCGGGGTTGAATCTGACACCGATGTTAGCTTTTACCGTGTCGGTATGACGAACACAGCGGAGAACCGGCTCTACGACTACAGTCCCATCACCGAACGCCCTCCCCTCCACTGGCCCGCCGACGCCAAGGTCGCCGTGTACGTCGGGCTCAACATCGAGCACTTCCTGATCGACCGGCCGTCCACCAGCATCTGGCCGGGCACCGCGGACCTCGTCCCCGACCCGCTCAACCACGGCTGGCGCGACTACGGGACCCGCGTCGGCATCTGGCGGACGATCGAGAGCATGGACCGGCACGGCGTCCGGCCGAGCGTGCTGCTGAACTCCGCGGTCGCCGAGCACTACCCGCAGATCATCCAGGCCGGGCTCGACCGGGACTGGGCCTGGCTCGCGCACGGCCGGACGAACTCGATCCTCCATACCGGCATGGACCGCGACGAGGAGCGGCGCTTCCTCGACGAGGTCGTCGGCACCATCGCCGACGCCACCGGACGGCGCCCGCGCGGGTGGTTGGGCCCGGGGCTCACCGAGACCTTCCACACCCCCGAGCTGCTCGCCGAACTCGGCCTCTCCTACGTGCTGGACTGGACCAACGACGACCAGCCGTACCGACTGAAGGTCCCCGGCATGATCAGCGTCCCGTACACGGTGGAGCTCAACGACCTGCTGCTGTTCGGCCGGGGGTTCACCGGGCCGGAGTTCCTTCAGGCCGTCAAGGACCAGTACGAGCAGCTGCGCGCCGACTCCGAAACGAGCGGGCGGGTGATGGCGCTGGCCCTGCACCCGTTCGTGATCGGCCAGCCGTACCGGCACAAGTACCTGGATCAGGCGCTGGAGTTCCTCGCCTCCCAGCCCGACGCCTGGCTGACCACCAGCGACGACATCGCGGAGCACTACCTGGCGACGACCGCTTGAGAAGGGGCGGTCAGCGGAAGAGGGCCTGCCGCGTCCCCATGATGATCCGGTCGTGGGGACGCAGCGTCCTCATGATGGTCTCCAGCTCGGGACGGGCCATGGCGACGCAGCCGGCCGTCGGACCCGTCCCGATGTGCATGAAGATGGCCGAGCCGTTCCCCTGGACGATCGGGGAGTCCGGCGGCCGGTTGTAGTTGACCACCACGGCCTGCCGGTAGGGGCCGTCCTTCATGATCTGCGAGAGGTTCTCGTCGGCGGGCAGGCACGTGCCGCGGTAGTAGCGGTTGTAGCGCTCGTCCCCGATGGTCGAGCCCCAGCAGTCGCCGGTGTCGCGCAGGGTCCGGTACAGGAGCGCGGTGCCAGGGTCGCCTTCTCCGAACGCCTCGGTCAGGCTGTAGGAGCCGGTCGGTGACGTGCCGTCGCCCTCGCGTTTGGCGCCGGGCTCGGCGTAGCCGTTCCGGCCCACATGTCCTGGAGTGCTCAGAACCGTTTTCCACGAGCGTCCTTTGCGGACGCATTCGGTGACGGTCACCTCGGTCGTCCCGTATGCGGCCGCCACCGCGAAGACCACGTGCCTGGCGGCGCCCGGGTCGTAGCGCGACTCGCCCCGGTTGAGCGCCTGGCATGGATCGTGTCCGGCACTCTCCTTGGCGGACGCCTGGGGAACGAAGACGAACGGCGCGGCGAGCGCGACCGCGCAGCATGCCACGACCCGTGTGACGCCCATGGATTCTCCCTGTGACCTCGATGATCGTCCCGCGGTCGATCTCTACCCGCGGCAAGGTCATCTCACCCGGCGTCACCCTGTCCCCGCGCGCGGCGCCCGTCCCGCGGAGGGAACGGGACGGGCGCCGGCGGGGTCAACTGAAGTACTCGATGAAGGGCGTCTTCCTGTCCGCCTGGGAGGCGGTGCCGGCGCTGACGACGGCGGTCGTGCCGGGGCGGGCGTCGACGTCGGAGGCCTGGACGGAGCCGCTGCGAGCGGGGCCGTTCAGGGTCGTCCAGGCGGAACCGTCGTAGTGCATGTACTGCGCCGCGGTCCCGGTGGTGATCGGGAGCATGACCACACCGGAGCCGCCGTCGGACGACATACCGATGCCCGCGGCGTTCAGCGGCGTGCCGATCGTCGTCCAGGACGTGCCGTCGTACCGCAGGATCGCGTTGGTGACCTGGGCGTTCTGCCGCACACGCAAAACGTGCACGTTCGTCGGCGAGGTGGCGACCATGCGGTGAAGGGGGCCCTGGTTGCCGGGGACGCCCAGGTTGCCCGGAACATCGATCCTCTCCCAGGACGTGCCGTCGAAGTGCATGACGAGGCCGGTGACGGACGTGCCGGTGGCGGCCGTCGTGCCGGCGAGCCACACGTCGCCCGCGGCACGGACGTCCACCGCGGTGATGGACGACGAGGGCGGCAGCGGCACCTGCGGGTCGACCCAGGCACTACCCGTCCAGCGCAGGATGGCGCCGGGGCCGCCGGCGGCGGCGATGCCGGCGATGGAGTAGCCGGTGCCGTCGGGGGCGGCGGACACGGCGGTCGGGAAGCCGACCAGCGGATAGGCGACCTGGCTCCACGCCGTGCCGTTCCAGTAGAGGCCGAGGGTTCCGCCGAGGTTGTAGCCGATGATCCACGCCTTATACGCCAAGACGCCCGGAACAGGGAGGTTCCGGGCGTCTTGCGGGAGCCGGGCGAGGCTGTGCCGCTCTACTCGCCCTTCCAGTTCGGCTTGCGCTTCTCGGCGAAGGCCGCCGGGCCCTCCTGGGCGTCCTTGGACATGAACACGGGCAGCGTGATGTCCTGCTGCTTCTTCCACGCCTCGCCGGACGTCCAGTCGGCGGACTCGACGATGACCTTCTTCGTCGCCGCGAGCGCCAGCGGGGCGTTCTCGGCGACCTTGAGGGCCAGCTCCTTGGCCGCGGCGAGCGCGCCGCCGGACTCGGCCAGCCGGTTGACGAACCCGAGCTCGGCCATCCGCTCCGCCGGGTACTTGTCGCCGGTGAGGGCGATCTCCATGGCGATGTGGAACGGAATGCGCTGCGGCAGGCGCAGCAGCCCGCCGCCGGCGGCGACCAGCCCGCGCTTGGGCTCCGGCAGCCCGAACTGGGCGTCCCGCGCCGCGACGATCATGTCGCAGGCCAGCGCCACCTCGCAGCCGCCGGCGAGCGCGTAGCCCTCGACGGCGGCGATCAGCGGCTTGGCCGCCGGGCGCTCGGTGACGCCGGCGAACCCGCGGCCCTCGACGGTGGGGTTGTCGCCGGTCAGGAAGCCCTTGAGGTCCATCCCGGCGCAGAACGTCCCGCCCGCGCCGGTGAGGATGCCGATGGACAGGTCCTTGCGGGAGTCGAGCTCGTCGACGGCCGCCGCGATCCCCTTCGCCACCTCGCCGTTGACCGCGTTGCGGGCCTCGGGGCGATTGATGGTGATGACGAGGACTGCGCCGTCTTCTTCGGTTAGCACCGCGTCGTTGCCGGGGGGCGTGGGGGGTCGTCCCCCCTCGGGCGATACAGCGTCGGTCATGGGTGCCTCACTTCGGCTGGAAGCGGATGCCGCCGTCGAAACGGATCGTCTCGCCGTTCATGTAGTCGTTCTCGATCAGGGACTTGACGAGGTGGGCGAACTCCGACGCCTTGCCCATCCGCTTCGGGAACGGGACGGGCGCGGCGAGCTTGGCCTTGAACGCCTCCGCGGCCTCGCCCTGGCCGTAGATCGGGGTGTCGATGATGCCGGGGCAGATGGTGTTGACCCGGACGCCGATCGCGGCGAGGTCGCGCGCCGCCGGCAGCGTCATGCCGATGATCCCGCCCTTGGACGCCGAGTAGGCGATCTGCCCGGTCTGCCCTTCGATGCCGGCGATGGACGCGGTGTTGATCACCACGCCGCGGGCGCCGTCCTCGTCGGCGGGCTCGGTCTTGGAGATCGCGGCGGCGCCGATCCGCATCAGGTTGAAGGTGCCGATCAGGTTGACCCGGATCACGGTCTCGTAGGAGGCGAGGTCGTGGGGGCTGCCGTCCCGGTTCACGGTGCGCGAGGCCCAGCCGATGCCGGCGCTGTTGACGATGACGCGCAGCGGAGCGCCGGTGTCGACGGCGGCCTGGACGGCGGCCCGCACCTGCTCCTCGTTCGACACGTCCGTCTTGACGAAGACGCCGCCGACCTCGTCGGCGAGCGCCTTGCCCTTGTCCTCGTTCAGGTCGGCGACGACCACCTTGGCGCCTTCGGCGGCCAGCGCGCGGACGGTGGCCTCACCGAGGCCGCTCGCGCCACCGGATACGACGGCGGAAACTCCGTTCAGGTCCATACAGCGACACCTTACGTGAGGGACCGAATGTGGTTCGGGATGATGGTAGCCGGACGTCGTTCGCACGCCCCGCCCGCACCCCCGTGGACCGCCGAGCCGCGATATTACCCGTCGGTACGATAGGCGGGCGTTTGCTCCCCGTGACTCAGGGCATGCGGCAGCACATGAGTGAGCGTCCGGCACAGAGCCAGTCCTACCCCGGCCGGACCGGGGACATGGCACCCGAACCCCGCGACGAGATGCTCGACTACACCGGCCGCGACCTGCTGCGCGGGCGGCGCGCGCTGATCACCGGCGGCGACTCCGGGATCGGCCGCGCCACCGCCGTCGCGTTCGCCAAGGAGGGCGCCGACGTCGCGATCACCTACCTGGAGGAGGAGGACGACGCCCGGCACACCGCGAGCCTCGTCGAGGCGGCCGGACGGCGGTGCGTCACGTTCGGCGGCGACCTCGCCGAGGAGCGGCACTGCCGCGAAGTCGTCGAGCACACCGTCCGCCGGTTGGGCGGGCTCGACCTGCTCGTCCTCCACCACGGGACGCAGACGCCGGTGAAGGACGTCCGGGAGATCGACAACGCGCAGCTGCGCCGGACGTTCGACGTGAACGTGTTCGCGCTGTTCTGGATCGTCCAGGAGGCCCTCGACCACCTGGGGCCGGGATCGAACATCATCATCACCGGATCCATCAACGGGCTCCGCGGCAACAAGACGCTCATCGACTACTCCGCCAGCAAGGCGGCCGCGATGGCGCTGACCACCTGCCTCGCCCAGAACCTCATGGACCGCGACATCCGCGTGAACTGCGTCGCCCCCGGCCCGGTCTGGACTCCCCTGATCCCGGCCACCTTCGACGAGGAACGCGTCGAGAGCTTCGGGCAGCAGGCGCCGATGGGACGCGCGGCCGATCCCGACGAGATCGCGCCGTCCTACGTGTTCTTCGCCGCGAACCGCCTGTCGTCCTACTACACCGGCCAGACGCTGGTTCCCGCCGGCGGAGAGATCCATCCGGGCTGATGCGGCAGAGCGACCCGAACGAGCCCGGCTACGGACGGCGGAAGCACGGCAGGGGATGGGTGTATCTCGGCCTCGACGGGCGTCCCCTGGTCGATCCGGCCGAGAAGGAGCGGATCCGGTCCCTGGTCATCCCGCCCGCCTGGAAGGACGTGTGGATCTGCCCTGACGACGACGGGCACATCCAGGCCATCGGGACGGACGCGGCCGGACGGCGCCAGTACCTCTACCACGAGACGTGGCGCGAGCAGCGCGACCGGGAGAAGCACGAGCACGTCCTGGAACTCGCCGAGCGGCTGCCGAAGGTCCGCGACACGCTCAGCAATTTCCTCGCCGGACGAGGATATTCGCGAGAGCGGGTGCTCGCCGCGGCCGTCCGGCTCATCGACCTCGGCTTCTTCCGGATCGGCGGCGAGGCGTACGCGGCGGAGAACCAGACGTACGGGCTGGCGACCGTCCTGCGCGAGCACGTCACCTGCCGGCGCGGCCACGTGACGTTCGAGTACCCGGCCAAGGGCTCCAAGGAGCGCTACCAGGCCGTCGCGGAAGAGAACGTGTGCAAGGTCGTGAGCGGGCTCAAGCGGCGCGGCGACGGCGGCCCCGAGCTGCTCGCCTACCGCACGCGGAACGGCTGGCACGACGTCACCACGTCCGACATCAACGACTTCGTCCGGGAGGTCACCGAGGGCGACTTCACCGCCAAGGACTTCCGGACCTGGCACGCGACCGTCCTCGCGGCGGTCGGGCTCGCGGTGTCGGTGCGCGCCCCCGACGGCGACGCCGCCCGCAGGCGCGCCATCGTCCGCGTGGTCAAGGAGGTCGCGTCCTACCTGGGGAACACTCCGGCCGTCGCACGGGCGTCCTACATCGACCCCCGCATCATCGAGCTGTACGAGCAGGACAAGACGATCGCCCCCGCCCTTGACCGCCTCGGCGTGGACGCCGCCGAAGGCGAACTGGCGACCCAGGGCCCGGTAGAAGAGGCCGTCCTGGACCTCCTCCGCTCCGCCCCCTGACCCGGCACGGGGGCTGCCCGGCGGAGAGCCGGCTCGGCAGCCCCGACCCGGCGACAACCAGCCCGCCAAAGGATCGCCCGCCCGGCCAAGGGCTGTTCGGCGGGCGGTTACCAGGCGGAGACGTGGTTCTCGGTGTGGCGGTGGGCGGGGGGTGCCGCGGGGTCCAGGCGATACAGCGCGTAGGCGTGCTGGATCACTGGGAGGGCCACGTTGCGCACTCGGACGCCGCCGGAGGTGAGGCCGCGCTCGGTGCCCTTGTGGGCGTGGCCGTGGATCGCCAGGTCGGCGCCGGCCTCGTCGATCGCCTCGCCCAGCAGGTAGCTGCCGAGGAAGGGGTAGATCTCCGGCGGCTCGCCTTCGAGGGTGTCCGCGGCGGGCGAGTAGTGCGTCAGGCTGATCGTGACGTCGGCGTCCAGTTCCAGCAGGGACGCCCCGAGCCGCCCGGCGAAGTCCTTGGTGTGGCGGACGAACGCCTTCATCTCCGGCTCGCCGAAGTCGCCGGCGCACCTGCCCTCGAACCCGCCGCCGAACCCCTTGCCGCCGGCCACGCCGAGCCGCGTCCCGTCGCAGTCCAGGACGGTCCCCTCCCCTTCGAGGACGGTCACGCCCGCGTCCCGCAGAATGCCGGCGATCTCCTCCTCGGCGTCGCTGTGGTAGTCGTGGTTGCCGAGGACCGCGATCACCGGGACGCCGAGGTCGCGCAGCTCGGCCGCCGCGACGCGGCCCTCCTCGACCGTCCCGTGCCGGGTCAGGTCCCCGGCGACGAGGAGGACGTCGGCGCGGCCGGCCAGCGCCGACAGGTGCCCGCGGTACTCCCCGGCCGCCTCGGGCCCCATGTGGAGGTCGCCCGCCGCCGCCACGTGGATCATGAGATCCGCTCCTCCCCCTCGGGCGCGGGGACCGCCACGACGTGCAGCTCGTTGCAGATCTCGCGGCCCCCGGCGGCGACCCGGGCGGCGTCCTCCACGTCGCGGCGCCGCTCCTCGCTCACCACCTCGCCGTGCAGGTGCACGACGTCGCCGCGGACGTCCACGCGGATGCCGAGCTCGTAGGCCTCCGCCGCGAGCCTCTCCTGGATGTGCGCGGACAGGTATTGCGCCTGGTCGGTCATGTCGTCCCCCCTTCGGTCACGGCACGTCCTCCCCGATGACGTCCAGCCGGGCCAGCAGGGTCAGGAACGCGTAGGCGTAGGGGGACGCGGCGGTCTCGGCGGCCACCCGCCGCCAGTCCACCTGCTCCCGCAGCGCCCGGCCCACGTGCAGGAACCCGCCGAAGTCGCAGGCCGTCTCGGTGAACGCCAGCAGCCGCATGATCATCAGGTCGGTGGCCGGGAGGACGGGCATGAACACCGCGCCGACCGCCATCTCCTCGGCCCGGCCGAGCAGCTCGTCGTCCACCGGCCGGCCGGACGGCGTGTGGATCAGGTCGATCGGCTGATCGCCGTCGTAGGCCTTCTCCAGCCAGTTCTCCGGGCTCCGCTGGTGCGTCATGCCGGCGGCGGCGAGGGCGTCCAGGGCGGCCTGGACGTCCCGCTCCCGCACCACGAAGTCGACGTCGTGCGTCGACACGGCGGCCCCGTGCGCGTACGCGGCGAACCCGCCCGCGAGCGCGTAGCCGATCCCGGCGTCCCGGAGCGCGGCGGCGGCGCGCTTCAGCGCGAGCATCAGGCCGTCCGCCGCGCCGCCGAGGCCCGGCGGCCCCGGTCCCGCGGTGCCGGACCCGCGCGGCGCGACGGCCCGCGGGTGTGTCCGCACGTCCCCCAACGTGTACCCCTGGTCTTTGGCGGTGCCGTGGGACTACCCGGGGACGCGCGGGTCATGCCCCGTTCGTCAGCCGACCGAGCGGTAGGCGGCGGGCGGGGTGGGGGTGGTGCCGAGGCAGGTGGCGATGGGATCCTCGATCGAGCACCATCCCGGCTTGCGCACCGGCACGTACCCGGACGGAACGCCCCGGTTCGCGATGAGCGACCGGTAAGTGGGAACGGCGTCGGTCGGACGGCGCTCCAGGGACGGGTCGGTCAGCGCGTCCACCGTGTACAGGCCGAACCGCGGCCGGTAGCTGCCCCACTCGTAGTTGTCGGTGAGGCTCCAGTAGTTGTAGCCCATCATCTTCACGCCCTCGGCCATGGCCCGCTGGATCCAGTAGATGTGGTCCCGCAGGTGGTTCGAGCGTGTGTAGCCGTCCGGGCGCGGCTTGCCGTCGTCGGTCGGCATGCCGTTCTCGACGATGTAGACGGGCAGGTTCGGCACGCGGCGCTGGTAGTTCTTCAGGACGTAGTACAGGCCCTCGGGTTCGGGGTCGATCCTCCAGAACTCCCCGGTCAGCGAGTGGACCGCGGTCAGGTTCTCCAGGTTGGCGCCGTAGTAGTAGTCGAGGCCGATGAAGTCGAGCTTGTCCGTGACGTCGTTGAACAGCGCCGCGTCGAAGATGCCGTTGAGGGCCGACCCGTAGGCGACGTTACTCGACACGGGGGCGCCCGGGTCGACCTGGTGGATCATGTCGTAGGCCGCGCGGTGCGTCTTGATCAGGGCGTCGCGCATCTTCATCATCTGCCCGAGGTCCATCGGGCGTGTGGTCAGCTCTTTGTAGATGTAGGTGCTGGCCTCGTTGAAGGTGATCCAGATGACGCCCTGGCCCTTGTACCTGTCGACGATGTAGCGCGCGTTGCGCAGCCAGTCCTCCTGGGTCTTCGGGTTGTCCCAGGCGCCCTGGTCGGCGACCCATCCGGGGTACACCCAGTGGTCGAGCGTGAGCATGGGACGCATCCCGTTCGCCTTGATCCGGCGGACGAGGTCGTCGTAGTACGCGAGCGCCCCGGGGTCACGGTGGCCGCGGCGCGGTTCGATGCGGGACCACTCGACGGACGTCCGGAAGACGCTCACGCCGAGCCCCTTGGCGAGCTTCAGGTCGCTGGGGTAGCGGTTCCGGAAGTCGACGGAGTTCCCGTACGGGTCCTCGACCCCGGGGGCCTCGTTCTCGGCGTATCTCGTCCAGTTGCTGTCGGGGAACGACCCTTCGCTCTGGAAACCGCTGGTGGCGACGCCCCAGAGGAAGCCGGGCGGGAACTTGGCGGTCGTGGGCTTGGCCTCCGTCGGCTGGCCGGTGGGAGTCACGGCGGTGGCGGGGGACGTGGCGGTCAGCGCCAGCGCGACCGAGAGGGCGAAGGCTGGGAGGAGATGGACGGGGCGTGCTCTGCCGGGCCTGCCGAACACGGGGCTCCCTCCGGTCACAGGACATGAATCTCCTTCGCACTACAGGGGGGCTCGCCGCCGCCGTCAATGGCCGGACATGGCCGGATCCGGCAACCTCACCCCGCGCCCCGGCTGTGCCGCACATCACAGATCAATAAATGAACCACACTCTTAACGGCCGCATGTGACTCACTTCACAATTCGCTAATTCCCTCGATCATCCATGCTGGCCGGGCGGTAGACCGCAGTCTCAATCGGACGGCCGTCCGATGAAGAAATGGCTTCGTGATTTGCCAGCCGTCACGGACGCTGGCTAGCTTCCTGCCCGGTTCATGCGGCACATCGGCCGCCCGGACAACAGAACACGCAACCCGGCGCACGGCGGCGGCGCGCCCGGCCACCAACCAGGGCCGGCGCGGACCCCCAGGTCGTCCTATCCAGGGACCCCGCCCAGAGCCGCCCGCCGGAAGCCGAATCCGTGCAGCCATGAGGCACGGAACCGGAAGCGGCCGCCATTTTCGGAAACGGCCGCGGCATCCCGATCCCATGATCAGTACCGGTGGGTGACGGCTGCCCGGTAGGCATCGACCGCGAACTCTGGAGTCATTCTGCATACCCCCCGAACGACCCTGAAGACCGGATTCACCGTGGGCGGCCTCGTCCTCACCACGACCACCGCGCTCGGCGCGTCCGTCCTCGCGGCGGGCCCGGCGCAGGCGGCGGTCCCGCAGCGGGCGACGCTCGCCGCGGCACCGGCCGCGCAGGCCGCCACGGCGAAGGCGACGGCGAAGCAGTCCCGGGCCGCGAAGCAGAGGAAGCGCGCCGCCTACGCCGTCAAGTACGCGGCGAAGCAGATCGGCGACCCGTACCGCTACGGCGGCACGGGCCCCGGCTCGTGGGACTGCTCGGGACTGGCCGGCGGCTCCTGGCGCAAGGCCGGGGTGAAGCTGCCCCGGACCACGCAGCAGATCTACCGCGCCGTCAAGAAGAAGGTCTCCTGGAAGGGCGCCGTCAAGGGCGACCTGCTGTTCTTCTACGGCGGCAGGACGCACATGGGCATCTACGCCGGGCACGGGTACATGATCCACGCGCCGAGTTCCGGCCAGCGCGTCAAGAAGATCAAGCTGACCAAGTACTACAAGCGCAACTTCAGCGGCGGTGTCCGCCCGGGTCTCTGACCCGGCGGCGCCGCGAGGCCCCGGCACCGGCTCCCCTTGGCCGATGCCGGGGCCTCCCCCTGTCCCGGCCGGGGCACCGGTCACGCGAGGACCGGGTAGTCGGTGTAGCCGCGGTGGTCGCCGCCGTAGAACGTCGCCCGGTCCGCCTCGTTGTAGGGGCCGCCGGCCCTGATGCGGGCGGGCAGGTCCGGGTTGGCGAGCCACATCTCGGCGAACGCGACCGCGTCGGCCACCCCGTCCCGCAGCGCCTCGGCGCCGTACTCGGGCCTCGCGGGGAACGACTCCGGCGTCGGATGCGGGTTGAGGATCAGCGTCCCCGGCCACACGGCGCGCAGCCGCCGGGTCATGTCCCGGTCGCCGAGCTCCATGATGTGCAGGTACGCGAGCCCCAGCGGGGCGAGCGCGGCGAGCAGCGCCGCGTACAGCTCCGCCGTGTCGCTCTCGCTGACGCCGTTCGCGGTGCCGCCGGGCGACACGCGGAAGCCGACGCGGTCGGGCCCGATCGCCTCCGACACCGCCCGCGCGACCTCGACGCCGAAGCGGATGCGGTTCGCGATCGTCCCGCCGTAGGCGTCGGTCCGCGTGTTGCTGCCGTCGGCGAGGAACTGCTGGATCAGGTAGCCGTTCGCGCCGTGCAGCTCGACCCCGTCGAACCCGGCGTCGATCGCGTTGCGCGCGGACGCGGCGAACTCCTCGACCGCCTGCGCGATGTCGTCCACCGCCATCTCGCGCGGGACGGGGTGGTCGAGCATTCCGTCGGGGGTGAACAGCCGCTCGCCGGACGCGAGGGGCGACGGCCCGAGCGGCGCGCCCCCGTCCGGGTACAGGACGGGGTGCCCGACGCGGCCCGCGTGCATCAGCTGGGCGAAGATCCGTCCGCCCTCGGCGTGGACGGCGTCGGTCACCGCCCGCCACGCCGTCACGTGCCCGTCGTCGTGCAGTCCCGGCGTGAGGATGTAGCCCTGGCCCCGGACGCTCGGCTGGGTTCCCTCGGTGATGATCAGCCCGGCGACGGCGCGCTGCCGGTAGTACTCGACGGTCAACCCGGTCACCGCGCCGTCCTCGGTGGCTCGGCTCCGGGTCATCGGCGCCATCACCAGACGGTTGGACAGCTCCAGCTTGCCGGCCGACAGCGGCTCGAACAGCTCCTGCATGATGTCCTCCTAGTGGCGTCATCGCTGGCCATGAAGCTACGAGCGACCACTTAGGGGGCGAATCCGTAGGGTTTCGGTATTCGGCCCCGTAGTTTTGGAGGCGTGCTCTACGGGCGGAACGACGAACAGGCGCGGATCTCCTCGCTGATCGACAAGGCGCGCGACCACCGGCGCAGCGGCGTCCTCGTGCTGCGCGGAGAGGCGGGGATCGGCAAGTCGGCGCTGCTCGCGCAGGCCGCGGACCGGGTGCCGCGCGCGCTGCGGGTCACCGGGATCGAGGCGGAGTCCGGGATCGCGTTCGCGGGACTCAACCAGCTGCTGTGGCCCGTCCGCGACCGGCTGGACGCCCTGCCGGCCCCGCAGGCCGCCGCGCTGCGGTCCGCGCTCGGCGAGACCTCCCCCGGCCACGACCGCTTCACGACCGGCCTCGCCGTCCTCACGCTGCTCGCCGACCTCGCCGACGCGGACGGCCCCGTCGTGGCCGTGGTCGACGACGCGCAGTGGCTGGACACCGCGACCGCGGAGGCGCTGCTGTTCGCGGCGCGGCGGCTCGCGGCCGAGGGCGTGGTGATGCTGTTCGCCGCGCGGGACGACGCGTTCGCCGCGACCGGGCTGCCGGAACTGCGCCTCGGCAGGCTGCCGCGCGCCGACGCCGAACGGCTCCTCGCCGCGCGCGACCTGGCGCCGATCGTCCGCGACCGGGTCGTCCGGGAGGCGGCCGGGAACCCCCTCGCGCTGCACGAGTTCGCCGCCGCCGACGCGCGCCGGCGGGACGACGCGCGGCCGCTGCCCGTCACCGACCGCGTCCTCGGCGCGTTCCAGGCGCAGATCGGCCGGCTGCCGGAGGGCACCCGGCTGATGCTGCTGATCGCGGCGGCCGAGGGGCGCGGCCACATGCCGAGCCTGCTGGGCGCGGCGAGCACCTTCGGGGTCGGCCTCGCCGACCTGGAGGAGGCCGAACGCGCCCGCCTGGTGGAGGTCTCCGGCCGCACCATCGCCTTCCGGCACCCGCTGATCAGGGCGGCCGCGTACCAGGGGGCCGTCGCGGCGCGGCGCCTCGCCGTCCACCGGGCGCTCGCGGAGTCCGCCGACGACATGGACTGCCGCGCCCGGCACCGCGCGTCCGCCGCCCTCGGGCCGGACGAGGACGTCGCCGCCGAGTTGGAGGACGCGGCCGTCCGGGCCCGCTGCCGCACCGGATACGGGACGGCGGCCGCCCTGTACCGGCAGGCCGCCGACCTCACCCCGGACCCGCCGGCGCGGGCCGCGCGGCTCGGCGCCGCCGCCGACCTCGTCCTGCTGGCGGGACGGCTCGACGAGGCCGAGGAGCTCGCCGTCCAGGCGGAAGGGCTCGGCCCCGCGCCCGCCGACCGCGCCCGGCTCGGCCGCGTCCACGCCGCCGTCGAGTACGAGCGCGGCGACCCCCGCGCCGCGGCCCGCCGGATGGTCGACCGCGCCGCCGGGGACGACCGCGCCGCGATGCTGCGGACCGGCGCCATGTACGGGTGGACGTCCGGCGAGCTTCCCGCCGTGCTCCGGGCGGCCGAGCTGCTGCCGGACGACCCGGCCGTGTGCGGCCTGGCGCTGCTGGCCCGCGGCGACCACGCGGGCGGCGCGCCGCTGCTCGCCGGGCCGGTCGCCGAGGCGCTGGACGGCACCGGCGACCGCGTCCGTGGCGCGCAGCTCGCGCTGATCGTCGGGGACGACGCCGCCGCGCTGGAGCTGGCCGCCGCCGAGGTCGCCGACGGCCGCCGGCACGGCCGGATCGGCGAGCTGCCGAACGTCCTGCAGGTCCAGGCGCAGACGCAGATCGCGGCCGGGCTGCACGCGGACGCCGAGGCCACCGTCGCCGAGGCCATCGCGCTCGCCCGCGACACCGGCCGCCCGCACCGCGAGGGCCGGCTGCGCGCCGTCCTGGCCCGGGTCGCCGCGATCGAGGGCGACGAGGCCCGGCTGCGCGAGCTGATCGCGCACGCCCCGTCCTCGGCGGGCGGCATCGCCGACAGCGCGCTCGCCCTACTCGACCTCGGTCTCGGCCGGCATGACGACGCGCTGCGCCGCCTCGAAGAGATCTCCCGCGGGCATCACCGGCACGGGAGCCTTCTCTCCGCCGCCGACCAGGTCGAGGCCGCCGTGCGCACGGGGGCCATGGACGTCGCCCGCGAGGCCCACTCACGCTTCAGCGCCTGGGCCGAGGCGGTGAAGCAACCGTGGGCGCTCGCCGTGTCACTGCACTGCGAAGCTTTGCTCTCTGACAGTGAAGAACCGTTCGTGCAGGCCGTGCGGTTGCATGAACAGTCAGGCCGGCCGTTCGAGAGGGCCCGCACGGAACTCCTCTACGGCGAGTTCCTGCGCCGGTCCCGCCGCCGCGCGGACGCCCGCGGCCCGCTCCGGTCCGCTGTGTCGATCTTCGAACGCCTCCGCGCGGCCCCCTGGCTGGACCGGGCACGCGCCGAACTCCGCGCGACCGGCGAGTCGGGGACGTCCGTCCCCACCGCGCCGGACCTCCTCGACCGTCTCACCCCGCAAGAGCTTCAGGTCGTCCGGCTGGCGGCTTTGGGGACGAGCAGCCGCGAGATAGCCGCGCAGCTGTTCCTGAGCCCGCGGACCGTCGAGTACCACCTGTACAAGGCGTACCCGAAGCTCGGCATCTCGTCGCGCAGGGAACTCTCCCGCCTCACCCTGGAGCCCGTGTGAAAGACCGCGCGTACGCCTCGCTTCAGGCCCTCGCCGTCGGGGACGCCCTGGGCTCCCAGTTCTTCGTCCCGGCCAACCGTGCCGCGTTCGAAGCGCGAACCCTCCCCCCAGGCCCCTGGCAGTGGACGGACGACACGGAGATGGCCGCGTCCGTCTACCTCGTCCTGACCCGCCACGGGGCAATCGACCAGGACGCCCTGGCCGCGAGCTTCGCCGAACGGCACGACTTCGACCGCGGCTACGGACCGTCCACCGGACGGCTCCTGCGGCTCGTCCGGGAAGGCGGCGACTGGCGGACCCTCGCCCGGGAACCGTTCGACGGCGCGGGCTCATGGGGGAACGGCGCCGCGATGCGGGTCGCGCCCCTCGGCGCGTGGTTCGCGGACGACCCCGCCGAGGCGGCCCGCCAGGCCGCCCTCTCGGCCGAGGTGACGCACCCGCACCCCGAGGCGGTGGCGGGTGCGATCGCCGTGGCCGTCGCCGCCGCCATCGCACCCTCCCGGCCGCCGCCCGGCAAGTTCATCGACGAGATCCTCCGGCTCGTCCCGCCCGGGACGGTCCGCAAGGGCATCGTCGACGCCCGCCGGCTGCTGACCATCGGCGACCCGTCCACCGCGTCCGCCGTCCTCGGCAACGGCCGGCACGTCGCCGCCCACGACACCGTGCCGTTCAGCCTCTGGGCCGCCGCACGCCACCTCGGCGACTACAAGGCCGCCTTCTGGACGACCGCGGCGGCCGGCGGGGACGTCGACACCACGTGCGCCATCGTCGGCGGCATCCTCGGCTCATCCCCCGCCGACTGGCTGGAGCACTGCGAGCCGCTGCCGTCCTGGGCGCTATGAAAGCGTCCGCTGGAGGAACTCCTCCGTGAGCCTCCAAGCGCGCGCCGCCGGCTCCGGCTGGTAGAACATCGGCGCCTTCCGGTTGTGGAACGCGTGCCCGCCGTCCTCCTGGACGTGGATCTCCATGCCGTCCCGTCCGTCCACGGCCCGCTCCACCTTGGCCACGTCCTCCCTGGGGATGTAGGGGTCGTCGCCGCCGAAGTGGAACTGCGTCGGCGCCTGCACGGCGTCCAGATGCTCCAGCATCCCCGGCACCCCGGACCCGTAGAACGACACCAGGGAGTCGACCTCGGCCCGAGCGGCCAGCAGGTACGCGAGCGTCCCGCCGAAGCAGAACCCGAGGACACCGACCTTGCCCACCTCCGGCAACCCCTTCAGCACGCCCAGCGCCGCCGCCGCGTCCTCCACGCCCTTCTCCCAGTCGAACTGGGAGACCATCGACATCCCCTTGGGAAGGGCCTCCTCGTTGTGCTCGGTGGTCCAGTTCGGCTCGATCCGCCAGAACATGTCGGGCGCCCCCACGACATATCCGAGCGCCACCAGGTCCTGCGCGACCGCCTCCATGTAGTCGCCCACACCGAAGATCTCCTGCACGAGCAGGACACCCGGCCCGCCGCCCTCGGGCGCCCACACCCGCAGGTCGAACTCGCCGTCCGGAACTACGACTTTCTCGATACGACTCATGTCAGCCGATGATGGCGTAAACCGCGCTCGCGTGCGCCACGGTCTTCCCGTCCGCCGTCATGTCGATCTCCGCGAACGCCAGCGTCCGGCCCAGCTTCGTCAGCTCCACCTGGACGAACACGTCCCGTCCCACCACCGGCCGCTGGAACGACGTGCTCAGCTGGACGGTCGTCATCGGCACGAACTCCCCCTTCGCCCCCGACACCGCCAGCACGACCGCCGTGTCCGCCGCCGCCATCAGCGCCTGCCCCGACAGCGCGCCGCCCTCCCGCGCCAGCCGGTCCGACCAGGGCAGCCGCAGCACCGCGGACCCGTCCCCCACCTCCTCCGGCACCAGGCCCAGGTCCAGCACCCAGGGCGCGAAGTTGTCACGGAGGATCTCCTCAGGCTTCAACGTCACCCCGACATGATGCACGCTGAGGACATGCACGAGGAGATCTTCCTGCCCGCCACCTACGCCACCGGGGTCCCCTACGGCACGTTCCGGAAGCTCCGCGCCGAAACGCCCGTCACCTGGGTCCCCGAACCCGCCGTCGGCCCCTGGCCCGCCGGCCCCGGCTACTGGGCGGTCTTCCGGCACGCCGACGTGAAGCACGTCCTGCGCTCCCCGGACCTCTTCTCCTCCAACCTCGGCGCCACCCAGATCCGCGACCCCGACACGCCCGAGGATCTCGCCTTCGTCCGCGCGATGATGCTCAACCAGGACCCGCCGGACCACTCCCGCCTGCGCCGCATCGTCGCCGCCGCCTTCACCCCCCGCGCCGTCCGCGCCCTGGAAGAAACGATCAACGACCGCGCCCGCGGCCTCATCGCCTCCGCCCTGGGCGAGGAGACCGACTTCGTGGACCTCGCCGCGGACCTCCCCGTCTGGACGCTCGCCCACATCATGGGCGTCCCCGACTCCGACCGGCGCCTCCTCTACGACTGGGCGTCCCGCGTCATCGGCTACCAGGACGACGAGTACGCCGGCCTCTCCACCGCCGACGCCGCCGCCATGACCCCCATGGCCCAGGAGGCCATGAAGTACCGGCCCACCACGTGGGCGCACCCGGACGGCCGCCCCGTCAACCCGCGCTCCTACACGGCCCTCGCCGACATGTTCGCCTACGCCCACGCGCTCGCCGCCGAGAAGCGGCTGCGCCCGTCCGGCGACATCATGTCCCGCATGCTGGAGGGCGGCCTCACCACCCACGAGTTCGAGAACATGTTCTTCCTCTTCGCCGTCGCGGGCAACGAGACCCTCCGCAACGGCATCCCGGGCGGCCTCCTCACCCTCCTCGACCACCCCGCCGAACTCTCCCGCCTCCGCGCCGACCCGTCCCTCCTCCCGTCCGCCGTCGAGGAGATGCTGCGCTACTGGCCCCCCGTCATGGACTTCCGCCGCACCGCCACGAAGGCCGTCGCCCTCTCCGGCCAGGAGATCGCCCCCGGCGACAAGGTCGTCGTCTACCACGCCTCCGCCAACCGCGACGAGACCGTCTTCCCCACCCCCGACCGCTTCGACATCACCCGCACCCCCAACGACCACGTCAGCTTCGGCTTCGGCCCCCACTTCTGCCTGGGCGCCCACCTGGCCCGCACCCAGATGCGCGCCATCTTCCGCGAACTCCTCCCCCACACCGTCACCCTCACCGGCACCCCCGTCCGCCTGGCCTCCAACTTCCAGAACGGCCTGAAGCACCTCCCCGTCCACCTGACCCCCGCCCCCTAACCCCGTCGCAAACCCCCCGCCGATCTCGGTACCCTTGCGGGACGGGTCGCTAGCTCAATTGGCAGAGCTCCGGACTTTTAATCCGTAGGTTGTGGGTTCGAGTCCCACGCGACCCACCCATCCCGACCAGGGCAAACACGAGATTGCCCCGGTTTGCCCGCCGCCGGTTCCGTCCCGGTTCGTCCCCACGTTTGCTCGACGTTTGCTCGGCGGCTCGATCCGGGCTCCGTGCGCGCTCCGTCCGGACTGCTGGGCCCGGCCCTGCTGAAGGCCCGTAGCTCATGTTCCGTATTGG
Source organism: Actinomadura madurae (assembly GCF_900115095.1). Classification (GTDB taxonomy): domain Bacteria; phylum Actinomycetota; class Actinomycetes; order Streptosporangiales; family Streptosporangiaceae; genus Spirillospora; species Spirillospora madurae. The sequence continues at coordinate 192,377 of NZ_FOVH01000005.1, forward strand.
TGCTGTCGACGACGGGACGGGTCAGGAGCGTGCTCGGCGTAGGTCGGTTCGCCGCCGGATCGGGCTGAGCGTGGCGGGCGGCGAAGGTTTGGGAATGCGGAGTCGGCGATTGGGGCGCCCTTGCGTTCGTATCCGTCGCCCGGATTCCAGTTCGGTTCTCAAGCGGTCGAGGTGGACGAGAAGCTCGCCATGGAGCGGCCAGTCAGGGCTGTCGGCCCGCAGCATCTCGGTCAGCTTTACGCGCTCTTCGCGCGCGGCGTCCAGGTGGGAGGCGAGCGAGTCCTCGAACTCGGTGGTTCCTGTGGCGAATTGCTGCCGGCGCATTCGCCCGTAGGTGCTCATCGCCGAGGCCAGGTGTCCTACGGTCGTGGCCAGCTGGATGCGGGTGTCGCTCCTGGATAGGGGGTCCTCGCTCCCCTGCTCAGGCTCGTTGGCATGGTCGGCGAGGCAACGTGCGAGGCCGCGGATGGTGATTCCGCAGTGTTCCAGTGCGACCAAGGTCTCCCGCAACGCCACCATTGACCGCAGCATTCCGACGCCCTGCGGGTTGAGGCGGATGCTCTCCTCGGCATGCACGAGTTCGCCGTCCACGCGTTGGACTTCCCGGCTGAGGGAGCGGGCCTGGAAGAGCAACTCGTCGAACGTGCGTGGCTCGGGGCGCTTCTCCACAGCGCCGGCGATGTCGTGGAGGTGACGGGCCATGGTACCGCTGAGGTCCTCTAGTGCCTCCTCGGCTGCCTGGATCTTGACGGGCGAGGTCAGGATCCCGGCGGCCAGGCCGGTGAGCGCGCCGACGAGGGTCTCCACGATCCGCCCCTCGGCCGCGGCGCCGGTTTCGAGGGACAGGATGAGCATGGCACTGATCGGCACCTCGAGAATGTAGTTGCCGAGCCGCATCACGAATCCGCAGATCAGCGCGGCCGTGATGGCCAGGCCCAGGCTCCACCAGCTGAATCCAACCAGGCTCGACAGCAGTGCCGCGACCATCACACCGACCACGACGCTGACGACGCGCTGCCAGACATGGTGGATGGTCTGGTACAGCGTGACCTGGACGACGAGGATTGCGGTCAGAGGGGCGAGTACGGGCCTTGGGCTGGTGCCGGGCAGCCATGACGCGAGTTGGAACGAAAGAACCGCAGTCACGGCGAGGCGGGCGATCACGATGGCCGTAGGCTGTGTGCGCAGCCGCTTCAGGCGCACCCGCACCGGTATGACTGCGGTGCGGGCTGCTGCACGTATCCGCTGGTCACCGCTCATCTCACAGCCGACGGCCGGTCACCGGTTCAGGCGCTCGAACGCCAAACGGACGGCCATCGCCCCCTCTCCCACCGCAGAGGCGACCCGCTTGATCGAGCCGCTCCGCACGTCGCCGGCGGCCAGCACGCCGGGGAGGTTGGTCTCCAACGGCAGGGCCTGCGGGCCGCCGGTGCGCACATATCCCTTGTGATCGAGGTCGACCGTGCCGGACAACCAGGCGACGCAGGGGTCGGCTCCGATGAAGACGAACAATGCGCGAACCTTGAAGCGGCGGACTTCACCGGTCCGCTTGTTCTCCGTGACGACTTCCTCCAGTAGATCGTGACCGTGCAGTTCACGGACCTCGGTGTGCAGGAAAACGCCGATCTCGGGGCAGTGCTCGATCCGATCGATGAGGTAGCGCGACATGCTCTCGCCGAGCTCCGCGCCCCGAACGAAGAGCAACACGCGAGTGGCGTGCCGGGCCAGGAACACGGCTGCCTGACCAGCGGAGTTGCCGCCGCCGACGATGGCCACCGGCACGTGCCGGCACTGCAGCGCCTCAACCTGAGTCGCCGCGAAGTACACGCCGGCACCATCGAAGTCGTCTAGGTGCGGGACGTCCAGTCGGCGATAACGGGCGCCGGTCGCGATGACGACCGTGCGGCCGGACAACTCGCCGCCTCCACCGAGGTCGACGGTGTACCGGCCATTGCCCACCCGCAGGCCCATGGCGTCGCCGGGCACGTGGAGCTTCGCCCCGAACTTCCCGGCCTGGATGACCGCCCGATCGGTCAGCTCCGCGCCCGAAATGCCGGCCGGGAAACCGAGGTAGTTCTCGATCCTGGATGATGTGCCGGCCTGACCTCCGGTGGCGATGGCATCGACGACCATCGTGTCCAGGCCCTCCGAAGAGCCGTACACGGCCGCGGCCAGCCCGGCCGGGCCCGCGCCAATGACAAGCATGTCGTACGCCGACGAGGCCGGTGCCGGTGGCGGCAGCCCGAGCAGCCGTGGGAGTTCGTCGTCCCCCGGATTGCGCAGCACCCGCTCACCGTTCAGGATCACGACGGGTGTCTCCGACGCTGGGACGCCGAGCTCTCTGAGCAGCGATTCGGCGTCCTCATCGTCCTCGACGTCGATCCATCGGTGCGGCAGCCGGTTGCGCGCGGCGAAGTCGCGCAGTCGGCGGCAGCTGGGAGAGAACCGCGAACCGATGATCCGCAGCCCGGCGCCCTGCTCGACGAGCAGGGCGCGGCGGATGAGGAACGCGCGCAGAACGATGTCGCCGAACCAGGGCTCCCTGCCGGCCAGCTCGCGCAGCCGCCGTGGCGGCACCGCGATCACTTCGCCCGGCTCCTCGACGCGGGCGGTGAGGAACGTGGGCTGACCGGTCAGCAGGCCCAGCCCGCCGAGGAAACGCCCCGGACCGTGCACCCGGATGACTTCGCCCTTGTCGAGCATCGCCACCGTCCCGGCCAGGATCAGGAAGAAGTCGTAGGCACGGTCCCCTTCGGAGAAGAGGACGTCGCCACGGCGGGTCGGGCGTCGTTCCCCGTATGCCGCGACCAGCTCGACCTGCTCCCGGTCGAGCCGGGGGTAGGCGCCGTACAGATCAGATGTCTCTTCCAAGGGCTTCCTCCACCCACGTTCTGAGTGGACCAGCAGGTACGGCGCCCGCTCTCTGGTCGATCACCTTCCCGTCACGCATCAGTAGGAGCGTGGGAACGGCACGCACGGCGAAGCGCTCCTGAATGTATGGCGCCCGGTCGATGTCGATCTTCACGAGCTTCAGCCGCCCGGCCATCTCGTGGGCGATGCGCTCCAGTACCGGGCTGACCGTGCGGCACGGCGCACACCAGGTCGCCCACAGGTCGATGATGACCGGGACCGAGGAGCGCTCGGCCACCTCGGCGAAATCCTCGTCTCCGGCTTCTGCGATCCACGGGAGCGGCCGGTGACAGTTGCCGCAGACTGGACCACCGTCGGCGGCTGCCGGCACACGGTTCTTCTTGCCGCAGTGCTCGCAACGGATGATCATCGGCTCCTCCCGCTGGCGTGGGCGGGTCGCCCCCGTGAGGGTCAGTCCTTGACCTCGATGTGGCGGTCCTTCTCGGTCGTGGCCTTGGGGACCGTCACGGTGAGCACGCCATCGCCGAGGTTCGCGTCGACCCGTTCAGCGTCGATGTCACCGGGCAGGTACACGCGGTACTCGAATCGGCCGCTGCGCCGCTGCTTGCGATGCCGCAGCCCACGGCTCTCCCTCTCCTTGACCTCTCCGGTGATGGTCAGCTCCCGATCGTGCAGTGATACGTCGATCTCGTCCTTCTTCAGGCCGGGAAGTTCGGCCTCGATTACATAGGCGTCGTCGGTCTCGCTCACGTCCGCCGCAGGTGCCCAGGGCATCTCCGTGGTGGTGCCGGCGAAGGCCGCGTTGACCAGCTGTTCCATCTGCTCGTAGAGGGGGTCGAATGCCCGCGGCCTCGGGGTGAGCATCGTGTCTCCGGGGTGGCGGATGCTGGGCAGTGCCATGGTCTGATCCTCTCGTTGGGGACGTTCTCTGAGTGGGACGTTGCCCGTCCGGCCGGTCCGGCACATCCTCAGAGGGTTGTTTGTTAGGCGTTGTCTCGTTTAATGGCGAAGAGTCCTGATTCGGGTTCTTCGGCTAGGTCTCGGCCGACGAGGCGTTTGAGTTTGGCGCGGACGCCTTCGACGGTGTTCTTGCTGGTGGCGGGCAGGTTGAGGGCCAGGGCGACGTCTTTGGTGCGCAGGCCGCCCGGGTTGTCGGCCAGGACGGCCAGAATGTCGCGGTAGGCGGGCGGGAGCGGCGGCCCGGCGGCACCGGCGAGTTCCAGCAGTGTCTGGTGGGTGACCTCGAGCCGTTCCAGCTGGTGGCGGGCTTCGGCGAGCTCGGCGGTGAGCCGCTCGACCCGGGCGCGGGCCGCGTCACGGTCGTCGGCCAGGCGGCGCAGGAGCTGGTCGGGGACCGGCGGCGGCCGACCGGTCACGCGGCCGTGCCTGAGGCCGGAGGCGGGGTGCCGCGCCAGCGGGTGGTGGTGCCGGTCAGCCGGCGCGTCATCCGGTCGGTGGCCGCCCAGTACAGGTGGGACTCGCTGCTGGCGGGCAGCTTCTCGTGGTCGCGGGCCAGCCGCCGGTGCAGCATGGTGGTGCCGAAGGTCTGCTCGGCCACCCACCGCTTGGGCACCGGGGTGAACCCTTTGGTCCCGGGTTCGGGCTGCACCACGGTGACCGTGATGCCCAGCCCGGCGCCGTGGCCGGCGACCGCGTTCTTGAACCCCGCGTCCACCCACGCGGTCCGCACGCCCGGGTTGTCGATGGCGACCCGGTCCAGCAGCTCGATCCCGATGGCGTTGTCGTGCACGCTCGCGGCGGTCACCACCACCGCGATCAGCAGGCCCAGCGCATCGGTGGCGATCCCGCGCTTGCGGCCCCGGCTCTTCTTCCCAGGGTCCAGGCCCGTGGTGGCCGAGGGGACCCCGGCCGCGGCGTGCACGGTCTGCGAATCCATCACCACCGCCGACGGGTCTTCGGCCCGTCCGGCGACCTCACGGACCCGGCCGCGCAGCAGATCGTGGATCGTCTGGGTCAGCCCGTCATCGCGCCACCGGGCGAAGTAGTAGTACACCGCCGAGCGGGGCGGCAGGTCATGCGGCAGGTACTCCCACCCGCAGCCCGTCCGTTCCTGATACAGGATCGCGTTCACGATCTCCCGCATCTGATACCGGCCCTGATGCCCCGACACCGACGGGTGCCGCGCCTTCCACGCCGCGATGACCGGCTCGATCAGCGCCCACCGCTCATCGGACAGGTCACTGCGATACGGCTTCCGGCCGCCGGCCACACCCTCGAGCCCCATGCCACCCACAGCAACCCAACGGTGACGCATCGTCAATGAGCCGTAACGAAACCCTCACCAACCCACCCAACCCAGACAAGGACATTCCCTGTCAAACAACCCTCTCAGAGTTGACAGGTCTGGACGGGGCGGCGCCCGGTCAGCCGACTTCCCGGATGTCGGGGTCCTCAAGATCGAGCCACCGATCCACGGCCCGCAGGACCTCGGCGCTGATCTTGCCTTTGGAGTAGAGCCGGCGCAGCTTCTCGCGCTGCGTCCGCACCAGTTCGCGGCGGAGGCCTAGGGAGTCGGTGACCTCCTCGTCGAGGTCCTCGCCGAATTCGGTGCGAATCTGGTCCAGGAGATCCTCGTACAGCTGGTGGAAGGTCCTGCCGGTGCGATCGTCGACCTCGCCGTTCTCGATGAGCTCGTCCAGCCGTGCCAGGGCTGCTTCCACCACTGCCTTTCGCGCCTCCTGGTACTCGATCCGAACGCGGTCGGACTCGGCCAGGCCGAGCCGTCTCAGCAGGCCGGGCAGCGTGGTCGCACACCCGAGCAGGGTGATGAACACGACGGCGCCGGTCACGAACAGCCGCTCTCCGCGTCGTTCCGGCGGTAGGCCCGGCGCCGACACCGGCAGGGACAGCACGATCGCCAGTGAGATCGCGCCTCGCATGCCGCTCCAGCCGATGGCGAGCCGCTCGCGCCAGTTCAGATGGTCGAAGGCGACGTGCCGGCCGGGCAAGTACCGGGAGAGCGGGAAGACGAACTGGGTCCAGGCCAGCCGCAGGGCCACGATGGCGGCCGTGACCGCGGCCGCGCCCAGGATCGCCGGCGACCATGCCGAGCCGGTCAACTCGCGCACGATGACGCGAATCTCAAGACCGAGCAGCACGAACAGCGCCGACTCCAGGAGGAAGACCAGCACCTGCCAGAACAGATGACCGGGCAGCCGGGACGCCGGCTGGAGCATGCCCTCTCCGCGGGTGCCCAGATAGAAGCCCGCGCAGACGGTGGCGAGTACCCCGGAGAAGCCGAGTTCGTCGGCCGGGACGAACGCCAGGTACGGCGTCAGCAGGGACACGATGATCTGGCTGGCGGGATCGCGGATCCGGCGGCGGAGGCGGGACGCGATGAACCCCACCGCCAGGCCGTACGCCACGCCGCCGGCGACGACCTCGGCCAGCCGTGCGATGCCGTGGCCGATGGTGAAGGGTGTCGTCAGCGCCTCGACGGCCAGCACGAAGGCGGTGAGCGCGACGGCGTCGTTGATGAGGTTCTCCCCTTCGACGATGGTCGCGATCCGGCTCGGCGCGTTCAGCCGCTTCATGATCGAGATCGCGGCGACGGGGTCGGTGGGGGCCACGGCGGCACCGAGGGCGACGGCCGCCGCCCAACCCAGATCGGGCAGGACCCCGCGCAGGACCACGGCGACGGTGAAGGTGGTCACCGTCGTCAGGCCGATCGCGAGCGCCGTGATCGGCACTGCGTCCGCCTTCGCCTCGCGCGGGGAGCTGAAGAACGCGGCGTAGTAGACGAGCGGGGGCAGGAAGCCCAGTAGCACCAGTTCCGGTGGCAGCTCGATCTCGGGCATGCCGGGCAGGAACGCGGCCGCTGCGCCGAGGACGACGAGAAGGATCGCGTCGGGTATCCCTAGGCGCGAGGACAGGGCCCGGGAGAGCAGTAGCACGGCCGTGATGACCAGGCCGACGATGAACAGGGATTCCGAACCCATGATCGCGGCCTTCCCGCGGGAGACCCCGTCCAGCCGAACAGGCAGGTAGCGAAATGTACAAGCGGGACGGATTTTCCGGCGATCACTGCCGGGGCGAGTGAATCGCGCCAGTAGCGGCGGCTACCCGGACTGAGGATACGAGGCGCATCGCGGCACACGCAGGGTGTGGACGTGACCGAAGTACCTCTGCTGGGTTCGAAACTGCAGCCCCCCGCCCCTCCGCCAGGGCTGGTGGAGCGGCCACGCCTCGGCCGCGTCCTCGACACCGCGCGGCAACACCCGATGACGCTGGTGAACGCTCCGCCCGGCTGGGGGAAGTCCGTGCTGCTGAGCTGGTGGACGAGGGCGACCGACTTTCGGGTCGGCTGGTTCGGCATCGAAGACGGGGACGACCCCCGATTCTGGTGCTATCTGCGGGCCGTACTGATCTCCACGGGGGGTTTCGCGGGGCATGCCCTGCCGTCGCCGGACGAGATGCGCCATGAAGAGTTCCTGCCCCGGCTGGCGGCCGAGCTGGCCGAGCTGCGCGATCCCGTGGGCATCGTTCTCGACGATTTCCATCGAATACGGGACCCGCGGGTCTTGAAGGGGCTGGAGTATCTGGTTCAGCACGCCGGGCGGGCACTGCGGGTGGTCATCGTGACGCGTGGTGGCCCGGGACCTCCACTGGCGCGCCTGCGGCTCGCCGGGGCGGTCACCGTGCTGGAGGCAGCGGAGCTGTCCTTCACCATGCCGGAGACCGTCGAACTGCTGGCCGCACTGGGCCTGGAGCTGCCTGACCGCTACACGCGCATCCTGCTCCGGCGCACAGAGGGCTGGCCGGCGGGCCTGCGGCTGGCGGGGCTGTCCATGCAAGGACATCGTGATCCGCTGCGCTTCGTCGGTGGGCTGACCGGCGACCACGAGACCATCGCGGGCTATTTCACCTCGGAAGTGCTGGACAGACTCGACGGCGCGCATCTGGAGGTCCTGCTGTACGGCTCTGTGCTGGAGCGGATCAACGGCAGCCTGGCGGACGCGCTGACCGGCCGGTCGGACGGGGAACAGATCCTGGCCGAGCTGGGGAACGCGGGGGCATTCCTCGACCCGGTCGACGACCGGCGCTCCTCGTATCGCTACCACCATCTTCTCGGCGAGTTCCTTCGTCGTGAGCTGGCCAGGCGAGAGCCGCGGCAGGTTCCCCACCTGCATCGGCGGGCGGCCGCCTGGTATGCCGCGCGGGGCTCGTCCCCGGACGCGCTGCACCACGCCCTCCTGTCCTTGGACTGGCGGATGGCCACGGACCTGCTGGCCGACCATTGGCCCGATCTCGTTGTGTCGGGTCCGGACCGGCCGCTCTGGGCGTTCGATGCCGCGCCGCCAGAAGCGGCATTTCGCGTCAACTCGGATCTTGCGCTGGCCTGTGCGTTAAACCAGCAGATTCTCGGCGATCGGCGAGGTACCGACCGTTACCTGCGGCTTGCCGGTGATCAGACCACCGAGGCCGACGACGACAGGATCACGGCGATCCGCTTGGCGCGGTCGGTGGCGGTGGGTGACGTCGCCGCGACGTTCTCCCAGGCGTCACGGCTCCTCGCACACCGGGACGGCGATCGCACCCGCTCTGTCGCCCTTTCCGCACTCGGCACGGCCCAGCTGGCCACCGGCGACCTGCGCATGGCAGAACGGGTACTGGACGACGGGCTGGCCGCGGCCGAGCGGGCGGGCCTGGAACGGGTCCGGGCCGCGTGCCTCAGCAGGCTCGCCGTGGTCCGTGCGCTGCTCGGCGAACTCCATCTCGCGGAGCAGGCCGCTCAGGATTCGCTCGGCTTCGCGACGTCCCCCGCGGCTTGCGGATACGCCCAGCTGGCCCTGGCGATCACGCATCACGAATGGGGGGAGGCTGACGAGGCGGCCCGATACCTGGATCTCGCCGACAGCAACGGCGACCAGTTGCTCGCCGCACTGATCAGCATCGTCCGGCTGTGGTTGCTCCAGGCTGGCCGATCCCAGGCCGGAGCGGACGAGGTGTTGCGCGAGGTCCGCCACCAGCTCACCGGCTGGGCGGTGCCGAGATACATCGCCCACCGGTTCACCGCCGCCGAGGCGGCGCTGCGGACGAACTTCGGGGACACCGGCACGGCCGCGAGGCTACTGGCCGACCAGGTTGGGGCGTCGGGCGGCTCGGCCCCGCTGGCGGTCGCGCTCGCGCGCACGCAGCTGAGAAACGGCGATCTGGACGCGGCGATACGGACGGCCGCCGGAGCTCCGAACATGGAACTGGGGGGCAGCCTGGAGGCGGGCCTCCTGGAAGCGCTGGCCGCCGACCGCCTCGGCCAGGACCGGCACGCGTCCGCGATCCTGGAGAAGGCCCTGCAACTCGCCGATCAGGAGCGTTTCCGGGGTGTGTTCATCCGCGAGGGCCCGGCCGCGCGGCGGCTGCTGAGCGCCCACCTGGACTCCGGGACGGCATACTGGCCGTTCGTCCTGGACATCATCGAGTGCGCCGCCGAGCGGACGGACCACCCCGTCGCGCCGCTGACCGAGCGGGAGCTGACGGTGCTGCGGTATCTCCAGAGCGTCCTGACGACCGAGGAGATCGCGGCCGAGCTGCACGTCTCGGTCAACACCATGAAGACGCACATGCGCCACATCTACCGGAAGCTCACCGCCTCCCGGCGCCGGGAGGCGGTGCGCAAGGCGCGGGAGGCTCAGCTTCTCTGAGCGCCGCCGCTCTCTTGTCCGCTGCGGTGACGGTTCCGGAAGGCTCGGAACAGGCGGAGCGGGAACAGCCCGATCAGCGGAGCGCGCTTGCCGAGATCCTCGCGATCCTCCCGGTTGAAGGCACGGGCGTAACGGGCGGCGTCCGCGGCGGTCTCGTACTCCTTGGCACCTCCGGCCGCGCATTTCCGGTCGCAGATCCACACCAGCATGTTCCCTTCACTGGTGAACCGCGGACGGTGGCCGAGAAGACGGCAGGCGAGCGTCACTCCTCGTTCCCCCTGGCGTCTCCAGGGCCGTACCTGCTGCGCGTCAGCCGCCGTAGGCGCCCCTCCTTGATCGCCTCGCCCAGCGCTTGCCTGAACCGGCCGGGGCCCCAGCTTCGGGCGCTGACCCGCTTCGCCAGGTCGCGCCGCTCCACCGGGCCCACCCCGGTCGCGTGGACGAGATCATCGATCTCACGGTCGAGTTCGCGCTCGGAGACCGCCGTCGACCGGCTTGGCGTGCCCGCGGTTCCCATCATTCCCGGCGAGTAGGTCTGCGAGCCCCCAGGCCCGGGACGGAAGCGCTGCGGCCTCGCCATTTCCCGCTTGCGGCGCCGGGCGGCGCGCTCCCCTGCGCGGCGATCGCGTTCGTCGGACCGGCGCCTGTCCTCGGCCGACAGTTCCCGCTCCAGTGCGGCCCGCCGGAGGCTCTCCTGCTCCTGCGGCGTGGTGGCCTCGGCCTCCTCCGCGGTGAGCGGACGGGCGATGTTCTCCAGCGACTGCTGTTCGGCGCGGACGCCGAAGATCAGCTCCGCGAACCCGCCCAGCATCATCGCCCCGCATCCGATGAAGAACCCGACGGCGACCAGGTCCAGCCGGCCGCTGCCGATGAACTGACCGAAGAGCGCCGGGCCGGTGATCCCGCCGGCCGCGGTGCCGACCGCGAAGAACAGGGCGATGGCCAGGGCGCGGGTCTCCATCGGGAAGATCTCGCTGACCGTCAGGTAGGCGGAGCTGGCCCCGGCCGAGGCGACGAAGAAGCTCAGCGCGACCAGGATGATGAACGTCGTCGAGGTCAGGAGGTCGGCCATGAGCAGGGCGGCGGTCGCCGCGATCAGCGCCGCGGAGCCGAAGTAGGTGCCGGCGATCATCGGCTTGCGGCCGACGGTGTCGAAGAGGCGTCCGAGCAGGAGCGGCCCCATCAGGTTCCCGAGCGCGAACGCGGCCAGGAAGTAGGGCACCGTGCCGGACGCGACGTCGAAAAAGTCGCTGAGGATCGTGCCCAGGTCGAACGTGACGGCGTTGTACATGAACGCCTGCCCGACGAACAACGACAGCCCGAGAACGGTGCGGTTGGGATAACGTTTGGCCGTCACGCGGGCGATTTCGCGGAAGCTGATCGACCTGCGCTGCCGCACGGTGATGCTCTGCGCCGGAGGGGGCAGCGGCTCCCCGGTCTCGGTCTGAACCTCCCGCTCGATCCGGTCGACGATCCGTTCCGCCTCCTCGTCACGGCCATGGATGAACAGCCAGCGGGGGCTCTCCGGAACGTTCCGGCGCACCACCAGGATCCCCAGCCCGAGGACCCCGCCAATGGCGAAGGCCAGCCGCCAGCCGAGGTCCGCCGACAGCAGGGCATCGTTGAGGAGCAGCACGCTGCCAAGGCTTCCAATGGCCGCGCCCAGCCAGTAACTGCCGTTTATGGCGAGGTCCACCCGGCCCCGGTTGCGGGCGGGGATCAACTCGTCGATGGCCGAGTTGATGGCCGCGTATTCACCGCCGATGCCGGCCCCTGTGAGGAAACGGAACAGGAACAGGTACCACGCCTCGGTCGCGAACGCGGTCGCCACGGTCGCCACCAGGTACAACCCCAGTGTGATCATGAACAGTCTCTTGCGTCCGAAGCGGTCGGTGAGCTGGCCGAAGAGAAGCGCGCCGAGGCATGCGCCGGCAACGTAGAAGGCCGCGGCCGTGCCGATGTCGCCGCTGGAGATGTCGATGCCGCTGCCCGGCTCGGTCATCCGGGCGGCGATCGAACCCACGATCGTGACCTCTAGCCCGTCCAGTACCCAGACGGTGCCCAGGCCGATCACGATTCTCCAGTGGAACCGCGTCCAGGCCAGGCGATCCAGCCGAGCGGGAATCTGGGTCTGAATCGTGCTCAATTCGCCGGCATTCGTCATCCCGTTACCCCCTTGAAAGCGGGTCACTGTCATCGACCAGCGTCTGAGTGAGGGGGTGAGGGGACGTCACCCATGCGGGGTGAAACGGACCCGGTTCCGGCGTCACCCTCATCGGGTGACGCGTTCTCACCCGGTCCCGCGCGACGCTGTGGGACGAAAGGTCCTCCTCATACGGAAGGGAGGTTCGCATGAGCGCCACGGGATTCGCGACCTTCGACAAGACCATCGACAAGACGAACCGCGTGCTGAATGAGATCGAGCATGCCCACGGGTGGTCAAAGGAACGACGGAACTGGTCCTTCGATGCGCTGCGCGCCGTTTTGCACGCTTTGCGCGACCGGCTGACCGTGGACGAGTGTGCGCATCTCTCCGCCCAACTCCCCTTGCTGGTCCGCGGTGTGTACTACGAGGGCTGGGACCCCAGCCGAGTGCCGGTGAAAATGGACAAGGAGGAGTTCCTCCAACATGTCCGGCGTGGCTTCCCGCACGAGGTCGACGGTGGTATGGAGCGGCTGGTGTCCACCGTCCTGCAGGCGCTGCGGCGATACGTCACAGAAGGTGAATGGGAGGACATCAAGTCCAGCATTTCCCGGGACCTGCGCCCGCTCATTCCCGTCTAGGGCGTCGGTCGGGCCGGGGGTGACTCGGCCTTCGTGCCGTCGGAACTCTTCCTGGTATGCGCGTCTGGAGGGTCATCAGAATGTTCGAGGACCTGCCGCGCCAATTCGACGCGTGAGCGGATGTCGAGTTTGCGGAAGACCTGCCGCAGGTGGAACGCGACGGTGTGAACGCTGACGGACAACTGATCAGCGATGCGCTGGTTGGTGAGCCCTTGGGCGACAAGCCCGGAGATCCGCTGCTCGGTCCCGGTGAGGCTGTCCCAGCCGGCCGCGGGACGTTCGCGGTGGTTCCAGTGCCGTCGGCGTTCCCCCATCCGCCGCAGGCGCCCCCGGATCCGGGCGGCATCGCGTTCGGCGCCGGCCGCCGCGTAACAGGAGAGAGCCTTGTCCAAACACTGAATCCTCTGGCCGCGCGCGCCGCCCGCCCCGTCCAGCAGCATGCCGAGGTCCTCGTAGGCGGAGGCGCACGCCCAGTGGTCGGCGTGCTGGGCGGCCGCGTTTCGCAGGAGGTTCGGATCGCCGTGCAACAGCCCCCGGGCGTGCTCGGCGGCGGCGGCCAGGCTGGGCAGTCCCGGGTTCATTTCGGCGAGCCGGTCGGCCGCCGCTACGACCTCCTCGGCCGGTCCGGGCTCACCCGCCGCGACCGCCGTCCGGACCAGCCAGGCCGCCGCCGTCGGCTCGCAGGTCAGCGCCCGATTGTGCTCCGCCAGGCCGTCGAGGAGCAGGCTCAATGCGGGCAGGGCGGCCCGCGGCCCGTCGCACGCCTCTGTCACCTGCGCCCGGACCAGCTCGCTACGGGTCAGGTCGAAGGGAGGGAGTGCCGGGCCGCCCGCGTTCTCGCCGCCGAGGCTGTGCTCGGTGGCCGTCTCGAGATCGCCGGAGCGCAGCGCCGCGAAGGACAGCGCGGACCGGGCACAGGCGCCCAGCAGGTGCGCCCCGCCCGCGTCGGCCGCCTCCAGAGCCGCCCTCGCTCCGCGGATCGCCTCCTCCGGACGCCCCTCCGCGAGGTCGATGCGTGATCGCACGATCGCCGGTCCGGCCGCCCAGCCGTCCCGTCCGATCCCGTCGGCCCCGCCGGTCCCCAGCACCATCGCCCGCCGTGCCTCGTCCATGAGCCTGACGTCCACCAGGAACGAGGCCAGGATCAGACCGGGGTGGAGCCGGCACTCATGCACGCCGTCGTTGAACGCCTGCCGCACACCGGTCCGTGTGAACTTGAGCGCGCCGATCAGGTCGCCCTCGTCCCAGCCGTTCAAGGCAAGGACGATGAGCGCCCCGGTCACCAGACCACGACCGGGCACGTCGTCCGCCTTGACGATCGCTCTGGCCCGGTCCAGTACGCTCCCGCTCTCCTGCAGCCCGGCCTCGGCCTGCAGGAGGGCGAGTTCGGCGTGGTCGCGCACCTCGGCCGGCAGATCCGGCATGTCCAGCACGGCCTTGGCCGAGTCAAACGCCTTGGCGGCCTGGCCCATCGGCACCAGGACGAAGGACAGCGCGGTCAGCAGTTCGGCGGTGGACGGGCCGGACGCGCACTGGTCGAGCGCGGCCTCCGCGAGCTCCGCGGCTCCCACCAGGTCACCGGCGGCGACCAGCGTCCGCATCGCCGTCATCGTGCGCGCGAACCACCGCGGGTCGGCGGGCTCGGTGAGATCGAGCGCCCGGCGGGTCAGCTCGGCGGCGACCGCCGGGTAGGTGTCGAGCATCTCCGCGCTCGCCCGGTCCAGGCTCTGGAGGACCTCCGGGACGCCCGGTACCGCCCCGGCCATGAGGTGGGTCGCTGCGGCCTTCACCCGGCCGCCGTGCTCCAGCAGGTTCCTACCGATCTGCACGTGCAGCGCTTGCCGGACGGGACCGGGAATATCCATGATCATCGATTCGCGCACCACGTCGTGCCGGAACACCAGAGCCTCTTCATGCGCCGCCAGCAACCCTGTCGCCAGTATCGCCTCCAGTGACGGCAGCAGTTCGGAGGGGGTGATGCCAAGCAGGTCGGCGGCGACCAGGGGATGGAATGCCGGCCCCAGCATCGCCGCTACCTCGAGAAGCCGCCGGGCCGCCGGATCCAGATCGTCCAGTCGGCCATGGACGACGATACGGGCCCGCTCCGGCAGCCGGGAGGTGATGAGGCGGGCCTGGCCCTGGGAGATCACCACCCCGCCCTCGTCGAGCAGTCCGTTCATCAGCTCGAGAAGCAGCAGCGGATTACCGCCCGCCCGGTCCGCGAGCACGCGCAGGTCGGGATCAGGGCGCGCACCCAGAGCGGCGGTGACCAGGTCGGAGACGGCCTCACCCGACAGCGGGCGAAGCTGGAGCAGGGTCGCGCCGCCCGCCTGCAACCGGAGGAACAGCCGGTCGAGCTCGGTGCCACCGGAGCCGGTATGGCGTGCGAGGATCCAGCACACGGGAGACGACGCGAGCCGGATCGGCAGCGTACGCAGCGCGAGGACCGTAGCGGGATCAGCCCATTCCAGATCGTCCAGGACGACCAGCAACGAGGTGGAGCGGGCCCGCCGCTCCAGCGCGGCCCGCAACCGCTCGGTCGGCCGGTCCTGTCCGGCCGGCGGTGGGTTCGGGCCGGGCTCGTCGAGTACCGACAGCAACATCTCCAGTATCGCGGGCCGATGCAGTTCGGGGGCCGTGTCCGCGACCAGCACCGCGAAGCCCTCGTCAGCGGCTCTCTGTGCGGCCTCCTCGAGCAGGCGGGTCCGCCCGATGCCCGCCTCCCCCTCGACGAGCATGACCCTCGGGCCGTCGACGCGCGTCAGTAACTCGTCGATGCTCGCTCGTTCCTGTTGACGACCGAAGGTCGTGCCCCGTGTCGGCGGCCTGCCGTCCATACAGGGCAACGTGCCCTGGATGGCGCAGGGCGATACGCGATCGTCAACGCGCCGCTGTCCTGTTTTTAGGCAGGGTCAAGTCAACATTGGACAAAGGCGGATCACCTGGGGACCATCTGCCGCAACCCGGTCAAAGCGGCAGTCCGGGTCACAAGAGCAGGTCGAACATGCGCTGGACCCGCTCCCACTGCGTGGTCTGCGGGTTGCGCCGGTCCGGGAACATGATCCGGAAGGCCTGCGACAGCGCGTAGGAAAGGCCGCCCGCGATCTCGGGGAGCTTCTCATCGGTGGCATCGCGGACCGCGAGATCCAGCGGCGGCCGCCTCGCCAGCAACTCCAGGATCGGCTCGACCTCGATCTCCTCGTCCAACCGGCGGAACCGGTGGATGCTCTCCTGCAGGCCCTTCGTGATCGGCAGGTCGAACGGCTCGATGATGTCGCGCCCGTTCGCCTTCGCCTTGGCCTGTCCGTTGAGGAGCAGGTCGTACAGCTTTGCGTCAAGGAACTCGTGGTAGCGCCGCAGATCATTCTTATCGACATCCAGCCCCGCGGCCGCTCTGAAGAAGCGCTCGAACCTGCTGATTCCTATCACGGCCATGCCAGTTACCTCGCCTGTCGTCTCCTGAAAGGAGGAGAAGGAAGTCCAGTTCGTACAGCCTTCCCGCTCGGAGAGGGCGTCACATCGTCAGATCTTGTAGGACCAGATCCGCGCGACAAGGTCGTGCGCCCAGGCCGGCCGGGTGCCTGACCCCCGCGAGCCCGCCTGGACAGGTGCCCTTCCGCTCACGGCGAGTTCACGGACGCGCCGCGGTGGCGCGAGCACAGACCTACACGGTCGGTGGATGTGCCCGATCACCTGATGACGCAGCGTCGGTCACTAAGACGTTGCCATCTCCGGCAACCGTGCACGCCCTCCCACCGTAATGCGCGGTGGGAACCATCGGAGGGAAGCTGATGGCCAGAGCAGTCGGCATAGACCTCGGCACCACCAACTCGGTCATCGCGGTGACCGAAGGCGGTGAGCCCCGGGTCATCCCCAATGCGGAAGGATCACGGACGACCCCGTCCGTGGTGGCCTTCACCGAACAGGGGGAGAGGCTGGTCGGGCAGTTGGCCCGGCGGCAGGCGATCCTGAACCCGAAGGGCACCATCACCTCGGCGAAGCGCTTCATCGGACGACGCTACGAAGAGATCGAGACCGAGAGGGACGCGGTCTCCTCCGACGTGGTAGCAGGGCCTGACGGAACTGCGCGCTTCGACGTGCGCGGCAAGCAGTACGCGCCGGAGGAGATCTCGGCGCTGGTCCTGCGCAAGCTGGCGGACGACGCCGGAAAGTCGCTCGGCGAGAAGGTCACCGAGGCGGTCATCACCGTGCCCGCCTACTTCAACGACGCCCAGCGGCACGCCACGAGCGACGCGGGGAAGATCGCCGGGCTCGAAGTCCTGCGCATCATCAACGAGCCCACAGCGGCGGCACTGGCCTACGGCCTCGACAAGAAGGCCAACGAGACCGTGCTGGTGTTCGACCTGGGCGGCGGCACGTTCGACGTCAGCCTGCTGAACATCGGCGACGACGTGGTGGAGGTCCGCGCCACCTCCGGTGACGGCCATCTCGGCGGCGACGACTTCGACCGCCGGATCGTCGATCACCTCGCCGATGACTTCCAGCGGGAGAACGGGATCGACCTGCGCGCGGACCCCCAAGCCCTGCAGCGGCTGTTCGAGGCCGCCGAAAAGGCCAAGGTCGAACTGTCCACGGTGTCCCAGACACAGCTCAGCCTGCCGTTCATCACGGCCGACGCCAGCGGCCCGAAACACCTCAACACCTCGCTGATGCGCTCCACGTTCGAGCAGATCACCGCTGACCTGATCGAGCGCTGCGTCGGCCCGGTGGAACGGGCGATGAGCGATGCCAAGGTCACCGCCGACGACATCGACGAGGTCATCATGGTCGGCGGGTCCACCCGGATCCCCGCCGTGCAGAGCCTCGTCCGCAGGCTGACCGGCGGCAAGGACCCCAACATGTCGGTCAACCCGGACGAGGTCGTGGCGCTCGGCGCCGCGATCCAGGCCGGCGTCCTCAAGGGCGAGGTCAAGGACGTCCTGCTGCTCGACGTCACGCCCCTGTCGCTCGGCGTGGAGACCATGGGCGGGGTGATGACCAAGATCATCGAGCGCAACACGACCATCCCCGCCCGCCGCACCGAGACGTTCAGCACCGCCGAGGACAACCAGAACGCGGTCGACGTCGTGGTCCTGCAGGGTGAACGGGAACGGGCCGCCGACAACCGGGTGCTCGGTCGCTTCCGGCTGGAGAACATCCGCCCCGCGCCACGCGGCCAGCCGCAGATCGAGGTGACGTTCGACATCGACGCCAACGGCATCCTCAATGTCTCCGCACGCGATAAGGACACCGGCGCCGAGCAGCGCATCACGATCAGCCAGAGCTCGAACCTCGACGAGAGCGAGGTCGAACGCATGATCGCCGATGCGGAGCGGAACCGGCAGGAGGACGCCCGGCTGCGCGCGCAGGTCGACGCGCGCAACGAGCTGGACTCGGCCATCTACCAGGTCGAACGCCGGCTCGGCGAACTCGCCGACACCGTGCCCGTGCATGAGAAGGCGCGGGCCGAGGGGCTGATCGAGGACGCCCGGCAAGCCATCAAGGAGGAGGCGCCGCTGGACCGGCTGCGCACGCTCACCTCCGAACTCCAGCAGATCCTGCACGGCTTGGGAGCGACCACCGGAGCGGGCGCGGGCGAGCGTTCCGCTGGGGCGACGACGGAAGGCTCGGACGAGGATGTCATCGACGCCGAATTCACGACGGACTGAGCAGACCGGGCAGCCAGTCGGCCAGGACCGGCCACTCGAGCAGCCCGAGCACGCCGAGCAGGAAAGAGCCGCCGAGGCGGCCGGCCGCGATTCCGGCGAGGTCGAACGGCTCCGGGCGCGGATCGAGGAACTCGAGGACCTGTGGCGGCGCGCGCTCGCCGATCTCGACAACCTGCGCAAGCGCATGACGCGTGAACTGGAGACGCAGCGCCGTGCCCAGCGGGCGGAGGTCACCGCGATGTGGCTGCCGGTTCTCGATGACCTCGAACGCGCCCTCCAGCACGCCGAGTCCGATCCGGCCAGCGTCATCGAGGGCGTTCGCAGCGTCCGGGACCGGGCCGTGTCGACGTTGCGCGACCTCGGTTACCCGCGTCGCGATGACCTGGGGGTCCCGTTCGACCCGGCCCGGCACTCGGCGGTCGCCGTGCGCACCGACCCCGACGTTCCGCCCGGCACAGTGGTCGAGGTGCACCAGCCGGGCTACGGCGACGACGAGAACCAGTTGCGTCCGGCGCTGGTGTCGGTGTCGGCCAAGGCCGGTGACTGATGGCCGTCCGAGATCCGTACGAGGTGCTCGGGGTCTCCCGGGACGCCGACGAGGACGAGATCCAGCGCGCCTACCGCAAGCTCGCCCGTGCCCATCACCCCGACATCAACAAGGACCCCGGAGCCGAGGAGAAGTTCAAGGACGTCTCCGAGGCCTACGCCATCCTGTCCGATCCGGAACAGCGCCGCCGCTATGACGTCTTCGGGCCTGACTTCCGGCGGGTTCCGGAAGACGTCGACCCGGACATGTGGGCGCGTTCCCGTGCGGGTGCCGCCACGGGCGCCGGCCCCTACGCCACCACGGGCGGCGTCTACACCGGCGGGTTCGGGGAGGACATCGACGTGGAGGAGTTGTTCGGCGGGATCTTCGGTGGCCGCCGGCGGGGCGGCGGTCGCTGGTCCGCCTGGTCGCCGTCTCGCGGTGCCGACCAGGAGGCCGAGATCGAGGTCAGCGTCGAGGAGGCGTACCGGGGGACCAGGCGCACCATCACCCTCGAGCGTCCAGAGGGCCCGCGGAACCTCGACGTCACCGTTCCCGCCGGTGTGACCGACGGCCAGCGCATCCGGTTGGCCGGGCAAGGCGGGAGCGGCGACACCGCTGGAGACCTTTACCTGGTGGTGCGGATCGCCCCACATCACCGCTACCGCGTCCAAGATCGCGACGTATACACCGACCTGCCGCTCGCTCCGTGGGAGGCCGCCCTCGGCACGACGGTGGGACTGCAGACGCCCGGCGGCGAGGCCAAGGTGAAGGTGCCCCCCGGCACCTCCAGTGGGCGACGGCTCCGGCTGCGCGGACGCGGGCTGCCCAATCCCCGCGGTGCCCCGGGCGACCTGTTCGCCGAGGTCCGGATCGTGGTCCCGCCCGAGCCGTCCGAAACGGAACGCCGGCTGTTCGAGGAGCTCGCCTCAGCGTCGCCGTTCGACCCGAGGAGATCGTGATGGAACATCTGCTGCCCGGCACGGTCTACGCCATCATCCCGACCCGTCCCCGGCGGATGGACCTCGACGCCTTCGCCGATGCCGCCGGAATCCATCCCGAGCTGGCACGCCGGCTGGTGCGTCTCGGGCTGCTCGACCCCGAACGCGACCCGTCCGGCCGGCTCTGGTTCCCGCCCGCGCAGGTCGCCGCGTACGCACGCCTCGAACGCCTGCGGACGGGGCTCTGCCTCAACTACGCCGCGCTGGGACTCGTGGTCGAACTGCTCGACCGCATCGCCGAACTCGAGCGGGAACTACGCATCCAACACCACACCGGAGGCCGAACGTGGACCCCAACCGCCTGACCCAGAAATCCCAGGAGGCCCTGCACGACGCCCAGACCAAGGCCCTGCGCTTCGGGCACGTCGAAGTGGACGGCGAGCACCTGCTGCTCGCCCTGCTCGACCAGGCCGGCGGACTGGTCCTGCGGCTGCTCACCGATGCGAAGGCAGATCCGGCACGGTTGCGGGAGGCGCTGGAGGCCGAGCTAGGCCGCCGCCCGAGCGTGAGCGGTCCGGGGACCGAGCCCGGCAAGGTGCTGGTGACTCAGCGGCTCTCCCGCCTGCTCGAGACCGCCCAGCAGGAGGCCGAACGGCTGAAGGACGACTATGTCTCCGTGGAGCACCTGGTCATCGCACTGCTGGAGGAGGGCTCGGCGACGGCGGCGGGCCGGCTGCTGCACCGTCAGGGCATCACCAGGGACTCCTTCCTGGAGGCCCTCACCCGGATTCGCGGCCACCAGCGGGTGACGTCCACTATGCCCGAGGTCGCCTACGAGGCGCTGGAGAAGTACGGCCGGGACCTGGTGGCCGACGCCGCGGCAGGCAAACTCGACCCCGTTATCGGCCGGGACGCCGAGATCCGCCGTGTCGTCCAGATCCTGTCCCGCAAGTCCAAGAACAACCCGGTGCTGATCGGCGACCCCGGCGTCGGTAAGACCGCCATTGTCGAAGGGCTCGCCCGACGCATCACCGACGGCGACGTCCCCGAGGGCCTCCGCGATAAGACGATCTTCAACCTGGACATGGGCTCGCTCGTCGCGGGCGCCAAGTACCGGGGCGAGTTCGAGGAACGCCTCACCGCCGTGCTCAACGAGGTCAAGGCGGCCGAGGGCCGAATCCTGCTTTTCGTCGACGAGCTCCACAACGTCGTCGGCGCGGGCGCCACCGAAGGCGCCATGGACGCCGGCAACATGCTCAAGCCGATGCTCGCCCGCGGCGAACTTCACATGATCGGCGCCACGACAGTGGAGGAGTACCGCAAGCACATCGAGAAGGACGCCGCCCTGGAGCGGCGTTTCCAGCCCGTCCTGGTCAACGAGCCCACCGTGGATGACACCGTCTCCATCCTGCGCGGCCTGCGCGAACGCCTGGAGGTCTTCCACGGCGTGAAGATCCAGGACGCCGCACTGGTGGCCGCCGTGACGCTCAGCCACCGCTACATCTCCGACCGGTTCCTGCCGGACAAGGCCATCGACCTGGTCGACGAGGCGTGCGCCATGCTGCGCACCGAGATCGACTCCATGCCCGCGCCACTGGACGAACTCACCCGCCGTGTCATGCGCCTGGAGATCGAGGAGGCCGCACTGTCCAAGGAGGAGGACGCGGCGAGCAAGGCCCGCCTGGAGAAACTCCGGAAGGAACTGGCCGAGCTGCACGCCGAGGCCGGCTCCATGCGCGCCCAGTGGGAGGCCGAGCGCCAGGCACTCCGCAAGGTGCAGGCGCTGCGTCAGGAGATCGAACAGGTCGGGCAGGAGGCCGATCGGGCCGAGCGCGACTACGACCTCAACCGTGCCGCTGAGCTGCGGCACGGCCGGCTGCCCGAGCTGGAGCGGCGGCTGCGCGCCGAGGAGGAGCGGCTGACCGACAAGCAGAACGGCGGCCGGCTGCTGCGCGAGATCGTGACCGAAGAGGAGATCGCGGCGATCGTGTCCCGCTGGACGGGCATCCCGGTCAGCCGTCTGCAAGAGGGCGAGCGGGACAAGCTGCTCAGGCTCGACAAGGTTCTACACGAGCGGGTGGTCGGACAGGACGAGGCCGTCCAGCTGGTGTCCGACGCCATCATCCGCGCCCGCTCGGGCATCAAGGACCCGCGCCGACCCATCGGCTCGTTCGTCTTCCTCGGCCCCACCGGCGTCGGCAAGACCGAACTGGCCCGCACCCTCGCCGCGGCCCTGTTCGACACCGAGGAGAACATGGTTCGCATCGACATGAGCGAATACCAGGAGCGTCACACCGTCAGCCGGCTGGTCGGCGCGCCCCCCGGCTATGTGGGATACGAGGAGGGCGGCCAGCTCACCGAGGCCGTCCGGCGCAAGCCCTACTCGGTCGTGTTGTTCGACGAGATCGAGAAGGCGCACGGCGACGTCTTCAACACGCTGCTCCAGGTGCTCGACGACGGCCGCCTGACCGACGCCCAAGGCCGCACCGTCGACTTCCGCAACACCGTGATCATCATGACGTCCAACATCGGGTCGGAGCATCTGCTGCAGGGCGTCACCTCGGAGGGCGACATCGAGCCGGACGCCCGCGCCCGTGTGATGGGCGAGTTGCGCCGGCATTTCCGTCCCGAGTTCCTCAACCGGGTCGACGACATCATCCTGTTCAAGCCACTCACGCTGCCGCAGATCGAGCAGGTCGTCGACCTGATGTTCAAAGACCTTCGCGCCCGGCTGGCCGACCGGCAGATGCACCTGGCGATCGACGAGGACGCCCGGCGGCTGATCGCCGAGCAGGGCTTCGACCCGGTGTACGGCGCCCGCCCGCTCCGCCGCTTCATCGCCCGCGAGGTCGAGACCCGCATCGGCCGCGCGCTCATCGCAGGTGACGTCCGGAACGGTGCGACCATCCACATCACCGTCGCGAACGAGGAACTGAACGTCCGCTACGAGAACCCGGAGTGACCGGCCGGGCGCGCCGGCCTACTCGCGGTGGACTTCACCCGATTCCTTGTCTGTGCGGACGCCACGCCAACTCGGGTGCCGCAACCGGCCATCACCGGTCCACTCGGCGAAGGCGACCTCACCGACCAGTTCCGGTCGCACCCAGCGGGCGTCCCGCGCATGCTGAGGAGGCACGTCGGGAACCGGCGGGTCGTCCTGCCGCAACGGCGCGAGACGCTCGGCGAGGTCGTCCAGGATCGCCTCGGTGAAGCCGGTACCGACCTGACCGGCATATCTCAGCCGTCCCCGCTCATCGTTGACGGCCAGCAGGAGCGCGCCGATCCGGTCGGCGCGGCGGCCCTCCCCCGGCTTCCAGCCGACGATGACCACTTCCTGGATCCGGAAGTTCTTCGTCTTGGTCCAGTCCCGATGCCGTTTCCCCGGCCGGTAAGGGGAGTCGACGCGCTTGGAGACCACGCCCTCCATGCCGAGACGGGACGACTCGGCGAAGACGTCCGCGACGTCGTCGTGGGAAATGGTCGTCTTCCAGCGCGGTCCCTGCAGTTCGAGTGCGTGGAGAACTCGGCGCCTCTCGGCGTAGGGCAGGGCGATCTGCGACTCGTCACCGCGGTGCAGCACATCGAAGATCACGTAGGAGACGGGGTCGGCCTGAGCCAGCGCCTTGATGCGGTGTGGCCGACGCAGGTGCATCCGTGGGCCGAGCGCCTTGAACGAGGGCCTGCCGTCCGGTCCGAACGCCACGATCTCCCCGTCCAGCACCACCGGCACGTCGACCGCGGCGGCGAGCGGGGCGAGTTCGGGCCAGGCAACGGTGATGTCCTTGTCGTTGCGCGACATCAGCCGTAACCGTCCATCGCGGATGTAGGCGACAGCGCGGACTCCGTCCCACTTCAACTCGGCCGCCCAGCCTTCCATGGTCGGCAGTTCCCCCAGCACGGCCAGCATCGGCGGATACATCGGCAGGCTCCCCATGACCACGACCTACCGCCCAGCGGGCGGCAGGATGCCGGCCGACCGCAATAATCAGGGAAACTCGGGTCTTCCCCGCGCGAGCGGGGTGGTCCGCGGGTCGTGCGGTTGCGGGACGAGACGCCCCTCGTCTTCCTCGCGCGGGCGGGGTGGTCCGGCCTGCAGGACGCCGACCTGCTGGAGGCCACCGTTCTCCCCGCGAGCGGGGTGGTCCGGGGGACGCTGGGCTTGTTATGCGATCTCTGGCGAGGGGACGCCCAGGACACACCGCCCAGAGGTGGGCAAGACACACCTTTGAGAGGGCATTACGGGCACACTCTGCGGCGCGACGGAGATTCACCACGTGCGCGTCGACAGCACGCCGACGGCGGTGATGGGGTGTGGGATTACTGGACGTGTCGCCCCATCGACACGCGGCTATGGGATCGTGAAGCGGGATGGGATGGTTAGGCGGGCGTTGGGTGGGGTGGGGGCTGGAGCCGGTTTGGGGCGGATCCCGTACTGAATTCGAACTGGCGCTAGATCTGACTGGCGCCAGGTGGAAATGAGGAACGACGGAGCTCCCAGATCTGATCGTCGCTGCTGGGCCGACCAGTCAGGCGAACCAGCGGCGGCCCCGGCGCGGCCAGGCGCGTTTGGGCGATGTTGACGAACTCGCGGCGCTTGGCTTCGATCCCATCCCGTAGCGCGAACCAGTCGGTATCGGAGGTCCACCCGCGAGCCACCTGGAGGCCTACCGGCCAGAACGCCGCATCAATCTCCTGAGCGGCTTCTACGACCTCATGGTCCGCGATCAGGGCCACCATCGCCAACGCTTCATTCCACGGCCGCCAGTCGAGTGGCGTCGGGATGCACACGCCCTCTTCCGCTGGAGGCATGCGCCGACCGTTCACCTTCCCCAGCTCCACGAGCACGTTGGAGGACTCGCGTAGAACCAGCGCGCAGACCTCTGCCCGGCGGTCGCGTGACCATTGCAGTTGCTGCAGGCGATGGCTCAACGCGCCACCCACGATGACACCGAGCAGCGTGGTGAGCACAGCGCCGACGGTAGTGATGAAGAGGCTCATGTCCAGGAGTGTGGGCCCGGCCACTCCTTCGTTCTGCCGACCAGGTCACAGAGCAGGAGGCGAGGGACCCCGTGACATCGTGACAGGCGTGCAAGCCACCTACTGAGCAACCGGATGCGGCAAAGAGCGCCATCCAGGGACGCATGAGACATGTGCTGTGCGACTGTGCCGTGTGCCGACTCAACTCGCACGGGCCCTCTGCTCCGAGCCATCGTTGGCCGGGCGTGTTTGCTCGTTGTCTGCTCGGCGGTTCCGAACCGGACTAGCACGGAACGGGATGTAGCGGCACGAGGATGGTGCTGGATGTGGACAGAGCGGTACAGCTTGATAGTGAGAGCACTGTTCTGATACGACAGTTCCGGCTTTTAATCCGTAGGTTGTGGGTTCGAGTCCCACGCGACCCACCACCCCTGACCAGGGAAAACACCATCCCCCGGGTGCGCTGGGGAACATGCCTGGGGCCCGCCTGGGGCCGACCTGGGGCCACAACCAGCCGGTTCCGGGCACGCGTCGCTGACGTCGCCGGGGCTCCGATCCGATCGGAGACCGGGCAGCAGCGATCCGGCATCCGGACCTCCTCGGCACCAGACGCGGTCTGCTGTTCAGTTAGCCCTTCCGCGGCAGACGACACAGCACATGGAGCGGATGCTCACCATTACGCAGCAGGCACGTGGTGGACCGGCCACCAGCGCGGGCGGCGGCGGGTCGCCCTCTGGGGCCTGATGGTCGCCGCCTGCGTCGGGTGCCGGGCACCCGCCACCCGGCCCGCAGTACATGGGTGGCGGTCTGCTCGGCGGCGGTGTGCGCGAGTTTGGGGAGCACGCCGGTGTAGGTGTCGGCGGTCAGCACGATGCTGGAATGCCCCAGCATCTCCTGCACCACCTTCAACTCCACCCCCGCCGCCAGCGCCAGCGTCGCCGCGCCGTGCCGCAGGTCGTGCAACCGCACCGGCGGCAGCCGGTGCTCGGCCAGCATCTTCTGGAACACGTGCGTGAGCTGGCCCGGACTCACGGGATCGCCGTTGAGGTTGGTGAACACATACCCGCTGTCGCGGTACCGGTCCCCGTACGCGGCGGCCTCTGCCTGCTGCCGGTCCCGGTGCGCCCGTAGCGCGGCGATGGTGGTGCGGTCCAGCGCGATAACGCGGGCGCTGTGCGCGGTCTTGGGCAGGCACGCCGTCAGGCGGCCGTTCCGCCGCTGCAGTTGCTGGCAGATGGTCGCGGTGCCGTGCTCCAGGTCCACATCCATCCAGCGCAGCCCGGCCACCTCACCACGCCGCAGTCCTCGCAGCGCGATCAGATGGTAAGCGGCGTAGAGCCGGTGGCCGCGGACGGCGTGCAGGAACGCGGCGGTCTGCTCAGCCGTCCACACCGCCACCGCCGGACGCTCCCCGGTCCGCTCCCACTCCTCGACACGGGGCGGCGGTCCACACCACCGCACGCGGCCGCCGCGCCACCGGCATCACCAGCAGCGCCGCAGGGTTCTCGACGATCAGCCCGTCCCGCAGCGCCGTGTTCAGCGCGCTGCGCAATGTCGAGCGGATCCGGTTCAGCGTCGCCTGCCGGATCCGCCGCCCCTCGGCCTGATGGTCGTGCACGATCGCGGCGAACATCTCCCGCACGTGCTCCACGGTCAACTCGCCAAGCAGCAGTCCGCCCAAGTGCGGGTCCAAGTAGAGGCGGACATGGTTGGCGTACCCGGCCACCGTCGAAGCCGCCCCCGCATGGTCGCGCAGCCACCGGTCCAGCCACTCCCCCACCGTGACCGCCGTGCCGGTCGGGCCACGCAACCGCGCCAATGCCTCCTCGGCCGCCTTGCGGGTGGGGTAGCCGCCCCGTCGGACCCGCCGACGCTTACCGTCCAGCCCGGCGCCGAGCTCCAGCCTCAGATACCAACTCCCATGGCCCCGCTCCGTCTGAAGCCGGGGACAGTTGCGTCCAACGGCCCGGCCGGTCCGCGGATCCTCACAACCGCACCGCCGGTACACCCCACCGCCACTCCTCGCTCTTCGCATGCACTCATCGTGTGCGCGACGAAACGCCGCCGCTATCCGCCGCCATAAACAACACGCTGGAGCTGGACCCGGCGGTGCCCCAGCGAAGCGGAAACCTGACTCGAGATCCTGCACGGAACCGAGTGCGGCTCACTCGGCGCCCGTGGCCGTATCAACCGGGGTGAGGGCGAGCCAGCCCAGCACATGCTGCTGCAGCGGTGGTCGCGGGTCGAGGTGATGCCCGGCAGGCCAACCGAACGTGCTCGCCAATGGCCACGCCGAGCAGGAACGCCGGCGAGACGCGCACCGGTTGCCGGGTGGTCACAAAAATGATCGCCAGCATGATCTGGGGCCCGGCCAGCATGTCAACCGCCCAGCTTCACGACCAGCGAGCGCAGGTGAGGTGTCGCGGCGTTCTCCTGGCCGCGCTTCACCCACGCCGCGATGTGTTCGCTGACCAACTCGGCGAGGCTCGCACGCTCGTCATCGCTGAGCTCAACCGTGGTCGTGGTGCTGGTCCGGCAGTCGTAAGCCGTGAAGAGAATGTGTCCGACTGCCTGTTCGGCCGCCGGGGGCTTGCGGTTGCGCTGAGCATGCCACCCGGCACTGCTGTTGACGACGCCCCAACCATGCAGGGCTTCGCAATTGGTGAGTTCGAGCCTCATGGGCCGGCACCTCTCGCCGCAAAGGGGCGGAGCCGCACCCTACACAGATACCCTACGCGGGTGTGGCGGCCACACAAGCCAACCGGACGACACGCCTACCACCGGCCACGAACGGCAACCGATCCAGACCCTGCGGAACCAGGCCGGCAAACTCGAACTCACCGAAGCGATCTGCGCTTCTCGTCGACCCGCCGCTTCCACCGGCCAACCCCCGAGGCAGAGGGGTGGGTCAGGCGATGGCGGCAGGACGACGACCTTGCCTGAGAAGGTCCCTGCGGCCACCCGGGCGTGACCGATGCCGGGTCTGTCAGTGGGACCTGCTCGGCTACGTCGCCGCCAGAGCTTTCCGCGCCCTGGCCTCTCACTGCGGATATGGTCGTCGGCACGGGCAACGTCCGAACCGCGCCTCCACCGCCACAGTGGTGAAGCGGCACGAGCAGAGAACGTCCGACCTCCGCACTATGGTGCGTCTTCATGAACACACTCCACACCAGCGTCGATGAGAAGGCCCGGGCGTGAGCCGCTACAGGGGACCCGCCACCCTGATCAGCAGTGGGGGAGTCGAGGTCGAGGTCTACGTCGATCTGCGCACCAAGCAGCGGGAGTGGTCCGGGACCGCGACCATCTCCGACTTCGATGCCAGCGACCCTCACGACCAGACGTTGAGACTTCCCGACGGCCGCGAGGCACAAATCACGCTCGGCGATTCAGAAACCTGGTCTGACGTCATCATGCTGGTCGGAAGCGGTCCGCCGCCTTTCGCCTGAGCAGATCGCCCAACCGGCGACCTGAATGCGCCCTCGCCCGGGTAGGCGATCGCCAATGACCAGCGCCTCGCACCCGCGAATCCGGCCTGGGTGGCGCCGGCGATGCCGCGGCGATCCGGTCCAGACGGAAGCCGCGAAGATTGGAGGGCCGCACGGACGCTTCGCCCGAGCGGCTGTGGGAGGTCGTCGAGGGGATCGGCGGGGAACACGGCTGGTACTCCTTCCCCATCGCCTGGCGGGCACGGGGCCTTCTCGATCGGCTGGTGGGCGGTGGGGCTTCGGCGGGGCCGCCGGGACCCGCGCCGGCTGCGCACCAGGGAGACGGTGAACTTCTGGCGCGTAGAGGAGATCGCGACCGGGCGGCTCCTGCGGTTGCGCACCGAAAGCGGCTGGCTGGCTGGCCTGGCTGGAACTGAGGGTTTCTGAGAAGAACGGGAGGAGTCTGCTGGAGCAGCGGGCGCTGTTCCACCCGAGAGGACTCGCCGGTCACACGTACTGGTGGGCACTCCGGCCGTTCCACGACCTGATCTTCGGCGGATGTGCCGCGGCATCGCCTGGCCTACCGGTCACCGGCCGGGGTCGGCAGGAGGGGCTTTGGCGCGGGAGCGGCCGGCCGACCGACGGGCGAGTTCGTCGCGTTCGCGGGTGACCTCGGCGAGTTCGTGCTGAAGTTCGAATATCCGGCGGATGGCGGGCGGGGTCATTCCTTCGCCCATCATCGTGACCACTTGCTGGACGCGGCCGATCTCGTGCCGGCTGTAGCGGCGCTGCCCGCCGGCCGAGCGCCGCGGCGAGGTGACGTGCTGGTCGTCGATACGGCGCAGGAGCGCCTGTTGCGCCTGCAGCCTGTCGGCGACCTGCCCGACGGTGAACAAGGCCGCGTACGCGTCGTCCATCGGCAGCTTCATCTGCTGCTTCCCCTTCTCATCGTCCCGCCGGTCGTGGCTCCCCCACGGCGGCGCCCGGACCCGGCGATGCCGGCCGGTTCAGTTCCGGATGGCCTTCTGGGTCTCGCCGGCCTGGACAGCGACCTTGCGAGGCCTGGCCGTCTCCAGGACCGGGATGCGGACGGCCAGGACCCCGTTGTCGTAGGCGGCCCCGATCGCGTCGGCGTCCAGTTGCTCCGGCAGGTAGACCCGGCGAGTGAAGGCCCCCATCGTCAGTTCACGGACAAGGACGCGCTCGTCCTCGTCGAACTCCTCCTCGCGCCGCGCGGTGACCGTGAGCACGCCGCGGTCCACGGTGACCTCGATCGAACCGGGGTCGACGTCCGGCAGGTCGAACCGGGGTCGAACTGGCGCTCGAACGTCTGGACGAACGGGTCGAGCGACGTCAGCACCTGGGACCCGAGTCCGACCCGCTGGATCGTCTTCCCGAGGAGCGGCCATCTGCGTCATCTCCGCCTCCCCTCCATATGCCGGGACTGCCTACCTGCACGCAGCCGGAGCACTCTTGATCGATGAAGACAACCAAGCAATGTGATCTACGAAACTCTGTAGTGACCGAAGTAGATTTTCGAGGGAGCGTCAGGTAATGTTCCTCTCATCGAAGAGAGACGAGTCCAAGAGAGGCGGCAGAGGACGAACTGCCGTCAGGTATGGATGACACAGGCCGGGCGTGCCGGGGCCAACGCGGTGAAAGGGGCTCCGGCAGCCGGGCGGCCAGCGAATCGCTGGGCGCAACGAAACACGGCACGACGCAGTACGCAAGGAAACACGCGGTACAGGTAGTGATGTCGAGGAAAGGAGGGGCCGACGCCATCGGGATCGCCCGCAGCAGGCTCCAGTCACGCCGCGCGGGTACCGCAGCTCCACAGATTGGACGGTGGTCTACGGTCACGCATACGCGATCCCCGCGGCCCCGCTCTCGTTCGAGTGGCGGACGCGGAGGACCAGCTCGTCAGAGCCGGTAGATGGTGTTGTACCTCTGGGCTCCGGCGCCGCAGTCTGGCGCCGGAGCCCCTGTCGTCGTCCTGCCGACCGAAGGCAGTACGGAAGGTTTAGTGAAGACATCCCAGCCGGCGACCAGCCGGACCAGCACCGCGCGCAGGCAACGACCCCGGACGACTCCGGCGGGCTTGAAGACAGGTTCGACGACGAGGACTACCCGGCTTACAGCATGGGCCGCGCCGCGGAGATGCTGGGCGTCCCCCCCGCGTTCCTGCGCAGCCTGGACACCGCCCGGCTGATCGGGCCGCCATGCTCTGCCGGCGGTCACCGCCGCTACTCCCGCTACCAGCTGCGCCTGGCGCAACGCGCCCGCGACATGGCCGACCAGGACACCCCGCTGAAGGCCGCGTACCGCATCATCATCCCTCGAGACTCTGTATAGACAGGTCCCGGGGAGTCGTGTGCTCATCTCGACGGCACCGATGTCCCAGCGCAGCCGCTCCGGGAGCCGCCGCCTCTACCCGGCCATGGACTGCGCAACCTGAAATCGATGGGGACGACGACGGCTGGTCTGGCGGGGCCGTGGATTCCTCTTCGGCCGGAGTCAGGTGCCTGGAGAGCCTCCAGGGTGGAGCGGGGGCCTAGGGCGGACGTCGAGATCCGCGCCCGGTTCGGCAGCACGGCCACCGCACGCAGGCCGGGCATGGTCCGTTCGTCCGAGGGCCTGCGCCATCTCCATACCGTCGTCGGGCCCTTGCGCCCGACCTGGAGTACCGAGCCCGCCGGACGGCCACCCATGCCGGATCGCGGCGCTGGGCTTACCCGATCCTTGAACGATCCTTGCCGATCCGGCTGCTGGGTCAGTTGCTGGACCGGGCGCACGAGATGCCGCCGCAGCTCATCGCACCACTGGTCGCCGAGGAGGTGCACGCGAACGGAGGCCGGGACGTCTCGATCCTGCTGCAGGACTACGCGCAGCTCACGCTGGTGTCCCTCCCAGGCCGGGGCCTCAAGGAGATCGAGCCGGTGCCGTTGGTGTGTTCCCGGTCCGGGCAGGCGTTCCTGTCCGAGACCGCCGTCGAGCACTCGCACGCCGACGGGGTGAGAATGTTCCTGCCCCTGTTGGACGGCAGTGACGAGATCGCGTGATGGCGCTCACTCTGGGCGTCATCGACGACGACGACCGCCGACTGCTGCGGCGGCTGGCCGGCCTGGTCGCCGACATGCCGGTCACCAAGAACGGCTACACCGACCAGTTCTTCCAGGCCCGGCGGCGTGAACCGATGAGCGTGTCCGCGGAGATCCAGTGGTCACTGCTGCCACCGCTCACCATGACGACGCCGCAGGTCGCCATCGCCGGGATCCTCGAACCCGCCTACGACGTCGCCGGGGACAGCCTGGACTACGCCCTCAACGACGACATCCTGCACCTGGCCGTGATCGACGCTATGGGCCACGGCCTGAACGCCGCCGTGCTGGCCACCGTCGCCGTGGGCGCCTACCGTCACGCCAGGCGCGCCGACGCCGGCCATCCGGCGCCCTTGCTCATCCGGGGCCACCACGTCCTGCGCGCCTTGGAAGGTCCCGGAACGCTGCCCGTCGGCGTCGGCGGCCCGCCCCCCTGATCAACACCCGGCGGCTCCGCCCCGGCGACCGGATCCTGGCCTACGCCGACGGCCTCATCGAGAACACACCACCGGTGGGGAGCAGTTCGGCGAGGACCGCCTGATCCGCCGCCATCGAACGCGTCGGGCCCACCGCCGCGACCGTGCAGCAGATGGTCCGGAGCCTCTCCCACACGCTCAAGCGGGAGAGAGGCGGGATCACCAGCGACGACGCCAGCCTCTTCCTCATCGAATGGCGGAGCGGCACCGCCGACCACCTCGCCAGGTCACAGCTGTGACCGTCCCTCGTCGGCGTCAGACCTCGCGCCGATGGACACAACACCATCTCCACGTCGATCCGGGCTCCATACCGCCGACGACTGGATGATCGGACTCCTGGTAGTGCGCTCGGCCGTGCCGGTTGGGCCAATTGTCGGAGTACGCCCCCAGCCGCAGTCAGACCCGCAGCCTCGTCCAGGTGTCGCCGAGGGCTTGGCGGCCTGGCCCTTGCAGACGCGTCCCGGCACGGCCGGGCACACTCACCCGCGTTAGGTGGTCACTCTCGTCGGACCGACGTGATGCCGAACCCTCTATGTTGAGTGGTGAAGGCCCTGCGGGCAGTCGGAGCCGAGGAGATGAGGCCCATGAGCGGGACTGTGGCCGAGGTCTGGGTCGAGGCCGGCGGGGGCCGTGACATGGTCCGCGCTGATGCGATCGTGATGCTGAGGCTGGATGACACCGGACGGCTGACCGCCCAGCTTCGCGACGACGCCAAGGTCAGTGTGACCCTCCTGAAAGGCTCGTCCGGCGCCCACCCACCCGATGACTTCCATCGTCAGCTGATCCGCGTGGTCGCAGAGCTCGCCGACTCCAGCGGCGCGCAACTCGTCCGCGCACGGCACGAGGGGGGTGCCTGGCGCTGGATCAGTGAACCTCTCTAGAGGCACGCTGCGATGCAGGTACCGCGCGCAAGGTGGGCCGGCAGGTACAGCGGCTGGAGCGGGAGATGGGCGTGCGTCTGCTTGAGCGCGCCACGCACCATGTCACCCTGACGCCGGCGGGGGCGGCGTTCCTGGTCGAACTCCTCAACGGTCGTCTCAACGTGGGCATCGGCCGTGCCGCACTGGCACCGAGCGGGGTCGCCTCACACCTGTTCCGCCTGGACTGTCCGGAGTTCTGCCTGTACGAGGACACCGCCGACAGCGTCCACGCCGCGGGATAGGCGCGGCCATTGGGATCATGCGGCGACTTCAGCATGGACGTCCGCGGTCGGATGGACGATGAGGGCGCGGTCCAGCCCGGTGACGCGGAGCAGCGCGGCAACCTGCGGGCATGGGGCGGCGACTCGGAGGATGATGCCGAGTCCGGCGGCGCGCCGTTGGATACCGATCAGCACGGCCAGCCCCGCCGCGTCGGCGGACGCCACCTCCCTCAGGTCGAAGATCAGCAGGCGGCCGCTGTGCCGCAACACGGCGATCAGGTGCTCGCGCAGCGCCGGAGCGGCGGCTCCGTCCAAGGTGCCCGTCAACGCGACGATGGTGTGGCCGGGACGCCGGTGAGCGGGCATCCTCACTTCGTCGGGAACTCGGACGAGTTCCGCGGCGGTGGACGCGGCGGCGGTGAATGTGGTCACGGTGATCTCCGATCACAGGTAGGCGGGAGCGCTGTACCCGGACGGTCTGATGATGGGCCGATTGGCCGGGCTCGACGTCTCGCGAGGGCTCTCCCCGCCGGTCGCCACGGAGACCGGGACGGTGAAGAGACTGACGCGCCGGCCGTCGGCGTGGATCGCCGTGAGCAGCCCGGATGGAAGGGAGTCGAACCAGGTCAGCCGCACCACCCGGGCGCCGGCCGGGCCGCGGATGCGCAGCCGGCGGGGACGCGGGGCGCAGCAGCCGCAGCCGCAGCCGCAGCCGCAGAGTGGAGGGTGGGGTGATGACAGGCTGATCGTCGTGCCTTGTCCGCCGGTGTTCCGCATGGCCGGCGCCTTCCTTGAAGTTTCGATCTGTGCGGCGAGT
This sequence comes from Actinomadura madurae, assembly GCF_900115095.1. GTDB lineage: Bacteria > Actinomycetota > Actinomycetes > Streptosporangiales > Streptosporangiaceae > Spirillospora > Spirillospora madurae. The sequence continues at coordinate 225,764 of NZ_FOVH01000005.1, forward strand.
GGGTTTTCATCGGGAATGTTCGCCGGATACTCGGATCTTACCTGAACAATCTTCAATATGAAAGAAAGGTGGGGAATATTTGCTTGGCGAGGGACTGCGACGTCAGGAATATCGGGGCCGGAGCGTGAAAAAAACCGTTCCACCTCCGGCCGAGTTCCATCGCGGCAACGGTTAGCAGCGCAAGTGATGGAGTGTGCGCCAAATCGCCTGTGGCAGCAGACGGGTCGCCGGGCTTGGCTGGGGTCGCGGCCGGTCACTGCTGGTGATCGCGCCTGCTGATCCGGGGCCGCCCGCTCCTCCCCGAGCCGGACGGCCCTGGACCGCCAGCCGTCCGCCCGTCCACGATCCGCCACAGGGGCGTCCCCGGGTGCCGTGCGGTTCAGCGTGCTGCCGGATGTTCGCACAGTCGTCCGCCTTCGGACTCCCAGACGCTTCGGGCTGCCGATCCGGTCCAGGCCGGATCATGCGGGTCTGCGGGTACGGCCAGGGCGGCCAGCAGGTCGGGGGCGGACAGATGGTTGGCGGGGTGGGCCGCCAGTTCCAGGGCCGCCCGAGCCGCCGTGCGGCCGGTGGGGGCCGGGACGGTGAGCAGGTCGATGCGGTGGCCGTCGGCGTAGATCGCGGTGAGCAGCCCGGCGGCGGGGTTGTGGAACCAGCTGAGCCGAACCTCCCTTGTGTCGTTCGGGCCCTCGACGCGGAGTCGGCGGGGGTGGGTGTCCCAGTCGGCCGCCCGCAGCATGATGTGGGCGATGGGCCGATGCCCGTCCGGCGGGCCGTGGGCCTGCAAGGCCAGAACGAGCCCGGGCAGTTCGGCGACCGGATCGGCCGAACGGGGCCACCAGCCGCCGTCCAGTGGCGTGCGGCCCGGGCCGGTGCGGTCGGCAGGCGCGGACGGCCGCAAGGTCAGCCGGGGAGTCGAGTACGCAGAGAGGCTCATGGTCGTTCTTCGTTCAGCGGCGATTCGCATGAATCTGTGCCCCTTTCCCCGGGAGCCTCGGATGGAGACCCCAGGGCGGGTTGTTCATCAGGACGGACCGACCCGATGGATCAGTGGTGCCCCGCAGATGCACGGGGTTATCGACGTGAGCAGTGCCCCTTGTTCGTGGTGAGCCGGTAAAGCGGATCACCCCAAGAAGGGGTATGTCATTGTTTACCGAATACCTTTATCTTACCCTCGAAGCGTCCGATATTACCGGTATCTGAAGTAAACTTTGATTGCCTCCCCTGTACCTTTACTTCACTTCGGCCGGGGCCAGCACCCACATTCCGCGTCCAGTGAAGGGGCGGGATCTCCGCTTCCGGCGACGATTTCGGTTTCCGGATGGACACTCTCAGTCAGCATCAATTCCCGTCGAGGATAGGAGGCCTCTCGGGGGTTCCGAGGGCGGGGCGCGCCGGCACTGGTCAGCTGGGGGTGCGGAGGGCGAGGAGCGGCACGTCGTCCTCGCAGCAGGGCTCCACGCGCTCCAGGAGCTTGTCGCACAGGTCGGGCAGGGAGAGCTGGGCCAGGTGGGAGCCATCGAGGCGTGTCCCGGTGAGATCAGGCTCGCCGAGGAGCGGTCGGTGCTCGTCCGGGAAATGCGTGCCGCCGTCGCCGGTGCTCAGCAGGGGCGGGGGATAACCGGCGTTGCACCAGCGCAAATGCCATGGCCCGGCCGGGCTTCCTTCGACGCGGCCGAACACGGCGAATATGCCCGATTGTCCAATCGGGCGTGCGGCGAGGCAGGGCTTTGACGCGACCCACCTCCGGTCACCGGCGAGATCGTCGGCCTCACGGGCGGCTCAACCGCGGCGGGTGGAGATGTCGCAGGAGGCCAGGATCTCCTGCGGCATCGCGACACCGGTCTCGACCACGGACCTGGCCAGAGCAGCCTCCGCCGAAGAGGGCGCCGCTCCCGGTGGGATGACGAGAAGCAGGATCGGGTCCGCGCGGCCAGTGGTGACCGCGACCATGTGTTCGCGGTGGGCCAGCCAGCCCACCCTGACCTCGCGCCCCCGGACGATGATGCGGAGCGGGACGGCGTCCCAGTCGTCGAAGTCGATGTTCACGCGGGTGACCGTGTTCCCCGGCTCGGTCAGGGCGGCCACCAGTTCGGTGAGTTCGGCGGTGGTGTTCCGGGATCGAGGCCACCAGCCGCCGTCCATGACTCCGCGTCCCGCGCGGCCAGGGGCCAGCCGCAGGCGTGGCGCCGGCGGCATCGCGCTCTCGGCCGACGAGGGTGTGGCGGGCGCCAGGTCGAGCTGCGTGGTTTCGCGGGCCATGGAAGGGCCCCATTCTCGGTCAGAACGAGACCGGTTCGTATACCGCCGGGGACGGCGCCGGCATGGCGGCCCGCGCGCGAAATGCCCCCGACATCACGAGTGTACGTCACGGAATGTGCACATCTGGATTTGTAGGCTTACCAGTGACCGGCAAAACTCACCGGCGCCGCGACGGCTTGTGGATAGCACCGCGATGGCATGCCAAGGGCGTAAACTCGTGGCGACGAGGGATTTCTCGATGCGGGCGGCCAAGCCCGCGTCCCCTGGTTTCTCGAATCGCAGGCCCCTCTTAGGGCCAGACAGGTCCGGCGCTATGACGCCGCAACACCATCCCGTCCAGACTATCGGCCGCCTTCCCGGGGCCGCCGGCCTGACCCTTGAACGGCGCGCCGACCACATCGTCAGCGGCGAACTCGACGTCTCCTCCACCCCGTCCTTGCGCGAGCGCCCGCATGTCGCGCTGCAGGCCGCCGACCGGGCGGCCGAGAAGAGCGGGATTACGACGTGACAGGCGACGATCTGCCGGCGACCGTCTGGGGGCCGCCGAACATGTCCCGGGGCGCGGCCGACGGACGGCGGCTGGCCGCGTCGTTCGGCCTCATGGCGGCAGTTCTGGACGGGGTCGCCCTGCCCAGGCTCCTGACGCTCGTGGCCGAGCGGGCCCGCGCCATGGCGGGCGTTCCGCTGGCGTTCATCGCCCTGCCCACCAAAGAAGCCCACACCTTGCGGATCGATGTCGCCGTCGGTGCAGGCAGCGACCGGATACGCGGGCTGACAGTGCGACGCGGCCGGTCGATGCTCGGCCGCGCGTTCAGTTCCCGCCGGGCGCTGTCCGCGCGGATCGTCGCCGACCAGACGCTCAGCGGCCTGCCGGCCGGCCCGATCCTGATCCTGCCGCTGGACACCGGGGAGGCCACGCGCGGTGTGCTCGCCGTCCTCGGACGGCCGGGCGCGGAGGCGTTCAGCTCATCCACCGCCCGCCAGCTGCTGCTGTTCGCCGACACCTCCGCCCGCCTGGTCCAGCTGGCCGAGGACCGCCGCGCGACCGACCTTCCGGACCCCGCGGCCGCACAGATCATCGCACTGCCCCCGCCGCGGCCCACGCGAATGTGACATGCGCTAGCGGGGATTCACTGACCCCTTTTCATCCGTCTGGGCGGGCACCGATCACGGCATGATCGCGATGGGGACGTTCGGCGGGCGACGTGAAGAAACCCCTGGTAGACGAGTTGATCACCACAACCACCACGTCCGAACCAGGGGCTCCGCATGCTGTTCTATCGCGCCGCCGTCGATTTGTTGCGTCCAACGCTGAACTACCTGGCCGGAGTGATCCGGCGGCACCGCAAGGCGATCGGGTCGACCTGGCGGTTGCTCAACCCCGGGCAGCAGGCCCTGCTGGTGCTGGCCCACCTGCGCAAAGGCCAGACGTTCGCCGAGCTCGGGGCCGGGGCCGAGGTGTCGACGAGCACAGCCTGGCGGTATGTCCAGGAGGCGGTGGCGCTGCTGTCGGCGCGGTCACCGAAGCTGGCGGCGGCGCCGCGCAAGGCCAGACAGGACGGGCTGCACCTGCTGGTGCTGGACGGCACGCTCATCGCGTGCGACCGGGTGCGGGCCGACCGGCCGTACTACTCGGCCAAGCACCGCTGCCATGGAATGAACGTGCAGGTCATCGCCGGCCCTGACGGGGCGATCCTGTGGACGTCCGGGGCGCTGCCCGGCCGGACGCACGACCTGACCGCCGCCCGCGTGTGGGGCATCCTGCGCGAGCTGGACAAGACCGGGATCATCACGCCGGCCGACAAGGGTTATCAAGGCGCCGAGGCCTGCGTCGTCTTCACCCCGTACAAGGGACGCGACAAGCCCGAGGCCCAGAAGCAGGCCAACCCTCGCACGCCAGGCTCCGCGGCCCCGGCGAACGCAAACGCCCAGCTCAAGAGTGGCGGCTCCTCCGCAGGCTCCGCTGCAGCCCCGGCAAGGCCGGCCACCTCGTCAAGGCCATCGCCGTCCTACAGAACTACGAAGCCACCCGAGGATGAAAAGGCTCAGGGTCGAGTAGACGGTCCAGCCGTTCGTCCACTGCGGGGCCGGCGCTGACCGTGCCGCCGTAGAGCGCGGCGCGTTCGGCCATGCCGGCGAGGCCGAGACCTGCGTCGCCCGGCGATGCCTTCTTCATACTGAGCGAACCTGAGGCGACTGTTAGAACGGCGCTCAGGCCGGGTGGCCGCCGGCGCGGGTTCGTCGTCGGTCGGGCCGCTGTCGTGCACGACGATGTGGACCTGGCAGGGGTCGGCCGCCAGGCTCAGGTCGACGGTGGTGCGCGGGGCGGCGTGCTTGAGGGTGTTGGTCAGGGCCTCCTGCAGGATGCGGAAGGCGACCAGTTGCACGCCGAGGTCCAGCCGGTCGGGGCTGCCGGATCGCAATCATCGCAACAGCCGATTTCGCAGCGCTCGGATCTCGTGCTCCAGGGCGACGTTCGACTCCTTGCGGTGCTCGATGATCACGCTTGTCTCGATCGGGGCTGGGAGACACTTGCGCACGGAAGCAGCCGAGGCTCCTCGGAAATAGCTCTAGTGAGGTGATCTCAGGGATTTTGAACCGGACAACGAGGCTTTCTTTGGCCTGAAGGGTGCGGTTCGGGGAGACACATGGGCATCACGATCCCCCCGTTCACCGCCTGGAACAAGACGAACGTGCTCATCGGCCGGTAGAGCAGCAGGAGCACACCGATCAGGCCGACCGTGGCCCACGTCCAATTGATCCGCAGCATCAGCTCGCCGGGGCAATTGACCGACATCGCCAGCCCCGTGAGCAGGTCGACCGAGACCAACATCCCGACGGCGCGGTCATCGCCCGCTTTGCGCAGCAGCAGCACGGCACCGACGGCGATGAGCAGGAGCTGCACGCCCCAGATGGCCACCCCCCCGCCGGCGAGCGGTACTGGTCCAAGCAGACCAGGAGCGCAGCGCCCGCCGAACCCAGCTGCCACAGCCCGACCGTGATGACCGTCGCCATGTCGAACGCCCTGCTGAACCAGACTTGGAACCCGCCGCCGATCACCGCTGGTCATCTCGCCATGTGAGAACGCATCAGCCTGCCGGGCCGGCCGGGACACGGCATGCGCTGGGACGAGGCCGCCCTCGATCGGCTCCGCGTGCGGTGAGCCGCCCGGCCCACACCGGGAGTGCCGCACCCATCGCGAACTCAGGTTCTTCTACCAGGCATGAAGCCGAAGTGAAACAAGCCGATGGTACACACTTGATCACTTCGAGAAGCAGCGAGGAGACACAATTATGGCTGAACACCGGCTCTCCCGGTAGGACATGACGTGAGTCGGCTCCGTCCTTATCTTGCTGGTCACAGCTTGATGCGCCCCCGTGGCGGCTCTATGGGAAATCACATCATTGACAGGGAGAGACTTGTGAGGCGAATGCTGGGCGCCGTGCTCCTCGCCTTACCGCTGCTGCTCCCGGTGAGCGCGCATGCGCAGGGCCCGAGGCCGCCCGTGATCATCTTCGATACCGATATGGACTACGACGACGTGGCCGCGCTGGCCTACCTCGCCGAGGAACACCGGCTGGGCAGAATCGACTTGCGCGCCGTCACAGTTGTCAACAACGGCGGAGGGCTGCCTGGGCGGGCGATCCGCAACGCCCGCTGCGTGGTCGAACGGCTCGGGCTGCACGGCGTCCGGGTGGCCGACGGCTCGAACTCCGCCCCCAACACGTTTCCTGAGGAGATCCTGCAAACCGTCGACAGGGTGGTCACGTCAGTGACCCCGGGATGCGACGCGACGGAAACGCCCTCGCGGGTGCGCGCTCCGCAACTGATCCGGCGCGTGCTGAAAGAAGAGCCGGGGGCCCGGATTGTCGTCACCGGGCCGCTGAGCAATGTGGCGGCCGCGCTGCCTGAAGCAGCGGGGCGGATCACGTCGATGGGCGGCGCCATCGGCGTGCCGGGAAACCTCTGCTGTGGCACCCCGCCGGAGTTCGACGGCACGCAGGAGTTCAACTACTGGATCGACCCCGCCGCTTCGCAAACCGTCATCAGGCACAATCCCCAGCCGGTGCACCTGATGCCGCTCAACGCCACCGACGACGTGCCCATTACCCAGGAGTTCCTCGACCGGCTCCGCGCAGATCACCATACGCCGGCGGCCGACATCGTCTTCAAGGCCTACACGCACCCGGACATTGAGCCGCTGATCTCGGCCGGCCTGTTGTTCTGGTGGGATCCGTTGGCCGCGATGACCACCGTCCACCCTGAGATCGTCAAGTCCACCACCGGACGTGTCGATGTCGTGACCGACGGCCCGGCGGCCGGACGCACTTTCCTCTCCCCGAAGGGGCGGTCGATGACCTACGGCGTCGCCGCCGACAGAGCAACCTTCGAGGAACGTTTCCTGAACACCCTCAACGGCCGGAGATAACCGGGAGTCACGGCGGGCCGACCTTGAGCGCGTGCGACTCGGTCGGGCTACTTCCGGCTGGAGAGCGAACAGGACCGTGACGGAGGAGATGAAGACCGTGAGCCAGGCGGCCTCCATGCCGCCGGCGACCGACCCGGATGTTCAGGTGGGCGATCTGGTCTGGTTCGATGATCGGTGGAGGCAGCGTCCTCAACGGGCGGGCGTTGGCGATGCCCTGGTGAGGCCGATGCGTGTTGTAGTGGGTCTCGAACTCGCCGAGTGCGTGAAGCAGGTGCCGCTGGTTCCAGATCAACATGCGGTCCAGGAGTTCACGGCGGCAGGTCTGCACCCACCGCTCCATCACCGCGTTCACCCTCTGTATCCGCACCCCGCTCAGCACCGTCTGGATTCCGGCATCGACCAGGACAGCGTCGAACAGTCGGGGACTTGCCGTCCCGGTCGCGGATCAGGAACCGTGCCCGGCAGCCGGCATCCTCCAGGTCCATGACCAAGTTCCGCGCCGCCCGGGTCACTCACGCTGCGGTCGGGTGGGCGGTGGCGCCCAGAACCCGGCCCAGGTGGTGACCGAACGCTCAGGTGCCGGATCGATGCCGGCCTCCTTGAGGATCTCCCAGACCGTGGAAGGCGCCACGTTGATGCCGAGCACCAGCAACTCGCCGTGCACCCGCCGATAACCCCAGCTCGGGTTCTCTCGCACCAGTCGCAGTACCAGCAACCGTATGGAGCGGACGGTCGGTGGCCGGCCCGGCCGCTTGGGTTCGGATCGGGCGGCGTGCCCGCCCCAGATCAGGTCCCGGTGCCAGCGCAGTACTGTGTCCGGCCGTGCGAGCGACAGGAGCTCCTCCTGGCTTGCCTCCCATCACGGAAGCCGGGGCACCTCACCTTTCAGGACGGGGGCGTTGAGGAGCCGGAACCGCAGGTTCAGGGCGGGGCTGATCACCCTGTGCTCGTCGCGGACGCAGTCCCCGCGATGGACGGCCATCCGCAGCCGGTGTGGGCGATTCCAGGCCGGATGCACCGTCCGGCGGGTGTGAAAGCATGCGGCTGTGACGCCCATTGCCACCCGTGAGGGAGCCGCCCGGTTCGCCGCCCGTCTCCTGGCCACCGCCGCCGCTCCGCTCGACCCCGCCTCGGCGGACGGCCCACGGGTACTGCACTGGCCGGGGCGCAGGCTGCTGGTGCAGCGCGGGGACACCGAACTGGCCGTCCGCGACCTGGAGGGGGCGGGGGCGGAGGCCCGTTTTCCCGCGCCGTGGCCTCGCCGGTACGGCTCAGTGGCGGTCTCTCCCGCCGGTGATGTCGCCGTGTTCGCCGGCGTGCACGCCTTGCGGGCCGTGGATTCGACCGGCGCCGTGCTGTGGGAGATCCGCCACGGTTGCTGGTCCGCCGCCGTGTGCACGACGGCCCATGCCTCGTTCTCCGAGTACGCCGACGATTACCACCACGGCCACGCCGACAGCGGCTCGGCGGCCTTCTCCTCCGACGGCAAGGTCCTGTGGGCTCACGTCCGCGGCCACATGGGGCACGACACCGAGGAGGAATGGCTGATCCTCGACGCCGCCGACGGCTCGCTGCTGGCCCGGGTCGCGACGATGACCGTGGGATCGGGCTCCTTCCACTTTCCTCACCCCGATCCGGCGTACATGGGGCTGTCCATCGCGGAGGGCGAGGAGAGTTCACCCGTGCTGTGGGGACGCTGGGACGGTACGCAGCTCACCGTCCAGCGATTCGTCGAGGAGGTCTTTCTCGCGGTGAGTCCGTCCGGGGAGCACTTCCTGACGACGGATACGGGGCAGTGGGCCCTCTACCTCCACCAGGCGGAAGACGGCACGGAACTACGGCGACTGAACGCCGGGGACGCCGTACCCCTCCTTCGGGAGACGACCGCGCTCGCTGGGACTTCGAAGCGGCGTTCCCGTACGACGACATCGCCGTGGCCGGCACCGAGTACTACGCGAAGGTCCCCCGCCACTGGCTCGTCAACCCACACACAATGGCCCTGCGAGGATCAGTCGTCTACCCCTTCCCTGTCTCGGGGCCTCCCCTGTCGGCAGGAAAAGACGCTTGGTGCACGGTCTCCAAGGATCAGACCGCTCTCCATCTGTGGGACCTCCCGCACCGGGAATGAGGCAACAGCCCGTGCCCGGTGCTCAAAGCTGCTCGTCCCCCCGAACGGTGGTTCGCACCGGGACGGCTCTCCTCAACGCCGCCGAGCCTCTTCTCCGTGCTCGGGTTGACGTCCTGCGGTCCTTCCGGCTGTCCTGGCGAAGACAGCAGGTCGCCGCTCCGATCGTCCGGCGGTGCGGCGGAAGCCCGGCCAGCTCGGCACGGGGCGGCTCGGTGCGCGATCCTGTCCCCGGATCCCTTTTGAGTAGTGAACCCGCCACGGCGGATCCGACGGCGATTGCCACCCGGACCGGCGTCGAGCTCCAGGTAGAAGTACCAGGTACCGTGCCGCGGATTCCACGTGGCGCCCTCGTGACGCAACTGTGGGCAGCGGGAAGAAAGTTCCTTTCCGTCCGCACCACGGCATTTACACCTCCTGTACGTCGACCCATTCATCGAAACCCGGGGCTACATGCCAATTTGCCGCCGTTTCACTAACGCGTGCAGTTCTCGGTCGGAACTGACGAGCTTTCGGCAGACCGAGCCACAAGGGTGGCCGCCAGGCGCAGCGCCGCTCCCGCGGGTCCTGAGCCGGATAGTGCGGGGGATCTCTGCCAGGTAGGTGAACTCGTTCACGATGCCCACGACGCTGCAATCGAACCGGTGCGAACGCCTTGCCAAGTCGATCCAGGTCTACGGGCAAGCAGAATCGCCCTTCATCTGCACCTTCCTCGGCCCGGAGCAGATCGCCGCCACCGCCGAGACACGCCGGCAAGGCGGCTGGCACGGCACCGGCGATATCGGGTACCGCGACGCCGACGGGTTCATCTACATCGTCGACCGCAAGAAGGACATGATCATCAGTGGCGGCTTCAACGTCTTCCCGCGGGAGGTCGAACAGGTCATCCACACGCTCCCCGGCGTCAACGACTGTGCCGTGATCGGTCTCCCCGACGATAAGTGGGGCGAAGCGGTCACGGCGGTGGTCGAGCCCAAGAACGGCCACGAGATCGACCCGGCGCTCGTCATCGCCACCTGCCGGGAGGCGCTGGGGCCGGTGAAGGCCCCCAAGTCCAGGGCTGGGCCGACCCGGCCCTGAACCCCAAGACCCTCATCCGTTATTACGACGCCGTCGCAAGGAAGACACGACCGGGAACGGTGAGCGATTTCGCCCGGCTCTTCATGGTGCCTGGAATGTTCCAGTGCGGCGGCGGCCCCGGCACAACCTCCTTCGGCACTCTGACCGCGATGGAGAAATGGCTTCGCCACGGCATCGCTCCCGACCAGATCCTCGCCACCAATGCCGCAACGGGACGAACGCGGCCACTCTGCCCCTACCCCGCAGGTAATCATCTTGGCGGCAGCGTCGAGAAGGCCGAGAACTTCCGATGCGAAACCCCGCGGCCGCACCACAACGTCCGGTAAGCGATCAGGAAAGGCTCAGACCTACCAGTCGCCGAGGTCGAATAATCTAACCGCGACCGCGGATGGCGCCGACGAGGGTGGGGTGGTCGTGGTCGGTCTCGATTTGCTGGCCGTCTACACGGACCTGGTAGCCGTCCAGGTCGAGTTCGACGCCGTTGGCCTGCAGGATGCGCGGCCGCCCGATGGTCTGCGGCCGCCCGATGGTCTGCGGGCGGACGGTGGTGTGGGCGCGGGTGGGTCGTTGACGGGTCACCGATGTTCATCCGAATTTTCCGGTGATGTAGTCCTCGGTGGCTTTCTTGTCGGGCGTCTGGAAGCTCTTGGCGCTGGGGCCGGTTGCGGGGGTGGCGACAGGGCGGCGGGGGATGCTGCCGATGGCCGCCAGGGCGGCCAGCGCCGCGGCGGCGGCGAGCGCGATGAACAGGGCGGGGTAGCCGCCGAGGCCGGCGGCCAGGGCGGCGCCGGCGGCGGGGGCGATGGCGCCGGCGATGGTGACGGGCGCGGCCATGACGCCCGACAGGGAGCCGTAGGCGGCGGTGCCCCACCGGTCGGAGACGGCGGTGGCCTGCAGCAGGGTGGCGATGCCGCGCGTGGTGCCGGCCAGCACGGCGATGGCGATGAGCAGCGGAAGGGGGCCGGGCACCGCGGCCAGCACGAAGGTGGTGACGGCGGAGCCGGCCAGGATGCACACGGTGCGGGTCCGGACGCTGCTGCGGCGGACCAGGGCACGGTAGCCCAGCCGACCGGCGACCTGCCCGACGCCGCCGAGGCCGAGTGCCCAGGCGGCGATGCCACTGGAGGCCCCGCGCGCGGTGAGCAGCGGAATGAGGTTGGTCAGCACGGCGAACATCGAGAACGCCGACAATGTCAACGCCGTGGTCAGCAGCAGGAACGGCGTACTGCGCACCACCGTGTGCACCGCGGCGCCCACCTGGTCACTGCCGTCGTCGCGGCCGACATCGCCATCGTCCGCGGCATCGTCCGCGGAGGCGGTGCCGTGCTCGATGGGCGGCGGCCACGGGCGGCGCAGCGCGAGGTAGTGCAGGGGGATGGTCACGGCGGCCAGGACGACGGCGAGGACGAGGTAGACGGCCCGCCAGGACATCTGGGTGGCCAGGGCACTGGTGAGGGGTGCGAAGACGGTGCTGGCCAGGCCCGCGACGAGCGTGAGGGTGGTCAGGGCACCCAGGTGGTGGGGGGCGTAGTAGCGGGTGAGGGCGGCGAACGCGGGTTGGTAGAGCACGGCGGTCATCGCGGTCCCGGCCAGCAGCCACGCGGCCACGAACCAGCCCAGGTTCGGCGCGGCGGCCAGGCCGATGACGGCAAGGACGCCGAGCACTGAGCCACCGGTCATCGGCAGCCGGGGGCCGTGCCGGTCCAGCGCGCGGCCGAGCGGGATGCCGCCGAGCGCGGCCAGGATCAGCGCGGCTGAGAACGCCGCGGTGATGGCGCTGGTGGACCAGCCGGTGTCGCGGCTGATCCCCGGAGCCAGGACCGGGAAAGCGTAGTAGAGGACGCCCCAGCTGGTGATCTCGGTGACGCACAGCGCGAGCAACGGGACGCGGGAGGCGACACCGGTGTCGACGGCGGGGCGGGCCGCCGCCGACACCGGGACTGAGGATTCGCGGCTCACGGGGCTAGTTGTCGCCTCGTTCGGCGTCGCCGGAATAGCCGTGCACGCTTCCGGTCGCAAAGCCCAGTCCGGCGGGAGCGCCGATGCCGATGGCGACCGGCTCGGGCGCCGATCCGCCGCAGCACGAGCCGCCTCCGGCTTCGTCCGCGGTGACCGCGGCCGGTGTCTCGGCGGGTTCGGTGCCGCAGGAGGTGCCGCAGCCGTCGGCGGCGGCGCCGGGCAGCTGGTCCTCAGTGATCAGGTTGGTGGAGCAGACGCCGGTTTCGGGGAGGTCGAGTTCGACGGCGTCGGCCGCGGCCCGGTCTCCGGCCAGGGCGGCGACGATGGAGCGGACCTGCTCGTATCCGGTGGCCATCAGGAAGGTCGGGGCCCGGCCGTAGCTCTTCATCCCGACCAGGTAGAAGCCGGTCTCGGGGTGGACGAGGTCGCGTTCGCCGTGCGGGGGGACGGTGCCGCAGGAGTGGAAGTTGGGGTCGATCACCGGCGCGAGGCGGACCGGCGCCTCGGTGGCCGGGTCGAGCTCGACCCGGACTTCGCGGAGCATGTCCAGGTCGGGCCGGAACCCGGTGGCCGCCACCACGGCATCGGCCTCGATGACGCGCTCTCCGTCCGGGGTGGTGCCGGCGACCTGGACGGGCCCGGTAGCGGGGCCGCCGGCGGGTGCGGCGAAACCGGTGATCGTGAAGGACCGGACCAACTCGATCTCCCCGCCCTGCACGGCGGCCTTGAGGCGGGTGCCCAGCGCGCCGCGCGCCGGGAGACCATCGGCGTCGCCGCCGCCGTACGAACGGGCGACCGACGCCGATCGGACGGCCCAGGTGATACGGGTGCCCGGCGCGGTCTTGGCGAGTTCGGCGAGGGCGAGCAGGGTGTTGGCGGCCGAATGGCCCATGCCGACGACCAGGGCGTGCTTGCCGGCGAAGCGGTCGCGGTCGCGGCCCAGCACATCCGGCAGCGGCCCGGTCAGGTAAGGGGCGGCCTGGTCCTCGCCCGGGGCGGACAGGCCGGAGTGGCCGAGCGGGTTGCTGCGGCCCCAGGTACCCGAGGCGTCGATGACGGCGCGGGCGGTCAGGTCGGTGACGGCGCCGTCCGGGCCGACGGTGCGGACCAGCAGCGGCTGCTCGTCGCGGCCGACGGTGCGGGTCACGTCCACGCCGCGCCGGGCGACGGCGACCACGCGGGTGCCGGTGCGGATCCGTTCGGCCAGCTCAGGCACCCTGGCCAGCGGGGCCAGGTAGTCGCGGACCAGCTCGGCGCCGGTCGGCAGCGCCTCCGGATCGGGCAGCGTCCATCCAGTGGGCTCCAGAAGTCGGCGAGCGGCGGCGTCGGTGTCGTACCGCCACGGCGAGAACAGCCGGACGTGTCCCCATTCGGAGATCGCCGCCCCGGCGGCCTCGCCGGCCTCCAGGACCACGAAGTCCAGGCCGCGTTCCGCCAGATGAGCGGCAGCGGCCAGTCCGACCGGTCCCGCCCCGATGACCACCACCGGCAGATCGCCGGAGTCTGCGCTGTCAGCACAGCCGCCCCCGGCGCTGGTCTTGGCCCCGATCACGGTGACCGCCGGGTCCGGGGGCTGCTCGGTGTCGGCGCAGCAGCTGCTGACCCCGCAGCGGCTGCCCCCGGCCGCCGGCTCGGGCGCCTGCTCGGTGGGCTCCTGGGACTGGTCGTTCTCGCTCATGATCTCCTCGCTGCGTTGTGCGGGTGGCTTTGCACGGGTGGCCCGTGGAACGGGCGGTTCGGGTCCGAGACAGGTGCGGTGGCGGCGGTGGCCACTCGGTTGCGGTGAGGGTCCGCACGGCACGCTGATGCAGATTCCCCCACGGTCGTCGTGGAAGGTGACGCGGGTCGCTGAGGCGAACGAGCGCGCCGCGTACCTTTCGTCAGAGTCCGATGGCGCCGGCCGCATCGTGGATGTAGGCGGCGAGCTGACCGGCGACGTAGTCGGCATCGCGGCTCACTCCGCGCACGGTGTTGGAGGAGAACGAGCGCTGGAACTCCAGCCCCAGGTAGACCAGCCCGGCGTGAGTGACGGAGATCCCGTGGACGTGTGCGGGCAACCCCGCGTCGTCCAGAGCTCCCAGTGAGCGCAGGTAGCCGAGATCGGGCCGGTATCCGGTGGCGTACAGGGCCACGTCGACCTTCTCCCGCCGCCCATCCGGCCAGACGACCCCGTCGCCGTCGAATGCGGTGAACATCGGCTGACGGTCGAACCGGCCTGATTCCAGGGCGTTGCGGTAGTCACCGGTGTCGAGCACGAGCGGGCCAGGCACGAGGTGCCCGAGCCATGGGCCGGAAAGCAGGTCGAAGCCGCTGGTCTCGAGCCAGTGGTGCAGGTCGTGGCCGCCGATCCGCTGGTGCATGAAGGAGATCGGCTGCAGGGTCGCGATGGTCACCGAAGCGACCTCGGCCAGTTCGTAGGCCACCTGGACGCCCGAGTTGCCGCCTCCTACGACGACGACTCTCTGGCCGGCGTATCGCTTGGGGTGACGGTACTGCGCGACGTGCAGGATCTCGCCGGTGTAGTCCTCCTGGCCTGGCAGGACGGGCTGGTACGGCTTGCCGAAGGAGCCGCTGGCGGCGACGATCCCGGCGGCGGGGATGGCCTGACCGTCGGCGGTCTGGACGACGAACCCCCTGCCACGGGATTCGACATCGCTGACTCGTGTCCCGGTACGGATCTCCACGTCGAGGTGGGCGGCGTAACTATCCAGGTAGTCGGCGACCTCGTCGCGCGTCGGATAGCGGTCGGGATCGCCGGGGAAGGGGAAGCCGGGCATCGCGCTGTAGCGGGCGGGAGAGAACAACGTGAGGCTGTCGTAGTAGCCCGGCCAGGAACCTGAGGGGCGATCGCCGGCCTCCAGGACGAGGGGCCGCATGCCCGCATCACGCACGGCACGCGCTGCGGCCAGGCCGGACTGCCCGGCTCCGACGATGACGACTGGATCGGTTGATGTGGTCATGCCCGAGAACATATACGTGATTAGAGATATGTCAAAGCAGCGGTATGTGGTTGAATGACGCTGGAGGGGAGGATCCATGCCGCAAACCTCGACCGTGCCCGCCGCTCCGGACGCCTGCATGGCTGCCTGCGCAGCGTCCGGCACGACAGCGCCCGACGAACAGCAAGAGCCGGTCGAGCTCAGCCCTGCCGTGCACGACTTCCTCAAGGCGCTGGCCAGCCCAACCCGGCAGCGCATCATGCTGTTGTTCGCCCGGGGCGCGGAGCTGTCGGTGAACCAGGTGTCCCAGCTCGCCGGAATCAGCCAGCCCCGGGCCTCCGAGCAACTCGCTGAGCTGAAAAAGGGCGGCATCCTCACCTCCCGCAGGGAAGGCAAGGTCGTTCTGTATCGCGCCGATAAGGAGACCGTCGCCTCCGCTCTGTCCAACCTGCAGGCGTATCTCCAGCATTGCTGCTGATCGCGGAGTGGCCCCTAGCCTATTTCGGACCGGGGCGCCCTGCAGCGCCACGGGCCGAGGCGAACGCGTCCACGTCGATCCGCAGCCGCACGGCCACCGATTCACCGTCCGGGCCGAGCCGCTGAACCGTCATCTCCTCGGACAGCGCCCGAAGCCAGCGGCCGATCGCGGCGGGCAGGAACCAGAAGGTGATCGGGGGCAGCAGTTTCCAGAGCGGCAGCCGGGGGCCGTTGTCGACGTCGAAGGCCGTCAGCAAGGTGATGTAGGAGACCGCCATGGCGGTGATGTGGTGGCCGCCACCGCATCCGGCGTGCCGCGTACCCGACGCCTGCGGCGGCGATGCCGGACGCACCCGGCAGGAGATGGCCGAGCCTGAGGTTCCGATCACGACGGGCATCCGGTCCCTGGTCCTGTTCGCCTTGACCGCGCTCGCCGAGATCGACGGCGCCCAGCTGATCTGGTAGGGCATCCGCGAGCACAAAGGCCCTGGTGGATCGTCGCGCTCGGCGTCTACGGCTCCGTCGCCACCTTCCAACCCGACGCTGAATTTGGCCGCGTCCTCGCTGCTTACGGCGGCGTGTTCGTCGCCGACCCGCTGGCTTGGGAATGGTCCTCGACGGCTACCGGCCCGACCGCTGGAACATCGCTGGTGCCTTGGTCTGCCTGGTCGGCACCTATCTGATCATCATGTACGCCCTCGAACCTGTCACCGGTACCGCCCGTCCGCCGACTCTTCAGTTCTCCGGGCGGAGCTCGCCGAGGAGGTTCTCGACGCGCTTGCGGATCTCGTCGCGGATGGGGCGGACGGCGTCGACGCCCTGCCCGGCGGGGTCGTCGAGGGTCCAGTCCAGGTAGCGCTTGCCGGGGAAGACCGGGCAGGTGTCGCCGCAGCCCATGGTGATGACCACGTCGGAGGCCTGGACGGCGTCCACGGTGAGAATCTTGGGAGTCTCGGCGGAGACGTCGATGCCCTCCTCGGCCATCGCGGCCACCACCGCGGGGTTGACCTGGTCGGCGGGCTCCGATCCGGCGGAGCGGACCTCGACCCGGTCGCCGGCCAGGTGGGTGAGGTAGGCGGCGGCCATCTGGGAGCGTCCGGCGTTGTGCACGCAGACGAACAGGACGCTGGGCTTGGCAGAGCGAGACTGATCAGGCATCGGTGTTCCTTCGCTGGTCGAGCCTGGATTGGTCGAGGCCGGGTCGGCCGGGGTCGGGTTGGTCGAGGGTGGTGAGCAGGTCGGTGACGAGCAGGTCGAGCTCGTCGCGGATGCGGCGGATCTCGGCCGGCGGCTGGTGGGCGGGGTCGGGGACGGCCCAGTCCAGATACCGGGTGCCGGGCAGGAGCGGGCAGGCGCCGCCGCAGCCCAGCGTGACGCCGCTCGGCGGCGAACCGCTCGGCCAGCACCACCAGATGGGCGCCGACTTTGGAGGTGCCGCGCAGTTGCCGGTAGGACTCGGCGACCAGACGGCGGGCGGTCTCGGCGGAGACCAGACCGTGGAACCGGTCGGCCAGCCGCGCGGCGATGCGGTCCAGCAGCGCGTCGCCGGGTGTGACGGTCACCGTGGGCCTCCCCCGCACGTCTCCAGGCCGATGCGGGTCATCGCCGCGTCACCGCCCGGCGGCCAGGGACCGGCGACGCAGCCACAGCGACACGTACACCAACCCCACCAGGACAGGGACCTCGATAAGCGGGCCGACCACACCCGACAGCGCCTGGCCGGAAGTGACACCGAAGGTGCCGATCGCGACGGCGATGGCCAGCTCGAAGTTGTTGCCGGCGGCGGTGAACGCCAGCGTCGCGGTGCGCGGGTAGGGCAGCCGGACGGCGCGGCCGAGGGCGAAGGATCCACCCCACATCAGCGCGAAGTAGACCAGCAGCGGGACGGCGATGCGTGCGACGTCGACCGGCTGGTTGGTGATGGTGTCGCCTTGCAGGGCGAACAGGATGACGATGGTGAACAGCAGCCCGTACAGCGCGACCGGGCCGATCCGGGGCAGGAACCGGTCCTCGTACCACGTGCGTCCGCGGGCGCGTTCGCCGAGGCGGCGGGTGAGGTATCCGGCCGCCAGCGGGATGCCCAGGAAGACCAGCACGTTCACCACGATCTTGCCGGCCGGGAAGTCCGCCTCGTCGGTCGCCAGCCCCAGCCAACCGGGCAGGACCTGCAGATAGAACCAGCCGAGCGCACCGAACGCGATGACCTGGAAGACAGAGTTGAGTGCGACCAGCACGGCGGCGGCCTCCCGGTCGCCGCACGCCAGGTCGTTCCAGATGATGACCATCGCGATGCACCGGGCCAGCCCGACGATGATCAGGCCGGTGCGGTACTCGGGCAGGTCGGGCAGAAAGATCCAGGCCAGCGCGAACATCACCGCCGGGCCGATCAGCCAGTTCAGCCCGAGCGAGGCGAGCATCAGGCGGCGGTCGCCGGTGACGGTGTCGAGCCGGTCGTAACGGACCTTGGCCAGCACCGGGTACATCATCACCAGCAGGCCCAGGGCGATCGGCAGCGAGATCCCGCCGGCCTCGACCTTGGCGAGCGCGTCGTCCAGCCCGGGGACGGCGCGTCCCAGCCCGAGACCGATCACCATCGCCGCGACGATCCACACCGGCAGGAACCGGTCGAGGGTCGACAGCCCCGCGACCACCCCGGCTTCCCGCGGACGAGTCGTGGTGCCGGAGTCCTGCGTGCTGGTCACGTGCACGGCCTCTTTCGCCGGTGGGTCTGGACGTCGCGGGCGGCGGCCGCCAGCTCGCCGAGTTCACCCGCCACCTGCTCCAGCGCTTCGGGCCGCAGCCGGTAGTAGGTGAACCGCCCGCAGGGCTCGGTCTCCACCAGTCCGGCTTCACGCATCGCCCGCAGATGGTTGGAGATGTTGGTCTGCCTGGCGCCGGTCTCCTCCACGAGGTGACAGTTGCACAGCGCCTCAGCGGCCAGCAGCGACACGATCTGGGCGCGCAGCGGGTCGGCCAGCGTCCTCAATAGATCAGTTTGAACTGACATCACCACAAAATGATACAACGACAAGTCACCGCGGTCCCACCCACCGGCACTGAGCTGGACAAAGTGCGGCGCATCACGCCCGCACGCCGTGACCGTCCACCGCCTTCCGTCTAGTGCACACCGTTGGTCACCGCGGCAGGCCGGTGCGGCCGCAAACTGCCGGGCCAGTGCAGCCCCCGAGCCCAGTCACGTTAGGGCGATCCCTTCAAATCCCTAGCGCGACTGGAACAGGGGTGCCGGCCTGGGGCTGTCTGGCCCGTGGCCGGTCCGCTCTGCCGGATCCGGTTGGTCAAAGCGGCCGCGGCGCCAGGGCCCGGTGATGGCATAGGTACGGCCGGGCGGTGTCAGGTCGGTGGTGGAGCCGAGGGTGTTGACGAACAGGGTGGAAGCACCAGACCTGCCCGTAGCCCTCGCGGAACCCGTCGGCGCCTGGGGCGTCGCCGTTCTTGGCGTCGCCTCCGCTGGTGGAATTGAAGTAGATGCCGCCGTCGCCGTACCAGCAGCCTTCCAGGGGGTGAACTTGGCGGCCCCGGCGGCCAGGCCCTGGTTGGCGACGGTGGTGGCGCCGTTCAATCGGGGCCGGGGACGTTGAAAGGACTCGCGTCCGACGGTCAGGCCCATGCCACCGGCCCGCTTGTCGACCACCGCGGCGCGAACCGCCTTGGCCAGGTCTCCGCCACCCCGCCGAGGCGCCACCCACCCGGGGGTCGGATGGTGAGGCCTGTCGGCGCCGACCAGGCGCGGATGGAGGTCGCTGTTTGTGGCCCCAGGCGGGCCTCAGACGCTAATGCCCATCCGGCGGAGGGTGGCTTGCCGTCCGCTCGGTCACCAGGTGACGTCCAGGCGCTGGGGGCCGCAGAACATCGGGCTCTGGACCTCCTGGTAGGGGGCGTCGGGGGTGAGGAGGCGGAGTCCGGGCAGGCGGTCCAGGAGGACCTCCAGCGTCGCGGAGATCTCCAGGCGGGCGAGTTCGGCGCCGAGGCACAGGTGGATGCCGTGGCCAAAGGACATGTGACGGCGCGCGGTGCGGCGCCGCGGGTCGAACTCGTCGGCGTCCGGGCCGAACACCGCCGTGTCGAAGTTCGCCGACTCCAGGCCGATGATCATGCGGTCGCCGGCCTGGAGCGGTTCGCCGCCGAGGTCGGCCGTACGGCGCACTGTGCGGAAGACCCAGCGGATGGCCGATCCGTGCCGCAGCCCCTCCTCGCGGACGTCGGGCAGCATGGAGCGGTCCGCGAGAAGAGCCTTCCAGCGGTCCGGGACGCTGAGCAGCTGGTACACGGTCGAGCCGATCGTGTACGCGGTGCTTTCGAGTCCGGCGACGAAAAGCTGCCAGGCGTGAAACGCGACCTCCCGGTCCGAGAGCGGGCGCCCGTCGATCCGGCCTGCGGCCAGGCGGGTCAGCAGGTCGTCGGGCTGCTCGGCGGCTGCGCGGCGCTGAACGGCCGCGGCGGTGAAGTACGACTCCAGCCGCCGCCATTCGTCGCTGCCGACGAAGCTCGCGGGCAGCATCGCGGTGATGGCCAGGGAGAGCCGGGCCAGTTCGTCGGCGTCCTCGTTCGGTACGCCGACCAGCCGGGCGATGACCGTCGCGGTCAGCGGCAGCGCGATGTCGCCGACCACGTCGGCCGGACCGCCGTCGGGCAGCGCGCCGACCAGCTCGTGCACCCGCTCGGTGATCCACGGCGTGGCTTCGGCGATCGGGGTGCGGGCGAAGCCGGGGCGCAGCAGGTCGCGCAGGGCGGTGTGCTCGGGGGGATCGCTCTGGGTGATCAGGGACGGCGGCGGCGGTCCGTCCCCGTCACCCTCCAGTACGAAGTTGCCCTCGTTACTCAGCGCGTCCGAGTCGAGCAGGGCCTTGCGGGCGAACTCGTGCCGTGACACGAAGCCCAGCCCGGGAGCAACGTGCGACACCGGGCAGCCCGACGCGCGCTGCTCGGCCAGGCCGCGCCGCAGGACGTCGACCGGGGCGACCGCCAGGGGATCGAACGCCGCGCTCTTGCCACCGTCCATGCGAGCCTCCTTCGAAGCATGTGACATTTGACACCTGCGTAGATTATTCAACGTCTGTGGTGAACGTCAACGTCATGACAAGGAGTCGCTAGGGTTCGCCGTGTGAACGCAGAGGGGAAGAACACATCGAAAGGGCGCCGCGCGAAGCGAGCCGAGGCTCCGGCGGCGGGGACGCGCCGCTCGCTCGTCGAGGGGCAGATCCTCGACGCGGCGACCGAGTTGTTCGCCGCGCGCGGTTACGCGGGGACGAGCCTTCAGGACATCGCCCGGGAGACCGGGCTGACGCGCCCGGCCCTCTACCACTACTTCCCCAGCAAGGAAGCGCTCCTGCTGCGGCTGGTCAAGGAGGTCGCCGTCGGGCCGGCGAGCGAACTGCGGCAGACGCGGATGCGCGAGGACCTGTCCGTCGCCGACCGGCTGCGGGAGATGGCGGCGTCGGTGGCGCGGCTGCAGGCGCGGCACCCCGAGCGGTTCCGGCTGCTGATCCGGTCCGAGGCCGACCTCCCGGACGAGATCTCCGAGGCCTACGACACCGCGCGGCGGGACGTGCTGCGCGAGTTCACCGCGCTCATCTCCGAAGGCATCGGAACCGGCGAGCTGCGCGCGGTCGATCCCCGCGTCGCGGCGCTCGGCATCATCGGCCTGTGCAACTGGGTCGCCTGGTGGCACAAGCCCGGTGACGACGAGGCCGATCGGCGCGTCGTGACGGAGCTGGCGGGTATGGCGGTGGCGACGGTGCTGGCGGGCGACCCGCGAGAGGCGTCCGGCACCGGGGTGGCCCGCGTGGTCGAACTGCTCAAGCAGGACGTCACGGCCCTGGAGACGCTGCTGTCGGCGCAGCGGGACTGAGGGCGGCCGAGGACCCTCCACGCCGGACTCGCATGGCAGATGCGGTGTTCGTCCGTCGCCCATGATTTGACGCGTGTGTAGAATTATCTTCATCTTAGTCAAACATGGAGGTCGGGCGTGCGTACGTATCGGATCGGGCTGGTGGTCCCCAGCTCGAATGTGACGGTCGAGTCGGAGATGCCGGAGCTGTTGCGCCGGCACCCGCAGGCCCGCTTCTCCTTCCACGGCAGCCGGATGCGGATGCAGACCGTGTCGCCGGAGCAGCTGCGCGCCATGAACGCCCAGCGGGAACGCTGCGTGCTGGAACTGGGCGACGCCGGCGTCGACGCCCTGCTCTACGCCTGCCTCGTCGCGCTGACGGCCGCCGGCCCCGGCGAGCACCGCCGGGCGGAGGCCGCGGTGGCCGAGCAACTGGCGGCCGGCGGGTCGGCGGCCATCGTCAGGTCGAGCGCCGGCGCCCTCGTCGAGGGCCTGCGCGCGCTGGGCGCGGAGCGGATCGCGCTGGTCACCCCGTACCTGCGGCCGCTCGCCGAGCAGGTGGTCGGCTACCTGGAGGCAGAGGGCTTCACCGTCGCGGACTGGCGGACGCTCGAAGTGGCCGGCAACGCCGAGGTCGGCTGCATTCCGGGGGACCGCGTCATGGCGGCCGCCCGGTCGCTCGACCTCGGCGGCGCCGACGCGCTGGTCATCTCCGCGTGCGTGCAGATGCCGTCGCTGGACCTCGTCGCCGCCGCGGAGGAGGAGTTCGGCCTCCCCGTGCTGTCGGCGGCGACCGCGGGAGCCTTCAGCCTGCTCACCGGGCTCGGCCTGCCGGCCGACGTCCCCGGCGCCGGGCGGCTGCTGCGACTCGACGTTCCACAGCCGGGCCACCGCGTCCGGTAAAGACAGGAGGTTGTCACCATGTCCGAGCGGCTCGCTCACAAGGCCCGCGGGGTCGACCACGTCGCCTATCCGACGTTCGATCCGGCCGGGACCGTCGCGTTCTACCGCGACGTGCTCGGCTTCCCGGTCGTCCACTCCATCTGCGCCGCGGGCTGGGGGCCCGAGAAGCACCCCGACTTCATCCACTTCTTCTTCGACATCGGCAACGGCGACCGGCTCGCGTTCTTCTACTACTTCGGCCTCGCGCCGTTCGGGGGCGGGTCGAAGGGCGACGCGTACTCCAGGTTCGCGGCGGAGGTGCCGGACTACTTCGTGCGCTCCCGCCACCTCGCGATCCACGTCGACGGCGAGGAGGACCTGCTGGAGTACCGGCGGCGGCTGGACGGGAGCCGGTGGCCGGTGGAGATGCAGATCCAGCACGAGACCATCGAGTCCATCTACACCCACGACCCGAACGGCTACATGATCGAGGTCACCCGCGCGCTGCGCCCCGTCACGCCGCAGGAGGACCTCGACGCGGCCCTGACGATCGACGCGCTGGTGGACGTCGTGTCCGGCCCCGGAGAGCCGAGCATGGCGGCGCTGCTGGAGCGCAAGGCCGAGCTGATCGTCGAGCGTGCGGCACGGTGGCAGGAGCGCCACGGCGAAGGGGCGCGGGAGGCGCAGAGCGCGCGGGGGCAGGCATGACCACGCTGTTCGTCCTCGACGTCCCCGAGAACGTGCCGTTGGTCGAGGTGGCCGGCCGGGACCCGGCGGTGTCCGTCGGCCGCGTCGGCCCCTATTACCGGATCACCTCACCGGGCGCGATCGTGATCGACCGCCGGGCGACCGGCTGCCGGCACGCGGTCTGGTACTCCAGCGTCGCCGGGCTCGGTGCCGCGCGCATCACCCAGCACGACAAGGACGCTCTGCGCGTCGAGCCGGCATGAGCGGCACGCGGCTCGGCTCGGGGCGCTGGGTCGACGCGGGCGCGTTTCCGCCCGGCACCACCGAGAGCACCCATCAGCTGACCACGGCCGACGGGGCGAAGGTCAGCGGGGTGCTGCGGACGGTCGCCGGGGCCACGACCGTCGTGTGCCTCGCGCACCCGCGGCAGGACGTGACCCACCACGTCCTGGTCCCCTACCTGCTCGCGGGCGGCTACGCGGTGTGGACGCAGGGCACCCGCTCGCCCAACAACGACCTGTCGCTGCTGCACGAGCAGGCGCTCCTGGACCTCGCGGCCGGCCAGTGCTTCCTCCGCGAGCGGGGCTGGGTGTCCGCGGTCAGCCTCGGGCATTCCGGCGGGGGGCCGCTGTTCGCCTTCTACCACGAGCAGGCGAACGCGGCCCCGGACGAGCGGATCGCGCGCGGCCCCTCGGGGCGGTCGACCGGGCTGGCCGAGGCGGAACTGCCCGTCCCGGACGCGGCGGTGTTCCTGGCCCCGCACGTCGGGCAGGGGCAGCTGCTGATGCGGCTGATCGACCCGTCGGTCGCGGACGAGGACGATCCGCTGTCGGCCGACCCCGCGCTGGACCCGTACGACCCCGCCAACGGGTTCGTGCCGGCACCGGCGTCCTCGTCGTATCCGCCCGAGTTCGTGGCGCGGTACCGGCGGGCGCAGCGGGAGCGGGTCGCGCGGCTGGACGCGCTCGCCCGCGAACGGGCGGCCGAGGCCGCGGACGCGCGAGCCGCCTACGCCGCCTCCGGCGACCCTGCCGACCGGCGGCGCGCGCTGGCGCCGCGCCTCCTGACCGTCTACCGCACGGACGCGGACCTGCGCGGCACCGACCTGTCGCTGGACCCCAACGCGCGGCCCTACGGCTCGCTGTTCGGTCGGCGGCCCGACCTCAGCGACTACGGCCTGGTCGGGTTCGGGCGGCTGGCCACGCCGGACGCCTGGCTGTCGACCTGGTCGGGGCTGTCGAGCAACGCCGGGTTCCTGCGGTGCGCCCTGGGAGTCCGGGCGCCCGCGCTGCTCATCGGCCTGAGCGGCGACCAGGCGTGCTTCCCCGCCGATCTCGACGCGATGGCCGCGGCGCTGGGAGCGGACGACCTGACCCGCGCGGAGGTGGCCGGGACGCATTTCGGCGGCCCCATCGCCGAGGGCGGTCCGAGCGGCGCCGCGCTGGCGGCCGGGGTGATGCTCCGCTGGCTGGCCGAGCGCTTCCCCGCCGCCCGCACGGCCGGCTGAAGCGCGGCGCCGCCCGTCCGTGGCAGGTCTGACCTGCGGACTCTTGACGGAATGACGATAGTGTCGAATAATCAACGCAAATGTAAATCGCGGGCGCCGATTCTGCCCCGATCTGCAGAGGAGCGACCCCACATGGCATACGTCATCGGCATCGACGTCGGCGGCACGTTCACCGACGCGGTCCTCGCCGACGAGAGCGGTGACATCGTCGCGGCCAAGGCGCCGTCCACCCCGCCGGACTACTCCGCGGGCGTGCTGGACGTGCTCGCATCGCTGTCCGAGCAGCTCGGCACGACCGTCGAGGACGTGCTGGCCGACACCCACCACATCGCGCACGGGACGACGTCGTCTCTCAACGCGCTGGTGATGGGCAACGTGCCGACGGTCGGCTTCGTCACCACGCGGGGGCACCGCGACTCGATCTACATCATGAACGTGGAGGGCCGGTACCTCGGCGGCTCGCCGGACCAGCTGCAGAACGTCCTGGGCCAGACCAAGCCTCCGGGCCTCGTGCCCAAGCGGCACGCCTGGGAGGTCAACGAGCGGATCGACCGGGACGGGCGGGTCGTCGTCCCGCTCGACGAGGAGGACGTGCGGCGCGCGGTCCGCGCCCTGCTGGACGACGGCGTCCGCGCGATCGCGGTGTCGCTGCTGTGGTCCTTCCGCAACCCCTCGCACGAGCGCCGGATCCGCGAGATCGTGCACGAGCTCGACCCGGACGTGTTCGTGTCGCTGTCGTCCGAGGTCAGCCCGCGCATCCGCGAGTTCGCCCGGAACGCCACCACGATCATGAGCACGCAGGTCGGCCCGGGGCTGCGCGACTACCTGTCCAACCTGGAGGACAAGCTGCGCCGGCGCGGCCTCACCGGTCCGCTGCTGGTCATGCAGAGCAACGGCGGCGCCGTCGCCGCGCGCGAGGCCCCGGCCGCGGCCATCAGCACGGTCGGCTCGGTGCTCACCGGCGGCATCGTCGGCTCGGTGTCGCTGGGGCGGCAGCTCGGGCACCGCAACATCATCAGCACCGACGTCGGCGGCACGACCTTCCTGGTCGGGCTGGTCGTCGACGGCGAGCCGACCCGGGCGTCCACGACGATCATCAATCACCACCCGATCAACGTCCCCACGCTGGAGGTGCACGCCATCGGCTCCGGGGGCGGTGCCATCGCGTGGATCGACCCCGGCGGCAACCTGCAGGTCGGCCCGCGCAGCGCCCAGGCGGTACCGGGACCGGCGTGCTACGGCCAGGGCGGCACCGAGCCGACGAACACCGACGCCAACCTCGTGCTCGGCATCCTCACCGAGCGCGGCCTGCTCGGCGGCAGGCGGGCCCTCGACCTGGAGGCGGCGCGGGAAGCCATCCGCACCCGTGTCGCCGAGCCGCTCGGCCTGTCCGTGGAGGACGCCGCCGCCGCGATCCACGCCATCCAGAACGCCCAGACCGGCGACCTGCTGCGCAAGGTCGTCGTCGAGGCCGGGCACGACCCGCGCGAGTTCGTGCTCTACGCCTTCGGCGGCGCCGGTCCCGCGCACTGCGCCGGCTACGCCGCCGAACTCGGCGTCGGCCAGGTGGTGGTGCCGCTCGGACAGGTCGCCTCCGCCTTCTCCGCCTACGGTCTGGTGGCCTCCGATCTGGCGCTGGCCGCCGAGCTGTCGGACCCCTCGCCGTTCCCGATGGACCCGGCGGCGGTCGAGAAGAACTTCGCGCAGTTGGAGAGCCAGGTCCGCGAGGGGCTGGCCCGCCAGAAGGTGCGGTTCGCCGACGTCCGGCTGTACCGCGAGATCGACATGCGGTACTCCATGCAGCTCGCCGAGCTCGCCGTGCCCGTGGACGACGGGCCCGTCGGCGAGGGGCGGATCGCCGCCGTCGCCGCGCGGTTCGAGCGCCGCTACGCGGAACTGTACGGAGAGGGCTCCGGCTTCCGCGAGGCCGGCATGCAGGCGATCACCTACCGCGTGCGGGCGGTCGGCGTGCTGCCGTTCTCGCCCGCGCTGCCGGCCGTCGCGCCGGCCGACGGCCCGGACCCCGCCGCGGCCCGCGTGGGCAGCCGCCCGATCCGGCTCGGTGCCGGCGGCTACGTCGACACCGCCGTCTACGACTACGCCGCGCTGGGCGCCGGGCACCGCATCACCGGCCCGGCCATCGTCGAGGTGCCCACCACGACCGTCGTCGTCCCCGCCGGCACCGCCGGCACGGTGGACGGCCTCGGCAACCTGACCATGACCCGCGAGGAGGCGGCCCGATGACCATGCCAGTCGCAGGCTCCGAGCAGTTCGCCAGCCGGCCCGTCGACCCGGAGGCGCTGGCCGCCTCGTTGCCGGCGTCGCTGCCGCTGCACACGGTGAGCCAGGAGCAGATCGACGCACTCGACCCCCTGACCTACGAGGTCGTCCGGCACCGCCTCTGGTCGGTCACCGAGGAGATGGGCGAGGCGCTGAAGCGGATGTCCGGCTCGCCGATCGTCACCGACGCCAACGACTTCGACTTCGCGATCGGAGACGAGCTCGGCCAGGAGGTGCAGGTCGGGCTCTACAACACGATGCTGGTCGGCGCCGTGGACCTGGCCGTCTACTGGACGCTCGCCAACCGCGCCGCCAACCCCGGCATCGCCGAGGGCGACATGTTCCTGTGCAACGACCCCTGGGTGGGCGGCGGCCTCCACCAGAACGACGTGATCGTCTACCAGCCGATCTTCTACGAGGGCGAGCTGTTCGCCTGGACCAGCGGAATCTGCCACGAGCCCGACCTCGGCGGCGTCGGGCTGGGCTCGTTCTCGCCCGCCGCGCAGGACGTCTTCTCCGAGTCGGTGCCGACCCCGCCGGTGAAGGTCGTCCGGGACTTCACGATCCAGAACGACATAGCGGACCTGTACGTGCGCCGCTCGCGCGTGCCGATGCTCGTCGGCCTCGACCTGCGTGCCCAGGTCGGCGCCAACAACGTCGGCCGGGAGCGCCTGCTCGCCGTCATCGAGCAGTACGGCGCCGACACCGTCAAGGCCGTGATGAAGCGGATGATGGCCGACGCCGAGCACCGGCTGCGGGCCAAGCTGACGAGCCTGCCGGACGGCACCTGGCGCGCCACCGGCTACCAGGACCAGTCGCACGAGGGCGACCGCGGGCTGCACAAGATCACGGTCGCGATGACCAAGGCCGCCGACCATCTGACCTTCGACTTCACCGGCACCGACCCGCAGGCGGGCGTGATCAACTGCACGTACGCGGGGATGCGCGGCGGCGTCATGCTCGCGCTGCTGCCGATCCTCGCCGGCGACATCCCCTGGTCGGCGGGCGGGCTGATGCGCTGCTTCGACCTGATCGCCGAGGAGGGGACGATCAACAACGCGACCTTCCCCGCCGCGGTCAGCCGCGGGCCGATCGGCCCCGCCTGGCTGACCGGGACCCTGGTGGCCGAGTGCCTGTCGCAGATGCTCGACCGGTCGGTCGAGCTCGGCCGCAGCGTCCAGGCGTCGTGCTGCGGCACCTGGGACACCGCCGTCATCGCCGGGCTCGACGAGCGCGGGGACGTGCCGGTGCCGTTCCTCAACATCCTGATGGAGCCCATGGCCGGCGGCTACGGCGCCCGGCCGCACGCCGACGGCATGGACACCGGCGGGCTGTTCTGCATCCCGATGGGACGGGTGCCCGACACCGAGATGTCGGAGTTCCTCTACCCGATCCTGATGCTGTGGCGCCGCGAGGAGCCGGACTCCGGCGGGAGCGGCCAGTACCGCGGTGGGGTCAGCGCGTCCCTCGCGATGACGCCGTGGGGCACGAACACGCCGATGGGCCTCGTGCTGGCCTCGGCGGGCAAGGCCGTCGCGCAGAACAACGGCCTGGCCGGCGGCCATCCCGGCAACACCGGCCTGGAGATCATCGCCCGAGACACCGGGGTCGCCGGAGCGCTCGGCGGCGGGCGCATCCCCGCCGACCTCGCCGAGGTCGGCGGGCAGCAGGAGGTCGGGCAGAACTACTCGCAGACCTATCTGGCGCCCGGCGACGTGTTCTACATGCATTGGCAGGGCGGTGGGGGCTATGGAGACCCGCTGCGCCGCGACCCTGCGGCGGTCGTCGCCGACCTGCGCGAAGGGAAGATCACCATGACCGGTGCGCGCGACGTCTACGGCGTCGTCGTGAGCGGGGACGGAACAGTCGACACCGCCGCGACCCGGGACGCGCGGGACGCGCTGCTGGCCCGGCGCCGCGAACGGGCCGCCATCGACGCGCCCCTGGACTCCGACCCGATCGATCCGGCGGCGGCGAGGCGCCTGGACGTGAATCTCGTCCTCGTCGACGACGGCGGCCACCCGGTCGTCGGCTGCGCTCATTGCGGCCACCGGCTCGGCGACCGGCGCCACGGCCCCGCAATGGCGCTCGCACGCTACGACGGACCGCCCGAGGACGCCGGGCCCCAGGTCACCGCGCGCGCCGCCGACTACGTCGACGCTCCGGTGGTCTTCCGGCAGTACTGCTGCCCGAACTGCTGGACCGCCATCTACTCCAGCGTCGTCCCGGCCGACCACGCGGACCACGTCTCCGCGCTGGAGCGGCTGCTGCCCGCCGAGGCCGGGGCCCGATGAGGCTCGCATCGGTCGCGGTGCTCGGGGGCGGGCCGGGCGGGCTGTACGCGGCCCGGCTGATCAAGCTGGCCCGCCCCGGGTGCGTCGTCGACGTCTACGAGCAGGCCACCCCGGAGACCACGTTCGGGTTCGGCGTGGGCCTCGCCGCGGGGACCCAGCACAACCTGCGCCAGGCCGACGAGGCGTCCCTGGCCGACATCATCGACCACAGCCATCCGCACGAGATGAGCCTGCGCGTCGGCGACCGGGTCGCGAGCATGCCGAACGGGAACCTGCTGGCGATCGCCCGCACCACCCTGCTGACGGTGCTGCAGCGGCACGCGGAGGCGGCCGGCGTCCGGCTGCACCACGGACGGCGGGCGGACGCCGACGCGCTCGACGCCGACCTCGTCATCGCCGCCGACGGCGTCAACAGCGCCACCCGTGACCGCCACGCGGCGGACTTCGGCGCGCAGGTCGAGTCGGGCGACGGCCTGTACCTGTGGTGCGGAACCGACGCCGGGCTGCCGAGCGCGCTGTTCATGCCGGTCACCACGAGCGCGGGAACCTTCGTCACGCACGCCTATCCCTACGCTCCCGATCGCAGCACCTTCCTCGTCGAGACCGATGAACGGACCTGGAGGAACGCCGGTTTCGCCGGCACCACCGAGGCGCTGGCGTCCGGTCCCGCCGACGCGTCCGACGAGACCGCGCTGCGCTACCTGGAACGCGCCTTCGCCGACCCCCTGCGCGGTCACGCCCTCATCGGCAACCGGACGCGCTGGCTGCGGTTCCGCACCGTCCACTGCGAGCGCTGGCACCGCGGCAACGTCGTGCTGCTCGGCGACGCGGCCCACACGGCGCACTACTCGATCGGCTCCGGGACCAAGCTCGCGATGGAGGACGCCATCGCCCTCGTCGCCGCCCTCGGCGAACACGGCACGCTCGCCGACGCCCTCGACCACTACGAGGCCGAGCGGCGTCCCGCCGTCGAGCACCTGCAGGACGTCGCGGCCCGCAGCCGGCGGTGGTGGGACTCCTTCCCCGGCCGCCTGGACCTGCCGGTCAACCGGCTGCTCGTCGCGTACATGACCAGGGCGGGCAAGGTGACCCTGGCCCGGTTCGCCGAGTCGGCACCGCACGTCGTCGGCGCGGCCCTGGCCGAGTATGCCGGCCGCCCGTGCCCCGGCGACCGGCCGCCCACCGGTGACGCGCTGATCGACTTCGTGCTCCGCCAGCCGCTGCGCCGCGACAGGATCGCGGTCCCCGACCGGACCTCCCTGCCAGAGGGCACGATCGTGGACGTCGAGTTCGCCGATGCCGATCCGTGGGGACCCAAAGCCGACGCGGTCCTGAGCCGCTTCGACCAGGCGGCCGGCTCGGACGCGGCGGCGGTCCGGATCGCCGGCCCGCCGGACCGGGACGATCTGCTCAACCGCCTCGAACTCGGCGACCGGCTCCGCGGCCGCGGCCTCCCGGTGATCGTTCGAGGCCCCCGCGAGTTCCTGCCCGATCTCGCCGCCGGCCTGGTCGCCGGCCGCGCCGACCTGGTGGAGGCCTGCTGAGCCATGGCACTCGCCGACCACGATGAAATCGACCATTCCGCCAAGGCGCCGCCGTTCCCGCCGGAGGCGGTCCGCCGCTACCGCGCGGCCGGCCTCTGGGAGGAGCTGACACTCGCGGAGCAGTTCCACGCCGCCGCGGTCCGGCACGCCGACCGGCCCGCCGTGGTCGCCTCCGAAGGGCGGCTGAGCTACCACGACCTGGACCGGCGCACCGATCTGTTGGCCGCGGGCCTGCACGCCGCCGGGCTGCGGCCCGGAGATCCGGTGCTGTTCCAGGTCACCAACCGGCTCCACACGATCCTCGCCTGGTACGGCGTGCTGAAGGCCGGGCTCGTCCCGGTGGCGACGCTCGCGCTGCACCGCAGGCACGAGCTCGGCCAGATCGCCGCCCGCACCGGGGCGCGCGCCCACCTCGTAGAGGTCGATCCGGAGGACAGGTTCGACCTGGTCGCCCTGGCGGACGAGCTGCGGCGCGACGCGCCGGCACCGCGGCACGTGATCACTGCGGGCGCGGCGGAGGACCGGCCCGGCTGCCTGCGGCTCGAAGACCTCGGCGCGGACACCGACCCGGCCGAGGCCCGCCGCCTGGTCGAGCGGATCCAGGACCGGCTCGACCCCGACGGCGTGGCAGTCTTCCAGCTGTCCGGCGGCACGACCGGCGTCCCCAAGGTGATCCCGCGCCGGCACGCCGAGTACTGGTACAACGCGGCCGCCTACGCCCGGTGCCTGGGGTGGGACGCCTCCAGCCGGGTCGGGCACATCATCCCGATCATCCACAACGCCGGAATCGTCTGCGGCCTGCACGCGGCGCACGGTGTGGGCGCCCGCCTGATCCTCGGCTCGCCGAACCCGGGACGGTCCCTGCCACTGCTGGCCAGGGAAGGCGTCACCGACCTGGTCATCGGGCACGGTCACTTCCAGGACGTCGCCGACCAGGGCATGGGGGCGCTGGCCCCCACCCTGAAGCGCGCGATCCTGTCCGGCGCCAAGATCCCGCCGCGGCTGATCGAGCACATCGAGCGGCTCGGCGTCTGGCCCGGCCAGCTGTTCGGCATGGCCGAGGGCTTCTTCGCCGTCACCGGGCCGGGCACCCCGCGCGAGGCGCGGGCGCAGACGGTGGGCGAGAAGTTGTCGCCCCTGGACGAGTTCGTGATCCTCGAACCCGGCACCGAGAACCCCGTCCCCGACGGGGTCACCGGCGAGCTGTGCTGCCGCGGCCCGTACACCATCCCCGGCTACTACGACGCTCCTTCGCACAACGCCGGAGCGTTCACCTCGGACGGCTTCTACCGCACCGGCGACCTGGCCTCGGTGCGGGTCTTCGGGGGCAGGCGCTGCCTCTCGATCGACGGCCGCAT
This sequence comes from Actinomadura madurae, assembly GCF_900115095.1. Taxonomy (GTDB): domain Bacteria; phylum Actinomycetota; class Actinomycetes; order Streptosporangiales; family Streptosporangiaceae; genus Spirillospora; species Spirillospora madurae. Next base: position 257,435 of record NZ_FOVH01000005.1, read on the forward strand.
CAAGGACCTGATCAACCGGGGCGGAGAGAAGATCAACGCGGAGGAGGTCGAGCTGCTCCTGCTCCACCACCCCGGCATCGCCGAGGCCGCGCTGGTCGCCATGCCCGACCCGCGGCTGGGCGAGCGCGCCTGCGCCTTCCTCGTCCCCGCCGGCCCCGAGCTGACCATGGAACAGGTCCAGCACCATCTCGACGGCCTCGGCGTCGCCAAGTACAAGTGGCCGGAACGGCTGGTCTGGGTCCCCGAACTGCCCCGCTCCAACGTCAACAAGATTGACAAGAAGACCCTGCGCAGCTGGGCCCGGAACAGATGACCTCTCCAGCGGCACTGGGCCGAGGTCAGGGACCGAGCAGCCCGATCAGCGCGCCAACGTCCCGCAGCGCTGAGATGCTGCTGGAGCAAGGCACCACCCTCTGTGGCCTCGACGATGTTCTGCTCCGTCGAGCCGGCCACCGCGTGGTGGCCGTGCCGCGACAGCGCCTCCGACAGATCGGAGTAGTAGCGGGTGATCTCATCCTGTGCGCGGCGCCACGCCTCGTCCCCGTCGTCGACGTGCTGGAGGCGCTCCTCGGCGCGGCGGGCGAGCCGCACGGCCGGGTCGGCGGCCACGGTCCGCCGGTGTCGGGGACCTCCACGGCACAGCCGAGCTGGAGCAGCCCCGTGGCTGCGAAGCGCTGCAGTTCGACGATCGCGGCGTCCCGGCGGTCGCCGGTCTCGGTGAGCTGCTCCTCACGCCCCTGCGCCTTGGCACGGGTCTCGCCCGCCCTGCGGTGCTCGCCGTCCAGGCGCCGGATCGCGGTCTCGAGTTCGGCGATGCGCTGCTTGGCGTCCTGCAGCCGGTCGCGCAGCTCGTCGACGGACGCCAGCAGATCCGGGATCGCCTTGCGTGCACGGGTACGCAGCAGGTCGGCCTGGCACGGATGACCCCGTCCGCCGACGAACCACGACCACAGACCCGACCAGCGCCCCTCCCCCAGCGCCAGCTTCTCCCCCGTCGCCGCGCTCACCGCGACCGGCTGATCGGTCTGCTCGTCCGGCACAGTGGCTCCGTCCGGCACAGCGTCCGCGACCTCCCACCGGGCGGCCAGCGCCAGCAGGTCCGCGACCCGCTCCGGCGGCAGCGCCCGCAGCGTGGCGGCGATGTCATGATGCTTGACGACCAGCTCGGACACGAACCTTTCCAGGTAGGCGATGAGCCGGTCCTTGTAGACCAGGAACGCCTCCTCATCGACGTCCTGGAGCTCGATGGTGCGTTGCAGCCCGCTCATGAACGCACTCGCGTTCGCCGCGAGGCTGTCCGGCCGGTTCATCAGCTCCAGCAGCGGTTGTGCACCACGGCCGGATCGGGATACCCGGGCAGGTCCCTCAATGCGCGCAACCGCACCCGGATGTCCTCCAGAGCGACCGCCTGGAGTTCCCCGCGACGGCCGATCTCCTCCTCGTACACCTCCAAGGCCCGCTCGGCCGCCTCCCCCTCGCGGCTGAGCTGGTACAGGAAGCGGGCCCGGTAGAAGTCCTCCACCGTGGTGACCCGGCTTGTATCGGGGTCGGCACGCAGGTTCCCCCAGTCCGCCAGGCTGCCCAGCGCCTTGTCGACCGTTTTCTGCGGGACCGGGGCACCGCCGTCGCGGCGCAACGCCTCGGCCACGTCCTCGGGCCTCAGATGCACCACGAACCGGCGCTTGCTCTCCACGAAGACGCCCATGACCCGGTCCAGCTGCTCCATCACCATCCTCGGTCGAATCGCGGCGGCATCCAGTATGCGACCTCTCGCCACCGCCGCCGCCTTGAACGACCGAACACGCAGCGCTCTAGAACGCGCACGCAAAGCTAACGAACGGTGCGCCGCCCCGCGCAACGATCTTGAGACCGCCCGGCAGAGCCGACCGGCGCAGAGCTCGTCCTGCCCGCTCGACGGGCGGGTCACCCCACCATTGGCCCTCCGTACTTGCACGGCGATCGGATGAACCTCTGCGGGCGGAACACAAACCATGTTGGCTCGTTGTCAGCTCGGCGGTTCCGAAACGGATCGGCGCGGCTCCTGACCCCGTCGAAGGCGGCGAGGTGATCCTCTTCGGATGGGCCGAGGCAGGCCGCAGCGACGGATGTTTCCGATGCGACGCCTTCGGGCCGCTCAGATATCCACCCATGGAGGTGGCGGTGAGGTGAAGTCGGAGTGGTCACGGCAGGGTCCCCTCGGAGGGAGCCGGACGGTGGCTCGGCCGTGACGGATATCTGTGCAGCGCCCGAAGCAGCAAGGGGAGGCCGATCGCGGCGGGCAGGAACCAGAAGGTGATCGGAGGCAGCAGCTTCCAAAGCGGTAGGCGGGGGCCGTTGTCGACGTAGAAGGCGGTCAGCAAGGTGATGTAGGAGATTGCCATGGTGGTGATGTGGTGGCGCTGCCATCCGCGCCACCGCATCCGGCGTGCCGCGTACCCGACGCCTGCGGCGGCGAGCGCCAGGGCTCCGAGGATCAGCAGGTAGGCGGTGTGGGGGCGGGCGGCGGCGATGCCGGACGCGGTGACCGCGACGAGGACCAGGGCGCCGAGGTAGATCCTTCCGCGACGCGGGTGCCGGCCCGGTCGTTTGGGGACGCGCATCGCGTCGATCCCGGTGATGACGGCGGTCAGCCCGGCCCCGATATGCACGATGATCACACCGTCCAGCAGCATGGTTCTCACCCTTCGGCCCGGTCGGTCTGTGCGGTGAGGAACTCGGCCAGCAGGTCGGCGACCAGAGCGGGCCGTTCTTCCATCAGCAGGTGACCGGCACCCGGCACGATCACCAGGCGTTCGGGGCGCCCTCGGGTGCCGGGGATGTCGCCGTGCAGCCGCTCGGCCCATTCGGGCGGGAAATGCACGTCCTCGGCACCCCAGACGATGAGTGTCGGGGTGTCGAATCGGCGGAGTGCGCCGAGCGCGGCGGCGGTGTGGGCCTGATTGGCGGGGTCGAGTTGGAGGCCCAGGAACCGGCGGGTCTTGGCGCGCCGGTGGGCCGTGGCGAGGTTGGCGGCGATGTAACCGTCGACCAGTTCGTCGGTGAGTGCGTCCGGATCGTGCACGGCCTTGCCTGAGGCCAGCGCCCATCGGAAGAGCGGTCGCCGCGACCATGCCCAGAGCACCGTGCGGCCGATGACGGGCAACTGGGTGGCCCGGACGAACGGCAGTTCTTCCGATGAGGGCCAGTTGTCGTAGGCTTCGGCGTCGGCCAGCACCAGCGCGGTGATCCGGTCCGGATGGTCCGCGGCCAGCAGCTGCGCGACCGCGCCGCCTTGGTCGTGGCCGACCATGGCCGCCTTGTCCAGGCCGAGTTCGTCCAGCAGTCCGAGCATCGCTGCGGCCTGGGACGGCAGCCGCCAGTCCGCGTCCGCCGGGGTCTCGGTGTCGCCCAGCCCGAGCAGGTCCGGCGCCACGCACCGGAACCGCCGACGCAACCGGGCGATGACACGCCGCCACACGAAGGACGAGAACGGGCAGCCGTGCAGCAGCACCACCGGCGGTCCGTCCCCCTCATCGAGGTAGGCGATGCGGTTCTCGCCGATCCGGGCGTGCCGTTTGGTCAGATCGTTCTGCTCATGTCCGGTCATCACCGGCCACCGCCGTCTCCTCGGTCAGGCACAGGGCCAGGTCCAGGACTGCGGGGATGCACGGGTCGGCGATCGAATAGAAGATCCGGTTGCCGTCCCGGCGAGCCGCCACCATGCCTCGGTCGGTCAGCCGCTGCAGCTGGTTGGAGATCGCCTGGGGCCGCATCCCCACCTGCTCGGCCAGTTCCCCCACGGGCACCTCGCCGCCACGGTGCAGCGCGTGCAGCAACCGCAGGCGGGTGTCGTTGCCCAGCACCTTGAACAGCACCACCAGCTGCGACGCTTGAAGCGGTGTCAGCAACGGCCGCTCGGCCAGGGGCGGCTTGCCCGCCCGCGCCGGTGGTGTCAGCGGACGCCCTGGTTCGTGTGCCGGCGGGCAGCACTCTCGAGCTTCATCCTGCACAACCCCACTATCACACTATTTTGTGTAATTGTGTAGAGCGACTCCGGGTGGTTCCCGGAGAGTGGACGGGCAGGGGCGCCGGAGTGGTGCGAGGATGCGGCCATGGCTGACCTCCGCAAGCGTGAGCCCCAGGCGATCAAGGCACACTTGGCCACGGTGATACTGCACGGTGATCGCGTGGAGATACGCCGGAGAGGGTTGGCTCGCATGGCCAGCGATCGGCACACGGTGATCCCTCTGGCCGAGATCGTGCAGAGTCCGGCTGGCCCCGGGCCGCCGGTCATCAAGACGCGGGGGCCGTACCGGTCCAGCGCGCGGCCGACCGGGACACCGGCCAGCGCGGCGACTATGAGCGCGGCGGTGATGGTCGCGGTGGACCAGCCGGTGTCGCGGGTGATGGCAGAGGCGAGGACGGGAAAGGCGTAGTACAGCACGCCCCAGCTGGTGATCTCGGTAACGCAGAGGGCGAGCAGCGGGACGCGGGACACCGTGCCGGGGCCGGCGGCGGAGGTGTCCGCCGCCGGCCCCGGCACGGGAATCAGGGCGTTGCCCCGTCAGGCACCGCTGTGTTCGGCCTCTCCGGAGTAGCCGTGCACGCGCCCGGTCGCGAACCCCACTCCGGCGGGTGCGCCGATGCCGATGCTGACCGGTTCGGGGGCCGCGGAGCCGCAGCATGACCCGCCACCAGGCTCGGACTGGACGGCAGGGGCAGGCATCGCCTCGGTGTAGCACGATGTCCCGCAGCCGCCATCCTGGCTGGCTCCCGGCAGCAGGTCGTCGGTGACCAGGTCGGTGGAGCAGACACCGGTTTCGGGCAGGTCGAGCTGGACGGTGTCGGCGGCTTCACGGTCGCCGGCGAGCGCGGCGACGATGGAGCGGACCTGCTCGTACCCGGTGGCCATCAGGAACGTGGGGGCGCGCCCGTAGCTCTTCATCCCGGCCAGGTAGAACCCGGGCTCGGGGTGGGCGAGGTCGCGTTCGCCGTGAGGTGGGACCGTCCCGCAGCTGTGGAAGTTGGGGTCGATCATCGGAGCGAGCTTGGCCGGCGCCTCGGTGGCGGGGTCGAGGTCGACGCGGACCTCGCGCAGCATGTCCAGGTCGGGACGGAATCCGGTGGCCGCGACGACGTTGTCGGCCGGGAGCGTCCGTGCGCCGTCCGGGGTGTCGCCGGTGACCTGGACGGGTCCGGCGGCGGGGCCGTCCTCGGGGACGGTGAAGCCGGTGATGGTGAAGCTGCGGACCAGGTCGATCTCGCCATCGTTCACCGCCTGCTTGAGACGGGTCCCCAGGGCTCCGCGCGCGGGGAGGCCGTCGGCGTCTCCGCCGCCGTACAGCCGGGCCACCGATGCGCCCCGCACCGCCCAGGTGATGCGGGTTCCAGGCTCGCTCTTGGCGAGTTCGGCCAGCGCGAGCAGCGTGTTGGCCGCCGAGTGGCCCATCCCGACCACCAGGGTGCGGCGGCCGGCGAAGCGGTCCCGGTCGCGGTCCAGGACGTCCGGGAGCGGCCCGGTCAGGTACGGGGCGGCGTCCCGCTCGCCGGGCGCCAGGAGACCGGAATGCCCCAGCGGGTTGCCGCGGCCCCAGGACCCGGACGCGTCGATGACCGCTCGGGCGGTGATGTCGTGCACGGCTCCGTCCGGGCCGACCGCGCGGACCAGCAGCGGACGCTCCTGGCGGCCGACCGTCCTGGTGACGTCCATCCCCTGACGGGCGACGGCCACCACCCGGGTACCGGTGCGGATCCGCCCCGCCAGCGCGGGCACCTTCGCCAGCGGAGCCAGGTAGTCGCGCACCAGCTCGGCACCGGCCGGCAGCGCCTCGGCCTCGGGCAGGCGCCAGCCGGTCGGCTCCAGCAGCCGCCGGGCGGCGGCGTCGGTGTCGTACCGCCACGGCGAGAACAACCGGACGTGCCCCCATTCCGAGATCGCCGCGCCGACCTCGTCCCCGGCCTCCAGGACCAGGAAGTCCTGGTCGCGTTCGGCCAGATGCGCGGCCGCGGCCAACCCGACAGGCCCGGCTCCGATCACCACGACCGGCAGACCGTCCTGCTCACCCTCGGCGAGGCAGCCGCACCCGGCCTCGGCCTTGGCCTCCTGGACCGTCTTCTCGGGGTCCACGACCTGCTCGGCGTCGGTGCAGCAGGCCTCGACACCGCAACAGCTTGCTTCGCCGGCGGACGCGGCGGGCGCCTGGTGTCCGGTGTTGTCGTTCACGATGGCTCCTCGGTGGTTCTGTGATGGATCTTGCCTCAGGTGAGGTGATCAGGGGCGAGCGCGGTAGGCGGCGGTGGTGGTGCGGTCGACGTGCGCGGCCGAGCGGCACGCGGGAGTGCAGACCTCGCCGCGGGTCTCGCGGAAGGTGATGCGGGCGCCGTGGCGGCGGTGGGCGGCGATCCGGGCGAGCAGCGATTCCATCTCGACTCCTTGTTTAGATGTCTGTCTAAGCAGGCGCCAGTTTGCATCACTGGGTAGATGGCCGTCAAATTAGATGTATGCCTAAGTTGATGGAGATCGAGGATGTGTCCGCCACCGACGTCTGCTGCGCACCCCTGAGTGGCCCGATGCTGGACGAGGCAGAGGCAGTCGAGCTGGCGAAGGTGTTCAAGGCGTTGTCGGATCCGGTGCGGCTACGCCTGCTGAACATGATCGCCTCTGCGGACGGCGGCGAAGCCTGCGTGTGCGACTTGACGGGCGCGTTCGAGCTGACCGGACCGACGATCTCCCACCACCTGAAAGTGCTGCGCCAGGCCGGTTTGATCGATGGTGAGCGACGCGGCACGTGGGTGTACTACCGCGCGGTGCCGGAGCGGCTGACACGCTTGTCGGGCTTGTTCGCCCTGCCCGCCCTGACACCGGCATAACCCCAGCAGCCCCGGCAGATCCGGGCGGTAGGGGCGACTGAACCCGCCCGTCGCGGCGACCACCATCGGGGCGGTGAAGACCTCACCGCCGGCCGTGACCACCTCGAACCGGCGCTGACCACCACCGGTGAGGGCCACGACCTTCTCGACACGCTGCCCGGAACGGATGCCGGCGTCCAGGCGCGCGGCGTAGTCGGCGAGGTAGGCCACGACCTCGTCCCGGGTGGGATAGCCGTTCGGGTCGCCGGGGAACTTCGCCCCGGGCAGAGCACTGCGCCGGGCAGGGGAGAAGAGGGTGTCAATCCCCTCGAAGCGTGGAGACGGTGTTATGCCACTTCGGCCTTGCACTGGGCCGTTGACGCCCTCCGCGCTTCTGCCATCTGACGCGAGTACGAAGTCTGCACGGTCTATGCAACCTGGTCAGTTCGGATTGCACAGTCCGCCTCTGTCCGCCGGCTCACCGGGCTGCTTAGGCTCGAAGCGCCTCGAGGCCGTTTCCTGGCATCCGAGGTTCAGAGAACGACGCACTACGTGCCCGTCCTCGGCGGGCCCGCCACTTGCCGGGCCGAGATCCCGGAGAAAGACCTTTCATGTCCTCAAGGCACACAGACCCGCACCTCCCGCTCGGCGACCCTCGGCAGGAGATCCGCGACGCCGAGCCGCCCGAGGGCCTCGCACCGGACTCGGTCATCCGGCTCGACGACGCCGACGAGATCGACACCGACGTATTGATCATCGGTTCGGGAATGGGCGGCGGGACGTTGGCGTACGCGCTGCGGGAGGCTGGGGCCCATGTCCTGATGGTCGAGCGCGGCGGATTCCTGCCGCGCGAGCCGGAGAACCACGATCCCGTGCACATGTACCTCAAGGGGCGTTACAAGAACGCCGGCTACTGGTATGACGGGCGCACCGGGAAGCCCTTTGCGCCGGGCACGTACTACTGGGTCGGCGGGAACACCAGATTCTACGGCGCGTCGTTGCCCCGGTTCCGGCGCAGCGACTTCACCGAGGTCGAGCATCAGGAGGGGCGGTCCAAAGCCTGGCCGTTCTCCTACGAAGACCTCGAGCCCTACTACGGCGAGGCTGAGCGCCTCTTCGACGTTCACGGTCAGACCGACGAGGACCCGACCGAGCCACACCACTCCACGCGATACCCTTTCCCGCCGCTCCCGCACGAGCCCGCTGTCGAACGCCTCGCGGAGTCGATGCGCGTCCAAGGCCTCAACCCGTTCCACACTCCGAACGCGATGAACATCACGAGCCGGGCCGAGCGCATCGCGGTCGCCACCGCCGACGGCTGTCCGGACGACACCGGGATCAAGGCCGAGGCGGAGAACAAGGTCATCGTGCCGGCCTTGCGGTCCGGGCATGTCAAACTGATGGTCCGTACTGAGGTCACCCGTCTGCTGCCCTCCGATGACGGGCGGCGGCTCGTGGCCGCTGAGGCCCGCCACCTGGGACGCGTCATCCGGATCAACGCCCGGCGAGTCGTACTCGCCGCAGGCGCCGTGAATTCCGCGGCGCTGCTGCTGCGATCGGCCACCCGCGCCCAGCCCGACGGCCTCGGGAACTCCTCGGGATTGCTGGGACGCAACTACATGGTCCACAACAGCACCTTCCTCGTCGGGGTCAATCCGTTGCGGACGAACGACACCCACTGGCAGAAGACCCTGGGTATGAACGACTTCTACGAGGCAGGCGCGAGCAACCGATATCCACTGGGCAACCTGCAGATGCTGGGTAAGCTGCAGGCTCCGATGCTCAAGCCCGCACGGCAGTGGGCTCCGATGTGGGCGCTGAAATTCATGTCCGCCCGCAGCATCGACATCTACCTCACCACCGAGGACCTGCCCTCTCCTGACAACCGTGTCCGGGTCGACGGCGACAGGATCCTCATCGACTGGGTTCCGACCAACGTCGCGCCACACCACGAACTCGTGCGCCGAGTCACCCGCATCGTTCGGAAGGCCGGCTACCCCTTCATCTTCACCCAGCAGATGGGCATCGAGACGAACTCGCACATGTGCGGTACCGCGGTCGCGGGCCATGATCCGTCCACGAGCGTCCTCGACGCGACCTGCCGCAGCCATGACCTCGACAACCTCTGGATCGCCGACGCATCGTTCTTTCCGTCCTCGGCGGCGCTGAACCCCGCTCTGACGATCGCGGCCAACGCCCTCCGGATTGCCCCGTCCATCGTGGCCGGACTCTGACGAACTGCCCACCAATGAAGCAGGGCCGGCACCGTCGCGTCAGAGACGGAGGGTGCCCGCGGCTTGTCCCGCCCACCACGTACGAGACAAGCGGCGGATGAGCTGCGTGCGCGCTGTCAACGCTCGCCTTAAGTCAATGGTCCGGCAAGCGCGAAGTCCTGGCCTGCTCGCGACGTCAGCGGTGGTGAGCGCTGGGCGCGTCATCGGAGACTTTCGGGCTCCCCGAGCAGGTCATACCGGGTACGGGTCGGGACGGCGTGGTCGAGCGGAAGTCGCCCGAAGAGATCACGCCGTTCCCCGGCCGGTGACGGGCCTCATTGCTCGCGCTGTTCTCCAGAGGGAAGCGACAGCCCTATCGGCGGGCAGACTGGAGGCCGCCGTGGCCCGAGCCGGATCGGCGTGGGGCCACGGCGGCGCTTGGAGTGGTGGTGGACCTGGGGTGATCGTCGGTCCGGGTGGTGTCAGAGGTGCTGTTCGGTGGCTCGGTTCTGCGCGTACTCGTCCTGGCGCTCGTCGGTGATGTAGGCCGGGACGGGGAAGTCCCACCAGCCGGGCACCCACGGGCCGGCGGCGTCGCGGTCGGTCGGCACTTCGATCAGCGCCGGAGCGCCCGAGTCGACGGCCTTCCGCAGGGTCGGCTCCAGCGAGGCGTCGTCCTCGATCTTCCACGACTGGATGCCGAACGAGCGGCCGAGCGCGGCGAAGTCGGGGCTGTAGGGCAGCCCGTCGGGGTAGGAGAACTCGGTGCCGATATGGCGAGAGGTCTGTTTGCGCTGCCCGCCGCGAATGGACATGTAGCCGGCGTTGTTCTGCACCACGAAGATCACCGGGGCGCCGGTGGTGACGCTCAGGGCGATCTCCTGAGCGGTCATCAGGAAGTCGCCGTCACCCAGGACGCAGACCACCGTCCGGTCGGGGCGCCCGAGCTTGGCTCCGACCGCGGCCGGAACCGCCCAACCCATGGATGAGAAGCCGCCCGAGGTGAGATGGGTGCGCGGCTCGTAGACGGGGAACGTTTGCTTGACCGCGCCCTGGGTGTTGCCCGACCCGGCGACGATGATCGCGTCGCGCGGGAGCACGTTGCGCAGCGCGCCGAGCGGACGCTGGGAGGTGAAGGGGAAGCGATCGCTGTCCCGGCGGGTGGCCAGTTGTTGCTCCCACTCATTCTGCAGTGTCTCCAGCTCGGCCAGATACTCCGAGCGTGGGGCCGGGAGCCTTTCGGGCAGGGCGGCCACGATGGCCGCGACGGCCCGTTGGGCGTCGGCGACGATCCCGACCTCGGCGGGGTAGTTCTTGCCGATCTCGTGCGGGTCGATGTCGATGTGGATGAGCTTGGCGTCGGGAATGGAGAAGGTGATGCCCTTGGCATAGCTCGACGCCGACCAGTCGGTGAAGCGGCAACCCGCGGAGACCACAACGTCGGCGGTGCTGGCGATGCGGTTGCCGGTGATGGTGCCCGTCTGGCCGACGCTGCCGGCGAACAGGTGGTGGTCCTCAGGGAAGGCGCCCTTGCCGTTCCAGGTCGTCACGACCGGAATCTGCCAGCGTTCGGCCAGGGCGAGCACCTCGCCGGCGGCGTCGGCGGTGATGGCGCCGCCACCTACGACGATGACGGGACGCCGGGAGCCGCGCAGCACGCCTGCCGCGCGCTCGATCGCCTCCGGGTCGGGGTGCTGGCGGCCGACGGGCAGGCGCCGGGCGAGGTCGTGCAGATCGACGTCCGCGGCCTCGGCCTGCACGTCCATCGGGACCTCCAGGTGTACCGGGCCGGGACGTCCGGTCAGCATCGAGTTGAAGCAGCGGTGGATCACGAACGGCAGCTCCTCGACCCGGGTGACGACCCAGTGCCGTTTGGAGACCGCCTCGGCGACCTTCGGGAAGTCGTTGGCCGTGTAGCGTTCCAGTTCCTGCAGCAGGCCGTGCCCGCGCATGTGGGTGGGCGGCCCGCCGGTGATCACCAGGCAGCTGGTCGAGTCGGTGAACGCGGTGCCCATGCCGATCACGGTGTTGCTGGCGCCGGCGCCGATGGAGGTGATGGCCGCCATGGGCTTTCCGGTGGCACGCCAGTAGCCGTCGGCCAGGTGCACCGCGCTCTGCTCGTGGAAGGTCTGCACGAAGGGAATGCGCGAGTCTTCTTCTAGGAAGGCGTCGGTAAGCGACCAGATTCCGTGGCCGGGGATGCCGGCGACGTAGGGGACGCCATAGTTCTTCAGGGTCTGGGCGACGATCTGGCCACCGGTCAACTTCGGCATGAGAGTTGTCCTCGTTGTCTCAGGATCGGATACCGGCAGGCGGTCTACCTGACCTCTCGCGCGGCCCAGGCGAAGCCCTGCCGGCACAGCCGGGTCACGTCGGGATTCTGCAGGTCGTCGAGGTCATGGCCGACCGCACTGTAGAACACCCGGCCGCGCCCCCAGGTCCGCGTCCAGGCCTGCGGCATGGTGCGTCCGTCGAGCCAGGCCAGCTGGTCCCCGGTGAACCGAGTCTGGGCCAGGACGTGGTTGTTGGGGTCGACGGACATGTAGTACTGCTCCGAGGCCACGCGGAAGTCGGAGACGCCGGCGGTGATCTCGTGGTCACGGTCGACGATCGTGACCTCGTAGGGGTACTTCACGCCCTCACCGGCGGGGTGTTCGAGGAAGCTGCCGCCGAGCAGCCAGTGGTACTTCAGGCTGGTGCGGAACGCGGCGGCCGCGCCGTGCCAGGCGGCGATGCCGGTACCGGCCTGGACGGCCTCGAGCAACCGGTTCTCCTGGGCGGTGGTGAGGCCTTCGGAGAGCAGGGCGTTGTTCCAGTTCAGGGCGATCAGGTCGTAGCCTGTGAGATCGGCGTCGAGGGAGAAGACGTCGTTGGTCTCCTTGACATCGAAGCCCAGTTCGCCGAAGACCGGGCGCGCCCACTGGGCGGCGACCTCGTACGGCTTGTGGCCGCGCCATCCACCGTACAGATACATCACGCGGGTCATGAGGTCCCCTTTGCGGTCGTCTCGAGCCTGGCCTGACGGGCCCGCAGCTTCTGCGCGATGTCGATCGCGTCGCCTTCGGGGGCGGTCGACTTGCGCTCGGGCTTGGCGATGAAAAGGTAGGCCAGGCCGGCGGCCGAGACGATCAGGAAGCCGATGAGTGCGATCCACCGGTCGACGAAGGGCGCGTCGGCGTCTCCGGTGGGGGCGGCGAGCAGGATCATCGCGATGATCCCGTAGGCCAGGGCCAGGACGTTGACGATCGTTCCAGCCCTGCCCAGGGTCCATGCTCCTGCCGGGCGCCACCCCTTGAGCCGCATCCGCAGGGCCGCGAAGACCACCATCTGGAACGCCAGGTACCCGGCGAGCATCTGGAATGCCGCGATCTTGGTCAGCGAGTCGGGTGAGACGTAGACGAACACGAAGATCAGCAGCGGCAGCACGTTGACCGCGATGAGGGCTGTGAACGGCACGTGGAAGCGCCGGGAGAGCCGGTTGAAGATCCGGCTGCCGGGGAACATGTCGTCGCGGGCGAAGGAGAACACGATCCGGCTGGCCGCCGCTTGCTGGCTCATCACGCCGGCGATGAACGAGGTCAGGGTGACGATCAGGACCAGCTTCGTGCCGAGGGTGCCGATGGAGCCCTGCAGGATCGCGGGGATCGGGTTGGAGTCGGCCCCGGATACGATCGCCGGCAGGTCCGGTGCGGCCAGGGCGTATCCGGCGAAGGCGAAGACGGCGGCGAGACCTCCCACGACGACGGTGAGCTGCATGGCCCGCGGGATGCTCCGCGCCGGGTTCGGGACCTCCTCGGCCACCTCACCGCACGCCTCGAAGCCGTAGAAGAGGAACAGGCCTACCAGCGAGGCGCCGACGAAGGTGCCGAGGTAGCCGCTCGGTCCCGCGGTGCCCATCGTGTCGAAGAAGATCGTCGGGGAGTTCTCCCGGGAGAAGATCAGCAGGTACAGCCCGACCAGGACGATCCCGATGAGCTCGGCGGCCAGACCGATCTTGGAGATCAGCGCGAGGGTGCGGGTGCCGAAGCTGTTGCACAGGAAGCACACGATGGTCACCGTGACGGCGATGAGCAGCCGCTGCCCCGAGCTGGAGGCCACGCCCGGCTCCCGAGCGGTGCCCAGGAACAGGCTGGCGGCGAAGTCAGAGCTGAACAGGGCCGTGCTGGTGATACCGATCGTGATGCAGGCGAGGTAGGTCCAGGCCGTGAACCAGGCGTAGCGCCCGCTCCACAGCCGCCGCGACCACTGGTAGAGGCCCCCGGCGAGGGGGAACTGCGAGACCACCTCACCGAAGACCAGCGCGACCAGCAGCTGCCCCAGACCGACGATGACGATCCAGAAGATCGATGGGGGGCCCGCGCCGGCCAGCCCGACCGCGAACAGCGACACCACGCCCACCAGGGGCGACAGGTAGACGAAGCCCAGCGCGAAGTTGGCCCAGAGGCTGACCTTGCGGTCGAACCGCTCCTCATAGCCGAGCGCGGCGAGCAGCTCGGCGTCCTCGGACTTGCCGACCGGTGCGGTGGGCGCCGCACCGGAGCCTTGATTTTCACCCAGTGTGGTCATGACATTCCTTCAGAAGGCCAGGGCGAGACGTGCCACACCGCTCGTTTCGCCGTGCCGGCCGCCGACCCCGGAAACCGGCGTCGGCGGGGGGTTAGGTGGCGCCCCAGGGGGCGTGAGGGCGGCGGATCAGCATCGAGGGAAGTCCTGATCGGTCCACTCGAGGCGGGCCGAGCCGTAACGCGCCGCGCGCAGATCTCCCGAGCGGGCGTGACCTTCGAAGTTCTCCAGCCTGGAGGCCCGGCCGCAGCGCTCACCGAGCTCAGCGCTGATGCGTGCGTCCTGCACCTCCTGGTGGGTGACGGTCTTCAGGTACTTGCCGACCCACAGGCCGCCGGTGTACCTGGCGGCACCCCTCGTCGGGAGCACGTGGTTGGTTCCGATCACCTTGTCGCCGTAGGGCACACAGGTCTTTTCGCCTAGAAACAGCGCACCGTAGTTGCGCATCTTCTCCAGAGCAAGCCGGGGCTCGATGGTCAAGATCTGTACGTGCTCGCTGGCGTATTGGTCGGCCAAGGCCCACGCGTCGTCCAGGGAAGCGACGAGGTGCACTTCGCCGCGGTCGCGCCAAGCCCTGCGGGCTACCGGCGCGGTGGGCAGGGTCACCAGTTGTTCCTCGATGTGGTCCATCGTGCGCCGTGCCACCTCTCGCGAAGTGGTGATCAGCACGCATGGGGAGTCCGGGCCGTGCTCGGCCTGGCTGAGGAGGTCGGTGGCGACGACGAAGGGGTCCGCGTGTTCGTCGGCGACGATCAGCGTCTCGGTCGGGCCCGCGAACAGGTCGATACCGACCTCGCCGAACAACTGCCGCTTGGCCTCGGCCACATAGGCGTTGCCGGGACCGGCGATCATGTCGACCACGCCGACGGTCTCGGTGCCCAGCGCGAGTGCCGCGACGGCCTGCACCCCGCCGAGCACGTAGATCTCGTCGGCACCGGCCATGGACATGGCCGCCACGCTGATCGGTGGCGGCGTTCCCCTGTCCGGAGGCGTGGTGGCCGCGACCCTCTCGACGCCGGCGACCTTCGCGGTCACCACCGTCATGTGCGCCGAGGCGGTCAGTGGGTACCGGCCCCCGGGAACATAGGCGCCGGCAGCCGAGATCGGGATGTTGCGCTGCCCGAGGTACACCCCGGGTAGCGTCTCGACTTCGAAGTCGTGAAGCGAGTCCCGCTGCGCCTGAGCGAATCCGCGGACCTGGCGCTGCACGTACCGAAGGTCATCGAGCACGGTCCCCGGCACCGACGCCAGCACTTTGCCGATCTCGTCCGCCCCGAGGCGAAACGACTCGGGGCTCCACGAGTCGAACTTCTCGGAGTAGTGGCGGACCGCGTCGTCACCGTTGGCGCGCACGGCCGCGATGACCTCGGCGACGGTCTCGACGATCTCCGGAGGGCTTGTTCGCCCGGGCCCCGAGGCCCGAGCGGCCTTGACCAACGTGCTCGGTGTCGACACTGCACACTCCTTGTGGATGCTTCCGCCAGTTACACGGGGATGACGTTGCGGAGAACCGCTGGTGGGGGTGACGACAAGTGTGCGGCTACGGCAGAGCGCCACGGCAGATACAGAAGGTGCAACAATCTCCTGAAGTTCTGCACGAAGTGAGGTATCCAGTGGTCGAGGTCCTGACGGTTCGCCAGGCGCTTCAGCTCGAAGTCTTCCAACGGACGGAGGTCCGGGTCTACGCAGGTGAGGCGTATCTGGACCGGCCGGTCCGGTGGGTCCACGCGGGTGAGATCCCCGACATCCACCGGTTCCTCTCCGGCCAGGAAATGCTGCTGACCGCTGGGCTCGGCATGGGCGAGACCGCGGATCTCCAACGTGCCTTCATCCGCCGGGTCGCGGACGCGCGCGCCTCCGTTCTGGTCATCGAGCTCGCCGGCCGGAGATTCGACACGATGCCCGCCGCGGCCATCGAGGAAGCCGAAACGGCAGGCCTCACCCTGGTCGGGCTGCGCGACGAGATCCCGTTCGTGGAAGCCTCCGCCCAGGTGCACGAGGTGCTGGTGCAGGGCCGGATGTCGCAGATGATGGCCGACGAGGCCACCGGACAGGCGTTCATGAACCTGCTGCTCGCCGACGCGGACTACCTCGCGATGGTCGACGAGGTAGCCCGCCGCACCGGGCACCCGATCGTGCTCGAGAACGTCGCCCACCAGATGCTGGCCTACTCGGGCGCTACCGCAGAGTCCGACGCCGTCGTCGCGGACTGGGAGGCGCACTCACGCGCCATCCACGAGCGGCGAACACCCGCCATCAGCCGGGGATGGCATGCATCTGCGGCACGGCCAGGCTCCTTCCGCGACGACTCCGCCTGCGCCCGACGGGCGGTGGTGCTGCGAGGCGAGTCGTGGGGATGGATTCATCTGCTGCACGGGGCCACTCAGCCAACGTCCGCGGATCTGAACGCCCTGGAACGCGCCACCGCCGCCATAGCCATCAGTCTCCTGAGCGAGCGGGAGAGCGGGGCCCGTTCGGTCCAGCGGCAAGGAGCCCTGCTCAGCCGGCTCATGCTCGACGACATCTCAGGCGAAGAGTTCGTCCAGAGCGCCCTCGGACTCGGCAGGGACCTGCGCGGCAAGCCCCTCCTCGTCGTCGTCGCCGCCCGGAGAAGGGGCGATGAACGCGATGGCTCCCCGGTCCAGTCCGTCGAACACGCCATCCGCAGGCTCAGGCTCAACGCCGTCGTCGGCGACATCGGAGATTTCGCCCTCGCCGTCGTCGCTCTGGACCGCGACATCGCCGAAGACCAGCTCACTCGAAGCCTCACCGAAGGCGGCCACTGGGGCGGCATCAGCCGACTGGTGCCCGCGACACTCCTGACCACCGCGGTTCGCCAGGGCAGGAGCGCGGCATCCGCGGCGACCGCAACCGAGGCCGACCACTTCCTGCGCTTCGACGACCTCGGTGCCCTGCGACTCCTGGTCGCGCTCGCAGAAGGCCCTGAACTGGCCCGCTACGTCGAGGACGAACTCGGGCCGATCCTCTCCCACGACGCGCAGAGCTCGAACCCCTTGCTTCCGACGCTCCGCGCCTTTCTCGACACCGGAGGCAACAAGGCACGTACGGCCGAGCTCCTGTTCGTTCAGCGGCGTACGCTGTACTACAGGCTCGACCGGATCAGCAGGATTCTCCGCCTCGACCTGAGCAGTAGCGACGCCCAGCAGCGACTGCACCTCGCTGTGCGTGGACATGGCTTGCTTCGGCATTCGGCACCTCGCCGCAAGTAGCCCCGATCACAGTCAGCGCCACCCAGCTGCAAGGCCGTTGGCCTCCCCGTTCCTGCCGGTACGTCTGGTTCAATGGCGCGAATGAGATCAGTTCGGGTCGGGTTGTCCCTCCCTCCGCAGTTGCCGCCCGCGCGCATCCCACGGATCGCGCGGCATGCCGAGGATGCCGGTTTCGACGAGCTCTGGCTTGCCGAGGACTGCTTCTTCGCTGGAGGCATCGCCGCCGTATCGGCCGCCCTGGCCGCCACCGACGACATCACCGTCGTCATCGGGATCCTGCCGGCCGCCGCCCGCAACGCGGCCTTCACCGCCATGGAGTTGGCCGCCCTCGCGGAGCTCTACCCACATCGCGTCGTAGGCGGGCTCGGACACGGCATGCCCGGCTGGATGCGCCAAGTCGGCGCCGCCCCACGGTCTCCCCTGACCGCGCTGCGCGAGCGGCTGGAAGCGGTGCGCGCCCTGCTGGCGGGACAGACCGTGAGCGTTAATGGCGACTACGTACACCTCGACGCCGTCAAACTCGACCACCCACCGGAAACGCCACCACCCGTTCTGGCCGGTGTTCGCGGGCCTAAATCCCTGGAACTGGCCGGCCGCAGCGCCGACGGCGTCATCCTGGCCTGGCCGGTCACACCCGGCTACATCGAGCATGCCGCCGACCTGGTCGCCCAGGGACGACGCGAAGCGGCCAGTCCGGACCCGGGAAAGCTCTTGGTGGGCACTCCGATAAGCCTTGACCAGGACAAAGCTGCAGCCGCGGAACGACTGCGCCCGCTCGTCGCCACCGAACTGAATTCTCCATCCAGCCAAGCACACCTGGAACCCACCGGCCTGGCCGAGAAGGTGAACGAGCTTCGCGCCATGTGCGCATCCCTGGACGAATTCGCCGCCCGCATTCCCCGCGAATGGATCGAGACGCTGACGGTCTGCGGTACAGCACACGACTGCGCCAACGCCGTTCACGCCCTTCACCAGGCCGGCGCCGGGTCGGTCGCACTGTCTCTGCCCGGCTCCTTGACCCGGGAACAGATCACGCATCTTGGACGCGAACTGCTTCCCGAACTGCGCTAATGGCGGCGGAGGCCAGGTAGGCGGCGCCTATGAGCGACATGGCGGCGATGCCGGTCTTGGCGGCCGAATGGTCGCTCTGGCCGATGCGCAGTTGCCACTACAGCGTTCTGGGCTGGCCGGCTGTGCGGTGTAGCAGCCGGCGGGCGTTGGACGTGGTGAGGGCGCGCCAGGTGGCCGCCCCGGGTGGCGGGGGCGCCGTGTCCAGGGAGCGCAGGTGCGCTTCGACGACGAAGTCCGGCGTCCAGCAAGAATCGCTGCCGTACAACAGGCGCCCGGTGCCGAACGCGGCGGCCAGCGCGGGAGCTTGGTGAGGGAAAGGGGTTCCCGCCAAGTCGTACCAGAGGTCGCCCAACTGCTCCCGAACGCTGTCGTCCGAACCGCCCGCGGGCTTGGGAAGCACGAAGCGGAACAACTCCAGCCGGTCGGTGAGCGCAGGCAGGACGCCTCCGCAATGCGTGAAGACCCAGGAGATCCCCGGGTGACGGGCGAGTACCCCCGACAGCGCCAGGTCCGAGGCGGCTCGTGCGGAGTCGAAGAGGAATTCGAGCATGGGACGTGGCCTGCCGAGCGCCACCGCGTCGGCGTGCGGCGGCGAGGTCGGGTGGACGAACACCACGGCGCTTCGCCGGTCAAGTTCCTCCCATAGCGGCTCAAACCGTGGGTCTCCCGGATAGGTGCCGTGGTGGTTGGACTGGATCGCCACCCCGTCAGCTTGGAGAACGTCCAGGGCGTGGGCGGCCTCGATTAGCGCCCCCTCGATGTCGGGGAGAGGCAGGGCGGCCAGGTGGCCGAACCGCCCGCGGTACCGGACGTGCATCGCAGCGGCGAACTCGTTGACCCGGCGGCTCAGCGACCGCGCGGCGTCGTCGTCCCCGAAGTGCGTGCCCGGGGACGACACCGACAGCAGCGCGGTGCCGATTCCGTGCCGGTCCATGAAGGCCACCTGCCTGTCGGCGTCCCATTCCGGCCAGCCGGGCATGCCGTCGGGGTTGACGTGCCCGGCGGCGCGAGCCTCGGCCACATAGAAGTCGGTGACGAAATGCGCATGGACGTCGATCAGCGGAACGGAGTCCTCAGCAGGGCTGGATTCCATCATTCCCCTCAAAGCATCGAGCCGTGACATGGCAGGGCGGAAGGGTGCCGCACCATGCTTCACACGACGATAAGGAGCCCATCGGACCCCAAGGTGAGTTCGCCCTTGTAATGGTCGGTCATGCCCTGGGTGAACAGGCGGCGGGCCATGAAGCCGGACGGGTAGGGCGTGAGATGGGTGAGGACGAGTTGCTTCACGTCCGCCTGCTGCGCCTGCTTGGCCAGGGCGATGGTGTCGGCGTGGTAGCGGATGGTGCGTTCGGCGACCTCGGCGTCGTGGGTGCGGCCCATGTCCCGCATGTGGGGGATGGCGCGGCGGACGAGGTGGGTGGCGTAGGCCTCGTGGACGACGAGGTCGGCGTCCTGCATGGCGGGAAGGTTGACGGGGCTCACCTCGGTATCGCCGCTGATGAAGACCTTCTTACCGCGGTAGCCGAGGACGTAGCCGAAGGCGGGTGAGACGGGATCGTGGACGACGAGCCGGGCGTCGATGGTGACGCCGCCCTGGTCGTAGACGCGGACGGACCGGGTACCGGGCGGCATCTCGATCTCGGTGGGGACGGCGTCGGCCGCCGCGCCGCTGGCGTCGAGGGTGCGCATGTTCGCCTTGCGGTATCCGTGGTCGAGCGCGTAGGCGGAGTTCAGGCCCTCGACGACCTTGTCGAGACCGACCGGGCCCCGAACATCGAGCGGTTTCTCGCGGCCCCAGATCCAGGTCGCGTTGATGAGGGAGCCGAGTCCGTTGAAGTGGTCGGAGTGGAAGTGGGTGATGAAGACCCGCTCCAGCGCGCCGAAGGGGACCTTGGAGTCGGAGAGCGACTTGGTGGTGCCCTCGCCGGCGTCGAACAGGAACAGCTTGCCGCCTGCGGCGACGAGCGTGCACGCCTGGGCGCGGGCGGCGCTCATTTCGGGCGAGCCGGTGCCGCACAGCAGGACGCGAATGTGCTCTTTGTCCTGGACGAACGCGTGGTCGGTGTCGTCTTTCAGACGGTCGCGGATTACGGAGTCGACGATGCGGTCGCGGCTGAGGTAAACCGTGGCCGCCGCGACGATCGAAACGGCGATCAGTACTGCAAGGACGATCCGCAATCTTTTCAGTTTCACGGGTTCTCCTCTGAGGGGTGGGTGCGGCTCCTCTTACGAGGAGGCGGAAGCAAGGAGGGTCAGCCAGCCGGGCGTGGAGCATCCGGTGGAAGGGGAGGCAGGTGGGAGAAGGGTGAGGACGGTCCGGTCGGGCCTGACGACGACCGCGGACGTGCCCATCCGCTGTAGCCAGCCGCCGAGGACGCTTTCCCGTCCGATCCCCGGCACGCCGTCCGGGGGATGGATCTCGATGCCGTCAGGACCGACGCGCACGACCGTCGCGTGCAGGACGGCGGCCAGGCGCGCGGTCACCGGGGTCTCCGGGCGGGTGGTGACGATGGCGAAGCCGGGGCCGATGAGGTCGTCGAGCCTGCGGCGCGCTCCGTCGACGGTGACGGAAGGCTGGGGCATGAGGGTCCCCGCCCATCGGGATCGCGCCACGAGAGGTCCCGGTCGCAGCCGGGGCGAGACGCCGCGCAGCATCAGCGGGGTCACGGCGGACATCCGGAGCACCCTGGCCAGGGCGGCGCGCCGCAGGGACGCGGCCGGGCCCTGACCGCCGGTCATCGCCCACCCGGTGGACACCGCCATCCGAATGATGCGGGTGACGTGCGGTTTCCGTTCCCTCTCGTAGGTCTCCAGGAGCCCGTCGCCGCGGATCGGGTCGGCGTCGGCCGCGGCGAGTTTCCAGCTGAGGTTGGCCGCGTCGCGCAGCCCGGCGCACAGGCCCTGCCCGATGAACGGCGGAGTGAGGTGGGCGGCGTCGCCCAGCAGGAAGAGCCGCCCGCTCCTCCACCGGTCGGCCACGCGGGCCCGGAATGTGTAGGAAGCACTGCGGATCACCTCGATCTCCGAGAACGAGACGCCGCGGGTCCAGGGAGCGAGGAGTCGGGCGAGCGAGCCGGGGACCGTGAGGTCCTCGGCGGTCTCGCCGGGGCGCATCCGGAACTCCCAGCGGTAGCGGTCCGGGCCGATCCTCATGAAGGTGGCGGCCCGGCGGGGGTCGCAGATCTGGTCGACGCCGTCCCATGTGTCGAGTCGCCGCGCGCAGCGCCCGTCGACCACGAGCCACCGCTCGGTGAACCGCAGGTCGCGCATCCGCGTGCCGATGGCCTCCCGGACCAGGCTGTTGGCCCCGTCGCACCCGAGCACGGCTCGTGCCTTGACGGTATCGGCGACCCCGGTGGCCACGTCGCGCAGTCTGACCTCGGCGGGCCGGACGGCGTCCCCGGGGTCGATGTGCTCGGCCTCGACGCCGGCGCGCAACCGGATCTCGGGGTACTCGCCGAGAGCGGCGCGCAGCAGCCGTTCCAGGTCGGGCTGGTCGAACAGGTTGGCCTGGGGCCAGCCGTGGACGCCGACGAGTTCGTCACGCCGGTACTCCGCGATGACCCGGTGCCGCCCATCCAGCAGGCGCATGCCGAGGGCCGGCCTGCTGACGGCGGTGAACCTCTCGGCCACGCCGGCCTTCTGCAGAATCCGCAGCACCTCGTCGTCCAGGTGGACGGCCCGGGGCAGCGGGTAAACGTCGCGATGCCGCTCGACGACGAGGCTGCGCACTCCGTGCCGGGCCAACAGGATCGCGGCCGTCAGCCCGGTCGGCCCGGCCCCGATGATCAGCACGGGCTCGGCGGTCACGCCGTGACCTCGTGCGTGAAGGCGTACCTCTCGAGTTCGGCGGTCAGCGCGCTCGTGTCTTCCCCTCCGGTCAACCGGATGCGGGCGTGCGGTCGCCCGTCGCGTGTCTCGACCCACACGTGCCCGGTGGCACCCGCCTGGCCCAGCGCGGCCTGCACCAGACGGCGTACGGCGTCCTCGATGAGCGCGGGTTTGAAGACCTTGCCGATGGGCGTCGTCGGCAGGCTGTCCACCACGTGCACCGCCTTGGGGGCCGCCGCGGGCTCGGGGGCGCGGGCGCGCGCCCAGGCGAGCAGGTCCGCCTCGTCCGCGCCGGCGCCCCGGGAAAGGACGAGGTACGCGACGGGCACCTCACCCGCATGCGAATCGGGCGCGCCGACGACGGCCGCGGCGGTGACGTCGGGATGCCCGAGCAGTGACTCCTCGATCGGCCGCGGGTCGATGTTGTGGCCGCCGCGGATGATCAGGTCCTTGGCGCGGCCGGTGAGGTAGACGTAGCCGTCGGCGTCCACCCTCCCGAGGTCACCGGTGAGCAGCCACCCGTCGAGAACCTTCTCGGACGGGTCGGGCGCGGGCCCGTCCGGTCCGGGTCGCAGGTAGCCGGGGAAGACGCTGGGCCCCTTGATCGCCAGGACTCCCGTCCTTCCGGTCGGGCAGTCGGCCGGCGGGCGATCCGCCGGGCCCAGCGTCACGGCCTTGACCTGCTGGTAGGGCAGCCGGAGCCCGACCGAGCCCGGACGCGGCGCGAACGCGGGGGTGGCGGCCGTCGCGCAGGTGGCCTCCGTCAGCCCGTACCCCTCCAACATCGGGACCTTGGCGGACTCCTCGAACCCGCGCCGCACCTTCCGCGGCAGCGGAGCCGCACCGACGGCCCCGGCGCGCAGGCTGGAGATGTCGACGTCCTCGGGCACCTCGGGCAGCCCGGCGTAGACCGTCGGCACTCCGGAGAAGCTCGTCACCCTGTAGTGCTCGATGATGCGCCAGAAGTCGTCCATGAGCACCCCGTCCCGGTAGCCGAGCGGTCCGAGGCTGACGACCGGCGTCCCATGCAGGAACGGACCCAGCCCCGTGACGTGGACGGCGTTCACATGGAACAACGGCAGGCCGGACAGGACGACGGCGTCGTCGAGGTAGGCGCCTGAACAGCCCAGCGCCCAGGCCATGTAGACCTCCATGGCGTGGGTGTGCGGGGCCACCTTGGGCACCCCGGTCGTCCCGCCGGTATGGAAGTAGGCGGCCAGGTCGTCGGGACGGGGGCGACGTCCCGTGCACAGCTTGTCGGGCGGCTGGCGCGCGGCGGCCGCGTCGAAGTCCGCTCCCATGTCGCCTGGCGGCGAACCGGCGGCGGCCAGGATGAACTGACCGGGCAGCCGGGCGGCGATGCGCTGCGCCTTGTCCCACAATCGCGGCGACACGCCGGGCCCGGGCGCCAGCAGCAGCCGCGCACCCGTGAGGGTGAGGATCTCCGCCAGGTGGTCCTCGGCGAGCATCGGGTTGACGGGATTGGCGATTCCCACGGCCTGGGCGCCGAGCAGGGCCGCGTAGGCGGCCCCGGAGTTCGGCAGCATCGACGCGACGACACCGCCTTCGGGAACGCCGAGGTCAAGGAATGCGTTCGCGGCCTGATGCACGCGCTCCAGCAACGTGCCGTACGTCCAGCATGGGGCCTCACGCCAGGCCCGGCCGCGCTCTCCGAGCAGATACAGGGCGGGCCGGCTGGGATACGCGGTGGCAGTGCGGCTGAGGAGTTCGTACGTGCTCGCGGGCAGGTCGCGTTCGTCCAATGGGACCGCCTCCACGGCGGGCAGGTCCTCGGGCAGCAGGATGAGCGGACGATTGCCGTGCGTGTGCGGCGCAGCGGTCATCGGAATTCTCCTCGGATACGGAGGTCAGGAGGGGCGCATCGCCTTTGCGAGGGCGAGCAGCCGCGTCAGGTCGAGTTCGTTGTCCGCGCGCAGGGCCGCGATCGCTTCGCGCAGCAGGGCAGGGGACGGAGTGCTGCCGAGGAAGTCGGCGGTGGCGGGCGGTCCCCACTGGGCGAGCCCGGAGGCCGACATGGCGGCCCAGCCCGGCTCGACGGAGGCATCGAAGCGGTCGCCGTCGGTGAAGTGCTCCAGCAGCAGCCGGTCGGGGTCGCGCCAGTAGTCGAAGATCTGGCTGCCCTGGATATGCCGGCCGATTCCCCACGAGCGGCGGTAGCCGCGCTCCTTCAGGTACTCACCGCCTGTGGCCAAGGCATCAAGGTCGGCGACCTGGTAGGCGGAGTGGACGTAACCGGTGGACGGGCCGAGGTGCATCGCGAGGGTGTGATGGTCGGCCGGCTCGCCGCCCCGGTCGCAGCGGATGAACGCCATGGTCGGGCCCCGGCCACGCTGACCGTCCAGGTAAAGGAAGTCGCTGACGATCAGACCGAGGTGTTCGAGGAACCAGTCGAGGTCCCGCAGGAAGACCGGGGTGGACAGCACCACGTGGCCCAGCCGCTCGACCCGCGCGGGCTCCTGCGGTGGACGCTGAACGGCGTTGACCCGGTCAACGCGCGCGCCGTAGTTGAGCGTGAGCGGCCGCTGCAGATCGAGGCCGCCGTGCTCCGGCGCGCCGTGCACGACCCGGACTTCGATCCCCGAAGGCGTCCGGGCGCCGGCGTACCGGCCGCCGCCTTCCAGATCGGCGACCTCGCCGCCGGTCGCGTCGGCCAGCCGCCGCAGGTCGCGAAGGTCGGCGGCCTGAAAGACCGGGCCGGCGAACCGGGAGGCCGGGGACTTGCGGATGACGAGGCAATCGGTGCCCGGCAGCACCCCGCGCAGCCGCAGCGCCGCGGGCGTGCGCTCGACGGTGGTGAAACCGAAGTCACGGGCGAAGGTCTCGGCCCGATCCAGGTCCGGCTTGCCGAACTCCAGCCAGGCGAGGTCAACGACCTTGATAACGGGATCGGCGGCCCGCCCCTGGTGCTCGCCGCGCAGCGCACCCTGTTCACTGTGCAGGCCCTTGTGCGGATCAGTGTGCATTTCCCCTCCTCAGACGGACGCGACGGGGGTGCGCTGCTCACCGAGGTCCAGAGCACCGTCGTCGGTTCGGATGCGCAGGGTCATGACGTCGCCGTCCTTCAGGTAGGCGGGGTTGCCCTCTTGGCGCCGGAAGAAGGTCTTCCACTTGACGTGCGCGGGCAGCAGCGCGCCAAGCTTCTCGATCAGCAGGCCGGGCGAGCGCAGCGCGGTGCCGCCCGGGGTACCGGTGAGCAGCACGTCGCCGGGCTCCAGCGGCTGGAAGCGCGACAGCAGGCTCAGCGCCCGCGCAGGGGTGACGATCATGTCGGACGCCGTGCCGTCCTGCCGGATCCGGCCGTT
This sequence comes from Actinomadura madurae, assembly GCF_900115095.1. Classification (GTDB taxonomy): domain Bacteria; phylum Actinomycetota; class Actinomycetes; order Streptosporangiales; family Streptosporangiaceae; genus Spirillospora; species Spirillospora madurae. The sequence continues at coordinate 282,497 of NZ_FOVH01000005.1, forward strand.
GACCGCGCAGGTCAGGCGCAGGTCCGTCAGCCGGGCGAGGTCCGCGGCCCCGGTGAGCAGCAGCCGCGGCCCGAGGGGCGTGAAGGTCGGATAGGACTTGCTCTCGTAGAACTGGGTCTTGGGCAACTGCAGATCGCGCGCGCTGACGTCGTTGGCGATGACCAGACCCGCGACGAAATCGGCCATATTCTCATCGGTCACCTCCGTCCCGACCGGCATCGGGGCGCCTATGACGAGCCCGAGCTCCACTTCGTGGTCGAGCAGCCGCACGCCGTCCGGGCGCAGAACGGTCGCGTGCGGGCCGGTGATCGATCCGGACGACTTGCGGAAGAACGCGGGCGGCACCCGGTCCGGGTCGAAGTTCGAGTCGACGGCATGCGACCGGTAGTTGACCATCTGCGCCACCACCCGGCAGGGAGGCGTCACCGGCGAGAGCAGCGTCTCGGCCTCCACAACCGGCTCGGCGGCCCCGCCATCGCTCACGGCCGCCTCGATCGCGGCGCGGTCGGCCAGCAACTCGGCGGTGGTGGCCGCGGCGGTCCTCACAGGGACCAGGCCGCCGGGCGTATCGATCCGCCAGCCGGCTGATGTTCTCACGATGGGCACGGTCATGGGCTGTTCCTTGCATAAGTGCTGGTGCCTGGGAGGGAAGCATCAGACCTGCCCGACCAGAACGTCAACGTCTATCAGTACTGATACTTTCATCAGTACTGATAGACGTTGTATCTTTCAAGCGTGAACGACACAGCACGGAGCACGCATCCGGCCAACCGGATGGACCGGCGCAAGGCCCGCACGCGGGCCGCGTTGATCGCGGCGGCGCAGCGGCTGCTGGCAGGGCGGCACGGGACCGAGGCGAGCATCCAGCAGATCACCGATGCCGCAGACGTCGGGTTCGGCTCGTTCTACAACCACTTCACCAGCAAGACCGAACTGTTCGACGCCGCCATCTCCCAGGCCCTCACCGACCATGCCGACCTACTCCGCCGGGCCACCGCCCACTTGAACGACCCGGCAGAGGTCTTCGCCGCCTCCGTCCGCCTCACCGCCCGCCTACGCGACACCCACCCCCAGGTCTCGAAAATCCTCCTGCACAGCGGCCTGCCCTACCTCACCGCCGGTCAAGGCATGCCCGAACACGCGCTCCACGACCTCCAGGCCGCCCACGCCGCGGGCCGCCTGGACATCGGCGACCCCGAACTCGCCGTGGCCTGCGTCGGCGGCGCCCTCCTCGGCGCCCTCCATCTCCTCGACGCCCGACCCGACCTCGACCCCGACACCGCGATCCAACAGGTCACCATCAACCTGCTCCGCATGTTCGGCCTGAAGGCCTCCGAAGCCCACCACCTGGCCACCCGGCCACTCCCCGACCTCCCCTGAGCCCCGAGAAGTTGCTCCTCGAACGCTGGTTACTCGGCGAGGGCCAGGACGGTGCACCACCGCAGCGCGCTGATCCTGGCGACGACGATGATCGACAGCGAGGCGACCAGGGTGATGTCGATGAGCATCAGGGCCAGCCGTTGACGTCGACCATCCCGCCCACCAGCGCCGGGCCCAGGAAGCCGCCGCCGGCCCAGCTGCCGGTGTACATGCCGGCGTAGGTGCCGAAGACCTTGGCCGAGGGCGCGAGCAGGTCGTGGCGAGCCGGCTATGATCCTTGGTCCCGGGTCAGGCTCTTGCGGGCCGCAGTGGGCGGCGAGGTCAGCATGGGTGTGATGGCTTCCACGAAGGCCTCGGACGACCGGTCACCGGCGAGGTGGACGAGCTTCAGGTACCGGCTCTTGCGTTCGACCAGCGTCCCGATCCTGCCCGGCGGCGAGGTGGTCACCTCGGTCTCAACCCTGCGGTTTTACGAGCGGGACGAGATCGAGGCGTCGCTGAACGCCGCCGGGTTCGAGGTCGACGAGGTCTTGGACGTGCCGGACCACCGGCCGGGCCTTGAATGGGTCTTCGTGGCCCGCGGGCCCTGACGCGGAGTCAGGAAATGCCGCGGAAGAAGGTGTGGATGTCGTTCGCGAGCAGCTCCGTCTCCTCCATTGCGGGGAAGTGACCGCCCTCGGTGAACTCGCTCCAGTGGCCGATCGCCTTCCACGGGTCCATCGCGCGGCGCATGAGCGGGTGCGTGCCGAACACGGCCCATCCGGACGGCACGTCGGAGGGCATGAACAAGTCGATTCCGGAGTGCTCGGACTCGTAGTAGAACTGCGCGCTCGACGCGCCGCTGCGGGTGAACCAGTACAGGCTGATGTTCGTGAGGAGCTGGTCGCGGTCGACCGTCTCGTCCGGCGTCCGGTGGTCGCCACTGGTCCTGGTCTTGAACTTCTCGGCGATCCACGCGAGCTGACCGACCGGCGAGTCGGTGAGCGCCGCGCCGATCGTGTCGGGGCGGTGGTCCTGCATCAGGAGGTACCCGCGCTCGGCCACATCCTCGGTGCGCATCGCCTCGAGCTGGGCGGTCTCGTCATCGGACAGACCGTCGGGGTACGGGAACTTCTCGCCGAGCAACCCGAGCACCCGGGGGTCGCTTCCGGTGTGCGTGCCGATGACGCGCTCCGGGTAGAGCGCCGCGAGGCGCCCGGTGGTGCCCGCACCGATGTCGGTGCCGTGGGCCGCGAACCTCTCGTAGCCGAGACGCGTCATGATCTCGGCGTAGGCATCCGTCGTCCGCGCCAGCTCCCAGCCGGTCCCTGACAGCGGGGTGGAGAACCCGAAGCCGGGCAGCGACGGGATGACCACGTGGAACTCATCGGCCAGCAGCGGGATGAGTTGCTGGTACTCGACGAACGAGCCCGGCCAGCCGTGGTTCAGGATCAGCGGGGTGGCCTCCGGGTTCGTCGATCGCGCGTGGACGAGGTGGAACGTCTGGCCGTCGACGACCGTCGTGAACTGTTCGTACTCGTTGAGCTTCGCCTCCTGCGCACGCCAGTCGAACCCGTCGCGCCAGTACTCGGCGAGCTCCCTCAGGTACACCAGCGGGATACCGCGGCTGAAATCAGTGCGATCGTCCCGGCCCGGCACGGGGATCGGCCAGCGCGTGCGTGCCAGCCGGTCACGCAGGTCGTCGACGTCGGCCTGCGGGATGTCGATACGGAACGGTGTGAGTGCGTTGTTCTCGTGCATGACTCCGACGCTCCCAGGCAATGCGGAAGGTTGGCTTCCGCGATTGCTGGAAGGATCGAGAACATGTTGGAGACCTCCGCCCGCCTGCTCGAACTGCTGTCATTGCTCCAGCTCAAGCGCGACTGGACGAGCTCCGAGCTCGCCGGCCGCCTCGACGTGAGCACGAGGACGGTGCGCGCCGACATCGGCAAGCTGCGGTCGCTCGGCTATCCCGTGAACGCGCGCCCCGGTGTCGCGGGCGGATACCGGCTGGCCGCCGGGACGGCGATGCCCCCGCTGCTGCTCGACGACGACGAGGCCGTCGCCGTCGCCGTCGGACTGGGTGCGGTCGCCACCCAGAGGCTCGGCGTCGAAGAGACATCGCTCACCGCGCTCGCGAAGCTGGAGCAAGTGCTGCCCTCGCACCTGCGCCGGCGCGTCGAGGCGGTGCGCGAGGCGACGAGCGTCGTTCCAGGGGCTCGACCGCCGCTCGATCTCTCGATTCTCGGTGCGGTCGCCGCCGCGATCCGCGGCCACGAACGGCTCCGGTTCGGATACACCAAGCCCGGGGGCAGCGAAGCGGCCCGCCACACCGAACCGCAACGGCTGGTGAGCTGGGGGTCGCTCTGGTACCTGCTCGCGTGGGACCTCGACCGTGATGACTGGCGGATCTTCCGCGTCGACCGCATGGTTCCGCACGCACCGACGGGCGAGCGGTTCCAGCCGCGCGTGGTCTCGGAGGACAAAGTCGTCGAGTACGTCGTCAGGCGCGTCAGCAAGGCGGCCTGGAAGTACCGCGCCCGGGTACTCGTGCATGCTCCCGCCGCCAGGGTCGCCGCGAAGATCCGCATCCCGGTCGATATCGAGGTGGTCGACGAGTCCACGTGCCACGTCGAGCTGGGTTCCGACGACCCGGACCGGCTCGCGCTGTGGATGACTCAGTTCGACCTCGACATCGAGGTGATCGACGGAGACGAGCTCGCGGCGGCGTTCGATCGCCTCGCGACGAGGTTCCGCCGCGCGGCGCGTGGCGCATCCACGACGTGAATCTCGACCGTCTGCGCCCCCGCTTGCGTGACAGTGATGCCCAGCCTCGCAGTGGCGGACCTGGGCGTCGATCGGAAAGTTGGCACGCGAACGCGGTCCCCGTCTTGATCGACTGGCTTGGACATCCAAGATCATCGGGGATCGCGTTCGTCGTTCTCGACCAGGCCACCCGCCCCGCCGTGCCCCCCGCAGGCCGACCGGCTCATCTCAAGATCTGAGAACGCATTCGCCCTGGGCAGGACCTCGACGCCACCACGCTGGTGCGTGCGCTGGGCACCTGGTTCGGCCAACCGGCCTGAGCACCGTATTAACGGTCGTCTCAGGTTCGCTCAGTAGGAAGCAGGCGTCAGATACGCGATGTAACCCGTGTAGGAGGCCAGTGATGGCAGTCAACGCAGCGCCGTCCGGGGAAGCGCCACCCGGCCGGTTGGCCGGTCGATGGGTGCCGTGGTTGGTGATCGGCTTCTGGATGGTGCTGGCGGCGTTCATGGTGCCGCTGAGCGGAAAGTTGAGCTCGGTCACCACCGACAGCGCCGCGGACACCCTGCCGGCCAGTGCCGAGTCCACCAAGGTGGCGGTGCTGGAAGACAGGCTCCCCGGCGGTGACGACAACACGTTCGTCTTCGTGTACCACCGCGCCGGCGGCATGACCGACGCCGACCGCGCGACGGTCGAGCGTCACTACAACACCCTTGCCAAGCGGTACCCGCCGAAGGCGGCGGCCCCGGCCGACGGCGAGGACGAGGGCCCGCCGACGAGATCCTCCACCGACGGCAAGGCGATGATGTTCACCCTCCCGGTGAGCACGACCTACGGCGAACCGGAGGCCATCGTCGGCCCGTTGCGTGACGCCGCGAAGGACCGCCCCGCCGGCCTGGAACTCGACGTGACCGGCCCGGGTGCGATCGACGGCGACATGGACGCCGTCTTCGACGGCATCGACCTGCAGGTCTTCCTCACCACCGTCGTCGTCGTCACGCTCCTGCTCATCCTCACCTACCGCAGCCCGGTGTTGTGGTTGATCCCGCTGGTGGTCGTGGGCGCGGCCGCACTGACCGCGATGGCGACCGTCTACCTGCTCGTCAAGGGCTTCGGCATCGTGGTCAACAGCCAGAACTCGGCGCTGCTGACGATCCTGGTATTCGGCGTCGGCACGGACTACGCGCTGTTGCTCATCGCCCGGTACCGGGAGTCACTGCACCACCACGAGAACGTCCGGGTCGCGATGGTCCACGCGCTACGCAGCGCGGCGCCGGCCATCGTCGCGTCCGCGGCCACCGTGGTCGCCGGCCTGCTCTGCCTGCTCGCCGCGGACCTGAACAGCACCAGCGGGTTGGGCCCGATCGGCGCGGCCGGCATCCTGTGCGCGCTGGTGGCCATGCTGACGCTGTTCCCGGCGGTGCTCGTGGTGCTCGGCAGGCGGATCTTCTGGCCGGCCATCCCGCGGTTCAGCACGGCCGTGGAGGAGAAGCCGGGGCTGTGGGGACGGCTTGGCACCGCCATCAACCGCCGCCGGTGGGTCGCGACGCTCGGCTCGTTCGGAATCCTCGCCATGCTCGCCATCGGGCTGGCGGGCAACACCGGCCCCCTGCGGGAGCAGGACCAGTTCCTGTCCGCGCCGGAGTCGGTCACCGGCTTCACCGTTCTCCGCCAGCACTTCCCAGAGCTCGGCGGCCAGCCGATGACGATCTTGACGCGGCCGGCGCACCAGGAGCGGGTGCTCGACATCGTCAAGGACACGCGCGGTGTGGCCATGGCCATCCCGGAGGAGACCAGCGGTGGCTGGGCCAACATCTCCGCGTTCCCGACGGACGCGCCGGAAACCGCCGCCGAGTACGACACGATCAAGCGGGTGCGCACCGCCGTGCACGCGGTGAGCGGGGCGGAGGCGATCGTCGGCGGGCCGAGTGCGGAGAACCTCGACACCGAGGTGACCACCAGCCGCGACCAGAAGCTTGTGATCCCGCTGGTGCTCGCCGTCGTCCTGATCGTCCTCGGGCTGCTGCTGCGCGCGATCGTGGCCCCGCTGGTCCTGATGGCCACCGTGATCGTCTCATTCGCCGCGGCCTTCGGCGGCAGCGTGTTCGTCTTCGACACGATCCTCGGGTTCAAGGGCATCGACTATTCGGTGCCGCTGCTGGCATTCCTGTTCCTGGTGGCGCTCGGCGTCGACTACAACATCTTCCTGACCAGCCGGGCCCGGGAGGAGACCGTGCGTCTCGGCACCAGAAGGGGCATGCTCAAAGCCCTCTCCGCCACCGGTGGCGTCATCACCTCGGCAGGCGTGGTCCTGGCGGCCACGTTCGCGGTCCTCGCCACACTTCCGCTGGTGATGCTGATCGAGGTCGGGTTCCTGGTCGCCTTCGGCGTCCTGCTCGACGCCCTGCTGGTGCGGTCGGTCCTGGTGCCCGCCCTCACCCTGCTGATCGGCCGGCGGATCTGGTGGCCGAGCCCGCTGTCCCGTCCAGCGGCGGAGCTGCCGGACGGTCAACAGTCGCTCGCCGACAACGCGGAGCCCACGCTGCAACGGTAAGCGCGGCGGCACGGACGAGATCCGGGACGGGGCCCCAGCCCCGTCCCGGATCTTTCCATGGGTCCGACCGGCCGCCGGCCTCCGTCCTGCGCCGTGCGTCGGGGCTAAGGTCGGCGTACCGTGTCCTCCCCGGTGGTGAGCCGCGCGGGACCATGCCCGAGGGCTGCCAGCCTTTGGTCCTGCGCCGTGCGGCCGGGGCCAGGGTCGGCGTACCGTGTCCTACCCGGCGGTGAGCCGCACGGGACCATGCCCGACGGCCGCCAGCCTTTGATCCTGCGCCGCGCCCCTGGGGCGGGGGGCAGCGCGCCGCGATGTCCTACCCGGTGGTGGGCCGTGCGATCGGCGCGGGCGGGGCCGCGGCCGGAAGGTCGACCCGAAGCAGCGCGCCACCGCGTGCGGAGCGGGCGACGGTGGCCCGGCCGCCGTGGGCGTCGACGACCCGCTGCACGATCGACAGCCCCAGACCGGATCCCGGCAACGCCCGGGCGCTGTCGGCACGGTAGAACCGGTCGAACACCCGCGGTACGTCGGCGGCGTCGATGCCGGGCCCGGCGTCGTCGACCTCGAGCACCGCCGATGCGCCCTCGGCGCGGAGCCGGACCTGGACCGGCTGGTCCGCGGGAGACCACTTGCCGGCGTTGTCGATGAGGTTGAGCACCGCCCGCTGGAGCGCAGCGGGACGTCCGCTCACCCACACGGAGGTCACGTCGAGCGCGACCTCGATGTCGGGTACGCGGGAACGCGCCCGGGTCGCGGCGGCCACCACCACGTCGGCGAGGTCGAGCAGCTCGGTGCTCTCGTCGCTGACGTCGCCGCGCGCCAGGTCGGTCAGCTCGGCGGCAAGGGTGCTCAACTCGGCCACCTGGGCGCCGAGATCGTTGAGCAGCCGGGTCCGGCTCTCCGCCGGCAGTGCGCTGTCCAGGGTGCCGCGCCGATCGAGCCGGATCAGCAGCTCGACGTTGACGCGCAGGCTGGTGAGCGGGGTCTTGAGCTCGTGGGCGGCGTCCTCGGCGAGCAGCCGCTGGGCCCGCCGGGAGTCCCGGAGCGCGGCGAGCATGTCATTGATCGACTGGATCAGCCGCCGGATCTCCCCACCGCCCTCATCCGGGATGTCGGCGTCGAGATCCCGGGTGTGCGCGACACGTACCGCGGCGGCGGTCAGCCGGTCGATCGGTGCCAGCCCGGTCCGCGCCACGGTCCGTCCGACAAGGGCGCCACCGACCACGCAGAGCAGCCCGATCAGCAGCATGACCAACCCGAACCGGGTGATCGGGCTGTCGTCGTCGGCGACGCGAGCCACCTGGACCGCGCCGTCGCCCACCCGCAGCGTGTAGATGAAGTAGCCGTCGTTCGACTCCACCAGATCGGCCGACGCTCCCTGCGCCACGCGCCCGGCGGGCTTGCTGACCGGGGGCAGCGCGGGCTGGCCGGCCGGTGTCCGGGTCGAGCCGTCGGGCAGGATGACCCGCACCAGCCGACCGGATTGGAGATACGGCGGTAGCTGGACCTGCGCCAGACCGGTGCGCTCCGCGTTCGTCGCCAGGACGCGGGAGTCGGCGCGTAGCTGATCCTCGGCGGTGTCCTGCAGCTCCCAGTTCAGTAGCTCGATGCCCGCCTGGAAGGCCGCGAACACGCTGACCGCGATGGCCGTCGCCGCGATCACCGTCAGCCTGGTCCGCAGGGACCGCCGGCGCCACCATCGGGTCAGCCGGCGCGGTTCCCGACCGGCGGGCCTGCTCACGGAGGGGTCTCCCGCAACGTGTATCCCAGGCCGCGCAGCGTGTAGATCAATCGCGGCTCACCCTCGGCCTCCATCTTGCGGCGCAGGTAGCTCACGTATACCTGGAGGTTGTTGGCGGTGGCGCTCATGTCGAAGCCCCAGACCGCCTCGAACAGCGCGTCGCGGGTCAAGACCCGGGTCGCGTTGCGCAGGAGGACCTCCAGGAGGGAGAACTCGGTCCGGGTCAGGCGCAGCGGCCGCCCGCCACGCCACGCCTCGAACCTGTCGGGATCGAGCCGGACGTCGGCGAACGACAGGATCTGCGACTCCTCGTCGGGCGGCGTGCGCCGGCGCAGCAGGGCCCGCACCCGGGCCAGCAACTCCTCGGTGGCGAACGGCTTGGGCAGGTAGTCGTCGGCGCCCGCGTCCAGCCCCGCGACCCGGTCGGAGACCTGGTCACGGGCGGTCAGCATCAGCACCGGCAGATCCCGGCCCGCGGCCCGCAACCGCCGGCAGGTCTCCAGCCCGCCGAGGCGGGGCATCATCACGTCGAGGATCAGCAGATCCAGCGTGTCACCGCCGGCCCCACCGACCCCGTCGAGCACGGCGAGACCGTTGGCGACGGTGCTGGTGTCGTAACCCTCGACCTGGAGCACCCGCTCCAGCGACTCACGGATGGCCCTCTCATCATCCGCGATCATGATCCGCACGCCGGCCCGCCCCCTTCCAGTCGATGCTTTTGCCGCTCATTGTCCCCGACCAACCTGAGACCAGCATTAGCGCGTCGCTGGGGACCGCGCTCTCACGGATACCTAATACTGCGACGGCCCTGGGGCTTGCTCTTGGTCGGCGCGGCAGGCTTGATCGGTGGACGTCGATGTCGGTGAGTTGGGTGGCTGGGCTGGATGAGCTGGGTATCCGGGTGGACCACCGGTTCGGGCGGTTGAGCCGCGGCGGGGGCCATGGCGTATGTGCGGGGTCTGCTGGCCGGGCTGGAGCGCAAGAACGGGTGGCCGCTGCCGAGTTCGCCGGTTGTACATGGCCGCCTCCCAGATCGAAGACCGGGAACGTTGCCGGGCGGCCGGGGACGTGGAACGGGTCGCGTCCGTACAAGGGGATGCTCATGCTGATGACGGGGTCTGCGGCTCACATCACGTTGTCGGTCACCGAAGGAGAAGCGGACTGCTTCCTGCGTCTGCGGGTGCGGAGCGCCATTGCCAGGACGACCGCGAGAACGAAGGCTCCGGCGATCCAGCGGACGCCGAGGGCGTCGAGCCATGTGGTGACCTGCCCCTGAATGTCAGTGACGGTACCAACGATCGGGTCGTCGGCGGAGGCTCCGGCGTTGAGGCGCAACTCGTACCAGCCGTAGTAGCCGACATAGACGCCTGCCAGGAGCAGGAACACCCCGCTGGCTCGCGAGACGTGGGGAAGGACCGCTCGGGTCCTTCGGACGGCGGCTTCCTGGGCAAGGGCGACGAGGAGGGCCAGCAGTCCGACGACCAGGCCCATTCCGACACCGTACGCGACGAACGCGGCCAGCCCGTCCAGCAGATCGCCGCCCCCGGAGACCAGCCCGGTGACGGCGAGGAACGGCGCGATGGTGCACGACAGGGAGGCGACCGCATAGGAAGCGCCGTATCCGTAGAGGCCGACGAACGAGCCGGTCGGCCCGCCGACGTTCAGGCGCGGAAGCCGCAGCAGCAGTTCCCGCCCGGACGCCAGCCAGACGCCGAGCACGATCAGGAGCCCGCCGGTCACGACGGTGACCCACGGCAGGTGCCGCTGGATCGGAGCGGTCGCGACGCTGATCACCAGGCCGAAGATTCCGAAGACGGTGATGAAGCCCAACGTCATGGCCGCCGTCAACCGCAGCGCCCGCGCCGCACCACCGGGCCCGGAAACCAGCAGGGCCAGGAACGAAGGCAACATCGCGAAGCCGCACGGATTGAAAGCCGCGACCAATCCGGCGGCCAACGCGAGTGCGAGGTCGTCCATTTACAGGGCGTGCTTGTCGATGAGGGAGGACAGCTTGGCCTCGTCCAATGGACCCACCGCCGAGTGGCTGCCACCCTCGGGGTTCACGATCAGATAAGAGGACTGCGAGGTGACCTTGAAGTGCTTGTAGAGGGCACCGGTCCGGTCGTCCAGCTGGACGATCCCGGACGTGCCGGTGCGCGAAACGAACCTTTCCATCGCCGCTTTGTCCTTGTCGAGCCCGGCGACGCCCACGAAGGCGACCTTGTCGCCGTACTTCTGAGCGGCCTTGGCGACCGCGGGCCCCTCGGCCTGGCATTTGGGGCACCACGGCGCCCAGAACCAGAGCACTACCGGCCTGCCTGCCAAGCTCTTGCCGTCGAACGCCGTTCCATCGAGCTTGGCTCCCTGGAACCTCAGCAACGCGGGTGCTTCCTTGACGGGCGCCTTGCTCGACGCCGCGCTCGTCGGTGCTGAAACCGTCGCCGACGACGCGGCGACACCCGGCTCAGCGGTCTCACCACCGCATGCGGTCAGCACGATTGCCAGCGTGGATAGGGACAGACTGAACATCTTCATGCCGTCACGGTAGATCTGCTCCGTCCACGCCGACCCTTACATGTCGATGACGTCACCGCCCGGACCGAACCAAACGCCCATCCCAACCTTGTGCCCGCCGAAAATTGCGTCCGTGCAGGTGAATCGGGCAGGGAGTGGGCTCTGCGGCGGGGCTTGGTGGCGGTCGGCGCAGAGTGGCCATGACCGCGGGTCCGTGGCCGGTGTGGATCTGGGCGACGCCCGCGCGGTCGGTCAGGCGCGAACGCCCCGCGTGAACTCAACGGTTGGGGGACGAATCCCCCTCCCCGGGCGACAGGCGCCGCTCGGCCAGCGGGCCGTGTCGCGTTCAGTGGACGCTGATGCCGCCCGCCGTCGACTCCCGTACCACCAGGTCGATGCGATGACGCTCGGCGGTTTCCCGTGCCGGGCCGCCGGCGAGATGTCGAAGCAGGGCCTCCGCGCAGTGGCCGCCGAGGTCTCTTGGGTGCTGGTCCAGCGCGGTGATCGACGGCTGGACGAACTCGAACGGAGTGCTGTCGACGCACGCCGCGACCAGCAGGTCGTGGCCGACGCGCAGGCCCCGCTCCCGGGCGGCGTCGAGCACGCCGAGGGCGGCGCCGTCGGGCGCGCTGACGATCGCGTCCGGGCGAGGCGGCTTTGTGAGCAGCTCCCGTGTCACCTGCCACACCTTCGACCGGGTGGCGTTGAAGGCCGTGTCGGACAGTTGCGGGACGATTCCGCGCGCTTCGCACCAGCCGAGGTAGGCCGAGTGCAGGGTCCGGCCCCACGAGGAGTTGTCGCCCGGCGCGATGAGGGCGGGCATGGTCGCTCCCTGGGCGACGAGGTGGTCGAGCAGCTCGACGAGCGCGGCCTGGTGATCGCCTTCGACGACGCCCACGGGGGGCGGCCCGTCCCCGAGGTACCGTTCACTGGTCACCACCGGCTTGCCGGAGGCCATCAGTGCCGCCACGTCGAGATCGTCGACGAGCGGGTCGACGACGATGAGCCCGTCGACGTAATCGCTCACCAGTGCCGCGGGCATGTCCGAGGCTTCGAGCAGCGTGACCGCGAAGTGGTCGGCGCGCGCGCGTTCCGCGGCTCCGAGGACGAAGCGCATGTAGAACTCCATGCCTGCCACCTGGCCGGGCAGGGAGATCCCGAGCACGCCGAGCCGCCCGCGCCGGAGGTTGCGCGCCGCCGGGTTGGCGGTGTAGCCCAGGGTCTCGGCGACCATGACGACCTTCTCGCGGGTGTTGTCAGAGATCCGTCCGCTGCCGCCCAACGCGGCCGACGCCGTCGTACGTGATACGCCGGCCGCGCGGGCGACATCGAGGAGGGTCACCGTATGCGTCCTGGGCACGTTTTCACGATATCCGACCCAGGCTCAGGCGATCACGAGGCGTCCGGCCGGGCGGCGTCGTACACGAATTCGCCTCCCACCATCGTCATGAGAACCTTGGTGTTCGTGATGTCCGCCGGCGGGATGTGGGGCAGCCTGCGGTCGATCACGATCAGGTCGGCGAACTTTCCCCTCTCGATCGAGCCGGTGGTCTTCTCCTGGCCGAGGTCGTAGGCCGCGTTGATGGTGACCGCTTTGATCACGTCCTGGACCGACAGGCCGGGATCGGTGCCGAGCCGTCCCATCTCGTAGTAGGGGTCGGTCGACCTGGTCATCCGGGTGATGCCGACCTGCAAGGCGAACCATTCGTCGAGCGGGTCCACCGGCCAGTCGCTGCCGTAGGCGACCCGCGCTCCGGCCCGCCGCAGGCTGCCCATCGGCTCGACCCGGTTGAAGCGCTCGGGCCCCAGATAGTCCTTGAGAGCGTCGATCATGTTCGGACCGGGCTTGGCCCATTGGAACGACATGACCGGGGTGACGTCGAGCTCCTTGAAGCGTCCGAAATCCGCCGGGTCGACGTTCTCGGCATGGCCGATCGACAGGCGCGGCGGCTTGCCCCGGACCTTCCGGCGGACGTGCTGGAACGCGTCCAGCGTCTCGCGCACGGTCCGGTCGCCGATGGCGTGGACGTGCGAGCCGATGCCCTCCCGCGCCAGCCTCAGCGTCAGGGCCTTGAGCGCCGGGAGCTTGATGAACGGTTCGCCGGTATGGGTGCCGGGCTCCCAGTGGGGATCGTCGGGCGTGCCGGTGTTGACCCAGTACGGTTCCAGCAGGGCGGCCGTCTGTGACGGGTACTGCTCGACGCCGTCTCCGAAGATCTTGACGTTGTTGATCCGAAGTCCCGGCGCGACCGTGGTCCCGGAGTCGTATTCGTCACGCAGCGCCAGCACGCGCCGGGCCGCCGCGCCCGGGTCCGCCACGTCGTCGTCGCCCATCCGGGGCGAGGCGAAGATGCGGGCGGTGAGGTCTCCTTCCTGGCGAACCGCATCGAAGGCGGCCAGCGACGCTTCGGTGGTGGCCGCCTCGCGGGCACTGGTGACGCCCTGGGCCCTCATCGCCTTCAACGCGGCCCGGACGGCGGTCGGACCGTCCGGCTCCAGCGGAGGCGGCGCGGTCGGACCCGCCTTGATGCCGTCACGGGCGCCGTCGGCCAGGAATCCCGTGGGGTTGCCCTGCTCGTCCCGCTCGATCCGGCCGTCGGGTGGATCGGGCGTGGCCGCGGTGATGTTCGCCAGTTCCAGCGCCCGCGAGTTCACCAGGCTCGTGTGGCCGTCGCGGTTGTTCACGATGATGGGCCGCCTGGTGTTGAGCGCGTCGAGCATGGACTTGTCCACCTTGACGCCGTCGGGGAGCATCGACTCGTAGTACCAGCCGGTGACGCGCAGCAGCCCGTCCGGCTCCTCGCGTTCCGCGGTCTCGTCCAAGCACTCCTGGATCTTGGCCTGGGTCTGCGCGACGGTCAGCGAAGCCTGCTGCAGATCGCATCCGGCCAGCGCCCGGCCGGCGCTCAATGGGTGCATGTGCGCGTCCTGGAGACCGGGCATCAGCATCTTGCCCTGGAGGTCGATGACCTTGGTGCGGGAGCCGATGAACCGCTTGACCGCATGGTCGCCGCCGACAAATACGATCTTTCCGGCCTGTACGGCGACCGCCTGGGCGATCGTCTCTCTGGCATCGACGGTATAGACGTAGCCGTTCGTGAACACCGTGTCGGCCTTCTTCGCCTTCGCGGTGGCCGGCTGCGGCACCACCGCGACCGCGACGGACGCCAGACCCATGCCCAGCACCGCTCGGCGGTCCGTCGAGTAGCCTCGTCTGAACACACGGACCATTTGTTTCTCCTCTCAGGCATGCGGGTCCAGAGCCCGCAGCCGGGGGTGGCGACCGCCCGGCTAGGGCGTGTCGGCGAGCGTCCCGTAGGCGTCGGGACGCCGAGTGGACAGGAACGGGAAGAGTTCGAGCCAGTCCCGGCGCTGGTCGAGGTCGAGGTCGGCGACGAGCACGGCCGGCTCGTCGCGCGGCGCCCGGACCAGGACGCGCCCGTACGGATCGGAGATGAACGAGCTGCCGTAGAAGGTCAGCGGCGGCTCCGCGCCTATGCGGTTGACCGCGACCATGAACATGCCGTTGGCGATGCCGCTCCCGGTGATCACCTGCTGCCAGAGCGGCTGGGTGTCGAAGTCGGGATGGCCGGGCTCCGAGCCGATCGCCGTCGGGAAGACCAGCACATCGGCATCGGCGATCGAGTACGCACGGGCGACTTCCGGGAACCATTGGTCCCAGCAGGTCGGGAAGCCGAGGCGCGCGTCGTCCAGTGGCAGTACGGGGAAGGCACCGCTCCCCGCCGGCCCGGGCAGGAAGTAATGGTCTTCGTGATAGCCCCTGGTCACGGGGATGTGCAGCTTGCGGGTGCGGCACGCTACCGAGCCGTCGGCAGCGACGACGATCGCCGTGTTGTAGCCGCGTTTCTCTCCGTCCACGCGCTCGAAAAGCGACGCGTGGACGTGGATCCCGAAGCGTTCGGCCTGCTCGGCGGCAAAGCGGTACGTCGGTCCCGTGATCAGGTCCTCCGGGACCACCTCGCCGGACGTGAGGCCGTCGGGAGTGCTGGCGAAATAGGGCGACAGTGTCAGTTCCTGCAGGCAGACCAGGCGTGCGCCATGCTCGGCGGCGATGCGCACGCCTTCGGACAGGGCGCGCCGGTTTTCTGCGGGGTCGGGGTGGAACCGCTGCTGAACCACCCCGACGCGCAGCGGCGCGCGCTCGGGGTCGCGCGTGCGCGCGGGCGACGCCGGTGGCTCGAACGCGGTCAGTACACGCATCTACCTGTGGCTCCTGTTCAGGTGCTCGATGTGGGGTTCTCCGGTGGCGGCGTTCAGTGCCGTGGCAGCAGGGCTTCGTCGCGGACCATCGCCTCCTCCCGCGTCCGGTCCAGGTTGCGGGTGAGCAGCCAGTACAGGCCACCGGCGACCGGCAGGCCGACGAAGATCGAATAGTCGACGCCGCCGAGCTGCTTGGCGAGGAAGCCGGTGAACGGCGTCGTGACCATGAACGGGACCATCAAAGCGATCGCGACGAGATACGCGGTGATGCCCTGCGAACCCCAGCGGCCGTAGATCCCGTTCGGGTTGAAGATCTCCCCGATCACGTACTTGCCGCGCCGGACGAAGAAGAAGTCGACGAGGTTGACGGCGGTCCAGGGCGTGAAGAGATAGGCCAGGAACACCAGCGCGTTGCCGTAGAACTCGTTGAACCTGTCGATCCCCACGGACTGCGCGAGGCCGAAGACCACCAGCGACATCAGCGCGATCGACCCGGCGCGGGCCCGCTTGGTCGGCTTGAGCGCCCAGAACGAATCGGCCATCGAGAGCATCGTCAGGCTGCCGCCGTACTGGTTGACCGCCATGATCGCCACCAGCCCGACGAGCATCAACAGCACGAGGACCGCGCCGAAGCCCGCGAACAGCGAGTCGCCGGTGCGTCGGATCGCGGTCACGGGATCGGCGCCGGGCACGGCGGCCGACACGATCGAACCGAGCACGAACACCCAGATCCCGGAGATCGCGCTGGGCAGGTAGGTCCACCAGAGAGTCGAGCGGACGCCCACACCGGCCGGCAGATAACGCGAGTAGTCGGACACATACGGCGCCCAGCCGAGCTGGAAGCCCGCGACGATCACGAACACCGACATGAACGGCGCGAGCTCGAACGGACCCGGAGTGAACGAGGGCAGCCTGTCGCTGGTCAAGGCCGCGTACGTGCACAGCACCAGCAGGACCAGCATCGGCCACATCAGCCAGCGGTACACGCGGTGGATCCAGTGATAGCCGCAGAACGCCAGCACCGCTGCGAGCAACGCGGCGATCAGGTACCCCAGGCTCTTCGGCATCCCACTGAGCGAATTCGCCGAAGCCCCCGAGAGCAGCGCGTCCGAGGTGTTGTACGCGACATAGTTCACCAGCACGAACACCCAGACGGTCAGCGCCGCACCGACATAGCCGAACTGCGGGCGGGATTGCACCAACTGCGGCAGTCCGAGCTGCGGGCCCTGCGCGGAGTGGAACGCCATGAAGAAGGTGCCGAAGAGTGAACCGAAGACCGTGGCGACGACCGTCCAGAACAGCGATGCACCGATCGACAGCGTGGCGAAGCCGGTCGCCAGGCCCGTGAGGTTGACGCTCGCGCCGAACCAGACCGTGCCCAGATGCCACGCCTTGCCGGTCCGCTCCTCGTTCGGAATGAAGTCGATCGACCGCGCCTCCGCTCCCAGCGGCGGTGAGCCGCCGCCGCTGGCGGGCGCCTGCGAGTGGACTGTCCCGGTCATGGGCTGTCCTCTTTCCTCGTCCCCTCGCCCGGCTTTTCGTGCGGAATCGATTCCGCAATGAAGCTGGACGCATGTTGGCGCCCGAAGCGTAAGCTGTGCGGGATCGATCCCGCAATACCCTTGCCTCGTAGACCTGCGGGAACCCCGAGCCCGAGGGATGACCCACCGTCAAACCCCCCAGGGGTTTTCCCCTACCAGGCAGGCCGGGACGCCACGCTTCGGTCGCCGCTGCACCAGATGACGCGCGGGTTCTGCGCCGGGAACGTCTTGATCAGGTCGAATCCACGCCCGTCAAGGACACGAGCGAGGGTGATGTCCCCGACCACGTGCTGGGACGGGCTATCCAGAACGATGGCGCCGA
Organism: Actinomadura madurae; assembly: GCF_900115095.1. GTDB lineage: Bacteria > Actinomycetota > Actinomycetes > Streptosporangiales > Streptosporangiaceae > Spirillospora > Spirillospora madurae. The sequence continues at coordinate 299,515 of NZ_FOVH01000005.1, forward strand.
TCGGTCGTCGGCCCCATACGCCGCGTACGCAGGCCGATGCCCGACGCCGAATTCCGCGGCGCCGCGCTGCGCAGGACAATGTCGCCGTCCCAAGGAGCCGGAGAACACGCCAGCGTGTCGAGTACGTCCGGCAGGGTTTGGGGTTCCAGGCTCACCCCACCTGGGGGCCGGCGTCCATGATGCGGAGCGCGGTCGCGACCCGGCGGTAGGAGCCGGCGCAGACCTCGCACAAGTCCTGGGTCAGGACCACGACGGGTCGCAGTTCGGTCAGCAGCGCGGTGTCCAGGGTGTAGAGGCCGGAGCCCTGGTGGGCGGCCACGTGCGGACCTCTGTCCTCGTGCAGCCGCTGCCGGTGTCGCTGCGCGATCGGGAAGGAGTTGGATCATGGGATGTCGCCTTGGGTGGGTCAGGGTTCCAGCAGGGTGCGGCCCACGTAGTCGCCGGGAGCGGTGGCGCCGCCGGGGACCGCGAAGATGGCGCTGGACTCGTGCCGGAGGTAGCGGGTGAGGCCGTCGGCACCTGCGAGTTTGCGCTGCACCTGGATGAAGCCGGTGGTGGGGTCGGCCTGCCAGGCGACGAACAGCAGGCCGGCGTCGGGCGCGCCGTCCTCCCGCTGGCCGTCGTGGTAGGAGAAGCCGCGGCGCAGCATGGTCGCCCCGCCGTTGGAGGCCGGGGCGGCGACCCGGATGTGGGCGTCGCCGGGGATGGCGAGGGTTCCGTCCGGACCGGTCGCGGCCAGATCGGCCGGTGCGGTCTCGGTGCCGCCCGACAGCGGGGCCCCGTTGTCCTTGCGGCGACCGATCACACGTTCCTGCCGGTCGACGGACAGCTGTTCCCAGACGTCCAGCAGCATCCGGATGCGGCGGACGACCGCGTACGAACCGCCGTCCATCCAAGCCTCGGGACCCGTAGCGCTGGCGAAGATCTTGCCGTCGAAGCCGGGGTCGGACGGGGCCGGGTTGCCGGTGCCGTCGAGCTGGCCCATCAGGTTGCGGACGGTGCGCGGGCCTTGGGCGGCTCCCCGGGCACGGTTGAAGCCGTTCATCTGCCAGCGGACCCGCGCGGTACGGGACGCGGTCTTCTGCAGCACGCGCAGGGCGTGCACCGCGACCAGCGGGTCGTCGGCGCCGATCTGCACCCACAGGTCGCCGTCGCTTCGAGAGCGGTCGAGGGCGTCGCCGGGGAAGGGCGGCATCTCCACCAGCGCGGAGGGCATGCGGTCCTCCAGCCCGGTCTTGGCGAAGAACGTGCGGCCGAACCCGAACGTCACGGTGAGCGAGCACGGCCCGGCGTCGAGGGCGATCTGGTCGTCGCCGGTGGGCGGGCGCCCGGCCGTCATCGCCTCGGCCGCTCGCGACCAGCGGCGCATGAGCTCCGCCGTCGCGGCGCGGTCCGCGCCGGGCTCCAGGTCGAAGGCGACCAGGTGTCCGCATGCCTGCGGTGGAGTCGTGATCCCGGCCTGGTGGCGGCCGTGGAACGGGACGGCGGTGGCGCCGACCACGGCGAGGGGCGTTTCGGTGCCGCCGCTCGAAGGCCGGCCGAGCGCGCCCGCCGCGGCGCCGCTCGCGAGCCCCGCGATGCCTACGCCGCCCGCCACGCTCAGCACTCGGCGCCGGGTGACGCCGGAAGATTGATCGGGTCGTTCCATGGGTGTTCTCCCGGGGGTTCCCGCGCGCCGGCCCCGGCATGGCCAAGGGGCCGGCGCGCGGGGTTCGGTCACTGGTCGGGGCGGTACGTCGCCGGCTTGACCGGCGCCTTGACGCTGATCGGTGCCGAGGCGGCGAAGTGCAGGACGAAGGTGACGGTGTCGCCGGTCCGCGGCCTGCGTTTCAGGTCCATCAGCATCAGGTGCAGTCCGCCGACGCGCAGCGTCAGCCGGCCGGCCGCCGGGACGGGCAGTTCCTTCTCATGCTTCATGGCGCCGTCCGAGGTGGTGCGGTGCATGGCCACCTCTGCCGCGATGTCGCTGGTCACCGACGTCAACCGGTCCGCCTTCGTCCCGGTGTTGGCGATGGTGAGGTATCCGGCGGCGAGGTCGGCCAACGGCGGCTCGGGCACGTAGGCGCCGGACACCGACAACCGCGGGCGGCCCTGTGCGGCCTCGTCCGGTGAGGACGCGTCGGGCGACGACGACGCGTTCGACGATGAGCAGGCCGCCAGCACGGTGACGGACGCCAGCACGGCAGCCGCGGCTGCCGGGCGCCTCACATCTCCCCCTTGACGAGCTTGGGCAGGTCGGCGATATAGCGCTGGGCCGTTGTCCCGGAGGTGTAGATCATGTGGACCTGGTCGTCGGCCGGTGAGAACGCCAGAACCTGCGCGCCGTGCGTGACGTTCCAGCTTCCGTCGGCGTTCTTGACCGGCTTGTCCACCGAGACGCCGACGCTGCGGGCCGCTTTCTGGACGGCGGAGAAGTCTCCGCTCAGCCCGATGAACCGGTCGTCGAACGCCCTCAGCCACTGGTGCAGGCGCTTGGGTGTGTCACGGCCCGGGTCGGTCGTCACGAAGACCACCCGGAGCTTGCCCTGGTCGGCCGCGGGCAGCTTCTTGACCGCGTTGGCCAGGTCGGCCATGGTCGTCGGGCACACGTCCGGGCAGTGGGTGTACCCGAAGTACAGCACGGTCGGTCTGCCCGCCGTCCGCTCGGCCAGGTCGAAGGGCTTGCCGTCGTCGTCGGTCAGTTCCAGGTCCGGTTTGGGCATCGGCCGGTTCGGCCGCACGGCGTTACCGGCTCCGGGAGCCGGGGGCGACACCGGCGCGGACGCCGCGGCGGGCGCCTGACCGTCCGACGGGTCGTCGCCGCAGGCCGCGGCACCCATGCAGATCGCCGCGATCACGGCGGTTCCGCCCGCCACGCCGGCACGCCGGCGGGAGGAACGGGATGAAGCATGCGTGAAAGCACGCACAAAAGCCTCCATTGAAGGACTCGCCATCGGCCCGAAGGCTCACGCGATGGCGCACGAAGGGAGGCGGCCCGACTCGCGCGGCAGGAGCGCGCGGCACGGCCGCAGGGGGCATCCGCACCAAGCCGTCCACGATCACGAGCGACCGCGACCGACCAGGCGGTACGGGAAAGAGGCCGAGCGGCGATGACGCCGCCCGCGCCGTCAGCGGTTCACACGGCCGGCGGCGGGCCCCGGCGTATCACCGCGTGGTGCAGCAGGACGATCTCACCGGGCACGTCCTCCACCCCGGGAGTGGCCCCGGCGGCGGGTATTACAGGCAGTGCGGGCAGGCCCGCGAGGATCGCGCCGAGCAGCGCTCGCAGCGGAGCGGTGAGCGTGCCCGTCGCGCGCCGCGATACCCGGACCAGGGTCCACAGAGCACGGTCACCGCGGTGCACCACCGATCCGAGCACTGCGGCGGCGGCCAGATGCAGTGCGAACATCGCCGGTCCCGGCATCAGCGACGCGCCCATGCCCGACCCGGCCACGTGACCCGGCATCGCCTGAGCCGCCGGTGGCATCCCGCCGTCGGGGGCTCCCGCGACCGCATCGTGGCATTGCCCCACAGCGAACACCACGTGCAGGACCATCTGGCCGCACAGCAGTGTCGCGATGATGCCCGGCCTCGATCGCTCCCGTCCCGCCAGAGGCGTCACCAGGAACAGCATCACCAGCCACCCGGCAAGCAGGGACCGCCATGGGAGTCCCGCATGCGAGGCCAGAGCATGCGCGCAACCGGACACCGACACGCAGACCGCGGAGAACGCCACCGCCCGGAGCACCCGCATGCCCGGATCGGCGCGATCGGCCTCCGCCGTACCTCCGGCCGGATGCTCTGTCATCGGGAACGCGTTCGTCCTTCGCTCATCAGGTGTGCACCACCGCGTGTACTACGAACCGTAGTACACGCCTCCCCCACGCTCGACTCGCCCCTCGGGAGCGCTGCTGCCGGTCTGCCGGAATGGTCACGCCAAGGTCCTCGGCCGACCGTCGTTCGCCTTCCTGGCCCGTTGGACCGCACTGGGAGGCCGACGGCCCGGAGGCGTTGCAGCGGGTGCGACGTCAGGAATGAGGGGGCACGGCGAGCTTGAGGAGCAGGGCGGCCAGCTCGACCGGCATGGTGATCATGCAGTCGTGACCTGTCGGCAGTTCCCAGATCTGCGCGGGGGCGCCGTTGGGCTGAATTGCGGGAACAGGGCGGCGTTCGAAGCCTTCCGGCACGACGGTGCAGTGGATGTGCGTCCGTGCGATCGCGTCCGCGGCCGGGTTGCCCAGCTGAACGGGCTGCTGGAGGCAGCGCACCGGCTGATCCGACAGCATCGCTTTCAGCCAGGCGACGTCCGCCGTATCGGTGACCCCGAAGAGTCCCAAAGGCGGTGGCAGCTCCGGCAGTGGCGGAACCCGCCAGCCGCTGCCGGACTCCAGGGCCCGGTCGATGAGGACCTGCGTGACGGGCATGACGTCGACCGCGCTCTCCCCGTCCTCCGGGACCATCGCGTCAAGGTAGACCAGATGTGCGATCCGGTGCGGGATCTCGTTGGCCACGGACGAGATGACCAGCCCGGCATAGCTGTGCCCGAGCAGCACCACGTCGGTGAGGTCCTCTTCGGTGATCAGCCGGACGATGTCGTCGACGTGCGTGTCCAGCCCGACCTCGGGACCGAGCAGATGCGCCTTGTCGCCATAGCCCGTCAGCGTTGGCGTGACCACCCGGTGCCCAGCCTCGGTCAGGTGCGGGACCACCCGCTCCCAGCACTGCCCGCTGTGCCAGGCGCCGTGTACCAGCAGATACGTTGACATGATCCTCGCTCTGTCTGTGCGTTCGCATCGCGATGTGGGTTGGAGGCGGCGACCGCGCACGGTCGGCGCCCGCCTGATGACGGCGTCTCGCCCTTGCCGGGAACGCTCTGCCACGGCCCGGACCGCACCGGCCTCCGCGCCGTCCGAACCTCTGATGAAGAACTAGTCCGTACACGGACATAATCAACCGTAGCGACCGCCATCCATCGCGTCAACCGCATGTTGCCCACAAGAACGTGCTCGGGTAACGTGACCACCCGATATATTCCGTACACATACGAACCACAGGAAATAGCTGACTCGACAGAGCCAACCGCCTGATCGGAGTGGAGATGGCGACGACACGCTTCCATGCGGCGGACCCACAGCTCGAGGTGCTGTACAAGCGACTGTCCGAGGGAGACCTGCAACCCCTCTGGAAGTTGCGGGGCCTCCTGACGCCCCAGCCGGTGGTCCGGAGCGTCCCGCATCGCTGGGCGGGTAAGGAACTACGTGAACTGGGCGCCCGTGCCGGAGCTCTCGTTGCCGTGGATCACGGCGGGGATCGGCGCGTTCTCGCGTGCTGCAACCCAGGCCTCGACGGAGCACCTTTCGCGGTCTCGACACTCTGGACCGCCGTCCAGTTCCTGGGCGGTCACGAGGTCGCGCCCGCCCACCGCCACACACCCGCCGCACTGCGCTTCGTGGTCGAAGGAAGCGGAGTGTTCACTCTGGTCGACGGCGACCCCGTGCACATGGAGACCGGCGACCTCATCCTCACCCCCAGCTGGACCTTCCACGAACACCACAACCCGACCGACCGCCCCATGATTTGGATCGACGTGCTGGACCTGCCCATCGTCGCCGCTCTCGACGCCGTGTTCTTCGAACAGGGGCGGTCGGAGGAAGCCGACACCTCGACATCCGACATCTCGGCATCCGAGCGCTGGTACGGCGGCGGCCCCGGCCTGACCCCCGTCCCAGGGCCCGCGCTGCCCCAACACCGATCGCCCCTGCTCGCCTACCGCTGGTCGGCCACGGACCGAGCACTGACCGAACAGCTCGACGCGTCCGGCGCCCATCACGCTCGCATCCGCTACACCGACCCCGTCCGCGGCGGCGACGTCATGCCGACCATGCGATGCGAGATCGAGCGCATCCAGGCGGGCGCGCGCACCGAAACGGTGCGGCAGACGGGCGGTCGCATCGCCACGGTCCTGCACGGGCGCGGGCGGATGCACGTCGGTGACCAGACCTACGACGTCGAGCCGGGTGACATCGTCGCGATTCCGTCGTGGACCCCGTGGTCGGTCGAGGCGGACCTCGAAATCGACCTGTTCTCCACGAGCGACGCACCAGTGCTGGAGGCGCTCGGACTGTTCAGGAACCAGGCGATCGATGGAGCGGACTCTTGACCACGACCAAGGTGCCCACCCTGATCGTCGGCGGCGGGATCTGCGGGCTGGCGACCGCGCTCTCGCTCGCGCGCGCCGGGCGGCCGGTCCACCTGCTGGAACGGGCCGAGGAGTTCACCGAGATCGGTGCGGGGCTCCAGTTCGGTCCCAACGCGAGCCGGGCCCTCGATGCGCTGGGGGTGCTGGAAGACGTCCTGCCGCTGGCGGTCCGGCCCACGAGGGCGGTGATGATGGACGCGTACGCCGGAGAACCGCTCACCACACTGGAACTGGGCGAGAAGTTCCATCGCCGGTTCGGCTATCCCTACCTCGTCCTGCACCGAAGCGATCTACTCGATCTGCTGCTGGCCCACTGCCGCGCACATGCTCTGATCACCTTGGAGAACCGGCGGACGGTCGTCGACGCGCAGGTCCGGTCGAACGGTGCCACCGTCGTCTGCGCGGACGGATCCCGCTACGAGACGCCGGCCCTGATCGCAGCCGATGGACTGCACTCCACTCTGCGGCGGCATGTCGTCGACGACACGGCCACGTGCAGCGGGTACGCCGCCTACCGCGGGACCCTGCCCATGGAGAAGGTCTCACACGCCATCGCACCGGACGACGTCGTGTTGTGGGTCGGCCCCGGGGTGCATCTCATGCAGTACCCGGTACGGCGGGGTGAGTTGTACAACCAGGTCGCGGTCTTCCAAAGCAGGAGATTCCTCTCGGGCCACACTGGAGCCGGCGAATGGGGCGGCCCCGAGGAACTCGACGCCGCGTTCGCCGGCGCGTGCGGCCCCGTCCTCGACGCGGTGTCGCGGATCGGGCGGGATCGGTTCTGGGCGATGTTCGACCGGAGGCCGGTCGACACCTGGATCAACGGCCGGCTGGTCCTCATCGGAGACGCGGCACACCCCATGCTGCAGTACCTGGGGCAGGGCGCCTGCCAGGCGCTCGAGGACGCCGTGGAGATCGGGTACCGCCTCCAGCGCCACGATTCCGACGTCGATGCCGCTTACCGGGCTTTCGAGGCGGCCCGGCTCCCCCGTACCGCCCGCTGCCAGACCAGCGCGCGCCCGTGGGGAGATTTGTGGCATACCGCCGATCCGCTGCTGATCGCGGTGCGCAACCGGCTGTTCGCCGCCAGGGCGTCGGACGACTACCGCGATGTCGAATGGCTCTACGCCCCCGCGGAACCCGGAACCGCAGCGCCGGGACTCACCGCCTCCACGGCCGCCGTCCAGCCCGAGCGATTCGTCCCCAGGAGATCGACATGCGCTATCTGAGCTTCCGGGCCGCCGCCGGCCCGGTCCGCGCCGGTGTGCTCGACCCGGCCGCGTCCGGAAAGGTCCATGACGTCACCGACCTCCTGCCTCCGGGCGAGGGCTCCCCGATGCGAAGGCTCATCGCAGCGGTCGCCGCCGGGCTGGACGTCGAGGGGACGCTGAGCCGATCGCCGGTGCTCGACCTCGGCGACGTCACCGCGATCGCACCGGTACCGGATCCGACGAAGGTCGTCGCCGCGCCCGTGAACTACCGCAACCACCAGAGCGAGATGGGGCAGGCCGGCCATATCGACTCGCTCGGCGTGTTCCTCAAGGCGCCCTCCTCGGTCGTCGGTGCGGGCGCGGTGGTCACGCTGCCCTACCACGACCGCCGGTTCGATCAGGAAGGCGAACTCGCCGCCGTCATCGGGAAGACCGCTCGCCATGTCACGGAGGCGGATGCACTCGATCACGTCTTCGGCTACACATCCCTGCTCGACATGACGATGCGCGGCGGCGAGGACCGCTCCGTGCGCAAGTCCTTCGACACGTTCACCCCGACCGGCCCCACGATCGTCAGCCCGGGCGCGGTGCCGCCGGTCGAGGAGCTGGAGCTCCGCCTCTGGGTGAACGGCGCGCTGCGTCAGCGCGCGGACCTCAAGGATCTCATCTGGGGCCTGCCCAAGCTCATCGCCTACGTGTCGACGGTGATGACGCTCGGTCCCGGCGACATCGTCACCACCGGAACACCCGAAGGCGTCGGGGAGGTCTTCGACGGGGACCGGATCGACGTCGAGGTGACCGGCCTGGACCGGCTCACCGTCACGGTCTCCAGCGCCGGCGCGGTCGCCTGCCCGACCCGCGGCGCCGGCCGCGGGCCGAGGCCCCCGGAGCGTCTCACCCCGGTCTCCGAGCGCAGCTGAGGTAGCCATGTGCACGACATCGGTCCTACTCGACCCTCGGCTACCGGAACAGCAGGGCCTGGAAGCCGAGGCGGCCGCAATACGCACGGCTCTGCTCGCCGAGCGGGCCGCCAAGGATCTCGGGCAATGGGATGTGATGGCGTCGCTGTTCGCGCCCGATGCCAGGATCTCCGTGTCCTGGTTCCAGGGCCGTGCCGACGACTTCGTCGAAAGCGCCCGCGCCCGGAGCGCACGCGGCGGCAGCCCGTCGTTCCACGAGATCGGGGCGATCTCGGTGCTGGTCCGTGGCCACCGCGCGCTGGCGGACGCCGGCTGTGCCGTCCATGTCCGCGGGGTACTGGGCGATGTGCCGGTGGACGTGGTCAGCCGCGGCCGGCTGTGCTGGCGCGCTGAGCTGGTCGGCGGTCGCTGGCTGATCGCCGGCATGGACATGATCTACTTCCGGGACGGCATCTCGGCCGTCGAGCCCGGCGCACCGCTCCCCCTCCCGGAGTCGCCCCGCCCACGGCGCGCGAGCTATCAGTACCTGGCGCTGCTGCTATCGGCCGCAGGTCATCCCATCGCACCGGATCTGCCCGGGTCGGACCGGCCCGATCTGATCGAGTCGCTGCTCTCCGCGCAGCGGCAGTGGTTCTTCTCCTGAAAGGGGTCTCGCTTTGAGCTCTGTGACACCACCAGACGGACCCTCTATCGCCACCAACGTCGATGACGATTTCACCCTGGCCGCCGCCGGCGACCTGCTTTCGCCGGGGACGGTGGCGGTCCATGAGCGCAACCGGGAACTCGTGCGCCTGCTCCGATCCGCGGACGCGACAGTGGCGAATTTCGAGGCTCCGGCGATCGACCTGCGTGAACCCGGACACGAGCCGGTCGGCGGGGGCCCCGGCTGGCCGCTGGTCTCGGTACCCGCCGAACTCCCCCGGTTCCTGAAGGGGTGGGGGTTCGACATGGTCGGGTTCGCCAACAACCACGCGGTCGACTGGGGACCCAAGGGCGCACGCGAAACCATCCGCCTGCTGGACGCGGCGGGCATCTGCTCCGCAGGTTTCGGTGAGACGCGTGCGGCCGCGCGGGCTCCCGCCTTCTTCGCGTCGCCGAAGGGCCGGGTCGCGTTGGTCGCCTTCACCGCGACCTTCCGCGAGAGCAGCGCCGCGATGGACGCGCTCGGCCTCACTCCCGCCGTCCCGGGGGTGAGCGCCCTGCACACCACGCCGATCGACATCGTCACCCGCGAGCAGTTCGGGGTTCTTCGCGAGATCGAAACGCAGCACAGTGCGGGCGGATACCGGTTCAGTGCGCCGCCCGGCGGCGATGAGCTGAGGTTCCGCGGCAATCTGTTCCGTGTCGGCGACAAACCCGGAACCGTTTTCCAGATCAACCCCGACGACGAGATCGATATCTTGCGCAGCATCCGGGAGGCCAAGCAGCGGGCGAACTTCCTGGTGGTGTCGGTGCACAATCACGAGGAGCCCAGTAGCGAGAACCCGGTGCGCAGCGGCGACGGCAGCGCCTGGCCGAGCCAGGAGCCCCCGGACTTCTTGCAGACCATGGCCAGGGCCGCGATCGACAACGGCGCGGATGCCGTCATCGGACACGGTCCCCACGTGTTGCTGGGAATCGAGATCTACAATGGCCGGCCGATCTTCTATTCGCTCGGCGACCTATTCGGCGGTTTCGAACAGGTTGATCTGCTGGCTGATACCGTTCCCGCGGGATTCGATGCGAAGCGGGAGACCGTCGCCGAATACTGGGAACAGTGGTGGGCGTATTACGCAGGCGACCGCACCGTCTACCAGAGTGTCATCGCCGAGTCCCGCTTCCGCGGCAACCGGCTGGCGGAGGTCAGGCTCCATCCTGTCGACCTCGGGCAGCAGCGCAGGCTGGCGGACCGGGGCTATCCCGAAACGCCGTCCCCCGCCGAGGCGCTCAGCATCCTGCAGCGGCTGCAGCGGCTTTCCGAGCCCTTCGGAACGAAGATCTCGATCGAGGGCCGGGTCGGGGTCATCCGGCTCTCCTGACGCGCGACCGTGGGGCCTCTTCTGGAGCACGTCCGCCCGGCCCGCGCCCGGGCCGGGCGGACGCCACGCTAGGTGGCCTCGTCAGGCGGCTCGCCCTGGAACGCCACGCGGGCGAGATCGCGGACGAAACCCGTCCGATCATTGGGGCGCAGCGCCTCCAGCAGGCGCTGCTGGACCGACTCGACTTTGGGATGAACATCCTTGAGCCAGGTCATCGCGTCGCATGTCAGGTTGAGGATCCGGCCGCGACCGTCCTCCGGGTCTCGCTCGCGGTCGATCCACCCTTTGCGCGCGAGCCTGTTCACGATGTCGGCCGTACTGGACTTGTCCAGCGCCGCCAGCTCGCCGAGCCGGCGCTGGTTGATACCCGGCCACCTTCCGACCACGTGCAGCACCGCATACTGCGGGCCGGTCAGCCGACCGTCCATGATCTCAGCCCAGTACGCGGTGTGCACCTGCTGAGCGCAGCGGATCAGGTGGCCGGGCGCGGACAACTCGAGAATCGGGTAATCGGCTCGGCGCCCGGCATGCAGCTCATGCTCGGACAGCCGGGCGACGGCCGCCAGCCCATGTGAAAAGGCGGCGCGGCGCGGCGCCGGTACGGGCGCCAGCAAGGCGTCCTGAACGGCGCTGACTTTCGGGGTGATGGACGACAGCGCGAGGGCCGCGGCCGATGTCAGCGTCAGCAGGTAGCGGCGGCCGTCCGCATCGCTCCGTTCTCGCTTGATCCACGCCTGCCTGGCCAGCCTGGCCACCACATCCGCCGTCGACGACTTGTCCAGCGATGCCAGCCTCGCGACCTGCTGCTGATCGGAGCGGGGAAAGGCCGCGAGCACTGACAGCACGGCGTACTGAGGCCCGGTGAGCTCCCCGGGCACCAGCTCGCCCCACAACACGTTGTGAACGGTCTGGGCCCGTCGTATGAGATGGCCGGGGATCGACACCAAAGGCATCGGGCTGACCGCACCACCCTGCGGTCGGTCAATACCGCGAGCACTCAAAGAAGCACTCCCTCCACGAGTGCCTGCGAGTATAGCAACGATGGTCCGTGTACCTACAGTTGGCACAGCACGCCGACCGTCTGATGGCTCCGCCGATTTATGCGATCCCGCCTGTCATGATCAGTCAAGCCGGACGAATCGAAGTAGAGGAATCATACGGCTCGTCTTTTTCTGATATTCGATGACAGCCGGTATCTGGGCCACGACTTGCGCCCAGACGGCGTCCCGCGCCTTTCCGGTGATCTCCTCTGCCATGACAGGGAATCTCTCGACGCCCACCTCGACCTCCGTCCGCGGGTTGGCCATCAGGTTGCGGTACCACGAGGGGTTCTTCGGTGCCCCTCGGTTGGAGGCGACGACGACGATGCTTCCGTCGTCCTGGGGGAAGTACGTCATCGGACTCACGTACTGCGTGCCCGTCTTCTCTCCCACGTGGTGCACGAGAATGATCCGCGCACCCTCGTAGGGGCCGCCGACACGCCCTCCGTTCGCGCGGAAATCAGCGATGACCTGTGCATTCAGATCAGGAACGTTCGCCAAGTCCTTGTGTTCTTTCACGTCGCGCAGGTCGGTCATGACGCTCCTTGCTCCGTATCGTTACTATCATCAATAGTGCCCGAGGTTCATGGGGGCCACTAGGTGGCCCCCATGAACGACTTCACGAACACTCGGGGTTCAGGCCGGCGGAGGCTCCACCGGTGACGCCTGCACCTCCGTTGCCGTTCGGGTGCCGGCCCCCCGGGCCTCCGGCTTGGCGCGTCCGGTGCCCGTGATCCCCAGCTGGAGAGTCGGTACGCGATGGGTCTCCGGCCCGGCCAGGACGGCGACGGCGGCGGCGCCCAGCAGGCCCGCGAACAGCCAGGCGACCTGTCCCCAGTTGTCGGGATCGTTGTGGACGAGCGACTGGGCGATGACCGGAAGGAGCCCGGTCAGCACGATGCTGATCATGAAGCTGACAGCCATACCGGAGAACCGGATGTGTGCGGGGAACATCTCCAAGAAGGCGGCGAGGAGGATGGCCGTCGTCATCGCCAGGAAGATGTCCATGAGAACGAATCCGGCGAGGTAGATCACCGGCCACTCGCCCGCGTGGACGGCTCCCAGCCACAGCGGGATCAGTGCCGCGCAACCGGCCAGCCCGATCAGGAAGACCGGCTTGCGGCCGATGCGGTCGGACAGCATCGCGAAGACGGGGATCGTGATGCTCATCCCCAGCGCGGAACCCGCTACGAGGATCAGCATCAGCGACCTGCTCAGCCCGATCACGTTGGTGCCGTAGGACAGGCCGAAGACGTAGACCATGCCGGCCGGCGTGAGGCACAGCCCGGACACCACGACGCGAAGCACGGCACGCCAATGCCCCCGGAACACCTCGACCAGCGGGACCTTTACCGTCGACGCGTCCGGCGCGCGCCGGCCGCCGACCTCCGGCTCGACGAGTCTGCGACGCAGCACGAACGTGAGTGCGATGACCAGCGCGCTCGCCCAGAACGGGATCCGCCATCCCCAGGCGAGCATGGCGTCCTTCGACAGCAGAGCGGTCAGCGGCAGGAACACCACGCTCGCGACGAAGTTTCCGAACTGGGACCCGCTCTGCGTCCAGCTGGTGTACCAGGCACGCCTGCGGTCCGGTGCGTGCTCGAAGGCGATGAGCGCCGATCCGGCCTGCTCGCCGCCGGCGGACAGCCCCTGGATCACCCGGAGCACGACCAGGAGCACCGGGGCCGTGGCGCCGACCGCCGCGTAGCTCGGAAGGCACCCCACCAGGAAGGTGGCGATGCCCATCGTGAGCAGGATCGCCAGCAGGATCTTCTTGCGACCGACCTTGTCGCCGAGGTGCCCCCAGAGCACCGCACCGAACGGACGGGCGACGTAGGCGACACCGAAGGTGCCCAGCGCCAGGAGCGTCCCCAACGAAGGGTCGGGAAAGAAGACCTCGCCGAAGAAGAGTGCGGCGGCGGTCCCGTAGATGAGGAAGTCGTAGTACTCCAGAGTCGTACCGAAGAATCCCGATGCGGCCGCCGTGCGGACATTACGTCTTTGCACGGCATCGGGCGGTGCTGCGGTAGCGGGCATGGACGAGCCCTCCAGGGTCTTCAGGGCGGACACGGGGTGGGTTTCGACGGTGGGCCGAGCCGCCAGTCCGGCCCCCGACCAGGGATAGTCCGTATACGGACCACTTGGTCGAGTCAACGTACCTGAGCACTACAGGGCACGCAATACCCTTGACGAGCCGTGGTGTGACGCATAGCCTTCTTTATGTCCGTATACGGACTAGTTTGCTCAGCGGTCCGCGCTGGCGGACACAGGGGGTGTGCGCGCGGCCCCGGAGTCACCGGTCACTGCCATGACGCACGGCCGCGTATCACGGCATTCACGAAGAGGAACCGCATGCAAGGAATACGCGGTGTCCAGGGAATCCTGGGGATTCCGGCACCGGTCAACGAGCCGATGTTCACCCTGGCCGAACGCGATCGGCGATGGGCTCGGCTGCGGGAGCTGATGGACGCCGAGGGCGTCGAACTGCTCATCGTCCTGCCGGAGTCGATCACGTCCGACTCGCTCTACATCGCGGACACGGCCGGAGTGACGATCTTTCCGCGTGCGGGCGATCCCGTCCTCATCCTCGGTGGGGAATCGAGCAATCTCGCTGTGGAACGGCCACAGTGGATCGAGGACCGCCTCAGCGCGACCGAGCGCGGCTCCAGCGCCGTCGAATACGGCAGCACGACCGCGAACGTCCTGCGCAGCCGTGGTCTGGTGGGCAGGAGAACCGCGATCGCCGGTCTGCAGGGCGATGCGCTGTCGTCCGTGCGCCAACCCGACGGGTATGCCGTGTACACCACGGTCCGGCGTATCGCCGAGGCGGTCGGCCCCGGAAACGTCGTGAACGGGACCAATCTTCTCGGCCGCGCCCGGTACGTCAAGGGCGACGAGGAGATCGCCCGGCTCGCCGCGAGTGTCCGGGTGGGCGAGGCATCGCTCGCGGCGATGGCCGCCACGGCGGACGTCGGAGTGCCGCAGGCCGAGGTGTTCGGTCAGATGCTGCTCGCGCAGGTGCGCGCCGGCGCCGACGCACTGGCCGTGGCGTGGGCACCCGGCTCCTGGGGCGAGGCGCGGCACCGGTACGTCACCACGCCACCGGGACTTCTGGAGCGCGGAACCTACGTGTCCACCGAGCTGATGCCCGAGATCCGCGGGTACCAGGCGCAGGTCGCGCAGCCCATGGTGATCGGCTCGCCCTGCGCCAGGGCTCAGGAGATCTTCGACCGCAACGCGGCCGCCTTCGACGCGGCGCTGGCCGCCCTGCGTCCGGGCGCGCGATGGGGCGACGTCCTCGCCGCCGTCGAATCCGCCGCGGGCGGGGGCGACGGGGTGATGTTCCCGTTGCTGCACGGGCGCGGGCTGGGCAACGACGGGCCGTTGCTGGTACCGGGCCTGGACGAGACCCGCGTGCCCGAGCAACCGATCGTGGCCAACACGACCTTCGTCCTCAAACCGTTCCTGCAGGTGCCGGAGGCACCGGCTGCCTTCGCGCGCCAGCACGACGTCACCTGGGGCGACACGATCGTCGTCACCGACGCCGGGGCCCGGCGGCTCGGTACGCGACGGCGGGAACTGATTGTGCTCGACGAGTGACCATCACGAACCCACGTTCCACGAAAGGCAACGATGAGCGAGATACAGGCCGATTCCGCGACCGCGTGGCGGTCGGTCGAAACGGCGGACGGCGCCATGAACGTCTACCGGGCAGTGCCCGCCGGCGCCACGGACACCGCCGTGATCGTCCTGCAGGAGGCGTTCGGCGTGAACGAGTACATCCAGGACGTGACCCGTCGCATGGCCGGGCGTGGTCACCTCGGATGCGCTCCCGACCTCTTCCACCGCAACGGCGTCGGCGTGCTCGGCTACGACCGGCACACCGAGGCGATGCCGCTGATCGGAGCCATCGGCGTCGACGAGATCATCGCCGATGTGCGGGCCGTGGTGGACGGCCTCGCCGTGCATGACGGGATCCCCGCCGAACGGATCGCCGTCATCGGGTTCTGCTTCGGCGGCCGGGCGGCGTTCACCGCGGCCACGGCGATCGGCGGCCTCGCGGGCACGGTGGTGTTCTACGGGCCGGGCATCGCCGCGGGCCCGCACGCCGTCCTCGACCGTGCCGATCGGCTCGACGCGCCGATCCTGATGCACGTCGGATCCGAGGACCCGACGATCCCGGCAGACCAGATCGCCGCGATCGACGCCGCACTCGCACGCACGTCTGTTCCGGCGGAACAGCACGTCTACCCCGGAGCGGGACACGCCTTCGCCTGTGACGCCCGCCCCGCCATGTACGACGCCGGCGCGGCCGCCCTCGCCTGGGACCGCACCTTCGAGTTCTTCGACAAGCACCTGCCCCGGACGCGCGCCTTCGACCAGGCTCCGTCCGCACCTGACAGTGACGCCACGATCCGGCACCTGGCCCGCTGACCTCACCGTTCACCCGTCGAGGCGCCCGGACGACTTCGAACTCGGCTGCCTGGTCAACGGCGAGCAGCAGATGCAGAAGGGCCGGACACGGGACGTGGTCTTCCCGGTCGGTGAGCTGATCGCCCGGCTGTCGGCGGTGACGCCGCTGCTTCCCGGCGACCATGCGCGACCGCATGGTCTCCGGCCACTGAGCGCCCGATCTTCCCCCAGGAGGTAGTTATGTCGCTGCACGGGCTGTCCTCGATCACGGTGGGTGTCCCCAACCTCACCGAAACACGCCGCTACTACACGGAGTTCGGGCTCGCCCCGGAGCCGGACGGCTGGCTGTCCACCCGGGACGGCGGACGCCAGCTGCGGCTGGTGCGGACGCCGACCCGCCGGCTGGCCGAGGTGGTGATCGGCGCTGACCACCCGGACGATCTCGACGCCGCCGCCGCCCGGCTGGGCGAGCTGGGGATTCCGGTGAGCCGCGGCAGGGGCTCGATCACCGCCCTGGAGCCGGTCGCCGGGTTCCGCGCGACCGTCCGCGTCACCGGGCGGATCGTCCAGACCGGGCAGCCGCCCACCCCGTACAACGGGCCAGGCCGGATCGAGCGGGCCGACGGCCGGGCGCCCGGCGTGCTGCGCGATACCCCCGTGCGGCCACGCAAGCTGGGACACGTCGTGCTGGGCTCGACCGACTACGCGACGACCCGCCGGTTCTTCGCTGACGGGCTGGGTTTCAGGACCAGCGACGAGATCGCGGGCCGCGGCGCGTTCCTGCGCTGCTCCACCGATCACCACAACGTGCTCGTGCTGGACGCGCCGGTCGACTTCCTGCACCACAGTTCCTGGCAGGTCGACGACATCGACGAGATCGGCCGCGGCGCCGCGGCCATGCTGGAGGGCGACCCGGAACGGCACGTCTGGGGCCTGGGCCGCCACCACGCCGGTTCCAACTTCTTCTGGTACCTGAAGGACCCCGCGGGCAACTTCTCCGAGTACTACTCCGACATGGACTGCGTCGTCACCGACGAGCTCTGGCGGCCGGAGACGCTGGAGGGCGCGAAGGGCCTGTTCAGCTGGGGGCCGCCGCCACCACCGTCGTTCCTCCATCCGGAGGACCTGGCAGCGCTGATGACCGGCGCGCACCAGGCGAGGTGAGCACGATGCCGGAGAAAGAGCATGATGTCGCGATCGTCGGATTCGGTCCGGTCGGGCAGCTCCTCGCGCTGCTGCTCGGCCGCCAAGGTCACGACGTCCTGGTACTGGAGCGTTGGTCGCAGCCCTACGACAAGCCGCGCGCGGTCCACTTCGACCACGAGATCGGCCGTATCTTCCAAGCCGCGGGCGTCTCCGATGACGTCATGGCGGTCACCGACCCCGTGCCCGACTTCTACGAGTGGCGCAACGCCGAGGGTGAAGCGCTCCTCCGGATCGACTGGAGCGGGCTCGGCCCCAGCGGCTGGCCGACTGCGAACTTCTTCTCCCAGCCCGACCTGGAGCGAGTGCTGTCCAAACGGGTCGAGGCACTGCCCCACGTGAAGATCCTTCGCGGTTACGAGGTCGTCGAGCTCGTCCAAGACGAGAACGGTGTGCTGTTGGACGCGGCCGGACCGGTCGCCGAGCACCGGCGCTTCCGCGCCCGCTGGGTGATCGGCGCCGACGGCGCGAACAGCTTCGTGCGCCGGCACATGGACACCCCCGTCACCGACCTCGGGTTCTTCTACGACTGGCTCATCGTCGACACCGCGCCGCATGACGAGCGCGAATGGTCCCCGATGAACTGGCAGCTGTGCGACCCCGCGCGCCCCACGACCATCGTCTCCGGCGGCCCGGGCAGGCGGCGGTGGGAGTTCATGCGGCTGCCCGGCGAGACCAGCGACGAGCTCAACACCCTGGAGACCGCCTGGCGCCTCCTCGAACCATGGGGCCGGCACCCCGGCAACACCACCATCGAACGGCATACCGTCTACACGTTCCAGGCCCGCTGGGCCGACGACTGGCGCGCCGGGCGCGTCCTCCTCGCCGGTGACGCGGCCCACCAGATGCCGCCCTTCGCAGGCCAGGGCATGTGCTCGGGACTGAGGGACGCCATCAACCTGGCCTGGAAGCTCGATCTGATCCTGCGCGGAACGGCCCGGCCCGGCCTGCTCGACACCTATACCAGCGAGCGGCGGGCACACGTCCGGCACGCGATCGGGATGTCGATCGCTCTCGGCGAGGTGATCTGCGTGCTCGACCAGGATGCGGCCGCGGAGCGCGACCGCCGCATGATCGCCGGCGGCGCGGCCCCGGACACCGTGCTGCCGCCGATGCCGCCGCCCGTGCTCGGGGACGGCGTGTTGCAGCAGGACTCCGACGGGGTGCGCCTGCCCACGGTCGGTCACCTCACACCGCAGCACCGCGTACGGTACGGCGGCGCGAGCGGCCTGCTCGACGACGTCACCGGCTTCGGCTTTACCGTCCTCACCGACGGTCCGGCCCCCGAGGGCGTACTGGACGAGAGCAGGCGGGCGGTTCTCGCCGACATCGGCGCCACCGTCGTGCCGCTGACACCCGACACCGACCTCGACCACGCCTACCTGCCGCATCTCCGCGAACACGGTCACGTCGCCGCCGTCATCCGCCCCGACTTCTACCTCTACGGAACGGCTGCGACCGCGGGCGACCTGAGCGCTCTGATCGACCAGCTACGCGACCAATTGCGGATCTGACCCCCAATGATGCGGCCGTGCGGACGATCGAAAGCCGAGCTCGGATGAGCTGCAAGTTCCTTCGGGCACTGAGCCCTTTCAGGAGGTGTGAGACTCGCGGACCTGTCGAACGTGACAGGTCTGTTCCGCCGCCCTCACCCCTCCAATACCCTCCGCTTTACTTAAGATAGCCTTACCTAAATTCTGCCTCTCCCTGGAGGTCGTGGGTGTCTCAGTCAGGGCGGGCAGTCCTGGTCCAGGCCATAGCCGGGCAGCGTCGCAACGTCCTGTCGAGCTCGCTGATGGTCGCCGGCCATCAGGCGGGCGAGGCGTTCGTCCCCTTCGTGATCGGCGTGGTGATCGACCAGGCGGTGGCGGGCGGGATCGGTGATCTCGTCCTTTGGCTGGGCGTCCTCGGCGGGGTCTACGTCGGGCTCAGTCTCAGCTACCGGTTCGGCGACCGCGCTGCGGAGCGGGCGTCCGAGCAGGCCGCGCACGAGCTGCGGCTGGCGTTGACCCGGCGGGTTCTCGACCATCGGGGCGGCGCGGAGGCCGGGCGGCTGCCGGGCGCCCTGGTGAACATCGCCACCGCTGACGCGGCCCGCGCCGGCGCGGTGAACCTGGCCGTCCCCGCCGGGATCGCCGCCATCGCCGGCCTCGGGCTGACCGCGGCACTTCTGCTGCTGATCTCACTGCCGCTCGGCCTGCTGGTGCTGCTGGGCACGCCGCCGCTGCTGTGGTCGTCGCACCGGCTCGGCAAGCCGCTGGAGCGGCGTAGCGAGACCGAGCAGGAGCACGCCGCGCAGGCGTCCGGTGTGGCCGCCGACCTGGTGTCGGGCATCCGGGTGTTGAAGGGGCTCGGTGCCGCGGACCACGCGCTGCGCCGTTACCGGCGGACGAGCCAGGAGTCGTTGCGGGCCACTGTGAAGGCGGTGCGGGCCGAGGCCGCCTACGAGGGTATGGCGCTCGCGCTCAATGGCGCGTTCCTCGCCGTCATCCTCCTGGTCGGCGGCCGGCTCGCGGCCGACGGTCACATCACCGTTGGCCAGCTCATCTCCACGGCCGGGCTTGCCCAGTATCTCCTCACGCCGCTCACCAACCTGTCCTGGGTGAACGGGGAGCTCGCGCAGGGCCGGGCGTCGGCCGGGCGCATCGCCGAGGTGCTGTCCACTCCTCCGGCCGTGACGCCCGGGTCCCGCGCCGTCCCGGACCCGGCCACCGGGAGGATCTCGCTGCGCGGTCTGTCCGGCAGGGGGATGCGCGGGATCGACCTGGACGTCGCGACCGGCGAGTTCGTCGGTGTCGTGGCGACCGATCCGGCCGCCGCGACCTCGCTGCTGGCCCATCTCGGCCGTGCCGCCGATCCGGAGGAGGGCTCGGTGGAACTGGACGGGGTGGCGCTGACCGAGTTGGACCCCGAAAAGCTGCGAGCCGCGATCCTGGTCGCCGCGCATGATGCCCGTCTCTTCGATGGCACGGTGCGCGACAACCTGCTGGACAGGCGGGACACGGAACTGGAGGCCGCCTTGGCGGCGGCCGGTGCCGACGAGGTCGTTTCTGTCCTGCCGTCCGGCCTCGGCACCGTTCTCGATGAGCGGGGCCGGTCCCTGTCCGGTGGGCAACGTCAGCGGTTGGCGCTGGCCCGGGCCCTGGCCGCCGATCCCCCGGTCCTCGTCGTCCACGATCCGACCACGGCGATCGACGCCGTCACCGAGGCCCGCATCGCCGAGGGGGTTCGCGCGCTGCGCCGCGGCCGCACCACGATCCTGGTCACCACGAGCCCTGCCCTCCTCGCCGTTACGGACCGGGTGGTCCTGATTCATGAGGGAGCGATCCTCGCGGAGGGCGTCCACGGATCCCTTGTGGCCGAGCATGCGCCCTACCGAGCGGCGGTCCTGTCATGAGCGAGGCGACGGAGCGCGCACTGCTGCCGGTCGCGAGCGGGCGGAGGACCCTGCATGCCGTCGGTGGCCTGCTGCGGCCGCGGGCCTGGAGGGTCGCCGCGGGGCTGGCGGTTCTGGTGGCGGGGGTCCTGGCGGGCCTGCTGGTGCCGCCGCTGGTCGGGCGCATCGTCGATCTGGTCGTCGACGGGCGTGGTGCGGACTCGATCACCTGGCCGGCGATTCTGCTGGTCGTGGCCGCCCTCGGTGAGGGGACGCTGTCGGCTGCCGGGATCGCGGAGCTGGCCAGGGCCGGGGAGAGCGCGCTGGCGGAGCTGCGGGAGCGCTTTCTGGGCCGCGCCTTGCGGCTGCCTCTGGGACAGGTCGAGCGCGCCGGGTCGGGGGACCTCACCTCGCGGGTCATCAACGACGTCACCGTCATCGCCGAGGCGGTACGCGAGGCGATGCCGGCGATGGTCCGGTCGCTGATCACGATCGGGCTGACGCTGGGCGGCCTGGCCGTGCTGGACTGGCGGTTCCTGCCGGCGGCGCTGATCGCCGTGCCGGTGCAGGTGCACACCGTCCGCTGGTACGTGCGGCGGGCCGGGCCCTTGTACGCGGCGCAGCGGGTCGCGGTCGGGGCGCAGCAGCACCAGTTGCTCGGCACGATCGACGGTGCCGCGACCGTCCGGGCGTTCCGGCTGACCGAGGCGCATCTGGACCGGGTGGGCGGGCGGTCACGGGCGGCGGTGGAGCTGCTGCTGCGCGGCATCGTCCTGCAGACGCGGTTCTACAGCAGGCTGCACATCGCGGAGTACCTGGGGCTGAGCGCGGTGCTCGTCGCCGGTTTCATGATGGTGCGCGACGGGACGGCGACGGTCGGCACCGCGACGGCCGCCGCCCTGTACTTCCACGGATTGTTCGGGCCGATCAACATGGCGCTGTCGCTGGTGGACGACGCCCAGGCCGCTGCGGCGGGGCTGACCCGGCTGGTGGGCGTCGCCGACCTGCCCGAACCGTCCCGGGACGCGACGGCCGGGACGCCGCGGGACGCGTCGGTCAAGGTGACGGCCCTGAACCACGCCTACGTTCCGGGACGCCCCGTGCTCCACGATGTCACGCTTGAGGTCCCGTCCGGGGAGCGTGTCGCGCTGGTGGGTGTGAGCGGCGCGGGCAAAACCACGCTGGCCAAGCTGATCGCCGGGGTGCACCGGCCGAGCGAAGGGTCGGTACTGGTCGGCGGCGTCGAGCCGGCCCCGGAGGCTCCCGCACCGGCCGCCGTCCTGGTGACCCAGGAGGTCCACGTGTTCGCCGGGACGCTCGCCGACGACCTGCGGCTGGCCGAGCCCACTGCGACCGACGCGCAGGTGCGCGCGGCCCTCGACCGCGTCGGGGCGCTCGACTGGGTGGAGCGGCTCCCGGACGGCCTGGACACAACGGTCGGCGACGGCGGGCACGCCCTGACGATCGCGCAGGCCCAGCAGCTCGCGTTCGCCCGGGTCGTGCTGGCCGATCCGCCGGTCGTCATCCTCGACGAGGCGACCGCTGAAGCGGGCAGCGCGGGTGCCCGGAGCCTGGAGGACTCCGCCGAGGCCGCGCTGGAGGGGCGGACCGCCCTGGTCGTCGCACACCGTCTCGCCCAGGCCGCCGCAGCCGATCGCATCGTTGTCCTGGACGCCGGCCGCGTCGTCGAGTCCGGCACGCACACCGACCTGGTGGCCGCGAGAGGTCGCTACGCCGCACTCTGGTCCGCCTGGTCCAGCCGTCGCCTGCACAAGACCTGAGCCCCGGACCGCGGCCGCCCGAGCCACAGGCGGTCGGGAATGTCAGCCGTCGAAGCGGCCTGCCCTTGATCTTTGACCCCTTTCCAGGGGACCTAGTCGCGCTGCTCCTTCGGACCGCCGGAGGGCTGAACGGCCGGCTCGTGCTCCGCCGTGTGATGGCGGCCGATCGGTATCACCAGCGGCGTGCCGCTAACGGGATCGGTGGTCACCTGGCACCGCAGGCCGAACACGTCCTCGACGGCGATGGCCGTGACGACCTCGGTGGGGTCGCCCTCGGCGACGATCCGGCCGGACTTCATGGCGACCACGTGGTCGGCGTAGCGGCAGGCCTGGTTCAGGTCGTGCAGGACCATCACGATGGTCCTGCCCTCGCGCCGGTTCAGGTCGACGACCAAGTCGAGGACGTCGATCTGGTGTGCCATGTCGAGATAGGTGGTCGGCTCGTCCAGCAGCAGCACCCGCGTGCCCTGGGCCACCGCCATCGCGATCCAGGCCCGCTGGCGCTGGCCGCCCGACAGTTGGTCGACCGGGCGCAGGGCCAGGTCGGTCATCCCGGTCGCGGCCAGCGCGGCGTACACGGCGCTCTGGTCCGCCTTCGACCACTGCTTCCACCAGGTCTGATGCGGCGAGCGGCCCTGGTTGACCAGGTCCAGTACGGTCATCCCCTCGGGGGTGACCGGCCCCTGCGGGAGGATGCCCAGACTGCGCGCGAGTTTCCTGGTGGGGATCGACTGTAGCTCGCGGCCCTCCAGGTACACCGCGCCGCCTTTGGGGGCCAGCAGCCGCGCCAGCGCCCTGAGCAGCGTGGACTTGCCGCACGCGTTGGCGCCCACGATGGCGGTGATCCGGCCCGGCGGCACGACCAGATCCAGGTCGGTGACCACCGGCTCGCCGCCGTAGGCCAGTTTGAGGCCGCTCGCGCGCAGCTCCGGCCCGGCGGCGCCGTTCGCCGTGCCGTGCATGGGGTCGTGCATGGGGTCGGCCATGGGGGTCAGCCTCCGGAACCGGCTCGGTTGGCGCGCAGGAGCAGCCAGAGCAGCACGGGCGCGCCGAACACGCCGCTGACGATGCCGACGGGCAGCTCCGTGCCGGGAACGATGACGCGGGCGATCAGGTCGGAGCCGACCACGACCAGCCCGCCGGTCACCGCGGAGGTGACCGGCGGCGGCCAGGCGGTGCCGCCCAGCCGCTGGGCGATCTGCGGGGCCATCAGCGCGACGAAGGCGATCGGGCCCGCGGCCGCCGTGCCGAAGGCGATCAAGCCCACGCCGGTGAGCATCACCGCCAGGCGCGCCCGTTGCACGGGCGTGCCGAGCCCGGCGGCGACCTCGTCACCGAGCTGGAGCGTGCGCAGCAGGCGGCCGAGCCCCAGCGCGGCCGGGACCAGCACCACCATGGCGACCGCCAGCGGCAGCGTCTCCGCCCAGTCGCGGCCGTTGAGATTGCCGACCATCCAGCCGATCGCGGCCTGCGCCTGGTACTGGCCGCCCCGGGCGAGCAGGAAGTCGGTCGCGCTGATGCACATCCACGAGACCCCGATGCCCACCAGGATGATCCGATACCCCGTGGCGCCGCCCCGCCAGGCCAGCACGTACACCAGCAGCGCGCACGCGACGGCGCCGAGCAGACCGAGCACCTGCAGGCCCAGGCCGCCGTCCCAGCCCAGCACGATCCCCGCCACCACGGCCGTGGCCGACCCCTCGGTCAATCCGATCATGTCGGGGCTGGCCAGCGGGTTGCGGGTCATGGTCTGGAACAGGGCACCGGACAGCGCGAAGGCGATGCCGACGAGCAGCCCGGTGAGGACTCGTGGCAGCCGCAGATCCTGGACGATCAGCACGTTGCCCGGATCGCCCGTGCCGACGACGGCCCTCGCCGCGTCCCCCAGGCTCATCGAGAAGTCGCCGATCGACACGCTGACGCACAGCAGCACGAACGTGACGGCCGACAGGACCAGGCACACCCCGATCAGCCGCAGGCGCAGCATGCCCGAAACCGGTGGCACCCGCAGCCGGAACGTCCGCGGAGCGGGAAGGTCCCGTGCGGGCGCGTCGTGGGCGGGCGCGTCGTGGGCGGGCGCGTCGTGGGCGGTCACGGCTCACACCTCCGCGAGGCGGCGACGGCGGACCATCGCGATGAAGAAGGGCCCGCCGATGAAGGCGATGAGAACACCCGCCTGGATCTCCACGGGCCGAATGATCATCCGGCCGATGATGTCGGCGGCCAGCAGCAGCCCGGGGGCGATCAGCGCCGACAGCGGCAGCAGCCAGCGGTGGTCCGGACCGCGCCCCGCCCACTGGACCAGCACCCGCGCGATCTGCGGGACGACCAGGCCGAGGAACACGATCGGGCCGATCACCGCCACCGTCGCCCCGGTCAGCAGCATGATGGCCACCATGCCCTGGATCCTGATCAGGCCGGTGCGCCGCCCCAGCGAGGCGGCCACGTCCTCGCCGAGCGCCAGGCTGTTCACCGCGGGCGCGCAGACCAGCGCCAGGACCGTTCCGACCACGGTGAACGGCAGGATGTCGACCACCACGTCGCCGCTCAGGTCGGCGAGCGAGCCCGCCGCCCAGAACCGGTACCGGTTGAGAGCGTCAGGATCGGTCACCACGATCGCGCTGGTCAGCGAGTTCAGCAGCGCGGTCATCGCGATGCCCGCCAGCGCCAGCTTCACCGGGGTCAGCCCGGAGCGGCCGGTCCTGGCAAGGGCGAAGACCACCACGCTGGCCAAGGCCGCCCCTCCGAACGCGAACCACACGTACTGGTACAGCGCCCCAAAACCGAACACACCGACCGCGAGCACGACACCGAACGCACTGCCCGCGCTGACGCCCAGCAGGCCGGGGTCGGCCAGCGGATTGCGTGTCAGCGCCTGCATGAGCGTCCCGGACAGACCGAGCGCCGCGCCGGCGACCAGGCCGAACAGCGTGCGCGGCACCCGCACCGACCACACCACGTTGTCGACCACCCGGCTCGGCGGATCGCCCGCCAGGGTCTGCGCGACCCGTCCCGGCGACACGCTCAGCGCGCCGAGCGCCAGCGACAACAGGCAGAGCAGGACCACGCCCCCGGTGAGCCCGGCCACTAGCAGGACCCGGCGCGGCAGGCCGCGCACGGTCACCACGATGTCTCCACGTTCCGGCCTTCTCCGATCGCGGGCCAGGCCCGAGAGCCCGGCCCCGGCACCATGTCGGCTATGGGTGTCGGCTCGCGAGGTCAGCTCGCGGGCTGCTCGACCTTGGTGGCCGGGTTCCCGTCGACGGCCGCCTTGAGCTGCGGAACCAGCCGGTCGATCACGAACGGCAGGCTGAGCACGGACTGGAACGAATACGCCACCCCGTAGGGAGTGTTCTCCCCGACGTACACCTCCCTGCCCTGCTTGACCACGTTCAGATCGGCATACAGCTTGTCCGCGTGCAGCTTGGGCATCTCCTTGGCCACCTCCGCCACGGTCCAGACGATGACGTCCTGGTCGAGCAGGTCCGTCCGCTCCTTGCTGATGCTGACGCCGAACTCCTTGGTGCCGACCACCTTGTCCAGATCCTCCGGAAGGGAGAAGCCGAGCAAGGCGAGCGTCCGCGTCCTGAGGTCCTGGCGGCCGTAGACGAAGTGCCCCTCGTACGGCGTCCCGGTGACGGCGGTCTTACCGTCGAACTCCGGGTTGTCCGCCCTGGCCTTGGCGAACTTCTGCTCGAGCGCGGTCACCAACTTGCCGGCCTCCGCGTCCTTGCCGAGCGCCTTGCCGATCATCTTGGTCTGCTCCTGCCACGGGACGCCGTAGTCGACGTACTGCTTCGGCTGGGCCACAACCGGCGCGAACTTCGACAGTGACTGGTACTGCTTGTCGGTCAGCCCTCCGTACACCGCCAGGATCAGGTCCGGCCTCAGGGCCGCGATCTTCTCCACCTGCGGGCCCGTCCCGGTGTCCTTGAGGACGGTCGGCAGGGAAGCACCGCCCACCTTGTCCTTGGCCCAAGGGCCGATCGCGCCGGGATACTCACCGAACCACTCGGTGGTACCGACGGGCACCTTGCCCAGCGCCAGCACGGCGTCCTGATCGGTGAGCCCGACCGTGACGATCCGCTTCGGCTCGGCCTTGATGGTCGTCTGACCGTACTTGTGCGCGATGGTCACGGGGAACGCGCCGCCCGCGGCACCCGCCGCGGCCGGAGTGTCGGCCTCATCGGATCCGCACGCGCTGGCCAGGGCGGTGGTGAGAAGGAGCGAGACGAACGCCGCGATCAGACGCGCGGCCCTGGGAGGTCTGAGCATGGGGGGTGCTCCTTCGTCCGGGTCCTCGGTGGGACGGCCGCCCTGGGGCAGCGCGCCGCGACCAACGACCTCGCTGAATCTAAGGATAGGCTTACCTAACCGAGGGGAGCCCAACTCAACCGTTCGCGCGAAGACAGCCCCACCCCAGGCCACGGGCGGTCCGGACGCCCCCTAGGGCGATGCCGGTCTCCGCTCACCATGCTGGACCCCACATGCTGGAAGCCGCTTCGGACCGAGGTTCAGCCGAAGAACGCGCCGCCGCGCGTAGCGATCGACCGCACGCTCTCCCCGACCCGGACCACGATCATCCGCTTCGGATTCCGGACCGAGGGAAGCCGATCCAGGAAGTCCTCGCTATGCCAGACCCGGTCATCGCCGACGACGCCCTCGGGCACCACCGGATCGAGCCCACAAGCGATGACGAGGTTGCATGTGCGCTTGGTCGTGGCCCTTGTACCGGCTTGTCAATCTGCGGAAGGCTCGGTGCTCGCCCATCCGACTCACTGCCGTTGTGCAGGCCGTTCTCACCCCCCACCACCAGCCCGGATGGGGTTGGAATCAGCTGGGTGTATGCGCTCCCGTCTGAAAGCAGGTTAGCTTTGTCCGGCCTGCTCTCCTGAGTTGTTGTGCTCCCGGCCGGCAGCGGAGTGTGTGCTCTGTAGCCACCACAGTTCGGAACGGACGTGATACAGAGCGCCTAGCCCCATCGGCGGCATGTTGCCGTACACCCCGTGATGAGCCCCCTCGGCGACAGGGAGCAATTCGTGCCAGACGCCGACCGCATCGCTAGAGCCGTAATGCCGCCACAGGCGCCGTTGCGCCGACCGGTGCGTGCCTGACAGATCTCGGGCGAACCGAAGAAGGCTGTCCTGCCGATCCCAGTACTGCACCAGTGTCGCCTGCCGCACGCCAGGCCCGATCAGCAAGCGATATGCAAGCAGTCCACTGTCCGCACTTTTGACCAACTCCCGCAGCATGCCTGGGAGCGTGAGCAGGAGCGGCAGCCAGTGCCCGACCCTACGCCACTTGTTGATCCTGATGCCCACCAGGAAAACCACGACCGGCTCCGCATTGTCGGCCACGACCTTTCCCGACCGAGGGGCTGATCGAGCAAGGTTACGCGACCACTCAGGCCGCAGCAGAAGTCGCAGAACATCCCTCAAAGCAGCAAACACCTGGCCGCACTCCCCCGATCAACAGTACCTCCCATCACCGTACTGCCTGCCTGCTTCAACCGTCACAGCAGAAAACCTTCGATCCCGGGGGCCCGACATTGTGTTCTGACACCCTGCCTAAACTCTGTTCCGCAACGCTCGGGCATCCGGTTCGCTGATCTTGCTGCGGAGCAGGTGATCGGCGCGGATCGGCTGAATGTAAGCCGATGTTCACCGGCCTGTCGGTGCGTCACTTCCGCAGGTGGTGCGGATCGACGACAACGCCGCCGGCCAGCGTCGAGGGCACTGGGCGCCACCGAGATGAACCAGACCTACGAGGTCCACCGTGCTGGCGAGTTCGGAGTCCTCCAGCAGTGGCCGGTGATGGGCGGCGTCGACGCGCAAGATGCTGGCCAGGTTGAATGCGGCGGCGTACGACGAGCTCGCCGTCGGAGTTTCCGGGGCCCAAGTCTCTCGGGAGTCATTACGACGCCACGACCTCTGACCAGGTCAAACTCGTGCACCGCCTCCGTGGGCGCAGCCGAGAACGGTCTTGAGGTTCACCTGCGGCGCTCCGGAACCGGTGCCGGCGGAAGGGCGTCGTATCGATCATGCTGAGAGCTGAGGACTTCATGGCGTCGGCCGATGTGGACACCGACGTGGCGGCCAACGTGCTCGCCTATGTGGCCGAGTTGGAGCGGCGTGGTGTCGTCGTCTCCGAGGTGGAACACGAGCCGGACGCCGATGGCACGGAGGAGTGGTCCTTCCGCCTCAAGATCGCGAATCGGTGGCTGGTGCGCGTCATGATGCCGGTCTGGCCGCTGGAATGGGTACAGCGCCCCGAGAAGTTTGAGGAGCAGCGGGCAAACGTCGAGTGGCAGGGCGACATTTACGTTGACGGCAGCCTGGACGGCCCGGACGACTTCGACGGTGAGTACCCGACCTGGGAGGAGGCCGTCGAAGCGGGCGTCCGCATCGCCCAAAGCGCTGAGCAGGAGGTCTAACCGGCCTGAACGGTCACCGTAGGTGGTGGCTGCCATGGACCGGCGGCAGCGGACGATCATGTTCACCCCGCGGCACAAGGCTGCGAGGCCAGCAGGCATACGACGTCAAGAACGACCGGAAGAGCAGCCGTGCCGCCTGGGCTTGCGGATCATAATTCCGCTGCTTGACCAAACCTGCTGGATGGGCTTGGTCAGCCAGATGAGCGCCGTACGGCCCGGGGCCCGATTTTGCGCCGGGATCCGGACGACGGCGGGGCGCCCGTCGGGGTGCGAGCGATCTGCTATTGCGGGACGTGTTGTGCCAGCGCGCCCGCCAGGGTGGCACAGCGCGGTGGCCAGGGTGCGCAGGTGGCGGTACCAGGCCGGGCCGGTGCGGCCAGGTCCGTGCCGGTGCCATCGGCGAGCCGGGATGTGCCGGTCCGGGAGCTGCTGGGCTTCGTCCGACGTCGGAATCGCCATGCGACCATGGCCCACCGTCGCTCCTGGAGTGGGCGTTGGAGGCTGGAGCAGGTCGAGCGGCTCAGCGAAGGACGCGGTAGCGGATGTGCGTGGCCTCCGGTGTGTCGATCACTCGGACGATCTCCAGCTCGACCTCCGACGGCAGGACGTCGAACAGCCGGCGGCCACGGCCCAGAAGCACCGGGATCAGGTGGATCTGCACCTCGTCCAGCACCTTGGCCTCCAGCGCCCGCTGCGCCGTGTACCCGCCGCGCACCTGCAC
This sequence comes from Actinomadura madurae, assembly GCF_900115095.1. Classification (GTDB taxonomy): domain Bacteria; phylum Actinomycetota; class Actinomycetes; order Streptosporangiales; family Streptosporangiaceae; genus Spirillospora; species Spirillospora madurae. The sequence goes on from NZ_FOVH01000005.1 coordinate 328,809, forward strand.
GTCCCGGTCCCCGGCGGCGGCTTTGGCCTGCGCCATCGCGCTCTCGATCCCGTCGGTCACGTACGTCACCATCGGATAGCCCCAGCGGGCGGCCGGCCCGGGCGGCCGGTGACTGGGCACGAAGATCGGCAGACCGCCGTGATCACCACCCCAGTGGTCCATGAGCTCGGCGGTGCGCCGTCCCGCGAGGACCGCACCCGCCGCCTTCCATTCGTCGTTGAACCGCCCGACGGGCTCGGACGGGCCACCGGCGTCCGCGTCGGCCCACTTGTGCAGCCGCTCGCCGTCCTCGCCGCCGAGGAAATCGTCGGAGTCGGCGATGTAGCCGTCGAGCGACATCGACATGTCGAGCACTGACACAGACATTTCAACCTCCAGTGGTGTCGATCCGAACCGGTAGGCGAAGACGGCCGGTCGGTCCATGCCGATCGGCCCGGACCGGAGAGGTTCGGGATGCTCGCCAGCCTGGCGATGGCAGGTGACAGAGTTGTGACACTCGGGTGAAACCCGCCACTGGTACAAGGAGGTGATGTTCCGCGTGCTGGCCGTTGACGTGCTCGGGCCGTTGCGCGTCTCAGTGGACGGGCGGCCGGTGGAACTGCCGGCCGGGCGGTTGCACGCGTTGCTGGCCGTGCTGGCGATGTCGGCGGGCCGCACCGTCCCGACGAGCAGGTTGGCGACCGCGGTCTGGGGCGCGGACACGCCCGGCGACCCGGGGACCAATGTTCGGGCGAACGTGAAACGGCTGCGTCGCGCCCTGGGCTCCGCGGCCCCCCTGGTCGTGGCCCGGCCGGGCGCGTACCAGCTCGCCGTCGACCAGGACAGTGTCGACGCCCTTCGCTTCGGCCGCCTGCTGGACGAGGCCGCCGCGGCGCCCGACCCCGTGGTCGAGCAGTCCCGGCTGGCCGAAGCGCTGGCACTGTGGCGCGGCACGCCCTTCGACGGAATCGCGTCCGACTGGCTGGAGCAGTCCGTGGCGCCCGCACTGCAGGAGCGGTACCTGACCGCGCTGGAGCGGCGGGTCGATCTGGGCCTCGCAAGCGGAGCACCGCCCGACCCAACCGAACTCACCGAGTTGGCCGAGCGGCATCCGCTGCGGGAATCCCTCTGGGCGCGGCTGCTGCGGGTGCTGGAAGCATCCGGCCGTCCCGCCCAAGCGCTGGAGCGGTACGAGTTGATCCGACGGCGGCTGGCGGACGAGCTCGGCGCCGACCCCAGCCCTGAACTGCGGGAACTCCACGCCACCCTCCTCGCCGGCGGCGCCCCGCGCGGTGGAGGCGCGGTGCCCAGGCAGTTGCCCGCCGGCACCGACGGTTTCGCCGGGCGGGCGGCGGAGCTGGCGGCTCTGGACTCGCTCCTGCGCCCGCCGGACCAGGCCGGGCCGGACGGGACGAGGTCTCGGTCGCCGCTCATCGCGGTGATCACCGGCACGGCCGGCATAGGGAAGACCACGCTGGCCGTGCAGTGGGCGAACCGCATTGCCGACCGCTTCCCGGACGGTCAGCTCTGCATCGATCTGCGCGGATACGGCCCGTCAGGAGAGACGGTGTCCTCGGCGGCGGCCATCCGCGAGTTCCTCGACGCCTTACAGGTTCCACCGCAGCGGATCCCGGAGGGTCCGGCCGCGCAGGCGGGGCTGTACCGCAGCCTGCTGGCCGGGCGGCGGATGCTGATCCTGGTGGACAACGCCCGCGACGCCGGCCAGGTCGTCCCGCTGCTGCCCGGGACACCCGGCTGCCTGACCATCGTCACAAGCCGCGATCAGCTGGCCGGGCTCGTCATGACCTATGGCGCGCGTCCGATCACCCTGGGGCTGCTGCCGCCGGAGGAGGCCAGGCGGTTGCTGGCTCTCCGGCTGGGCGCCGCCCGGATCGCCGCCGAGGTCGAGGCGGCGGACGACATCGTCGATCGCTGCGCCGGGCTGCCGCTGGCGCTGGCGATCGTCGCCGCCCGCGCCGCCATCCATCCCAGGCACCCGCTCGCCGCCCTCGCCGACGAGCTCCGCGACGGCCTCAGTGCCCTGGAGAGCACCGCCGACATGCGGGCGGTCTTCTCCTGGTCCTACGACGCGCTGAGTGACGCGGCGGCACGGCTGTTCCGGCTGGTCGCCGGGCTGCACCCCGTCCGGGACGGCACGATCGCGACCGCGGCGAGCCTGGCGGGCGTCCCGGCCTCGCGGGTACGGGCGCCGCTGGCCGAGCTGACTCGCGCCAACCTGCTCAGCGAGCACGTCCCGGGCCGCTATTCATGCCACGACCTGCTGCGCGCCTACGCATGCGAACTCAGCCAGGCCCACGACACGGACCGGGAGGCCGCGCGCCACCGCCTGGTGGATCACTACGTCCACACCGCGAGCGCCGCCCAGCGGCTGGTCGGCGGAGATGTAGAGGACGACATCGGCGCCGACCCCGCCGCGCCCGGCACTCCGGGTGTCTGCGTGACCGGCTTTTCGGGACGTGATGAGGCGATGGCCTGGTTCGAGGCAGAGCGTCCGGCCCTGCTCGCCGCGCTGAGTCTCGCCGAGGATCTTCACCTCGACCGGCAGGTCTGCCGACTGGCCCGGGCGTTGTTCGTGTTCCTGCACGGACGGGGCCACTGGCACGACCGGGCTGAGACACAGCGAGCCGCCGTGACCGCCGCCGAACGGCTGGGCGACCTGGTGGAACAGTCGCGCGCGTACCGCGACCTGGCCTTCGCACTGGCTGACCTCGGTCGCTTCGACGAAGCCCACCGCAGCCTCGACCTGGCCCTGGAACACTCGCATGACGACCTCGCCGGACAGGCGTGGACGCATTACCGCCGCGACATCGTGTACGCCCTGCAGGGCCGGGAGGCCGACGCGCTCGACGCCGCGCGACGCGCACACGAGCTGTTCGACGAGCTGGGCGATCAGGTCGGCCGGGCCATCGCGCTCACCGACCTCGGCTGGTACCACGGCCGCCTGGGAGACCACGGCCAAGCGCTTGAGTTGTGCGAGCAGGCCCTGGTCCTGCACCAGAAGCTCGGCAACCTCGCCTACGAGGCCCACGCGTGGTCGTGCCTGGCCGACGTCCACCTCCGAATGGGCGACCCCGGCCGGGCCATCCCCTGCTACCACCAGGCCGTGGACCTCTTCCGGAAGTTCGACGACCCGTACGCCGAGGCCAGCACCCTCGCCCACGTGGGCGCCTGCCACCACCTCGCCGGCGACCTCGAAGCCGCCAGCGAGCAGTGGCGCCACGCATACGCCCTCCTCGGCGACCTCGCCTCCACCACCGTCGACCAGATCCACACCCAACTCACGATCATCGATACGTCCGCCGCCAACGCCTTCCTCCGACACCTGAAGCCCTCACCGGAGGTTGATCGACGCCGAGTCGCCACGGGGAATTCCTGACACGCAGCCAAACCCACATCCCATACCCGCGACTACGTGCGCGCGGAGCCTGGCTCCGCCTCCCTCGGGACATCAGCTCGGCCGCATGCACCGGGCGTCTTTGAAGGCATCGACATCTTCGCCCAACCTCTGCACGGTGCCTCGTCCTCGCGGAGGCCGAATTCGGCACCCTGCGTGAACTCCTCGGCAATTACGCACCACAAGCGAATGTGTCAGCACCCCAGGTCGGTGCTACGGAAGGTTGTCTCCCAGTGTGCCCAGGTGTTCAGGCGCTGCCGGTATATGGCCGTAGCGACGTCGGAGGCCTGCTCCGCCGAATAGCACGCGCAGCGGCGGCCCCGGTGACTCCACGACGGACAGGGCGGGCAATCGCTGCCCGCTGGGAGATGGCGGCCGCCACCCGGAGCGGGGCGTGGACGGAGTAATCGGCGGCCGCTCCCATGGCCAGAATGGCACCCAGAGCACCGCGCGGCGCCCCGAGAGGGTGCCGTCGGGCGCGCGAGTGAAAGCGGTCAGCCTGGCGCCAAAGGTACCGGCGATGATCAGCGGCTACCGGGAGCTCGCCGAGACGGCCGTCGTGGCATTGATGAAACTCGGGCCGCCGAAGTTCGCCGAGATCGACGGCGGGTGTTTCGGAGCGGGTTGCAGCCTCGCCCTGGCCTGTGATGTTCGCATCTGTTCGCCGACTTCGCAGTTCGGCATACCCGCGCTCAAGAACGGCCTCACCTACGAACCGGTCTTCGTGCGACGGCTGGTGGAGGTCGTGGGTTCTGGGCCGGCCGGTCTGCTTCTATACGGAGGGGAGCGCTGGAACGGCCACGTGGCAGCCGCACGTGGCCTCGTCGACGACGATGTCCATCAGGACCGCGCCGCGGTTCCAACGCTAGCAATGTGAGAGGACACCCATGGATCTGCGTCTGAGCGGTGCGCGCGCGATTGTGACAGGGGGCTCGCGCGGAATCGGGCTCGCCGTAGCCCACCGTCTCCTGGCGGAGGGGGCGAGGGTAGCGCTTGCCGCCCGGGACGAACGGCGCCTCAAGACGGCCGCGGACGGCCTTCGCGCCGCGTACGTCGACGCCGACGTCCTCGCGATTCCAACGGACACCACCGACGACGCCTCCGTCCGAGCCATGGTCGACAGGGTCGTGGCCGCGTGGGGCGGCGTCGACGTCCTGGTGAACGCGGCCGCCCAGCCAGCGTTCGCCTCCGCGCCCCCGGCCCTCGCCGATCTGACCGACGGCGAGGTGCAGCGGGACTTCGACACCAAGGTGCTGGGCTATCTGAGGTGCGCCCGAGCAGTCGCCCCGCACATGACCGCGCAAGGCCAGGGCAGGATCGTCAACATCTCCGGTCTCAACGCGCGCCGCACCGGCTCCGTCTCGGGCACGATACGCAATGTCGCCGTCGCCGCCCTCACCGCCAATCTCGCCGACGAACTCGGGCCTCACGGCGTGGGGGTCACGGTGGTGCATCCCGGAATGGTGGAGACCGAGCGCACTCCCCGGCTCATCGCGGACCGGGCCGCGTCCACAGGGTCCACCGAGGACGAGGTGCGCGCTGCTCTCGGCGCGAGGACGAGCCTGCGCCGCCTGGTCACCGCCGACGAGGTCGCGGATGTCATCGTCTTCCTCTGCTCTCCTCGGGCGGTCGCGGTGACCGGCGACGCGGTGACCGTGGCGGGCGGCAACCACGGCACGGTGCACTACTGAACGCCGCGAGGTCCGTGATCGGAGCACCCGGGACGGGCTGTTGGGTGGTTACTGGTCGCCGCACAGGTATCGGGTCACCATGTCCACCAGCTCGTTCTCGAACGTCTCGACAGAGGTGGTCTGCGGACGGGCCATGATCTTGTGGGTGTTCAGCTCGACGGTGGTGACGATGAGGTCCGCGGCGGTGTCGAGGTCGCGCACGCGGACGTCCGGGTGGCGGGCCAGCAGATCGCGCACCTGACCGACGCGCGTCTTCTCGTGCCGGTCGATCGTGTCGAGCAGGTTCCGTGAAAGGGGCACCTCCTCGATCATGATGCGCAGCAGGCGCGGGTCGTCACGGTGGTTGTCGATGGCGTCGCGGACCAGTGTCCGCACCGCCGCCTCCAGGCTCCCGGCGGACAGATCGACCTGGTCGGCTCGCGTCCAGGTGCCGCGGTCGAGGTGCCGCACCGCCAGCTCGGCGAGGATGGCGTCCTTGTTCGGGAAGTACTGGTACAGCGAGCCGATGGAGATGCGGGCGCGTTCGGCGATGCGGTTGGTGGTGCCGGCGGCGTAGCCGTACTCGGTGAAAACGTGAGCAGCGGCGGTGAGGATGCGCTCGCGGGTGAGCTCGGCGCGCACCTGGCTGGGCTTGCGACGTGGCTGAAGACGGCGGTCGGCCGACGGCATCCGGGGTCCTCCTGGGGTACGGAAAAGCGAGTAGCCAAAGAGCTGAGCTATTGCTCACAATAGCCTTATGAGCTGGGAAAACAAGGCCATGACCGAGATGGGGCAGGTGCCGCGGCATCTCCGGTCGAACATCCCGCACCGGGTGACGACCGTGGACGAGGTCGAGACGATCGTCGGCCGCCCGGCGTCGGCGGTCATGCTCAAGCAGATCAGCGCCCTTGACGAGGGCTGCCGGGCCGTCCTCGCCCAGTGCCCGATCGCGGCCTTCGGCTACAGGGACGGGAACGGCGCCGGCAGGACGACCTTCATCGGCGGAACCCCGGGGTTCGCGCGCGTCCACTCCCCCACGCGGATCTCGTTCGCCCTGTCCGAGCCCGGCGCCCCGCGCGGCCCGGTCTCCTTCTTCTTCCTCCTGCCGGGCGTCGGGGAGATCCTGCGCGTCAACGGTTCGGTGGCCGAGCGCAGGGGCGCGGAGACGACCGTCGACATCGAGGAGGCGTACGTCCACTGCGCGCAGGCCGTCCTCCGCTCCCGCCTGTGGCAGCCGCCCGCCCCGGCCGAGCCCGCCGCCGAGATCACCGGTGACGGGCCCCTGTGCCGTCCCGGCGTCGCCGATTTCCTCGCCGCGGCGCCGTTCCTCGCGCTGTCCTCCTGGGACTCCTCCGGTGGGAGCGACACCAGTCCGCGCGGCGACCGGGAGACGGTGGCGCGGATCCTGGACGGCCGCACGCTCGTCATCCCGGACCGCAAGGGCAACAAGCGCGCCGACACGCTCCACAACCTCCTGGAGGACGACCGGATCTCGTTGGCCGCGCTCGTCCCGGGACGCAGCGGAGTGCTGCACGTCCGCGGCCGAGGCGCGATCACGACCGATCACGCACTGCTGGAGACGATGGCGCTGCGCGGGATGCCCCCGCACGCGGCACTGCTCATCGACGTCGAACACGCCGAACTGACCGGCAACGACGCCGTGGCGCGCTCGCGGCTGTGGAGCCCCGGCACGCGCCTCGACCGCGGCGCCGCGCCGGACCTGGTCGCCCTGGCGGGAGAACACCTCACCGCCAACTCCGTCACCACCGACGGCGGACCGCCCGCGTTCCTGCTCAAAGCCGTCGGGGCGATCCCTGGGATCAACCGGCTGCTCAGGCTGGCGACCAACCGCCTCTACCGGTCCGGGCTGCGGAAGGAAGGCTACGAGGACATCGAGGACGGCGCGGGCGATCGGCGCCGCGGCTTCGTGCGCCGCCTGCTCCGGCGCCCCGCCGACGACGGCGCCGACGACGGCGGGGCGCGCAAGCCCCTGCGGGAAGTGCGGATCGCCGAGGTGCGCAGGGAGACACCGACCGCGCTCACCTTCGTGCTGGAGGACACCGGCGACGGCCAGGGGTCGTTCGACTTCCGGCCCGGCCAGTACTTCACGCTGGTCGCCGACATCGACGGCCGCACGATCCGGCGCGCCTACTCGGCCACCTCGGTGCCCGGCTCGTCCCGGCTGGAGGTCACCGTCAAGCACGTCGAGGACGGGCGCTTCTCCACCCACGCACATCGCGACCTCCGCGCCGGAGACCGGCTCGCCGTCCGCGGCCCGTCCGGCTCGTTCCACACCGAGCCGCGGCTTCCCGAGGAGATCGTGCTGGTCGCCGCGGGCAGCGGCATCACCCCGATGATGAGCATGATCCGCACCCGCCTCGCCGACCGGGCGGGCCGGGGCCGGATCGCGCTGCTCTACAGCAGCCGCGGCGAAGAGGAGATCATCTTCGCGGACGACCTGGCCCGGCTGGAGAAGGACGATCGCGATCGACTGTCGGTCACCCATGTACTGACCAGCAGGGACGGCCGACTCGACGCCGCAGGTGTAGGCCGCTGGATCAACGAGCTGCAACCGAGCCGGGACGCCCATTACTACCTCTGCGGTCCCGAACCGCTCATGGACACCGTGCGAGACGTCCTCGCGGGTCTCGCGATCCCGGACACTCGGGTGCACCACGAGCGCTACACCAGCGGAGCGGACGCCACGACCGCGGCGACCGCGCCGCAGCAAATGACCATCGAGGAGGACGGACGCCCCGTGGGCACGGTCATGGTCGAACCCGGCCAGACCCTCCTCGACGCGGGACTCGCGGCAGGGCTCCCGATGCCGTACTCGTGCACCGTCGGCAACTGCGGCGACTGCATGGTCAAACTTCAGACCGGAGAAATCACGCAGAATGAACCGAACTGCCTCACACCGCAACAAAAAGCGGACGGCTACATACTGACCTGCATAGGCTGCCCGCTGTCGAAGGTCACCCTCGACATCGCCGACCCCTGATCACCGCCGCGCGCGGCTGAGTACCGCACGGCGACGAGCCGGCGCCTCCTGCGGGCGTGATGGACGATCAGGACCGGACGGTGGGGAACTTCACCCCGGTGAGGTCTTCGGAGACGGCCCACAGCCGCTGCTGGACGGCCACCTCGTACGACTGCGGGCTGGAGGTGACCAGCCGGGGGTGGCCCATGACCTCGTTGCGTCCACCGGGACCGTAGTACTGGCCGCCGAGCGCGGCGGGGTCGGTGGCGGCGCGCAGGGTCGGCAGCGCGCCCATCGCCGGCGTCTGGGTGATCAGCGGCGCGAGCCAGGTGAGCGGGAGCCGGAAGGCCGCGGGGGTGTTGCGGGCGAGCTCGGTGCTGGATATGCCGGGGTGCGCGGCCACCGCGACGGTGGTGCCGTGCGCGGCGAGCCGGCGCTGCAGCTCGTAGGTGAACATCAGGTTGGCCAGCTTGGATTGACCATAGGCGGCGACCCGGCTGTACGACCGCTCCCACTGCAGGTCGTCGAAGTGGATCGCGGCCCGGATGCGGTGGCCGGTGCTGCTGACCGTCACCACGCGCGAGCCGGGCACCGGCAGCATCAGGTCCAGCAGCAGCCCGGTGAGCGCGAAGTGGCCGAGGTGGTTGGTGCCGAACTGCATCTCGAAGCCGTCCCGAGTGGTCTGCTTCGGGGTGTACATCACGCCGGCGTTGTTGATCAGCAGGTCGATCCGGTCGAGCCGGGACCGCAGCGCCGCCGCCGCGGTCCGGACGGAGTCGAGCGAGGTCAGGTCCAGCGCCTGCACGGTCACGTCACCGGTCATGCGGGCCGCGGCCTGCTCGCCCTTCTCGACGTCGCGCACGGCGAGCACCACGGACGCCCCGCGCTCGGCGAGCGCCCTGGCGGACTCGTACCCCAGTCCGGTGTTGGCCCCGGTCACCACGGCCACCCGCCCGCGCTGGTCCGGGATGTTCGCCGTCGTCCACTTCTCGCCCATGCCGGGCTCCTAACGTACCGAAGGTATCTTGTGTCGACGACACTAAGGTACCGCCGGTACGCTGTCAACGTACCGATGGTACTTAAGTTAGGCTGGCGATCGTGACCTTCCAGCGGGCACGAACCGAAGAGCAGCGGGAGATCCGCCGGCGGACGATCCTCGACATGGCGTCGGCCATGCTCGACGAGATGCCTGTCGCCGCGGTCACCCTGAACGAGCTCAGCCGCCGGGTGGGCCTGGCGAAGCCGAACGTGCTGCGCTACTTCGAGTCCCGCGAGGCGGTGCTGCTGGAACTGCTGGACCGGTTCCTGCAGGAGTGGCTCACGGAACTGGCAGGCGAGTTGGCCGCCGGCGTCGACGAGAGTCTCCCCATGGCCGAGCGGGCGGCAGCGGTGGCCGAGATCCTCAGCCGCTCACTCTCCGGCCGAGTGGTGCTGTGCGACCTCTTCGGCGCGCAGGGCAGCGTCCTGGAACACAATGTCTCCGTCGAGGTCGTAGCACGCTACAAGCGCGCCTCCCTGGAGCGCCTGACGACCATGACCGCGCTGATCCAGAAGTACCTGCCGGAGCTGGGCGAGAACGCGACACAGTTCAGCCTGCAGGCCATGGTCATGGCCGGCGCGCTGTCGGCGTACAGCACCCCGCCGCCCAGCCTGCAGGCGGCCTACCAGGCCGAGCCCGACCTGGCCCGCTTCCACTTGGACCTGAAGGACTCCTTGAAGGTGACCCTGACCGCGACCCTCCTGGGTGTGCTCCCCCGCCACTGACCTGCGTCGCACTGGACAGGCGATGCGGCGACCATGCCGTCAGAAGCCCTCACGATGAGCCCGACGTGTCATGTGCTCGGCTGGGGGACCTTGCAGTTGGCGGTGGGGTTGAGACCGATGTAGTTGAGCGGACCGGAGGCCAAGGTGATTCCGATCGTGGCGATTTTGGCGCAGCTGCCGTCGAACTGGGCGTAGTAGTCGCGCTGTCCCGCGGCGAGCGCTCCAATGATCAGCCAGGCGACGAGCATCCACCGTCCGGACCTCATCGCTACCTCCAGTGACCGCTTCGCCGACCCTGGCGTACGACAGTAACGACAAGATCGTCCATAGTTAAGCAAGTCGGGCCGGGTGTGTCATGTCACCGACGTCTCACGCGGCCGCCACCCCCGAAGAAATGGGCGGACCGCGCGAGCGAGGTGGCGCCCGCCCAGAAGCATCCCGCGTACAGAGGCCATACGCGTGGCGGGCGTCGGGCGTGCCCGCCACGCGTGGGGAAGGGAGGCGTCAAGCCGCGCCTAGGGGCGGTTCTGGTCGATCTGCATGACGACCGCCTTGGGCTCGGTGAAGAACTCCCGGCTGAAGTCGCCGCCTTCGCGGCCGACGCCCGACGCCCCGACACCGCCGAACGGCGCGCGCAGGTCGCGGATGAAGAAGCAGTTCACCCAGACAGTGCCGGCGCGGAGCGCCGCCGACACCCGGTGCGCCCGGCTCAGGTTCTCGGTGAACACCATGGCGTTGAGGCCGTACGGGGTGTCGTTGGCCTGGCCGACCGCCTCGGCCTCGGTGTCGAACGGGGACACCACGACGACCGGCCCGAAGATCTCCTCGCGGCAGTGCGGCGCCTCCGGCGGCATGTCCGTGATCACCGTGGGGCGGATCGACCAGCCCTCGCCGAGCCCACCGGTGCGGATCCGGCCGCCCTCCGCCTCGACGGTCTCCACGTACCCGCGCACCTTCTTGTAGTGCTCCTCCGAGGCGAGCGGGCCCAGCCGGGTGTCCGGGTCGGAGGGGTCACCGACCTCCATGGCCTCGGCGGCGGCGGCGAACCGGCCGAGGAACTCGTCGTAGACCTCGCGCTGCACGTAGAGCCGGCTGCCCGCCAGGCACACCTGGCCGGCGTTGGTGAAGATCGCCCGGATCGACCAGTCGACAGCGTTGTCCAGGTCCGCGTCGGCGAACACCAGGTTGGCGCCCTTGCCGCCGAGCTCCAGGCTCACCGGCACCAGGCCGCCGCCCGCGGTGCGGCCGATGACCCGGCCGGTGCTGGACGCGCCGGTGAACGTGATCCGGTTGATCCCGGGGTTCTCGATCAGCGCCTGACCGGCCGATCCGGGGCCGTGGCCGTGCACGACGTTGAGGACGCCGGAGGGCAGTCCCGCCTCGGCCGCGAGCCGCGCCAGGATCGTCGCGGAGGACGGGGTGTCCTCGGCGGGCTTGAGCACGACCGTGTTGCCCCAGGCCAGCGCGGGCGCGATCTTCCAGGTCTCCAGCATCAGCGGGAAGTTCCACGGGGCGATGGCGGCCACCACCCCGGCCGGCCCGTAGGCGGTGTAGGCGTGGTGGCCGCTGTCCATCGGCAGCGTGTCGGCCGCCGCGAGCTGCGCGTGGTCGGCGAAGAACCGCAGGTTGTGCGCCGACCGGCCGACGTCGTTGCCGACGCTCTGCGAGACCGGCTTGCCCATGTCACGGGTGTCGGCCATGCCGAGCTCCCGTGCGTGCTCCTCGACCAGATCGGCGAGCCGGTGCAGGAGGCGGCCGCGTTCGGCGTAGCCCATGCGCGGCCAGGGCCCGTCGTCGAACGCCCGCCGGGCGGCCGTGACGGCCCGCTCGACGTCGCTCGCGGAAGCGAGCGCCACCTGGGCCCAGGCCCGCCGGGTCCAGGGATCGACGGTGTCGAAGCGCGCCCCGTCCTGGGAGTCGGCTTCCTCACCGTCGATGAAGTGCCCGAAGAACTCCATGTGCTGTCAACCCTCTTCCTCTGTTGTGCCGGGAGCCGGCGTGCCGGCGGCTTCTCGCTCGGCGAGCGTGACGCCGCCGGCGGCCCAGTGCGTCGATGGGAGCTCGTGGACGAGCACCCGCACCCGTGCGGGATCGGTGCCGGTGGCGCGCACGACCGCGTCGTGCACCTCACCGATCAGGGCCCGGACCTGGTCGGGCGGCCGTCCCTCGGCCAGGCTGATGTGGACGAGAGGCATATCGGGTCCTCCATTTCACCGCTGTGCCGTCAGTGAGGGGATGAGCCGCAGCGCGTTGCCCGCGAGGAGCGCGCGCTCGACCGCCGGGTCCAGTCCCTGGTTCCGGATCGTCGCGACCGCGTCGACGTCGGCGAGATCGAACGGCAGGTCCGTGCCCAGCAGCACCCGCTCATGCCCGACGTCCTCGATCAGGCGGCGGAGCGCGGCGTCGTCGAACACAGCGGTGTCGAAGTACAGCCGCCGCAGATGAGCGCGCGGCGACGCCGGGATCGTTCCGGCCTCCCGCTTGCGCCGCCAGCCGAGGTCCAGCCGGGGAACGAGCCCGGGCAGGCAGCCGCCGCCGTGCACCAGGCACAGCACCGGATCGTGCCGGTCCAGGACGCCCCCGAAGATCAGCCGGGCGGCGGCGAGCGCCGTCTCCGCCGGGTAGCCCAGCAACTGCACCAGGTGGAAGTCGCGGAGCCGGGCGGGTGACGACGCGCGGCTGGGATGCACCAGGCAGAACGCCCGTCGCTCGGTCAGCAGGGCCCACAGGTCCTCGTTGACCGGGTCGTCGAGTTCGCGGCCGCCGCCGAAGGTGCCGACCGTCAGCCCGGCCATGCCGAGTTCGTCCAGGCACCGGGCCGCCTCCCGGGCCGCGCCGGGCAGGCCCACCGGCACCGTCCCGAGCGCCGCGAGCCGGCCGTCCCCCTCGGCCGTGTACGCGGCGAGCGCGTCGTTGGACCGGCGGGTGACCTCCATGACCAGCGTGTCGTCCGGCGAGGTCGATCCGAACACGAACGGCGGCGCCGCGACCAGCTGGACATCGATGCCCGCCGCCTCCAGGGAGGCGAGGCGCTGTCCGGCGTCGTACTGGTCCGCGGGCAGCGGGATGCGGGCGCCCTGGGCGACCCCGGACAGGCCCGGGTCCAGCAGCAGCGTTCCCGAATCCACCTGGGACAGGTCCGCGAGGCCGCGGTCGGCGAGGTGCCGGAGCAGCGGCATGGGCAGCGCGTGCGCGTGGACGTCCACCGCCGCCGGGCCGTCCGGTGCGGGAGCGGGCCCCGGCGAGGCGGGCTCGCTGGTCGATCTCATGCCTACCTCCGAATCAAGTTTCCAATAACCATTATGATTGATTCGGCTCCGCTAGACAATGACCTTGCGTTACACCCCAGGTCAGAGGGCATGCGACCGACCTCGACTATTGACTCTAACCAATATGATGGTTAGCCTCGGGCGAGCGGTGGGCGCCGGTGCTCCCGGGTCGTGCCCGCCGGTCGCGTACCGAGTCGAGCGAGGAATGCACATGTCGAAGATCTCGATCAGTTCCAGCAACGCGCCCAAGGTCGGCTTCTCCTCGGGGACCGTTCCCCCGCTGTCGCAGGCGATCGTGCACGGAGACCTGATCTTCTGCTCCGGGACGGGCCCGCTGGACCCGGCCACGCGCACGATCGTCTCCGACGACCTCGCCGAGCAGGTGCGGCAGACGCTCACCAACCTGGTCGCGGTCGTCGAGGCCGCGGGCGGCACCAAGGACTCGATCCTCAAGTGCAACTGCTACCTGCGCGACGCCTCCCAGTTCCCCGAGTTCAACCAGGCGTACCGGGAGTTCTTCGCCGACTGCGAGAGCTTTCCCGCGCGCACGACCGTCAACGCCCCGCCGCACCGCGCGGGCGTGCTCGTCGAGGTGGAGTGCGTCGCCGCCGTCGCCGAGAAGCGCTGAACCGGCCGGGTGACGAAACCGCGCATCGGACGCGCACGAGAGAAAGGCCACCGACCATGACCGAGCCGTACCGCATGCCGGTCGTCGATCTGGACGCGATCGCCGAGCGTCTGGGCAAGAGCGGCAAGCGCGTCGAAGTGCTGTGGCAGCACAGCGAGTCGCTCGCCTTCGTGGCGCGCGGGCGCGAGTACCGCTCCGAGTTCCACCTCAACCCGAGCGACGAGGTGATGTACACGATCCGGGGCGAGCTGCGCCTGCACAGCAGGCAGCCGGACGGTACCGAAGTGGTCGACGTGATCCCGGAGGGGTCGGCGATCTTCACGCCGTCCCGCCTCCCGCACTCGCCCCGGTTCGATCCGGACGCGTTCATCATCGTCATCGAACGCCTCCGCCGTCCCGGCGAGCTCGACCGCTTCCAGTGGTTCTGCCAGGGATGCGGCGAGTTCCTGCACGAGGAGTCGTGCTTCGTCGAGGACTACACGGTCGACCCGGTCGGCAAGGCGTACCAGCGCTTCTTCGACGACGTCGAGGCCCGCACCTGCGGCGCCTGCGGCGAAGTGCTCCAGCCCTACTGAACCCGTCGCGCCGCCGACCCCGTGCGGTCTCAGGGAGAAATCAATATGGAACGAACGCAGGTCGCCATCATCGGCGCGGGCCCGGCCGGGCTGCTCCTCGGCCGGATGCTGGAACTCGCCGGTGTCGACGCGGTGATCCTGGAGAACCGGACCCGGGCCTATGTCGAGGGCCGGATCCGGGCGGGCATGCTGGAGCACCGCACCGCGCGGCTCCTGGAAGAGCTGGGCCTGGACGGGCGGATGCGGGCGGAGGCCGCGGTCCACCACCTGTTCGAGCTGCGGTTCGACGGCCGGCGCCACCAGATCCCCATGGCGGAGCTGACCGGCGGCTGCACCGCCGTCATGTACAGCCAGCAGGAGATCGTCCGCGACGCCGTCGAGGCCCGCGTCGCGTCGGGCCTCCCCCTGGAGTTCGACGTCGACGACGTGCGGCTGGAGGGCCTCGACGGCGCCGGGCCGACGGTGCGCTACCGGGCGGCCGACGGCACCGAGCACGTGCTGGCCTGCGACTTCATCGCGGGCTGCGACGGCTTCCACGGCGTGTCCCGCGGCTCGATCCCGGACGGCGTGCTGACCGCCTACGAGCACGACTACCCCTTCGCGTGGCTCGGCGTGCTCGCGGACGTCCCGCCGTCCACGTTCGAGCTGATCTACGCGTGCCACGAGCGCGGGTTCGCTCTGCACAGCATGCGCTCGAGCAAGGTCAGCCGGTTCTACCTCCAGGTCGCGGCCGACGAGGATCTGGCCGACTGGCCCGACGACCGCATCTGGCGCGAGCTCCGGGTGCGGCTCGGCACCGACGACGGCTGGACGCTCGCCGAGGGCGCCATCACGAAGAAGAGCATCACCGCGATGCGGAGCTTCGTGGTGGAGCCCATGCAGTACGGACGGCTCTTCCTGGCCGGGGACGCCGCCCACATCGTCCCGCCGACCGCGGCGAAGGGCCTCAACCTGGCCGCCGCGGACGTCCGGCTGCTCGCCGACGCGCTGTGCACCTGGTACGAGTCCGGCGACCGGTCCGCGCTGGACCGCTACTCCGAGGACGCGCTGCGCGGCGTGTGGCGCGCGCAGCAGTTCTCCCGGTCCATGACGTCGCTCCTGCACCACGACCCGAGCACCCCGATGGAATGGCGGCTGCAGCACGCCGAGCTGAAGCACCTCTGCACGTCCGAAGCGGCGATGAAGAGCTTCTGCGAGAACTACGTGGGGATGCCGCCGGTGGGGCGGATCCACCGGCGCGACTCCCGAACCGAGATGACAGAGAAGGTCCGCCCATGACGAACGACACCGGAGCGCTCGATCGGGCGGCGGAGCGCCTGGACACCGCGCAGCACACCGCCGAGGCGGTCGAGCAACTCCCCGGAGGGCTCACCCCCGCGGACGCGTACGCGATCCAGGACTCGGTGATCGGCCGCCGCCTGGCGCGGGGGGAGCGCCCCGCCGGGCTCAAACTCGGCTTCACCAGCAAGGCCAAGATGGAGCAGATGGGCGTGTCCGAGGTGATCGTCGGGCGGCTCACCGACGCCATGCGCGTCCCCGACGGCGGCGAGGTCGCGCTCGACCGGTTCATCCACCCGCGCGTCGAGCCGGAGGTCGCCTACCGGATCGCCCGCGACGTCACCCCGGACGACGGGGAACTGGCCGTCGACGCCGTCGCGCCCGCGCTGGAGATCATCGACTCGCGCTACCGCGACTTCCGCTTCAGCCTGCCCGACGTGATCGCCGACAACGCGTCGTCCGCCGGGTTCGTCATCGGCTCCTGGCAGCCGGCCGGCGTCGACCTGGACGACCTCGCCGTCCGGCTCACCGTCAACGGCGACACGGTCGAGACGGGGTCCACCAGCGCGATCCTCGGGCATCCGGACCGCGCCCTTCCCGCGCTGCTGGAGATCGCCCGCCGGCAGGGCATGGCGCTGCGCGCCGGGGACGTCGTCCTCGCCGGCGGGGCGACCGCCGCGGCCCCGTTCCCGCCCGGCCGGGTCGTGGCGGACGTCGCCGGGCTCGGCAGCGTGTCCGCGGTGGGCCGCCGCGGCTGAGGGAAGGCCGCGGCCCCCGGGCCTCGGCCCCGAACCGGGGAGGACCCGCGTCCTCCCCGGTTCAGTCGTTTCCCGGGACATGACCGTGCCGATGCGCGAAAGGCGGGCCGGACGTCGCGTCCGGCCCGCCTCCGCCCGTGGTGCGAGGGACTCAGCCCGCCGGCTCCTGGATGAGCTCCTCCACTCTGACCGGCTTCTTGATGAGCTTGTACTTCTCACTCAGCCGCACCAGCTCCTCGATCGAGTCCCGCTGGAACGTGGCGGGCCAGGCGATCATGTTGATCTTCTTCGCCTGGGCCGGCGGGATCTTGGCGTAGGACGGAAGGATCGCGCGGACCTCGTCCGGGTGCGCGTTGGCGTACGCCTGCGACCGGCGCACCGCCGCGTCGAACCGGCGCACCACGTCCGGGTTGCTCTTGGCGTAGGCCGTCGAGGTGAAGTACGAGGCCACCGCCAGATTCGGATGGGTGTCGGCGTAGTTGTTGAGGATGGGTCGGGCGCCCTGCTCCAGGAGGGTCGTGACGAACGGTTCGCACTCCCAGGCGGCGTCGATGCGTCCGGTATCGACCGCGGTGACCATGTCAGGGAAGCCGAGTTCCGTGAACTGGATCGAGTTCGGGTCCACGCCGCGCTTCTCCAGTGCGGCGCGGATCGTGACGTCGCCGATGTTGTTGAGCGTGTTGACCGCGACGCTCTTGCCCGCCAGGTCACCGACGTCCCGGATGTCGCCGTCCTTCGGTGCCAGCACCTGGCACGCCTCGTTGGCGTTGGGCGCGATGCCCACGCCCGGCGTGATGACCCGCAGCGGCACCCCCTTGCTCTTCGCGATGATGAGCGACACGTTGTTGGAGAAGCCGAACTGGTTGCTGTTGCTCATGACGGCGGGGACGATCGCCGCGCCGCCCGCGGCCAGCTGCGGCTCGATCTTGAGCTTCTGAGCGCTGAAGAAGCCCTTCTGGACGCCGAGGTACAGCGGGGCGACGTCGGTGATCGGGATCAGGCCGACCTTCACGGTCGTCACACCGTCGGCGTCGGTGCTGCCCGCCGAGGTGCCCCCCGAGCCGCAGCCCGCGGCCAGGCCGACCGTCAGCGCCGCAAGGGCCACCCGGAGCCCACCGCGTCGGATCGTTCTCATCATGGCTGCACTCCTCGTGAGTGGGACACGGCGATCGTGCCGTACTGAGTAGAACGATTATCTTCAATTCACCAGAGAAAGCAACGGTGTACCGAGGGGAGATGCACCTGATAACCTGCAATCGTTATGATGAATCATGAGGATGGCTACATCGTCCGAGCCGAGACCGTCCACACGATGGACGCGGCGGCGCCCCGCGCCGAGGCCCTCGCGGTCCGCGGTGAGCGCATCGTCTCGGCCGGCTCGTTCGACGCCGCCCGCGCGGCCCTCGGCGAGCACGCGCCCGTCCTGGACCTGGGCGGCGCGGCCGTCGTGCCCGGGCTGATCGACACCCACATGCACCTGCTGTGGACCGGACTCGCGCACGTCCTGCTCGATCTGTCCGGCGAGCGCAGCATCGCGGGCATCGTCGCGGCGACGCGCGCCTGGGCCGACGCCCACCCCGACGCTCCCTGGGTGGTGTCGGCCGACGGCTGGGAGATCGAGGACATCGCCGAACGCCGCCTCCCGACCCGCGACGAACTCGACCGCGCCTGCCCCGACCGCCCCGTGCTGATCCTGCGGTGCGGGCACCAGGGCGTGGCGAACTCGGTCGCGCTGGCCCTCGCGGGCCTGACCGACGGCGCCCCCGACCCGTCCGGCGGCCGTCTGGGCCGGGACGCCTCCGGACGGCTCGACGGCGAGCTGATCGAGCCCCCCGCGATCGAGCTGGTCCGGCGCCACGTGCCCCCGCAGGACGACCGGGCCCGGCGGGCCGCCATCGCGGTCGCGGCGCGGCAGGCGCTGGCCGCCGGCCTGACGTCGGTGATCGAGCCCGGGCTGCGGACCGAGGAGATCGCCGGCTACCAGGGGATGCACGCGGACGGCGAGCTGCCGCTACGGGTGACCGCGATGCCGCTGCTCACCGCCGGCGCGTCCGTCGAGGACGAGATCGCCCGGCTCTCGGGCCTCGGGGTGCGAACCGGCTTCGGCGACGACCGGCTGCGCCTCGGCCCCGTCAAGGTGTTCCTGGACGGCGGCGGCTCGCTCGGGACGGCCTACCTTCGCGATCCCTGGCCCGGGCGGTGCGGCGACCACGGGCAGCTCCTGCTCGACCCGGACACCATGCGCGCGCTGGCGTCCGGCCTCGCGGCGCGCGGCTGGTCCCTGGGGGTGCACGCCGTCGGGGGCGGCGCCCTCGACCTGCTGTTCGACGTGCTCGACCACGCCGATCGCACGGCTCCGGTGAAGCCGCTGCGCTGCCAGGCGATCCACGCCTACCTGACGCCGTCGGAGCGCAACGTGGCCGACGCGCGGCGGCTGGGCGTCGTCGTCGCCACCCAGCCGACCATGCAGGAGCAGTTCGCCGACCGCCTCATCGCCCAGCTCGGCCACGACGCCGCCGCCGCGGCGACGCCGCTCGCGACCTGGCACCGCGCGGGCGTCCGGCTCACGGGCGGCTCCGACTCGCCGGTCACGCCGTACGAGCCGCTGCGCGGGATCTGGCAGGCGGTCACCCGCCACCACGCGCCCAGCGCCGGGCCGCTCGGCCCCGACCAGCGGCTCGACGTCGCGGCCGCCCTGCGGATGTACACCGCCGACGCCGCCTACGCCGCGTTCAACGACCACGCCGTCGGCGTGCTCCGGCCGGGCATGCGCGCCGACTGGGTGGCGCTCGGCGCCGACCCGGCCCGGTGCGCCCCGGACGACCTGCGCGACCTGCCGGTCCTGGCCACCGCGGTCGACGGGGAGATCCGCCACCGCGCCTAGCCGCCGGCCCCCGGCGCGGGCGCCGGGGGCGCCCGCGCCCGCGTCAGTCGATGACCGAGGTCGGCGGGCTGTGCCGGCGCACGGCGCGGCGCACCTGCGCGGGGTCCTGCGACTCGACCGCGTCGACGAGCGCCACGTGGACGCGGAAGGTCTTGCTCGCCGCGAACAGGTCGTCGGAGCTGACGTCCTCGATCTCGTTCTCGATCGTGTCGAGCATCGTGTTGTAGATGACGCGCAGCACGGTGTTGGGGGAGATCGCCGATATCCGCCGGTGCACCGCCCAGTTGGCCCGCAGGAAGGCCCTCGCGTCGGTGCGCTGCTCGTCCATGCGGTCCAGCAGCTCGCGCAGCTCCGCCATGTCCGCGTCGGTGCGGTGGGCGGCGGCGTCCATGAGGATGGGCTCCTCGAGCGCGTCCCGTACCGCAAGGCAGTGCGCGCTGTTGACGCCGTTCTCGCGCAGGCCGAGGATCAGATGGTTGACCCGCACGTGGCTCGGCGGGCGCAGCGTGAACAGCCCGCCCCCCGGACCGGGCTTGGCGGCCACCACGCCGCGCGTCTCGAGCAGCCGGACGGCCTCGTTGATGGTCCCGACGGCGACGCCGTACTCCTGGCGCACGTCCTCCTTGGTGCCCAGCCTGCTCCCGTCGGGCAGCGCGGACTCGATGATCTTCCGCTCGATCTCGTGCGCGATGGCCTCGGCACGGGACGGCCGCCACTCGGTGCGGCCACTGGGGTCAGGACGACTCATCGATTGCTCTCCATGCCTGGGGTCGATCGGATGGCGGCTGGTCAGCGGTGCCGGGCGGCACCCCGGCACCCTTGACAGATAATCATCATAGTGAATACCTTCACTATACGGCTGGACGCCGTCCTGTGGCGGACAGCGTCCCACGAGAACTTTCGCGGAGTTCCCGGCGTGCGCCCGAACCCGCCACATGTGGCCGACGGCGGCCGCCCCCATTGACGCGGACGCGGCCGACACATGCCCGGAAGGAGCTTCCGTTGACCCGGACCTGGACCATGCCGATGTCGGAATCCACCGGACCGAGACGGCGCCTCCCGCGATCGCCGAAGCTCGGCGACGGGGTTCTCGGCGCCGCGGGCCTCGTGGCCGCGCTGGCCGTCCTCGAACTCGCGACGATCGCGGGGGCGCTGCCGGAGAAGACGTTCCCCCGGATCAGCAGCGATCTGCGCGAACTCGTGAACCTGACCGGCGACCCGGCACTCTGGACCGCGATCGGCCACACGCTGCAGGGGTGGGCGGTCAGCTTCGCCATCGCCGTGGTGATCGCGGTGCTCCTGGGCGTCGCGATCGGCTCGAACGAGATCCTGCGGGCCGCCACGACCGCGCTCATCGAGTTCATGCGCCCGATCCCGTCGGTCGCGCTCATCCCGCTCGTCGTCCTCGTCCTCGGCACCGGCCTGCAGAGCAAGATCTTCCTCGCCGCGTTCGCCGCCGGCTGGCCGGTTCTCATCGCCTCCATCTACGGCATGCGCGACATCGAACCGGTCGCCCTCCAGACGGCGCACGCGTTCCGGGCGCGGCCGCTCGACCGGCTGTTCCTGGTGGTCCTGCCCAACGCCGTCCCCTACATCGCCACCGGCCTGCGCGTGGCGTCGACCACCGCGCTGATCCTCTGCGTGACCGCCGAACTGGTGATCGGTGCGCCCGGACTCGGCCAGTCGATCACCGTGGCGCAGGCGGGCGGCCAGTACCAGCTCATGTACGCGCTCATCATCGCGACCGGGATGCTCGGGGTGCTGCTCAACCTGGTGTTCGTCGCGATCGAGAAACGGCTCCTCCGGTGGCACCCTTCGCAGCGAGCCCAGGAGGTCGTCCAGTGAACCGGCGCGCCATGCTCCTCGGCATCCAGATCGGAGCGCCCGTCCTCGTCCTGCTCGGCTGGGGGCTGTGGTCGGCGGGCAGCACGAACATGTTCTACCCGCCGCTCACGCGGATCCTCGCGGTCTTCAAGGACACCTGGCTGTTCGACCGGGTCGGCTCGGACGTCGTCCCGAGCCTGATCAACATGTTCGCCGGGTTCGCGCTGTCGATCGTCATCGGCGTCCCGCTCGGCATCCTCGTCGGCCTGGTGCGCAGGCTCCGCACGGCCGTGACGCCGCTCATCGACTTCGTCCGGGCCATCCCGCCGCCGGCGCTGATCCCGTTCGGAATCGTCGTCCTGGGGGTCGGCGTGACGATGAAGGTGTTCATCATCCTCATGGTCAGCCTGTTCCCCATCCTGATGCACACCATCGACGGCGTGCGCGGCGTCGATCCCAACCTGCTCGACAGCGCGCGCGCCTATCGCGTCAGCCGGCGCGACCGGCTCGTCCACGTCATCGTCCCGGCCGCCGCGCCGCAGATCTTCGCCGGCGTGCGCGTCGCGCTGTCGCTGTCGCTGATCCTCATGGTGATCAGCGAGATGGTCGCGAGCACCAAGGGGATCGGCTACTTCATCCTCGAATCGCAGCGCACCTTCGCGATCCCCGAGATGTGGTCGGGGATGGTGCTGCTCGGAATCCTCGGATTCCTGTTCAACTTCGCCTTCGGCATCGTCGAGCGCCGCTCGCTGCGCTGGCACCGCGGAGCACGAAAAGGAGCGTCCTGATGACCAACGAAACGCCGATCCTGGAGGTCGAGGGCCTCGGCAAGGTGTACGGCACCGGCGATCAGGCGGTGCACGCGATCGACGAGATCGGCTTCACCGTCGAACGCTCCGAGTTCGTCTGCGTTGTCGGTCCTTCGGGCTGCGGGAAGACCACGCTGCTGCGCTGCCTCTCCGGACTGATGCCCGCCACGAGGGGCCGCGTCCGCATCGAGGGACGGCCCATCGACCGCACCCCGGAGGACATGGCGATCGTCTTCCAGGACTACAGCAGGTCCCTCTTCCCGTGGATGTCCGTGGAACAGAACATCGCCTTCCCGCTGCGGCGCAAGAAGCTCGACCGCGGGAAGCGGGGGAAGCTGATCGCCGACTCGCTGGAGGCCGTGGGCCTCGCCGACGCCGGCGCCCGCTTCCCGTGGCAGCTCTCCGGCGGCATGCAGCAGCGCGTGGCCATCGCCCGCGCCCTCGCCTACGAGCCCCAGATCCTGCTCATGGACGAGCCGTTCGCCTCGCTGGACGCGCAGACCCGCGCCGACCTCGAGGACCTGACCCTCAAGCTCCGCCACGAGTACGGCGTCACCGTGATCTTCGTGACCCATGACATCGACGAGGCGGTCTACCTCGCCGACCGCGTGATCGCACTGACGAACCGTCCCACCCGGGTGCGCAGCATCGTCGAGGTCGATCTGCCGCGCCCCCGCGACCAGCTCACCACGAAGGAGCTTCCCGGCTTCGCCCGGCTCCGCGGCCGGGTCTACCGGGAGGTGCGGCAGCTCGGCGACGACGCGGACAAGATCGTCGCCAGCACGTCCAGGGGCTCCTAGCGCCGTCCGGAGGCGCGTCCGCTCGCCCGGCCCGGACCCGGTGCAAGGCCGGCTCCTCACGGAGGCCTACCGATCGAGGGCTCTACCGGTCGAGGATCAGGCGCGGCGAGCGGCAGCGGGAGACGCAGGGGAACATCGTGTTCCCGGCCGCGCGCTCGTCCTCGGTCAGCACGGAGTCGAAGTGCTCCACGTCGCCTTCGAGCACGGTGGTCTCGCAGGAACCGCAGATTCCCTCCAGGCAGGAACTGGGGATCGGGACGCCGCCCTCCTCAAGGACGGAGAGCACGGTGCGGTCCGGCGGGACGTGCAGCGTGACGCCCGATCTCCGCAGGACGACGTCGAAGGCACCGGGCTCGCCCGGCGAAGGCTCGGTCCGGGGCTCGAAGCGTTCCGCACGCAGGTCCGGGACCCGCTCCTCCATCGCGGCCAGCAGAGACGCCGGGCCGCAGCAGTAGACGGCGAGGCCCGGCGCTGACCCGCCCGTCCCGGAGGCTTCGCGGGCTTCCGCCAGGGCGGCGTCCAGATCGAGAGGGCCGTACTCCTCCTCCGGCCTCACGACGACATGCTCGCCGTAGCGTCCGAGTTCATGGAGGAAGGCCATCGACGTCCGGGTGCGGCCGCCGTAAAGCAGCCGCCACGGCGCGCCGGCGGCGGCGACGGCGTGGGCCATGGGGAGAAGCGGCGTGATGCCGATGCCGCCCGCCACGAACAGGTGGCTCGCGGCCTCGGCCAGAGGGAAGTTGTTGCGCGGGCCGTCGTAGCGGACGAGCGAGCCGGGCCGCAGCGAGTCGTGCACGTAGGCCGACCCGCCGCGGCTCGGGTCCGCGCGGAGCACGGCGATCCGCCACCGGTGGCGGTCGGCGGGGTCGCCGCACAGGGAGTACTGCCGGGTGGGAGCGCCGCCGGGGATCAGGTCGATGTGCGCGCCGGGCGACCAGCGGGGCAGCGCGGCGCCGTCGGGCGAGGCCAGCGTGACGGACAGGACGCCGTCGGCCTCCCAGGTCAGCGACCGCACGAGCAGGTCGCTCATTCGACCATGAAGGCGGCCGCGTCCAGCCGGAGCAGCGCGTCGTCCTCGGTGAAGGCGACGCCGACCGGATCCTCGCCCGCCGCGACGGCGTCGATCTGCCGCTTGAGCAACCGGCGGAGCATGACGACGCCGCGATCGGTGGTGGCCAGGTGCTCGGCGGCGTGGTCGGCGAAGTCGCCCTGGCCCTTCTGCGCCTCGTAGTCGCCGGGCATCCGCTGGTGCTCCTCGTCGGTCAGGTCCTCCCACGGACGCCCGTCGAAGCGGGTGCGGATCTTCGCGATCGCCTCGGGGTTCCCGGTGCGGAACACCGTGTAGACGCGGAACGCCGTGTCGTCCAGGGGGACGACCCAGCCGAGGGAATCGGCCGGGCCGAGGACGTCCAGCACCGGGTCGGGGACGATCCGCAAGTTCGGCGGGGCCACCTCGGTGCGGCGCCGGTAGGTGCGCCCGTCGTCGAGGCGGCGGTCCTGGACGCTGCGGACGCCGAGGCCGGTGAGCTCCCACCGGACCTCTGGCAGGACGCCCATCTCGCTGACGAACTGCACGCCGGAGAACGAGCCGTGCAGGATCGGGATGTGGAACGGGTCCATCACGTTCTCGAAATGCTGCAGCCAGTTGAAGTCGACGATGACGGGGCCGCCCGCGCCGATGCTCCGGTCGTCGGCGACCAGCGCCTCGCCCTCCCCCAGGTGCTCGAAGATCGAGAAGCGCGGGAAGACGGGCATCCGGTCCGGCGGGCCCATGTAGGCGAAGATCAGCCCGGCCCATTCGCGCAGCGGGTACCACGGCTGGCGGACGCGGTCGCGGTGCCGCCCGCCCTCGGGCTCGCAGGGCTGGTCGAGGCAGGCGCCGTCGGTGCCGTAGAGCCATCCGTGGTAGCAGCACCGGATGCCGTCGTCCTCCACCTTGCCGTAGTAGAGCGAGGCACCGCGGTGCGCGCAGTTGGGGTGGACCAGGCCCGGTTCGCCCTTGCGGGTCCGGAACAGGACGAGATCCTCGCCGAGAATCTTGATCTTGCGCGGGGTGGTCGTGGCGTCGGCAAGCAGGGCGACCGGCTGCCAGTAGCGCCGGAACAGCTCGCCGGCCGGTGTGCCGGGACCGACGTGTGTCAGTTCCGGATTGTGCGTGGCGGCGGCGCGCCCGTAGGCGGTTTCCATCGGCATGCGGGCTCCTCGGTCGATCGGTGGGGTGAGCGAAGCGAGCCGGACAGGGCGCTCAGGCCGAGGCGGCGGCCGCGGTGCGGGTGGTCGCCTCGATGAGGCGGACCAGCTCGTCGAGCAGGCGGCGCATCAGGTCCTCGGTGACCTCGTCGGGAAGGAGGGTGCCGTCAGGGGTGAAGCGCTCGTGGGAGCGGAACACGGTGATCTCGGGCTGCACGACGACCGGTGCCTGGATTCGGTGGAGCACCTGGCGCAGGACCGTCTGGCCGCGGGCGGTGCCGAACTGGGACGGGGACGCCCCGAGGATGGCGACGGGTTTGCCGCGGAGGCTGGAGTCGTCGGCGGGACGGGACGTCCAGTCCAGGGCGTTCATGAGCACCCCGGGGATCGCGGAGTTGTACTCGGGGGTGGCGATGACGACGCCGTCCGCCTCCTTGATGCGCCGGCGCAGATCGGCGACCGGGGCGGGGACGTCCTCGCGCTCGCGGTCCTGGTCGAAGAGCGGCAGTGCGCGCAGGCGGTCGCAGAGGTGGACGGCGACGCCCGGCGGGGCAACGGCCTGGAGCGCGCGGAGGAGTCCGGTGTTGTGGGAGGTGCGGCGCAGGCTCCCGGAGAGGGCGACGATGTCGAGAGTCATGATCGGCCCGTCACCGCGCCGCTTCGGAGGGCCGGATGTCGTAGGAGATGCGGCCCGCGGGCAGGTAGAACAGCGCGATCAGCGCGCCGCCGCGCACCTCCGGATAGTGGTGGCTGCCGGGCGCGGGGGCGGTCCAGCCCGCGCCCTGCCAGCCCCGCGGGCCGAGGAGTTCGGCGTCGGGGCTGATGGGCGCGACCATGTTGACCTCTCCGTACGGGTGCGCGTGGTACTGCCCCCGGTAGCGGGCCACGCTGTCCATGTAGACGGCGGTGATGCTGAAGTAGGAGGTCTCCTCCGAGGGCGCGGTGATGAGACCGCGCCGGTAGCGCGGGCCGTCGACCTCGGTGTCGGCCGCCCAGCCCTCCTCGAGGACTCCGATTCTGATCAGCCTGGACAATTCGTCGTAGAGCCCGGTCCCCGCCGAGTACGTGGCGTTCAGCCAGGATTCGAGCTCCTTTCCGGCGGTACGGTTCTTGATCTCGCTCAGGAACGGAATGCTGCACTCGATGAGTGCGCGCTTGCTGTCCATCGCCGTCCTTCCAGGATTCAGTGATGTCCGGAAATCGGTGACGATCCGTGCGCCCCCGACAGGCGGATGGCCCCGCCGCGGACGAGTTTCACACAGGGTTTCGTTACAGTCAATAGCTGTAACGAAACGACCTCGGGCCACCCCCTCCCCGGCTATCCTTGGCGCCGGAGGTGCACAGATGAGCAACAGCGACCAGGACGACCGGGGCCGGACGCCCCGGGGCGGAGCCGCCGGCGCCCGTTCGTCGCGCGCCGGCGGCCGTCCCCGCGATCCCGCGATCGAGCACGCGATCATCCAGGCCGCGCGCAAGCGCCTCGCCAGCGACGGCTACTCCCAGATGACCATCGGCGACATCGCGGCCGACGCGGGCGTCACCCGCCCGACGCTGTACCGCCGCTGGGCGACCAAGTACGACCTGGTCGTCGACGCGCTCAAATACGGACTGCGCATGCAGCGCGAGGCCTATCCCGCCATTGACTGGGATCGGCTGGAACCGGTCGACGCTTTCAAGGAGGCCGTGCGCCGACTCGACCCGCGCTACAACAACAAAGCCGCAATGGCCCTGCATGGAAACTTCATGGCCGAGGCCGATCGCGAACCGAGGTTGCTGGAACAACTGCGCGAGCACGGCGTGGGGCCGCGCTGCCAGGAGCTGATCACCACGCTCCATCTGCTCAGGGAGCGCGGCGCGGTACGCCCGGACATCGATCTCGACATCGTCGTGACCATGTGCTTCGGCAGTTACTTCGCGGACTACCTCCGCACGGGCGAAAGCCCCGGCGCCGATTTCGCCGACCGCATCGTCGACACCGTGTGGCCCGCGATCGCCGCCGACCACCGTGACGTCCGCACCGGGAGCGGCGCGCACGGCTGACCCCGGCTACTCGCCGCTCGCGGCCGACCGCGCGGGCGGCGCGGCCGGCGCCGAGCCCCGCACCTTCCGCGCCGTCGGATAGGCGTACGGCCCGAGCAGCAGGAAGAGAAAGGCCGTGGCCACGAGAGCGCCACCGCAGAGGTAGAACGCCGGGTCGTAGCCGCCGAGCCTGTCGTAGAACACGGCGAACAGGAGTCCTCCCGCGCTGGCACCGAGCACGAAGATCGCGAACATGGCCCCGTAGATCTGCCCGAAGCTGCGCAGGCCGAAGTACCGGCTCGTGAGATAGCTGGCCAGGTCGACCTCGAGGCCCACGGCCAGGCCCAGGCAGACGGCGCCGAGGACGGGCGAGACGCCTGTGCCGATCAGCACGAAGGCCACCACGGGGACGAGTTGCTGCACGAAGGCGACGCGGGGCCCCCGGAACCGGTCCAGCAGCATCCCGGCGACCGGCCGCCCGACGAGCGAGGCGATGCCGACGGGGATGAGGACGGCCGCCGCCGCGGCGCCCGTCATGCCCCGGTCCGTCAGCATCGGGACGAGGTGCGTCATGCTGCCGTTCAGGGAGACCGAGGCGACGAACGTCCCCGCCGCGAGGATCCAGAACGACCGCATGCGCAGCGCCCGGCGGCGTTCGATCCCGGGCGCCTCGCCGGCCTGCTCCGTGCCGGGCGCCGGGCGCGGGGCGTCCCCGGTGAGCCGCCGGCGCTCCTGCGCGTTCGGCTCGCGGATGACCAGGATCCACGGAGGCAGCGCGACGACCAGCAGGAGCACCGCCAGGCCCGCGTAGGCCCCCCGCCAGCCCACGTGGTCGATGAGGAACTGCGTGTACTGCGGTATGAGCGAGGTGCCGAGCCCGATGCCGCATACGGCGATGCCGATCGCCAGACCCCGCCGCGCGTCGAACCATCCGGCGACGGCCTTGGTGTAGGGGGGCGGCTGCTGGGCCGCGCCGAGCAGGGAGACCAGCATCGAGATCGCGTAGAACACCGGCAGCGAGTCCGGCGTCAGCGCGAGCAGCGCGATACTGCCGGCGAAGGGGACGAGCGCCGGGATCATCACCCGGCGCAGCCCGAACCGGTCGATGAGAAAGCCGAAGAGCAGGACGCCGAGCGCGGCCACCGGCCCGGCGAGGCTCTTCGCGCCGCTGACCTCGGTGCGCGTCCAGCCGAAGTCCTCGCCGAGTTCCTTCATGAACAGGCCGACGGTCTGCAGGACGAGCGGTGAGGCGCTCACGGTCAGCGCCGCGGTACTCCCCCAGACCACCAGCCACGATCGTGTTGTGAGGTTCATGGACGCCACGAGATTCTCCCGTCGCCGAAGATGATGAACACCTCGCCTGGAGGACCGGCCCTGCGGCGTGGTGCGCTCATCTTGCTGGGGAGATTAGTTACAGTCAAGCCTTGTAACTTAACTGCCTTCGCGGAACACCGGCGGCGCCGTGACCTCGCACGACATCTCGGGCGGCTTTCGTTACAGCTATTGACTGTAATGAATCAGCATGGCAATATCCCCGCCACGAACCCGCCGGCGGGAGGATGACCCTTGGACGTCCACGAAGCGCTCTACACCACCCGGATGATGCGCCGGATGCGGCCCGACCCCGTCCCGCTGGAGACGCAGTGCCGCATCCTCGACGCGGCCATCCGCGCGCCGAACGGGGGCAACACGCAGCGCTGGCACTTCCTGGCCGTCGACGACCCGAACCACAAGCGGCGGCTCGCCGAGCTCTACCGCGAGTGCCGGGAGCTGGAGTACCGAGACCTCGCGGCGGGCACCCTGGGCATGACGGTCCCGGGCGACGACGCGGGCCGCGCCGAGACCATGCGGAAGATCAAGGCGTCCGGCGGGTACTTCACCGACCACTTCGGGGAGATTCCGCTCCTGATCTTCGTGTTCGCCGTGGACGACCACGGCGGCGCGAACATCTATCCCGCGATCTGGAGCGCGTTCCTCGCCGCGCGGGCCGAGGGCGTCGGCGGTGTCATGAGCACCGTCCTCCGGTACGCCGAAGACACGGTCACGGACATGCTGGGCGTCCCCGTGGAGCAGGGGTGGCGGCTGACGGCGATGCTGGCCTTCGGCTACCCGCTCGGCCCGTGGGGCGTCGCGGCCAACCGCCGCCCCGTGCACGAGGTGGCCTCCCGCAACCACTGGAGCCGCCCGTTCGGCGCCGAGGTCCCCGAACCCTTGTGGAGCGGCCCCGCGGAGAGTTCCGCGAGCTGACCGGAGTCGTCCGGCGCCACCGCACCGGCCAAGACCGGGCGCTAGTCGAGGACGAAGATCGTTCCCGTGCCTCCCTTCAGGTGCACCGCCACACCACCAGGGATTTCCACCGCACCCAGGGACCGGGTCAAGCACCACTCCTCGTCCGGAACGCCGGCCGGATGGAACGGGCCGTGCCGTTCGCCGGTGGTGATGTCCCAGGCCGTCAACGCACAGCCGTCGAACCGGCCCGTGGCGGTCGACTCGCGGTACGCGACGAACAGCCGGCCGTCCCGGAGAAGGGCTTGTGGACCGGGAGCATCGTTCAGATCGCGGACCTCGATGCCGGGGACGTCGCGAGACCACGACTTCTTACCGGTCCGGACATCGAAGGCGCGCAGGGCCGTCGAGTAGCGTGCTTCATCGCCCGTCCCGGTGCGGAGGTTCTCGGCGAAGACCGCCGTACCGGCCGCGGCATGCAACGGCCCGCGCTCGCCCGGGTCGCCCGACCTCAACCGGGTTCGGTCCTCGCCCGGCAGCCACCACTGCGGCCGTCCGTCGGCGACCCGGATCCCGGCCAGATTGTGCGTCACCGTCGTCTCCGCGGCTTCGCCAGCTGATCGCCGGATCTCGCGGGCGTCGACGACCGCCACGCCATCGGTGACCCCCACCGACACCTGCTCGAACCGTTCCACGCCGCCATCCCGCCTGACTTGCCAGGACCACAACGGCCGACCATCGCCACCGCCGATCCGCACCAGCCGATGACGGGGATCGACATGGCTCTTGTCGCTGTAGCAGGAGACGATCGTCAGCACGTCGCCGCCGACCGGGATGACTTCGGTGGGCCGGCAGCCCTCGTCCAGGACGAACCGCCACGACGTCTCACCCCCGAAGGTGAACCTGCTGAGCGCGCCGCGCTCGGTGGCGCCGGGTTCGTCCCGAGCCGGCCGCAGGTCGATCGTCACACGGCCCTCGCCGACCGAGACGACGCGCGCGGTGTCCGGTACCACGAAATCCGCTCGCAACCTGCCGGAGACCGTGTCGAACACCAACACACGGGTCCTGGCGCGCAAGCCGTCGATGAACAACGTCCGCGGTGCGTCAACGAAGACAATCGTCGCGAGGAACCGCCCATCCGGGCTGACCGCCGTGCTGCCGATGTCCACCCGGTTGGGCCGGTGCCGTGGGCCGCGTACCCGGGCGTCCCACCCGGTGGAACGCCCAGCGCCGGGCTCCGCTCGCCGGATCCAGCATTCGCAGGCCGCGTGCCTCCAGCACCGCCAAGCCGCCGGCCGTTCCGATCACGGACAGGCCCGCAGAGCCGGAGGGCCCGCGTCCGCGCGACGGCGTGGACCACGCCACCGCGCCGCTCAACGCCGGGGCGACGGCAGCCGGGGCCGGACGGTCCGTCGTCACCCCCTCGGTGTTCACCGCGACCACCCACGATGGCACCACGCCGACCGCTATGGCCACGGTGAGCAGCGGCATGGCTGCGACCGGCCCGATTCCGGCGGCCAGCCGCAGGCCGTACCGCGGGACGACCCCGTCCACGGAGTCCGCACCCGGCCACCGCAGGCTGCCCATCGCCGTCGCGAGGGCGCCGAGGGCCGCCAAGACGAAGGCCAGCAGCATCAGCGGCAGGCTCAGATCCACACCATTCGCCGGGCCCGGTGTCGGCATCCACAGCACCACCAGGACCGACGCGGCCACACATCCAGCGGCGAAGACCGAACTCGCGATGCCCCGTACTCGACGCCGGCGACCGGTCTGCGCGTTCCGCGAACCCGGGCGGGTGGCCCAGACACTCCACAACCAGGCCAGGCAGGCCACCGTCAACGCCAGAGCCAGCCCAGCAGACCAGCTTTCCGGATCGTCCGGACGCCGCCCGGTGCGCTGGTACTCGTTGACACCTTCACCGGGGATGTTGGCGACAACAGCTACGCCCACGCCGCACAGCGCCGATGTCACGCCAGCGCTCACCAGGGGGTTCTTCGCCATCATCCGCAGGCGTGACATCGCATACCTCCGGGGGGGTGCGGTAGCCGACCGAATCCTGAGGGACGGCCACGACGTATGGACCCCGATTGGCCAAGCTCGGCCGGCTCCGGGCGCCCTGCCCCTCGTCAGTACGTCTCAACCTGACTCAGGGTCCAGATCGCCCAGGCGACCGTCGCCAGCGCCAGCGCGATGGCCACCAGCCCGAGAGTGATCCCGGCCCGCGCCCGGCGACGGTCGGCGTCCTCGTCACCCCGCATGCGCTGGAGAGCGACGCCTCCGGAGACCAGCGCGCTGATGACGGTGGGCACGAACAGGTATACGGGGAGAAACCGAATCCACGGCGACGCGAAGGACGGCGACCAAGGGCAAGCGATCATCGCCACGGCGAGCGCACCGAGCACCAGGGACGCCGTCCCCCTCGCCTTCCGCGAAGCCCGCGCCTCGCCGATCGACCCGACGGTCTGCTGTCCAGAACTCATGGTCTAGAACGTAGGCGGCGACCGGTGCCCAGCCTTGAGCACTGATACTCAACTACACGTGAGCACCCGATCGGCAGTACCTGAGAGGGCATCGCCCACATCGCGCCTCGCGAGGACGCCGCAGCCGGATCGACTGATGGAAGATCCGGGGTCCGTAGGGAAGCGGCGGAGCCGGATTCATGCTGGCAGAGCGATTGCCGGGCCGCTCGCGGTGGACGGCGGTAGCGTGCACAATGCTCTGCACGGTCACCTCCTTCCGGCCGGCTGGTCCTCATCTTTCCCGTAGGCGTGAACATGGACGTTGAGAAGCATGCGGTCCCCGTTCAGCCTGGCCGGTTCGCGAACCTCCGGTCCAGGCTCCGCGACGGGCAGGACCGCCTGCCGACCTCGGTCTTCGTCGTCGGCACGCTGTTCTCGGGCTCGACCCTGCTCGGGCGGGACATGACCGCTCGGATCCGGGGCGCCCACTACGTCGGTGAGCTGAACAACTTCACGCAGATGCCCGAGTACAGCCACAAAGACGCCGGACTGGTCTGCGGGCCCTGCTCACTGCTCGGCAAGGAGTGCCGGCACTTCACGGACGCGCTCCGGGAGCGGGTGTCGTACGACGACATCCTCGGCATGCACCGGCGGTTCGCCCGGTCACTGGGCGTTTCGGTGGTCGTCGACGGAAGCAAGTACGTCGCCTGGCTCCGGCAGGCCGTCGAGCAGCAGCTCGCCGACCCGACGAGCCGGGCGACGCTATCCGTGATCGTCACGGCGCGGAACCCGATCGCCTTCGCGCTCAGCTACCAGAACCGGACGGGGGAGCCGCTGTGGCGGGGCGCGGGCATCTGGCGGGACACGTACGTGGACGCCCTCCGCACCGTCAACACGTACGGTCTGCCGCACATGGTCGTCCGCTACGAGGACTACATGGCGCGCCCGGAACGGTCCCTGGAGCGGTTGGCCGGCTTCCTGCACCTTCCGCTGGACGCGGAGCCCGACAACACGAGGATCCATGACACCGGCGGCAACTGGAGCTCCTTCGTCCCATATGTGGGGAAGGAGCAGTTGGAGGGCTACATTCGGCGGCTCGACGGTCCCGGGCGTGCGGAGGCTGAGGACTTCGTGAGGCATGCGCGGGCGTACTGGAACGACGAGAAGCCCCGGGAGGACACCCGCTGGCGGCGCAGCCTGAAGGCCGGCGAGGCCAACGCGGTCCTCAGCACTCCGGGACTTACCGACGTGGCGGGCATCCTCGGCTACAACGTCGCGGAGGTCGTCCACGCGGCCGTCCAGGGCGCACCGGCGAAGCCCCGCAAACCCATGCCCGCCACCGAACAGTGATCCTCGCCGTCTCGGCGTGCATCCTGAAAGCGCGCCTCTACCTCTTCGTCGGACTGCGTGCTTGAGGATCTCCCGGAGCCTTCTGGCGGACGGCGGTGAAACACGCGAAGCCTTGACGTCACATGGGGAGGAGACGGAAGCAACGGACCGTGACCAGGTGAGAGCATGGATCCATGGAAGTCGGCGGCGGCCCTGGTGGTGACGCCTCGCACGGTCCAGGCGCATGACAGCCTTCCGGAGGGACGGCTACGCCCGGCTGCGCGACTACGCCGTGATCGGGGACGGTCGGAGTGCCGCGCTGATCGCCGCCGACGGGTCGGTGGACTGGCTGGGAATGCCGGACCTGGACTCACCCTCGATGTTCGCCGCCGTCCTGGACCCCGTCCGGGGCGGGCATTTTCTGCTGGAGCCGGCGGAGCCGTTCACGGTCGCGCGCCGGTACCTGCCGGGCACGAACGTGCTGGAGACCACATTCACCACCGCCCGCGGCAGTCTGCGGGTCACCGATGCGCTGACCCTGGAGGGCGACGGGACGCTGGGGCCGATGCGGGAACTGCAACGGCGTTTCGACGGTGTGGCCGGGACCGTGCCCGTGCGCTGGAGCGTGCAGCCGCGGTTCGGTTACGGCGCTCACCGTCCACGCATCACAAGGCGCGCCGGTGTACCGGTGGCGGAGGCAGGCGGGGACGCCCTCGCCGTCTGTGCCTGGGACGCGGGTGAGCCGGAGTGCGCTGACCAGGCGATCAATGGCCGCCTTGAATTGAGAGAGGGGCGGCGAGCCCTGCTGGCGATGCCGTTCGCGCACCAGGAACCGCTCGTCCTGCCGACCCGTTCCGAATGCGATGCCCGTATGGAGCACACCATCGCGGCCTGGCAGGGCTGGTCGCGGGAACGTTCGTACGAAGGCATGTGGCGCGACGCCGTGCTGCGCAGCGCACTGGCGCTCAAGCTCCTGATCTTCGCGCCCTCGGGGGCGATCGCCGCCGCGGTGACATCCTCACTGCCGGAACACATCGGAGGCGAACGCAACTGGGATTACCGCTTCTCCTGGGTCCGCGACTCGGCGTTCACGCTCGACACACTACTGCGGCTCGGATGTTCCACCGAGGCGCACGCCTACTTCTGGTGGCTCATGCACGCCACCCAGCTCACGCATCCGCGACTGCGGGTGCTCTACCGGCTGGACGGGGGCCCCGACACGCCGGAACGGGTACTCCCCCTGGACGGATACCGCGGTTCCAGACCGGTGCGGATCGGCAACGCGGCGGGCGCCCAGAACCAGCTGGACACCTACGGTGAGCTGATGCAGACCGGCTGGCTGCACGCCGGCGCCGCCGGACGCCTGGACGCGGACATCGCCCGGCGCCTGGCCGAGCTGGCCGACTTCGTCTGCGCCGCCTGGCGGTCGCCGGACTCGGGGATCTGGGAGGTCCGCAGCGCTCCCCTGCACTTCACGCATTCGAAGATCATGTGCTGGGTCGCGCTCGACCGTGCCATCGACCTCTGCGAGCGCGGCCTGATCCCCGACCGCGGCTCGGACCGCTGGCGACTCGCCCGCGCCCAGGTGCGCGACTTCGTCGAGACACGCTGCTTCTCCCCCCGTCGCCGCTGCTACACGCGCTCCGCCGGCAGTTCGGACCTGGACGCCGCCGTGCTCTCCGGCCTTCTCCACGGCTTCTCGCATCCCGGCGATCCCCGCATGCGCACCACGGTCGACGCGGTGGCACAGGAACTGCGGCACGGTCCGTTCGTCGACAGGTACTCCGGCGAGGACGGGTTGAGCGGCACCGAGGGCGCGTTCCTGGCCTGTTCCTTCTGGCTGGCCGAGTGCCTCGCCCGCACCGGGCGCCTCGCCCAGGCCGTCGCGTTGATGGACGACCTGATCAGGCTGGCCAACGACGTCGGCCTCTACGGCGAGGAGATCGATCCGGACACCGGCGCCTTCCTGGGAAACCTGCCCCAGGGGCTGAGCCACCTGGCGTTGATCAGTGCCGCGTGCACCATCGACTCGGTCGCGGGGAAGGCGGGCAGGTGAGCGCCGGGGGAACCGCTGCGGG
This sequence comes from Actinomadura madurae, assembly GCF_900115095.1. Lineage (GTDB taxonomy): Bacteria > Actinomycetota > Actinomycetes > Streptosporangiales > Streptosporangiaceae > Spirillospora > Spirillospora madurae. The sequence continues at coordinate 363,743 of NZ_FOVH01000005.1, forward strand.
CGCGTTCGTCGGCACACTGGTCCTGACCACCGTCCTGCGCACCGCCAGCGAGTTCAAGCTCACCCGGATGGACCTGCCGTTCCTGCTCGGCACCGCCGTGACCGGCGACCGGGCCCGCGCCAAGGCGATCGGCTACCTCATGCACTTCGTCAACGGGGAGCTGTTCGCGTTCGTCTACTACGCCGTCTTTCTCGCCATCGGCCACGCCGGCTGGTGGCTCGGAGCACTCTTCGGTCTCATGCACGGGATCTTCGCCGGCACCGCGCTGGTGAACGTCCTGCTGCCGTTGGTCCACCCGCGGATGGGCAGCCCGATGACCAGCGCTCCCAAGGCCGCCCAGCTGGAACCCCCGGGCTTCTTGATGCTCAACTACGGACCCAGCACGCCACTGGTCACCGTCCTCGCCCACGTTGCCTTCGGAGCAATAGTCGGAGGTTTCACTTCGCTCGGCACCCCTGGATGATCCAAGCGGTGCGTTCGTCGGCAGGGAGGCTGGCCTTCACTTCTGCGCGGCGGTGGGGTACTCGCTGGGTAGGTCGAAGCGGGAGAACAGGTCAGCGTCGAGGAAGGCGACGACCCGGGTGATCGACGTGTCGTCGATCGTGAGCACATGGATGGCGTGTGCCCAGTGCACACCGGTAGGCCGCGACGGCCGGCTGTCCATTGGCCTGCGTGGGCATGAGCCGCGACGTGCCCGGCCGGTCGAGCACCCGGGAACCGATGAAGCGTGCGACGGCGTCACGTCCCTCGAACCACGTCGAGAACGGCGGCATCTCGAAACGGGCGGCCGCCCGTAGCAACTGCACCAGCGTGGTGATGCCGGCGTTCTCCAACGCCGACACACAGGCTTCGAGCAGCCTGCGCAGTCGGGGCTCCACCGGTTCGGTGATCTCAGCCTCGTTGGGAGCCGTCCTTGCCAGTCGGGCCCGGGCACGCTGCAGGATGCTCTTGACCGCGACCGGCGAGATGCCGAGCAGGTCGGCCACCTCGACGGCTCGCCAGGCGAGGACGTCGCGCAGGATGAGCACGGCACGTTGCCTGGGTGGCAGCAGTTGCAGTGCCGCGACGAACGCGAGACGCAGGCTCCCGCGTGACTCGATGACCCACGCCGGGTCAGAAGGTCCTGGCCGGGTCGATGCGGTCGGGTACGGCTGCAACCAGCCGATGTCGGTTCCGTCGGGGGTGCCCGGCACGTTGATGTCACTGCTCGGGCCGGCCATCCCAGACGGCAGCGGTCTGCGGGCGTTCTGCGCGGAAGCCGTCAGGCAGGCGTTCGTCGCGATCCGGTACAGCCAGGTGCGCACTGAGGATCGATGCTCGAAGGACGACCCGTCGCGCGGCTGGAGCTCACCGCCGATCGTGGCCTTCGTCGTCGCCGGGGCCGTCCTCCTCGGCCTCTTCGTCCTCCACGAGCGGCGCGCCGACGCCCCGCTCGTGGACCGCGACCTGGCCGCCTCGCATCGCTTCGCCGCCGGCAATCTGGCGCGCGGCCTCGGAGAGTTCGCCAGCCTCGGCCTGTTCTTCGGCCTGTCCCATCTCCTGCAGGTCCAACTCGGCCACTAGGCCCTGGTAGCCGAGGCGTTGCTGATGTCGATCATCGCCGGTGCGGTCGTCGTCGCGCCCATCGCCGAATCCCTCACCGGCAAGGCGCCGGGCCCATCCCGGCTGGACGTTCTTCCTGGCCCCGCCGGCGATCGCGGGCGCCGGTTTCGGGCTCCAGGAAGACCCGACCGCCGCCCACAGTCGCCGATCCGGCGAGGGCAACGCGACCCACTCACGGAACGTTCGTCCCGCCGGAGCGAACGGACGGCCGCGACCGTCGGCTATGAGCTGCGCGACACGTGACCGGGGCAGTTTGATCAGCAGCGCCGCGCTCCGGCGGTCCAGTGCGGCGAAGAAACGTCCATCATGCCGCAGACATGGCAGCCCCATCATGGTCGAACGCGTGATCGCGCTGTCGGCGAGCATCGGCTCGGCCAGCTCCCAGAACAGCTCTTCCGGAGTCACAGTGCCCTCCCGTGCCGTCGTCGGTCGTCGCCATGTTCGATCCGCCGTGGGCGGCCGACTCATCGGTCGTGTCGTGGAGGGCGGCTACTGTGCTGGGCATGGAAACGGCCGACGCCGACGCGGCGGCGCTGCTGGAAGCCGCGCGGTCGGGTGACGAGGTGGCCTTCGAAGCCCTGATGGCACCGCACCGGCGAGCCCTGCACCTGCATTGCTACCGCATGCTCGGCTCACTGACCGAGGCCGAGGAAGCCCTTCAGGACACCCTGCTGCGGGCCTGGCGGAGCCTCCACACCTACCAGGCTCGCGCCCCGTTTCATCACTGGCTGTTCCGGATCGCCACGACGACCTGCCTGAAGAGCATCGAGCGCCGCAACCGGACACCCACCGTGCTGGCCGAGGTCGGCCAGCTGCAGCCATACCCCGACCGGCTTCTGGACGAACTCGACCCCGTCCACGTGGTCGAGCAACGCGAATCGGTCGCCCTGGCCTTCGTGGCGGCCCTGCAACTACTGCCCGCCACACAGCGCGCGGTGGTACTGCTGCGCGAGGTGCTGTGCTGGAGCGCAGCCGAGGTCGCCGACTATCTCGGCACCACCGTCCCCGCGGTCAACAGCGCCTTGCAGCGCGGCCGCGCCACCCTGCGCTCCAAGGCCGCACCTTCAGAGCGTGCACTGGACGCGTATGAGCAGCGGATCCTGCGACGGTTCGTCCGGTCCTGGCAACGACGCGACCTTGATGCGCTGGCGGCCCTGCTGCGTGAGGACGCCGTCCTGCGCATGCCGCCCGAACCGGTCGAGTTCGTCGGACGCGCGGCGGTCATCGGCTTCTTCGCCACCCAGCCCGCCGGCGGCCGCCTGGAGCGGATCCGGCTGGTGCAGACCGCCGCCAACCGCCAGCCCGCACTGGCCGCCTACCTGCCGGACGCCACCGGTACTTGCCTCGGCTACGGCATCATGGTGCTGACCATCCACCCGGCGGGAATCGCCGAGATCACCGGGTTTCCGAACGCCGACATCTTCGGCTGGTTCGCTCTCCCGCCCTCACCCCCTGAGCCCTCGCATCCGCCGGTCAACGCCCCCATCCACGTGTGACGGCGCAACCGAAGGTCAGCGCGAGGCGGCCATCGCACAGGTCATGAGGGTCTGCAAGAACCAGATCCACCTCATTGGCCACTCGCGGAGTTGGGCGCGCCGGCCGCCGGGGCAAATGGCCGTAGGACGAGCGCCATGGCACCGATGAGTCGTCATGCTCCCGAGGATCTGTCAGGGTGCACGGCCGCGCCGCGGCCCGATCCCCGGGAGAAACCGTGGATGTCCTCGCCATCGCCGACCAGTACTACGACGCCTGGATCCACCATGCCGGTGACATGACCGACGTCCCATTGGCCGCCGACCTCACCTTCACCGGCCCGGTCGCCAGCTTCCGCACCGCCGACGGCTACCGGGCGATGGCCCGGAAAGCGGGCGCCGCCGTGCGCGGCTTCCGCGTCCGGCACCGATTCGTCACCGGCCAGACGGTCTGCTCGATCATCGACTGGGAAAACAGATCACCACTCAAGGCTGGGCCTCCCCCAGCCCCTGCAACGGATGGACGGTTCGGCAGACCGCCGACCACCTGACCGGCGGGCTGCTCCTGATCGCCCAGGTAGCCGAGGGCACCCCCCTCGACCCCGCCGAAGCCGACGCCCAACGCCAGGCCGACACCGACCATCTCGGCACCGACCCCGCCACGGCTTTCCGCGCGGTGGCCGAACGCTCGCTGGCCGCCTTCAGCGAACCCGGGGCGCTGGAACGGCAATCCCCCTTCCTCGCCGGACCGTCACGCGCCTACGAACCTGATCCCATCGAGAACGATCGCGGATCGAGGACGTGATCCAGGCCGCCACCGCCGCCGTTCCACCAAGCCACCTTTTGTCCTTGCCACCCAGGCGGCCGGACCATCGCGGTGATCTCCGCCGCGTGTGACCGCTCCCCGAACCCGGCAGGCCCAGACCCGTATGACTCTGAAGGCCGGTCGCCGTGTCGAGGCATCAAGGGCGGTTCAGGGCACGAACGATGAGTTGGCCGACGACGAGGTAGAGCAGCGCGGCGAATCCGTAGTTCAGGACAACACCGAGTGTGGCGTCGTCGGGGGTGAAGACGTCTCCGAGGCCGAGGACGAGGGCCTTGGCGACGCTGTAGACGCCGTGGACGAAGCCGTTGCCCTGGTTGGCGTCGAAGACCACGAACAGGATGTGCAGCAGGAAGATCACGGCGACGGTGCCGGTGACCCCGCGAACGACGGTGGCCACAGCCGCTGAGCCGTCATGGCGGCGGCGGGCGTCGTGGCGCGACTGATACGGGTCTACCCCAGGGTGAGGCGGCGGCGGGTGAGGGCCCTGGCCGTATGGGGGAGCGTGGCGGGGATCTTGACCGTACGGGGGAGGATGTGCCATGCCCACGCATTGTAGGGGCGTGCGAACTCGTCGTCACAAACTGTGTGGTTCATTCTTCCCGTTCGCCATTCGCAGCTCCCATAGACCAAAGTGATATCCAAACGCCGACATGACCATTGATCTGGAGACTGTCACTCTGCGCCGGACAACGTGTCGAGGAGGCGCAAGGTGGTGGGGTCGGGCGTCCAGCCGCCTCGGCGGGAGGCCTCGTCGAGCTTGTCGCGTATCTCGGCGACCTTTTCGGCGAGCTCGTCGTCCTTGCCCTCGCGGACGTGTTCGGCGATCTTCTCCAGGTGTTCGGTGACCTTGTCGGCGGTCTCCTCGTCGAGCCGTCCGCTGTCGGCCTGCCGGGCTATGCGTTGCTGGAGGGCGATCAGTGTCGATGCCGTGGACGGCGGGCGCGTCGCCGGTTCGGTTGATCGCGCCCTGCTCGGACCTTGGGCCGACGGACCAGTGGACTGGGAGGGAGCCGCGGCGGGTCGGTCTTCCGGCCCGATGACGGCGACCATGACGGCGACCATGATGACGACCACCGCGCCGAGTGCGGCGACGAGCAGCGGGCGCCGTGCGAGCCATGCCACCAGGGAAGACTGAGGCGGCAGCACCTTGGTGTGCGGACGGGCGTGCCGGGCGCCGGTCGGAGCAAGGGCGGGAAGCACCTCGGTGACGTTGGACGGCTTGTCCGTCACCGGGCTCGGGGTTCCAGCCTGACCGATCAGCTCCAGCACCTCGGCCACGCGGGCGGCGTCACTGGTCCGCCTCTCGGGGTGTTTCGCCAGAAGCCGCAATATCACCTGCTCCAGGTTCGGCGGGACCTCCGGACGCAGCCGTCCTGGCGGGACCGGGGGGTCGTGCAGGTGCCGGTGGAGCACCGACACGGAGGTGTCGGCCGTGAACGGCGGCTGTCCGGTGGACAGCTCATAGAGCACGCAGCCCAGCGCGTACAGGTCGCTGGCCTCGCCGGGTGGCTGCCCGAGAGCGACTTCGGGGGCCAGGTACCCGGCGGTGCCCACCACCTTTCCGGCCGCCTCTTCGGTGGCGGGGACGTGCAGGGGACGGGCGACGCCGAAGTCGGTGAGCTTGAGGACGCCGTCGTCGGACAGCAGCAGATTCGCCGGCTTGACGTCACCGTGCACCACGCCGGCGGTGTGGGCGGCGGCCAGCGCGCGGGCCGCCTGCGCCCCGAGCCCGGCCGTCTGCCCGGGCGGGAACGGTCCCCTCACGTCCAACATCGCGGCCAGGTCCTGGCCGGTGACCAGCTCCATCACCAGGAACACCCGGTCACCGTCGGCCGCCACGTCATAGACCTGCACCACGTTGGGATGCACCAGCCGCGCCGCGCCGCGGGCCTCCCGCCACACCCGCTCACCGACCGTGCCGACCGACTCGTCGCGGGTCCCCGCGGCCGGGGACGCGGGATCCAGCAGCTTGACCGCGACCCGCCGCCCCAGCGACATGTCCTCGGCGCACCACACCTCGGCCATCCCGCCCCGGCCGATCGGCTCGATCAGCCGGTAACGGCCCGCCAGCAACACCGTGCCATCGGCCGTGCGTCCATGTCGTCCCATAACCCCAGTTCCCATTAACGCCACCACAACGTCCGTCGCCAGGTGGCGCCAGCCGGATCGTCCGATCGACCCGTGTCCTTCCTCTTAGAGCGCTCGCAGCGACAGCGACGTCACGCTGGAGCCATCGCAGACCGCCACTGGGCCCGGGCCTCGTACGCTCACCGCCCTCGGCGGCGCCCGCGCCGGCCTCTGCCGGCAAGCAGTTCATCCACCGGGAAGGCCCCGCCCCTACGGGGGCGAGGGGCGGGGCCGGCGCCGAGGGATGCCTCAGTCCGATCAACATCCCGGCACACGGTCACGGCGGGGAATCCGCAACCTCTTAGCTAGCAAGCGCCGCATGCTCCAGATCTGTCACACCTTCGCCGGCAGGGGCCAAGCCCGAGCACTTCCCGGCCTTCGTCGGCATCGCCGCCACGCTCATCTGCCACCGCCGAGACTCCCCAAGCGAAACGAGGTTTTACGGCGGACGGTTGGTGGATCTCGCCTAGGCGCATGGCCCGGGGGGCCTGTCGGCTCGCAGGTGGACTCGGCGGGGCTGGGATGCGGTCTGGCAGTGCAAGCCGGTCGAGCGCGGGATGCTGCAGCGACGGCGGGATCATCCCGACCGTCTGAGCACCGGCCAGCGCGAAGAACAGGGCCATCACCCTGAGTTCCGTGGTCATCGACGCTGCCAACGTCGACGCGGAGCGCGCCTTCTGGCACCGGCTGCTCGGTGGCTCGATTCATCGCACGCCGACCCATCACTTCATCCAGGCCCCCGGTCTCCCGGTGGTCGTCGTCAGTCCGCTGCCGGACACGCCGCGCCGAACTGACCGGACGGCGCGTCCCAGCAGCTCAGGGGGTTCGCGGGGTTTGCGGGGTCGGGACGGCGGTGGCTTAGTGCGCCGGCCTCGGCGTCGTCTCACTTGGTCGTGCTACTAGTCGGAGCCCTACCGGGGTGAGGGTTCCGTCGGCGACGCGACGTTGCTCGATGTCCCGCAGTACGGCGAACCAGCGTCGGCCGGTGGCATCGTCGGGCAGCCATCCGCCGAGATAGCGGTGCAGGTAGGGCACGCGGGCGGATTCGGTCAGGTCGAACTGGGTGGCGATCGCGTCGGTCATCGCGGCTCCGGTGTGCGACGGGTCGCCGTCGCGGTGGCGGCGGGTCCAGTGCTGGAGCGGCTGGTCGGCCGGCTCGGCGGGCCCGCGCCATCCGGGCAGGCCGGCGGACGAGATCAAGGCGGCGATGTCGTAGAACCAGGCGGCGGTCGTCCGGTCGGCGCGTTCCCAGGCGAACTCGTCGGCGATCAGAAGACCGTCCGGCTTCAGGAGGGCCTTGGCCCGTGCGACCGCCGCGTCGAGGCGGTCGACGTGGTGCAGCGACAAGGAGAACAGCACAGCGTCGAAGGGTCGGTCACGGTATCGGGTGATGTCGGCCTCGATGACCGGGGCTGCGTTGTCCTGTGCGGCGGCCACCTCGTGCGGGTCGCTGTCGATGCCGGTCACCTCGTAGCCGCGGTCCTGCAGAGCGGCCGCGAGTTCACCGCGGCCGCATCCGGCGTCCAGGACGCGGGCGGGGGGCGCGGGCAGGTGTTCGGCGAGAAAGGCCAGTTGCTGGGCCGTCGATGTGATGGTCACGGCAGTAGCCTCGACCGGCTTCGCCATGAGCGCCACTGCGGGTTTGTATGACTTCCCATAAACTCAACACATGCTTGATACGTGGACCTTGCGGGTGTTGGTGGAAGTGGCCGACCGCGGCTCGTTCTCCGCGACCGCCGAGGCGCTGACCATGACGCAGCCGGCGGTCTCACGCCAGATCGCCGGGCTGGAAAAGCGGCTCGGCATCCACCTCTTCCAGCGGTTGCCCCGCGGAGTGCGACCCACCCCCGCCGGAGAGGTCGCGATCGAACTCGCCCGCGACACCATCGCCCGCCTGCGGGCGATGGAAGACCACCTGGCCGCCTTCGCCACCCTGGACGCCGGCCAGCTGCGGCTGTCCGCCTTCCCGAGTGCGAACACGTTCCTCGTGCCGGAGGCCATCCGCCGCTTCAGTGACGCCCATCCCGGCGTGACACTCAGCCTCAACCAGACCGACCAGGGTGATCCGCTGATGCCGGTCCGGGACGGCCGCGTCGATCTGGCCCTGGTCACCTCCTGGCAACCAGTGAACGACCAGGCCGCCGTGGAACTGATCCCGCTGCTCGACGAGGAACTCCTCCTCGCCCTGCCCTCGCACCACCCACTGGCCCGGCACACCTCGGTTCGCCTCCGTGACCTGCGGAACGAAACGTGGATAGAAGGCGCCCACCCCGACTGCCTAGGCCCCATCCCGCGCCTCGCCGACGTGCTGGGCAACCCACCCCGCATCGGGTTCACCTGCGACGACTGGAACGGCAAGCAAGCTCTTGTCGCCGCCGGCGCCGGCGTGACCCTCGTGCCCACCTTGGCGCGGGCCACGATCCGCGCGGACGTTGCGTTGCGCACCACCAGCCCGCCGCTGCCGGCGCGCCGGCTGTTCGCCGCCGTGACCGCATCTCCATACCGGCCGCCGGCGGTGTCGGCGATGCTCACCCTGCTCACCGCCATCGCCGCACAGCATCGAACCGACCGGGGTGAGAAGGGGTTGTGAGAGATGCGGCCCGGTTCGGTGGAGCATCGTGGATCGGCCGATGCTCTCCAGCGCGGCGGTGGCCACGGGGCGGCCGTGCCGCCCGATGGCCGTCCCGGCGTCGGCTCGCAGGTCCGCGTTTCGTGTGCGTCGTCGACGACTAACTCCACCAACCGACCAGGTCGCTGTGCATGTCCCTGATGCTTTGGGGGGCCTTGCGGGGAGAGCCGGTGTCGTAGGGCGGCTGCGGGTCGTACTCAAGGAGGAGCTGGGCGGACTGGGCGGTCTCGGCTCCGCTCAGCCGGGCGATGACCTCCAGGGCCAGGTCGATTCCGGCGGACACTCCGGCACCGGTGACGATCTTTCCTTGGAACACCACCCGCTGCTCGGTGGGCTCGGCGCCGTACTTGCGCAGTTCGTCGTAGGCCAACCAGTGCGTGGTCGCCTTCTTTCCTTGCAGGAGGCCGGCCGCCCCGAGCAGCAGGGATCCCGTGCAGACGGACGTGGTGTACGTGGTGTGCTCGTGCGTTGAGCGGATCCAGTCGATGACGGGGTCGCCCTGACGGGCCATCTCCCGGGTGATGTTTCCGCCGGGCACCAGCAGGACGTCGGGATTCGGAACATCCTCGAAAACGTGGTCGACGTCGATGTGCAGCCGTCCTTTGGCGTCGGCGAGCCGGCCCCTTTGCGCGGCGCAAACGACGACCTCGGCATCTGGGACGGCCGAGAAGAATTGGTAGGGGCCCAGAGCGTCCAGGATGGTCACCTTGGGGAACAGGGCGATGGCGATCTGCATTGCTTCCTCCTCTTGGCAGGGCCGTCCGGGTTCACGGCCATCAGTGATGGCCGTAGACGTGGCGCGGCCTCCCGGATCCAGTTGGGAACACTGGGCTGTTCCGGCGGTGCCGGCCGATCGGATGAGCGGATCGGCGTGAGTCCAGACGGCGATGGTCCACCCGGCAGAGCCGACGCACGCCGGCCGCTGGCCGATCGGTGTGATGGTGAGCCGGGGGTCATAGAAGCAGCATCAACCGACCTCGCTATGAGCACCACTTCAGATTTGTATCAGTTGCCATAAACTCAGCGCATATGTCGCGTAGGGCACGTGGCCGAACTGCACCAAGATGGATCAAGCGCCGACAAGACCGTGATCAGACTGGACGCACAGGCGCCCCTGGCCCGCCATCGCCCCTGTCGGCGCGCCCGCGAGGCGAGCTGGTGCACCGCAGCGGGTGAGCGGCCGACGACCTCGACGATCTCAGGCACGGGGACGCCGGCGGAAGAACATCGCTCAGGACGACGAGCAGCGCCATTCGTCCAGCGTGACCGGGTCGGCCGGGTCGTGGAAGCGGGCCTGACCAGCGGTGCGGGCAGCCAGGTGCCAACGTACCGCTCCCGGGCGCGCACGCTCGCCGCCCAGGGCGTCCAGCGCAGTCCTGATGACGGTGGCCGTGACCACGCTCAGCCAGGCGGCAGCCCGGCGTCGGGGCGCCCGCCCGGCTTGAACGGCGCGTCCAGATCCGCCCGGCCCGCGGCAAAGGCACGGTCTGACCTGGTCCTATGTCAGGTCGGTGTTGGTACCGTGATGTCGTGGAATTTGGCATATATGACCTAATTCCGAAACAACCGCACCCGGACCCGCGTGTAGCGGGCCGGGTCGACCCGGCCGGGGTGTGATGCCATGCCCCGTCACCGCACCGCGCCTTCCAATGGCTCCGGAGAGCTGCTGCAGACGCTCGAGGACCTCACCGGCCGGATCCTGGAGGGGATCGAACTCCAGCAGGCCCGTGTCGAACTCGCCGCCGCGTTGCAGCGCCAGGTCCTCTCCGCCCGACTACCGGTCCTGGCCGGCCTGCAGGTGGCGGGACGGTACGCACCCGCGCGGGCCGGGCTGGACATCGGGGGCGACTGGTACGACGGCTTCCTCATGCCGGACGGATCCGTGGGGTTCGCGATCGGAGACGTCCAGGGGCACGACGTCGAGGCCGCGGCTTTCATGGGGCAGGTGCGCACCTGTCTGCGCGCCGTCGCGGTCGCCACCACGGACCCGGCGGAGGTGCTCCAGCGCACCAACGATCTGCTCGTCGCCATGGACTCCGAGCTGTTCGTGACCTGCACGTTCCTGCGCTTCGACCCCGTCACGAACGAGCTCGCCGACGCCCGCGCCGGGCACGTACCCGCCGTCTGGGTCACGGCCGACGGCCGCTGCGACATCGTCCTGACCGACGGCGGTCTGCCGCTGGGCATCTACGCCGGCGAGAGCTACCCGTCGACCCGCCGGGTGCTGACCGACGTGGGGGCGTTCGTCCTGCTCACCGACGGCGTGGTGGAAGGCCCCGGCTACCCCATCGAGGAAGGGCTCGCACAGGTGGCGAACCTGGCCGTCGACGCCTGCCGGACCGACCCGGGCGAGCTGGCCGCTCGGGTGATCAAGGTGGCGGAGCTCACCGGCCACACCGACGACGCCGCGGCTCTCGTCATCCGTTACGGAGGGCTCCAGCAGCGGCAGGACGAAGGGTGAGCGGCGGTGTCGTGTGCGGCTGAGCGACGTCGGCTGTACGCCGCCGACGGCCTGCGGCTGGCTGCCGTCGTGGTCACCTACTACGTCGCCGCCAAGATCGGACTGGAGCAGCAACTGGTGCGAGGGCAGGTCACGCCTTTCTGGCCGCCCACCGGAATCGCTCTCGTCGCCCTGATGTTCTGGGGACCGCGCATGTGGCCGGGCATCGCTCTCGGGGCATTCCTGGTGAACGTGATGCTCGGGCCGGGGATCGTCCCCGTGCTCGCCATCACGGTCGGCAACACGCTCGCTCCCGTCTGCGCCTACCTCCTCCTGCGGCGGGCAGGATTCCGTCTCACTCTCGACCGGCTGCAGGACGCCCTGGCGCTGGTCTTCCTCGGCGCGCTGGGCGGCATGCTGATCAGCGCGACGATCGGCGCCGGCGTCCTACTGGCCTCTGACGCGGTGTCGACCCGTGACTTCTGGCCGACCTGGTCGGTGTGGTGGACGGGCGACGCGATGGGTGTCTTGATCATCGCGCCGCTCCTGCTGGCCGCGCGCACCGTCCGATGGCCGCGCGGCGTCCCCGTCCTGCGCTGGGCCGAGGCGGTGGCCCTGCTGGGCGGCACGGCGGCGGTCACCGCGCTGGCCACCGACACCTCGCTCCAACTTCTCTTCCTCGTCGTCCCGTTCCTGATCTGGGCGGCGTTCCGCTTCCAGCTGGTCGGCGCAGCGCCCTGCGCGCTGATCGCCTCCGTGATCGCCGTCTACGCGGGGGCCGTCGGGTCGGGCCCGTTCTCGGGCCGGGATCTGCTCGCCATGATGATCATCCTGCAGGCCTTCAACGGCACTGTGGCCCTGACGGCCCTGCTGCTCTCGGCGGTCGTCACCGAACGGAACCACACCCTCGAAGAGATCGAGAAGGTCTGCGGCCACCTGAAGGGGGCGCTGTCCCGGCTCGCGCTGGAAGAGAAGCGCGACGGGACGCCTGGCGCATGGGCGCCCACCCGTCCGAAGGAACCCGATCACCGAGGGCGGCGCCGCGCTTGATGCCGGGCGACCTTTGTGCACCCAGCGCCCCTCGGGCCAGCGCCAGGGACCCGGGCCCGGGGACGACGCCGCCATGGGTGGTGAACGAGCACGGCATCGTCGTGTTCCGGAACGGGCCGCACAGCGGCGGCTGGGGCACGCCGCCGAGGAGGTCACGCGACGGCCGGCCGCGAATCTGGCGGCGACGGCTCCCCTACCCCGACTCGTGGTCACTCTCACCGCCGCATTCGAGACTCCCCGGCGGGGAAAACTTGGGCCAAGACCAGGCGGGTTCGTCGTCACTCCGGCTGCGGCCCTGTGCCTTCTCTCCGCACGGGTGCGCGCCGACAGCGGTTGCGCTCAGGCGGGCCGGCGACGTACGGGGTGCCGGGTGGCGGCGGCCTGGCTTGTCACGGGAGGGCGGCGGACAGGCGGGAGTGGAGGGTGGGCATCCGGTCGGGGGTGGTGGCGAAGGTCGCGGGGAGGTTCTGCTCGGAGAGGATCTCAAGGAGGATCGCGAGCTGGTGCGGGCTCTCGTCCGCCAGGAGTTCGTCGGCGTGCGACACGGTGAGGGTGGGGCGGTCGAGATCGCGCAGGCAGTCCAGGAAGGCGTCCCAGTTGTGCCCGAAGTAGGCCGCGAATCCCAGGGCCCGCGCCGCCTCGCGGAAGAAGGCGGCGCGGGTTCGGCAGGCGTGCCCGTCGACGACTGCCGGCACCGGGTCGCTGGTCACCGTCAACCAGGGCGGCAGCGAGGTCATCGGGCGGGCCTGTCCTAGGAGATCCGGTAGAAGTTCGAGTAGTGGTCCGGGGTGAAGTAGACCGTGCCGGTGCTGCTGTGGACGATCCGGTACGCGTCCCTTGAGGAGCCCTCCGTCCGCGAGTAGACGTCGTACTCGTGGTAGGTGGCGCCGGCGGGCAGCTGGCCGTCGTAGTTGTGGTAGACGCCGCCAGTGTAGTTGGACAGGCCGTCCGGCCAGGAGTACCAGCCCGCGCTGGACGGCCATCCCTTTCCGCCCCACACCGAGGCCGCGTAGCGGCCGTCGGAGCAGCGGGAGATCGTGCAGGAGTCGTAGACCGTAGCGCTTGCCGGGACGTCGACCGCGACGCCCGTCGCGCACGTCGCGGCGACCAGGGTGACGGCGGCCCGTGTTGGCCAGGACGGTCGGGAGCGCTTTCCGAGCACAGGTGCCTCCTACGACGAGTACCTCCCGGAGAAGTTCCCCCTCATCGGGCCGGCCACGTCGGGATCGGGAGCGAACAGCCGTCATGATGACCACGCAGATCGGCATGATCCAGCACAAAAGCCCACAAAAATGCGTCACCGATCCGCGAAAGGTGACGGCCCCGGGTGGTCGCGCGCCTGGGGCAGTCCTGCCGGGTCGCCGGCGATGCACTGCTCGACCGGCTGAGGACTTCGGACAGCCGCGACGCACCGTCGAACGCACGGCGACCGGGTGCTCGTCGCCGCCGCTGTCAGAGATCACCGGTGCTGTCAGAGATCACCGGCGGATCGGTGATCGTGCACGATCCGGCCGGTCGACCAAGGCGTCATCGCCTCGGTCAAATCTGGCGCCGATCGGCACGGCGATGCGATGGCCACGTCCCCTGAATACAAGGTTCAAGACTGTTGCATCACCGCCCCGCCCGACGCCGGTGACCAGGCCGAAAATGCCAGTTTTGAATCAGTCGGTTGAACGAGCACCGCTCTGTGTCTTAAGCGATGTCCTGTCCGGCGGAAGAAAGCGCGGCTACTGCCGTTCCCTTAACACACAGGTGTCAGGCAAACCTGGACTTCGCCAAACTGGTCAGCGCTTTTATAACTTTTCTGCTGGGGCGACACCCGCCTTCGGTCGGCCGGCGCTGTCGGCGCGCTCCCGACACCGGAGTTCGTCCGGGACGGTCGCGGGCGGCGCGGTCGGGGGCGATGGTCGCCTTCCTCCCGCGCCGACCGGCGGGGCCCGGGCTCAGGGGCCGACGTGGTTCCGCGGACGGGACGCGAGGTGCTCCCCGACCCGTCCGACCAGAAGGGTCATCTCGTAGCTGATCTGGGCCGGGTCGGCGCTGGCGTCGGAGAGCACGGTCAGCGAGGCGCCCTCGCCCGCCGCGGTGACGAACAGGAACGCGTTGAGCATCTCGATGATCGTCTGATGGACCTCGCCCGCGCCGAACTGGGCCCGCGCGCCCTGCGCGAGGCTCTGCACGCCGGCGGCCAGGGCGGACAGGTGCTCGGCGTCCTCCTGGCTCAGGCCGGCGGACGCCCCCATGAGGATCCCGTCCGCGGACTGCACCACCGCCTTGTTCACCTGGGGCACGCGTTCGACGAGCCCGTCGATCAGCCAATCCAGCCGGTTGGTCGAATCGCCTCGCAGCTGCGTCACGTGGCTTCTCCTCTTCCGAAAAATTAGGCGGGTTCGGGGACGGCCGAATGTTGCCACATGTTGCCATCGGCGGACCATCAAGGTGACCGGAATTCCAGACGCATGATCAAACTTGCGGCCCGGTGAAGCCGAGTTCGGCCATCCGGTGCCCACCGAGCCTGAGAGAGACACCATGAACGACCACGTCAATCATGACCGCGTTGACCTCGGCCGTTTCGCCCGGTGAGGAGCCCACGCCGCCGGCGTTCGATCCGGTTCTCCCTTGTCGGCCTGATCATCGTTCCGATGGTCTCCCTGATCACGCTGTGGGGCTTCGCGGCGCAGAGCACCGCGTCCAAGGCCATCAACCAGCGCAACCTCGACACCACCAACGAGATCTACGGCGGCGCCGCGCAGCCGACGCTGGTCGCCCTGGCCCAGGAGCGGCAGGAGTCGGTGATCTGGCTGAGCCGTAACAACCGGCTGCCGCGCACGTCAATGGACACCGTCCGCAGGAAGATGGACGGCACGATCGTCCAAATGAACAAAGCTGTTAACTCTGACAAATTCCAGGCCACGCTGACCCGCGCGATGAAGCAGCGGCTGTCGGTGCTGCTGGAGAGGCTCAATGGCATCGGCGAACTGCGAAGCCAGGTCGACTCCCGCACCCTGACGAGGCTGGAGGCGTTCGACGCGTACAACGAAGTCCTCGAAGCCCACTTCCAATACGTCAACGTGCTGGTGGCCGGTGACGGGCTCCAGCAGTCCGCCCACACCGCCGCCATGTCGCGCGGCATCGAGTTGCGCGGACGGGAGATCGCGCTGGTGGGCGGTGTGCTCTCCGACGGGGGCCGGATGTCCTTCGGCGAGCACACGGCGATCAGCAGGCTGGTGTACGAGCGGCGATTCCTGGAGGGTTCGAACCTCGCCGAGCTCCACCCGGCCATCGCCGCTCCCTTCAAGCAGGCGCTGGCGTCCCCCGCCGAGAGGAACTTCACCACGACCGAGGACAAGATCCTCGCGACCCGTCCCGGCGCGAGGCTGCGGATCGCTCCGACCGAATGGAAGGCCGTCGCGGGCGCCTCGATCGTGGAGATCGACGGCGCGCTCGGCAAGTCCCGGGCGGTGAACGCCGCCCAGGCGAAGGAGGACTCCGACGAGACCCTGCTGCGCCTCGCCCTCATCGGCGCCCTCGGCCTCGTCGCGATCACCCTGACGGCGCTCCTCATGTTCCGCTTCAGCCGCCGCATCAGCCGCGACCTGCTCGGTCTCCAGGGCGCCGCGCGCACCATGGCCGAGGAGCGGCTGCCCGACGTGGTGCGCCGCCTGAGCCGCGGGTACGAGGTCGACGTGGCGACGGAGGCCGCGCCGCTGGAGGTCGGCCGGACGGCCGAGGTCTACAACGTGTCGGCCGCGTTCTCGTCCGTGCAGCGCACCGCCGTCGAGGCCGCGGTCCGCCAGGCCGAGCTGCGCGCGGCGGTCAACCAGGTTTTCCAGAACCTCGCCCGGCGCAACCAGTCGCTGCTGCACCGGCAGCTGGCCATGCTGGACACGCTGGAGCGCAAGGCGTCCGACCCGGACGCCCTCGCCGACCTGTTCGCCATCGACCACCTCACCACCCGCATGCGGCGGCACGCCGAGGGCCTGATCATCCTGTCCGGAGCCGCGCCCGGCCGCGGCTGGCGGCACCCGGTCGGCGTCCTGGACGTGCTGCGCGGCGCCATCGGCGAGATCGAGGAGTACGCCCGCGTCGAGGTGGTCAGCACGGCGGAGGAGGGCATCGTCGGCTCGGCCGTCGCCGACCTGATCCACCTGCTGGCCGAGCTGATCGAGAACGCGACCGTCATGTCGCCGCCGAACACGCCGGTCGAGGTCGACGCCGGGCTGGTGGGCCAGGGCTTCGTGGTCGAGATCCAGGACCGCGGCCTCGGGATGAACCCGGACAAGCTGGCGGCCATCAACGAGCAGCTCCGCCGCGAGCCGGAGTTCGACCTGACCCACGGCGACCAGCTCGGGCTGTTCGTCGTCGGGACGCTCGCGCACCGGCACGGGATCAAGGTGGCGCTGGAGCCGAACTCCTACGGCGGCATCAAGACCGTCGTGCTGCTGCCGCACTCGCTGGTCGTCCCGGCGGACCAGGTCGGCCGCGCGAGCAGCAGGAGCACCGGCACCGAACGGGCGGACGCCCCGGACCTGCCCGCTGCGGACGGGGCCTTCGACCCGGCGCACACCGGGCCTCTGGACATCATCGGCCACGAGACGCAGGAGAACGCGATGGACCCCGTCGGACGGCACCGCGCCGCCGGCACCGAGCCGGAAGGCGGGCACGACCCGCTGAACATGCCGCCGCCGGCCCCGGCCGAGCCGAGCACTCCGTTCGAGCCGCAGCCGACCCAGCCGCCCCAGCCGGCGCCCCCGGCCGCGGGCACCCACGCGGGGATGCCGCGCCGCGTGCGCCGCGCGAACCTGGCGCCGCAGCTGCGCGACGCCGCACCGCCCGCCCGGGAGGAGAAGCGGCCGTCCGGACGGGGCGCCCGCTCGCCGGAGCGCGCCAGTTCGGTCATGGCCTCGATGCAGAGCGGGTGGCGGCGCGGGCGCAGCGAACCGCCGCCGGCCCGGCCCACCGGACGCGACGAGGAGGGCGAACGTTGACGGAACCATCGATCTCGACCGCTGAGGTGCGCCGGCGCCTGGACGGCCTCGGCGGCCGGGCGGAGCTGGTGGTCGGCGCGGTCCTGCTGTCCAGGGACGGGCTGGTCGCGGCCTGCTCCTCCGGTTTCGCCCGGGAGGACTCCGAGCATCTGGCCGCGCTGGTGTCGGGCGTGCAGGGGCTCGCCCGCGGCGCGTGCCGGCGGTTCGACGGCGGCGAGCTGCTGCAGAGCGTCATCGAGATGGACACGATGCTGGTGTTCATGGTGCCGGCGGGCGAGCACGCGTGCCTCGCCCTGCTGGCGGACGCCAACGCGGACGCGGGCGCGGTCGTGCTGCGGATGGTCGAGCTGGCCGAGGAGCTGGCCGAGCGGCCGCCGTTCATTCCTCGGCTGGCGGGATCGGGCACCAGGTGAGACCGGGTTGACCGATGAGCGATGACCGATGGCTCGACGGCGAAGCGGGTCCCGTCGTCCGTCCCTACACCGTCACGCGGGGCCGGACCCGGCTCCGCGACGACGGCCTCGACCTGATCTCCGTGCTGGAGGCGACCGGTGTGCCGATCCCCCGGCGGGTGCGGCTCGATCCCGAGCACCGCAGGCTGCTGGCGATCTGCCGGCGGCCGATCACCTTCGCCGACCTGGCGTCCGAGATCGACCTGCCCGTCGGCGTCGTGCGGGTGCTGGTCGACGACCTACGGGACGAGAACGCGCTCAGGGTGCTGAAACCGACTCCCACCGGCGACGTCCCGGACGAGCTCGTACTAAGGAAACTGCTGAATGGACTACGCGCACTCTGACACCGCCGTCCACCATCCGGGCGCCGGCGGAGGCGGCGGTCAGCTGACCGCCGCCAAGATCCTCATCGCGGGCGGATTCGGGGTCGGCAAGACGACCATGGTGGGCTCGATCAGCGAGATCCGCCCGCTGCGCACCGAGGAGCTCCTCACCGACCGGAGCGTCGGCGTCGACGACACCACGGGCGTGGACGGCAAGGTCAGCACCACCGTGGCCATGGACTTCGGCCGGATCACGTTCCCGGACGACCTGGTGCTGTACCTGTTCGGGACGCCGGGCCAGGAGCGGTTCTGGTTCATGTGGGACGAGCTGGCGCTCGGCGCCGTCGGCGCGGTGGTGCTCGCCGACGTGCGCCGCCTCGCCGACTGCTTCGGGACCGTCGACTACTTCGAGGACCGCCGCACCCCGTTCATGGTCGCGGTGAACTGCTTCGACGGCGCCGAGCGCAAGCGTCCCGAGGACGTGCGGATCGCCTTGGACCTGGACGATGACGTCCCGCTGGTGATGTGCGACGTGCGCAGCCGGAATTCGGCCAAGCAAGTGCTGATAACCATGGTCGAGTACGTTCTCGCCAAGACCACGTCCGGGCGCTGAATTTCTCGGCCTTTTGAAATAACCCGGTCCCTGGATGATCAAGAGGGCCATTATAGTAGCTTTCGCATGCCCCCATTCCCGCACCCAAAAGGGACCACATGTCGAAGACTCTGCCTTCTTTTCCCGCCGCGGACGAAAAGGTGCTCGACACCTGCATCCGGCTGCGCGAGATCGCCCCCGTGGTCGAAGTGGAGTTTCCCGGAGGCGTCGCCGGCTACCTGGCGCTGACCCACGACGCCGTGCAGGAGATCCTCGCCGGAGACAACCGGACCTTCCTGCGGGAGCCCGCGAACTGGCCCGCCCTCCACGACGGGACGATCCCCGAGGACTGGCCGCTGCGCGCCGTCGTCCAGGGAGGCCATCTGTCCACCAAGGACGGCGACGACCACAGGCGGCTGCGCGGCCTGATCGGGAAGGCGTTCACCCCCGCGCGGATCAAGACGATGGAGCCGCGCGTCCAGCAGATCGTGGACGACCTGGTCGACAACGTGATCGCCGTCGGCGACGGCGTCGACCTGGTCCCCGCCTTCACCGAGGCGCTGCCGATGTGGGTGATCTGCGAGCTGTTCGGCGTGCCCGTCCAGGACCGGCCGCAGATGCGCCGGTGGACCGCCGCTCTGCTCGCGCACACGACATCGCCGGAGGAGGCCTTCGCGACGCAGAACGCTCTCCAGACGTATCTGCATCAATTGGTGGAGCGCAAACGGGAGACCCCGGGCGACGACCTCACGTCCGGCCTGGTGCAGGCGCATGACGAAGGGGACCGGCTCACCACCGACGAACTCGTCGGCGTGCTGTGGCTGATGCTCGTCGCCGGCCACGAGACGACCGTCCACCTGCTCGGCCACGCCATTCTGGCGCTGGCCCAGCATCCCGACCAGCTGGCGCTGGCCAAGGCCGAGGACCGGTGGGGCGACGTGGTCGAGGAGACCCTGCGCTACCGCCACTCGGTGATGATGACCAGCTGGCGCTTCACCGCGGAGGACGTGACCATCGCCGGAGTCGACATCCCCAAGGGGCAGGCGGTCGGCGTCGTCTACCAGGCGAGCGGCCTCGACCCGGCCGAGCACGGCGAGACCGCGGACCGGTTCGACATCACCCGAGAACAGAACACGCGCCTCAGCTTCGGCCACGGCCCCCGCTACTGCATCGGCGCGTCACTGGCCCGCCTGGAGGGACGGCTGGCGCTCTCCACGCTGTACCGGCGAGTGCCCGGCCTCGCCCTCGCCGTCGACCCGGACGACATCCCCTACTCCCCGTCCTTCTTCACCATCGGCCCGCTCTCCATCCCGGCCACCCTCGGCCTCTGACGCACCGCCCCCGGCCCGGCGGCCCACCGCCGGGCCGGCCCACCCGCCGGGCCGGCCCACACCGAGCCACCCGCCGCAGCGTGCCGCGTCCGGCACGCGTCGGCAGCCTTTCGGCGCGGCGGAACAATGCCCCGCTCACTCCAGCCGTCCAGAATGGTCGCAGCGGCGCGTGCTCTTGCGACGCCGGGGTCCTGTGCCCAGGTGTTCCGCGTCACCGCGAGGCCTGCGCACAGTGCGGGATCAAGTTGGCCGGTGGGGCAGCCGGATCGATCCACAGTGAAGCAAGGTCGGGTCCCTGGTGCGCGCCCGTCGAGAAGGACAGCACACACGGAAATCACACGTCGGGGCGTTCGTTCAACTCGGCGATCTGGTGCTCGGGTGGCGTTGCTTCTGCGTTCGAGGTGTTGGCGATCCTGTCCAGGAGGCGACGCCAGATGCCGAACGCGATCTCCTCCTTGTCGCGGAGCAGGCCCATCCGGTTGCAGTGGAGGTGCAGCAAGCTCCCGGCGAGGGCCACGCGGTCCGTTCCGAGTTCGGCCGTGCGGTGCGTGATCCCGGCCGCGGCGGGCCGCCAGATCTCCACGGCTTCGCCGAGCACGGGGCTGCCGGGACCGCCGCCGGTGAGGTCCGCCCAGAGCGCGCGTCCCGCCGCACGGTATTCCGCGCCACCGATGTGGCCGGGGGCGGCCGACCTGGCGAGGCGGCGGCGGTCTTCGAGCGAGGGGAGCAGCAGCCGGCCCATGTGCTCCAGGCTGAGCGCGGTCATCGCCACACGATCTTCGGGCGGGGCCTGGCGCAGGTGCCCGAGCAGCAGCGTGGCGGCGGTGCTGTCCCGCTGAAACCAGCGTTCGGCGTGTCCGATCAGCTCGGTGCCGCCGTAGCGCTCGATCTCGCGGTTGTATGCGGCGAACGTGAACTCGATGATGCGGCCGCTGGTGGTGAGTGTGCGCGCCCATCGCGCGGTCTCGCCGAGGATCTTCTCGCGGAGCGCTTCGTCCGGAACGTGGAACCGGACGCGGAGGTGGGGCGCGGGGTCGCGATAGCGGATGAAGAACGGTTCCGCGACGCCGTACCGGGCGGTCAGCCGCTCGGCGAACGCGGCCAGGTCGCCTGTCACCAGGGCGTCGTGCGCGTCCGGTTCGGTGTAGAGCTTGATGTACAGCCAGTCGCTCCCGACCGGCTTGACGCGCTCGGTGAACGGCGCACGCCGCGTCCCGGATCTCCGCGGCGCTGTCCGCCCGGCGGAACCGGGATCGACACGCACGAGCGGGACCACGACCTCCGAGACGTACCGCTCCCCGGAGGCACCGGCGAGGAAGCCCTCGTCCGGTTCGGGCAGCGCCTCCTCCAGCAGCACGTCACCGCCCTGGGCCCGTGCCCGCGCCATCGCGGCGCGCAGTTCGGCCAGGGACGGCGCGCTCGTGAGGTCGAGCAGGATGGAGTTGTCGGACTGGATCAGGTGGACGCGGCGCGGCACCATCCACGTCTCCCTCCAGGTCCGCACGGCGTCGGCGAAGGGGCCCAGCGGATCCGTGTGCCGCCACCCCGCGTCCCGGGCGATGGAGTCCTCCCGCAGCCTCCAGCGTGCTCGCCGCAGGACGAGGCCGGCCCGTTCGATCCGCGGCAGGAACGGGGTGGCTTCGGCGAGGCGCTCCCACTCGAACGGCGAGACCCGCCGCGCCTGGGCGGTGGAGACCTCGACGAGGAAACGGCAGACGTTCGGTGCCTTTCCCAGGTTCAGCATCGAGCGCTGGGTCACGTGCAGGCGCCGGCCCAGCCGCGGGCTGAAGAGGTAGAGCCGTCCGCCGTCCACGCCGGCGACGACGTCCGCGAGCTCGACCCGCCGGCCGGCGGGCCGGTCGGTCGCCACGTTGACCGGTAGTTCCCACGCGTGCAGCAGCGGCCGTATCGACACGTTCGCGGCGCGGGCGTCCGAGGGAAGGTAGGTCAGCTCGACGGTCAGCGCGTCACCGATGAGCTCCTCCTCGGCGGCGGCCAGGTCCCGCAGCGCGGACCGGACGTCCGGCGCGAGCAGGTCGTGGAACCGTCCGAAGGTCCGGCCGCCGAGGGTGACGCCGATCCCGGTGACGGCGCCGCGCCACCCTTCGCCACCGGTGCCGGGGGGCGTGAGCTGCAGGTGGACGTCGATCGAGGGCCACCGGGGCCGGTCGTCGCCGGTCGTGTGCGCGGCCTCGGCGAACTCGGCGAGGAGGTGGTCGTCGAGGGAGACCTCGATGCTGCGCCGGGCCAGTGCGGTGGACACCAGCCGCACGAGCAGCGCCTCGCGTTCGGTCCAGGCCGGCGGATCGGCCTCCTCGCCCGGCAGCGGGTACGACCGCTTCGGGCACAGGTAGCCCGCCGGGGGCCCGAGACCGGACTCCTCGGAAAGAAGCTCCAGGACGGGTACCTCGGCGCCGAGCCCGTAACGCTCGACGAAGGCGCCGGCGTACTCCCGCAGTGCCGGCGGATACTGATCGGATCCCACGACGGACAGCACCCGGGCCGCGTCCTCCGCCAGGCGCGCCACCTCCGCGGGAAGGACGGGGGGCGTCGCGAAGGCCAGCGCGGAGTCGATCTGCAGTACCTGACCCTGGTAGTCCCCTGCGGCGGCCCTGGCCCGTGACTCGATGCGGGCGCGCAGGCCGCCGTGCACGTCGCGGTTCCGGTTGAACACCCGGATCGCGGTGTCGACGTCGTCGAGGGCCTGCGCCGTCACCGGGTCCACGACGGCCGGCAGCAGGGAGCGGAGCGGGGCGCCCGCGCCACCGGCCAGCATCCCGGGGCGTTCGGCGGTGACGAGGAAGTCGAGTTCGAGAAGCTCCCGGAGAAGGCCGTCGATCTTCTCCGCCGCGACACCGGGGTAGGCGGCGACCAGGTGAGCGCGTATGTCGCCGAGGGTCTTCGGTGACGTCGCGTGTTCGAGGACCGCGAGGACGGGTCCGTTCAAGCGGACACTGACCGCGCGGTTCTCTTTCGTCCCGTAACCGTCGGCGGACTGAAGCCACACCCTGCCGCGTCCCGTGCAGAGCAGATCGTTGTGGCGTACCAACAGCTCAGGGGCGAAGCCCGCATCCTTGGCGAGGCGTTTCGCCAGGTGCATCACCCAGCCCATGTCGGCTCTGGCCCGCGCCTGGCCGATCGCGGTGTCACCGAGCCGCGCCTGTGCTCCGGCGTCGAGCCGCGGGTGTGCTCGGCCGCCGGGACGGCCGAAGAAGCCGCCGGCGACCCCTGCGACGAGCCCGAACGGGGTGGCGCGAAAGCTCATCCTGTTGAGGTAGCGGCCGAGGCTCAGGACGGCCCGGCGCCGGTCCCTGGGGGAAAGGTCATCGAGGCGGTCGACGGCGTCGGCGAGGTCGGAGGTCGCGGACCGGATCGCGGACGACACGCCGCGCACGCTCCACAGCTTCAGGAGGGCCTGGGCATGGCCGTCCCGCCAGGCGTCCCCGGCGTCGTCCGCCCCGGCCGGGAACGATTCCAGGATGTCCAGCATCGGGCGGACAGGGAGCGCGGGTGCCCTGAGCAGGAAGAACCCGCTCGCCTTGTAGGGGCCGGTGTGCTTCATGCCGCGCTCGTGGCCGTCGGTGTCAGGAACAGCACCTCGTCCCATCGGGAGGCTCCGGGTGAGACCGTGCCGAGCAGGGCGAGCAGCACCCCTGCCGCGCCTTCGAGCAGCCCGGTGGTGTGCGACGGTCTGTCCGGCTCGGGCATGTCGGCGAACACGAAGGGATGCTCGTCCGACGCCATGGCGCACAACCGCGAGCGGGTGTCGTCCCGCATCTCCTTGAGGACGGGGTCGCCGGTCTGCGCGTAGGCCCGCGTGTAGACGGCGAGCAGCCCTGCCACACCGTGGCAGAGGGTGGGGGCGAACGTCCGGCGCTCCGATTCCGGGGCGTCCCGCACACGGGTGAGCGCCGCGACCGCGAGCGATGTGTCTCCGCTGATGGTGGCGGCCGACAGCAGCGCGGCCGCCACGCCGGGGGCGCCGTAGCACCACGCCGTACGTGCCGGGGCGTCGTCCCCGGTACGGACGGGCAGCCGGGATTCGGGGGCGGCCCGCAGGGCGCCGGGCCATGTCGGGCCGGCGCCGTCGTCCCACCGCCATTCCGCCAGCAGGTCCACGAGTTCGGCGACCCGTTCCTCCGCCTGCCGCCGCCTGATGCCCGCGCGGGCCGCCAGCGTCAGTGCGGCCAGCATTCCCGGCAGGCCATGGGAGAAGCCCAGGTTGTACATCCCGTGGGGAAACTGGTCATGGAACCAGGGCGCCGCCTTGGGGTACAGCCGGGGCGGGCAGAACCACTTCGGCGCACCGTCCGCGTCGACGGCCGTGACCTCAAGGAGGTAGGCGGCGAGGCCGTCGGCGGCTTCTCGCAGCCCGCTGCCGGAGGCCACCCCCACGGTCTCCGCGGCCTTCAGCACGGCGGCGAGCCGCCCTGCCGCACCATTGATCACGTCGTACTCGCCCAGGGCGACACCGCCGCGCTCCGGCGGACCCGGTGTCCGCTCGACCAGCCGGCCGGTCACCGATCGGAGCGACCTTCCATAGCGCGGATCGCGGCGCGCGAACTCGGCCAGCACCCAGACGAAGCCCGCCGTGCCGGTGAACAGGCCCGCCGAGACCAGGGGGTCCCGCGCGGTGGCCTCGACGGCGCGGCGGAGAACGGCTTGACCGGCTCTGAGATATCGCTCGTCATCCAGGACCTCGCTCGCGTGGAGAAGGGCGAGCGCAATTCCGAGATCTCCGCTTCCCAGATTCTCCCACCCATCGGCCGCGGGGGCGGCGGTCAATCGGTCGGCCACGTGGCGAGCGACCTCGGTGACCTCTTGACCGGTCAATTGCCTGCCCTGCACACCCACGATCGACCTGCCGTTTCTCGGTGCCCGTCCGGCGGAGCTCCGGGCCCTTGCCGGGCGAACCATTTTCGTACTGCGCCCGAGTCGGGCGGCCGGCTGAAATCGGTCCGGTGCTCCGACCGGACGGCCATCCGCCGAGGGCGCGGCGCCGGAACGTCCGACGCGGTCGCCGCGGGTCACCCGTGCCAGGCGCCGCGCCCAGGGCTGATCAGATGCCTTCTAGGCAGGTCGGCGTGGACTGGCAGGGGGCGGTGAAGCATGGACAGGAGTCAGTGCAGTCGAGGATTTCGGCGGACGTCGACAGCTCC
Organism: Actinomadura madurae; assembly: GCF_900115095.1. Classification (GTDB taxonomy): domain Bacteria; phylum Actinomycetota; class Actinomycetes; order Streptosporangiales; family Streptosporangiaceae; genus Spirillospora; species Spirillospora madurae. The sequence continues at coordinate 388,734 of NZ_FOVH01000005.1, forward strand.
GAGACCCGGACGTCGAGGTCGAACTCGTCCTGCGCGTCGACGCCTGCCTGGTCGGTGAGCGAGATCGTCATTGGTTCTCCGATCACTGTGGGAGCGAAGTCGGCACCGGTTCTCCGGCGCCGCCCTCAACAGGCCGCCGGCGATCGCGTTGAACGCGCAATGCACTCCGGCGATATTCCCCGGAGAGACGCTGGAACAACCCTTTCCAGATTGGAATGGTCCGGCCACGAACCCTTATCACCACATCACCGAGCGTACCAATACAACGGAATCTATCTAAGATCATCTAGAGGGTCAACAGCACGGGAATCACCCGGACCCGCGACCCCGGGCCACAACGCGACGACCTTGTGGAACGCACCAAATCATTCGCCATGCCCGTGGCGCGCCAGACGCGCGTTGCGACCGCCCGACGACGCACTCGCCGAACCAAGTACGGGCTGCGGGGCAAGCACCGCGCGCAGGCCACGGCGGCATACTCGCCCTTCTGCCACGTCAGGCGGGTGGACGGAGCCTCACCCAGGGGTGGAGACACCCGCGAAGGTGATCGAAACCGCAGCACCAGAATGGTTCCAGACGCTCTCAGTGACGGCGACCCGCTCGGTCGGTCAGGGGCGTTCGCTCAGGGGGCGGCGGTCAGCATGCGGGCCGGGTTGTCCACCATCATCGCGGTCATTTCTTGTTGGGTGATCTCGCAGGCCGCCATGATCTTCGTCATCGTCCGCAGGATGTGGCCGTAGCCCCAGCCGCCGTATTTGGTCAGGTAATGCTTGTGCCCGACGTCGTGGGAGAGCAGCAGTTTGTCGCCGTGGCCCCTGTCGATCAAACGGCGCAGGGCCATTGCCCGTTGCTGGTCCGACGGCAGCCACCACGCCAGTCCGTTGTGCTCGAAATAGCCGTTGTTGCCGCACAGGTCGTACTCGATGTAGCACCCGCGTGCGGCTAGAGAAGCGTGATGTTCCACCGCCTCGTCCAGGACGATGTCCGTGTGCGCCAACGTCCCGTCCATGTGACCCAGCACGACATGGCGGAGGGAAACACCCTGGCTTTCCAGCACGTCCAGGACGTCGTGGGCGTACCGGGTCGGCGGATGCACGTGAATCGAGATGGCCGCTCCGGTCTCCAGGTGCGCCTTGGCGGCCGCCTCCAGCACTTTCCGCTCGGCCGGATCGAGGGGGTCGGTGGTGCCGATCTCGCCGATGATCCCGGCCCGGACGCCGGTGCCGTCGATCCCGGTCGTGAGGTCGTTGATCATCCTGCCGGCGATCTGGTCGGCGGGCCGTGAAGCCAGTTCGGCGGGGTGCGCGGCGTGCACGTAATGACCGCAGCCGGCGATGATGTTGAGCCCGGTCGCGAAGGCGATCTCGCGGAGGCCGAGCGGGTCCCGTCCGATGTCGGCGTTGGTCACATCGACCACGGTGCGGCCGCCGAGGCGCTGGAACCGCTGGATCTCCTCGACGGCCGTGTCGATGTCCCCGAGGAGGCAGTTGTCCAGGTTCGCGTACGGGTTGCGCCGCATCCGGTCGAGATTGTGCAGTTGCACCTTCTCGTCGGTGAACGCCGCACGGCTGGCCCACGCGGGCCGTTCGACATAGCCGGTGAGGTCGATGAGCAGGTGTTCGTGGCTGAGTGTGATCCCCAGCTCGGACGCGTCGACGGGGCCGGTGACCGTCATGACGGAGGCCATGCGTGCTCCTTCTGCGAGGGTGACGAGGGGTCGGATCCGCCCAGCGTGGCGATGAGGTGATCCTTGGCGACCGTGGGCGGGAACTCCGCGACGATCCGGCCGCGGACCATGACGAGGATGCGGTCGGCGATGCGCTCGAGCTCCTCCAGGTCGTCGGTGGAGACGAGAACCGCCTTGCCCTGACCGGCGAGCCGCCGGATGTGGTGGTGGATCTCGTCGCTGGCGACCACGTCGACGCCCACGGTGGGGGATTCGAGCACCAGGGCATCGCTCTTCCCCTCCAGCCAGCGCCCCAGGAGCACTTTCTGCTGGTTGCCTCCGCTGAGCTGGGAAACGGGTTGGCCCGGGCCGGTGCACCGCACGGAAAGGACGTCGATCACGTCCGCGGCACGTCTGCGGGCCTCCTTGCGGTCGACGAATCCCGCCCGGCTCACCGTGGAAAGGGTCCCGAGGATCACGTTCGACTCGATGCTCCGGTCCGGGACGATGCCCTCCAGCCGGCGGTCCTCGGGAACGAAGCCGATGCCCCGTCCGACCACCGACTGCGGCGACCGGGTCGAGACGGGAACGCCGTTCAGGCTCACGGTCCCGGCGGACTTGGCCTCGCCCACCAGAGCGCGGACCAGCTGCTGCCGGCCGGACCCGACGATGCCCGTCAGGCCGACCACCTCCCCCGCGCGTACGTCGAAGTCGACACCGGAGAAATGGGGCCGGCAACTGAGCTTGTCGACTTTCAGGACGACTCCGCCGGGAGTGTTCCGCGAGAACTCCCGCTTCTCGACCTCGTGTCCCACCATGTGCAGGCTGATCTGCGCGGTGGTGACGTTCGCCGCGGGCGCGTCGAACACGTTCCTCCCGTCGCGCAGGATCGTCACGTGGTCGCTGATCTCCAGCACCTCTTCGAGGTAGTGGGAGATGAAGATGACGGACCTGCCCTCCCCGGCGAGCCTGCGCATCACCGAGAAGAGAGCCGCGCGCTCGGTGGCGGTGAGCCTGGCCGTGGGCTCGTCGAAGACGACCACGCGCGAGTCCTGGGCGAGGACCTTCAAGACCTGGATGAGCTGCCGCGCGCCGACCGTGAGCTCTTCGACCGGACGGGTCAACGGGACATCGAACCGGTATCGGGCGCTCAACCGCTCCGCCTGCCGCTGGAGCGCGCCGCGGCTGAAGTAGCGCAGGCCGGGGACGAGCCGCCGGGTCGTGTTGTGTCCGAGGAGGACGTTCGCTGCCCCGCTGAGCGAGGGAACGAGATCGAACTCCTGGTACACCATGCCGATCCCGGCCAGCAGAGCCTGCCGCGGGGTGTGGAGCCTGGTTTCGACGCCGTCCAGGCTGATGGTGCCCTCGGCCGACGGGTACAGGCCGCCCAGCACCTTCATCAGGGTCGACTTACCCGCCCCGTTGGCTCCGCACAGGGCGTGGATCCGCCCGGACTCCACGGTGAGGTCGACGTTGCCGAGGACCTGGTTGGAGCCGAACCTCATGCTGATGTTCCTCATCTCCAGCACGGCCTCACGCTCCCCGCGTCCGGTACCGCTCGCCGATCGCGCTCAACGTCACGGCGATGAGCAGGACGACACCGGTGACGGCCGTCTGCCAGAACACCGACACCCCGTACAGGTCCAGGCCGTTGGCGATGACGGCGAGCATCAGCACTCCGAGGACGGTCCCCCAGATGGACCCCTTGCCGCCTTTGAGCGAACATCCGCCGATCACGGCGGCCGTGATGACCTGCAACTCGTAGTTGGTCGCCGCGTTGGGCAGCGCGGACGCGGTCCTGGTGGCCAGCATCAGGCCGCCGACGGCCGCGAGCAGGCCGCACGCGGCATAGGTGATGACCTTGATGCGCGCCACCTTGATCCCCGAGAGCAGGGCCGCCCGCTCGGAGCCTCCGATCGCGTAGACCGACTGCCCGAACGCGGTCAGCCGCAGGACGCCCCACCCGGCGACGGTGACGAGCAGGAAGATCAGCCCGGACACCGGAACCCCGAGGACCCTGCCCTGGACCAGGTTCGCGAACCCGGCGGCGCTGCCCTGCGCGTACACCAGCTTCCCGTCGCTGACGATCAGCACCAGCCCGCGCACGAGGCTCATCGCGCCGAGCGTCGCGATCAGCGGGTTGATCCGGACCTTGGCGATCATGAACCCGTTCGCCGACCCGATGAGGGCGCCCAGCAGGAGGCCGCCCGCGATGCCGCCCACGATGGCGCCCGGCGACGGGTCCGCGCCGAAGAACAGGTAGGTGGCGACCCCGGCCATGGCGGCGACCGCACCGACCGACAGGTCGAACCCGCCGAGGATCAGCACCATGGTCTGGCCGATCGCGATCACACCGATGATCGACGCCTGCTGCAGGACGTTGATCAGGTTCTCGCCGTCCCGGAACTGGGGGTTCGCCATGACGAGGAACAGGGCGGGCAGCACCAGGATGATGCCGGAGCCGAACCTGTCCCACGTGCCGGCCAGCCACCGGAGAGCGGCGCGCCCGGTCTGGGCCTCAAGAGGGGGCCCGGATGCCTTCGTTTCCACCGTCATGTCAGAAGGCCCTGTACTGGGAGAGGTTGTCCTTGGTGCACACCGGTAGCTGCAGCACCGCGTCGGCAGGGGTCTTCGTGAAGTCCGGGGCCATCCGCGGGAGCGCGTTCATCACCATCTGGCCGAGGCTCGTCGGGTCCTGGATGACCACCCCGTACGTCCAGCCCGCGGTGATGGCCTCCTGCGTCGACTTCGGCAGCTCGCCACCGGTGAAGAGCACGTCGTCACGCCCGGCTTGGGTGTGGGCCCACTTGGCTCCGGGCGTCTCCACCCCGCTGCCGAATCCGTGGATCAGATGGATCTCGCCCTTGCCGAACCGCTGCAGCATGTTCTGCGTTCCGGTCAGGCCCTTGTCGGCGGACCAGTCCGTCGCGGTCTCGGCGACGATCTTCACGCTCGGGTCGGCGGCCAGCGTCTCGGTGATGGCCTTGAAGCGATCCCTGTCGGGACTCCCCCCGGCCAGGCCCCGGAGCAGCCCGATCTTCTTCTGCCCTTGGATGTTCTTCGTCTTCAGCGCCTGCAGGATCAGCTTGCCCATCTGCTTGCCGAACTCGGTGTCGTCGGCGCCGAGGTAGGGGAATCCCTCGATGGTGCCGCCCACCCCGACCACGGGCACGCCGCCCTGCTTCGCCGACCTGGCGGCGGGAAGGATCGCGACGACGTCGAGCGGCGTCACGCAGACCACGTCCACCTTCCGCGCGGCCAGCTGAGCCACCTGCTGGGTCTGGACCGAGGGATCGCCGGCGGCCGACACCAGCTTCAGATCGATCTTCGCCCGGCGCGCCGCCTCCCGGAGGGCGGCGGCCAGCGGAACCGCGAACGGGATCGCCGTGTCCCAGATCGAGAACCCCACGGTCAGCGTCTTCGACGAATCACGGCTCGGCGCGACGTTGCAGGCGGACGCGGCCCCCAGCAGGGCACCGGCGGCGCCCAACCGCAGGATCCGGCGACGGGTCAGGGCGGCCGCGGACGTCCTCACTGAATGTGACATGGAATCTCCGTAGAAGTTCGGCGCCGCCGAAGTGAGCTCGGTGCCGCTCGACGACCTCGCCGAGGCCGATGGCCAGGTGTGCCAGCGGGTCGGTGGATGAGAGTGAAGGAAGGTCGGCGCCCCGGTCTCCGGGTCGGCGATCGGGGCCGCCCGGCGTCCCGGGATGGCCAACTGTGACGTTAAAGAAGGATTAGAGACGCGTCCGGCCCGGGTTGTCAACCCCGCCGACGGGTTGACGCCCGATTCGCGGGCAACCCCAGCTCACGAGGTGGTTGACAGGACCCGCCCCGGTGGATCTAATGAGCTTTAACGTCACAGTAGACGCCTTCTCCACTCCCCGGGCCGGAGTCCGTCCGTCCCGACCTCCCTCGTCTAAGAGCCCGCGTCCGGGAATCCCCGTCCGGGGTGCCCCGGCGGGGAGCATCCGTCTCTATCGCGCCCCAGGCCGCCGGTCTCCCCCGCTAGCGGGCCGCCGGCGCCGTTCGATCGGAGAACGCACCACATGAGCAGAATCATCGTCGTCGGAGCCGGCCACAACGGCCTGGTGGCCGCCGCCTACCTGGCCAAGGCCGGGCACGACGTGACCGTTCTGGAGCGCCGGCACGTCGTCGGGGGCGCCTGCGTGACCGAGGAACTCATCCCGGGCGCGAGGTTCTCGAGTTGCGCCTACGTCAACTCCTCGCTTCGCCCGCAGATTATCCGCGACCTCGAGCTCGAGCGGCATTCGCTGGAGATGTACACCACCGACGTCATGAACTTCGTCATGGGCGAAGACGGCGACCACTTCTTCGTATGGCCGGAGATCGACCGCACCATCAAGGAGTTGGAGCGGATCGGCGAACGCGACGTCGACCGGTTCATCGAGTTCGGCATCCGGTTCCGCCGATTCGCCAAGCTCGTCGAGCCGTACCTGCTGGCGGAGCCGCCTTCGCTCAGCGAGCTGATCGGCGCATTCGAGCACGCGGGCGAGATCGACCTCTGGCACGAGTTCGTCACCGGGAGCGTCGACTCGATGCTGCGGCGCTACTTCAGCCACGATCTCGTGTCCGGCCTGTTCACGTTCTTCGCGCTGGTGTCGGTGTACGCCGGTCCGATGGATCCGGGGACCGCCTATGGGTTCAGCCACCATTCGTGGGGAGAGTACGACGGCGAGTTCGGCCGGTTCGGTTTCGCCCGGGGCGGGATGGGCGCGATCTCCGAGGCGATCGCGTCGGCGGCGCGCGAGGCCGGCGCGGTCATCCGGACGAACGCCGAGGTCGAGGAGATCGTGACCAGTGGGGGGCGGGTCCGGGGCGTGCGCTCGGGCGGCGAACTCCTCGCCGCCGATGTCGTGGTCTCCAGCGCGGACACCAAGCACACCTACTTGGATCTGCTCGGCCCCGACGCGGTGGACGGGTCGGTCCGGGACAAGGTCGAGTCCCTCGACTTCCGGGGCAGCATGGCGCGTGTCCACCTGCTGGTGAACGAACTGCCGCGATACCGCGGTCTGCCTCCGGGGCCGGGACCGCAGCATCGCGGGTTCACCCTTCTCGGCGGGACGCGGTCCGCGTATGAGAAAGCGTGGGATGCCCAGAAGCGGGGCGAACTGTGCACCGGCTATCCCATCGAATTGCTGATTCCCTCGGCGACGGATCCGAGCGTGGCGCCCTCTGGCATGCACACGATCTCGACCGGAATCCAGCAGTTGCCGTTCACGCTCGCCGAGGGTGACTGGGATTCCCGAAAGGACGAGTTCACCCGTACCGTCATCGATTCGTTGGCGCGGTACGCCCCGAACCTGGCGGACAGCATCGTGGGCACTTACACCATCACGCCGCTCGATCTGGAGCGCGACTACGGGCTCACCGGCGGAAACATCTTCCAGGGCGCCATGTCGCTGAACCAGCTGTTCTCCTCGCGGCCCGCTCCCGGGCTCGGCGGCTATGAGACACCCGTGCCGGGTCTGTACCTGTGCGGAGCGGCGACGCATCCCGGTGGCGCGGTCATGGGGGCGTGCGGGCACAACGCCGCCCAAGCCGTCATCGCCGATCTGGCCGGCACGCCCAGGCCCCGGGTCACCGCCCGAAACGCGGGCGGGCGCCTCGACATCGTCGACCGCCTCGCCAGCCACCCCGGCCTCAAGCGCCTCCGCAACTGGGCGATGCGGCAGAAGTCGCTGCGTGGCGTCGTCAAGGTCGGCAAACGGATGTAAGAAGCCGCCGACCAGAACAACGTGGCCGCCGCCATTCGCTGCGGTGTCCGGAAACCCGGACGGTGTCGTGAACCCAGGCGGCATGCCTCCCACTTCAACGAACTCCGATTCCTACTGCCCACAATCCAGTGCGCGAACGAGGTGCAGATCAATGTGGCTGCGAGAAAAGAGCTCGTCCGGCGCGGCCGGTGCGTCCGTTACACCACCCGGCGACAGTGTCGCCGTCGACCGCGGGAAGTTGCGCGGGAACACCATCGGGGCAGGGCACATCGTCTTCTTCGTGGTGTCCGCGGCCGCCCCGCTTTCGGGGATCGTGCTCGGGGTCCCCGTCATCGTGGGGCAGGGGAACGGGACAGGCGCCGCCGGCACCTTCGTCCTCGTCACCGCCGTCCTGCTGCTCTTCGCCGTCGGCTACAGCGCGATGAGCCGCCACATCGTCAACGCGGGCGCCTTCTACACGTACGTGGCGCATGGCCTCGGCCGTATCCCCGGGCTGGGCGCGGCGACGCTCGCCCTGTTCGCCTACACGGCCATCCAGGCCGGGATGTTCGGCGCGCTGGGCGCATACGTCGACCGGTTCGTGCAGCGATATCTCGGCGCGGGCCTGCCGTGGTGGCTCTACTCACTGGCGGGGACGGCGCTGTGCCTGGCGCTGGGCGTCCGCAAGGTCGAGGTCGGCGCTCGCGCCTTGGGGGTGATGCTATTGCTGGAAAGCGCACTGATCATCGTCCTCGACGTGGCCATCTTCGCCACGGGCGGGGCCAGTGAAGGCGGTCCGGCGGGCCTGTCGTGGGAGCCCTTCTCACCGGCCGCCGTGTTCAGCGGCGCGCTCGGCATCGCGCTGGTGTTCGCCTACACCTCGTTCATCGGTTTCGAGGCCACCGTCATCTACGGAGAGGAGGCGCGCGATCCCCGGCGGACGGTGCCGAAGGCGACCTATATCGCTCTTATCGGCATGGGCGTGTTCTACTCGATCTCGGCGTGGTTGCTGACGAACTCGTTCCGGGCCGACAGCGTCGTCGCGGAAGCGGGCGACGACCCCGAGTCGTTCGCCGCGAAGGCGCTGCGGTCGCAGCTCGGCGCGATCAGCAACGACATCATGTCCGTGCTGATCATCACCAGCATCTTCGCCGCGGTCCTGGCGTTCCACAACACGCTGGCCCGGTACCTGTTCGCCCTCGGCAGGCAGGGGCTCGTCTGGGGACGGCTCGGACGCACGCACCGGACCCGCCAGTCGCCGCACGTCGCGTGCCTGGTGCAGGCGGCGACGGCCACCGTCGTGATCGGCGTGTTCGCGGTGTCCGGCGCGGATCCCTACGGGGGCCTCTACGTGTGGGCGACCGGGCTGGGCGCCATCGGCGTGATCATCCTGCAGTCGATCGCGTCCGTGGCGGTCTTCGTGTTCTTCCGCCGGCGGAGTGCCGACAAGCGGGTCTGGCACACCGTCCTCGCGCCGGCACTGAGCATGCTCGGTCTGCTGGGTCTGGCCGCCGTCAGCTTGAGCAACTTCGGGCTGCTGATCGGCGATCCCGGTGCGGTCGCGACGGTCGGGATGGCGGCGACGCTGCCCTGCGCCGCGCTGGTGGGCATGGGCCGGGCCGCGTGGCTGCGCCGGCGTGACCCGGTGAAGTACGCGCGAATCGGCGATCTCCCCGACGACACGACGTCCCCGGCCCGCCCCGGGTGAGCCGGCCGGTTGACGGCGCCAAAGCCGTCCCGTACAACTGGAACGTTAAAGCTTCCAAGCCGCCGCTCCCGGAACACCACGACGGCCGGCACCTTTCCCGTACCGCTCCCCTTCCTCTAGGAGTTTCGATGCCCAAGTCCCCCGAGGGGGTCCTGCCCGTGCTGGCCACGCCCTTCACCGCCGATGGCGACATCGATGCGGCCGCGCTCGCGGATGAGATCGAGTGGGTCCTGGCCCAGAAAGTCGACGGCGTCGTCCTCGGCATGGTGTCGGAGGTGTTGCGCCTGTCCAGCGAGGAACGGGACCGGCTCACCGAGGCCACCTGTGCGGCGGTCGACGGCCGGGCCACGGTCACCGCCAGCGTCGGGGCGGAGAGCCTGCACACCGCCGTCCGGCATGCCCGGCACGCCGAGGCGAGCGGGGCGACGGCGCTGATGGCGATCCCGCCGCTGGCCACCGCTTGCGACGACGACGAACTCTTCCGCTACTACGCGGGAATCTTCGACGCGGTCGGCATTCCCGTGGTCGTCCAGGACGCCAGCGGGTACCTCGGCCGGCCGCTGTCCATCGAGTTGCAGGCGCGGCTGCTGCGCGACTACGGCGACAGGGCCTTGTTCAAGCCGGAGGCCCAGCCCATCGGCCCGCGACTGAGCGCGCTGCGGGACGCCACGGACGGCAGCGCCCGCGTCTACGAGGGCACGGGCGGGCTGGCGCTCGTGGACAGTTTCACCCGGGGCATCGCGGGCACGATGCCGGGACCGGACATCTGCTGGGCGCTGGTCGCGCTGTGGAAGGCCCTCGAAACGGGGGACGCCGCGCTGGTCGACGCGCTCAACGGGCCGCTCAGCGCGCTCGTGTCGATCCAGAACAGCCTGGACTCGTTCGTCTCGGTGCAGAAGCACCTGCTGCGCAGGCAGGGGGTGCTTACGCACACGTACTCTCGCGGCCCGGTCGGATACCTGGTCGATCCGGAGACCGAGCGCGAGGTGGACCGGCGGTTCGATGTCCTGGCCGAGGCCTATGGGGCAGGTGTCGTCATCTGATGGTTCTGCGTAGTTCCCGGTGGTTCGCCCGGGACGACGAGGTGGGGCTCGAGCATCGTGCGGCCATGCGCGCGGCCGGGCGTCCCGTCTCCCGGCACGAGGACCGCCCGGTCATCGGCATCCTGAACTCGACCAGCGACCTGAACCCCTGCAACCTCCCCCTTCGCGGTCTCGCCGCCGCGGTGCGGTCGGCGGTCGAGACGGCCGGAGGAATCGCGGTGGAGCTGCCCACGATCTCGCTCGGCGAAGATCTGATGAAGCCCACGGCGATGCTGTACCGGAACCTGATGGCCATGGAGGTGGAGGAGACGATCCGCGCCCACCCTCTCGACGGGGTGGTGCTGCTGGGGAACTGCGACAAGACGATTCCGGCGCAGCTCATGGGCGCGGCCAGCGCCAATCTCCCGGCCCTCCAGCTGAGCGGCGGCTACCGCAGGACCGGCCGCTTCCACGGCGCCGAGGTGGGTGCCGGCACCGATCTGTGGAAGTACTGGGAGGAGCGGCGGAACGGCAGGATCGACGACCGGGACTGGCAGGGCCTGGAAGCCGCGCTGGGCTGTTCGCAGGGCGCGTGCAACGTCATGGGGACGGCGCTGACGATGTCGATGATGGCCGAGGTCCTCGGCATGATGGTCCCGGGCGCGAGCACCCTGCCGTTCGACGATCCCCGGCTTGAGGCGAAGGCCGGGGAAACCGGCTCCCTGATCGTCGAGATGGTGCGCCGCGGCGCCGCGCCGGACCAGGTCCTCACCCCGGACTCGTTTCGAAACGCGTTGATGGCGCTCGCCGCCGTGGGCGGGTCGACGAACGCGGTCATCCACCTGTGCGCATTGGCGGGCCGGCGGATGATCCCCCTCGGCCTCGAAGAGTTCGACAAGGCGGCCGCCGCCACACCGGTGCTGGCCGACGTCGCGCCGATCGGCCGCCATACCATCGCCGCGTTCGACCGGGCCGGCGGGATCCAGGCGGTGCTGGCGAACCTTCGTCGACACCGATCGGGGCTCCCCGGGGACGGCGCGAAAGGCGATCGGGCCATCCGTACGGTGGACGACCCTGTCACCGACTCCCCCGCGCTGGTCGTCCTGCGCGGCAATCTGGCGCCCGATGGGGCCGTCCTCAAGACGGCCGCGGCGAGTCGAAGGCTCGTCCGGCACACAGGGCCGGCCGTCGTCTTCCACGGCCACGCGGACATGATGCGACGCATCGACGATCCCGGCCTCGGGGCCACGGCGGATTCCGTCCTCGTCCTCACCGGCTGCGGCCCGCGCGGCGGCGACGGCTTCCCGGAGTGGGGGATGATCCCCATTCCACGCCGGCTCGCGGCCGAGGGCGTGACGGACATGGTCCGGGTCAGTGACGCGAGGATGAGCGGCACCAGCTTCGGCACCTGCGTGCTGCACGTGGCGCCGGAAGCGGCCGCCGGGGGACCTCTCGCGGCGGTGCGGGACGGCGACATCGTCACATTGGACGTGTCACGGCGTCTACTCGAAGTGGATCTCCCCCCGGAGGTCGTTGCGGAGCGGATCGCGGCACGGGAGCCACAGCCGATACGGCATCACCGCGGCTGGCCCGCGCTCTACCAGGAGCACGTTCTGCAAGCGCCCGAAGGCGCGGACTTCGACTTCCTGGTTCCACGGACGGCTGAGGCCCTGCCCTTCGTCGATCCCGTCGTGGGCAGAAGCTGAAATCGCCGGCGCTGTCACCTGCCCAGATTCCTGTGAGGAAAGGACTTCCATGACCGAGTCTTCCGTGCGCGGCCGAGCGCTGGTCGTTCGCAGTCCGGGCGATGTGGTGCTTCAGGAACGCGTCGTCCCGCCGCCCGGTTCGGGCGAGGTTCTCGTCGAGCCGCATTTCGTCGGCCTGTGCGGAACCGATCTGGAGATCATCGACGGGGACCTCGACCCGGCCTATGTCCGGTACCCCCTGGTCCTCGGGCACGAGTGGTCGGGCAAGGTGCTGGCCACGGGTGAGCAGGTGGACGGTCTGGCCGCCGATGACCCCGTCGTCGTCGAGGGCATCGTGCCGTGCTCGTTCTGTCACGCCTGCCGCAGCGGCAGGACCAATCTGTGCGAGAACTACGACGAACTCGGATTCACTTTGGACGGAGCCGCGGGGCCCGCCGTCCGAGTACCCGCATATTTGGTCCACCGCCTTTCCGGCGGCATTCCTCTCGACAGCGGGGCGCTCGTGGAGCCGGCGGCGGTCGTGCTGCGCGCGCTGAGCGAGACCGACCTCGTTCCAGGTATGAGCGTCCTGGTCATCGGGGACGGCACGGTCGCGTTGCTGGCCGCGCATCTGGTCCGGCTGTGGTCCCCTTCGGGCGTGACCGTGTCGGGGAGGCGACCCGAACAAGAGGATCTCGCCGTCTCCATGGGCGCGGACCGGTTCACGGTGAAGCCGCCCCAGGAACGGGCGTACGACATCGTGATCGAGGCGGCCGGGAGCACGGAGGCCTGCGAGACCGCGTTCCGCTCCGCTCGGCGCGGCGGCCAGGTCCTGCTGCTGGGCATCTCGGGCCATGGTGAGACGGCTCGGCTGCCGGTCGATGACGTCGTCAACAACGACCTGCGGATCCGCGGCAGCTTCAGCTACACGGCCGCGGCGTGGGCGCAGACGGTTCGGCTGCTCAACAGCGGGATCTTCCAGCCGTCGCGGCTGGTGACGCATCGCTTCCGCCTCGATCGGTTCGCATCGGCCCTGAGCGTGCTGGCCGATCCGAGCAGCGGTGAACCCCGCGGCAAGGTCCTCATCGAAATGCGCGGCGAAGGGTGACACCGATGGACCCACTGGACGCCGGCACCCTTCGTGACCACGGCTGTATCGCCATTCTCCGGGCGAACAACGCTGAGCATTTTCCCGCCGTGACCCGGACGCTCGTGGACTCCGGCATCCACATCATCGAATTCTCGCTGACGACTCGGGGGGCGTTGACCGCCGTCCAGGAGCTTGCCGGTACCCTGCCCGCCCACGTGCAGCTCGGTGCCGGAACGGTGACCACCGTCGCGGAAGCCAAGGCCGCTGCCGACGCCGGCGCCCGGTTCCTCGTCACTCCGGCAGTGAGCGTGCCCGTCATCGAGTACGCGGGCACTGTCCCGTTGCCCATCGTGGTCGGAGCGTTCACTCCGACGGAAATCCTTACCGCGTGGACGTCGGGCGCCACGGCGATAAAGATCTTCCCGGCCGCGCTGGGAGGACCGGTGTATCTCCGGTCGCTGCGCGATCCATTCCCCGAGATTCCTCTGGTACCTACCGGCGGTGTCGATCTCTCCGCGGCTTCCGCCTATATCGCCGCGGGCGCGACGGCACTCGGCATGGGAAGCCCGTTGCTGGGATCGGCGCCCGAAGGCGGCTCGCTTGCCGAGCTCTCTGCCCGAGCCCGCCAACTCCGGTCGGCGTTGTCCGCCGTCCAGTGACAGTCCATCGTTTTCAGCGCTCCGGCGAAAGAAAAGTTCCCATGGCAACCCTGCTCACCTTCGGTGAAACCCTCGGCGTGGCGTCCACCGCCGCCGGGACTCCGTTGAAGAACGCCGTCAACCTTCACCTGTCGACGGCGGGAGCGGAATCGACCGTCGCCATCGGGATGCGGCGGCTGGGCCATGCCGCTTCTTGGGTGGGCGTGCTGGGCTCGGACGAGATCGGCGCGCGGGTCCATCGCGACCTGACCGCGGAGGGAGTCGATACCCGGTTCGCCAGATTCGCGCCGGACGTGCCCACCGGTTTCATGTTGCGCGACCACCGGACCAGGGATTACGTGTCGGTGCTGTACTACCGCAAGCACGGTTCCGGCGCGCGACTGGACACAGATGACGTCGAAGCCGCTTTCGCGGCACTCGACAGGGTCGACCTCCTCCACGTCACCGGCATAACGCTCGCCCTGAGCCCGAGCTGCCGAACCGCCGTGTTCCGCGCCCTGCAACTGGCGCGAGAACGGGACACGGTCGTGTCCTTCGACGTCAACTACCGCCGGGCTCTGTCCGGACCGACGCCGGCCGATATGCGCGAGGTCCTGCCGCACATCGATGTGCTCTTCGTCGGCCACGACGAGCTCCATCTCGTCACAGACGAGACCGAGCCCGGGCGCGCGGCACGGGAACTCCTGCAACGCGGTCCCGCAGAGGTGGTCGTCAAGCAGGGGAAGAACGGCGCCTGCGCGGCGGCCGACGGCGAACTCTTCGAGATCGCGGGGATGGACGTCACGGTATTGGACGTGATCGGGGCGGGTGACAGCTTCGTGGCGGGTTATCTCGCGGCGCGGGGCCATGGCTTGCCGATCCCCGAAAGGCTCCGGTGGGGCACGATCTGCGCTGCCTGCACCGTCGGCACGCGGGGCGACTGGGAAGGTCTGCCGACCCTATCCGAATTGGAAAGTCGCATGGAAATTCACACTACGGTTCGTTGAACTCTCTGCGATAGAGGATCGCTATATCCACGATGACCGGGAAGGGCGGGAAATGAAGGAGTATGTGGCCGAAGTCGCCTCAGTCGACGCCTATCAGCTAGCGGAAGGGCCGGTCTGGGACGATACAGGTGAACGCGTGCTCTGGGTCGACATCGCCGGGGGCAACGTGTATATCGGGACGCTGGACGGCGATAGCGTCACCGTGACGGCATCCCATCACGTCGATGACACGGTCGGCGCGGTGGCACCCACCGATTCGGGAGATCTGCTCGTCGCCGGCCACCATGCCGTTCACCTGTTGACCGGCGAGGGGCACCTGACCGAGGTCAGCCGCCCCCTGCGTCCAAGCGAGCGGCGCCGGTTCAACGACGGGGCATGCGACCCGGGCGGCAGGTTCCTGGTCGGCACCCTGTCACTTGGCGAGCCCGCACGCAGGGAGTCGCTGTACCAGATCGATCCCGTCGCCGGAGTTTCAGTTCTCGACGACGATCTGGCCCTGTCGAACGGCATCGCGTGGTCACCGGACGGGGCCGTCCTTTACACGGTCGACACCACGCCGGGCACCATATGGGCCCGTTCCTATGACGCGACCTCCGGAAAATGCGGAGAACGCCACGTGGCCTTCAGTGTCCGGGACGGGTCGCCCGACGGAATCTGCGTCGACACCGACGGCAACCTCTGGGTGGCGATCTGGGGCCGCGGAGAGGTCAGGTGCTTCTCCCCTCGGGGGCAACTCCTGGCCACCGTGCTGGTGAAGGCACCGCACGTGTCGAGCGTCGCCTTCGTGGGCCCCGGTCGTGACCGGCTGCTGATCACGACCGCCAGGGACGAACTGTCGGCCGACGACCTCGCCGCACATCCCGCCTCCGGCCACCTGTTCCTTGCGGACGTCCCCGCCCGAGGGGCGACCACCTTCGCCTGGTCCTGACAACCGACCGAACGACCAACGACCTTGTGCCCGCTGCTGGAAGGAACGAAATGACCTGGAACAACACCGCACAGGTGAACGGCTTCGACATCGACGTCATCACATTGGAGAACGACTTCTGCAGGGTCGTGCTGACCAACTTGGGTGCCCGGCTGCTCGAACTTCACGTTCCAGATAGGAACGGCAGTCTCGCCGATGTCGTGCTGGGCCGCGCCACTCTTGATGAGACCGCGGCGGATCCCAACTACATGGGGTCGACAGCGGGGCGGTATGCCAACCGGATCCGTGCGGGCAGGTTCTCCCTCGACGAGAAGGTCTGCGAGGTCACCAGGAACGAAGGAAACAACCATCTACACGGCGGCAAGCGCGGATTCGACCGGCAGATCTGGAGCACGCAGCACATGGACGGAAACCACGTGCGTTTCTGGCGGGTGTCGCCCGACGGCGAGGAGGGGTTCCCCGGGACACTGACAACGCAGGTCACCTATCGACTGGAAGGCCGCAAACTCGAAATCGACATCGAGGCCATCACGGATCGGACCACCGTCGCGAACATCGTGAACCACGCTTACTTCAACCTCGCCGGCCATTCCTCCGGCTCCGTCCTCGACCACATCATGCAGCTGAACAGCACGTACTACGTCCCGGTCGATGAGGAGCTGCTTCCCACCGGCGAAGTGCGAGCCGTCGAGGGCACGCCGTTCGATTTCCGCGCACCCACGCCGATCGGGAAGAACATCGATAAGGTCTCCCATTCCGGGGCCGGACGTGCCATCACCGACGCAGGGGCGGGTTACGACCACAACTGGGTTCTGGACGGCCACGGCCTGCGCGAGGTCGCGTCCATCATCGACCCGAACAGCGGCCGGCGCCTTACCCTGTCGACGAACCAGCCGGGCGTCCAGATCTACACCGGCGGCTACCTCCAGGGCGTCAGTGCGAAGGCACCGGCAGGGCGATACAACGCCTTCGCCGGCTTCACCCTGGAGACGCAGACCTTTCCGGACTCGGTGAACCACTCGCACTTCCCGGACCCGGTGCTGCGCCCCGACGAAAGGTACCTGAACAGCATCCGCCTGGAGTTCTCGACGGCCTGATACCAGGCTGCCGACCGTCATGATGCTGTAACCTTAAAGTGACGCAGGCATCATGCAGAGGATCGCCAAGTGACGACTAAGCCGCCAGCGAAACGATC
Organism: Actinomadura madurae; assembly: GCF_900115095.1. Classification (GTDB taxonomy): domain Bacteria; phylum Actinomycetota; class Actinomycetes; order Streptosporangiales; family Streptosporangiaceae; genus Spirillospora; species Spirillospora madurae. The sequence goes on from NZ_FOVH01000005.1 coordinate 405,390, forward strand.
AGGGCTCAAGGCCGTGGCCGCCCTAGCGGGAGTCTCGGTTCAGACCGTGTCGAACGTCGTCAATGCACGCGTTGGCGAAATGAGCACGGAGACAAGGCTCCGCGTGGAGAAGGCCATGCGGGACCTGAACTACACGCCGAACTCCCAGGCGCGCGGTCTCCGCATCCAGAAGACGAACACGCTGGCGTTCTTGCTGCTGGATCCCGACGAACGCTATCTCGCCGACCCGATGACCGACCTCATCATCTCCGGGGTCGGCGCGGTGGCACGGGAACGCGGGTACATGGTGCTCGTCCACGCCGCCAAACCGGGGGATTTCGATTCGGGCCTGCTCCTGCCGATCCGCCAGAACCGGGTGGACGGCGCGTTGCTGCTGCTGTGCGGCGACGCGGCCGTGCGCCGCAGATACACCGAAGAGACCAAACAGCTCACCTCGAACCTGGTGGTCTTCGAGGACCTGGTTGACCCCTCGGTGAACACCGTGACCGCCCAGAACCGTGTCGGCGCGTACGACATGACGATGCATCTGATCGACAAGGGACACCGGCGCATCGCCTTCCTCGGCACGGCGACCCCCTGGCCCATGATCGAGCAAAGGTTCGCCGGCTACCAGGAGGCCCTGAAGAAGAGAGGGATCGCCTTCGACCCGGGCCTGACCCTGTTCGAAGGTGAATGGAACGCGGACACCGGAGCCCAGATGGCCGCCCGGATCCGCGCTCGCCCCCAGCCTCCGACGGCCATTATCGCCGGCAATGACCTGCTCGCCATCGGCGCCATCGCGAAACTGAAAGCGGCGGGCCTGCGCGTACCCGAGGACGTCAGCGTGATCGGGTTCAACGACTTCGAATTCGCCCAGCACACCGACCCGCCGCTCACGACCGTCCGGGTACCGGGCTTCGAAATGGGCCACCGGGCCGCCACCATCCTCATCGAACAAATCGACGGAAAGCAATCCGACGCCACGTCCGAACACCTCCCAGTAGAACAGGTAATCCGCGCCTCGGCGTAAATCGTGGCCGGTCACGTGTCGGTGAAGAAGGTTCGGAGATGGTGGTCGACCAGGGTCGGGCAGTCCAGCTGAGGTACGTGGCCGTGCCTCGATCGCGTCCTGGACGGCGTGGTCGAACGTGCGGAGCACGCCGTGGAGGTCGCACAGCACCGCGCCGAAAGGGAAGACGCCCGTACAACATGGCGCTCCAGCATCCGTCATCACGGTCGAAAGCACCGCTCACCCTAGCGAGTGGTCTGTGCCCGGAATCCCAGGACGGCTCGGGCGATCTGCTCGGGCTGCTCATCGACCATGTTGTGGCTGGCGGCCAGTTCGAGCACCCGCAGGTGCGGCCGGTCGGCGGTGAGGGCGAGCAGGTCGCGGCGGATGCCGGCGCGCAACGCCGGCATGAGCTCGCCGACCCGGCCCGGCAGGCCGGGCAAGTTGCCGGTGGCCAGGACGAACAGGGCGGGGCACCGGATGCCGGCCACCGCCGCGACGGCGTCCTGGAAGTGGGGGTCGTACCTGATCTGCCCGGCCAGCGCGGCGTCCGGCCGCATGAAGACGCCCTCGTCGGTCGTGCGCAACGCCCGCTGGGGATACATCGCGGCGTGGGCCTCGGGCAGCGGCCTCGCCATCGCCTCGGCCTGGGCGTCGAAGACGGCCTTCATCTCCCCCAGCAGCGCGCCGAGGTCGTCTTGGCCGATGCCCGCGTAGTGCCGTGGTGCGGTCTCCGCCGAGCGCAGGCCGTCGAGGTTGACGATGCCGGGGCCGTCCGGGTGGCGCAGCGCCCACCGCACCGCGAGCATGCCGCCGAGGGAGTGGCCGACCACGAGGGGGGCGTCCAGGTCGAGGCGGTCGATGACGGCCTGCACGTCGTCCAGGACCGCGTCCCACTCCCACGGTCCGTCGCCGGACAGCCCGTGGCCGCGCAGGTCCATGGCGACGACCCGGTGCGCGCCGGTCAGCAGCGGCGCGACCGCGTCCCAGTGCAGCAGGGTGCCGCCCAGGCCGTGCAGGAGCAGGACGGGGGTTCCGTGGCCGCCGTGGTCGCGGACGGCGAGGCGGACTGGACGGTCATCGATGGTCATGTCGTGCGGTGCCACGGGCACTCTCCAGACGGTTGAGCCGATCTCGGATGGAGGAGGTCGTGACGCCACCGTCGGAGTGCCTGTCGAGCTTGCCGCGTTTGATCAGGTCGGCGACGCCCTGCCGGGTGATGCCGAGCATCGCCCCCGCCGTGGAGTAGGACACGGCCGCCACGGCGGGGTGGCCGGCCGTGCGGGCCACGGCCCGTCCCAGCGCGGTGCGCCACCACGACGCGGGCGGGTCGAAGGGCCCGTCGCCGGGGAACAGCACCGCGATGATCCGCACGGCGGTCAGCGTGGCCCGCCGGCGGTCGGGGCCGAGCAGCTGGGCGGCCCAGACCTCGGCCTCCACGCGCAGCCGCGCCCTGATCGGGCCGAGGAGCTCGTCGGACGCCAGCAGGATCTCCAGCGGGTCGAGGATCCGCGTCTCCAGCACTCGGACCAGCTCGTTCACCAGCTCGACATGGTCGCTCGTGGTCGTCACTTGACAGACACTAGCAAGTACTTGCCCCCAAGCGTCAAGTACCGGCGTCCCTCACGGTCTTGGCCGTCGGCGGTGCAGAGGCCGGGAGAGTAGCCGCCCTTGATGATCGGGAACACGAAGTGGGAGATGCCGTTGAGCAGCCCGGTGCCCAGGGCGTACCACCACGGAAAGAAGCTCGCCGCGCGGATCTGGTAAAGCGAGCCCGCCCCGGCGAAGCCGGCCGCGTCCGTCGCAAGCTCCGGCTCAGGCCCCGGTGGGGAGTGGCTCCTTGGTGAGGCGGACGGTGCCGTCCTTGCCGGGGAGAGGGGCCGGGCGGTATCCCTCGCTCCGGTAGAGCGCGATGTTGTTCCGGCTGCCCGCCCCAGTGGACAGCACGAACCGACGGCAGGCCGGGTCGGCGGCGGCCTCCGCCGTCTGGAGCAGCCAGCGTCCGAGGCCGCGCCCCCGCAGGTCGGGGACGACGCCGAGCCGTCCCACATGCCACTCGGCGCCGACGCGGCGGGTCCGCACCATGCCGAGGAGCCGGCCGTCCCGCCACAGTCCGACCGCGTGCCAGTCCGCGAGCCAGTCGCGCACCTGCTCCACGGACTCGTGCAGCGCTGGGACGGTCAACGGGTCGTTGACGAGGGCCTCGTCCACCCAGCAGCACCGCTGCAGGACGGTCACGTCGGGGGCGTCGTCAGGCGTCAGCCGCCGCAGGTAGGACCCCTGCTCCGGCCCGGCCACCGATGCGGGCCGCGCCCGCTCGCGCATGGGCCGGAGCGCGTGCGCGACCCGGACCAGCTCCTCCAGGACGCCGATCGCGGCCTTGCCGGCAGCGGCGGCGGGCCGCACCTCCCCGTCGCGCACGGCGTCGGCGACGCGGAGCGCGACCGTGGACCCCAGCGGCACCAGCCGCAGCGTGGTCACCACCTGCTTGGCGTGCTGGACGGCCCTCGTTCCCGCCGAGGTGTTGCCGTAGCTGACGAAACCGACCGGCTTCCACGCCCACTCCCGGGACAGGTAGTCCAGCGCGTTCTTCAGGGTCGCCGGCATCCCGTAGTTGTACTCCGGCGTCACGACGATGAAGCCGTCCGCGGCGTCCACGAGCGCGCTCCACCGTCGGGTGTGCTCGTTCCGGTACACGCCCGACGACGGATGCTCCTCCTCGTCGAGGAACGGGAGGCCGAGGTCGGCGAGGGCCAGCGGCACCAGCTCGGCGCCGAGGTCGGCGGCACGGGGCGTGATCGTCTCGGTCAGCCACGCCCCCACCGCGGGGCCGAGGGCGCCGGGACGGGTGCTGCACACCAGCACGAGGACGCGCGCCTGTTTCATTGACATGTAAACGAAAGTAGCCGATAGGTTGTTTACATGTCAAAGAAACCGCCGGGCGGCCCCGTGCGCTGGCTGAGCCCGGACGAGGAACGGGCGTGGCGGGCCTTCCGCCGCATGATGATCGCCGTCCAGACCGGCACGGCACGCGACCTCTCCCGCGCCGGCCTCTCCGAGCCCGACTACGAGGTGCTGAGCACGCTGTCGGAACGTCCGGACCACGCGGGCACCCTGCACGAGCAGGCGGCGAAGATGGGCTGGTCGCGCAGCCGGCTCTCCCGGCACGCCACCCGCATGGAGGCGCGCGGCCTCATCCGGCGCGAACCCGACCCGGCCGACGGCAGGGGCTGCGTCCTCGTGCTCACCGAACACGGCCTGGACACTCTGACGGACGCCGCCCCCGCGCACCTGGAGTCGGTGCGCCACCACTTCATCGACCGCCTCGCGCCGGAAGACCTCACCGCCCTGGAACACATCGCCGGGAAGGTTGAATCCCCGGACGAGACGCACCAGTCCTAAAGGGCCGCTCCACAGCGGCGCTACCCGGGCGGGTGGTGCCGACGGTGCGGCGGAACGCGCCGAGGAAGGCGCTGGCCCACCGCAGCAAGAGCCCTCACCGCTGAGGGGCTGCCCGAGGTCGGCACGCTTCGGCGGCGGGCAGGGGGTTCGGCCCTGCCCGCCGCCGGTGGCTACACCTTCTTGAGCAGGGTCTTCATCTTCTCGATCTCAGCGGTCTGGGACGAGATGATGTCGGCGGCCATCTGCTTGGCCTCGGGAGACCGGCCCGAGCTCTGCTCGGTCCTGGCCATCGCCACGGCGCCCTGGTGATGTTCGATCATCATGTCCAGGAAGGCCGTGTCGAAGGGCTTCCCCTTGGCGGCCTTCAGGTCCTTCATGTCCTTCTCGGTCATCATGCCGTGCATGCCGCCGTGGTTCATGCCGCCCATCTCGGGAGAGGCGCCCCAGGCGGTCAGCCATCCGGTCATCTTCTTGATCTCCGGTCCCTGGGCGTTCTTGATCTCCGCGGCCAGCTTCTCGACCTCGGGCGACGAGGCGCGGGCGGTGGCGAGATCGGCCATCTCGATCGCCTGCCGGTGATGCGGGATCATCATCCGGGCGAACGTGACGTCCTGGTCGTTGTGCCGCCCCGCCTGGGAACCGCTGGGCGAGGCGGACATCGAGTGACCTGACATCGAGTGGTCCGGCGACGAGCCGCCGGAGTCCTTGTCGTCGCCGCACGCCGCCAAGGCGATCGCCAGGGCAGGGACGACGGCAAGCGCGAATGCACGCTTCATGAGGGAATGGACCCTTTCGTGGTGAGTTCTGTGTTCAGGACCGCCGGCGCATGCGAGATGCGCCGAGGGCCCGTCACAGCCTCAGCACGCTCAACCGGTGCAGGGACGGCCTGGGCGGCGGCCGTCCGACCAGGAGAATCAGCGCCCTGACCAAGCTCTGCGCGGCCACGGCCGTCGATCCGCGCCGGTACAGAACGAGGAGGGCGCCGAGCAGGACGAGCATCGTCAGCATCGCCAGGCAGACCTGGCCGCCCGGATGGTCACCGTGGTGGTCGTCCGGCTGATCCTTGGCGGGGGACGGATGCTCGATGCCGGTCGCCATCGCGTGGCCGGCGCTCACCGAGAGAGGGACACCGGGCATCTCGACCGGGCTGGGCGACGCCTGGAAGCCGTGCATCGCCAGGACGCCGAGCAGGACCAGCAAGCCGAGCGGCAGCCTCGGGAGGGGCTGACGCCGGCACCGCCGCGGTGTCCTCCTCAGCCGTCCCACCTGCCGTTCCGCGCTTCCACCGAGAGGCTGGCCACCGGCGAGCCCTTGATCGGGGTGTTCGTCGTGTAACACAGGGTAGCGGGGCGCCTCGCGCCGGCACGTCCCGTTCGGCCTCCCGTGGAGAGCGAGGTTGACGTTTCTCATATACCCCCCTAGGGTAATCCGCGCTGTGATGTATACCCCCTAGGGGTAAATAAGGAGGGGTCATGTCCGCACGTTCCGCACCGCCGGCCGCCCGCCGGTGGTGGGCGCTCGCGCTCATCGCGGCCGCCCAGTTCATGGTGATCATGGACACTTCGATCATCGGGGTGGCACTGCCGCGCATCCAGGAGGACCTGGGCTTCTCGCAGGAGAACCTGTCCTGGGTGTTCAACGCCTACGTCGTCGCCTTCGGCGGCCTGCTCCTGCTCGGCGGGCGGCTGTCGGACCTGCTCGGCGCCCGGCGGCTGTTCTCCGCCGGTTGGGCCGTCCTGCTCGCCGGATCCGCGGTGGCCGGCGCCGCCGGCACCGTCCCCGTCGAGCTGACCGGCCGCGCCCTGCAGGGCGTCGGCGCCGCCCTCATCGCGCCCGCCGCGCTGACCCTGCTGATGATGCTGTTCGGCTCCGAGCCGCGCGAGCTGACCAAGGCGCTGGCGCTGTACGGCGCCGCCGCCCCCGCGGGCGGCACCGCGGGAGTGTTCCTCGGCGGCGTCATCACCGAATACGTGTCCTGGCCGTGGGTCTTCTACATCAACATCCCCATCGCCGTCCTGGCGCTGGCCGCCGCGCCGGCGCTGATGCCCGGCGGCCGGGGCGGGGCCCGCGGCTCGGTGGACGTGATCGGCGCGCTGACCGTCACCGCGGGGCTCGGCGCGATCGTGTTCGCCGTCGTCCGCGCACCCGAGGTCGGCTGGGATGCGGGCGCGACCTGGGCGGTCCTGGCGGGTGGGCTCGTCCTGCTCGGGGTGTTCCTGGCCGTGCAGGCGTCCCGCCGCGTCCCGCTGATGCCGCTCTCGATCTTCCGCGCGCCGAACCTCGGCGCCGCCAACCTCGCGCAGCTCCTGCTCGGCGGCGCGTGGATTCCGATGTGGTTCTTCCTAAACCTCTACCTGCAGCAGGTCCTCGGCTACAGCGCGTTCCCCTCGGGCGCCGCGCTGGTCCCGATGACCGCGCTGATCATGCTCGGGATGATCGTCCTCGCGCCGCGGACCCTCGGACGCCTCGGCCCGAAGCGCTCCATCGTCGCCGGGCTGCTGGTGCTGGCCGCCGGGATGGGCTGGCTGTCACTGATCCGCCCGGACGGCGACTACTGGGTGGACGTCCTGCCCGCCTCGCTGGTGGCGGCGCTCGGCATGTCCCTGGCCTTCATCCCCTCCCTGGGCACCGCGCTGTCGGCCGCCCGTCCGGAGGAGGGCGGCCTGGCCTCCGGGATCGTCAACACCAGCTACCAGGTCGGCTCGGCACTGGGGCTGGCCGCGATGACCGCCATCGCCGCGTCCTCCGGCGCCGGGCGGCTCGGCGACCTGCCCGCGCTCACCGACGGGTTCTCCGCCGCCTTCGTCGGCGCGGCGCTGATCGCACTCGCCGGCGCGGTCCTGGCCGCCGTCACCCTGCGCACCCCGCGCCCGGCCTCCGCTGCCGTCCCGGAAGCGGAACACGAGAAGGCTCCAAGCCACTGACCGGCACCTCCGGGCGCCGCGACCGGCGGCCCCCGGGACTCCGGAGCGGAGAATGCCCACGCCCTGAGCGGGCCAGCCGGGTGCTTGCGGGGGTTGGTCAGTCGGTCACGGTGAGAACGAGCTTCCCGCGGCTGCGGCCGGTCTCGCCGCGGGCGTGGGCCGCGCCGGCCTGCTCTAGCGGGAAGGTTTCCTCCACCTCGACCGCGACATCGCCGGCGTCGATCAGCCCGGCGATCGTGGTCAGCGCGGCCCCGTCCGGCTCCACAAGGAACGGAGTGACCCGGACGCCGGCCGTCTCGGCGGCCTGCGCCAGCTCCGGGGAGACACCGCCCGGGACGGCCACCAGCAGACCACCGGGGCGCAGGACCTTGAGCGAGCGGGTGCCTGTCCGGTCATGCGCGTCGCCCACCAGGTCGATGACGATGTCGACATCGGCGGCGGCGTCCTCGAAGCGGGTGGTGGTGTAGTCGATGGTCTCGTCGGCGCCGAGCTCCTTGAGCCAGGGGTGGCGGGCGGCGCCGGCGGTGCCGATCACATGGGCGCCCAGGTGGCGGGCGAACTGGACCGCGAAGTGGCCCACCCCGCCGGCCGCCGCCGTGACCAGGACGCGCTGCCCGGCCCGCACCTGGACGGTGTCGACCACGATCTGCCAGGCGGTCAGCGCCGCCAGCGGCACTGCGGCGGCGTGCGCATGGTCGAGGGTGGCCGGCTTGCGGGCCCACTGGCGGGCCGGTGCGGTCACGTACCCGGCGTAGCCTCCGGCGGCACGCGGGAACCAGGGCATGCCGTACACCTCGTCGCCGGGCGCGAGCGCGGTGACGCCGAAGCCGACCTCCTCGACGACGCCGGAGACGTCCCAGCCCAGGATCAGCGGGAACGTCTGCAGCCCCGCCATGCCCTGGCCCTCGCGGGTCTTCCAGTCCACCGGGTTGACGCCGGCGGCGTGCACCCGCACCAGGACTTCGGTCGGCAGCGGCTCGGGGCGCGCGGCCTCCTCGACGGTCAGGACCTCCGGTCCGCCGAACTCCCTGATGGTGACCGCCCGCATGGAGTGCTCGCTCATGTCGTCCTCGCTCATGTCCGTCTCGCTCTGCTCCGGGACTAGGCCCCGGCACGAGAAAGCGTGGCGTTTGGTCATGGGCGCGGGTGAGTGGCCGGAAGGCCATCTGTCGTACCATTCCGGCCATGCCGCATCGCGTCGCCGTCCTCGCTCTCGACGGAGTCCTGCCGCTGGACCTGGGCATCCCGGCCCGGGTGTTCAACGAGGCCTGCGAACCGGACGGGACCCGCCTGTACTCCGTCAGCACCTGCTCCCTCGGCGGCCGGCCGGTGCGCACGCACGAGGACTACCGGATCGTCGTCGACCACGACGAGTCGCTGCTGGAGACCGCGGACACCGTCGTGATCGCCACGCAGGAGCCCGGCGAGGAACTGCTCGCGTCCGGCGCGCTCCCCGCGGAACTCGCCGCCGCGCTGGCCCGGATAGGGCCGCGGACCCGCATCGTCAGCCTGTGCACCTCGGCCTTCCTGCTCGCGGCGGCGGGTCTGCTGGACGGTCGGCGGGCCACCACGCACTGGATGCTGTGCGACGCGCTGGCGCGGCTGTTCCCCGACGTCGAGGTCGATCCGGACGTGCTGTTCGTCGACAACGGACGCATCCTGACGTCCGCCGGCGGAGCGGCCGGCATCGACCTGTGCCTGTACCTGGTCCGGCTGGACCACGGGGCGGCGGTGGCCTCGGCCGCCGCGCGGCGCTGCGTGGTGGCGCCGTGGCGCGAGGGCGGGCAGGCGCAGTTCATCGAGCACCCCGTTCCGGAGGACGCCGACCGCTCCACCTCGGCGACCCGGCAGTGGGCGCTGGACCGGCTGGCCGACCCGATCACCCTGGAGGACATGGCCCGGCACGCGCACATGAGCGTGCGCACCTTCACCCGGCGGTTCCGCGGCGAGGTGGGCAGCAGCCCGTTGAAGTGGCTGGCGCAGCGGCGGCTGGCACACGCGCGCCTGCTGCTGGAGTCCACCGACCTGACCGTCGCGCGGATCGCCACCGCCTGCGGCTTCGGCGACCCCGTCGCCCTGCGCAAGCACTTCCACGCGCACGTGGGCCTGTCGCCCCTGGCCTACCGCCGCGCCCACAACGCGCCGCAGCCGGTGACGACGCGGTGACCACCCGGCCGTGGAGCGCCGGAGACGGGTTCCGGCGTTGGCCTTCGGGTGTCGGTCGCGATCGCTACGCTCACGCTCCATGCGCATTGATCGTCATGACATTTCCGAAGAGTCTGTTGCGTCCGCTCTGGCGGACGTCCCCGAGCAGTTAGACCGGGACACCAAGCTCGCCGAGAACGGCGGCCCGTACGGCATCAAGATGCTCGCCGACATGCTGCTGGACTACGCGGCGGCGCGCACCGTCGAGATCGACCCGCTCGTCGAGACCCGCGAGACCTGGCTCGCGCTGACCTCCGCCGCGGAGCTGTACAGGGACTATGTGCTCGCCCAGACCGTCCCGGCCGGCGGGGAGGTCCGCGCCTTCGTCGAATACCTGGGCGTCGGGTTCGGCTTCCGGCAGGAGGATGACGAGAGCCTCAGCACGCGCGACTGGATCTGGGCTTACCAGGTCGCGCTCGCCGTCGGGGAGGAGCGCGCCATGCTCGACCTGAGCCGATTCATGCGGTCCCTGCCCGAGGATGACGACCTTCTAGGCCTTCGCGCCTTCTTCGGGAAACAGCCCGCCGAGACCTACCCGGACTCCCCCGAGGGCCGGATGCTGCGCGCGATCGCCCAAGGCGACGCCGCCGCGTTCAACGCCGCCCTGGGCGCGGCCCTGGAGCAGCACCGCGAGCGGGCCGGGAGGCACCCGCGCGATCTGATCGCCTGGGGGCCGCTGGCCATGACCGCGCTCGCGCGCGAGGCCGAGCTGCCGATCGAGGTCGAGTCGGGCTATCTTCCCGAGCGGCTGCTCACGCAGGCGGGGCCCAGGAAACCGAGCGCGGACGGCCCGGTCGCCCGCCCCGAGTTCGACGCCGACCGCGCCGCCGAATGGCTGGAGGACGACAGCGAGGTCTCCGAGCAGGATGTGGAGCACGCGTTCAGCCCGAAAGTGCTCGTCCGGTTCCGGTTCTCGGCGATGGCCGGTCCCGCGAAGCACAAGATGCTGGCGCTGTCGTTCCGCTCCGTCCTGGACCCGCGAGCCGAGACCTCCGCGTACATCGACGGGCTGCTGATGGCGAGCGAGTCGTTCGCGTCGGCGTTCCGGCTGGCCTCGGTCCCGCGCGGCACGGCGATCGCCGTCACGCTGCGGGGACGCACCGAGGAACTGCCCGCGTCCGGGCCGAACGGCGACGTCTCCGACTGGAACTACGCGAGGGCCGCCGCGCTCGCCTGGACGTCCCGCAGGGAGGCGGATCTGGCGATCCTGGCCGCGTTCGACGCCGACGACCTCGACGTCTCGCTTCCGGACACCAACTCTTACGCGCGCGCGTGCCACGCCGTCCTACGCGGAGAGGACCCGTGTCCGCATCTGCGGAACGCCCTCGCCAAGACGTCCGGTGACGGGCACTGGGAATGCCTGCGCAATCCCCGTGCCCGGCTGCTGGAGCGCATCGCCGAGGACGACGCGGACGGCTTCAACGCCGTCCTCGCCGACGCGCTCGGCCTCTACCGCGACTACTACAGCGCGGGCGAGAACATCGACGACCCGGACGGGCAGCTCTCCTTCGACGCGCTCGGACTGGCCTGCCTCGCCCACGACCGGGGCATCCCGGTGCGGGTCGAGTCCGACTACCTGCCCCGCGCGGTGATCGACGGGCTCAGCCCACGCTGAAGACCGGCCCGCCCGCTTGGTCAAGGGGTGGGGGTGTCGTCGTGGTGGGAGCCGGTGGTGCGCCACCACTCGGCGGCGCGGTCGTAGGCGGGGCCGGTCGTCCACAGGTCGGCGGGGTCCTCGGGCATCAGGACCTCGCGGAGTTCGCGGTCGAGCCGGTAGGACCGCTGGGTCTTGTGGCCGCGCTCACCGGTGCCGGGATCGGCGTAGAGGTCGAGGATCTCCGCCGGATAGCGCTCCAGTTCGGCCTCGTCGCCCGCCATGAACGGGTAGCCGAAGGCCGCTGAGGCGACCTCGGGAAGAGGGAGTCCGGTGCGTGCGGCCAGGTCGCGGACGCCGGCGACGTCGTAGGGCGCCGGCCCGCGCTCGGCGAGCAGCCGGACGAACTCCGTGATCCGGGCGCCGCCCCAACCCTGCGGGACGGCGGGATTCAGCTCGGTGTGACCGGGCAGGTCGAGGGGCTCGAAGCGGCCGTCCGGCGAGTGTTCGACGGCCCAGGCTCCCCGGTGGCGACCGATCTGGGCGGGCTGCAGGAAAAGGGAACCGGACGGCGTCCGCCACAGCTCGCCGTCCCGATCGCGGTTCCCGCCGGTGAACGCGAGTTGGTGCAGCCGCCATCGCCCGCTGCCATCACCCCAGGGGATGTCGCCCCAGGTCCGCAGAGTGATCAGCGACCGGTCGCGGTCTCGGGCGGGCGTCCAGGGCCAGGCGGCCGTCAGCGCCTCGGCTCCGAGCTTGCCGAAGGTGAACAGGACGGGGTCGAAGCCGGGCGGCAGCGCCATCGCGCGAAGGAGGTGCGGCGTGCCCGGGTCGGCGGCGTCCGCCAGCGCCCTGGCCACGATGCGCGCCGCGATGACCGTGGCGTCGTCGCGTGCGCCGGACGGTCCGGATTCCCTGCGGATCAGGGAGGGCGCCCGCTCGGGACGGTCGATGCCGAGCCGGTCGCGGAGCCGCATCGCGCCGGGGAGCACCTCGGCCGCGCGTCGCACGAGGTCGTCGATCGCGCTCCTGAGCCGCGGCTCGGTGACGGTGGGGAGCAGGCGGTCGAGTGCGGCGGCGCGTTCGGCCGGGCCGTGCAGCGCCGCGTCCACCAGCTGCTCGGCGACCTCGCGTGTCAGCCCGCGCAGGGCCTGCGACCCGGCGACGTCGGCCGGGACGAGTCGGGGCCACCAGCCGGGCGGCGGCACCAGCGGTTCCTCGATGCTCTGGGAATCGCGGTAGCGGACCCGGGCGGTCAGCGACCCGTCCGGGGCGATGATATGGATCATCGCCCCGTGAAGCCGGACGGAGGCGGGCTCGGCGGCGCCGGGGAAGGTCACCTCGACGCTGGACGGGGCGTCCGGCCAGCGGTCGCGGGCCTCCGGGTCGTAGGCGAGCTCCTCCGCGTTCACCACGCGCAGGGTCCGGCGCGTTCCAGTGGACACGTCGCTGCTGGAGACGTAGAAGGACTCGCCGTCGTACCAGGGGCGTCCGGCGGCCGAGGCCACCTTGCCGCGGTGGACGACGCCGTCCGGGCCGTGCACTTCGACGCTGCTCCCGATCGCCACGGTGAGCAGGTCGAGGTGCTGGGTCGCGACCACCCGCGCCTTGCCGGGCCGCGGGGCGACGGGCGGGGCCAGCTCTTCGGGAAGGCCGGTGCGAAGCGCCCGGTACACGACGTCGACGGGGTCGCTGATGTCGAGGCCGGCGAACGCGTCCGGATCGATGCCGGTGTGCCCGGCGTCGGCGAGCGGCACCAGGTGGGGCAGCGCGATCTCCAGGCCGAGGAGGTCACCGGCCGAGACCTGCGCGGTCCATTCCCGGACGCGCCCCGCGAGTGCCTCCCCGAGCTCGCGCACCCCGCAGAAGCGGCCCAGGTAGGTCGCGTTGGAGGCGTAGTAGGTCACGGTGCGGACGAACCAGTCGAGTTCGTCGCGGAACCCGGCGGGGTCGTCCCGCAGGCGCCTGGCCGGCTCGTCGAGATCGTCTCTCCGGACCCAGGCCGGCCCGCCCTCGGGACGATTCTTGTCGAGGTTGCGAAACGCCAGCGGCTCCGCGCTCCTGACCGGTCCCCCGCCCGCGGACGGGGCGAAGAGGCGGTCGGTGGCCTGGTCGACGAGAGAGGCGAGCGGTTCCGCAGGCGCCGGGCCCAGGGAGACGAACCATTCCGGAGACAGGTGGGCGCCCGCCCTGCTCCAGGCCAGCAGGCGCAGCCATTCGAGGCGGACCTGCTCCAGGGCGTCCCCCCGGCCCGGGTCGGCGGCGATCAGAAGGTCGCGCAGGTCGGCGGAGTCGTAGCACACCCGCCGCATCGCGCTTCGCACGGCCTCCCAGACGGGCCGCGCCGAACGCCGCAGCAGGTCGTGCCGGAGCAGCCGTTCGGCGACCCAGTCCTCCTCGGCCGTGCCCTCCGTCCCGGCCGCGTCCGCCACCGCGACCAGGTCGGTGATCAAGCCGGGATCGGGGACGGCGCCGAGGGCGAAGACCGCGTCCGCGACCTCACGCGCCTCGGCATGCGCGGCGGCGTCGGGACGAGCGGACAACCGGGCCAGATACTCGCGTACCAGGTCCGGTGCGAACGCCCCGGCCGGCAGCAGTTCCAGCACCGTGCGGTGCGACCGGGCCGTGTCGGGGGCAAGTCCGAACAGGTCGGCGAAGGAGTCCTCGGCCTCCCAGGCCTTGCGCAAGAACGCCGAGCCCAGGGCCCCGTGCCCGGCCACGTGGAACGTCCGGCAGGCGTGCTCGAAGAACGCCGGAACGAGCCACGCGGGCAGGTCGACGGCGGACCCGACGACCCGCCGCCGCGCCTCCGGCGGATCGTCGGCGGCGCTCGCCAGCGCCTCGCCGAGGTCCGGAAATTCTGGGGGCGGGGCATCCGCGGGAAGGAAGCGGCGCACCTCCCTTGTCTCGTACGGCAGGACGCGCACGCGCCGGCTGTCCGGGGTCAGCCCGGCTTCCTCGGCGCACGCCAGCGCCGCGGCGAGGTCGTACCGCCGCGCGCCGAACCGTTCGAACACCCTGGACAGGACAGCCTCGTCCACCGAGCATTCCTCGGCGGCGGCGATCAGGTCGTCGAGGGCGTCCAGGGCCTCGTCGTCCCAGTCGCCATCGCTGAACAGGTCGTGGACGGAGTCGTCACTGCTGAACTTCTTGGCGATGGCGCTCCCGTCGTCCCCGGCCGTCTCCGGATAGGGGCTGCGGTCCCAGCCGCCGCCGTCCCACCAGAAGACGAATCCGAGCGCCCCGTCGTCGACCTCCCGGAACCAGGCGTGCGGGAACCAGTCCGGCGCGTCCGCCAGGAAGTCGATCGGAGGGTCGTGCCAGGCCGTCCGGCTGAACTCGTGGTCGGCGCCGACGAGGACGGCGCGCTCGTCATCGACCCAGGTCAGCGTCCACCGGTTGCCACCGCCGTCGTCGAAGTCCAGGCCCGAGGCGCCGACCCGGCAGGAGGCGATCCCCATCCCTCCCCTGACCAGGGCCGCCACCACGCCGCCATAGGTCCAGATGTCCTCGGGTGACGGTAACTCCGATACCGGTTCAGAGGGCGACATGGCAGGTGCGATTCCTTCCGGTGGGCGGAGAGGCCGTGATCCGTTCTAGGACGCCACAATGCCCCGCCGGGGGTGCCGCGGGATGCCCAATCGTGATCTCGGACGGTCTATCGCTGCTCGGCGAGCCACTGGTCGAAGGTGGTGGGCATGATGCGGGCGTCCGGGCCGGGCAGGAGCACGTCGCCGGCGGCCTCCGCACTGAAAATGGCCGACCACGTGGGAACCAGCTTCACCGTGCGGCCGAGCGCCTGGTTGGTGCGCCGGGCCATGTCGACCAGGTCCTGCGGTTCGGGCCCGGCGACGTCGCCGTAGCGCCCCCGCGGCCGTCCCGTCGCGATCTCGGCGAGCACGCCGGCCACGTCCGCGGGCGCGACCGGCTGGACCAGCAGCGGCGCGATCGTGGCGGCGCCGTCCTGCTCGGTCCAGCTCGCCACCATCGCGGCGAAGTCGTGGAACTGCGTGGCCGGGACGATCGTCCAGGGCACCGGACCGGCGGCCACCAGGCGCTCCTGCTCGCGCTTGCCGGCGTAGTGCGCGTTGCCTTCGATGCGGTCGACCCCCGCGATCGACAGCAGCACATGGTGCGCGACACCGGCCCGGTCCTCGGCGGCGAGCAGGTTCCGTGTGACGGCACCGAAGTAGGCCACCGTCTCGGCCGGGTCGGCCGCGGTGCTGTTGGTGGCGTCGATGACCGCGTCCACGCCGGCCAGCGCGTCGTCGAGGCCGTCGCCGGTGGTCAGGTCCACGCCCAGCGAGCGGCTGATGCGCACTGCCTCGTGGCCGTCCCGCTCGAGAGCGGCGACGGTGAGCGTTCCGATGTTCCCGGTCGCGCCGGCGACGGCGATCCGCATGGTGGTCTCCCTTGTTCTGGCGAGCGACCTGAAGGCTATCATGGATAATATAGATCCACGATATCTACGATAGACTCCTGGGTGTGAAGCTGCCTGTAAGCACCGAATGGGTTCTGCACTGCGCGACCACGCTGGCCCAGCTGGAGCCGGGAGCCAGCGCGTCGACGGCGCAGCTGGCGCAGTACTACGACCTGCCGGCGCCCTATCTCGCCAAGCAGCTGAAGGCCCTCGTCAGAGCCGGTCTGCTCGCCGCGACGGCGGGCCCGCGCGGCGGGTTCCGGCTCGCGCGCCCCGCCTCCGAGATCACGCTCCTGCAGATCGTCGAGGCCGTCGACGGCGCGTCCTCGCCGTACGAGTGCCGCGAGATCCGTCAGCAGGGCCGGGGCGCGCTGCCGCCCGAGGACTGCCGGAACACCTGCGTCCTCGCCGCGAAGATGGCCGAGGCGCACCAGGCCTGGCGGGACAGCCTCTCCGGCGTCACCCTGGCCGGCGTCCTCGACACCCTCCCGCCCTCGGCACCGGCCCGCACCCGTGCGCGCCTGGCGGAGTCGACCTAGCCCGCGTCGGGCGGGACGGCCGGGAGGAGGCGGTCGAGGAGGTGGGACGCGGTGATGACGCCGATCATCGGGGCGTCGGTGCGGTCGGGCTCGCCGGAGACCGCCACCACGGGGCTGCGGGCCGCCGCCATGACGCTGGCGATCTCCATGGCGGTGGCGTCCGCGTCGACCACGGGGAGCCGCATGCGCTCCTCGGCCAGCAGATCGGCGACGTGCTTGCCGGCGAGCCGGCCGCAGAGCTGGTCGGCGTGCCGCTCGTCGTAGACGCGGGCGAGGGTGGGGTCGTCCCGGACGTGTTGCGGGATGGTGTACCGCAGCAGCTGGGAGCCCGGAATGACGGCGACCGGGCGGTTTTCGGCGTCGACGACGAGAAGGCCGGGGAGGCGGTGTCCGGCCAGCAGCCGGGCCGCGTCCAGCGCACTGCTTTCGGGCGTCACGGTGGGGTACTCGACGGCGAGGTCTCGGGCGCGCACACCTGCAACGTATCCGACACCGGCGCTCCGACCGCGGGGGGCGGGCGTAGCGGATGTCCCCGGATCCCGTTAGGGTCTGTCCCTGGTGAGCCGGGAAGTCTGGTCGGCATGTGGTATCCGCCTTCCTGAAGGAACCCCGGCATGACGAGCCTCCTGCTGTGCTTCGCCGCCATGTTGCTGCTGGCGGTGCTGGTGTCCAGCCTCGCGCACCGCACCGTGCTGTCCACGGCGGCGCTGTTCCTGGTCGGCGGCTTCCTGCTGGGTGACGGCGTCACGGACGTGATCTCGCTCCAGCCCGGGGACGAGCTGGTGGGCGGGCTGGCGGAGCTGGCGCTGTTCGCGGTGCTGTTCACCGACGGTATGCACGCCGGCTGGCAGGACCTGCGCAGCGCGTGGCGCCTGCCGGGTCGTGCCCTTGGCTGGGGGCTGCCGCTGACGTTGCTGGTCACGGCGGTTCTCGCGCGGTACGTGGTGGGGCTGGGCTGGGTGGAGTCGCTGCTGATAGCGGCGATCCTCACCCCCACCGACCCGGTGTTCGCCGCCGCGCTGGTCGGCAACGACAAGGTGCCGCCCCGGCTGCGCCATCTCCTCAATGTGGAGTCGGGCGTCAACGACGGGCTCGTCCTGCCGTTCGTCGTGCTGTTCCTCGCCATCGCCCAGGGTGAAGAAGACCTGCACCTGGGCGAGCTGGGCGTCGAGCTGGCCGGCGGGGTGGCCATCGGCGTGGTGATCCCGTGGGCCGCGATCATGTTGGAGCGGACCCGCTGGTTCGCGATCGCCCCCAAGTACGAACCGCTGAACGCGGTCGCGATCGGGCTGCTGGTGCTGGCGACGGCGCAGGCCACCCACGGCAACCTGTTCCTGGCCGCCTTCGCCGCCGGGGTCACCGTCGCGACGATGGGACGCGGCCACCGGGAGGCGTTCGAGGAGTTCGGCGAGCTGGTCGCCGAGCTGCTCAAGCTCGCCGCGCTGCTGGTGTTCGGCGCGCTGCTGTCGCCCGCGTTCCTCGGTGACGTCGGCTGGACGGGCTGGGTCTTCGCGGTCCTGGCCCTGGTGGTCGCGCGCCCGGTGGCGATCTGGGTGTCGTTCCTGGGTTCCCGGTTGACCATGCGGGAACAGGTGGCCGTGATGTGGTTCGGCCCCAAGGGGTTCGCCTCCGTCGTATACGGGCTGCTCGTCCTTGAGGCGGGGATCGCCGCCGGCGAGGAGATCTTCCACCTCGTCGGCGTGACGATCATGCTGTCGATCCTGGCCCACTCCTCCACCGACATCGTCGTCGCCCGCGGCTTCGACGACGAGCGGGAGGTGCCGGCCTGGTTCGGCAGGGCCCGCACCCTGGTCCGGCGGCCGGCCCGGACCGCACCGCCGGACGACACAGCCGACCCGAAGCACCCGGAATGATCAGGAGCTGACCTTTGGCCGCTGCCGCCGCCATCGCCATATTCGCCGCCGCCTACGTCCTGATCGCCACGGAGAAGATCCACCGCACCGCGGTCGCGCTCGGCGGCGCCGGGCTGATGCTGCTGTTCCACATCACCGACGCGGAGAAGGCGTTCTTCTCCACCGAGTCGGGCGTGGACTGGAACGTCATCTTCCTGCTGCTCGGGATGATGGTGATCGTCTCGGTGCTCCGGCAGACCGGCGTGTTCGAGTACGTGGCGATCTGGGCGGCCAAGCGCGCTCGCGGCAGGCCCTACCGGCTGATGGTGATGCTGACGGTCATCACCGCGGTCGCCTCGGCGCTGCTGGACAACGTCACCACCGTGCTGCTCATCGCCCCCGTCACCTTCCTGGTGTGCGAGCGGCTCGCGCTGAACGTCGTCCCGTACCTGATCGCCGAGGTGATGGCGTCGAACATCGGCGGCACCGCCACTCTGGTCGGCGACCCGCCCAACATCATCATCGCCAGCCGCGCCGGCCTGTCCTTCAACGACTTCCTGGTCCACCTCGCCCCGCTGGTCGTGGTGCTCATGGTGGTGTTCTGCCTGCTGTGCCGCTGGCTGTTCCGGGGGGCGTTCGTCTACGACCCCAAGCGCGCCGCCGACGTCATGACCCTGCAGGAGAAGGAGGCGATCACCGACCGGCGGCTGCTGTGGCAGAGCCTGATCATCCTCGGGCTCGTGGTCGCCGCGTTCGTGCTCCACCCCGTGCTGCACTACGAACCGTCCGTCGTCGCCCTGCTGGGCGCGGGCATCCTGGTGGCCGCGACCAAGGTCACCACCGAGCAGGCGCTGGAAGAGGTCGAATGGCCCACCCTCGTCTTCTTCGCGGGCCTGTTCGTCATGGTCGGCGGGCTGGTGGAGACCGGGGTCATCGGCGACGTCTCCCGCGCCGCCGCGGACGCCACCGAGGGCCGTCTCGGGTTCGCGACGATGCTGCTGCTGTGGGCCTCGGCGGGGCTCTCGGCGATCGTGGACAACATCCCCTACGTCGCCACGATGAGCCCGATCGTCGCCGACCTCGTCCAGCAGCAGCCCAGCGGTGACGGCGACGTGCTGTGGTGGGCCCTCGCCCTCGGCGCCGACCTGGGCGGCAACGCCACCGCCATCGGCGCCAGCGCCAACGTCGTCGTCCTCGGCATCGCCGCCCGCAACGGGACGCCGATCAGCTTCTGGCACTTCACCAAGTACGGCCTGATCGTCACCGTCATCACGGTGGCTCTCGCGACCCCGTACCTCTGGCTCCGCTACCTCTGACCGCGGCGCGGCGGCCCACCGCCCGGTGGGCCGCCGCGCACATCATGATGGGACGACGCCGGCGCTCAGGCCTTGCCGGCGTCGGCGGGCTCCTCTTCCTTCGGACGTTCCTGGAAGTAGGCGCGGGTCTCCCGCCAGACCAGCGGGCTCAGGATCAGCAGGCCGACGAGGTTGGGAAGCGCCATCAGCCCGTTCATCACGTCCGAGAACGTCCACACCGCGGTCAGCGTCGAGACCGAGCCGATGTAGACCGCCACGATGAACACCAGCCGGTACGGCAGGACGGCACGCCGCCCGAACAGGTACTCCATGCAGCGCTCGCCGTAGTAGGACCAGCCCAGCAGCGTGGAGAAGGCGAAGAACAGCACGCCGAGGGTGACGATGACGCTGCCCCAGTCGCCGGGGAGCCCCTCGTCGAAGGCGCGTGCGGTGAAGGTGGCGGCCTCGTCCTCGCCACCGATCTTCCAGGAGTCGGTCACGATGATCGTCAGGGCGGTGAAGCTCACCACGACCAGGGTGTCGATGAAGGTCTGCGTCATCGACACCAGCGCCTGCCGCACCGGGTGGGTCGTCTTGGCGGCGGCCGCGGCGATGCCGCCGGTGCCGAGCCCGGACTCGTTGGAGAAGATCCCCCGCGCCACGCCGTAGCGGATGGCGGCGGCCACCCCGGCGCCCACGAACCCGCCGGTCGCCGACGTCCCCGAGAAGGCGTCGGTGAAGATGAGCCCGATCGCCCCGGGCAGTTCCTCGATCTTGAACGCCAGGACCGCGGCGGCGCCCACGATGTAGAAGACGATCATGATCGGGACGAAGGCGCTGGTGATCCGGCCGATGCTCTTGATGCCGCCCAGGATGACCGCGCCGGCCAGCACCGTCACGATCAGGCCGGTCGCCCACGGCGCCAGCCCCCACTCGTCCTCGACGTTCTCGGCGACGGTGTTGGCCTGCACCATGTTCCCGATCCCGAAGGCCGCGATGGCGCCGGCGATCGCGAAGAACCCGCCCAGGAACCAGCCGAGACGGCCCTGGATGCCCTCCCGCAGGTAGTGCATGGGGCCGCCGCTCTGCTCCCCGGCGGCGTCGGTGCGCCGGAACCGCACGCCGAGGAAGGCCTCGCTGTACTTGGTCGCCATGCCGACCAGGCCCGTGAACCACATCCAGAACACGGCGCCGGGCCCGCCGAGCGCGATGGCGGTCGCCACACCCGCGATGTTGCCGACGCCCACGGTGGCGGCCAGCGCCGTCGTCAGCGCCTGGTAATGCGCGATGTCGCCGTCGACATCGTCGTCTTCCTTGCGCTTGAAGAACGCCAGCCAGAAGGCCAGGCGGAAATGCCGGAACTGCAGGCCGCGCAGAAGGATGGTGAGGTACAGGCCGGTCAGCAGCAGTAGCGGGATCAGCAGCCACGGACCCCAGACGAAACTGCTGACATCCGCCAAAAAGTTCTCGAGCGACTCCATGGGACCACCACAGGGCGAGGGGCTGAAGGAACTCCCCGGACCGTAACGCGAGACGGCGCCCGTGTGAAGATCCACATTCGCGGATCATTCGCCCTATATCGGGGCAAATCGGCCATGTTTACTTCGGCTGCCAGGCGGTAGCGATGGGACCGGCCCTGTCGATGCCGCAGGAGATGTCTCATGCCACACCCTGAACAGCCGTACGACCGCACGCTGGACGATCGACACCCCGTGCCTGGATGTGCGCGCCACGCCCCCCTCGCGGTCGAGCACCTGGTGCCTCGCGACTGCCCCTATGGCTCGTTCACCGCGTCCACCCCGGTTCGTGGCGCCGATGTCATCGTCCTGCGATACCTGGCCCCGACGACCTTCTGACACCGCACCGCTCCGGGTGGCTCAGCGCGAAGCAATGACCTGGTCATCGCCGGCTCAAGGATGGTGCCGGGCCGCTGTGGGGGTGAGGCGGCAGGGTAGCCGTAGGCCATGAGCCGGCTTCGGGGACGTTGACGCCGTGCACATCCGTGCGTCCGTCGCCCCGATGCTGGCGACCGCCGTCGACCGCGTCCCCGAGGAACGGGCGTGTCCGGGTGGTTGCCGCTACGAACCCAAGTGGGACGGGTTCCGTACGCTGGCGATCGTGGACGAGGACGGCGGCGTGCATCTGTGGTCGCGCCGCCGCAAACGGTTGAACGGCGCCTTTCCCGATGTGGTGACGGCGGTCTTCGAGGCCGTCCCGCCCGGCACCGTCGTCGACGGCGAGATCGTCCGGTGGGGAGGCGACGGGCGCCTGGATTTCGGTGCGCTGCAGCGCCGCCACGCGGCCGGCCGCCGGCGCGCCGACCTGGCGGTCGCCGAGCCGTGCCACTACGTGGTGTTCGACGTCCTGGAGACCGGTGGGGTGGACCACCGTCCCCGGCCCCTGTCACGGCGGCGGGCGGTACTGGAGGAGTTGCTGGCCGAGCTCCCTGGGACGTCCCGGGTCGTGCTCTGCCCGCAACTGCGCGACGTCGGCGAGGCGCGGTTGTGGTTCGAGGTGCTGACCGCCCAAGGGATCGAGGGCCTGGTGGTCAAGGCCGCGGACGGTGTGTACCGGGAGGGCAGGCGCGGGTGGTGGAAGGTGAAGCACCGCCTCACCACCGAGGCGATCATCGGCGGCGTCACCGGGACGGTGACCGCCCCGCAGACCCTGGTCCTCGGCCGGTACGAACCGGACGGCCGGCTGCGCGTGGTCGCCCGGTCCACCCCGCTGCCGCCCGCCGCCCGAGCGGACCTGGGCGGCGTCCTGACGGCGGCGGGCCAGGACCATCCCTGGCCCGCCGAGCTGCCCCCGGGCTGGGCGGGCGGCCTGCCCGGCGCCGAGCGGCCGGCCGCCTACACGCGCGTCGTCCCGGACGTCGTGGTGGAGATCAGCGTGGACGCGGCCGTCGAGCACCGCCGGTGGCGCCACGCGGTCCGGTACGTCCGGGTCAGGTCGGACGTACCGCCCGATGACGTCCCGGGCGGTACAGACATCGAGTGAGCCGTCCTACGGCGAGTCATGCCCGGCCACCCACATCGCACCAGGGGTCCGCGCGCACTAGATCCGCCCGTCGCCCTGCGGGGCGATGACGAGGGTGACGCCCGCGGCGGCCGCACCCGCGGCGTACTCGCCGACGGCGAGCCGCATCAGACCGTTGTGGTTGCCGTATTCCTCGCTGCCGACCACGACCGACGCGGCGCCGGGCATGCGGTAGGTGAGCTTGGAGGTGCCGTGCTCGCCCTGCTGCCAGACACGCACCGCGTCCCCCTGGACCTGGATCGTGCCGGGAGTGCGTCCGTCGTGGGAGAGCACCGGTGCCACGCGCCGCACCGGCCCGTCGTAGCCGCGGAGGATCGTGGTGACCCGGGTTTCCCGCGGGGTGACCGCGAAGCGCTCCTCGACCATCGTGACGCCGCCGCCGAAATCACCCTCGTACCGGACGGTGAACCTGACGTCGTCGCCGCGCAGCCGGGTCGGGCGTACGACGGCGTCCCGCGTCAGGTCCGGTTCGAGCTCGCCGAAGTGGCGCCACTGGCCGGGGCCGACCTCCCACGCCACGCCCATCCCGGTCGTCGGCGGCCTGGGGCCGTCCGGTATCCGGTAGCTCGGCGCGGCCAGCAGCGAGTCGCTCGACCCGAGCTGCGGTGAGTGGCCCGCGAAGTGCGCGCGGATGAACCCCGTCGCGTCGTAGTGGTGGTCGCCGGCGGTGTCGATCTCCACGTAGCCGCCACCGGCGTTCGCGAAGACCTTGTGCAGCGGCTCGATGTGCAGGACGTAGCCACCGGTGTCCGCGGGGGCGGGCCGTTCGCTGACGCGCTCGGTCGTGGCCGCGTGTTCGTACGCGATGGCCAGCATCGACATCGGCAGCAGGTTGTACTGCGAGTGGCCCGAATAGGACTCGTATCCGAAGCTCTGCGCCGGGTCCATCCAGTTCTTGACGATCTGCATTTCGCCGCTCGGACGCACCCAGCGGAACATGGAGCGCAGCGCGAGGTGCGCGCCCCGCTTGAAGTAGGCGGCCAGTTCCCTGTCGCCTGCGGCCAGCGCGCGTGCCGCGAAGACCTCGTAGGTCACGCACTGCTCCGCCTCATTCCACTGGTGGTGCGCGGACCTGCCACCGGCGGGCAGCTCGCCGTTCGGCGACTGCATGAAGAGGCTGGTGATGGCCGCACGGCGGAGGGCCTCGGTCAGCTCGGCCCGGTACGGGCCGGTGTACCCCCGCGCGATGAGATCTCCGAGCCAGAGGCGCGGGAAGTGGTCATAGGGCATCGGGCCTTCCAGATAGAGCCCGTAGGAGGTGTCGAAGTGCCTGCCCTGCGCGGCGAAGCTCACCTCGGGGTAGCGGTCGGACGCCGCCCGCAGGCCCATCCTCTGGAACAGCGCCTCACCGCTGGCGGCGACGATGTTCCAGTTGTTGGCACCGATGCCCGAACGGTAGGTGGCGAACGGGTCGAATCGGCCGATGTCGTTCTTCCAGGCCGCGGAGCGCGCCGTGGGGACATGCGGTTCCAGCAGCCGGATCGCATGGGCGAGCATCGGCGCGAAGAAGTCCTCGTGGCCGTCCGCGGCTGTGCGCTCGGCGAGTTCCCGGGCCGACCAGTCCAGCGCGAGCGCGGCCTGTTTCAGGAGGTCCTTCCGTCCGGCGTACACGACCAGGGCCGCGGCGGCGTGGGCGAAGGCGGGCGTGCTGTACTGGAACTCACGGTTCCGGTAGGGATCGATGATCGCGCCGTCGGCGTCCTGCCCGGCCTTCCAGAAGTCCACCTCGCTCGCGATCAGCCGCAGATAGTCGCCCCGCCCGAGGCCGGTGGGCCGGACCCGGCCGCCCGCCGACCGCGACCGGTGGCCGTCGAGCAGCGGCGCCGTCGGATCCGGTGTGGTCAGGATCGGCCCCCAGGTGCTGGTGACCGGGGCATCGGTGAAGGTGACCCGGACCGGCTCGGGAGCTGCCGCAGGCTCGATGACCAGCGCGTTGACGACCCAGTTGTCCGCGGGCGAGTCCACGGTGACGTCGACCCCCGTGCCGCCCTCCGGGACGACGAGCGTCGCAGTCAGCTCGGCGAACTGCGCGTAGCTCGGATGCAGCACCGGCAGCGGCTCGCCGCCGTCCACCCCCGGCACCCGCAGCCGGGTGAAGTGGTCGGCGAACGTCAGGTCGCCGGACAGGACGCGCAGGCGGTAGCGGCCCGGCGCCAGACTCCCGATCCGGAACACATGGGCCGCTTTGCCGAACACGAAGTCGCGCTGCGGAGCATCACCGCCCCGGTCACGGATGCTGAGCCCGTCCGCCGAGACCCAGCCGTATCCCCGCGCCTCGGTGTAGGCCTCCGTCCCGACCCGCACGTAGCCCGGCGCCGGCTCCGGCGTCGCGCCGCCGAAGTCCAGACGGAGAGTCCCGGCCTCCAGCCCTTGCGCCGCCCATGCGGGAGCCGCCCATCCGGGCATCGTGCCCGCCAGTGCCGCCCCCAGCGTCCCCGCGAGAAACGCGCGCCGTCCTGTCTCCATGCCCTCGCTCCTTTACGAAGATCAGCGGTCAGTGGTGCAGGTCATCGGGCCCGGCCCCTGATCGGACCGGACGCCGAAACGGACAACCGTCGAAGCGGCCAGACGTCAAGGCAGCCAGCCCCCGGAAGCCCCGGCCCCGCGAGGCGCCGGGCCGCGCGGCGTCGGCGCCGGGGCCGGGGCGGGCGGCCTCCCGAGCGCGACGCCGAGCCGCCGCGCTGCCACGGGCTGCCGCGCAGGCGCCGCCGCCTCAGACGTGAAAGCGCTTTCTCGATGGCATGGCGAACAGCCGGGAACCGCACAGCGGATGCGGCCGATGCGTCTGGACTGCCGCATAGGCGCCCGTTTAGGCATGCGTGGCAACCGTGTCGGAAGGGAGACCGCCTTGATCCGGGCCTCGGGTCTCCGGGACGAGGTCGGGCGGCGTGACCCCGGGACCGGGATCGGCATCTTGGCGGGTGACGCCGCTCTGGCCGTCCGGGAACCTGCCGAGCCCCGTCGGCCCGGCGGCCGTTCCGTGGACGGCGAGCAGGCGCCGGCGGCTGGCAGAGCCCTTCATCGACCCTCCTCAGAAAGCGCTTTCTGGAGCGTAAATTGCCCCACCGGCACCGTCAACCCCTCAAATCGACGCCGCTCGAAGCCCCCAACACTCGTTGAGCTCGCACTTCTGGGAAGGGGCGGTGATACACATCGGCGGGTCCCTCGGCTCGGTGCCGTCAACGGCTGGGCGTGAGCGAGAGGACCGCGTACGTGCCCGCGCCCACCAGCGAAGTGAGGAAAGTGGATGCGAGCGCGGCCGGAGCGACACGGGCGATGGGCATACCGCGGCCCACCAGGATGGGGCCGAGGATGGAGCCGCCGCCGATCCCGTATATGCCTCCGACGGTGCCGACCGCCAGCGCGAACACGGTGATGAAGCGTGTGGACGGCTGACCGGTTTGGTGCTTGGGCGGACGCACGGCGCGGACGCACAGCCACAGGCCCAACGGCAGCAGGAGCAGGGCGACCAGAACGCGGAAGACCGTGGGGCCAGGGACCACGAACACTCTGATGGACGCTCCGAGCATCACGCCGGGCAGCGTCCCGGCAATCAGCAGCCGGGTCAGCGGGCCCGCGAGATCCCCCTGGCGGTGATGGCGGGCCAGGGCGGCCGGACCGGCGACCACGTTGAACAGCAGGTTGGTCGGCGTGACGGCGGGGCTCGGAACCCCCAGCACGCTGAGCTGCGCCGGAAGCAGGAATACCGCTCCCGACACCCCGACGGGGCGGTGACCACGGCGATCAGCGCGCCGATGGTGAAGCCGACCAGTTCCGCCTGCACCGCCATGCCCTCAGCCAAGCAGATGCCCGCAGTCGTCCACTCCGCGCCCTGGTCGTTGGCGCTGATCAGGTGTCGCAGGGTGCGGCGGTGGTCGGTCGCGACGCCATAGACACCGTCGAGCTCGGCACCCATGCACGACCGGCCTCCCGGACGCGGGTGACGGCCGCCGCACTAGCACCCTGCCGCCCCAGTCACCCGGCACCCACCGTGAGCAGACCGGGTCATGTGCCAGGGCGGAATCGGATGTGGTGGACGCCCCGATGTGCTGAACAACGGCCTGCCGGTCCGCCGGGGGACGAAGGATCGAGCTGTTCCGCCAGCGTGCCGGGGTGCGTGCATGATGACCGGGGTCGGCTCGGCAGGGCCGTAGCACGGCCATTTCTGCGGGCACGATGCACGCGGTGGTGGGCAACCTGTCCGTTGGTACCGCGTCGGCCGCTCGGCGACGGTGGCGATCGGGCGGTCAGGGGCTACTCGTTGACCCCTTGCATCAGGTAGAAGGCCTGCGCGGCGACGAGATAGGCCAGCACCATGAGGCACAGGATGAGTTTCAGCAGGGGCCATAGGGGATGGCGGATTCTCGTTTCGCCGGTGACTTCCGAGTTGGACGGGTTGCCGGGGTCATAGCTCACCGGAACGGACGAGCCGACGATCCATTGGCGGCTGCTCGGGGTACGGCCGGCGAACGTCACGGGAGTACCGTCCTGGGTCTCGAAACGCACCACCGGCCGGAAGACGGCGCCACCGGCGTTCGAGCTCACGGCGATGGCGGAGTCCAAGGCCATCACGCTGGTGTGGCCCTGGAGCCATTCCGCCTGGTTGTCGACCACGATCCCGTGTGCGGCCTGCGCCGTCCGGCGGAAGCTCCGTAACCGGCTCCGGTCGCGTACACGCCGGGTGGCGCGCAAGGCGTACCTCGCCGAAAGTGACAGGAACACCAGCTCGCCGACGGCGACGCCGATGTTCGCCCACACGAATTCGTTGCTGTCCAACGTCGAAACCCTTTGCTGGCAGGACAACGCTCTGGGAATAGCCGTTGGGCGTGATTGTCAGCCTGCCGCGGGACGGGTGCCTATTACCCATATGGGTGCCCCTGCCTTGGTGGCGTGGGAGGTGGGAGCGGGCGCATCGGTCGGGGGATGCGCCCGCTCTCCGCTCAAGGGGTGAGGAATCGGTCGATGAGCCAGGTGGTCACGGCTCTGACGGCGCCGGCGGCGGCGCCGCGCACTGCGGCGGCGGCCAGCAGGAGCCGTTCGGTGCGGGTGAGTTCGATGCGGGTCATCGCGGTCTCCCTGTCTGGGCGGATCGGGCGTGCCGGCCGGCGGTTTCAGGTTGCATCCGCCCGGCGGCCCGGTTCCGAGTCGCGACGGCGACGCGGCGCGTCGGGACGTCGGGCCTTTTCAGGCACGTGATCGGGAGGAGGCGCGATGATGGGTTGCGATGAGTGGCGATCAGAGGAGCGGGCCGGTGCGCCGGCCGCGGCCGATCCCGCGGCCGCAGGTGGCGCCCGGGCCGCTGCGGGATCTCAAGGATCTGCTGTACGAGCTCTATCTCCAGGCGGGGGCACCGTCGCTGGACGAGATCACCGCGTTGATCGCCGCCGATGACGACCTGGCCGGAGCGCCGGGCCGCGACACCGTGCGCCGGATCGTGGGCGAACCCGTGCCGCCGCCCGCGCAGGCCGATGTGGTGGCGGTCGCGACGGTGCTGGCCCGGTCCGGCGGATGGGCCGCGGAGGACGCCGTCCAGCGGGTCCGAGAGCTGTGGGTGAAGTCCCGGATGGACGTGCCCGCCGGCACGCCGGTCGGCGAGCTGACCGATCCCTTCGCGCTGGAGGTGCACCGGCCGATCGTGATCGAGTCCGCCGCCGGAGCGCCGGAACTCCCCGCCCTTCCCCCGTACCTGGCCCGCGAGCACGACCGGCGGCTCGCGGAGATCACGGCCCGGGCGGTGGACGGGCGGAGCGCGATCGTGTCGCTGGTGGGCGGGTCGTCGACCGGCAAGACCCGGGCGTGCTGGGAGGCCGTCCAGGGGCTGCCGGCCGGATGGCGGTTGTGGCACCCGATCTTCCCGGACCGGGCGGCGGCCTTCCTGTCCGAGCTGGAGCGGGTCAGGCCGCGCACCGTGGTGTGGCTGAACGACGCGCAGCACTACCTGCGGACGGCCCAGCCCGCGGTGGGCGAGCAGGTCGCGGCCGGCCTGCGGGATCTGCTGCGCGCTCCGGGGAGGGGGCCGGTGCTGGTGCTGGCCACCCTGTGGCCCGAACACTGGGACCTGCTCACCGTGCCCACCTCCGCCGACCCGTACGCGCAGGCCAGAGCGTTGCTGGCGGGGAGCCTCGTCCGGGTGCCCGAGTCGTTCGGCGGGACGCGGCCGGCGGAGCTCGCCGAGGCGGCGCAGCGGGACCCGCGGCTTGCGCAGGCCGTCAAGGAAGCCCGGGACGGGCACATCGCCCAATACCTGGCGGGAGTCCCCGCCCTGCTGGAGCGCCACCAGGCCGCGCCCCCGCCGGCGCGCGCGTTGATCGACGCGGCGATCGACGCCCGCCGGCTGGGGCACGGCCCCGCCCTGCCGCACGCGCTGCTGGAAGTGGCGGCACCGGGGTACCTGACCGACCAGGAATGGGCGCAGACGCGGGACGACTGGTTCGAGGAGGCGCTGGCCTACACCGCCCAGCCATGCAGGGGCGCACTCGGCCCGCTGACTCGGTCCAAGCCCCGGCCCGCTCCCGTCCCCCGCGGCGCGGACGCTGCTCCGCGCGCGCGGACGGAGGCGCCGCGGTACCGGCTGGCCGACTACCTGGAGCAGGCGGGACGCAGGGAACGTGCCGATGCGCTCCCGCCCCGGTCACTGTGGGAGGCCCTGGCCGCCTCCGCGGACGTCGACGACCTCGCCGTGATCGCGGACCAGGCCGATGCCCGTGGGCTGTACCGGGACGCGGCCCAGATGCGCAAATACGCCGTGGCGGCCGGCCATTCGGCCGCGGCCCTCCGGCTCGTCTCCAGGGCCCGCACCATCGACCCCCGGCTGGCCGGGCACGCCGCGGAATGGGTCGCCGCGCGCCAGTCCCTCGGTGACCCGCGCGACGTCGCCCGGCTGGTGCGAGCGCTGTGGAAAGCCGGTGCCGGCCAGAGCGTCGGCCTGCTCGCCGATCGGGCCGCCGCGCACATGCCCGTCGACGATCCGCAGGGCATCGGTGAGCTGCTGCTGGAATTGTGGAAGGCGGGCGCGGAGCAGGCGATCTCCACGCTGGCCGGACGCGCCGCCGCCCACGCGCCGCTCGATCAGGTGGGAGGCGTCGCGCACCTGCTGAAGGAACTGCGTCGGGTGAACGCCGAACAGGCCGTCACCGACCTGGCCGGACGCGCGGCGGCGCACGCGCCCGTCGACGAGCCGGGTGCCGTCGCCGCACTGCTGCGGAACGTGCACGAGGCCGGCTGCGGGCAGGCGGTGGCCACGCTGCTTTCCCGCGATCCCGCGGAGCGGGTCGCGCTCGATGACACGAGCGGGGTCGCCCGCCTGCTGAAGGCCCTGCGGCAGGTCGACGCCGGGCAGGGCGTCACCGTGCTGGCCGGACGCATCGCCGACCGTGCCCCCCTCGACAACGCGTACCGCCTCGCCGACCTGCTCAAGGGGATGCAGAAGGCGGGCGCCGAGCAGGCCCTCACCCTGCTGGCCGACCGCGCCGCCGCCCACGCGCCGCTCAGCAACGTGTTGGAGACGGCCCACCTGTTGCATGCGCTGCACGAGGTCGGCTCAGGAACGGCGGTGACCGCGCTGGCCGGACACGTCGCCGGTGGCGCTCCGCTCGACCGTCCGGGCGACGTGGCCAACCTGCTGCGAGCGCTGTGGAAGGTGGGCGCGGGCGATGCCGTGACCGCACTGGCCGGACGCGCCGCCGCCGATGTTCCGCTCGGTCATCCAGGCGAGATCGCTCGGCTGCTCCGGGCGCTGCATGACGCGAACGCCGAGGAGAGCGCCGCGGTCCTGACCCGTCGGGCCTGTGACCACGTCACCCTCGGTTCCCCTGGCGATGTCGCCCGGTTGATACGCGCACTGCGGGAACTCCCGGGGGACGATGGGGCGATCGACTCGCTGCTGGCCCGCGCCCCCGCCGACCAGGTCGCTCTCACGGATCCCGGAGGCGTCGCCTACCTGCTGGAGGAGCTACGGGCCGTGGACGCCGCTCCAACGATCGCTTCGCTACTGGCCCGTAAGCCCGCCGTCCAGGTCGCTCTCGACGTCCCGGGCGATATCGCCCGCCTCGTGCGAGCGCTCAAGGCTGCGGGCGCGGTGGAGGCCGCCGCGCGGCTGGCCGACCGCGCCGCCCAGGTGCCTCTCGACGAACCGGCCGGCATCGCGCGCCTGATACGCGCACTCGGGGAGGGCGGCACCGCGCATGCCGCCGCGGCCTTGGCCGAGCGCGCCGCCCTCATCCCCCTCGACAGGCCCCATCACGCTGACGCCCTGTCGCAGGCCCTGCAGAAGCTCGGTGCCGAGCATGCCGTCGCCACGCTGGCCGAGCGGGCGGCCACCGCGGGCGCGTTCACGATCTTTCTGGACGCCGCCCCCGGCCGAGCCGAACGGTTCAGGTTCGGCCGCGCCCATGACGGCACCCCCGAACCCGCATGGCAGTGGCATGACCTGCTCTGACCTCTGAACGGCCCGCGTCACCCCGCGGGCGGCCGGTCGCCGGCGATCGCTGTGACGCAGCGCTGGAGCAGGTCGGCGAGCTGCCTGCGTTGATGATCGTCGAGGCCGGCGACCATGCGGTCCTCGATGCCCCGGGCGACGACGTCGGCCTTGTCGAGGAGCGTGCGTCCGGCTTCGGTGAGCGCGGCGCCGAGGATGCGGCCGTGTCCGGGACGGGGACTCAGTTCGAGCAGGTCGCGGCGGCCGAGCTCGGCGACGATCTTGTGCATCGTCTGCGGGGTGACGTGCGTGCGCCGCGCCAGCTCGGCCGACGAGATGCCGGGCGTGGCCGCGATGAGGTGCAGCACCGTGCTCTGCACCGGCGTGAGGTCCAGATCGGTCAGGGCGTCCCGTAGCTCCACCCGGACCAGGTGCTGGAGCTGCATGAACGGCGGAAGCGGACGGCTCATGGTTGACATCTTATCAGCTTGGCTGATACCACTTATATCAGCCAAGCTGATAACAGAGGAGATCCGCGGATGCGCACCCCTGCACACACACCGAGCCCGATCGGCGACCGCCGCCGATGGTGGGCCCTGGCCGTCATCGCGCTGGGCCAGCTCATGGTGGTCTTCGACGTCACGATCGTGAACGTCGCCCTGCCCACGATCGGACGGGACCTCGGCGTCTCCGAGTCCGGCCGCTCCTGGGTGATCAGCGCCTACACCCTGGCCTTCGCCGGGCTGCTGTTGGCGGGCGGCAAGATCGCCGACAATCTGGGCGCCCGGAAGGCCTTCCTCATCGCGCTCGCCGGCTTCGCCGCCGCGTCCGCCGCGGGCGGCGCCGCGACCGGCCTCGCGACGCTGCTGGCCGCCCGCGCCGGCCAGGGCGCGTTCGCCGCCCTGCTCGCGCCCGCGGCGATGTCGATGGTCGCCGCCACGTTCCCCGGCCCCCGCGAACGCGGTCGTGCATTCGCCGTGTTCGGCGTCGTGATGGGCGGTGGCGCGGGGGTCGGGCTGGTCCTGGGCGGCGTGCTGACCGAGCACCTGAGCTGGCATTGGACGCTCTACATCAACGTCCCGTTGGCCCTGTTCGCAGGGCTGGCAGCCGTCCTCGTGCTGCCCGCGAGCCCCGCGCACCGGGCGCGGGTGGACATGGTGGGCGCCGTTCTGGCCACCGCCGGGCTGGTGGCACTGATCTACGGGTCCAGCACCGCCATCGCCCATGGCTGGGCGGCACCGGTCACGCTCAGCGCGCTCGGCGCCGGGATCGTTCTGCTGACCGCCTTCGCCACTGTCCAGACGCGCGTCCGGCACCCGCTGCTGCCGCCGCGGATCGTGACCGACCGCAACCGGGGCGGCGCCTACCTGGCCTTCGTCCTGGTCATGATCGGCATGTCCGGGATGTTCCTGCTGGTGTCCTACTACCTGCAGACCATCGCCGGGTACACCGCCGTCCGCGCCGGCGCGGCCTTCCTGCCGTTCGCCGCGACCACCCTGCTCGCCTCCACCGCCGCCGGGCGCGTGATGACCCGCCTGCGGACGGGCACGCTGCTGGCCATAGGCCTGCTGCTGGCCGCCGCGGGCCTGGCGTGGCTGACCCGCCTCGACGTCGGCACCGGCTACGCCTCCGGGGTCCTGCCCGCGCTGCTGCTCATCGGCGCCGGGGTCGGCGCCCTGTCCCCGGTCGCCGCCAACCTCGCCACCCTGGACGTCCCCGCCCACCAGGCCGGCATCGCCGGCGCCGCCTTCAACGTCTCCGAACAGGTCGGCGCGTCGGCCGGGGTGGCCGTCCTCAACACCATCGCGGTCACCGGCACCGCCGCCCACCCCGCGGCCTCGCTCGCCGCCGGCACCGTCCACGGCTACACGGTCGCCGCCGCCGGCGCGGCCGCCCTCCTGGCGGTCGGAGCGGTCGCCGTCATGGCCCTGGTCAACGCCCGACTCGGGACCGACGCGGCCGACACCACCCCGCCCACGGAAATGGACGCCGGGCAACGCACGCCCGTCCTCGCTTCGAGCACCCGCTGAATCCCCGAAAGGAACGTGTCATGACCGCCACCGCTCCTCAGATTCCCGGCTACATCCCCGGTACCTGGCAGATCGACCCGATCCACTCCGACGCCACGTTCTCCGTCCGCCACCTGGTCACCAAGGTCCGCGGCAGGTTCCGCACCCTCGACGGGGAGATCAACGCGGCCGAGAACGTGCTCGACTCCTCCGTCCGCGTCACCATCGCCGCCGACTCGATCGACACCAACAACGAGATGCGCGACGACCATCTGCGTTCCGCCGACTTCCTGGAGACCGGCACCTACCCGACCCTGACCTTCGCCTCCACCCGCATCCGGCCCCACGGCGACGCCTTCCTGGTCGACGGCGACCTCACGATCAAGGACGTCACCCGGCAGATCACCGCCGACGTCGAGATCGGCGGCTTCACGCCCGGCCACGACGGGGTCCCCAGGGCGGGCTGCACCGCGACCTTCGAGATCGACCGCAACGACTACAACGTCAACTTCAGCAAGGTCCTCGAAACCGGTGGCGTCATGGTCGGTGACCGCGTCTCCGTCCAACTCGAAATCCTGGCCGTCCTCCAGCAGGACTAGACGAGCGGCGCGGTGAGGGCGGTGACCCGCTGGCGCCCAGGGACGAAGCATCCGTGCATTCCGGGCCCCTATTCGATGGGAATCACGCAGCCTGCCGGTCATTCGCCCGCCTCGTTGCAGACTGAACGCCGCTCCGAGACCCCGTCCGAAGGAGGAATCCGTGCGCATGCCCCCGGTCGAGCCCAGCGTCCTGACGGGAGAGCAACGGCAGCTCGACGAACACGTGCGGAAGATGATGAGCGGGCTGCACATGCCGTTCACCTCGACGGACGAGAACGGCGCGCTGATCGGACCGTTTCCCGTGATGCTGCGTTTCCCCGGTCTTGCCCGCCCCCTACTGGAGTGGTTCACGAGCGTCACGAGCGGCGGCGTGCTTCCGGCGCGTGTGCGGGAGGTCGCCATCCTCACCACCGGATCCAGGTACGGCGCGGCGTACGAGCTCTACTCCCACAGCAGGGTCGCGGCGGCGGTCGGGCTGCCGAGCGGCGTCATCGCGGGTCTGGCCGCCGGGCGGCGGCCCTCCGAGCTGACGTCCGAGGAGGCCGTCGCGCATGATGTGGCCGCCCGGCTCCACTCCGGCGCGCCGCTGCCCGAAGCCCTGTACCGCGCCGCGGTCGACTGCTTCGGGGAGACCGGCACCGCGGAACTCGTCTTCCTGATCGCTCAGTACGCCAGCGTCGCGATGGTGCTCAACGCCTACGACGTGCCTGTACCGGCGGACGCCGGCTGACGAGCGCACGGGTGATCGTCAGCCCGGCGTCTCCCCCGCGGAGTGGTTCTCCCGCAGCCAGCGGGAGAACCGGTGCGTGATCGAGACGGGGTCGATGAGGAGCTTGGCGATGCCCTGCGCGTTGCCCACCTCGATGCGGCCGTGCAGGAAGGCCGGGCCCGTCACCGCGAGCAGGTCCTCGAAGGCGTCTTTCAACCCGTCGGCCGTGTCGACCGTGCGGGTCGTCCACCCGGACGCCTCGGCCAGCCGAGCGAGGTCGATCGTGGACGAGTAGGTCGGCAGGGCGCCGGTCGACCCGTACACGCCGTTGTCGAGCAGGACGAGCAGGAGGTTGTCCGGGGCGAGGTACCCGCCCGTGGGGAGGACGTTCGGGTTCATGAGCAGCGAGCCGTCGCCCTCGATGGCGACGACCTTGGGAAAGGCGGAGTCGAGGCTGAGCGCGAGGCCCGTGGCCACCGAGCCGGCGAGGCCCATGGAGTCGAGCAGGTAGAGGTGGTTGTCACCGTCCTTGACCGAGGCGAGCTCGCGGCTCGTCGCCGCGCAGGTGACGACGACGGGATGCCGGTCCGTCAGCTCCGCGAGGACGCGGAGCGCTTCGATCCGCTTCATCACGCGACCTTTCCGTCGGTGTTCCAGAACGACCCCAGGACGACGACGGGCCGGTAGGTCATGACGGCGTGGACACCGGCCTCCTGGACCGTGTCGCGCCAGTCGCCCGCGCCGCTGCGCCGGTCGAGCTCGATGACGGGCAGCCCGACGGTCCGCAGGACCGCGGGCGTGGGCTGGCTGATGGAGTGGATCATCGAGTTGTACTCGCCGAGGCCCCCGCGCGTGTTCGCGAAGACCAGGAGCGGGAGGTGGTAGGAGAGCGCGAACGTCGTCAGGGCCGTGAGGGCGTTGCCGAAGCCGTTGTCCTGCATCACCACGGCGCCGAGGCGGCCGGTGAAGGCGACCGCCCCCATCACGCCGACGGCCTCTTCCTCCCGCGACAGCGGGGTGACCCGCGGGGAGACCCCGTCCGCGCCGCCGCCGCGTGCGACCAGCGCCGCGATGACGGGCGCCACCGTCACGGAGGGGATGTACCCGACCCGCACGGCTCCGGCCGCCCAGATGCCGTCGGCGACGGCCTCTGCGTAGGTCATGTGCGTGCGACTCCTTTCACAAGGGCGCGGCGGTCCGTCTTCGGACCGTCAGAACAGTTTGCGGGCCTCGGAGTCGTTGAACAGATCCGGGTCGGGGACGACCCTCTTGCTCGCCAGGGTGGCGAGCATCTGGTGCGGCATGTGGAAGCCGAGGTCCTCGGCCACGGCCTTCTTCAGCGGCCGGGACAGGATGTTGTGCGCGGCCCAGCGCGCGAAGCGCGGACGCCGCATGATGAACCGCGCGATCTCCCAGGCGCGGTCGAGCAGCCGCTCGCGCGGGAGGACGTCGCTCACGATGCCCCATTCGAGCGCCTTGTCGGCGGGGATCGGTTTGGCGCAGTAGATGTGGTAGGCGGCGCGCTTAGGCCCCATGAGCGCCTGGAGCGCCAGCGCCTGGCCGTCGCCGGGCGCGGTGCCGAGCCAGAAGTGCGGGTCCATGAAGTCGGCGTCGGGCGCGGCGAGGGTGATGTCGGAGAG
Source organism: Actinomadura madurae (assembly GCF_900115095.1). Lineage (GTDB taxonomy): Bacteria > Actinomycetota > Actinomycetes > Streptosporangiales > Streptosporangiaceae > Spirillospora > Spirillospora madurae. The sequence continues at coordinate 441,022 of NZ_FOVH01000005.1, forward strand.
GGTCGCGAACTCGGTGTGCACGCCGGGGCCGTTGACGGCGGCGATCGTCGGGATGTCGATGTTGGCGACGAAGCTCTCGACGACCTTCCAGCCGTCGTAGACGCGCTGGTAGTAGAGGTCGGGGTCCAGGTCGGAGGCCGGCGCGGGGTTGTGGCCCTTGGGGTCGCCGGTCATCCACCGGTCGCCGGTGCCCGTGATGATCAGGACCTGGTTCTCCTGGTCGTTGCCGATCTCCTGCCAGACGCGCGGCCAGACGTTGTGCGCGGCGTGCGTGTGCACGTACGGCCCGCCGCCGGTGTGCAGGCGGACCTCGATGATGCCGTCCTCGCGCCGCATCTCGAAGAAGTCGGCGTACTTCCTGGAGTACTCCTCGAACGGGGAGGGGGGAAGGTGCCCCTCCCAGCGCTCGGCGAGATCGACTGCCATCGGACCTCCATGTCGTGATCGGTCGGCTCGGGCGTCCCGGGCCCGCCCAGTAAAGCACACTAGCCAGTGTGCTTTTCGGTGGCTACGCTACCGGCATGCCCAGAGCCATCGCCGAGGTCCAGACGCCGGGACGGCGCCGGCGGTCCGAGGCGAAGCGCGCCGCGATCCTCGACGCGGCCGAGGACCGCTTCCTCGCGGACGGGTACGAGCGGGCGAGCATGGACGTGATCGCGGCCCGGGCCGGGGTCTCCAAGCGCACCGTGTACGACCACTTCGGCGAGAAGAGCGCCGTCTACCTCCGCGTGGTCGAGCGCGTCCACGCGTCCCTGGTCCGCACCGTCGGCGCCGCGATCGAGGAGGAGCTGCGGCCCGGACGCGACCTGCGGGAGGGCCTGTCGGCCTTCGCGCGGCGCATCGTCACCGGCACCTTCCCCTCGTCGGACTACGTGACGTTCCGCAGGCTCGCGTCCGAGCGCGCCGCCCCGCGGCTCGCGCTGTCCACCGGCGACCGCCCCGAGCGGATGCTCGCCGCCCGGTTCGCCGAGCTCGCCGCCGGCGGCGGGCTGCGCGCCGACGAGCCGGAGCTCGCGGCGCGCCACTTCACCGCGCTCACGGTCGAGCTCGCCCTGCACGCGCTCGACGCCGGCGCCGAGACCGGGGCCGACGAGACCGAGATCCTCCGCCTCGTGGACCGCGGGGTCGACGCGTTCCTACGCGCCTACGGCTGAGGGTCGTCCGGCAGCAGCGGCACGATCCCGACGGCCCGGCCGTCGGCGTCGAGCACGTGCCCGATCAGCTTCGTCATCTGCAGGACGACCGAGCGGTCCTGGACGCGCAGCTCCGGCAGTTCACGGCTCATGCGCCACTCCAGATCGTGCACCTCGGCGACGGACCGCAGCCACGCGTCGACCACGACGTTGAACGGCCCCGCCACGAAGCTCGCCGCCCGCACGCCCGGGAGGGTGCGGACGCGCCGCTCGGCCGAGCGCAGGTCCTGCACGTCGAGGGAACCGAAGTACATCGCCCAGACCGACCGGCCGGACAGCTCGTGCGACACGTCGCAGCGCAGGGTCACCAGTCCGCCGTTGCGCATGCGCGCCAGCCGGCGCCGCACGGCGAGCGCGCCGACGCCGGCGTGCTCCGCGATGCGCTCCAGCGGCATCCGCCCGTCCGCGTGCAGCGCGGCGAGGATCAGGCGGTCGGTCCCGTCCAGCACGCCGGCCCTCGCGGCGCCGGCCGCCGGCGGCGGGTCGAGCCGCCGCCGCTGCTCGGGGTCGAGGGTGCCGTCCCGCCACCGGCTGACCTCCAGGGTCGAGCGGGTGAGGAGGTGGCTGCGGACGCGGGCGATGCCCGGGACGCGCGGCACCAGGCCGAGCAGGTAGTCCGACAGCGCCTGGAGGCTCGCCGTCTGCACGAGCACCACCACGTCGCGGGGGCCGCTGGTCACCTTGATCGACGCCGCCTCCCGGTCCGGGACGAGGTCGCGCGCCACGGCGACCGCCCTGCCGGGCTCGCAGTCGAGCTCGACGAGGGCGCACACGGGCATCGCTCCGCCCGACGGATGCGCCGTGACCCAGGCGGCGCCCGACGACTCCATGCGCGCCCACCGCCGGCTCACGGTCGACGGGTTGACGCCGAGCGCCGAGCCGAGATCGCGCCAGCTGGCGCGCGGTGCGGTGCGCACCGCGTCGACGATCGCCAGGTCGAGCTCGTCGAAGCCGGTGGCGGCCACGAGGTGTCCTTTCCTGCGCGGGAGGTACCCCCGCGAGAGATTTCATGCAATGTGCGGCCACGTTCCATCGGCAACTCTAGCGTCGCCGCCATGCAGACCTCCGAAGCCGCCGCCCTGCGGATCCATCGGGTCCGCCTCATCGACGGCGTGAGCGACGAGGTCGTCGAGGACGCGGTGCTCGAATCCGACGACGCGGGCCGCATCACCTACGCCGGCCCCGCCGCGGGAGCCCCGCCGGCGCGGCCCGGCGCGACCGAGATCGACGGCGAGGGCGGCACTCTGCTGCCCGGCCTCTTCGACTGCCACACCCATCTCGGCATGCCCTCGGACCGGTCGGTCTTCGAGGCGGCGCTGATGAGCGACCCGGTGCTCACCGCCCTGGACACCGTCGACCGCCTGGAGCGCACGCTGCGGGCGGGCATCACGTCGGTCCGCGACCTCGGCGCGCTCCCGGCCGGGTACCGCGAGGCGGTCGCCCGCGGGCGCGTCGCCGGACCGCGGATCCAGACCTCGATCGCCGTCATCGGCCACACCGGCGGCCACGCGGACCCCACGCTGCCGAACGGCAGGAGCCTCGACCTCGACGCCTGCGTCATCGCGGACGACGCGACCGGGGCGCGGGTCGCGGTGCGCGAGCTGGTGCGCGCCGGCGCCGACGTGCTCAAGATCTGCACGAGCGGCGGCATCACCAGCGCCGCCGACGACCCCGACGACCAGGACCTGCTGGACGAGGAGATCCGGGCCGTCGTCGACGAGGCGGAGCGGCACGGCGGCCGGGCCGTCGCCTCGCACGCCCAGGGCCGGGCGGGCATCCTGTCCGCCCTCCGCGGCGGCGTCCGCTCGGTCGAGCACGGCTTCGGGATCGACGACGAGGGCTGCGACCTCCTCGGCGAGCGCGGCGCGTTCCTCGTGCCGACCCTCTCCGCGGTCTTCCAGCCGCTCGACCCCGCGACCACCACGCCGTGGCGCTACCAGAAGAAGCTGCGCTGGAACGCGATCGCCAAGGAGAACATCGCCCGCGCGATCGAGCGGAAGGTGCCGATCGCGGCGGGCACCGACGCCGGGATCACGCCGCACGGCGAGAACCCGTTCGAGCTGTGGTGCCTGGTCGAGCTCGGGATGGCGCCCATGGACGCCGTCCGCGCCGCCACCGCGGCCGGCGCCCGCCTGCTCGGCGTCGACGACCGGCTGGGCGTTCTGCGGCCGGGCCACCTCGCCGACGTCGTGCTGTGCGCGGACGATCCGCTCCGCGACATCCGGGCGCTCGGCGACCCCTCCCGCATCACCCTCGTCGCCCAGCAGGGCGTCGTCCGCGCCACCCGTCTCGGCGACGGTCTCCAAGCGGAGGGACAGCACTCATGACCGATCTCGGCTCCACCGCCACGGACGGCAGGCGCACGGCAGCGCTCCACAACGGATGGACGCCCAAGGTCGCCTCCTATGTCGCGATCCTCATCCTCGTCAACGTCATGGTCGACAGCGTCGTCACGGCGCCGACCTTCGTCCTCCCCCATCTGGCGCGGGCCTTCGACACCACCCAGTTCGCCTGGATCGGGTCGAGCGCCATGCTCGCGGGCGCCATGTGGGCGCCGCTGCTGGGCAAGAGCGCGGACATCCACGGCAAGCGCCGGGTGCTCGTGATCACGCTGCTCGTCGCCGCGGCCGGCGGGCTCGTGTGCCTGTCCGCGCCGCACCTCACCGTGTTCGTGCTGGGACGGCTCCTCCAGGGCGCGGCCGTGGCGGCGCTCTTCCTCTCGATCGCCATCATCCGCGACATCTGCGCCAGGAAGTTCTCGATGGTGGTCACGGGCGTCGTCACGGCCGGGTCGGCCGTGTTCGGCATCGTGACCCCGTTCGTCCTGGAGCCGGCGATCGACGTCTTCGGCTGGCGGTCCGTCTTCGTGATCTCCGCGTCGTTCGCGGCGGCCGCCGCGCTGCTGACCCGCCTCGTCGTCCCCGACACGCGGCAGCGGACGCCCGGCACGGTCGACGTCGCGGGCGCGCTCGTCCTCGGCGGCGGCATCGCGGGCGTCCTCGGCTACATCAGCCTCGGGCAGGTCCTCGGCTGGGCGGGCCCGGTTCCGCTCCTGGTGCTCGCGGCCGGGGCCGCCGCCCTGGTGTACTGGCGCGCCGTTCTCAGCCGCAAACCGGAACCCATCATCGACATCCGCGGCATCTCTCTCACGCTCGGGCTCGGGCTGCTCGTGGTCGTCATGGGCACGGGCGCCTACCAGAGCAAGCTGCAGCTGATCAGCATGCTCGTGGAGACCTCGCCCGACGAGGGGCTGGGATACGGGCTCGCCAGCCCCCTCGCCCTCGGGCTGATGTTCGGCGTCCCGTCCATCGGCATCGCGCTGGGCGGCGTCGGCTCCGGCGCCATCGCCACCCGCGTCGGCCCGGCGTGGTGCCTCGCGGTGGCCATCCTGACCGGAACGACCGGCACCGCGCTGATGTACTTCGGTGACGGCCCGAGCCACCTCGCCGTCGCCGTGCCGGCCTCGTTCCTGCTCAGCCTGACCGCCGGCAATCTCGTGACCTCCGGGTTCAACCTGGCATCGATCCTCGCCCCGCGGGAACGGCAGGCCACGGTCTCCGGACTGGTCATGGTCATGGTCGCCATCGGATCGGTGACGATGAACTTCGTCGGATCCGCCATCCTCGGCGAGACGGCCGTCGTCGTCGACGGCGAGAAGGTGAACTCGGTGACCGGCATCTACGTCTACATCGCCACGATCGGCGGCGTGTTCGTCCTGGCCGCGATCCCGGCGCTGTTCCTGGTCCGCGCGATGCGCGGCCGGACCGGCGCCGGCACGGAGACCTCCTCCGTCGGCCACCTCTGATCGGACCCGCGTCCCCTGGAGGGCGTGCGGCGTCCAATGGCAATGACAAAGAGTGTTCGATCAGTAGCTCAACGTCATACCATCAGGTCGTGGAGGGCGTTCGCTACGAGTTCAGGCTCCTCGGGCCGCTGGAGGTCCGGCGGGACGGGGTCCCGGTGCCGATCGGCGCGGCCAAGCTCCGGCTGCTGCTGGCGTCGCTGCTCGTCGACGCCGGCCGCGTCGTCACCCTCGACACGCTGGTGTACCGGCTGTGGGGGGAGGCGCCCCCCGGCCGGCCCCGCAATGCTCTGCAGAACTACGTCCTGCGCCTGCGCCGTGCGTTCGGAGAGGACGGCGGCCGGGTGGTGGTGTCCCATGCGCTGGGCTATTCGATCGCGGTCGATCCGGACGCGATGGACCTGCACCGGTTCGCGGCGCTGGTGAGCCGTGGCCGCGCCGCGTTGCAGGACGGATTCCCAGAGCGGGCGGCGGGCCCGCTGCGAGAGGCACTGGACCTGTGCCAGGGCGAACCGCTTTCGGACCTGCCCCCCGGCCTGCTGCCCGATGTCGTCGCGATGCTGGCCGAGCAGCGCCTGGACGCGCTGGAGCTGAGGATCGACGCCGATCTGGCGCTGGGCCGGTTCCACGAGGTGGTGCCGGAGCTGCGGGCGCTGGTCGGGGCGCACCCGCTGCGGGAGCGGTTCTGGGCGCAGCGGATGCGGGCGCTGTACCTGTCCGGGCGCCGGGGAGAAGCGCTGGAGTGCTACCGCACCGTCGCCTCCCTGCTCGCCGACGAGCTGGGCGTCGATCCTGGGGCCGACCTCCAGGCCCTGCATCTGGCCATGCTGGCGGAGCGTCCCGGGCCGGACCTGACCCCGGTGCGTCGACGGCCGGCGCGGGGAAACCTTCCCGCCGAGACGAACTCCTTCGTCGGACGCGAAGACCAGCTCGCGCGGACGCTGCGGACACTGGAGGAGGCCCGGCTGGTCACCCTGACCGGGGTCGGCGGTGTCGGCAAGACCCGGCTCGCGTTGCGGGTGGCGGCCGAAGCCGCTCCCGCCTTCGCCGACGGCGCCTGGCTCGCGGACCTGGCGCAGCTGGTGCCGCGCACCGAGGCCGAGCAGCTCTACCGGACGATCGCCGAGTCGCTGGGCCTGCACGACCATTCGCCCCGGTCCCCCGCCGACGCCGTCGCCGACCATCTGCGGGACCGGCGCCTGCTGCTCGTCCTGGATAACTGCGAGCACCTGGTCGAGGAGGTCGCCGCACTGGCACAGCGGCTGCTGTGCGCGGCCCCGGCACTGCGGATCCTCGCCACCAGCCGGGAACGGCTCGCCGTGCCGGGCGAGCACGTCCTGCTGGTCCCCGGCCTCGCGTTGCCGCCCGGAACAGGCGAATCGGACGAGGGCCGCTCGGAGGCGCTGCGCCTCCTGCTGGACCGCGCCGCCGCGTCCGCCCCGGAGTTCGGCGTCACCGACCGCAACCGCGGCGCGATCGTGCGGCTGTGCCGGCTCCTTGACGGCATCCCCCTGGCCATCGAACTGGCCGCGGTGCGGCTGAGCTCGATGGCGGTCGAGGAGATCCTGGACCGCCTGGACGACCGGTTCCAGCCGCTGTCGGCGTCCCCCGCCCGCGCCCGCGGCCGCTACCGGCGGACCCTGCGGGCGGTGATCGGCTGGAGCCACGGGCTGTGCACCGAGGGCGAGCGCCTGCTGTGGGCGCGGCTCTCGATCTTCTCCGGCGGGTTCGACCTGGAGGCGGCGGAGGCGGTGTGCGCGGGCGGCGGCGTCACCCCCGCCGAGGTGGCGGACCTGCTCGCCGGCCTCGTGCACAAGTCGATCGTCATGGCCGACGGCACCGAGGGCAGGACCCGCTACCGCCTGCTGGAGACCATCCGCCGGTACGGTCGCCAGCAGCTGCGCGAGGCGGGGGCCATCGACGAGTTCCGTCTCCGGCACACCCGTCACTACCGGGACCTGACGCTCCGCGCGGCGGCCCACTGGTGCGGCCCGGACGAGGTCGACTGGCTGTGCCGGCTGCGCCGCGACCTGCCCGACCTGCGCGGGGCGCTGGAGTCGTGCGCCACAGGCCCGGGTCCGGCCGCCGCCGGCCTGGACATCGTGATCAATCTGCTCCGGACGCGGTTCTGGTTCTTCAGCGGCACGCTGGGAGAGGCGCGCCACTGGCTGGACCAGCTGTCCACGGCCCGGCCCGGGGACGCGCCGGACGAGCGGGAGACGGCCGCGGCGGCGATGCGGGCCTTCCTGATCATCGTCCAGGGCGACCGCCGCGCGGTGCCGGAGGCGATCGCGGCGTGCCGGGCGGCCGCGGCGGCGCACCCCTGCGCGCCCGCCGTCTACGTCGAGGGCGTCCACGCCCTGCTCCGCGGCAACGACGCGCGCTCCATCGCCCTGCTCGCCCGTGCCCGTGCGGAGTTCCTCGCCGCCGGCCAGGCCGGCGACGCCCACATGGCCACCATGTTCTGGGCCATGGCCGCCGCCTACCTGGGCGACCGGGACACCGCCGTCCACGCTCGCGACGTCTACGGCACCGAAGCCGAGACGACGGGAGCGGCCTGGGCCGCCTCCTGGGCCCTGTGGACGGCCGGTCTCGCCGAACTCCGGCACGGCGAGCCGTCGCGCGCGCTGGCTCCGCTGCGCGAGGCGCTGGTACGCCAGCACGCCATAGGCGATGACTGGGGACCTGTCTGGGACGTGGAGGCCCTGGCGTGGACGGCCGCCGCCATCGGACAGCACCACCGGGCCGCCGTCCTGCTGGGCGCAGCGCATCGGCTACGGCAGGCGACCGGGGTCACGCTGACCGGCCTCAAGCCGTTCCAGGCCGCCCACGCCGAGGCCGCGCGGCTGATCCGCGGCGCGCTGACGCGGGAGGCCTACGCGCAAGCCTGGCACCGGGGATCGGCCGACGACGACGGCGTCGGGCTGGCGCTGACGATGGTGGACGAGATCATCGGTTCCCTCTGAACCGCGGCGCACGCGTGGGCGTGCGCCGCGGCCTAGTGCGTCACCACCACTGATTGCAGAAGGTCTTGCCGTCGGTCCGTGAGCAGGCGCGGAATCTCAGCGACGATCCCTTCTCGGTGCGCGCCGCCGGGGTCGAGACTTCCTGGCCGTCCGCGGTGACCACGAACGGGCCGCACTGCAGCCACCGGCCTCCGCCCCGGGTGACGTCCATCCAGACGGCGTCCCCCCGCTTGGTCTCCCGGCCGATGTGCGCCCAGCCGTGCTGGATGCCGTTGATCCTGCCGACGCGCAACTGCACGCGCCGGGCGCTCGTCGTGCCGGCCCGGTGCCAGTGCGCGACGAAGTCGAAGCCGGGCCCGGGCTTCCACCAGTTCGCGCAGTCGGCCGGGGACGCCGGCCGGGCGGAGGACGTGCGGGCGGCCGTTCCGGCGGCGGTCGCGCCACCCGCCGGAACGGCCGCGAGGACCAGCACGGTGCCGGTCAGGAGTGCCGGGGCGACGTACCGGCGGATGCTCCGGCTCCCCCGCCGGGGGGCCGCCGTGAGGGTGGCGACGCTTCCGGAGCGTGTGGTGAGGTCGCGGTCTTTCTCGCGCATCGAGATCTCCGATCTGTGGGTCGGGCGCGGCTCGGACGCTGCCCACGCTCGCTCGATGCGCTATCGCCCCGGTCACTCCCCGGTCACACGCCGCACCGGCGTGAGGTGACGGTGCGGTCAGATGACGCCGGCCTCGGCCAGCCAGCGCCACAGCTCGTCCTGGTGGACGACGGTGACCCCGAGCTTCTCGGCCTTGCCGGTCTTGGCGGCGCCGACGTTGTCGCCGGCGAGCAGGTAGTCGGTCGTGGACGAGACCGACGAGGCGGTCACCGCGGCGGCCTGCTCGACCAGGCGGGTGACGTCCGGCCGGCTGATCTTGGCGCCCGAGCGCGGGTCGGTGAAGGCGCCGGTGATCACGACCGACTTGCCCTTGAGCGGCGAGTCGCCGGCGGCCGCCGCGTCGACCGGGCGGTCCTCGTCCAGGACGTCGAGGTTCACGCCGCGCTCGCGCAGCGCCGCGATCTCCTCCCGCACGTCCGCGCGGGCGAAGAAGGCCACGACGCTCTCGGCGGCCTTCGGCCCGATGTCGCGGATCGCCACCAGGTCGTCGACCGTCGCCGCGGCGACGTCCTCGATGCGCTCGTACCCGGCCAGGCACAGGCGCTTGGCCGTGCCCTCGGACGCCATCGGGATCGCCAGGCCGATCAGCGCGCGGCGCAGCCCCATCCCCTTGGAGGACGCGATCGACTCGACCATGTTCCGGGCGCTGACCTCGCCCATCCGCTCGTAGCCGAGCAACTGCTCGGCCGTCAGGTCGTAGAAGTCGCTGCGCCGCCGGAGCACGCCCTCCTCGGCGAGCTTCTCGATCCAGGTGTCGCCGACGCCCTCCATGTCGGCCGCCGGACGCGAGGCCCAGTGCATCAGCCGGCGCGTCGCCTGGGCAGGGCACTGCAGGTTCACGCACCAGCGCTCCTCGCCGGTGCCGCGGACCTCCAGCTCCGACCCGCACGACGGGCAGTGCTCCGGCGGGACGATCTCGACCTCGCTCCCGTCACGCCGCTCCGGCAGCGACCGGCCGGCGAACGGGATCACGTCGCCGCGCCGCACGACCGCGACCGTGTCGCCGATCCGCAGGTCGCGCTCGCGGATCAGCCGCGGGTTGTGCAGGGTGACGTTCTCCACCGTCACGCCGCCGACGAACACGGGGGCGACCTTCGCGCGCGGCGGGACGCGGCCGATCTTGCCGACCGGCCACTCCACCGACAGCAGCGTCGTCAGCTTCTCCTCCGGCGGGTACTTGAACGCGATCGCCCCGCGCGGCTCGGCGCTGTTGAATCCCGCGGCGTCGAACGCCGCCGGCTCGTGCAGCCGGACGACCGCGCCGTCGATGTCGTAGTCCAGCCCGTCGCGGCGGTCGCCGATCTCGTGGATCGCGTCCAGCACCTCGCCGGCGTCCGCGCACACGTACTGGGCGACCGGCTCGAACCCGGCCGGGATCTCCACGGCGGCGCCGTCGCGGTCGGCGCCGAACGCGTAGAACCGCAGCAGCCGCTTGGCCTTCGCGGCGGCCTCCGGGTCCTTGAGCACCAGCGTCCCGGCGGCGCCCGAGCGGGGGTTGGTCAGCGTGCGTTCGGGGTGCGCCTCGTTGTAGGCCGCCCAGACCGACCGCAGCATGACGGCCTCGCCGCGCACCTCGACCCGGCCGGGAGCCTCGATCTCGGCCGGCAGGCCCGGGATCACGTGGCGCACCTTCTCGGTGACCAGCTCGCCGACCGCGCCGGTGCCGCGGGTGGCGACGTAGTCGAGCTTCCCGCCGGTGTAGACGATGCTGAGGGAGAGCCCGTCGAGCTTCTCCGAGACGCGGAAGACCTGGCCGCCGAACCGCTCGCAGAATGTGCGGATCTGCGCCTCGTCCGTCGCCTTCGCCAGCGAGAGCATCGGACGCGCATGGCGCACGGTCGGCCCGGTGAGCTCCGCCGGCGCGTTGACCTTGTCGAGCGGGCTGTCGGCGGGTTCGAGCCCGGGGTGCTCGGCGACGAGCGCCGCCAGCTCGTCCTTGAGCGCGTCGTAGTCGGCGTCCGGCAGGGGGCTGTCGCCGGCGCCGTAGTACAGGTCGTTCAGCCGCCTGACCTCGGCGGTCAGCTCCAGGATGCGCTTTTCGACGTCCACCCTTCGATTAAACGCGACGGCACCGACAGTCTCCGCCCTCCAGCGGCGCCCGCGCCGGGCCGCCGGGGCCCGCGGGGCTGGATAGCATCTCCGGGTGGACGATGGGGAGACGGCGGCCGGGCTGCCGGTCGCGGACATGGACCCGCGGCGGATCCATACCGCGCTGAGCCTGCTGGCGGACCGGCGGTGGTGGACCCTCGGCGAGCTGGTCCGGGAGACCGGGGCGCCGCGGCGCTCGGTGGAGTCGCTGCTGGCCGGGCTGTCGCTGGAGCGTGCCGGCGGCGACCGGTTCCGCCTCACCCCCGAGCAGAGCGGCGAGATCGCCGGCGTGCTGCGCACCGGCCACCGTCCGCTCGACCCGGCCGATCCCGTGGGGCACCTGCTGGCCGAGCACGCCGGCGTGGTCGAACGCGTGGCCGGGCTGATCGAGCGGGCGCCGCGGGCGCGGCACGTGCTCGACCACGTGTCGGCGACGCCGGAGACGGTGGTGCGGCGCGCGCTGCTGCTGGGCGCGCGGTTCTGGCTGCCGGGCACGCGGCTGCTGTGCGTGGGCGACCACGACCTGACCTCGCTGGCGGTCGGGCTGGTCCACCCCGGCGTGCAGACCACCGTGGTGGACGTAGACGAGCGGATCCTGGCCTACATCGACGCGTGCGCCGCCGAGCTGGGCGTGGACGTCCGCACCCGCTGGGCCGATCTGAGGCTGGGGCTCCCGCCGTCGGCCGCCGCGTCCGCGGACCTGGCGGTGACCGACCCCCCGTACACGCCCGAGGGCGTCGGGCTGTTCGTGGCGCGGGCCGTGCAGGGCCTGCGGGACCAGGGGCGGGGAAGGGTCCTGCTCGCCTACGGGGCGAGCGACCGCACCCCGATGCTCGCGCTGAAGGTGCAGCAGGCGCTGCAGGACCTGAACCTGGTGTCCGAGGCCGTCTACCCGGATTTCAACCGCTATCTCGGCGCGGAGGCGATCGGCTCGCGCGCCGACCTGTACGTCCTGCGGCCGACCGGCAGGACCCTGCCCGCCGCCGACGCCCGTGCCGACCGGTTCGCCACGGCCATCTACACCCAGGGGCCGCAGGCGGTCGAGGCCCGGACCGCCGCGCCGGTCTCGGCCGACGACATCGCCGGCCTGGAGCCGGACGTCCTGGTCGGCGACTGGCCGAAGGGGACGCTCGCGCAGGTGCCGCGGGTGCGGTTGACGACCTGGCTGGCGAAGCCGTACGCGGCGCGGGTGCGGCGGGCGGCCGTCGCGCTCCCGCCGGGGCTGGAGGCGGCGCTGGTCCGGGTGCTGCTGGCCACCCGCGCCGAGCAGGTGCGGGTGTTCCTGCCCGAACCCCCGGACGACCTCTCGGACGACCTCTCGGCCGAGGCCGAGCTGCTGGCGGGCGTGTACGAGCTGACCCGGCGCGGCCCGGCCGTCGAAGCGGTTCGCGTCCCGCCCGGTGGAGACGACCCGGCGCGCCGGATCGTCCGCGCCGTCATGGACCGGGCGCATGGAAAGATCGTCAACGTCTGGCGGGACGCGCTGATCGACCTGCACGACGGCCTGACGAAGCGCCAAGCCCGCGCCGTCGTGGCCGAGGCCGCGCCGTGGGCGCGGGACGTCACCCTGCTGGAGGTGCCGGCCCACCGGCTGCGCGAGCTTCCCGGCGCCGTCCGCTCGTCCCTGGACCTCGTCCCGGCGGCGTCGGCCGGGTAGCGCAAGGGCGCGGGCCGCGATCCGCGAGGTCAGGTACCGCGGGGGTTCCCGCCGCCCGCCCGGGACGGTCACGCTGCCGGACCCTCCGTGCGCGCTGCGCACCGATTGGTTCATCCGGGTTCGGCCGGACGCCCTTGAAGTTAAGATCCACTCGTTATTAGCATCGGACCATGATCACGGTCTTACCGCCGTACCGGTGACCTTTTCCTACAGATTTTAAATATGCCCGGCCGCATGACGGGCCGGCATATCGAGCGGTCCCCCGGACCGCACGTCGGTTGATGTCCCTGACTTGACGTGAAACATCGTCCGAAACGATCTGACAGCGGGGAGAAGAGACGGGTATGAAGGTTGTTTCGGAAACCAGCAGGCGCCTGTCACTGGATCGTCGGGCGATGACCAAGCGGACCAGCCTGCTGCTCCCGGAAGAACTGTCGATCGAGTCCTGGGTGAGCATCGGGCAGGAGATCTCCGTCATCGCGGACGCGTCGTCGTGGTGGCTGGGCGACTGGCTCGTCTACGGCCAGGAGATGTACCCCGGGCGGTACCGCCGCGCGATGAAGGGGACGGGGCTGTCCTACCAGACGCTGCGCAACTACGCGTGGATCGCCCGCCGTTTTCCCATGTCCCGTCGACGGGACACGCTCAGCATGCAGCACCACGCCGAGGTGGTGGCGCTCCCCGACGCCGAGCAGGACGAATGGCTCGACCGGGCCGCACTCGACGGCTGGTCGGTCACCGAGCTGCGCCGGCGGCTGCGGGCCGCGCGGCAGAACCGGCCGGCGGACGCCGCCGCCGACCCCACCTTCATCCTCCGGGTGAACGTGGACGCCGAGCGGCAGCGGCGGTGGGAGGAGGCGGCGGAGCAGACCGGCGCCGACCTGACCCGCTGGGTGTGCGACGCCCTGGACCGGGCCGCGGTGAACGTGCTGGAAAACGACGACAAATGACGTGAGCCGAGAATTCGAGGCGCCATCTGGCGATGGCGCTCCCATGACGGGAGGCCGATTCTGTCCCGGGTACGACCGCTGCGTAAAGAGGACATCGACCCGGTCCTCAACCTGTGGGGCCATCTCGGCGCCGAGGACATCGAACTGATCTCCTATGACCGCTGGGGGCCCGGTGTCCCCGTTCCCGCGAGGCCGGACGTCGCGGAGGTCGAGGCGCTCACCACCGATCCGCACACCGGGGTCACGGCATTGCTGGAGGACATGTTGTCGCCCGCGTCGCCGCATTTCTGTTTCGTGGCCGACGCGGACGGCGGGCCGGTCGGCTTCGTCACCGGCATGGTCGGGCCGATCGGGCTGTTCGAGAACCGCGCGGGCCGGATCGAGGACCTCTTCGTGCTGCCCGCCCACCGGCGCCGCGGCCTCGCCACCGAGCTGGTGGACGCGGCGGTCGCCGAGCTCGGCCGCCGAGGCGTGGTCGTCTACAACGTCGAGGTCCCGCACGACTGGCGCGCCGGCCTGGCGTTCTGGCGGCGCCGCCGGCACTGGAAGCAGGACGCCGTGGTGTTCTCCCGCTACGACTGAGCCCGCCGGTCGCGGCCCCCAGATCGACCAGCGGAGGAGGAGTGCCATGGCAGAGGTGACGAGGCTGACGGCGCCCGCGCGCGCGGCGGGCGCGGCGATCCGGGAGCGGATCAGGCGGGACGGCTTCGTCGTCCTGAAGGGGCTGCTCCCGCCCGGGGAGGTGACCGGCCTGCGCGGGCTGGTGGCGGGCGTCCTGGCGGATCACGGGCACCTCAAGGACGGCGCCCCGCCGGACGACCTGGTCCCCGACGCCAACCGGCGCGACGGCAGCCCCGGCTGGTGGCACATGTACGAGGACCTCCAGCGGCTGGAGGCGATGCACCGGCTGGCGCACCACCCGGCGCTGACCGGGCCCGCGCGGGCGACGGTGGGCGGGCGGCTGCTGAACCATCCCCGCCGCTACCTCAGCCTGGTCCCGCCGGGCTTCCGGATCCCGCCGCACCAGGAGTACCTGCAGATCCAGGGGACGCCGGACGTGCTGACCGCGTGGATCCCGCTGACCCGGTCCGGCCCGGACACCTGCGCGCTCCGGGTCCTGCGCGAGTCCGGGCCGCGGCGGGTGCGGCCGCTGACCACCCTGCCCGCGCCCTTCGGCGGCGCCGAGGCCGAGGCGCCGCCCGCGGACGACCCGGCCTGGTGGGTGGGGACGGACCTGGTGCCCGGCGACGTCGTCCTGCTGCACGGCCTCACCGTGTGGGGCTGCGACGAGAACCGGTCGCCCGGCCTGGCGGGGTCGCTGTGGGCCCGCTACCAGCCGGCGCGGCTCCCGGTGTGCCGGGCGTCGCTGCATCCGCACCACTACCCGCGGCTGCCCGGGTGGAAGGCCCTCACGCGCGGCTGGTCGTCCCGGCGCTGGGTGCGGACGCCGTGGCCCCGCAGGGAGGCGCCGTTCGTGCTGGCCCGGACGCTGGAGGACTGGCATCGGGAGGTGCCGCCGCCCGCGGCGGAGCTCGTCGATGTGATCGGCCCCTGACGGGTGCGCGCGGCTGGGCGCCTGCGCGGCCTGCGCGTCTCGGTCCGGCGCGCCGGCGCGACGGTGGCCGCGATCCTGCGGCTGGCCTGGCGGGCGTCTCCATCGCTGGTCGTCGTGGTGGTCGCGCTGGCGGTGGTGTCGGCGCTGGTGACGCCGGTGACGCTGGTGCTGGTGCGGCTGGTCGTCGACGCGTGGGTGGACGGCGCCGAGGCGGTGGCGGTCCCGCTGGTGGCCGCGATCGCCGT
The DNA here is from genome assembly GCF_900115095.1 of Actinomadura madurae. Lineage (GTDB taxonomy): Bacteria > Actinomycetota > Actinomycetes > Streptosporangiales > Streptosporangiaceae > Spirillospora > Spirillospora madurae. The sequence continues at coordinate 456,133 of NZ_FOVH01000005.1, forward strand.
GGTGAACGCCCTCGGCACGGTGACGCAGGCGCTGCTGGCGATGAAGCAGGAGGAGCTGGCGGCCCGCATCGGGGTGACGGCCGAGCAGCGGCTGCTGGACGTCGCGGCCGGGGTCCCGCTGACCCGGTTCGACGAGTCGCGGTGGTACGACGCGGTGGCGCGGGCCGAGGACGACATCGACTGGCGGCCGGAGCTCGCGATGGCGACGGCGCTGCGCTTCCTCGGCATCGTGACGGCGATCGGCGGGCTGGCCGCCATCGTCGGGACGCTGCAGGCCGGGATGCTGGCGCTCGGCGTGCTCGCCGCCGTGCCGATGCTCGTGCACCGGCGCGTCAAGGCGCGCACGCTCTACCGCGTCCGGCGGGAGAACACGATGCGGGCCCGGCGGCGCGACTACCTCGTCGAGGTGCTGCTGCGGCCCGAGCTGGCGAAGGACGTGCGCGGCTACGGGCTGGGCGGCGCGTTCGCCCGCGGGCACGCGGAGGTCGCGGACGAGATGCTGCGCCGCGAGCTGGCGGTGCAGCGCCGCAACGTCGCCTGGTCCGTGCTCGCGGGGGTGCTGAGCGCGGCCTGCCTGCTCGCCGCCTACCTGGTGGCGGGACGGCACGCGGTGGGCGCCGGGGTGTCGGCCGGTGAGCTGTTCCTGGCGTTCACGGCCTTCGCCACCCTCACCACCAGCGTGGTCGACCTGTTCGGGATCGCCGTCGACCTTGAGGAGCACTCGGCGTACCTGGCGGAGTACTTCGAGCTCGTCGACGGCGTGCCGCCGGCCGCCGCCTCCCGGCCGTCCCGCCACGTGCCCGCCCCACCGCCGGAGACGCCGCCGGAGACGCCGCCCGGCATGGCGCCGTCCATCGAGTTCCGCGACGTCTGGTACACCTACCCGACCGGCGTCCCGGCGCTGCGCGGCCTGTCGTTCACGGTCGAGTCGGGCGAGCTGGTCGCGCTGATGGGGGAGAACGGCGCGGGCAAGTCCACCGTCGTCAAGCTGCTGCTCGGCCTGCTGGAGCCGGACGCGGGCGCCGTCCTGGTCGGCGGCGCGGACGTCCGGGACCTCGGCGAGGAGCGCGTGCGCGCGCTCGTCGGGGTGCTGTTCCAGGAGTTCGGGCGGTACGAGTTCTCCATGGCCGAGGGCGTGCGGCTCGGCCGGGTCGGCGAGGAGCTGGACCGGGACCGCATGTGGCGGGCGCTGGACGTGACCGGGCTGCGGCCGGTCGCCGACCGGCTCCCGCAGGGCGTGGACACCCCGGTCGGCCGCCAGTTCCCGGGCGCGCGGGAACTGTCGGGCGGGCAGTGGCAGCGCTTGGCCCTCGCCCGCGTCGTGTACCGGGACGCGCCCGTGTGGATCCTGGACGAGCCCACGGCCGCGCTCGACCCCACCGCCGAGGCCGGCTTCCTGCGGCACCTGCGGCGCGACGGCGGCCCGCGCACCGTCGTGCTCGTCACGCACCGGCTGGACAGCGCGCGGATCGCCGACCGGATCCTGGTGATGCGCGACGGGCGGCTCGCCGAGGAGGGGACGCACGAGGAGCTGCTGCGCTCCGGCGGCGTCTACGCCGCCCAGCGCGCCGCCTTCGAGGAGGCCGCGGGCGACGTCCGCGCCATGCGGGCGGGACCGGCCGGGCCGCCGGGGCGGGGCGAACCGGGCGGGCGTCCCGCGTGAGGTCAGGCCGGGGCGGGGACGGCTCCGGGTGAGATCCCGGCGGCGCGTCCGGCCAGCACCTCGGTCAGCAGGCGGGCGGCGACGAGCGCCGTGGCGCCGCCGGTGTCGCGGCCGGGGACCAGGCCCACGATGTCGAGCCCGGCGAGGTCGACGTGCCGGGCCAGCATCCGGACGACGCCGAGCACCTCGCGGGTGGTGAGGCCGCCTGGCTCGGGGACGGCCACCGCGGGGGCGAAGGCGGGGTCGAGGACGTCCAGGTCGACGGACAGGTACACGGGCGCCGAGACCACCGAGACGATGCGGTCCAGGAACGGCGCGGCGCCCATCTCCTCCATGTCGGCCATGCTCCAGTACTCCGCGCCGGTCCCGGCGCCCCACCGCAGGTCGCCGCGGGTCGCGCCGAAGCCGCGCAGGCCGATCTGGAAGACGCGGGCCAGGTGGTCCCGCTCGATCATCCAGCGGACGGCGCCGGTGGCCGGGTCGCCGGTCGCCAGCCCCGCCGAGGCGGCGAGCCGGACGAGCGTGAGGGGCCGTCCGGCCGCGCCCGCCGCCGCGGCGACGGCGGGCGCGGACGCGGCCGGGCCGCCGCCCAGCACGGCGAGCAGGGCGGCGTTCGCCCGGATCCGCGCCAGCCGCTCGGCGACCGCGCCGGGCCCGCCGGACGGGACGTTCAGGTCGCCGGCGTCGACGACCCGCAGCCGGTCGAAGATCTCGGTGTCGGTGGCCGGGTCGTAGGCGGCGGGCATCGGGCGGGCGGCGCGGCGGATCGCTCCGGGCCCGTCGTCCGGCGCCTCGGACGTGCCGCCCGCGCCCGGCGGCACGCCCACCACAGCGGCGTCGGCGCGCTCCCCGCCCGCCGTTCCGTCCGGTGCACACGGCAGTCCGGCGAAATTGCAGGTGCCCGGCGAATCCATCTGCCACCCTCTTTTCCTGACGCCCTGGCCCGGTGCGGAAATCTACGATAAACCAAAGGAAAGCATTTCCCGGCGAAGCAGGTGGAAAATAGCTATCTCCGGATTTCCGGACGCGCTGTCGACAGAAGTGCGCAAGACGTTTCGCGGCGGCACCGACCGGGCCGTCGCGCTGGAGGAGTCGCTGGCCAGGGCGACCGCATTGGCCGAGGTCGCGGGCATCACCCGGCTCGCCGACATCACCGGCCTGGACCGCCTCGGCATGCCCGTCCACACGGCGATCCGCCCGGCGGCGCGCAGCCTCGCCGCGTCCCAGGGAAAAGGCCTCCTGCCGGAAGCGGCGAAAGTGTCGGCGTTGATGGAGTCGCTGGAACTGTGGCACGCCGAGACCCATCATCTGCCATTCCGTTTCGATTCGGCGGCGGACCTGCGCGCCGCGGGCGAGGCGGTGGCGGAGGTCGAGGACCTCGTCCACTGCGCGTGCGGGAAGTTCCGTCCGGGCCTTCCGATGCGCTGGGTGCTCGGCCACGATCTGCCGTCGGGAACCGCGACCTGGGTGCCCTACGAGGTGGTGCACTGCGACTGGCGGCTCCCGGAGGTGTACGGCGAGCACGCGTTCGTCAACGGCTCCAACGGGCTCGCGTCCGGCAACACGCTGATCGAGGCCACCGTGCACGGGCTGTGCGAGGTGATGGAGCGGGACGCGGTCGCCGCGTTCGAGGACCTGGGCGAGGCCGGGGAGGCGGACCGGCGGGTCCGCGCCGGCTCCGTCGGCGACCCCGACTGCCGCGCCCTGCTCGACCTGCTGCGCGCCAGCGGCGTCGAATCGGTGATCTTCGACTGCACCTCCGACCTCGGCCTCGCCACCTTCGTCTGCTGGATGGTCGAGGTGGACCCGCCCTGGTACCACCCGCTGCCCCAGGCGCAGGGGGCGGGCGCGCACCCGCGCCGGGAGATCGCGCTGCTGCGCGCGCTGACCGAGGCCGCGCAGGCGCGCGCCAGCGTCATCGCCGGCTCCCGCGACGACATCGGCTGGGAGCGCTACCGGTGGTACTTCGACCAGCGGGAGCGCGCGGACATCGCGGGCACGCTGGCGCTTCCCGAGCGGCGGGACTTCGCGAGCATCCCGCACGCCGACCACGAGACGTTCAACGCGGACCTGGAGTGGCTCCTCGAACTGCTGGCCAAGGCGGGCGCCCGGCAGGCCATCGCCGTCGACCTCACCATGGCGGGCATCGGGCTGCCGGTGGTGAAGGTCGTCGTCCCCGGGCTGCGGTGGCGGCCGTGAGGCGGCGGCGGGGCGGGCCCGGCACGGTGGTGTTCGCCGGCCCCAGCCTGCCCGCGTCCACGGCGCGGGCGCTGCTGCCGCGCGCGGACGTGCGCCCGCCGGCCGCGCTCGGGGACGTGCAGGCCGCCGTGCGGGACGGCGCGGGCGTCGTGGTGCTGGTCGACGGCTTCTTCGAACGGGTGCCGGCCGTCTGGCACAAGGAGCTGATGTTCGCGCTGTCGCGCGGCGTGCGGCTGTACGGCGGCGCCAGCATGGGCGCGCTGCGCGCCGCCGAGCTGCATCCCTTCGGCATGATCGGGGTCGGTGAGGTGTTCCGCCGGTTCCGGTGCGGCGAGCTGACCGGCGACGACGAGGTGACGGTCCTGCACGCGACGGCCCGCGGCGGCCACCGGGCGCTGAGCGAGGCGCTGGTCAACATCCGCGTCACGGTCGAGGCGGCGGTGCGCGACCGGGTGGTCACATCGGACGTGGGGGCGGCGCTCACGGCGGCGGCGAAGGCCACCTACTACGCGGACCGCGCCTACGACCGGCTCCTGGACGACGCGGCGGACGCCGGCGTCGACCCGGCGGCCCTCGACGCCTTCCGGCGCTGGCTGCCCTCCGGGGCCGTCGACCAGAAGCGCGCCGACGCGCTCCGCGTGCTCTGGGCGGCCGCCGCGGACGCCGGCGCGCCGCCCCGACCGTCCTTCCCGTACGAGCGGACGTGGATCTGGCGGGACCTCATCGGTCCGGGCGCACCCCGGTCCGCCCGCCCTGACCAGGGCTAGTGTCAGGACGCCGTCGCGAGCCAGTCGTCCAGGAGCGCCAGGCGGCGCAGCACCGGCTCCGGGGTGCCCGGCGGCGGGACCGGTCCGTCCAACAGGCCCAGGTCGGCGCAGTGGCGGAACCCGCCCGGCGGCACCGCCGGCCGGTAGGCGTCGTCAGGGCCGGGAACGGGTGGCGCGACGGGCAGGTGCTCGCGGTGGCGCGGCGGCATCAGGCCCACCAGCGCGGCGCGCATCCGCTGGTACGGCACGGGCAGCGCGGGGTCGTACCGGCGGGCGAGGGGCATCGCCGACGCGCAGCGCACCACGCCGTCGTCGAGGAAGGGAAGGGCCCGCGGGGGTGCCGGCACCGCGGCGCCTCCGGGCTCGTCCACCAGGAAGGTGCCGTACCCGGCGACCACCCGCTCCTGGACGGCGATGCGCCGCAGGTACGCCGCCTCCACCACGGCGGGACGCGCCCTGGCGAGCGCGGCCGTCACATCGTCCAGCCAGGTCGTCGCCCAGGCTCGGGCCGCGTCGCGCGCCGCCGCCGACAGCCCCTCCGGAGGCGGGGCGGCCGGCACGGCGAGGTTGCTGACGGCGAGGCGCGCGGCGCCGCCGCGTCCCGGGCGGGCCCGGCCGCCGAGCACGGCGAGGCCGTCCGCGAGCGGTCCGGCGGGTCCCGAGGTCCGCCACGCGTCGCGCAGATACCCGGGCACGGCGCCGGGACCGAGATGCCGGGCCAGGAACCGCGGCGCGCCGAGCACCGCGTCCGCGCCGGACGGCGAGAGCAGGACGGTGGCGCCCTGGTCGGCGGCCAGCAGCGACGCCCGCGCGACGAACTCGGTGTGCCGGAGGTCGGGGGCCACCGGATTGCCCCGGCGGGGCGCCGGACGGAACCACCGCTCGGTCTCCACGATCTGCGCCATCGCGCCGCGCGCCACCTCCGCGATCGTCCGCTGGGACCGGGCGGCCAGGCTCGTCCCGTCCGCCGCGACCCCGTCGGCGACGATCACCAGCAGCTGGCGCCCGGAGCGGCGGCAGAGATCCGCCGCCCGCTCGGTCAGGACGGCCGAGGCGAGATCGTTCACATACAGCAGGGCGACGTGGTCGTGCCCTTCCACGCAATCGGCCACCGCCGACGCGAACCGGTCGCGCAGCGCCACCGGATCGCCCCCGGCGGCCTCCTCGGCGGCCTCGACCGGCCGCTCCCCCAGTGCTCCGCCCTCCCAGGGGGAGGCCGGATGGCAGCCCAGGGCCAGCGACGGCGCCGACAGGTACCGGGCCAGCCGCTCGGCGGACGGGCGCGGCACCGCCGTCACCGCGTCGAGGGCGCCGGTCATCCCGCCACCGCCCCGCGGTCCTCGGCGCCGCGGACCCAGATCTCGGCCGCCAGCGCCGCGGCCAGCTCGGCGGCGCCACCACAGCGGCGCCGCCAGTCGGGGCGCAGCAGCCCCAGGTCCACGCAGCGCTCCCCGTCGAGCGGGCAGGCCCGCCAGTAACGGTCGAACGACCGGTACATGTGCCGGCCGTAGGAGGGGATCACCCGCTCGATCCCGTCCGGCAGCAGGTCGGCCAGCAGCCGGTGCTCCCGCAGGGCCGGGTCCGGGTGGCCCGCCGAGTACCGCGCCTCGGGCGGCAGGTCGTGGGCGTACGCGGCGAACGACGGGTCGAGGAACGGGGACGCCTCCGGCAGGCCGGTGGCGGGCGGTGACACGTCGTACGGGAACAGCCGGTGCAGCGCGAAGGCGGCGGGCCAGGCCGCGTCGGCCCGTGCGATGGTGCGCGCCCCCTCCTCCCGAAGGGCGTCCGACCAGGTGCGCGCCGCCGCGGCCATCGGCGCGGTGAGCGGTCCCGGCCGCCCGCCCTCTCCGTCCTCTCCGCCGAGTCCCGTCCACGCCCAGAACAGGCGGGCCGCCCGGCCCCGGCCGGTGCGGGGCAGCACGGCCGCCAGCAGCTCCCCCGCCGGGAACCGGGGCGCCTCGCGGCCGTCCCTCCAGTACACGGCCAGGTCGTGCAGGGACCGCGACCGCAGGTACCGCGCGGCGAGGTAGGGCGTGGCCCGCAGCAGCCGTTCGCCGCCCGTGCCGTGCAGCAGGATCTCGGCGCCGGCTTCCGCGGCGACGATGGCCGTGCCGCTGCGGAACCGCGGGACCATCTCGAACCGGGGTCCGTGCTCGCTCCACTCCGGCTCGGGCCACCGGCCGGGGACGGCCGCGACCGCCAGGTGGCGGCAGCGCAGGCCGAGATGCTCCAGCAGCCGCTCCGACAGGTGCCGGGAGCGGCGCCCCAGGTCGTCGGCGTCGTCGACCGTCACGGCGAGCAGCGTGCGGCCCGTCCGGCGGCACACCCGGGCCGCCCGGTCCACCAGCGCGGCCGATTCCAGGTCACCGGCCAGGGCCACCGCCACCGCCTCGCGGTCGCCGATGACCCGTTCGAGGACGCTCTCGAACCGCTCCGCGAACTCGGGGGGCGCGGACCGGCCCGACGGGCGCGGCGGCGCGAACCGCACGCGGGCCGAGTCCGCCCACGGCGACTCCGGGAACAGGCCGCGGTCCAGGGCCTGCGGGGTGAAGCCGGCCGCCAGCCGGGCGACCGAGAACGGGCCGCCGGCGGCGGGCCGGCCGGTGAGCCCGCCGTCGCCGCGGCGGTACCGCGGGGCGGTCTCGAAGGCCGCGTCCGGCCGTGGCGGCCGCGCGTAGCGGAAGGCGGGCAGGGCGGCTCGTCCGTGGTCGCGCGTCGTCGGCGTCATCGTCGTCCTCGGTCCAGGTGTGCGGCGAGAAAGCGGGCGACCGCGCGGGCCAGCCGGACGCGGCCGCGCCGTCCGGCGATGCCGTGGCCCTCGTCGCGGAACAGCAGCGGCTCGGTGGGACGGCCCGCCGCGGCCAGCGCGGCGGCGAACCGCTCGGTGTGCCGGACGGGCACCAGCGGGTCCGCGCAGCCGTGCGCGAGCAGCACCGGCGTGTGGCAGGAGGCCGCGTGCCCGAGCGGGGAGCGGCGGGCCAGCCGGTCCCGGTCGCGGTCCGGATGCCCGACGCGGTGCAGGAAGTACCCGCGCGTCGGCAGCCGCGCGTCGCGGATGTGGGCCACGAAGTCGACCAGGTCCACCGGCGCGCAGACGGCCACCGCGCAGGCGAACAGCCGGGGGCGCATGGTCGCCGCGACGAGCGCCGCGTAGCCGCCGTACGACTGGCCGGCGATGGCGACGCGTCCCGAGGCGGCGTGGCCCTCGCGGACGGCCCAGTGCACGGCGTCCTCCAGGTCGTCCTGCGGCGCGCCGCCCCAGTCGCCGTCGGCGGCGTCCAGGAAGCGGGGTCCGCTGCCGTCCGAGCCGCGGAAGTTGACCTGGAGGCAGGTGTAGCCGTGGCCGGCGAGCCAGTGCGGGTCCGGCTGGAACTCCCACGCGTCCCGCGTCCAAGGGCCGCCGTGGACGCGCAGCACCATCGGCCCCGGTTCGGGGCCCGCCGTCCGGGGGCGGGTGAGGTAGCCGTCCAGCGTCCAGCCGTCCCTGGCCTCGAACGACACGGGACGCGGCGTGCCGAGCGTGCGCCGCCGCAGCGCCGGGTACGGGTCGCGCAGCGGTTCGCCGCGGCCCTCCTCGCGGTGCCACACGACGTGCGCGGGCGGGCTGTCGGCGCCGTCGAACCGCACCACCCAGGTCCGGTCGTTCCAGGACCTCGACACGATCTGCGGGTCGCCGGGGTTCATCCGCCGCAGCCCCTCCAGGGCGGCGCGGGCCTCGTCGTCGAGCGGGCGGTAGCGCGCCCGGGGGCCGGCGAACACCAGCAGTTGCGGCGCCCTGCTCCGCGGATGGGTCTCCACGTAGTCGAGGTCCGCGCCGTCCTGCGCGAAGACGGTCCGCTCCGCGCCGGAACCGAGGTCGACCGCGATGAGGCCCATGCGGCCGATCCCGGTCGGCGCCACGAACAGCAGCGCCCCGCCGTCCGCCGAGACCTCGACCGGATGCGTGGACAGCGCGGCGGGCGGCGGCACCTTGCGGACCACCGTCCAGCCGTCCCCGGACCGCGCCAGCACGTGCAGGACGCCGTCGTCGTCGAGCCTGGTCGCCGCGCGCAGCCGGTCGTCGCGGTCGAGGAACCACTGCCCGGCCTCGCCCGCCGCGTCGATCGGCACGGCGGCCCGGCCTGCGCCGGCGACGCGGTGGAGGACCAGGCGGCCGTCCGGGTCGCGCGCCGACAGCAGCGGCCCGAGTACGCGGTGGGTGTCGGGATCGACGAGGGTGAGGCCGGTCGCGCCCTCCGGGGTGACCTCGCCGCGCTTCCCGGTGGAGACGTCGACGGTGAACGCGCGGTCGCCGTCTCCGCCGTCGGCCAGGTAGAGCAGCGTGTCGCCGGACGGCAGCCAGCCGTGCGCCGTGATGCCGCGTTCCCGCGCCACGGTGCGCTCCACGCCGTCCAGGGCGCCGTCCACCACGCGGCGCACCGTGAGCGCCTCGCCGCGGCGGTGCCGGACGAGCTGGCTGACCCACGCGCCGTCCGCGCTCACGCCGATCTCCGTGACCGCCGGTTCGGCGAACAGTGCCCGCGCCGGGACGGCGCCCCGGCGGGCGGGGCGCACCCTCATGCCTCCACGCCGACCGGCTCGGCGCCGTGCTCCAGCGCCCCGGCGACCCACCGCTCGATGTTGCGCACGACGATCGGCAGCCGCAGGTGGACGCGTTCGAGGTCGAGCCTGTCCAGCGGGCGCAGCAGGCCCAGCCGCACGCACTCCAGCGGCCCGTCGGGGAGCACCTCCAGCGCGTGCCGCCGGAACTCGGGGTAGTAGTCCTGGCTGAAGGTCGGCAGGGCGCGGTGCGCGCGGGACGGGATCAGCCGGAAGTGCAGCGCCTTGTACCAGTGGTACGGGTACGGGCTGAGCCTGCGGAACCGGGCGGACGTCGGCAGGCCGAGCGCGTAGCCGAGGAAGGCGTCGTCGAAGAACGGGGAGCGCTGCGCGACCCCGGCGGAGAGCGGGTACGGGTCGAGGGCGAACGGGAAGCACAGGTCCCACATCGCGGCCTGCGTCCAGTCCCGGCCGTGGTCGCGTTCGGCGAACGTGGCGGCGCGCTCGTCCAGCCATTCCCTGCGGCGGACGCGGGCGATCTCCTGGTAGGGCGGCCGCAGGACGGGCTCGGGCAGGTCCCGGAGGAACGCCGACAGCTCGAACGCCGTGTAGAGCCGGCGGGACAGCCCCACCGGGAGCCGCGGCGCCGCGAAGGCGGCCAGCTCGGCGGCCGTGGCCGCCATCGACTCGCCGTTGACCGAGCCCCACAGGTAGGCGCGCAGGTCGCGCCACCGCCGCGACCGCGCGAGGTCGCGGGTCAGGTAGTGGCACGCGCCGAGGATCTCGTCGCCGCCCTCGCCCCAGAGCATCACCCCGGCGCCCATCTCCTCGGCGAGGTCCACCGAGGCCTGGAAGAGGCCGACGTAGTAGTCGTGGCGCGGGCCGGCGGGCGACCACGGCGGCTCCGGCAGGCTCCGCCACTCCGTCGGCACCACCGTGATGTCGAGGTCCAGGCCGAGGCCCCGCAGGGAGCGTTCGGCGACCATGCCCGTCGACCGGCCGAACTGGTCGCGCAGGCCCCAGGTGACGACGGCGAGCCTGCGGCCCTGCCGCCGGCACGCCTCGTGGGCGTGCCACAGCACGGCGGTGGAGTCGATGCCGCCGGAGAACATGACCACGACGGTGTCCGCGTCGCCCATCGACGCCTCGACCGCGGCGCGGAACCGGGCCGGCAGCTCGGCGGGGTCGGACGATCCCGGCGGCGGCAGCACCGGCGGGGCGTCGACCCGCCGCACCCCTTCCCACGGGCAGGCGGGCCGGAATTCCCCGTCCACCCACGGATTGGCGAAACTGGGCGCCAGCGAGGCCAGCGAGAACCTCCGGGCGGGCGCGATCTCCAGCGGATCGGCGGACCGCCGGCCGTCCGCCTCCGACAGGAAAAGGGGTCCGCCGGTGAACCGGGAGACCCCTTCCTCCTGAACGCGGTCAGGAGCTTTCATGGATTCAGCGGCTCCGGGTCGCCTTGACCGCCGCGACGATGTCGGAAAGCGCGCGCATGTTGCGCTTCACCACCGAGTCACGCTGCTGCGGAACGCCGACGAGCAGCATGTTCCCACCGCAGCCACGGGTTCCGCCGCAGCTGTCCTTGGGCTTCGAACTGTGCCCCATACGGTTCCTTCCTCTCGGGCGCGACCGAGCCCCGGAATGGCACGGCCATCCTTTCCGGATGCTAATGACCGGGACCGCGGCGGCCTACCCTTCACCGGGAAGTGCCCATTTACGAGCTCATTTTCTCGACGCTCTCCGGCGGCGTTTCGGAGGCGGTGTCCCAATACCGCTCGCTGATCAGCACCGGCGGGTGCGGCGCGATTCCGTTGAAGGCGCTGCCGAGTTCCGCGGAATAGCCGTTCACGCCGCCGACGACCAGCCAGTCCCCCGGCCGCGGCGCCGGGGGCCCGGCGCGCGGCGGCACCGCGCCGACGTAGTCGGACTCGAAGCAGGTCCGCCCGCACAGCACGTAGGGGCGCCGGTCGGAGCCGGCCCACCGGCCCAGTCTCGGCAGGGCCGGCGCGGTGGACCACTGCAGGTGGTTGAGGGTGCCGCAGTCGCAGACCACCAGGATCCGGTCGTCCAGCGGCTTGACGTCCAGGACCTGGGTGGCCAGGTAGCCGCAGTCCTGCGTCCAGAACTGCCCCGGCTCCAGCACGATCTCCACGTCGCCCGCGACCGCGCGCAGCCTCTCGAAGAGGCCGGGCAGGGCGGCCGGGTCACCGCGCAGCCCGCCGCCGAGGTCGAGCGCCGCCGGGCGCAGCCCCGCCTCCCGCGCCCGCCGCAGGACGACCTCCGCCGCGGTGACGAAGCTCGCGTGGTCGTTCTCCTCCGAGCCGTTGTGCGTGTGCAGCCACCGCAGGCGGCGGCCCGCGCGCTCGGCGGTCTCCCGCACGGCGGCCAGGTCGCGGGCGCGGACGCCGAACCTGCTGGGGGTGACCTGGGGAAACGCTTCGGGCAGGTCCTCCCCGTCGAGGTTGACCCGCACGCCCGCGTCCTGGACGGGCAGCGACCGGCACGCCTCGCCGAACTGGCCGAGGCTGTCCCAGTGGCAGCGGTGGACGCGGCCGGAGCCGATCGCGTCCAGCAGCCGGTCGCGCTCGGACGGGGGCAGCGCGGGCGAGGTCATGCTGACGAACGGCGGCGTCCCGGCATCGAGCGCGGAGACGACGGCGTCGTACTCCGCCATGTTGGCCACGTCGAACCCGAGCCCGGCGCCCGCCGCGACCCGCAGCAGCTCGGGGACCGTCGTCGACTTCACCGCGAGCAGCAGCCGGACGCCGTACGGCTCGGCCGCCCGCACCGCGCTCCGGCACCGCTCGGCGAACCGGTCGAGGTCAACGAACCAGCCGGAGCGGCCCGCCGCGGCCGCCGCCTCGATCGCCCTCCGCGTCGCGGCGCCGATGTCCGTCCGCGGGTACAGGACGGCGGGCGGCGTCATGCCGGGGTCCCCGCCGCCGGGGCCAGCTCCCGCACGTGCCGCGCGACCAGCCGGGCGACCGCGGCGGCCACGTCGTCGTCGTGGCCGCCGAAGCACACCCGCAGCACCGTGTGCGCGCCGTGCCCGAGGCTCTCCACGTCATGGGAGGCCACCGCCCAGCCGCTGAGCGCGGTGTAGTGGAAGCCGAAGCTCCCCGACCGCCACACCGCGAGCCCCTCGGCGGCGGCGTCGGCGGCGGCGCGGCGGATCACCAGGTCCAGCGCGGGGTTGCCGAGCCGCGGCCGCAGCCCGGTCAGGCGGACGTTGACGAAGCAGCCGTGCTCGTACTCCTGGACGAGGCAGCCGCGCGCCCCGTCGAGCGCGGCGCGCAGCGCGCGGCCCCCGGCCCGGTTCGCGGCCAGGGTCGCCGCGTTCGCCCGCGCCGTCAGCGCGGGATCGGGCAGCCCGTACCGGTCCATGGTCCGCAGCGCGGCGGCGGTGGCGTGCCCGCCCGCCACGCTCAGCACCCTGGGCAGCAGGTCCCGCAACCCCTCGGCGTGCGCCCGCCGGGGCTCGTCCATACCGGGCGGCGTCGCGACGGCCGCCGAGCCCAGCGTCGCCAGTTCCAGGCCCAGCTCGTCCAGCTTGTGGTGGCTGCGGAGCAGGACGAGCGGCACCCCCGTCCAGCCGCCGGGGCAGGGGTCGGCCGCGATGGGCGCGCACGCGTTGTCCCAGACCACGGCCAGCGGGCCCGGCTCGTCGCCGCGCGCCAGCACCTCGCGGACCATCGCGGCGTCGCCGAACGGCTGGCAGGAGTCCAGGAACGCCACGACCGGGCCGGACGCCGTCCGCAGCCGCCGCAGGAAACCGTCCCGATCGGCGCGGGGCTCCACCCGGACGTGGGCGGCGGGGCACAGCTCGAACAGGGTCTCGGTCTCGTAGTACAGCGTGTTCGTCACCACCGTGACATCGGTGGTGAGTTTCGCCAGCGCCAGGTACCAGGCCGTGATCGCCGCCATGCCCGAGCCGGTGTACCGCACGGTCAGCCCGACGTCCCGGCCCGCCGCCCACGGGTACGGCGCCGCCAGCGGATGGTCGTCGCGCAGCGCGATGTCGGACCGCTCGTACTCGTGCTCGGACACCGTCAGGTCGGCCGGGTCCGCGTCGCCGATGTAGGACAGGGAGTCGCGCCAGGTACGCCGGTCGGGCGCGGCAAGCAGGAGCCGCCGGGCCGCGAAGGCGCGCCGGACGGACGCGGCCAGGTCCGGGAGGCGCTCCACCTCCCACCACCGTGCCTCGGCGGCCAGGTCCTCCGCGGCGGACGTCCCCGCGGGCGCGGTCTTCAGCCCCCGGTCGAGCAGGTGCAGCATCTCGTCGCGCAGGCGCTCGGCCTGCCCTGCGGCGGGCGCGGCGGCCGTCATGGCACCCGCTCGGCGCGGGCCCGGGTGAGGGCGGCGGCGAGGTCCCGCACGCGGGGATGGCGCAGCACCCACGCGGCGGGAACGGCCTGGTCCGTGCGGCTGCTCAGTTCGGCCGCGACCTGGACGGCGAGCAGCGAGTGGCCGCCCAGCCGGAAGAAGTTGCCGTCCGCGTCGAGGACGGGCACGTTCAGCACCTCGCTCAGCGCCGCCGCGACGGTCGCCTCCATGCCGTCCGCGAGATCCGTGCCCGGGACGTTCGTGCCGGACGGCCCCGCGCGGTAGCGCTCCACCAGCACGCGCTTCAGCGGCTTCCCGCCGGCGGTGGCCGGGATCTCCGGCACGGCGACGACATCGTGCGGCACCTGCTCGGCGGGCAGCCGCCGCACGGCGTGCTCGCGAACCTGCGGCAGCGCACCGTCCTCCAACAGGACGACGGCGGCGACCAGCAGCCGCCCCAGGGACTCGTGCGGAACGCCGAAGACCGCCGCGTCCAGCACGGCGGGGTGGATGCGGAGCTCCGCCTCCACGGCCGTGGCGGCGATGTTGCGCCCGCCCGAGATGATGACGTCGTCGGCGCGGGCGACGAACACCACGGTGCCGCCGTCCTCCACGCGGCACAGGTCGCCGGTCGCGATCCAGCCGCCGGGCAGGTAGCGCGTCCCGGAGCCGGAGGGCGGGGAGCCGTCCGGCACGTACGAGCGGCGCCGGGCGCCGGCCCGCAGCCTCAGCTCCCCCACGTGCCCGGCCGGGACGTCCCGGCCGTCCTCGTCGACGACGCGCACGCCCGGGCCGAGGACGCCGAGCGCCGGCGAGCGGTCCGGCGCGCAGGTGGCGACCAGGCTGGGGCCGCCCTCCGCCATCGTGTACACGTTGCGGATCCGCGCGCGGGGGAAGACCCCGGCCAGCCGCGCGACCGTCGTCCGGTCGAGCGGCGCGGACGAGCACACCACCGACCGCACGCGCGGCAGGGTGCGGCCCGCCGCGCCCAGCGCCTCGGCGGCCAGCCGGGCGGTCGTCGGGATCAGGCTCACCGCACTGACCCCGTGCTCCTCGGCCAGCGGCCCGACCGCGTCCGGGTCGAACGGGTTGACCACCACCGTGTGGACGCCGTTGCGCAGACAGTCCCGCAGCGTGGTCTGCGCGGCGTTCGTGCCCACCGCCACCGAGGTCAGCAGCGCGTTCTCCCGCGGGCGGAGCAGGTCGCCGCGCATCCGCCGGGTGGTCATCAGGTCGGCGTGGGGGCAGACGATCGCGCGGGCCTTCCCCGTCGTCCCGGACGTGAACAGGATCGAGGCGGGCCGCTCCGGCGCCGGCCGCGTCTTGGCGGGCCATCCGCGGCGTGCCCCGCCCTGGACGGCTTCCCCGGGCGCCCGCGGCAGGTCGGCGGCGGGCACCGTCCACGCGCAGCCGGGGGCCGGGGGCACCCCGCGTCCGGTGACGGCCCCCGCCGCGTCCACGAGCCGCGCCATCTCCGCCAGCCGCGCGGGCGGCACGGGATGGCGCACGGCGACCGCCGTCCCGCCCGCTCCCGTGACCGCCGCGAAAAGGGCCGCGAAGGAATACCAGTCGCCGTCGGAGAAGACGAGCAGTACCCGGTCACCGGAACGCACATTCAGCGCGGCGCCGCAAGCGCGGGCGCGTTCATGCCATTCCTGAAAAGTAAGCGTGGCCTCTCCGGGCACGGTGAACGCCGGAGCGTCCCCGTGCGCACGCGCCCGCGCCGCGAGCACTTCGTGCAGGAAGACCGGCATGGCGTCCTTTCGCCGCTGTCCCGTTGACGGGACAGAATTCCCGTCGCGGCCGACAATTATCAGCACATCCGGACTAGCATTCGGAACCCCGAAGGGCGAAGGACGCGTATGAACGAGAGCCGCACGAACACGCTGCGCGGGAGCCGCGCGTACGAGACGCCGGTGCCCCGGATCCCGGTGACCGAAGTGGGCGACCTCGAACGGCTGGAGCGGGCCGGCACACCCGTGATCGTCACCGGGCTCCAGCAGGGCTGGTCCGCACCGGAACGCTGGACCCTCGACCATCTGCGGGAGACCGTCGGGTCCCGGCGGGTGCGCGTCGAGTTCTATCCCACCGGGTCGTTCTTCGATCCCGAGATCAACGTGGAAATGCGGTTCTCCGCGTATCTCGACCTGATCATGGCGACGGAGCCCGAGCAGTGCTACGTGTCCCAGGTTCCGCTGACCGAGGTCTTCCCCGAGCTGGTCCCCGATATCGAGGTCCCGGAGCTGCTGCATCCCGCACCGGGCCTGGGGGCCGCGTTCTTCCTCGGCCGCGACACCGTCACCGGGCTGCATTACCACAGCGCCAATCAGGCGCTGCAGTGCATGGTGGCCGGACGAAAGGACGTCACGCTCTTTCCACCGGAGGACCGCCGGCTGCTGGGTTACGAGCCGTGGTACTCCTACCGTTTCAATTTCAGCCGGATCGCGTTCGACCGCGAGCTGCGGCACGAGCGCGCCCACCCCTGGCGCTGCGAGGTGCGCGCCGGTGAGGCGCTGTTCATCCCGCTGTACTGGGGGCACCTCGTCCGCAGCCCCGGCTACTCGACGGCGGTGACGTTCTTCTGGGACCCGCTGGTCACGGGATGGAGCCACCCGCGGCTCAAGCTGCTGTCGATGGCGGGCAACCTCACCCGCGACCTGGTCACCGTCCCGGCCCGCGGGCTGCTGGAGCGCACGGTCGGGCTGCCCGGCTGAGCCTCACCGGGACATCAGCGGGACATCAGCGCGAGGGTGGCGTTGGCGGCCGCCAGCCGGTCGTTGCCGATCATCAGCGGCGCGGACAGCAGATCGCGGACGATGCGGGCCACCGAGTACGGCCCGGTCTCGGCGTAGCCCGCCATGCCGCAGACCCGGAGGGCCCCCAGCGCGACCTGCACGGCGCTCTCCGACGCCGCGAGCTTGAGCGAGTTCATCTCGACCGCGAAGCCGACGGTCGGCGCGGCCGTCCCCGCCAGCACGGCATCGGCGCGGCCGGCCGCCTCGGTCAGCTGGGCGCGCGCCGCCGCCAGCCGCCATCTGACCTCGGCGACGCCGGGGCTCGGGGCGGGACCGCCCGCCGCGCGCCGCCGCGACCAGGCGACCGCGCGGTCCGCCGCCTCGGCCGCGAGGCCCAGCCACACCGCCGACCAGAGGACGTGCGCCAGCGGCGTCATGGCTCGTTCGACGATCTCGGCGAACGGGCGGGACAGCACCCGCCACCCCTCGAAACCGCCGCTCAGGCGCATGGGGGGACTGCACGTCCCGCGCATGCCGAGCGAATCCCACGGGCCGGTGACCTCCCGCTCGGTCCGGTCGGCGGCGAGCAGGACGGCGACCTGGTCGCCGGGGTCCGCGCCGGGCGCGCGGCGGGCGCTGACCAGGAACGCGCCGGCCTGCGGCCCGTAGGAGACGGTGGTGGCGTGCTTGACCAGCCGGTACGTCGGACCGGCCTCCCCGGGCGGCCCGTCCGCGCCGGGCTCGACGGCGCAGCGGCTGGTGCGCAGGTCGCCGCCGACCCCGGCCTCGCTGGTCACCGAGGCGACGAGCCGCTGCTCCCGGACGATCGCCTCGACCTCGGCCCCCAGCCGCGGGTCGTCCTCGCCCGGCGCGAGGCAGGCCAGCTGCACCTGCTGCATCGCCCAGATCATCGCGGTGGCGCCGCAGCCGCGGGCCAGCACGGACGCCATCTCCGCCAGGGTCGGCACGTCCGCGCCCGGCCCGCCGAGGCGCGCGGGCGCCGCCGCCGCGAGCAGGCCGGCCGAGCGCAGCCCGCGCACGCCCTCCTCCGGGAAACGGGCGCGGCGGTCGACGTCGGCGGCGTGCTCGGCCAGCGTGCGGGCCAGCTCGCGGCAGGCGCCGACGGCCGACCCGGCGTCGCCGGCCGTGCCCGGGCCGCCGGAGGTCACCGCGTCGCCGGACGTCACCGCGTCGCCGGACGTCACCGTGTCCACCGGCTCAGACCCGGTCCCCGGCGCCGAGCAGGGTCTCCAGCGCCGCGGTGATCGACCCGAGCGTGCGGAAGGTCTCGCGCGTGAGCATGGTGTCGGGGAACTCGATCGCGAACTCCTCCTCGATCGCCACCATGACCTTGATCGTGGCGAACGAGTCCATGCCCAGATCCCACAGGTCGGTGTCCGGCCCGGCCCCGGCGAGCCCGCGCGGCGGGACGTCGCACCGCCGGAACACCTCGCGCAGCCGGTCCGCCACCGCCGTCGTCACTTCATCCATTCCAACGCCTCTTTCGTTGTCCGCGGGAACCGTTCTCGGTCAGCTGAGCCGGGTGGCGAACGAAAGGCCGACGGGTTCGCCGTGGTCGAGGGCGAGCGGGCCGCCGGGTCCGTCGGCGAGCCGAACCAGAATCGCGCCCGTCGAACGGTAGATATCCCATTCACCGGCGTCAAGGATTCCCCAGCGCAGCATCGCTTTCACGATCAGCGGATCGTAGGGGACCCACCGGCCGTCCGTTTCAACTTCCGTCCAGAAGTGCGCGATGGAGAACGGCGGGGAAAGGATGACGCCCTGCGCGAGCCGGCATTTCAGCCCGCGCCGCTCCCCCTCCTCCGCCATGAGCCGCGCCGCCCCGTTGCAGTCGGCGATCCCGGTACGGCGGATGAACGCCGGATCGTTCCCGACCAGCGCCGGAAGGCGGACGAACCGCAGCCGGCCGAACTCCTCCAGCAGCGCGGCGGTCCCGGCGCCGGGCGCCGGCCACGACGTCCGGATCTCGCGGCGCAGGACGGGCGGGGAATCCGGGTCGTAAGGGCGCCACCCGTCGGGGAAGCGCACCCTCAGCGAGCATTCCCCGCCCTCGTGCTCGACCCCGGAGCATTCCGGGATCGGCTCGACGTCCACCCGCGCCTGCGGCCGGGACGCCGAGGCCCGCAGCCCGCGTCCCCAGGCGTCGGGGCCGTACGTCCAGACGTTCGCGACCCGCAGCTCAAGGGACACGTTGAGCAGGTCGAAATGGTCGAAGCAGGGACCGTCACCGCCGTCCGGGCGGTCCGCCGCCAGCCCGGCGGCGGCCATCGCCTTCAGGACGTCATCGGGCAGCAGATACGTCTCCGCCGCCCGCTCCCACGGCACCTCGAAACCCCTGGCCGCGTCCGGGATCAGCCGCAGCGTCTCCAGGAACTCCGCCACCTCCGCGGCCACGCCCCGGCCGCCGCTCACGCCCCGCCCTCCAGGACGAACCGACCGGGCACGACGGCGGTCTGCCGGCCGGGCAGCGCCCGCAGGCACGCGGCGCGCACGTCCTCGGCCGTGAGCCCGCCCGCCCGCGGCCAGAGCCGCGCGACGATCTCCTCGGTACCGTCCGGTGCCCGTCCCGCCTCGACCCGCACGTCCGTCACGTCCACCGCCTCCCGCAGCATCCGCTCCACCGCGTCGAGGTCCACCCAGCAGCCGTCGTGCAGGACCCACCGTCCCGTCCGGACGGGTGGCGCGATCCCGGTGACCTCGCCGATCTCGTCCATCCGCACCTCCCGGCAGGCCGCCTGGACCAGCAGGTTCTCGATGCCGGACAGCAGGGCGCGCAGCTCGCCGGGGTCCACGAAGCGCGCGTCGGCGTGCACCGTGAGCCGCACCAGCTCGACGAGCTCGTCCGTCTCGTCCTCATAGGTGGAGGCGTTCTCGGCGTAGAGGGCGAACTTCTCCTGCTCGACCGCGTCCTCCACGCGGAAGCGGGTGTCCCGTGCGGCCTCCGCCAGCGCGGCCGCGTCGGTGGCCGCCGCCGGCGCGGCGTCTGGTTCGGTACGGGCGCGCATGTCGTTGAAGAAGCACGACAGGTCCAGGGCCACTCCGCGGCGGCGCTGCGCGGACGCGATGATCCCCGGCAGCCGGTCCCGGTCGTAGACGCCATGGCGCAGGGCGCGGATCGCGGCCTCCCACGCGTCCTCCACGACGTCCCGGAAGCGCGGGCGGTCCAGGTCGATCACGGCCGGGGTGCCCTGGATCATGCAGGCCACGGCGTTCACCTCGGCGTCGGCGAACCGGTTGGCCGAGATCAGCTGGACGGGGCAGCGCGGCATGCCGGTGTGCCGGCCGAGCGCCGCCGCGGTCGCGGCGAGGAGCACGGTGCTGCCGCTCACCGCGTACCGACGCGCCGCGGCGTTCAGCGCCGGCCCGACCGCGCGCGAGTACAGCGTCCCCGCGTGGTACCGGGGCGGCCCGTCCGGCTCCGTGGGGAACATGGTGCGCGGCGCGGTCTCCAGCACGGTCCGCCAGTGGCGCAGCGCCTTGGACAGCCGCCGCCGTCCCCGCGCGGAGCGCTCGTACAGGGCCTGCTCCAGCGGCTGCCGCGCCGGGGGCAGGGCGCCGTCGCCGCCGGTGCGCGCCGCCAGCAGCCGGCCGTAGTCGGCGGCGAGATTGCCGACCCCGGTGCCGTCCGCCGCGGTGTGCGCAGTGCACAGCAGCACCGCCACCGGCTTCCCGCCGGACAGGAAGACCGCCGGGCGCAGCGGCAGGTCGGCGGCCAGATCGAACGGTCGCCGCTCCACGTCCCGCCGGTGGTCGGCCACGGCGTCCCAGAGGGCCGCGGCGTCGTCGCCGATCTCCACCAGCGGCACGTCGATCGCGCCGTCCGCCCGCACCTCCTGCGTCAGCGCGCCGTCCCCGTCGCGGTACAGGACGGTCCGCAGGGACTGGTGGCGGACGACCAGCGTCCGCAGGCTCGCCAGCAGGTCGCCGACCGACAGCCCGGCGGGGACCTCGACCTCCTTGGACGGGTTGAAGAACGCGGTCCGGTGGTCCTTGGCGGCGATGTCCAGCCACAGCCCCTTCTGCCCGCAGGTCGCCGGCCCGATCGCGGCACCGGCGCCGGAGAATCGGCACGACCGCCATGTCACCGCTGCCATCGATTCCTCCTCGCTGACCCTCGCCCGACGCATCGGGAAGGCGCGGCGGAACGCGTCCGCATGCGGCGGGGAATACCCGGCGGAAAAACGCCGGACCCGCGCCGCGCCAAACCCGAAAAGCGGATCCGGCGATAGTGTGACCGCCGGCGGACCGCGTTGGCGAGAGTCGCTCGGAATCCGGGGTGAGATCTCTTGGGGAGCCGTTCCAGCCCTTATCTTGATACCGATGTCTGCATTGTCGGCGGCGGTGCGAGCGGTGCCGTCGCCGCCCACCTCCTGAGCCGCCGCGGGCTGCGCGTGCTCCTTCTGGAGGAGGGCGGCCGAATCGACGGCGGAGCCGGTCTCAAAGCCGTTGAACCCGACTGGGAGACGGCGCTCGTCCCGGGACGCGACGGCACATTCCGCCCGCTCGGAAAACCGTGGTCGGCCCGCGCGCTGGGCGGCGGCATGCGGTTGTTCGCCGGAATCGGCTTCCGCTTCCGGGAGGTCGATTTCGACGCCCGCGGGCATGTCGCCGCGGACGCGCTCGACCCCCGATGGCCGATCGGATACGGCGACCTGCGCCCCGGCTACGACGAGATCGAGGCCCTGTTCGGCATCGCCCGCGCCGACGGTGCCGACCCGCTGGAACCCCCGGCCGCCCCGCCCCGGATGCCGCCCCACCCGTTCAGCGCCCAGGGCGCCGTCCTCGCGGAGGCGGGCACCGCGCTCGGCCTGCGCCCGTTCCCGACACCGCTGTTGATCAACTCCGTCCCGTACCGGGGGCGCCCCGCCTGCGTGCACTGCGGCCCCTGCAACGAGTACGCCTGCCCCGTCGGCGCCAAGGCCGACGTCGCAGAGACCCTGCTGCGGACGGCCGCGCGCGGCGGGACGCTGACCGTCGCGACCCGGAGCAAGGCGCTGCGCATCGGCGTCGGCCGCTTCGACCGGGCCGACCACGTCGAATGGCTGGACCTGCGCGCGATGCGCCGGCACGTGACCCGCGCCCGGATCGTGGTGCTGGCGGCCAACGCGGTGCAGTCCGCGGCGCTGCTGCTGCGCTCGGGGAACCGGTGGTCGCCGGACGGGCTCGGCAACCGGTACGACATGGTCGGCCGCGGGCTCTGCTTCAAGGTCAGCGGCTACGCGAACGCGACCGTCCCGTCCGCCCGGGCTCCGGCCGGGCCGGCGGCCGGACCGTTCTCGACGGTCGCCTTCACCGATCACTACCTCGACGACGCCAGCCCCACCGGCCTCGGCGGCGTCCTGTACGAGGCGAGCCCCGAGGACCGCGCCCCGCGCGCCGGACGGCTCCCCCTGCGCCTGCACTACCACGCCGCGGACCAGCCGATGTGGCGCAACCGCGTCCGGCTCGGCAGGGAGCCGACGCCGCTGGGGGTGCCGAAGCTGATCATGGACTACGCGACCCACCCGGTCGACCGGGCGCGGCTCGGCCACCTGGCGGACCGGGCCGCCCGGCTGCTGCGCTCGGCGGGCGCCACCGACGTCGCCTTCGAGCCGAGCCGGTACCAGCACGGCAGCCGGCACCTGCACGGCGGGTGCCGGGCGGGCGACGACCCGGCCGGCTCGGTGGTCGACCGGGACGGCCGCATGCACGACCTGGAGAACGTCTACGTCGTGGACGGCGGGTTCTTCCCCTACCCGGGCGGCGTCAACCCGACGTTGACCATCCTGGCGAACGCCGTCCGGATCTCCCGCCGCATCGTCGCCGGCCTGACCGCGGGCGCCGCCACCGCAGTCCCCCTCGGGAGGAGCACGTCATGACCGCAGCCGCTGAGATCCGCTGGGACCGGGCGCTCGGCGCCCACGCGTGGGACGCGTCCGGCACCCGCCACATCGACCTGACCTCCTGCAGCGGCGCCGCCCCGCTCGGCGCCGGGTACGAACCCGTCCTGGACCGGGTGGTCGCCGAGCTGCGCCGCACCGGAGGCGTCGTACCCGAGCCGGCCTCGGCGCTGCGGGCGGAGGTGGCCGGGCGGCTGGCCCGGATCGTGCCCGCCGCCGAGACCGCCGAGTTCTTCCGCACCGGCTCGTGCGCGACCACGGCCGCCGTCCGCGTCGCGCGCCTCCACACCGCCGCCCGGACCGTGCTGACCAGCGGCTACCACGGCTGGCACGACTGGCAGCTCCAGTACCGGCCCGCGATGGCGCTGCCCGACCGCGACCCCGACACCGCCGACTTCGGCTACGACCTCGACGAGCTGGACCGGCTCGCCCGCCGCCGCGGCCCCGTCGCCGCGGTCATCGTCACCCCCGAGGTCAACTTCTTCCCGCCGGAGTACCTGCGCGAGCTGGCGCGCCTCACCCGCGACCACGGCGCCCTGCTGATCGTGGACGAGGTGATGACCGGGTTCAGGTACGCCTGGGGCGGCTACTCCGCCGCCGCGGGCGTCGCGCCGGACCTCCTCACGGTCAGCAAGGGCCTCGCCAACGGCTTCGCGCTGTCGGCGGTCGCGGGCCGGGCCGGCGTGATGGCCGCCGCCGCCCGCACCCACCTCGGCAACACCTACCAGCGGGAGACCACGCCCTACGCCGCCGCCCTCGCGACCCTGGACGCGTCCGCCGACGCCGTCGCGCGGATGGGCCGGATCGGCGCGGCGCTCATGGACGGCCTGAACGAGCTGTTCCTCAAGCACTCGGTCGAGGCGTGGGCGCTCTCGCATCCCACGATGTTCGACGTGGTGTTCGCCGACCCCGGGCAGGGCCGCGCCTTCTTCCGGCGCGTCCGGGACCGCGGCTTCGTCATCGGCTACGGCCAGCGCTTCATGCCCTCCGCGGCCCTCACGGACTCCGACGTCGACGCCTTCCTCTCCGCCGCCGCGTCCGAGCTCCCGGGTGCCGCGGGCGAGCGCGCGGGCCGGCCGAGCGGGGCCGCCGCGGCGGCGTTCGCCGGGGAGTTCTTCGCCGCGTCGCCGGCCTCGGTCTCGCGCTGGTCCATGGCGTGACGCGGGTCGCCGTGCGCGTGGCCCAGGGCGAGCAGCAGCCGCTCCAGCCCGAAGCCGACGCACGCCGTGTGCACCGGGCTCCCGTCCGGGGCGACGATCCCGAACGCCTCACCGAAATGGTCCTTGTGGTAGTTCGCTGACACGACCGCCTGGGCGACGTCCTCACCGACGGGCGCGGCCAGCTCCCACTTGAGGTCCTGGTCGCGCTGGGCCGACGCGAGCAGCCTGCCGCCGCGTCCGAAGAACGGATCGTTGGCGGGCCGGGCCGTCGCGGTGATGCCCAGGTCGCCGAGCCAGCGGCCCGCCACCGCGAGGACGCGGTCGCGCCAGGCCCGGCACTCCTCCGGGGAGCCGCCCAGCCGGACCACCTCGTACATGCGGAAGGAGCGCAGCCGACCCGGCTCGGCGGTGGCCTCGCTGCGGAAGCAGTGGCCGAGCACGCCGACCCCGGCCGGCGCGTCCAGCGTCCGCCCCTCGAAGAGCGGGTACACGTGATGGCAGGCGGCCGGCGCCAGGACGAGACCCGTGTCCGCGGCCCCTCCCACGGTGCCGAGCAGGTGCGCGAAGGACGCCGCGTACCCGGTGCGCTCCGCAACGGCCGCGTCCAGCACGGGCGGTGCGGCGAGATGCGTGCCGTACTCCCCGGCGAACGCCTCCCGCAGCCCGGCGACCATCCGTTCGACGGCATGCTCGGCCGGTCCGGGCGTGAGCACGACCCCCGGCGCGGAGGTCGCCACCGGGAACCCCTCCGGCGTGGACGCTGCGACCATCGTCCCCTCCTGTCACGGAACGCCCAGTCTCACAGGCACCGCCCCGGCCGGGCATCACCCGTCCAACGAATGACCACCCGGTCAGTCCCGGAAACGGCGGCGGCCCTCCTCGCCGGCCGGGGGCCGGCGGGGAGGGCGCGGAGCCGCCCCGCGGATCGCTAGCGGGTGCGGCCGGGCAGGCGGCCGGCGACGAGCGGGATGACGATCGCGGCGGCCACCAGGTGGGTGGCGATGAGGGTGAGCCTCGTTCCGGTCGTGGCCGAGATGAGCAGGTCGGGCACGATCGACAGCGCGAGGAGCACGCCGGTGACGGCCAGGAAGGTGCGCTTGGGCGCGGCGGCCCAGCGGCGCAGCGCCACCGCCAGCAGCACCCCGATCGCGCTGAACAGCAGCGTCAGCTGGGTGAAGCCCATCAGCGGGATCGGCTCGCCCTCGATCTCCAGCGCCACGCCCGCGCCCCGCGCGACGGCGGCGATGACGGTGGTGGCGACGGCGGCCCCCACGCAGGCGACCAGGGCGGTGCGCCACATCGGGACGCCGCGGGCCGGGTTCGCGGAGCCGGTCACGGAAGTGGAGGCGGAGCCGAGGCCGCCGGTGGTGACGTCGGTCGTCGTCATGGTCTGACCTTGCCTTTCACGGAGGAGGGGATATCCGGTGGACGCTGTGTGTCCGCCGGACACTTGATGTAAGCTAGACACATCGAGGCCGGATTGACAAGGGGAACGGTGAAATGAACGCGCTCTGGGATCTCCGCGACGAGCCGGAGAAGAAGCCGCGCATGCCGCTGTCGGTGTCCGCGATCGTCGACACCGCGATCGCGATCGCCGACACCGACGGCATCGACGCGGTCTCCATGCAGCGCATCGCCGGCGACCTCGGCTTCACCAAGATGTCGCTCTACCGCCACGTCGCCGGCAAGTCCGAGCTGCTCAGCCTCATGATCGACACGGCGGCGGGCGAGCCGCCCGACCTCGACGGGGTCTCCGGCGGCTGGCGGGCCAAGATGGAGGAGTTCGCCCGGCAGCTCGCCGAGGTGTGGCGGCGGCACCCGTGGCTGCCCAACGTCACCGTCGGCACCCGCGTCATGGGCCCCTGCGAGACCGGCTGGACCGAGACCGCGGTCGCCGCGCTGGCCGGAACCGGACTCACCGGCGACGAACGGCTGGCCGCCGCCTTCCTGCTGTTCGGCCACGTCCGCAACACCCAGTCGGTGGCCACCGCCGGCACCCAGGCATGGTCGGGCGGCAGCGAGATGGCCGAACTGATCCGCGGCCACGCCGACCTGTTCCCCGAGCTCAGCGACGCGCTGAGCGGCCCCACCCCGTGCCTGGACGACAACGCCCGCGCCTTCGGCCTGGACCGCCTCCTCGACGGCCTGGCCGTCCTGATCGAGCAGCGCTCATGACCGGCCGCACGCTGGCCAGGGCCTACCTCGGCGCCCTGGAGCGCGGCGACCTGGACGAGATCCTGGCGCTCTTCCACCCCGACGCGGTCGTCCACTCCCCGCTGTACGGGCCGTCGCCCGCCGCGGAGTTCTATCCGAGGCTGCTCGCCGACACCGGCTCGGCGGAGCTGCACCTGCGCGGAGCCACCGAGGGCGAGCGCCTCGTCGGCGTCTGGTTCCGCTTCGACTGGACGCTGCCCTCGGGCACCCCGGCCGGCTTCGAATGCGTCGACATGCTCGAACTCGACGGCGACGGCCTGATCACGACCCTGCGGATCTTCTACGACACCGTCACCACCCGCACCGCGTTCGAACGCGAGACCGGCGGCTCCTGGCGCGACACCCCCTGACGCCCCAGCCGGCGGCGATCACGCCGTCCCGCAGACGTCCCGGTAGCCGATCCCGGGCGGGACGTACTGCGCCCACTCGGCGCGGGTGAGGGTGCGTCCCGCGATGGCGCACGCGGTCGCCGCGGGGTTCGCGGGCATGGCGATGTTCCACCGCCGCACGGTGGCGGCGTTGTCGCCGGTGGTCAGCGAGGCCGCGTCCCGGCCGAAGGCCAGGGCGGTCACCGGGCCGGTGTGGCCGGCGAGGGGCGCGCCGATCTGGCTCTGCCCGGCGGTGTCCCACAGCTTGACGACCTCGTCGTCGCCGCCGGTGGCCAGAGTGCCGCCGTCCGGGCTGAACGCGAGCGACGTCACCCTGCCCGTGTGCCCGGTGAGCGGGGTGCCGACCTGCCGCCGATCGCGGACGTTCCACAGCACGGCCGTCCTGGTGGTGCCGATGGCCAGGGTCGTGTTGTCGGGACCGAAGGCCAGCGCGTTGACCTCGGTGGTGAGCCCGCTGATCGGCCGTCCGCGCTGTTTCCGCCCGGAGACGTCCCAGAGCTGGGCCGTCTGGTCGACGCCGACGGCGAGGGTCTTGCCATCGGGGCTGAACGCCAGTGCCGTCACCCCGTCGCTCTCGCCCGAACCGGTGGCGATGAGCGGCTCCTTCGTGACCAGGGCGTCCTTCTTCATGTCCCACAGGTGCACCTTGCCGTCGACCGACGTCTCGGTCCCCTGGCTCTGGACGCCGCCCCCGGTCGCGAGGAACCGGCCGTCGGGGCTGAACGCCATCGCGCTGACACTGCCGGCGTGCGCGCCATCGGTGCCGAACCACCGGCGCGCCGCCGGGTCCCAGATCCTGACCTGGCCGTAGTCGTTGCCGGTGGCGAAGGTCTTCCCGTCGGGAGCGACCACGACCCGCGACACCCCCGTCGACCCCGCCGTGTCGGCCGGCATCGGAACGGCGGGCGCCTTCTCCTTCCCGGTCGCGACGTCCCAGCCCCGGAAGGAGCCGCCCGATTCGCTGTCGTAGGTGATCAGGGTCCGCCCGTCCGGGCTGGCTCCCTGCACCTGCGGCCCCTCGTCGCCCGGAGGAATGCCGATGCGACGCCCGGCGGCGAAGGGACGGTGGTCGGGCTGATGGACGGTGACGTCCCACAGCCGGACGGTCTTCCTGGAGCCGTCCCCGTCCAGGGAGACCACGGTGCTCTCACCGGCGAACGCCGCGACCCCCAGCAGGCCGCCGACGTCCGTCGCGATCGTGCCGACGTGCGTGCCGCCCGCCTCCCACAGCTGCGTGCCGATCACCACGACCCGCCCGTCCGGGCTGAACGGTCCCACCTCGCCACCGCTGGGCAGGGGGATGCGCCCGCCCCGCTGCCGGCCTGTCTGGGTGTCCCACAGGTACACGTCGAAGCCCTCACCCTGATCGGGGTCCCGGGTCTCCCGGGTGACGACGGTCCGCCCGTCCGGGCTCAGCGCCACCGCCGTGCCCTTCACCGGGAAGGACTTCCTGGGCCGGCCGGTGTTCAGATCCCACACCCGCAGAGTGGTCGGGCCTGGGCCGCCCACGACCGTGCCCGTGGCCACGGTCGCGGCGCCGGGGGCGATGACCGTGAAACCGTCGGGGTTGTTGTTGGTCGAGTGGGGGACGCCGGGACCGCGGCGGCTCAGTGTTCGCACGTCCCAGAGCGCGACGCCTTCGCCGTCGTCGACGGCAACGCTCTTCCCATCGGGAGTGAAGACCAGCGAGTTCGGCCGGGCGGTGACGGGCAGGTCGCCGAGCGGCCGGCGGGTGCGGACGTCCCAGAGCCGCACGGCGCGCTTCACCTCCTCGCCGCGTGGCGTGTCGGTCACCTCGGACGCCGCCGCGGCCAGCGTCCGGCCGTCGGGGCTCACCGCCACCGACAGGGGGAGGCTGCCGCTGGACGGGGTCAGCAACCGCAGGAAACCGCCCACCTGGCGGTGCGCCCGGACGTCCCACAGCGCGACCGTGCCGTCCGCGTTGCCGATCGCGAGCAGCCGCCCGCCGCGGTCGGCCGCGACCGCGACGGGATCGCCCTTGTACCCGCTCAGCACGCCGCGGGCCGGCTTGGTGACGAGGGTCAGCAGCGCGGCGCGGCTCTCGGGGGTCTCGCGGATGCTCTGCGCCGCGACGGCCAGCAGGGCCGCCTTGTCCGGCGCGGCGGCGCCGAACTGGCCGCTCAGCGCGGCCAGCTGCCGCGCGGCCGCGATGTCGCGCTGCTGGACCGTGGTCCGCTGCGCCTTGACCGCCCAGCCCGTGGCCGCCAGCGACAGCACCGTGGTCACCGCCATCGCGACGGCGACGGCGCGGACGCGGCGCGCACGCGCGGTCTGGGCGCGGGTGCTGGCGTCGAGCAGCCCGCGCTCCAGCCGGTTGAGGGACTGGCGGCGGCCGGCGGTCGCCCAGTGCACGGCCTCGTCGAGGCGGGCGCCGGTCAGCACGTCGCCGCGGCGCCGCCCGTGGTCGTCCCAGGTGCGGGCGGCCTGGCGGAGGCGATGGTGCGCCGCGAGCCCGGCGCGCTCGTCCTCGACCCAGTCCCGCAGCCTCGGCCAGGCCCGCAGCAACGCCGGGCGCGCCAGGACGACCTGCCCGCCGGCCACCACCAGCAGCGGATGGAAGGCCCGCACCACGCGCTCCATCGCCTGGGACTCGCCTTGCTCCTGCCGGTCGGCCAGCTCCGCGACCGGCACGGGACGGGTGGCCAGGCTTCCGTCCTCCCCGGGCACCACGCACCGCAGGAACACCTCGGGGACGAGGTCCCGCTCGCGCGGCGGCAGGGCGGTGTAGGCGTCCTCGGCGACCTTGCCGAGCGCCGGGTCGCCCGGCTCCCACCGGGTGTGCGGCCCCGCCTGCGCCACCCCGGCGGCGACCAGGCCGTCCAGATCGTCGGCGCCCTCGTTCGGGTCCCGGGTCAGCGCCGCCAGGATCGCCCGCGCGGACGGCCGCGCCAGCGGGTCCTTGGCCAGCGCCGACGCCACCAGGGGGCGCAGCGCGTCCGGCAGCGCGGTCAGGTCGGGGTCGTGGGTGCGGATCCGGTGGGCGATCTCGGGCAGCGTGCCGCCCCCGAAGGCGTGCTCGCCGGTCGCCGCGAACACCATGATCGCTCCCCAGGCGAACACGTCGGCCTCGGCCCCGGCGCGCTGCCCCGCGTACACCTCCGGCGCCATGTACCGCAGCGTCCCGGCGAACCCGCTGCCGGTGGCCGAGTGGGTGTCCAGCACCCGCGCGATGCCGAAATCGATCAGCCGGGGGCCGTCGGGCCCCAGCATCACGTTGCCGGGCTTGAGGTCGCGGTGCACCACCCTGGCCTGGTGGATGGTCGTCAGAGCCGTGATGATCCCGATGCCGAGGCGGTGCAGGTCGTCCCCGCCGAACCGGCGCCCCGGCCGCCCGCCCGTGCCCGCGACGGCGGCCTGGAGGCTCTGCCCGTCGATGTACTCGCTGACGATGAACGGCCGCGGCGGCTCCAGCCGCACCTGGAGGATCCTGGCGGTGCAGAAGGAGGCGACCCGCTGCGCGGCCCGCGCCTCCGCCGCCATCCGCTCCAGTTCCCCGGGTGAGTCCTCCGCCCCGTGCAGCACCTTGATCGCGACCCGGCCGCCGTCCGGGCCGTAGGCGTCGTACACCACTCCCTGGCCGCCGGCCCCGAGCCGGCCCGACAGCCAGAACTCGCCGATCTGCTGGGGGTCCCCGGGCTCCAGCCGATCCGGCATCGCGTCCACGTCCGCCTCCACCTCCGCCACCCGACCGTGATCAAGATGTGTGATCACGTCACTACGATGGCGCGAACCCGGGCGGAGTTCAGCGCAACGGGCATAGGCGTCCGGAGCCGTCGCCTTACAGGGCGCCTCCCCTCCCGATGCCACGGCCGCTTCCCCGGCGAAGGCGCACCTCGCAAGGCCTCCCGCGGCTGTCAGATGACGCGTCCGCCTGTACGGAGTGCCTGGCGAACAAGCTGACAACAACGATCTTCTTGTGGACACGCGGGTGATCCGTGACCGTGGAATCCCGCCGAGGGCGTCACCGCCCGGCTCCCAGCTCCCAGCTCCCAAGCTTCCGCCGTCAGGAGATCAGATGAAGCTGCCCTCATATGTCGCCGGCATCGCGGCGGCCGCCCTGCTCGCCTCCCTCACCGCGGCGTCCGGGACGTCGGCGGCCCAGGTGGCCGGCGCCGCGGCCCTGCCGAAAGTGAACATGGAGGCCACCGTCAAGGCGGCCCAGATCGATCCGCGGCGTGCCGACGACACGCTGACCCCGGGCGCCAAGGCCAGCGTGCTGCTCGTCGAGCGGGCGCTGCGCGACCGGAGGCTGCTGGCCGCCAAGTGGGTGGACGGCTACTTCGGCACCACCACGGTCACCGCCTACGCCAAGTACCAGAAGTCGCTCGGCTACACCGGCCTGGCCGCCAACGGGCTGCCGGGCAAGACGTCGCTGACCAGGCTCGGAGCCGGCCGCTTCACCGTCACCCACCTCATCGAGCCGGGCGCCCGGGTGACCACCGGCGGCGTCGTCGTCAACACCCGCACGCGGAGCATGCTCGCCGAGGCGAAGCGGCTGCTCGGCCGCGACCTCGTGCTGGACCAGGGGTCCTACAACCCCGGCGGCGACCCCACGTCCGCGGGCACCCACGACGGCGGCGGCGTCGTCGACATCTCGGTCCAGGGGATGAGCGCCGCCACCCGCACCGCCGCCGCCCGCGCGCTGCGCCGCGTCGGCTTCGCCGCGTGGGTGCGCAGCCCCGACCAGGGCGACTGGCCGTGGCACATCCACGCCGCCGCCATCAACGACACCGACCTGTCCGGCCCGGCCCAGCACCAGACCGGCGACTACTACCTCGGCCTGAACGGGCTCGCGAACCGCGGCCCGGACGACGGCCCGAACGTGACCATCCGCACCTGGGAGGAGTACCGGACCCGCTGACCCATCCGACATCCAGGCCCACTCACCGGAGGAGAAACGTCATGAGCACGCTCACCAAGATCTTCACCGCGACGACCGCCGCCATCGCGCTCGGCGGGGCGGCGGCCGCCCTCGCATCGCCCGCCTCGGCGGCGGCCCGCAACGGCGTCTGTGAGAGCGGCGAGTTCTGCTACTACTTCAACAGCGGCAACAAGGGCTCGGTCTCCGACTTCACCGGCTCGGTCGCCGACTACGGCACCGCACAACCCTCCTGCTACGACTTCAAAGGCGCCGGCAACGGCAAAGGCAAGTGCATCAAGAACAACGCCGCGTCCGTCTGGAACCGCAGTAGCAAGACCGTCCGCGTCCACTTCAACAGCAACTACGGCGGCAAGTACCAGGACTTCAAGGCCGGCGCCAAGGGCAACCTCAACTCCAGCCTGAAGAACCAGAACGCCTCGCACCAGTTC
>NZ_FOVH01000036.1 GCF_900115095.1 Actinomadura madurae
CCACCTGGTGGACGACAAGATCCACGCGCGGTCGACCGGCCCGTACTCCATGATCACCCAGCAGCCGCTCGGCGGTAAGGCCCAGTTCGGCGGCCAGCGCTTCGGTGAGATGGAGGTGTGGGCCCTGGAGGCCTACGGCGCGGCCTACGCGCTGCAGGAGCTGCTGACCATCAAGTCCGACGACGTCCTCGGCCGCGTGAAGGTGTACGAGGCCATCGTCAAGGGCGAGAACATCCCCGAGCCCGGCATTCCCGAGTCCTTCAAGGTGCTCATCAAGGAGATGCAGTCGCTGTGCCTCAACGTCGAGGTGCTCTCCAGCGACGGCATGTCCATCGAGATGCGCGACACCGACGAGGACGTCTTCCGCGCCGCGGAGGAGCTCGGCATCGACCTGTCCCGCCGTCCCAACGAGGGCGCGATGAACATCGACGAGGTCTGAGCGAGGAACCGCCAGTCCGGGAGCCCGTCCGCTGAGCGGCGGGCTCCCGGACTTCGAGGACCATCGGTCGCGGCGATGGATCGGCCGTTCGGGCAGTGTCGCGGTCGCTCCACTCGCGCATGACGGGTCCCAGGCCGGTATCTCCGGTGGTCACGCGTTTCGGGTTTCGTTGTCCGGGGTGAGTGCCGCGTGGAGCCGGGCGAGGCGTGTCGCCAGGCCCGGGTGACCGGATGCCGCGGTTTTCCGGCTGAGCTGGTCGGCACAGTGCTGATACAGCGGGAGGAGTTCTCGCTGGAGCAGTCCGGCGGCTGCGGGATCGTCGATACCGTTGGCGCGCCAGCGTGCGGCGCAGGTCACCAGGGTCCTGGAGATGTTCGGTGTGGCGGTGTACCAGCGTGCGGCGTCGTCGTTGCGGCCGAGGCGTCCGGTGGTGGCGGTGTAGAGCAGGCGCACTGGGAACAGCACGGCCTTGGTGATGGCGCGGGCACCTTGCCCGGCCAGTGCCGCGGAGTCGCCGAGCATGCGCAGATAGGCGGGATCGCCGAACTTGGCCAAGGCGAAGGTGGCGCTGTCGAGGAGAAGATCTTCTGTGCTGGGCCGGGCGCATCGGGCGCGCTGGTCGGTGCCGTGCAGCAGGACGCCAGAGTCGAGCAGGTCGAGCCGGTCGGTCGCGGGGAAGCGACCGGCCTCGGTGCCGTGGGCCAAGTGCTCCCAGTCGCTCCAGAAGATCGATAGTCGTTCGGCCAGGGCGTAGTGGGCCGAGCCCCTGTACCGCTGGACGGTGTCCCGGCGAACGGCGTCGATGGCCGGCGCCAGGGCTTGGTCGGCCTGGTCGACGATCAGCGCCAGGTCCACGTCGCTGACGTCGGGGACGAAGCCGCCGTGCGCCAGGCTGCCGATCGCGAACGCCGCGGTCAACCGGCCGTTCAGCCTCGCGTCGGCCTGGGCGACCGCTTCCCGCACTATGTCCCGCCCCACCGGATGGGACAGGGGGGCATCGGGTGGGCTGGGGGTCATAGCTGACTCCTTGTGCTCGGTCCGGCCGCCGCCGTCGGCTGTCAGGGTGCGGCGGCGCCGGTGCCTGCCGGTCGGTGTAGGGGGCTCGGTGGTGGTCAGGACGGTTCGGTCGCCGCTTCGCCCGCGGCCCGGCGCCAGGCGGCGCCGCGTAGCAGGCGCAGCCCGTTGAGCGCCACGATGACGGTGGAGCCCTCGTGGCCGGCGACGCCCAGCGGCAGCGGCAGCGTGCCGACCAGGTCCCAGAGGACCAGGCCGGTGATGAACACCGCGGCGATGACCAAGTTCTGCGTTACCAGCCGCCGGGCCCGCCGCGACAGGGAGATGACCGCGGGAATGGCGGCCAGTTCGTCGCGGACGATGACGGCGTCGGAGGTCTCCAGCGCGAGGTCGGATCCCGCGCGGCCCATGGCGATGCCGGTGTGCGCGGCGGCCAGCGCCGGTGCGTCGTTGACGCCGTCGCCGACGACCAGCACTCTGCGGCCCTGAGCGTGCAGGTCCCGCACGGCGGTGACCTTGTCGGCCGGGAGCAGGCCCGCGCGGACGTCGCCGATGCCGGCGTCAGCGGCCAGCCGGGCGGCCGCGGCCGGGTTGTCGCCGGTGACCAGGATCGGGGGGACGCCGGTGAGGACGGTCAGGGCGGTTACGGTGGCCGCGGCGTCGGGGCGGAGCCGGTCGGTGATCCCGAGTACCCCTGCCGGGGTGTCGTCGAGTTCGACCAGCACCGCGGTGCGGCCCTGCTCCTCCAGCCGCTCGGCGACCGCGGCGGCGGGGTGGCCGCCGGTGCCGGTCCGCAGCCGGGCCGGGCTGCCGACCGCGACGCGGCGGCCATCGACGGTGGCGGTGACGCCGGTGCCCGGCGTGGAGGCGAAGTCGGCCGCGGCGGGGACGTCCAGGCCGCGGGCGCCCGCCGCGTCGATGATGGCGCGGGCGATCGGATGCTCGCTGGGATGTTCGGCTCCCGCCGCCAGCCTCAGCAGTTGCTCCTCGGTCAGGCCCGCCGCCGGCAGCGGGCGGATGTCGCTGACCCGCGGGACGCCCTCGGTGAGGGTGCCGGTCTTGTCGAGGGCGACCTGGTCGACCTGTCCGATCCGTTCCATCACCACCGCGGACTTGACCAGGACGCCGTGCCGTCCGGCGTTGGCGATGGCCGACAGCAGCGGCGGCATGGTGGCCAGCACCACCGCGCACGGCGATGCGACGATCATGAAGGTCATCGAGCGCAGCAGCGATTCGGTCAGCCCGGCGCCGAACGTGAGCGGGACGGCGAACACCGCCAGTGTCGCGGCGACCATTCCCACGCTGTAGCGCTGCTCGACCTTCTCGATGAACAGCTGAGTCGGCGCCTTGGTCTCGGACGCCTCTTCGACCATCGCCACGATCCGCGCGATCACCGAGTCCGACGGGTCGCGCTCGACCTTCACCCGCAGCGCGCCGGTCCCGTTCAGGGTGCCGGCGAACACCTCGTCCCCGGCCTGCTTGGCCACCGGCAGCGGCTCCCCGGTGATGGTGGCCTGGTCGACCTCGCTCGCCCCGTCCAGGACGCGGCCGTCGGCGCCGACCCGTTCTCCCGGCCGCACCACGATGGTCTCGCCGACGGCCAGCCGGCCGGTGGGGACGGTGTGCTCGGCGCCGTCATCGGCCAGGCGGGTCGCGGTGGCGGGGGCCAGGTCGAGCAGGCCGCGGACCGAGTCGGCGGTGCGGGCGGTCGCGACCGCCTCCAGTGCCCCGGAGGCGGCGAAGATGACGATCAGCAGCGCCCCGTCCAGCACCTGCCCGATCGCCGCCGCGCCCAACGCGGCCGCCACCATCAGCAGATCCACGTCCAGCGTCCCGCCCGTGAGGGCCTTCAGCCCCGCCCAGCCCGGCTCCCACCCTCCGGTGACATAGGTCGCGGCGAACAGTGCCCCCCACGCCCACGCCGGACCGTCCAGCAGGTACACCGGCAGCCCGGCCGTGTACAGCACCAGCGCGGCCGCCGCCCACCGGGCCTCCGGCAGCGCCAGCACCCGGGTGCGGCGCCGGGGCTCCGCACCCTCGCCCGGAGCGGTGGGGCCGGCCGGGTTCACGGTGGAAGTCATGGACAGCGTCCTTCATGAGCAGGAAGCCGGGAACGGCCGGATCGCAGCCGGGGCGTCCACCGTATCAGGAACACATGAACAACAATTCATGCTTTCATGGGTGTCGTAGCATGGCCCGCATGGGTCATGGAGCGCCGCAACGGTCCGGCACCGCCGCCGGCGGGGCGTCGCGCGCGCGGCTGGACGCCGCGTCCGCGGCCCGGGTCGCGACCACGCTGCAGGCGCTGGCCACCCCCTCGCGGCTGCTGATCCTGGCTCGGCTGCGTGAGGGCCCGCTGCCCGCCACCGAGCTGGCCGCCGAGGTCGGAATGGAGCAGTCCGCCTGCTCCCACCAGCTGCGGCTGCTGCGCAACCTCGGCCTGGTGGTCGGCACCCGCCAAGGCCGCTCAGTGGTGTACGCGCTGCACGACGACCACGTCGCCGAACTCCTCGACCAGGCCGTTCACCACGTCGAGCACCTCAACTTGGGCCTCAGCGACGCCGTTCCGGCGTCCGCCGCGTCGGGCACCACGGCGGGTGCAGTCCGGCCCGAGCCCGCACCCGCGGCGGAGGCCGGCGCCGGCCCCGAGAAGCAGCCGGCGACGACCCGCGAGTGACCGGCCGCCTCGACCTCCATCTCCAACGGCGTCGATTGTCGGTTCGCTTCGGCAGATTGTGTCTCCTTCCGGAGGAACATCAGTCCCGCAGGTCTCCGGAGTCGCACCGTTAGTCGTCTGGACCCGACGGACAAGGATGTGGTCGTGGCTGGTGACGACATTGCTCAGGCAATCCTCGACAGGCGGGACGTCCTGCATCCCTGTCGCTCCGGATCTGGCCGAGCAGGCCCAGGCGCATGTGGGCGCATCTCCGCCGAGCCGCGTGACCGGTGCGCCGTCACCGACGACGCGGGGCCCGGCGACTGGACCGACTCCCTCCTGAAGGCCAGCGGAACCTACACCGAGCTCCCGGTGGACGAGGGGCTGGTCTGCGAGTCCGGCGACTCGGACGCCCTGCTGGACGGGCCGCTGGCCCGAGCCCGCACCGCCGAACTGTACGGCGTCGAGCCGGCGCGGCTCCCCGCCACGATCCACGCGGACTTCTGCGTCATCCCCGCCTTCTCCGATTGGTGGAGCGCGCTTGGAGCGAGCCACCCCGGACGACGCACCTGACATCCTCCTGGACGGGCCCCCCTGATCAGGACATCGGTCGCGGCCGATGATCTGACGGCGGGCCGCGGGTGGGCTTCTAGGCGTCGGCGGGTGGGACGAATTCGGGCTGGTCGATGACGCGCAGCCAGCTGCCGTCGGGCTGGCGGCGGACGACCTGCGCGCGGGCGCCGGCGCCGTCCCGGGGCGGTGTGGAGGTGAGGGCGATGTCGCCGTTGACCAGCGTCGGCAGCGGCTCCTCGGGCTCGAAGCGGGGGCGGCCGGCCAGGACCTTCTCCCACAGCTCGCGGATGGCGTCGCGTCCCACGGTCTGGGAGCCGGGCGGGTAGGCCAGGACCGCGTTCTCCTCGTAGAGCGCGGCGACCCCGGCGGCGTCGCCGGCGTTGGAGCGCTCGACGAACAGGCGGGTGATGTCCTCGGGCCGCATGGCCTTGTCGTGTTCCGTCATGGGTTCCTCCCCGATGTGCGCGGCTTGCGTCTCCCATCGTGGTCGCTGCCCGTCCAGAAGTCCAAGAGATGGTTCTTCTCCAAGCCAGAAGCGAGCGTTATGGACGACGCGGGACGGTCGCGGGGATGGTGCAGGATGATCCGGTATGGGTGAGGTGTTCACGCATCGGCTGCGGGTCCGGTACAGCGAGTGCGATCAGCAGGGCGTGGTGTTCAACGGCCACTACCTGTTCTTCTACGACGTGGCGCTGACGGAGATGTGGCGGGAGCTGTTCGGCGACTACGCCGACATGGTGGCGCAGGGCTACGACCTGGTGGTGGCGGAGGCGCGGATCCGCTACCGGGAGGGCGCGCGGTTCGACGATCTGCTGGACGTGTCGATGCCGCTGGCGCATCTGGGGACCACGAGCATGATCGTGCGTCCGGTGTTCCGGGTGGGTGAGCGCCTCATCGCCGACGGGGAGGTGCGGCATGTGTTCATCGACCCGCCGTCCAAGGCCAAGAGGGAGATGCCGCCGCAGGTCAGGTCGGCGCTGGAGCCCTATCTGGACGGGGCGGGACAGACGGCCGGCGCCTCGTCAGGCTTTTGATCGCCGTAACGACGGCCTCAGCGTCGCGCGTTTCCGATGTGGAATCGGGGTTCCGCCTGACGTGCCCGGCACAGTTCCCGCGGCCGTCTTGATTGAAGCGGGTGCCGCGTCCCCGGGGCAACCCCTTTTTCCGCGGGGTCGCCCCGGGGGTCAGCGGGCGAACAGGGAGGCGTAGACGGTGCGGTCGCCGTCGGTGACGACCTGCCCGGCCAGGCGGGGGCCGGTGACGGTGGACAGCCGCAGGTTCAGGTAGCGGTCCTCCTCGACCAGGTCGGCGGCGGGGTCGGTGAAGGCGTCGGCGATCCGGCCGCCGATCTCGGCGAGGCGGGCGGCGCGGTGGTGGTCCAGGGCGCCGCGCAGCGCGGCGAGCCCGGTGCGGCCGCCGGTGTCGAGGGGGTCGGGGGCGGTGGGCGCGGCCGGTTCGGCGTGCCAGGCGGCGACGCCGTAGGCGAAGCAGGCCAGCGCGGTCCACATCTCGGCGAAGTAGCCGGGGCCGGGGGTGATCTCCAGGCCGGCGAACGCGCCGGAGACGAAGAACAGCGCGCCGATCTGGCCGGGCTGCGGTTCCAGCCGGGACTGGAACCGGGTCAGCACGGGCCGCTTGCGGGACAGGATCTGCTCCAGGTGGCCGCGCCGCGGCAGGCCGTGCCGCACGTTGAGGTCGGCGATGTCGTGCCACAGCTTGGTGTAGCTGCTCACGCCGCGCAGTTCCAGGGCGCGTGCGCGCAGTTCGACGGGCAGGACGAAGAACCACTGGTCGCGTCCGGCGAGGTAGCCGCCCTGGCCCTGCTGGACGCAGCAGGCGTCCTCGAAGCGGAGCGTCTGCCCGGCGGCCAGGAACGCCGACCGGCACAGGGCGTGGTTCTGGGCGCCGTCCTGGATGTAGCCGATGTGCAGGGGGACGATCGCGACGCCGGAGGAGGCGGCGTTGGTGAGCTCGACCTGCCCGTACGTGGGGACCCCGGTCAGCTTGAGGCCGGTGCGGGGCGGCACGAGGCCGGGGTGGGAGGGCCCGGAGATCGGCACCATGGTGAGGGCGCCGGCCTGCTGGGGGGTGCCCAGGCGGTGCCCGGCGAGGCTGAGCGGGCCGGGCAGGAGGGTGTCGAGCGCCGTCATCTCGGTCATGCGGTGCTCCCTTCGGTCGGTGCGGGACCGGCACGGACGGTGTGGTCGGTGCGGGCCCGGCTTGTTCGTGCGGGGTGTTCAGGCGGCGAGGCGGGCGGCCAGGGCGTCGGCCCGCCGCTCCAGGGCGTCCAGGCGGGCGTGCAGGGCGGTGCGCAGCCAGGGCGCGCCGGCGTCGCAGTGCCCGAACATCCAGGGCAGGAGTTCGTCGAAGTCGTCCTGGTGCCAGAACCCGCGCTGTGGGAGGGAGGGGGCGGGGCGCCGCAGGGCGAGGTCGTCGCCGCCGGTGAACATGGCGTGGCAGAACACCACGGGGGTGGTGATGCCGGCGCGCGGCATGCCGGCCACGACGCGGGCCAGGTCGCCGGGGAAGACGTTCTCGTATCCGTCGGAGACGACGGCGACCAGGTCGGGGTCGGCGCCGAGGGCGTCCAGGACGCCGGTGGCCAGGTCGGTGGCGCCGCGGGGGGCGCGTTCGTCGCCGCCGGTCTCGATGACCTCCAGCCGGTCGCACACCTGGGACAGCACCATCCGCAGCGCGGCGGCCTGCGACAGCACGGCCCATTCGCGGTCGCCGTAGCCGCGCATCGACGCCGAGGCGTCCAGGACCAGCGCGAGCGTGCCGGCGAAGCGGGGGAAGGCGCGGGCGGCCTGGTCGACCTGGCGGCCGAGCGCGGCGTACAGGTCCTCGGAGGGGCCGCCCCGGTACAGGTGGACCAGGGTGGCGGCGATGTCGCCGCGGTTGGTGGCGGTGATGGTGGCGGGCCGTTCCCGGAGGGTGTCGAGGGCGAGCGCGGGCTCGTCCGGCGCCGGGAGGTGCGCGGGCTCGCGGGTGGTGCCGTAGAGGGCCTGGACGCGGGCGGGCGCGGCGGCGGGGTCGGTGAGGAACCGCAGCAGGCGGCGCCGCAGGTAGTCCGAGCCGGTGTCGCCGCCGTGGATGCGGCGGGCGCAGCCGCGGGCGGTGTCGGTGCCGAGGGCGTGCTCGAAGCAGTCCAGGAGGGCGGGGCGGCGGGCGGCGATGAGCGCGTCGGCGCCGGGGTGCTCCAGGACGAACCGCAGCGCGGTGCGGGTGGTGTGCTTGTGGTTGGCGCGCAGCCGCCGCAGCGTGAGCAGGACGGTGATGACGTGGCCGGGCGGCAGCCCGAGGGTCAGGACGCGGGCGGTGCGGGCCTGGACGGCGCGGGCCCGGTCGCCGAGCCCGGCCTGGGAGGCGGCCAGGATCTGCAGGAGCACGCGGGCGCGCTGCCAGGGCCGCACGCCGGGCGCGAGGCCGAGCAGGGCGTAGCCTTCGGCGTCGTCGGTGTGGGCGGCGCGGTGCAGGTCGGCGTCGTCCCAGCGCGGGGCCGAGCCCCGGGGCAGGGTGAGCGCGGTGTCGTGGTGCTGCAGGTGGGTGAGCAGTGTGGGGATGTCCATGATTGTCGGCCTCCGCAATCACGGAGTGTAGGAACGACCGGGAGCGGTCCGACACTCATTTTCCGGCGGCCGGCGGCCCGCCGTCGCTTTCCCCCGTCCCGTGGGCGGGGGGTGCGGCGGCGTAGCCGCCGAGGCCGTGCTCCAGCAGGTCGAAGGCGCGTGCGGCGGCGGCGTAGACGTCCTCGCGCATCTCCTCCAGGGTCTCCCCCGCGCTCTTGCGGTCGGCGATGTGCTCGACGAGGGAGGTCTGCACGGCGAGGATCATCGCGGCGGCGGCGCGGGGGGCGATGTCGCCGGGGCCGGCGCCGGTGTCCTCGGCGAGCAGCCCGGCGAGGTGGTCCTCGGCGCGGCGGATCATCTCGCGGCTGCGGGCGGTGAGCGCGGGGCTGTCGCGGACGGTGCGGGTCCAGACCTCCGATCCCTCGTGGAAGGCGGTCTGGTAGGAGCGGGCGTCCAGGCCCTCGAAGAACCGGCGGCGGAACACGGCGGCGGCGCTCTCGCCGGGGCGGCGGTCGCGGAAGTCGCGTCCGGCGGCCTCGATCATCTCGTCCTGCCGGTCGAAGAACAGGTCCTCCTTGGTCTTGAAGTAGTTGAAGACGGTGTTGACCGACACGTCGGCGGCGCGGGCGACGTCGGCGATGGTGACGGCGTCGAACCCGCGCGTCATGAACAGGCCGGTGGCGATGTCGGAGATGCGGCGCCGCGTCTGGCGCTTCTTGCGTTCCCGCAGCCCCAGCTCCGGTTCTGTCCCGGCGCCCGGCAGGTGGTGCTCGCCCATGCCGGCGAATATACCTTCACTGGTGTCACTATAAATTTGGCGTGACTGCAAAATTGTGGTTACTCTGTCGGGCATCGCTCTGAGGGAGGACATCGTGATCGAGGCGCGCGGGCTGGCCCGCACCTTCACCGCCGGGCACGGGACGGTCGAGGCCGTCCGCGGCGTGGACCTGTCGGTCGCGGCCGGCGAGATCGTGGGGTTCCTCGGCCCGAACGGGGCCGGGAAGACCACGACGCTGCGGATGCTGACGACGCTGCTGGCGCCGACCGCGGGGACCGCGCGGGTCGCGGGCCGCGACCTGCGCGCCGACCCGGCGGGGGTGCGGCGCCGCATCGGCTACGTCGCCCAGGGCGGCGGCACCGACCCGGCCGTCCCGGTGGCCGAGGAGCTGGACCTGCAGGCCCGCCTGCACGGCGTCACCGGCCGCCGGGCGCGGATCGCCGAGCTGTGCGCGCGGCTGGACCTGGACGGCCTCGCGGCGCGTCCGGCGGGGTCGCTGTCGGGCGGGCAGCGCCGCCGCCTGGACGTCGCGCTCGGGCTGGTGCACCGGCCGCCGCTGCTGTTCCTGGACGAGCCGACCGCCGGGCTGGACCCGCAGAGCCGCGGCAACCTGTGGGACCACGTCCGCTCACTGCGCGACCGCGACGGCACGACGGTGTTCCTGACCACCCACTACCTGGACGAGGCCGACGCGCTGTGCGACCGGCTGCTGATCATCGACCGGGGCCGGATCGTCGCCGAGGGCACGCCCGCCGCCCTCAAGCGCCGCGTCGCCGGCGACGTCGTCACGCTGGCGCTGGCCGACGCCTCGGCCGCCGGAGCGGCCCGCGCCGCCCTGTCGGCGCTGCCGGAAGTCCGCGAGGCCGCGGTCGCCGGCGGCGCGGTGCGGCTCACCGTCCAGGACGGCGAGAAGGCGCTGATGCCGCTGATGCGGGCGCTGGACGGCGCCGGGGTGGACCTGGCGTCGCTGAGCCTGGCCCGTCCCACCCTCGACGACGTCTTCCTCGCCGTCACCGGCCGCTCCCTGCGCGACGCCGCCTGACCGCCCCCGCTTCCCCCTCCCCCGGCCGACCCGCCCGAACCAAGGAGTGCCCCCGATGTCCTCTGCCGCCCGGACCGTGTCCGACACCCGGCTGATCTTCCTGCGGTACATGCGGCAGACGCTGCGCAGCAAGGTCGCGGTGGTGTTCGGCCTGATGCAGCCGCTGCTGTACCTGGTGCTGTTCGGGCCGCTGCTGTCGGAGCTGGTGGACGTGCGCGGGTTCGGCGCGGGCAGCGCCTGGCAGGTGTTCGTGCCCGGCGTGCTGATCCAGCTGGCGCTGTTCGGCGCTGGGTTCGCCGGGTTCGGGCTGATCGCCGACCTGCGGTCGGGGGTGGTGGAGCGGCTGCGCGTCACCCCGGCCAGCCGGACCGCGCTGCTGCTGGGACGCGTCCTGCGCGACACCGCCGTCATCGCCGTGCAGGGGGTGCTGCTGGTCGCGGCCGGGCTCGCGCTGGGGCTGCGCGCCCCCGCAGGCGGTATCGCCGCCGGTCTGCTGCTGGTGGTGTCGCTGACGGTCGGTGTCGCGTCGCTGTCCTACGTCCTGGCGATGAGGACGCGCACCGAGGACGCGTTCGCGCCGCTGCTGTCGGCGGTGACGCTGCCGCTGATGCTGCTGTCGGGGATCCTGCTGCCGATGAGCCTGGCGCCGGGATGGCTGGACGCGCTGTCGCGCCTCACCCCGTTCCGGTACGTGGTGGACGCGGCGCGGGCGGCGTTCCTCGGCGACTACGCCTCGGCGGCCGTCGCCGAGGGCGCGCTGGTCGCGGTGGTGCTGCCGGCGGTGTCGGTGTTCCTGGGCGTCCGCCGGTTCCGCGGCGACAGCGCCTGACCCGCCGGCGGCACCGCGGCGCGCTGGGCGATGTAGGCGCCGGTCAGCACGACCGCGCCGCCGAGCATCTGCACGGCGGTGAGCCGCTCGCCCAGCGCGGCCCAGGCGATGAGGGCGGCGGCGACGGCCTCGGTGTAGCAGATCGCGCCGCCGACCTGCGCCGACAGCCGCTGCAGGCCCGCGACCCCGGTGAGGTAGGCAAGGACGGTGCTGACGATCCCGATCCAGGCGACGAGCGTCCAGCCGGGCGCGGTGTGACCGGCGACCGGCACGGCCGCGCCCAGCACGTCCCACGGCAGCGCCCACGGCGCCGCGAGCCCGGCGAGGGCGGCCGCGGCCACGACGCTGCCGGCGCAGGTGATGACCAGGGGGTCGACGCGACCGGTGAGCCGGTCGACGATGAGGAAGTAGCTGGCCTGGCAGGCGGCGGCGCCGAGCCCGGCGGCCAGGCCGACCGGGTCCAGCGACAGGCCCGTCCAGACCTGCACGACCAGGGCCAGGCCGGTCATCGCGATCGCGACGCCAGCCGCGGCGGTGCGGTGCACCGGGGCGCGGCGCACCACCCTCAGCCATCCCAGCACGATGACCGGGCCGCTGAACTCCAGCAGGATCGCCACCCCCACCGGCAGCCGGGACGCCGCGACGAAGTAGCACGCCTGGCAGCCCGCGACACCGGTCAGCCCGTAGACGGTGAGGGCGCGCA
This sequence comes from Actinomadura madurae, assembly GCF_900115095.1. Taxonomy (GTDB): domain Bacteria; phylum Actinomycetota; class Actinomycetes; order Streptosporangiales; family Streptosporangiaceae; genus Spirillospora; species Spirillospora madurae. The sequence continues at coordinate 11,604 of NZ_FOVH01000036.1, forward strand.
GGTGGGGGCGCAGGCCGCGGGCCGCGGCCCGGCCCCGCCAGATCACCGCGGCCGGGACCAGCACCAGCGCCGCCACCGCGATCCGCAGCCAGACCGCCTGCAGCGGGCCGAGCCCGGCCTCGATCAGGGCCTTGCCGAACGGCCCGGACGCGCCGAAGCACACCGAGGAGAACAGCGCCAGGAAAAGGCCCCACGCGCGGGTCCGCGCGGCGCCGTCACGTGCGGCGGCGTCCATCCTCACCCCCGGGTCGCGTGGTCCGCCGATGCGCCCACCCCCGGCGGGCTAATGAGCATCCTTCCATAACGGTCCTTACACGTCGATGGCGCGGGCCCGGGCCGGGGTGGGGGGCGTCGCCCCACAGAGCACAGGCCTGAGCCGGGGGGTGTGGCGGATCGTCCCCTCACAGAGCGCCGGCCACCTGTCCGTAACGTGCGCGATGCCGGACGAACCGTCCGCTGCGACTACTATTCGCCGGATGAGCTGGCAGGCGGCCGGGGCGGCGCCCGGCGGAACCGGAGGGGGCCCGAGCGGCGACCTGTTCGCCTCGGTCGAGGGCAACGTGCGCGAGCTGGTGGCCTCACCGTGGTGGCAGACCGCCCCGCCGGCCGACCGCGCGGCCCAGATCGCCGCGCGGATGCTGTGGGGCGCCGGCGAATGGTGGCTCTACGGCGCGTGGGGCCGCTGGTACCGGTGCGGCCTGGACGGCACCTGGCACCCCTGTCCGCCGCCCGCGCAGTTCGAGGACCGCCGCGTCGCCGTCCCCGCGCCGAGCGGCGCCGGGACACCGCCCGTCCCGCCGCAGCTGTTCCCGACCGGCCCCGACCTGGCCGCCGGGCGCGTCGCGCCGCTGGGGTTCCTCGGGCCCGTCCCCGACACCGCCGTCGTCGCCCGCATCTCCCAGGCCCTCACCACCGCGCTGGCGGTCAACCCGCAGCAGTTCGCCCAGCGCGACCCGATGTTCCAGCCCGGGACGCCCAGCACCGTCGCCGCCGCGTGGGGCGCGCTGCTGTGGTGCGCCGGGTCCCCCGTCGTGCTGACCGAGCACCCGCTGATCGAGTCGTTCATCCCGTTCCTGACGACCTCGGCCGAGCAGCTGCACTGGATGATGCCGCCCGACTTCGGCACCCTCGCCGGCTACTACGTCCACCGGCTCGGCGCCGGCGACGGCGGCGGCGCCGCCCACATCGCCCGCGTCATGTACGAGGTCGCCGCCGGGCTGCAGGCCGACCCGCGGTTCCGTCCCGGCGCCGACGCCCTGGCCGCGGTGACGGCGGCGTCGCTGCGGATGGTCAACCAGGACCTGGCGACCGTCCGGTACGGGCCCGAGGCGATCCTGCAGGAGTGGCGGCGCCGCTGCCCCGCCGAGTACGCCACCCCGATGGTCCGCGACACCGCCCCCGGCGAGTACCTGCGGCTGGCCCTGTACGACCTGCAGGAGATCGTCGCGGGCCTGACCGGGCCGCGCCCGGCGGCGCCCGGCCGCGGCCACGACGAGGTCCGCCGCGCCGGGATCGCGGTGCTGGCGGCCGACCTGCAGGCGGCGCCGGGCGCGCTGCCGGCGCTGCAGCGCTGGCTGGACACCGACAGCGCCCGGACGCTGCAGGCGGTGCTGTCGGACCCGGCCAACCCGCTGCGGTCGCTGTGGCCGCGCGACGGCCGGCTCCCCGACACCCTGCGCAGCGACGACCCCGACGCCCTCGCCGCGCTGCTGTCCACCACCTACACCCTCGGGCTGACGTGGTGCCGGCTGGCGCAGGTGCCGCCGCCGGCGACGGGGTTCGCGGTGCCGCAGGCGGTCGCGGCGGAGCTGACGTCCCCGGCGATGCACACGCCGCCCTCCACCGACGAGCTGTCGGCGTGGGACATCATCAAGGCCGCCCGCGCCCACATGGCCGCCGAGCGCGCCACCTCCGGCACCGACCAGCCGGTCGCGCCGGTGCCCGAGCCCGCGCAGGACGCCCCGGGCCCGCCGCCCGCGGTCGCGCCGGTCCCGCCCCCGGTCGCGCCGGTCCCGCCCCCGGCCGCGCCGGTCCCGCCCCCGGCCGCGCCGGTCCCGCCGCCGTCGGCCCCGGAACCGCCCGCCCCGCATGCGGCCCGGCCCGCGCCTCCGCCGGAGTCGCCGGCGCCGTTCCCGAGCCCGCAGCCGCCCCCTCCGCAGGAGGCGCCCGCCCCGCCACCAGCCCCTTCGGCGGACCCGTTCGGCTCCGACACGCCGCCGCCGCGGATCCCCCCGCCGCCCGCTCCCCCGGCGGTTCCTCCGGCGGCGGACCCGTCCCCCGAGGCCTCCGCGGACCTGCTGTTCGAGGAGGCGCCGCCGACGCGGCGCACGCCTGCCCCCGGCCGCCAGTCCACGCCGCCTCCGCCGCCTGCGCCGCCGGCCCCGCCGCCGGGTCCGCCCGCGGCCGAGCCCGCCGCACCGGCGTGGCCGCAGGCCGGTCCCGGGCCGGCGTGGCCTTCGGAGCCGCAGAACACGCAGCTGGACGACGCGTTCCGGACCCAGCTCGACCCGGGTCCGGCGTGGCCGGGCGCGGAAGCCCCGGCGGCGCCCGCCCCGTCGCCGGCGCCGCACGCGGATCTTCCGCCGCCGCCCGCGCCGGTGCCGGAGCCGCCGCCCCCGGTGCCGCCGGCGCCCGTCCCCGAGCACAGCCCGCAGGTCGCCGAGGCGTACGGGATCCGGTTCCTGTGCGGCGCCGACGACATCGAGCGCGTGGTGACCGAGGTGCGGCGGCGCGGCAAGTGGGCGCGGCGGCTGCGCGGGCAGGAGGTGTCGAGCGCGTCGGCGCCGGCGCTGCTGCTGATCGGCGCGCCGTCCAGCGGCCAGCGGCGCCTGGCCCGGATGGTGGCGCGGGCGCTGGCGGAGGTGGAGGCCTCCAGCGGCGACGTCCACGCCGTCCACGCCGAGGACCTGCGTGAGCAGGGCCCCGACGGGCTGCGCGCCGCGCTGGACGAGCACGCCGGGCACGTGCTGCTGCTGGACGGCCTCGACGGCCTGATCCTGGACGAGGCGCAGGGCGCGGCGTACGCGTCGGTGCTGTACCGGACGCGGCTGGAGGGCGTGAACGACACCGCGCTGCTGGCCACGTGCGAGCCGGACCGGGTCGGGGAGCTGTCGGCGGCGTCACCGGAGCTGGTCACCGACCTGCGGGCGGTGCGGCTGCCGGACCTGGCGGCTCCGGAGGCGCGCTCGGCGCTGGTGCGGCTGCTGGCCGAGGAGCGCAGCCTGCGCCTCGGGTCGGACGCCTGGGCGGTGGTGGACCGCGAGGTGGGGTCGCTGCGCCCGCGCGGCCGGCTGACGGGCGCGCGGCTGGTGGAGGCCTACCTGGACCGGGCGGCGACGCGGCATCTGGGCAGCGCGGAGGCGACGCAGGCGATCGGCAGCGCGCTGTCGCTGACGGCGGCCGACTTCGAGGGCCTGGCGGCCGAGCTGTCCGGCCGCTGACCCCGCCGAGCCCGACCCCGCGGGCCCGATTCCCCTTGCCCGCGGGGGATTTGGGCCCCTGCCCGGCGGCGGAATGTCGGTGGGCGAGGTCACGATGGGTGACGTGGACCGTGTAGACCGGCTGCTGGAGCTCATCGCGGAGCTGAGGGCGGCCTCCCCCGAGCCGCTCGACCCGGCCGTGCTGGCGGCGCGGCTGCGGGTCAGCGAGCGGACCGTCCGCCGCGACCTGGAGATGCTGACGCACGGCGGGCTGCCGGTGCGGGCGGAGAAGGGCCGCGGGTACGTGTTGCCCGAACCCGAGGCGCCGGCGCCGCTGACCGAGGCGGGGTCGCTGACGGGCCCGGTGCGCGACACCCTGGCCGAGGCCGTCCGCACCCGCCGGGTGGTGCGGCTCGCCTACACCGACCAGGCGGGGGCGCGCAGCTTCCGGGACGTGGAGGCGCATGGCCTGGTCATCGCCCCCTACGGGGAGTACCTGGTGGGGTGGTGCCGGATGCGGGACGGGCCGCGGATGTTCCGCCTGGACCGGATCGGCGCGGCGTTCCTGTCGGGGCGCGGCGCGGAGGTCCGCGACCTGGACGAGCTGCTGGCGGCGCTGCGGGTGCCGATGCCGCGTCCCCCGGCCGAGCCGGCGCCGCGCGGTCCGGCGGGCGCCGCGCGGGCGCGGGCGTGGACGCTGGACCGGCTGGAGCTGGTGCGGTCGCGGCTGCGGGACGCGGCGGCCGAGGTCCGCGGCGGCGGCGAGGGGGCCGCGGCGCTGCGCGGGGTGCTGGGGCATCTGGCGGAGTGGACGCGGTGGCAGGCGGCGGCGATCCGGTCGGCGGCGACCGGCGAGGACCCGGTCCTGGCGGGCCGCCCGCCCGCGTTCCCGCCCGATTTCGGGCGGGAGATGCCCTATGACGCGCGGGAGCGGATGATCCAGGACGCGATGGCGCTGCGGTCGCTGGGCGATCTGGCCCGCGACCTGCAGGAGGTGCTGGAGGCGGTGGGGCACTGGGCGGCCGGCTGCGACGACGCGCTGTGGGAGGACGAGCTGCCCGACCCCCGCCCCTACGGGCCGCCGGGCCCGCCGCGTTTCCTGGCCGACCTGCTGGCGGGCTGGCGCGGCCCGCTGGCCCACATCGAGTGGCATCTGGACCGGCTGACCCACGAGCCGCCGGTCCCGCCGGGCGACGACGAGGAGGCGTGGGTCGTGGACCGCTGCCCCTTGCAGGCCTGACCCGGTCGGGCGGGTCAGTTCCGCGCGGCGCCGCCGGCCGTGCCGTTGACTGCGCCGCTGCCGGTGCCGTTGGCGGTGGGGTGGCCGGGCGGGCGCGAGAGGTGGCGGGTGAACCAGACCGTCTTGCCGGACGGGCCGGGGCGGGCGCCGAACTCGGTGGCGAGGGCGGCGACCAGCAGCAGCCCGCGGCCGGCCTCGGACCAGTCCAGGACGCGGGGCGGCTCGGCGGGCACGCGGGGCACGGCGGAGGCGGCGTCGCTGACCTCCCCGACCAGCCGCACGGGCTGCCGGGTGCCCGCCGGCGCCCCGCCGGGGGCGGGGCCCGCCGTGCCGCCCGCCGCGCGGACCGGCTCGCCGGGCTCCGTGCCGTCCGGGGCGGTGTCCAGGCGGAGGGTGAGGCGGACGGGTCCGGACCCGTGCACGACGGCGTTGGTGACGAGCTCGTCCACGATGAGGACGATGTCGTCGAGGGCGGCGGGGTCGGTGACGTGCCAGCGGCGCAGGGCCTCTCCGGTGAGGGCGCGGGCCCGGGACGCGGCGCGGGGGCCGGGGTCCAGGTCCCAGCCCGCGGCGGCGCCGGGCCTGTCGTTCACGGTGTCGTGGGCGCCCCCGATGGCGCTGGTGGTCGCGTCGTCGCCTGCTGCGGGTCGTGTGGTGCTGGTCCCCGTGGTGTGCACTGCCCCGTCTCCTCACCCTCTGCCGGTCCCCCGTGGTTCGGCGGCCCTCGGTGCGCGGCCGTGTCCCGTCACGGCCGCGTCCGGGGACGCCGGGGCGTGGCGGCCGGGCCGGTGGTCCCCGCACCGCCGGCCGGTGGCTCCCGGGCGTTCCCCGCACTGGTTCATAGGAAGTGACGCGTCGGCGGGCGGGCCGGTGCACGGCCGTAGGGCAACCCTCACCCGGAGGTGAGGTGAACTTCACATGCGGGGTGCCGGTGGCGGTGGCACCCGCGCGGAGCCGTTACAGTGGGTGCGTCGGTGTGGCATGTGTCCCCCGGGCTCTACTTGACGCCTTCGGGGAATACCGCCGGTCCCATGCGGTCCGGGCTGGAGCTTCGTTGTGCCTTTCGCCGTGAGGCGACCACCACACCGGCGTGAACGCCGTGGCCCCGGCGGGTCCGTCTCGCCGGGGCTTCGGCGTTTCGCTTGTAGAACGGCTCACGGCACCAGGAGCCATCGTCCCCGCTGCCCGCCGCCGGCGACCTTGTCGTAGGCGGTGGCGCTGTCGGCCAGCGGGACGCGTCCGGCCACCCGCGGTTCGAGGACGCCGGAGGCGGCGAGGGCGAGCAGGCCGGCGAGCCTGGCGCCGTCGGGCTCGACGCTGACGACGGCGACCTCGATCCCGCGTTCGGGGGCGGCGGGGGCGGCGGCGGGCACGCCCGCGAACGCGCCGCCGTCGCGGACGGCGCCGAGGGCCTCGGCGTGCAGGACCGCGCCGTCCAGGACGGCGTCGAAGGAGCGCTGCGGTATCCGGGTGACGAGCTCGCGGGCGCCTGCCCGCAGTACGAAGTCGCGGTCGGAGGCGCGTGCCAGCCCGGTGACGGTCCAGCCGGCGTGGGCGGCCAGGGCGACGGCGTAGCCGCCGACGGCGCCGACGGCTCCGGTGACCAGCAGGGTGCGCCCGCGGGCGGGGCCGAGCCGGTCCAGCAGCTGCGCGGCGGTCAGGCCGTTGACCGGGAGGGAGGCCGCGGCGACCGGGTCGAGGCCGGCCGGCAGCGGCGCGGCGGCCGCCGCGGGCACGAGGGTCTCCTCGGCGTGCGCGCGGACGGGGGCGGTGAAGTCGGCGTGCACGGCGGCGACGGCGTCCCCGGCCGAGAAGCCGGTGACGGCGGCGCCGGTCGCGGTGACGACGCCGGTGAGGGACAGGCCGAGGCCGACCGTGCCGGTGAGCCCGAAGATCTGCCGGGCCGGGCCGGCGGCGACGAGGGTGTCGACGGGGTCGACCGATGCCGCCGTGACGCGGACGCGCAGGTCGCCGTCTCCGGGCGGGGGCAGCGTCACCTGCTCCAGGGCGGGCGCGGCGGTGCCGGGCTTGGACACGAGTGCGAACGTCATGGTGGGCTCCTTGCCGTCGATGGACGACACCACCATCGGTGACTTACTCTCTTTTGGGAAGTAGGCACTTTGAGGTGGGGTACGCACCCGGAGGTGGGCCATGGACGTGGGCTCGGACGTGGGCTCTGCCGAGGTTCCGGCGGGGCGGTTCGACGCGTTCGCCGCCTCGTGCCCGAGCAGGCGGCTGCTGGACACGATCGGCAACAAGTGGGCGAGCCTGGTGATCGCGGCGCTGGGACTGGACGGCCGGTCGCGCTACAGCGACCTGTCCGCGCGGATCGCGGGGGTGAGCCAGAAGATGCTGACCCAGACCCTGCGGAACCTGGAGCGGGACGGGCTGGTGACCCGCACGGTGACCCCGTCGGTGCCCGTCCGCGTCGACTACGAGCTCACGCCGCTGGGCCGGTCGCTGCTGGACACCATCTGCCGGATGAAGGCGTGGGCGGAGGAGCACATGCCCGAGGTGGACCGGGCGCGCGAGGAGTACGACCGCAGGAGCGCCTGACCGCGCGCCGCGGCGCCCCCGGGCGGGAGCCCCGGGGACGCCGCGGTGGGCGGTGGCCGGTTTACGGCGCGCTGCTTCGGGTGTCTACAGGACGGCGGCCGCGATGCCGGCGGCGATCGCGGCGACGACGAGGATGGCGGCGGCCACGGTGAGGACGACGGTGCGGCGGCGGCCGCGCGGGGCGCCGAGCCGTGCCAGGCGCTGGGCCAGCCGCGGGTCGTCCTCGCTCAGGCGGACCTCGATCTGCGTGAGGATCCGCTGCTCCTCCATCGACAGCGCCATGCTCATACCTCCGGGGGGTGGTCAGGTGTCTGATTCCTCCCCACGGACCATGATCATTATCCCTCGGGTGCGGTGACCGTCGCGCCGCGCCCGGGGGCGCTCTGGTGGTGGAGCCGGTCCTGGGCGGTGACGTAGTAGGTGTAGACGCGGCCCTTCTTGGCGCCGGGGTCGACGATGCCGCCGCCGCGGACGTCGGCGATGAGGCGCCGCGCGTCGACGGGGGCGCAGCCGGGCCGCTCGCCCTCGACCCGGTAGACGGCGTAGGAGGTGGCGCCCTTGGACGGCCGCCAGGTGACCTTGACGCCCTTGCCGTCGCCGGCGGGCGCGGCCTTGGTGTCCTGGACGGGCGGCGGCGCGGCGCCGCCGCGGCGGGCCGGGACGGGCCGCAGGGCGGGGCGGCCGTAGTGGTCGTCGCGGAGCCGGGCGGCGAAGCCGCGGCGGTTGGCGGCGACGTCGCGGGCGCTGAAGAACACGTCGCCGCTGATCTGGGGGTGCTTGGCGTTCAGGGCGAGGTGGCGCGACAGCTCGGCGGGGTCCTTCCAGGCGGCGTCCGCGCCGACGCGGTAGGCGGCCTGCCCGATGGTGAGCTGGACGCCGGTGCCCTTGACCTGCCCGGCCCACCAGGCGGCGAGCTTGGCGTAGTCGGCGCGGGGGTCGCCGATCGGCCAGTACAGCTGGGGGGTGACGTAGTCGAGCCAGCCCTTCTTGATCCAGGTGCGGGTGTCGGCGTAGATGTCGTCGTAGCTCTGCAGGGCGCTGGTGGCCGACCCGGCGGGGTCGCTGCTCTTGTTGCGCCACACGCCGAACGGGCTGATGCCGAACTGCACCCACGGCTTGGCCTCGTGGATCTTGCCCGACAGCGACTCGACGAGGGTGTCGACGTTCTTGCGGCGCCAGTCGCCCTTGTCCATCCCCTTGCCGTGGGTCTTGAAGGTGGCGCCGTCGGGGAAGTCGCCGTCCTCGGGGTAGGGGTAGAAGTAGTCGTCGAAGTGGACGGCGTCGATGTCGTACTTGTTGACGACGTCCATGACGGCCTTGGTGGCCAGGTCGCGGACCTGCGGCAGGCCCGGGTCGTACCACAGGCCCTTGTTGTACTTGCGGACCCAGTCGGGGTGCTGGCGGGCGGGGCTCTTGGGCGACAGCTTCTTCAGGTCGTCCTGGCGGGAGATGCGGTAGGGGTTGAACCAGGCGTGGAACTCCAGGTTGCGGGCGTGGGCCTCCTTGAGCATGAACGCCAGGACGTCGTAGCCGGGGTCCTTGCCCTGCGTGCCGGTGATCCACTGCGACCACGGCTCGTACGGGGAGTCGTAGAACGCGTCGGAGTTCGGGCGGATCTGGACGAACACGGCGTTCATGTTCATCGACGCGGCGGTGTCGAGGAGCTCGGTGTAGCGCTTCTTCTGCTTCGCGGCCGGTCCCTCGGGCCAGTCGGTGTTGCCGACGGTGGTGATCCACATGGCGCGCAGCTGCCGGCCGCCGGTGTCGCGGGGTGCGGCGATCTGCGGGCATTCCGCCTTCGCGCCGGGCGGGACGGGCCCGCCCCCGCGCGCGTCGCGCTCTCCTGAGCCGCCGAAGGCGGGGATGCCGCAGGCGGCGAGCGCGCTCATCGCCGCTCCCGCCGTGATCGCCGCCACTGCCCGGGTCCTGGTTCGCCATGCCATAGCGGCCCATTGTTACGCACCCGTTGCGATGCTCGGACCGAAACGCCGATGCCCGTGTGATCCCTTTCCGTCCCATTTACCCTGGTCCGCACGTTGCGATCTTCGAACACGCGCTGCACACTGCGTGACGATGCGACTCGCCAGTGTGTTCGAGGAGGTGCCTCGCACGGCACTCATCCACGGTCGGAGGCGGTGCGGCTGACGCGCGCACCGGTCCGGCGATAACCCGCAATATCTCGATCGGCGGGATCGCCGTGAAGAGTGATGCGCCGTTCGGCATCGCCTCCATGACCGCAATCGGTCCAAGGATTCCCCTGTACACGGTCGTCACCGCGTCGGGGGATGTCCGTCGCCGACGGTGTCCTCTCTGAGGCCTGCCCGGCAGATCGCGGGGCTGGGCCCACGGCCGGGTGATCCGTGGGCGGAGGCGGACGTCACCACTTCGCACTGCAGGGTCAGGCGGCGTCGGTGTCGGCGTCGGTCGTGGTGCGGGGGGCGGGGTGGTGGTGGATGCGCAGGCCGGTGCGGCCGGGGGCCAGGTGGGGGCGCAGGACGAGGTCGTCGTCGTAGTCGCCGCCGTGCTCGGTCCGGTACGGGATGGGCGCGGCGGTGGGCAGGGCGCGCAGGCGCTCGTCGAGGGCGGCGGTGTGCGCGGCGTGGTCGGCGGGGGTGGCGCGGTCGGCGCCGGTGATGACCAGGGGCGGCAGGACGTCCATGCCGGTGTAGAAGAGGGTGCCGTGTAGCAGGGGGAACAGCACGTCCTCGGCGGCGCCGTGGACGCCGCGGGGGCCCAGGCCGGTGGCGCGGGCGCCGGCGGTGGTGACGACCAGGGCGCGGCGCCCGGCCAGGCCGCCGTCGCCGTAGCGCAGGGTGCGGCCGCGGTCGTCGGTGACGCCGAACGCGAAGCCCTGGACGAAGACGCGGTCGAACCAGCCCTTGAGGATCGCGGGCATCCCGTACCACCACAGGGGGAACTGCACGATCAGCGCGTCCGCCCAGGCGATCTTGTCCTGTTCGGCGCGGATGTCGGGCGCCAGGGCGCCGGCGGCGTGCGCGCGCTGCGACTCGGCGCCGACGACGAGGCGGGCGGCGGGGTCGTGGCCGAAGTCCTCGGGCCCGACGACCGGGTTCCAGCCCATCGCGTACAGGTCGGAGTGGCGGACGTGGTGGCCGTGGCGGCGCAGGGTGGCGGCGCCGTGGTCGCGCAGCGCGCCGTTGAGGGAGCGGCCCTCGGGGTGGGCGAAGATCCACAGGACGTTCATGGCGTGTCTCCTTTCGGTGGACTCGATGCTGCCGGGCGTCCGCCGCGCCCGTAAGTGGCCGGCAGGCCAATATGTGCAAGGATCAGGCCATGGGCGGTGACGGGCTGCGGCGGGTGGCGGTGCTGGTGCGCGAGGGTGTGCTGCCGATGGAGCTGGGGATCGTCCATCAGCTGTTCGGGCAGGCCAGGTCGCCGGGCGGGGCGCCGCTGTACGAGGTGGTGTCGTGCGCGGTCGAGCCTGGGACGGTGCGGGCGGACGCCGATTTCGGGGTCTCGGTCCGGCATGGGCTGCGGGCGCTGGAGGCGGCGGACACGGTGGTGGTCCCGGCCTCGCACCTGCTGGACGAGGACCTCCCCGGGGACGGGCCGGTCCCGGCGGCGCTGGCGGCGGCGCACGCGCGCGGCGCGCGGGTGGCGTCGGTGTGCACGGGCGCGTTCGTGCTGGCGGCGGCGGGGCTGCTGGAGGGGCGGCGCGCGACGACGCACTGGCTGTCGTGCGGCCGGTTCGCGGCGATGTTCCCGGGGGTGCGGGTGGACGCGGCGGTGCTGTTCGTCGACGAGGGGGACGTGCTGACCTCGGCGGGGGAGGCGGCGGGCATCGACCTGTGCCTGCACATGATCCGCCGCGACCACGGCGCGGCGGTCGCGGGGGACGTGGCGCGCCGCACGGTGGTGCCGCCGCACCGCGAGGGCGGGCAGGCGCAGTTCATCGCGCTGCCGGTGCCCGAGCCGCGGGCGTCCTCGACCGGGGCGGCGCGGGCGTGGGCGCTGGAGCGGCTGGACCGGCCGGTGACGCTGGCGGGGATGGCGGCGCGGGCGTCGATGAGCGTGCGGACGTTCACGCGCCGGTTCCGGCAGGAGACGGGCGTGTCGCCGCAGATGTGGCTGGCGGCGCAGCGGGTGGAGCGGGCGCGGCGGCTGCTGGAGGAGACCGACCTGCCGGTGGACCGGGTCGCCGAGCGGGCCGGGTTCGGGACGGCGGCCTCGCTGCGGCAGCATCTGGCGGCGGCGGTCGGGGTGTCGCCGTCGGCGTACCGCGCCACGTTCCGCGGCCCTGGCCTCCAGGGCCGCTGACGTCCGAGGCCGCTGAGATCGGGGCGCTGTCCGGGACGGTCAGGCGTGTTCGGTGTCGAGCTCGACGGGTTCGGCGATGACGTCGACCATGGCGCCGTTGCGCAGCACCGTGATCGGCAGGGGCTTGCCGATCGCGTCGGCGAACATCAGCTTCTGCAGCGACTGGGCGTGGGAGACCGGCGTTCCGCCGGCGGTCAGGACCAGGTCGCCGCGGCGCAGCCCGGCCCGGTCGGCGGGGCTGCGGGGCACGACCTCGGCGACGCGCAGCGCCTCGTCCTGCCCGATGCGCTCCCGCAGCGCCGCGGGGACCGGGACGGGCGCGGCGGCCAGGCCGAGGAACGCGCGGCGGACGCGGCCGTCGCGCATCAGCGCGCCGATGATGCGGCGGGTGGTGGCGTTGACCGGGACGGCCAGGCCGAGCCCGATCCCGGCGACGGCGGTGTTGACGCCGACGACGCGGCCGCGGGCGTCGGCGAGCGCGCCGCCGGAGTTGCCGGGGTTGAGGGCGGCGTCGGTCTGGATGACGTCCTCGATGACCCGCACGCCGGTGCCCGAGCGGGTGCGCGCGGTCGGCAGGGACCGGCCGAGCGCCGACACCACCCCGGCGGTGACCGACCCGGCCAGGCCGAGGGGGTTGCCGACGGCCACGACCAGCTGCCCGACCACCAGGTCGTCGGCGTCGCCGAGCGTGACCAGGCCGGGGGTGGGCCCGTCGGCGCGGACCACCGCCAGGTCCGACAGGGGGTCGGTGCCGACGACGGTGAACGCGCCGGTGTCGCCGTCGGCGAACGCGGCCTGCCCGCCGGACGCCGACCCGATGACGTGGGCGTTGGTGAGCAGGAACCCGTCGCCGGTGAACGCCACCGCCGACCCGGAGCCCTCCCCCCGGCCGTGCCGGACGCGCAGCGCCGCCACGCGCGGGGTCAGCTCGCGGGCGACGGCGGACACGACCCGGGAGTAGGCGTCCAGCGGCTCGCCCTCCCGGGGCTCGCTCTCGTGGGGGACCATCGCACCTCCCGATGATTACATCGTTACATGGCAACGCCGGGAGGTGAAGAGGTGTTCCCGCTACGCCCGACCTGAGCCCGGGCCGCCGTTCGGGCCGCCGTTCAGGCCGGGGGCCAGGTCGGTGCGCAGGATGCTGTAGAGGACCTCGTCGCGGTGCTCACCGCCGCGGAACCCGACGCCCCGCATGACGCCCTCGCGGGTGAAACCGGCCCTCTCCAGCGCCCGCTGCTCGGCGATGTTGTCGACCTCGACCTCGGCCTGGATCCGGTGCACCGCGGTGTGCGCGAACAGGTACTCCACCAGCAGCCGCTGGGCGCGGCTCCCGGCGCCGTGCCCGCGCGCGTCCGGCAGCAGCGAGATCCCGACGCTCCAGAACCACGACTGCTCCATGTAGGCGATCTTGCGGTAGGACACGATGCCGAGCAGGCGGCCGCCGCGGACGACGGCCAGGTTGCCGAGGTCCTCGCCGAGCATCCGGTTGTCCTCCCACCGCCGCCGGTAGCGGCGCGGGTCGTGCCACCCCTGCCACAGGAACTCCCCGGCCAGCCGCGGGTCGGTCCGCAGCCGCTCGATGACGGCCACGTCGTCCTCGGCGACCGGCCGCAGCTCCACCTCGTCGGTCATGGGCCCCTCCCGGGGGTCAGCGCAGCGTGGACAGGCCGCCGTCGACGTGCAGGACCTGCCCGGTGACGTAGGACGCGCGGTCCGACAGCAGGAACACCGCGGCGTCGGCGACCTCCCACGCCGTCCCCTGCCGGTGCATCGGAATCAGGCGGGCGACCTGGTCGCGGGAGGCGTTCCCGGCGGAGGCGGAACGCCCCATCACGGTGTCGATGAGGCCGGGCGCCACCACGTTCGCGCGGACGCCGCGCGGCGCGCCCTCGGCCGCGATGTGCCGCACCAGCCCGGTCAGGCCCGCCTTGGACGCGTCGTAGGACGGCGACCGCGACCCCGGCTTGGTCCCGGCCAGCGACCCGATGAACACCAGCGCGCCGCCGCCCTCCAGCGCCGGCATCGCGGCCTTGCCGACCAGGAACGGCGCCCGCAGGTTCACCTGCAGCACGCGGTCCCAGTCGGCCAGCGCCGTGCCCGCCAGCCCGTACCCGATGCCGATCCCGGCGTTGAACACCACCCCGTCCAGCCCGCCGAGCCCCTCGACCGCCCGCGTCACCACCCGGTCGCACGACTCGGGGTCGGTCACGTCCGCGACGACCACGCACGCCTGCCCGCCCTCGGCGGCGATCATCGCGGCGGTCTCCCCCGCGGCGTGCTCGTCCATGTCGCCGCACGCCACCATCGCGCCCTCCCGCGCGGCCGTGACGGCGATGGCGCGGCCGTTGCCGACCGGGGCGGCGGGGTCGTCGCTGCGCCGCGTCCCCGCGCCGACGACCAGGACCCGGCGGCCCGCGAGCAGCCCGCCGGGGGGTGGAGTCTCGGGCATGATCGGCACCGTAGCCCAGACCGCCCTCCCCCGCCCAGCCCCCGTCCGGTCCCGGCTAGGGTGCGGGCATGGTGCACGGCACGGGACACGGCACGGGACGCGCGGCGGGGACGGCCGGGGAGCCGGTGGTGGTCGAGCGCGCCGCCGGGGCCGGCGGTGAACTGGTGCTGCGCCGCGACGGCGCCCACTACGAGATCATCAGCAACGGCGTGTTCCTCATGGACACCCGCAACGGCGAGTCCGAGCGGCTGCTGGTCCGCGCCGCCGCCGAAGGGCTGGACGGGCCGGTCCGCATCCTCATCGGCGGGCTCGGCGTCGGGTTCTCCCTCGCCGAGGCCCTCACCCTGCCCGGCGTGGAGCACGTCACCGTCGTCGAACGCGAGCCCGCCGTCATCGGCTGGCACGCCACCGCGCTGCGGCCCTGGTCGGCCGGCGCCCTGGACGACCCCCGCGTCACGGTCGAGCGCGCCGACCTGCTCGCCTTCGTCGCCGACCCCGGCGACCGGCGGTTCGACGCGCTGTGCCTGGACATCGACAACGGCCCCGACTGGACCGTCACCCCCGGCAACGCCCGCCTCTACGCGCGCGGCGGCCTGGACGCCCTCGCCGGGCTGCTGACCCCGCGCGGCCGCCTGGCGGTGTGGAGCGCGAACGCCGCGCCGGCGTTCGCGTCGCTGCTGCGCGACCGGTTCGCCCGCGTCGAGGCCCGCCCGGTGCCGGTGCCGCGCGGCGAACCCGACGTGGTCTACCTCGCCGCCGAACCGCGCCCTGCCGCCGGGCCCACCCCCAAGTGAGCCCCGATCAATGAGTGAGCCGACAAAGCGCGGCGACCCGTTTCTGTAGGGGTGCGCCGTCCATCCCGGAAGACCAGTTCGCTAGGTTTCGGACTGAACAAACCTTTTGGGAGGATTTGTGGCTCACGCCCACGCAGCCCAGCGGCACCCCGCCGTCCTGGGCGACCTGCTGCCCGGCTCCCTGGCCCGCGACGCCGCACTCGTCGCCGGCTCCGCCGCCCTCGTCGGCGCCGCCGCGCAGCTCGCCGTCCCACTGCCCGGCACCCCCATCCCGGTGACCGGCCAGACCTTCGCGGTCCTGCTCGCCGGCGCCGCCCTCGGCCCCGGCCGCGCCGCCCTGGGCATGCTGGTGTACCTCCTGGCCGGCACGGCGGGCGTCCCCTGGTTCACCGACGGCACCTCCGGCACCGGATCCCCCACCCTCGGCTACGTCATCGGCTTCCTCGCCGCCGCCACCCTGGTCGGACGGCTCGCACAGCTCGGCGGCGACCGCACCCCCCTGCGCACCGCCGCCACGATGCTCACCGGAACCCTCGTCATGTACGCCACCGGCGTCCCCTACCTGATGGCCGCCCTGAACATCGACCTCGCCAGGGCCCTCCACCTCGGCGTCACCCCGTTCCTGGCCGGCGACGCCCTGAAAGTCCTGCTGGCCGCCGCCCTGCTGCCCGCCGCATGGAAGATCACCCGCGCCGCCCGCCGCTGACCCGCCCGGCCCCGGCCCGTCTCGCTCCCGCGCCCACGCATGGGAACCGGACGGGCGGGCACACGCCCCCGCGAAGACCGCCACCGCCCCGCACCGAACCGGCGCACACCCCACCGGATGTGGCGCACACCTCACCGCGCACCGCCACCCCGCCCGTTTGAACAGGTTCAAATCTGTCGTACAGTGGCTTGCGTGAAGCTCGCCGTGACAGCACCGGACCGACTCACCGTCCGCACCGTCCCGGTCCCCGACCCGGGCGACCTCATCGCACGGCTCCCGCACCCCTCCGCCCTGGCCTGGATCCGCCACGGCGACGGAATCGTCGGCTGGGGCGAAGCCGCCCGCCTCACCCTCCCCGGCGGCGACGACCGCTTCACAGCCGCCGCCCGCATGCTCGGCGACCTGTTCGGCGCCGCCGCCGTCGACGACCCCGTCGGCGTCCCCGGCTCCGGCCCCGTCGCCTTCGGCACCTTCGGCTTCGACCCCAAATCCCCCGACTCCACCCTCATCGTCCCCCGCCGCGTCCTCGGCCGCCGCGACGGCCGCGCCTGGCTCACCACCATCGGCGACGACACCGACCCCCTCACCCTCACCACCCCACCCCAACCCCCCACCGGCCTGCACTGGAGCGACGGAGCCCTCCCCGAACACGCCTGGAAGGACGCCGTCGCCGCCGCCGTCCACCGCATCCGCGCCGGCCACCTCGCCGCCGGCCCCCCGCACCGCCGCACCGGCCTCGGCAAGGTCGTCCTCGCCCGCGACCTCACCGTCCGCGCCGACGCCCCCATCGACGCCCGCGTCCTCCTCCAGCGCCTCGCCGCCCGCTTCCCCGCCTGCTACACCTTCTCCTGCGCCGGCATGGTCGGCGCCACCCCCGAACTCCTCATCCGCCGCACCGGCGGCGACATCGAATCCCTCGTCCTGGCCGGCACCACCGCCCGCGGCGACACCCCCGCCGACGACCGCGCCCGCGCCGCCCGCCTCTTCGCCTCCCCCAAAGACCGCGAAGAACACCGCTACGCCGCCGAGATGGTCCGCGACGCCCTCACCCCCCTGTGCGCCGACCTCACCGTCCCCACCGAACCCGAACTGCTCACCCTCCCCAACGTCACCCACCTCGCCTCCCCCCTCCGCGGACGCCTCGCCGCCGACCGCTCCGTCCTGGACGTCGTCGCCGCCCTCCACCCCACCCCCGCCGTCTGCGGCACCCCCACCGGCACCGCCCTGGACCTCATCCGCGAACTCGAAGGCATGGACCGCGGCCGCTACGCCGGCCCCGTCGGCTGGGTCGACGCCCGCGGCGACGGCGAATGGGGCATCGCCCTGCGCTGCGCCGAGATCGACGGCACCCGCGCCCGCCTCTTCGCCGGCTGCGGCATCGTCGCCGACTCCGACCCCGACGCCGAACTCGCCGAAGCCCGCACCAAGTTCCGCCCCATGCAGTACGCCCTCCACGGCTGAACGCCCCCCACGGCCGACCCGACCACACCGGTCCCCAACTGCACCGACACCCCCACCAACCCGGTACGGTCATCCACGGAAATACCACCCCGAGACGGAGAACAACCACCGTGGACGTCGAACGGACCGCCCTGCCCGGAATCGGCCTGCAGCACATCATGACCACCGGCCGAGGCCGCCAGATCGGCGTCATCTCCCACCGCACCGGCCGCCGCGACCTCGTCATCTACGACAAAGAAGACCCCGACAGCTGCATCGCCACCGTCGCCCTCAACCCCGACGAGGCCAACGCCATCGCCGAACTCCTCGGCACCGGCCGCATCATCGAACACCTCGCCGAACTCCACCGCCAGGTCGAGGGACTCGTCACCGAACAGATCCCCATCGCCCCCGGCTCCCCCTACGACGGACGCCCCCTCGGCGACACCCGCTCCCGCACCCGCACCGGCGCCTCCATCGTCGCCGTCGTCCGCGACGGCCAGGTCATCGCCAGCCCACGCCCCGACTTCGTCTTCCACGCCGGAGACATCATCGTCGTCGTCGGCACCGGCGAAGGCACCGCCGCCGTGGCCCAGATCCTCTCCGACGGCTGACCCGCATGCACACAGCCGTACAACTCATCGAACTCGGCGCCATCATCCTCGCCCTCGGCCTCCTCGGCGCCGTCTCCGTCCGCTTCTCCATCTCCCCCATCCCCCTCTACCTCATCGCCGGCCTCGCCTTCGGATCCGGCGGCATCCTCCCCCTCACCACCAGCGAGGACTTCGTCGCCACCGGCGCCGAAGTCGGCGTCATCCTCCTGCTGTTCACCCTCGGCCTCGAATACACCGCCGACGAACTCGTCGGCACCCTGCGCACCTCCGCCCCCGTCGGCCTCGCCGACATCGCCCTCAACGCCACCCCCGGCGTCGCCGCCGCCCTCCTCCTCGGCTGGGGCCCCGTCGCCGCCGTCGCCATGGGCGGCATCACCTACGTCACCTCCTCCGGCATCACCGCCAAGGTCATCGGCGACCTCGGCTGGCTCGGCAACCGCGAAACCCCCGCCGTCCTGTCGGTCCTCGTCTTCGAGGACCTCGCCATGGCCGCCTACCTGCCCATCCTCACCGCCCTCCTCGCCGGCGCCGGACTCCTCGGCGGCGCCGCCGCCCTCGCCATCGCCGCCGCCACCATCAGCGTCATCCTCTACATCGCCCTCCGCCACGGCACCCTCGTCGAACGCTTCGTCGCCAGCCCCAGCGAAGAGGTCCTCCTCCTCAAGGTCCTCGGCCTCACCCTCCTCGTCGCCGGCATCGCCCAGCAACTCCAGGTCTCCGCCGCCGTCGGCGCCTTCCTCGTCGGCATCGCCCTCTCCGGCAGCCTCGCCCACACCGCCCAGAAACTCCTCGCACCCCTGCGCGACCTGTTCGCCGCCGTCTTCTTCGTCTTCTTCGGCCTGCACACCGACCCCGGCGACCTGCCGCCCGTCCTCGGCATCGCCGCCGCACTCGCCGCCACCGGCATCCTCACCAAACTCGGCACCGGCTGGATCGCCGCACGCCGCGCCGGCGTCGCCGCCACCGGACGCCTCCGCGCCGGCGCCGCCCTCACGCCCCGCGGCGAGTTCAACATCGTCATCGCCGGCCTCGCCGTCAGCGCCGGCGCCGACTCCCGCCTCGGCCCCCTCGCCGCCGCCTACGTCCTCATCCTCGCCGTCGCCGGACCCATCCTCGCCCGCAGCGCCGAACCCCTCGCCGCGCGCCTGCGCGCCCGCCGGGCCCACCGCCGCACGGCCCAGACCGACGCCGACGTCCCCGCACCCGCGACCATCCGCATCAGCGAAGAGGACACCGCCGGCACCCCCTGACCCTGCACCCCGGCCCGCTACACCGCCGGCGGCTGGCACCCCGGACACCAGAACAGGTTCCGCCCCGCCAGCTCGGCCGCCGCCACCGCCGTCCCGCACACCAGGCACGGCCGCCCCGCCCGCCGGTACACGTACACCTCGCCCCCGTGGCCGTCCACCCGCGGCGGCCGCCCCATCGCCTCCGGCGTGTGCTCCGGCCGCACCGTGTCGATCCGCCCCGCCCGCACACCCTCCGCCATCAGCAGCACCAGATCGTCCCAGATCGCCGACCACCGCTCCGCCGGCAGCGACCGCCCCGGCAACCGCGGATCCACCCCCTGCCGGAACAGCACCTCCGCCCGGTAGATGTTCCCCGGACCCGCCACCACCGACTGATCCATCAGCAGCACCGCCACCGGCGTCCGCGACCGGCTGATCCGCCGCCACGCCACCCCCGGATCCGCGTCACCCCGCAGCGGATCCGGCCCCAGCCGATCACGCAGCAGCTTCACATCCCCCGGCTCCAGCAGCGCACACGCGTTCGGCCCCCGCAGATCCGCGTAACGCCCGCCGCCCACCAGCCGCAACCGCACCGCCCCGACCGGCGCGGGCACCGGCGCCTCCCCGAACACGTACTTCCCGTAAATCCCCAGATGCACGTGCAGCGTCCGCTCATCGTCGAACCCCAGCAGCAGATGCTTGCCATGCGCGTCCGCCGCCGTCAGCACCCGCCCGTCCAGCCACCGCGCCCCCTCCGCGAACCGCCCCTGCGGGCTCGACGCGGAAACGGCGAGGCCGCCGAACATCCGCTGATGCTCGGCGGCCAGACGGTGAATCGTGTGTCCCTCGGGCATGGCCCGGAGCATAGCCCCGCACCTACCGCAGCGGCTCGCCGATCTGCCGCATGTGACCAAGGGCCTCCCGGTAGGACGCCACCAGCCCGGTCTCGGTGTAGGGGACGCCGACCGCGGCGCAGTGCTCGCGGACCATCGGCTGCATTTTGCGCAGGTTGCACCGGGGGACGCCGGGGAACAGATGGTGCTCGATCTGGTAGTTCAGCCCGCCCATCACCCAGTCGGTCACCGGGCCACCGCGCACATTGCGGGAGGTCAGCACCTGCCGGCGCAGATGACCCCACCGCTGCCCCGGCTCGGGCATCGCCATCCCCTTGTGGTTGGGCGCGAACACCGCACCCAGATGCAGCCCGAACAGCGCATGCTGCACCACCATCAACACCACCGCCTTCTCCACCGGCAGCAGCGACAACGCCAGCACCAGATACCCGACCGCATGCGCGACCAGCAGACCACCCTCCACCACCCGGTCACGGCGTGAACGCCCCCGCAAGAACAGCACACTGCCGACCTTGAGGTTCACCCCCTCCAGCGTCAGCAACGGGAAGAACAACACCGCCTGGTGCCGCACCACCCACCGCAGCACACCCCGCTGCCGCCCCGCCTGCTCCGCCGTCCACGCCAGCACACCCTCCCCCACATCAGGATCCTTCCCGACATGATTCGGGTTCGCGTGATGACGATTGTGCTTATCGCTCCACCACCCGTGCCCCATCCCCAGCAGCAGATTCCCCAGCACCAACCCCAGCCACCGATTCACCCGCGCACTCCGCGCGATCTGCCGATGCCCCGCGTCATGACCCAGAAACCCCGTCCGCGCCGCC
>NZ_FOVH01000023.1 GCF_900115095.1 Actinomadura madurae
TCGCCGCTCGAGTACCCCCGAAGGGGCCTTTCCGCTCGACTTGCATGTGTTAAGCACGCCGCCAGCGTTCGTCCTGAGCCAGGATCAAACTCTCCATTAAGGCCTAACGACCAACCAAGGCGCGAACCCCAGCCGGCCAAACCTCGAAGAAAATCCCAGCAAACACAAAACCCCAAGGGTCTGTGCATTGCCTCAAAGAAATCCCAGACCATCACCACAAAAGATGACGGTCACGGGGCGGTCCAGCCACAACAGGCCGAACCGATAAAGGCACTGGCTTTTAACACGCTGTTGAGTTCTCAAGAAACGGACACCCACCGCGCCGAACCCCGCTCTCACGGTCCCGACTCCGGGGCAACCCTTCAATCGTACCCGATCCGTCCTCTTCGTCCAACTCTGGACGGTTCGGCCCTAGACGTCCCATTTGAGCGGAGACAACTCTCCGCCGAGTGGTCTGTCAGGGGTTCCTCACCGGGCCGGCCGCCTTCCGGCGTCCCGCTCCCCCGTGGGGCGTGTAGAACATTAGATCCACCCGACAGGAGCGTCAAATCGACTCGGCCGGGCATGATTCCGCAGGTCACATGTTGTTTTCCGGCCTATGAACATGCCCGGATCCGTCGCTCGTAACCGCACTGTGACGTGTATCTACCGAAGTTTTCCCTCCCCATGGCGACCGCCCGCCCGGAACAGGCCGGACGGGCGGTCGCGAGGGGGTTGGTTCAGGACGCCGTCACCTCGACGCCGCCCACGTTGCGCTTGCCGCGCCGCAGGACGAGGAAGCGGCCGTGGAGCAGGTCGGCGGCGGCCGGTACGGCGTCCTCCGACTGCACCTTGGCGTTGTTGAGGTAGGCGCCGCCCTGGGCGATGGCACGGCGTGCCTCCGACTTGCTCTTGCACAGGCCGGACGCCGCCAGCAGGTCCACGACGGTCGGCAGCTCACCCGGGGGGACCTCCGTGCGGGGCACTTCGGCCAGGGCGGCCTTCAGCGTCCGCTCGTCCAGTTCCTCCAGGGCTCCCTGGCCGAACAGGGCGCGCGAGGCCGCGATGACCCTGGCGGTCTCATCGGCGCCGTGCACGAGCGTGGTCATCTCCTCGGCGAGCGCCCGCTGCGGGGCACGCGCGGCCGGACGGTCGGCGCCCTGCTTGACCAGGTCCTCGATCTCCTCGCGGGGACGGAAGCTGAAGAACTTGAGGAACTTCTCCACGTCCCGGTCGTCGGCGTTGATCCAGAACTGGTAGAACGCGTACGGCGAGGTCAGCTCCGGGTCGAGCCAGTAGGTCTCGCCGCCCGCGGTCTTGCCGAACTTGGACCCGTCCGCCTTGGTGAGCAGCGGGGTGGTCAGAGCGTGCGCGCTGCCGCCCTCGACGCGGCGGATGAGGTCGACGCCCGCGGTGAGGTTGCCCCACTGGTCGCTGCCGCCGGTCTGCAACAGGCATCCGTGGCGCCGGTACAGCTCCAGGAAGTCCATCGACTGGAGCAGGACGTAGCTGAACTCGGTGTAGCTCATCCCCGTCGTCTCGAGGCGTGCCTTGACCGTCTCGCGGGCGAGCATCCGGTTCACCGGGAAGTGCTTGCCGATGTCGCGCAGGAACTCGATGGCCGACATCGGGCCCGTCCAGTCGAGGTTGCTGACCATGGTGGCGCCGGTCGGGCCGTCATGGAAGTCGAGGAACGTCGACACCTGGCCGCGGACCCGCTCGACCCAGGCGGCGACGGTGTCCTCCGAGTTCAGGACGCGTTCGGCGCTCTTGCCGCTCGGGTCGCCGATGAGGCCGGTGGCGCCGCCGACGAGGCCGATGGGCCGGTGCCCCGCCTGCTGGAAGCGGCGCAGCGTGAGGATCTGGATCAGGTTCCCGAGGTGCAGGGACGGCGCCGTCGGGTCGAAGCCGCAATAGAGGGTGACCGGTCCCGCGGCGAGCAGCGCCCGCAGTTCGTCCAGATCGGTGGACTGCGCGATCAGGCCGCGCCACGCGAGATCGTCCAGGATGTCGGTCACGGTCTCCCTCGTCTCCGGCTTGCTTTCCATGTGCCCGCCAGGGTGCCTCGGCGGGCGGCTGTCACGCCAACGATATTCAACGTCCGCCGACGAAGTAGCGGGTGGGAACGAACACCTCGTGGCCCGACGCGAATGTCACCCTGATGCCTCTGTCGTCCCATTTCACGGCCTTGACGACCGGGCGCTGCTCGGGCGTCCCGAAGCCCAGGCGGACGAAGTATCCGTAGTGCAGGCTCGGATCGCTTCCCGTGTACAGCCGGTAGTTCACGTGGCGGTCGAATACCCAGCTGCGGGTGCGGGTGACCGCGGCGTAGTGCGTGCGGCCGTCCTGGTACTTCACCGAGGCGGGCTGCTTCTGGACGCCGCCGACCACGGAGGTCCGCCCGAGCAGGCGGTCGAGGATGACCGCGGCGGTGAGCACCAGGAGCACGGCGAGGGCGGCCGCGAACAGCAGCCGCGCCGGACGTCGCCGGCGGCTCGCCGGCGCGGCGCCGCCGGCGAGCGCGGCGGGCGGTGCGGGGTCAGCCATCGGCGGGGGCCTTCCTGCGCTGCCGCGGGACGTGGGGCCGGTAGGGGGACACGGTCGGGTCGCCGTCGATCCAGAACCTCCACGGGACCTCCTTGGCCCCGTTCACCCCGGTGCGCGGCCCGTTGCGGATCAGCCGGGGGTCGGCGGAGTCGCCCTCGTGGACGGTCATCGGCCCACCGGGCGAGCACACGTCCAGGCCGTTCTGCTCCCGGGCGACGCCGAGGGCCTGGCAGAGCCGGGCGGGGCCGCGGGCCAGGTCGCGGACGGTCGAGCGGGGCCGCCGCGCGCGGGCGATGTCCTCCCCCACGATGATCTCGCCGGCGCGGAGCAGCACCGCCATGGACGTCCCGTCCGGCCCGCAGACGAGGTTCATGCAGAAGTGCATGCCGTAGGTGAAGTACACGTAGACGTGGCCGGGAGGGCCGAACATCACCTCGTTGCGCCGCGTCCGTCCCCGGTAGGCGTGGGACGCGGGGTCCAGGGGACCCGCGTACGCCTCGGCCTCGGTGAGCCGCGCGGCCACCTCGCCTTCCGGGGTGCGATGCGTGATCACATGCCCCAGGAGCGACGGTGCCACCTCGTCCACCGGGCGGTCGAAGAAGTCCCGTGGCAGCAACGCTCCGTACATCGCCTCATCCTGGTCCAGGAAACGGTTCACCGGCCGGCCCGCGGCGCCGCGCGCCGGCTCAGGAGTCCGAGCCGGACGCCCAGGCGGCGTGCTCGTTGACGAGCGCGCGCAGTGCGCCGATCTGCTCGCGGACGCGGTCGGGCGCGGTCCCGCCGTAGGCCTTGCGCGAGGCCAGGGCGCCCTGCACGTTCAGGACCTCGCGGACGTCCGGCGTCAGGTGCGGCGACACCTTGCCGAGCTCCTCGTCGGTGAGGTCGTCGAAGTCCTTGTCGTGGACCTGGCACCAGACGACGAGGTGCCCGACGACCTCGTGGGCGTCCCGGAACGCCACGCCGCGCCGGACGAGCAGCTCGGCCAGGTCGGTGGCGAGCGCGAAGCCGGCGGGGGCGAGGGCCTCCAGCCGCTCGGTGTTGACCCGCATCGTCGCGATGAGCCCGGACATGGCGGGCAGGACGAGCAGCAGCGTCTCGACGGCGTCGAAGGCGCCCTCCTTGTCCTCCTGCAGGTCGCGGTTGTAGGTGAGCGGGAGGCCCTTGAGGGTCGTGAGCAGGCCGACGAGGTGGCCGATGAGGCGGCCCGCCTTGCCGCGGGCCAGCTCCGCGACGTCGGGGTTCTTCTTCTGCGGCATGATCGACGACCCGGTGGCGTAGGTGTCGTCCATCTCGATCCAGCGGAACTCCTGCGACGCCCAGAGGCAGATCTCCTCGCCGAGCCGCGACAGGTGCACGCCGGCGAGCGCCGCCGCGAACAGGAACTCGGCGACGAAGTCGCGGTCGGCGACGGCGTCCATCGAGTTGGGCGCGGCGCCGTCGAAGCCGAGCTCGGCGGCGGTGGCCTGGGGGTCCAGCGGGAGCGACGACCCGGCGAGGGCGCCGGAGCCGAGCGGGGACACGGCGGCGCGCCGGTCCCAGTCGCGCAGCCGGTCGATGTCGCGGGTGAGCGGCTGGACGTGCGCGAGGAGCTGGTGGGAGAACAGCACGGGCTGGGCGTGCTGGAGGTGCGTCATGCCGGGCGCGGCGACGCCGAGGTTGTGCTCGGCCTGCGCGATCAGCGCGGTCTCCAGCTCGACCAGCCGCGAGACGATCTGGCGGGCGTGGTCGCGGAGGTAGAGGCGCAGGTCGGTGGCGACCTGGTCGTTGCGGCTGCGGCCGGCGCGCAGCTTGCCGCCGAGGGCGCCGAGGCGTTCGAGCAGGCCGCGCTCCAGGGCGGTGTGGACGTCCTCGTCGGCGACCGTGGGGCGGAACTCGCCGCTGCGGCACGCCGTCTCCAGGTCGTCCAGGGCACCGATCATGCGTTCCAGCTCGTCGTCGGTGAGCAGCCCCGCGCGGTTCAGGACGCGGGCGTGGGCGCGCGAGCCCATCAGGTCGTAGGGGGCGAGCCGCCAGTCGAACTGGACGCTCACCGAGAGCCGCGCGAGCGCGTCCGACGGGCCGCCTTCGAACCGGCCGCCCCACAGCCGCGTCGGTGCCTTGGTCACGGAGATCCTCTTCTTCCCACCGCTGAACGTTCGGTCATTGCCATCTCACCACGCCGTCCGGGCGCCCCGCGCACGGACGCGGCACGCGGCGGCGCGGCGCTCGTGGCGTCCGCCACAGGGTACGGCGAACGCGCCGGCCTAGGCTCGTCGCTCGCGGCCGCCGGTCAGCCTGAGCAGCGCCTGCGCGAGGTCCTCCCCGCCCTGCGGGTCGCGGGCGATCACGAGGATCGAGTCGTCGCCGGCGACGGTGCCGAGGATCGACGGCCACTCGGCGTGGTCGATCGCCGAGGCGAGGTACTGGGCGGCACCGGGCGGGGTCCGCACCATGACCAGGTTGGCCGACGCCTCGGCCGAGACGAGCAGTTCGGCGGCGAGCCGGGAGAGCCGTCCGGTGAAGGTCTCGGCGGCGCCGGTGCGGGCCCGCCGGATCCGCTCGCCGCCCTCGCCGGGGACGGCGTAGATCAGGCTGCCGTCGTCGGCGCGCAGCTTGACCGCGCCGATCTCGACCAGGTCGCGGGACAGCGTGGCCTGGGTGACCTCGACGCCCGCGTCGCCGAGCAGCTTCGCCAGCTCGCCCTGGGAGTGGACGGGGTGCCGGGTCAGCAGCTCGATCACCCGGGCGTGCCGGGCGGCCTTGGTCATGGGGGTCGTCACCGGGCGCGCTCCAGCAGCCAGACGAGCAGCGCCTTCTGGGCGTGCAGCCGGTTCTCCGCCTCGTCCCACACCCTGCTCTGGGGGCCGTCCAGGACGGACGCGGCGATCTCCTTGCCGCGGTAGGCGGGCAGGCAGTGCAGCACGACCGCCTCCGGGGCGGCCAGTGCGAGCAGGGCGTCGTCGACGGCGTACGGCTCGTACAGCGAGGTGTCCTTGCCCTGCTGGCCCATCGACACCCACGTGTCGGTGGCGAGGACGTCGGCGCCGCCGGCGGCGGCGCGGGCGTCGTCGGTGACGGTCACGGACCCGCCGGTGGCGCCGGCGATCTCGGTGGCGCGGGCCAGGACGGCGGGGTCGGGGGGCAGCGGCGCGGGGGCGGCGACGCGGACGTGCATCCCCGCGGTGGCGCAGCCGAGCAGGTAGGAGTGCGCCATGTTGTTGGCGCCGTCGCCGAAGTAGGCGAGGGTGACGCCGCGCAGGTCGCCCTTGGCCTCCCGGACGGTCTGCAGGTCGGCGAGGACCTGGCAGGGGTGGAACTCGTCGGTGAGGGCGTTGACCACCGGGACGGTGGTGCCGGCGGCCATCTCCTCGATGCGCTCCTGCCCGGCCGTCCGCCACACGATCGCGCTGACCTGCCGTTCGAGGACGCGCGCGGTGTCGGCGATGGTCTCGCCGCGGCCGAGCTGGCTCGTCCCGGCGTCCATCACGAGCGGGTTGCCGCCGAGTTCGGCGATGCCGACGGTGAACGAGATCCGCGTCCGGGTGGAGGGCTTGTCGAACAGCACGGCCACAGACCGGGGGCCCTCCAGCGGCCGATGCCCGAACCGGTCCTTCTTCACCTGCGCGGCGAGGTCGAGGACGTCGGCCTGCTCGGCGGGAGTCAGGTCGTCGTCGCGGAGGAAGTGCCTGGTCACGGTCAGTTCTCCTGCTCAGGGGAGGCAGCGTCGAGGATAGCGGGGAACGCGCCGGCGAACGACCGCGCCTGCTCGGCGGTGAGGATCAGCGGCGGGGCGAGGCGGACGGCGTCCGGCTGGAGCGCGTTGACCAGGAAGCCGGCGTCGCGCGCGGCGGCCTCGACGGCGGGCGCGTGCGGGCCGGTGAGGACCGCCGCCCGCCACAGCCCGCGGCCCCGCACGCCCGCGAGGAGCGGGTGGCCGATGGCGTCGAGCTCCGCAGCGAGGGTCTCCCCCACGGCGGCGGCGTGGGCGAGCAGGCCGTCCTTCTCGATGGTGGTGAGGACGGCGAGGGCCGCCGCCGCTGCCACCGGGTTGCCGCCGAAGGTGCTGCCGTGGTCGCCCTTGGCGAACAGGTCGCCGTTCGGCCCGAACGCGACGCACGCCCCGATCGGGAGCCCTCCGCCCAGGCCCTTGGCGAGGGTGAGGACGTCGGGCCTGGCGTTCTCGTGCTCGAACGCGAACCAGGTCCCCGTCCGGCCGATCGCGGACTGGATCTCGTCGGCGACGAACAGCGCGCCCGCCTCGTCGCAGACGCGGCGGGCGGCGGCGAAGTAGCCGTCCGGCGGCGGGACGACACCGGCCTCGCCCTGCGTGGGCTCCAGGAAGACCGCCGCGCAGTCCTCGTCCACCGCGTCCTCCAGGGCCGCGGCGTCGCCGTAGGGCACGAACCTGACGTCGATGCCGAACGGCCCGAACGGCTCCCGGATCGACGCCTTGCCCGTCAGGGACAGCGCGCCGAGGGAGCGGCCGTGGAACCCGTTCTCCGCCGCGACGAAGTACGACCGCCCGTTCGCCTTCCCGTACTTGATGGCGAGCTTCAGCGCGCACTCGTTGGCCTCGGTGCCGCTGTTGGCGAGGAACACCCGGCCGCCGCCGAGCAGGTCCCGCAGCCGCTCGGCGAGCAGCACCTCCGGCTCGTGCAGGAACAGGTTGGACGTGTGCGCCAGCGTCGCGACCTGCGACGACACCGCCGCCACGAGGGCAGGGTGGGCGTGCCCGAGCGAGTTGACCGCGATCCCGGCGA
Organism: Actinomadura madurae; assembly: GCF_900115095.1. GTDB lineage: Bacteria > Actinomycetota > Actinomycetes > Streptosporangiales > Streptosporangiaceae > Spirillospora > Spirillospora madurae. Next base: position 7,266 of record NZ_FOVH01000023.1, read on the forward strand.
TGAGGTCGAGATACTCGCGGCCCTCGGTGTCCCACACCCGGCAGCCCTCACCGCGCGCCAGCGCCACCGGCGGGACGCCGTAGTTCGGCATGAACGCCGCCTCGAACCGCTCCCTGAGATCGCTCATGCCTGTCTCCTGCGGAGGGACGACCCCCGCACCCCCCGGTTCGCTCCGCTCATGCCGTCTCTGCCTCTGTTCCATGCTTCGCCGCAGCGGCGCCCGGGAGGCTGGGCAGCACCATCGTTCCGATCCCTTCGTCGGTGAAGATCTCCAGAAGCAGCGAGTGCAGGACGCGGCCGTCCAGCACGTGGGCCTGCGGGACGCCGCCGCGCACGGCCGTCAGGCAGGCCTCCATCTTCGGCACCATCCCGGCCGACAGGCCCGGCAGCAGGACGGCCAGCTCGTCGGTGGTGAGCCGGTCGATCACGTCGTCGCTGTCGGGCCAGTCCGCGTAGAGGCCCTCGACGTCGGTGAGGACGACGAGCTTCTCCGCGTCCAGCGCGACGGCGAGCGCGGCGGCGGCCGTGTCGGCGTTGACGTTGTAGACCTCGCCGTCGTCGCCGCGCGCGATGCTGGAGATCACCGGGACGCGGCCGTCGTCCAGCAGCGAACGGACGGCGCCGACCTGCACCTCGACGATCTCGCCGACCTGGCCGATGTCGACGGCCTCGCCGTCCACGACCGCGTGCTTGCGCTCGGCGGTGAACAGGTTCGCGTCCTCGCCGGACATGCCGAGGGCGAACGGCCCGTGCCGGTTGATCAGCCCGACGACGTCCCGCTGCACCTGGCCGGTCAGCACCATCCGGACGACCTCCATGGCCTCCGGCGTGGTGACCCGCAGCCCGGCGGTGAACGTCGAGTCGATGCCGTTGCGGGCGAGCGCCTCGTTGATCTGCGGTCCGCCGCCGTGCACGATCACCGGCTTCAGCCCCGCGTAGCGCAGGAACACGACGTCCTCGGCGAACGAGTGCCGCAGCTCCTCGTCGGTCATCGCGTGCCCGCCGTACTTGATCACGACGGTCCTGCCGTGGAACCGCTCCAGCCACGGCAGCGCCTTGATCAGCGTCTCCGCCTTCGACATGACGCCGAGCCGGTTCTTGCGCATCTCGGCGCCGGGAGTGACCGCGCTCATGTGGAGTACGCCGAGTTCTCGTGGACGTAGTCGGCCGTGAGGTCGGTCGTCCAGACGGTCGCGCTGTGCGGGCCGGCGGAAAGGTCGACGGTGATCGTCACGTCGCGGGGGCGCAGGTCGACCTTGTCGCGGTCGTCGCCGAACGAGCCGTCGCGGCACACCCACACGCCGTTGATCGCGACGTTCACCTGGTCGGGCTCGAAGACCGCGTCGGTGGTGCCGACCGCCGACAGCACCCGGCCCCAGTTCGGGTCCTCGCCGTGGATGGCGCACTTGAGCAGGTTGTTGCGGGCGATGGAGCGCCCGACGGTGACGGCGTCGTCCTCGGACGCGGCGCCGACGACCTCGATCGCGATGGCCTTGGACGCGCCCTCGGCGTCCACGAGCAGCTGCCGGGTGAGGTCGCCGCACACCTCGGTGAGCAGGGCGGTGAACTCCTCCTCGTCCGGGACGACCCCGGCGGCGCCCGAAGCGAGCAGCAGGACGGTGTCGTTGGTGGACATGCACCCGTCGGAGTCGAGCCGGTCGAGGGTGACGCCGGTGGCGGCGCGCAGCGCCCGGTCCAGCGCCGCCGCGGGCAGGTCGGCGTCGGTGGTGACGACGCACAGCATGGTCGCCAGGGACGGCGCGAGCATGCCCGCGCCCTTGGCCATCGCCCCGATCATGTAGCCGCCGGCGCCCTGCCGGAAGGCGATCTTCGCGACGGTGTCGGTGGTGCGGATCGCGTCGGCGGCGGCGAGCCCGCCGTCCCCGCGCGACAGCTCCGCGGCGGCCTTCTCGACGCCGGGCAGCAGCAGGTCCATGGGGAGCCGCTCGCCGATCAGCCCGGTGGAGCAGACCGCGATCTCGCCCGCCGAGTCCTCGATGACGCCGGCCGCCTTCTCGGCGGTGGCGTGAGTGTCCTGGAAGCCCGCGGAGCCGGTGCACGCGTTGGCGCCGCCCGCGTTCAGCACGACCGCGCGGACGCGGCCGCCCTTGAGCACCTGCTCCGACCACAGGACGGGCGCGGCCTTCACGCGGTTGCGGGTGAAGACGCCGGCGGCGGCGCGGGACGGCCCGTCGTTGACGACGAGGGCCAGGTCGCGGCTGCCGCTGTCCTTCAGCCCGGCGACGACGCCGGCGGCGCGGAAACCCCGGGGGGCGGTGACGCTCAAGGGGACACTCCGATCGTGGTCAGCCCGAGTTCTTCCGGGAGGCCGAGGGCGAGGTTGGCGCTCTGCACCGCGCCGCCCGCGGTGCCCTTGGTGAGGTTGTCGACGGCGGCGACCACGACGAGGCGGCCGGCCGCCTCGTCCAGGGCGGCCTGGACGAGGACGGTGTTCGCGCCGAGCGTCATGGACGTCGCGGGCCACCGCCCCTCCGGCAGGAGCCCGAGGAACGGCTCGTCCGCGTACGCCTCCTCGTACGCGGCGCGCAGCGCCGCGGCGGTGACGCCGGGCCGGGCCCTGGCGGTGCAGGTGGCGAGGATGCCGCGGCTCATCGGGGCGAGCGTCGGGGTGAAGGAGACCGTGACCGGCTCCCCCGCGACCGCGCCGAGGTTCTGGATCATCTCGGGCGTATGCCTATGCGTCCCGCCGGCGGCGTAGGCGGACACCGAGCCCATCACCTCGCTGCCCAGCAGGTGCGGTTTGAGGGCCCGTCCGGCGCCCGAGGTGCCGGACGCGGCGACCACGACGACGTCGGGTTCGGCGAGGCCGGCGGCGAACGCAGGGAAGAGCGCGAGCGACACCGCGGTCGGGTAGCAGCCAGGGACGGCGACGCGCCTGGTGGCGCGCAGCGCGTCCCGGTGGCCGGGCAGTTCGGGGAGGCCGTAGGGCCAGGTGCCGGCGTGGGGCGTCCCGTAGAACCGCTCCCAGGCGGCGGCGTCGGAGAGCCGGTGGTCGGCACCGCAGTCGACGACCAGCACGTCCGCGCCGAGCCGTTCGGCGATCGGACCGGACTGCCCGTGCGGCAGCGCCAGGAACACCACGTCGTGGCCGGAGAGCGCCTCCGGGGTGGTCTCCTCCAGGACGCGTCCGGCGAGGGATCGCAGGTGCGGCTGGTGCGCGCCCAGTTCGGTGCCCGCGTTGGAGCCCGCCGTCAGCGCGCCGATCTCGAACTCTGGATGTCCCGCCAGGATGCGCAGCAGCTCGCCGCCCGCGTAACCGCTGGCGCCGGCGACCGCCGTCCGGATTCCCATGTCCCCGCCCTTCATGCGTATCAAGCAAGAGTATGCATGAGGCTGGATGTCTATTCAACGACGGGGTCGCCTTTCCCGCCCGCTGAGACGAGCGCCACAGGGCCGATGCGAGGTAGTTAGAGGTCTAAAGATTTGCCCTCTAATCATCAGCCCTCTAACATCATCGGTCATGGAGAAATCCAGCATCGAGGACCTGAAGCTCTTCGGGCCCGTGGAGGAGTGGCCGATCGGACGGCTGTTCGGGGCCGCGGCCCGGATGTCCGGCCCCATCGTGTGGCGGATCATCGAGAGGCACGGCATCAGCCCCGCGGGGTTCTTCCTGCTGCGGCTGCTCGTCGTCGAGGACGGGCTGCGTCCCGGCGAGGTCGCCAAGCGCCTGCTCGTCACCCCGGCCACGGTCACCTCGGTGGTCGACACCCTGGAACGCAACGGGCACGTGCGCCGCGAACGCTCCTACCGCGACCGGCGCGGCGTGATGCTGCGCATCACCGACTCCGGCCGGCGGCTGCTGGCGGAGAAGTCCGCGCCCATCGGCCGGGATCTCGCCCGCCTCTACGACGTCGTCGACGAGGAGGACGAGGCGGCCGTCCGCAGGTTCCTGCTCAAGCTGATCGACAAGTTCGAGAACTACTCCCCCGACGAGAAAGAGAAGGAAGAGGGCGCGTGACAGAACCCCCGGAGGCCGCCGTCCGCACGGTCGGCCTCAAGAAGACCTACCCCGCGTCCGGTCCGCGCCCGGCGGTGCCCGCCGTGCAGGGCATCGACCTGGACGTCCCGCGCGGCGAGTTCTTCGGGCTGCTCGGCCCGAACGGCGCGGGCAAGTCGACCACCATCGGCATGCTCACCACGCTGGTCGTCCCGACCGGCGGCAGCGCGCACGTGACCGGCCTGGACGTGGTCAAGGACGCCGTCGAGATCAAGCGGCGCATCGGCGTGGTGTCGCAGAACAACACCCTCGACAGCGACCTGACCGTCGCCGAGAACCTGGAGTTCCGGGGCCGGTACTTCGGGCTGGGCGCGCGCGACGCCCGCGCGCGGGCCGCCGAGCTGCTGGAGCTGTTCGGGCTCACCGAGCAGCGCGGCGGCAACCCCTTCGAGATCTCCGGCGGGCAGGCCAAGCGCGTCATGATCTGCCGGGCCCTCATGCACGGGCCGGAGGTGCTGTTCCTGGACGAACCGACCGCCGGCCTCGACCCGCAGACCCGCACGAACCTGTGGGAGGTGCTGCGGGGCCTGCAGGCGGCCGGGCAGACCATCGTCCTCACCACCCACTACATGGAGGAGGCCGAGGCGCTCTGCGACCGGGTCGCGGTCGTCGACCACGGCAAGATCCTCGCCAGCGGCACCGTGGACCAGCTCAAGTCCAGCGCGGGCGCCGACACCGTCATCACCGTGACCTACGACTCCGCCGCCCCGGAGGAGATCAGGAAGCTCGGCGACCGAGAGGGCATCGGCCGGGTCGAGGTCACCGGCGGCCAGGTGCGCGTGTTCGCCGCCGAACCCGACGGCATCCTCGGCGAGCTCGTCACCATCGGGTCGGCCGCCGGCGTCGGCGTCACCGACGCCACGCAGCTGCGGCCCAGCCTGGAGACCGTCTTCCTCACCCTCACCGGAAGGGACTACCGAGAATGACCGCGACCGCCGCGCCCGCCGTCCTGGCCCCGCCGCCGCCGGCGCGGGCGACCCTGCCCCGCACCTTCGCCGCGATGATGGCGCGCGAGGCGCGGGTCATGCGCAAGAACTTCCTGTCGACGTTCGTCCGGGTGCTGGTGCAGCCGGTGATGTTCGTGTTCGTGTTCGCCTACGTGCTGCCCAAGCTCGGCGGCGGCGCCATGGCGGGCGGGCCGGGCGGGCCGACGTTCTCCACCATCCTGCTGCCCGGCCTCGTCGGCTCCTCGATCATCATGCAGGCGATGATGGCGGTGATCTTCCCGCTGATGATGGAGCTGAACTGGCAGAAGTCCATCACCGACCGGGCGCTCGCCCCGGTGCCCATCCCGCTGCTGGCCACCCAGAAGATCATCGCGGCGGCCGTGCAGGGGCTGATCGGCGGGCTGCTGGTGTTCCCCGCCGTGCTGTTCATCCACGCCGAGGGGCAGTCGCCCGAGGTGCACGTGAGCAACTGGCCGGTGCTGATCCTGGTGATGGTGGCCGGGTCGCTGCTGTCGGCGTCGGGCGGCCTGCTGCTCGGGACGCTGATGAACCCGCAGAAGGTCCAGGTGCTGTTCGCGATGGTGCTGCTGCCGATGACGATGCTCGGCTGCGTGTACTACCCGTGGTCGGCGCTGGAGAACATCCGCTGGCTGCAGATCGCCAGCCTGTTCAACCCGCTGGTGTACGTCAGCGAGGGGCTGCGCAGCGCGCTCACACCGGACATCCCGCACATGCCGGTCTGGGCGTTCCTCGTGGCCATCGTCGGCGGGACGGTCCTGCTGACGTGGGCCGCGACCCGCACGTTCACCAAGCGCGTGCTGACCTGACGCCGGGCGCGGAGCGGGGCCCGGGGGTTTTGCCGCCCCCCGGGCCCCTGTGGTTACCGCCCATTTGGCACGCCGGCACATGGATGGACGCGGATCAGCCTGAAGCCCTCGCGCGTTGCCGTTACGCCATCGCCCCACGAGCGGAGCGAGCCGGACTCGAACCGGCATCTCAAGGGTGATCGTCCACGTCCGCGCGATCCGGCGATCGGCGGTGAATGCTGAGTCTGGAGCGAGAGTCTGAGTTTGAGCGGGCGGACTGCCTCTACCGGTTGGGCTACCCCGGCCTGGATGCCGGGGGCGGGATTCGAACCCGCACTGTCGCCGGCCCTGATCAGCTTCGGCTTCAGCTTCAGCTTGCGCTCCTCGCGCACCCTCCGCTCTATGGCGGAGGGATCCTGGTGACCTGTCCCCTGTCGACTTGTTCCTATTGAGTTGTCCCGTATCCACCGCGCCGGCGGATCAGGCGAAGAGGTATCCGAAGACCGCCTCGCCGACACGCTGGTCCGTCACCTCGATGCCGTTGGCCTCCTCGCGCGCGAACTTGACCGCGTCCTGCAGCCGCTCGACGCGGCCGAGCAGCTCGTTGACGCGCCGCGCCGGGAGGGCGCCGGAGAACTTCACCGTCGTCCAGTGCCCGACGGCGACGTCCTCGTAGTACACCTCGACCTGGGCCGGATGCTTCTCCGTCGCCTCCGCCTTGACGTGGTTGCGCGGGACCTTCCTGGTCTTCACGGTGCGGACGGCCTCCGTCCGCCACACGTCGGTGGAGGGGTCGAACGTCCACGTCTCCGCGGCGTCCAGCACCGGCAGCTTCTTGACGAAGGTGTGCAGGTCCTTCAGCTGCTTCTCCAGGAACAGCAGGTAGGAGACGGGCACGTCGCGCAGGAGGGTCGTGCCGTCCACCGTCACGTCGGCGCGGGCGGTGCAGTTCGCCCAGTCCTTCGTGGCGGTCACGTCGAACAGCCGCGTCAGCGAGGCCGTGACCTCGCGCAGGACGTCGTCCACCTTGGTCTGCACCCGGGTGGACTCCGGCGGCAGCTGCTCGCCGTCCTCGTCCTTCGGCTGGTAGGCCCGCGAGATGCCGGACAGCAGCGGAGCCTTCTGGACGGCGTGGTGCGCGGCGGTCAGGTCCTGGAAGGACTTGCTCTTGACGCCCTTCTCCACCGCGATGATCTGGTTCAGCTTGGTCGGCACCCCGTCACTCCCCTCGTGTCGACCATGACCGTAACAGCGGCGGATACGGAGATCACCGCATTTTTCCGCACTCGGACGCTCTGCGGCTCACTCCATCGGCTCGATCTCGGTCAGGCCGGTCGCGCGGTCCATCCGGAGCCAGCGGGTGAGGCCGAGCGTGCGCAGGAACGGCACATCGTGGCTGACCACGATCAGCGCGCCCTCGTAGGCGGCGAGGGCCTGGCCGAGCTGCGCGGCGCTGGCCATGTCGAGGTTGTTCGTCGGCTCGTCCAGCAGGAGGAGCCGCGGGGCGGGCTCGGCGAGCAGCAGCGACGCCAGCACGGCGCGGAAACGCTCGCCGCCCGACAGCGTCCCGGCGAGCTGGTCGGCCCGCGCGCCGCGGAACAGGAACCGCGCGAGCCCCGCCCTGACCTCGGGCGGCGACGCCGAGGGCGCCTGCGCGCGGACGTTGCCGGCGACGCTGAGCCCCTCGTCCAGGACGTCGAGCCGCTGCGGCAGGTACCGGACGCCGTCCACGCCGATCTTGACGGCCACCCCCTCCGGGACGCGGTCGCCGGTGAGCGCCCGCAGGAACGTGGTCTTGCCGGACCCGTTCGGGCCGACCAGCGCGATCCGCTCCGGACCCCGGACGATCAGCTCGGTCAGCGTGCCGAGCTCCGGCTCGGGCGCGGCGAGCCCGGTCACGGTCATGACCGTCCGCCCGGCCGGGACGCGGGTGGCGGGCAGCTCGACGCGGATCTCGGCGTCCTCGCGGACCGCCCCTTCCGCCTCGGTGAGCCTCGTCCGGGCGTCGGCGAGCCGCTCCTCGTGCATGATGCGGTGCTTGCCGGCCGACTCCTGCGCGGCCCGCTTGCGCGCCCCCATGACGATCTTCGGCTCGCGCTTGCTCTCCTGCATCTTCTTGCCGTACCGCCGGCGGCGGGCCAGCTTGACGTGCGCCTCCTCCAGCTCGCGCTTCTGGCGGCGCAGGTCGGTCTCGGCCGCCCTGACCGTGCGTTCCGCGGCCTCCTTCTCGACGGCGAGCAGGTCCTCATAGGCGGACAGGTTGCCGCCGAACGTCCGGATCTCACCGTCCCGCAGGTCGGCGATCTCGTCGACGCGGTCGAGCAGCTCGCGGTCGTGGCTGACGACCACGAGCACGCCCGTCCAGGACGCGACCGCGTCGTAGAGGCGATGCCGCGCGTCCAGATCGAGGTTGTTGGTCGGCTCGTCGAGCAGGAGGACGTCGGGACGGGCGAGGAACCGGGCCGCGAGCCCGACCATCACCGCCTCGCCGCCCGACAGCGTCGGGACGGTCCGGTCCAGGTCGAGGTGGACGAGGCCGAGCCGGTCGAGCTCGGCGCGGGCGCGCTCCTCGACGTCCCAGTCGTCCCCCACGGCGGCGAAGTTCTCCTCGGTGGCCTCACCGCGTTCGATGGCGTGCAGCGCGGCGCGCGTCGCGGTGATGCCGAGCAGGTCCGAGACCGTGGCCGTGCCGTCGAGGACGAGGTTCTGCGGCAGGTAGCCGATCTCCCCCTCCACGGCGACACCGCCCGACCCGGGACGCAGCTCCCCGGCGATGATCTTCAGCAGGGTGGACTTGCCGGACCCGTTCACGCCGATCAGTCCCGTCCGGCCGGCGCCGAAGGCGGCGTCCAGGCCGTCCAGGACGACGGTGCCGTCCTCCCAGGCGAACGACAGGTCCGAGCACACGATCGCGAAAGACATAGGGGTGGCCTCCATGGTGGAAGAGAAGGTGCGGGACGCATGGAGACACCGCGGATCGCGCGACGCGCCGGCGGGGCATGAGAAAGCCCGGCGGGTTCGGAGTCCGTACTGAGGTCACGTGCGCGGGGCCGTCAGCGGCCACTGCGCGGTGTCGGACCTCAGATCCTCAACGGACTCCCCAGCCGGGCGGCAATGTGACGCGTCGAAGACTACCCCACGATTTATCGCAACACAAGTAGCGTTAAGAATCGCCATGCTGTGCGGATGAGAAACGTCAGCCCCGTCTTCGCCGGACGGGCCGCGGAGCTGCGCGAGTTACGCGCGGCGCACGCGCGGGCGTGCGCCGGCGAGCCCGCCGCCGTGCTCATCGGCGGCGAGGCCGGCGGCGGGAAGACGCGCCTGGTCACCGAGTTCACCCGCGACCTGCGCGCGCTGACCGGCGGGTGCCTCGACCTCGGCGCCGCGAGCCTGCCGTACGCCCCGTTCAGCGCGATCCTGCGGCACCTCGGCCGGGACGCGATCACCTCGCTGATGCCCGCGGCCGCCCTGCCGGACCTGGCCCGCCTGATGCCCGCGCTGACCGCCGCCGCGCTTCCGCCGGACGACGGCACCGGCCAGATGCGCCTGTTCGAGCACGTCCTCACGCTGATCGAGCGGGCGGGCGCGGCCGAACCGGCCGTCCTGGTGGTGGAGGACGCGCACTGGGCCGACCGCTCCACCCGCGACCTGCTGACGTTCCTGTTCCGCAACCCGCCGCGCGCCCGGGTGCTGCCGGTGGTCACCTTCCGCCCCGAGGAGCCGGACGCGCGGCCGTGGTTCGCCGAGCTGGCCCGGCTCCCCCACGTCACCCGGCTGGACCTGCCGCCTCTCACGGCGGCCGAGGTGGGCGACCAGGTGCGCGGCATCCTCGGAGACGCCGACCCGGTCCTGGTGCGGCACGCCCACGCGCGCGCCGGCGGCAATCCCCTGTTCGTCGAGGCGCTCGCCGGTAACCCCGGCGACACGGTGCCGGGGTCCCTGCGCGACCTGCTGCTCGACCGCGTCCGGCGGCTGCCCGTCAGCGCCCGGACGGCGCTGAGCGCGGTGAGCGCCGCCGGTGACCGGGTCGGGCACGCGCTGCTGGCGGCGGTCACCGGCCAGGCCGACCCCGCCCTGAGCGAGGCGCTGCGGCAGGCCGTGGATCACGGTCTGCTCGTCCCGGACCGTGACGGGTACGCGTTCCGGCACGCGCTCATCCGCGAGGCCGTCCACGGGAACCTTCTCCCGGGCGAACGCTCCGCCCTCCACCGCCGGTATGCCGAGGTCATCGAGCGCTCCCCCGACCTCAGCGAGACGCCGGAGAGCGCACTGGCGGTCCACTGGCAGGGCTGCGGCGACCATGCGAAGGCCCTGGCCGCGGCGTGGCGGGCCGCCGGGGAGCGGCACGCGGCCACGGCCTACGCCGAAGTGCTGAGCATGCTGGAACGCGTCCTGGACCTGTGGGACCGCGTGCCGGAAGCGGCGTCCCTCACCGGCTGCACCCGCCACGAGGTCATGATGAACGCAGCCCAGGCCGCGGGAGCGGCGGGCGATCCGCACCGCGGCCTCCCGCTCGTCGAGCGGATGCTCCGCGAGTCCGGCCAGAGCGCCCCGGAGCTGCTCGCCCTCCGGGCGATGATGCGCGGGTTCCAGGAGAGCGGCGACGACGAGATGGCCGACCTCCGCGAAGCCGAGCGGCTCGCCACCGAGCCCGGGCCCGTCCGCGTCCGGGTCCTCGCCCAGCTGAGCGCCCGGCTGCTGGTGCGCGGGGAGGCCGTCGAGGCCGCGCGGCTCGGCCGGGAGGGGCTGGAACTGGCCCGCCGCCTAGGCCCGCCGGTGGAAGGCTCAGGTCTGGAGGTCACCGTCGCCGCCGCGGCGGCGCGGGACGGCGACGGCGACCTGACCGGGCTGGAGCGGCTCCGGCATCGGGACCTCGACCCGCCGGAGCGCATCCGGGCGCTCAACACGCTGATGCACTGCGCCATGAACGCGGGCCGCTCCGCCGACGCGCTGGCGCTCGCGGCCGAGGGCCTCGCCGCCGCGGAGCAGGCGGGGCTCACGCACAGCAGGGGCCTGCCGCTGGCCGCCAACCTGGTCGAGACGCTGTACCGGCTGGGCCGCTGGGACGAGGCCGCCGACACGCTCCAGCGGCACCTCGACCGCCATCACGCCCCGTCGTTCCGGCTCCAGATGATGATCTGGCGCATCGCGCTGCTCGCCGCACGGGGCGGCGGCCCGGAACCCGATCCGGAGGCCCTGGCCGTCCCGCCCGACGCCGGGTTCCCGCAGGCCGCGCTGCCCCTCGCACAGATGATCATCGAGTGGAGGCTGTCGGCGGACGACCGGGCGGCGGCACGTGCCACCGCCGAGGCCGCCCTGCGCCATCCGCGGCTGACCGTCCAGCCCTGCTACGCCTGGCCGCTGCTGGAGGCCGCCGCCCGCGCCGGAGGCCCGTCGCTCTCCCGGATCGCGGAGGTCGCCGGACGGCTGTCCGCCGTGACTCCGGTGGCCGAGGCGCACCGGGCGGCCGTGACCGCCCTGACCGGCGGCCCCGCCGCCTGGGACACGGTGATCGGCATCTGGGAGCGGCTGGAGCGGCCGTATCCGCTCGCCTCCGCCCTGTTCGACGCCGCCTGCGCCGACCTGGCGGACCGGGACCGGTCGAGCGCGAGGTCCCGGCTGGGCCGCGCCGCCGGGATCGCCGCCGCCCTCGGCGCCGCGCCGCTGGCCCGGCGGATCTCCGAACGCGCCCGCCGCGCCGGCCTCGCGGGACCGTCCGGCGGCCCGCTCACCGCCCGCGAGGCGGAGGTCGTCCGGCTGCTGGCGCGCGGACGGTCCAACCGGGAGATCGCCGAAGAGCTGGTCATCTCCCCCAAGACCGCCAGCGTCCACGTCTCCAACATCCTCGCCAAGCTCGGCGTCGCCTCCCGGGGCGAGGCCGCAGCCGCCGCCCGCGACCGCGGCCTGGTGTGAGATAAGGCGCCGCCTTATGGCTCCGCGCCCCTCCTTACGGTGACGGTCGAGGCATGGAAGCCGCCGTGCACACCTCCCGCCTGCGCCGCACCTACGAGCGCGGCCGCCGGGACCCCGTCGTCGCCCTGGACGACCTGACCCTGACCGTCGGGCAGAACGAGATCCACGGCCTGCTCGGCCCGAACGGCGCGGGCAAGACCACCCTCATCAAGATCCTCTCCACCGTGCTGCTGCCGTCGGGCGGGTCCGCGCGGATCCTCGGCCACGACGTGGTCGCCGACACGGGCTCTGGGTCGCCGCGCTCGACCACGCCGGGCGCATCGTCCCCGAGGACCGCTGGGCCGGGCGGTTCTCCCCGATGATCGCGGCGCCCGTCCCACTGGGCCCGGTGGTGGCCGGACGGGTCGCGACGGTGGTGCTGGTGGGTGCCGCGGCGTTCGCGGAGTCGTGGACCGTGGCGGCGCTCGGATTCGGCAGGGTGGTGACGGTCGCCGACCCCGCGCTGCTCGCGCTCGCGGTCGCGGTCACCTGCCTCGCGACGGTGGGGACGGCGACGCCGCTGTCGGCGGCGCTCGTGGTGTCGCGCGCGGGAGGTTCTGCAGAACTCGCTTGGCTACCCGTTCTACACCCTCGGCGGGATCCTCGTCCCGGTCACAGCGCTGCCCGGCTGGCTGCATCCGCTCAACCATGCCGCGTTCCTGTCCTGGAGCGCGGACCTGCTGCGCGACGCCGTGCGCGGTGAGGCGCACGGCTGGGCCAGGCCGTTCACGGCGATCCCCGGGCTCGGCGCGGCGGCGATGGCGGCGGGGCTGTCGCTGACGCGCCGCTACGTGGACCGGGCCCGCCGGGAAGGGACGGTGGGCTTCGCATGAGGGACGTGCTCCGGATCGTCCGGGGATCGCTGGTACTGGGGTTTGCACCGGCTCGTGTCCGTCGGCCGCCGCGACGGGAGCCTGGACTACGCGGGCTGACACGCGGCCGTGCCCCGGACCTGCGGGCAGGTCCGGGGCACGATCACATCGTCAGGCGCCGCGGAGGACGGCTCCGGTACGGCCGGACGCCGCGGCCACCGCGGCGTCGCGGGCCGCGGAGGCCTCCTCGGCGGTCAGCGTCCGGTCGGGGGCGCGGAACCGCAGCGAGTAGGCCAGGGACTTGCGGCCCTCGCCCACCTGCTCGCCGGTGTACACGTCGAACAGCCGGATCGCCTCCAGGAGGTCGCCGGCGCCGTCGCGGAGCGACGACTCGACCTCGGCGGCCGGGACCGCGGAGTCGACGACCAGCGCGACGTCCTGCACGGCGACCGGGTAGGACGACACGTGCGGCGCCACGACCTGCGCCGGCTCGCCCAGGCGGCGCAGCTCCAGCTCCATCGCGCACGTCCGGGCGGGCAGCCCGTAGGCCTTCGTGACGCGCGGGTGCAGCTCGCCGGCGTGCCCGACGAGCGTGTCGCCGGCGTAGAGCGCGGCGCAGCGGCCCGGGTGCCAGGGCGCGTGCTGGTCGGCCTTCACCGTCAGCTCGACGCCGACCTCGCGCGCCAGCGTGCGGGCCGCCTCGATCGCGTCCGCCCACAGGGCCGGCCGGCCCTCGCCCCACCAGCCCGACGGCTCCCGGTCCCCGGACAGCACGACCGCGACCCGGTGCGGCTGGTCCGGGAGCGCCGCCTCCACGGTCGCGATCTCCTCGGCGGTGGGACCGCGGTCCACCGCGAGGATCGCCGCCCGCTCCGGCGCGTCCGGGCGCGGCCGGAACACCACGCCGAGCTCGAACAGGGCGGTGTCGGCGAAGCCGCGTCCCACGTTGAGCGCCAGCACCTTCAGCAGGCCCGGCAGCAGCGTGGTGCGCAGCAGCGGCTCCTCCTCCGACATCGGGTTCGCGAGCCGCAGCGTCCGCCTGCGCGCGTCGTCCGCCGGGAGCTGGAGGCCGTCGAGGTCCTTCTCGCCGACGAACGGGAAGGCCAGCGCCTCCACGTACCCGGCGCCGGCGAGCGCCCGGCCGACGCGGCGGCGCAGCCGCTGCTGGACGGTCAGGCCCTTACCCGCCGCCGGGCGCGGCGCGCGGACCGGGATGTCCTCGTAGCCCTCCAGCCGGATGACCTCCTCGGCGAGGTCGTTGGGCGCGGTCAGGTCGGGACGCCAGGACGGCGGCGTCACCGTCAGCACGTCGCCGCCGGTCACCGCGCAGCCGACCTGCTCGAGGCGGCGGACGACCGCGTCCCGCCCGTAGGCCACGCCCGCGACCCGGTCGGGGTGCCCGGCGGGCATCGTCACCGTGACCGGCTCGACCGGCGCCTCGGCGTGGGTGACGCCGGGCACGATCTCCGCGCCGCCGAGCTCGGCGAGCATCCGCACGGCCCGGTAGGACGCGTACAGCGGCAGCTCGCGGTCGACGCCGCGCTCGAACCGGTGGGACGCCTCGCTGTGCAGCCGGTGGCGACGGCTCATCCGGGCGGTGCCCATGGCGTCGAAGTGCGCGGCCTCGATGACCATGTCGGACGACCGCTCGTCGATCTCGGTGGCCAGCCCGCCCATCGTGCCGGCCATCGAGATCGGCCCCGACTCGTCGGTGATGAGGATGTCGTCGGGGTCGAGGGTCCGCTCGACGTGGTCGAGCGTCTCCAGCTTCTCCCCCGGGGCTGCCCGCCGGACCACGATCGGGCCGGTGAGCTTGCGCCGGTCGAACGCGTGCAGCGGCTGGCCCAGCTCCAGCATCAGGTAGTTGGTGACGTCGACCGCGAGCGACACCGGCCGCATCCCGGCGCGGTGCAGGCGGACCCGCATCCACATGGGGGTCTGCGCGTCCGGGTCGAAACCGCGCACCTCGCGCAGCACGAACCGGTCGCACGCGGACGGGTCGCCGATGCTCGCCGGATACGCCTCCCCACCGTCCTCCAGCCCCCGCGGCAGGCCCACGTCCGCCGGGTCTTTGAACGGCACGCCGTAGGCGGTGGCGGCCTCCCGGGCGAGGCCGCGGATCGACAGGGCGTAGCCGCGGTCGGGGGTGACGGCGATGTCCAGGACGTCGTCGCGCAGCCCGAGCAGCTCGATCGCGTCCGCGCCGACCGGGGTGCCCGGCGGCAGTACCAGGATGCCGCTGTGGTCGTCGCCGATGCCGAGCTCGGTCACCGAGCAGATCATGCCCTCGGACACGTGGCCGTAGGTCTTGCGGGCGCCGATCTCGAAGCCGCCCGGCAGCACACCGCCCGGCAGGACGACCACCACGCGGTCGCCGACGGCGAAGTTGGTCGCGCCGCACACGATGTTCTGCGGCTCGCCGGTGCCGTTGGCCTCGCCGACGTCCACCCGGCAGTAGCGGATCGGCTTCTTGAAGCCCGTCAGCTCCTCGATCGCCAGGACCTCGCCGACCACGAGCGGGCCGGCGATGTCGGCACCGGCCTGCTCGACGGTCTCGACTTCCAGGCCCGCCGCGATCAGCTCGGCGGCCAGCGCGCGGCCCGTGACGCCGGCCGGCAGCTCGGCGTACTCGCGCAGCCAGGAAAGCGGGGCGCGCATCAGATCTCCATCCCGAACGGGAGGGTGAACCGGACGTCGCCCTCCACCATGTCGTACATGTCCTCCACGCCGTGGCGGAACATCAGCGTCCGCTCGACGCCCAGGCCGAACGCCCAGCCGCTGTAGCGGTCCGGGTCGACGCCGCAGGCCACCAGCACCCGCGGGTTCACCATTCCGCAGCCGCCGAGCTCGATCCAGCCCTCCGAGCTGCAGGTGCGGCACGGCTCGGCGCCCGGCTCCGCCGACGCGCCCCGGCACACGAAGCACTGCATGTCGACCTCGGCCGACGGCTCGGTGAACGGGAAGAACGACGGCCGGAACCGCGTCTTCAGGCCCTCGCCGAACATCCCGGCGACGAAGGCGCCGATGCCGCCGCGCAGGTCGGCCATCGTCAGGCCCTCGTCGACCGCCAGCCCCTCCAGCTGGTGGAAGACGGGGGCGTGCGTGGCGTCCAGCTCGTCGGTGCGGAAGGTGCGCCCGGGCGCCACCACGTACACCGGCAGCGGCCTCGACAGCAGCGACCTGATCTGCATCGGCGAGGTGTGCGTGCGCATCACCAGGCCGGAGCCCTCCGACTCGACGAAGAACGTGTCCTGCATCGTGCGGGCCGGGTGGTCGGGCAGGAAGTTGAGCGCGTCGAAGTTGTACCACTCCGCCTCGACCTCGGGACCCTCGGAGACCTCGAAGCCCATCGCGACGAAGACGTCGGCCATCCGCTCCTGCATCGTGGTCAGCGGATGCCGGGCGCCGCGCGGGGCGCGGTCCCACGGCAGGGTGACGTCTACGGTCTCCTCGACGAGGACGCGGCGGTCGCGCTCCTCCTCCAGCTCGGCCTGGCGCTCCTTGAGCGCCGCGGACACCGCCCCGCGGGCGGCGCCGATGCGCTTGCCCGCGTCGGCGCGGGCCGCGGGCGGCAGCGCGCCGATCTCGCGGTTGGCGAGGGCCAGCGGGGAACGGTCGCCGGCGTGCGCCAGGCGGACCTGCTTCAGCGCGTCGAGGTCGGGCGCCGCGGCGATGGCCGCGAGCGCCTCGTCACGGGCCCGCTCCAGCTCTTCGGGCTGCAGCGCGGACACCTCGACGGGGTCATAGGACTTGTTGGGTGCAGACATGGTGGTGTGATCGACTCCGGTCGGCGTGGGACGCCCGCAGTCTAGTCCGCGGGCGATGAAGATCCGGAAAGCGTGCGCGTGACGCGCTGGCCCGGTCGGGGATCCGCCGGCCGGTGTGCTCCGGCGCGTGCGCCGGGCTCAGCCGGCGTAGTCGGGGGCCCCCGCGGGCACGGTAAATCGGAACTCGGCGCCGCCGCCGGGCGCCCGCCGCACCGAGATCACGCCGCCGTGCGCCTCGACGAGGCCCTTGACGATGTAGAGCCCGAGGCCGGTGCCGCCGCGGCGGTTGCCGCCGGGGCCGCGCCAGAATTGCCGGAAGACGCGCTGGGCGGCCTCGGGCGGGATGCCCTCGCCCTCGTCGCGCACCGACACGGCGGCTCCCTCCTTGTGCGCGTCCGGCTCCACCACAATGGTGACAGTACCCGCTCCGTGCCGCACGGCGTTTTCCACGAGGTTGCCGAGGATCTGGTCCATCTTGTCCGGGTCGAGCCACATCTCGGGCAGCTCGCCGCGCGACTCGAACCGGAAGCGGTCCTCCGGCTCGCCGGCCGCGACCCGGCCCGCGATCACCTTGCGGACCTCCTCGGGCAGGTCGACGACCTGGCGGTGCATCTCCAGCCGGCCCGCCTCGATGCGGGACACGTCCAGCAGCTCGGTGATCAGCCGGGTGACCCGGTCGGCGTCGGCGTTGACGGTCTCCAGCATCACCCGCTTCTGGTCGTCGTTGAAGCGGTGCCATTTGGCCAGCAGCGTCGCGGTGAACCCCTTGACGCTCGTCAGCGGGGAGCGCAGCTCGTGGGCGACGGTGGAGACGAGGTCGGCGCGGTCGCGTTCCTGGCGGGCGCGGTGCAGGGCGTCGCGCAGGCACACCGTGAACCGTTCCACACGGCCGTCCCGGTCGCGCCGGTACGCGGCCGTGACCAGCACCTCCGCGCCGCCGGCCAGGAACAGCGAGCGCTCGGGGTGGCGCGTCCGGGTGCACAGGCCGTCGTAGGGGGCCAGGTACTTCCACCAGTCGCGGCCCTCGGCGTCGTGCAGCGGCAGGACGTCGCGGAAGTCGCGGCCCAGGGCGGACGCCGCGGGGACGCCGGTGATGCGCACCGCGGCGGCGTTGAACACCGCCACGCGGGCGTCCCGGCCGGCGACCATCAGCCCGTCGGGCAGGTCGTCCGCCGCACCCCACTCGGGCCCCGGCCCGGACCCCTGCTCGGGTACGCGCGCGGCCACGAGAGGGGGTTCCTCTCCGCCCACAGCGGCCTCCACAACACCGATGAGAACGCGGCCTGTCGAAAAGAGACTCTAGCCGGAGTCGGTCACCTTGCGGGACCCGGAAACCGCCCCGCGGCAAGGGTTCTGTGGCCCTCGGGCGGGGTGCCGCCCACTCCGGAGGGCGGTCTCACCTGGGCGTCCGCGGCCTACCGCGAGGTGGTCGGGGAATCCTCGGCGGCGAGCGCCGTCTCGATGTCGCGGTGGATCGCGAACAGCCGGTGCAGCCCGGTGATGCGCAGCAG
Organism: Actinomadura madurae; assembly: GCF_900115095.1. Taxonomy (GTDB): domain Bacteria; phylum Actinomycetota; class Actinomycetes; order Streptosporangiales; family Streptosporangiaceae; genus Spirillospora; species Spirillospora madurae. The sequence goes on from NZ_FOVH01000023.1 coordinate 25,079, forward strand.
CCGCAGCTGCGCGGGCCGGACCCCGGCGAGGACGATCTCACCGCCGCCCGCCGCGATCTGGTTGTGCGCGGCGACCAGCGCGCCGAGCCCGGCCGCGTCGCAGAAGGGGACGGCGGCGAAGTCGGCCACCAGCCGGTGCCGGCCCGTCCCCCGCATGTCGCCGTGCACCTGGACGAGCCCGTCGCGCAGCGGACCGGCCGTGGGCAGGTCGATCTCTCCCGCGACCGCGACGACGACCGTGTCGCCGCGAACCTGGGCGATCTCGATCCGCAGCCCGCCGGTCGCGGCGGGCGGGGCGGGCGCGCCCGGGACGGCGGGCGCCCGGACCGCGCCGAGCCGGCATCGCACCTCCGGTGCCCGCCGGACCGCCCTCCGGGCCCGCCCGGTCTCCTCGATCATCACGCCCCCAACTCCGTGCGGCATCGTCGCCGCGCTGGTCAACCCACTGATCAACACGGTAGGCACGGGACAGGGACGGCGTGATCCCTCGCCGGTCCCGGATTCCCCTCCTACCCGCGGACGAGTCCCCCGCGGCGGCGGGCCCCCACCCTCCGTCCGCGTGCAGCCCCATCCTCCCAGCTCACCGGCCGGGAAACGGCGCCCTTGGCGACCGCTTGCGGCCATTCGATCACGGAATGCATCGAACCTCCGCGACCGTTCGCCCGTGCGGCGCCCGCGTCTCCTGCGCGCCGCGCCCGCCTTCCCTACGCGCTGCGCTGGGCGCGGGCCGACGCGTAGAGGCATACGGCCGCGGCCGTCGCCAGGTTCAGGCTCTCGGCGCGCCCGTGGATCGGCACGCGGACGGCCTCGTCCACGTGCCGCAGGATCTCGTCCGGGAGCCCCCACGCCTCGTTGCCGAACACCCAGGCGGTGGGGCGGGCGAGCAGGCCGTCGTCGATCGCCTCGTCCAGGGTGCGGCCGCCCGCCCCGTCGGCGGCGAGGACGGTGAGGCCCGCGCTCCTCAGCTCGGGGATCAGCGCGTCGAACCGCGGGCCGACGACGACCGGCAGGTGGAACAGGCTGCCCGCCGAGGCGCGGACGCACTTGCCGTTGTAGGGGTCGACGGACGCGTCGGTGAACACGACCGTCTCCGAGCCCGCCGCGTCGGCGGTGCGCAGCACCGTCCCGGCGTTGCCCGGGTCGCGGACGTGCGCGAGCACGGTCACCAGCCGGGGCGCGGCCTCCAGCGCCTTCTCCAGCGGGACGTCCACGAACTCGCAGACCGCCAGCAGCCCCTGCGGGGTGACCGTCTGGGCCAGCTCCGCCATGACCTCGCCGCTGACGCGCAGCACCGGCGCGCCGGCCCGCTCGGCGGCGAGCACCAGCTCGGGGTGGCGGGCCTCCGCCTCGGCCGTGGTGAACAGCTCGGCGAGCCCGCCGGGGATCTCCAGCGCCTCCCGCACCGCCTGCGGCCCCTCGGCGAGGAACCGGTTCTCGCGGCGCCGGAAGGCGCGCTTGGCGAGCCGGCGAGCGGCCTTCACCCGCGGTGATCGGAGGGAGGTCAGCTCGCGGCCCGCCATGTCGCTCTGTTCGCCCGATGTCCGGCCGCCCGGATCAGGCGGCCTCCGAGCCCTCGGCCGGAAGCGCGTCCTTGGCGACCTTGACCAGGGCGGCGAACGCCGGGGCGTCGTTGACGGCCAGCTCGGCGAGCATGCGCCGGTCGACCTCGACCTCGGCGGCCTTCAGGCCCTGGATGAACCGGTTGTAGGTGATGCCGTTGGCGCGGGCCGCGGCGTTGATCCGCTGGATCCACAGCCGGCGGAACTGGCCCTTGCGGTCCTTGCGGTCCCGGAACGCGTAGGTCATCGAGTGGAGCTGCTGCTCCTTGGCCTTGCGGTACAGGCGCGAACGCTGACCGCGGTAGCCGCTCGACCGCTCCAGGACGACCCGACGCTTCTTGGCGGCGTTGACCGCCCGCTTCACGCGTGCCACGTGCTGAACTCCTTCGTGGGGGCCGGGGCCGCACGGGCCTCGGCCGGTCGCTGATGTGCCTGGTCGAGTGCTACTTGCGCAGCAGCTTCTTGATGTTCTTGGCGTCGGCGTCGGCCACCACGGCCGGTCCGTCGAGGCGCCGGGTCCGCTTCGAGGGCTTGTGCTCGAGCAGGTGGTTGCGGTTGGCGCGGCGGCGCATCACCTTGCCGGAGCCGGTCAGCTTGAAGCGCTTCTTGGCACCGCTGTGGGTCTTGGTCTTCGGCATGGTCGCCGTCGTCTCCCTCTTTCCCGGCCTCCGTGCGGACCAGCACGGAGGCATACCTGATCGGCACATCACACGTGGTACGCGGACGCGCCGGGTCAGGCTTCAATGTACGTGCGCCGCGACCCCGCCGATCCGCGAGGTCGCGGTGTCGGGGCCGCCGCGGGGGCGGATCCCCGGACGGAACGTCAGGCGGTCTCGGTCTCCTGCCCGCGTGCCGTCTTCTTCTTGTGCGGACCGATCACCATGATCATATTCCGGCCGTCCTGCTTGGGCCGCGACTCGACGAAGCCGAGTTCCTCGACGTCGTCGGCGAGCCGCTGCAGCAGCCGGTACCCGAGTTCGGGACGGGACTGCTCACGACCACGGAACATGATCGTGACCTTCACCTTGTCCCCGGCCTTGAGGAACCGCACCACGTGACCCTTCTTGGTCTCGTAGTCGTGCGGGTCGATCTTCGGGCGGAGCTTGATCTCCTTGATGACCGTGTGCGCCTGGTTCTTCCGCGCCTCACGCGCCTTCATCGCGGACTCGTACTTGAACTTGCCGTAGTCCATGAGCCTCGCGACGGGCGGACGCGCGGTGGGCGCCACCTCGACGAGGTCGAGATCCGACTCACGCGCGATTTCAAGGGCCTTGGCGATGGGCACGATGCCCACCTGTTCGCCGTTCGGGCCGACGAGCCGGACCTCGGGCACGCGAATGCGGTCGTTGATACGCGGTTCGGCGCTGATGGGACCTCCTTGGGGCCGTTCTCAAGTTCGTTGGACCGGTCGTACCCCAAGGCTTCCACGAGAAAAGCCCCGCACGACTCGCGCACGGGGCCACCTTCGGTCTCCCAGGACGGCCGGACCGTCCGGGGACGACGGCGGGGCGGGCACCGAGCGCCCGCTCGCCGGACCGAGAACCCACCGGCCTCGGGGTCTGGGGTGTCCCCAGATGAACACCGCGGGCTCCGGCGAAACCGCCCGGTGGGCGGTGAGCAGGACCTGCGGCCTCGGCCGGTCAGGTGGGAGGTGGCCTCCGCTTGCGCGCCCGGCACGCGCCACCATCTGATCGCGCGCACAGGGCCGGTCGGCCACCAAGACTACCACCTGGCGGGACCTGATGCGCCATAGCGAATCACCCGTGCGGGGGCGGTGCGCCGCACAGGGAGCATGCGTGGGATACGCCGCTTCTCCTAACGGCCCGGAACGTCCGGTGATTCCCGAACCCTGCGGCGGGGCGCGCCGGGTGACGGTGTTCTGGCGCGGCCGGCCTCTCGGCGTCCCGGGCGCCGGCTTGTTACGGTGGAGCGGAGACGGCCCGGTGGGGCCGGCACCAGGGAGGTAGTCCCCGCGATGCCCTCGGTCGAGGTCGGCGCCGCCGGCCCCCTCACCGCCTTGTCACCGATCGCGCTGCAGTTCGCCCAGAAGGCCTTCATCGTGTCCGGCCGACGGCTGCTGATGGTCCGCAAGTCGGCGGCCGACCCGTTCCATCCCGGCCGCTGGGAGGTGCCCGGCGGGCGGCTGGAGGCCGAGGCCGACCTCGACCTCGACGACCACGTCCGCCGCGAGGTGTGGGAGGAGGTCGGCCTCAAGATCGATCCGGGGCCGCCGTTCCACCTGTGGCAGTGGTTCATGCCGGGCACCGGCCCGGGCGGCGGGCAGATCCGGGTGGTGGCCGTCGCGCGGCGCTGCCGGCCGGTCACGCTGGACGCCACGCTGGAGAACCAGGACGGCGGAGACCACCTGGACGGGTGCGCCTGGGTGCCGCTGGACGAGGTCGGCGGCTACGACCTCATCCCGAGCCTGCGCCCGGTCATGCGGGCCTTCCTGAGCCCGGCGGGCTGACCCGGCCCATGCTCCCGTCCCGGTCGCCCGCCGAGTGGCCGGGTCTCGGCGGGGCCGCGGAACGGCGCTTCCGTCTCTTCGTGATCGGCGATGCCGGGATCGAGGTACGCGCGTCACTCCCGGACGTCCGGTTCGCCGATCTGCGCGCCGACCGGCTCTGCTACGCCCCGGCCCGGGCCATGGTCGCCGGGACGGCGGTGAACCTGGCCCGGTGCGCGACGGAGTACTTCCGCGAGGTGGGGGTGCTGGCGAAGGTCGGCGACGACGGCTACACGGCGGTGATCCGCGAGGAGCTGCGCAGGCTCGGCGCGGACGACCACCTGCGCGTCGAGCGCGGCGTCCCGAACGGGGTGTCGGTGATGCTGCGGGACCGCCCCCGCGGCGGCGGGGCCGGTGTGCGGCTGCTGGTCGTCCAGGACGAGCCGCCGGGGCGGCGCCTCGCCCCCGCCGACGTGCGCGCGGCCGCGGCCGGGATCGAGGGCGCCGACGTGCTGGCGCTGGACGGGTACGCGCTGCTGTCCCCGGTCTCCCGGGAGGCGCTGCACGAGGCGGTGCGCGTGGCCCGCGCGGCGGGCACGCGGGTCGTGTTCGATCTCGTGCCGCACGACGTCGACGGGCGGCTCCCCGCGTCCGTCGTGCAGCCGATGCTGGAGTCGGCGGACCTCGTCATCTCGGAGGCGCACACGCTCGCGCGGCTGCTTGGGTGTCCGGCGCCGTCCGGCGGACGAGAACTCAGGGCGCTGCTGCCGGTGGTCGACGAGGCCGTGCGGGGCCGTCCGCTGTGGCTGCTGCGGTTCGGCCCGTCGTCCTTGGAACGCGTGCTCGCCCACCGGCGGGGACAGTCGCCGATGGAGTACCCGACCGGCTACACCAGCGGTGTGGAGCGCGCGGGGTTCGGTGACCGGATGGCGGCGTGCGAGCTCTACTGGTGGCTTTCGGGCGGCTGACCCCCGTCCGGCAGGGCGGCCGTCGCGCCGCGCATCCCCGCGAGAGTCCGCAGGAAACGGCGCCTGCTGTCGGGCAGACCGAACGTCTCCTGCCAGCGCCACGCCGTCCGCTCGCCGGGAGCCGTCACGGCCCAGCGCAGGAACTGGCTTCGCACACCGTCGCCCGGATGGACGGTCGCGATCCCGTTCTCCTCGACCAGCAGGTAGGACCGGCCGGTGCGGAAGCAGGCCCGCAGGGTCGCGTGATCGGCCGGCGTTCCGGGACGCCCCTCCCGCTCCACCACCGCCCGCACGCCCGGTGTCCCGGGCATGAGGTGCCAGTGCGCGTGGTCGATGCAGGCGCCGCCGCCCTGCGAGGTCGCCGGGCCGTGCTCGAACAGGAGCAGCTCGCCGCTGCCGTACGCCTCGCGGTAAAGGCGGGCGACGCGGTCCCGCCACCGCAGTGCGCGTCCCCACATCTCGGGGCCGAAGTCGCCCGCGCACTGGTGGTGGTCCCGGGTCACCAGGAGCACGTGCCCGTCTGCCAGCGGCGCCACGTCCGGGATCAGGAGGAAGTCGCGGTCGGCCGCGATGACGCCCGTCTCGCCGGGCAGCCCGGCCATCGCGTTGAACCGGAACCGCAGCGGCGGGCACAGGACGCACTCGTGACCGGCCTCCTCCCCCACCGCCGGCTCGGCCACGCCTCCTCCAGCTCACGGACCCGCTGACCTCGTCCTCCAGCGTTCCCGGCGCCCCGCGGCGAAGAACCCGCGGGGTACAAAGCGTGGCCCCGCGGGAACACCTTCAACGAAGGCACCATCGTGAACCAGACACCTCCGCTCCCCGCACCGGCGCGCGGCGCCGACGCCCCCGTCATCGACATGGCCGTGCTCGCGACCAGGCTGAACGAGTCGCTCGACGTCCTGCGCGACACCTACGCGCCCGCGCTCGGCACCGGCGGGGGCTGGTACCACGAGCTGGCCCGGCCGGAACCCGGCACCACCGCGACCGCGCTCGGCCTGCTGGCGTTCGTGGAGACGGGGCGCACGTTCGAGTACTTCGACGAGGGGCTGGCGTTCCTCGCCGACCGGCAGACCACCTCCGCCGATCCGCTGCGGGACGGCGGCTGGGCCACCAAGACGAGCCTCGGCATCCCGGTGGTCGAGGCGACCGGCTGGATCGCGCGGTTCCTGGCCCGCGCCCGCTGCGACCTGCGCGACGACGCCCCCGACCTCAAGCGCGCCTACCACTGGCTGCGGCACAACCAGAACCCGGACGGCGGATGGGGCTCGCTGCGCGGCTGCCCGTCCCGCGTGTGGCTGACCTGCCTGGCGCTGCGCGCGCTCAGCCAGCTCAACCCCTACGACCCCGCGGTGGACCGGGGCGTGGAGTGGCTGACGGCCGACCGGACCGCGCACCGCCCCGCGTGGGGGCCGACGCAGGCGTCCCGTCCCACCGTCACGCACACGGCGTTCGCGCTGGTGACGCTCGCCGAGGCGCGCCCCGGGCTGCGCACCGAGCGGCTGCTGGACGCCTACGACTGGCTGCTCGGCCACCTCGATCCGGACGACGACCACACGTGGATCGAGACCTACGACGTCTCGCCGCACGGGACCGGGTCCGAGCCTGTGTGGCGGCTCGCCCTGTGGCACTACGGGCTGCCGATCGCGCTCACCGCGCTGCTGCGCGACCCGCGGGGCCCGCACGGCCCGGTCGTCGCCCGCGCCTTCCGGACGCTCGTGCGCGGAGAGATCGCCGACCCGCGCTGGAACGGCTACCCCGGCAGCGGGCGGACGTCGCTGTGGACGCTGTGGTGGCGCCTGGAGACCCTGATCGCGCTGTCCCGGCTCCCGCTCGCCGGGAACGCCGACGTCCTGCACTGGCTGCCGGACGCGACGGTCGTGCAGCGCTCCCACGCGAGGGAGCGCGCGCTGGCCGACCTCCTGCCGCGGCGGCGGCTCATCGACCCGGTCGGGCTCGTCCGGCGGCACTGGGCGGCGTGCCTGCTGAGCCTGGTGTGCGCGGGCAGCCTGCTGGGCGTCGGCGCGGGCCTTTGGGGATGGAAGGACTTCTGGCTGAGCGTGATCCTGCCCATCATCCTCACCAGCATCGACGAGTCGGTAAAGCGGCGCCGCACCCAGCGGGCCCCGCCCCCGCCCTGACCGGCGCCCCGCCTCGGGCCTGAGCTCCGGCCCGGCCGGAGCTCAGGACCGGCGGGCCAGCTCGGCCTCGCCCGCGGCGCGCATCGCGGCGACCGGCACGTCGTCGCGGCCGGTCATCAGCTCCACCTGCCGGACGGCCTGGTGCAGCAGCATCGCGAAACCGCCGACCACGGTCCCGCCGGCCCGCTCCACCGCCGCCGCGAGCGCCGTGGGCCACGGCGCGTACACCACGTCGAACAGGGCGGCGGCGGACGCGGCCACCGGCTCGGCGAACGCGTCGGCGGCGCGTCCGGGAAGCGTCGACACCACCAGCTCCGCCGGGAGGTGCGCGGGCACCCGGTCGAGCGGCACGACCCGGACCGCCAGCCCGGACCGCTCCCCCGCCTCGGCGGCGCCGGCGGCGCGCTCCGGCGTCCGCGCCGCGAGCACCGCCTCGCGCGTCCCGAGCCCGGCGAGCGCCGCGAGCGCGGACGCCGCGGTGGCGCCACCGCCCAGCACCAGCGCCGACGCGGGCGCCTTCACGCCCGCCTCGGCCAGCGCCGCCTCGATCCCGTACACGTCGGTGTTGTCGCCGTGCCGGCGCCCGTCCCGCAGGACGATGGTGTTCGCGCCGCCGACGTTCACCGCCAGGTCCGTCACCGTGTCCACCAGGCTCAGCGCGACGCGTTTGAGCGGCATCGTCAGCGACAGGCCGGCCCATTCCGGGCCGAGCCCGTCCAGCAGCGCGGCCAGACCGTCCTCGCCGCATTCGAAGGCGTCGTAGGACCACGCGTCCAGCCCCATCGCCGCGTACGCCGCCCGGTGCAGCACCGGCGACAGCGAATGCGCGATCGGTGATCCGAGGACCGCCGCGCGGCGGCGGGCCGTCTCCTCCGTCACTGGCCCGGGTGCGCTCTCTGCCAGGCCCGGAACTCCTTCTCGATCGCCTGCCGCTCCGGCTCCGTCGTGGCGAACTTGGTGATCTTGTTCGTCGGGTCGGTGGCGATGAAGTACAGCCACGTCCCGTCCTTCGGCGCGAGCGCCGCCTCGATCGCGTCCGGCCCGGGGTTGGCGATCGGGCCGGGAGGGAGCCCCTTGTTCGTGTAGGTGTTGTAGGGCGAGTCGACTTTGAGGTCCTCGTTGGTCACGGTGAGGGTGCGCTTGTTGAGCGCGTACAGGACCGTGGTGTCGAACTGCAGCGGCATGCCCCTCGCCACCCGGTTGTAGATCACCCGGGAGATCTTGGGCAGGTCGCTCGGCTTGCCGCCCTCCGCCTGGATCAGGCTGGCGAGCGTGATGACGGTCGCGGGGCTCATCTTCGCCTCGCGCGCCTTGCCGACGAGGTCGACGCTCGACGCCTCCTGGTTGAACCGCCCCACCATCTGCTTGAGGATCTGCGCGGCCGTGCCGTTCGGGTCCAGGTCGTAGCGGCCCGGGTACAGGTACCCCTCCACCTTGCCCTTCGCGTACGCGGGCAGCCCGAGCCCCTGCGGCTTCTTCGCGGCGGCCTGGAACTCCTTGACGGAGATGCCGGTCTTCTTCGCCAGCAGCTCGAAGACCTCTATGGCGCGCCGGCCCTCGGGGATCGTGATCTGGTTCCCGGCCCGCGACTTCGGATCGAGGAGCAGCGCCATCGCGGCGGACGACGACATCCTCAGCCGCATCTGGTAGAAGCCCGGCTGGATGCTGGAGGCCTTCGTCTCCTTGTTGTACGCCTTCACGAACGCGCGGGAGCTCTTCACCACGCGGTGCTCCTCCAGCGTCGCGCCGATCACCGAGCCGCTCGCGCCGTCCTTGATCTGGACGGTGACGTTCCCGGCGCCCTGGCCGTCGTAGTCCGGCGGATGCCACTTGTTGTCGAGCCAGGCGTAGCCGAGGACGCCGCCGGTGCCGAAGACCGCCACCAGGAACGCCATGGCGAACAGGGCGGCGGCCCGGCCGTTGCGCCGGCGCCGCTTCTGCTTCTTGCGGACGCGCCGCTGCTCCCGCCTGCCGGGCCGTTCGCCGGGCGGCGGCCCGTCGCCGTACGGATCCGAGAACAGGTCCAAATCGTTCATGAGCTCCCCCGGACGATCTCTCCTGGGGGGCGTCCCGTCAACCGCTCCGCGTCGAGCGCGGCCTGCAGCAGGACCGCCGCGGCGGCCTGGTCGACGACCTTGCGCCGGGCCTGGCCGTGCACCCCGCCGGCGCGCAGCCCGCTTTCGGCGGTCACCGTGGTGAGCCGCTCGTCGTGCAGCCGGACCGCCTCCGGGGGGAGCCGGTCGGCGAGCCGGGCGGCGAACCGGCGCGCGGCCTGCGCCGCCGGCCCCTCCCGTCCCGACAGCGACGTGGGGAGGCCGACGACGACCTCGATCGCCTCGTGCTCGGCGACGAGCTCCACCAGCCGGTCGATGTCGCCCTTGCCGCTCTTCACGGTCTCCAGCGGGGAGGCGAGGATGCCCCCCGGATCGCAGCGGGCGACCCCCACCCGCACGCTCCCGACATCGACGCCCAGCCGCACGCCCTGCCTCACGACCCCGCCCCCGTCCGGCGCGGCCGCGCACCCATGCCCCGTCGTGCCGGCCTCACGCGGCCCCTACGGCTCGTTCGACGGCGGCGAGGGCGTCCTCGACGGCGCCCGGGTCGGCGCCGCCTCCCTGCGCCAGGTCGTCCTTGCCGCCGCCGCCTCCGCCGAGGGCCTTGGCCGCGAGGCCGACGAGCGCGCCCGCCTTGAGGCCGCGGTCGCGGGCTCCCTCGGTGACGGCGACGACCACGACGGGACGGTCCTTCGGCACGCCGGCGACCATTACGACCGCGGGCCTGGCCATGAGCCGCCCGCGGACGTCGACGGCGAGCCTGCGCAGGTCGTCGGCGCCGGTGCCGTCCGGGGCGCGGTGGCTCGCGAACGCGATGCCGTTCACGTCCTTCGCGGCGTCGGCCAGGGACCCGGCGATCGCGAGGACCTGCTGGGCGCGGAGCTTGTCCAGCTCCTTCTCCGCGTCGCGGAGCCGCCCGACGACCCCGGAGATGCGCTCGGGCAGCTCCTCCTTGCGCGCCTTCATCTGCTCGGCGAGCTGGGCGACGAGCACGCTCTCGCGGGCCAGGAACCGGAACGCGTCGATGCCGACGAGCGCCTCCACGCGGCGGACCCCGGCGCCGATGGACGACTCGCCCAGCACCTTGATCAGGCCGAGCTGCCCGGACCGGGCGACATGGGTGCCGCCGCACAGCTCGCGGGAGTAGTCGCCGACCTCGACCACGCGGACCTCGTCGCCGTACTTCTCGCCGAACAGCGCGAGCGCGCCCATCGCGCGGGCCTCGTCGATCGAGGTGTGGAAGGCGCGGACGTCCAGGTCGCCGATCAGCACCTCGTTGACCTCGTCCTCGACGTCCCGGAGCACGCTCTGCGGGACGGCGCCGGACGCGGTGAAGTCGAACCGGAACCGGCCCGGGGAGTTCTCCGAGCCGGCCTGCGCGGCGGACTCGCCGAGCGCCCGGCGGAACCCGGCGTGCACCAGGTGGGTCGCGGTGTGCGAGCGGGAGATCGCGCGGCGCCGCTCGACGTCGACCTCGGCGTAGGCGGTGTCGCCGGCCTGCGCCTCGCCGCTGCGGACGCGCCCGCGGTGCACGATGAGCCCGGCGAGCGGCGCCTGCACGTCCGTCACCTCGATGACGGCGCCGTTGCCGAGCCTGATCAGGCCGTGGTCGGCGAGCTGGCCGCCGCCCTCGGCGTAGAACGGGGTGCGGTCGAGGACGACCTCGACCTCGGTGCCCTCCCCGGCCGCGGGCGCGTTGGCGCCGTTGACCAGCAGCCCGACGAGGCGGGCGTCGCCGGCGAGGCTGCCGTAGCCGGTGAAGTCGACGCTGCCGCCGGCGCCGGTGAGCAGCTCGTCCAGGACGGACACGTCGAGGTTGCCGGTCTTCTTGTCGCGGGCGTCCTTCTTGGCGCGGTCCCGCTGCTCCTTCATGAGCCGGCGGAAGCCCTCCTCGTCCACCTGGAGGCCCTGCTCGGACGCCATCTCCAGGGTGAGGTCGATCGGGAAGCCGTAGGTGTCGTGCAGCTTGAACGCCTGCTCGCCGGCCAGGGTCGCGCCGCCGCTCCGCCTGGTCTCCTCCACCGCGGTGTCGAAGATCGCGGTGCCGGTCCGGAGCGTCTGGAGGAAGGAGTCCTCCTCGGCGTCGATGACGGTGTGGATGTTCGCGGCGGTGCGCACCAGCTCCGGGTACTGCTCGCCCATCGCCTGGACCGCGACCGCGGTGAGCTCGTGCATGAGCCCGGCGTCCTGGCCGCCGAGCAGGCGCAGGTTGCGGATGGAGCGGCGCAGGATGCGGCGCAGCACGTAGCCGCGGCCCTCGTTGCCGGGACGGATGCCGTCCGCGACCATCATCGTCCCGCTGCGGACGTGGTCGGCGACGACGCGCAGCGACACGTCCGCGCGGTGGTCGCGGCCGTAGGAGGTTCCGGTCAGGTCCGCGGCGCGGTCGAGGACGCGCCACAGGGTGTCGGTCTCGTAGATGTTGTCGACGCCCTGCAGGATCGCCGCCATGCGCTCCAGGCCCATGCCGGTGTCGATGTTCTTGGCGGGCAGGTCGCCGAGGATCGGGAAGTCGGTCTTGCTCTCCCCCGGGCCCCGCTCGTACTGCATGAAGACGAGGTTCCAGACCTCCAGGTAGCGGTCCTCGTCGGCGACCGGGCCGCCCTCGCGGCCGTACTCGGGGCCGCGGTCGTAGTAGATCTCCGAGCAGGGCCCGCACGGCCCGGGGACGCCCATCGACCAGAAGTTGTCCTCCATGCCGCGCCGCTGGATGCGGTCGAGGGGGACGCCGACCTTGTCGTGCCAGATGTCCTGGGCCTCGTCGTCGTCGGTGAAGACGGTGACCCACAGCTTGTCCTCGGGGAACCCGAAGCCGCCGTCCTGCCGGGGGCGGGTCAGCAGCTCCCAGGCGAACGGGATCGCCTGCTCCTTGAAGTAGTCGCCGATGGAGAAGTTGCCCAGCATCTGGAAGAACGTGGCGTGCCGGGTGGTCTTGCCGACCTCCTCGATGTCCGGCGTCCGCACGCACTTCTGCGCGCTGGTCATCCGCGGGGACGGCGGGGTGCGCTGGCCGAGGAAGTACGGCTTGAACGGGACCATGCCGGCGTTGACCAGCAGCAGGGTCGGGTCCTCGGCGACCAGGCTCGCCGAGGGCACCACCGTGTGCCCGCGCTCCTCGAAGAATCCGAGGAAGCGGCGTGCGACCTCTGCCGACTCCATATCAGTGGCCATCCTTGTCGTTTTCGATGATCGTGTATCGCGCCTTGAGCACCCGGCGGGGCCGGGGGCCCTCGGCGTCCGGCGGTTCCTGGTCCATGCGGACGGCCTCGCGCAGCTCCTCTTCACGGGCACGCATCTCGGTACGGACGTCCGCGGCGAAATGCCTCAACCGCTCGCCGGCGCCCTGCCCGGTCGACACGGCCCGCGCCGCGACGCCCTCCGGGGACCAGGTGCGCGCGAACCGCTCGACGCGCCGCTTGACGCGGTGCGAGACGTAGACTCCGGCGCCCGCTCCGACCGAGAGCCAGAACAGCCGCTTCATCTGCGTCCCCTACCCGAGGACCGGGCCCGCAGCTCCGGTTTGCCGGAGTGGGTCCGGCCGTCGCCGTCGCGGCTGCCGAGGGCCTTGCGGACTCCGTAGGAGAACGCGGCGGCCTTCACCAGCGGCCCGCCGACCACCGAGGTCATCACGGTGGTGACGGCCGAGACGTTCTGGGTGACGCCGGCGACCTGCTTGGTGATGACGTCGGTGCGGCCGAGCTGCTCGTTCGCGCGCTGCACGGTCCGGGTCATGTCGTCCAGCAGCGGGCCGGCCTGGTCGCCGATGTCGTGGACGACCTTGCTGGCCTCGCCGAGGAGGCGGGAGAGCTTCAGCAGGGTGAGCGCGATGAACGAGACGAGCACCGCCCAGAACACGGCCACGATGAGACCTGCGACCTGTCCACCAGTAAGCATCAGGGCTTTCCGTTCGCGTGAGTCCGGCCCGGGGCCGGGCATGGCTTGACAGACCTTACCGTTACGCCACGCCACATGGCGGGAGCACCGGCCGGTGGAGATCCATCTTCACCGGTCCGCGGCGCCGCGCAGCACGGACCGGATCCGCGCGAGCACCTCGGTGAACCGGGACTCGGCTCCGTGCCTGGTCGGGCGATAGTACTCCCGTCCGTCCACGGTGTCGGGGGCGTACTGCTGCTTCACCACGCCGCCCGGGTGGTCGTGGGCGTACTTGTAGCCCGCCCCGTGCCCTATCTTCGCGGCGCCCTTGTAGTGCGCGTCGCGCAGATGCCCGGGGACCGGGCCCGCGAGGCCCTGGCGGACGTCGCCGAGCGCCCCGTCCACCGCCATGACCACCGCGTTGGACTTGGGCGCCAGGGACAGGTGGATCACCGCCTGGGCCAGGTTGATGCGGGCCTCGGGCAGCCCGACGAACTCCACGGCCTGCGCGGCGGCGACGGCCGTCTGCAGCGCCGTGGGGTCGGCCATGCCGACGTCCTCGCTGGCGTGCACGATCAGCCGCCGGGCGATGAACCGGGCGTCCTCGCCGGCCTCGATCATGCGGGCGAGGTAGTGCAGTGCCGCGTCCACGTCGCTGCCGCGGATGCTCTTGATGAACGCGCTGATGACGTCGTAGTGCTGGTCGCCCTCGCGGTCGTAGCGGACGGCCGCCCGGTCGACGGCCTTCTCCAGCACGTCGGCGTCGACCGCGCCGCCGTCCTCGACGACGAGCGACGCGGCCTCCAGGTAGGTGAGGGCGCGGCGGGCGTCGCCGCCGGCCAGCCGGATCAGGTGGTCCTCGGCGGCGGGGTCGAGGGTGACGGCGCCGCCCAGGCCGCGTTCGTCGGCGAGCGCGCGGCGGACCACCTCGCGCAGGTCGTCCTCGCCGAGCGGCTCCAGGGTCAGCAGCAGCGACCGCGACAGCAGCGGGCTGATGACGGAGAAGAACGGGTTCTCGGTGGTGGCGCCGATGAAGGAGACCCAGCGGTTCTCCACGGCGGGGAGCAGGGCGTCCTGCTGGGCCTTGTTGAAGCGGTGCACCTCGTCGACGAACAGGACCGTCTGCCGCCCGGTCATGCCGAGCTCGCGCCGCGCCAGGTCGATCTCGGCGCGGACGCGCTTGACGCCGTCGCTGACGGCGGAGATCTCCACGAACCGGCGGGACGTGACGTGGCTGACGACGGTGGCCAGGGTGGTCTTGCCCGTGCCCGGCGGCCCCCACAGCACGAGCGACATGGGCACGTCGCGGTCGACGAGCTGGCGGATCGGCGTGCCGGGGCCGAGCAGGTGGCTCTGGCCGACGACCTCGTCCAGCCCGCGGGGACGCATCCGGACGGCGAGCGGCTGCGCCGCGCCGCCCGGGGCGGGCACGCCCGCGGCCGGCACGTCCGGGGCCGCCGGCCGCGCCGTCCCGCCGGTCTCCGGGGCGTCGAAAAGGCCCTCCGGCTCGCCCGATTCCGCCATGCTGGTCACGCTCCGACACTATCTCGCGGCACGGACATTCCCGGACGGGAACCCGGGGCCGGGGTCCGGCGTTGGAACAGCCCGGAAGGCGCGTTCTGGAGCGTGACGGTGTCAGGTTCGACCCCACGTGGGCGCCACGGGCTGGCCGGTCTGCTCGTGGCGCTGTTCGTCGTGGGCGGGCTGATCTTCAGCTACGGGCTGGGGCACGGGGCTCCGGCGCGCGTGTGCACCCAGCACGCGGTCAGCGTCCCCGTCGGCGCCGTTTCCGCCGGCGGCGACCACGCGCAGCAGGGGGAAGGGGCCGGGCCGTCCAGCGGCTTCCACGGCCTCGCGGGCGCGGTGCTGACCAGCCCGGACAAGCCCCCCGCGCCCGTGCCGACGGAGGCCTGCCTCTGCCTGGCCGTGCTCCTGTCCCTCCTGCTCCTCGGGCTGGCCGGCGGGTTCCGCCGGCCGCTCTCGCGTCTGCCGGCGCGCGCCGGCTGGGCGCTCGCGCCGCCGCCCGGTGCCCCGGCCGCGGCCGCGTGCGCCCCCGCCCTCCAGGTCCTCCGGCTGTGACGGACCGGCCGTAAGGCCGCCCGCGCCGCCGTGTCGCCCTTCGCGCGATACGGCGCTGCCCTCGTGTCCGTATCCGCAGCACCACTGAGAGGACCGCTCTCATGTCCAAGAGCGCCCGCATCAAGAACGCACGCAACAACGGCAACGCACGCGCGAAGAACTCCCCTAAGAAGAACGCCCCCAGGAAGAACGCGTTGACGCAGCGCGAGGTCCCCTGGGGCAGCATCGCCTTCTTCGGTGTGATCGGCCTGGTGGCCGTCCTCGCCATCGGGTACGCGTTCATGCAGACCAGGACGTCGTCCGCCGACTCCGTGTCCATCTCCGGCCTGGTCACCAAGGACGGCCTGAGCAGCGACCACGTCGCCGGCACCGTCGCGTACGACACCGCCCCGCCCATGGGCGGGAACCACAACCCCGTCTGGCAGAACTGCGACGGCCGCGTCTACGACGCGCCGCTGCAGAACGAGAACGCCGTCCACTCCCTGGAGCACGGCGCCGTGTGGATCACCTACCGCCCCGGTCTGGCGCCCGACCAGCTGGAGGTGCTCCGCAGCAAGGTCACCGGCACCGACTACACGCTGCTGAGCCCGTACCCGTCCCAGGACTCTCCCGTCACGCTCACCGCCTGGGGCAGGCAGCTCAAGCTCCAGAACGCCACCGACCCCCGCGTCGACGCGTTCCTGCGCGCCTTCGTGAAGGGTCCCCAGACGCCCGAGCCGGGCGCGGCCTGCGACGGCGCCAAGGACACCGCGTGACCGGGAGCGCCCCGGCTCCGCGAGGACGGCGGGTCACCGTCGTCCTCGCGGCGCTCGTCCTGCTCGCCGGCGCCGTCCTGGTGGCGATGGCCGTCGCGCGCTCCGGCCGTCCCGGAACCGACGGCCCGGAGGCCGGGTTCGCCCGCGACATGGGCGCCCACCACGCCCAGGCGGTGCGGATGTCGTTCATCGTCAGGGACCGGACGGACGACGCGGAGGTCAGGCTGCTCGCCTACGACATCATCAACACCCAGTCCGCCCAGATCGGCATGATGACGGCATGGCTGGATGAATGGGGCCTGCCGCAGGCGGAGCCGTCCGGCCGGATGCGCTGGATGTCCGGGCACGGCGGCCACCGGGGTGGCGGGGAGGCCGCGATGCCGGGCATGGCGACGCGCGCGCAGCTCGCCGACCTGGAAAGGGCGTCCGGCCGCGCCGCCGAGGTGCTGTACCTGCGGCTGATGATCGCGCACCATCGGGGCGGCGTCGCCATGGCGCGGGCGGTGCTCGCCCGCACCGGCCACGACCGGGTCCGCCGGCTGGCCGGGACGATGGTGACAGGACAGGAGGCGGAGATCAGGCAGATGAACACCCTGCTCCGCGCCCGCGGCGCCGCCGCGGCGTGATCCCGGACAGGCGACCTTCGCGATAGCGCTTGACAGCGGGGTCGGATCGCGGGTCACTGACCACCATGGCTCACAACCTCAGCGGCTACCACCGGGCCCTCGACCTCTTCGAGGGCCTGGTGGCCGGCGTCCCCCGCGACGGGTGGGACACGCCGTCGCCCTGCGAGGGGTGGACCGCCCGGGACGTCGCCGGCCACGTGGCCGGCGGGCAGTACCTGATCCGGGCGCTGGCCGCCGGCGGACCCGAGCCCGACATCGCCCGCGACCCCGCCAGGTTCGTCGCGGGCGACGTGCTGATGAGCTGGCGGACGGCCCGCAAGGAGTGCGCCGCGGCCCTCACCCCGGACGCTCTGGGCGCGCTGATCCCGTTCGGCGCGCTGGGCGAGCTCCCCCTGGGCGACTATCTGGAGGGCTACCTCCTGGAACCGCTGGTGCACGCCTGGGACCTGGCCGTGGCCACCGGCCAGCCGTCCCGCCTCGACCCCGACCTCGTCCACCACGCGTTCGCCACCGCCCAGGTCCTCGCCGCGCCGCTGCGCGCCGCGGGTCGCCTGGCCCCGCCCCTCCGGGCCCCCCGGGGCGCGGACGAGCAGACCCGGATGCTCGCCTTCCTCGGCAGGTGCTGACCAGGGGCCGCCCCTGGGAGGTCAGGAGAACTCGGCGAGGGTGCGTTCGGCTTCCTCCAGCCAGGCGCGGCGGGCGGTGAGGGCCTCCTCGGCCTCCCGGACGTCCCTGTCGCGGCCCGCCTCACGGGCCTTGCCGAGGCGCTTCTCCAGCTGCTCGATGGAGCTGCGCAGCTGCCCGACGGTGGCCTCGGCGCGGGCGCGGGCCTCGGGGTTGGTGCGGCGCCACTCGTTCTCCTCGGCGGAGCGGACGGCCTCCTCGATCTTGCGGAGCCGGCCTTCGAGGCGGTCGCGCTGGTCGCGGGGGACCATGCCGGCGGCCTCCCACCGCTCCTGGATCGCGCGCAGCGCCTGCCGGGCCTGCCGGACGTCCCGGACGGGCAGCAGCCGCTCGGCCTCGGCGAGGATCTTCTCCTTCTCCTCGGCGTGCTCGCGGAACTCGGCGTCGCGCTCGGCGAACGCGGCGCTGCGGGCCTGGAAGAAGGTGTCCTGAGCGCCCTTGAAGCGGGCCCACAGGTCCTCCTCGGCGTCGCGGGAGGCGCGCCCGGCCATCTTCCAGCGGCGCATGAGGTCGCGGTAGGCGGCGGCCGTCTCGCCCCAGTCGGTGGAGCCGGACATCGACTCGGCCTCGGCGACCAGGCGCTCCTTTTCCCTGCGGGCCTCCTCGCGCTGGTCGTCGAGGGTGGCGAAGTAGACCTTGCGGCGCTTCGTGAAGGCATTGCGGGCGGCCGACAGCCGCTTCCACAGGGCGGTCTCGGTGGGGCGGTCGATGCGGTCGGCCGCCTTCCACTCCTCGACCAGCTGGCGGAGGCGCTCGCCGCCGTTCTTCCAGTGCGTCTCCTCGACGGCGATGCGCTCGGCCTCGGCGACGATCCGCTCCTTGACCTCGCGGGCCTCGTGGCGGTGCTGCTCGCGCTGGGCCTTGACCTGCTCGCGGCGCCGCCCCACGTCCTCGGTGAGGGCGTCCAGGCGGCGGGTCAGCGCGTCGAGGTCGCCGACGGCGTGCGCGTCGGCGACGGCCTCGCGGAGCCGGTCGATGCTCTGCTGGGCCTGGGCGGGCTGCAGGTCGGTGGTGCGGACCCGCTGTTCGAGCAGGCCGATCTCGGTGACGAGCGCGTCGTACTTGCGCTTGAAGTAGGCCAGGGCCTCCTCAGGCGCACCGGCCTGCCAGGACCCGACGACGCGCTCGCCGCCGGCCGTCCTGACGTACACGGTGCCGTCCTCGTCCACCCGGCCCCAGGGATCGGTCGCGCTGGACACCCTTGCCTCCTGAATCGCGGGCCCGGACGGCTCTCACCTTCCGGACCCTCCACACCTTAGTATCCCGTTCGCCTATTTCCCGGCGATCGTGACGTCCTGGATCTCTACCTTCTTCTTCGGCTTACCGTCGCCCTTCGGGTCCGAACCCGCCTTGGCGACCTTCTGCAGCACGTCCAGCCCCTTCGTGATCTTCCCGAAGACGGTGTAGTCCGGCTGGAGCTGCGAGTCCTTGTAGACCATGAAGAACTGGCTGCCGTTGGAGTCGGGAAGCTGGCTGTGCGCCATCGCGAGCGTTCCCTCGGTGTACATGGCGCCATTGGTGTTCTCGTTGGCGTACTGGTAGCCCGGACCGCCCGTTCCCTTCGCGGTCGGGTCGCCGCACTGCAGGACGTTCAGGCCGCCGCTCGTGAGCCGGTGGCACGAGGTCTTGTCAAAGAAGTTCTTCTGCGCCAGATACGTGAAGGAATTGACCGTGCACGGCGCCTTGTCGCCGTAAAGCTGCATCTCCACGTCGCCCTGATTGGTCTTCACGGTCGCCTGGACGACGCCCTTGTGCGCGGGCGTCGCCGGCGGGGTGCCGAGCCCCTTGGGCGCGCCCTCCCCCGGCGCCTCCTTGTAGGTGCACGCGGGCTCGGCGGCCGTGGACTCGTCGTCCTTGCCGGTGAACACCATGAAGGCGACCCCGCCGACGACGATGACCGCCACCCCGGCGGCCGCGCTGATGATCTTGAGTCGGCGCGCCCTCGCCGCCTCCTGCGCCCGCCGCTGTTGCTGGCGCTCGTAGCGTTGCCGCGCGAGCTGCTTCTTGCGGTCTCTCCCCGCCACGTGCCTCGCCTCTCCGGTGTGATCAGGTGAACGTGCAGCGCATAGTAGCGGTACCGGGGAGTAAAAGCGTCTCGACGTTCAGGGAGCGCTTTCCCGCCGCCCCGCCGCGACCGTGCGCCGGCCGGACCGGCCCGCGGGACCCCTGGCCCGACACGGCGACCGCGCTATCTCGTTCGCGGTGGCCGCGGCGGCGCCGGTACCCTCGGACAGGCCCAACCGAGATGGTTCTAAGGAAGGACGACCGTGCTCGTCGCCGGGTTCCCCGCCGGATCGTTCGCCGCGAACTGCTATGTCGTGGCACCCGCCGCGGGTGAGGAATGCGTGATCATCGACCCCGGCCAGGACGCCGAGGACGGGATCGAGGAGATCCTGCGCGAGCACCGGCTGAAGCCGGTCGCGGTGCTGCTCACGCACGGCCACATCGACCACGTGTGGTCGGTGGCCCCGGTGTGCGGCGCCAAGGACGTCCCCGCCTACGTCCATCCGGACGACCGCGACCTGCTCACCGACCCGGCCAAGGGCCTGTCGCTCGGCGCCGGGCAGCAGCTGTTCGGCGGCCTGGAGCTGTCGGAGCCGGACGACGTGAAGGAGCTGGCGGACGGGGCCGTGCTGGAGCTGGCGGGCCTGAGCTTCACCGTCGACCACGCACCGGGCCATACGCCGGGGTCGGTGACCTTCCGGACGCCGAAGACGCAGCAGGTCCCCGACGTGATGTTCACGGGCGACCTGCTGTTCGCCGGCTCCATCGGACGCACCGACCTGCCGGGCGGATCGTACGAGGAGATCCTCGCGAGCCTGGGCCGGGTGTGCCTGACCATGCCCGACGAGACGGCCGTCCTGCCCGGCCACGGCGAGCAGACCACAATCGGCCGTGAGCGGGCCACCAATCCGTTTCTCACCGGGCTCTTGCCGGGGGGTACAGGGGGGTCGTCCCCCCTGAAGGAAACGGGTGCGCCTGCGGACGGACCCAACAAGGGATTCTGACCTAAAAGACCATGAGTTCGAACTTCAGGGCCCCCAAGGGGGTCAGTGAATACGTCCCGCCGCGCGCGGACCTCTTCTACGCCATCCGGGAGGCGTTCGCCGAGCAGGCGAGGCTGGCCGGATACGGCTATCTGGAACTGGCCGTGTTCGAGGACACCAACCTGTTCCGGCGCGGCGTCGGCGAGTCCACCGACGTGGTCTCCAAGGAGATGTACACGTTCGAGGACCGGGGCGGCCGGTCGCTGACGCTGCGGCCCGAGTTCACCGCCTCGGTGCTGCGGTCCGTCTTGGAGAACAACCTGCACAAGGGCGCCCTCCCGGTGAAGGTGTGGACGACCGGGGCGGCGTTCCGCGCCGAGCGCCCGCAGCAGGGCCGCTACCGCCAGTTCTACCAGCTCGACCTGGAGGCGATCGGCAGCGAGGACCCGCAGGTCGACGCCGAGACGATCGCGATCGCGTGGAACTGGTACCGGTCCCTCGGGCTGACGCGGGTGCGGCTGCTGCTGAACTCGCTGGGCTGCAAGGAGTGCCGTCCCGCCTACCGGGCCCTGCTGCAGGAGTTCCTGCGCGGCCTGGACCTGGACGACGACACCCGCGCCCGCGTCGAGATCAACCCGCTGCGGGTGCTGGACGACAAGCGCCCCAAGGTGCGCGAGCAGCTCGTCGGCGCCCCCCTGATGGCCGACCACCTGTGCCCGGCGTGCAAGGCGCACCACGACCGGGTCCGCGAGCTGCTCGCCGACCTCGGCATCGCCTGGGAGGACACGCCCACCCTCGTCCGCGGCCTGGACTACTACACCCGCACGACCTACGAGTTCGACCACCCGCTGCTCGGCGCCCAGTCCGGCATCGGCGGCGGCGGCCGGTACGACGGCCTGTCGGAGGACATCGGCGGCCCGCCGCTGCCCGGCATCGGGTTCGGGCTCGGCCTGGACCGCACGATCCTGGCCCTGGACGCCGAGTCGCAGGAGAACGGGGGCGTCGCGTTCGCCGCCAAGCCGCGCTGCGAGGCGTTCGGCGTCGCGCTCGGCGACGCCGCGGAACGGCGCATGTTCGGGCTCGTCGCCGGCCTGCGCCGCGCCGGGATCGCCGCCGACATGGCGTTCGGCGGCAAGAGGCTGAAGGGCGCCATGAAGGACGCGGACCGCTCGGGCGCCCGCTACGCCGTGATCCTCGGGGAGCGAGATATCGCGGACGGCGTCGCCCAGGTCAAGGACCTGGCCGAGGGCGAGCAGACCGCCGTCCCGCTCACCGACCTCATCACGACGTTGAAGGAAAGGCTCTCCAAATGATCCGCACCCACGAGGCGGGCACGCTCCGCAAGGAGCACGCCGGGCAGCAGGTCACGCTGGCCGGCTGGGTCGGCCGCCGCCGCGACCACGGCGGCGTCACGTTCATCGACCTGCGGGACGCGTCCGGCACCGCGCAGGTCGTCTTCCGGGAGGAGGACGCGGCGCACGACCTGCGCTCGGAGTTCTGCGTCAGGGTCGTCGGCGAGGTCCGCGTCCGGCCGGAGGGCAACGAGAACCCCGAGCTGCCCACCGGCGACATCGAGGTCGCCGCCGCCGAGATCGAGGTGCTGTCGGACGCGGCGCCGCTGCCGTTCCCCATCGAGGGCGACGTCAACGTCAACGAGGAGATCCGGCTCAAGTACCGGTACCTCGACCTGCGCCGCGAGGGCGTCGCGCGGGCGATCAAGGTCCGCTCGGAGGCGTCGTTCCTGACGCACGAGGTGATGCGCGAGCACGGCTTCGTCAACGTCGAGACGCCCACCCTCACCCGGTCCACGCCGGAGGGCGCCCGCGACTTCCTCGTCCCCGTCCGGCTGAAGCCCGGCCACTGGTACGCCCTGCCGCAGTCCCCGCAGCTGTTCAAGCAGCTGCTGATGGTCGGCGGGCTGGAGCGCTACTACCAGATCGCCCGCTGCTACCGGGACGAGGACTTCCGCGCCGACCGGCAGCCGGAGTTCACGCAGATCGACATCGAGATGTCGTTCGCCGGCCAGGACGACGTCCTGAACGTCGGCGAGGACCTGGTGGCGCGGCTGTGGCAGGAGCTCGCCGGGTATGAGATCCCCCGCCCGATCCCCCACATCACCTACGCCGAGGCGATGGCCAGGTACGGCTCCGACAAGCCCGACCTGCGGTTCGGCACCGAGCTGACCGACATGACCGAGTACTTCTCCGGCACGTCGTTCCGCGTGTTCCAGGCCCCGTACGTCGGCGCGGTGGTCATGCCCGGCGGCGCGTCCCAGACCCGCAGGGAGCTGGACGGCTGGCAGGACTGGGCGAAGGCCCGCGGCGCCCGCGGCCTCGCCTACGTGCTCGTCCAGGAGGACGGGACGCTCGGCGGCCCGGTGGCCAAGAACCTGTCGGACGCCGAGAAGGAGGGCCTCGCCGCGAAGACCGGCGCGGCCCCGGGCGACGCGGTGTTCTTCGGCGCGGGCAAGCGGCACGCCACGCAGGAGCTGCTCGGCGCGGCCCGGCTGGAGATCGGCCGCCGCCGCGGCCTGATCGACGAGTCGGCGTGGAAGTTCGTGTGGGTCGTGGACGCGCCGATCTTCGAGCCGGTCGAGAACGACAAGGGCGAGCAGATCGGCTGGACGTCCGTCCACCACCCGTTCACGGCGCCGAAGCCGGAGTTCGCCGACACCTTCCAGGACGACCCGGGCGGCGCCCTCGCCGACGCCTACGACCTCGTCCTGAACGGCAACGAGATCGGCGGCGGCTCCATCCGTATCCACCGCGCGGAGATGCAGCAGCGCGTGTTCGACGTGCTCGGCCTGTCGAAGGAGGAGGCCGAGTCGAAGTTCGGGTTCCTGCTGGAGGCGTTCAAGTTCGGCCCGCCCCCGCACGGCGGCATCGCGTTCGGCTGGGACCGCGTCGTCATGCTGCTCGCCGGGCAGGAGTCGATCCGCGACGTGATCGCGTTCCCGAAGGCGGCCTCCGGCTACGACCCGCTGACCGCGGCGCCGACCCCGATCACCGCGCAGCAGCGCACCGAGGCCGGCGTCGACGTGGTCCCCGAGGACGAGCCCGCCGGCACCTGACCGGAGCGCGAGGAGAGCGGCCGCCGGCTCCGGCGGCCGCTTTTCTACTGGGTGGCGCCGCTGGTCACCCGGTAGACGTCGTAGACGCCGTCGATCGACCGGACCGCCTTCAGGACGTGGCCGAGATGCTTCGGGTCGCCCATCTCGAAGGTGAAGCGGCTGACGGCGACGCGGTCGCGGGTGGTGGTGACCGACGCCGACAGGATGTTCACGTGCTGGTCCGACAGGACGCGCGTCACGTCCGACAGCAGCCGCGGCCGGTCGAGCGCCTCGACCTGGATGGCGACGAGGAAGACCGAGTCCTCGCCCGGGGACCACTTGACGTCGATCAGCCGGTCCGGCTGCGACTTGAGGCTGGCGACGTTGGCGCAGTCGGTGCGGTGCACGGACACGCCGTGGCCGCGGGTCACGAACCCGACGATGCCGTCTCCCGGCACCGGGGTGCAGCAGCGCGACAGCCGGACCCACACGTCGGGATCGTCGGCGACGACGACGCCCGGGTCGCCGGCGGGCCGGCCGCGCTTGCGGCGGGTCGGCAGCGCGATCTCGGCGAGGTCCTCCTCGGCGCTCTCCACGCCGCCGAGGGCGTCCACCAGCCGCTGGACGACATGCTGCGCCGACACCTGGCTCTCGCCGACGGCCGCGTACAGCGACGACACGTCCGGGTAGCGCATGTCGCGGGCGAGGGCGAGCAGCGCCTCGCCCGACATCATCCGCTGGAGCGGCATGTTCTGCTTGCGCATCGCGCGGGCGATGGCGTCCTTGCCGGACTCGATCGCGGTGTCGCGGCGCTCCTTGGAGAACCAGTGCTTGATCTTGTTGCGGGCGCGGGCGCTCTTGACGAAGCCGAGCCAGTCGCGGCTCGGGCCGGCGTCCTGCGACTTGGAGGTGAAGACCTCGACGGTGTCGCCGTTGTCGAGGGTCGATTCGAGGGGGACGAGGCGCCCGTTGACGCGGGCGCCGATACATCGGTGCCCGACCTCGGTGTGGATCGCGTACGCGAAGTCGACGGGGGTCGCGCCCTGCGGCAGGGCGATCACGTCGCCCTTCGGGGTGAACACGAACACCTCGGAGACCGACAGGTCGAAGCGCAGCGACTCCAGGAACTCGGCCGGGTCGGCGGTCTCCTTCTGCCAGTCGAGGAGCTGGCGGAGCCACTGCATGTCACCGGCCTTGCGGCCGCCGACCGTCTCCTCCTTGTACTTCCAGTGCGCGGCGACGCCGTACTCGGCCCGGCGGTGCATCCCCCAGGTGCGGATCTGCAGCTCGACGGGCTTGCCCTCGGGACCGATCACCGTCGTGTGCAGCGACTGGTACATGTTGAACTTCGGCATCGCGATGTAGTCCTTGAACCGGCCGGGGACCGGGTTCCACCGCGCGTGGATCGAGCCGAGGGCGGCGTAGCAGTCGCGGACGCTGTCGACGAGGACCCGGATGCCGACCAGGTCGTAGATGTCGTCGAAGGAGACGTCCCGCGCGATCATCTTCTGGTAGATCGAGTAGTAGTGCTTCGGGCGCCCGGTGACGGTGGCCTTGATCCGCGCCTCGCGCAGGTCGGTCGAGACGTTCTCGATGACCTCCTGCAGGTACACGTCGCGGCGCGGGGCGCGCTCGGACACCAGCCGCGCGATCTCGTCGAACCGCTTGGGGTACATCGTGGCGAACGCGAGGTCCTCCAGCTCCCACTTCAGCGTGTTCATCCCGAGGCGGTGCGCGAGCGGCGCGAACACCTCCAGGGTCTCGCGGGCCTTCTTCTCCTGCTTGTGCCGCGGCATGTAGCGCAGCGTGCGCATGTTGTGCAGCCGGTCGCCGAGCTTGATCACCAGGACGCGGATGTCGCGGGACATCGCCACGACCATCTTGCGGACGGTCTCGGCCTCGGCGGCCTCCCCGTACTTGACCTTGTCCAGCTTGGTGACGCCGTCGACGAGCGCGGCGATCTCGTCGCCGAAGTCGGCGCTCAGCTGGTCGAGGGTGTAGGGGGTGTCCTCGACGGTGTCGTGCAGCAGCGCCGCGCACAGCGTCTCGGTGTTCATGCCGAGCTCGGCGAGGATGGTGGCGACCGCGAGGGGGTGCGTGATGTACGGGTCGCCGCTCTTGCGCTTCTGGTGGCGGTGGTAGTGCGCGGCCACGTCGTAGGCGCGCTCGATCAGCCGGAGGTCCGCCTTCGGATGCGTGTTGCGGACCGTCTTGATCAGTGGTTCCAGTACCGGGTTCATAGCGGGGCCGCGCTGGGCGCCCAACCTGGCGAGCCTACGGCGCACCCGGGCGGCGGACGGCGGAATCGTGGCCGGCGTGGGCCTGGACGGGACGGCGGTCTCGGACGCGTCGTCGGCGTCCGCGGGAGTTCCTGCGGCTTCGGCGGGGGGAGGGTCGGTCCGGGGGGCCTGGGCGGGAGGAGCGGGGGTCTTGGACTCGGTCGCGGGCGGGGCGCTCGGCGGGCTCGCCGCGGCGGCCCGCTCGCCGGCTTCGGGCGGCCGGTCATCGCGCGGTGGCGCGCGCCGTTCGTCCGCGGCCGCCTTCACCGCGTCGGTCGATACCACCTCACCGGGCACTCAGCCTCCCTGATCGCTTGGACGCCGTGTGCTGCCCGCCCCGCGGGTCGCGCCCGTCCCCACCGGACCCCTGATGGCGCCAGTGTATCCGGCACCTATTTCGTACTAGACCGTAACCAGGGAATGGACGTCCAGATTCCCCAGTTTGTCGCGCCCGTGCAGGAACGACAGTTCGAGGAGGACCGACAGCCCGACGACGTCACCGCCGCCGCGGCGGACGAGGTCGGCGGCAGCCCTGGCCGTCCCTCCGGTGGCCAGGACGTCGTCGACGATCAGCACACGGTCGCCGGGGTCGAGCGCGTCGAGGTGCATCTCGATCGTCTCGGTCCCGTACTCGAGATCATAGGTCTCACCGTCCGTCGCCGCGGGCAGTTTCCCCTTCTTGCGCACCGGCACGAAGCCGGCGCCGAAGTGGTAGGCGACGGGGGCGGCGAGGATGAACCCGCGCGCCTCGATCCCGACGATCTTGTCGATGGTGCCGCGGCCGTGGTGGTTGACGACCGCGTCGACCACCCCGGCGAACGCGACATGGTCGGCCAGCAGGGGCGTGATGTCCTTGAAGACCACTCCCGGCTTGGGGTAGTCGGGGATGTCGCGGATCCGCTCCTGGATCAGCTTGCCGAGGTCCACGTCCGAGTGTCTCCCGCCTACTTGCCGCCGCGGCGCTGCTGCCGGGTGCCGCGTTTCGGTTGCTGCCGCGTCCCGGTCTGCACGACCTTCCGCACGGTGACGGTGCTCCGGACGTCCGGGGCCGCGTCGGCGTCACCGGACGGCGCGCCGTCCGGTGTGTCCTCCGGCGCGTCGTCGGACGCGTCGCCGGCCCCGCGGGCGCCGGTCTTCACCTTCAGCGTCTTGGCCTGCCGCTTCGCGCTCTGCTCCCGCCGGGCGATGTTCTCCCGGATCTGCTTGAACTTCGGCTCGCGCTCCTTGAACTGGACGAGCAGCGGGGTCGCCACGCAGATCGAGGAGTACGTACCGACGATCATGCCGACGAACAGGGCGAGCGACAGGTCCTTGAGCGTGCCCGCGCCGAACAGCGTGGTGCCGATGAACAGGATCGCGCCGACCGGCAGGATCGCGACCAGCGAGGTGTTCAGCGACCGGACCAGGGTGCTGCTGAGCGCCTGGTTGGCGGCCTCGCTGTAGGTCGTCTTGGAGGTCGCGGTGAGCGGTTTGGTGACCTCCTTGATCATGTCGAAGACGACGACCGCGTCGTACAGCGAGTAGCCGAGGATGGTCAGGAAGCCGAGCAGCGTGGCCGGGGTGACCTCGAAGCCGGACCAGGCGTAGACGCCCGCCGTGATCACCAGGTCGTGGACGAGCGCGACGACCGCGGCCACGGCCATCCGCCACTCGAACGCCACCGACAGGTAGCCGATGATCAAGATCATGAAGACGAGCAGCGCCTGCCACGCCTTCTTCTGGATCTGGCCGCCCCACGAGGCGCCGACGACCTGGGTGCTGACCTTGTCCGCCGAGACGTTCAGCTCCTCGGCGACGGTCGACTTGACCTTGGTGACCTCCGTGGAGGAGAGGCTCTCGGTCGTCACCCGCCAGTCGCCGCCCGCCTTCTGCACGATGATCTGGTGGACGCCGCCCTCGGCGACGGCACCGCGCACCTGCTCGATCGAGGCGCTCGGCGCCTTGAAGGTGAAGACGGAGCCGCCCTTGAACTCCACGCCGAAGTTGAGACCCTGGACGAGCAGGCCGGCGATCGAGAGCGCCAGCAGCAGCCCGGAGATCGAGTACCAGACCTTCGGCCGGCCGACGATGTCGGCGCTGATCTCGCCCCGGTAGATCCGGGAGATGACCGCACGCGATCCCATGCTCAGGCCTCCTGGCTCGTCTTGCGGGCGGTCGCGGCGGGCGTGCCCTGCCCGGCCTTGTGCAGGCGGGTCGGGTCGAGCCCGGACAGCGGATGCCCCCGCCCGAAGAACTTCGTCCGCGACAGCAGCGCGACCAGCGGCTTGGTGAAGAAGAACACCACCACGACGTCGATGAGCGTGGTGAGGCCCATCGCGAACGCGAACCCGGCCACGCCGCCGACCGCGAGGAAGTACAGCACCAGCGCGGCGAGGAAGGTGACGGCGTCGGCGACGAGGATGGTGCGCCGCGCCCGTTTCCAGGCGTTCTCGACCGACGAGCGCAGCTTGCGGCCGGCTCTCAGCTCGTCCCGCAGCCGCTCGAAGTAGACGATGAACGAGTCCGCGGTGATGCCGATGGAGACGATCAGGCCGATGATGTGCGGCAGCGAGAGCCGGAAGCCCATCCCCTCACCGAGGATCACCACCGACAGGTAGGTGACGGCCGACGCCACGACCAGGCTGGACACCGCGACCAGGCCGAGGCCCCGGTAGTAGAACATGCAGTACAGCACCACCAGGCCGAGGCCGATCGCGCCCGCGATCAGGCCGCCGGTCAGCTGGTCGGAGCCCAGCGTGGACGACACCTCGTCGATGGAGCTCTGCGTGAACTCCAGCGGCAGCGCACCGTACTTGAGCACGTTGGCGAGGTCGGTGGCGTACTGCTGGTCGAAGCTGTCGGGCGGGCCGTCGATGCTGGCGGTGCCGCCGGTGATCGGGCCCTCCCGGATCGAGGGCGCCGAGACGACCTGGCCGTCCAGGATGATCGCGACCTGCGCCCGCGGGGAGGACGGGTCCTGCTGGTAGGCCGCGGACGCGTCGGTGGTGACCGCCCCGAACTGGCGGGCGCCCTTGCCGTCGAACTTCAGCGAGACCGACCAGCTGGCCTGGCCCTGCGAGGCGTCCGGCGGCATCGCGGCGGCCTCGTCGACGTTCTCGCCCAGCACCCGGACCGGACCGAGGATGTACTTGGCGACCTGGTCGCTCTCCTCGTCCTGGTCGCAGGCGGCGACGAACTTGCGGTTCGGGTCGTTGGCGCCGGGGGCGCGCCGGTCGCCGCCGTAGCAGTCGAGCGCCTCGAACTGCTTGATGACGGCCTTGTCCGTCACGCCGGGGTAGTCCTGCGCGGGGGGCGCCGGCTGCCCGGACGGCTGGCCGAGCGGCGACGACGCCGACGGCGAGGGCGACGGGGTCCCCGTGCCGGACGGGGAGGGGGTCGGGGCGGTCAGGGCGCCCGACAGGGCCCGGCCGCGCGGCGTGGACGACGGCGACCCGGACGGGGAGGCCGACGCGGACGGCGACGGGCTCTTGCCCTCGTCCTTCCCGCCCTGGCCCTTCGTGGACGGGCTCGCGGACGGCGACGGCGCGCCCCCGGCGGACGGGCGCCCGTCGGCCACCGCGAACACCTGGCGGAACTGCAGCTTCGCCGTCGTGCCGATCAGGTTGACGACGCGGCCCTGCCCCTCACCGGGGACGTTCACCACGATGTTGTTGCTGCCCTGCTTGGTGACCTCGGCGTCGGACACCCCCAGGCCGTTGACGCGCTGCGTCATGATCTTGACGGCCTGGTCCATCTGCTCGGCCGGGGGGTTCTTGCCGTTCGACGTCTTGGCCGTGAGGGTCACGGTCGTCCCGCCGGCGAGGTCGAGACCGAGTTTCGGGGTCTTCTGCCCCTGCCAGACCGCGAGTCCCGCCAGGACCGCCATGACCGCGAACAGCGCGAGGAGCGTGCGCCCCGGCTTGGGAGCGTTGTTGGGCGGAGCCACTTGTCGTCGTACTTCCCGTCTTTGTCGTCGCCGTGGGGAGGGTCAGGCGGTCTTGTCCGCCTTGACCTTCGCCTTCCCCTTCGGCTTGGACTCGGGCTCGCCGTCCTCGTCCTCGGTCTCCGCCGCCTCGTCGGCCGCGCCGTCCTTGGACAGGTCGACCTCGGACCCGTCCTTGTCCAGGTCGACGCCCTCGCCGTCCTCGTCCCGGTCGTCGTCCTCCTCGTCGAGCTCGTCGTCGAGGTCCTCGGGCTCCTCGTCCTTGAGGACCTGCATGACGGCCTGCTTGACGAAGCGGACCTCCACGCCGTCGGCGATCTCCAGCACGAGGCCGTCGTCGTCGACCTCCACCACGGTGGCGCGGATGCCGCTGGTCGTCAGGACGCGGGCCCCCGGCTCCATGGCGTTCTGCATCTGCATCTGCTCTTTCCGGCGCTTGCTCTGCGGCCGGATCAGCAGAAAGTAGAAGACCAGGGGAACGGCGAGGAGGAGGAGCAGGTTGAATGCCCCGCTGCCGCCCGCGCTCTCCGCGAGAATCATTTCGCTGCCCATTACCGGGGCGTCCTTCCGATGTCGATTGCCCAGCCTGTGACCGGACCGGTCACGTTCACGGGACCGCCGGCTGGAGACGGTGAACCAAGTCCCGGAGTCTAGAGAGTACGCCAGACACCGGCAACGACGTGACGATCGGCGACGCCGGGAAGTTCCCAACCCGTTACCGGATGATCACTATTCCGGCGCACCGGTGTCCTCTCCCAGGTCGAACAGCGTACCCGCCATCGGAGCCGTGGGCGGCTGGGCGAGGCCCAGGTGCGCCCACGCGGCGGGCGTCGCGATCCGCCCGCGCGGCGTCCTGGCGAGCAGCCCCTGCCGGACGAGGAACGGCTCCGCGACGACCTCCACGGTCTCGGGCTCCTCCCCTACCGACACGGCCAGCGTCGACAGGCCCACCGGCCCGCCGCCGAACTTGCGCATCAGCGACTCCAGGACGGCACGGTCGAGCCGGTCCAGGCCCCGCTCGTCCACCTCGTACAACGCGAGGGCCGCGCGCGCCGATTCCCACGTGATCACCCCGTCGGCGCGGACCTCGGCGTAGTCGCGGACGCGGCGCAGCAGCCGGTTGGCGATGCGCGGCGTGCCGCGGGAGCGGCCGGCGACCTCGGCCGCGGCGTCGCCGTCGATCTCCACGTCCAGCAGCCGCGCCGACCGGTGGACGATGACCTCCAGCTCGGCGGGCTCGTAGAAGTCCATGTGCGCGACGAAGCCGAACCGGTCGCGCAGCGGGCCGGGCAGCATCCCCGCCCGGGTGGTGGCCCCCACCAGTGTGAACGGCGCGATGTCCAGGGGGATCGCGGTCGCGCCCGGCCCCTTGCCGACCACGACGTCGACGCGGAAGTCCTCCATGGCCATGTAGAGCATCTCCTCGGCGGGCCGCGCCAGCCGGTGGATCTCGTCCAGGAAGAGGACCTCGCCCTCGGCGAGCGTGGACAGCACGGCCGCGAGGTCGCCGGCGCGCTCGATCGCCGGACCGGAGGAGATCCGCAGCGGCTGCCCCAGCTCCGCCGCGATGATCATGGCGAGGGTGGTCTTGCCGAGCCCCGGCCCGCCGGACAGCAGCACGTGGTCGGGCGTCCGGCCCCGCCGCAGCGCGCTGTGCAGCACGAGCGACAGCTGCTCGCGCACCCGCTCCTGCCCGACGAAGTCGGCCAGCTTCTTCGGCCGCAGCGCGGCCTCGATCACCTGCTCCTCGGCCCCCACGGCATCAGCCGAGACAAGCCGCTCCGCATCCTCGCTCATCCCTGTTCCCTGTGGGGGGCGACCCCCCACACCCCCCGGTTCGCTACCGCTCATCCCTGTTCCCTGTGGGGGGCGACCCCCCACACCCCCCGGTTCGCTACCGCTCATCACTTGCTCAGCTTCTTAAGCGCCGACTTGAGCAGGGCGGCGACGGGCGGCGTGGGGCCGCCGTCCAGGTCGGCGGCGACGGCGTCCACGGCGGCGTCGGCGTCCTTGGCGGACCAGCCGAGGTTGACCAGGCCCATCTGGACCTGGTCACGCCACGGCTCGGCGCGGGCGGGCGCGCGCAGGTCGCCGGCGTCGTCGCCGCTGGGACCGCCGAGGCGGTCCTTCAGTTCCAGGACGATGCGCTGCGCGCCCTTCTTGCCGATGCCCGGCACCTTGGTGAGGGCGGTCATGTCGTCGGTGGCCACGGCGCGGCGCAGCGCGTTCGGCGTGTGCACGGCCAGCATCGCCAGGGCGAGGCGCGGCCCGACGCCGCTGGCGGTCTGCAGGAGCTCGAACACGGTGCGCTCGTCGTCGTCGGCGAACCCGAACAGGGTGAGGGAGTCCTCCCGGACGACCAGCGAGGTCGGCACCTTCGCCTCGTCGCCGACCCGCAGGCCGGCCAGGGTGGCGGGGGTGCACTGCACCGCCAGGCCGACGCCGTGCACGTCGATCACCGCCCCGTCGGGGCCCGCGGCGGCCACCCGGCCGCTGACGAACGCGATCACTGGACGCTTCCTCCTCTGCCTCGGGCGGCGAGCCGCTCCCGTTCGGCCCTGGCCGCCTCCTCGATCCGCGACCGCCGGGCCTGGGCGAGGCGCTGCTGCGCTCCCCCGCGCCACAGGTGGCAGATGGCCAGCGCGAGCGCGTCGGCCGCGTCCGCGGGCTTCGGCGCCGTCTCCAGCGACAGCAGCCGGGTCACCATGGCGGTCACCTGCGCCTTGTCGGCGCGGCCGTTCCCGGTGACGGCGGCCTTGGCCTCGCTCGGGGTGTGCAGCGCGACGGGCAGGCCGCGCCGGGCCGCCGCCAGCATGGCGATGCCGGCGGCCTGCGCCGTCCCCATGACGGTCCGGACGTTGTGCTGGGAGAACACGCGCTCGACGGCGACGGCGTCGGGCCGCAGCTCGTCCATGAGCGCCTCGATGCCCGCCTCGATGCCCAGCAGGCGCCGGGCGTGGTCCTCGTCGGGCGCGGTCCGCACGACCGACACGCGCACCAGGTGCAGCCGCCTCCCGGGAGCGCCCTCGACGACCCCCACCCCGCACCGGGTGAGCCCGGGGTCCACCCCCATCACCCGCACGGCCACTCCTTCGATCACCTGTTCGGCCGGACAACGCTATCAATCGGCGTCGCCGGTCAGAAGTAGTCCAGGGAGAACGGCGTGGCCGCGAACGCGGAGGAGAGTTCCTCCGCGCGCTCGCCGTGCAGGAGCCCGGAGCGGCGCAGGGTGGAGACGGGGATGCCCGCATACAGCGCGGACAGGCCGCGAGGGTCGACGCGTACGGCGGCGGGTGGCTCGGACGAGCGTTCGAGGCGCCCCTCGCCGTTCGCGATCTTCAGGCGCCAGTGGCCCGAGTTGGCGGGGCGCTGCGGGTCGTCGATCGTGAGGGGGACGTCGGCGGTGACGCCCGGCGGGTAGCCGCGCGCCGCGATCGCCGCCGGCGCGTCCACCACGCGCAGCATCCACTGGTGCCGGTGGACGGTCTCGAGCTCGCGTTCGCGGAGCAGCCACAGCACCGGGTCCGTGGGCGAGACGCAGGCCCGGACGGTCTTGGCCGTGGACGACCCGGACCCGACCATCGCCCATAGCGCCCTCAGCGTGCTCTCAGAGGACGCGACGAGCCGGCTGACCTCCAGCCCGGAGTTGCCCTCGGCCCAGCGGTAGGAGAGGAAACCGTCCTCGGCCAGGTAGGAGTAGGCGTCGCGGTCGTCAAGAAGGCCGCGCCACTTGGGTTCCGTCCAGCTCACCGGGCCGCAGTCGCGGGCGGACTCATGCGCTCGGCCGATGACCGCGGCGACCTCGGCGGCGTCCCCCGGCCCCGCCCTGCGCACCGGGACCGGCTCGGCGGTGACCGTGCGCAGCGCGTCGGCGGGGATCTCGATGTGGTGCTGAGCGCCCGCGTGCTCCCAGCCGAGCGAGCGGTAGAGCCGTGTCGTCGCGGGATAGAGCACGGCCAGCGGGTGGCCGAACGCGGCGCAGCGCTCCAGCAGGTGGGTCATCAACCGGCGGCCGAGGCCGCGGCCGCGCTCCTCCGGCGCGACCGTGATCGCGCCGACCCCCGCCATGGACACGGCCCGGCCGTGCCACCACTGGCTCATCTCCAGCAGCACGCCCGCGGCCACGATGCGGCCGCCGTCGAATCCGGCGAACTGCCGTCCCGCCTCCGCCGACGGCAGCGCCGCCCGGACGCTCCGCGTCCACGCCGCGTCCGGCATCGGCCCGAAGGCGCGGGACCGGATGTCGCGGACGGCGTCCATCTCGTCCGGCGCCAGCGCGCGTATCTCCATGGTCCAGAACGGTAGGCCATGCCTGAGACACCGAGCCCGGGACACCGAACGCCGCCGTCCCGGGGCGGGCGGCGGCGTTCGCGCGGCGTGCGGCGAGGTCAGGCGTCGATGGAGGCCATGACCTCGTCGGACACGTCGAAGTTGGCGTAGACGTCCTGGACGTCGTCGGAGTCCTCCAGGGCGTCCAGGAGGCGGAAGACCTTCTTGGCGTTGTCCTCGTCGAGCGGGACGGTGACGCTCGGCAGGAACTTGCTCTCCGCCGACTCGTAGTCGATCCCGGCGTCCACCAGGGCGGTGCGGACCGCGAGCAGGTCGCCGGCCTCGCTGACGACCTCGAAGTTCTCGTCGTCGAGGTCGTTGACCTCTTCGGCGCCGGCGTCCAGCACGGCCATCATCACGTCGTCCTCGCTGGTGCCCGTCTTGGGGACGATCACGACGCCCTTGCGGGCGAACATGTAGGACACCGAGCCCGGGTCGGCGAGGGAGCCGCCGTTGCGGGTGAGGGCGACGCGGACCTCGGACGCGGCCCGGTTGCGGTTGTCGGTCAGGCACTCGATGAGGACGGCCACACCGCCGGGGGCGTAGCCCTCGTAGGTAATGGTCTGCCAGTCCGCGCCGCCGGCCTCCTCACCGGCGCCCCGCTTGCGGGCGCGCTCGATGTTGTCGTTGGGGACGGAGTTCTTCTTCGCCTTGTAGATGGCGTCGTAGAGGGTGGGGTTCGCGTCGGGGTCGCCGCCGCCGGTGCGGGCGGCCACCTCGATGTTCTTGATCAGCTTGGCGAAGAGCTTGCCCCGCTTGGCGTCGAGGGCCGCCTTCTTGTGCTTGGTCGTCGCCCACTTGGAATGGCCGGACATCTGTCAATCCTCCTCTGTGGTCCGGCGCACCAGATCGGCGAAGTAGTGGTGCACGCGGAAGTCGCCTGTCAACTCCGGATGGAACGCGGTCGCCATGAGGCGCCCCTGGCGGACGGCGACGATCCTACCGGCGTTCGGGCCGCTCTCCGCGCGTCCGAGGACCTCGACGGCCTCGCCGACGGACTCCACCCAGGGTGCGCGGATGAAAACCGCGTGGTACGGCGTGTCTCCCATTCCGGTCAGCGGCACCTCGGCCTCGAAGGAGTCGACCTGCCGGCCGAACGCGTTGCGCCGCACGGTCATGTCGATCCCGCCGACTGTCTCCTGGCCCGCCGCGCCGTCCCGGATCCGGTCCGCCAGCATGATCATGCCGGCGCAGGAGCCGTACGCGGGCATCCCGGCCTCGATCCGCTTGCGCAGCGGGTCGAGCAGGTCGAACGAGCGCGCCAGCCGCCACATCGTGGTGGACTCCCCGCCGGGCAGGACCAGCCCGTCGACCTCCTCCAGCTCGCCGGGGCGGCGCACAGCGAGCGCGCGCGCTCCGGCCGCCTCCAGCGCGTGCGCGTGCTCGCGCACGTCGCCCTGGAGGGCGAGGACACCGATCGTGGGCACAGCTGTCACGTGGAAACCTTCCGGGGTGCGGGGTCATCTCAACCCTAGACCTCTAACAACGCCGCACGACCTGGCGGCTCTTCCCCGGTGCGGGGGCGGCCCCTCGCCGATCAGGCGTGCTTGAAGCGGCGCACCGGGAGTTCGAGCGGGAGGAAGCCGTCCTTGCCCCGGTCGGCGATGCCACGTCCGAACATGTGCGCCTCGGCGAGCGCGAGGCCGAACTCCTCGGGGTCGAACGGCAGCGGGACGTCCGGGGCGCCCGCGTCGATGGCGCGCCAGAACGGCCGCTCGGCGGGCAGCCGCTCGCCCTGGTCGACGACGACGCCGTCCTCGGCCGTGACGAACACGTCGCGGCGCAGCTCGCCGGACTCGTACCAGCGGAACCAGCAGCCGCGGATGACGTTGTGCAGGACGAGCACGCCGCAGCAGGAGCCGGGCAGCGCGGCGGCGGCGGTGTCGGCGATCCGGCGGGCGTCGTCGTCGAGGCAGAACAGCCGCCGGTCGCACAGCAGCAGCGCGCGCTCGAACGCGCCGACGAACAGCTCGTCCTCGTACGGCCACAGCGCGAAGTCCAGGACCGTGTCGCCGGTCTCGGTGAGGGTGGCCGCGGGATAGAGGCCGCGCGCGATCGTCGCGGCGGCGTCCGGATCGGGCACCAGGCCCGGCCGGAACACCTCGGTGGGTTCACCCGCGCTCGCGCACGCCAGCGCGACCGACCAAGCCATGCTCTCCCCTCCCGCGGCCGGGCACCGCCCGCACCGGCCGCGCCGCCAGCGTAAACCCTGGCAGGGGCCGCTGTGGAGAGGGGCACCCACCTGACCGCCCGGTCACGCGGACCGGGCGGCGCGCGCCTCGCGGGCGCCTGCTCAGCGGCGCCTGATCAGCGGCCCCTGATCAGCGGCCCCTGATCAGCGGCAGGGCGTCACCAGCCGCGGCCGGCGAACTTCTGGTCCTCGCCGAGGGAGGCGGCGTTGATGCCGACCATCGCCTCGCCGAGCCCGCGGGACACCTTGGCGATCACGTCGGGGTCGTCGTGGAAGGTGGTGGCCTTCACGATGGCCTCGGCGCGCTGGGCCGGGTTGCCGGACTTGAAGATGCCGGAGCCGACGAAGACGCCCTCCGCGCCGAGCTGCATCATCATCGCGGCGTCGGCGGGGGTGGCGATGCCGCCGGCGGTGAACAGCACCACGGGCAGCTTCCCGGCCTGCGCCACCTCCTTGACCAGCTCGTAGGGGGCCTGGAGCTCCTTGGCCGCGACGTACAGCTCGTCCTCGGGCAGGTTCTGCAGGCGGCGGATCTCCTGCCGGATCTTGCGCATGTGCGTCGTGGCGTTGGAGACGTCGCCGGTGCCCGCCTCGCCCTTGGAGCGGATCATCGCCGCGCCCTCGGTGATGCGGCGCAGCGCCTCGCCGAGGCTCGTGGCGCCGCAGACGAACGGGACGGTGAACGCCCACTTGTCGATGTGGTTGTCGTAGTCGGCGGGCGTGAGCACCTCGGACTCGTCGATGTAGTCGACGCCGAGGGCCTGCAGCACCTGGGCCTCCACGAAGTGGCCGATGCGGGCCTTGGCCATGACCGGGATGGACACCGCGGCGATGATCCCGTCGATCATGTCGGGGTCGCTCATCCGGGAGATGCCGCCCTCGGCGCGGATGTCGGCGGGGACCCGCTCCAGGGCCATGACGGCGACCGCGCCGGCGTCTTCGGCGATCTTCGCCTGCTCGGGCGTGACGACGTCCATGATCACGCCGCCCTTGAGCATCTCCGCCATGCCGCGCTTGACGCGGGCGGTCCCGGTCTCGGGCGCGGCGTTCTCAGGAGCGGAAGTGGAAGTGGACACGGGCATTCCTCACGTGACGGACGACAAGTCGCTTTCCATGGTATTGCCTGCTCGCACGACCTCTCGACCCGGCAGAGTGTCAACGTGCGGCGCCCGCCGCTTACGAAGTGACGGAACCGGGCGGTGCGCGCATGCGCTATGGGGTGTAAGGCTTGCCGTCGTTGACGAGAAGCACCCAGACCTGGCCGGGGGCGAAGTTCATGGGCTTGCCGTCCGCCGCGGTGAAGGTGGTGCCCTTGCCCTCGGACGGCCGCGACCACTTGGCCTTGTAGGACTTCCCGTCGCGCAGGACGACGGCCCGCCCGGTGCCGGTGGTGTGGATCAGGGGCGTGTAGCTGCCGAGGAAGTCGTGGAACTTCGACCGGGTCGTCTTGGCGTACTGGATGACGACGGTCTTGCCGCCGAGGCGCCCGCCCTCGGCGGCGCGGTCGGGACGCCCGCCCCAGCTGGCGAGCCACCGCTTCTCCTTCGCCGACCAGGTGAACCCCATGGTCGCGGCCGGCCACCTGGCGGTGAAGGACTTGGTCCGCTTGCCGCCGGCCGGGGCCTCCCCGAAGCGGAACCCGATGTCGCGCGGCTTGCCCGCCTTCGGGGCGCGCTTCAGCAGGTTCTTGGGGTCGGCGTAGAGGTTGTACGGGATGGGCTTGGCGCCGGACCGGAAGTAGGCGCCGCCCGCCTTCTCCTGCGAGATGTCGTACAGCGGCGCCTTCCGGATGTACTTCTTCATCTTGCTCTGGACGCCGGAGAACGCGAACGCGGGGCGCCCGAATTGCGGCAGGATGTGCAGGTCGGAGATGCGGGCGCTGCGCACCGGCCCGACGCGCTTCGGCAGCTTGGACGAGTAGACGGCCATCAGCCGCGTCTCGCCGCCCTCGACCTGCTCGACGTAGACGATGTCGGCGTCCTTCACGCCGCTCTGCGGGAACGCGGGCGCGGTGTTCTCGATCTTGACGGCGAGGACGGGATTGTCCAGGCCCTTGCGGCCGCCGGTGAACGGGTGCGTCGCGGGCTCGGGCGTCCCGCTCTCCAGGGGCGTGCCGGAGCTCTTCGGCGGCGGCGCCGTCTTCGGGCCCCCGGAGTCCGAGCAGGCCTGCAGCGCGGCGCCGGCGACGAGGACGCCGAGACCCGCGGCGACGCGGCCCGGGACGGTGCCCCATACGGAACGCACGATGTACCCCTCCCTTGGACGGTCTGCCAGAGGGTAGCGAACGTGGTCGGATGCGCCGCCCCGCCCAGCGGTACGGGCCGGCGCCGCCGGTGTGATCAACGCGGCGGTCGGATTCCGGGCGGATCGTCGTCGATCTCGAAGAAGTCCGGCAGCGGGGCGCGGCCGGCGAGGGGCAGGATCCGGATCAGCGGCTTGCGGCGCGCGATGCGGGCCTGGGACACGGCGTCGTTGTAGAAGCGGCGGGCGTAGGCGACCTTCGCCGCCGCGGACGACAGCTCCTCCAGCACCGCGCCCCCGTCGCCGGCGCCCCGGGCGGAGAGGGTGTCGACGAACCCGGGCTGGTCGACGGCCGCGCGCAGCGCCCGGGACAGGTCGCTCTCGGCGAACTCGCGGGCGTCGGCGTCGGCGGTGCGCGCCTCGTGGGCGGCGGTGGCCAGCACCAGGCTGGTGGCCGGGTCCAGCAGCCGGGACGCGGCCAGCTCCAGCGTGGCGGCGGCCCTCCTGACCAGCGCGGCGTCCAGCGCGGCGCGGGCCGTCTCGACGCGGACGTGCAGCCGGTCCAGCCGGGTGGCGCGCCACGACACGTACACGGCGACCAGGAAGGCGACGGCGACCCAGAACAGGACGTCGATGATCCAGTCGTAGGACATCCGGCGGCCTCCTAGGTGCCGTGGCCGGACTCGACGACGACGGCGCGGCCGCCGGTGACCGTCTCGTAGACCCTCACCACGTCGCGGGCCACGGACGACCAGTCGTAGGCGCGCACGGCCGCGCGGGCCTCCGCGGACAGCTGCTTGCGGCGGGCCGGGTCGTCCAGCAGCTCGGCCGCCGCCGCGGCGAGCGCCTCGTGGTCGCCCACCGGGAACAGGACGCCGGCCCGGCCGCCGCGCAGCACCCGGTCGAACGCCTCGATGTCGCTGGCCAGGATCGGGGCGCCCGCCGACATCGCCTCGGCGAGCACGATGCCGAAGCTCTCGCCGCCGAGGTTGGGCGCGACGAACACGTCCACCGAGTGGTAGGCGCGGACCTTGTCGTGCTCGCTGACCATGCCGAGCACGACGACGCGCTCGCGCAGCCCGGGCGGCACCCGGGACATCACGTCGCCGGCGTCGCCGGGCCCGGCGAGCAGCAGCCGCAGCCCGGGCCGGCGGCGGCCGAGGATCTCGAACGCGCGCAGCAGCACCTGCAGCCCCTTGCGGGGCTCGTCCATCCTGCCGAGGAAGCCGAGCGCCTCCCCGTCCCCGGAGCCGGATGCCCCCGCCCTGCCGCGCCAGCCGGGCAGCGGCTCGGCCATCGCGTACCGCTCGGTGGCGACCCCGTTGGGGATCAGCACCGCGTCGCCGCCGAGGTGCTCGACCAGGGTGGTGCGGGCGGCCTCGGACACCGCGATCCGGCCGGTGATCTTCTCCAGCGCGCTCTGCAGGATCGGCGCGGTGACCGACACCACGCGGGACTTCTCGTAGGACGCGTGGAAGGTGCCGACGATGGGGCCGTCCGCCGCCCAGCAGGCGAGCAGCCCGAGCGAGGGCGCGGCGGGCTCGTGGACGTGCAGGACGTCGAAGCCGCCGTCGTTGATCCAGCGCCGGACCCGGCCGGCCGACAGGAACCCGAACGCCAGCCGCGCCACCGAGCCGTTGTAGGGGACGGGCACGGCGCGCCCGGCCGACACGGCGTAGGCCGGCAGGTCGGCCTCGTCGTCGGCGGGCGTGATCACCGACACCTCGTGGCCGAGCGCGATCAGCGCCTCGGCGAGGTCGCCGATGTGCTGCTGCACGCCGCCCGGGACGTCCCAGGTGTACGGGCAGACGATGCCGACCTTCATGCGATGCCGACCTTCATGGCCCGGTCCTCATCCCCCGCCGCCCGCCAGGTCGTCGACCCAGACCTTCTGCAGCATGTGCCAGTCCTCCGGGTGCGCGGCGATGCCCGCCTCGAAGACCCGCGCGAGCTCCTGGGTCATGGCCTGGATCTTCTCCTGTCTGCCGCCCTCGTCCGGGACCGGGATCTCCTCGTGGACCCGC
This sequence comes from Actinomadura madurae, assembly GCF_900115095.1. Classification (GTDB taxonomy): domain Bacteria; phylum Actinomycetota; class Actinomycetes; order Streptosporangiales; family Streptosporangiaceae; genus Spirillospora; species Spirillospora madurae. The sequence continues at coordinate 65,286 of NZ_FOVH01000023.1, forward strand.
GCCGCCCAGTACTCGCCCTCATACCAGAGTGTCACGGGAATGAGCGCGGCGCCCGTCTGCAGCGCGAGCGCGGCCGAGACGGCGGGCATCCGGGCGGTGGCGCCGAAGAACTCGACGTCGACACCGCTCGCGGTCAGGTCGCGGTCGACGACGAGGCACACCGGCCGCCCCGCGCGGAGCCGCTGCGCCATCCGCCCGTACGCCGAGGCGCCCGTGTGGGCGAGGACCTCCATGCCGAGGCTCTCGCGGAACTCGACGAACCGGTCGAACAGCGACTCCGGCTTGAGCCGCTCGGCGACCGTGGTGAACGGGTAGCCGCAGTGCACGAGCCACGCCCCGGCGTGCTCGTAGTTGCCCATGTGGGGCAGGGCCAGGATCACGCCGCGCCCGGCGTCGAGGTTGGTGAAGATCTTCTTCTCGCCGGTGACGCGCATCCGGCCGAGGATCCGCCCCCGGTCGTACTCGGGGAGCCGGAACACCTCCAGCCAGTAGCGGAAGTAGGAGCGCAGCACCTTCTTGCTGAGGACGCGGACCTCGTCGTCGACGGCGTCCTTGCCGAGGACGCGGCACAGGTTCTTCTCCAGCTGCCGCACGCCGCCGCCGTAGCGGTGCCAGGTGCGGTCGGCGAGGGCGGCGAACGCCAGCCGTGCCGCGCTCTCCGGCATCTTGCGCACGACCGTCCAGCCCAGGGCGTAGACGGCGTCGGTCACCTCATCGCGAAGCGACGGCGTAGCCTCTCCGCGGCGGGGCGTGGTCATCGATGGGGCTCCGGCGTCTTCTGCGCCCCGTTGCCGGCACCGTTGTCGGCCCCGTCACCGGCACCGTTCCCGGCATTGTCGCCCGCTCCCGGCCCCGCGCCGTCCCTGGCCTGGACGTAGACGGTGGCGAAACGCTGCCCGACCGTGATCGTGCTGAGCACGGCGAGCGCCCACAGCGCGACGGCGAGGATGAAGGGGACGCCGAGCCCGTCGAACCCGGCCGCGACCAGCGCGACGATGAGGCGTTCCGCGCGCTCGGCGATGCCCACGTCGCAGGTGTAGCCGAGCCCTTCGGCGCGGGCCTTGGCGTAGGACACCACGACCCCGGAGACGAGGCAGTACAGGGCGACGGCGGCGAGGGGCTCCTGGCCGTCCCGGTACAGCCCGATCATCAGCCCGGAGAAGATCGCGGCGTCGGCGACCCGGTCCATGGTGGAGTCCAGGAACGCGCCGAACTTGGAGATCTTCCCGGTGACCCGGGCGACCGCGCCGTCGAGCATGTCGAACAGCACGAACGCGGTGATGACCATCGTCCCCCAGAAGAACTCCCCTCGCGGGAAGAGGACGAGCGCTCCGGCGGCGACGCCCGCGGTCCCGATGACGGTGATGGCGTTGGGCGACACTCCGGTCCGCGCGACCGCCTGTCCGACGGGGGTGAGGACGCGCCCCAGCGCGGGCCTGATCTTGTTGAGCATCGCCGTCCGTTCTCGACTGGTCTCCGGGGTGCCGGCCTCCGCACGCGGGACGGGCCGCCGGCCGTGGCGCGCCCATCGTAGTGCGGACCTCGCCGGCCCGTGGTCAGGGCGGGGTTTGGGGGCCGCGCGGCACGGACAGATCACGGTTGATTGCCGTTCACCCCTTGTGGTCCCGGCCATCACGGGAAAGGGTGTTGGCACGGGTGTGACGTCGGTCACGCGCGCTACGAGGTCGGACGCCGCACTCGGACGTCAGGGCCGGGCCCGCCGGGCCGGGCCCCAGCCGCACGCGGGCCTCCGCGAGAGGCCCGTCCGAGGAGGTAGTCATGGCGGACAAGGGAGGCCACCCGGGAGCCCCCGGCAGGGCACCGGAGGCCGGCGGGTGCGACAGGGTGCGCAATGTCGCGCTGGTCGGCCATTCGGGGGCAGGCAAGACGACGCTCGTCGAGGCGCTGCTCGCCGCCACGGGCACGCTGCAGCGGGCCGGCAAGGTCGAGGACGGCACCACCGTCAGCGACTTCGACGAGGTCGAGATGCGCCAGCAGCGCTCGGTCAACCTCGCGCTCGCCCCGCTCGTGCACGGGGACGTCAAGGTCAATCTCATCGACACGCCCGGTTACGCCGACTTCGTCGGCGACCTGCGCGCCGGGCTCCGCGCCGCCGACGCAGCGCTGTTCGTGATCTCGGCGGTGGACGGCATCGACGGGCTCACCCGGATGATCTGGGACGAGTGCGCCGCGGTGCAGATGCCCCGCGCGGTCGTCATCACCAAGATCGACCAGCAGCGCGGCGACTTCGACGACGTGGTCCTCACCTGCCAGGACGTGTTCGGCGAGGGCGTCGCGCCGCTGTACTTCCCGGCCGGCGGAGGCGACGGCCTGAAGGGCCTGATCGGGCTGCTGTCGCAGCGCTGCCTCGACTACTCCAGCGGGGAGCGCGTCGAGTGCATGCCGGACCCGGAGTACCTGGACCAGATCTCCGAGCAGCGCGCGTCGCTGATCGAGGGCATCATCCAGGAGAGCGAGGACGAGAGCCTCATGGACAGGTACCTGTCCGGCGAGGACATCGACGTCAAGGCGCTCATCGAGGACCTGGAGACCGCGGTGGCGCGCGGCAGCTTCTACCCCGTCCTCGCGACCTCGGTCCCGCACGGCGACCACCCCGGGCCGGTCATCGGGATGCTGGAGCTCCTGGAGGTCATGACGCAGGCCTTCCCGTCCCCCCTCGAACACGGGATCCCGACCGTGACGCCGGTGAAGGGCGGGCCGCCCAGGGAGATCACCTGCGATCCCGAAGGCCCGCTGGTCGCCGAGGTCGTCAAGACCACGTCCGACCCGTACGTCGGGCGGATCTCGCTGGTCCGGGTGTTCTCCGGCACGCTGCGCCCCGACACGACCGTGCACGTCTCCGGGCACGGCATGGAGGACCGCGGCCACGAGGACCACGACGTCGACGAGCGCATCGGCGCCCTCACCTCGCCGCTGGGCAAGACGCAGCGGACCATGTCGTCCTGCATCGCCGGCGACGTCTGCGCGGTGGCTAAGCTCGGCCGCGCCGAGACCGGCGACACCCTGTCCGACCCGGGCTCGCCCGTGGTGATGGCGCCCTGGTCGATGCCGGACCCGCTCCTGCCGGTGGCGATCCGCGCCAAGTCCAAGGCCGACGAGGACAAGCTCAGCCAGGCGCTCGGCCGGCTCGTCGCCGAGGACCCGACGCTGCGGCTGGAGAACAACTCCGAGACCCGCCAGCTGGTGCTGTGGTGCATGGGGGAGGCGCACGCCGACGTGCTCATCGAGAGGCTCCGCAGCCGGTACGGCGTGGAGGTCGAGCGCGTCGACCTGCGCGTGCCGCTGCGGGAGACGTTCGGCGGCAAGGCCAAGGGCCTCGGCCGGCACGTCAAGCAGAGCGGCGGGCACGGCCAGTACGGCATCTGCCACATCGACGTGGAGCCGCTCCCCTCCGGTGAGGGCTTCGAGTTCGTCGACAAGATCGTCGGCGGGGTCGTGCCGCGGCAGTTCATCCCGTCGGTGGAGAAGGGCGTCCGGCAGCAGATGGAACGCGGCGTCTCGGCCGGGTACCCGCTGGTCGACATCAAGGTCACGCTGCACGACGGGAAGGCGCACTCGGTCGACTCGTCCGACATGGCGTTCCAGGCGGCGGGGGCGCTCGCGCTCAAGGACGCGGCCGGCCAGGTGCCGATCCTGCTGCTGGAACCGGTCGACGAGGTCGACGTGCTGATCGCCGACGAGTACGTGGGCCCGATCATGTCCGACCTCACCTCCCGCCGCGGCCGGGTGCTCGGCTCCCAGGCGGTTCCCGGCGGCCGCACCATGATCAAGGCGGAGGTGCCGCAGCTGGAGATCATCCGGTACGCGATCGACCTTCGCTCGATGTCGCAGGGGACCGGCACGTTCAGCCGCTCGTTCCTGCGGTACGAGCCGCTCCCGTCGCATCTCGCCGAGAAGGTGGCCGCCGCCAAGGACGGCTGACCCGGCTGGGCCGATGCCCCGCCCGGCGCCCCGGGCGGGGCTCTAGGCTTGTCCGGTGAGTCTTCCTGTCCTCCGCCTCACGCCTCGCGCGCGGCTCTGGCGGTCCCTCTCCGGCGCCGCGGTCGTCGGCGCCCTGCTGTGCAGCAGCGCGTTCGGAAGCAACGACCATTTCCCGCTCGGGCCGATGACGCAGTACGCGTTCTCGGTGAAGGACGACGGCGGCACCATCAACTCCTTCTGGCTGGAGGCCGACACCGCCGCGGGCACGCACGTGGAGCTGTCCCGGGGCGCGGCGGGAACGGGGATGAAGCGCGCCGAGATCGAGGGGCAGATGGACCGGATCGTCCACCACCCGGCCATGCTGCAGGGCATCGCCGAGGGGCAGCACCGGCTGCACCCGGACTGGCCGAGGCTGACCAGGATCTACGTCGTGCAGGAGATCAGGACGCTCCGGCACGGCAAGGTCGTGTCGACGACCAAGCGCAACCGCGTCGTCTGGGACGTGCGATGACCGCCGCCGCGACCCCGGAGGCGCCGCGTCCCGTCCGGTCCTCGCGGGACGCCGCCGGCCCGTCCCGCACGGCGTGGGACCGCTGGTGGTTCGGGCCCGTCCCGCGTGCGCGGATCGCGTGGCTGCGGATCATCGGCTACGCGTTCCTGCCGTTCGACATGCTGCTGCTGACCAGCAGCTCGCTGGCGCACGCGCGGCTGCCGGCCGACCTGTACCGGCCGGTCCTGCTCGGCCGGCTGCTGCACCTTCCCGCGCCCACCCCGTGGGCCATGTACACGCTGCTGGCGGTGACGATCGGGGCCGGCCTCGTCGCCGCGACCGGCCGCTTACTGCCCCGTGCGAGCGGCTACGCCGCCGCGGGCGGGTACCTGTGGTGGGTCACGGTCAGCATGTCGTACGGCAAGGTCGACCACGACCACCTGGCGCTCGTCGTCGCGCTGTTCGTGCTGCCGAGCGTCGGGCGCGCGAAGGTCGGCGACACCGCGCGCTGCGAGGCGTCGGCGTGGTCGGTGCGCGGCATCCAGATCGCGGTGGTCGCGGCCTACTTCCTGTCCGCGTGGGCGAAGGTGCGCATCGGCGGGTTCCCCGCGTGGCCGAACGGGTCGACCGTCCAGTGGGCACTGAGCCGCCGCGGTACCCCGATCGGACGCGTCTTCATCGACCATCCGCTGCTGCTGAAGGCCAGCCAGTGGTTCATGTTCATGGCCGAGGCCATCTCACCGGTGCTGCTGTTCCTGCGCGGGCGGCCCCTGTATCTGCTGGTGCTGTTCTTCGCGGGCTTCCACGTCGTGACCTACGCGCTGATGACGATCCACTTCCTGCCGCACGCCATCTGGCTCGCCGCCTTCCTGCCGCTGGAGCGGCTCACCGTGCTGCTGCCCGAGCGGCTGCGCGGCCGGGCACCGGAGGCGGGCGAGCCCGCCGCCTCCTGACGGCGACTCAGTCGCGGGCGCCGGGACGCTGCGCGGCCGGCAGCATGCAGGCCGCCGTCCCGCCCGGCATCCGGTGGCGGTTGGCGGCCACGAGGCGGTACACGCCGTGCGCGAGCCAGCTCACCGGCGCGACGCGCATGACCACCCCGAGCGCCTTCCAGGGGCCGCCGGCCGCGGTCAGCAGCCGCCCGACCGCCTCGGCGCCGCCGCTGACGCGTCCGGCCCGGTCGATCCACAGCACCTCGTACTCGGCCCGCTCCGCCGTGGTGCCGAGCGCGTCCAGGTCGGCGAACTGGAAGGCCACGACGGTGGCCTGAACGGGCACGTGCCGTTCCAGGAACCGGACGGAGGACGTGCAGAAGCCGCAGTCGCCGTCGTACACGAGCACCGGCCGCCCGGGCCGCTCCGGCCCGGTCATGAGGCGGGCCAGGCGTCGGCGAGCATCTGGCGGGTGTCGCGCAGGAGCTGCGGCAGCACCTTGGTGTGCCCGACGACCGGCATGAAGTTGGTGTCCCCGCCCCAGCGCGGGACGACGTGCTGGTGCAGGTGCGCGGCGATCCCCGCCCCGGCGACGAGGCCGAGGTTCATGCCGACGTTGAAGCCCTGCGCGCCGCTCGCCTTGCGCAGCGCCGTCAGGGACCGCTGGGTGAACGCGGCGAGTTCCAGGTACTCCGGCTCCTCCAGGTCGGCGTAGTCGGCGACGTGCCGGTAGGGGACGACCATCAGGTGCCCGGAGTTGTACGGGTAGAGGTTCAGCACCGTGAACACCGACTTGCCGCGGGACACGACGAGGCCCTCCTCGTCGGTCATCTCCGGGATCTCGCAGAACGGGCAGCCGTCGCCCTCGCCCGCGCCCGTCGGCTTGTTCTCGCCCTTGATGTAGGCCATCCGGTGCGGGGTCCAGAGCCGCTGGAAGTTGTCGGGCACGCCCGCGCCGCCCCTCTCCTCCTCGAAGCGGGGTCTGCGCTCGTCCCCGGCGCCGGCCCCGGGCGCGTCCTCGCGCCCCTGGTGCACCACGGACTCCTCCGGCTCTGCGGTCAAGGCGGCGGTCTCCTTTTGTTCACGGCCTGACCAGCAGCATAGAGAGAGACGCCCGCCGGGCTGTAGCCGGGGAGCCCCGAAGGCACCGCCGCGGCGGGCCTGCGCGCGCCGCCTCGGACGCCCGCGTCCGGCGGCCCGGCATGGCGTCCGGCGGGCCGTTCCGACACCATGGTCACCCGACCGAACGCAGGGAGCGATCATGAGCGGGCTCGACAAGCACGGCGCGAACGCGGAGCAGGGACCGGAGGCCGGGCCGAGGCCCGCCTTCTCCGGACCCGGGGCCGGGCGCCAGGCGTCGGTACCGCCCCAGGGGCCACAGCAGGGAACACAGCAGGGAACGCCGCAAGGGACGCCGCTCTCCGCGCCGCCCGCGCAGCAGGCGGCCCCTCCCCCGCGCAGCGTGCTGTCGTCCGGGCCGAACGCGGTGCCGATGACGCTGCACGGCTCGTCCGGCGACCTCACCTCGCCGGTGGAGGGCCGCATCACGATCGGGGACGCGGTGATCGGGAAGATCGCCGCGTTCGCCGCGCTGGAGGTCGAGGGCGTCGCCGCGCTCACCGCCCGGGACGAGACGCCGAGCGCGGGGGTGCGCGTGGTCCAGAACGACGACGAGGTGACGGTCGACGTCGCCATCGCCGTCGACTACGGCGTCGTGATCAAGGACGTGGCGAAGGTCGTGAAGGGCAACGTGGCGCGGGTGGCCGGGATGATGCTGGGGGCGCGGGTCGCCGCCGTCAACGTGTCCGTCGAGGACGTCCGCATGCCGCCCGCCCAGGGAGGCGCCGCGCAGAAGTCCGGGGCCCGCAAGGCGGCCGCGCCGAACACGGCGCCGCCCGCCCGCTGAGCACGCCCGGCCCGCCGCGTCCCCCGGACGTCACGTGCCGGCGCGGGCGTAGCACGTCTGCATGGCGACGCCGACGGAGACCGTGTTGACCTTGACTCGCTCGACCAGCTGCGGCGCGACGCCCCTGAAGTGGAACGCGTGCGGCCCGCCGCTCCGCACGGTGGTCTGCTGGGACTGGGGCTCCCGCCCTCGCAGCGACAGCTCGGCCCGGATCGCGCCGCTTGAGGCGACCGTGACGACGACGTCCACGCCCGTGGCGGTGGCCTTGTAGAACGCCGTCCCCTTCGGGCACCAGCCGATGCCGCCGGAGCCCTGAGTGGGGATCACCGGCCCGCCGCCCTGCCCTCCGGACCCGCCGCCGTCCTGCCCGGGCGGATACGGCCGGCCGCTCCCGTCCTGCTGCGGCACCGGGTTCGTCGGGGTCGCCGGGAGCCCGGAACCGTTCGGCGCCCCGCCCGCCGGCGCGGACGGGCCGGCGGTCCCCTGGGCGCCGGCGGCGCCCTTCCCGCCGTCGTCGGTGAGCGGCATGAGCAGCACGATGACGGCCGCGGCGACCAGCGCCAGCGTCCCGGTGTAGCCGGCGATCCGTGCCCAGAGCGACCGCGCCGTCCGCGCCGGCCTCCTGGACTTCATCTCCGCTGTCTCCCCGGTCCTCACACGTGGTCGATGAGGCTACCAATTCCGTCCCGGTCAGGGTGCCCGGACCGGGCCGTGCCCGCGGGACGGGCACGGCCCCCGGCTCAGATCTGGACGCGCGCCTCGACGGCCTTGACGATCTCGTCCACGGCCTCGGCGATCGGGACCCCGTTCTTCTGCTCGCCGCTGCGGTACCGGAACGACACCGCGTCCTTGGCGACGTCGTCGTCCCCCGCCAGCAGCATGTACGGGACCTTCTGCTTCTGCGCGTTGCGGATCTTCTTCTGCATCCGGTCGGAGGAGGTGTCGACCTCGACGCGGAGACCGTGCTCGCGCAGCTTCGCCGCGACCTTCTCCAGGTGCGGGACGTGGGCGTCGCCGATCGGGATGCCGACCGCCTGGACGGGCGCCAGCCACGGCGGCATCGCGCCCGCGTAGTGCTCCAGCAGCACGCCGAAGAACCGCTCGATCGACCCGAACAGCGCCCGGTGCAGCATCATCGGCCGCTGCCGGGTGCCGTCCGCCGCCTGGTACTCCAGGCCGAACCGCTCGGGCTGGTTCGGGTCGACCTGGATGGTGGACAGCTGCCAGGTCCGGCCGATCGCGTCCTTGGCCTGCACGGAGATCTTCGGGCCGTAGAACGCGGCGCCGCCCGGGTCGGGGACGAGGTCGAGCCCGGTGGACTCGGCGGCCTCCCGCAGCGCGGCGGTGGCCTTCTCCCACATCTCCTCCGAGCCGATGAACTTCTCGGACTCGTCCCGGGTGGACAGCTCCAGGTAGAACTCGTTCAGCCCGTAGTCGCGCAGCAGGCCGAGGACGAAGTCGAGGAGCCGCTTGATCTCCTCGCCCATCTGCTCCTCGGTGCAGTAGATGTGCGCGTCGTCCTGGGTCATGCCGCGGACGCGGGTGAGGCCGTGCACGACCCCCGACTTCTCGAACCGGTACACCGACCCGAACTCGAACAGCCGCAGCGGCAGCTCCCGGTAGGACCGGCCGCGCGCCCGGTAGATCAGGTTGTGCATCGGGCAGTTCATCGGCTTGAGGTAGTAGTCGCCGCCGTCGACCTCCATGGCCGGGAACATGTCGTCCTTGTACCAGCCGAGGTGCCCGGAGGTCTCGAACAAGTGGCCCTTGGAGATGTGGGGGGTGTTGACGAACTCGTACCCCTCCTCCTCGTGCCGGCGGCGCGAGTAGTCCTCCATCACCTTGCGGACGGCTCCGCCCTTCGGGTGGAAGACGGCGAGGCCGCTGCCGATCTCGTTCGGGAAGGAGAACAGGTCGAGCTCGGCGCCGAGCCTGCGGTGGTCGCGCTTCTCGGCCTCCTCCAGGAACCGCAGGTACTCGTCCTGCTTCTCGCGCGACTCCCACGCGGTGCCGTAGATCCGCTGGAGCTGCGGGTTCTTCTCGCTGCCGCGCCAGTAGGCGCCGCCGCTGCGCATCAGCTTAAAGGCGGGGATGACGCGGGTGGACGGCAGGTGCGGGCCGCGGCACAGGTCCTTCCAGCGCAGCTCGCCGGACTTGGCGTCGAGGTTGTCGTAGATGGTCAGCTCGCCGCCGCCCACCTCGACGTCGGCGCCGTCGGCGGCGTCCTCGACCGGCCCGGCCCCCTTCAGCCCGATCAGCTCCAGCTTGTAGGGCTCGGCGGCCAGCTCGGCACGGGCGTCCTCCTCCGAGACGGGACGGCGGGAGAACCGCTGCCCCTGCTTGACGATCTCGCGCATCCGCTTCTCGATGCGCTTGAGGTCGTCGGGGGTGAACGGCTCGGCGACGTCGAAGTCGTAGTAGAAGCCGTTCTCCACCGGCGGGCCGATGCCGAGCCTCGCCTCGGGGAACAGCTCCTGGACGGCCTGCGCCATCACGTGCGCGGCGGAGTGCCGCATGATCGCCCGGCCGTCGTCGGAGCCGATCTCGACGGGCTGGACGGCGTCGCCGTCGGCCAGCTCGCCGGCGAGGTCGCGCAGCTCGCCGTTGACGCGGGCGGCGACCACGGTGCGGCCGTCGGCCTCCAGTGCCTGCCCCGCGGTGGTGCCCGCCGGCACCGCCCGCTCGCTCCCGTCGAGGGTGATGCGCAGCTCAGACACGGTGGACACGGGTACTCCTCGCGATGGTGGGTTGGGATCAGCGGGTTCCGATGCTATCGACTCGGGGTGTCCCCCGGACGCATGCGGCTCCATCGGCCGCTCCTCTCGTCGGGCGGAGGCCTGGCACGTCCCCGGACAGCGGAAGGGCCCCGGGAACGCTCCCGGGGCCCTTCCGCGTGCGATGTCAGGACATGCCGCGTTCGCGCCGGGAGTGACCCGGCGTCGTCGTCTCGAAACACGCGAGCGGCATGCCACCACTGTAGCCGACGGTCACGCGCGCGGCACGGCGGTTCCGCGCGGTCACGCGCGGGCCCTCGGCGCTCTCGGGGCTCTCGGGGCTTCGAGCCGGTCCATGTCCTCCAGCTCGCGCCCCTTGGTCTCGGGGACGGCGCGGAACACGAACACGAACGCCAGGATGGAGAACAGCGTGTAGATGCCGTAGGCCAGGCCGAGCGAGAAGCCGGAGATCCCGGGGAAGGTCGTGGTGACCAGCCAGTTGGCGAGCCACTGCGCGGCCGCGGCGACGGCCAGCGCGGAGGCCCGGATGAAGTTGTTGAACATCTCGCCGAGCATCACCCACACGACCGGGCCCCAGGTCGCGGCGAAGGAGGCGACGAACACGTTGGCCGCGACGAGCGCGACCGGCCCGGCGAGGCCGCCGAGGCGCGGGTCGCCGTCCACCACGGGCGCGGTCGCGAAGCAGGCGGTGAGGACGCCGAGGGAGACCGCCATCCCGGCGGCGCCGGTGAGCAGCAATGGGCGCCGCCCGATCCGGTCGACGAGGGCGATCGCGACCAGCGTGAAGGCGACGTTGACCACCGAGTTGATCACCGAGGTGAGCATCGCGTCGTCCTCGGAGAACCCGACCGCCTGCCACAGCGAGGACGAGTAGTAGAAGATCACGTTGATGCCGACGAACTGCTGGAAGACCGACAGCAGGATGCCGGCCCACACGATCGGCAGCAGGCCGAGCCGGGGCCCGCGCAGGTCGCGCAGGTGCACGGGCCGGTCCGCGGCGATGGACCGCGCGATCTCGCCGATCTTGGTGTCCACGTCGCCGCGGCCCATGACCCGCCGCAGCACCTGCCGCGCGCGGGCCGTCTCGTGCTTCTTGACGAGGTAGCGGGGCGACTCGGGGATGGTGGTGGCGATCACGCCGTACATCACGGCGGGGACGACGCAGCTGGCGAACATCCAGCGCCAGGCGCCGCCGCCCCAGGGGAACGTCCCGGTGGCGCCGCCGTCCGAGACCTGGGCGATGACGTAGTCGACGACGAGCGCGGCGAAGATCCCGAGCACGATCGCCATCTGCTGCAGCGAGCCGAGCCGCCCGCGCAGCTCGGCCGGGGCGATCTCGGCGATGTAGGCGGGGGCGATCACCGACGCGGCGCCGATGGCGAGGCCGCCGACCAGCCGCCAGAAGGTGAGGTCGACCGCGCTGAAGGCCAGCGCCGAGCCGAGCGAGCTGACCACGAACAGCACGGAGGCGATCAGCATCACCCGCACGCGGCCGATCCGGTCGCCGAGCGGCCCGGCGAACCAGGCGCCGGCGGCGCAGCCGAGGAGCGCGGCGGACACGACGAAGCCGACGGCGAAGCCGCCGAGGCCGAACTGCTCCTTGAGCGCGTCGACCGTCCCGTTGATCACGGAGGAGTCGTAGCCGAACAGGAAGCCGCCGAGTGCCGCGGCGCCCGCGAGGAGCACCGCGATGGCCGACGAGTGCGCCGGCCCCTCCGCCCGATCGTCCGCCGCCGTCCCGCTTCCCGGTGCGCTCATGGGGGCGGATCTTCCCGGGAGAGGGAACCTTATGCGGGACGCTTGACCCGGGTCACTCGCGGATGGCGATTCCCAGCACATGCGGTGAGGCCGGGTTGCCCCGGCCCGGCTCGGGGAACTCGAAGCGCCGCTCGGTCCGCACGGTGAAGCCGCCGCGGGCGATCCACTCGCTCGTCGGGCGGGTGAGGTGGCAGCCCGCGGCGAAGAACGGCCAGAGCACGTCGGCGCACCGCTGGAACCGGACCTTCCCCGGCGTGGCCCCCCGCACGTGCTCGTAGTAGCGCAGCTCGCCGCCCGGTCTGAGGGCGCGCCGCAGCTCGGCCAGCGCGCGGGCGGGGTCGCGGACCGAGCAGAGCACGAGCGACGCCACCGCCACGTCGAACGACGCGTCGTCGACGTCGAGGTCCTCGGCGACGCCGGGACGGACCGTCACCGGCACCGGGGCGCGGCCCGCCGCGTGGTCGGCCTTCGCGCGCAGCCGCGGCTCGGGTTCGAGCGCGACGACCTCGGTGACCTCCGGCGGGTAGTGGGCGAAGTTGGCCCCGTATCCGGCGCCCACCTCAAGCACGCGGCCGGACGCCCCGGCGAGCAACTCGGCGCGGTGCGCGTCGCCGCCCGCCCTGGCGCACTGGGCGTCCAGCCGCGGATAGAGCCGGGCGAAGATCGGATGGCTCAGGTCGCTCATCCCCGCAGTGTCCGCCGCCCCGGCGATCACCGCAAGATCGCGGCGCGGCGGCGCGCCGCGGTCACCAGTCGTCGGCGGACTCGTCGGCCAGCCGGACGAGCTCGCCGTCCGGGCCGAGGTCGTAGCGGCGCATGGCGGCCAGGGGCGGCGAGTAGACGTGCACGCTCACGGCGGGCGCGTCGCCGGTGTTGCGCACGTCGTGGACGTAGCCGGGGCCGAACGCGCGGGCCTGCCCGGCGCCGATGTCCTGCCGGGTGCGGACGCGGTCCTCCTCCAGCGTGCCGAGGGCGACGGCGAAGGCGCCCGCGGAGCCGCCGTGGTCGTGGAACCCGGTGGACTGGCCCGGCAGCCAGCTGATCAGCCAGATCTCGTGGTCGGCGTCCAGGTGGACGCGCTCGTACCAGCGCCCGTCCGGGTCGAGGCGGACCCGGCGCACCCACTCGTGCGGGGCGGCGGCGATCTCGCGGGCCCGCTCGGCGAGCCGCGGCGGGGCGAAGCGGCCGTCCCCGGTTCCGGGCACGGCGACATCGGTCGTGGTGACGGTCATCCGGGTCGTTCTCCTCGTGGTGTGGGCCGTTCGTCCTCGCCGGTTTCAGGACGGGCGGCGACACAGCGCGCTGGCCTGGCGGCGCAGGTCGACGTGGAGGCGCTCGTGGCGGAGTCCGGTGATCGTCACGGCGACAAGGATGGTCCAGATTCCCCATAAAGTCAATCGGAAATAACAGGTAGCCGATACCCAGGGGCCGGGCCGGATCTCCCTCCAGGGGGGCAGGTCAGTGCGGCGCCGCGCGTTCTAGGCTCACGACCAAATGAACGAACCAGACCACCACGCATCCGGCGGCAAGGCCCGGCTGGTCGCCGGCGTCCGCGCCGCAGTCGTGCCCGGACGGGACGACCCGGCCGTCATGCTGCTGCCCGGGTCCCTCGCGCTGCGCGTCCCGATCCTGGTCTTCCTGCTGGCGCTGACGGTCGGCTTCACCGGCGGGTCCATCGCGATCCCGATCCAGATGTACGGCGTCGATCCGGGGCTGGCGTGGCCGCTCGGCGTGCTGCAGGCGACGCCGCTGATCTTCGCGGCCCGGTGGCCGCTCGCCGCCTGGCGGATCGCGATGACCGGGCTGGTGCTCACGGTCATCGTCCGGCACGGCGACGGCTTCATGCCGTGGCCGGTGACCGCGATCCTGGCCCTGGTCGTCATCCTGTTCTTCACCGGCGTCGGAGCCGACCGGCAGACCACCGTCGGCGTCGGCACGGTGACGATCGCCGCGGCGCTCCTGCCCGCGGTGCTGCTCGGGATGCCGGGCTGGTTCGGGATGATCCTCGCCGGGATCGCGGCGCTCGCGCTGACGTTCGGCGACGCGGTCGGCGGGCGGCACTCGGCCGTGGAGGAGCTGCGCCGGCGCGAGGAGCAGCACCGCGCCGACCTGGCCCGGCAGGCGGTGCTGGAGGAGCGCGCCCGCATCGCCCGCGAGCTGCACGACGTGGTCGCGCACCACATGTCGGTGATCGCGATGCAGGCGGAGGCCGCCCCCTACAAGATCCCGGACCTGCCGGACGCCGCCCGCCAGACGTTCGGGGTGGTCCGGGACGCGGCCCGCGAGGCGCTCACCGAGACGCGCCGGGTCGTCGGGCTGCTGCGCGCGGACGACGAGGGCGCCGAGCGCGCCCCCCAGCCCGGCCTCGACCGGCTGGACGACCTGGTCGCCGCGGCCCGCCGCTCCGGGCTGTCGGTCGCGACCGTCGTCGTGGGGATGCCGCGCCCGCTGAACGCCGGCGTCGACCTGTCGGCGTACCGGATCGTCCAGGAGTCGCTGAGCAACGCCTCCCGTTACGCGCCGGGCTCGCGGGTGCACGTCGAGGTGAAGTACGGCACCGGCTCACTCGTGGTGTCGGTCACCGACGACGGCGCCCGCGGCGAGCCGGAGCAGTCGCAGGGCGGCGGCCACGGGCTGGTCGGCATGCGCGAGCGCGTGACGATGCTCGGCGGGAGCCTGGACGCCGGGCCGCTGGACGACGGCTGGGCGGTCGCCGCCGAACTGCCCTATGGGGATCCGGACCGATGATCGCCGGGACCTTCACCGGGACCCGTAAGGTTGGTTCGTGACGATTCGGGTGCTGATCGCCGACGACCAGGTGATGATCCGCGACGGGCTCGCGGCGCTGCTGTCCTCCGATCCCGGGATCGAGGTGATCGGGCAGGCGGGCAACGGCCGCGAGGCGGTGGAGATGGCCCGCCGGCTCGACCCGGACGTGGTCGTGATGGACATCCGGATGCCGGAGATGGACGGCCTCGCCGCGACCGCCGAGCTGGCGGGCGACCTCGACCCCGACGCCGACCCCGCGGCGGCGCGGCCGAAGGTGCTCGTCCTCACGACGTTCGACCTGGACGAGTACGTCTACGAGGCGCTCGGCGCGGGGGCGAGCGGGTTCCTGCTCAAGGACGCGTCGGCCGCCGACCTGGTGACCGGCGTCCGGGTGGTGGCGGCCGGGGACGCGCTGCTCGCCCCGTCCATCACCCGGCGGCTGATCGGCGACTTCGCCCGCCGCCGCCGGCACCAGCGACCGAGCCCGAAGGCCACCGCCGGCCTGACGCCGCGCGAGCTGGACGTGCTGCGGCTCATCGCCCGCGGCCTGTCCAACGCCGAGATCGCCGCCGAGCTGGTGCTGGCCGAGCAGACGGTCAAGACGCACGTGGGGCACGTGCTGACCAAGCTCATGCTGCGCGACCGCACCCAGGCCGTCGTCTACGCCTACGAGAACGGCCTGGTCGGCTAGGGGCCGGCCTCAGCGCGAGGGATCGAGGACGAGCTTGCCGGTGGTGCGGCGGGCGCGCAGGTCCTCGTGGGCCCGCCGGACCTCGGTGAGCCCGTACTCGCCGCCGCCGATCACGCGCAGGCGGCCCTCCGTCGCGAGACCGAACAGCTCGCCCAGGGCCTGGCCCATCACGTCGCCGGGCAGCCGGAACACGTGCGCCAGCCACATGCCCGAGATCGTGGTGGAGTGCGCCATCAGCGCGGCGGGCCGGACGGGTGCCGGCTCCTTGCGCGAGGCCATGCCGTAGAAGGCGAGGCGGCCGAACGGGGCGAGGGCGCGCAGGCTCTGGTCGGTGACCGTGCCGCCGGTCATCTCCAGCACGGTGTCGACGCGCCTGCCCTCGTTGGCCTCGATGAGCGCGTCCTTGAGGTCGGGCTCGTTGGCGTCGATCGCGACGTCGGCGCCGAGGTCGAGGGCGAGGGCGCGTTTCTCCTCCGACGACGCGGTGGCGATGACGCGGCCGGCGCCCCAGGCCTTGGCGAGCTGGACGGCGAGCGTCCCGACCCCGCCCGCGGCGGCGTGCACGACGACGGACTCGCCCGGCGCCAGGTGCACGCTGCGGCGCAGCAGCAGCCATGCCGACGCGCCCTGGACGATCATGCCGAGCGCGGTGACGTCGTCGATGGCGTCCGGGACGTCCCAGGCCAGCGCCTCGGGCGCGACGGCCTTCTCGGCGTAGCCGCCGGTGCCGACGAGCGCGACGACGCGGCGGCCCCCGGCGGTGCCGACGACCTCGCCGCCCGGCACCATCGGCAGCGTGGACGCCGACAGGTAGCTGTTCTCGGCCTGGTGGGTGTCGGCGTAGTTGATCCCGGCCCGCGCGACGTCGATGAGCAGATGGCCCGGCCCGGCGACCGGGTCGGGCAGCTCGGTGACGTTCAGGACCTCGGGCCCGCCGAACTCGGTGATCTGGATGGCGCGCATGACTCTCCTTCGAAGGCCTGGAGCCCGCTCAGCGCGGGCCGGGGACGCCGCGGAACGCGAACGGCTCGGACGGGCGTCCGGGTACGACGTACCAGGCCTCGCCGGTCCCGTCGGCGTTCAGGATGCGCATGAACGCCTCGACGACGTCGCCCACGTCCAGGATCGGGAAGCCGGTCTCCTCAAGCTGCCCCTTCATCGGGGTGAGGATGTCGGTGTCGGCGAAAGAGGGGCAGAGCGCGTTCACGCGGACGCCCTCCTCGGCGAACGTCGGGCCGAGGGCGCGGACGAGGCCGACGACGGCGGCCTTGTTCGCGCCGTAGACGGGGTCGAACGGCGTCGCCGTCAGCGCGGCCATGCTGGCGGTGGCGACGATGTCGCCGCCGCCGCGGGCGCGCAGGGCCGGCAGCGCGGCGTGCGCGCCGAACACGACGCCGTCGAGGTTGATGCCCATGGCCCGCCGGTACGCGGCGAGGTCGAAGTCGTCCCCCACGCCGCCGCTCCCGGCGACCCCGGCGTTGAGGAACGCCACGTCCAGGCCACCGAACCGCTCGACGGCGGTCGCCACGGCGGCCTCGCTCGCGGCGGGCTCGCGGACGTCGCAGCGGACGAACGCCCCGTCCAGCTCCTTCGCCAGCGCGTCCCCGGCCTCCGCGTCGACGTCGGCGAGGACCACGCGGGCGCCCTCGCCGGCGAGCCGGCGCGCCACCGCGGCGCCGATGCCGTTGGATCCACCCGTGATCAGCGCGACCTTGCCGGTGCCGTCGAAGGCTGGCATGGGGACTCCTTCCCGAAGTAACTGACTCGTCAGTTACTCTAGCGGAATGGACTTCGGTTTGAGCGAGCGGGCCGGGGAGTACCTCGGCCGCCTCCAGGAATTCATGGACACCCACGTCTACCCGGCCGAGCCGGTCTACGCCGCCCAGCGGGCGGAACTGCGCGCGGCCGGACGCGAGCACCACGTCCCGCAGGTCGTCGAGGACCTCAAGGTGGAGGCCCGCAAGCGCGGCCTCTGGAACCTCTTCCTGCCCGACAGCGAGGACCCCGCGCACGGGCTCAGCGTCACCGACTACGCCTCGCTCGCCGAGGTGACGGGACGCTCCCCCAGCCTCGCGCCCGAGGCCGTGAACTGCGCGGCGCCCGACACGGGCAACATGGAGGTCCTGCACCTGTTCGGGACGCCCGAGCAGAAGGAGAGGTGGCTCACGCCGCTGCTGAACGGCGAGATCCGCAGCGCGTTCGCGATGACCGAGCCGGACGTGGCGAGCTCGGACGCCACCAACATCTCCACCCGCATCGAGCGGGACGGCGACCACTACGTGATCAACGGCCGCAAGTGGTGGATCAGCGGCTCCGCCGACCCGCGCTGCAAGATCATGATCGTGATGGGCAAGACGGACCCGGAGGGGCACCCCTACCGGCAGCAGTCGATGGTGCTGGTCCCGCTGGACACGCCCGGGGTGGAGGTCGTCCGCCCGCTGCCGGTGTTCGGCTACCAGGACCAGCACGGCCACTGCGAGATCACCTTCACCGACGTCCGCGTCCCGGTGGAGAACCTCGTCGGCGAGGAGGGCGGCGGCTTCGCGATCGCGCAGGCCCGCCTCGGCCCCGGCCGCATCCACCACTGCATGCGCGCGATCGGGATGGCCGAGCGGGCGCTGGAGCTGATGTGCGAGCGCGCGGTGTCGCGCGTGGCGTTCGGCGGCCCGCTCGCCAAGCAGGGCGTGGTGCGCGAGCAGATCGCCGAGTCGCGGATGGCGATCGAGCAGGCCCGGCTGCTCACGCTGAAGACCGCCTGGATGATCGACAGGCACGGCGTCCAGGCGGCGAGGTCGGAGGTGGCGGCCATCAAGGTGATCGCCCCGCGCGTCGCGCTGGAGGTCGTCGACCGTGCGATCCAGGTGCACGGCGGCGCCGGCGTCAGCGACGACACGCCGCTGGCCGGCATGTGGGCGGGCCTGCGCACGCTGCGCCTCGCGGACGGGCCGGACGAGGTCCACGTCCGGTCCGTGGCCCGCGCCGAGCTGGGCAAGTACCTCGGCACATGACCGGTGAAGCGGGGGAGGTCGCGCCGGACCCGGGCGTGCGGCGGCGGATGCCGCACGCCCGGCGGCGCGAGCAGCTGCTCCAGGTGGCGCTGGAGGAGTTCGGCAGGCGCGGCTACCACCTCACCCAGATGGAGCACGTGGCGGCCGCCGCGCGGGTGTCGAAGGCGCTGCTGTACCAGCACTTCGCCTCGAAGGAGGAGCTGTTCGCCGAGGTCACCGAGGCGATCGTCGCCGAGCTGACCGGCCGGCTGAACGAGGCCGTGCTGGCGGCGCACGGCTCGGCCGACGGCATCCGGGCGATGATCCGGGTGCTGTTCGACTACGCCACCGAGGAGCCGGACGCGTGGGCGCTCGTGGTCCGGCACCTGGACAAGCCCGAGGTGGGGCTGGAGCTGCGGGAGCTGCGCGACCGGCTCGGCACGGCGTTCGCCGACCTCCTGCTGCGCCGCCGCCGCGCCGACCCGGCCCTCTCGCCCGCCGCGCTCGAGGTGAACGAGCGGCGGGCGCGGCTCCTCGTCCCGCTGATGTACGGGTCGATGCTGTCGATGGTGTCGTGGTGGCTGGAGCACCCGGACACCCCGCGCGAGCGCGCCGAGCAGATGGCCGTGGAGTTCATCTGGCTCGGTCTGGACCGGCTCCGCGCGGGCGAGCGGCTGCCGAGGGAGTAGGGCGCCGCCGGCCGAACACCTCGTCGCGGACGAGGTCGAGAGCGGTCAGCACGGCGCCGCGCAGCACCGCGTCGCCCTCGACGCGGCCGGCGCGCACCTCGGTGGCGGCCGGGCTGAGGACGCCGAGCCGGCCGGCGACCAGCCCGGCCAGCCGGTCGCCGCCGGCCCGTCCCTGCGCGCCGGCGAGCACGACGAGCCCCGGGTCCACGACGGCGACGAGCACGAACACGGCCTTGGCGATGCGGGCGGCGATCTCCCCGTCGTCCAGGGTCGCGACCGCCCGCGTGTCGAGCAGGTCGCAGAAGTCCGCGTCGCCGAACTTCAGCAGCCCCACCTCGCCGGCGCCGCCGGACGCGCCGCGCCGGAGCCGCCCGTCCAGGACGAGGGCACCGCCGACGCCGTCGTCCAGCCACAGCATCGCGAAATCGTCCCGGCCCGCCGCCGCGCCCTCCCGGTGCTCGGCGACGGCGCCCAGGTTCACCTCGTTCTCCATGACCACCGGCGCGCCGAGCCGGTCCTGGAGCACCGCGCCGAGGTCGGGCCGCCAGCCCGGGACGCCGCTGTCGGTGGCGAGGCCGGTGCGCGGGTCGATCAGGCCGGGGGCGCCGAGGACGACCGTGTGCGGGACGCGGGCGCCGGCCGCCTCGGCGACCGCCTCGGCGACGAGCGCGGCGAGGTCCGGTGCGGCGGGCAGCGGACGGGACGCCGCCCCCGCCGGGTCGCCCGCGATGTCGGCGACGCCCACGTGCACGGCGTCGCGGCGCAGGTTCACCCCGGCGACGTGGGCGCGGTCGGCGACCAGCCCGTAGAGCCGGGCGTTCGGGCCCCGCCGGTCGGCGCCGGTCTCCCCCGCGACCTCGATCAGGCCGCCGGCGCGCAGCCGCTCGATCAGATCGGACACCGTCGGCCGCGACAGCCCGGTCAGCGTCCGCAGCTGCGGGGCGGTCAGCGGGCCGCGCTCCAGCAGCAGGTCAAGCGCGAGCCGGTCGTTGATCGCGCGGGCCATCGTGGGGTCGGCGGTCTGCACGGCCCCATGGTAGTAGGCAGGGAGCCTGCCTGATCCCCTTTTCATCAGGAAGCCTGCCTGTTAGTTTCTGCGCCATGACCTCTCGGCCTTCGCGTGAGCATCGCGCCATCGCGATCGTGTTCGTCCTGCACGGCGCCGTCGCGGGCACCCTGGCGACCCGCATCCCGTGGATCCAGGACCGGCTCGACCTGTCCCCCACCATTCTCGGCTTCGCCTTGCTCTGCCCCTCCATCGGCGCCTTCGGCGCGATGCCGACCGCGAGCCGGCTCGCGCACCGGATCGGCGAGCGCCGGGCCACCCGCCTGCTGATCGCGGCGTGGTGCGCGGCCGTGGCGCTCCCCGCCCTCGCCCCGGCGCCGGCCTTCCTGTTCGCCGCGATGCTGCTGTTCGGCGCCGCGGCCGGGATGTCCGACGTGGTCATGAACGGGCACGCGGTGTCGGTGGAGCGGCATCTGCGGCGGCCGATCATGTCCGGCCTGCACGGCCTGTGGTGCGTCGGCAGCCTCGGGGCCGGCGGGGCCGGCGTCCTCGCCGCGCACGCCGGCGTGGACGCGCGGCTGCACCTCGGGCTCGTCGCGGCCGTGCTGGTGGCCGCGGGCGCCGTGGCGGGACGGGGTCTGCTGCGCGTCCGGCCGTCCGCCTCCGCTCCGGCCCCGCGCCGGTTCGCACTGCCCACGAGGGCCGTCCTCGCCATCGGCGTCGTCGGCTTCTGCGCGACGTTCGCCGAGGGCGCGAGCGCGGACTGGGCGGCCGTCTACCTGACCGAGGTGGCGGGCGCGGGGCCGGGATCGGCCGCCGCGAGCTACACGATCTTCATGTCGTGCATGGCGGCCACCCGCCTGGCCGGCGACCGGCTGGTGCGGCGGTTCGGGCCGGTGCGGACCGTCCGGTACGGGGGCGTGGTGGCGGTGCTGGGCGGCGTGCTCGTCGTGGCGTCCCGCGCGCCGTGGCCCGCCATCGCGGGCTTCGCGCTGCTCGGCATCGGGGTGGCGACGACGCTGCCGCTGGTGTTCGCGGCGGCGGGCGACGCCGGCGCGACGCCCGGGGAGGGCGTGGCGGAGGTCGCGACGATCACCTACCTGTCGGGGCTCACCGCGCCCGCCGTGACCGGCTGGACGGCCGGCGCGCTGTCCTATCCGGCCGCGTTCGCGCTGATCACGTGCGTGGCCGGGGTGATGTCGGTGACCGCCGGCGCGCTCGCCCCGCGCGGCGGCGACCCGAAGGCCCCGGCGCCGGAGCCGTCCGGCGACGTCGTGCGCCGGTGACCGGGGCGCCCGGCCCGCGAGCACGCGAAAGGCCGGGGACGGCGAGCGTCCCCGGCCCTCGGTGCGCTGATTCCGCCGCGGTTAGAGCGGGGAGACGTTCTCGGCCTGCGGACCCTTCTGGCCCTGCGTGATCTCGAACGCGACGCGCTGGTTCTCGTCAAGGCTGCGGTAGCCGTTGGTGGCGATCGCCGAGTAGTGGACGAACACGTCCGGGCCGCCGCCGTCGGGCGCGATGAACCCGAAGCCCTTTTCGGAGTTGAACCACTTCACGGTGCCTTCGGCCATGATCTTTCCTTCCGGATGGACGTCACCGGCCCGCCGGTCGGCGGGCCGGGCTGCAGCGGACTCCCTCACGCCCGCCGGTCACCCGGAGAAAACGCTTCGAGACTGCCTGGCTCCCGGCCGCGGCCGGACGCCATCGTGCAACACACCGAACCTACCCGATGCGGCCCGGGTTGGGGGAACCGACACCCTACGCAAGATCGGCGAGTGCCGCTGCGGCCCGGTGGCAGTCGTGGAAGGTGCAGTACAGCGGGACGGGCGCGAGCCGGACGATATCGGGCTCGCGGGCGTCGGCGATCACCCCGTGCCGGTCGGCGAGCGCGCGGACGAGGCCGCCCGCGCCGGCCACCCGCAGCGAGAGCTGGGCGCCCCGGGCCGCCGGATCGGCCGGCGTGATGGTCTCCAGGCCGGCCGCGCGCAGCCGGGACGCCAGGTAGCCGGTGAGGCGCTCGCTCTTGCCGCGCAGCGCCTCCATCCCGACCCGGTCGAAGATCTCCAGGGACGCCAGGACGGGCGCCAGCGCCATGATCGGCGGGTTGGACAGCTGCCAGGCGTCGGCGGACGCCGGCGGCGCGATGCCGGGGTCCATCCGGAACCGCACCGCCGGGTCGGTACCCCACCAGCCCTGCAGCTTCGGCACCGAGGCGTCCCGGACGTGCCGCTCGTGGACGAAGCATCCGGCGACCGCGCCCGGCCCGCCGTTGAGGTACTTGTAGGTGCACCACGCGGCGAAGTCGGCGTCCCAGTCGTGCAGCCGGAGGGGGACGTTCCCGGCGGCGTGCGCGAGGTCCCAGCCGACGACGGCGCCGGCGGCCCGGCCCGCCTTGGTGATCGCCGCCATGTCCATGAGCTGGCCGGTCAGGTAGTTGACGCCGCCGAGCAGGACCAGCGCGATCGTGTCGCCCTCGCGTTCGAGACGGGCGAGGACGTCCTCGGTGCGCAGGTTGTCCTCGCCGTCGCGGGGCCTCAGCCGCACGACCGTCGCGTCCGGGTCCAGCCCGTGGTGGACGGCCTGGCTGGCGACCGCGTACGAGTCGGACGGGAACGCGGTGTCCTCGATGACGATGCGGGTCCGCCTCCCGGCGGGCCGGTAGAAGCTCGCCATCAGCAGGTGCAGGTTGACGGTCAGCGAGTTCATCGCGACGACCTCGTGCGGCCGCGCGCCGACGAGCCGGGCCGCGGGTTCGCGGAGCAGCTCGTGGTAGTCCACCCACGGGCGGCGCCCCCGCGTGTGCGCCTCGACGGCGAGCCGCGCCCAGTCGTCCAGCTCCTCGCGGAGCCGTCCGGCCACGCTCCGCGGCTGGAGGCCGAGAGAGTTGCCGGCGAAGTAGGCGGCCTCCTCGTAGGTCCCGCCGGGCGCCGGCGGGACGAGGAACTCGCCGCGCAGCGTGGGCAGCGGGTCGGTCTCGTCGAGCCGCCGGGCCTCGTCCTCGTCGCTCACTGCGTCCTTCCTCACGGTGCGGTCCCGGCCACGGCCGGGTCCGCCGCGGCGGGGGCGGGCACGTCCGGCCGGGCGAAGAACGCCTGGGCGTTGCCGCCGAGGAGCCGCGCGCGGCCGGTGCCGTCCAGCCCGGGGCAGGCCCGGATCGCCGCGCCCGGCACCTCCTCGCCGAGCGGGAACGGGTAGTCGGTGCCGAGCATCACCCGGTCGGTGCCCATGACGTCGACGAGCAGCCGGAGCGCCCGCGGATCGAACACGGCCGAGTCGACGTGGAAGCGGCCGACGTACTCCGACGGCGGGCGCGGCGAGTCGGCGCGGACGATGTCGCGCCGGCGCCAGGCGTTGTCGGCCCGGCCGAGCAGGAACGCGAAGCTCCCGCCGCCGTGGCAGAAGCACAGCCGCAGCGACTCCGGGATGCGCTCGAACGCGCCGGACAGCATCAGCCCGAGGATGCTCAGCTGCGTCTCGGCGGGCATCCCGGACAGCCACGGCAGCATGTGGCCGCGCATCCGGTCGGCGCCGAGCATGTCCCAGGGGTGCGCCAGGACGGGCAGCCCGATCCGGGCGCAGTGCGCGAGGAACGCGGTGATCCCGTCGTCGTCGAGGTTGCGGGCGCCGACGTGGGTGCCGATGTGGACGCCGCGGTGCCCGGCCGCGGCGGCGCGGGTCGCGACGTCGCAGGCGAGGGCGGTGTCCTGGAGCGGGACCTGGCACAGCGGGAGCAGGCGGTCCGGCGCGTGCGCGCAGAGCGCCAGGATCCGCTCGTTGACCAGGTCGCACCAGTCGGCGGCGCGGGCCGGGGCGGCCGCGTAGCCGAACATCAGCGGGGTGGACGAGACGGCCTGCACGTCGACGCCGGCGGCGTCCATGTCGGCGACACGGCGCGCGGGGTCCCAGAGCGCCTCTTCGACGGGGCGGTACTCGTCGTCCCCGCTCATCATCATGCCGGTGCCGCCGCCGTCGACGCGCAGCCACGGCGCTCCCGCGCCGCCGAGCACGCGTCCCTCCTCCCGCGTGATGCGCGGGAAGGCATGGGCGTGGACGTCGACGACCCGCACCGGACCGCCATCGGGCACGGCGTGCTCAGACACGGGGCGCCGTGGTCGGGGTCATCGTCTGCGGCCACTTCTTGCCCGGGTGGATCGCGCCGCATTTGGGGCACTTGCGGTCGCTGCCGTAGAAGCCCTCGAACGCGGGCGGCAGGTCGTCCACGATCGAGCGGACCTGCAGTTCGGCGCGGTGGACGAGGTGGTGGCACTCGGTGCAGTACCACTCGAACGCCTCCTTCGTCCCTTCGGGGCGCGGGATCTCCACGACGAGGCCGATGGACCCGGCCTCGGGCCGCTGCGGCGAGTGCCGGACGTGCGGCGGCAGCAGGAAGACGTCGCCCTCGTTGATCTGCAGGTCGGTGGGCGGGCGGCCCTCCTCCTCCATGACGCGCAGCACCATGTTGCCCTTGAGCTGGTAGAAGAACTCCTCGATCGGGTCGTCGTGGAAGTCGGTGCGCTGGTTCGGGCCGCCGACCACCATGATGATCAGCCCGGCCTCGTCGAACACCTGGACGTTGCCGACCGGCGGCTTCAGCAGGTCGCGGTGTTCGTCGATCCAGGCCTCGAAATTGAAGGGGCGCCCGTACGAGAGCTGCGGCAGGGTCATGCTCCGGCCTCCTCACCGGTCGACGTTCCGAGGGGCATGTGCGCGACGCACGACATCTCGACGAGCAGATGCGGGTGCGGGAGTTGGTGGACGGCCACGGTCGTGCGGGCGGGACCGGTCTCGTCGAAGTACTCGCCGTAGACCTCGTTGTAGCCTCCGAAGTCGTTCATGCTCACCAGGTAGGCGGTGACGTTCACGACGTCGGACAGCCCGCCGCCGGCGGCCTCCAGCAGGTCCCGGATGTTCCCGATGACGGCGCGGGTCTGCTCCCGGATGTCGAGGTCGGTGACCCCCATCGGGTCGGCGCGCGCGCCGGCGAACGTGCCGTCGGGGCGGCGCGAGCTCGTCCCGGACACGAACACGAAGTCGCCCGCCCGCCGCACGTGCGGGAACCGGCCGCGCGGCCGGGCCTTGCCCTCGACGAGAATCGCGTCACCCATCCCAGTCCCCCGCGGGGGGCCGACCCCCCGCACCCCCCGGTTCGCTTCGCTCATCCCTGTCCCCTGCGGGGGGCCGACCCCCCGCACCCCCCGGTTCGCTTCGCTCATCAGGTGGTGACCTCCGCACTTCCGAGGCCCGCGCCGGTGACGCGGACGTGGGCGTCCTTCGGCAGCGGGACGGCGGCCGTCGCGGCGCCGGCGAGGACGATCCAGCCGGGTTCGAGCGCCATCCCGGCGCCGAGCGCGAGCCGCGCCGCCGCCCGCAGCGACCGCGCCGGGTCGCCGAGGATCGCGGCGGACGAGCCCGTCTGGACGGGGCGCCCGTCGATCTCCATGAGCAGCCCGGCGTTGGACACGTCGCGGGGCGGGTGCCAGGCCCCGAACCCGAACCGGGCCGCCGACGCGTTGTCGGCGACGACGTCCGGGAGCGTGAACTCGAAGCCGGTGTAGCGGGAGTCGAGCACCTCGAACCCGACCGCGACCCCGGCGACGGCGGACTCGACCTCGGCGGCGGAGCGGACCTCCCGCCCGATCAGGTAGGCGATCTCGGGCTCGATCCGGGGATGGATGAGGCGCGACACGTCCACCGACGACTCGGCCGTCATCCGGTCGGTGAGCAGGCCCCAGATGACGTCGTCCACGCCCATCTGGACCATCTTGGCGCGGCTGGTGAAGCCCATCTTCACCCCGGCGAGGCGCTCGCCCCGCCGGAGCCGCAGGTCGATGCCGGCGCGCTGCACCGCGTAGGCGGTCGCGACGTCGAGCGGCGTCCTCGCGGTGAGCTTCGGGATCGCCCTCACGTCACGGGCGGCCTCGTCCAGCGTCGCGGCCAGCGCGTGCACGTCCGCCATCACGAGTCCTCCTTGCCGAACGCGACGCGGACGTCGCCGAGCCCGTCGATGCGCGCCTCGAACACGTCGCCGGGGGCGGCCGGGACCACGGGGCCGAGCGCGCCGGTCAGCACGGTGTCGCCGGCGCGCAGCGGGCGGCCGACCTCGGCGAGGGTGTCGGCGAGCCACAGCGCCGCGTTCAGCGGATGGCCGAGGCAGGCGGCGCCGTTGCCGGTGGAGACCTGCTCGCCGCGCCGCTCCATCACCATCCCGCACAGCCGCAGGTCGACGCCGGTGAGCGGGACGGGGCGGTTGCCGAGGACGTACATGCCGGAGGAGGCGTTGTCGGCGACGGTGTCGGCGAGCGTGATGTCCCAGTCGCGGACGCGGCTGCCGACCACCTCGATGGCGGGCAGCGCGAACGCGGTCGCGCGGATCACGTCGGCGACGGTGTGCCGTTCGTGGGTCAGGTCCCGGTCGAGCACCAGCGCGACCTCGGCCTCGGCGCGCGGCTGCAGGACGGCGCCGGCGGGGATCTCCTCCCCGTCCGGAACGGCCATGTCGGCGAACAGCATGCCGAAGTCCGGGCTGTCCACCCCGATCTGCCGCTGCACCGCCCGCGACGTGAGGCCGATCTTGCGTCCGGCGAGGCGGCGGCCCTGTCCGAGCCAGCGTTCGGTGAGCCGGTCCTGGACGGCGTAGGCGTCGCCCGCGGCCGTGATCAGGTCGCGGACGGGCGCGCACGGGGTGCCGGTCGCGTAGGCGCCGAGGAGCCGGTCGGCGGCGGCGTCGATGTCGGTGGTCACGGGGCTCGCTCTCAGATCTGGACGCAGATGTTGACGGGTTCGGAGAAGAAGTCCAGGGAGTACTCTCCGCCTTCTCTGCCGATCCCGGACGCCTTGACACCGCCGAACGGCGTGCGCAGGTCTCGCAGGTTCCAGCAGTTCACCCAGACGATGCCCGTTTCGAGGCGCGGGGATACCCGGTGCGCCCTCGACAGGTCCCGTGTCCACACCGTGGACGCGAGCCCGTACGCGCTGTCGTTGGCGAGCGCGAGGGCCTCCTCCTCGGCGTCGAACGGCGCGAGGTGGCAGACCGGGCCGAAGATCTCCTCCTTCACCGTGCGGGCCGTCTCGGGGAGCCCGGTGAGGACGGTCGGCTCGACGTGGAAGCCGCCGTCGCGGGCGTCGCCGAACTCCGGCACGCCGCCGCCCGCGACGACCGTGGCGCCCTCCTCGCGGGCGAGCCGGTAGTACGACAGGACCTTGTCCCGGTGCTCCGCCGAGATCATCGGCCCGTAGCCGTCCAGCGCCCGGGCACGCTCACCGAGCCTTGCGGCGAACTCCTCGAAGACGGGCCGTTCGACGTAGACGCGCTCGGTGCAGAGGCAGATCTGGCCGGAGTGGGTGAAGGACGAGCGGACCGTTCCCTCCAGGGCCGCGTCGAGATCGGCGTCGGCGAAGACGAGCGCCGGGTTCTTGCCGCCGAGCTCGAACGAGACGGGCGTGACGTGGTCCGCGGCGTTGCGCATGATCGCGGCGCCGGTGGCCGACTCGCCGGTGAACGCGATCGCGTCCACGCCGGGATGGCCGGTGAGGAACTCGCCCGCCGCGCCCGCGCCGTGCCCGTGCACCAGGTTGAACGCGCCGTCCGGGAGCCCGGCCTCGTCGATGACCCGTGCGAGGAGGGTCGCGGTGGACGGGGTCTCCTCGGACGGCTTGGCGACGACGGCGTTCCCGGCCGCGAGCGCCGGCGCGACCTTCCAGGTGAGCAGGAGCAGGGGGAGGTTCCACGGCGAGATGACCGCGACCACGCCGAGCGGCTTGCGGACGGTGTAGTTGAGCGCCTCGCCCGTTCCGCCGCTCCACCCGGGGACCTGGGTCGTGTACGCCCGTTCGGGGCGCCCGTACAGCAGGTCGGCGTACGCGCGGAAGTTCCCGATCGCCCGCGGGACGTCGACGGTCGAGGCGAGGTCCCGCGGCTTGCCGGTGTCGGCGACCTCGGCGTCGACGAACTCCTCGAACCGCTCCTGGACGCCGTCGGCGATCCGCCGCAGCGCGGCGGCCCGGCCGCCGGTCCCCGCCGATCCCCACGCGCCCTTCAGCGCGGCCCGCGCGGCGGCCACCGCGTCGTCGACGACCTCCCGCGTCGCCTCGGGGACGGAGCCCAGCTCGGTGCCGTCCACCGGCGCGACGAGCGGGAAGGCCGGCCCGTCCGAACGGAACACCCCGCCGATGTAGTGCTCGGCCTTCATCCCAGCTCCTCCCCGATGCTCCGGCACCCCCGATCCTCTGCCCGCCCGGCTATGCCTGGCAAATACCAAACAACCTGGGAGCTATCACGAACTCGTGATAGTAAGGCGGCATGCGCGCGATCGATCTGCTCAACGGGCGGCTGAAGCTGCGGCACCTCGTCCTCGTGGTCGCCATCGCCGACCAGGGAAGCGTGCTGCGGGCCGCGGAGCACCTGCACCTGGCGCAGCCCGCGGTGACGCGGAGCCTGCGCGAGGTCGAGGGCATTCTCGGCGTCGACCTGTTCACGCGCGGCCCGCGCGGGGTGACGCCCACGATGTTCGGCGACGCGTTCGTCGAGCACGCCCGCGCCGTCCTGGCCGAGTTGCGCCGCGCCGGCGAGCGCATCACCGGGCTCGCGGACGGCGCGGTCGGCACCGTCGCCATCGGCACGCTGCTGGCCGGCTCCAACGTCCTGCTCCCCCGGGCGATCGCGGCGTTGAAGCAGGACAGGCCGGGCATCACCGTCATCGTCCAGGAGGCCACGTTCGACGCCCAGGTGCCGCGCCTGCTGGACGGCGAGATCGACCTCATCCTCGGCCGCCTCAATCCGATCGACGACCTGCGCGGCCTGCGCCAGATCACCCTCTACGGCGAGCCGGTCCGCCTCGTCGCCCGCCGCGGCCATCCGGCCCGGTCCCTCCCGGAGCCGGGCCTCGCCGACCTGCTCGCCTACCCGTGGGTGCTGCCCCTCGAGCAGACGGCGCTGCGCACCGAGCTGGAGCAGGTGTTCCGCGCCGAGGGCCTCGAACTGCCCGGGAACCTGGTCGAGTGCACGTCGGTCCTGACCGTCCGGACGCTGGTCCGCGACACCGACATGATCGCCGCGCTCCCCGAGCTCGTCGCCCGCACCGACGCCGACATCGCGCCGCTCCCGGTGCCGCTGGAGACCGTCCGCCGCCAGGTGGGGGTCACGCTGCCCGCGCACCGGGCGCCGACCCCGTCCGCCCGGCTCATGCTCGACCACCTGCGGCGCGAGGCCGCCGCGATCACACGGCGCGAACCAGGTCGATGAGCGCCTTGCCCGGCATGGACGCGGCGTCGGCCAGGTCGAGGACCACGTCGAAGTGGTCGCGCCCCGGCACGATCATCAGGTCGCCGGCGTCCCAGCGCGGATGGAACAGCCGCGACTGCGCCAG
This sequence comes from Actinomadura madurae, assembly GCF_900115095.1. Classification (GTDB taxonomy): domain Bacteria; phylum Actinomycetota; class Actinomycetes; order Streptosporangiales; family Streptosporangiaceae; genus Spirillospora; species Spirillospora madurae. The sequence goes on from NZ_FOVH01000023.1 coordinate 94,556, forward strand.
GAAGCCGTCCCCGTCGTGCTCGGCGGCCACGACGACGGCCGGGCACCGGTAGCGCGCCGGCAGCAGCGCCGGGCTGAGCGCCGCCGCCCGTTTTAGGTCGAGCCGGACGTGCTCGTTGACGTAGACGCGGGTGATCGGCCGGATGTCGAACAGCCCGCTGATCGGCATGGCGGCCTTCACGACGTCCTCGGGCAGCCCGAGCGGCGCCTGCCAGCCGCCGACCATCGCCATGCCGGTGAGGTGCCCGCCCGCCGAACTGCCCCCGACCACGATCCGCCGCGGGTCGAGCCCGTGCTCGCGCCCGTGGCGGTGGACCCAGGCGATGGACGCCCGCACCTGCCGGACGATCTCCTCCAGCGTCGCCGCCGGCGCGAGCGTGTAGTCGGGCACGACCGTCGCGACGCCCTGCTCGTAAAGCGTCCGCGCCATGAACGACGAGACGTCCCGCGACAGCGCCATCCAGTAGCCGCCGTGCAGGAACACGAACACGGGACGCGGTTCGTCACCGACTCCCCACACGTCGAGACGCTCGCCGCTGGCCTCGTCGTAGACGATCCCCCGATGCCCGGGAAGCCCTTCGACCGCCTGCTCGGACATCTCGCGATACCGCGCCATGTGCCTCTCGAACAGCTCGGGGCCCGCCTTCCGCCGCACGTTGTAGGCGACGTCCAGTTCCTCATCGGTGAGCCCGCTTCCCGGCCAGTCGTCCATTGCCGCACCCCTCCCCATCCCCCCGCAGCCTCCCGCCCGCCGCCGGAATGATCAAATACCCGTCCCGCCCCGGGCTATCACGGCCCGGTCATGGCTCCGTCCAGAGCGGGGCGGCGGACTCCAGGACAAGGCCGGCCGACGTGAAGATCAGGTAGCGGTCGAAGTCCGCGGCGAACCAGCGGTCGTGGGTGACGGCGAGGACGGTCCCCGAATAGGACGCCAGGCCCTCCTGGAGTGCCTCGGCGCTGGCGAGGTCGAGGTTGTCGGTGGGCTCGTCCAGCAGCAGCAGCGTCGCGCCGGACAGTTCCAGCAGCAGGATCTGGAGCCGGGCCTGCTGGCCTCCCGAGAGCGTCTCGAACGCGCGGGCGCCGGCGGGGGCCAGCTCGTAGCGGGCGAGCGCCGCCATCGCGTCGTTGCGGGTGAGCGCCTTCTCCGCCATGACGATGTCCGCGGGTGTGCGTCCGCGCAGGTCGGGGCGCGTGTGGGTCTGGACGAAGTGGCCGGGCACCACGCGGGCGCCCAGGTGGAAGGCGCCGCTGTGCGGGACGGGCTCTCCTGCGAGGAGGCGCAGGAACGTCGATTTGCCCGAGCCGTTCGATCCCAGTACCGCGACGCGTTCGCCGTACCAGATCTCCGTGTCGAAGGGCCGCGTCAGCTCGGCCAGTGCGAGCGAGTCGCAGACGACCGCTCGTTTGCCCGTGCGCCCGCCCTTCAGGCGGATCCTCACGTTCTGTTCCTTCGGGGCGCTCTGCGGGGGTCCTGCCTCTTCAAACCGTTGCAGCCGGGTGCGGGCGGCCTGGTAGGACGAGGCGAGCGCGTCGTTGTTGGTCGCACGCTGCCGGAGCGTATGGACGAGCCGCTTGAGACGAGCATGTTCCTCGTCCCAGCGGCGGCGCAGTTCGTGGAGGCGTTCGGTGCGTTCACGGCGCGCCTGGGCGTAGCCCGCGAATCCACCGCCGTGCACCCAGACGTCGCGCGGCTCCACGGTGACGATGCGGTCGGCCGTCTCGGCGAGCAGCCACCGGTCATGGGACACCAGCAGGACGGTCTTCCCCGTGGCGCGCAGTCTCCCGGCCAGCCACTCCTTGCCCGGCACGTCGAGGTAGTTGTCGGGCTCGTCCAGGAGGAGCACCTCGTCCGGGCCGCGCAGCAGCGCCTCCAGGACCAGGCGCTTCTGCTCGCCGCCGGAGAGGGTGGTCACTCCGCGGGCCTTCACCTCGTCGAACGGCAGCCCCAGCGCGGCCGTCGTGCAGGTGTCCCAGACGACCTCGATGTCGTATCCGCCCGCGTCCGTGTAGGCGGTGATGGCCTCCGCGTAGGCGAACTGGCTGCGCTCGTCGTCCCCCACGTCCCGCTCGGCCCGCGCCAGCTCGTCCGCCGCGGTCCGCACGCGTTCGGGCGCGACCGAGAGCAGCAGCTCGCCGACGGTGCGGTCATCGCGGATACCGCCGATGAACTGGCGCATCACGCCCAGGCCGCCGGTGCGGGTCACGGACCCGTCCGAGGGCCGGACGTCCCCCGCGATCAAGCGCAGGAGCGTCGTCTTCCCCGCGCCGTTCGGGCCGACGAGCGCCGCCTTGGCGCCCTCACCGACGCGGAAGGAGACGTCGTCCAGCAGGAGGCGCCCGTCGGGCAGCGCGTAGGTCAGGCGGCCCACTTCGACATGCCCCACGGGACCTCCCTCGCACAGTGTTCGATAACCAAATCATTGATCCGGTACTCGTCCAATGTACTACCCTGGGTCCGTGAACGAGAGCGTGTGGTTGCGCGAAGGCCGTCCCCGGCGGGAGGCGCCGCCGCTGACGCGGGAGCGCATCGTCGCCGAGGCCGTGGCGCTGCTGGACGAGGAGGGCGCCGGACGGCTGACGATGCGCCGGCTCGCCGAACGCCTGAACACCGGGTCGACCACCCTGTACTGGCACGTCGAGACCAAGGACGACGTGGTGGAACTGGCGCTCGACGCCGTCTTCGGCGACGTCCCCGTCCCCGCGCCGGGACCGGACTGGCGCGCCGATGTGGTCGCGCTGATGTCGGGCTGGCGGCGCGCGATGCTCGGCCATCCGTGGTCGGCGGCGGTCCTCGGCGGGCGCCCGCTCCTCGGCCCGAACGTCCTCGCCCGGACCGACTTCCTCTACGCGAGGCTCGCCGGCCTGGGGCTGAGCGGCGCGCGCCTGGCCACCGCCGCGTACTCGGTGGCCAACTACGTCATCGGCTCAGCGCTGATGGAGGTCGGCGCCCGCGGTCAGGACGCCGGCGGGGAGCAGGGCGCCGCAGAGTACCTCGCCCGCAACCGCGAGCTGTATCCGAGCCTCGCCGAACACGGCCATCTCAACGACGACGGCTGGGACGCCGCGTTCACCGAGGGGCTGAACTGCCTTCTCGACGGTCTCGGCCGGCTCAGTTCCCGCTGAGACCGATGACGTCCAGCCCGGGAGCCTTGCTGATCTCATCGGCGCAGAAGCGTTCGGTCACCCATGCCTTCCTTGAGAACAGGCGGGTCTGGTCGGCGTAGTGCGGGGAGGTGGGGTCGGCCGACTGGGAGTAGGTCAGCAGCGTCCGGGTGTCGGGGCAGGCGTCGCCGTCGAAGGAGACGACCTGGACGTAGCTGGAGCCGGTCGTGACCTCGGTGTAGCCCTTCCCCGGCGTCCACGGCGCCTCGATCTTGTTGAGGATGCCGAGGTCCTCCGTGCCGCCGCCGAGCGGGATCCGCTCACCGTTGCGGACGACGTACTGGTGGTCGCCCAGCGGAGCGTCGAGCGGCATGCCGGACGACTTCAGCTCGGCGACGGCGTCCAGGAGGGCCTTGCGCGCCGCCCAGGAACCGGTGTTGAAGTCGCGGGGCGTGCCGACCGGGTCGGACGCGTCGAAGGGGGTCTTCCACAGGTCCCAGGCGTCGGTGGCCCTGCGCCAGTAGCGGTCGAAGAGCATGGCTCCGCGGCTGCCGGCGTCGGCCGTCCCGTCCCACTTGGCGAGGATGTCGCACGGCTCGCCGAGGCGCATGTCGCGGCACATGGCCACCGTGCCGGACGCCGCGAGCTCGCCCGCGTGGTTCCGGTCGGCGAAGACGAGGCTCTGCATATCGGCGCGCGTGAAGCGGCCCTCGGCGAGCTGGTCCCGGACGGCGACCAGGCCGCTGCGGGTGCGGAGCGAGCGGGCGGCCTTCTCGTCGCCGATGATCCGGTCGTAGCCGGTGAGCGGTTCGCCCGGATTCGACAGCCAGTAGCTGTCGTTGGAGTTGGTGACGTAGTCGGCGCGGGTCAGCACCGGGTAGCGGCCGGGGTCGAGGATGCCCGGCTGGACGGTGCCCGGGGCCCTGCCGGGGGCGCAGGACGATCTGGTCCCGTCCAGGATCGCCAGGCCGCCCTGCCGGAAGGTCAGGTGGCCGAGCAGGGTGTTGCAGCGGTCCGCGAACTCGTCGGTGACGTTCGGCAGGACCTGGATCTGGGCGAAGAGCGCCTTGCCGCGCGAGTCGGCGGCGATGGTGTTCACCCACGGCAGCCCCTGGGTCCCCTTCAGCGCGCGGACGGCGTCATCGGTGGTGCGCGCCTTGCCCAGCGCGAGCGAGGTGTTGGCGAGGCGCAGGTTCGTGGCGTTCGGATCTGTGATCGCGTAGGCGTTCCAGGTCGTCCAGGGCAGGTCGATGGACGACACGGACGTGACGATCGGTCCGTACCGCGTGCGCCACTGCGTGGTGGTGACGGGCTTGAGCGAACCGTCGGGCTGCTTGGCCTGGACGGTGACCCGTTGCCGGGTCATCTTCTCCCTCTTGCCGTCGACGAGGTAGGACGTCGGGTCGCCCGGTACCAGGCGCAGTTCGGTGAGCGTGAAGGGGACGCCCGTCGCGACGGTGTGGCTCCAGGCGAACGTCGAGGTGTGGCCGATGTTGACCGAGGGCGCGCCGAGGAGGGCGCCGCCGCTCACGTCCAGCTCGCCGGGGATCGTCTGGTGCGTCTGCCAGAAGCGGCGCCCGTTGTGCCAGGGATAGTGCGGGTTGCCGAGGAGGAGGCCCCGGCCGTTCGCCGTGGCGCCGCCGCCCACGGCGATGGCGTTGCTGCCCATGCCGGCGTCCGCCATGAGGTTCCGGGCCCCCTCGGCGGCCTTCTCAGGCGGCTGCGTCGAGGGCTTCACCGCGTTCTCCGCGGGCGGCTCGGCCCTGGTGATCTGGTCGGTCACCATGCCCGAGCCGCCGAGCATCGCCAGCGCGTAGCCGCGGCGGTAGACGTCCTTTTCGGTGACCGGCCGCAGCCACCGGGCTCCCTTGCAGGCCGGGTCGGTGATCTCGCCCTCGCGCAGGAACCGGTTGAAGCCCGCCGCCCAGCCCCGGCTGAGCCGCCGCACGTCCTCGGTGGGTCCGTACGGGGCGGGCGCCGCCGCCAGCCGCTCGACGATCCCGCTGTCGTTGACGGCGGTGAAGAACGCGTCGCTGGCCAGGTTGGTGGACGCCGAGGACAGCGACCCGTCCGGCCGCTCCGAGGGCCCGAAGTACCTGGAGCGTTCCCCGCGCAGGGTGACGACGCCCTGCGCGATGAGGCACGCGTTGTCCTTCGCCGCCGCGTACCCGGTGCCGTACCCGAGACCGGCATAGTCCTTGGCGGTGATGTGCGGGATGCCGTACTCGGTGTAGCGGATCGTCGCGGACATGCCTCGTCCGCCGACGGTCGCGGCGGACGCTGCACCTGGGGTCAGGAGGGCGACGGGGATCAGCAGGGCGGCGGCCAGGGCGGCTCCCGCCACCGGCGATGCGGTGCGCGGCATCGGGGCTCCTTGATCACAGAGGCCCCGCAAAGCTGACATATGCCAGCGGTCCTGGCAAGGTCCGGTCCCGGTCAGGGCCTAGAGGACCTTGCTCAGAAACGCCTTCGTCCGCTCGTTGGTGGGGTTGTCCAGGATGTCGGAGGGACGGCCCGACTCGACGATCACGCCGCCGTCCATGAAGACGACGCGGTCGGCGACCTCGCGGGCGAAGCCGATCTCGTGCGTGACGACGATCATGGTGAGGCCCTCCTCGGCGAGGGTCTTCATGGTGTCCAGGACGTCCCCGACCAGCTCGGGATCCAGCGCCGAGGTCGGCTCGTCGAACAGCATCAGCTTCGGCCGCATGGCGAGGGCGCGGGCGATCGCGACGCGCTGCTGCTGGCCGCCGGACAGGTGCCGGGGGTAGCTGCCCGACTTGTCGGCGAGGCCGACCTTGGCGAGCAGCTCGCCGGCCCGCGCCCGGGCCTCGGCGCGAGGCTCGCCGCGCACGCCGGTGGGCGCCTCGATCACGTTCTGCAGCACGGTCAGGTGCGGGAACAGGTTGAACTGCTGGAACACCATGCCGATCTCGCGGCGCTGCCGGGTGATGGCGCGCTTGCGCAGGTGCCGGACCCTGCCGCCGGCGGCGGTGAAGCCGATCAGCTCGCCGTCGACGTGGACGGAGCCCCCGTCGATGGTCTCCAGGTGGTTCACGCAGCGCAGGAACGTCGACTTGCCCGACCCGGACGGCCCGAGCACCACCACGACCTCGCCGGGGCTCACGTCGAGGTCGACGCCCTTCAGCACCTCCAGGTGCCCGAACTTCTTGCGGACGTTGCGCGCCCGCACCATCGGCACGGACTCCTTCACAGCGGCGGTCACGGCGACACCTCCGGGGCGGGGCGGCGGCGCCGCATCAGGACGAAGTCCCAGAAGCCCTGCCGGGCGTTGCGGGTCGCGCCGCGCGAGTAGTGGTGCTCGATGAACGACTGCCCGACGTACAGGATCGAGGTGATCACCAGGTACCAGAGGCAGGCGACGAGCAGCAGCGGGATGGTCTGGAACGTCCGGTTGTAGATCGACTGGACGGTGTAGAGCAGGTCGGCCAGCGCGATCACGCTGACCAGCGAGGTGGCCTTCAGCATGTTGATCACCTGGCTGCCGGTCGGCGGGATGATGAACCGCATCGCCTGCGGCAGCACGATCCGCCGGAAGGTGCGGGCGCCGCCCATGCCGAGCGCCTGCGCCGCCTCGGTCTGGCCGGGGTCGACGGCCAGCAGGCCACCGCGGATGATCTCCGCCATGTAGGCGGCCTCGTTCAGGCCGAGGCCGAGGATGGCCGCGATCAGCGGGGTGATGAGGTGGTTGGTGTCGCCGTGCAGGAACTCCGGCCCGAACGGGATGCCGACCGAAAGCCGCGGCATGAGCGCCGACAGGTTGTACCAGATGACGAGCTGCACGAGGACGGGCACGCCGCGGAAGAACCACACGTACAGGCCGCAGGCGGTGCGCAGGAGCGGGTTGTCGGACAGCCGCCCGACCGCGAGCAGGACACCGCCCGCGATCCCGACCGCCATCGCGATGACGGTCAGCTCGATCGTGATGGCGATGCCGTCGCCGATGATCGAGGCGTTCATGTAGCGGCCGACGACGTCCCACTGAAAGTTGTCGTTGGTCCACAGCAGGTGCGCGAACTGGACGGCCAGGACGAGCACGACGAGCGAGGCGACCCACCGCAGTGGGTGCCGGACGTGGGCGGCGCCCGCCACGTCGACGTCGGCGACGGTGTCGCGGGACTGCTCCTTGGTCAGGGTCACGTCCGGTTCACCCCTCTCTGGGCGCCAGGTTCACGCCCGGCTTGTCCAGCATGTTGGAGGCCAGGCCCCACTTGGTCATGACCTTCTTGTAGGTGCCGTTCTCGATGAGCTTGCGGAACCCTTCGAGGAGAACGTCCCGTAGCGGCGAGTCCTTGGCGACCACCGAGCCCTGGTACAGGTCGTCGAACCCGTTGGGCTTGCCGGTCCCGGCCAGTTCGAGGTCGTCGCCCGACTGCTTGACGAAGTAGCTGAGCGGCGCCTGCGAGGAGAAGAACCCGTCGGCCCGGTGCGACCGGACCGCGAGGATCGCGGTCGGCTGGTCCTTGTAGGACTGCACCTCCACGGCGGGCTTGCCCTCCTGGACGCACTTGGCGGACTGCTTCTTGACGACGTCCTCGGCCGAGCCGCCCGCCATCACGGAGATCTTCGTCCCGCACGTGTCGGTGATCGAGTTGATGTGCTTGGGGTTGCCCTTCAGGACGGCGAACACGACGAACTCGCGGACCCAGTCGACGAAGTCGTTGGCGGCCTCGCGCTCGGGGAAGTCGCCGACCGGGCCCATCGCGAAGTCGTACCGGCCGGCCTTGATCCCGGTGAGCAGGCTGGGCAGCCCGTCCACGGTGACGTGCTCGATCTTGACGCCGAGCAGCTGGCTCAGCGCCGTCGTCAGGTCGGCGGACGCGCCGCTCAGCGACCGCCCGTCCGAACCCGCGATCTCGTAGGGCGGGAACGACCCGTTGTTGACCGACACCAGCCTGCCCGACGCCTTGGTCTTCGCGGGCAGCCGGTCGTGCAGCCCGCGGTCGAGGGTCTGGCGGAGCTGGGCCTCGTCGACGCCCTGCGACGACTTGCCGTTCAGGATGCCCTCCGCCTCCGGCGGGTTCGCCCCGCACCCGGCGGTCCCCGCGAGCAGGGCCGCCGCGGACAGGGCGGCGATGGCGCGTCTCATGCGGACTCCTCTACGGGACGGATGGACGGGTCGACGCGGAACCGGCGGTTGGCGAGCACGGGCAGCCGGCCGCGGGCGTCGGCGAGCTCGTCCCGGTCGGCGATGGCCCAGAGCAGGCCGGGACGCTCGCCCAGCCGGTCGCGGACGATGCCGAGCGGGTCGACGACCATGCTCGATCCGATGTTGCGGCGGCCGCACTCGCCGGAGGCCGCGACGTAGCAGGTGTTCTCCAGCGCGCGGGCGGTCACCATGACCTGCCAGTGCCATTCCTTGGCGGGGCCGCGCACCCAGGCCGCCGGCACGGCGAGCACCTGCGCTCCCGCGTCGACCAGCAGCCTGGCCATCTCCGGGAATCGTACGTCGTAGCAGGTCATGAGTCCGACGCGCCAGCCGGCGCAGTCGAGGACGACGGGCTCGCCGTCGCCGGGCGTCACCCGGTCCGACTCGCGCGCCCCGAACGCGTCGTACAGGTGCACCTTGCGGTAGACGGCGGCCAGCTCGCCGTCCCGGACGGCGACGAGGGTGTTGAAGACCTTGCCGTCCCCGGCCGGTTCGTGGACGCCGGCGACGACCGTCGTCCGCGAACCCTCGGTGTGGGCGCGCAGGCCGGTCACGAACGGGCCGTCCAGCGGCTGCGCCGCCCCGGCGATCCGCTCCGGCTCGTCGATGAACAGGGCGAGGGAGTCCTCGGGGAGGACCAGCAGATCCGCCCCGCCCTCGACCGCCTCGTCGATCAGCCCCATGCAGGTCTTGAGATTGGTCTGCCAGTCCTCGGTGGAGGCGAACTGGCCCACGGCGATCCTCATCCGAAGAGCTCCTCGGCCTTGATCGGGCGGGGCGCGATGCCCTGCTCGTGCAGTTCCGCGCAGAACGCGGAGGTCATGGCGGCGTTGGCCGCGGTCCCGTAGGGCATCCAGTCGGGACCGAAGATCCGCGCCTGCTGCTCCAGCTCGTCCAGGAGCCAGGGCGTGGTGTCGGCGAGCAGCCGCCGGCGCTCCAGCCACATCCGCTTGGACTCCTCGAACGCGTCCTGGAGCGATTCGGGGAGCCAGGGGTGCTCGTCCACGACCTCGCGTTTGAGGGCGAGGAGGTGGATCCCGGGGACGAAGCCCGTCCGACCGAAGTACGCCGCCTCGGCGCCGCGGTAGTCCCCGTACAGGTGGCGGAACCGGCCGCGGGCGGTAAACATCTCCGGCGGCATGAACGGCGTGAAGATCGCGTCGAACGTCCCGTCGGCGAGCCCGTCGACGAGGGCGGTCTCCGCGACCCGTGCGTTGCCGGGCAGCGGGCGGGGGCCGACGCGGTCCTTGCCGGTCTCGCCGGTCGTCAGGGGTCCGATCCGCCACTGGACGGCGGACAGGTCGACGCCCTCGGCCCGCAGCAGCGCCCGCGTCCAGGTGTTGCCGGAGTCGGGCCAGCCGGTGAGGCCGATCGTCGCGCCCGCGAGCTCCCGCGGCGAGGTGAGCGGGCTGTCCCGGCGGACCAGCACGCAGCGCTGCCGGAAGCCGCGCATCAGGAAGACCGGCAGGCCGACGAGGCGGTCGTCGCCGCCGGCGCGGCCGAGGGCGTACCGGCTGAAGGACGTCTCGCCGCCGTGCAGGCCCGGCTCGGCGAGGACGTCGGGGGTGATGTCCCGGGTCTCGATCTCCAGGGCCGCCCCGCGGGCGCGCGCCCGGCCGGTCAGCAGCGGGACGACATGGTCCCAGTCCCGCACCGCCAGGCGTATCCGTGGAATCGGCACGACGCTCCATTTCCGCATGTGGGAGGGGTTTCGAAGGCGCCTCGGGGGCGACGCGTCCCGACTCTAGGGTCTGTTTGTAGCCAGTACAATGGGGCTTTTGTTACTGCACAAAACTTGGCGGAGGGGTTCGTGATCGACGCGCCATGGCTGGCCGAGCGCATCGGCGACCGGACGGCCCGGGGCATCGCCGCCGCGCTGACGAGCCTGATCCGCAGCGGGGAGATCCCGGCGGGCACCCGGCTGCCGACCGTCCGGGGCCTCGCGGCCGAGCTCGGGGTCAGCCCCGGCACCGTCGCCGACGCCTGGACGACGCTGCGCCGGCACCGCGTCGTCAGCGCGCAGCGGCGCCGCGGCACGGTGGTGATCGGCCCGCCCAACGTCCCGCATCCGGCCCGGTACGAGCGGATCGGCGAGTTCGGCACCCGGCTCGCGATCGACCTCGCCGTCGCCGCGCCCGACCCGGCCCTGCTGCCGCCCCTCGACGCGGCGCTCGCCGCCGGGGCGCGCACCGCGAACCTGAACGACTACACCCGCGAGACGATCACGCCCGCGCTGCGCGCGGCGGTCGAGCCCGGCTGGCCGTTCCCCGCACCCGGCCTGCTGACCGCCGGAGGCGGCTACGAGGGCGTCCAGCTCCTCTGCCAGACGGTCGCCGTCCCCGGTGACCGGATCGCCGTCGAGGACCCGACCGGCGCCCGCCTGCTGGACATCCTGGAGGCGCAGGGAGCGGAGATCGTCCCGGTCGCCTGCGACGCCGAGGGCCCCGTGCCGGACTCCCTCGCCGAGGCCCTCGCGTCCAGGCCCGCGGCGTTCGTCTACCAGCCGCGCGCGCACACCCCCCGCGGGCACGCGCTGACCGCCGGCCGCGCCGCCGACCTCGCCGCGCTCCTCGCCCGCGTCACCACGCTCGTGATCGAGGACGACGGCACCGGCGAGGTGTCCGCCTCCCCCGCCGTCAGCGTCGGGACGCACCTGCCGGAGCGCACCGTCCTCGTCCGCTCGTACTCCAAGTCGCACGGGCCCGACCTGCGCATCGCCGTGATCGGCGGCGCGGCCGAGCCGGTCGAGCGGGTCCGGGTGCTGCGCAGCTTCGGCACCGGCTGGACGAGCCGCATCCTGCAGGACGCCCTGGCGTACCTGCTGGCCGACGCGGCCACCCGCGAGGTCGTCGCCCATGCCCGCCGCACCTACGCCGAGCGCCGCGACGCGCTGGCCTCCGCGCTCGCCGAACGCGGCGTCGCGACCGGCAACCGCGACGGCCTGATGCTGTGGGTTCCCGTCGCGGACGAGTCCGGCGCCCTGGTCACGCTGGCCGCGCACGGTGTCGCCGCCGCGCCGGGCAGCCGCTACCAGGTCGTCCCGTCCGCGCCGCACCTGCGGATCGCGACGAGCCGCCTGCACGACACCCCGATCCCGATCCCGGAGCTGGCCGACCTGGTCGCGCTGGCCGCCCGCCCCAGCTAGGGAAGGAGGCCGGGCAGGTCGTCCGCGTACTCGCTCAGGTAGACGGCGAGGGTCTCGGGGATGAGGTCGATCTCCGCGAGACCGGCGGGCGTGCACGGGACGAGGTCGACGTCGTAGCGGCCCTTGGCCGGGTCGTCGAACTCGGGGCCGTGCCTGCGGGACAGGTCCATCGTCTCCAGGCGGCACACGTAGAAGGTGTTCAGGCGGTGCACTTCGGGGCTCTGCTCGCCGCACGCGAACACCTGGCGGAGCGGCCCCGCGGTCGCACCGAGCTCCTCGTCCAGCTCCCGGCGCAGGGCGGCCTCCGGGCTCGCGTCGGTGGGCTCGATCTTGCCGCCCGGCGTCGTCCAGTAGACGGGACGGTCCGGACGGGTGCGGCGCAGCAGCACCAGCGCGTCGCCGTCCAGGAGGAGGGCGCGGACGGCCCGGCGGACCCTCATGGGTTCAGGTAGGCGAGGACCGCGAGGACGCGGCGGTGCCCGCTGTCGGACGGCGGCAGCCCGAGCTTGGCGAAGATCGCGCCGATGTGCTTGCTGACCGACCGCTCGGTGATGACGAGGGTGGTCGCGATCGTGGCGTTGCCGAGGCCCTGCGCCATCAGACCGAGCACCTCGTGCTCGCGCGGGGTGAGCGCCTGGAGGGGGTCGTGGCGCGACGTCATCAGCTGGGAGACGACCTCGGGGTCGAGGGCGGTGCCGCCCGCGGCGACGCGGGACAGGGCGTCCAGGAACTCGTCGACGCGGCTGACGCGGTCCTTGAGAAGGTATCCGACGCCGCCGGCGCCGCCCGCGAGCAGCTCGGCGGCGTAGGTCTCCTCGACGTACTGCGACAGGACCAGGACCGGCAGGTCCGGCAGCCTCTTGCGGGCCTCGATCGCCGCGCGCAGCCCCTCGTCCCGGAACCCGGGCGGGAGCCGGACGTCGAGGACGGCGGCGTCCGGGCGGTGCTCCAGCAGCGCGGGCAGCACGTCCTGCCCGGTGGCGGCGGCCGCGACGACCTCGTGGCCGTCGGATTCGAGCAGCATGACGAGGCCCTCGCGGAGCAGGGCGTTGTCCTCCGCGATCACGATCCGCACGGCAGCTCCACCTCGAGCGTCGTCCCTTCCCCGTCGGGGCTGTCGAGGCGGGTCGTCCCGTCGAGCGCCGCCACCCGGCGGCGGATGCCCGCGAGGCCGCTGCCGCGGTCCGGGTCGGCCCCGCCCTTGCCATCATCCCGCACGCTGATCGTCAGCCGGCCGGGTTCGCGGCGGACCGCGACCCGGCCGTACCGGGCGCCGCTGTGCTTGGCGATGTTGGTGAGGGCCTCGGCCACGACGAAGTAGGCGGCGGCCTCGACGGCGGCGGGCGCCCGGCCGTCCTCGACGTCCATCTCGACGGGGATCGGCTGCCCGGCGGCGAGCGCGCGCAGCGCCCCGGCCAGGCCCCGGTCGGACAGGATCGGCGGGTAGATGCCGCGGATCACCGTCCGCAGCTGGGTGAGCGCCTCCTCGATGCCCTCCCGGGCCTCCAGGAACAGCGCCCGCGCGGCCTCCGGGTCGCCGTCGAAGCGGCGGTCGGCGAGCCCGAGCCGCAACGCGGCGGCGACGAGCTGGGCCTGCGTGCCGTCGTGCAGGTCGCGCTCGATGCGGCGCAGCTCGGCGCCGTGCGCCTCCAGGGCCTCGGCGCGGGTCTCGGTCAGCTCCTCGACCCGCTCGGCGAGGCTCGTGCGGCGGGTCGGGGACAGCAGGGCCTCGGCGAGCCGCGCCTGCCAGCGGACGAGCCGCGGCACCAGCCACAGCAGGACGGCGAGATCGAAGGCGCCCTGGAGGAAGGGCATCGTCAGCGCCTTCGGCCAGCTGTCCAGCGTGATGAACGCCGACTGGGAGCCCTCCGGCGCCGCCCACCACCACAGGGGCAGCGACAGCGTGAACGGGATCGACGGCCAGATCCCCACCGCGATCATCGCCGTCCCGAGGGCGGTGACGCCGTGGAGCGCCAGCCAGGCCACGTCCCGCCAGGTGGACGGCGACCGCAGCAGCCGGCGCGCCTCGGCCAGGCCCTCCCCACGGGATGGCGGGTACGGCTCGGGGATCTCGCGCCCCAGGACGCGGCCGGCGCGGCGCCGCTCCGCGCTCGCCAGCGCCCGCAGCGGCTTCACGGCCGACGGAAGCGAGGGCAGGGCGATCGGAAGCAGCGCCAGGACGGCCGCCAGCGGGACGAGCCCGGCCAGCGCGGGGAGGCCGGTGCGCAGCGCGCGCACCAGCTCCGCGGTCGCGTCCGCGCTGCGTCTCAGAGCCCCGTCCATGTCACCTCGCAGGACACCGTAAGGGACGCCGGGGCACCGCGCACCCGGGCCTGCACCCATGCCGTGGTGTAGCCCGCTACACCACCGATTCGGTAGTGCGGTGCAATGTGCCCGGCCCCCTCCGGAACCTAGGTTCGTCCAGGTGAGAGGTGGCGTCCCCCGGAGGGAAGACATGACGACGATGACGGCCGGGGCCCCGGCGCCGGCGACGGTCCTGGACGCGGTCAGCCTGGACGCGGTCAGCAAGACCTACGGCGAGGTGCGGGCGCTGGACGGCGTCACCCGCACGTTCCCGCGCGGCGGGTTCACCGCCGTGATGGGGCCGTCCGGGTCGGGCAAGAGCACGTTCCTGCACTGCGCGTCCGGGCTCGACCGCCCGACCGCCGGCACCGTCCGGATCGGCGGCGTCGAGCTCGGCCGACTGGGCGAGGCGAAGCGGACCCGGCTGCGCCGGGAGCGGATCGGGTTCGTCTTCCAGGCGTTCAACCTGATCCCGTCCATGGACGTCGAGCAGAACATCACGCTCCCGCTGCGGCTCGGCGGCGCCGAGGCGGACCCGGCCTGGCTCGGCGAGGTCGTCGCGCGGGTCGGGCTCGCGGACCGGCTCCGGCACCGGCCGTCGGAGCTGTCGGGCGGGCAGCAGCAGCGCGCCGCGCTCGCCCGCGCGCTGATCACCCGTCCGGAGGTCGTGTTCGCGGACGAGCCGACCGGGGCGCTCGACCCGCGCACGGCCCGCGACGTCATGCGGATGCTGCGCGAGGCGGTGGACCTGACCGGCCAGACCGTCGTGCTGGTCACGCACGACCCGATGGCGGCCGCGTGGGCCGACTCGGTCGTCTTCCTCAGCCGCGGCCGGATCGTGGACGAGCTGGCCGCCCCGACCGTGTCCGCCGTCATGGCCCGCTGGGAGACGCTGTGAAGGGCAGGGGGCCGTCCGCCGGGATCTTCGTGGCGCTGGCGTTCGCGGCGGCGCTCGTCGGGGCGTGCGGGGTCCTGCTGGAGTCGGCGCTGCGGGCGCACGCCCCGGTCGAGCGGTTCGGTGCCGCCACGGCGATCGTGACAGGGCCGCAGAGCGTCGAGGACCGGATGAAGCGGTTCGGTGACGAGCCGGAGGAACAGAGCCGCCCTTTGACCGAGCGCGCGCCGGTCCCTCTCGCGGTCGCGGCGAAGCTGCGCGCCGTCCCGGGGGTGCGGGCCGTGGTGGCGGACGTCTCCTTCCCCGTCCTGCTCTCCACCGGCCGGGCCGTGACCGGCCACGGCTGGGAGTCGGCGGCCCTGCGTCCCTACAGCCTCAGCGCGGGCCGCGCGCCACAGGCACCTGACGAGGTGGTGCTGAGCGCCTCCACCGGCATCAGGCCGGGCGACCCGGTCCGGGTGCAGGCCGGCGGGACGCCCCGCCCGTACCGGGTGTCCGGGCTCGTCGCGGACGGTCCCGGCGCGGCCTTCTTCACCACGGCGACCGCCGCCGCCCTCGGCGGGCACCCGGGCCGGGCCGACGCCCTCGCGGTCGTCGGCGACGCGGACGGGGACGCGCTCCGCGAGGCCGCCCCGGGGCTCACCGTCGCGACCGGGGCGGCGCGCGGCGACGCCGAGGACCCGGCCGTGGCCGCGGCGCGCCCCGGCATCGTGGAGCTGGCCGCCTCGTTCGGCGGCCTGGCCGTGCTGACCGCGCTCGTGGTCCTCGGCGGACTGATCGTCCTGTCGGTGCGGGAGCGGGGCCGCGAGCTCGCGCTGCTCCGGGCGGTCGGGGCGACGCCGGGCCAGGTCCGGGGCGCGGTCGTGCGGGAGACGACGCGCATCGCCGTCCCGGCCGCGCTGACCGGCGGCGCGCTGTCCCTCGCGCTCGGCGCGGGGATGCACGCCGCGATGATCCGCAAGGGCGTGCTGCCGGACGGGTTCGGGCTGTCGCTCAGCCCGCTGCCCGCGCTGGCCGCGGTCGCGACCGCGGTCCTCGCCGCCGCCGTGACCTCGCTCGTGGCCGCGCTGCGGGTGTCGCGGATCCGCCCGGTGGAGGCGCTCGGCGAGACCGCGGCCGAGCCCGGCCGCCTGCCCCGGTGGCGCGTCGTCACCGGCGTGGTGTTCCTCGTCATCGGCCTGAACGCGCTCGGCTTCTCGGCCGGTGCGACCGGGCCCGCCGCGAACGCCTCGCTCGGCGGCCTCGTCATCTCCCTGATCATCGCGACGGCCTTCCTCGGCCCCCTGCTGGCCCGGTTCGGCAACCGGGTCCTCGGGCGGGCCGCCCGGACCGTCGCCCCGGTGTCCGGGCGGATGGCCCAGCACGCGGCCGGCGCCGCCGCGCTGCGCGCCGGGTCGCTGATCACGCCGGTCGCCCTGGCCGTCGCCTTCGCGGGCGTCCAGCTGTTCGCGCAGTCCACAGTCGCGCACGCCGCGCGGGTGCAGGCGGAAGAGGGCCTTCGCGCCGACCGGGTCGTGGTGTCGTCCGGCCCCGGCCTCCCGCACGGGGTCGCCGAGGCGGTGCGCCGCGTCCCCGGCGTGACGGCCGCGACGCCGGTCAGGCGCACCGGCGTCGTCATGGCGGTCAAGGAGCTGGGCGAGAAGAACCTCCGTTCGCTGGACGCCCGCGGCATCGGCCCGGACGCCGCGGCGACCATGGACCCCGACGTCTCCTCGGGCCGGCTCGCCGACCTGCGCGGGAACGCGGTCGCGCTCAGCCGGGACGTGGCGGGCGGCTTCGACGTCGGCGACACGGCGGCGCTGTGGCTCGCCGACGGAACGCGCGTCCGCGCCCGCGTGGTGGCGGTCTACGGCCGGGGCTTCGGCTTCGGCGACGTGCTGCTCCCGCGTGACCTGGTCGCCGCGCACTCGTCGGCTCCGCTAGACGACCATGTCCTCGTCCGCGGAGACGCGGACCTGACGGCCGTCACCGCCGCCTACGCCGGCGTCCGGGTGGTCTCCCCCGCCGCGTTCCGGACGGGCCTCTCGCAGGAGATCAGGCTGCAGGGGTTCGTCGGCCGCGTGATCGTCGCGGCGATCACCGGGTTCATCCTCATCGGGCTCGTCACGACGCTCGCGGTGGCCACGGCGGCGCGGCGGCGCGAGTTCGCCCTGCTGCGGCTGGTCGGCGCGACCCGCCGCCAGGTGCTGCGGATGCTGCGGCTGGAGGCCGCGATCGTGCTCGGCACCGGCATCGCGGCCGGGACGCTCATCGCGACCGTGACGCTGCTGACCTTCGCGGCGGCCGTCACCGGGCTCCCGCTCCCCTCGGTCCCGCCGCTGACCTGCGCGGCCGTCCTGCTCGGCACGGCGGGCCCCGCCGCCGCCGCGATCCTCCTGCCGGCGCGGGCGGTCCTGCGCCGGCGCACCTCCCCCTCCCTCTCCTGAAAGGAGACGTCATCATGACCAACTCCACCCGCTGGACCCTGTTCGCGATCCTCATCGCCGTCAACGTCATCTCCAACGTGGTCCTCGGCGACGCCTGGCTGCAGATCGTCGTCAGCGCCGTGACCGGCGCCGCCGTCGTCGCGGTGCTGATCGACTACCTGCTCCGGGGGCGGCGCGAGCGCTGATCCCGCCCCGCCCCGGCCGCCCGGGACGGACGAACCGCACGGCTCGTCCCCCGGGCGGCCCCGCCGCCGTTACGATCGCCACTGGCATGCTCTGTACCGGAACGGCGTGAAATGGATGATGTGGAGGTCCGGCACCTGCCGGGCGATCTGCCGCAGCTGTTCGACGGCGGCGCCGGGGACGGCGCGGCCGGGCGGACGCTGTCGGCGCCGCTGCCCGACGGGGACCTGATCTGGCCCGACCCCGGCTACCCGCAGCGGCAGTTCCTCATGCGGCCCGCCTTCTGGCTGAGCGACGACCCGGTCGGCGGGCAGGTGTGGGCCAGGTTCCGCGCCGAGCACCCGCGCTCGGGCCTGTGGCCCCTGCTGATGGACGAGACGGACCAGCCCTGGGCGGCCGGCCAGATCGCCCCCGAGCCGGTCGCCGAGGTCGGCAACTACCAGCCCCACGCGTTCATGTACGAGGTGTGGGCCGACTGGGCGGAGCAGGCGGACGGCGACCACGACGACCTCGCCCCGTTCGGCCGGCACTGCCCCGGGCCGGCCCCGGCGGGCGTCCCGGTCGACGACCCGGACGCCGTGGCCGACCGGCACGCCCGCGCGCTCGCCGCCCGCGGCCTGTCGCTCGGCCTGGTGGCGGTGGACCGGGGCGCCGACGCGCTCGCCGCCGTCGGCTGGCAGGGCGCTCTGAACCACAACGAGTGGACCGCGCCGCTCGCCGCCGTCCTGCGAGGCTGGGAGGACCGGTTCGGCGCGCGCGTCATCGGGCTCGGCTTCAACACGCTGGAGCTCAGCGTCGCCGCGCCCCCCGTCACCACCCGGCACGCCGTGCACGTCGCGGCCGAGCACTGGGCGTTCTGCCCGGACATCCTTTTCCAGGGCCCGGGGACGCTGGCCGGCTACGCCGAGGAGATCCGCGGCAAGACCAACTGGTCATTCTGGTGGGACTGACACCAAAGCCAAAAGGTGGTCATCTCACGTAAACGTCCAGGTCAGTACCGGTGGGACCCGCCGATTCCGCGGTTACCGTGGTGCGGGTGAGCACCGGGTGGCGCGGCCGGGACGACCTCCTCGAATGATGCGCGCGGGCGACCCCCGCCGAGCGGCCGCCGTCCGGACCGGGGCACGGAGGGAGCGCGGCGATGACCGACGGCTCGGGCGATGTACGGATCACGGAGCTGCTGCGCTCTTGGCGGGAGCCGGTGCTGGCCCGCTGGGTCGAGCTGGTGACCCCCGGCATCCGCGGCAGGCTCACCGAGCATGAGGTCCAGGCGGAGCTGGGCGAGTTGTACGGGCTGGTCGAGCGCTCCCTGGAGGGCGACGACGCGGCCTCGGGCGAGCTGCGGGCGACGCTGGCGGAGATCTCGCGCAGCCGGGCCCGGCAGGGGTTCAGCCCGCGCGAGACCGCGATCAGCGTGTTCGCGCTGAAGCAGGCGCTGTACGAGCAGATCAGGACCACCCGTGACCAGCGCGCCTACAGCGAGATCATCGACTTCTCGGCCTACGTCGACGAGCTCGGGCTGGCGACGTTCGAGACCTACGCGGCGGCGCGCGAGCAGGTCATCGCCGACCAGGCCGAGCAGCTGCTGGAGCTGTCCACGCCGGTGGTGAAGCTGTGGGACGGGGTGCTCGGGGTCCCGCTCGTCGGAACCCTCGACTCCGCGCGCACCCAGGTCGTGATGGAGACGCTGCTGCAGACCCTGGTGGACACCGGCTGCCGGTTCGCGGTGATCGACATCACCGGCGTGGCCGCCGTGGACACCGAGGTCGCCCAGCACCTGATGAAGACGGTGATGGCGGCCCGGCTGATGGGCACGCACTGCGTGATCTCGGGGATCCGGCCGCAGATCGCCCAGACGATCGTGACGCTCGGCATCGAGTTCGGCGACATCGTGACCAAGCCGACCCTGGCCGACGCGCTGGCGTACACGCTCGCGCTCCGCGGCGTGCGGGTGGTCGCCGGGCGGGAGGACTGATGGAACGGGTGCCGATCCTGAAGATCGGGGACGTCCTGCTTGTGTCGATCCAGACCGACCTGCAGGACCAGACCGTCATGGCGCTGCAGGAGGATCTCGCCGAGCGGGTCTCCGGCACCGGCGCGCGCGGCGTCGTGATCGACATCACCGCGGTGGACATCGTCGACTCGTTCATCGGCCGGATGTTCGCCACCATCGCCGCCATGTCGCGGCTCATGGACGCCGAGACGGTGGTCGTCGGGATGCGCCCCGCGGTGGCGATCACGCTGGTGGAGCTCGGGCTGTCGCTGGGCGGGGTGCGCACCGCGCTGGACCTGGAGGAGGGCATGCGGCTGTTCGGCGCCGGGCCGCCGGACGCCCGCACCGCCGCGGCGGGCGGCCCATGACCCTGCCGCCCGGCGGCGAGATGCCCATCGCCTCCAACGACGACGTCGTCCGCGTCCGGCACCTGGTCCGGTCGGCCGCCGCGGCGGCGGGGCTGTCCCTGGTCGACCAGACCAAGATCGTCACGGCGGCGAGCGAGCTGGCCCGCAACACCTACGCGCACGGCGGCGGCGGGACGATGCGGGTGGAGCAGGCCACCGGCGAGGGAGGCCGCCGGGGCGTGCGCGTCGTCTTCACCGACAGGGGGCCCGGCATCGCGGACGTGGACCAGGCGCTCAGCGAGGGATGGACGAGCGGGACGGGCCTCGGGCTCGGCCTCTCGGGCGCCCGCCGGCTGAGCGACGAGTTCAGCCTGTCGAGCGAGGTGGGGAAGGGCACCACGGTGACGGTGGCCAAATGGCTCCGCTGAACGGCGGCGGATGGACGACCAGCCCGCCGGCGGGCGACTCGCTGCTGGTGCGGGTGGAGGAGCCGAGCGCGGCGGCGGGCGTGCGGCGGCGGATCACCGCGTTCGCCGAGCGGCTCGGGTTCGGCGGGGAGCGCCTCGGCCAGGTCCAGCTCGCGGCGACCGAGGCGGCCACGAACCTCGCCAACCACGCGCGGCAGGGCGAGATGGTGGTGCGGATCGTCCGGTCCGGTGAGACCGCGCTGCTGGAGTTCGTCTGCGTGGACCGCGGGCCCGGCATCGCCGACGTGCCGGCCTCACGCGCGGACGGCTACTCGACCAGCGGCACCCTCGGGCTCGGGCTCGGGTCGATCGAGCGGCTCGCCGACCGCTGCGGGATGTTCTCGCTGCCCCGGACGGGCACGGTGCTGTACGCGCGGTTCCTGCCTCCGGGCACGCCCGCCGGGCAGGACGGCGCGGACCCGCCGTTCGCCGGCCTCACCGTGACGATCGAGGGCGAGGAGGTGTGCGGCGACGCGTACACGGCGCGCCTGGCCGACGGCACGGTCCACGCGCTGCTCTGCGACGGCCTCGGGCACGGCCCGCTGGCCGCGCGGGCGGCGTGGGAGGCCGTCAGGGCGGCACACGAGGCGGCGCCGCCGGCCCGGCCCGGCGACGTCCTGCGCCACGTCCACCGGCGGATGTCGGCCACCCGGGGCGGCGCGGTCGGCGTCGTCTCCGTCGACCCGGCGGCCGGGCGGGTGCGGTTCGCGGGGATCGGGAACATCGGCGCATGGATCGTCGGGCCGGAGCGCCGCACCGGGATGATCTCCGTCCCGGGGATCGCGGGCGTCCATGCCGACCGGATCCGGGAGCACTCCTACGACCTGCCGCCGGACGCGGCGGTGGTATTGCACTCCGACGGCCTGACCGGCCGGTGGGGCCTCGCCGACCAGCACGGCCGCCGCGACCCGATGCTGATCGCGGCGACCCTGCTGCGCGACGCCGGGGTGCGGCGCGACGACCGGTCCGTGCTCGCCGTCACCACGGCCGGATGGGAGTGACCGCATGGCCGGCGACCTGCTCCGCATGGAGATCGTGGACGAGCACGGCGTGTTCGCCGTCCGCCAGGCCGGCCGGCACGTCGCCGCCGCGGTCGGCCTCGACCACCAGGACCAGGTCCGGGTCGCCACCGCGCTCAGCGAGGCCGGGCGGCAGCTGTACGCGTCCGCCGGGAGGGTGTCCGTCGCGTTCCGCCTCGACGACGGCGGGCGGCCCGGCCTGGTGATCGAACTCGATCTCGGGCGGGCCCGGCCGGACCGCCCGCCGGAGTCGCTGGACGCGGCGGCCCGCCTGATGACCCTGATCGAGGAGGACCGGACCGGCGACCGCGACCGGATCCGGCTGCGCAAGGACCTGCCCGCCAGTGCCGCTCCGATGGCCGACGAGGACGTCGCCGCCCTGCGGGTCCGGCTCCGCCGGCTCCGGCCCGCCACCGCCCTTGAGGAGCTCAGGACGCAGAACGCCGAACTCCTCGCCGCGCTGGAGGAGCTGCGGAACCTCAACGCCGAGCTGGAGGCGACCAACCACGGCGTGATGGCCCTCTACAACGAGATCTCCGAGGAGCTGGAGGAGACCAACAGCGGCGTGGTGGCGCTGCACGCCGAGCTGGAGGAGAAGTCCGACCAGCTGCGGAGGGCGGTCGAGGTGAAGAACCGCTTCTGGGCCAATATCAGCCACGAGCTGCGCACCCCCGTGAACGGCATCATCGGCCTGTCCCGGCTGCTCCTCGATCCCGCCGCCGAACCGGTCACCCCGGAGCAGCGCCATCAGATCATCCTGATCGGGGAGACCGGCGGCACCCTGCTGGCGCTGGTCGACGAGCTGCTCGACATGGCGAAGGCCGAGCAGGGCAGGCTGGAGCCGCGGCCCGCGCCGGTGAACGTCCCGGCGCTGCTGAAGCACCTGGCGGAGCTGATGGGCCCGATGGCCGAGCAGGCCGGGCTCACGCTCTCCGTGGACGTGTCCCGCGCGCCCCCCGTCATCGTGACCGACCGGGAGATGCTCTCCCGCATCCTGCGGAACCTGGTGGGCAACGGGCTGAAGTTCACGGCGGAAGGGGAGGTCCGCCTCGCCGCCGGAGCGACGTCCCGGCACACCGAGTTCGTCGTCACCGACACCGGCGTGGGCATCCCGCCCGACGAGCAGGAGCGGGTCTTCGAGGAGTTCTACCAGGCGCCGGGCGGCACGGCGCGGGGAACCGGGCTCGGCCTGCCCTACGCCCGCCACCTCGCCACCGCGCTCGGCGGCGAGCTCCTCCTGGAGAGCGCCGAGGGCGAGGGCACGACGGTGACGCTGCGGCTGCCGCCCTACCGGCCCCTGGCCGAGCTCGGCCTCGGCCACGTGCTGATCGCCGATGACGACGACGCGACCCGCCGGCTCCTGCGCGGCCTGGTGGAGGAGGCCGCGGAACGGGTCAGCGAGGCCGCCGACGGCCGTGCCGCGCTCGCCGCCGTCGCCGCCGACCCGCCCGGCCTCATCCTGCTGGACCTGCGCATGCCCGGAGTGGACGGCGTCGACGTCCTCGCCGAACTCCCGCCGGAGCCGCCGGTCGTGCTGGTCACCTCGGCGGACGTGACGGTTTCGGACGACCCGCGGCTGGCTCGCGCGGGCGCAATGCTGGCCAAGGACAGGATCGGCCCGGAGACGCTCGCCGACGCGGTGCGCGCCGCCCTGGCCGATGGCACCGCCCGCCCCCGCGACGCCGGGGGGCCGGCATGACCGGCACGCCCGCGTGCACGACGCTGGTGGTCGACGACAACGACACCAAGCGGTACATCATCGGCAGCTGGCTGCGCCGCGCCGGGCACGTCGTGGTGGAGGCCGCGTCCGCGGCGGAGACCTGGCGGCGGCTCGCCGAGCACGAGATCGAGCTGGTGGTGCTGGACGTGCGGCTGCCGGACATGAGCGGCATCGAGGTCTGCGAGCGGATCAAGTCCGCGCCGCGGACGGGGTCGCTGCCCGTGATCCACATCTCGGCGCACGCCGTGGACATCGCGGACCGCGTCCACGGGCTGCGCCGGGGCGCCGACGCCTACATGACCGACCCGATCGACCCCGGCGAGTTCCTCGCGACCGTGGAGGCGGTGCTGCGCTACTACCGGGCGCTGCACCGGGCCGAGCGGATGGCCTCCCGGCTGGCGGCCTTCACCCGCACGTCCCTGCGGATCAACGCCGCCGGATCCTTCGAGGAGCTCGCCGCGGTCGCGGTGCACGGCGCCCACACGATCTTCGGGACGCCGGCCGCGGTGTTCACCCAGCCGCTGGAGGGCAGACCGGTGCGGACCGTGGAGCGCGGCGGCGGGCCGGAGTACCGCGACCATCCGTCCGGCCTGCTGCCCCGGCTGGTCGGCATGACGGGGCTCGCGGACGACACCGGGACCGAGGTCAGGCGGGTGCCCGCGCACGCGTGGCGGGAGCTGCTGCCCGACACGGTGGTGGAGGGGGACGCCGTGATCGCGGTCTCGCGGCTCAAGGCGGACCGGCCGGCCGCCGCGATCGTGATCGACGCCCGCGGCGTCCCGGAGAAGGGCGACACCGAACTGCTCCGCCAGCTCGGCCAGACCCTGGCCCTCGCGATGGAGGCGCTCAGGTCCTACACCGAGGAGCACACGGTCTCGCTCACCATCCAGCGCAGCCTCCTCCCCGCGGCGACCCCGCCGGTGCCCGGCTGGGCCTTCGCCGTCCGGTACGCGCCCGCCGGCGACCAGGCGGAGGTCGGCGGCGACTTCTACGAGGTCCTCGACCGCGGCGACCGGGTCCTGGTGGCCATCGGGGACGTGCAGGGCCACTCGCTGCTCGCCGCGACGGTGATGGCGGAGATCCGGCACGCGCTGCGGGCCTTCGCCGCCGAAGGCCACGACGCCGTCACGATCCTGCGGCTGCTGAACGACGTGATGGAGCGCTACCACGGCGACCAGACCGCGACGATGTGCCTGCTGACGCTGGATCCCCGCACGGGCGCCGCGCAGGTCGCCAACGCCGGGCACATCCCGCCGCTGCACATCTCGGGCGGCCGGGCCCGCTACGGCTCGGGCGGCGGCGTGCTGCTCGGGTTCCCCGTGGAGGACGTGGCGGTCGAGGAGACCGTGGTGCCGCCGGGCGGCATCGTCATGCTGCTCACCGACGGGCTGATCGAGGACCGCGGCATCCCGCTGGGCGACAACCTGGAGCGGCTGCGGGCCGTCGCCGGCCGCGCGGAGGACGACCTCGAACGGTTCAGCGACCGCGTGCTCGCCGAGTTCGGGCACCGCGAGGACGACGTCGCGATGATCGTGCTCCGCCGCGACGGGGCCCGCGGCGCCGCCTGACACCACACCGCCTGACACCACGCCGCCTGACACCACACCGTGCCGCCCGCTCCTCTACGATGCGGCGGAGGACGGCGAGGGGGTCGGCGACGGATGCGAGGCGGCAGGGGGCTCTGCGCGGGCATCGCGGCGGGAATCGTCCTCACCCTGGCGGCCGACGTCGGCGTCATCGTGCACGACCGGGCGGACGGCGGGCCGGCCAAGGCCGGAAACCTCGTCTCGGTGGACCAGGCGCCGCGGACGCCCACCGTCGCGCCGCTCACCCGCCGGTACACGCCGCACCTGCTCGTGGCGGGCCCGTCCTCCTTACCGCCCCAGGCGGTCGAGCGGGCGAGGCGGCTCGACGGCGTCGCCGGGGTCACGGTCGTGGACGCCGCGCGGGCGCAGGTCGGCGGGCGCCGCATGGGGCTGCTCGGCGTCGACCCGTCGGGGTTCCGGGCGTTCGCCCCCGGGCCCACCGCCGAGTCCGACCAGCTGTGGCAGACCATCGCCCTGGGCGGCCTGGCCGTCTCGTTCGAGTACGGCCGGGACGCGCTGCCGCTGGGCTCGGTCGTCACCGCGGGCCGCAGCACGAGCCCGGGGCGGGTCCGCGTCGGCGCCTACGCGTCGATGGGCATCGGCGACATCGACGCGGTCGTGTCGCGCCGGCAGGCCCGCGCGCTCGGCATGCCGGACGGGAACGGCCTCGTCGTCAGCGCCCCGAAGGCCGACACCGCGAAGCTGGCGAAGCGGCTGCGGCGGATCCTTCCGCGCGGCACGAGGGTGGCGGCGCTGGCGACGCCGAAGACCCCGGCCGGCTCCGGGAAGCGGAAGAACCGGCCGCAGGTCACGGGGCGTCCGGACGGGGCGTCCGGCGACCGCACGCCCATCACCGGCAACATGATGACCCCCACGATGCGGACCGTCCTGCTGGAGATCGCCGGCATGTTCGGCCCGTTCCCGGTGATCGGCTGCCACCGCTCCACCGGCGACCCGCAGGACCACGGCGACGGCCGCGCCTGCGACTTCATGGAGAGCACCGGCGGCCGGATGCCGAGCGCGGGCGCCCAGCGGCACGGCGACCAGGTCGCCGCGTACGCCGTGGCCAACGCGCGCCGGCTCGGGATCTCCTACGTCATCTGGAAGCAGCGGATCTGGAACGTCCGCGGCGGCGGCTGGCGGCCGATGGAGGACCGCGGCAGCATCACCCAGAACCACTACGACCACGTGCACATCTCGGTGCTGCGCTAGGGCCCGGTCACGGCAGTTCCTGCTCGCACCAGACCACCTTGCCGCCCTTGGTGCGGCGGACGCCCCAGCGCTGCGCCAGCCGCCCCACCACGTGCAGGCCGCGACCCGACTCGCTCGCGTCGTCCTCCTCCTCGTCGTGGTGGCGGATGCGGGGCCGCCCGTCCGAGGAGTCGAACACCTCGCAGACCAGCCCGCCCTCCCGCACCAGCCGCAGCACGATCCGGCCGCCCGCGTGCCGGATCGCGTTGGTGACCAGCTCGGACGCCAGCAGCGTGGTCGTGTAGGCCATGTCCTCCAGGCCCCAGCGGGCCAGCCGGTCGCGGATCAGGCCGCGGGCGCGGCGGACGGCGGCGGGCTCGGCCGGCAGCTCCCAGGAGGCGTGCCGGTCGGCGGGGATGCGCGCCAGCCGCGCCACGAGCATCGCGATGTCGTCGCGGTGCTGGTCGTCGTAGACGCCGTCGAGCGCCGCCTGGCACAGGTCCTCCAGCGGCCGCGCCGCGGCGCCCGGGCCGAAGGTCGCCTGCAGCCGGGCGAGCCCGTCGTCGATGTCGCGGGCCCGGTTCTCCACCAGGCCGTCGGTGTAGAGGAACAGCAGCGTGCCGTCCTCGACGGTGAACTCGCGGCTGACGATCGGGCCCTCGCCCCCGACGCCGAGCGGCGGCGCGGGCGGCACCGGCAGGTACTCCGAGTCGGCGCCGGGCGGGACGAGCAGCGGCGGCAGGTGCCCGGCGCTGGCGACCTCGCACCGGCCGCTGACCGCGTCGTAGACGACGTAGGCGCAGGTGGCGAAGTGCGGTTCGCGCTCGCCGAGCGTCTCCATCAGCCAGTCGAGCCGCTCCAGCGCCTCGGCGGGCGGCAGCTCCAGGCCGGCGAGGGTGTGGATCGCGGTGCGGAGCCGGCCCATGGTGACGGCGGCCTTCACGCCGTGCCCGGCCACGTCCCCGACCACGAGGGCGACCCGGCCGCCGGGCAGCGCGATCGACTCGTACCAGTCGCCGCCGACCTCGATGAGGCGGCTACCTGGCAGGTACCGGTGGTGCACCTCGACCGGCGACGGAGCCGACAGCCCGGTCGGGAGCAGGCTGCGCTGCAGGGTCAGCGCCGTCGCGCGCTCCCGCGAGTACTGCCGGGCGCTCTCGATGAAGATGGACGCCCGGTTGGCGAACTCCATCCCGATCTCGACGTCGTAGGCGTCGAACGGCCGGTGCGCGGCGTTGCGCGTGCACACGAAGAAGCCGAGGACACCCGCCGCCGACGCGATCGGCAGCAGCAGCATCGAGGCGCCCTTGAGCAGCTCGGCGACGGGAGGCCGCCGCCACGCGGCGGCGAGCCTGGCCGCGCCCTCGCCGCCGAGGGCGCGCAGCACCGGCTCGCCCGACTGCAGGCACAGCACGTGCGGGGTGCCCTCCGGGTAGACGAGGGACTCCCCCGTCGGGAAGGTCGCGTCCCAGGCCGGATCCTCGTCGTCGAACCCGATCGCCATCCGGCGCAGCTGCGGGCCGTCCGGGCCCTCCGGCGGCTCGTCGGCGTCGATATGGCTCTCCAGGAGCATCAGCGCGCCGGAATTGCAGAAATGCGGGACGAGGACGTCCATCAGGCCGCGGGCCAGCATTTCCAGGTCGAGCGTGGAGCCGATCCGCGGCAGCGCGTCGTCCAGCAGTGCCCGCCGGATGACCGCCGGGTCGACGAAACGGTCCGCGAGCGGCACCGGCACCCGGACGACGGCGAGCGCGACGACGTCGGGCGCGCCGCCGTTCATCGGGTGGACCGTTACGACCGCGTCGAGCGACCCGCCCGCGGGGTTCTCCACGGCGAGCATGGCGGTGCGCTCCCGCCTGGCCTTCAGCGCCTCCAGCAGCGGCTCCCGGGCGCCGGGGATGACCTCGTCCAGGTGCGCACCCAGCAGGTCGTCCGGGTCCGGGCGCAGCACGGCGGCGGCATTGCGGTCGAACTGAAGAATTCTCCCCGACGAGTCCATGCCGAGAATGAGAATTCGGGTGGACGACTCCATCGCTCGATTATGGGACATGGCGCGGCCGGATGAGGCCGATACGGGAGGGGAATCCGCCCGTTACCGATGCGTGCGGGTCTCGTCCAGGAACTGCCTCCAGGTCCGCTTCCCCACCGCCCGGTCCGGAGTCAGATGGCGGCCTTCCCGGAATCCGCGCGCGGCCTTCCCCGGCAGCGGCAGCGGCAGCCGCACGGGCTTGCGCAGGCCGCGAGCCGCCAGGTAGTCCCGCATCATCTCCTCGGCGGTGAGCACCTCCGGGCCACCCATGTCATCCACCCGCCTCGCGGGACCGGCGGCCAGCGCGAGTTCGGTGAGGCGCTCGGCGACCTCTCCGACGTCGATCGGCTGGTCGCGCAGGTTCCTGGGCAGCGCCACCACCCCGGGGATCTTGGTGAGAACGGTGAAGACCATGTCCGGGAGCGTGTGGAACTGGGTGGTGCGCAGGATCGTGTACGGCAGGCCGGAGTCCTCGACGAGCCTCTCCACCGCGTGCTTGGTCCGGTAGTAGCTGTAGGGGATCTTGTCGACGCCGACGATCGAGATGTAGATCAGGTGCGGCGCGCCCTGCCTGCGCGCGGCCTCGACCAGCCTGCGCGTGGCCGCCAGGTCCCGTTTGGTGTGGAACGGGTCGCTGGCGCAGTGCACGATCGTCTCCACGCCCTCGAGCGCGGCGTCGATGCCCTCGCCCTTCCACAGGTCGCCCTTGTGCCAGGTCACGCCTGCCTCGGGTTCCCGCGCGCGGCGGCTCAGCCCGTGCACGTCCGCGCCCGCCTCGGCGAGCAGCCGGGTGACCGGCGTGCCGAGCGTGCCGCTCGCTCCGGTGACGAGAATCATCGTTTCCTCCATCTCAACGTGGCGCCGCCGCGGGTCAGGGCCTCCCGAAGACCTGCGGCGGCGGGACGGGCGTGACGATCTCCTCGCCGTCGCGCAGCGGCGCGGCGCCCGCGCAGAAGGCGGCGAGGTCGCCGCCCTCCAGCAGCCGCGCCCGGACGATGCCGCCCGCCGCGCGGCGGGTCAGCTCCGCCACCGGGAGCGGCTCGCGCGACGCGGCGACGATCAGGTTGCCGAAGCGGCGGCCCCGCAGCACGCCGGGATCGCCCATCAGCAGCGTGTGCCGGAACACCGAGCGGACCGTCGCGGTCACCCGCCGGGCGAACGGCAGCCGGAAGCCGTCTGCGACGTTGGCCAGGTAGACGCCGGCTGGACGCAGCACCCGCGCCGCGTCCAGGACGAACTCGCGGGTCGCGAGCTCCGGCGGCATCGACGCCCCGGCGAACGCGTCCATCACCACGAGGTCGTCGGCCTCGTCCGCGAGCGCCGCGACCCCGGTGCGCCCGTCGGTGACGCGGATCCGCAGGCCGGGGACGCCCTTGACCGGCAGCTGCTCCCGGACGAGCTGCACCAACTCCGCGTCCGGCTCCAGCACGATCTGCCTGGAGCCGGGCCGCGTCGCGGCGATGTAGCGGGGCAGCGTGCATCCCGCGCCGCCGATGTGGACCGCGTCGAACGCCTCGCCGTCCGGCCCGAGGGAGTCGACCACGTCGCCCATCAGCCGCATGTACTCGAAGTCGAGGTAGGTCGGGTCGGCCAGGTTCACGTACGACTGCGGCACGCCGTCGACGAGGAGCATCCAGCCGCCGTCGCGGTCGGCGTCCCGCAGGAGCTCGGCCTCCCCGCCGTCGATCTCGTAGGTTCGCGCCCGGGGTCCGTGCCTGCCCTTGCGTGCCATGGCCTCCACCCTACGGACCGCGCGACGCGCGGCCCGCCGTACCTCACGTCCGTTCCGTCAGAGTGACCTCAGCCGCGAAATGGCACGCGCTGGGATGGGCGGAACCGTCCCGCGCCCGGAGCGCGGGCTCCTCCTCCGCGCAGACGTCCCGCGCCTTCCAGCACCGGGTCCGGAACCGGCAGCCGGACGGCGGGTCCATCGGCGACGGCGGCTCCCCCTCCAGCCGGATCTGGTCCGTCCAGACGGCCGCGTCCGGGTCGGGCACCGGCACCGCCGACAGCAGCGCCTGCGTGTACGGGTGGGTCGGGTGCTCGTAGATCTGCTCCTCGTCGCCGGTCTCGACGACCCTGCCCAGGTACATGACGGCGATCCGGTCGGAGATGTGGCGGACGGCGGCGAGGTCGTGGGCGATGAACACGTAGGCCAGGCCGAGCTCGCGCTGCAACTCGGCGAGGAGGTTCATCACCTGCGCCTGGACCGAGACGTCCAGGGCCGACACCGGCTCGTCGCACACGATGACGTCGGGCCGCAGCGCCAGGGCGCGGGCGATCCCGACGCGCTGCCGCTGCCCGCCGGAGAACTGGTGCGGGTACCGGTTGACGTGGCCGGGGTCGAGGCCGACCAGCTCCAGCAGTTCCTGGACGCGCCGGCGCCGCTCGCCCTTCGGCGCGGCCTCCGGGTGGATCGCGAACGGCTCACCGACGATGTCGCCGACCGTCATGCGCGGGTTGAGGGACGAGTACGGGTCCTGCATCACCATCTGGATGCGGCGGCGCAGCGCCCGCAGCTCGGGCCTCGGAAGCGCGAAGACGTCGCGACCCTCGAAGCGGACCGTCCCGGCCGTCGGGCGCTCGGCGGCGAGCAGCAGTTTCGCCAGCGTCGACTTGCCGCAGCCGGACTCCCCGACGACGCCGAGGGTCTCGCCGCGGCGCAGCTCCAGGTCGACGCCGTCCACGGCCTTGACGTGCCCGACCGCCCGCTTGAGCACGATGCCGCGAGTCACCGGGTAGTGCTTGACGAGCCCCTCCACCTGGAGGATCGGCTGCTCACTCTGCTCCGGCACCGTGCACCTCCGCGGCGAAGTGGCAGGCGGCGTCGTGCCCGGGCGCGACCGTCACGAGCGGCGGCGCCTCGGCGGCGCAGACCGCCTCGGCGCGGGGGCAGCGCGGCTGGAACGGGCAGCCGGGCGGGAGCGCGGCCGGGTTCGGCGGCGAGCCCTTGATCGGCACGAGCGCCGCGTCCCGCCGGTCGAGCCGCGGCACCGAGGCCAGCAGCCCCCGGGTGTAGGGGTGGGCGGGCCGCGCGTACAGCTCGCGGGCGGGCGCCTGCTCGGCGACCGACCCGGCGTACATGACGACGATCCGGTCCGCGACGCCGGCGACCACGCCGAGGTCGTGGGTGATCAGCACCATGCCCATGCGCAGCTCGTCCTGGAGCGTGGCGAGCAGCCGCATGATCTGCGCCTGCACGGTCACGTCGAGCGCGGTGGTCGGCTCGTCGGCGATCAGCACGTCCGGGTCCAGGGCCAGCGCCATCGCGATCATGATGCGCTGGCGCATGCCGCCGGAGAACTGGTGCGGGTAGTCGCCGAGCCGCTCGGCGGCGGACGGGATCCGGACCCGCTCCATCAGCTCGACGGCCTTGTCCCGGGCCGCGCGGCGCCCGAGCCCGCGGTGCACCCGGTACATCTCGCGGAGCTGGTCGCCGACCGTGAAGACGGGGTTCAGCGCGGTCAGCGCGTCCTGGAAGATCATCGAGATGCGGTCGCCGCGGTAGGCGCGGCGGCGCTTCTCGGGCAGGCCGAGCAGTTCCTCGCCGCGCAGCTTCACCGACCCGCGCTCGATCCGGGCGGGCGGGACGTCGAGGATGCCCATCACGGCCTGCGCCGCGACGCTCTTGCCCGACCCCGACTCGCCGAGGATCGCGAGCGTCTCCCCTTCGGCGAGCGTGTACGACAGGCCGTTCACGGCGTGGACGTCCTGGTCGCGCACGCGGAACCGCACGTGCAGGTCGTCGACCTCCAGCAGCGGCGCCCCCGGCCGGGGCGCCGGTACCGGGTCGTCCTTCAGTTCCGTGCTCATGTCTCCGATCACCGCAGCTTCGGGTCGAGGGCGTCGCGGACGGCGTCGCCGAGCATCAGGAAGCTCAGCACCGTGGCCGACAGGAACGCCGCGGGGAAGATCAGCAGGTGCGGATGGTCGATGAAGGAGTCCTTCGCCTGGTTGAGCTGCAGGCCCCAGGAGACCTCCGGGTACTGCAGGCCGACGCCGAGGAAGTCCAGCGTCGCCTCGCCCACGATCACATGGCCGACGTTGAGGGTGGCGATCACGATCACCGGGGCGATCGCGTTCGGCAGAATGTGCCGCGTCATGATCCGCCGGTCGGACGCGCCGAGCAGCCGCGCCGCCTGCACGTAGTCGGCGTCGCGGACGGAGATGACCTGGCCGCGCATGATGCGGATCATGGTCGTCCAGCCGAGCAGCACCAGCACCAGCGTCATCGCGCCGACGCCGTGCCCGGGGAAGGCGACGAGGATGACCGTGCCGCCCAGCACGAACGGCAGCCCGAAGAACACGTCGGTGAGCCGGGCGATCAGTGCGTCGACGGCGCCGCCGTAGTAACCCGCGAGCAATCCGAACACGAGCGCGATCAGCAGCGCGAACAGCGTGACCGCGACGCCGATCAGCAGGGTCGGGCGGGCGCCGTGCACGACGTGCGCGTAGTAGTCGCAGCCCGCGAGGTCGGTGCCGAACCAGTGGTCGCCGGACGGGCCGAGCTTGGCCATGTTCGGGTCGCATCCCTTGTTGGCCTCGGTGGCCGTGAACAGCCGTGGCAACGCGGCCATCGCCGCCACCACGGCGAGGATCACCATCGAGCCCCAGAAGATCCAGCGGCGCCGCAGGTCGCGCCAGGCGTCGTCCCACAGCGAGGCCCTGCCGATCTCGCCGCCCGCGACCGCGACGGCCGCGGCGCCGGTGCCCGGGGCCCCCGCGCCCGCGGCGGGCGCGGGCTCGGCGCCCGGCGGCCCGGCGTCCGGCTCCTTGATCGTCATGTTCTCCTCACTCGTACCTGATCCGCGGGTCCAGCACCCCGTACAGCAGGTCCACGATCAGGTTGACCAGCAAGAAGATCAGCACGAGCACTGTGACCGCGCCGACCACCACGGGGCCCTCCTTGAGCTGGATCGAGGTGAACACCTGCTGCCCGATGCCGGGCAGGTTGAAGATGCCCTCGGTCACGATCGCGCCGCCCATCAGGTTGCCGAAGTCGACGCCCAGATAGGTCACCACCGGGATCAGGGAGTTGCGCAGGGCGTGCCGCCCGACGACCCGGGCCCGGGACAGCCCCTTGGCGTTGGCGGTG
This sequence comes from Actinomadura madurae, assembly GCF_900115095.1. Taxonomy (GTDB): domain Bacteria; phylum Actinomycetota; class Actinomycetes; order Streptosporangiales; family Streptosporangiaceae; genus Spirillospora; species Spirillospora madurae. Next base: position 127,227 of record NZ_FOVH01000023.1, read on the forward strand.
CGGACGTAGTCGGCCCGCAGATTCTCCGCGAGGCTCGTCCGGGTCAGCCGCGCCACGTACGACAGGCCGAGCGAGCCCAGGACGAGGCCGGGCAGCAGGTAGCTCATCGGCCACCCGTCGTCCGTCCCGGCCGTCGGGAAGATCTTCCAGTGCAGGCCGAACAGGATCTGCGCGAGGTAGCCGAGCACGAACACCGGGACCGCGATCACCAGGGTCGTCCCGCCGAGGACGAGGGTGTCGGCGAACCTGCCGCGCCGCAGGCCCGCCCACACACCGAGCATGATCCCTATGCCCAGTTCGAAGAGCCAGGCGGTGACCGCGAGCTGCGCGGTCACCGCCCAGCGCCCGCTGAGCATCTCCGACACGCTCTGGCCGGTGTAGTTCTCGCCCAGGTCGCCCTGGACGAGGCCCCACATGTACTTCGCGTACTGCACCAGCAGCGGGTCGTTCAGGTTGTACCGGTCCCGGAGCGTCTGCAGGACGTTCTCCGGAACCGGCTTGTCCCCGGCGAGCGCCTGGATCGGATCGCCCGGCAGCGCGAACACCATCGCGTAGATGAACAGCGTGGTGCCGATGAAGACCGGGACCGCCTGCAGGAGCCGCCGGAAAACGTAGCGCCACATCGCCGGCTACTTCACCGTCACTTCGGTGGCGACCAGCCCCGTCGCGTACGGGGTGATCTTGACATTGCCCACCTTCTCCGACCGGCCGCCCTGGCCCACCCATGTCCACAGCGGGATCATCGGCATCTCACGGATGGCGATGTCCTCGGCCTGGTGGTAGAACTTCAGGGCCTCCTGCTGGTCGGACGTCCGGTTGCCCTTGGCGATGAGCTCGTCGAACTCCTCGTTCTCCCAGCCCATGCGGTTGGCGTCCGAGCGCCACATGTTCTCCAGGTAGTTCTGCGCGCTCGGGTAGTCGGCCTCCCAGTTCTGCCGGTACGGGCCCTTTTCCTCGCGCGCCCTCAGCATGGAGAAGTAGTCGGACGCGGGAACCTGCCGGAACTCGATCTTCTGGATGCCGAGGTTGTCTCGCAGAGAGTTCGCGACGATCCTCATCCACTGCGCGTACGTCGGCTGCGCATTGGAGAAGTACAGCTCCAGCGTCCCCTCGAAGCCGCCCGACTTTTCGTACAGCTCCTTGGCCTTGGCCGGGTTGTAGGTGCACAGCTCGCCGCAGGCGCCCTGGCGGTACCCGGAGATGATCGGCGGGAGCAGGGAGTCGGCGGGGATGTAGTCGCCGTTGTAGACCGCCTTGTTGATGCCCTCGCGGTCGATGGCCATGGAGAACGCCCTGCGCAGGTCGGCGTTGGCGAAGCGCTTGTCGAACAGCGGGAAGCCGAGGTAGTCGATGGTGCCCATCTTGCGCGGCAGGAACCGGTCGCCCAGCAGCCGCTTGGCCTCGGGCACCTTCCCGGCCGGGATGGTCTGGAGGACGTCGATCCGGCCGGCCCGGAGGTCGGTGTAGGCGGTGTCCGCGCTGGAATAGCTCTTCCAGGTCACGCCCTTGTTCTTAGCCTTGCGTGGCCCGGTGTAGCCCTCGAACGCGACCAGCTTGATCTGCTTGTTGCGTTCCCACTTGCCCTCGATCTTGTACGGGCCGTTGCCGATCGGCTGGTCGTCGAACCCCTTGAGGTCCTTGAGCCCCGCCTTCGGCATCGGCGCGTACGCCGGATAGGTGAGCAGCTGCGGGAACTGGTTGAACGGGTCGTTCAGCGTGACCTTGAGCGTGTTCTGGTCGACGACCTCGAGCCCGGACAGCTTGTCCGCCTCCGGCTTGGCGTCCTCGTCCTCGGGGTTCATCTCCTCGTACCCCTTGATGTACGAGAAGTAGTCGTTGGCGCCCATCGCGTTCGGCCCGTATGCGGCGTTGTTCCACGCGTCCGCGAAGCTCTGCGCGGTCACCGGCTCGCCGTTGTGGAACTTCTGCCCCGGCCTGACCTTGATCGTCCACACCTTCTGGTCGTCCGAGGTGACCGACTCCGCGGCCAGCGGGACGGCCTTGCCGTCCTCGGTGAGCGTCACCAGGTTGTCGAACAGCTCGGTGATCACGTCGAAGGAGTAGCTGCTCGTGGTGTTGGCCGGCACCAGGTGATCGGGCTCGCTGTGGCCCACGGTGAAGGCGCCGTCGCCCGCACCGGCATCGTCGCCGCCGCAGGCCGACAGGCCGAGCGACGCGGCCAGCGCCACCGCGGCGAGCCCCGCCACCTTCACGCGGACGCCCCTTCCGGCACCCCTCAGGCTGGTCATGCTCCTCCTCGGCCCCGTTGCTTCGTCGCGCGGGCGCTTGGCCGCCCGCCGCCACCTAGATTGCTGGCAGCGTCGTCCTCACGTTGACGGTTTGGGTACGCCGCTGACGGAGTCGAAACCGGATCGAGACGTTTTTGATCATTCATTGACACAGGTCAGCGCGGGAGCAAAATGAAGGTTCGTTGCGGAAGGGGCTGATGGGGTGGAGTTGCGCGAGATGCCCGACGGGGCGGCGGCGGACCGGGCGGGGACCGACCGGGCGGGGGCGGAGGCGGCGGCGATCTGCGCCGACCTGATCCGGTTCGACACCACGAACCGCGGGGAGGGCGTGGCGCAACCGGAACGGCCGGCCGCCGAGCACGTCGCCGCGCTGCTGGACGAGGCCGGCGTGGCGGCCGAGATCGTCGAGTCGGCGCCGGGCCGCGCGAGCGTGCTCGCCCGCGTCGCCGGGACCGACCCGTCCCATCCCGCGTTCCTGATCCACGGGCACCTGGACGTGGTGCCCGCCGACCCGGCGGACTGGACCGTCCCGCCGTTCTCCGGCGAGGTCCGCGACGGGTGCGTGTGGGGGCGCGGCGCCGTCGACATGAAGGGCAGCCTCGCGATGACGCTCGCGGCCGTCCGGCGGCGGATGCGGGAGGGCCGGCGCACCCGCGGCGACCTGGTCCTGGCGTTCCTGGCCGACGAGGAGTGCACCGGCGACCACGGTTCCCGGTACGTGGCGCGCGAGCACCGGGAGCTCTTCGAGGGCTGCGCGGAGGCGATCAGCGAGTCCGGCGGGTTCAGCGTGGACGCGGGCGGCACGCGCGTCTACCCGATCGCGACCGGCGAGCGCGGCACCACCTGGATGAAGCTGACCGCGCGCGGCACCGCCGGGCACGGCTCCAAGCCGGCACCCGACAACGCGGTCGCGGAGCTCGCGCACGCCGTGTCGCGGCTGGCCGCGTACGAGTGGCCCGTCCGGCTGACGCCGGGCGTGCGGGCGCTGCTGGACGGGCTCGCGGACGCACTCGGCACCACCATCGACCACGACCGCCTCGACGCCGAGGCCGCGCGGCTCGGCCGTGCCGGGCAGCTGTTCGCCGGGACGATCCGCAACTCGGCGAACCCGACCCGCCTGGACGCCGGCTACAAGGTCAACGTCGTGCCCGGCACGGCGACCGCGCAGGTCGACGGCCGCTACCTGCCCAGCACGGGCGATGAGTTCCTTGCCACGATCGACCGGCTGCTCGGCCCGAAGGTCACCCGCGAGTTCATCAACTACGAGGAGGCCCCGGCGGCCGACCCGGCGGGCGCGACGTTCGCCGCGCTCGCCGGGTCGCTCCGCGCCGAGGACCCGCTCGCCCGTCCCGTCCCGTACGTGATGGCGGGCGGCACCGACGCCAAGTCGTTCCACCGGATCGGCATCACGAGCTTCGGGTTCGCGCCGCTGCTGCTCGGGCCGGAGCTCGACTACTTCGGGATGTTCCACGGTGTGGACGAGCGGGTGCCGCTGGACGGGCTGGCCTTCGGCACCCGCGTGCTGGACCGGTTCCTCGACACCCGCTAGAGGGAGCCGGGGGCGCTCGTGCGCCCGGACCAGCGGAACACCGGGAGCCTGCCCTCCGGGGTGTCCCGGTGCCGGGACGTCGCCCTGAAGTGCTCGTATCCGCCGCGGAAGGGGAGCCTCAGCTCGGCGCCGGGCGGGGTGATCCCGACGATCCGGTGCGGCAGGTCCGCGGGACCGCCTTCCAGGAAGGCCTTCAACGAGGTGTCCATGAGCGGATGGTCACATGCCGGGAACGTTCCGCCAATGCTCCGCGGGGACGTATCGCCCTATCATCGCGTCCGAGATCACCGGGACGCCGGGCGGGTAGAGACCAGGCGTGGACTTCTCCAGCGCGACCGGCGAGCTCTACGGCGTCCCGCCCGCCGAGTTCGTGGAAAGGCGGAAGCGCCTGGCCCAGGAGGCGAAGGCGGACGGCGACGCGGCGCTCGCGAAGCGGATCGGGGGGCTGCGGCGGCCGACGCTGTCGGCCTGGGCGGTGAACCTCCTGGCGCGCTCGGCGCCCGGGGAGCTCGACGACCTGCTGGACGTCGGCGAGGAGATGCGCGCGGCCTGGTCCTCCGGCCGCGGCGTCGGAGACCTGGAGCAGCGCCGGGCCGGGCTGGTGCGGGCGCTGGTGCGCCGCGCCGCGGACCTCGCGGCCGAGGCGGGCGGCCCGCTGCGGGAGCAGGCGGTCCGCGAGGTGGAGGACACCCTCCAGGCCGCGACGGTGGACGCCGGCGTCGCCGAGGAGGTGCGCGCCGGACGTCTCCCGCAGCCGCGCAGCCACACCGGCTTCGTCCCGGCCGGGTTCCCGATGGCGCCGGCGGAGAAGCGGGAGCGTCCCGAGCCGAAGCCCGAGGAGAGGCCCGAGGAGAAGCCCGCCCGGCGCCCCAGGGAGAAGAAGGAGCCCGAGCGGGCGAGGTCGAACGTCACCCGGACGAGCGCGGCGCGGGCGAAGCGGGCCGAGACGCTGCGCAAGCGCGCCGAGCAGGCCGAGCGGAAGCTGGCCGAGCGGGCGGAGCGCGCCGACGCCGCCCGGCGCGAGGTCGAGGAGGCGTCCGCGGAGGTGGGCCGGCTCCGGCACGAGCTGGACCGGGCGATCGCCGAGCGGGACGCCGCGTCCCGGCGGGCCGGGCGCGCCGAGCAGAACCGGGCCCGCGCCGAGGAGGCGGCGCGGGAGGCGCGCGAGGCCGCCGCCGACGCCCGGCGGGCCGCCGACCGTGACGCACGCCACGGCTGACCTCGGCACCCGCCGGTCAGGCGGTCGGACGGGATGAAGTACCTTCGTTTTCGAACGTGATTCGATTTCGGAGGGGGCCTGCGGTGACGGCACCGGTCGTGGAGCAGCCGACTGACTGGACCGAACCGGGCGCTCACCAGGTGGCCCCAGGGGTGCACCGGGTCCCCCTGGAGCTGCCGATCCCGTCGCTGCACGCCGTCAACGTGTACGTCATCGAGGACCCCGAGGGCCTCGTCGTCGTGGACTCGGGCTGGGCCATGCCCGACTCGCGCGCCGCGCTCGAACGCGCCCTCGCCACGCTCGGCCACCGGCTGGACGACGTCGCGCAGTTCCTCGTCACCCACGCCCACTGGGACCACTACTCGCAGGCCCTCGCCCTGCGGGAGTCCTTCGGGACGCGGGTGCGGATCGGGCGCGGCGAGCAGCCGTCGATCGAGGCGTTCGACCGGCGGCTCGGGCTGCACCCCCGGCAGGTCGAGCTGCTCCGCCGGTGCGGCGCGCACGAGCTCGCCGACGAGATCGCGGGCAAGCCGGTGGACCGGTCCGAACGCGACGTCCCGCACACGATGCCGGACGCGTGGCTGGACGACGGCCAGCGGCTCACCCTGGCCGAGCGGGGCCTGGACGTCTTCGCGACGCCGGGGCACACGCGCGGGCACATCGTCCTGCGGGACGCCGGCGCCGGGCTGCTGTTCGCGGGCGACCACATCCTGCCCCACATCACGCCGTCCATCGGGCTGGAGACCGAGCCCGAGCCGAAGCCGCTGCGCAGCTACCTGGAGTCCCTGCGGCTGGTCCGCGGGATGCCCGACACGCTGCTGCTGCCGGCGCACGGTCCCGTGACGCCGAGCGTGCACACCCGGGTCGACCAGTTGCTGGAGCACCACGCCGAGCGGCTGGAGATCGCGGCGACGCAGGTCCGCGCCGGCCGCGGCACCGCGTTCGAGGTGGCGGCCGCCATGCCGTGGACGCGCCGCCGGCGCAGCCTCGACGACCTGGACGCGTTCAGCCGGATGCTGGCCGTCCTGGAGATCGACGCGCACCTGGACGTCCTCACGGACCAGGGCGTGCTGGAGGCCCACGAGGCGGCCGGGGTCCGCAGCTACGCCGTGCGGCGCTGACGCACCGCGGGCAGGGCGCCGGAGGACGCCCGAGTTACGATGATCGTCGGTTCCCCCGGGTGGAAGGAGGGGCGCGATGACGGTCGCCCCCGAGTTCACAGCGATCACGTCCGCGCAGGAGCTGCGCGAGCTTCTCGGCGTGCCGATGCGGCGCGCGGTCGACAAGGAGCGCGTCGCGCTGCACGACTGGGACCGGGAGTGGCTCGCCAACTCCCCGTTCTGCCTGATCTCCACCAGCGACGCCGACGGCAACTGCGACGTCTCCCCCAAGGGCGACCCACCCGGCTTCGTCCACGTCATCGACGACACGACGATCGCGATCCCGGACCGTCCGGGCAACCGCCGCGCCGACGGATTCCTCAACGTGCTCGGCAACCCGCACGTCGGGCTGATCTTCCTCATCCCGGGGCGCGGGGAGACGCTGCGGATCAACGGGCGGGCCACGCTCGTCCGGGACGCGCCGTTCTTCGACGCGATGGTCGTCAAGGGGCACCGGCCCGCGCTCGCGCTGGTCGTGGAGATCGAGCAGATCTTCTTCCACTGCGCGAAGGCGCTGATGCGCTCGAAGCTGTGGAAGCCGGAGTCGTGGGAGCCGGGGGCCCTGCCGCCGCACGCCCGCATCGTCAAGGACGTCCAGTACACCGAGGAGTCGCTGGACCAGCTCGAACAGCACTACACCGAGGCGAACTACTCCAAACTGCTGTACAAGGGCTGACCCCCGCGCCTTCCACGCGGGGGTCGTCGGTCACAGCGGGGTCGGGGGCGCTCCGGCCCCGTCAGCCGCTCTTGCGGCGGAACTGGCGCTGGTGATCGGCCCGGTCGTGCGTACCGCGCACCTTCGAGCCGCTCCTGCCGCCGCCACCGGTGTTCTTGCCCGCCGCTCCGCGCTTGCGCTCCAGGGCCTCCCGGAACCTGCGCTTCACGTCGTCCTCGCCCTCGTCGGGCTCTCCTGCCGAGTCGGCCATGCGGACCTCCAGCTCTCGTTCGGGCACACCTAGCGTCACATACCCCGCGTGGACCGCGGACTCGTGCACCCCCACAAGATCATCGTGGGAGATTCCAGCATAAACCGGCCGCAGACGAATGATCTCTCCTAGGGTCTGTGCACGTGGATCCGCAGACACCCCACGCAGAGCCCCTCCCCGCCCACCCGCCGCTGGAGTCGCTGGCCGTCCAGCCGCTGCTGAACCGCGACTACGAGGCCCGGCCCGCGGCGTTCTTCGAGCGGCTCCGCGCGGAGTACGGGCCCGTCGCGCCGGTGGACGTCCTCGGCGTCCCGGCCTGGCTCGTCATCGGGTACGCGCAGACGCTCGACATCCTGCGCGACACGCGCGGCGTCTGGAGCAGGCGGGTCGGCTCCTGGCGCGCCTACCGGGACGGCGCGGTACCGGCGGACTGGCCGATGCTGCCGGTCGTCGAGTCGGACAACTGCGGGTTCCGCGACGGCGCCGAGTCCACCCGGCTGCGCGGCGCCTGGAGCGAGGGCCTGCGGCCGTTCCAGGACCGGACGCGGCCCGAGGCGAAGGCGCTGGAGCAGGCCGTCCGGCGGTACGCCGACGAGCTGATCACGGTGCTCTCGGAGAACGGCGGCCCGTCCGGCTGGGCGGACCTGTCGGCGCAGTACGCGCGGCCCCTGCCGCTGATGGTCATCGGGCGGCTGCTCGGCTCCGGGGCGGACAGCGGCGACGAGCTGATCATCGACCTGTGGCGGGTGATGGACGCCGGCCCGGGCGCGCAGGAGGCGTCCGAGCGGCTGACCGCCCGGGTCGCGGACCTGTGCGCGGCGCGGATCGCGGCCCCCGGCGACGACCTGCCGTCCGCCATGCTGGCCGCCGTGCCGGACCTGACCGCCGACGAGCTGACCGCCGAGATGGCCATGATGACCGGCCTCGTCGGCGACGTGACCGGGACGCTGATCTGCAACACCATCACCGAGGTGCTCATCGGCGACACCGGCGCCCGCGACAGCCTGTCGGCCGGCCTGCTCCAGGAGGCGATCAACCGCGCGGCGGCCGCCAACCCGCCGATGGCGAACATGGCGTTCCGCTGGGCCAGGACGGACGTGCGCCTCGGCCGGTTCCAGATCGCGGCCGGCGACCCGGTGATGGTGTCGCCCGCCGCCGCGCACCTGGACCCGGCGTTCACCGCGTCCACCACGCCCGACTCGATCTACAGCTCGCGCGCGCACCTGGCGTGGGGCGCCGGGCCGCACGCCTGCCTCGGCCGCGACCTCGCCACCACGATCACCACCATCGCGGTGGAGCGGCTGTTCGACCGGTTCGCCACGCTGCGGCTCGCGCTGCCCGAGGACCAGCTCCCGTGGCGGTCGTCGCCGATCATGCGCGGCCTGCGGTCCCTGCCGGTCACCTACGAGCTGGCCGAGGCGCCGGCGCGGCCCGCCCCCGCGCCCGCCGAGCCGGAAGAGGACGCCGAGCAGGACCCGCCGGCCGGGGCCGGGCCGAACTCGCTGGTGCGGCGCGTGCTGCGGCTGATGCGCATCCCGCAGTCCTGACCGGCCACCGCGGGCCGGGGTCAGGGGCCGATGCCGTCCAGGTCCGCGGCCCACACGCCGGCCATGATCTCGGTGACGGTGAGGCGCAGCGTCAGCGCGGAGCGGCCGTCCCGCGCCGTCCACAGCGGGAAGGCCACGTGGAAGGCGCGCCCGCCGGCGGAGACCTGCTCGGCGCCGGTCACCTCCAGCTCGCCGAAGGCCTCCTCCGGCGGGCTGAGCAGGTCGTGCCCGGCGAGCGCGGCGGCCATGTCGGACGCGCTGAGCCGGCGTCCCTCGGTCAGCGTCTCGAGTTCCTCGTAGTCGCCCCGGACGAGCAGCGCGACCACGACCCTGACGGCGTTCACGCCCTCCTCCGGCAGCATGCGCCACACCGTACCGCGCCCCCGCCGCGAGATCGCCCGCATGTTTGGGCACGCCCGCCCGGGAACGATCGACGGGTACGCGCGCAGGGAGGACGCACGATGCCAGACAAGAGCGACAAGCACGGCGCGAAACTGGACGAGGAGATCGACCGCGAGACCCGGGGCATGGTCAGCGGCGGGCATCCCACGCACGCCGAGGAGTTCAAGGAGACCGAGCCCTTCTCCGACGATCCGCCCGCGGACCCGGACACGGCCGCCGCCGACGCGCGGGAGGGGTCCCCGCCCGGCATGAGCGCGCAGGACGTCGAGTCCCGCAGCGCGCTCGCGCGGATGCTCACCGGCGTCCGCTACCCGGCCCGCCAGAACGAGCTGGTCCGGCACGCGGCCGAGGCCGACGCGTCCGGCGAGCTGATCGAGCGGCTGCGCGGGCTGCCGAGGCGCGAGTACGAGAACGTCGCGGACGTGGCCGAGGAACTCGGCTACGGCAGGGAGGAGCGGCGCTACTGACCGGCCGCGCGTGCGCGGTGCAGCGGGATCTGGCCGCCGGCGGCGACCAGATCCCGCTGCCGTGCGGACAGCCGGTGCCGCGCCCGGTACGTCTCACCCCTGGTGAGGTTGCGGACCTCGATCTCCGTTCCGGCCTCCAGCGCGCGCCGGACGCCCTCGACGCGCAGCACGTCGCCCTGGCTGATCCGGTCGTGGTCGGAGCCGTCGGCGAACTCCAGCGGCAGGATCCCGAAGTTGACGAGGTTCTGCCAGTGGATCCGCGCGTACCCGCGCGCCAGGACGAGCCGGAGCCCGAGATGGCGGGGCGCGATCGCGGCGTGCTCGCGTGACGAGCCCTGCCCGTAGTTGCGGCCGCCGACCACGGCGTGCGGCCCGGCCTCCCGGGCCCGCCCGGGGTAGCCCTCGTCGATCCGGACGAACGCGAAGTCCGCGAGCCTGGCGATGTCGCTGCGGTACGGCAGCGCCCGCGCGCCCGCCATCAGGATCTCGTCGGTCGACACGTCGTCCCCGACCTTGATGACGACGGGGACCTCGACGATGTCGGGAAGCGGGTCGAGGTCGGGCAGCACGCCGATGCTGGGCGCCTTCTCCAGGGCGGCGCGGCGGGCCTCGTCCTCGGGCGGCGGGCCGTCGAGCATCGCGCGGTCGACGCTGGACCGCGCGGGGAGCCGGACGGCGGGCGGGTCCATGTCCAGGTCGCGGGGGTCGGTGATGCGGCCGGTGAGCGCCGCGGCGGCCGCGGTCTCGGGCGAGCACAGCCAGACGAGGTCGTCCTCGGTGCCGGACCGCCCGGGGAAGTTGCGCGGGAACGTCCGGAGGCTGTTGCGGCCGATCGCGGGCGCCTGCCCCATCCCGATGCAGCCGAGGCAGCCAGCCTGGTGGATGCGGGCGCCCGCCTGGAGGAGGTCGGCCGTCGCGCCCATCCGGGTGAGGTCGACGAGGATCTGCCGGGACGTCGGGTTGACGTCCAGCGAGACCCGCGGATGCACCTGGCTCCCCCTCACGATCGCCGCCACGGACGCGAAGTCGCGCAGCCCGGGGTTCGCCGACGACCCGACGACGACCTGGTGGACCTCCTCGCCCGCGACCTCGCGCACCGGCACCACGTCGCCGGGCGAGCCGGGCCGGGCGATCAGCGGCTCCAGTTCCGCCAGGTCGATCTCCTCGGTGACGTCGTAGGAGGCGCCCGGGTCGGCGACGATCTCGGTGAAGTCGTCCTCGCGGCCCTCCGCGCGCAGGAACTCCAGGACCCGCTCGTCGGACGGGAACACCGTCGTCGTGGCGCCGAGCTCGGCGCCCATGTTGGCGATGACGTGCCGGTCCATCGCGGTCAGCGAGGCGAGGCCCGGCCCGTGGTACTCGATGATCCGGTTGACGCCGCCGCGGACCCCGTGCCGCCGCAGCATCTCCAGGATGACGTCCTTGGCGCTCAGCCACGGCGCGAGCCGGCCGGTCAGCCGGACGCCCCAGATCTCCGGCATCGTGACGTGCAGCGGCTCGCCGGCCATCGCCATCGCGGTCTCCAGCCCGCCGACGCCGATCGCGAGCATGCCGAGCGAGCCCGCCGCGCACGTGTGGGAGTCGGAGCCGGCCAACGTCGCCCCGGGCACGCCGAACCGCTGCATGTGCGTCGGGTGGGACACGCCGTTGCCGGCCTTGGAGAACCAGAGCCCGTAGCGGCGGCTCGCGGACCGCAGGAAGATGTGGTCGGCCATGTTGCGCTCGTCGGCCTGAAGGAGGTTGTGGTCGACGTACTGCACCGACACGTCCGTACGTACCCGGTCCAGGTCGAGGGCTTCCAGTTCCAGCATCACGAGCGTGCCGGTCGCGTCCTGGGTGAGGGTCTGGTCGACGCGGATCCCGATCTCGCCGCCCGGCGTCATCTCCCCGCTCACCAGGTGCGAGGCGATCAGCTTCCCGGCCACGCCGAGGGCTCCCCCGGTCACCGGGTCCTCCCGTCCTGGGGCAGGTCGTCCCCGGGGACGCTCTCGGCCGGGCGCGGGTCGTGGGCGGGGTGGTCGGCGGGCCGCCCGCACCAGTGGTCCAGCGCGTCCCTGATCGCCGCGGCCCGCCGGTCCGGCGCGGTCTCGTCGGTCGCCCACGCGACGTACCCGTCCGGGCGGACCAGCGCCGTCGTCCGGGTCGCGCCGCCCGCCGTCACGCAGTGCACGCGCCCGGCCCACCGCCGGGTCGCCAGGTAGGTGACGGCCGGGTCGTTCGCCGCGACGACCAGGACGAACCGCCCGTCGCCGAGCAGCCCGTAGAGCCGTCCCGGTTCGCCCGCCAGCGGGACGTCCGGGGCCCGCCTGCCGGCGAGGCGGTGGGACCCGCGCGGAGCCGGGTAGGCGATGTCGATGCCGGAGACCGCGCCGGCCATCCGCCGGGCGACGGGCCGGGCGTGGGTCGCCGCCCACGCCGCCGCGCCGCGCGCCGTCCGCAGCCACCACGGCTCGGCCAGCGCGAACCGCAGCAGCAGGCCGCTGCCCCGCAGGACCTGCCGGCCGACCGGGTACCGCTCCTCGTGGTAGCTGTCGAGCAGCCATGACGGCGCCCGGCCCCGCAGTTCGGCCGCGAGCTTCCACCCGAGGTTCGCCGCGTCCTGGATCCCGGTGTTCATGCCCTGCCCGCCCGCCGGGGAGTGGACGTGCGCGGCGTCCCCGGCGAGGAACACCCGGCCCACCCGGTACCTCGGGACCTGCCGCTCGTCGCTGTGGAACCGCGACGTCCAGCGCGGGTCGCGCGGGCCGAGGTCGGTGCCGAGCGCGCGGCGCGCCATCTCCCGCAGCTCGTCCATGTCGACGGGCTCGGAGTCGGGTGCCTGGTGCCGGCGGTTCCACGCGATCACCCGGTACCAGCCGTCGCCGAACGGGGCGAGGAACGCGAACGCGTCCCCGGTCGCGCCGACGGTCAGGACGCCGGCGGGCGCCTCGTCCAGCCGGACGTCCGCGAGCATCACCGACCGCACCACCGCCCGGCCGGGGAACGGGAGCCCGAGCGCCCGCCGCACGGTGCTGCGGACCCCGTCGGCGCCGACGACGTACGAGGCGCGCCGGGTCCGCGTCGTCCCGTCCGCGGTACGGACGTCGACGTCGACGCCGGCCGCGTCCTGGCGGAGCCCGGTGGCCTCGGCCCCGTACACGATCTCCGCGCCGGCGGCCAGCGCCCGTTCCGTGAGGACGCGCTCCGTCTCGTACTGCGGTGTGACCAGGACGTACGGGAAGCGCCCCGGCAGACGCGACAGGTCGAGGCCGGTCGCGCCGAGCAGCCGCAGGGTCGCGACCCGCCGGCCCGTCCCGATCAGCTCCTCCGCGACGCCGCGGGCGTCCAGCATCTCCAGGGTGCGGGCGTGCACGGCGAACGCCCGGGTCAGGTTGCTCGCCTGCTCCTCGCGGCGCTCCAGCACCGTGCACGCGATCCCGGCCGCGGCCAGGTCGCCGGCCAGCAGGAGGCCCGTCGGGCCCGCCCCCACGATCAGCACGTTCCCGTCCGGTCTTCCGGCGGGCCTCCCGGTGGGCATCCCGATCCCCTCTCGCTCGGCGGCCGGCACTCGGCGGCCGCGCAGGGAACACTTCCCACGAACCGGCGGCCATCACCTCACCGGAGGCCCCGTCCCGCCGGGGTTCTCAGCCCTGGACGCGGCGGTCGCGGCCCGCCCACTCCCGCTCGCGGAGCTGGAACTTCTGGATCTTGCCGGTGGACGTCTTCGGCAGCTCGGGGACGAACTCCACGGCGTCGGGCGCCTTGAACCGGGCGAGGCTCTTCCGGACGTGCTCGACCAGCTCGGTCCCGGTGACCGCGTGCCCGTCGCGGAGGACCACGAAGGCCTTCGGGCGCTCGCCCCACTTGTCGTCCGGGACCGCGACGACGGCGACCTCCAGCACGGCCGGATGCGAGTCGATCGCCCGCTCGACCTCGACCGTGGAGATGTTCTCACCGCCGGAGATGATGATGTCCTTGGAGCGGTCGCGCAGCTCGACGTACCCGTCGGGGTGGCGGACGCCGAGGTCGCCGGAGTGGAACCAGCCGCCGCGGAACGCGCGGGCGGTGGCCTCCTCGTCCCGGTGGTAGCCCTTCATGACGTTGTTGCCGCGCATGACGATCTCGCCGAGCGTCGCGCCGTCGGCGGGGACGTCGTTCATGGCGTCGTCGACGACGCGCAGCCCGTCCGTCTGGATCATGCCGACGCCCTGCCGGGCCAGCAGGCGCGCCCGGTCGGCGGCGGCCAGCTCCGGCCACCCCGGCTGCGGGTCGCAGACCGAGTACGGTCCGTAGGTCTCCGTCAGCCCGTACACGTGCACGATGCCCGCGCCGAGGCCCTCCATCTGCCCGATGATCGTCGGGCTGGGCGGCGCGCCCGCCGTCGTGACGGTCAGCGGCCGCTCCAGCGGATGCGCCTCCGCCGCGTTCGCGATCGTCACCAGGACGGTCGGGGCGCCGTTCAGGTGCGTCACGCCCTCGGTGTCGATGAGCCGCCACACCTCGCCCGCGACGACCGCGCGCAGGCACACCTGCGTCCCGCCGATCGCGGCGAGCGCCCACGGCGTGCACCAGCCGTTGCAGTGGAACATCGGCAGCGTCCACAGGTAGACGCTCTCGGGCGTGTGGCGCGAGTGCACGACCTCGCCGAGCGCGTTGAGGTAGGCGCCGCGGTGCGTGTAGATGACGCCCTTGGGACGTCCCGTGGTCCCGGACGTGTAGTTGATCGAGATGGCGGCGTTCTCGTCGTCGACGTCCCAGGAGAGCGGGTCCTGCGAGCCGCGCGCCATCAGCTCCCCGTAGCCGATGCCGCCGACCGCCGGGTCGGGTTCGGCGCCGGCGGCCGGGACGGTCACGACCTGCGGCAGACCGCCCGCGAGCGGCGCCACGGACGGATGCAGCGCCGCGTCCACCACCAGCGCCTTCGCTCCCGAGTGGTCGAGGATGTAGCGGATCTCCTCGGCGGCGAGCCGGGTGTTGATCGCGACGAGGACGGCTCCGGCGAGCGGCACGCCGAAGTGCGCGACGAGCAGCTCCGGGACGTTCGGCGCCAGGTAGGCGACCCGGTCCCCGGGGCCGATCCCGGAGGCGCGCAGCGCGGAGGCCAGCCGGGTCGCCTCGGCGGCGAACTCCGCGTACGTGGCGCGGCGATCCCCGTGGACGTAGGCGGTCTTGCCGGGGAACACCTCCGCCGACCGCCGCAGGAACGCGAGCGGGGTGAGCGCCGTGTAACCCGGGCCGTTGTCCATGGGAGCCTCCGGTGCCGTCTGCTGGGAGCGTCCGGCACCCCCAGGGCGGATGTCGCCTGCGCTCCCAGGATCGCACGGCCCCCGCCGCGGGCTCAGGCGCCGCGGGTCAGGATGGAGACGGCCTTGACCGTGGCGTAGCCGCGCCATTCCAGTTCGGCGGCGGGCGAGTAGGAAACGAAGTCGACGCGCCATCCGCCGTCGTCCTGCTGCTCCTCGTCGAGGCGCCGCAGCTCCGCGGCGATGAGGTCGTCCTCGAACAGCCTCCGGACCGGGCGCCCGGGGTAGGGCGCGAGGTCGAGCGGGCGCATCATCTCGTCCTCCTGCCCGCCCTGGACGTGGACGAGGCCGTTCTCGGGGATGTGCCTTCCGAGCAGGTCGATGGCCTCGATGTCCTCGACGGCGTCGGCCAGCCACAGCGCGAACGCCAGTTCCAGGGCGTGCAGCTCATCTTTCGCACGCAGGGCGTCGAGGCAGTAGCGGGTGGCGCGTTCGAGCCACGGATGCGCGGCGACGGCCTTGTCGTGGACGGCGACGCGCTGCGCCGTCGCCGCCACGACCGCCGTGATCTGCAGGGAGGACGCCCGCGGGTCCGCGCCGGCCCAGAACGGCGCGCACCCGGCCGGGTCGGGGACGTGCAGCCCGAACGGCACGCCGCCGTCCGGCAGCGTCACCGAGTCCAGCCAGTCGCAGAGCGCCACCGCCTCCGGGGCCGTGGCCGGCCCCAGCTCCTCGAACACCTCGAACGCGTGCAGCGCCGGGCCGGGCTGGCTGGTGCGCGACCGGAGGTCGGGTTCGAGGCCGTGGCCGTACCCGCCGTCGGGGTTGCGGTAGGCGTTGACCGCGGCGAGCAGCGCGTCGCGGTCACCCTCGCCGGTCAGCAGCTCGAACCGCCGCCGGTCGAGGGGACGCGCGTGCGTGGCCATGAATTCCGATGCCTTCGTCAGGTTCATGGCTCCAGCGTGGCCGCCGCTCGGGCACCCGTCTTGTAGGTTCCGGCCATCACCGCGTAAGGAACCGGCCCAGGTCCCGCGCTAACCGGCCTGCAGGGAGAGCCCCAGCGCCCGGAACTGCTCGACCGGGCGGTGGTAGCCGCGCTCGATGTGGTGGACGCCGCGTAGCGTGGAGGGACCCTCCGCCACCGCCGCCGCCAGCACCGCCGAGAACCCGGCCCGGATGTCGGGCATGGTGACGTCCCCGCCGCGCAGCTTCGTCACGCCGCGCACCACGGCCGAGTGCAGCGCCGCCGTGTCGTGGTACCGGCAGGCGGGGCCGCCGAGGCACGTGTCGTACACCTCGATCTCCGCGCCCATGCTCTGCAGCGCCGGAACGTAGGCGAGCCGGTTCTCGTAGACGGTCTCGTGCAGCACCGACATGCCGTCCGCCTGGGTGAACAGCACCATCAGCGGGGTCTGCCAGTCCGTCGCGAACCCCGGGTGCGTGTCGGTCTGCACCGCAGCGGGGCTCAGCCCGTCCGGCGCGGACGCCATGATCCAGTCATCGGTGATCTGGAACTCCGCGCCCATCCTGGTGAGCGTCGTGATCGCGGTGACGAGACGGTCCTGCGGGCACCCGTGCACCCGCACCTCTCCGCCGGTCACGAGCCCGGCCACCAGGTAGGAGAACGCCTCGATCCGGTCGCCGTCCAGCCGCGTCAGCGCGCCGTTCAGCCGCTCGACGCCCTCGACCACGATCCGCCGGTCGGGCGCGAAGGAGATCCGCGCGCCCATCCGCTGGAGGAACAGCGCCAGTTCGATGATCTCCGGCTCCGTCGCGGCGTTCCTGATGACGGTCTTCCCCTCGGCCCGCACGGCGGCCAGCAGCACCGTCTCCGTGGCGCCGACGCTCGGATACGGCAGGTCGATCCGGGTGCCGACGAGCCGCGTCGCGTGCGCGTGGATCCCGTCCGCCGCGTGCGACACCTCGGCGCCGAACGCCCGCAGCGCCTCGACGTGGAAGTCGACCGGCCGCCGCCCGATCGGGTCGCCGCCGACCAGCGGGACGAACGCCTCGCCCGCCTGGTGCAGCAGCGGGCCGAGCATCAGGATCGGGATGCGGTTCAGCCCGGTGAACGCCTTGCCGACGCTCGGGTCCGACACCGGCCCCGGCACGACCGTCACGTCCCCGCCGGACCGCTCCACGGTCATCCCGACGTGCTCCAGCATGCCCGCGGTGATGCCGACCTCGCCGACGTCGGGCGCGTTGCCGATGGTGCTCGGCCCGTCCCCCAGCATCGCCGCGACCATGTGCTTGCTGACCGCGTTCTTCGCCCCCCGCACGGTGACGTCCCCGCGAAGCGGCCCCGACGGCTCAATACGCCACAACTTGTCAGTCATCCGAGCAGCCTACGGCGTCCGGTGAGCCCGTCCACGGCATTCCCGCGGGCCCGGAATCAGGGACGGTCCGCCAGGAG
Organism: Actinomadura madurae; assembly: GCF_900115095.1. GTDB lineage: Bacteria > Actinomycetota > Actinomycetes > Streptosporangiales > Streptosporangiaceae > Spirillospora > Spirillospora madurae. Next base: position 144,381 of record NZ_FOVH01000023.1, read on the forward strand.
GTTCGCCGCGAAGCCGATGAACGCAACGCCGCTGACCTGTTCCATCCGCCGCCGGAAGGACGGCCGCCGGAGCCTGTCCCCCAGCGCGGCCGCCGCGCCCGAGACGAGCCAGAACCAGACCGCCAGCTCGATCAGGTCGATCACGGTGAACAGGACGGTCGTGCCGAACACCGGTGCCCCGTGCGGCATGAACTGCGGGACGAGGCTCATGTAGAACACGCCGGCCTTCGGGTTCAACAGGTTCGTCCCCACCCCGGCCCGGAATGCCGCGAACCCGGTCCCGGCCACGGCGGGTTCCGGCGGGGCGCTCCCGCTCTCCTTCCTCCGCGCGCGCCACAGCGCCGTCGTCCCCAGCCACACCAGGTACGCGGCGCCGCACACGCGCACCACGTCGTACGCCACCTGCGAGGCGGTCAGCAGGGCGGTCAGCCCGACCGCCGTCGCGAGCCCCCAGACGCCGCACCCGGTCAGGATGCCGAGTGCCGCCGCGAGCCCGCTCCGCCGGCCCTGCGCGATGGACGTCCTGAGCACGAGGAACGTGTCCAGGCCGGGCATGACATTGACGATCATCGCGGCGAGGGCGAACGCGAGCACGGCGGTGGCCATGATCGAATCCTACCGACACTCCTTACGCCCGCTGCTCCGGCGGACGTGCTAGATGTGGCTGGTATGAACGTTGACGCTGCGGTGTTCGATGTGTTCGGGACATTGACCGACTGGCGGTCGAGCGTGGCGGGCGAGCTGGCCGAGGTCGGCGAACGCGCCGGGCTGCACGCCGACTGGACGGCCGTCGCCGAGGACTGGCGGCGCCGCTACCGCCCCACGCTCGGACGGGTCGTCGCCGGGGACCTGCCCTGGGGTCCCCTGGACGCCCTTCACCGCCTCATGCTGGACGAGGTGCTGCCCGGGCACGGGCTCGACACGCTCACCGACGCCGACCGGGACCACCTGGTCCGGGCCTGGCACCGCCTCCGCGCCTGGCCGGACGTCCCCGAGGGCCTGGAGCGCCTTCACCGGAGCCCCGTCCTCACCGCCACGCTGTCCAACGGCGGGGTGGGGCTGCTGACCCGCCTCGCGAAACAGGCCGGGCTCCGCTTCGACTGCATCCTGTCGGCGGAACTGGCCGGCTCTTACAAACCCGACCCGCGCGTCTACCGCAAGGCCGCCGAACTCCTCGACGTCGAGCCGAGCCGACTCCTCATGGTCGCCTGCCACCCGGACGACCTCGAGGCGGCGGCAGCGGTCGGCCTCCGCATCGCCTACGTCCCCCGCCCCGAATGGGGCCCGCACGCCGCGCCCGTCCCACCACCCGCCGAGGCCGACCTGGTCGCCACCGACCTCAACGACCTGGCCCGCACCCTGGCCGAAACACGCGACTGAACAGAACCGGCGACTCCCGCTTCCCAGAAAGCGGGCGCTCCGCCCTGGTCGCTCACGTCTCCCTTGTGGGCGAGGAGGACACGGTCACCTGCTGCGACGGCGGAACCGTCGCTTTTCGACACGCTCGCGATGCGGGCGAACTTGAGGTCGTCTCGCACGATCGCGGACCGTTCAGCCGCGCGCGGGGCCACGTGACGATTCGACGCTCGGGGCGATCACGATCCAGCCAACCGCCTAGACGGCGGCCGTCTCCGTCTCCGTCCATGAGTCGGCGAGCGTGCAGAGTTCGGCGAGCGCGGTCTCGGCCCGTTCCCGGTCGCCGGTGGTGAGGACGTCGGTCTGCAAGCCCGCGTAGGCGCTGTTGAGGAAGGTCGCCTTGACGCGCGCCTGAGCGGGATCGAGGCCGCGGGCGGTCAGGGCGCCCGCGACGAACTCCGCCCGTTCCGCCAGGAATCTCGGTATCCGGTCGCCGAGGCGCCCGGCGGCGGCGAGCCCTTCGATCTCGCGGACGAGCCGGGTGTGCGCGATGTTCTCCGGCGCCAGGTGGCGGTCCCAGGAGGCGCGGACGATCGCGCCGATCCCCCGGTCCGTGTCGTCCCAGCCCTCCGTCGCGTGGAGCTGCTCGTGCTGGATCTCGTCCAGGCGCTTCAGCAGCGCGGCGAGCAGCGCGTCCTTGTCGGCGAAGTGGTGGGTCAGGACGCGGGTGCTCTGGCCCAGGGCCTGGGCGATCGGGCGCATCGACAGGCCGGACATCCCGTGCTCGGCGAGATGGTCGAGCACCGCGTCGAGGATCTCGACGCGGCGACGCGGGTCGCGCGGCCTGGCCACTCCTGCCCTCCTTCAGGTCCGGGATGTTCAGCCTATAGGGTAACGAGTGTTACCTTAACCGCCATGCTCATCTTCCGGCGCCCGTCCAGTGGGCTGTGGCTCGTCGCCCTCACCCTGACCGCGTTCACCCTCCAGACCGACGACTTCGTGATCGTGGGCGTGCTGCCGTCCATCGCGACCGGCCTCTCGGTCAGCGAGGCCGCGGCCGGGCAGCTGGTGACCGTCTTCTCCGTCGTCTGCGCCGTGTTCGCTCCCGTGGCGGCGGTGGTCACGGCGTCGTGGTCACGGCGTCGCCTGCTCACCGGCGGGATGCTGGTGTTCAGCGCCGCCAACCTCGCCGTACCGCTCGCCACGTCCTACCCGGCGCTGATGACCCTGCGGGTCGTCGCCGCGCTCGCCGCCGCCGTCGTGCTGCCGACCGTGTTCGCGGTCACCGCCGCCCTGTCCCCGCCGGGCCGGCAGGGCCGCGACCTGGCGACGGTCATGGCCGGGCTGACGGGCGCCATCGTCGTCGGCGTCCCGCTCGGAACCTGGATCGGCGCGGCGTTCGGCTGGCAGGCCACCTTCGTGACGGGCGGTCTCCTCGGCCTCGCCGCCCTGGCCTTCCTGCACATCACCGTGCCGGACGTCGTGTCACCACCCCAGACCGGCCTGAGCGAACGGCTCCGCCCGCTGGGACGTCCGGCCGTGCTGCTCGTGCTGTCCGCCGCCGTCGCAGCCGTGGTCGGCAACCTGATGATCCAGACGTATCTCGCGCCCCTCCTGGACGGGCTGGCGGGTGTCACTTCGTCCGAGTTGGGCGGGCTTCTGGTGCTGACGGGCGTCGCGGGCATCGTCGGCGGGCGGTTCAGCGGCACGTTGGTCGACCGTTTCGGCCCGGCGAGAACGTTCGCCCTGGCAGCCGCCGTCTTCACCGTGTCGATGGCCGGGCTGGCGCTGGTCTGGTCGCTGCGTCCGGCACATCTGGCGCTCGTCGTCCCGTTGCTGCTGGTGTGGTCAGCGGCGGCCTGGTCGGTTCCGCCGCCTGTCCAGACGCGTGTCCTGGCGTCCGCCGGGCCCGAGAGCGGCCCGCAGGCCCTGGCGCTCAGCAGCAGCGCCGTCTACGTCGGCGCTTCGCTCGGTGCGGGCCTCGGCGGATGGCTGCTCGGCATCTTCGGCGCCGGGACGCTGCCCGTCGCGGCCGGTGCCTGCACCCTGCTGGCCCTGGCCTTGTTCGGCCTTGCGGAGCGCACCGCCCCCGACCCTGCCCCCGCGGACGAACCCGCCGAACACGCCGACTGCGAAGTACGTGGCTGACCCCTCGCCGGACCGGTGGCCGCGCCGGTGCAAGATGTGTGGGTTGGCACCGGCGCGACCATGATCCCGACCATCGTCGAGCGGACCAATTCTGCCCGGCCGGAGGTTGCACAACCGTTGCGCCGCCGCCCGGGGACGGGCCGCCCCCGCGACGATGACCTCCGGCCCTATCCTCGATTCCATGATCACCTCGGATTGGGAGCGGCGAATCGCCGATCTCTGGGCCTCCTTCGACGACCACGAGCCCGCGGCCTTCCTCGCCGAGGTCGAGGAGCTGGCCGGCGAGCTTCCACCCGGCGACGCGGTCGCCGAGTACGAGATCGCATCGGCCCATGACTCGATCGGCAACGAGGCGGAGGCCGCCGTCCACTACCGGCGGGCGTTCGAGGCCGGGCTGTCCGGGACGCGCCGCCGCGAGGGGACGATCCAGTACGCCAGCACCCTGCGCAACCTCGGCCGGGCCGAGGAGAGCATCGCGTTGCTGACCACCGAACGCGACGCCGTGTCGGACGACCTCGACGACGCCGTGACCGCGTTCCTGGCCCTCGCGCTCACCGATGTCGGACGCGAAAGAGAGGCGGTGTCGCTCACCTTGGGCGCCCTCTCCCGCCACCTCCCCCGGTACAACCGCTCGCTCGCCGCCTACGCCGAGGCTCTGACGCAGGAAGGCCCCGCCAGCTGACTTCCTCCGCGCAGCGGCCGGTCACGCCTTCGCGCTGACGTCCCGCCGGGCCCGCGCGAGCACCGGATCGGCGTCCCCCGGGTAACCCCCGGCGCGCTCGACAGCACTCGTGCGCCCGACCTCGCCGAAATGCCACCGGGCACGGTCATGGTCACCGGCCGACACCAGAATCGGCATGGTGAAATGAGAAAGGCCCCGCCGAAATCGGCGGGGCCTTCCTGCAATATAGGTCCGGCGGTGTCCTACTCTCCCACACAGTCTCCCATGCAGTACCATCGGCGCTGAGAGGCTTAACTTCCGGGTTCGGAATGGGACCGGGTGTTTCCCCCTCGCCAAAACCACCGAACGCCTCAACGCACCACCCCCAGCAGGGGTGTGCAAGCCTCAACGTCCGAGCCAGGCTCGGTATTCACTTGATTAATGCGGGTTCCCGGTTGTTTTCCAGGAACCACACAGGGACGCGAACAACTCACAACAGCGATTCGGTTTGAACGTCATGTGTGTTCAAGCCACTCGGCCTATTAGTACCGG
>NZ_FOVH01000024.1 GCF_900115095.1 Actinomadura madurae
CCGGACGGCTGGTCGGCTGGTCCGCCCAGACCCTCCGCACCACCATCGACATCGTCCGCAAACCCGCTGATCAGAAAGGGTTCGCCGTACTGCCCAGACGGTGGGCGGTAGAGCGGACTCTGGCGTGGTTGACCGCGCACCGGCGGCTGGCCCGCGACTACGAACGCGACCCCGCCACCAGCGAAGCCATGATCCGCTGGGCCGCCATCGGCCTCATGACCCGCCGCATGGCCCGCGGCGGGCAGCCCGCCGTCCGTCAACGCCGGCGCCCCCTCGAATACCTATAACAAGATCCTTCTCAAACACGCACTAAGAGGGCGGTTCGCGAGTTGATGTCCTTTTTGCCGTTGGGGTTGGTTGAGGCTAGCTGGTCAGGGCGCGTGGAACTTCCAGCCAGAATTTCCTGCTTAAGGTGGGCGCATGGGGAACACGATCAGCGGCGGCGGCCGCGGCCGCGATCTTTACATGTCGAACGGGGGTACTGAGGTCTTCGTCGAGGTGCTCATGCTTGCGGTGTCCGCCCTGGCGAGCCGGGAGTGGGACCTTCGATTCGCCGGATTGATCGCACTGCAGGACCAGGCCGTCTTCGGTAGGGGAGCCGTGGGCTTCGACCTGAAGGAAATCGACTGGGGGGATTCCCTTGCCAAGCAGGCTGTGAACCGGGAATTCGTGCAAAGCACCATCGGCCTAGCTCTCGGCCGCCACCGCTGGGACGAGCTCGGCTACGATCCGCCCTTCGCTGAAGGTTACCTACTGGATTTCCGCCAGGTGGTCAACATGTTCGACCCGTCCACGGCCGTCCCCGATCCCCTGGTCTTCCCCGTGTTCAAGGAGGTCGTCGCCCTCTGCTGCGCACGCCACCGTGTCCTGACCCCGCTGCGCGCTTACACGGCATGTGTCTTCTGCGAGCGCGACTATTAGCGAGCAGAAAGACAACGACGACGATCACGGGCCGCTGCCCGAGCTACGGGCGTGGCTGGGTGAACAATCCCGGCTCGGTCTCGATGAGGATGCCGCGGGTGACCAGGCGTTTGAGTTTGGAGCGGATGTTCTCGGTGTTTTCGACACGATGGGCAGGTCCAGGGCCTGGCACAGATCGCGAGCTCGCAAAGGCCGGCCGGCATCCGCGAATGTGGCCATAATCCGCTGGTAGGCGGGGTGATCGGGCAGCGTGGGAAGCGGCGTGGGCGGCTTGGCGTCGTCGGTGTCGGCGAGTGAGTGAAGGGTCTTGCGGGTGATCCGCAGATGATCGATCGCCTCATCGAGTTCACGCAGTCTCGCGGTGAGTTCCTCGATTTGAGCTCGTGTCTGCTCGGCCTCGCGGGCCAGGGCCTCCTCACGCGCGTCGATCTTGTCCAGCAGGAGCCTGTTCGGGTCCTGCCCGGTCATGCCGGACGCCAGGACGGGCTGGAGGTGCCGGTCAACCGCCGGGCCATCACATCGCTCATCGCCCAGTACACGCGCGATTAGGAGCTGGCGGGACGGTGTTCGTAGTCGCGGACCAGCCGGCGGTGCAGGGCGAGTGTCCCGTAGGTCTGTTCCACCACCCACCGCTTCGGCTGGGGAACGAATCCCTTGTCGGCCGGGTTACGCTCGACGACCTCCACGTCGATGTCAAGCGAGGCGCCGTGGGTGAGGACCGCGTTCTTGAATCCCTGGTCGACCAGCGCCGTGCGCACGGCGCCGGTCTGCGCGGAGACCCGGTCCAACAGGGCGATCCCGGCGCTGTTCTCATGCGCAGAGGCTGCCAGCACCACCACCGCGACAACCAGGCCCAGCACGTCCACGGCCAGCCCACGCTTGCGACCGGGAACTTTCTTGCCCGCGTCCCTGCCAGTGGTCTCCGACGGCACCCCAGCCGCCGCGTGCACGCTCTGGGTGTCCAGCACCACCAGGCTCGGATCGGCTAATCGTCCCCGTTTCCCCGCGTCTGCCAGCGCAGCAGGCCATGGATCGTCTGGTCGGTGCCATCATCACGCCACTTGGCGAAGTAGTAGTACACCGCGCTGCGAAGCGGCAGGTCATGCGGAAGAATGTCCCACTGGCAGCCGGTCCGGCCCTGGTACAGGATCGCGTTGACGATCTCCCGCATCTCATAACCGCCCTGGTGACCGCTGACAGAAGGGTGCGCGGCCTTCCACGCCATGATCACCGGCTCGATCAAGGCCCACCGCTCGTCGGATAAGTCGCTCGGGTACGGTTTGCGCTCACTCACTCCGCCATCCCAGCACACCCAAACCTGCCGACCGGCCGTAACGCTACAAATTCACACGATCACACTACGCAGCTCGGACATTTACTCGCGAACCGCCCTCTAAAAGGTCTTCGACGACACCCCAGAGCCGGAAGACCAGCGGCAACTCACTCAGAAGTACGCGAGCGGCGCATCGCCCTGGCGCTGTCCCGCTACGGCAGTGGTTCACTTCCTTCCCAGGGAAAGGAGCCTCCCTGGGTCCCGGGGTACATGCTCCACCTACTTCGGGCGGCCAAGCCCGGTCAGCGACAACGCACTCTTCTGCCGCGAAGCGTTCGAAAGCCGGGGGGCTGCCATGGTGAAGTCGATCACGGGCGTGGCCAGCGTGGTGGACGTGGATCGGTTAGCCGATCTGGGCACTGATCATCTTCGAGGGCGACAGGCGGAAGGTGATCGAGCGGTATGCATCCGCTTAAAGCTGCTTCAGGGCCGGAAATGAAAGCACCTCTGACCGTGTTTCGGCTGGTCAGAGATGTGGAGGTGGGCAGGGGCGGGGTCGAACCGCCGACCTTCCGCTTTTCAGGTCACAGCGTCTGAGCGCTGTACTGACCTGCGAAAACCCAGGTCGCTCACGAGCCAGACGCCGATAAGCGGATTGTTTTTCCAGCCAAGCTACCACGTAGCGCTACAGGACAGCTACCCAAAGCATGTAGTGGCCAAGTCTTGCGGAGGGTGCTCTGCCTTGTCACGCAAGCCGCCGCCGCGGCCTCAGGGGCCTGCGACCTTGAGGACAGGGCCCTGTAACTCACGTCCAGCCCTTGATCGGCCGTTTCTCGCTATGAAGTTGACCGTCTCCCCCTCGACGGAGTCCACTGCTCACCGACATACGCCCACACCACCGGCCCGTTCACTCACCAAACCGCCATGAATCAATATCGCTAGTTAGCTAAATAGCTCCACACAGAACGGGATCAGCCTCGACATAGAGCCGATAGACTTTTAGATGTCATCGTACTATGATATGTGAGATGAGCATCTCTTACGAGTGGATGGACGATGAATCTTGGTCGTGGCTACGCAATGCCTTTTGTTTCTCGTTCGTTCGGGGTGGTGGGAGTGTCGAATCCACCTTAGAGAAACTAGGAACCTCCCATCCCACAAATCCTATGTCCATCGAAGCAATGATCCAGCACAACCCATTCGGCTCTGACCGAATTATTGCAGCCATAGACCTAGGCGACTGGGTGTTCGCATGGAGCAGCAGGGATACGAGCATCGGGCGACGCCGATCGTTTGCCAACATGGAAGCCCTGTCCGTCCACCGCGCTGTGAACAGCGACATAACGTTCACCTACTACGCGGCAGGTTCCATGTTGGCGGATTTCGACGCTCGACATCCTCCTGCGACAAACAACCCCTACGTTCAGCGCTTCACTCGATTGCTCAACTCGCAAGCATCAAAAAAGGAGTCAAGTGAGCGCGTCGAACTGTGTGCATTGACGTTGGCCGATGAGATAACGGGTGTACACGTGACGTCTGAAGTCATGAACGGAAGCTTTGCCTGGGCCCAGATGACTCACCCGAGCGGTGGCAGGTGAATGACGAGAATATTCTACCCGTCTGGGGGCCCCTCGGCACCAATCAATGGACACAATAGTATGACGGCGATTTCAAAGTCGGCTGCTGATGGTTGGGGTGATGCTGTGTGATCAGCCGGATCGCGCGTGTGGGCCGCCGGCGCATGGCCTGTGCGATTCCGTGATCTTGGTGATGTCGCTGATACTGAACAGGCCGAGAGCCAGATTGCGGAGGTCGGCCATGGCGCGGGGACTGCTGCCCAGGTATGCCTGCTGGCCATCCCCAAGCCAAACGGTGTCGCGTGGCTGGTGTTCGAGGTTCTCGATACCCCAGTGTCGCCGGACGTGCGCAATGATCTCGGCGGCCGCAGGGGACGCAGCTGGTGAGGACAAGGACGATCTTCTTGCTGAGCGGCGGTCCGACTGGGTCGGCGACGTCTTGGCGGATGACCGCGAGCCGTGACGGACCAGGCCTTGCGGGCTCAGGCCTTCGCCGCTGCGGTGCTCTAGGTGGTTCAGCGGCTTGATCCGTCCATGGCCGCGTTTAGTGTGCCGGTGAACGGATCAGTGCTGATCAGCTCGCAACCGATAGTGATGGGGGCGTGGCGTGCAGCGGCGACCTGTTCCGTAATCGTCAGAAGGTAGTCGGTCTTCTTGTTTTCGGCCAGGTGGCTGGCGGTTTCGGCGCAGGTGCGCGCGGCATCGGCGGTCACCTGGGTGGTCTAGGTCGTGCTCTCGGGAAGCGGGCCTGTCCCAGCACCACGGCGTCCTGGTGCTCACCGCGGTGGGCGAGAACAGCACCAGCCGGCGCTCAGTGTTTAAGGGCCCATGCAAGTCCTTGCAGTCCAGCGCGATCAGCACCCACCGCAGGGTGGCACCGTGGGCGCGGCGAACCGCCGCCGAGCCTGGTCCTATCGGGCGCCCAGCAGCCGCAGTAGCCGTTCGAGCAGGGCGGCTGCGCTCGATCCCAACTCCCGGTAGCCGGTGGCCCTGGCGAGCGTGCCATCGCCGCCGTCCCCAGCACCGCCCCCAGCGCGTGCCGGACTCCACGCGGGTGACGCGGATTGGTGATGCCTGCCAGCATCTCTAGCAACGACGCACCCTCAGCCCGAGCCATGCGAAACTGTAATCGGTGACCTTCTAGTCCTTGATTGTCCAGCGTGGAAACTTCGGGATCACAGACGGAAGGTGACTTTCGTCTCGGTCCCAGCTACGTAGCGGCAGTTGATCCGGACACCGGGCGACGACCCCCAGACAGGCGACCTCGAGATCACCTTGCAATAGTTACCGCCCGGTTCCCTCACCGATCGAGAGAACCGGGCGTTACTATTGTGGTATTAGGCTACGGCACTCTGACGAAGAAATCGTCCTGGAGCCTTCCGCTGTAGGACCAGTCCAGGATGCGGTCGTGGCTGTACCACGCGCTCAGGCGGTCGCCGGCCTCACCGTTGTCGACTGCCGAAACGGCTCTGGCCGACCATCGATACGGCTGTATGGCGTCGTCGTACCTGGATCCGGCCGCGCCTTGGTGAGTGGTTGCGAAGGGAAATTCGTCGCACTGCATCCCGATGGGGAGCGGATTACCCCAGCTCTTGAAGCACTCCGCTCGGGCGAGCTCCCGATTGTGGTTGATCCGACCTTCCCATCTCGCGGTCTTGTCCTCGTTCCAATATAGACGCTGAATAGTGTCGTCCTCATTGTTCGAGGCGCCCGGGACTACCTTGGCCGGCGATCCGGCGGGAACTTCGGGGACGGTGATGCCGGGATTGACGAACGCATCATAGATGTGCTTCGCTACCTCCGCCACGCCATCATAAGTGGGAGTCGTCACATCATTTCTGCGGTATACCAGGCTGGGTATGATGTCGTAGAAGACCGCTCCCTTCCCGCCTACCCCGCTCACAAATTTCAGGTATTCGGCGCTGTCGAACCTCGCGGACGTCTGCCACGCTTTACGTCCGTTAGGGGTCATGGTGGAAATCGGGTAATGGAAGTTCATCCCGAGGTTGGAAACCACGACCTTTTCCGGTCCACCGCGTATGATCTGCGGTTCGGTCCAGCCAGTCCCGGAGTCGTCCGAGGTGACACGGAAGGCGTAATCATCCGGGGCAGCCCGCCATGCACTGATCCGCTTCTGGATGACAAGTGACTGCCCAGGAGCGTTGTTGTCGATCTGGCAGGTCTTGGCGGCGGCCGCGTCCCCGTCGAAGTGCAGGTCCTTGCAGAACAGCTCTACCTTCAGGATCGGGTCTGGATCAGGAGGCGTGCCGTTGGTCGTGATATTTTGCGTGTGCATTCTCAGGTTCACATCGATGGTTCGCTCAGTCTTGGACCCTATCGCGACGATCGTGTACGGCACCGAAATTGACCACTTGATCCCATCGAGGGAGTTGTCTGTCTCCACGGCTGCGGCGTACCCTCGGGCACACATCGCATAATGATCCCGGACCCACGGGACCGCCGGACCGTCGATCGTGAAGTTCCGACTGAGGCATTCGGTCCAGATATCTGCGACGCGAGCCATGCCGGGACCGCGTTCGTCTGCGAACTCCTTAGAGTCGGTACTGCGGATGCCGTACTGTCCGTAACGCCGCCGCTCTACCTCGTCGACGTCGAGCCACGGCACCTCCGGATACCTTTCTATGTTGGCCAGCGTAAGTTCTGCGCCAGGTGGAAGCACTACCGTCCGGATGTCTGATTCCGCTGCCCCCAGGGCAGGGATTTGAGCGGTGCAGGCCAGTACCGCGATCAATGTCGCGGCGATGGCCATTGCTCGCCGCAATGGTCGCATCTTTGCTTCACTCCCTCGCTGACGTTCAGTTGGCAGTGCCGACTTCACCGTGGTGGGTAAATTGGCAGGGCATGCGGTGGTGCCGCCCGACCGTTCGGGAACGCCTGGTCCGGCCTCGGCTGCCACATCGTGGTAGACAGGAGAAGCGGTGTTCTGGTCAGTCCAGTGGGAACATCCCCACGCGACCGTGGTACTCGTGGCCCAGTTGATCGGTGTCACTGCCGACCAGCAGGCCATTGGATGTGGCCACCAGTGCCTCTACGCCTACGCCTCGGTCTCGGGTCGGGTTCCATGGGATGTCGCTTGACTTCCCGGAGTCTGGATCGATGGCGGCGATGCCAGTCCGTTCGATTGCACCGGGGCCGGCATTGCCGTTGCCACGAGGATTGTCCATCCAGCGTTGGTGACCGCCCACATAGACTGCTGCTCCAGTAACCGACACCGACAAGAGGGTGTCTCCACCGGTGTAGTTCGTCCATGTCGGCTGCTGGCCAGGGCCAATGCGGTCAGTTTCCCAGCGGGACGCGGACATGCACATTGTTGACGTACCATAACCGGCGCCACCGGTCGTTGTGATGACGAAGTACTGGCCGTCCGGCGAGAAGTCCATACCGCGCATGTAGGTGTCGTACTGAGTGCTGCATGTGGGGGTGAACTTTTCAGTCGCCCAACTTGACAATTGTGGAGCGGTTCCGAGATCGATCAACGCAATCTGCGATCTGCTCTGCCCATTGACCACCGTGAATGTTCCGCTGATGACCATCTTGCTATCAGCGGGGTTGACGGCCAGATTCTTCACGGTCAACGAGGCGTCCTCGGCACGCGGTTCGCTCACCACGATGTCGAAGGCCGGATCGATTGCACCGGTCTCCGCATCGAGCCTGGCCACAGCCTTGCGCGTGATACCGGTGACCGAATCGGTGATGGTGTCCAGAGATCCGCCTATGTACAGGTGATCGCCACGACGGGTCATCGTCTGGAGCCTGCCCCAGTTGATCTGCACCCGTGTGAAGCTCGGGTGCGCAACGCCATCGGCGATTTTGAGCCGAGCCAGTCTCCTCATCAGCGCACCGTTAACGGTCTTGAAGTCCCCGCCGACATAGACCGTGTCGTCCCCGCCGGGTGCAAGAGACCGAACTACGTCGTCCACCTCTGGCACGAAACCGGCGTCGACCTTTCCTGTGTTGATGTCGAAGGCGAACAGGTTCTTGCGATTCATCACTGGAGAGCCGGCGGCAGCCTCCTGAATCTGGGTGAAGTTTCCACCTACGACCACCTTGTCACCGACGACCGCAAGTGCGTATACCGTTCCGTCCAGCACATGTGGAGTGTGGTCGACCGGGTTTTCACTCACCACCTTTGCGTGCAGTATGTCGGCATGCAGGTGCGCCGTTGCGAGGCTCATCTGGATGGCGGCAGTGGCAACTACGCTCATTGCCGCCAGCCTGCACACAGAACTTCGTTTTTTCATGTAGATCAACCCTTCGCGAAACTTCACCAAGGAAGACGTGGGAGGACTCGCAGTGTTGGGTGATAGATACGTCGCTGACTTTCGTCCATTCAAAGCGGGATCTGGTGAGGAATAATCCGGACGCGATCTTTCTATCGTGATCAACTTCGGTGATCAAGGGCTTGACAAGTGAGTCAGTCCATGTCACAGATTTGATGAAACGCTGTCTGACCTGCACTACCGCAGTGTGACGGCAAAGCATCCCTGTGGCCGCTTTCGGACACTATGAAGACAGCTTTTCTGGTGTCGACGGTACGCGGCCGAGGTGATTAATGCTCGTCGAGCATAGACAGGCCGTGACGCTATGTGAGCATAAGCGGAGGAACTTCGATAGACGACGTCGCAGAGGCATCTTTCAGGCTGGTCAGGGCTTCTTTGCGATTCTTGCCCTCGGAGCGTTTGCGCTGGTAACCGAGCGCCTCGGGTGGGGTGAAGGCTCTGATACCTGGAGGGGTGGCAATCCCGATGAAGTACCCCCGTCGAGCCGCGTGAGCGCGCGGTCCGAGTGGTTTTGAACTGCGTAGGCAGACAGATGCGAGGACCGGAACGATCGCCAGGGTCGCCGACCAGCTTCAGGGCATCGGGAGGCGTTGCGGACCTGGCCGAGTTCGATGGCGGGCGGCGTCCGGGGGCGATGACCAGCGACGCGCAATGGATCGCGGAACCGGAGCGCGAGAACCGGGAACTGCGGCGGGCGAACGAGATTCTGCGCGTGCGAGAACTCGTGCCGCGATGACGAGGATGGGTGGGGCGGACGTTGTTCGGCTCGGTCTCTGGATGAGTGGCCGAGGTACTCCCGGCAGCGCCGACCAGGCGCACGACTGCGCCAAGGACCAGCGCCGTACCACCGGACGCCCTGGCCCTTCGGCGGGTCCCCGCATCAGCTCACGTCCTGCCCGTGGTCGTCCAGGCTCGTGCGCGTCCGGTCCCGCCACGGTTGGCGTCCGGGACGGGCGCACGCGTGGCGGGCGCACCATGATGCGAAGCACTGCCCCGAGCGGGGCAGCACGGCGAGTTCGTCGGGGCGCCCGGAGAGCGCCAGCAACGGAACCGCGCCCGGTTCTGCTGGAAATCCTTAGGATTTCCATATCTTGCTCCGCCCGGGTGCGGCGATGATGCTTGCACTACTCCAGGGGATGGCTGATGTCTGCCTGCCACAGGCTCCGCGGGGCAAGATATGGATATCGTGCCCTTTTCGTGGATGGACCGAGCGCGGTCCAGTGCTGGGAGGCGCGGGATCGGGCGCGATCCCGGAAGCCATGGTGTCCGCAGATGGGCAAGCCAGCCTCGATACTGGCGGCAGGACAGGGCGCTGAAACTGTCGTTCTCCCCAAGAGCGTGATCGCAGCCGATGCGGAACAGAGGCGTGGCGGCGTCCCTCTGCGGGACATAGCAGACCAAGCTTCGCCGTAGTGCGGCCGGGAGACCGAGCCCCCGCCGCCGCTTGGTCCGGCGCCCCGGACTTCCGTCCGCCGGGAGGCGGACGACCGGACGGAGCCCGGCCCTCTCGCGGACGGCTCGGTCGCCGCCCCGGCAGGCCAGGCAGGCCAGGCAGACGACGCCATAAAGGGCATGTCGGATAGGCATCCATCGGTGATGAGGCAACACGCCTTGACCTTGCGGCAATTGACTATCACTGTTGTGCAATGCATCGTCGAGAGAGTGGCCTGAAAGTAATGACATTTCTGTCAAAGTAGCTCGAAGTGACGCAAATGCGTTACTCGGCTGATGAAGAAGAGTGTGGCGGCAGGAAGGGCGACGATCTGAGCAATCGCCGACGTGGAACAGGGGGACCGTGGCGGAGATCGACAAGCGGATCGCTGTGCTTGTGTCATGGAGCAAGACCCGGGATCGGAAGCAGCGCACGAAGCCGGGGAGGGACGCCTTCCTGGCTCGGTTTGAGCGAGAGGTTGACCCGGAGGGTGTGCTTCCGCTGGAGGAGCGACGGCGGCGGGCCGAGTTGGCCAAGCGGGCCTACATGCTGCGGCTGGCCAAGCGGTCGGCGCAGGTGAGGAAGAAGGGCTGAGTTCAGAAAAGGGCCCCGGCGCGTCAGCGCCAGGGCCCTTTTTGTGGGCGGGCCTTCAATCCTCCATGATGCGGTCGTAGGTGCGGCGGGCTCGGGTGCTGGCGGCGCTGCGGCCGTAGCGGCGGAGCATCTGGGGTGAGGACCAGCCGTTGAGCTCCATCAGGTCGCCTTCGGCGCCGACCTTGTCGAGCCAGGTGTGGGAGAAGTGGTGGCGGAACTTGTGCGGATGGACGATCACGCCACATTCTCCGCCGCGGCGGACGACCATCTGGTAGATGCCGTTGGCGGTCATGGGCGGGCGGTTGTTGCTGCCCAGCCAGAGGTGACGATTGGAAGCGTTGGTGTGCTTGTTGCGGACCCGAATGTAACGGTCGAGCGCTCGGGCGGACGGATGCCCGAACCGAACAATGCGCTGCTTGTTGCCCTTCCCGGTGACAAGGAGTTCGCGGCGCATCAGGTCGAGGTCGCTGCGTTCGGAGTCATCGGCGTCGTAGACGATGCCGACGAGTTCCGAGAGCCGCAGGCCGGTCGCCTTGAAGAGCGTGAGGATGGCGTAGTCGCGGCGCTGGGTGAAGGTCTTGCCCTCGCAGTGCTTGAGGAGCTTGGCGAGTTCCTCGTCGGTGAAGACGGGAACGACCTTCTCGCCGACGGCGGGCGGACGGAGCTTGGCCATGGGGTTGGGCAGCTCTTCGTCGGTGGACCACCACTTGAAGAACTGCTGCAGTGCCCGGTACTGGTTGTTGGCGTAGCTGTCGGAGTAGGTGTTGAGGAGCCAGACCGTCCAGGCGCGGACGTCGTCGGGGGTGACGTCGTCCCAGTCGGTGTGGTCGGTGTTGCGTCGAAGGTGCTCGGCCGCGAACCACTGCGCCGCTTCGGCGTAGGTGCGGACGGTCTTCGGGGACTTCCCCTCGGCGTTGAGGTGGAGGGTGAACGAGTTGATCGCGGGCTGGAAGGTACCTGCTCGGAGGTCCTTCGGGCGCCGCGTACGGGCGGTACCCATCGGGAGATAGTTTTCCTCTGTTCAAGCGGTGTACACCGACGGTGATCAATCCGTTACCGCTGTTCTCGCTGGTCAGAGGACCAGGTGGGCAGGGGCGGGGTCGAACCGCCGACCTTCCGCTTTTCAGGCGGACGCTCGTACCGACTGAGCTACCTGCCCAGGACGTGCATCCGCACGTCTGGCGGTCCTGACGGGATTTGAACCCGCGGCCTCCACCTTGACAGGGTGGCGAGCACTCCTAACTGCTCCACAGGACCTTGCTGCTCCGAGCTTAACGGCTTCGGAGGGGTGTCTCGGCCGGGTGGCCCGGCGCTTGGCGACGTCCGAGAGCATACGCGATGGCCGAGGGGCGCGCCAACTCGGTTATCGCGGGGCGAGCGGGGCAAGATCGTGACGGAGGGGGATCGGGCTGATACCGGGTGACGGGCGCCCTGGCCTGTCCGGGGTGCGTTACCGTGCGTGTCTGGTTAGTGGCGTTTGGTGTGTGAGGGGGACGGGTGGTCGCGAAGCTCCCAGCGGGCCAGGGGTATCAGCGAGGGCTTGGTACTCGCCAGATCCAGATGCTGGCGATCGGCGGGACGATCGGGACGGGGTTGTTCCTCGGGGCCGGGGAGAACATCGCCAAGGCCGGCCCGAGTCTCGTCTTGACGTACGCCGTGGCGGGGCTGGCGCTGTTCTTCGTGTTGCGGGCGCTCGGTGAGCTGCTGACGTACCGCCGGACGGAGGGTGGGTTCGCCGGGTATGCCCGGGAGTTCCTGGGGCCCTTCTGGGGTTACGCCACGACCTGGACGTACTGGATCATCTGGGTGACGACCGGCATGGCGGAGCTGACGGCGGCCGGCCAGTACATCCAGAAGTGGTGGCCGGGCGTCGAGCAGTGGCAGACGGCGCTGGTCGCGCTGCTGGTCCTGTTCGTGGTGAACCTGATCTCGGTGAAGCTCTTCGGCGAGCTGGAGTTCTGGTTCGCGATGATCAAGGTCGCGGCGATCGTGATGATGATCCTGGCGGGGCTCGGGGTGCTGGTCTTCGGGTTCAGCGATGCCGGGGACACGGCGCGGGTCGGGAACCTGTGGGGGCACGGCGGGGTCTTCCCCGAGGGGTACGGCGCCACGATCATGACGCTGCAGATGGTGATGTTCGCCTACCTGGGCGTCGAGCTGGTGGGTGTGACGGCGAGCGAGGCGAAGGATCCGGAGAAGAACATCCCGCGGGCGATCAACGCGCTGCCGGTGCGGTTCGCGCTGTTCTACCTCGGGTCGCTGCTGGTGATCCTCGCGGTGGTGCCGTGGACGGCGTTCAAGGGCGGGGCGAGCCCGTTCGTCCTGGCGTTCGACCAGATCGGCATCAAGGGCGGCGGGGACATCGTCAACTTCGTGGTGCTGACCGCCGCGCTGTCGTCGTGCAACGCGGGCGGGCTCTACTCGACGTCCCGGATGCTGCGGACGGCCGGGGTGAACGGCGACGGGCCGAAGGTGCTCGGACGGTTGAGCGGGCGCGGTGTCCCCGTGCTGACCGTCGTCATCTCCGCGCTGGTCATGGGCATCGGCGTGATCGTCAACGCGGTGGTGCCGGAGAAGGCGTTCGCGTACATCACGTCGGTGTCGACGGGGGGTGCCCTGCTGGTCTGGACGGTCATCCTGGTGGCGCACATGATCTACCGGCGGCGGTCGGCGGCCGGGGAGCTGCCGCGGTCGCCGTACCGGATGCCGTGGGCGCCGTACACGAACTGGGTGGTACTGGCGTTCTTCGCGTTCGTCACCGTGACGATCGCATGGGAGGCCGACACAAGGGTCGCGCTGTACGTGATGGTGGCGTGGGCGGCGCTGGTCGTGGTCGGCTGGCCGTTCGTGCGGAGGGCGTCGCGGGTCGAGCCGGTGGAGGTTCCGGTGGCCGAGGAGGGCGCGAGCGCCTGAGAGAGAGGGCGCCCTCCTGCCGTGGGATGATCCCCCCTGAGCGGTTCCTTCCCTCCGGAGGCGCGCGTGACCAGCATGCTGGAGATCCGAGTCCGATGGGTCCTGCTGGTCGTGGTGGGCGTCGCGAACGTCGTCGGTTCGCTGGTCGTGCTGCTGTTCGCGACGTTCGTGATCCCCGATCCTCCGCTGGCCGACCGCGACCATGTGCGGTTGATCAACGCGCTGGCGTTCTTCGGCTACCCGTTCGTCGCGGCGCCGGTGGCGCTGGTCGCGGGGCTCCGGCTGTGGCGTCCGGTGGTGACGTTCGTCCGGGACGGCGGGGAGCCCGACCGGCTGCAGCGCCGGGCGGTGCTGCTCGGGCCGCTGCGGCTGACCCTGCTCGTCGGCGCGCTCTGGGCGGTGGGGGCGCTCGGCTGGGCGGTGCTCGACCTGGTCCTGTTCACCGGGCGGCTGGCCGTGAAGACGGGCCTGACGTGCCTGCTCGGCGCGGCGACGACGTGCACGATCGTCTACCTGCTGTCGGAGCGGCTGCTGCGGCCGGCGGCGGCGCTGGTGCTGGGCAGGGAGCGTCCGAAACGGTTCCGGCTGCCCGGCGTGACGACGCGGGTGATGCTCGCCTGGACGCTGGGGACGGCGATCCCGGTGTTCGGGCTGATCTGCGTCGCGATCGCCGCGCTGGCCGCGCCGGACATCAACGTCACCCAGCTCGCGATCACGATCCTGGGCGTGGGCGGGGCCGCGCTGGTCGCCGGGGCCTACGTCCTCTACATGGCGACGAAGGCGATCGCCGACCCGATCAGGTCGGTGCGCACCGGGATGGCGCAGGTCGAGCGGGGCGATCTCGGCGCCGAGGTCGCGGTGTACGACGCGAGCGAGGTCGGGCAGCTGCAGGCGGGCTTCAACCACATGGTCGCCGGGCTCCGCGAGAACGAGCGGCTGCGCGACCTGTTCGGACGGCACGTCGGTGAGGAGGTCGCCGACCTGGCGCTGGAGCGCGGCGACATCACGCTCGGCGGCGAGACGCGCGAGGTGGCGGTGCTGTTCGTCGACCTCACCGGCTCCACCCGGCTGGCCGACACGCGGGGCCCGGACGAGGTGGTCGGGCTGCTCAACCGGTTCTTCGGCGTCGTGGTGGCGGTCGTGGCGGGGCACGGCGGCTGGATCAACAAGTTCGAGGGGGACGCGGCACTCGCGATCTTCGGGGCGCCCACCCAGCTGGAGGACTCGGCCGGCGGGGCGCTCGGCGCGGCCCGCGAGCTGGCGGTGCGGCTGCGCGCCGAGGTCCCGATGCTGGACGCGGGCATCGGCGTGTCCGCGGGCCCGGTCGTCGCCGGGTACATCGGCGCCGAGGAGCGGTTCGAGTACACGGTGATCGGCGACCCCGTGAACGAGGCGGCCCGCCTCAGCGACCTGGCCAAGGGGGAGGACGCGCGGGTGCTCGCCTCGGCCGCCGTCCTCGACCTCGCGCATCTGGCCGAGTCGGACGAGTGGGACATCGGCCGCTCGGTGATCCTGCGCGGCCGGAGCCGCCCGACCCGGCTGGGCACGCCCCGGTGGCCGGCGCTTCCGGAGCCGCGGCCGGCGGCGCGGCGGTCCCGCGTCCGCTTCCCGCGCCCGCTGCGGCGCAGCCGGCGGCTGGTGCTCGGGGCGCTGGTGCTGTCCCGGGCCGCGAAGAGCGCCCGTGCGGGGGAGTCCGGCGAACCGGACGACACCGGCTGATCTTTTCGCCGGAAGCGCCGTGTCCGGCACTTCCGGGACCACCCCGGATGCGTATTGTCGCCGGATGTACACAGTCTGCTACCGACCCGTAACGCTGTCGTCACCAGAAGGTCCCAGGGTGGGGGCGGACAGTCCGGCTCCCGAAAGGTGACCGATGCACCGACGGAATCGTCTCGCGCTCGTCGTCGTCGTGACCACGGCGGCGATCACCGTTCCGGTGGCGACCGCCGAAGCCGCCGCCCCTACCGCTCCCAGGGCCACCGCCCCTACCGCTCCCAGGGCCGCCACGACCGCCGCGGCCGCCAGGGACGTCGTGAACGTCGCGCACCGCGGCGCGTCCGCGTACGCGCCGGAGAACACGCTCGCCGCGTTCCGGCTGGCCAAGGTCCAGAACGCGGACATGTTCGAGCTGGACGTGCAGGAGACCAAGGACCACAAGCTCGTGCTCATGCACGACACCACGCTCGGCCGGACGACGAACGTCGAGAAGGTCTACCCCGGCCGCGCGCCCTACAGGGTCGCCGACTTCACCCTCGCCGAGATCAGGAGGCTGGACGCCGGGTCGTGGTTCGCGAAGAAGTACGCCGGTGAGCGCGTCCCGACGCTGGGGCAGGCGCTCCGCGCGATGCGCGGCAAGGGCCTCGGGCTGCTCCTGGAGATCAAGAGCCCGGCGCTCTACCCGGGCATCGAGAAGCGGATCGCCGCGGAGCTGCGGCGCTCGCCGTCCTGGCTGCGGTACGACCCGCGCGAGCGGCTCCTCGTCGTCCAGTCGTTCGACTGGGAGTCGGTGCGGCGCTTCCACGCGGTGCTGCCGAAGGTGCCGACGGGGCTGCTCGGCACGCCCAAGACCGGGGAGCTGCGGAAGCTGGCGTCCTACGCCGACCAGATCAACCCCACGTACAATGACCTGACCGCGTCCTACGTCCGCGCGGTGCACTCCAACCGCATGGACGTGCTGACCTGGACGATCAACGATTCCGCCGCCATGAAGAAGGCCATCGGCCTCGGCGTGGACGGCATCATCACCAACAAGCCGGACGTTCTCGACCGGCTCCTGAAGGGCACCGCCAGGCGGGCCGCCTGATCAGGGGGTGACCCGGCGGGCGCGGGCGATCAGTGCCCGCGCCGCCGGGCTGCGCGGTCCCTCGGCGCGCCAGGCGAGCGCGATCCGCCCGCTCAGCCGCGGCCGGACGATCGGCATCGCGTGCAGGACGTCCGGCACGCTCCGGGCGGCGGACTCGGGCAGGACGGCCACGCCGAGGCCGTGCCCGGCGATCTCCGCCAGCACGGGCGGCTCGCCGGCCTCGAACGCGATGCGCGGACGGAGCCCGGCGTCGGCGAAGGCCCCGTCCAGGACGGCCCGCATCCCGGTCCCCTTCGGCAGGCAGATCAGGTCCTGGTCGGCGAGGGTCCGCAGCGGGAGCGTGGACCGCCGCGCCAGCGGATGGCCGTGCGGCACCGCCGCGACGAGGTCCTGCTCGATGACGACCTTGGTGGCGATGCCGTCGGGCGGTTCGGCGCCGATGCTGAGGAACGCCAGGTCGATCCGCCCGGCACGGAGCCCGCCGGTGAGCGTGTCGGCGTCCTCCTGGAGGACCGTGATCTCCACGTCCGGATGGTCGCGGTGAAATCCGGCGAGCATGCCGGGGAGGTCGAGGGACCGGATCCAGTCGATGGTGCCGATGGTGACGTGCCCGCGCAGCAGCCCCGTCAGCTCGTCCACCGACCGCCGGGCGCCCTCGACCGCCGCGAGGGCCGCCCGCGCGTAGGGCAGGACGGCGGCGCCGACCTCCGTCAGCCGGACGGTCCGCCCGGACCGGTCGAGCAGGGGCTGCCCCAGTTCCCGTTCCAGCTGCCGGATCTGGGCGCTCACGCCGGGCTGGGCGACGTGCAGCCGGGCGGCGGCCTTGGTGAAGCTCGCCTCTTCGGTCACTGCCACGAAGTACTCAAGCTGGCGCAGCTCCATAACCGGACATGCTAATCCGGCACCGGTCCAGCGCTCCCGCTTCTGCGGAACGGACCGGCCGGGCAACCTTTTCTTTGACCTCTATTGGCGGCGTCGCTGCTGTTCAGAGGACTGATTTCGGTCCGGGCGGTGATTACCTCACCTGCGGGAGGTCGGGTGTACGGACGGCGCACATGGTCCATACGGGTGCGGATGACCGTCATTGCCGGGGCGGTCACCGTCGTGATCTGTGCCATCGTCACCACGCTGATCCTGGTGGAGGCCCGGGGGGCGGAGACCACCTCCTCGCGGAGCAAAGCGACGTCCGCCGCGCTGAGCACGGCCTACGAGATCAGGCGCGGGCAGGTGAGCGGCCCCCTCGTCACGCCGGACGGCGTCGTCGTGCAGGTGCTGGACCAGACCCGGACGGTCATCGCCGGGACGCCGGGCCCGACGCTGGACGGTCCGCCGATCGCCCGGTTCGATCCGTCGAGGTTCCGCGTGTTCGACGCCGACACCCTGTGCTCCCCGCCGGGGCTGAGCGGCTGCCAGTGGGTCATCGGCTTCCGCGTGTTCCAGCCCGCGGGCGACTGGATCATTTACGCCGCCGTGCCGACCGTCCCCTGGTATGTCAGCGGCGGGCTCATCCTCTTCCTGGCCAGCGTCTCGCTGCTGGTGATCCTGCTGGCGTGCCTGCGCGCCTGGGGGACGGTCGACCAGACCCTCGCCCCGGTGGACGCGATCCGGGCCGAGCTGTCGGAGATCACCGCCGACCAGTCGGGGCGCCGGGTGACGGTGCCGGAGAACCGGGACGAGATCAGGCGGCTCGCGGAGGCCGCGAACGCGACGCTCGACCGCCTGGACAGGGCTTTGGAGCAGCAGCGCAGCTTCACCTCCGACGCGTCCCACGATCTGCGCAGCCCCATCGCCGCGGCCCGCACGCAGATCGAGGAGGCGCTGCTGTTCCCCGACCAGGTCGACTGGCCGCAGACGGCACGGGCCGTCCTGCAGAGCCTCGAACGGCTGCAGGCGATCGTGACGGACCTGCTCCAGTTGGCCCGGCTGGACGCGGCGGCATGGCAGGACGTGGAGCCGGTCGACCTCGGCGCGCTGGTCACCATCGAGGTGGCGAGGTCGGAGCGGACGAAGATGATCGTCCCGCACCTGCAGGAGGGCGTGATCGTGCTGGGCGACCGGCTCCGCCTCGTCCGCCTGCTGACGAACCTGCTGGACAACGCGGAGCGGCACGCCGAGTCCCGGGTGGACGTCACGGTGGCCCGGGAGGACGGTGCCGCCGTCCTGGAGGTCCTCGACGACGGGGTGGGCATTGCCGAGCAGGACCGGCACCTGGTGTTCCGGCGTTTCGCGCGCCTGGAGGACAGCAAGGCCCGCGATCCCGGCGGGACGGGCCTCGGCCTGCCCATCGCCCGGGAGATCGCCCGGTTGCACGGCGGGACCCTCACCATCGAGGACAGCGACCGGGGTGCCCGTTTCGTCCTGCGGATGCCTCGCGACCACCGGGATCCGCCCTCGGCCTGACCGGCCACGTCCCATCCGGGCATCGTGCACGGCCTACCAGTGGGTCCGGCAGTGCCCTGGACGCGAAGAACCCCGCGGCGCCGGTGCACGCGGGGTCGGGGGTTCGGCGGCCCGCGCGGGGGGACGGGCCGGCGGGGGGTCAGATCGCCGATTCGGCGGGGAGGCCGTGCAGGTGGATCCAGCCTTCGACGTCCGAATCCTTCACTCGGCAGCTGACCTGCTCGTACTCGGTGGCCTTCACATAGCCGGGGCTGTGGACGATCACGGAGTCGTACACGAAGCGCGACGCGATGACGCCGAGGTCGGCGCCGGTCGCGGCGAGCCGCTGCTTCAGCGGCGGCGCGTCGAGCAGCCGGGCGGTCGTGATGATCGACGATCCGGACACGCCGGGCGGATCGGGCATCACGGGGCCGACGTTCACCGCGACCCTGAGCTGGATGCGCACGGCCTCGCTCGACCGGTGGTTGTGGCGGCGCAGCCGCATGCCGAGCGACACCAGCATCGGGTCGATCACCGCGGCGGTCGTGACCCGCGGCGGGACGACGATGAGCGCGCCGTCGCCGCGGTCTTCGATGTGGCAGCCGTCCCAGGGGACGCCGGAGTCCTCGAAGGCCTCCTGGAGGGCCCGGTACATGGCGCGGCGCACGTCGATCCGGTCGGCGTCGTCGCGGTCGGGGGAACTGAACCCGGCGACGTCGGTGTACACGATGGTGCAGTTCTGGCCGGCCCAGGACGCTCCTTTACGCCGGGGGAAGTCCATCGGCTGCGTCGGCTGTTCGTAGGACGCCTCGACGACCGCGCCGATGGTGTGGGCCGGCAAAGGCGCGTTGGTCATGGGCGCGTTGGTCAAGTAGGCCGCGCCGCCTGTGCGGGGGTCGGGTACCGCGTAGGCGCCGGCCACCGTGAAGGGCCCCGTCATCGCGTACTGGTAGTGCGGAAGGACCGGCACGTACGCCGACGCGTAGGGCTGCGGGGGCCCGTACTGGGCCGCGGGGCCGTACGGGTGCATCGGTCCGGTGGCGTACTGCGGCGGCTGCGCCGAACCGTGCTGTTCGGTCATCCGGTCGTACATCTCGTGTTCCAGGACGGCCACGACGCGCGGGTGGTCGCTGAGGTAGGCGACGAACTCCTGTGTGGACAGGAGCAGGGCGTGCAGCGTGTCCATCGCGACGACGGTGGCCGAGCGGCGGCGCAGCATCAGCGCGGCACGTTCGCCCAGGATGTCGCCGGGGCCGCGGAAGGCGATGATCCGCTCGCGGCCGTCCCGCTCGACGCTGACCCGCACCGAGCCCGACTTGATCACGATGGTCTGGTCGGCGGACTGGCCCTCGGCCCACAGCACCGCGCCGACCGGGTACACGACCTCGCGCGCGGACGCGAGGAACGCGGCCTGCTCGATCGTGGTCAGGGACGGCCAGAACCCCTGCCGGCGGGCGGTCTCGGCCGGCCGGGCGGACCGCGGCCGCGGCATCAGCTCGGAGTTGACCATCTGGTCCGGGTCGTGGTCGCGGGCGTGGTCGTTCACTGAACCACCCGCCTCGGGCCGGACCGGACGGGACGTGGCGACCCCGTGGGGTGTGGGGGGTGGACGGCGAAGGTCGGGGAAGAAGACTGCAGCTCTGACATGACAGGGACCCCATGCCTCGAATCGTGACACCGGCCTCCGGTCGGGGGGTGCCGGGAGGCGCCCGGCACCGGTCGGGGGCGGCCGATGTTCACTTCACCTATGGCCCGGACCGCGTGATCGCGGTTAGACTGGGTGAGTCCGCAGAAACGTTTTGGCAGGTCAGCCCGGATCTTTCTGCGTCTTCGCAGGTGTCTGCGCAGACCGGCCCGGACGTTCTCGTGCGGCCCTGGGAGTCGCTCTCCGCTCTCCCGCGATCGTCTTGGCTGCCAGACCGGTGATCGTCGGGAAGCGGCGGGCGACTCTGTTTTTCGCCTCTGACAGTGTTCGTGGGTGTGCTTCCGGCTCTGCCGAAGTCATGTGCTCCGTCGTGCCCTCCCGTCCGGCGCGCGCCGGGTCCGTCGTTCGTTCTGCGCCGGCGGCGCCCCTGGCCCCGTGGCCGCCGGTGGAGTGCGGACCGGGCGCGCGTCCCGCCCGAGGCCCTCACTCTGAGTCAGTGTTGACCCTGACGATACGTTGCACCGCGTTCGGTCGCAACTAGTCTTCTGCTATTCTGCTACCTAGCACTTTAGTACATGGTCTCAAGGTATGCAGCAGTCTGGAAGCTCTAGATGCGAGATTCGGGCGATATGACGGGGTCTGATGCCCACAGTGAAGATCGCTTTACCGGGACATATAGCGCAGTGACGTCATGTGGGATGTGAGGTCCCGGTATGCCATGTAGCATCCAGGTTGGTGGCATCAACTACGGACAGTGAGCGATAACGATGACCAGTGACCAGGGGCCCATAGTCCAGAGCGCACTGCTGCGCACCGAGCTGGTACGCCTGCGCAAGGAGAAGAACCTGACGCAAGAGCAGGTGGCGCGGGAACTGGAGTGGTCTCCGTCGAAGCTGATCCGTGTGGAGGGCGGTAAGAACGCCATCACCAGGACGGACCTGCAAGCGCTCCTCAGGGTGTACGGAGTGAACTCGGAAGGGCGTCAGGAGCGGCTCCAGGCACTGGCCCGCGGTGCACGCGAGCCCGCCTGGTGGAACCAGTACCGCAGTGAGCTCGATCCCAGTTTCCTCGCCTATGTGGGCTACTCGGCCGGTGCGGCCTACATCCGGCAGTTCCACGGGACGGTCATCCCCGGGCTGATCCAGACGCCCGAGTACGCCGAGGTGCTCTCGACCGGCAAGTCGTCCGAGACGGGACGCGTGCTCGCCGCTAAGCTGCGCATCCAGCGCCAGCAGGAGCTGGCCAAGCGCGAGAACCCGCCCCGCCAGCACTACATCATCGACGAGGCGGTCATCCGCCGGCACGTCGGCATCAAGATCGACCCGGCGATCATGCCGGCGCAGCTCAACCACATCGCCGACGCGTCCGAGAGCAACGACCTGCTGACCGTCCGGGTGCTCCCGTTCAAGGCCGGGGCGCACCTCGGGCTGGAGGGGCCCTTCAGCGTCCTGGAGTTCGACGGCGACCTCGGCGACATCCTCTACCTGGAGGGCCGGCAGGGCGCCAGTCTGATGATCACCGGTGACGACCCCCGGATCCCCGAGTACCGGGACAGCTTCGAGCTGCTGCTGGAGCAGGCGCTGTCGGCCGAGGAGTCGATCGCCCTGATGCGCCAGTGCGCGGAAGACCTCATGGCCTGACTGACTACCGGACCGTAACTCAACCGGGAGGTGACCGCGGCACCAGCATCCCCAAGGCGAGTGGCCGTCATAACACTCTGAGTGATCTTGTGTTCCCTTGTAGGCGGGATAACTAGAACCGTTTACACTCTTGATCGGGAAATTATCCACAAGGTCGTGGTTTGTTGTGCCCAACTTGATGCTCGCCCGGTGGTCGCCCCCGCCCGATCGGCAGGACGTGACGGCAACCGCCGACCATGGATGGAGGGTTGCTGAATGGTGTACCGGTCCGACCTGGAGACCGCACTGAACTGGCGAAAGGCCAGCGCAAGCCAGGATTCGAACGACTGCGTGGAAGTCGCGGCCCAGGGGCCGTCCGTCCTGGTCCGCGACTCGCGTAACCGCTCCGCCGGCGTCGTCACCCTCGCTCCCGCAGCGTGGCGGACTCTCCTGAACGCCATCCAGAACGGAGATCTGGACGGCCGTTGAGTCACCAGACTCATTTCCCCTGTAAATCTCAGGAATTGTCGAATACCACGACGCTGTGAAGTATTGACCGACGACTCTTGACAGGACCCGCGGGGTCGGAGGAGTTCGCGCGCTGCCCTGAGCGAACCCTGAACCTACCCTGAAACGTCCCTGAACGCCCTGTTCCGGTGGGGGAACCGCCCCTAGCTTGATCGTCAGAGGTCCCCGGCCACGGCCGGGTCGGGGACCGTGACGCCCGCACGCACGAGCCGGCGTATCCGACGTCCCCTCCACGGGAAGGCCATTCATGCTGCGCCAACACGGGCTCGCCCTCTGGGCGGCGGCCGCCGCCGGGGCCGTGGCGCTCACCGGCGCCGCCGCTCCCCTCCAGCCGAGCCCGGCCGCGGCCTCGCCCGCCATCGACTGGCGCCCCTGCGGCGACGACGGCAAGGCCGAGTGCGCCACGCTCCGGCTGCCGGTCGACTGGTCGCGCCCGGACGGCCCCACGTTCGGCCTCGCCATCGCCCGCCGCAAGGCCCTCGACCCGTCCGCCCGCGTCGGGACGCTCGTCTTCGGGCCCGGCGGCCCCGGCGACTCCGGCGTCCAGCGCGTCACCGACGGCGTCGACCGGTTCAGCGACCGGCTCCGCCGGCACTTCGACATCGTCAGCTTCGACCCGCGCGGGGTCGGCGCCAGCAACCCGGTGACGTGCTCGGCCGACCTCGTCGCGAGCGCCCCCTCACCGATGATCAAGAGCGCCGCGGGCTTCCGGGCGACGCTCGACCACAACGCCAGCCTCCGCGCCGACTGCCGCGAACGCACCGGACCCCTGTACGACCACGCCGACACGCTCAGCTTCCCGAAGCGCGTCCGCGCGATGGTCCTGGAGAGCGTCAACGATCACAGCGTCCCCGACACCCGCCGCTTCCTGACTTCCGAGCTGGCCGCCGCGCAGGACTCCTTCGACCAGTTCGTCGCCTGGTGCGGACGCACGAAAGACTGCGCCCTGCACGGCAAGGACGTCCGCGCCGTCTGGCGTGACCTGCGCGCCCGCGCCGCCCGCGGCGAACTCCCCGACCCGTCCGACCCGAGCACCCCGCTCCCCGAGTTCGCCCTGGTCCTGATGGCCTACAAGAGTTTCTACGGCCCCGACTGGTCGGACCTCGCCAAGAACCTGGCCGCCCTCAACGCATCCCAACCCGTGAGGCCCGCGCTCGCCGAGAAGCCGACGGCCAAGGAGACCACCAAGGACCCGTTCACCGCGCAGTTCTGCTCCGACTGGAGCCTGCCCGTCCGCGACTACGCCGAGTACGCGCAGCTCATGCGGCAGACGACCCTCCCCCCACCCACCAAAACCTGCTCCTCCACCT
Organism: Actinomadura madurae; assembly: GCF_900115095.1. Lineage (GTDB taxonomy): Bacteria > Actinomycetota > Actinomycetes > Streptosporangiales > Streptosporangiaceae > Spirillospora > Spirillospora madurae. The sequence continues at coordinate 23,296 of NZ_FOVH01000024.1, forward strand.
GACCACCCCACACACCCCAGGGGCCGACCACCACCGGTCGGCCCCTTCGTTTGCTCGGCGTCGAGTCCGCGCGCTTCCTAGCAGTTGGCCACTTGCAGTTCTGGGGGGCTTGGAATTCCGTGTTTTCCACGTATCGCGTGGCGATATTGCAGGTGAATTATCCGAAGATGAGTGGAATGCCCGCGGCTACTCGGTGGTGTATTCCAAATCGAGACCTGGAGGGTGCCCTCCCGCGTGGATGGGGGCGCGTCAATTTAATGAGGGCGCGACACGAGGGAAGAGAGCAATGGTAATTCGGCGAAAGAGTGATCTATGACGCGAACCGTCCTGGTCGAGATCCACGAGCGCGGCGCCGATCCGGTGCGGCTGGACCAGCTCAGCCGTCATCTGCTGAAAGACCTGCGGAGAGTCGGAGTGCAGGCCGAGCGGCGGGCCGTCCGGGCGCCCGCGGGGGCGAAGTCCGGATCGGCGGTGGCGATCGCGACGCTCCTCGTCGGCCTCGGCGGCACGCCGGCCATGAAGGCGTTCGTGAATGGGATCTTCGGCTGGCTCGGTCCGCGGAGAGGAAACATCAAGATCAGTTGCGGTGACAGGTCGGTGGAACTGTCCGCGGCGACTCCGGGGGAACGGCGGGAACTGCTCGAATGGCTGCTGACATGCGACGAGGAAACGCGGGACGGGCGCGGAGACTAGCGCTTCTGCTGGCCTCGGACCGCTACGAGGATCCGGGGCTCGGCTCGCTGCGCTCACCCGCCCATGACGTGCGGGCCCTGTCCGCCGCGCTGGCGGACCCGAGGATCGGCGGGTTCGAGGTGGACGACGTGTTCAACCGGCCGGCGCACGAGGTGAACGCCGCGATCGAGGACTTCTTCTGCGACCGGCGGCCCGATGACGTGCTCCTGCTCTACGTCTCGTCCCACGGGGTGAAGGACGACGCGGGGCGGCTGTACTTCGCGACGTCCAACACCCGGGTGAACAGGCTCGGATCGACCGGGATCGCGTCGACGTTCGTGAGCGAGCAGATGTCCCACAGCATGTCGCGCAACATCATCCTGCTGCTGGACTGCTGCTACAGCGGGGCGTTCGTCGAGGGCATGGTCGTGCGGGGTGGTGGGAGTGTCGGGATCAACGAGCGGCTGAGCGGCTCCGGACGGGCGATCCTGTCGTCGTCCTCGGCGCTGGAGTACGCCTTCGAACTCGACCGGCGGCGGGTGACCAAGGAGATCTCGCGTTACCCGTCCCAGGACGAGAGCGGCGGGCCGTCGGTCTTCACCGAGGCGCTCGTGCGCGGCCTCACCACCGGGGAGGCCGATCGGAACCGGGACGGGCGGATCTCCATCGACGAGCTGTACGACTACACGTACTCCGAGGTCACCGCCGCGAACCCGAACCAGACGCCGACCAAGTTCTCCGACGTCAGCGGCGAGCTGATCGTCGCGTTCAGTCCCGGGACGGCCCGCCCGCCGGCGCTGCCGGAGGAGGTTTCCTCGGCGGTCGGGCATCCGCTGACGTCCGTGCGCGCCGCCGCCGTGACCACGCTGAAGGACCTGGCGCTGGCCGGGGACGAGGCCGGGCGGCTCGCCTACGAACGGCTGAGGACGCTGCTCGGCGACGACAGCCGCATGGTGGCGACCGGCGCCCGCGAGGCCATGGCGGAGGTCGACCGGGTACGGCCCTTCGAGGAGCGTCGGCGGGTGACGGCGCCCCCGCCCCCGGGTCCCTTCCAGTCCGGAGGAGCCTGGAGGCCGCCGGGGCCGCCGTCTCGACCGTGGCCGCCCCCGCCGCCGGCCGCTCCCGTCGCTCCGCCGGCGCAGGGTTGGGAGGAGCCTTTGCGTGGTGGATCGGTGCTGGCCTATCTGCTGCCGTTCTTCGCGAGCCTGCTGCTCGTCTTCAGCCGGAGCCGGAACGTCAGGTACCACGCGGTGCAGTGCGGGCTCATCGACGCGGTGACGACCGTCTACGTCGTCCTCACGGTGCTCCCGCTCGGTATCTACGCGGATATCAGGTACGGCACGGAGCCGGTGCCTGGGGGAGACGTCCCCTTCATCGCCTGGACGGTGACGTTGCTCCTCACGCCCTGCGTGCTGCGCGGCTACTGCCTGGTCCAGCTCGCTCGGAAGGGGACGGCCCGGATCAAGTTCCTCGGGACCCTGGCGCGCCGGGTCGTCTACGGACCGCAGGGTGCCACCGAGATGTTCCAGTCGCCGTACCGGTGGTCGCAGACCTGAGGGGCCGCGCCTCGGGGCCGGTCAAGCCGGTGCCGGGGCGCGGCCGTCACGCGAAGGCGGTGATGTGGGTTCTGGTCCAGTCGGCGAAGGTTCGGGGCGGGGTGCCGGTGACGTCCTGGACGGTGGGGCGGACGACCGACTCGTCCAGGGAGCCGTTGACGTAGAAGTCGAAGAACGCGTCGACGTACTCGGCGGGCATCTGGCCGGTCATCTCGGCGCGGGCCTCGTCGTCCGGCTGCGCCTCGAAGCGCAGGTCGCGGCCGAGGGTCTCGCCGAGGATCGTGACCTGGTCGGACGGGAGGAGGGATTCCGGGCCGGTCGGGTAGTAGGTCCGGCCCTCGTGGCCGTCGTCCAGCAGGGCCGTGGCGGCGACGGCGGCGATGTCGTGCGGGTCGACGACGGCGGCCCGGACGTTCGCGAAGGGCAGCCGCACGGTGTCGCCGGCCCGTAGTTGCGGGAGCCAGCGGAGCGCGTTCGACATGAACGCGCTCGGCCGGAGGATCGTCCACGGCAGGCCGGAGTCGTGGACGGCCCGTTCGGTGACGACCATGTAGCGGGTAACGGCGTTCGACATGTCGCCGCTGCCCGCCGAACCACCAGAAAGCTGGACGACGCGCTCGACTCCGGCACGCCGGGCTTCGGCGAGGACGCCCGGCATGTCGCGGTAGCCCGGGAGCAGGAAGACGCCCGAGGCCCCGTCCAGCGCGGGTGCCAGGGACGCGGGGTCGTCGAGGTCGCCCGTCACGTACTCGACGCCGTCGAGGGTGGACGGCGGCACCTTGCGGACGAGCGCCCGCACCGGTTCGCCGGACGACGCGAGGATGGAGACCAGCTCCGAGCCGATGTTTCCCGTGGAACCGGCGACCACGATCATGTCAGTGTCCTTTCACCAGGGGAGGGGGCGGCCGTCGCGGAAGAACCCGCCGGTCGGGCCGTCGTCGGGGAGGGTCGCGGCCCACACCACGCTCGCCGCCCCGTCGGCGACGGGACGCCCGCCGGGCCCGCCCATGTCGGTCGCGACCCAGCCGGGGCAGACCGCGTTGACGAGGACGCCGTCGGCGCGCAGTTCGGCCGCGAGCATGCGGGTCAGCGCGTTGAGCGCGACCTTGGACGCGGTGTAGGCGGGGGTGCCGCCGCCCATGTTGGTCAGCGAGGCGGCCTCGCTGGAGACGTTCACGATCCGTCCGTGCCGGCTGCGCCGCAGGAGGGGGAGCAGCGCCTGTGTCAGCCGCCACGGGCCGTACAGGTTGGTCTCGGCGGCCTCCCGGACGACGGCCAGGTCCGCGGTCGAGGCCCGCTGCCACGTGTCGTAGGTGATCGCGGCGTTGTTGACCAGGACGTCCAGCGCGCCGATCTCGGCGGCGACCCGCTCGATGTCCGCGGCGGAGGTGACGTCCAGCCGGACCGGTGTCGCACCGACCTCCTTGGCGGCGTGTTCGGCCGCCTCCGGCGAGCGTGCTCCGAGCAGGACGTCGTGGCCCTGCGCCGAGAGCAGCCTGCACACCTCGCGGCCGATGCCGCGGTTCGCTCCGGTGACCAGCGAGACCGTCATGCCGTACCTCCCCCGTCGCGACGATCTTTGCTCGGGTGACCGTCGCGCGTCCAATGGCGGCCGTGATTACCATCGGTTATGGATGCGCATCTGCGGGATCTGCGGTACTTCGTGGCGGTCGCCGAGGAGTTGTCCTTCACCCGGGCGGCCGAGCGGCTCTTCGTGTCGCAGCCGGCGCTGAGCAAGCAGGTCAGGCAGCTGGAGGAGCAGCTGCGGGTGCGCCTGTTCGATCGCGACCGGCGGGCCGTCGCGCTGACGGCGGCGGGACGGGCCCTGCTCCCCGCGGCCCGCGACATGCTCTGCGGCTGGGACGAGGTCCAGCGGGCGGTGAGCGACGCGGCGGCGCGGGAGGCGTCCGTGCTGACCGTGGGCATGTCCACCAGCGTCGGGCGCGGCCTGATCGCGGACATGCGGGAGCGGTTCGCGGAGCGCCGTCCCACCTGGAGCATCCGGTTCCGCCAGGTCAACTGGGACGACCCCACGGCCGGCCTGGCGGACGGTGATGTCGATGTGGCGTTCGTGTGGCTGCCGGTCCCGCGCCAGGAGACGTTGAACATCCAGGTGGTCGCCGAGGAGCCGCGCTATGTCGCGTTCAGGGACGACCACCCGCTCGCCGGACGCGCGACCGTCGCGTTCGAAGAACTCCTGGACGAACCCTTCATCGCGCTTCCCGAGACCGCCGGCCCCTTACGCGACTTCTGGCTCGCTCTGGATGAGCGCGACGGAAGGCCCGTCCGGGTCGGCGCGACCGCCTCCAACGCCGACGAGACCTTCGCCGCCTTGGAGGACGGCAGCGGCATAGTGCTGATGGCGTCCGGCAACGTCGACATCTACCGGCGCCCGGGAGTTACCGCGATCCCGGTGACGGGACTGTCTCCGAGCCGGCTGGCTCTGGCGTGGCGTGCCGGCGACCACAGGAACGTGATCCGCGACCTGCTCCACACCGCTAAGACCTGACGTCCTCCGGCAGGAGTGTCGCGAGCTGCTCCGTGGTGAGCTCCGCACCGGAGTTGGCGAGTTGCTCGGTTCGGCGGGCGTGGGCGGTCACGGCGGCGCGGAAGAGCTTGTCGACCTCGCGGCCGTTGCCCTGCCGGAACCGGTCGTGGTTCGCCTTCAGGTGGACGGTGAGGGCCTGCCTGGTCGGGTCCGGGACGCGGTAGTCCGCCGCCTTGGCCTTGCCCAGGAAGATCGAGACGAGGCCGTCCACGCTGTAGGGGTGGAAGGTCAGCGTCCGGGCGAAACGCGAGGCGAGACCGGGGTTCGTGGCGAGGAATCCGTCCATCTCGGACGTGTATCCGGCCGCGATGACGATGACCTCGTCGCGGTGGTCCTCCATCAGCTTGACGAGCGTGTCGATGGCCTCCTGGCCGAAATCGTGGCCCGATCCCGAAGGACGCGACAGCGAGTACGCCTCGTCGATGAACAGCACACCGCCCCGCGCGCGCTCGAAGACCTCCGCCGTCTTCTGCGCCGTCTGCCCGACGTACTGCCCGACCAGGTCCACCCGCGCGGCCTCGACGACCTGCCCCTGCGCGAGGACGCCGAGTGCGGCGAGCAGTTCCCCGTACAGGCGGGCCACGGTCGTCTTACCTGTTCCCGGGGGACCGGCGAAGATCAGGTGTCCGGTGAACGGCTCGGCCTCCAGCCCGGCGGCACGACGCCGCCGGGCCGAGGCGATCAGGTCCAGCAGGTCGCCGATGTCGCGTTTCACCTCGTCCAGGCCGGTCATCGCGGTCAGCCGGTCGAGGACGGTGCGCACCTGGCCCGGGTCCCGCGCCTCCCCGAACCGGGCGGCGAGGCCGGTCTCGACGTCGAGGTCCTCGGCGAGCAGCAGGGACAGCTCCTCGCCGGAGGGCAGCTCGTCCATGTCGGCGAAGCGCTGCGCCTGCCGCTCGACCGCCGCCTCGAACGTCCGGCGCGCCGCCCGGCCGTTGCCGAACGTCGCGTCCCGCTTCACCGACGCGAAGTGCTCCAGGATCGCCTGCCGCGCGTCGTCGGCGAGCCGGTAGCCGTCCTTCTCCGCCTGCGCCGCGGTGATCTGGACGAGTTCGGCCGGGCTGTAGTTCTCGAACTCGACCGTCCGGGAGATCCGCGACTTCAGACCCGGGTTGGCGGCGAGGAATTCGCGCATCTCCGCCGAGTATCCGGCCGCGATGACGACGACCTCGTCGCGGTGGTCCTCCATCAGCTTGACGAGGGTGTCGATGGCCTCCTGCCCGAAGTCGGTGCCGGTCGTCGCGCGGGCCAGGGTGTAGGCCTCGTCGATGAACAGCACGCCGCCTCTGGCGCGGTCGAACGCCTCGGTCGTCTTCAGGGCCGTCCCGCCGACGTTCTCCGAGACGAGGTCGCCCCGGCTCACCTCGATGACCTGGCCCTTCTCGACCACACCGAGCGCCGCCAGGATCCCGCCGTACAGCCGCGCGACGGTCGTCTTGCCCGTTCCGGGCGGGCCCGCGAACACCATGTGGCGGCCGATCGCCGGGCCGGGCGGCAGGCCCGCGAGGCGGCGCTGCTCGGCGACCTTCTGCAGGTTCGTCAGCTTCCGGATCTCGCGCTTGACGCCGGCGAGCCCGATCATCGCGTCCAGCTCGGCCAGCAGGACGTCCGCGGACGCGGTGCCGCCGGTCTGCGTCCGGGCGGGTTCAGGGGTCTTCTCGACCGGTGCCGCGGGTTCGCTGACCTGCGTGGTCACCGTGCTGGGGTTGTCGGGGTCGAGCTGGTCGGGCCGGCCGTTGCGGTCGCTCGTCAGCCCGTCGATGTCCACGGCGGCGCCGCGGGACACGAAGACGCCCGCTCCGCTGTTCTCCACCACCGTGCAGCGGCGGACGGTCAGCTCGCCGCCCGGCTCCACGCTCACCCCGGCCAGCCCGCTGCCGGTGATCGTCGTCCCGTCCAGCAGGGCGCGCGCTCCGGCGCCGAGCCCGGCGCCGACCCTCCCGGAGTCGGCGACGCGTCCCCGGACGACCGTGACGTTCGCCTGGTCGGTGAAGGACAGCCCGTTGGTCGACGCCCCGACGATCTCGCAGTCCTCCAGGAGCGCGACGCCCCTCTCGACGACCACGCCGGTGCGGCGCGGCGCGTCCATCGTGATCCGGCGGGCGGTCAGCGAACCGCCGGTCGCGACCCACAGCGCGTCCGCCCCGGCGCCGGCGATCAGGCAGTCCTCCGCGACCGCGTTGCCCTTCTCCACGGCGATCAGGGACGACTCGCCCGAGTCGTGGAAGGCGCAGTTGCGGACGGCCGCGTCCGCGCGGTCGTCGACCCGGATGCCGGCGCTCGCCGGGTTGCTGATCGTGCACTGCTCGATCAGCGGGCGCGACCCCTCGGTCACCCAGATGCCGTGCTGGCCCGCGTCGGTCACCCGGCACGACCGGATGGTCACCGTGCTGCCGCTGCGGATCGCCACCGCGTTGCCGTCCGTGCCGGAGACGGAGCTGCCCTCCATGACCCCGGAGGCGGCGCTGTAGACGACCGCGCCGTCCTGCACCTGGCACTCCCGCAGCGCCAGCCGCGCGCCCTGCGCCGCCCGCACCGCGAGGTCGGACCGGCTCACGAACTCGCACTGCTCCGCGAGGACGCTGCCCTCCGCGACCTCCAGCGCGAGGCCCTGGGCACTCCAGTTCCGGACGATCAGCCCCTGCAGCGTCACCTGCCCGGTGACCTCGATCGTGGCGTCGGTGGCGCCGTCCAGCGTCACCGTGCCGGGCCCGCCCACCGCCGTCAGGACGAAGTCGCCCGAACTGTGGAAGCCGGTGTTCGGATACAGCCCCGGCTCGATCAGGATGTGCCGCCCGGCCGGACCGTACACGGGCAGCGGCGCCTGCAGCGCGTCCAGCACCGTCCGATACGCCCCGGGGGAGGTCTGTGAAACGACCAGACGCAGCAACGGCCCTCCTCACGAATCACCGTAATGGTGCCATGAGGCGGCGGGCCCTCGCCCGTTTCCCCTCCCGGCTTCAGCGGACCCCGCGCGGCCTGAACTGGACGCTGATCCGGGCGCCCTTCACGCGGGTGCTCTTGGGGATCGCGTGTTCCCACGTCCGCTGGCAGCTCCCGCCCATCACGATGAGGTCGCCGTGGCCGAGTTCGTGCCGGATCGTCGGGCCGCCCCCGCGCGGGCGCAGCAGCAGGCTCCGCGGCGTGCCGACCGAGAGGATCGCCACCATCGTGTCGTGCGTCGCGCCCCGCCCGATCCTGTCGCCGTGCCAGGCCACGCTGTCGCGGCCGTCCCGGTACAGGCAGAGCCCGGCCGTGCGGAACGGCTCACCGAGCTCCTCGGCATAGTGCTCGTTGAGCGCCGCCTTCGCCTCGTCCAGGACGGGATCGGGCAGTTCGTCGTCCTCGTCGTAGAACGCCAGCAGGCGAGGGACGTCCACGACCTTCTCGTACATGCGCCGGCGTTCCGCGCGCCACGGGACACCGTCCAGGAGACGCTCGAAGAGCGCGTCCGCCGCGGGGATCCAGGCGGGCAGGACGTCCACCCAGGCGCCGTGCGCCAGCCGGGTCCGCCGCGCCGACCGCAGCGGGCGAGGTCCGCGCTCGTCGGTGTCGTCCAGCAGCGACCCTTGGAACATGCCCCCACTGTATCCAGCGGGTCAAACATGTGTTCGATCATGTCACCGGCGGAAGATCACCGCCAGCACGCGCAGGGACAGCACCGAGCAGATCACCAGCCCGCAGTAGCCGAAGAACTGGAACAGGGAGACCTCCGGCGTCATGGCCGGGCCGTCGTCCAGGCCGAGCAGCATCACCGCCATCACCCCGGCCGTCGAGGCGAGGACGGTGAGCAGCACCTGCTGGAGGAGGCCGGTGACCGTCCGCCGGTCCGCCTCGTCCGCGAACAGCCGGACGTTCATGGTCAGCCGGCCGGCCTCCGCGGCGGCCGCGATGCGGTCGAGGCGGCGCGGGAGCCGGCGCAGCATCGGCATCAGGCTGACCAACTCGTCGCTCGCGGCCTCCTGGAGGGACGCGGGCCGCAGCCGCTCCCGCAGGTAGGTCTCGCCGAACGCCTGCGCCTCCTGGACGATGCCGAAGCCCGGCGCCAGCTCCGTCAGCCCGCCCTCCAGCGTCGCGAGCGCCCGGAACACCGCGGCGATCTCCGCCGGGACGGCCAGGTCGAACCGCGCGACCAGCCGGAACAGGTCGGTGAACATCGTCATGTCCGGGGTGGTGCCGGGGCCGAGGTGGCGGGCCATGAAAGCGCCGAGCGCGCGGGCGAGGGCCTGCTCGTCCAACTCGTCGGGGCGGGCCGTGAACTCCAGGAACGCGTCCGTCACCGCGACCGCGTCGCCCCGGTTCATCGCGATGAGCATCCGCTGCAGGCCGCCGCGGAGCTCGCTGTCGAGCCGCCCGACGGACCCGAAGTCGATTAGGCCGAGGCGGCCGTCGTCGAGCAGCAGGATGTTGCCCGGGTGCGGGTCGGCGTGGAACACCCCGTCCAGGACGATCTGCCGCAGGACGGTGTCGAGGAGGGTGTTCGCGAGCTTCGTCCGGTCCACGCCCCGGGCGTCGATGCGCGGGCCCGCCTTGCCGAGCGCGACCCCGTCCAGGCGCTGCATGACGAGGACGCGGCTCGTGCACAGGTCGTCGTAGGGGCGCGGGATGACGACGTCGCCGCCGCGCGCGGTCGCCGCCACGGACGCCATGTTGCGCGCCTCGACGCGGAAGTCGAGCTCCTCGCGCAGCGCCTCGGCGAACCCGTGCGCGAGATCGACGACGCCGAACGCCCTGGCCCATCCGGCGCGGTCGTGCAGCGTCCGGGCGAGGCGGCCGACGATGTCCAGGTCGCGCTCCACGACCGCGCGGACGCCCGGCCGCTGGACCTTGACGACGACCTCCTCGCCCGACCGGAGCGTGGCCGCGTGCACCTGCGCGACGGACGCGGCGGCGAGCGGCGTGCGGTCGAAGGCGGCGAACACCTCGCCCGGGTCGCCCAGCTCCCGCCGGAGCACGCGCTCGATCTCCGGCCACGGGACGGGCGTCGCGCGGTCCTGGAGCCGCCCGAGCTCCTGGACGAACTCCGCCGGCAGGACGTCCCGCCGCGTCGACAGGACCTGCCCGAGCTTCACGAACACGACACCGCCCTGCTCCAGGGCATGGGTGAACGAGCGCGCCGTGTGCGGGTTCGGCTTGGCGCGTCCCCGCAGGTAGGGGCCGAGGCCGTGGCGGAGGAAGATGAACGAGATCCGCCGGTACCGGCGCGTCCGCGCCATCCGCGACCGGACGCCGCCGAACCACGCCAGCGGGGACGGGACGGTCCCGGACGGGACGAACGCCTCCCACAGCACCAGGGTCGTCATCGAGACCAGCAGCGCGCAGGCGAACCCGAGGCAGACGAACCAGAGCAGCGGCGTCACCTCACGGCGGTCGCCGAGGTCGCCGATCAGCGCCGTGATGATCGGGCTCGCGACGCCCTGCCCGAGCGCGCCGGCCACCACCGTCCTGAACGGGGAGAACCGGACGTTGAGGAGCCGCCTCGCCCCGTACGCCATGACCCACGTGTTGATCGCCGTTCCGCTGATGAACGCGACGACCGCCGCCGAACTGTTCACTTTCCTACCGCCCGCAGAATCGCTTGCCCGTCGCGGCGACGCTACGGAGCGGGGAACCGGGCCCGCCTCCCGCCCGCGGGGGAGCCCGCTCGCCCCGGCGGGTGATCACCGGCCGGGCGGCGGCGCGCGGTCAGAGGTCGCGCAGGAGACCTCGGAGCAACGAGGCGGTGCGGGTGGGACGGGCCGCGCGGATCGCGAGCAGATCCATGATCCGCTGGTAGCGGAAGGCCTCCTCGCCTTCCGGGTAGCGCGCGCCGGTCAGCTGCTCCAGGTAGATCACGTCCTCCAGGTCGTGCTCGGCGAACCGGACGATCGTGATCGGACCGCCCAGCGCCAGATGCCCGCCCGCGGAGAACGGCAGCACCTGGAGTTTCACGTTGTGCATGCCCTCCGACACCGCGATCAGGTGCTCGATCTGGCCGCGCATCGTGTCCGGCCCGCCGATCGGCCGCCGCAGCGCCGCCTCGTCGATCACCGCCCACAGGGTCGCCGCGCCGGTCTGCCGGTGCAGGATCTCCTGCCGCCGCATCCGCACGTCGAGACGCCGTTCGAAACCCTCGTACGCCGCGTCGTGGTATTCGAGCCCGATTACGGAGCGCGCATAATCGCGCGTTTGCAGCAGGCCCGGAATATATTGCACCTCGTAACAGCGAATTGTCGCCCCCGACTGTTCGAGGCCGAGATACTGCTCGAACCAGCTCGGCACGACATCGCTGTAGCTCTGCCACCAGCCGGGTTTGCGCGCCTCCTCGACGAGCTCGACGAAACTCGCGCGCTCGTCCTCGTCGTCGACGCCGTAGAGGGTGAGCAGGTCGAGCACGTCCCGGACCTTGAAGCCGTGTCGTCCCAGCTCAAGTCGGCTCATCTTGGACGCCGACCCGTGGATGGCCTCGCCCGCCTCCACCCGGCTGAGGCCCCTGTCCTCGCGCAGGCGTCGTAACCGCGCGCCGATCTGCATGCGCAGCGCGGTCGGGCCCGCCTCCCGATTGTCCAGCACAAGATCTCCAGCGTCCGCATACGTCCGTCCCGGCGACTCCCCGGGAGGGTCTCACAACTAATGGCGAGTGTGCAGGAGACCTCCGGACAGAGATATATAACTCGGTGTGCGCGTTGTACAAATCACATCATCGTGTTAAACGGGTTCCTAAAGGACCGTTCCATTGACCCAGAGACGGCAGGGGCTGCCGGGTTCAGCGGTGCGGGACCAGGAGGTCGAGATCGGCCCGGGTCACCCGGGAGCGCTCGGCCACCTCGTCCCGGTCCACCCCGGCCTGGCCGACGATCTCGATCGCGCGGGTCAGCATGGTCGGCCGCTCCAGCCCCCGGGCCGGGCCCGGCTCGCGCCGCCGCCAGCCCCGCGCGCTCATCGCGCTCATCGCGTTCCGGTACGCGGTCTCCTTCATGATCCCGAGCGTCCGCGCGCGGTAGAGGAGCGCGGCCATGCTGACACCCCAGGTGCTCTTCAGCGACGCCAGCCGCTCCCAGTCGGGCGTCGGCGGGAGTTCGGCGGCGATGCCCTCCTCGGGCATGAGGAACTCGGCGGCGAACCGGTGCGCCTGATCCTCGACGATCTTCTCTCCGGGCTCGGCGTCGGCGTGCATCACGAGATGGCCCAGCTCATGGGCCCCGTCGAACCGGTTCCGCCAGTAGTCGCCCTTGGCCGGGTTGAAGAACACCATCGGCCGCGGGTGGACGCCCACGCTGAACGCGTCGACCCGCTCGGCGGCCTCCGGCAGGACGAGGACGATCACGCCGTGCGACTCCAGCAGCCTGACGACGTGCGGCACCGGGCCCGGCTGGTCGAGCAGGGCCTTCCTGGTCAGCCGGGCCGCCTCGACGGGACCGGGACCGGCGATCTCGTCCGGTGAGACCGGGTACTCGGGCAGGGCCACCTCGGGGAAGTCGACGTGCTCCTCCAGGGCGGCGACGACGTCGGTGGCGATCCGCCCGTAGGCCAGCGCCTGGTCGCGCTCGATCTGGCTGGTCGATCGCAGTGACCGGAAGTGGGCACCGTCCATGGAGACGGGGCTGCGCCCGGTGTGGAAGAACTCGACCGGCACGCCGAGCGCGATCGCCAGCCGCCGCAGGGTCGTCTCCTCGGGCTTCTGGACGCCCGCCTCGTACTGCCCGATCGCCTTCGGCGTCGTCCCGACGGCCATGGCGAGCTGGTTCTTGCGCAGCCCCCGGAGGCGCCGGGCAAGCGTCAGCCGCTCGCAGTCGAACAGCACCCTGCGCCACCCTTTGCTAGGCCGTTCTCGTCTCCCCGCGAAGCCGCATGGGCACGTCTCGTTCATCGTCGCCCCAGAGCGGCATCGTCCGCTCGACGAGCTTACGACGTGGATCGGCGCCGATGGTGTCGTCCAGAGGTTTCACCCAGTGCCAGGCCGTGCCGCCGTCCGCGTTCCACCTGGGACGTCCCAGGAAGAGCTCCATTTCCAGCGGCTCCTCACTGGCACTGTGCGCGAGCACGAGCGTCACCACGCCGGGCGTGTCGCTGTGGCCGATTCCGAGCGGGAGCGCCAGCTGCGGGTCGTCGAGGTAGCTCTGCTGCGCGACGGACTGCTTGGTGGGGCTGTCGCGATCCCACCGGATGCCCCGCACGTTGCCGAACTCGTGGTGCTTGAGCAGGACGCGGTAGCGCCCGTACCGCCACCCGGGCGACCCGTTCAGATCGTCCCGCGTTACCAGGGGCTCGCCCTCGAAGATCCGGTCTATCTGCGAGGTGAGGACGTCGAAGGCGCTGACCCCGTAGGACCGCTCCGTGAACCCCGCCGCCCGGCTCAGCCCGCCGAACACGGCCAGCGTCGCTTCGCGGTGGGCCTCCCGGAGCGCGTGCAGAAACCCCACCTGGAGCAACTCTCCCCAGACAACCTGCTCCTCAGCCATACCCTCGACCCTAACGACCGCCACCGACACTCCAGCGGGGTCACTCCGTGCAGCCCTCGAACTGCGGGACGGTTCCGACCAGCGTGATCCCGCTGCGCCCGAACCATTTCTTGAGCAATTGGCCGGCCGTCCCGTCCTGATACATCGTCGTGAGGGCGTGGTTCACCCGCTCGCACCCCTCGACATCGCCCTTCCGCATTCCTACGCCGTAACGCTCGTCCGTGAAGGGCGCGTTGATGATTCTCAAATCCGGCGCCGCGAACCCGGCCAGCACGAGATCTCCGGTGGACACCGCGTCGACCGCCCCGCCCCGCAGTTTCGCGACGCAGTCGCTGTAGGACGACCCGGGGACGAGCCGCGCCGGAACGCTCAACCCGGTCACCACACGCTCGGTCGACACCGACCCGCTCGCCTCGCACATCTTCCGCCCCGCGAGATCGCGCACCCCCCGAATCCGAGCCTCGCCACGCCGCACCATGACGTCCTGATGGGCGACGTAGTACGGCCCGCCGAACGTCACGAGCTTGGCCCTATCGGGGGTGATCGAGTAGGACGCCAGGACGAGGTCGACCACGTGATCCTTGAGCTTCCGCTCCCGGTCGTCCGACCTGACCTCCCGGAATTCGACCCGGGACGCACCGAGATGCCGGGCGATGTAGCGGCCCACATCGACCTCGAATCCCTGGAAAACCCCGTCCTTCCTCAGCCCGAGTCCGGGTTGGTCGGCCTTCACCCCGACGACGATGACCTCTCCTCCGCCGATCGAGGCCCCGGCGTTCGCGCACGCCACAACACCGAAGGACAAGAGCAGAAGCACGAGAATGGCACGCACACCCCATGGCTAACGCCGCGGTCGGGCCACCAGATGAACACGGAACGACGTCAGGTGAACCTATCGGCCAAAGGCCTGGTGGCCGCCGCAGGCTTTCGCCCGCGACGGCCATCCGACGCCCCCGCGTCCACTCAGCTCCGCGCGCCCTGGGGCAGCGGAACGGCACTTCGCCTGCCTCGGAGCGTGACGATGCCCATCATGAGCAGCCAGTAGCTGAGGATGGCGCCCATCGAGGCCGTCGTCCCCCACCCATTGGCGGCGTAGAAGAACGAAGGCTCGTTGCCGAAGAAGAGCGACGGGATGAAGGCGAAGTTGACGAGCGCCAGCACGTAGGCGGACGTCCCGGTCCAGCGCGGCAGCGCACCGGTCTTCATGACGGCATATCCGAGTGCGACGAGGAAGAACCCCAGGAGCATCCGCCCAATGGATCCGTACAGGATGTAAGTCCCGCTGACGATGATCGTGGGGTCGATCGCCTGATCGGCCTCGATGACGGCGCCGGCCTCCAGCCCACTCGACACCAGAGTGACGACGACGTAGGCGACTCCGGTCGTGAACGCGAGATTCCCGACCCACTCGTACCGCGGGTCGACGCTCTTGACGAACTCCCGGAAGCCGGTCACGAAGATGAGCAGGAATCCCAGCGCGAGAATCCCGATCAGGAGCCGGCTGAGAACATTGGCATCCGGCGGCGGCCCCGAGTAAACGAAGTACAGCGGAACCTCGACGATGAATGCCGCGGCGGCGGCGAGGCACGACCATCCGGTGAGGCGGCGAGCAAGAACCGTGTCCACGAGAAACCCTTCCGAGTCGGTATCTGCGTGAACACTCTGCCGGGACGTCCATAACCCCGTCCGTGGGCATGCCCCCCTCTTTCAGGTGGACTTATCTCTACCTCTACGCCCGCCGCCCCTCCATTTCGGCGGCGTGGCCGTTCTCACTTCGCCTTGCGACTCCGCCGCCGCTGCACGCTCTTAACCGGTGCGGCCTTGCCCTCCGCGACGAACCGCTCATGCTGCTGCCACCCCTGAAGCCATTTCCACCCGGACCCGAAAGCCGCCGTGGTCGCAGCGACCATGAACGTGGTCACCTGCGTCTCATCAAGATCCGCCCCGGGCACAAGTTGCGCGACGACCCCGGCCAGCCACCCGGCCGCAACGGCGAACACAGGAGTGAACAAGGCAACCCCGCGCCCCAACCACGAAGCCTCCGCCCTCACCTCGTCCGGGCCCTCGCCATCCTTCGCCGGGACGTCCTCAAGAGCACTCTCAACCACAGCAACCACACCTCAAGACGCTGGGAGCGGCCAGTCACCGGTCGCCACCCTCCGACCAACCTCAACGCCCAAGAATGCCGCGCCACCCAACCACCCGCCCCCAGAACTCCCAACACCGGAAGCGCCCGAGGTCATGTGGACGCCTCACTTCTGGACGGTGAAAGATGCGTCCGGTGTGCACCACGACGCGCACCTATGGCGCGACCGATACCGCCCCTGACCCGCGTCTCAGCGCAGCTTCCCAAGGTCCCGGACGAGCGCGGCGAACGCCTCACTGGTGAGAGTCAGATGGCCGCCATCGGGATCCTTGCCGTCCCGCACCTTAACTACGCCCGCAAAAGCGCGACCTCCACACATTCGCCGCCCTGGTCGCCGCCCTGGTCGGTGCCCCTCGTGCTCTTGCGCCATACGGGGGCATTTCCGCCGAGCCTGGCGCTGGTGTACCTGCGCTGCAAGCGCTGCCCGTCGCGCGGTACAAGACCCACCTCATCTTGGATGCACACTCGCGCCGATCGACCGGCTCTCCGGTGCGGGCGACCGGCTGTACTGCTACGCCGACAAGGGCCATGTCGGCGGCCCTCACCCCGTATCGGTGGCCGCCACCGCCCACGCCATCACCGCGGTCCGCGTCGCGTCGACAACCGTCCGCGCCGCGTGCGGAGCATGAGATGACCGTCCTGTTCATGTCGGCTCCGGCTCGCCCGCTTGGGCGGGACGGGTGAGCCGGCCGTTCGCGAGGCGGGCTGGAGTGCCGCATGATCTTCGTGGCGAGAGCGGCGTAGGCGATGCCGGTGGCGGCTTGGCGCCGTCGGTGACCAGATCAGCAGGGTCAGACGGCGATGATCCCTCTGCCCCTGACCCACAGCGCTTCCTGCGACCGGAAGTGGACGTACAGCGGCGCCAACCGACTCCACCTCGCAGGATGCCGTGCCGTCGTGTGAGCACTGTGAGCCTTGACACAGCCATCCGCGTTGGTGACTATGCGCTTATTC
Organism: Actinomadura madurae; assembly: GCF_900115095.1. Classification (GTDB taxonomy): domain Bacteria; phylum Actinomycetota; class Actinomycetes; order Streptosporangiales; family Streptosporangiaceae; genus Spirillospora; species Spirillospora madurae. Next base: position 39,613 of record NZ_FOVH01000024.1, read on the forward strand.
AGTTATCGGTCTCCCTCTATCAAGAGTCGAGGAGCCCATGTTCCGCATCACCACTTCGCTCCGCGCCGGTCTCGCCGCCGGCGTGCTCGGGCTGACCCTGCTGGCCACCGCGTGCGGGGGCCAGTCGGGCTCCGCAGGCACCTCGGGGAAGTCGCTTGAGGGCAAGACGATCGCTCTGGTCGGTTACGGGAAGTCCAATCCGTGGGGCGCCTACTACAACAAGGTGTTCGGGGACCGGCTGGCGTCCACCGGCGTCAAGATCAACGACCTGACCACGATGGACCCGGGCACCCAGGTCCAGAAGTTCAACCAGGCCGTCGCGCAGAAGCCGGATCTGATCGTCACCGCGATGCTCGACACCAAGGCGATGGTGGTGCCGATCAAGAAGGCGAAGACCGCCGGGATCCCGGTGCTCGCCGTCGACGGCCGTCCCGACCCCGCGGTCGCCGGCGACGTCATGGCGGTGCTCTCCGACAACGAGAAGCTCGGCGAGTTCGCCGCGCAGAACATCATCGAAGGTCTGAAGGCGCAGGGCCGCACTTCAGGGAGCATCATCGTCCTCACCGGCACCAAGTCCATGCTCGTCACCCAGGACCGCATGAAGGGCTTCAACCGCGTGATGGCGACCGCGCCGCAGTACAAGGTCGTCGACGAGCAGGACGCCAACTGGGACCCGCAGCTTTCCGGCACCATCGCCCGGCAACTCCTCGCCAAGCACGGCAAGGACGGGGTGCAGGCCGCGTACGGCATGGCCGACTACATGGCCCTGCCGATCATCCAGGCGGCCACGCAGGCGGGCTTTCCGGTCGGCGGCAAGAAGGGACTGGTCGTCACCGGCAGCAACTGCTTCAAGGCCGGTATTGACGCGATCAAGGCGGGCCGGCTCTACGGCACGGCCACCGAGGATCCCGGCACGATCGCCGCGCAGACCGCCGACTACGTCGTCCGGTTCCTGACGGACAAGAACCCGCCGCGGCAGGAGATCGTCAAGGAGGAACGGATCACCGCCGCGAACGTGGCCCAGCAGGCCGAGAAGTGCAGCCACGCGTGAGCGGAGCGGAAACGGGGCGGGCCTCCGGCGGCACCGAGGTGCGCGTCGAAGGCCTGGCCCGTTCGTTCAACGGCGTGCCCGCGGTCCAGGACGTCTCCTTCACCGTCGGGCCTGGCGAGATCCACGGCCTGTGCGGCCACAACGGCGCGGGCAAGAGCACCGTGGTGCGGATGCTGTCGGGAGAACTGGCGGCCGACGCCGGACGCATCGTCATCGGCGGGGACGAGGTCGTGCTGCGCAGCCGCCAGGCCGCCCAGCGCGCGGGTGTCGCCCTCGTCGACCAGGAGCTGAGCGTCGTCCCGGCGCTGACCGTGCTGGAGAACGTGCTCCTCGGCGACATCGACGCACCCTTCGTCAACCGGAGGCGCAAGGCGGCGGCGCGCTGCCGCCGGATCCTGGACGACATGGGCCTGAAGCACATCAGCCCTGACCAGCCGCTTTCGGCGCTCGGCATCGGCACCCGGCAGCTGGTCGAGATCGCCAAGGCGCTGAGCCAGAACGCCCGGCTGGTGATCCTGGACGAGCCCACGGCCACGCTCAGCGACGCCGAGAGCGCATTCGTGTTCGCGGCGATCCGGCGGGTCGCAGCCACCGGCTGCTCGGTCATCTTCGTCTCGCACCGGCTGTCGGAGGTGCTGGAGCTGTGCGACTCGGTGACCGTGCTGCGCGACGGCCGCGAGGTCGCCACGACCCCGGCGAAGGACCTGACGGTGGACGAGCTGATCGTGCAGATGCTCGGCGAGGCGCCTCACCGTCCCGCCGCCGTGCGCGAGCCCGCCCGGGACCTCGCGCACGCGCTGCGGGTCGAGCACCTGCGCGTGCCCGGACGCCTGGGCGACTTCGCCCTCACCGCGCAGGCGGGCGTCATCTACGCACTGGCAGGCCAGCTCGGCAGCGGCGCGTCCGACGTCCTGCGCGCCCTGGCGGGCCTTCACCCCAAGGCGACCGGAACCGTCGAGCTGCACGGCAGGCCGGTTCCGTTCCGCGACCCGGTCGGCGCCGCGCGCGGCGGCATCGCCTTCGTGTCCAACAACCGCAAGTCCGAGGGCCTGTTCCTGGACAAGTCCGTCGCGTCCAACCTCGTCGCGACCCGACTTCCCCGCCTGGGCAGGGGCGGCGTCCTGCGGCCACGGCGTGAGCGCCTCGCCGCCCGGTCGCTCGCCGAGCGGTCGGGCCTGCCGCGGCACCGGCTCGGCCATCGCGTGGGGACCCTGAGCGGCGGAAACCAGCAGAAGGCATTCGTCGGCCGGTGCCTGGAACGCGAGGACGTCCGTGCCCTGCTGCTGGACGAGCCCACCCGCGGCGTCGACATCGGCGGACGGGCGGCGATCCACCGGCTGCTCCGCCAGGCCGCCGACTCCGGGCTCGTGGTCATCTTCGCGTCCACCGAGCTGGAGGAGCTGCTCGAACTGGGCGATGTGATCGTCACGATGCGCGACGGCCGGACGGTGAACCGCTACCAGGGCGACGCCGAGAGCGCGCAGCTGATGCGCGACATGACCTACGGAGCAGGGGAAGCATGAGGAGCGTTGACGACCCCTCCGGCGGCGCGGCGACGGCCGCGCCGGACCCGCGGCGGCCCGATGGCGCCGCCGATCCCGCGCCGGTCACGGGCGTGTCCGGGAGGTGGCGGCCGAGCGCGTTCGACATCGGCCCCGCCGTCCTGGTGCTGCTGCTCGTCGCGCTGGCCATGACGACACCGCGGTTCTTCAGCGCCGACAACGTCCGCGCGATCCTCGCCTCATCGGCCTTCGTCGGCATCACCGCCATCGGCGCCACCCTGGTGATGATCTCCGGATCCGTGGTGTCGCTGGCCACCGCGCAGACCGCGACCGTCGTGGCGATGCTCTTCCTGAGCACGCAGCAACTGGGCCTCGCGGTCTCCCTGCTGATCGCGCTCGCGGCTGGAGTCGCGCTCACCGCGTTGCAGGGCGCGGTCATCGGCTACTGGAACGCCAACCCGATCGTGCTGACCATCGCCGCCGGGTTCGCGCTCGGCGGCGCCGCCACCTGGTTCAGCGACGGGACGACGGTCTACCCGGAGAGTAAGGCGTTCGACGCGCTGAACGCCACACCGCTGGCCCTCCCCCTGGCCGTGTACGTTCTGCTCGCCGTCGCCGTCCTCGCGGAGTGGACGTTGCGCCGCACGACCGCCGGGCGGCAGATGTACCTGGTGGGGGAGAACCGGGACGCGGCACGCGCGGCCGGGCTGCCCGCCGGGCGGGTGACCGTGATCGCGTGGGCCTTCTTCGGCGCGTGCATCGCGCTGACCGGGGTGTTCCTCGCCTCGTTCCACACCTCCGCCACGGTGACGCTGGGCGGCACGCTCTCGCTCGATGCCATCGCGGCGGTGCTGCTGGGCGGTACCGCGATCGCCGGTGGACGAGGGACCGCCCTGCAGACCCTGGGCGGCGCGGTGCTGATCTCCGTCATCTCGGACGTGCTTCTGCTGCGCGGGTTCTCCACCGGCGTGCAGATCCTCGTGAAGGGAATCCTCGTGCTCGCCGTCGTCACCTTCGTGTACCTGCGCGCCACCAAGGGCCGCCGATGACCCGCCGTCGGCTTGCCGCGCCTGACCGTCTGATCCCCGCGGTCTCCCTGTTCGCCGTGCTGGTCCTGTTCGCGTGCTCGCCGATGGTGAGCGGCGAGGCCCTGGAGACGTTCGACGTCTACAACGCGCTGCAGGGCTTCGCCCAGCTGGGTCTGCTGGCCCTCGCGCTCGGGATCACGATGATCGCGGGCGAGTTCGACCTGTCGGTCGCCGGGACCTACGCGTTCGGTGGCATGCTCGCCGTCCAGGTCGGCGGGACGGCCCCCGTCCTGGGTGTGCTGGCGGCCGTGGCCGCGGGTGCCGCCATCGGCGCGTTGCAGGGCGGGTTGATCGCGCGGCTCCGGATCCCGTCCATCCCCGTCACGCTCGCGACCTACATCGCGCTGCTGGGGCTGGCTTACACGATGTCCGGCGGCCAGAGCAAGACCTTCGCCAACGACGGTGCGACGCTGTGGGTCGACCAGACCATCGCCGGGATCTTCTCGCCCCGGAGCCTGATCACGCTCGCGGCCTTCCTCATCGCCGCGCTCGTCCTGGCCTACACCAAGCTGGGACGCGAACTGCGCGCCATCGGCAGCGACCGCCGGGCCAGCCGCGTCGCCGGAGTCAACGTGGACCGGCGGATCGTTGGGATCTTCGCGCTGTCGGGGACGCTGGCCGCTCTGGGCGGTGCCCTGCTCAGCTACAGCCTCGCGTCGGCCAACCCCGACCCGGGCCTGCAACCGCTGATCCTTGCCGCCGTGGCCGCCCTGGTGGGCGGCGTGTCCCTGGCCGGCGGCCGCGGAGCCCCGCTGGGGCTGCTGGCCGGTGCGCTGTCGGTGGCCCTGCTCGCACAGGTCGTCGCGGTCACCGCCATGCCCGACTACTTCACCCAGTTGCTCTACGCTGCCCTGCTCGGAGCGATCGTGGCCATCGAGAGCCCCGGACTGCATCAGGCGATGGACCGGCTCCGAGCCCACCGCGCGGACGCGATGCTTCACCCGCCGACGGAAACGGTCAGCGCTGTCAAGGGAGGACGAGAATAACGGAAGCGACGACCGTGGGTGAAGGTGGACGGAGCACGCACGAGATCAAGCCGGGCTCACCGGTCTCCTATCTCGTCGGCGTTGCCGCCTGCGCGACCTCGGTCATCTTGATTGCCAGCCTGGCGTAGAACTCCCCGAGCTCCGAGGGGGTGTCGGGGCCATCGAGCCGGTACCAGCGCACCAGGTCGACCCCGAGTGACAGGATCGCCCGTGCGATCTTGTTGACGTCCCCGTCGGACACCGGCACATCGGAGATCCGCGCGTCTTCGATGTGCCGGTGGACCGCGTCCCGGAAGATCGTGTTGATCTCACCGCGCAGCGCCAGGATCTTGTCGTAGTGCTCGGGTCCCAGCGGCCCCAGCTCGTACTGGCAGATCCGGCCGACCGTGTGGTGCCTGGCGTGCCAGGACACGAACGCCGCGACCAGGCGGCACAGGTCTGCGCGTGCGTCCTCGCCGGCAGGCAGCCGGCGCAGGTCCTCCAAGACCCGGGTGTGGCCCATGCGGAGGATCTCGTACAGCACCTCTTCCTTGGACTCGAAGTGCACGTAGAGGGCTCCGGGGGAGATCCCGATCTTCGCCGTGATGTCCCGCGTCGTGGTCGCGTGGAACTCCTTCGCCGAGAAGCACAGGACCGCGGAGTTGAGCAGGGCCTTCGCCACGTCGCCGAGTTCGGCGTCCCACAGCTGCTCGGACGCGTCGTCGAGCCGGATCATCGCCGGTCTGGCACGGCGCCGTGGACCACGTTTGGCCACCATGCCGCTCAGAAGACCCGCGCGGAGCCGGTCATCTCCCGCTCCCCGGCCAGTGCCGCGAGGCCCTCGACTCTGGGCTTCGCCGTGACCACGATGCCTTTGCGCATGCCGGGCTCCCTGATCCGTCGCGCTCCCACACACTTACTGGACGCAGAGTTACTTTCGTGCACGGTGGGCGTCAAGTCCTCTTCCGGGTGTTGACAGCCAGGCACTATATCACTAACTATGCGCTTAGTAAGTATCCCTGCGAGGAGGGACGCCGACCGGATGCACGGCTTGATGCAGGAACGATCCCTGGCCCTTCCCCTGGTCTTCCGGCGGGTTGAGCGGTATTTCGGGCACAAGCGAGTGGTGTCGGGCCATGCCGCGGGGGAGACGGTTGTGGCTTGGAGTGAGGTCTGTGAGCGGACGCGCCGTCTTGCGGCGGTGCTGGATCGTCTGGAGGTTCCGCATCAGGCCCGGGTTGGAACGTTCGGGTGGAACAGCCAGCGGCATGTCGAGTTGTATCTGGCCGTGCCGTGCTCCGGCCGGATTCTGCACACCATCAATCACCGGTTGTTCGGCGAGCAGATCGGCTACATCGTCGAGGACGCCGCCGACGATGTGATCTTCATCGATCGTTCGTTGCTGGCGATCGTCTGGCCGGTGGTCTCCGCCTCGGCCGGCATGCGGTACGCGGTGGTCATGGACGATGGTGCCGATGTGCCGCTGCCGGACGATCCGCGGATTCTGGACTACGAGACCCTCATCGCCGAGGCCGCGCCCGTCGGTCAAGAGTTCGCCGTGCCCGATGAGAACACCGCGGCGGCGCTCTGCTACACCTCGGGGACGACTGGGAACCCCAAGGGCGTCTTGTACAGCCATCGCTCGGTGGTCCTGCATGCGCTGCTGCTGCTGATGACCGACAATTTCGGGATCAATGAGCGCGATGTGGTCATGCCCGTCGTGCCGATGTTCCATGTCAACGCTTGGGGGCTGCCGTACGCCGCGATGCTGAGCGGCGCGGATCTGGTCCTGCCCGGCCCGGTGACCGATCCCGCCGGACTGATCTCGCTGATGGAGCGGCACCGTGTCACCTTCTCCGGTGCGGTGGCCACCGTATGGCGGGGCATGGAGCCGTACCTCGCCGGCCATGACCTGTCCAGCGTGCGGATGATCGTCTGCGGTGGCGGCGCGGTCGACGAGGCGCTGTCTCGTTCGTACCAGAAGGCCATCGGGATACCGCTCACCAATGCCTGGGGGATGACCGAGACCAGCCCGGTGGTGACCACCTCGCGGCTGGCGACCGTGCACGACGGCCTGGACGCCGACGCCCGGCGCGCGGTCATCGGGTCCCCGGGCCCGGCGATTCCGTTGACCGAAGTGCGTCTGATCGGTGACGACGACGCCGAAGTGCCGTGGGACGGGGCGAGGCCTGGAGAGCTCCAGGTCATGGGGCCCACCATCGCGGGGCGGTACTTCGGGGAGGCCGAGCCCGGCCCGGCCTTCACCGAAGACGGCTGGCTCAGGACCGGGGACGTGGCGACGATCGACCGTTACGGGTACGTACGGATCGTCGACCGGACCAAGGACCTGGTCAAGTCCGGCGGTGAGTGGATCTCCTCCGTCGAGCTGGAGAACGCGATCATGGCCGAACCCCGGGTCGCCGAAGCCGCCGTGATCGGGGTGACCGACCAACGATGGGGCGAACGGCCGGTCGCCTACGTGGTCCCGAGACCCGGAGCCGAGCTCACAGCCGACGACGTGCGCGAGCACCTGGCCGACCACGTCGCCCGCTGGTGGATCCCCGAACAGGTGGTCTTCGTGCCCGAGATCCCCAAGACCGCCACCGGGAAGTTCTCCAAACGGCAACTACGAGCAGGACACCAACGGTAGGCCAGCACCCGACCACCCCACGAAGGAGCCGCGATCATGGCCATTGAACCCCGTCTCATCGTCACGGGCCGCGAGGCCGACGGAACCTCGGTGTTGGTCACCGACCAGCCCGGCGAACCGATCACCGTCGGCGCCATCCCCGGCTCGGAGTTCTACCTGCTGTGGGGCACCGAGGACGGCGGCGCCACCGTGGGCACCGAACCCCGGCAGCCGAAACTCGTCCCGTTCTTCCCCGGTACCGCGGGCACCCGCATCCTGTTCCTGCGGTGGGCGCCGGAGTCCTCCGCCCCAGAACAACTCGGCGACCCGGACGAACTGGCGGCCGAGGCCACCGACAAACTCCCCGGCCTGATGGACGTGTTCGAACCCGACCACCCCGGCATGCACACCACCGACACGATCGACTACGGCATCTGCCTCGAAGGCGAACTACACCTGGAACTGGACAACGGCGAAGAGGTCAAGCTCACCCCCGGCGCCTGCGTCGTCCAGCAGGGAACCCGCCACGCCTGGCACAACCGCAGCGACAAGCCGGCCCTGATGTGCTACGTCCTCATCGGCGCCGACCGCGACTCCTGATCTAAGGATCTCCTCGACGACGGCAAGGGCCTGACCATCATCGGCATGATCGCCGACTTCTGGGGCGGGTGGGGGCGCGCGATGGATCGTGGCGGGGACTGATTTCGGGAGCGAGAAGCGGGCCCTATCTGGGTGGCCGTTCGCGGGTCGGTTCGGGTTCTCGTGGTGCGGTTGTCGGGGTTGGGGGGCAGGGTGCGCTTTATGCGCGAGGACGAGTTGGGGGAGTTGAAGCGGAGCCTTCGTCGGGGTGACGGGCTTGATCAGGTTCGGTGTTCGGCGGTGGAGCTTGGTCGTTGGCTTGTGGATCACATTGGCGACGAGCGGGCTGCCACGGCGCTTGCCGTGAGGACTCAGCGTAAGGATGACTGGGACGAGTGCTGGGCCACCCGGGCGCGGATCAAGGAGGACGTCGCTCGGCGGCTGGAGAAGGCGGACGACGCCGCCCTGCGCGCCGCGGCGCTGTGCGTGGTGTTGTGGCCAGAGGAGCCTTATTCGGATTCCGCGGCGCTGCGGCGGTTGCTGGCGAGGACCCACCATGCGGGAGATCGCAAGCAGATCACGGCGGCGCTCAGTTCCCCGTGACCTTCGGTCGTCATGTTGGTGTGGCGGGTGTGTCACGCTGGGTGGGTGGTTGGTGGGGGTTTGTCTGGGTGGGTGCGGTGGCGGGTCGGGGTTGCGATCTCGTGTGCCTTTGTTGCCGTGGTGGGTGGGGGCGGGGTGGTGGCCGCCTGGCGGCTCGGGCTCTTCAACTCGGATGGACGGTTCGAGGATCTGGACGCGTGCGCGCTCATGCCTGAAGCGGGAGTCCTTGCGCCGTTGGTTTCGAACGGGCGGCGAGAGCCTGGGGCGTCCAAGCCTCGGTCGTTTCTTGGATGGGGCGGGGATACCTGGTCAGAGTGCAAATGGAGCAGCGTGCCGGCGGGGATCGACCGGCCGTTCCGGACGGTGCGTGTTCACGTCCAGACGAAGCATGCGGCCACGGATCGGACCGGCCCTGAAGTCGCCGCCGATGCGCTGCAGAACTGGTACGACAACCGTGTTCGCCGGGGTGCGCGGGTAACGCCGGTCGGCGTTGGAGAGAGGGGCTACGGGGTCACCGACAAGGCGACCTACGTCGTCATCGTGGCTCGCGTCGAGGTGTTCGATGTGCACGCCAAGTTCAGGGTGTCCAACGCCGTTGTGGACGTTTCGGCGCGTACCCATGACCAGCCGGGCGTTGAGGAGAGGGCGCAAGTGGACGGCCTCGCGAAGAGGGTCGCCGCCCGGTTGAACTCCTTCGGCTGATCCGCCGGGGTAGTCGCGCCGTTGAGTTGAGCGCTTTATCGTTCGTTGGGTGTCGGGTGATCAACGGGTGCGCAAGCCTGGTGACGAGGCCGTTCTGGTGGCGATCAAGCGGCCGTCGCGGGAACGCCGGCGTGCGCTGGGGCGGCGGGCCTTGGGGCGGATGGGCCAGGCGCAATGGATCGTGGCGGGGCCGCTCGTCGCGGTCGTTCTCTTTTTCGTTGTCGCCTTGACCGTCTACCCGCCCTTGTACGTCCTCTTCGGCACGAGCGTGCCGGGACTCGTCGATGAGAAGGGGCCCCTTTCGGCCGGGGACAAGTTCAAGGCATTGGGGATCTGGATTCCCTGGATCCTGATTCTCGGATTCGCGGTTTGGGCGTTCGTTCGGCAGCGGGTCATGCGTCCGTACCTGGCCGTGGATGCGGACGGGGTCTGGCCCGTCTTCGGTGGGCGTATTCGGGATGGGCTCGGGTGGCAGGAGATCGCCGCGATTCATGTCGTGGCGGAGAACGCGCCCACTACGGTGCCCGCGGTGGAGGCTTCGCCGCCGTTCGTGGAGATCTTTCCGACCAGGGCGATTGACGATTCCGGCTCGGCGACTCCGTTGGCGGCCATGGTCGTCATGGCTCAGCCTCCTGTGCCGAGGTTGCGCGGTAAGCGTTACGTCATTGAGCTGGCCGTGCCGCCTGATGAGTTGGGGCGCGCCATCGACCGGTTCGGGGCAGGTAAGCGCCTTGTCTTGAGGTAGAGCCGAATTGCCCCCGAGCAAACCGGGTCGCTTGTTAGGGCGTCCTAGGGACGGTGAGGGCAGCCTGGGTGGAGCGGATTCGCGTGGCGGGCGGTGCGGCGGCGAAGGCGGCGGTGTCGCGGTGGGCGCGACGTCCGGCGTCGGACGGGGACGAGAAGGGCCGGTCGACCTGGGCGCGGGGGCGGGTGCTCACGGCGCTCGCGGTGATGACCGCCGGGCTGTTCGCGTTCCACAGCGTCCTGCCCGATTCGATGGGCAGTCTGGTCGAAGCGTTTCTGCCTTGGTTCGGTCTGGCCGTGGTGGTGCTGCTCATCTTGGCGGTGGTTCGCCGTTCGGCTACCGCGCTCGTGGCCCTGGTCCTGCCGGTGGCGGCGTGGATATACGGTTTCGGCGGGTTGTTGCTGCCCGTGGGCGAGCCTGGCGGGCACGACCTGGTCGTCGTGCAGCACAACGTCAGCGACGAGAACACCGACCCGGCGGGGACGGCTCGCGCACTGGCCAAGGCCGAACCCGATCTCATCGCGGTGGAAGAGCTGGTGCCTTCGGCGGTGCCGGTTTACGAGAGGACGTTCGCGGCGGATTTCCCGTATCACGCGGTTCAGGGCACCGTCGGGCTCTGGTCGAGGCATCCGCTGAGCGGTGTCAGGGCGCTGGACATCAAGCCCGACGGGATCACGGAGGAGTGGAACCGCGGGCTGCGGGCCGTGGTCTCCGCGCCGCACGGTGAACTCGCCGTGTATGTCGCGCATCTGCCGTCCGTCCGCGTAAGGGCGAGTGGTCTGGCGTCGGCCTGGCGTGATGAGAGTGCCGGACTGCTGGGCAATGCCGTTGCCGCGGAGGAGGTAAAGGCGGTGATCCTGCTGGGCGACCTCAACGGGACGGTCGATGATCGTGGGCTAGGACCGCTGACATCGCGGATGAACGTGGCCGAGCGCGGGTTGGCCTTCAGCTTCCCCGTGTCTTTGCCGGTGGCTCGCATCGACCAGGTCATGGCGCGGTCGGCGACCGTCCGTCACGTTTGGACCCTGCCCGCCACCGGCAGCGATCACCTGCCGATCGCCGCACGGGTCACGCCGGATTGACATGCCAGGGGCGTTCGCCGGGCTCGGGCAGGGTGCCGCGCTTCACGAGGATCTTCGTGCCGTCGTCGGCCTCGCCTTCGTCGTCGCCGGTCATGACGAGCGACGCCCCGGTGCTCACGTTACGCACTGACTCGCGGCGGCCGGGGGTAGAACCTGTTCTTGTCTTATCGCGGTGGAGCGAGCAGGCTGTGTCGCATGGATCTGGTTGCCCTGGAAGAGATTCGGCGGCTGAAGTACCGCTACCTGCGCTGCGTCGACCTCAAGCTGTGGGACGAGTTCGCCGAGGTGTTCACCGAGGACGCCGTCGCCGAGTACGACACGCCCGTCCTGAAGAAGACGCTCCGGCTGGAGGGGCGGGACGCGATCCTCGACTACATGCGCTCGAACCTCGGGCCGGACAAGATCTCGACGCACACGGCGGGCTGCCCGGAGATCGACCTGGACGGCGACCGGGCCACCGGCGTCTGGTCGCTGGACGACACGATCATCATCCCCGGGCACAACCTGCTCATCCGGGGTGCCGCGTTCTACTACGACACCTACCGGCGCGGGGACGACGGGACGTGGCGGGTCGAGAAGACCGGGCACCGGCGGACCTACGAGTACATGGTGTCGCTGGACGACGCCCCGAGCCTGAAGTTCACCACCTCCCATTGACCGGGACCTCGCGTTGACCTCCGCCTAGAACGAGTTCTAGCGTGCGTCACGCCAGTCGCGATCACGAGCACGGCTAAGCTCCTCACCCGCGATCCCAGGAGAGCCCGGTGGCCACCGACTCAGCCGCAGGCACGACCGACCGTTCCGCAGCCGCCGCGCGCTCGTTCGCCGACGCGGTCCTGGAGGCCGAGCGGATCATCCGCACCGCGCCGCACGTCAAGACCGACCAGGACCTGGCCGAGGGCCTCGACTACCTGGCCGGCAGCATCAAGGCGTCGCTGCACATGGTGGGCGCCTACCAGCAGGACTATCCGTTCTTCGCGTCGTCCACCGGCCCCTACACCAAGCTGGGGCTCGACAATCCCGACACGCTCTACTTCCACGCGTACATCAGGGACGACGCCGAGTACGTGGTCACGGGTCGGCGCGGCACGACCGCCGATCTCAGTTTCCAGATCATGAACGGCGACTACTCGCCCACCGAGTCGCCCGACAGCCTCACCGCCTTCGACGACCGCGAGCTGGACATCGCCGCGGACGGGACGTTCCAGGTCCGCTTCGGCCCGGCGAAGGAGGACGCCGGCCCCGGTTACGTCGCGCTCGCCCCCGGATCGGCGATGCTGATCGTCCGGGAGGTGTTCAGCGACTGGCCGAACGAGAGGCCCGGCGAGATCCGCATCCACCGGGCCGACACGCTCGGGACGTCCCCGCTGCCCACGCCGTCCGATCGGATGGCCCGGCGGTACGAGATCGCGGGGAAGATGCTGGTGTCGAGGATCCGCACCTTCCTGGCCTTTCCCGAATGGCACTACCTGCAGTTGCCGGTCAACACGCTGACCGAGCCGCGGCCGACACCCGGCGGGCTCGCCACGCAGTTCTCGTCCGTCGGCCACTACGACCTGGACGACGACGAGGTCATGGTCATCACCGCTCCGGCCGCCGCCAAGGACGTGGCCCCCTACCAGGGATTCCAGCTCGGCAGCATGTGGTACATCTCGCTCGACTACATCAACCACCAGACGAGCCTCACCGCCGACCAGGCCCGCGTGGACGAGGACGGCATGATCCGATACGTGGTCAGCGAGCGCGATCCCGGCCTCGCCAACTGGATCGAACGCACAGGTCATCGCCGCGGTTATCTGCAATTCCGCTGGCAACGCCTCACCCGCGACCTCAAACCGGAAGACGGCCCGAGCGTCGAGGTGGTGCCGTTCGACGAGCTGCCGAACGTTCTGCCCTTCCACGACGGGCAGCGCATAGGCAAGGACGAATGGGCGGAGAAGATAGCCGCGCGCCAGACCGCCGTCGCGAAGAGGATGCTCGGCTGATGGGCACAGACCTGCTGAAGGACAAGGTCGTCGTCGTATCCGGGGTCGGCCCCGGGCTGGGACGCGGCCTCGCGCTCCAATGCGCGGTCGCCGGCGCCGATGTCGTGCTCGCCGCCCGCAAGGAGAAGCGCCTCCTGGAGGTCGCCAAAGAGGTCGAGGAGATCGGCCGCCGCGCCGTCACCGTCCCGACCGACATCAGGGACGCGGACGCCTGCGAACGGCTCGTCGAGACGGCCAAGGAGGCGTTCGGACGTGTCGACGGCCTCATCAACAACGCCTTCGCGACGCCGCCGCTGACCGATCTGACCACGGTCGACATCGACGCGGTCCGCGCCGGGTTCGAGACCAACGTCCTGGCCGCGCTGCACCTCACGCGGCTGTTCGTCCCGGCGCTGGAAGAGACCGGCGGCTCGGTCGTGATGGTCAACTCGGCCGTCCTGCGCCATTCGAGGCGGACGTTCGGCGCCTACAAGATGGCCAAGGCCGCGCTGCTCGCCATGGCGCAGAACCTGTCCACCGAGCTCGGCCCGCGCGGCATCCGCGTCAACACGATCGCGCCGGGCTACATCTGGGCTCCGAACCTCAAGTGGTACTTCAACCACCTCGCGGAGAAACGCGGCGTCCCGCCGCAGCAGGTGTACGACGAGAACGCCGCGACCACCGACCTGCGGAAACTGCCCGAGCCCGACGAGGTCGCCGACACCGTCGTGTTCATGCTGTCGCCGCTGGCCCGCGCCGTCACCGGCCAATGCCTGGACGTCAATTCCGGCGAGTGGCACCACTAGGAAGGGCGCACCGATGGCGAACGGCCGCGACAGCGTGGGGACCGTCGAGGACCTGCACGCCTCCGCCAGGAAAGTCACCGGCATGGACGACTTCGGCGGCGACGAGTACATGGAGGGCCTGCGCGTCCTCGTGGAGTCGCTCGTCAAGGACGCGGGGCTCACCCCGTTCGGCAACAAGGCGCAGCGGGCGATGCTGCGCGGCGCTCTCGCGGCGCGCCAGTTCTCCGAGGCGGCCTGGCGGCGTCATCCCGAGTACGCCGGCGTTCCCATCGAGCGGCCCGTTTTCGTGACCGGCCTGCCCCGCACCGGCACCACCGCCTTGCACCGGCTGCTCACCGCCGACCCGGCCCACCAGGGCCTCGATCTGTGGCTCGCGGAGGTGCCGCAGCCCCGCCCCCCGCGCGAGACCTGGGCGGACGATCCCGTCTTCCAGGCGATCGACGCCGGATACCGTCGGCACCACGTCGAGAACCCGGAGTTCATGGGCGTCCACTACATCTCGGCGGACTCGGTCGAGGAATGCTGGCAGCTCCTGCGCCAGAGCATGCTGTCCATCTCGTTCGAATGCCTCGCCCACCTGCCCACCTACTCGGCGTGGCTCGCCGGGCGGGACTGGACGGACGCCTACCGCCGCCACCGGCGCAACCTCCAGCTCATCGGCCTCAACGACGCGGGGCGCCGCTGGGTGCTGAAGAACCCCAGCCACCTGTTCGCGCTGGACGCGCTGCTCGACGTCTACCCCGACGCCTTGATCGTCCAGACGCACCGCTCTCCGCGCACCGCGATGGCGTCGATGTGCAGCCTCGCCGCGCACGCCACCGCCGGATGGTCGGACGTGTTCACCGGCGCCACGATCGGCCGCGACCAGCTCGACCTGTGGAGCCGGGGCCTCGACCGGTTCCGCGCCGAACGTGCCCGGCACGATCCGGCGCAGTTCGCGGACGTCCACTACGACGATTTCGTCCGCGATCCCATCGGAACGGTCGAAGGCGTATACACCCGGTTCGGCCTGCCCTTCACCGACGAGGCCCGGACCGCCATGACGGAGCTCCACAACGCGAGCGCCACCGGCGCCGCAAAACCGGCACATCGGTACTCCCTGGAAGACTTCGGCCTTACCGCGTCCCAGATCGACGACCGTTTCGCCGACTATTCCGCGAGCCCGCGCTTGCCGGACGCGGCGCCGGGGTAGGGCACCCAGCACTCACCGAGGGTGCTCATGGGGGATGAGCCTGATGACCGGACCGCTGCCGCCCACCCGCAGGAATCGCGCGAGCCTGGCCTACAAGATCCGATATGCCGCACGGAACCCGGACAAGATCAGGTCGTATCTGTCGCGGGTCGCCCGCGATCTGAAATTCCGCGTTTCCAGCCGGAACCACATCGCCTACTACCGGGCCGTC
Organism: Actinomadura madurae; assembly: GCF_900115095.1. Taxonomy (GTDB): domain Bacteria; phylum Actinomycetota; class Actinomycetes; order Streptosporangiales; family Streptosporangiaceae; genus Spirillospora; species Spirillospora madurae. The sequence continues at coordinate 54,732 of NZ_FOVH01000024.1, forward strand.
ATGAAGTCCGACACGGCGCGGGACCCGGAGGCCGCTGTCGGCAGCCGCTCCCACGAACGCTGGCTCGCGCTCGGCCAGATGCAGTTCGACTACCTGCTCAAACACGGCCTCAAGCCGGACGACCGGATCCTGGAGATCGGTTGCGGGAACCTGCGGGCCGGCTGGCGCTTCATCGACCACCTCGACGCCGGGAACTACTACGGCATCGACATCTCGCCCGACATCCTGCTCGCCGCGCAGAACACCCTCGTCCGCCACGACCTGGGCGAGAAGCTCCCGCACCTGATGCTCGTCGACGACCTGAAGCTCAAGTTCCTGCCTTCCCGGCACTTCACCATCGTGCACGCGCACAGCGTGTTCAGCCATTCGCCCATCGAGGTCATCGACGAATGCCTCGCCCATGTCGGACGCGTTCTGGCTCCCGACGGCTTCTTCGACTTCACCTTCGACCGGACCGAGGGAACCGAGCACCACGTCCTGCGTGAGGACTTCTACTACCGCACCGAAACGCTCCTCGCGCTGGCCGAACGCCATGGATTCAGCGCCCGTTTCATGGACGACTGGGAAGAACTCCCGCACGGCCAGTCGAAAATCCGCGTCACCCACCGCGAAACCTGACGCCGGCGACGCCGCCGCCCGTGGATTCGCCTTTACGCGCGCATGGGTTTGATCGACACGGCGGCGAGGAATCCTTCGCCAGTTCGGAGAGATCTGAGGTCGGGGGAACGATGGACGTCGCTCAGCTCGCCCGCGCCTTCGCCGCCCCGGCGGTGGCGGCGCTGCTGGCCGGCGCGCTCCTCGCGGGATGCGGCGACGACCCGACCGAGACCGATGTGTCGCCCGCGGCCGGCATCTCGGGGCAGATCGGGGCGGTCGACATCCGCGACCTCTTCGTCCTTGGCGGCCAGGAGGGCGAGACGATCCAGCGGGGCGGGTCGGTGCCCGTCTACATGACGCTGGTCGACTCGCCCAGCGACGCCGAGAGCCTCGACGCGTCCGGGAGCCCCGATCCCCGCGCGGGCACCGACCGGCTGACGGCGGTCTCGTCGCCCCAGGCCGCCTCCGCGGAGATCGTCGGCGGGACGGTCCGCCTCCCCGCGGGCGGGAACGTGCGAATCGGGCCCAAGCCCACGATCGTCCTGCGCGGGCTCAAGCAGGCCGTGCAGTCCGGGCAGTTCGTCCCGATCACCTTCCGTTTCGAGCGGTCCGGCAGCGGGTCCTTGAACGTCCCGGTCCAGGCCCGTGAGGGCGATCTGGAGAGCTACTCCCCGGCCCCTTGAGGGCGGTGCCGGAATTTTCCGGACTTGAAGGGGAAGGCATCGGGGGCGTGGGCACCCCCCGCGACCTCCGGCCCGCAACGCCTCCCGGAGGTTTCCGTCCGCCGACCAGAGGGACCATGCTTCTCTTCACCAACGCCAACGCCGGCACCCATGACGCTGAGACCGTGGAGAAGGTCGCCGGCCTCCTCCGGGACGCCGGGCGGGACGTGACCGTCTGCCCGTCCGCGTCGTCCGGCGACCTCGACCAGGCTCTGGACGGCGACCGGGACGCGGTCGCCGTGGCCGCCGGCGGCGACGGGTCCATCAACCGCCTGGTCGGCGCCCTGTACCGGCGCGGCGAGCTCGACCGGACGGTGGGGCTGGTGCCGATGGGCACCGGGAACGACCTCGCCCGCAACCTCGGCGTCCCGCTCGACCCCGAGGACGCCGCCCGCCTCCTGCTGGACGGCGGCCGGCGCGAGCTGGACCTGATCGTGGACGAGGACGGCCGCGCGACGCTCAACGCCGTCCACGCGGGCATCGGGGCGGCCGCCGCAGCGAGCGCCACGCGGTTCAAGTCGCGCCTGAAGGCCGCCGCCTTCCCGCTGGGCGCGACTCTGGCTGGCCTCCGCCACTCCGGATGGCGGCTGAAGGTCGAGGCGGACGGCGAGCCCGTCGCCGAGGGCAAGTTCCTGATGGTTGCGCTCAGCAACGCGTCCGGCATCGCCGGCGGTACGGCCCAGCTCGCCGCGGACGGCCACCCCGGGGACGGCAAGCTCGAACTGGTCGTCTCGGCCGCCACCGGACCGTTCGCGCGGGTCGCCTACGCCCTGCACCTGCGGAAGGGAACCCACCGGTTCAGGGACGACGTCCTGCACAGCACGGCGTGCAGCGTCACCCTCAGCGGCGAGGACTTCCGGATCAACAGCGACGGCGAGGTGTCCGGCCCCTACACGAGGCGCACGTGGACCCTGCACCCGAAGGCCTGGCGCCTGATCGCCCCGCCCGCCGCCGGCTGAAGCCCGCAAGGCACCCCCGCACTTCCCGAAGTCAGAGCGGGTGTGGTTAGCATCACCTGTGGTGACCGCCGCCGAACGATTCGCCGCGTACGGGCCTTCGCATTGGGCCGCGCTCGGGTTCTTCGCGATCGGATGCGTCGGGCTGGTGCTGCTCGGCCGTGCGCAGCGGACGGCGGGTCCGGAACCCGGGGAGCAGGCCAGAGGCTTCGGCAGGGCGTACGCGCTCGCGGTCGTCTACGTGATGATCGGCACCCAGCTGCACTCGCTGCTGCCCGGGCAGTTCCGGCTCGGCGGCTCCCTGCCGCTGCAACTGTGCGACCTGGCGTGGCCCGCCGCGGTCGTCGCGCTCTGGACGCTCGGCAGGCGCTCCTTCGCGCTGACGTACTACTGGGGCCTCACCCTGTCGGTGCAGGGCCTGATCACCCCCGCGCTGAACAACAACGACTTCCCGGACATCGCCTACCTGGGCTTCTTCGGGATGCACCTGATGATCGTGTGGGCCGCGGTGTACCTGACGTGGGGGCTCGGGATGCGCCCGGACTGGGGGAGCTACCGGTTCGCGTGCGCGGTCACGGCGATCTGGGCGGTCGCCACGTTCGTGTTCAACCTGATCGCCGGGACGAACTACGGCTACCTCAACGAGAAACCCGGCACCGGGTCGGTGCTCGACCTGATGGGCCCCTGGCCGTGGTACATCCTGGTCGAGGCCGCCATCATCCTGGTCGGCTGGGCGCTGATCACCTGGCCGTGGACGCGGGCGGACCGGGCGCGCGAGGCCGCCCGCTGACAGCGGCTCAGGCCAGCCAGAACCCGGTGCGGGTCAGCCACAGGTCGAGCAGGCCCGCGTCGCCGTCCACCTCGACGCGGGGCGCGGGCCGCCGGTAGAGGAGCATGAGGACGTCCGTGGCCGGACCGCGAACGGTGACCGCGGGCTTATCGGCAGCGCCGTCGCGCTGGGAAGTCGGCTTGCCCCCGGTGAGGTCGACCAGCCACCGCGCCTCGCCCGCGTGGAACTGCAGCGTCCGGCCGGGGCCGAGCAGGCCGGGCGCGTCCGGCCCGGGCTCGTACGCCTCCGGCACGGTGGCGAACTCCATCCATTCGTCCACGCCGTCGATCGCGACGTCCTCGTCGAGCGTGTACTCGGCCCCGGTCGCCAGCGCGGCGTCGGCCCGGTGCACGGCGGTCTCGAACGTCATGCGGCGGGCCCAGAAGTCGGCGGTCCGGCGGTCGATGTCGGACGGGTTCCACACCTCCACGCCGGGCCCGGCCTCGAGCAGGCACGCGGCCAGCCGGGAGGCTCCCTCGGCGAGCCAGGGATCCAGGACCGCCCAGTCCTCGTCGGTGTATCCGGCCAGGTCGTTGGCGGCCTTGTCGGAGACGGGCTCGGTGGCCCGCGTCCGGACGGCCGTCTCGGCCCACCGGTGGTCACCGCCGACGTGCCGGAGCAACTGGCCGAGGTTCCACCCGGGACAGGAGGGCACCGGTGCGGTCATGTCCGTGTCCTTGGCGTGCGCTCTCAGCAGATCGGTCTGGGCGACGATCTCCTCGCAGTAGCGGTCGAACGGCAGGAGCATGAGTTGATCATAGGGACACGGTGCCTCTCCAGTGGTCGTTCACGCCGGTTCTCCGGCCTTGAGCAGGTGGGCGTCGAGCGATGACCGGGGACGATCGGCATCGCCCCGAGCGCGAACATCAACCCGGACCGCGCTCGTCCGAGCCTCTTCGAACCCGTCCACGGCTCCGCCCCCGACATCGCCGGGCAGGGCATCGCCAACCCGGTCGGCCAGATCTGGTGCGCCTCGATGATGCTCGACCACCTCGGCCACCCCCGCCGCTCCCTGACCCGTCTCGCAGCCTCAGAGTTTGGCGACGATGAGCTTCGCGAACGGGATGGTGATGTGCTCGCGTTCGAACGCGACCTTCTTCTGGAAGCCGCCCGCCGACTCCCTGTCGAAGGTCACGATCTTCCCGGCCAGGGAGTAACGCACCTTCTCCTCGCTTGAGCGCTCGCGTTTCTGGTAGGCCGACGGTGTCGAGATCTTGAAGGTGATCCGGCCGCGCGCGCACTGCACCTCGGTGGTGGTCCGGTCCGCGGCGCAGCCGTCCCCGACCTCGACGCTGTTGGTGCCGCCGGAAGGCAGCTCGCTCTCGGGCAGAGCGGTGACACGCCTTCCGGCCGTCCGCTCATCGATCAGGACGGCCCCGTTCATCCCGGGAAGCCGGAAGGCGATGGTGCACCTGGCGCCTTTCGCGGTGACCTCGCGGCTGGACCCGATCAGGCTTATCTTGATGTCGCTCGATCTGTGGCTCACTTTCGTCGCCTGCGGAGGGACGGACCTGATCTCCGCCGCGGTCAGAAAGGAACAGGTCGCAGGCCACTGGTCGAACGCGAAATACCCGGACGAGTCGAATGCCGCCGGATAGCTGACGCGCTGCCCGGTGCCCTTCGCCGTTCCTATCTCGATCACCGCGGGCGGCTCTGATGAGCAGCCGCCCACCGCGGCGCATGCCACGATGGCGAATGCCAGCCGCCCCGCGGTACTCGCTCCCGGAGCGCGTGCCGGTTCCCGCTTCTTGTCATTGCTCAAGACTTCACCTACGCGATAGAAGTGACCTGTTACTGGATAGTCGAATCCGGCTTTCCGTCCGCTATCAGCGTCCTGTCTTCGCTGGTCAACGTCCTGTCGTCCACACAGGAGGTCCTGCCGTGATCAAGCCGTGGTGGCCGCTCGCCGGTCTGGCCGCCATCCAGCTCGGGGACGCCGCGATGTGCCTGAAGCCCGCCGGCTTCATCCGCGCCTGCCTCACCGATGTCAGGTTCCCCCGCCGTTACTGGCGGCTGCTGCCCATCCTGAAAACGGCCGCGGCAGTGGGCCTCATGGCCGGGATCTGGATCGAGCCGCTGGCCGTCATCACCGCCGCCGCACTGGTCGCCTATTTCATCGTCGCCATCATTTTCCATATCCGCGCTCGCGACTTCGGACGCAACCTTTTCGTTAATGCCACGGGAATGCTCGTCCTCTGCGTACTCGTGCTGGCGGTCGTACTGCGCTCGGTATGACGCACGATGCGGCGGCATTAGCCGGAGTGGCCGGGCCGGACGAGATCGGACGCTCGCGCGAACCTCGGCGCCGGGACTCACCCGTCCGAGTGGCCGTTCATCGCGCCGCACGGTGCTCCCTGGAGTAGATCGGCGTTGAGCCGCTCTTTGACTAAATGTCGGTTTTGGGTGACGCTCCGTGAGCATTAACGGCACGTCAGCCGACACACGGGAGGCCGACACCTAGGTGCATGGGGGGCATCGTGAGTCAGGACGACAGGCGGGGCGCCGGGCAGGGTGCGGCCGGGACGATGCGCAAGCGGGGGGACGACGGAGGGTCGAGCGAACTCGTCACCCCCGGCGGCAACACCAGGATCGCTGACGGTGTCGTCGCGAAGATCGCCACTACGGCCGCCAGGCAGGTCGGCGGCGTGCACGAAATGGGCGCGGGCGTATCCCGGGCGCTCGGATCGGTTCGGGAGCGTCTGCCGGGCGTGACGGCCGACAGCTCGCAGGGCGTGGCCGTGCAGGTCGGTGAGCGTCAGGCGGCTGTCGACATCGACCTGGTCGTCGAATACGGGCTGTCGATCCCCGACCTGGCCGCCGCCGTTCGCACCAACGTCGTCAACGAGATCGAGCACATGTGCGGCCTGGAGGTCGTCGAGGTGAACATCACCGTGGACGACGTCCACATGCCCGGTGACGAGCCGGAGGCGCGGCCCGAGGAGTCCCGAGTTCGATGAACTCTCCGACGGACGTCGTGGGCGCGTCCCAACAGCCCTGGTCAGGGGCCGCCGGCGAACCGGGTCCGGCCGGAGGGCAAGGGCCCTACGAGCCGGGGCTCGTCGCCGGGGCGGCGCGACCGGGCGCCCTGTCAAGCGAGAGACCGCCCGGCGGGACCAGCGCGGTGGCCGCCCGGTCATGGACAGCGCCCAGCCGCCGGGAGCCGCTCGCGGAGCTGGCGGAGCGGGTCGCGGAGAAGGCCATGGCGTGCCCGGACGTACTGGGCCTGACGGCCGGTCCCCGCGGCTGGATCGTGACCTACCGCGTCGGGCCCCCGTTCGCGGGGGTCGCCGTTCACGAAGCGGTGATCGAGGTGGGGGTGGTCGTCCGGTACGGACGCCCGTTCGCCGAGATCGCCGAGGATGTACGGCGTCTGGTCAGTCCTCTTGCCGGTCGGAGGACGGTGGATGTGCTGATCGGGGACGTGGCCGATGGCGGGTAAGCGTTAGCCGAGTGGGAGATCCAGATGGATGTGAGAGTGCTGTGGCCCGTGGTCGGCCTGGCCTTCGGGGTGGCCCTGGGGTTCGCCGGAGCGTTCGGTGGTGCCGGGCCGTTCTTCCTCGTGCTGTTCCTGGGCGCGCTCGGGTTCGTGGTCGGCCGTGTCATCGAGGGCGGTCTCGACCTCCGGGAGATCTTCTCCCCGGGCGGCGCGGGACGGCGCCCGCGATGACGAAGACCGAGCGGGGCAGGACGACGATTCGCGACCGGGCCGTCGCGCGCATCGTCGTCAAGGCCGCGCAGGATGTCGAGGCGGTCGGCGGGCTCGGCCGGACGATCGCCGGCGTGCCGGTCCCCGGGCGGCGCCCCGCCCGCACCGAGGTGTGGGTGAACGGCGACATCGTCACGGCCAAGGTCGCTCTGTCGGTGACGTACCCGATGCCGGTGCGCGCTGTCGCCCGCCGGGTGCGCCAGAGCGTCCGCGATCGGGTGATGGGATTGACCGGACTCACCGTCCGGCAGGTGGACGTCGACGTAGCCGAGCTGGGGCGTCCGGCGGCGGGTGAGAGGACGGTGCTGTGACCGCGCACGCCGGTGCCCGGCCCGCCACCGAGCCGCGCACCCGCGTGACCGGTACGCGTAAGGCCGACCGGGCGGCCAGGCACGCGTTCCGTTCGCGCCGGGTGCCGTCGGCCCTCGCCGGGGCGCTGCTGATGGCGGCGGCCGGCGTGCTGACGGCGATCGAGGTCATCTCGGCGTTGCTGGACCGCCAGGCCCACATCTTCCCGCACGGGTGGGTGCAGGACGCGGAGTGGAACGACTGGTACGTGCTCGCGATCTTCGCGACTCTGGCGCTGATCGGCGTCTTCTTCGTGCTGGCCGCCCTGCTGCCGGGCACGTCCCGGATCGTCCCGCTGCACGGGCGGGACTCGGGCCTGGTCATGGGGGTGAGCAGGCGTGGGCTCAAGCGCGTCGTCGCCGCCGCGGCCGAAGGGGCGCCGGGCGTGTCGGGTGTCCGGAGGGTGCGGCTGCGCCGTCGGCAGGTGAAGGTGGTCGCGGAGACGCCCGTTCATGCCCCGGCGAGGCTGGACGAAGGGGTTGCCGAGGCCGTCCGTGAGCGGCTCGATCAGCTTGGGCCGCTGCCCAGTCGCTCGGTCGCGGTGCGGATGCAGCACCGGGAGGGGTGATGGTGATGGACCGCCGTCCCGCGCACGTCAACCGCACCGGCCTGATCCTGCTCGGCTTCGTCCTCGCCGCCGCAGGGGGCGGTGGCTTCGCCCGCGGCCTGGGCGCCTTCGGAGACACGCGGGCCTCCGCCCCGGTGCTCACCGGCCAGGCCCGCCGCTTCGCCGATGACCATGGCTGGTTCTGGCCCGCCGTCGCTGCGGCTGCCGTCGTCTTGGCGCTGCTGGGACTGGCCTGGCTGCTCATGCAGATCCGCTCGGGCCGATTGCGGGGCCTGGCGCTGGAGCCGGACGCCGAGGCCGGCACGACACGGGTGGAAGCCAAGGCCATCGCGGGCGCGCTCGAAGCGGAGATCGGAGAGTACCCGGGCGTGCACAGGGTGCGGGCACGGCTGATCGGTTCGTCCAAGCGCTCCGAGCTGCGCCTGAACATCGCCTACGGGCAGGATGCGGACCCCGCCGAACTTCGGCGGCGCATCCAGGACGAGGCCATCCCCCGGCTCTGCACCGCTCTCGAACGCGGGTCGATCCCCACCGTGGTGCGACTGCGGCCTCTACCCGGAAAGCAACCCGCAACCGTCATCTGAAACGCGGTGGCTCGGCGACGTGAACCGATCTTGGTTCCCGCGGTCACCACGTGGCCGGTTCGGATACCACCACGCCTCTCTACCGCCCGCCGCACGACGTGCGGAGCACCCGCCGCGCGACGGGGCAAGTATTCGTGGTGACGAACGTTTTGACGTTCCAGCAGGTCAGAGGGTTATCTGAAAATCCGTTGCCGGTCAGGCGTTGACCGTGGCCAGGCGCGTGCCTACTGTGCCGGGGGTAAGAGGTCTTACCTTTCGGAGGCAAGAGTGAATCAGCCACCCGGTTTCCTCGCTCACTACGAGGGGGACTCGGTCGCGGTCGCGGTCAGGGACGTCGCGGCCGGCCCGGCGCAGTGCGGCTACCTGCGCGGGCCGGACGCCGTGGACCTGGAGGTGCTCCAGGACATCCCGCTCGGGCACAAGGTCGCCCTCGTCGACATCCGGCAGGGCGAGGACGTGCGGGAGTACGGGGCCCGCACCGCGGTCGCGTCCGCGGACATCAGGAAGGGCGAGTACGTCCACGTTCACAACGTGAGGAGCGCGCGGTGGCAGAACAGCATGGCCTGACGGGATACCGCCGGGAGAACGGCACGGTCGGCATCCGGAACCACACGGTCATCCTCCCCGTCGACGACCTGTCGAACGCGGCGGCCGAGGCGGTCGCGAAGGTCGTGCCCGGCACCCTCGCCCTGCCGCACGCCTACGGGCGGCTCCAGTTCGGCGAGGACCTCGAACTGACCTTCCGCACGCTCATCGGCACCGGCCGCAACCCCAACGTGGGCAGCGTCGTCGTCATCGGGATCGAGCCGAACTGGACGAACCGGGTCGTCGAGGGCATCGCCAAGACCGGCAAGCGGGTCGAGGGCCTCGCCATCGAGGGCGTCGGCGACCTGCGCACCATCGAGCGGGCGTCCCGGATCGCCCAGCGGTTCCTCCAGGAGGACAGCGAGCGCGGCCGCGAGCGCGTCGAGCGCGGCGAGATCATGCTGTCGATCAAGTGCGGGGAGTCCGACACCACCAGCGGGCTCGGGTCCTGCCCGACCACGGCCGAGGCGGTCGACCGGTGGGTGGACGCGGGCGGCACCGTGCTGTTCGGCGAGACGAGCGAGCTGACCGGCGGCGAGCACCTGATCGCCGACCGCTGCGTGAACGACGAGGTCCGGGCCAGGTTCCAGGGCATCTACGACGACTACCTGGCGATGATCGAGCGGACCGGCGCCAACCTGCTCGGCTCCCAGCCCACGCAGGGCAACATCGCGGGCGGGCTGTCCACGATCGAGGAGAAGGCGATGGGCAACATCGCCAAGACCGGGTCCAAGCCCGTGATCGGCGCGCTCGGCCCCGCGGAGGAGCCGGAGTCGGGGCCCGGCCTGTACTTCATGGACACCTCCTCGGCCGCCGCCGAGTGCATCACGCTGATGGCGGCCGGCGGCGCGGCGATCCACCTGTTCCCCACGGGCCAGGGCAACGTCATCGGCAACCCCATCGAGCCGGTGATCAAGCTGACGGCCAACCCGTCCACGGCGGCGAACATGGGCGAGCACATGGACTTCGACTGCTCGGGCCTGCTGCGGCGGGAGATCTCGCTCCCCGAGGCGGGCGACGGCCTGATGGACGTCATCGACCGGACCGTCAACGGCCGTCTCACCTGCGCCGAGTCCCTCGGGCACCGCGAGTTCGTGCTGACCCGCCTCTACCAGAGCGCCTGACATGGGAGTGGACGTCGCGGTCGTCGAGGACGTGTGGGGCGCGCCGTTCGAGGCGCTCGCCGGCCGCCGCAGCGTGCTCCGCGACCCCGGCGTCTGGTCCGCGCCCGACCGGCTGCGGGCCGTCGCGGGCGAGGCCGGCGCCCTCGTGGTGCGCAACCGCACCCGGGTGACGCGCGAGCTGCTCCGCTCGGCTCCCGGCCTGCGCGTGGTGGCGCGGGCCGGGGCCGGGCTGGACAACATCGACCTGGACGCCGCGGCCGAGCTGGGCGTCACCGTGGTCGCGGCACGGGGCGCCAACGCGGCCAGCGTCGCCGAGCACGCGCTCGGCCTGGCGCTCGCCGTGTCCCGCCGCGTCCTGGAGCTCGACCGGGACGTCCGGGCGGGCACCTGGCGCCGGGTCCCGGGGCGCGAGCTGGCGGGAGGGACGTGGGGCCTGCTGTCCGCCGGCGCCACGGCCCGGGCCACCGCGCGCCTCGCCCGCGGCCTCGGCATGCGGGTCGTCGCCCACGACCCCTACATCCCGGACGACCATCCCGGCCTCCGCGAGCTGGGCATCGAGCTGCTCCCCCTGGAACGCACCGTCGCCGAGTCCGACGTGCTCAGCGTCCATCTCCCGGCGACCGAGGCCACGACCGGCCTCGTCGGCGCGGACCTCCTCGCGCGCTGCAAGCCCGGCGCGATCCTGGTCAGCGTCGGACGCGGCGAGGTGGTGGACGAGCGGGCTCTGGCGGAGGCGCTGGAAAGCGGCCACCTGGCCGGCGCCGCCCTGGACGTCCGCGCCGCCGAGCCTCCGGCGGCGGGGCCCCTGGAGCGGATGCCCAACGTCGTCCTCACGCCCCACGTCGCGGGCATCACCGTCCAGTCGCAGGCCCGGATCGCGCAGATCCTCTGCGACGACATCGAGGCGGTGCTGGACGACCGCGTTCCCGCCCACGCCGTCACGCCCGCCCAGGGAGGTCGCCGATGAAGATCCCGCTCGGGGCGGCACGCCGGCTCGCCCATGACCTGCTGGCCGGTGCCGGGCTCGCGGAGGAGCGGGCGGAGACGACCGCACGGGCGATCACCCTGGCGGACGCCTGGGGCATCGGCTCCCACGGCCTGTTCCGGCTGCCCTACTACCTCGACCGGATGGCGGCCGGCGGGCATCCCCCGGACGCCGAGCTGAAGACCCGCGCCGACACCGGCCCCCTGGTGTTCCTCGAAGGCGGCGGCGGGCTCGGGCACTGGCAGGTCGCCGCCGCCGCCGAAACGGCGGTGGAACGGTCCGGACGGTACGGGGTGGCGGCCGTCGCGGTCGGCGACAGCGGCCACTGCGGAGCCCTCGGCGTGTACGCGCTGGAGATCGCCCGTGCCGGACGGCTCGGCCTCGTCTTCTCCAACGGCCCCGCGGCCCTGCCGCCGTGGGGAGGCGACCGGGCGCTGCTGTCGACCTCGCCCATCGCGGCCGGGATACCGCTCTCGCCCCGCCCGGCGGTGGTCGACCTGGCGCTCAGCACGGTCGCGCGGGGCAAGGTCGGGGCCAAGGCGAAGGCGGGGGAGACGCTGCCCGAAGGCTGGGCCCTCGACCGGGCCGGCAGGCCGACCACCGACCCCCGGGAGGCGCTGGCCGGGATGCTGGCCCCGCTCGGCGGCGCCAAGGGATACGCCCTCGCCTTCATGGTCGAGGCGCTGACCGGCGGCCTGGTCGGGCCGCACCTGTCCCGCGACGTGGCCGACCCGTTCGCCGCCGGCGACCGGGGGAGGCCGCAGCGGATCGCCCACCTCGTCCTCGCGCTCGACCCGTCCCTCGGCGACCCCGAGGACGGCGGCGCCGCCGCGCGGGACCGCCTCGCTGACCTGGCGGACCAGGTCACCGCCGCCGGCGGCCGGGTGCCCGGCACGGGCCGCAGCGCGCCCGACGAGCTGGGCGACGACGACGAGATCGAGGTCGACGCGGCCGTCCTCGACGACCTGCGGGCCCGGGCCGCGAGCCGCGGCGACGGCGGACCGCCCGTCCCGGAGGGCGACGACCGCGAGCAGAAAGGATCCGCATGACCCTCCTCGTCCGCGTGGCCCGCAGCGACCCAGGCGCCCCCGCCGAGTTCCGGATCGAGACGTTCCACCCGATGACCGTGCTCGACGTCCTGCTGGCCATCCAGCGGGAGCACGAGCCCTCGCTGGGATTCCGCTTCTCCTGCCGCGTCGCCATGTGCGGGACGTGCACGCTCCGGGTGGACGGGCGCTCCGCGCTGGCGTGCCAGACCGTCCTGGCGGAGGACGCCACCCGCATCCGGCTCGACCCCGCCGCGGGCTTCCCCGTCGTGCGGGACCTCATCACCGACACCACCCCCTTCTGGGAGCAGTGGGCGCGCATCACCCCGTACGTGGTGCCGGACGAGGACGCCGTCGGCGGCGACCCGGCCGTGATCCCGCCGGACTCGCCGGAGCGGCGGGCCATCGATCCCGCGCTCGACTGCATCCAGTGCGGGGCGTGCTTCTCCAGTTGCGGCATCGCGGGACGGCCCCGCACGTTCCTCGGCCCGGCCGCGCTCAACCGCGCCCTCGTCCTCATCCAGGACTCGCGCGACACGGCGACGCGGCAGCGCCGGGAGCTGGTCGCCGGGGCCGACGGCGTCGACCGGTGCCACTACATCTACGGCTGCACGGGCTCCTGCCCGAAGGGACTCGACCCCGCCCGGTCGATCCGGCGGCTCCGCAAGGGAGGCGGTCGCGATGACGGCTGACACTCCGAATTTCGAGGAGGTCGTCACCGACGTCGCGATCGTGGGCAGCGGCGGCGCGGGCCTGATGTGCGCGCTGCACTGCCACGAGGCCGACCCCGGGCTCGACATCACCGTCATCAGCAAGGGCGCCGTCGGCCGCTCCGGCTGCACCCGCATGGTGCAGGGCGGGTTCAATGCGGTCCTCGACCCCGCGGACTCGGTGGACGCGCACTTCCGCGACACCCTCGCGGGCGGCAAGTACCTCAACCACCAGGACCTCGCCTGGACCCTGGTCAACGACGCCCCGAACGTGATCCGCGAGCTGGAGAACCGGGTCGGCTGCTTCTTCGACCGGCGTCCGGACGGGCGGATCAAGCAGAAGGCGTTCGCCGGCCAGTCGTTCGACCGGACGGTGCACCGCGGCGACCTCACCGGCATCGAGATCATGAGCCGGCTGCGGGACCAGATGCTGCGCATCGCGGCGCGCGAGCTGGAGGACGTCCGGGCGCTCGACCTGGTGTTCGACGCCGGGGGGCGGCTGGCCGGGCTGACCTGCCTGGAGGTGCAGACCGGACGGTTCCTGCTCGTCCGGGCCCGGGTGGTGGTCGTCGCGACCGGCGGCGCCGCCACGATGTACCGGATCGCCGCGCCGGCCCGGGAGAAGACCGGTGACGGAGTGGCGATGTGCCTGCGCGCCGGGCTGCCGGTCCGCGACATGGAGATGCTCCAGTTCCACCCGACGGGCCTGCTCACCGGACGTTCCCGGATGACGGGGGCCGTGCTGGAGGAGGGCCTGCGCGGCGCCGGCGCGCACCTGTACAACGCCCGGGGCGAGCGGTTCATGGAGCGCTACGACCCGGAGCGGATGGAGCGCTCCACCCGCGACGTCGTCGCCCGCGCGAGCTACACGGAGATCATCGAGGGGCGCGGCACCGAGGCCGGCGGCGTGTTCATCGACATCTCGCACCTGGGCGCCGAATGGGTCGAGCGCACCTTCACCGGCATGGTGGAGCGCACCCGGCTGTTCGGCGGCGACCTCGCCCGCAGGCCCGTCGAGGTGTCGCCCACCGCCCACTTCCACATGGGCGGCGTGGTCATCGACACCGACTGCCGTACCGAGATGCCCGGCCTGCTGGTCGCGGGGGAGGACGCGGGCGGCGTCCACGGCGCGAACCGCCTCGGCGGCAACGGCGTCGCCGAGTCGACGGTGTTCGGCGCGCGCGCCGGTGACACGGCGGCCCGGCTGGCGCGCGAGCGCGCGCTCGGCCACGCCGATCCGGAGGCGGTGGGGGCGTCGTTCTCCAAGGCCACCGCGCCGCTGCGCACCGGGGACGGCGAGCTGCCCTACCCGCTCACCGCCGAGCTCAAGGACCTGATGTGGGAGAACTGCGGCGTCGTCCGGCGGCGGGACCGGCTGGAGGACGCCCGGGAGCGGCTGGCCAAGCTCGCCGACCGCGCCGGCCGGCTCTCGGTCCCCGGCCCGGCGGCGTTCAACCCCGCCTGGCAGGAGTCGCTCGACCTGGTCAACCAGCTGACCGTCGCCCGCGTCATCGTCGAGTCCGCGCTGGCCAGGGAGGAGACGCGGGGAGCGCACGCCCGCTCGGACTTCCCCGGCGGCCAGGACGACGGCGAGCTGCGCTACATCGTCGCGAGCCAGGCCGCCGGGGACGGGCCGCGCCTCACGACCCGGCCGGTGGAGTACGGCCGGCTGCGTCCGCGGGAGGCCGGGCGATGATCGCGCAACTGGTCTTCCTGGCGGGGTTCACCGCCGTCACCGCCGTCATCATCGCGTTCACCGGAATGGTGGCCGTGGGCGCGCGCCGCACCGACGGCGGAACGCATGTGGGCGCCTTCCTGCGAAGCCGCCTGGCGCGCCGGTCCTACGACCGCGCCGAGGGCAACCGGTGGGCGTTCTACGCCCATCGCGTCAGCGGGTTCGCCGTCTTCGCGTTCCTGGCACTGCACATCCTCGACGTGAGCGCGTACGCGTGGTCGCCGCGGCTGTACGACGACGTCCACGAGCTGTACTCCACCGTGCCGATGCGGCTGTTCGAGTGCGGGCTGCTGGCGGCGCTGGGCTTCCACGCGCTGAACGGGCTGCGGCTGGTGGCGATCGATCTGTGGGACGTCGGGCCGGTGGGGGCGGCCCGGCTGCTGGACGCGGTCGCCGGTCTCACGGCCGTGATCACGCTCGGCGGCGCCGTGGTGATCATGTGGCCGGTGCTGGCGGGCTAGGCGGGAGGGCGAGGACACCGTGGAATCGACGACGACGCGCACCCGCGCGGGCGGCCGGATCGGCGGCCGGGGCTTCCTGATGATCCGGGGCACCGGCGTGCTGCTCGCCGTGCTGGCGCTCGGGCACTTCGCCGTGACCCATCTGGTGAACGACGTGGCGCAGACCGACGCGTCGTTCATCGCCCGGCGCTGGAGCTCGGCGCTCTGGGTGATCTGGGACGGGCTGCTGCTGGTCGCGGCCCTGGCGCATGTGGGCGCGGCCGCGGTGGCCGTCGTCCGCGACTACTGGACCGATCCGGTGGGCCAGCGCCGGATGCTGGCCGGGCTCCGCGGCGCGCTGCTGGTGCTGCTGGTCATCGGGGCCGTCACCCTGTTCCGCGCGGCCGGCTGAGCCGCGACCGTACTGGCCGAATAAACCGACCGAAACGATAGGAAACCGAGCCGGGAACGCTGAGGCATGACCTCTTCCTCCCCCACCCCAAGGAGTGAGGTATCGCAATGAAAGTGGACGCGACGGCGGAGCGCCCCGCCAAGGAGCCGTTGCTGACGGTGCAGGGCGCGCGCGTCGGCTACGAGACGGACGGCCGGTTCCAGACGGCGGTCCAGGACGTGAGCTTCGACATCTATCCGGGCGAGAACATCATGCTGCTCGGGCCGTCCGGGTGCGGCAAGTCCACCCTGCTCAAGACGATCGCCGGGTTCATCGAGCCGTCCGGCGGGACCGTGCGGATCTCCGGGCGGACGAGCCTCGCGCCGGGGCCCGACCGCGCGGTCGTCTTCCAGGAGTTCGACCAGCTCTTCCCGTGGCACACGGTCGAAGGGAACCTGAGCTACCCCCTGCGGGTGAACGGCCGCGGCAAGCAGGAGGCGAAGCGGCTGGCCGGCGAGTACCTGGAGCTGATGGGGCTCGTCCACGCCGCGGACCGCTACCCGCACCAGCTGTCGGGCGGGATGAAGCAGCGGGTGGCGATCGCCCGCGCGATGGCCCTGCAGCCGCTGATGCTGCTGATGGACGAGCCGTTCGGCGCCCTGGACGCGCAGACCAGGTCGCGGCTCCAGCGCGAGCTCAAGGACGTCGCCGCCCGCAACGACGTCACGATCCTCTTCGTGACGCACAGCATCCAGGAGGCGGTGTTCGTGGGCCACCGGGTGGTGGTGCTGACCCCGCCGCCGTCCACGGTCCGGGAGGTGGTCGACGTCTCCGGGCTCGACGACCCGACCTCGCCGGAGTTCGTGGCCGCGCTGCGCCGGCTGCGGTCGCTGCTGACCGAGGACGGCGAGGAGCCCGACGACATGGCGTTCGAGTAGGGAGAGCGGTTCGATGAGCGAAGCCATGACCAAGGCGGTCGGTGCCGCCGACCCCGTGGAGCACGGCCGTCCCCGGGCCCGCCGCAGGACCTGGGGCGACCTGCCCGTGGCGCCCCGGCGCCTGATCATCCTGGCGCTGATTCTGGCCGCCTGGCAGGCCTACGTGTCGTTCTCGGGCGTCAACCAGCTGCTCGTCGCGGGCCCGGTGGACGTGGCGAAGACGATGGCCGAGGGGCTCGCGGGCGGCGACCTGCTGCGCTCCACCGCGACGACCCTGGAGATCCTGCTCGGCGGCATGGCGGCCGGCATGCTGGTCGCCGCCGTGCTGACGACGCTGGCGTCCTGGACGCGGCTGGGCGAGGACGTCCTCGTGCTGCTGACCTCGATGCTCAACCCGCTGCCGTCGATCGCGGTGCTGCCGCTGGCCATCCTGTGGTTCGGGATGAACAGCACCTCGCTGATCTTCGTCATCGCCAACTCGGTGATCTGGCCGATCGCGATCAACGTCAGCAACGGGTTCCGCACCGTCAACCCGACCATCATGGCGGTCGGCCGCAACATCGGCCTGTCCGGCGTGCGGATCGTCAAGGACGTGCTGATCCCGGCCGCGCTGCCGAACATCATCGCCGGGCTGAAGACCGGCTGGGCCTTCGGCTGGCGCACGATCATCGCCGCCGAGCTGGTGTTCGGCGTCGCCGGCGGCAAGGGCGGCCTCGGGTTCTTCATCAACGACGCGCGGACGTTCATGCGCACCTCCGAGGTGTTCGCCGGCCTGGTCACGATCGCCCTCATCGGCATCGCGCTGGAGCTGCTGTTCACCTGGATCGAGCGCCGCACCGTCGTCAAGTGGGGCACCAAGACCGCCTGACCCGAAGGGATTCAGATGGGGCTAGAACTCATGACTCGGCCCACCCGCCGCGCGCTGCTCGCGGTGCTGTCGGCGGGGGTGCTGGCGGTCTCGGCGGGCGCGTGCGCGGCCGGCGCCAGCGGCCCGACCGACGAGATCACCATCGCCTACCAGCCGGGAATCGGCTACGCGCCGCTGCTGGTGGCCAAGCAGCAGCGGCTGCTGGAGAAGCGGTTCCCGAAGAAGAAGATCAGCTGGCGGATGCTCAACTCGGGGTCGGCCATCCGGGACGGCATGGTCTCCCGGGACATCCAGGTCGGCTCGGGCGGCATCGGCCCGTTCATCGTGGGCGCCAGCAACGGGCTGCCCTGGAAGATCGTCATCGCGCTGGACAACGCGAACCTGCAGCTGATGTCCAAGTCGCACGGCTCGCTGGCGGACCTGCGCGGCAAGGGGAAGATCGCCATGCCCGGCCCCGACTCGATCCAGGCGGTGGTGCTGCGCAAGGCGGCCGAGAAGCAACTCGGCGACGCCGACGCGCTGGACACCCAGATCGTCTCCATGGGGCACCCGGACGGCCTGCAGGCCCTCTTGTCCGGGCAGCTCGCCGGCCATCTCACCTCGCCGCCGTACCAGGTGCAGGAGCAGCGCGGCGGCGCGCGGGCGATCGTCCGCAGCTACGACGTGTTCGGCGAGCACACGTTCAACGGCGTCTACGTGCTGTCGGACTTCCGCAAGTACAACCCGGAGTTCGTCCAGGGCCTGGAGGACGTCGTGGCGTCGTCGGCGAAGCTGCTGAACGACGACCCGGACCAGGCCGCCGAGATCCTTTCGGCGGAGTCCGGCGGGAAGGTGTCCGCGGCGCAGCTGAAGGAGCAGATCACCGCCGGGGACATCACGTACTCGACCAAGCCGACGGGCTACATGGCTTTCGCCCGCTTCATGAAGAAGATCGGCCTGATCGAGAAAATACCCGCCAGCGGCTCGGACTACTTCTTCGCCAACCAATTCACCAAGGGAGGAACCTGAGTAGCGTTCGCACCGCCGGGACCGGGCGGCTCCGCCGGGGGGGCGGGTGATCTGCGGATGCCGGTAATATCGAGCGGAAAGTGGTCTCGTTAATGCGGAAAAAGGGGGGCCCGGGTGGGTAGCGGAGTTCCCGACGTCGGCTGGCGCCTGGTCAAACCGAGCGGCCACCTGCCCGAGCGCGTGGTGACGCTGATCAACGAGCTCATCGTCGCCGAGCGGCTCAAGCCGGGCGACCGCCTCCCGCCCGAGCGCGAGCTCGCCGTCCTGCTCGGGGTGAGCCGGCCGGTGGTCCGGGAGGCGGTCCGCGAGCTGGCCGCACGGGGGCAGCTCAGCGTGCGGCACGGCCGCGGGATCTTCGTGGAGACGCCGAGCGCGGCCCAGGACCTGCGCGCCGCCATCGCCGGCGAGCAGGTCGGGCTGCAGGAGCTGTTCGACATGCGCGAGGTGCTGGAGGTGGCGGCCGTCGGCTGGGCCGCCGCCCACGCCACGGACGACGACGTGGCCGCGCTGCGCGAGGCGCTCGCCCGGCTGGACGAGGCCGCGACGCCGGAGAGCCCCGACTTCGCGACCCTCCAGCTGCTCGACTCGGCGTTCCACCTCAAGATCGTGGAGATCGCGCGCAACCGCTTCCTGCTGAAGACGGTGGGGGTGCTGCAGGACATGATGCACGCGAGCATGCGGACGACGCTGTCCCTCCCGGGGCGCATCAAGGCCTCCAGCGCCTGCCACCACGAGATCCTCGACGCGATCGTCGCCCATGACGAGGCGGAGGCCACGCGGGCGATGCGCGACCATCTGGAGTCCGCGCGCACCGCGGCCCTGTCCCGCCTCGAAGAGAAGCGGCGGACCGTCGCCGACTGAACGTCCGGGGCGGGTCACAGCGCGGTGGCGATCGTCGCGCAGCCGGCCGTCAGGATGACGCCGAGGCTGATCCCCCGGAACACCCGGTAGGGGATGCGGCCGGCCGCGCGGATGCCCAGCTGGTTGCCGAGGATGCCGGCGGGCAGCCAGAACGCGACGTATCTCCCCAGCGGCGCGAGGACGTCCGGGTCGGTGGCGGTGAGCAGCGCCAGCGTGAGGGCGTTCGACACGATGAAGTAGACGGTGAGGTCGGCGACGAACGACATCTGCTCCACGCGGTCGCGGGTCAGCAGCAGGGCGGGCGGGACGCCGTTCAGCGACGTCGTCACCCCGAGGAACCCGCCGCCGGCCCCGGCGGCGAGGGTCGTCGCCGCGCCGGCGGGGGCGCCGTCGCGGTCGCCCGGCCGGAACGCGATGGCCAGCGCGGCGCCGATCGCGACCAGCCCGACACCGATCTTCAGTACCCCGGTGTCGAGCGTCCCGCGGACGGCGAGGCCGGCGAGGATGCCGGGGACGGCGCCGCCGATCAGCCGGGCGGCGCGCGGCCGGACCAGATGGCGGCGCAGCCGCGGGACCGCCGCGAGCCGGGTGAGCAGGGCGATCGCGAGGTTGGCGGCGACGACCTCGCGCAGCGGCAGCCCGGCCGCCAGCAGGGACGGCGCCGCCACCAGGCCGAAGCCGAAGCCGGTGGCGCCGCCCAGCAGCGCGGCCAGGAAGATCCCGGCCGCGCCGACGACGATCTGCGTCACGGCCGGCGGGGGCGGGCACCGGCCCGCGGGCCGCGGCCGGGCGGAGCGGTCACAGGCCCAGCTTCCGGTAGGCGGCCTCCATGTTGGCCTGGGCCCGCTCGGACGTCCGCTCGTACTCGGACGCGCCGTGGGAGTCCATGGTGACGAAGAGGGGGCCGAACCCCGTCACGCGGAACTTCCAGAGGCATTCGGGCATGAGGTCCTCCCAGAGGACGTCCTCGATCTCGGCGACCTGGAGGGTCTCGTAGCTGGCGGCGCCTCCGGTGATGGACAGGTAGACGGCGCCGTGGCGGCCGAGATGCTCCAGCGACCCGGCGCTGAGGCCGCCCTTGCCGATGATCGCGCGGACGCCCAGGTCCTCGACGCAGCCGCGGGTGAAGCGGTCCATCCGCATCGAGGTCGTGGTGCCGACGGAGACGGGGACGTAGCCGCCCGCGTCCGTCCGGCGGACGCTCGGCGCGGTGTGCAGGAAGGCGGCGCCGGCGAGGTCGGCCGGAACGCGCCGGCCCTCGTCGAAGAAGCGGATGAGGGACGCGTCGCGGACGCCCCAGATCGTCCCGTCGATCCAGAGCTCGTCGCCGCAGCGCAGCGAGCGGGCGGTGGCCTCGTCGAAGGGGGCGTCCAGGCGGAGCACGCGGTCAGTACCCACGCGGTCAGTACCCATAGGTCACCTGCCCGCCGGCCGCGATGCGCGCACGCGCCCGCTCGCCCCGCCAGCACTGGATGTTGACGGCGACGGGGTTCATCGAGATGTGCGTCCAGGCGTATTCGACGTGGACGGCGAAGGAGGTCGTGGCGCCGCCCAGGCCCTGCGGCCCGATCCCGGTGGTGTTGATGGCGTCCAGCATCTGGCGCTCGAACTCGGCGATCTCCGGTTCGGGGTGCGGCTGCCCGACGGGACGCAGGGTCGCCTTCTTGGCGAGCGCGGCGCACTGGTCGGCGGTGCCGCCGAGGCCGACGCCGACGACCGTGGGCGGGCAGGGGCGCGGGCCGGCCTCGACGACGCGGTCGAGGATGTACTTCTTGACGCCGGCCTGGCCGTCGGCGGGGGAGAGCATGCTCAGGAACGACATGTTCTCCGAGCCGGACCCCTTAGGGATGAGCAGGATGTCGAGGCCGTCGCCGCCGTCGGCGAAGTCGACGTGCACGGCGGGGACGCCGTCGCCGGTGTTGTCCTGGCGGTTCTCGCGGGTGAGCGGGTGCACGATGCTCGACCGCAGCGAGTGCCGCTCGCTGGCGAGGGCGACGCCCTGGCGCAGGGCCTCGGTCATCCGGGCGCCGTTGACCGGCGCCTCGGTGCCGATCTCGACGAAGAACACGCAGATCCCGGTGTCCTGGCAGACGATGATGCCGGTCTCGTCTGAGGTCTCGATCGCCTTGACCATCACCTCCAGGCGGCGCCGGGCGCCGCCGTCCTCGCGCTGGTGCGCGGCGTCGACCGAGTGCCGCACGTCGGGCGGGAGGTCGGTCAGGGCCTTCTTGTAGAGCGCCGCGGAGACCTCGCGCAGGTCGTCGTAGAGCTGGTCGGTTCCGAGCCGGACCGTGCCGGGACCCATCGCACCCCTTCCCTGGTGGTTTGACCTCTGACCAATGTAGGAAGCCGGGAGCGCGGCCGTCAACGCTCATAGGCAACGCCTATGAGCTCATCGTCAACCGGCGGGTACCGGCCCGCGCGCCGGTGTGTGCAGGCTAAGCGGCGTGCAATACGGCTTCGCGATCGACCAGCGCACATGCATCGGTTGTCATGCATGCACCGTCGCCTGCAAAACGGAACACGAAGTCCCGGTGGGACAGTTCCGTACCTGGGTGAAGTACGTCGAGAAGGGGGAATTCCCGTCGACGACCCGCGAGTTCGGCGTGATGCGCTGCAATCACTGCACGGACGCGCCGTGCGTGAAGATATGTCCGACGAAGGCGCTGTTCAAGCGCGACGACGGCATCGTCGACTTCGACGGGGACAGCTGCATCGGCTGCAAGAGCTGCATGCAGGCCTGCCCCTACGACGCCATCTACATCGACGAGGACACCCACACCGCGGCGAAATGCAATTTCTGCGCCCACCGCGTCGACCAGGATCTGGAGCCCGCCTGCGTGGTGGTCTGCCCGACCCATTCGATCTGGGTCGGTGACCTCGACGACCCGGACAGCGGCATCAGCAGGCTGGTGAGCACCCAGCCCACCGCCGTCCGGTCACCCGAGCAGAACACCGGACCCAACGTCTTCTACCTGGGCGCCGACCACGCCGTCCTCGACCCCCTGGCCGCGCCCGTCGACGACACCTACATCTGGGCGAGGCCGGACGCGCAGCGCCTGGAGGCGGCGCGCGACGCCGGTCCCGCCGATGAACCCGGCCGCCCCCGCACCACCCTCAACACCGCCCATCCCCGGCCCTGGGGCTGGCGCGTCACCACGTACCTGTGGACGAAGGGCGCCGGGGCCGGAGCCCTGCTCCTCGCCGCGCTCGCCCTGATCGCCGGTGTCGACCTCGGGCCGGTGGGACGGTACGTCGCGCCCGCCCTCGCCATCGCCGGCGCGGCCAGTACCGGGGCGCTGCTCGTCTGGGACCTGAAGCGTCCGGAGCGGTTCCTGTACCTGTTCCTGCGCCCCAACCCGACGTCGTGGCTGGTCTGGGGCGGAATCGTGCTGTGCGCCTGCACGGGTGCCGGCGGGCTGTGGCTGCTGTTCGGGGACATGTCCGTGCTGCGCTGGGCCGCGATACCGATCGCCGTGCTGACGGCCGGGTACACCGCCTTCCTGTTCGGCCAGGCCGAGGGACGCGATCTGTGGCAGTCGCCCGTGCTGTTCTGGCATCTGATCGCCCAAGCCGGAATGGTCGGCTCGGGGGCGCTGCTCGTCGCGGCGCCGTTCGCCGGGCTGGAGGGCAAGGCCGCCCGGTTCCTCACCTGGGCACTCGTCGCCTCGGCGGCCGTCCACCTGCTGTTCCTGGCGCTGGAGTACGGCGGCCGGCACTCCGGGCGGGCGGCGGCCTTCGCCGCGCACCTCGTCGTGCGCGGCCGGTACGCCAGGACGTTCTGGCTCGCCGGGGTGCTGCCGGTCGTGGCGGGCGCCGCGCTGGCCCTCCTCGGCCCCGCCGCCGGGGTCGCGGGCGGCCTGCTCGTCCAGGCGGCGCTCGTCGCCTACGAGAGCGTCTACGTCCGCGCCGGCCAGGACGTCCCGCTGTCCTAGCTCTTCCGTCGTCCGAGGAGTGCCCTATGACGATCGACCTTCCCGGGATGCGCAACCACGAGAGGCTGCGGAACTACCCGGCGCCAGAGACGTGGGACCACCATGTCGAGAACGACGCCCGCGCCCACCCGCGCAAGGTGCCCCGGGAGTTCATGCTCATCCCGACCACCTGCTTCAACTGCGAGTCGGCCTGCGGGCTCCTCGCCTACGTCGAGAAGAAGGACCTGTCCGTCACCAAGGTGACCGGCAATCCCGCGCACCCGGGCTCCCGCGGCCGCAACTGCGCCAAGGGCCCCGCCACGATCAACCAGCTGGACGACCCCGAGCGCATCCTGCACCCCCTGCGCCGGGCCGGTGAGCGCGGAGCCGGGAAATGGGAGCGCGTGACCTGGGACGAGGCGCTCGACGACATCGCGGCGCGCATCCGGCAGGCGATCCTCGAAGACCGCCACGACGAGGTCCTGTACCACGTGGGACGTCCCGGAGAGGACGGCTTCGCGGAGCGGTTCCTCCAGGCCTGGGGCGTGGACGGCCACAACAGCCACACCAACATCTGCTCCAGCGGCGCGCGGTTCGGCTACACCCTGTGGGGCGGGTACGACCGGCCCTCGCCCGACCACGCCAACGCCAAGGTCATCCTTCTGCTGTCGAGCCACCTGGAGACCGGGCACTACTTCAACCCGCACGCGCAGCGCATCATGGAGGCCAAGCAGGACGGGGCGAAGCTCGTCGTCCTCGACCCGCGGATGTCCAACACCGCGTCCCACGCCGACCTGTGGCTGGCGCCCTGGCCGGGCAGCGAGGCGGCGATCCTGCTGGCCGTGGCCTCGTACCTGATCCGGACGCGGCAGCTCGCGGACGGCTACATCCGCCGGTGGGTCAACTGGCAGACCTACCTGGAACGGCTCCATCCGGACGCGCCTCGCGACTACGAGACCTTCCTGGAACGCCTGGAGTCCGACTACGCCGGCTACACCTTCGAGTACGCGGCCCGCGAGGCCCGCATCCCGCAGGAGCGGATCGAGGAGCTGGCGCGCATCGTCGCCGGCGCCGGGACGAGGCTGGCCGCGCACGTCTGGCGCGCCGCCGCCGCGGGCAACCTCGGCGGATGGCAGGTGGCCAGGTCCCTCTTCTTCCTCAACGTGCTCACCGGAAGCGTCGGCACCGAGGGCGGCACCAGCCCGAACGGCTGGAACAAGTTCGTCGCGCACGGCCCGAACATGCCGGACGCCCACGAGCGCTGGAACGAGCTGCTCTGGCCTCGCGAATACCCGCTGTCGACCAACGAGATGTCGTTTCTCCTGCCGCATTTCCTCGCGGACGGGCGCGCGAGGCTGGCCGTCTACTTCAGCCGGGTCTACAACCCCGTCTGGACCAACCCGGACGGGTTCATGTGGATGGAGACCCTGACCGATCCCGACCGGGTGGGATGCCATGTGGCGCTGACGCCGACCTGGTCGGAGACGGCGGCGTACGCCGACTACGTCCTGCCCATGGGGCACTCCACGGAGCGGCACGACACCCACTCCTACGAGACCCACGCCGGACGGTGGCTGGGCTTCAGGCAGCCCGTGCGCAGGGTCGCCATGGAGAAGACGGGCCAGTCCTTCACCGACACGCGTGACACCAACCCGGGCGAGGTCTGGGAGGAGAACGAGTTCTGGTTCGAGCTGTCCTGGCGCATCGACCCGGACGGCGCACTCGGGATCCGCAAGTACTTCGAGTCCCCGTACCGTCCCGGCGAGAAGGTCACCGTCGACGAGTACTACCGGTACGTCTTCGAGAACTCCGTCCCGTGCCTGCCCGAGAAGGCGAAGGAGGCCGGGCTGACCCCGCTGGAGTACATGCGCAAGTACGGCGTGGTCGAGATCGACTCGGGCGTCTACCGGCTCGACGAGCGGCCCCTCACGCCCGCCGAGCTGGACGGTGCCGAGGCCGACGAGCAGGGCGTGCTGCGCCGGCCGACCACGCCCGACTCGGTCCCACCGCTGATCGGCGAGGCCGGGGCGGTCGGCGTCCGGCACGAGGACGGCACGGCCACCCAGGGCTGGCTCACCCCGTCCCGCAAGCTGGAGATCTACTCGACCGCCGTCGCCGACTTCGGCTGGCCCGAGCACGCGACGCCGGGATACGTGGAGTCGCACGTCTCCTGGAACCGGCTCGACCGGGACGCCGGGGACCTCGTCCTCATGCCGACCTTCCGGCTGCCCACGCTCATCCACACCCGTTCCGGCAACGCCAAGTACCTGAACGAGATCAGTAACACCCACCCGCTGTGGGTGAACCCGGAGGACGCCGCGGGCCCGGTCACCGGCGACCTCGCCACCGACGACCTCGTCCGCGTGCACACCGAGATCGGGCACTTCGTCGCCCGGGTCTGGGTGACGTCCGGCATCCGTCCCGGCGTGGTCGCGCTCTCGCACCACATGGGCCGCTGGAGGCTGCACGAGCAGGACGGCAGCCGGTGGGTGAGCGGGCTGGTGGACCTCCAGCGCGGCGAGGAGGGGGTGTGGCGGCTGCGCTACCGCAAGGGGGTCCGGCCGTTCGCGTCCGGCGACGCCGACAGTTCCCGGATCGACTGGGACGATCCCGGCGTCCACCAGAACCTGGCCTTCGCGGTGCACCCGGATCCGCTGTCCGGGATGCACTGCTGGCACCAGAAGGTGCGGCTGGCCCCGGTCGAACCGGGCGACGAGTACGGCGACGTGGTCGTCGACACGCGCAGGTCGCGGGCCGTGTACCGGGAATGGCTGGAGATGACCCGGCCCGGACCGAACGCGGACGGCCTGCGGCGTCCCGAGTTCCTCATGCGCCCCGTCAAGCCGAAGCGGCGGGCCTTCCATGTCTGACCTGGAGCGGGCGGTCCGCGCCGCGCTCGCGTCGGTCGAGGATCCGGAGCTGCACCGTCCCCTCACCGATCTCGGCATGGTCGCGGACGTGCAGGCGGGGCGGCGCGGCAAGGTCCGCGTCCGCGTCGCGCTCACGACGTCCGGCTGCCCCCTGCGCGAACGCCTGCGCGCCGACGTGGAGGCGGCGGTGCTGGCCGTGCCCGGCGTCCGGGACGTCGCCGTGGAGTTCTCGGCGATGAGCGCGCGGCAGCGGGCCGAGCTGGGAGAGCGGGTCCGGGCGGACTCGCGCAAGGTCCGCGGCGCCCTGTCCGGCGGGAGGCCCGCCGTCTACGCGGTGGCGAGCGGCAAGGGCGGCGTGGGCAAGTCCACCGTGACGGCCAACCTCGCCGTGGCGCTGGCCGCGGCGGGATCCGCGGTCGGGATCCTCGACGCGGACGTGTGGGGCCCTTCGATCCCGCTGCTGTTCGGCGCCCGCCGCCCGCCGGTCGTCCTGGGCGGCCGGATGATGCCCGTCGAGGCCCACGGCGTGCGGCTCATGTCGACCGGCCTCTTCGTGGAGGGCACCGAACCGCTCGTCTGGCGCGGCCCCATGCTGCACAAGGCGATCCAGCAGTTCCTCGACGACGTCCACTGGGGCGACCCGGACGTCCTGCTGGTCGACCTGCCTCCGGGCACCGGGGACGTCTCGCTCTCCCTGCTGGAACTCGTCCCGGACGCGCGGGTCATCGTGGTCACCACGCCGCAGCCCGCCGCCCGGCAGGTGGCCGAACGCGCCGGGCGGATGGCCGCCGACCTCGGTATCGCGGTCGCCGGCGTGGTGGAGAACATGTCCGGCTTCACGTGCGACTGCGGGCGGCACGCCCCGCTGTTCGGATCCGGCGGCGGCGACTCCCTCGCGGACGCGCTCGGCGTCCCGCTGCTCGGCCGCGTCCCCCTCGACGAGCGGCTGCGGGAGTCGGGCGACGCGGGCGTGCCGGTCATGGCGGGCCACCCCGGCTGCGCGTCGGCGGCCGCGCTCCGGGACGTCGCGCTGTCCCTGCCGCTGGAGGGGCCGCGGCGCGGCCTGGCCGGGATGCCCCTGCCGCTCTCGCCCGTCTGACCGCCGGGTCAGTGCGCCGAGGCCCGGCCCGCCTGGACGGCGATCCGCAGCAGCGCCTCCGCGTGGGGCGCCGGCGCTGACCGGCGGGGCCACACGGCCCGCAGCCGCCGGGTCAGCTCGATCCCCGCCACCGGAACCCGGACGAGCTGGCCGGTGCGCAGCTCGTGCTCCACGGCGAGGGCGCTCAGCACCGCGGCGCCCGCGCCCGCGACCACCGCCTCCTTGATGGCCGTGGTCGACGACAGCTCCAGGTGCGGACCCTCGCGCAGCTCGCCGAGCACCCGGTGCAGCGTCTCCCGCGTCCCGGAACCGCGCTCGCGCAGCACCAGGCGCCCGGCGGCCAGCTCACCGGGGGTGAGGGGGCCGCGGCCGTCCGACCAGGGATGGCCGGGCGCGGTCACCACGGCGAGCTCGTCGTCGGCGACCACCAGCTCGGTCAGGCCGTCGTGCGGCGCCGGATCCTCGATGAAGCCGAGGTCGGCCTCCCCGGCCTCCAGCAGCTCCACCACGTCGTGCGAGTTCTCCGCGCGCAGCGCGACCGTCAGCTCGGGCCGCTCGCGGCGCAGCGCGACCAGCCAGCGCGGCATCAGGTACTCCGCGATCGTCATGCTGGCCGCCACGCGCAGCAGGCCGCTGGCCCGGTCGCGCAGGGCCGCCACGTTCGCCATGAGGTCGGCCGCGGGCGCCACCACGTCGCGCGCCCACTCCGCCACGGCCGCGCCCGCCGCGGTCAGCCGCGACCCGGACGGGGACCGGTCCAGCAGCTCCAGCCCGAGCCGGCGCTCCAGCAGCTTGATCCGCGCGCTCGCCGACGGCTGCGAGATCCCGTGCTCCCGGGCGGCCCGGCCGAGGCTCCCCAGGCGCTCGACGGAGAGCAGGAGGTCCAGGTCGGCGAGTTCGGGGGTACCCGGCGCTAGTGGCACGCCCCCACCCTACGAGACCGGGGACGTTACGGATTGCGCCGATGTCGCGTCAGACCGATAAGGTCCGTTGATCATGAAATTGCGAGGGCGCACGGTCGTGCTGTACGGGGACTTCTGGGAGATCGAGAGGGAGTCCGCGACACGGCGGCTCCAGGCCCTCGGCGCCCGGGTGGCGGAGGAGGCGACCGAGGAGACCGACCTCATCGTCGTCGCCCCCGGCGAGCGAGGGCCCGTTCCCCGCACCGACGCGATGCTCCGCACGCCGTACCTCGACGAGGACGCGCTGATCGGCATGCTGGAGCGGGAGGAAGGCGCCGCCGACCCGGTGGAGGCGCCTCCCCGGCCGTTCGTGTCGGTCGCCGAGCTGGCAGGTGCGCGCGGATCCGGCGTTCTGTACGCGCTGCTCGACGGGGCGGACTGGCCGGCCTTCACGCCCGAGCGCGACGTCCCGCCGCTGCGCGCCCGGCTGGACGAGCTGGAGCGCGCCGAGGGCGTGACCGACGCTCACCGGCTGGCGACCCGGCGGCTGATCGACACCGGTGAGGCGCGGCTCCAGCACCCGTACGGCCACGACACGGAGATCGTCGCCCACGCGATGAGCCCGGACGGCCGCTACCTCGCCACCGGGAGCTGGGTCGGCGACGACTACGACGCGGGCGGCGTCCTGCAGATCTGGGAGGTCGCGACGGGCCGGTGCGTCAACACCGTCCGCCGGATCGACGGCGGTATCGGGTGGCCCCGCTACGCGCGCACGATCCAGTGGTCCGCCGACTCGTCCCGCATCGCCATGGTCCACCGCACGAACACGGTGGGGGTCTGGACCTTCGACGGCGAGCCGCTCGCCACGATCGACGTGTCGGACGGCAACTCCCGCCCGTCGGATTTCGCCCTCTCCCCGGACGGGCGCAGCGTCTACTTCCACTGCGGCACCAACGGCGACGGCGGGCTCCAGGGCTGCATCGTCCCCCTGGACCGCGGCCACCTGAGCTGGTTGCCCAACCATGTGGAGACCGACCACCCGTACCTGCTGGCGCGCCGGCTGCCCAACGCCGTCCGGGACGCCTTCGCCTCGCTCGAACGGGGCGACGGCGACTGGCTGGTCGGGCAGTGGATCGAGGACCCGGCGTGGTCGCCCGACGGCGCCCGGCTGTACGGGTCGAACGCCATCAGCGTGGACGCGGCGACGCGCGAGGTCGTCTGGCACGCGCCCGGACGTCTCGCCCGTCTCAGCCCGGACGGCGCCCTCGTCGCGACCGTCTCCCGCCGCGGCCTGTTCCTGCGCGAGGCGTCCACCGGGCGGATCCGCTGCGGCCCCTTCGCGCTCGGCAAGCCCGTCTCCCTGCACTGGGCTCCGGGCCGCACCGTCAACCGGCTGGCCGTCCTGACGCCCCCCACCGGCACCGCCGAGACGGGAGGCGTGCACGTCTTCGACGACGACCGCCTCGTCTTCAGCGCCCAGGTCCCGCATTCGGGGTGGGGGGATCAGGAGGGCGACCACAACGCCTGGGCCTGGGCCCCCGGCGGCGAGCGGGCCGCCTTCCTGACCATCGAGGGGTCCGCCGAGATCTGGTCGTTCGCCGATCCGGCGAACCCCCGGCTGATCCGCAGCGTGCTCGCCGGCGGCGCCGACACGGTCTACTGGGGCGTGGACGACACGCTGGTGGTGCTCGACGACGCGGTCATGCAGTTCGTGAAGGTCGAGACCGGCGAGGTCGTCGGCGACTTCTACTCCCTGTACGTCCCGCCGGGCCCGCGTCCGGTGGAGGGCGACGCCGTCGAGGAGTTCGAGGGGCAGATCTTCGCCCTCGACGAGGACCACTGGGCGATGACGCTCCAGCCCGACGCCGTGATCGCTCCGGAGGGCCGCGAGGACGAGCTGGACGCCCTCCTGGCCTGGGGAGTCGGGCGACGCCACGCCTGGCCGGTCCGCTGGGGCGAGCTTCGCGTGCTGCCCGACGCCCGCACCGCCGCGGACGTGCTGGACTCCGAGGACGGCGAGATCCTCCGCGAGCTTCGCGAGGAGCTGGACCCGGACGGCGACGACTCCGGGGAGTGGCCGCCTCCGAACACGGCGAGCGTGGACGACCTGTTCGAGGCGGCGCGCGCCTCCCTCGCCGACCTCGACCGGTACAGCTGGGGCACCCACATCGCCGACCATCTGCGGGCCGCCGCCCGGCTCCGTGCCCGGCACGGCGAGCCCGAGGCGGCGATGACCCTCGTCGGCGACATCCCCGAACCGGCGGACCGGCTCGCCGCGGCGTCCGGCGTCGCCGTGATCCTCGTCCGCGCCGGGCACGCGGCGTCCGCCCGCGACGCCTTCGCCCTCGCGCGGTCGCTGTACCCCTCGGTGGACCCCAAGATGTTCGACGCCGACAGGTCGGCCTGGTTCGGCGCCGCCTGCCAGGCGCTGGGCGACGCGGCCTCCGCCGAGCAGTGGTTCCGGCACGCCCGCGCGTCCATCGCCCTCGAACCCAACCCGTGGCAGGACCACATCGCCGTCATCCACCCGATGCTGGAGTGCGGACGCGACGATCTCGTACGCGCCCTCCTGGACGACCGCGCCGGGCACCCGGACGGCGGCTTCTTCTGGGAGGCGGAGTGGCTGGTGTACCTGCTGCGCACCGGTCGCCTCGACCTGGCCCGCGAGTTCCAGGGCCTGCCCGGCTGGGACGTCCCGTACGAGGTGCTGACGGTCCTCGCCGAGCAGGGACGCGCCGACCTGATGGAGACGTGGGGAGATCACAACTGGGCGATCGGCGACGACCTCGTCGAACTGGCCCACCGGGGCACGCCCCCGGTCCGGCCTCCGGCGCCGACCGGCCAGGACGTCCGGGACCTGGCCCGGGACCACGCCCGGATCCAGGGCATGCCGCACTCGCGGCGACAGCACCCGACCGCGCAACTGATCGAGACCGCCGCCGAGCGCGGCCACATCTCCGCCGTCCTGGACCTCCTGGAACGCCTGCCGGAGCGCGGTGACTTCAACGACCGCCCCTCGTCCGCGTTCGGTGCGATCTGGCTCCTCCACACCGGCTTCAACCGCCCCCCGTTCTAGCGAGGACGCGCGGGCGGGCGTGCTACGGCTCGACCGTCCGGAGGAGGAGGCGTTCGAGACCGTCCAGAGCCGGATCCGCCTCGGTGCCGGGCCGCCGTGACACGGCGATGTCCACCTCGGGCGGATCCGGCAGGCCATGGCGGGAGGGCAGGCGAGCCGCGCCCGCGGGGATGTTGCCCGCCAGCAGCGCGCCGACCCCGATACCGGCGCTGACCGCGGCCTGGACGGCGTGGACACTGTTGCTCTGGAAGGCGATCCGCCACGCCCGTCCTCGCCGGTTGAGGGCGTCCAGAACCGGAGCCCGCCACTGGCACGGCTGGGAGAACATCACCAGCGGCAGCGGATCGGTGAGGGGATCCAGCGAGGCCGCGGCGGTCCAGAAGAGGGGGACCCGGCGCCGCCACCGGACGGCGTTCTCGCTCATCACGGACGGGTCGCCGAACACCAGGTCCACGCGGCCCTGATCGGCGAGCGGGCGCAGCGCCGCCGCGGCGCCGATGACCACCTCCAGCTCGATCCCCGGGTGCAGCGCGGCGACGTCGGCGAGGGCGGTGGGCAGGGTGGTCATCGCGAGGTCTTCGAGCAGGCCCAGCACGCGCCGCCCGTGCGGCGCGTCCCCGCGCCGGCCGACCGCCGCCCGCGCCTCGTCGTGCAGCGCGAGGACCCGCTCCACGTAGGCGAGCATGGTCTCGCCGGCGGGGGTGATCCGGATGCCGCGCGCTTCCCGTAGGAGCAGCCGCTCTCCGGCGGCCCGCTCCAGCCGCTGGATGCGCTGGCTGACGGTCGGCTGGCTCAGCTGGAGCGCCGCCGCGGCCCGGGTGATGCTGCCCGCGCGGACGGCTCCCGCGAACGAGCGCAGGTCCGCGATCTCGAAATCCCTCTCCATTCGAAAATCTTATGCCTACCATGCCGATATTGCTCTTCTCGATGGGCGGACGGCTTTCTAGCCTGGCGCCATGCCCCAAGACCAGACCGCGTCCGGCCCCGTCGCGTATCACCATGTCGACGTCTTCTCCGACGAGCCCTACGCGGGCAACAGCCTCGCCGTCTTCGTCGACCCGCCCCCGCTGACCGCGGCCCAGATGGCCGCCGTCACGAGGGAGCTGCGCCACTTCGAAACGATCTTCGTGACGCGGTGGCCGGACGGACCGTCCGCCGACGCCCGGGTCTTCGACCTGAACGAGGAGCTCCCGTTCGCCGGGCACCCGGTGCTGGGAGCGGCCGCCGTCCTGCACGACCTCGACGGCACGCCCGACGGCGCCGACCGCGGATGGACGATCCACCTGCCCGCGAGGCCGGTGCGGGTCGCCACGCGCCGGAGCGCCCCGGGCCGGCTCACCGCGCTGATGGACGCTGGCCCGCCCGAGCTGGTCGGCACACCGGCCGCCGAGGACGCCGCGTCCATCGCGGAGCGGCTCGGGCTGTCCGCCGACGATCTCGACCGGCGGCTCCCGCCCCAGGTCTGGTCCACCGGCCTCGCCTATCTCATCGTCCCGGTGCGCGACGGCGACGCGCTCGTCCGGGCGCGGATCGCCTCCCCGGACTTCGAGGGCTTCCTCGCACGCCACGGCGCGCAGTTCGCCTACGTGCTCGACGCCTCCGTCCCGGAAGGCCGGCACTGGAACAACGACGGCGTCGTCGAGGACGTCGCCACCGGCAGCGCGGCCGGATGCGTCGCCGCCTACCTCCTGCACCACGGGCGCGCCGGGGACGGCGTCGAGACCCCGCTGGCGCAGGGACGCCTCACCGGCAGGCCGAGCACCATCGCGATCACCGCGTACGGCCCCGCGGAGCGGCCGGTCCGGGTCACCGTGGGCGGCGGTGTCGCGGTGGTCGGCACGGGACGCCTGCGCGCCCTCCCGGAGCCGCTGTGAGCGCCCCGCAGATCTTCGAGGCCGGCGCCATCCGGCGCGCCATCGGGTTCGAGGACCTCGTGGACCCGGTGGCG
The DNA here is from genome assembly GCF_900115095.1 of Actinomadura madurae. GTDB lineage: Bacteria > Actinomycetota > Actinomycetes > Streptosporangiales > Streptosporangiaceae > Spirillospora > Spirillospora madurae. Next base: position 87,542 of record NZ_FOVH01000024.1, read on the forward strand.
GGCGCGCTGGCCGCCTTCAGCCGCGGGCTCGGCGCGTCGCCCCTCGCGGTCTTCGCGCCCGCGGGCCCGGACGGCGACGTGCACGTCAAGTCGGCCTGGCTGCCGGGCCGGCCGGTGTTCACCGTCAAGGTGGCGGCATGGTTCGCGGCGCGGGCGGCCCGCGGCCTCCCGGGCGGGAGCGGATACGTCGCGGTCCACGACGCCGCCACCGGGGACCTCCTGGCGCTGCTGCAGGACGAGCACCACCTCAGCGACGTCCGCACCGCGGCGGCGGGAGCCCTCGCCGCCCGGCTGCTCGCTCCCCGCGACGCCCGCACGCTCGCCGTCCTCGGCACCGGCGTGCAGGCGTACCTCCAGGCGCTGGCGGCCATCGCGGAACGTCCCATCGACACCGTCCTGGTCTGGGGGAGGCGCGCCGACGCCGCGCGGACATTGCGGGCGGCGATCAGCGCGCGGGCGCCCCGGGTCACGGCCACCGTCGTGGCGAACGCCCGGGAGGCCGTCCGGCTCGCCGACGTGATCGTCACCGCGACCTCCAGCAGGCGGCCGATCGTCGCCGGGTCCTGGCTGCGCCCCGGACAGCACGTGACCGCCGTCGGCGCCGACGACGCGACGAAGGCCGAACTCGACCCCGAGTGCTTCCGGCGCGCGGACCTCCTCGTCGTCGACAGCAGGGCCGACGCGCCCGTCCACGCCGGCGACCTGCGCGCCGCCCTCGCGGCGCACGCCGTCACCGAGGCCGGCATCGGCGCGGAACTCGGCGACCTCGTCCCGGACGGGCACGCCCGCCGGAGCGGAACCCAGATCACCGTCGCCAGACTCATCGGCCTCGGCGTCCAGGACCTCGCCGCCGCGGAGACCGTGCTCCCACGCCTGACCGCCGCCACCCCGCCCGAAGCCGGAACCCCACCCCCGGCATCGGTCCTCGACCTCCACCGAACCCCGGAAACGAGCTGATACCCGCCAGCCCGCCGGGCAACGACACGCCGCGTACTACTCCGAGAAGGCGATCGCCTCGGTGCGGCGCATCGCCGCGGAAGGGGCCGTACGGGTTCTGACCGGGCGACCCGCACGCTTCCCGGTCAACGAGGTGGTCGCCGGAGTCCGCTAGAACCGGCCGGGTAGTCCTGGAGCGGTACGCGGTCGGCGGCCCAGGCGGACATGACGGGGGCGAGGACGCGCCAGGCCTCCTCCGCCTCGTCGCCCCGGATGGACAGGGCGGCGTCGCCGTGCAGGACGTCCAGCAGCAGCCGTCCGTAGGCGGGCAGCTCGGGGGCCTCCATCCGCGCCGTCATGGTGAGCGGGGTGAGGGTGCGCGCACCGGAGCCGATGCCGGTGAGCCCCAGGGTCATGTTCTCCGGGTCGAGGCCGAAGCGGAGCACGTTGGGCAGCGCCTCCCCCGCGTGGCCGAAGGGCAGGTGCGGGACGGGCCGGAAGTGGACCGCGACCTCCTTGCGGTCCTCCGCGAGCGCCTTGCCGCTGCGGATCCGGAAGGTCGTCCCGGACCAGCGCCAGCTTTCCAGCCGCAGCTCCACCTCGGCGAACGTCTCGGTGCGGCGCCGGGCGTCCACGCCGTCCTCGTCGATGTAGGCGGGGACGTCGCGGTCGCCGACGCGGCCGGCCGTGTAGCGCGCCCGGCGGGTGCGGCGCAGGACGTCCTCCTCGGTGAGGGGCCGGACCGAGCGCAGCACGTCGATCTTCCGGTCGCGCAGGTCGCGCTCGTCGAGGCTGAGCGGCGGTTCCATGGCCACCAGGCACAGCACCTGGAGCAGGTGGTTCTGCACCATGTCCCTCAGCGCCCCGACGCCGTCGTAGTAGCCCGCCCGGCCCTCCAGCGCGAGCGACTCGTCCCAGACGATGTCCACCTCGGAGATGTGCGCGCTGTTCCAGAGGGGCTCCAGGACGCGGTTGGCCAGCCGGCTGCCGAGCAGGTTCTGGACGGTGGTCATGGCGAGGAAGTGGTCGACGCGGAACACCGCCTGCTCGGGGACGACCTCCGCCAGCAGCCGGTTCAGCTCCACCGCGCTGTCCAGGTCCTCACCGAACGGCTTCTCCAGGACGATCCGGCTGCCCGGCGGCAGGCCCGCCCCGCGCAGGGCGGTGACGGTGCCGGGGAAGACCGCCGGGGGAAGGGCGAGGTAGAGGGCGACCGGCCCGTCACCGGCGACGAGGTCGGCGAGGTCGGCGGTGTCGGTGGCGTCCGCCCGGCGGTAGCGGACGGCGCCGGTGAGCCACGTCCTGACCTCGGCGGGGGAGGAGCGGTCGTGCCGGTCGAGCTGCCCGGCCGCCCATTCCCGGAACTCCCCGTCGCTCCAGCCCTTCCGGTCGGCGCAGGTCAGCCGGAACCCGTCGGGGAGGTGCCCGGCGGCCCGCAGGGCGGCCAGCCCGGGGAGCAGGAAGCGGGCGTTGAGGTCGCCCGTGGCGCCGAAGACGACGAGCCGGTCGATCATGCCCCTGTCCCTTCATGCCGTGGTCCCTTCATGCCGTGCCGCCCGCTTCCGCTCGGGCGAGGGTGACGCCGCTGGCGATGATGCCGATGTGGCTGAACGCCTGGGGGAAGTTGCCCATGAACGTGCCCGTCGACGGGTCGATCTGCTCCGGAAGCAGCCCGAGCGGGCTCGCCCGGGAGCACAGTGAGGCGTACAGCTCCTGGGCCTGCTCGATGTGGCCTTGCAGGACGAGGTTGTCGACCAGCCAGAAGCTGCACAGCAGGAAGGCGCCCTCGTCGCCGGGCAGGCCGTCGGGCGACCGGTCGTGCAGGTAGCGGTAGAGCAGGCCGTCCCCCGCGGACAGGCGTTCGGCGATGGCCGAGGTGGTGGCCCTCATTCTCGGGTGGCCGGCCGGGACGACGTTGCGCAGCGGGAGCGCGAGCAGGCTCGCGTCCAGGCTCCCGCCGCCGTCGAGGTGCTCGCTCAGGCACTGCGCGTCCTCGTCCCACGACCGCTCAAGGATGAGCCGGCGCAACTCCTCGGCCTTGGCACGCCAGGTGTCGATCGGACCGGGCAGGCTGAGCCGCGCGCCGATGGACGCGGCCCGGTCCAGCGCCACCTGGCACATCCCGGCCGAGTAGGTGAACACCCGGCCCTCGCTGCGCACCTCCCAGATCCCCTGATCCGGGTGCCGCCACGCGTCCGCGGCGGTCTCGGTCAGTTCCGCCAGCTTGGACCACAGCGCCGGCTGGAGGTCGCCGCCGGCGAGCAGCCACTGGTCGGCGCAGTCGAGGACCTCCCCGTAGATGTCGTGCTGACGCTGGTCCGCGGCGCCGTTGCCCCACCGCACGGGGGACGAGCGCCGGTAGCCCTCCAGGCCGGCGTCCGGGATCTCCTCGGGGACGGGATCGGCGCGCAGGGTGTACATGATCCGCGGCAGGCGGCCGCTCTCGAAGGCGTCCAGGACCCAGCCGAGGAAGCCGTCCGCCTCGCATCGGAACCCGACGCGGCGCAGCGCGAACACGGTGAAGGCGGCGTCCCGGATCCAGGCGTACCGGTAGTCCCAGTTGCGGACCCCGCCGATCGGCGCGGGCAGCGAGGACGTCGGGGCCGCCACCATGGAGCCGTTGACCCAGTCGTCGCACAGCTTCAACGTGATCGCGGCGCGCCGGACCAGCGGCTCCTGCGGGCCGCCGTAGCCGAAGCCGCCCATCCAGCGGCGCCACGCCTCGGCGGTCTGGCGCAGCACCGTCCCGGGGTCGAACCGGTGGTGGCGGTGGAGGCGGCCCCAGGAGAGCGTCAGGTCCAGACGTTCGCCCTCGGTCAGGTCGTGCACGGTGCTCAGCCCGTCCAGCGGGCGGTTGGAGCGCAGATGCAGGCGCAGGTCCGGCCGCCGCGCCGCCCGCACCTCCAGCCCGCTGGCCAGAACGCGGGCCTGCGCGCCGTCGCGCGGCCACAGCTCCGCGTGCAGCCGGACGGCACCGTCCAGGACGACCGCTGACCGGACGAGCTCGTCCCGGCCCGCCCCCGCGTCGTCGGACAGGTCCGCGCCCGCGCGCAGGCCCAGCGCATCGGTGACCCTGACCAGGCCGGACGGGCCGCGCAGCTCGGTCACCAGCACCGCCGTGTCGGGCTCGTAGTACTGGCGCGCCTCCCGCAGGTCCGCCACCGTCAGGGTGAAGTGCCCGCCGCGCGCGTGATCCAGGAGGCCGGACAGCAGCGGTTCGCTGTCGAAGCGGGGCAGGCACAGCCACGGGATCGAACCGTCCAGGGCGACCAGCGCCGCGGTCGTGCCGTCCCCGACCAGGCCCAGGTCCTCCAGCCGCGGATAGCCCTCCGATCGGCGAACCGGGCGGAACGGTGGATCGGGATGGAGCATGCCGGCCTCCTTCTCACCGACCGCGCCGCCGACAAGCGACGTGTCCGCTCCGGCCCCGGCTACGCGTGAGCGCGCGGAACTTTGCGATATCCGCAGGACGGAATGGGGTGCAGCCTAGCTGCGGTGAAGCGGCGATGAAGCTGATCTGAACACGGCTGGTGATCTCATGGTCGCCGGTCGACGAAGGAGACTTGAGAATGCTCGCGAAGCTCGAAGAGCTCGGTGACCGCCTGCTCGGCTTGGTGGTCCCCCAGGCGCAGGCGTCCGCCAGGGACACGTGCTGCTGGTATGACGGTGTCTGCGACCGCACCCGCGACTGGTGGTGCTGCTACACCCCGGGCGGAACCGCACCCGGACGGTGCCCTGCCGGCGCCTACTGCGCCTACTCCAACCCCCACCCCTGCTAGTCCCGCGTCAAAGGGTGTGTGATGGCGTACGTCGCGCTGGGGTGCCGCTGCATGGTCGGGCTGGTGTTCGCCGCCTCGGTCCTGGGCAAGCTTCGCGGCCGCGAGTCCTACGCCCGGTTCGTGGCGGCCGCCGGCCGGCTGGGACCGGGGTGGGTGCTCTCCCGGATCCCGGCACCCGTGGTGGCCGGTGGTGTGATCGCGGCTGAAGCGGCGGTGCTGGTGCTCCTGGTGCCGCCGGGGACGGCGTGGATCGGTTTCGCCCTCGCCGGTCTTCTGGCGATGGCCTTCGCCGTGGCGGTCCTGGCCGCGCTGCGGCGCGGGGATCGCGCACCCTGCCAGTGCTTCGGGGGCTCGGACCGGCCGGTCAGCGGGGTGCATCTGGTCCGGAACGGCGTGCTCGCCGCTGCCGCCGCCCTCGGAACGACCGCCGGCGCGGTCGCGGCCGGGCCGCTGGAGCCGGCGGGCGGCGTCATCGCCGCGGTCGCCGGTGCCGTGGTCGCCGCCTTCGTGGTGACCGCCGACGACCTTGCCGGACTGTTCCGTCCCGTGGTGTCTCCAGAAGGACACCACGCCACGAAAGGATTCTCGCGTTGATGCCCTTCGTCGCGGCGCTGGCCCTCCTGGCACTCGCGGTCTGCCTGCTGGACCTGGTCCTCACGCTCGGCGTCGTCCGCCGGCTCCGGCACCACACCGAGCTGATCTCGAACCTGTCGTCCGGGGGACGGCGGCCCTACGCGATCCTCGACGAGGGGGAGACCGCCGGGTCGTTCGAGGCCGTCGCCACCACCGGCGAGCCGGTGTCCCGGGACGGGCTCTCCGGCCTGACCCTGATCGGCGCCCTCGCGCCGGGGTGCAGTGCCTGCGAGGAGAAGCTGCCCGCTTTCATCGATTACGCGAGGACGTTCTCCGGTGGACGCGACCAGGTGATCGCCCTCGTCGTGGGATCGGAGGACGAGACGGAGACCTACCGCGAGCGGCTGGAGCCGGTCGCCCGGGTCGTCGTCGAGCCGCCGGTGACCGGTGAGATCGGCACGGCGCTGGGGCTGGGCTCCTTCCCCGCGTTCGGCATCTTCGACGAGTCCGGGACCGTGGTCACCAGCGGCATGGAGCTGAACCGCTCGGCCTCCGCCGCCGGAGTGTGACCGCCGCTCATGCGCGACACCCAGGGCGAGGTCAGGACCGGGGTCAGAGCCGGTGCTGCCAGGATCAGGGGCGCCCTGGGGCTGGCCTGGCGCGCCGGCCGCCACCAGATCCTCGGCTACGGGGCGCTCGAACTGGTCGCGGCGCTGGTGCCGGTCTCGGTGGCGTGGCTGACCAAGCTCGCGCTGGACGCCATAACGGGGCCGCCCGCGAGCGGTTCGGCGCTGGCCTGGATGGGCGGCGGGCTCCTGGTCGCGGGGCTGGCCGTCGCCGTCCTGCCGCAGATGTCGTTCTACATCCGGCAGGAGCTCGAACGCCGGATCGGCCTGACCGCCCAGGACCGGCTCTTCGCGGCGGTCGAGCGGCTCCCCGGCCTGGCCAGGTTCGAGAACCCGGCGTTCCTGGACCGGCTGGCGATGGCCCAGGGAGCCGGTGGCCGCGCCCCCGCGATGCTCGTCTTCGGTGTGCTGACCGTCTGCCGCGGCGCGATCACCATCGTCGCGTTCCTCGGCTCGCTGCTGCTGATCAGCCGCTGGCTGACGCTGGCGGTGACGCTCGCGGCCGTCCCGGCACTGGTCGCCCACCTGCATCTGTCCCGGCTCCGCGCGGGGATGATGTGGCGGATCACCCCGATGGAGCGGCGTGAGGCCTTCTTCCAGCGGCTGCTGAGCAGCGTCCAGGCGGCCAAGGAACTCCGCCTGTTCGGGACCGCCCGGTACTTCCGCGAACTGATGACCGCGCAGCGGCAGGAGGCCAACGCGCAGCGGCGCCGGATGGACCGGCGCGACCTGCTCACCCAGTCCGGGCTGGGAGTCCTGGCCGCCGGGATCTCCGGGGCAGGGCTGCTGTGGGCGCTTTTCACCGCCCGGTCCGGTGGACTCACGGCCGGTGACATACCGCTGCTCATCGCCTCGGTAGCGGGCGTCCAGGCCGCCGCGACCTCCCTGGTGAGCAACGTGACCCAGGTCGACCACCAGTTGTTGCTCTTCGACCATTACCTCACCGTCACCGGAAGTGAGCCGGATCTGCCGGTGCCTGCCGGAGCGCGGGCGACACCGCCGTTGCGTCGAGGCATCGAGCTGCGCGGGGTGTGGTTTCGCTACTCGTCGGAGCACCCCTGGGCGCTGCGCGATGTGAACCTCACGATTCCGCACGGCCGGTCGGTGGGCCTGGTGGGCCGCAACGGTGCTGGCAAGAGCACGCTGGTCAAGCTGCTGTGCCGGTTCTACGACCCCGAGCGCGGCGCGATCCTGTGGGACGGGGTGGACCTGCGCGACATCGACCCGGCCGACCTGCGGTCACGGATCGGCGTGGTGTTCCAGGACTACATGGAGTACGACCTGACCGCGGCCGACAACATCGGGCTCGGCGACCTCCGCGACCGGGACCGCGACCGCGTGCAGGCCGCGGCTCGCAAGGCCGGCGTTCACGACGCTCTCGCCGCACTGCCCCGCGGCTACGACACGCCGCTGTCGCGCCTGTTCTCCACGAAGCTGTTCTCGCCGGACCTCGGAGACGATGACAGGGACCCCGAGGTCGGTGTCCCTCTGTCCGGGGGACAGTGGCAGCGGCTGGCGCTGGCCCGCGCCTTCCTGCGCGACCAGCGCGACCTGCTGATCCTCGACGAGCCCAGCTCCGGCCTGGACGCCGAAGCCGAGCACGAGATCCACACACGTTTGCGCGAGCACCGCGCGGGCCGGACCAGCGTGCTGATCTCGCACCGGCTCGCGGCCGTCCGCGACGCCGACCTGCTCGTCGTCCTCGACCAGGGACGGATCGTGGAACAGGGCGGCCATGCCGAGCTGATGGCGGCGGACGGCAGGTACGCCCAGCTGTTCACCTTGCAGGCGAGCGGCTACCAGCCGGACCCGGCCATGGACGTGCCCACGCCATGACCGGGACCGTGCTCGCCGCCGCAGCCGCGCTCGCCGGGACCGCCGCGCTCATCGCCTGGCTGCGCCGCCGCTACGTCGTCATCGACGTCGACGGCCAGAGCATGCGGCCCACGCTCGACGCGGGCGACCGCGTCCTGGTCCGCCGCCGGTCGCTGCGGCACGTCCGGGCCGGCGACATCGTCGTGGTCGAGAACACCGCTCGCCAAGGGACGGACCGCCGCCCGAGCGCCGCCGCACACGGACGCCGGGGCGGCTCCGGCCACGCCTGGGTGATCAAGCGGGCGGCGGCCGTGCCCGGCGACCCGGTGCCCGCGTCGCTGGCCGCCAGGGTGTCGGCCCCCGCCGGTACCCCCGTACCGGACGGCCGCATGCTCATCCTGGGCGACAACACCATGGCGAGCTTCGACTCCCGCCACTACGGCTACCTTTCCGGAGCCGGCGTGCTCGGTGTCGTCATACGCCGCCTGAAGGCTCCGGGAAAGACCGGCTGACCTCTTGGTCACCAGCCCGGCCAACCCTGCCGCAGTTCCTTCTTGTCGATCTTCCCCACCGCCGTCACCGGCAGCGACGCGACGAGGACGACCCGCTTGGGACGCTTGTAGGCGCTCAGGGCTTCGCGGGCCACGGCCTGAATCGCCTCGGCCGTCACGTCGGACCGCTCGGGCACGACGAACGCGACGACGGCCTCGCCCCAGTCCGGGTGCGGGACGCCGGTGACGGCCGCCTCCTGCACGCCGGGGACCCGGACGAGCGCCTGCTCGACCTCGGTGGAGTACACGTTGAGCCCACCGGTGATGATCATGTCGTTCTTGCGGTCCACGAGGTACAGGTAGCCGTCCTCGTCGAGGTAGCCGAGGTCGCCGGTGTGCAGCCAGCCGTCGCGCAGGGCCTCGGCGGTCTCCGGCTCCCGGCCCAGGTAGCCGATCATCGTGTACGGCGCGCGGGCGACGACCTCCCCGACCTCGCCCGGCTCGCATGCCGACCCGTCCTCCTTGCGCACCTCGACCCGGGCCATCACCACCGGCTGGCCGCAGCTGGCGAGGCGGCGCACGTCCCGTCCCTCGACGCGGTGGTCGTCGCGGCGCAGGCGGGTCAGGAAGTTCGGCGCCTCCGACTGCGCGTACAGCTGCACGAACACCGGCCCGAACCTGCGCAGGCCGTCCCGGAGCCGTTCGAGGCTGATCGGCGCGGCGCCGTACAGGATGGTGCGCACCGAACTCGTGTCGATGTCCGCGCGGGCGGCCACCGCGTCGATCAGCCTGTAGATCATCGTCGGCACCATGAACAGGTAGGTGACCCGGTCGCGGGAGATGCGGTCGAGGACCACCTCGATGTCGAAGCCCTGCTCGACGAACACCGACGCCCCCTTGGAGAGCGCGGCCTGCAGCAGGAAGCCGGCGCTGTGCGGCAGCGGCGACGTCAGCAGCAGCACGTCCGCGGCGCCGAGCTCCATCTCGACCAGGTGCGAGAGCAGGTTCGCCGCGATCCCGCGCTGCGTGTGCAGCACGCCCTTCGGCCGTCCCGTCGTGCCGCCGGTGTACATGATCAGCGCCAGCGCGTCCGGCGGCACGGGCGGCTCGGCGGCGAGCGGCGCGTGGCTCACCGCGGCGTCCCAGGATCCCGGGCCGGCCCCGCCGCCGCGGACCACGACCAGCGGATCGGCGCCGTGCTCGCGCGCGGCCCCGATCACGTCGAGCCGGTCCGCCTCGATCAGGCACACCCGCGCGCCGGAGTCCGCCAGGATGTACGCCTGCTCCTCGGTCGACAGCATCAGGTTCAGCGGGACCTTCGCCGCCCCGAGCAGCGCGATGGCGAGGTCGGCCACCACGTACTCGGCGCCGTTCCGCAGGATGATCGCGACCGGGTCGCCCGGCCCGGTGCCGAGCTCGGCGAGGTGGCCCGCGACCGCCCGCGACGCGCGCTCCAGGTCCGCGTACGTCCAGGTCTCGCCGCCTGCCACCACGGCGCGGCGCGATCCGTGGCGCCGGATCGCCGCCGAGAGGTAGTCCCGCAGGATCGCCTCAGTGGTCACGTTCGTCTCGTCCTTCCAGCTCTGTTCCGGCCAGATCCGTTCCGGGTAGGGGGCTGCGGGCGACCCGCATGGCGAGCCCGAGGGCTCGGTAGAGACCGGTCAGCCAGACGACCTCCTGCAGCCGTCTCCAGCCGAGCCGGTCGACGGCGTCGTCGAACGCGGCGTCGTCGAGGTCGCCTTCGTCGACGAGGCGGCGGGCCACGCGATGGACGGTGCGCAGCGGCTCGCCGAACCGGGGCACCTCGCCCGCGCGAATGCTCTCGGCCGCCTCGGGGGCGAGGCCCGCCGCCAGCGCCACCGGACGGTGCCCCGCCCACATGAAGCCGGCGCGCTCCGCGACCGCGACGACCAGGATCACCAGCTCACGCTCGATGACCGCCAGGTCCGAGTCACGGAAGCTGGCCGCGGCCTCCAGCACGGCCGCGCCCACGTGCGGGCTCGCCGCCATCAGGTCGAACGGGCCGACCAGGCGGCCGCCGGAGTCGAAGGGGCTCACACCGAGCGAACCGTCGCCCCAGTCGTCCCGGATCCGGTCGACCAGGCCGCGCTGCGCGGCGTCGAGGTCGCCGGCCGTCGTCCACGGGGCGCGGCCCAGCCGCGGCGGCCCGCCGGCTGCCGTGCTCATCGGTCCCCGAGATACGCCTTGCGCACGCTGTCGGACTTCAACAGCGCGGCACCGGTGTCCTCAAGGACCACCGTGCCGTCGGCGAGGACGTAGCCCCGGTCCGACAGCTCCAGGGCCTTCTGCATGTTCTGCTCGGCCAGCAGGACCGTGACGCCGGCGGCGGTCACGCGCTCGATCGTGGCGAAGACCTCCCGCACGACGATGGGCGCCAGCCCGAGCGACGGCTCGTCGAGCACGAGCAGCGACGGCCTGGAGATCAGGGCACGGCCGAGCGCGACCATCTGCTGCTCGCCGCCCGACAGCGTGCCCGCCAGCTGGCGTGGACGGCGGCCCAGGATCGGGAACAGCTCGTACACCTCGTCCAGCGCGCCGCTCGCCCGGCGCCGGGCCACCGGATGGTGCAGGCCGATCAGCAGGTTGTCGCGCACCGACATGTCCTTGAACAGCCGCCGCCCCTCCGGCACCAGGGCGATCCCGAGCGCGGGCCGGTCCGTCGCGGGCCGCCCCGTGATGTCGTCCCCGTCGAACGTGACGGTCCCGCCGCTGATGGGCTGCATGCCCATCAGCGCCTTGACCAGGGTGCTCTTGCCGGCGCCGTTCGATCCGACCAGCGAGACGACGGAGCCCGGCTCGACCCGCAGATCCACCCCGCGCAGAGCGACCGCCTCGCCGTAGCTGACCCTGAGACCCTTGACGTCAAGCATCGACCACTCCTCCCAGGTAAGCGGCGACCACGGAGGCCTCGGCCAGCACGTCCTCGGGACGGCCGCTGGCCAGGTTGCGCCCCTGGTTCAGCACGTACATCCGGTCGGCCAAGGTCGCGACCGCCCGGACGTTGTGCTCGATGTAGACGACGGCGACCCCGCTGTCCCGCAGCGACGAGATCAGCTCCATCCCCTCCTCGGTCTCCGACGGGTTCAGCCCGCCGAGGACCTCGTCGAGCAGGATCAGCTGCGGATCCAGCGCCAGCGCTCGGGCGATCTCTAGGAACTTGCGCTCGTGGAGGTTCAGGACGTCGACTGGGCGGTCGGCGTGTTTCCCCAGCCCGACCCGGTCGAGCACGCCGCGGGCGCGCTCCACCGCCGCCGACCTGGCCATGTGGTCCCGGCCGAACATGCACGCGGTCGCCACGTTCTCGACGACGGTGAACGAGCCCATCGGCCGCGGAACCTGGAAGGTCCGGGCGATCCCCAGGCGGGCGCGCCGGTGCGGACTGGACCGGGTGATGTCCCTGCCGCGGAACTCCACGGACCCGCCCGTCACCGCGAGCGAGCCCGCGATCCCGCTGAGCAGGGTGGTCTTGCCCGAGCCGTTCGGCCCGACCAGGCCCACGATCTCGCCTTCCGACACCTCCAGGCCGACGCGGTCGAGGGCGGTCACCCCGCCGAACCGCTTGGTGACGTCGACGCAGCGCAGCAGGGTCATCGTGCTCCTCCCCGGACGCCGAGCGCCGCACCGGCGCGCGAGACGAAGCCGGACACGCCCTGGGGCATCACCGCGATCACGGCCACGAGGCTCAACCCCACGATCACCTGCGCCATCTCCGCCGACCCCAGCCCGAGGAGCGCCTCGCGCAGCGTCACGACCAGCCCGGCGCCGATGACCGGCCCCCACCAGCGGCCCATGCCGCCGAGAATCGCCATCATGATCACGAACAGCGGGATGTTGAGCGCGAAGACCGCGCCCACCTCGACGTAGCCGAGGAACACCGCCTGCGGCGCACCGGCCAGCCCGGCCAGCGCCCCGCTCACCGCGAAGGCGACGACCTTGTACCGGTAGGTCGGCACGCCCAGGGATTCGGCGACCGCCTCGTCGTCGCGGATCGACCGCAGGGCCGTGCCCCACCGCGTGGTGGACGTCGCCACGGCCGTGGCCGCGCTCAGCCCGGCCAGAAGAGCGGCCACGATGTACAGGTGGCGCGCGGACGAGCCGATCCAGCTGCCCGCGGTGTGCTCCCGGACGAACACGCCCGTGCCGCCGTCGAGGAACGACACGTTCGACACCATCGTCATCACGATGAACGCCATCGCCAGCGTCACCAGGCCGAACAGGTCGCCGGCGAAGCGCGGCGACGAGAACACCGCGAGCCCCACGAGCAGGGCGAGCGCGCCCCCGACCGCGCCCGCGACGAGCAGCGCGACGACGAAGGGGGCGTCGGTCGAGCGGAGCACCGCGGCGGCCGCGTAGGTGCCGAGGCCGAAGAAGACGCCGTGGCCGAAGCTCGCGTACCCCGAGTTGCCGGAGAACAGGTTCCAGCTGAGCGCCAGCGCGACCCAGATCAGGAACTGGTAGCCGAACGAGACCGCGAAGCCGGAGCCGAACGCGGGGACGGCGAGGACGAGCAGCACGCCGACGGCCACGATCAGCAGCGGCCGGCGGAGCGACGGATCAAGCCAGCGATTCACGGGTGGCTCCCGACGACAGGCGTTCCCGGAAGAGGCGCGCGAGGGGTTGCAGGGCGAGGAAGGCGAACAGCAGGCCGAACGTCACCGCCGGCGACCACTCCGGCGGGAACCACAGCGACCAGGCGTTCTGGATCATCATCAGCAGGATCGCCGCGAGCAGCGCGCCGAGCGGCCGGCCGAGCCCGCCCAGCAGGGTCGCCACGACCACGGTGCCGACCCAGTTCAGCGGCAGGCCGGGCGACAGCGGCATCTTGAGCGCCACCACCATGCCGGTGGCCGCGGCGCTCGCGGCCGCCAGCCCGGAGATGACCAGGGTGATGGGCAGGATCCGCACGCCGAGGGTCTCGGCGATCGAACCGTCCTGGCGCATCGCCTGGACCGCCCGGCCCCACCGGGTGCGGTGCAGGGCGAGCGCCGACGCCCCGACCATGACCACCGCGAACACCGCCGCGACGAGGTCGATCGGGGACACCGACAGCGAGCCGACCTGGATGCTCTCGGTGAGCCCCTCCGACAGCCAGGACCGCATGCTCCGCAGATCCGGGCTCCAGATCATCGACACGACGCCCTCGGCGGCGATGAACAGGGCGAACGTGAGCAGCAGGCTGGTGAACGCCTCGGCCTTGATGACGTGCAGGAAGTACTGGACCACCACGCCGACCAGGAAGAACGCCGGCACCGTGACGACCAGCGTCAGGAACGGGCTCCACAGCAGCTCGGTGAGCAGCGTGTAGGTCAGGTATGCGCCCAGCAGTGTGAGCGAGAGGTGGAAGAAGTCGGGGACGCCGAGGTGGCCCCACTTCATCGTGATCCCCAGCGCGATGCTCCCGAACAGGCAGCCCATGAACAGCCCGTTCAGCAACGTCTGCGCCAAGGCCAGCGTCGATACCGCCATTCTGCGGTCCTTCCGGGTAGCGCGGGTGCGGCGGGCCGCGTGGGCCCACCGCACCCGCATGGCATGCTCAGGCGAGCGGGACGGTCAGGGCTCGTACCGGATCTCGGCTCCCGCGATGTCCTTCGGCCAGACGAGGACGCGCTTGCCGTCCTGGATCTGCGTCACCCGGTTGAGGTCGGCGCCGTAGTTGTTGTAGCCGTCGAACGACAGCCGGCCGACGATCGTGTCGACCTTGTTGTCGTTGAGCCAGGCGATGATCTTCTTGTTGTCGACGCCCACCTCGCCGACGGCGGTCAGCAGGATCTGCCAGGCGGCGAATCCGGCGGCCGCCTGGGTCTCGACCAGCGGGAAGAGCTTCTTCGCCTTGGCCGCCTCGCTGAAGCTCTTGGCGAAGTACCGCGCGATGTCGGTGTCGCCGAGCGGCGCGTGGTTCTCGTAGATCGAGGAGAGCAGCATCCCCTCGGCCTTGTCCCCGAGGCCCGCGATCGAGGCCGGTGACGGCAGGGCGGCGTACACGGTCTTCGGCTTGTACCCGATCGTGTCGAACGCCTGGTAGATGTTGGTCACGTCCGCGCCGAGCGAGCCGAGGTAGACCAGGTCCGGTCGCTGGCTGGAGATCCGGGTGGCGATGGAGCTGAAGTCCGTCGTGCCCATGTCGTACTGGACCGACCCGGCGATCTTGACGCCGGCGGCCTTGAACGCCTTCTCGATCGCGGCGGTGTAGCTGAGGGTCGTGGGGAACTTGGCCGTCGCGAGGAACATCGACTTCGGTGCGTGGCCGCTGGACTTGAGCGCCTCGACCAGCGTCTTCGCCTGCGCGTCGAACATCTGCGACGGGTCGGAGACGCCGCCGCCGATCTGCCAGCTCGGGAAGTGGTTCTCCCCGATGAGCTTGTCGGGCGCCCCGTTCGTCGCGGTCGGGTACGCGTAGCCGGCCTTGGTGACCGGACCGGCGCCGGCGAGCGTCGCGGCGCCGCCGTAGGGGCCCATGACGAGGTCGACCTTGTCGCCGATGAGCCGCGAGTAGTTCGACGTGACCTGGGCCGGGGTCGACTGGTCGTCGAGCACCTTCCACTGGATCGGGCGGCCGTCGATGCCGCCGCACTCGCCGACCCACTCGGCCACGATCTCCCCGACCTGCTCGTGGACGAGGCCGGTCGGCGCCAGCGCGCCCGTGAGGCTCAGGGACGCGCCGACCACGATCGGCTTCCCGGTCGGCTTGGTGCCTTCCTTGCACTCCATGCCTGCGAAGGGGGCGACCAGCTTGGCGTCGGCCAGGCCGGCCGTCGCGTCCCGGTTCTGGGAGGCGTCCTTGACGCCGCCACATGCCGTTATCACCATGAGGGCCGCCGTGACAGCGGCTATTCCGGCGCCGCGCCTGGGGTGGATGGACATGCTCGTTCCCCTGTTCAGTCGTTGAGGAAAGCGACAACCCGGCAGGGTGAGGCGCTGGTCCTGGGCAGCTTGATCGGGAAGAAGCCGACCTCGAACCCGGCCGGCGGCAGGGCGGCGAGGTTGTCCAGCTGCTGGATGATGAACGCCTCCTTGTCGGCGATGGCGAAGTGCCCGTCCCACAGTTCCCTGGGGTCGCCGGTCTTCTCGTAGGCCGCCTTCATCACCGGGAAGGGGCGGTCCCACGCCATGGCGTCGGTGCCGAGCACGGTCGCTCCCAGGCCCGTCAGGTATCGCGTGCCGTCGCCGCTCATGCCCGGGTAGTTGAAGAACTCGGGGTCCTTCGGCTGGTAGCGCTCCTGGCCGGTGCGCAGCAGCAGCGCGTCGCCCTGCCGGACCTCGCGGCCCGTCGCGGCGATCGCCTGCTCCAGCGCCTCGATCGGGATGGCCTCGCCGGGCCTGGCCCAGGGCCGTACGTCGAGCACCATGCCCGGCCGGTACAGCTCCGACAGATCGATGTCGCTGATGGTGCGCGCCGGCTTGCCCTCGATGAGGCTGCCGCTGTGGAGCGGCGCGTCGACGTGGGTGCCGCAGTGGGTGTTCATCTCCGTGAGCCAGTCCTCGCCCCAGCCCTCCTGGTTCGGCAGGTGCTCGGGCGGGCAGCCGAAGATGTCGGTCATCCGGTCCCTGCCCTCGCCGCCGGGGCGGAGGTAGTGGATCTTCGGTGCGAGGACGGTCTCCAGCGCCTTGTACGCCTCGGGGACGAGCTCGCGGTTGGCCGGATCGAGCGTCCGGGACAGGTCGACGAGTGTGGTCATGGTGGTTGCCTTCCTGACCTCAGTAGGGGAGTTGGACACGGTTGCGCAGGACGCCGATGCCGGAGACCTCGAGCTCGATCTCGTCGCCGTCCTTGAGCTCCTTGCCGATCTCGACCGGGCTGCCGCTCATGACCGTGCCCGTGCCGAGGACCTCGCCGGCGTGGACGGTGCGGCCGAGGCTGAAGTGCGCCACGGCCTCCTCGAAGGAGTGGTGCATCGTCGAGCTGGACCCGTGGGACCACATCTCCCCGTTGACCCGGGCGGTCAGTTCCAGGTCGTAGGGCGAGGTGATCTCGTCCGCGGTGACGATGCACGGGCCGAGGGTGTTGGAGCCGTCGAAGTCCTTGCCGCGCGACGGGCCGAGCTGGGAGCCCATCGCGGTCGACTGCAGGTCCCGGCAGCTCCAGTCGTTGAAGATCGTGTAGCCGAAGATCGCTTCGGCGGCGTCCTCCGCGCCGATGTCCCGGCCGGTCCGGCCGATGACGGCGGCGAACTCCAGCTCGTAGTCGAGCTGGCGCGTCTCCCGCGGGGCGACGATGAGGTCGCCCGGCCCGCTGATCGCGGTGTGGTCGGCGTTGTAGTAGATGACCTGCTGGGAGAACACCTCGGGCGTGTCGTACCGGCCCGTCGCCACCAGCCGCTCGTACTCCGCCTCGGGGTCGTCCGCCGTGGAGGCGAGCTTGCGCGCCATCCCGCGGAACGCGGGCTGCAGATGCTCGATGAACAGCGAGCAGTCACGCAGGCGCACGGGATTCGGCAACGGTGCCTTCAGCGTCACCGTCTCCAGGTCGAAGGCGGCGTCCACCGGGTGCAGCTCGACCAGCTCGGCCGCGTCGGACAGGGCCGGCTCGCCGCCGCGGATGAGATCGAGCATCGAGGCGAAGCGCGGGTCGCCCTTCGAGGCGGACGTCAGGCTGATCGCATACGCGCCCGAACCGTCGATCGCGCCGACGTGGACCTGGCCGTCGGCCGTGAACGTGATGAGCTTCATGGCGTCCTCTCGGTCGGTGGGGTTTCACCGTGCCGAGAGTGACCCGCATCACTCCAGGGCTTGCCGCGCCATCAATTCAGCGCGCCCCTGTCACGCCGTGACATCCTCGTCGACCTCGGAGAACGCGCGGGTGAGCGCGTGCATCCGGAGCGCGGTCTCCAGCCGGTACCGGTGCTCGACGTCACGGACGTCGACGTCGAGCAGTTCCTCGACACGCGCGATCCGGTTGCGCACCGTGTTGTAGTGCACGTGCAGAGCCGAGGCCGTGGCGGGGAGGTGGCGGTCGTTGCTCAGGTAGGCGTGCAACGTCTCCACCAGGTCGGTTCCGCGCTGGTCGTCCGCGTCCAGCAGCGGTCCGAGAGTGTCCCGGACCATCGTGCGCAGATGCCCGAGCGGGACGCTCGCCAGTGGGACGATCCCGAGGTCGTGCGCGGTCAGAACCGGGGACCTGCCCGTGCCGCGCAGCCCGAGTTCGCACGCGGCCCGCGCCTGGTCGTACGACATCGCGTAATCACCGAGGTCCTGGCAGGGGCGGCCCAAGCCGGCGACCAGATCGCGGTACGGGACGCGCGCCAGCACCGATTCCAGCCGGGCGCGAACGTCGGGACCGGGCTCCACCAGCGCCACCAGCCGTCCCGAACGCACCCCGGTCGTGCACCCGGCGAAGGCGCCGGCGAGGACGTCGGCGAGCTGTGAGTCGCGTCCGACGTCGCCGCGCTTGCTGCCGATCACGACGACCTGCCCCTCGTCGGCGGAGAACCCCATGGTGAGGAGCCGCTGCCTGAACGAGTCGGGGTCGGCGATGCGTCCGGTCAGGAGCTGGTCGAGCATCTCCCCGTGGAGCTGCTCGACGGTCCGCTCGTGCTCCCGCAGGCGGAGGAACTGCAGGCGGAACAGGCCGGTCGCGAGCTCGACGGTCGCGGCGGCGACCTCGTCGAGATCCACGACGTCGACGACGGACATGGTCAGGCCGCCGGTTCCCTGGAGCTCGCGCCTCCAGACCACCCTGGGGTTGCCGTCCCCGACGTCCCCCGCCGAGCGGAGCAGCCGGCCGTCACGGTTCCGCAGCTCGACCAGCCCGCCCACCTTGAGAGCCAGAAGGTCCAGCGCAGCGCCGGAGTCCTCCTGCGCGGCGAGACTGCCCGCGAGCACCGCGCATTCGCGCTGCGCGCCGAGCGTCCGCTCGTACTTCAGTTCGGCGACCCGCACCCGCTCCTCGCGCCGGCCGTCGACGTCGAGCTGCCGCAACCGGATCGCCAGGTCCTGGCCGATCCGGTCGAGCACCTGCTGCTCCGCCTCGGCCCACGGATAGGGGCGCCGCTGGGCGGCGTACAGAACGCCGAGCGCCTCGTCGCCCATCAGCAGCGGAACCACGAGCGTCGCCTGGATCCCCTCGTTGTCGATCAGCCGCTTCATCAACGGCACGCGCCGCGAGTCGTGCCGGTAGTCGCGGCTCATGTACGGCCTGCGCTCCGCCGCCACCCGGCCGCCGATACCCTCCCCGACCTTCAGCCGCCACGCCGACGACATCTCGGTCGAGATCAGGCCGGCGTGCGCGCCCATCACCAGGTACTCGCCCTCGATCAGCCCCGCCCAGGACACGGCGCAGCCGAGGGCCTCCACGACGTGGTCCACGGCGATCTGCAGGGCCTGCGTCGCGTCGTTCGCAGCCAGGAGGCGGCGCAGGAAGGCGGCATCGGTCTCCTGCGGGGCATCCGGGAGAATCGACAGAGCAGTCATCAGCCACTCCTGATGTCCTTGAGCCGAAATCAGTGATCTTGTCCGCTGACCGGGATGTGCTGATAAGGGGTTTTCGCAGCTCACCACACATCCGGCGTGCGGTCCAGACCCAGGGTCTAGCTGCCGCTGACCCTGTCCAGGTACACGACGTGATGCGCGAGCAGGAAATGCAAGGCGCCCAGTACCCGAGTCACCACACCTTCGGGGGCGCTTGAGGGGGACGAATCCGGCTCGGCGGCGGCGCCCGCCAGGCGCTCGCAGGTGGCCCAGAGATCGGAGAGATCGCTCCACTGCCACACCAGGTACAGGTCGCGCGGGAGCCGCACCACGGGCTGGTCGGCATAGCCGACACCGAAGCTGGACGGCTCCTCCGCGGTGTTGCCGAAGCCGACCATCAGCGGGCGCAGCCGGTGCCGGCGTGCGAACGCGACGGCGTCGGCCGTCCCCGGCGACGCCTCGACGAGAGCGCCTCGTTCGAGGAGGCGGTCGATCAGCCGGTCAGGCTCGCGATGGCCGTCGGCACGGGCCTGCTCGTCCAGCATCGTCCGAGTCAACGGCCGGCTCTCGGTGCCGTCCGCCGCGCCATGGGTCAGCCGCCAGATCGCGACCTCCTCGTCAGACAGCCTCACCGACCGGTCGGCGATCCGTACTCGGTGACCCTTCGGCTCGACCACCGCGCGAAGCGGACGAGGGTCGGGCAGGGCCATCCCGTCGCCGATGCCCGAGACCGGAGTTTCGTACTCGCGCTCAAGGTAGGCGTTGGGAGCCGGGCGCGCGACATACGTGAGGCCCATCTCATGGCCCACCGGGAAGATGAGCGCGACCCCGTCCCGGCTCGGTTCGATCATGCGGACAAGGTTAGGCGTCACGAAGCCCCGGAGCGTCGCGCTACATCGAGGTACGCGGCCGAGGCCGAGGTGAACAGGTGCAGTGACTTCACCAAGCGCATGAGCACCCGCCGCGGGTCGGTGTGGTCGCGGTCCGTTCCACCTGCCGTGACCTCCACGTCCGCGTACGCCTGGCAGGCCTTCCAGAGGTTGTCGTCGCCGGGTGCCCATTCCCAGATGCTGAACAGGTCGCGCCGGACCCGCAGCACCGGCTCCTCGCCGAACCCGATGCCGTAGAGCCACGGTTCGAGCCTCGTGTTCCCCAGACCGAGCATCAAGGGGTGCAGATGGTAGGCGAGGGCGAACCGATGGGCCGCCTTCCGGTCGGGGACCAGTTCGGCGATCAGGCCGTCGGCGACCAGCCCGTCCACGATCGCCGCGGGGTCGGCGACACCGAGCCGGCGGGCCTCCCGCTCCACCACCCGGCGGGTCCACCCCCGCCGGCCGGGCTCTTCGCCCTTCTTCCCCCGCGCCAGTCTCCACAGTTCGAACCGGCGGCGATCCACCTCGACCAGGTCGCCGCCCCGCCGGATGACGTGTGCTCGCTCCGGGCCGTCCCCGACCTCACCCATGGAGTGGCCGATCGGGAAGATGAGCGGCTGCCTGGTTCCGAAGCGCATGGATACAGGTCACAGAAGCCCCGCAGGGCTTGTCAACGCCCGATCACCCACGGGTCCCCAGCACGGCGTCGGCGGCCGCTCGGAGGGTGGCGACGGGGTCGTCGCCGAGGGGGTAGACGCCGACCTGGTCCGCGCCGGCGTCGAGGTGCGCGATCAGGCCGCGCGCGAGGTCGGCCGGGCCGCCGTGGGCGACCAGCGCGTCGGTGAGGCGGTCGCTACCGGTGCCGGAGAGGTCCGCGTCGGTGAAGCCCAGGCGTCGGAGGTTGCTCGCGTAGTTGGTGACCTGCAACGCCTGCCCGGGCGGTGCGGCCCGGGCGACGGCGCGGGCCCGTTCGGCGTCGGGCTCCGGCAG
Organism: Actinomadura madurae; assembly: GCF_900115095.1. Classification (GTDB taxonomy): domain Bacteria; phylum Actinomycetota; class Actinomycetes; order Streptosporangiales; family Streptosporangiaceae; genus Spirillospora; species Spirillospora madurae. The sequence goes on from NZ_FOVH01000024.1 coordinate 108,049, forward strand.
CGCGAAGTGGCCGGGGAGTACCAGCCTGCCCGCGCCGAGGACCTCCCTTGCCCACCGGGTGTGCTCGGGCGTGACCATGCAGGGGAGGGTGCCCGCGGTGCGGTCGCGGGCCAGCCGCGTCATTCTCGGACCGAGGGCTGCCAGCACCACGCGCTCGGCCGGGACACCGCCCAGCGCCAGTCGATCCAGGTAGGACACGAGGGTGTCATAGGGCGACGCCCACTCGGCGTGGACCTCGCGGTGCCCGATCCCGATGCCGAGAACGAACCGGCCGGGATGCCTGGCGACGATCCGGTGGTAAGAGGCGGCGACGATCTCGGCGTCAGCTGTCCACACGTTGACCACGCTCGTGCCGACCACCAGCCGGGTCGTGGCGTCCAGCAGCTTCTCCGCGAAGGCGAGGTCGGCCGGTGGCGATGCGTCCAGCCAAAGCGTGCCGTAGCCGGCCCTTTCCACGTCCATTGCGCTCTCCGGGCTCACCTCGTGCTCGCGCAGGTGGGCGCCGAGCAGCCCCAGGTCGATGTCCATGTTCCGATCTCAGCGGCACACCCCAACGGAGACCAGAACCAGTTCGGACGCGCTCGATAACCTGAAGGCATCGTCGCAGAACAGGGGGCGGCTCCGTGGAACTGCGCGCACTGCGCTACTTCGTCGCGGTCGCGGACGAACTGCACTTCGGCCGGGCCGCCGAGCGGCTGCACATCGCCCAGCCCGCGGTCAGCAGGCGGATCGCTCAACTGGAACGGGAACTGGGAGTCCGGTTGCTGGACCGCTCACCGCGCCCGGTCCGGCTCACCGCCGCGGGCCACCGGGTGCTCGCCGCGGCGCGTGAGGCGCTCGCCGCCGCGGATCGGGTCAAGGCCGCCGCCGGCGCGCCGGCGGGCATCATGCGCATCGGCACCGCCGCCGGGTTCACCGCCCGCCTGGAACGCGGGATCGACGCGCTGCGCGAGCACCCCTCGGCGCTCGGCGTCGACGTCGAGCTGGTCGACCTGCCACTTTCGGCTCGTCTGGACTCCGTGCGACGAGGGGAGATCGATCTCGCACTGGCCCGAGGGGTGCGTTCGGCGCCCGGGCTGAGGGTGCTGCCGACGTGGACGGAGCAACTGTTCGCGATCGTGTCCGCTCAGCACCGCGCCGCCGGACGCTCGGCGGTCGACCTGGCCGATCTCGCCGTCGGCGAACTGCGGATCCCGTCACGGGACCACGGCCAGTTCCTGCCCGAGGCCGTGGCGGCCGCGATGCGCAAGGCCGGGGTCGAAGCCCGTGTCGCCGGGACCGTCCAGGACACCATCGTCGAGGTCGGTTCCAACCCGCGCAGCTGGACCGTCCTGCCGGCCGACCAGGTCGCGGAGATCCGCTCCGCCCGCGTCCGCGCGATCCCGTTCACCCCCCAGCTGACGACCACCGGCAGCGTCGTCGTCCCGGTCGACCTCCCGCACACCTGCGCCGCCGCCCACCAGACGGCCTTCGGAGATTCAGGGGTCCCCGAGCCATCGGTCGGCCGGGATGTCAGGGCCGCCCCATAGAGTCACCGGGCACGTGCAGGGGCAGGTGCCTGCACATGGAGGCGTGAGGGGCGGCATGGGAGCGAAGACGGCGTTGCTCGCCTTCACCGAAGGCGACATTCGTTCGGCACTGGCCGGGGCATCGCAGTCGGATCGGACCGCGACCGAGAACCTGGTCCGGAAGATTCATCCGGGGTATGCGGTCGAGGCGATCGAGGACGGCACTCTCGACTACACCTATCCGCCCGACGACGTGACCTACGCGCTCACCCTGCCCGGGACGGAATTGGTCATCGACCGCAGGCTCGTCCACGATTATCCGTCGGAACTGCCTGAACATCTGCGGCGGCTCGGCGCGGGACGCCGGATCGTCATGCACGGGATGCATTCGGTCGTCGACTGGCTCGCGTTCGCGGTCTGGGAGGACGGGAAGCTGGTGCGGTCGCTGAGCTTGTCCCCGGACAGCGGAATCATGGAGAACATCGGGGAACCCTTCGATTTCGAGCGGCCGTACTGGGCGGGAGAACGCCCCGTCGGACCGGACCCGGTCTTCGACGACGAGGGCCCGTATCCACTGCCGTTCCATCCGCTGGAAATGGGCGAGGACGCTTTGCGCGCCCTGTTCGGTTTCGTGATCGAAGGCCGCATCGAAGCCGATGACATCGACAGCGATGAGATCCCTGTGCTCGGGTTCCGGGTGACCGACCCGACGGGACGTGAACAGGCCGAGCGTGAAGCCGCCTACGCCGAAGTGGTCGCGAACATGGGCGAGCCCAGAATATTCGAGCCGGGCCCGGACGGGACGATGCGAGAGATCAGCTTCGACGACCTCTGACCCCGTCACCGGAGTCGGCTCGCCGAAGGGACGCCGACCGCATTCCGTGATCGCATCCTCACGGCCAACGTCATGGCGTGTCCCGCGAGAGATCGGCCTTCGCGTGCGGGTGCGCGGCCCGCGGCTAGGGTGGCGCAAGGCTGGAACGGCGCACATGACGGCTCGCGACCGAGGGGTGGACGTGGTGACGGCGGAGGGTTCCCAGGCGCAGGGGCGGTCCGATGGCCGCGCCGAGTCCCGTCGGGGCGCGGCGCCCCGGCGCAAGCTGCTGATGAGCGAGATCGTCGACCAGGCCATGCGCCTGTTCGCCGAACGCGGCTACGAAGGGACCACGCTGCAGGACGTCGCGGACGCGGTCGGGCTGAGCCGTCCCAACCTCTACAACTACGTCAAGAGCAAGGAAGAGCTGCTCGTCGCGATGGTCACGGCGACGACCGAGAGCGCGGTGAGCTCGTTGCGGGAGGTCCGGCAACGGACCGATCTCGACCCGACGGAGAAGCTGCGCATGCTCGTGCGCGACCTGGTCATGCGCCGCGCCGAGCAGCCGACGCAGTTCCGGACGCTCGACCGCAGCGAGCAGGCGCTCCCCCGGGAGATCGCGGAGAAGCACCTTGAGGGCCGGCGGGCCGTCCTGCACGAGGTCACGGCCGTCATCGAGGAGGGGGTGAGGGCCGGCCGCTTCCGCCCGGTCGACGCGCGCATCACCGCCCTGTCGATCATCGGCATGTGCAACTGGGTGGCCTGGTGGTTCCATCCGTCCCCGGGCCATCCCGCCGAGCCGGTGGCCGAGCAGATCGCGGCGAACGCGGTGGCGATGGTGGTCCGCGAGGCCGGGCGCGCTCCCGAGGCGCCGCCGACCCCGCTCGGGGCGGTGGCGCTGCTCCAGCAGGACATCGATCACCTGACCCGCCTCCTCGGCGCGCAGACCGGGCGAGGGGACGTCCCGCCCGGCTAGTCCCGAGCCCTTCGGATGCCGACCGGCTCCCGCGGTGCGCGCGGGAGCCGGTCTTCGTGCTGCTCGGGGCACTGTCATGCATCGAACGATACATAAGCGTCAGAATATTGACGAGTGCGCCAGATCACCTCTACGCTCGGCGGCACAGAGCACGTCGCGAGAGGAGTACGCAGATGCCGTCCCCGGAGCGAGACCCGCTTGCGCACACGGTGCGGGGCGTCGACCATGCGGCGTTCCCCACCTTTGACCCGCGGTCGACGATCACCTTCTACCGGGACGTCCTCGGCTTCCCGGTTGTGCATGCGACCTGCGCGCTCGGATGGGGGCCCGGGGACCACCCGGACTTCATCCACTTCTTCTTCGACATCGGCAACGGCGACCGGCTGGCGTTCTTCTACTACTTCGGAGTGGAGCCCTACCGGGACGCCGAGATCCCCGATCTGCTCCGCCGCGCCCGGCACCTCGCGATCCACGTCGACGGTGAGGACGACCTCCTGGAGTACCGGCGCCGGCTGGACGCGAGCGACTGGCCGTGCGAGCTGCAGGTGCGGCACGAGACGGTCGAGTCGATCTACGTCACCGACCCCAACGGGTACCTGATGGAGATCACCCGTCCGCTGCGGGCGATCACCCCCGAAGACGATGTGGACGCCGGCCTCAGCGTGGACGCGCTCATGGAGGTCGCGGGCGAGCCCGAGCCCTCCCTGGAGAAGTTCTTCGCGCGCAAGGCGAAGCTGATCGCGGAGCGGTACGAGGCCGAGCCGGAGATGGTGACGTTCGCATGACCACCCTGTTCGTCCTCGACGTCGACGACTTCCGTCCGCTGGCCGAGGTCGCCGGGAAGGATCCGGACGTGACCGTCCGGCGGCGCGGGCCCTACTTCGAGGTCACCGCGCCCGGCCCGATCCGCATCGGGCGCGACGCCACGGGGTGCCGCAACGCCGTCTGGTACAGCTCGGTCGCCGCCGTCACGGACGGCCGGGTGAGCCGTTGGGACGGGGCGGAACTGGTGATCGAGCCCGCCGGGAGCGCGGGATGAACCCCCTGGCGGTGGACCGGCTCGGTGCGGGCCGGGACGTCCAGACGGCGGAGGCGCCGCCCGGCGTCACGGTGAGCACGCACCAGCTCACCACCTTCGACGGCGCCAAGGTCGAGGGAGTGCTGTACGCCCTCGTCGGCGCGGCGGCGGTGGTCACCTTGATGCACCCGCGTCAATCGATGACCCACCATCCGATGATCCCGCTGCTCCTGCGGGGCGGCGTCTCGGTCTGGACTCAAGGCACCCGCTCGCCCAACAACGACATCGCCCTGGTCCACGAGCAGGCGCTGCTGGACGCGGCGGCGGGGCACGTGTTCCTCCGCGACGCCGGGTTCGAGGCGGTGCTGACCTTCGGCCACTCCGGCGGCGGAACGCTGTCGGCCTTCTATATCGAGCAGGCCTCCCTAGAGCCCGAGCTCCGACTGGACGTGACACCCGCCGGCAGGCCGATCGGCCTCGCGGGCGCGCGGATGCCCGTCCCGGACGGCGCGATCTTTCTCGCGCCGCACCCGGGCCAGGGACAGGTGCTGCTGCACTGCGTCGACCCGTCCGTCACGGACGAGTCGGACCCGATGTCGGTGGATCCCGCGCTGGACATGTACGCGCCGCGGAACGGGTTCGCCGAGCCGCCGGAGCCGAGCCGCTACGACAGGGAGTTCCTCCGCGCGTACCGCGCGGCCCAGAGGGAGCGGATCGCCCGGATCGACGCCCGCGCCGTCGCGCTCGCCGCCGAGGCCTCGCGGTCCCGTGCCCGCTTCGCCCGCACGAAGGATCCCGCCGACCGGCGGACCGGCCTCGCCCCGAGGATCATCACCACCTACCGGACCGACGCCGACCCCTGCTACGTCGATCCTTCGATCGATCCGAACGACCGGCACTACGGCTCGCTGTTCGGCCGTCGCCCGGATCTGACCAACTACGGTCTGGTGGGCTTCGGCAGGCTGACCACTCCCGACGCGTGGTTGTCGACCTGGTCGGCGAACCACACCAACGCCGACTTCGCGCGGTGCGCGGCCGGGGTGCGGCTGCCGACGCTCTACCTGGAGTTCAGCGGCGACCAGGCCGCGCTTCCCACCGTCAGCGCCCGCATGTTCGAGGCGCTGGCCGGGCAGGACAAGGTCCGCCGCATCGTCCGGGGCCAGCACTTCGGCCAGCCCGTCGCGGAGGGCGAGCCCACGGGGTACGCCGCCGCCGCCGTCCACATCGACCGCTGGCTGGCCGGCCGTTTCGCCACCGCACCACAGCAGAGAACGAGGTGAAGGACGTGGGCTCCATCGGAGTCGTCTACGACAGCGGCTACGGCCATACCGCCGCGCAGGCCAGGGCGGTCGGAGAGGGCGCCGCCTCGGTCCCGGGCGCCGAGGTCGCGCTGTACTTCGCCGAGGAGGTCGCCGCCGACCCCGGCCGGCTCGACCGCTGCGACGCGCTGATCTTCGGCACCCCGACCTACATGGGCAGCGGCTCGGCGGTGTTCAAGACGTTCATGGAGGCCAGCGCGAAGATCTGGCTGGACCAGGGCTGGAAGGGCAAGCTCGCCGCGGGGTTCACCAACTCCAGCGGCCACTCCGGGGACAAGCTCAACACCCTCACCCAGCTCTGGCTCTTCGCCATGCAGCACGGGATGGTCTGGGTCGGGCTCGGCCTGCTGGACGGCAACGGGCGCAGCACCGGGTCGGACTCCGCGCTGAACCGCCTCGGCGCCTACGCCGGAGCCATGGCGCAGTCCAACTCGGACCAGGGTCTGGAAGGCATGCGGGACAGCGACCTGCGAACGGCGTCGGCACTGGGCGAGCGCGTCGCGCGCTACGCCGCATCGTGGCGGGAGGGCGGACGGTGAACCCGGGAAGGCCGATGAGGATCCTGGTGGTCGGCGGCGGGCCCGCGGGCCTGTTCTTCTCGATCATCGCCAAGCGAGCGGTCCCGGCCGCCGCGATCCACGTCAGGGAGCGGAACCCGCAAGGGGTGACGTACGGCTGGGGCGTGTCGATCAGCGAGAGCGCGGCCGACGCGCTCCGGCCCGCCGCGCCGGACGTGATCGAGGCGTTTACCACCGACACCCGCCACGATCGGATGGTCCTCAGCCTGGACGGCGTCGACGTGCCGGTCCAGGTCGGCCGCAGCCACCTCAACGCCCGCTGGTCGCTCCTGGCCACGCTGGAGAGGTTCGCCCTCGCGGCCGGGGTGACGATCGAGCACGAGCGCGACACGGCCGTGACCGAGGACGACCTGGCCGACTGGGATCTCGTGATCGGCGCCGACGGCGTCAACAGCCGGACCCGCGAGCGCTTCGCCGAGCATTTCCTGCCCAGCGTCGAGCTCGGCGGCAACTGGCTGGCCTGGTACGGCACCCCCAAGCCCTACCCGCCGTCGATCATCCTCAAGAACAGCGAGTACGGGACGCTGATGGTCCACGCGTCCCGGTTCTCATCCGACATGAGCAACTTCACGGTCGAGGTCGGCCGGGAGACGTTCGACCGGCTCGGGTTCGCCGACATGACCGAGGACGAGTCCCGGGAGCTGTGCGAGCGGCTCTTCGCCGACGCGCTGGACGGCGCGCCACTGCGGAGCGACCACTCCCCGTGGTTCCAGACGAAGTTCGTCGGCTGCGCGCGGTGGTCCCACCGCAACCTCGTGCTGATCGGGGACGCCCTGCACACCGTCCACCCGTCGATCGGGTCGGGCACCCGGTTCGCGATGCGCGACGCCGTCTACCTCACGCAGGCGCTGGCCGGCGCGGGATGGGACGTCGAGACCGGGCTCAAGGAGTTCGAACGGGTGCGCAAGCCCGTCGCGGACGCCTTCCAGACCGCCGCCAAGCGGAGCATCGCCTGGTACGAGGGGCTCCCTTCCCGCACCGTCACCCACCCCACGAAGTTCGCGCTCGAATACCTGATGCGCACGGGCCGGGTCTCCTACCGGGACTTCCGGCGGGAGAACCGAGAGGTCGTCCTCGGCTATGAGCGCGACCTGCGCTGACCACGCCCGGCGCCGCAAAGGAGAGACATGATGAGGCTTGCTTCCGACCATTCCGAGAAGATCGTCCTCTATCCGGCCGAGGAGCAGGCCCGCTACGTCCGCGAAGGCCTGTGGGAATCGCCCACCATCGCCGAGCACCTGCACCTCATGGCGCGGGAACACGGCGACCGGGACGCGCTGGTCTGCGGCGACGCCCGGCTGACCTTCGCGGAGCTGGACCGCGTCACCGACCGGCGCGCCGCGGGGCTCCATCGGCTCGGGCTGGAACCGGGCGGAGCGGTCCTGCTCCAGGTGCACAACACCGTCAACACCGTGATCGCCTGGTACGCGCTGCTCAAGGCCGGACTCGTGCCCGTGTGCACGCTGCCGCTGCACCGCGGGCACGAGATCGGCGAGATCGCGCGGCAGACCCGCCCGGTCGCGCACCTGGTCGCGGCCCGCGATCCCCGCTTCGACCTCGTCGGCTTCGCCTTCAGGCAGGCCGAGGCGGCCGGCGTGGAGCGCACGGTCCTGGTCTCGGACGGCCGGGCCGACGACCCCCGGGCCGTCGAACTGGACGGGCTGGGGGACGACATCGACGGCTCCGAAGCCCGCCGGACCGTCGAGGGCATCCAGGCCGGGCTCGGCATGCAGTCGCTCGCGGTGTTCCAGCTCTCCGGCGGCACCACCGGAGTGCCCAAGGTGATCCCGTGCCTCCAGGCCCCCTACTGGCACTACGGTGCGAGCCTCGCCCGCGCCATGGGATGGGGGCCCGGGGACCGCGTCGCGTACATGATGCCGATCGTGCACAACGCGGGCGTCATCATCGGTCTGCAAGGCCCGCACAGCGTGGGGGCGACCCTCGTCCTCGGAGTTCCCGACGCCTCGGCCGCGCTCGACCTCGTCGTCCGGAACGGGGCGACGGACGTCCTGCTCGGTCCGTTCGCCTTCGACCTGGCCCTGGACCCGGACCTGGCCGCCGCCACCACGCTGCGGCGGGTGCTGTTCAGCGGCAAGAAGGTGCCCGGCCGGCACATGGCGGCGCTGGAGGCGCGGGGGATCTGGGGCGGGCAGATCTTCGGGATGAGCGAGGGACTCTGCCTCACCACCCCGCCCGGCTTCCCGCCCGAGGCCCGCGCGGCGAGCGTCGGGGTGCCGATCTCGCCCGCGGACGAGATCCGGCTGTACGAGCCCGGGACCGAGAAGGAGGTCGCGCCCGGCGAGGTGGGCGAGCTCTGCGCCCGGGGCCCGTACACCCTGCACGGCTACTACGACGCGGCCGAGCATGACCGGCGGGCCTTCACCGCCGACGGGTTCTACCGCACCGGTGACCTCATGGCGGAGCGGACGATCGCCGGCGTCCGGTGCTACACCGTCGAGGGGCGGGTCAAGAACATGATCAGCCGCGGCGGAGAGAAGATCAACACCGAGGAGATCGAGCTCCTCCTCGGCTCCCACGACGCGATCGCCGAGGCCGCCCTGGTGGCGATGCCGGACGAACGACTGGGCGAGCGGGCCTGCGCCTTCGTCGTGACCCGGGACGGCCGCGAGATCGACCTCGCGGAGGTCCGCGCCCACTTCGAACGCCTCGAAGTCGCGAAGTACAAGTGGCCGGAGCGGATCGTCGTGCTGCCCGAGATGCCGCGGGTCAGCCAGGTCGGCAAGATCGACCGCCGCCGCCTGCGGGAGATCGCCGAAACGCTCGGGAGCGAGCGGGGAGGAGCCGTCATGACCACCGGGGATCCCGCCTTCGACCACCTCGACAGGACCCTGTCCGCCGAGGACGTCCGCCGGGCTCACGCGGAGATGCGCGAGGCCTGCCCCGTCGTGCACAGCGACCGGCACGGCGGATTCGACTTCCTGACCCGCTACGGCGACGTCCGCGCCGCGCTGACCGACACGGGGTCGTTCTCCTCGGCGGACGGTGTGCACATCCCGCCCAGCCGGCTGCTGCCGCCGGTCCCCGCACTGGAGTTCGACGAGCCCGAGCACGCCCAGTGGCGCAGGGTCCTCGACGGTCCGCTGACCCCGCGCGCCGTGCGGGCCTTCGAACCGGTCATCACCGAGATCGTCGACCTGCTGATCGACGATTTCGCGACCGCCGGCCAGGCCGACCTGGTCTGCCGGCTGACCGAGCCGCTGCCCGCCATCGTGATCGGGCGGATGATCGGCCTCGACCAGGCCGAGGCGGTGCGCGCCCGCGGCATCGCGGCGGCGCTGTTCGCCGCCATGGGCACGGACGAGTTCCCGGCACGGTTCGCGGAGTTCTCCGAGCACACCCGGCGCTGGCTGGCCGACCGGCGCGAGAACCCCCGCGACGACATGCTCACCGAGATGGCCGGTGGTGTGGTGCAGGGCAAGGAGATCGACGAGGCCGGCGCCACCGGGCTGCTGCTGGCGTACATCGTCGGCGGCCACCATTCGACGGGCTCGGCCCTCGGCGGTCTCATCCGGCACGTGCTGACCGTCCCGGGCCTGCGCGACGGCCTCCTCGCCGACCGGCGCGGGCTGCCGCGCGTGATCGAGGAGAGCCTGCGGCTGACCACGCCCCTGCAGCTGTTCGCGCGCACGCTCCGCTGCCCGGTCCGGGTCGGCGACCGGGACCTCGCCGAGGGCGGTCGCGTCCTGCTCGACCTCGCGGCCGCCAACAGGGATCCGCGGGAATTCGGCGACCCGGAGGAGTTCGACCCGCGCCGAACCCGGAACCGGCACGTCAGCTTCGGGGCCGGACCCCACGTCTGCCAAGGCCAGCACCTCGCCCGAGCCGAACTCCGGATCACCCTCACCCGCCTCCTCGACCGGCTGCCGGACCTCCGCCTCGACGGGGAGCCGGTCGAGACCGGGCTGGTCGGCGGATCCCTGATGACCCACGCCGCGCTGCCCGTGGCCTTCACGCCGGAAAACGCCGGATGAGCGGTTCGAGCGAGTTCCGCCTCGCCGTCGGCAGGCGAACGACCGTCGCGCTCGGCGTGGTCGAGTTCGAACTGCACCCGGTCGACGGCGATGAGCTGCCGTCATGGCGTCCCGGTGCCCACATCGACGTCGTGACGGGGACCGGGATCGTCCGCCAGTACTCGCTGTGCGGTGACCCCGGCGATCGCACGAGCTACAGGATCGCCGTCCTGCGGCAGGACGACGGCCGGGGCGGATCGGCGTGGCTGCACGAGCGGCTCCATGAAGGCGACCGGATCGCCGTCAGCAGCCCCCGCAACCACTTCCCCCTGGAGGCGGGCACCCGCTACGTGTTCCTGGCGGGCGGGATCGGGATCACACCGCTGCTGACCATGATCCGCAGGGTGGCCGCGGACGGTGCCGACTGGTCACTGCACTACGGCGGCAGGACGCGGGCGTCCATGGCCTACGCCGACGACCTCCGGGCCATCGGCGCGAGCCGGGTGCGCCTGCACCCCTTCGACGAGTGCGGTCTGATCGACCTCGACTCCGCGCTCGCGGACGCGGGACCGGAGACCTCCGTCTACTGCTGCGGACCGGAGCCGCTGATCCGCGCGGCCGAATCGATGTGCGCGCGCCGCGGGACGCGGTTGCGAACGGAACGGTTCTCGCCGAAGGAGATCGACTCCTCGCGGTCCGACGCGCCGTTCACGGTGCGCATCGCCTCGACCGGGGCCGAGCTTGTGGTGCCCGCCGGCCGGTCGATCGTCGACGTGCTGCTGGAGGCGGACGTCGACGTGCTCACCTCGTGCGAGGAAGGCACCTGCGGCACCTGCGAGACGGCCGTGCTGGACGGCCGTCCGGACCACCGCGACTCCGTGTTGACCGAGGAAGAGCAGGCGGCGGGCGACCGGATCCTGCTCTGCGTCTCGCGGTCTCGCACACCCCGGCTCGTACTCGACCTCTGACCGACGCGCCGACCGGGGCGAGGCGCGGCCATCACATCTCCGAGAGGACAACCATGTCCCACCCCAGTTCTTCAGGCGGGCCGACCCGTCCCTGGCGCGTGGCCGTGGCCGGGCTGATCGGCACGACCATCGAGTGGTACGACTTCTTCATCTACGCCCTCGCGGCGACGCTCGTCTTCGCCCCGCAGTTCTTCCCCAGCGCCTCGACCCTGGCCAGCAACCTCGCCGCGCTGTCGACCTTCGCCATCGGCTTCGTCGCCCGACCGGTCGGCGGCGCGCTCATCGGCCACTTCGGGGACCGGGTGGGACGCAAGCGCATGCTCGTGCTGTCCCTCCTAATCATGGGCGTCGGCACCGCCCTCATCGGGCTGCTGCCGACCTATGCCACGATCGGCGTCGCCGCCCCGATCGTGCTCGTCCTGGTCCGCCTCGCCCAGGGACTCGCCGTCGGCGGTGAATGGGGCGGTGCGACCCTGCTCGCCCTTGAGCACGCCCGCACCCCCGCCCAGCGCACCCTGTTCAGCTCGCTGCCGCAGGTCGGGCTGCCGCTCGGCGTCGTCCTGTCAAGCCTCGCCTTCCTGCTGGTCCGGCTCGGCTTCGGAGACGCGGGGTTCGTCGACTGGGGATGGCGCATCCCCTTCCTGGCCAGTGCCGTGCTGGTCGCCGTCGGTCTCGTGATCAGGCTCAAGCTGGACGAGAGCCCCGAGTTCGAGCACGCCCGCCGACGGCGCACCGTGCGCCGGGCGCCGATCATCGACGTGCTGCGCGCCCCACGGATCTGGGTGCCCGCTTCCGGCATCACCATCGGCAGCTCCACGCTGGGGAACCTCCTGCTCGCCTTCATGCTGAGCCACGCCTCCCGAGCGCAGTTGTTCAGCGCGTCGACGATGCTCACGGTCACGATCGTGGCGGCTCTCCTCTGGAGCGCGACCCTGCCTCTCGCGGCCCTGCTCGCCGGTCGCGTCGGACGCAAGCGCCTCCTCATCTCGGGGAGCGTGTGCCTGATCGTCTGGGCGTACCCCTACTTCGCGTTGGTGGAGTCCCAGTCCCGCGCGGCTCTGTTCATCGGGACCATCGTCGCCGCGCTGTGCATCGCCGTGGTCACGGGCCCGTACGGCGCCTACCTCAGCGAGGCGTTCCCCACCGAGATCCGGTACAGCGGCGCGTCGGTCGCCTACGGCATCGGCGGCGTGCTCGGCGGCGCGATCGCGCCCATCGTCGCCACCCTGCTCGTCACCTCGACCGGCGGTCTCGTCGCCGTCGCGGGCTATGTCGCCCTCGCGTCCCTGGTCAGCCTGGTCGCCGTGCTGACCCTCCGCAGCCCGCACCCGGAGGAGTGGGCGGCCCGGGGACGCGTCGGTCCCGCCGCCGGCGCGGTCCAGGACAAGGCGGAAGCGTAGATCCCGGCACCCGGCCTAGGATCGTCGGCCGTTCGCTTCACGCGTGAGCCGGCCGTCCAGTGTTCTCACGCCGTCGTCGTGGGAGATCTCGCGGAACAGTTCGCGGGCTTCCAGCCAGACGGTCCTGGCCGTGCGGTGGTCGCCGGCGGCGTCGTGGGCGTCGCCGAGGACGCTGAGCGTTCGTGCCAGGTAGGGGATCGAGCCGCGGGTCCGCCAGACCCGGACCGAGCGTTCGAGGGTGGCGATGGCGGCGGGCGGGTCGCCTTCGGCCAGGTCCAGCTGCCCGAGAACGCTCAGCGCGTCGGCGAGATGATGACCGAAGTTGCCGTGCTCGCTGTGGGCCAGCGTCAGTTCGGCGGTCGCCCTGGCCCGTTCGTCGCCCGTCGCGGCGAACAGCTTCGAGAGGTAGAGCAGCGAGAACGTCTCGTGATAGCGGTAGTTCAGCCGCCGCGCCATGTCCAAGGAGCGTTCCAGCAGTTCCCGGCCGCCCTCGATGTCACCGCAGAACGCTTTCGCCGCGCCGAGGAACTGGGTGATCGTCGTGGTGTAGTGGGCGTTGCCGAGCGCCTCGGCGACCTTCGTCGCCTGTTCCAGGACCGCGTGCGCCGCCTGGGGGTCGTCCTCGCCGTGGATGATCGCCATCACGTGGTAGGCCCGCGCCTGGCCGCCGAGGTAATCCGCGTCGGCCGCCGTCCGCAGAGCGCTTTCCGCCAGGGCGAGCGCCTGGGCACCACCGTTGCCGTCGGCCGTCAGGCTCCAGGCCAGGGTCGCCAGGGCGTCGGAGATCCCGATCGGATCATTCAGCGCGGTGGACAGGTCGAGGAGCTGCGAAGCGCCGTCCCTCATCCGTGTCATCGCGGGTCCGGGGCCCGCCGGGGCCGTCCAGGTGGTGACCTCCAGAAGACCGCGCATCAGCACGGCCTCGCCGAGCTTGTCGCCGGTTTCGCGGCAGAGCGCGAGCGCCTGTTCGTGCATGCGCTGCCAGCCGTCGTACAGGCCCCGCACGTTGAGGTAGGTCTCGGTGGATCCTGCGAGGTCCCAGGCGAGCTGGGTCAGGCGTGCCTCGCACGCTTGGGCGACCCCCGCCATCAGGGCGGTGTGCTCCGCACCGAACCAGGCCATCGGGTCGGCCAGCAGCGGGCCGGAGACCGCCGCGGGCGGCCGCCAGCGCGGCGC
>NZ_FOVH01000035.1 GCF_900115095.1 Actinomadura madurae
CACGACGTCCGAGCCATCGCCACACCCTGCACGAACCGGCACACCGCATCACGCAGACACACCGACCGAGATCAACTTCTCAAACACGCACTAAGACGAGTTTGCGCCGCTCGCGGGACGACGGTAGGCGGCTCGGGCAGGGTGGTGTGTGGAGGCGCGCCGGTCACCAGACTCCGAGTGGCATGACGTCCCAAGAGAGACGGATGACCGGACGTGTCTGCAACTGCAACGGATCGAGGGCTTCGCTCGCGAAGTGGATGACCAGGCCCTCATGCTCGCCTCGCTTCTCGATCGTGAGGCTCTGCAGCCTGCGAAGCCTGCCGATCGACGCGGTCTCTTCGCCCGCCTCGAACATCGTCAGGTACGCCTCGCCCGACGTGGGATCGAGTGAGAAGAGCACTTCGCGATCACCTCGCCGGAGACGGAACGACTGAAGACCGACGGGCCAGGAAAGATCCTCGTGGTCGGAGGTCGGTTCATCCTCGAAGAGCCAGATCAGATCTGCGAGCTCGGGCATCTCCATGAGGCTGACGCTATAGGCGGCAGCGATCAACGGGGAGGTAGGCGGCGGGTGGTCGAGCCTGTTGAAGCGCGCTGGTTGGGCGCCCTGGGACCTCAGTGGGCAGGAGGCCGGGCCCCGCCTGAAAAGTGACGACTACATCGCGAGGGCCTTGATCTAGAGGTCGATCACGACCTTGCCGTGTACGTGGCGGCCGGCCTGGAGTTCGGCCGCGCGGCGGATCTGGTCGATCGGGAAGCTCGCCGCGATCGGCACCCGGATTCGGCCCGTCGCGACCAGGCGGGCGATCTCTTCCAGGGCGCCGGGGGCGGAGTTCGCGCCGTTGGCCGCCGACACGCCCTCGACTTGCGCGGCGATGGTGCAGATGCGGTCGTCCGGGACGCCGAGTTTCCTTGCGGCGTGCACCGTCTCCGTCCCGTACAGGTCGATGGCGGCGGTGACACCGCCGGGAGCGAGGGCCCGGACCCGGTCGGTCAGACCTTCGCCGTAGGCGACCGGCTCGGCTCCGAGATCGCGCAGGAAATCGGCAGATGTCGCCGATCCCGTCCCGATCACGCGCGCTCCTGTGAGCCTGGCAAGTTGGACGGCGAACACCCCGACCCCGCCCGCCGCGCCGCCGATCAGCACCGTGTCGTCCGGGCCGGGGTCGACCACGGCGAGGGCGGCGGATGCCGTGCGCCCGGCGATCGTGAGGGTGGCGGCGGTGCGGTCGTCGACGCCGTCGGGAGTGTGATGGGCCTCGCTCGCCGCGTCCCCCTCGGCCAGGTCGATCACCACGAAGTCCGCGACCGCGCGGGACAGGGCGCCCCCGAACACCCGGTCGCCCGGCGCGAAGCCGGTCACCCCGTCACCGACCTGGTCGACCAGCCCCGCGTAGTCGGTCCCGAAGCCGGTCGGGAGGCTCAAGCCGAACCGGGCGGCGGTGTCCGCGTCGGCGGTGATGATCCAGTCCATCGGGTTGAGGCCGGCCGCGGTGACTTGCACGCGGATCTGTCCTGGGCCGGCCTGCGGAGCGGGAACCTCACAGATGTCCAGTACTTCGGGGCCGCCGAATGAATCGAGCCGAACCGCTCGGCTCCTGTTCGTCGGCGGGTGGTCGCTCTGTTCCTGCATGTGCGCCTGTCTCCTTGGGGGCCGAGGGAACGCATGAAACGGACTATGCTCCGTTTCATGGCTGACTCTAACACAACCGGAGCGTGATCCGTTTTGGGTGAGGCGAAGATGCGCGCGCCGCGGGCGGACGCGGCCCGTAACCGTGACCAGTTGCTCGCGGTGGCGACCCGCGTGTTCGCGTCGGCTGACGCCGAGACGTCGATGCGCGCGATCGCCCGCGAGGCCGGAGTCGGCATCGCCACGCTCTACCGGCACTTCCCGACCCGCGAGTCGCTGGTCGATGCGGTCTACCGGGACCAGGTCGAGCGGCTGACGACCGGCGCCCGCGAGTTGCTCGACCGGCTGCCCCCGGCTGCGGCGATGCGGCGCTGGATGGACTTGTTCGGGGACTGGGTCGCGACCAAGAACGGCATGCTCGACACGCTGGTCGCGATGATCGAGTCGGGCGAGATCGCCCATGTGCAGACGCGGAGCGAGCTACTGGCGGCCGTCACCACGATTCTCGACGCCGGTCGCGCGGCGGGCGACCTCCGCTCCGACGTCACCGCCGAAGACATCGCCGCGTCCCTCATCGGCATCTTCACCGTGGCCCCCCGGCACGAGCATGAAGCCAGGGCCGGTCGCCTGCTCGACCTTCTGATGGACGGCCTCCGGCCCGCCGCCCGGCCGACCTGAGTCCGGATCGAAGTGGCCAGTGCGGTGACCACTATCGATCACCAGGTTGGTCACGCGGCTTGGGGGCGAGGACGTCCCCATCGGCGACGGCTCTCGCTGCGGACCCGCGCGCGTGCCCGCCGTTGCGCGGCCAGGATGGGTTGCAACGCTGGTCAACGGGCGGGTCTGGACGTGCCCGGGCGACCGCAGCGCAATGGTGGCCCATCGGGAATCGATTCGGCCCGGCCAGGCATCTTGATCGTCTGCCAAGGGTCCTTTCAGCGGTAGCGGCCGGAAATGGCAAGCGAAGGCCAGGGCGATTTGCTCGGCCACCGAGACGATGCGCAGACCGGTACCTGCTTGAGGCACGTCTGACGCTCGACCGCAAGGCCGACGAGGCCATGAAGGCCCATATCGAGCGGGCGTCGAATGCGCTGATGGCGTTTCTCGACACCGCCGAACCGCCGGCGAGATGACGTGACGCCAACCCCCGGCATCCTGAAGGTCGCAAGGGGTCCATGTAGCCTGCCGCAGACGGTCTGGGCGAAGGGCCGCGGCGGCGACCGGGAGGTTTCGTGGACGAGCTGTCACTCTTGGTCGTCTTCGCGGGCTGCCTTTTCGTGGCCGGGGTCTTCCTGCTGGCCAGGGCCAGGCTGTTCCGTGCCCGCGCGGTGCGCGTCTCGGGACGCATCACCAAGCTCGACGTCATCTTCAGCGAGAACGGGAGCACCATCCGGGAGGCGATCGTCGAGTTCGTCACCGAGGACGGGCGCGAGATCACGACCAAGGGTGGCGACATCGGGATGCGGAACCTGCGTGAGGGGAGCCCGGTCAAAGTCCTGTACCACCCCAAGAAGCCCGCGGTGGCTTTTGTCGAAGGCACGTCGATGCGCGGCGGCTGGGTCGGCGGAGTCTTCATCTGTTTCGGGCTATGCCTCGCGCTCGCCTTCGTCCTGACACTGCTCTTCGGCCCCGAATGAACAATGCGACCTGGCGCGCTCCGGCAGCGGGCAAGAGCGTGCCAGGTCAGCGGTGGGAGGGCTTCCCGTAGAGGGAGACCCTGTCGTCGCGTTCGAGACTGTAGTGGCGTCCGAGGAACATGGCGCTCTCGGGAGCCTCGTGGGCAATGCTGACTGCCCAGTCGCAGTACGTCCAGGTCATTGAATAGCCGGAGAGCCGGAAGTTGGCCCGGTACGACGCGCTTTGGCCCGGTGCCAGGGTTCCGATGTGGACCATTCGTCTGGTCACCGGAAAGGAAGCCCAGACCGGCTGGCGCTCAACTCGGATCGCGCCGCTCGGTTCGCGCTTCAGGCACAGCCAGTCCACCTCGGAAAGGTCGCCGTGGGTGCGGAGTTCCTCAGACGGGACGTACCCATCGGCCTCCCGCATCCAGACCTCGTGCACAAGTACTTCCCCGCCACCGTCACTCTCTGGGACGGGGAATGCCTTGGGAAGCCGGCCGCGCTTGGTCGCCTCGGCCGCACCTCTGCCGCGTCCGGTCCAGACGGTGCGAACCCGTTGGATGACCAACACGACACCGATCATGCCACCCGGCAGGCGCGAAGCACGCACCAGCGTGGTCCACTCGGCGGGCGGTGGGTAGATGATTCCTTGACGAATAATTCGGTGACGAACTATATTGATGCCTCTGATGAGAGAGAGGTCTCATGCCCGAATCCGTGACTCCGCGCGAGATCTTTCTGAGGCTGGTGCACGGCGTCTGCGAGGAACGCTGGGAAGACGTGATCGAGTTCTACGCCGAGAAGACCCACGTAGAGCACCCTTTCCATCCACTTGCGGCGCCCCCGCTGCGGTCTCTTGAGGAGTTGCGCGCGCACTTCGGGATCGACGCACCGCCTGGCGCCTATACAGGGCACACCCTGCGTCGCCGGCCGGTCGGCATCACTGTTCACGAGACCGCGGATCCCGAGGTCATCGTGGCCGAGTTCCGGTACGAGGGGACCGTGGTGGAGACCGGCGAGCCCTTCGCCGTTCCGGCGATCTTCGTCATGCGGGTCCGCGACGGGAAGATCGTTGAGTCCCGCGATTACCTCGACCACCTGCGTTCGGCCCAAGCACGTGGTCAGCTGGGTGAGGTCCTCGCCGCTGCCGGGTGGCGATCCAACCCCTGACGGGTGAGGACGGCAGGCTCGTCTTCCAGCTAGAACCCGGTCTCAGTCCAGCCCCGCGTACGTGCGGCACTTCGCTCGCCGGGACGGGAGGCCCCAAGAGCTGAGCATCAGCATGAAGTTGCCCCACCGCCAGGTGTCGTCCCCCATCTCGGCCAGTGTCCGGACGGCGAGCTGCTGCGGTTCGGTCAGCTCCGCGAATGGCGGCAGGGGCGTGCTCCGCGGCTGCCCGAAGACGTGTTGCAGCACGGCCTCGGCCGTTGGGAAGGCATCGGGGCCGGAGCTGAGCGCCAGCCCCTTGAGCAGGGCGCCGAGAAGCCTCGGATGCGCCCGCTCCTCGATCCCCGAGAGCGTGATCGTCGCGTAGCCGCGCACGTTGCCGTCCAGATGATGGATCCCGGGTTCGGAGTTCTCGGGTGGCTGGACGGCGGCCGCCTCCAGCACGTCCAGGACGTCCGGGTCGGTGACCTCCAGGCGGGCCAGTGCGATCGCGGAGGCGCACCGGAGGAGCGCGTCCTGGCCGGTCAGGAAAGCGCGGAGCCGCGGTGCGAGGTCATGGCCGGACAGCAGACCCGCGGAGATGATCGCGTTCACCGCGACGGCGGGGACGACGCCCGGCTCCAGGAGCGGCCGCAGGGCGGGCAGCGTGTCGGCCGCCTCTTCCGGGAACCAGCCCAGCGTGTACGCCGCGGCGGCCTGGATCTCCGGGTCAGGATCGCCGAGTAGGTCGCGCAGCGTCGGACTGGTGGCGCGAACGGCGTCGTATGCATCGAGTTCGGCTTCGGCGTGGTGCAGGGACTGGCCGGGTTCGAATGCGGCGAGATGCATCTCGCGGACGCTTCGCTCGCCTTCGTTCTTGGCCTCTGCGACCCACTGCTCCATTCGGCGCAGCTCTTCGTCGGGGTCGGCGGCACGCATCTCTTGGATGCCCGCACGCCATCCGGTGACGTCGACGCCGTGCGGCAGGTACGACTCGTCGTAGCCGATGGCGATCGCGGAGAGGAGGTGCACGATGCCGGCGCGGTCCTGGACCCGAGGGTCGGCGGCCAGCGCGGCCAGGAACGGGACGGCGTGCGCGGTCGCCTCGT
The DNA here is from genome assembly GCF_900115095.1 of Actinomadura madurae. Taxonomy (GTDB): domain Bacteria; phylum Actinomycetota; class Actinomycetes; order Streptosporangiales; family Streptosporangiaceae; genus Spirillospora; species Spirillospora madurae. The sequence goes on from NZ_FOVH01000035.1 coordinate 5,505, forward strand.
ACCGGCTGCCCTGGTGGAAGATGTTGCCGTACAGCTCGTGTCTTGCCTTGTCGCGCTCGCCGGCTGACTCTGAGGCGAGCGCCCGGAGTTGGTCGGGCACGTCCTCGGCCGAGCCGTAGGCATGTTCGAGGGCGGCCCAGTCGACCTCGTCCAGCCCGGCAAGCGGGCCGCCTTCCCTGTCGCTCATGGCCCGTAATACTGCCAGCCGATACCGACACCCGGCGGCAATCCGAGAGGAACATTAGTTCGCTGACTGTCTCCCGGTATGCCTGAGCTTGTTTAAGCGCGGCAGTCGGAGGACGCGGTGCGAACGGTTTCCAGCAGGCCCGCGACTGTCAGGAGATCGCGGGTGCGGAAGTAGGCCGTTGGATCGTCTTGGGCGATGCCGGGCTGTAGACGCTTCTGGAGAGCGGTCTTGCAGTTCGTGAAGATCTTGTGCTGTGCGGCGGTGAGCGAGCCACCTGATTCCAGGCACGCGATTACGCAGGTGTTCAGGTCTTCGGTGACCTGGTCAGACGCTTCGAGAAGGGTGGGGAGGCGCTTGCGGCACCAGAACCTCAGAGCGTACAGGGCCGCCTCTTGCGGAGCGCCGTACCAGTGGCCGGGCGAGTGGCTGGGATCAAGGTCTGCGGGGCGAGGGCTTCGCTGACCCTGCAGTTTCGCGCGTCCACGCTTGGCGGCGTAGTCGCGGACATCCGCCTTCCACAGTTCGCGGCTGGTTGTGAGCGCCTCCAAGGCACGCAGCAGCGATTGCTCGTCGCGTCGAAACGGCCCCGCGATCTCCTCCAAATAGCTGAGGGTCGCATGGAAACCGAGGGGGCGATACAACTGCACGCACGATCGGAGATCTGCGACCCGCCGAGGGTAGGGCCGAGTGGGATCACGCACCTTTCGCGCGTACAAACTGAAACTCACGTTCGAAGGTTAGTACGGCGACCAAAGGGCCGCCCTCAACGCGTCCCAGCCTGACGCGACGGGCTGCGCGTCAGGCTGGGGCGGTTCGTTGCGGGTCAGTGTGGGGTTTCCTGGACGATCGGGTTGGTCAATGAGCCGATCTGCTCGATCTCGATCGTGCACTCGTCGCCCGGCTTCAGCCAGACCTGCGGGTCGCGCAGGGCGCCGACGCCGCCGGGGGTGCCGGTGACGATCACATCGCCGGGGTCCAGCGTCATGGCCTCGGAGAGGAGGGAGACCAGCGCGGCCACGCCGAAGATCATGTCCTTGGTGTCGGCCTCCTGCATCGTCTCGCCGTTCAGGAGCGTCCTGATGCGCAGTCCGGCGCAGCCGGGGGGCAGTTCGTCGCGCGTGACGAGTTCCGGGCCGAAGGCGCCGGTGCCGTCGAAGGTCTTGCCCATCGTCCACTGCTGCGACTTGATCTGGAAATCCCGGACGGAGCCGTCGTTGAACGCGGAGTAGCCCGCGACGTGGTCGAGCGCCTCGTCTTCGCCGATGTGCCTGCCGCCCTTGCCGATGACGGCGGCGAGTTCGCACTCGTAGTCGAGGAGGTCGGACGCGTCCGGTCGCACCAGCGGTTCGCCGTGCGCGACCAGGCTGTTGGCGAACCGGGCGAAGACGGCCGGGTAGGACGGCGCCTCGAAGCCGCTCTCCGCCGAGTGCTCGTGGTAGTTCAGCCCGATGCAGAGGATCTTCCCCGGCCGGACGACCGGTGGCAGCAGCCGCACGTCCGGCAGGGCGAGTTCCGGTGCGCCGTCGAGGGTCTTCCCCAGGTCGGCGAGGTCGGCGTCGCTGCGCAGGAAGTGCTGGAGGTCGCCGCCGAGCTCGGAGACCGGACGGCCTCGATAGCCCTCTCCGGATTTGATCGCGACGCCCTCTTCGGTGCCGGTGGTGTAGGTGATGAATCGCACCCGTGCCTCCTGTGACTGGGGTTATGCGGCGTAGATGGCGCCGGTGACGGTGGCGGCGGCCATGGCGATGACGCTGAGGCCGAGGGTCCAGGGCCAGGCGAAGCGCTGCAGCGTCCCGATGTCGGTCCGCAGCAGGGTGGCGACGAAGTAGATCGGGGCGATCAGCGGGCTGAGCGAGTGCAGGGGCATGCCGATCAGGGCGGCGCGGGCGACCACCTCGGGCGGGATGCCGAACTCTCCGGCGGTCTGCGCGAGGATCGGGACGACGCCGAGGTAGAAGCCGTCGGTCGACAGGATGATCAGCATCGGCATGGAGAGCGCCGCGGTGACGAAGGCGAAGGCCCCGCCCCAGCTCTGCGGGACGGCCGAGATGATGTGGTCGGACATCGCCTCGACCATGCCGCTCTCGCTGATGATGCCGGTGAACGCGCCGGCCGCCAGGATGAGCGTGATCAGCATGACGACGGTGCCGGCGTGCGGCTTCAGCCGCTCCTGCTGCTCGCGCAGGTTGGGGAAGTTGACCGTGATCGCGATCGCGAACGCGGTCATCACCAGCGCCGGCAGGGGCATGATCCCGAGCCCCAGGCCCACCATGAGCGCGACCGTGAGCGGGAAGTTGAACCAGAAGTTCCGGGGCTCGATCACCGTGCGGGGTTCGTGGGCGCCCCCACGGTGCGTCGGCGCCCCCCGGTGCGTCCGCCTCCGCCGGCGCTTCGAGCCCGCGCAGCCGCTTCCGCTCCGCGCGGCCGAGGACGTAGGCGAAGACGAGGCAGGCCGCGAGCGAGACGAAGAACGCCGGCAGCATGGGGACGACGATGTCGGTGATGTCGATCTTGAGGGAGATCGCCATCCGGGCCGCCGGGCCGCCCCACGGCATCCAGTTGAGGATCGGGCAGATGACGCCCAGCAGCATGGCGATGATCAGCGGGTTGACGCCGACCCGGCGGTAGATCGGATACATCGCGGACACGGTGATCAGCACGGCCGTGGCGCCGTCGCCGTCCAGGCCGACGATCATGACCAGGATCGCGGTGCCCACCACGATCCGCACCGGATCGTCGCCCACCGCGGCGACGATCCGGCGGACGAACGGCTCGAACAGCCCGCATTCGAACATCACCAGGAAATACATCAGGGCGAAGACGAGCATCACCGCGGTCGGCGCGGTTTCCGCGATTCCGGAGATCATCATGTCGCCCAGATCGGCACCGAGCCCGCCGATCAGTCCGAATACCGTGGGGACGAGGATGAGCGCGGCGACCGCCGACAGCCTTTTCGTCATGACCAATGCGGTGAAGAGGCCGATCGTCCCGAACCCCAGGAGAGCCAGCATGGTGTTTCCTCTCTGCTGTGACCCCCGCCAAGGCACCCGGCAAGCGGAATGACCTCGGAAGACTTTTGCGACGAGGCCGAGCGTAGGAGCCCGGTCGCGGCGGGTCGTCACACCGTCCGGGGAGGCGTATCCCCTGGTCGGGGGACTCCTCGCCCGGTGTGGTCCGGATAACATCGCTTCGGTGGCGAATGCGGACGACGCCGGGACGGCGGTGGCGCGGGCGTCCCCGCGATGGGCGGACGCTCCCCGCGTGATGCGCTCCCTCGAACGGCGGGCCCTCCCCGTCGCCGTCGCGTGCCTGCTGGTCGACGCCGTGGTGGTGGGCGTCGCGACGCCGGACCTGCCCGTCGCGCTCCGGGCCGGGGTGCTCGCCGCCGTCGTGGGCGTCGACGCCGCCCTGGCGCTGCCCGTCCGGTACTCCGGGTGGGTCGTCGTCCTGCACGCGGTCACCGCGGTCGGCCTCGCCGTCGTGCTCCGCGGGACCCCCGAGCCCGAGCTCGACCTGGTCGGGACGGTGATCGCCGCCTACCGCGCCGGCGCGTGGCTGCGCGGCCGGTGGAGCGTCGGCGCCGTCTCCGCGCTGGCGGTGGGCGCGGTCACCGCGCAGTTGGTCGCCGACCCGGCGAACCCCCTCGCGGCCGCCACCGAGATGATGAAGGACGCGTGCATTCCCTGGCTGGTCGGCAGGTACACCTCGTCCCGCCGCGCGCACATTTCGGAACTGCGCCACAACCGGGAGAACGAATTGCGCGAGGCCGCCGCGGAAATGGAGAGGGCGGTCGACAGGGTCCGGACGTCGATCGCGCGTGATCTGCACGATGTCATTTCCCACCACGTGAGCGCGATCGGGGTGCACGCGGGCGCCGCGCGGATGAAACTCGCCGCCAAACCGGAATTCGCCGATTCGGAGATCATGGACTCGCTCGGGGCCGTCGAGTCGTCCAGCCGTTCGGCGATGGCCGACCTGCGCCGCATGCTCGACGTCCTGCACGAGAAGGCGGACTCGACCGACCAGCTCGGGCTCGCCAACCTCGTCGACCTGTTCGACGGGGTGCACCGGTCGGGGCTGGCCGTCCGGTTCCGGGTGAGCGGCGCGCCGCGCGGGCTGCCCGGCCCCGTCGACGCCGCGCTGTACCGGATCACCCAGGAGATGCTGACCAACGCGCTGCGGTACGGGGACGGGAACGTCGTGGAGGTCGATCTCGACTTCGGCGAGACCCGGATCGTGCTGACCGCGCGCAACGGCATCGGGCCGCGGTCCGAGCGCGGCGACCGCCCCTCGACCGGGCGCGGGCTGGACGGCATCCGCAGCCGGGCCGCCCTGTTCGGGGGCACCGTCTCCCACGGACCCGACGCCGCCGGCCGGACCTGGGTGACCAGGGTCAGCGTGTCCTGCGGCGCCCCATCACCAGGAGAAGCACCGTCATGTTCCGCGTACTGATCGCCGACGACCACGCGACCTTCCGGTCCGGCCTGCGCGCGATCCTCAGCACCCAGCCGGACTTCGAGTGCGTGGCCGAGGTCGCGGACGGGCGCGCCGCGGTCGCGGAGACCATCCGGCTGCGCCCGGACCTCGCGATCCTGGACGTCCGGATGCCCAAGTTCGACGGGCTGGCGGCGGCGGCCGAGATCGTCGCCTCGGGGCTGACCGGTGTCCGCATGCTGATGCTCACCACCTACGACAGCGACGAGTACCTGCACCGCGCGCTGACCGCCGGGGTCCACGGCTTCGTGCTCAAGAGCCTGCCGCCGGAGGAGCTCATCGCCGCGGTCCGGGCGGCGGCGCGCGGCGACGCCTACGTGGACCCGTCGGTCGTGCGGCGGCTCACGCCGCGCATCGCCGACGCCCTGGCCCCGGCCGAGGAGGCGCCCCCGGAGCCGCCGCCCGGGATGGTCCGGCTGACGGCGCGGGAGCGCGAGGTGTTCGTGCTGCTCGCGGAGGGGTTCACGAATCCGGAGATCGGCGCGCGCCTCTACATCGGCGACGAGACCGTCAAGACCCATGTCTCGCGGATCCTCACCAAGCTGAAGCTGCGCGACCGGGTGCACGCCGTCCGGTACGCCTACCGGCACGGCATCGTCCAGGTCGGGGACGAGCAGGACCTCTAGGACGCGCAACCGCCCGCGGGACGCGTCATCCCGCCTTCCTGGTGTTCGCGCGCACGGCCGCGAGGTCGGGGTACCCGTTCACGGCCATCAGCAGGTCCGCCTCGGCGAGCAGCATCCGCAGCACGTGGACCAGCCCGGCGACGCCGCCGAGCGCGAGCCCGTAGACGTAGGGGCGGCCGATGCCGACCATGGTGGCGCCGAGGCCGAGGGCCTTGACCACGTCGGACCCGCTCCGGACGCCGGAGTCGAACAGGACCGGCACCTGGTCGTCGCAGGCCGCCACCACGTCCGGTAGGAGTTCGAGGGCGCTGAGGCCGCCGTTGGCCTGGCGCCCGCCGTGGTTGGAGCAGTAGACGCCGTCCACGCCGGCGTCGACGGCGCGGCGGGCGTCGTCCGGGTGGCAGATCCCCTTGAGGACGATCGGCAGCTCGGTCAGCGACCGGAGCCAGCCCAGGTCGGCCCAGGTCAGCGGGTTGCCGAAGGTCTCCGCCCAGGTGCGGACGTCCTCCCGCGGCGCGCCGGCCGGACCGGCGAGGCGGCGGAAGACCGGATCGCCGGAGTAGTTCTTCAGGACGTGCCCGCGCAGCTGGGGGAAGTTGCCGGTGGCCAGGTCGCGGGGCCGCCAGCCGGGGATCCAGGTGTCGAGGGTGACCGCGATGGCGCGGTAGCCGGCCTTCTCCGCGCGCTCGACCAGGCTGGCCGCGAGATCGCGGTCCTTGGGCGTGTAGAGCTGGAAGAGGCTGGGCGTCGGGCCCGCGTGCTCGATCACCTCCTCCAGCGGGTCCTGCATGAGCGTGGAGAACATCGCGGGCACGCCGGTCTCGGCGGCGGCCCGCGCGACCGCGATGTCCCCGTGCCCGTCGGCGGTGACCAGCCCGGCCACGCCGATCGGCGCCATGAAGATCGGGGCGGGGAACGTCTGCCCCCACACCGTGACCGACATGTCGCGCTTCTCGGCGCCGACCAGCATGCGCGGTATCAGTCCCCACCGCGCGAACGCGTCGGCGTTGCGGCGCTGGGTCGCCTCGTCCCCCGCTCCGCCCGCGATGTAGGAGTGCAGCGACCGCGGGAGCGCGGCGGCGGCCTTGCGCTCCAGCGTCGCGTAGTCCATCGGGAGGTCCGAGACGTTCCCGCTCAACGCGTCGAGGTAGATCTCGAACTGGTAGTCACCGAATTGGCCGGTCATGCCGTTCCCGTCCTCTCAGGAGAGTTCGACGTCGAGCAGGTAGGCGTACTGCTGGCCGGAATGCAGGTCGCGTTCCTCGACACCGCCCTGCGGGACGCGCCGTGGATAAGAAATCTTCAGAACCTTCAACTGGGGGATCGGGTAGAAGGACACGGTCTCCGGATCGACGCCGTAGATCGTCCCGACCGACTCGGCGCTGAGCGCCGGGCTCCGGACGTAGCGGTCGTAGTTCTCCTCGCCGTCGAACATCAGGTCGATCGTGACCCAGAACGGCCCCGCCACCTTCGATTCGACGTGCCGGCAGACTTCACTGACCTTGGGCATCGCTGGCCACCTTCTCTCTCTCGGTTCTTCAGGCGTCGATCATTTCGAAGCGGACGAGTTCCAGCGGATCGTCGAGGCTGACCACATGGTTCAGCTCGTACTGGTAGACGGGGCCGCGGTCGATGTCGCCGGGCGTGAACGCCCAGCCGTAACTGGGCAGCTCCATTCCCATCCGGATGGGCATGTGGAAGAAGTACGGGTTGCAGGCTTTCGCCATCTCGCTCGCGAGTTCCTGCGTCTTGGCCGTGATGACGCCCATCAGGCCGATTTCGAGGGGCACCGAGCCCGGAGCCGGCGGCATGCCGCTCACCCCGTTGTAGCCGTACATGCGCAGGGAGATGTGGAAGTCGCCCTCGTCGAGACCGGTGGCCGACTTCGCCCGTTCGGTCATCGTGAACAGCATCTTGTCGTGGAACGTCTGGGGGTCGGCCAGCACGTCGGGATCGGCGATCCCGACGATCATGATGGTCTGGAAGAGGTTCCCAGAGGCGCCTTCCAGCTTCATCGTGTACGGCCGCGGAATCCACTCCGAGCCGGTCACCCGCACCTTCGACTCGGTCAGCTGGACGTACTCGCAGCCCGTCACGTCGAGCTCGCCGCCCGGCTCGGTCAGCCGCCACGGGTTCTTGTTCTCGTAGAGGAAGTGCCCCGAGATGCCGTTCACCGTGGCCTTGAACCGCGGGTCCACCGGCTCGACGTCGAAGCCGTCCGCGCCGATCTCGATCAGCACCCCGCGCTGGCCGGTCTTCGCCGACGTGGCCTGGCCGCCGCACTCGGCGATCTTGCCGGCGTGCCAGGACGGGCCGGCGGGCGCGCCCTTCCACAGCGGGTAGGCGGCGATGACCGCCGGATCGGAGGCGCGCCCGCCGATGATGATGTCGGCGCCGGCCTCCAGCGCGGCGAAGTAGGGCTCGGGCCCCATCAGGGCGACGATGTGCAGGCAGCGGTCGATCCGCGCCTCGTCGAGGTCGCCGAGCGGCGGCAGGTTGGAGATCCGGCCCTCGGCGAGCTTCCGCTTGACGATCTCCGGCGACTGCTCCGAGTAGAGCAGCGCGATCTTCGGCGAGTACCCCTTCTCCTTGGCGATCTCCAGGACGATGTCCCGCGTCCAGTCGACGTTCAGGTCGCCGCCCGCCTGCCCGGCCGTGCCGATCAGCAGCGGGATCTCCGCGGTCCGCTGGGCGTGCATCAGCAGTTCCAGGTCCCTTTTCACGGAGTTGCGGTCGTTCTTGGACATGCCCTTGGCGAGATAGGCCGCGCCGCTGTCCGTCGACCCCGCGTCCAGTGAGATCGCGTCGGGGTCGCGTGCGAGGGCGAGGTCGATCTCCTCCGGGAAGAGGCCGACGCCCAGTGAACCTTGCGGCACATAGACCTTGATTGACGTGCTCATGCCGACGTCCTTTCCATCGGGAGGAATCAGTGCTGGTTGGGTGGGACGGCGCTGCCTGTCTTGCCGACGAGGAAATCCAGATCGCACCCGTCGTGCGCCTGGTTCACGGTGTCGATGTAGAGCTTCGCGTAACCCCGCGTGGCCTTCGGTTCGGGGATTTCCCGCGCTTCGAGCCGCTCCCGCAGTTCGTCGTCGGAGATGAGCAGATCGAGCCGGCGCTCGGCCACGTCGAGTTCGATGACGTCGCCATTCCGGACCACGTCCAGCGCGCCGCCGGCGGCCGCTTCGGGGGACACGTGCAGGACGACCGCGCCGAACGAGGTACCGCTCATCCGCGCGTCGGAGATGCGCACCATGTCCGTGACGCCCTGGGCCAGCAGCTTCGCCGGAATGGGCATCATGCCGAGCTCCGGCATGCCGGGAAAGCCCTTGGGGCCGCAGTTCTTCAGGACCATGACCGAGTCCGCGTCGATGTCGAGACCGGGATCGTCGACGCGCTCGTTCAGGTCGTCCTGGTTCTCGAAGACGACGGCCCGGCCCCGGTGCTTGAGCAGCCGCGGCTCCGCGGCGGACGGCTTGATGACGGCGCCGTCCGGGCACAGGTTGCCGCGCAGGACCGCGATCCCCGAGTGCGACTTGAACGGCTCCGCCACGCTGAAGATCACGTCACGGTCGTGGCACACGGCGCCGGCGTTGCTCTCCGCGAGCGTGCGGCCGGACGCGGTCAGCGCGCCGCCGTCCAGCAGGCCGGCCTCGCACAGGTCCCGGATGATCACCGGCAGGCCGCCGGCCTCGTGGAAGTCCTGCATCAGGTGGTCGCCGGACGGCTGGATGTTGAGCAGCGTGGGAATGTCCCTGCCGATCCGGTGCCAGTCCTCGATGGACAGCGGCACCTCCATCCGCCGCGCCACCGCGGTCAGGTGGATGACGGCGTTGGTCGAGCCCCCGATCGCGGCGTTGACCTTGATCGCGTTCTCGAACGCCGCGCGGGTCATCAGCCGGTCGAGCGTGAGGTCCTCGCGGACCATGTCGACGACGCGGCGCCCCGCCATGCGCGCGAGCACCCGGCGCCGGGCGTCGACGGCGGGGATCGCGGCGTTGCCCGGCAGGCCGACGCCCATCGCCTCCACCATCGCCGCCATCGTCGACCCGGTGCCCATGACGTTGCAGACGCCGACGGTGCGGTTGAGGCAGGACTCGGCCTCCTCCACGTCCGCGACCGTCGCCCGGCCCGCGCGCAGGTCCGCCGAGAGGTTCCAGACGTCCTTGATCCCGAAGGGCCTGCCGCGGAAGCTGCCGTTGAGCATCGGCCCCGCCGACACGCCGATCGTCGGCAGGTTCACGCTGGCGGCCCCCATCAGCAGTCCGGGGGTCGTCTTGTCGCAGCCCATCATCAGCACCACCCCGTCGAGCGGGTTGGCGCGCAGGGTCTCCTCGACGTCCATGCTGCAGAGGTTGCGCAGCAGCATGGCGGTGGGACGGGTCAGCGTCTCGCCCGTCGAGATGACGGGGAACTCCATCGGGACGCCGCCCGCCTCCAGGATCCCCTCCCGGACGTGCTGCGCCAGCTCGCGGAAGTGGGAGTTGCAGGAGGTCAGCTCGGACCAGGTGTTGCAGATGCCGATGACGGGCCTGCCGTCGAAGTGGTCCTCCGGCACGCCGCGGCTTCGCACCCAGCTCCGATGCGCGAAGCCCTTCGCGCCTCGGCCGCCGAACCAGTCCTGCGACCGGCGATCAGATGTGTCGTCCATTGTCCTCCGCCTCGTCTCAGTTCGGCTCGTCTCAGAGCGTGCGCTGCTGCCCGTCGCGGAACCGGTCGAGCTCGGGCAGGTAACCGACCGATCCCTCTTCCAAGGTCGTGCCGAAATTGCGTGCGACGCAGGACTGGAGGACGTAGAGCCCGTAAACGAGGATGAGATCGGTGACGCCTTCGGGACCGAACTGGTCGAACTGCTTCCAGTTCTCGTCCGATATGCGGTTCCGGTGGTACATGTCGTCGACGGTGCTGACGACCACGCGGTCGAAACTCTCCAGCCGTGAACTCTCGGGGCCTTCGGCGACGCCGAGAAGGTCCTCGTCCGTGACGCCGAGTTTCAGGCTCGCCTTGCGGTGCTGCGACCACAGGTATTCGCTGTCGCACAGCCAGACCGTGCGCATGCAGGCGAGCTGCCACACGCGCGGCGGGAGGCAGGTGTCGTCGATGGCGCGCTTGCCGAAGGGGGAGATCGCCTGGAGGAACTCCGGGTAGTTGATCATCGCCTTCTGCAGCTTCGACGTGCTCGGTTTGCCGCGGCGGCCCATGCGGTTCGCCTGCTCGATCTGCCGCGGGCTCAGGTTCGCGTAGTCGGCCTCGAAGACGCGTTTGGGCAGGCTGCGCGGGGCCTTGAGGTTCCGGTCGCCTTCGTGGTCCGCCACGTCACGCACCGCGCCCCAACCGGTGAGGCCGTCCTCCAACGGCACGCCCATGCTGTTGACGGCGGCCGCGAGCGAGACGAAGAAGCCGTAGGTCGTCATGATGTCCATGAGCGCGTTCGGCCCGAGCCGGCCGATCCGATACCACTTCTCGTCATTCAGGTAATGCGTCCGGTGCAATTCGTCGATCGCCTCGACGATGTGCCTGTCCATGCCGCTCAGCCCGCCACCCGAGACGCCGGCGGCCACCTCGGCTAGTTCGTCCTCGTTGAGGCCGATCTCCAGGCATCGCTCGCGAATGTGCGACCACAGGTATTCGCTGTCGCACAGCCAGGCCGTGCGCAGGGAGGCGAGTCCGGCGAGGCGCGGCGGCAGGTCGCCGGTCAGGGTGACGCGCGTGCCGATCCGTCCGATGGAACGGGCGAACTCGGGATAGTTGAGGAAGGTCTTCATCATGGTGGAGGTGCCGCTCTCCCCGTACGGCCCCATCTTGATGCGCACGGCCTCCTGACGGCCGGAAAGGCCGTCCAGGTCGACTGGCGAAACGCGGGTCGGATATTGCGTCATCGGTTCTCCCAAAAAGAGGGCGTTATCAGGGCAGGTGGATCGGGGTGACCGGTCCGCCGCCGGTCAGGACGGAGACGACGTTCTCCACCGCGACCTCGGCCATCCGGGTCCGGGTCTCGGTGGTGGCGGAGCCGAGGTGGGGTGCGAGCACGACGTTGTCGAGCCCGAGCAGACCGGGGTGCACGCGCGGCCACCGCCCGGCCGATGGCGCCCATCCCCACGATGCCGAGCCGCCGTCCCTGCGGCCCCGTGCCGAGCATGAACCCGATGTCCCACGACCACGGCGAGCCGGACCGGATCAGCCGGTCGCCCTCGCCCACCCGCCGGGTCACGTCAGGCAGCAGCGCCATCGTCAGGTCGGCGGTCGCGTCGACCAGCACGCCCGGGGTGTTCGTGGCGACCGCGCCGCGCGCGGTGATCGCGGCGACGTCGAGGTTGTCGTGGCCGGTGGCCGTGTCCGCCACCACGCGCAGCCGCGGCCCGGCCGCGTCGAGGACGGCCGGTCCGATCCGGTCGTTGAGCGTCGTGATCACCGCGTCGGCGCCGGCCACCGCGGCGCGCGGCTCGGCCGGCGTCAGCGGCCGGTCGTGGGGGGCGACGGCGCGGGGGACGCGCAGGACGCCGTGCTGGTCGCCGTGCAGGAGGTCGCCGGGTTCCACGTCGAGGCCGCCGACCCGCACCGGTACCCCGATCGCGGTGAGCCGCATGTGGGCGCGGGCGACGCACAGACCGGCCGCGTGCACGGCGAAACCCATCGCGCGCAGGTCCGGCTCGTCCCGCACCCGCCCGTTGGTCACGAACCCGGAGATCGCCGGCGCGGCCAGCAGCGTCCCGTTGACCTCGCCGAGGGACGCCCCGGCGCCGGGCACCTCGTCGAGGTCCTGGACCACGACGACGACCGGTCCCTCGGCGGCGAGCACGGCCCGGTGCAGCTCGGCGACGGGTACCGCGTCGTCGCCCGGTTCGCTCGCCCGCATCGTGGCGGTGACGGCGGTGCCCAGGAAACGTCCCCCGGCGATCCGGCGGAGCGAGCCGTCGGTGTACGCCTGCCCGTCGGCGCCGGCCTCGGTGCGGCGCAGGGCGTTGCTGAGCGCGGGGGTGTCCCGGCCGGCGAGTTGCTCGCAGATGTGGACATGTTCGGACATGCTTGCTCCTCCGGTCGGGTGGGAGGTGGTGATCGCGCCCGGGCTCGTCGCCCGGGGGACATCGGGTGGCCGGCGCCGTCAGAGCAGCGGCGGGACGATCGCATCGATCAGGTGCGGGCCGGGCTCGGCCAGCGCCCGCCGGAACTGCTCGGCCAGCTCCTCCGCGGTCGTCGCCCGCGTCGCGGGAACGCCCATGCCTTCGGCGATCCCGACGAAGTCGATCTCCGGCCGGGACAGGTCGAGCAGCTCGGCCGCCTTGGGGCCGCCGTCCGCCCCGACCCGCTGCAGCTCCAGCCGCAGGATGGCGTAGGCGCCGTTGTTCAGCAGGACCGTGGTGACGTCGAGGTCCTCCCGCGCCTGCGTCCACAGCGCCGAGATCGTGTACATCGCGCTGCCGTCGGACTGCAGGTCGATCACCGGCCGGTCCGGCGCGGCGACGGCCGCGCCGGTCGCGACGGGCATGCCGAAGCCGATCGCGCCCCCGGTCAGGGTCAGCACGTCGTGCCGCGGCGCGCCCGCGGTCGCGGCGGGCAGCGCCAGCCCGGAGGTGTTCGCCTCGTCCGCGATGATCGCGCGCTCGGGGAGCAGCGCGCCGATCACCTCGGCCCAGTTCTGCAGGGTCAGCGGCCCGGACGGCAGCGCGGGACGGGAGGGCTCCTGAAGCACCGGCTCGGTTCCGGCGGCGACCAGGTCGGCGAGGTCGGCCAACGCGCGCGGGACGTCCTGCCCGGGTTCCGCCAGTACGTGAACCCGCGCGCCCTCGGGCACCAGGTCGCTCGGCCTGCCCGGGTAGGCGAAGAACGAGGCGGGCGCCTTCGCCCCGGCGACGACCACGTGCGCGACCCCGTCGAGCTGCTGCGCGACCTGCTCGCCGAGGTAGCCGAGCCGCTCGATCGCCGGCAGGCCCGCGCCGCGTTCGAGCCGCGCAGGGAACGTCTCGGCGAACGCCCGCGCGCCGGTCGCGGCGGCGATCCGGCCGGTCGCGCGCAGCCCGGCCTCGCGGCAGGCGTCGCCGCCGGTGATCAGTGCCACCGGCTCGCCGCCGGTCAGCACCCCGGCGACGTCCCGCACGGTGGTCGCGTCGACGGCCCGGGGGCCGCGCGGCGGGACGGGAGCGGCGGTCTCGCCGCCCTCGCCCCAGGACGCGTCGGCCGGGAGGAGCAGCGTCGCGATGCGCCCGGGCGCGTCCTGGGCGGCCGCGACCGCCGCGGCGGCGTCGGCGCCGACGTCCTTCGCGTGCTCGGACCGGCGGACCCAGCCTTCGAGCGAGCCGGCCACGGCCTCGATGTCGGAGTCGAGCGGCGCGTCGTAGCGCCGGTGGTAGGTCGCGTGGTCGCCGACCACGTTGACGATCGGGGTGCGCGCGCGGCGCGCGTTGTGCAGGTTCGCCAGCCCGTTGCCGAGACCCGGGCCGAGGTGCAGCAGCGTCGCGGCCGGCTTCCCGGCGATCCGCGCGTAGCCGTCCGCGGCGCCGGTGACGACCCCCTCGAACAGGCCGAGCACGCCCCGCATCCCGGGGACGGAGTCGAGCGCGGCGACGAAGTGCATCTCCGAGGTGCCGGGATTGGCGAAGCACACCTCCACGCCTGCGTCCGCGAGCGTGCGGATCAGTGACTGCGCGCCGTTCACCTGGCGGCCTCCTCGTCGGAAAGCAGACCCGGGTTGAGGATCCCGGCCGGGTCGAAGGTCGCCTTGATGCGCCGCATCAGCGCGATCTTCGCCGGGTCCTCCAGTTCCAGGAAGTACCCGGACTTCGTCCGGCCGAGACCATGCTCGCCGGAGATCGCGCCGCCCAGTTCCATGCCCAGCGCGAAGACGCCGGTCAGCAGCTTCCTCCGCTCGTCCGGGTCCTCGCAGAAGACGGCGAGGTGGACGTTGCCGTCGCCGGCGTGCCCGCACCCGGCCACGCTCGCCCCGTACGGCTCCGCGAGCCGCTTGGTCCGGCGCAGGAACTCCGGCATCGCGGCCCGCGGGACCACCACGTCGATGACGTCGTCGGCGCCGAACGCCTTGGCCGTCCAGAACGACTTCTCGCGCGCCTCGATGAGCCTGCGGGCCGAGCCGCCTTCGAGGACGTAGACGTCCAGCGCGCCGAGGGCGTCGAGCAGGCCGCCGAGCTCGCCGATGTCGTCCTGCAGCCGGTCGCCGTCGCGGTCCTCCAGCGCCACCACCAGGTACGCCTCCGCGGAGTCGCGGACGTCCGCGGGCATTCCGAGGTTGAGCCGCACGTGGTCGCTGATCGCGGTGAGCGTCAGGGTGTCGAGGTATTCGAGGATGTGCGGTTCGAGCCCGCTGGAGACGATCTTCGGGACGGCGGTCAGCACCTCGTCGAAGGTCGCGAACGGGGCGAGCACCGTCGCGCCGTGCGGCAGGCGCGGGTGGAGCCGCACGATGATCTCGGTCGCGATCGCGAGCGTGCCCTCGGAGCCGATGATCAGCTGGGTCAGGTCGTAGCCGGTCGAGACCTTCGAGATCTTGCCGCCGGTCCGGATGATCTCTCCGGTCGGCAGCACCGCCTCCAGCCCGACGACGTGGTGCCGCGTGACGCCGTACTTGACCGCGCGCATCCCGCCGGCGTTCGTCCCGACGTTGCCGCCGACGCTCGCGCTCAGCTCGCCGGGGTGGACGGTGTACCCGAGCCCGGCCTCGGCCGTCCGCGCGTCCAGGTCGGACAGCGTGACGCCCGGCTGGACCACGGCGACGTGGTTGGCGGTGTCGACCTCCAGCACGGCGTTCATCCGCTCGAACGAGATCACCAGGCCGTTCTCCCGCGGCCGCGCGGCCCCCGAGAGCCCGGTGCCCGAGCCCCGCGCGGTGACCGGCACGCCGTGCTCGCCCGCGGCCCTGAGCAGCCCCGCGACCTCCTCGGCGCTTCCCGGCTTCGCCAGGTAGGCGGGACGCCGAGGGGCGACCCGCAGGGCCTCGTCGTGCGCGTAGTCCTCGGGGATCGCCGCGCCTGTCAGCAGATTCGCGTCCCCGACGATATTCGCGAATTGCGCCGCAACACCGCTCATCGCCATTCCTCCTCGGCCATTGGACCGAGATTAGGAAGCGGTGTCGCGGCGGATCGTCCCCCCGCCCGGGGACACCTCTCCCCCAAGCGGGGGACCCGCCGGCCTGGGGAGTGTGGACATGGTTGGCGATGTGCGACTTAATGCCGACATGAAGTCAATCGGCGAGGTGGCGGCCCGGTTCGGGCTTCCGGCGCACGTGCTGCGCTACTGGGAGGCGGAAGGGCTGCTGGCACCGGCCCGCGCGGGCGACCGCCGCCGCTACACCGACGCGGACCTGCGCCGGGTGGCGGCGATCCTGATCGCGAAGGAGGCGGGCTTCGAGCTCGCGGACATCCGGACGATGCTGGCCGCCCGGTCCGCACCGGCCCGCCGCGAGGTGGTGGCCCGGCACCGCGAGCGGCTGCTGACACGGATCGCGCGGGCGCAGGCCGCACTCCACATGATCGAGGGCGACTGCCCGCACGACGACATCATGACGTGCCCGCATTTCCAGAGCCTTCTGACCGATCGCCTGGAGCAGGCCGGCGGGAGAGGCTGAAGCGGGCGGGCGGCGGTGGCCACCTTTTTGTGGGTACTTGCAGGTCGGACGCGGTGGCGTGAGGCTGGGTCATGGGCGGTCGGACGGCCCCCGGACACGGACGGAGGCGTGGCGGTGCATCAGGAGGCCGGCTCGGAAGCGGCCAGTCTCTCCAGGCGGCGGTGGCCCCATTCGGAGAGCGGCTCCAGCGCTTCGGAGAGGTCGCGGCCGAACGGAGTCAACGAGTACACGGTCTTCAGCGGGCGCTCGTCGTGCACCTCGCGATGGACCAGCCCGTCGCTCTCCATCTCCCGGAGCGCCTGAGTCAGCACCTTCTCGGTGAGACCGGGCAACCGCCGGCGCAGCTCGCCGGGACGGTGCGGGCGCGATTCCAGGAGCCAGAGCAGAAGCGTCTTCCATTTGCCATCGATCACGGCGATGGCGGCGGTCACTCCGCAGACATTCGGATCCTGAGCGCGGCTGCGCGTCATCGTCCATCCCCATTCGCACTAACGCAGGAGTTGAGCCATGCCCTCGTACAACGAACAGTCTGCCGTCACGGTGCTCGGTCTCGGGCCGATGGGCCGGGCCCTGGCCGGCGCCTTCCTGGACGCCGGCGTGCCGACCACCGTCTGGAACCGGACGCCGGGCAAGGACCGGGACCTGGTCGAGCGGGGCGCGACCCGCGCGGAGTCGCCCGAAGCCGCGGTCGCCGCGAGCGGGGTGACCGTCGTCTGCGTGGTCAACGGCGATGCGGTGGACGCGATCGTGCGCCGCGCCGCGGTGACCACGGCCCTCAAAGGCCGCGCCCTGGTGAACCTGACCGCCGACACCCCGGACCGGGCCCGGAGCACCGCGGCCTGGGCCGCCGAGCACGGCATCGGGTACCTGGACGGGGCGATCATGACGCCGACCACGACCATCGGCACGCCCGACGCGGTGTTCCTCCACAGCGGCCCGGACGAGCTGTACCGGGCGCATCGTCCCGTCCTGGACGCCCTGGGAGGCGGCCACACCCACCTGGGCGAGGACATCGGGCGGGCGGCGGCCTACGACGTCGCGCTGCTCGACATCTTCTGGACGGCGATGGCCGGCTACGCCCACGCGCTGGCCCTGGCCGGTGCCGAGGGCATCGGCGCACGCGAGCTGGCGCCGTTCGCCAAGGGCATCGGCGCCATCCTGCCGCCGATCTTCGAGCAGACCGCGGAGGACGTGGCCGGCGGCGGGTTCTCCGGCGAGGGCAACCCGATCACGTCCGCGGCGTCGTCCATGGCCCACATCATCGAGACGTCCGAAGCCCACGGCATCGACGCGCGCATGATGCGCGCGGCGGACGAGATGGCGCGCCGCGTCATCGAGCGCGGACACGGCACGTCCGGATTCATCCGCATCGTCGAGTCGATGGAAGCCCGCGGATAGGGTCGCCCCATGGTGATCTTTGGGCCGGCCGTCGACGTCCGTCCACTGTTCCCCCGCGAACGGCGGGCGCTGCTCGACCTGCTCGGCGGCCTGGCCCCCGCCGACTGGGCCGCGCCGACGGTGTGCCCCGGCTGGGACGTGCACGACGTCGTCGCGCACGTGCTCAACGACTACATGCGCCGCCTGTCGGGCAGCCGCGACGGGCACGCCGGAGCCGTCTTCGCCGATGACGAGACGCTGCCCGCCTATCTGGCCCGGACCAACGAGGAGTTCGTCCGGGCCTCCCGGCAGCTCAGCCCGCGACTGATGATCGAATTGCTGGATCACCTGGGGCCGCGGCTCGATGCCCTGTGGGCGGCTCGGGACCTCAAGGCCACCGCGGATCTGAACGTCTCATGGGCCGCCACCGACATCGACAGTCCCGCCTGGCTGGACATCGGCCGCGACTACACCGAGTTCTGGGTCCACCAGCAGCAGGTGCGCGACGCGGTCTCCGCTCCTGGCGCCGTCGAACCCGACCTCATGGCTCCGGTGCTGGACCTCTTCGCGCGGGCCCTGCCGCAGACGTTGCGGACGCACGACCGGCCCGAGAACAGCACGGCACATCTGGAAGTGCGCGGCCCGGCGGGCGGACGGTGGACCGTGGTCCGGCAGGGTGGGCGGTGGTGTATGGCCGACGCCCGAGGGGCGCCGGCCGCGTTCGTCGCGATGGATCAGGACACCTTCTGGCGCCTGGCGACCAGAGGCATCACCGTGGAGGAGGCCCGCCGGCGGTCGACTTCGGAGGGTGACCCAGAGCTCACCAGCGCCATGACGGCGCTGCTCGCGATCGTCGCCTAGCGGGTCTGGCCGCCGAGGCTGAGTTCGTTGCCCTCCGGGTCGCGGTAGATCACTTTGGTGACGCCGTTGCCGTAGGTCTCGCGGTCCGCGGGTTCGAGGCCACGCTCGGCGAGCCCGGCGACCCGGTCGTCGAGGTCGTCGACGAACGACATGACGAGCGCCTTACCCGCGCGTTCCGGGTCCTGGACGATGTAGATGTAGCGGTTCTCGGCCACCTCCCACACCGCCTCGATGTCGTTCGGCAGGAATGACGGCTTCCCGCCGAAGAACCGCTCGTACCACGGCAACGCCGCCTGGTAGTCGGTGACGGGGACTCCGGCGAAGAGATCGAGTGACATGTCGTCCTTCTGTCCGTGATCGATGTGTCACCGGTTTCGACCACGGAAATGCCGGAAACTCATCGCCGACCGCGCGGGAGCGGGCCTCGTCGAGTCCGGGCGGACGACCCTGCCGGAGGAGATGCAGGGCCCCGCCTCGGCGCCACGGGGGAAAGCGCAGAGGCGGGGCGGGGCACGGTGTCCCGCGATCGTGCGCCTCCGATCGCGAAGTCACCAACCAGGACCGTCCGTGACCGCCCGGGTTTGCAACCTTCCGATCCGAGACGTGTTTCCCCGAGTGGCCGTGCCCCTGCGAGGCGCCGATCAAGGCCGGTTCGGAAGTTGCCATGTGGTGATTCCTCGGAACGGTTTCCTCTGGATGTCGCGCGTTGTTCGTCGTGCAATCCGGAGATGGGAGAACACATGTCGGGACCCGATTCCACCGAAAATCGTTCGATGGACATCGTGGCGGGGGGACAGGAGGAACCGAGCCCGCGGGTGAGCGTCGAACCGCCGGACGAGGACGCCTTGGACCAGGTGCTCGGCCGTGACCTTCCGGGCTACTGGGCTCTGGCGGCCGTCCACGTGAAGGAACTCGCCGCGCTCGGTGACGAGGCCGCCGTGCAGGCGCGATGCCTTCTGGCCGGTCGGCTCGACGAGATCCTCAACGACCATGCGGCGGTCTACCAGACCCGCAGCGGGGTCGCCGTACTCGTCGGTCCGAGTGAGGATCTGGCCAAGACACGGATCGGAGCCTCCCTGCTGATGAAGGCGACGCGGCGCCATCTCGCCGGCTTCGGGCTCCCTCACGCCGGCATATCCGCGCCGACCTACACGGTCGAGGCGTTCGGCGCCGAACTGCGGGAGCTGCGGCGGCGGGTGAGGGATCCGGAGGGGAGCCGGGTGAGCGCCTGAAAGCCCGGCAGCGGGCCGTGTGATTCGCTTGCGCGGCCTCGTGCTCGATCGAGCCCGCCCGGGTCGCGGCCTCCGGGCGGGACGCACGAGTGCCTTTCTTTCAGCCGTTCTTGACGGCCTTCTCGATCCACCCCATCACGCCGGGTCCGTGCCCGCCGACCCGCCATTCGTAGAGTTCGCCGGTCTTGCGCAGATCCCGGTCACCCGTCTTCCAGTCGTGGATCTGGGCGGGCCCGTCCGGCGTGTCGATGAGCCACTCGTAGCGGATCTCGTCCACGTTCAGGTCGCGGTAGTCGTCCGGGTAGGCGCCGATGTCGGGGGGCCCGAACACGGCGGTGAGACGGCCGTAGGTGGTGGTGATGGTGCCCTGGTCGTAGCCGCCGGCCGTCACTCCGCCGGCGGGGCCGCGGACTATCGTCCCGTCTTCGTTGATCTTTGCCATGGTGCCTCTGACCGTGCGTGGAACGTCCCGGGTGTCAACGCGCCGCGTCCGCCGTCAGACCGCGGCGAGCGGCTCGTGCAGCTTGGCCAGCGCCTTCTGCTGGATCTGCCGGACGCCCTCCCGGGAGAGCCCGAGGCGCTCGCCGATGACGCGGAGCGACTCCTCCGGTTCGCCGTCCAGCCCGAAGCGGCGGGTCAGCACGTACAGTTCGCGGCCGTCCAGGTTCGGCAGGCCCTCGCGGGTGACGATGCCCAGGTGCAGCCTGAGCAGCACCTCCTCCTCAAGGCTTGAGGAGGAGTCCGCCAGCCGGTCCTCCCATTGGACCGGGTGGCCGTCCTCGCACCTCAGCGGGGTCTGCAGGCTGTCCAGCCGGGGCGCGTCGAGGACGCGGCGGACCTGGGCCTCCGACACCCCCGCCCGGCGGGCGATGGCGGCGTGCTCCACGGTGGCGTCCGGCCCGGCCTCGTCGCACAGCGCCCGCTCCGCCGCCAGGATGACCGGCCGCTTCTCGAAGTCGCCGAGATTGAGGTTCGGGTAGTCGGCGTCCCGGACGGCCCGCAGCACCTCGCGCTGGATCGGCTTGAACGCCCAGCTCGCGAACGGGCCCCGGGCCGGATCGTAGGAGGAGATGGCCCACAGCAGCCCGACCTTGCCGGCGCTCTCGAAGTCCTGGCTGTGCTCGTTGGACTTGGAGGTGAACATGGAGACGTACTGCCTGACCAGGCCGTAGTTCGCGATCATGATCTCGTAGGTGAGATCGTCGAGCTCGCGTTCCACCCGGCGCACCTCGGCCTGGTCGGCGCCGGACCCGGCGTGCAGGGCGGCGAGCCGGTCCTTGAGCGCGGTGCGCCGTTCGAAGAGATCGTCGTTGTGGCTCTGGTACGTGTCGGTGGTGGGGTGGCCGTCGCGGTGCGGGTGCACGATGTCCATCTCCCTCGGCTGCTCGTGTGCTGTGCCGCTTGACGATCACTCAAAACGGGCCCGCGTCTTGACACGTGTTGACAGCGCCCCCGAGGCGGTTTCCGCGGCGCACGCACGGAGACGAAGGCGACACGGAGCGGTGAATGCCGAGGTGGCGCCCCATGTCCCCGCGGCGGGCCGCCCTCCGGGAATTTCGCCGGGGCGCCAGCGCGTTGATCTGAAATTGATCTTGTATCGGACGCCCGTTGCGGCTGCGGTGGGCGCCCGGTGCGCCCGCGGTGTGCGATCTCGGCCAGGTTCCCGGTCGGATGACCGGATACGGTTGCCGATTCACGAGCGCACGGACCTTAGAGGGGGCGGGGGGAAGACGCCGACGGCGGTTCAGGACGGGCGGCGTCCCCGCCTCCCAGAGGACGAGAGGAACCATTACGGTGCGAACGATGAGCTATGCCGGTCCCGAGTCACCGCCCGCCGGGAGGACGGCCACCGCGCACCCGTGCCCGGGCGGCCCCGACACGGCCGCTCGCTGAGGTGTCGCGACCCGATGCTTCCCGTGTGCGTGCATTCCCGCTCGGGCGTCCCGCCCGGCCGGGTGGATGACCTGACCGGCGACCTGGGCGCGGTCCTGGACAAGGAGTCGCTCATCACCGCCGGGCAGGCGATGAGCTGGCAGTCGACGTTCACCTGCGGCGCCGTCACCGCGGTCCCGCTGACGCCGGCGTCCGCCATGATCTTCAAGACTCCCGGGCCGGCGGACCCGCAGCGCTGGCACGACCGGTTCACCCGGGGGCTCGCCCACCGGATGGCCGGTGAGCTCACCATCGCGGCGGTGACGACCGAGCTGCTCGGTCACGCGGCGATGGGGGACACGAACGAGGACGCGGTCCTGCTGGGCTCGGCCATCGACGCGCTGGGCCGGCTGCTCGCCGACCTGACCGAGGCGCAGCGGCCGGAGGAGGGCGCGGACCGGATCGTCACGGACGCCAAGCGCACCCACGAGGCCCTGCTCGGGGTCGTCCGCCAGCGTGTGCACGTCCGGCGGCAGAAGGAGTTCACCGTCCACACCGTGCGGTCGGTCACGAAGGACCGGAACCGGGCCGATCTCGAACGGGCGGTCGCGCGGGTCGGGCTGCCGTGGCCGTCAAGGGCCGGTCAGGGGATCGGCGGAGAGCTCGGGCTCGCCCGGTGGCGGGCGGCGATGCAGGCCCACGGCCACCAGATGTGGTCGCGGACCGAGCGCGAGGACGTCCTCGTCACTGAGTTGTGGTTGCGCGATCCCCCGGAGGCGCGGGGATCAGGTAGCCGTATCCCGTCTGGGTCATGATCAGGTCGTCGCCGAGCTTGCGGCGCAGCCGCGAGATGTGCTCGGCGAGGGTCCGGGACACGCCCCGGCTGGTGCCCCACACGCTCAGCATGAGCTCCTCCTTGGAGACCGCCCTTCCGCGGTTGACCGCCAGGAACTCCAGGACGGCGTACTCCAGGGGGGCGAGCCGCACCGGCATGCCGTCCTTGTACGCCAGCCGGGCGGTGAGGTCGATCGTGACCGGCGGGATCTCCAGGTGCTCGTTGCGGGGGGTCTCGGTCCGGCTCGGGGTGCTGGGGGCACTGCGCCGCAGCACGGCGTCGATCCGGGCGAGCAGCACCTCGGGGTTGAACGGTTTGACGATGTAGTCGTCGCCGCCGAGGCGGAGCCCGAGCGCCTGCTCGTGCACCTCGGTGCGGACGGTCAGCAGGATGATCGGTGTGGTGTTGCCCTCCTCGCGGAGCTGGAAGATCAGCGAAAGGCCGTTGACGTCGGGGAGGTTGACGTCCAGCAGGGCGATGTCGATGTCGCCGCGGCGCAGGGCCTGGCGGCCGAGTTCGCCGTTGGGTACCGACTCCACCTGGAACTCGTGCTTGCGGAGAAGGTTCGCGACCACTTTCACCAGCCGCGGATCGTCGTCCACCACCAGTACGCGTGCCACGCAAGTCATGTTATCCAGGTGAACGGTTGATGTGCTTGGGGTGATCGAACAGTCACGCGCCGCCTCCATCTGTCTTGATCGACTCTTCGGTCGGCATTGGACGATCCGCGGCGTCTAGCCGGTTCCGGGGCGTTTCGGGGTTTCTGGGCGGCTCTGCAGCGCGGGGGGTGCCCGGGCGCGGGACGGCGCACTGGTAACGTCCGCGTCGGTCACGCCGGTGTCGTCGTGACGCCTCCAGAACAGAGGACGAAACGTGCGGGTGCTTATCGTCGAGGACTCCCGGGTCGGTCAGCTCCTCCGTGCCGTCTTGCAGCGTGACGGGCACGAGCCGGTCCTCGCCGAGGACGGGGAGAACGGCTGGACGATGCTCAGCCAGGCGCCCGCGCCGGACCTGGTCGTGCTCGACCGGATGCTGCCCGACATGGACGGCGCCGACCTCCTGGACAGGCTCCGCGCCGACGCCCGCACGGCGGAGCTGCCGGTGCTGGTGGTCACCGCCTCCGCCCAGGCGTCGGCCCACCTGGACGACGGCGTGCGGACCCGCGTCCTCGGCAAGCCGTTCGACCTCGGGGAGCTCAGGGCCCTCGTGGCCTCGCTGACGGATCACTGATCCTCAGTTCCGCCGGGCGTCCACCGTTACCCGCCACGACGCGTTGCCCGTCGTGTCCTTCTCCGCCGGGGCCGCGGGTCTCTCCGCCTTGGCCGGTGGTTCCGCTGCCTTGGCCGCGGGTCTCTGCGCCTTGGCCGGCGGTTCCTCCGCCTTGCCCGCGGTGGCCAGCGGCAGCCACAGGCTGACCTTGAGGCCGCCTGACGGCGCGTCCGCCAGCTCGATCCGGCCGTTCATCGTGGTCATCAGCGTCTCGGCGATGTGCAGCCCCAGCCCGGAACCGGGCAGGTCCCGCGTGGCGGGCAGCCGGTAGTACGGCTTGAGGGCCAGATCGCGCCGGGCGGGCGGGATCCCCGGGCCCTCGTCCGCGATGCCGATCACGCCGTGGGTGCCGTCCCTGCGCGTGGTGATGGTGATCGTCCCCTCGGGGGCGTACTTCTCGGCGTTGTTGAGCAGGAGGAGCAGGCACTGCCGCAGATGCACGGGGTCGGCCATGACGGCGAGGTCCGGCTCCGCCGAGATGACGGTGCGCGCCCCCACGGACGGGAGGCTCAGCAGCGTCCTGCGGACCAGCGGCTTCACCTCGGTGGGCTCCGCCGTCGTGGTCGGCCGTTCCGTCCGGTCGTCGTCGACGAGCGAGACCAGGTCGGCGATGACGTGCTGCATCATGTCGACCGCTTCGGCGATCGCCTCCAGCGACTCGGCCGAGGACTCGTTGGAGACGGTCGGTTCGAGCAGCTGGGCGTGCCCGCGGATCATCGTGAGCGGGCCGTGCAGTTCGTGGTGGATGGAGGCGAGCACCAGGTGCCGCGTGTATTCGAGCTGCCGCTTCGCGGACTTGTCGACGAACACCGCGGTCAGGAGCTTCGGCGCGGTTCCGGCCGGCATGGCCGAGGACGAGAACTCCACCCAGCGGGAGCGGCCGGCGGTCGAGGTCAGCCGGGCGCTGCCCCGGGGCCGCTCGGCGATGCTCACCGCGTCGCCGTCCTCGTCGGTCAGCGTGAAGAGGTCGTCGACGCGCCTCCCCATGGCGGACGACCCGGGCAGGCCCGTCAGCTCCGCCATCGCCGCGTTCCAGGTGACGACCTTGCCGCGCGCGTCGACGGCCAGGATCGCGACGTCGGAGTGGTCGATCACGGTGCTGAGCCTGGAGCGTTCGCGTTCCAGCTCGTCCGCCCTCCACGGTCCCGTCCAGAACGTGGCGATCCTCTTGCCCAGCCTGGACAGCGCCGCGCTCATGGCCCGGGACGTGAGCCGCCGTGCGCTCACCGGATCCCGCCCGGCCGGTGCCGTCCGCGCGGGGGGTGGACGGCGGCGAAGGTCACGATGGGAACTGCCCGGGACGCGGGCCTGCTGGCTGTGCGGACCGTCGGCTGATGTGCCATGGAGCCCTCTTGCAGATGGGACGGTTTCTCTGAGGTATGGGGGAGAGGCCCGCGGCGGACCCCGTACGACCTGGTCCGGGGACCATGGGTCCGCCTGCGGGGTGCGGCCGCGGGCGAGGGGACGCCGCCGTTTCGGCGTCCCGGTCGGTTAAGAATGATCTTGGTCGACTCGGTCATTGTGCCATGGGGGACGGGCGGCGTGGGACGGGTTCACTGCGTTGACCTGGGGTGACCACTCGTGGTGGCTTCCTCTGGGGGCGAGGCGGCGGTGCGCTTGGCTCCGACGCCCTCGCTCCCGCCGGTCCCTGCCGCGGGGTCAGGACGGGACTGGCCATTGTCAAGAGGCGTGTCAATTGAAATTTAACCGATCGCGAGGATCGCGACGGGCCATTTAAGCAAGAAGGACGCGAAGGATTCCGGATGGCTGGCTATGCTAGTGCGGCTGGTGTTCGTAGACAGCCTCAATTGGCACCTCTGAGAAGACCTTCTCCTCCAGCGGGGTTCGCGTGCGGTCTTCGCGGAGTGTTTCGCGGGCGCCGGCGTCCGGTGCCGCCTCGACCTCTTCGCGGTCGTTCTCGGAGAGCGGCTTCTCCTCGGCCGCGTCCATCGCCGGACGGTGAGCACGACCGAATCCACGCTGCCACGTGTACTCGAAGAGGTCGCCGGCCGCGGCATGGGCCTCCAGCGTCTCGGTGTGGGAGGCCGCTTCACGTGCTCGGATGTAGTCGCTCAGCGAGATGCCGCGCCTGACCGCCGCGACCACCTCGTCCTCGGGGATGTGCATCCGGACCGCCGTGGCGTAGCCACGGGCCCGTTCACCCCAGAAGGCCAGCCACAGCATCCTTCGCGCCGAGGCGCCCGCCTTCCGCGACTCGATCAGATTCCAGATCATGGTTCCCCTTGACCGTCCACCTCGATGGGCACGCCACTGTGCCCATCGGTGGGTACCGTCCGGGGGAGTTCGGCGATGGCAAGAGCCGATATCGAATAGGCCTGCCCTGGGGAATTGCTTAGCCTGGCTATGCGGGGGTGGTGTCTATTTCAGCCCACATGCCTTCGTAATCGTCCGAGCGGCGGGTGCCGAACGTCGCCGGAGTCAGGTCGAGGCCGGTGAACCTGGCGGACCAGTCGCTCTCGTCCGGCCACCCCGGAGCGGTGTGGGAGACCTCGATCCTGACGTAGCACTTCTCGCGCTTGCGCACGAGCCGGACCGTGATGTCGAGGTCGTCGGAACGGCCCGTGTCCAGCCGGTCGCGCACGGCGCTGCCCGCCAGTTCGCTGGCGGCGACCTGCGCGGCGGCGATGACCTTGAAGTCCCGTATCCCCCATCCTCGGAGGGCCGCGCGGAGAAGCCCCTCCGCGGCCCGCACCGCCCCGAGCGTGGGTTCGTGCGCGACGACCCACCGGGCGTCGTCGTGTGCCGGGGGAACCGGGTCCGTGGCAGTTGTCTCGATCATGAGGTCTCTTCCCTCGTGGCCTGTGGTGCCCGACCGTCCGGGAATCCTCCGCCACGACAACTCCCGGTCCCGCGCCGGCGGCCGCTCCGATGTGACTGAGGCCACACCTGCGCGATGTCACGCCCCTCATCGCCCTGGATGTCGTAAGCACGTTGGTACGTCGATGCGTGAAGGGTGGAGGCGGATGGCTTACCACGTGCTCGTGATCGGCGGGGGTTACGCCGGACTGCTGGCGGCGAAGCGCATCGCGCGGCAGGTCCGCCGGGACGAGGTCCGGGTCACCCTCGTCAACGACCACGAGAACTTCGTGGAACGCATCCGGCTCCACCAGATGGCGACCGGGCAGAGGCTGCCCACCCGCACCCTCGCCGGCATGGTGCGCGGCACCGGCGTCAGGGTCGTCGTCGGCGAGGTGATCGCCCTCGACCGTCGGGCCAGGCAGGTGAGGCTGCGGACGGAGGAGCGTTCGCGGGTCATCGGCTACGACACGCTGGTGTACGCGCTCGGCAGCGGCGCCGACACCGAGACCGTGCCGGGCGTGGCGGACCACGCGTACTCGCTGGCCGACGTCGAGCACGCGCGGGCCTTCGCGAGCAAGGCGCTGCGCGAGCTCGCCGCGTCCGGCCGCCGCGTC
This sequence comes from Actinomadura madurae, assembly GCF_900115095.1. Classification (GTDB taxonomy): domain Bacteria; phylum Actinomycetota; class Actinomycetes; order Streptosporangiales; family Streptosporangiaceae; genus Spirillospora; species Spirillospora madurae. The sequence continues at coordinate 32,268 of NZ_FOVH01000035.1, forward strand.
TGCGTCGTCGGCGGCGGGCTGACCGGGATCGAGACGGCGGCCGAGCTCGCCGAGTTCTACCCGGACCTGCGCGTGTGCCTGGTGTCGGGCGAGGTGGTCGGCCCCGGGCTGTCGAAGGGCGGACGCGCCCACGTGCGGCGCGTCATGTCGGCCCTCGAAGTCGAGATCAGGGAGCACGCCAAGGTCAAGGAGGTGACCGCCGACGGCCTGGTGCTCGTCGACGGCACCCGCGTGGAGGCCGGCGCCGTGATCTGGAACGCGGGCTTCTCGGTGCCCTCGCTCGCCCGCGAGTCGGGCCTGGAGGTGGACGGCGACGGGCGCGCGCTCGTCGACGACACCCAGCGCTCGACGACGGACGCCGACCTGTACGTCATCGGCGACGCGGCCCGGGTGATCGGCCCCGGCGGGCGGGAGCTGCGCATGGCGTGCGCCACGGGGATCCCGATGGCGGTGACCGCCGCCGACGCGATCGCCGACCGGCTGACCGGGCGGATCCCGCGCGGCCACCGGTTCGGGTACATCATGCAGACCGTGAGCCTCGGACGCGGGGACGGCCTGTGCCAGTTCGTCCGTCCCGACGACACGCCGCGGCGCCTGTTCTTCACCGGCCGGCCGGCCGCGTGGGCGAAGGAGCTGGGGGTGCGCCTCGCGGCCGTGCGCTCCCTGTACCTGACCGGCCCGTACCCGGCCAGGCGCCGGCACCTGGGCCGCCCGCTCTGACACCCGCCCCTCAAGGCGCCGCGGCTTGACCACCAGCCGAGGCCTACTGCCAGGGGAAGCGGTCGGTGAAGGCGGGTTTGAGGTCGTCCAGCCAGACCGCGTCGGGGTCGTAGTGGGCGAAGAAGGGCTTGCCGACCAGGTCGGCGTCGCGGCACTGGATGAAATGCAACGCCAACACCTTGTGGCCCATCACCTCCACCACACCGTCCACGCAGACCTTGCCGGGAGTGGCCGACATCGACGGGCCCCGCACCGTCCGCGCCAGCCCCGAGACGTTCTTGTAGGCGTCCCGGAAGATCTCATACGCCCGCGCCAGCGGTACCGCGAAGTAGTCCTGCGGGCCGGTGTCACGCTCGACGAACATGTAGTACGGCACCAGCCCCAGCCGGGTCTGGGTCCGCCACATGCCCTCCCACACCGCCGGATCATCGTTGATCGTGCGGATCAGCGGCGCCTGCGTCCGGATCACCGCGCCGGTGTCGCGGATCCGGCGGCACGCCTCGGTCACCATCAGCGGCTCCAACTCCCGCGGATGGGTGAAGTGCGCCATGAACGCCAGGTTCTTACCCGACTCCACCACCTGCTCGAACAACCGCAGCATCGGCTCGGCATCGGGATCGGTGACGAACTT
>NZ_FOVH01000017.1 GCF_900115095.1 Actinomadura madurae
TGTCCTGTCCCGGGACATGCTTGACATCTCTGTCCCATCACATGCTTGACGGGTGCCTGTTCGGCTTGGCTGTCGCGTGTTCGTTTGCGGGCGTCGCGTGTCAGGGAGGCCGGGATTGGGCCTGGTCGAGTTGTCGGTGGTGGAGCAGCGGTATCGGGCGGTGCTGCAGGTGCTGGCGGGGGTGCCGGTGATCGAGGTGGCGGCCCGGTTCGGGGTGTCGCGTCAGAGCGTGCATGCCTGGGTGAAGCGTTATCGGGCTGAGGGGCTGGCGGGGCTGGCTGATCGGTCCCGGCGTCCGGTGTCTTCGCCGGGTCAGATGAGTGCGCAGGTGGAGGCCGTGGTGTGTGAGCTGCGGCGGGAGCATCCGCGGTGGGGTCCGGTGCGGATCGTGCATGAGATCGGTCGGCTGGGTGTGGTGCCGGTGCCGTCGCGGATGGGCGTGCATCGGGCGCTGGTGCGGCATGGGTTGATCGAGCCGGGCCGGCGGCGCCGCAAGCGGGAGGAGTTTCGCCGCTGGGAGCGCGAGGAGCCGATGGCGTTGTGGCAGATGGACATCGTCGGCGGGGTGTTGTTGGCCAATGGGTCGGAGTGCAAGGTGGTCACCGGGGTGGATGACCATTCGCGGTTCTGTGTGATCGCTGAGGTGGTGCCGCGGGCGACGGGCCGGGCGGTGTGCCTGGCGTTCGCGGCGGCGTTGCGTGAGTTCGGGGTGCCGGGTGAGGTGCTGACCGATAACGGCAAGCAGTTCACCGACCGGTTCGGGCATGGCGGTGAGGTGCTGTTCGACCGGATCTGCCGGGACAACGGCATCGTGCACCGGCTGACGCAGCCTCGCTCACCGACCACGACGGGCAAGGTCGAGCGGTTCCACCAGAGTCTGCGGCGAGAGCTGCTGGATGACGCGGTGCCGTTCGATGACCTGCCTGCGGCCCGGGCTGCAGTGGCGGGCTGGGTGGTCGAATACAACACCCGCCGCCCGCATCAATCGTTGGGCATGGCGTTCCCGGCCGACCGGTTCGACACCCGCACCGCCCAGGGCGAGCAGGAGCTGCTGCCGTTGCGGCTGCCCGCCGCGGTCCGCCTGGCCGCCGTCCCACCGGCCGCCCAAGAAGCCGAACCCGCCGACCCTGCCGGCACCGATGTGCAGGCGCAAGCCGCCCAGATAAGGGTGTGGGACGGCGGGGCAGTGGAGTTCGAACGAACCGTTCCGGCCAGCGGGAACATGTTCGTGGCCGGTCGCCAGTTCTGGCTCGGCCCCGCCCAGGCCGGTGTCACGGTGACGTTCTGGGCCGACACCGATGTCATCCACCTGCTCAACGCCGGGTCCCGGATCAAATCCGTGCGCTCACACCTGTCGACCGCCGACCTGACCGCACTGGCCGCCCGCGGAGCCCGCAAAGCCGGGCCACCCCCGTTGCCGCCACCCGAAGACGGCGAGGCGGGAGAGGTCGACCGGACCGTCAACAAGGACGGCAACGTCGGCCTGGGCGGCCGCATGGTGCTGGCCGCAGAGATCCTGCGCGGCCGCCGCGTCGGCATCCGCATCGAACCCGCCACCCTGATGTTCTTCGACCCCCAAACCCGCGAACTGCTGCGCACCCGCCCCAACCCGTTCACACCCGACCAGGTCCAGGCGCTGCGCGGACTACGGCGGGCCGGTCCACCGCCCCGGCCCCGCACCGAACCGGTCACCGTTCAGCGGCGGGCCAGCAACAGCGGCGTGGTCATGGTCACCGGGCAAAAGATCGCACTGGGCCGCCTGCACGCCGGCCGGGTGGTGACCATCCACGTCGCCGACACCACCCTGGCCATCGAACTGGGCGACGACGACGTGCGGACGGTCCGCCGGACCACCACCCAGCCCGTCCGAAGCATCAAGGCTCACCGGCCCCGCAAGGCCGCCCCATGATTCCTAGAACATCCGTCAAGCATGTCCTGGGACCAAAACGTCAAGCATCTCCTGGGACTAGACAGGATGGGCGCCCTGTGTCGGGTGTCAGGACCTGCGTGACACATCGTGCTCAGGACGTGAGTGACACTTCGCCGAGTGCTGGTGGAGTCGAGCGTGGTGGAGCAGCGGTATCAGGCTGTGCTGCAGGTGCTGTCCGGGGCCAGTGTCACCGAGGTGGCGGGCCGGTTCGGGGTGTCGCGTCAGGCGGTGCACCGCTGGTTGGGCCGGTATCGCGATGAGGGCTTGGCCGGGTTATCGGATCGTTCCTCGCGTCCGGTCTCATCGCCGTCGCGGACGCCTGCCGAGGTGGAGGCGCTGATCTGTGAGCTGCGGCGTAATCATCCCTCGTGGGGTGCTCGCCGTCTGGTGTGGGAGTTGTCCCGGCGGGGCTGTCCCGAGCCGGTGCCCTCGCGGGCCATGGTGCACCGGGTGCTGGTGCGGCAGGGCCTGGTCCAAGTCGTCCCGCGGGGCCGGCGGCGCGAGGACTACACGCGTTGGCAGCGTTCGGAACCGATGCAGCTGTGGCAGATGGACATCGTCGGCGGGATCATGCTGGCCGACAGCACCGAATGCAAGGTCGTCACCGGTGTGGACGACCATTCGCGGTACTGCGTGATCGCCGCGGTGGTGGCCCGTCCGACCGGCCGGGCCGTCTGCCTGGCCCTGGCCGACGCGCTGGGCCGGTTCGGGATTCCCGATGAGCTGCTGACCGACAACGGTAAGCAGTTCACCGCCCGGTTCGGCCGCGGCGGCGAGGTGCTGTTCGACCGGATCTGCCGCGAGAACGGCATCGCCCACCGGCTGACCCGGCCCCGCTCGCCCACCACGACCGGCAAGGTCGAACGGTTCCACCAGACGCTGCGCCGCGAACTGCTCGACGACCACGACACTTTCACCGGCATCGAGCACGCCCAGCAGGTCCTGGACGCCTTCGTCGCCGACTACAACACCGCCCGGCCGCACCAGTCCCTGGACATGGACCGCCCCGCCGACCGGTTCCAATCCCGCTGCGACGACCATCTCCCGCTGCGCCTGCCACCCACACTGCGGACCCTTCCCGACCCCGAACCTGAGCCCGCTGCTGAAGCTGTGAGGGCATCCGAGCCTGAGGTGGTGGTGCCACCGCCTCGCCGGGAACCCGAACCCGCCACGGCCACGGGGCTGGTGCTGTCGGCCAACGGCATCGACCCGGTGAACCTGGCCGTGGAGTTCACCCGCGTCATCCCCGCCTCGGGCAACCTGACGGTCTGCGGCCAGCAGTTCTGGCTCGGCCCGCACCGCGCCGGGCTCACCCTCACCCTGCGCGCCGACACCGGAACCGTCGAACTGCTGACCGCTGGAACCAGGATCAAGAAGGTCCCCTCCCGGCTGACCACCGGTCACCTGCGGCAGTTGCTGGCCGGCGGCGGCTCCCGCATCGACCCCCTGGCCACACCGACCCGTCCCGGACCGGGTGAGGCGATCGAGGTCGACCGCACCATCAACGGCTGCGGACTGCTGTCGCTGGGCGGCCGCCAGCACTCGGTCGGCTACCACCTGGCCGGACGCCGCCTGACCGTCCGCATCGACGGTTCACTACTGCACCTGATCGACGGGCACACCCTGCTGCGGACCCTGCCCAACCCGCTCACCGTCACCGACATCGGGCGCATCCGCGACGCCCGCCTCGCCGGCCCCGGCCCTCAACCCGCGGCCGAACCGATCCGGGTCCAGCGCAAGGTCAGCAGCCGCGGCCAAGTCGTCATCGCCGGCCAGAAGATCCAGGTCGGCATCGGCCACGCCGGAACCACCGTGACCATCCAGGACACCGACGGCACCTTCCGCATCAGCCTCGCCGACCAGATCATCACCGAGGTCGCCCGCACCACCACCAAACCAATCGCCCGGTTCAAAGCACGCAAACCGGAGCCATCACGACCGACCACATCGCGGCCTCGCGAGTGCGATTCCGACGGACGCACAATGCTCGTGTGACCCGACCCAGAATCCGCGTGGCCGCCTACGTGATCAGACATCGTGCCGCTCCCGAACTCCTTGTCTTCGACCACGTCGGCGCGCCTCAGGCCGGCACCCAGGTCCCCGCCGGCGGCGTCCAGCCCGGCGAGGACCTGGAACAAGCCGTCTTGCGCGAGGTCTTCGAAGAGACCGGTCTGCGCACCGTCTCGGTGGTCGAGCAAATCGCCGCTGAGAACAAGCCACATCCCGACACCCGCCAGCCGCGCAGGACCACGTACTTCCATCTTCAAGCACCCGCAACCACGGCAGACACGTGGAACCACACGGTATGCGGCAATGGAGATGACGCCGACCTGACCTTCGCCTGCCATTTCCAGCCGCTACCGCTGAAACAGCCCCTGGCAGATGATCAAGACGCTTGGTTGGGCCACATCGATTCCCGATGGGCCACCACGACTGACAAGCGGCAGCAAACCGCCGTACCCTCAGACCAAGAACAAAAGATCATCTAGCCGGAGTGTCACCCACCTCCTGAGCCGAATCTGTCACACACGTCCTGAGACCCGACATTCAGGCGTGGCCCCGCTGAACTGGGGTTTTAGCTGACTTGCTCGCTCGCCTCGTAGCGGCGGCGCCATGCTTCGCAGCGGATGACGTAGGCCGGGAGGTGCTGGGTCTCGAAGTGTTCGGGTGACCAGTCGTCGGGGCCGACGTCGGCGCCTTCGTTGCATGCGTAGGTCCAGCCGTGGCGGCCGTCGGCCAGGTCGACGCGGACGAGTTCGTAGACGGGGTCTTCGAACGCGTCCAGGACTTGCCACTCTTGAGGAGTGAGGCCGGTCAGCAGGTAGCCCGTTGCGGTGGTCCGTGCGGGGACGAGTCCGGGATAGACGCGCCCGGGGAGGGTGGTGACTCGCCATCCCTCGGCGGCTACCGGTTCGTGGTCGGGGACGCGGTCGATGAGGGCGAACAGGACCTCAGGGAATTGGAGGCTTCCGTAGACGAACAGGGCCTCCGGGTCCACCGACAGTCGGTCCCGCCGGCCAGAGGTCTGCGAGATCGGTTGGGGTGAGCGGGGCTCGGTATGCGGCATGGAGTACCTCCCCGGACACCTTAACGTCAGCGTCCGCGAGAGCGGCGAACCAGTCGAACCCGGCCGGATACGCCCACATGTAGGTGCGGTGCTGGGGGTCGGTGCCCCGGTCGGCGAGGTAGCCCGCAATGGTCTTGTCCGTCCACCACGGGACCGCGGCCCTGAGGTGGTCAGCGCACTCGATGGCGGGCGCGCTGTCGTTGAGAGCTCGGTGCACCTGGGCGAGGACGAGTTGGGTGTAGTGGGCCAGGCGCACACGGGCGATGAGCACCTTGTCCTCGGGGAGCAGGAACAAAGGCCATGCCTGGGCGAGTCCTTCGAGCATGACCTGTTGGGGTGCATGGATGCTGAGAAGTCGTACCCATGGGACGTCTTCGGCGGTGGCCTGGGCGCTGTAGCCGGCGCTTTGGAGGCCGTGTCCGAGTACCTCGTGCAGGGCGAATTGGCGGGCGCCGGTCTGGGTGAACTCGACGTTGGGGAGGTTGAGCCGAAGCCGGACGTCTTGCCCGGCTCCGTCCAGCCAGTACGCCCAGTAGGCATCTACCTCGGCCGTTTCGATGGTGAGCCGATAGGGCGCGGTGCTGCCGGTGGCCTGCCGTACGGCGGGTTCTAGGTCTTCGGTGGCTTGCCGGATTGCGTCGGGGGCCTCGCTGACCTCAAGGAGTCCTTCGGCCTGGCGGAGTTCGGCGTTTGTGTGCGGGCCCCAGGTGATGCCGAGATCGGCGAGCGCGGTACGGGCCTGCTCGGCGCGTTCGGCCATGTACTCCTCTGGCCACCCGGCCGTGCCGCACCCTTGGGTCGCGCGGACGTAGTCGCTGAGGGGGCGGTGTTCACCGAGGAGGGCTCCGAGGTAGGCCAGATCGGCGTCAAGGCGGGTCGCCAACGGGCCGGTTGCGGCGGGACGGAGTTCGGTGAGCTGGCGGTAGACGGTGAGCCGGTCGGGGGCCGGCTCGGGGGCGGGGCCGATCGGGTGGCAGTCGAAGTCGATGACCGGTGACCCGCCGCGGGCGATCTCGTAGGCGTTCCACGCTCGTAGAGCGGTCTCGATCTCGTCACGCAGGTTCATGGGGGACGTCCCATCGCAGAGTGAGAGCCTGGTTCGGGCGCAGGTAGTTGCGGGTCAAGGTCATCACGACATCGTCACCGTCGTAGTCCCACACCAAGTCAGCCTCGGCGGAGTTCTCCGAGCCGTCCGGGTGCTCCTCGGCCGCCGTGCAGCGCAAGAGCTGTCCGGCGCCCCGGTGTCGGACGCGCAGAGTGTAGTGCCGCAGGTATCGCGCGATGCCTTGGCGCCAGTAGTGGTCTCGGAGGAACCGTCCGCCTCGGATCGTGAACGCGATCGTGGCCGACTCTGCGGGCTGGATCGGTGGAGAGATCTGGCATGCGAACTTCGACAGGTTCGCGGTGTCGTGGATGCGCTGGATCATGATCCGCCGCTCGGAGTCGGCGTTCGGCTCGATGGTGAGACGCTTCTCGGTGTACTCGAACCACACGTCTCGGGCGAGTCGCGTCATCGGTTTGTCGCTGAGGTTGAGCAACTGGTGCCGGTAGGTCACCTGTGACCAACCGTCGGGGCCGATGTCGATGTCAGTGGTCAACGACAGTTCCACGATGCTTCCCGACAGAGCGGCAAGCTGGGCGGTCTCTTCCTCGCTGAGGCGTAACACCTGCTGCAGTTCCAAGAGGCGTCGGCCGAGTTGCCGTGCCTGGTCGCTGACACCCTCGACGGTGTCGAGCAGCGCAGGGGGCACGGCGGCGGGCGGCGTGTCAGCCGTACCCCACTCAACCTCACCGGCCGGTGACTGGAGCCTCTGGTCAATGGTGGCGAGCAGGTCCCCCGCCTGCACAGAGCCCTCCCCGCTGTCGTCCGCGGGGGCCTTGGGAACCGCCTGGGTGGGGACGCGTTCGAACAACTGCTCAGCGGTCCAGCCGGGGAACATCTTCTCCAGCACGCGGCAGTGGTCGGAGTAGGGAAGGCTCTTCAGCTCGCCCGACATCCATCGGTGAAGTTGAGCGCGGCTCGGCCCCCGACCCACCAAAGCGGGATCGACCTTGCGCGCCGCCTTGTCGTATTCGGTGATGAATGTCCGGTGCGTCTGCCAATGGCGTTCAAGGATCAAGCCCTTCAACCGCACGGGGGGATTGGTCATCTTCGCCCTTCCGACAGGCCGAAGCTAGCACGGGACGCGACACAGACGAGACGAGACGAGAGCAAGGCGCACGAGATGCGTCACGCTCGGTATCGCGACGCGACATGGCTCCCCGCGAGAGTCGTAGGTGTGATCGACAGCGGGACCGGTGACACGGCGCGGGCGGCTCAGTTCCGTGGCCCCGTATCACCAGCCCCGCTACCACCAAGGGGCGAACCGATGGAAACGACGATGTCGCTAGAGCTGGAATTGCTGGCCGAGTTGCGGGGTGCGCTCGCTGAGCACGAGATCCGCTCCGAGGTGAGGGACGAGGTTGCCGGGCTCGCCGTCGACACCGACGCGCCCGGGGTCTACCTCTGGGTCTTCGTCAGCTTCACCGGCCGATTCTTCTCCTGGGCGCGCGGCAACCACCAGCACCCGGTGAACGACATGGCCGGCACCGCGCGCCGCATCGCCACTCACGTTCAGGGCCTGCACCTGTTGGGGGGCGGCGAGTGATGACCGGCAACAAGGCCTCCCGAGTTGTTCGGATTCCCCCTGCGCGGCGCTCGATGACCAGGAAGAAGGCGGTCGCCCTGACCGAGGAAGAGCGACAGATCCTCCTTGCGGAACTCGCCGAGATCGCTGCGGAACTCGATGAACTCCACGCGCGGACACGGCAGATCACGGCCCGGGTTCACAAGGCCGAATCGGCCTCCCCGACACGCGAGACCGGGGCGGCCTGAGATGAGCAACTCCGAATGAGGAACCCTGCGATGCAAACGCGTGCCCAAAGTGATGACTCGGTGCTCCGACGCCTCCGGGCGGAGTTCACCGGTCACCGGATTTGGCGGTCTCGGCGATGGGACGGGGGTCCCGGCGACTGGGTCGCCACCCTGCACGACCCGGCCGCCGGCGTTGACCCGACGGTCATCCGGCCGGACTCGTCGGCGCTGCGTGAGGCGCTGGTGCAGGAGCGGCGGCGCGCGGGCCGTCCGATCACTAAAAGGGCCTGGTGATGGTGGCGTGGACTCCCCCGCCGTCACCGGGCCGGGCCGTCCTGGAGCACAGGGCGGCCCTGGGGGAGGCTGAGGCGGCGCGGCGGGTGCTTGTCCCCCCGGATGTACTGGCCGCGCCGCCTCGGCCGCCGACCGCGCGGCGGCTGCTCAACCGGCTCGGGCGGGCGCTGCGCCGCCAAGGATGGACGGTGGACCGCCGGTATGCCGAAACACTGCCGATGCTGCGGGTGCACTTCCCGGACGCGCCGTGCCTGGGAGACAGCATCACCATCGTCGGCAGGGATGACGGCTGGTGGTATCGGTCCAGTACCGGGGAGCTGCTCGCGCCTTGCTCGCGCGTGGACCTGGCGGTGTCGCAGATATCGACACTGCTGGAGCGGTGGGTGGCGGTGGCCCGCTCGTCCTGGAGGACGGACGGGACCTGATGGAGACCGCGGCGGCCCTGGACCAGCTTGCCGAACGGTTCGGGGTCTGCTGCTGGTTGGGGCCCTACACCCGGACCTACTGGGCGTTGGTCCGCGGTGGCGACGGGTGGCGCCTGGTGGAGGCGGTGTCGATTCGGGAGCTTGCCATTGCCCTCACGTGCCCCGACGGGTGGCCATGGCCCTGACACCTGCGCGGCGGGCTAAACGGTGGGGCGCCGTGGGTCCCTGCGGCGCGGTCGTTACAGGAGACCCCGCAGACCTCGTGGTCAGGACCGGTGCCCACGGGTGCCGGTGAAACGACCTCGTGATGTCCCGTGCTACGGGCCTGCCGATCGGCGATACGGCCCTGTCTACAAGTCCTTCGTGCGCTCGTCCAAGTCGTCGAGCCTGGCACTCAGACGCCGGAGCTGGCCCCGGATGTCCTGGAGTTGCGTGAACAGGAGACCGAACTCCTCACTGCGCTCCGGCGGGGCCTCGTACACGTGGTGGCGGCCCGGCTTGGGCACGCTGACCCGGCCATCACGCTGAGGGTCTACGCCCACGTCGTCAACGAGCAGCTTGCCGAGGCGGCCGCCATCTTCGCCGGACGGGTGGACGGGGTCGCGTAGGCGCTGCTGTTAGCAAACCCGTTAGCAAGAAGGCCTCTTCCAAGATCGGAAGGGGCCTTTGAGGTGGGAGCCGGCGAGGGGACTTGAACCCCTAACCTTCTGTTTACAAGACAGATGCTCTGCCAATTGAGCTACGCCGGCGGGCTCGTCCCGCATCGTAGTCGACGTGGGGTGGGGGGTGCGAGGAGGTTTCTTCGGGGGCTGTGTCGATCTGGTGGGGGGCTCGTTCGTGTAGGGGGTGAGACGAACGAGGAGGGGATCGGCGTGGGGACGTTGGTTCTGGTTGAGCATGTGTCGCTGGACGGGGTCATGCAGGCGCCGGCGGCGGCCGATGAGGACGTGCGGGGCGGGTTCGCACGCGGTGGGTGGGCGCTCGCGGGGAATGACGAGGTCATGGGCGCCGAGTTGGGGAAGCGCACGGGCGGGGACGGGGCGCTGCTGCTCGGGCGGCGGACGTACGAGCAGTTCTACGGGCACTGGCCCAAGCAGACGGACGGGAATCCGTACACCGAGGCGCTGAACCGGGTCACGAAGTATGTGGTGTCCAGGACGTTGCGGGAGTTGCCCTGGGAGAACTCCGTGCTGGTGGGGGACGTGGCCGAGGTGGCAGGGATCAAGCGGCGTCAGGGGCTCACCGTGTTGGGGAGTGGGGAGCTTTCCGGGGAACTCATGCGGCGGGGGCTCGTGGACGGGCTGATGCTGATGATCCATCCGGTGGTGCTGGGGTCGGGGCGGCGGCTCTTCGGGGGTGTCGAGGTGCCCCTGCGGCTTGTCAGCGAGGTGACCTCGACGACCGGGGTCCTGATCGCCACGTACGAGAAGGAGGAGGCATGAAGCTGTACGCGCTCAACATGATCCAGCCGGTGGGCGAGGTGCCGCCGCCGGAGGTGCTGGAGCCGGTCATGGGGGAGATCGCGCAGATCCGGCGGGATCTGGAGCTGCAGGAGTCGTGGGTGTTCGGGCGGGGGCTGCACGGGCCCGAGGCGTCCACGGTGGTGCGGCGGCGGGGGGACGAGGTGATCGCGACGGACGGGCCGTGGACGGAGGGCAAGGAGCACATCGGCGGGATCACGATCATCCAGGTGGAGGATCTGGACGCGGCGCTGAAGGTGGCGGCGCGGTTCGCGTCGGTGACGGGGCTGCCGATCGAGGTGCGGCCGTTCCAGGGAGAGGTGTGATCGAGGAGGTCTACCGGGAGGAGCACGGGCGGGCGGTGGCCGTGCTGGTGCGGGTCTTCGGCGACGTGGACGTCGCCGAGGACGCGGTGCAGGACGCGTTCGCGGAGGCGGTGCGGAGGTGGCCGGACGACGGGATGCCGCCCAGCCCGGCCGGGTGGATCATCACGACGGCGCGGAACAAGGCGGTCGACCGGCTGCGGCGGGAGGCGGCGCGGGCGGGGAAGCAGGCGCAGGCCGTGATGATGAATGATGTCGAGCCGGAGGTCATGGACGAGCGGTTGCGGCTTATTTTCACGTGCTGCCATCCGGCGCTGGGGATGCGGGCGCGGGTGGCGTTGACGTTGCGGCTGCTGGGCGGGCTGTCGACGGCGGAGATCGCTCGGGCGTTCCTGGTGCCGGAGGCGACGATGGCGCAGCGGCTCGTCAGGGCGAAGGCGAAGATCCGGGACGCGGGGATTCCGTACCGGGTTCCGGATGAGGAGGAGCTGCCGGGGCGGCTGTCGGGGGTGCTCGCGGTGATCTATCTGGTCTTCAACCAGGGGTATGGCGGGCGCGAGGAGCTGGGGGCCGAGGCGATCAGGCTGGGGCGGGTCCTCCGGGAGCTGATGCCGGACGAGCCGGAGGTGCTGGGGCTGCTGGCGCTGATGCTGCTCGTGGAGTCGCGCAAGGCCGCTCGGCTCCACGGGGGTGAGCTGGTGCTGCTCGGCGAGCAGGATCGGGGGTTGTGGGATCGCGATCTTGTGGTGGAGGGGCAGGCGCTCGTCAGGCGGTGCCTGGAGATCGACCGGCCTGGGCCGTACCAGATCCAGGCAGCCATCAACGCTGTGCACAGTGATGCGGCGACGGTCGAGGACACGCGGTGGGACCAGATACTTGAGTTGTACGACCAGTTGATGGCGGTGGCGCCGACTCCGGTGGCGGCGCTGAACCGAGCCGTGGCGGTGGCCGAGGTCCAAGGGCCGGAGGCAGCGCTGGAGCTGGTGGATCGGCTCGACCTCGGCCGGTACTACCTGTTCCACGCGATCCGGGCGGATCTGCTCCGGCGGCTGGGGCGAGTCGCGGAGGCCGCCGAGGCGTACGAGGAGGCCGCCGGACGGACGGAGAACGAGGCCGAGAAGGCCTTTCTGTCTCAGGCGCGCAGGCGGCTGACCTCGTAGAGGGCGATGCCCGCGGCGACGCCGGCGTTGAGGGACTCGGCGCGGCCCGGCATCGGGATGGTGACGAGCAGGTCGCAGGTGTCGGCGACCAGGCGTCCGAGGCCCTTGCCCTCCGAGCCGACCACCAGCACGAACGGGCCCGACGCGACCTCCAGGTCGGCGACGGTGACGCCGCCGGCCGCGTCCAGGCCGGCGACGAAGCAGCCCGCCTTCTGGTACGCCTTGAGTTGCCGGGTGAGGTTGGTCGCCTGGGCGACGGGGACGTTCGCCAGGGTTCCGGCGGACGACTTCCACGCGCCCGCGGTGATCCCGGCCGCGCGGCGTTCCGGGACGACGACGCCGGTCGCGCCGAACGCGGCCGCCGACCGGACGATCGCGCCGAGGTTGCGGGGGTCGGTGATGCCGTCCACCGCGACGATCAGCGGGGCGGTGCCCTGGAGCAGGTCGTCGGGGTGGGCGTACCGGTACGGCTTGACCTGGAGCGCGATGCCCTGGTGGACGGCGCCGTCGGTGAGCCGGTCGAGCTCGTTCTTGCCGGTCTCCAGCAGCGGGATGCGGCGGTCGGCCGCGAGCTGGATCGACTCGCGCACCCGCTCGTCCGTGCCGGACGTGACGTAGAGGGCGGTGCCCGGGACGCCGGCGCGCAGCGCCTCGACGACCGGGTTGCGGCCGGTGACCAGCTCGGGGACCTCACCGGTGGCGCGCCGCGCGCCGGCGGGGCGGCCGGTGGCGCGCGGCTCGGCGGACTTGGCGCGCGCGCCCTGCCCGAGCGTCGGGGTGCCGGTGCGCCTGGCGTTCTTGACGGCGCGGGCCTTCTGGCGCTTGCCGTGCCAGTGCCGGTCCTCGGCCTTGGGGGTGGGTCCCTTGCTCTTGCGCTTGGCCATTGTCGATGACGCCCCTCGCGACGATTGCGTGCTCGCCCTCGCGGCTGCCGGGCGGCTCAAGATCTCAGCGGACGGCGAACCCCCGCGAAGGTCCGATTTTATCCGCCCCGCGGGGCTGAGCGGTCAGCTGCGCTTCAGTTCCCAGCGGGGGCCCTGCGGGGTGTCCTCGACGACGATGCCGGCCTCCGACAGGCTGTCGCGGATGGCGTCGGCCGCCGCGTAGTCCTTGCGGGCGCGGGCCGCCTGCCGCTGCTCCAGCGCGACGGCGACCAGGGCGTCGACGACGGGACGCAGGTCCTCGTCGCCCGCCGAGCGCCACTGCGGCGACAGCGGGTCGATGCCGAGGACGTCCGCCATCGCCCGGACGGCCGCCAGGTGCTCGCGCACGGCGTCCCGGTCACCGGACGCGAGGGCGCTGTTGCCCTCCCGGACGGTCTCGTGCAGCACCGCCAGCGCCTGCGGGACGCCCAGGTCGTCGTCCATCGCGGACGCGAACGCCGGTGGCACGGACGAGGGGGGCGCGGCCCCGACGACCTCGGACGCCCGCGTGACGAAGCCCTCGATGCGCTGGTAGGCGGAGACGGCCTCGGCCAGGGCGGCGTCGGTGTAGTCCATGAGCGACCGGTAGTGCGCCGAGGCGAGGTAGTAGCGCACCTCGACGGGGCGGGCCTTGCCCAGCAGGTCGGGCAGCAGCACCACGTTGCCGACCGACTTGCTCATCTTCTCGCCGTCCACGGTGAGGAGCCCGTTGTGCAGCCAGTAGCGGGCGAAGCCGTCGCCGGCGGCGCGGGACTGGGCGATCTCGTTCTCGTGGTGCGGGAAGATCAGATCGACGCCGCCGCCGTGGATGTCGAAGGTCGGCCCGAGGTACTTGGTCGCCATCGCGGAGCATTCGAGGTGCCAGCCGGGGCGCCCCTCGCCCCAGGGCGTCTCCCAGGACGGCTCGCCCGGTTTCGCGCCCTTCCAGAGCGCGAAGTCGCGCGGGTCGCGCTTGAGGTCCTCGTTGGGGGTGTCGCCGGTCGGCCGCATGTTCTCCAGCCGCTGGTTCGACAGCGCGCCGTACTCGCCGGCCCAGGAGTCGACGTCGAAGTACACGTCGCCGCCCGCCGCGTAGGCGTGCCCCTTCTCGATGAGCCGCCGCATCAGCACGATCATCTCCGGGACGTGCCCGGTGGCGCGCGGCTCGATCGTCGGGGGCAGGCAGCCGAGCAGGTCGTAGCCCTGGCCGAACACGCGCTGGTTGCCCTCGGCGACCGCGAACCACGGCACGCCCGTCTCGGCCGCCACCGCGATGATTTTGTCGTCGACGTCGGTGACGTTGCGCGCGAACGTGACCTCGTAGCCGGACGCGCGCAGCCAGCGCAGCAGGACGTCGTAGATGACGCCCGAGCGGAGGTGCCCGATGTGCGGGGCCGCCTGCGGGGTCGCACCGCACACGTACATCCCCACGCGGCCCTCTTCCAGGGGCTCGAACGCGCGGACGCTACGGGTACCGGTGTCGTAAAGGCGCAGGCTCACACGTTCAGGTTATTGGATCGGGGTCCAGTGCGTGGCCTCATCGCGGTGGCGTCGCTCGTCCCGTCGCGTCCCGGCCCGCCCCGTCCGGTCGGGACGCCGGGTGCGTCAGGCGCCGCCATCGTCGTCCCGGTCGAGTCGTGCGGCGCGCGAGTCGAGGTAGCGGCGTTCGGGCAGGCTGGTGGTGGTGCGCGCGGCGTCCCGGTACGCGGCCCGCGCGGCGCGCGGGTCGCCGGCCATCTCCAGCAGGTGGGCGCGGACGGCCGCGAGCCGGTGGTGGCCGGACATCCGGGCGTCGCCGTCCAGGGTCCGGAGCAGGCCGAGCCCGGCGGACGGGCCGTCGACCATCGCGAGCGCGACGGCCTCGTTCAGCGTGACCATCGGGTTCGGGGCGAGGTGCGTCAGCAGCCGGTAGAGCGCGAGGATCTGCGGCCAGTCGGTGTCCTCGGGCCGCGCCGCCTCGGCGTGGACGGCGGCGATCGCGGCCTGGACCTGGTAGGGGCCCGGCGGCGACCAGGTGAGCGCGGCGGTGATCAGCGCGGTGCCCTCGTCGATCGCGTCCCGGCGCCAGAGCGTCCGGTCCTGTTCGGTGAGGGGGATCAGCATGCCGTCGCGGCCGGTCCGGGCGGCCCGCCGGGCGTCGGTGAGCAGCATCAGCGCGAGCAGCCCGGCGGTCTCGCCGTCGCCGGGCAGCAGCCCGTGCAGGGCCCGCGCGAGCCTGATCGCCTCGGCCGTGAGGCCGGTCCGCTGCAGGTCGGGGCCGCTGGACGCGGTGTACCCCTCGTTGAAGATCAGGTACAGGACGTGCAGGACGGCCCGCAGCCGCTCGTCCCGCTCCGCCGGGGGCGGCATCGCGAACCGCGCCCCCGCCGCCTTGATCTTCTGCTTGGCGCGGCTGACCCGCTGCGCCATCGTCGCCTCCGGGACGAGGAACGCGCGGGCGATCTGCGCCGTCGTCAGGCCGCCGACCGCGCGCAGCGTCAGCGCGACCTGCGAGGACGGCGACAGCGACGGGTGGCAGCACAGGAACAGCAGGGTGAGCGTGTCGTCGCGGTCGCCGGGCCGCTCGGCGTCCGGTCCCGGCTCGTCCCGCCCGTCCGCGGACACGGCGGCCTCGCGGTCGCGGCGGGCCCGCTCGCTGCGCCACTGGTCGGTGAGCCGCCGGGTCGCGACGGTCAGCAGCCAGCCGCGCGGGTTCTCCGGGACGCCGTCCCCCGGCCACTGGACGGCGGCGGCGAGCAGCGCCTCCTGCACGGCGTCCTCGCAGGCGTCGAACGCGCCGTGGCGGCGCACGAGCGTGCCGAGGACCTGCGGCGCGAGCGTCCGCAGCAGCTCCTCGGCGACACCGCCGTCCATGGCCGGGGGCGTGCTCACATCTCCGTCCCGGACTGGTTCATGACCGCCCGGACCTCCATGTGCCCCCCGTACCGGACGTCCGGCCACCGCCTGGCGATCTCCACGGCCCGCTCCTCGGTCTCGCAGTCGACGGTGAGGTAGCCGGCGAAGTGCTCCTTGGCCTCCAGGAACGGCCCGTCCGTCACGGCCGGCTGCCCGCCCCGCTCCCGCACGGTCTTGGTCGTGGACGGGTCCGCGAGCGCCTCCCCGCCGACCCACTCGCCCGACTCCTCCAGCTCCTTCATGATCGCGCCGACGTCGGCGAACAGCGCGTCGCGCTCGGCCTCGCCCAGCTCCTCGACGAAGCCGGGACGGTTGTAGATCAGCAGCATGTACTTCACGGGTTCTCCTCGTCGTCGTGGCGGCCCCAGCGGGGCCGGTCACAGCAGGATCGGAGCGGGCGGCGCGTTCTCGACATCCCGGCCGGGACATTTTTCAGGAAGATTCGGCCATGTCCCTGACCTGGTGGCACAGGACGGTGAACGCGAGCGCGTCCGGCATCTGCGCGGCGACGGTCATCAGGTCCGCCCGGCCGGGACGCGCGTGCACGGTCACCAGGCCGTTCTCGATCACCACGTCGCGGACGGCGCTCCACGGCAGCCGCTCGCCGTCCTTCTCGACACCGTCCATGTCCACCGCGAACGGGCCGAACCAGACCTCCTCCCCCGCCTTCACCTCCGCGAGGCGGCGCGGGACGATCCGGGCCGTCACCTCCCGCGCGACGGCCACGCCGAGGGCCCGGACGTCGGGGATGTCGTCGCCGAGCCGCAGCACGCTCCCGTCGTCCGCGACGATCGTGAAGCGCCACCGGACGCGCCCGCCCGGCCCGCCGGGGACACCGGAGACCGTCACCGAGACCAGCTCGTCCCACGTGTGGCGGGTCTCGCCGCCCGGCCCGGCGACCGACAGGCCGCCGGTGTGCAGGCACGCGACCCTGTTGCGCAGGCGCGGGCGGTCGCGGCCGGCGATCCACCCGGCCGCCGCCGCGTACCCCATCGACAGGATGAGCGCCGGGACGCCCACCCACCACACGCGGTCGCGCAGGTAGACGATCGCCGCGGGGATCAGCGCCGCCGCGGCCAGGCTCAGCAGCGCCAGCCACCCCCACGTGCGGCGGCCGGCGGACCGCCCGTCGAAGACCCGGACCGGTTCGCCGAGCCGGCCCCGGGGAAGCGCCGCCACCGCGCTACCCGGCCGAGCGGGTCCGCGTCACGCTCCCGAACCTGCCGTGCGGCATCCGCTGCCCTCCCGTTGGCGTGTCGACGCCCATACCGTACGTCTCCCCGCTTATCGTGCGCAGCGACAAGGTGATCACCAAGAAGTTGCGGTTCGGCTCCGTCCCCGCTGGTTAATCTCGGCGGAGGACCCCTCCCTTCCGGAACGAGAGACATGCCATCTGACTCCTCCCGGCCCTCCTACACGCCGGCGCAGCGGCGGCTGCTGACCGCCGCCGCCGGTCTCGTCGTCGCCGCGCTGGCGGGCGGCGCGTTCGCGCTGACCTACGACACGCTCCGCGAACTCGCCCTCGCGGGACGGGTGAGCCGCCGCTGGGCGCCGCTGTACCCGGCGATGGCGGACACGCTCACCGTGATGACGATCCTGTCGCTCGTCGTCACCCGCAACGCCCGCTGGTGGACGCGGCTGCTCCGCTGGACGCTGCTGATCGTCCTCGTCGCGGGCGGCGCGGCGATCTCCGTCCAGCGCTCGGTCCGGGGCTTCGCGGAACTGCCGGACGACGCGCTGCGCGCGGGCGTGGCGGTGGCGCCGCACGTCATGCTGGTGATCGCGGTGTGGCTGTGGCTGACGATGTTCAAGCAGATCCGCGTGGCCCGTCCCCCGGCCGAGGAGGCCGCGCCCGCCGAGACGCAGCGCGGCCACGTCAAGGTCCTGGAGCCCGCGCCGCCACCGCTCGCGCTGGCGGCCCCCGCGGGCGAGGGGGCGGAGTCCGATCCCTCGCTGGTCTTCCTGGACGAGCCCGCGCCTGAACCCGGGCCCGCGCCGGAGCCCGAGCCCGAGCCCGAACACGAGCCGGAGCCGATCCTGCCGTTCCAGGCCGAGGAGCCCGCCCGGGAGACCGTCGACGACGGAACGCACCAGCCGGAGGAGGAGTTCGAACCGGTCGCGTACGAGGAGAGCCTGTCGTCCGAGCCGGCCCCGCCGCTCGACCCGCTGCCGGAGCCCCGCGCGCCGCTGGACCCGGCCCCGGCGTCGCTGCCCACCGACGTCGAGCTCGTCCGGAGCCGCGACCGCGCCGGCGAGGAGGAGGCCCCGGTCGCGTCGACGACCCGTCCCGACATCGTGATGCCCGCGCCCTACGGCCCCGGCGGCGACGAGGACGACCACGACGGCCCGCCCGCCGACCGCGCCGAGGACCCGGACGCCGACGACGCGAACCCGCCCCCGTCGAGCAACTTCCGCAGTGGCCCCACCCCGCCCGTCGACTAGCCCGGCGGGTCGCGGGTAGTGAGGCGGCATGAGCGCCCTCCTCGCTCGGCTTCTCGACGACGCCGGGCTCTGCCCGCCGGGCCGCGCCCCGGCGGACGCGGCGCTGCCCGCCCACCGGGAGGCCGCCCGCGACCGGGTCGTCGGCCGGTTGCGGTGCCCCGCGTCCCGGTTCGCCGAACTGCGGACCCGTCTCGTCCCGGAGGACTTCCTGGACCTCGTCCTGGTCGCCGACACCGGGATCGAGGACCTGCCGGACGCGCTGGACGCCGCGTGCGCGGAGCCGCGCGTCCGGCCGTCGGCCGTGGAGATCGCCCTGCCCGGCGACGCGGACCAGGCGCGGGCCACCGCCGTCATGCTCGCCCGGCTCCCGGCCGGGCCGCGGGCGCACATCGGGGTGCGCCGCTCGCCCGGCCGGCGCGACGCCCTGGACCGCATCGCCGCCGCCCGCGCCCGCGGCGCCGACCTCGGCGCCCACCACCGCCCGGACGGCCCGCCCGCCGACACGGCGGCCTTCATCCGGGCCTGCGCCGATCGCGATCTTCCCTTCACCATCGCGGCGCCCTCCGGCCACGACGTCCCGAACCTCCTCCTGGCCGCGGCGGCGGCCACGCGTCAGAGAGCCACCGGCGGTGTCCTGGAGGCGCTTGAGCGGAAGGATCCGGGCGGGGTCGCCAGGGAACTGGCCGGGCTGCCCGAGGAGACGGCGCGGGCGGTGCGGCGGTCGCTGGCGGCCGTGGGCGTGCCCGATCTCGGGGCCGCAATGGACGCCCTGGCCCTGATCAGGAAAGAGGCCTTTTCCCCGTCCGGTCGCTGACCATCGCGGGCCGCGGCACGGACCGGATGAAAGTGCATGACCGGGGAAGATAAGTGTCCATGACGACCGTTTCGTGGGTTGCGGGCAGTCAGGACGGCGGCTTCGGAGTCGAGAACCTGCCGTACGGGGTGTTCGCCCGGCGGGGGGAGCTTCCCCGCGTCGGCGTGGCGATCGGGGAGCACGTCCTCGATCTCGCCGCGCTGTCCGCCGCCGGGCTGGTGGAGGACCGCCGCTACTTCGCGTCCGGCTCGCTGAACGCCTTCATGGTCGCGGGACGGACCGCCTGGCAGGCGAACCGGGAGCGGTTGACGGAGCTGCTCACCGACGAGGCGTACCGCGACCGGGTGGAGCCGCACCTGATCGCCGTCGCGGACGTGGAGCTGCTGAAGCCGTTCGTGGTGGCGGACTACGTCGACTTCTTCTCCTCGGAGCATCACGCCGCCAACGCGGGCCGGATCTTCCGCCCGGACGGCGAGCCGCTGCCGCCGAACTGGAAGCGGCTGCCGGTCGGCTACCACGGCCGGTCTGGGACCGTGTACCCGTCCGGGACGCCGGTCATCCGGCCGTGCGGGCAGCGGCGGACGCCGGGCGACCTCGAACCGTCGTTCGGGCCGTCGCTGCAGCTCGACTTCGAGGTGGAGGTCGGGTTCGTGGCGGGCGTCCCTTCCGCGGCGGGGCGCGGCGTCCCGTCGGGCGCGTTCCGCGACCACGTGTTCGGGTTCGTCCTGGTGAACGACTGGAGCGCCCGCGACCTCCAGGCGTGGGAGTCGCGGCCGCTCGGCCCGTTCCTCGGCAAGTCGTTCGCGACGTCGATCTCGCCGTGGGTGGTGCCGGTCGCGGCGCTGGAGCCGGCGCGCGTCGACCCGCCCGTCCAGGACCCGGAGCCGCTGCCGTACCTGCGGTGCGACGAGCCGTGGGGGCTGGACGTGCACCTGGAGGTCATGATCAACGGGCAGGTGGCGGCGCGGCCCCGGTTCGCGTCGATGTACTGGACGTCACCGCAGCAGCTCGCGCACGCGACGGTCAACGGCGCGCCGCTGCGCACCGGCGACCTGTTCGCGTCCGGGACGGTGTCGGGCCCCGAACGCGATCAGCGCGGCTGCCTGCTGGAGCTCACCTGGAACGGCCAGGAGCCCCTGGAACTGGACGACGGCACGAAACGCACGTGGCTGGAGGACGGCGACACGGTGACGCTCCGCGCCCAGGCTCCGGGCGCGTCGGGCTCCCGCATCAGCCTGGGCGAGGTGACCGGCACCGTCCATCCGGCCCAGGGCTGACGCCGTCAGGCGGGCGGGAGGACCAGAGCGGTGGCGATCGCGGCCAGCCCTTCGCCGCGGCCCGTCAGGCCGAGGCCGTCGGTGGTGGTGGCGGAGATCGTGACGGGGGCGCCGCCCAGCGCCTCGGTCAGGGTCTTCTCGGCCTCCGCGCGGCGCTTGCCGATCTTCGGGCGGTTGCCGATGACCTGGATGGACACGTTGCCGATCGTGCAGCCCGCGGCGGCGACGCGGCGGGCGACCTCGCGCAGCAGGTCGACACCGGACGCGCCGGACCAGCGGGGATCGGACGTGCCGAAGACGGCGCCGAGATCACCCAGCCCGCATGCCGACAGGAGGGCGTCGCAGGCGGCGTGCGCGGCGACGTCGCCGTCGGAGTGGCCGGCGAGGCCGTGGCCTTCGCCGGGCCAGTCGAGGCCCGCGACCCGGAGCGGGCGCGGGACGGACGAGAACGGGTGGACGTCGGTACCGACGCCCACCCGTGGAAGCCGCTCGGTCAACTCGGCCGGCCGGTCAGCTGGCCAGGACCTCGTCGAGCAGGGCCTCTGCCTTGTCCTCGTTGGTCTTCTCGGCGAGCGCGAGCTCGCTGACCAGGATCTGGCGCGCCTTGGCCAGCATGCGCTTCTCGCCGGCCGACAGGCCGCGCTCCTTGTCGCGCCGCCAGAGGTCGCGGACGACCTCGGCGACCTTGTTGACATCGCCGGAAGCGAGCTTCTCAAGGTTCGCCTTGTACCGGCGCGACCAGTTGGTGGGCTCTTCGGTGTAGGGTGCGCGGAGCACCTCGAACACCTTCTCAAGCCCGTCCTGGCCGACGACGTCCCGGACGCCCACGTCCTCGACATTCTCGACCGGGACCCGCACTGTCAGGTCGCCCTTGTCAACCTTCAGAACCAGATAGGTCCTGTCCTCACCCTTGATGGTGCGAGTCTCGATGGCCTCGATCCGAGCAGCCCCATGGTGGGGGTAGACGACGGTGTCGCCGACCTGGAAAGTCATGTGACAAGTACCCCTTCCGCTAGAACCAGGGTAGCACGGAAACGAGGGTGTCCGAACCGACGTTCCCGACAAATGCGCAGGTCAAACCGCATTCTGGGGTATTGACAAAGCCCTTTATCGGTGCATCGCCGTCCAGTTCCCCACACTCAGCGTAGCCGACAGGGCACTCTGCCTGCGCCGGAGCGCCATTACCGGTAAGCGGTCCCCGGTTACAAGCATCCTTCACCGGAACGCGCGGACGGGTTCCATACTGGGATGTGAACATGCCGGGTCGCGCGGGTACGAAGCGCCCGGAAGGGCCCGAACGGGACGGCGTCCCGTGGCACCCGGGTCCGCGAGGGAGGTGCTGCGTGAGGCCGGACGGCGGCGACCCGGAGCCCGACGACTACGGGCTTCCGCGCATTGACGTCGTCGTGCCCGACGACGCCCGCGAGCTGGAGCGGGACGTGGTCGCCTACCGCCGCGAGGAGCGCCGCCGCCGGCGCCGGGAGCGGACCCGCCGCCTCACCCGCCCGTTCACCCGCTTCGGCGTCGCCATCCCGATCATCGCGGGCGCGCTGCTCGTCGCGCTGCTCAGCGGCGTGCTGATGACGGCGTTCGGGCCGCGTCCCGCGCCCCGCCCGACGGGCGCCCAGCTGGCGCCGCGCCCCTCCGCGAGCCCCGGCGAGGTCGGCGGGCTGCTGCCGGACCGGCAGGTCGACCTGGTGGCCGGCGACCACACGCCGAAGCGGCTGATCGACCTGCGGCCCGGAGTGATCGCGATCGCCCCGCCCGGGTACCGGTGCGAGAACCTCGTCGCGGAGCTGGCCGGCCGGACGCAGGCGTCCACGCTGAACTTCTACCTCGTCGCCGACCCGCGCCCCGCCGGCGACCGCGAGCCCGTGTCGCTGAAGGAGCTCAGAGCGTGCGCGGGCACCGCCCACAACGGGACGCCGCAGATCCTCGAAGACCGCGACGGCGTCCTCGCCGGCTCCTACTCGCCCGCCCCCGGCACGCCCGGCCCGACGGGCTCCTCGCTCACCGCCGTGTTCGTCCAGCCGGACGGCGTCGTCACCGAGGTCGTCCACGCGCCGCGCCCCGGTCCCGAGCTGACCGGGAAGGTGGAGTCGCTGCGCTCCGGCTGACGCACGGCTCAGGCCGAGGCACGGCTCAGGCCGACGCGCAGGGCGTGTCGGCCACCCCGGGGAGGGGGTACCGGCATGACCTCGGTACGCTTCCCCTGGCGTGTCTCACGCCGTTTTCACAACCTTCCGTGCCAAGTTCTGGAACCGATATCTCGCGAGGAGACCGACGCCGTGATCCGTAACAGCCGCCGAGTGGTCGTGCTCGCCATCGCGGGCGCCGTCGCCATCGCACCGGTGGTCTCCGGCTGCGGCGCCGGCGAGGAGCCACAGAGCGCCGCCCCGACGCAGCTCACCGAGGGCGTCAACGTGACGGTCCCGAAGAACAGGCCCGCGGCGCCGCAGATCGACCTGCGCAACATGTTCCTGCTGGTGCCCGAGCCGGGCAAGGCCGTCGCGCCGGGCACGTCGCTGCCCCTCTACGGCGCGATCATCAACCAGGTGAAGGGACGGGCCGACCGGCTGGTCGCGGTCAGCTCGCCGGCCTTCGGCGGACCGGGCAAGATCGACGGCGGCGCCCTGGCGCTGCCGCCCGCCGCCCCGGACGGGACGGGCAGCTTCGTCAAGCTGCTCGGCACGCCGTCCCCGACGCCGACTCCGACGCGGCAGACGCGGCGGCCGGGCGGCACGCCGACCGCCGGCGCGACCCAGCAGCCGACGGGGCAGGGCGCGACGCCGGAGCCCACCGGCCAGGGCGCCACGCCGAACGTGTCCGAGACGCCGACGTCCGGCAACACCGCGAGCCCGCGGCAGACCGTCCCGGTGCCCCAGGGCGGCGAGCAGCCCCTGGTGGTGCTGCCGTCGCTGACCCAGGAACTGCATGCCGGCGCGTCGGTGCCGGTGACGATGCGGTTCGAGAAGGCCGGCTCCGTCGAGTTCCAGGTCCCCCTGGTGCCGCGGCAGGACGAGTACCTCTCCTACCCGCTGCCCAGCACCCCGGCGCCGTCCCCGACGCCACAGGCCTCCGGAACCCAGACCCCCGGCGGCGAGACGCCCGGCGGCCAGACGCCCGGCGGTGAGACGCCGGCCGGCCAGACCCCGGGCGGCGCCACGAGCCCCGCGCAGCCGGGCGGCACCGAGTCCCCCGCCGCCGGTCACTGACCTGGAAACGCGAACGGCCCGTCCCCCGAGGACGGGCCGTTCTCGCGTTCACATCACGGCTCGAACTTGTAGCCGAGCCCGCGGACGGTGACGATGTAGCGCGGCGTGGACGGCGCCTTCTCGATCTTGGCGCGGAGCCGCTTGATGTGGACGTCCAGCGTCTTGGTGTCCCCCACGTAGTCGGCGCCCCACACGCGGTCGATGAGCTGCATCCGGGTCAGGACGCGCCCGGCGTTGCGCAGCAGCACCTCCAGCAGCTCGAACTCCTTGAGCGGGAGCTGGACGGGGTCGCCGCCGACGCTGACGACGTGCCGTTCCACGTCCATCCGGACCGGGCCGGCCTCCAGCGCCGCCGGGGCGGGCTCCTCCACCTCGCCCTGGCGGCGCAGGACGGCGCGCATCCGCGCGATCAGCTCCCGGGTGGAGAACGGCTTGGTGACGTAGTCGTCGGCGCCGAGCTCCAGTCCGACGACCTTGTCGACCTCGCTGTCCTTGGCGGTCAGCATGATCACCGGCACGCTGGACTTGGCGCGCAGCTCCCGGCACACCTCGGTGCCGGGCAGGCCCGGCAGCATCAGGTCGAGGAGCACGAGGTCGGCACCGTTGCGCTCGAAGATGTCCAGCGCGTCGGGTCCGGTGGCGGCGACGGCCACCTCGAAGCCCTCCTTGCGCAGGTTGTACGACAGTGCGTCGCTGAACGACTCCTCGTCTTCCACGACGAGCACGCGGGTCACGGTGTTGCCTCCCGGCGGGTGTTCTCTAGGGCTCTGGCGTTGGTCCCCGCGGCGGGACGGCGGGGGGTGTCGAGCAGCGGGAGCCGGATCGTGAACGTCGACCCGTGCCCCTCCTTGCTCCACACCGTCACGTCGCCGCCGTGCTTGCCGGCGACGTGCTTGACGATGGCGAGGCCGAGCCCGGTGCCGCCGGTCTGGCGGGAGCGGGCCGGGTCGACCCGGTAGAACCGCTCGAAGATCCGCTCGATCTCCGCGTCCGGGATGCCGATGCCCTGGTCGGTCACGTTCACCTCGACGTGCCAGTGGTCGCTCTTGCGGGTCGACACGACGACGCGGGTGTGCTCGGGGCTGTAGGCGACGGCGTTGTCGACGAGGTTGCGCAGCGCGGTGACCAGCAGCTCCTGGTCGGCGCGGACCCGCAGGCCGTCCTCGCCGCCTGACGCGAGCTCGATGTCCTTGGCGGAGGCCTTGATCTGGCAGCGGTCGAGCGCCTCGGCCATCACCTCGTCCATGTCGACCGGGGCCAGCTCGGGCAGCGGCTCGTCGCCCTGGACGCGCGACAGCGTCATCAGGTCCTGGACGAGGTTGGTGAGCCGCACCGACTCGTACTGCATCCGCCCGGCGAACCGGCGGACGGCCTCGGGGTCGTCGGCGGCGCCCTCGACGGTCTCGGCGAGCAGCGCCAGCGCCCCGACCGGGGTCTTCAGCTCGTGGCTGACGTTGGCGACGAAGTCGCGGCGGATGGCCTCGGTGCGGTGCATGTCGGTGAGGTCCTCGGCGAGCACCAGGACGAGCCCGTGCGACCCGAGCGGCGCGACCCGGACAGCGAACCAGCGGCCGTCCGCGCGGCTGCGCGGCCCGGTCGGCGCGACCTGGATCTCGGTCTCCCGGATCTCGCCGTCCCGGCGGACGAGCCGGGCCATCGCCAGCACCTCGTCCACGACCAGGCGGTCGCCGCTGACCAGCCCGTACGCCCGCGCGGCGGAGCTGGCCCGCAGCACCCTGTCCTCGCCGTCCACGACCACGGCCGAGGACCGCAGGACGCTGAGCACCGAGGCGACGCCGGGGGGCAGGCTGCCCAC
Source organism: Actinomadura madurae (assembly GCF_900115095.1). Lineage (GTDB taxonomy): Bacteria > Actinomycetota > Actinomycetes > Streptosporangiales > Streptosporangiaceae > Spirillospora > Spirillospora madurae. Next base: position 24,875 of record NZ_FOVH01000017.1, read on the forward strand.
CGGTGCCGCCGGGACCGCCGTCCGCTGGGCCCGCTCGCTCACGCGCACCGCCAATCCAGTCGTTAGCCCGATCGCGAGCCCGGCGAGCCCGGCAAGGCTCGCGACAATCTCGACCTCCACACCTCGGATCGTAAGCGGCGTTCGGGCCGATCCTTTACCGCGGACCTGGTCGTCGCCCTCTCGTTCCTCCAAAGTTCACTTTGTTATCCGGGGGTGTTCACGGTCATGCGGCAGGCTGTGGCGTGGGCGAGTCCGCCCGGCCCCCGGCGGGTCCGGTACCACACCAAAGGATCTTCAATTGCGCGACGCCTACCACGAGGAACTCGACTCCCTCACCGACAGCCTGGTGGAGATGACCCGCCTCGTACGGTCCGCGATGGCCCGTGCGGTGACCGCGCTCCTGGACGCCGACCTGCGGCTGTCGGAGGAGGTCATCAGCGGGGACGAGAACGTCAACAAGATCGACGCCGCCATCGAGGCGACCGTGTTCGACCTGATGGCCCGCCAGCAGCCGGTCGCCGGCGACCTGCGCACGCTGATCACGGCGCTGCGGATGAGCGGGGACCTGGAGCGCATGGGCGACCTCGCCGTGCACATCGCCAAGACGGCCCGGCGCCGGCACCCCGAGTCGGCCGTCCCGCCGGAGCTGCAGGCGACCGTCCTGGAGATGGGGCAGATCGCCGAGCGCATGATCGCCAAGACGGGCAGCGTCATCGCGTCGCAGGACGTGGAGATGGGCCTGGAGCTGGACGCCGACGACGACCAGATGGACCGCCTCCACCGCCGCCTGTTCGACATCCTGCTGTCCCCGAAGTGGCGGCACGGCGTCGAGCCCGCCGTCGACATCACGCTGGCCGGCCGCTACTTCGAGCGCTTCGCCGACCACGCCGTGCACGTCGCCGAGAACGTCGTCTACCTGGTGACGGGCCAGCGGCCCGAGGAGATCACCGAGCTGCCCTGAGCCGCCGGGCCTGGACGGCTTGATCATCACGCGTTAGCTTGCGCCCCATGAGACCGATGCGGGCGCTGGTCCGGACCCTGGCCGTGGCGGGAGCGTGCGGGGCGGTGGTCGCGGCGTCGCTGGCGGTGCCGGGCACCGCGCGGGCGGCGGCCGGCGGGCCCGGCTGGCGGCTCACGCCGACGGGCGGCGACGCGCGTTTCCGCGGGCTGGCGGCGGTGAGCGGGAAGGTCGCCTGGCTGGCGGGCAGCGGCGGGGCGGTCCTGCGGACGACCGACGCCGGCCGCACGTGGCAGGACGTCGCCCCGCCTGACGCGGCCGGGCTGGAGTTCCGCGACATCGAGGCGTTCGACGCGCGGCGGGCCGTCGTCCTCGCCATCGGCGAAGGCGACGCGTCGCGCGTCTACGCGACCTCGGACGGCGGCCGGAGCTGGACGCTCGGTTTCCAGAACGACGATCCCAGGGCATTCTACGACTGCGTCACGTTCTTCGACTCCCGGCATGGGCTGGCCATGAGCGACCCGGTCGACGGCCGGTTCCGGATCATCTCCACCAGCGACGCCGGGCGCACCTGGCGGGTGCTGCCGGACGAGGGGATGCCGCCGGCGCTGGAGGGCGAGGCCGGGTTCGCCGCCAGCGGGCAGTGCCTGGTGAGCCATGGGCCCCGGGACGTGTGGCTCGCGACGGGCGGCGGCTCCCGGTCGCGGGTGTTCCATTCCCGGGACCGCGGCCTCACCTGGACGGTCGCCGACACCCCGCTGCCGAGCAGCCCGTCCCAGGGGGTGTTCGCGGTGGCGTTCCGCGACGCCCGGCACGGCGTCGCGGTCGGCGGCGACTACCGGCCGGGCGAGCCGTCCCCGACGGCCGCGGCGACGACCTCCGACGGGGGCCGCACGTGGCGGGCGGCACGCCGTCCCCCGGCCGAGTACCGCTCGGGGCTCGCGTACTTCGGCCCGGCCGCGCTGGCCGTGGGCCCGACGGGCAGCGACGGTTCCCTGGACGGGGGCCGCACCTGGACCCGGTTCGACACCGGAAGCTTCGACACCGTCGACTGCGTGCCGGGCGGCGGCTGCTGGGCGTCCGGCGAGAAGGGCCGCGCGGCCCGCCTCACCTTCACCGGCTAGGGCGAGGATCCCGGCGGCGTGACTACGCGGGCTCCGCGAGCAGGGTCTGGAGGAGGTCGCGCAGGGAGTCCTGCTCGGCGGGGCTGAGCGGCGTGAGCGGCGAGTGGGCGCTCAGCCGTTCGACGACGCCGGCGCGGGCGCGCTCGCCCTCCGGGGTGAGGACGATCTGCTTGGCGCGCCGGTCCGTGGGATGCGGCCGGCGCTCGACGAGGCCCTGCCCTTCGAGCCGGTCGAGGACGAAGGTGGCGTTGGAGGCCTCGCAGGCCATGCGGTGGGCGAGCTCGCGCGCCGTGATCGGCTCGGACAGCTCCCGGAGCGCGACGACCTGGCTCGCGGTCATGCCCACCTCGTCGGCGATGCGGCGCACGTGGACGTCGAGCCGCTGCGCGAACTTGTGGACGAGCTTGCACACGTCCCGGTCCATCTGCTCGTCCATGCCCCGAGTGTAGCCCATGTGCTTCGAGTCATGATATTGCTAGTTCGAATCATACGAGTTCGAAGCATATGGAGCCCTCGCGTGCCCGTTCCCCTCCTGTCCCTGATGCTGGTCGTCTTCGGCCTGACCACCGGCGAGTTCGTGATCGCCGGGATCCTGCCCGACGTGGCCCGCGACCTGTCGGTGTCGGTTCCCGAGGCCGGGCGGCTGGTGAGCGCCTACGCGCTCGGCATGATCGTCGGCGGGCCGGTGGTCACCGCGCTGACCGCGCGGCTGCCGCGCAGGCCGCTGATCGGCGGGCTCGTCGCCGTGTCGGTCCTGGGCAACCTCGGCTCGGCGCTCGCGCCGAACTACCCCGTGCTGCTCGCGGCGCGGTTCGCCGCGGGCCTGGTCGTGGCCACGTTCTTCGCCGTCGCCATCTCCACCGCCGTCTCGATGGCGGCCCCGGGCCGGGAGGCGTCCACGATCGCGAAGGTCGCGCTCGGGATGAACCTCGGCATCGTCCTCGGGACCCCGCTCGGCACCCTGGTCGGCCAGGACCTCGGCTGGCGGGCCGCCTTCGCGGCGGTCGCCGCGATCGCCGCCGTCGCCCTGCCGATGGTGCTGGGCTCCGTCCCGGCCGCCCCCGGCGCCGCGCCCGGGTCGCTGCGCGGCGAGCTGCGCGTGTTCGCCGGACGGGACGTCCGCCTCGCCATCGCGCTCACCGCCCTCGGCAACGTGGGCGCCGTCACCGTCTTCACCTACATCGCGCCGCTGCTGACCGGGATCGGCGGCTTCGGCGAGGGCGCCGTCCCGGTGCTGCTGCTCGTGTACGGCGCGGGCGCGGTCATCGGGAACCTCCTCGGCGGCCGGCTGTCGGACCGGGCCCTGATGCCCTCGCTGATCCGGCTCCTCAGCGCGCTGGCGGCCGTCCTCGGGCTGTTCTGGGCCGTCGCCGGCGTCCGGCCGCTCGCGGCGGTGCTGACCTTCGTGCTCGGCGTGCTCGCCTTCGCGATCATCCCGGGCATGCAGGCCCGCGTGCTGACCAGCGCGGGGGCGGCCCCGACCCTCGCCGTGGCCGTGAACGCGTCCGGCTTCCAGGTCGCCGCCGCGTTCGCCGGCTGGCTCGGCGGGACGCTGATCGGCGACGGGCCGGGCGTGCGCTCCCTCCTCCCCGCCGCGGCGCTGCTCACGCTCGCCGGGCTGGTGCTGGCCGTCCACATCCACCGCGGCGACGGGCGGGCGGTCACCGCCCTGCCGTCACGGGTGGCACAGGACACATGACCTTGGTGTCACATCGACCAGGTCGCCGGCATCTCCATGTTCGGAGGCCGCGGGAACGATCCGCGCGGCGCGCACCCCACTAGGGAGGACGAACTCATGGGACCCCGTATCGACCTGATGTCCACCGCCTTCGGCGGCAAGATGGCCAAGCGGTTCCACGGCGTCGGCATGATGATCAAGGAGTCGGCGGTGCCGAAGGCCACCATGGAGCTGATGGAGGTGCGCGCCAGCCAGATCAACGGCTGCGCCCTCTGCATCGACATCCACGCCACGGAGGCCGCGGCCGCCGGGGAGACCGCGGTCCGGCTGAACCTGGTCGCCGCCTGGCGCGAGGCCACCGTGTTCACGCCCGCCGAGCGGGCCGCGCTGGCGCTCACCGAGGAGGGCACCCGGATCGCCGACGCCCACCAGGGCGTGTCCGACGAGACCTGGGCGCAGGTGCGCGAGCACTACGACGACGAGCAGATCGCCGCGCTCGTCGCCGTGATCGCCATGATCAACGCGACCAACCGCTTCAACGTGATCGTGCGCAACCAGGGAGGGTTCTACAAGGCCGGGATGCTCGACGCCATGTCGGCCTGATCGGAAACCGCCGGGCAGGGGCCGCCGTCCGCGGACGGCGGCCCCTGCCGGGCTACTTCTTGCGGCCGCGCTTGGACTTGGGGGCGTCCTTGGGGGCCACGGGGGGCTTGCCGGCGCCCTGGTTCTTGACGGCCTCGATGGCGGCCTTGGCGGCGGCCGGGTCCAGGTACTCGCCGCCGCGCTTGAGGGGGGCGAAGTCGTCGTCCAGCTCGTAGACGAGGGGGATGCCGGTCGGGATGTTGAGCCCGACGATCTGCTCGTCGGAGACGTCGTCCAGGTGCTTGACCAGGGCGCGCAGGGAGTTGCCGTGCGCGGCGACGAGGACGGTCTGCCCGGCGGCCAGGTCGGGGACGATCGAGTCGTACCAGTACGGCAGGAGCCGGTCGACGACGTCCGCCAGGCACTCCGTGCGGGGGATCAGCTCGGACGGCAACTCGGCGTAGCGGAGGTCGTTGACCTGCGAGAGCGGGTCGTCGTCCTTGATGGGCGGCGGCGGGGTGTCATAGGACCGGCGCCACGTCATGAACTGCTCTTCGCCGAACTCCTCGCGCGTCTGCGCCTTGTTCTTGCCCTGGAGGGCGCCGTAGTGGCGCTCGTTGAGGCGCCAGGAGCGCTTGACGGGGATCCAGAGCAGGTCGGCCACGTCCAGCGCGATGTTCGCGGTGCGGATGGCCCGCTTCAGCAGCGAGGTGTGCAGCACGTCGGGGGTGATGTCGGCGTCAAGCAGCAGGTCGCCGCCCTTGGTCGCCTCGCTCTCGCCCTTCGCGGACAGGTCGACGTCCACCCAGCCGGTGAACAGCCCTTCCGCGTTCCAGACGCTTTCGCCATGCCGGAGCAATACCAGGGTCGCCATGGGACCAGAGCCTATCGGCCCGGTGCGGGTCACTCGCGGTTGGCCGGGTCCGCGAAGGAGGCGAAGGCCTGGAGGTTGGCGAGGCTCTCGCCGCGCTTGACGCGCCAGTCCCACTCGCGCTGGATGGACGACTTGAACCCGCGTTCCAGGGCCTTGTCGAAGTTCTCGTCGGAGTAGGTGAGGACGCAGCCGAGGAGCCGGTCGATCTCGTCCGGGGAGACCGATTCGAGCGGCACCCTCCCGACGAGGTGGACGTCGCCGACGTCGTCGAGGGCGAACGCGACCCCGTACATGCGGCCGTTCTTCTCCAGGAGGAACCGGTAGAACTCGGCGTGGTTCTCGTCGGGGCGGCGGCAGAAGAACGCCTCGACGTGCAGGGAGTGGTCGCCCACGATCAGCCACGTCATGGTGGCGAGCTTGTGCTGCCCGGGGAGCTTGACGAAGAAGGCGTTCTCGCGCGGCTCGTCGAACTCCAATTCGGCTGCTTTGAGCGTCTTCCGGATGGTGTCGACAGCAGCTTCGCTCATGCGGTGACCTCCGCGGAGGGAGCGGCGTGGGCGGCCGGGATAGTCATGGCACCGGTATACACGTCCAGGAGGCGGTCGACGGTGGCGTCCCAGCCGAAGCCGTCCGCGTGCCGGACGGCGCCGCGGGCGAGGCGGGCGTGCAGGCCCGGTTCGTCGTGCAGGCGGCGCAGGACCGCCGCGTAGTCGGCGGGATCGTGGCCGGGGACCAGCACGCCGGACTCGCCGTCCGCGACGGCCGTGCAGAGCCCGCCGACGCGGGACGCGACGACCGGCGTGCCGCAGGCCTGGGACTCCACGGCGACCAGCCCGAACGACTCGCTGTGGGACGGGACGACGGTGACGTCCGCGGCCCGGTACCAGTCGGCCAGCTCGGGCTGCGGGCTCGGCGGCTCGAACCGCATGACGTCGGAGATGCCCAGCGCGGCGGCCAGCGATTGCAGGCCCTCGGGGCGGCAGCGCCCGGAGCCGCTGGGTCCCCCGACGACCGCGACGACGAGCCTGCGGCGCAGCGCCGGGTCGTCGTCGAGCATGCGGGCGACCGCGCGCAGCAGCACGTGGGGGGCCTTGAGCGGCTGGATGCGGCCGACGAACAGCAGCACGTAGGCGTCGCGGGGCAGGCCGAGGCGGCGGCGCGCGGGCCCGGTGCGGTGCGGGAGGAGGCCGGTGCTGCGGGCGAGGATCGGCGACTCGGGGCGGAACAGCGACAGGTCGACGCCGGGGCTGACGGTGGCGACCCGCGCGGGGTCGGCGTCGTAGAGGTCGACGAGCTCGCGGGCCTCCTTGGCGGTGTTGGCGACGAGCTGGTCGGAGGAGGCCACGACCTGCTGCTCGCCGAGCACGCGCTCGGCGGGCTCCGGATTGTCGTCGTCGGCGAGGGCCGCGTTCTTCACCTTGGCCATCGTGTGCATGGAGTGGACGAGCGGGACGCCCCACCGCTGCTTCACCGCCCAGCCGGCCTGGCCGGACAGCCAGTAGTGCGTGTGGAGCAGGTCGTAGTGGCCGGGCTCGTGGCACGCCTCGGCGCGCAGGACTCCGGACGTGAAGCCGCACAGGTGCCGGGGCAGCTCGGTCTTGTCCAGCTCCTCGAACGGCCCGGCGACGACGTTGCGGACGAGGACGCCGGGGGCGAGCTCGACGACGGGGGGCAGGGCCCGCGACGTGGCGCGGGTGAAGATGTCGACCTCGACGCCGCGCCGGGCGAGCCGCTTGGCCACCTCGACGATGTAGACGTTCATGCCGCCCGCGTCGCCGGTCCCCGGTTGGTCGAGGGGGGAAGTATGAACACTGACCGTCGCAACCCGGTTGATACGACGCGACACCGGACACCACCTCCGGTAGTGCAACCTATCCACCGCGTGGGGTGTTCCCTCCGCGTGGGGGCCAACCGTGACCGGCCGCCGGAGTGACCGACCTCACCGGTATCGGGCGCGCCGGGACCTGGGAGGCTTGGCGCATGCGCAAGACCGCGATAGTGACCGGAGCAAGCAGCGGGATCGGGGCCGCCACGGCGCGGCGGCTGGCGGCGGAGGGGTTCAACGTCGTGCTCGCCGCGCGGCGCCGGGACCGCCTCGACGCCCTCGCCAAGGAGATCGCCGAGACCGTGCCCGGGGCGGGCGCGGTGGCGCCGGTGACGCTGGACGTGACGTCGCAGGAGTCGGTGGACGCGCTCGCGGCGGCGGTCGGCCCTTGCCACGTCCTGGTCAACAACGCCGGCGGCGCGCTCGGCATGGACACCGTCGCGACGGCCGACCTCGCCGAGTGGCAGGCGATGTACGACACGAACGTCCTCGGTCTCGTGCGGGTGACCAAGGCGATCCTGCCGAAGCTGATCGAGAGCGGCGCGGGGCACGTCGTCAACATCACCTCGATCGCCGCGCACGTCCCGTACGAGGGGGGCGGCGGGTACAACGCGGCCAAGCACGCCGCCTACGCCGTCAACGACGTGATGCGGCTCGAACTGGTCGCCGAGCCCGTCCGGATCACCGAGGTGTCGCCGGGGCTGGTGAAGACCGAGGAGTTCTCGCTGGTCCGGTTCCACGGGGACGAGGAGAAGGCCGTCAAGCCGTACGAGGGCGTGCCCGAGCCGCTGGTCGCCGACGACATCGCGGACTGCGTCGCGTGGGCCGTCACGCGTCCGCCGCATGTGAACATCGACCGGATCGACGTCCAGCCGCGCGTGCAGGCCGCCCCGTACAAGCTTCACCGGGAGTGAGGGGCGACCGCCTCCCACGGAAGCGTGACCTCACCCAGGCGCCACCGGTTCCGGCCACCGAACGGGGGGCTCGCCAGGACGGGATGGGTTCGCGCCAGCAGTGACACGGCCTCGACCCAGCGCGCGCGGGGGCCGAACGCGGAATGCGGCGCGGCGGTAGCCCAGCACCGGTCGAACGCGGTCAGGAACTCGTGGACGGGCTCGCCCGGCACGTTGCGGTGGATCAGCGTCTTCGGCAGCCGCTCGGCCAGGGCCGACGGGTGGTCGAGGGTGGGCAGATGGGCGGCGAACGTGATCGTCCGCGGGCCGTCCCGGGTCAGCGTGACCCAGACCGCGCGGCGCCCGATCTCGTCGCACGTCCCCTCGACCAGGACGCCGGACGGGGCCAGGCGCGCGCGCAGGTCGTCCCATGCCCGCCAGGCCGCCGGCTCGCCGTACTGGCGGAGGACGTTGAACGCCCTGACCAGGACGGGCGGGCGCGGCACCGGCAGCTCGAACCCGCCGCGCGCGAACGACAGCCCGTCGCGGGGCCCGGCCTGCGCGAGGAAGGCCACCCCGGCGGCGACCCGCGCGGGCTCGATCTCGATGCCGACGACCTCCAGGCGCGGCGCGACCGCGCGGAGCCGCGCGTGCAGTTCGAGGGTGGTGACGGGGGACGCGCCGTAGCCGAGGTCGACGGCCAGCGGCCGGGCGTCCGACCGCAGGGCGCGGGTCTGGGTGGCGGCGATCCAGCGGTCGATCCGGCGGAGCCGGTTGGGGGCGGTGGTGCCGCGGGTCACCTCCCCCCGCGGCCTGGGGACTGGGGGCACGCGGCAATTGTTCCTTGTCGCCGCCTATGCCTTGAGGCCTCCGTTGCCGTGATTACCGCTGTTGCCGCGAACACCGCTGTTGCCCGCGCTTCCCGCCCTGTCCGCCAACCCCGCTGAACATGATTCGGTAAGTCGTCGGTTACGGTGCTGCGCAGCCGCCTGCCCCGACGCCGCCCCCAGAGGAGTGCCGATGCTCGATCTGGCGACCCTGCACGAGGCCATCGCCGCCGCGATCCCCGACCGCGAGTGCCTGGTGTGGCGCGACCGCCGGATGACCTGGCGCGAGGTCGCCGACCGGACGCGCCGGCTGGCGGGCGTCCTGCACGCCCGCGGCCTCGGGGCGACCGGCGCCGCGTCCGGCCCGTCCGAGTCGCCCCACGACCACCTCGCCCTCTACCTGCACAACGGGCCCGAGTACCTGGAGGGGCTGGTCGGCGCGCACAGGGCCCGCGTCGCGCCGTTCAACGTCAACTACCGGTACGTCGACGACGAGCTCGCCCACCTGTTCGCCGACGCGCGCCCGGCCGCCGTGCTCTACCACGCGCGGTTCGCGGACGCCATCGGCCGCGTGGTCGAGCGGCTCGGCGTCCGGCCGCTCCTCCTCCAGGTGGCGGACGGGTCCGGCGCCGCGCTCCTGCCCGGCGCGCTCGACTACGAGGAGGCCCTGGCCAAGGCGTCGCCCGAGCCGCTCCCGGTCCGGCCCGGCGCCGGTGACCTGCACATCCTCTACACCGGCGGCACGACGGGGATGCCGAAGGGCGTGCTGTGGCGCATCGGCGACCTGATGCTCGGGCCGCTCGGCATGCGGCGCCGCGACGGGAGCCCGCTCACCGATCTCGGCGAGGCGGTCGAGCGGGCCGTGCGCAGCGACGTCCGGGTGCTGGTCGGGCCGCCGCTCATGCACGGCGCGGGCACCTGGTCGGCGCTCGGCGGCTGGTGCGCCGGCGCGTGCGTGGTGTTCCCCGACCGGGTGGACGGCCTGGACGCCGCGGACCTGATGGCCACCGCCGAGCGCGAGCGGGCGACACGGATGCCGCTGGTCGGCGACGCGTTCGCCCGCCCGGTCGCCGCGGCGCTGGAGGCCCGGCCGCACGACCTGCGCCCGCTGCGGACGTTCGTCAACTCGGCCGCCGCCATCAGCCCCGCCGTGAAGGAGCGCATCCTGGAGCTCCTGCCGCACGCGCGCATCGTGGACGTCCTCGGCTCGTCCGAGAGCGGCTTCCAGGTCACTCGGACCGGCGCGTCCGCGCGGACGTTCGCGATGGCGGCGGGCACGGCCGTGCTCAGCGCCGACCGGTCCCGGCGGCTCGCGCCCGGCGAGGACGAGCTGGGCTGGCTGGCCAAGGGCGGCTCCATCCCGCTCGGCTACCTCGGCGATCCGGAGAGGACCGCCGCCACCTTCCTGACGGTGGACGGCGAGCGCCTCGTCGTGCCGGGCGACCGGGCGCGCCTCCTCGCCGACGGCACGGTCGAGGTGCGCGGGCGCGAGGCCACAACGATCAACACCGGCGGGGAGAAGGTGTTCGCCGAGGAGGTCGAGGCCGTCCTGCGCGGCCTGCCCGGCGTCGCGGACGCCCTGGTCCTCGGCCGGTTCAGCGAGCGCTGGGGCGCCGAGATCGTCGCGGTGGTCTCCCCCGCCGGCGCCCCGCCGGACGGCGAGCTGCGCGCGGGCTGTGCCGCGCACCTGGCCCGCTACAAGATCCCGAAGGCGTTCGTGCGGACCGACGCCGGCCTGCGCCTGCCCAACGGCAAGGCCGACTACCCCGCCGCGCGGGCGCTCCTCGACTGAACGGGATTCTGCCGGGCCCTGTACGCGGCGGTTCGCGGTGATGGATCCTGGCGTGATGCCGGACCTGCACAGCTTGCTCGCCGACCTCGCCGCCGAGGGCGACTCGCTCGACGCCCTGGTCACGCCGCTGCCCGCCGCGCGGTGGGCCGACCCGACCCCGGCGGAGGGCTGGACGATCGCGCACCAGATCGCCCACCTCGCCTGGACCGACGGCCAGGCCCTCGTCGCGGCCGCCGACCCGGAGGCGTTCCCCAAGATCATCGAAGCGGCCCTCGCGAACCCGGAGGGCTTCGTCGAGGACGGCGCCCGCGCGGGCGCCGCCCAGGACCCGGCGGACCTCCTCGCCCGCTGGCGCGACGGGCGCCGCCGCATGGTGGACGCCCTCGCCGCCGTCCCGCCGGGCACGCGCCTGCCCTGGTTCGGCCCGCCGATGGGCGTCGCGTCCATGGCGACCGCGCGGCTCATGGAGACCTGGGCGCACGGCGAGGACGTCGCCGACGCGCTCGGGGAGCGCCGCGCGCCCACGCACCGCCTGCGGCACGTCGCGCACATCGGCGTCCGCACCCGCGACTTCTCGTTCCGCACCCGCGGCCTGGAGCCGCCCGCCGAGGAGTTCCGCGTCGCCCTGCGCGGACCGGACGGCGAGGAGTGGACGTGGGGCCCGCCGGACGCCCGCCAGTCCGTCACCGGCCCGGCGCTCGACTTCTGCCACGCCGTCACCCAGCGCCGCCACCGCGACGACCTGGCCCTCACCGCCACCCGACCGGACGCCGAACGCTGGCTGGACATCGCGCAGGCCTTCGCCGGCCCGCCCGGACCTGGCCGGCCGCCCGGCTACGGCTCGCCCACGGCCCGCTCGAACGCCTCGTAGGCGTCCGCGGTGAACAGGACGAAGCGGGCCTCGGTCACCTTGGTCGACGTGGTCCGGACGGTCCCGACCGCGATACGGGCGGCGTCGGCCACCGGCCACCCGTAGATGCCCGCCGACACGGCCGGGAACGCGATCGACTCCACGCCCAGCTCGTCGGCGACGCGCAGCGACTCGCGGTAGCAGGAGACGAGCTGGTGGGAGCGGTCCTCGGTGGAGGAGTAGACGGGACCGACGGTGTGGATGACCCAGTCGGCCGGGAGGCGCCCCGCCGTCGTCGCGACGGCCTGGCCGGTCGGCAGCCCGCCGCCGTACTGCGACGCCCGGAGCTTGCGGCACTCGTCCAGGATCTCGGGACCCCCCTTGCGGTGGATCGCGCCGTCCACCCCGCCGCCCCCCAGCAGCGACGAGTTGGCCGCGTTCACCACCGCGCCGACCTCCTGCTCGGTGATGTCGCCCCGGACGAGAGTGATCTTCATCTGCGCCGTTCCTCCAGTGTGGCCGAACCCCATCAGAAGAGAAGAATTCTCTGCCGGGGTGGACGCGAAACGCGTTCGGGCGCTTCCCGGCGGTACGCTCATGGCGGACGAGGCTCCGGGGTGGGTGCTGCTCGTCCGACGTCGTCCGGCCGGACGCAGGGGGGTGTCCATGCGGAACGCCGGGCGTGACCAGTGCATACAGACACCAGAGCAGACGATGCGCGAGGGCGCGACAGTCGCGGAGGTACCCCCTTGAAGATTCTCCTCGCCGGAGCGACCGGAGTCGTCGGTCGCCGGCTGATCCCGCTGCTCGTCCAGGCGGGCCATGAGGTCGCAGGGACGACGCGCCGGTCCGAACGCGCCGGTATGCTGCGCGAGCTCGGCGCGTCGCCGGTCGTCCTGGACGTGCTCAACACCGGCGACGTCCGCGCCGCCGTGGCCGCCATCGACCCGGACGCCGTGATCCACCAGCTCACCGACCTCGCCGACGAGGATTTCGAGGCCAACTCGCATCTGCGGATCGCGGGCACCCGGAACCTCGTCGACGCCGCCAAGGCCGCGGGCGTCGAGACGATGGTCGCGCAGAGCATCGCCTGGCTGTACGTCCCGGGCGACGCGCCCGCCGTGGAGACCGACCCGCTCGACGCGAACCTGCCCCCGTACGAGGGGATCGCGGCGCTGGAGAGCGCCGTCTCGAAGATGCCGCGCGGCGTCGTGCTGCGCTACGGCGCGCTCTACGGCCCGGGCACCTGGTACGCGCCGGACGGGGCGATCGCCGAGCGCGTGCGCGCGGGCAGCCTGCGCCTCGCGCCGTCCTGGACGTCGTTCGTGCACGCCGACGACGCGGCCTCGGCGGCGCTCGCGGCGCTCGACTGGCCCGCCGGAGCCGTCAACATCGTCGACGACGAGCCGGCGACCACGGCGGACTGGCTGCCCGTCTACAGCGCGGCGCTCGGCGCGCCGACGCCGGGCAACGCGGGACGGCACGCGGCGGCGACGGGGCGCGCGGCCTCCAACGCCAAGGCGCTGAGCCTCGGGTGGAAGCCGCAGGTCGCGTCGTGGCGCACCGGTTTCGCGCAGATGGACTCGGCGGTCCGGGCGGACTGACCGCCGGGCCCGCGAGGGAACGTTCCGGCCGGTCCGGTCAGCCGAACTGGAACGAGCGCTTGGACAGGCCGAGCCAGTAGCCGTCGATGACCGACCGCCGCCGCGACGGCGCGTCCGCGTCGGCGCCGAGCGCCATGAACAGCGGCGCGAAGTGCTCGGTCCGCGGGTGCGCGATGCGCGCCGCGGGGGCCTTGGCGCGGAAGTCGAGCAGGGCGTCGACGTCGCCGCCCGTCACGGCCCGGTCCGCCCATTCGTCGAACTCCGCCGACCACGCCGGCGGCTCGGCGTCGAAGTCCGGCCGCATCTCGCGCAGGTTGTGCGTGGTGAACCCGCTCCCGATGATCAGTACGCCCTGGTCGCGCAGCGGCGCGAGGCCGCGCCCGATCTCGAAGAGGCGCTCCGGGTCCAGGGTGGGCATCGACATCTGCAGCACGGGGACGTCGGCGTCCGGATACATCTCCACGAGCGGCACGTACGCGCCGTGGTCCAGCCCGCGCTCCTCGTCCTGGTGCACGCCGGGCAGGAGCTTGCGGACGTCCTCGGCGAGGCCGGGGGCGCCGGGCGCGTCGTACCGGACGGTGTAGTACCGCTCCGGGAACCCCCAGAAGTCGTACACGAGCGGCACCCGCCGTGTCGCGCCGACACTGAGCGGCGCCTCCTCCCAGTGCGCCGACACCATTAGGACCGCCTCCGGCTTCGGCAGGTGGCCCGACCAGCGGGAGAGCTCGCCGGGCCACCGCGGGTCGTCGGCGAGCGGCGGTGCGCCGTGGCTGAGGTACAGGACGGGCATCCGGGTCATCGTGATCATCCCTTCTTACTTGAGACTTCAACTATATCCATTTTTATTGAATCTTCAAGTCTTGAGGATTCAAACGTTTGGGTAGACTGGCGGCATGACGGAGACGACCGGGACACGGTGGCTCGACGACGACGAGCAGGAGACCTGGCGCGCCTTCCTGTGGACGTCCAGACTGCTGAACGAGGCCCTCGACCGCCAGCTCCAGCGTGACTCGGGCCTACCGCACACCTACTACATGATCTTGGCGATGCTGTCGGAGGCACCCGGGCGCGCGCTGACGATGACCGAGCTGGCGGAGGTCGTCTACTCCTCGCCGAGCCGCCTGTCCCACGCCGTCAACCGGCTGGAGGAGGCCGGCTGGGTGGCGCGGTGCAAGCACGACTCCGACCGCCGCACCACGATCTGCCGGCTGACCGACGCAGGGTACGCCGTGCTCGCCGAAGCGGCACCGGGCCATGTCGCCGAGGTCAGGCGGCACCTGTTCGACCCGCTGAGCCGCGAGCAGATGCTCCAGTTCCGCGAGGCGCTGCGCGCCCTGCTGACCTCCCTCGATCCGGACCGCGAGGCGCCCTGCGCGCGCTAGGCGGCGAACTCCACGCGGTGCGCCTTCGCCTCCGGGTGCGCGGCGGCGAGGAGCCGCATGCCCTCCTCTTCCAGGGCGGTGCGGTCCCGCTCAGGGATCGGGTCGAACGGGTCGATGCGCACGGTCGCCTCGCCGCGCTTCTTCTCCATCGTCCACATGCCGTGGACGAAGCCGTCGACCAGGAACGTCGCTCGGATGATGCCGTTGACGGTGAAGACGCGCTTGCGCCGCTCCTCGGTGATGATCCGCGCCCGGTCGGCGTGCGACAGCAGCAGGTTGTCGAAGTCGGGGACGAACCGCACGGGCGCCGGCGTCTCCGGATCGGGACGCGGCGCCTCGGGCAGGTCGTACAGCGTCCGCCCCTCCTCGTCCTGGAACGTGACGAGCTTGGGCAGCAGCCGCTCCACGACCTCGCCGAGCCGGGTCAGCCCCGACCAGTGCTGGACGTCCCGGACGCTCGCCGGCCCGAACGCGCCCAGGTAGCGCAGCACCAGATCGTCCACGGACGGGAGGGATTCCGCCGGCCCGAGCCACGCCTCCAGGGTCGTGTGCCGCGCGATCCCGGTCGCGCCCCAGATGCCGCGCGGCGGCACCTGCACCAGCGGCACGCTGCAGCGGACGGCCCAGGCGAGCAGCGCCGCGTCGGCGTCCGGCCACCGTTCGGCGAGCAGGGTGCGGAGTTCCTTGTCGGTGCGCGGCGCCTCCTCCAGCCGGTCGCGGGCCCAGGCGACGACGGCGTCGAGGTCGATGCCGTGGAGGTCGGCCCGGCGGCCTCTCAGGTGGTTGTCGAGGATCACCTGGGTGAGCGGCCGCAGGGCCAGGGCGTCGCGGGCGCTGACGAGGTGCAGCGTCCCGCGCATCAGCACGATCCGCAGCGCCCGGCGGTCGGTCATCAGCGGCGCGACCTCGTCGAACGCGTAGCCGGCGAGCCTGCTCCACAGCCCGATGTGCGGCGGGCCGGGAGCCTGCGACTGGAGGCCCACGAGGTGCTCGATGGCGTCCAGGGCGGGCATGGCGTGCCGTTCGAGCAGCAGCTGCCTGGCCAGCAGCGCCCGGTTCAGGTCCCTGCGTCCCAGCATCTCAGCCGCCATACCGGCCCCGCAGTTCCTGCCAGGTGGGGGGCGGGCCCGGAAGCTCCTGCCGGTCGGTCAGGTGCAGGGCGTCCAGCATGAGGGCCAGGTAGCGGTGCTGGAGCCGGTTCATCCGCTCGTCGTCGCCGATCCGGATGCCGTGCAGGTACTCCAGCATGACCGAGATGTCGCCGACCTCGATCTCGGGCCGCAGCGCGCCCTCCTCCTTCGTGCGCTCCAGCAGGCGCGTCGTGGCGAGATGGATCTCCTGGCCCTTGCGGCTCATGGCCTCGGTGACCGGGAACGCGCCCGCGAGCCGCATGGTCAGGGAGCCGGCGCCGATGTCCAGGCAGCGGCGCATGAAGCCGGCGAACGCCTCCCACGCGTCGCCGTCGTCGTCGAGGGCCCGCTCCACCTCGGCGAGGTAGCGGTCCATCCCGTCGTCGGCGAGCTTCTGGAGCAGGTCCTCCTTGCTCTTGTACCGGCGGTAGAGGGCGCTGATCCCCACCCCGGCGTGCTCGGCCACCGCGGAGATCGGCGCGCCCGGGTCGGCGGTGAACACCGCCCGGGCCGCCTCCCGGATCAGCTCGTCGTTGCGTGCCGCCTGCGCCTTGCGCCCGCTCATGGGCGCCCGTGCCGTCGTCTCCATGCCCCCATCATAAGGGAACGAAGAATTCCGTTCTACTCTACGCCGATGCCATCCTGGGCGCGTGAGGCGCAGGCGGTGGTGAAGGCGGTGATGACCGGGTGGGGGCGGGTGCCGTCGCCGGCCAGTTCGGGCTGGAAGAGGGTGGCGAAGTAGAACGGGTGGTCCGGGAGCTCGGCGATGCGGACCTGGCCGTCGTCGTCGTGGCCGGTGAAGCGCAGGCCGTGCGCCGCGAGCAGGCCGAGGTACGCGGGGTTCGGGCCGAACGCGCAGTTGAACCGCTCGATGCTGCGCGTCGTCCCCATGATCTTCTCGGCGGACGAGCCCGGGAGCAGGTTCACCTCCGCCTCGTGCCCGGCGAGCGAGCAGGCCATCGGCGCGATGACCGGGTCCTCCTCGGCGGGGTCGTACTCGGCGTGCCCGGCCGCCGGGAGGCCGCAGGCGTTGCGGGCGAATTCGAGCACCATGTGCTGGAAGCCGCCGCACGTGCCCAGGACGGGTATCCCGCCCTCCCTTGCGGAGCGCGCCGCGGCCACGGCGCCGGCCTCGCTCATGTAGGGGCTGCCGGGCAGGAGCCACACCCCGTCGAAGCCCGTCAGGCCGTCCCCGACCTCGTCGGTCGGGATCCAGTAGGCCTCGACCAGCAGGCCTTCCCGGTCTCTGACGGCCTCCAGCAGGCCCGGGATGCGGACGTGCGACTGGACGTGCGGCGACCGGTCTCCGACAAGCGCGATACGTGCGACGAAGCTCATGGCTTCGATCCTGCCGCCCGCGCGTGGTTAAGCACCAACGATGATTTCCGATGTCTGGATAAGCAACACTTATCCAATGGATCCGCATTTGCTGCGCACGTTCGTCACCGTCGTCCGGACGGGCTCGTTCTCGGCCGCCGCAGGTGAGCTCGGATACACGCAGGCCGCGGTGTCGCAGCAGATCGCCTCGCTGGAGAACGACCTCAAGGTCACGCTCCTGCACCGGCGGCCCGTCCGGACGACGGAGGCCGGGGCGCGGCTGCTCGACCACGCCGGGCCGATCCTGCTGCGGCTCCAGGCGGCGCGGTCCGAGATCGCCGGGCTCGCCGCCGGTCCCCGGACCCGGTTGCGCGCCGGCGCCTCGCCGCTCGCCGCCGTCCATGTGGCGGAGCCGCTCGCCGCGGCCCGCCGCGCCCATCCCCGGCTGGACGTCACCGTCCGCGTCCTGCCGCGCGCCGGGATCGGCGCGGCCGTCGCGACGGGCGACCTGGACCTCGGGCTCGTGGACGGCATCGCCGCGCCCAGCGACCCGCTGCGGCTGGACGTGCCGCTCACCGCCGTCGCGGTGGCCGAACGGC
Source organism: Actinomadura madurae (assembly GCF_900115095.1). GTDB lineage: Bacteria > Actinomycetota > Actinomycetes > Streptosporangiales > Streptosporangiaceae > Spirillospora > Spirillospora madurae. The sequence goes on from NZ_FOVH01000017.1 coordinate 42,310, forward strand.
CGCTGGTGGTCCCGCTGCCGGTCTCGCACCCGCTGGCGTCCCGGTCCCGGCTCGACCTCCGCGATCTCGTCGACGCGCTGTGGCTGGACGCTCCGGACACGGCCGTCCCGCTGGCGGCGCTCCGGGAGGCGGTGGGCGTCCGGGACGGCTTCCGCGCGTCCCTCGCCTGTGACGGGGGCGACCTGCTACTCCTCCTCGGCCTGCTCGGCGCGGGACACGGCCTCGCCGTCCTGCCCGCCGGTGCGGCGGAGGGCGGCGGTCTCGTCGAGGTCCCGGTCGGGGAGCCGCGGATCGTCCACCGCACGGAACTGCTGCATCCCCGCACGCCGGACGCCGCGAGCGCGTCGTTCGTCGCCGCCCTGACCTGACGCTTCTTGACACCCGGGCCGTCATGGACGCAGTATGAACGCATGTTCATGAACATGCGTTCATTTGGAGGCGGGGCATGAAGGTCGTCAACACGCACCAGGCCGAGGCGTGGAACGGGTACGAGGGCGAGCACTGGGCCGAGCGGTACGACCGGTACGACGCCACGAACGGCGGGTTCAACGGGCACCTGCTGGACGCCGCCGCGATCGGGCCGCGCGACCGCGTGCTCGACCTCGGCTGCGGGAACGGGCAGGTCACCCGGCTCGCCGCGGAACGGGCCCGGCTCGGCGGCGCGACGGGCGTCGACCTGTCCGGGCCGATGCTCGGCCGCGCCCGCTCCCTCGCCGCGCAGGAGGGCGTCGCGAACGTGACGTTCGAGCAGGGCGACGCGCAGGTGTACCCGTTCGCCGATGCCGCGTTCGACGTCGCGATCAGCCGGTTCGGCGTCATGTTCTTCGCCGACCCGGTCGCCGCGTTCGGCAACGTCCGGCGGGCGCTGCGCGAGGGCGGGCGGCTCGCGTTCCTGTCGATGGCGCCGCTCGGCGAGACCGACCTCGCGTCGGTCTTCGCCGTGCTCCCCGCCCGCGACGAACCCGCCGTCGGGCACGACGGGCCGCTGTCGCTGTCGGACCCGGGCCGCGCCCGTGAGGTCCTGGAGGGCGCCGGGTTCACGGGCGTGACCGCGCGGAAGGTGGAGGCCGAGCAGGTCTGGGGACGGGACGCGCAGGACGCGGCGGAGTTCTTCTCCGGCTGGGGCCCGATCCGCTACAACTACGGCGCGGGCGAGGAGATCCGCGCGGCCGTCGCGGAGGCCATGCGCCCGTTCGAGCGCGACGGCGCCGTCCGGCTGCGCGGCACCGCCTGGCTCGTGACGGCCCGCCGATGAGACGCGTCGTGATCCTCGGCGGGTACGGGGCCGTCGGCCGGGAGGTCGTCGCCGGCCTGCGCGGGCACGTGCCGGAGATCGTCGTCGCCGGGCGCGACCTCGCCAAGGCGCGCACGGTGGACGGCGCGATCCCGATGCGCCTCGACCTGCGCGGGGACGACCCTGCCGACATCGACGCCGACGCGATCGTCATGTGCGCGGAGACCGGGAACGTGCGGGTCGCCGAGGCGTGCCTGGCGCGGGGCGTCCACTACGTCGACGTCTCCGCCTCGCACGAGATACTCGCGGGGATCGAGAAGCTGGACGGCCTCGCGGCCGAGCGGAAGGCCACGGCGGTGCTGAGCGTGGGGCTCGCGCCCGGTGTCACGAACCTGCTGGCCCGCGAGTTCCGCGGCGCGGACGTCGACATCGGCGTGCTGATCGGGTCCGGGGAGCGGCACGGGCCGTCGGCCGTCGACTGGACCCTCGGCTCGCTCGGCGGGCTGGGCGAGTCGTGGCGGATGCGGTTCCCCGCGCCCTACGGCGTCCGGACGGTGCACCGCTTCCCGTTCTCCGACCAGTACACGCTGCCTGGCAGCGTCCGGACGGGTCTCGCCCTGGACTCCCGCGCGCTGACCGCCGCCCTCCCCCGGCTCGCCCGGTTCCGTGACCTGCGCCTGGTGCGGGCCGCGTTCAGCCGGGTCCACGTCGGCGGGGACGGGTTCGCGGTGGCGGCCGCGTCCGGCGGGACCGTCCGGGCGTTCGCGGGCCGGCGGCAGAGCCGGGCGACGGGCCTGGCGACCGCGCTGGTCGTCCGGCGGCTGGAGGGCATGCCGCCCGGCGTCCGGCACATCGAGGACGCCGTCGAAGCGGGCTTCCTTCCCGAGCTGGCCGCGCACGGGTTCGAGCTGACTCAATACGATGCCGGTGATGTCACCTAGAAGAGCGGCGGCGCTGGGCGGCGGCGGCCGGTCCCTGCGCGAGCATCTGATCGCCACGGCCCGGCGGATGATGGCCGAGCGGGGGGCGGCGGGCCTGACCGTCCGCGCGATCGCCCGCGAGGCGGGCGTCGCCGACGGCGTCCTCTACAACCACTTCTCCGACAAGGAGGAGCTGCTCGCGCACGCGCTGCGGGCGCACGCGGAGGCGGTCGAGCGGCCGCTGCCCCCGCTGCCCGAGCCCGGCACCGGGACGGTCGAGGAGAACCTGCGCGCGTACGTCGAGCACGGGCTCCGCCTGCACGACGGGCTGCTGCCCGTGCTGGCCGGGCTGGTCGCCCAGCCGGACGTCCTCACCCGGTTCGCGGCGCTGAGCGGCGGTAGCGGCGACTGGAACCGGCGGCTGGCCGCCTACCTGCGCGCCGAGCGCGACCTCGGCCGCCTCGCCCCGGACGCCCGGGTGGAGGCGGCCACCTCGATGATCGTCGGCGCCTGCCACGAGCCGGTCCTGTCGGTGCTGTTCCAGGGCCGGGGGATCGCCCGGCCGGTCTCCCTGGACGCCGTGGACGATCTTGTCGCCACCGCGCTCCGCGGCCTGGCCCCGCGCTAGGACGCTCCACACCAGGACGCTCCACGCTAGGACGACATGGCGGCCCGGACCTCCTCCAGCGTGCGGTCCGCGATCTCGTTGGCGCGCTCGTCGCCCGCCGCGAGGACGCCGCGCAGGTAGGCCCGGTCGGCGGCGAACTCGGCGCGGCGGGCGCGCAGCGGGCGCAGGAACTCGTTCACCGAGTCGGTCACGACCTTCTTCAGCGCCGCCGCCCCGCCGCCGCCGATCTCCTCGGCCACCAGGCGCGGGTCGCGGTCCTGGCACAGCGCGGCGAGCAGCACGAGGTTGGACACCTCCGGCCGGGTCTCCGGCTCGTAGGTGATGTTCCGGTCCCCGTCGGTCACGGCCCTCCTGATCAGCCGGGCGGTCTCGTCCTCGGTGGCCCCGAGGGCGATGGCGTTGCCGCGGCTCTTGCTCATCTTCTGGCCGTCCATGCCGAGCAGGCTCGGCGCGGCCGACAGCAGTGCGTCCGGCACCGGGAACACCGGGCCGTAGCGCTCGTTGAACCGGCGCGCGATGGTGCGGGTGATCTCCTGGTGCGGCAGCTGGTCCTTGCCGACGGGGACGAGGTTCGCCTTGCAGGACAGGATGTCGGCGGCCTGGTGCACGGGATAGGTGAGCATCAGCCCGCTGACCGACGCCTGCCGGGACGCCGCGATCTCGTCCTTCACGGTCGGGTTGCGGCTCAGCTCCGAGACCGACACCAGCGACAGGAACGGCAGCATGAGCTGGTTCAGCGCGGGGACGGCGCTGTGCTCGAACATCGTCCCGGTGGACGGGTCGAACCCGGCGGCCAGATGGTCGGCGACGAGCCCCTCGATGTACTCCGACAGGTGCTCGGCGACGTCCCGGTCGGTGAGCACCTGGTAGTCGGGGACGAGAACGATCAGTTCCACGCCGGCGCGCTGGAGGCGCACGCGGTTGGCGAGGGTGCCGAAGTAGTGGCCGAGATGCAGCGGGCCGGTGGGCCTGTCGCCGGTCAGGATGCGGAACGACCCGGGGTCGTCCGCGATGCGTTCTTCCAGCTCGCGGCTCCGCGCTTCGGCGGCGCGCAGGCTCTCGGGGATGGTCTCCATGGGTCTCTCCTCGTCGGTTCCGGCCGTCTCGCCGGACCGGCCCGCGTCACCGAGGAAAGAGAAAGGGCCGTCCGGCGGACGGCCCGTGGCGTGCGTGAGTGTCGGCCGTCCTAGGACGGCCACCAGCCCAGACACGCGGTGCGGTTCATGGCGTCAGCATAGCCCACGTAATGCGACTGCCTATAGATAATCTAGAACGAAACCATCGTGGGTAGGCTGGACGCATGACGTCGATGGCCCCCGCGAGCACGCAGACGGACCTGTCCTTCCTCCTCGACCACACCGGCCACGTCCTGCGCACCCGGATGACGGCGGCGCTCGCCGAGATCGGGCTGACGCCGCGCATGCACTGCGTCCTGGTGCACGCGCTGGAGGAGGAGCGCACCCAGATCCAGCTCGCCGAGATCGGAGACATGGACAAGACGACCATGGTGGTCACGGTGGACGCCCTGGAGAAGGCGGGCCTCGCCGAGCGCCGGCCGTCGTCCACGGACCGGAGGGCCCGGATCATCGCGGTCACCGAGGAGGGCGCCCGGGTCGCGGCCCGCAGCCAGGAGATCGTGGACGGCGTCCACGAGGCCGCCCTCGGCTCGCTTCCCGAGGACCAGCGCGACGCCCTCGTCCGGGCACTGACCTCCCTGGTCAACGGGCATCTCGCGACGCCGTCGGAGAGCCCGCGGGCGGTGCGCCGGGCGCGCGAGCGGACGAAGTAAATCCGTCAGAGATAGTCCGCAACAAAACCATCTGCTACGGTTCCTCCTGTGTCCCTGAGACAGGAGATGACCATGTCCGCACCGCTCCGCTCCCGCTGGGCAGCGCTCGCCGTGCTGTCCGCCACCATGCTGATGACGATCCTCGACGGCAGCATCGTCACCGTGGCGACCCCCGCCATCCAGGAGGACCTCGGCTTCTCCCCCGCCGGGCTCAGCTGGATCATGAACGCCTACCTGATCCCGCTCGGCGGCCTGCTGCTCCTCGCCGGGCGGCTCGGCGACCTCGCCGGCCGCCGCACGCTGTTCCTCGCCGGGAACGCGGTGTTCACCGCGGCGTCCGTGCTGGCGGGCGCCGCCACCACGGCCGGCCTGCTGATCGCCGCCCGGTTCCTCCAGGGGGTCGGCAGCGCCCTCGCCTCCGCGGTCGTCCTCGGCATCATCGTGACGCTGTTCACCGACCCCCGGGAGCGGGCCAAGGCCATCGGGATCTTCAGCTTCACCGGCGCCGCCGGCGCGTCCATCGGGCAGGTGCTCGGCGGGGTCCTCACCGACGCGCTCAGCTGGCACTGGATCTTCCTGATCAACCTGCCGATCGGCGTCGCCACCGTCCTGCTGGCCCTCCCGGCCCTGCCCCGCGACCGCGGCATCGGCCTGAAGGCGGGCGCGGACGTGTGGGGCGCGCTGCTCGTCACGTCCGGGCTGATGCTGGGCATCTACACGGTCGTCAAGGTCGAGGGGCACGGCTGGATCTCCGCGCACACGCTGGGCCTCGGCGCGGTGTCGCTGCTCCTGCTCGCCGGGTTCGCCGTCCGGCAGGCCCGCGCCGCGACCCCGCTGATGCCGCTGCGCATCCTGCGCTCCCGCAACGTCTCCGGCGCGTACGCCGTGCAGCTGCTCACCCTGTCGGCGATGTTCTCGTTCCAGGTGATCGTCGCCCTGTACATGCAGCGGGTCCTCGGCTACAGCGCGCTCGACACCGGCCTCGCGATGCTGCCCGCGGCCGTCATGATCGGGGCGGTGTCGCTGTTCGTCTCCGCCCGGCTGTCGAACCGGTTCGGCGACCGGGCCGTGCTGGTGGGCGGGCTGCTCCTGCTGATCGGCGCGATGGCGTGGCTGACGACCGTCCCGGTGGACGCGGACTACGTGACCGACCTCCTGCCGGTGTTCCTGCTGGTCGCCGGGGCCGGGCTCGTCCTGCCGTCGCTGACCTCGCTCGGCATGTCCAGCGCCCGCCCCGATGACGCGGGCATCGCGTCCGGGCTGTTCAACACCGTCCAGCAGGTCGGGATGGCGGTCGGCGTCGCCGTGCTGACCACGCTCGCCGCGTCCCGCATCGAGTCCCTCCGCCTGGACGGGCGGGACGGCGCCGCCGCGCTCACCGGCGGCTACCACCTGGCGTTCGCCGTGTCGGCGGGCCTGCTGGCCGCCGCGCTCGCCGTCGCCCTGCTCGTCCTGCGCACCCCGAAGCCCGTGGTGGACGCCGCGGCCCCCGCCGAGACCGTCCCCACCAGCGCCTGACGCCCGAAGGAGCCTGACGATGACCGAGACGGCGAAGTACCGCCCCGGCCAGGGGCCCGGCCCGAAACCCGTCACCGAGGACGACCTGGCCCGCCTGCTCGGCGAGCAGCGGTTCGCCGTCCTCGCCACCAACAAGAAGAACGGCCACCCGCACCTGTCGACCGTCGTCTACACGTGGGACCCCGACGAGCGCGTCGCCCGGATCTCCACGACGGCCGAGCGGGCGAAGGTGAGGCAGCTCCGGAACGACCCGCGCGCCGCGCTGCACGCGTCGAGCGCCGACCACATGGCGTTCGCCGTCGCCGAAGGCACCGCCGACCTGTCCGGCGTGAGCGAGGAGCCCGGTGACGCGGCCGGGCGCGAGCTGCTCGCGATGACGCCCGGCTTCGACGATCCGGCCGACGAGCGCGCGTTCCTGGACCAGATGGTGAAGGACCGCCGGCTGGTGATCCGCCTCCGCGTCTCCCGCCTCTACGGGACGGTCATCGCGGACTGACCGATGCCGGGAACGAAGCACCAGCGGAGCGGAAAGCAGCGACCAGCCCCCTTTGTCGGGGGGCGTCCCCCCCAGATACGGCACTGACCGATGCCTGGAACGAAGCGCCAGCGGAGCGGAAGGCAGCGACCAGCCCCCTTGTCGGGGAGTCTGGGGGTCCTCCCCCCAGACAAGGCACTGACCGATGCCCGAAACGGAGCACCAGCGCAGTGGAAGGCAGCGGCCAGTCCCCCTTGCCGGACGGTCTGGGGGTCGTCCCCCCAGATAGGACGCTGACTATCAGTGGGGCAGGACGAGGAGGACGAGGGGGAGGCCGGCGATGACCGGGACGGCGACGGTGGCGGCGAGGCGGGTCCGGCGGGACAGCGGCTGGGGCTCCAGCAGCCGGTTCACCCGCGCCATCACCGGGATGTCGCTGCGGGACGCGACGCCGAGCGTGCCGGACGGGGCGTTGGCCGGGCGGGCGGCGGCGAACCGCAGCAGCGCCGTCGCCAGCTCGCGCGGCGGGCGGCCGTGCCGGGCCCGGTCGTCGGCGGCCATCTCGATCAGCAGCTCCACCGCGTCCAGGCACCGCCCGACCAGCCGGAACTGCGGGAACACCTGGCGCAGCGACGCGAACGGCAGCAGGACCAGGTCGTGCCGCTCGCGGGCGTGGGCGCGCTCGTGCGCGAGGACCGCGGCCAGCTCGCCGTCGTCCAGCAGCTCCAGCGTCCCGGCGCTGACGACGACCTTGGACGAGCGGACCCCCGGCACGCAGTACGCGGCGGCGCCGGGGTGGTCGAGGACGAGGGTGCCGGGGACGGCCGAGTCGCGCCGCGACACCAGCGCGAGCAGCGCCCGGTGCCGCCGCCGGGCCCGCATGACCCGGGCCACCGCGAACATCAGCATGACCACCAGCACGCCGGCGAGGCTGATCGCGCTGAGCAGCGCCGCGACCTGCACGGCGTTCAGCCGGGCGGCCTGGTCGTCGTAGAGGCCGGGCAGCCCGCCGAGCACGCCCTTGCCGTACGGGAGCAGGGCGAGGCCGAGCAGCGCGCCGATCGTGGCGACGCCCCAGCACAGCCCGAGGGCCTGCCAGAGCGCGATCCCGATGCGCGGTGTCCGCCACGTCCACCGGGCCCGGGACAGCAGGTGCGCCCCGCCGACGGTCCCCAGTGAGATCAATGCGAGCAGGGCGGTGCCGGTCATGCCGGAGGTTCCTTGCCCGTGAGGCCCGCGAGGGTCTCCCGAATGACGTCGATCTCGTCCCGCGAGACCGACCGGACGAAATGGGCGAGCGCGGCGTCCCGGTCGCCGGTCTCGTTGAGCGCGCCCAGCATCAGCTCGGTGACGTACATCTCCCGGCTGGCCACCGGGTGGTAGCGCCAGGCGCGGCCGTCGCGCTCCCGTTCAAGGAAGCCCTTCTTGGCGAGCCGGTCCAGGACGGTCATGACGGTGGTGTGCGCGAGGTCGCGGTCGCCGGCGAGCGCACGGCTCACGTCACGGGCGGTCGCCGCCTCGTGGCCGGCGTCCTCCCGCGCCCAGAGGACCTCCATGACCGTGCGTTCAAGCTCTCCCAGACCCTTCACGCATTCCAGATTATCCGACCGTCCCGGAGGGGACCACGTCAGGTAGTACTACCGCCCGTAGGGGGCGTGACCAGGCCCAGCTCGTAGGCGGCGATGACGAGCTGGACGCGGTCGCGGGCGCCGAGCTTGGCCAGCAGCCGCGCGACGTGCGCCTTCGCGGTCGCCACGCTGATGTACAGCTCCTCGGCGATCTCCGCGTTGGTCATGCCGCGCCCGACGAGCGTCAGGACCTCGCGCTCGCGGTCGGTGACGCCGTCGGCCCGCCTCGGCTCCAGGGCCGGTTCCGATCTCGGCTCGGGGCGGGCGGCGAACTCCGCGATCAGCCTCCGGGTGACGCTCGGCGCGATCAGCGCGTCCCCGTTCGCGACGACGCGGATCGCCGCGAGGATCTCCTCCAGCGCCATGTCCTTGACGAGGAAGCCGCTCGCGCCCGCGCGCAGCGAGCCGTAGACGTACTCGTCGTCGTCGAACGTGGTCAGCATCAGGACGTGGGCGCCGGTGATCCGGCGGGTGGCCTCGATGCCGTCCATGTCGGGCATGCGGATGTCCATCACGACGACGTCCGGCGCGGCCCGCTCGGCGAGCGCGACCGCCTCGGCGCCCGTCCCGGCCTCGCCCACGATCTCCATGTCCGGGGTGTCGGCGACCAGGACGCGCAGCCCGGCCCGGATCAGCGGCTGGTCGTCGGCCAGCACGACGCGGATCGTCATGCCGCCGCCGGCGCGGGGATGCGGGCCGCCACCCGGAAGCCGCCCTCCGGACGCGGCCCGGCGGTGAACTCGCCGCGCAGCAGGGCGGCCCGCTCGCGCATCCCGGTGATGCCGTACCCGGTGCCGACCATGCCGCCGTGCCCGTCGTCCTCGACCTCGATCGCGAGTTCCGCGTCCCGGTAGCCGATCGTCACCCGGCAGCGGTCGGTGCCCGCGTGCCGGACGACGTTCGTCACCGCCTCCTGGACGATCCGGTATGCCGACAGGTCGACGTCCGGCGGGAGCGGCCTCGGCTCGCCCTCGGTCCGGAGGTCGACCGTGACGCCGGCGTCCATCGTGGCCTCGGCCAGCCGGGCGAGGTCGTCCAGGCCGGGAACGGGACCGAGCGGCGCCGCCCCGGGGTCGTCCCTGCGCAGCGCGGTGAGCATCCGCCGCAGCCCGGACAGGGTGTCGCGGCTGGTGGCCTCGATGGCGTTCAGCGCGTTGCGGGCCTCGGCGGGCTGGGTGTCGATCACCCGTCCGCCCACGCCCGCCTGGATCGCGATGATGCCGATGCTGTGCGCGACCATGTCGTGCAGCTCCCGCGCGATCCGCAGCCGCTCGGCCGCGACCGCCTGCGCGGTGGCCTGCTCGCGCAGGGTCTTCGCGTGGGCGCGCCGCACGCGGACCGAGTTCCCCGTCATCCAGGTGACGGCCATCGCGAGGACGACGGCCATCAGCAGGACGTCGTCGGCCGACAGGAACGCGGCCACGGACAGCCCCTGCACGGCGAGGGTCACGGCCGCCACGCCGAGGGACACCCGCTGCGAGCGGGTCGCCGCGATGTAGCAGACCGCCAGGTCGGTGAGCAGGATCTGCAGGCCCGCGATGGCCCCGATCTGCATCTCCAGGAGGCCGACGGTCCAGGTGAGCAGCAGGATCGCGTGGGCGGGCAGCGGGTGCCGGGTCAGCAGTACCGCGACCAGGACGGTGAGCAGGACGGGAAGGAGGATCTCCAGACCCGCGTAGCCCTGCCGTCCGCTCCTCAGCGCCACGTAGACGACGACCGGGTACAGGACGGCCCCGGACCACAGCAGCGCCGTCCACGCGACATGGCGCGCTCGGCTCAGCGGAAGGGCGGACATGCGCCGATCGTAACCGTCGGCCCTTCTCCGGCACATTGGCCTGGAGGCTTAATCCTCCGGGCTACAAGCGCCCCTCGTGAATGTGTCCGGCGGCCCGATGCCTGTGAAAGGGGTCGGCCGACACCGTTATTCGCATGAAGCGCTGGGTGTCTCTGGTTCTGGCTCTCGAAATCCTGGGAATCGTGGTCTTCTCCGCCGTCTACGACTCGCTGGATTTCCGTATCTACTGGCTGGGCGGGGAGGCCGTGACGGACGGCACGCGCCTGTACCGGGAGCAACTCGCCGACCATTGGTTCACCAACACGCCTTTCATGGCCGCATTGTTCACTCCCCTCGCCGCGCTGCCGCTTACCTTCGCGCGAATGCTGTGGCAACTGGCCGCCCTGGCGGCGTTCGTATGGGCGTGCACGGTGACGGGGAAACTGGCCGGCCGCCGAGTCTCTCTCACGCTCGCGGTCGCCGCCGGCCTGCTGCTCGAACCGGTGTGGCATTCGTTCTTCCTGGGGCAGGTGAATCTGTTCCTGCTCGCTCTCGTCCTCGCGGACATGCATCGCGTCGCTCTCGGCCGTCCCGCCGGGATCGGTATCGGCATCGCGACCGCGATCAAGCTGACACCGGCCGTCTTCGTCGTCCTTCTCCTGCTGACGCGACGCACGAAGGACGCCGTCACGGCCGCCGCGACCTTCGCCGTCTGCACGCTGCTCGCCTACGCCATCGCACCGGACGCGTCCCGCCTCTACTGGCTGCACACCTTCTACGACACGTCCCGCGTGGGCGTCCCGTACATCAGCAACCAATCTCCCTATGGGGCACTGACCCGCATATTGAGAGGAACGGCCGAGGTCGGAGACTGGTACACGGCCATCCCGCTGACGATCGGCGCTTTCGGGCTCCTGCTCGCAGCCGCGTGGGCCAGGCGGGGCGACTGGCTGAGCGCCACGGCGGTGACCGGCGTGACCGGCCTTCTGGTCTCCCCCATCTCGTGGGCTCATCACTGGGTCTGGGTCGTCCCCGTGCTGGCCGTACTCCTCCGCGACAATGACCGAAGGGCCGCCGTCTGCGGCTACATCCTCTTCGTGTTGTCACCGCTCTGGTGGACGCCCCACAACGGCGACCCGCGCCAATACGGCCTCCATTTCCTGACCCCGGTCGCCAACTGCTACCTGCTGGCCGGCGTGTTCTTCCTGGCCCACATGGCCGTCCGGCTTCGGGTCACCAGCGGTCATGGTGAACGGCGGCTGCCAGAGGACGCCGCTGACGCCAGCCGTGCCGTTCGAGATCCGGGGTGGGTTCGAGATGGGTGACCGGGCCGACGCACAGCCACGCGACCGGACGGATCCCAGCGGGAACGCCGAGCAGGCGGCGAAGGTACGGCTCCCGGTAGAAGGACACCCAGCCGACGCCCAGCCCTTCGGCGGTGGCGGCGAGCCAAAGGTTCTGGATGGCCAGGCAGACCGAGTACAGCCCCGCGTCGGCGATCGCGTGCCTGCCGAGGACCGCCGGGCCACCGCGTTCCGGGTCGTAGGTGACCACGATCGACAGGCCGGCCTCCAGCACCCCGTCGATCTTGATGCGGGCGAACCGCTCGGCGGCGTCCCCGGTCAGCGTCGCGGCGAAGGCGGCGCGCTCGGCCTGGACGTGCTCGTGGAACGCGGCCCTGATGCCGGGATCGCCGACGAGGACGAAGTCCCACGGCTGGGACAGTCCCACGCTCGGCGCCGCGTGCGCGGCGGCCAGGATCCGGCCGAGGACGTCCTCCGGAACGGGCGCACCGGTGAACTCGGCGCGCACGTCGCGGCGGCGGTGGATGGCGTCATAGACGTTCATGGGCAGGCTCCCGCTGCGACGGGCCGCCGCGGACGGCGGCCGTGTGGAGCGAGGCCGGTCTTCGGACTCCCGGATCAACGCTCGACCGCCCGCCTTCCCGGCCTTCCGGCCAGTGGCCGCGCGTATCGTACGCGCGTGGGCGGCTGCTCCCCGGTCACCGCGGCGGGCCCGTGCCGGATTCGCACCGGCTTCCCGATTCTCCCCAGATGGGGCACCCCGCATCAGTTCATGCCACCTGGCACCCTACTGGGGGCGACCGCTCCTCAGAAGGCGACCACCTTGGGGTAGTGCCGGATGAAGTCCGCCCGGGTGATGCCCGCCTCGGACGCGTCGATCGCGATGGCGATGTATCCGCGGCTCGCATGGAGGGACCACTCGCCGCCCGCGTCGCGATAGGCGTTGAAGGCGGCGGCGAACTCCTCCGCCGTCCCGATGACGGCGTCGGACAGGTAGGCGGCCGAGCCCTCGTCGGAAAGCGGGGAGGCGCCCAACCTGCCGACCGATCCGAGCACGCCAGTCTCCGCGGCGGCCGAGAAGAACCCCGCGAGTTCGTCGGCGCTCGCGGCGTCGGGAGCGATGAGGTGCACACCGCACGCCCTCTCCGGCTCGTCGTCCCCGTCCCGCGACCAGAGCGCGTAGTAGACGCTCAGCATGTACAGGACGGCGTTCCTGTCCCGGCCCGCCAAGCGCCGAATCAGCATGGTCTTGCCGTCCGACAGCGCGAACCCGGCGGCGACCTGCCTGTCGTCGAGCTCCAGGTCGAAGACCCTCCGCATCGCCTCGGCGGCCAGGCTGAACGCCTCGACCTGCTGGTCGGAGTGCTCGCGCGGCTTGAGCTTCTGGGCGTCCGGTGCGTACGAGACGGAGACCAGCGGCGCCTGGGCGAGCGCCACCCCGCCGACCACCATCAGATCCATCAGCCCCTCGATCCGGAACGGCCTGCTGACGTCCACGAGCGTGGTGACCCCGACCATGAGGCTGCCCCAGTTGTGCGTCACCCTGGCGATGTCGTGTTCGACGGGGACGTCGCGCCACGCGTGCATGACCGCGCCGTCGTGCCGGACGTCGACGCTCACGCGGTCCCCGTCGATCGACGCCGACAGGGCCGGAAGCGGAGGGAGCGGCCTCGACGGGAACTCCAGCCCGAACCCGAGCCGCGCGAACGGCTCCAGGTTCGCGACCCGCCACCCGCCGTCCTCGCGCAGGAGGGCGTACTCGTAGGTGGGGTTGACCAGGAAGAGGGGCATTTCGCCAGGCAGCAGCCGGAAGCAGCCCGCCCGCCACGTGACGTGCGGCCGCCCGGCGGCCTGGAGTTCCGTGGTCTGGAGCCCGCCATCGACCCACGCGGGCGGGCGGCACCGCTGGTGGTGCAGCGCCGCCGCCGCGAACCCGTCCTCCGCCCGGACCTCCAGCGCGGGCTTTCCCCAGCGCCCGAGGGACCGCCCGCACGTCTGGCAGTCGACCGGCCGGAGGTTCACGTCCAGCTCGGCCAGGGCGCGCGGGCCGAGCCGCTCCCGGGTCACCGGGTCGATCCGCATTCGGGGAGTCGCCATCGTCCAGCCTTGTCCGTGTCGGGGGCACCACTGACAGTGCTCAACGATCACAGGATTCGCCGTGGATCACCACCCCTCAATGACCACGAACGAGCCGAACAGCCGCCGCAGCAGGCCGCCCCGGGGCCGCCGCTCGATCCGCCTCGCCCGCACGGCCGGACGCCGGGTCGGGGGCCCGGTGGGCACGGCCGGACGGGACGCCCGGGGAGGTGGGGGCGTGCCCCGTCCGGCCGTGCGGTTCTGAAAGGACGCGTACCGGCGGGCGTGAGCGCGGCGGCTCAGCCCGTCCAGCAGGCGTTCGAGCGTGGCCGGGTCGGGCGCCTCGACCAGGCGGTCCCCGGTCATCGCCCACCAGCTCCCCGTGTACTCGCCCAGCCAGACGCAGCAGCCGGGGAACCTGCGCGCCAGCCCAGCCGCGATCCGCTCGGGGTCGATCTCGGCCATCGCCCAGGGGGTCACCGGCCCTCACCGGCCAGGTGGCCGAGGACGAACACGGCGGCGTCCGTGACCCGGTCGGCGGGCGCGATCGGCTCGCCTCCGGACGTGAAGTACCAGAGCCGCCCGCCGTCCTCCGGCCGGACGCGGCAGGAGATCGTGTCCTCGACATGGCCCTTGGCCTGCGCCTTCCTCACCCGCAGCCCGCGGGAGTCCAGCCCGACGTCGAGCCTGCGCGCGGACAGATGCGCGGCAAGCGCCGCGAGACGCAGCTCGGGGGTTCTACCATCGTCCACAGCCAGGACACCTCTTCCTGGTCAGGCCCCGACCCACACGGTGTTCGCGCACCGGGTCGGGGCCGCCTTCGTCTTCGGAGGCAGGACAAGCATCAACTCGCCCCGCGACTCTGAGTAAATCGGCGTCACAGGGAGCGAGAAAAGATGAGAATGCGGAGACAGACCCGGAGACACCCGGAGACTCGAAAGTCTCCGGGTCCACAAAAGGGGGCACATGCCGATGACTGCCCAAAATCCCCCAATGTGGGCAGCCCGCCTCCGCGCCGAGCGTGAAGCGCGAGGCTGGAGTAAACACGAGATGGCCAGGCAACTCCTGAGAGCGGACGGCCTGAAGAAGGGAAACCCGGCCAACCTCGCACGTCAGATCTACGACTGGGAAAAGGGACAGAACTACCCTCGCGACTGGGCCCACGCCTACGCGAAAGCGTTCAAATTAGACCCTTCAGACCTCTTCTCAACCGGCCCGGGAAAAGAGGCATCCTCTACCTATGACCCCCACCACGACTTCGAGGACGACGAAGTGAAGCGCCGCGCCCTTCTCGGCATCCTCGCCACCACCGCAGCAGCGGCCCCGGTCACCCAGCTCGGTTACGACGCCGAACGTCTCCGCGCCATCCTGACCGGCACGCTCACCACCGGAGCCACCACCCGCGACGCCGACGCATGGGAGCAGGTGGTCTACGACTACGCCCGCGAGGCCGGTTTCGTGCCGCCCCGGCAGGTGCTCCCGGAGATGCTCGCCGACCTCGCCGAACTCGACCTGCTGATCTCCCGCGCCACCAGTGCCGCACGACCACGTCTCGTGAACGCGGCGGCGCATCTGTCGATGTTCACCGCCATCTCACTGATCGGGCTGGGCGACGTGCGCAGCGCCCGTCGCTGGTGGCGCACCGCCATCCGCGCCGCCGACGAGTCCGGCGACCCAGACTTCGGAGCGCTAGCCCGCGGGCGTCATGGGGTGCTCGCGCTGGTCGACGAGGGAAACGAGCCATTCGTCCTGCACACCGCCGACCAGGCCATAGCGCTCGCAGGGAAGACGCCAGGCGCAGGGTCGGCAGGCGCTCACTCCGCCAGGGCACAGGCACTGGCCAAGATGGGGCGGCATGCCGAGGCTCAGGCCGCTCTGGAGGACCTCCAGCGGGCGTTTGATCGTCTTCCCGACGGCGTTCGAGACAACCAAGACTCCGTTCTCGGATGGTCGGTCCAGCGACTGCACCACACCGCCGCCTACGTACACACCCACACTGGCGAGCATGACCGTGCTCATCGTGCCCAGGACGATGCGCTGGCGTCCTACACGTCCAAGAGCGTGCTCGGGCCCGCACAGGTCGAGATGTACCGCGCGACCACCCTCATCCAGGAAGGCGACACCGACACTGGCGCCCAGCACGTGATGAAGGTCTTGGAGGGTCTCCCCGCCGGACACCGCAGGACCCACACCGTCCGCAAGAACGCCGTAACGGCCCTCATCCAGACGTCTTCCAAGGACGCTCGCAGGCCCGCCGTTCGAGACGCGTACGCCAGGCTCGCCACCGCTGCGCACTGATCTGGGCAGGCGAGGAACGGCCCGGCCAGAAGAACGACGAAACAGCGCCGCACGCGGCCGCCGAGTGAGACGGCGGCCGTGCGCCGCTCCGCCGTGGATTCAGGACAGGATCTGGCCGCTACGGTCTCTAGCGTGGTCGTTGACCGATGGAACGACGACCACGAAGGCGGAACTTATGGAGCTCACCGGGGAGCGGGCCGATCTGCTCGCGATGCTGGCCAAGTACCGGCACTTCCTGCGGTTCACCACGCGTGACCTCGGCGACGAGCAGGCCGGGCTGCGGACCACGGCCAGCGAGCTGTGCCTGGGCGGCCTCATCAAGCACGTCACCGGCGTCGAGCGGGGCTGGGCGGAGTTCATCGTGGAGGGCCCGTCCGCCATGCCCGACTTCACCGCGATGACCGAGGAGGACTTCGCCCGCCGGGCCGAGGAGTTCCGGATGCTGCCCGGCGACACGCTGGCCGGTGTGCTGGACGCCTACGACGAGGTGGCCCGAAGGACCGACGAGCTCGTCACCACGGTGCCCGACCTGGACGCCGTCCAGCCCCTGCCCAAGGCGCCGTGGAACACCGAGACGCACTGGTCGACGCGCCGGGTGATCCTGCACATCATCACCGAGACGGCGCAGCACGCCGGGCACGCGGACATCATCCGCGAGTCCCTGGACGGCGCCAAGAGCATGGGCTGAGCCACCGCGCGGCCGGCTCCCCCTCACGGAGCCGGCCGTGGGGCGGGCATCAGCCGAGTTCCTGGGCCAGCCCGACGACGATGTTCTCGGGGCCGCGGACGTAGCAGAGCAGATAGACGTCCTCGTATCGGACGATCTCGCCGACGAGTTCGGCGCCGTGGGTCTTCAGGCGGGCGACCGTGTCCTCGATGTCGTCGACGGCGAACATGACGCGGCGAATGCCCAGCGTGTTCGCCGGCGGGTTCTCCGGCTCCGGCCTTATCGCCGCGGGCTGATGGAAACGCGCCAGCTCGATGCGGCCGCCACCGTCCGGGGTCCGGAGCATGGCGATGTCCTGCTCGACGTCGTCGAGCCCGATGACCCGTTCCGCCCAGCGACCTTCGAGCGGCCCCTTTCCCTCAAGCTCCATGCCGAGTTCCGTGAAGAACGCGATGACGGCATCGAGGTCGTCCACGACGATGAGCACGTTGTCCATCCGCTTGAGCGCCATACGCCCGAGCGTACGGAGGCCCGCCGACAATTCCATGGCGGTCGATGGGATCAGGCGGAAAGGCGGCGGGCCACGGCCGGGATCACGATCGCGGCGGCGACCACGTGCGTCAGCATCAGCAGCATCCTCGTCGCCGCGGACGCGTCCGCGAGCACGTCCGGCACGAGCGACAACGCGGTGAGCGCGATCGTGGTGCGGACGAACGCCGTGCGCGGACGGCGGGCCACGTGAGCCAGCACCAGCGCGAGCGCCAGGCCCACCGCGGAGAAGAAGGCGGTCAGCACGGCGAACATGGGCACCGGGATGGGCTTCCCGCCGATGTCGAGGCTGATCCCGGCGAGCTCACCCGCCGCGGCGACGGTCGCGGTCACCGCGGAGGCGACGGCCGCGGCGGTCAGGCCGCCGATGATCAGCGGCTTCGCGGGAGCGGGGACGGTGGTGGTGACGGACATCGTGAACCTCCGGTGTGCGGCGACCGGCCGTTGCCGGTCTCTCACCTTGGCTACGAACGGGCCCGACACCTTTCGACACCACCGCGGAAAGGAATCTGGAGAGGTGCTCACACCGACCGAGTCCCCGGTGACAGGTGCAGAACGCGGCGGGCGCCGGGTAGCAGCGGCATCGACTCCCTGCTTCGCTTTGATCACTTGTCGTTGTGGCCGCCGCCGCGTTTGTCACGGTGCAGGCTTGGCGCTTGACGGACGAGGTCATCTAGCAGCCCGCAGGCGGTCCGGCCGCGCCGGCAATCCCATGGCGGTCGCTGCGATCATGCGGTTACGCTCGGGCAGGAACGCCGCTGCGAAGGAGGCTTCCGTTCATGGCCGAGGGCAGCGTTCGGTGGTTCAACGATGAGCGGGGATTCGGCGTCATCCAGCAGGACGGTGGCCCCGAGCTGCGTGTCCAGTACCTCGATATCCAGCGCAACGGGTACAAGACCCTGGAGGCCGGGGAGCGCGTGTCGTTCGACGTCAGACGCGACGTGCACGGACTTCACGCCGTCACGGTCACTCCGCTGGGAACGTCGGCCCCACCGCCGCCCGCCCCGCCCCCAAGGCCGACCTCGACGCCGGTCCCCGGCTGGCGACGAGCACTCGGGCACGCACTAATGGCGCTCTGCATCGCGTCCTTCGTGGCCTTCTTCGTCTCAATATTCATGAGCATCGAGTGGGGCGCCCTGTTCCTACCTTCCGCCTTCGCCCTGGGCTACCTGAGCGTGACACTCACCGGCGACTAGAAGACTGCTGAAACTCTTGCGAAAGGAGGCGGTCGCCTCCCGCCGTAGCGGCTCAGTGGGCCGACACGGGCTCCAGCGGCTGTTCCGATTGCTCGGGAGGCGGGGCGTGGACGAGGACGCCGGGGGCCGTGTCCCGGCTGGTCAACCGGTTGGCGTAGATGATCACGACGACGACGGCGACGAGGACGGCCATCAGGCCGAAGACAACGTCCGCGGCCCGTTCCGGACCCAGGCGCGCGACGATGTAGCCGGCGCAGAGGGCGCCGGCCGCGGCTGAACTGCGGCTGATGAAGCTGCTCGCGCTCGCGACGCGGGCGAGGAGTTTCGGGTCGATCTCCCACGCCTGGTAGAGATTGAGCGCGACGTTCACGTTCGCGCCGACGAAACCGCAAGGCCACGTTTCAGGGCGCTGACCACTCCGGTCTCTTCCAGTCTGCTGGCCTCGAATAACCGTGATGGCCGATCCAGGCCGCCCGCGCCACGTGCCTCACCGTCGACATGAACCCGAGATTAGCGAGTCATTTCAGATCCAGGGGGCGGCGGACCTCAGTCCAATAGCGGGCCTACTCCATCAGCACCGCGCCGGCTCGTGGACGATCGCGGCCCTGCCGGAGAAGACGGGATGACACAAATCTGAAGTGCTCATGTGCTTGTCTCTGTGCAAAGGTTCGTCGACATCGAGGTGACAATGCGGCTCATCACGTCTGCCCTGGCCGTCAGCGCGTTGGCGATCGGCATGGTCTTCGCGGCCGGCCCGGCCAACGCCGATTCCCCTTGGGAAGCGCCCGGCACTGGCTCCAGCGACTACCTGCCGTACGACTAGACGCGAGGTCGGTCGGGGCGCGGAGCGGTCCGACCGACCTCGGCGGCGGGGGTTACAGGTCGGTGCCGTTCACCTGGAGGGCCACGTCGATGTTGCCACGGGTGGCGTTGGAGTAGGGGCACGCCTGGTGTGCGGCCTTGACCAGGTCGACGGCCTGCTCGTCGGTGACCGACGGGAGCGAGATCCGCAGGTGCGCGCCCAGCTTGAAACGGCCGCCGCCGGCCGGGATGAGGGCGACGGACGCGTCGATCCGCGCGTCGTCGGCCTTGAGGTTCTCGCGCTGGCCGACCATCGCGAGGACCGTGCCGAAGCAGGCCGCGTAGCCGACCGCGAAGAGCTGCTCGGGGTTGGCGCCCTCGCCGTCCCCTCCGAGCTCCTTCGGCAGGCGCAGGTCGAGGTCGAGGCGCCCGTCGGACGTCCGGCCGCGGCCGTTCCTGCCACCGGTCACCTGCGCCTCGGCCGTGTAGAGCGGTGCGGTCATGTGACTCTCCATCCTGTTGATGTCTGAATCTTGCACTTCAAAAAGAAGAAGTCAACGGTTATGGTCGTGGAACCACGATCACCCGGAGGCGACGATGGCGAGGCTGGAGATCGGCTACCTGCTGCCGACGCGGGAGCAGGACCTGCTGGGCGAGCACGACCCCGGGCGGCTCGTCGCCCAGGCGCGGCGGGCCGAGGAGCTGGGGCTGGACTCGGTCTGGGCGGGCGACAGCCCCGTGACCAGGCCGCGCGCCGACCCGCTGATGCTGCTGGCGGCCGTGGCGCAGGCCACCGAGCGGGTCGCGCTCGGGACGGCGGTGCTGCTGCCGGCGCTGCGCCATCCGATCCTGCTGGCCCACCAGCTCGCCACGCTCGACCGCCTGTCGGGCGGGCGGGTGATCGCCGGCATGGGGGCCGGGTTCCCGATGCCCGCCACCGAGGCCCAGTTCGCGGCGGTCGGGGTCGGGTTCGGCCGCCGTGTCGGCCGGATGGAGGAGTCGATCGAGGCGATGCGGCGGCTCTGGACCGGGGACGCGGTCTCCTACCAGGGGCGGCACTTCGCGTTCTCGGACGTGCGGATCGTGCCGCCGCCGACGAGTCCCGGAGGGCCGCCGATCTGGCTGGCGGGGAGCGGGACGGCACTGCCGCGCGTGGCGCGTCTCGCCGACGGGTGGCTCCCCTACCCGCCCGAGGCGGCCACGTACGCGAAGGAACGCGAGCTGATCGGGCGCGCGACCCCGGCCCTGTACGCGACGCTCTGCCTGGACGACGACCCGGAGAAGGCCCGCCACCGGCTGCGGACGAGCATCGAGCGCTACTACGACGCGCCGCTGGAGTTCGTCGCGTCCGTCCAGGCCCTGTTCGCCGGAACGGCCCGCCAGGCCGCCGACTGGCTGAGCGGCTACATCGAAGCCGGCGCCCGCCACGTGGTGATCCGGCTGGCGACCGAGGACCACGACGCGGACCTGGAGCGGTTCGGCGACGAGGCCCTTCCCCTGCTGCGCGAGAAGGCGCACCGATGACCACGTTCGTTCTCGTTCATGGTGCGTGGCACGGTCCCTGGGCCTGGGAGCGGGTCGTCCCGCTGCTGCACGCCGCCGGGGCGCGCACGCTCACCCCCACCCTCGGCGTTGGTGACGACCACGGCCTCCACGACCACGCCGCGGCCGTCGTCGCCGCGCTCGACACCGTCCGCGACGAGGTCGTGCTGGTCGGGCACAGTTACGCGGGCCTGGTCGTGCGGGAGGCCGCCGACGCGCGCCCCGGCAGGGTCGGCCACGTCGTCATGGTGGACGGGTGGGCGGGGCCCGACGGCGCCGGCATGTTCGACCTGGCCCCGGACCCGTTCGTCCAGTTGGCCCGGACGGCGGCCGAGACGCTCGGCGACGGGCGCCGGATCCCCGCCCCGCCCCCGGCCGCGTTCGGCATCACGGACCCCGGCGTGGCCGACCGGCTGGCCGCGCGCCTCCTCCCCCAGCCCCTCCGGACGTTCACCGAGCGCACCCGCCTCAGTGGCGCCGTCGACCGGATCCCCGGGACGGCCGTCTATTGCAGGCCGCTGACCTACCCCTTCGACCGGTTCGGCAAGGACGTCGGATACCGGCCGATCGCCCTCGACGGCCCCCACGACGTGATGCTGACCGACCCGGAACCGCTCGCCCGCCTCCTCCTGGAGGTTCAGGAACGGGAAGCGCGAAGTCTAGAGTGATGAAGTGGAACAGCGAACGTACAACCAGTACTGCGCGACCGCGCGCACCCTCGACATCGTCGGCGAGCGCTGGACACTGCTGCTGGTCCGCGAGCTGCTGACCGGGCCGAAGCGGTTCGGCGACCTCGGGGCGAGCCTGCGCGGCCTCGGCACCGGGCTGCTGGCCGCCCGGCTGAAGCACCTGGAGCGCGAGGGCCTAGTGCGCAAGATCACGCTGCCGCCGCCCGCCCGCACCCCCGCGTACGCGCTCACCGAGGCCGGCGAGGACCTCGGCCCGGCCGTCATGGCGCTGGCCAGATGGGGCCTGAAGTGGGCGATGGGCGAGCGCCGCGAGACCGAGACGTTCCACCCGGGCTGGACGGTGCTCGGCCTGCGCGCCTCCTTCGATCCCGAGGCCGCCGCCGGGCTCCGCGCCGTGTACGAGTTCCGCGTCGACGACGAGGTCTTCCACGCCCGGATCGACGACGGGACGATCGAGGCGCTGCACGGCCCCGCCCAGCACCCGGACGCGACGATCACGATCGGCGAGGAGGCGCTCGTCGGCCTGACGGGCGCCGGCGGCTCGTTCGCCGAGGCGATCCGGGACGGCTCGGCGTCGGCGTCCGGCGACACCGAGGCCCTGCGGCGGCTCGCGGGGCTGTTCAGCCTGCCGCCCCCGGGCTCCCGCAAGCCCGCCGGGTGATCACCCCTGCCCGGCGCCCGGCACGTCGACCTGGACGGTGAGGACCCGGCCGCTGCCGGGCACCACCGGCTCCGCCTCGGTCATGCCGCGCCACTCGGCGGCGGTGACGAACAGGGTCGTCCCGCCGGGGCCGCCGAGCACGCAGGCGAAGCCGCCCCGGTCGAGGGCGACGGTCCGCAGCACCTCGCCGCCCTCGGCGACGCGCACGCACCGCCGGTTGGGGACGTCGGCGTACCAGACCGCGTTCTCCGCGTCGACGCAGATGCCGTCCGGGACGCCCTCGCCCAGCTCCGCCCAGACGCGGCGGCCGGACAGCCCTCCGTCCGCGCCGATGTCGAACGCGACCAGGCGGCCGCGGTACGAGTCGGCGACGATCAGTGTCGTGCCGCCGGGCGTCACCGCCATCCCGTTGGGGAACGCGATGTCGTCGGCCACCTGGCGCACCGGGCCGTCCGCCGGCACCAGGAACACGTGTCCGGGCGCGAACTCCTCCCCGGCCGTCGGGTCGAAGCCGATGGCGTTGACGTAGACGTTGCCGCGGTCGTCGGCGACGACGTCGTTCCACCCCCTCCGGCCGAGATCGGCGTGGGTGACGAGGCGCCCGCCCGGCTCCAGGCGCAGCAGCAGCCCGTCGGCGGACGAGACGATCACCATGCGACCGTCCGGCAGCCAGGCGGTGCAAAGCGGCAGCGATTCCACCCGCGCGACGACCTCGCTCGACCCGTCCAGGCGAGCCGCGACGACCTCGCCCGCCGACCAGTCGGAGAAGTACAGCCGGTCCCCGTGCCAGCGCGGCGACTCGACCAGCCCCCGGCCGGTCAGCAGCGTCCGTACGACCTCCATCGTCATCCCCGTCCCTTCTCCGCCGACGGTGTCCCACCCTCTACACGAACGGCCACCGCCCGGATCGACACGGGCCGGACTGAGAATTCCACCCATCCGAGTACACACTGGAGGGCATCCGAGTGTGTATTCTGTGCCCCATGGCGAGAGTCAACATCACGCTCCCCGACGAGCTTGCCGCCACGTTGCAGGGGCTCGCCGAGGAGAAGAAGATCCCCTCGGTGTCCGGGTTCCTCGCGGACGGGGCGCGCCTCAAGCTGGCCTATCTGCGCGACGCCTCCACCATCGACGACCTCTTCGGCCCGCCCAGCCCGGACGAGCAGGCCATGGTCGACCGTCTCGTCGAGGACGGCGCGCCGTCCCGCCGGGACGTCGCGTGATCACCGGTCACGTCTTCGACTCGACCGCCCTCCTGGACCTCGCGACCGGCAAGACCATCTACGTCCGCGCCCGGCTCCGCGCGTCCATCGCCCAGCACGCCACGATCGTCATCCCCGCGACCGCGCTCGCGCGCGCGTGGCAACTCGTCCCCGACCACGGCCGCGCCGTCCTCGAACGGCTGCCCGGCATGCAGGTCGTCCACGTCGACGACCTCGACGACGTGATCGCCCAGCAGACCGGGCTGCTCGTCACCACGATCCCGAACCTCGGCATGGACGCCGCCCAGGCCGCCTGGTCCGCCCGCTGGCGCCGCTGGCCGCTGATCACCGCCGAGCCGGACGTCTACAAGTCCGTCCCCGGCGTCCGCGTGGAGCAGATCCCCTAGCCCCTCGGACGGCACCTCCATGGCCGCGAAACGACCGCCTCGGTCGTACTCCGAGCCTTCATGCCGTCGTACACGGCGTGGGCGGAGGAGGCGCCGGAGCCCGTGAACCAGAAGATGCCCACGTTGGTGAGAAGCTGATCCCGGTCGACCGCCGCATCGGGTGATGCGATCGCCGGGTCCGTCCACTCGTGGAACTTCTCCACGATCCAAGCCAGCTGGCCGACCGGCGAGTCGTTCAAGGAATACGCCAGCGCCTGCGGACGAGTCGACTGCAATGCCAGATAGCCGATCCCGTCGCGGGAACTCGTTCAGTGCCGCTTCCCGTGCCCGCCAGTCGAATCCGGTGGCCCGGTATTCGGCGAGCCCTCTCTGCCGTCGCGGCTGCGCCACCGCGTCGGCGCGCTCACCGCGGCGACGGTCGCGCTGCCCGGCCCGGGGCCGTCCGCCGACGCGGAGACGCTGACCGCGAACCCGGACCTCGCGGACCACCTGCGCGCCATGGCGGCCCGCTACACCCGCGCGACCGGCCCCCGGCAGGTGCCGCGCACCTGCCGGTAAGGCGTCGTCAGAGCTTCTCGATGGTGGCGAAGCGGAGGACCAGCGTCCGGACGCCGTAGTCGCCGCCGAAGTCGACGCTGGCCTTCTCTCCCCGGTCGTAGACGGACACGACGGTGCCGAGGCCGAAGGCGTCGTGCGTGACCTTGTCGCCCGGGGACAGCGACGGGACGGGACGGTTCCCCGGGGAGCGCGTCCCCGGGCGGGACGCCATCTGCGCCATCGCCGAGCCGGACGTCGAGGACGCCTCGCGCTCCCAGTCGACCAGCGTCTTCGGGATCTCGCCGAGGAAGCGGGACGGCGGGTTGACCTGCGGCGCGCCCCACGAGCTGCGCATCGTGGCCCGCGACAGGTAGAGGCGCTGCCGGGCGCGGGTGATGCCGACGTAGGCGAGCCGGCGCTCCTCTTCGAGCTCCTTGGGGTTGCTCATGGCGCGCAGGTGCGGGAACACCCCGTCCTCCATGCCGGTGAGGAAGACCACCGGGAACTCCAGGCCCTTCGCGGTGTGCAGGGTCATCAGGGTGACGACGCCGTGCTCGGTCTCCTCCGGCTGCTCGCCCGGCGGGACGGGCCCGCCCTTCGCGCCGCCCGGGATGGAGTCGGCGTCGGCGACCAGGGCGACCTGCTCCAGAAACTCGGGCAGGCGGCCCTCGGCGGACTCGCCGTCGAGGCGCTCCTCGAACTCGCGGGCGACGGCCTCCAGCTCCTGGAGGTTCTCGACGCGGGTCTCGTCCTGCGGGTCCTTGGAGGCCTGGAGCTCGGCGAGGTAGCCGCTGGCCTTGAGGATCTCGGCGACCAGGTCGGCGGGGGTGAGCGTCTCGGCGGCGGCGCGCAGCTCGTCCAGCAGGGTGACGAAGTCGCGGACGGCGTTGATCGAGCGGGTCGCCATGCCCGGGACGTCCTCGGGCACGCGCAGCGCCTGCCAGAAGGAGATCCGCTCCCGGGACGCGTACGCCTCGACGCAGGCCTCGGCCCGGTCGCCGATGCCGCGTTTCGGGACGTTCAGGATGCGGCGCAGGGAGACGGTGTCCTCGGGGTTGGCGAGGCAGCGCAGGTAGGCCAGCGCGTCACGGATCTCCTTGCGCTCGTAGAACCGGACGCCGCCGACGACCTTGTACGGCAGCCCGACCCGGATGAACACTTCCTCGAAGACACGGGACTGCGCGTTGGTGCGGTAGAAGACGGCGACGTCGGCGGGGCGCGCGTCGCCCTCGTCGGTGAGCCGGTCGACCTCCCGGGCGACGAACGCGGCCTCGTCGTGCTCGTTGTCGGCCACATAGCCGGTGATCTTGTGGCCCTCGCCCTGGTCGGACCAGAGCTTCTTCGGCTTGCGGTCGGCGTTGCGCTCGATGACCGCGTTGGCCGCGGACAGGATCGTCTGCGTGGAGCGGTAGTTCTGCTCAAGCAGGATCGTCGTCGCGTCCGGGTAGTCGCGCTCGAACTCCAGGATGTTGCGGATCGTGGCGCCGCGGAACGCGTAGATCGACTGGTCGGCGTCGCCGACCACGCACAGCTCGGCCGCGCCCAGCCCTTCGCCGCCGTCGGCCGGGCCGCCCGAGATCGGGGCGGTCAGCTCCCGGACGAGTTCGTACTGCGCGTGGTTGGTGTCCTGGTACTCGTCGACCAGGACGTGCCGGAAGCGCCGCCGGTAGTGCTCGGCGGCCTCCGGGAACACCTGCAGCAGGTTGACCGTCATCATGATCAGGTCGTCGAAGTCCATGGCGCCGGCCTGCTGGAGCCGCGCCTGGTACATCTCGTACGCCTCGCCGAGCGTCTGCTCCATGTGCGTGGACGCGCGGTTCTTGAACGTCTCGTAGTCGATCAGCTCGTTCTTCAGGTTCGACACCTGGGCGCTGAACGACTTCGGCGGGTACCGCTTGGGGTCGAGGTCGAGCTCGCGGCAGACGAGCGCCATCAGCCGGTTCGCGTCGGCCTGGTCGTAGATCGAGAAGCTCGTGGGGAAGCCGAGGCGCTTGGCCTCCCGGCGCAGGATCCGGACGCACGCGGAGTGGAACGTCATCACCCACATCGCCCGCGACCGCGGCCCGACGAGCGCGTCGACGCGCTCCTTCATCTCGGCCGCGGCCTTGTTGGTGAAGGTGATCGCGAGGATCTGGCCGGGGTGCACGTCCCGCTCGCCGAGCAGGTGGGCGATGCGGTGGGTGAGCACCCGGGTCTTGCCCGAGCCGGCGCCCGCGACGATCAGCAGGGGGCCGCCGGAGTGCACGACGGCGGCGCGCTGCTGCGGGTTGAGGCCATCGAGCAAGGGGTGAGCTTCGGTCTTCGACATCACGTGCGAGTCTACGGCTCGGCGGAGACGTTTTCGGCTCGTCCGCCGACCCGGGGCCGCCCGCCGGCCCGCGCGGCAGCATGTGGACAGACGGGGGACCTTTTCGCGGCGTCCGGTTGACTCGATCTCCTGACCGGCGCAACTTGTCGAGTACGGAGCGGGCACACCCCGCCGGACCGGCCCGGCCGGTCCGTGACCAGGACGCGAAACCCCGTGTCGCGTCCCGGCATGCCCCTCCGCAGGAGCGCGGAGTCATCAGGGACTCGCGCACCGTAAGGGGAAGTGGCATCGATGACGATCCACCAGCATGACCTCCAGGGGCGGCGGGACGGCGAGACGGCCGAGGTCCCCGCGCAGTGGCCGGGCGCGACGGCGCGGGTGGCGCAGGGGGCGGCGGCCCCGCCCGTCCCGCGGCCGGTGCCGGTCCCGGTGCCGGCGCGGAGCGGGCACCGGTTCCTCGTCTACAAGCAGGACCCGTCGGTCACCGAGCTCGGCTTCCGGCCGGCCTTCATCCCGACCGTGGTGCTGATCGGCCCGGCGGACGCCCGCGTCCGGACGGAGCTGCCGGGCGTCACCCCGGTTGCGCGCAACGTCAGCGGCGACTTCGTGTTCGCCGCCGGCAGCGCGGAGTTCGACTGCGCGCACACGTTCGCCGTCGTCCGGCGGACGATGGCGATGTACGAGCGGCACAACGGCGGCAACCCGATCCCGTTCGCGTGGAACGTCGGCGGCAACACCGACCGCCTCACCGTGTTCCCGCACGCCGGCGAGGGCGCGAACGCGTTCTACAGCCGGACGGCGAAGGCGCTGAAGTTCCTGTCCTTCACCCCGCAGGGGCGGCCGCCGGCGGACGTCGTCCACACGTGCCGGTCGCTCGACATCGTCGCGCACGAGACGGGCCACGCGATCCTGGACGGCCTCAAGCCGGGCTGGCTGTCGGCGGACAACCCGCCCCAGACGGGCGGGCTGCACGAGGCGTTCGGCGACATCACGGCGATCTTCCTGGCGCTGGCGGAGCCGGACCAGGCCGAGGCGCTCGTCGCGCTCACGAAGGCGAACCTGCACGACCGGTCGTTCCTGCCGGAGCTGGCCGAGGAGTTCGGCCGGGCGCTCGGCAGGCCGTCCGGGCTCCGCGACGCCGACAACGACCTCAGGCTCGGCGACGTCGGCAACGAGGTGCACGCCATCTCGCAGGTGTTCACCGGCGCGGTCTACGACGTGCTCGCCGACCTGTACACCTTCGAGATGGGCCGGCAGCGGCGCACCAAGGACCCGGCGATCGTGCTGATCGAGACGGCGTCCGCGCTGTGCCGGCTGGTGTTCGAGGCGATCGTCGCGTCGCCCGGGACCGGCGCCCGGTACGTCGACGTCGCGAACAACATGCTGCAGATCTCGGCGAGCCGCGGCGACCCGGCGATCTACCGGACGTTCATCCGCAACCGGTTCGCCGTCCGGGAGATCACGACGGCGGTGACGCCGCTGCGCGACCTGATGAGCGGGCGGGTGCCGATGGCCGAGGCCGGCTACACCGGGGACGGGCAGGACGTCACGGAGGTCGAGCCGCACGACGAGCACTCGGCGAGCCTGCGGGCAGGCCAGGACCGGTCGCGCTGCTGCGGCACCCTGCAGATGCCGGAGTACCAGGTCGTCGCGGCGGAGAAGCTGGCCAGGCGCGGCTCCCTGGCGGACGAGGACATCCTCCGGGAGGAGCTGGACGAGCTGCGCCGGGTGTTCGGCAAGTAGCACCGAACCGCCGTGGCGGGCCGGCCCCTGCGGCCCGCCACGGCCGCCGCTCAGCCGGTCTTGCGGTGGTCGCGGGCGGACTCGGCGGCGGCGTGCACGGCGGCGAGGTCCGCGCCCGTCGCGGCCATGGACGCGGCGGCGACCGCCCCCTCGACCATCGGGGCGTCCGCGAACAGGACGTCGTCGCGCTCGGCGTCCTCGATGAGCATCTCGCCGGTCAGCACGGAACTGCCGATGTCGGCGATCAGCACGACGCCGTCGCCGCCGTCCGCTGCGGCGACGGCGTGCTCGACGAGGTCGATGCTGGTGCCGAGCCGGCCCTCGGTGTCGCCGCCGGCGGGTTCCACGACGGCCTTGCCGATGCCCATCGCCCGCGCCACCTCGGCGGCGCCCTCCGCGAGCGTCGGGCTGTGGGAGATGATCACGATCCCGACCACGTCACTCCTCCCCGGCCACGTCGGCCAGCGCGCGGAGCAGCAGGGCCGTGGACGACGCTCCGGGGTCGAGGTGCCCTTCGCTGCGCGCGCCCAGATAGCTGGCGCGGCCCTTGCGCGCCCGCATCGGGACCGTGTCGTCCGCACCCTCGGCCGCCGCGTCCGCGGCGGCGCGCACGCAGGCGGCCAGGCCGGAGCCGCCGCTGAGCGCCGCCTCGTAGGCCGCGACGGCGGGCACGAGCGCGTCCACCATGGTCTTGTCGCCCTCGACGGCCTTGCCGAGATCTTGGACGCCTTCCAGCGCGGCCTTCAGCGCGGCGCCCAGCGCGGCGGCGTCCACGTCCTCGGTGTTGCCCAGCGCCTTGCCCGCGCGGCGCAGCGCCGTCCCGTACAGCGGACCGGACGCGCCGCCGGTCTTCGACACGATGGCGCGCCCGGCCGCGATCAGCACCTTGGCCGGCGTGGTGTCGTCCGGCAGCGCCTCGACGGCGGCGCGGAAGCCGCGGTCCAGGTTGTGGCCGTGGTCGCCGTCGCCGATGGCCGCGTCCAGCCGGGTCAGCCGGCCGGCGTCGGCGGCCACCAGCTCGGCCGCGTGCCGTATCCAGGAGGCGAGGTCCTCGGCGTTCACCGGCCCCACCGGAGCCCGGGCGTCTCGACCGGGGCGTCCCACAGGCGGGTCAGCTCCGGCGTCACCCGGCACACGCTGATCATGCAGCCGGCCATCTCCAGGCTGGTGACGTAGGGCCCGACCAGGCGGCGGACGACCGTCGCGCCGTGCCCCTCCAGCCACTCCGCGGCGGCGGCGTAGGCGACGTACTGCTCGATCAGCGGGGTGCCGCCCATCCCGTTCACCAGCACGAGCACCTCGGACCCGGACAGCGGCATGTCGGCGTCGATCGCGCTCAGCGACGCGTCCACGATCTCCGTGGCCGTGCCGACCTCGACGCGCTCGCGGCCGGGCTCGCCGTGGATGCCGATGCCGAGCTCCATCTCGTCCTCGCCCAGCTCGAACGTGGGCGACCCGGCGGCCGGGACGGTGCACGAGGACAGCGCGACGCCGAACGACCGGCTCCGCTCGTTCACCTCCCGCGCGACCGCCGCGACGTCCGCGAGCGCGGCGCCCTCCTCGGCGAGCGCACCGGCGATCTTCTCGGCGAACAGGGTGGCGCCGGTGCCGCGCCGCCCGGCGGTGAACGTGCTGTCCTCGACCGCGACGTCGTCGTCGACGATGACGGAGGTGACCTCGATGTCCTCGTCCTCGGCCAGCTCGGCGGCCATCTGGAAGTTCATGACGTCGCCGGTGTAGTTCTTCACCAGGTGCAGCACCCCGGCGCCGCCGCTCACCGCCATCGTCGCCGCGATGATCTGGTCGGGCACCGGCGAGGTGAACACCTCGCCGCAGCACGCGGCGTCCAGCATCCCGTGCCCGACGAACCCGGCGTGCAGCGGCTCGTGGCCGGAGCCGCCGCCCGACACCAGAGCGACCTTGCCCGTGCGCGGCGCGTCCCCCCGCACGACGGTGCCGTTCCCCGGATCGACCGTCAGCTCGGGATGCGCGGCGGCCAGGCCGCGCAGCGCGTCGGAGACCACGTCCGCCGGAGCGTTGATGAGTTTGCGCATGTCTCTGCTCTACCCCGGTGGGACGCCGCATCCCAGGCCCAATCGTCGATCTTGCGTTTATCGGGATGCCGGGGCGCCCCGCGCGGCATAGGTTGCACACGTGAGCAGAGCACCACGAATCCTCTACGACTGCGACACCGGCATCGACGACGCGATGACCCTGCTGTACCTGGCCTCCCTGGTCCGGGCGGGCGAGGCGGAACTGGCCGGGGTCGGGACGGTCCACGGCAACATCGACCCGATGACCGGCGCGCTGAACACGCTGCGCGTCCTGGAGGCCGCGGGCGTCAAGGCGGGCGAGCAGGGCGTGCCGGTGGCGGTCGGCGCCGCCCGGCCGATGGCGCAGGACGTCCACTACGCGCTGGACTGGCACGGCACGGACGGCCTCGGCGACACCCACCTGGCCGAGCCCGCCGGACGTCCGGTCGCCGAGCAGGCCGCGGCGCAGATCGTCCGGATGGCGCGCGAGGCGCCCGGCGAGCTGACGCTGCTGGCGACCGGCCCGCTGACCAACCTCGGCGCGGCGCTGCTGCTGGACGACGCGCTTCCGTCGCTGATCCGCGAGGTGGTGGTCATGGGCGGCGCGTTCGACCACCCGGGCAACATCACCACGCACGCCGAGGCGAACATCTGGCACGACCCGGAGGCCGCCGACCTGGTGTTCGCGGCGGACTGGCCGGTCGTGCTGGTGCCGCTGGACGCGACGCACCCGACCGCCGTCCACGACGACTGGCTGGACCGGCTGGCCGCCCACGGCACCCCGGTCACCCGCTTCGCCGCGAGCATCCTGGAGTTCTACGCCGACGCCTACACGCCGACCTTGAGGCGGCGCGGCGCGGTCATCCACGACGCGCTCGCCGCGATGCTGGTCGTCGACCCGGACCTCGGCGAGTACGCGCACCGTCCCGTCCGGGTGGAGCTGCGGGGCGAGCTGACGCGCGGCACGACGGTGTGGGACGCGCGCTCGCTGCCCGCCGAGGACACCCGCCGCCCGGTCAAGGTCGCGGTCGGCAGCGACGTGGAGGCGTTCAAGGAGAGGCTGCTGGCGGCGCTGACGTCCTTCTGATCTTCCGGATTGCCGGGAAACCGTTCGCCGACCTTATCGTTGAAACCGTGACCAACGTTCTGGACGACAGCGGGCTGCAGCGGGTCCTCGCCGTGATGGCGCACCCCGACGACATCGACTTCGGCGCGGCCGGGACGGTCGCCGGCTGGACGGACCGGGGCATCGAGGTCGTGTACCTCATGGTCACCGACGGCGACGCGGGCGGCTTCGACGACGCGATCACCCGGGCGGAGATGGCCGCGCTGCGCCGCGAGGAGCAGCGCGCGGCGGCCAAGTGCGTCGGGGTGGGCGACGTCCGGTTCCTCGGCTACCCGGACGGCCGGGTCGAGGCGACGCTGGACCTGCGCCGCGACATCGCCCGGGTGATCAGGCAGGTGCGGCCGGACCGGGTGGTGATGCCGAGCCCGGAGCGCAACTACGAGCGGATCTACCCGAGCCACCCCGACCACCGGGCGGTCGGCTCCGCCGCGCTGGACGCCGTCTACCCCGACGCCCGCAACCCGTACGCGTTCCCGGAGCTGCTCGCCGACGAGGGGCTGGAGGCGTGGACGGTCCGCGAGGTGTGGTTCAGCGGCGGGCCCGTCGTGAACCACTACGTCGACATCACCGCCCGGTTCGAGCGGAAGCTGAACGCGCTGCGGGCGCACGCCAGCCAGACGGCGCACATGGGCGACGGGCTGGCGGAGATGCTGCGCGGCTGGCTGGGCGGCAACGCCGCGGCGGCGGGGCTGCCCGAGGGCACCCTGGCCGAGTCCTTCCACGTCATCGACACCGCGTGACGAGCACCCACCCACCCCTAAATACGGTCACGCATCAAATATGACTCTTTACAGGCCGTAATTAGCCCCAGATCGGGCATGTACCCCATGTGTCACAACACGGGGGGTCATCATGCCGCAGGAGATCGAGGCCACCGCCACATCCTCCGCAGCACCGGAAGTGATCTTCAAGCATCTGTGCGTGGCCGAGGCGTGGGACGCCTGGGGCGGGTTCTGGACGCGCGTGCGGCGGGAGTCCGCCGGCGCCGAGCACCCGAACGGGCTCGGGGCCGTCCGGTACGTCCGGTCCTGGCGCGAGGAGGTCGTGGCCTGGGATCCGCCGCGGCACTACGGGTACGTCGCGCAGGCCGGGCCGCCGCCGCGCCGCCTGCGCGCCGACGTCACGCTGGAGGCGCACGCCGCGGGCACGCTGATCCGCTGGCGCGGCGAGGTCGACGGGTTCCCGGGCACCGGGCCGTTCACGCGCGCCGTCCTGCGCCGCCGGCTGGACGCCTACGCGCGCCGGGTGGCGCGGCACGCCGAGCGCTGTGAGCCGGGCTGCGCCGCCCGCCTTCCCGGCGCCATCTGACGCACCGGTTCATCCGGTCGCACGGAATGTCGCACGAGTTCGGGGGGATCGATGCGGCGCCATCTCATCACGCTCGTCCTGGCGGCGGGTGCCACCGGAGCGGGGGCAGCCACGTACCTGGCCGTGGCGGACGGGCCGAACCGCAGGAGCGGCGTCACCGTCAACGCGTCCGAGTCCGTCAGGAGGGTGCCCGCCGGGCGACGGACCGCCGCGGCCAGGGCGACGACCCGCCCGTTCGACGCGGCGGCGCTGCGCCGGGCGGTCCGCGCCTACTTCGAGAAGCGCCCCGGCGAGGCCGGGATCATGGCGACGGACCTGAAGACCGGGCTGGCCTTCGGCGAGAACGAGCAGGAGCGTTTCGTCTCCGCCAGCGTCATGAAGGTCGACATCCTGGCGAGCCTCCTGCTGCAGCGGCAGCGCGACCAGCGGAGACTGTCGGACGGCCAGCGCGACCTGGCCGAGCGGATGATCCGGGAGAGCGACAACTCCGCCGCGGACGCCCTCTACTCCGCGGCCGGCGGCGGGGCCGGCGTCAGGAAGGCGAACGCGGCGTTCGGCCTGAAGCAGACGAAGCCGTTCCCCGGGTCGTGGGGTTCGTCCTGGACGAGTCCCGCCGACCAGGTGCGGCTGCTCAGGCACCTGGCGTCCGACAGGAGCGCGCTGAAGGCGCCCGGCCGCCGCTACATCCTCGGCCTGATGGGCTCGGTGATGGAGGAGCAGGCGTGGGGGATCAGCGCCGCGGCCCGTCCGGGCGAGAAGGTGGCGCTCAAGAACGGCTGGACGCCGGTGTACCGCCAGGGTCACGGGTGGGCGGTCAACAGCGTCGGCCGGATCACCGGGGCCGACCACGACTTCCTCATCGCGGTGTGCAGCGGCGGCAACCCGACGATGGGTTCGGGTGTGGCGACGGTCGAGCACGTCGCCGACATGGTCGCCGACACGATGCGCGCGTCGCACGCGTGAGCCGGCGTCCGGCGGCGGATCCCGGGGACCGGGCGGCGGGCCGGCCGCCCAGCACGCGCCGGGATCGTCAGCGGGCCAGTGGCCGGGTGAGCTTCTTGCCCTCGGCGGCTGCCACGGCGACGCAGGTGACGGTCCGGTCACCCGACTTCCACGAGTCCGCGGTCGGGTAGTAGTAGGAGTTCGCGAGGCTTCCGGCGGCCGGGTCGCGGCGGAGCCGCGCCTGCGTGCGCGCCTTGCAGCCGTTGGAGGCGAGCTGCTGGAGCTGCGACTCCGGCGGCATCGCGTAGCCCTTGAGGCGGAACACCGCCGTCACCTCGCCGTCGTGCGGCTGGGTGCACGGGACGATCTTGACGCTCTCCACCTCGACCGGCTCGCTGGTCGCGGTGCCGCTGGTCGCGCCCGCGTCGTCGTTGATGCAGTTGCCGACCCGCATCTTCTGGGCGTCGACCTTCTCGGGCTTGGTCTGGGTGACCTTGGGGGTGGCGCCGCCGGTGTCGTCGCCGGAGCCGCCGCTGCCGCGCAGCGCGAACAGGGCGATGCCGACGACGATCCACAGGCAGGACAGGATGATGCCGGCGATCGCGAGTCCCCGGCCCTTGCCGCCGTTCTTGCCGATCTGGCTGAGCGAGATGACCCCGAGGATGATGCCGAGCACGCCGAGGCAGCCGAGGAGGCCGGTGACGAACGCGGCGATCGCCATGCCGTTGGTCTTGTCGGCCTTGGAGCCGTAAGGAGAGCCGTAGCCGGGTTCCACCGGCATGGGCGGGGGCGGATACGGAGCTTCGGGGCCCGGCTGCCCGGGCCCGGGGGGAGGGTAGGTCATGGGGAGCGACTGTCCCATATCGGACGGTATCGATGATCAGCCTGGGCCGGATTCCGATATTACGATTTGCTCACAGTCGCGGTGAAAACGTTTACCTCCGGGGCAGGCGTGGGCAAAGGTATCCGCCCTGCCCGCTGCGCAAGGCCGCTACACGAGGCGGCGGGCGGCGGCCCAGCGGGACAGCTCGTGCCGGTTCGACAGCTGGAGCTTCCGCAGGACGCTGCTCACGTGCGTCTCCACCGTCTTGACCGAGATGAACAGCTCCTTCGCGATCTCCTTGTAGGCGTAGCCGCGGGCGATCAGCCGCAGCACGTCCCGCTCCCGCTGCGTGATCTGGTCGAGCTCGGGATCCACCGCCGGCACGTCCGTGGCGGCGAACGCGTCCAGCACGAACCCGGCGAGGCGCGGCGAGAACACCGCGTCGCCCTCGGCCACCCGGCCGATCGCGTCCGTCAGCTCCGGCCCGGAGATCGTCTTGGTGACGTAGCCGCGCGCCCCGCCCCGCACGACGCCGATCACGTCCTCCGCCGCGTCCGACACCGACAACGCGAGGAACTTGGAGGTGACGGCGCCGTGCAGCCGCCGCAGCACCTCGATGCCCCCGCCGCCGGGCAGGTGGACGTCCAGCAGCACCACGTCCGGCCGCGTCGCGCGGATCACCGAGACCGCCTCGTCGACGTCGCCGGCCTCGCCCACGATCTCGACGCCGCCGCCCAGCTCCGCCTTCACGCCGGTCCGGAACATCTGGTGGTCGTCGACCAGCACGACCTTCTTCAACCCGTCGCTCATGCCCTCTTTATCTCCAGCCGCACTTCGGTTCCCTCGCCGGGGGCGGTACGAACGGTCGCTTTGCCGCCGTTGCGTTCCATACGTCCGATGATGGACCCCCGGACGCCCATCCGGTCCTCCGGGACCTGGTCGAGGTCGAAGCCCTTGCCCCGGTCGCGGACGAAGATGGCGATCTCGTCGCCCTCCACCTCCGCGTACACCGACACCGACGGCGCCTCGGCGTACTTGGCCGCGTTCACCATCGCCTCCCGGGCGGCCTGCAGCGCGGCGCCGAGCCGCTCGTCCAGCGCCGTGTCGCCCACGCAGACGACCTCGATCGGCACGCCGTGGTCGTCCTCGACCTCGCCCGCCGTCTCCCGGATCGCGGCGGCGAACGTCCGGTCGGGGTCGGCGCGCGGCTGGTAGAGCCAGGTCCGCAGCGTCCGCTCCTGGGAACGGGCGAGCCGCTGCACCTCGCGGGTGTCGTGCGCGTTCCGCTGGATGAGCGTCAGCGTGTGCAGCACCGAGTCGTGGATGTGCGCGGCCAGCTCGGCGCGCTCCTGGGACCGGATGCGCTCGTGCCGCTCGGCGTCCAGGTCCTGCCAGAGCCGCACCACCCACGGCGTCACGATCACCGCGACCCCGGTGAGGATGATCAGCATGGCGATGACGACCGACCGCGCCTGGTCGGCGTCCACGTTCTGCGCCACGAACCCACCGATGCCGCCGACGACGAGGAGCAGCCCGAGCAGGCTGCGCAGCCACCGCTCGCGCAGCGGGAGCGTCCAGCGCTGCCGCTGGTCGCGGTCGGCCTGCTGCCACAGGATCGCGGCGCCGACCCCGCCGACGACGAACGGCCACAGCGCCCACCGGGCGACCCCGGCGGCGCCCCACGGCAGCGCGGCGAGGCCCAGCGCGACCGCCGTGTAGGCGAGCAACTGGCCCCAGTCGCGGCCCCGCCGCCCGGCCGGCCGGCCGGCCTTCTCCGCGGCCGGCACCAGGATCCAGAACGCGGCGTACGCGGCGACACCGAGCCCGCTCGCAATCGTGAGCAGCACGAATGCGGCCCGGACGAGGAACACGTCCACGCCGAGGTGCGCGGCCAGGCCGCGGCACACCCCGGCGACCAGCCGGCCCTCCGCGGCGCGCTCCAGCCGGAGCGGCGCGACCGGCGTCGCCCCCGGCCGCTCGGCCGTCTCCTGGCTCACCGCCGTCCTCCCCTGCGTTCTCCCACGTCATCGATCGTCACATGCCCCGGCGCGAACCGCATCAGGGAACCACCCCGGGCCCGTCTCAGGGTCCGAATCAGGGACGTCCCCGATACCCCGGGCGGGCGGGACGCGCGACGATGGCGGCATGGGCGAGGAAGAGACGGTCCGGGACGAGACGGTCCAGGAGAAGACTGTCCAGGAGAAGACGGACACGGGCTACCGGCGGCTGACGCGTGACGCCGACCGGCGGCTGATAGCCGGAGTGTGCACCGGCCTCGGCCGCTACACCGGCATCGACCCCGTCGTGTTCAGGGTGGGGTTCGCGGTCCTCGTCCTCGCGCACGGGCAGGGCGTCTGCCTCTACATCGCGGCGGCGCTGCTGATGCCGGCGAGCCCGGAGGAGTCGTCGCTCGCCGAGCAGCTCTTCAAGCGGTGGTTCGACGCGCAGGGCGTCCTGTCGATCCTCGGCGCGCTGCTCTGCGCCGGCGTCGTGTTCAGCGTGGTCGGCGGCGTCTCCACCGACGCGATCGCGCTCCTGGTCGTGTTCGGGCTGGTGCTGCTCGTCGCGCACTCGCGGGGCGTCGACCTCGTCTCCGCGGCGCGGACCGTCCCCGAACGGATCACCGGGCACCCGCCGGAGCCGTCCGCGCCCTGGGCGCGGCAGGACGGCGCGGGCGTCTCCCTCAGCAAGGACGAGCCGCGCCCGGCCGCGGCGGGCGGGCTCCCGGAGGGCATGATCGACCTCGCCGCGTACTCGGCCGCGTGGGAGGAGGCCCCCGAGCCGGTCCGGCCCGCGGCCCCCGCGAAGGGGCGGCACGGCCGCGGGCACTCGCCGGTCGCGACGATCACGCTGCTGGCCGCGATGGCCGCGGGCGCGGCGATGATCCCGGTCGCGCAGGCGTACACGGCGCCCGACTCGTGGCTGATCGTCATGGCGCCCGCCCTGGCCGTCATCGGGTGCGGCCTCGTCCTCGGCGGCTGGTTCCGGACCCGCGGCCTCGCGGCGGCCGGCACCGTGCTGACCCTCGCCATGCTGACCACGGCGGTGGCGGGCGACGCGCCGCGCAACGCCGAGTACGGGGAGATCGAGTGGCGTCCCACCGACCCCGCCCAGACGAACCAGGTCTACAAGGTCGGCGTCGGCCAGGGCGATCTCGACCTGACCGCCC
This sequence comes from Actinomadura madurae, assembly GCF_900115095.1. Lineage (GTDB taxonomy): Bacteria > Actinomycetota > Actinomycetes > Streptosporangiales > Streptosporangiaceae > Spirillospora > Spirillospora madurae. Next base: position 79,657 of record NZ_FOVH01000017.1, read on the forward strand.
TCCCGCTCGCCGCCGGGCAGCGGATCGAGATCGACGCGCGGGTCGGGCTCGGCGGGCTGGACGTCACGCTGCCGCCCACCGCCCGCGTCCTGCTGGACGCGAAGATCGGGCTCGGCGACCTGCGCGTCGACCGGCGGACGACGAGCGGGCCGAACGCCAGGGACGTCCGGACCCTGGAACCGGAGAGCGGATCGAGCGGGAACCCGCCGGTGATCGTGCTGCGGATCCGCGGCAAGCTCGGAGACGTGGACGTGCACCGTGGCTGAGGGGGACGTGGCGAAGAAGAGGTTCCGGTTCGACCCGGCCGGGCCCGTCACGGGGCTGTTCTTCCTCCTCCTCGCGGCCCTGTTCCTCGTGGACGGCCTGTCGGACGAGGACGTCCTGCCCGCGACGACGCTGATCCCCGTGGTGCTGATCGGCCTCGGGCTCGTCGGGACCGTCCGGGTGCTGACCCGCTCGCGACGCCGCGACCTGCGCTGACACGCGGGCCGTGGCACGGGCCGCACGCCCGCCCGCCTTTCCTGCCCGCCGGGAACGCCGAGTAGTGTGATCTCGACGGCAGGTGACGGAACGAGGTCGGATGTCGGGGCAGGCCGGGAACCCGGAGGGGTGCGCGGACGTGCTGCCCGGATCCCGCTCCGCGCTCGACCCCGGCCGCGCCATCAAGCCCGGACGGCACGGCCTGTCCCCCGAGACCGTCGCCGGCATCCAGCGGGAGCGCCTGATCGACGCGTTCGTCCAGATCGTGTCCGAGCGCGGCTACGCCCACACCACGATCAGCCGCGTGACCGAGGGCGCGGGCGTCACCAAGAAGACGTTCTACGCGCACTTCACCGACCTGGACGACTGCTTCCTCGCCGCCTACCGGCGCGGCATGGACATCCTGCTCGGCCGCATGACGCAGGCGTACGAGTCCGCGCCGTCCTGGCCGGAGGGGATCCACGCGGCGCTGCGCACGCTGCTCGCCGTCCTCGCCCGCGAGCCGCGGTTCGCGCGGGCGTCGCTGGTGGAGGTGAACGCGGCCGGCCCGCAGGTCCGGCGGGCGCGCATCGACAACCTCGCGCGGTTCCGCGCCTTCTTCACCGATCCGTCGCTGCCGCCCGTCCCGGTCGCGGTGGTGGACGCGATCGTCGGCGGCGTCTACAGCGCGATCCACGTCCGGATGGAGACGGACGAGACGGAGGATCTGCCGGCGCTGCTGGCGCCGCTCACCTACTTCGCGCTGCTCCCCTTCGCCGGCCGTGAGACCGCGTCCGCGTTCCTCGATCCCGCCTGACCGGCGCCTCCGGCTCCTGGACGTGCCGACGACCCCCGCCGCGGTCCGCCGGTTGACCTCCTGACCGGAAACGGCCCGAGATCATCCGGCGTCTTGACGTGAAAAACCTACGGGTTTCTAGTGGCGGTGGATCTTGTCTCGGACTCGGGGTTCCACGGTTCCCAAGGAGGCGGTGGCGATGCGCCATCGACGCAGGAAAGCCCTCTCCCTCGCCGCGGCGCTGGCGCTCGCCGCGGGCGCCCTGACCGCCGTCCCGGGCGTCGCCGCCGCCGCGGGCCCGGTCACCCAGATCGCCCTTCCGGTCCCGGACGTCGTGCCGTCCGGCCTCGCCGCCGGCCCCGGCGGGACCGTCTGGTACGCCGCGAACAGCGGCGGCATCGGCCGTGTCGACGCCGCCGGCAAGGTCACCGAGTACGCCGTCGGCCCCAACTCCAGGGACCTGCTCGGCATCCCCGACGCGATGGCCGCCGCGCCGGACGGGTCGCTCTGGTTCACCGACCTGTCCACCAGCGTCCCGCGGGTCGGCCGCGTGGACCCCGCGACCGGCGCGTCCACCCTCTACGAGCTGCCCACCACCGGCACCGTGAGCTTCCGCAACGCCCAGGTCACCGGGATCACCGCCGGACCGGACGGCGCCATGTGGTTCACCGGCCGCTCCTCCGGCTCCATCGGGCGCATCGACGCGTCCGGCACCGTCACCGCCTACGCCACGGGACTCGTCCCCGTCGAGCTCACCACCGGCCCCGACCGGGCCATCTGGTTCACCACGAACGGCGGCACGATCGGCCGCCTCGACCCCGCCACCGGCGCGGTCGCGTCCTACCCGACGCCGAACGGCCGCAACGGCAGCCCCGTCATGGGCGGCATCGTCACCGGTCCCGACGGCGACCTCTGGTTCACCGAGCCCGGCGCGGGCAAGGTCGGCCGCATCGACCCCGTCACGCACGCGGTCACCGAGTACGCCACCCCCGTCGCCGACTCCATGCCCAGCGGCATCACCGCCGGCCCGGACGGCAGACTCTGGATCACCGAGATGGCCGCCAGCAACATCGCGAGCGTCGACCCGCTGTCCGGCGCGATGCGCGAGCACCCGCTGCCGGCGACGCTGTCCGCCCCCGCCCGGATCATCAGCGGACCCGGCGGGCACCTGTGGTTCACCGAGCCCGGACGCGGCCTGATCGGCCACCTCGACCCGGCCGCACCGCCCGCCGGGACCCGCAACCCCGCCGTCCCGCCCACCAGGGCCGGCAGCTCGCCCAACGGCGCGGCCCGGTTCATGAACCAGTGCCCGGCCGGGCAGATCTGCCAGACCCAGGTCACCACCGGCGGCAGCGTGAAGATCGGCTCGTTCGAGCAGGAACTGCCCGCCGGCGCCATCCGCATCACCGGCTACATCGGCGAACCGGACGAGACCGGTGACCTCGTGCTGAAACCGCCGGTCACGGGACGGCAGCTGGAGTCCGCGCCGGTCGAGGTCCCGGGCGGGCTGATCGGCCAGCTACCGCTGGTCGGCCCGATCCTCGGCAAGACCCCCGCGGCCATGTGGGACGTCAACCGGCTGACCGTCACCCAGTCGCTCGCCGGCCCGATCCACGTCTCGCTCTCCGGCGGCCTCGGCGCCAAGGCGTCCCTGAACGTCCACCTCAACAACCAGCTGCTCGGCGCGACCTGCGTCATCGGCCCCATCGAGGCCGACCTCGCGCCCGCGTTCCGGACCGGCGGCCTGGCCATCAACCCGGCCATGTCGTGGGGCGCCGCGCAGATCGCGATCGACGCGCCGGTCGCCGTCCCGGCCGCCAAGGGCTGCGGCCCCTTCGGGATCCTGGACGGTGTCATCAACCAGATGATGGGGCTGCCGTCCCCCGCGTCCGAGAACTCGATGAACCTGACCGGGATCATCAGCCTCGCCGCCGGGATCAACCCCTCCAACACACCCGAGACCGCGGTGCCCGGCCCGGCGGCCGAACTCCTCGAGAAGGCCCGCACCCCGGTCGCGCCCGGCGCCCTCCCGGCCGCCCCGCGCAAGACCACCGTCCGGGTCGCCCCGCGCTGACCCCCGCGCCCGCGCGGCGGGCCCGCCCCCTGGGGCCCGCCGCGCGCCCTACCTCCTGGAGGACCCATGCGCCCGGCCGTGCTCGCGCTGCCCCTGGTGCTCACGGTCTCGCTGGCCGGCTGCAGTGACTCCGAACCGCCCGCAGCGTCCTCGTCCAAGCTCACGACGGCCTCGGCCCGCCCCACACCGCCGGTGCTGAACGGCGTGCGGCCCGGCGCGGAGAAGAAGTCGTCGCTCGACGGCAACTGGACGACGGCGGGCTCCGGCTCCCGCCGGGTGGCGCTCTTCCTCTACCGGGGCGCCGCCGCCCTGAACGCGCCCGGCTTCTGCACCGGGACGGTCGACGCGTCCGGCAAGATCAAGCTGACCTGCGCGAACGGTTCCCGCGACCGGCTCACCGGCCACGCCGAGCTGCGCTCGGGAAAGCTCGTGGTCAGCTGGACGGGAGGTCGCCGGGACGTGCTCCACCGGCGTGCAGGCTGACCGCGAACGCCGGACCCGGGTTCGTCACCGCGTGCGGCCCGCCGTGCACCCGCACCCGGTTGGCCCGCAGCGCCCGCTCGGTGACGCCCCGCCCGGTGATCGTCACCGCCGCCAGCTCACCCGCGATCAGGGTGCTGACCTGGCCGTGCACCGTCCCGCCGGGACCGGGCGGCCAGGTGGTCAGCCACGCCTCCCCGTCGAGCGGCACATGCACCGGCCCGGCGGCGTCGAAGCGGACGAGCCCCCACCACTCGCCGGGACGTCCGGCCAGCTCGCGGACACGGGCGGCGAGTTGCCCGACGGTCGGCGGGCTGACGATGGTCGCGCGGCCGTGCGGATCGTCCTGGCCACGCATGGTGAGATCGGGAACCACGGAAAGAAGTCCTTCGTGTACGTGTGTCGGCCGGTATGAACTGAGGTCAGCGACAACACGAAGGACACAGCGCGCTGGCCACGCGGCGCAGGGCCACGGGGCTGTCGGTCGACACGCGCTTCGTCACGGAGACAAGAAGACACTCCGTAACCGACCCTTGTCAAGCCGATCACCCAGAGTCCACCGGACGTCCGCCCGGCGTGGAGAGCATGCGCGCGGGTATGGATCGAGTGAACGGAGCGCCCATGGACCGTCGGACCGTACTGCGCGGTGGCCTCGTCATGACCGGTGGGGCGACGTTCTCCCTGCTCGGCGACCGTCCCGGCGGCGCCGCCCTGCTGCGCCGCGACCGCCCGAACCTCACCCACGGCGTCCAGAGCGGCGATGTCACGGCCCGCGAGGCCGTGGTGTGGGCACGCTCGGACCGGCCCGCCCGGATGCTGGTCGAGGTGAGCCGCCGCCCCGACTTCCGGCACGCCCGTACCGTGCGCGGCCCGATCATGACGCCGGACACCGACCTCACCGGCAAGACACTGCTGCGCGGCCTGCCCCCGGGCGAGGACCTGCACTACCGGGTCCGCCTGGCCGGCCTGGACCGGGGGCTGACCTCCGAGCCGGTCACCGGCCGGCTCCGCACCGCGCCCCACGACCGCCGGGACATCCGCTTCGTCTGGTCCGGCGACCTCGCCGGCCAGGGCTGGGGCATCAACCCCGACCTCGGCGGCTACCGCATCTTCAAGGCCATGACCACCGCCGACCCCGACTTCTTCCTGTGCAGCGGCGACCTCGTCTACTCCGACGGCCCGCTCAGCGAGACGGTGACCCTGCCGGACGGCCGCGTCTGGCGGAACATCGTCACGCAGGAGAAGTCTGCCGTCGCCCAGACGCTCGCCGAATTCCGCGGCCAGTTCCGCTACAACCTGGAGGACGCCGGTTTCCGGGCGTTCAACGCGCGCGTCCCCATGCTCTACCAGTGGGACGACCACGAAACCGTGAACAACTGGTACCCCGGCGAGATCCTCGACCTCCCGCAGTACACCGAGAAACGGGTGGACGTCCTAGCGCAACGCTCACGTCAGGCGGTCTTCGAGTACACGCCCATACGCACCGCCCGCTCCGGACGCATGTACCGGCGAATCTCCTACGGCCCGCTCCTGGACGTCTTCATGCTCGACATGCGGACGTACAAGACCCCGAACGACGCGAACACCTCCCCCACCCAAAAGAACGGCCTCCTCGGCGCCGAACAACTGACCTGGCTGAAGCAGGAACTGCGCCGTTCCCGGGCGACCTGGAAGATCATCGCGGCCGATATGCCGATCGGGCTGATCGTCCCGGACGGCACCGCGCAGGAGAGCGCCGCCCAAGGCGACGACGGCGCCCCGCTGGGCCGCGAGCGCGAGATCGCCGACCTGCTCTCCTACGCGCGGCGGCACCGTGTCCGGAACATGGTGTGGCTGACGGCCGACGTCCACTACACGGCCGCCCACTACTACGACCCGGCGAAGGCGTCCTTCACCGACTTCGACCCCTTCTGGGAGTTCGTGTCGGGTCCCCTGAACGCCGGCGCCTTCGGCCCCAACGAACTCGACGGCACGTTCGGCCCGCAGCTCAGGTTCGTCAAGGCGCCGCCCCGCGCCAACACGTCCCCGGCCGAGGGCCACCAGTTCTTCGGCGAGGTCCGGATCGACGGGCGCACCGAGGCCCTGACCGTCCACCTACGGGACCTGGACGGCGCGATCCTCCACACCGAGACCCTCGATCCGCGCCGAATCAGCGGCTGAGGACCAGATACGCGATCCAGGTGAGCACCAGAGTCACGAGCATCGATCCGAAGCACCCCAACCTGGACGAGAAGAAGAGGAACATACGGCGGGCTCTACCCCCTAACCACCGGAAATCGCCTGCGTGCACTCGCTGGGCCCCCGCCTCGTCCGGCGTCTTACCTGGTGGAGAGGGTGTCGGGGTCCAAGGGTGTGTTTTAGGGCGAAAACCGGAGAAGTAAGGGGTCGGCCCATTACGGTCGGTTGGGAGCCGCCCACGGAACGGAACGGAAGGGACGGCAAAGGCCGACGCTCCCGGAGGAGCACATGACCCCCCAAAACAGAACAGACGCGACAGAAGCCACTCATATGGACGAAGTGGACGTCCACCCCGACGTCCACCGGGCCACCGAACCCGACGAGGAGCAGATCCTCAGGGAGCTTTACGGCGAGCCCGACGCCGACGGGATCTTCCGTGGGGAGGGTTCCGGATGAGCGCGGCCGGAATGATCGCCGAGGCCCGCAAGTCGCTCGGCATGTCAGGCCGCCCGAACACCATCACCAAGGAGTACGCCTCCAGGCACGGAGACGAGTTCCTCCGAGCGGCCTGGTGCGACATGGCCGTCACCTACTGGGCGCGCCACAGCGGCAACCACGACGCCGTCTGCCTGGGCAAGGACTACGCCTACACGGTCTGGCATGCGGAAGCGTTCCAGAAGGCCGGACGCTGGCACAGCGGGACGACCGCCAGTGTGAATCAGGCCAAGCCCGGGGACATCGTGTTCTTCGACTGGGGTGCCACCAACAACGTGGGCGCCATCGACCACGTCGGCGTCGTCGAGAAGGTGCTCGGCGGGGGGCGGCTGCAGACCATCGAGGGCAACACCGGCGACGCGGTGAAGCGGCGCGTCCGGGACTCCGGTGTGATCGCCGGCTACGGAAGGCCCGCCTACGGCGGGGGCAACTGGACGGAGGACATGGTGAAGAAGCTCCCCGAGCTGAGCAAGGGCGACACCGGCGAGCACGTCGAGAGCGTGCAGGGGCTGCTGCTGGCCCGCAGCCACCCCGAGGTGAGCATGACTGGCAAGTTCGACGACGCCACCGAGAAGGCCGTGAAGGCGGTCCAGCGGTGGGGCGGCGTCGACGACGACGGCATCGTCGGCGCGAAGACCTGGCCTGTTCTACTCCGCGTCCACTAGCGCCCATCAGTGCCCCAGACGTCGGTAAACAAACCGCGTCTGGGGCTAGTACGGGATTCAACAGCGGAATAGGTTCGTAGGGTCGCCTTCCACGGAGGTGGCCCCGATGACGTGGCCGGATTCGCGCGCCCCGCCCAGGGGACGTCTCTCCAAGTCCACCCCGAGACGTCCCTGGGAGAAAACGCATGCCACGTATTCGTGTCGAGGTCGACGGAGCGACGTACGAGGACGACGTCGAACCGCGCCTCCTTCTCGTCCAATACCTGCGCGAACGGCTGGGGAAGGTCGGAACCCCGGTCGGGTGCGACACCAGCAACTGCGGAGCCTGCACCGTCCTGATGGACGGGCTGAGCGTGAAGAGCTGCTCCGTCTTCGCCGTCCAGGCAGACGGCCGTGACGTGACGACCGTCGAGGGCCTCGGCGTCGACGGCACCCCGCACCCGATGCAGCGGGCCTTCCACGAGGAGCACGCGCTCCAGTGCGGCTACTGCACGCCGGGCATGATCATGGCGTCGCTCGACCTGCTGCGGGAGAACGCCGACCCGTCCGAGGAGGAGGTCCGGGAGGGCCTCGAAGGCAATCTGTGCAGGTGCACCGGCTACCAGAACATCGTCAAGGCCGTCCGGCGCGCGGCGAGCGAGATGCGCGAGCCGGGCCGGCAGGAGGTGACGCCGTGACCGTGCAGGAGGTAGGCAGCCCGCGGAAGCGGTCGGAGGACGCCCGGCTCATCACCGGCCGGACGCGGTGGACCGACAACATGACCCCGGCGGGGACGCTGCACGTGGCGTTCCTGCGCAGCCCGTACGCGCACGCCCGGATCACCGGTGTGGACACCGGCCCGGCGAAGGAGCGTCCCGGCGTGGTCGGGGTGTTCAGCGGGCGGGACTTCGCCGACGAGCAGGGGTCGCTGCCCTGCGCGTGGGTCGTGACGGAGGACATGAGGCTGCCGGACCATCCGCCGATGGCGGTGGACGAGGTCCGCTACGTCGGTGAGCCGGTGGCGTGCGTCGTGGCCCGGGACAGGGCCGCGGCGGTCGACGCCCTGGAGGAGATCGACGTCGACTACGAGCCGCTGCCCGCCGTGGTGGACATGGAGGCGGCGATCGCCGACGGCGCCGATCTGGTGCACGACGGTCTGGGCACGAACAAGTCCTACACGTGGGTGTTCGAGAACGGGGATCTCGACGCCGCGATGACGGACGCGCCGGTCGTGATCGAGCGCCGCTACATCCAGCAGAGGCTGATCCCGACGGCGATGGAGCCGCGGTCGGTCCTGTGCGTCCCCGAAGGGGACGAGTTCACGCTGTACTCGGCCACGCAGATCCCGCACATCCTGCGGCTGATGCTGGCCACGGTCACCGGGATCCCCGAGCACCGGCTCCGGGTCGTCGCACCGGACGTCGGCGGCGGCTTCGGCTCCAAGCTGCAGGTGTACGGGGAGGAGGTCCTGGCGCTGCTGCTGGCGCGCAGGCTCGGCCGTCCCGTCAAGTGGACCGAGACGCGCAGCGAAGGCAACATGACCATCCACCACGGGCGCGACCAGATCCAGCGGATCACGCTCGCGGCGGAGCAGGACGGCCGGATCCGCGGCCTGAAGGTGGATCTGCTGGCCGACATGGGCGCGTACCTGATGCTGGTCACTCCCGGCATCCCGCTGCTGGGCGCGTTCATGTTCAACGGCATCTACAAGATGGACGCGCTGTCGTTCACCTGCACGGGGGTCTTCACGACGAAGACGCCCACGGACGCGTACCGGGGCGCCGGGCGTCCGGAGGCCACGTTCGCGATCGAGCGGGTCATGGACGAGCTCGCCGCCGAGCTGGGGCTCGACCCCATCGAGGTGCGGCGCCGCAACTGGATCGAGCACGAGGAGTTCCCGTACGAGACGATCGCGGGTCTCACGTACGACTCGGGCAACTACGAGGCGGCGACGGGAAAGGCACTGGAGCTGTTCGAGTACGACAAGCTGCGCGCGGAGCAGGCGGACCGGCGGGAACGGCAGGATCCGGTGCAGCTGGGCATCGGGGTGTCCACGTTCACGGAGATGTGCGGTCTCGCTCCGTCCCGCGTCCTGGGCTCGCTGTCGTACGGTGCCGGCGGCTGGGAGCACGCCGCCGTCCGCGTGCTGCCTTCGGGCAAGGTCGAGGTGGTCACCGGCTCGTCCGCGCACGGGCAGGGCCATGAGACGGCGTGGGCGCAGATCACCGCCGACCGGCTGGGCGTGCCGTTCGAGGACGTGAAGGTCCTGCACGGCGACACGGCGATATCCCACAAGGGGATGGACACCTACGGTTCGCGTTCGCTGGCCGTGGGCGGTGTCGCGCTGTTCTCGGCCTGCGAGAAGGTGGTCGACAAGGCCAAGAAGGTGGCCGCGCATCTGCTGGAGGCCTCCGAACAGGACCTTGAGTTCAGCGGCGGGCGGTTCAGCGTCCGCGGCGTCCAGGAGGAGGGCAAGACGCTGCAGGAGGTCGCGCTGGCCGCGTTCGCCGCGCACGACCTGCCCGACGGCATCGAGCCCTCGCTGGACTCCGACGCCACGTTCGACCCGGACAACTTCTCCTTCCCGCACGGCACGCACCTGTGCGCGGCAGAGGTCGACACCGAGACCGGGATGGTGAAGCTCCGCAAGTACGTGGCGGTGGACGACGTCGGCAAGGTCGTCAACCCGCTGATCGTGGAGGGGCAGGTGCACGGCGGGCTCGCGCAGGGCATCGCGCAGGCCCTCTACGAGGAGGCGGTGTACGACGCGGAGGGCAACCTCACGACGACGACCATGGCCGACTACCTGGTCCCGTCGGCGGCGGACCTGCCCGCGTTCACGACCGACCGGACGGAGACGCCGGCGACGTCCAACCCGATGGGTGTGAAGGGCGTCGGCGAGGCGGGCACGATCGCCTCGACGCCGGCGGTCGTCAACGCGATCGTGGACGCGCTGCGGCCGTTCGGCGTGCACGACGTGCCGATGCCGTGCTCGCCCGAACGCGTGTGGCGCGCGCTGCACGCGGAGGAGAAGCCCGCCGCGGCCGAACCCGGCGCGGGCGGCGGGCTCGGTTCGGCCGGAGGTGCCCAGTGATCCCCGCGACGTTCGACTATGTCCGTCCCGCCTCGGTGGACGACGCCTGCCGGGCGCTGGCCGACGCGGGCGAGGACGCGAAGGTGCTGGCCGGCGGGCAGAGCCTGATGCCGCTGCTGCGGCTGCGGCTCGCCTACCCGGACGCCCTGATCGACCTGGACCGGGTGGACGGCCTCCGGGAGATCCGCGACGAGGGCGACGCCGTCGTCATCGGCGCGATGGCGACGCACCACCAGGTGATCCGTGATCCGCTGGTGCGCGAGCACGCGCCGCTGATCGCGCGGGCGACGGAGACGGTCGCCGACCCGGCCGTCCGGCACCGCGGGACGTTCGGCGGGTCGCTGGCCCACGCCGATCCGGCGGCCGACCTTCCCGCGGTCGCGCTGGCGCTGGACGCGGTGCTGCTCGTCCGGTCCGTGCGCGGGGAGCGGGAGATCCCGGCGTCGGAGTTCTTCGTCGACTGGATGACGTCGGCGATGGAGCCGGACGAGCTGCTCGTCGGCGTGCGCGTGCCGAAGATGGGCGCGGGCTGGGGCGTGCACTACGAGAAGTTCCACCGGACGGCGCAGGCGTGGGCGATCATCGGTGTCGCGTGCGCGGTCCGCCGCGACGGCGACGGGATCGAGGAGGCGCGCGTCGGGTTGACCAACATGGGTCCGAAGCCGGTGCGGGCCGACGCGGTCGAGACCGCCGTCCGGGGCGGGGCCGCGTCGGAGGACGCGTTCCGCACGGCCGCGGCGCAGGCGGCGGCCGGCACGGAACCGCCCACCGACCTGCACGGGTCGTCGGAGTACCGGGCGCATCTGGCGACGGTCCTCACGGCGCGGGCGCTCGCCGCCGCCGCGGGCTGACCTCTCGCACGGCGCGGTCGTGCGGCCGGATCCCGCGGTTCGCGGGCGTCCGGCCGCATGGCCGGCGCGCCGCCGGGTACGGGCCGTCGGGATCCCCACTGGCGGCGCGACGGGCGGCCACCGTAGGGTCGCGGCAGGGTCCGCGGACGATAAGGACATTTGATCATGGAACTCGACCACGATTTCACCGTCCCCGTTCCGGTCGATCAGGCCTGGCAGGTGCTGCTCGACGTGGAGCGCGTCGCGGCGTGCATGCCGGGGGCGACCCTCGACTCGGCCGAGGGCGAGGAGTTCGCCGGGCGGATGAAGGTGAAGGTCGGCGCGATGACCATCACCTACCGCGGCACCGCGCGCATCGTCTCGGCGGACGAGTCCGCCCGCGTGGTGACGATGGAGGCGTCCGGCAAGGAGGCCCGCGGGTCGGGGACGGCGGCGGCGACCGTCCAGGCGAGGCTGCACGAGGAGGACGGCACGACGCGCGTGACCGTCCACACGAAGTTGAACGTGACGGGCCGGCCGGCGCAGTTCGGCCGCAACATCCTGTCGGAGGTCGGTTCCAAGGTCATCGACCGGTTCGCGAAGTCGCTGGCGGCCGAGCTGGAGACCTCGGGCGAGGATCGCGGGGCGGCGCCCGCCGAGGCTCCTGCGGAGGCTCCCGCCGAAGCCCCGGCGGCGGCCCCTGAGAGCCCCGCCGAGGCCGCGAAGCCGGAGGTGGAGGCCGAGACCGGGACGGCGTCCGCGAAGCCGGAGGAGTCCGCGGACAAGCCCGGACCGGCCAAGGCGGCGCCCGCGCGGCCGCCGCTCCACGTGGCGACCAAGGACGACGCGATCGACCTGCTGGAGGTCGCGGGGCCGTCGGTCGCCAAGCGCGCGGTGCCGGCGCTGGGCGGCCTGATCGCGGTGCTGCTGGCCTTCCGTTTCCTGCGGCGGCGGAAGAAGGGCTGACCTCCGCGGAGACCGGCCGGTACCGGCCCCGGGTCAAACCGGGGTCAACGATCCGTGCGCGTTCGGCGGCGGTGGTGGAACGCGCCGCCGCCGATGCCGTCGGCTTGTCCTGTGGACACCATCGACCTTCAGCGGATCGCGCGGATCGAGGACGGCAACTGGTGGTACCGCGAGCGCCGGGAGATGCTGTCCGCGGAGCTGCTGCGTTTCAGCGTGCCCGGGACGGGCGTCGACATCGGGGCCGGGTCGGGTTCCTGCTGCCGGGTGCTGATGCGGCACGGCTGGCGGGCGACCGGGATCGACCTGAGCCCGGAGGCCGTGGTGCTGGCCCGCGCGTCCGGCGTGGAGGCCTACGAGGGTGACGCGCGGTACCTGCCGCTCCCGCCGTGCGAGTACGACCTGGCGCTGGCGCTGGACGTGCTCGAACACGTGGAGGACGACGCGCGGGCGGCCGCGGAGATCGTGCGGGTGCTGCGGCCGGGAGGGACCGCCCTGGTGTCCGTGCCGTGCGACATGGCCCTGTGGTCGGCGCATGACGTGTCGCTCGGACGGGTGCGCCGCTACACCCGCCGCACGCTCGCCGAGCTGCTGGAGGGTGCCGGGCTCGTGCTGGAGCGCGTGTGGAGCAGGGGCGTCCTGCATCGGCCGTTCCTGCGCCTGCTCAGGAACCGGACGGCGCGGGGAGAGGACCTGGCTCCCCTGCACCCGCTCGCCAACGAGGCCCTGCGCCTGTCCGCCGCGCTGGAACGGCGGCTGCCGGTCTCGTCGTGGCCGGGCGCGTGGCTGTTCGCGCGGGCCCGCCGTCCGGGCTGAGACGGCGCGCCTAGAACGCGCCGCTCAGGACGCACCGCTCAGGACGCGCCGCTCAGGACGCGCCGCTCAGGACGCACCGCTCAGGACGCACCGCTCAGGACGCACCGCTCAGGACGCACCGCCTAGGACGCGCCGAAGAGGCGGTCGACCGCCCTGGACGCCGCCTGGCCGTCGTCGTGCGGGCAGTACTTCACGAAGAAGCGGTCGTAGGCGTCCGCGTAGTCCTGCTCGCCGCCGGGCGCGGCCCTGACCGCCTCGGCCACCTGCGCGGACGTCCGCACGACCGGCCCGGGGGCCTCGGCCTCCAGGTCGAAGTACATGCCGCGCAGGTGGTCCCGGTACCACTCCAGGTCGTAGGTGTAGAGGACGATCGGGCGGCCCAGGACGGCGTAGTCGAACATCGCGGACGAGTAGTCCGTGATGAGCACGTCGGCCGCCATGTACAGCTCGGCCATGTCGGGGTAGCGGGACACGTCGATGGCGAAGCCGCCGGCCTGGTCCGTGGCGATACGGTCCCGGTCGGTGACGTGGTGGTGGGTCCGCAGGAGAAGGACGTGATCCTTGCCCAGGGCCTGCTGCATGGTCTCCACGTCCAGTTCCAGGGAGAACCCGCGCCTGCCGTCAGGGTGGCACCGGTCGTCCCGCCATGTCGGCGCGTAGAGGACGACCTTCTTCCTCTGGGGGATGCCCAGGCGCTTGCGGATGCGCGTCCCGATGCGCTCCCACTCGGGTGTGCTGAGGATGTCGTTGCGGGGATATCCCGTCTCCAGGACCTCACCGTCGTACTTGAACGCGCGCCGCATGACCTGGGTGGCGTACGGGCTCGGAGACAGCAGGAGGTCCCATCGCGGCACCTCCCGTTCCATCCAGTCCAGGCGCTCGGCGCGCTGGTACGGCATGTCCCGCAGGTCGTAGGCGAGACGCTTCAGCGGGGTGCCGTGCCATGTCTGGAGGTAGGTCTGCCCCTCCCGCTTGACGTACCAGGACGGCAATCCCTGGTTGGTGACGATGTACCGGGCGCGCGCCAGGACGCGGTAGTGCTCGCGGCTTCCCGCCAGGACGGTCTGAGCCTTCCCGTCGACCGCGAACTGGCCGTCCTGGGAGACCCACACGCATTCCAGATCGGTCTCGCGACGGTTCAGCTCTTCGTAGATGGCCCGCGGGCTGCAGCTGTACTGCGAGCCGTTGTAGCTGTCGAACACGGCGATGTCCGACAGGGGGCTCCGCAGATAGACGGGATAGTCGCGCTGCTGGAGGAGCACCTGTGCGTGGCCGCCCGCCTCGTCTTCCTCAAGGGCGGGGCGGCTTTCCAGGGTCAGGGCGTCGACCTGGTGGACGCCGACCGCGAAGTCGTGCGTGCCGAGGCGCCGCGGGCCGGGGAGGTCGGGGATGGCCTCACGCGCGACGACGACGGCCACCTCGCCGGCACTCGTGCGCGCCACCAGGTCCCAGGTGCCGCTGCTCAGCGGCAGGTCCGTCCCGAACACGGCCATCGTGGACGGCGTGACCGCCGCGGTGAAGCGGTCCTCCTCCCACGTGACCGGGACGCGGTGCTCGTCGCCCGACCGGCGCCGCCGCAGAACGAGGCGGTCGGGACGGGTTCGAGGGTCGCTGAAGTCTCCGCTCAGCGTGAGCCGGCCGTTCTCGTCCCACTCCGCGCCCGTGACGACCGGGCGGCGGCTTCGCTCCACACCGCGCAGGTTCCCGAAGGCGGTGCGGGTGAGGGCGAACTCCCGGCCGCGTCCCGCACGGTCGGGCAGCGCGTACCGGGCGACCTTGACGTTCCTCGCGACGGCGAGCCTCAGCGGGCCTCCCTCGCCGGTCAGCCGGATGTCCCAGTCGACGGCGTCGCGCAGGTGCGCGCGGTAGGGCGCGGACCCGTTCTCGCCGGGCGGGATGGAACCGAGGAACTCCAGGGGCAGCTTCGCGGTGAAGTCGAACCCGGTGCCCTCCGCCATGCGCAGGACGGCCGACTGCCGCAGCGTCACCTCGCCCCGGACCTCGGGCCCCCCGTGGCGGCGCTGCGCCACCATGGCGGCTCCGGCGCCGAGCGCGCGCCGCGTCCATCCGGTCAGCACCAGCGTGCCGTCCTCGCAGCGGATGCGGGTGACGACGGCCTTGGCGCGCTTGACGTGGACGACGAACACGTCGTCGTCACCGGCGGCCGGTTGGACGGCCACGTGCTCGTCCACCTGCCGAGGCGCCGTCCAGCGCACGGCCGGCGCCATCGCGGTCAGGCGCCGGGACGCCCTGCGCCCGGCCGTCGTCACCTCGGCGAACAGCTCGTAGGTGGCCGTCCGCCACTCGTCGCCGTCCAGCAGGTAGTCGGGCTCCACCCGCACGGTGAACCCCGACCAGTCGTAGGAGACGCCGGACTGGCCGGAGCGCGCCGTGACCTCCGGCCGGCGGCTCCGCTCCACGGGCAGCCTGATCTCCTTGCCGGTCCGCACGTCGCGCATCCAGACGCGGATCCGGGAGTCCGCCGCCGACGACACGTCCAGCCGGTCGAAGTGGGCGTGGCCTTCGACGATGAGCGTGTCGACGTCCCACTCGACGCGGTCGACGTCCGCCCACAGGGCGAGTTCGTCGGTGACGTCGTACACGTCCTCCGGGACGCCCCTCTCCGCGTCGTCGAAGAAGGGGTAGCGGGCGTACCAGCGCGGGCGGAGGCGGCCCCGTGACACGAGCGGGACGTCCCGCGGCCCGTTCTCCTCGAAGCGCAGCACCTCCAGCAGCTCGGGCAGCATGCGCTCGCCGAGCAGGTACGTCTCCAGCCTCCTGAGCGCCTCCAGCCCGGCCGCGGGGGAACGCCCGGCGTCGGCGACGACCTCGGCGCCCAGCTCGACCAGGCGCTCCCGCTCCTCCCACGTGGCGGCGGGCAGGGCGAGCATGAGTTCACGCACGTCCAGGTCCAGGGCGTACGTGTCGTAGATGGGGAGGAGGTCCGGTGCGTGCTCGCGGACGAAATCCCGCACGCTCGCCAGGGTCGCCATCCGCTGGGTGATGTCCGCCGGGCCGGGACGCAGCCGTGTCGCCGTCCCCGGACGGTCCCGCCAGAAGTAGACGGTCGCGTCGAGCACGTCCACGGCGGAGGCCAGCACCTGTGTCTGCACGGCGACCAGCGCGTCTTGGCCGTTCCCGAGTTCGAACCCGTGCGCGTCCCAGAACGAGCGCCGGTAGACCTTGTTCCAGACCATCCTGTCCTGCAGCAGGGACGGGTGACCGGTCACGTGCGTCGACTTCACCGTCTGCGCGTAGGCGTCCCCATGGAGCGGCGACTGCCACACCTGTTCCCCGTCCAGGCACATGACGTTTCCGCCCGCGAGGTCCGATCCGGTCGAATCCAGCGTCCCGGCCAGCAGCTCGCAGGCATACGGCGGCAGCGCGTCCTCACCGTCGGCGAACGCGAGGTAGCGGCCCTTCGCCTCCTCGACACCGGCGTCGACGGCGGCCGTGCCGGGACCGGGCTGGACGAGCGTGAAGCGGTCGTCGCGCGCGGCGAAGTCCTTGGCGAGGACCGTTCCGCCGTCGCCCGACCCGTCGTCCACCATGAGCACCTCGACGTCGCGCAGCGTCTGCGCGGCGAGCGACTCCAGGCACTCCGCCAGCCGGCCATCGGTGGTGTGGAAGGGGACGACGATGCTTACCTGCGGGGACACGAGCGGCTCCGTGGTGGGGTTCTCAGGGGTTGGTCGGTGGTCATCGGGGCGGCTGGAGGACCCGGTCGAGCACCCGGGCGGCGGCGTGGCCGTCGTCGTGCGGGCAGTACCGGGCGGCGAACGCGGCGCGGGCGTCCCGGTATCCGGCCTCCAGAGCGGCCGGCTCGCCCAGCGCCTCGACGACCTCCTGCGCGGTCCGCAGCAGCGGGCCCGGGGCCTCCGCGTCGAAGTCGAAGTAGAAGCCGCGCACGTGGTCGCGGTAGCGCTCCAGGTCGTAGGTGAAGAACACCATCGGGCGGCCGGTGACGGCGAAGTCGAACATGGACGAGGAGTAGTCCGTGACGAGCACGTCGGTGATGAGGAACAGCTCGGAGATGTCGGGGTAGACCGAGACGTCCATGACGCAGTCGCCCGGCTTGAGCCTCGGCCGGTCGGTGACGAGGTAGTGCGTCCGGAGGAGCAGGACGTGGTCGCGGCCCAGCGCGGCCCTGAACCGGTCGATGTCGAACTCCAGACGGAAGGCTCGCTTGCCGACCGCGTGGTGGAAGTCGTCCCGCCACGTCGGCGCGTACAGGACGACCCGCTTGCCCTCCGGGATGCCGAGGCGCCGGCGCACCGCCGCGGCTATCTCCTCCTGGTGCGGGCTGCGCAGGATGTCGTTGCGCGGGTAGCCGCTTTCGAAGACGTCCCCGTCGTAGTTGAACGCGCGCCGGAACAGCGGCACCGAGAACGCGTTCTGGGCGAGCAGGAGGTCCCAGCGGGAAACGTCGTACTCCATCCAGTCGACGCCCTCGGCGCGCTTGTAGGGCATCTTCTTGACGTCGTAGCCGAGCTTCTTCAAAGGCGTCCCGTGCCAGCACTGCACGTACGTCTGGTCGTCGCGTTTGGAGAACCACTCCTTCTGCGACCAGTTGCCGAAGACGTAGCGCGCGCGGGCGAGCGCCTCGTAGTGCTCGCGCGTACCTGCCAGGACGGTCCGGGCACCCGCCGGCTTACCGAACTGGCCGTTCTCGGTGACCCACACGCATTCCAGGTCGGTTTCGCGGCGTCGAAGCTCGTCGTAGATGCCGCGTGGGTTGCACGAGTACTGGCGTCCCCGGTACGCGTCGAATACGGCGAGTTCACGGACGGGCAGGTTCAGATGGCGCCGGTAGTGCCCGGAACGTATCCGCGCCTGCGCGTAGGCTCCGCGCTCGTCGTCGTCCAGGGCCGTCTCTACCCGGAGCACCAGATGGTCGGTCTTCTGGGCCCGGACGGTGATCCGGTGAAGGCCCGCCTCGTACGGCTCGGGCACGTCGCGCAGGGTGTGCCGTCTGAGGACGACGGGTTGTTCCTGGCCGCCGACGACGGCGAGGGCGTCCCAGGTACCGGCGACCAGCGGCCGGGACAGGCCGAGCACCGGCATTCGCGCGGGCGAGAACTTCGCCGTGAAACGCTCGCCGTCCCAGGCCAGGGGAACGATGTGCTCCTCGCATGACCGCCTCCGGCGGAGCGTCAGCGACTCCGGCCGTCCGACGCGGTCCACGCATGTGCCCGCCAGGTGCAGGGCACCGTCGGGCGACCAGAACACCTCGTCGACGGCGAGGACGCGTCCGCGGACGACGATCCGCAGCGTGCTGCGCCGCGTCCTGGCGATCTCGAGTTCCCCGCCGGGGACCGGGAACGCCGTGCCCGCCGGATGCTCGTCCAGGTACGGCCGGACCCCGTCCGGCAGGAAGACCTCCCAGTCGCCCTGCCGCCGCGCCAGCCCCGCGACCGGCAGCCTCGCCCGGAAACCGCCGCCGGCCGGGTCGACCGGGCCGGTCACCGTGGCCCTCCCCGCCCTGGGGGTGGCGGTGACCCGCGGCTCGCCGCCCAGCGGGGCGCGGCTCCAGCCGTCCAGCCACAGCTCGCCGCCCTCCAGATGGCAGCCGACGACCGCCGCCGGCGTGGGCCGGACCTGGATCACGAACCGGTGCCGCGCGGCGACGCCTTGGACGAGCACGTCCGGCGCGCACTCCTGGTCGTCCGGCCACTGCCGCGCGGTGAGCCGCGGGTTGGAGAACGTGGACCGGCGCCGCAGGCCCCGGTTGACGATCTCCACGCACGGGACCCAGTCGACTTCCCGCCAGCGCCCGAACATCCTCAGCGCGGACGGGTCGATCTCCGCGACGAACCCGGACCAGTCGTAGGACACCGCCGACTGCCGCGACCGGGCGGTCACGTCCGGCCTCCGGACCCGCCTGACCGGCACGCGCATGATGCCCCGCTTGTTCGCCGCCACCAGCCACAGCCGGATGCGCGACCCGTCCTCAGTGGAGGAGTCCAGGTGCCGGATGTAGGCGTGGCCCTCGACGCGGAGCCGCCCGTCCACCCACGTGGCCCCGTCGATCGCCGCCACCGGCCTCAGCTCGTCGGTCACGTCGTACACGTGCGACGGGACGGCCCGCTCCTCGTCCTCGAAGAACGGGAACTCCGCGTACCAGCGATGCCGCAGGCCGCGCCGCACCCTCGGCGCGTCCGCCGTCTTGCGCAGGTGCGCGAAGCGCAGGACCTCCAGCAGCTCTGGAAGCATCTCCCGGCACAGCAGGTGCAGTTGCAGGCGCGTCATCGCCGGCTGGCGCTTCAGGACGCGGGGGCTGATGTCTCCCGCCAGTTCCGCACCCATGGCGACGAGTTCTTCGCGGTGCTCGACGTGCGTCCGGGGGAGCGCCTCGAACAGGACGCGGAGCTCGATCGGGACGAGGGCGTGCTCGTCGTAGGCGTTCAGAAGCTGGGGCGCGTAGCCGGCCAGACCGTCCCGGACGGCCTGTGCCGACCGCATCCGCTGGCTGATGTTGTCCCAGTCGTAGCGGTCCTCTGTGATGGACCCGGGCCGCTTGCGCCAGTAGTAGACCGTCTCGCTCAGGACGTCCACGGACCGTGCCAGGGCGTGCGCGCGCGCCGTGACTGGAGGGTCCTCGTAGAAGCCCGGGGGAAATTCCAGGCCGGAGCTGTTCCAAAAGTCACGCCGGTAGACCTTGTTCCACGGCGTACGGTCACGCATGAGCAGCGGCATGGACGACACATGCGTCCTCGAACGCGACTCCTCGAAGACACCTTCGTGCAGGACCGACTGCCACGTCCTGTCCTCGTCCATCCGCTGGACGTTCCCGGAGGCGAGGTCGGACCCCGTCCGCTCCAGCGACCCGACCAGCCGCGCGTAGGCCTCGCGGTCCACGACGTCGTCGGCGTCGGCGAACGCCAGGTACTCGCCCTTCGCCTGCCGCACCCCGGCGTTGCGGGCGGGTCCCGGCCCCTCGTGCTCCCGGGCGACGAGGCGGAACCGCGGGTCGCGGGCGCACAGCTCCTTGGCGATCACCGCGCCGTTGTCGGTGGACCCGTCGTCCACCAGGACCACCTCAAGGTCGCGCAGCGTCTGGCCCGCCAGCGATTCCAGGCATTCCCGGAAGTACTCCTCGGTGTTGTGGAACGGCACGACGACGCTGAGCTTCGGGGACATGGGGCCTCCTCCTCGCCCCACAGAGCATGGTGACGTTACGCCATCACCTGAACACGCATCGCGATTGCCAGGCCGTCCCCTGACGCAGACTTGACCTCACCTGGCGGCCGTTGACCGGCGCATGAAGGTCGGGGGCCCCGGACGCTCAGGGAATCGGCAGCCGGTCCGGATGCGGGATCGGCGCCCCGGGATCGGCGACCCTGCGCGTGAACGTGCCGTGGAAACCGAAGGGAAGATGGTGCTTCAAGTGAAGCGTGGCTACGTTCTCCAGGTCCCGGGCGTCCAGGATGCTGAGCTGCGAGCGATGCTCTGCGGCGAGGTAGACCACGGCCAGCAGCCACCCATCGTCCTCAGCGGAATCGGTCGTGCGCGGGACGAAGATGGGTTCTCCCACGAACGTGTGCGGCCCCATCCCATGGACCTCGGTCCGGCCGGTGTCGTTGTCGACCTTCAGGACGCTGTCGTACTCGCCGCCGGCTCCCGTGCGCCCGGTCATGTAGGTGTAGCGGTGCCGGCGCGTGGACCGCCGCCAGTCGTACTGCGGGAACTCACCGGGCCGCTCGGACAGCTGCGTCTCGATCACCCGCCCGGCGGGGGTGATCCGGTACCGCATGAGCCTGCTGGGCGGCGGGTCCGTGAAGCGCGTCCGGAACTCGGACAGGTCACGCCTGACCGCGGCGAAGTCCTCCAGCAGCACCAGGTCGACGACGGTGTCGCCGCCGTCCTCGAACGCGTTCGCGACGTGGACGTGGACGAGCGCCTCATGCTCCACGATCCGTGCGGGGCCGCCGTCGCGCGGCACGAGCACGAAGCGCGTCCCCTTCTCCGGACGGTGCTGGATCGCGTCGAAGACGGGCGCGCCGCTCATCATGGTGCGCAGGTCGAACATGTACGGGTCCAGGACGAACACCATGTGGCGGGTCGTGAGCGCCACATCGTGGTTCCACGGCATGTTCAGCATCCGGACCTTGGCGAGCCGCCGCATCCGGCCGCGCCGGTCGACCTTCCAGCAGTTCAGGGCGGGCAGCGGGGCGAGATCCTGGCCGAAGTTGAACATCTCGCCCGTCGCCGGATCCCACTTGGGGTGGGCGGAGAAGGACTTGAGCGCGCCGCGCAGCCGTCCGCCGAAGTCGTACAGGCCGAGGGTCTCCAGGGTGTCGGGGTCGAGGCGGTGCGGGGGGCCGCCCTCCCACAGGGCCAGCAGCCGGCCGGCGTGCATCGCCACCCCCGTGTTCGCGACGTTCGCGGGCCCCTTCCCCTTGGCGAAGTTGGCCCAGAGACCGCCCGGGAGGGCCGTCCCCACGCCGGGGCCGCGCAGGTCGCCGGAGACCAGGCCGTGCTTGAACTGGCCCGTCCGGACGTAGCGGTTGCGGAACCGCACCGACCGCCCGTCGAAGGCGAACTGCGAGACCATCCCGTCGCCGTCGAACAGGTGGTGCATCAGCGTCCGCCCGACCTCCCACTTCCCCGGGCCGATCCGGTACAGGGTCCCGGTCAGGCCGGCCGGGAGCGCCCCGTCGATCGCGTCGATGACGTAGTCGTGCTCGTGCATGAGGGGGGCGAAGATCTGCCCCATGTCCGGCGTGGTGGTGGGCAGGGACATGGCCGTCTCCAACTGGCTACACCTGTTTCCAGAAACGTAGATTCTGGAAACAGGTGTGTCAAGATTGTCGGGTGAGTCCCCGCCCCTACGGCGGCGTCACCGCCGACCGCCGCCGCGCCGGCCGCCGCGCCGCGCTCCTGGAAGCCGCCCTCGACCTGCTCGGCACGGAGGGCGTCCAGGGCACGTCCCTGCGCGCGGTCTGCGCGCGCGCCGGCCTCAACCCCCGCTACTTCTACGAGAGTTACGCCGACCTGGACGCGCTGCTGGCCGACGTCCACGACCGCATCGTGACCGAGGTCGCCGACGCCGCCGCTCAGGGAGTGGCCGCCGCCGGACCGGACGCCGACCTGCGCACCACCGTCCGCTCCGCCGCGATGGCCGCCCTGGACCTGGGCCGCGCCGACCCGCGCAAGGTCCGCGTCGTCCTCATCGAAGCGGCCGCCAGCCCCGTCCTGCGCGCGCGCCGGCAGGCCGCCCGCCGCCGGTACACGCGCCTCGTCATCGACTACGCCCGGCAGTTCTACGACATCCCGCCCGCCGCCGGGGCCCGCATGCACTTCGCCGCGACGATGCTGGTGGCCGGCTGGGGCGAGAACCTCATCGCCTGGCTGGACGGCGAGTTCGACACCACCCCGTCCGCGCTGGCCGACATGTTCGCCGACGCCGCCGAAGCCCTCGCCACCCATGCCGCCGATCGCGCACGACCAACCTGACGTCCGGGCACTTCTCAGTCGGAGGGGATCTCCAGGTTGGAAAAGTACGGCTCCGTGAAGGGAAGGTCCTCGGCCAGCCAATGGCGCAGGGCACGGTAGAGGCCGCTGTAGTGGCCGGCCTTGTACGCCGAGGGCGTCACCCACCAACTCACGTCCACGTCGTACTTCGCCAGCTCTTCGGACAGCGGGGTGCGCCGTCCCATGGGATACAGGTAGCAGCAGCCGAGGTAAGCACCGGCGACGTCGTACACGGCATAGGCGAAGGAGTCGCCCTCCCGGAACTCGCACTCGTGCCACACGAGGTCGACGAAATTGAACTCCTCGGTGACCTTCTCCACCGGCCAGGAGCCGCCACGGGTCCGGCGGATGATGTCGATGCTCGCATTGATGCCGCGCACGTCATCGGCCAGATCGGCACGCGACAGCGCCCTGGCGACGATGTCGCCGTGGGTCAGCCGTGTGGGCACGGCGAAACCGGGCGGCACGGACAGTTTCCTGACGAGCTGGCCGTAGTCCATGGCGTTCCTCCTCGGGCGGCGGACGGCGGGCCGGCGGTCACCGGCTCGTCGAGCGTGCCGCCCGCGGAGGGGGCGGGACATCCGTGCTCCCACGGATCCGCCACGGAATCACCACGGCCGGGCGGGCGGGACCGCCTACTCCCACTCGATGGTGCCCGGAGGCTTGGACGTGATGTCGACCGTCACCCGGTTGATCTCGCGGACCTCGTTGGTGATGCGGGTGGAGATGCGGCGCAGCAGGTCGTACGGGAGCTTCGCCCAGTCGGCCGTCATCGCGTCCTCGCTGGTCACCGGGCGCAGGACGATCGGGTGCCCGTACGTCCGGCCGTCGCCCTGGACGCCCACGGACCGGACGTCGGCGAGCAGGACGACCGGGAACTGCCAGATGTCGCGGTCGAGGCCGGCGCGGGTGAGCTCCTCGCGGGCGATGGCGTCGGCGTCGCGCAGGATGTCCAGCCGCTCGCGGGTGACGGCGCCGATGATCCGGATGCCGAGGCCGGGGCCCGGGAACGGCTGCCGCCAGACGATCTCCGACGGCAGGCCGAGCTGCTCGCCGAGCGCGCGGACCTCGTCCTTGAACAGGGTGCGCAGCGGCTCCACCAGCTCGAACTGGAGGTCGTCGGGCAGGCCGCCCACGTTGTGGTGCGACTTGATGTTCGCCGCGCCGGTGCCGCCGCCCGATTCGACCACGTCCGGGTAGAGGGTTCCCTGGACGAGGAACTCGACCGGCTCGGAGGCGTCCTCAGCACCCTTCTGGGGGGACGACCCCCCAGCTCCCCCGGATCCACCGTGGACTATTTCGCGGGCCGCCTCCTCGAACACCCGGATGAACTCGCGGCCGATGATCTTGCGCTTCTCCTCCGGGTCGGTGACGCCGTCGAGGGCGGCGAGGAAGCGCTCCTGGGCGTCCACCACGTGCAGGTTCACCCCGGTGACCGCGACGAAGTCCTTCTCGACCTGCTCGGGCTCGCCCTTGCGCAGCAGCCCGTGGTCGACGAACACGCAGGTCAGCTGGTCGCCGATGGCGCGCTGGACGAGCGCGGCGGCGACGGCGGAGTCCACCCCGCCGGACAGCGCGCAGATGGCCCGCTTGCGCCCCACCCGCTCCCGGACGGCCTCGATCGACTCGTCCGCGATGTTCACCATCGTCCAGTTCGGGCGGCAGCCGGCGCCCTCGTAGAGGAAGCGCCGCAGGATCTCCATGCCGTGTGCGGTGTGCAGGACCTCGGGGTGGAACTGGACGCCGAAGAAGCCGCGCTCCAGGTCCTCCATGC
Organism: Actinomadura madurae; assembly: GCF_900115095.1. Classification (GTDB taxonomy): domain Bacteria; phylum Actinomycetota; class Actinomycetes; order Streptosporangiales; family Streptosporangiaceae; genus Spirillospora; species Spirillospora madurae. The sequence continues at coordinate 103,734 of NZ_FOVH01000017.1, forward strand.
CGGCGACCGGCGTGACGTCGGTGCTCGCCGTGACCGTGAACCCGGACGGCGCCCTGCTGACGAAGTCGCGGTGGGACATCCACACCGCCTGCTCGTGCGGCAGCCCCGCGAACAGCATGCCCGGGGACGTGACGGCGACGGTCGCGCCGCCGTACTCGGCGACGTCGGAGTTCTCGACCGTCCCGCCGAGGGCCTGCGCCATCACCTGGTGGCCGTAGCAGATCCCGAGCGTCGGGACGCCGAGGTCGAACAACCCCTCCGGCACGATCGGGGCGCCCTCGGCGTACACCGACGCCGGGCCGCCCGACAGGATGATCGCCTTCGGCCGCCGGGCCAGCATCTCCGCCGCCGGCATGGTGGACGGCACGATCTCGCTGAACACATGGCACTCGCGGACCCGCCGCGCGATCAGCTGCGCGTACTGCGCGCCGAAGTCGACGACGAGGACGGTGTCAAAGGACTGGTCTGCGGCCACCAACTACGCCTTTCGCACGGCCGGAAGGGCCTCCCAGTCTAAGGGGGCGCTGCCTGCGCCGATGCGGCGCACCTCGCAGACCACCCTCACATGGTGCGATCAGCCGATAACGGTCGGCATCCATTTACCTTGAGCGCACGCACCGGAGGGCTTCGCTCTGATACCTGTTGATGACGCCTCGTATTCGCCCGCTTCCCGTCCGCAAGCGACCTCCCTAGGAGTGCCGTGAAGCTGCTCGCCGCCGCCGCCCTGCTCGCCGCCCTCGCTCCCGCGGCGCCGACGGGGCCCTCCGGGCCGGCCAGACCCGCCCTGTCGCTCGACCGTGCGGACTGCGCGCACCCGGAGGCGAGGCTGCGGACAGGCGGCCATGGCGAGGAGCCCAACGAGCTGACGCCCGCCGAGGCGGCCTCTGTCGAACAGCGTCTCAACCAGGTTCTGGACGGTCTGGGGCTGGCAGCGGGCTCGACAGAACGTCCGGACGGCTCTACGGACCCTGCCCTGCAGCGCGCTGCTCAGATCACGATCCCCGTCTACTTCCATGTAATTCACGACGGCGCCAAGGGCAACGTGTCCACCGCGGCGGTCAAGCGGCAGATCAGCACGCTGAACGCGTCCTACGGAGGACGTAACGGAGGCGCGAACACGCGTGTCTCCTTCCGGCTCCGCGCCATCAGCCGCAGCGACAACGCGGCCTGGTTCGGCGACCCGGAACGCTACGAGGGGACGTACAAGCCGAAGCTGCGCAGGGGCGGCAAGGGGACGCTGAACCTCTACAGCGCCTACATAGGCGGAGACCTTCTCGGCTGGTCGACGTTTCCGTGGAAGTACAAGACCGATCCCAAGATGGACGGGGTCACGATTCACTACGCCAGCATGCCGGGCGGTTCCATCAAGCACTTCAACAAGGGCTTCAGCGCGACGCACGAGGTCGGGCACTGGCTGGGCCTCTACCACACGTTCCAGGACGGCTGCCGCGGCAAGGGCGACCGGGTCTCCGACACCCCGCCCGAGCGCGACCCCACGAACGGCTGCCCGACCGGTAAGGACACCTGCCCGTCCCCGGGGCGCGACCCGGTGCACAACTACATGGACTACGGCCACGACACGTGCATGACGTCGTTCACCGCCGGACAGGGCACCCGTGTCCACAAGGTGTGGAAGGCCTACCGCGCCTGACCCTTGATCCGGGCCGCGTCGGCGGGCGGCAGGTGGCGGACGGCCTCGCGCAGTGTCACGCCTGACATGGCGCCGGCGCGAGGCTCGACCCACGCGGTCACCCACGCCGGGTCCTTCTTGGACAGTTCGCGGAGGACCCACCCGAGGGCCTTGCGGATGAAGAACTCGCGTTCGTCTATGAGCGCGTCCCCGAAGCGGTCGATCCTGCCCAGGTCAGGGTTTCCCGTCCGTACGCCTCGCAGCAGGGCCAGGACGGCCGTACGCCGGATCCACATGTAGGGGTCGGCCACCCAAGCGTCCAGTGCCGTCGCCAGGTCAGGGTGGCGGACGACCAGATCACCGACCACCTTCTCCGCGAGATGGTCGACGTACACCCAGCTTGCCGAGTCGCGTACGAGCGCCTCGGCCATTCCGAGATCGCGCGGCTCCAGCAACGCGGCCCGCTTCGCGAGGACCTCTATGGCCGCCACGCGCGCCTCATGGACGGGACGGCCCTCGTCGGTGACGTCCCAGAGTTCGCGGGCGAGAGCGAGCAGTTCCTCCCGCGTGGGCTTGGCCTCGACCGCCGACAGCGCGACCTTCCGCAGTGCCGGGACGGGCACGCCGATGTGGACGAGACCGCTTTTCAGGTAACGCTTCTCGTTCTCGGCCCGTGACGAATCCGCCTGTGCCCGCAATTCCGCCAGGACCCGCGCCGTCTCCCCCTCCACGTCCATGCGGGACACGCTACGCCGTCGCGCCATGGCGCCGTGTTCAGCATTACCCGTACCTGTTCGTCCAGGTTTGCTAAAGACGTGATGATTATTCGCCTTCACCCTTGTCTCAGCACAGACTCCGCTCCCCCAGCGCGCGCTCCCCCGCTCGCGCCGCACCCCCAAGGAGTTCCATGAAACGCGCCCGAATCGCCGCTGCCCTCGGTCTGGCGGCCGCCTTCACCGCGTACGCACCCGCCGCCCCCGCCACCCTCGCCGCCCCGGCGGCCCCGTCCGCCCGGTGCGCGGACCAGCCCGCCCAGGCCCGCGTCCAGGCCGGAGCCCACGTCACGGAGCGGAACCAGCCCGGAGCGGCCAAGGTCGCCGCGATGGAGAAGGACTTCCACAAGCGCCTGGGCAAGCTGAAGAAGGCGAGAACCGCCGCGGCCGTCACCGTCCGCGTGCACTTCCACGTCGTCTACGGCAGCGCCGGCAACGTGTCGGACGCGGTGCTGAACAACCAGCTCGACGTCCTCAACGACGCCTACGCCGGAAGCGGCGTCACCTTCACGCTCGCCGAGATCAAGCGGACGCAGAACGCGTCCTGGTTCTCCGACCCCGAGCGTTACGAGAGCCAGATGAAGAACGCCCTGCACACCGGCGACGCCCAGGACCTCAACTTCTACACCGCCGACCTGGGAAGCAGCCTCCTGGGCTGGGCGACGTTCCCGAGCGAGTACAGCTCCCAGCCGTCGATGGACGGCGTCGTCATCCACTACCAGAGCCTGCCGGGCGGCTCCCTGGGCAACTACAACGAGGGAGACACCGGTACCCACGAGGTCGGCCACTGGATGGGCCTGTACCACACCTTCCAGGACGGCTGCGGCGGCCAGGGCGACCGCGTGTCCGACACGCCCGCCGAGCAGAGCCCCGCGTCGGGCTGCCCGACCGGCCGCGACACCTGCTCCACGGCAGGCGCCGACCCCATCCACAACTTCATGGACTACAGCTACGACGCCTGCATGTACGAGTTCACTCCGGGCCAGGCGGAGCGCATGCAGTCCCAGTGGGCGGCCTACCGCGCCTGACGAACGGCGTCCGGCGCCGCAGCCCTCGTGCTGTGGCGCCGGACGTAGCCGCCTACGGGGCGGTGCAGTCGGCGACCTTCATGCGCCACGCGCGCATGAGGGCCGCAGGAGCCGGACGCGCGCACGGGTCGTAGGCGCCGTCCACCATGATCACCTTCCAACGCCCTGTGGGCGCCTGCCGGGTAAAGGCCGCCCCCGCGTCGGTGTTCTTGGTGGGACTGTCGCGGTACCAGAGTGCGAGGACGGCGTAGTAGCGTCCGCCCACTCGTCCGTAGTGCGCGTTCTGCTTCTCCACTACGAGACGGCGGTAGTGCCCAGGATTGTGCTCACGCTCGTACACGTGGGCCAGCTCACTCCGCAGCTTCGCACTCATCGGCAGCACCTGCGGACGGTCCGCTGCCTGCACCGGACCAGCGGTCGCCGCGAGCACGAGAGGAACGCCTAACGCCACGATCAGGGGGATTTCTTTGCGCATTCCCGAACGCTAAGCGCACCCCCAGCCGCAACCCCCCATCCCCATTTCCGGCGCGTCTCCCCTCAACCCGACATAGCCGACAACACTCCCCGGGGCTTGGCCGACCACCGGGGGTTATCCACAGGAACGCGTTTCCCCTCCCCGGGGCTCCGGCGGGTCCGAGAATCCAGGGAGTCGAGTCGGGGGAGGCCGCGATGTCAGGTGATGTCGACGATGGGCAGGCGCAGTGCCGCGGGCGCGCCGTCCGGGACGACCGGGTTCTTCGGAGGGACGGGCGCGAGGCGCCGGTAGGGGTCGCCCAGCGCGGGGCGGGGGTCGCCCTCCGCGCGGTTCGGCCAGAACGCCATCGCGCGCTCGGCCTGGGCGGTGATGGTCAGCGACGGGTTGACGCCGAGGTTGGCCGACACCGCGGAGCCGTCCACGATGTGCAGGCCCGGGTGCCCGTAGACGCGGTGGTAGGGGTCGATCACGCCCGACTCGGCGGAGTCGCCGATGGCGCAGCCGCCGAGGAAGTGCGCCGTCATCGGGACGTCGAACAGGTCGCCCCACGTGCCGCCGGCGATGCCGCCGATCTCCTCGGCGATCCGCCGCGTCGCCTCGTGCCCCTCGGGGATCCACGTCGGGTTCGGCTCGCCGTGCCCCGCGGACGCGCGGACGTCCCAGCCGAACGGGCCCCGCTTCGGGCTCAGCGTGATCGAGTTGTCGCGGGTCTGCATGACCAGCGCGATCACCGTCCGCTCCGACCAGTGCCGCACGTCGAGGAGCTGGACGAGGTCGCGCGGCCGGCGCACCGCCTCCCGGGCGAACTTCAGGATGCGGGGCCGGTGCCGCTCCCCCGGGCGGTCGCCGTCCACCAGCAGGGTCTGCAGGCCGGCGAGCAGGTTCGAGCCCCGGCCGTACCGGACGGGCTCGACGTGCGTGTCCGGCGCCGGGTGGAACGACGAGGTGATCGCGACGCCCTCGGAGAAGTCGGGCCCCGGCCGGCCGTTGCGGCGGCCCCCGCCGAGGATCGCCTCGGAGTTGGTGCGGGTCAGGGCGCCCAGCCGGTCCGACAGGCGCGGCAGCAGCCCGGTCGACTTGAGCCTGTGCAGGAGCTTCTGCGTCCCGTAGGTGCCGGCGGCGAAGACGACCTGCCCGGCGGTGAGGGCCTTGCGGTTCCGTCCGAACGAGCCGGTCCGCACGATCGCGACCTCGTACCCGCCGCCGGGCAGCGGCCGCACCGAGGTCACGCGGCTGAGCGGCATGATCCGGGCGCCCGCCCGCTCGGCCAGGTACAGGTAGTTCTCCGTGAGCATGTTCTTCGCGCCGTGGCGGCAGCCCACCATGCACTCGCCGCACTCCAGGCAGCCGCGCCGCCGCGGGCCCACCCCGCCGAAGTAGGGGTCGGCGCTCTCGATCCCGGCACCGCGCCCGAAGTGGACGCCGACGGGCGTGCTGACGAACGTCCCGCCCTTGCCCATCCGGTCGGCGACCTTCTTCATGACCTCGTCGGCCGCCGTCGTCGTGGGGTTCCGGACGACGCCGAGCATGCGCTTCGCCTGCTCGTAGTAGGGCGCAAGCTCGTCCCGCCAGTCGGTGATGTGCGCCCACTGCCGGTCCCTGAAGAACGGCTCCGGCGGGACGTACAGCGTGTTGGCGTAGTTGAGCGACCCGCCGCCGACGCCCGCCCCCGCCAGCACCATCACCCGGCTCGACTTCGCGCCGCGGATGAGGTGCATCCGCTGGATGCCGGTCAGGCCGAGCGCCGGCGCCCACAGGTAGCGGGCCACGCGCCAGTTCGTCTTCGGCAGCTCCGGATACCGGGACCCCGGCGCCCCGGACGGGTTCGTGTCGAAGCGGCGGCCCGCCTCGATCACCCCGACCCTGTACCCCTTCTCGGTCAGGCGGAGCGCCGACACGCTGCCGCCGAACCCCGACCCGACGACGAGCACGTCGAAGTCATGCGTCACGGGCGTTCCCTACTTGATGCGGAGTTTCTTCATGAGCTTGATGCCGGACGACATCAGATCGGCGTACTTGGCGTAGCCGATCGAGCCCGGAGGCTCCAGATCCATGAAGTGCTGGCTCGCGACCGTCTGCACCTCGGTGAACCTCAGCAGGCCCTCCGACCCGTGCCTGCGCCCCACACCGGACTGCTTCATCCCGCCCATCGGGGAGTCGTACGACGCGAACGCGGCGCCGTACCCGTCGTTGACGTTGACCGTCCCCGCGTGGATGCGGGACGCCAGGCGGCGGCCCTTCGCCGCGTTCTTCGTCCAGACCGAGGCGTTCAGCCCGTAGGGCGTGTCGTTGGCGCGGGCGACGACCTCGTCCTCGTCCCGGTACTTGTAGACCGCGACGACGGGCCCGAACGTCTCGTTCGCGCACAGGTCCATGTCGCCGGTCACGTCCGTGAGGATGGTCGGCTCGTAGAACAGGGGGCCGATGTCGGGACGGGCCTTGCCGCCCGCGAGAACGGTCGCGCCCTCCTCCACGGCCTGGTCGACGTGCCGCGTCACCGCGTCGAGCTGGCGCCGGAAGGTCAGCGAGCCCATCTCGACGTCGAAGTCGAGGCCCGTGCCGAGCTTCATGCCCGTGACCATCTCGGCGAACCGGGGAACGAACCGGTCGTAGATGTCCTCGTGCACGTACATCCGCTCGATGGAGATGCACAGCTGCCCGGCGTTGGTGAAGCACGCGCGGACCGCACCGCGCGCGGTCCGCTCCACGTCGGCGTCCGCCATGACGATCATCGGGTTCTTGCCGCCGAGCTCCAGCGAGTAGCCGACCAGGCGCGGCGCGACCTTCTCGGCGATGGCCCGGCCACCGCGCGTCGACCCCGTGAAGGACACGTAGTCGGCCTCGTCCACCAGCGGATCGCCGATCTCGCCTGGATCCCCCACGACGATCTGCCACAGGTCGCGCGGCAGCCCGAGCGAGATCAGCAGGTCCAGCACCCACAGGCTGGACAGGCACGTCTGGGTGTCCGGCTTGTGGATCACCGCGTTGCCCGCCATCAGCGCGGGCGCGATGTCGCTGGCGCCGAGCGAGAACGGGTAGTTCCACGGGGCGATCAGCGCGACGACGCCCTTCGGGTGCCGCAGCTCCTGGACGCGCGTGGCGCCCGGCATCATCCCCTGCCTCCGCCGCGGCTTCAGCAGCTTCGGGGCCCGCCGCGCGTAGTACAGCGAGCACAGCGCCACGTCGAGGAACTCCTCCAAGGCGTGCCGGCGCGCCTTGCCGGTCTCCAGCTGGATGATGTCGAGGATCTCCTCGCGCCGGTCCACCAGCGCGTCCGGCAGCCGCAGGAACGGCTTGACCCGCTCGCCCGCCGGCCGCGCCGCCCAGGCCAGCTGCGCCTCGCGAGCCCGCTCGTAGGCCTTGCGGACGTCATCGGCACCGGAAACGGGAACGGTGGCGAGAGGTTCACCCGTGAACGGGCCGGGGATGGTCGCGGTCTCGGCGCCGTCCGAGGCGATGTGCGAGGCCAGCCGGTCGATGAGGGTCTGGGGGAGCTCGTGCTCTGCCGCGCCTGTGGCAGGGACCGTCGGGGATGCCATGGAGGCAGAGTATGACCAGCCGCCCATATCTGGCTACCCGCAAGTAACGCACTACTCGGGGTGATATGCCCCACCTCGCCGGTGTTTTCCGTCCTCGGCTGACGAACTCCCTCGAACGGACCGTTCCAAGCCAGGCAGAGTTGCGCAACTCGGGGACCGACCGCCTCCGACCGGTGTATTTCGAAGAGTAGGGAGAGAATCTCGGCGCGTGACCGCCGCCGGACGCGCCGCCGCTGACGGAGGGGAACAGCACATGACCGACGAGCGACCCGAGGCGAAGCGGCCGTCCGGCGGCGGCCCCCGGCCGCGCCGCGACAGGCGCGAGCGGACCCGCACCGCCCTGCTCACCGCCGCCGAGCGCCTCTGGGCCGAACGCGGCATCCACGGCGCCTCCCTCGACGACATCGCCGCGGCCGCCGGCCTCACCAAGGGCGCGGTCTACTCCAACTTTGCGGGCAAGACCGACCTGCTGCTCGCCCTGATGGAGCGCATCACGAGCGACCGCACCCGCACCGGCGTCTGCGAGGAGCTCCACGCCGCCGCGGAGGACGCCGACCCCACCGGCCGCTCGTCCCCCCGCCACGACGCCGACGACGCCCCCCGCCGCCTGGCCCTGCTCCTCGTCGAGTTCTGGCTCTACGGAATGCGCGACTACGCCGCCGGCTGGCGCATCGCCGACTGGTACGCCGAACGCCGCGCCCAGCTCGCCAGCGAGCTGGACCCCGCCGACGACGTGCCCCCCGCCGACCGCGCCACCCTCACCATGGCCCTCGACGTCGGCCTGGCCTTCCAACACCTCCTGGACCCCGCCCGAGTCCCCACCGACCTCTACAAGACCGGCAAAACCCTAATGCAACGCCCCACCCCCTAATCCCACCCCAACGCGCAGAGCGTGGTGGGTGCAGGTCGGGGGTGGGGGTGTCAGGTTTGGTGGGTCGGGGTGGCTCCGCAGAGGCGGAGGGCGCTTTCCAGGCATAGGGCCGATGCCTCGTCGGGGGGTGAGGCGGCGCCGGCGGGACTGACCGGAGGCGGCTAGGGCGTGGCGGTGGGGACGATGTCCGGGGCGCCTCGGCGGTGGGCGTCGGCTTCCTGGTCGTCTTCCTGGGTCTGGGAGGCTCGCTCGGCCTCCACGCGCTTGCGGTAGTACTCGATCTCGCGGTCGCGCTGCTTCTTGGACCAGCCGAGGACGGGGGCGAGGAGGTCGGCGGCCTCCTGGGCGACGCCTACGCCGCGGTCCCAGGTCTCGATGGAGATGCGGGTGCGGCGGGCGAGGACGTCGTTGAGGTGGCGGGCGCCCTCGTGGGTGGCGGCGTAGACGATCTCGGCGCGCAGGTAGTCGTCGGCGCCGGCCAGCGGCTTGGCCAGGTCGGGCTTGTCGGAGATGAGTTCGAGCAGGTCGTCCAGCAGGGAGCCGTAGCGGCGCAGGAGGTGCTCGATGCGGGCCACGTGCAGGCCGGAGCGGGACGCGAGGCGGTGGCGGGCGTTCCACATGGCCTGGAAGCCGTCGCCGCCGACGAGTGAGATCCGGTCGGTGCACGACTCGGCGACCTTGCCGTCGAGGCCGTGGGCGACGGCGTCGATGGCGTCCTTGGCCATGACGCGGTACGTCGTGTACTTGCCGCCGGCGACGAGCACGAGGCCGGGGACGGGGTGCGCGACGACGTGCTCGCGGGAGAGCTTGGAGGTCTCCTCGGTCTCGCCGGTGAGGAGGGGGCGCAGGCCCGCGTAGACGCCCTCCACGTCGTCGTGGGAGAGGGGCGTGGTGAGGACGGAGTTGACATGGTCGAGGACGTAGTCGATGTCGGCCTTCGAGGCGGCCGGGTGGGCGCGGTCGAGGTCCCACGCGGTGTCGGTGGTGCCGATGATCCAGTGGCGGCCCCACGGGATCACGAACAGGACGGACTTCTCGGTGCGCAGGATGATCCCGGTCGAGGAGTGGATGCGGTCCTTCGGGACGACCAGGTGGATGCCCTTGGAGGCCTTCACGTGGATCTGGCCGCGCCCGCCGACGAGTTCCTGGATGTCGTCGGTCCACACGCCGGTGGCGTTGACGACCTGCTTCGCGCGGACCTCGCTGGTCGTGTTGCCCTCCAGGTCGCGGATGCGCAGGCCGGTGACGCGCTCCCCCTCGCGCAGGAACCCGAGGCACTGGGTGCGGGACGCGATCTGCGCGCCGTACTCCGCGGCCGTCCGCAGCGCCGTCATGACGAAGCGGGCGTCGTCGACCTGGGCGTCCCAGTACTGGATCGCGCCGACGAACGCGTCCTTGCGCAGGGACGGGGCGAGCCTCAGCGCGCCGCGCCGGGTCAGGTGCCGGTGGTGGGGGACGCCGCGGGTGCTGCCCATCTGGAGCGACAGCAGGTCGTACAGGGCGACGCCGGCGCCGAAGTACGCGCGCTCCCACACGCGGTGCGTGGTCGGCAGCAGGAACGGGACGGGCCTCACCAGGTGCGGGGCGATCTGCTGGAGGAGCAGGCTGCGCTCGGTCAGCGCCTCCCGGACCAGGTCGAAGTTGTACTGCTCCAGGTAACGCAGCCCGCCGTGGATCAGTTTGGACGAGCGGGAGGAGGTCCCGGACGCGAAGTCGCGCGCCTCCACCACCGCGACCGACAGTCCACGGGTGGCCGCGTCGAGGGCCGCGCCGGCGCCGACGATGCCGGCCCCGACGACGACCACGTCGAACTCCTCCTGGGCCATGCGGTCGAGCGCCGCCGCGCGCTCGGCGGGGCCGAGCCGGGAGCTTCCAAGGCCGGTCACCGGTGATGCCGTCATCGCGTATCCCCCCAGAGCGGTTCGTTTTCCGAACGGTTCCTACCCAAGAGTAGGGACGGGTCCACCCTGGAAACGACCGATTCGGCGTGGGTTCGCTCTCAGTCGCTGGACCGGCGGGGGGCCACGACGACCTGTACCCGCTGGAACTCCTTCAACTCGGTGTAGCCGGACGTCGCCATCGCCCGGCGCAGCGCCCCGATGAGGTTCATGGAGCCGTCCGCGACGTGGGACGGGCCGTGCAGGATCTGCTCCATCGTCCCGATCGTCCCGAGTTCGATGCGGGTGCCGCGCGGGACGTCGCCGTGGTGGGCCTCGCTGCCCCAGTGATAGCCGCGTCCGGGCGCCTCGGTGGAGCGCGCGAACGGCGAGCCGACCATGACGGCGTCGGACCCGCAGGCGAACGCCTTGGCGATGTCGCCGCTGTTCACCATGCCGCCGTCGGCGATCACGTGCACGTACCGGCCGCCGGACTCGTCCATGTAGTCGCGCCGGGCGGCGGCCACGTCCGCGACCGCGGTGGCCATCGGCACGGCGACGCCGAGGACGGTCCGGGTGGTGTGCCCGGAGCCGCCGCCGAACCCGACCAGCACGCCGGCGGCGCCGGTGCGCATCAGGTGCAGCGCCGCGGTGTAGGTGGAGCAGCCGCCGACGATCACCGGGACGTCGAGGTCGTAGATGAACTGCTTGAGGTTCAGCGGCTCGGCGCGCCCGGACACGTGCTCGGCGGACACGGTCGTCCCGCGGATGACGAACAGGTCGACGCCCGCGTCGATCACGGCCTTGTGGAACTGGGCGGTGCGCTGCGGGGACAGCCGCGCCGCGACGGTCACGCCCGCCTCGCGGACCTCCTCGATCCGGCGGCCGATCAGCTCCTCCTTGATCGGCTCGGAGTAGATCTCCTGGAGCCGCTGGGTGGCGCGGACGTCGTCCAGCGAGGCGATCTCGGCGAGCAGCGGCTCGGGGTTCTCGTACCGCGTCCACAGGCCTTCGAGGTCGAGGACGGCGAGCCCGCCGAGCCGTCCGACGGCGATCGCGGTGGCGGGGCTGACGACGCTGTCCATCGGCGCCACGACCAGCGGCATCTCGAACCGGTAGGCGTCGATCTGCCAGGCGACGCTGACCTCCTCGGGATCGCGCGTCCGGCGGGACGGCACGATGCCGATGTCGTCGAAGGCGTACGCCCGGCGGCCGCTCTTGCCACGGCCGATCTCCACCTCAGCAGCCACTGCGCCCTTCCCTCACGTGATCCGGTGTTCCCGCGGACGGCGGCAACAAGCCCCGGAAGAGCTTACGTCAGCCCCGAGCGCACGCGAGACACGGCCGCGACGGCGAGATCGCAGGCCGCCGCGCCGATCCGGACCGGGCCGGAGACAGACCACACGGGCCGGAGACAGACCACGCGCCGGCCACATCCCCCGCAGAAGTGACCGGCGCGCTCTCGTTGGTTATGACGCGCCCCACCCCCGAAAGGTTCGGACGAGCCGACACCAGGGAGCCGTAAGGCCTGCCGCGAGCACCACTGTGCACCCCATGCGCACCGAGGGCCGAAGGTCAGCGGCCCTGGTAGTTGGGGGCCTCCACGGTCATCTGGATGTCGTGGGGGTGGCTCTCGCGCAGGCCGGCGGCGCTGATGCGCATGAGCTGGCCGCGCTCCTGGAGTTCGGGGATGGTGCGGGTGCCCGCGTACCACATGGACTGGTGGAGGCCGCCGACGAGCTGGTGCGCGACGTTGGCGAGGGGGCCGCGGTAGGGGACCTGGCCCTCGACGCCCTCGGGGATCAGCTTCTCCTCGGCGGTGACGTCGCCCTGGGCGTAGCGGTCCTTGGAGTAGGAGGCGCCGCGCTCGCGGTTGCGCATCGCGCCGAGCGAGCCCATGCCGCGGTACGACTTGTACTGCTTGCCGTGGACGAAGATCAGCTCGCCCGGGGACTCCTCGACCCCGGCGAGCAGGCTGCCGAGCATGACCGTGTCGGCGCCCGCGACGAGGGCCTTGGCGATGTCGCCGGAGTACTGCAGGCCGCCGTCCCCGATCACCGGGACGCCGGCCTCGCGGGCCGCGCGGGACGCCTCCAGGATGGCGGTGATCTGCGGGACGCCGACGCCGGCGACGATGCGGGTGGTGCAGATCGAGCCCGGCCCGACGCCGACCTTGATCGCGTCGGCGCCCGCGTCCACCAGCACCTTGGCGCCGGCCTGGGTGGCCACGTTGCCGCCGACGACCTGGACCGGCGCGTTCCCCTTGATCGCGGCGATGGTGTCGGCGACGCCCTTGGAGTGGCCGTGCGCCGTGTCGACGATGACCACGTCGGTGCCGGCCTCGATGAGGGCGCGGGCGCGGCGGATCGCGTCGTCGCCGACGCCGACCGCGGCGGCGACGAGCAGGCGGCCGTCGGCGTCCTTGGTGGAGTCGGGGTACTGCTCGCTCTTGGTGAAGTCCTTGGTGGTGATGAGGCCCTTGAGGCGCCCGTCGGCGTCGACGAGCGGGAGCTTCTCCACCTTGTTGCCCGCCAGCAGCCGGAACGCCTCGTCCCGCGACACGCCGACCGGGGCGGTGACCAGCGGCATCGGCGTCATGACCTCGCGGACCGGGCGGGACAGGTCCGACTCGAAGCGCATGTCGCGGTTCGTCACGATGCCGACCAGGACGCCGCGGACGTCGGTGACGGGCACGCCGGAGATCCGGTAGTGGGCGCAGAGCTCCTCGACGTCGGCGAGGGTGGCGTCCGGCAGGCACGTCACCGGCTTCGTGATCATGCCGGACTCGGACCGCTTGACGCGGTCGGCCTCCTCGGCCTGCTCCTCGATCGCCATGTTGCGGTGCAGCACGCCGATGCCGCCCTGCCGCGCCATCGCGATGGCCGTCCGGGACTCGGTGACGGTGTCCATCGCCGCCGACACCAGCGGGATGCGCAGCGAGATCTCGCGGGTGAGCCGGGTGGTGGTGTCGGCCTCGCCCGGCTGCAGGTCGGAGTAGCCCGGGAGCAGGAGGACGTCGTCGAAGGTCAGGCCCTGCGGGAGGATCTTGTCGGCGGCGGGGTTCATGACAACCTTCCCGTGGTGGTCGCGGCATCGGGCCAGGTCACGCGGGACCCGGCTTCCATGGTAGGGGCTGGGCCCGCGCCCGGACGGGGTGTTGCGCACGGCGGTCACGTGGCCTTGATGACATCTCGCAACAACACGGACGGTCCTGTCCATTCCCCTCGTTCAGCCACGCATCGTGACCGTTCACACACGGAGAAGAGCGGGGGGTGCACCTCATGGGCGGTCCCGCAGTAGCGTGGGGGTGTGCACGACGACGCACCGCTCGACCCGTTCGCCGGCGATCCGGAGGATCCGGCGGCGGCGCTGGGCGACCCCGGCGACGACACCGCTCCGCTCAGCGTGACGGAGCGGGAGGACGTGCTGGCCGACCTCGCCGACCTGGAGGTGTTCCGGGCGCTGCTGGAGCCGCTCGGCGTGCGCGGCCTCACCGTCGACTGCGGCGACTGCGGCAAGCTCCACTACATCGACTGGGACCTGCTGCACGGCAACCTGCGCCACCTGCTCGACGAGGGCCTTCCGCGCGTGCACGAACCCGCGCTGTCCCCCGATCCCGTCGACTACGTGAGCTGGGAGTACGCCCGCGGCTACGTCGACGGCGTGATCGACAGCGAAGAGGGCCGCGACGAGAACTGACCGCCCGCGCGGTCGGTCCCCCACCAGCCCCCGGTCAGTCCCCGCGGGGACGGTCCTCGCGGGGCGGGTGCCGGAGGGCGCGCTTCTCGGCCTCCCTGCGCAGGTCCTCGATGCGGCGGCGCGGGTCGTCCTCGGCCGGGCCGTCCGGCCGGGTGGACGGGGCGGAGTTCACCATCGGGGCGGGCGCCTCGGGACGCTCGGGAGGCTCGGGACGGCGGCGCAGGACCGGGTCGAGGCGGCGCTTGAAGCGGTCGATCCTCTCGCGCTCCTGACCTCCGGGCGCGGTGACGCCGCCGGGTTCCGGGGAGGAGCGGGCGGGCGGCCGCGGACGTTCGCGCGTCGCGGCGTCGGTGTCGGTCCCGGCCCGGGGCACGTCCGGCGCGCCGGCCGTGCTCGGCGCCGGGGACGCGGTGGTCTGGTCGGCGACGCCGCCCGCCGCGGCGACACCGCTGCTGGCGAGGACGGCACCGGCCACCCCGAGGGCGACGATCGTGCGCGGCCCGCGGCGGCGGGGTCCGGGCCCCTGCGGCGCGGGCGGCGCCGTGCCGGGGCCGGAGCCGGAGTCCGGGTCGTCCACATCGGTGATCAGCGCGTGCAGCAGCCGCACCGCCGGGTCGGGGTCGTCGGCCGCACGCTCGCCCGGCGGGCGGGAAGGGGAGCCCTCCGGCGCCGGGCCGGGGCGGGCCGCCCGGTCGCCGGCGCGCCGCCGCGCCGCCAGCGACTCGATCAGGGCGTCGGTGCGGCGCACCGCGCCGAGGTCCTCGGGAGGACCGGCGGGCGGGCCGCCGGGCGGGGACGGCGCGTCGCCGGAATGCGAAGGCTCGGCCGGATTCGGGCCGCCCCGGACGCCGGTGAGGGGGCCGCGCTCCGTCAAGCGATCGACTCCTCTCTGGCCATCGCCCGGAGCCGGGCCAGGGCCCGGTGCTGGGCGACCCGGACGGCGCCCGCGGACATGCCCAGCACGTTGCCGGTCTCCTCCGCCGACAGGCCCGCGACGACCCGCAGCAGCACCAGCTCGCGCTGGTGCTCGGGCAGCCGCGTGAGCAGGTCGCGGGCGCGCTGGGCCTCGATGTAGCGCACCACCGTCTCCTCGGGCCCCGGCCGGTCGTCGGGGCCGTCCGGCAGGTCCTCGGTGGGGACGGCCGCGCGCACCGCGCTGCGCAGCGCGTCGGCGATCTTGTGCGCGGCGATGCCGAAGACGAAGGAGGCGAACGGACGGCCCATGTCGCGGTAGCGGGGCAGCGCCGACAGGACGGCGATGCAGACCTCCTGCGCCACGTCGTCGGCGATGTGGTACTGCCCGGAGACCCGTCCGAGCCGGGCCCGGCAGTACCGGACGATCATGGGCCGCACCTCGGCGATGAGGACCTCGATGGCCCCCGGGTCGCCCTGGACGGCGCGGTTCGTCAGCTCCTTGAGGTCGCCGTCGCCCGCGTCCGCGGCGCGCAGCGCCCGCGTCCCGCGCCCGCCGTCGCGGGCCGGCGGAGGGGCCGGCCCTCCCGAGGGTTCGGCAGCGCGCGCGGTCACGGTCCCGGCGTAGCATCCCTCGGTCACGTCAAGCATGATGCCCAGCACCCCCGGGCGTGTCTCCACTGTCCTCTACAACGGAATGGTCACAGTGCGGGATCGAACCTGGGGATACTACGCAACGTTTCCGCACGACTGCCGTGTGTTGCCGTTCGAAGAGGGTCCCGGAGACGAACAAGACCCCCGCCCGGACGGACGGGGGTCTTGCCGAAACATTCCGGACGGGACGTGTCCCTCCGGGTGAGCCGACCTCAGTGGCCGTGCCCGTGGCCGTGGCCGTGACCGCCGGCGGCCTCCTCCGGCTCCTCCGGCTTGTCGACCACGAGCGCCTCGGTGGTGAGCAGCATGCCCGCGATCGAGGCGGCGTTGGTGACCGCGGAGCGGGTGACCTTCACCGGGTCGATGACGCCCTGGGCGATCAGGTCGCCGTACTCGTTCGTCGCGGCGTTGTAGCCGTGGCCCGACTGCAGCGCCTGCACCTTGGAGACGACGACGTAGCCCTCCTGGCCGGCGTTCTCGGAGATCCAGCGGAGCGGCTCGTTCAGCGCGCGGCGGACCGCCTCGGCGCCGGTGGCCTCGTCGCCGGACAGGCCGAGGGAGTCGAAGCCCTCCTTGCCGACGTGCACCAGCGCGCTGCCGCCGCCGGAGACGATGCCCTCCTCGATCGCCGCGCGGGTCGCCGAGATGGCGTCCTCCAGGCGGTGCTTCTTCTCCTTCAGCTCCACCTCGGTGGCGGCGCCGACGCGCAGCACGCAGACGCCGCCGGCCAGCTTGGCCAGGCGCTCCTGCAGCTTCTCGCGGTCCCAGTCGGAGTCGCTGTTCTCGATCTCGACCTTGATCTGGTTGACCCGCGCGTTGATCTCGTCCGCGGAGCCCTCGCCGTCGACGATGGTGGTGGCGTCCTTGGTGACGGTGATCCGGCGGGCACGGCCGAGGTCCTCCAGCCCGATGGAGTCGAGCTTGAGGCCGATGGCCTCGCTGACGACCTGGCCGCCGGTCAGGGTGGCCATGTCGCCGAGCATCGCCTTGCGGCGGTCGCCGAAGCCCGGCGCCTTGACCGCGACGGAGGTGAAGGTGCCGCGGATCTTGTTGGCGACGAGCAGCGCCAGGGCCTCGCCCTCGACGTCCTCGGCCACCACGAGCAGCGGCTTCTTGGTCTGCGCGACCTTCTCGGCCAGCGGCAGGAACTCCTGCACGTTGGAGATCTTGCCGTCCACGATGAGCACGTAGGCGTCCTCCAGGACGGCCTCCATGCGCTCGTGGTCGGTGACCATGTGCGGCGACAGGTAGCCCTTGTCGAACTGGAGGCCCTCGGTGAACTCCAGTTCGAGGCCCATGGTGTGGGCCTCCTCGACGGTGATGACGCCGTCCTTGCCGACCTTGTCGAACGCCTCGGCGATCAGCTCGCCGATCTGCGGGTCCTGCGCGGAGATGGTCGCGACGTGCGCGATCTCGCCCTTCTCGCCGACCTCGCGGGCCGACTTGCGCAGCTGGTCGGAGACGTACTGGGCGGCCGCGTCGATGCCGCGCTTGAGGGCGAGCGGCGACGCGCCGGCCGCCACGTTGCGGGTGCCCTCGCGGACCAGCGCCTGCGCGAGGACGGTCGCCGTGGTGGTGCCGTCGCCCGCGATGTCGTTGGTCTTGGTCGCCACTTCCTTGGCGAGCTGGGCCCCGAGGTTCTCGTAGGGGTCCTCCAGCTCCACCTCGCGGGCGATGGTGACGCCGTCGTTGGTGATCGTCGGCGCGCCGAACTTCTTGTCGATGACGACGTTGCGGCCGCGCGGGCCGATCGTCACCTTGACGGCGTCCGCGAGAGCGTTGACGCCGCGCTCAAGAGCCCGGCGAGCGTCCTCCTCGAACTCCAGGATCTTCGCCATGCGGATACTCCTCTTTCACGCGATCCGCCCCGGCAGGCCCGCCGAAGGCGGCGCCGACCGGGGCGGGTGCATCACGTCTCGGTGATTACTTCTCGATGACCGCGAGCACGTCGCGGGCCGAGAGGACGAGGTACTCCTCGTTGTTGTACTTGACCTCGGTGCCGCCGTACTTGCTGTAGAGCACGACCTCGCCGACCTTGACGTCGACGGGGACGCGCTCGCCCTTGTCGTCGACGCGACCCGGGCCAACGGCAAGGACGGTGCCCTCCTGGGGCTTCTCCTTGGCGGTGTCCGGGATCACCAGGCCCGACGCGGTGGTGGTCTCGGCCTCAAGCGGCTGGACGACGATGCGGTCCTCAAGCGGCTTGAGAACAACCTTGGTGGCGGTCGTCACGATCTGACCTCCCCTTCGATTGGTCCTCGGCCGGCCACGGATGGCCGGCCAGCACATGTGACAGAGAGGCGACCCTGGACCGGCCTGCCGTCGCGGGTGCCAGACCGACCTTTGTCGCTGTATTGGCACTCTCACTATGAGAGTGCCAGACATGGAGACTATTCCGTGGCCGTTGGCCCGTCAACACGGACACGGAGGCACCACGCGCCGTTCACCGGGGGCTAACTTCCACCCTATGGACATCCCGTCGTTCCGGGCCCTGCGCACCCCCTCCGGGCAGGCGCTCCTCAGCGAGACGGCCGCGGCCGACGTGAGCGAGGACGCCCTGCTCGCCACCGCGTCCCGCTTGCGTGAACGGCACGATCCCGCGCTCGTCTCCGCCGCGCTGACGCAGGCGCGGTTGCGTGTGCGGGCGCGGGCCAAGTTCGGCGCGGACGCCGAGCGCATGTACTTCACCCAGGCGGGGCTGGAGCAGTCGACCCGTGCGAGCGTGGCGGCCTACAGGGCGGGACGGTTCGCGGACCGACTCCCCGGCGCGCGTGTTCTCGACCTGGGGTGCGGGATAGGGGCCGACCTCGTCTCCCGAGCGCGCGCGGGGCTCGCCGGGGAGGGCGTGGAGCTCGACCCGCTCACGGCCGAGGTCGCCCAGGCGAACGTGACCGCTCTCGGGTTGGACGGTCTCGCTTCTGTGCGGGTGGGTGACGCGACCAACGAGGACCCGTCCGGGTTCGGCGCGGCGTTCGCCGACCCTGGACGGAGAACCGCACGGGGCCGGGTCTTCGATCCCCGCGCGTATGAGCCGCCGCTCGACGTCGTCCTCGACATGGCCGCCAAGGTGCCGGCCGCTTGCGTGAAGGTCGCGCCCGGCATCCCGCACGAGGCCGTGCCCGACGGCGCGGAGGCCGAGTGGGTCTCGGTCGGCGGTGACGTCAAGGAAGCGGCCCTGTGGCTCGGTGAGCTGGCCGGGGATGTGGGGCGCAGTGCCACGCTGCTGTCGTCCGACCTCGATCCAGAGGTGTGGACGCTGACGCCGCAGGGGTTCGACGCCCCGGACGTGCGCGCGTGGGGCCGTTACCTGTACGAGCCTGACGGAGCCGTGATCCGCGCCCATCTGGTCGGCGAGGTGGCGGAGCTGGTCGGCGGTGGTCTGGCCGATCCGCACATCGCGTACATCACGTCCGATGAGCTGCGTCCGACCCCGTTCGCCTCCGCCTACGCGATAGAGGACGTGCTGCCGTTCTCGGTGAAGCGGCTGCGCGCGGAACTGCGCCGGCGCGAGATCGGGGTGCTGACCGTCAAGAAGCGCGGCTCGGCCGTGGACGTCGACCGGCTCCGGCACGACCTCGGCTTCGGCAGGCGGCGCCCCGGACGCGGCGCGAAGGAGCTGACCCTGGTGGTCACGCGCGTCGGGCGCGACCCGGTCGCGCTTCTCGCCCACCCGGTCGCGGGCGCCTGAGCCGCGTCGCGGGCGCCTGACCCGCCCGGACGGGCGGCCGGACGGCAACCGTGCCCAAAGATCTTCCCGTGGCGGGGCAACACCAAGCGGGGCCGGGCGACGCGCCATGGCGGTGCAAATCATCGGCGCTTTCCGGCATTGCGTTCACCACCGGGATTGCGGGCGCCCGGCAAGCGCCGGCGGAGGCGGGGAAACGGCCCGGTGAGATCAACCGGCCGGAAAACACCAAGGCAGGTTCAGCGGCCGGGACTCCGAAGGCCCCAATGCGTCCCCGAAATGCCCCGCGGCCCGTTCCGTTGCATCACGCGGTTCACACACGCATCGCCCGGCCGTAGCGGACCGCGGGTTCGGGAACTGCCGATGTTGGACGAGATGTACGGACAGAACGCCGGACCCTGCGACCTCCCCTGCCGCCCCCGGACGGTACCCATCACCACGATCACCACAAGGGCCGTGAAGCGGGAATTCCACGCCCGCCCGGCTATTTCTCGCTATTCGCCCCAGCCGGATAACAGGCGCATTCCGCAGAACTCATAATCTTCTCTGCTACCCGTTTTAGCAGTGCTCTACACGCACTACAGTGGCCACTCCAGAGATTCATTTGCCGTGCGTCATTTCGTCGCGCCGGCACACGAAGGAGCATCGGGTGGAAACGAATCACAACTTCCTGCAGACGGGGGGTCAACCGGTCTCGGATCGGATGCGGGAGTTGCTCGCCCGTGCGGCGCAGGACCACGTCTATGAACAGCGCTCACAGGGTCAGGTCCTGGACGAGATTCGCCAGCGGCTGGAAGGCATGGAGTGGCTGCTCCGCGAGGTCCGCGAGCGGGAGCTCAGCGGGCTGACCGGGCAGATCGAGAGCGTCCGCGGGCAGGTCGACGAACTGTCCGGCAAGCCCCCGGAATGGGCCGAAGGCCTGGCCGAGCACATCGAGGCGTTCGGCGAGCGGGTCAAGCCCGTCGCCGAGCTGCCCGCGCTGTGGGCCGACGTCGGCGTCGTCGCCGAGAACGTCGACGAGGGCCTGACCCGCATCCAGGCCGTCCTCGACTCCGCGCAGCAGATCACCGACGCCACGCAGCAGGCGTCGCAGCGCATGGACGAGATGACCAAGCGGCTCGACAAGCTCCAGGGCAGCATGGAGGCCGCGTCCGTCCGCTTCAACCGGCTCGACAAGTCGCTGGCCGAGCTGGGCCACCGGTCCGAGCGGCTGGAGCATTCGATCAACGGGGTCACGGCCCGGGTCGACCAGGCGCTCGGCGAGATGGCCGAGCGGATGGAGCAGGGTCTGGAGGCCGTCAACGGCCGGGTCGAGGGCGTCGGCGGGCGGCTCGACGGCCTGGACGGCCGGCTGGACGGCGTCGACGGCCGCCTCGAAGGCGTGTCCGGCAAGCTGGACGGCATGGACGGCCGCTTCGAGAGCCTCGACGGCCGCATCGACGGGGTGGGCGAGCGGATCGCCCGGCTGCCCGCCACGCTGGAGATCGCCGAGCTGCACCGGCTGCTGAACGAGGTCGCGCAGCGCCCGGCGGCCGAGTACGGCGACCGCTTCGACGCGCTGGAGAAGCACCTCGCCGAGGCCGTCGACCCGCTGATCGAGGAGCTGCGCGCCCGGCCGGACCGCGACGAGGTCAAGGCGACCATGTCGCAGATCGCCGAGACCGCCTACAGCGACGTCGCCAAGCGGATGGACGAGTTCTCCCGCCGGTTCGAGGACGTGCACGACGACGTCCGCAAGCGCATCGAGAACATCCACGAGGAGGTCACCAAGCGGGTCGACGTCGCGCTGGAGGAGTTCACCACCCAGGTCGCCATCGTCTCCCGCCGCGTCGAGTCGGTGCACGCCGACGTCACCAAGCAGGTCGAGGCCGTGCACACCGATGTGGCGCGGCAGGTCAGCGGCGTCCACGACGACTTCGGCAAGCGGATCGGCGACATCCACGAGGACGTCACGCGGCAGGTCGGCACCATCCATGAGGACGTCGCCAAGCAGGTCGGCAACATGCAGGAGGACGTCGCGCGCCAGGTCGGCGGCGTGCACGCGGAGTTCGCGCGGCGGGTGGAGAGCATGCAGGACGAGGCCGGGCGGCGCGCCGACGCCGCGCAGGCCGAGTTCGCCAAGCGCTTCACCAACGTCCAGGACGAGGTCGGCCGCAAGGTGGACGGCGTCCACGACGAGGTCTCCAAGCAGGTCAACGCGGTCCACGAGGACGTGCTGAAGCGGCTGTCCACCCTGGAGGAGACGATGCTCGCCCTGGCCGAGGCGCTGCTGCGTCCCCGGCGGGAGGCCAAGGACTGACCGGACCGGACCGGGCCCGGGGGCAGCCCCCGGGCCCGCGCCGAACGGCGGCCGGGTGGGGCCGGCGCGGGCCCCACCCGGCCGCATTCGGATACCCAACGGAATCCGTGGTGTTTGTCCGGCTAAGGGGTGTGACGACCGGAGGACCTCCCTCAAGCGACCCCGATGACGTGCATTTTGTTACGTTCCGTCTTCGCAAAATCACTCCCAATACCCTTCGGAATCCGTTTTGATGGATCAGGTGACCCACACACCGGCTCCCTGCCTGCAGACCGGCGCCCCGCCCGCCTCCACCACCCTGCGCTGGGTGGAGGAGTGCCTCGGCAAGGGCGCCGAGGTCCGCATGGTGCGGCCCCTCGCCGGCGGCGGCACCCACGCCAACCACGCCCTCCTCGTCGAGACCCGCTCCGGCGAGGCGCACCGCCTCGTCCTGCGCCGCTGGACGTCCCGCGCCCCCGGGCCCGCGCGCCGCAGCTACGGCGACACCGAGTTCTCCCCCGAGCGCGAGATCGCCGCGCTGGCCCTGCTCGCCGGCTGCGAGATCCCCACCCCGGCGCTCGTCGCCGCCGACCCCGCGGGCGCCTACTGCGACGTCCCCGCCCTGCTCATCACCCGGCTCAAGGGCCACCCGCCGCGCCCCTCGCCCGACGACATGCCCGAGTACCTCATCCAGCTGGCCGCCGCCCTGCTGTCGGTGCACGCGCTGAACGGCGCGTCCACCATGCCGCCGTACGTGCCGCACAACCGGCTCGACGTGCGGGTCCCGCCCGTGCACGCGCTGCGCCCCGGCCTGTGGGAGCGCGCCTTCGAGGTCGCCGAGCGCCCCGCCCCCGAGGCGCCCGTCCGGTTCATCCACCGCGACTACCACGCCGACAACACGCTGTGGTCGTTCGGCAGGCTCACCGGCGTCGTCGACTGGTCGGACGCCTCGTCCGGCCCCGTCGCCGTCGACATCGCCCGCATGCGCCGCGGCCTGGCCCTGCGCCACGGCACCGGCGTCGCCGACCACTTCCTCGCCACGTTCGACCAGGTCTCCGGCGGCCACCGGCACGACCCGTACTGGGACGTCCGCAGCGTCCTCGACCTCCTCCCCGAGGACGACGACCGCACCATCGACGAGGCCCACGTCCCCCTCTACGAGGACTACCTGGCGAGACTGCTGGCGGAGTGCTAGCCCGGCGGAGCACCCGGGGTCAGCAGCTGATGGTCTCTATGGGGAGGCTGGAGTCGGCCGGCAGCCCCAGGGCGGACGGGGGCGCGCCGGCGGCGGCCAGCTCGGAGCCCAGCGCGGCGACCATCGCGCCGTTGTCGGTGCACAGCTTCGGGCGCGGGACGCGCAGCCGCACGCCCGCCGCCTCGCAGCGCTCCGCGGCGAGGGCGCGCAGCCGCGAGTTGGCCGCGACACCGCCGCCGATCAGCAGGTCGCCGACGCCGTTGTCCTTGCAGACCTTCAGCGCCTTGCGCGTCAGCACGTCCACGACGGCCTCCTGGAAGGACGCCGCCACGTCCGCGACCGGGACCGGCTCGCCCGAGCGCTCCCTCGCCTCCACCCAGCGGGCCACGGCCGTCTTCAGGCCGGAGAACGAGAAGTCGTAGGTGCCGTCGTCGTACTTGCCGCGGGGGAACGCGATCGCGGCCGGGTCGCCGTCGCGGGCCCTGCGGTCGATGACGGGGCCGCCCGGGAAACCGAGGTCGAGGACCCGCGCGACCTTGTCGAACGCCTCCCCCGCCGCGTCGTCCACGGTGCCGCCGAGGGAACGGACGTCGCCCGCCACGTCCGGCACCAGCAGCAGGGACGAGTGCCCGCCCGACACCAGCAGCGCCACGCACGGCTTCGGCAGCGGGCCGTGTTCGAGCTGGTCGACGCACACGTGCGCGGCGAGATGGTTGACGCCGTAGAGCGGCTTGCCGAGCGACAGCGCGTACGCCTTGGCGGCGGCGACGCCCACCATCAGCGCGCCCGGCAGGCCCGGCCCGGCCGTCACCGCGAACGCGTCCACGTCGGTGAACGCCACGCCGGCCTCGGCCAGCGCCCGCTCGACCGTCGGCCCCATCGCCTCCAGGTGCGCGCGGGACGCGACCTCCGGCACGACGCCGCCGAACCGGGCGTGCTGGTCGACGCTGGAGGCGATCGCGTCCGCCAGCAGCGTGTGCCCCCGCACGATCCCGATCCCCGTCTCGTCGCACGAGGTCTCGATCCCGAGCACGAGCGGCTCGTCCCGAATCACGTTGACTCTCCCTGTGTCGAGTGCCTGCAGAGGTGCCCGCGGGTCACTCGGGTCTGGTGAAGCCGATGGGCGGACGGTCGCGGAGCGTCCGGCACATGACGATCGCGTCCACGTCCGATGGTTGGTAGTAGCGCTTGCGGACGCCGACCCGGGTGAAGCCGAACCGCTCGTAGAGGCGGTGGGCGGCGTCGTTGTCGGCGCGGACCTCCAGGAACACCGACTCGCTGCGCCGCCGGACGGCCTCGTCGAGGAGCTCGGTGAGCAGCGCGGCGCCGATGCCGTGCTTGCGCCGGTCCGCACGGACCCCGATGGTCTGCACGTCGGCCTGCCCGCCCGCGGCGGCGAGGCCCGCGTAGCCGACGATCTCGCCGCCGGGATCGGCCGCGACGACGTAGTGGCGGGTGCGGGGCTGGTCGGCGAGCTCCCCGGCGAGCATCTCCTCGCTCCAGGCGTTCTCGGGGAACAGCGAGCGGTCCAGCCGGTGGACCGCCGGCAGGTCGTCGCCGGTCATGGGCCGCAGCACGATCCCGCTCACGCCGGCGTCACCTTCTTGCGCGGGCCCGGCTCCTTCGCGTCCGGCCGGCGCAGGTAGAGGGGCTCGGGCGGCAGGAGCGGCGGCACCTTCAGGCCCGCCAGCCGCGCGATCGCCAGCTCGGCGAGGGCGCCGGCGGTGGGCAGCAGCGGCTCGTGCCCGGAACCGCCGAGGACGTCCGGATAGAGGGCGGCGCCCTCACCGACCACGGGGAGCCCGTGGGGCGCGCCGTCCAGGACGTCGGACGGCGGCCCGACGGCGGGCCCGGTCGCGCGGGCGCGGGCCGAGTGGTACCGCGCCCAGTAGACCTCCTTGCGGCGGGCGTCCGTCGCGACGGCGAACGGCTCGTCCCTCCCGGTGGCCCAGGCGATGACGTCCAGCGTGCAGACGCCGTGCACCGGGATGCTCAGCGCCTCGCCCATCGCGCGGGCGGTGACGAGACCGACGCGCAGGCCGGTGTACGGTCCAGGGCCGACCCCGACGGCGATCGCGCTGAGGTCGCCGGACGCGGCCCCGGCCTCCGCCATCACCCCCGCGATGGACGGGATGAGCAGCTCGGTGTGGCGCCGCGGATCGACGTCCTCGGCCAGGCCGCGCGGCACCGCGCCCTCACCCGGGGTCCACTCGTAGAGCGCCACGGTGATCGCGGCGGTCGCGGTGTCGAAAGCCAAGACCAGCACGGGTTGTAAGCCTACCGGTCAGTGGCGGGGGATGGTCAGCCCTGGTTCAGCGCCGTCACCACGGCCTTGGCCACCTCGGTGGCGCCGCCGGTGGCGTCACGGGACGCCAGCGGGCCGCCCTTGTTGGAGCCCGAGTAGTGGATGGTGACGAGGACGTTCCCGAGCCGGACGTTGCCGACGGCCTCGCCGGAGCCCTGCTTGTCGTCGACGCTGTAGACGATGTAGCCCTCGTCGCCGACGCCCTCCAGCCGGATCTTGTCCTTGAGCTCCTGGCCGGCCAGCAGCGCCTTGCCGGACTCGTCGGCGGTCCGCTCGGTGGTGAACGTCTTGCGGGCCGCGTCCGTCGGGGTCTGGTCGGCGCCGCCGGCGATCGCGCGGAGCTCTATGGTGAGCTGCCGCTTCCGGTCGCCCGCGTAGGCGCCCCAGACGCACTGGTTCTGCTGGTCGTCGCCCTGGTAGTTGTCGGCCACGTTGCGCTCGGAGTCGGGCGCCAGCTTGTTGATCAGATCGTCGCCGACGATCGTGCAGGAGTCGGGGACGGCGGCGCGCTCGCCCTTCGCCGTCGGCGAGCTCTCGGAGGCGCCGCTGCCGACGACCTGCCCGCTGCCCTTCTCGCCGCTCGCGCCGACCCCGCTCAGGACGACGAACGCGGCCAGCACGCAGGCGCCGATGCCCGCGACGGCGCCGCCGACGATGACGGCCCAGCGCCGTCCGGCACGGCGGTCGCGCACGACCCGGTGGCTGCCGGTGCGGTATCCGCCGCTGCCGGACCGGTATCCGCCGCTGTCCGTCCTGTAGCCGCCGCTGCCGGTGCGGTAACCGCCGCTCTCGGTGCGGTAACCGCCGCTCTCGGTGCGGTAGCCCCCGCTCTCGGTGCGGTATCCGCCGCTCTCAGCTTGGTATCCGCCGCTGTCGGAACGATAGCCGCCGCTACCGGTCTCATAGGGCCCGGTCTCTCTCTGGTAGGGCCCGCTACCCGAACGCCCCGACGAGTACCGTCCGTACTCGTCGCCGCCCGCGCCGTACCCACCGCCGTCCCGCCGGTAACCGCCGTCAGACTCGTGGCCACCGCCCGAACCGCGGTAGCTGTCGCGGTGACTACCGCTGCGATGGCTACCACTCACCGGTTCCCACTCCCGTTGGAAATCGATAGGTCGCGAAGGTGAGGTTCGTTCGGCAAAGAGTACGACATGTAGCCGTAAAGTGGTCCATCCAGACTGGCAAAAACCGAAGAAGTTGCCGGACGATCGTCATCCAGGGCCGAGTTCCAGGTCGGCCCAGCGATGACCGACCCCGACGATCCTTACTTCGCGTTCCTCGCCGGGTCCGTCGCCGCGCGAAATGATCACTTCCAGCCGGTCCTCGGCGAGGCCCTCGGCGAGCCCTTCTCCCCATTCCACGATCGTCACCGATTCCGCCACGGACGCGTCCAGGTCAAGATCGTCCAGTTCCGCGAATCCGCCGAGCCGGTAGGCGTCCACATGGACCAGCGGAGGTCCGCCCGCCAGCGACGGGTGCACCCGCGCGATGACGAACGTCGGCGACGTGATCGGCCCGCGCACCTTCAGGCCCTCGCCGATGCCCTGCGTCAGCGTCGTCTTGCCCGCGCCGAGGTGCCCGGTCATCACGAGCAGGTCACCCGCGCGCAGCCGCCCGGCGAGCCGCAGGCCGAGCTCGCGCATGTCCTCCGCCGTCGGGACGGTGATGGTGAAGGCCCTCACGCGCTGCGCTCCTCTGCGTACTCGGGACGGACGCGGTCGATCAGCCGGCGCAGGCCGCCGGTGACCACGCCCGGGTACTCCAGCGGCAGCACGTGCCCGGCCTGCTCCACCTCGACCAGCTCCGCCTCCGGCATCGCCTCGGCGATGCGCCGGCCGTGCGCGGCCGGGGTCAGCCGGTCGCGCCCGCCGACCAGCACCAGCGCCGGCACGCCGCCGAGGACGTCCAGGCAGCCGGCCTTGTCGTGCGCCATCAGCGCCGGGTAGAACTCCGCGATCACGTCGATCGGCGTCGCCCGGATCATCTGCTCCAGGAAGTCGACCACGGACGGGCTGACGTACTTGTCGGCGAACGCCATCTTCCGCGTCACGACGAACGCCAGGTCGGCGCCCAGCCCGCGCGCCTTCTCCACCAGCTCCGCGCGGCGGCCGAGGCCGCGCAGCGTCCGCGGGGCGAGCGGCCGGACGGCCTTGGCCAGCACCATCGGGAGCCCCAGCGTCATCTCCGCCAGATCCCCGCAGGAGGTGTTCACCAGCGCGACGCCCACCACCCGCTCCTCGAACAGCTCCCGGTGCCGGTCCGCGAACGCCATGATCGCCATCCCGCCCATGGAGTGCCCGGCCAGGACGACCGGGGCGCCCGGCCGGACCGTCGCCTCCAGCACGGCGCGCAGGTCGTCCCCGGTCTGCTCGATCGTCGCGTTCGCGAGATCGCTGCGTCCCGAACGGCCGTGGCTGCGCTGGTCCCAGAAGACCATCCGCAGCGACCCCTGAAGGTCGCGCCGCTGGTAGTGCCAGGAATCCTGGTTGAGGGCGTAGCCGTGGCAGAACACGACCGTGAGATCGGCGTCCTCGGGGCCGTCCACCTCGACGTGCAGCGGCACGCCGTCGTCGGCGACGACGGTCGTCGCCCGGCCGCGCAGCTCGCCGAACGGCTCGCCGGCGTCCGGATCCGGCCGGAGCCGCACCCGCCCGACGGCGAGGTGCCGCAGCCCGACCGCCGCGCCCACGCCCGCCGCGCCGACACCCGCCACGACACCGGCGATGCCGATCCTGCGCCTGCTCTTGCTGTCCATGCACGCGCTCCCTACAGCGCCCCTCCCGGGTACGCCCTCGGTACCCGGGACCCGATGCGGGTGACGATCTCATAGGAGATCGTGCCCAGCGCGTCCGCCCACTCCTGCGCGGTCGGCTCGCCCCGGTCGCCCGGCCCGAACAGGATGATCTCGTCCCCCGCGGCGAGCGCGTCGTCGCCGAGGTCGATGACGAACTGGTCCATGCAGACCCGTCCGGCGATCCTCCTGCGCCGCCCGCCCGCGAGGACCTCCAGCACGTTCGACCCGTGCCTGGGGATGCCGTCGCCGTACCCGGCCGGGACCACGGCCAGCGTGGTCTCCCGCTCGGTGCGGTAGGTGTGGCCGTACGACACGCCGCTGCCCGACGGGACCCGCTTGACCAGCGCCGCGTCCGCCACCAGCGTCATCGCGGGGCGCAGCCCGAACGTGCCGAGGGACGGCACCGGCGTCAGCCCGTACGTCGCGATCCCCGGGCGGACGAGGTCGAACCGCGCCTCCGGCAGCGTCAGCGTGGCCGCCGAGTTCGCCAGGTGCCGCACCTCGAACCGCGCGCCCGCCTTCTCCGCGTGCGCCACCATGTCGGTGAACGCGGCGAGCTGCGCGGCGATCGACGGGTGGCCCGGCTCGTCCGCGCAGGCGAAGTGCGACATCGCCCCGACCACCCGGACGTGGCCCGCGGCCTCCGCCTTCAGCGCCGCGCCGACCAGCGCGTCCCAGTCGCCGCCCCGCGCGCCGCCGCGCGACATGCCGGTGTCGGCCTTGAGATGCACGCGCGCCGGACGTCCCGCGGCCTCCGCCGCCCGGACCACCTCGTCCAGGAGCCAGACCGCCCCCACGGTCAGGTCAACGTCCCGCGTGACGGCCTCCGCGTAGGGCTCGCCGGGAACGCCCACGCACACCAGCGTCCGGACGGTGATGCCCTCGTCGCGGAGCCGCAGCGCCTCCGCCAGCTTCGCGACGCCGAGCCACGAGGCGCCTCCGGCGAGCGCCGCGCGGGCCGCCTCGGCCAGCCCGTGCCCGTACGCCTCGGCCTTCACCATGGCCATCACCTCGGCGCCCCGCGCGCGCTCGCGCAGCAGCCCGACGTTGCCGCCGATGGCACCGACCTCGACCCGCGCCTCCACAGGAACCCTCATGAACACCAAGTGTGCCGCCCCCACGGCCGTGCCCGGAGCATCATCGCCCAGCTCACGGCCCGGACGCCCCGCCAACGAACACTCTTCGTCCACTAAGACGCAAACGTCCGTTCCCAGGTTCAACCCGCCGGGGGCCGCCGCCGTCAGCCCTCGGGGCGCAGCAGGGCCTTGATGGCGCGGCGCTCGTCCATCGCCTTGTAGGCCTCGGCCGCGTCCTCCAGGGGGAGTTCGAGGTCGAAGACCCGGCCGGGGTCGATGGCGCGGCCCCAGATCATCTGGATGAGCTCGGGCAGGAACCGGCGTACCGGAGCCGGACCGCCGTGCAGGTGCACCCCGGAGTAGAACAGCTCGTCACCCGGAATCCGGACGTCGTGGGCCATGCCGACATAGCCGACGTGCCCTCCGGCCCGGGTGGAGCGGATGGCCTGCATCATCGACTCCTGGGTGCCGACCGCCTCGATCGCGCTGTGCGCGCCGAGCCCGCCGAGGAGGTCCTTGAGCCGCGCGACACCCTCGTCCCCGCGCTCGGGGATCACGTCGGTGGCCCCGAACTCCAGGGCGAGCTTCTGCCGGTCGGCGTGCCGGCTGAAGATCGCGATCCGCTCGGCGCCCAGCCGCCGGGCCGCGAGGACGCCGAGCAGGCCGACCGCGCCGTCCCCGACGACCGCCACCGTCCGGCCCGGCCCCGCCTCCGCGGCGACGGCGGCGAACCAGCCGGTGCCGAGGACGTCCGAGGCGGTCAGCAGCGACGGGACCAGATCCGCGCCGGGCACGCCGGGCGCGGCGACCAGGGTGCCGTCGGCCAGCGGGATCCGGGCGTACTCGGCCTGGGTGCCGGACGCCCCGACCAGCTGGGCGTTGACGCAGCGGGACTGGTAGCCCGCCCGGCAGATCTCGCAGGTGTTGTCGGAGGCGAAGAACGACCCGACCACGAACTCGCCGGGCTTGACGTTCCGCACCTCGTCGCCGACCTGCTCGACCACGCCGACGTACTCGTGGCCCATCGGCCGGTCGTGGACCGGCCCGTTCGCACCCCGGTAGGGCCACAGGTCCGAACCGCACACGCACGCCGCCGCCACCCGGATGACCGCGTCGGTCGGCTCGACGATCCGCGGGTCCTCGCGGTCCCGCACCCGCACATCGCCAGGAGCGTGCAACACCACACCACGCATGACCTTCACTCCTTCTTCACGTTCCGCTTGCGTGCACCACCATCAGAAGGCGCCGACCCGATCGGGTGGAAGGCACTGCTGAAGGGTGTACTGGCAGGGCACCCCTCCTCGGCACGAGCCCGCCTAGCCTGGAGGGCGTGGACCATCGCAGCCAGATCCGCGAGTTCCTGACCTCGCGCCGCGCCAGGATCACTCCGCAGGACGCCGGGCTGCCGTCCTACGGCACCCGCCGGGTCCCGGGCCTGCGGCGCGCCGAGGTCGCCCAACTCGCCGGCATCAGCGTCGAGTACTACTCGCGCCTGGAACGCGGTGACCTGTCCGGCGTCTCCGACCAGGTGCTGGACGCCCTGGCCCGCGCCCTGCGGCTGGGCGACGAGGACCGCACCCACTTGGAGTACCTTGCCCGCGCCGCCGGCCCGTCCCCGCGCCGCGGGCGCCGCGCCGCCTCGACGACGGTCCGGCCCTCGGTGCAGCGGCTCCTGGACTCCATGACCGGCCCGGCGTTCGTCAAGAACGGCCGCAGCGACATGCTGGCCGCCAACGCCCTCGGCCGCGCCCTGTACGCGCCCATGATCGACTCAGCCCGCGGCGCCGTCCCGAACATCGCCCGCTTCACCTTCCTCGACCCCCACTCCCGCGAGTTCTGGGGAGACTGGGAAGGCGCCGCCGACACCACCGTCGCCCTCCTCCACGCCCAGGCCGGCCGCGACCCCTTCGACAAGGCCCTCACCGACCTCATCGGCGAGCTGTCCACCCGCAGCCAGGACTTCCGCACCCGCTGGGCCCGCCACGACGTCCGCCATCACCACAACGGCGCCAAGCCCTTCCACCACCCGGTCGTCGGCGACCTCCACCTCGCCTACGAGTCCCTGGATCTCACCACGGACGGCCTCACCCTCATCGCCTACAACGCCGAACCGGGCAGCGACTCCGAGGACAAACTCAGCCTCCTCGCCAGCTGGACCACCCCCGACCCCGCGCACCCCAGCCCGACCCAGGCCACCGACCCCACCTGACACCTGCCGCAGGAGCCGCGATCGCGAAGCGAGCCGCATGGCGAGTCGGAGCGATGCCAGCGATCGCCCGCAGTACCCGACGATGGAGGGCCGCCAGGCCCAAAGGAGAAGGGCACTGCAATAAACACGTCGGGCGCGTCGACCTCAGCCACCGCCGCAACCACGCGACGACCTCAATGGTTGCGATCGCGTCCGAAGGCAGGTTCGAGCTTGCGAGAACCTGATCGCGAAGCGAGCCGCAAGGCGAGTCGGAGCGATGCCAGCGATCGCCCGCAGTACCCGACGATGGAGGGCCGCCAGGCCCAAAGGAGAAGGGCACTGCAATAAACACAGCGGGGACGCCGGGTCAGGCGCCCCCGGGCGCCGGACCCGGCGTCCCCGCCATAGGCGCCACGAGGGTCCGGAAGGCGGCGGGGAGGGCGGTGATGACGTCTTCGGCGCTGATCGGGGATTCGGGGCCGGGGGTGGGGGCGGCGGCCAGGCGGGCGGCCAGGCCGTGCAGGTAGGCGCCGGCGGCGGCCGCGTCGAGGGCGGGCATGCCGCCGGCCAGCAGGGCTCCGATCAGGCCGGAGAGGACGTCGCCCGTTCCGGCGGTGGCGAGGCGGGGCGTGCCCGTGGGGTTGACGCGGACGGGGCGGTCCTCCTCGGCGACCAGGGTGGTGGAGCCCTTGAGGAGGACGGTCGCGGAGAGTTCGGCGGCGGCGCGGCGGACGTGGTCGAGGCGGGCGGCCTCGATGTCGTCGCGGGTGGCGGCGATGAGCCGGGACAGTTCGCCCGCGTGCGGGGTGAGGACGGTCGGCGCGGCGCGGCGCAGCAGATCGCGGCGGCGGGACAGGACCGTGAGGCCGTCGGCGTCCACCAGCGCGGGCAGGTCGGTGGTGAGGACGGCCTCCACGAGCGACTCGGCGGCGGCTCCGGTGCCGAGGCCGGGGCCGACGACCCAGGCCTGGACGCGCCCGATGCGCTCCAGGATCTTGGCGCGGCCGGGTTCGATGACGGTGGTGACGACCTCGGGCCAGCGGTGCCGGACGAGTTCCACCGGGTGCGCGACGGAGGCGAAGCGGACCATTCCGGCGCCGCCGCGGACGGCGCCGCCCGCGCTGAGGACGGCCGCCCCGGTGAACGCGTCGCCGCCGGCGAGGATGCCGACGACGCCGCGGCGGTACTTGTCGGACTCGGGGCCGGGTTCGGGGGGCTGGACGTCCACCGGGCGGGCCGCGACGACGTCCGGGTCGGGCAGGTCGGGGCCGAGCCCGATGTCGACCAGTTCGACCACACCGCAGTAGGACGCGCCCGGGTCGATCAGCAGTCCCGGCTTGTGCGTGCCGAAGGTGACCGTGACGTCGGCGTGGACGGCGGTGCCCGCGACGCGTCCGCTGCCGGCGTCCACTCCGCTCGGGACGTCGCAGGCGACGACGATGCCCGCGGACTCGGACGCGAGCGCGGCGTAGGCGGCGTGGGGCTCGCGCAGGCCGCCGCTCCCGCCGATGCCGGTCAGGCCGTCGATGATCAGGTCGGCGCCGGCGATCGCGGCCTCCTCGCCGCCGCCGAGCAGCCGGCCGCCGGCGGCGCGCAGGTCGGCCAGCCCGGCCTCGTGGATCTTGGGGCCGGCCTGGACGGCGTGCACGCGGGCGCCGCGGCGGGCGAGCCGGGCGCCGGCGTAGAGGGTGTCGCCGCCGTTGTCGCCGCCGCCGACGAGGAGGACGACGCGGGACCCGTACACGGCGGGCAGGACGCGCGCGCAGACCGAGGCCAGGCCCGCTGCGGCGCGCTGCATCAGCGTGCCCTCGGGGAGCCGGGCCATGAGGGCGCGCTCCGCCGCCCGGACCTTGCCGACCTCGTGCGCGTACCTCATCCGCGGCTCCCCAAGTCGATCACACACTCAGCGTGCCACGAGCGGCGGGTCTCCAACCCTGCCTCCGCGCCAATTGCACCTTACGGTGCAACTTTCGGTGTCATGTGCGCATACGAATCATCGGCCGTAGAATCTTCTTCATCCGGTCCGATGTATTCGCGCCGCGACCCCCCGGTGCGGCAGAATGCGCCAAGATCAGTCCGCCGGGACTGGAGAGGCCCGAGCCATGAGCACTTCCCGCGGTCCCTCCGTCCGGCAGCGGCGGCTGGCCGCCGAGCTCCGCAGGCTGCGCGAACGCAGGGGCCTCACCGGAGACGAGGTCGCCGAACGGCTCGCCTGGTCCACCGCCAAGGTCAGCCGGATCGAGAACGCGCGGACCGGCGCGAAGATCGGCGACGTGCGGCGCCTGCTCGACCTCTACGAGGTGGACGGGGCGCGGCGCGGTGACCTGATCTCGCTGGCGCACGACGCCGCGCAGCGGGGCTGGTGGGAGGACTACCGCGACCTGCCGAGCCCGCTCGCCGACTTCATCGCCCTGGAGGCCGAGGCCACCGCGCTCAGGGAATGGGGCAGCACCGTCTTTCCGGGGCTGCTGCAGACGGAGAACTACGCGCGCCATGTGATCGGCGGCTGGAGCGACCTCGCCACGCTCCCGCCGCAGGAACTGGAACGCCGGGTGGACGTGCGAATGCGCCGCCGCGAACTGCTGGACGGGCCGTCCGGCCTGGAACTGTCGGCGGTTCTCGACGAGGCGGTTCTGCTGCGCCGGATCGGCGACCACAAGGTGATGCGCGAGCAACTCGAACATCTGTGCCGGATGACCGAGCGGCCGAACGTGACGGTACAGATCCTGCCGTTGGGGATCGCACACTCGGTGTTGGCCGAATCGTTTATCCTTCTGGAATTCTCACCGGTGCATGACATCGTATTTCCTGATATCGTGCACACCGAATCCCTGACAATCAGCCACCTCGCGGATGAGGCTGTTACCTATATGTACCGGCTAGCCTATTCAAGCCTGGCAGGCCAGGCACTGGACACCGAGGAATCACGGCGGCGGATCGCCGAGGCCAAGGACGCATGGTGACGGGTCCGCTAAGTGGCTCAAACCTTGTGAAAGGCACCGAGTGTCCCCTTTCGCCACTCCTGCTCCCCAGTGGAGGAGAAGCGCCCACTGCGGGGCGAGCAACACGTGCGTGGAAATCGCCACACTGGCTGGTTCGTCCCCTTTCATTGGGGCGCGGGACGCCAAGCACGGCACGCAGAGCCCGGTCCTGTCGTTCTCCCAGGGAGAGTGGCGGGACTTCCTCCATCGAGCCAAGAAGGGCGAATTCGATTTGGGCCGATGACAGGGCGTTGACACGCTTCTGAGCCCTTGGCCGGCGCCTCACGAGGGCGCCCCGGGGGCCACGCCGTACGGGCCGGGTCCACGACCGACCCGGCTCGACGAGCCTCCCACCGGCAACTCTGGAACCACCTCGGCACGCCTGACCCACGGGTACCGCGCTACCCGGAGGTGATCAGGCGTTTTTTGCGATCTTGTTACCGTGTGCTTGAACACGGCAGCGCCGCCGCGAATCCAAGGCACCGTTCGACGCAGGGAGCCGTCATGAGTTTCCGTGGGACACCGCCCGCCCGATGGAGAAAGAGCACCCGATGCGGCGCCAGCAACGGCTGCGTCGAGGTCGCACGGCTCGACGCCGACGCCATATCCGTGCGCGATACCGAGGACGCGGTGACGATCCTCGCGTTCGGCGCCGGAGAATGGCGCAGATTCACCGACGAGGTCAAGCGCGGCCGTTTCGACCGCCCCTGAAAGAGTCTCTGCAACTTTCACGGCGACTGAGAATTTCAGCGAATACGAGAATTGCATCCCGCGGCAGGGAACGTGTGATGTTCCGGAGCACGCTGAATATTTTCGCGCCGGGACGAGCCCGGGCCGGGCGTGTTTTGATGAGGTGATCAGCGGGACGCTTTATTCAGGCGACGCGGACGCCTCGGGGAATGCGGTGGACGGGGGTTCGCAGCCGGGACGCAGTGATCGACACGGCGCCCGCGGCGAGGGCCAGGTCGAAGGCGAGGCCCCAGGGCCACACCGCGCCCCCTTCCGCCGAGCCGCCGTCGTCGGCGTCCTCGCCCTCGCGGACGTCGCGGACGCTGCGGCTGAGCCCGCCCAGGGGGTCGTCCGACGCCGACCGGCTCACCACCTCGTCGCCGACGACGATCCTCTCCTCCGGCAGTCGCGGCGCGGCGTCGGCGAGCACGACGACCGGGTTCGGCGACAGCAGCCACCAGACGCGTTCGCTGTGCTCGACGCTGTACCCGCCGTAGGGGCCGGGCCGGTGCTCCGCCGTCAGCTGGAGGGCGATCGCGAACACCAGCGGCGTCCCGGCGAGCAGGGCGAACACCGTGAGGTACGACATCAGCACCGAGGTGATGCTGCGGGCGAGCAGCGCCGACCACGCCTGCGAGACGGCGCACACCACGCCGATGAGCAGGCCGGTGACGGCGAGGACGACCACGACGCGCGCCACCCCGATCGAGCCCTCGGCGACCGGGAGCAGCAGGGTCGGCAGCGTCAGGAGCAGGGTGACCAGGCCGGTCCCCCACGCGGCGGCGAGCTTGCCGAGCGCGATGTCGCCGGGCGTGAGCCGGGTGACCTGGAGCGTGGCGAGCGTCCCCCGCTCCCGGTCGCCGTTGATCGACTGGCCGCTGAGCGCCGGGGTGACGAGCATCATCAGCACCAGCACCCCGAGCAGGACGCCGCCGAACATCGGGATCCCCGCGTCCTCGTCGGTGGAGGAGTCCACCTCCAGCGCGAGCCGGAACATCAGGCCGAGCCCGTTGACGATGACGAACCAGGCCGCGAGCAGGATCTTCCAGCGGCCGGTCCGCAGCCGCGTCCTGATCTCCTGCCGTGCCACCAGGCCGATTCCGCGCGCGGTCATGCCGGTCACCTCCGGTTCTCGGTCATCGCCAGGTAGGCCGATTCGAGCGCGCTGCCGGCCGGGGCGAGCCCGCAGACGGGCACCCCGGCCCGGACGAGCTCGGCCAGCAGGCCCGCGGCCTCGTTCTCGGTGAGCGGGCCGACCTCGGCGCCGCCCGGGAGCCCGGTGGTCTCCAGCCAGGGCAGCCCGTCGAGCGCCCCCGCCAGCGCCGTCTCCAGCCGCCCGGTGTCGAGCGCGCGAATCCGCCACCGGACGCGGGCGGACGCGCCGGCGAGCTCCGCCATCGCGTGGTCCCCGACCGTCCGGCCGTGGTCGACGAGGACGACGCGGTCGGCGATCTCCTCCAGCTCGCTGAGGATGTGGCTGGACACCAGCACCGCCGCCCCGTCCGCGGCCAGGGAGCGCAGCAGGTCGCGCAGCTCGACGCGCGAGCGCGGGTCGAGGCCGGACGCGGGCTCGTCCAGCAGCAGGACGCGGGGCCGGTGCACGAGCGCCCGCGCCATCCCGAGCCGCTGCTTCTGCCCGCGCGACAGGGCGTGGACGGGCTGCCCGAGGTGGTCCTCCAGGTGGACGAGGCTGAGCAGCGCCCTGATCCGGCGCGGGCGCTCCTGCTTCGGCAGCCCGTAGGCCTCGGCGAAGAACGCGAGGTACTCGTCCACCGTGAGCTGGTCGTACACGCCGAACGTGTCCGGCATCCAGCCGAGCGCGTCGCGGGCCTCGGCGGGGCGGGCGAGCGCGTCGTGCCCGGCGATCCGCACCGTGCCCGCGTCGGGCGCGAGCAGGGTCGCGAGGATCAGCAGCAGCGTCGTCTTGCCCGCGCCGTTGGCCCCGACGAGCGCCGTGACCTGGCCGTACGGGACGGCGATGTCCAGCCCGCGCAGCGCCTCGACCGGGCCGAAGCGGCGCGCGACTCCGCGCGCCTCGATCCCCAGGCCGCCGTCTACTCCCACCCGTCACCTCCGGACGCCGCGCCGGCCCGTCGGGGGATGCGCAGATCATCCCCGCGGGGAGCAGACCGGTCCCGATGCCCGGTGAGACGCGGCGCGGCGCCCGCGGGTTCCGGGAAACGCCCGGCTACTCGACGGTGACGGACTTGGCGAGGTTGCGCGGCTGGTCGACGTCATGCCCCTTCGCGGTGGCCAGCTCGCACGCGAACACCTGGAGCGGGACGGTCGTGACCAGCGGCTGCAGCAGCGTCGGGACGGCCGGGACGGCGATCAGCGTGTCGGCGTACGGCTCGACCGACGCGTCGCCCTCCTCGGCGATCACGATGGTCCGGGCGCCGCGGGCCCGGATCTCCTGGATGTTGGACACGATCTTGTCGTGCAGGACGTCCCGCGCCCGGGGCGGCACGACGACCACGACGGGCAGGTCCTTCTCGATGAGCGCGATCGGGCCGTGCTTCAGCTCCCCGGCGGCGAAGCCCTCGGCGTGCATGTACGCCAGCTCCTTGAGCTTCAGCGCGCCCTCCAGGGCGACCGGGAAGCCGACGTGGCGGCCGAGGAACAGCACGCACCGCTCACCGGCCAGCGACCGGGCCAGCTCGCGCACCGGCTCCATGGTCTCCAGGACCTTCTCCACCTTCTCCGGCATCCGCTCCAGGAGCTGGATCATCGCGAACACCTCGTCCCCCCACTTGGTGCCGCGCACCTGCGCGAGGTAGAGCGCGATGAGGTAGACGGCGACGAGCTGGGTGAGGAACGCCTTGGTGGACGCGACCGCGATCTCCGGGCCGGCGTGCGTGTAGAGGACGCCGTCGCACTCGCGCGGCAGCGTGGAGCCGTTGACGTTGCAGATGCCGAGCAGCTTGGCCTTCTGCTCGCGGGCGTGCCGGACGGCCATCAGCGCGTCCATCGTCTCGCCCGACTGGGAGATCGCGATGACCAGCGTCGCCGGGGACAGGATCGGGTCGCGGTAGCGGAACTCGCTGGCCAGCTCCACCTCGCAGGGCAGCCCGGCCCAGTGCTCGATCGCGTACTTGGCGATCAGCCCCGCGTGGTAGGACGTCCCGCAGGCCACGATGATGATCTTGTCGACCTCGCGCAGCTCCCGGTCGGGGATGCGCATCTCGTCCAGGCGCAGGCGCCCGTCGGTGCCGATCCGGCCGAGCAGCGTGTCGGCGACGGCGCGCGGCTGCTCGGCGATCTCCTTGAGCATGAAGTAGTCGAAGCCGCCCTTCTCCGCGGCCGACACGTCCCAGTCGACGTGGTACTCCTTCACCTCGGCGGGGCGCCCCTCGAAGTCGGTGACGCTCACCCCGCCGGCGCGCAGCTCGACGACCTGGTCCTGGCCGAGCTCGATCGCGTTCCGGGTGTGCGCGATGAACGCGGCGACGTCGCTGGCGAGGAAGTTCTCCCCGTCCCCGACCCCGACGACGAGCGGCGAGTTGCGGCGCGCCCCGACGACCAGGTCGGGATCGCCGGTGTGCACGGCGACGAGTGTGAACGCGCCGTCCAGCCGGCGGCAGACGCGGCGCATCGCCGCGGCGAGGTCGCCGCCCGCCTTCAGCTCGTCCTCCAGCAGGTGCGCGACGGCCTCGGTGTCGGTGTCGGACACCAGGCCGTGCCCGCCCTCCTCCAGCTCGGCGCGCAGCTCGGCGAAGTTCTCGATGATGCCGTTGTGGATGACCGCGACGGAGCCGGTGCAGTCGACGTGCGGGTGCGCGTTGCGGTCGTTCGGCGGGCCGTGCGTCGCCCACCGGGTGTGCCCCATGCCGAGCGTGCCCGCGGGCGGCGGCGCCTCTTCGAGGGCGCCGCGCAGGTTCACGAGCTTGCCCGCGCGCTTGGCCGTCGCCAGCTTCCCGTCGGCCAGCACGGCCACTCCGGCCGAGTCGTAGCCGCGGTACTCCAGCCGCGCCAGCCCCTCGACGACGACGTCGAGCGCCGACCGGCCGCCTACGTACCCCACGATTCCGCACATGGCGGCAACTCTATTCGGTGTCCCGCCCGGGACCTACCTGCAAGGGGCGTAGACGCCTGGCACTAACGTGTACGCCCGGTGAAAACCCGGTGACGGGCTGACCTGCCCGGTTACTGTTCAGGCATGACGAGCGGATGGGACACCGTGCCGAGCCCCTACGTGGAACTCTCCCGGGACGACTGGCGCGGCCTGCGGGAGAACACGCCCCTGCCGCTCACGCCCGGCGAGCTGGACGCCCTGCGCGGCCTGCGCGACCCGATCGACATCACCGAGGTCGAGGAGGTGTACCTGCCGCTGTCCCGGCTGCTCAACCTGTTCTTCCAGTCGGACGGGCGGCTCCGCGACACCGTCAGCGGCTTCCTCGGCGGCGAGGTGCGGCCCACCCCGTTCATCATCGGCGTGGCGGGCAGCGTCGCGGTCGGCAAGTCCACGACGTCCCGCCTGCTGCGGACGCTCCTCGCGCGCTGGCCGGACCATCCGAGCGTGGAGCTGGTCACCACCGACAGCTTCCTGTACCCGAACGCCGTGCTGTCCGAGCGCGGGATCATGGACCGCAAGGGCTTCCCCGAGTCCTACGACCGGCGCGCCCTCGTCCGGTTCGTGTCCGAGGTCAAGGCGGGCGCGGAGGAGGCGTCGATCCCGGTGTACTCGCACCTGGAGTACGACATCGTCCCGGACGCGAAGCAGACCGTCCGGCGGCCCGACATCCTCATCGTCGAGGGCCTGAACGTGCTGCAGGCGCCGCCGGCCGGCGCCCTCGGCGTGTCGGACTTCTTCGACTTCTCCATCTATGTGGACGCGCGGGTCGAGGACATCCGCCAGTGGTACATCGACCGGCTCTTCGCGCTGCGCCGCACCGCGTTCACCGACCCGCGCTCCTACTTCCACAAGTACGCGCACGAACTGGACGAGGACGAGACGGCCGCGTTCGCGCAGCGCGTGTGGCGGGACGTCAACGAGATCAACCTCGTCTCCAACATCCTGCCGACACGCGCCCGCGCGACCCTCGTCCTGCACAAGGACCGCGACCACGCCGTCCAGCGCGTCCGGCTCCGTAGAATTTGATCTCTCTCCTCCTTCGGGCCTGGCGGCCTTCCATCGTCGAGAGATCCGGCGATCGCTGGCATCGCTCCGGCTCGCCTTGCGGCTCGCTGCGCGATCAGTTTCTCGCAAGCTCGAAACTGCCTTCGGACGCGATCGCACGCCGGAGGTCCTCGCGTGGCCGCCGCCCGGCTAGCGGCTCCAGGGGCCGGTGACGGCGAAGGTGGTGCCCGGGTCGTAGACGTTGACGTACATCGTCCGGTTGTCGGGGCTGAAGGTGACGCCGGCGAACTCGCCCCACTCGGGCTCGCTCTCGGTGCCGGTGTTCTGCCGGTTCCGGGCCACCGGGTAGACCGTGCGCCGGCGCGACACGCCGTAGACGTGCTGGGCGCCGCCGCCGTCCTCGCAGACCATCAGGCCGCCCTGCGGCGCCAGGCAGATGTTGTCGGGCGACTCGCCGGGCTTCTGCACGTCGGAGTCCGGGCCGAACACGATCACCAGGGTGAGGCGGCGGTGCCGCGGCTCGTACGACCACACCTGCCCGAAGTGGTCGGCGCGCGACCCCTCGGCCGTCTTCGCGAAGCTCGACACGAAGTAGACGCGGTCGCCGCCCCAGTAGCAGCCCTCCAGTTTCTGCGCGTGCGTGACGCCGCCCGGCCCGAAGTCCTGGAACCGGATCGCCGTCTCCTTCGCCAGCGGGTCGGGGACCTTCTTCCACTCGACGTTCCGGAACACCGTGCCGGGTTCCCGCACGGCCGACAGGTCGGGGACGTCGGGGACGCACAGCGCCTCCAGCCGGCCGCCGGCGCGCAGGCTGCCGAACCCGCCGCGCGGCTTCTTCGGCAGGAACCGGTAGAACAGCCCGAACGGCTTCTCGAACGCGTCCTCGGTCTCGTAGACCGTGCCGTCGCGCGGGTCGACGGCGATCGCCTCGTGCTGGAACCGTCCCATCGCGGTCAGCGGCTCGGGGACGGTCCGCTCCTGCCGATAGGGGTCGACCTCGAAGATGAACCCGTGGTCCTTGGTGTAGTCGCCGGTCCCGGCCTTGTCCTCGGTCTCCTCGCAGGTCAGCCAGGTGTGCCACGGGGTGGGGCCGCCCGCGCAGTTGACGGCCGTCCCGGCGATCGCGACGCGCTCGGTGTGCACGCGCCCGGCGCGGTCGACCTCCAGCGCGGTGCAGCCGCCGAGGCCGGCCGGGTCGTAGGTGACGCCCTTGACCGGCGGCACGCGGTTCTCGGCGTCGGGACGGTTCTCGTGGTTGCGGACGAGCCACGTGCGGCCCCCGCGTCCGGGGAAGGCGGCCATGCCGTCGCAGTGACTCGGCACGGGCCCCTCTCCCGAGCGCAGCGGCTCACCCTCCCGGGACAGGACGGTGTAGCGGAACCCGCGCGGCAGGTCGAGCAGGCCCTTCGGATCGGGCACGAGCGGCCCGTACCCGTCATGGCCGCCGGTCGGCGCCGCGGACGCGGCCCCGGCGAACAACTGCTCGACGGCGCCGGTGAAGGCGATCCCCGCCCCGACGGCACCGGTCCCCGCCAGGAGCTGGCGGCGCGAGACTGACATGGGCACACTCCCTGGTTCTGGAACGATCAAAGACCTCCCAGGCCGTTGTAACACGGGTCTCACCGCACCGGTATGGCACACATGCACAGTGCCGTGCAGGTGGTCGTCAAGAACCGGTGTCGCCGGCATGGCCGGCGGCCGGAACTCCGGGGTCCGCGCCGGCGTCGGACGATCAAGAAGCGACCCCTGCCCTGAAACCGGAGCGATGACAGAGAACCCCCGCATCGAAGACGCCCCCGAAAGCGCGCTGCCCCGCCTGCTCGTCGAGCCGCCCTGGACCGGCCCGAGGCGGGCGGACGCGGAGCCGGTCGTCCTGAAGGGGCTGAAGCGCCCGAAGACGCCCGCCGAGGAGTCGTGGCCGCCCGGCCTGCGCGAGGAGTGGCTGAAGACTCCGGACGGCTTCGCGAAAGCGTACGAACCGCTTCCCGAGGACACCGACTGGGACGCGGTGGCCGAGCACTACCGCAGCGGCGCCGCCCTGGGCGAGCCGCGGGGCGGGGAGCGCAGCCGCAGGTACCACCGGCTGGTGATGCAGGGACCCGGCGACCTCGCGGACGAGCTCCTCGCCGACGAGCGCTACCACGACGACTGGGCCGGCTGGGTGTACCGGATCCCGCTCAAGCACTTCGCCGCCCGGCGCGGCATCGCCGCCCACAGGCTGATCCTGCACGCGGCCAAGGAGCACATCAGATGCGCGGAGGCCCTCGTCCCGTTCCTGGACGACGCCACGGCGGCGCTGATGGTCAACGCGCTCGGCCGCGTCGACGAGGCCGCGCGGCTCTGGTTCGGCTGGCACGGCCCGGCCGCGGCCCCGTTCGTCATCCCGGACGCGCTGCGCAAGCCGGGCCCCAAGCGGACGAAGGCCGAGCAGGGGCTCATGCTCATCGGCCGCGAGCACGGCGGGGACTGCCTCGTCGAGGCGGCGCGGCGGTACGGGGACGAGGCCGTCGCGGCGATGGGCGCGCTGCGCACCGATCCCCTCGACCAGTACCCCGACGAGCTGCCGGAATGGGACGAGGAGGTCGTCCGCGACAAGCTCCCGCAGATCCTGCTGCGCGGCCGTGAGCGGGCACTGCCGGTGCGGGCCGCCCGGAACTTCGTGACCATGCTGCTGATCTCCACGCCCAAGGACCCCTATCCGGGGTGCGAGCAGGTCATCGACCTGTGCGATCCCGGCTCTCTCGCCGACTTCGCCTGGGCCCTGTGCGTGAACGACCGCTCCAGCGGGCTGTGGGCCGCGCCGGGCGTGCAGTACGCCCTGCGGCGGCTCGGCGACGCCGGCACCGCCGCGCGCCTGGCCGCCCGGATGGCGCGCTGGGACAACTACTACACCTGGACGTTCAAGGGTCTGACGGCGCTGGACGTCCTCATGGCGATCTACACGCCCGGAGACGCCACGCTGCGCCATCTGGACCGGCTCGCCCGCCGGGCCGCCGACGCCAAGCACATGCGTCCCCAGGCGCAGGGCCGGCTCAACGCCGTCGCCAGGGAGCGCGGGCTCACCTCCGAGCAGCTCGCGGACCGGCTCGTCCCCGACCTCGACCTGGACGCCGACGGAAGGATGACCCTCGACTACGGCGGGCGCCGGTTCGTGGTCGGGTTCGACGAGCAGCTCAAGCCGTTCGTGACCGACGAGGACGGCAAGCCCCGCAAGTCGCTGCCCAAGCCCGGCGTCAAGGACGACGAGACCCTCGCGCCGGCCGCCTACAAGCGCTTCGCCGACCTCAAGAAGGAGGCCCGGACGGTCGCCGCCGACCAGATCAAGCGCCTGGAGCGCGCGATGGTGACCGGGCGGTCCTGGACGCCGGAGGAGTTCCGCGCCCTCTTCGTCGAGCAGCCGCTGATGGGCCACATCGCCCGGCGCCTCGTGTGGGCCGCCGGGGACGCGGTGTTCCGCGTGGCCGAGGACGGCACGCTCGCCGACGTCCACGACGACGAGTTCACCCTGCCGCCGGACACCGCCGTCACCCTCCCGCACCCGGTCCTGCTCGACGAGAAGACCGTCGCGGCCTGGGCCTCGGTCTTCGCCGACTACGAGGTCCTCCAGCCGTTCGAGCAGCTCGGGCGTCCCGTGCACGTGCTCGCGGACGACGAACGCGACGGCACCCGCCTGGCGCGCTTCGAGGGGCGCACCGCCCACTTCGGCAGGTTCCTCGGCATGACGTCCCGCGGCTGGGAGCTCGGTGACAAGGAGACCGGCGGGTTCCGCCGCCAGGTGAACCTGATGACACCGGACGGCCGGCACGTGATGGTGGCCGTCGAGCCCGGCATCCGCGTCCTGTCCCCGGAGGAGTACGCCGAGCAGACCATCGAGCGCGTCATGCTGATGACGGGCCGCTACTCCGGCACGGGGCACCCGTTCGGCGCGCTCGACCCGGTGACCGCGTCCGAGATCATCGCCGAGCTGACCCGCGTCACCGGCTGAGGCGGGCCTGCCGTCCACCGATCGGTGGACGGCAGGTTCAACCGGTCGAGGCTCATGCGGGACGGGTGCTCGCGGCGAGCATTTTCCGCATGACGAATCTCACCGTACGCATGGCCCGGTGGAGCGCCGGGCACCCCTGGCGCGGGATCGCCGCCTGGTTCCTGTTCGTCGCCCTGTGCCTCGGGATCGGGATCGCGGCCGGCGGGCACGCCGCCACGACCGAGGACTACCGCATCGGCGAGGCCGGGCGGGCGGAGGCGATGGCCGCCGAGGGCGGCCTGCAGCAGAAGCCCGTCGAGCACGTACTGATCACCGGCACCGGCGCGGCGGCCGACGCGGCGGCGCGGGACGCCGCCGCGCGGATGGAGCGGCTCCCGGAGGTCGAGTCGGTGTCGGCGCCCGTCCGGTCGAAGGACGGCTCAGCGGTCCGCGTCGACGTGACGATCAAGGGCCCCGAACTCCAGGGCAAGGACCACATCGAACCCCTGCACGCCCAGACGGCCGCCGTGCGGGCCGCGCATCCGGGCGTGCGGGTCGAGGAGACGGGCAGCCCGTCCATCAGCAAGGGGGTCGGCGAGCTGCGCGACGACGACCTCGCCCGCACCGAGGTGATCGCCCTGCCGATCACGCTGGTCACCCTGCTGGTGGTGTTCGGCTCGTTCGCGGTCGCGATCGTTCCGGTGGTGCTCGCGCTGACCTCGATCGCGGCGGCGATCGGCCTGTCGATGCTCGCCTCGCACGTGTTCCCGGACGCCGGGGTCGGCGCCAGCGTGATCCTGCTGATCGGCATGGCCGTC
Source organism: Actinomadura madurae (assembly GCF_900115095.1). Taxonomy (GTDB): domain Bacteria; phylum Actinomycetota; class Actinomycetes; order Streptosporangiales; family Streptosporangiaceae; genus Spirillospora; species Spirillospora madurae. Next base: position 148,282 of record NZ_FOVH01000017.1, read on the forward strand.
GGCGTCGACTACACGCTCTTCTACCTCAAGCGGGAACGGGAGGAACGGGCCCGCTCGGCCGGCCGGCTGAGCGCGCGGGCGACCGTGGAGATCGCCGCGGCGACGTCCGGGCGCGCGGTGGTGGTGTCCGGGCTGGCGGTCGCGGTGTCCAGCGCGACCCTGTACCTCGCGGACGACGTGATCTTCTCCTCGATCGCGACCGCCGCGATCGTCGTCACGCTGGTCGCCGTCGTCAGCTCGCTGACCGTCCTGCCCGCGGTGCTGGCGAAGCTCGGCGGGTGGGCGGAGCGGCGGGCCGCCCGGCGCGGGAAGGCCCCGAAGGCTCCGCGGACCGGAGGCGGCCGGATCACCAAGGCGATGCTGGGGCCCACGGGCAGGCACCCGGCGGCGACCCTGGCGGTGTCCGTCCTGGCCATGCTGGCCCTCGCCGCGCCGCTGCTGAACTTCAACCTGACCGACATGGGACGCGACAGCCACCCGCGCCAGATCCCCGCCATGCAGGTCTACGACCGGCTGAACGCGGCGTTCCCCGAGCTGAAGGCCACGCACCGGATCGTCGTCAAGGCCGACGCCGGACGCGCGCCCGACGTGACCGCCGCCCTGCGCGACCTGGCCGGGCGCGCGAAGCGCGACCCGCTGCTCGCCGGCACGTCCGAGCTGCACGCCTCGCCGGACCGGCGGATCCACCTCCTCGAACTCGCGGTGCCGCACCACGTCAGCACCGACGAGGCACAGCGGTCCCTGGACCGGATCCGCGGCGAGTACGTGCCCGCGACCGTCGGGAAGCCCGGCATGGAGGCCGCGGTGACCGGGGACGTCGCCCGCTACGCCGACTACCCCGAGCACCAGAAGAGCAAGCTGCCGTTCGTCGTCGGGGCGCTGCTGCTCGTCACGTTCGCGATGACCGTGTGGGCGTTCCGCTCGGTCGTCCTCGGCCTGATCGGCGTGCTGCTCAACCTGCTGTCGGCCGGGGCCTCGCTCGGGGTGCTCGTCCTCGTGTTCCAGGGGACGTGGGCGGAGGGGCTCCTCGGCTTCACCTCCACCGGGTCCGTCGGCTCCCGCGTCCCGCTGTTCCTGTTCGTGATCCTGTTCGGGCTGTCGATGGACTACCAGGTGTTCGTGATCAGCCGGATCCGCGAGGGGGCGCGGCGCGGCGTCCCCACGCGGCAGGCGGTGCTGGACGGGGTCGGCGGCTCGGCGAGCGTGGTGACCAGCGCCGCGTTCGTCATGGTGACGGTGTTCGCGAGCTTCGTCTTCGTCCACATCATGGAGCTGAAGCAGATGGGCTTCGCGCTCGCGGTCGCCGTGCTGCTGGACGCCGCCGTCATCCGCATCATGATCCTCCCGGCGCTGATGCTGCTGCTCGGCGACCGGTGCTGGTGGCCGTCCCGGGTGGCGCGCCCGGCGGTGGCGGGGGCGGCCGAGCCCGCGCGGCAGAACGTAGGCTGATCGGCATGGCGCGGCCCGGCGAACGTCCCCAGGTGCGGGCGCTGCGCAGGTGGTACGCCGCCGCCTGGGTGGTGTTCGGGCTGGTCCCGCCCGCGCTGGCGGTGTGGGACCAGCCGGACTCCACCAGGTCCGCCACGCTGTCGCTGCTGTCGGTGATCGGGCTCTGCTACCCGATCACCGGGACGTTCCCGGGGAATCCGGCGCTCCGCCGGTTCACGTTCCTCGGCGTGCTCGTCGCGGGGATCGGCGCCGTCGCCTACCTCATGGACGGCGCCGCGTCCCTGCTCATCGTCTCGCTCCCGCACTTCTGGATCCTCGCGGGGAGCCCGCGGCGCGCGGTCGTCCTCAGCGGTGCCGCCGCCGCGGCCGCGGTCGCCGGCGACGCGGTCCGGTCGGCGCCGGACGGCGCGCAGCTCAGCGGCAACTCCGTCGCCGCGCTCATCGGCTACGCGGCCGGGGTGCTGTTCGGGCTGTGGATGCACCGGGTCGTCGGGCAGCACGACGCGCGCGCCCGGCTCCTCGCCGCCGACCTGGAGGACGCCGAGCGGCGGCTCGCCGAGGCGCAGCGCCGGCAGGGCGCCGCCGACGAGCGCGAACGGCTCGCCCGCGAGATCCACGACACGCTCGCGCAGGGGTTCGCGTCCATCGTCGTCCTGGCCGAGGCGGCCCGGACGGGCCTTCGCGCCGACCCGGACCGCAGCGCCCAGCAGCTCCTGTCGATCGAGCAGACCGCCCGGGAGAACCTCGCCGAGGCGCGCGTCCTCGTCGGGACGGCGTCGGCGGGCAGCGTCGCCCCGGCCTCCGTCGCCCGGACGCTGCGCCGCACCCTCGACCGGTTCGCCGAGGACACCGGGCTCACCGTCACCGCCGACCTCCCGGACGTCGACTGCGACCAGACGACCCGGATCGCGCTGCTGCGCTGCACCCAGGAATCGCTCGCCAACATCCGCAAGCACGCCGCCGCGTCCACGGTCGGGGTCGTCCTCGAACGCCGCCCGCACGGCGTCGAACTGGAGATCACCGACGACGGGCGCGGCTTCGCGGTCGCGGAGTCCCGCGGCTTCGGCCTGGACGGGATGCGCCGCCGCCTCGCCGAGCTCGGCGGCGAGCTCACCGTGACCAGTTCCCCCGGCGACGGCACCCGGGTCCTCGCCACGATCCCCGCGAAGGCATGACATGACCGGCAGGCTCAGGATCATCGTGGTGGACGACCACACGGTCATGCGCGCGGGCCTCGTCGCGCTGCTGGCCGCCGAACCCACCATCGAGATCGTCGGCGAGGCCGGCGACGGCCGCGAGGCGGTGGCGCTCGCCCGCCGGCTCCGCCCCGACGTCGCGCTGCTCGACCTGCGGATGCCCGTGCTGGACGGCGTCGCCGCCACCACCGAGATCGGCGCCGCCGGGACCCGCGTCCTCGTCCTCACCACCTACGACACCGACACCGAGATCGAGCGCGCGATCGAGGCCGGCGCCATCGGCTACCTGCTGAAGGACACCACCCGCGAGCAGCTCGTGGACGCCATCCACGCGGCGGCCCGCGGCGAGACCGTTCTCGCGCCCCGCGTCGCGGAGAAGCTCGTCGCCCGGATGCGCCGCCCCGAGCCGGCCGCGCTGACCGCCCGGGAGATCGACGTGCTCCGGGCGGTCGCCGACGGCCTGTCCAACGCCGAGATCGGGCGGCGGCTCGTCATCGCCGAGGCGACCGTCAAGACCCACCTCCTGCGCGTCTTCGCGAAGCTGGACGTCAGCGACCGCACCCACGCCGTCGTCGTCGCCATGGACCGCGGCCTGCTCGCGCGCTAGTCGGCGCTCGCGACCGCGAGGGTGCGGAGCCGGACGGTGGCGAGGGCCGTCGCGGCGGCCGTGACCACCACCAGCAGCGTGATCGCCACCGGCAGGTCCACCACCGACTTGACCGGCGACGCTCCGGTGAGCGCGTCGATCACCGACAGCGCCCACTGCTGGATGGACGCCTGCTGCGCGCCCGGCGCGAACGTCCCGAGCAGGGTCTCCCACACCAGCGCGTACAGCAGGCCGATCGTGACGGCGTTGCGGCTCGCGACCGCGAGGGCCACGAACACCGCGCTGTAGGTGAGGCCGCCGACCAGCGTGCCGACCGCGAACGCGGGCGTCAGCCCGGCCGTCGTCCCGGTCAGCAGGAGCGCCGCGAGGGCCGTCGGGACGACCGCGAAGGCCGTCACCAGGACGATCGCCACGACCAGCTTCGTCAGCACGACCACCTCGCGCCGGATCGGCTTGGTCAGCACGTACATGATCTGGCCGTCGTCGATCTCCGGCCCGATCACGCCGCTGCCGGCGATCAGCGCGAGCAGCGGCAGCAGCGTCGCGAGGCCGAACGTCTGCAGCACGTTCGCCGAGATGTCCAGGTCGTTGTTGCCGGTCACCCGCAGGGCGGCCGCGAGGAGGAGCAGGAGCAGCGGCAGCCCCAGCAGGAGCAGGGCCCGCTTGCGGCCGAGCATCGCCCGGAACGTGATCATCGCGATCGTTGCATTCATGGGATCACCGGGCCACCAGGTAGGAGAACACGCTTTCGAGGGACTCGTCGGCCGGGGAGACCTCCCAGAGGCGCACCCCGGCGTCCCGCGAGATCTGCGGCAGCAGCCAGGTGAAGCGCTGGAAGTCGATCGCCTCGACCTGCAGCCCCTTGTCGGTGAGCTGCACGCTGCGCGCCGAGCCGTCCGCGATGATCGCGGCGGCCAGCCGGCGGTCGTCGCCCGACCGGACGAGGAAGATGTGCGGCCGGTCGGTCATCAGCCGCCGGATCTTGCGGAAGTCGCCGGACGCGGCGTGCCGCCCCGCCACGATCACCTCGATGTGGCTGGCGAGCCGCTCCACCTCCTCCAGGATGTGCGAGGAGAACAGGATCGTGCGCCCCTCGGCGGCCATCCGCTGGATGAGGTCCATCAGCTGCAGCCGCTGCCGCGGGTCCATGCCGTTGAACGGCTCGTCCAACAGCAGCACCGGCGGGTCGTGCACCAGCGCCGACGCCATCTTGATGCGCTGCTTCATGCCCTTGGAGTAGTTGCCGATCTGGCGGTCGGCCGCGTAGTCCATCTCCACCAGGCCGATGGCGCGGCGGGCCGCGGCACCCGGCTCGGGCAGCTTGTGCAGTTTCGCCATCGCCAGGATGAACTGCTCGCCGGTGAGGAAGTCGTACGCCGACTCCCGCTCCGGGACCAGGCCGAGGCTGCGGTAGATGCCCGGGTTCCGCCAGATCGGCGTCCCGTCGAGCGTCACCGACCCCGACGACGGCGCGAGGAACCCGCCCATCATGTGGATCAGCGTCGACTTGCCGGCGCCGTTCGGCCCGAGCAGCCCGGTGACCCCCGGCCCGACCTTCATCGACACGCCGTTGACGGCCACGACGTTCCCGTACCAGCGGGACACGTTCTCCAGAATCAACTCGCTCATGACAGCCCCGCCTTACGGAACCTACGGTAAAGGACCGCGATCGAACCGAGGACGATGACGGTGCACAGCGCCAGCGCCACCACGCCGCCCTCGATGCCGGACGGCACCCCTCCTGACGACGACTGCGCGCCCAGCAGCCTGACCTGGACGATGTCCACCAGGTTGAACGGCGCGAACAGCCCCGCCCAGCCCTGGAGGGTGAAGTTCGTCTGCTCCTCGGCGATCCCCTGGACGACGCCGACGAACGCGGTGCTGATCATGTAGACGGCGATGACCGCGGCGACCCCGAAGCCGCGGCGCGGCGTGAACGCCGCGACCACCATCCCGATCGCGGCCAGCACGAGCGCGAACAGCACGCAGCCGACCAGGGCGCCGAGGTACTTGAGCACCTGCTCGCCCGAGTCCGGCATCTTGGCGACCAGCCCGCCGACGTACAGGACGGTGACGGGCACGGCCATCAGCGCGAACAGCGCGGACGCCATCGCGGCGCCCTTGGCCAGCACGAAGTCGAGATGGCCGACCGGGCGCGAGAAGTACAGCGGGATGACGTGGAACCGGACCTCCCGCGAGGCCAGCACCGGCGCCTGCGTGGCCAGGAAGATCGCCACGATGACCTGCATGATGACGGCGTAGCCCGAGTAGCGGATCAGCGCGTCCGGCTCCTTGGTGAAGGAGAACGCCGCGACCGACCCGGCGGCCGGCAGCATCATGATCGCCGCCAGCAGGAACGGCATCACCTTCGCCCGCGCGGGACGGCCGAGGCCGAAGGCGGCGCGCAGGTTGTGGACGTACAGCGACCGCAGCACGTACGCGCGGCCGTTGCGGCGCCCTTCGTAGTGGCGGTACCCGATGTCGTGGATCGTGCTGGTGCTCATCGCGGCGCCCCCTCCTGGACGGTCCCGGCGGGCGCCTGCGGCGCGGGCGGCGTCTGGAAGACCTCCTCGATGTGGTGGCGGCGCTGCTCCATCCGGATCAGCCGCAGCCCGAGGTCGGCGACACCGTCGCGGATCAGGTCGTAGGTCTGCTCGCCGGCGATGTCGACGACGAGGAACCGGCCCTCCGGATGGACGGACACGCCCTGGTCGTAGAGGTGCTGCCCGAGCGTGTCGCGGCCCTCGTCCACCTCGACGGTGAGGACGCCGCTCTCCTTGGTGTAGGCCTCGACGGCCTGCGAGCGCAGCAGCTTCCCGCCGTCGATGATCACGACGTGGTCGCAGACCCGCTCCAGCTCGCCGAGCAGGTGGGACGTGACGAGGACGCTGATCCCGAACTCGGCGCCGATGCGGCGGATCAGGTCGAGCATCTCGTCGCGCCCGGCCGGGTCGAGGCCGTTGGTGGGCTCGTCCAGGAAGACGAGCTTCGGGTCGTGGACGAGGGCCTGCGCGAGCTTCACCCGCTGGCGCATCCCGGTGGAGTAGCCGCCGATGGGGCGGTAGCGCTCCTCGTACAGGCCGACGTGCCGGAGCGTGTCGGCGGCGCGTTCGCGGGCCGCGGTCGGCGGCAGCCCGCACATCCGGGCCATGTGCACGACGAACTCGGTCGCGGACACGTCCGGCGGCAGGCATTCGTATTCGGGCATGAACCCGACGCTCTCCCGGATCCGCAGGCCCTCGCGGGCGATGTCGAGGCCGAGGACGGTCGCGGTGCCGGAGGTCGGCGGCTGCAGCCCGAGGAGGATCTTGATGAGCGTCGACTTGCCGGCGCCGTTGGCGCCGACCAGCCCGACGACGCCCGGCTCGACGGCCATGGACAGGTCGTCCAGGGCGGTCACCCGGGGGAACCTCATCGTCAGGCCCTGGGTGGCGATGATCGGCATATCACCGAACCTAGTGGCTGGGCGCGTGCGCCACGTCACCCTCAAGTGCGATGCCGGCCAGCCTTTAGGCCGATGTCGCGGCGACCTAAGTTCCCCGGATGAGCGACTTTCGGCCACGGCGCCGCAGGACCGATGACCACACCGCGCGCTGGACGACCAGCGTCAGCGCGCCCGCGATGATCATCCCGGCGAAGTTGACCGCGAGCTGGAGCAGCGACCCGGTGATCTCGCTGGCGTGCTTGAGCGCCATCGCGACCGCGAGGTTCCCGGCGGCGGGCACGGTGGTGACCGAGATGAAGACGCCGACCAGCGCCGACGACTTGCCCGCGGTGAGCGACAGCACCCCGGCGGCCCCGGCGAGCAGCGCGACGATGAACGACCAGCGGTCCGGGCTGTAGATGAACGCGGTGAGCGGCCGTTCGTCCGGCAGCCGGTCCAGCTCGATCACGCCGATCCATCGGCTGACCAGCGCGCACACGTACGTGATCACGATCGCCACGGCGAACCCGGCCGCGAGCGCCCGCACCGCCTCCACGATCCGGCCCGGCTGGAGGCGGACGAGGCCGTAGCAGATCGCCGCGACGGCGCCGAACTCCGGCCCGAGCACCATCGCGCCGACCACCAGGACCGGCGAGTCGATCAGCGCCGCGATCCCGGCGAGCTGCGTGGCCAGCGCCAGGAACGCGACGAACGACCAGGTCAGCGCGGTGCCCTCGCTGACCTGCCGGTCCAGCTCCTCCCAGACGACGGCGTCGTCGCCGTGGCCGGGCGCCCGCTCCCTGGCCAGCTCGGCGCGCTCCGACAGCGTCAGGTCGACCTTGTCGAGCGCGATGGACCCGTCCCGGTCGACGCCGAGCGCGCGCAGCGCGTCCAGCACCTCGTTCGCCGACTCGCGCGCGACGTCGGCCGTCACCAGGTCGCCGCGCGGGGCACGCGCGGCGCCTTCGAGGACGACGACGTTGGCGGCCCCGGCGCAGCCGTCCAGCACCGCGCAGACCCGTTCCGTGCGGTCCGCCGGGACGATCGCTCTGAGATGCAGCACGGGCCAATCCTGCCCCAGACGGCCGAAGCCGTGTGGCCGGGAAGCCAGCCCATACGGTTTGATCGGTTATTTGCTGACGAGGCGGCAAAAACCAACAGAAAAACCCCCAGGACGGTGACGGCATGGCCGGTGGCCCTGCGCTGGTGCACGCTCTACGAACGGCCGCGGCGGCCCTCGCGCTCGCCGTGCCCCTCGCCACGGCGGCCTGCGAAGGCGGCGTCGGCCTCTCGGAGACCGGCGCCCCGCCGTCCGGTACGCCGAAGTCCGGCGACGCGGCCCGCGCCCGCAAGGACCTCGCCGGTCTGCGCGTCGCGTCCGAGGGCGACGGCGGCGGCTACGAGCGCGGCAAGTTCGGCACGCGCTGGAAGGACACCGACCGCAACGGCTGCGACCAGCGCAACGACGTCCTCGCCCGCGACCTGGCGAAGGTCGAGAAGAAGGGCGATTGCGTCGTCCTCGCCGGTCGCCTCGACGACCCCTACAGCGGCAAGACGATCACCTTCGCGAAGAAGGACGCCGCCGAGGTGCAGATCGACCACGTCTACCCGCTCGCCCTCGCCTGGCGCATGGGCGCGTCCCGCTGGAGCGAGGACCGCCGCGAGCGGTTCGCCAACGACCACGCCAACCTCCTCGCCGTCTGGGGCGTACCGAACCGGCAGAAAAGCGACTCGGGCCCCGGCGAATGGAAACCCCAGAAGGCCTTCCAGTGCACCTACGCGATCAAGTACATAGCGATCGCCGACAAGTACGCCCTCCCCATAACCCGCCCCGACCACAACGCCCTCCAGGACTTCCTCGGCCGGTGTTGATCCAGGGGGCGCCCCCCTGCCCGTGATGGTGGTCGGGTCACCCCCGAGGGCAGGGCGGAGCCATATGCTCGTGAGATGAGCAGCGAACCGGAGCGGACTGACAGTGAGGGCGGGGACGGCGCCAAGGACGAGCGGCCGCGGGTGCGGACCGAGCGGGGCGTCGGCGCGCGGGCGACGGGGGCCGAGGTGACCGGGGCGTCCGCCACCGGGGTGGCGTTGCGGGCGGGCAACGGGCTCGGGTCGCTGGCGCTCGGGGCGATGGCGGTCGGCGCGGTCGCCGTCGGGGCGGTCGCGATCGGCAAGCTCGTCGTGAAGCGGGCGGTGATCGCCCATCTGGAGGCGGGGACCGTCGAGATCAGGCACCTGAAGGTCGGGCGCCTGGAGATCGACGAGCGCTAGCCGAGGGCCGCCTTCACCACGCCCGCGAGGTGCTCGGCCACCGACCGGGCCTGGGCTTCGGAGGCGGCCTCGACCATCACCCGGACCATCGGCTCGGTTCCGCTCGGCCGGATCAGGACGCGGCCGGTCTCGCCGAGGTCGGCCTCGGCGGCGGCGACGGCCGCGGCCAGGTCCGGGGACGTCTTCGCGCGGGTCTTGTCGACGTCCTTGACGTTGATGAGGACCTGCGGCAGCCGCGTCATCACCTTGGTCAGCTCGTCCAGCGGCTGCCCCCGGCGGACCATCGCGGCGAGCAGGTGCAGGCCGGTGAGGACGCCGTCGCCGGTGGTGGCGTGGTCCAGCATGATGACGTGGCCGGACTGCTCGCCGCCGAAGCCGAAGCCGCCCTCCTTCATCGCCTCCAGGACGTACCGGTCGCCGACCGCGGTCTGCACGACGGTGATGCCCGCCTGCTGCATCGCGAGCTTGAACCCGAGGTTCGACATGACGGTCGCGACCACGGTGTCGGCGGCGAGCGCGCCCGCCTCGCGCAGGTCGAGGGCCAGGATCGCCATGATCTGGTCGCCGTCCACGATCTCGCCGGACCCGGTCACGGCCAGGCAGCGGTCCGCGTCGCCGTCGTTGGCGATGCCGGCGTCCGCGCCGTGCTCCCGGACGGCCTTCTGCAACGCCCCCAGATGGGTGGAGCCGCAGCCGGAGTTGATGTTCAGCCCGTCCGGCGCCGTGCCGATCGTGATGACCTCGGCGCCGGCGCGGCGCAGCGCCTCCGGGGCCACGTCGCTGGACGCGCCGTTCGCGCAGTCGACCACGACGCGCAGGCCGTCCAGCGACACCGGGACCGTCGAGAGCAGGTGCGCCACGTACTGCTCGACCGCGCCGTGCGCCTCCCGGACGCGGCCGACGCCCGCGCCGGTCGGCGGGTCCCACGCCTCGCCGAGGCGCGCCTCGATCCGGTCCTCGATCTCGTCGGGCAGCTTGTGGCCGCTGCGGTCGAAGAACTTGATGCCGTTGTCGGGGGCCGGGTTGTGCGACGCCGACAGCATCACGCCGATGTCGGCGTCCAGCTCGTGCGTCAGGTGCGCGACCGCGGGCGTCGGCAGGACGCCGAGCCGCAGGACGTCCACCCCGGAGCTGGCGAGGCCCGCCACGACGGCCGCCTCCAGGAACTCGCCCGAGGCGCGCGGGTCGCGGCCGACCACCGCGACCGGCCGGTGCCCCTTGAACGCGCCCTGCTCGCCCAGCACCCGCGCCGCCGCGACGGACAGGTCCATCACCAGGGGGGCGGTGAGGTCGCGGTTGGCGAGCCCGCGCACGCCGTCGGTTCCGAAGAGACGAGCCACAGTTCAACTCCCGATCAGAGAGGGGCACCCCGGAAAAGCGGACGAGCCGCCGCACCCGGTGCGCCGGCCACGCGGGGCCGGCCGCGGAGAAGCCACGGGGTGCGACGGCTCGTGCCGTCGATCAACGCTTGCTGTACTGCGGAGCCTTGCGGGCCTTCTTGAGGCCGGCCTTCTTGCGCTCCGGCACCCGCGCGTCGCGGGTGAGGAAGCCGGCCTTCTTCAGCGCCGGGCGGTGCTCGATGTTCGCGAACTGCAGCGCGCGGGAGATGCCGAGGCGCAGCGCACCGGCCTGGCCGGTGGTGCCGCCGCCGTTGACGCGGGCGAGCACGTCGAACTGGCCCTCCAGGCCCAGCAGCACGAACGGCTCGTTCACGATCTGCTGGTGCACCTTGTTCGGGAAGTACTGGTCCAGGGTACGGCCGTTGATCTTCCACTGGCCGCTGCCGGGGACGATCCGGACCCGGGCGATGGCCTGCTTGCGGCGGCCGGTGCCGGCGGCGGGGCCGGTCGCGACCGGCTGGCCGAGGTAGCTCTCGCCGGCGGCCTCGGGGGTCTCGGTGCTGTACTCGGACGGCGCGTCCTCGTACGACTCGGTCTCGGCGGCCTGCTCGGCGCCGGTGGTCTCGTCCACGGTTCTCCTTGGGGTGTTCTAGCCAGGGCGGCTGGCCCGTCTTCTCGGGTGCCCCGGCGGCCTCATGTCGCGGTGCGCGCGATCGGGTCGCGCGCGGGTGTCACTTCTTGATCTGGCTGATCTGGGTGATCTCGAACGGGACCGGCTTCTGCGCCTGGTGCGGGTGGTCCGGCCCGGCGTAGACCTTCACCTTGCCGAACATCTTCCGGCCGAGGGAGTTCTTGGGCAGCATGCCCTTGATCGCCTTCTCCACGGCCCGTTCGGGGTGCTTGGCGAGCAGGTCGGCGTAGTTCACCGAGCGCAGGCCGCCCGGGTAGCCGGAGTGCCGGTACGCCTTCTTCTGCTCCAGCTTGTTGCCGGACAGCGCCACCTTCTCGGCGTTCACGATGACGACGAAGTCACCGGTGTCGAGGTGCGGCGCGTAGATCGGCTTGTGCTTACCCCGAAGCAGCTGCGCGACATGACTGGCGAGACGGCCCAGCACGACATCGGTCGCGTCGATGACGTACCACTGACGCTGGACGTCAGCGGGCTTAGGGGTGTACGTGCGCACGGTCGTAAGCCTTCGTTTCTCGTCGACTTCTGAGCGGTTTCGATCCTCCGCCCGCCCGTACGGGCGAGCACCACCTGGCAGCGGAATCCTGCTCGCGCCGATCAGAGGATCATTCCGACCTGGCGCTCCGGGAGGCCGGGGCCCGCACGGCGCCGCGAGAGGCGCATGCTCGGGACACACCGGCACGTCGTCGCGTCTCCCCCGCCCGTACGGGCCAGGCGTGAACGCACACAACAAACACGCAGGATACTCGGCCGCGCGCGTGCGGGTCAAAACAAGGCGCCCTGACGGCATCGGCCGTGTTCGCCATTATCGCGCACTCCGACATTCCTCCCGAATCAGGAACCGTCAGCGCTCTGCCGATCACGGAATGTAGTGATTTTGATCTTTCTTGAGAGATCTTCGTAACTGGGGGTTGATATCGGGATATGGTGCCGGGCGACCGGTCCACGCCGGCGCGAGCCGGCCCGCACCCGGGAGCCCCCGCTGTCCTCTCCCCGCAGACCAGGCGATCCCGCCGGACGCCGCAGTCCCGGCCACGGGCGCGAGCGTCCCGCACCGTACGACGCCGCCCCGCGCGGCGGTTCCGCCCCCCGCGACGAGCTCGTCGCCGGCGCCCCGCGCCGTGCCCGCTCCGGCCCGCCGCCCGGCGGGCGACGTCCGTCCGGCGACGGCTCCGGCCGTCCGCCGGGACGCAGGCGCCGCGGCAAGAGCGCGACCGGGATCGTGGTGGCCATCACCGCGTCCGGGCTCGCGATCGGCATCGGCGTCGCGATCGACCGGCTCGTCCTGCCCGAGCTGCGGTCGGAGAAGACCGCCGCGTCCGGGCCCGAGAAGGACCCGTCGACCGTGTCCCTGCCGGGACCGCAGAGCGACCCGCTGGCCGGAACCGGGAACGGCTCCGGCACGGGCGCCGGCGGCGAGGGCTCGCCGAGCGCCGCGCCCTCGCCGACCACGGCGGAGCCGACGCCGCCGCTGAAGCCGATCCACCCGCGGACGACCGCCGCGGCGAAGCCGTCCAAGTCCGACGCGCCGCCGAGGTCGGGCTCGCCGTCGTCCGGCGGCGGCTCCGCGGGCGGCAGCACCGGCGGCTCGTCGAGCACCGAGACCGCCGTGGTGACGCTGACCAACGCCGAGCGCGCGAAGAACGGCTGCAAGGCGCTGCGCATCGACCAGCGGCTCGTCGTCGCGGCCCGCAAGCACTCCGCGGACATGGCGGCCAACAACTACTTCGACCACACGTCCCGCAACGGCGACAGCCCGTGGAAGCGGATGGAGGACGCCGGCTACCCCAGCCCCGGCGCGGAGAACATCGCCAAGGGCTACCCGACCGCCGCGGCCGTGGTGAAAGGCTGGATGAACAGCCCCGGGCACCGGGCCAACATCCTCAACTGCGGCCTGCGCGCCGTCGGGGTCGGCAAGGCCTCGGGCCCCGGCGGGCCGCTCTGGACGCAGAACTTCGGCTGGAAGTGACCCCCGCGTTCCTCGCGGTCATGACCTTCGGGAAATCACCGGCGTCCGGTTCGCCCCCATGTCATGGTGGGTGTCTCGAAGGTCCAGAGCCCTGAACGAGGAACGGTAAGGTCCACACCATGGGTTATCCGGGCGATCAAGGCAAACCCGGCGACTGGCCTCCGCGGCAGTCGCCGCACGCGCCGTACGGACCCGGAGAAGAAGCGCCGCCGTACGGCCACGACAACAACGAAGCCCCCTTCGCACCGCGCGACGAGGCGCCGGGCGCCAGGCCGTTCGGGCAGGAGCCGTTCGGGCAGGAGCCCTTCGCCCAGGAGCCGTTCGGCCAAGAGCCGTTCGGCCAGGGGGCGTACGGGCAGCCGTCCAGTAACGAGCCGCTCGGGCAGCCGTCCGGCAACGAGCCGTTCGGCGGGTCGCCCGCCGGCGACACCGCCGCGTGGTCCGACCAGCCGCCCGCGTGGGGAGACGAGCCCGTCGCGGGCAACGTGGCCGGCCCGGACCCCTACGGCGCCTACGAGGGCCCGCCTCCGGGCCCGGCCGGCGGCCCCGGCGGCGGGCCGGTCCCGCCCGAGCGCCGCCGCAACCTCCCGCTGATCATCGGCGGCGCGGCGGTCGCCGGGATCCTGCTCATCGGCGGCGGTGTCGGGCTGTCGTCGATGCTCAAGGGCGACGACGAGCCGGAGAAGAAGGCACCGGCCGGCGCCGCCTCCAAGCAGCCCCAGGCGACGCCGAGCCCCACCAAGCCCGTCCTCGCGCCGGTGAAGCTGCAGAGCCGCACCACCGACCCCTCGCCGCTGACCCTCAAGGAGGTCTTCGGCAAGAGCAGGTTCACCGCGGGCGGCCACAAGTACGTCCGCACGGCCGTCAACTCGCAGAAGAGCTGCACCGGCGTCGTCGGCGGCACGACCCTGGAGAAGACTTTCAAGAAGGGGCGCTGCACGCAGGCGCTCCGCGCCACCTACGCGCTCAGCACCGGCGCCCTCATCGGGACGGTCGGCGTCTTCAACCTGGAGAACGAGAAGGCGGCCAAGCTGGCCGTCAAGGCCGCGGGCGGCAAGGACGCCTTCCTCCAGGCGCTGCCCGGCAAGGGCGTCTCGAAGAACAACGGCAAGGGCGAGGCGCTCGGCACGTCGCAGGCGCGCGGCCACTACGTCATCATGACGTGGGTGCAGCGGCCGGACGGCAAGAAGATAGCGACCAAGTACCATGCCGCCGTCCGGGTCTTCGGCACTCAGATGGTCAAGGGCAGCAACCTGGCCCTGGCCCTGCACTACAGGGAAACCGAAGGCAAGCCCCTCCAAAAGTGACCTGGTTGAATACCCTCTCTGCTTATGTCTGGACCTAGAGACACCCGGGAGACCGCCGAGGACGCGGGCACGGCCGCCGTCCCCGCCGACGCGGCCCCGCCCAGTTTCGGCGGTGCGGCTCCCCCCGCCGACGCGGTCGCCGAGGAGGCGCCGCAGGCGGAGTCCGCCTCCCTCAAGCTCCCAGCCTTCGGCCTGGAGGCCCCCTGGTGGGCCGCCGAGTCCGCGGACACCTCCCCGCCGGAGGACGACGACCCGCAGGACGCGGAGGCGCGGCCGGAACCGGTGGCCGAGGACGAGCCGGACACCCCACGGGCCGAGCCTGAGCCCGCCGCGGCTCCGCCCGGGACGCTGGTCGCGGGCGAGGGGGTCCCGAGCGTCGACTCGCGCCGGGCCGTCCCCGCCGAGCCGATCGTCAAGCCCCCGGTCTCCCCGGACGACACCGACCCCGACGGCTTCAAGCCCATCCCGGCGGAGGACGAGAACCCGTCCGACGATCCTCGGGACGAGGTGTCCGAGGACGCCGCCGAACAGGGCGGCCAGGACGACGCCACCGCGGCGAGCGAGACACCGCGGGACGAGACCACCCCGGAAGAAACCGCGGACGACACCGCCGTGGACGACACCGTCGTGGAGGGGACCCCCACCCCCGTCTCGGCGTTCGAGAAGGCCAAGGAGGCCGAGGACGCGGCGCCCCTCGCCCCGGTCCTCGTCCCGGACGCGATCCTGCCGCCCGGGTTCGTCCCGCCCACCGGCAGCGGCCCGTTCCCCAGCACCGAACCCGACGCGGGCGCCGCGCCGACCGCCGAGCAGCCCGCGGTGATCACGCCGGTCTACCACGCCGAGGGCGGCGTCCCGAACGACACGCCTCCACCGCCCGGGCGACCCCCGCGGGACACCGCGGGCCAGGGCGGGAACAAGCGCCGGACCCTGCTGATCGGCGGCGGCGCGGCGATCATCCTCGCCGCGGCGGCCGCCCTGTTCCTCGTCGGCGGGACGGGTGCGAGCGGCGAAGGCGGCGGGAAGAAGCAGAGCGGTGAGCCGCCGCCGGTGTCGCAGTCCACCCCGCCCGCCACGCCGTCCCCCGGCGCCGGCGGTGGCGGCGGCGCGCCGGCGACGCGCATCGACAACGAGAAGACCGACCCCGGCGACCTGGCGTTCCACGACGTCTTCCCGGCCGAGATTCTGCGGCTCGGCGGCCGGACCTTCACCCGCGACCGCTGGTCCCTCAACCGGGACGTCGCGTACGCGGCGCGCGGCTCGATGCTCGCCACCCTGAAACGGGAGAGGTGCCGCAAGATCGTCCGCGCGACGTACATCGACCCGCGCAGCAAGCTCGCCGTCACCTCCGGCATCGCGGTGATGCCGACGAAGGCGGCGGCGCTCACCGTCAGCAAGGCGGGCGACCCCGCCAAGTACGAGTGGTTCCGCGGCATGGCGGGCAAGCGCTCCCCGGACATCGACCGGGCCGGCGGGTACGCGGCGGCGACCGTCCGCGGCCGGTACGTCGCCTACGCCTACGTGCAGTGGGCGAACGGCAGGACGGCCGAGCCCGGCGACCCGACGATCAAGAAGATCGCGCAGCAGTTCCTCGACCACGACCTGCGCCCGATCGTGCAACGCGCCGGGGGCTGAGCCGGCGCGGACGCCCGCGGGTCAGCCGCCCTGCCGGGGCGCGGCCCCGCCGGACGGGGCGGGCTGCTCCGCGGCCGCCGCGGCGGCGGTGGCGTTCAGCGTCCGGACGCGGCGGGTCTCCTGGGCGCGGCGGGCCAGGCTGTCGTCGTCCGGGTAGCGGATCTCCTCCAGGCACAGGCCGTGCGCCGGCGCGACGTTCACCCCCGAGTCGCGGACGCGGGCGGCGAGCACCTGCGCGGGCCAGTCGGCCTCGCGCCGCCCGTCCCCGACCATGAGCAGGGCGCCGACGAGCGCGCGGACCATCGAGTGGCAGAACGCGTCGGCCTCCACGGTCGCGAGCGCCAGGTGCGGGTCACGGTCGTCGCGGGCCCACTCGTACCGCAGCAGCTCGCGGATCGTCGTCGCGCCCTCCCGCTTCCGGCAGTACGCCGCGAAGTCGTTCTCCCCCACCAGCAGCCGCGCGGCCTCGTTCATCCGGCCGAGGTTCAGCGGGCGCGGGTGCCACAGCACGTCGTGGCGGCGCAGCGGGTCCACCCCGACCGGGTTGTCGCACACCCGGTACACGTAGCGGCGGGACAGCGCGGAGAAGCGCGCGTCGAACCCCTCGGGCGCGACCGACACGCGCCACACCCGCACGTCCGGCGGCAGCAGCCCGGCGAGCCGGCGCGGCATCGTCCCGTTGATCGCCGAGTAGGCGGCCACCGGGACGACCAGGTGGGCGACCTGCCCGCGCGCGTGGACGCCGGCGTCGGTGCGTCCCGCGACGGTGAGCATGGGCGGCGGGTCCAGGCGCAGCATCCGCGCCAGCGCGTCCTCGATGACGCCCTGGACGGTCCGCTGGTTCGGCTGCCTCGCCCAGCCCGCGAAGTCCGACCCGTCGTAGCCGATGTCGAGCCGGAGTCGTACCAGAGCGGTCATGTCAGCCGTATCGTCCCTCTGCACCGTGCGTCCGTTCCCCCCGATGATCCGCGTCCATCGGGCACTTCCCTGACACGCTCCCCGCTTAACCGCCGCCCGCCTGCCATGACCATGAGATCAAGTCTGGCAAAGTTCGGGCCCGCCGTCCCGAAGGAAACGGCGGGCCCTCACGAATGTCGAGCAAACGCTCGCCTAGGTCGCGTGGAGAACTACTCCTTGCCCTCGGCCTTGGCGTCGTCCTCGGCGTCATCCTTGGCCTCGTCCGCCGCGGTGTCGTCCTGCCCGGCCTTCGCGTCCGCGGCCTCGGGCTCGTCGTCGGCGGCGGCCTTGCTGAGGGTGACCTCGCCCTCGGCGGGCAGGTCCTCCTCGGCGATCGTGGGCGTGTCGGCCTTGCCGGTGGACGCGGCCAGCTGCTCCTGCACCAGCTCGATCACGGCCATCGGCGCGTTGTCGCCCTTGCGCGGGCCGATCTTGGTGATGCGGGTGTAGCCGCCGGGCCGGTTCTCGAAGCGCGGCGCGATCTCGGTGAAGAGCTCGTGCAGCACGCCCTTGTCGCGGATCGTGCGGGCCACCAGGCGCCGGTTGTGCAGGTCGCCCTTCTTGGCCTTGGTGATCAGCTTCTCCGCCAGCGGGCGGACCCGGCGGGCCTTGGCCTCGGTGGTGGTGATGCGGCCGTGCTCGAACAGGGCCGTGGCCAGGTTCGCCAGGATCAGCTTCTGGTGCGCCGCGCTACCGCCGAGGCGGGCGCCCTTGGTGGGCTGGGGCATGGTGCGTCCTTCCTGCACCGGCCGTATCAGGTACCGGTGTCAGCTGGTTCCGGGACGGCCGGGGAACGGTGCCCCCGGCCGCCGGAATCGGGTGTCTAGTACTGCTCGGTCTCGGCGTAGCTCTGGTCGTCGTCGCCGTAGTTGTCCGCCGCCGCGCTCGGGTCGAACCCGGGCGGGGAGTCCTTCAGCGACAGGCCCATGTCGTTGAGCTTCTGCTTGACCTCTTCGATCGACTTGGCGCCGAAGTTCCTGATGTCGAGCAGGTCCTGCTCGCTGCGGGCCACGAGCTCGCCCACCGAGTGGATGCCCTCGCGCTTCAGGCAGTTGTAGGAGCGGACCGTCAGGTTCAGCTCCTCGATCGGCAGGGCCAGGTCCGCGGCGAGCGCGGCGTCCGTCGGGGACGGGCCCATGTCGATGCCCTCGGCCTCGACGTTGAGCTCCCGGGCCAGCCCGAACAGCTCGACGAGGGTCTTGCCGGCGGACGCGACCGCGTCGCGCGGCAGCATGCACGCCTTGGTCTCCACGTCCAGGATGAGGCGGTCGAAGTCGGTGCGCTGCTCGACTCGGGTGGCCTCGACCTTGTAGGTGACCTTGAGCACGGGCGAGTAGATGGAGTCGATCGGGATCCGGCCGATCTCCTGGCCCGGCTGCTTGTTCTGCGCGGCGGAGACGTAGCCGCGGCCGCGCTCGACCGTCAGCTCCATCTCCAGCTTGGCCTTGTTGTTCAGCGTGGCGATGTGCAGGTCCGGGTTGTGGACCTCGACGCCCGCGGGCGGCGCGATGTCGGCCGCGGTGACCTCGCCCGGCCCCTGCTTGCGCAGGTACATGACCACGGGCTCGTCGTGCTCGGACGAGACGACGAGCTCCTTGAGGTTCAGGATGATGTCGGTGACGTCCTCCTTGACGCCCGGCACGGTGGAGAACTCGTGCAGGACGCCCTCGATCCGGATGCTGGTGACGGCCGCACCGGGGATCGAGGAGAGCAGGGTACGGCGCAGCGAGTTGCCGATCGTGTAGCCGAAGCCCGGCTCCAGCGGCTCGATGGTGAACCGCGACCGGTACTCGTCGACCTGCTCTTCGGTGAGAGTGGGACGCTGAGCGATGAGCATGGTGATGCCTTCTTTCCGCGGTGCCCGCTATTTGACTACCGCGTTCGAGAGTGTTCCCCGTTCCGCCGGGATCCCACCCGGGGACCCCGGCGGAACGGCGTGAGCCCTACTTGGAGTAGAGCTCGACGATCAGCTGCTCCTGGACGGGAGCGTCGATCTGCTGCCGGACGGGCAGCGAGTGCACGAGGATCCGCATCTTCTCGCCGTCCACCCCGAGCCACGCCGGGACCGGCCGATCGCCGACCTCGGCCTTGGCGACCTGGAACGGCGTCATCTCGGCCGACTTGGGCTTGACGTCGATGATGTCGGCCTCGCTCACGAGGGCCGACGGGATGTTGACCTTCGTGCCGTTGACCCGGATGTGGCCGTGCCGGATGAGCTGGCGGGCCATGTCGCGGGACTTGGCGAAGCCGCCCCGGTAGACGACGTTGTCGAGCCGGCGCTCCAGCAGCGTGAGCAGGTTGTCGCCCGTCTTGCCCTGCTGGCGGTTCGCCTCGACGTAGTAGTTGTGGAACTGCCGCTCCAGCACGCCGTAGATGCGCCGAGCCTTCTGCTTCTCGCGGAGCTGCAGCAGGTACTCGGTCTCCTTGGGCCGGCCGCGTCCGTGCTCACCCGGCGGGTAGGGACGGATCTCGATCGGGCACTTCGGGCCCTCGCACTTGCTGCCCTTGAGGAACAGCTTCATCTTCTCGCGGCGGCAGAGCTTGCAGTCCGCACCGGTGTAACGAGCCATTGTTTCTAGATCTCCCCTGCCTCAGACGCGCCTGACCAGCACAGTGGCGGGCGGTGCCGCCTGTGCAGATTCCAGATTGCTCATCGCTGGTCAGACCCTCCGGCGCTTCGGCGGGCGGCAGCCGTTGTGCGGAACGGGCGTGACGTCCTGGATCGAGCCCACCTCAAGACCGGTCGCCTGCAGCGACCGGATGGCGGTCTCGCGGCCCGAACCCGGGCCCTTCACGAAGACGTCGACCTTGCGCATGCCGTGCTCCATCGCGCGCCGGGCGGCGGCCTCGGCGGCCTGCTGCGCGGCGAACGGGGTGGACTTGCGCGAGCCCTTGAACCCGACGTGGCCCGAGGAGGCCCAGGAGATCACGTTGCCGTTGGGGTCGGTGATCGAGACGATCGTGTTGTTGAACGTGCTCTTGATGTGGGCGTGCCCGTGAGCGACGTTCTTCTTCTCCTTGCGGCGCACCTTCTTGGCGCCGACACGGCTCTTAGGAGGCATTCTGCTCTCTCTACTCTGAGGTCATCGATCCGGAGGACCGACTCCGGACTACTTCTTGCCGGCCTTCTTCTTGCCGGCCACGGTCTTCTTCTTGCCCTTGCGGGTACGCGCGTTGGTCTGCGTGCGCTGACCGTGCACCGGAAGCCCGCGGCGGTGCCGGATGCCCTGGTAGCACCCGATCTCGATCTTGCGGCGGATGTCCGCCTGGACCTCGCGGCGAAGATCACCCTCGATCTTGTAGTTCGCCTCGATCCAGTCGCGGAGCTTGACCAGCTCGTCGTCGCCGAGCTGGTGGACCCGCAGATCGCCGCTGACGTCGGTGCCCGCGAGGGTCTCCAGCGCCCGCGTCCGGCCGATGCCGAAGATGTAGGTGAGAGCGACCTCGAGGCGCTTGTCGCGCGGGAGGTCGACGCCGAGGAGGCGTGCCATGTGGGCAGTCCCTTCATTCTCCCGGAGGTATGGACGCGTCGCCTCCGCACACACCCTGCCCGGGTGGCGGCCCCGGCCTCCGGAGGTCCGGGGGTGTTCCTCCACACGACGGTGCCGTACGACCCCGGGTGGGGTTCGTACGGCCCGGTGCGAAGGCTGCGATGCGCTTGCTGTGGTTGAGCGTCAGCCCTGACGCTGCTTGTGGCGCGGGTCGGAGCAGATCACCATGACCCGGCCGTGCCGGCGGATGACGCGGCACTTGTTGCAGATCTTCTTGACGCTCGGCTTGACCTTCACTGGGTCTCCTAGGAATCAGGGTCACCCCCGCGCCGCCACGCACGGGGAAGGCAACCCCAGTGGTTCTACTTGTAGCGGTAGACGATCCGACCGCGCGTGAGGTCGTAGGGGCTCAACTCCACAACGACGCGGTCGTCCGGCAGGATCCGGATGTAGTGCATCCGCATCTTGCCGCTGATGTGGGCGAGCACCTTGTGCCCGTTGTCGAGCTCCACCCGGAACATGGCGTTCGGGAGGGACTCGATCACGGTGCCCTCGATCTCGATGGCCCCTTCTTTCTTGGGCATGTCCTCCGCGCTTCGCTGATCGGCTCATTGGACGCGGCCCGGCTCTCCAGGAGAGAATCGGCCGCAACCCACACCGCGACGCGGAAGCGTCAGGGAAGGGGAATCAGGCGGCCGGCAACGGACCGACAAAGGAGTCTACGTCAACCGGCCGCCCAATGCGAAATCAACGCATGATACGGGTCCGGAGACTCCTCCCGACCCAAGCATACATCGCGTACGCGTTGTACCTTTCCAGGAGAGAGACGTCGGAGGAGGATCAGCATGCCGAGCTATGACTTCGCGCTGATCCTCAGTCGTCCCCTCTTCGAGGACGAACTGGATCCGCTGTTCGACCGCACGCACGGCGCGGTCACGGTCTCGATCATCAGCGAGCCGCAGCACGCGGAGCGCCCCGGGAACGCCTCCTGCTCGTGGACCGGCGCCACCCTCGCCGCGGCGATCATGGAGGTGGTGGGGCACGTGGAGGAGAGCGCGCCCGGCCTGCACGTCCTGCAGGTGGAGGCCGACCCGCTGCTGACGATCCGCGACATCGCCGAGCGGGTCGGGCGATCCCTGGACTCGGTCCGGCACGCGATCACCGGGGCCCGCGGCGCCACCGGCTTCCCGTCCTCGGAGATGTCGACCGCCGGCCACCGGCTGTGGCGCTGGTCCAAGGTCGCCGCCTGGTACGACCTCGACGACCCGCAGCTGGTGGAGGCCAAGCCGACCGTGCAGGCCATCAACGGCTGGCTCGCGCTGCGCGACGTCGTCCCCGACGTGGCCCCGGCCCCCGAAGAGGTGACCTCGGCCCTGTCCCTGGTGATCCCGCACGTCGCCTAGCGGCAAGGGCGTTCCGGACCGCTGACTCCCAGGGCGTGAGAGATGCCCGTAATGTCGTTTTTACATGGGCGAGTCGACAGTCCGGGCGGGTGAGCGCGAAGATCGTCTCGGGGCGGGCGGGGGGTGCCCGGAGCGTGGGTCCGTGATGTGTTGGGGCAAGGGGGAAGAGGGGATCGATGGCGATCATCGCGCAGCTGAGCGACATCCACCTGGCGGCCGGACGGGACGGCGAGGTGGACGACGCCTCCGGGCCGGTGCGCGCCCTGCGGGCCGCCGTGTCCAGCCTGCTGTCGCTGCCCGCGCGGCCCGACGCCGTCGTCCTCACCGGTGACCTGGCCGACGGGGGGCGGCCCGCCGAGTACGCCCGGCTGCACGCGCTGCTGTCGCCGCTGCCGATGGCCGTCTACCCGATGTGCGGCAACCACGACGACCGCGACGAGATGCGCAAGGCGTTCGGCGACCACCCGGCCGTGTCCGGCACCGCGACCGGGCCCGGGGCGCCCGTCCAGTACGCCGCCGACGTGGCGGGCGTCCGGCTCGTCTGCTGCGACACCACCGTCGACGGCCACCCCCACGGGCACATGAGCGAGGAGCGCCTCGCCTGGCTGGACGCGACCCTCGCCGCCGCGCCCGGCACCCCCACGGTCATCGCCACCCATCACCCGCCCTACCCCATCGGGATGCGGTTCATCGACGACCTGCGCTTCGTCGACCCGGCCGGGTTCGCCTCCGTCATCTCGCGGCACCCGCAGGTCGTGCGGATCATCTCCGGGCACGTCCACCGGGCGTCCGTCGGGTCGCTCGCCGGGACGGTAAGCACGACCTGCCCGAGCACCTACCGGCAGCTGTTCCTCGACCTCACCAAGCAGGGCCGCGCCGCCGTCACGGGCGAGCCCGCCGGGTTCGCCGTCCACCTCATCGGCGAGGACGGCACCGCCACCACGCACTTCGCCCCGACCGGGAACTACCGGCCGCTGATGGACGTGGAGTGAGACGCGGAGTGAACCGTGGAGCGAGCCGTCAGTAGCCCCCCGGCCGGCCGCCGAAGATCGTGCGCAGCAGCAGGAGCGCGCCCCACGGGCCCGCCACCCAGATCCACCACGGGTAGACCGCGTCCGCCGTCGCCAGCAGGATGACCAGCCAGATCGTGAAGTTGATCCCGCTGACCACGGCCCAGGTCCCCCACATCGCGCGGGTGCCGGTCAGGTCGAGGTCGCGGGACGGGGGCCGCGCCGGCGACGCGGTGCTCTTCGGCTGCGACGCCGGGACGGGCAGCTGATAGAGATCCTCCTCCGGCAGGTCGGAGGTGACCTCCTGGAGCTGCCCGAGGGTCCTCGCCGCGTACACCGACTCCAGCCGCTCCTGCAGCTCGTCCATCGTGATGCGGCCGAGCGCGCAGTGCTCCCG
The DNA here is from genome assembly GCF_900115095.1 of Actinomadura madurae. Lineage (GTDB taxonomy): Bacteria > Actinomycetota > Actinomycetes > Streptosporangiales > Streptosporangiaceae > Spirillospora > Spirillospora madurae. The sequence goes on from NZ_FOVH01000017.1 coordinate 171,423, forward strand.
CAGACTCGCCGCCACCCGGTCGCGGTCGGCGTCCGAGGCCCGGATGTCAGGATTCGGCGCCATCATTCCTCCCGCACCTTTAGGACGAGCCGTCCCTTCCATTCTGCGGCGGTGACGCGAGCTTCGCGAACCATTCCCGCCCCTCGTCGAGGGCGGTCAGGACGCGTGGACCGTCCTCGGTGACCGCGAACGTGTGCTCGAAGTGCGCCGAGGACCGCCCGTCGGTCGTCACGACCGTCCAGCCGTCGTCCAGCTCGACGGTCTCCTTCGTGCCGAGGTTCACCATCGGCTCCACCGCGAAGCACATCCCCGGCTCCAGGACGGGCCCGTGCCCCGGCGCGCCGTGGTTCGGGATCAGCGGGTCCATGTGCATCTCGGTGCCGATGCCGTGGCCCCCGTACCCCTCGACGATCCCGTAGCGGCCCTGAGAGCGGATGTGAGCCTCGATCGCGTGCGAGATGTCCGTGAGCCGCGCCCCCGCCCTCCCGGCCGCGAGACCGCGCCACAGGGACGCCTCGGTGACCTCCAGCAGCCGCCGCTCCACCTCGGTGATCTCGCCGACCGGGACGGTGACCGCCGCGTCGCCGTGCCAGCCCTCGACGATCGCGCCGCAGTCGATCGAGATGACGTCGCCGTCCCGCAGCATCTTGTCCGCGCGCGGGATGCCGTGCACGATCTCCTCGTTGATCGAGGCGCAGATCGTGCCGGTGAAGCCGTGGTAGCCCTTGAACGACGGCACGCCGCCGTTGTCGCGGATGTGCCGCTCGGCGAGCGCGTCCAGGTCGAGGGTGGTGATCCCCGGCTTGACGGCCTCGCGCAGCAGCTCCAGCGTCCGGCCGACGAGCAGGCCCGCCGCGCGCATCAGCTCGATCTGCTCCGCGGTCTTCACCTGGATCGCGGGCCTACGCCGTTTGAACATCTCTCCCCGCCGTCATCTCTCCAGCGGGCGCAGCGCGGTCAGGGCGCGCTTGGTGACCTCTTCCACGGGCCCGGTCGCGTCGATGCCGACGAGGATGTTCTCGTCGGCGTAGAACTGCACCAGCGGGGCCGTGTCGTGCTTGTAGACCTCCAGGCGGTGCATGACCACCTCTTCCTTGTCGTCGTCCCGCTGGAAGAGGTGGCCGCCGCAGTCGTCGCAGATGTCGTCCTGCTTGTCGTCGAAGTCGACGTGCCAGATCCGCCCGCACCGGTCGCAGGTGCGCCGCCCCGACAGCCGGCGGACGACCTCGTCCTCGTCGACGACGAGCTCCAGCACGATGTCGAGCCGGGCGTCCCACTCGGAGAGGATCTTCTTCAGCGTCTCGGCCTGCGGGACGTTGCGCGGGAACCCGTCCAGCAGGAACCCGTCGCGGGCGTCGTCCTCGGCGAGCCGGTCGCGGACCATCGCGATCGTCACCTCGTCGGGGACGAGGTCGCCGCGGTCCATGTACTGCTTGGCCTGCCGGCCGAGCTCGGTGCCACCGCTGACGTTCGCGCGGAAGATGTCACCTGTCGATATCTTCGGGACCGACAGATGAGATGCGATGAACTGGGCCTGTGTCCCCTTGCCCGCTCCCGGGGGGCCCACCAGCACGATACGCACTACCGGAGGAAGCCCTCGTAGTTGCGCTGTTGCAGCTGACTCTCGATCTGCTTCACGGTATCCAGTCCGACGCCGACGACGATGAGGATGCTCGCGCCGCCGAACGGGAAGTCGTTGGTGGCGTTCAGGAGTGCGAACGCGACCATCGGGATCAGGGACACGAGCCCCAGGTACAGCGCACCGGGTGTGGTGATCCTGGTCAGCACGAAGTCGAGGTATTCGGCGGTCGGCCGACCAGGACGGATACCTGGGATGAATCCACCATACTTCTTCATGTTGTCGGCGACTTCAGTGGGGTTGAAGGTGATCGCCACGTAGAAGTACGTGAAGAAGATGATGAAGACGAAGAAGATCGCCATGTGCCAGGCGTTGTCCTGCTGCAGGTACGGCTGGACCTTCTGCAGCCACTTGGTGTCGGGCCACAGCTGCGTCGCCAGCACCGGCAGGTAGAGCAGCGACGACGCGAAGATGATCGGGATGATGCCGGCCTGGTTCACCTTCAGCGGGATGTAGGTGGACGTCCCGCCGTACATGCGCCGGCCCACCATCCGCTTGGCGTACTGGACGGGGATGCGCCGCTGCGCCTGCTCGACGAACACGACGCCCGCCATGATCGCCAGGCCGACGAGGATCACGACCGCGAAGACGAAGCCGTTCTTGGCCTTGTAGATGCTCCAGAACTGGGCGGGGAAGACCGCCACCACCTGCGTGAAGATCAGGATCGACATGCCGTTGCCGACGCCGCGGTCGGTGACCAGCTCGCCCAGCCACATGATGACGGTCGTGCCCGCCACCATGCAGATCACCATGGTGAGGATCGGGAAGATGCCCGTCTCGTACAGGATGTCGTCGCTGCCCGACACACCCTGGAAGAGCTGCCCCGTGCTCGCCATCGCCACGATGCCGGTGGCCTGCAGGATCGCCAGCCCGACGGTCAGGTAGCGCGTGTACTGCGTGATCTTCGTGGTGCCGGCCTGGCCCTCCTTCTTCAGGGCCTCCAGGCGCGGGATCACCACCGTCAGCAGCTGCAGGATGATGCTCGCCGTGATGTACGGCATGATTCCCAGCGCGAACACCGACAGTTTCAGCAGCGCGCCGCCGCTGAACAGGTCGACGAGTCCGTAGAGCTGGTTGCTCTCCTTGGCCGCGTCGGCGGTCTCCTTCAGCACCTTCACGTTGACGTTCGGCGTGGGCAGGATCGAACCGATCCGGAACACCACGATCATCATCAACGTGAAGAACAACTTTTTACGCAGGTCAGGCGTACGGAAAGCCCGAGCGAACGCGGTCAGCACCATTCCTCCTGCGCGACTGGCGAATTCATGGCCGCCGAGGGGCCGGTTACAGGTCCATGAGGTCCGGCGGAGGATACCCGCCGAGAAACCCGAGTGTGGAATCTCACGCGGTCACCTTCGCCCGTGTGACTCTAACAGCAGATGACACCGGGGCCGTCCCGCCCTTCCCGGCGGCCTCGCGGCCCCGGGCGATGGACGAGAACGGCCCCGGCATCGAAGGTGATCCTTCTTACAGCTCGTCAGTGGTCCCCCCGGCGGCGGCGATCTTCTCCTTGGCGGCGCCGGAGAAGGCGTGCGCCTTCACCTGGACCGCGACGGAGATGTCGCCGGTGCCGAGGACCTTGACCGGACGGCCGCGGCGCACCGCGCCCTTGGCCGCCAGGTCCTCCGCCGTGACCTCGCCGCCCTCGGGGTAGAGCGCGGCGAGCTTGTCCAGGTTCACGACCTGGAACTCGACCCGGTTCGGGTTCTTGAAGCCCTTGAGCTTCGGAACCCGGCGGATCAGCGGCATCTGGCCGCCCTCGAAACCGACGGGGACGGTGCTGCGGGCCTTGGTGCCCTTGGTGCCGCGGCCCGCGGTCTTGCCCTTGGACGCCTCGCCGCGGCCCTTGCGGGTCTTGGCCCTGTTGGCGCCGGGGGCCGGACGCAGGTCGTGGACCTTGAGCGGGGTGCCCTCGGTGTCCTTGCCGAGATCAGCCGCCATGTCAGTCGACCTCCTCGACGGTGACCAGGTGCGCCACCGTCCGGATCATGCCGAGCACCTCGGGGCGGTCCTCCCGGACCACGCTCTGCCCGATCTTCTTCAGGCCGAGGGTGCGCAGCGTGTCACGCTGGTTCTGCTTCTCGCTGATCACGGACTTGGTCTGCGTGATCTTCAGGTTGCTCATGACGCCGCGGCCTCCGCCCTCGGCTCGCTGCCCGCGGCACGCGCGCGCAGCATGGCCGCCGGGGCGACGTCCTCGATCGGCAGGCCGCGCTTGGCCGCGATCTCCTCGGGACGCTTGAGCGCCTTCAGGCCCGCGATCGTCGCGTGCACGATGTTGATCGCGTTGTCGCTGCCGAGCGACTTGCTGAGCACGTCGTGGATGCCGGCGCACTCCAGCACCGCGCGCACCGGGCCGCCGGCGATGACGCCGGTACCGGGGCTGGCCGGACGCAGCAGGACCTCGCCCGCGGCGTCCCGCGCCTGCACCAGGTGCGGGATGGTGCCCTGGATCCGCGGCACCTTGAAGAAGTGCTTCTTGGCCTCCTCGACGCCCTTGGCGATCGCCGCGGGCACCTCCTTGGCCTTGCCGTAGCCGACGCCGACGGTGCCGTTGCCGTCACCGACGATCACCAGGGCGGTGAAGCTGAAGCGACGCCCGCCCTTGACGACCTTGGCGACACGGTTGATCGCCACGACCTTCTCGATGTACGACTGGCCCTTGTCGGCGCCACCGCGGCGGTCGTCGCGGCGATCGCGACGGTCGCCACCCTGACCGCCGCCACGCCTCTGCGCTGCCATCAGTGGTTCCTTCCGTTGACCTTGTGCAGGGCCGTCACAGCTCCAGGCCCCCTTCGCGCGCACCCTCCGCGACAGCGGCGATGCGGCCGTGGTACTTGTTGCCGCCGCGGTCGAACACGACCGCGGACACACCCGCCTGCTTGGCCCGCTCGGCGACGAGCTCGCCGACCCTGCGGGACTTGGCGGTCTTGTCGCCGGAGTCGGCGCGCAGGTCCGCCTCCATCGTCGACGCGCTGGCCAGCGTGTGGCCCTTCCCGTCGTCGATGACCTGGACGAACACGTGCCTGCTGGAGCGGGTCACGACCAGGCGAGGCCGCGTGGCGGTGCCCACGACCTTCTTGCGGACCCGCAGGTGCCGGCGCTTGCGGGACTTGGCCCGCGCCGACGTGGCCTTTCCGGCCAGGGTCTTGGTGCCTGCCATGACTACTTACCAGCCTTTCCGACCTTGCGGCGGATCTGCTCGCCCTCGTAGCGCACGCCCTTGCCCTTGTACGGGTCGGGCTTGCGCAGCTTGCGGATGCGGGCGGCGATCTCACCGACGAGCTGCTTGTCGATGCCCTCGACGGTGAGCTGCGTCGGCCTCTCCACCGTGAAGGTGATGCCCTCCGGGGCTTCGAAGGGGATCGGGTGGCTGTAGCCGAGCGAGAACTCCACGTTCTTGCCCTTGGCCACCACCCGGTAGCCGACGCCCTGGATGACCAGGGTCTTCTTGTAGCCGTCGGTGACCCCGACGACCATGTTGTTGATCAGCGTCCGGGTGAGCCCGTGCAGGCCGCGCACCTTGTTGATGTCGTTCGGCCGGGTGACGACGATCCTGCCGTCCTCCTGGCTGACCTCGATGGGCTCCGCGACGGTGTGCGAGAGCGTGCCCTTCGGCCCCTTGACGGTGACCTCGCGGCCGTCGAGCCTGACCTCGACGCCGCTCGGCACGGTGACGGGGAGTCGTCCGATACGAGACATTGGTAGAGCCCTCCCCTCACCAGACGTAGGCGAGGACTTCCCCGCCCACGCCGCGCTTGCCCGCCTGCCGGTCGGTCATCAGGCCGGAGGACGTCGAGATGATCGCGACGCCCAGCCCGCCCAGGACCTTCGGCAGGTTGTCCTTCTTCGCGTACACGCGCAGACCCGGCTTCGAGACGCGCTTGATGCCGGCGATCGACCGCTCGCGGGTCGGGCCGAACTTCAGCTCGATCACGAGCTTCTTGCCGACCTCGGCGTCCTCCACGGTCCACCCCGAGATGTAGCCCTCCTGCTGGAGGATCTCGGCGATGTGCGCCTTGATCTTCGAGTACGGCATCGCCACCGAGTCGTGGTACGCCGAATTCGCGTTACGCAGACGCGTCAGCATGTCTGCGATCGGGTCGGTCATCGTCATGGCCTACTGGCCCTCCCTCGCCACGGTTTCCTCGGGTGATGGAGCCCGTGGACCTTTGGCGCGGTCGTGGACGCCCTCTCGGGCGCCCGGTTGGTCATTCATTACAGGCCGGCGTCCCGCCGCCCCCGGGGCCGTCCCCCGGGGGCCGCGGTCACCAGCTGGACTTCGTGATGCCGGGCAGCTCGCCGCGGTGGGCCATCTCCCGGAAGCACACGCGGCACAGGCCGAACTTCCGGTAGACGGAGCGCGGACGCCCGCAGCGCGAGCACCGAGTGTACGCGCGCACGCCGAACTTCGGCTTCCGCGCCGACTTGGCGATCAGCGACTTCTTCGCCATGCTCAGCTCTCCTTGAAGGGGAAGCCCAGGAGCTTGAGCAGCGCCCGGCCCTCGTCGTCGGTCTTCGCGGTCGTCACGACCGTGATGTCCATGCCCCGCGTCCGGTCGACCTTGTCCGGGTCGACCTCGTGGAACATGACCTGCTCGGTCAGCCCGAAGGTGTAGTTGCCGTTCCCGTCGAACTGCCGCGGCGACAGGCCGCGGAAGTCGCGGATGCGGGGCAGCGCCGTCGCCAGCAGCCGGTCCAGGAACTCCCACATGCGGTCGCCGCGCAGCGTGGCGTGCGCGCCGATCGGCATCCCCTCGCGCAGCTTGAACTGCGCGATGGACTTGCGGGCCCGGTTCACCGCCGGCTTCTGGCCGGTGATGACCGACAGGTCGCGGATCGCGCCCTCGATCAGCTTGGCGTCCTTGGCCGCGTCGCCGACGCCCATGTTGACCACGATCTTGGTCAGCGTGGGGATCTGCATGACGTTGGCGTAGCCGAACTGCTCGCGCATCTTGCCCGCGATCTCCTCGCGGTAGCGCAGCTTGAGCCTCGGCTGGGGGACGGGACGTTCGGTAACGGTCTCGGTCATCGGTCTCAGATCTCCTTACCGCTACGGCGCGAGATCCGAACCTTCGTGCCGTCCTCGTTGATGCGGTAACCGACCCGTACCGGCTTGCCGTCCTCGACGATCGCGACGTTGCTGACGTGCAGCGGCGCCTCGACCGTGACGCGACCGCTCTCCTTGCCGGCACGCTGCTGGTCGGCCTTGATGTTCTTGGTGATGAGGTTGACGCCCTCGACGACGACCCGCTCCTCGCGGGGGATGACGCGCAGGACCTTGCCCGTCGCGCCCTTGTCCTTGCCGGCGAGGACGATGACCTCGTCGCCCCTGCGGATCTTCATCAGAGCACCTCCGGCGCGAGCGAGATGATGCGCATGAACTTCTTCTCGCGCAGTTCGCGGCCCACCGGCCCGAAGATGCGGGTGCCGCGGGGGTCTCCGCCGTCCTTGATCAGGACCGCGGCGTTCTCGTCGAAGCGGATGTAGGAGCCGTCCGGGCGCCGGCGCTCCTTGCGGGTGCGCACGACGACCGCCTTGACGACGTCACCCTTCTTCACGCCGGCGCCGGGAAGGGCGTCCTTCACCGTCGCGACGATGATGTCGCCGACTCCCGCGTAGCGCCGACCCGAGCCGCCGAGAACCCGGATGCAAAGGATCTCCTTCGCACCCGTGTTGTCGGCGACCTTGAGTCGCGACTCCTGCTGGATCACGTTGACTCCTGTTCGTCACACCGGTTCTGACCACCGCGGTGGTCAGCCTGGTGGAACCAGTAATTACTTGGCCTTCTCAAGGATCTCGACCACGCGCCACCGCTTGGTGGCCGACAGCGGGCGGGTCTCCATGAGACGGACGCGGTCGCCGACGCCACACTCGTTGGCCTCGTCGTGCGCCTTGTAGTTCTTCGTGCGGCGGATCACCTTGTGGTACTTCGCGTGCTTGACGCGGTCCTCGACGGACACGACCACGGTCTTGTCCATCTTGTCGCTGACCACGAGACCCTCAAGGATCTTGCGGCTGCTCCGCTGCTCGGTCTGCTGCTCGGTCATTCGTTGTCCTCCGCGGCGTCCTCGACCGTGACGATGCCGAGCTCGCGCTCCCGCATCACGGTGTAGATGCGGGCGATCTCGCGCTTCACGGTGCGCAGCCGCCCGTGGCTCTCAAGCTGGCCGGTCGCGGCCTGGAAGCGGAGGTTGAACAGCTCCTCCTTGGCCTCCTTGAGCTTGGTGACCAGGACGTCCTCGGGCTCGGTCCGCAGGTCGTCGGCGGTAAGACCCTTGGCCATCAGGACTCACCCACCTCTCGCTTCACGATCTTGCACTTCATGGGCAGCTTGTGGATCGCGCGCGTGAGGGCCTCCCGAGCGATCTGCTCGTTCGGGTAGGAGATCTCGAACAGCACGCGACCCGGCTTCACGTTGGCCACCCACCACTCGACCGAGCCCTTGCCGGAACCCATCCGGGTCTCGGCGGGCTTCTTGGTCAGCGGACGGTCCGGGAAGATGTTGATCCAGACCTTGCCGCCGCGCTTGATGTGGCGGGTCATCGCGATACGCGCGGCCTCGATCTGCCGGTTGGTCACGTACGCGGCCTCGACGGCCTGGATGCCGTACTCGCCGAACGTCACCCTCGTGCCGCCCTTGGCCATGCCGCGGCGCTTCGGGTGGTGCTGCTTGCGGTGCTTGACCTTGCGAGGGATCAGCATCGGTTACTCAGCTCCCCTCACCCTGCGGAGCAGCCTCGGCGGTCGGCGCCGGCTGCTCGGAACCCTGCTGCTGCTTCTGCTCGCCGCCGCGGCCGCCGCGCTCGCCGCCACCGGCGCCGCCGCGTCCGCCACGGCCACCGCGGCCACCGCCGCGGCGGTCACCGCGCCGCTCGCGGCCGCCGCCACCGGCGGCACGCTGCTGCGCGGCCTGCTGCTCGCGCTCGGCGCGCGTCTGCGCGGCCTCGCCCTTGTAGATCCACACCTTCACGCCGATGCGGCCGAACGTCGTCCGGGCCTCGTAGAACCCGTAGTCGATGTCGGCGCGCAGCGTGTGCAGCGGGACCTGGCCCTCGCGGTAGAACTCCGACCGCGACATCTCGGCGCCGCCGAGCCGGCCGCCGCACTGCACCTTGATGCCCTTGGCGCCCGACTTCATCGCCGACTGGATCGCCTTGCGCATGGCGCGGCGGAACGCGACCCGGCTGGACAGCTGCTCGGCCACGCCCTGCGCGACGAGCTGCGCGTCGATCTCGGGGTTCTTCACCTCGAGGATGTTCAGCCGGACCTGCTTGCCGGTCAGCTTCTCCAGGTCGCCGCGCAGGCGCTCGGCCTCCGCGCCGCGGCGGCCGATGACGATGCCCGGCCGGGCGGTGTGGATGTTGACCTCGACACGGTCACGGGTCCGCTCGATCTCCACCTTGGAGATGCCCGCCCGGTCCATGCCCTTCTGCAGCATGCGCCGGATCTGGACGTCTTCCTTGACGTAGTCCTTGTAGAGCTTGTCGGCGAACCACACGGACTTGTGGTCGGTGGTGATGCCGAGCCGGAACCCGTGCGGGTTGATCTTCTGACCCACTACCGGGCCCTCCTCGTCTTCTTACCGCCACCGGACGCGGCCGAGGCCTCGTCGCGTGACTCCACGACCACCGTGATGTGGCTCGTGCGCTTGTTGATGCGGTAAGCCCGGCCCTGGGCCCGGGGGCGGAAACGCTTGAGCGTCGGCCCCTCGTCCACCCACGCACGGCTCACGACGAGCGTGTCCGAGTCGAGCTTGAAGTTGTGCTCGGCGTTGGCGATGGCACTCGCCAGCACCTTGCCCACCGGCTCACTCGCAGCCTGGGGGGCGAACCGCAGCACCGCCTGAGCCTCCGCGGCAGGCAGGCCGCGGATGAGGTCCACCACGCGGCGGGCCTTCCTGGGCGTGACGCGGATGAACCGCGCCTGGGCCCTGGCTTCCATCGCTGTTCCCTCTCTCCTACGTGCGAACTGCTCTGCCTGCTAGCCGCGACGGCTGCGGCGGTCTTCCTTGACGTGGCTGCGGAACGTCCGCGTCGGCGCGAACTCGCCGAGCTTGTGTCCCACCATCGAGTCGGTGATGAACACCGGCACGTGCTTGCGGCCGTCGTGCACGGCGATCGTGTGACCGATCATGTCCGGCACGATCATGGAGCGCCGCGACCACGTCTTGATGACGTTCTTGGTGCCCTTCTCGTTCTGCGCGTCCACCTTCTTGATCAGGTGGTCGTCCACGAACGGGCCCTTCTTGAGGCTACGTGGCATGACGAGCGACTCCTACCGCTTCTTCTTGCTGCGACGACGGACGATCAGCCGGTCGCTCGACTTGTTCGCCTGGCGAGTGCGGCCTTCCTTCTTACCGGCCGGGTTCACCGGGTGCCGGCCACCGGAGGTCTTGCCCTCACCACCACCGTGCGGGTGGTCGATCGGGTTCATGGCCACGCCGCGGACGGTCGGGCGCTTGCCCTTCCACCGCATGCGGCCGGCCTTGCCCCAGTTGATGTTCGACTGCTCGGCGTTGCCGACCTCGCCGACCGTCGCGCGGCACCGCACGTCCACCATCCGCATCTCGCCGGAGGGCATGCGCAGCGTGGCGTACTTGCCCTCCTTGGCCAGCAGCTGGACGCCGGCGCCCGCGCTGCGGGCGATCTTGGCGCCGCCGCCGGGGCGGAGCTCGATGGCGTGGATGACCGTACCGGTCGGGATGTTGCGCAGCGGCAGGCAGTTGCCCGGCTTGATGTCCGCGCCCGGCCCGTTCTCCACCCGGTCGCCCTGCCGGAGACCGCGCGGGGCGAGGATGTAGCGCTTCTCGCCGTCCACGTAGTGCAGCAGCGCGATCCGCGCGGTGCGGTTCGGGTCGTACTCGATGTGCGCGACCTTGGCCGGCACGCCGTCCTTGTCGTGCCGGCGGAAGTCGATCACGCGGTAGGCGCGCTTGTGCCCGCCGCCCTGGTGCCGGGTCGTGATGCGGCCGTGGTTGTTGCGGCCGCCCTTCTTGGGGAGCGGACGCAGCAGCGACTTCTCCGGCTCGCGGCGCGTGACCTCGACGAAGTCGGCCACGCTGGAACCGCGACGACCCGGAGTCGTCGGCTTGTAGTTACGGATGCCCATCTTTTTCGTTCATCCCTTAATCTGCTCCGGCGCCGGCCTAGGCCGGGCCGCCGAAGATGTCGATCCGCTCGCCCTCGGCCAGGCTGACGATGGCGCGCTTGGTGTCCTTGCGCTTGCCGTAGCCGAACCGGGTGCGCTTGCGCTTGCCCGGCCGGTTGAGCGTGTTCACGTTCGTCACCTTGACGCCGAACACCGACTCGACGGCCTGCTTGATCTGCGTCTTGTTGGCGTCCGGGCGGACGACGAAGGTGTACTTGTTCTCGTCCAGCAGCCCGTAGCTCTTCTCCGAGACGACCGGCGCGATGATGACGTCGCGGGGGTCGGCGATCTTGTTCATGTGCGACCCTCCTTACTTCTTCGCCGCGCGCGAGATGAACTCGTCGTACGCCGTCTTCGTGAAGACGACGTCGTCGTTCACCAGCACGTCGTAGGTGTTGAGCTGGTCGGAGACGATCACGTGCACGCTCGGCTCGTTGCGCAGGCTCTTCCAGGTCAGCTCGTCCTCGCGGTCCAGGACCAGCAGGACGCGCTTGGCCTCGGTGACCTCGCGGAGCGCGGCGAGCGCCGTCTTCGTCTTCGGGGTGTCGCCCTCGATGAGGTTGTCGACCACGTGCACCCGGCCGAACCGGGCGCGGTCGGACAGGGCGCCGCGCAGCGCGGCGGCCTTCATCTTCTTGGGCGTCTTCTGCGAGTAGTCCCGCGGCTGCGGGCCGTGCACGGTGCCGCCGCCGGCGAACTGGGGCGCGCGGGTCGAGCCCTGGCGGGCGCGGCCGGTGCCCTTCTGCCGGTACGGCTTCTTGCCGCCGCCGCGGACGTCGCCGCGGGTCTTGGTGGCGTGCGTGCCCTGGCGCGCCGCGGCCAGCTGCGCCACCACGACCTGGTGGATCAGCGGCACGCTGGTCTTCGCGTCGAAGACCTCGGCGGGCAGGTCGATGTCGAGCTTGGTCGTCACTTGCCCGTCCCCTTCACTGCGTCGCGGACCAGCACCACGCCGCCGTTGGGACCGGGAACCGCGCCCTTGATGAGCAGCAGGTTCTTCTCCGCGTCGATGGCGTGGACGGTCAGGTTCTGCACGGTGGTGCGGGCGTTGCCGTGCCGTCCCGCCATGCGGAGGCCCTTGAAGACGCGACCGGGGGTCGCGCAGCCGCCGATCGACCCCGGCGAGCGGTGCTTGCGCTGGGTGCCGTGCGAGGCGCCGAGGCCCTTGAAGCCGTGGCGCTTCATGACACCGGCGGTGCCCTTGCCCTTGCTGGTGCCGGTAACGTCGATCTTCTGGCCGGCTTCGAAGACGTCGGCGGTGATCTCCTGGCCGAGCTCGTACCCGGTGGTGTCGTCGGCCCGCAGTTCGACGAGGTAGCGGCGCGGCGTCACGCCGGCCTTCTCGAAGTGACCCGAGCGCGGCTTGTTCACCTTGCGCGGGTCGATCTGCCCGAACCCGATCTGGACGGCGGTGTAGCCGTCCTTCTCCTGGGAGCGGAGCTGGGTGACGACACACGGCCCGGCCTGGACGACGGTCACCGGAACGATCCGGCCCTCATCGTCGAAGACCTGGGTCATGCCGAGCTTCTCGCCCAGGACGCCCTTCCTCTGCGTACTCATCTCTCGGTGCGTCCCTTAGAGCTTGATCTCGATGTCAACGCCGGCCGGAAGGTCGAGCCGCATCAGCGAGTCGACCGTCTTGGGCGTCGGGTCGATGATGTCGATCAACCGCTTGTGCGTGCGCATCTCGAAGTGCTCGCGGCTGTCCTTGTACTTGTGCGGCGAGCGGATGACGCAGTACACGTTCTTCTCGGTCGGCAGCGGCACCGGGCCCGCGACCTTGGCGCCCGTCCGCGTCACCGTCTCAACGATCTTCTTCGCGGAGGTGTCGATGACCTCGTGGTCGTAGGCCTTGAGCCGGATGCGGATCTTCTGTCCCGCCATGGTGGCCTCGGTGTCCTTTGCTGTAGTGCCGCTGTTTACTTCAGTGGTCGTGATGCGGCGGCCCAGTCGCCGTACCGGTCTGGGGGACAACCCCCAGACCCCCGACAAAGCCAGGTGGCGGCTGAGCCGCCGCATTACGAGGGGTGTTACTTGATGACCTTGGTGACGCGACCGGAGCCGACCGTCCGGCCACCCTCGCGGATGGCGAACTTCAGGCCCTCCTCCATGGCGACGGGCTGGATCAGCTCGACGCGCATCTCGGTGTTGTCGCTCGGCATGACCATCTCGGTGCCCTCGGGCAGGTTCACCACGCCGGTCACGTCCGTGGTACGGAAGTAGAACTGCGGGCGGTAGTTGTTGAAGAACGGCGTGTGCCGGCCGCCCTCGTCCTTGGACAGGATGTAGACCTGCGCCTCGAACTCGGTGTGCGGGGTCGTGGTGCCCGGCTTGATGACGCACTGGCCGCGCTCCACCTCCTCGCGCTTGACGCCGCGCAGGAGCAGGCCGACGTTGTCGCCCGCCTGGCCCTGGTCGAGGAGCTTGCGGAACATCTCGACACCGGTGACCGTGGTGGTGGTCTTCTCGTTCTTGATGCCGATGATGTCGACGGTCTCGTTGACGTTGACGACACCGCGCTCGACGCGGCCGGTCACGACGGTGCCGCGGCCGGTGATCGAGAAGACGTCCTCGATCGGCATCAGGAACGGCTTGTCGATGTCGCGGACCGGCTCCGGCACGTTCTCGTCGACGGCGTTCATGAGCTCGCCGATCGACTCGGCCCACTTCTCGTCGCCCTGCAGCGCCTGGAAGGCGGAGACGCGGACGACCGGGACGTCGTCGCCCGGGAACTCGTACTCGGTGAGCAGCTCGCGGACCTCGAGCTCGACGAGCTCCAGGATCTCCTCGTCGTCCACCATGTCGCACTTGTTCAGCGCGACGACGATGTAGGGGACGCCGACCTGGCGGGCCAGGAGCACGTGCTCCTTGGTCTGCGGCATCGGGCCGTCGGTCGCGGCGACCACCAGGATGGCGCCGTCCATCTGCGCCGCACCGGTGATCATGTTCTTGATGTAGTCCGCGTGACCGGGGCAGTCCACGTGCGCGTAGTGCCGGGCCTCGGTCTGGTACTCGACGTGCGCGATGGAGATGGTGATGCCGCGCTCGCGCTCCTCCGGCGCCTTGTCGATGTCCTCGAACGGCGTGAAGGGGTTGAGGTCCGGGTACTTGTCGTGGAGCACCTTGGTGATCGCCGCGGTAAGCGTGGTCTTACCGTGGTCGATGTGTCCAATGGTGCCGATGTTCACGTGCGGCTTCGTCCGCTCGAACTTGGCCTTCGCCACTGGTTGCTCCTTGTTGCGATCCTCGGCCGTCTAGACGACCGCTTCGATGTACGTCCTGGTGATCTGTGGGCAGGCCCGGTGCTCTACTCGCCCCGCGCCTTCGCGATGATCTCCTGCGCGACGTTCGACGGAACCTCGGCGTAGGAGTCGAACTGCATGGTGAAGACGGCCCGGCCCTGGGTCTTGCTGCGCAGATCACCCACGTAGCCGAACATCTCGGACAGGGGCACGAGCGCCTTGATGACGCGCATGCCGTGCCGCTCGTCCATGGACTGGACCTGGCCGCGGCGGCTGTTGAGGTCGCCGATCACGTCGCCCATGTTGTCCTCGGGCGTGGTGACCTCGACGGACATCATCGGCTCCAGCAGCGTGGGGGACGCCTTGCGGGCGGCCTCCTTGAACGCCATGGAACCGGCGACCTTGAACGCCATCTCCGAGGAGTCCACCTCGTGGTAGGCGCCGTCCTGCAGGGTGACCTTGACGCCCACCATCGGGTAGCCGGCGAGGACACCGAACTCGGCGGCCTCCTGGCAGCCCGCGTCCACCGACGGGATGTACTCCCGCGGGATGCGGCCACCGGTGACCTTGTTCTCGAACTCGTAGCCGTCGGACCCGCCGCCGAGCGGCTCCAGGTCGATGATCACGCGGCCGAACTGGCCGGAGCCACCCGTCTGCTTCTTGTGGGTGTACTCGACCTTCTCGACCTTGCGGCTGATCGTCTCCCGGTAGGCGACCTGCGGCTTGCCGACGTTGGCGTCGACCTTGAACTCCCGCTTCATCCGGTCGACGAGGATCTCCAGGTGGAGCTCGCCCATGCCCGAGATGACGGTCTGGCCGGTGTCCTCGTCCGTGCGGACCTGGAAGGACGGGTCCTCCTCGGCCAGCCGCTGGATCGCGGTGCCCAGCTTCTGCTGGTCGGCCTTGGTCTTCGGCTCGATCGCGACGTGGATGACCGGCGCCGGGAAGTTCATCGACTCCAGGACGATCGGGTCCTTGTCGTCGCACAGCGTCTCGCCGGTGGTGGTCTGCTTGAGGCCCATCACCGCGACGATGTCGCCGGCGCCGGCGCGCTCGATCTCGGTGCGCTTGTTGGCGTGCATCCGGTAGATCTTGCCGATGCGCTCCTTGCGCTCCTTGACGGAGTTCATGACGTTCGCGCCGGACTGCATCACCCCGGAGTAGACGCGCACGAACGTGAGCTTGCCCAGGTGCGGGTCACTCGCGATCTTGAACGCCAGCGCGGAGAACGGCTCGTCCTCGCTCGGCCGGCGGGTGAGCACCTTCTCCTCGTCCCGGACGGCGTGGCCCTCGATGGCCTCGACGTCCAGCGGGGAGGGCAGGTAGCGGACGATCGCGTCCAGCAGCGGCTGCACGCCCTTGTTCTTGAAGGCCGTGCCGCAGGTCACCGGGGTGAGCTTCGCGGCGATCGTCGCGCGGCGGATGCCGTCGTGGAGCTGCTGGACGGTGGGCTCGTCGCCCTCCAGGTACAGCTCCATGATCTCGTCGTCGTTCTCGGCGAGGGTCTCGACCAGCCGGTCGTGCCACTCCCGCGCGGTCTCCAGGTGCGTGTCGGGGATGTCGACCGTGTCGTACATCTCGCCGAGCTTGGCCTCCTCGTTCCACAGGAGGGCCTTCATGCGCACGAGGTCGACGACGCCCTTGAAGTCGGCCTCGGCGCCGATCGGCAGCTGGAGCACGAGCGGCGTGGCGTTCAGGCGGTTCTCGATCATGTCGACGCAGCGGTGGAACTCCGCGCCGACCCGGTCGAGCTTGTTGACGAAGCACATGCGCGGCACGCCGTACCGGTCGGCCTGGCGCCACACGGTCTCGGACTGGGGCTCCACGCCGGCGACACCGTCGAACACCGCGACCGCGCCGTCGAGCACCCGCAGGTTGCGCTCCACCTCGATGGTGAAGTCGACGTGCCCGGGGGTGTCGATGATGTTGATGGTGTGCTTGACCTCGTCGACGGGCCATTCGCAGGTGGTGGCCGCGGAGGTGATGGTGATCCCCCGCTCCTGCTCCTGCTCCATCCAGTCCATGGTGGCGGCACCGTCATGGACTTCGCCGATCTTGTAGCTCATCCCCGTGTAGTAAAGGATGCGCTCGGTCGTCGTGGTCTTGCCCGCGTCGATATGGGCCATGATCCCGATGTTGCGGACCTTGGCCAGGTCTACACCGGTTTTGGTAGCCACTGCCGTCCTCGCGTGTCTCGTCGTTGCTGTTCCGCCGGGGTTACCAGCGGTAGTGGGCGAAGGCCTTGTTGGACTCCGCCATCTTGTGCGTGTCCTCGCGCTTCTTGACAGACGCGCCGAGGCCGTTGCTGGCGTCGAGCAGCTCGTTCATCAGCCGCTCGGTCATGGTCTTCTCGCGGCGCTGCCGGGCGTACACCACCAGCCAGCGCAGGGCGAGGGTGGTGCTGCGGGCCGGCCGCACCTCCACCGGGACCTGGTAGGTCGCGCCGCCGACGCGGCGGCTGCGCACCTCCAGGGTGGGCTTGACGTTGTCGAGCGCGCGCTTCAGCGTGACGACCGGGTCGTTGCCGGTCTTCTCACGGGCGCCCTCAAGGGCGTCGTAGACGATGCTCTGGGCGATCGAGCGCTTGCCGTCCAGGAGAATCTTGTTGATGAGCGCGGTGACCAGCGGCGAGTTGTACACCGGGTCAGCGATCAGCTGGCGCTTGCCAGCGGGGCCCTTGCGCGGCATCAGCTCTTCTCCTTCTTCGCGCCGTAGTGGCTGCGCCCTTGCTTGCGGTTCCGGACACCCTGGGTGTCGAGCGACCCGCGGATGATCTTGTACCGAACGCCGGGGAGGTCCTTCACACGCCCGCCGCGCACGAGCACGATCGAGTGCTCCTGCAGGTTGTGCCCGACGCCGGGGATGTAGGCCGTGACCTCGATCCCGCTGGTCAGCCGGACCCGGGCGACCTTGCGAAGCGCGGAGTTCGGCTTCTTGGGCGTCGTCGTGTAGACGCGCGTGCAGACGCCCCGGCGCTGGGGGCTGCCCTTGAGCGCGGGCGTCTTGTTCTTGGTCACCTTGTCCTGGCGGCCCTTTCGGACCAGCTGCTGGATCGTGGGCACCGCGTCTCCGTCTTCCTCGTACCGAGCCGGTAAGTCTTAATGCTGCAATCACCACCTCAGGCGAGGCTGTGACCTGCCGGTTTCCCGACCTCTCCGACCCACGCGGTCGGGCGTGTCGCCGCCTCACGGACCTACAACCGCGAAAAACCGACACAGACCGCCCGGCCCGTGAAAGGGCCGAATCAAGCCGGGGAGTAGATGCGGCGCTGGAGCTGGCCGACCGGCCTCACCGACGCGCACGCATAGCGGCCCGCATATAGCGGGCACAAGTGAAGAGGTTACCGACCCCCGGGCCAAAGTGCAAAGCGGCAGGCGCACTACCGCGTGCGACCCCACCGGCGCAAGCCCGCTGGACGGCGGGGAGCCATCTCCCCAGAGTGATGAACGACGAAATGCCGACGGATGTTCCCGCCCGGAGGCTCCGCTCCGAGGGGTCGACCCGTCGGCATTGTGTCCCACATCCCCGCTGTTAGGGAAGATGTGGAGCGGTTTTTACGCCGTTCACTGTCCCGTGCGTCCTAGAGGACGAACGCGACCACCAGAACCACGAGGATCACCAGGACGGCGACGCCGCCGATGATGAGCCAGAGCGTGTTCTTGTTGCCCTTGCTCTCTCCGCCCCCGTACGTGGACGGCTGCCCGTATTGACCCTGCTGGCCCTGCTGCCCGTACTGCGCCGGCTGACCGGGTTGGCCGGGTTGGCCGGGTTGGCCGAAGCCCTGCTGCTGGCCGAACTGCTGCTGGCCGAAGCCCTGCTGTCCCTGCTGTCCCTGCTGACCTTGCTGGCCGTAGTCCTGCTGGCCGTAGTCCTGCTGCTGCCCGTACGGCTGCTGGCCGAAGCCCTGCTGCTCACCGGGCTGGCCGAACTGCTGCTCGCCCTGCTGCCCGCCGAACTGCTGGCCGTACCCCTGCTGCTGTTCACCGGGCTGGCCGAAGCCCTGCTGCTGCCCGAACTGCTGCTGCGGCTGCTGCTGGCCCCACTGCTGCTGGCCGATGTCGAGGCGGGTGTGCTCGGCCATCCCGCCCTGGTCGCCCTGCTGCGCGCCGAACTGCTGGCCCTGGGACGCGGCGGACGGGTCGAACGCCTCGGTCGGGCGCGCGTCCTCGACCTTGCCCTCGCCGGGCGGCCGGTACAGGTCCTCCACCGAGGGGGCGGCCGGCTGGGAGCCCGCACCGTACCCCGACTCGGGCGGCGGCACCATCATCGTCCGCTCGTGGTCGGCCTGCCCCTGCCCGGGCTGGCCGGGCTGGCCAGGCGGGCTCTGCTGGGCGCCACCCGGCTGGGACGACTCCGGCGACCACGGCTCGGGCGTGGACGGCGGGGTCGGCGCCTGCCACGGCTCGGCGGGGGCCTCCTGCTTGCGCTCGGGCCCGGTGGCGACCGGGATGTCGGTGCCGGGCGACCAGTGCAGCGTCGCCTGGTCGTCCACCACGGGGCGCTGCGGCTGCTCGGGCTCGGGCGCGCCGGCGGCCGGACCGGGGACGATCATCGTCCGTTCCGTCCCGGACTCCTGCGGCTGCTCCGGCTGGGGCGGCTGGGGCGGCTGCTCGCCGAACGGGGGCTGCCCGTACTGCGGCTGCTGCTCCTGGGGCGCGCCGTGCACCGGCTGCTGCGGGTACCCACCGGGCTGCTGCGGCGGCTGCTGCTGGCCGAACGGCGGCGGCTCGGGCTGCCCGTACTGGGGCTGCTCGTACTGCTGCTGCTCGTACTGGGGCTGGCCGAACTGCGGCGGTTCGTACTGCGGCTGCGGCTCGCCCGGCGGGGCGTACTGCTGCGGCTGCTGCGGCTCCGGCGGCGGGAACCCGCCTGGGCCGGGGGGCGCGCCGTAGGGCTGCTGGCCGGCGGGCGGCTGCCCGTACTGCGGCGGTTCCTGCGGGCCGCCGTAGGGCTGCGGAGGCGGAGGCGGAGGCTGCTCGCCGAACTGCTGCAGCGGCTGCTCGACCATCGTGGGGGGCGGCGGAGGCGGCGCGGGCCGCTCCTCCGGGCGGGGCTGCTCCGGCGGCGGAGCCTGGCCGCCCAGCTGCGGAGCCCCGAACACCACCGTGCGGTCTCCCAGCGGACGGGCGGGGGGCTCCTGCCCCTCAGGCGTGGGCTGCCCCTCGTCCTCCGGCAACGGCCGCTGCGGTCCCTGCGTGCCGTCGTTCTCGGTCATCGTCGGGCTCCTTCAGCGCCGTCGTCCCGGGGCTCCTCAGCTCCCGGAAGTCCGGTGGCGCGCGGCGCATAACGCGGCCTCCGAACCTTGTCACCCATGTCCCCACGTGGCGTGTCGCCATGCGTGGGCGTTCTCGTCCCCAGCCTGCCCCGATCGCCGGTGGTATCGCAAATCACCACCCCTGATAGACGCCGCACGCCTCCGGACCGTTCCGGCCCGGAGGCGTGCGAGATGGCGAGAGGTCAGGAATGCCCGATCACCCCGTGCGGCCGGTACGGGGCCTCCAGCCGGGCGACCTCCTTCTCGTCCAGTTCGAGGCCCGCCGCGGCGATCGCGTCGTCGATGTGCGTGAGTTTCGTCGCTCCCACGATCGGCGCGGTCACCGCCGGCTTCGCCAGCAGCCACGCCAGCGCGACCTGGGCCGCCGGAACGCCCCGTTCGGCGGCCACCTCGCGGACGGCGTCCACGACGTCGAAGTCGGACTCGACGTACAGGCCGTCGCCGAAGGCGTCGTTCCGGGACCGGACGGTCTTGCGCTCCCCGCCCCTCTCCCTGTTACCGGCGAGCAGCCCGCGGGCGAGCGGACTCCAAGGGATAAGGCCCACGCCCTGGTCAAGGCAGAGCGGGTTCATCTCCCGCTCCTCTTCCCTGTAGACGAGGTTGTAGTGGTTCTGCATGGAGACGAACTTCGTCCACCCGTGCGTCTCGGCGACGTGCTGCGCCTTGGCGAACTGCCACGCGAACATGCTGGACGCGCCGATGTAGCGGGCCTTGCCCGACTTCACGACGTCGTGCAGGGCCTCCATGGTCTCTTCTATGGGCGTCCCGTAGTCCCACCTGTGGATCTGGTAGAGGTCCACGTAGTCGGTGCCGAGCCGCCCGAGAGAGGCGTCGATGCCCGCCATGATGTGCTTGCGCGACAGGCCCTTGTCGTTCGGGCCCTCTCCCATGGGGAGACACACCTTGGTGGCGAGGACGTAGTCCTCCCGCCGCGGGAACAATCTCGCGAGCAGCCGTCCGGTGATCTCCTCACTGGCGCCCTGCGAGTAGACGTCGGCGGTGTCGAAGAACGTCACTCCGCCTTCGACGGCCCGCCGGACGATCGGCTCCGCCGCGTCCTCCTCCAGTGCCCAAGGCCGGAGCGCGGGGTCGCCGTAGCTCATCATTCCCAAGCAGATCCGCGAGACCCTCGTGCCCGTCCTTCCGAGCCGTACCTGCTCCATGAACCTCTCCTCTCAACGCTCACCACGATGCAACGCCGCACCGGCGATCACTCATCCTCCCCCCGTCCGTCCAGGCCGCACGAGGCGCGGGCGGCGGTCCGCGGCGGGGCGGAATCGACATGCCGTATCGTCCGGCGATCCGTAGGTTGGTGGAATGGCGAACCGAAGGAGCCGACCGGGCCGCGCCTACGAACCGAAGCCGCTCGACGCGACCGACCTGCGGATCCTCACCGAGCTGCAGCGCGACGGGCGCGTGTCCCTCGCCGAGCTGGGGCGCCGTGTCGCCCTCTCCGCGCCCGCCGTCGCCGAGCGCGTCCAGCGGCTTGAGGAGACGGGCGTCATCACCGGGTACCACGCGACCGTCGACCCGGTCGCGCTGGGCTTCCCGATCACGATCCTCGTGCGGGTCAGCCCGAGCCCCCGCGAGCTGAGCCGCGTCCCGAAGATCGCCGAGGAGATCCCGGAGATCACCGAGTGCCACCGGATCACCGGCGACGACTGCTTCTTCTTCATCGCCCACCTGCGCGCGGTCGAGGAGCTGGAGCCGATCCTGGACCGCTTCACCCCGTTCGCCCGGACGACGACCTCGATCCTCCAGTCGGCCCCCGTCCCGCCTCGCCCTCTCCCCCTGACCTGATCCGCGGGCGCAACCGGGCCGGGGGCTTCGGGCTAGAGGAAGGTGTCAGCCCCCTCTAGCCACGGAGAGCCCACTCCATGATGAGACCCCCATGGGCGCGGTGAGCCGCGCCGGCGACGACCTGGACGATTCGAGGATCGTCGCGGCGTCGCTGGACGACCCCGAAGCCTTCGGCGAGCTGTTCCGGCGCCACGCGCCGCGGCTGCACGCCTATGCCAGGCGGCGCCTCGGGCCGCCGCTGGCGGACGACGTGGTGTCGGAGACGTTCGCGACGGCGTTCCGGCAGCGGGCGCGGTTCGACGAGCGCGGCGCCTTCGGCGCCTGGCTGTGGGGCATCGCGTCCCATGTGATCGCCAGGCACCGCCGCCAGGAGACCCGCATGTACCGGGCGTACGCCCGGACCGGGACCGACCCCGCGCAGGACGGCGTCGCCGACCTCGCCAGCGACCGCGCCTCGGCCGCGGCGCTCGGCCCCGCGCTGGCGAAGGCGCTGGCCGGGTTGAGCGCCCAGGA
Organism: Actinomadura madurae; assembly: GCF_900115095.1. Classification (GTDB taxonomy): domain Bacteria; phylum Actinomycetota; class Actinomycetes; order Streptosporangiales; family Streptosporangiaceae; genus Spirillospora; species Spirillospora madurae. The sequence goes on from NZ_FOVH01000017.1 coordinate 193,042, forward strand.
ACGCGACGCGGTGCTGCTGCTCGCCTGGGCCGAGATGTCCTACGCCGAGATCGCGGCGACGCTCGGCCTGCCGCTCGGAACCGTCAAGGCCAAGATCCACCGAGCCCGGAAGAAGCTCCGCACAGCCCTTCCCCAGGAGAAGACCGATGAATGAACTCGACGCGCTGCGGCAGATGCGGACGGCGCTGGCCGTGGAGGAGAGCCCGGAGGAGCTCGCCCTGCGGACCGGGTGGCGGGCCGAGGCGGCCCCGGTGCGGTCCCGGCGCAGGCCGCGGCTTCCGCTGCTCGGCGTCGCGGCGGCCACCGCCGTCGTCGCGGGGGCGGTGGCCGTCGTCGCCCTGCGGCCGGACGGCGGTGCGGCGCCCGGCCCGAAGGCCGTCCCGCCCGGTCCAGAGCGGGGGAACGTGCTGCTGGTGGCGGCGACCAACGCGCAGAAGGCGCCCGGTGGCACGTACTGGCACACCAAGACCGTCATGGGCGACGTCTATGCGGTCGGCAAGAGCGCCGCGAACCACTACAAGGTGGATTCGAGGCAGGGCAACGAGACGTGGACGGGCCGGGACGGCACGCGGCATATGACCCACATCGAGCTGGCCGACGTCCCGCTCACCGCGCAGGACAGGCAGAAGTGGCGGGCGGCGGGTTCGCCCGAGTGGGTCAGCATTCCGAACCCGGAAGGCGGCGGGGGGCAGGCCAAGCTGGACATGCGGCAGTCGTCGGCCGGACGGTCGCCGTGGCGCGCGTCCGTCGAGCGGTTCTACGGCATGACCGTGGCGCAGATCGCCGAGCTGCCCACCCGGCCGGAGGCGCTGGAGAAGAGGCTGCTGAGCCTCAAGGGGCACTGGCATGCCGTCTCCTCGGACGGTGAGAGGGAGGAGCCCATCCGTGCCTTGCGGGGGCAGGAGCGGGTGCGGGCTCTGAGCGATGTCGCCGGGACCCTGCTGTCCACCGCGCCGGCGCCGCCCCAGGTGCGTGCGGCGGTGTTCCGGATGCTCGCGGACCTGCCCGGCGTCCGGGCCGAGGGGAAGGCGGCCGACCCGCTCGGCCGCACCGGGACGGTGGTCTCGCTGCCGCTGAGGACCACGACACCCCTCGGCCTGTACACGGCGCCGAAGCAGCTCGGGACGTACCGGCGCCAGTTCATCGTCGACCCCGCCACCGGGTCGCTGCTGGCCATCCGGGATCTCGTGGCGACCCCGCCGCGCGGGAGCCGGCCGCTTCCCCCGGGGGACGACGGCAAGCCTCGTGCGCTGAAGGCGGAGGACATGCCCGACCGGTTCCACCGTCCCGGTGAGCTGGCCGCGTACCAGGCGTTCGAGGTCACGGAATGGACGGACGCGCCGCCGCGCTGACGTCCGTCCGATGGCGAGGGGCCCGTCCCAGGTGGAACGGGCTCCTCATTCCGTGCGCGGCGGGTTTCAGGCGAAGGCGCGGCACTCCACGGTGGCGCGGCGCTCGGTCATGCCCTGCTGGACCGCCGCGGTGACGCACGCGCGCTGCTTCTCGGTCAGCTGGGGCTGCCCGCACTGGCTGACGCTGGAGTAGGTGCGGCAGTCCTGGCGCGTGTCCTGCGCGTGGGACGGCTGGGCGGCGGACGCGGTGCCCATCCCCCCGATCCCGACGGCTGCGGCGATCAGTGCCCCGGTCATGACCTTCTTCATGTGCTCTCTCCCCCGTCGCGTACATCAGGCAACGAGACGCTTCCTCCCCGGGCCACCACGCAGCAAAACCAGACAAAAAGTCAAGAAACAGACGGCGGTCAAGGTCAAGCGCTCGCTACGTCAGCGTGCGAACTCGGCGCGGACGCCCAGCAGCCGCACCGGCCGCCGTCCGGTGAACATGCCGAGCGCGGCGAGGGCGGCCTCCTCGATCGCGTCCGGGTCGCTCGTGGGCGCCGACAGCGCCCTGCCGTGGGTGTGAGTGATGAACGGCGCGTACCGGACCTTCACGATGACGCGGGCGACGTCCCTCCCGTCGCCGGCCACATCGTCCGAGACCCACCGCGCCAGGCGGACGATCTCCCGGCGCACGTCGTCCCAGTCGTCCAGATCCTGCTGGAAGGTGGTCTCGCGGCCCGCAGAGCGCGGGACGTACGGCGCGTCGCTGACCGGCGAGTTGTCCCGCCCCTGCGCGAGGAGCACCAGCCACGGGCCGATCGTTGGGCCCATCTCCGCGGCGAGGACGCTCGGGTCGGCCGCCGCGAGCTGCCCGACCGTGGCGATGCCGAGGCCCCTCAGCCGCTTGGCGGTCTTGGCGCCGACGCCCCACAGCGCGTCCGTCGGCCGGTCGCCGAGCACCTCGAACCACGTCTCGCCGGTGAGCCGGAAGATCCCGGCCGGTTTGCCGAAGCCGGTCGCCAGCTTCGCCTGGAGCTTGTTCCGCCCGATGCCGACCGTGCATTCGAGGCCCGTCGCCGCGCGGACCCGCGCCCGGAGCTCCCGGGCCACCGCCTCCGGATCGTCGCCGTCGACGGCCAGGAACGCCTCGTCCCAGCCGAGCACCTCGACCACGACGCCGAGGCTCCGCAGCGCCGCCATGACCCGGTCCGAGACGGACTCGTAGACGTCCCGGTCCACGGGCAGGAAGACGGCGTCCGGGCAGCGCCGCGCCGCCGTGCGGAGCGGCAGCCCCGAGTGCACGCCGCAGGCGCGGGCCTCGTAGGAGGCCGTGCTGACGACGCCGCGCTTCGCCGGATCGCCGTCCCCGCCGACGACGACCGGCCGCCCGCGCAGTTCCGGACGGCGCAGCACCTCGACGGCGGCGATGAACTGGTCCAGGTCGGCGTGCAGGACCCACCGAGCCACACCCCCATTGTCCCCCGAACCAGCGCGGACGCACCGATCAGGAATCGAGAAGCGCAGGTCAGCGGGCCGCCTCTAGCGTGTACGCCAGCACGAAATGACCGTCCACGCACGAGATCGGGAGCCACCATGACCACGTCCGCCCCGCAGCCCGCGACGGTGGCTCCCCGGACCCGCGGGCAGCGCCGCCGCGACACCGAGCACCGGCTCGCCCACGACGTCGATCTCTGGGTGGCGACCGCCTCGGCGGACGGCGTCCCGTACCTGGTGCCGCTGTCCTTCGAGTGGGACGGTGAGACGCTGCTGCTCGCCACGCCGGTGGAGTCCCCGACCGGCCGGAACCTCGCGGGCGGCCGGATCGTTCGGCTTGGGCTGGGCCACACCCGGGACGTGACCATGATCGAGGGCGAGGTCGAGGTGCTGGAGATCGACGCGCTGACCCGCGAGCGGGCCGACCGCTTCGCGGCGCGCACCGGCTTCGACCCGCGCGACGAGGCCACGCCGTACCGGTGGTTCCGCGTCACCCCGCGCCGCGTCCAGGCGTGGCGCGAGGCGGACGAGCTGCCGGGCCGCGAGCTGATGCGCGACGGCCGCCGGCTGGACTGACCGCACGTACTCTCGGACCCGGCCCGATCGGGCCGGGCGACGCTGAGGGAGGCCGCGCAGGCGGCCCCGCTGAACGGATGGAGACACGATGAGCATGGGCACGAGGACGGACACGGAGCCGGCCGCGCCGCACGCCGCCGACACCCACGATCTGATCCGCGTGCACGGGGCGCGCGAGAACAACCTCAAGAACGTCGACGTCGAGCTGCCCAAGCGGCGGCTGACGGTGTTCACCGGCGTCTCCGGCTCGGGCAAGAGCTCCCTGGTGTTCGCCACGATCGCCGCGGAGTCGCAGCGGATGATCAACGAGACCTACAGCGCGTTCCTGCAGGGGTTCATGCCCACGCTGTCGCGGCCCGAGGTCGACTTCCTGGACGGGCTGACCACCGCGATCATCGTCGACCAGGAGCGGATGGGCGCCAACCCCCGCTCCACCGTCGGCACCGCGACCGACGCCAACGCGATGCTGCGCATCCTGTTCAGCCGGCTCGGGGAGCCGCACATCGGCTCGCCCAACGCGTTCTCGTTCAACGTCCCGTCGGTGAAGGCCAGCGGCGCGATCACGGTCGAGCGCGGCGGCAAGACCAAGGCCGAGAAGGCGACCTTCAACCGCCTGGGCGGCATGTGCCCGCGCTGCGAGGGCATGGGCTCGGTCACCGACTTCGACCTGTCCGCGCTGTACGACGAGGCCAAGTCGCTCAACGAGGGCGCGCTGACGATCCCCGGCTACAGCATGGACGGCTGGTACGGCCGCATCTACCGCGGCTGCGGCTTCTTCGACCCGGACAAGCCGATCAGCAAGTACACCAAGAAGGAGCTGCACGACCTGCTCCACAAGGAGCCGACCAAGATCAAGATCGAGGGCATCAACCTCACCTACGAGGGGCTGATCCCCAAGATCCAGAAGTCGATGCTGTCCAAGGACGTCGACGCGCTCCAGCCGCACATCCGGGCGTTCGTGGAGCGGGCGGTCACCTTCACGACCTGCCCCGACTGCGACGGCACCCGGCTCGGGCCGGAGGCCCGGTCCTCGAAGATCCGGGGAAGGAACATCGCCGACGTCTGCGCGATGCAGATCAGCGACCTGGCCGGCTGGATCCGCGAGCTGGACGAGCCGTCGGTGGCCCCGCTGGTCGCCGGGCTGCAGCACCTGCTCGACTCGTTCGCGGAGATCGGCCTCGGCTACCTCTCCCTCGACCGGCCGGCGGGCACCCTGTCCGGCGGCGAGGCGCAGCGCACCAAGATGATCCGCCACCTCGGGTCGTCGCTGACCGACGTCACCTACGTCTTCGACGAGCCCACGATCGGCCTGCACCCGCACGACATCCAGCGGATGAACAACCTGCTGCTGCGGCTCCGGGACAAGGGCAACACCGTGCTGGTCGTGGAGCACAAGCCCGAGACCATCGCGATCGCCGACCACATCGTCGACCTCGGCCCCGGCGCCGGCTCCGAGGGCGGCACCGTCTGCTTCGAGGGCACCGTGGACGGGCTGCGCGGCAGCGGCACCATCACCGGCCGGCATCTCGACGACCGGGCCGCCCTCAAGGAGTCGGTGCGCTCCTCCGCGGGCGCGCTGGAGATCCGCGGCGCCTCGACGCACAACCTCAAGGACGTGGACGTCGACATCCCGCTCGGGATGCTCTGCGTGGTCACCGGCGTGGCCGGCTCCGGCAAGAGCTCGCTGATCCACGGCTCGGTCGCCGGGCGGGACGGCGTGGTGGTGGTCGACCAGAGCGGGATCCGCGGTTCGCGGCGCAGCAACCCGGCGACCTACACCGGCCTGCTCGACCCGATCCGCAAGGCGTTCGCGAAGGCCAACGGCGTGAAGCCGGCGCTGTTCAGCGCCAACTCCGAGGGCGCCTGCCCCGCCTGCAACGGCGCCGGGGTCATCTACACCGACCTCGGCGTCATGGCCACCGTCGAGTCCACCTGCGAGGAGTGCGAGGGCAAGCGGTTCCAGGCGTCGGTGCTGGAGTACACGCTGGGCGGACGGAACATCGCCGAGGTGCTCGCGATGTCGGTGGCCGAGGCCGAGCGGTTCTTCCAGGAGGGCGAGGCGCGCACGCCCGCCGCCCACAAGATCCTCGACCGGCTCGCCGACGTCGGGCTCGGCTACCTGCATCTCGGCCAGCCGCTCACGACGCTGTCGGGGGGCGAGCGGCAGCGGCTCAAGCTCGCCACCCGGATGGCGGAGAAGGGCGGCGTCTACATCCTCGACGAGCCGACGACCGGCCTCCACCTCGCCGACGTCGAGCAGCTGCTCGGCCTGCTCGACCGGCTCGTCGACTCCGGCAAGTCGGTGATCGTCATCGAGCACCACCAGGCGGTCATGGCGCACGCCGACTGGATCATCGACCTCGGCCCCGGCGCCGGGCACGACGGCGGCCGGGTCGTCTTCGAGGGCACCCCCGCCGACCTCGTCGCCGCCCGCTCCACCCTCACCGGCGAGCACCTCGCGGCCTACGTCGGCGCCTGACCGGCGCGTCCGGCCCGTCCCGGAGTGGACGGGCCGGACGCCGACCGTGGACAATGCAGGCGTGCCAACCGAACCGGCCGTGACACCCGAGCGCCTGCGCGACCTGGCGCTGCTGCGACGCGTCCGGGACCGGATCGACCGCGACTACGCCCAGCCGCTGGACGTCGAGGCCCTCGCCCGCGGCGTCCACATGTCCGCAGGACACCTCAGCCGCCAGTTCCGCCAGGCGTACGGCGAATCGCCCTACTCGTACCTGATGACCCGCCGCATCGAACGCGCGATGGCGCTGCTGCGCCGCGGCGACCTCAGCGTCACCGAAGTCTGCTTCGCCGTCGGCTGCTCGTCCCTCGGCACCTTCAGCACCCGCTTCACCGAACTGGTCGGCATGCCGCCGAGCACCTACCGCACCGTGGCGGCGGACGCGACGGTGGGCATCCCGTCCTGCGTCGCCAAGAAGGTCACCAAACCGGTCAGAAACCGGACTTCGTCAACCGGCTGACGGCGCCCCGGCCGATCCCGCTGCCACGTTCGCCGGCAGCCCAGCGGAGATCGAACCTCCCGCCTTCGAGGTGGTGATGCGCGGCTACGACCGCCGCCAAGTAGCCCACTCCACCAAACCCCGAAGCCCTGACACCCGCCGCCCTCACCGCTTGAGATCGGTCAGCCACGCAGCGAAAGCCCGCCGCGTCACCAGCAGCTTCGGTCCCGCCGGGTCCTTGCTGTCGCGGACGGCAACGGTCCCGGGGACAGCGGTCAACTCGACGCAGTCGCCGCCGTTGGCAGTGGTGTAACTGGACTTACGCCAAACCGCCTTGGTCAGGTCCATCCGTCCCCCTATCGCTTCAGCTCGGACAGCAGCGCCGCGAACGCTTTCCGGGTCACCAGCAGCTCCGGACCGTCTGGGTTCTTGCTGTCCCGCACGGCGACCGTGCTCGGTGTGGAAGTCAGCTCCACACAGTCACCGCCATTGTTGGTGCTGTGGCTGCTCTTACGCCACGCCACCTTGGCTATCTCCATCTTTACCGTCCGGAGTCGCTCTAGTAGGGCGGGCTACTGCTTGAGGTCCGACAGCAGCGCAGCGAAAGCCCGGCGCGTCACCAGCAGCTTCGGCCCCTCTGGGTACTTGCTGTCGCGGACGGCAACGGTCCCGGGGACAGCGGTCAACTCGACGCACTCGCCGCCGTTGGCAGTGGTGTAGCTGGACTTACGCCAGACGGCCTTGGTCAGGTCCATCCGTTCCCCTACCGCTTCAGGCCGGACAGCAGCGCTGCAAAGGCCCGGCGCGTCACCAACAGCTTCGGCCCCTCCGGGTCCTTGCTGTCGCGCACGGCCACCACACCGGCATTCGAGGTCAGTTCCACACAGTCACCGCCATTGGGGCCGGTATAACTCGACTTGCGCCAAGCGGCCTTGGTCAGGTCCATTTTTTCATTACCGCCTTACGAATTACTTCGAGAGATTGCTCTGCAGGCAAAGCGTGCGATCGAATCGAGAGAATTGCTCTACTCACGCCTGCAATGTCATCGGGATCAGTGAGGGTCAGCCCGCGTACGGTCATGTCGACGTAGGCGATTTCACTCCGGTCAGGCATGGTAGCGAGGTTGAATGCCCCCAGGTTGCCGAGGTGCTCTCCCCTGCTCGGTACGACTTGAACGGTTACGACTCCGGCCTCTGCAAGCTGGATGACCTGTTCCAGCTGCTCCTTCATGGTCTCCGGACTACCGGTGAGCCGGTATAGGGATACCTCGTCCTGAAGAACGGAGAAGTTCGGCGGAGGCGGGTTCTCCCTGGTCAGGATGGCCTGGCGGTTGAGTCGCGCTTCAACCGCTTCCTTGTCGCCCCTGAGTAGGGCAGAAGCGTAGGCCGGAGTCTGGAGCAGGCCGTGGATGAGGAGCGGCTGGTACGACTGGAGCATGTCCGCCTCGGGCTCGACGGTGTGCCAGTCGAACCAGGTGGGGAAAGTGGCGTCCTTTACCAGGTCGTCGTAGAGGTAGAGCAGTTCGCCGTTCGCGTCGAGGGTGTGGTCCATCGTCTCGGCGAACTCCCGGGTGCAGCGGGTGCGGCCGTTCTCTACGGCACCGATGTACTGCGGTTTTACGCCTTGGCCGCCATTTGCACGTCGTGCCACGGAGTCCTGCGTCCAGCCCTTGGCCTCCCGGAGCCGCCGGAACCGGCGGCCGAACGCGAGCGGCGTCGGCGAGACCGTCCCGCGCTTCCGCTGTGGCGCCATGCGCTCATCCTCCCTCGTAAAGGACGCCCAACCAACACCCAAGTGCCGTGAGCGCACGGAGCCTGACTTGCCACCTATGGTCTGGGCTCGGTGATGCACGGCGAAGGGCCGATCGTCGTCCGGGTGGTGCGGGACGAGCGCGACGGCCGTCCCGTCGTCGAGGTGTGGGACGGCGGGGTGGAGCGGCCCGAAGTCCGGCCGGAGAACCACGCGGCGACGTCGGGGCGCGGGCTGGTCCTGGTGTCGCAACTCGCCATCGAATGGGGGACGCGGCCATTGCTGGAGGGCGGGAAGATCACCTGGGCGAAGTGCTGACCCGCGGGTCGAGTGCTCCGCCGGATACGGTCCCTGCATGCGGACACTCCACCCGGCCTACCGCGTCACGGACCTGTCGGCCTCTCTCGACTTCTACACCGCGCTCGGCTACGAACTCGTCGGGTCCGTGGACGTCGGCGGCGGCGCGACCCTGACCATGCTCAAGTTGCCCGACGACGAGGTGGTCACGCTGGAGCTGGTCCACCGCCCGGCCGACGGCCCGGTGGATCTCGGTACCGGGTTCAGCCATCTCCCCATCCAGGTCGATAACCTGGCCGCCACGGTCGAGGCGCTGTCGCAGGCGGGGCTGAGTCCCGGCCCGGTGGAACTCCCCGGCGGCCCGGACGGGCCCCGGATCTCCTGGCTCACCGATCCGGACGGCTACCGGATCGAGCTGGTGCAGTGGCCTCCCGGGCACCCCTACGGGCTCACCGCCGCCGACTTCGTCTAGGGCGTGTCCATAGTGGCCGCCAGCCTTGCTTCGCGAGGGCGAGGCGGGGCCGAGTGCTAGCCGGGGAACAGCCAGTCCAGCGCGGGCAGGGACTTGTCGAGGTACTTGCCGTGGCCGGGCCGGAGCCCGTAGGCCATGTCCTCCAGGACGGCGCATCTGGCGTAGAAGGCGGCGCGGGTCCTGATCCCGTCGTGAAGGCCCGTCCCGTAGGCGCGTAGGGCCAGGTCGAGGGCGGCGGGGCCGAGGTCGCGGTAGAGCAGGCCGAAGTCGTGGGCCGGGTCGGTGATCGCGGCATCGCTCCAGTCGATGTCCCCGGTCACCGTCCAGGCGGCGGGATCGACGAGGACGTGTTCGATGCCCAGGTCGTTGTGGGAGAACACCAGGTCACGCGGGCCGGGCGGTGGGGGCGTGCTCAGGAACGCCTCCACGGGGCCGCGATGAACTACGGGCATGGCTTCGCGGACGGTCGGGTAGATCTGCGCGGCTTCCTCCAGCCATGCCGCCGGCGGTTCGTCGTCGGTGTCGACCAGGCCGTCCAGGCGGGAGATCGGGACGGCGTGCAGGGCGTTGAGGAACTCGCCGAGGGCGGCGGCGACCGGACCGCCCGCCGGGGCGACGTCGATCAGCGGGACGCCCGGCAGTTCGAAGTAGGCGAGGCAGCCTTCGTCCGGAACCGTGAACCTCGGCTCGGGCACCGGCAGCGGTGACAGGTCCGCGACGGTGGCGAGAAGTCGGGCCTCGCGGCCCACCCGCGCGGCATCGGGCTCTCTGGCGAAACGGACGATCAGCTCGCCGTTGACCTCGAAGGCGATGTTCTCCTCGCCTTCGCCGAGCAGCGCCACGGTCTCGACGCCGTAACCGGGCAGATGCGCGGCCACCAGTTCTCGCACGCGTCCCGCACGCTCATTCTCGGTTTCGCGCATCGTCCACTCCCATCGGCGGGAACAGGGTCGACGCGAAGAGGCCCCTCCCGGAGTGGGAGGGGCCTCTCGCGTGTCGTCGGTCAGGGTGTCCGCGAGCCGGGACGTCAGCGGTTGTACTGGCCGAAGTCGTACTCCTCCAGCGGGACGGCCTCGCCGGAGCCCTGCCCGAAGGCGTACTCGGCGCCGTCGTCGTAGGAGCCGACGGAGTAGACCGCCGCCTTCGCCTCCTCGGTCGGCTCGACCCGGACGTTGCGGTACTGCGGCATGCCGGTACCGGCCGGGATGAGCTTACCGATGATGACGTTCTCCTTGAGGCCGAGCAGCGGGTCGCTCTTGGCGTGCATCGCGGCCTCGGTGAGCACCCGGGTCGTCTCCTGGAAGGACGCCGCCGACAGCCACGACTCGGTCGCGAGCGAGGCCTTGGTGATGCCCATCAGGACGGGGCGGCCGGCGGCGGGGACCCCGCCCTCGGCCACGACGTTCCGGTTCGTCTCCTCGAAGATCGGACGCTCGACCAGGTCGCCCGGCAGCAGGTCGGTGTCGCCCGACTCGAGGATGTTCACCCGCTTCAGCATCTGGCGGACGATGATCTCGATGTGCTTGTCGTGGATCGACACGCCCTGCGACCGGTAGACCTCCTGGACCTCCTGGACCAGGTGGAGCTGCACGGCGCGGGGCCCGAGGATGCGCAGCACCTCGTGCGGGTTGATCGCGCCCGCGATGAGCTGCTGGCCGACGCCCACGGACTCGCCCTCCTTGACCAGGAGGCGGGACCGCATCGGCACCGGGTAGGCGATCTCGTCGGAGCCGTCGTCCGGGACGATGACGACCTTGCGGGCCTTCTCCGTCTCGTCGATCTTGACGCGGCCGGCGACCTCGCTGATCGGGGCCACACCCTTCGGGATGCGGGCCTCGAACAGCTCCTGGACACGCGGCAGACCGTGCGTGATGTCGCCGCCGGCCACACCGCCGGTGTGGAAGGTGCGCATCGTCAGCTGCGTGCCGGGCTCGCCGATGGACTGCGCGGCGATGATGCCGACGGCCTCGCCGACGTCCACCCGCTTGCCGGTGGCCAGCGAGCGGCCGTAGCAGGCGGCGCAGACACCGATCTTGGCCTCGCAGACCAGGGCGCTGCGGGTGCGGACCTTCTCCACGCCCGCCTCGACCAGGCGGGACACGACCGAGTCGGACAGGTCGGTGTCGGCCGGGAAGATGACCGTCCCGTCCACGACGACGTCCTCGGCGATCGTGCGGCCGACCAGGCTGGTCTCGGTGGTGGCCAGCTTGACCAGCGTGCCGTCGGCCAGCCGGTCGGCGACCTCGAACGGGATCGTGCGGTCGGTGCCGCAGTCCTCCTCGCGGACGATGACGTCCTGCGCGACGTCCACCAGGCGCCGGGTCAGGTACCCCGAGTCGGCGGTGCGCAGCGCGGTGTCGGCCAGGCCCTTGCGGGCGCCGTGCGTCGAGATGAAGTACTCGACGACCGACAGGCCCTCGCGGAACGACGACTTGATCGGACGCGGGATGGTCTCGCCCTTCGGGTTGGAGACCAGGCCGCGCATGCCGGCGATCTGGCGGAGCTGCAGCGGGTTGCCGCGGGCGCCCGACTGGATCATCATCCAGATCGGGTTGGCCTTCGGGAACGCCTTCTCCATGTCCACCGCGACGTCCGCGGTGGCCTTGTTCCAGATCTCGATGAGCTCCTGCTTGCGCTCGTCGTCGGTGATCAGGCCGCGGTTGAACTCCCGCTGCACCTTCTCCGCGCGCTGCTCGTAGCCGCCCAGGATCTCCTGCTTGTTCGGCGGCGTGATGACGTCGTCGATCGCGATCGTGACACCGGACCTGGTCGCCCAGTGGAACCCGGTGCTCTTGAGCGCGTCCAGGGCGTTGGCGACGGCGACCTTCGGGTAGGTCTCCGCCAGCTCGTTCACGATCGCCGAGAGCTGCTTCTTGCCGATCTCGTCGTCCACGAACGGGTAGTCGTCCGGCAGCGTCTCGTTGAACATCGCGCGGCCGAGCGTGGTCTCCAGCCGGTACGGCCGGCCGGGCTCGTAGCCCTCGGGGGCCTTCCAGCCGCGGGGCGGCGGGATGTCCTTGAGCCGGATCTGGATCTTGGCCTGGAGGTCCAGCTCGTGCCGGTCGTAGGCCATGATCGCCTCGGCGACGGACCCGAACGAGCGGCCCTCGCCGGTGGCGCCGTCCTTCTGCGTCGTCAGCCAGTACAGGCCGATGACCATGTCCTGGGTGGGCATGGTGACGGGCTTGCCGTCCGACGGCTTCAGGATGTTGTTGGTCGACAGCATCAGGATCCGCGCCTCGGCCTGCGCCTCGGCGGACAGCGGCAGGTGCACCGCCATCTGGTCGCCGTCGAAGTCCGCGTTGAACGCGGTGCAGACGAGCGGGTGGATCTGGATGGCCTTGCCCTCGACCAGCTGCGGCTCGAACGCCTGGATGCCGAGGCGGTGCAGGGTCGGCGCCCGGTTCAGCAGCACCGGGTGCTCGGTGATGACCTCTTCCAGCACGTCCCACACGACCGGGCGGGCCCGCTCGACCATCCGCTTGGCGGACTTGATGTTCTGCGCGTGGTTGAGGTCGACCAGCCGCTTCATGACGAACGGCTTGAACAGCTCCAGCGCCATCTGCTTGGGCAGGCCGCACTGGTGCAGCTTGAGCTGCGGGCCGACGACGATGACCGAACGGCCGGAGTAGTCGACGCGCTTGCCCAGCAGGTTCTGCCGGAACCGGCCCTGCTTGCCCTTGAGCATGTCGGACAGCGACTTCAGCGGACGGTTGCCGGGCCCGGTGACCGGGCGGCCGCGGCGGCCGTTGTCGAACAGCGCGTCGACGGCCTCCTGCAGCATCCGCTTCTCGTTGTTGACGATGATCTCGGGCGCGCCCAGGTCGAGCAGGCGCTTGAGCCGGTTGTTGCGGTTGATGACCCGGCGGTACAGGTCGTTCAGGTCGGACGTGGCGAACCGGCCGCCGTCCAGCTGGACCATGGGACGCAGGTCCGGCGGGATGACCGGGATGCAGTCCAGCACCATGCCGAGCGGGCTGTTGCGGGTGTTGAGGAACGCCGAGACGACCTTCAGCCGCTTCAGGGCACGGGCCTTCTTCTGGCCCTTGCCGGTGCGGATGATGTCGCGCAGCTTCTCGGCCTCGGCGTCGAGGTCGAAGTTCTGCAGCCGCGCCTGGATGGCCGCGGCGCCCATGCCGCCCTCGAAGTACTTGCCGAACCGGTCGCGCATCTCGCGGTAGAGCAGCTCGTCGCCCTCCAGGTCCTGGACCTTGAGGTTCTTGAACCGGCTCCACACCTCGTCGAGGCGGTCGAGCTCGCGCTGCGCGCGGTCGCGCAGCTGCTTCATCTCCCGCTCGGCGCCGTCGCGCACCTTGCGCTTCTGGTCGGCCTTCGCGCCGGCCTCCTCCAGCTCCGCGAGGTCGCCCTCCAGCTTCTGCTGGCGGGCCTCGACCTGCGCGTCGCGGGCCTGCTCGATCTGCTGGCGCTCCACCGAGATGTGCGCCTCCAGCGTGGGCAGGTCGCGGTCGCGCCGCTCCGCGTCCACGCTGGTGATCATGTAGGCCGCGAAGTAGATGATCTTTTCCAGATCCTTCGGGGCCAGGTCCAGCAGGTAGCCGAGGCGCGACGGCACGCCCTTGAAGTACCAGATGTGCGTGACCGGCGCGGCCAGCTCGATGTGGCCCATCCGCTCGCGGCGCACCTTGGCGCGGGTCACCTCGACGCCGCAGCGCTCACAGATGATGCCCTTGAAGCGGACGCGCTTGTACTTGCCGCAGTAGCACTCCCAGTCCCGGGTCGGACCGAAGATCTTCTCGCAGAAGAGCCCGTCCTTCTCCGGCTTGAGGGTCCGGTAGTTGATCGTCTCCGGCTTCTTCACCTCGCCGTGCGACCACTGGCGGATGTCGTCGGCGGTCGCCAGACCGATGCGAAGCTCGTCGAAGAAGTTGACGTCAAGCAACTGTTTTCCCCTTGAGTTCTCAGACCTCGTCGACGCTCATCGCGCCCTCGTTAGGACGGCGGGAGAGGTCGATGCCGAGCTCCTCCGCGGCGCGGAAGACGTCCTCGTCGGTGTCGCGCATCTCGATGGACATGCCGTCGCTGGAGAGCACCTCGACGTTGAGGCACAGCGACTGCATCTCCTTGATGAGCACCTTGAAGGACTCGGGAATGCCGGGCTCGGGGATGTTCTCGCCCTTGACGATGGCCTCGTACACCTTCACGCGGCCGAGGACGTCGTCGGACTTGATGGTCAGCAGCTCCTGCAGCGCGTAGGCCGCGCCGTAGGCCTCCAGGGCCCACACCTCCATCTCACCGAAGCGCTGGCCGCCGAACTGGGCCTTACCGCCGAGCGGCTGCTGGGTGATCATGGAGTACGGGCCGGTCGACCGCGCGTGGATCTTGTCGTCCACCAGGTGG
>NZ_FOVH01000026.1 GCF_900115095.1 Actinomadura madurae
TGGAGGGGCACGAGGCGGTGATCATCGAGCGGTTCTCCGCGCCGCACGCGCTGGGGCTGGTGTCGCAGGTCGGGGGGCGCCTGCCGCTGCACTGCTCGGGCGTGGGCAAGGTGCTGCTCGCCCACGGCGGCCCGGAGCTGATCGACAAGGTCCTGAGCGGTGGGCTGCGCCGCTACACGCCGCAAACCGTGGTGGATCCCGCGGAGCTGCGGGCCCAGCTCGCGGCGTGCCGCCGGACCGGAACCGCCGTCGTCCGCGGTGAGCTGACCGAGGGGGCCGACTCGGTGGCCACCCGGATCGTCAACGGCCAAGGCCACGTCGTCGCGGCCCTGTCGGTGGTGTTGCGGACGGGCTCGGTCACGCACCAGGCCGCGCTCCCGTCGCTGGTGGCCGGCGGCCTGGGCATCTCACGGCTGCTCGGCCGGCGGCCCGGCACCCGGCTCCGCGAGGCCTGAACCAGGCCGGTTCAGGCCGCGGCAGGGGTGTCCTCGGTCAGATCCAGCGCAGTACGTCGTCGGCGTCGAGGCGAAGCTGCCGGGTCGTGTAGGACCGGGGGTCCGGATGCCCGATGTTGACGACGAGCTGGGATTTCAGGTGCCCGTCCGGGAAGAAGTCGTCGTCCAGGCTCTCCGCGTCGAACCCGCTCATCGGGCCCGCGCCCAGTCCCGTGGCCCGCACCGCGAGCAGGAAGTAGGCCGCCTGGAGTGCGCCGTTGTACTCGCCCGTGAGCCGGTGGAGCCGCTCGTTGGAGTCGTACATCTCGCGGAGGCCGGGTTTGTCGGGGGCCGTCTCCGTGCACCGGTCGTGGAAGCGGGTGTCCCATGCCAGCACGGCCGTGACCGGGGCGGCCTCCACCTTCGCGCGGTTCGGGGCCCACATGTGGGTCACGAGCCGCTTCCGCGCCGCGGCGGACCGGACGAACAGGATCCGCAGCGGCTGGCTGTTCATCGACGTCGGAGGCCACCGGGCGAGGTCCCAGACGCGGCGGAGCTCCTCCTCCGTGACGGGCCGGGGCAGGAACGCCTTCGGGGTGCGCGCGTCGTAGAAGAGGATCGACCTTCCCGCCGCTTCGAGGCTCGGCAGGATCGGCAGGGTCGCCTCGTCCTTCGTCTCCGTCATGATCTCTCCCGGTTCGGTCGAAGCAGGGTCGGCCTGGTCCGTATTATGGATCGTCGGTCCAGATTTGGGAAGAGATGCGGAGTCGCCGGGCGGGCCCCGGCGGTCAGCGGCCGGCGAGTTCGAGGAGCAGGCCGAGGTTCTCCACGCGCGGCTCGATCTCGCCCCGCTCGATACGGTGCGCCACCTCGACGACCGCCTCGTTGGCGGGCGCCCGGCTCCCGAGGTCTCGGTGGGTCGAGGCGACCAGCCCGTTGACGTCGTCGACCTCGCTGCGCCGGCCCTTGATCCAGTCCTGCAGGACGGTGGTCTTCCCGCCGGCGACGACGAAGGCCCGCAGCAGCGTGTCGAGCAGGTTCGCCACCTGGGCCTCGGGACGGCCGAGGGCCTCCTCGGACATGCCGAAGATCGGGAGCACCGGGTTCCCGAGACCGACGGTGGCGTCGAGGGCCTCCTGGCCGGAGGCGATCATGAACGAGCGCATCTCGGGGATCGCCGCCGCGTCCGCCAGCGGCAGGCCGAGCAGGGCCGTGGTGACCAGGGCCGTCGCGTTGCTCACCAGCTTCATCCACTTCGCCGCGCGGATGTCGGCGAAGACCTCCACGGCGCCGGAGTGCCGCAACAGCGCGGCGATCTCCTCCTCCCGCCCCTTGGTCTCGGGGCTGAGGCTCCCCACGGCGAACCAGGAGCGCTCCCTCGGCGAGTACCGGTCGACGACGCCCGGTTCGAACATGCTCGACGTGACCTCGATGACGCAGCCCACCGTCCGCGCCAGGCCGACGACCTCGGCGATCGTGTCCACCGTCATGCCGTTCTGCACGCCGACGAGCAGGCCGTCCGGCCGCAGGTAGGGCTCGACCAGCTGCGCGGCCCAGCGGGAGTCGTACGCCTTCATCGCCATGAGCACGTAGTCGAACCGCTCGCGCAGGGTGGCGACCTCGCACAGGTGCAGGGTGCGGACGGGCACCCGGCGCGCACGGTCCGCTTCCTTGATGAGCACGCCCCGCCTGCGCATCGCCTCGACATGTTCCGGCCACTGCTCGATCAGCACGACGTCGAGCCCGGCCTCGGTCAGGTCCGCGCCGATGGACGCGCCGTTCGCCCCCGCGCCGAGGACCGCGATCTTCTGGCTGGTCATGCCGCCGTCTCCCTCCGGATGGAACCGGCCGTCCCGGCCGGGCGCGACGTGAGGTCGGTCTCTCGCACGGGTATCTCCCTGGATCGGCGTCCGAACCCATCAGGGGTTCACAAAGCGGATCGATGGTTCGTCACCGTACCCCGTCCGATGTGGATTGTGGAGAGAGCCGGTGGCGCGCCGGCGGCCTCGCGGACGGGTCCCGGCATGTCATCGCAGGGGAGCCGGTGCCGGGTCGCGGCAGACTGTTGACGGCACGTCGGCGACGCACGTACCGTTTCGCTATGCGGTTCACTGGTTCATTCTGACGCGGTGAGCCGGGGCTGCCGGCGGAGACCGTCCCGGGGGACGAGGGCGGCCACGAACGTTCTGGAGGAGCCGTGGACGACACCGACATCGACGACACGCACGGCCGCGCCGCTCGCACGGGGGTGACGGGCGGCGGATCCCACCACCTGATGCTGATCGGCGGCGACTGGGTCGGCGGCGCGTCGGGGGAGTCGTTCGACGTGCTCGACCCCGCCACCGGCGGGTTCGTCGCGTCGGTGCCGCGCGGCGCCGCGGCCGACGTGGACGCCGCCGTCGCCGCCGCGCGCGCCGCGTTCGCCGGCTGGCGGCGCACGATCCCGGAACAGCGGTCCCGTGCCCTCGTCGCCGTCGCGGACGCGATCGAGGCCGAGGCGGAGGAGATCGCGACCACGGTCGCGCGGGAGACCGGCAACGCGCTGCGCACCCAGTCCCGCCCCGAGGTGGGCCTCGCGGCGTCGTTCGTCCGCTACTTCGCCGGCACGGCCGCGGAGCTCAAGGGGACGACCACCCCGGTCGGCGGCGACCTGCTCAACTACACCGTGCGCGAGCCGCTCGGGGTGGTGGCCGCGGTGATCCCGTGGAACACCCCGGTCGCGCTCGCGGCGCTGAAGATCTCCATGGCGCTGTGCACGGGGAACACGATCGTCCTCAAGACCGCCGAGGACGCCCCGCTCGCCGCGCTGCACGTGGCCGAGATCTTCCAGCGGCACGTCCCGGCGGGGGTCGTCAACGCGCTGACGGGCTTCGGCCCGGACTGCGGTGCGGCGCTGGCGAACCACGCGGGCGTGGACAAGCTGACCTTCACCGGCTCGACCGCGGTCGGCAAGGACGTCATGCGCGCCGCGGCGGAGCGCGTCACGCCCGTCTCGCTGGAACTCGGCGGCAAGAACCCCGCCATCGTCTTCCCCGACTCCGACACCCTCGACGTGGCCCGGGGCGTCATGGCGGGCATGCGGTTCGGGCGGCAGGGCCAGTCGTGCACCGCGGGGTCACGGCTGTTCCTCCACGAGGACGTCTTCGAGTCGTTCGTGCGGAAGCTGGTCGAGCTGGGCGGCGCGCTGCGGGTGGGCGACCCCTTCGACGCCTCCACCGACATGGGCTCGCTGATCAACGGCAGGCAGTACGAGCGGGTGCGGCGGTTCGTGATCGAGGCGGTCGGCGACGGCGCGACGCTGCGCCTCGGACGCGAACCCGAGGCCGCCGACGGTACCAAGGGCTACTTCATGTCCCCGGTCATCCTGACCGACGTCGACCCGTCGTGGAGGGTCGCCAGGGAAGAGGTCTTCGGGCCGGTCCTGGTGGTGATCCCGTGGCGCGAGTGGGACGACGTGGTCGCCATGGCCAATGACAGCCACTACGGCCTCGCCGCCTACGTGTGGTGCCGCGACACCGGCCTGGCGCTCAGGACGGCGCACGCGATCGACAGCGGATGGGTGCAGGTCAACCGTGGGCTCGGCCAGCTGGCGGGCATGACGTACGGCGGGTTCAAGCAGAGCGGGATCGGCGCCGAATGCTCCAGCGAGGCGGCGATCGCGGCCTACACCCGGAGCAAGACCGTGACCGTCGGACTCTGAGCGGTCATCGAAAAGCGGGTCGTCAAAGAACATTCATCAAAAGAAGGGATGAGCCATGCCCTCTGCGGAGACGACAGAACTCCCGGACAGCGCACTGACCCGGGAAGAGGTCATCGCGCGGAATCTCAAAGTGGTGGAGGCGCACTTCCACAACGAGACCCCGGAGACGATCGACAAGGCGCTGGAGCTCTACGGGCCCGGCATCGTCTGGGAGGCCCCGGCGCGCGGGATGATCTACACCGATCCGGCCGACGTCAAGGAGGCCTACCTGGGGATCTTCCGCACCGTCCGCTACCACAAGCTCACCACGCTGCGCCGGTTCGCCACCGAGAACATCGTGTTCGACGACCAGGTCGGCGAGGTCACCATCGTCGGCGAGGAGATGCCGAACCTGCCGTACCCCCCGGGGACGCGGCTGAACGCCCGGGTCGTGCACTGCTTCGAGATGACCGACGGCAAGATCACCCGCGAGATCGTCTACGAGCTGTTCCGCGAGTACGGCAGCGCCGTCGACAACGACTTCATTCCGGCGGACGCCCAGGTGCAGGTCTTTCCGTGAAAAGCACGGTCAGCGATATCCGGTAATCAAGAAACGAAGGGATTCCCGCGTGCGACTGATCGGCTACAAGAGCGACGGCGTCCGGCACATCGGCCGTCTGGACGGCGAGTCGGTGGAGCCGCTGGCCACCACGGCCGACTTCTACGCCAAGCCGGACGTGGCGCTGGGGCAGGCGGGCGGCACGGACCGCCTCCCCCTGGCGGAGTTGGACGTGGTGCCGTTCGTCCCGGAGACCGCACGGGTGTTCTGCGTGGGCATCAACTACCTCGCGCACGGCGACGAGGCCAAACGGACGGGCGGGATCGACCTGCCCGAGCACCCCATGATCTTCGGCCGCTGGGAGAGCACCCTGGTCGTCGACGGGGCCCCCGTCCCGGTCCCGCCCAACGAGCCGGGCCTGGACTGGGAGGTCGAGCTCGCGGCGGTCATCGCCCGCCCGGGCTTCGCCGTCGGCGCGGCCGGCGCGCTGGACCACGTCCTCGGGTACACCGCGTTCAACGACCTCAGCGCCCGGCGCAAGCAGACCGAGACGATGCAGTTCACCCTCGGCAAGAACGCCGACAGCAGCGGCCCCATCGGCCCGGTCCTCGTGACCGCGGACGAGCTGCCGGACCACCGCGACCTCCGCCTGCGGACCCGGGTGAACGGCGAGGTCGTCCAGGACGCCTCCACCGGCGACATGATCCACGGCCTGCCCGAGATCATCGCCTACATCAGCGACACCGTGTCGCTCCTGCCCGGCGACGTCATCACCACCGGCACCCCCTCCGGGGTCGGGGCGAGCATGGACCCGCCGCGCTTCCTCAACGACGGCGACGTCGTCGAGGTCGAGGTCGAGCACATCGGTGTGCTGCGCACCCCGATCATCGACCGCCGGGACCTCCAGGTCTTCCACTGACAGGGGAAACCAACCATGTTCACGCCATCTGATGCTCAGGGGCTGAAGGCGATCCGGGACCGCGGCGCCTCGACCCGCGGCATCCTGCTGCGGGGGGCGAGCATCGTCTCCATGGATCCCGGGATCGGCGACCTGCCGACCGGCGACCTGCTCGTCTCCGGTTCCACGATCGCGCAGATCGGCCCGGACCTGTCGGGCGCGGCGGGTCCGGACACCGTCGTGATCGACGCGAGCGGCCACATCCTGGCGCCGGGGTTCCAGGACGCCCACCGGCACTGCTGGCAGACCCAGTTCCGCCGCTGGCTGCCGGACGCCGACCTGGCCTACTACCTGGAGCTCATGCACTTCGGCATCGCGCCGGCCTACACGCCGCACGACGTCTACGCGGGCACCCGGCTGGCCGCGGCCGGCGCGCTCGACGCCGGCGTGACGACCGTGCTCGACTTCTTCCACAACCCGAGGACCCCGGCCCACTCGGACGCGGCCGTCCAGGCGTGGCGGGACTCGGGCGCGCGGGCGGTGATCGCCAACTGCCCGACCCTGGCGGGGGAGCGGGACGGCCGGTGGCTCGCGGACCTCACCCGGCTGCGCGCGAAGGAGCTGTCCTCCGACGACGCGCTGGTGACGCTGCGCATGGGCGTCGGCGCCAAGATCGCTCCGATGGTCACCGGCGAGCTGGCGCTCAGCGCGGACTCGCTGGAGTCGGCCCGCGACCTCGGCATCGGCGTGACGGTGGACGCCGTGTTCGGTCCGCTGGCGTCGGAGCACATCGCGGAGATCGCCGCCACCGGCCTGCTCGGCCCGGACGTCACCTGGATCCACTGCACCAGCCTGGACGGGGACGCCTGGCGGGTGCTGGCCGACGCCGGCTGCCCGGTCGTGATCGCCCCGACGTCGGACTCGCTGCTCGGCTGCGAGGCCGGTGTCGCGCCGGTCCTGGAGGCGCTGGAGCACGGGGTGGCGCCGGCGCTCAGCGTGGACGTCGAGTGCTCGCTGCCGTCGGACATGTTCAGCCAGATGCAGGCCGTCCTGAACGCCCAGCGCATGCTGTCGCAGCGCGATCGGTACGCGGGCGACGAGGGCGCGCCGCCGATGCTCACCGCGCGAGAGGTCCTCGGATACGCCACGGTGGCCGGGGCGAAGGCCAACGGGGTCGCGGCGCGCACCGGTTCGCTGACCCCCGGCAAGCAGGCCGACCTGCTGATCGTCGACGCCATGGCGGTGAACAACATGCCGCTCAACGACGCCGTCGGCACACTGGTGCTGGGCACCGACCCGCGCAACATCACCGGCGTGCTCGTGGCCGGCGAGCCCCGCAAGTGGGCGGGCCGGCTGCTGGACGTCGACCCGCGCGAGCTCGCGGCCTCCGTCCTGGAGTCCCGTGACGCCGTCCTGGAGCGTTCCGGGTGCGAGGTCCCCATCGCCGCCGGGCGCTGACGCCCGCCGCCGGGCGCTGACGCCCGCCGCCGGGCGCCGGCCCAGCGGCGCCTCCCTGCAAGGAAAGGTGAATCCATGCCCGACTCGCACGGCGACCCCGACGTCCCGCACGTGGCGTCGATCGACACCGGGACGAGCCTCAGCGTCGGGGCCGTCACCGTCGTCATCGGCGCCTCGGACTGGACGGACGGCTCGCTCAACGTGATGGACCAGATCGTGCCTCCCGGGCTGATCGTCGCGCCGCACTCCCACGAGAAGGAGCACCAGGCGACCTACGTCGTCCGGGGCACGCTCGGGTTCTGGGTCGACGGCGAGGAGTTCGAGATCGGCGCCGGCGGCTACATCCACCGTCCGGCCGGCAAGGTCCACACGCTGTGGAACGCCACCGACGAGCCGGCCCAGATGCTGGAGATCACTACTCCGGGCCGGGGGTTCGAGACCTACATGCGGGCCCTCAGCGACCTCAACGACTCGGGGGCCGCCGACATGGAGTCGGTGACGAGGCTCTGCGCGCGGCACGGGGTGCACATGGTCCCCGGGCTGCTGAAGGAGCTGTGCGCCAAGCACGGGGTCAGCCCCGCGGGGGGATTCTGGAAGTGAGCACGACGATGCGGGCGCTGCGGCTGCACGGCGCGCGGGACGCCCGGCTGGAGACCATCGCGCGGCCGTCCCCCGGCGCGGGGGAGGTGCTGCTGAAGGTCACCGGTGCGGGGATCTGCGGCACCGACGCGGCCCTGCACCGGGCCGGCCCGGTGATCATCCCGGGCCGGGAGCGGGCGCGATGGCCGGTCGTGCTGGGCCACGAGTTCGCCGGGCGCGTCGTGGCGACGGGGCCGGAGGTCACCGGGCTGCGCACCGGCGACCTCGTCGCAAGCGGCGCGGGGGCCGCCTGCGGCGGGTGCGCCCCGTGCCGGCGCGGCACGACCAACCTGTGCGAGGAGTACTGGACCGCCGGGGTCCACCGCGACGGCGGGCTCGCCGAGTACACGGTCGTGCCCGCGGCCGTCTGCGAGGAGACCGGCAGGTACGGCGTCCAGGGCGACACGGCCGCGCTGGCGCAGCCCATGGCGATCGCCCAGCACGCCGTCAGCAGGGGGCGGCCGCGTGCGGGCGAGTCGGCGCTGATCCTGGGGGCCGGCGGCATCGGGACGTTCGCCACGTGGGCGGCGCTCGCCGCCGGCGCCGGGGTCACCGTCTGCGACCGGGACGCGGGCCGGCTGGCCGTCGTGGGCGGCTTCGGCGAGGTCGAGACCGTGCACCACGACGGCGGGACGCTCGTCGAGCGCCTCGCCCCCGGCGGCCCCTGGGACGTCGTGTACGAGATGACCGGTGCGCCGGAACCGCTCGCGGCCGCGACGGCGCTGGTGCGGCCGGGCGGCCGGATCGTCGTGGCCGGGCTGCAGAAGGAACCGCCGCCGGTCGACGTGACCCGGCTGGCCGTCCAGGAGATCGACCTGCTGGGGTCGATGGCCCACGTCCGGCGGGTGGACCTTCCCCGCGCGCTCGAACTGCTCGGGAGCCGCGCCGCCGGCTGGGCCGACGTCGCCCCGCGCGTCCAGCCGCTGGACGCGGTCGAGGCCGCGCTCACGTCGATGGCCGAGAGGGGAGGGGGAAGCGTCAAGACGCTCGTCGATCCGTCGCTGGCCGAACCGCGCGCGTTCTCCGGCTAGGGGGCCCGAGAGCCCTGACCGGGATCACCGCCGGGATCACCGCCGGGAGCACCGGTGGGCGGGGATCACCAGGAGGCCAGTTCCCTGCTGACCGTCTCGGCGGCGGCCTTCACCTTCTCCCCGTAGAACTGGTAGATGTCCGGCCGGATCCGCGACACCGGTCCGGAGATGCTCATGGCCGCCACGGCCCGCTGCCCGTCCGGCCGGATCGCCCCGGCCACCGAGGCGATGCCGTCGGCCGCCTCCTCCTCCGCCACGGCGTAGCCGCACTCGCGGACGCGCTTGAGCTCCACGAGGAGCGCCTCGGGGTCGGTCTTGGTGTGGCGTGCGGGCGAGGAGAGGTTCTGCGCGAGGTACGTGCGGATCTCCTCCTCCGGCATGTGGGCGAGGATGACCTTGCCGGTGGACGAGGCGTGCAGCGGCAGCCGGGTGCCGATCGGCCGCACGGCCCGGACCGGGTGGGGGCTGTCGAGCCGCTCGACCAGGACGACGTCCTGGTCGTCCGGCACGGTGAGGTGGATGGTCTCCAGCGTGTCGGCGTGGAGGCGGGCGAGGCTGGGCAGCGCGGCGTCGCGAAGCCGCGCGTGGTCGCCCACCCGCTGCGCGACGATCCGGGCGCGGTCGCTGAGCACCCAGCGGGTGATGTCCTGACCGTCCTGCTTGATCCAGCCGACCTCGGCGAGGACGGCCAGGCTGCGCTGGGCCGTCGCCTTCGGGAGCCCCAGCCGCCGGGCCAGCTCGCTGAGGCCCACCGGCTGGTGGTCGGCGACCGCGTCCAGGACCTGGAAGGCGGTCTTGACACTGCGCATGTGCTCCTCCTGGTTCGCACTCCGGTCCAGCATGCCACTCATCGCCGGTGGGGCGCACACCGGTCCTGGACATGTTGTTCTGAACGGCTGTGCCCGTCATGGCGGGTGCGCCGGCCGCCGGTTGACGTGGGCGACCTCTCCTGCCTAGCGTACCGTATTACGGTCCACTGATCCGCTTTGAGAACCGAGGGTGATTGTGTCGAACCCATTGCGCGAAGGTGACCCGCCGCAGTCGAGCTTCCTCGCCGGCGTCCGCGTCCTGGAGATCACCGGCGCGCTCGCCGGCCCGTACTGCACGACGATCCTCGCCGACCTCGGCGCCGAGGTGATCAAGGTCGAGCCGGTCGCGGGGGACGGCATGCGCCGCCGCGTCGTCGGCCCGCGGCGCAGACCGATCCCGTTCGACCTCGTCCACCGGGGCAAGGGCAGCCTGGCCGTCGACATCAAGCGTCCCGAGGGGCAGGCGATCGTGCGCCGGCTCGCGGCCGGGAGCGACATCCTCGTCGAGAACTTCCGGGTGGGAGCGCTGGCCCTTCAGGGACTGGGCTACGACGACCTCAAGCACGACTGCCCGAACCTGGTCTACTGCTCGATCTCCGGCTTCGGCCAGTACGGCCCGATGCGCGACGCCAAGGGCATCGACCTGATCGCCCAGGCCTACGGCGGACTGATGAGCGTCACCGGGTCGGCGGACGGCGAGCTGGCCAAGGCCGGCTACCCCGTCTCCGACATCGGGACCGGGATGTGGGGAGCGATCGGGATCCTCGCCGCCCTGCAGCGGGTCCGCGGCGGAGGGGGCGGCGCCCACATCGACGTCTCGCTGGCCGACGCCGTGGCCTCCTGGTCCGTCTGGGAGGTCGCCGACTACCTCGGGACGTCCGTCCCGCCCGGCCCTCTCGGCACCGCGCACCGGCTTGCCGCGCCGTACCAGGCGTTCGCCTGCGGCGACGGACGGACCCTGGTCATCGGCGCGGTGGACCGCGCGTGGCCGGAGCTCTGCCGCGTCCTCGACCTCGACCTCGTCTCGGATCCGCGGTTCGCCACCGAGTACGAGCGGTTCGTCCACCGCGAGGAGCTCGCCCGGCTCCTCCAGGTGCGGTTCGGCTCCGCCCCCCGCGACGTGTGGATGGACCGCCTGCGCGACGCCGGCGTGCCGTGCGGACCCGTCAACACGATCGACGCCCTGATCGACGACCCGCACTACGCCGCCCGGGAGATGTTCCCGCACGACGAGGAACGCTTCGGCCACCCCACCATCGTGAACACGCCGATCGTGTCCGACGGGGCGCCCCGCGCGACCCGCCGCGCGCCGGCGCTCGGCGCGGACACGACCCGGCTGCTGCGCGAGCTCGGCTACGAGCAGCACCGGATCGAGCGGCTCGCCGCCGACGGGGTCCTCGGGCTCGCCCCGGCGGAGCCGAGCATCGCCGGGAAGGCCGCGGGATGACCGCCGCGCCGCGGAGCGGGGACCGCGCCGGCGAGCCGGGCGCGCCGGGCGGTGCCGCCGGCCGTCGGGACGGTCCCGCCGGTCGTCAGGACGGTGCCGCCGGTCGTCAGGACGGTGCCGAGGAGGCCCGGATCCAGGTCGATGTGTCCGGCGGCCTCGCCCGCCTCGTCTTCGCCAACCCGCGCAGGCGCAACGCGCTGACGTCGCGGATGATGCTCGACGCCGCCGCCGCGCTGGACCGTCTCGCCGCCGACCTCGACGTCCGGGTGCTCATCGTGTCCGGGCACGGCGCCACGTTCAGCGCGGGCGCCGACCTCAGAGGGATGCCGGGCGGCGGAGGGGACGCACCGGACGCCGCCGCGGAGCTGTTCCGCGGCCTGGACGGATTCGACCGTCCGGTCATCGCCATGATCCGCGGCCACTGCCTCGGCGCGGGGGCCGCCGTCGCCCTGCACGCCGACGTCCGCATCGCCGCACCCGACAGCGTGTTCGGCATCCCGGCGGCGCGGGTCGGCATCGGGTACCCCATGCCCGAGGTCAAGGCCCTGGTCGCCGCGGTGGGCCCGTCGGCCGCCGCCGATCTCCTGTACACCGCACGGCGCGTCGACGGGGCCGAAGCGCACCGGATGGGCCTCGTGACGCGCCTCGCCGCCGACGGCGACCTCGATGCCGTCACGGCCTCCGTCGCCGAGTCCATCGCGGCGAACGCGCCGCTCTCCGTCCGTGCGGCCAAGGCGGCCATCGCCGCCGTGACCAGCCCCGATCGGCCGGCGCACCGGTGCCGGGCCGAGCGCCTGCTCGACCTGTGCGCCGGCTCCGCCGACGCGAAGGAGGGCGCCCGCGCGATCTTGGAGAAACGCCCGCCGGTCTTCGTCGGCCGCTGAAGGCCGTGCCGGCCGCCGCGTTCGCCGGGAACGGGGCGGCCCGGACCCGCTCCCGTACCTGTTCCTCTGACGGGCACGCGGCGCGGTCCCACGTGGTCTTATGCGGGGGCGAGGGGCCTATGCGGGGGTCAGGGCCTATGCGGGGGCCAGGTAGGCGCGGATGTGGCTCAGGGCGGCGTTCATCGACGCCCGGAGCGGCGCGGCGTTGCCCAACGTCTGGCTGAGGATGTTGCCGCCTTGCAGGGCCGTGAGCAGGGAGAGGGAGAGCTCGTCGAGGTCGGCGTCCGCGCGGAGCTCTCCTCGTTCCTTCATGGCGGCGAGCCCTTCGTGAAGCAGCCCCTGCCATCGCAGGAATCCCTTGCTGAGGTCGTCCAGCGTCCCCTGGTCGGTGGCGCTCAGCTCCCCGGCGAGCGACCCGAGCGTGCATTCTCCGCGGCCGCCGTTCTGCTCCTGGCGCTCGATGGCCGCGTCCGCCCAGGCCCGCAGGGCCTCGAAGCTGTCGAGCGATCCCATGATCGGCTGGCCGGGCACCGGCGGCGCGTCGGCCTGGCGGGTGATGACCGCCCGGACGAGGGCCCGCTTGCTGTCGAAGTAGTGGTACAGCTGCGAGCCGCTGACCCCGGCGGCCCGGCGGACGTCCTCGGTGGCCGTGCCGGCGACCCCGTGCTGGGCGATGAGGTCCGTCGCCGCCTGCAGGATGCGGTCCCGGGTCGCCCGTCCCTTGCGGGTCAGCCGGTGGGGCTTGGCCGTGCTCCCGGTCGCCGTGCTCTCAGTCACGGGCCCCAGGATACCGAACTGGATTGAATCACCCAAAAATCGTGGTACAAATTGGGTGGTTCAACCCAGAAAGGGGTCTCCGATGTCCACCAGCACTGAACTTGCGGGCCGTACCGCCCTCGTGACCGGCGCGACCGCCGGGATCGGCCGCTCCGTGGCCGTCCAGCTCGCCGAGCGCGGCGCCGCGGTCGTCGTCCACGGCCGCGATGCCCGGCGGGGAGCCGAGGTGGTGGCCGAGATCACCGGGCGGGGCGGCACAGCGCGCTTCGTGTCCGCCGACCTCGCCGACCCCGGCGAGGTCGCCAAGCTGGCCGCGGAGGCGGGCGAGGTGGACATCCTGGTCAACAACGCCGGCGTCTACGAGTTCACCAGCACGCCCGGCACGAGCGCGGCCGCCTTCGACCGCCACGTCGCCATCAACACCCGCGCCCCGTTCCTCCTGGTCGGGGCCCTGGCGCCCGCGATGGCCAAGCGCGGGTACGGCCAGATCGTCAACGTCACCTCGACCGCGGGCACCGCGGTCGCCCCGGTCGGCACCGCCTACGGCGCGTCGAAGGCGGCGACCGAGCTGCTGACCCGCTCCTGGGCCACCGAGTTCGGTGCCGGCGGGGTCCGGGTCAACGGCGTCTCGCCCGGCCCGACGCGCACCGACGGCACCGAGCAGATGCTCGGCGAGAACATCGACGCGCTCGGTGCGCGCACCAACGTCCGCGGCCGCATCGGGGAGCCCGAGGAGGTCGCCAACGTCGTCCTGTTCCTGATCGACGACCGCAGCAGCTACATCAACGGGACCGTCGTCGCCGTCCACGGCGGCGAGCTGAGCACGCTCCCCGGCTGAGAGCGGGCGGCCTGACCGGACCCGCCGCGTCATCCGATGCTCTCCAGCAGGCGGCGCACGGAGGCGCGGGCGTGCCGCACGGCGTCGGCCGCGTCGAACCGCGTGGGCCGGCCGTCCTCGAAGACGACCGCGCCGTCGACGATCACGGTGCGGACCGATCCGCACGCGCCGAGGACGCCCGTCTCCAGTGCGGCGTCGGCCCCCAGGGCCTCGGAGGCGGCCGGCCACCGCAGGACGAGGTCGGCGCGGTGGCCGGGCCGGATCTCGCCGAGGCCGCGGGCGCCGACCGTGCGGGCCGCGCCGGCGCCTCGCATCCGGAGCACCTCGGCGGGCCGGACGGCGTCGCCCGCCATGGTCGACGCCGAGACCGCCAGGGTCCCGAGCGCGTCGAGGCCGCCGGCGCGCGCGATGTCGCTGCCGATGCCGACCGGGGTCCCGCGGCGCCACAGTTCGGGCATCCGCGGCTCGGCGTCCGGCCGGGAGAGCGCCTGCATCTGCCCGTACGGGCACCACACGAGCGATGCCCCCGCGCGGACCAGCAGGTCGGCGTCCGCGGCGGTGACCCGGTTCATATGGACGAACGAGGTGTGCTCGCCGAGCAGGCCGGCGTCGGCGAGCCGCTGGACGGGAGTGCGTCCGTACCGCTTATCCTCCGCGATGTACCGCGACTGCGTGTACCCGAGATGCTCCTGGACGGTGACGCCGTTGTCCCGGGCGACCTCTGCGGCGTACCGGTACAGCTCGGGGGAGTCGCTCGCCTCCCCGTACAGCCCGACGAAGCCCTGGACGAGCCCGTCCTCCCGGTTCCGGAAGAGCTGGCCGCCCACGCGGGCCATGGCCTCGTCGGTGGTGCGCGGCCATCTCCGGAGGAAGCCCCCGCCGAACAGCTCGGGGTGGGACGCGGCGAGGTCGTGGCCCCGGTCGGCGACGTAGGGGTCGGTCAGCCAGGCCCGGACGCCGGCCTGCGACGCCGTCTCGGCGACGGCGTCCGGCTCGTAGACGGTTCCCGGGTCGACGAAGCCGGTATGGCCGGAGCGGAGCAGGTCGAGAACGGCCAGGCGGGCGCTGGCCACCTCGTCGGCGGTGGTGATCCGCGCCTTCCAGTGGCCCATCGTCTTCCCGGCGCGTTCGAGTGCGGGAAGGGCCGAGCGGGCGGCGTACTGGTTGATGTGCATGTGCGCGTCGACGAAGCCCGGATGCAGGACGGCCCCGTCGGCGCGGATCGCGCGGCCCGCCCGGTACCGGGCGGCGATCGTGCCGTCGGGACCGAGGTCGGCGATGCGGCCGTCCTGGACCGCGACGCTGCCGGGCAGCACCGTGCCGGCCTCGTCGGCCGTCACGATGAGCGCGCCGGTGATGACGAGGTCGCACTCGTCCGCACCATCTGCCTGGGAGGTCATCGGTTCTTCTCCGAGAGGGTCGGCTCTGGGTCTCCGCGCTTCTCCGACCCCCGCCGCAGCCCGCCGATCAGGGGGCTGACCAGCAGCGCGAGCGTGACGAGGAGGATGACGGCCGAGACCGGGCGGGTCGCGAAGATGGCGAAGTCGCCGTTGGAGATGAGCAGCGACTGGCGGAACGAGCGCTCCAGGATGGCGCCGAGGGCCAGCGCGAGCACCAGCGGCCCCGGGTCGAAGCCGGCCTTGCGCATCAGGTAGCCGATGATCCCGCAGACGAGCGCCACCCACACGTCGAAGGTGCTGCTGTTGATCGTGTAGACGCCGAGCATGATCACCGTGACGGTCAGCGGGGCGAGCAGCGTGAACCGCAGCCGGAGCAGCCGGATGAACATCCCGACGAGCGGCACGTTCAGCACCAGCAGCATGAGGTTGCCGACGTACATCGAGGCGATCACCCCCCAGAAGACCTGCGGGTGGTCGTTGATGAGCTGCGGCCCCGGCGTGACGTCCTGCATCAGCAGGGCCCCGAAGATCACCGCCATCACCACGTTGGACGGGAGGCCGAGCGTGAGGAGCGGGATGAACGCCGTGGTGGAGGAGGCGTTGTTGGCCGTCTCCGGCCCGGCGACGCCCTCGATGGCGCCGTGGCCGAACCGTCCCGGATCCTTGGCCCGGCGCTTCTCGACCGCGTAGGAGACCAGCGAGGAGATCACGCCCCCGCCGCCGGGGATGATGCCGATGAAGAAGCCGATCACCCCGCCGCGCAGCACCGAGCCGCGCGCCTGCCGCCAGTCGCGCCGGGACGGCCAGGCGCGGGAGACCGCGGGCAGCGCGGCCGGCGCCGCCGTCTGGTTCTCCAGGTTGTAGAGCATCTCGCCGATGCCGAACAGGCCCATGGCCACGGCGACCAGGTCGATCCCGTTGAGTATCTGGCTGAAGCCGAAGGTCAGGCGCGCCTCCCCGGTGATGGGGTCCTGCCCCACGGTGGCGATCAGCAGGCCGATCCCGACCATGACCAGGCTCTTGCTGAACGACCTCGTCCCGAGGAACGCGACCATCGCCATGCCGAGCACGGTCAGCGCCGCGTACTCGGGCGGCCCGATGGACAGCGCGGCCTTGGCGAGCAGGCCGGACACCAGCGTCAGGCCGACCACCGAGACCGTGCCGCCGAGGAACGAGCCGACCGCCGCGATGCCGAGCGCCGGCCCCGCCCTGCCCTGCCGCGCCATCTGGTAGCCGTCGAACGTGGTGACGATCGACGCGGCCTCGCCGGGCAGCCGCAGCAGCACGGAGGTGATCGTCCCGCCGTACATGGAGCCGTAGTAGATGCCGGCCAGCATGATGATCGCCGACTCGGGGCCCATCGCGAAGGTCAGCGGGAGGAGGAGGGACATCGTCGCGACCGGGCCGAGCCCCGGCAGGACGCCGATGACCATCCCGGCGAACACGCCGATGAAGACGAACAGCAGGTTCGTCGGCTGGAGTGCGACGGCCAGGCCGTCGAGAAGACCCATGCGCGGTGTTCCTCAGATTCCCCAGATGAGGTCCCGGGGCAGCGGGACGTTCAGGACCAGCGAGAACAGGCAGAAGAAGGCGGTCGAGGAGGCCGCGGACACGGCGAGCGTGAGCCGCCACGGCTCCTTGCCGAGCACCCGGATCCAGAACGCCAGCAGCAGGAACGCCGGTAGCGTGAACCCGGTGTGCGGGAAGAGCACCGCGTAGCCGACCATGCCCGCGGTGGCCGACGCGACGGCCCGCGTCCCGCCGGTGAACGGTTCGTGGTCCTCGGAGCCCGGACGCACCAGGAGGACCAGCGAGCCGAGGACGGTCAGGCAGCTCACGATGAGCGGCCACATGCCCGTTCCCGGGTCGTTCGGGGATCCGAACTCCACGGCCATGGAGCCGGCCATGCCGAGGGATCCCGCGGCGAGGGCCGCCAGGGCGGCGGCCCTCCGGCCGACGAACTGCAGTAGCTGCCGCATGCGGGCCTCCCCGTCAGCGCTTGAAGACCTGGCTGTAGGTCTGCTGGAGATCGCTGATCGTCTTGGCGAACGGTTCGGGCCCGACGAACTCCTTGGGCACGTAGTTCTCCCCGATCGTCTTGATCACTTCGGGATCCCGCAGGGTCTCCTGCAGCGCCGTCTGGAGCTTGCGCGTCACCGCGGCCGGCATGCCCTTCGGGCCGGCGAGGCCGTCGATGCTGACGCTGAGCGTGAGGTTGGTGTACCCGAGTTCCTTGAACGTGGGGACGTCGGGAAGGTAGGGCGCGCGCTCGGGCGAGGTGACCGCCAGCGCGCGGAGCTCGCCCGCGGAGATCCGCCGCAGCGTCTCCTTGCTGGCGTCGACGATCCCGGCGTCCACGTTCTTGCCGAGCAGCGCGGTCAGGGCGGGCGCCACGCCCTCGAACGGCACCGGTTTGATCGGCACCTTGTACTCGCGCTGCATGCGCTCGATCTCGATGTGCGCGGACACGGTCGCCCCCGCCGTCGCGATCTCGACGTCACCGGGCTCGGCACGCGCCGCGTCGAAGAGGTCCTTCGCGCTCTGGTACCGGGAGCCGGTCGGGACGACCACGACGTTCGGCCCGCGGTACGTGACGCCGATGGGCTGGAACTTGTCCATCGTGTACCCGACGTTCTGCCGGGTCGAGCTGATGACCGCGAAGGGCAGGCTCAGGTCGCACAGCGTGTAGCCGTCGGGCTCGCCGCGCAGGACCTCGTTGTAGGCGTTCCCGCCGCCGGCGCCGGGCTTGTTCTCCACCACGACCGGCTTGTCCAGTCGCTTCTCCATGCCCTTGGCGATGGTCCTGACCAGCAGGTCGGTGGTGCCGCCGGCGGCGAACGGCACGAGGATCCGCACCTCCTTGGACGGGTAGTCCGCTCCGTCCGACCCGGAGGACCCGGCCCCCACCAGGCCGCAGGCGGCAGAGGAGAGCACCGCGCAGAGGACGGCGGCCATCCGGCTGCGTTTCTTCATCACGCCTCCCGTGGTTCGCGCCGGGGCGTCCCCCCGGAGCGTCCATTCACCACATTGTGGTTACGCTAACCACGATGTGTGCGGACACTATGCGCGAGTCGGACGACGCCTGTCAATGGCCCGGCGCACCGGAAATGCGCGATGGCGTGCGGAGAAGCGCTGGTGACGGGAAGCCGGACGCGGCCACGACGGCATGCCGACGCCAGGGAGACGCGGCGAAGGTGAGGCGCGGCGAAGGTGAGGCGCGGCGAAGGTGAGGCGCGGCGACGGAGAGGCGCGGCGAAGGAGAGGCGGGACGTGTCCGCGCCGCCGGTCCGGCGACGTCGGTGGTGTCAGGGCGCGGGCGCCGGCGGGATCGGGGGTGGATGTCGGGGTGGGGTCAGGCGGGCCGGGGGTACGGGCCGCTGTAGGCCAGGCCGCGGCTGATGCTCTCGCCGGCGGCCATGACCGCGGCCGTCAGCTCCGGCAGGCGGTCGTCGGCCAGCCGGCCGACCACGCCGCTGACGCTGACACCGGCGATCGCGTGGTCGCCGTGCACGCCGAAGACGGGGGCCCCGACCGCGCCGGTCTCCGGCAGGAACTCGCCCCGGCTGACGCAGTAGCCGGCCTCGCGGATCTCCTGGAGCCTGTCCCGCAGCGCCGGCCGCCGGTCCGGCTCGAGCCGCGCCAGCACGGACTCCTGGAGCTCCGCGTCGCCGAACGCGAGCAGCGCGAGGCTGGATCCGCCCCGGTCGTAGGGGAGCCGGCCCCCCTCGTAGAGGGCCTGGCTGACCACGGGGTAGGAGCCGACGACCCGGATGAGGCAGACGGCCGCGTCGTCCCGCTGCACCACGAGGTTGGTCGAGTCGCCGGTCTTCGCCGACAGCTCGACCAGGACGGGGTGGGCGACGTCGCGGATGCTGAGCCGCTGCCGGGTCAGCGCGCCCAGTTCCAGGAGCGTCAGGCCCAGGCGGTAGCTGACGCGCGACGAGTCCTCGCGTTCCAGCAGCCCGTGGCGGACGAGGGTCTCGCAGATCCGCACGACGGTCGTCCGGCTCTCCCCGACGGTCTCGACCAGATCGGCCGGGGTGACCCGCTCGCGTTCCCGGAGTACCTGCAGGATCGCCGCGGCCTTGTCGAGAACCTTGATCGTCCCGATCTTCCCCGGATCCATCGACATCGCGGCACCTTTCACCACTGCGCACTGGCCCCTCCCGTCGATCACCACATCGTGGTCGGCGTGTTCATGAGGGTTGACCACACCCTACTCAGCTCCCTATGTTCAGATTAAGGTCATCGTAACCATGATGTGAATAACTCTTCCAGGAGCATGCCGTGCATGTAGGTGAGCGCCTCGCCGCGCTACTGGTCAACGCCGGGGTACGGCGCGTCTTCGGCGTCCCGGGCGGGCAGACGACGCCGCTCTACCACGGGATCGCCGGGCAGCATGGCGTGATCAGTCACACACTGATGCGGGACGAGCGCAGCGCCGCGTTCGCCGCCGACGCGTACGCGCGGATGTCCGGGAGGGTCGGCGTGTGCGACGCGACCGTGGGGCCCGGCGTCAGCAACCTGGTGTCCGGCCTCCTGGAGGCCTACACCAGCTCCGTCCCGATGCTGGCGATCATCGCCGACATCCCGCGGCACTGGGAGACCCGGCGCCGGTTCGGGTCCGCCTCCCAGGGCTTCGAGCAGCGCTCGTACCTCGAACCGTGCGTGAAGTACTACGGCCGGGTCGAGCTGCCCGAGAACCTCGACGGGCTGCTGGCCGCGGCGCTGCGGATCGCGACGTCGGGGCGGCCCGGCCCGGTCGTCCTGGAGATCCCCGACGACGTGTTCTCGGCGGACTACCCGGAGCCTCCGCACGGGTCTTCAGCCGTCACCCCGCTGAGCACCGTCTACCCGCAGTCGCGCACGAGCCCCGATCCCGCCGCGGTGGAGGGCGCCGTGGAACTGCTGCGCCACAGCCGCAAGCCGCTGCTGCTCGCCGGAGGCGGGGCGCTGAGCGCCGGAGCCGGCGACGAGGTCCGGCGGCTGGCCGAGCGCCTGGGAGCGCTCGTGGCCACGACGCTGAACGGCAAGGGCGTGCTCTCCGAGCACCATCCGCTGGCCGTCGGCCCCGCGGGGACCTTCGGGCTGCCGCTGGTGAACGAGCTGCTGGCCGAGGCCGACTGCGTGGTGTTCATCGGGACCAAGGCCGCCCAGAGCGCCACCTTGAACTGGACGCTGCCGCCGCCGGGGACACCGATCGTCCACCTCGACCTGGACGCGACGGAGATCGGGCGGAACTTCCCGCAGAGCCTCGGGCTGGAGTGCGACGCCAAGCTCGGCGCCCGGGCGCTCGCCGACGCCCTGCCGGAGCGCGGCCCCGGGGACTGGGACCTGGAACGGGTCCGCCGGCTGGCCGAGGAGTGGTGGCGGGGAACCCCCGGGGACGGCGTGGACGGGGACGGCGCCGTGAAGCCGCAGGCGGTGATGCGGACCCTCAGCGCGGTCATGGCCCCGGACGACGTCCTGGTCACCGACGCCAGCCTGTCCTCCGGCTGGGGCGCCGCGCACTGGCGCGCCCCCCGGGCCGGCCGGGCCTTCGTGGCCCCGCGCGGCCTGGCCGGGCTCGGCTGGGGCCTGCCGGCGGCGATCGGCAGCGCGCTGGCGCTCCGGGACGCCGGCTCCGCCGCCCGGGTGTACTGCGTCGCCGGGGACGGCGGGTGGGCCTACTCCCAGTCGGAGCTGGAGACGCTCGCCCGATTGCGCCTCCCGGTCGTGGCGACGGTGCTGAACAACTCGGTGCTCGCCTGGACGCGGCACTCGGCCGCGCAGCGGTACCCGGGCAGCGAGCCCATCTCGCAGGACTTCACGGACGTGGACTTCGCTGCCGCAGCCGTCGCCATGGGCACCCTCGCGCACCGGTGCACGACGCCGGACCAGTTCGCGGAGGCCGCGACGAAGGCCGCCGCCGACCACACCGGCGGCCCGGTCGTGCTCGAAGTCATCTCGTCCAAGACTGAGACCCCGGTCCTGAAACCCAAGGGCCGGCAGACCGCGACCGCGTACTGAGACCCCACGCCGGACATGCCGAGCCGCGAACACGCGAGCCGAGAACACGCGAGCCGAGAACACGCGACAGGGAGCGACCGATGACCGACGACCGCATAGATGACGGCGGCGACGCGACCGCCGGGCTGCGTCCGCGGGCCCTGGACGTGGCCCCGGGCGGGGTGCATTCCAACGCCCGCCTCGGCCACGCCGGGATGTTCTTCGAACGGGGGAGCGGGGCGTACCTGTGGGACGTGGCGGGCCGGCGGTACATCGACTACGTCCTCGGCCGAGGCCCCAGCATGCTCGGGCACGCGCCGCCCGCCGTGCTCAAGGCCGCGACCGCCGCCGCGGAGTCGGGGATGAGCCTCGGATCCCAGCACCCGCTGGAAGTGCAGGCCGCGGAGAAGCTGCGGGCCCTGCTGAAGTGGCCGGAGATGCTGCGGTTCACCACGACCGGCAGCGAGGCCGCCGAGCTGGCCCTCCGCGTTGCGCGGGCGCACACCGGCCGCCAGGAGATCGTGCGGTTCGAGAACCACTACCACGGCTGGCTGGTGGACGACGCCCCGTCGCCCGGCGGCGACCAGGCGGCGGGGCGATGGCCGGCCGGCGTGGACCCCTGGACCCACGTGCTGCCCTGGAACGACGAGGACGCCCTGAGAACGCTGCTGGAGCGCCGCGGCTCCCGCGTGGCCGCAGTGATCATGGAGCCGGTGATGGTCAACCACCGCGGCACTCTCCCGGCGCCCGGCTACCTGGAGGCGTGCCGGCGCCTCACGCGGGCGTGCGGGGCGCAGCTGGTCTTCGACGAGATCGTCACCGGCGCCCGGCTGGCGCCCGGCGGGGCGGCCGAGGTGTTCGGCGTCGTCCCGGACCTCGCCACCTACGCCAAGGGCATCGCCTCGGGCTGGCCCGTGGCGGCGGTGGCCGGGCACCGCGCCGCCCTCGCCAGGGTCGAGGACGGAACGGTCAACCACCGCGGCACTTACAACGGCTCGACCGCGAGCATGGCCGCCGTCGTGGCCACGGTGGACGCCATCGCCGACGGCGGCGTCCACCGGCACATCGAGGAGGTCGGGTCGCGCCTGATGTCGGGATTGTCGGAGGTCGCCGGGAAGGCCGGAGTCCGGTTGCGCGTCCGCGGCTTCCCGGCGGCCTTCCACGTCGCCCTGGTCGACCGCGACCCCGGCGACCCCTGGGACGAGACGGTGCCGCCGGACATGCCGCGCTACCAGCGGCTCGTGGAGGGCCTGCTGG
The DNA here is from genome assembly GCF_900115095.1 of Actinomadura madurae. Classification (GTDB taxonomy): domain Bacteria; phylum Actinomycetota; class Actinomycetes; order Streptosporangiales; family Streptosporangiaceae; genus Spirillospora; species Spirillospora madurae. Next base: position 22,099 of record NZ_FOVH01000026.1, read on the forward strand.
GACGGGGAGTCTGGGCCAGCGCCCGCGGCAACTGGTACCTGTCGGCCGCGCACACCCATGACGACGTCGCGGCCACGCTCGACGTGTTCCGCGAGGCGCTCGCGGATATCGCCGCGGACGAGCGATGAGCACGGACCTGTGGCGGCTGCCCGCCAACGAGGCCGGCGCGCTCATAGCGGCAGGGCTGCTCTCCCCGGTCGAGCTCACCGAGGCCCTCCTCCAGCGCATCGACGATCTCAACCCGCACCTCAACGCGTTCCTCACCGTCACGCCGGAACGGGCCCGCCGGGACGCCAAGGAGGCGGAGACGCGCGCCTTGAACGGGGAGCGTCTCGGCCCGCTCGACGGCGTCCCGCACTCGGTCAAGGACCTGGAGCCCACCGCCGGGATCCGCACCACCGGCGGCTCGCTGTGGAACAAGGACCACGTCCCCGACCACGACTCGCTGGTCGCCGCGCGGCTGCGCGCCACCGGCTCACCCCTGCTGGGCAAGACGAACACGCCGCAGGCGGGCTACAAGGACATGACCGACAACCTGCTGGGCCCGCCCGCCAGGAACCCCTGGGACCTCACCCGCACCCCGGGCGGCTCCTCGGGCGGCGCGGCCGCGGCGGTCGCCGCCGGGCTCGGCCCGCTGGCGCAGGGCGGGGACGGCGCGGGCTCGGTGCGCATCCCCGCCGCGCACTGCGGGGTGGTGGGGTTCAAGCCGTCCAACGGGCTGATCCCCAAATGGCCGAGCAACGACTGGTACGCCGCTCTGGCGACCGCCGGCCCGCTCACCACCACCGTGACCGACGCCGCCCTCATGCTCAACGCGCTCGCGGGCCCCGACCGGCGGGACCCGCAGTCGATCGACCGTGAACCGCCCGACTTCGTCGCGGCCTGCCGCGGTTCCGTGCGGGGCCTGCGCGTCGCCTGGAGCCCCGACCTCGGCCACGCCACCGTGGCACCGGACGTCGCCGAGGCCACACGGCGGGCCGCCCTGGTCTTCGAGCGGCTCGGGGCCTCCGTGGAGGAGGTGCCGATCGGCTGGGGGACGCTCGCCCGGGAGATCATCGAACCCACCTGGGGGATCCATTTCGTCGCCCGCTTCGCGGAGAAGGCGGAGGAACGTCCCGACTGGATCGAGTCGAGCCTGCTGGCCTTCGTCCAGGACGGGCACGCGCGCAGCGCCCTCGAATACCGGCGGCTCCTCGCCCGCCGCGCCGAGCTCTACGATCGCGTGCGGCAGTTGTTCGACACCTACGACCTGCTGCTCACCCCCACCATGCCGATCACCGCGTGGCCGGCCGAGGGGGAGCCGGAGATCCCGCTGTTCGAGCGGCTGCCCTTCACCTACCCGTTCAACCTCACCGGGCATCCGGCGGCCAGCGTCCCCTGCGGCCTGGACGGCGGCGGGCTGCCCGTGGGCCTGCAGATCGTCGCCGACCGGCATCGTGACGACCGGGTGATGGCGGCGGCGGCGCGGTTCGAGGAGGCGCAGCCCTGGACGGCGCACGCTCCGCACCCCGGGCGGCCGCGATGAGCAGGCACGCCCTGGTGGCGGGCGCGTCCAGCGGCATCGGGGCCGCCGTCGCGCAGACCCTCCTGGAGGCCGGCTGGCACGTCACGATCGCGGCCCGCCGGCTGGACGTGCTGACCGCCCTCGCGGACCGGTTCGGCCCCGCCTGCGTCCCCGCCGCCCTGGACGTCACGGACCAGGAGTCGGTCGACCGCCTCGCCCGGTCCCTCCGGAACGGGCCTGCGGACCTGCACGCGCTGGTCAACTGCGCCGGCCACGACGTCGGCGGCCGTACCCCCTTCCACCGTTCCGACATCGACGACGCCCTCTCGGTGCTGCACACCAACGCCGCGGGGCTGCTCCGTCTCACGCACGCGCTGCTGCCGGTACTGGCCGAGACGGATCCGGCGGACGTGGTCAACATCGGATCGGTCAACGGCGTCCGCCCCGCCGCCGGGCTCGCCGCCTACAGCGCCAGCAAGTCCGCGGTGCACGGCTTCACCGCCGCGCTCCGCGAGGAATGCGCCGACCTCGGCATCCGCGTGACCGAGGTGCTCCCAGGCATGACGCGGACCGGCTTCGCCGCCACGCGCTGGCGCGGCGACCAGGACAAGGCCGCCGCCTACTACGACTCCTATCCCGCCTTGCTCGACCCCGGCGACGTGGCGAGCGCGGTGCGGTTCGCCCTGGACCAGCCCCCGGGAGTCTGCTGCACCGAGATCACCATCACCCCGTTCCCCGTCCGCCAACGCTGACGCAGGCGGCGGCCACAGAGGGCCGCAGCGGATCACGGGTCACAGGCAGACAGATGCGGAACAATCAGGAAGTGATCTATACAGACGCGTTCTTCCGTGATCCGCACCCGGTGTACGCGCGCCTTCGGGAGGAGGCGCCCGTCTTGAAGATGAAGGATCCGAACGGGCTCGCGTACTGGCTGATCACACGGTACGACGAGGCCCGCGCCGCGCTCGCCGACGAGCGGCTGTCCAAGGACCCGCGCCGTGCCTGGGACGCTCTGCGCGCGGCGGGGATCGTGTCCGGAGAGCCGCAGGACGCGACGTTCGACCTGCACAGCGTCGATCCGCCCGAGCACACCCGGCTGCGCGACCTCGTCACCCGGGCGTTCACCCCGGGCCGGGTGGCCGGGCTCGAACCGCGCGTGCGGGAGATCACCGACGGGCTGCTCGACGCGATGGCGGCCGGGGACACGGCCGACCTGATCGGGGACTTCGCCTACCCGCTGTCGCTCACCGTCATCAGCGAGCTGGTCGGCGTGCCCGCGCCGGACCTGGACGACTTCCGCGTCTGGGTGACCGCGGCGCTGACGCCCCGATTCGTGCGCGATCCGGTGATGTCACGCGAAGAGGGCGGCCGGCGACTGCGCGAGTACGTCACCGACCTGGTCGCCGCCAAGGCCGCGGCGGAAGGGGCGGACGCGCCCGACCTGCTCAGTGCCCTGCTGACCGCGCACGAACGGGACGGACGCCTGTCCTCGGCCGAGGTGGTCGCGCTGACCCAGCAACTGCTCTTCGCCGGTCACGAGCCGACGACCAACCTCATCGGCAACGGCATGGCGGCGCTGTTCCGGAATCCCGGCCAGCTGCGCCTGCTGCGGGACCGTCCCGACCTGCTGCCGGCGGCGATCGAGGAACTGCTGCGCTACGACGGGCCGACCGCGCGCGCCTCGCCGCGCTACGCCGTCGAGGACATCGAGATCGGCGGGGTCACGATCCCGGAGGGGGCGGTGGTCATCGTCGGGCTGGCCGCCGCCAACCGCGATCCCGGCGCGTTCGACGATCCCGACCGCCTCGACCTCACGCGCGACGGCCGAGCCCACGTGGCCTTCGGGCACGGGATCCACCGCTGCCTCGGCGTGCCGCTGGCCCGCCTGGAGGGCCGGATCGCGCTGGGGTCCCTGCTGGCCAGATTCCCCGGCATCGCGCTCGACCGTCCGCACGACGAGCTCGCCTGGCTGCCCTTCCCCGTCTTCCGGGGACTGCGGTCACTGCCCGTCCGGCTCACCGGCCGATGACAGAGGTTCTCCCGAACCGCCATGTGCGCGATTGACAAGCCACGGGCGCGCTTTTCATATCGATATGTTCGTTAGCGCCTTCTCTTGCTGATCTTGATCACGGTCCGGTTTCGGATTGACGACGCATTCTTGTCGTCATCACGGTGATTACGTAGTTTCGCCTCAAACGGGGGCATGGTTCCTTATCTCGCCGCCGTCCGTCACCTCGAGACCCGAGGCCGGCGGGCGCGGCCCGTATCCCTTGAGGAGACGCCATGTCCGAGGTCAAGCGCCGTGATCTGCTGGCGGGAGCCGCGGCCTTCGCCGGGTTCGCGACCGTCGGCCTGCTCCCCGGCACCGCCGCCGCCGCGACCCGGCAGCGCCCCGGTGCCCTCCTGCCACCCTCGCTCACCCCCGGCGACAGGGCCGTGGTCGGCCGCGTCGACGTCCGCCGGGCGATGCGCCACCTGAGAGTGCTCAGCGACGGGATCGGCTGGCGCATCTCCGGCACCCCCTCCGAGCACCGCGCCGCCCGCTACATCGCCGGGTACCTGCGCGACCTCGGCTACAAGGTCGCGCTGCAGCCCTTCCCGGTCGCCGACAAGTACCTGGCGGAGATCCGCGCCCGGGGCGAGCGGCTCTGGCAGTGCAGCGCCTCCCCGCAGGGCGCCGTCGCCTCGGTGTCCGGAACGGTGGTGGACGTGGGCCCGGTCACGGAGGTCCCCGCCGATGTGCGCGGCAGACTGGTGCTGTTCGACCGCGTCTCCGGCAAGGAGACCGCGCAGGCCAAGGCCGCCGCGGACGCGGGCGCCACGGCGGTGCTCATCATCAACGCGCGCTCGGAGACCTACCCCGAGCGCAAGCCCGGCTCCTTCGTCCCGACCCTGTCGGAGGAGGTCGCGATCCCGGTGCTGGGCCTGGCCGAGTACCACGGCGAGCGGATCCGCGCGGGCGCCCGGCGGCTGTCCTTCAAGGTCACCCACTACTCCGGGCTGACCTCGTACAACGTCCTGGCCGAGCGGAAGGCGACGCTGCCGAACCCCGCGGGCAAGGCCGTCATCGTCAGCGCGCACTACGACAGCGTCCCCGGCTCGCCGGGCGCCAACGACGACGGCAGCGGAACCGTCCTGTGCCTGGAACTGGCGCGCGTCCTGAAACGGCTGCCGACCCAGCAGGCGATTCGCGTCTGCCTGTGGGGCTCGGAGGAGTCCGGCCTCATCGGTGCGCGGCACTACGTGAAGCAGCTCGACGAGGCGGGCGTCGCGCAGATAACCGGCTGCTTCCAGAACGACATGGTCGCCACCAGCCACCCGCCCGCGGGGACGTACTGGCTGCTGTCGGTGGACGGCGCGGACAACACCACGACGGCCGCGGTGAACGCCGCCGCGCGCCGCCTCGGCTACGCCGGCCAGACCGAGGGCCCCACCGCCCGCGGCTCCAGCGACCACGAGGCCTTCTACGAGCGCGGCATCCCGGCGGGCAACTTCAGCTGGCGCGGCAGCGAGGCGCCCAGCCAGCTGGAACCGATCTACCACACGCCCGAGGACACGATCGCCCTGAACATCAGCCCCGAACGGCTCCAGGTCTCCCTCGAACTGATCGGCTGCGCCGCATACGACGTGGCACGCCGCAAGTAGCGCGGAAGAGCGGCCGGAGGTCGGCCGGGCCATGGGCGAACGAGGGCTCCTGCCACGTCCGACCTCCCCGCCCTCTCGCCAAGCCCAAACCAGCCAGACAAAAAGGAAAAATCACCCAAAATCGGCAGAGCAGGTCCCCGAAAACCGGCACCGCGTCGGCGCCATACAAAAGACACGAAACGGCCGGACCCGTGACCTGCATGATCTTGAAATGTGGACGGCCGCAGTCAGCCCGCGGCGCGGAAAGCCCCCGTTCGTGATCTTGGTCGTCTTATGATCATTTTCATGTCGATGCGCCGAGCAGTACGGACGATCACGACGCTCACCGCCGCTCTCGCCGTGGCCTTAAGCGGGACGGCCGGCGGTGGAGCCGGGACGGCCAGGGCCGACGCGGCCCGGCCGCAGCTGCTGTTCTACAACCACTCCTACGCGGTGCTCGACAGGGCGACCGCGGACGCCGTGGAGCACTCCACCTACCTGCGGGCGTTCTCCGACTTCGAAGTCCGCACGACCACGGGTGGCGGCCTGACCTGGAAGGGCCGCTACCTGAAGGGACGGGAGACCTACATCGAGTTCTTCAGCGAGGGCGACCTGCCCGGCCAGGACGCCCTCTTCGGCTCGTCCGGGCTGGCCTTGTCCGTCGAGAACCAGGGCGAGCTGGCGACGGTGACCGACCGGCTCAAGGCACAGGGGATCAGCGACCCCGCCGAGTACGACCAGACCCGTGACTTCGGCGACGGCGTGCCGGTGCCGTGGTTCGACACCATCCGCACCACCGGGCAGCAGTACGACGCCTTCGACCCCTGGGCGATGGAGTACCGGCCGGAGTACTTCGCCGACCCGCGCAGCCAGACCGAGCCCGCGAGCCACGAGGGAGACGTCGGCCGGGAGCGCTACCTGCCCGACGGCTACCGCGACCACCAGATGCGCGACATCACCGCGATCGAGCTCGCCGTCCCCGAGCGCGACCTGACCAACACGGTGCCGCTGCTGAAGGCCGGCGGCTTCACGCTCCGCAAGCTCCCGGACGGCGTCGTCGCGGTGAGCGGCGGGACGAGGATCGAACTCCACGGCGTCCCGCGCGAGCGGGCAGGTATGCGGCGGGTCGAGATGTCCCTCAACCAGCCCATGACCACCCGCCACACGGAGCGGATCGGCAACTCCACCCTCGTCGCCGGCCCCGGCGCCCACGCCGTATGGACCTTCGACAGCCCGAGGTAAGCCCCCGGCCCGGGTCGGCCCACCCACGGGCCGACCCGGGCCGGAATCAGTCGCGGGCCGGAATGATCGTCCCGGACAGGGCGGGCCATGCGTTGACCCCGGCCCGCTCCCCGGGCACCCCAGGAACGCGAATGGATGTGGGGCATAGAAGACGGCAAACGGCACTGGACCCCGCCCAAGTCGCCATAGCCACAACCCTGCTGAAACGACCACCGCCGCAGATCTGACCGCCTGTCACCGAGACCCCGCGAGCAAAGCCAACGCTCCCTCATCGAGCGCCACATCACCGGCGGCGATGTTCTCCTCCAGGTGCTCGATGCTGCGGGTCCCTGGAATCAGCAACGCGTGCGGGCCGGTCGCGAGCAGCCAGGCCAGCCCGACCTGAGCCGCGCTCACGCCCAGCAGTGACGCCACCTCCCGCACGGCCGGCAGGTCGGCGACCTTGGGCAGGTCCGGCACTCCCGATCCGAGCGGGAAGTACGGCACCCAGGCGATGTCGAACTCGCGGCAGACCTCGAGGACGGGCTCGGACGAACGGTCGACGAGGCTGTAACCGTTCTGCACGCAGGCGACGTCGGCCGGAAGCGCATGACGCAACTGGCCGGCGTCGACGTGGCTCAGGCCGAACCCCCCGATCAGCCCGGCGTCCCGTAGGGCGACCAGTTCGGCGAGCTGATCGTCGAAGTCGACCCGCTGTTCCTCGGGGATGCCCGGGTTCCGGCCCATCGGGTAGAAGTTGACCACGTCGAGGCGCTCCAGACCCAGCGTGCGAAGGTTCGTCTCCACCTCGGCGCGCATCTCGGCGGGCGTCTGCGCGGGCCGCAGCCCCCATTCGGCGTTCACGTCGCTCGTGGCGCCGATCTTGCTGACCAGCACCAGGTCATCGGGGTACGGGTGCAGGGCGGCGCGGATGCGCATGTTGACGAGGCCCGCGGCGTAGAACTCGGCGGTGTCGATGTGGTTCACGCCGAGCTCGACGGCCCGGCGCAGCACGGCGAAAGCAGATCTGTCGTCCCCGTGTTCGAGCTGCATCGCGCCGTACCCGATACGGGCGACAGGGCGCCCGTACAGGGACCCGATCCCACCCGGCCGCGGACGGCGGGACTGCGTGGCATCACCGACGGTCATGTCATGACTCCGATCGCTGGTAACCTCCAAACCGGAGGACCCTCCGAAACGTAGCACAATCGGAGGTGCCTCCGATTGTGGCGTCGGCGAACGAGAGGTGATGGCATGCGGGCGGACGCCCGGCGCAACCGCGACCGTCTCCTGGCGGTGGCTCGCGCCGCCTTCACGAGCGGCAAGCCGCTCGTCCTTGAGGACGTCGCTCGTGAGGCGGGTGTGGGCATCGGCACGCTCTACCGGCACTTCCCGAGCCGAGAGGCACTGATCGGCGAGCTCTTCAGCGCCGAACGCGCCGCCCTCTGCGCCCGCGCCGAGTCACTGCTCGCCGACCACGAGCCCGTCACGGCCCTGCGGCTGTGGATGGACGCCTACGCCGACTTCGTCGCGACCAAACGCGGCATGGCCGAAACACTCAAAGCGATCATCACCATGGACGCGGGCGCCGACGCCGAGGCACGCGAGAACCTCGACACCGCCGTCCGAACCCTGCTCTCCGCCGGCGCCCGGCAAGGCCGCCTCCGACCGGACACGCAACCCGAGGACCTGCTAACGGCCCTGGTAGGCATCCTCCTCGCCACCGATGACAGCGCCCAGACAGCACGCCTCTTCGACCTGCTCATAGCCGGCCTGCGCCCCGAAACGGCAACCCCTTAAGAAGTGCGCAGGCCCGGACGCCAACGCCACTCGTGCCGAGGTACCGGCCGGCGATCTCCAGTTGAGGTCGGCCCGTTTACCTGCAGTGCGCCCAAGCGATGCTCGGTCGCGGGTCGGTGACGTAGGCCCTGCGTGGCGCGAGCCGCAGCGCTGTGGTGACCTGCGGCCAAAGTGACGTGCTCGTCCGACAGATGAATGTCGGACCGAGCGTTCCGTGGTGTGGAACAGCGGTCTGGGAACGGGCTCGCGCCGGTGCGACCGTGACCGGACCCACGACAGAGCGTGGTCGAACCACACGACGCGAGGTGGACGCATGAATGCCCTGAGCGCGACGCGACTTGACGAGCTGGTCTCGCTCGAACGGGGGGAGGTGGACCGGCGCATCTTCTCGGACGAGGACATCTTCGAGCAGGAGATGAAGCTCATCTTCGGCAGGGCCTGGCAGTTCCTCTGCCACGAGAGCCAGATCCCGAAGGCGGGCGACTTCTTCGAGACGCCGATGGGCCGGGACAACGTGCTGACGGTCCGTCAGAAGGACGGCTCGATCAAGGCGATGCTGAACACGTGCAGTCACCGTGGCAACGCGGTATGCCGCGCGGAAGAAGGCAACATCAAGGCCTTCATGTGCACGTATCACGGATGGTCCTTCGACCTGGGCGGGAAACTGATCGGCGTTCCCAACATCGACAGGTTCTACAAGGGCGGCCTCGACAAGTCGAAGCATGGACTGACCCAGGTCGCGCAACTCGCGAACTACCACGGGTTCATCTTCGGCACGATGGATCCCGCGGCGCCTTCGCTGGAGGACTACCTCGGGCCGACCGGCCGGATCGCGATCGACCTCATCGCGGCGCGCGATGTCGAGATCATTCCCGGCATCCAGAAGTTCACCATCGACTGCAACTGGAAGTTCGCCGTCGACAACGTGTTCGACTGGTACCACGCCCAGGTCACGCATATGTCCGCTCTCGCATCGGGGCTGTTCGCGCCTACCGATGGCGACGTCGAGGTCGGCGGTGCGAGGAACACGCTCGGCGAGTCCCTGGACATCCCGAGCGGGCTCATGGGCGACGGGATCCACGACCTCGTGCTCCTCGCCGAGTTCGGCCACGCCGCGGGCGGCCCGTCGGTCGACGGGCTGGGCGGCATGCCGATAGACACCTCGTGGCGGCAGAGGCCGAAGGCCCGCGAGTGGCTCGGCCCGATCGGAAGCCAGGTCTGCGGCTATCCGAACGTCTTCCCGAACAGCTGGCTCGCGACGGCGGGCGGGCAGCTGTCGCTTCGGGTGCCGGTGAGCCCGAACAAGACGGAGATCTGGTGGTTCAGCTTCGTCGAGAAGAACGCCACGCCCGAGCAGCGGAAGATGACCGTCAGGATGGCGAGCCACATCTTCGGGCCCGCCGGAATCCTTGAGCAGGACGACGGTGAGAACTGGGCCCAGTCGACCGTCCAGACGCACGGTCATCGCAGCCGGCGGATTCCGCAACTGCTCAAGATGGGGCTGGGCCGAGGAAAGGTCATCAACGAGCACGGCCTCCACCGCATCGAAGGATCCACGAGCGAGAGCGCCCAGCTGTGGACCTATCACGCCTGGGCGCAGTGGATGAAGGACCTGGACTGGGATTCGCTCCGCCAGGCGACCGTGCCACCGGACGTGCTGTGAATCGACGTCCTGAATCCCGAACACGTCGTCTTTCTGAAAGGAGTTCGTGGCGATGACGGTCGATCTGGAGGCGGTCGCCTCTCCTGAGCTGGTGGCGTCCATGGTGCTCCAGTACCAGGTGGAGAAGTTCTACAACGACGAAGCCGCGTTGTTGGACGCGCATAAGCACGAACAGTGGGTGGAGCTGTTCTCCGAGGACACCCACTACTTCATGCCGATCAGGCGCACGCGCCTGCGCCGCGAACTGGCGAAGGAGTTCACCAAGCCCGGCGAGATGGCGTACTTCGACGATGACAAGGAACTACTCCAGGCCAGGTGGAAGAAGCTCGCCAGCGGAGCCTCCTGGGCGGAGGACCCGCCGTCGAGGACGCGGCACCTGATCACGAACGTTCGGGTCACCGAGGACCGCGGTGCCGAGCTGAGCGTGGAGTCCAACTTTCACGTCTACAGAACGCGCCTGAAGACGGATGTCGACTCGTGGGTGGGTTCACGGCAGGACGTACTGAGGCGCAACGGTGATTCCTTTCTGATCGCCAGAAGACTGATCCTGCTGGATCAGTCGGTGGTGCTCTCGCGCAACCTCACCACCATGTTCTGAGACCGCACCGTCCTCGGAATGAGGACTGCGGCCGATCACGCGTGCACTCGTCGGCCGAGTAGCGACAACGCATCGCCGGCGGCTCCCAATGAACGCCTCCCGATGAACAGGACCAGGGACGATCCCGGATCGCCCCTGCCCGATACATGAAGAACAACGTAGAGGAGCGGGCGACAATGGAAGTCGCGAATTCCCGGAGACGGGTGTACCGGATATGCGTTCCCGTCCTGCTGCTGGCTCTGGCGGCGGTGGCGTGCGGCGGCGCGCCGGACAGTTCCGAGACGGGCGGCGTGGGCGTCAACCCGTCCTGCACCGGCGAGCCGGTGAGGTTCGGAGTCATCTCCGTCCTGACCGGTGACGCGGTCATCCCGGCCGATCCCTCCTACGCCAACGGCGCCAAGGCCGCCGCCACGGCGTTGAACCGGTCGTGCGAACTCGGCCGGCCCGTCGAGGTGGTCAGCTGCGACAGCAAGAACGACCCGAACCTGGAGGCCGCCTGCGGCCGGAAGCTCGTGAACAAGAAGGTCGTGGCGTTCATGGGCCAGGACGTCGGGGGAGGGACGTGGTTCCCGATCACGTCGGCCGCCGGCATTCCCGAGATCGGCGGCACGGGCCTGTCCAGCGTCGAGACCACGAGCCCGCTGTGGTTCCCGCTCGCGGGCAACGTCAACGCGGCTCTCGCCTACGCGACGGTCGCGGCGTCCGAACTCGACAACGTCAGAGCCGCGGTGCTCCCTCTGGACTCCCCGGGCGTGAGCTTCTACATCGATTTCTTCAAGCGTCAGACGGAGGCCCTCAACGGCACTTTCGCGGGTTCGTTCCCGGTGCCGGCGACCACGGTCGACATGACGCAGTACGCGGCGCAGGTGAAGAGCGCGGGCGCGAACGCGGTCTATCCGGTTCTGGGGGGTGACCAGTTCCTCGGCCTGGTCAAGCAATTGGCGGCCCAGGGCAGCCCGCTGACCGAGACCGTGGTCATCCAGCTAGGCTCCGGGGTCACCTGCGAATTCCTCGATCAGGTGGGCCCGGCCGGTGAGGGGCTCTGGGTGCTCAACTCCGCGTGGCCGGTGGCGTGGGACACCGGTTCTCCGGGCGCGAAGCAGTACATCGGTGAACTCAAATCGGCCGGACTGCCGTCCGGTGCATGCGATGTGAGTGAGTTCGGTGTCCAGGCATGGTCCGCGGTGCACATCATGGCCGGCCTTCTCAAGGGCTCCCCGACAATGGACGCCAAGACCCTCGTGCGGAAGTTGAACACGGCCGGGCCGATCAAGCGTTCCGAACTGGCGGGCACGGTCGACTGGAGCAGGAACGCCTTCCCGAACGACGCGTCGCTCTCCCGCCTTCGGATCTTCTCCAACCAGTTCCTCGTGTCCCGCATCATCGGCGGCAAGCCGCGCCTGGTGACTCCGTCGCCGGCAACGGTCGGGAAGCCGTTCACCCCGAGAACCGGCTGATCCCTCCACTCGCGCCGGACGGTGCCGCCCACCGAGGCGGCGGCACCGTCCGGCCGGCCCACCCCGAAGACGATGACGATGCGACCGGCCACGCCTCTGTCGCATTCCGACGTAGTGGAGAAGAACCATGTTGGCAACCGATCTCCTCAGCCAGCAGACAATGGCGTTCGCGCTGCTCGGCATGGCCACCGGCTCGCTCTACGCGCTCGTGGCGCTGGGCATAGTGCTGGACTACCGGTCATCCGGCGTACTGAACTTCTCGGCGGGCGCGGCCGGCGGTATCGCCGCATTCTGCTTCTACGGCATGCGGGACGACCTCGGCTGGGCGACCGTGCCCGCCCTGGCCGTGGCGCTGCTCCTTGCCGCCTCGCTCGGCGCGCTCACCCAGCTCGTGGTCCTGGGGTTCCTGCGGGAGGCGTCGCTGATCGGGAAACTGATCGCGACACTGGGGGTGATGGCGGCCGCGCAAGGCGCCGTGGCCATCGCCTTCGGCAACGAATCCAAGGGGCTGCCGCGGCCGATCCTGCCCAACGACCCCGTGCGGATCACCGACCGCATCCTGATCCCGCAGGACCGCCTGCTCATCATCGGCATCGCGATCGCGCTCGCCGTCGCCCTGCGCATCGCCTACTCGACGACCCTGTTCGGGCTCGCCACCTCGGCGGTGGCCGAGAACCGGCACGTCACGAGCGCCTACGGGTGGTCGCCGAACAGGATCGAGCTCATCAACTTCACGATCGCGGGCCTGCTGTCCGGCTTCGCGGCCATCCTCCTCGCGCCGATCATCGGCCTCGCCGGGAGCACCCTGGCCCTCACCGTCCTGCCGGCACTCGCCGCCGCTCTGGTGGGCCGGCTGTCCTCCTTCGCGCTGACCGTCGCGGGTGCCCTGGCGATCGGGGTCGTCACGAGCGTGATGGGGTTCCTCCTGCCGGACATCGCGCAGGCGCTCGGCGTCGGCGTCCCCTCGATCACCGGGCTGCCGGACACCGTCCCGCTCCTGGTCGTCATCCTGATCACCGTGTTCGGCGGCCGGGCCCGCCTCCAGCGCGGTGAGACGTCCGCGCGGATGCCGCTGCCGGGCACCGGCCGGCTCCGGCCGGGCCTCATCATCGGCGCCGGCGCCGTCTTCGCGGTCATCACGTTCCAGGTCTCCGGGACGTGGGTCGACGCGTTCACCATCAGCATCGCCGGCGGGCTCCTCGTCCTTTCCGTCGTGGTCGTCACCGGTTACGCGGGCCAGCTGTCGCTGGCGCAGTTCGCCCTCGCCGGCTTCGGCTGCTGGGTGGCCGCCCGTCTCGTCGCGACCCAGGGCTTCGCGTTCGGCGCCGCACTCGTGGCCGGCGTGGCGGCCACGGCGGCGGCCGGACTCCTGGTGGCCCTGCTGGCCCTCCGGGCGCGGGGGGTGAGCCTCACCGTGGCGACCCTCGGCCTCGCGCTCATGATCAACGCGCTGGTCTTCAGCAACGGCGCGCTGACGGGCGGATACGTCGGCACGCTCGTCACGACGCCGAGCCTGTTCGGACTCTCGCTCGACCCGATCGGCCATCCTGCGCGCTACGCCGTCTTCGGCCTGGCCATGTTCGTCGCGGTCGGGCTCATGGTGGCCAACCTGCGCCGCGGCCGGACCGGCCGGCGCCTGCTCGCGGTCCGCGGGAACGAGCGCGCGGCGGCGTCGCTCGGGATCGGCGTCCACACCGCCAAGCTGTTCGCCTTCGCGCTGGCGGCGGCGATCGCGGCGGTGGCCGGCGTGGTCCTCGGGTTCCGGCAGCCGCAGATCCAGTTCAACCAGTTCGACATCGCCGGGTCGATCAACGCCGTGCTCAACGCCGTGCTCGGGGGAGTGGGATTCGCCTCCGGCAGCGTCATCGGCGGTGCCCAGACCGAGGGCGGCATCACGACACACGTCCTCGACCAGCTGTTCCCCGGCAACACCGAGACGGTCTTCTGGATCCAGATCGTCTCGGGTCTCGGCGTGATCCTGCTGATGCGCCAGTGCCCCGACGGCCTCGCCGCGCTGTACGCCAACCTCGTCGGACGCCGGCTGCCGGACTTCAGGTGGCGCCGGACCGGTTCCCCGGCCGCGCCCGTCCCGGGGCGGCCGCACCAGCCGAGGGCACTGGAGGTCCGCAACGTCTCCAAGCGGTTCGGCGGCGTCGTGGCCCTCGACGACGTGAGCCTCAGCGTCCGTCCGGGAGAGGTGCTCGGGCTGATCGGCCCGAACGGCGCGGGCAAGACGACCATGGTGGACGTCATCACCGGCTTCTCCACGCGCACGGCCGGGTCCGTGCTGCTGGGCGACCAGGTGATCGACGCCTGGTCGCCGGAGAAACGGGCCCGGCGCGGCATCGCGCGGTCTTGGCAGAGCGTCGAGCTGTTCGAGGAGATGACCGTCCGCGAGAACCTGCTCGTGGCCGCCGAGCGGCACCACCCGGCGCGCTACCTCGTGGACCTGGTCTGGCCGGGACGCCCCCGGCCCACCACGGCGATGCAGGACGTGGTGGACGAGTTCGGGCTCGCCGAGTTCCTCGACATGCGGCCGTCGACGCTGTCCCAGGGCACGGCGCGGCTGTGCGGGATCGCGCGGGCGATGGTCAGCCGCCCTTCGGTGCTGCTGCTCGACGAGCCCGCGGCCGGACTCGACGCCCACGAGACCGCCGAACTGGTCGCACTGATCGAGCGCATCGCGCGGAAGTGGCGCGTCGCGGTGCTGATCGTCGAGCACGACGTCGAGATGATCCTGGGCCTGTGCGACAGGGTCACGGTGCTCGACTTCGGCAGGCAGCTCGCCGACGACGTCCCGGACGCGATCCGCAGTCATCCGGAAGTGATCAACGCGTACCTGGGCGATGCGCTCGAAGAGCGGGAACCGTCCGCGGCGACCGCGTCCGACCTGGATGACCGCGCCGTCGTTCTCGAAGCGGAGAAGCTCCGGGCGGGCTACGGCGACCTCACCGTCGTCCGGGATCTCGACCTACGCGTGCGCGGCGGCGAGGTGGTCGCCCTCCTCGGCCCGAACGGCGCGGGCAAGACGACCACCGTCCGCACGCTCGCCGGCGATCTGCGCAAGCACGGCGGCACCGTGCGGATCGACGGCTGCGAGGTGGTCTCGGCCCTCCACGCGCGGGCCAAGGACGGTCTCGGCCTGGTGTCCGAAGAGCGCACGGTGCTGATGCGGATGACCGTCGCGGAGAACTTGCGGCTCAGCCGCGGTGACCGGCGCCTCGCGCTGGAACTGTTCCCCGAGCTGGAGCCGCACCTGCACCGCCGCGTGGGGATGCTGTCCGGCGGCCAGCAGCAGATGCTCTCGCTCGCTCGCGCGCTGTCGCGGAGGCCGCGGCTGCTGATCGCCGACGAGCTGTCCTTCGGGCTCAGCCCCATGGCATCGGCGCGGCTGCTCCAGGCCATCCGCGCGGCGGCCGAGACCGGCATCGGCGTGCTGCTGGTGGAGCAGCACGTCCAGCGCGCGCTGGAGGTCGCCGACCACGCCTACGTGCTGCGGCAGGGGCGGGTCGAGATGAGCGGAGCCGCACACGACCTGCGCGAGACGGCGCTGAAAGACATCCAAGGCCTCTACCTGGCGGGCGCCGCGGCGACAGACGCACCGGAAGCGGACCGGCCGCGAGGGCCGTCGCTTCCCGCCGGTAACTGATCTCCCTCCTCCGACTCCAAGGATGTGTGCATAGCCATGACCTGGATCCGCGCCTGTGAGATCGACGCCGTCGACGACGGCGAGGCGACCGTCCTGCAGCGCTCCCCGGAGCCGCCGGTGGCGGTGTTCAACGTCGGCGGCGAGTTCTTCGCCACCGACGACACCTGCACCCACGACAACTATTCGCTCGCCGACGGCTACATCGACGACGAGGTCGTGGAGTGCCCTCTGCACATGGCGAAGTTCTGCATCCGGACGGGGAAGGTGCTGTCGCCGCCCGCCACCAGGGGCCTGACTTCCTATCCCGTGAAGGTCGAGGACGGAGCGGTCTACGTCGACGTGTGATCGCGCCGGGGACGCGCTGCGCCCTCGCTGTGCCCCGCTGCCCCGCTGTGCCCCGCTGCCCGCTGTGCCCCGCTTGAACGGATTTGAGGGAACGACAGGTATGCCCAAACACCCCACCTACGTCATCGTCGGCGCCGGTCTGGCCGGCATGAGGGCCGCGGAGACACTTCGCCAGGAGGGTTTCGACGGCCGTCTCGTGCTGATCGGTGACGAGCCCCACCTGCCCTACGATCGCCCGCCGCTGTCGAAAGGCGTGCTCGACGGCTCGCGGGAAGCCGAGTCGACGAGACTGCGGGATGAGAGCTTCTACGTCGACAACGCCATCGAGGTTGTGTCCGGCCGGCCGGTCACCGCACTGCGTCCCCGGCTGGCCGCGGTGGAGCTGGGCGACGGCGCCGTCCTGCCCGCTGACAAGGTGCTCCTGGCCACCGGTGCTGGACCGCGTCCGCTGAACGTTCCCGGGGCGGACCTCCCCGGCGTCGCGTACCTGCGCACACTCGACGACGCACTGGCTCTGGCGGGGGAGCTGCGCGCCGGAGCCGCGGTCGTCGTCATCGGTGCCGGATTCGTGGGGGCCGAGGTCGCCGCTTCGGCTCGGAGCCTCGGCTGTGACGTGACGATGCTGGAGACGGCGCCCGTGCCCCTGGGGCGGGTGCTCGGGCCGGACATCGCACGGCGCTTCACCGCGCTCCACCTCGCCCACGGCGTGAACCTGCGTTGCGCGGTCGGCGTCGAGGCGATCGAGGGCGCGCAGCACGTCCAAGCCGTCACCACCACGGACGGTGTCAGCCATCCCGCCGACGTGGTCGTGGTCGGCATCGGCGCCCTTCCCAACAGCGATCTGGCGGCGCAGGCGGGCATCACGGTCGACGACGGGGTCATCGTCGACGAGCTGTGCCGCACCGGCAACCCCCACGTGTTCGCCGCCGGTGATGTCGCCCGCTTCTGGTCGCCCGTCGCCGATCGGCGGGTCCGGAGGGAGAACTGGCAGAACGCCATCGACCAGGGGGCGGCCGCCGCGATGTCGATGCTGGGCAAAGGGTCGGCGTACCGCGAATCGCCCTGGTTCTGGTCCGACCAGTACGACCTGAAACTGCACATGGCCGGCGCACCGGAACCGACGGACGACGTGGTGTGGCGAGGCGACCCGTCGGGCGCGGATTTCTGCGCCTTCTATGTCCGGGACGGCGTCCTCACCGGCGCGGTGGGAGTCAACCGGCCCAAGGACGTCCGCGCGGCACTGACCGCCATCACGGCCCGCTTGACCGTCCCGCCGGAGATTCTCGCCGACCCCGCCATCGACCTGCGCAAGGCGACCCGTCAATTGGTGTGAGAAATCGTCCGCAGCCGTTCAGAGATGCGGAACAAGCATCCTGACGCAGCGAATGCCCGTGACCATACTCAGGCTGCCGGCAGATGGTCTGCCGCAGAAAGTGCAAAGGAGTTCTGCAATGGCTTTCACCGACGAGGGGATCATGAAGGTCGACGGCCTGTTGAGCCGATGGGTCAGGCTGCCCGGCGGCGTCAAGGCCCACTACATGACTTCGGGCGAGGACGGGCCGCCGGTGGTGCTGCTGCACGGGGGCATCATCGGTTCTTCCGGTACGGCCGGGTGGCGATTCATGGCGCCATTCCTCGGAGCGCACGGCTTCCGCGTGTACTGCCCGGACCAGCCCGCGTTCGGCCTGACCGAGGACCCGCAGGGGTACTACGAGCCGGGGCGTGCCGGGCACGTGGACTTCCTGCACGACTTCACCACGGCGCTCGGCCTCGACCGCTTCCACCTGGCGGGCAATTCGATGGGCTGCCTGAACACCGTGAACTATGTGGTGGCCCACCCCGAGCGGGTCATCAGCTACGCGCTGATCGGCGGCCGCATCGGCGATCTGGTCGGCGACGACGAAGAGCAGGAGCTCCGCGAGAGGCTCGACCACGTGATCCCCGACATCAGGGTCTTCGACGGCACGAAGGACTCGATGCGGATCATGCTGGAAAAGATCATCTACCGGGCCGAGTCGATCAGCGACGAGCTGCTGGAGATGCGCACGCGGGCCGCCAACAACAAGCGCGAGGAGTACGCCCGGCACACCGTGAAGACGTTCCAGCCGCTGACCGGTGTCGACGTCGCGCGCTTCCCCACCAAGGGCCGCCTCGACAAGCTGCCGATCCCGGCGATCTACCTTTACGGGCGACAGGACGTGATCTTCCCTGTCGAACTCGGCTACCTGCAGGAGGAACGGCTCCCGAACGTCCAGTTCTTCTTCCCCGACGAGTGCGGACACCAGGGGCAGACGGACCAGCCGGACATGTTCAACCAGATCTTCCTGGAGTTCTTCCGCGACGGAAAGGTCAGCCGGAAGACGGCGGACTGGGCGGGGGTGTCCAAGAACCGTCCCGAAATGCCCGAGTACGTCGCCGCGCGGTGACGAGCCCCGCTTCGGTCGCGAGTTCCCGCCCAGCCACCACAAAGGAGCCCGGACGATGGGTTACATCAAAAGCCTCGGATACATCGGCGTCGGCGCCGACGATCTCACCGCGTGGCGCGAGTTCGGCACCGGCGTGCTCGGCCTCCAGGTCGGTGAGGCCGGCGCGGACGACGACACGCTGTACTTCCGGATGGACGGCAGGTCCTACCGGATCGCCGTGCACAAGAGCACCCATGGCGCCCTGCACTACTTCGGATTCGAGATCAGCACCCGCGAGGAACTGGCCGACTTCGCCGAGCAACTTCACTCGAAAGGCGTCGAGGTGACCGAGGAAGGCGCCGAGCTCTGTGCCGCCCGGCGCGTGTCCGCCCTGCGGAGCGCGACGGATCCCATGGGCAACCGCCTGGAGTTCTTCGTCGGGCACGAGGAGGCCACCGCCCCCTTCGTCTCGCCCACGGGCGCCCAGTTCGTCATCGACGACATGGGCCTCGGCCACGCGTTCATCACGTGTGACGACATCGAGGTCTTCAAGGACTTCTACATCGGCAAGCTGGGCTTCCGCCTCAGCGACACCGTCAGCCTGACACCGGGCGCGGAGACCCATTTCCTGCGCTGCAACACGCGGCACCACACGCTCGCCGGCGTCGCCATTCCCGGCAGGCTGCCCTCGCTGCATCACATCATGCTGCAGGTCGCCTCGATCGACACCGTGGGTCACGCCTACGACAACGGCGGCGGCATGGTCGACCTGACACTCGGCAAGCACACCAACGACCACATGATCAGCTGCTTCTTCAAGACGCCCTCGGACTTCGTGGTGGAGTACGGTTTCGACGGTCGCCAGGTCGACGACGACACCTGGGTCGTCGGCCACTACACCGCCGCGAGCTACTGGGGTCATCGACGCCCGGAAGCGATGACCGGAGCGAACGAGCCGACGTCTTAGGGCCGCTTGGAAGCGCACGCTAACAATGGCCCGATTCCGCACACAGCCGCCTGAGTAGGCACCGATCCGCGCGTCCGGCGAGAGCAGCCGCCCGGCGCCCCGGAGCACGATCCACGAGTGCCCGGGGCGCCGCTCAGGGCGTGAGCCCGGCACCCTCTGCGTCGAGGTCAGATCACCGACGGCCCTGCTCGAACGAGTGGAGCGCCGTCTTTCGTTCGTAAGACCGGTCAGGCGCCGGAAGAGGCGGAGGAGGGCGGTGCGTCCTACTCGTCGGTCAGGCAGGCTTCGATGATCTTCGTGAGCTTGCGCTCCAGCGCGTCGCGTTCGTGCTCGCTCAGGTCGTCCAGCGAGCGGCCGAAGATCGCCCCGATACCGAAGAGCCCGAGCCCCATTGTCAACGACGCCATCAACCGCAGGATCGTCTCGGAGTCGTCCCGGTCTCCGAGCTTCGCTCTCAGGGGGCCGGTGAACCGCTCCTCCAGTTCCGCCTGCAGCAGCGTTCCGCCGTCGAGGTCGACCGACCTCACCAGTGCGACGGCGGGGGTCCGGGCCTGGACGTCGTCCCAGAATTCGAGCAGCCGGCGTGCCCACTCGGGCGCGGTGTCCGGCATCTCCGGCTCATAGCCGAATTTCGCCGAGGCGACCACCTCGAAAAGGGCGCGCTTCGATCCGAAATACCTGTTGATCAGTGCCGCGGTGACATCCGCGTCCGCCGCGATCTCCTGCAGGGTCACATGGGCGTATCCGCGTGCGGCGAAATGCCGGGCGGCCGCCTTGACGATCTCGGCGCGAGTCAGCTCGGCATTGCGCCCGCGCGCGGGCCCCCCACGGGCGGTGCGATTCCGGTTCACCTCGTCGACCGGAACGGCTCGTGGGAGTGATCTCCTTTTCGGGGCTGTTGCATCAGGCGGCCGTTGAGCCGCCCCCACCGTTTCAGCAGCCGCAGACGGACCGCAGCCACCCGCACCTCCGCTCGCCGTACGATCATCCGAGAATTAGATCATCATACCTTCATCCCGAGACCCGATTCAAAGGACGACCGGCCGGTCCGCAATGGTGGTCATGCGGCTGAGCGCCTCCAAGCGGGCGGAACGTAGATCGCACGGCCGCCCCGCGGACCCGCAGGTCAGGACCATAGCGTCGGCTCTGGGGGGAGGAGCCGGTCGAGCTCGTCCATTTGCGCGTCGTCCAACCTGACACCGTCGACCGCCGGCACAAGTTGATTCAGTTCTTCCACCGTCTCCGGGCCGACGATGGCCGTGGCGATGCCCGGCCTGCCCAAGAGCCATGCCAGGGCGACGCCCGATGTCGTAAGACCCCACTTGTTCGCGAGTCCGGTGACAGCCATGGCCAGGTCGCGTTCGTGTCCGGTGAATCCCTGCCCTCCCCAGCGAGCGTCGCCCTGGTACGGACGGTCCGCTGTTCCCGCCGCGAACAGCCCGCCCGCAAGAGGACTGAACACGGCCGTTGGCAAGCCGAAATGCCGCGCGGCGGGAAGCACTTCTCGCTCGATCCAGCGCTTGGCGAGGCTGTAGCGGGTTTGATGGCAGATGGGCTTTCGGACTCCGATGTTCTCCGCGACGAGAAGTGCTTCGGTCAGCTGCCACCCGTCATAGGTGGACAATGCGTAGTGGCGGATCTTGCCTTGGCGAATGAGGTCATCGAATGTGCCGAGGAGTTCCGCGATGCCGGTGTCGGGATCGGGATGGTGGGCATAGTAGATGTCCAGATGATCCGTCCGAAGGCGGCTCAGGGTCCGTTCGACCATCCGCATGATGTGCGTGCGGCCGAGACCGCGATCGTTGGGGCCGCCTCCGATCGGTTCTCCGACCTTGCTCGCCAGCACGACCTCGTCCCGGCGCTTTCCGAGTGCGGCACCCACGATCTCCTCGGACGACATCCGCTCGCCGGCGCCGGGAAGTCCCGCCCGGTCGAACCGCGCCTGGTTGCCGTAGCTGTTCGCGGTGTCGATGTAATTGATCCCGGCGTCGAGCGCGGCGCGGATCATGCGATCCGCCTCAGTCGCGTCGGGTGCCAGCCCGAAGGTCGCGGTGCCCAGGCCCAGCCGGGAGACGCGCAGCCCTGACGCGCCGAGGTTCGTGTATTCCATGGGGCTCCGTTCTCTGGGAGGGGCGGGGATCCGCGGGGCCCGCGACCTGATGGGACAACTCCCGGGTCGTCGCGAGGAGAAGGTGGCCGTACTTCGCTTCGAGCCTGCGGTTCGTGCAGGAACAGATGGAGACGGCCGCGATCGCCTGGCCCGACCACGGATCGAGGATCGGCGACGCGATGCAGTACACGCTGTTCTGCATCTCGCCGCGGTCCGATGCGATCCCGGTCGATCGGGCCTCGTCGAGTCGCCGTTCCAATTGGCCGGCACCGCGGACGGTGCTGCTGGTGAAGCGACGGAAGGGGCCCCGGAGGACGTGATCGATGACCGCGTCCTCAGCGAAGGCGAGCATGGCCTTGCCCAGAGCGGTCGCGTAGGCCGGTCGCCGCGCGCCGACGGCGGTCGAGCACAGGGCGCCGCTGTGGCCGAACAGCTTCTCCAGGTAGAGAACGTCACCCCCGGCCAGCGTCGCGAGGTGGATGGTCTCGCGACTGGCCACGAACAGGCTCGACAGGAACGGCATGGCACGGTGCCGGAGACCCGTCGAGCCGAGCAGGGTGAACCCGACCCGGTTGCCCAGCTCGAAGACCCGCTCGGTGAGCGCGTACCTTCCGTCGACCTTGCGGACGTATCCGCTCTCGACCATGACGGTCAGCAGGCGATGGGTGGTCGACTTCGGGGCGCCGATCGAGCGCGCCACCTCGGTCACCCCCAGGATGGCGCGGGGACCGCGGAAGGCGTCCAGGATCGCCAGCGCCTTCGCCGCCGAGCTCGCACCGTGCCCGGCGTCGTCGGCCGCACGCGGGCCGGGCGCGGCCGGGTCGCCGCTCGTCACTGTGATCGCCACGGTCGCTCACCCCGCCTCACCGGAGACTAAGTATATGGCTATTTACTTAGCTCACGGTAAGCGCGACGATGAGGCATGTCAAGAACGCGATGGAAGCCAGTTGCCATCTTGATCAAGAGCGGACAGTTGCCCTTCTTCCTCAACCGAAGTCAAATGTTCGACAGCTACGCGCAACGAGGGCGGAGGCGGAGGCGGCCCACTGGTGCACGCGGCGAGGTAGGGCGCCTTCGCGATGGTTCCCCCGCTGGGGGGCTGCTCGCCGCGCGGAGGAGGGGCCAACCTCGTCCGACAGCCGAGGCGAAGGTGCTCTGTCGGTCATTGACCCTGTAAGTAAATGACCATATACTTCCGACGGTCGCCGGCCTCCGCGTGATGGTCGGCCCTGGCTTGAGGGGGCTCTCATGGCCCGTGACGCAGACAGCGGCCCATGGTCAGTGGCACGCACCGACTTCACCGACACCGACCGGCTCAGGACTCCGTACCGTCCCGCAGGTTCCCAACGCCGAGGAAGCCTCGTATG
Source organism: Actinomadura madurae (assembly GCF_900115095.1). Lineage (GTDB taxonomy): Bacteria > Actinomycetota > Actinomycetes > Streptosporangiales > Streptosporangiaceae > Spirillospora > Spirillospora madurae. The sequence continues at coordinate 44,809 of NZ_FOVH01000026.1, forward strand.
CGGCCGGGTTCTCTGCCGCACCCTCGGCCCGCCCCACGCCACACCGGGGCGACACATGGCGGCGGAGCCGCCGGGACATTCCCCGGACGCACGACGGCCCCCGACGGACAGAGGGAGGCAGGCATGACCAGGGAACACCACCTGATCGATCTGATGGACATGTGGAGGATCAGGGTCCTCGAGGAGAAGGCCGCCGAGTTCCTCGCCGCAGGGCAGCCATCGGGAGCGGCGCACGTACGGATAGGACGAGAAGCCGGGCCTGTCGGCGCGTGCTCCGAGCTGGGGCCTGAAGACGCTCTCTTCGCCACCCACCGCGGGCACGGCTGGGCGTTGCAACGAGGTGTACCGGCACACGTGATCCTCGCGGAGACCCTCAACCGAGCCACAGGCGTCCACACCGGACGCGGTGCGTCGACCGCCCGGAGACCTTGTAGCGCACCTCCGGGCGATTTCACCCCGCAGTACGGCTTCTACGGAGAGACCGCTGGCACCGGACTGCCGATCGCCGTGGGCGCCGCCATGGCGGGCCGTTTCGGCCAGAGCAACCGCGTGTCCCTGACGGTGTTCGGCGATGAGGCTTTGAGAGAGGGACGTGCCCAAGAGGCGGTGAACATGGCCGCGGCTTTCCGCCTACCGGTGGTCTTCATCTGCGAGGAAGACGTCCATCCGGAGGTGACCCCAAGCACAGACACGGTCATCGAAGACGAACCGTGGATGTGCGCCGCCGGATGCGGCATGGACGGCTCCCACGTGGACGGCCAGGACCCAGTGGCAGTCAGAGCCGCTTGCCGTCTGGCGGTGGAGCGGGCTCGCGCAGGTGAAGGACCGACCCTCCTTGTGCTCACGACCGAGCGACCGCCCGAACACCGCACCGGCCACGCGGGCGAGACGGACCAATGGAGTCCCACGGAGCCGATCACCCGGTTGGCGGAGAAGCTCCGAGCGTCCGGTGTCGCCGACCAGGCCATCGCGGCGGCGGAGGAAACGGCACGGAACGAGATCGAGACGGCCTGCGACCACGCCCTCGCCAACATGGTGCCCGACCCGGCGAAGGCCCTAGCCCAGGCACAGTGCGCCACCGCCTGACGAAGGACCAGAGCATCGCGAAAGAGGGAGAAAATGCCAGAAATGCTCTTCGACGGGCGGGTCGCCATCGTCACCGGCGCGGGCGGAGACCCCGGGCTCGGGAGGTCATACGCGTTGATGCTGGCGTCGCGCGGCGCCCGAGTCGTGGTGAACGACGTGGGCAGCGGCGTCAAGGGCGCTTCGGACAACGCGTCCGCCGACACCGTCGTCGACGAGATCCGTGCGGCCGGCGGCAGGGCCGTGGCCGACACCCACAGCGTGGCGGACCCCGACGGCGCCCGCGCGATCGTCCAGACAGCAGTGGACGCGTTCGGAGGCGTCGACATCCTGGTCAACAACGCCGGCGTGTGCATCTACGCGGAGGCCGACGAGATGTCGGACGCTCACATGCGGCTCACCATGGACGTCAACCTCATGGGCACCCTGTGGATGTGCCGCGCCGTCTGGCCGCACATGCGCGAGACCGGCTACGGCCGCATCGTCAACACCACCTCCGCCGCCGCGAAGGGCATCGAGAAACTCTCGGCGTACGGCGCGGCCAAGGCGGGCGTCATCGGACTCACCCGCTCCCTGTCCATCGAGGCCTCGCGGCACGGAGACGTGAAGGTCAACGCGATCGGCCCGGGCGCCGGGACCCGCATGGTCGCGGTGGCGATGCGGGAGGGATCGGACGCGGCGACCGCCGCGATGCGGAACTCTCCGGATCGAGTCGCCCCGACCGTGGCCTACCTGGCCCACGAGGACTGCCGCCTCAATGGAGAGGTGCTCCAGTCGGCCTTCGGTCGCGTGTCCCGTCTCGTCCTCAAGGAGTCACCGCGCGTGGAAGACCTGGGCGAACGGCCCGAGGACGTACGGGATCACCTGGACGAGGTCATGGATCTCACCGAGGCCGAACTCGTACCGCAGACGGGCGAGGCCTTCGCGGCGATGGCACAGGCCGCGAAGCCGTACACGGCGTGAATCGCGGTCACACGACCCATGGTCAGATGCCGGCCCGGCCCTCGTCCGCCGGCCCGAGTTCGACAGGCCCGGGTGCCGTGGACGCGGCGCCGTTCGGCGCGGGTCTGGGATGCTCCTCGACGTACGCGGCGTGAGCGGTCATGGCGAGCTCCGCGGCATCGGGATCCCCGGCCTTGATCGCGTCGAGCAGCCGCTGGTGCCGCCGTCCGGCCTCCTCGGCCGACTCGGCGTCGCGAACGGGCTCGGTGACCATGTGCAGCGCGTAGATGAGGCATGCGAGGACCCGGTTGCGGGAGGCGAGCGCCACCGTCGTGTGGAACTGGGTGTCCATCGCCAGAGCCTTCGGGTCGTCGCGCGAAGTGCGGGCCAGCTGGGCGAGGATTCGTTCAAGCGCGCGGACGTCGGCGCCGGTCCGGTTCTCCGCGGCGAGCCGGGCGGTCGGCACCGCGAGCATCCGGCGTACAGCACCCGCCTCACCCGGCTCAATCGTGCCGAGCTTGAGAAGGTTCTGCATCCCCTCCAGCACCACCTGCCCCAGCGCCCAATGGTCCACGCTTCGGACGAAGCTGCCACCTCCGGAGCCCGGCACCTTCGTGATGAGGCCATTGGCCGCCAACGAGCGCAACGCCTCGCGAACCGTGGTCCGAGAGACCGAGAACTTCGAGGCAAGCGCGGCCTCACTCGGCAGCCGCGTCCCGATCGCCAACTGGCCGCTGAGGATCGCCTGGCGGATCTGCTCCTCCACCTGCTCGCGCGGCCGAAGAACCGGCTTCGGCTCGAACAGCGCCTCATCGGCGGCCGCGGCTTGAGGAGCAACGTCGGACATTGAAGGCCCTTCCTGAAGCGCCCATCTGCCAACCACCAGCACTAGCCCCACCGTACCTTCGGACACCGCTCCGGCAGGCACCAACGGCATACTGTCCAATATTCAAAGCTAAGACCGAAAGCACCCCAACCACGAGGCATCCTCGCCACCTGCACCCCTGACTCCCGGAGCCATCATCCCAACGCCTCGAGAGAGCTGCGCCGAAGTATCAGCACACGCCCGATCCGCCGCAGGGGCTTCTCACCAGGGTTGATCGGTATGGCGGTTGAGGGATTCAGTCTTTCCTCCCGACGCCACCGTAGGCGTGGGCGTCCGGCGTCGGTTCGAAGGGGCTGGGTTCAGGATGCCAGCGGTTGACCGGGACAAAGCCTGGTTCGACCATGGTTAGCCCGTCGAAGAAGGCGGCGACTTGGTCGGGTCGGCGGAGTCGGTACGGGACCGCGCCGGTTTCGTCGTAGCCCTCCTGGGCTTCGGCGAAGGCCTCGTCGGTGTCGGTGCCGTCGTTCAACGCCAGGTAGCTGCCCGACGGAAGTCCGGCCAAGAGGCGCCGGACGAGATCTCGGGCCGTGGCATCGTCAGTGACGTGGCCCATGATGCCGTTGAGGATCAGAGCAATGGGTTCATTGAAGTCGAGGGTTTTTCTGGCGCCGCGCAGGATGGCGGGCGGGTCGTAGAGGTCGGCATCAACGTAGTCGGTGGCCCCGTCGGTGGTGCTCGTCAGAAGCGCCCTGGCGTGGACTAGGACGAGTGGGTCGTTGTCGACGTAGACGATGCGTGAGTTCGGGGCCACCCGCTGCGCCACCTCGTGAGTGTTGTCCACGGTGGGCAGGCCGGTCCCCACATCCAAGAACTGCCGGATGCCTTCCACCTCGGCCAGGTAGCGGATCGCTCTGGAGAGGAACGCTCGGGAATGACGGGCCAGATCGATGATGCCAGGGAAAACACGAACGTACTCGTCGCCGGCCTGTTGATCAACCGGGAAGTTGTCCTTTCCGCCCAGCCAGTAATTCCATATTCGGGCCGAGTGGGGCACCGAGGTGTCGATGGTGGCGTCCAACATTTTCTCGTGCTCCTGGCGGGCGGGCTCGTCGTTTCGGCTGTTCACGCTCGTCTCCCATGAGTTTGCCGTGTCGTCACGGCGGTGTTTGACGTAGGCGTCGCGCCCCAACATGACAGCAGACCTCTGGGGTCGTTGGCCAGACCACGTCGGCGTCGGACGTCACTGCCGCTTGAGGATGCTGCGCAGGATTTGCGTCGAGTCGTCCGGTAGCGCCGCTGAAACAGCCAGCTCGCTCAGCACAGCATAATACTCCCTCACTAATGGCGAATCGGGCGGATACAGTCCGTGTTGCCACTCCTGCAACACGAGTACGTCCGGGACATCCGCCTGACGGAAACGCAGCAGCCGAATCGGGCCTCTGGCGCAGAAGTGAGCACTGCCCGCAGGGCGGATCTGGAGGGTGACCTGAATCAGGTTGGTCAGGTCGAGCAGGTGCTGCAACTGTCCGCGCCACACGTGGGGTGGAAGGTCCAGATACGGTGGCTGACGGAGTGCCGTCTCCTCAAGCACGATCCACAATGCGACGGCATCAGCGCGGCGCAGCATGCGTTGCCCATGAGCTTGCAAGGTGGTCGGCTCCGCTTCCCTGGCGTAGCGGTCGGATGAAGACTGAAGGTGGTCGGCCAACTCTGCCGTCTGCAGGTGAGCGGGAATGCCGTGTGGATCGTAGATACGCAAGCGGCTGCACCACTCCTCAAGCACCAGACAGGGCTGGAGCGAGCGTGCTACGCGCATCCCGGAGGCGGTCACGCCAGGCTGCTGCTTTCGTGCCCAGTCGAGGAGAACGGCGCGCCGCTCGTCCTCGTCATCGAAGGGGCCGTCGGCTTGCCGCTGAAAGCGAGGCAACTGCAGTTGAGAAGTCCCAGCCTGTCCCTCGCTGGATCGTTTCACGCAATTCAGCAGTTTCAGCGCCTTCTCGTGTCGCTGTTTCCACTTGGCGACCGTTCCGATGGCGACATCGGGGGCTAGACCGCGACGGGCCGCCATCTCACGGAACACGATCACCAGCGAGCGGGTCATCTCCCACCTTGGTAGCCGCCGCCGCTGCTTGGTGAACAGATCATTCACCGTCGAGCTCAGCAGGGATATCACCGGCCCACCCGGCGGCTGCTGCGTTCGCTGCCGCAACTCTTCCGCAAGCTGTTCGATGGCGGCATAGGAGGGCGGCGCAGCGGTCGCTCGCGCGGCGTCCAGTTCGGCGATGAAGTCGTTGATCACGCGCTGCTTGAACTCGTCCGACAACCCATGCTCCGAGAGTGTGTGACGAAACCCCGCTCACATTCCGGCGGACATCCTGTCATCGCCACCGGAAACGGAACAGGTCAGTTGACACACTCGCCTCGCCGACCTTCCCGAACACCTTGATCATCGGCATTCCAAGATCGCTGAATGATAGGCAAGCACTTACTTGTGATTCGGTTTGTATCCGGTTTTGTCCGGGTACCCGCGATTCCGGTTCCAGGGTGGTCCGATGTGCTTCAGCGTTGGCGCGTGCCCGAACCGCCACAGTCAACCCGCGACAGAGCCACTTCGGCGGCGACCAGCCATGCCGCAGTATGTCGCCCGCATGGCGTCAGTGTAGATGACGAGGTACTCGCCCTGTGTCTGTACACGGTCTGGGCGCTGCGCACCGGCCGCCCGCTTCCGACACGACCGTATACCGACCTGACCCGCCCGGAATTGGAGGAATTTTGGAGTGACCACGTCCCCACCCCACCGAGCGCCATTCAGAACATCGTCGGACAGGCATTGCACTGAAAACGCAGTGGGATCCGCCGAGACGATCGCTTGATAGGGCCAGCCTCATCCACGCGATCACACTCAAACTGAGGTATTCGACTACGGCCATGTACACGACCATCATCGTCGCCGACATCATCGGCTAGGCCCGTCAAGCCCGCACCGAGGACCTGCAAAGCGTCCTCCGCACAAGGGTCTACCAGCAATTGGCCGTGGCCTTCACCATGACCCAGATCCCCTGGGACGAGTGCCACATCGAAGACCGCGGCGACGGTGTCCTGATCATCGTCCCGGTGACGGTCGACTGCGACTACTGCCTCGACCCCCTGGTGCACCACCTGGCAGTCGCCCTGCGCCGCGACAACCGGCACGTCGGCGATGCCACCCGCCTACGCCTTCGGTTGGCCATCCATCTCGGCCATGTACAGCGCGATGACCGCGGCGTGAGCGGGCACGCCACCATCCATCTCTTCCGCCTGATCGAGGCCTCAGCCTTCAAACGCGCACTACAGAACACCGACACCGATCTCGGTCCTGATCTCCGACCAGCTGCACAACGAAGCCACTCAGCGAGGCGGCATGTACAACCCCAGCGCCTACCGGCCGCTCCGGGTCAGCGTCAAAGAGACCCGCTGCACCGCTTGGCTGTGGCTCGCCCCCCGAACATAACCCGTACTTCATCACCTGGCCCCGGGTGAGCACCATCCTCTTCCCGCAGCCTCGCTTCCCCCGCACAAACGGGGGTTTCCCAGGCCGATCGCAGTGAAGTGCGGCGGTTCGCGGATGCGATCGTGCATCACCAGAAAGGCGTGAAAGACCTGAGCACGGCCGGCCGTGGCGGGCTACTTTGAGGATCTGCTGGCCGAACGTCGTCGGGAACGTCGCGACGGTCTGACTTCGGGGTTGCTGGATGCCACCGAGGGCGACGACCACCTGACCGAGGCACAGATCCTGATCGCGGCCGGAACGAGGCCACCACCAACCTGATCGCCAAAGCCTGGCACTGCGCCTGGCGGCACCTGGAACGTCCGTTGATGGCGTTCGGGCAGATCAGCGGCTGGGTCGAAGAAACAGTTCGGTTGGAGGCGCCGACGCAGGCTGACGGGCGGAAAGTAACCGAGCAATTCACCCTGCATGGCGTGACCACCCCGGCGAAAGCTCGAATGCTGCTGGTCGGCTCGGCCGATCGCGACCCGCGCGTGCTCGACGAGCCCGACCGATTCGACCTGGGCCGCGATAGTGCTGCGAAGATCAGCTTCGGGTCTGGCCGGCACCACTGCATCGGCGCCAACTTGGCGCGGTTGGAGGTCCGCGTCGCGCTGGAGGAGCTCACGGCCCGGGTCAGCGTCTACAGCATCAATGAGACCGGTGCCCGCCGCATCAACTCGCCCTATGAGCGCGGTTTCACCAGCCTGCCGACCGCGGTCACGCCCAGGAGGGTCTGACCGGTTCAGGGCTTGCGGGCGACGGCGCCGATGAAGTGGCTCCCTTGCGGGTTTGCTCCGTGCAGCGGGGACGCGGGCGGCCCACTCGGGGCCCACACGATGCCGGGGCCAAGGAGGTGAAGCCCGGTGAAGAACTATTCACACCTCAGCCGGGTCTCGTGAGTAGATCGGCGGCTTCGATCTTCGATACACGGCTTTGGAGTGCGCGGTGCCGCCAAGGTCCATGCCGCCCTCATAGCCATGGGAGATCGCCACATGGCTGCCCTGAGCCAGATGCCCCATCAAGCGACCGACGAGCCCGGCGGGATCCTCGTCGTCCCCGGACGAAGTGCAGGACCGCCACCACCAGCTGGGTCTGGGCGCGCGACGGGGTTCTGGAAGACCTGATGAACTTGATGACCAGCAGAGCGGCGGCCGACTTGGACCTGGTCAGCGTGGACTCCACCGTCTGCCGCCCGCGTCATCGTGCCGCCAGTATGTTTTCACGCTGTGCAGGAGGATACGCGGGCCACGGCGTGATCGCGGGTTGACGATTCACTCCCGGAAGCTGAGAAGCTCTTGGCGGACAGATCGATCACCACAGCCGGATCTGCAACCATCAGGAGCTTCGGGCGCCTCATCGAGCCTGCAGCAGAGGCTTGCTGCGAACGTGGGGATGGCTCGCGCGGCGCTCGATGTCGTTCTCCTCCGCCAGCGCCGCGCGTACTACGATTTTGGTTCATGGAGGCCATTTCGCGCGAAGGCAAATGGACGTTCGACGGCGAGATACTGCGCATCGTCCCAGCCCGTGAGCGGGGTGTGCACAAACTGCGCAAGGCGATGGGTGAGCTCGTGGTGCCGGTCGAGGCGATCGCCGGCGTGGTCTTCGAACCGGGACGCAAGAGCGGCTGGCTACGCCTCCGCCTGCGCGCCGGAGCGGACCCGTTCAGCCAGGTCGTCGGAAACGCGCTCACCGACTCTGCCGCCGACCCCTACCGGCTGTCGATCGACGCGGGCCGGACGGACGCCGCCGAATACCTAGTGGAGGAAATCCGCCACTCGCTCCTGCTCGAACAGGTGCCGGACGGGCCCTGCGATCGGTTCCTCATGCCCGGGCCGCCGGTGCCGGTGAGCGCTTCGGCGGGGGACGGCACGGCATCGTTCGACGGCGAACGGGTGCGCCTGGAGTGGAACTGGATGGCCAGTTCACGCAAGGAAGGAGCCGGGCCACAGTTGTTCGACCTCGCCGACATCGCGGGAGTGGAGTGGGCACCCCAGTCGGGGATGGGCTACGGCTTCCTGCGTTTTCGGCTTAGGGCGGGCGACTCCGGGCAGACGGCGGAAAACGACCCGCAATGCCTCGCCTGGGGCATACAAAAGGAGGGTGGGCTGACGGCGCTGGTGGCGGCCGCCGTGGTCGCCCATCTGCCGCACCCGTCCGCACCCGCAGTCCAAGCCGCACCGCCCGCTATCGCCGCCCCCGAGCCTCACGTGCGGGAGGCTCCGGCCCACGATCACGACACCCTGTTGCGGCGGCTGCGCGAGTTGGGCGAGCTGCACAAAGAGGGCATCGTCAATGACGAGGAGTTCGCCACCGCCAAACAGGCACTGCTGCGCGGCCTGTGAGTTCCCTATCCAGCCGGCACGCGCGTGTGTGACTCGATCTCGACAAGCCCGGTCAAGTGGGCCAGGCGCCGAAACCGCCACAGCCTATGTACTCTCACCTGCACGGACATAAGCCTTGGCGTCATCGTCCAGTAGTGACCACAGGGTCTTCGGCGGAACCGGTCCAGAGAGTCAAAGGAGAACCGAGCCCGCGAAATGTACTCGAAGTGGTGCGGGTGTTGGCGGTCTCTTGCATGGAGCCGAAGTGACGAACGATGAAGTCGCGGAGGTCGTCGTTGGAGAGGACCGCCCAGTGCAATCGGCAGTCGTCACCTCACCCCGAGACAGGACGTATGCGCTCAGAACGTTTACATACCAGGAAATCAGCCCGGGGCCGCATCAGCCCGGGCCGCATGGCGGCCTGGATTCGCGCTCGGGTGCCGTTGCGTTGCCGGCATCGAAACAACCCGTGAACCGCCTGCCAGGACTGGGAGCACTCTGACAACTGGCCCGCCCAGTTCAACAAGCCCCACTGGGCAGCCTTCCCTGAGACAGGACAGGCACCCGAACACACGTAATACGTTCCTGCTTCTCGGGATCTGGCTCAAATTCCGTGAGGCAGTGACAGTTTGTGAGGGTCGCTCGGTGGCGGAGGTGTAGGCGGTGAGGACACGGTCCATGCTGGTGTCGCCTTCATACAATCCCTGCGGCGACTCATAGGTCTTCTGAGAACTCCCATAAGTCTGTTCGCTCGGTTACAGCGCCCTTGGAGGAGAGCCTGAAAAGTCCAACCTCCAAGCCCACGACCTCAAGGACCGGCTCGTGGACGGCGTCGAGAGCCTGCGCGAGATCATCCGTGACGACGTCAAAAGGGCCATCGCCACCCGCGAGGGGACGCTGGCCCGTTCGATCCACATCGTCCTGCGGAATGTCTTCCGGGCCCTTCGGCAAAAGGGCGTGATCTTCCGCGATCCCACCCGTGGCCTCGTCTTCGCCGGGATCAACAAGATCCCGCCTTCGATGCGCTCAGCGGCACCGACATCCGCCACCTGCTGCTCACCGACCTCGACCTGTCCCGTGAGCGCCTCATCGTCCGGTGCCCTGGCAAACGGCACATCATCTACCTGGACGAACTCACCTACCGCTGCGCCTCCGCGTGGCTCCGCGAACGTCACCGCCGCTGGCCAGTGACCACCAACCCGCATTTGCTGATCAACCGATGGACCGCGGTAGACACCACTCACTCGCCCATCGGCACCACGTTCACCGACGTCTTCCGGCCCACCGGACTCACGATGCAGACGCTACGGCAGGACCGGATCCGCGACGAGGCATTCGAGGTCGACGACCCGCTGCACCTGATGCGCCTGTTCGGTATCTCCTCGCAGTCCGCAATGCGGTACATCACTGCGGCTCACCCCGAACGCACCGCGAAGCTTCCCCGATGAGGCGAGCGGCAGCCATCAACCAGCAGAGCCAGGATCAACGTTGCATGAAGACCGCGTGATGCGGCAGCCGCGCATCGCATACTTTGGCTGTACTCTCGCCTTACAGCCAAAGCATTCTCCACTTCTGCCGACGCTGGCGCGTCACTTCACGGGCACTTTCATTCTGAACAGTTTCTCTGCATTTCGGAACGCAATCTTTTCCTTGGCTTCGCGTGGCAAATCGACTCCGCGGAACCAGTCGGTCTGCTCCTTTATGTCCGCGAACGGGTAGTCGGTTGCGAACATCACTCGATCCACGCTTATGTACTTCAGCAGGAGATCGAGCAGTTCGGTCTGAGGGAATGCGCTGGTTGTGACCCAGAAGTTGTCCTGAAAGTATTGCCCGAAGGGCTTCTCGAGCGAGTCTTCGGTCGGCTCGCCCATGTCATTGATGATCCGCTTGTAGTAGAAGGGAAGCCCTTCGCCCATATGGCCGATGATGATCTTCAGTTTGGGGAATCTGTCGAAAACCCCGTACGCGATCATCCGAATGCATTGGGTCAGCACCTCCTGGTGCCAGCCATATCCAGACCCACTGAAAATGTAGTCTTGGTACTCTTCCGTGTATTTAGACCGTGTGGTGCTGTAGTAGATCTTGAAGACCTCGTCAGCTGGATAGCCGGGATGCAGGTAGATCGGCACATCGAGAGCAACGGCACGTGCCAGCACAGGCTCGAAATCAGGATGATCGAGATACTTCTTCGCGATGTGTCCGTTGGTCAGTGCACCCAAGAAGCCATCTTCCCGAACCGAGCGTTCCAGTTCGTCCGCCGCCGCCTCCGGGCTCTGCAAGGGCAAGGTGGCGAAAGCCTTGAAGCGGCCCGGATATTTGGTGATCGGCCCGTCTACAAGTTGCCGGTTAAGACGATAGGCAAGGTCGATGCCCCTTTGCCCGGGGACATTTTGTACGGAGGGTGTATGAGCAGAGAGGATTTGAACGTTGAGTCCCCCCGCATCCATATCGCCGATGCGGCGTTGGCCTAGATCCGAAAGACCAATTTCCTCAAGGAACGCTATGTGATCCTGATTGATGGAGTTCAGCTTCAACAACGTGGGAGTCGAAAAGGTCTCCTCTGTGCCGATGAAGGGCAGGTCCCGGTCTCGCGATGCAATGTCCGGAGTCTTGTCCGGAGTCTTGTTCCCGTCCGCTGCCGAAACGGCGGCATACGCGGACAAGCCGGCACCAGCGCCAAGTGCCGTGGTAGCGGCTAGAAAGCCGCGGCGTCCCATGGACTTCATGTCAGTCTCTCTTCAGGTGTTTGTCAGGTGGAGGAACCGCTCGCCGGCGCGCAGCGGCTGTGGTGGAGCTGACAACCCGCCCGCGTGCGCGCTGTGCGGGCCGGTCGCGGCGGGCGCCGCACTGTGGTCGGCGTGCGACCCGTGGGCGGCGACAGTGAAGGTCGTCGCCAGCGCCCTGGTGGCCGCCCCGAACCTCAACCGCCCGGGCGGCGCTTCCCCTGACGGCGCTGCGTCGACTGCCATCACTAGCCTCCTACATACGGGTTGCATCGCTTACCTGGATGCCTACTTCCTACCGAGCGAACCTGAGACGAACGTTAGAACCCGTCCTTAAACCGTCGCGGTGCAGAGGCCGGACGGATGCTCGACGGCCGACGCTGTCGCATATGGCTCTCGTCGCCCGTGGATCCATGTTGTGTACCGGTGTGAGAATCCCTGAATGCGCTCGACCGATGACACGATGCCGGTCACTCTCTGACTGCGGCGGAACTCCTGTCCTCGCTGGAGGATGTAGACACTTCAACTCTCTCCAATGCGGAGTTGCGCCAGATCAAGCACTGGCAGCCCGCGACTCTTGGTGCGGCGATCTTCTTCAAGGTCCGGTTGCGCAGAGACAACCGTTCCACTCGTCGGCGCGTACACCGAGGCCCGGCGCTCCAACAGAGACGTCATGCCAAGTGCCGTTGTGGAGGCTGCCGTTCGCCAGCCAGGCGGGCGATACGTCCCCCACCGTGATCGTGTGTCTGCACCGCCTGCGCCCCCGCCGCCGACAGGGCCTCCGCCTCCGAACCGATGGCAACGGGCGCGGGCGCGATGGGCCGACCGGCACGCTCTGCCAGGCCTCGGGTGGACCCGGTCCCACGCCTGGGCTTCGGTCTTGCCGTAGTTGGTGGTGTCGCTGACGGTGGTGATCGCCGCCTCGGGCCAGGTCTCGGGGTTGGCGAAGCGGAACTCCTTGCCGTGCTTCGGCGGTCGCCCGCCCTGGGGACAGGCCAGGGCGTACTCCTTGATCGAGGGCTTCGGCAGCCGCACCACCCGGTCGCCACGGATCCGCCCCACCAGCCCGACAGGAGCTCTGATGCGACCCGGCCCGCAGACGAGGGCGCTGTGGGAGATGTTCTCCGACCTGATGGACCTCGACGCCCACCAGTACGTCGCCGACCCGCTCGCCGGCATGGACGCCCGGTACGACCTGGGCGACGACCACCGGCTCGTCGGCACCCTGTGCCCGGACATGAAGTTGACGCGAACCAGGCAGCGACGAACACGTCGCGCTGGCCGACGCGATCTGTACCGCGACTGAGCAGCTGTTGACCGCCGAGGATCAGCTGCGCGATCGGGTGCGGCGGCAGGCGCGGCAGCGCCGCAACGCCTGGGCGTCGCGTTGGGCGCTGGTAGCGGCCACGCTCGCCGCCATCGCCGCGGCGCCGGCGGCGTTCGGCTGGCCGGCCCGCGCCTGGCTGCTGCCGACGATTCTGCTGGCGATCGTCGCGCTGGTTGTGGCGTTCGGCGCACACTACGACCAAGTGGACCCCCGCATCGACGGCCCGTACGTGCCGTTGGCCCGCCAGGCGCACGCCGCGTTCTTGATGGGCGCGGCCGTCGGCGTGACGGTCGTGATGATCCTGCAGGTGTCCTCGTTGTGGGGGATGGCGATCGTCGTTCTGGTGGCGTTCGCCCGTCCGATGTGCACCGCTCTGGTCAAAGACAGCTCGGCCGGCAACGCCAAGACTCGCAGCCAGACCGCCCCCACTGGTGCGGGCCACGCCGCCCGGGAAGGGGCACGATCGTGACCTACTCCGTCACTCACGTCGCCGCCGCCGACGACCTCGATGACCTCGCCGACGATGTGGCGGACCTGCGTCGCAGGCTGGACCAGCTGAACAGCACCGTCAGCCAGGAACATGCCGAAAGGCTGTATGAGCTGGAGAATGACCACCGGCTGGAGGAACTGCGCGGCCAGCTCGAACGGCTGGACGAGCGCGCCGACGACCACGACGACCAGCCCGCCGCGCTGCGTGCCGACCTGCGGCGCTTGAGCGGGCACCTGCGCTGGCTGGAGCACCATGTGCGCACCGAACGCGGCCTGGAGCCGATCGATCTGGACCAGGCGCCCACCACGTGGACCGACCTGGCCCGGCGCGTACGCGCCGGTGACACCGCCCGCGCATCGTTGCTGACCGAGCAGAACCGCCGGTACCTGCGCGCTACCGATCCGGCGCGTATTCGCGCGTGCTGGTCCCGTGCTCAGTACAACGTCGGTATTGCCTGCGGCCCCTCCGGTCTCGTGGTCATCGACCTGGACGTTCCCAAGCCCGGTGAGCACCCGCCGCCCGAGTGGGACATGGCCGGTGTCAACAACGGAGCGGACGCGTTCGCCGTGCTGTGCGGGCGGCAGGGCGAAGCGTTCCCGTTCGAGACGTTCACCGTGCGGACTCGGCGAGGTGGATGGCAACTGTACTTCCAAGCGCCGACCGAGGTTCGGTTGACCAACACGGCGGGCAAGTCGCCGCGTGCTCTGGGCTGGAAGATCGACACCCGCGCGCATGGTGGATACGTCGTCGGCCCTGGTAGCTACGTCGATCTGCCGGACGGAGCCGGATCGTACGAGGTCGTTCACAGCGTTGCCCCGATCCCGCTACCCGAGTGGCTCACCGGCCTACTCAAACCCGCCCCCGTCCCCACTCCCGCCTTGAGTGCCTGCCTTCAGTCCGCGCAAGTCGGTGACCTTGACGCTTACGCACAAGCGGCACTCAAGGCGGAAGCGGATCGGGTGGCGAGCGCTGAGGCGGTGGACGCAATCGGGCGCTGAATAAGGCCGCGTACAACCTCGGCCGGATCATCGCCGCCGGCGTCCTGCCGGAAGACATCGCGACGGGCGCTCTGTACGACGCCGCGAGCGTCCATCTCGGACCGTCGCGAGATGACGTCCGACCCAGCGAAGCGCAGGCCACGATCCGGTGCGCCATCGAAGCGGGCAAGCGGAACCCGCGCGACATCACCAGGAGGGGCGCAGCATGACCGACGCGACTCACAGCGACCACGGCGCGACCACTGCGGCCGACAGGGAGGGCGTGGCCGCGCTCAATGCAGCTCACGACTTCATCACTCGGTTCTGCGTGCTGCCCAGTCAGGCGGCATATAACGCCATGGCGCTGTGGGCCGCGCATGCCCACATCATCGACGCGTTTGACTCGACGCCGCGTTTGGCGTTCCTCTCGCCTGAGCCCGGATCGGGCAAGACGCGAGCGCTCGAAATCCTCGCGCTGCTGGTGCCCTTCCCCATGCATGCCGTCAACGCAGCGCCGCCGCGCTCTACCGATCGGTGGGTAACCGCGAGCGCCGGCCGACCGTGCTCTTTGACGAGATAGACACCGTGTTCGGCCCGAAAGCCAAGGACAACGAGGATCTACGGGGACTGCTGAACGCCGGACACCGGCGCGCCGGCGTCGCCTACCGCTGTGTAGGCGAAGGAACGAATCAAGGCGTACAGGAGTTTCCGGCGTTCGCTGCCGTGGCGCTCGCGGGACTCGGCAACCTGCCGGACACGATCCTTACGAGGTCCGTCATCGTTCGCATGCGCCGCCGTGCGCCGCACGAACGTGTGGAGCCGTACCGAGCACGCGTTCACGAGCCGGAAGGCTGGAAGATTCGCGCGATGCTCGCCGATTGGGTCGCCACTCAAGCCGAGCGGCTCGGCGACGCATGGCCCGAAATGCCGCCCGGAATCACCGACCGCCCGGCGGACGTCTGGGAACCGCTCTTGGCCATCGCCGACGCTGCCGGGGGAGACTGGCCGGAACGCGCTCGCGAGGCATGCGTGTATCTCGTAAAGCAGGGTGCCGAGCGCGGTGTGAGTCTCGGAATTCGGCTCTTGATGGACCTGCACCGAATATTCGCCGGCGCTCGCGCTCTCTTCACGGAAAAAGTTCTTGAGCGGCTCCACAGCATCGAAGATGCCCCCTGGGCTGAATTGAAAGGCGTACCCCTCGACAGTCGTGGGCTTTCTCGGCTGCTCTCGCAGTACGACGTTTCGCCGGTCAAGGTGAAAATCGACGGCCGTTCGCTTATGGGGCATCGCTCCGATCACCTCGCCGATGCGTGGGCGCGGTACCTCCCTGCCACCTCGGCTGAGGAACCGGAACCTACGGAACCTCCGGAACCCGTCCAGCTCACGACCCATGAACGGGGTTCCGGCGGGCGCGGCGGTTCCGGAACCGGGGGAACCGAGCGAGCGCCGTAGGTTCCGCCGGTTCCGGAACCCTGACCGTCCATCGGAACTCGCCACACCCTCTACGACCTGCGGTGGTTCCGCAGGTTCCGGAGGTTCCGCACTTCTAGCCGAAGGGAGGCCGACGACTCGTAGCGCTCTGTCTGGCCCGGTGCACAGCCGCCAAGCAATCCATCGGGTTAGAGAACGACACTCAAGGAGGAGTAGCCCACCGTGGCACGCAAAGACGAATTGCTCACGATCTCCGAGGTGATTGCCGAACTCGGCGTCCCGCGCGCGACGTTCTACCGGTGGCGCCAGCTCGGCAAGGCGCCTCGCAGCATCAAATACCCGAACGGGGACGTTCGGATACGCCGGTCCGTCCTTGAGCGCTGGCTCTGCCAGCTTGAGGAGGCCGCGTGAGCACGGGGGAGGAATCGCGCCCTGGGCGGCGAGGGATTTCCGGAAGTAAGGGGCGGACGCGCGACGTGCGGCGCCCGTGGAAAATCGGGAAAGCCAAGAGCAAGACACGCCCGCACATGGTCCGATGGGTCGTCGCCGGCGAGGTCTGCACCGTCACGTTCGCCACGTTCGCGCTCGCGGATGGGTTCCGCTCGGACCTCATTCAGGCCATGACGCGCGGCGAGGAATTCGACGCGGCCACCGGCCTGCCGACGTCCATGCTCAAGGTTGCGACTGCGCGCACCTGGTTCGAGTTCTGCAAGGCGTACGTCGGCGTTCGGTGGGACGGCGCCGCGGCCAAGACCCGCGACTCCCTCACGGACAGCCTCGCGACGGCGACCCTTGCCATGGTGGAGGACGGGCGCGACCGGCCGAGTTACCAGGCACTACGGAGAGCATTTCTCTGGGCCGTCACTCCGGCCAACGAGGGCGCCGACGTGCCGGACGAGTTAACCAGCGGCTTGAGGTGGCTCCGAGAGCGCTCGTTGCCGCTCAAGGCGCTCGCCGACCCGCACGTGGTCCGCCAGGTAGAGAAGCGGCTCACACTCACGCTCACGGGCAAGCGCGTGGCGACGGACACCTACAACCGGTGTCGGCGAGGGCTCAATACCGCCGTGGTGTACGCCATGGAACTCGGCGAACCCTCCGACAACCCGCTCAAGGCCGCGGGACGGACACATGAGGCCCGGCAGGGCGAGGTAGATCCTCGCGTCGTCATCACGCACGCGCAGGCCCGCGACCTCCTTACGGCGCTGAGCTACGTCGGCTCGTGGGGACGGGGCCGAGGTCGCCGGCTCGTGGCGTTTTTCGCGACGCTCTACTACGCCGGTCTACGGCCGGCGGAGTGCGTGGCGCTGCGAGAGAACGACTGCTACCTACCAGAGGCTGGATGGGGCCGTCTGACGCTCACTCAGACGCTCCCAGTCACCTCCAAGAGGTGGACGGACGACGGCGAGCGCCACGAGCGGCGAGGGCTAAAACAGCGGTCCCTCAAGGCTGCCCGCATTGTGCCGATCCCGCCGTCCCTCGTGACCATCCTCAAGGCGCACATCGAGGAGTTCGGCATGGCCGAGGACGGGCGCCTGTTCCGCAACGAGCGCGGCGGCATCCTCGGGGCCTCAACCTACTCGCGCGCATGGGAGGAAGCCCGCCAACTCGCGTTCCCGCCCGCCCAGGTCGAATCGCCGCTTGCCGGGCGCCCGTACGACCTGCGTCACGCTGCCCTGAGCACGTGGCTCAACGCTGGCGTCTCGCCGGCGGACGTGGCCAAGCGTGCGGGCAACTCGGTAGAAGTGCTGCTCAAGCGCTACGCCGGTTGCCTGGACGGCCAAGAGGACAACATCAACCGGTGCATCGAACGGAGGCTTGAGGACAACGAATGAGATCGGGAGCGGGGCGGGCATCGCAACCCGTCCCGCTCCTTGTAGGGCTCTGTCTCAAGAGGGCAGTGGGTACGTCACAGCCCTGTCTTGTAGACGTAGGAGACGACGGTTAGATCTTCTTCCTCGATGCGCCAAGGGCTTGTGCAGCAGAGAATCCCTCCGCTGGCTACTGGAGGTGTTGACGCCCGGTCCAGGTCGATCGAATGAACAACGACGAGGGCGTTGGCCGGGGCCAGCTTGCGCTGAGTCTCGACTTCAGGGCGAGTGAGAACGACCTGCGCCCCTGTTGACGTGGTGCCCTTCACCTCGACGTGAAGCCGTTGGTCGTCCCTCCTCAGGAAGAGGTCGTAGGACTCTTTCGCTCCGACGTCCTTCACCGACCAACCTTGATCTCGGAAGTACTTTGTCGCCATGTTGACGCTGTGCTGCTCCAAGATGCGGCGTTCGTCAGCATTGAGGCGGATCCCCTGCCCTTTGGAACGGACTTTCCTGCGACGGGCCGCTCTGGCTGACGCCTCTTCGGCCTCGATGACCTCAGGTGGAGTGTCTCCAGGAACGTACGAAGCCCTCTTCTCGCCCCTGTAGATCTCCCCAAGGAGCCTGGACATGTAGAGAAGGTCTTCGATGAGGGTGGCTTCGCTCGGCAGCGAGCCACGGCGGTACTCAATCGCCGTAACGTTGCCGGCTTCGTACCCCGGCCCTAGCTGAGATTTGAGGGCGTCGAGCTCGATGGAGTCATGGAGGTCGTCACGTTCGGCTAGGAGAGCTGCCACGAGAGGGCGCGCCCAAGCGACCCGTGCCTTGATCTCCGTGAGCTTCCTGGGAGCGAAATCCTTCCCCGTCCATGTGGTCGTGCCCTGGTTGAGTTACAGGTAGACCCGGTCACCGCTGGCGCTGAAGAGGTAGACGACGTACCAACCTGTCGTGGCACGTGGTGCGGCGCTGCGCGAGAAGACGCGCACCCATGGAATTTCCGTCTTGAGGCCCGTCCCGTCCCTGCCTTCAACGCCGAGGTCAGAGACTGTCGTGCCCGTCTCCGCTGCGATCGTCTCGACGTGGTTGCGGATCCGCTCGGGAATCTCCGTTCGGATGATCACGCCTCGTCGCTGCATCTCAGGCGTGTTCTTGGCCGACCATGCGCGCTGAAGGTCAAAGGTCTCTGCGAAGAGATCATCCACGCTCGGCAGCGTAACCAAGACCTATGACAAAGGCGGTAAATCACCACACGTTGCTTTGGGGTGGATGTGCGTGGTTTTGCCGGTCATGTGGACTCGTAGTGGAGGAGCTTGCAAAGGCTCTGCCGCGCAAGGGTGGCACGAGAGAGCGGTGGGGAGCGAGAGACTCTCGTGTCTCTCTCGTGGGTCTCTCGCGGACACCGCTAGACAGTGAGAACGGGCGGGACTCAGTTGGACTGAGGTCCCGCCCGGTTCTTTGGTGTCTGTGCTGGTCAGCGAGGTGATTTCGCTGGTCTCAGAGAGGTGCCCCCTGCAGGATTCGAACCTGCGCACACGGCTCCGGAGGCCGTTGCTCTATCCCCTGAGCTAAGGGGGCGCGACGCGGTATGAGGCTACCAGGGTTGGCGGGGTGACGCGTACGGGGAGGTTCGCCGTGCGTCAGGGGGGTGGAGTGGGCTAACTTCGAGGCCGTGACCGAGCCACTGGGACGCGTGCTGGTCGTCGATGATGACGAGGTGATCCGCCAGCTCATCGCCGTGAACCTGCAACTGGAGGGGTTCGAGGTGTCGACCGCGGTGGACGGTCAGGACTGCCTGGAGAAGGTGGGCGAGGTCCGGCCGGACGTGATCACGCTGGACGTGATGATGCCGCGGCTGGACGGGTGGGTGACGGCGGTCCGGCTCAGGGAGGATCCCGGGACGGCGCACATCAGGGTCGTGATGATCACGGCGCGGGCGCAGGAGCATGATGTGCGGCGGGGGGACGAGATCGGCGTGGACGCCTACGTGACCAAGCCGTTCGACCCCAACCAGCTGATCCAGACGGTGCGGAAGCTCGCGGCGGTGTCCAGATAGTGGTCGGCTAGTCTCGCCAGGGTGACTCCAGCCGGTGTGGGTGAGGCCCTCGTGCGCGCGGTGCGGGACGCCGTGGCGGAGGGTGAGCTCGATGTCGATGTGCCTGGTGGGGTCGTTGTCTTCAGTTGGGGCGGCGGGGTCTTCGAGAGTCCCGTGGCGCTGCGGCTGGGCGTTGATCCGCGGGTGATCGCGCGGCGGGTCGGGGGTGTCGTCAGCGGGCCCGGGTTCGTGCGGGTCGAGGTGGCGCCGGGGGATCTGGTGGACGGGATCCGGTGTGATCGCGGTTACGGGATGGCCGAGGTGCCGCGGGGGACGTGGGAAGAGTGGCCCCGGACGTCCGACAATCCCGGGTTCTCGGTGCGTTACGCCTATGCGCGGGCCTGCTGGGTGGGGCGGTGGGCAGCGAGCCTGGGGCTGGAGGCCGGGCGGCTGGAGGCCGGCCCGGTCGAGGCGGAGGTCGTGGGGGCGCTGGGGGACGTGCCGGGGCGGGCGGAGCAGGCGGAGCGGGAACGGGATGCTCGGCCGCTGATGTTCTGTTTGGAGAAAGTGGCGCTCGCGTATCACGAGGCGCATGAGCGTTGTTCCGCGTTGCCCGTGGGTGACGAGGAGCCCGGGGCCGTGCACGCGGGGCGGGTCGCCCTGGCGGAGGCCGTCGAGATCGTTCTCGGCAACGGGCTGAACATGATCGGTGAGACCCCTAGAGAGCGGATATGAGTCGAGTACATCCTGCCGGGCCGCGGCACGCCGACGTCCTTCCCGAGGACCATCCGGCCGGGCCGGCGGACGATCTGAACGCGCTGGAGCCGACCGTGTGGCCGCGGAGCGCCAAGCGGGACGACGGCGTGCTCACCGTCGGCGGGGTCGATGTGCGGGAGCTGGCGAAGGAGTACGGGACGCCCCTCTACGTCTATGACGAGGAGGACGTGCGGAGCCGCGCTAGGGAGTATGCGGCCGCGTTCCATGACGGGGACGTCCACTACGCGGGGAAGGCGTTTCTCTGTACGGCCGTCGCGAGGTGGCTGAAGGAGGAGGGTCTCGGGCTGGACGTGTGCAGTGGCGGTGAGCTCGCGGTGGCTTTGGCAGCGGGCTTCCCTACCGAGCGCATCACGCTGCATGGGAGTAACAAGGCGTCCTGGGAGCTTGAGAAGGCTCTTGAGGTGGGTGTTGGACGGATCGTGCTCGATTCGTTCGAGGAGATAGCGCGGGTCGGTTATCTGGCCCAGGAGATGGGTGCGACGCCCAAGGTGATGGTGCGCGTGACCACGGGGGTCGAGGCGCACACCCATGAGTTCATCGCGACCGCCCATGACGACCAGAAGTTCGGGTTCTCCAGGAGTTCCGGGGCCGCGCTGGAGGCCGTCCGGCGGGTGCTGGACCTGAAGCGGCTTCGGCTGGTGGGGCTGCACAGCCACATCGGGTCGCAGATCTTCGACGTGGACGGGTTCGAGGTGGCCGCGCACCGGCTGGCCGAGCTGCTGGTCGCGATCCGGGACGAGCACGGCATCGAGCTTCCCGAGCTGGACCTCGGCGGCGGCTACGGCATCGCCTACGTGCCGGGGGAGGAGCCGCACGACCCGAAGTCGATCGCGGACGGGCTGCGGGACATCGTGGCGCGCGAGTGCAAGGCGTACGACCTGGCCATGCCGCGGCTGACGGTGGAGCCGGGGCGGGCGATCATCGGTCCGGGCGGCGTCACGCTGTACGAGGTCGGGACGGTGAAGGACGTCGAGGGCCTGCGCACGTATGTGTCCGTGGACGGCGGCATGAGCGACAACCTGCGCACCGCCCTGTACGGCGCGGAGTACACCGGGGTGCTGGCGAGCCGGTCGTCCGACGCATCGCCCATGCTCAGTAGGCTTGTCGGCAAGCACTGCGAGAGCGGCGACATCGTGGTGCGAGACCTGTGGTTCCCCGAAGATCTTGCGGCCGGAGACCTGGTGGCCGTCGCGGCGACCGGGGCGTACTGCCGGTCGATGGCCAGCAACTACAACCATGTCCCGAAGCCGGCCGTGGTGGCGGTGAGGGACGGCAGGTCGCGCGTGATCGTCCGCCGGGAGAGCGCGGAGGACCTGCTGCGGCTCGATGCGGAGGTCGAAGCGTGAAACCCGGACTGCGCGTGGCGCTGCTCGGATGCGGCGTGGTCGGCACGGAGGTCGTCCGGCTGCTGAACGAGCAGGCCGACGATCTGGCCGCGCGCGTCGGGGCGCCGCTGGAGCTGGCCGGGATCGCGGTGCGCCGGCCGGACAGGGTGCGCGCCGGCGTCGACCGGGAGCTGCTGACCACGGACGCGCAGACGCTGGTGACCAGGGACGACGTCGACATCGTCATCGAGGTGATCGGCGGGATCGAGCCGGCCAGGACGCTGATGCTCGAAGCGATGAAGTCCGGCAAGTCGGTCATCACCGCGAACAAGGCGCTGCTGGCCGAGGACGGCGCGACGCTGTTCGCCGCCGCCCGGGAGTACGGCGCCGACCTGTACTACGAGGCGTCGGTCGCTGGAGCGATCCCGCTGCTGAGGCCGCTCAGGGAGTCCCTGGTCGGCGACCACGTGCACCGGGTGCTCGGCATCGTGAACGGCACCACGAACTACATCCTCGACCAGATGGACACGCACGGCGCCGGGTTCAACGACGCGCTGGAGGAGGCGCAGGCGCTCGGCTACGCGGAGGCCGACCCGACCGCCGACGTGGAGGGTTTCGACGCCGCGGCCAAGGCGGCGATCCTCGCGCAGCTCGCCTTCCACACACCGGTGACGGCCGCGGACGTCCACCGCGAGGGCATCACGGAAGTGAGCGCCGCCGACGTCGCGGGCGCCCAGGGAATGGACTGCGTCGTCAAGCTCCTGGCCATCTGCGAGCGCATCCCCTCAGAGGACGGACGGAACGGACGCGGCGTGTCCGCGCGCGTCTATCCGGCGATGATCCCCAGGTCGCACCCGCTGGCGAGCGTCCGTGAGGCGTACAACGCGGTGTTCGTGGAGGCGGAGTCCGCGGGCTCCCTGATGTTCTACGGCGCCGGTGCCGGTGGTGCGCCGACGGCGTCCGCGATCCTCGGCGACCTCGTCGCGGTGGCCCGCAACGTGGCCGGCGGTACTCCCGGCCCCGTGGAAGTGACGTACGCGAAGCTTCCGGTGCTTCCCATGGGGGAGACGGTCACGCGCTACTACATCCAGGTGGACGTGACCGACGAGGCCGGTGTCCTCGCCACGGTCGCCGAGGAGTTCGCCAGGCACGGCGTCTCGATACAGGCCGTCCGGCAGGACGGGCTGGGCGAGGAGGCGCAGCTCGTGGTCGTGACCCACCGCGCGCCCGACGCGGCCCTCTCGGCGACGGTGGAGGGGCTCCGCGGCCTCGACAGCGTGCGCGAGGTGGCGAGCGTGATGCGCGTCGAGGGCGAAGAGCCGTCCCGATAGACTCCGGGCAACATCGCAGGTCATACAGGGAGACCGACGTGAACGCGAACGTCCGCGCGTGGCGCGGCCTTATCGAGGAGTACCGCGACCGGCTTCCGGTGACGGACGCGACACCGGTCGTCACGCTCCTGGAGGGCGGTACCCCGCTGGTGCCCGCCCGCCGGCTGTCCCAGCTGACCGGCTGCGAGGTGTTCCTCAAGGTCGAGGGCGCCAACCCGACCGGTTCGTTCAAGGACCGCGGCATGACGATGGCGATCAGCAAGGCCGCCGAGGAGGGCGCGAAGGCGGTCATCTGCGCCTCGACCGGCAACACCTCCGCGTCCGCCGCCGCGTACGCGGTGCGGGCCGGGATGACCTGCGCGGTCCTCGTCCCCAACGGCAAGATCGCGATGGGGAAGCTGGCGCAGGCGCTCGTGCACGGCGCCCGGCTGCTCCAGGTGGACGGGAACTTCGACGACTGCCTCGAACTGGCCCGCAAGCTGTCGGTCGACTACCCGGTCGCGCTGGTCAACTCGGTCAACAAGTACCGGCTGCTCGGGCAGAAGACGGCCGCCTTCGAGATCGTGGACGCGCTGGGCGACGCGCCCGACGTCCACTGCCTCCCCGTCGGGAACGCGGGGAACATCTCCGCGTACTGGATGGGATACAAGGAGTACGCCGCCGACGAGGTCGCGACGCGCACCCCCCGCATGCTGGGCTTCCAGGCGAGCGGGGCGGCGCCGTTCGTGAAGGGCGCGCCCGTCCTGAATCCGCAGACCATCGCCACGGCGATCCGGATCGGCAACCCCGCGTCCTGGGACCTGGCGGTCGCCGCCCGGGACGAGTCCGGTGGCGCCATCGACTCCGTCACCGACCGGCAGATCCTCGCCGCCTACCGGCTCCTGGCCAGGGAAGAGGGCGTCTTCGTGGAGCCCGCCTCCGCGGCGAGCGTCGCCGGCCTCCTGCAGGCGAGCGAGCGGGGTGTGGTCGCGTCCGGGGCCAGGGTGGTCTGCACGGTGACGGGCAACGGCCTCAAGGACCCCGACTGGGCCATCTCCGGTGCGCCCGCGCCCACCACCATCAAGGTGGACGCGCACTCGGCCGCGTCCGAGCTCGGTCTCACCTGAGGTGGGCTGGACGGAAGGCCCGGTGCTGGTGCGGACCCCCGCGACCAGCGCCAACCTGGGCCCCGGATTCGACTCGCTCGGCCTCGCGCTCGCGCTGTACGACGACGTCGAGGTGCAGGTCACCGGCGGCGGCCTGACCATCGAGGTGGACGGCGAGGGCGCCGAGGTCGCCGACCGCGGCGAGCGCCACCTCATCGTCAAGGTGCTGCGCCGCACGTTCGGCGTCCTCGACGACCTGGCCGGAACCGGTCCCGCGCGCCCGGGCGGGCTGCGGCTGCGCTGCCGCAACCGCATCCCGCACAGCCGCGGTCTCGGCTCGTCGTCCGCCGCGATCGTCGCGGGGATCGTCGCGGCGCGCGCGCTGCACCCCGCCGGGAAGCTCCTCGGCGACGACGCGGCGCTGCGTCTCGCGACCGAGATCGAGGGGCATCCCGACAACGTGGCGCCGTGCCTCGCCGGCGGCCTGACCGTCGCCTGGACGACGCCGTGCGGCCCGAAGTCGGTCCGTTTGGAATCGAAGGTCACGCAGGTCGTGGCGTTCGTCCCCGAGCAGCGGCTGGCGACCGAGCGGGCCCGCGGGCTGCTGCCCGAGACCGTCCCGCACGGGGACGCCGCCGCCAACGCGGGACGTGCCGCGCTGCTCGTCGCCGCGCTCACCGGCGGCCTGGACACCGGCGTCCTGCTGGACGCGACCGAGGACCGGCTGCACCAGGACTACCGCGCCCCGGCCATGCCCGAGTCCGCGGCGCTGGTCACGAGGCTGCGGGACGCCGGGGTGCCCGCGGTGATCTCCGGGGCCGGGCCTACTGTCCTGGCCTTCACAACAGCATCACAAGTTGATTCGATGGAGCGCGAAGTGGGTAAAGGGTGGCACGAACACCCGTTGGACGTCGCGACCCGCGGCGCCCGCGTCATGGCCGGCTGATCTGCGGTACGGTCCTGGCGGCGGCGCCGGGGGCGGGGGCATTCGCGCCGCTCCGGCCGGTGCAGGGTCCGGCACGATCCCGCTAGGTAAAATGCGAACACATCGACCTCTGGGGAATAGCAGTGTGCCCTGGTGATGTTAGGCTGAATGCCGCACCAGATGCCCCGTTCGGGGCAGCGTGCTCGTCAGCCGCGCGTCGCCTGTTCGACCCTCCGGTCGTGTCGGTCCCGCGTACTAGGCTCCCCGACACCGTGACATTCCGTTGTCAGGCATTCCAGCGAAACTTCGGACGTGGCGGTACCGGGGACACGCACGAGCGGAACGTCCCGTCCACCATCTGGCTGTGCCCAGAACACGCAGATCCCGGTTCCATCGTGATCAGCGGAGCCCGTCCCGGCGCCCCCGCCGGGCCGCACCACCGGGTCGACTGGCCGAACGCCGGCCAACGCCCGCTCCCTGGGAAGGACCCTTAGTGAGCGAATCCAGCGAACTCCTTACGGACGCAACCAGCACGGAACCCGCCGACGCCGCCGCGTCCGGCGCGGAGCCGGCCGCCCCCCGGCGCCGCCGCTCGGGAACCGGCCTGTCGGCCATGGTGCTGCCCGAGCTCAAGGCGCTCGCGTCCAGCCTCGGCATCACCGGCACGACCGGGATGCGCAAGAGCCAGCTCATCGCCGCCATCCAGGAGAAGCAGGGCGGCCAGGAGCAGGGCTCGGCGGGGGGCGAGCAGGGAGCCGCTGCCCCGGCGAAGGCCGAGCGTCCGCGGCGGAGCCGCACCACCGCCGCCAAGCGCGAGGTGTCCGACGACCAGGTCGCCATAGCCGAGGCGCCGGCGGCCGAGCAGGGCCCGTCCGAGGGGCAGGGCGGCGTCGCCGAGAAGGTCGCCGAGAAGGCCGACAAGTCCCCGGAGAAGGCGGAGAAGGCCGACCGGGGCGAGCGGCAGGGCGGCCGGCAGCGGGGCGACAAGCAGGACCGGGGGGCTTCCGAGGGACGCGGCGACCGGCAGGGCCGCGACCAGGGACGCGAGCAGAACGCCGAGGACGGCGAATCCCAGGGCGGGCGCGACGGCGGCCGGGACGGCAACCGCGACGGGCGCGAGGGCCGCGAGGGCGGCGGACGCCAGCGGCAGCGCGGCGGCCGGGAGCGCGGCGAGGGCCGCGGCGACCGGGGCGACCGGGGCGACCGCGGCGACCGGGGAGACCGCGGGGACCAGGGCGGCGGCGGCCGGCAGCGCGGCCAGAACCAGGGCGGCGGCGGCCAGCACGACGATGACGACGGCGGCGGCCGGGGCCGGCGCGGGCGTCGGTTCCGGGAGCGCAACCGGGGCCGCGGCCGCGACCGCTACGAGGAGCCGGTGATCACCGAGGACGACGTCCTCATCCCGGTCGCGGGCATCCTCGACATCCTCGACAACTACGCGTTCGTCCGCACGACCGGCTACCTGCCCGGCCCGAACGACGTGTACGTGTCGCTCGCGCAGGTCCGCAAGAACGGGCTGCGCAAGGGCGACGTCATCACCGGCGCCGTCCGGCAGGCGCGCGAGGGCGAGCGGCGCGAGAAGTTCAACGCGCTGGTCCGCCTCGACACCGTCAACGGGATGGAGCCCGACCAGGCCAAGGGCCGCGTCGACTTCACGAAGCTGACGCCGCTGTACCCGCAGGAGCGGCTGCGCCTGGAGTCCGACCCCGGCATCCTGACGACCCGGATCATCGACCTGGTGTCGCCGATCGGCAAGGGGCAGCGCGGCCTGATCGTGTCGCCGCCGAAGGCCGGCAAGACCATGGTGCTCCAGGCGATCGCCAACGCGATCACCAAGAACAACCCGGAGTGCCACCTGATGGTCGTCCTCGTGGACGAGCGTCCGGAAGAGGTCACCGACATGCAGCGGACGGTGAAGGGCGAGGTCATCCACTCGACCTTCGACCGGCCCGCCGAGGACCACACCACGGTCGCCGAGCTGGCGATCGAGCGCGCCAAGCGGCTCGTCGAGCTGGGCCACGACGTCGTCGTGCTGCTCGACTCGATCACCCGCCTGGGCCGGGCCTACAACCTGGCGGCGCCCGCGTCCGGCCGGATCCTGTCCGGCGGTGTCGACTCCACGGCGCTGTACCCGCCGAAGCGGTTCTTCGGCGCCGCCCGCAACATCGAGAACGGCGGCTCGCTGACGATCCTCGCCACCGCGCTGGTGGAGACCGGGTCCCGCATGGACGAGGTCATCTTCGAGGAGTTCAAGGGCACCGGCAACATGGAGCTCAAGCTCAACCGGAGCCTCGCCGACAAGCGGATCTTCCCGGCGGTGGACGTGGACGCGTCCAGCACCCGCAAGGAGGAGATCCTCATGGCTCCGGAGGAACTGCGGGTGGTCTGGCAGCTGCGCCGGGTGCTGCACGCGCTCGACACGCAGCAGGCGCTGGAACTCCTCATCGAGAAGATGAAGGAGACCAAGTCCAACGCCGAGTTCCTGCTCCAGGTCCAGAAGACCACGGTCTCCGACGACCGCTAGGAACACACGCACGCCCCCGCCCGACCACCGGGCGGGGGCGTCGCCGTCTTGGGGGACATGCCTCGATCAGGCCCCGGCCACCGCGCGAGCGCGTGACCTGACCGGTGAGGCGAAGCCGAAGGCGAGGGCCGCGGGCCGGGACTCCATGAACAAGACTCCATAAAAGAGGTGGGGATAACCCCACCCTCGATCCGGCGGCGGACGTCATGGTCGCCCCCTCTGCCGCCCGGCACGCTTGGACCGTACGTTGGAACGGGTACGGAGGGACGACGTGGGCGAGCTGAGCAGAGAGTCCGGCGGCAGGGGCGAGGCCGCCATCGGGTGGGCGGCCACGCGGTGGGCCGCGGCGACCGGGGCCGGCGGGGACGCGTCCGTCATGAACCGGTCCTGGCATCCGGTCGCGATGGCGAAGTCGTCCCTGACCTGGCGCTCGGCGCTGTACCTGGGGGTGAGCGCGGCGTTCGGGCTCGGCTGGTTCATCGCCCTCGTCGTCGGGCTGTCCCTGTCGGTCGGCCTGCTGATCATCTGGGTCGGGTTCCCGATGCTCGCGCTGATGATGGTCGCGTGGCGGTTCGGCGCGATGCTGGAGCGGCAGCTCGTCCGGGCCGCGTTCGGCGTCCGGATCCCGAACCCGTACCGCAAGCCCCCGGAGGGCCGCAATCCGCTGGTCCGGCTGAAGGGCATGGCGGCGGACCCGGGCACCTGGAAGGACCTGCTGTACCTCCTCGTGCTGTTCCCGGTCACGCTGGTCGAGTTCGTCGTGTCGGTGACGGTCTGGGCGGCCACCGGTTCGCTGCTGTTCCTGCCCGTGCTCGTGGCCGTGGACGGGGGCGCCGAGATCAACGTGGGCGTCTCGTACTGGGCGGGCAACCCGGTGGAGGCGCTGCCGCTCTCGCTCATCGGGCTGGTGTTCCTCGTCGCCGCCATGTACGTCACGCGCGTCATGGCGATCGGGCACGCCGCATGGGCCGCGCTGATGCTCGGCCCGAGCCCCTCGCAGGCGGAGAACGCCGAGCTGCGGAAGCGGACCGAGCACCTCCAGGCCAGCCGCGCCCGCGGGGTGGACGCGGCCGAGTTCGAGCGGCGCCGCATCGAGCGCGACCTGCACGACGGGGCGCAGCAGCGGCTGCTGGCCGTGGCGATGGACATCGGGCGCGCCCGCGCCAAGCTCGACGACGACCCCGAGGGTGCGCGGACGCTGATCGAGCAGGCCCACTCGGGCACCAAGGAGGCGATCTCCGAGCTGCGCGACCTGGCCCGCGGCATCTACCCGGCGATCCTCACCGACCGCGGGCTGGACCCGGCGCTGTCCGGTCTCGCCGGGCGCGCGCCGGTCCCGGTCGAGGTGACCGTCGACCTGCCGGAACGTCCTCCGGCGGCGGTCGAGAGCATCGCCTACTTCATCGTCGCCGAGTCGCTGGCGAACATCGCGAAGTACGCCCGTGCGACCCGCGCGACCGTCCGCGTCGTCCGCGAGGACCGCTGGGTGGTCGTCGAGGTGATCGACAACGGGATGGGCGGCGCGCAGGCGCGGCCGAACGGCGGACTGGCCGGGCTGGCCGACCGGGCGGCGACGATCGACGGCATACTCATCGTGGACAGCCCGGCCGGCGGCCCCACGATCATTCGCGCGGATCTGC
This sequence comes from Actinomadura madurae, assembly GCF_900115095.1. Classification (GTDB taxonomy): domain Bacteria; phylum Actinomycetota; class Actinomycetes; order Streptosporangiales; family Streptosporangiaceae; genus Spirillospora; species Spirillospora madurae. The sequence goes on from NZ_FOVH01000026.1 coordinate 73,905, forward strand.
CCTGTACCTGGTGATCGAGGCCCCCGCGGCCCCGATAATGGGCGGATGCGGGTTGTGATCGCCGAGGATTCGGTGCTGTTGCGGGAAGGGCTCGTCCGGCTGCTCGACGACGCGGGGATCGAGACGGTGGCGACGGTGGGGGACGGGCCCGGCCTGCTCGGCATCGTCGACGAGCACGCCCCCGACCTCGCGATCGTCGACGTCCGGATGCCGCCGTCGTTCACCGACGAGGGGCTGCGCGCGGCCCTCGCGGTGCGGGCGCGGCGTCCGGGCACGCCGATCCTCGTGCTGTCCCAGTACGTGGAGGAGCGGTACGCGACGGACCTGATCGGCGGCGGCGCCGAGGGCGTCGGCTACCTGCTGAAGGAGCGGGTGTCGGACGTCGCCGAGTTCATCGACGCGGTCCGCCGCATCGCCGCCGGCGGGACGGTCATCGACCCGGAGGTGATCGGCCAGCTGCTCGGCCGGCGCCGCACCGGCGACCCGCTGGAGGCGCTGACCCCGCGGGAGCGCGAGGTGCTCGGGCTGATGGCGCAGGGGCGGTCGAACGGGGCGATCGCCGAGGACCTCGTCGTCACCGAGGGCGCCGTGGAGAAGCACATCTCCAACATCTTCATGAAGCTGGACCTGCAGCCGGCGCAGGGCGGGCATCGCCGGGTCATGGCCGTGCTGGCCTACCTGGGCCGCAACACCGGCTGACCGCCGCCCCCGCCCGCCGCCGGCACCGGACGGGCAAGATCGGGAATGCCCGGTGACCTCGCCACGTTCGGGTATCTGGCACACTTGGTGTGCAACCGCTGCGGTACCGGTTCACGTCTCCCACAACTCCCATGGGCTTCCCCATGCGAGCCTGGAGGCGCCCGGCGACCGCCTGAGGCGAGGAGAACCATGAAGCCCGACATTCACCCGAACTACGTCGTCACGACCGTGACGTGCACGTGCGGCAACACCTTCGAGACCCGCAGCACCGCCGAGAACGGCGTGATCCACGCGGACGTCTGCTCGAACTGCCACCCGTTCTACACGGGCAAGCAGAAGATCCTCGACACCGGTGGCCGGGTGGCGCGCTTCGAGCAGCGCTTCGGCAAGAAGAAGGCCGGCAAGTAGGGCGACCGCCGCACACACATACCAGGGACGGCCCGGGGACGCTTCCAGGTCCCCGGGCCTTCCGGAGCCGGTATCCGGGGACGATCTCCGCCTCCGGGCCGGAACCGGTGCGGCGCGGGGGGCCGTCCCCCACCTAGAAACGGCCAGGACACAGCGTGAATCTCGACGATCTGATCAGCGAATACGCGGGCATCGAGGAACGGCTCGCCGACCCGTCCGTCCATGCCGACCAGGGCCTGGCGCGCAAGCTCGGCAAGCGCTACGCGGAGCTGCGGCCGATCGTCGAGACGCACCGCGAGCTGTCCGCGACCGAGGACGACCTCGCCGCGGCCCGCGAGCTGTCCGGGGAGGACGCCGCGTTCGCCGCGGAGGCCGAGGAGCTGGAGACCCGCCGCGCCGAGCTCGAGGAGCGGCTGCGGCACCTGCTCGTCCCGCGCGACCCCAACGACGGCAAGGACGTCATCCTCGAGGTGAAGGCCGGCGAGGGCGGCGAGGAGTCGGCGCTGTTCGCCGGCGACCTGCTGCGGATGTACCTGCGCTACGCCGAGCGGGCCGGCTGGAAGACCGAGATCCTCGACTCGCACCCGTCCGACCTCGGCGGGTACAAGGACGTCACCGTCGCCGTGAAGGCCAAGGGCTCCGCGGAGGAGGGCGTCTGGACGCGGCTGAAGTACGAGGGCGGCGTGCACCGCGTGCAGCGGGTGCCCGCGACCGAGTCGCAGGGACGCATCCACACCAGCGCGGTCGGCGTGCTGGTGACGCCCGAGGCCGAGGACGTCGACGTCCAGATCGACCCGAACGACCTGCGCATCGACGTGTACCGCTCGTCCGGGCCGGGCGGGCAGAGCGTCAACACCACCGACTCCGCGGTCCGCATCACGCACCTGCCGACCGGCGTCGTCGTCTCCTGCCAGAACGAGAAGAGCCAGCTGCAGAACAAGGAGCAGGCGCTGCGCATCCTGCGGTCCCGGCTGCTGGCGATGGCGCAGGAGGAGGCGGACGCCGCCGCGGCCGCCGAGCGCAAGAGCCAGGTCCGGACGGTCGACCGGTCCGAGCGGGTGCGCACCTACAACTATCCGGAGAACCGGATCTCCGACCACCGGGTCGGCTACAAGGCCTACAACCTCGACCAGGTCCTGGACGGCGACCTCCACAACGTCACGCAGGCGCTCGTCGACGCCGAAATGGAACGCCGCCTGGCCGAAGCCCAGAAACCATGAGCGCAGCGATTCGGGGGGTCGTCCCCCCTCGAAGGGCACAGCCCATGAGCGCAGCGAATCGGGGGGCGTGGGGGGTCGTCCCCCCTCGGAAGGTGCAGCCCGTGAGCGCAGCGATTCGGGGGGTGTGGGGGGTCGTCCCCCCTCGGAAGGTGCAGCCCGTGAGCGCGGCGGTTCGGGGGGTGTGGGGGGTCGTCCCCCCTCGGAAGGCAGAGTCATGAACCTGCTGCTGGACGAGATCGCCAGGGCCACGGCGCGGCTCGCGGACGCGGGTGCCGCCTCGCCCCGCGCCGACGCCGAGGAGCTGGCGGCGGCGGTGCACCGGGTGCGGCGCTCGGAGCTGCACGGCGTCCCCGACAGCGCGTTCGACGCCCGGTTCTGGGAGTTCGTCGCGCGCCGCGAGGCTGGGGAGCCGCTCCAGCACATCACCGGGCGCGCGTTCTTCCGCTACCTGGAGCTCAAGGTCGGGCCGGGGGTGTTCGTCCCGCGGCCGGAGACCGAGGTGATGGTCGGCTGGGCGCTGGAGACGCTGCGCGACATGGACGTCCGCGACCCCCTGGTGGTCGACCTCGGCACCGGCTCGGCCGCGATCGCGCTGTCGATCGCGCTGGAGGCGCCGCGCGCCCGCGTCCACGCCGTGGAGAAGGACCCGACCGCGTTCGTGCACGCGACCCGCAACATCGAGGAGCTGGACGAGCGCGGCCGCGTCCGGCTGCACCTGGACGACTTCGCCGCCGCCCTGCCCGAGCTGGACGGCACCGTCGACCTGGTCGTCAGCAACCCCCCGTACATCCCGATGAGCGAGTGGGAGTACGTCCCGCCCGACGTCCGCGACCACGACCCGGCCGACGCGCTGTGGGGCGGCGGCGACGACGGGCTGGACGCGATCCGGGTGGTCGAGCGGACGGCCCGCCGGCTGCTGCGTCCCGGCGGCTACGCGGCCGTGGAGCACAGCGACCTGCAGGGCAACGGCGTCTACTGGATCTTCGCGGAGGAGCACGGCTGGCGGGACGTCCGCAACCGCCGCGACCTCGCCAACCGGGACCGGTTCGTCACCGCCCGCCTCGCCGCGGACTGACACCCGGGGGAGACGGCGTGAGCGCGCCGTGCGGCGTGGGAAAATGGCGGGCGTGAGCCGACGTTATGACTGCACCGAGCCGATGGAGCGCACGCGCGGGATCGCGGAGGCGGTGTCGGCGGTGCGGCGCGGTGAGCTGGTCGTCCTGCCGACCGACACGGTGTACGGGGTCGGTGCGGACGCGTTCGTGCCGCCCGCCGTGACGGCGCTGCTGGACGCCAAGGGCCGCGGGCGGGAGATGCCGCCGCCGGTGCTGGTCGGGTCCGTGCGGGCCGCGGCGGCGCTGGTGGAGGATCTCGGCACCTACGGGCAGGACCTCATCGATGAGTTCTGGCCCGGCGCGCTGACGCTGGTGTGCCGGGCGAACACGAACCTGATGTGGGACCTCGGCGAGACCAAGGGCACGGTGGCCGTCCGGATGCCGATGCACGAGCTCGCGGTCGAGCTGCTCAAGGAGACCGGCCCGCTCGCGGTGAGCAGCGCGAACCTCAGCGGGCAGCCCGCCGCCAGGACGGCGGACGAGGCGGAGAAGATGCTCGGCGACTCCGTCTCGGTCTACCTGGACGGTGGCACGTCCGGGCACGCCGACCCCTCGACGATCATCGATCTGACCGGGCCGGTGCCGCGGCTGCTGCGGGTCGGCGCGATCCCCGCGGACAAGATCCGTTCCGTGGTCGGCGTCCTGCTCACCGACGAGGACGAACAGGACGAGAAGACCGAGCCGGACGAGCCCGCCGAACAGGACGTCCGGGGCGAAGCCGGAGAGCCCGCAGATGTCTCGTCCGCCCCGCGGGAAGGCGGGCCTTCCCTGAGCAAGAGGGAGCCCGCGCAGGCGCCCGATGGTGCGGCTGAGGCCCCTGCAACGGGCGCTGAGCGGACCGGAGAAGCGGACGAAACGTCCTCCGCCACGGGCCCGTCGCTCTCCAAGCCCGCCGAGCAGACGCCCGTGGAGCAGACGTCCGCCGAGCAGGCCGCCCCCGCGCAGAGCACCCCTGAGCAGGCCGCCGCCGAGCAGACCGCCCCCGAGCAGACCGCCCCCGAGCCGAGCACCTCCCGGCAGACGCCCGCCGAGCAGAGCACTCCCGAGCAGGCCGCCGCCGAGCAGGCCGCCGCCGAGCAGACCGCCGCCGCGCAGACCGCCGCCGCGCAGAGCACCCCCGCGCAGAGCACCCCCGCGCAGAGCACCCCCGCGCAGAGCACCCGCGAGCAGGCCGCCACAGAGGAGCCCGACCCGGAAAAGCAGTAAGGCCCCGCCGGGCCGGGCGGGGCCTGTTCGCGTCAGGCCGTCGGGGGCGCGATCAGAAGATCTTGCGGCCCTTGCCGTAGTAGTACTTGCCGGTCTTCTTGTTGCGGCCGCACTCCTGCACCCACATGTGGCTGCCGTAGCTCGACTTCACGCTGATCTTGACGGTGGCCTTGCCGTCGAAGTTGTACTTCGTGCCGCCCGAGGTCACGCCGACGATCTTGAAGCGCGAGTAGTACTTCTTGCTGCCCTCGGTGAACAGGAACCGCACGCAGGCGGTCCAGCCGTTCTTCTTGGTGTCGCGCAGGTAGCCCGTCACGGCGGTGCTGCCACCGCTGCGGGAGTACTTGCCCCAGGTGTAGATGCCGCCGTAGGAGTCGTACGGCTTCCAGTTGCCGGTGGCGGCGGCTTCGGCGGGGGCGCTCACGGCGGCCATGCCGGCCATCAGGGTGCCGGCGGTCAGGGCGACTGCAGCGATTCGCCGCATAGGTCCCTCCAGGCTCAGATTCGGGGGGTTAGCGAGCGATAACTTAGCAGTCTCCGGACGTTCACGATCAATTGGTTATTCCGGCTGACCAGGGACGGACTAAAACGATGGTTCTGTGAACCGGGGTGCTGCTGGGCGCGTCCAATGGTCCGGAAGGCGTTCGCGCGGGGGCCGCAGGTGTGGCGCGGCGGGGACATCGGCCTTGTTAGGCCGACACGATCGCGGCAACGGTGACAGCATGCCTGACGTGCGTGGCCGTGTCCGGGGGTCCGCGATCGCCGCGGGCGTGCTGCTGCTGACCGCCGTGCTCGGGCTGCCCGCCCGCGCCGCCGGTCCCGCCGAGCCCGCCCCCGGCGCACCAGGAGCTGACTTCCCCGGAGCGGGCCGGCCGGGCGAGCTCATCTACCGCGGCGAGAGCATCCCGGCCTACGACGTCGTGCTCACCATCGGCGCCGACGGCGTGCTGTACGTCCGCGAGACGATCACCTACGACTTCGACCGGACCGGCGAGCACGGCATCGTCCGGCACGTGCCGTTCCGCATCGGCGACCGGCTCTACGAGGTGCGGAACGTCAGCAGCAGTTCCTCCACCGGCGCCCCGGCCCGGGTGCGGACGACGCGGTTCCTGCACGACGTGCAGATCAGCGTCGGCGACCGGCACCGGGAGGTCCGCGGCCGCCAGGCCTACGTGATCGAATACGAGGTGGGGCGGGCGTTCACCCGGCGCGCCGGCCGCGTCGAGCTGGTCTGGGACGCGATCGGGCGGAGCTGGGACGTGCCCATCGGGAACGCGGCGGTCCGGGTGGTGGCGCCGGTGCCGCTGCGGTACGCGAGCTGCCGGGCGGGGAGGCACGGCGCGACGACGCGGTGCCTGCGCGACCGCGACGGCCCGTACGCCGTCGACTTCATCCAGAACCACCTCGCCCCGCACGAGGGCATGAAGATCCGGGTCCGGCTGCCCGAGCACGCGATCGCCGTCCAGCCGCCGCGGTACGTGCCGCCGCGCTGGACGGGCCACTGGCCCGGCACCGCGGTGCTGGCCCTCGCGCTCGCCGCCGTGCCACTGGTCGCCCGCCGCCCTGTGCCGCGCGCGCGGGCCGGGACCGCCATGGCCGCCGCGGGGCTGCTGCTCGTCGTCGCGGACGCCGGGGACGACATCGCGGCCCGCGGCCCGTGGGCGTTCTCGCTGGGCGACCGCTGCGTCGCCGGGATCGCGCTCGTGATCGTCGGAACGGCGGTGGTCTACCGAAACCGAGGCCGGGCAGTCTGAACCGAGGCTGGACCGTCTGAACCACGGCGGGCTACCTGAACCCACGGCCGGGCTCTCTGAACCCACGGCCAGGCTGTCTGAACCCACGGCCGGGTTGCTTGAACCGAGGCCGGGCTGTCTGAGCCAGGGCCGGGCCGTCTGAACCAGGGCCGGGTTGTCTGAACCGGGGGCGGGCGGGCGGAATTCGGGGCGCGCGGCCGCCGGGAGGTTTAGAGTTGGTCGGTCGCGAAGGTGAACAGATCGTCCCGGCGGACCGTCTACCAAGGTGAGGGCGCGGTGCGGCCCGCCCCGGCGAGGGAGGCCCCCGCGCGGCGCGGGCACGGGGCCGATGATCGGCGAAGGGAGGCGCAGGGGAGTGCGGGAGTACCTGCTCACGATCCTGGTCGCCGCCCTCGTCGCCTACCTGCTCACCCCGTCGGTACGCCGGTTCGCCATCTGGTTCGGCGCGCAGGCCGTCCCGCGCGACCGCGACGTGCACGTCATCCCGACGCCCCGGCTGGGCGGGCTCGCCATGTTCGGCGGGATGGTGGCGGCGCTGACGGTCGCGACCGGGCTGCCGGAGATGCGCAAGGTCCTCGACGACGGCGGGATCAGCGTCGCGAGGGCGCTGCTGCTGTCGGGCGGGCTGATCGTGCTGATCGGCATCGCCGACGACCGCTGGGAGGTGGACGCGCTCACCAAGTTCGCCGGGCAGGTCGCGGCGGCCGGGATCTTCATCATGCAGGGGATCCAGATCTACGTGATCCCGCTGCCGACGGGCGAGTCGCTGTCGCTGCCGCCGGCCTACGGGGTGCCGCTCACCGTCCTCGTCGTGGTCGCCACGATCAACGCGGTGAACTTCATCGACGGGCTGGACGGGCTGGCCGCGGGCGTCGTCGGGATCGCCGCGCTGGCGCTGTTCTCCTACGCCTACCTGCTGTCGCGGACGATCGGGCTGACCACGCTGACCGGCGCGACGCTCATCGCCGCGATCCTGTTCGGGATGTGCCTGGGCTTCCTGCCGCACAACTTCAGCCCCGCCAAGATCTTCATGGGCGACACCGGCTCGATGCTGATCGGCCTGCTGCTCAGCGCGTCCACGATCATGCTGACCGGCCAGTTCGACCCGGCCATCCTCGCCAACGGGCTGTTCCCGTTCTTCGTCCCGATCCTGCTGATCCCGGCGGTGGCCGCGGTCCCGTTCATCGACATGCTGCTCGCGGTGTGGCGGCGCACCAACCAGGGCCGGTCGCCGTTCTCCCCGGACAAGCAGCACCTGCACCACCGGCTGCTGGAGCTCGGCCACTCCACCCGCCGCGCCGTGCTGATCATGTACTTCTGGGTCGGGCTGCTGGCCTCCGGGCTGGTCGGGCTCGCCCTGTTCGACGCCGCGTGGATCACCCTCGGCGTCACGCTGGCGGTGGCGATCGCCGGCGTCCTGCTGATGCTGCGCATCCCCGGCCGCCGCAGGTCGGCCCGGACGGCCGGCCCCGGCTCCGGCGAGCAGCCCGCCGAACGCCCGCCGGCGCGCGTCTGACCCGATCACGGCCCCGCCGTCCGATAGCGCCCGCGCACTGCCTGACCTGGGTTAAAGTCCGTGGTGCGAGCGTGCCCCAGCGAGTCCGGCAGACCCGACAGGGCATTACCTCTAGGGTAATTGTGGACAATCCGGACGCTTGTGATACCTTTCACGAACAAGGAACGAACACTTACCGTGACCAGCCGGAGCCCTCATGCAAACCTCCGACGCCCGGATGTTCCGCGGCGCCGCGATCCCGACCTCGGTGGCCGGGGTGGGCGCCGTCCTGATCGGCCTGCCGGCCGCCGGCGCCAAGGGCGCCCTGGCGGCGGCGCTGGCCTCCGTCGTGGTGATCGCCTTCTTCTCGGTGAGCGCGCTGGTGGTCTCCTGGGCCGCCAAGTACTCCGCGCAGACGATGATGCTGGCCGCGCTCGCGAGCTACATGGTTAAGATCCTCGCGGTGATGGTGCTGGTCACCTCCATGGACCGGGTCACGATCTGGAACACCAAGGTCTTCGGCTGGACGGTCATCGGCCTCGCGCTGGTGTGGATCGCGGCGGAGTTCCGCGTGGTCATGCAGCGCAGGCCCTACATTGACGAGCCCGAGAACGTGCTGGACCGGAGTCCGTGATGACGGCTCCGCGGACGGTACGGATCCCCAGGGACTACTCCAATATGACCACCGCATGGGTGGCCTGCTATCGTCCGGAGCGCGATGAGCGAGCAGAAACGTCGGCCGGAGGACGGCCAGCGGGAATTCGCCGACGTCGCCTGGTCCGTGCCCAGCTACCTTCTCTCCGGGATGATCATCTGGGGCGGCATCGGGTGGCTGCTGTCCGAATGGACGCACCAGACCTGGCTGATCCCGATCGGCCTGGTCATCGGTGCCGGGCTCGCCGTGTACCTGGTCTACGTGAAGTACGGGCGCCACTCCTCCTGAGCGGCCCCGCCGCCGAGGAAGCCTTCGTGAAACGTCACCACATTGATGAAGGGAACGCCGCGTGAACGCGCAGACGGTCCTCGCCTCCGGGGGAGAAGAGTTCAAAGCCCCCGGCCCGGAGCTGTTCGACTTCCCGCCCCTGTTCGCCGGCGGCCCCGAGTGGCTCACCAAGCCCGTCCTCTTCGCCGTCGTGGGTGCCCTGCTCGTCTGCGGCCTGTTCTGGATGGCGTTCGCCAACCCGAAGCTCGTGCCGCGCGGCATGCAGAACATCGGCGAGATCGGCTACATGTTCGTCCGGGACGAGATCGCCCGCCCCTTCCTCGGCAAGAACACCGACCGGTGGATGCCGATGCTGATGTCGCTGTTCTTCCTGATCTGGTTCTGGAACATCTTCGCGGTCATCCCGGTCATCCAGTTCCCGATCGCGTCGCACATCGCGTTCCCGGTGGTCCTGGCGCTGTTCGTCTACGTCGTCAAGGTGTACCTGGGCCTGCGCAAGCAGGGCCCGGTGAAGTACTTCACGAACATGATCCCCAAGGGCCTGCCGCTGCCGGTCTACTTCCTGCTCGTGCCCATCGAGTACCTCTCGACCTTCATCCTCGCGCCCTTCACCCACGCGGTCCGGCTCTTCGCCAACATGTTCGCGGGCCACACGATCCTGGCGTTCTTCAGCCTCGTCGGGTTCTGGTTCCTGTTCGAGAAGCCGACCCTCGCCGGCTTCGGCGTGGGCATCGTGGGCGTGCTCGTCACTATCGTCCTGACCGCGCTCGAACTGCTGATCCAATTCCTGCAGGCGTTCCTGTTCGCGATGCTCGCGGCCATGTACATCCAGAGCGGCCTCGAAGCGGACCACTAAGCCCCGAGGGTTCGCGGCGCTCCGGCACCGCCCCCGCACCGACCATCTCGTAAGCCCAGACCGGCGGAGCCTCCGCCGGCCGACAGAAAAGGAATGAACCCATGACGGGAGTCCTCGCCGCCGTCGAAGGTAACGTCACCTCGATCGGGTACGGCCTCGCGGCCATCGGCCCGGGCATCGGCATCGGCATCATCTTCGGTCAGGGCGTGAACGCCATCGCCCGCCAGCCCGAGCTGACCGGCGTGATCCGCACCAACATGCTGCTGGGCTTCGTCCTCACCGAGGCGCTCGCCCTGATCGGCCTGGTCGCGCCCTTCATCTTCCAGGGCATCTGACCACGGGTCCCATCTGAGGAAGGGCTGCAGACATGATCAGAGCAGCTTCCGTCCTAGCGGCGGAGGAGAACAACCCTCTCGTCCCGCACCCGTTCGAGCTCGTCGTCGGCATCTTCTCGTTCGTCGTCGTCATGGTCGTCCTCGGCCGGATCCTCGTCCCGCGGCTCCAGAAGACCCTGGAGGAGCGGACGAACGCGATCGAGGGCGGCCTGGAGCGGGCCGAGCAGGCACAGAAAGAGGCCCAGCAGGTCCTCGAGCAGTACAAGGCCCAGCAGAAGTCGGCCGCGGTCGAGGCGTCCAACGAGCGCCGCAAGGCCGAGGAGCAGGGCGCGCAGATCATCGCGCAGGCCAAGGAGCAGGCTCAGGCCGAGGCGCGCCGGATCGTCGAGAGCGCCAAGGCGCAGATCGAGGCGGAGCGGCAGCAGGCGCTGCAGTCGCTGCGCGCCGAGATCGGTGCCATGTCGGTCGAGCTGGCCGGACGCGTCGTGGGCGAGTCCCTTGAGGACAGCGCGCGGCAGAGCCGGGTCGTCGACCGGTTCCTCGAGGAACTGGAAGAGCGCGCCCGCACCCAGGAGCAGGTCACGCCATGACCATTACGGGAGCGGTGAGCAGGGCGTCGCTGGCCGAGGCCAAGGAGCGGCTGGAGGCCGTCATTCCCTCCGCCGACCTGGCCCGGCTCGGCGGCGACCTGTTCGCGGTGCTGCACCTGGTCGACCGCGAGCACGGCCTGCGGCGGGCGGTCTCCGACCCGGCGCGCGACGGCGCCGACAAGGCCCAGCTCGTCCAGATCCTGCTGGAGGGCAAGGTGTCGCCGGCCGCTCTCGGGCTGGTCGCCGACGTCGTCCGGCTGCGCTGGTCGAAGCCGTCGGAGCTGTCGGACGCGGTGGAGGCCCTCGCGGTCACCGCCGAGTCCGCCCGCGCCGAGGCCGACGGCCGGATCGACGACCTGGAGGACGAGCTGTTCCGGTTCTCCCGGGTCATCGAGGGGGAGCCCGAGCTGCGCGGCGCCCTCGCCGGCCCGGGCCTGCCCGGCGAGCGCAAGCTCGGCCTGGTGAACGCGCTGCTGGACGGCAAGGTCACCCCCGCGACGCTGACGCTGGTCACCGAACTGGTGCTGCGCCCGCGAGGACGTAGCCTGGAGAGCGGGCTCGCCGAGTACGGACGGCTCGTCGCCCAGCGCAGGCAGCGGCTGGTCGCGCTCGTCCGGACGCCCGCCGCGCTGTCGGACGGGCAGCGGACGCGGCTCGCCGCGGTGCTCGCCGCGGCCTACGGCCACGAGGTACACCTGAACATCGAGATCGACCCCACGGTGATCGGCGGACTGTCGATCGAGCTCGGGGACGAGATCATCGACGGCACGATCGCCGGACGGCTGGACGACGTCCGGCGGCGGCTCGGCGCCGGCTGAACCGCCGGCGGAGCTACCCAAAGGGAGCAAGAGAGGAATCATGGCGGAGCTGACGATCCGTCCGGATGAGATCCGGAACGCGCTGGAGCGCTTCGTCCAGTCGTACGAGCCCGAGGCCGCCGCGCGCGAAGAGGTCGGCACCGTCGTCGATTCCGGCGACGGGATCGCCCACATCGAGGGCCTGCCGTCCGCGATGGCGAACGAACTCATCGAGTTCGAGGACGGTACCCGTGGCCTGGCTCTGAACCTGGACGTGCGTGAGATCGGCGCCGTTGTCCTGGGTGACTTCAGCAAGATCGAGGAGGGCCAGAAGGCCCGCCGGACCGGCGAGGTCCTCTCGGTCCCCGTCGGCGACGGCTTCCTCGGCCGCGTCGTGGACGCGCTGGGCAACCCGCTGGACGGCAAGGGACCGGTCGAGAGCACCGAGCGCCGCGCGCTCGAACTGCAGGCCCCCACGGTCGTGCAGCGGCAGTCGGTGAACGAGCCGCTGCAGACCGGCATCAAGGCCATCGACGCGATGACGCCGATCGGCCGCGGTCAGCGGCAGCTGATCATCGGTGACCGGCAGACGGGCAAGACGACCGTCTGCGTGGACACCATCATCAACCAGAAGGAGAACTGGGAGTCCGGCGACGAGAAGAAGCAGGTCCGCTGCATCTACGTCGCGATCGGGCAGAAGGGCTCCACGATCGCCAACGTCCGCCGCTCCCTGGAGGAGGCCGGCGCGCTGGAGTACACCACCATCGTGGCGGCCCCCGCGTCCGAGCCGGCGGGCTACAAGTACATCGCCCCCTACACCGGGTCCGCGATCGGCCAGCACTGGATGTACCAGGGCAAGCACGTCCTGATCATCTTCGACGACCTGTCGAAGCAGGCCGAGGCCTACCGCGCGGTGTCGCTGCTGCTGCGCCGCCCGCCGGGCCGCGAGGCCTACCCCGGCGACGTCTTCTACCTGCACTCCCGGCTGCTGGAGCGCTGCGCGAAGCTGTCGGACGACATGGGCGCCGGTTCGATGACGGGTCTGCCGATCATCGAGACCAAGGGCAACGACGTGTCGGCCTACATCCCGACGAACGTCATCTCCATCACCGACGGGCAGTGCTTCCTGGAGACCGACCTGTTCAACCAGGGCGTCCGGCCGGCGATCAACGTCGGCATCTCGGTCTCCCGGGTCGGCGGCGACGCGCAGATCAAGGCGATGAAGACGGTCGCCGGCACGCTGCGTCTCGCGCTGTCGCAGTTCCGTGACCTGGAGGCGTTCGCGGCGTTCGCGTCCGACCTGGACGCCGCCTCGCGCGCCCAGCTGGAGCGCGGCGCCCGCCTGGTCGAGCTGCTGAAGCAGCCGCAGGGCAGCCCGTTCCCGGTCGAGCAGGAGGTCGTGTCCGTGTGGGCGGGCACCTCCGGCGAGCTGGACGACGTGCCCGTCGCCGACATCCGCCGTTTCGAGCGCGAGTTCCTCGACTACGTCGAGCGCGAGGAGTCCGGCCTGCTGACCTCCATCCGGGAGACCGGCAAGCTCTCCGACGACGGCCTCACCAGCCTCAAGAACGCCATCACGGAGTTCAAGAAGGGCTTCCAGACCAGCGAGGGCGAGCTGCTGGCCGAGGAGCCCGTCGAACCGATCGAGGCCGAGGACGTCGAGCAGGAGACCATCACCCGCGCCAAGAAGGACTGACGGCGATGGCCGCACAGCTTCGTCAACTCCGGCAGCGGATCAAGACGGTCAAGTCGACCGCCAAGATCACGCGCGCCCAGGAGATGATCGCCACGTCGCGGATCGTCAAGGCCCAGCAGGCGGTGGCGGCCTCCAAGCCGTACGCCGACCAGATCACGCAGGCCCTGACCGCGCTGGTGAGCCACCATGTCGGGATCGACCACCCGCTCCTGCAGGAGCAGCCGGCCGACACCCGCAGCGCCGTCCTGATCATCACGAGTGACCGCGGGTTCTGCGGCGCCTACAACGCCAACGTGATCCGCGAGGCCGAGTCGCTGATCAGGGCGCTGCGGGACGAGGGCCGCGAGCCGGTCCCGTACGTCGTCGGCAACAAGGGCATCACCTGGTACCGGTTCCGCGACCGGGACGTCGCGCAGACCTGGAGCGGGTTCAGCGACCGTCCCGCGTTCGGGAACGCCGAGGTGATCGGCCGCCGGCTCACCGAGGACTTCCTCAAGACCGACGCCGAGGGCGGGGTCGGGGAGATCCACGTGGTCTACACCGAGTTCGTCTCGATGCTGACGCAGACGGTCCGGGTCGCGCGGCTGATGCCGCTGGAGATCGCGGAGGCCGAGACCTCCACGGTCCCGCCGGCGTACGAGTTCGAGCCGTCCGCGCAGGCGGCGCTCGACATGCTGCTGCCCAACTACGTCGAGAGCCGCATCTTCCACATGCTGCTGCAGTCGGCCGCGTCCTTCCAGGCGGCGGTGCGGCGGGCCATGAAGTCGGCGACCGACAATGCCAACGAACTGCTCGGGGTCTACACGCGCCAGATGAACCAGGCGCGGCAGGCCGCGATCACCCAGGAAATCAGCGAGATCGTCGGTGGCGCTGACGCGCTCGCCGAGTCTGGCGGGGAGTGACAATGACTGCTCAGGTAGAGACGGCGACCGCGACCGGGCGCGTCGCCCGTGTCATCGGCCCGGTCGTCGACGTGGAGTTCCCCGCCGACGCCATCCCGGACATCTACAACGCCCTCAACGCGCAGGTCAGCCTGGGCGGCGAGGAGAAGACCCTGACGTTCGAGGTCGCCCAGCACCTCGGCGACAACATGGTCAGGGCGATCTCCATGCAGCCGACGGACGGCCTGGTGCGCGGGGCCCCGGTGGTCGACTCCGGCGAGTCGATCGCGGTGCCGGTCGGCGACATCACCAAGGGCCACGTGTGGAACGCCCTCGGCGACGCGCTGGACGTCCCGACGGCGTCGCTGGAGATCAACGAGCGCTGGGGGATCCACCGCCGCGCCCCGGCGTTCGACCAGCTGGAGTCCAAGACCGAGATGCTGGAGACCGGCATCAAGGTCATCGACCTGCTGTGCCCGTACGTCAAGGGCGGCAAGATCGGCCTGTTCGGCGGCGCGGGTGTGGGCAAGACCGTCCTCATCCAGGAGATGATCCGCCGCGTCGCCCGCAACTTCGGCGGCACCTCGGTGTTCGCCGGCGTCGGCGAGCGCACCCGTGAGGGCAACGACCTCTGGGTGGAGATGGCGGAGGCGGACGTCCTCAAGGACACCGCGATGGTGTTCGGCCAGATGGACGAGCCGCCGGGCACCCGGCTGCGAGTGGCGCTGTCGGCGCTGACGATGGCGGAGTACTTCCGCGACGTCCAGAACCAGGACGTGCTGCTGTTCATCGACAACATCTTCCGGTTCACGCAGGCCGGTTCGGAGGTGTCCACGCTGCTCGGGCGCATGCCGTCCGCGGTGGGCTACCAGCCGACGCTGGCCGACGAGATGGGCGTGCTGCAGGAGCGGATCACCTCGACGCGCGGTAACTCGATCACCTCGATGCAGGCGATCTACGTGCCCGCCGACGACATCACCGACCCGGCGCCGCACACCACGTTCGCGCACCTGGACGCCACCACGACGCTGTCGCGGGGCATCTCCGAGAAGGGCATCTTCCCGGCGGTGGACCCGCTCGACTCCACCTCGCGGATCATGGACCCGCAGGTGCTGGGGAACGAGCACTACGAGGTCGCCCAGGAAGTGATCCGGATCCTGCAGAAGTACAAGGAGCTGCAGGACATCATCGCGATCCTCGGCATCGACGAGCTGTCCGAAGAGGACAAGGTCACCGTCCAGCGGGCGCGGCGCATCGAGCGTTTCCTGTCGCACCCGATGTACGTGGCCGAGCAGTTCACCGGGCAGCCCGGCGAGACGGTGCCGAAGGACGAGACGATCGCCTCCTTCAAGGCGCTCGCCGAGGGCAAGTACGACCACCTCCCCGAGCAGGCGTTCTTCATGTGCGGTGGCATCGAGGACGTGGAGAAGAAGGCCAAGGAGCTGGAGAAGTAGTCCGCTCCGGCGGGGCCGTCCCCGGGCCGCGCGCCCGGGGCGGCCCCGCCGGAACCGCTCCAGTAGTCGGAGGAGACAGACGTGGCAACCCTGAAGGTCGGGCTGGTCTCGCCGGAGCGCGAGATCTGGTCCGGCGAGGCCAGGACGGTGGTCGCCCAGACCATCGAGGGCTCGCTCGGCATCCTGCCGGGCCACGCCCCGGTGCTGGGCATCCTCCTGGACGGCAGCGTGGTGAAGATCGAGCCGGCGGACGGCGGCGAGCCGATCCTGGCGGCGGTCGGCAGCGGGTTCTTCTCCGTCGCCGCCGACGAGGTGTCGGTGCTGGCGGAGCAGGTCGAGCGGGGCGACGAGATCGACGTCCAGGACGCCCGGCAGGCGCTGGACGCGGCGCTGTCGGCGGAGGCCGACAGCGGGACGCCGGAGCGCCGGGCCCGGGCGCGGCTGCGCGCGGCGGGCATCGAGGCCTAGGCGCGCGGCGGGACTGACGGACGGCGGGGGACTTGGGCGAGCACCTGGCACTGGACGTGGGCGGGGTGCTCGCCGCGCTCGTTCTCGTCGCGGCGCTGCTGTTCGTCTTCATGGCGGTGCGCCGGCGGTTGTTCACCCGCGGCGGCGGGACGGTGGAGTGCAGCCTGCGCGAACTGTCCCAGGAGGGCGGAGCCCTCGGGGTCTGGCGCCTCGGCATCGGCCGCTACAAGGGCGACGAGCTGCACTGGCACCGCGTGTTCGGTTTCCGCGGACGGCCCCGGCAGGTGATCCACCGCCGGGGCCTCGTCGTGTCCAACCGCCGCGACCCGGACCCGGACGAGGCGGAGGGGCTGCTACCGGACGTGACCGTCATCGAGGTCAAGGACGGCGACCTGACGGTGGAGCTGGCGATGGGCGCAGCAGCACTGACCGGCTTCCTCGCGTGGCTAGAGGCGGCCCCACCCGGCTTCCCAGTAGACCTACACTCCCCCGAATAAACGGCCCAGACTGAGCGGCCCAGGCTGAGCGGCCCAGGTGAAGCGATCCGGGCTGAGAGGTCCGGGGGTGAGTCGGCCCAGGGTGGAGCGGCGCGAGCTGGGCAGTCGGGCTGGGCAGTCGGGTGAGCGGTCGGGGGTGAGTCGGCCCGGGCTGGGCGGTCCAGGGTGGAGCGGCGCGGGCTGGGCGGTGCGGGCTGACTCGGCCCGGGGGAGCGGTCCCGGGTGAGTCGCTCCGGGGTGTCGCCTCGGGTTGAGTCGGCCTGGGTTGAGTCGGCCCGGAGTGAGCCAGCCCGGGATGAGCGGGCCCGGGATGAGCCTGGCTCGGGGTGAGCCTGGCTCGGAGTGAGCCAGCCCGGGATGAGCGGGCCCGGGATGAGCCTGGTTCGGGGTGAATTGGTCCGGGTTGAGCGGGGCTGGGTTGAGCGGGGCCGAGGTGAGCGGGTCCGGGAGAAGTGGGTCTGGAATGAGGGAGTAAGGCGTCGGTATCGAAGCGGTGTGGTTGCGGCCGCGATGCTTGAGAGGGGCGGGGGTGGCGGTGAGGATCGCGCTGGTCAGCTCCCTACTCCCTCCGCTGGAGTGCTCGTGCGCAAGCTCCTCACCGGCGCCGCCGTCGCGGTGCCCGCCCTCTTCCTGCCGGCCGCGCTGCCCGCGGCCGACGCGGCGCCGGTCCGCCGCGACTTGGCGGCGATGGTGACGTTGAAGGACGTGAGGGCGCACCTGACGGCGTTCCAGGAGATCGCCGACTACAACGGCGGGAACCGCGCGGCGGGGACCGACGGCTACGACGTCTCGGTGAAGTACGTCGTCGGGCAGCTGCGGCGGGCCGGATTCACGCCGAAGGTGCAGAGGTTCAAGTACCCGTACTGGCGCGAGCGGGGCCGTCCGGTGCTCGCGCGGACGGCGCCGTCGGCGGCGTCCTATGCCTGGGAGAAGGACTTCCTCACGCTTGCGTACTCGGGTTCCGGCGATGTGACCGCGCGGGCCGAGCCCGTCGATGCCCCGGCCAAGGGCGACGGGACGAGCGGCTGCCAGAAGGCCGACTTCAAGCGCTTCGCCGAGGACGCGATCGCCCTCCTCCAGCGGGGGACCTGCACGTTCGAGGTGAAGGCGGCGAACGCGAAGGCGGCGGGCGCGTCCGCCGTGGTGATCTACAACCGGCCGGGGGCGGAGGGGCCGGTGAACGGGACGGTGTCGGAGCCGTCCGGGATCCCGGTCGTCGGCACCACGCACAGCCTGGGAAAGGCGATGGTGAAGGCGGCGCGGAAGGGCGGCCTGAGACTGCGCGTGAAGACGAAGACGGTTCACGGGAAGCGGTCGTCGGCCAACGTGATCGCGGACACGGCGCGCGGGCGGGCCGGCAACGTGGTGGTGGCCGGCGCGCACCTGGACAGCGTCCCGGCGGGCCCGGGGATCAACGACAACGGCACCGGCGCCGCGGCGCTGCTCGCGATCGCCGGGAAGTTCAGGGAGCTGGGCGCGGGGAACGTGCGCAACCGGGTGCGGTTCGTGTGGTGGGGCGCCGAGGAGGAGGGCCTGCGGGGGTCCGCGCACTACGTGCGGTCGCTGTCGCGTGCCGACCGCGAGAAGATCGCCCTGAACCTCAACTTCGACATGCTCGGTTCGCCGAACGGCGTCCGCGGCGTCTACGACGGCGACCACTCGTCAGGTGCGGGCACGCGGGCGCCCGCGGGGTCCGGCGCGATCGAGCGGATGTTCCGGGAGTACTTCAAGCGGCGCGGGCTGGCCACGGCGGAGGCGGAGTTCAACGGGCGTTCCGACTACGGCCCGTTCATCGAGCGGGGCATCCCGGCGGGCGGGATCGCCACCGGCGCCGGCGGGCGCAAGACCTCCGCCGAGGCCGCGATGTTCGGCGGCAGGGCCGGTGCGGCCTACGACCCCTGCTATCACCGCAAGTGCGACCGGCTGGGGAACGTCAACCGGAAACTGCTCGACGGCAACACCGACGCCATCGCCCACGTTCTCCAGCACCTGGCCCGGACGACGGTCGCCGTCAACGGCGGTGCCCGCCTGGACCTGGGCCGCGGCTCGTCGTCCGCCCCGTCCTCCACACCGCTCTGGCGGGGCGCCTACCTGCTCCGCTGAGGCGGCGCGGCGGCGCGGCGGTCCGGAGCCCCGTGCCGTCCGGTCAGGGGGAGGGGAAGACCGTGATGGCGCCGTCCCTGGTGCTGAGCTTGATATGGCGCTTGGCATCCGAGTCCTGGCGGATGAGCGGGTCGATCCTCTTGCCGCCGTTGTCGGTGGACGCGTCGATGGCGTAGCGCTCCCCGGGCGGGAGGTGGAGGCGGACCGAGCCGTTGTCGGTCGTGGCGGTGACGGCGGTGGGCGCCGTGCCGAAGCGCAGGTCGATGGAGCCGTCCCGCGACTTCGCGGTGATCCGGTCGCCGGACAGCCCGCGCCCGTCGATCGAGCCGTTGTCGGTGTGGAGGTCGGCGACCGGGAAGGTGCCCCGCATGCGGATCATGCCGTCGCGGGTGCTCGCGCTCAGCCGGTCGCCGGACAGCCCGCGGGCGTCGATGGTGCCGTTCTCGCTGCTCAGCCGGGCGGTTCCGGCGTGCCCCGTGACGCGCACCGAGCCGTCGCTGGAGGTGATCGTCGCGGCCGTCGCGTTCAGGCCCGTCGCGTCGATGGAGCCGTTGGAGCTGTGCAGCCGCACGGTCCCGCTGAGCCCGGACGCGACGATCGTCCCGTCCTCTCCGTTGATGTCCACGGGCATGGAGCGCGGCACCTGGACGCGGTAGGACACCCCGCAGCCGCTGTACCCGATCACCTGGTTGCCGCACTCGGACGACAGGGTGAGGGTGCCGCCGTCGGTGACGTGCTTGGCCTTCGGCTTGTTCTTCTCGTTCGTCCAGCGGAGCCGTTCGGAGACCTTGATCGTCGAGGTGTCGGTCGCGGTGACGACGACCCGGCTGCCGTGCGACTTGATCTTCAGCGTGGTGACGCCGGCGGGCGCGGTGTAGGAGCGGTTCTCGTGGTGCGTGCCGACGCTCAGGTTGCCGCAGCCGGCCAGCGCCGCCGCGGCGGCCGCCAGTCCGGCGGTGATCGTCAGGGTCCTCACGTGGTCACTCCCGTTGTCTCCGTGCACCCGTCTCCGTGCACCCGTGCATGACAAGCCTGCTCCGGTGGCGGCGGTGACACCAGGAGGGGAGCCGGTCATCCGGGGGTGGGGTTAGCCCCACCCCGTGCACGTGGGGTCCTCCGCGGGAGATCGGCGGGTCAGCGTTCGCCGCCGGGCTTCCACAGGATGTCGCCGTGCTCGGCGTTGGCGACGCGGCACAGGATGAACAGCAGGTCGGACAGCCGGTTGAGGTAGGTGGCGGTCAACGGGTTCACGCCGCCGTCGTCCCCCGTGCCGTGCTCCTCGATCGCAGCCCAGGCGGACCGCTCGGCGCGGCGCGTCACCGTCCGGGCGACGTGCAGGAGCGCGGCGCCGGGCGCCCCTCCGGGGAGGATGAAGCTGCGCAGCGCGGGCAGGTCCGCGTTGTGCTCGTCGCAGGCCGCCTCCAGCCGTTCGACGTAGGACTGCTCGACGCGCAGCGGCGGGTACTGCGGGTCGGGGACGACGGGCGCGCACAGGTCGGCGCCCACGTCGAACAGGTCGTTCTGGACGCGGGTGAGCAGCGCGGCCAGGTCGTCCCGCAGGGCGCCGAGGGCGAGGGCCGCGCCGATCGCGGCGTTGGCCTCCTCGACGTCGGCGTACGCGGCGAGGCGCGGGTCGGTCTTGCGGGTGCGGGACGCGTCGCCGAGCGCGGTGGTGCCGTCGTCGCCGGTGCGGGTGTAGATCCGGGAGAGCACGACCGGATTGTCCCGGTTCTTCGCCCTGTCCCCAGCCCTGTCCCCAGCCCCGTTCTCCGCGCCGTTCTCAGCCCCGTGCTCCACCCTGTCCTTCGCTCCGTCCTCCGCCATGTTCTTCGCCATGGGCAGCAGCCTAGCCGTGCGGTCGCCGCAGGCCCGTTGGGTAGGGTTCCGGAAAGAACCCGGAGGCCGCCGTGTACGACTACATCATCGTGGGAGCGGGCAGCGCGGGCTGCGTTCTCGCCGCCCGGCTGACGGAGGACCCGTCGTTGAAGGTCCTGCTGCTGGAGGCGGGACCGTCCGACGACGCCCCGGAGATCCACATCCCGGCCGCCGTGGCGTCGCTGATCAAGGGCCCGTACGACTGGGACTACGCGACGGTCCCGCAGGAGCACGCGGCGGGCCGCAGCGTGTACTGGCCGCGCGGGCGGACGCTCGGCGGCAGCTCGTCCACCAACGCGATGATCTACATCCGCGGGGCCCGCTACGACTACGACACCTGGCGCGACTCCTACGGCTGCGAGGGCTGGGGCTACGAGGACCTGCTGCCCTACTTCCGCCGCGCCGAGGACCAGCAGCGCGGCGATCTGCCCTACCACGGGGTCGGCGGGCCGCTGCGCGTCGAGGACCCCCGCTACCGGCACCCGCTGACCCGAGCGTGGGTGCAGTCGGCCAAGGCGTACGGGCTCGCCGCCAACCCCGACTTCAACGGCGCCGACCAGGACGGCGTCGGCTTCTACCAGGTGACCTGCAAGGGCGGCCGGCGCTGGTCCGCCGCCGCCGGCTACCTGCATCCGATCGAGAACCGGCCGAACCTCACGGTGGTGACCGACGCGCTCGTCACCCGGGTCACGATCGAGAACGGGCGGGCGACCGGCGTCCGGTACGAGGCGCGCGGCGAGATGCGGTCGGTCCGCGCCGAGGCCGAGGTGATCCTGTCGGGCGGCGCGGTGAACAGCCCGCAGCTGCTGATGCTGTCGGGGATCGGCCCGGCCGGTCATCTGCGGTCGCTCGGGATCGACGTCGTCGCGGACTCCCCGGTCGGCCAGCGGCTCCAGGACCACCCGTTCGTGAACGTCATGTTCGCCACGCCGCGCACCAAGGCCCTCTGGGAGCTGGCGAACGCGCGCTCGTTCGCCCTGTACCAGGCGCTGGGGCGCGGGCCGTACACGTCCAACGTCGCGGAGGCGGGCGGGTTCGTCCGGACGGTCGAGGGGCTGCCCGCGCCGGACCTGCAGTACCACGTCCTCCCCACGCCGTTCGTCGACCAGGGGCTCACCGAGTCGTCCGAGCGGCTGCTGTCGGTCATGGTCACCGCGATCGCGGTCGCGAGCCGGGGCACGCTGACGCTCCGCTCCGCCAGCCCGTACGCCAAGCCGCTGATCGACCCGGCCTACCTCGCCGACAAGGCCGACCTGGACATCCTGGTCGCCGGGGTCCGGCAGGCCCGCGAGATCGCCGCCACCGGCCCGCTCGCGTCCCTCGTCGGCGGCGAGTGGGCGCCGGGGGAGCAGGCCGCGTCGGACGAGGCCGTCGTCGACTTCGTCCGCCGCGAGGCCGCGACGCTGTTCCACCCCACGAGCACCTGCGCGATGGGCGGGGACGGCGCCGTCTGCGACACCGAGCTGCGGGTCCGCGGCGTGGAGGGCCTCCGGGTGGTGGACGCCTCGGTCATGCCGGCCGTCCCGCGCGGCAACACCAACGCCCCCACCATCGCGATCGCCGAGCGCGCCGCCGACCTGATCCGCGGCCGCACCCCGCTCGCGCCGGCGAACGCCCCGAAATGAGAAACGCCCCCGTCCGAGGACGGGGGCGTGGCCGGTGCCGTACAGGCCCTTGCCGTACCGGCTCTTGTCGTACTGGCCGGTGCCGTACAGGCCGCGGGCGTCACCGCGTGCGGGCCTTCGCGATGCGGCGGGCGCGGCGCGCGTTCTTCGCCTCGCTCCGCAGCACCCGTACGCGGTCATTGATGATCATGTTGCTGAACTCGGGGCGTGTCATGTCGCTCTCCCTCTCGGCGTCGTCGGCGGGTTCGGGTCGTCCGGGCGGTGGACCGCGGTGGACCGGGGTGGTCAGCGCTTGAGCGCCTTGGCGATGCGGGCGCGGCGGGTGTTCTTCGCCTGGGCCCGGAGCTCGCGCACGCGGTCCTCGATGACGACCCTCATGAACTCCTGGCTGAGCATCTGCTTCTCCTTGTCCCTGCCGGACCCTCTCGGCCCGACATGTACAAGGTTCGTCCTAAGACCCCGTGCCCCACATTGGGACGACGCCTTATCTCAGCCGCCTCAGACCGCCTTAGGCGGGACGTCCCGTCCGGGTGAGGCTTAGGCCGCGCCGGCCTTCGCCACCCAGCCGGTGGTGAGGACCAGACCGGACGGGCGGTGCACGGCCAGGAAGCCGAACGGCGGGTCGAACGTGACGGAGACCCGCTTCGCCAGGTGAGGATCGCCGAACGGGGCGGCGGAGCCGGCGAGGGCACCGACCGCGGTGACGGCGGCGGACTCGAAGCCCTCCGCGTCGAAGCGGGCCAGCGCGTTCTGCCGGGCCTGCCCGATCGCGAGCGGGGTGGTGCTGATGCCGGGGAAGTGGCCGCGGGACGTGTCCCGCACGGACGCGAGCCCGAAGACGTCCGGCAGGCCGAGGAGGTCGTGCGCCCCGGTGACCTCGAAGGCCGGCAGCGTGAGCCGCAACTGCGGCGTCGGCCAGATCGCCTCCTCGAACCAGACGGTGACGCCGGGGGCGGGCGTCCCTTCGGGGAGGTCGCCCGCGGTCGTGGCGGGGTGGCGGCCGTCGAGCGTGCCGAAGGCAGCCTTGAGCACCTGGCCGGGCGGCTGGTCGCCGCGGACGAGATGGACGTCGACGTCGTCGGTGCCCGCGACGCGGACGAGCGTGACCGGCCCGTCCGGCGCGTCGGTGACCCTGGCGTCCTCCAGGTGCTGCGTGGTCCGGTAGAGGGAGGCGTCGCCGTCGAAGGTGTCGAAGGGCTCGAACCACTGCGTCCGGACGGTGAGCGCGGACGCCAGGACCAGCAGCGTCCCCGGCTCCATCTTGATCGGCATGGACCGGATGAGGCCGCCGGTGTGCTCCGCCGCCCAGGCGTCGAGATCGCGCTTGTCCTTGGCGGGTTCGCCGGTGAGGATGCCGTGCGCGGTCGCGGGCGGCGCCCAGGCCGGTTCGATGGGGACGTCGAGCCGCGTCCACAGCCCGAGCGCGGACCGGACGGCGGGCGCGTCGCCGAGGAGCGCCAGCAGCTCGGCCCCCGCACGGCCCGCGGCCGGGGCGTCCAGTCCGACGGCCGTTTCGAGCTCGCCGCGCCCGGGGCCGTCCGCGGCGGACGCCAGCAGCGCGAGGAGCGGCCACGCGCCGGGACCCGCCATGACGGTGGACGCGCCGGAGCAGGTCGCGGCCCACCGTTCGGCCAGCGCGTTCGCGGCGGTGATCGTCTGCTGCATGGTCGCGGAGTCCTTTCGCGGGCGGCGGCACGGGACACGCGCCCGGCACGGCCGGATACGGGTCGGCTGGGCCGGACACGGGCCGACAGGTGCGACTCTAGGCGACCTCGATGAAGCCGAGGCGGTCGTAGAGGCGGCGGGCGCGGCGGTTGCGGCGGGTCACGGCCAGGGTGAGGGTGTCGTGGCCCTGCTCGGCCAGGGCGTGCATGGTCGCCATGACCAGTCCGCGGCCCAGACCGCGTCCCGCGTGGACCGGGGCGGTGAAGAGGAACGCGAGAAGCGGCAGGCCCTGGTAGAGGGTGACCAGCGCCGCCCCTACCGGACGCCCCTCGTGGTCGGTGACGAACGACGCCTCGCGCAGGAACGTGCCGTACTCGCCGTCCAGCGTGAGGTGGAGCTCGCGGACAGCACCCTGGAGGTCGCCCACGTCGGTCTCGTCGGGGGTGCCGCGGTAGGCGTCCCACATGAGGGCGGCCAGCGCCGGGACGTCACCGTCGGCGAACGGCCGGAAGCCCTGCGGGGGCGGGGAGATCGCGCCCAGGGACGCCTGGAGGCGGCTGCGCGCAGGTGCGCCGAACGTCTCTGAGCCCATGCCCCGGAGTCTAGGTGCCCCCCGCCCCGCCCCTCGACCGCGCCCGCGTGACGCGGCCCGCGGTGGGCGGTGGAGGCGGGACTTCGCCGGGGGCGCCGCTCAGCGCTTGTAGCGGCGGCCGTGGATCATGTTGATCAGGCCGAGGACGCGGGCCATCTCCTTCTCGGAGCGGGTGAACGAGGTGAGGTTCATCGTCGCGAACCGCTGGCGGGTGATGGCCTTCGGCCGGGCGAACTCGCGCAGGCCGTCCGCGCCGTGGATGCGGCCGAAGCCCGACTCGCCGACGCCGCCGAACGGCAGGGCGGCGACGCTGGCGAACGCGGCGAAGGCGTTGATGGAGGTCATGCCGGAGCGCATCCGGCGGGCGGTCTCCATCGCGCGGGACCTGTCCCCGGAGAAGATCGTCCCGGCCAGGCCGTAGCTGGTCTTGTTGGCCTTCTCCACCGCCTCGTCCATGTCCTTGACCCGGTGGACGGTGATCGTCGGGCCGAAGGTCTCCTCGCACACCGCCGACGAGTCGTCCGGCACGTTGGTCAGCACGACCGGCTCCACGTAGGGCTTGCGGACGGACTCGGCGCCGCCGACCACCGCCCTGCCGCCCTTGGCGAGGGCGTCCTTGATGTGGCGTTCGATGACGTCGAGCTGCGACGGCATCGTGATCGGCCCGTAGGCCGCCTCCCGGTCGAAGCCGGGACGCAGGTCGCGGGCCTTCTCGGTGAGCGTGCCGAGGAACCTGTCGTACGCCTCGTCCACGACGTAGATGCGCTCGACGCCGATGCAGGTCTGGCCGGCGTTCGACATGGCGCCCCACAGCGCGGCGTCGGCGGCGGCGTCGAGGTCGGCGTCGGAGTCGACGATGCAGGCGTCCTTGCCGCCGCACTCGGCGACGATCGGGGTGAGGTTCTCGGCGCAGGCCGCCATGACGCGCTTGGCGGTGCGGGCCGAGCCGGTGAAGGCGATCTTGCCGACGTGCGGGGACGAGGCGAGCGCCGCCCCCGTCTCGCCGAGCCCGGTCACCGTCTGCAGCACGGGGTGCTCGGGGATCACCGCGTCGACCAGCTCGGCGAGGAGCACGCCGACGCCCGGGGTGTACTCGGACGGCTTGAACACCACGGCGTTCCCGGCGGCGAGCGCGTAGGCGATCGAGCCCATCGGGGTGAAGACCGGGTAGTTCCACGGGCCGATGACGCCTACGACGCCGAGCGGCTGGTACTCCAGCACGCAACGCTGGTTGATCGCCATGAGGCCGGGGTAGACCGAGCGCGGCCCGAGGACCTTCTGCGCGTTGCGGGCGGCCCAGTCCAGGTGCGTGATCGCCATGATCGTCTCAAGCTGGGCGTCCTGCACCGGCTTGCCGGTCTCCTGGTGGATGAGCTCGGCCATCCTCCCCAGGTTGCGGGTGAGGGAGCCCTTGACGTTGAGCAGCCGGAGGCGGCGCTCCTTCCAGCCGAGGGCCCGCCACCAGGCGGCCGCCTCCCGGGCGCGCTCGACGGCCGCGGCGACGGCGGCGGCGTCCTGGACGGGATGCTCGGCGACGACCTCGCCGGTGGCCGGGTTCAGGGACGCGAACGTCTCGGTGTTCTCCGTGGCCACGGACATGAGGAACCTCCCGGGAGGAGCCTTGTAAGTGAGTGCTTGCGCGGCTGTACCGGCTAGTAAATCACCCTAGGCCCCGATCCGGGCGTCGGGGATCCAGCTTCCGTGGAATCCGGCCGGAACGCGCCGCGGCAGGTGGACGCTCGCGACGTGCGAGAGGTCCGCCGCGTCCAGCACCCGCAGCTCGGACGCCGTGTCGCCGGTGACCACCGACAGCATCCAGCCCTCGTCCTCCGCGCGGGCGTCCGGCGCCGGGACGAAGACGGCCTCGCCGACGTGCGTGGCGCCCTCGCAGACGTGCGCCGCCGACGAGCCGCCGCGCAGGTCGTACTTCACGATCTCCTTGCCGGCGGTCGTCCGGTCCCCGGCGACCATGTACAGGTAGCGGTTCGCTCGGCCGGTGCGGGCGTCGTCGAGGGTCGGGAACTCCACGCCCCGGTCGTCCAGTTGCTCCTCGGCCGCCCTGCCGGTCGCGGGGTCGAGGGTCCAGCGGTGCAGCCGGGCGGTGTCGGACCGCGCCGCAGCCACGGAGGGGTGGGCGGTGCCGCCGATGTGCGTCCACAGGGCGGTGAAGTTCTCGGGACGGTAGCGCGCCGCGTCCAGGACGATCCGGCCGGCGGCGTCCTCGTGCGCGTTGCCGACGTGGAAGACGTAGCACGGGTCGACGTCGAACCAGCGGACGTCCCCGGTGCCGTCCCGCCGCATCACGCCGAGCCGGGCGCCGTAGCCGTCGTCCCACCGGTAGGGGAGTCCGGCCATCCCGGAGAGCGCCAGCTCGGCGTCGAACACCACCGGCAGGTCGAGCCAGACGACATGGTTCTCGGTGATCGCGAAGTCGTGCATCATCGTCGGCCCGGGGACGTCGATCACGCGGCTCTCGGCCAGCGTCCCGTCCGCGGTCAGGCGGTGGTAGGTCAGGTACGGCTCGAAGACGCCGTAGCCGAAGAACAGCAGGTCACCGGTGACCGGGTCCTCCTTCGGGTGCGCGGTCATCGCGGTGGTGAGCCGGCCGTCGAAGTCGCACGGGCCCACGGTCTCCAGCTCCGGCGTCATCTCGTACGGGAAGCCGACCTCCACCAGCGCCCAGATCTTGCCGGAGTGCGGGATGACGTGCGTGTTGGCCTGGACCGCGCGCCGGTCGAAAGTGAGGTCCTCGCGCAGGAACGGCGTGCCCTTGGTGAACATGTCCGTCCTGACCCAGCGGTTGCGGTACCACTCGGCGCGGCCGTCGTTCAGCCGGACGCCGTGGATCATGCCGTGGCCGCTGAACCAGTGCCGGGTCGGCTCGCCGGGCTTCGGGTTCGGCCCGTTCCGGAAGTACCGGCCGGTCAGCGCGGCGGGCAGGGTGCCCGTCACCTGCAGGTCGCGGGCGACGATCTCGTCGGCTACGGGGGCCAGCTGCCCCTCCAGCCAGGCGGCGGGACGGTCGGCGGTGTTCTCGCTCATCTCGTGCTCCTTTCCCGGGTGGGGTCAGCGGGAGGACGGTTCGGGCTCCGGAGAGGACGCCGTCGCCGGCTCGGGTTCCGGCTCTGGCTTCGGCTCCGGAGAAGGTGCGCCGGACCTGGTGAGGTGGCGCCTCCGGGCGATCTCGGGGTAACGGGCGGTGAAGACGGCCGGGAGTGTGAACCCGGCGATCTTGACAGCGACCAGCAGTGTCGTGCTGTCCGGCGACCAGTACTGGACACAGCCGAGCACGACCGCCATGACGGTGAAGCTCACCGCCCAGACGGCGGTGAGCACGCGGTTGGCGTGCCGGAACCCGGCGGTCGCGGCTACCTCCGCGCTGACCTTACGGCGGGCGATTCCTTCGGTGAAGGGGCGTTCGAGCAGGAGCGTGCCCCAGGCCGTGACGCCCAGCCAGCCGATCGCGAGCGAGGCGCCGTAGCCCATCGGTGGGGAGTCGGGGGCGGCGAACGCCGCGACGGTCAGCGCCGCGAGGAAGACGGTCGTGGAGATCTCCAGGATCAGGGAGTCGGCGCGGTGCCCCCGGCGGAGATCGTGCGCGAGGAGTGCCAGTGCGGCGACGAGCCCCGTCACGGCTCCGGCCCGGACGTCGAAACCGCTGCCGACGGCGAGCAGGATCCAGGGGAGGAACGTTCTGGCGTAGTACTTCGGCACGGTCTGGCACTCCCGATGACATTCCAACTTTGACATGTCGAACATAGACAATCCTCTTTCGACATGTCAACACTGACCTGTACACTGCAGGGCATGAGTTTGCGACATGCGGTGCTCGGGCTCATCGCCGAGATGGACGGTGCCAGCGGGTACGACCTGCTGAAGGTGTTCGAGATCTCGCTCGGGAACGTGTGGCCGGCCCGGCAGAGCCAGCTCTACGGCGAGCTGGGCAAGCTCGCCGACGCCGGGCTGATCGAGGTCGCCGAGGAGGGGCCCCGCGGTCGCAAGGCATACCGGATCACCGAGGCCGGGCGCGCCGAGCTGCACGACTGGCTGGTGAACGTCCCGGCCAAGGTCGGACGGCGGGACGAGGCGCTGCTGCGGGTCTTCTTCCTCGGACTGGTCGAGCCGGACGAGGCCCAGAGATATCTCCGCAGGCACAAGGAGGGACTCGGCGAGTACCTCGACGAGCTGAAGGCCCTGGAGAAGGACATCGACTGGGGGGACGACGACCTGTCCGTCTACGGACGACTGGTCATCGAGTACGGCAAACGCTTCGCCGCGATGCGCCGCGACTGGTTCGAGTGGGCGCTGCAGGAGATCACGGCCACCAAGAACCGCGACTAGGCCGGGGCCACGGGGGCGGCCCCGCCCTGGTCGCGCTCTCCAACGTGGTCGGCGGCAGGTGGTCTGGTCGGTTGGGTTTAGTCGGTCGGGGTTTGGTCGGTTGGGTTTGGCTGGTTGGGTTTGGCTGGTTGGGTTCGAGCGGTTGGTTCGGTGGGGCGGGTTCGGTCGGTCGGGTTCGGTTGGTCGGGTTCGGTGAGTTGGGCTCGGCGCGTCGGGGGTCAGTGGGTCGGGGGCAGTGAGTCAGCGAGTCGGTGTAGTGGGGCGGTGTTGGGGCCCCAGTGCCCCGGCCGCCGTGTTGGGAGCTGGCGCAGGACACCAGTCGACACCGGGCACCGCCGCCCGCGGTCTCGGCGCGTCGGTCGCCGGGTCGCGCGTCCGGCGTGTGCGAGGTCGGCAAGGCTGGTCAGGGTGGCGTTCATGTCCCGCTCCTTCGCCCGCCCCCTTGGCCGGCTCCGGCTCCTCCCCTCGTCGACGCTCCGCGGGGGCTTGCTGGTCAGCAGAAGGCGTCGGCGTGGTCGGCGGCCCACTCCTTGAACGTCCGGGCCGGGCGCCCGGTGATGCGCTCGACCTCCGGGGACGGCTCGGCCGGATGGTCGACCGAGTTCGCGCGTAGGCGGAGCAGGACGTCCACCAGGCCCTCGCGCATGTAGGGGTGGGCGAGCATCTCCCGCCGCGCCTCCTCGGGAGTGATCTCCTCGAAGCGCCCAGGGCGGCCGGTCGCCTCGCCGATGAGCCCGACCATCTCCGGGTGGGTGAGCGCCTCGGGCCCGGTCAGGACCGGCCTGGCGCCGAGGAGATCGTCGGTGAGCAGGGCCTTCGCGGCGACGGCCGCGATGTCGCGCTCGTGGATCGGCGCGCTGCGGGCCGCCGCGTAAGGCTCGCGGACGGGGTCGCCGGCGCGGATCGCCTCCCGCCAGCCGAGCGCGTTGGACGAGAACTCGCCGGGACGCGTGAACGTCCACTCCAGCCCGGAGTCCTCGATCGCCCGCTCGATCTTCAGGTGGTGCGCGGCCAGCTCATTCGCCGCGTCGTCGTCCAGCGCGGCGGCCGACGACAGCATGACCACCCGCCGGACACCGTGCTCGACGGCGCGGGACAGCAGATCGTCCAAGCCGTGCCAGAACACGGCCGGGTTGAGAAAGATCGCCGAGATGCCGTCCAGCGGCATGTCGCCGGTGCGGGCGACCTCGGTCTCGCTGGGCAGGCGGGCTCGGGCGGGATCGCGGGTCAGCGCGCGGACCCTGGCGCCCGCGGTGAGCAGTTCGCCGACGAGATGGCGTCCGACGTTCCCGGTCGCTCCGGTCACAAGAATCATGGCGACCAGGTTCAACCATATGGATAAACTTGTCAACCAGCCGGTTGGGTGAAGAGATCAGCCGGGCGGTTACGATGGGGTCCGTGACGGAGACGACGAAGCGCGCGCGGCGCGCCCCCGCCCCGGACGAGCGCACCCTCGACGCCGAGCGGTCGCGGCGCCTGCTGCTGGACGCCGCGCTGGAGGAGTTCTCCGCCAAGGGGTTCGCGGGCGCCCGCGTCCAGGACATCGCCGACCGCGCCGGCGTGAACAAGCAGCTGATCAACTACTACTTCGGCGGCAAGGAGGGCCTGTACAGCGCGCTCGGCCGGCGCTGGCTGGAGCGGGAGGCCGAGTTCAACGACCCGTCCGTCCCGTTCGACGAGATCGTGATCCGGTACCTGCGGCACGTCCTGGACGACCCGCGCGGAACACGGCTGAACGCCTGGCGCGGCCTCACTGAGAACCTCGACGACGTCCCGTCCGGCGAGCGGGAGGACCTGTCCGACCTCGAACGCCGCCAGGCCGCTGGGGAACTGCCCGCCGACCTGGACCCGGGCGCGGTGATGCTGGCCGTCATGGCGATGGTGTCGGCGCCGGTCACGAATCCGCTCGCCGTCCGCCGCATCTTCGGCATGGACCCGGGATCACCCGAGTTCCAGGAACGCTACGCCGAACAACTGCGCCGCATCGTCCGGCACCTCGTCGCGGTCGCGGACTAGTCGTTCCACCACTGGAACAGGTAGTGCCCCAGCTCGATCGGGAAGTGGTCGATGGAGCCGCTCACCCGGAACGGGAAGTCGCCCAGCCCGATCGCGTCGGTGATGTAGTAGATGACGTTGAAGAAGCCCTCGTTGATCGGCCCGAGCCACAGCAGCGCGATCAGGATGAGGAAGACGTAGCCGCCGTACGCGTTCGCCCGGTCCACCAGATGGCGCGGCAGGTAGGGCTCGATGATGCCGAAGCCGTCCAGCCCCGGAATCGGCAGCAGGTTCAGCACGGCGGCCGTGACCTGCAAGAACGCCAGGAACGCCAGTCCGGACCAGAACAGCGCGTGCCCGCTGTCGGCGAAGTTCTTGAAGATCACCGCGAGCATGACGGCGAACAGCGCGTTCGACAGCGGGCCCGCCGCCGAGATCAGGCTGTGCCGCAGCTTCCCCTGGATCACGTGCCGGTCGATCCAGACGGCGCCGCCCGGCAGGCCGATGCCGCCGAGGATGATGAACACGACCGGGATGAGGAAGCTCAGCGTGATGTCGGAGTACTTCAGCGGGTTCAGCGTGAGGTAGCCCTTCGACACCACGCTGCGATCGCCCGACCGGTACGCCATGTACGCGTGCCCGAACTCGTGCAGCGACAGCGACAGGATCCAGGCGGCGATCACGAACCCGAACAGCGCGATCCGTCCCGGCCGCTCCAGAATCGTCCCGTACCGCCAGGCGATCAGGCCGCACAGGACGGTCGCCGCCACGACCGCGAGGAACACCGGACTCGGCCGGACGGCCGAGCTCCCCCGCATCTCGTGTGCCGTGTCCTTCATCGTTGCCGGCCTTTCTCCCGCCTGGACTTCACTGGACGCTACCCGCTCGCCGGAGTCATGGCGCCGCGATGACCGGGACGACATAGGTGCGCAGGAAGCGGCGCAGCCCGTCGGCGTCCCGGTCGCGTTCCATCACGATCAGCGAGGTGATGATGCGGAAGAGGAACTCCACGGTCCCCTCCACCTCGATGTCGGGCCGGAGCCTGCGCTGCCGCTGCGCCTGCTCGAAATAGGGCCGGACGTAGTCGCAGCACAGCGCGAGCACGTGCTCGGCGGCCCCGGCCACGGCCGCCTGCATGTGCCCCGCCGCCTCCGGGACGAGGAAATGCGCGAGGGCCGGCTCGTCGCGGACGTACTCGACCGCGTCCAGCGTGCCCTCGACGATCGCCTCGGACACCGACCGCTCCCGGCGCAACCGCTCGGCGAGCCGGTCGAGGAACCGGTGCAGGTCGCGGACCACCACCGCGAGGATCAGCTCGTCCCGCCCGCCGGTGACGCTCCGGTACACGGTCGCCCGCGACAGCTTCGCCGCGGCGGCGATGTCCTCGACCGTGGTCTTGGCCACGCCGAAGCGGCCGAAGCACTCTTCGGCCGCGTCGATGATGCGCTCGCGCGTAGCGTCGCCGGTGACCGGGGGCATGAGGTGAACATTACCGGCCGCCGGTCGGCCGCTAGTCCAGCGTGTACTCCAGCGCCCAGGCGTGGGACCCGTCCTCGGCGACGGTGATCTGCCCGACACCGCGGATGCCCGCCAGCTCGCCCGTCCCGGACGTGGGCACGATCAGCCACCGCAGCCACTGGGTGTCGGGCGTCCCGTCCTCGCTGCCCGCGCTGTGCTGCAACACGAACGTCCCTTCGCGGCCGTGCAGGATGCCCTGGACATGCTCGACTCCCACGTAGGCGACCGGCCCCGCCGCCGACTCCACCGTGATCAGCTCGGTGGAGCTCGTCCCCACGAGGTCCCCGTGAAAGGCCTTGCCGACGTGCACCCGGGTCAGCTTGTTCCCGCCCTGCTCGTCATAGGGCTTGTCGGCGTCCCACGCCTCGATGTCGAAGGTGCCGCTCGCTTGAAACGTCATGCCCGCCATAATGCCCGCCCGCCCCTACCGTCCGGCAGCCCTCCGCCTGCGTCACATGCCCAATCACCGCCCAGCCGGCGAGCAGACGCCAAGCCCAACAGGCAACCGAGTCGCAAATGTCGATATGAAGCCTGTTCCATACTCTTTCCCTGACCATTGAGTGGAGAGCATTTGTCCGGAGTCTGATTACTTGGACCCGAGTTGTGTCGCCCAGTCCCGACCTAGGATGAGTATGTCCGTGTTCGGGCAATTGTGTGGGGTGGCGCTGCGTACGGGGCCGCCCCTCCGAAGTCAAGGGCGCCTTCGGCGTCGCTTCGCGATGGGACTTCGTCCCACCCTTGACTTCGGAGCCTCTGCGGCCCCTGGGTGCAGCTTTCGTCGGGCAGGCTCCGCCTGCCCCCTGCCCGACGCGCCACCCCACCGTCCAAGAGGGGCAGGGCGAAGCCATGGCCCGGCTTCTCTGAGCGGACGGCGATTGGGGACCGCCTCCGACTATCCCCGCGGTGACAAAACTGAAGTGGTTCTCGCGGCCCACTTCGAACACACATTCGATATACTTTCCTCATGGATTTGATCGCGGTCGATCTGCGTGGGGCGTCTACCATGGAGTTGGTGAAAGCCGCTGCCACGATCGCCGCTGAATTAGCCGGACGTACCGCGCCGGAATCCCCGTCGTCCTGCATGGAGTTGGCGGAGAAGCTCGCGGCCGCGTCGGACGCGCAGGAAAGCGCGCTGGCCGAATTGATCGGTCGCGTGGACGCCACTGGAGAAATGTTTCGCTGGGGCCTGCCGTCCACCCAGGCATGGCTGCGGTCGCGGCTGGGCATGCGCGAGTCGCGCGCCAGAGAGCGGGTGACCCTGGCACGGCAGCGCCACAGGCTGCCGAAGGTGACGGCGATGCTCGCAGGCGGTGAGCTGTCCTACGGCCACGCCGCCACCGTGGCCGACGCCGTCGCCCGGCTTGACGACGCCGATTGCGCGGAGGCGGAATCAGTCCTGCTGGACATGGTCGGCCAGGGCTTCTCAGCCGGAAAAGTCGCCGCGTTCGGCCGCCGCATCCGCGACGTCATCGCCGAACGAGACGGGCGCGAGCAAGCCCCTGAAGACTCCCAGCGCGGCTACGAGCGCTCCTGGGTCACTGTGACGCGCTCCCTGGACGGCGGCCGATACATCAAGGGCTGGCTGAACCCCGAGGACGCCGCCATCTGGGACGGAACCCTGGGACCTCTGGCCAAACCAGCAGGACCCGACGACCAGCGCGACCTGCCCGAACGAACCGCCGCCGCGCTGACCGGCGTCCTCTCGGGCGGCCACCGGGCCACCAAGGTCACCGTCATCTGCGATCTGGACACCCTGACCGGCGGCGAAGCACCCGCCCGCCTGACCGACGGCACCCCGATCCCCGCCCCCCAGGCCCGCCGCATGGCCCTGGCCGCAGGAGTCTCGCCGCTCCTCCTGGGCGGCGGCCACACCCCGCTCTACTTGGGACACAAGGTCCGGTTCGCCACCGCAGCCCAACGCCAAGTCCTCGAAACGCTCTATCCGACCTGCGCGGTCCGAGGCTGCGAAGTCCCCGGCACCCTGTGCGAAGTCGATCACGTGAACGGATGGGCCCTAGGCGACAGCCCCACCGACATCGACAAACTGGCCCTCTGCTGCGGATGGCACAACCGTTTCAAACACGCCAACGCGGAGCAGATGCACATCACCCAAGACAGCACCGGCCGCTACATCTACCGCGCCCTCCCACCCCCCGACACAAGAGCGACCCCCACCACCACCCCACCAACCGAGCTAACCCAGGCCGCCTAACCTCCGCCATGCCGACAGGTGCAGGTGTCGTGCATCACCGCGTGCAGGATGTGCCGGTTCTGCCGCAAGAGCCGCACCGGGCAGCGCCTGGGCGGGAGAGGCTGGATCCTGGGCCACAAGATCGACGGGACGCAGCGCCCGCCCGAAGTGCCCCCGGACGGCCCGGGGCGCAATTCAGGCGGGCGGGCGGCGTCTCCCATGGTCCCCTGTTGCCGTCGGCAGGGGTCTGGAAGTGATCCCGGCAGGCCCGCAAACGCGGCGGCGGCCCCCCAGCACCTCGGCGGCGCCCCCGAGCACCTCGGCGGCGGCCCCCGAGCACCTCGGCAGCGTGGACCCCGCCATCGTGCGGGCACATCAGCACGCCGCCGGAGCCGCACTCGGCCGAGAGACGCCAACAGCCTCCGGACGGACCCGCACGGGGGCCTAGCATTGCGGCGCCGTGGCGGCTTTCGCGGCGGCGCGGGCGAGGGCAGCGACCGATGAGGACGTGCCGTGTGCGGGCCAGTCGAGCACGAGGACACTCGGCGGAACGTCGGTCACTGGAATCGTCGTCAGGTCATCGCGCAGGGGCGTGGTCAATGACTGCGGCAGCACGGTGACCGTGCGGCCCAGGGCGATCAGGTGCATCACGGCCTAGTCTGCGGATGGCCGACTTTGAGCGCGAAGGCTGTACAAGCACGATCCCACCGATGGCGGCACCGGTGGCAGCATCAGCGAACGTGCGAGGGGATAGGACACAGACAGCACAGCGACCGGCGCTCGCTCAGCAGCGTCTCGGTGTCCAGCCCACGGACGTCATCGGTCGGCGTGTACAGCAGTGCGGCATCGGCCCGCCCATCGCGCAGCATGCTCGCACGATCCCCTGCGAAGACCACCTCGATCGGCAACATAGCTGGTTCGCCCTCGTAGGTCGCGAGGACGTCCGGGAGCAGACCGGCCGCTCCCCAGCCAGCACACAACCACGAGCGGCTGCCCGAGTTCTCCGCAGCCGGACAACCCGTCACACAGAACCGGTAGGGCAGTACGTGGCGGATCACGCGCACTGCCGTCTCCGGTGATGGCCATGGTGACGTGGTCTCCCGTGACACAGGAGGCCGTCGAGTAGGACGGGAAGGGCACGAGCCGGGACCGTCCGCGCGACGCCACTACTGCCGCCCGGACCTCGCGCGGCATCGCATCCCCGACATCCCACCGTTTCGTGCCCCGCTGTGCTGGCAGCTGGCTGGCGCGTCCTGCCCCCCCGGGGCCGATTCACCGACGTGATCCTCATCCCTAGGACGACCCGTGGACGCGAGTTGGGACGAGCGTGCACGGCTCCGGTCTCGTCAGGCCGGCGGTCCAGTAGGTGCACCGCCACCGCACCCAGGTACGGACATGGGGGCCGGGCACCGATGACTTTCTTGGACGCGTGCGGTCAGTCCAGACAGCGAGGGCGAAGAGAAGGGAACCCGACCATGACCAAGGTGTACACCACGGCGAGCATGTCCCTGGACGGCTTCATCGCAGGCCCGCAGGAGAGCGGCTTCGATCGGCTGCACCGCTGGCACGACTCCGGAAACGTCGCGATTCCGATGCTCTCAGGGAAGATGACCCTGGGTCTGAGCGAGGCCAGCGCGCTCCACTGGCGTGAGATGGCCGGAACCGCCGGGGCAGGCGTCATCGGCCGACGGTTGTTCGACTTGACCAACGGCTGGGGTGGTGACTCACCCACAGGCGAACCCGTCTTCGTCGTCACGCACAACGTCCCCGACGACTGGAAGGATCGCGACACCACCGTCCCCTTCACCTTCGTCACCGACGGTGTCGCGAGCGCGATCGAGCAGGCCAAGGCCGTGGCGGGCGACAGGTACGTCAACGTGGCCGCCGGGACCATCGCCCGCCAGGCCCTGGAACTGGGCCTGCTGGACGAGGTGTGGATCGACCTCATGCCGGTCTTCCTCGGCGACGGCGTGCCCTACCTGAGCGAGTTGGGCGGCCCGGTCGACCTGGAAGGCCCGATCGCCACCCTCCAAGGCAACGGCGTCACCCACCTCCGCTACCGCGTCGCCCGCTGACTGCGCCCACAGCGGGACTGCTGTCCTTCCGTTCTCACCCGTGTCGTCCTCACGAGTCCCTGAGCGCACCGGGGGCGGTCATGCTGGTCCGCCGCTACGGTCAACTGACCGAGCCGCGAACGCCTCCGCTGTCCAGCGGACCGTTATCTCCAGTCGCGACTGCTGGCCGAGGCCCGCGCCGAGCACGGATGGGGTAGGACCCAATCCCTAAGCTGCGGATCGGGTCCTACTCCCTCGAACGGCTGCCGGAGCGCAGCCGGGCCGGGCAGGTCCTCGTTTCGGTGGGGCCACCTCCTATCTGCTGGATCGAGGCGGAAAGAGGCCAGAGGATGGAGCGATGGGATGAAGAGCCCCTCGGGGCCAGGCGACTTCCGCACCGCCTGGGAGGCGCGAGCGCGCTCGCCGGAAGGCTCGCGTCGCGCTTCGGGTGGGCTTCCCGCGGCGGCCTGCCCAATGCCAGGCGTCGCTGGCCGCTGGGCGCGCCGACCAGTCACCTCGGCGGCACCCTGCACAATTCGGTGCGCGACACCACATGCCCGGGGCGCCGGCCGAGCGTCCGCAGCGTAACCCCCGGCAGCCACTTCAGTTGGCTGGTCGCCGGCGGCGGGTCGGCGAGATCGAAGTTGATGGATGCCGCGTTCCGCAATCGGCCGCCAACCAGGGTTGATGAGTGATGGCGGCCGGGCGAGTGGACGGCCGGTGGTGTGGCGTATGCCGGTGGCGTGGCGAGATGCCCCCAGGGCGGTGGGATGACCGCTGCCGGCCGGGAACGACCAAAACAGGTCCGGTTGCAGGCCGCGCAATGGTTCGGTGGGGGCGTTTGTACGTGGATTGCCGCCGAGCTAAGACATCATCTCATTTGGTTTGGTGGCGGTAGCCTGCGGTCGTGGAAATGGTCGAGCGGCTGGTGCCAGAGGAGTTGTGGGAGCTGTTCCAGCGGGTGGTGCCGCCCGCTCCGACGCGGCCGCAGGGCGGTGGCCGGCGCCGGTACGGGGATCGTGAGGTGCTGGCGGCGATCATCTTCGTGGCCACCACAGGTTGTACGTGGCAGCAGTTGCCGCCGGTGTTCGGGCCGTCGGGTCCTACCGCGCACCGGCGCTTCACCGAGTGGACGGCGGCACGGGTGTGGGCCAAGCTGCACCGGTTGGTGCTGGACGAGCTGGGTGCGCGCGGTGAGCTGGACTGGTCGCG
>NZ_FOVH01000010.1 GCF_900115095.1 Actinomadura madurae
TTCGGGCGCGTTCTGGTGTCCATCCGCGACAACCCCGCCCGCGCCCGCGCCCTGGGCTATCCGGTGGACCGGTACCGGCTGCTGGCCTTCGTGCTGTCGGCCGGGCTGTCGGGCCTGGCCGGGGGCGTGTTCGCGGTCGGGCACGGCTTCGCCTCCCTGGAAGGGGTGTACTGGACCACCTCCGGGCAGGCGGTGATGATGGTCATCCTGGGCGGCATCGGCACCCTGTGGGGCGGCGCCATCGGCGCGGCCCTGGTCGTCCAACTCCAGGACTTTTTGGCCACCGCCGGATTCCAGGAAACCGGAATCGTCACCGGATCCATCTTCATCGTCATCGTCCTGCTGTTCCGCCGCGGCATCTGGGGCACCGCCCGCCACCTCCTGACCACCCGCCACCCACCCACACCCGACCAACCCGCACCCGAAACCAAAGAACCCGTCGACACCCCAGCCTGACCCGCGAACGCGCGGGTCAGGCCGGTCCTGATCGTGCGGTCCGGGCGCGCCGTGCGTCAGGCCGCGGGCACGGCCACCCGGATGGCGAGCAGCTCCGCCTCCCGGGCGGCCTTGCGGGCGTGCTCATGGAAGTCGGGCGCGGCGCACGCGAAGAGCGTGCGGCCGTCGGAGCCGCCGAGCGCGCAGGCGAAGACGTTGATGCCGAGGCTCAGCTCGTCGGTGATCTCGCCGCCGTCCGTCACGCGGATCAGCCGGGCGCCGAGCGCGTCCGCCACCCACAGCCCGCCGCCGGCGTCCAGGCAGGCGCCGTCCGGGGCGACCGAGACGCTGGCCAGCATCCGCTCGACGGACCGGTCGGTCGGCAGCGGCCCGAACCGGGCCCACGTGCGCCGGTTGACGAGCCGGCCGTCCCCGGTGACGTCGAACGCGCTGATGCGGTCGCCGAACGTCTCGTTCACGACCAGGACGCCGTCCGCCGTGATCGCGCTGCCGTTGGGGAACCAGAGGTCGTCCGCCACCTCGGTCACCTCGCCGCCCGGATCCACCCGGTGCAGGGCCGCCGGCTCCAGCGGCGCGCCGTTCATGAGGTCGAAGCCGAAGTTGCCGACGTACGCCCGGCCCTCGGCGTCGACGACCATGTCGTTGAGGTGGCCCGCCGCGTGCCCGCTCAGGTCCGCGTGGACGGCGAGCGAGCCGTCCGCCTCGCGCCGCAGGATCCTGCGGTCGCGCATGGAGACGATGAGCAGCCGGCCGTCCGGAAGCCAGCCCAGCCCGGACGGCTGCTCGGGGACGTCCGCCTCCACCTGGAGATCGGATCCGTCCTCGCGCACCGAGTACACCTGGTGCGTGTAGAAGTCGGAGAACCAGAGGCGCTCGTCACGCCAGCGCGGCGCCTCCAGGAAGGCGAAGTCGCTGAGCACAGTGCTCGCCTTGGTGGACATGTTGCCTCCTGCGGTTGTGGATGCCGGGACCTGGCCGCGTCACACTGAGATACCCCCGTCCACCGGCAGCACGACGCCGGTGATGTAGGAGGCCTCGGCCGAGGCGAGGAACGCCACGGCGCCGGCGATCTCCGAGGGGTCGGCGAAGCGTCCCATCGGGATCGACGCGGTGAGCCGCTCCAGCGTCTCGGCCGGGACGGAGTCGATCATGCGGGTCTGCGCGTTGGGCGAGATCGCGTTCACCGTGATGCCGAACCGCGCGAGCTCCTTGGCCGCCGTCTTGGTGAAGCCGATGATGCCGGCCTTGGCCATGGCGTAGTTGGACTGCCCGGGATTGCCCCGCAGCCCGGTGAAGGAGGTGACGTTGATGACGCGCCCGCCGCCCTGCCGCCGGAAGTGGGGGACCGCGGCGCGGGTGAACCGGAACGTTCCGCCGGCGTGGACCGCCATGACGGCCTCGTAGTCCTCGTCCGTGAGCTTCCACAGCACGCCGTCGCGCAGGATGCCCGCGTTGTTGACCAGCACGTCGATGCGGCCGGACTCCGCGACGACCCGCTCCACGACCTCGTTCACCCGCGCGGTGTCTGAGACGTCGGCGACCAGCCCCGTCGCGCCGGTCTCAGCCGCCGCGAGCTTGACCTCCTCGGCGTCGGAGTCGACGAGGTACACCGTCGCGCCCGCGTCCCGGAAGTGCTGCCCGACGGCCCGCCCGACGCCGCGGGCGGCGCCGGTCACGACGACGGTCCGGCCGGTGAAGTCGAAGGTCAGGTTCGACATCACGACGCCTCCTCCCGGACGGTCACGGCGGCGGGCAGGGGACGGGGCGGGCTACTGGTCGTCGGCATGCTGCTCCTGCTGGTGTGCGGCGAACTGCTCTCTGAGGGTCGTCTTGGAGAACTTGCCGGTCCCGGTCTTGGGGATCTCGGCGAGGATCCGGATCCGCTCGGGGATCCACCAGGAGGCCACCCGGCCGGTCAGGTGCTCCCGCAGGCCCGCCGCGTCGAGGTCGCGCCCGGGGGCGAGGACGACGCAGGCGAGGGGGCGCTCGCCCCACCGGGCGTCCGGCACGCCGATGACCGCCGCCTCCACCACGTCGGGGTGGGCCATGATCTCGTTCTCCAGGGCGCCGGAGGAGATCCACTCGCCGCCCGACTTCACCATGTCCTTGGTGCGGTCGACGATGCGGACGTAGCCGTACCGGTCGATGGTCGCGACGTCGCCGGTGCGCAGCCAGCCGTCCTCGGTGAACTGCGACTCGCCCGGATCGGCGCCGAAGTAGCGGGACGCGACCGTGGGCCCGGCCACCTGGAGCTCGCCGGGCGTCGTGCCGTCGTGGTCGACGCGGCCGCCGTCCTCGCCGACCAGCCGCAGCTCGGTGAGCGGGAGGGACGGGCCGGGAGCGGCGAGTATCGCCCGCCGGGCGCCCGCGTCGAGCCCGTCGTGCACGGTCGCGAGCCGGGCGGAGGCCACCACCGGGCTGGTCTCGGTCATGCCCCACGAGCTGCTGAGCGGGACGCCGGTCGCCTCGTGCCACTCCCGCGCGAGCGCGTCCGGTACCGGGCTGCCCCCGGACACGACCTTGCGCAGCGACGAGACGTCGACCTGCCCGATCAGCGGGAGGAGGGAGCGCCAGATCGCCGGCACCCCGGCCGTGAACGTCACGCGGTGCCCGGACATCTGGCGGGCGAGCGCCGCCGAGTTCATCGCGGGGCCCGGCAGCACGAGGTCGGCGCCGGCGAGCGCCGCGGCGTAGGGCAGGCCCCACGCGTTGACGTGGAACATCGGCACGATCGGCATCACGACGTCGCGCTCGCCGATCCCGAAGTTGTCGGTGCCGAGGATCAGCAGCGTGTGCAGGACGATCGAGCGGTGGCTGTAGAGCACGCCCTTGGGCCGCCCGGTCGTGCCCGAGGTGTAGCAGAGGCTCGCGGCGTCGTTCTCGTCGATCGCGATGGGCGGTGCCTCGCCGGGCGTCTCCGCGAGGAGCGCCTCGTAGTCGATGATCCGGGGGTCGTCCGGTACCTCCTCGGTGCCGCCGTCGTCCATCAGCACGACGTGCCGCACGGCCGGGGCCTTCTCCACCAGAGGCCACACCGTGGCGATGAGGGAGCGGTCGACGAACAGGACGCCGTCCTCGGCGTCGTTGAGGATGTAGGTCAGCTCGGCGGCGAACAGCCGGTGGTTCAGGGTGTGCAGCACCCGGCGACCGCTCGGCACCCCGAGGTAGAGCTCGACATGGCGCTGGGAGTTCCAGGCGAACGTGCCCACGCGGGCGCCGCGCGGCACGCCGAGGACGTCCAGGGCGGCGGTGAGCCGGCGCGCGCGGGCGACGACCTGCCCCCAGGTGGCGGTGGTCTCGCCGTCGGCGGTGGCGGTGACGACCCGCTTGTGCGCGAACATCCGCTCGGCGCGGCGCATGAGGACGGGGACGTCGAGAGACCGGTCCTGCATCAGACCGTGCATGGAACCTCCGGCACCGCGGCGGGAGCTGGTGCTTACTAAGCGCATAGTTAGCGTCGCGGCGGTCGCTTGTCAACAGGTGGGACGGGACGGGGAACGGCCTACTTCGCGACCAGCTTCAGCGCGAGTTCGGCGTAGAAATCACCGAGCTGCTCCGGCGAGTCGGGGCCGTCGAGCCGGTACCAGCGGACGAGGTCGATGCTCAGCGAGAGCATCGCGCGGGCGACCCGCTTGACGTCGACGTCCGCGAAGGACCCGTCGCCGACCCCGCGGGCGACCGCGTCGCGGAAGAACTCGTTGGTCCGGTGGCGCAGCTCCAGGATCTCCTCGTAGTGCTCGGCCGTCAGCCCGGTCAGCTCGATCTGGCAGACGCGCGCCGCCACGTGATGGCGGGCGTGCCAGATCGTGTACGCCGAGACGATGGCGCGCAGCCGGTCGGCCGCCCCTTCCAGGGCCAGGATGGCGGGATCCTGGACGTGCGACAGGACCCGTTCGTGGCTGACCCGGATGATCTCGAACAGGACCAGTTCCTTCGAGGGGAAGTGAACGTAGAGCGCCGCGGGGCTGAGCCCGACCCCCTCGGCGATGTCCCGCGTCGTCGTCGCGTGGAAGCCGTTGGCGGCGAAGCAGCGCACCGCCGAGGTCAACAGGTTCCGCTGCACCGTGCCGAGCTCGGCGCGCCACAGATCGGGGGAGTGGTCCTGCAGCCGGGGATCGTCCGCCAGGTCCTGTGCCGTGAACCTGGCCTGCCGTTTGGCCATCCGCGACCCTCGCCTCCTTCACGTGCCCGGCACGGTACCGATGCCGCTCGGCGGGCCCGGCGGACGCGGTCCGCGGCGGCCCCTGACGTCCGCATCCTAGCGGCTGACTATGCGCTTAGTTATAGTGGCGTGTACCGCGTTGACGGGAGAAGGTGTGAACAGGCCCAGTTTTCTCCGGCTTCTCGTCGACGGGGCGCCGCTGCCCCTCTACGACGAGGTCCTGAACCGCATGGTGGCGGAAGCCGCCTCTTCCGCCGAGGTAGCGGACCTCCAGGCGGAGCATACGCTCGCCCTCCACCTTCGCGACACGCTGGAGAAGCGGCATTCCCGCCAGGAACAGCAGCGGGCGCTGGTCGAGTGCGCGAAGGAGCTCGCGGAGGACCGCAGCGACCCCGACACGATCCTGACCCTGATCGTGAGCCAGGCGCAGCGGCTGCTCGGCTGCGACATGGCCTATCTGAGCCTGAACGACAACGAGGAACGCGTCACCTGCATGCGGGTGATGGTCGGCGCGACGTCCTCGGCCTGGAAGGACGTCCGGATCCCGTTCGGCGCCGGCGTCGGCGGCAGGGTCGCCGCCACCGGCACGCCGTTCTCGACGCCCGACTACTTCAGCGACGAGCGCCTGGCGCACGATCCGGACGTCGACGCCTCGGTCAGGGCGGAGCGGCAGGTGTCGATCGTCGGCGTGCCGCTGCGCACCGGCACCGTCATCGGGGTGCTCTTCGGGGCCAACCGCACGCCGGGGCCGTTCTCCCACGACGCCATCGCCCTGCTCGGCTCCTTCGCCGACCTCGCCGCGTCCGCGATCGACCGGGCGCGGGAGAGGTACGAGAAGGACCGGGCGCTGACCGCCCTGCGGCAGCGGACGGTCGACCAGGAGCGGGCGGTCGCGGCGCACGACCAGAGCATGGACATCGTGCTGCGCGGCGGCGGTGTCCAGGAGGTCGTGACCGCGGTGGGCGACCAGCTCGGCGGCGTGCTCGCCATCTTCGACGAGTTCCAGACGCCCGTCGCCTGGACGCCCGGGGCGCCGCCGGAGGCCCTCCAGGCGATGGCGGTCGCGGCGGGCGGCCGGCCGGGCGGCTCCTCCGGCGTCACGCGGGACGGGACGTACTGGGCCACCGGCCTCGTCGCCGGCGGCGAGAACCTCGGCACCCTGGTCTGGGCCCCGCCGGCGGCCCCCGCCGGGGTCGGCGACCTGGACCGGCGCCTGCTCGGGCGGGCGGCCGTCGTCGCCTCGCTGCTCCAGCTGTTCGGCCGCAACCTGGCCGCCGCCGAGGCCCGGGTGCGCGGCGAGCTGCTGGACGACCTGCTCACGCCCAACCCGCGCACGTACTCCTCCCTGGCCGAGCGCGCCCTGCGGATCGGCTACCAGCCGCAGAAGCGGCACGCCGTCGTC
Source organism: Actinomadura madurae (assembly GCF_900115095.1). Taxonomy (GTDB): domain Bacteria; phylum Actinomycetota; class Actinomycetes; order Streptosporangiales; family Streptosporangiaceae; genus Spirillospora; species Spirillospora madurae. Next base: position 6,021 of record NZ_FOVH01000010.1, read on the forward strand.
GTCGCGCACATCCGGGCGGAGAAACGGCACAGCCTCGCCTCGGTGGCGTCCGACCTCGCGGCCGCCCGCGACGGGCTGAGCACCGTGCGGGACGGTCTCGCGGTGCTGGTCATCCCCTCCGACGACCCGTCGCTCACCGGCCGCCAGATCTCGCGGTCGATGACCACGCGGCTGAGGTCGCCGGTCACCGTCGGCGCCGCGGGGCCGGTCGACGACCCGGCGGACCTGCCCGCCGCCTACGCCGAGGCGCTGGCCTGCGCCCAGGCGCTGCTCCGGCTCGAACGCACCGGCTCCGCCGCCACGGCCGACGACCTCGGCTACGCCGGTCTGCTCCTCGGCGACGGCGCGTCCGCGGCCCGGTTCGTGATGCGGACGCTGGGCCCGGTCATCCAGCACGACGAGCAGCGCTCGACCGTCCTGATGGAGACGCTGGACACCTACTTCGCCACCGGGCAGAGCCTCGTCGCGAGCGCCAAGCGGCTGCACATCCACCCGAACACCGTCACGCAGCGCCTCGACCGGGTCAAGCGCCTCCTCGGCAAGGACTGGAACAGCCCGGACCACACGCTCGAAGTGCAGCTGGCGCTCCGCCTCCACCGCCTCAGCCGCGACCTCGACGACTGACCGCGGGCGGGGGCGGCCGGTCGGTGACCGAGGCGCTTCCCCCCCGGTCAGCGGCGTGCGCCTTCGGTGCAACGATGATCTCCCCGCCCTCCGGCCGCCGGAGGGGCGGCCCAGGGGGATCGCCCGCGCGAGCTGCGGCGGCGGGCCCGGAACGCCGCGACCTTCCTCCTCAGCACGTCGTCCGTCCTCGCCGGCCCCGCGGCGAGGAACTCCTCGCCCGCCTCGGCGCGGTCGGGCTCCAGGCGCGGGGTGGTGCCGCGGTCGGCGATCCGCGCCGAGGTGATCGTGAGTTCGTAGTGGGCCCACACCATGGCGGCGTTGACCAGCCGCCGGGGGGTGGCGCGCACGAGATAGACGTCGGACAGCGCGGTGACGATCAGCAGGACGGGCGCGCCGCCGTCCAAGTTGACCGCCGTGGGGTCCGTCGGCCAGACCGCCACGCGCAGGTGCCGGTCGTCGACGGCGCGCAACTCGCCCCAGTCGGGCACGCAGACCTGGGGCGGCCCGTCCGCGCCGCAGGTGATCATGACGACGGGTCGCTGGTGGGAGGGGGAGCTGGTGATCGCAGTGACGGCGGCTGGGAGTACCCCGTGGCGTTCGATCATACGTTCGATATTACCGCAGAGGGGGGACATCGCGGCATCGGCGCGACGGTGACAGTTCTGGCGACGGCCGGCGATGCTCAGGGCACCGAAAGGTCGTGCGCGCCGCCGCGGGGCCGGTCGCCATCGGTGGTCGCCGCGGCGGTGAGGTAGTCCTGGAGTTCGCGGTGCCGGAACTGGTAGGTGGCACCGCTGACGCGCAGCAGCCTCGCCTCGCAGGCCCAGTCGAGGAAGGTCCACAGCCGCAGCGGGAGCAGGCCGCGGGCGGCCGCGACGATCAGGCCGATCATGGTGCGGGACCAGGCGATCGCGCCGAAGGCGAGGCCGAACGCCACGCCGCCGATGAGCGCGCAGGCCAGGGACGTGAGGACGTCCTGGTTCATGACGAACACCAGGAAGGCCGCGACGCCGCCGGTGAGGCCGAACGCGACCCCGATCATCGGGTTGCGGTGCAGGGCCTCGCGGGGGTGGGCCAGCTCGGCGTCCTTGCTCCAGCCGCCCGTGGCGATCTTGAAGGTGATGCCGAGCGCGACGGCCAGGGCGAACGCGCCCGCGACCCCCGCGGCAAGGGGGAGCGGGTCGGCGTGGGCGAGGCGGACCGGCGGCAGCCCGGTGAGGGCGCCGCACAGGCCGAAGCCCAGCAGGGTGAGCGGCTGGGCGCGGACCGCCTCCGGCACGGTCATGCGCTCGGCTCCCCGCCGCCCGATCGCGGTCAGCCCGATGACCGCCCCGAACACCGTGCCGCCGGTCGCGCCCGCGGCGGCGGCGAAGGCGGGACCGAAGACGTCGCCGCCGGTCAGCGCGAACCCGGTCAGTCCGCCCAGCACGCCGGCCGGGGCACCGGCGAGGGCGCCGAGCAGGCCGCCGGTCACGCGCCGCCGGTAGGGCACGCTGGTGCGCCCGCCGGCGGCGGTCGGCCACGGCGACAGGGCCAGGCCGGTCGCGGTCGCCACCCAGCCCGCCATGAGCGCCAGGGTGAGCCCCGCCTCCGGGACGGGGACGCCGAGCGGGTCGCCGGGACGGTCGAGGGCCGAGCCCGTCCAGAACGCCAGCATCGCGACGACCGCGAGGGCCGCGCAGCACAGGCCGTGCAGGGCCCGGATCCGGCGCCGGCCGCCGATCGGCCACAGCAGGTGCGGGACGATGTCGATCGCCGTCAGGCCGGACGGCGGCCGGTCCGTCTGGGCGGCCTGCCACTGGAGGTGGGCGGCCAGGCGCACGAGCCACGAACGCACCTGTTCGGGACGGTAGGGGACCCCGTGGGTGGTGCGGGGCGTCAGCCGGGTCGCCGCGGGGATGTAGGCGTCCAGGAGCCTGCGGGTGATCCGCGATGCCTCGGTGTAGGGGTCGCCGGCCGGGTCGGCGCCGAGCAGCTCGGCCGGGTCGGCGCCGGACTCCACGGCGGTCGCGGTCAGCAGCAGCCGCCACGGGGTGGCCAGGGCGGTGTGGACCGCCTTGCCCGCCGGGCCCGACAGGGCCGCGAGGATGCCGTCCCGGCCCGTCCGGTGCGGGTGGCCGTCCGGCCAGCGGGCGCGCAGGTAGGTGTCGATCTGCTCGATCGTCAGGTCGTGCAGGTGGATCCGGACCGCGCCGTCGAGCCCGGCCCGCGCCTCCGACAGCTCGGCGTGGCGGTCGGCCCGGCAGGTCACCACGGCCGCGCCGGGCCGCCGTCCGGAGAAGTCGCTGTACCGGTTGAGCTCGGTGAGCAGCCCGATCGCGCGGCGGGGCGGGCCGGTGGCGGGTTCGGGGTCCAGCTCGTCCAGCCCGTCCACGACCGGCAGCACCCGGCGGTCCCGCACCAGCCGCTCGGCGTCCCCGGACGAGAGCCCGAAGTCCTGCACCAGCTGCTCGCTCAGCCATGACTCGAACGGGGTGCCCGGGGTCCACCGGGCGGCGTTCAGGCGTACCGGCACCATCGCGCGGCCGTCCGCAGGCCCGCCGGACGTCATGAAGGACTCCAGGAGCTGCAGGACGAGCTCGATGGCGAGGACCGTCTTGCCCGCCCCCGACTCGCCCACGACGAGCAGGCGTTTCGAGGGCAGGCCGGTGAAGACGCGGCCGATCGAGGAGAGGTCGTCCGCCACCTCGGCCGCGGCTTCCCGGGGGAGCGGTCCCGTGTCCGGTCCGAAGGAGACCGGCGCGATGCTGTAGCCGCCGAGCAGGCCTTTGCGCGCTCTGTCCTCCTCGCGGACCACCCGGCGCGCCAGCAGTTCCAGGGCTTGGTCCGGCTCGGCACGGACGATGGTCCGCTCCGCCTGGACCGTCGCGCCGACCGTCACGGGCGACTCCGGCGCGGCCTCCCGCACGGCCGCCTCTTCCCGCACGGCCGCCTCTTCCCGCACGGCCGCCTCTTCCCGCGCCGCCGGTTCCTCCGGCACCGGGCCGGGGGAGGACCCGGCGAGCACGTCTCTGGCCGCCCGCCAGCGCTGGAGCTCCCCGGGGATCAGCTCGGCCGGATGGTCGCCGTTGCGGAGGCAGGCGGTGACGAACGCCTTCACGAAGTCCCAGCGGGGCAGCTTGCCGGTCTGCCGCAGGACGTGCGAGGTCGTGCTCTTGGGCAGCGCGTCGATCGTGGTCCCGTCGGAGGACACGATCTGGCCGCCGAGGGCGCGGAGCCTGCTCAGCGACGGCTCGCCCGCCCACCGCCGCAGCAGGACGAGCGACCGGACGAAGTCCGCCGTCGTGCCGTCCTCCCGCGGACCCGGAGGAGCCGGTGGACCGGACCGGTCCGTGGTCATCGGCCCGCCCTCCTCACCAGCGACCACTCGAACTCCGCCCAGCCGCGCCCTCGCCACCGGCCGCCCTCCCGGACGGTGCCCTCCAGCGTCTGCACATGGCGTGATTCCATCAGGAAGTTGCGCGCCTCGTCGACGGCGACCAGCTCGCGGCCGACCGCGATGGGGACGAACCCGTGCTTGGGGATGTAGACCCATCGGCCGCGATCCCAGTCGTAGGGATCGAACCAATGGTGGCGGACCGTTCCCGACACCCGTGTCTCCGCTCCCGTCCGGGTCAGCGTGAACGAGCCCTCCGAGCGCAGCAGGCTCATCCGGCTGACATAGAACAGCTCCGTCCCGATGAACGCGTTGATCCGGGCGTCCCAGTGGTCGTGCACCCAGGTCGAGGAGCCGTCGCGCATCTTCCTCGCCTCCCGTTCGAGCTGCCGCTCGAACCGGCGGTGGTTCTTGCGCTCGGCCCGCTGGATCGCCTTGAAGGAGCGCAGCCAGCGCAGCGACATTGTTCTGGAGGCGCCGGCGCCGTCCATGAAGTGCTCCAGGAAGTCGCCCGCGATCGGGTGGACCTGCCTGCCCTCGTCGATGATCGAGCGGAACAGCGCGACCAGTTCCGGGGCGGGCCTGTCGGTCCGCCGCCGGAAACCGCGAAGGAACATTCCTAGCGACATATCTGCTGGTAAGGCTCGTCCGGGATGTACTGCTTCCATTCGGCGCGGGTGAGGGACCGGCCCGCGCCCGCGCAGACCGTCCCGGCGGGGTCGGCGGGCACGGCGACGTCCCACAGCCGCACCTTCTTGTCGTTGCCCACGCTGGCGAGGGCGCGCCCGTCCGGGCTGTAGGCGAGAGCCGTGACCGATCCGGTATGGCCCGTCAGCGGCGGCCCGATCTGGCGGCGTGTCCGCAGGTCCCACAGCCGCACGCTCTCGTCCACCGAGCCGGTGGCGAGGACGGTGCCGTCCGGGCTGAAGGCGGTCGTGTAGACGGCGTCGGTGTGGCCGGTGAGGGCGGCTCCGCTCTCGCGGCGGCGCGCCACGTCCCACAGCCGCACGGTGCCGTCGCCCGGCGAGGTGGCGAGGGTCCCGCCGTCCGGGGAGAACGTCAGGTCGCCGGTGAGGGCTCCGCCGACCGCGTTCGGCAGCGCGCGCCCGACCTGGCGGCGGGCGGCCACATCGAAGAACCGGACGGCGCGGTCATTGCCCGCGGTGGCCAGGAGAGTGCCGTCGGGGCTGAACGACATCGTCTCGACCGAGTCGGCGCCGCCCGGGAAGGTGATGCGGGGCCCGACCTCGCGGCGGCGGGCGAGGTCCCAGAAACCGATGACATCGCCGGTGCGGAAGGCCATGAGCCGGCCGTCGGGGCTGAGCTCGACGGCCCAGCCCTCCTTGCCCGTGTCGACGGGCGGGCCGGCCTGGCGCTGGGTGGCGGTGTCCCACACCCTGATGACGCCGCCGGCGCTCACCGTGATGAGCGTCCTCCCGCCCGGCCCGAAGCCGATCTCGAACACCGTGTTCTGACCGGACGGCGGGCCGCCGGGTTCCAGGCCGTCGCCGATCTGGCGCTGGGTCGCCACGTCCCACAGCCGCGCCGCGCGGTCGGCCTCCGTCGTGCCGGGGGCGCCGGCGCCGGGACCCGGGGCGGCGAGGGTCCTGCCGTCCGGGCTGAAGGCGACGGCGGACAGGCTGGTCATCGTCGTGCCGAGCTGCCGGTGGACCCGGGCGTCCCACAGCCACACGGTGGCCTCGTCGCCGATGGCGACGAGGGTCCTCCCGTCCGGTCCGTACTCCACCGCGCGGACGGGAAGCCGCTGATCGTTCAGTGCCGGGCCCACCTGCCGGTGGGCGACGGTGTCCCACAGCCGGAGGTAGCCGTCCTCTCCGGCGGTGGCGAGCCTCGTGCCGTCCGGGCTGAAGGCCACGCTGGAGAAGGGGCGGCCCTCAGCCGGGCCGCGCAGCGCGCCGCCGATCTGCTTGCGGGTGGAGATGTTCCACAGCCGGGCGGTCTTGTCCTTGCTCACGGTCGCCAGGGTCGTCCCGTCCGGGCTGATGGACAGGTCGTCGATGCCGTCGGAGTGCCCGGTGAACGCCTTTCCGGCCTGGCGCCGCGTCGCGGTGTCCCAGAGCCGCGCGGTGCCGTCGGCCCCGGCGGTGACCAGGTGCCTCCCGTCCGGGGTGAAGGCCACCGCGCGGATGGCGTGGCCGCCGGACTTCGTGTCGGGGGTGCCGAGGGTGGGGCCGATCTGCTCGCGGGCGGCGATGTCCCACAGCCGGGTGGTGCCCTCGTAGGTCGACGTGGCGAGAGTCCTTCCGTCCGGGCTGAAGGCCATGGTCTGCGCGAAACCCAGCAGCTCGTCGGGATCCTGGGTGTTCAGCGGGCCGCCCGACGGCTTCCGCGTGGCCACGTCCCAGAACCGGACGGTCATCTCGCAGACCACGGCCAGGGTCTTCCCGTCGGGGCTGAAGGCCACGTCGAAGCCCGCGCCGCAGCCGCCCTCCGGATGGGTGACCGGGCCGCCGAGCCGCCGGCGGGTCGCGGTGTCCCACAATTGCACGGCGCCGGTGTCGCCCCTCCCGACCGCCATGACCGAGCCGCGCGGGGCGAGCGCCAGCTCCTCGTCGGGGACGCTCCCGCCGTACCCGGGCAGGACGGCCCGCGCCGGACGCGCCGCCGCGTCCAGCATCCGGTACCGGGCCTCCGGGGTCGGCGCGATCCGCCACGCCGCCACCGCGAGCAGGGCGGAGATCACCGGGTCGTCGGCGATCTCGCTCTGCGCCGCCAGCTGCCGCGACACCGCCAGGCCGCGCTGCCGGTCGGCGTTGCCCGCGGCGTCCACCGCGGCGACGGCGGCGAGCACGGCGGCCGCCGCCAGGACCGCCAGCCCCGCCATGACCATGCCGCGGCGGCGGCTCGCCCGCCTGGCGGCCGCCGCCGACGCCGCGACGAACCCCGTCACGGTGGAGCCGGGCGGCGGGAAGCTGTCGGGGTCGCGCTCCCAGCGAAGCCGCGCGTCCTCGACCGACAGCAGCCGGGCGCCCCGGTACAGGAACGCGGGGTCACGGTGGTTCTCGTCCCACCGCTCGGCGTCCTCGACCAGCCGGTCGTACACCGCCTGCGCGGTCAGGTCGGGTTCGAGCCACTGCCGCAGCGTCGGCCAGCCGGTGAGCAGCGCGTCGTGCGCGATCTCGACGCCGTCCTCGTGCAGGGTGAGCAACCGCCGGCCGGCGAACGCCGACAGCAGCGCCTCGACCCGCTCGCGCCGCTCCGCCGAGTCCGCCCCCGCGGCGGCATGGATCTCGGCCGGGGTGGCGGCGCGCCGCGCCGCCCGTCCGCCCGCCGTGATCACCGTTAACCGGCGGAACACCCTGAGCGCGGTCTTGCGGTCCTCCGGCGGCAGGTGCGCGAGGACCTGGTCGGCCGTGCGCTGCACCGAGTCGCGGACCCGGCCCGAGTCCTCATAGCCGCGGACGGTCAGCCGGCCGTTCTCGCGCCTCTCCCACGTGTTGAGCAGCGCCTGCGACAGCAGCGGCAGGGCCCCGGGCTCGTAACGGCCCTCGGCCGTGCGGCCCTCGCCCAGCTCGCTCAGGATCAGCTCCACCAGGCCGGGCTCGAGCTCCAGCCCGGCCGCCGCCGCGGGACCGGTGACGGCCAGCCGCAGATCCGACTCCGTCATCGGCTCGACGATGACCTGGCCGTCCTGGATGGCCTCGGCGAACTGCGGATAGGCCGCGCAGCGGTCCCAGTAGTCCGCGCGCACACCGACCACCACCCCGGCGCGGCGCGGCCCCTCGGCCATGGCGTGCAGCGCGCGCAAGAACACCTGCCGCTCCCGCTCGTCGGAGACCAGGGTGAACAGATCCTCGAACTGGTCGACCACCAGCACGAAACGGCCGTCCGGGGCGGCCGACTCGGAGGGCCCGGAAGGGAGGTCCCACGGGTCGTCGCGCAAGCGCTCGCCCACCGCCTCGACCGGCCCGCCGAAGGCCCGCGTCCAGGCCTCCGCCAGCGCCCGCAGCGGCGTCGCGGTCGGTGTCATCAGCAGGCGCGGCCACAGCGCCGACCCGGCGAGCGGCAACGCGCCCTCCGCCAGCGCGGGCAGCAGGCCCGCCCGCAGCAGCGACGACTTGCCGACCCCCGATGCACCCGACACCAGCAGGATCGTCCCGCGCTCCTTCAGCCGCGGCCCCAACCGGTCGACGAGATTGCGGGTCGCCTGCACGCGCCCGAAGAACACGTCGGTCCGGTCGGCCTCGAACGGCGCCAGACCTTGATATGGGCAGACATCTCTTTCATCGGGCCGCCGGGCTTCACCGTTCCTCAGCGGTACCTGGGCCACGGCACTTCCGTGATCATCATCGTCCACCTCGGCCATGCGTCTCATTCTCGCACCGCGCGCCGCCGCGTGATCAGGGTCGTCCGATTCCGTCCAGCCGCCGTCCACGGCCGGACCGGACGGGAGGGAGCGCGCGAAACCCTAGGTCATCAGGCTGCTCGGTTCACCGCGGCCGTATTGAGGCTGTCCGAATCCGCGCAATTCCGTTCGACGCCTGATCCATACCCGCGGGGCCGCGTTCGATGGACGCGGGAGACGGGACGAAGACCGGTGAAAGAAGGGGGAGTAACCCGTCCTGATCATCGGGCACGTTATCGGGACGATGAGAATATCGACGACGGGGGACCCGCCGCGCCGGAGGACGCCGCGGCTCGGTCAGGCGGGGGTGTGAGGCCGTCAGGTGCGGCGCGGGGTGACGAGGCCGGACTCGTAGGCGAAGACCACGAGCTGGGCGCGGTCCCTGGCCCGGAGCTTGGTCATCGCCCTGCTGACGTGGGTCTTCGCGGTCGTCGGGCTGATCACCATCTGCGCGGCGATCTCGTCGTTGGACAGGCCCCGGGCCACCAGCGCGGTGACCTCGCGCTCGCGGTTGGTCAACACGTCGAGGACCGCGGGCATGGGCTCGGGGCGGCGGGTGACGTACTCGCCGATCAGGCGGCGGGTGATCGCGGGGGACAGCAGCGCGTCGCCGCGGGCCGCGACCCGGACCCCCTGCACCAGGTCGGCGGGCTCGGTGTCCTTGACCATGAACCCGCAGGCGCCGGCGCGCAGCGCGTTGAAGACGTACTCGTCCAGGCCGTAGTTGGTGAGGATCACGACGTGGACGCCGCCCAGCCGCTCGTCGGCGACGATCCGCCGGGTCGCCTCGATGCCGTCCATCACCGGCATCTGGACGTCGACGAGGGCGACGTCGGGCCGGTGCTCGACGGCGAGCGCGACGCCCCGCTCGCCGTCCGCGGCCTCGGCCACCACCTCGATGTCGTCCTCGATCTCCAGCAGCGCGCGGAACCCGCCGCGGATGAGCGCCTGGTCGTCGACGAGCAGCACGCGGATCACGCCGGTCCTCCGAGAGGCAGCTCGGCGCGGACGGTGAAGCCGGACTCGGGACGCGGCTCGGCCCGCAACCGGCCGCCGAGGGCCGTGACGCGCTCGCGCATGCCGAGCAGGCCCGTGCCGGGGACGGGCGGCGCGTCCGGGTCGGCCTCGCCGTGGTCGTCGACCCGCACGACGAGGTCCTCCTGCCGGTAGTCGATGACCACCTCCGCGGCCGCCCCGCCGGCGTGCCGGGACACGTTGGTGAGCGCCTCCTGGACGATCCGGTACGCGGCCCGGTCCACCTCGGGCGGCAGCTCCCGGGGCGTGCCGGTGACCGTCACCGTGACCGGGAGGCCGGTCGAGCGGGCCCGCTCGACCAGGTCGTCCAGCCGGTCGAGGCCGCTGGCCGCGGTCTCGCCCTCGGAGCGGTCGTGGTCGCGCAGGACCTCCAGGGTCGCGCGCAGCTCGCGCATGGCGTCGCCGCTGGCCTCCTGGATGGCGACCAGCGCGGGGGGCACGTCCTCGCCCCGCCGGTGCGCCAGGTGGACGGCCACCCCCGCCTGGACCTTGATGATCGAGATGCTGTGGGTGAGGGAGTCGTGCAGCTCCCGGGCGATGCGCAGCCGCTCCTCGCCCGCGCGGCGCAGCGCCGCCTCCTCGCGGGTCCGCTCGGCCTCGGCGGCCCGCCGCTCGGCCTCCTCCAGGTACGCCTGCCGGTGCCGGGTCACCGTCGCCGCCGCCCCGGCCGCGACGAACCAGCCGACCAGCAGCGAGGTGCTCTGGAAGTTCTGCCCGGCCCCCTCGGCGCCGGGCAGGTTCACCGCGAAGCCGGTCCCGAGGAAGACCAGGCTCGCCACCGCCGCCACCAGCTGGTGTCCGGCCCAGACCGCGGCGAACACCGCCACCATCACGGGGTAGGCGACCGCCGGACCCGGCTGGAGGTGCGCCGCGACCGCGAGCATGCAGGCCGCGCTGGCGAACAGCGCCACCAGGGGCGCCCGCCGCCAGGCGACGAGCGCGAGCGACCCGGCGAGGACGCCCGCGAAGTCCGGCGCGCCCGCGTCCGGCGTGTAGAGCAGGATGGCCGACAGCAGGACGGCCATCCCCGCGGCGAGCAGACCGTCCTGGGCGAGCGGCTGCAACCGGCCAATGAACCTCATTCGTGCAGATTAGAGCCTTTTTGTGGCGGAGTCCTCCGCAGCAGGTCGTAAGAGATCAGTACTCCCGGCGAAGTAGTCGCGCGGTCCGTACTCCCCGCGTGCCAGGCGGAGATGTCTTCCCGTGCAGGACGACCGCCGGCCGGTCCGGGGCCCACGATGTCCGGCATGACGGTCAAGGAATCGGTGGCCCGGAGCGCGGCCACCCGGACGGCCCCCCGGCCGGGGCTCACCCTCGCCGCGGTGGCCGTCGTGCAGTTCATGGTGTCGCTGGACCTGTCGGTGGTGAACGTCGGCCTGCCCGAGATCGCCGCCGGGCTCGGCTTCGGCCCGGTGGGGCTGACCTGGGTGATCCACGCGTACGCGCTGACCTTCGGCGGGCTGCTCCTGCTGGGCGGCAAGGCCGCCGACCGGTACGGCCGCAAGCGGGTCCTGCTGCTCGGGCTGGGGCTGTTCGGCCTGGCGTCCTTCGCCGGAGGGTTCGCCCAGGAGCCCGGCCACCTGGTGGCCGCCCGCGCCGCGCAGGGGATCGGGGCGGCCGCGCTGGCCCCGGCCGCGCTGGCGCTGCTGGCCGCGACGTTCCCCGGGGGCCGGGAACGCGTCCGGGCGTTCGGGGTCTGGAGCGCGACGAACGCCGCCGGCGGCGCCCTCGGCGTGCTGATCGGCGGCCTGCTCACCGAGTACGCCGGCTGGCGCTGGGTGATGTTCGTCAACGTCCCGATGGCCGCCGCCGCGCTGGCCCTGGCGTGGCGGGGCGTCGCCGCCGGACCGCCGGCCGCCCGCGGGGGCCGGCCGGACGTGCTCGGCGCCGTCCTGGCGACGGCGGGCATGACCCTGCTGGTGTTCGGCGTCGTCCGCACCGACCAGCACGGATGGACGTCGCCGGTCACGCTGGCGACCCTGGCGGCCGCCGCCGCGCTGCTGGCCGCGTTCGTCATCGTCGAGCGGACCACCACCCGCGATCCGCTGATCCGGCTCGGCCTGTTCGCCAACCGCTCGGTCACCGGCGCCAACACCTACATCCTCCTGGTGGGCGCGGCGATGGCCTCGTCGTTCTACTTCATGTCCCTCTACCTGCAGCGGGTCCTCGGGACGGGGCCGTCGCTGACCGGGATCGAGTTCGTGCCGTTCGCGCTCGGCGTCGTCGCCGGATCGGTGCTGGCCGTCCGGCTCGGCTACCGGTTCCCGCCGCGGATCCTGCTGGTCATCGGCGGGCTGCTGACGGCGGCCGGGTTCGCCTGGTTCGGCATGATCGACGCCGACGGCGGCTACCTCACCGACGTCCTCGGCCCGTCGATGCTCGCGAGCGTCGGCTTCGGGCTCTGCCTGGCCCCGGTCGTCTCCACCGGCACCACGGGCGTCGCCGCCCACGAGACCGGCACCGCCTCCGCGCTGCTCAACAGCTCGCGGCAGATCGGGGCCTCGCTCGGGCTCGCCGCCCTCGGCACCGCCGCCCAGCACCGCACCGGCCGGGCCGGCACGCCCGAGGCGCTCAACGACGGCTACGCGCTCGGCATGATCCTCGGCGCCGGGCTCCTGGTCGGCGCCGTCGTCATCGCCTTCACCGTCCTGCGGCGGACGGGCCCGGCGCCGGAGCCCGAGCACCTCGCGACGGAGGTTCAGGCATGACCGTCACCCCGATCGACCTGTTCGCGTCCCTGCTCCGCCTCCGCCAGGACGGCGGGATCCACGCCGGGCCGCGGGCGTCCGACCCCGAACCGGACGGCTGGCAGCTGACGGCCGTGCACGCCAAGACCGGCGCCGACGTCCACGCCGACCACTGGGAACTGCACCCCGAAGCCGAGGAGGTCGTGTCCTGCCTCATCGGGAAGGTGCGCCTCTACCTGCGGGAGGAGGCGCCGGGGCGGCGGGACGAGGAGATCAGGCTGCCGGCCGGGACCGCCGCGATCGTCCCGCGCGGGCGGTGGCACCGCATCGCGCTGGACGTCCCCAGCACCGTCCTCACCGTCACCCTCCCGCGCGGCAGCCGGATGGAGAAGCGATGACCGCCGCACCGCAGGCAGATCCCGGCCGCGCGGCCGGACCGAGCATGGCGGGGCTGGTGCGCCCCTTCGCACCGGCGTTCGCCGCCGTCGTGATCCTGCAGGTGATCGGGGCCGTCGCGGGCCTGGCGCCGCTGCTCGCGGTCGTCGAGCTGGGGCGCGCCCTCCTGGCGCCCGGCCCGGTCGACCACGGCCACGTCCGGCTCGTCGTGGCCGCGGGCGCGGCCGGCCTGCTCGTCCGGCTGCTGTTCACGGCCGCGTCGTCCGGGATCGGGCACCTGCTCGACGGCCGGGTGCAGCTGGCGTTCCGCCGCCTGCTGGCCGCGCGGCTCGGGCAGGCCCCGATCGGCTGGTTCTCCCGGCGCCGGACCGGCGAGCTGGCGAAGGTCGTCGGGGAGGACGTGGCCGCCGTGCACCCGTTCATCGCCCACACCCCCGGCGAGCTCATCTCCGCCTTCGCGGTGCCGCTGGTGGCGCTGGCCTACCTGTTCACCGTCGACTGGCGGCTCACGCTGATCACCTTGATCCCGGTGGCGCTGGCCGTGGCGCTGGTCCCGCTCATGATGACGCCGTCCCGGCTGCGCGAGCAGCGGGAGTTCGACGCGGCCATGGCCGGGATCGCGAACTCCGTCGTCGAGTTCGTGCAGGGCATCGCGGTGGTCAAGGCGTTCGGCGGAGGCCGGCGCGCCCACGACAGGTTCCTCGCCGCCGTGGACGGTTTCGTCGACAGCTTCTTCCGGATGGTCCGCGCCCTCGCGGGGATCGCCGCCGGGATGCAGGTGGCGCTGTCGCCGCCGTTCGTGCTGCTGGTCGTGCTGATCGGCGGGACGGCCCGGATCACGAGCGGCGCCATGGCTCCGGCCGACCTGCTGCCCTTCCTGCTGCTGGGGCTCGGGCTCACCGCCCCGGTGGAGGCGCTCGGCCACGGCTTCGACGACATGCAGACGGCCCGGCGCGCGGTCGGCCGGATCCGGGACGTCCTCGCGGTGGACCCGCTCCCGGAGCCCGCCCATCCGGCCGTGCCGCGAGGCCACCGGGTGGAGCTGCGCGACGTCCGGTTCGGGTACGACGCCGATCACGAGGTGCTGCGCGGGATCGACCTGGTGCTGGAGCCGGGGACGGTCACCGCGCTCGTGGGCCCGTCGGGCGGCGGGAAGTCCACGCTAATCCAGCTGCTGCCGCGGTTCTTCGACCCGACCTGCGGCTCGGTCGTCCTCGGCGGTGCCGACCTGCGCGAGATCGCCGGCCGGGACCTCTACCGGACGGTCTCCTTCGTCTTCCAGGACGTCCGCCTGCTGCGCGCGACGGTCGCCGACAACATCGCGCTGGCGGTGCCGCACGCCGGCCTCGACGCCGTCGTCCGCGCCGCCCGGCTGGCCGGCGTCCACGACCGGATCCTCGAACTGCCGCGCGGGTACGACACCGTGATCGGCGAAGAGGCCGGGCTGTCGGGCGGCGAGGCGCAGCGGATCTCGATCGCCCGCGCGCTGCTCGCCGACACGCCCGTCCTGGTGCTCGACGAGGCGACCGCCTTCGCCGACCCGCAGACGGAACGGGCGCTGCGCCGGGCGCTGGCGTCGCTGGGGGACGACCGCACGATCCTGGTCATCGCCCATCGCCCGGAGACGGTCGCCGGCGCCGACACCGTCGTGCTGCTGGAGGACGGGGTGATCGTCGAGCGCGGCGCCCCCGCCGAGCTGCTGGCGCGGGACGGAAGGTTCGCGGCGTTCTGGCGAGACCGCCGGTCCGCGGTCGCCGATGACGACGGCATCCTGCGAGGAGACGAGCTCCGATGATCCGACTGCTGCTTCGCGTCCTCGGCCCGGAATACGCCCGGCCCGTGCGTCGCGCCCTGGCCCTGATGACGGCGACCGCGGTGCTGGAGGGGCTGTCCTACGCGCTGCTGATCCCCGTGCTGCGGGCGCTGTTCGGGAGCACGCCCGCGGACGCGCGGCCCTGGCTGGTCGCGTTCGGGGCGGCGGTCGCTGTCTACGCGGTGCTGCGCTATGTCAGCGACCTGTCGGGGTTCCGCGCCGCGACCACGCTGCTGCGCGGCACGTATCGCCGCCTCGGCGACCATCTGGCCCGGCTCCCGATCGGCTGGCACCACCCGGGACGCGTCGGGGAGGTGTCGGTCCTGGCCAGCCGCGGTGTGCTGCAGGCGATGAGCGTGATCGCGCACCTGATGGCCCCGCTCGTCTCCGCCGCCGTGACCCCGCTGACGATCGTCGTGGTGATGCTCGCCTTCAACTGGCGGATGGGACTGGCGGCGCTGCTCGGCGTTCCGGTCGTGGCGGCGATCCAGGTCCGGGCGGGACGGTCGATGGCCGCCGCCGACGCGGAGCGCGCCGAACACGACCGGGAGGCCACCGGACGGGTCATCGAGTATCTCCAGGCCCAGCCCGTCCTGCGCGCCGGCGGCCGGGCCGCCGAACGCTTCGAGCTGCTCGACGGCTCGCTGCGCGACGTCCAGCGCGCGTCCCGCCGGCTCACGCTGTCGGCGCTGCCGGGGGCCCTGGGCCTGACGCTGACGGTGCAGGCGGTGTTCACCGTGCTGCTCGTCCTCGGCGCCTACCTCGCGCTCGGCGGGGACGTCGGCGCGGCGGAGGTCCTGGCGATCCTCGTGCTCGCCGCCCGCTGCGCGGATCCGCTGCTGTCGCTGGCCGAGATCGGGGGCCGGCTGCGCGGCGCGCGGTCCGAGCTGGTCAGGCTGGACGCGGTGCTGCGCGCCGAGCCGCTGCCGGAATCCTCCGAGCCGATCGTGCCGGCGCACCACGACCTGGAGTTCGAGTCCGTCGTCTTCCGCCATGGCGACCGCACGGTTCTCGACGACGTGTCGCTGTCCGTCCCGGCGGGGCAGCGGCTCGCCATCGTGGGGCCGTCGGGTGCGGGCAAGAGCACCCTGCTCCAACTCCTGGCGCGGTTCTACGACGTGGACGGCGGCGCGGTGCGCGTCGGCGGTGCCGACGTCCGCGACATCACCACGGAGGAGCTGATGTCGCGGATCGCCATCGTCTTCCAGGACGTCTACCTCTTCGACGGCACGATCGAGGAGAACGTGCGGCTCGGACGTCCGGACGCCACCGAGGCCGAGGTGCGGGCGGCGGCGTCCGCGGCGCGGCTGGACGAGGTGGTCGAGCGGCTGCCCGGCGGATGGGCGGCGGACGTCGGCGAGGGCGGGGCCCTGCTGTCGGGCGGCGAGCGCCAGCGCGTCTCGATCGCGCGGGCGCTGCTGAAGGACGCGCCCATCGTCCTGCTGGACGAAGTGACCTCCGCGCTGGACCCGGTCAACGAGGCGGCCGTCCACGAGGGAATCGAGCAGCTCATGGCCGGCCGGACCGTCGTGATGGTGGCGCACCGGCTCCGCACCGTCCGGCGCGCCGACCGCATCGCCTTCCTGGACGGCGGCCGGATCGCCGAGGAGGGCGACCACGATGACCTGCTGCGCCGCGGCGGCCGCTACGCCGGCTTCTGGAACGTCGCCCTGTCACCGGCAACCGGGGCACCCGTGGCGCGCGACTGACCGGCTCAGACCTCGCGCAGGCGGCGGGCCACCTGCTCGGGGAGGGTGTCGGTGACGAAGGCGCCCATGCCCGACTCGGAGCCGGCGAGGTACTTCAGCTTGTCCGCGGAGCGCCGGATCGAGAAGAGCTGAAGATGCAGGTAGGCGAGGTCGTCGGGGTCGTCCACCGGCGCCTGGTGCCACGCCGAGATGTAGGGGAGGGGTTTGCCGTACAGCCGGTCGAGGCGCGTGAGCAGATCCAGATAGATCGTCGCCAGCGCGTCGCGTTCCGCGTCGTCCAGGTCGGGGATGGTCTTCACCCTGCGGCGGGGGTAGAGGTGGACCTCCAGCGGCCAGCGCGCCGCCGCCGGGACGAACGCCGCCCAGTGCTCGTTCTCGGCGACGACGCGGACGCCGGACCGGCGTTCGGCGTCGAGGACGTCGGTGTGCAGGTCGCCGCCGGTCCGCCGCCGATGGCGCGCCGCCGCCTGGAACATGCGCGCCGTGCGCGGGGTCGTGAACGGGTAGGCGTAGATCTGCCCGTGCGGATGGGACAGGGTCACGCCGATCTCCTCGCCGCGGCTCTCGAAGCAGAACACCTGCTCGACGCCCTTGACGCGGGACAGCGCCAGCGTGCGGTCCGCCCACACGTCGACCACCAGCCGCGCGTGGCTTGGCGAGAGGTCGGCGAACCTGCGGGAGTGGTCGCTGGAGAAGCAGATCACCTCGCAGCGGCCGATGGCCGGGCGGACGTCAACCAGCGGATGGTCGCCCGCCGCGCCGTCCAGGGCCGTGCTGTCCAGGGCCGTGCCGTCGAGGACCTTGCCGTCCAGGACCGCGCCGGTCGACAGGCTCGGGAAGCGGTTCTCGAAGACCACGACGTCGTAGTCGTCCGCGGCGATCTCCGTGCGGCGCCCGTCCGCGGAAGGGCACAGCGGGCACTCGTCGGCCGGGGGGAGGAAGGTGCGGTCCTGCCGGTGCGACGCCATCATGACCCACTCTTCGAGCAGCGGGTCCCAGCGCATCTGCGCGGTCGTGCTCACCGGCGGCAGCGTCCGCGTGTCGGTCCACCTCCGCCGCGCGCCGGCGCCGAGGTCGAAGTAGATCAGCTCCCGCCCGTCGGCGAGCGTCGTGGCGGTCTTGTGCGGCGTCATGCTTTCTCGTCACGGGTGGCGGCGACCGTGCGGAACCCGGCGTTCCCCATGGACGAGTCCGGTGTGTTCGAGGAGCGGGCGGCGTTGCGGTACCGGTTGCAGTAGGAGTCGTGGCAGAGATAGGAGCCGCCGCGCAGCACCCTCGTCGTGCCACGGCCGGGTCCCTGCGGGTCCTCGGTGGGCGAGGTCCGGTAGTAGGTGGGGTCGAACCAGTCAGAGCACCATTCCCAGACGTTGC
This sequence comes from Actinomadura madurae, assembly GCF_900115095.1. GTDB lineage: Bacteria > Actinomycetota > Actinomycetes > Streptosporangiales > Streptosporangiaceae > Spirillospora > Spirillospora madurae. The sequence continues at coordinate 23,398 of NZ_FOVH01000010.1, forward strand.
CGACCGTCTGCCAGAGCCCGTAGCCGTTGGGCTCGAAGGAGCGCACCGGCGCGGTGGTCGTCCAGCCGTCCTCGGCGCTGTTGTGCACCGGGAACTCGCCCTGCCAGATGTTGGTGCGCCACACGCCGTCCGGCATCAGCTCGTCCCCCCAGGGGAACCGGGTGCCGGTGAGGCCGCCCCGGGAGGCGCACTCCCACTCGGCCTCGGTGGGCAGCCGGCGCCCGCTCCATGTGCAGTAGGCGACCGCGTCGTCCCAGCTCACGTGGACGACCGGGTGATCGTCCAGCCCGTCGAGGTCGCTGAACCGCCCGCCTGGACAACGCCAGGACGCGCCGCGGACGCCGAGCCACCAGGGCGTGCCGGCGGCCCGTCCCATCACGTCCTCGGCGGGAGCCGCGAGCGCCAGGTGGAACACGGCGGAGAAGCCGTGGGACTCCGCGTCGGTGACGTAGCCGGTGGCGTCGACGAACTCCGCGTAGGCGCTGTTGGTCACCGCTGTGGCGTCGATGGTGAACGGCTCGACGCGCACCTCGTGCACCGGGACCTCACCGTCCGCCGGATCACCGTCACCGTGGTGGTCGCCCATGAGGAACCGGCCGCCCGGTACGGAGCACTGCTCGGCGGGCGGGGGCACGGGATCCGGCCCCGGAGCGATCGGCCGGTCCCCGCGAGGCCCGTCGTGCAGGAGGGTGGGGGCGCAGCACGGCGTCTCCTGGCGGGGTCGGCCGGCCGCGCCGGTCATCGCTCGGCCTTCTGGTAGGTGGCCTCGTCCAGGCCGCTCAGCGTGGGGTCGTACGCGACCTCGCCGACGTCGTACATGGACGTCATCCAGTGGTAGAAGTTGTCGCCTCGCTCGCGGAGCACCGTGTAGAGGCGGCGCATCATGGCCGCGCGGACGCCCCGCATCTCCGGCTGCTCGTAGCGGTTCAACAGCTCGTCCGGGTCCGTCTCCAGGTCGTAGAGCTCGTTGACCGAGTCGGGGTTCACCACCAGCTTGTACCGGTCCGTGCGGAGCATCCGCTGCGGATAGGGGAAGTGGTGCCCGTGGAACTCGCACACGATGTCGTCGTCCCATTCGGCCTCCTCACCGCCGAGCAAGGGCAGCAGGCTGCGCGAGTCGACGGCCGTCTTGGGGTCGAGGCCCGCGAGGTCGAGGATCGTCGCGGTGCAGTCGAGCAGGCTCACGAACTCGTCACGGACCACGCCGCCGGGCCGGCCCGGCACCCGCAGCAGGCCCGGCGTGCGGTAGATGTCCTCGTACATCGCCGGCCCCTTGTCGTGCAGCCGGTGCGCGCCGGTGAACTCGCCGTGGTCGCAGGTGAAGAACACGGCGGTGTCGTCGGCGAGGCCGAGCCGCCGCATGGCGTCCATGACGCGGCCGATCTGCCGGTCGATGAGCGCGACGTATCCCCAGTAGACGGCGATCAGCTTGCGCGTGGTCTCGATCGGCATGGTGTCGAACGTCCAGTGGGCGCTGTAGTTCCTCTGGACCGGGGGCTTGCCCTGGAAGGTCTCCGCGACCGAGCGCGGCAGATCGATGCCGGACGGGTCGACGAGGTCGAAGTACTCGTCCGGCAGGATGTACGGCAGGTGGGGTCCGAAGAAGTGCAGGGCCAGGAAGAACGGCTTCTCCTGGTTCCGCACGTCGGCGGCGTACCGTTCGAGCGTCTCGATCGCCCGGGTGGCGAGGTAGTGCTCGAACGTCGCCTCCACGGGCTGGTGCAGCCGGGCGGCGAGCAGGTTCCCGGGGCCGCCGTTGGGCAGCGTGCCGCGGATCCGGTCGGAGATCTCGTACGGGGGCAGGTCGTGCTCGGCGAGGTAGGCCAGGTAGTCGGGATGGTCGACGGGGTTGTGCCAGCCGGGCAGGTCGGGCCCGTCGAAGCCGAAGTCGCGGGCGGTCTTCTCCGTGCCGACGTGCCACTTGCCGATCAGGCCGCAGTTATAGCCCTTCTCCCGCAGCGCCTCCGAGAAGGTGAACTGCCCGTCGGCGAGGTCCTCGATGTAGCCGACGTTGCGCTCGTGGTTGGCGAGCAGCTTGTGCCGGAACGGCGCCTGCCCGGTGAGCAGGCTGGCCCGCGCCGGGGTGCAGATCGCGGTCGGCGTGTACCACCGGTCGAAGCGGGTGCCGCTCCTCGCCAGCTCGTCCAGGACGGGTGTCGCGGCCCCCGGGTTGCCGTACGCGCCGAGGGTGTCCGCCCGGTGCTGGTCCGTCATGAGGAAGAGGATGTTCGCCGGGTTCGTCACTTGGCGCCCGCCGTGAAGAGGTCGCCCGTGTAGTAGGTCTTCGGGTCGACGGACGACTTGAGCTTGCCCGCGCCGACGAAGTAGCCGTTCATCCCCGTGAGCCACTTGCCGATGGTGCCGTCCTTGGTCATCGTGTCGAGTTCCTCGACGGACAGGACCTTGACGTTGGCGGCGTCGGCCTTCACCTGGTCGACCGGAACCTTGAGCATCTTGGCGGTGAGCTCGATCGACTCGTCCATGTGGGCCGTCCGGTACTGCATGGCCTCGCGCAGCGCCGCGATCAGCTTGGTGGCCTTGTCCTTCTCGCCGGAGACGAACTTGTTGCCCGCGACGAACGCGGTCGGGAAGGCCATCTGCGACTCGAAGTCGGAGTTCTTGGCCAGCTCGGTCAGGCCGGGGACCCGCTTCTTAATCGTCGCGATCGCCGGGTACCAGAACCCCGCGGCGTCGATCTTCTTGGACGAGAAGGCGGACACGATGGTCGAGGCGTCCATGTTGACCACCTCGATGTCCTTCCTCGTGAGGCCCGCCTTCCTGAGCGCGAGGGTGAGGATCATGTCGCCGGACGTGCCCTCGGGCACCCCGACGGTCTTGCCCCGCAGCTGCGCCAGGGACGCGGTGCCGCTCTGCGCGATCACCCGGTCGGCGTTGCCGAGGGTGTTGAGCGCGATGATCTTCGCCTGGCCGGAGGCCGGCAGCCAGAACGCGCCGGGGCCGATGTACCCGACGTCGAGGTCGCCCGTGCCGAGCGCCTGGATCTGCAGCGGGCCGTTGGTGAACACCTTCGCCTTGACATCGAGGCCGTGCTTCTCCCAGATCTTCTGGTCGTCGGCGATGGCGAGCAGGCTGGTGCCGTTGTAGTCGGCGATGTAGCCGAAGTCGACCTCCGCCTTGTCTCCACCTCCGCCGGAGCCGGAGCCGCAGGCGGTGAGCGCCAGCACGGCGGCCACGCCGAAGGCGGTCGCGGCGGGGAATCTGCGTGACAGTGACATGTCCGTCCTTGGAGATCAGGCCGTTGTCGATGACGGCATGGGGTGCTTGGAGTCGGCGGCCGTGCGGCCGTCCTGGTGGTAGACGGAGTGCCAGACGCGGTTGCGCAGCGCGGCGAACTCCGCGCTGAGCCGGAACTCCTCGGATCGCGGGTAGGGGAGGTCGACCTCGACCACGTCGTAGACGCGGCCGGGGTCGGCGGCCATCACGATGACGCGGTTGGCGAGGAAGACCGCCTCGTCGACGTCATGGGTGATGAACAGGACGGTGCGCTGCTCCTTGCTCCAGGTGTCGAGCAGCTGCTCCTGGAGCTTCACCCGGGTGAGCGCGTCGAGCGCGCCGAACGGCTCGTCCATCAGGAGGATCGAGGGGTTCACGGCGTACGCGCGGGCGATCGCGCACCGCTGCCGCATCCCGCCGGACAGCATCTTGGGCAGCGCGTCGGCGAACTGCTCCAGCCCGACCATCTCGATGAAGCGCTGGGCCCGCTCGCGGCGCTCCGCCTTCGGCACGCGCGCCGTCTTCAGCCCGAACTCGATGTTCTTGCGGACGGTCAGCCAGGGGAACAGCGCGTACTGCTGGAAGATGACGCCGCGCTCGGGTCCGGGGCCGGAGACGGCCGAGCCGTCCACGAGGGCCTGCCCCTCCGTGGGCTCCTCCAAGCCGGCGAGGATGTTGAGCAGGGTGCTCTTGCCGCAGCCGGACGGGCCCACGACGGTGACGAACTCGTTGTCCGCGATGTCGAGCGAGACGCGGTCCAGCGCGGTGAAGGAGTCCCTGCCGAGCGCGAAGGTCTTGCTGACGCCCTGGACCGAGATCTTTGCCGGGGTGGTCATCGGCGCTCCTGCCATCCGGTGAGCTTGCGTTCGGCCAGCAGGAGCACCCGGTCCATGAGCAGGCCGAGGATCCCGATGGTGATGAGCCCGACGAAGATCGTGGGCAGGTCGTAGTAGAGCTGCGCGTTCTGCATCCGGAAGCCGAGGCCCTCCTGCGCGGCGATGAGCTCGGCGGCGACCAGCGTCGCCCACGCCGAGCCGAGCCCGACCCGCATGCCGACGAGGATGAACGGGGTCGAGGCCGGCACCACCACCCGCAGGAAGATCCCGGCGTCCCCGGTGCCGAGGACGCGGGCGGCGTTGATCAGGGTGCGGTCGACGTCCACCACGCCCTGGAACGTCGAGATGACGCAGACGAGGAACGCCGCCAGGAAGATGACGAAGATCTTCGGTGTCTCGCCGATGCCCATCAGCACGATGGCGAGCGGGATAATGGCCAGCGGCGGGATGGTGCGGAAGAACTGCACCCAGGGTTCGACGAGGCCGCGGACGAAGCCGTACCACCCCATGAGGAATCCCACCGGGATCGCCAGGGCCGTCCCGAGGGCGAAACCGGCGAGGACCCGGCCCAGGCTGGCGAGGACGTCCTTCTGGAGCGTTCCGTCCGAGAGGAGCGTGCCCGCCTGCGACACCACCTCGCTCGGCGTCGGGAGGGTGAAGCCCGCCGCGGCGAGCCCCCACCACAGGGCGATGCCGAACCCGACGGACACCCCGTTCAGCAGCAGGGAGACCCCTCTTCGTCGCGGCCCCGTCCTCGCGCCGGTGCGGCCGCGGCCGCCCGCGGCGTTCGCACCGCCCCGGCTCGTCCGGGCGCTCTGGTCACTGAGCACGGCCATGGCCCACTCCTCTGTTCGCTGTCTTCCGTGCGCGCTCGATCGGCCCGGAACCGGCGGGGCCCGCCTCGGCGGCCTCCGGATAGGCCGCCAGCAGCGGCGAGCTGTGAAATAGCGCGGCGAGCGCGCCGAGCGCGCCGTCGTCGTCGGAGAGCCCGGCCCGCCGCACGACCGGCCGGGGGGCGCCGGGGAAATGCCCGGCCGCGACGGTGGCCGCGGCCTGCTCGAGCAGCGCGGGCGCCACGCGGGTGATCTCCCCGCCGATGACGACGTCCGCGGGGTTGAGGATCAGGGACGCCTCGCCCAGCACCCGGCCGACGGCGGTCCCGGCGGCGCGCAGCACCCGGTCGGCGACCGGGTCGCCCCACTCGACCGCGGCGGCCAGGCCGCCGAGGTCCTCGACCGGGAGGCCCTGCTCCCGGCAGGTCCGCAGGATGGCGGGGACGGACGCGAGGGTCTCGACGCAGCCCCGCTTGCCGCAGCGGCAGTCCAGCCCGTCCGGGTCGGCCGTGATGTGCCCCAGCTCGCCGGCCAGCCCCGACGAACCGGTGACCAGCCGCCCGCCGACCACCAGCCCTCCGCCGACGCCGTCGGAGATCCGCAGGTAGAGAAGGTCGTCGACGGACCCGTGGCCGAAGACGACCTCCGCGAGCGCGGCCAGCCGGGTGTTGTTGTCCACGATGACCGGTGCCCCGAACCGTTTGGCGAACGCCGCCTGCGCCGCCGCCTCGGGGGCGCCCGCGGCGGCCGGCTCGTGCGGCGCCGCCACGAGCACCCCCGGGCTCGGGCGGTACGGCCCGGGAACCCCGATGCCGACGCCCTGCAGCGCCCCGTAGTGCACCCCGGACTCGGCGCTGAGGCGGTCGATGAGCTGGAACGCCAGGTCGAGCCGGACCGGCCACGGGGCGTCGTCGTACCGGTGCGACCCGGACACGACGATCTCGTGGGAGGCGTCCGCGACCGCCAGGTGCACCCGCCGGTGGCCGAAGTCGACGCCCATGAACTGCCCGGAGGCGGGGTCCAGGGCGAGCCGCTCGGCCGGCCGGCCGCTGCCCTCCCGCTTGGCCGCGTCGGTGTCGACCACCACGATGGCGCCGCGCTGCAGCAGGCTGCCGGTGATCTCGGAGAGGGTGGTGCGGGACAGCCCGACGGCGAGGGCGATCTGCCCGCGGCTCATCGCGCCGTGCTCGCGCAGGACGCGCAGGACGCGCTCCTCGTGAGTGCGTCTCACCAGCGCATGCACTCCGGCCGACGTCGTCATGCGGCAACGCTGACAGCGGGCAATTTTTCCGTCAACACTCCGACAGAAAGATCCTGCGTCTCCGAACCGGCGCCGGAACCGGCCATGTCACGCGTCCAATGACCTTTCTGTCGCCTGTTCACCGACGGAATGAGTCTCTATAACGTCTCCTCCCAGCCGGGCCACTGGGGTCCTGCGCGACGAACGAGGAGTGAGTGATGACCAGCTCCGAACACGGTTTGCACCTCGGCAGGCGGTCCCTGCTGATCGGTGCCGCCGGCTCCCTCGCGGCGGCGGCACTGCCCGCGACCGCCGCCGCCGTACAGGCGTCCCCCGCGGAGTCCGTGTCCAAGCGGCGGTACCCGCCGAACTGGCCCGACCCCGAGCCCTACGGCCTCGCCGACACCCGGCAGGACCTGTGGCCACGCCGCGACAACTCCTTCGTCCTGCCGCTTGAGCTGCGCCCCCGGGACAGAGAGCGCGGCGTGGTCTGGATGCGCGACACCTACGTCAACTGCTTCGTCGTCAAGGGACGTCCCCTCTACGTCGCCACCGGGACCTCGCGCGTTCCCGGACTCGACCGGGCCGCCCCGTGGAACGACGGCATCTTCGTGTGGGTGTCACGCTCGCTGCGAGGGCCGTGGCGGCTGGTCGACACGACCAGGGTCCGGCCGGGCGCCGAGAAGGGGAAGGTGTGGTCGCCCGAGTTCGTCGGCGAGAACCGGCCCGGACGCATGGTCGTCGCACCGTGGCAGGAGTACTGGTACGACGACAGGTTCGGGAAGCGCGGCGAGGTCTGGGCGCCCGAGCTGCACTACTTCCGCGGAAGGTGGTACATCGTCGCGTGCATGGGCGACCACTCCCGCAAGGTCGGCTCGTTCATGCTGGTGAGCGAGGGCGGGATCGAAGGCCCGTACCGTCTCGTCGAGGGGAACCACGACAAGCCGTTCGGCGACTCGTTCATCGGCGGACCGAACTTCATCGAGCCCGGCGCCTACCACCACATCGACGGCGGCCTTTACGCCGAGAACGGCGACGCGTGGCTCGTCCTGCACAACGACCTCTACGCGAAGTTCCGCGACGACATGGAGGACATCGTCCCGACGACCGACCTCCCGAGGTTCCAGCAGACGCCCTACTCGCCCGAGCCGTACCTCGAAGGCGCCTACGTCTTCAAATTCCAGGGCAGGTACTACCTCCTGCACGCCGCGTGGGACCGGAGGTCGGCCAATCCCGACGGCGGCACCCGCTACGCGTACGACCCGCCCGGCCCCGGCCGCACGCAGTACCAGTACGACGTGATCGTCGCCGTCTCGGACGCCTTCGAGGGCCCCTACTCGGAGCGGTGGACCGCGGGCGTCGGCGCCGGGCACAACAACTTCTTCACCGACGCCGCCGGCCGGCCCTGGTCGACGTTCTTCCGCAACCCGAACGCCGGCTACTGGGCCGACCCGTCGCGCGTCGCCGACGCGGCCGTGCCCGGGGTCGCCCGGCTGGAATGGACCGGCCCCGAGGGCAAGCGCCTGTACGTCCAGCGCCGCGACCAGGGCCGTGCGATCGATGGTTGACGATCGCTCGCGGCCTCGGAGCCGACGCGTCCCGCGTCACCGCCTCGTCACCCGGATCCTCACGATCGCCGGCGTCCTCGCCGCCCTGACCGCCTGCTCGCTCGGCTCATCCGCGGCCGGTGACGCGGGCGGCGGGGTCGAGCCGCTCCCCGCGCTCGGCGCGCTCGGCGCCAACTACAACGAGAACCTCGACCAGCTGAACTACCGGGAGCTGCGCGAGGCGCGTGCCGGCTGGGTTCGCGGCTTCTATGCCGTGCCCGAGGCGGACGAGGTACCGCCGGCGCGGAGCGACGCCATCCGGGTGATCCGCGGTGCTCACGACCGGGGGTTCCGCACCCTGCTCAGCCTGAAGTTCCCCATGTCGGGGACCCCGTTCCCCCAGCCCGGCGGTTCGGAGATGGCAGCCGAGCTCAAGCGGCTGGACAGCGTGCTGCCGCTCGTGCTCGGGACGGTCGACGTGATCACCATCGGCAACGAGCCGTTCATCGAGAGCCTGCCGGCCCAGCGCGACGAGCGGCTCAACCGGTTCTACGAGACCGTGGCGCGCCATGTCATCGAGACCCGGGCCGAACTCTGCGGCGCGGACTGCCCCACCCACCTGTTCATGGGGGCGCTGAACCGGCTGGACCTCCCTCAGAACCGGACCCCGGCCGTCGAGCGGTACCTCGCCTTCGCGCGCGGGACGCCCGAGATCGAGGGCGTCGACCTTCATCCGCACGTTCCCGACGAGGCGCGGATCCAGGACTTCCTGGACTACACCCTGCCGCGGCTTCGCCCTGGCCAGACCTTCCTGGTCACCGAGTTCTCACTGGTCTGGTACTGGCAGAAGCACATGACCGACCGGATACCGGCCGCCTTCGCCCGTCGCTACGGCTACGCCTCCGGCACCCAGGTCTGGCAGGTCATCGGCGAAGCGATCGAACGTCCCTTCCCGGCGCGCAAGTGGAACGAACTTCTCTCCCAGAGCCCCTGGTTCGAGTCCAAGAAACACATGCTGCGGGACGAGATGGCGCGGTTCCGGAGTACCGGCCGGCTGGCCGTGGCGACATACGGCTTCCGCCAGATTCCCTCCATGACGGCCGGCTGGAGCGCGACCAAGCCGCCCTGGCTGCTCAACAGCGTGTTCGCCACGCTGACGGTGCGGCACCGCGGCCAGGCCATGTCGACGCCGGGCTACGCCTGGATCGGCGATTTCCGCCGCCTGCAGTGACCGCGGCCGTCCGCCTGTCGACGACCCGGTGACCTGACGGCCCCGGGACGGGTCAGGCGAGGTCGTAGCGGTCGAGGTTCATGATCTTGTCCCACGCGGCGACGAAGTCGCGGACGAACTCCTGCTCGGCGTCGTCGCTGGCGTAGACCTCCGCGACCGCGCGCAGCTCGGCGTTCGCCCCGAAGACGAGGTCGGCGCGGCTGGCGGTCCATCGGACGGCGCCGGAGGCGTCGCGGCCCTCGAAGACCTCGGCGTTCTCGGACGTCTGCTTCCACACCGTGCCCATGTCGAGCAGGTTCACGAAGAAGTCGTTGGTCAGCGTCCCGGGGGCGTCGGTGAAGACGCCCAGGGACGATCCCTTGTGGTTCGCGCCGAGGACGCGCAGGCCGCCGAGAAGGACCGTCATCTCTGGCACGCTCAGGGTGAGCAGGTTCGCCCGGTCGACGAGGAGGAACTCGCCCGGCAGCATGTTGCCCTTCGTGAGGTAGTTGCGGAACCCGTCGTGCGTCGGCTCCATCACCTCGAACGACTCCACGTCGGTCTGCTCCTGCGACGCGTCGGTGCGTCCCGGCGTGAAGGGCACCTCGACGTCGTGGCCCGCGTCCCTGGCGGCCTTCTCGACCGCGGCGCAGCCGCCGAGGACGATGAGGTCGGCCAGGGAGATCCGCTTGCCGCCGGTCTGCTCGGCGTTGAACTCCTCCTGGACCCGCTCCAGGGTGCGCAGCACGGTGGCCAGCGCGTCGGGGTCGTTGACCTCCCAGCTCCGCTGCGGCTCCAGCCAGATGCGGGCGCCGTTGGCGCCGCCGCGCTTGTCGGTGCCGCGGAACGACGCGGCCGACGCCCACGCGGTGATGACGAGCTGCGCGACCGACAGGCCCGAGCCGAGGAGCCGCTCCTTGAGGGCGGCGACGTCCTGGGCGTCGACGAGCTCGTGGTCCACCGGCGGGACCGGGTCCTGCCAGACCAGCGTCTCGGACGGGACCTCCGGGCCGAGGTAGCGCTGGATCGGGCCCATGTCGCGGTGGGTCAGCTTGAACCACGCGCGCGCGAAGGCGTCCGCGAACTCCTCCGGGTTGTCCTTGTAGCGGCGCGAGATCGGCTCGTAGATCGGGTCGAAGCGCAGCGACAGGTCGGTCGTCAGCATCATCGGCTGGCGCGTCAGCGACCCGTCCTCGGGGTCGGGGACGGTGCCGGCCCCGCCGCCTTCCTTCGGCCGCCACTGGTGGAGCCCGGCGGGGCTCTCGGTCAGCTCCCACTCGTATCCGAAGAGGATCTCGAAGAAGCTGTTGTCCCAGGTGGTCGGGGTGGGCGTCCAGGTGACCTCCAGGCCGCTGGTGTAGGAGTCGCGGCCCTTGCCGGTGCCGTGGGTGCTCTTCCAGCCGAGGCCCTGGTCCTCCAGCGGGGCGCCCTCGGGCTCGGGGCCGATGCTGTCGGCCGGGGCCGCGCCGTGGGTCTTGCCGAAGGTGTGGCCGCCGGCGATCAGGGCGACGGTCTCCTCGTCGTTCATCGCCATCCGGCGGAACGTCTCGCGGATGTCGCGGGCCGCCGCGATCGGGTCGGGGTTGCCGTTCGGGCCCTCCGGGTTGACGTAGATCAGGCCCATCTGCACCGCGGCCAGCGGCTTCTCCAACTCCCGGTCTCCGCTGTAGCGCTCGTCGTCGAGCCAGGCGGTCTCCGGGCCCCAGAAGACGTCCTCCTCGGCCTGCCAGGCGTCCTGGCGGCCGCCGGCGAAGCCGAACGTCGTGAAGCCCATGGACTCCAGCGCGACGTTGCCGGCGAGGATCATCAGGTCGGCCCAGGAGATCTTCCGGCCGTACTTCTGCTTGACCGGCCACAGCACGCGGCGGGCCTTGTCGAGGCTCGCGTTGTCGGGCCAGCTGTTGAGCGGCGCGAAGCGCTGCTGGCCCGCGCCGGCGCCGCCGCGGCCGTCGCTGACGCGGTAGGTGCCCGCGCTGTGCCACGCCATCCGGATGATCAGCGGTCCGTAGTGCCCGAAGTCGGCCGGCCACCAGTCCTGCGAATCGGTGAGCACGTGCGCGATGTCCCGCTTCACGGCGGGGAGGTCGAGGCTGTTGAACGCCTCGGCGTAGTCGAAGTCCGCGCCGAGGGGGTTGGCCATGGGAGGGTTCTTCGCGAGGAGCCGCAGGTTGAGCTGGTCCGGCCACCAGCCGCGGTTGCCGCCGCCCTGCGTCGGGTGCGGGGCGCGGCTGTGCACGACCGGGCAGGCGCCTTCGCCTTCGGCGGGGGTGGCGGCTTCGTTCTTCTCGGACATGTGTTCCCTCCAGGGAGCGCGGGTGAATCAGGTGTCCAGATGGTTGGAACAGGCCGGGCATCTGCCTCCAGATGACTCGGCTTCCCCGATTCGCGGCTTGTTACGCGCCACCGGAACGGACGGCCGGACGTGCCGTACCGGCCCCGCCGCCGTCGGGCGGCCACCCGTCCACACTGACCCGCTGAGTTGAATGAGTCAAGTCTGCGAAATGATCAGCTCTGTGGCCGCCGCCGGGCTCACGACCCCGTTCCGACCTTGCGGACGAAGGCCTCGGTGGAGGTCAGGACGCGGCCGGCGGCGTCCCTGACCTCCAGTTTCCGGAGGGGGCTCTCGGTCTTGGCGTCGAGCATGACCGAGTGCTGCTCGGCGTCCTCGAAGAGGTGGCCCTCGCCCCACTGGCGCAGGCTGACGAGGATGACGAAGAGGTCCCGGCCCTTCTCGGTCAGCGCGTACTCGTGATACGCGCTCCCGTCGGTGGCCGGGACGATCTCCAGGATGCCGTGCGCGACGAGTTCGCGCAGGCGCGACGACAGGATGTTCTTGGCCAGGCCGAGGTTCCTCTGGAACTCGCTGAACCTGGTGATGCCGTCGAACGCGTCCCGGACGATGAGCAGGGACCATCGGTCCCCGATGACGTCGACGGCCCGCGCGACCGGGCACTCCGCTCGCTCGTGCGTCACGCGCCGCGGCATCGGCGTCCCTCCAGGTGATGCGACGGGTCGGCCCCGACCGGATCGACCCTGACCAAGTGGTTGCAAGTATAAACCACACCCTCTATGCTCGCGGCCAAGCTGGTTTCAACTTGAAACCAGAGACGCGTGCAGTGGAGGAGGCCACGTCATGACGGCACAGGCACGGGAGAACGGCGATCCGAGGGTGAGCCCGGCGCGGGTCGCGGTCGTGCAGTTCGAACCGCGGGTCGGGGTCGAGAACCTCAAGGCCAACGCCCTGGCGGTCGAGCGGCGGCTGACGGCGGCGGCGGACGGGGGAGCCGACCTGATCGTGCTCCCCGAACTCGCGACCACCGGGTACGTCTTCGAGAGCCGAGAGGAGGCCTACGCTCACGCCGAAGCGGTGCCGGACGGGCCCACCGTGGAGATGTTCGCGCGGATCGCCGCCGCGCGGAACGTGTACATCGTCGGCTGCGTGGCCGAGCAAGACGGCGTGAAGCTCTACGACACCGCCGTGCTGGTCGGCCCGGAGGGCTACATCGGCCGGTACCGCAAGACCCACCTGTGGAACACCGAGAAGCTGTGGTTCACCCCGGGCGACGAGGGCTTCTCGGTCTTCGACACCCGGATCGGACGGATCGGGCTGCTCGTCTGCTGGGACATCTGGTTCCCGGAGACGGCGCGGATCGTCGCCCAGATGGGCGCGGACATCATCTGCATTCCCACGGGCTGGGTGTGGACGCCGCCGCCCCTGTACGACGCGAGCGGCGTGTGCATGGCGGCCTACCTGACCATCACGGCCGCGCACGCCAACAACGTGTTCATCGCCACCGCGGACCGGATCGGTGAGGAGCGCGGTGCGGGGTTCATGGGCAACTCGCTCATCGCCGGAACGAACGGGTGGCCGATCGACCGGATCGCAGGTCCGGACGAGGACACCATCATCTACGCCGACGTCGACCTGACGTCCGCGCGGACGGCCCCGATCTGGAACCAGCTGAACGACCTCCACCGGGACCGCCGCACCGACCTGTACGACCAGATGCTCGGCTACCGCGACCGCGCCCCGCTGCCGAGGTGACGTGATGGCGACCGTCCGCGGGAAGGCCGACGCCGCCGTCCCGCGAAGGACCGCCCACCTGGGCGCCGGGCTGGCCGGCGTCCTGCTGGCGGTGCTCGCCGGCTGGACGTTCACCCGGGCCGCGAGCCGCCAGGACTGGAGCGGCGACTACACCGACGCCGGCCGGCTCGCGTCATGGCTGGTCGGATCCATCAGCGAGCCGCAGTTCTACGCGGTCGCCCCGGCGGGCGCGCTGCTGCTCGCCGGGGGCCTGGCGGGCCATGTCGCCCACCGGCGATCGTGGCGGTGGCAGGGGTTCGTCCAGGCCTGCGGGACGGGCCTGTGGCCGTGGGCCGCCGGGAGCGCGCTCGCCGGCCTGCTGCTGGGCAACCTCGCCTGGGGATGGACCCTCGCGCCCGGTGGCTGGCAGCCCCTGTTCGTGCCGCTGGTCTCCGTCGCACCGGCGATCGTCGTCCTCTACGGGCCCGGATGGAGGATCGCCCTGCCGGCCACCGTCCTCGGAGCCCTGCTGACTCCGCCGATCGCGATCCTCACCGTCGGGCACGTCACGGGCCCGCTCGACCTGCCGCCCGTGGTCGGCGCGACCACGGGGATGTGGGGCGGCGCGATCATCGCGTTCTGGCTCTGCGATCGCCTCCCGTGGATGCCGGCACCCGGAGCCTGGCGGACGCACCCCGATCCCGCGCCGAGCCGCGGGCACGTGTTCCTGTGGGTGCCCCGCCGGGCGTTGGCCGACTTCTCCGAGGCGCAGTTCTTCGGCAACGAATGGGCGAGCGCGGCGCTGATCCTCGGAGCCGTCCTGTCCCATCTGCTCGATCCGTCCAGCACCGCGTACGGATCCGGCCTGTTCCCGGAGGTCCTCGCCGGCCAGGTCCTCACCGCGGTCGCGGGCGTGGTGATCTGGCGCGGGCGCTGGGAGGCGCGCGGCTTCTACCCGACCTTCGTGCCGGTCGTCTCCGTCGCGCCCGCCACCGTGCTCGCCTTCGGAGGGACGTGGCAGTCCGTCGTGCTGGGCGCGCTGGCCGGCGCGCTGGTCGCCCCGCCCGCGGCGGCGGCGATCTCGGCTCGCCTGCCGGCGGGCTTCCATCCGTTCATCGGCAACGTCGCCTCCATGACCATCTCCACGGCGCTGATCGTCGCCGTGTTCCGCCTCATCCCTGGAATCGCCTCATGACCATCGCAGAATCCGCCCGCGCCCTCCGCCGGCGGGAGACCTCCGCCCGGGAGCTGACCGAGACGGCGTTGCGCCGCGCGCGCGAGCTCGACCCCACGCTGAACGCGTTCGTCCTCATCGACGAGGAGGGGGCCCGCGCGGCGGCGCGCGAGGCCGACGAGCAACTCGCCGCGGGCGCCGACCGTGGACCGCTGCACGGCATTCCGGTGGCGGTGAAGGACCTCATCGACATGGCCGGCCTGCCGACCACCTGCGGATCGGCCACCGCGTTCGGCGGCCTAGCCGGCAAGGACGCCGAGTCCGTGCGGCGGCTGCGCGACGCCGGAGCCGTCATCATAGGAAAGACGACCCTGCACGAGTTCGCGTACGGCGCGACCGGCGACCGGTCCGCCCACGGCGCCTCGCGCAACCCGGAGGACCCCGGCCGGATGTCCGGCGGCAGCAGCGGTGGCAGCGCCGTCGCGGTCGCCGCCGGCATGGTGCCGCTGACCCTGGGCACCGACACGGCCGGGTCGATCCGGGTGCCCGCCGCGCTGTGCGGCGTCGTCGGCTTCAAGCCCGCCTACGACGCCGTTTCGAGCGAGGGCGTGTACCCGCTGGCTCCGTCCCTCGACCACGTCGGGGTCTTCGCTGCCACGTCCGAAGACGCGCTGATCGGCCACCAGGCGCTGGCCGACCGGCCCGTGCTCCCGGCCGCCGCCCTTGACCGCGTCTCCGTCGGCTGGATCCCACCCGAGTCCATCGCCGTGACGGACCGGCGGATCGAGGAGCTGACGCGACGGTTCGTGAGCCGGGCCTTCGACGTCGACGTCGTCGAGGGCTTCGCCAAGTGGGACCTGTTCGACGTCCTCTCCACCCTCCAGGGCAGGGAGGCGTTCCAGGTGCACGAGCACCACCTGGCGGCGGACGATGACCTCATCGATCCCGAGGTGCGCGCGCGACTCCACCGGGGACGCGAGATATCCGATCACCTCTACGCCGAGGCCGACGAGGTCCGCCGGGAGCTCCGGGCCGTGGTCGGCGAACTGCTGTCGGCGTTCGACCTGCTGGCCCTGCCGACCGTGCCGATCGTGGCGCCGCCTCTCGACGCGCGCAGCGTCACCGTCGACGGCACCGGCCTGGAAGTCCGCGCGGCACTGCTCTCGCTGACCAGCCCGTGGAACCTGACGGGTTCGCCGGCGATCAGCGTCCCCGCGGGCCGGCTGGACGGGCTGCCGATCGCCGTGCAGCTCGTCACGTCACCGGGCAGCGAAGGGCTGCTGTTCGCCGCGGCCCAGGCGCTCGAAGATTCGCGGCACTCGGCCGTCTGACCCGAAGGGAGTCCCATGCCATCCATCCAGGTCGACCTGCCGCTGGTCGCGGACGAGGACGCCAAGCGGGAGTTCGCACGGCGCGTCGGCGTCATCTACGGGGAGATCATGCAGGTCGGCATGGATCTGCTCACCGTCTCGATCCACGACCTCGGACGCGGAGGGGTGTGGCGCTGCCACGAGTCCGGCCCGCCCACCCCCTCCGCGCTGATCATGTGCGACATCCGGAAGGGCCGCCCGGCCGAGACCCGGGCTCTGCTGGCCCGGTCCCTCATCGACGCCTGCGTGGAGGCCTTCGACCTCGATGCCCTGTGGTTGAAAGTCGAGTTCACCCAGCACAGCGGCGACGAGATGTACCACCCGCATCTCGGCGGATTCAACAAGGACTGGCACGGCGACGAGCGTTCAACGGGCTGATGGAGGGGAGACCGGTACCCCACTTATGCAACCGATGGTTGCGCGTCACTGGCCTGCGGGTTAGGGTGATGCGCAACCAAAGGTTGCAAAGGATGGGCATGGAATACGAATCCATCGAGCGGGAGATCCACATCGAGGCCTCGCCCGAGGTGGTCTTCGAGGTGGTGAGCAGCCCCCGGCACCTGCGCGAGTGGTGGCCGGACGAGGCGGAGTTCCCGGCCGTGCCCGGGGAGGCGGGCCGAATCGGCTTCGGAGACCCGCAGAACCGCGAGTGGATGCAGTTCACGGTCGTCGAGGCCGTCCCGCCGCGGCTGTTCTCCTTCCGGTGGACCCACCGGGAGGGGGAACAGGCCGGCGCGGGGAACTCGATGCTGGTCGTCTTCGAGATCGAGGCCGCCGGGAGCGGGACGCTGCTGCGGATGACCGAGAGCGGGTTCCGCGAGCGCGGCTGGGCGGAAGCGAAGATCGCCGACGAGTACCGGGCGCACGTCGAGGGCTGGGACCTGTTCCTTCCGCGGCTGCCGGGGTATGCCGCGCAGGTCGCCGCGGGCGCATGAGCGCGGCCGTGGACGACGCGCTGTGGGCGGCGATCGGCGATCCGACCCGGCGCCGGATGCTCGACCTGCTGCTCAGCGAGGGCGGCGGGACGGCGACCAGCCTGAGCGGGCACCTGCCGGTGAGCCGCCAGGCGGTGGCGAAGCACCTGGCCGTCCTCGACCGGGCCGGCCTGGTCCACGCCACCACCGCCGGGCGCCAGCGGCGGTACCGCGTCGACCAGGCCCGGCTCGCCCGCGCGGCCGCCCAGCTGGCCGAGGTAGGCGGCGCCTGGGACGCCCGGCTCCGGCGCATCCGGCGCATCGCCGAGGCGATCCAACAGGACAAGGACACCGAGACCGGGAGCGAAGACGCTCCAGATCCTCACGACGTGCGGATCGGCGACGAGCACTGACCGGCTGGAGGAGACCATGGGCATGACCACGATCGAGAGCATTCTCATCGGCAGCGCCGACCCGCAGCGGTTGCGGGAGTGGTACGCCGATGCGCTGGGCGCGCGGCCCGACGTCGACCGCTTCCTCGGCTTCGGGCAGGTCGGCGTGCTGATCGACGGCCGCGACGACGTCGCGCCCCGCGCCGCCGAGCCTGGACGGGTCATCATCAACTACTACGTCCCCGACATCCACAAGGCCGCGCAGCGCCTTGACGACCGCGGCGCCACCTGGGTGTCCAGGGCGGAGTACCGCGACGGCGGGCTCTGGTTCGCCACCGTCGAGGACCTCGAAGGCAACTACGTGCAGCTGATCCAGACCACGCCGACGTACTGGGCGAAGAAGAAGGAGCGCGCGGGGGAGACCGCCGGCCCCATGGACCACGCCCGCGCGGCGGTCCGGCTCCCGGCGCAGGACCTCGACCGGGCCCGGCGCTGGTACTCCGAACGGCTGGGCCTGGAACCGGTCGAGGAGCGCGAGGGCGGTCTGCGCTATCTGTGCGGCGGCACCGAGTTCGTGGTCTTCGCGTCGACAGGAAAGGCGTCGGGAGACCATACGCAGATGGGCTTCACGGTGCCCGACATCGATCTGGCCGTCGAAGATCTGCGCAAGCGCGGCGTGCGATTCGAAGGCGACATCGTCGACGTGCAGGGCAACTACCCGTCCACCGGGGCGGTCGGCGAGCGAGGGACGTGGTTCCGCGACAGCGAGGGAAATCTGCTCGGCCTGGGCCAGTACATCTACGAGTAGTGCTTGTGGCGGGTGACGATTCTCCTGATCAGCCGGCCCCAGAGAATCGAGGACACCGCCAACAGCGCAAGGAAGCTGAGCAGCATCATGGGGCCGGCGCCGCCGTACAGCGGGTTCGTGCTCGCGCCTTGAACGAACCCTTCAGGTTTCTCCCAGCCTGACAGCCAGATCCCTAGATACCAGGCGAGTGGCACACAAGCGACGGCCGTGACGAACCACCCCACCACCGCGGCCAGCGTCATGAGCAGGCAACCTGCGGTGCGCTTCCCGCTCATATCAGTCGGACGTCCCCAGACCATTCCCGGTTCCCGGCCGCGGTGGTCGCCGGCTGGACGTCAGCGTGGGGGCCGGGGCCCGCCACCGCCGAGGAAGCGCTCGAGCTGGGGGAGCGGGACGGGATCGCAGGGCTTCACCGGGCCGCGTACCTGGTAGATGCTGAAGGCCACTGAGAACGCGCCCTTGGGGCCGTGGACCGAGAGCGTCCACACCAGGGTGTTTCCCGGTTTGACGCGCTCTGGGTGCACATAGAAGATCGCGCGCTTGTCCCTGTTGGGCAGGAGCCATCCGTCGTCCACCGCGGTGGTGTGGCGGTTGGTCTCCTGGTCGAGTTCGCCGCGCGGGATGTTCGAGCATCGCATGTGGACGGGTTGGAGTTCGATGTCCGCCTTGACCCCGAGCGCGGCGAGCTTCCGCTCGACACCGTCGAGCCGGCGCTGGATCACCTCGGGCGGGCCGGTGAGGTCGTCCATCGTCACCTTGATCCGGCCGTCCGGCAGCGGCTCGGCCGCGTACGCCCGGCCGCCGCCCGACCCGCCGCCGAGGGTGCCCAACGGCACGATCGCGACCGCCGCGGTGGCGACGGCCGCCGCACCCACGACGTACCGGCGCCGCGGGGCCGGGCGCGCCGGTGTCCGTGCCCTCTCCCGCAGCCGGACGCGGGCCTCCGCGACGACCTCGGGCGACGGGCCGGGACGGGCGTCGTGGTACTTCCGCAGCATCTGCATCTCGTCCATCACTGCACGTCTCCTCGTCCTACTCCGGGTCTGCTTCGAGTGCCCGGCGCAGCTTGCGCCGCGCCCGTGTGAGCCGGGAACCGACCGTCCCGGCGCGGATGCCGAGGGCCTGCGCGACCTCCTCGTAGCTCAGGTCGCCGTAGGCGACCAGCAGAAGGACGTCGCGGTCTCCCGTGCCCAGACCCGCCAGCGCCTTCTCCAGCCGGGGCTGCATCCGCTGCGCGCTGACCATCTCGGCCACCCGGTCGGCGTGGTCGTCCACGGCCGCCGCGCGTCCGAACAGCCGACGGGCACGCTTCTCGGAACGCCGATGCCGCCGGACCAGATTGGTGGCGATCCCGTATAACCACGCGCGGGCCTGCGGCCGGTCGGCGTCATAGCGGTGCCGCAACGTGAAGGCGGTCAAGAACGTCTCGGCGGCCACATCATCGGCCGGCGCGCTTCCCAGACGGGACGCGACATAGCGGTGGATCTCCCCGAAGTACCGGTCGAATATCTCCGAGAACCGTTCAGGATCATCACGCGACGCCACGATCACCGCGGCGTCGCTGGGATCCGCCGGCGCCCTGGGCGGCGCGGCGGACTGGGGAACAGTGGCGCTCATGGACCGGCACCTTCCGGGTCATCATCCTGACACCCGTTATTGCCCTCCCGCCCGATCCGTCTTCACGACGGAGGGCGATATGGCCGGAAGGGGACGAAGGCAGGCCTCAGACGCTGCGGATGACCGAGACGACTATCCCGAGCACGACGGCCTCGTCGCCGTCGATGACGTCGTAGGCGGGATTGCGCGGTTCGAGGCGGACGTGTCCGTCGCGGCGCCGGTAGACCTTCACGGTGGCCTCGTCGTCGATCATGGCGGCGACGATCTGGCCGGAGTGGGCCTCCTGCTGCCGGCGGACCACGACGATGTCGCCGTCGCAGATCGCGGCGTCGATCATCGAGTCGCCGCGCACGCGCAGGGCGAAGACGGTGCCGCTCCCGGTGACCTCGCGGGGCAGCGTCAGCGTGTCCTCGACGTGCTCCTCGGCGGAGATGGGAGTACCGGCGGCGATGTGCCCCAACACGGGCACCGTCACCGGCCCGCCGGAAGCCTCCCGTCGCGGAGCCTCCTGCAAGAACATGCGCGTGTCGATCGGCCGCGACACCGCCGTGCCGCGCCGCAGGAAGCCCTTGTCCTCCAGGCTCGCGAGGTGGCGTGACACCGACGACGATGACCGCAGGCCGACCGCGTCGCCGATCTGGCGCGTGCTCGGCGCGTACCCGTACCGGACCACCCAGTCCTGGATCATGGCCAGGATCCGCTGCTGGCGCAGGGGCAGTGCGGAGGCGTCCAGGTCCCCGAACGCGTCGAGATCACGGTAGGCGGTCACGCACGGAATTGTAGAGGTGCGACGGCGAGGATCACGGTCGGGAATCGCCCTTCAGTACACGAGGGACCGGGCCGTCGGAGCCAGCACCAGCCGCTCGGCGGGCGCGCTGAGCCGTGACTGAACCGATGCCCACGCCGCGGAGGCGGCCAGGCGCTCGTCATGGTCGCGAAGCGCGTCGGCACTCTTGACGATCGCCAGCGAGACCACCACGTTCTCGCCCTCCCGGATCGGGAGCCTGGTGAACGTGTTCTCCGAAGGCTCCGTCACCAGGCACCCGATGGGCGTCGCCCCGGTCTCGGCCATCAGCGGGTGGACGCGGTCGTCGATGAGCCGCACGACCTCGCCCGTGACCGCCCGTTCCGGGTGGTAGATGGTCACGAGGACGCGCGACCCGGGACGCTCGACCGATCCCGGACGCGGCCGCTCGGCGGCGACGGCGATGCCCCTCCCGGCACGCGCGGGCCGCAGCAGCAGGACGTCCGACGCGTCGATCATGGTCGCCGCCGCCGCGATCCCGTGGGCCTTCCACGCCTCGCCTTCGAGGTAGAACGCGGTCAGCGCCCGATGCCGCTCGGCCATGCCGGCGAACCCGCGTATCCAGACGAAGCGGTCGGAGCGGTCCTCATCGTGGAATATGCCGATGACGCTCATCCCGACGGCTTCCTGCGTCTCGACGAACTCCCGCTCGAAGAGCTCGGTCAGCTCTTCCCGGCGGCCGGGATGCAGCGTGTACTGCCTGAGTTCGACGACGGGCGAGGCGTCCTGCGGCTCGGCGGCGGAGATCGGGGCCACGAACCCTCCTATCAGCGGGCGCACCGCTCCCCGGCGCGCGGACACCGAGAGCGTGGCACCGACCGCTCCTGCGCTTCGAGTGGCAGGAAGGTCAACTTGCGCACGATTCCTGCCATAGGATGCCGTGCCATGGGCGCCGGATCCGTCGCGATCGCCGTGCTCGACGGCATGCCGCTGTTCGAGCTGACCATCGCGTTCGAGATGTTCGGCAGCCCGCGCCCCGACCTCGCCGACCCCTGGTACGACCTCCGGGTCTGCGGCATCGCGACCGGCGGCGTCCGCTCGGAGTACGGCTTCGCCGTCGAGACCCGCCACGGGCTGGACGAGCTGCCGAAGGCGGACACGGTGATCGTCCCGGCGCTGCCGTACGTCCACGTGCTCACCGATCAGCCGATCCCCTCCGAGCTGACCGACGCGCTCGCCGAAGCCTCCCGTTCGGGGGGCCGCATGGTGTCCCTGTGCACCGGCGCCTTCGCCCTGGCCGCCGCGGGCCTGCTCGACGGAAGGCGCGCCGCCACGCACTGGCTGTTCTCCGACGTCCTGGCGCGGCGCCACCCCCGGGTGCAGGTGGACGCCTCGGTCCTCTACATCGACGAGGGCGACGTGCTCACCAGTGCAGGGCGCAGCGCGGGCGTGGACCTGTGCCTGCACCTGCTCCGCTGCGACCTGGGCGCGGACGCCGCCAACCGCGTCGCCCGCCGCATGGTGCTGCCCGCCCATCGCGTCGGCGGGCAGGCGCAGTACATCGACCACGCGGTGCCCCCGTCCGGCGACGGCGGGCTCGGCCCCGTCCTGGAGTGGGCCTCCGAGCGACTCGACCACCCGTTGACCGTGGCCGACCTCGCCCGCAGGGCCGGCATGAGCCCCCGGACGTTCGCCCGGCGGTTCGTGGCGACGACCGGCACCACGCCCCTGCAGTGGCTCCTGGGCCAGCGCCTCGTCCACGCGCGCAGGCTGCTGGAATCCACCGACCTTCCGGTCGAGCAGGTGAGCAGGCGCAGCGGCTTCGGCTCCGCCGCCAACATGCGGCGCCACTTCACCGCGCACGTGGGCGTCCCCCCGACCGACTACCGCACCACCTTCCGTGCCGAACACGCGCCGGACGACCGAGCGCGATCCGGGCGCTGATCCGGGATCAGCGCCCGGGCCCGCGATCTAGCGAAGCGGAGGAACGGCTCGCTGGGCGAGGCCCAAGGCGTACTCGGGCCACCAGACGCCGGCCGCCGGATCGACCACGCCGTACTCGGGGTCCTCCGGGCCGGCGGTGCCGCGCGTGCACTGGCCGTCGGACTCGCCGGGACGCTTGATCCAGAGGAAGGCGTCGACCAGGGGATCACCGGTGCGGGTCGAGGGACGGGCGCCGAGGCCGCGGCCCGGCGGGTTGCACCAGACCTGGGGGTCGGTGTACTTGTCCGCCGGAGGCGTCCACGGCCCCTGGCCGTTGCGGCTGGTGTCCAGGACGAAATGCGTGAGCGCGCGCGAGTTGTCCGGGACGCCGGCCAGGTCGGCGTCGGAGCAGCCGGCCGCGCCCGTCTTCTGGCGGAAGCGCAGGCACTTGGACAGCCGGGTCCCGTACGAGACCAACTCCTCGGTCGAGCGATAGTTGGAGACGTTCAGCGCGAAGCCGTCGGCCTTGGCGATACCGCCCTTGAGCAGGCGACTGGCCATGCCCAGCTGAGCGCGAGGTTCGCCGTATCCGGCGTCATAATCGTTAAGCGGCTGCCAGTCCGAATGCCCGGAATCCACATACACACCGGTGCGCGGCAGCCGCTGCAGGGTGCGGATCGCGTAGTTGACCTCGCGGAAGCGCTCGTCGACCAGGGCGGGGTCCTCCGGCGTCCCGGTGGTGCCGCCGCCGCCCTCGTTGCACCACGGCTCGCTGGACAGCAGTGCCAGCCCGTCGGGCTCGACGATCACCACGGCCCGGCCGCCGCCGATCCCCTTGGCGAAGGCGTCGATCCAGGCGCGGTAGGCGGCCTCGGACGGAGCGCCGCCCGCCGAGTACTGCGAGCAGTCCCGGCCCGGGACGTAGTACGCCACCAGCGTCGGGACGGCATGCTGCCCGGCCGCACCGGCCATCGTCCGCCGCACCGCCGTACGCACCTCGGCGGGCGTGCCGCCGGTGAACCAGATCGCCTGCGAGACCTTCGACAGGGCCCGCATGTGCGCCGCGTCGGCGTCGCGCCCCGCGGCCGTCCAGATGTCGGCCTGCCGCCCCGCGTTGGTCGTGGGCTCGACGTAGAACCTGGCCTTCCCGGCCAGCGGATCGTCGTGTCCTAACGCCTGCGCCGGCGGCGCAAGCACCGCGACGAGGCCCGCCGTAGCGGCGGCGAGCATCCCGATGCGTCGTCTCATCCGGTACTCCAGAGTCTCGGGGTGGTGGAGGAGACGCGCCCAAGACGTGCCCGCCCCTGCCGAGCACGGCATGGGAGCGCTCCCATGCCCCGGAGTCTGATGACCTCCCAACGATCCGTCAAGACCCAGACCAGTCAGGTTTTCGGGGTGTTGCGGGTGCCGGTGGAGGCTTGGAGGTAGCTGGTTACCAGGGCTTCCATTTCGGTGGGGTCCATTACGTCCTCGATTCGGGCGAAGCCGTTCGGGGCTCGGCGTTCGACCTCCTCGATGACCTGTTCGGGACCGCCCAGGCGGTTGCGGTGGACGATCTGGGCGGTGGCGGGGAGGCGGTCGTCCTGGTAGGCGCGCAGGGCTTCGGCGGGGTCCGTGCGGGTCGCCAGGTGGGTGCTCAGGTTCACCGCGTCCAGGATGGCCTGGCCTGCGCCGTTCGAGCCCATCGGGTACATGGGGTGGGCGGCGTCGCCCAGGAGGGTGACGCGGCCTCGCGTCCAGTGGGGGAGGGGGTCGCGGTCGCACATCGGGAACTCGAAGCGGTCCCGGGTGGCCTCGATCATGGCGGCGTGGTCGAAGTGGTCGTGCGTGAAGAGCTTGATGTGCTCGGCCAGGTCCGCCGGGTCGGCCGGACGCGCCCAGTCCTGCTCGCTGGGCGGCGGGTCGCCGGGACGGCCGGTGACGACGCCGATGGCCCAGTTGGTCAGTTTGGTGCCCGGAGTCGTCCCCGGTGCGATCGGGTAGACGACGAGTTTGGCGGAGTTGCCGCCGGCGATCACCATGGTCCGGCCGGTGCCGAATTCGGGCCATTCGGTGGCGCCGCGCCACAGCATCATGCCGCCCCAGCGCGGCGGGCCCTCGTCCGGGAACAGGGTCGACCGGACGGTCGAGTGGATGCCGTCGGCGCCCACCAGGACGTCCGCGCGGGTTCGCGAGCCGTCGGCGAAACGGGCGGTCACCGCTTCGGCGTCCTGCTCGAAGCCGACCAGGTGGTGGCCGGTGCGCACGGCGTCGGCGCCGAGCCGTTCGACTACGGCGCGGTGGAGCATGCCCTGCAGCCGGCCGCGATGCACGCTGATCTGCGGGTGGTCGAACCCGGCGGCCAGTCCGCAGGGGCGGCGCATGATCTCCTGGCCCAGGCGGTGGGTGTAGACGAGTTCGCCGGTGCGGACCCCGATCTCGTCCAGGCGGTCCAGGAGGTCCAACGCGGCCAGTTCCTTGGTCGCGAACGGCAGCACGTTGATCCCCACGCCGAGCTCGCGGATCTGCTCGCCGCGCTCGTAGACCACGCAGCGGACGCCTTCGGCGTGCAGGCGCAAGGCGGTGAACAGCCCGCCGATCCCCGCTCCCACAATCGCGACGTTCACGGTTGCCTTCCTCATTCAGAGAGGGTGCAGGTTGCCGACCCGGTTTGTCGTTACGTGTGAGCGCACTCGCCTTTAGCCTGCGCGCACTGTTGGCGGAATTCGCGCGGGGAAAGGCCGTAGGCGCTGCGGAAGGCCTGGCTGAAATGCGAGGGGCTGGTGAATCCCCACCGGGCCGCGATCGCGTTGATCGGACGGGCGGCGAGCCGCGGGTCGGCCAGGTCGCGGCGGCACCGCTCCAGGCGGCGCTCGCGGATCCAGCCGGCCACGGTGTGCCCGTCCTGCTGGAACAGCCTGTGCAGGTAGCGCAGGGAGATGTGGTGCGCCTCCGCGACCGCTCCCGGGGTCAGGTCCGCATCGCCCAGGTTCGCCTGGATGAAGGCGTGGATCTCGGCCGTCAGCGCTCGCTGCCGTGTATGGGACGGCAGGTGGACGTCGAGCGCGTTGGCCAGCGCCGCGGTCAGCACGTCGAGGGCGAGTGTCGAGAGCCGGGCGGCGTCCGCTGGGCCGAGTTCGTCCATGCGCAGGGCGAGCTGCCGGAGGAACTGCGAGGACAGCGCACCGACGCCCCGGTCGCCCGGGATGCCGACCGTGGTCAGTTGCCGCAGATCCCGTTCAGGCAAGGGGAGCGATGTGCGAGGGAACCGCAGAAGCAGCACCCGGCTCTCCGGCACGTCCGGCAGGAACGAGGCCAGGTAGGGGAGCGAGGTGTCGTAGAACATCAGGTCCCCGACCTTGAGCTCCACGCACCGGCCGTCCTGCTCCTTGAAACCGCCGCCTTTGACGAAGCAGCCCAGCTTGTACATTCCAGGGTCGGTCTGGCGGATGAGCTTGGGCGTGCGGTGAATGGAGTGCGGCATCGTGGTGATCAGCGTCGCCTGCACGGGACCGAAGTCGCTGACGCCGACCTGAGCTTGAAATCGGGGCTCCAACCGCGGATCGCAGCGTAAGTCGTAGGGCGCCCATAACTTCCCGTTGAGCTCGTGCCAGAAGGCGAACCGCTCCTCCGCCGGGACGTCGGCGGTGCTGATCACATCCATGACCCACCACAGTGTCGGCGCGGGGTCAGACCAGCATCGCCCGGCCGACTCTCGAACGCAACTCGGCCGGGTCCGTCCGGTCAGCGGAAGTCGAGCAGGCGGGTCAAGCCCTCCAGCAGGTCGTCGGTGGCGGTGGCCAGGGAGAGGCGGACCCAGCCTTCCCCCTGCGGCCCGAAGGTGGTGCCGGGGGCCACCGCGACGTGCCGCTCCTGGAGGAGGCGGATGGCCCAGTCCGAAACGTCGCCGCCGGTGAGGGAGGAGACGTCCGCCCAGAGGTAGAAGGCCCCCTCCGGCCGGAGGTAGGGCAGGCCCGCCTTGTCGAGGACGGCCGTCGCGGCGTCGCGGCGTTCGAGGTAGGCGTCGCGGGCGGCCGCGACCTGGTCCTGGGGGCCGGTCAGCGCGGCGAGCGCCCCGTACTGGGCGGGGGCGTTGACGCAGGCGACGAGCGGCTCCTGGAGCTTGGCGCAGACGGCGGCGAGGGCGGGCGGGACGACGAGATAGCCGACGCGCATGCCCGTCATCGCGTAGGTCTTGGAGAAGCTGAAGGCGCCGAGCACGCGGCCGTCGGTGTCGAACGCGCCTGGGCTGACGTGCGGGGCCCCGAACGTGATCGCCTCGTAGCACTCGTCCGAGACGAGCCAGAGGTCGTGGCGGCGGGCGAGCTCCACGAGGCGCCGGACGTCGGCCTCGGGGAGGACGGCGCCCAGCGGGTTGGACGGGGAGTTCAGGATGATGGCGCGGGTCCGGGGCGTGACCAGCGCGTCGAGGGCGTCGACGTCGGGGAGGAAACCGCGCTCGGGGCGCAGCCCGTACCGGACGGGGACGGCCTGGAGGAGCTGGACGACCATCGCGAAGTTGGGCCAGCCGGGGTCGGGGATGAGCACCTCGTCGCCCGCGGAGAGCACGGAGGACAGGGCCAGGTGCAGTGCCTGCATCCCGCCCGCGGTGATGACGACCTGCTCGGTCGGGACCTGGACGCCGTTGCGCTCGGCGAGCTTGGCGGACAGCGCCTCGCGCAGTTCGCCGACTCCGGCGTTCGGGACGTACCGGGTGCGGCCCTGCGCGTACGCCTCCTCCGCGGCGGCGAGGACGTGCGGCGGGGTCGGGAAGCTCGGCTCGCCGACGTGCAGGCCGATGACCGGGTCCGCCAGGCGCCACGCCATGTCCATGATCGCGCGGATGCCGGAGCGGGGCATCCGCTCGGCGTTGGGGGCGATGGACGGCATCAGGCCTCCTTGAGGGCGGGGAGCAGGGTGAGGGCGGTCCCGCCGTGCAGGGCGGCCCTCTCGGACGGGGACAGACCGGGCAGCGTGCGGTCGGCGAGCCGCAGCAGCTCGGCGGGGCCGGGGACGTCCCTGGTCCAGGGGTAGTCCGAGGCCCACAGCATGCGGTCCGCGCCGTAGGCGCCGGCGAGCGCCCGGACCACGGGGAACAGGTCGGTGTACGGCGGTGCCTGGCGCGACAGCGCGTACTGCCCGGAGAACATCAGGTAGGTGTGCGGGTGCCGGGCCAGGCCGAGGACGGTCTCCGCCACGGGCGGCGGGAAGGGGTCGTCGAACGCGGGCCGGCCGTGCTCGTCCACGCGCATGTCGTGCGGTGCGAAGCCCAGGTGGTTGAGGACGATCCGCAGGCCGCCGACCGTGCCGGGCAGCTCGCGGAGCAGGGGGAGCTGCGCGGGCGGCAGGTAGCTCCACAGCGGCAGGCCGCGGTCGGCCAGCTCGCGCAGGACGGGCAGCATCGGCGACTCGGCGAGCGGGCGGGACGGGTCGCCGAGCCACTGCGTGCGCAGGCCCGAGAAGCCCCGGTCGAGGCGGGCGCGGAGCGTCTCGACCGGGTCCCCGGGGCCGCGCCCCTGGGTCGCGCGGTCGGCGACGGCGATGGCGGCGAACCGTCCGGGGTGGGCGGCGACCGTCTCCGCGACGTAGTCGTCCTCCGGGCCGAGCGGGACGAGGACCGCCTTGTCGATGCCGGCCTCGGCCATGACGGTGAGCAGGTCCTCGGCGGGCGCGTCCCGGCCGGCGGGCGCGAGGGCGTCGACGGCCCGCGGGTGGACGGAGGCGGGGCGGAAGACGTGCAGGTGGGCGTCGACGATCATGAGCGGGCCTCCGCGACCTGGGCGGCGACCCGGGCGGCCCGTTCGGCGATCAGCGGGACGTCGTCCTCGGACGGCGCCGCCGGGACCAGGTCGGAGCCGAGGCCGACCGCGGCGGCGCCCGCGTCCAGCCAGGCGCCGGCGGCGTCGTGGCGGATGCCTCCGGTCGGGACGAAGGCGGTGCCCCGGAACGGCCCGTGCAGCGCGCGCATGAACGGGACGCCCAGCGGTCCCGCCGGGAACAGCTTGATGAGGCGGGCGCCGGCGTCCAGGGCGGTCGCGACCTCGGTGGCCGTGCCCGCGCCCGGCAGCGGTTCCAGGCCCGCCGCGAGGACGGCCCGGATGAGCGGCGCGTCGGTGTGCGGGCTGACGCAGTAGCGGGCGCCGTGCTCGGCGGCCTGCCGCACCTGGTCCGGCGTGCGGACGGTCCCGGCGCCGAGGAGCGCGTCGCCGGGGAGGGCGGCGCGCAGGTCGCGGAGGGCGGCGGGCGCGCCGGGATGGTCGAAGGTGATCTCCATGGCGGTCAGCCCGGCGCCGTACAGGACCCGCCCGACCGGCACGGCGCGGCGGTGGTCGGCCAGCCGCAGGATCGCGACGGCGCCCGCCGCGCGGATCCCGTCGAGCACGTCGCTCATCGCAGGATCCTCCGCGCCGGGGCGCCGCGGCGGGCGAGGTCGGCGGGACGGATCGTGCAGGCGTCCCCGGGCAGGGTGTGCTGGAACGCGCCCGCCCAGGCGGCCTTGTCCACGGCCGTCGCGAGGTCGTCGCCGGTCAGCAGGGACGCGATCAGCACGCCGAAGGCGGCGTCGCCCGCGCCGAAGGGGTCCACCGCGTCGGCCTCGTAGGTCGGGCTCGCGACCTCGCCCCCGGAGGTGACCGCGGCGACGCCGGTCGCCACGCGCCGCCCGGTGAGCCGGGCGGTCTCGCGCAGCACCACGGTGTCGCAGCCGAACTCCTCGATCGCCCGGTGGGCGAGCGCCACCCGGCCCGCGTCCGGGTCCGCGGAGGGGAGCAGCCGCAGGAGGTCCTGGTGCCCGGCGAGCAGGACGTCCACGGACGGCAGCAGGCGGCGCAGGACGGGGACGGCCTGCTCCCACGTCCACAGCTTGGAGCGGTGATTGACGTCGAACGCGGTGCGCGCGCCGGCGGCGCGGGCCGCGGCGAGGAGCGCCTCGGCCGCGGCGGCGGGTCCGGCGCCGAGCGCGCAGGTGATGCCGCTGCACACGACGGCGCCGGCGCCCGCGACGGCGTCCGTCCAGCCGAAGGTGTCCGCGGTCAGCCGCGTCATCGCGGTGCCGGAGCGGTCGTAGAGCACCTCGGACGGCCGGGGGTGCGCGCCGTGCTCGACGAAGTAGAGCGGCGCGCGGGCGGCGCCGTCCCAGTCGACGTGCGGGACGACGCCGTGCGCGCGGGCGTGCGCGGCGATCCGGCGGCCGAGCGGGTTGTCGGCGAGGCGGGTCAGCCAGGTCGCGGGCAGGCCGAGCCCGGCGGCGCCGATCAGCGCGTTCATCTCCGCGCCGCCGACGTGGACGCGCAGGTCGCCCGCCTGGTCCAGGCGCTCGTGCCCCGGCGCGGACAGCCGGATGAGCGACTCGCCGAGCCCGACGACGCGCGGCGGCGGAGGGCTCGCAGAGGCGGGACGGGAGGGAGCGGGTTCATTCACGGGTGGACCTCGGGACGAACAGGGCCGCGGCGGCGAGGATGACGACGCCCCGGATCAGGTCGGACGCGGTGGCGGGGAACTGCAGCAGCGTGAACGAGCTCTCCACGAGGGCGAGCAGGGCCACGCCGCCGAGCGTCCCGGCGAGGCTGGCGCGTCCGCCGAGCAGCGACGCGCCGCCGACCACGACGACGGTGATGGCGGACAGCTCCAGGCCCTGCCCCGCGCTGGGCGAGCCGATGGTGGCGCGGGCGGCGAGCATGACGCCGGCCGCCGCGGCGAGGGTCCCGGCGAGGACGAACGCGAGGACGAGCGTGCGGCGGACGGGCACCCCCGCGGACCGGGCGGCCGCCGCGTCCCCGCCGACGGCGTGCACGTGCCGTCCGAACCGGGTGCGGTGCAGCAGCACGGCGACGATCAGCGCGGCCACCGCGAGGACGGCGAGGGCGAGCGGGAACGGCCCGAAGCGGCGCATCCCGACGTCCGCGAGGGCCCGGGTGACCTGCCCGGACGGCGTCGTGCTGATCATGAACGCGACGCCCTGGATCAGGTAGAACGTGGACAGCGTGACCACGAACGCCGGGATTCGGGTGTTCGCGACGATCAGCCCGTGCACGGCGCCGATCGCGGCGCCGAGCACCAGCATGCCGATGATCGTCGGGATCGTGCGGATCGGGTAGCCGTCGATGAGCATCGCCGTGAGCAGCGCGGACAGCGTGGCCGTCGAGCCGACCGACAGGTCGATCCCGCCGGTGAGGACGACCATGTGCTGGCCGAGCGCGACCAGTCCGAGCACGACGGTCGCGGTGAGCACGTTGGCGATGTTGGCGGCCGTCCAGAACCCGCCGGGGTCGGCGACGGTCAGCCCGGCGACGATGAGCGCGACGATCGTCCAGGCGGCGAGCCCGGTCCGGGCCGCACCCGACAGCGCCGTCCCCAGCCGCTCCCGAGCAGGAGCGCCCGGCGCCATGACCGCAGTCATCGGGCCACCTCCTGTGTGCCGAGGGCCAGATGCATGATGCGCTCCTCGCTGATCTCGTCTCCGGTCAGTTCGCCGGCTACCCGGCCGCCGCGGCACACGAGCACCCGGTGGGCGAGGCCGGTCACCTCGGGCAGCTCGCTGGAGGCGAACACGACGGCGAGGCCCTCGGCGGCGAGCCCGGCGACGATCCGGTAGATCTCCGCCTTGGCGCCGATGTCGATGCCGCGGGTCGGCTCGTCCAGCAGCAGTACCCGGGGGCGGGTGCGCAGCCACTTCGCGAGGACGATCTTCTGCTGGTTGCCGCCGGACAGCTGCCCGGTCGGCTGCTCGGGGCCCGACACGCGGATCCCGAACCGCTCGCGCTCGGCCTCGAACGCCTCCCGCTCGCGGGCGGACGACAGCCAGCCGCCGGGCGACACGGCCGCGATGCTGGACAGCGTCGTGTTGGCGCGGACGGGCAGGTCGAGCACCAGCCCCTCCGTCTTGCGCTCCTCGGGGACGAGCACCACCCCGGCCCGCATCGCCGCGTGCAGCGAGGCGCGGACGGGGGTCCCGCCGACGCTCATCGTCCCGGCGGCGCGGGGCTGGACGCAGGCGAGCGTCCGGAGCAGGCGGCTGCGGCCCGAGCCGAGCAGCCCGGCGACGCCGACGATCTCGCCCGCCCGCACCGACAGGTCGAGCCCCGGCCCGGCCGCGCCCGGCCCCGCGGGCAGCAGGCCGCGGACGCTCAGCACCTCGCCGTCGCCCGGTTCGGACAGGGCGGGGAAGACGGCGTCGACGTCCCGCCCGACCATCTCGCGGACGATCCGGTCGACCGGGTACTCCGCCGCCGGCCCGGTGGAGACGAGCCGCCCGTCGCGCAGCACGGTGACGTCGTCGGCGAGGGCCCGCACCTCCTCCAGCCGGTGCGTGATGTAGATGATCGCGACGCCGTCCGCGGCGAGCTCGCGGACGACGGCGTGCAGCGCGTCCAGCCCGCCGCCGGACAGCAGCGCGGACGGCTCGTCCAGCAGCAGCACGCGGCTGCCCCGCACCAGCGCCCGCGCGATCTCGACGAGCTGCTGCGTCGCGGCGGACAGGGTGCCCGCCCGCGCGCGCGGGTCGAGGTCGCCGAGCCCGGCGCGGCGCAGCGCGGCGCGGACGGTGTCGCGCTGCCGGTCGCGGTTCAGCAGCCCGCGCCGGCTGACCTCCTGGCCGAGCATGACGTTGTCGAGGACGGACAGCTCCGGCAGGACGGTCAGCTCCTGGTACACCGCCGTCACGCCCTGCGCGAGCGCGTCGCGGGGGTCGTGCAGCCGGACCGGCGTGCCGCCGATCCTCAGCTCGCCCGCGTCGGGCGGGTGGTTCCCGGTCAGGATGCGCACGAGCGTGGACTTCCCCGCGCCGTTCTCGCCGAGCAGGGCGTGGACCCGCCCGGCGCGGCAGACGAGGTCCACGCCGTCCAGCGCCGTGACGCCGGGGAACCGCTTGACCAGGCCGCGCGCCTCCAGCGCCGGGGCCGTGGAATCAGGTCTCGTCATCGTTCCGCCTCCCTTCAGCAGAGCTTGAGCTTCTTGAGCAGGTCCGCCGGGAGGGCGGAGGGGACGGCGAGGTCGTCGCTGCACTCAGGGCGCACGTACCGCGCGATCTGCTCGTCGGTGAACACGGCGGCGTCCACGTTGACCTGGCTCGCGACCTTCTTGCCTGCGAGGACGTCCAGCGCCGTGTCGAGGCACTGGGCGCTCTGCTCGGGCGGGAAGGCGCTCAGCGCGAACGGCACGTTCTTGCCCTGGACGGCCTTGAGGAAGGCGTTCGTCACGTCACCGGTCAGCGGCGGCACGGGCTTGCCCGCCTGGCTGTACGCCTCGTACACGCCGAGGTCGGTGATGGCCGAGTCCGACCAGATCGCCTTCAGGTCGGGGTGGCGGGCGAGGAGCTGCGCCGCGACGGTCTTGGCCTTGGTGGCCGACCAGTCGGTGTTCTGCTTGGCGACGACCTGGATCCCCGGGTACTTGCTCGCGAAGATCTTCTCGGCCTGCTTCTTCGGCAGCTCGGCCGTCGGCACGCCCGCGATGCCGGACAGCATCGCGATCTTGCCCCGGCCGCCGATCCGCCGCGCGATCCACTCGGCCCACAGCGTGCCCTGCAGCTCGTAGTCGCGGGTGACGGTGCTGACCGCGCCGGACCCCGGGGCGAGCCGTCCCGAGCACACCACGACGGGGATGCCCTGGCTCGCGGCGGCCCGCACCTGCCCGGTGATCGCGTCCCCCATCGGCACCACCACGAGCGCGTCGGGACGCTGCGCGACGAGCTGCTGGACGTTGTCGACCTGCTTGTTCACGTCCCCGTTCGCGGACGCGTAGAGGACCTTCGCGCCGCGCTGCTTCGCGCGGTACTTGAACGCCTCCTCGTTGGTGGTGGCCCACGCGTTCGTCGGCCCCTGCGCGGCGAACGCGATCCGGTAGCCCTTCTTCGGACGGTCCTTGGCGAAGCGGCCGGTGTCGATCTGGCAGACCTGCGTCCCCGCGACCGGGGTCAGGCCCGGCAGGCCGATCGCCTCGCCGGCCTCGCGCCAGCTCTGCGCGTACTGCTGCCGGAACGCCTCGGCGACGGACCCGCCGCAGTCGGCGGCGGCGCCGAGGCCGGTGCCCGGCGACTCCCGCTCGGTGCTGCAGCCGGCCAGCACGAGCGCGCCCGCGGCGACCGCCGCCACGGCGGCCCTGGGGAGACGGAACGGCACGGGGGCGACCTCCTCGAAGCGGAGACGGAGGGTGCTGCGGCGGCGCGTGCCGGACGGTCCGGTCCGGCGGCGCCCCGGGGCGCTCATCGGGTGCCCGCCGGGGCCGGTCCGCGCTGGCGCAGCCACGTGGCCAGCAGGATCGCCGCGCCCTGGACGGCGAGCTGCCCGCCCGTCCCGGCGCCGAGCTGGATCATCCAGACGATCAGCACCGCGAGCAGCGCCACGCCGAGGACGGTGTGCCCGATGTGGCCCTTCCCGCCGCTCAGCGCGACGCCGCCGATGACGGCCGCGGCCAGCGAGTTGAGGTCCAGGCTGCGCGACAGCTGGGCGTCGACGTGCCCGGCGTAGCCCGCGCTGATCAGCCCGGCCAGGACCGCGAGCAGCGCGCTGGCGACGTAGCCGGCGGCGATGACCCGTCCGGTGCGGATGCCCGACAGCCGCGCGGCCCGCGGGTTCGCCCCGGTCGCGTACAGCCGCCGCCCGGCGCTCGTGCGGGCGAGCACGACGGCCGCGGCCGCGGCGATCGCGGCGAACACCCACAGCGGCGTCGGGACGCCGACGACGCGGCCCGACCCGAGCGTCTGCACCGCCCGCGGGATGTCGCCCGCCGCCGCGCCCCGCGTCCACGCCGTGATGCCGCCCTGGACGAGGACGAACACCGCGAACGTCGCGACGAACGGCGGGACGCCGCGCAGCACGACCAGGCCCGCGTTCACCGCGCCGATCGCGATCCCGGCCACCGCGGCGAGCAGGAGCGCGGCGGGCAGCTTCCCGCCGTCCCCGTCGGTCTGCGTCGCGACGATGACGGTGGTCAGCCCCATCACCGCGCCGACCGACAGGTCGATGCCGCGGCCGAGCAGGACGACCGTCTGGCCGACCGCGGTCACGCCGATCAGGCCCGCCTGGAACAGCACGAGGCGCAGGTTCGCCTCGGAATAGAAGCCGGGGGTCAGCAGGGCGGCGGCGACCAGCACCAGCGCCAGGCCGCTCAGCGGCATCAGCGTGCCGGCCGGGGCGAACCGCGCGGCCCGTCCGGCGGTCAGGGTCGTCATGGACCCTCTCCTCTCTCGCGTCCCCCGACGTGTACTTCCTCTCGGCCACTCGCGGCGCAGAAGGCGGCGGCGACGCCCGCGTACAGGTCGACCGCGCGGCGCAGCGCGCCGATCGAGACCCACTCGTCGGCGCCGTGCGCCCGGCGCAGCAGCCCCGGCCCGAACGCGGGCAGCACCGGAACGTTCCAGGCCGGTTGCAGGAATGCCGCGTCGGTCGTGCCGGGGAACATCGCGTCCGGCGGCGTCCGGCCGAGCACCGTCCGGCACGCGGCGCGCACCGCCTCCGGCAGCGGGCCGGACGGGTCCGACACCGTCCCGGGCAGGTAGCCCTGCTCGTCGAACTCGACCTCCAGGTTCGCGCCGGTGCGCGCCGCCACCTCGGCGACGAGCTCGGTGACCGGCACCCGGACGTCGTCGCGGCCCGTCCCGGGCAGGAGCCTCACCTCGGTGTCGACGCCAATCCGCCCCGGCAGCACGCCGAACCCGACGCCGCCCCGGAACGCCAGCGCGGTGTTCACGGTCGTCGTCCACCCCTGGATGCCGTACGGGTCCTCCGGGGACGGGATGGACAGCCCGGCCAGTGCCACCGCCGCGTGCGCCGCGTCCACCCCGGCGTTCCGGATGCCCTCCGTTCCGGACAGGCTGGAGTGGCCCTGCCGCCCGTACGCGACGGCCCGGAGCCGCGCGATGCCGCGGCTGCCGAGGTGGAGCGTGTCGTAGTCGTCCTCCAGACCGCCGGGCTCGCCGATGAGGACGGCGTCGGCGCCGAGGTCCCGGCCCTCCTCGGCGAGGTACTGGGCTCCGTGGTAGGCGCCGTCCTCCTCGTCGGCGGTGAACAGCAGCGACAGGCGCCCCGAGCGGAGCGCGCCGCCGCGCGCCAGGTTCCGCGCGGCGAGCACCATGGCGGCCAGCGCGCCCTTCATGTCCGCCGAGCCGAGCCCGTACAGGCGGTCGCCGGAGATCTCGGCGCCGAGCGGGTCCACCGACCAGGCCGCGTCGCCGATCGGCTTGGTGTCCATGTGGCCGCACAGGACGAGGTGCCGTCCGCCCGGACCGAAGTCGAGGGTGAAGAGCAGGTTGGGGCGGGTGCTGGAACGCTCCAGCACGGTCGGTGCGGGCAGTCCGGCGTCCACCGCCAGCTCCGTCAGCGCCCCGGCGACCGCACGCTCGTCCCCACCCGGGTTCGGGCTCGGGATCCGGATCAGCGCCCGCGCCATCTCCACGACGTCCCCGCCGGCATCGGGCCGGACGGTCACTTGTAGCGCTCCGCCCAGTCGTTGCCCTGCCAGGTCTTGAGGGCGACGGGCTCCAGGCGGAACAGCCAGCGCGGCTTGTCCAGCGTCGGCTCCAGGTAGCGGGGACCGTTCTCGCCCAGGTAGCGGACGCTCATCCGTTCGGCGATCGGCAGCCACTCCCCGTCCAGGCAGGGCTCCTCCACGAGGTGCGCCCGGCACTGCGCCACGACCTTGCGCTGCGTCCCCGCCTCGTCCACGGTGATCGCGCAGTGCCCGTCCTCCGCGAGGTAGCGGCCCCAGG
Source organism: Actinomadura madurae (assembly GCF_900115095.1). GTDB lineage: Bacteria > Actinomycetota > Actinomycetes > Streptosporangiales > Streptosporangiaceae > Spirillospora > Spirillospora madurae. Next base: position 58,949 of record NZ_FOVH01000010.1, read on the forward strand.
CGGAGCGCTCCCGCGGGACGACCCAGAACGACGAGCCGTCCCACTCGTGCCAGCAGGGCACCACGTACGGCCAGCCGTTCTCGTCCAGGCAGGCGAGCCGGGCGATCTGGCCCTCGGCGAGGAAGGCCGCGACCTCGTCCGCGGCCAGCTTCCCGACGGCGCCGCGCCAGCCCTCGCCGGCGCCGGACGGCGCGGGGGCAGTCTCGCTCATGAGACCTCCTTGGTGTCGTGTCCTGCGGTTCGGTGGCCCAGCCGCGCGGACAGCTCCGCGACGGCCTCCAGGGCCAGCTCGGCGATGGCGGGCAGGTCCTCCCGCGGGAACCGGTAGGCCGGCGCCGACACCGACAGCGCCGCGACGGCCGTCCCGGTGTGGTCGAACACGGGGACGGCCACGCACCGGACGCCGTCCTCGTTCTCGATCTCGTCCACGGCGTAGCCGCGCCGCCGGGTGACCGCGAGTTCGGCGGCGAGCGCGTCCGCGTCGGTGATGGTGTTGGGCGTGCGCGCGGTCAGCGGCCCGTCCAGGACGGCGCGGACGGTGGCCTCGTCGGCGTGCGCGAGCAGCGCCTTCCCTATTCCGGTCGAGTAGAGCGGGTTCACGCTGCCGACGACCGCCGCGGGCCGCACCGCCTGCGGGCTGTCGCTCTTGGCGATGTACAGCACCTGCAGCCCCTGCCGGAGGCCGAGGTAGCAGGTCTCGCGCGTCCGCTCGGTGAGCCCGCGCATAAGGTCCTCGGCCCGCTCGCGGACGTCCAGCCGGTCGAGGAAGCGCTGCCCCCACACGGCCGCGCGCGGCCCGAGCTCGTACCGTCCGGCCGCGTCGGTGCGCAGCAGCTCGCTCCCGCAGAGCACGTCGAGCAGGCGGAGCACCGTCCCGCGCGGGACCCCGCTGGCCTCCACGAGGTCGGTCAGGCGCCGCGGCCCGGCCTCGGCGACGAGGTCGACGAGGGCCAGCCCCTTGACGAGCGCCTTGGCCGTGCCCGTCGCCTCCCGCACCACTTTGGACTCGACGTCCATTCCCGTTCTGGACATAGCGCCCATTCCTAGCAGGCCGCCTCTGACCTGGCAATAGCCGCCGGAGGGTGCGCGGGCTGGAAGGATGATCGGCATGGAGGATTCCGACGAGGTCTACCGCCGGCGTACCGCCCGCGTGCTGCTGGTGGACGACGCCGACCGCGTCCTGCTGTTCCGCTGGCCGAAGGTCGCCGGCCGGCCCGAGGCGGGCCACTGCTGGATCACTCCGGGCGGAGGCGTCGAGCAGGGCGAGACGCTGCGCGCGGCCGCGGCCCGCGAGCTGCGCGAGGAGACCGGCCTGGTCGTCACTCCCGACGACCTCGGGCCCCGGATCGCCCTCACCTCCGGCTACGCGGACCTCGGCTGGGCCGAGGGCCTGTTCCGGGACGACTTCTTCCTGCTCCGCACGGCCGCATACGACATCGACACCGCGGGGTTCACCCCGATCGAACGCGAGCACGTCGGCGCCCACCGCTGGTGGACGCTCAAGGAACTGGCGAGCGCGGAGGAAGAGTCGGTCTACCCGCTCAAGCTCGCGGACCTCCTCACCGACCTCCTCGCGGGCCGCGTGCCCACCGCCCCGATCCGCCTCCCCTGGCACCACTGACCCCCGCGGGGCCGCCAGCCGGACGTGAGCATCCTGCGCGACCAGTTGTCGATTCCCGACGGCCAGACCATCGTGGGCGGTGTCGCGCTCGGGTATGCCGACCCCGACCATGTGCTCAGCACCCAGCGCACGACCCGCGAGCCGGTGGAGGCGATCGTTGACGACGAAGCCCCCGGTCGCACGCGGTCCAAGACGCGGCACGTGACGAAAGGGAACCAAGTTGCCGAGCTCTGAAGCGCTCGCTTTCGACGTGTACGGAACCCTCGTCGACCCCATCGGGATCGCGAAGGACCTGGAGGAACGGCTGTCCTCCGCCGATGCGTCCAAGGCCGCCACAATCTGGCGGCAGAAACAACTCGACATCAGTTTCCGCCTCACCGCCATGGGACGGTACGAGGACTTCACCTGGTGCACGCGCAAAGCGCTGGACCACGCGCTCGCCGTCCTCGACATCGAATTGGAGGACAGCGACAAGGAAACGCTGATCGCGCGCTACAACGACCTCGAACCGTTCCCCGACGCGGCTCCGGCGCTGGAAGCCCTCCTCGAACAAGGGCACGTCCTGGCCGTCCTGTCCAACGGCGCGCCGGCGATGCTCGACGCGATCCTTGAATCCACCGGACTGCGACGGTACTTCGCCGAGGTCATCAGCGTCGACGAGGTACGGGCGTACAAACCGTCACCCCGCACCTACCGTCATGCGGCCGAACGCCTCGACCGGGCGCCATCGCGGGTGCGCCTGGTGTCGAGCAATCCGTTCGACATCATCGGCGCCGAGTCGGCCGGACTCCGCGCGGCCTGGGTCGACCGCTCAGGCGGCACGTTCGAACCGGACGGCAGCCCACCGGACATCGTGATCCGCTCCCTCGCCGACCTCCCCGCCGCGCTCGCCGATCACCGCGAGTGAGCCGAGCGGTAACGCGAGGGCGCGATCCCGTAGAGGTCGACGAACGCCTGGCGCAGCGTCTCGGCGGATCCGAATCCGCAGCGCCGCGCCACGCTCGTGAGCGGGTGCGTCGTCGTCGCCAGCAGGTGGGCGGCCGCCTCGGTGCGGGCCTGCCGCACGTACCGTCCCGGCGTGCGGCCGAGGTGCTCCAGGAACAGCCGGGTGAGGTGGCGCTGGCTGACCCCCGCCAGCGGAGCCAGGGCGGCGGTGCTCAGGTCGCCGTCGAGGTTGCTCGCGACGTGGTCGGTGATCCGCCGGACGAGGCTGTGCTCGGGCGGCGGCGCGGTCGCGACGAACATGCTCATCTGCGCCTGGTTGCCCGGTCGCTGCAGGTAGGTCACCACCAACCGCGCCACACCGCGGGCCAGATCCGGCCCGTGGTCCTCCTCGATGAACGCGAGCGTCAGGTCGAGCGCGCTGGTGACGCCGGCCGAGGTCGCGACGTCGCCGTCACGGATGTAGATCGGCTCGGGGTCGAAGGTGACCTTCGGATACGACTTGGCGATCTTGTCGACCCACATCCAGTGCGTGGCGGCGTGCCTGCCGTCGAGCAGGCCGGCCGCGGCCAGCACGGCGGAGCCGGTGCACACCGACGCGACCCGCCGGCTCTCCTTGGCCAGCCGGCGCACGTGCCCGACGAACCGCGGGTCGGCCGCGGCCTCCTGGTAGCCCAGCCCGCCCGACACGATCAGCGTGTCCAGCGGGCCCCTGAGCCGTTCGAGCGACTCCTGCCCGTGCAGCGTCATCCCGTCGGTGCAGGTGATCGGCCCGCCTCCCGGGGTGGCCAGGCGCACCCGGTAAGGCGGGTTCGCGCCCCAGTTCGCTTCGATCAGCGTCGATGTGACGCAGGCGATGTCCAGCAGCTGCGCCCGGTCGTATCCGACGACCACCATCAGCCGTTCGTCCACACGCAGACTCTACGTCGAAAGACGAGGATGCCAAGTTTCCGGACATCGTCCTTACATTTCGTTGCCGCAGGCGAACCGGCTCCCGAAAAGTGAAGGCATCGACTCCCTGCTGACTCCGGCGGGTATTCCGATCATCGAAGGAGCATTCCGATGTCCGAGCTACGCGTTCACAACCTCGCGATCTCGATCGATGGCTTCGCGACCGGCGAGGGGCAGGCCCCGGACGCTCCGTTCGGGCACGCTGGCGAGCGCCTGCACGAGTGGATGTTCGCCACCCGGTTCTGGTACGAGATGGGCGGCGGCCGGGGCGGCAGCGTCGGTGCCGACAACGCCTTCGCCGTGATGCACGGCCACGACATCGGCGCCGAGATCATGGGCGCCGGCAAGTTCGGCCCGCCGAACTGGCAGGACGACCCCGACTACAAGGGCGCCTGGGGCCCCAACCCGCCGTTCCACACGCCGGTCTTCGTCCTCACCCACCGGCCCCGTTCCTCCATCGAGATGGAAGGCGGCACCACCTTCCACTTCCTGAACGCCTCACCCGCCGAGGCCCTCAAAGTGGCCCAGGAGGCCGCGGATGGCAAGGACGTGCGCCTGGGCGGAGGGCCCTCGGTGGTCCGCGACTTCCTCACCGAGGGGCTGGTCGACCACATGCACGTGGTCCAGGTCCCGATCCTGCTCGGCCGGGGCGTCCGGCTCTGGGACGGCCTGGAGTCGCTGGAGGAGGCCTACGACATCGAGGCCGCCTCCACGCCAAGCGGCGTCATCCACCTGACCTTCACTGCCAAGGGCCGCTGACCATGGACACCTTCATCAAAGAGGTGGCGTCGTTGGTCGGCAGCATCGACGACGAATACGAGATCACGAAGCGGGTCGCGGCCCGATTGTCGGGCCTGTTGGCCGGCGACTACCGGCTTCCCCCGGAATTCACCCTGCCCTTGGACGATCACCACGCCAACTACCCGCTCTACATCGCCCCCGACGACAGCTGGTCAATGGTGTGCGTCGTCTGGAACGTAGGCCAACGCACACCCGTGCACGGGCACGAGACCTGGGGTGTCGCCGGAATCTACGCGGGCGCCGAACACGAACTCCGCTACGTCAAGCCCGCGGCGTCCGAGCCGAGCAAGGCTTTGACGCCGGCCGGTGAGCACGTCTGGGAACGCGGCCAGGTCACCGTGTGCTGCACGACCGACGACGACGTCCACGCCGTAACGGCCGTCGGTGACGAGCCCACCATCGGAATCCACGTCTACGGAGCCAACATCGGCACCCTAAACCGCCCGATGTACAACCCAGCCACCGGAGAAGTCCAATGGTTCGTCTCCGGCTGGGACACCCCGCCCGGTACCTAGACGGGCCAGTTCGGTGCGCTCATCACGACATCCGGCGATCCCGAAGAATTCGGGTGGCTGGTTGTGGCGCTTTTCGGAGTCTGGTCAGTACTACGCCTTGGACCAAGTCGTTTTGCAGGGGGCCGAAGTGCCGGGAGTCGTAGCTGTCCTCTGCGTCTCCGACGACGAAGACGTGGCCGGGAGGGACGGGGACGCCGCCTGGTGCGGTGTCGCCGGGGAGGGCCACGACGCGTTTCAGCACCAGGGACGGACCGTTGCGGGAGCCGGTCGGGTTCAGGGCCTCCGGCAGGCGGACGAGCACGACGACGTCCTTCGCCAGGGCGCGTGGCCCGCGGCGAGCGACCAGGACCCGGTCGCCGTGGTGGAACGTCGGGTGCATGCTGCCTCCCCGAACCGTGACGATGAGGAGGGTGATCCTGGCGGCGATGACGCAGCCGCTCGCCGCCGCCAGGATCACCAGTAGCACGGCCATCTGTCTCCGTTCGTTCCCACGGTCGCGGCGGCCGGCGAGGTCGGTCGGTCCGCATGCCTTTCAGATTTGTGTGCGGTGCGGGTCGTCGCCCGCGTCGGGGTGGCGGCTCAGTGCCTCAGCACTTGCCGTTGAACTGCGCATAACACCCGTCTGCGGGGTTGCTGCTTCTCGGGCAGGTCCGGAACCAGAAGGTGCTGTTGCCCACGAGGCAGCAGTTCCAGTCGCTGCAACGATCGGTGCAGCGGTTGACCTGGCACGTCTTGTAGGCCCAGGCGTCCGTCTCCGGGAGGATCAGCGACAGCGCCTTGTCAGCGAGCCGCTCGATGCCTTTGATCATGGCTTTCTTCCTTTCCGTCGAATGTGCCGAGCAATGCGGACCGACCGTTATCGTTCTCCGGGTTTGGGAATGTCGCGTCGCCGTAGCCTTCGGCCTGCAGGGCGAAAAGCCGGGCGTACAGGCCGTCCGCCCGGCAGAGGTGAGCATGGGTGCCCTGTTCCGCGATCCGGCCGTCCGCGAGGGCGACGATCAGGTCCGCCTCGCGCACCACGTTGAGCCGGTGCGAGACGAGCAGGGTCGTGCGCCCGGCGCGATGCTCGTCCAGCCGCCGGTGCATCCGGTGCTCGGCCTCGGCGTCCAGTCCGGCGCTGGGCTCGTCCAGGATGAGCAGGTCGTGGTCGTCCCGCAGCAGCGCGCGGGCGAGGGCGACCCGCTGCCACTGGCCGCCGGACAGCACGACGCCGGCCTCCGGATCATCGCCGTCCTCCGCCTGGAAGGCGCGGCTGAGCAGCGTGTCGTAACCGCGCGGCATCGCCTGGATCTGTTCATGGACGCCGGCGATGCGGGCCGCCCGCTCGATCCGGGGCCGCTCGCGGAGCGCGGGGGGATCACCGACTCCGATGTTCTCGGCGGCGGTGAGGTCGTAGGTCATGAAGTCCTGGAACAGCGCGCCGATCCGCCGGCGCAGTTCGGCCACCGGCACCTGGCGGATGTCGACGCCGTCCCAGAGGATCGCACCCCGGGTCGGGTCGTAGAACCGGCACAGCAGTTTGATGAGCGTGCTCTTTCCCGCGCCGTTCAATCCCACGAGCGCGACCGAGGCGCCCGCCGGAACGGTCAGGCTGACCCCGCGCAGAATCCACGGATGCGCGTCGTCATAGCGGAACCACACGTCCCGCAATTCGAGGCCCGAACGCAAGGGCGTCAACCGGGAACCGGCCGGCGGGTCGGGAAAGTCGTCCGGAGCACCGACGACCTCAAGGTGATGCCCCAACGACAGCAGCGCCTGGTGAGCGGCGCCGATGCCGCTGACCAGCGCGGCCAGCGCCGCCTGCACCCCCGCCACCGCGGCGGCGAACGCCGACACGTCACCCACGCTGAGCCGTCCGTGGGACGCGGCGCGCACCGCCCAGAGAAGCCCGGCTCCGGCGATGACGCCCCCGGCCAGAGCCAATACCGCCTGGACGAGTGCGGTCCGTTTGTCCAGCCGGCGCTCGCCGTCCTGGATCCTGGTCAATGTGCCCAGCAGGCGTTCCCGCAGAAAGGATTGCAGGCTGAAAAGACGCACTTCCTTCGCGGCGCGCACGTCCGTGATCAGCGACTTGTAGAACAGGTATCGCCGATTGGCAGGTGAGAGCACCATCATCATTCCCACCTGCTGCCTGGACAGCAGGATCTGGGCCATCAGCGCCGGGAACGCCGCGCCCACCAGGACCACCGCCATGACGGGACTGAGGACGTACAGGGTCACGAGCAGGCTCAGCAGCGTCAGGACGCTGCGTCCGACGTCGAACAACCCCGTCGTGGCAGGAGTGAGCGCGGAGCCGGTGGCCAGCGAGGCCATGCGCAGCCGGTCCAGGAACCGCGGGTCCTCGAACCGGGCCAGCCCGGAGAACGAGGAGACGGCACTGTAGAGGCGGTCCTGGACGTGCCGGTCCACCCGCCGCACCAGTTCGGTGTCCATGTAGGCCGACAGGTTCGGCACGACCGCGGTCACCAGGCCGATCGCCACCAGCGCCGCGGCCCACCACAGTGCCGACGCGGCCGGACGCCCGGACGCGACGGAGTCGAGAACGGCCTTGGTGGACCACGCGGTGCCGGCGGGCAGCAGGCCCGTGACGACGGTGACCGCCAGCAGGCCCAGATACATCCACGGGCCGGCGCGCAGGCACAGCACCGACGCGGCGGCGAGCCGTCCCAGACCGGCGGCAAGGCCCTTCCAGGGGACGGTGACCGGGCGCATCGCACGCCGAAGCCCGGGAGGCGCCCACCGCGCTCGGTTCACTTCAGCTCCGTGCCGAGCCGGCGGTGACCGTGGCGTCCGCATTGGCGATCGTGGGGTCCGCCCGGACGATCCGGCCTGAGACGTTCACCTCAAGGAACGTCGGGAACATCGTGACGTCCAGCAGCTCCGCCAGGGCCGCGGCGTCCGCCCCCGTGACGGCCATCGCCTCGCCCGGCAACAGGTCCAGCAGCTCTTCGGCGTCCTTTCCCGTCCCGGTGACCACCGCGAGCGCGGCGTCGGTCCCGAGGGCTCCGAAGGCCGGTGCCTGCTCGTGGCACGGGGCGCATCCGGCGCTGAAGAAGCCGATCGACCACGACCGCCCGACCATGGACCTCGAAGACAGCCCCACCTTTCCGGTGGTGGTCACAGAGAACTCGGGAAAGCGGCGGTTTTCAAACCGTTCCAGATAGCCCGTGTCCCCCAGCTTCTCGGCGAAAGAGAGCATGGCGAAACGGGTGGAGTGATCCCGCAGGCGGCGGAGCACCGCGAAGGTCATCAGCATGTCCAGAATGCAGAGAGTCCCGACCAGCAGGACTCCCGCTACGACGTAGGGCATCGTGAGGAACCTCACCATCTCGACCGAGCGGACGTTGACGTGCCGGCACCCCGGAACGGGTGGGAGCACCGCGAGCCTCGCCGCCGGGGACGATCAGAGGGGCGGGGCGGACATCGACCGGCGGCACCATTCGGCCCGCACGACGAAACCCCCTCACCACTCCGGATGCTCTTTGCTGACACGTGTCGAAGGGACGGATTCGTGACGTCAGGCGGGAATGCGCCTTCCGTTTTACGGAAGTGTCAGATCTGTTCCAATTGAGCGTGCTCTCGGGGGTGACATGAACGAGATCTAAGCATTGACCGGCTTCAGATCGGCTTCAGGACGGCTTCCCGATCCGTGCCTCGGAATACAAAAAACTCTTGCGTCATCCCCGGTCGGTTCGGGGCGATTCTCCGTCACGCCGGCTGCGGGGGAGCAGCCCCTCTCCGGCCTGCCGGGCGGCGCGGACGGACGCGTCCAGAGCCTCCTGGATCCGCCGCGCCTCCGACGTCATGGCCGCGACCTGTTCGTCGGCGAGGCGGTCGCGGACGGTGCGCGCCAGCAGCTCGCGATACTCGTCATCGCGGCCGGTCAGCTCCTGCACGGTCATCCACTCGGCATAGGCGGCATCGGCGACACGGGTGCGCTGGGCATAGGCCTCCAGTGCGACGACGCGCTCGGTCACCGAGGCCAGAGCGGTGTTCAGCGCCTGCTGCCGTTCTCGCAGCACCGCGGTGACCGAACCGGTCAGACGTTCGGGGTCGATCGCACGCTGGGCGGCGCGCAGCTCGGTGATGGTGCGCAGCGTCCGGGCGATCTCCCATTCCTGGTCGGGAAGCGCGACGGCGTTGCGGATGTCGTCCAGCAGCCCGGTGCCGTTCACCGTCGATCGCCGAACGACCGCCACGGCGGTCTGCGCACGCAGGAGCAGACTTCTGGACTGCTCGTCGAGGTCGTCGCCGCGCAGGTACCGCCCGTGCGCCTCGCGTGCGAGCCGCTGCGCCTTCGCCCGGCCGCCGCGGACCGTCCAGGCACGCCGGGGTTCCGGCGGCGAGGCCTCGGCGGGCTCCAGGACATCCGGGTGAGCGGCCAGATGCGCGCGTACGTCCGCGGGCAGCTCGGGATCGAACACCGGCTGCGGCATGGCCGGTTCCCGCCTCGCCGGAGGGCCGTGCCCCTCGCCTCCCTGATCATCATCCTTCCGCACATCGCCGTCCCGCCGGTACGCCTCCACGAGGTCGCCGGGCACGGCCTGGGCGAACTCCTCCTCACCCACCACCGCGCCGAACCACCTGCCTTCGGCGCGGACGGCCCCGTCCCGCAGCAGGCGGATCCGGCAACGCGCCGGTACCGAGCCGTGCAGGACGTCGAACCAGGGCGCCCCCGCGCTGCTCGGTGCCCGCGTGACGCGGGCCAGACCGACGCGCTGCTCCTGGGGGAGTCCCGGAACGCCGTAGGCGACGACGTGATCTCCCGGCCGCATATCCGCGAAACCAAGATCGATCAGCAGGTCTCCGTCCTCGCCCGACTCGGCGATGACCGGACGGTAGGTGAACGAGAAGGGCGTCTTGGAGACCTCAAGCCGTTCGCCCCGTGCGCTGTAGTGAATGCGCAGGGCTTCGGCGACCACCGTCCCGTCCCGGACGACGCGGGCGCGGGCGTGGCGGCGCAGCTCTCCCGACAGCGGCTCGGCCCGGGCGATGGTGAACCCGCTCCCGCGGATCACGTCCTTGATCTCCGCGGTGCCCAGTGCCTCCTCCCGCAGCGGATCGTGGCCGTACCCGGGGACGGAGAGCCGGTCGCCATCGACGCGGTCGCCGCGCGCAAGCCGGATGTACGTCTCGGCGACGTCGCCGGCGATGGCCTGTGCGCACCCCAGCGACAGCACGCACCCGACCTGGCCTTCCCCGCCCGCCTTGAGCCGGGTGACGAACTCCAGCTCCGGGTTCTCACACAGCAGCGCCGCCACGCGCAGGTCTTCGGCGATCACCCGGCTGTCGCGGATCAGACGCGCCCGAGCACCCACGACGAGGACTCCGTCCCGCACCACAGCGGTCACCATGCCGCTCATCCAGGCGTAGTCCCCGGTTATCTCCAAAGTGGCCAGCCGGACCTCTCCGTCGGTGTCCGCGACCGGAGCCATGCGGGCGCCGAGCGGCCCGCCGATGAACGGAAGCACCGCGTGCCGCCCATCGGCCTCGGCTCCCGAGGCCGCCCGAAGGGCCCGGGCGGCGAACCCTGCCGCGGTCCGCCGCCATCGCCGCGTCACATACTCGGCCCTTCGGTCCACGCGGACTCCGTCCAGATGCCGCCGTGCCATGAGGTCGCACCGCCTGCCGGCGGTCGGCTCCCCATGGTTCCACGAACGGCCGCGCGGGAGCCGGCGTCAGGGAGCGATGCCCACGCCGTCGATCCGGCTCCACGCACGCTCCTGCGCGGCGGTCATGGCCGGCCAGTGAAGGCCACCAGGCCGAGGACGGATCTGCGTGGCCAACGGGGCAGGACGGAAGTTCGCGTCGTAAAAGCACCCTCCGCCATAGACCGTGTCGAACGCTTTACACGAACGCGCGATCGAAACAGAAGTGGGCTTCTTGCCGGTACGTGCCCATGTGTCAAGCGCGGCAAGGGAGTTGGCGTACTCGGCATTGCTCAACGTGCTGTGCTCGGTCTCAGTCGTAAAGGTCTGGACGAGATTCTCGCCTCGTCCGGCCGCCCGGACGGTGGACCGGTAGGCCGCCTCATGCTCCACGAAGACCTGCGGGTCATTGATCGCGTGCAGGGTGAGGACGGGAAGAGGGATCCGACCGGTGAGGTCGCTGTCATAGGAGAGGTCGCGACGCGCGGTGGGATCGGCCGAGAACCGCGCCACACCAGCGTTGAGCGCCTTGTCGTCATGCGAGCCGTCGTACCTGACCCCACGGTTGCTGAACGGATTCCGGCCACCCAGCCGATTGGACACGATGTCCTGCACCAGGAAGGCCGCGTACAGCATGTTCGTGGCCAGCGACTCTTCCGGAATGCGGGTGACGGCAAGAATGTCGTCCAGATTGCGCTGCTGGCGCGAGGTCCTGTCCGCGGGCGCGGAATCGATGCCAGTGCACTCCTGAAGCCGTCCGTGCACCTCATCCGGCGTCAACGTCGAATCTGCGGGCAGCCCTTGCCACAACGGATATTGCGGCTCGCTAGGGCGGGGCAGGTTGCGGCAGTAGTACTGGTACACCATCCGCAGGTCCACGCGCGTGTCATAACCGCGGGAGCCCCCGGCCACGAACCCGTTGGTCAACAGTACCCCGTCATAAGCCCCGCGCTTCCCGTAAGTCTCGGCGACCTTCGCGGCAACATTGCCACCCCAAGACTGACCATGGAGATAGGTACGGCGAGGACGGCTGAAGTGCCCGACGAAGAGACGCCGCATGTTCTCCGTATCAGCAGCGGCCATCCTGACCCCATAACCGCCTCGCCGGTACGAGCTACCGGCCCAGGCGTACCCCTGCTCAACCATGACGGCCCAGCGTTCAAGGTCCTCAGCGGTGGTGGACTCGTCATAGGAGAAATCGGGCCCACCATGGGCGTGGACGACAAGGGAGCCATTCCAGCGCCTAGGAACGGCCACCGTGTAGTAAGCGCCGTTGCCGTCCCGACCCGCGTAGCACCTGGCCTTCCCCTCCAAGCCACCCGGGCAGGCCGCAGCAACAGGCTTCCCAACGCCGGCCGGAGAGGCAGGCGCGGCCCCAAGCGTCCCCACAAGCCCGACGAGCAGCACCCCCAGCGTCACCGAACGACGCCCCAGAAGGCGGGAACTGGCAACAGCAGTATTCAAGGAATCGCTCCTTCAGACGCTGGCTACTCTCACGTGCTTCAGCAGACACTGGCGAAGCCGCCAGGCCGAACCCCTGCACCCGGCGACGGCCGACACTCTCCACCGCACGGCCTGGCCCCACCTTGGCCAGCAACGAAACCCACAACAAGACCAAACCCGGCAACGTATGCTTTCCCTGACAGAAAACCACCCCGCCCGAGCGCATATGGCCGTGAATCCCGGCGGTCCCGGACACGACCCATGCTGGCCAGACGTACTGCTGGCTTGCCTCCGCTCCCATGCCGGCTCCAAGCCGCATGCAGGGCATGGGAGTTGTCGTGGCACCGCCGGAGCCGCTCACGCTGCGAGAGGGCTCCGCAGCTCGTCAGAGAACGGCGGCCGATCCCCGTTGTCCGGGACGGTTGCGGTGAGCAGGGCAAGATGCCTGTGTTACATCGAGCTAGCCAAATTCATTCATGGATGACTCGGTTATGACGAGACGTGGCCGATCGAAAAGATGATCCGCTTTCTCGTAATGATTTAACGGCAATACCGACATGATCGAGGAAAGCTGGCGCGCCGGCGTTGACCTCGTGTTCAGATGAATGCGCAGGATAGGACCTTTCGAACTCGCGGAAGGACGACATGAGGCATCGGGTGATTCGCGCCATGGCGGCGATAGGAATGGTCGCGGTGGTCGTGGCGGCCGGACGTTCTTCGGCGGCAGACCGGCGTCCTGGCTCGGTACTGGTCCACGAGGCGTTCACCGCGGCTGCCGCGGACGCCCGCTTCGTGGGATACGGTGCCGCATGCCTGACGGGTGCTCCGCGCGGTGGGAAGGTCGCGGAAGCCGCGAACCATCCGCTCGGCGGCTGTCACCCGGATCCGGCCGGCCCTGTCCCACCAACGGGTGCGGCGCCGCACGGCTATCTCCAACTCACCGATGCCCATGTCGAAGAGACCGGCGCCGTGCTCTTCGACTCACCGGTTCCGACGCAGGACGGTCTGGAGGTGACCTTCGAGCAGTGGCAGTACGGCAACACCACGCGGACGCCCGCCGACGGGATCTCCTTCTTCCTCACTGACGGCGCCCAACGGCTCACCACGCCGGGCGCGTTCGGTGGAAGCCTCGGTTACGCCCAGAAACTGCCGGACGCCAGGCCGGGCGCCCATTTCGTCCCCGGCGTCGCCGGCGGTTACCTCGGCATCGGACTCGACGTGCTAGGCGACTACTTCGGCGACGGAGAAAAGCGCGGAAATGGCTGCCGTCGGCGTTCCCCGGCCGGGACCTCGTTTCAGCCGCCTCCTCCCGGACCCAACATCGTGACCGCCCGCGGTCCAGGGAACGGCGTCAACGGATACTGCGTCCTCGCCGCCACGATGAGAAAGAAGACCTCCCCCGGGCCCTGGCGGTCGGCACTGCCGGGCCGACTCCACGGCGAGTTGGCGACCATGCCCGCCAACGTCACGCCGACGCGGGCCGAAGCCCTGCTCGAACCGGTCAAACGGATCATCCGCATCGCGATGGCCCGCAAGCCGGCCCCGATGGTGACGGTCGACATCGATTTTCAGGACGGATACGGCTTCCGCCAGGTCTTGCGCTTCCCCGCCCCCGAGCCCATCCCGAACACCGTCAGGTTCGGATTCGCCGCGTCCACAGGACCACTCACCGACGTGCACCTCATCCGCCAGGTCACCGTACGTTCCTGGGAGCCTCCGCAATCTTGAGGTTCGCCTCCCCCATTCCCATACAGTGCCCAGATACTAAAGACTTGTGCGCTCCGTAGTAATGACAGGCCCGGCCGCAGCCCGGCACCCTTAGCAAGAAGCTCACTCCAGGCAATCAACCGTGCTGCCCGGGGCGCAGTCCGCCTAGGAGAGATGGGGAGAACAGTCATGTCGATGCGGAATCTGGGAGCCGTGGCAGCTTTGGCTGCAGTAGCGTTGCTTGGTACGGCACCTGCGGAGGCCGGCGCACTCGCGAAACAGGAGACTCCATGGCGGAAAGCCCCTATCTTCGGGCCTTCCTGCCCTGCCTGGAACGTCTGTATCTGGACGGAACCTAACTATGGCAACCAAGGCGTGCGCTTCTCTGCCAGAACTACGGTTTACCCGTGTCAGGGCGTACGATTCGAGGGCACAGGCTTCCAGAACCAAATGTTGTCATTCAAGAACTACACTTCCGGTTACATCTCATTCTGGAACCGATACGCCGACGGGTCCTATAACTACGGGCGGCTCGGCACCTTCGCGCCGGGCCCGGGGAATGAGATCTACGACTTCACAAATGGTCGCCTGGCAGATGCATTCGTCTACGACCCCCGCGGCGACTGCAAGATCCTCACGCTCGACCATATCGCCGACGTAGGCGCGACGCGGTCAACAGTGGTCCTCAAGGTTGACTCTGGCGGTGGGACCGCCAGGGCGGTCGCCTAGCCTCAACCGTTCCGAGGTGTGTCGAGCCGTTTCGCCGCCCTACCTCTGTTCAGAGCCCGCGCCTGCTTGGTGCGCCGCGATGCTGGTCACCGGTCGGCCGTCCCGCCCCAGGCACACCTCAGCGGCGGGTGTCGCGGACAGAGTGCCTGGTCGGCGATCTTCCCGACGGCTCCGAGTTCACGCACGGCAGTGGTCTGGTCACGGGACCATGCGGCTGGCCCATCTACCGATTCCGCCACGCCGAACTCCACGATCACCGTGTAGCCCACCGCGTCCGGTGAAGACCTTCGAGTCCCTGGCCAACGCGGGCCGAGCCCCTATTGACCGCCGTCCGAGCAATGCGGGATCGGCTCCATCTTTTCTGTCAGACTTCCGCAGCGCCCACGGCCTCTCGACACCTGCGAGTTCCGTCAGTAGCGTGCGAACCGCTGGCAGGCCCGCTGAGATGAGCCCGGCCCGGTGGCTTGAGTTCGTGTCCTTTCCGGGCGATGATGATCGGGTCCTCGCGACGGCCGCGACAATACTGTGGTGGGTTATGGACGTGATCGACACCGCCGAGGTCCTGGTGGGGGAGCGTTTCGCCTTTTGGCGTGAGGTGCACTCGAAGCTTTGGGCGCCTTTTGACCTGCGCTGCGAACCGGCGTTGGAGAAAGGGTTTCGGGGTCAGGTCGATGTTTGCGCCTTCGACCCTGTGCAGGCGACGCTGATCACCACGATGCCGCACTCGATCCATCGTACGCCCAACCTCATTCGCCAATCAAATCCCGAGATATTCGCGCTGGGCTGCATCGTGCGTGGTGGCGTCATGGCAACGCAGGACGGCCACTGCGCAAATCTAGGGGTCGGGGACCTAAAGCTGTGGGACCCCTCACAGTCGTATGTGGGCGAGTTCGCCCCGGACGTACCGCTGAGCCAGGTGCTCCTCCTGCGATTCCCGCGATCCCTACTGCCGCTGTCGCCCCGCGACCTGCGGTGGCTGAGCACGGTTCGCATCCCGGGTGCTAAAGGTGTCGGGGCGCTGTCGTCACAGTTCATGCTCCAGCTCGCTCGGCACATGCACGAGCTCAGCCCAGCCGATGCCGCCCGGTTGTCCACTCTGACCTTGGATGTGCTGACCGTAGCGCTGGCAACCGCGCTGGACACTGAGACGGTCGCGCCGTCCCATACCAGGCGGCAAGCGCTGATGGCCCAAATCCACGCCTTCATCCGCGCGAACCTGGGCGACGCGGATCTGACCCCAGGCGCGATCGCCGCGGCGCATCACATCTCCCTGCGCTATCTGAACAAGCTGTTCCACGAAGAGGGGCACACCGTTGCCGGCTGGATCCGCCAGCGCCGTCTGGAACGATGCCGCTGCGACCTCGCCGAGCCCCATCTGGCCACCCGCCCGATCAACGAGATCGCGGCCCGGTGGGGGTTCACCAACCCTGCGCATTTCAGTCAGGCGTTCCGCAGCGCCTACGGCCTGTCACCGCGCGAGTTCCGTCAACAGTGCGCGGCGGACACAACCTGAAACCGTGCAGGAGACACTCGGTTTCCTCGATCACCCTCGCCTCCGCGCCCGGCCACAGCAGGCAGGCGCCAAGAGTCCTACCGCCCCGCGCAGCGGTTGGAGGGCGATGTAGTTCGTGAGGTTGCGGAACCGTGCAGGTGGTCGAGCCGGCCGTTGATCGCCTCGGCGGGGCCGTTGCTGATGCCGGGGTTCTTCGCTGGTAGATGCACCAGGTCGCCTCGACCTCGACATGCGCGTCGTCGGCGAACAGCGCGGTGGGCCGAGCGGTCTGCTTGTCGGTGAGCAGCCCGGCACCGGTGTGCAGGGTCCTGCGCGCGGAGTAGAGCGGGTCGTTCTTCCTGCCGCGGTGGCCGTGGATCGCCAACTGGACCCGGTGGCGGCACCGGTCCGACGCATCGCCGTCCAGGCGCACGATGTGGAAGGGATCCATGACCGCTGTCACGTCGGGGAGCTCTTCGGATGCCGAAGAGCCGGGCGGATGTCCTGGCGCCGCCGTGCGCTGCTACCGGTACACCGGTAGCAGCGCACGGTCACCGCGAGCGTCGTCGGCCCCCAGCCCAGCGGCGCGTGGGTAATCGGGGCAGGTCAGGGCAGGTGAAGGTGGCGTCAGACAAGTCGAGGTCCACCAATCTGGAAGACCTCGACGTCCATGGCGGGACGGCGATGCACAAACGCAGCCGGAGGCCCGACCTGGTGTCACCGTCGCAGTGGCTTCTTCGCCTACCCCCTCAGATCGGTCAACGGCGCACCCGATAGCGCAGGTGAAGCACCCGGTTGCCTTGGATCACCACGTCTGGATCCTCCAACAGGTGCTGCCCGCCGATGGAGCCGAAGTAGCGCTTGCCGGACCCGAACACGACGGGCGCAACGTCCATGCGCACCTCGTCGACCAGCCCGGCGGCAAGCATCTGCCCTCCGACGTCGCCGGCGGCGACCTCGACAGTGCGGTCACCCGCGAGCTCCCGCGCCTTGGCCGCGGCCGCCTTGATGCCGTCGACGAAGTGAAAGGGCGCCTGGGGGTCCCAGCCCTCGGGCGCCGGCCGGTGTGTCACGATGACCGCGTGGTCGACCCCGCTGGGAGGTGTCCCGTCCCAGCCGTCGGTGATGTCGAAGACGTGGCGGCCGGCGATGGTCACTGCGATCTCGTCCCAGTACGGCCGGGTGTGGTCGTAGGACGCCTGCGACACCTTCACGACGCCACTGTCGTCCAACGGCACGTCACCGCTGACCAGCCACTCGAAGATCGGGCCGGGATCGTCGTTCTCCGCCGCGATGAAACCATCCACCGAGACCGACGCGCTCATGACAACTTTTCCCATGGGTTCCTCCTCTGTTCGGAGGTCCGAGTCTTGTGCGGAGCGAGTGCTCGTTCTTGTACGAAATCAATCGGCCGGCAGGGGCCATCCGTCCAAGGCGTGCCCGGGGTAATCGCGCAGGAACCGCCGCCGGACCTCGACGTACCGGGTCGGCGTGAGACCCGTGAACTCCCGGAACTCGCGCCCGAAGTGGGCCTGGTCGAAGTAGCCCGCGTCAGCGGCGACCTCGCTCCAGTCGATCGGGGCAGCGACGTCGATCGCCAACACGGTGGAACTGAAGCGATAGCTGCGAGCCAGCCTCTTTGGCGTGACGCCGACGATGGCTTTGAACCGCTTCGCCAGATAGGTACTGCTGACGCGGGCCGCCACGCCAAGGTCGCTGATCGGCACGGTCCCGCCGGTCGCCGCGATGGCGCTGCTCACCTGACGGACAAGGTCGAGACCGTCGATCGTGCGCAATCGTCGCACCAGTTCGTCCTCGAGCAACGCGAGTAGGTCCTGCGGTGAGTCCGCCACGGCCAGTCGGTCTCGTAGCTCACCGGTCGCGCGTTGGCTCCGGATCTGATCCAACGTCGCCGGTCGGTCGCACAACTCGGCCGCGGGCATCGGAAGAAACGGCGCCAGACCCCACGGCTTGAAGTGGACACCAACGGACTGCGTCGGCGTCGGATAGCCGAACTCCCACGCGCGGGTGGGAATGACGACCGCGCAGCCGTCGGCGTACTCCGCCGCCTCGTCGGCGGAGCCGGCGCGGATGAGGAACGGCGCCCCGAGATTGACGATCAGCAACGGCGCCGGCGCCGCCGGCAGCAGCAACCTGGAGTACGGCGGCGCGCCCTCCAGGTAGTACAGGTCGTCGATCAGCCCGTCCAGCGGCGGACGCGGCACTCTGGACACATACTGCACACCCCCATCATCGCCGACGGCCCGCCTAGCGCCGCGCGCCGAAATGGTCCGGCCGCGCCGACGCCGGCATGGAGCCGACGCCGTCCCTGACGGACACCCCGGCGGATCTCAGGCCCAACCAAACGCCACTTTGTGAAGAGCCGCTAAAAGCCAATGCACACTGAGTCTTTGTAAAGGAAACGAGGTGTCGAATGCTGGCGGCTGTGAGGAGGCCATGTCGCAGGTGATAAAGCACTGGAGCGCTATCGGCGATTTCTTGATTAAATCAGAGTAAGTCATCGAGGTAGATCGGAAAGTGAGGTACTCGAAGCACTCACGGCTGCCTTTGAGGCTGAGGGTATCGGGGTGTGGAGAGAAGTTGCCGGAGACGCCGCTCGGTTGATCTCGGAGCGAAGGTGAAGACCTCCGATGGCTCGATGATCTCGTGCATGCCGACGAGAATGCCAGGTAGGCGTGGGTGACCATGGCCAGGCTGATGTGCCGGTACCAGTCGGTGGCTTGCGGACCTCCTACACCAGCACTCGATCCAATCGAACACCGCCGCCCCAGCATCCGGGGCAGGGAGCGCTCGGCCGGGTGCGTCCGGACGGCCTTCTGGGCCCGGCCTCCCCCTGGTTGGGGCGAAGACTTGCGGTCAGGCTAGCCGCCGCAAGTGCTATCCACCGCGGTCTGGCGGTGCCGGCTACCGGTGCTGTTTCTTCCTTTCATTCGTCTTCCTGGGCGGTTTCCATGACCTGCTTGACAGTTGTGGGATCGCTCCACTTGCGGTCCTTGGCGTATGCTCGGGCGGCCTCACGTACGTCTGCGGCGTCCTTCGCGTTCTTGTGGGGTCCGCAGATCGCGGCCTTGGTGACGCGGGTCAGGGCACGTCCCTCGAACCAGATGCGCATGAGCTCGGGCAGGCGGCGGACGGCCGGCGCGCCCAGTCCCAGAACGGCGATCACGATGGCGACCAGTAATGCGATCTTGAAGGCCAGGACGGTGTCGCCGGTCGTCTCCATGATCGTGATGGCCGCGCCGGCGGGCGCGCTTGCCAGGGCCGCGATGGCGGCGGTCGGCCGCTTCATCGCCGCCCGCCCATGTCGCGGCCTGCGAGGCAGGCTAGTGAGTACGGACGCATGGCCGCTCCTTGGGTTGGGTCGGGACTCCCGCTCCCGACCGGGGCTGAGGCGGCTCACTGAACTCGTACTGCGATTTTTCCTGCGATATCGCGTCGCTCTGTGCTTCGACGTCTAGCCTGGTCAGTCCATACTGTCGCCCGAATTCCGACGACATCGCATAGGCGCGGAGGCGGGACCCGTTGACCGAGACTTCTCGTCCACGAGGGGATCGACTGCGTGCCGAGCTCGCTCGTCTTCGGGCTGCCGCGGGGGACCCCAAGCTCGCGACCCTGGCCCGTATGGCCAGCGACTCGAAGGGGGGCAAGAAGTGGCCATCGGTGATCGACGGCTGGTTCAAGGGCCCGTCGGTGCCCGGTGCCGACTCCACTGCTTCTTTTCTTCGCATGGTCGAGCAACTGCGGACGAAGGTGGGCGAGGACGCCGACTACCGGGCTCTGACCGAGGCTGAGTGGACACACCTGCTGACGCAGGCCCAGCAGGAGAGCAAGAAGCGGCAGACGGGGCGTCCTCCGGCCGACCGGAGGCCAGTCACCGAGACGCCGATGACGCTGCCGGTGAGACCGACCGCCTTCACCGGCCGCCAGGACATGCTTCAGAACCTGCTCGGCCGGCTCGATCCCGACCGGTCGCCGCATGACATGGTCGTCGTCTCCACGGTAGCGGGCATGGGCGGTGTCGGAAAGTCGGCTCTCGCCATTCACGCCGCTCACGAGGCCCGCGATCGCCGCTGGTTTCCTGGCGGGCTCCTTCACCTCAACCTGCACGGTTACGACCCACGGCACGGACCCGCCGACGCCGAGACCGTTGTCGACCGCCTGCTGACAGATCTCGGCATCAAGACCCGAGACCTTCCGCCCGACCTGGACGGCAAGCACAGGCTTTGGCAACAGACTCTGGCCCGGCTCGCCGATCAGCACCGCCCGGTGCTGGTCTTGCTGGACAACGTCGCCTCATCCAGCCAAGTGATGCCGTTGCGTCCGCCAACTCCGCACCGGATGCTCGTCACGTCCCGGCAGAAGCTTTCGGATCTACGTGCCTACCGGATCGAGCTTCCCCCAATGGCAGAACCGGAGGCAGTGCAGCTGCTGGACGCCGCCCTGCGCGTGACCAACGACAGCGACGACCGCGTACAGCGCGACCTGCAAGCCAGTCGGGACGACGATGACGGGCAGGCACATCGGATCGCCGCACTGTGCGGATACCTGCCCCTGGCACTCTGGATCGTCGCCGGACTGCTCAGTGACGAACCCCTGCGTCCGCTGGCCGACCTGGCCGACGAACTCCAGGAAGCGCACACTCGGCTGGACGCGCTCGGCTATCCCGGCATCGACGAGGAAGGCCGCCCCCTGGCCGTGCGAGCGGCGATGGATCTGTCCTACCGGCGATTAGATCCCCAGCAGCAGCGCGCCTTTCGGCTGATGGCATTCGCTCCCGGCCATGACATCTCGACTGACAGCGCCACCGCCCTGCTGGACGGCGACCGGTTCGACGCCCGCCGCCTACTCGCCGACCTGGCCCGCGGACATCTGCTGGAGGCTCCCGCTTTCGACCGATGGAGCATGCATGACCTCATCCGTCTCTACGGCGCCGAACACAGCGCCGCACACTCCGCCGCCGACCACCGCGACCAGGCACTCGCACGCCTCATTCAGCACTACTTGCGCCTGACGCGAGAGCGCGACGCCCGCCTGACAGCACCCGTCACTTCCAGCAGCGATCCGGAACCGAGGTCCAGCGCTTTCGCCGACCTGGACATCGAGTACCTCAACCTTACGGCGACCGCGTTCAGCGCCGTCGACGACCACTACGACCAAGTCCGCGATCTCGCCCTCTACCTGGGCGCCTATCTCAAAGCCCGCCGCCAGTTCGGCATCTGGATCGACCTCAGCGAGCGGATCCTCCAAGCCACCCGCGACCGCAAAGACCGCGCTGCGGAGAGCAAGGTTTTGTGCGCCTTGGGTGTGGCGTTGGAGGGCGCACGTCGCTACCCCGAGGCGGTCGAGGCGCATCGGCGGGATCTGCGCCTGTCCCGTGAGCTGGCCGACCACGCTGGGGAGAGGACCGCGCTCAACAATCTGGGCAGCGCCCTCCGAGGCGCGAGGCGACTACATGAAGGCATAGAGGCAACCCGAGAAGCACTCAACCTCAGCCGCTCGCAGGGCGACACCGATGGCGAGGTCAGGGCGCTGATCAACGGGGCCGGCATTCAAGACGAGGCCCGCCGTTTCGACGACGCGGCCCGCAGCCTCCGCCGCGCGTTGACCATCATCCGCTCTGCGAACGGCGACCTGGAAGCCGAGATGGTCGCATTGAGCACGCTCGGCATCGTCCTGCAGCGCACCGAACAGTTCGAGGAATCCATCGACGTCCTCAACGAAGCGATCACCGCATGCCGGCGTCTCGGGGACCGCCATGGCGAGGCTGCCAACCTGTCCCACCTCGGTATCGCCCTCGGACGAACGGGCGAGACCGAGACCGCGATCACCACGTATCGGAAGGCGATCGCGATCACCCGCGACATCGACGATCCGCACAGCGAGGCGCAGAACCTCACCAATCTCGGCATCTGCCTGGACGTCGCCGGGCGTCCCGAGGAAGCCGTCCCCGTGCTCCGGCGAGCTATCGCCCTTTACGAGGAATCAGGTGATCCGCACGAACAGGCAATGGTGCTGGACGCTCTCGGCAATGCGCTCGAAGCAGCGGGACGGCCAGAAGAATCATTGGCCACGCTGACTCGCGCCGTCGCCGCGTTCCAAGCCCTGAACGACCAGTACCAGGAAGCCACGTCTCTGACCAACCTGTCGGCGGTCCAAGCCGGACTCGATCGCTATTCGGACGCCATCGATACTTGCAAACAGGCAATCACCATCTTTCAGGTTCTGGACGACCTGGACAGCGAGGTGCAGGCCCGAAGGAACCTACGGATCATCAAGAAGCTCGCCAAACGCGAGAGAAAAGGCCTCGTCAGGCGCCGCTGGTTCGGTTCGTGAGCCCAGCAGGTGGGCGTGGATTCCACGATCGCCCGGGCATACCAGCACGCCGCCGACCGCTCGCCGCGGTTCCGGTCAGGGGTGGGCGGGCGGTTCGGGCAGGGATGTGGTGAGGCGACTCACCACGAGGGGGCGCCTGCTGTCGCCCGGGTTCAGCAGGCGCAGCGCGTGCTGGTGGATCTCTGTGTCGTAGGGGACACGTTCGCTGTAGCGGAGGGCGAACTCCGGGTCGGTGCTGGTGAGGACCGCCTCCCTGACGGCGACCTCCAGGTGGGCGCGCCATTCCATGATCCCGGGGGCCTCGGAGAACGGGAGGAGGGGGCCCCGGTAGAAGCGGAGCGCGGTCGTCGTGTCGCCGCGTTCCAAGGCGCGCAACACGTCCACGGCGTCGCACGAGACGGGCGAGGTCAGGGTGTACCGGCGGTTGGCGATGCCGCCGCCGAGCGCGTGGCGCAGGTGGGACACCTCCGCCTTGAAGGTGGAGGTGCTGATGGGGCGGTCGCCGTAGACGGCTTCGCGCAACCGGCCGGGTGTGAAGCCGTCCGGCTCCAGCGCCAGCAGGGTCAGGATCTCCAACTGGCGAGGACGGAGCGACAGGGGCGTCCCGGCACGTTCGGCACCGCCCGTGCCGAGGCAGTGCACGCGGACGCGCGGACCGCGGGCCGGGAGCCGGCCGGCGCGGAGTTCGGCCTCGATCCTGGACACCAGGCTGCGGACCATGGTCATGGCCAGGGGGTGCGAGCGATCCCACGTGGTGGAGATGTCGACGACGCCGAGGATGCGCCCGTCCGGGGCGCGGACGGGGGCGCAGTAGCAGACCCAGTCGTGCAGCGTCGCGACCAGGTGCTCGGCGGAGAACACGGTGCTGGGGCGGCCGGTGTGCAGCGCCAGGGACAGGGCGTTGGTGCCCATGGCCTGCTCGTCCCAGCAGCCTCCCGGCGCGAAGTTGACGCGCTCCGCCCGGCGGCGCATGGTCCGGCCGCCGCACGTCCACAGGATCGTGCCGGACTCGTCGGTGATGGCGGTGACGAACCCGGCGTCTTCGGCGATGCTGCGGAACTCGCCGGCGAGTTCGGTGAGGGGCCCGCGCAGCGGCGACCCGGTCCAGCGGTCGAGGGCCTCGCCGCCGGCCGAGGCGGGGGCGCTGTCGCGTTCGGGATCGACGCTCACCAGCGAACGCCGCCAGGACTCGGTGATCTCCGCACGCAGCGCTCCGGCGGAGGCATGGGACGACCCCGCACCCGTGCTGAGCCGGGGCACCCAGTGGGACCATTCCTCCACCAGGGCGCTTCGCCGTAGCCGGAGGCTGTCGTGTTCTGACATGGATTCGCCTGTAATGGGTCGGACGAGTACCCCATTATCGGCCCTCAGGCGGCGGGGCGCCCCGTCCGATCGGACAGGTGCCGGGGCGGGGGTATCCGGTCTAGCTTGGCAGCAGGTGTGACGAACGCGATATCGGCAGGAGCCAGCTCGTAGTATTCGAGACACGGTGCGTTGCAGGCACCAGGTCGCGGTCGGCCCGGGAGGGTGACATGTCGCTGATGGCAGACCTGACGATCGTTCACGGCGAGCCGGGCACGGGATGGAGGTGCGATGCGGGCCCCTGCGGGCCGCCGGATCTCGCGGGCGGCCGGCCGGCCGCGCCGCTCACCAAGTTCCACGTCCCCGAGATCGTCTTCGGCCTGGGCTCGTTGGCCGAACTCGGCCACTGCGCGCTGCGGCTGGGCGGGCGCAGGCCGTTCCTGGTCACCGACCCGGGACTGATGGAGACGGGCTGGGTGGACGAGGCGGTCGGCCACCTGCGCCGCGCGGGGCTGCGGCCCGTGCTGTGGCACGACGTCACGCCGAACCCGAAGGACCACGAGGTCGAGGCGGGGTTCCGGCGGTACGCCGAAAGCGGCGCCGATGTGATCATCGGGCTGGGCGGCGGGTCCTGCATCGACGCCGCCAAGGGCGTCGCGATCCTGTCGGGCAACGGCGGCCGGATCCTCGACTACGAGGGCGTGGACCGGGTCGTCCAGCCGATTCCGCCCTCGGTGATGGTGCCGTCCACCTCCGGGACGGGCGCCGACGTGTCGCAGTTCGCCGTCATCACCGACACCGCGGAGCACGTCAAGCTGACGATCGTCAGCCGGACCCTGGTGCCGGAGACGTCGCTGGTCGACCCCAGGCTGCTGACCACCATGCCGGACTGGCTGAACGCGGCGACCGGCCTGGACGCCCTGACCCATGCCGTCGAGGCGTTCGTGTCGAGGGCGCACAATCCGCTGTCCGACAATCACGCCCTGCACGCGGTCAAGCTCATCATAGACAACCTCACGCGCACCCACCTGAAGCCCGGGGATGTGGATGCCAGGGTCGCCATGGCGCAGGCGTCGCTGGAGGCCGGGATGGCCTTCACGAACGCGATCCTCGGCGCGACGCACGCGATGAGCCACCAGGTCGGCGGCCTGCTGGACGCGCCGCACGGGGTGGTCAACGGCGTGCTCCTGCCCCACGTCATCCGGGTCAACGCCGAGGCGCGGCCGGAGCGGTTCGTGTCGCTGGCCGAGGCGGCGGGGATCGCCGCGCAGGGCATACCGCCAAACGAGGCGGCACTGCGGTTCGCCGATCGGGTCCGCGCGCTGGCCGACGAGCTGGGCGTCCCGAAGGGGCTCGCCAGCCTCGGCGTCGCCGCGAGCGACGTCCCCCGCCTGGCGCGCACCACCCTGAAGGACGCCTGCATGGCCACCAACCCGCGGGACCTGGACGTCCACGACGTCCAGGCACTGTTCAGCCAGGCACTGTGAGGCGATGCGGATGAGCGCCCCGGACCCCGCGCACGACCTCGGTGTCCTCACGGGCCTGCGCTCGGGCAAGCACTCCTTCTATCCGGCCTACGTGCGGTCCAACGAGCGGCTGGAGCACACGGTCGCGGCCCTGGACAGCATCTCCCGCGCCCTGGTGCGCACCGCGGAGGGGCCGCGCGCCCTCGTCGAGGCGGTCGTCCGGGCCGCGGCCGAGCATCTGCAGGCGCACTGGCTACTGCTGGTCGTGGCGGACGGCGCGTTGCGCGCCGCCCGGCCGAGGTTCCTGCTGTACGCGGACGACGTGCTGATCGACGACGAGGCGTTGCTGCCCGCCGAGCCGCGGGAGCACCTGGCGGTGCTGCGGTCCCGGCCGTGGGAGGCCATGTCCGCCGACCCGGACGGCGTCTGGGTCCGGGCCCCGATGGCACTGGACGACGAGCCGGTCGGCGCGATCGCCGCGCGTCCCGGCCCGGGCGTGGAAATGGCCGACACCGACCTGGCGATCCTGCGCGTGCTGGCCAACCAGGCGGCGGTGGCACTGCACAACTCCTATCTGTTCCACGCGGCGACGATGCTGCGGGGGCGGACGGAGGAGCTGTCGGAGGCGGCGGAGCGGCAGGCCCGGGACCTGGCCGCGCGCAACGCCGAGCTGGCCGCGACGCAGGAGCTCCTGTTCGGCGCGATGCAGCGCCAGGCCCTGGACGACGAGCGGCACCGGATCGCACGGGAACTACACGACAGCGTCACCCAGTACGTGCTCAGCGCGGGAATGATCGTCGAGGTGTGCCGGGCGGAGCTGGCGGCTCAGGGCGGGCCGGCCGCCGCGATCGCCGGGCGGCTGGCCGAAGCAAAGGACCTGAACCGGCAGGCGGTAGAGCAGTTGCGGGCCTCGATCTACGCCCTGCACCACACGTCTGAGGAGCCGGCGGGGCCCCTGCCGGTGATGCTGGAACGGCTGTCGACCGTGCACCTTCCGACCGACCTGGACGTGCGGGTGCGGACGGAGGGCGGCGCGGTGCCGCTCCCGCCGCATGCCGAGCAGTCCATTCTGCGGCTGGTCGGGGAGGCGTTGTTCAACTCGGCCGCGCACGGCAAGGCGAACCGGGCGCTGGTCCGGCTGCGCTACCGGCCGACCGGGGTGACGGTGAGCGTGTCCGACGACGGAAGCGGCGACCCGGCCCAGCTCCGCCGTGCACTGGTGGTGTCGCGGGCCGGAGACCTCTCGGGTCGCCACCGAGGGCTGACGAACATGGCCGTCCGGGCGGAGGAGATGGGCGGCCGGCTGTCCATCGGACGGTCGGGGATGGGAGGCGTCATGGTACGGGTGGAGATCCCGCTGCCGGTGCTATCCGCAGGGGAAGGCCGCACATGATCGGTGAGCTGGGGACGGAGACCGGGGCCGGAGCCGGCGCCGGGGAGGGCGCGGGAACCGTGCGGATCGTGCTGGTCGACGACCACGCGATCGTCCGGCACGGGCTGCGCTCGATTCTGGAGCGCGAGGCGGACCTGGAGGTGGTGGGGGAGGCGAGCACGGCCGCGGAGGCGCTCGTGGTCGTCGAGCGGACCCGCCCCACGATCGTCCTGCTGGACCTGAAGCTGTCCACGGGGGCCGACACCGAGGGCATGGAGCTGTGCGCGCGGCTGACCGGGAGCCATCCGGGGCTCGCGGTGCTGGTGCTCACCACCTTCCTGGACGACTCGCTGGTGGTGGAGGCGGTGCGGCACGGCGCCCGAGGCTACGTGGTGAAGGACGTGGACACCACCGAGCTGCTGCGCTCCATCCGCGCCGTGGCCCGCGACGAGTGCGCCTTCGACTCGCACTCGTCCGCGGCGATGATGCGGTCGATGCGCATGGTCTCCGAGCAGCCGAAGTTCACCGAGCGGGAGCTGACGGTGCTCCAGTTCCTCGCGCGTGGCCTGAGCAACCGGGACATCGGCATGGAGATGTACATCTCGGAGACGACCGTGAAGTTCCACCTCCGCAACATCATGCGGAAGATGGAGGCGAGCAGCCGCGCGGAGGTCGTCTACGAGGCCACCAAGATGGGCCTCATCTAGGTGCCGGTGTCGATGACGAGCCAGCCCCCGTGGTGGTCGTCGACGCGGAAGGGGTGCCCGCCGGCGCGGCCGAGGCCGGTGAGGGCGGCGCGGTCGACGACCCGCACGTGCCCGTAGGCGGCGGTGGGCTCCTCCTCGTAGGGGACGGCCACCACGACCCGCCGCCGGGCGAGCCGCAGCGCCTCCCGCACGACGGCGCCGCCCTGCGCGGCGTCCATGTGCTCCAGCAGGTGGATGGCGGTGACGGTGTCGACACAGCCGTCCGGCAACGGGACGCGTACGGCTTCGCAGGTCAGCGTGTCCAGCGGTGTTCCGCGCGCGGCCGCGACCGCGCGCAGCAGCCGCATGGTGCCGGCGGACAGGTCCGAGGCGATGACGTGGCCGCCGGCGCGTTCGGCGAGCATGAGCGGCAGGAACCCGAAGCAGGACCCCACGTCGAGCACCGGGCCCGGCGGGACGAGGTCCAGGGCGCGGCGGTACACGGGCGCGAAGCCGGCGATCGACGAGCACGCGGTGGCCCCGGCCGGGCGCCGGTCCTGCCTGATCCGCGCCAGCGTGTTGGCGTAGAACGTGCACCAGGCGCTCAGCGGGCCGTCCACGCAGCTGCGCACCACCCCGGTGAAGAGCCGCTCGAACACGTCGAGGCCCGACACCCAGCCGGGTGCGAACAGCTCCCTCGCGAGGAGCCCGGCCAGGTCGTTGTCGAGCTGCTCGGGACGCAGCCAGTGGTCGAGCTGGATGCGGCGGGCGCCGCGGTGCAGGCGGAAGTGCTCGGTCCGGATCACGGGGGTGCGGCCCGGTGCGGTGCGCGGCTGAGCGGCGGGCGCGCAGTGCCCGCTCGCGGCTGTCCGGGGTCGGGGAGGGGCGACCCGGACGACTCGGACGAGGTGATCGGTGTACCGGCCGGGCGGGTGCGGCGCGAGCGGGTCGAGCCGGTGCGCCGCCGCGGCGATGAGCTGGGCGGGGTCCATCACGACGGCGCCGTCCCGGCGGCGCGGAAGCGGGACGTCATCGTCCCGCCGCCCCCTCCGCGAGCCGGTGGGACGTCCGCTCCAGCGCGGAGAGGTCCGCCACCACGTGCACCCGGTCGCAGTGCTCGGCGTAGAGCGGCAGGTCGCAGGCGCCCAGCCGCCAGGAGTACCGGGGCTCGGGGGTGATCCAGATCGTCTCCCGGACCCTCCGCGTGATCTCGGCGAACGTGCCGAGCGCCGGGTCATTGCCGTTTCCCCTGCCGTCGCCCAGGACGAGGAGGGTGGTGTGCCGCCCGAGCGCGGGGGCGTGTTCGGCCAGCATCATCTCGAAGGTCCCTCCGTAGTCGGAGTGCGCGCCGGTGTCGAGCAGGCCCCCCTCCGGCAGCCCGTCGAAGACCAGCCCGAGTGCGCGTTCGAGGGGGTGCTCGGCGAAAAGTTCGGTGATCTCCACTGGTTCGTCCACGAAGGCGAACGACCGGACCTGCCCGAACAGCGCCTGCAGGCCGTGCACCATGTGCAGCGTGAACCTCGCGGTCGCCCGCACCGACAGCGAGACGTCGGCGAGGACCAGCAGGCGCGGCCGGTCGTCGGCGCGGGTCACGGTGGCGGGGCGGAACGGCACCCCGTCGTAGCGCATGTTGCCGCGCATCGTGCGGGCGGGATGGATGCGGCCGCTTGGGGCGCCGCGCCTGCGGCCGGTGGGGGCGCCGCGCAGGGACCGGCCGACGCGGCGCAGCGCCTCCTCCAGCCGCGTCCGCTCGCCCTCGTCGACGGCCTCGGCGCGGGCGCGCTCGGCGATCCGGGCCGACTCCACGGCCACCTGCTCCAGTTCGGCCAGCCGGTCCAGGTACCGCTTCAGCAGTTCCGGCAGGTGGTCGATGATGCCCGCCGGTGGCCGCGGCGACGCGCCGGGGGCCGGGTCGCCGGAGGTGTCGGGCGGTCCGGGGACGTCGTGCGGGGCGACGGCCAGTTCCATGTCGATCCGGCGCCGGGTATCGGGTGCGAGCCGCCCAGGGACTCCCGCCCCGTGCAGGCGCTCGATCTGCAACTGGACCGGCTGCATGGCGCCCGGCCCGGCGGCACCGTCCGGGGACAGGACGATCTCGTCGGTCAGCGACGTCATGTCCACCTTGTTCGCCTCTTGGTGCAGGTTGTAGCGCTGGGCGAGGTCGCGCTGGTGGAAAAGGTCCCGGATGTCGGCGGGCTTGCCGTGGCTGTGCCCCTGCCGGGGCGTCTGGGACGGCTCGTCGGAGACGGCGAAGGATTCGAGTTCGCCTTCGTCGGTGAGGTCGGCGTGCTCATGCCCGTGTCCGTGTCCGTCCGCGTCCCCGCTCAGCGGGCGCAGGGAGAAGAACGCCGAGAACAGCTCGTCGAACAGCGCCTCGTCGCGGCGGTCCTTGACCAGGGTGATGCGCAGGGCCTCGCGCAGCGTCTCCCTCCCGCCGAGCACGCCGGGCTGGGCGGCGGCGAGCATGGCGTCGGCCCCCTCCGAGACGGAGACGCGCATCCCGTAGAGCCGGAGCGCCCGCACGAAGCGGTGGACAGCGGCCTCCATCCCGTCCTCCCGGTCAGCCGTCGCGGCGGCGGGTGAGGGCGGCGAACGCGCGAGCGCCCTGGCCGGCTCCCGGGGCGGGGCGGCCGGCGGGTCCCCGGCCGGGCGCCCCGTAGTAGCCCTCGTCGTGACGGTGGGGCAGGTCCTTGGCGGCGCGGACCGCCCGGCCGTCGCTCTCGTCGTCGGGTGGTGCATGACCGTTGCCGGAGTGTCCGTGCCCGTGTCCGTGCCCGTGCCCGTGGCCATGTCCGTGGCCGGGTTCGGGAAGGGTGCGGTTCGGGTCGACGAGGCGCGGTAGGACGTCGAGGGCCTGGCGCAGGTCGCGCTCGTACTTCAGCACGACGCCGGCCGTGTCCGCGAGCACCCGCGGGTCGAGTTCCTCGACGCCGAGCACGGCGAGTGTGCGGGCCCAGTCCACGGTCTCGGAGATCCCGGGGTTCTTGCGGAGCCGCAGCTCGCGCAGCCCCCGGACGACCTGGACGAGATGCCGGGCGGCGGCCTCGGGCAGACCGGTCCGCTTGGAGCGCAGGATCTCCAGCTCCCGCTCGGCGGCGGGGTAGTCGAGGAACAGGTGCAGGCAGCGGCGTTTGAGGGCCGCCGACAGGTCGCGCGTGTTGTTGGACGTCAGCACCACGTACGGCGGAACCCGCGCGGTGAACGTGCCGATCTCCGGCACCGACACCTGGTACTCGGCCAGGCACTCCAGCAGCACCGCCTCCAGCGCCTCGTCCGCCCGGTCCATCTCGTCGATCAGCAGCACCGCGGGCTCGGCGCCGCGGATCGCCTCCAGGACCGGGCGCGGCGACAGGAACCGCTCGGAGAAGAACACCTCGTCCTGCGCCTCGATCCGCCGCACCGCCGCGGCCAGGTCCGGGGCGTCGGCGGTGAGGTGGCCGATCTTGTCGCGCAGCATCTGCGTGTACAGGAGTTGCTTGCCGTAGTCCCAGTCGTACAGCGCGCGGCTCTCGTCCTGTCCCTCGTAGCACTGCAGGCGCAGCAGGCGGCGTCCGGTCACGGCCGCGAGCGCCTTGGCCAGCTCGGTCTTGCCGACCCCCGCCGGCCCTTCCAGCAGGACCGGCTTGCCCAGGCGGGTCAGCAGGAACACGGTGGTGGCGAGGCGGCGGTCGGTGATGTAGCCGCGGTCGGCGAACCGGTCGGCGACCTCGTCGACCGAGCCGAACTCGTGCCGCGTCGTGTCGGGAGCCGGTGCAGTGTCGGGAGCCGGTGCGGTGTCGTCGGGAAGCCGGGGCGTGTCGGGCACGGTTCCTCCGTCCGGGAAGGGCAGGCGAGGTCGGGACTGCGAACTGCTGGGAAGGCCCGGGAGGGCGAGGACGTGCCACGGCCCTCCCGGGGGAGGCTCAGGTGAGCAGATCGTCCAGGTCACCGGTCATGCAGTGCTCGACGACGGGGCGGACCGTCTCGAACGTGCACTCCTTGGCGTTGCCGGGGGTGCAGGCGTCGCCGAGGACGTGGTTGGTGATCCGATCGATGTCGGCGGCGTCGCCCCTGACCTCCTTGGCCCTTTCGTAGAACTTGGTCGGGCCCTTGCCCAGCCGGTTCTTGCTGTAGGTGTCCTGCTTGACGTCCGTGAACTTCTCGGGGATGCCGACGTCGCGCAGCAGCCGGATGCCCTCGGCGACCGCCGCCTCCGCGGCCCGCACCTTGGTCATGCCGCGGGTGTCGACGCCCATCGCCTCGGCGATGTCGGCGAACCGCTCGTACTGCGTGGGCATGTTGAACGCCCACACACGGGGGAGGGCGATGGCGTTGTTCAGCCCGTGGTGGATGTCGTAGAACGCGCTGACCGCGTGCGAGATGGAGTGGATGATCCCCAGACCGCCGGAGTTGAACGCCTGCGCCGCGATGTACTGCGCGTACATCATCCCCTCGCGGCCGGCGAGGTCCTGGCCGTTCCAGACCGCCTGCCGCAGGTGCCTGGCCGTCAGCTTGATCGCGTGCAGCGCGTTGCCCAGCGACGGCTGGAAGTCCAGCCGGGACACGTACGGTTCGGACGCGTGCGCGAGGACGTCGAACCCGCACTGCGCGGTGTAGTCCAGCGGGCAGTCGTAGTAGAGCACCGGGTCGTCGATCGCCAGCGTCGCCACGCAGGCGTCATCGAACGCCACGTACTTGTGCGGGTTGTCGGGGTCGGTGGTGGTGTCGGTGATGACGTAGGCCCAGGACGTCTCCGACCCCGTCCCGGCCGTGGTGGACACCGCGATGTGCGGCGGGTTCTGCGGGTTCTCCGACTTGTTGAAGCCCTCGAACTCGTTGATGTTGCGGCCGTCGTGGGCCACCGAGACGCGGGCACCCTTGCAGGCGTCGTGCGAGGACCCGCCGCCGATCGACACGAACGAGTCGCACTTGTTCTCCTGGTACAGCGTCACGGCGTCCATGACGTTGTAGTCCTTGGGGTTCGACTCGACCTCGTCGTACACCACGACCTCGAGCCCGTGGTACTTCATCGACTCGACGATCTTGTGCACGGTGTCGCTGCCGCGCAGCCCCGTGGTCATCACCAGCGTTCGCCGGAAACCCAGCTTCTTGGCCTCCGGGCCGATCAGCTCGTGCGCGCCCGGCCCGAGCATGGCACGGGGGAACGGGTGGAACTCCTTGATGGGGAACGGCTTGAGAAGCTCCTCGACTTGCATGATGAGACGTTCCTTTCCACGGGGTGGGCTGTGTCCGATTCACCTTCCGGGACGCGGAACGGCGCCGGTACCGGCCGGCCGGACGGGAAGCGGGCGCGGACGGAGGGGCCGGCCCCCGCCCGGATGGACGGCTACCGGCCGGTAATCGCCAGCGGGGCAGGGGCACCTGTCCGACCGGAGGGGCCGGGGACGGCCGAAAGTACGGCGAGACGGGCCGGCGCCCGCTCCTAACGTCGAGTCCCGACCGCCGAAAGCGCCGGCCGACCGGCCGGCCCACCCACCGGAGGAGATCCGATGCGAGACATCAGCGACAGCGAGCAGCCGCGCGACGACGGTGCCGGTGGCGCCGAGGCCGTTCCCGACCTCCTCGACGAGGAGCTCCTCGTCGAGGAGGTCTCCATCGACGGCATGTGCGGCGTCTACTGAGGTGCCCGCGATGACGGCCCCCTTCGACGCGGCCCGGCCCTACTTCGACGCGGCCCGGCCCTACCGGCTGAGCCCGTCGGTCGCACTGCGCCCCGAGCCGTTCGGGGCGCTCGCGTACCACTTCGGAAACCGGCGGCTGTCGTTCCTGAAGGCCCCCGGACTGGTCGAGCTGGTCCGGAACCTGGATCGGTACCCCACTGCCGGTGACGCCCTCGCGGGTGTCCCCGGTGACCGGCGCGACGTCTTCCAGCGCGCGCTCGGCTCGCTGGCAGCGGCCGACATGATCGTCCCCCGTTGAGGGGCCACCGATGGGAGTGCGGTGATGTCCACCCTTCACGACCTTCCGCGCACCGAACGCGTCCCCGCCCTGGCGGAGCAGTTCAAGGGCGGTCTGGACGCCCCGATCTGCTTGACCTGGGAGTGGACGTACGCGTGCAACCTGTCCTGCGCGCACTGCCTGTCATCGTCCGGGAGGCGTGACCCCCGGGAACTGTCCACCGCGGAGCTCGAGGCAGTCATCGACGAGCTGGAGCGGATGCAGGTCTTCTACGTCAACGTCGGCGGCGGTGAACCCACCGTCCGCCCCGACTTCTGGCACCTGCTTGACTACGCGGTCGCCCACCGGGTCGGCGTGAAGTTCTCCACCAACGGGGTGCGGCTCGGCCCCGAGCGCGCGCGGCGCCTGGCCGCCACCGACTACGTGGACGTGCAGATCTCCCTGGACGGGGCGACCCGCGACGTGAACGACGCGGTGCGCGGCCCCGGCTCCTACGACATGGCGGTACGAGCCATGGAGAACCTCGCCGCCGCCGGGTTCGCCGACTTCAAGATCTCGGTGGTGATGACGCGACGGAACGTTCCGCAGCTCGACGACCTGCGCGCCCTCGCCGACCGGTACGGGGCGCAGCTGCGGATCACCCGGCTCCGGCCGTCCGGCCGCGGCGCGGATGTGTGGGACGAGCTGCACCCCACAGCCGAGCAGCAGCGCCGGATCCATGCCTGGCTGCTCGACCACGGCGAACGGGTGCTCACCGGGGACTCGTTCTTCCACCTCAACGCGCTCGGCACACCGGTGCCGGGGCTGAACCTGTGCGGCGCGGGACGGGTGGTCTGCCTCATCGACCCGGTCGGTGACGTGTACGCCTGCCCGTTCGCCATCCACGACGCGTTCATGGCGGGCAACGTCCGCTCGCCCGGCGGGTTCCAGCGGGTGTGGCGCGAGTCGGCGCTGTTCGCGGACCTGCGCCGACCTTCGTCGGGGGGAGCGTGCGCCGGTTGCTCGGCGTACGACGCGTGCCAGGGCGGATGCATGGCCGCGAAGTTCTTCACCGGCCTGCCGCTGGACGGCCCCGATCCCGAGTGCGTCAAGGGCCACGGCGAGGCCGCCCTGCGGTTCGTCGATCCGGCGGCCGCACCGCGCCAGGGCAACGACCATTCGCGCCGCACTGTCGCCCTCGGCATGCCCGCCGTCCGGGCCGCGCCCCGCCCCTGCGACGAGAGCCCCCTGGCCGGGATGGGGCCTTCATGACAGGCCACCACCGGCGAACGGCACCCGGCCCGCGACCAGACGAAACGGAAGGACGGTCATGAGCGGTTGGTTCGAGACCGTGGCGCACGCGCAGCGGCTGGCCGAAAAACGCCTACCGAGATCGGTGTACGGCGCGTTGCTCGCCGGTTCGGAGAAAGGCGTCTCCTACGACGACAACACCGCCGCGTTCGCCGAACTGGGGTTCGCGCCGCACGTGGCGGGCCTGTCCGGGGAGCGAGACCAGGGCACGACGGTCATGGGCGAGGAGATCTCACTGCCCGTGATCATCTCCCCGACCGGGGTGCAGGCCGTGCACCCCGATGGAGAAGTGGCGGTGGCGCGGGCGGCGGCGGCGCGGGGCACCGCGATGGGGCTCAGTTCGTTCGCGAGCAAGCCGCTGGAGGAGGTGGTGGCGGCCAACCCCCGCACGTTCTTCCAGATCTACTGGATGGGCGGCAAGGACGCGATGGAACACCGGATCGCGCGCGCCCGCGAAGCCGGGGCCAAGGGCCTGATCGTCACGCTCGACTGGTCCTTCTCCCACGGCCGGGACCGGGGAAGCCCCCGCATCCCCGAGCGGCTGACCCTCCGGGAGATGGCGCGGTTCGCGCCCGAGGCCCTCGCGCGGCCGCGCTGGCTGCTCGGCTTCCTGCGAGCCCGGGGTCTGCCCGACCTGACGACGCCCAACGTCGCCGGCCCCGGCCTGGAGGCGCCCACGTTCTTGGGTGCGTACGGGGAGTGGATGCAGAGCCCGCCGCCCACGTGGGACGACGTGCGGTGGCTGCGCGACCTGTGGGACGGGCCGTTCATGCTCAAGGGCGTGTGCCGGTTGGACGACGCCCTGCGCGCGGTCGACGCCGGGGTCACCGCCATCTCGGTGTCCAACCACGGCGGGAACAACCTCGACTCCACCCCCGCGCCGATCCGCGCGCTGCCGGCCATCGCCGGCGCGGTGGGCGACTCGGTGGAGGTGCTGCTGGACGGCGGCGTCCGGCGGGGCGGCGACGTGGTCAAGGCACTGGCGCTCGGCGCCCGCGCGGTGATGATCGGCCGCGCGTACCTGTGGGGCCTGGGCGCCGGCGGGCAGGCCGGGGTGGAGAACGTCCTGGACATCCTGCGCGGCGGTATCGACTCGGCGCTGCTCGGCCTCGGCCGCTCCTCGGTCAGCGAGCTGACCAGGGACGATGTGGTGGTTCCGCCGGGTTTCACGCGCACCCTCGGGACCGCGGTGTCCGCGCCGCGGCCCTTCGAGCCGACCCCATGACCTCCCGGCTCGCTCGTGCCTGCGGACGGGGGATTCACGGCATGAGGTCTCCGACGAGCCCGCGGCCTCCGCGGGATGCGCGCCTGCCGGACGGCTTCGCGGTCGAACTCACTCCCAACGTGCACCGCTCGCGGGATGGGCGGCTGATGCTGGGCGGTTCGCCGCCGCGCCTGCTGCGCCTCGGGGACGGGGCGGTGCGCCTGCTGGCGAGCAGCCGGTTCAAGGTGACCGATCGGACGAGCGCCGCGCTCGCCCGGCGGCTGCTGGACGCCGACGTCGTCAACCCGCGCCCGCCCGCCGTCACGGTCCGTGACACCACGATCGTGATCCCCGTGCGTGACCGCGGCGACCGGCTCGACCGGCTGCTGGCGGCCCTGCGCGCCGATGCCGAGACCTCCCGCCTGCCGATCCTGGTGGTGGACGACGGCTCCGACGACCCGGGGGCGGTGGCCCGCGTCGCCGGACGCCACGGCACCCGGCTTCTCGTGCATCCGCGCAACATGGGTCCCGCGGCGGCCCGCAACACCGGGCTGCGTGAGGCACGGACCTCGTTCGTGGCGTGCTGCGACTCCGACATCGTCCCCGAACCCGGCTGGCTCGCCCCCCTCCTGGCGCAGTTCACCGATCCGATGGTGGCCCTTGCGGCACCTCGGGTGTGCGCGCTGCCCGTGGCGGCCCCGCGCCCGCTGGACCGGTACGAGCGGGTCCGCTCGCCCCTGGACATGGGTGGGCGGGAGGGACCGGTCGTGCCGTTGACCGCGGTGCCGTACGTACCGACCGCCACCGTCGTGCTCCGGCGCGATGCCGTCGGCGGCGGCTTCGACCCCGCGATGCGGGTCGGCGAGGACGTCGACCTGTGCCAGCGGTTGCACGAGGCGGGCTGGCGGCTGCGCTACGTTCCCGCGTCCCGCGTCCGGCACGCCCACCGCACGGACCTGCGGTCCTGGCTCGCCCAGCGGGTCGGATACGGCACCGGCGCCGCCGACCTCGCGCTGCGGCATCCCGGGCGGGTTCCTCCGCTGTACGCGTCGCCGTGGACACTGGCCGCCTGCGCGCTGCTGTTGCGCGGCAGGCCGGGCCCGGCCGCCGCCGGCCTCGTGCTGACGGGTGTGGCGGCGGTCCGGCTGGCGCGGCGGATGCCCGACGCCGACACCCCGGTCAAAGCCGGGGTGCTGCTGTCGCTGGCCGCACTGCGCGGCACCGGCGAGCAACTGCTGCGCTGCGCCGTCCGGCACCACTGGCCGATCGCCGTCGCCGTCGCCGCCGCGAATCGCCGGGCTCGCTATGTGCTGGCCGCCGCCGCCCTCGCCGAGGGCCTGGCCGACCATCGCCGCTCCGGCACCGATCTCGGGGTGGTCACCTACCTGGCCGTCCACCGCCTCGACGACCTCGCCTACGGATGGGGTGCGTGGACGGGGGCCGCGCGGAGGGGCACCGCCGCGCCCCTGCTGCCCCGCCTCGCACTGCGCCGGAAGGCTCCGGACGGAGGATCCCGCATGTCGCGCGACTGAACGCCGCCGGCGGCCAACGACTGCCCGGTCCCGCCATCGTCGCCCGGTGCGGGACCGGGCGTACCGCCAGTATCTGCCCACCTCGCCGCCGGTTGGGCTCTGCAATCCGTAGGTTGACGGATGGTCCTGGGCAGCTCCCGCTCGTAGCGTCGTCTATGTCAACGGAGCCGGCGGCGCCCCTGGCCGGGACCGGCTGAGGCAGCCTACGGCCCTACTCTGAAAGAGAACCGGTTATGACCACCTCACACCTGATCAGCAGTTGCTCGACCGCACAGCGCCCCGGCACCGCCGCTGGTGACGCGGCGGCGGTCACCGGCATCGTCCCGCTTCCGTGGGCCGATTCCACATGCCACGCCCGAACCGCCCACGAGCTGCGCACCCCCATGGCGGCACTGCGGCTTCGACTGGAAGAAGCGCTGCTGCACCCCGCCGAAGTCGACTGGCGGACCGCAGCCGCGGAGGCGCTGAAGGCCGCTGACCGGCTTGAGGCCGTCATCACCGACCTCCTCCGGCTCACCGAGATAGCCAGCCGCGATGCCGAACGTTCGGCTTTCTCGTTTCCTCCCTGCCCGTCATTGGCCGCCGACCGTGTAGGTGCTTGACAACAACATCCCTAGCACGGCGGCTCGGCGCATCGACGGCCGTTTGGTACCTCCCCGACCGCACTGGCTTGACGAGCGAGCGCCCATAGATGCGCCGAAGGGGCGTCGCTCTTCCAGGCGGCCGGGGAGGGGCTCACGTCACCCCGTCACCTCGGCCCCCGTCGGCAACGGCGGTTCCGCCTCGATGCGGCTGGTCTCCTCGTCGGCCAGCAGCCGGGAGCGCAAGAGGAAGCGCACGCCCTCTGGGGCTTCCAGGGAGAAACCGCTGCCCCGGCCAGGGACCACGTCGATGGTGAGGTAGGTGTGCGACCAGTACGCGTACTGGTCCGCGCTCATCCAGAAGGGGGTGTCGCCGGCCACATGACCGAGCAGGACGTCGGAGGCGCCGACCATGAACTCCCCGCGCGGGTAGCACATGGGGGCACTGCCGTCGCAGCAGCCGCCGGACTGGTGGAACATCACCGGTCCGTGCCGCCCGGCCAGCCGCCGCACCAGGTCCTCGGCGGCCGGCGTCAACTCGACGCGCCTGGTGCGGGCGCCCATCAGAAGAAGCCGAGCTTCTGCGTGGAGTAGCTGACCAGCAGGTTCTTGGTCTGCTGGTAGTGGTCGAGCATCATCTTGTGGGTCTCGCGCCCGATGCCGGACTTCTTGTAACCGCCGAAGGCGGCGTGCGCGGGGTAGGCGTGATAGTTGTTCACCCAGACCCGGCCCGCCTTGATCTCGCGGCCGAGGCGGTAGGCGGTGTTGCCGTCCCGCGTCCACACGCCGGCCCCGAGGCCGTACAGCGTGTCATTGGCGATCTTCAGGGCCTCGTCGACCGAGTCGAACGTGGTGACCGAGACGACCGGACCGAAGATCTCCTCCTGGAAGACGCGCATGTTGTTGGTGCCGCGGAAGATGGTCGGCTCGACGTAGTAGCCGCCCTCGAGCCCGGGAACGGCACGGGGGCCGCCGCCGGTGAGGAGCTCGGCGCCCTCCTGCCGGCCGATGTCGATGTAGGAGAGGATCTTCTCGTACTGGTCGTTGGACGCCTGCGCCCCGATCATGATCGCCGGGTCCAGCGGGTCGCCGCTGACGATGGCCTCGGTGCGCGCCACGCAGCGGGCGATGAACTCCTCGTAGATCGAGGAGTGGACGAGCGCCCGGGACGGGCATGTGCAGACCTCGCCCTGGTTGAGCGCGAACATCACGAAGCCCTCGACCGCCTTGTCGAGGTAGTCGTCGTCGGCCGCGAGCACGTCGTCGAGGAAGATGTTGGGGCTCTTGCCGCCGAGCTCCAGAGTGACCGGGATGATGTTCTGGGACGCGTACTGCATGATGAGCCGGCCGGTGGTGGTCTCGCCGGTGAAGGCGACCTTGGCGACGCGGGGGCTGGTGGCCAGCGGCTTGCCCGCCTCGACGCCGAACCCGTTGACCACGTTCAGCACGCCGGGCGGGAACAGGTCGGCGATCAGCTCGATCACCAGCAGCAGGCTGGCCGGAGTCTGCTCGGCGGGCTTGATGACCACGCAGTTGCCGGCGGCCAGCGCCGGGGCGAGCTTCCAGGCGGCCATCAGGATCGGGAAGTTCCACGGGATGATCTGTCCGACCACCCCGAGCGGCTCGTGGAAGTGGTACGCGACGGTGTCGGCGTCGATCTCGCCGACGCCGCCCTCCTGGGCGCGCACCGCTGCCGCGAAGTAGCGGAAGTGGTCCACGGCCAGGGGCAGGTCGGCGGCGAGCGTCTCCCGGACGGCCTTGCCGTTCTCCCATGTCTCGGCGACCGCGAGCCGCTCCAGGTTCTCCTCGATCCGGTCCGCGACCTTGTTGAGGAGGCCGGCGCGTTCCGCGGCGGAGGTGCGGCCCCACCGGTCGGCCGCGGCGTGGGCGGCCTCCAGTGCCAGCTCGATGTCGGCCGAGGAGGAGCGGGCGACCTCGCAGAATTCCTTCCCGGTGACCGGCGACGGGTTGGCGAAGTACTCGCCCTCCACCGGGGCGACCCAGTCGCCGCCGATGAAGTTGTCATAGCGCGGGGCGAAGCTGACGATGCTGCCGTCTGTTCCTGGCTGTGCGTACACCATGGCGGTCCTCCTCGATGGGGTGAGAGCGACGGCAACGCCGTCGGATGCGGTTCACTCTGACCCGCCGAGGTTGGCGGAAGGTTGGTCCGTGCTCCTTCCTGAACCAACCTCCCGCCAACCCTCTCCCGCCAGGCTGACCACCTGCCCTGCCTTGCCGCGCCCGTCTCCGGCTGCCGCACAGGGGGCGTCAGCACCCGCAACCATGGAAGGAATCCGGATGTCCTTGTCGCCCGATCCGCATGCATTCCCCGGCACGTCGCTCGCCGCATCGGACGATGCGGCCCCTGGTGGGCAGGAGCGGACGGCTGCTGATCGTCTGGCGTTCTGGGCGTGGCAGGCCGGACGACTGGACTGGGCGACCGGGTGGGACGAGGTGCTGGACTGGTCGGACGCGCCGTTCGCCCGCTGGTTCACCGGCGGGAGGCTGAACGTCGCGTACAACTGCGTCGACCGGCATGTGGAGGCCGGACACGGTGACCAGGTCGCGTTCCACTGGGAAGGAGAACCGGGCGACCTCCGGA
Organism: Actinomadura madurae; assembly: GCF_900115095.1. Taxonomy (GTDB): domain Bacteria; phylum Actinomycetota; class Actinomycetes; order Streptosporangiales; family Streptosporangiaceae; genus Spirillospora; species Spirillospora madurae. Next base: position 99,085 of record NZ_FOVH01000010.1, read on the forward strand.
CCATCACCTATGCGGACCTCAAGCGCGAGGTGTGCAAGACGGCCAACGCACTGCTCTCTTTGGGACTGACCACCGGTGACCGGGTCGCGATCCAGCTGCCGATGATTCCCGAGGCGGTCTTCGCCATGCTGGCCTGCGCCCGCCTAGGGCTACCGCACAGTGTGGTGTTCGGCGGTTTCTCCCCGGGGTCCCTCCAGTCACGCATCGAAGATGCCGAGGCCAGGCTGCTGATCACATCGGATGGACAATACCGCCGGGGCAGGGCGGAGCCCATGAAGGCGAACGCCGACATCGCCGTCAGGGACACGTCCAGTATCGAGCACGTCCTGGTGGTCGCGCGCACCGGAAGCGACGTCTCCTGGACCGAGGGCCGTGATCTGTGGTGGCACGACGTGGTGGACGCCCAGCCGGACGAGCACGCCTCGGAGGCGTTCGACTCCGAGCACCCGCTGTTCATCCTCTACACCTCCGGGACGACGGATAAGCCGAAGGGCATCCTGCATACCTCTGGCGGCTACCTCGTCCAGGCCGCCTACACCCACCGCACCGTCTTCGATCTCGCCCCTGAGAAAGACGTCTACTGGTGCACCGCCGACATCGGATGGATCACCGGGCACTCCTATCTCGTGTACGGGCCGCTCGCCAACCGCGCCACGTCGGTGATGTACGAGGGCACGCCCAACACCCCGCACGAAGGGCGGCATTTCGAGATCATCGAGAAGTACGGGGTCACCGTCTACTACACCGCCCCCACGCTCATTCGCACCTTCATGAAGTGGGGTGAGCACATCCCCGCCCGCTACGACCTCGGCTCGATCCGGGTTCTCGGCAGCGTCGGCGAACCGATCAACCCCGAGGCGTGGCGCTGGTATCGGGAGCACGTCGGCGGTGATCGGGTGCCGATCGCCGACACCTGGTGGCAGACCGAGACGGGCGCGATCATGATCGCGCCCTTGCCCGGCGGGGCCGCGGCCAAGCCGGGCTCGGCGCGGACTCCGCTACCGGGGATCTCCGCAAAGGTGGTGGACGACCGTGGCAGGGAGGTCGGCAGGGGCTACAGCGGCTACCTCGTGCTCGACCAGCCGTGGCCGTCCATGCTGCGCGGCGTGTGGGGCGACGAGCAGCGGTACCGGGAGACGTACTGGTCCCGGTTCGCCCGCCAGGGCTACTACTTCGCCGGCGACGGCGCCCGCTACGACGAGGACGGGGACATCTGGCTGCTCGGCCGGGTCGACGACGTCATGAACGTCTCCGGCCACCGGATCTCCACCGCCGAGGTCGAGTCGGCGCTCGTCTCCCACCCGGCAGTGGCCGAGTCCGCGGTGGTCGGAGCGTCGGACGCGACAACCGGCCAGGCGATCGTCGCCTTCGTCATCCTGCGCGCCGGCGCCACCGCGGGCGGGACGGCGCGCGAGGACACGGTCACGCGGCTGCGGGAACATGTGGCACGGGAGATCGGCCCCATCGCCAAGCCCCGCCAGATCATCGTGATTCCGGAACTGCCCAAGACCCGGTCCGGGAAGATCATGCGCCGCCTGTTGCGCGACGTCGTCGAGAATCGCGAGGTCGGCGATGTCACTTCCCTCGCCGACTCCTCCGTCATGGACTCGATCAATGCGGGGCTCGGCAACGGATCATTCCAGGCCGGTGCAGACGGCACTCCATCGGCGTAGTGACATTTCCGATCCACCGCACCGACCGCGGATCGCGCCGCCGCGAGCACCACGGCGGCGCACAGATGAACTGGAAGGCGTACACCGCTGATGCGACTCGTCCTCATCGGCCCGCCCGGAGCGGGCAAGGGCACCCAGGCGGCAAGGTTGAGCCGAAGGCTCGGCGTCCCGCACATCTCCACCGGCGATCTGTTCCGCGACCACCTGACCCTCGGGACGCCTCTCGGGCGGCTGGCCGGGAAGTACCTCGAGACGGGCGAACTCGTCCCCGATCACGTCACCGCGGACATGGTGCGCCGGCGGCTGGTGCGCCCGGACGCGCGGCGGGGCTTTCTCCTCGACGGATTTCCCCGCACCGTACGGCAGGCGGGCGAGCTCTCGGCCATGCTGGCCGCCGAGGACGGTGACCTGGACGCGGTGGTCGAGTTCACGGCCCCCGAGGACGTCGTGGTCGAGCGGTTGCTGAACCGGGGCCGCGCCGATGACACAGAGGAGGTCATCCGGCTACGGCAGCGGACGTATCGCGAGCGGACGGCGCCGCTCCTCAGCCGATACGCCGACATCCTGGTGACGATCAACGCCATCGGAACCGTGGACGAGATCGCCCGCCGAGTGGTAGAGGCGCTGTCGGACGCGCGGGCGGCGAAGCGGGCCCCCTAGGAATCCGCCGCACTGATCCCCGCAGCCGGTCACATCATCAGCAGCATCACGCACATGCCTACGGCCATCAGCTTGCCGCAGGTACGTGCCTTGTCCGGTCCGCCCACCGCGTGGCCGGTTCCGGGCATCGGCGCATGGTCCGCCTGGACAGGACGGCGGCCGCCGGGCCAGACGGTGTATGCGCAGAAGTAGAGCAGAAAGGCGCCTGTGAGCAGCGGCATTCCGCTGGAGTGTTCTGCCGCGCTCATGTGCATCTGGTGCGTCTGCCCGTGGTGCGTGGACGGGGACGGAATCGCCGCGGCCGGCATGACCAGGCCCATGTACACCATGGAGAGGTGACTGACGACGTCGTGCAGGTGGCGGCCTCGGCGTCTGGCGCCCCGGAATCCCGCAGCGCCCAACCTGGCCAGTGACGCCAGCGCCGCGGCACCGAACAAGATGACCCAGAGTGGCGCGGGAATGGCCATGCCCAGGCCAAACGGCAGGGCCATCACTGCTGCGCCCAGGCCCATCAGCGCGTCGGACGCGTAGGACAGGGTGTCCCGGTCGCAGGGAGCAGGAGCCGGCGACCGGGAGCGCAGCCGGCTCAGGCTGTTCAGTCCGGCGCTGCCCATGAGCACGACCACCGCACAGGCGATGACAGGTGGGGCGTTCATCATCGTGAGCTCCGATTCCTGGTGCCGGCCGGTGCGGCGGTTTCTCCCCTTCACGGAGGACGAGTTCGGCTCGGGCCGGCTCCCAGGGCGAATGACATGTGTCTCGCGTTCAGCGATTCGCCGTGCGCAGGCAGGCCGTGAGCAATGGCCGGGCCGGGTGAGGCGCGCCGCCCAGCGCTGCCACCGCGCGTTCCAGCACCTCCACATCGTGGGGGGCGTGATCGGCGTAGCGCAGCACCGCCTGCGGCTCGGGGCGGTCCAGCAGCGCCTCGCGTAGCGCGACGGCCAGGTAGTGACCGTGTTCGACCAGCGCGGGCGCGTCGGTGCCGGGCAGCAGGTCGCCGCCGTAGACCTCGGTCGCCGCGGCCACGTCCCCGGCACGTAGATGCTCCAGCAGCTCGTTCGCGTCGCACCGCACCGGCAGCTGGAGTCGGTATGGACGGGACCCGATCCGGCCGCCGAGGATGGATCGCAGGTGGGATACCTCTGCTTTGAGAGTCGTCCGGCTTGTTCTGCCATGTCCATACACTCGGGCGTGCAGCATGTCCAAAGAGAGCCCCCGGTTGTTCAGCGCCAGCACCGCCAGGATCTCCGTCTGACGATGGGTCAGCCGCAGGAGATTCCCGCCGAGCCATGCTTCGGCCCGGCCGAGCAGCCTCAGCCGCAGCAAGCCTTCGGGCGTGCCCTCCTGTTCCCGGTCGGTGCCCGTGAGGTGCGTCGCGGCGGCGGGGATCTCTCGCTCCAGGACGCCGGCCAGCGCGCGGGCGGTGGCCAGCCCCATCGGGTGGGCCCGCTCCCACGTGGTGGACAGGTCCAGCACGCCCAACTGCGCGCCGGTCCCCGGGTGGTGTACCGGTGCGGCCCAGCACGCCCAGCCGTGCACGGCGCCGGCGTAGTGTTCGGCGGAGTACACCGTCGCAGCCCTGCCGGTCCGCAGCGCCAGGTCCAGCGCGTTGGTCCCGACGCTGGACTCGTCCCAGCGGCCGCCGGGCACGAAGTTCACCCGCTCGGCCCGGCGGCGCATGATCCGGTCGGCGTACGTCCACAGGATGCGCGCGTGCGGATCGGTCACCGCCACGACCAGGTCGCCGTCCCCGGCTGCGCGGCGCAATTCCGGCTCCAGCCGTCGCACGGCATCCCGCAGCGGGCTCTCCTCCCACACCGCCGCCGTCTCGTCCGGGTCCGCCAAGGGCGCGGCGTCCACGCTCGGCGCCAGGTGATCGGCTGACCGTTTCCAGCTCGCTGCGATCTCGGCTCGCACTCCGGTCCGCGCGGCTCCCCGGGTCCGCTGGCCTTGCAGATAGGCCGCCCAGGCACGTTCCAGCCACAAGCGTCGTTCTCGCGAATCCGTACTGGACGGCATCGGTGCCTCCGGTGTCAGCGGAAACCACTCCCTCATCGGCACCGGCCGGCGTGCGGTCCTCGATCGGCCGCACGCCGGCCGGATGTGTCAGTGGTCGATCTGGTCGGTCGGCGGACTCAGCCGGCGGGAGTGCCGGACGCGCTGGGCGCCTCGGTGAGAGACGGCAGCGGCTCGTCCGACATGAACCTGCGCAGGACGTTCTCGGTCATGCGGGACACGTTGTTGTCGCAGCCGTTCTCCAGGAGTGAGCCGCACCAGGCGATCGAGCTTGACGAGAACACTCCGCCGCCGTTCTTGGTGGTGAAATAGACGATGTCGGCGCGAACGTTGGGATCCATGGACCCGCCCACCATCGGGATGTTGAAGAGGATCTCCTCGACCACGCGCGGATAGTTGTCGGAATGGCCCTCGCTGTAGGCCAGCAGGAGGGTATGGGGAGGTGTCCCCAGCGAGAGGTCGTAGCGGTCCAGTTCGCTGCCGGCCGCGCCCCCGCCGACCAGTCCGAAGTCGCCGATCTTCTCGTTCGGGCCGATGCCGTCCATGATGAAGTTCGCGCGCGGGTCGCGGGCGTCGGGCATCTGGACGTAGTAGGACGACTCGTCGAATCCCTCGGCGGTGAATCCAGTGCCGAAGTTCTTCTGCGGGGTGCGTGCCCGTCCACGCCACAGGCCGGAGCGCTGACCGTTGGTCTGCAGATGGTACTCACCCGGGCTCGCCTGCCAGGCGCGCGAACCGTATTCGGCCTTGCGCACCTCCATCAGGTGCTTCTTCTCCGGGTGCCAGTTGGCGATCCAGTAGAACCCGTTCGCTCCGAGGTACATGCCCCGGCCGCCGGCGGCCAGGTAGGTCTCCCAGGCGTCGAGCATTTCGCCCGAGTAGTACTCCGGGTGCGAGCCGGTCATGACCACCTGGTAGCGGCCGAGCAGGTCCGCTCCCTGGTCGTGGAGTTCGCGGTCGGTGGCGACGTCGAACTCGATGCCGATCGCGCCGAGCCAGGCCCCCAGATGCAGGTCCGCCGGGAACTGCCAGGGGCCGCCCGAGGCGGTGCGGAACTTGGGCCGCAGGTTGACGATCGGCCGCAGAGCGGAGGAGTAGTGGACGCCGCTGCCGTCGGTGTGGGTGTCGTAGGTGGAGCGTCCGAACTCGGGATGCTCGTGCAGCCAGAAGTCGAGCTCGTCGATGACGGCGGTGCGCCCGAAGATCGACTGGGCGATCTGGATGTCGTTGAAGTGCTCGTTGGCGTAGGCGAGGTAGCTGGTGGTCGGGATGAGCAGCAGCGCCTTCGCCGTTGCCCGGCCTCGCGGCGGAAGCACGAAGAACGGAATCCAGTCCTCCGACTCTCCCTGCAGCAGCCGCAGGGCGTAAATGCCCGAACGGAAGTCGTCCGGTACCCGCCAGGCGAAGTCGGTGTCCCAGCCGCAGTCCTCCAGGTCGTCGTCATGGAAATGGATGGCGCCGTACTCGCCCGGGGCGTGCGTGAAGTTCTCCTCGACGCCGCGCCAGTTCCACCCGGTCACCGCCCGGGCGGGAAAGTTCACGCACTCACCGTGCAGGCCGTGCGGGCCCCGGTCAGCGACCCTGTCGCCGATGATGCCGTCCGGTCCGATGCCTTCGGCGAAGTCCCAGGAGGCCAGCAGCCCCTCGCGCGGGGGTGCGCCCCCACGAGTGATGGCCTCCAACTCGTCCTCGCGCAGCACCCGGTTCCACACCTTGGGCGAGTCGACCTTGCCGTTGTAATGCGAATCGACCCGAGGCGACCCCTCCGTCACCGGGCATCCGCCGATCATGAACGCGCCGCGGCCGTTCGCGACCCGCGCGGTCAGCCGGACATCGGTGTCCCCCTCGCCGCTGATGGGCACGACCGGCGACAGCAGGCTGTTCACCGAGTTGACGACGGAACGGACGTAGACGGTCGCGCGCTGGTCCGCGGGGTCGTAACCGACGGCGATCGAGTACCAGCAGGAGCGATGCAACGGTGAGCGCGTCTCGACGACCGTCGTCTTGGTGCCGTCGCCGATCAGGAGGCACGGCCTCCCGTGCCTGATGCCCAGGGCATAGCCGGTATTGGACTCCTTCACATAGCGGCCGAACACTATCTGGTCGTCGTTCTCCGGCGTGGTCGGGCACACGAACGCGTGCAATGTGAAGGGTCCGTCCAGAGCGAGCTTTCCCTGGTCGTGGACCACCACGTAGGATCCCGGGTCGGTCGGTTGGAACCGCGCCGGATAGGTCCCGTTGATCGGGACTTCGAGGACCTCGTCGAAGCCGGGTCCGGCCGGATTGGTGTCACCGTTGACGAGCCGGACGACATCGGCGCGGTAGGTACCGGTTCGGACGCTGCTGACCTTGAACTCGATCGTCTCTCCCGGCGCGACGGACAGCCGGTCCGCGTAACCGTGGATCGCGGTCTCCTTCATTTCCTCCATCTCACTCGCCCTTCAGGTCGCGCACCCGCCGGAGGAAGATCCCGTGCAGAACGGCCTCCTCGGTGGGAAAGGTCTCGTCATCAAGGATCTTGGCGGGCTGACCGCGCACACCCGACAGCACGCCGATCCGGTATTCGGCCCACGGCCTGGTCATCACCCCGATGTACTTGCCGGCCTGTGGCTGGCGCCGGAAGTACTGCAGGACCCGTTCGAGGTCATCAGAGTGCTGACCGAGGGGCCTCTTGCAGTGCTCTTCGATGAGCTCATCGGTGATGAGCGAGCGGATCATCCGACGGTGCTTCGCGCTCCAGTCCTCGTAAACCTGCAGCTGCTTGTCCACCAGCCGGTCTTCGTTGGCGGCCATCACCCCTCCTTTCGTTGGGGTCAGCCTCCACACCGCGGCGGCGCGAGTCCATACGTCAATCGACCTATAGGGCCGCGCCGGAAGCGATGGACGCCGTGGGCGACCTGCGCGCGAGGGCGCACCGGCCGCCCGCCGAACGGGCCGATCGGCAGACGGGCCACTCGACCGGCGGACGCGAAGTCGGAATTACGGCTCGCCCATGAGCAGCAGATCGCCGTCCACCGCCACGGCCGCGAGCTGGGCACGCGTCAGGCAGCCGAGCTTGTCGAGAATGTGCTCCACGTGCGTGGAAACTGTTCTCGGACTGATGTACAACCGCTTGCCTATCTGCGGATTGGAGAGACCGCCGGCGATCAGGTGCAGGATCTGTGCCTCACGCACGGTGAGCCCATGAGGCCATGGCACGGTCCGCTCGGTGATGAGCGTTATCCCGCCACGGCAAGGGGTGATCTCCACCCGATGGCAGCGTCCTTCGACATCCGGCCACAGGTATCGCCGGGTGGCAGGAAGCCTGGCATATCGGGGAAGCATGCCCCGCACCGGGCCGCCTTCGGAAAGAAGGGGACCGGCGGATCGGCCGGGCACCTCGGTCACCTCGCCCTCCCTTGACATCAGCAACGCGTGTGCGTCCGAAGGGAGCCGCTCCACGCCCACCTGGACGCTGCGGAGCATGTCGCACACGATCGCCAGCAGCGGACGAAACCGCTCGATCAGCTCGCGGCATTCGTCGGTGGCATCTCCGGGGGAGGACCAGCTCATGTGCAGAGAGCCGGTGTAGCGTCCATCCAGCAGTCGCAGGCACATGGTGGTGCCCTCGTGGAACCCGGCAGGAATCAGGAATTCCTGGGCTGAAACGGTCTCGGCGAAGGTGAGGTTCCAGTCGCGAGCCAGATCCACCCAGCGAAGCGCGCTGGACGTCTTTGTGTGGAGAATTCGAAAGGCCGGATTACTGTCGATGAACGCATCATTCATGTGCCTCTGCACATCGTCGTCGTAGCCCTCGCTGGCGAGGGTCACGTGGCGATGCGTTCCCGACACCGCGTCCCAGGCGGACAGCGCATAGCCCGAGCACGCCACGAGAGCCCGCATGACGTTCGCCACCTCGGCGGCGCTGGAGCGCATCTCGTCGTGCACATCGCTGGACGGGCTGCCGTGCCGCGAAGCCATCGCGGGGAGCAAAGCCTCGATACGCATCGCATCCCCCAGAGCTGTCCATGCCTGCCGGCCGGGCACAGAAACCGGCCGCTGGGCCGTGACGCCGTTGTCCGCGGGGCCTTCGGCGGGACTCTAGCGCCGTCACAAGACCAAGTCCACAGGTCAGCGACATTCCCGGCCCAGAATTAGATTCTAGAATCATCCACTTCTCGACGAGGACGGGCGCCACCTCGTTCCCGCCTTCTCCCGCCGGAGCCGGCATCGGTCGATTGACGTATGGACTTCCACCGCGGCGCTATGGAGGCTGAGCCGCAACGGAGAAGGGGCGGTGACCAGCGGCGGGCGACCTGGTGAACGGGCATCGGAACGGTGCGCCCGCCCGCGATGTACTCAGCGCCTCGGTGCCACGAACACGCCGATGACGCTTTGCGCCATTCACCGAATTGTCCCGCGGGCCTCGATGACGCGGCCACGGCGGGCGGCCTCCTTCGGTTCCCTTCCGTACTTTCGAGGAGCTCTGGCATGACCATTCGCACTCCATCCGGCACCAGCACCATGCGTCATCCGCTCGATCCGCTGTCGACGGAGGAGATCACCCGCACGGTCGGCATCCTGCGCGCGGACAAGGCCGCCGCCGAGACCTTCCGTTTCGTGGCGGTCTATCTGAACGAGCCGGACAAGGCGCGTCTTGCCGCAGCGCCGTCGGAAGTGCCACGTGAGGCGTTCGCGGTGCTCATCGACCGCGCCGACGGCTCCGCCTACGAGGCGGTCGTGAACCTGGACGTCGCCGCTGTCACCACCTGGACGCCGCTGCCGGCGGGGACACAACCAGCGATCATGCTGGACGAGTTCGAGGAATGCGAAACCCGGTGCAAGGCCGATCCGCGCGTGATCGAGGCCCTCGCGGTCCGGGGAGTGAGGGACCTCGACCTGGTGTGCGTCGAGCCCTGGTCGGCGGGGTACTACGGTGAGGACGCCGAGGGCCGGCGGCTCATGCGGGCTCTCGTGTACACCCGGCTCGACCCCGACGACAACCCGTACGCCCACCCGCTGGAGCAACTGGTCGTCGTGTACGACCTCAACGCCGGCCAGGTCGTACGCGTCGAGGACGGCGGCGTGATCCCGGTGCCGCGGGAGCGCGGTGACTACCTGCCCCGGCGGATCGGGCCGGAGCGCACCGACCTCAAGCCGATCTCGATCACCCAGCCCGAGGGCCCATCGTTCGAGGTGGTCGGCAACCACGTGCGCTGGGCCAACTGGTCGTTCCGCGTGGGCTTCACGCCACGGGAGGGCCTGGTGCTTCACCAGTTGGCGTTCCGTGACGGCGAGAAGGAGCGGCCCGTCCTGCATCGGGCTTCATTGGTGGAGATGGTCGTTCCCTACGGTGACCCTTCGCCCGTCCAGTACCGCAAGAACGCCTTCGACGCCGGTGAGTACAACATCGGCGCCTTGGCCAACTCCCTCGCTCTGGGCTGCGACTGCCTGGGAGCGATCCACTACTTCGACGCGGTCGTCAACGACAGCCATGGCAATCCGCTCACCATCCGCAACGCCGTGTGCATGCACGAGGAGGACGACTCCATCCAGTGGAAGCACTACGACTTCCGCACCGACCGGACCGAGGTCCGCCGGTCGCGGCGGCTGGTCATCTCCTTCATCGCCACCGTCGCCAACTACGAGTACGGCTTCTACTGGCATCTCTATCTGGACGGCACGATCGAGTTCCTGGTCAAGGCGACCGGGATTCTGTCCACCGCCGGCCAGCCCGCAGGGGAGAAGTCCCCCTACGGCCAGACCCTCAACAACGACGGCCTGTACGCGCCGATCCACCAGCACATCTTCAACGTGCGGCTGGACTTCGCCCTCGATGGTCCGCGCAACGCCGTCTACGAGGTCGACACGCACGTCCCCGCGGACAACCCGACGGGCAGCTGCTTCTACACCGTCGACCGGCTCCTGGAGCGAGAACAGGGCGCCATCCGCAAGGCCGACGCCGCGCGGCACCGGTTCTGGAAGGTGGTCAACCACGACCGTCGCAATGTGGTCGGTGAGCCCGTCGCCTACCGCCTCATCCCCACCGACGCCATCACCCTGGCCGCGGTCCCCGACGCCCACGTGAGCGAACGCGCGGCCTTCGCCACGGCCAACCTGTGGGTGACCCCCTTCGACCCCGCCGAACGCTTTCCCGCCGGGGACTACCCCAACCAGAGCGTCGGCGGGGACGGCCTGCCCGCCTGGACGAGCGCCGACCGCGGAATCACCGACGAGGACATCGTGGTCTGGTACACGTTCGGCATGCACCATGTGGTGCGGCTGGAGGACTGGCCGGTGATGCCGCGCCAGCACGTCGGATTCATCCTCCAGCCGTTCGGGTTCTTCGACCAGAACCCCACCCTGGACCTCCCTCGGCCTGAGCTTTCAAGGACTCATCTCGATCAGAAGGAGGTATGCGATGGCACGGGCCGATGACGGGACCGGCGGATCGCACAAGAACATGGTGTTCGGTGTGCTCTTCGGTATCGGACTTGTGGTAGCACTTCTCCCGCCCATCTACATATGGGCGGGAGAGCAGCACTCGAATCTCCTCGGACTGCCGCTGTCCGTCCTGTACATGTTCGGTGTGAGCGGTTATGTCACGGCGGTCTGCGCCGCCCTGTACGTCGTCGAGCTCGCCCGAGGGGAGCTGGACTGATGGTCATCACGTTCGGCACCCTCACCGCCTTCTTCGGGCTCATCGTCATGGTCCTGTACATCACGCAGCGCCGCTCGACCAACGCGACGTTCAGCGGGTACGCGGTCGGCGACCGGTCGTTCGATTCGATGTACGTCGCGATGTCCTACGTCAACTCCTGGTGGCCCGGCGCCACCTTCGTGGCCTTCTTCGGCATGGGCGCCGCACTCGGCGTCATCGGGCTCTACGCTCTGGTCTACACACTGATCGGTGTCACGGCCATGTACTTCCTGGCCCGCCGCGCCTGGCGCTGGGGCAGCCGGTTCGACCTGCGCACACAGCCCGACATGATCGGGCTCAGATTCGGCGGGCGCGCTCCGAAGATCCTCGCGAGCCTCATCGGGGTGGTGGCCCTGTACCCGTGGGTCGTGCTCGGCTTCCAGGCGATGGGCGCCGTCGTCTCCTGGGCCTCGCTCGGACGGCTCTCGACGGGTGAGGCCGTCGTGATCGGCGTGATGATCATCGCGGTCCGCCAGATCTGGACCGTGCAGATGGGCATGCGCGGCCTGATCATCACCGACCTCTTCCAGGGCTTCGTCGCCTACCTCGGCGCGGCCGCCATCTGCGTCGGCCTCCTGCTGTTCTACTTCGACGGGTTCGGCGCGATACGCGAGCTGCCCAGCGCCAACCTGAGCCTGCCCGGATTCGATGCGCCGGTCGGCGGCCTCTACTACATGAGCATCGTCGCGGCCGGCGTCATCGGGAGCCTCTGCTGGCCGATGATCTTCGTGCGCATCTACACGGCGAAGGGAGTCCGGGCGGTCAAGAAGGGCACGCTGTGGACGATGGTCATATCCATCGTGTTCTACGGTTCGCTGCTGCTGGTCGCCCTCGCGGCCACCAAGATCCCGGCCGTCGCGGCCGCACCGCAGGACGGCTGGTTCCTGATCACCCGGTCGGCGGGCGGCACGTGGCTGCTCGCGGCGGGGATCCTGGTGGTGTTCGCGGCCAGCATGGGTTTCGTCGACGGGATGATCCAGGCCATCGGCACCCAGGTGGCCAACGACATCATCGGGGGAACGAGACCGCTGTCGGACAAGCAGCAGATCGTCATCGCCAAGCTCGCCATGGCGGCCTTCGCGGTCGGCGGCGCGGTCGTCGCGTATTTCACGTACAACTACGCGCATCTGGTCAACTTCGCACAGATCGCCTATCAGGCCATCATCCAGCTCGCGGTACCCCTGTTCCTCGGGATGTTCTGGCGCCGCGGCAACAAGTTCGGGGCCACCGCCGGCCTCGTCGTCGGCTTCGGCGCCGCGGTCGTCCTGACCATCCCCTACGCCGATCAGGGCGGCGCCGTTCCCTGGCTGGCCGGCCTGGGCAGCGGCCTCGTCGCGCTCGCCCTGAACCTGATCGTCTACGTCGCCTGCGCCTACCTGATCCCGAGCAGTGAGGAGGAACAGGCCAGGGTCGACGCGCTGTTCGAGATGACGCGGGCCGGGACGGATGTCGAGGTGTCCGCCCCGCCTCTGGAGCCAGACCCCGCATAGCCGGGCTTGCCGGCCGCCCGCCCCCTCCCCGGATCGTGGCCCTCACCAGAGCCACCGCCCAGGGAGGGGCTGCGGCTTACCGCACGCCGAGCCGGTCGCCGTGCGAGCCTCACTCTGGCACCCCCGGCTCCGGCTCGCCCATCAGCAGCAGGTCGTCGTTCACCGCCATCGCCGCGAGTTGGGCACGCGACAGGCATCCGAGTTTGTCGAGAATGTGTTCCACATGCGTGGACACCGTTCTCGGGCTGACGTACAGCCGCTTGCCTATCTGAGGATTTGAGAGGCCACGTGCAATCAGGTGAAGGATCTGTGCTTCACGGAAGGTGAGGCAATGAGGCCATGGCACGATCTGCTCAGTGACGAGCGCCGCACCGCCCCTGCACGGGATGATTTCAATGCGGTGGCACCGCCCGGTCGCATCGGCCCACAGGTAGCGCCGAGGAACCCGGGGCAAAGTGTGCCCGGAGAGGATTTTCCGCAACGCGCCGCCGTCACAGAGGAATGTCCCCAGGGACCGTCCCGGTAGCTCGGCAGCCTTGCCTTTTCCTGAGATCACCAATGCGTGCGCGTCCGGGGGGAGTTGTGCGATGCCCGCCTCGGCGCTCCGGAGCATGTCGCAGACGAGCGCCAGGAGTGGACGAAATCGGTAGATCAACTCGATATTCTCGTCGGTGGCCTCCCGCGCCGATGACCAGCTCACGTGCAGAGCACCGGTGTAGCGTCCATCCGGCAGGCGCAGGCACATGGTCGTACCTTCGTGGAACCCTGCCGGAATCAGGAGCTCTTCAGCCGAGTACGTCGTGTCGAACCTGACGTTCCAGTCGCGTTCGAGGTCGATCCATCGGAGCGGGCCGGACGTCTTGGTGTGGAAGATCGGAAAGGCCGGATTGCTGTCGACATACGCGTCGTTCAAGTGACTCATGGTCCGGTCGTCGTAGCCGCGATTGACCAGGGTCACATGCTGGTGCGTCCCTGACATCGCGTCCCATGCGGCCAGCGCATACGCCGCGCATGGCACGAGCGACTCGAGCACGTGCGTCGCGGCGGCGGCGCTGAGACGCGCCTCGTCGTGAGTGCCGCCGGACGGGTTGTCATGTTGTGGAACCTGCGCGGGAAGCAGGGCTTCGATCTGCATCGCCGACCCCCAGAGCCGTCCATGCCCGCGGCCGCCCACACGTGCCGACGAACCGTGACGCCGGCGTCCGCGGACCGGTAGTGAAGACATTACCGCCACCGCACACCAAATCCACAGACAGGGCGACCGCTGACCTGCTGAAACATCCGGATGGTCGGTTCCGTGGCGAGCCGACGGGCCGAGGTCGACGGCGGGCGGGCTCCGCCTTTCCGCTCTGGCTCGGAGCGCCTCCCAGACTTGCCCTGGATCCCCGCCTCGCATACACGGCATGTGCAAATTTGCACATGCCGTGCAAAATCGAGTCGAATGGGGAGGCGAGTGGTTGCGGACGGTCGAGGCGGGCGCTGAAGCCAGCGGGACGGCGATGGCGGCGACGTCCTGTTCACCACCCTGCCGCCGCTCGGCATGCCAGGCGAGACCCCGTCCGCGCCGCGATGCGCGGTGCCCGCACCCGTGAGAAGGACCGCGATGAGATACGAGCCCACCCCCGCCGACCGCGCGCCGATGCCCACCGGCTACGCGGTCGAGCCGCGTTACCTGAAGTACCGGGAGACCGACGAGGCCAAGCCCTACGCCGAGTACTTCCAGATCTCGACCCGTCCGGTTCAGGAACACGTTGTCCACGCGCTGGTCGGCGGGATGGCGCCGCAGGAGTGTGGATACGGCGTCGACGAGGTCGCCGACCGGCTCGCACGCCCCGGCTACGAGCCGCTGGAGACCGGCTGGACCCGGCTCCCCGGCGGGGTGGTGATGGTCGCCGTCCACACGCCGATGCCGGAGGTCACCGCGGCCATGTGGGATTGGTGGTTCGGCTGGCACGGCCGCGAGAGTGCCCGCTACAAGCTCTGGCACCCCGACGCCCACCAGTACTGCGCCCTCGCTCAGGACCGCAGCTCCGACCGGTCGCTGACCGACCGGCAGCGGTACATCGGCAACGTCGCCTACGTCGATGAGTACATCGGCGGGCGGCTGCAGCCCTTGGCGATCCGCTTCCTGGACCCCGCCGCGATGGGCATCGCCCCTGCCTCCGGCACCACCCACATATGCGCCCGCGTGAGCCTCAGCTCGCATCCCATCGCCATCGGCTGGCTCGTCCACCAGGTCCGGCCCACCGACGACGGCGCCGAGATGCGTTCCCGGTTCTTTCTGGGCGACACCGCACTGCTGAACTTGCCCGCCCACGCCCTGCCGCCCGGCCGCACCACTCGCCCGCTCACCTCACCGATCGGACGCGCCCTGAGCCGCACCGCCATCGCCAAGGCCGGTCATCGCTTCATACCCGGCACGATCGGCGCCGACATGGTCCACCACTGTGCCGCCGAGATGAACCATCTGGCCTCTTTTCTTCCCCAACTCCACCAGGAATTCCAGGACACTCCATGAATCATCAGGCCCCCCTGGGCCAGGGGCCAGGGGCCGGCTGTCGGCAGGAACCCCACCAGGCGCCATTGCCGCGTGTTCTCTGTGTCAAGGGCCTCACCTGCGGAAATGGGTTCAGTTGACGGATATCGGTTCGTGCGGGACGTCCCTGGCCTCTGACTGGACCAGAGGACGCGCCGCGAGGCGATCCGGTTCTTCCACTCCGCAGTCTTGGAGGGCCGATGAGCTCACTCCCTTCACTCGAGGAACAGAACGCACGGGCGTACGCCGCGTTCCGGCAGGTCGAGGACCGCATCCTGGCCACGGAGATCCGCCCTCGGATCACGACGGCGGTCATCGAGGAGCATCGGCGGCGGCCGGTCGGCAAGCACAGCGACGATCTTGAGCGCGTGCTGGTCTACCTGCGCAAGAACCATCTGGTCATGGCCAGCAAATACATCCTGGTGTGCACCAGACCTCACGAGGAGTGGCGGATCGCGGCCATCACCGGCGAACCGGACCGGCCGCCGAGGCTTCTGGACGACACGTTCTCCGACCGGTTCGAGGCCGAGCACGGGTTGTTCCTGAAGCGGCTGCGTGACAACGGCCTGCTCGCGGACGCGGAAGGAGCGCGCTGATGAAGGTCGTCGGATACAGCGAACAGCTCAGCGTGCGCCCCGGTGAACGGGTGGACTTCAACGTCAGCTGCGATGCCGACCGCTACCACGCGGACATCGTCAAGCTCGTCCACGGCGACACCAACCCCGACGGTCCCGGCTTCAAGGTCGAGCCGGTCGCGACGTCGGTCGACGGGGAGTACCCGGGGCAGGTCCAGCGGATCCACTCCGGGTCCCACGTCCTGGTCGACGACGACGAGGCGCTCAGGTTCACCGGCCCCTTCACACTGCAGGTGCTCATCTGCCCGACGACGCCCGCGAAGGGCGTCCAGGGTCTGATCACCAAGTGGGACAGCGCCCGGCACTCCGGATACGGCCTGTTCATTGGAGAAGACGGCGGTGTCCAGCTCTGGATCGGGGACGGGGCCGGCAGGGTGCAGCGCCTCAGTACCGGCAGGCCGCTGCTGGCCGGCATCTGGTACCGGGCATCGGCGTCGCTGAACACCGACGGCATGATCACGGTACGGCAGGAGCCGGAGGTGGCGAAGGCGAACGGGCGCTTCACGCTGGCCTCTTCCTTCGCGTCGACCACGGCGGAGGTCACCGGGAGCGCGGTTCTGCGGCCGGCCTCGGACAACGGCGTGCCGCTGGTGATGGCGGGCTTCGTCGAGGCGCTGACCGCCGAGCGGATCGGTGTCGTCGTCGGCGGTCACTACAACGGCAGGCTCGATCGCCCTCGTGTGCATGCGCGGGCTCTGGACGGCGACGCCGTCCGCGCGCAGACCGACCGGCCGGGCGGCGACGGGCTTGTCGCCGCGTGGAACTTCCAGCACGAGATCACGCCGAACGGCATCGAGCAGACCCGCCAGATCACCGACGTGTCGTCGAACCGGCTCGACGGGCGCACCGTCAACCTGCCCACCCGCGCCGTGACCGGCTACAACTGGGAGGCGCGCGAGCAGAACTTCGTCCACGCGCCCGAGCAGTACGGCGCGATCCACTTCCACGACGACGATCTCGACGACGCGCGCTGGCGGGCCGACTTCTCGCTCACCGTGCCGGACGACCTGCCGTCCGGGCTGTACGCCGCGCGCCTCGCCGCCGCCGATGACACCGACTACGTGCCGTTCTACGTGCGCGCCCCGCGCGGGCGAGAGAAGCGCGTCTGCTTCCTGGCGCCCACCGCCAGCTACATGGCCTACGCGAACGATCATGTGACGCTGTCGGCACCGCTCGCCCAGCTTCTCGTGGCGCGGACGCCGGTGCTGGAACAGCGGAACATCGTGCTCAGCGAGCACCGCGAGTTCGGCCTGTCCACCTACGACACGCACACCGACGGCTCCGGCGTCGCCTACTCCACCCGGCTGCGCCCGATCCTCAACATGCGGCCGGGCTTCCGGCACTGGCTCTCGCCCTCGCTCTGGCAGTTCAACGCCGATCTGCACCTGATCGACTGGTTGATCGAGATGGGCTACGAGTTCGACGTGGTGACCGACGAGGACCTGCAGCGGGAAGGGCCGGAGGCCATTGCCCCCTACCGGGTCGTGCTCACCGGCTCGCATCCGGAGTACTACTCCGAGCAGATGCTCGACGCGCTCAACGGCTACGTCGAGAACGGCGGCCGGCTGATGTACCTCGGCGCCAACGGCTTCTACTGGGTGATCAACTACGACCCGCAGAACAGGAACGTCATCGAGGTCCGCAAGGGCAATGGCTCCAACGCCTGGAAGTGCGCACCGGGCGAGTTCCACCTGTCGTTCACCGGAGAGTACGGCACCCTGTGGCGGCATCGCGGGCGTGCCCCGCAGCGGCTCGTCGGGGTCGGCTTCGGCGCCGAGGGCTTCGACGTCTCCTCGTACTACCGGCGCACGCCCGAGGGCCGCGACCCGATCACCGCATGGATGTTCGAGGGGATCGAGGACGAGAGGATCGGCGACTTCGGGCTCGTCGGCGACGGCGCCGCCGGACTCGAACTGGACATCTACGACGCCGCCCTCGGTACACCGCCGGAGACGGTCATCGCGGCGACGTCGGAGGACCACACCGACATCTACCTTGAGGTGCTCGAGGAGCTGTACTTCAACGTGCCCGGCACCGGCGGGAGCCAGAGTGGCCAGGTCCGCGCGGACATCACCTATTTCCCTGCGCCGAACGGCGGTGGCGTGTGGTCGGCGAGCTCGATCGCCTACTGCGGATCGCTGTCGCACAACGGCTACGACAACAACGTCTCCCGTCTCACCAAGAACGTCCTTGACCGCTTCGCGTCGGACCAGCCTGCCCCGGCGGGCGCGCGGTCCGCTGGCCGAGAGATGTGACCCTGGGGCGGGCCTGCGGCGGCCAGCCCGCGGGCTGGAACGGGATTATGGAGCTGTAGGCATCTTTGGAGGGGGAGCGGGTGGCTGCTGGGACGGTGCGAACGCTGACGGCGCGGAGTCGGAACCGTCTGTCGATTCTGAGCGCCGCGCGGGAGGTGCTGGCCGCCGACCCGGACGCGAGCATGGACGACATCGCCGCCGCGGCCGGGATGGTGCGGCGCACCCTGTACGGGCACTTCCCGACTCGGCGCGATCTGGTCGCGGCCCTGGTGCAGGTGGGCGCCGAGGAGTTCGTCTCCCGGCTGGGTGCGATCGACGTCGAGGCCGCCGACCCTGGCACGGAGCTGGCCGGGATGGTACTGCGCACCTGGAGCGAAGCGCGCCGGTTCGCCCCGGTGATCGAGCTGGCCCGGCGCGGCGCCGCCGACGCGGTGACGGCGGCGATGGAGCCGTTCAACACGGCCGTCGCCCACCTGATCGGCCGCGGGCAGCAGCGCGGGATCTTCACCAATCGCCTCGATCCGGGTGTGCTGTCGCGGGTCCTGGAGAACGTCGCGCTGACGTTCTTGTCCGCCGGACTCGACGAGACCTGGGACGGCGACGCCGCCGACGTCGCGTTCACTCACCTGCTGCTGCTCGGGATGCCCGTGGACGCGGCCCGCGCCGCGGTGGACCGCGCACGGCTCCGTGAGCGAGATCGATGAGCTACGAGGGGTGTGCTCGCGGTTTCGTGCCTGGGTGACTTGGATCGAGCAAGTGCGCTCCAGGCGACCGGGGCCCCTCGCTCGCCGGTCGCCTGGTGCCGCTGTAGCTGATAGCCGAGATCGGCTCCGCTCCGGGAACTCCTTAGCGGGAGCTCAGTGTGGATTCGTGCAGGTCGACCTGCGTGGTCTCCGGGCCGGCGAGTGCCGATCCGAGGACGAGGAGCGCGCCGACCAGCAGGAGGATGGTCCCGGTGTAGTCGAAGGGCATGAGGTTGCCCAGTCCAGCCTGGTAGAAGGCGTAGAAGGAGGGCAGGACCACGGCCAGGCTGTAGGCGAGACCGTAGCCGGAGGCTCTGACCGAGGTCGGGAACCGCTCGTTGATGTAGGCGGGCAGCACCGCCCACGGGCAGATCGCGACGAGGATCACCACGATCGTCCCGGCGGCGGCCGCAGGGGTGCTGGTGGGCCCGAAGCGGACCACGGCGAACAGGGCCGGCGTGGCGATGACGATCATCGCCATACCGGACCAGGTCAGGTAGCGACGTCGCCCGATGCGCTGGGAAAGCGCCGCGGCCGGGGGCTCCACGCAGGCCAGGAGCAGGTAGGCGACCACCAGGAGCAGGGTCGTCTCCCGGCTGGTCAGCCCGATTCCGTCGGGGCCGAGCAGGGACGGCAGCACCGCTGTGACCGGCTGCATCGACAGCCAGAAACCGCTCATGAGCACGAACACCTGGATGAAGCGGGAGCGGTTGCCGCGCGCGAACAGTTCCTTGATCGGGCTCTTCGCCCGTTCTGCCGAGGCGAAGACCTCCGACTCGTCCACCGAGCGCCGGAAGTACAAGACCAGCAGGACGGTGAGCACGGCGCCGATCACGAACGGGATCCGCCAGCCCCACTGGACGTAGGCCGAGTCGAGGTCCTGCGCCGGCATCAGCAGCAGCAGGAACAAGGTGATCAGGGAGATGGCCGCGTAGGCGAGTGGGAAGCCGGTGTTGATGATGCCGCTATAAAGCCCGCGCTTGTGCGGGGGCGTCGCCTCCATGGCCAGGGGGTTGGCGCCCGTGTACTCACCGCCCAGGAAGATGCCGCCCACGAAGCGGATCACCACGAACGCCACGACGCTGACGATGCCGACCTGATGGAAGCCGGGCAGCAACGCGATCAGGAGCGTGGACACCGCCGCCCCGCTCATCGCCATGATCGTCGCTCGGCGGCGGCCCAGGGTGTCGGCGATGCGGCCGAAGACGGCCGCGCCGATCGGCCGTCCCAGCAGCGTGGCGGCGAAGATCGCTCCATTGACGATCGCCTTGCCGCCGGTGCCGAGGTCGGGCGAGACGAAGTAGGCGATCGCCGGGGCGAGCGTGACGATCGGCAGGTAGATGTCGAACAGGTCGACGAAGAATCCGAACCACGCCCCGAGCATCGCCCGGCGCCCGCGCTCGGCCGAGACCTGCTCGCCGTCCGGCACCCCTCCTTCACCGGGATTCTGCGCCGTGGCGGGCGCTGGTAGATCACCAGTGCCCGAAACCGCTGAGCGCGGCGGCCGCGTCGCGCGCACAGGGTCGGTTCCGGTTCCGTCTGACGTGATGGATGGGTCAGGTGTCGCCATGGGGCACCTCGCGGATCGAGTGTGAGGCGTTCGGATGTGCCCATGCTGGGCGTGCCCTGCATCACAGTCAAGAGTGATGTCGCTTTTTTTTAAAAGTGGCATCGCTTTTTGCTGTGCGGCGTTGTGCCTGGTCCCGCCCCGTCAGGGCATGCGAAAGCCCCGGTGCCATGGGCTCGCGGCACCGGGGAGCGATGAATCCGGGTCAGTCGCCGGCCGGCGCGAATTCCGGGGCGTCGGCGAAGAACAGGTTGTGCCATGCCTGGGTGACGATGACCGCCGCATCGGCGAGGGGAACGGTCTGCGCGCGCAGCTTCTCGTGCGCGTACCAGACATAGGCCGACTGTTCGACCATGCAGGCCGCCGCCTCGGCCATCAGTCGGGCGGACTGTCCGCCGACAGTGTCGATCCCGTGGTGCTCGGCGAGCGCGGTGACGAATCGGTCGACGTGCCGCTCCCTCATCCGGAACCACACGTCCCGGAAACGCGCGTCGACGTTGGCCGCCTCGATCAGCGCTCGCATCACGTCCCGGTTGGCGTGGTAGTGCTCCAGATACCCGCGGTTGGCGTCGAGCAGGGCGGCATAGGCGTCCGTGCGGAAGTCATGGGCGGTGCGGCCGCTGGCCTGGTACAGCTCGTCGTGTATGTCGCCGATCAGCGACTCGAACACGTCCTCCTTGTTGCCGAAGTAGCGGTAGAGACCGCCCAGCGACAGCCCCGACTCCTCGGCGATCGCGCTCATGGTGGCGTTCACGTAGCCGGATCGGGCGAACACCCGCCGTGCGGCCGCCAGGATCTGCGTTCGCGTGCGGATGCCTTTCGGGGTGGTCGGGACCGCTGCCACCGCGCGCCTCCTCGTCGGCGGACCGCCGCGGGACCGCCTGTGTCGTGGGGTGTTTCCGGCGTGCGCGAGACGTGGGGAGGACGCCACGCGCCGCGGCTCATGCTACCGCCGATCACTCGTGAAAGCGACGTCGTCATATAAAAAAAGCGATGTCGCTATCTTGACGATCTCGTGAAGCGTCCGTGACGATGGGGACGGTAACGGGTGGCTGTCACCCTGACCAGCGAGGAGGCCCCATGACCACCCTCCCTGAGCCGGCCCCGCACGATCGGGCGGACCGGTATCGCCGCCAAGGCTGGTGGCCGGGCGAGGCGCTCGTCGCCCGCTTCAGGCGCCAGGTGGAGGCCGACCCGGAGGCGATCAGCGTGCGCGATGATCGCGGCGCGGTGCTGACCAGGGCCGGCCTCTGGCACGCCGCCGGCCGGTTCGCCGGCCTGCTGGCCAGCCGCGGAGTGGGCCGCGGGGACGTCGTCGTCCAGTGCTTGCCGAACGCGGTGGCCTGGCAGGTGATCTTCCTCGGCTGCCTGCGGCTGGGCGCGGTCCCGGCGACCATCCCCGTCACGACCGACCCCGGGACGCTGCGCTACGTGGCCGACCTGGTCGCGGCGCGCGCCCTGGTCACCGACCGCACCTACTCCGGCGGCACCGACGACGGCGTCGCCCTGCGCGTCGCCGCCGAGAGCGCCCACGTCGTGACGGCCGTGACGGTCGACGCCGACGCCGGGTCGGCACCGGAGCCGGCGATGGTCCTTCGCGACGTCGCGAGCGGTGCCGGGCCCCCGGCATCACCGCCCCACGCCGCCGGGCTCGCGCAGCTGATGTTCACCTCCAGCACCACCGGGCGTCCGAAGGCCGTGGCGCACACCGAGGACACCCTCGCCGCGGTCAATATCGGCTTCGCCGAGCGCTTCGGGCTGACCTCCGCGACGCCCATCTTCATGGCCTCGCCACTGGGGCACAGCGTCGGCGCCTGGCACGGTGCCCGGCTGTCGTTGTTCACCGGGGCCGAACTCGTCCTCCAAGAGCGCTGGGATCCCGAGCGGGCGCTCCGGGTGATCGATCGTCACGGCTGCGCCTTCACCGCCGCCGCCACGCCCTTTCTGAAGGACCTGATGGACCTGCCATGGAAGGGCCCGAAAATGGCGGGCCTGCGGACGTTCCTCTGCGGTGGCGCCCCGGTGCCTCCCGCACTGCTGGAGGAGGCGGCCGCGCAGGCGCCCGGAACGTTCGTCACGGTGCTGTGGGGCATGACCGAAGGCGGCGTGACCACCTGCCTTCCCGGCGATCCGCCGGAACGGATCACCGGTACGGCCGGGACCGGGCTTCCCGAGCTGGAGCTGCGGATACTGGACGACACCGGGGCGTGGGCGGCGCCGGGCGCCGAAGGCGAGCTGGCCATGCGCGGGCCGGGGGTGTTCACGGGATACGCGGGGCAGCCCGAGATGTACCACGAGCTGATCACC
Organism: Actinomadura madurae; assembly: GCF_900115095.1. Classification (GTDB taxonomy): domain Bacteria; phylum Actinomycetota; class Actinomycetes; order Streptosporangiales; family Streptosporangiaceae; genus Spirillospora; species Spirillospora madurae. The sequence continues at coordinate 121,646 of NZ_FOVH01000010.1, forward strand.
GAGGACGGCTTCTTCCGCACCGGCGACCTCGCCCGGCTCGACGGGGACGGATATCTACACCTCACCGGCCGCCTGAAGGACCTGATCATCCGAGGCGGCGTGAACATCTCCCCGATCCCGCTGGAGAACGCGCTGTCGGAGCATCCCGCCGTCCGTGCGGTGGCCGTGATCGGAACGCCGGACGCGCGGCTCGGCGAACGCATCTGCGCGGTGGTGGAGCCCGCCGGCGAGCCGCCGACGCTCGACGCCTTCCTGCACTGGCTGGACGAACGGGGCGTCCCGCGCCGGCTGTGGCCGGAACGGCTGCGCCTGGTCGACGGGATGCCGAGGACCGCCGCCGGCAAGATCCGCAAGGCCGATCTCCGTGAGCGCATGGCGAAGGAGCCGACATGAGCACGAGCGGGAACTCTCAGGGAACCGGGACCATTCCAAGAACCGAGACCACTCGTCTCAGGGACATCGATGTGCGCTACCGGGTCTCGGGCCAGGGGTCGCCGGTGCTGATGGCGCACGGCCTGGCCGAGGACCACCTCACCTGGCGTCCACAGCAGGAGGCACTGGCCGGCTACCGGACCTACGCCTACGACCTGCGCGGCCACGGCGGTACCACGCTCGGTGCTCCCGACGGCACGCCGGAGCAACTGCGCGACGACCTTCTGGAGTTCCTCGCCCGGGTGACCGGTCCGGCCCCGGTCGTCGGCTTCTCCCTCGGGGGCACGATCGCGCTCGCCGCGGCCGCACGGGACCGCCGTCTGGTCACCGGAGTCATCGCGCTCGGCGCTTCCACCAAGGTCGGACGCGCGGCCGCCGGCTTCTACGCCGAGCGGATCGGGCGCGCAGGCGACCGGGCACGCCTCGCCCAGGCTCTTCGCGAGGACACCGAGGCGGGTCTGCACGACCCGTCCTCCGACGCCGAGGCGGTCACCGCCGCCAGGATGGCCGCCATCGGTGACGGGGCCGGCTACGCCAACGCGGCCGCCGCGATGGCCGCGCTGCACGATCGTCCGCTGACCCCCGCCCTGGCCGATGTCCGCTGCCCGGTCACGGTGATCGGCGGCGAGTACGACACCTTCTGCCCGCGCAAGGCCGCCGACATCATCCTCACGGCGCTGCCGCAGGCCGAGTATCGCGAGATCTCCGGTGCGGGCCACCTGATGAACATCGACCGCCCGGACGCCGTCACCGCCGCCGTCCGCGAAGCCCTGGAAGGGATGAGCTGATCATGACTCGCACTATGAGCCGTTGGGGACTGTCGATGGGCGTCAGCCCGCGCGAGCCGCTCGCCAACGTCACCGAACTGGCCCGGCAGGCCGAGGGGCACGGGTTCGAAGCGATGTGGTTCATCGACTTCCAACTCGGCATGAAGGACGTGTACGCCGCGATGAACCTGGCGGCGCTGGCCACCGAGCGGATGCACATCGGGTCGGCGGTGACCAACCTCGTCACCCGGCACCCGACCGTCACCGCCAACGCGACGGTCGCGCTGGACGAGCTGTCGGGCGGGCACGCCATGCTGGGCCTGGGCGCCGGCTGGTCGGCGGTGCTGGGCGCGGGCGGGCAGCCGTCCAAGCTCGGCGATCTGCGGCAGGGGATCGCCGAGTTCCGCGCCCTGTTCTCGGGAGAACCGGCGGAGCTGTACGGAACCGAGGTGCAGATCGCCGCCGCCCACCACCAGATTCCCATCTACCTGGCCGTCTCCCAGCCGGGCATGCTGCGTCTGGCCGGGGAGGCGTGCGACGGCGCGATCCTGATGGGCGCGGCCGACCCCGAATTCTGCGCATGGCAGCTGGACTTCATCCGTGAAGGCTTGGCGAAGGCCGGGCGGGACCGCTCCGAGCTGCTGATCGACCTGATCGTCACGATGAGCGTGGACGAGGACGAGGAGCGGGCACTGAGCGCGGTGCGGGCGTGGGCCACCAGCCAGGCCGCCACCATGGACGTCTGGAAGAGCATGCCCCCCGCCTGGGAGAGGTTCCGGCCGGAGTTCGCCGCCGCCAGCCGGGGCTACCACCTGGTCGACCACCTGTCCCGGCACGCCGGTCACAAGAAGGTCGTCAGCGACGACTTCGTCCGCTCCGTCGCCCTGGTCGGCGACGAGCGGACGTGCGTCGAGCGACTGCGGGAACTGGCCGCGCTCGACATCGACCGGATCACCTTCGCGCTGCTGTCCGGCGGACGCAAGCGGCACATCGCGCAGCTCGCCGAGCGGATCATCCCCGCCGTCGCCGCGGGCTGAGCGCGCCCACCCTTCCTGAGAAAGGCGGACACTCAGATGGACGGTCGTCAGGTGGCGGTGGTCACCGCCGCCGCGGGGGCGGGCATCGGCAGCGCGGTGGCGCGCCGGCTCGCCGCCGACGGATTCGACGTCGTGATCACCGACGCGCACGAACGCCGCGCCGAGGAACTGGCGGCCGGGCTGGAGGCCCGGCACGGCCGCCCGTTCCTCGCCCGGCCCCTCGACGTCACCGACGAACGGGCGGTCGAACGGGTCATGGACGATGTGGTGGCCGCGCGCGGCAGCCTGAACGTCCTGGTCAACAACGCGGGCTGGAGCAAGATCGAGCCGGTGACCGGATGTCGGGGGAGACCTGGCGGCGCTGCCTGGACGTGGACCTCAACGGCACCTTCTACGCGATGCGGTACGCCCTGCCCCACATGATCGAGTCCGGGGCGGGCGCGGTGGTCAACATCAGCTCGATCGCCGCCTGGGAGACCAGCGTCGAGCACGGAGCCGCGTACTCGGCCGCAAAGGCCGGAGTGCTGGCGCTGACGCGCGTGGCGGCGGCGGAGAACGGCCGGCACGGAGTCCGGGTCAACGCGATCGCCCCCGGCCTGATCTACAACGACTTCCTCCGCAAGATCTACCCCGACGACTTCTTCGACGGCTACGCCGAGGAACGCTCCCGGGTGGGCAGGGTCGGTCGCCCGGACGACGTGGCGGCGCTCGTGTCGTTCCTGGCCGGGCCGGAGGCGGGGTACATCACCGGCGAGGTCTACGGGATCAGCGGCGGGGTGGCCCCCCATGCCTGAGCATCCCCTGGAGCTTCCCGTCCGCGCTCTCACCAGGGCATTCGCCGACGGCACCCTCTCACCGTCCGAGTTCACCGCCGAGGTCCTGGAGCGCATCGGCCGGCTCGACCCGTACCTGCACGCCTACCTCACCGTGACCGGCGACCTCGCCCGTGAGCAGGCGAGGCGTGCCACCGAGACGTACCGGCGCGGCGAGTGGGACACCCGGCGCGCACCCCTGCTCGGAGTACCGGTATCGATCAAGGACGCCTTCCACCTCCGGGGCGTGGAGACCACGCTGGGCTCGCTGGTGCACCGCGGAGAGATCGCCGAGAGCGACTCGGGCGTCGTCCGCAGGCTCCGCGCGGCGGGCGGCGTCTTCACCGGGAAGACCAACACCGCCGAGTTCGGGCAGTCCGCGACCACCGACAACCTGCTCGGTCCCGCCACGGGCAACCCCTGGGACCCGGACCGCACCGCCGGCGGCTCCAGCGGCGGCGCCGCCGCCTCCGTCGCCGCCGGCATGGCCGCCGTGGCGGTCGGGTCGGACGGCGGCGGCTCCGTCCGCATTCCCGCCGCGTTCTGCGGGCTCGTCGGCGTGAAGCCGACCTGGGGCCTGTGCCCCGACGAAGGCGGCTTCCGTGCGATGACCGAGTTCGCCTCGCCCGGGCCGCTGACCCGGTACGTCGACGACGCCCGGGTGATGCTCGGAGTCCTCGCCGACTCCGGCTACCCGCGTCGCAAGGTGCCGACCGGGCTGCGCGTCGCCTGGTGCCCGCGTCCAGAGGACCGCCCGGTGGACCCCGGCGTGGCCGCCCTCGTCAAGGAGATCGCCATGCTCCTCGCCGAGCAGGGACACCGGGTCGAGGAGCACGACGCGCCCGTCGAAGGCTGGCAGGAGATCTTCGGTCCTCTCGTCCTGGACGACGAGGACCGCGAGCGCAGGCACCTCCTCGTCGAGTCGCCCGACCTGATCACCGGATATCAGCTGAGCACGCTGCGTGCGGCCCGCCACCTGCCCGCCGCCGAGGTGGACGCCGCACGCCGGGCCCTGCCCCGCTACCGTGCGCGGGCCGAGGCACTGTTCGAGTCGATCGACATCCTCGTCACCCCGGCGACCGCCGTTCCGGCCTTCCCGCTGGGAGAGCGCCCGAGGCGAATCGATGGACAGCCCGTGTCCTCACTGTGGGGCGCCTTTCCGTTCGCCGTGCCGTTCAACGTCGCGGGCGTACCGGCCCTCAGCCTGCCCTGCGGCACCACCGCGAGCGGCCTGCCGGTGGGCGTCCAGCTCGTTGCCGCGCCGCGGGCCGAGCAACTGCTGCTGGACGTCGCCGAGGACATCGAGGACGCGGTGGCCTTCGACCGCGGGCCGCTATGGCGTCGCTGGTCGCCGACCACCGCGGGCACGGACCGATGACCATCGACGTGCGCCGTGACGGCCCGCTGTGGCGCGTGCGCCTGGCCGCACCGGAACGGCGCAACGCCCTCTCCCGCCTGATGCTGGCCGAACTGCGGAGAGTCTTCGCATCGGCGGACGACTGCGGCGGGATGGTCCTCACCGGCGAGGGCGGCGCCTTCAGCGCGGGCGCCGACCTGCACGACCTCTCCGGTACACCGGACGATCTCGCCTACGACGACGACCTGTCCAGAACGGTCCATCTCATCCGGACGGCCCCGTTCCCCGTACTGGCGGCGCTCGAAGGCCCGTGCGTCGGAGCCGCGGTCGAGCTCGCACTGGCCTGCGACCTGCGGGTGGCGGCATCGGACGCCTTCCTGCAGATACCTGCGGTCGAGCTGGGGCTCCTCTACAACCCGCGCACGATCGCCCGCCTGCACCGGACCCTCCCGCGCGACACGGTCACCCGCCTGGTCCTGCTCGGCGAGCGCTTCACCGCAGCCTCGGCCCAAGCGGCGGGCCTGGTCAGCGAGGTGGCCGAACCCGGCGAGGCCGCCGCACGAGCCGAGGAGATCGCCACCGGGATCGTGCCGGGCCCCGGCTCGGCCTCGTTCGCGGCGACCAGGCGGCTGCTGGCCGACCTGGACCTCGGCGCATTCGACGCCGAGCACTGGCACCGCGTCCGGCTCGACCTGCTGGGCTCAGATACCCGCCGCCGTGCCGTCGCGGCGGCCAAGGACAGATTGGAGCACAGATGATCAACCCTGCCGACTTCCTGGACGTGGAGATGTCCCTCGGCGACGAGGAGCGCATGATCCAGGACACGGTCCGCCGGTTCGTCCGCGAGCGCGTCGCACCCCACGTCGGAGGCTGGTTCGAACGCGGCGAGTTCCCGCGGGAGCTGGCGAAGGAACTCGGCGCGCTCGGCCTGCTCGGCATGCACCTGGACGGTTACGGGTGCGCCGGGAGCAGCGCCCTCGCCTACGGCCTGGCCTGCCTGGAGCTGGAGGCGGGAGACAGCGGACTGCGCAGCTTCGTCTCGGTGCAGGGGTCGCTGGCGATGTTCCCGATCCACCGCTACGGCTCGGCCGAGCAGAAGGAGCGCTGGCTGCCCGGCATGGCGAGCGGCGAGCTGATCGGTTGCTTCGGGCTGACCGAACCTGATTCGGGCAGCGACCCGGGCGGGATGCGCACCACCGCCCGGCGCGACGGCTCCGACTGGATCCTCAACGGCACCAAGATGTGGATCACCAACGGTTCCCTCGCGGATATGGCCGTCATCTGGGCACGGACCGACGACGGGATACGGGGCTTCCTAGTGGACACCGCCACCCCCGGATTCGCCGCGAGCCCGATCGAGGGAAAGCTGTCCCTGCGGGCCTCGGTGACCGCCGAACTCACCCTCGACGAGGTCCGGGTGCCGCAAGCGGCGATGCTGCCCGGCGCGCACGGCCTGCGCGGACCGCTGTCCTGCCTGAACGAGGCCAGGTTCGGCATCCTGTTCGGCGCGGTGGGCGCGGCCCGCTCCTGCTTCGAGACCGCGCTGGACTATGCGCTGCATCGCGAGCAGTTCGGCAAGCCCATCGCCGGCTTCCAGCTCACCCAGCACAAGCTCGCGGACATGCTCGTCCGAGTGAACAGGGCGCACCTGCTGGCCCTGCATCTGGGCGGGTTGAAGGACGCGGGGCGCCTCACACCGGAACAGGTCAGCTTCGGGAAACTGGACAACGTCCGGCAGGCGCTGCACGTGGCACGTGAGGCCCGCGGGCTCCTGGGCGCCAACGGCATCTCCCTCGAATACCCGGTCATCCGGCACATGACCAACCTGGAGTCCGTCTCCACCTACGAAGGGACCACCGAGGTGCACACCCTGGTGCTCGGCCAGGCCATCACCGGAATGGCGGCGTTCCGATGATCGCCGTCCCCGACCTGGCCGGGCACGACCTCGGCACCCGCGCCATCGCCTACACCGAACGGGACGCGATCCTCTACGCCCTGAGCGTCGGCGCACGCGCCGACGAACTGGACCTGGTCTATGAGCGGGATTTGCGCGTCCTGCCGACCTACGGTCTGGCCCTCGGCCTGTGGACGGTCGAGGCCGCGGGCGCGCTGGGTGCCTACGATCCTGTCCGCTCCCTCCACGCCGCCCAGCGCCTGGAGGTCCGCCAAGCCCTCCCACCGGCCGGAACCCTCGACCTGACCGGCCGCATCGCCGCCGTGTGGGACAAGGGAACGGCCGCGATCATCGAAGTCGAAACACGGTGCCCGCAGTTCACCGCGACGTACTCGATCTTTCTACCCGGCCACGGCGGCTTCGGAGGCGAACGCGGCCCGTCCATACCACGCACCACCACGCCGGGCGACTGGCACGCCGACCATCCGACCAGCGAGTCGCTGGCGGCCCTGTACCGGCTGACCGGCGACCTCCACCCAGTCCACATCGACCCGGATGTGGCCGCCGAATCCGGCTTCGACGGGCCGATCCTGCACGGGCTGTGCACGCTGGGCATAGCCGCCCGAACCGTCGCCGCCGCAGCGGACGCCCACCCCTGCGACCTCACCGAACTGCGGGCCCGCTTCGCCGCCCCCGTCCGCCCTGGCGCCGTCCTCCGCCTCTCCGCGACCGTCCCGGAAAAGAGAACAGCGACCTTCGCCGCCCTGGTCAACGAAAAGCCAGTACTCAACAGCGGATACGCCCGCTTCACCTAGCCCGAGCCTCGAAATGAGCCGAGCGCCGGCGTGATGTGAACACAGCGAGGTCCCCGTCGAACGCGTGCTGTGGTTGAACGCGGGCGTCCATGCTCCCGAGGCGGGCGAACGGGCTGGGCGCGGTGTCGAGCCGATGTTGCGTGTTTACGCTATGTGCATAGACCGGCAACGGGACGTCGCCAACCAGCGCCATCAAGGGTGTGTTGGCATGATCGGCAACTGCCGTGGAGAGGCATCGGGGTATTCCGGGGCCTGGTCAGAGCCCGGATGGCCTGGTTGAAGGGGCGCGCCCGGCAGGATTCGAACCCGCGACCGTCGGATTAGAAGTCCGATGCTCTGTCCAGCTGAGCTACGGGCGCTCGGCGCCCGGCGGGACGCCGGGACACAGTGTAAGGGGGCCGGTCGTTCGGCTCCACATCTATAACGGCGTCGGGGGTGGGGCGGGGGTTCTATCTTGGGGTGCTGTGGCGGTGAACTTTGAGGTTCCGCTCTCCGGTGGGGACGTGTCGGAGGGCGTGGTGCGGGTGGGGGAGACGGTGCGCAGGCCGTTGCGGGCGCACAGTCCGGCGGTGCATGGGGTGCTGCGGCATCTCGAGGCGGTGGGGTTCGACGGGGCGCCGCGGGTGCTGGGCATCGATGAGGTGGGGCGGGAGGTTCTCAGCTGGGTGCCTGGGGACGTGCCGGATCGGCCGCTTGAGGCGCAGTACGTTTCGGAGGACGTGCTTCGGGGTGTTGGACGGTTGCTCAGGCGCTATCACGAGGCGGTGGCGTCCTATGAGGCGCCGGCCGGGGCGCCGTGGGACGGGGAGACGTCCAATCTGGACGGGGAGCCCGAGGTCATCGGGCACTGTGATGTGACGCCCGAGAATGTCGTGTTCAGGGGCGGGGTGCCTTGTGCGCTGATTGATTTCGATCTGGCTCGGCCTACAACGCGGTTGTTCGATGTGGTGACCGCGCTGCGGCATTGGGGGCCGATTGCCGATCCGGCCGATCGGGATGCCGTGTTGTACGGGGCCGAGGTGGGGCGCAGGCTGCGGGTCTTCTGTGATGCCTATGGGCTGGATCGGGAGTCGCGGCGGGATGTGCTGTCGGCGGCTCGGGTGAGGTTCGAGCGGTCTTACCGGGCGATGCGTGAGAAGGCTCAGGGCGGGGGCGGTTGGGGGCGTATCTGGCAGGGGGGCGCCGGGGCGCGGATTCGGCGGGCGCAGGATTGGCTGGAGCGGCACTGGGATGAGCTTGATGCGCGTCTCTGGTGAGGGTTTGGTGCTCGGGGTCGTTCTGGACGCGCTTTTCGGGGATCCGAAGCGGTGGCATCCGGTGGCCGGGTTCGGACGTGTCGCTGCGGTGGGGGAGCGTTGGATCTATGGGGATTCTCGGTGGCGAGGGGTTGTTTACACCGGGGTTCTCGTGGGGTCGGTGGGTGTGGGCGGGTTTGTGCTTGAGCGGGTTGGTCGGCGGCCTGGGGTGCATTGTCTTGTCACTGCGGGGGCTACTTGGGCTGTGCTCGGTGGCACTTCTTTGGGGCGTGAAGGGTTGTTCATGGCCCGGGTGCTGGAGCGTGGTGATGTGGAGGCGGCGAGGGGGCGGCTTTCTCATTTGTGCGCCCGGGATCCGCGGGGGCTGGATGCGGCTGCGTTGAGCAGGGCCGTTGTCGAGTCGGTGGCCGAGAATACTTCGGATGCGTCGATCGCTCCGTTGGTGTGGGGTGCGGTGGCGGGTATTCCGGGGTTGCTCATGTATCGGGCCGTGAACACGCTGGACGCGATGGTCGGGTACCGGAGTCCGAGGTATGAGCGGTTCGGGTGGGCGAGTGCGCGGCTCGATGATGTCGCCAACTGGGTTCCCGCGAGGGTGACCGGGGGATTGGTCGCGCTCCTTTCGGGGCGGGAGGCGTGGCGGGTGCTGATAAGGGACGGGAGTAAGCATCCGAGTCCCAATGCCGGACGGTGCGAAGCCGCGTTCGCCGGGGCGCTCGGGGTGCGGCTGGGGGGCACGAACGCCTATGAGGGACGGGTCGAGCATCGGCCCGAGATGGGGGACGGCAGAGCGCCCGAGGTCGCGGACATCAGGAGGGCCGTCAGGCTTTCGGCGGTCGTGACGTTCGCGGCGGCGGCCATCGTGTGGGCCGTCAGATGAGCGGCCTCCTGGTGGCGGGGACGACGTCCGATGCGGGGAAGAGCGTCGTCACGGCGGGGTTGTGCCGGTGGCTGGCGCGGAGGGGTGTGCGCGTCGCGCCGTTCAAGGCCCAGAACATGTCGCTGAATTCGATGGTGACGATTGACGGGGCGGAGATCGGGCGGGCGCAGTACATGCAGGCTCAGGCGGCGGGGGTCGAGCCGGCGGCGAGGATGAATCCGGTGCTGCTCAAGCCGGGGAGCGATCGGCGAAGTCAGGTCGTCGTTCTGGGACGGCCTGTGGCGGAGGTCGACGCGCTCCAGTACGGGGAGCACAAGGAATGGCTCAAGGGCGTTGTTCTGGAAAGCCTCGACGAGCTGCGGGCCGAATACGACGTGGTGGTGTGCGAGGGGGCCGGGAGTCCTGCCGAGATCAATCTGAGGGCCGGCGACATCGTCAACATGGGGCTGGCGCGGGCGGCGGATCTGCCGGTGATCGTGGTCGGTGACATCGACCGGGGCGGTGTCTTCGCGTCGCTGTTCGGCACGGTCGCGTTGATGGAGCCGGAAGACCAGGCTCTCGTCGCGGGGTTCGTCATCAACAAGTTCCGGGGTGCTCCGGAACTGCTGGCGCCGGGGCTGGAGCAGCTCAAGATGCTCACGGGGCGGCCCACGCTCGGGGTGCTGCCCTGGAAACTCGGCCTGTATCTCGACTCCGAGGACACTCTGGCGTTGGACGCGCCGCGTCCGCACGCGAGAGCGGCCCATGGGAAGGAGACGCTGCGGATCGCGGTCGTCAGGTTCCCGCGCATCTCGAATTTCACCGACATGGACGCGCTGGCCTGCGAGCCCGGTGTCGTGGTCCGCTATGCCGCGAGCGCCGGGGATCTGGCCGAGGCCGATCTGGTCGTGCTGCCGGGGACGCGGGCCACGGTCACCGATCTGGAATGGCTCCGCGACAGGGGGATGGCCGGCGAGATCCAGAAGAGGGCCGATGAGGGGCGCCCTGTACTTGGTATTTGCGGCGGTTACCAGATGCTCGCCGGGGAGATCCTGGACGAGGTCGAGTCGAGAAGGGGCCGGGTCGAAGGGCTCGGTCTTCTTCCCGCGAGGGTCGAGTTCGGGGCCGAGAAGACCCTGGGACGCCCACAGGGCAGCGCCTATGGCGAGGATGTTCATGCCTATGAGATTCACCATGGGCACGTCGAGGCGTATGGCGAGCCTTTCCTCGATGGTTGCCGGAAGGGTGCCGTCTGGGGGACGACGTGGCACGGTGCCATGGAGAACGACGGGTTCAGGCGGGCCTTTCTGGAAGACGTGGCCCAGCATGCCGACCGGGACTTCACCCCGGCCCCGGACGTCTCGTTCCATGCGCTGAGGGAGGCGACGCTGGACACACTGGGCGATCTCGTCGAACAGCACATGGACACCGGCGCCCTGGGGCGGATCATCGAGGGCGGTGCGCCGGCGGGCCTCCCCGTCGTCCCTCCCGGTGGTGCGCCGGAACCGCCCGCCGCGGCGGTAGGGTGATCCACTCGTAGGCACAGGCCGTAACAGGACCAGGAGGAACGTCCCGTGACCGACCCGCGGTCCAGTCTGATCGTCCCGCTGATGAAGGCGCGGGTGCCGGCCGAGGTCCAGCTGGAGTTCCCGCTCCCGGCGGACGAGGACCCGATCCGCGACCCGTTCACCGCCGACCTCTACGTCACCTACGCGCTGGAGATCTCCGACGAGGGCGTCCCGTCCGGCCGGCGGTACGAGCACGTCGCCCGGCGGCACTGTGCCGAGCTCGGCGTGGCGCCGGGCGAGCTGCGCCGGCACGCCGTGATCAACTTGCGTGACCGGCGGCCCGAGCTGAGCCTCAGCTGGTATCCGGACGTGCGCGCCGTGACGGTGTCGCTGGGCGGGGCGGGGCGCCGCGGGAGCCTGGAGTCCGGACTGCTGCTGGACGAGGGGTTCCTGGAGAAGCTGGCCCAGGACGTGGAGGGCGACCTCGTCGTGGCCGCCCCCGCGCGGGACGTGTTCGTCGCGTCCGGTACCGGCCACCCGGACGGCGTAGACCGGCTCCGCTGGGCGGTCGCCCAGGTGTGGGCGGAGGACCGCGGAGACGACGGCGCCGACCCGGCCTGGGACGTCCCCGCCGGGAGCCTCCTCACGCACGACCTGCTGGTACGCCGCGCCGGCGCCTGGGACGTCCTCCCGGTGTGAGGGCCGCTACGAGAGGCGCCTGAACTCGGGCCACAGCTCCGTCCACGGCGCGCGCTGCCCGCGGCACACCCATACCGGTTTGCCCTGTTCCTGGTTGTCGAGGCCGACGCCGTTGTCGATGCGGCCGACCGGGCGGACGTCCGTCCAGTACCGGCGCAGCCCGGCCCCTTCCGCGACGTCTTCCGGCCCCACCACGATCGTGGGGCCGCGTCCGTCCGGCGGGCGCCCGAAGTACCAGTAGCCGTTGTGGCCGCTGTAGGCGCGCGGAAGCCCCAGGGCGGGCCCGTACCTGTCGAGCGCGCCGGCCTCGCCGTAGTTGCTGACGACGATCGTCGCCGCGGCCCGCTCACCGGGCGGCAGCGCGTCGCGGACGGCCGCGACCCGCGCGGCGAACCGGGGCCAGCCGACGGTCTCCGCCGAGTCGGCGTTGACGACGGGCTGCGGCGTGTCGGCCAGCCACCTCAGCGGGTACACCGGCAGCGTCAGCAGGACGGTCGTGACGGCGGTGATCACATACGCCGGGGCGGACGCCGCCCAGCCCCAGCCCCGCGGTGCGCCGTGCCGCTCGATCTCCACGGCGCCCGCCGCCCAGAGCCCCGCCCACAGCCCGCTCAGGTAGTACGGCTTCCCGGCGGTGACGAGGAAGACGACGTTCAGCAGCACGTACGCGTGCCCGAGGAAACGGTACGTTCGCAGGTCGTCGGACCGGTACGTCCGCCACAGCCCGTAGATCCACAGCCAGGACGGCAGGACGCCGGTCAGGAGCAGCTGGAACGGGACGAACCCGGGCCGTCCGCCGAAGTCGCCCTTGCCGGCGATCGCGTCGGCCATGTCGAGTTGCGGCCAGCCGTGCCGCGCCTGCCAGACCAGTCCCGGCATGACCGCGGCGATCACGACGAGCGCCCCGGCCCAGAGCAGCGGGCGCCGGAGGAAGTCGCGCGGTCCCGACAGCAGCATCCCGGCGACCAGCGCGACCAGCAGGAACGCCGCCAGGTACTTCACGTTCAGTGCCAGCGCCGACGAGATCCCCACGGCGAGCAGCAGCCGCTGATCACGGGTCCGGACCCATCGGACCACCAGCCAGACGATCACGGTCGACAGCAGCAGGTCGAGCGTCGCGGTGACGAAGATGTGGCCGGCCGCCACGGCGAACGGGCAGACCGTGAAGGACGCGGCCGTCAGCAGCTGCGCGCGCCGTCCACCGTCCATCTCCCGGGCGGTCAGCGCGGCGACCAGCACGCCGCAGGCGGCGAGCACGGCGGACGGGACGCGCAGCGCGACCAGCGAGTCGCCGAAGACCGCGGTGATCGCCCGGACGAGAACCGGCAGCAACGGCGGCTGGTCCGGGTATCCCCAGGCCAGATGGCGTCCGGCGACCCGGAAGTACAGCTCGTCGCGGTGGTGGCCGTACCGGGCGCTGACGGCCAGGAGCACCACGCCGAGCGCACCGCCCATCAGCAGCACCGGCTTCCAGGCGACCGCCGGGACGGTCGGGGGAGTGGTGACATCGAGGGGACCGGACGCCGCTGAGGCGGGGGCGGACATGATCCGAACCTATGCGGGCACTGTGGCCTGCGTCACGAGCCGGACCCGTCCGGCCTGGGACACCGCGGGGGGCCCGAAAAATCGATGGGACGATCCGGGCGGCCTGCGTAGGGTGCGGGCCATGGTGTCGACGCATCAAGTGCTGGCCTTCTCCGCGATGGCCTTCGCCATCATCGTGATTCCCGGGCCCACGGTGTTCTTCGTGGTCGGACGCGCCCTGGCCCACGGCCGGCGGACGGCGCTGACCAGCGTCGCCGGCAACGAGATCGGCGCGCTGCTGCTGTCGGTGACCGTCGCGCTCGGCGTGGGGTCGATCGTGGAACGGTCCGTGATCGTGTTCACGACGGTCAAGCTGGTGGGCGCCGCCTACCTGCTGTACCTCGGCGTGCAGGCGTTCCGGCACCGGCACTCCCTGCAGGCGGAGCTCGGTGAGACCGGCCCCGAGGTGGGGAACCGGGCCCGCGATCTCTGGCAGGGGTTCGTGGTGGGCGTCACCAACCCGAAGACCACGGTGTTCTTCGTGGCCGTGCTGCCGCAGTTCGTCGTCCGCGAGCACGGGCACGTCCCGCTGCAGATGCTGGTCTTCGGGCTGATCTTCAGTTTCATCGCGCTGCTGTGCGACAGCGTGTGGGGCCTCGCCGCCGGGACGGCCCGCGCGTGGTTCGCCCGATCGCCGCGCCGTCTCGCGGCGATCGGCGGCACCGGGGGCCTGATGATGATCGGCCTCGGGGTCACCGTCGCCGCGACCGGCCGCAAGGAGTAGGGCCTCAGAGCGAGCAGAGCGAGAAGTCGTCGAAGACCGCTTCCGGCCAGCCGGTCGCGTCCTCGGGACGGACGACGAGCAGCCCGCTCGGCCCCGGCTCGCCCTCCGAGGGCGGGGTGGCGGCGGACGAGGCGACCGGCTTGCCGTTCACCCACATCGCGAGGTCGATGTTGCCGCCCTCGCCCTTGGCGCACGCGGCCTGGAGCCGGTTGTCGCCGTCGCGGAGCCCGGGGACGGTGCCGGTCGTCACGGTCGTCGGCTGCCCGGACGACAGGCGGGCGATGCGCGCGCGCCCGTCCCGGCTGAGGAGGAACGCGTAGCCGGAGTCGCCGTGGCAATACACCCCCGCCTCGCCGGCGGCGTCCTTCGGCGAGACCTTGACCTCGATGAGCTGCGAGTCGGGGATCTTCTCCACCGGCGCGGCGGCGGTCGTGCGCGTCGTCGTCGGGAGGACGTGGAGCTCGTACTTCTTGTCGCGGTAGGACGCGTCCGCGGCGGGCGTGGTGGCCGTCTTCCAGCCGGAGCCCTCGTCGCTGAAGTTGTCGTCGAAGATCTCGTCCTCGACGTCCGGCGGCCCGTCGCCGAGGTCGGCCGCCGCCGTGGTCCCGGAGTCCTGCGGGGTGCGGTCGCCGCCCGGCAGGTTGAGGACCCCGATCACGGTCGAGACGGCGACGACCGCGCCGACCGCGACCATCAGCAGGCCGTGGTTCCGGTGCGGCGACGGCCTCTTCGCCAGGGCCGCCGCACGGGCCGCGGCCGGCATTCCGACCGGGTGCGTCGGCTCGTCCGCCGGCGGCTCCGGTGGGCCCGCGGTACGCGTGGGCGGCACGGAATCGACGCTCGTCGCAGGCGCAGGCGCAGGCGCAGGCGCAGGCGCAGGCTTGGGCGCGGGCTTCTCCGTCTGCTCCGGCTCCTCTTCCGCAGGTGCCGGCTCCGCCCGCACCTCCGCGGGCTCGGCGGTCGGCTCCGACGCGGGCAGCGCGACCGTGGGCGGCGTCGCGGGCGGCTCGTCCTCGCCGGTCAGCGCCTGGATCAGCTGCTTCACCGCCGGACGGTCCGCGGGATCCTTCGCGAGCGAGCGGGCCACCAGGTCGCGGACGGCCGGGTCGAGGCCGTCCAGGTCGGGGTCGCCGGCCGTCACCCGGTTGATCGTCTCCGGGAGCGACCCGCCGCCGAACGGGGCGCGTCCCGTGCCCGCGAAGGCGACGACGCACCCCCACGAGAACACGTCCGCCGCCGGGGTGATCTCCTCGCCGCGCATCAGCTCCGGTGCGATGTAGGCGGGGGTGCCGACGAACTGGCCGGTCCTGGTCGGCCCGTCCGAGGCGTCCAGCGCGCGGGCGATGCCGAAGTCGATCACGCGCGGGCCGGTCGGGGAGAGCAGCACGTTGGACGGCTTGAGGTCCCGGTGCACGATCCCGGCACCGTGGATCGCGCTCAGCGCGGTGGCGATGTTGACCGCGAAGGACTCCAGGTCGCCGCCCCGCAGCGGCCCCTCCCGCTTGACCGCCTCCTCCACGGAGGGGCCGTTCACGTACTCGGTGACCACGTACAGCGGGTCGCCGTCCAGCCGGGCGTCCAGCACCGCGGCGGTGCAGAACCGCCTGACCTGCCGCGCGGCGGTCACCTCGCGGCGGAACCGCTCGTGGAACGCCTCGTCGTCGGCCAGCTCCGGGTTGATGACCTTGACCGCGACCTGCCGGTCGCCGCCGTCCTCGCCGAGGTAGACGGTGCCCATGCCGCCGCGGCCGAGGCGGGCGGTGAGGCGGTACGGCCCGAGCCGGCGCGGGTCACGGTCACGAAGCGGCGCCTGCATGGCTCGACTCCCGGGGGCGAGGGCTCTTTTGTGGTTCAGTCTGACGTACGGTCAATGTCTTTGACGCGGGACCACGGTGGATCAGTTCGCGGCATATGGGAGGAATTGTGGACGTGACGGCGGATGTGCTCGGCCCCGGCTACGAGGCGATCGAGCTGCCTATGGGCCGGGACGCCGAGGGCGAGGTCGTGGCGACGCTGGTGCGGCGGCGCGGCACCGACCCCTCCCGCCGGGCCGTGCTGTACCTGCACGGGTTCGTCGACTACTTCTTCCAGAAGCACCTGGCCGATTTCTACCTCGATCTCGGCTTCGACTTCTACGCGCTCGACCTGCGCAAGCACGGGCGCTCCCTGCGCCCGCACCAGACCCCGAACTACGTGGAGAGCCTGTCGGACTACTTCCCGGAGATCGACGAGGCGGTGCGGATCGTCCGGGACGTGGACGGGCACGACACGCTCCTGCTGAACGGCCACTCCACCGGCGGCCTGATCGCGGCCCTGTGGGCCGACCGGGTGCGGGGCCAGGGCCTGGTGGACGGCCTGTTCCTCAACAGCCCGTTCGTGGACCTCGCCGAGCCGCCGGTCCTGCGCAAGGTCGGTGCCGGCCTCGCGCGTGCGCTGCGCCCCCGCTTCCCGAAGGCCGCGCTGCCCGCGGGCGTGTCCGACCGGTATCCGCGCAGCCTGCACCGCGACCACGAGGGCGAGTGGGAGTTCGACCTCGCGTGGAAGCCGCTGCTCGGGTTCCCGGTGCGGGCGGCGTGGCTGGCCGCCGTCCGCCGTGGTCAGCTCCGGCTCCGGCGCGGCCTGGACGTCGACGTGCCGGTGCTGGTCATGGCGTCGACGCGCAGCGTCCGCCCGACCCGCAAGGTGCTGGACGTGACGGGCGCCGACGCCGTCCTGGACGTCGAGCACATGGCCCGCTGGGCACCGCGGATCGGGCGTCATGTGACGTTCGTCCGGATCGACGGGGGTCTGCACGATCTCGTGCTGTCCGCCGAGCCGGCCCGCACGCAGGTCTTCGCGGAACTGACCCGCTGGACGAACGGCTACCTGCCCGCCCGCTGACCCTCGGGCATCGGCCCGGCGGCCTGCCGGCGTCCGCCCGGCGGGTTACTGGATCTTCGACATGTCGAAGTCGTCGAACCTCACGGTGATCTGCTGGGCGGCGTTGCCGCCGCGCTCGCCCGTCAGGGCGACCTTGCCGTTGGGCAGCGGCTGGTCGGTGTCGGTCTCGTCGATGACCTTGTCGCCGTTCACCCAAAGCCGCAGGCGCACCTTCGGGCCGTCCTTCTCCTGGCCTTCGCAGGCGACCTGGAGCCTGTTCTGGCCGTTCGCCTCGAAGCCCGGCACCGAGTCGGGGCTCGCCAGCTCCTTCGTGCCGAGGTCGCCGTTGACCTTGCGGAGCACCGCGCCCTTGCCGTCGTTGCGGAGAAGGAACACGTACTTCTTCTTGCCGGCCTCGTTCATGCGGCATTCCACGCCGAACCGGCCGTCGGCGGGACCCTCGGCCGACGCCGTGACGGTCACCAGCATCGGGTCGGGGAAGTCCTCCACCTTGTCCTTGGGCACCGTGCGGCTGATCGAGCCGGTCGTGCCGGAGGTCTTCAGCTGGTACTTGCCGTTCACGTAGTCGTACTCGTCGAGGATGCTGTCGCCCCAGCCGGAGTTCGAGTCGGAGAAGTCGTCGGCGAACGCGGTGGCCAGGTTGTCGTCGGGCGGGCCGTCCGAGCGCAGCACCGTGAATCCCACGACGGCGAGCACGGCCAGCACCGCGACGGCCGCCCCGGCGATGATCAGCGGCCGCCGGAGCTTCGCGCCGCCCCGCCCGGGGCGCGCGTCCTCGCGGGTCGCGTTCCCGCCGAGCTGGGCGGTCGGCTGCTGGAAGGCCGCCTGCGCGGTGGGCGCCTGCCCGCCGGTCCCCTGCCCGGCCGCTCCCTGCACGGTGGGGCCGGCCGCCGGGCCGTGCCAGCTCGCCTGGACGGTCTCGGCGAGCGTCGCCGGATCGGTCTTCTCGTTGCCGACGAGCCGCCCGAGCAGGTCCTGGACGGACGGCCGGTTGCGCGGGTCCTTGTCGAGCGCGGCGGCGACGACGTCCCGCAGGCCGGGGTCGAGGCCGTCCAGCTTCGGCTCGTCGTGCGCGACGCGGTAGAAGATCTCCGGGACCGTGTTGCCCGCGAAGGGCGCGCTGCCCGTCCCGGCGTAGGCGACCACGCAGCCCCAGGAGAACACGTCGGACGCGGGGGTCACCTGCTCGCCGCGCAGCAGCTCGGGCGGCAGGTAGTTCGGCGTCCCGACGAACTGGCCGGTGCGGGTGGGACCGTCGGCGGCGTCGAGGGCGCGGGCGATGCCGAAGTCGATGACGCGCGGCCCGGTCGAGGACAGCAGGACGTTGGCGGGCTTGAGGTCGCGGTGCACGATCCCGGCGCCGTGGATGGCGGCGAGCGCGGTGGCGACGCCGACCGCGAGGCCCTCCAGGTCGGAGCCGGGGAGCGGGCCGCGTTCGGCGACGGCGCTCTCCAGGCTCGGCCCCTCGATGTACTCGGTGACGACGTACAGCGGGTCCCGGTCGAGCTCGGCGTCCATCACGGGCGCCGTGCAGAACCGGCGCACCTGCCGCGCGGCGGTCACCTCCCGGCGGAACCGGTCGCGGAACGGGCCCTCCCCGGCCAGCTCCCGGTTGATCACCTTCACCGCGACGCGGCGTCCGGACGGATCCTCGCCGAGGTAGACCGTCCCCATGCCGCCCCGGCCGAGCCGGCCGACCAGCCGGTACGGGCCGAGCTCCGCGGGGTCCTCGGGGCGCAGGGCCTCGCCGTTCTCTCCTGCGTGCGTGGTCATCGTGGTCCTGACGGAAATATCGGGAGTCTTTGCGGTAGCACCCTAGCGGCGCCACCGTCTTTCCGACGCGCGAAGGTGTCAGCGCGTTCGGCGCGCCCGCGGAAGAGTCCGGAACGGCGGCATCCTCTCGCCGGTGAGCCCGAACGCGTACGCCACGACCCGGCCGGACCACCGCTGGCATCCGACGACCAGGGCGTACAGAGCGCGCGGGTACCGGCCGGTGAACGGGATCACCAGCCAGCTGACCATCATGACGAGCACCAGCGCGGTGTACATGACCAGCATGACGACCAGGTGCGGGATCACGAGAAAGCCTTTGAGCAGCATGAACCAGCGCCTCGGGCCGCGCCAGGAGTCCGGGAACGGCAGGTCGACCATGACCGTCGGCTCGTCCGCGGCCGGCTCCATGGTGGCGCCGGCCTGCCGCGCGGGCTCGGGCTCCCGCGCGTCGACGGGGCGGGAGCGCTCGCCCGGCACCGGCTCGGCGGCGGGCGGCGTGCCCGGCTCCGCCCCCCGCGCCGGGTCTTGCCCCTGAACCGGCTCCGGAACCGGCGCTTGCGCAGGCCCGAACCCGTGCCAGGACGCGGATATCGTCTCCACGGCCTGTTCCAGGTCGGCCCTGTCCTGGCCGACGAGCCGGGTGAGGATCTGCCGGGCGGTCGGGCGGTTGCGCGGGTCCTTGCCGAGCGCGGCGGCGACGATGTCGCGCAGCCGCGGGTCGAGGCCGGCGAGGTCGGGCTCGTCGTGCTCGATGCGGCGGAACGTCTCCGCGACCGTGGTGGCGTGGAACGGGGGACGGCCGGTCCCGGCGTAGGCGACGACGCAGCCCCACGAGAACACGTCCGACGCCTGCTCGACCGGCTCGCCCCGCAGCACCTCGGGCGCGATGTAGGCGGGCGTCCCGACGAACTGGCCGGTGCGGGTGGGGCCGTTCGGGGCGTCGAGGGCGCGGGCGATGCCGAAGTCGATGACGCGCGGGCCGGTCGAGGAGAGCAGGACGTTGGCGGGCTTGAGGTCGCGGTGCACGATCCCGGCGCCGTGGATGGCGGCGAGCGCGGTGGCGACGCCGACCGCGAGGCCCTCCAGGTCGGAGCCCGGCAGCGGCCCCTTGTCGCGGACGGCCTTCTCCAGGTTCGGCCCGTCGATGTACTCGGTGACGATGTACGGCGGGTCCTGGTCGAGCTCGGCGTCGATCACGGGCGCGGTGCAGAACCGGTGGACGCGCCGCGCGGCGGTCACCTCCCGGCGGAACCGGGCGAGGAACGCGGGCTCCCCGGCCAGCTCCCGGTTGACGACCTTCACCGCGACGCGCCGCCCGTCCGGCTCGGCGCCGAGGTAGACGGTGCCCATGCCGCCGCGGCCCAGCCGGCCGAGCAGGCGGTAGGGCCCGAGGACACGGGGCTCGTCGTGCTCCAGGGGTCCGGCGGCGGTCGTCGTCATGGGGGGGTGGCGCTCCTCGGAAGATCGTCTCTCCGGGCCCACCCTAAGGGAGCCGGCGGGCTCCCGGAGGGCCGCTAGGGGATCACGAGGAGCTTCCCGGTGGTCCGCCGCGCCTGCAGATCGTCGTGCGCGGCGCGGGCGTCGGCGAGGTCGTAGCGGTGCCCGACACGGACCTTCACCTCGCCCGATCCCACCCAGCCGTAGACGTCGGCGGCGCGCTCCAGCAGCTCGTCCCGCTCCTCGACGAAGTGGCGGAGGGTCGGCCGCGTCAGGTACACCGACCCGGCGCGGTTGAGGCGCTGCGGATCGAACGGCGGGACGGCCCCGCCGGCCGCCCCGTACAGGGCCAGGGTGCCGCGCCGCCGGAGGCTCGCGAGGCTCCCGTCGAACGTGGGCGCTCCCACGCCGTCGTACACGGCGGCGACGCCCGCGCCGCCGGTCAGCTCCCGGACCCGGTCGGCGAAACCGTCGTAGCCCATGGTGACGTCCGCGCCGGCGGCCTTCGCGAGCTTCTCCTTCTCCGGGGTGGACGCCGTCGCGAGGACCCGGGCGCCGAGCGCCTTGGCCGCCTGGGTGAGCAGCAGGCCCATCCCGCCCGCCGCCGCGTGCACCAGGACGGTGTCGCCCTCCTTGACCGGATACGTGGACCGGGTGAGGTAGTGCGCCGTCATGCCCTGCAGCAGCGACGCGGCGGCGTCCTCCAACCCGACCCCGTCCGGGACCGGGACGGCCTTCGCCACCGGGACCGCGGCCTGCTCCGCGTAGGAGCCCTGCACGTCGGACCAGGCGACGCGATCTCCCACGGAGAACTCCCGGACGCCGTCGCCGACCGCGACGACCGTCCCCGCCGCCTCAAGGCCCGGCGTGTACGGGAGCTCCTGCTCGTAGGCGCCCGTGCGGTAGTAGACGTCGATGAAGTTGACCCCGGCCGCCGCCACGTCGACCAGCACCTCGCCCGGACCCGGCTCCGGGGCGGGACGCTCGGCGGGCTCCAGCACCTCGGGGCCGCCGGTGCGGGTGACGACGATCGCACGCATGGGATGCTCCCGACTGGCCGGCTGCGGCGGACGATCCGGAGAACCCGGGGCGCTCGCCGGCTATTCCGGCCGCGGAGCGGTCACACCCAGTCGCGCATCGTCTGCGCGGCGAGCGTCACCGCCCGCTCGACCCGGGCCGCGACCGTCCCGGCGTCCCAGATCTCCCGGCGGGCGCACTCCTCGAACGCGACCTTGACGGTCGCCAGGTAGAACGCGACGAGGATCCGCGGCCGCGGGTCGTTCTCCAGGTCGACGCCCTCCCGCCGCGCGATCTCGGCCGCGAGGGCCTCGGTGGACGCCGAGTACCGCGCCATCTGCGCCGCCATCAGCGACGGCGTCGCCTCGATCACCTGCCGGACGCGGCGCCACCGGGCGCCGTCGGCCGGGTCGCCGTCGGCGATCGTGCGCAGCACCACGCGCAGCGACTCGAACAGCGCGGTGAACGGCCGTTCCTCGGGGGGACGGGCGGCGAGCGCCTCGCCCATGAGCTGGTCGTGCTCGGAGAGGAAGCTCGTGACGACGTCCTCCTTGGTGCCGAAGTAGCGGAAGAACGTCCGCTGCGACACCTCGACCGCCGCCACGATCTCGTCGATCGTCGTGGCCTCGTATCCCTTGGCGAGGAACAGGTCCAGGGCCGCGTCGATGAGCGCGAGCCGGGTCCGCTGCTTCTTGCGCTCGCGGAGCCCGGCGAGGGCGCGGCCCTGCTCGGGGGCGGGGTGGTGGGTGTGGCCTGACGGGTCGCCGGCGGGGACGGCGCTCATCGGCTCGCTCCTTCTGTCAGCCTGACGCGGGCGGTGCGCGTCTCACAGAGGCTTCTATCACGGACGGAGCCTCCGCATGGACGCCGGGTTCCAGGAACGGAACGATTGGCGCACGACGGCGCGGCACGTCGCGCCGCTCCCCGCGGACCATCCCCGCGAGAACGCGGAACAGCCCTCCCACTCTCCGGATTCTCGCTGCGCAGCCGCGGTTTTCGGGCCATGCTGGAGCACGGTCACCAACCGTCGCCGGACGATCGCCCATGGTCATCCGGGCGGCATGGACCTGCTGAGGCGGCTGATGTGTCTGTAGTCGGTGGGCGCGACATCGCCGAGGTGCGCAGGCGTCACCTCGCGGCGCTCGCGCGCGAGCTGGAGGCCCGCGGCCTCGCCTGGAGGTTCGCCGGGCCGGACGGGTCGCTGCTGGCGGTGCTCGGCCCGCGGACGCGGCGCCGGCTCATGGTCGTCGCCACTCCCTCCGGCGACACGTGGCTCTATCTGTGGCCCGGCGGCGGCATGGCCGACGTCACCGAGCTGACCGGGGTCGCGGAGCGTATTCGCGCGCTCCTCGGCTGACCCCCGCCTTGCTCCCGGGACGGGGGCTTCCCTAGACTCGGGTGCGAACGTCTGTTCGAACGTCCGCATGTTCTTCCCCCGTGCGGTGAGCGCGAGGGGGAGGCAGATGACACGCGTGTTCGGCGATCCGGTGGACGTCTGGGTGAGCGATGGGCGTCCGGTCCGGTTCGTCTGGCGTGGCCGGCTCTACACCGTCCGGCGGGTGCTGGAGCACTGGGTCACGACCCGCGACTGGTGGCGGGAGCAGCGCCCCGACGGCGAGGCCACCGGCGAGCGGGAGTTCTGGCGGGTCGAGGCGACCCCGGACAGGGAGATCGGCGTCTACGAGCTGCGTTATGACGTGGCGGCCGACAGCTGGCTGCTCTCCCGGGTATGGGACTGACGTGCATATTCATGTCGCTTCGTCCTATTCGCTCCGGTTCGGGGTCGCGCCGCCCGCGGCGCTGGCCGAGCGCGCGGCGGGCCTCGGCATGGAGACCCTGGCGCTGACCGACCGCGACGGGCTGTACGGCGCCGTCCGGCATGTCCGGGCCTGCGCCGACGCCGGCATCGGAGCCGTCGTCGGCGCCGACCTCAAGGTCGTCTCGACCGGCGAGGAGCGCATCGTCGTGCTCGCCGAGGGCCGCGCCGGCTGGCGGTCGCTGTGCCGGCTGGTGACGGCGGCGCACGCGGCGGGCGAGCGCGGGAACCCGCTGGTGACGCGGGAGATGGTCGGCGCCCACGCCGACGGGCTCATCGTGCTCCTCGGCCCGATGTCGGACGTGGGGCGCGCCGTCACCGGGCGGCGCCCCGACGTCGCGGCGGCGCGGCTGGCCGCCTGGCGGGACGCGGCGGAGACCGTGATCGAGATCGTGGACCACCGCGACCGGGGCGACGGCCCGCGCGCCGCCCGCATGCTGGCGCTCGCCCGCGAGGCCGGGGTGCCCGCCGTGCTGGGCAACGCCGTCCGGTACCTGGATCCGGCCGACCATCCGGTCGCGCAGGTGCTGGACGTGGCGCGCTGGCTCGTCCCGCTGGACCGGCGGCATCTGGACGACCGGACCGGCCAGGCCTACCTGAAGCCGATCCCCGAGATGCGCCGGGTCGCGGAGCTGAGCTGCGGCCCGCGGGAGGCCGAGGCGCTGCTGGCGGAGACCCGGCGGCTCTCGGAGCGCTGCGTCCTGGACCCGGGCCGCGACCTCGGCATGGACGAGGTCCACCTGCCGGCCGTCGGCGGCGAGCCCTACGCCCGCCTCGTCGCCCGGTGCGCCGAGGGGACGGCGAGGCGCGGGCTCGCCGGGTCCCGCAAGGCCGCGGACCGGCTCGACGCCGAGCTCGGCGTGATCGCCCGCAAGGGCCTGGCGCCGTACTTCCTCACGGTCGCGGACGCCGCCGCGCTGATCAGGTCGCGCGGCATCCGCTGCGCCATCCGCGGCTCGGGCGCGGGCAGCCTGGTCACCTACCTGCTCGGCATCGGCGACCTCGACCCGCTGCGGCACGACCTGGTCATGGAGCGGTTCCTCGCCGACAGCCGCGAGGGCCTGCCCGACATCGACCTGGACGTGGAGTCGGCGCGGCGGCTGGAGGCCTACGAGGCGCTGTTCGACCGGTTCGGGGCCGACGCCACGGCGTGCGTGTCGATGATGGAGACCTACCGGGCGCGCAGCGCGCTGCGCGACGTCGGCAACGCCGTCGGCCTTCCTCCGCACGAGATCGACGCGATCGCCAAGGCGTTCCCGCAGATCAGGGCGAGCCAGATCCGCGCCGCGCTGGACGACCTGCCCGAGCTGCGGCAGAGCGGCCTCGCGGCGGGCCGCCTGGAGGTGCTGTTCCGGATCGCCGAGCGCCTGGACGGCCTGCCCCGCCACATCGCCATGCACCCGTGCGGCGTGCTGCTGTCGGACCCGGGCCTGCGGGACCGCACGCCGATCGAGCGGGCGGCCGTGGGCTTCCCGATGAGCCAGTTCGACAAGGACGACGTCGAGGCGATGGGCCTGCTCAAGCTCGACGTGATCGGCGTCCGGATGCAGTCGGCGATGGCGCACGCGGTGGCGGAGGTCGCCCGGCTGACCGGGGAGGAGATCGCGCTGGAGGACGTCCCGCGCGACGATCCCGCGACGTACGCGCTGGTCCGCACGTCCCGGACGCTCGGCTGCTTCCAGATCGAGTCGCCCGGCCAGCGGGAGCTGATCGGCCGCCTCCAGCCGCGCGACCTGGACGACCTGGTCATCGACATCTCGCTGTTCCGTCCGGGCCCGGTCAACTCCGACATGGTGTCGCCGTTCCTGGAGGCCCGCGCCGGCGCCCGGGAGCCGGAGTACCCGCATCCCGACCTCGAACCGGTGCTGCGGGAGAGCCTCGGCGTGGTGGTCTTCCACGAGCAGGTGCTGCGGATCTTCGACGTGATGACCGGATGCGGGCTCTCCCAGGCGGAGGCCGCGCGGCGGAGCCTGAACCACGAGCGCGGGCAGGCCGTCGTCGGCGCCTGGTTCCGGCAGCGGGCGCTGGCCCGCGGCTATGACGGGCCGACCGTCGACCGCGTCTGGCGGACGCTGACCGCGTTCGGCGCGTTCGGCTTCTGCAAGGCGCACGCCGCGTCGTTCGCGCTGCCCACCTACCAGTCGGCCTGGCTGAAACGGCACCACACGGCCGCCTTCTACGCCGGCGTCCTGACCCACGACCCCGGCATGTACCCCAAGCGGGTCATCCTTGACGACGCCCGGCACTTCGGCGTGCCGATCCTGCCGCTGGACGTCAACCGCTCGGCGGCGGACTGGCACGCCGAGCCCGTCTCCGAGGGCGGCCCGACCGGCATCCGGGTCGCGTTGAGCGAGGTCAGGGGAATCTCCGCCGCCGAGGTCGGCGCGATCGTCGATGCCCGGCCCTACGCGTCGCTGACCGACTTCCGGCGCCGCGCCCGGGTGTCCCGCCCGACCGCCGAGCGGCTCGTCCTGGCCGGGGCGTTCGACACCGTCCACGACGGCGTCCCGCGCCGCGACCTGCTCTGCCGGGTCGGCGCCCTCGACCGCGCCACCGCCCGTCCCGGCCGCGTCCCCGAGGGCCAGCTTCCGCTCGGCGACGCGACCCCGCCCGGCCCGGCCGAGGAGATCCCGGCGGGCGGGCTGCCGCCGATGACGCCCGCCGAGGTCGTCGAGGCGGAGCTGGACATCCTGGGCATGGACGTCAGCCGGCACATCATGACGTTCTACGCCGGCCTGCTCGCCGGAATCGGCGCCGTCCGCGCCGCTGACCTGCCGGGACGCCCCGACGGGAGCGACGTCCTGGTCGCCGGCGTCAAGGTCGCCACCCAGACCCCGGCGGTCAGGTCGGGCCAGCGCGTCATCTTCGCCACGCTGGACGACGCGACCGGCCCGGTCGACCTCACGTTCTTCGAGTCGGTGCAGGACCGGTGCGCCGCCACCGTCTTCGGCTCCTGGCTCCTGGTCGCCCGCGGCCGCCTCCGCCGCGCCGGCGCCCGCGCCGTCTCGATCACCGCGAACGCCTGCTGGGACCTGAACACCCTGTACGAGGAATGGCGCCGCGGCGGACCGGACGCCGTCCGCGCGGCCATGGCGCGCCCGGCCGTCCCCGGCCGCCCGGTGGGCCGCCGCATCGTCCAGCCGACCGGCTTCGCGATGTCCCCGTACTCCGACATCGGCCACGCGGGCCCGGCCGTCAAACGCCCGCCCAAGACCGCCCTATGGCACACCAGCCAAGGCAGCTCAGGCCCCCCGCCCTCCTAGGAACCCCGCCTGCGCAGGGGGCTAATCCCGCAGTACCTGGATCCGGGTGATCTGGAAGACGGTGGCCATGCAGAGGGCGGCGGCGAGGGCCTGGAAGGCGGCGGCGGCGACGCCGACGTGGACGTCGAAGCGGGCTTCGGCGAGGGTGTCGACGCTGCCGTGCGTGAAGGCGTAGCCGAGGAGGAGGCCGAGGATGGCGCAGGCCCACCAGCCCGCGACGACGAGCCCGGCGGCCTGGCGTTCGGCCGTCCGGTAGCGGCCGCTGTTCACCCAGACCTCGTACACCACGCGGGGCGGGAGCCACAGGTTGACGACCGGGAGGAACCAGCCGAGGAGCACCCAGGCGCGGTGGTGCCGGTGGGGGCCGGGGGACTGCCGGTACGCGCGCCAGAGCCAGGTGAGGTACAGCAGGCCGGTGACCCCGGCCATGATCGTGCCGATCGTGAACACGTCGGCGTAGGGGGCGAGGGCCTTGCCGGTGGCGGCCGCGTCATAGCTGTCGTGGGTCGCCCCGCGCAGCGGTTCCGCCATCCTGAGCAGGCTGATCCCCGAGCCGAGGGCGACGAAGGCGTTGAAGCCGAGCAGCATGAACACGGCCACGCCGACGGCGCGGAAGTCGCGGCGCCGCGCCCACGCGCCGCAGGCCGGGCACCGGTCGACCTCGGTGGGGATGATGTCGCCGCACAGCGCACACGGCATGATCCACCTCCCTGGTCTTTGCGGTCGCCTGCTCCGGATACTACGTACGTTTGACCGACTCGGCCCAACGCGGGTTCGGGGTCTCACCGAATCGTCACACGTGGAACACGAGCCGTGTCGCCGCGTAGGCGGCGGCGGCGGTGACGGCGGCCCACGCGGCGAGGCGGGCGAGGCCGCCGGTGTACAGCAGCCGCTCGGGACGGAACCCGGTCACGGCCAGCAGTGCCCACCATTCGGCGGTCAGCGCGATCGTGGCGTGCAGCGACCCGAAGCCGATCAGCGAGAAGAGCAGGACGACGCCCGCCGGGGTCGCGGTGTGCGCGAACAGGGCGGGGGCGCGGGCGGGCCCGCGCAGCCCGTTGCGCAGGCCGGCGAGGACGGCGCCCCAGCCGGCGGCGCACAGCGCCCAGATGACCAGGACGGTCACGGGCAGGCCGTTCAGCGACTCCGGTGCCAGTGCCGTCCCTCCCCGTCTCGCCGCGTCCCGTGCCCGTGCCCGTGCAGGTCAGGTCATGAGGCCCGACTCCCAGGCCCAGGCCGCCGTCTCCACCCGGTTCCGGGTGTTCAGCTTGCGGGAGAGGCTCCCGAGGTGCGTCTTGACCGTGGAGAGCGACACGAACAGCTCCCCGGCGATCTCCTCGTTCGTCCGGCCGCGCGCGACGAGCCTCACCACGTCCAGCTCCCGGCCGGTGAGCGGCTCGCTGGGCTGTGCGGGCACCGGGCGGGGCCGGGCCAGCCGCTCCAGGAGCCGGACGGTGATGGACGGCGACACCAGCGACCCGCCGTTCGCCGCCGCGCGGACGGCCTCCACCAGCAGTGCGGGGCCGCTGTCCTTGAGCAGGAACCCGACCGCGCCGCCGCGCAGCGCCCCGTACACGTACTCGTCCATGTCGAAGGTGGTGACGATCACGATGCGGGGCGGGTCCGCGACGCCGGGGCCGGCGAGGGCGCGGGTCGCCTCCAGGCCGTCCATCCGCGGCATCCGGATGTCGAACAGGCACACGTCGGGGCGCAGCCGGTGGGCCAGCGCGACGGCCTCGGCGCCGTCGGCGGCCTCCCCGACCACCTGCATGTCGGGCTGCGAGTCGACGATCATCCGGAACCCCGTCCGGACCATCTCCTGGTCGTCGGCGATCAGTACGCGGATGGCCACCCACCGATTCTGTCAGCAATCGGGATCAGCCGTCCCCCGCGGGCAGAAGCGCGACGACCTCCCAGCCGCCCTCCGGGCGCGGGCCCGCGTGCAGCCGGCCGCCGAGGGCGCCGATCCGCTCGGCGAGGCCGGTGAGCCCGAACCCGCCGGACGGCAGCCGCCGCCCGCGCCCCCGCCCGTCATTGCGCACCGCGACCTCGACGTCGCGCCCGACGCGCGCCACCGACACCCGCACGCTCGCGGCGTCGGCGGCGTGCTTGCGGATGTTGGTCAGCGCCTCCTGGACGACGCGGTGGGCCGACGCCGCGACCTCGGGCGGCAGCGTCCCGAGGCCGGGGGCGAGGGTGAGCGCGGCGGGCGGGTGGGTGAACCCCTCGACGAGGTCCTTCAGCTGCGCGAGGTCGCCGAGGGGACGGGTGGAGCCGCCGTCCGGGAGGGCGTCCCCGTCCGGCGCGTTGACGTGCTGGGCGTCGCGCAGCAGGCCCACCATGCGGCGCATCGAGGTGAGCGCCTCGGTACCGGCCTTCTCGATCCCGCCGAACATCCGGTCGAGCTGCTCCTGCGTCGGCCCCGCCCCGGCCCCGGCCGCGAACCGGGCCGCCTGCGCCTGGACGACGATGCCCGTCACGTGGTGGGCGACGAAGTCGTGCAGGTCGCGGGCCAGCTCCAGCCGCTCGTCCCGCCGCGCCGCCGCCAGCGACCGGGCCCGCCGGGCGTCCAGCGCGCGCAGGTAGAGGCCGACGCCGAGCGCGATCGCCACCGCGATGCCGAGCGGCGCGGTGATCAGCGCCGCCGCGAGCACCGACCAGCGCATCGGCACCGCGAGGATGGCCGCGCCGAGCAGCACCGCGGTCGGGATCAGGGGCTGGCGGCGGGTCCGCCACACCGTCCGCGTCATGACGATCAGCAGGGCGCCGATCTCCGCGAACACGCTCGGGGCGCCTTCCTCCGGGTAGTCCGTGAGGCCGAGGAACAGGGTGCTGAGCACCGACA
Source organism: Actinomadura madurae (assembly GCF_900115095.1). Taxonomy (GTDB): domain Bacteria; phylum Actinomycetota; class Actinomycetes; order Streptosporangiales; family Streptosporangiaceae; genus Spirillospora; species Spirillospora madurae. Next base: position 150,421 of record NZ_FOVH01000010.1, read on the forward strand.
GCGCGCCGGCGGCGACCGCCCACGGCAGCAGGAGCCGCCGTCCCATCACCGCGGCGACGCCGGCGACCGCGGCGATGACCACCATCCACAGGACGGGAGGGTCCTCGATGGCGGCGTACGCGCAGGCCAGGAGGAACAGGGTCACGAACGCCGTGTACGCGACGCGCACCATGCAGCCGCCCACCGAGTGGATGCGGTCCAGCTTCGACGCGACGTCGCTCACGCTGCCGCAGCGTAGGGCCTCGCGACCGCCGGGGATATCGACCATTCGGCCGACCCTGCGCGCGAGGCCGTGTCCGGTGCGCCCGGGGTGACCCGCCCGTTGTCGCTCTCCGTGACGCGCGGCCCCGCTCCGCATCCTGATGGATCGAATGGACGTTCGAGAATGTCAGAGGTGCTGAGTAGCGTTGACCTTGTGATTTAGGAGACACCTGGGAACAGGTGTCGAACCGAGTGGCTTGTAACGACGTACCTAGGGGTATGTGACAACCGGTGGCATCCGCACAGGCGCGGCCCGCCAGGTTCGGAAGGGGTGTTGGCATGAAGGCGACCGGCACGTTCCATCTCTCCCGCCCGCGGCTGGACGGGCCCGCCGAGCGGACCGTCGTGGAGCCGTGGCTCACCCAGCTCTCCCACGCGACGCTGAACGCCTACGCCGAGACCACGGGCCCGCTGGCCGAGGTCGAGGCCCTGCCCGTGCGGCCGGTTCCGGCCGTCCGGTCCCTGCCCGCCCGCCGGGTCGCCGCCGCGGCCTGACGCACTCGTCGAGAAGGGGATCGAGGCACCGGCCTCGGTCCCCTTCTTCGTGCCCGCTATGTCTCGCATATTGATACAGAGTTCTCGTATTGTGAGAAGTGGTCGTACGGTGGGGGCACCGGACACAGAGAGGCGACCCCGATGACCGCGAAGGCGACCTACACCCACGGCCACCATGAGAGCGTGCTGAGCGCCCATCAGTGGCGCACGGTCGAGAACTCCGCCGCCTACCTGATCGAGCACCTGCGTCCGGGCCTGTCCGTGCTGGACGTCGGCTGCGGCCCGGGCACGATCACCGCCGGGTTCGCCGGACGCGTGGCGCCCGGCCGGGTCGTGGCGGCCGACTCCGCCGAGGCCGTCCTGGAGGAGGCCCGGAGGAACACCGCGAGCCTGGACAACGTCGAGGTCGCGGTCGCCGACGTCCACGCCCTGGACTTCGCGGACGGCGCCTTCGACATCGTCCACGCCCACCAGGTCCTGCAGCACATCGGCGACCCCGTCCACGCCCTGCGCGAGATGCGGCGCGTCACCAGGCCCGGCGGGCTCGTCGCCGTGCGCGAGGCCGACTTCGGCACGATGATCTGGTATCCGGAACCGCCCGGCATGGACGCCTGGCTGCCGGTCTACTACAGGGTCGCGCGGGGGAACGGCGGTGAGCCCGACGCCGGGCGCCGCCTGGTCTCCTGGGCCCGCGCCGCCGGCTTCACCGACGTCACCGCCTCCGCCTCGGCCTGGTGCTACGCCACCCCGGAGGAGCGCGAGTGGTGGAGCGAGTCCTGGGGCGGGCGCCTGATCCGGTCGTCCGTCGCCGACCACGCCGTGGCCGGAGGGCATGCCACCCGGGAAGAGCTCCAGCGCATCTACGAGGCATGGAAGGAGTGGGCGGCCGCCGAGGACGGCTGGTACTCCGTCACCCACGGCGAGATCATCGCTCGGGTCTGAGCCCGCGTCACGCCGTCGAGCGACCTGTGCGGTAGGCGACGACGCCGGACAGGACCGCCCCGGCCGCGAAGAGCCCCACCAGGAACGGCGCCTTCGCCACGTCCTGGAACGGTGCCACGCTGCCCGCCGGGTCGTCGGCCGCGTAGACGACCTCGATCGTGCCGCCCTGCCGCACGGTCGCCGGCCAGCTGCGGCGGCGTTCCTCCACCCTGACCGCGCGGCCCTGGCGCGTGGTGAACTCGACCGTGATGTGCCCGGACGAGCGCGTGCCGTCGACGTCCAGGACCCGTGCCCTCGCCTTCTCCTTGCCTATCTGACCGGCCCAGGCGGCCACGGCGCCGCCGCCCCAGGTGACGGTGAGCAGCCCGAGGACGCAGGCGAGGACGATGCCCGTGATGTGGACGGGGCGCCGCATGGTGGCCGACATGTCCCCATGATCACTGATTCAAAGGTCAGAAGGGGCCCGTCAGGTCGCCGAGCTTGTCGGTCAGCTGGAGGTTGTGGGAGTAGTCGACCGGGACCGTGATGACGGAGACCGTGTCGTCGGCCAGGGCCTTGCGGAGGGTGGGGAGCAATTCGGCGGCCGACTCGACGCGGTAGCCGCGGGCGCCGAAGCTCTCCGCGTACTGGACGAAGTCGGGGTTGCCGAACCGGATGTTCGAGCTGTGCCCGAGGTCGAGGTCCATCTTCCACTCGATCAGGCCGTAGGCGGAGTCGTCCCAGATGAGCACCGTGATCGGGATGTTCTCGCGGACGGCCGTCTCCAGCTCCTGGGAGTTCATCAGGAACGCGCCGTCGCCCGTCGCGGCGAGGACCCGGCGGTCGGGGTGGGCGAGCTTGGCGGCGATCGCCCCGGGGACGGAGAAGCCCATCGAGGACAGGCCGTTGGAGACCAGCAGCGTGTTCGGCTCGTAGGTCGGGTAGAGGCGGGCCATCCACATCTTCACCGCGCCGGTGTCGGCGAGGACGATGTCGCCGCGGCCCATGGCGGCGCGCACGTCGGCGACGACGCGGCGCGGGGAGAGCGGATGCCCGTCCTCGGTGGCGCCCTCGGCGAGCTCCTCCCGGAGCATTTCCCGGATCCTGCGACCTGTCGAGCGGAGCTCGTCCGTTGAATGGTGGTGGGTGGGGGCTGGAGGACGGTCTGTGCCGTTGACGTCGAAGCGGCGGTGGATGGAGTCGGCGAGCGCGCGGAGCGTGCTGGAGATGTCGCCCTGGACGCCGACCTCGACCGGGTAGTGGTCGTCGACCTCGGCGGGCGACGGATGGATGTGGATGATCTTCTTGTCCGCGGCCGGGTTGATCTTGACCGGGTCGAACTCCTGGAGCTCGTACCCGACGGTGATGAGGACGTCGGCCTCGTCGAACCCGAAGTTCACGTAGTCGTGGCGCATGAAGCCGACGGCGCCGAGGGCGTTGCGGTGGTCGTCGGGGAAGACGCCCTTGCCGTTGAACGTGGTCGCGACCGGCAGGCCGAGGCGCTCGGAGAAGTACACCAGGGCGTCGCTCGCGCCGGCGCGGGCGGCGCCGTGCCCGGCGAGCACGATCGGCCGCCTCGCCAGCGCGATCACATCGGCGGCGCGGGCGAGCTGAGACGGCGACGGGTCCTGCGCGCGGACGACGTTCACCGGCAGCGGCGCCAGCCCGGCGGAGACCTTCGCGGCCTCCACGTCCTCGGGGATCGCCAGGTAGACGGCGCCCGGACGCTCGGTCTGCGCGGTCTTGAAGGCCTTGCGGACCATCTCCGGCAGCGCCTCGGCGGTGGGCGCCAGCTCCGCCCACTTGGTGATCGGGCGGAACAGCGACACCAGGTCGATGACCTGGTGCGACTCCTTGTAGATGCGGTCGAGGCCGACCTGCGCGGAGATCGCGACGACCGGGGTGCTGTTGGTGGTGGCGTCCGCGACGCCGAGCTGCAGGTTGATCGCGCCGGGGCCGAGCGTCGCGGAGGCCACGCCCGCCCGGCCGGTCAGCCGGCCGTAGATCTCTGCCATGAACGCCGCGCCCTGCTCGTGCCGGACGAGGATGTACCGGATCGCCGAGTCGTTCAGCGCGTTGACGAAATGGATGTTCTCCTCGCCCGGGATGCCGAAGACGTATTCGACGCCCTCCGCCTCAAGGGTCCTGACGAGCAGCCGGGCGGCGTCCTCCTGCGTGGACATCGTGTGTCCCATCTCCAGTCTGTGTTTCTCCTGGGGTGCGTCGGGTGCAGCACCCCGGTACCTACCTCCATTCCGCGAACCGATGTGTCGTTGCTCTCTTACGCGTCGGCCATTTCCTTGATCGCGCGGAGCGTGGGCTCGTCCTTCACCCCGGCGATCAGCAGGGTGGTGACGGGGCTGTCGCGCCACAGCGGGAGCCGCTCCCTGATCCGCCCGAGCGGGCCGAGGAGGGAGATGGCGTCGGCCAGCTCGTCCGGGACGGCCTTGACCGCCTCGTCGCGGCGGCCGTCCAGGAACAGCTCCTGGACGCGTTCGGCCTGCTCGGCGTAGCCGAGCCGGCCGATCAGGTCGAGGTGGAAGTTGCGGTCGCGGGCGCCCATGCCGCCGATGTAGAAGGCGAGCGGGATCTTGGCGAACTCCAGCGCGGACGCGAGGTCGTCGGTGACGATCGTGGTGACGGTCGCGGCGATCTCGAAGCCGTCCGGGCGGTTCGCCAGGGACGCGCCGAAGACGCCGTCGATCTGCTGCGGGTCGACGAACAGCGGCAGCCAGCCCTGCGCGACCTCGGTGGACAGCGCGACGTTCTTCGGCCCCTCGGCGCCCAGGTAGACGGGGATCTCCGGGCGGACGGGGCGCGCGATCGACTTCAGCGGCTTGCCGAGGCCCGTCCCGCCCGGGTAGGGGAGCGGGTAGTGCGGGCCCTCGCTGGTCACCGGGGCCTCGCGCCGCCACACCTGCCGGACGATGTCGAGGTACTCGCGGGTGCGGGCGAGCGGCTTCGGGAACGGCTGCCCGTACCAGCCCTCCACGACCTGGGGGCCGGACGCGCCGACGCCGAGGATCACCCGCCCGCCCGACAGCGCGTCGAGGGTGAGCGCGTGCATGGCGGTCGCGGCCGGGGTCCGCGCCGACAGTTGGACGACGGCGGTGCCGAGCTTGATCCGGGACGTGCGGGCGCCGTACCAGGCGAGCGTGGTGAACGCGTCGGAGCCGTACGCCTCGGCGGTGAAGACCGAGTCGTAGCCGCAGCGCTCGGCGGCCAGGACCGTCTCGGTCTGGTCGTCGGGGTCGCGCTGCCAGTAGCCGACGTTGATGCCGAGCTTGAGTTCCGCGGTCACGTTCACCCTCCGGTTGTCGACGCACCGCCGATACTAGAACTCGTTCTAGTTTTCTGGGAAGGGGTCGCGCGCATGGCGAGGGGACGCGCCCATGGCGAGGGGCCGCGGCGTGGCTCGCCGCGGCCCCCTGCCGTGTGTTCGCTAACTGTTCTTGATCGCGTCCAGGAGGCCTCGCCAGGCCGGCGGCTCCAGCACCAGGGCCGGGCCGGCGGGGTCCTTCGAGTCGCGTAGCGCGCGAAGACCGCTGGCCAGTGGCGCCACCTCGACGCACTGGTCGCCGCTCCCGCTGTGGGACGACTTGCTCCAGGTGGCACCGGTGAGTTCGCGCTGCAGGTTGGTCACGGGCTGCTCCTTGCTGCCTCGGCGATGAGGTGCGCGGAATCCTCGGGGGACAAAGCGGCCGCCTCGATCCGTTCGAAGCGATACCTATGTTTTGCTATTGCCTCGGCGCTCTCAAGGTAAACGTCGCCCATGGTGCCCTCTACGTAGGCGATATCTGGGTCTGCGGGGTCTGGATACGACAATATGGTGAAACGTCCGTCTAGGCCCGCATGCTCCTTTGCCGTGTATGGAAGTACCTGGATGGTCACGGATGGGTGGGTTTTCGGGGCGCCGGCGAGGGCGTCCAGCTGGCCCCGCATGACCTCCTCGCCGCCGATCGGGCGGTGCAGCACCGCCTCGTCGAAGATCACGTGCAGCCGGGGCGCGTCGGTGCGGTCCAGCAGCGCCTGGCGGATCTTCCGGGCGGCGATGCGGCGCTCGATGTCCTCCGGGCCCGGCAGCAGCCGGCCCGCCGTGATCACGGCGCGGGAGTACGGCTCGGTCTGCAGCAGCCCGTGCACGAGCTGCGGGTCCCACGTGCGGATGTGGGACGCCTCGTCCTCCAGCGCGACGTAGCTGCCCGCGAAGACGTCCTGGTAGGCCGTCCACCAGCCGCGCTGGCCGGCCTGCCGGGCGAGCGTGATGAGCGCGTCGCGATCCGGGCTCGGGACGCCGTAGAGGTCGAGGATGTCGGCGATGTCGCCGGGTTTCGGGCGCGTCTGGCTGGTTTCGAGGCGGGAGACGGTGGCGCGCGACCAGTCGAGCCGGTCCGCCACCTCCTGCAGGGTCAGGCCCTGCTCCTCGCGCAGCTTGCGGAGCTCCCGGGCGAGACGGCGGCCGCGGACGGTGGGGCGGTAGGTCATGGAAGTGGAGTCTTACCATTCCGCGGGCTCGCCACAACGCGATTGACGAACCCGGCAGGAAGGCCAGAGCAATTCGGTGAAGGGTGTTGCGTGCGTGAGAATCTCACGACACGCTTGTTTGCGTGACCGCCTGGGAACTCATGGTGACCGTCCGGGACGCTCACCCGGGCACGGAGCACGCAGACCGCGGGAGGAACCCGTGAACACCACGCCAGCCGACCTGACCACCGCGACCGTGGCCGACGCGACGAAGGGCGGCGATCAGGCCCCGGGCGACGGCGTGCCCGGGTGGGTGTGGGCCCTGCCGGGCGGCCCGGGATGCGCGGGCCACGCGCGCCGCGTCCTCGGCGACGCGCTCGCCTCGCTGGGCGTGCCGGTCGAGGTGATCGCCGACGCCCAGCTCATGGTGAGCGAACTGGCCACGAACGCGCACCAGCACGCCGGTGAGCACGGCCCGCACGAGCTGTGGCTCTACATGGGCGACGGGACGGCGGGCGAGGTGCGGTGCGCCGTCTTCGACGGGTTCGCCGACGTCGGCCTGCCCGTGTACTCCTGGACGTCCGGCGACTGCGGGCGCGGGCTCAGCATCGTCCAGGAGCTGTCCGGCGGATGCTGGGGCCTGCGGCGGACGCTGTCCCGGCTCGGGCCGTCCGTCCGCGGGAAGGCCGTCTGGTTCGCCCTCCCCGGGACCGCCGGAATCGGCCGCTCCTAGTCAGCCGCCTGCTCCGAGGCGGGCTTCTCCGGGTCGGGCTTCGCGGCGGGCTTCTCCAGAGCGGGGCCGATGTCGCTCACCAGGGCGAGCAGCGACCTGGCGAGGAGCGTGTGCACCTGGTCGCGGTCGAGGGTCTTCTCCTGGAGCCACTGGCGCGTCGCGGCGTCCGCCAGACCGGAGTAGACGCGCAGGACGGCCCGCAGCGTCTCGGTCGGCTCCGGCACCCCGAGGACGGCCAGCATGTGCTCGACCGTCTCGTCCCGGAACCGGTTGACGATCCTCAGCAGCTCCGGGTCCTGCCCGAACCCCTCGGCGTCCAGGGCGGCGAACCAGGTCGTCGCGTTCCGCTCGGCCGCGTCGAGGAACAGGTTCACGCACAGCTCGACCGCCTCGGGGAGCGTCGTCCGCTCGTCCGCCGGCGGCGCCTGCATCGCCGCCGCCGCCGTCAACCCCTGGACGACCTTGAGGAACAGCTCGCGCTTCGTCCCGAAGTAGTAGTGGATCAGGCCGCGCTGCACGCCGGTCTCCCGCGCGATGGCGGCCGTGGACACCTCGGCGTAGGGCAGTTCGGTGAACATCCTCCGCGCCACGCCCAGGATCTGGGCACGCCGTTCGTCCGGGGACAGACGCTGGTAACTCACCGCGACAGCCTATTCTGTGCGGGCGGCCTGGTGCTGTGCGAGCAGGGCTTGCGGGTGACGTGAGGGGAGCGCGCGTGGACGCTTTCAGAGGGGACGTGCGCCTGGAGGGTGAACGGCTGGTACTGCGCCCGTTCGGCCTGGACGACGCGCCCGCGCTGATCGACGCGATCCGCGCCGGGGAGGACTTCCTGCCGCCCAATTTCCCGGACGCCCTGGAGGCCGAGCCCCTCGCCTGGTTCCTGCGGGAGGGCGTCCACAAGGTCCAGCGGTTCGGCCTGGGAATCCATCTGGCGGTGACGGATCGCGATACCGGCGACCTGCGGGGCACCATCGGGCTGTTCAGGGTGAACTGGTCGCATCTGACGTCCGAGGTCGGCTACGGGATGCGGCCGAGCGCGCGCGGGCGCGGCTACGCCACCGAGGCCCTCTCCCTGGTCTCCGACTGGGCGCTGCGCCACTGCGGGCTCTTCCGCGTCGAGCTGCGCGCCATGGTCACGAACCACGCCTCGATCCGCGTCGCCCGGAAGGCCGGCTACCTGCGCGAGGGCATCGCGCGCGGTGCGGAACGCGACGCGGACGGCGTCAGCCGGGACATGGTCGTCTTCAGCCGCATCGCGACCGATCCACCTCCGGACGGCGCGCCGCGGCGGCCCCCGGACGGTGCCTCGGAGAAGCTCGTCGCCGACGACGTGGAGGGAAGGCACCGATGACCGCTGTGGAGAAGACGCTCGTGATGTACGGCGAGGGGGCGCGTGAGGCCGCTCGCCGGATGCTGCCGAAGCTGCCGGACGAGCGTTTCGTCCCGATCGAGCCGGAACGGCTGCGCGAGGCGGTCAAGGAGGGGCTCGTCCAGGTCATCATGGTCGCCCGCATGGAGGAGCAGGTCGCGTTCCTTGGCGGCGCGTCCGGCCTGCTGGAATCGATCACGCTGGACATGGACTGCGGGACGGCGATGGCGGGGAAGGTGGCCGAGGCCCCGGCGGTCCGGGACGTCTACGACCTGTGGGACGCCGCCGGCAAGCTCGGCCCGTGCGGGCGGGAGCTGTGCCGCAGGACCGCCGGCGAACTGGAGCGCCGCGCCGCCGGCATGGCAGGCGATTCGGACGTTCAGGTCGCCGCCCAGGTGGTCCTGCTGGACGCCACGGGGGAGAGCATGGTCGGCATGTACGGGCGAATGGCCCGGTAGCGATGCTGACGGTCGTCGGCCGTGACGGGTCTCCGCTGTGCGAGGCGGCCAGGCTGGCTCTGGAGAGCGCTTCGCTGGTGGTCGGTGAGCTTCGCCTGCTGAAGGATCTGCCGCTGGCGGCGGGCGCGCGGAAAGTCGCCACCGAGGATGTCGTCGAAGCCTTGCAGGGCGTCGATGTCGCCGAACAGGACGTCGTCCTCGTCGTGGACGGCGATCCCGGCTACTTCGGGATCGTCCGGGAGCTGCTCGAACAGGGCCACGCGCCCGAAACCTTCCCTGCGGCGCCCCTGGTCGCGAGGGCCTTCTCCCAGGCGGGCCTGCCCTGGGAGGACGCGCTGGTCGTCTCCGCCAAGGACGGCCATCTGAGGCAGGCCGTCAACGCGTGCCGCGCCCATCCGAAGGTCGCGGTCCTGACCGAGCCGGGTGCGGGCCCGGCCGAACTTGCGCGCGCCCTGTTCCCGGTCACTCCTCGTTCGTTCGTGGTCTGCGAGGACTTGGGCGGGCCGGGGGAGAGGGTGGTCTACGTCCGTCCGGCCGAGGCGACCACCCGTCCTTGGAACGACCCCCAGGTCGTGCTCGTCCTGGACAACCGCCACGCGCTCGGTCGATCGAGCTGGCTTTCAGGTGCGGCGCCCAAGGCCGCCGGGTGGGCGCTGCCCGCGGAGGCCTTCGGCGAGGGGCCGGGCCTTCGTCCGGAAGTCCGCGCCCTCGTCCTGGCCAAGCTGGGCCCCCGCATCGGCGACATGGTGTGGGACGTCGAATCCGGCGACGGCTCGGTGGGCATCGAATGCGCGCGCTTCGGCGCGGCCGTCGTCGCCGTCGACCGCGACTACGCCGCGTGCGAGCTGGTGCGGGAGAACGTCCGCCTGCACGGTGTGAAGGTCGCGATGGCCTCCGGCGACATCCGGTCCACCGCCGGCCACCTTCCCCAACCCGACGCGGTGTTCGTCGGCCCCGGATTCCTCGGACGGAGCGGACTGGAGGCCCTCCGCGCCTGCGCGGCCCTCGGCCCCTCCCGGGTCGTTGCCCTGGCCACGGCGGACGATGCCCAGGCCATACTGGACATGCTGGACGAGCAGGGCTTCACCGGCGACGCCGTCCGGCTCCAGGGCACCCCGCTGACCCCGCGGGGCGAGCCGGGAGAGCCCGTGACCGTCGTCTGGGGCGAGCGCGGCGCCCCGGCCCCCTCCTGGCGGCCGTCGCGGAAGAACCGCCCGATCGAGACCATTCCCGCCCCACCGGAGTAGCCGAGGAGCGCCGTTGACCGTCCGTCAGCCCCACCCGATCGAGGTGCGGTCGTATGAGATCCTGCGGTCCCGCGTCGATCTCTCCCCGATGCCGCCGCTGTGGCGGGCCGTGGCCGAGCGGGTGATCCACGCCACCGCCGACCTGGAGTACGCGGTGGACCTGGTGACCCGGGAGGAGTTCCTCGTCCAAGGCTGGGCCGCGCTCCGCGACGGGGCGCCGATCGTCACCGACGAGGGGATGGTCGCCGCCGGCATCAGCGCCCGCGACACGGTCTGCCACGCGGCCGACCCCGCCGCCGCGCGGATGGCCCGCGCCGCCGGCATCACCCGGTCGGCCGCGGCCGTCCGGCTCTCCTACTCCGAGGTCGGGCCCGGCGCGGTCTGGGCGGTCGGCTCCGCACCCGAGGCGCTCTCGGAGATCATCGCCCAACGGGTGAGCCCGGCCCTGGTCATCGGCATGCCGGTCGGCTTCGTCGGCGCCCGCGAGGCCAAGGAGGCGCTGCGCGCCGGCGGGCTCCCGCAGCTCAGCAACGTCTCCGAGAAGGGCGGGTCCGCCGTCGCGGCGGCCGCCGTCAACGCGCTCCTGTACTACGAGGCGGACCGGCCGTGACCGGCGACGTGGATCTCCGCCACCACGGGGACGCCGAGGTCGGCGGCGGGCTCGCGGACTTCGCCGTGAACGTCCGGACGGGCACGCCCCCGGAATGGCTGGCCGCGCGGATCCGGGCGTCGATCGGCGACCTCGCCGCCTACCCCGACCCGCGTCCGGCCCGCCGGGCGGTCGCCCGCCGGCACGGCAGGTCGGCCGAGGAGGTGCTCCTCACCGCCGGCGCCGCGGAGGCGTTCGTCCTGCTCGCGCGGGTGCTCGCGCCGCGCCGGGCGGTGGTGGTGCACCCGCAGTTCACCGAGCCCGAGGCCGCGCTGCGGGCCGCTGGGCACGAGGTGGAGCGAGTGGTCCTCGGCAAGGACTTCACCCTCGACGCGGTGCCGGTCCCGGACCACACCGACCTCGTCGTCATCGGCAACCCGACCAACCCGACCTCCGTGCTGCATCCGGCGGACGTCGTCACCGCGCTGGCCAGGCCCGGACGGACCGTCGTGGTGGACGAGGCCTTCATGGACTGCGTCCCGGGCGAGCCGGAGACCCTCGCCACCCGCCTGCCCCCGGGCATCGTGGTCATCCGGTCCCTGACCAAGACATGGGGGCTCGCCGGGCTGCGCGCGGGCTACGTCCTGGCCGACCCCCACCTGATCGGACGGCTCGCCGAAGCGCAACCGCTCTGGGCGGTGTCCACACCGGCGCTCGTCGCCGTCGAGGCGTGCTCCGCACCGGAGGCCGTCGCCGAGGCCGAGGCGTGGGCCGTCCAACTCGCCGCCGAACGCGACCGGCTCGCCGCGGAGCTGTCGGCAAGGGGCCTGTACGTCGTCCCGGAGGCGCGCGCGTCGTTCCTCTGCCTGTGCGTGCCGGACGCCCTCGGCCTGCGGGCCCTGCTTCGGCAACGCGGCTACGCCGTCCGGCGCGGAGACACGTTCCCCGGCCTCGGCCCGGACTGGCTGCGCATCGCCGTGCGCGATCGTCCGTCCAACGACCGGCTGCTGGAGGTGCTCGGTGAGCTGGGCATCTGACCCTGAAAGGACGCCATGAGCCTCATCGAGGACACGATCGCCTCCATCACGCCGCCGAACGAGGCGGCCATGCGGGACGCCCGCGACCACCAGGCCCGGCTCACCAAGCCGCCCGGGTCGCTCGGCGTCCTGGAGGAGGTGTCGGTCCGCCTGGCCGGGCTGGCCGGCCGGTGCCCGCCGCCGCTGCCGGAGCCGGCCGCCGTCGCCGTGTTCGCCGCCGACCACGGCGTGCACGCCCAGGGCGTCACCCCGTGGCCGCGGGAGGTCACGGCGCAGATGGTCGCCAACTTCCTGGCCGGCGGCGCCGTCGTCAACGCGTTCGCCGCCCAGGTCGGCGCCGGCGTCACGGTGGTCGACGTCGGGGTGGCCGCCGAGCTGGACGCCGCCCCCGGCCTGCTCGCGCGCAAGATCGCGCAGGGCACCGCCGACATGACGCTCGGGCCCGCGATGACCGCCGCCGAGGTCCGGCGGGCCGTGGAGACGGGCATCGAGGTGGCGCGCGACCTGGTCGCGGGCGGGGCGCGCTGCCTGGTCGCCGGTGACATGGGCATCGCGAACACCACCGCGTCAGCCGCGCTGATCGCCGCCTTCACCGGGCAGCCGCCCGAGCGGGTCACGGGCCGGGGGACCGGCATCGACGACGCCACCCACGCGCACAAGGTCGAGGTGGTCCGGACGGCCCTGGACCGGCACGGCCTGCTCGGCGGGGACGGCCTCCTCGGCGGGGCGGGCGCCGAGCCCCTGGAGGTCCTCGCGGCGGTGGGCGGCCTGGAGCACGCCGCGATCGCCGGGTTCGTCCTCGGCGCGGCGGCGCTGCGCGTCCCCGTCATCCTGGACGGGGTGATCTCCGGTGCCGCCGCCCTGGCCGCCGCCGCGCTGTGCCGCGACGCCCTCGGCGCGTGCGTCGCCGGACACCGCTCCGCCGAGCCCGGCCACGCCGCCGCGGTCGGCGAGCTCGGCCTGCGGCCGCTGGTCGACCTGGAGCTCCGGCTGGGCGAGGGAACCGGCGCGCTGCTGGCGTTGCCGCTGGTCCAGGGGGCGGTGCGGGTCCTGCACGAGGTCGCCACCTTCGACTCCGCCGGGGTGAGCGAGAAGGACGCCGGAGCGCCGTAACAGCGTGATCACGGAATGAGTCACGCTCGGCTATCGACTGCGCGGAGCCCCTCTCCATGAACTCCCCAACCCGAGTACCTTTGTTCCACAAAGACACCTGTCCGCCACCCGCGTCCGAGAGATCCGCCACGTGCCCCCGTACCTGCTAGGCCTGCGACTCGGCGGGCGACGCGTCCTCGTCGTCGGCGGGGGCCGGGTCGCCCAGCGCCGCGTGCCCGCCCTGCTGGACGCGGGCGCCGACGTCGTGCTGGTCTCGCCGGAGGTCACCGCCACCCTGGAGGGCCTCGCCGACCGCGGGCGCATCACCTGGCACCGGCGGCCCTACCGGCGCGGCGACTGCCGGGGCGCCTGGCTGGTGCAGGCCGTCACCGACGACGCCAAGGTCAACGGGGACGTGGTGGCCGAGGCCGACGGGGCGCGGATCTGGTCCGTCCGGGCCGACGACGCCGAGTCGTCCCCGGCCTGGACGCCCGCGAGCGGGCACGCGGGCGACGCGACCGTCGGGGTGCTGCTCGGCGGCGACCCCCGGCGCGCCGCCGGGATCCGGGACGCCGTGGTGACCGGGCTGCGCGACGGGGCGCTGGAATCCCGGCACTCCCGGCGCAAGCCCGCCGGCGTCGCGCTCGTCGGCGGCGGTCCCGGCGACCCGGGGCTGATCACCGTGCGCGGGCGGCAGCTGCTCGCGATGGCCGACGTGGTCGTCACCGACCGGCTCGCCCCCGGCGGGCTGCTGGACGAGCTCGCCGCCGACGTCGAGGTGATCGACGCCGCCAAGATCCCCTACGGCCGGACGGTCACCCAGGACCGCATCAACGAGTACCTGGTCGAGAACGCCCGGCAGGGGCGCTTCGTGGTCCGGCTCAAGGGCGGCGACCCGTTCGTGTTCGGGCGCGGCGGGGAGGAGGCCCTCCACTGCGCCCGCCACGGCGTGCCCGTCACGGTCGTCCCCGGCATCACCAGCGCGGTCGCCGTGCCGGCCGCCGCCGGCATCCCGGTCACCCACCGGGGCGTCGCGCAGGAGTTCCACGTCGTGTCCGCGCACGTCCCGCCGGATCACCCCGACTCGACCGTCGACTGGGAGGCGCTGGGCCGCGCGGAGGGCACGATCGTGCTGCTCATGGCGGTGGAGCGGATGGGGCTCATCGCACCGGCCCTCATGCGCTATGGTCGATCGTCCGGCACGCCGGTCGCCGTGGTACAGGACGGTACCCTTCCCGGCCAGCGGACGCTGACGGCGACGCTCGGCACGGTGGCCGGCGAGATGGCCGCCGGTGATGTCCGGCCCCCGGCGATCGTGGTCGTGGGCGACGTGGTGAACGTGGCACGAGAGATCGACGTGATTCGAGCGGACATGGGACGGGATCCGTGACACCCCCGGCAGAGCAGAGCACGGTCCACGACGAGGAGGCCGGCGCCGGCCGGGGACGCGGGATCGAGGAGCCCGCCCCCGGCGAGACCGCGGCGTCCGGCGAGAGCGCCGCGCCCGTTGGGAGCGCGGCGTCCGGAGACGACACCGACGCGTCCGAGAAGGGCACCCCCGACGCGGGAGGCGGGAAGACGGCGAGGAGAGAGCGAAGGTCCAGGAAGGGCGCGGCCGGGAAGGGCGCCGCGCCCCCGGAAGCCGTGAACCCGGACGCGGCGTCTCAGGAGGCCGCGTCCCCGGAAGACGCCGCACCCGGGCCAGCGGAGAAGCCCGAGCCCGCGGAGAAGCCCGAAAAGCCCGCCGCGCCCAGGCGCGGCAGGCGGCGCGCGCCGCGCGCCGGTGAGACGGTCCGGCAGGGCGAGCTGACCCGGGCCCTGGCCGCGCTGCGCGACCAGCTCGGCTCGTTCGAGTTCCTGCTGGACGTCCCCGGCGTCGAGCAGGCCCGCGAGGCCCGCGACGAGCTGCGCGCCCAGCTCGACGACTACGTCCTGCCCCGCATCCAGGCCGCCGGCGCCCCCATGCTGGTGGTGCTCGGCGGGTCCACGGGCGCGGGCAAGTCGACCCTGGTCAACACGCTCGTCGGCGCCCGCGTGAGCGCCACCGGCGTGCTGCGCCCCACCACCAGCAGCCCGATCCTCGTCTGCCACCCCGACCACGTGCAGTGGTTCATGGAGGGGCCGATGCTGCCGGGGATGGGACGGATCCGGGGTCCCGCACCCGACGCCATCGCGGGCGACCAACTGGTCATCATCGCCAGCGACGTGCTGCCGCCCGGCCTCGCGCTGCTCGACAGCCCCGACTTCGACTCCGTCTTCGAGGACCACTACGAGTTCGCGACCAAGCTCATGGCCGCGGCCGACCTGTGGCTGTGCGTCACCACCGCCGCCCGGTACGCCGACGCCCAGGTCTGGCAGATGCTCCAGCGCGCCAAGGAGAACGGCGCGACGATCGGCGTCGTCCTCTCCCGCGTCCCGCAGGGCGCCGGCGCCGGCGGCGGCGAGATCGTCGAGCACTTCGCCGAGATGCTCGACCGGCACGAGGTCGGCGACGCGCGGCGCTTCACCGTCCCGGAGACGCGGATCGAGGACAGCCGCCTCCCCGAGGAGGCCGTCGAGGACATCCGCGACTGGCTGACCGGTGTCGCCGAGGACGCCGAGGACCGCGAGATCGTCATCAGCGACACCCTCGCCGCCGTCCTGGACAGCTTCCGCACCCGCGTCCCGGAGGTCGCCCGGCAGGTCGAGGCCCAGGTCGGGCAGCGCACCGAGCTCGCCAGGGAGGTCGAGGCCGGGTACGGCACCGCGCTCGCCGAGCTCGACGAGGCCACCCGCAACGGCTCGCTGCTGCGCGGCGAGGTGCTGGCCCGCTGGCAGGACTTCGCCGGCACCGGCGACCTGCTGAAGTCCCTGCACGTGCAGCGGTCCCGGCGCGGCCGCGCCGCGAACCGGCGCCACCGCAGCCCCGCCCGGGTGCGCGCGCTCAAGGCGGCGCTGCGCAGCGGGCTCGAATCGCTCATCATGGCGTCCGCCGAGCACGGCGCCGAGCAGGTCCTCGCCCGCTGGCGCGACCACCCGGCCGGCGAGCAGGTCCTCGCCGGGGTGGACGCCGACCTCGGGCACGTCTCCCCTGAACTGTCGCGGCGCGTCACCCGCGCCGTGAGCTCCTGGCAGGACCACGTCCAGGAACTGATCCGCACCGAGGGCGTCACCAAGCGCTCGGTCGCCAAGCTGGTCTCGTTCGACACCGAGGCGGTCTCGCTCGTCCTGATGATCGGCCTGCTCGGCTACGGGACGTCCGACGTGGCCGTGGAGGGCGGCAACAGCGCCGTCCCGCAGCGGCTGCTGAAGGCGCTGTTCGGCGCCGAGTCCCTGCGCGGCATGGGCGCCAAGGCGCGCGCCGACCTGCGCAGCCGCATCGGGATGTTGTTCGACGAGGAGGCCATCCGGTTCGGGCAGGTGCTCGACTCGGCCGGCATCCCGGACGAGACCGTCCCCGTCCAGCTGTACCAGGCCACCTACAACCTCGAGGTTGCCCGATGACCACCTCGGCAATCCCCGCTAACTCGCCGGCGGGTACCGGCGGGTACCCGACCCTCGGCCCGTCCGGGCCCGGCGCCCCCGCCGAACCGGCCGGCCCGCCGGGGCTGGTCGAGCGGCTCGACGGCCTCGACCGGCTCGTCCGGGCGGGTCTCGGACGGCTCGACCAGCCCGTCCTGGACGACGCCGACGCGCTGCTGGAGCGGGCCGGGCAGCGGCTGCGGCTCTCCGGCGAGCACACCGTCGTCACCCTCGCGGGCGGCACCGGAAGCGGCAAGTCCTCCCTGTTCAACGCCATCTGCGGGCTGGAGCTGTCGCCGACCGGGATGCGCCGCCCGATGACGTCGAAGGCCCACGCGTGCGTCTGGGGACTGGACGGCGCCGGCCCGCTGCTCGACTGGCTCGACGTCGACAAGCGGCACCGGTACGCCCGCGCCAGCGCCCTCGACCTGGAGCGCGCCGATGCCAGCCTGCAGGGCCTCGTCCTCATCGACCTGCCCGACCACGACTCCATCCAGGCGATGCACCGCGCCGAGGTCGACCGGTTCGTCACGATCGCCGACCTGCTCGTCTGGGTGGTCGACCCGCAGAAGTACGCGGACGCCGCGCTGCACCGCAACTACATCGTGCCGTTCGCCCGGCACACCGGCGTCACGCTGATCGTCCTCAACCAGGTCGACCGGCTCGCCCCCCACGAGATCGACGACTGCGTCGCCGACCTGCGCCGCCTCCTGGAGGCCGAGGGCCTCGCCGACCCGCGGATCGTGACCACCGCCGCGGTCGCCGAGGACGGCGTGCACGGCTTCCGGGACGTCCTCGTCGACACCGTCGCCGCCCGCCGCGCCCGCACCGAGCGGCTGTCGGCCGACGTCGACCGCGTCGCCGAGCGGTTCACCGGCTACCGGCTCGACGCCGAGCCCCCGACCACGGTCGACGACGGGCGCAGGGCCGAGCTGGTCCAGGCCCTCACCGACGCGGCCGGCGCGCCCGCCGTCGCCGAGGCCATGGAGAGCGCCTACGAGCTGCGCGCGTCCGACTTCATCGGCTGGCCCGTCACCGCGATCATCACCCGGCTGCGGTCGGACCCGCTGCGCCGGATGCGGCTCACCGAGCTGCGCGAGGAGCTGCGCAACGCCTTCACCGGCCCGATCGGCGCCCAGCAGGGGGACGTGGACAACGCGCTCCAGAACGTCACCGAGGGCGTGGCCGCCGAGCTTCCGCCGCACTTTGGCCGCTCCGTCCGCACGGCCGCCCGCTCGCACGCCACCGAGATCCCGGAGGCGCTCGGCGAGTCGCTGAAGGAGGCCCTGCCCACGTTCAACGTGGTGCCGCGCTGGTGGTGGCTGGTCAAGACCTGGCAGTACTTCCTGGTCCTGGTCGCCGTCCTGAGCGTCGTGTGGATCGGCTTCCTCGTCGCGTACGGGCTGCTCGACATGGGCGGCGAGGACCCGGGCGGCCTCGTCGGGCAGGCGGGCCTGATCCCGTACGTGCTGATCCTGGTCCTGTGCACGCTCGGGATGGGGTGGCTCACCGCGTCCGCCTGCCGCAACATGGTCGCGCTGTCGTCCGCCAAGCACGGCGAGAAGATGGAGCACCACATGCGCCAGGGCATCGAGCGCGTCGCGCACGAGAAGGTGATCGAGCCCATCGAGGACGAGCTGGAGATCTACGCCCGGTTCCGCAAGGACGTGGACGTCGCCCTCGGCTGAGTTATCCACAGTTCCGCGTTCCGCGCCGCCACCCGGCCCGCCCGCGCCACCGTTGACCCGTACGCGAGACAACGGAGGACGCGATGAACGAGGCGCACGTCACCATCACCGGCTGGGTCGCGGCGGAGCCCCGCTACGCCGTGACGGCCAACGGGCATGCCTTCCTGTCGTTAAGGGTCGGCTGCACGCCCCGGCGCTTCGACCGGCAGACCGGTCAGTGGCAGGACGACGAGGCGCTGTACGTGACCGTCAACTGCTGGCGGCACCTCGCCGACAACGTCAACGCGTCCGAGCTGAAGCGCGGCACGCCCGTCCTGGTCAGCGGACGCCTGCGGATCCGCCAGTACGAGCGCGACGACCAGTGGCGCTTCTCCGCCGAGATCGAGGCCATGACGCTCGGCCCCGACCTGAGCCGGGGCACGGTCGACTTCCGTCCGGCCCAGCGCAGCGGCCCCCTCACCGACGAGGACCGGCAGCTCGCCCGCGACGCGGCCGACCAGTGGGCGCTGGGCGGTCCCGCCGAGGACGAGGAGGCCGAGCCCAAGGCGGCCTGACCCGCACGGGAGCGCGGCCGGCGGACGGTTCACCGTCGGTCTGCGCCCCCCGTACCACCGGGGGTTCTTGCGGCCTGGTCAGATCCAGGAAACGCCGCGCATGGTGGTATCCCCCTCAGGATGTGCCGGGCGGCCGGAGCGGCCACCGGCATGTGCGTTCCCGAACCTACCTGTTTCACGCCCCTTCCGCACACGTTGCAACTATCGTGTTACACAACGTGATGCGCGTAAGGGGGAAGGATGACGGCAGTGCAGTCGTCCGCCGAGGACCGTGGTGGGGAGCTGGCCCGCAGGCCCAGACGGCGGGCGCGACCGGGGCGCCGGGCCCTGCTCGTGGTCTACGTGCCGGTGGTCGTCGCCGTCCATCTGGGGCTCACCGTCGCGGGCCTGCTCGGGACCCCGTACCGGGGCGACGACCTGGCGACGTTCACCGCCCTGCTGGCATGCGGGGCGGTGTGCATCGAGGCGACACGCCGGCTCGGGATGCCCGCCGGCGTAGCGCGAGACCTGCTGTCCGCCTGGTGGCTGCCTGTCGCCCTGCTGCTCCCCCCGGTATACGCGCTGCTGATCCCCGTGCCGCTCCAAGCACTGCTCCAGTTCCGCGTGCGCCGCACGCTGATCTACCGGCGCGCCCTCGTCGCCGCGGCGCTCGGCATCGCCGGCGCGTGCGCGTCCATGGTGTTCCACCTGATGGAGCCGGAGCCGCTGGAGGGCGTCCCGCACTGGGTCGTCGAGGCCTGCCCGGGCATCCCGGCCGCCGTCGGCTGCGCGGCCCTGTTCACGGTGGTCAACGCCGCCATCGTCGCCGTCGCCGCCCACGCCGCGAACCCCGAGGGCCGCTGGCGCGACGTCCTGTGGACCCGCGAGAGCCTCCTCCTGGACGTGGTGGAGCTCTGCGTGGGCATCCTCGTGGCCATCACCAGCGCGCTGTCGCTGGGCCTGCTCTTCCTGGCCCTGCCCCCGGTGATGCTGCTCCAGCGCAGCCTCATGCACCAGCAGCTCCAGGCCGCCGCGCGCACCGACGCCAAGACGGGCCTGCTGAACGCCGCCGCCTGGCAGCGCGAGGCGGACACCGAGCTCTCCCGGGCCCAGCGCACCCACGACGCCGTGGCCCTCCTGCTGATCGACATCGACCACTTCAAGCGCGTCAACGACACCCACGGCCACCTGATCGGCGACCAGGTCCTCGTGGGCGTGGCCAGCACCCTCTGCCACCAGCTGCGCGACTACGACGTGGTCGGCCGGTTCGGCGGCGAGGAGTTCGTCGTCCTCCTCCCGGGCGCCGACACCGTGGAGGCATGCCGCGTGGCCGAACGCCTCCGCGGCCGCGTCCGCCGCCTGGCCGTCCCCGCGGAGGAGGGCACGGTCACGGTAACCGTCTCGGTGGGCGTCTCCCTCTTCCGCACCCACGGCCAGGACCTCCTGGAACTCCTGGCAGCAGCCGACCTGGCCCTCTACCGAGCCAAATCCTCCGGCCGAGACAGAGTCTGCCTCCCCGCGGTAGACAATGACCCCCAATCCACAGAAACCTGACCACCCTGCGAAGCCGCAGCGCACGTCTTGGCACGTCGCCACCCGCCAGGCACCGCCCGCCGCACCGCGGCCGCCGACCTGGGAGCGTCCAGGCCGCATCGCGCCCGAACCCAGACACAAGCAAAGCGAAACCCGCACCCAAGGGACGACCCGCACCCACTACTCCGCTGACCTCAGCCCTCGCCGCAACCACGCGACAACCTCAGTGGTTGCGATCGCGTCCGAAGGCAGGTTCGAGCTTGCGAGACCCTGATCGCGCAGCGAGCCGCCAGGCGAGTCGGAGTGATGCAGCGATCGCCCGCAGTGCCCGACGATGGAGGGCCGCCAGGCCCGAAGGAGGAGGGCACTGCAATAAAACCGAAGTGCGATGAAGACCCCCTAGGCTTGGGGGATGGCCGAGTACATCTACACGATGCAGCGTGTGCGTAAGGCACATGGCGACAAGGTCGTCCTGGACGACGTCACCTTGCATTTCCTCCCGGGCGCGAAGATCGGCGTCCTGGGGCCGAACGGCACCGGTAAGTCGACGCTGCTGCGCATGATGGCCGGTCTGGAGCAGCCTTCCAACGGCGACGCGCGTCTGATGCCGGGGTTCACGGTCGGCATGTTGCAGCAGGAGCCGCCGCTGAACGAGGAGAAGACCGTCCTCGGGAACGTGGAGGAGGGTGTCGCCGAGATCAAGGGGATGCTCGAGCGGTTCAACGAGATCGCCGAGAAGATGGCGACGGACTTCTCCGACGAGCTGATGGAGGAGATGGGCAAGCTCCAGACGGAGCTCGACCACCGCAACGCGTGGGATCTGGACAGCCAGCTGGAGCAGGCGATGGACGCGCTGCGCTGCCCGCCGGGGGACGCCGAGGTGGCGACGCTGTCGGGTGGTGAGCGCCGGCGGGTCGCGCTGTGCAAGCTGCTGCTGGAGGCGCCCGATCTCCTGCTGCTGGACGAGCCGACCAACCACCTGGACGCCGAGAGCGTGCAGTGGCTGGAGCAGTTCCTCGCGAAGTACGAGGGCACCGTCCTCGCCGTCACTCACGACCGGTACTTCCTCGACAACGTGGCGACCTGGATCCTGGAGCTGGACCGGGGCCGCTGCTACCCGTACGAGGGCAACTACTCCGTCTACCTGGAGAAGAAGGCGGAGCGGCTCAAGGTCGAGGGCAACAAGGACGCCAAGCGCAAGAAGCGGCTCCAGGACGAGCTGGAGTGGGTCCGGTCGAACCCGAAGGCGCGGCAGACGAAGAGCAAGGCGCGTCTGGAGCGGTACGAGGAGATGGCCGCCGAGGCCGCGAAGTACCGCAAGCTGGACTTCGAGGAGATCCAGATCCCGCCGGGTCCCCGGCTGGGCAACACGGTGATCGTCGCGGACAAGCTGACGAAGGGCTTCGGCGACCGGGTCCTGATGGACGACCTGTCGTTCAACCTGCCGCCGAACGGGATCGTCGGCGTCATCGGCCCGAACGGCGTCGGCAAGACCACGCTCTTCCGCATGATCGTCGGGGAGGAGCAGCCGGACGCCGGCGACCTGCGGGTGGGGGAGACCGTGAAGGTCTCCTACGTCGACCAGGGCAGGGGCGGCATCGACCCGAAGAAGACGGTGTGGGAGGCCGTCTCGGACGGCCTGGACCACATCAAGGTCGGGCAGGTCGAGATGCCGTCCCGCGCGTACGTGGCGGCGTTCGGGTTCAAGGGGCCCGACCAGCAGAAGCCGTCCGGCGTGCTGTCCGGTGGTGAGCGCAACCGCCTCAACCTGGCGCTGACGCTGAAGCTGGGCGGGAACGTCCTGCTGCTGGACGAGCCCACCAACGACCTGGACACCGAGACCCTGTCCAGCCTGGAGAACGCCCTCCTGGAGTTCCCCGGCTGCGCCGTGATCACCTCGCACGACCGGTGGTTCCTGGACCGCATCGCCACGCACATCCTCGCGTGGGAAGAGGGCTCGAACTGGTTCTGGTTCGAGGGCAACTTCGCCGACTACGAGAAGAACAAGATCGAGCGGCTGGGCGCCGACGCCGCCCGCCCGCACCGGGTGACGCACCGCAAGCTCACCCGCTGATCCGTGCCCCGGCCGGCCGCGTGCGGTCGGCCGGGCATGCGGTGATTCACGTTGGGCATCGCTCGATGCGTTCTTCGTGTTGGACAGGTATCGTTCGCGTCTCCTATCGTCCGAGGCAGGCACCCCTGCCCAGACGGAGGAGGACGGGACATTGGCGCAGCTCACCGGCGAGATGGTGATCGGCTTCGAGCGCGTCGCCGGGACGGGGCGGACGATCACCGCCGTCGATCCCCGCACGGGTGAACGCCTCGATCCCGCGTACGGCTACGGCGGCGACGCGGAGGTGGCGCGCGCGTGCGCGCTGGCGGACGAGGCCTTCGACGCCTACCGGGCCACGAGCGCCGAGGAGCGCGCCGCGTTCCTGGACGCGATCGCCGGGAAGCTCGACGACCTGGCCGGCACGCTCGTCCCGCGGGCCATGTCCGAGACCGGGCTGCCCGAGGCGAGGCTGACCGGCGAGGTCGCCCGGACCACCGGGCAGCTGCGCCTGTTCGCCGCCGACCTGCGGGCCGCCGACACGGTGACCGGCGTCGATCCGGCGGGCGAGGCCGGGCCCGAGATCAGGCAGGGGCGGGTTCCGCTCGGCCCGGTCGTGGTGTTCGGGGCCAGCAACTTCCCGTTCGCGTTCTCCGTGGCCGGCGGCGACACCGCGTCGGCGCTCGCGGCGGGATGCCCGGTGATCGCGAAGGCGCACGACGCGCATCCCGGGACGTGCGAGCTCGTCGGGCGGGCCGTGTCGGACGCGGTCCGCGAGGCCGGGCTGCCCGAAGGCGTGTTCTCGATGCTGTACGGGGACGGCCCGACGCTCGGCATCGCGCTCGTCACCGACCCGCGCGTCCAGGCGGTGGGCTTCACCGGGTCGCGGACGGCGGGGCTGGCGATCGCGAAGGCGGCGGCGGGCCGCCCGCGGCCGATCCCGGTCTACGCGGAGATGAGCAGCGTCAACCCCGTCTTCCTGCTGCCGGACGCCCTCGCGGAGAACGGCGGGGACCTGGCCGAGCAGTACGTCGGCTCCGTGACGCTCGGCGCGGGGCAGTTCTGCACCAACCCGGGACTCGTCTTCGCGGTGAAGGGCACCGATCTCGACGCGTTCCTGGACGCGGCGGCGAAGGCGATCGAGGCCGTCCCGGGGGCGCCGATGCTCACGCCGGGCATCGCCCGCGCCTACGCCGAGGGCGTCGGGCGGCTCGAAGACCACCCGCACGTGGAGATCCTCGCCCGGGGACGGGAACCGGACGCGGCGGCGGGTTGCCGCGCGGCCCTCGCGGCGGTCGACGCCGAGCACTTCGGCCCCGACCTGGAGGCGGAGATCTTCGGTGCGTGCTCCCTGGTCGTCCGGTGCGACGACCTCGACCAGGTCATCGCCCTGGCCCGCGGGCTGGAGGGGCAGCTGACCGCGACGATCCACGGGTCGGGCGAGGCCGCCGCGCGGCTGCTGCCCGTCGCGGAGCGGCTGGCCGGGCGGATCCTGTGGGGCGGGTGGCCCACGGGGGTGCGGGTCGGGCACGCGATGGTCCACGGGGGCCCGTTCCCGGCGACGTCCGACTCACGGACGACGTCCGTGGGGAGCCTCGCCATCGAGCGCTTCCAGCGTCCCGTCGCCTACCAGGGCGTGCCGCGATGAGCACGCCGGTCGTCACCGAGATGCGGGTCGTGCCCGTGGCCGGGCACGACAGCATGCTCCTCAACCTGGGCGGCGCGCACGGTCCGTTCTTCACCCGGAACCTGGTGCTGCTCACCGACTCGTCCGGGAACACCGGCGCCGGGGAGGTGCCGGGCGGCGAGGGCATCAGGCAGACGCTGGAGGACGCCCGCGAGCTGGTCGTCGGCAGGCCCATCGGCCGGTCGGACGAGATCCTCAACGCCTTCCGCGCGACGTTCGGCCACCTGGACGCGGGCGGGCGCGGCGCGCTGACGCACGACACCCGGATCATGGTCCACGCGCTGACCGCGATCGAGTCGGCGCTGCTCGACCTGCTGGGGCAATACCTGGACGTGCCGGTGGCGGCGCTGCTCGGCGACGGCGTCCAGCGCCGGACCGTCCCGATGCTCGGCTACCTGTTCTACATCGGTGACCGGAACAAGACCGACCTTCCGTACGAGGCGCCGCCGGAGGGCGCGGACGGCTGGCTGCGGCTGAGGCGCGAGGAGGCCCTCACCCCGGAGGCGATCGTCCGGCTGGCGGAGGCCGCGCGGGAGCGGTACGGGTTCGCCGACTTCAAGCTCAAGGGCGGCGTCCTGCGCGGAGACGAGGAGGCCGAGGCGGTGCGGGCGCTCGCCGAGCGGTTCCCCGAGGCCCGCATCAACCTGGACCCGAACGGCGCGTGGTCGCTGGACGAGGCGATCCGGATCGGCACCGGCCTCAAGGACGTCCTCGCCTACGCCGAGGACCCGTGCGGCGCCGAGCCGGACTATTCGGGGCGGGAGACGATGGCGGAGTTCCGCCGCGCCACCGGCCTGCGCACCGCCACCAACATGATCGCGATCGACTGGCGGCAGCTCGGCCACGCGATCCGGCTGGACGCGGTGGACATCCCGCTCGCCGACCCGCACTTCTGGACGATGCGCGGCTCGGTCCGGGTGGCGCAGCTGTGCGAGGCGTGGGGCCTGACCTGGGGTTCGCACTCCAACAACCACTTCGACGTGTCGCTGGCGATGTTCACCCACGTCGCGGCGGCGGCGCCGGGGGAGATCACCGCGATCGACACGCACTGGATCTGGCAGGACGGCCAGCGGCTGACCAAGGAGCCGTTCCAGATCGTGGACGGTGCGATCGGGCTTCCCGAGAGTCCCGGTCTCGGCGTCGACATCGACGAGGAGCGGATCGAGGAGGCGCACCGCCGGTATCTCCGGTACGGGCTGGGCGACCGGGACGACGAGGCCGCGATGGAGTACCTGGTCCCGGGCTGGACGTTCGACCCGAAGCGACCCTGCCTCGTCAGGGGCTGAACCCGCTGCGGGTAGCATCAGGCGACCCCGGTTCCCCCGTATCCCCAGGCGAGGACATGCAGCAGATGGCCGCGGCCGAGTACCGGCACGTCTACGAGTTCAAGATCAGGTTCGGCGACATCGACTCGCAGGGCCACGTGAACAACGTGAAGTTCCTCGGCTACCTGGAGGACGCGCGGCTGGAGATGTTCCACGGCGACCCGGTGCGGAAGGGGGAGAAGCCCGTCCGCGGGATGGTGATCTCCCGGCACGAGATCGACTACCGGATGCCGCTGCTGCCGACCGTGTACCCGATCCGGGTGGAGACGTGGGTGACCGAGGCCCGCGCGGCGTCGTTCAAGCTGGCCTACGAGGTGCGGGACGACGAGCACGTGTACGCCGAGGCGACCTCGACGCTCGTCGCGTTCGACGTCGAGGCGAACCGGCTGCGGCGGTTCACTCGGGAGGAGCGGGAGTTCATCGGGCGCTACGTGGCGCCCGGCGCATGACGGCCCTCGCCGGTCCGCCGCCTGCCCTGGACGGACGCCGGTCCGGGGTGCGGCTGCGGGTCGTCCAGGTGGCGGACGCGGAGGCCCTCGCGGCGTTGTACGAGGCGAACCGGGAGTACCTGCGTCCCTGGGAACCGGAACGGGACGACGCGTACTACACGGTGGAGGGACAGCGCGACAACCTGCACGACCTGGCCGAGGCGTACGCGGCGGGGGAGATGTGGCCGGGCGTCATCGTCGTCGACGACGAGGTCGCCGGGCGGATCACGCTCAACAACGTCCTGCGCGGCCCGCTCCAGAGCTGCTTCGTCGGCTACTGGGTGGCGCGGGCGCACGCCGGCCGGGGCGTCGCCACCGAGGCGCTCGGCCAGGCGCTGGACGTGGCCTTCGGTGCGCTGCGCCTGCATCGCGTGGAGGCGTTCACGAGGGTCGACAACCACGCGTCCCAGCGCGTTCTGGAGCGCAACGGGTTCACGCCCGTGGGAACGGCCCGGCGCCACATTCATCTGGACGGGCGCTGGCACGATGAACGGCTTTTCGAGTGCCTTGCCCCGTGGGACGACGGAATCGCCCTCGTTCCACCGACCTGATCAGGGAAATCCGCACTGCCCCGGTGACAACTGCGCCGTCACGGATAGGTAACAAGCGCAACAGCGATCCGTTTTCGGCCCACTTCTCCCTCTAGTGTCGCGACGCAAATGTGGAGAACCCACGTGAAAGGGGCACAATGCGGCGCGTCTCACGAGGAGCGATGGCACTGCTGCTCGCCGCCGGCATGACCGGGGCGGGCGCCAGCGCGGCGCAGGCGGTCACGACCCGGGCGGGCACCGCCACGGCGGGTGCCGCCCAGGCGGGCGACGTCCTCGCCCAGCTCAAGGCGATCCCCGGAATGCAGGTCACGGAGAAGGCCTCGACCCTGCCGGGCTACCGCTGGTTCTGGCTTGAGTACAGGCAGCCTGTCGACCACCGCAACCCGCGCGGGCAGTGGTTCGAGCAGCGCATCATGCTGCAGCACAAGGCGGCCGACCGTCCGATGGTGCTCTACACCAGCGGCTACGACACGCCGGAAGTGATGTTCACGTCCGAGCCGACGGCGCTGGTGGACGGCAACCAGATCTCGGTCGAGTACCGGTACTTCACTCCGTCCCGTCCCGAGCCGACGGACTGGAAGAAGGACACGATCTGGCAGGCCGCCACCGACGAGCACCGGCTGATCCGCGCCCTCAAGACCATCTACAAGGGCAAGTGGATCTCGACGGGCGCCAGCAAGGGCGGCATGACGGCCGTCTACCACAAGCGGTTCTACCCGCGCGACGTCGACGGCAGCGTCGTGTACGTCGCGCCGAACGACGTCAGCAACAACGACGACCGCGCCTACGACGAGTTCTTCCGGACGGTCGGCACCGACCCCGAATGCCGCGCCCACGTGAAGGGGCTCGCACGAGAGTTCCTCAAGCGCCGCCCCGCGATGCTCGAACGCTTCAAGGCCGCCGCGGACGAGAACGGCTGGACGTTCACCATCCTGCGCACGCAGGACCGCGCTTTCGAGAACTCGGTGATGGACTACGAGTGGGCGTTCTGGCAGTACAGCCTGCAGTCCGACTGCGCAGACCTTCCCGCGGTGAACGCCACCGACGACGAGCTGTACAAGACGCTCGACACGATCTCCGGGCTGTCGTTCTACAGCGACCAGGGTCTCTCCCCGTACATCCCGTACTACTACCAGGCGGGCACGCAGCTCGGCTGGCCGTCGCCGAAGTTCAAGCACCTCCGCCCGCTGCTGCGGTACGAGAGCAGCTACCAGCCGCGCACCTACGTCCCGCGTGACATCCCGATGCGGTTCGACAACGGGCGGGCCATGCGCGACATCGACCGCTGGGTGCGCGGGAACGCGAACCACATGCTGTTCCTGTACGGCTCCAACGACCCGTGGGGCGCCGAGCCGTTCCGCCTCGGGCGCGGCAGCCGCGACTCGGCCGTCTACGTCGCCCAGGGCATGAACCACAGCGGCCGCATCATCACCGCGCTGCCCGCCGACGAGCAGTCGAAGGCGATCGCCTACGTCAAGCGCTGGGCGGGCGTCGAGGCCGGCGCGCAGACGCTGAAGTCCGCACCGCGCGCGGACGACCCGCTCCAGCTCCAGCGTCCTCCGCTGTAGCGGACACATCTGGAGCGAACTCGCGGTGTGCCGCCCGTGCACTGACCCCTTGCACGGCGCGGCACACCGCGCTCGCTTGCCCGGCCCCCGCAACGAAGCTCGCTGGCCTCGTTCAGGCGGTTTGGAGCCAGGCCGCCGTGTTTTCCGGAAGCAGGTCGCCGTACAGCGGGGTACTGGTCAGCAGCGGCGTGCCCGCCGGGACGCGCACGGGGTTCTCGCCGCAGTTGAGGGCGACCGTGAGCGGCCCGCGACGGAAGAACAGGGCCGTGTCGGGGGAGTCGAGCCACTCCAGGTCGTCCGGAAGCCCGTCCCGCAGGCGGCGGCGCAGCGCGAGCGCCTCGCGGTACCAGGCCAGCATGGAGGACGGGTCGGACGCCTGGGCCTCGGCGGTCATGGACGCCCACCCCTCCGGCATGGGCAGCCAGGGCCGGACGCCGTCGGGGGAGAACCCGTACGGCTCGGTGGAACCCGACCAGGGCAGCGGGACGCGGCAGCCGTCCCGTCCTGCAAGCTCCCCGTTCGTCCGGTACCAGATGGGGTCCTGCCGGGCCTCACCGGGCAGGTCGGCCACCTCCGGCAGTCCGAGTTCCTCGCCCTGATACAGGTACGCCGACCCTGGAAGCCCCAGAAGTAACAGCAACGCCGCCTTGGCCCTGGCATATCCGATTCCGGGGACGCCTTCCGGCTGCTCGTAACGGGTGAGGTGGCGCACGGAGTCGTGACTGGACAGCACCCATGTGGGGGCCGCCCCGGTAGGAGCGACGGCCTTCAAAGCGGCGACGATGACCTCCCGGAACGCCGCGGCCGACCACGGAGCCAGTTGCAGGTCGAACTGGAAGACCTGATGCAGTTCGTCTGGACGCAGATAGAGCGCGAGGTCCTCCGGTCCGTCCGTCCACACCTCGCCTATCGCCATGCGGTCCCCGTCGTACCCGTCGAGGATCTGCCGCCATCTGCGGTACACGTCATGGACTTCCGGACGGCTGTACATGGGGCCGTTCAGCGCCCGGCGCTCCTGCCCGCCGAGGTCGCGGAACGACTCGTCCTTGAACAGCCCGGCGGCGACGTCGATGCGGAAGCCGTCCACCCCGCGGTCGAGCCAGAACCGGAGGACGTCCTCGAACTCGTACCGCACCTCCGGGTTGCGCCAGTTGAAGTCCGGCTGCTCGGGCGCGTACAGGTGCAGGTACCACTCGCCGTCGTCCAGCCGCGTCCAGGCCGGGCCGCCGAACGCGGACGGCCAGTCGTTCGGCGGCACCTCCCCGCCGGGACCATCCCCTGGCCTCCCGGACCGGAAGATGTAGCGCGACCGTGCGGGCGACCCCGGCGGCGCGGCCACCGCCTCGCGGAACCAGCGGTGCCGGTCGGACGAGTGGTTCGGGACGATGTCGACGATCAGCCGCATCCCGTGGGCGTGGACGTCCGCCACCAGGGCGTCGAAGTCGTCCAGCGTGCCGAAACGCGGATCGACGTCGCGGTAGTCGGCCACGTCGTAGCCGCCGTCCGCCAGCGGGGACGTGTAGAAGGGGGTGAGCCACAGCGCGTCCACGCCCAGGTCGCGCAGATGGCCGAGCCGGGAGCGGATCCCCTGGAGGTCGCCTTCACCGTTCCCGTCGGAATCGGCGAAACTGCGGACGTAGACCTCGTACACGACGGCGTCGCGCCACCACGGGATTCGCGTCATACACGGCGATCTACCCGCTTATGCCGGAGCGTTCACCATGCTCTGCGCCGCCATCGTGAAGTAGCCCCAGAGCTGCCGCTCCAGGTCTTCGGGCAGGCCCAGCTCGTCCACGGCCGCCCGCATGTGCCGCAGCCACGCGTCCCGCTCCGCCGGCCCGATGACGAACGGGACGTGCCGCATCCGCAGCCGCGGATGGCCGCGCCGCTGGCTGTAGGTGGTCGGGCCGCCCCAGTACTGGATGAGGAACAGCCGCAGCCTCTCCTCGGCCGGGCCGAGGTCATCCTCGGGGTACATGGCGCGCAGTTCGGGGTCGCTCGCGACGCCCTGGTAGAAGCGGTGCACCAGCCGGTGGAAGGTCTCCTCGCCGCCGACCGCCTCGTAGAAGGTCACCTGTTCAGCCATAGCGCTCTCCACCCTATGTGAGCCGCGCCCCGGTTCTCACCATGATCCACTAGGGCGCGGGGGTGGCGACCGTGACGCCCGCCTCGTCGAACGCCCGCTTGACGCGTTCGCGCAGCTCGCGGGCGATGTCGCCCTGCTTGCCCGGCGCCGTCTTCAGCACGACGCGGATCACGATCGCGTCGCCCGCGAGGGCCTGGACGCCCCACACCGACGGCTCCTCCAGGATCGCCTCGCTCCACGCCGAGTCGGCGGCCATCGCGTCGGCTGTGGCCTGCAGGATCTCCTTGACCTTCTCGGTGTCCTCGTGGATGTCGACCGGGATGTCCAGGACGGCGCGGCCCCAGTTCTGCGACTCGTTCCCGACCTTCTTGATCTCGCCGTTCGGGACGTACCAGACGACGCCGTCCATGTCCCGCATCCGGGTGACCCGCAGCGTGACCGCCTCGACCGTCCCCTTCGCGGTGCCCACGTCGATGAAGTCGCCCACGCCGTACTGGTCCTCCAGCAGCATGAACAGCCCGGCGAGGAAGTCCTTGACGATGTTCTGCGCGCCGAAGCCGACCGCGACGCCGATGACGCTGGCGCTGGCCAGGATGGGGGCGAGGTTGAGGCCGAGCGAGCCGAGGATGCTGAACGCGGCCGTTCCCATGATGACGATGGACGCGACGGAGCGCAGCACCGAGCCGAGCGTCTGGGCGCGCTGGGCCCGCCGCTTGTTCAGCAGGGCCGGGCTGCCCTCGAAGACCGTCCGGGACCGTTCCCGGACCCTCTCCGACATGGTGCCCTCGGCCATCCGGAGCGTGACCCTGGTGATCATGCGGTGCGCGATGTTCTTCACGATCAGCGCGATCACGAAGGTGACGATGATCCAGAAAAGCGTGCTGAGCGGCGTGTCGAGCCAGGTGGCGTAGAACCGGGTGAAGTCGTCGCTGTGGCTGATGTTCCAGACGAGCCGGCACGTCACGGTGGGGTCCTGGCTGTTGCATGCCCTCTCGGGGGTGCCGTCCTGGGCCCAGGGCAGGACCCCGGCGGCCGGCGACGCGGCGAGCGACACGCTGAAGGGCGCGCTGAGCGGCGCGGCGAATGACATGTGCGGCAGACCCTCCCCGGCCGTTGTGGTGCCTCGACACCTCGCCGTGGACCCGCGGCGGGTACGAGCCCGATCGTAGGGGACGGGGCCGACCGGTTCGTACGGCGCCTGGCGAGGTGACGCGAACCGGCCGGGGAGGGACTTCGGGCGAACGTGTCCCGCGGATCCGCGGCTGCCGCGCCGATCCGCCGCGGCCCGCGGGACACGCCCGGTCTTACGGGCGTCCGGCCGTCCGGACGCCCGGGTCTCGGGGGCTAGGAGCGTCCGCTCACCCCGTGGCGCAGCGGCTGGAGGACGTGCGCCAGCTTGTGGGCGGCGCCGCCGACGTCGTCGACGTGGTGCATGCGCTCTCCCCACGACCACCAGAAGTAGTGGTCCTTGCTCTCGGGAGCCGGCGCGCAGGTCACGTCCTCCGCGAGGCTCGCGGCCTCGGGGTTCACGACCCGCAGGAAGGCCGGGCCCGACCGGGTCCGGACGACCCGGGCGACGAGCCCCCGCGTGTCGAGCTCGTGCTCCAGCTCCTCCAGGTAGCCGACGCGTCTGTCGCTGACCACCTCTCGCACCCCCTCCGGTTAAGGCGAGCACACCCTTGGCGAGCTCCGCGGCGGGCCCATCCTTGATCGACTCTGCGGATCCGTCCGGTCACTCGCCGCGAGAATTGCAACTCTCACGGTGGCGGGTCAAGAGACCGGCCGTCCCGCGAAGTACCGGATTACCCCACCTCAGAGGAAGGCTCCCTCCCCTCGGAGGAAGAATCTCTACCCGCGGGGGGCGTGACAGCCTCCGGACGTCGCCTGTTCTCCGGAATCGCTTGGCCGGGCCTGTGACCAGGGTTACGCTGCGTGCGCGAGAGATTATCTGTCGTGGCCGTAAAGCGACCGGTCGCCGTGGCAGGGACGATCGTCCACCCCCGACGGGGCGGCGTCCCGACCCGACGGTGAGGAGGCCGGAGGATGTCGGATCCCCCCCGAAAAGAGACCGACGTGGCTCGCCGGATCCGCGCGCATGCCCTGGCCCGAGGTCGTCCCCCGGTCGAGATCGCGCAGGAGATCCACGAGCAGTGCGGGCCTCTGTTCGGCACCAGCCGGGTCAAGGCGCACCGCCTGGCCCACGGTGTCGCGCTGTCCGACATCGTGGCGCAGGTCAAGGCACTCTACGAGGTCGACGGCAAGCCGCCGCCCCGGCTCGGGGAGACGCTGCTGTCCGCCTATGAGAGCGGGTACAAAAGACCCGGCCCCGAGTACCTGCACTACCTCTGCGCCGTCTACCGGGTCGAACCCGACGCCCTCGACTACCAGAGTCCCTGCATCTGCGGCCGCGGCCACGCGGTCCGCTCGGCGGGCGCCGTGAGCGTCCCGCAGCCGCGCACGCCCGACCGGCGCGCGGCACCCGACCCCGGCGCGCTCGTCGGGGCCATCGTCCCCAGGAGCGACGACCGCCCCTGGGCAACCGTGAACGAACTTCGGGGCGCCGACCGCGCAGGTGCCCCCCTGACCATTGATGTAGGAGAGGAGGACATCGTGCTTCGTAGGACCCTTCTGCAACTTCTGGCCGGAGCGGGCGTGGCGCTCGACGGTCAGTTCCTTGGGGCGGTCGACAACCTGCGCCGCAAGATGGACGACACGCTCGTCGGCGCGACCGTCTCGCCGACCATGCTCGACCAGTGGGAGGAGACCACCTACGGCTACGGCCGGCAGTACCAGGCGACCCCTTCCCTCCGGATGCTCTGCGACGTGCTGCTCGACTTCAGCGAGGTGCGTCGCATGTGCGACAAGCGCCAGCCCGTCGAGTTGCAGGAAAGGCTGTGCCGGATCGCCGCGCAGCTGTCCGGGCTGTCCGGTCTGATCATGATCAACCTGGGCGACCACCGGCTGGCCCGCTCGTTCTTCCGGACGGCGCGCACCGCCGCCGACGAGACCGGCGACCGGCAGCTGCGCGCCTGGGTGACCGTGCGGGAGTCGCTCGTGCCGATGTACTACGGCGACCCCCGCGAGGCGCTGCACCTGGCCCGCAAGGCGCAGGACCTCGCCGGCCGCACCCCCGGTGTCGCCGCCGCCATGGCCCCCGCCGTCGAGGCGCGCGCTCTCGGCATGCTGGCGATGCGCGGGCGCGGCGACGCCGCCCCGAGCGCCCGCCGCGCCCTCGTGCGCGGCCGCTCTGTCTTCGACCAGCTTTCCAAGACCGACACCTCCGACCTCGTGTTCGGGTTCACCGACCGGCAGATGGCCTTCTACGAAGGTGACACGTTCACCAATCTCGGTGACCACCAGCACGGCGACGAGGTGCTCAGCCACGCCCTCACCCTCTACGCGCCCACCGACCGCGTCGACCTGACCCTGGTGCGCCTCGACCGCGCGATGTGCAAGCTGCACGCCGGGCAGCCCGAGGCCGCGCTGACCGCCGGCCAGGAGGCCATCCTCGATCTGCCGTCCGACCACCGGTCCGACATCCTCGTGCACCGGGCGCGGCAGATCGGCGCGGCCGTCAACGCCAAGTGCGGTGAGATCCCGCAGCTCAAGGACTTCTACGAGGCGCTGGCCGGTCCCTGGGTGACGAGTCCCACCCAGGACCGGCCCGCGGTCCGTCCGGGTGAGCAGGTCTGACCGGGCATGGGCACGCCTGACAGCACGTCCTGGCAGGGCCA
Source organism: Actinomadura madurae (assembly GCF_900115095.1). Taxonomy (GTDB): domain Bacteria; phylum Actinomycetota; class Actinomycetes; order Streptosporangiales; family Streptosporangiaceae; genus Spirillospora; species Spirillospora madurae. The sequence continues at coordinate 183,831 of NZ_FOVH01000010.1, forward strand.
CCACACCCTCGTCCGCCTCCAGGACGAACCACCGGTGTGGAGCTACGGAGACCTGAGACTGCGCCGCTATAGCGCCCCCGACCACGGCACCGTCCTCGCCCTGCACCGCGAGGGCCTCGCCCAGGTCGGCCTGCGCCCCGGCGACGGCGTCTACTACGACCACGACTTCTTCCGGATGGAGGACATCTATCTCCGCAACGACGGCGAGTTCCTCGTGGGCGAGCTGGACGACCGGATCGTCGCGATGGGCGGCCTGCGCCGCGCCGACCTGATCCCCGGCGGCCACGCACGCGCCTACGGCGGCTACGCGCCCGGCAGCCCCGTCCTCGACGCCGTGGAGATGGTGCGGCTGCGCGTCCTGCCCGCCGTGCAGCGCCGCGGCTACGGCGCCGCCCTCGTCCAGGCGCTGGAGGAACGCGCCGCCGAGTACGGCTACCGCGTCCTCCGCGCCGACACCACCGAGTTGCAGCCCCCCGCCCTCGCCCTCTACCGCAAGTTCGGCTGGACGGAGACCCGCCGCGAGACCATCGGCGGCATCGTCAACATCTACCTGGAGAAACGGCTCCGCTGAGACCCCCGAGCCGCGGCGGTACCGGTAGCGCGGCCCGGTCCCGCCGCGGCTCCGGGCCAAAAGCCGCGCCCCCGAGCCAGGGAAAGGCGCGCGCGGAGCGGTAGCCACTACTGCGCAGAGCTCAGCCGCCACCGCAACAACCTGGGGACCGCGATCGCGTCCGAAGGCAGCGGCGAGCGAAGCGAGACCCTGATCGCGCAGCGAGCCGCAAGGCGAGTCGGAGCGATGCCAGCGATCGCCCGCAGTGCCCGACGATGGAGGGCCGCCAGGCCCGAAGGAGGAGGGCACTGCAATAAACACAGAAGCGAGCCGCAAGGCGAGTCGGAGCGATGCCAGCGATCGCACGTGGCTTTTTGTGGTGCGGCGCCCCCGGGCGCCGCACCACAAAAATACGAAACCCCCTCCTGGAGGCTTCCCAACCCCAGGAGGGGGCGTCCGTGGGCACGGTGTCCGTGCGTGTGGTGGGAGGGTAGCGCGAACCTCGGCCGCGTCCTAGGGGCTGGGGGGTGGACGCCGTCCTCCGACCATCTGCATCAGAGGGTAGCGGCGTCGGCGGATTTCGGTGAATCCCCGGTCGGTGAGCGCTCCGGTGACTTCCTCGTCACCGAAGACGGTGAGTCCGGTGGCGTGGCGGAGGAGTTCGCCGCCCACGCGGTTGGCGGGGAGCCGGGAGGGGCGCCGGGACGTGAGGATGACGAGGCGCCCGCCGGGTTTGAGGACGCGGGCCATCCCGTCGACGGCCGCCCACGGGTCGTCGAACAGGTAGAGGGCGCCGAAGCAGCAGACGGCGTCGAACACGCCGTCGCGGAAGGGGAGGCCGGCCGCGTCGCCGCGCACGTAGCGGACCTCGCCGCCGGGGCCGGTGTCGGCGACGGCGCGGGCCAGCATGGTCTCGGACGCGTCGAGCCCTACGACCAGGCCGTCCGGGCCGATGCCCGCGGCGAGCGCGCGGGTGACGTTGCCGGGGCCGCAGGCGACGTCCAGCACGGTCGCGGGCGGGCGGGCCGCGTAGCCGGGGTGCGCGAGGCCGAGCCAGTCGCGGGCCATCGCGTGCTCTTCGGCGGTGTCGGGGCCGAGCGGCCAGCCCTTCGCCAGGTTGAAACCGACGGGCCGCCACACCTTCTCGTAGATGCGGGGCAGGAACCTCGACTCCATGACCGCCTGGGCGAGGGACGGCGGCGCCTTGGCGGACGGGCCGAGCAGGTCGAGGTACCCGGCGGACTCGTCCGGGGTCTCCGGTGGTTCGCGGAGCAGGCCGAGCACGCGTTCCATGGTGCCGCGCACCATCGTCTCGCTCATCCCGTTATTAGACCATCCGTCAACTCGTCGTGCTCGCCGGGGTCCAGGGAGAGCCCGGTCTGCGCGGCCATGAACGTGAGCGTGTCGGTCATCAGATCCACCGACCGGCTCACCGACCGGGCGGAATGCCCCACCTCCGCCTCGTCCCGCAGCAGGATCGGAGCGTCCGACGCGGTCGCGTGCTGCAGCGCCGCGCAGAGCTTGCGGGCGTGCAGCGGATCCACGCGGGTGTCGCTGCCGAAGGTCGTGAACAGGACGGCCGGGTAGGCGGTCCCGGCGTGGACGTGGTGGTACGGCGAGTAGCCGATGAGCCAGCCGAACTCCTCGGGGTCGTCGGCCGTCCCGTACTCGTCGTTCCACGTCTCGCCCAGGCCGAACCGCTCGTACCGCACCATGTCCAGCAGCGGCGCCGAGCAGACGACGGCACGGTACAGGTCGGGACGCTGGGTGAGGGCGGCGCCGACCAGGAGCCCGCCGTTGGACCCACCGGAGATCGCCAGCCGGGACGGCGTCGTCAGGCCGTCCGCGATCAGCTTCTCGGCGGCGGCGTGGAAATCGTCGAACACGTTCTGCTTGCGCTCCCGCATGCCCGCGCGGTGCCACTCCTCACCCTCCTCGGACCCGCCGCGCAGGTTCGCGACCGCGTACACGCCGCCGGCCTCGACCCACGCGAGGACGCTCGCCGAGTAGGACGGCGTGAGCGAGATGTTGAAGCCGCCGTATCCGTAGAGGATCGCGGGCCGGGGGCCGGACAGCCCCGGGCGGGACGCGACCAGCATCCGCACCTGCGTCCCGTCCCGCGAGGTGTAGACGACCTGGCGCGTCTCGATGTCCGGAACGTCGACCGTCCCCGGCGCGGACGCCCACAGGGTCGTCTCCCCGGTGCGGGCGTCGTACCGCATGACCGACGACGGCGTCACGTTGTCGGTGTAGCCGAACCACGCCTCGTGCCCGCCCTCGGGACGCTCGATGATCCCGCCGATCGAGCCGAGCCCCGGTGCCGGGACGGTCCCGACGCGTTCGCCCGACTCCAGGTCGTGCACGGTGATCTCGCTGACCGCGTGGCGCGTCCAGCCGGCCAGCAGCACCGGGGAGTCGAGGCCGTCGAGGATCGCGAAATCGCTGAGGACGGCCTCGGAATCCTGCGGCACGAGGTCCCGCCACGTCCCGTAGGACAGGTCGGACGGGTCGGCGACGCACAGCCGGGAGCGGGGCGCGTCGCGGTCGGTGAAGACGTACGCGCGGCCGTCGCGCCCCACGTGCACGCTGGTCTCGGCGTCGACACCCTCCTGCACCGTCCGCAGCGCGGGCGCCTCGGGCGAGGACGCCGACAGGTCCGCTATCCACAGGTCGTTGCGCGGCGCCGTGCCCTGCGACGCCGAGATCGTGAGCCAGCGCCCGTCGCGGCTCACGCCGACCCCGTAGTAGTTGGTCTTGTCGCGCCCCGCACCGAAGATCAGCACGTCGCCGGTGTCGGGCTCGGTGCCGACGCGGTGCAGGTACACGCGCCGGTGGTACTGCTCCTCGCCCGTCGGGACGTCCCGCGCGGGCAGCCGCCGCGTGTAGTAGTACGCCTCGCCGCCCGGCAGCCACGCGACCGACGAGTACCGGGCCCGGTCGATCGGCCCCTCCACCCGCGCGCCGGTCGCGACGTCCATCACGTACAGCAGCGACTCCTCGTCCCCGCCGGTCGAGATCTTGTAGGCCAGCAGGCGGCCCTCCTTGTCGGGCTGCCACCCGTCCAGCGTCGTCGTCCCGGCGGGATCGAGGGCGATCGGGTCCACCAGGACCCGCTCGGACCCGTCCGGATCGACCGTGTAGAGCACCGGATGCTCCTGGTCGGCGCCGCGGCGGGTGAAGAACCGCCGCTCGCCCCGCCACACCGGGGACCCGACGCTCCCCGCGCCGAGCAGCTCCCCGAGCCGCGCCCGCAGCCGCTCCCGCCCCGGCAACGCGTCAACGACCTTGTGGAACAGCCTGTCCTGCGCGGCGAGCCACTGCCTGGTCTCGTCGCTGCCGGCGTCCTCCAGCCAGCGGTACGGGTCCGCGACCCGGTGACCGTGGATGTCCTCGACGATGTCCTGGCGCTGCGCGGGCGGATACGGCGTCATGAATGCACCTTATTGGCCGCCCGGACCGCCCGTTGCGGGCGCTCCCACCAGGGCGCGCGTTCGAGCCGGCCGCCGGCGGGAAATGAATGGGGTAGCGAACGGGCTCCCTCAGACGCCACACTGATGTGGTCGGGTCGCCCCTGGGGAGGTCCTCATGGCGAGTGAGCAGGTGCCGGAGACGATAATCGGGCCTCGGTGGGAGGCGCGCCCAGACGCGCCCACCGAGGCGACAGACCAGCAGTGCCCGGTGGAGGGCGTCTGATGAGACAGGTCCTCCTCCTGAACGCGACGTACGAACCACTGACCACGCTCCCGCTCAGGCGGGCCGTCTGCCTCGTGCTTCGCGAGAAGGCGGAGATCGTCCATCACGACACCTCCGGCGCCGTGCTCCACTCCGCCACCATGACGGTCGAGGTCCCCTCCGTCATCCGCCTCCGCCGCTACGTCCGGATCCCGTTCCGCACCCGCGTGCCCCTCACCCGCGCCGCGCTGATGCGCCGCGACAACTTCCGCTGCGTCTACTGCGGCCGCCGCGCCGAGACGATCGACCACGTCCACCCGCGCAGCCGCGGAGGCAAGCACGTCTGGGAGAACTGCGTCGCCTCCTGCATGACCTGCAACCACAGCAAGGCCGACCGGCTCCTGTCCGAACTCGGCTGGAGCCTCAGCGTCACCCCCGCCGTCCCCCGAGGCGCCCACTGGCGCCTCATCGGCCTGGTCCACGACGGCGACCCCCAATGGGCGGCGTACGTGACCGAACCAGCGGCGTGAACTCCCCGGGGCTGTGTTGGCCCAGGGGGGGCGACCCCTGAAACCCCCGTCACTACGGGCATGCGCGTTCCGCTCGCTCCACTCGCCTGCCCGTGATGGTGGCTGAGGTTATTCTGGGAGCGTGCCTCGTTATGACTATCGCTGCCGTGCGTGCGGGTCGACCTTTGAGGTCTCCCGGCCGATGATCAATGCTTCCGATCCGGCGCCCTGTCCGGACGGGCATGACGACACGGTGAAACTGCTCTCGACGGTCGCCGTCACCGGGGCGGCCCGGCCCGGCGCGTCGCCGCCGTCCGGTGGGGGCTGCTGCGGCGGGGGGTGCTGCTCCTCCTAGCCGTTCTGGGCGGCGCGCATCGCTCGGCCGGTGGCCGCGGCGTCGTAGTCCTCCGGGACGCCCTGGAGGAGGACGGCCGTGCCCGGGACGTGGTCGGTGCGCATCGGCAGGATCGCCTGGTAGGCGTCCGACTCGTACCAGGCGCGGGCGCTGTCCATGTCGGGGAACTCGATCAGCACGTAGCCGCCGTCCAGCGGGCCCTCGATGACCTCGGCGGGCGTGTTGTGGACGAGGAAGCGGCCGCCGAACGGGTCCATGGTGGCCTGAATGCGCTCGATGTAGGTGAAGACGTCGTCGTGCAGCGGCGGCTGGGGGCGCAGGTGGGCGAGAGCGTAGGCGGTCATCGGGATCTCCTTCGGTGGTGAGTGCCGGCCTGTCCGGCACCCACCACTCTGTCGCCCGAGGGGAATGCGGGCGATTACCCGATGGGTAATGCTCAGAGGCGCTCGAGCTGCGACACGTCGCGGGCGGCGCCCGTGGACGCGGACGTCGCCATCGCGGCGTAGGCGCGCAGGGCGGCGCTGACCGGGCGGTGCCGGTCGCGCGGCCGGTAGCCGCCGAGGTCGGCGAGGAGCTTCTCCCGCCGGATCTCCAGCTCGTTGGACGGGACGTCCAGCTCCAGCACCCGGTTCGGGATGTCGATCACGACGCGGTCGCCGTCCTCGACGAGGGCGATGACGCCGCCGCCCGCGGCCTCGGGGGAGGCGTGCCCGATGGACAGCCCGGACGTGCCGCCGGAGAACCGCCCGTCGGTGACGAGGGCGCACGCCTTGCCGAGCCCGCGGCCCTTGAGGAAGCTCGTCGGGTACAGCATCTCCTGCATGCCGGGGCCGCCCTTCGGGCCCTCGTAGCGGATCACCACCACGTCGCCGGCCTTGACCTCGCCGCCGAGGATGCCCTCGACGGCCTGCTCCTGCGACTCGAAGACGACGGCGGGGCCGGTGAAGGTCCAGAGCTCCTCCTCCACGCCGGCGGTCTTGACGATCGCGCCGTCGGGCGCGATGTTGCCGCGCAGGACGGCCAGGCCGCCGTCGGCGGTGTAGGCGTGCTCGGCGGAGCGGATGCAGCCGTTCTCGCGGTCGAGGTCGAGCGACTCCCAGCGGGCGCTCTGCGAGAAGGCGGAGGTGCTGCGGACGCCGCCGGGCGCGGCGTGGAACAGCTCCACGGCCTCCGGCAGGACGTCGGGGGAGCGGACGTCCCACTTGGCGACGAACTCGTCCAGCGACGCCGAGTGGATCGAGTGGGCGGAGCGGTTCAGCAGCCCGGCCCGGTTCAGCTCGCCGAGCAGGGCGGGGATGCCGCCGGCGCGGTGGCAGTCCTCGACGTGGTACGTGCCGGTGGCCGGGGCCAGCTTGCAGATGCACGGGACGCGGCGTGACACGGCGTCGATGTCGGTGAGCCCGAAGTCGACGCCGGCCTCGGTCGCGGCGGCGAGCAGGTGCAGGATCGTGTTGGTCGAGCCGCCCATCGCGACGTCGAGGACCATGGCGTTCTCGAACGCGTCGCGGGTGGCGATGCTCAGCGGCAGGACGGACTCGTCGTCGTTGTCGTAGTAGCGGCGGGCGACGTCCACGACGGCGCGTCCGGCGTCCTCGTAGAGGCCGCGGCGGGCGGTGTGGGTGGCGAGGACGGTGCCGTTGCCGGGCAGCGCCAGCCCGATCGCCTCGGTGAGGCAGTTCATCGAGTTGGCGGTGAACATGCCGGAGCAGGACCCGCAGGTCGGGCAGGCGCTCTCCTCCATCTCCAGCAGCGTGTCCTCGGACGTGGACGCGTCGGCGGAGGCGATGATCGGGTCGATCAGGTCGAGCTTGTTGCCGCCCATGACGCCCTGGACGGGCTTGCCGGCCTCCATCGGGCCGCCGGAGACGAACACGGTCGGGATGTTCAGCCGCAGCGCGGCCAGCAGCATCCCCGGCGTGATCTTGTCGCAGTTGGAGACGCAGACCAGGGCGTCGGCGCAGTGCGCGTTGACCATGTACTCGATCGCGTCGGCGATGACCTCGCGGGACGGCAGCGAGTACAGCATGCCGTCGTGGCCCATCGCGATGCCGTCGTCCACGGCGATGGTGTTGAACTCGCGGGGCACCCCGCCCGCCTCGCGGACCGCGCCGGCGACGACCTTGCCGACCTCGTCCAGGTGGACGTGGCCGGGCACGAACTGGGTGAAGCTGTTGGCCACCGCGACGATCGGCTTGCCGAAGTCCTCGCGTTCGACGCCGCTGGCCCGCATGAGCGCGCGGGCGCCCGCCATGTTCCTGCCATGGGTGACCGTGCGTGACCTGAGCGGTGGCATTGTGACCTCTCCAACCTGTGACGTGCCGGACGACGGGCCGCGCATGGTTCGGCGTGGCGGTACGGGTCGCCTGGGGAAGCGTGTGCTCGCAGCGGCGGATCGCGGCGCTGCCGCCGGCTCGGCGGAGGTCGCGCGCGGGCCGGCCCGTCCCCGATGCTACCAACCGGCGGAGGGCGTGAAAAAAGCCGGGACGACGGTGTCCCGGCCTGCCCGTCCTCGGGCGCCCGGCTCGCGGCCGGGCCGTGCGGTGGGCGGCCCGGGGAAGCAGGCCGCCCCCTGACCTACTCGGGGTACTTCGGCGGCAGGGCCTGCTCGGCCGCCTGGAAGATCCGCCGGACGTCGCCGTCGGTGAGGATCTTCGGACGGCGGCGCAGGTACGAGCGCGCCCGGTTGCCGGCGTAGACGTCCACCTCGCGGACCCGCATGACCTTCCACGGGATGGACGGGCCGTAGATCGCCACGGACGGCTGGACGGGCACGTCGAACCCGACCCGCTCGCCGAGGATGCTGCTGGCCTGCTGGGCCTCCCAGCGTGCCTCGTCCAGGCGGTCCTTCTTGTTGAAGGGGCCGTGGAAGAGCTTGAGGTGGGACATGGTGCGCACGGGGAGGCGCTTGTCCCACTTCTCCGAGTCGATGGCGTAGACGCCGCTCGGCCCGATCACCAGGTGGTCGATCCGCCCGTCGCTGACGCCCTCGTCGTCCCGGGGGACGGCCCGCGCGTGCAGCACGAGGTAGCCGTTGCGCTGCAGCGACTTCAGTTGCCGCTCGGTGCGCCGTTCGGCCGCCGAGGACTTCTGCCAGGCGGTGACGGAGGAGCTCTTGCGGGACTGCCGGACGACGTCGCCGATGACCACGAGGACCGCGACGGTGACGCCGAGCCGCCAGCCGAACACGAGCAGGACCGCGAGGCCGGCGACGACGGCCACGCCGATCCGCCACATCCACCGGCGCGTCCGGGGGTCGTCCAGCAGCGTCGCGGCGGTGTCCTCCTCGGGTCGCTCCTTCACCGGAGCCTGCTGATGGTGCTCACGCCTCTCCTCCGAGCGTGTCTCCTCGGTGTCGGCCTGGGGCCGTCCTCTGGCTTGTCCCTGCATGTTGCCCCGCTCCACGATCGCCATGAGTGACGCTCCGTATTCCTCTCCCATCGGGGGCATGATCCTCCGTGCGCAGAGTAATCATCGATCGGGTCGTCGCCTAGTCATGGGGGGTTCATAGTTTTGTCGCCCCGGGACGGTGATTCACTTACGGCACGGACGGGTAGACCGGTATTCATCTCCCTTCACCGATGTTGTCCTGTCTGCCCTCTTTGATGCCCGCGCACACGGCGTCTAGCGTTCCGGTTTGTGACACAAACCCATGACCTCAGCGCCACCCGGATGGCGACCGCCGTACGCACGAGGGAAGTATCTCCGGTCGAGCTCGCCGACCACTATCTGGCCCGCATCGAACGGCTCAACGAGCAGGTCGGCGCCTACGTGACGGTCACCGCCGAACGCGCCCGCGAGGAGGCGCGCCGCGCTGAGAAGGCGGTGACGGACGCCGCGGACCCCGCGGACCTGCCGCCGCTGCACGGCGTCCCGGTCCCGATCAAGGACCTCAACATGGTGAACGGCGTCCGGATCACGTTCGGCTCGGCCGTCTACGCCGACCTGACGGGCTTCGCGGACGACAACGTGGTGGCCAAGCTGGCGGACGCGGGGACGGTCCTGCTCGGCAAGACCACGACGCCGGAGTTCGGGCTGCCCTGCTACACCGAGGGGGACGTGTCGCCCCCGGCCCGGACGCCGTGGGACACCTCCCGGTCGGCGGGCGGCTCCAGCGGCGGCGCCGCGGCGGCGGTCGCGTCCGGGCTGGCGCCGGTCGCGCAGGGCAGCGACGGCGGCGGCTCGATCCGGATCCCCAGCAGCGCCTGCGGGCTCTTCGGGATCAAGCCGACCCGCGGCCGGATCTCGCAGGGGCCGGTCATCCCGGACCTGTTCGGGCTGTCCACGAACGGGCCGATCACCCGGACCGTCCGCGACGCCGCCCTCATGCTGGACGTGATGTCGGGCCACATGCCCGGCGACCTGTTCCGGGCGCCGGAGCCGGACGCGCCGTTCCTGTCCCACGCCGACCGGCCGCCCGGCCGGCTGCGCATCGCGCGGAGCCTCCGGCCGCCGGTGCCGGACGTCGAGGTGCACCCGGACTGCGTCGCCGCCTACGAGGACGCGTCCGCGCTCCTGGAGGAGCTGGGCCACGAGATCGTCGACCTGCCGCAGGTGCTCGGCTCGGACCTCGTGCCCCACTTCGCGACGCTGTGGGGCGTGATGGCGACGATGACGCCCGTCCCGGAGGAGAGCGAGCACCTGCTCCAGCCGCTGACCCGCCACCTGCGCGCGTACGGCGACAAGACGCCGGCGCCGAAGCTTTTCCAGGCGCACGCCGCGCTGCAGGGCGCGCTGCGCGCCGCGTTCCCGGTGATGGACGAGTTCGACGCGATCCTGCATCCGACGCTGGCCATGCCGCCCGTCCCGATCGGGTACTTCCACGACCTGGAGCCCGCGGAGAACTTCCGGCGCCAGACGCACTTCACGCCGTTCTGCGCGATGTACAACATCTCGGGGCAGCCGGCGGTGAACGTCCCGCTGCACTGGAACGAGCAGGGCCTGCCCATCGGGATCATGCTCGCCGGGCGGCTCGGCGGGGAGGGCACGCTGATCTCGCTGTCCGCCCAGCTGGAGGAGGCCCGCCCGTGGACCGACCGCAAGCCCGCGATCTGGACGGCGTGAGCCCGCCCGCACCGGGCATGGTGCAGGCGTGGGCGACGACGAACTGATCAGGCTGGCCGGCCGGCACGGGGTCGCGACCCGGTACGAGGACTGGCGCGGGCGCGACACGGCGGTCGCGCCGGACACGCTCGTCGCCGTCCTCGCGGCGCTCGGGGTGGACGCCTCCACGCCCGCCGCCGTCCGGGCCGAGCTGGACCGGCACCGGGAGCGGGCGCGCGGGCTGCCGCCGAACCTCCTCGTCCACCGGGCGGCGGGGGAGACGGCCGGCCGGATCCGCGCGGCGCTCCGGCGGCATCTGGAGCCGGGCGAGGACGCCGAGGCCGAGATCAGGGCCGGCGCGGACGAGGTGCTCGCGCCGCCGCACGCCGGCGGCTCTCCGGCCGAGCGGCCGTTCGAGCCGCTGCCTGGCAGCGGGGACGTCCCGCCGGGCTGGCACCACCTCCGCGTCCGGCGCGGGTCGACCTGGCTGTACACGACGCTGCTGGTCGCCCCGGACTCGCTGCGCCCCCCGCCCCGGGCGTGGGGGTTCACGGCGCAGCTGTACTCGGTCCGGTCCAGCGCGTCCTGGGGGCTCGGCGACCTGCGCGACCTGGTGGACCTCGCGACGTGGAGCGGCCGGGAGCTCGGCGCGGGTTTCGTGCTGGTCAACCCGCTGCACGCGACGGAACCCGTCCCGCCGGTCGGGCCGTCCCCGTACTCGCCGATGAGCCGCCGCTTCCCCTCGCCGATCTACCTGCGGATCGAGGACATGCCGGAGTACGCGCGGCTGCCCGCCGAGGACCGGGAGCGGTTCGGGGCCCTCGCGGCCAAGCTGCGCGCCCAGGAGGGCCTGCTGGACCGGGACGCGGTGTGGGCGGCCAAGCTGGAGGCCTTCGAGGCGATGTACCGCGTCCGGCGGGAGGGCGACCCGGCGTTCGAGGAGTTCCGCCGGCGTGAACAGGGAGCCCTCGGCGACTTCTCGACGTGGTGCGCCATCAGCGAGGAGCAGGGCACCACGGACTGGCGGCGCTGGCCGTCCCGCCTGCGCGACGCCCGCGACCGCGGTGTCCTGGAGGCCCGCGAGTACGACCGCCGCGCCGCCTTCCACGAATGGCTCCAGTGGCGGCTGGACGGGCAGCTCGCGGACGCGCAGCGGGCCGCCCGGGACGCCGGGATGGCGGTCGGGATCGTCCACGACCTGGCGGTCGGGGTTCCGCACGGCAGCGCCGACACCTGGATGTACGGCAGCCTGTGCGCGCCCGGGATCAGCGTCGGCGCGCCCCCGGACGAGTTCAACCAGCGCGGCCAGGACTGGGGCCAGCAGCCGTGGCGGCCCGGGGCGCTGGCCACCGGCGCGTACCGGCCGTTCCGCGAGATGGCCGCGGCAGCGCTCCGGCACGCCGGCGGGATACGCCTCGACCACGCCATGCAGGTGTCGCGGCTGTGGTGGGTGCCCGAGGGCGCGTCGCCGGCCGAGGGGACCTACGTCCGCTACGACCGCGAGGCCCTGCTCGGCTGCCTGGCGTGGGAGGCCGAGCGCTTCGGCGCCGTCGTCGTCGGGGAGGACCTCGGCACCGTCGAGCCCGAGCTGCGGGAGGAACTCGCCGACCGCGGCGTCCTCGGCACGTCCCTGCTCTGGTTCGAGCGCGACGCCGGCGGACGCCCCAAGCCTCCCGGCCAGTGGCGGGAGCTGTCCCTGGCGACCGTCGGAACCCACGACATGCCGCCGATCACCGGCTTCGCGCACGGCGACCACATCGCGCTCCGCGACCGCCTCGGCCTGCTCACCCGCTCCCGGGCCGAGGAGGAGGACGACCACCGCCGCCAGCTCGGCGACTGGCTGGCCGTCCTGCACGCGCAGGACCTGCTCCGCAGCGCGCCCGCCGACGTCATGCGGGCCCTGGAGGACGGCTCCGCCGCCTACGACGAGGAGATCGTCACGGCCCTGCACGACTTCCTGACCCGCACCCCGGCCCGCCTCATCGGCGTCTCCCTGGCCGACGCCGTCGGCGAACGGCGGACCCAGAACCAGCCCGGCACCACCGACGAGTACCCCAACTGGCGGGTCCCCCTGGCCGATCGGGACGGCGAGCCCGTCCTCCTCGACGACCTCCGGACGGGAAAGGCGCTGCGGCTCTTCAGGACAGCGTCGACATGATGCGCTTGGTGACGTCGTGGAGCAGCGTGTCGGGGTGCAGCTCGGCCGCGGCGATCGCCGAGAACAGCGCGGGCAGCCCCGGGAGCGGGTAGGAGTCGTCGTCGCCTGCCAGCACCGTCTTGCCCAGGGGGTGGCGGGACAGGGACGTGCGGGCGCGGCTCCACGCCGCCTGGACCTCCTCCGGGGACGGGACGCCGAAGCCGTGGCCGACCGGGGCGGCGTGCCGCAGCTTCACCAGCGGGCTGTCGGCGAAGTCGGCGGCGAGCTTGCAGCGGCCGGTGAGGTCGGCGCGGACGAGGTCGTCCAGGCGCGTCACGACCGTGCAGGGCGTGCGGCACCGGGCGGCGCAGTCGCCGAGGGCGGAGGAGACCTGGCTGTGCTGCCGGTCGAGATACGCGCGCCAGCCGGGCCCCGGCTCCCTGGCGACCCGCAGGGTGCGCTCGCAGGCGGAGCGCTCCGGCCGGGTGTGGTCGCACATGCGCGGCGTCCCGGGCTCGATCGGGACGCCGAAGCGGCTGCCCTCCCCGCTCACCGCCGCGCCGATCAGCGCCGGGTCGCCCGCGTGGCCGAGCACCGGCTCCCACGCCAGCATCGGCAGGTACTCGCTGGCGATGTGGACGGCGGCGACGAGCGCGGCCATGTCGCGGCGCCGCCAGCGGATCGCGATGACCTCCAGCAGGAGGCGGTAGGCGGGACGGAGGCTGGCGAGTGCGCCGCGCGGCCGCTCCCGCGGCGCCTGCGGCATGCGGCTCGCGCGGGCCCGGTCGAGCAGGTCCGGCGGCACCTCGCCGGCCTCCTCGGGCATGCCGAAGTCCTCGGCGTCCAGGTCGAGGACGCGCTGCCCGAACGCGCAGAGCGCCGCGACGGCGGTGGAGCGGCCGTCCGCGGCCAGGGTGCCCTGCGTGATCAGCGCCTCCAGGTCGCCGAACGCGTAGCGCCGCGCCAGAGCCGCCAGAACGTCCTCAGCCGTCTCCACGCCGCCTCCCCGTGACCGTCGTCCCCCGTGACCTTGCAACTTTCGCACGGTCACGGGGGACGGGAACAGGGGTCGGCCGAACACCGGGTCAGGCGGACGCGGCGTCCTTCGCGCGGGCGCGCAGGGCGCGGGCCACGCCGTCGCGCCCCTCCGACAGCAGCCGGGTGAGCGCCGCGGGCGGCCGCTCGTCGGCGATGTAGGACTCCGTGCGGTCGATCGTCGACCGCTCGATCACCAGGAAGGGGTAGGCGACCTCGGCGAACGTCTGGGACATGTCGCTGGACCACTCCTTCCACACCCGGCCGACCTCGGCGAAGTACCGGTCCACGTAGGGGACCAGCAGGTCGGCCTGGTCGGGCTCGACGAAGCCGCCGAGCGTCGCCCGGTAGACGGCGTTCGGCAGGTCGCCGGCCACGATCCGCTCCCACGCGGCGGCCTTCGCCTCGGCGGTCGGGACCGCGGCCTTGCAGGCGGCGGCGTGCCGCTCCCCGGCGGCGGTCCTGTCCCGGTCGAGCTCGGCGTCGATCTCGGGCTCGCCCGCCTTGCCGGTGACGACGAGGCGACGCAGCAGCGCCCAGCGCAGGTCGGTGTCGACCGTGAGGCCGTCGAGGACCTGCGAGCCCTCCAGCAGGTCCCGGACGAACGCCAGGTGCTCGTCCGTGGCGGCGGACGCGGTGAACGCCTGCGTGTAGGCGAGCTGGAGGTCGGAGCCGGGCTCGGCCTCGCGGGCGAGGTCCCAGAGGGTGTCGGCGAGCAGGGCCAGGCCCTCGGTGCGCCAGGCCGGGTCCGCGTACTGCTGGACGGCCGTGCGCGCCTGCCGCAGCAGCGTCTGCGTGACCGAGATGTCGGTGACGCCGCGGATGCCCTTCGCGACGAGCCGGACGTAGTCGCGGGTCGCCATCTCGGCGTCGCGGGTCATGTCCCACGCCGCCGACCAGCACAGGGCGCGCGGCAGGCTCTCCTTCACGTCGCCGATGCCCGCCTGTTCATTCAGGGGGGCCGCCCCCCCTGTACCCCCCGGAACCCCGATGAGCGTCCGCAGTGAGTGCTCGTCCAGCCTGATCTTCGCGTACGTGAGGTCGTCGTCGTTGACGAGCACGAGGTCGGGACGCTTCTCGCCGACGAGCTGCGGCACCTCCGTGCGGGCGCCGACGACGTCGAGTTCGACCCGCTCGCGCCGGACGATGCCCTCGGCAGTCTTGTCATAGAGCCCGATCGCGAGCCGGTGCGAACGCACCGTCGGGTAGTCGGCCTTCGCCTCCTGCAGAACGGCGAAGGACGTGAAGTCGCCGTCGGCGTCCACCTCGTACTCGGGACGCATCGTGTTGACGCCGGCGGTCTCCAGCCACTCCTTCGACCACGACGCCAGGTCGCGGCCGGACGTCTCCTCCAGCGCGCCCAGCAGGTCGGTGAGGACGGTGTTGCCCCACGCGTGCCGGTCGAAGTAGCGCCGGACGCCCTCCAGGAAGTTGTCGAGGCCGACATAGGCCACGAGCTGCTTCAGGACGGACGCGCCCTTGGCGTAGGTGATCCCGTCGAAGTTCACCTCCACGGCGCGGATGTCGGGGATGTCCGCCGAGATCGGGTGGGTGGACGGCAGCTGGTCCTGCCGGTACGCCCACGCCTTCTCCAGGTTCGCGAACGTCGTCCACGCGCCCTTCCACTTGGTGGCCTCGGCCATGCACAGGACGCTCATGTAGGTGGCGAACGACTCGTTCAGCCACAGGTCGTCCCACCAGCGCATGGTGACCAGGTCGCCGAACCACATGTGCGCCATCTCGTGCAGGATCGTCTCGGCGCGCCGCTCGTAGGCCGCGTCGGTGACCCGGGACCGGAAGACGTAGTCCTCCAGGAACGTCACGCAGCCCGCGTTCTCCATCGCCCCCGCGTTGAACTCGGGGACGAACAGCTGGTCGTACTTGCCGAAGGGGTACGGACGGCCGAACACCTTCTCGAAGTAGGCGAACCCCTGGCGCGTCACGTCCACGATCGCGGGGGCGTCGAGGTGCTCGGCCAGCGACGCCCGGCAGTACACGCCGAGTGGGATCACGGTGCCGTCCTCGCGGCGGTACTCGTCCCGGACGACGTGGTACGGCCCGGCGACGAGCGCGGTGATGTAGGTGGAGACCTGCGGCGTCGGCAGGAAGTGCCACCGCCCGCCCTCGGCGGTCTCCGGAGCCTCGTTCGTGATCACCTCCCAGTCCTCCGGCGCCTTCACCGCCAGCTCGAAGGTGGCCTTCAGGTCGGGCTGGTCGAAGCACGTGTACATGCGGTGCGCGTCGGCCGTCTCGAACTGCGAGTACAGGTAGACGCTCTCGTCCACGGGATCGACGAACCGGTGCAGGCCCTCGCCCGACCGCGAGTACTCGCAGTCGGCCACGACCCGGAGCTCGTTGTCCGCGGCCAGTTCCGGCAGCGGGATCCGGCCCTTCTCGGCGTCGTAGGACGCCGGGTCCAGGGCCTTGCCGTTCAGCGTCACCTCCCGCACGACGGCGCCGTGCAGATCAATGAACGTGGACGCGCCGGGCTCGGCACTCCCGAACCGGACCACGGTCGTGGACCCGAACCGCTCCGCACTCGTGGTGAGGTCCAGGTCGACCGTGTACGACTCGACGCTGAGCAGCCGGGCCCGTTCCCGCGCCTCGTCGCGCGTGAGGTTGCCTGCCACATGAACTCCTTGGTCGGTTCAATCGCTTGCCGCCCCCATGTCTACCAACCGGACGCCGATCCGGTCGCTCCGCCACGGTGCCCGGCATGGTGCCGGCGACCGGGAATCGGAAGGGGGGCGCCCCGGTTGTCGCCTGATGAGGTACCCCGTTCGCTGTAGGAGGCGACATTGGCCGAGAACGCCCCCACCCCTGTGGACTTCTGGTTCGACCCCCTGTGCCCCTGGGCGTGGATCACCTCCCGCTGGATCCTGGAAGTGGAGAAGCAGCGTCCGATCGAGGTTCGCTGGCACGTGATGAGCCTGGCCGTCCTCAACGAGGACAAGGACATCCCGGACTCCTACCGGAAGATGCTGGCCGATGCGTGGGGCCCGGTCCGCGTGTGCATCGCCGCCGAGCAGAAGTACGGCCCGGAGGTGCTCGGACGGCTCTACACCGAGCTCGGCACCCGGCGTCACAACGAGAAGCGGAAGTTCGACGGCGACCTGATCGCGGCGGCCCTGACGGCGGCCGGTCTCGACCCGGCGCTCGCGGACGCCGCCGACTCCACCGACTACGACGAGGCCCTGCGCGCCTCCCACAAGGACGGCATCGACCGCGTCGGCCAGGAGGTCGGCACCCCGGTCATCGAGGTCGAGGGGCACGCCTTCTTCGGCCCGGTCGTCACCCCGATCCCGCGCGGCGAGGCCGCCGTCAAGCTGTTCGACGGCGTGCTGGCCGTCGCTTCCACCGACGGGTTCTTCGAGCTGAAGCGCACGCGCACGCGGGACCCCATCTTCGACTGAGCGGAGTCAGGGGACGGGCAGGGAACAGGTATCGCACCGGTCAGGTAGTTGCGACTTAGTTGCAACTACTAGCAGTACGCCCCAAACTGGTCCTGCAGTCACGAAGAGGTAGGACGGTGAGGGACGTGCACGTACCGGACGGATTCATCGACGCGCCGGTGTCGGTCGCGGCCGGCGCGGTCGCGGTGGCCGGCGTCGGGGTGGCTCTGCGCGGGGCGCGACGGGAGCTGGACGACCGGACCGCGCCCCTCGCCGGGCTGACCGCGGCGTTCGTGTTCGCGGCGCAGATGCTCAACTTCCCGGTCGCGTCCGGGACGAGCGGCCACCTGCTCGGCGGGACGCTCGCCGCGATCCTCGTCGGGCCCTACACGGGCATCTTGTGCGTGTCGGTCGTCCTGCTGATGCAGGCCCTCCTGTTCGCGGACGGGGGCCTGACCGCGCTGGGCGTCAACATCACGACGATGGCGCTCGTCACGGTCGCCGTCGGGTACGGGCTGTTCCGGGTCCTGCTGTGGGTGCTGCCCAAGACGCGCACGTCCGTGTCGGTCGCGTTGTTCGCCGCCGCGGTCGTCTCGGTGCCCGCCGCCGCCGTCGCCTTCACGCTGATCTACGCGGCCGGCGGGACGGCGGACGTCTCCCTCGGCAAGGTCGCCACCGCGATGATCGGCGTCCATGTGCTCATCGGGATCGGCGAGGCGCTGATCACCGCCGTGACCGTGTCCAGCGTGCTCGCCGTCCGGCCCGACCTCGTCCACGGCGCCCGCGGGCTGATGAAGCCCCTGGAGCTGCGGACCGCCGGGCGCCCGGCCGCCGAGCCCAAGCCGTCCCGGGCCTGAGAGGAGGGTCGCGATGACCACCAAGCGCTTCTTCGCCGGTTTCCTGCTCGTCTCGCTCGTCCTGGCCGGGATCGTCAGCTACTACGCCAGCGCCGACCCGGACGGCCTGGAGAAGGTCGCCGAGGACAAGGGCATCAGCGCCAAGGAGAAGGACCACACGTTCAAGGACTCCCCGCTCGGCGACTACGGGGTCAAGGGCGTCGACAACGCGCGGCTGTCCGGCGGGCTGTCCGGCGTCGTGGGCGTCGGCGCCGTCCTGCTGGCCGGCGGCGGCCTGTTCTGGGCCGTCCGGCGCCGGGGTCCCGGGGACGCGGAGGCGGTGCCGGACCGGGACGAGCAAGTGCCGTCCGAGACGTCCCAGAAGGGCTGATGGGCGCGGGCCACGCGCACCGGCTCTACGTGCCGGGCGCCTCTCCGGTGCACCGGCTTCCGCCGCAGTGCAAGCTGGTCGCGGTGCTCGCCTTCGTGCTGCTGGTCGTCGCCACGCCGCGCGAGCGCGTGTGGGCGTTCGGCGTGTACGCGCTGCTCCTCGCGGCCGTGGCGGCGGCCGCCCGGATCCCGTTCGGGACGGTCGCCCGCCGCATCGTGATCGAGGTGCCGTTCGTCGCGTTCGCGTTCCTCATGCCGTTCGTCGCGAACGGCGAGAAGATCACCGTGCTGGGGCTGCGGCTGAGCGAGAGCGGGCTGTGGGGCGCCTGGAACATCCTCGCGAAGGGCACCCTCGGCGTCGTCGCGTCGATCCTGCTGGCCGCGACCACCGAGCCGCGGCTCCTGCTCCTCGGCATCGAGCGGCTGCGGATGCCGCAGCTCATCACGCAGATCGCCACGTTCATGCTGCGCTACGGCGACGTCGTCGCGGCCGAGCTCGGACGGATGAAAGTGGCGCGGGCGTCGCGCGGCTTCGAGGCGCGCGACCTCCGGGCGACGGGCGTGCTCGCGAAGTCGGTGGGGGCGCTGTTCCTGCGCTCCTACGAGCGGGGCGAGCGCGTCCACCTGGCCATGATGAGCCGCGGCTACGACGGCCGCATGCCCGTCACGCACGACGTCGCCGCCACGGCCGCGCAGTGGGCGGCGGCGGCCGTCCTTCCCTCGGCCGCCGCCCTCGTCGTCCTGGCTGCTTGGATGGCCCCATGACTCCCTCGCTGGAGGTCCGGGGCCTCGCGTACGCCTACCCCGACGGCACGCAGGCCCTCTACGGCGTCGACCTGACGATCGGGCGCGGCGAGCGGGTCGCGCTGCTCGGGCCGAACGGCGCCGGGAAGACCACGCTCGTCCTGCATCTGAACGGCATCCTGCACGGCGGGCTGGGCGGGGTGAGGGTCGGCGGCCTTCCGGTGGACCCGAAGGACAAGAAGGCGCTGCGGGAGATCCGGCGCCGCGTCGGGATCGTCTTCCAGGATCCCGACGACCAGCTGTTCATGCCGACCGTGCGCGAGGACGTGGCGTTCGGGCCCGCCAACCTCGGCCTGCGCGGCGCCGAGCTGGACCGCCGGGTGCGGGACGCGCTCGGCCGGGTCGGCATGCTGGACGTCGCCGACCGGCCGCCGCAGCACCTCAGCTTCGGGCAGCGCCGCCGCGTCGCCGTCGCGACCGTCCTGGCGATGGAGCCCGAGATCCTCGTGCTGGACGAGCCGTCGTCCAACCTTGACCCGGCCAGCCGCCGCGAGCTGGCCGAGATCCTGCTGTCCCTGGACGTGACCGTCCTGATGGTCACCCACGACCTCCCGTACGCCGCCGAGCTGTGCCCGCGGTCGGTGATCCTCTCCGGCGGCGTCATCGCGGCCGACCGTCCCACCCGCGACCTGCTGACGGACTCGGCCATGCTCGCCGAGCACCGCCTGGAGCTCCCGTTCGGCTTCGACCCAGCAGCGGCACTTGCCGGGGGGTGTGGGGGGTCGTCCCCCCACTGAAGGTGGGCCGCCGTTTCCTGAGCCGCCGCCGTTCCGGAGCCGCCACCGTTCCGGGCCGCGTGTCCGGGCGTTCCGCTTGCCTTGCCGTCCGCGCTCCGCGAGACTCGGGGGTACTGACACTGGTAACGGTTTTCATATCTCCACTTTGGGGGCATTCGTGAAGGTTGCGTTCGTCGGCAAGGGCGGCAGCGGCAAGACCACCCTGTCGTCGCTGTTCGTCCGGCACCTCGCCGGGCGCGGGCTGCCGGTGGTGGCCATCGACGCCGACATCAACCAGCATCTCGGCGTCGCGCTCGGCCTGGACGAGGCGCGCGCCGCCAAGATCCCCGCCCTGGGCGACCGGCTCACCGAGATCAAGGACCATCTGCGCGGCACCAACCCCCGGATCTCCGGCGCGTCCGCGATGGTCAAGACCACCCCGCCCGGCACCGGCTCGCGGCTGCTGCGGTTCCGCGGCGAGGACCCCGTCCACGAGGCCGGGCAGGAGGTCGACGGCGTCACGCTGCTCGCCACCGGCCCGTTCAATGACGACGACCTCGGCGTGGCCTGCTACCACTCCAAGACCGGCGCGGTCGAGCTCTACCTCAACCACCTCGTCGACGGCCCCGGAGAGTACGTCGTCGTCGACATGACCGCGGGCGCGGACACGTTCGCCTCCGGGCTGTTCACCCGGTTCGACCTGATGTTCCTGGTCGCCGAGCCCACCCGCAAGGGCGTCGGCGTGTACCGCCAGTACACCGAGTACGCCCGCGACTACGACGTCTCCATCCGCGTCGTCGGCAACAAGGTGCAGTCCGAGGACGACGTCGCCTACCTGCGCGAGCACGTCGGCGACGACCTGCTGACCTGGCTCGGCCAGTCCGCCGCCGTGCGGGCGCTGGAGCAGGGGCGGCACGGGGTCGAGCTGGAGGACGGCAACGCCGCCGCCCTCGACCGCATGCGCGCCGAGGTCGACGCGTGCGTCAAGGACTGGGACAGGTTCCAGCGGCAGGCCGTCGAGTTCCACGTCAAGAACGCGCGAAGCTGGGCGAGCCGGGCCGCGGGGGAGGACCTCGAAGCGCAGGTCGACCCGGACTTCCGCTTCCCCTCCGCGGCGGACGCCGCCTACTCCGGGTAGTCCGGGGCCTACCGGCGGAGACGGATGGGGACTACTCTGCCCGCCATGACGATGCGGCGGATGCTCGCGATGACGGGCGGCGCGTTGGTTCCCCTTGCCGTCCTCTCCCTCCTCGTCGGCAACCAGTGGGTGACCGACGCGATCGCGGAGAGCGGCTTCGAGTTCGGCGACGGCATCGGACCGCTGGTCTCCTGGCTGTTCGCGCTCGCCTGGCGGTTCACGCCGCGCACCGGGGCGGACTGGCGCTCCGTGGTGTCGGACGACTTCAGCCTGCTGGTCCTCTTCGCCGTGCTGGCGGTGCTGGTGGCGGGCGGCATCCGGCTCACCGACCCCGAGCGCGGCCCGTTCGGCGCCGTGATCATCGGCTGGTGGGCCGCGGTCGTCGCGGCCGGCGCGTCCGGCCTGGTGTCCGGGCCGCTGTCGTACTGGGCGCTGGACTTCCCCGACGATTCGCTCAGCATGGTGATCTTCTCGTCGATCGGTCAGGGCGCGGCCTTCGGGCTGGCGTTCGGCTGGCTCTCCGGTCTCGGCGCGCTGGGCGGCCTCTTCCTCGGCCGCCCGCGCGAGGCCGGGCCGCGGCCTCCGGGCGCCCAGCAGCCGTACGGCCCGCCGCAGCCGTACGCGGCGCAGCCGGGCATGCCCATGCAGCAGCCCTACCCCCAGCAGGCGCCCCCGCAGCAGATGCCGCAGCAGATGCCGCACCAACCGCACCAACCGCAGCAGCCGCACCCGTCGGCCGTCCCGTACGTCCCGCCGCAGGGGCAGCCGCCGCAGGCCGGCTGGGGTGCCGGTCCCGTCCCGCAGCAACCGGGCCAGCCGGGCCAACCGGGCCAACCGGGAGGGCAGTTCGGCACGCCTCCCGTCCCGCAGCAGCCGTCGGCGCCTCCCCAGGAGCAGGCGCCGCCTCCCGCCTCGCCCGCGGAGCCGGAGGAGGCCCCGCGGGACGCGCCGGGCGAGGCCCCCAAGGGCCCCGGTGAGGACGCTCCCGAGGACGCCGGAGACGACACGCCGAAGGACGACCCGAAGGACGAACCGGCCGACGACGGCCAGGACGACGGCAAGGACGACGGGGACGACGACCTCGACCTCGCCGACCGGACGGTGATCGACCGCAGGCGCGACGACGACACCTGACCCCCGCGCGCGCACGCTTCCCGGGCCTGCGAGAATCGGGCCCATGCGCGTGTTTCTTGGATCCGACCATGCCGGCTTCGAGCTGAAGGAGCACCTGGTCTCCTGGCTGAAGGAGCACGGGCATGAGGCCGTCGACTGCGGCGCGTTCGAGTACGACGCCGCCGACGACTACCCGCCCTTCGTCCTGCGGGCGGCCGAGCGGACGGTGGCGGAGCCGGGCACGCTCGGCGTCGTGATCGGCGGGTCCGGGAACGGCGAGGCGATCGCGGCGAACAAGGTCCGGGGCGTCCGCGCCGCCCTGGTCTGGAGCGAGGACACCGCGACGCTCGCCCGCGGGCACAACGACGCGAACGTCATCGCGCTGGGGGCGCGCCAGCACGATCTGGACACCGCGGCCCGGTTCCTGGAGCTGTTCATCGAGACGGCCTACTCCAAGGAGCCGCGCCACACGCGCCGGATCAGGATGCTGAGCGAGTACGAGGAGACCGGTCAGCTGCCCTCGCTGCCGCGCGAGGGCTGACCGGCACCGCCGGGCGCCGGGCGCTACAGCCCGTTCTCCGGGGGTTTGTGGGGGCCGCGCTTGCCGAGGCGGCGCCGCTCGTTCTTGGCGGCCTTGGTCCGCTTCGCGGGCTCGCCGGAACCGCCGGGTCCCGGACGCGCGCCCGGCGCCGGACCGGCGGGCGGCGCCTCGCCGTCGGGCCGCGGGCGCGAGATGTCGCGGGCCCTCATCGCCGCGTCCACCGTGATCCTCATGCCCGGCTGGACCATGCCGCCCCTCCTCTCCCGGGGAGAACATCGACCCCGGAGTCACCCCTACCCCGATATCGTGTAGCGGGACCGTCGCGAACAGTGACCGGTGCGGCCGGATACTGACCGGGCGGGGGCAATGCTCGATACAGTGCCGGAGTCATGCTTCAACGACTGGTGCAGCTGCTCCCGCCGAGAGTCCGCGCCGTGCTGCGCAGGATCCCCTTCCTCGTCATGCTGTACCGGTGGCTCCGGCGCGGGAAGCTGACCAGGGAGCGGTACGTCTTCGCCGCGCTGGCGGTCCTCGCGATCGCGATCGGGCTGGCCACCTCCAGCGAGTCGCGCGGGCTGGCGCCGTCCGGCGCCTTGGTGCTGATCGTGCTGGTCGGCGGGCTGCTGCTGAAGGTGCGGAGCCTGGTCGGCCTGCTCGGCGTCGTGGTCGCGGTGACGGCCTACAACGCCTGGGAAGAGGTCGCCTCGATCGGGCCCGGCATGATCGCCACCCTCACCATCACCGCGGTGCTCGCGCTCACCCTGGCGCGGACGCGCCAGCAGCTCGGGGTGCAGGGCCTGCGCGGCGACTCGATGCTGTTGGAGCTGCGCGACCGGCTGCGGCGGCACGGCGAGATGCCCGAGCTGCCGGACGGCTGGAACACCCAGGTCGTGATGCTGCAGGCAGGCGGGTCGTCGTTCGGCGGCGACTTCGTGGTGTCGGCGTCCGACGGCGACACGCTGGAGGTCGCGCTGGTCGACGTGTCCGGC
Organism: Actinomadura madurae; assembly: GCF_900115095.1. GTDB lineage: Bacteria > Actinomycetota > Actinomycetes > Streptosporangiales > Streptosporangiaceae > Spirillospora > Spirillospora madurae. The sequence goes on from NZ_FOVH01000010.1 coordinate 207,048, forward strand.
AAGGGCACCGACGCCGGGACCCGGGCGCTGATGCTGTCGGGGGCGTTCGGTGGGCTTCTTGGATCGGTCCAGCCCGACCGTTTTCTCCCCTCTTGTAACGGTTACCTGCAACGCCAGCGGTGGGACGAGGGGTTCGTCACCGCCGTCCACGTCGTGGTCGACCTGAAGTCGGGGGAGTACACGGTCGAGTCGGCGGGCCACCCGCCGGCCGTCCAGTTCGACTCGGGCAGTGGCGCCTGGCGGGTCAGCTCCGCCAAGGGCGTGGTGCTCGGTGTGGTCCCCGACCTGAACTGCGTCCCCGAACGGGGGCAGCTGCGGCCGGGCGACGCGCTGCTGCTGTACACCGACGGGCTGGTGGAGTCCCCGGGCAGCGATCTCGACGCCGGGATCGACCGGCTGCTCGGCGAGGCGGAGCGGCTCGTCCCGCAGGGCTTCGGCAGCGGCGCGCGGAAACTGGTGGAGACGATGGCCGCGACCCGCGACGACGACTGCGCGCTCGTCCTCATCTGGCGCACCTGACCGCGGCCGGCCCCGCGTCAGCCGCGCCTGTGCCTGCCCCTGGCCACGGACGCCGGAGGCGACGGCGGATGGTGGCCCCGGCCCTGCGTGCGGCCGGCGATGATCGCCCCGATGAGGACGGTGCCGGCGGCGGCCCCGACCCCCGCCAGGAGCCGGGTGCGCGTGGACGGCGGCCCGGCGGCGTCGGGCGGCGTGAACGCCCTGGTGTCGGTCTCCTCGTGGCGCGCCGGTTCGGGCCGGTACGGCGCGTCGGGCGGCGGCGCGACGCGCGCCCGGACCGGCGGCGGGGCGGCGTCGGGCGCGGGCCGCGCGGGCCGTCCGCCGGACCGCGGCTGCCCGACCAGGGCGAGCAGCAGGTCGGACGCGGTCGGGCGGTCCGCCGGGTCCGTCGCCAGCGCCCACCGGACGGCCGGGACGAGCGCCTCCGGCAGCCCCGACAGGTCCGGGTCGCCGGCGGCGGTGCGCAGCGTCGCGGGGTCCCCGCCGATCGGCATGCGTCCCGTCCCGGCGTGGGCGATGAGGCAGCCCCAGGCGAAGACGTCGGCCGCTGGGGTCGCGGGCCCGCCGACCAGCACCTCCGGCGCCATCCAGCCGGGGGTGCCGAGGAGCTGGCCGCTCGCGGCGGGCGGCCCGGGGGAGTCCTGGCTGCGCGCGATGCCGAAGTCGATCACGCGGCAGCCCGACAGGGTGAGCATCACGTTGGCGGGCTTGAGGTCGCGGTGCACGAGCCCGGCCGCGTGGATGGCGGCGAGCGCCGACGCGACGCCGACGGCGACGCCGTGCAGGTCGGCGGGCGGCAGCGGCCCGTCGCCGGCGAGCCGGTCGTGCAGGGAGATGCCGCCGACGTAGTCGGTGACGAGGTAGGGGCGGCCGTTCTCCTCCCCGTGCGCGATGACCCGCGCGGTGCAGAAGGAGGCGACCCGGCTCGCGAGGTACGCCTCGTCCTTGAAGCGCCTGCGGTAGGACGGGTCGCCGGCCAGGTGCGGGTGGATCGTCTTCACCGCGACCCGGCCGCCGGACTCGGGATCGGCGCCGAGGTAGACCGTGCCCATCCCGCCGGAGCCGAGCCGGCCGAGCAGCCTGTGCCCGGCCACCTGGCGCGGATCGGCGGGTTCGAGCGGCCGGATGTCTGCGTTCATGCGGTGTTCCCGGCCCCCCTTCCGTCTCTCCCGTCCGTCCATCCCCGTTCGCGGGCAGATTATGGCGAGTTCGCGGAGGAAGTGCGGAAACGTGATTGTCACGCCGATGTAGCACCGCGTGCACCGGACGGGTGCAGAGTGGAGGTCAGTTCGGCAGCACGGCCGGTCCCGTCGGATCCTCCTCGGCGCGCGGGTGGCGGCCGGCTGGCGGCACCGAAGGCGGTGTCCGCGTGGACGGCTCCCCAGGGGTGGGAGGCGCCGTCCGCGCGGGCGCCGGTCCGATGTTTCGCAGGGCAATGGGGAGGTAACAACCAGTTCTGCGCTCACCCCCCGGCGCTGGACGCGGCGCGCGGCGCCGGCCGCCGCGTGCGAGCCGGAAGGGGGAGAAGCGCCGGGTGCGGAGGCTCCGGGACCTGCTGTCGCCGTCGTGCTGGTCGGTACGGACCCGCGTGACCGCCGCCGCGACCCTGATCGTCGCCCTTCTCTTCATCGCCGGCGTCGTGCTCTTCTACCAGACCGTCCGGAACACGGTCTACCAGGGCCTGCACGACCGCGGCACCTTCGCCATCGCCGACCTGACCGCCCAGGTGCGCGACCACGACCCGCGCGGCACGCTGCACGTGCATGATCCCGATTTCATCCTCCTGCAGGTCGTGGACGAGAACGGCATCGTGCTGGCGCACAGCGAGCCCCTGCGGACGAGCCCCCCGCTCGACGTCCCCGCCCCGCCGGTCCAGGGCAGGCCCGGCCATCGCACGACGGAGCTTCCGGGGTACGCCGAGGTCTATGTCGTCACCGAGCGGGTGCGGACCCGGACGGGGCAGCGGACCGTCCACACCGCCGCCCCCATCACGGAGTTCCACCGCTTCAAGAGCCTGTTCATCGGCCTGCTCGCGATGTCGGTCGTGGTGGCCACCACGGCGGTCGGCTGGATCGTGTCGCTGTCGATGCGCCGGGCGCTGCGGCCGGTGCGGGAGATGAGCGCCGAGCTCACGGAGATCACCGGTGGCGAGACCGACGAGCGGGTGACCGTCCCGGCACCGGTGGACGAGGTGTCCGAGCTGGCCGCGTCGGTCAACGTGACGCTGGACAGGCTGGAGGACGTCCTGCGGCGGCAGCGCGCGTTCGTCGCGGACGTCTCGCACGAGCTGCGCAGCCCGCTGACCGGGCTCCGCGCCCAGCTGGAGGTGGCCCTCCAACATCCCGAGGACGAGGACTGGCCGGCGGTCGCGCGGGCGGCCCTCGCGGACGCCGACCGGCTGCAGGGCATCGTCGGCGACCTGCTCATCCTGGCGAAGCTCGGCGCGGGCGTGCACGTCCCGCGCGAGCCCAAGGATCTCGGCGAGCTGGTCCGGGCGGAGGTGGACCGGCGGCCCCGCCGGGTCCCGGTCGAGGTCGAGGCGGACGAGGGCGTCCAGGCGCGGGTCACCCCGCACCACATGGTGAGGCTGCTGACCAACCTGCTCGACAACGCCGAGCGGCACGCCAAGTCGCGGGTGCGGGTGAGCGTGGCGGCGGACGGTCCGGACGCCGTGCTGGAGGTCCGCGACGACGGCACCGGCGTCCCGCCGGAGTTCCGCGAGCAGATCTTCCGGCGGTTCCAGCGGCTCGACGAGGGCCGCGAGCGCGATCCCGGCGGCACCGGCCTCGGGCTGACGATCTCCCGCGACATCGCCCGCGCGCACGGCGGCACGCTCGTCGCCGCCGACAGCGACCAGGGCGCGCGGTTCGTGCTGCGCATCCCCCGCGACGAGCTGTGATCCTCGCTAGCCCGCCGCCACCGGCGGGCGGCGTGCCGCGTGCCGGGTCGCCTGCTCGAACGCGTGCCCGATCCGCAGCACGGCGAGGTCGGCGCGGTGGGGGCCGACGATCTGCAGGCCGACCGGCAGCCCGCCGGAGGTGAACCCGGCGGGCACCGACAGCGCCGGGCAGCCGGTCGCCGAGATCAGGAAGCACGACCGCATCCATTCCAGGTAGTCGTGCATCCGCTGCCCGGCGACCTCCTCCGGGTATTCGAGGTCGGCGTCGAACGGCGGCACCTGGCTGACCGGCAGGAGCAGCGCGTCGTACCGGCCGAAGAACTCGCGCATCCGGTGGAACAGGGCCGTGTGCAGCGTCTCGGCCCGCCCGAGGTCGGCGCCGGTGAGGGAGCGCCCGGCGTCGATGTTCGCGGCGAGGGACTCTTTGAATTCTCCGCGGCGCTCGTCGAGGAGGGGGCGCAGGGTGATGTCCCAGTGCCAGGCCCGCAGGGTGCGGAACACCTCGTCGGCGCCGGTCAGGTCGGGCGCCGCCTCCTCGACCGCGCAGCCCAGCTCCTGGAAAACCTTGACGGCGGGTTCGAGGACGCCGGTGACGGCGGGTTCGACGGGGATCGTCCCGCCGAGGTCGGGCGCCCAGGCGACGCGGAGTCCCGCGAGGTCGCCGTCGAGCGGGGCGGCGAACGCCGAACCGGGCGTCTCCAGGGCGATCGGGCTGCGCGGGTCGGGCCCGGCGAGCACCGACAGCAGCAGCGCCACGTCCGCGACCTCCCGGGCCATCGGGCCCTGCACGCCGAGCGTCGACCAGGCCGCCGCCACCGGCCACGACGGCACCCGTCCCGGCGACGGGCGGAGCCCGGCGACGTTGCAGAAGGACGCGGGGTTGCGCAGGGAGCCGCCCATGTCGCCGCCGTCCGCCAGCGGATGCATCCCGCAGGCGAGGGCCGCCGCGGCGCCGCCGCTGCTGCCGCCCGCCGACCGCGACGGGTCGTAGGGGTTGCGGGTGAGACCGAAGACGGGGTTGAACGTGTGCGATCCGGCGGCGAACTCCGGGGTGTTGGTCTTGCCGAGCGTGACGGCCCCGGCGGCCCGGATCCGCTCGACGACCAGCTCGTCCTCGGCCGGGACGTGGTCGGCGAAGATCGGCGAGCCGGACGTGGTGCGGATGCCCGCGGTGGCGTGGGTGTCCTTGTGCGCCACCGGAAGGCCGTGCAGCGGGCCGGGCTCCTCCCCGGCCGCGAGCCGCTCGTCGGCGGCCCGTGCCTGCTCGGCCGCCCGCTCCGCGACCAGCGTGACGACGGCGTTGACCCGCGGGTTCGTCCGCTCGATCTGGTCGAGATGCGCTTGCAGGACCTCGCGCGCAGACAGGTCGCGGGTGCGGATGCGGCGCGCCAGGTCGCGGGCGGACGCGAAGCAGATCTCCTCGGACACGTGCCTTCCCTTCTGCCGGGTCCCTCCCAGTGTCCACCCCGGATGCCGGAGGGACCCGCGCTGAGGTCATCATGCAGGGGAGACCGGCGGAAGGGGACCCGTGACGGAACGTGCCGGGGCGCGCGAGCTGCTGCGCCGCGTGCTGGACGGCGGCGCCTGGACGTCCTGGGACGCGCCGCCGGCGGGGCCGCCCGACCCCTCGTCGCCCTACGGGCGGGACCTCGCCGCCGCCCGCGAGCGCAGCGGGTGCGACGAGGCCGTCCTCACCGGGGAGGGCCTGCTGCGGGGCCGCCGCGTCGCGTTCGTCGTGTCGGAGTTCCGGTTCCTCGCCGGGTCGATCGGCCTCGCCACCGCCGACCGGATCGTCGCGGCCGTCGAGCGCGCCACCGCCGAGCGCCTGCCGCTGCTCGCCGCGCCGTGCTCGGGCGGCACCCGGATGCAGGAGGGGACGGCCGCGTTCGTCCAGATGGCGCGGATCACGGCCGCCGTCATGGCGCACCGCGCCGCCGGCCTGCCCTACCTGGCGTACCTGCGGCACCCGACGACGGGCGGGGTGTTCGCCTCATGGGGCTCCCTCGGCCATGTGACGGCCGCCGAGCCCGGCGCGCTGATCGGGTTCCTGGGGCCGCGCGTGTACGAGGGGCTGCGCGGGGAGCCGTTCCCGCCGGGCGTGCAGGTCGCCGAGAACCTCGCCGCCAAGGGGCTGCTGGACGCCGTGGTGGGCGTCGACGACCTCGCCGAGGTGGCGTCCCGCGCGCTGAACGTCCTGTGCGGGCGCCCGCCTCCGGCTCCCGCCGCCCTGCCGGAGACCGCCGCGCCCGGCGGGACGGCGTGGGACTCGATCGAGCGTTCCCGCAGGTCCGACCGGCCGGGCGTCCGCGAACTGCTGCGTTACGGGGCGTCCGATGTCACCCCGCTCTCGGGCACCGGGCAGGGCGAGGCGGACCCGGGCCTGCTGCTCGCGCTGGCCCGCTTCGGCGCGGCGCCGTGCGTCCTGGTGGGTCAGGACCGGCGCAGCCAGCGCGCGGGCCACCCCCTCGGCCCCGCCGGCCTGCGCGCCGCGCGGCGCGGGATGCGGCTGGCCGCCGAGCTGCGGCTGCCCCTGGTCACCGTGGTCGACACGCCCGGCGCCGACCTGTCGGCGGACGCGGAGGAGGGCGGCCTCGCGGGCGAGATCGCCCGCTGCCTCGCCGACCTGATCACGCTCCCCGCGCCGACGCTCTGCCTGCTCCTCGGCGAGGGGACGGGCGGCGCGGCCCTGGCCCTGCTGCCCGCCGACCGCGTCCTCGCGGCCCGGCACGCCTGGCTGTCGCCGCTGCCGCCGGAGGGCGCCTCGCTGATCGTGCACCGCACTCCGGACCGGGCGGCCGAGATGGCCGCCGCCCACGGCGTCCGCTCCGCGGACCTGCTGCGCGAGGGCCTCGCCGACGCGCTCGTCGACGAACGCCCCGACGCCGCGGACGAGCCCGGGCCGTTCTGCCGCCGCGCCGCCGCCGCGGTCGAGGCGGGCCTGTCCGGCCTGGCCCCCACCGGACCCGGCGCCCGCCGGGCCCGCTACCGCCGGACGCCATGACCGACACCGCCACGCGGGCGGCCTACGACGCCGCGGCCGCCCTGGTCGAGGTCGGGCGTCTCATGCGGCGCTTTGACGAGGGCTAGGAGAGTCTCCGGGCTTCGGCGTCCTGCGGCACGACCCGCCCGTTCCCGGGCTCGGGCCGCGGGACGGCGGCGGTCCGGAGCGTGCGGTGCCAGGGACGCGGGCGGCGGCGCCGGCCGCGGTGGCCGCGGTGGGCGAAGGAGGCGATGAGCGCGGCCGCGGCGGCTCCGACGAGGGCGGCGAGGACGTAGGTGGCGACCTTGGGGATCTGGCACCTCCGGGTGGCGGCCCCGCTCACAAGCTCCGGGACGCTCCCGGAGGAGCCGCCTGTTGCGGACTTGTCGGCCATGTCTCGCTTTCCTGTCCCTCTGGTCCCTTCGCTCTCCCCGCGTCAGTTTGTCACACCCTGCACACCGACGCCCGGGATCTTTCCACCGACACGCCCGTCACCCGGATTCGCGCATGGCGTCGTCGAGGAGCCCGGCGCGGTGCGCGAGGATGGCGGCCTGGACGCGGTTGGTGAGCGACAGCTTCGTCAGGATGCGGCTCACGTGCGTCTTCACCGTCGCCTCGCTCATGTGGAGGGCGGCGGCGATGTCGGTGTTGGCGAGACCGCGGCCGACGGCGACGAGGACCTCGCGCTCCTTGGCGGTCAGCGGGCGCAGCCGGGCCTCGGCGTCGGAGCGGCCCTCGGCGGCGAAATCGCGGAGCAGGCGGCGGGTCACCTTCGGGGAGAGCATCGCGTCGCCGCGGGCGGCGCTGCGGACGGCCGCCAGCATCTCCGGCGCCGACGCGTCCTTCAGCAGGAACCCGACCGCGCCGTGCCGCAGCGCGGTGCGGACGTACTCGTCCAGGTCGAACGTGGTCAGGACGACGACGCGGTGCGCGCCGGCGAGGCGCTCGGTCGCGGTGAGGCCGTCGGCGCGGGGCATCCGGATGTCCATGAGGATCACGTCCGGGCGGTGCGCCGCCGCCTCCCGGACGGCCTCGCGGCCGTCGGCCGCCTCGCCGACGACGGTGATGTCGGGCGCCGTCTCCATGATCGTGCGGAGCATCGCGCGGACCATCCACTCGTCGTCCACGATCAGGACGCGGATCACAGCGGCACCTCGGCGCTGACGCGGTAGCCGCCGTCCCCGGTCGGGCCGGCGGTCAGGTCGCCGCCGAGCAGCCGGACGCGCTCGGCGATGCCGAGCAGGCCGTGGCCCCCGCCCGGCAGCCCGGGGACGGGCGCGCGGCCCCGGCCGTTCGTCACCGAGAGGCGCAGCGCCTCCGGGGCGTGCCGGACGACGACCGTGCTCTCGGCGTTCCCGGCGTGCTTGCGGACGTTCGTCAGCGCCTCCTGCACGACCCGGTACACCGCGTGCCCGGCGAGCGCCGGAGGCGGGGACCCGGCCTCGTCCACCACGGTCAGCGTCACCCGCATGCCGGTGCGGCGGGACTCCTCGACCAGGTCGGCCAGGTCGGCGAGGCCCGGCTGCGGGGCCAGCGGGGCGTCGCCGGCGCGCAGGACCTGGACGAGCGACCGGAGCTCTTCGAGCGCCTCGCGCCCGATCGTGCCGATCCGCCGGCCGATCGCGGGCGCGTCCCGTCCCTCGGACGCCTCCAGCGCGGTCGCGTGCAGGACCATCAGCGACACCCGGTGCGTGACGACGTCGTGCATGTCCTGCGCGATCTGGGCGCGTTCGTCGCTGCGGGCGCGCAGGACGCGCTCGTGCTGCTCCCGCTCGGCGCGCTCGGCCCGCTCCCGCATGCCCGCGATCAGGTCGCGGCGGGTTCCGGTGTAGAGGCCGAGCAGCGCGGGGGCGAAGCAGATCGCGGCGGTCAGCGGCGCGGCCGCGTCCGGGCCGCCGAGCCGCCAGATCGGCAGGCCGACGAGGGCGGCGGCGACCACCGTGGCGGCGGCGGTCGCGCCGCGCGAGCGCGTCCGTTCGGCGAAGATGTACAGGGCCACGATGACGGCGACGAACGCGGCCAGCGTCACCCACGCGACCAGGGCCAGCGCCAGCAGCGTCCGGTGCCGCCGCCACCAGAGCGCGGCGCCGGCCAGCAGGCCGAGCGGGACCGCGAACCACAGCGGCGGGCTCCAGTCGAACGCGGCGATGTCGTGGTCGCCGATCGACCGTCCCCCGCCGAGGTCGCCGGACGCCGTGCTCGCGGCCACCGCGACGGCGAGGACCGCGTCCAGCACCGTCCCGCGCCTCATGCGGCTCACGCTAACCCGGGCCGCGTCGCGCGGTCATCCATAGAAAGTTGTAGACGGCCTCCGGCGGTCCGCCGAGCGCGAAGGCGGGGAACGGCCGATGTGCCGCCGCCCGCGCCCCGGCGACGCTGGCCGCATGCCGAGAACGGAGACGCCCGGCCGCCCCGACGAGATCAGGCGCGGTATGCAGTTCGCCTTCGCCGCCTTCTCCCTCGCCGCCGCCGCCCTGCTGTGGAGCTACGACGAGACCGCCTACCCGACCATCAAGTCGGGCGGGATGTTCGGCCACCTCCTGGCCACCGCCGTCGTCCTCGGCGCGGCCCTCGCCGGGGCCCGCCGCACGTTGATCGCCTTCCATCTCCTGTTCGTTCCGGTGCAGTTCCTCTTCCTCTTCGCCGGAGGGCTGGAGGAGATGGCCGGGATGGTCTTCTCCGCGGTGATCGTCGCGCGGATGCGCCCCCGCTTCCCCCAGCTGAAACGCCTCGCGCGCCGGGTGTGGCTGACCCTGCACGTCGGGGTCAGCGTCGGCTGGCTGGGCCTGGCCCTGGCGATGACGACCCTCGCGATCACGGGCGCCACCGCGGACGACCACGCGGTGCGCCACGGCTCCTACGAGCTGATGCACGTCTTCGACCTGACCATCGTGATCCCGAGCGTCGTGCTGGCCGTCGTCACCGGGCTCGTGGTGTCGCTCGGCACGCCCTGGGGTCTGGTCAAGCACCGGTGGGTGCTGCTGAAGTTCGTGATCTCCCTGGTCATCCCGGTCATCGCGACGGTCCAGAGCGGCTGGATCGAGGAGCTCCAGCACCGCACGGCCGACCCCGCCGCCGATCCCGGCGGCACGGGCCTCGTCCTCGTCCTCTGCATGCTCCTCTACGCGGCGCTGCTGTGGACGGCGGTGGTCCTCTCCGTCTTCAAGCCGGGAGGGAAGACCCGCTGGGGACGGACGGAGCGTGCCCGGCGTCCCCGGGCGGCACCGGCGCGGGCCGATCGGGGCGGGACGCCGGAGAGTACGGTGTCCGCAACCCCCTGAGCCTTGGAGGATCGCGTGGCGCAGTTGACCGAGATGGTTCCGCCTTCGGTGGCGGGCGGGCTTCTCCGTGCCGTGTTCGGACTGCCGGCGCCCGTGCGGCGCCTGCTCGCCGGGTCGCCGGTGCGGCGGGACGGGCAGCTGCTCTCCCTGGACGCGCAGCTGCTCCTCCGGATGATGAAGCTGGAGGACGCGAGCCTGACCGCGCCCACGGTGGAACAGGCCCGGGCCGGGCTCGTCCGGGGGACGGCGTACCTGCCGAAGGCGCCGGCGCGGCCGGTCGCCACGCGCGAGCTGGACGCGGCCAGCGTGCCGGCGCGGCTCTACACGCCGAAGGCGCTGAAGGACGGGTCGCCGCTGCTCGTTTTCTACCACGGCGGCGGCTGGGTCATCGGGGACCTCGACACGCACGACACGCTGTGCCGCTACCTGGCGGTGCACGCGGAGGTGCGGGTGCTGTCGGTGGACTACCGGCTCGCGCCCGAGCACCCCTACCCGGCGGCGACCGAGGACGCGCTCGCCGCCTACGGGTACGCGGCGGCGAACGCGGAGGAGCTGGGCGCCGACCCGCGGGCGATCGCGGTCGGCGGCGACAGCGCCGGCGGGAACCTCGCGGCGGTCGTGGGGATGCTGGCCGACCGCACGCCCGACTTCGCGCTGCTGATCTACCCGGTCACCGACCTGTCCGCGCGGCGGCGGTCGCGGGAGCTGTTCGCGGAGGGCTACTACCTGACCGACCGGGACATGATCTGGTTCAGCGACCACTACTGCCCCGACGTGGAGCGGCGTGCCGATCCGGCGGCCTCCCCGCTGCTCGCCGAGGACCTGAGCGGCTTCCCGGCGACCTATCTGGTCACCGCGGGGTTCGACCCGCTGCGGGACGAGGGCGAGGCGTTCGCGCGGCGGCTTGAGGAGGCCGGCGTGCCGGTCGCGCTCCGGCGCCAGGAGGACCTCATCCACGGGTTCGCGAACATGTGGTCCCTCGGCGGGCGGTTCCAGGAGGCGGTCTCGGAGGCGGCGGGGGCCCTGCGCACCGGCCTGTACGCAGGGCCGCGCGTCCGCTCCTAGAGGGGGAGCCCGGTGAAGATCATGACCTTCTCCTCGGTGTAGTCGGCCATCGCCGACCGCAGCCCCTCCCGGCCCACGCCGGAGTCCTTCACGCCGCCGTACGGCATCTGGTCGGCGCGGTAGGACGGGACGTCGCCGATCACCACGCCGCCGACGTCCAGCTCCCGGTGCGCCCGGAAGGCGATGTCGAGGCTGCGGGTGAACACGCCCGCCTGGAGGCCGAACTTGGAGTCGTTGACGAGGGCGAACGCCTCGTCGACGCCGTCCACGGGCTGGACGAACATGACCGGCCCGAAGACCTCCTCGCGGGAGACCTTGGCGTCCGGCGGGACGTCGGCGAGGACGGTGGGCGCGTACGCGGCGCCCTCGCGGGTGCCGCCCGTGAGCACCTTCGCGCCCGCCGCGACGGCCTCGTCCACCCAGGACTCGACGCGCTCGGCGGCCTCCTGGCTGACGAGCGGGCCGACCTGGGTCTTGTCGTCCCACGGGTCGCCGGTGACGAGGGAGGCGACCGTGTCGACGAGCTTCGGCACGAACTCCTCGTACACGGACCGGTCCACGTAGACGCGCTGGACGGCGATGCAGCTCTGCCCCGCCTGGTAGTTGGCGAACAGCCCGACCCGCTGGGCGGCCCAGTCGAGGTCGGCGTCCGGCAGGACGACCGCCGCGCCGTTCCCGCCGAGTTCGAGGGTGACGTGCTTGCGCGGCGCCTGGTCGTTGATCGCCCAGCCGACGGGCACCGAGCCGGTGAACGACACGATCGGCAGCCGCGGGTCGTCCACGAGCGCGGGCGCGCGGTCGTTCGGGACCGGCAGGATGGAGAACATCCCGGCGGGCAGGTCGGTCTCGGCGAGCAGCTCGCCGAGCAGCAGCGCCGACAGCGGCGTGGCGGGCGCGGGCTTGAGCACGATCGGGGCGCCCGCCGCGATCGCCGGGGCGATCTTGTGGGCGGCGAGGTTCAGCGGGAAGTTGAACGGGGAGATGCCGAGCACCGGGCCCTTCGGCACCCGGGTGATGTAGGCCATCCGGCCCTCCGCGGCCGGGTCGGTGTCGAGCCGCTGCGTGGTGGCGCTGAAGCGGCGGGCCTCCTCGGCGGCGAACCGGAACGTGGAGACCGCGCGGGCCACCTCGCCGCGCGCCCACAGCAGCGGCTTGCCGTTCTCCGCGGTGATCAGCCGGGCGGTCTCCTCGGCGCGCTCGGCGAGGCGCGCGGACACGTGCGCGAGCGCCTTCGCGCGCACGTGCAGGGGCAGCGCCGCGGCCTCCCTGCGGAGCGCGTCGGCGGCGGCGATCGCCTCCTCGACCTGGGCGGGCGTCGGCACCGCCGCCGTCCCGACCACGCGGCCGTCGTAGGGATGCGTAACGGTCAGCTCACCGTCACCGGTCTCGGGCCGGCCGGCCAGCCAGAATGGGGTCACGTTCATGCGTTCACGCTATCTCCGGCGCGCCCGAATGGGAGTCTCCAGGCCGTCCAATCCGGCCGCCCTGATTGGACGCGATGGCGAGCGCGACCCACAGCTCGGCGCGGACGGCCGGGTCGTCGGGATCGCGCCCGAGCACCTCGGCGGCCTTGCGCATCCGGGCCCGCAGCGTGTGCCGGTGGACGCCGAGCGCCCGCGCCGCCGCCTCGCCCTGCCCGTTCGCCGCCACGTACGCCCGGACGGTCTCCACCAGGTCCTCATCGCGCAGCGGGGCGAGCAGCGTGCCGGCGAAGGCGCGGGCGAGGCCGGGGTCCAGCAGCGCGAGCACCCCCTGCCCCGGAAGGTCGGAGTGGTGCAGGACGCCGCGGTTCGTGCGCACGGCCGCGGCCAGAGCCTCTTCGGCCTGCCGCAGCGCCGTCCCGAGGTCCTCGGCGGCGGTGTCGCTGACGCCGACCGCTCCGGTGGAGGCCAGGAGGGGCTCGACCGTCCCGAGCAGTTCGTCCGGGACGACGACCGCGGTGTGCTCGTCGAGTGGCAGCGCCGGGCAGCGCGCCCCCGCCGGGTCGGACTCCAGCGCGTCCAGCACGGCGGCGCCGCCCGCGCAGGCCAGCACCCGGACCGGTCCGCGCGGCACGGCCGGCCCGTCGTCCGGCCGGCCGAGCAGCAGCGCCGCCAGCGAGGCCCGCAGCTCGCGGGCGGTGCGCGGGGTCTCCGACTGGAGCGTCAGCAGCGCGACGGCCGCCCCGACGATCGTGTGCGCGGCGGGCGGCAGCGGCGCGGCCGTCCCCACCGCGAGGAAGCCGCGGGGCCGCCCGCCCAGCCCGACCCGCTGCACCACGACGTTGTCGTCGGGGACCGCCAGCGCCACGCTCGCGGCCGGGCCGCCCTTCCCGGGACGGCGCCGCAGCCGGGTCAGCTCGGGCGCGAGGGCCGCGGCGCGGTCGCGGGCGCCGGAGGGCTCGGCGTGCTGGACGGCGCCGGACGCGTCCAGCAGCAGCGCCCAGCCGCCGAGCAGCCGCGCCAGCCGGGCGACGAGTGCGCCGGGGCCGGTGAGCGCCGCGCGGGTCAGCTCCCGCTGCGCCTGGAACGCGCGGGTCACGTCCTCGTACCACTCGGCGGCGAGCATCCGCGAGACGGCCTTGCCGACGGCGATGAACGGGGTGGGGCGCGGCACCTCCAGCAGCACGAGCCCCTGGTCGCGGGCGGCGGCGAGCAGCTCGGGCGGCACCCGCTCGTGGATGACCCCGACCGCGAACCCGAGCCCGGCGACACCCCGTCCGACCAGCCGGGACACGTAGCCCGCGGCGCTCGCCGGGGTCAGCCGCATGCCGGTGGTCAGCACCAGCTCGCCGCCCTCCAGGAACGGGGTCGGGTCCTCCAGCTCGCTGACCGCGACCCACACGACCGGGGTGGCGGGCAGCGGCCCGGTGAGCGACCGGAGGCCGAGCTGGGGGAGGGCCGCGACGGCGGCCAGCGTGGGCGGCATGGCAATCCCTGTGCAAAGTGTCTACCTCGCCGGACGGATTTCGCCGTCCCGTACGGTTCATCGTAGGCGGCGCCCGGCTTATGTTCAGCGCATGACCAGCCAGGATCCTGCCCTGCCACAGGTACGCCGTGTCGTGACCGAGATCCCCGGCCCGCGCTCCCGCGAGCTGCACCGGCGCCGGACCGCGGCGGTGCCGCCGGGCGTCGGCAGCGTCCTGCCGGTGTACGTGACGGACGCCGGCGGCGGCGTGGTCGTCGACGCGGACGGCAACTCGCTGATCGACTTCGGGTCCGGCATCGCCGTGACGGGCGTCGGCAACGCGAACCCGCGGGTCGCCGCGCGGGTGAAGGCGCAGGCGGACCGGTTCACCCACACCTGCTTCATGGTCGCGCCGTACGAGTCGTACGTCGCGGTGTGCGAGAACCTCAACCGGATCACGCCCGGCGACCACGAGAAGCGGTCCTTCCTGGTCAACAGCGGCGCCGAGGCGGTGGAGAACGCCGTCAAGATCGCCCGGTACGCGACCGGCCGGCAGGCGGTCGTGGTGTTCGACCACGGCTACCACGGCCGGACCCTGCTGACCATGACGCTGACGGCGAAGAACATGCCGTACAAGCAGGGCTTCGGCCCGTACGCGCCCGAGGTCCACCGGATGCCGCTCGCCTACCCGTTCCGGTGGCCGACCGGCCCGGAGAACTGCGGGCCGGAGGCGGCGGCGCAGGCCGTCGACCAGATCGCCAAGCAGATCGGCGCGACGAACGTCGCGGCGCTGCTGATCGAGCCGATCCAGGGCGAGGGCGGGTTCATCGAGCCCGCCCCGGGCTTCCTGCCCGCGCTCGCCGAGTTCTGCCGTGCCAACGGCATCCTGTTCATCGCCGACGAGGTGCAGACCGGCTTCGCGCGGACGGGCCACATGTTCGCCTGCGAGCACGAGGGGATCGTCCCCGACCTCGTCGCGACCGCGAAGGGCATCGCGGGCGGGCTGCCGCTCGCCGCCGTCACCGGGCGCGCCGACATCATGGACAAGGTGCACGCCGGCGGGCTCGGCGGCACCTACGGCGGCAACCCGCTCGCCTGCGAGGCGGCGCTGGCCGTCCTGGAGGAGATCGAGGACGGCAAGCTGGTCGAGCGGGCCGGCCGCATCGGGGAGATCATGCTGCCCCGGCTCCGGGCCCTCGCCGCGCGGCACCCCGCGATCGGCGACGTGCGCGGGCGCGGCGCGATGACCGCGATCGAGCTGGTGCGGGAGGGGACCAAGGAACCCGACCCCGAGCTGACCGCGAAGGTCGCGCGCCGCTGCCACGAGCGCGGGCTGCTCGTCCTGACGACCGGGACGTACGGGAACGTGCTGCGCTTCCTGCCGCCGCTCGTCATCCCCGAGGACCTGCTGGCCGAGGGCCTG
The DNA here is from genome assembly GCF_900115095.1 of Actinomadura madurae. Lineage (GTDB taxonomy): Bacteria > Actinomycetota > Actinomycetes > Streptosporangiales > Streptosporangiaceae > Spirillospora > Spirillospora madurae. Next base: position 222,101 of record NZ_FOVH01000010.1, read on the forward strand.
GACGTCCTGGACGAGGCCTTCTCGGAGTAGGGCGGGCGAGGGGCAGGTCAGGCCGGGGTGAGGCTCTCCGCGTAGAGGTCGGCGAGGATGTCGTAGGAGCGGAGCCGGTCGGCGTGGTCGTAGACCTGGGTGACCACCATGACCTCGTCGACGGCCGTCCGCCCGATCAGCGCGTCCAGCTGCTTGCGGACGCTGTCCGGCCCGCCCACGACCTGGTCCGCCAGGCGCGCGTCGATCATCTGCTGTTCGAGCGGCGTGTAGGGGTGGGCGGCGGTCTCCTCGGGCGTCGGCAGCGGCCCCGGGCGGCCCTGCCGCAGCCGCAGGAACGCGAGTGCCTGCGGGGCGGCCAGCTCGCGTGCCTGCTCGTCGGTGCCGGCGGCCGTGACCGACACCCCGATCATCGAGTACGGCTCGTCCAGCGCGCCCGGCCGGAACGACTCCCGGTACAGCGCCAGCGCGGGCACCGTGTTCTCGGCGCTGAAGTGGTGCGCGAACGCGAACGGCAGGCCGAGCAGGCCGGCGAGCCGCGCGCTGTACCCGCTGGATCCGAGCAGCCAGACCGGCGGTTCGTTCCCGGCGGCGGGGGTCACCTTGCTGTCCGCGCCGAAGTAGCCGCGCAGCTCGATGACCTGCTCGGGGAAGTCGTCCACCGACAGCGCCTCCGGGGACCGCCGCAGCGCCAGCGCGGTCGCCTGGTCGGTGCCGGGGGCGCGGCCGAGGCCGAGGTCGATGCGTCCCGGGTACAGCGCCTCCAGCGTGCCGAACTGCTCGGCGACGACCATCGGCGCGTGGTTCGGCAGCATGACGCCGCCGGAGCCGACCCGCATCCGGGAGGTCGCCGCCGCGACCTGCCCGATCAGCACGGCCGTCGCCGAGCTGGCGATGCCGGGCATCGCGTGGTGCTCGGCCAGCCAGTACCGGTGGTAGCCGAGCCGTTCGGCGTGCCGCGCCAGGTCGAGGGTGTTGCGCAGGGCCTGGCCGGACGTGGAGCCGCTGACGACGGGGGCGAGGTCGAGGACGGAGAAGCGCACGCTCATACCGGGTGCCAACCCGCCGCGCGCCCGTCCTCTTCCCGCTAGCCGCCCAGCGCCACGAGGACGACGGCCGCGATCGCCGCGAGCACCACGGGGACGGTGATGCTGAGCCAGGACCAGTTCACCAGCGTGCGGGCCCGCGCGGGGTCCTCCGCGAACCGGACCTCGGCCCGCGCGTACAGCAGCGCGGCGACGACGACCAGCGGGAGGAAGGCGAAGGTGGTGAGGAGGCCGAGGACGAAGGCGGCGACCTGCCCGAACCGGGTGTACGTGCCGTCCGGGCCGATGCCGAACGCGAGACGGGGAGCCGCCGCGGGGGCGGAGACGGCTTCGGTCATGATGCGCACCGTACCGATCACTAGTTCCACTAGGAATGTGACCTGGATCATACGCTTCGTGATCAGCCGGAACCAGGGGCCGGCCGCCACTTTTCTGGACGGCCGGCCCAATACGTGGTTCAGCGCAGGTCGAGGCCGAGCAGCACCGGGTCGTGGTCGGACGAGCGGAACGCGTCCGGCCGGTAGAAGCGCGCCGGGTTGAACTCGGTGTTGTAGTCCAGGAACACCGGCTCGTCGCTGTTGGCGTGCCAGATCGTCGCGCCCGTCACGCGCCGGGACAGCGCCTTGCCCGCGAGCGCGTGGTCCAGCTCGCCCGCCTGCCCGTCGAAGATGTAGCTGTACCGCTGGTCCGGGCGGACGAACCGCTGGGTCTGCCCGGCGAGGCCGGCGCCCGCGAGGGTCCGCACCGGGTCCTCGGCCGTGTAGGCGTTGAGGTCGCCGACCACCAGGGGGTTCCGCGCGCCGGCCGCGATCGCGGCGATCGCCTTCGCCTGGGCGACGCGGCGGGCGTTGTAGCAGCCCTGGCCGTCGCCCTGGTCCTGGTCCGGGCCGGTGGCGCCGTCGCAGCCCTTCGACTTGAAGTGGTTGACGATCATGGTGAACGCCGTCCCGCCCTTCGCCGGGCGGAACGCCTGCACCAGCGGCGGCCGGTCGAAGACCGGGTCGTCGGACGAGCGGGCGGCGCCGGAGGGCGTGACGGCGGCGGGCCGGTAGATGAGCGCGACGTGGATCTCGTCGGTCCCCGGGAACGGGTGCCTCACCCACGCGTAGGTCCCGGCGCCGGACGCGTTCAGCCGGTCGACCAGCGCCTTCACCGCGGTGTCGCCGTTGTTCTCGACCTCCATGAGCCCGACGACGTCGGCGTCCAGGCCCTTGAGCGCGGACGTCAGCTTGGCGAGCTGCCGCTCCTGCTCCTCGGCCGTGTCCGCGCCGCGCCGGTTCAGCGTCGTGAACCAGTTCAGCGTGTTGAAGCTCGCGACGCGGACGTCGCCGCCGACGCGGCCCGGCCTGTTCGGCCGCGGGTCGGTGCGGGCGAAGTGCGCCGCCCTGGTCGGCTCCAAGCGGTACGCGCCGAACCCGTAGCCGAGAACGCCGGTCAGCCTCCGCGCCGAGTCGCCGAGTCGCCGATGCGCAGGACGCGCGGGTCGGTGTACGGGATCGTGTCCGGGTTCTGCACGTTCGACCCGTCGTCGACGAGGAGCTTCCGCGCGTCGTTCCGTGCCTGGGTGGAGCCGTGCCCGTCCGTGGGCTGGAAGAGGCGGCCGCCCGCGGAGACGGTGACCTCCCCGTACCGTCCGAGCTGGTAGGTCTCGGTCGCGGTGAGACGCTGCCCGAACCGCAGCAGCATGCCCTCGTACCGCTCCAGGGTCGCGCCGCCCTTCAGCGGCAGCCGGACCTCGGCCGGGGCGACCCGTCCCTTGCCGCACACGTCGACGGCCGAGACGGGGGACAGCTCGGTGAGCCCGTTGTACTCGACGGCCTTGCCGGTCACGAGCACGCGGTCGCCGGCCGCGACGTCCGCGGTGGAGTAGACGAAGAGTCCGTCGGACGTCCGCGGGTCGGCGTCGGGGGCCGGGTCCTGGACGAAGAAGCCACCGAGCTGGTCGGACCGCTGGAAGTCGGCGGTGACGACGCCCTCGACCCGGACGGTCCGCCCGTTCAGGGGGCTCGCGTCGCCGCCGCCCTGGACCTCGGCGATCCGGTGGTCGGCGGGAGTGCCGCAGGTGGACGGCTCCGCCGCGGCGGCCGTCTGCGCGCCGGCGGTGAGGCCGGCGGTCAGGACGGTCGCGAGTGCTGCTGCTGTTCGGCGCATGGCCGGAGAGTAGAGGCGGGTTTCGACGAACCGGCGACCCGTTAATGAAGACTCCACCAATTTGCAACGGATTGTCGTAACTATGGAGACCCCGTCCAGAAGGAGGGCCGTGACCCAGGCATCGGCCGGATCCGAATACGCCCGCACCCGCGACATCATCGCCGTGTTCGCCGTCCTGCTCGCCCTCACGGCGGTGCTGGTGGTCGTCCTCGTCCAGGCGTGGCCGGCCGGCCCGCGGCCGGGCCCCGGCGGGGGCGGCGGGATCACCCCGGCCGAGAAGACCGTCCACCTGCCCGGATGGTCGCCCACCGTGTCGCGGGAGACGAGCCTGTTCGTGATCGTCATGGCCGCCGGCGCGCTCGGCGCGATCGCGCACGTCCTGCGGTCCTTCTACTGGTACGTCGGCAACCGGGCGCTGCGCCGGAGCTGGCTGCCGATGTACCTGCTGCTCCCGCTCGTCGGTGCGCTCTTCGGGCTGATCGTCTACCTGGTGGTGCGCGGCGGGCTGACCTCGCCGGCGGGCGGCGCCTCCGACGTCAACCCGTACGGGATCGCGGCCATCGCCGCGCTCGTCGGCCAGTTCTCCCGCGAGACCGCCGAGAAGTTCCGCGCCGTCTTCTCCACGCTGCTGGCGCCCGCGCCGCCGGGAAGCGACCACGCGCCGGCGCCGCGGATCACCGCGGTCGAGCCCGCGGGCGGCCCGCCGGGCGCGCCGGTCGCGCTCCGCGGCACCGGGCTGGCGTCCGCGACGGGCGTCCGTTTCGGGGCGGTGCGGTCGCCCGTGGTGGACGCGACGGACACGCTGGTGCGGACCGCCGTCCCGGCCGGCGCCACCTCGGGGCGCCCCGTGGTGACGACCCCCGCGGGCTCGGCCACCGCCCCCGAGCCGTTCACGGTGGAGTGACCGGCCCCTCGTCCGGCCAGTGGTCGTGCCAGACGTCGTAGGCCGCGCCCGGGAACACGCGCGGCAGCTCGGAGGTGGGGAGCCGCCCGGGTTCGGCGCCCGTCCGGGCGACCCCGAACTGCCGGTCCAGTTCGTACGCGGCGCGGCGCAGGCTCTTCGGGCCCGCGACCAGGCACGTGTAGCGGGGGCCGGGCAGCTCCTCGTCGGGGATGGCCGCGCCGACCGCGAGGCTGTTGGACACCGCCACCCAGCCGCCGAGGTCGGCGACCTGCCGCTCGGCGCCCTGGTCCTCCCAGCGGTGCTCCAGGATCGGCTTGGAGAAGATCGGGACGAGCAGGTGCGACACGCCGCACGCCAGCAGCTCCCGCTCCCAGCCGATCGACCGGCCGAGGTCCTCGCAGATCAGCACCGCGAGCCGGCCGAGGGAGGAGTCGAGCACGCTGATCCGCATGCCGGGACGCGCGTACTCGACGGCCGTGCCCGAGTCCGGCGCGTCGGGCAGCCGCCACAGCCGCATCTGCCCCTGGTCCAGCGTGAACCCCGACAGCTTGTCCTGGACGAGGAGCTCCTGCCCGGTCCAGCGGTCCAGCAGGACGGCCCGGTTCGGCGGCGGGTCCCCGCCCCCGACCGGGCCGCTGCCGAGCAGCAGGAACCGCAGCGGGCGGCGGCCCCGGTCGCGGGCGGCGGTGTCGAACGCGACCTCCTTCCAGTGCTCCAGCAGCGCGTCCGACAGCGACGCCTCCGGCATCACGGCGAGCTGCGCGCCGGACTCGTCCAGCCGCCGGACGATCGCCTTGATCCGGCTGCGGATGCCGGCGGACTCCATCGGGCGGAGCGTGTAGACGGTCATGCCGTGCCGCTCGCCGAACGCGATGTCGACGTCGTCGTAGGTCTCCAGCACCGGCGCGCAGCCGACGGCGACGGGCTCGTCGCGGGCGAAGTAGGGGTCGTTCACGGTGGGCAGGATCCGGTGGTCGAGGCGCTCCCACTCCGCCTGCGGGACGCGGTGGACGCCGAAGAACTCCGCCTTCGTCCGCAGGCCGCGCGGGCGCCCCGGGTACGCGCAGCGGGGGAGCAGCGCGCCCGTCGTCTCCGGCCCGTTGAGCCTTCCCTCGGTCAGGTAGGTGACGAGCACTCCGGCGAGCGCGGGCGCGTCGTGGTAGGGGGAGTAGGGGCTGGCGTGGGCGAGCGCGATGTCCAGCCCGAGCAGGAGGGTGAACCGGCCGAGGTCGCCGTGCTCGGTGACGATCTCCGCCGTCACCGCCGGATCGAGGACGCCGTCCCTCAGCACCGTCTCGGCGACCTCGTCCGCGTCCCGCCGCACCCGCTCCCGCCTGGCCCAGCGCGTGGCCGTCCAGCCCTGGAAGACGTCGTCCGCGATCGCGTCGTAGAGGCGGACGAATAGATCAGCGGGCCCGGCCGGGTACACGGCTGTGACCGACTGATCCGTCATAGGCGCCCCCGGGGGATTGACACACGCGGTGACCGATGGTGGATCGATGCTAACTCGCTCCGCCACCGGTTTCAGTGTCGTACGCGACAGTGGCGGGCCCCGTGTCACTTGACATTCACTTGGCATGAGCGCACGCTGGAGCCGGCGGTGCTCGTCGACCCCGGGAGTGAGCCGTGAACGTCAGCGCAGACGCAGTCTCCAGCACCCGCGACCGCCGGACCGAGGTCCGGCGCCTCATCGAGGCGATGGAACACGCCAAGGTCATCAGCGACGGCCACTTCTCGGCGCTCGGCATGCTGATCACCGACGCCTCGCTGAGCGCCGACGAGCCCGCCCTGGTCGAATGCCAGGACGGGCTCCAGTGGTTGCACCGCCACTACCTGGACGCCGACGCCCTCGACGGGCCGCAGCGCGAGCAGCGCGGCCGCATCCTCGGGCTCATCGACGTCGTCCACTGGGCGCTCAAGCGGCTCCCGTCCGGGCTCCAGCTCGCTCTGCAGCCCGACGGCCACGCCGCGCGCTTCCTCGTCGCGGTGTTCCGCCGGCAGGGCCTGTCCAACCAGCAGCTCGCCGCCGAGCTCGGCACCGACGAGACCGAGATCAGCCGCGTCGGCCGCCGGCTGCTCGCGGCGGGCGTCGTCTGGCGCCGCAAGGAGTGGCGGCAGAACGCGTGGGACCTCACCCCGCGCGGGCGCCAGTACCTCGAAACGTCCGGCCTGCTGGCCGGCGGCTAGGACGCCGGCTCCCCCAGCAGCGTGATCAGGCGGGCGAGCCCGTCGTCGCCGTGGCCTTCGGCGACCGCGCGGTCGAACAGGTCCCGCAGCGCGGGCAGATGGCCCGGGTCGACGCCCTGGTCGCGGCTCGTCTCGATCAGGCCGGGAAGCGCCACCTGGCTGGTCGCCACGCTGGAGACCGCGGTGCCGAAGTCGCCTGTGTCGACGGCCCTGGCCTGCTCGGGGAACGACTCCATCATCGCGGTCAGCCACGCGGTCACCATCGGCTCGAAGTCGGCCGCCGCGACCTTCTCGGAGCGGACGAGCGCGACCGCGTGCTGGAATCCGGCGAACATCCCGTACATGGCGTCCAGCAGGGCGAGGTCGAACAGCGGCGCCAGGCCGGGGTCGGTGCCGAGGAACCGCGGCCTGCCGAGGTCCGCGAGGGTGTCCCGGTGCCGCTCGAAGGCCACGTCGTCGCCGCTGTAGAGGATCAGCGCCTCGGGGCGTCCGATCATCGGCGGGACGGCCATGATGCCCCCGTCGACGTACCGGGCGCCGTGCCCGGTGACGCGGCCGGCCAGGGCGCGCGCCTGCCGCGGCGTCCCGTTGGTCAGCTGCACGACGGTCCGCCCGGACAGCACGTCCCCGGTGAGGATCTCCTCGGCGTTGTCGTACACGGACAGGCACACGATCACCAGCGGGCTCGCGGAGACGGCCGCCGCGGCGGTCTCGGCCTCCACCGCGCCCTTGGCCACGAGCGGCTCGGCCTTGGCGCGCGAGCGGTTCCAGACGGTCACGGTCCGCCCGGCGTCCAGGAGCGCCTCGGCGAGCGCGCTGCCCATCAGGCCCAGCCCGAGCACGGTCACGGATGTCTTCATGGGACTTCCCCTTTCGTCAGGCCTCCAGCCTGCGGCGGGCGTGTTCGGGAATCGTTCGGGCCCGATTACGGTGGGCGTATGCGCTTCGGGGTCCTCGGTCCGCTGGAGGTTCGGACGGAAGACGGCCGGCCCGTCCGGGTGGCCGACCGTAAGGTGCGCACACTCCTCGCTGCCCTCCTCCCGCGGTCCGGAGGCGTCGTCTCCGCCGACCGGCTCATCGACGAGCTGTGGGGCGACGCCCTGCCCGCCGATCCTTTGGCCACCCTCCGGGCCCGTGTCTCGCAGCTTCGCCGGACCCTGGAGGACGCCGAGCCAGGCGCCCGCACCCTGGTCGTAACACGCCCTCCGGGCTACCGGCTGGACGCACCGACCGACGCGCGGGCCTTCGCCGACCTGACCGAGCGGGCGATGGCCGAATCCGACGCGGCGACCCGTGCCGCCCTCCTCGCCGACGCGCTGGCGTTGTGGAGGGGTCCCGCGTTCGCGGGCTTCGCCGAGTTGTCGTTCGCCGTCCCCGAGATCGCCCGTTTGGACGAACTGCGGCTCGCGGCCGTCGAAGCCCGCGCCGAGGCTCGGCTCGATCTGGGGGAGGACGCCGCGCTGGCGGCCGAACTGCGCGCCTTGGTGGACGAGCACCCGCTGCGCGAACGTCTTCGCGCCGCGTACATGCGGGCGCTGTACGACGCGGGCCGTCCCGGAGACGCGCTCGCCGCCTACGACGACCTGCGCGTTCGCCTGCGCGATGAACTTGGCATCGACCCCGCGACCGAGCTGGCCGCCCTGCACGCGGCCATCCTCCGCCGTGATCCAGTGTTCACCGGGACGAGGGGGAACCTGCCGGCCGACGTGGCGCCTCTCATCGGCCGGGACGGAGCCGTGCGAGAACTGACCGGGCTGTTGGACGAGTCGCGCCTGGTGACGCTGCACGGGACGGGCGGTGTCGGTAAGACGCGGCTCGCCGTGTCGGTCGCGCGCCACCTGCGCGGGGTCTGGCTGGTACCGCTGGACGAGGGGCCGGAAGCAGGAGCGTCCGTCGACGATGTGGCGTCGTTCGTGGGCGGAGTCCTCGGATTGCGCGACGATGCGGGGGCCGGCGGGACTCCGGTCAGGATGCTGGGCGAGGCTCTGCGCGGGCGGCGGACTCTGCTCGTCCTCGACAACTGCGAGCATGTGGCCGATCCGGTGGCGCGGCTGACCGCCAGGCTGTTGCGGGACGTCCCGGACCTGCGTGTCCTCGCCACCAGCAGGGAGCCGCTCGCGATCTCGGGTGAGCGGCTCTGGACCGTCCCGCCGCTGGACGCTCGCGCCGCCGCCGAGCTGTTCGCCGAGCGGGCGGGCATCGCGCTCGGGCCCGGGAACGCCGAGGCGGTCGCGGCGGTCTGCGCCCGGCTCGACGGCGTCCCGCTGGCGCTGGAACTGGCGGCGACGCGCGTGCGGACGCTCGGCGTGGACGGGCTCGCGGCCCGGCTGGACGATCGGTTCCGGCTGTTGTCGTCCGGCACGCGGGACGCCCCGGCTCGGCAGCGGACCCTTCGCGCGCTGATCGATTGGAGCTGGGAGCCGCTGGACGAGCGCGAGCGGGCCGTGCTGCGACGGTTGGCGATCCATACGGGCGGCTCCACGCTGGAGGCGGCCGAACAGGTCTGCGGCGCGGACGTCGACGTGCTCGCGAGCCTGGTCGACCGATCGCTCGTCGTGGTGAGGGACGGACGGTACCGGCTGCTGGAGTCGGTCGCCGCCTACTGCGCCGAGCGGCTCCACGAGGCGGGCGATTACGAGGAGACGCGCCGCCGCCATGCCGCCTACTACACCGCACTGGCCGAGCACGCAGAGTTGCGCGGCCCGAGCCAGCGGGACGCGTTGCGGCGGCTGCGCGCGGAGACCGGCAACGCACTGGCCACGCTTGACGGCGCCGTCCGGAACGGGGACGCCGACCTGGCGCTGCGGCTGGTGAACGCAATGGGCTGGCCCTGGTTCCTGTGGGGGCGTTCCGGTGAGGCGCGCCGGGCGTTCGAGCGGGCTCTCGCCGTTCCGGGAGCCGATGACACCGCCCGCGCGCGGACGTGGCACGCCGCGTTCACGATGCTCGACGGTGATGGCACGGACCGAGACGAGCGCGCCCGCAAGGCCTTGGCCTCGGACGACGACCCGTGGGCGTACTGGTTCCTCGGGTTCGTCCGCGCAGGGTTCGGCGACCTGGACGCGATCGGTGAACTTACGGATCGTGCGCTTACGGGGTTCCGCGCCGACGGGGACGTCTGGGGCGAGGCGGCGGCGCTCGCCACCCGGGCCGCACAGGCGCTGTCGGCAGGTGACCTCAACCGGGCCGGACGGGACGGCGAGCAGGCCCTGGAGTTGTTCCGCAAGACGGGTGACCGCTGGGGACACCTCCAGGCCACCGAAACCCTCGGCCTTCTCGCGGAGGTCACCGGCGACTACGCCCGTGCCCGCGAACTGCACGAGAGCGGCCTGCGCGACGCCGAGGAACTCGGGCTCTGGACGGAGGTCTCCGGACGCCTGTCGCGCCTTGGCCGCGTCGCGCTGCTCGAAGGCGATCTCGACGCCGCGGACGACCTTCACGAACGCGGCAGGCGGCTGGCGATCCGCGAGTCGCACCGGCGGATGGAGAACTTCGCCGACATCGGCCTCGCCCTCGCGGCGCGCCGAAGCGGACGTCTGGACGAGGCCGAGACCATCCTGCGCCGCTGGCTCGCCTGGTGCCGTGACATCGACGGCGGCCCCGGCCTGGCGTTCCTGCTGGCCGAGCTGGGTTTCATCGCCGAACTCCGAGGCGTCGCCGACCAGGCGCTCGCGCTGCACACCGAGGGCCTGGCGGCAGCCCGCGCAACCGGCAACCCACGCGCAATCGCGCTCGCTCAGGAAGGCATGGCCGGCGCACTTTCCCTGACGGGCCGCCCTGAAGAGGCCGCAAAGTCGCTGACAGCCGCCTCCAAAGCCCGCGCCGCCGCCGGCGCCCCGCTGCCAGAGCCGGAACGAGGCGACATCGAACGTATCGCCGCCCGCCTCAGCTGAGCCCGCGGCAGAACGTCACGGTTGCGAAATCGGAGCGCAGAAGGCCCCCGCAGATCATCGCGGGGGCGTCGACGCGGCGAGCAGCAGCGCGGCCATGCTCGTGCCGCTGACGATGTCCCCCGCCTCGACCAGGCCGCGGATGTCGGCGAGCGGGATCCAGTCGATGCGCTCGGCCTCCCAGTCCTCGGCAGGCGGGCCGACGTGCGTAGCGCCGTCCGCCCAGAAGATGTAGTGGCGGCTGTCGCTGATGCCCGGGGTGGGGTGCACGATGGTCAGCGGACGCATCGGGCCGGGCCTCCATCCGGTTTCTTCCTCTACCTCGCGCGCGGCGGCCGCTTCGGGTGCCTCCGCGTCCCCGATGCCGCCGATGGGTATCTCATAGCCCCACGCATCGGTGATGAACCGGTGCCGCCACTCCAGAAGAACCCGCTGCTGCGGGTCGACCACCACCGCACCAGCGCCCGGCTCCGCCCGGATGAGACGGTGGTCTAGGTGCCGACCGCCGGTAATCTCGACGTCAGCGAGGCGGATGTCGAGCCAGGGGTCGCTGTAAAGCGGCTTCTCGGAATGGATCTTCCAGCGCACGAGGCGAGCTCCCTTGTCCGGTGGGCGCCGATCACCCGTCACGCTACTGGTCGCGGTGTACCTGAAGCTCTGCGCGTTCGCGAAACGCACGCACGTCGGCAGTGTCGTAGGGGGTGAGGGCACGGACGAGATCGGTGACGCGGTCATGTATGCGCCCCGACTCCATGCCCTCGGTACGGTCCAGCATCTGCTGCCCGGTCGCCGCGGCGTTCTCGGCATTACCGCGGTCCTCCTGAACCTGCGCCAGAGTCGCGAGCCGATGCGCCTGGCCTCGCAGGTGCGTCCCACTGGAGGCATGGACGGCCTGCTCGGCGTAGGTCTCGGCTGCGGTCAGGTCACCGAGGCGGCGGAGCACCTCGGCATGCTGCGTCTCCAGCAGGCCGGGCTGGACATACCCGGTCTCCGGCGGTTCGTTCTCCGGCCGGATCTGGATGCCCTCAGCCTGGGTCATGTGGCGGTGGCTGCTGCGGGTGTCGCCGATCCACGCGAACGCCTTGGCCTGTAACGAGTGCAGGTCCACCGCCAGGGCCGGGGACAGGTGCCCTTCGGCACCGCGCAGCGCCGTCTGCGTGTACTGCAGCACACGCCGGTGGTCCCTGCGGTACATCGCCTGGTTGGCCAGCAACGCCAGGCAGTACCCGCCGAACCCGCGATGGCCGGACGCCTTGGCCATCCGTAGCGCATGCAGCAAATACCGCTGGGCGAGCGCTTGCCGGTCGGCATCGTAGGCGGAGATCCCTGCCAGCGCGACCAGTCCACCGGTCGCGCGTAGCAGCTCCCTCCCGGTGCGGTCGTCGTACCCACCGCGGATCAGCGGCCCCACCCGGTCGTTGAGGTAGGCGACCACGCGCGGCCGTACCGGAACACCGCCGACCCGTCGGTACATCTGTTCGTATCGATCCCGTGCCGCACGGACGCGAGCGACGTCGCCGGTGCCGACCGCACGGAGGCCGCGGTGCGACACGTCGATGTCGTCGGGTGGGTTCTCCCACGCGAACGCCGGCACCACCGCCGCACTTCCGGCCAGCATCCGAGTGTGCTCAACCGCCTCACTCCTGACATGGTCGCCGCGCCACAGAGCGGCGGCCTGGTCGATCGCGCTCCGCAGCGGCGTGTCCGACAAGTCACTGTGGTGGCCGCTGTCCATGCCGATGTCGGTGAGAGTGAGGGGACGGCCGACCGCGCCGGACAGAACCCGGCAGATCAGTTCCGGAGTGTCACCGCGTGGGATTGCATGGTCGCGGATCCATCGGCGCACCGACGCGTGGTCATATCGGGTGGTGCGGCCGCGGTTGAGGCGGGCGGCGAGCCCGGCGTACGACATGCCGGCTTCGTCGATCAGGGCGTCGAGCAGCAGGTTGACCTCGGCGGCCACGACGCGCCTCCTTGCTGGGGGCTTGCTGGGGGCCACGAGAAGTGTAAGAGCGTCACGGCCGGTCGTGACAGCCGAAACGGGCATTCGCTTCACACCCTGTGTGACCGCTGCGCCACGGTTGGCGTCGTTCACACCTGCCGCCACCGGCGGCCCGGGGGGTTGGCTGATACCCGATCCCGTCACAGGAGAGGAACCCATGGCCGGCCCACCCGCACCCGACGCTCCCGCCAACCATCCGGCCGGGTGGTCCATCTGGCCCTCCTGCCAGGACGGCCGCGGGAGATGGTGGGCCACACGTGACCGCCTGCTGACCGAGTCGGAGATCCGCGACGGGCTCGTTCACACCCTCTGCGCCGGCACAGAAGCCCAGCTCCGCCACCAGTTGAACATGGCGCACTGGGCCCAGCAGACCGCCGACCTCCGCGCCGAGTTCCCCGTGCGGAGATTCCACCATCACACCCCCGACGCGATCGACTTGGATTGGGAGGCCAAGCGGCCGCCCTACCGGTTCCCGCCGGCAGGCGGGTACGCGTGGATCCGCGCAGAGTCGGCACCGGTGCTCCGCCAGTTCCTCGGCGGGGCGGCCCAGGCCAAGGCCCGGCTTGCTGCGGAAGAGGCGATCCGATGACCACCCTGGACTTGGCCGGTGGCGTCGAGGAGGTCCGGGCGCGCCTCGCCGAGAGGTTTCCCGGCTGGAGCATCGTCGTGACCGACCGGGGCAACTGGTGGGCGACCCGCGCCACTCTCGTCCGCGAGGACCTGAACCCGAACGACGTCTCCACCTTTGAGGCGGCCACCGCGGAGGAGCTGTACGAGCGACTGCGGGAAGTGCCGCGATGAGCCCTGCCGACGGTGCGGACCGGCTGTGGTTCCACGACTCCTGGGGCGGCCCGATCAGCCCGGCCGACGAGCCCGACAAGGCGATCGCCGAGCGGTGGCCGGGCGTCCAAACCTGGTACGGGAAGCACACACGGAGCTGGTGGGCCTACGTGCCTGGCCCTCCCCGGCTGGTCGAGGCTGCCACGTTCAGGGCTCTGGCCGGGGCGATTACCCGCGCCCTCGCTTGCCGCGGCCGTTAGAGGCTTCGCGGACGGGACCAGCAGGCGCGCACCCCGCCCGCGGTATCAACCCCTCGCGCGCCTGGAGGTTCCGATGACCATCACCACCGAACAAGCGGTCGCCACCGCCAGGAATCCGCGTGACCTTGTGGCGCCAGAGCAGTTCCAGGTCATGGTGGACGACGTGGTGACCTTCGACAAGGTTACCCGGCCATACGCCGAGGCGGGCGTCGAGCAGTTCCTGGTCTTCCTCAAGGCATGGGGCGACACCATGGCCGAGGTCGGCGGGGACCCGCGCGCGTGGGTGAAGTTCGCGCCCTCGCCCGCCGTCGACAAGATCTGGCACCGTTCCATGATGCGGACCCGCACCTTCGCCGCCGTGTGCGAGCGGGTCGCGGGCCGCTACATGCACCACCTGCCGATCATGGACGAGGACATTAGGTCCGGGCAGGCGTCCGAGCGCGGCTTGGCGGCGATGCGCGCCACCGGGTTCCGCGTCGATCTGGAATGGTGGATGGACGGCGAGTCCTGCTGCCCGGAGAACTGCGCGCAGCCACCGCACACGGCCTGATCCGACCACGGGGATTGAATCCATGCGTAGCGACTGGTCCGACCTTCCGCCTGAAGTGCTCGCGGCGATCAAGGCGCACACCGGCTCCATCTGCGAGGTCGAGCCCGCGCCCGCCGGCAATCATGCCGACATTGCTGCGACCGTCCGTGGTGTCGGCGGCCGGAAGTTCGTCAAGGCCGCCCGCAAGATCGGGCCGGGGACCGACGGCCCGGAGGTCCGGTCGCTGCGCTGGGAAGCGACGATCAATCCCCACGTCACCGAGTACGCCCCCCGCCTCCACTGGACGGTGGAGGCCGGGGGGTGGCTCGTTCTGGGATTCGAGCACGTCCAGGCCCGCCACGCCGACTACACTCCTGGCTCGACGGATCTGGATGTCTTGGCGAAAGTCATCGACGGACTGCAGGAGCATCCGCTCCCCGCAGCGCTGGACCGCAAGCGCGTTGAACGGCGCTGGGAGGCGATGGGTGACGTCTCGACACTCGCCGGGAACACGCTCCTCCACGCCGACCTGAACCCGGCCAACATCTTGGTTGGCGCCGCCGGGACGATCCATGTCGTGGACTGGACGTTCGCCGGCCGCGGCGCCGCGTTCCTGGAGATGGCTCTACTCGTCCCCTGGCTCCTGAAGGCCGGGCACACCCCCGCCGACGCAGAGCGGTGGGTCTCCCGATTTCCTGCCTGGACGGCGGCCGACCCGGCCGCCATCGACCTGTTCTCCCGCGTCTTCGCCGACAAATGGCAACTCAACCTCAACGCTACCGATGCCGGATGGGCGGTGGAGCATGCTGCAGCCGCCCGGGAGTGGGCCAATCACCGGCTCTGGTGAGCCAAAAAAGTGACTAGACATCATCGGGGCGTCGAACGCGTCTCCGCTAGCGGCGGCGGGGGATTGTCAGGGGCAGGGCGAGGAACATCACGCCGGCGGTGAGCGCGAAGGCTGTTGGGTAGCCGGTTTGGGCGGCGGCCAGCCCGAACGCGACGCCGCCGACGCCCATCCCGCCGTCGAAGCCGATGTTCCACAGCGCGCTGACCGTTCCGTATCCGGAGGCGGGCGCCCGCTCGAACATCACCGCCATGCTCGCGTTCTGCGCGACCCCGAAGCCCGCGCCGAACAGCGCCATCGAGGCGAAGACGGCGGCCGGGTGCGGCACCAGGAACAGCAGCGCGATCCCGGAGGCGGCGGCGGCCACCGCGGGCGGCAGCAGCCGGCCCGCGCCGTGCCGGTCGCCGACCCGGCCAGCCCACCAGCGCGACAGCGTGGCCGCCGCCGGCTGGACGAACAGCGCCGCCGCCGCGACCCCGCCGGGGACCGCGTCCGGCAGGAACGTGACCAGGACGCCCGCCGCCATCGCGGTCGCCGCGAACGCCACCGCCGGGCGCAGCAGCGCCGCGGACCGCAGCCCGGCCGCGATGCCGAACGGCCGGTCCGCCTCCGCGTCCGGGGCGCCGATGACGCGCGGCAGGCCGGGCAGGGCCGCCAGCGCGGCGAGGGCGAAGGCCGCGCCCGCGACGAAGACCGGCGTGTAGCCGACCCGCCCGGCGAGCCACACGCCGAGCGGCAGCGCGAGCAGCGACGGCACGCCCGCCACGATGCCGAACAGGCCGAGGCCCTCGCCGCGCCGCTCGGCCGGGACAAGCACCGCGACCAGCGCGCCCGTCACCACCACGGCCACGGCGAACCCGAGGCCGCGCACCAGGCTCACCGCCGTGATCGTCACCATCGAGGACGACAGGGGCAGCGCCAGCGCGGGCAGGCCGAGGAGCAGGATGCCCACCGCGAGCACCCGCCGGTGCCCGAACCACGTGAGCAGCCGGGGGAGCGAGAGCTCGGCGAGCACCGTCGTCAGCATCAGCGCGCCGGTCGCGGCGCCCGCCCCCACGCCGCCCGCGCCTCCGGCCGCCGCGTACATGGGAACGACGGAGAACAACAGGAAGAACCCCGTGAGCATGCTGAACGCCGCCGCGAACACGAGCGCCAGGTGCCGCCCGACCAGGCGCGGACGCGGATGACCGGCGGCCTTCGGAAGCTGGAGTGTCTCGCTCATGCCCATGACCGTAGAAGACGATCCGGCCTGCTGTATGGTCCGGTTTCATGGCGATCGAGTGGGCCGGTTCACCGCCGGAGCTGTTGCTGCCCCTCGACCGGGACGCGGCCGGGACGCTGCGCTCCCAGCTGGAGGGCGGGTTGCGCGACGCGATCTGCAGCGGGCGGCTGAAGGCGGGGGAGCGGCTGCCGTCGTCCCGCGAGCTGTCCCGCCAGCTCGGGGTGTCGCGCGGCCTCGTCCAGGAGTGCTACGGCCAGCTGACGGCCGAGGGGTACCTGTGCACGAGGGCGGGCTCCGCCACGCGCGTGGCCCCCGTCCGGGCGCACCGGGAGACCGGGCCGTCCGAGGGGCCGGCGCCCGCGCCGCGGCTCCGCGTCGACTTCGCCGCCGGCGTCCCCGATCTGGCGTCCTTCCCGCGCGGCGACTGGTGCTGGGCGCAGCGGGAGGTGACCCGCACGGCCCCGAACGCGGCGCTCGGCTACGGCGACCCGCGCGGCGGCGAGGCGCTGCGGGACGTCCTCGCCGGCCACCTGCGCCGGGTGCGCGCGGCGCTGGCCGAGCCCGAGGACATCGTCGTCTGCTCCGGCTTCGCCCAGGGGCTCGCCATCGTGCTGCACGTCCTGGCCCGCCGGGGCGTCCGGCGGGTGGCGTTCGAGGACCCCGGCTACGGCGACGGCGCGACCATGGCCGCCGCCGAGCGCGCCGGGATCGAGGCGGTGCCCGTCCCCGTCGACGGCCTTGGGCTGGACGTGGACGCGCTCGCCGCCACCGGCGCCCGCGCGGTCGTCGTCACCCCGGCGCACCAGTGGCCGACGGGCGTCGTCCTCGCCCCCGAGCGCCGCCGCGCCCTCGCCGACTGGGCCGCCGACCGGAACGCGCTCGTCGTCGAGGACGACTACGACGCCGAGTTCCGCTACGACCGCGAGCCCGTCGGCTCGGTGCAGGGCCTCGCCCCCGGCCATGTCATCGGCATCGGCACCGTCAGCAAGTCCCTCGCGCCCGCCGTCCGGCTCGGCTGGATCCTGTGCCCGCCCGCGCTGACCCGCGCCGTGGCGGAGGAGAAGCGGCTCGCCGACCGCGGCTCGCCCGTCCTCGACCAGCTCGCGCTCGCCGCGCTCATCGAGTCGGGCCGGTACGGGCGGCACCTGCGGCACATGCGCCCCCTCTACGCCGCGCGGCGCGCCGCCCTCGTGGACGCCCTCGCGCGCCACGCCCCCGGCGTGCGGCTGTCCGGCCTGGACGCCGGGTTCCACGCCGTGGCCCACCTCCCCGAGGGGAGGGACGAGCGGCACGTCGTCGCCGAGGCGCGCAAGCGGTCGATCGGCCTGTACGGGATGAGCACCTTCCGGACGTCCGGCGCGGCCGACCCGCCGCAGCTCGTCCTCGGTTTCGGCGACCTCACCGAGACCGCGATCCGCGACGGGATCCGGGCGGTGGCCGACCTCCTCGCTTATTGAGTTGAGTGCTAATAACGGCGCTTCAGCATGTGAGAGGACTTCATTCCGCGCGTCACGGGCGGTGGGACACAGTCGTCTGACCCGTCCCCGGAGACAAGGAGTCCTGCCCATGACAGCGGGCGTCGCCGACGTCGGCAGCCGAACCCCGCAGCCGGACATTTCCGGCACCGTCCCGTTGCCCGAGCGCATCGCGGTCGTGGTGTTCGTCGTCGCGCCGATCATTGGTCTGCTGGCGGCCGTCCCCCTCCTGTGGGGCTGGGGCCTCGGCTGGACGGACGTCGCCATCTTCGCCTTCCTCTACCCGCTCAACGCCATCGGGATCACGGTCGGGTACCACCGGCACTTCACCCACGGCGGCTTCAAGGCCAAGCGGTGGCTGCGGATCGCGCTCGCCGTCCTCGGCGGGCAGGCCATGCAGGGGTCGGTGGTCCGGTGGGTCGCCGACCACCGCCGCCACCACAAGTACTCCGACCGGGAGGGCGACCCCCACTCGCCGTGGGCGTACGGGCCGGGCGTGTGGGGGCTCACCAAGGGCCTCTACCACGCGCACATCGGATGGCTGTTCGCCAAGGAGCGCACCTCCCGCAGCAAGTACGCGCCCGACCTGCTGAGGGACAAGGACATCCGCTTCCTGTCCCTCGATCCCGTGTACGCCGTGATCGTGCTGTCGACGTTCCTCGTCCCGATGGGCCTCGGCGCGCTGCTCACCCTCTCCTGGCACGGCGCGCTCACCGCGCTGTTCTGGGCGGGCCTGATACGGGTGTTCGTCGGCGAGCACGTCACGTTCTCGATCAACTCGATCTGCCACGTGTTCGGCAGGGAGGACTTCACGACCCGCGACAAGGCCCGCAACGTGTGGTGGCTGGCGATCCCGTCGTTCGGCGAGTCGTGGCACAACCTGCACCACGCCGACCCCACCTGCGCGCGGCACGGCGTCCTCAGGGGCCAGATCGACATCAGCGCCCGCGTCATCTGGATCTTCGAGCGGCTCGGCTGGGTCTGGGACGTCCGCTGGCCCGACTCCGAGCGCCTCGCCGCCCGCCGCGTCCGGCGCGGCGAGCCCACCACGCCCCCCTCCTGACCCTGATCTGGATCCACGTTCATGGACTACTTGGCTTCCTCTCCCGCCCGAAGGCGGGTGAGTCCAGCGGTCACCCACTGGGTTTCCTGCTTCGCAGCCGACTGCCTCGTCTAAGAGGATTCCCATTGAGGTCTTACGCTGGCTCCACAGGCCGACACCGCCAGCCCGGCGGCCAAAACGTAACGAGCGGCGTTGATGTCCCGGTCGTGGACCATGCCACAGGCGCATTTCCACTTCCTGACCTTCAGCGGCAGCGTCTCGGTGATGGTGCCGCAGTTCGAGCAGGTCTTGGTGGAGGGAAACCAGCGGTCGACCACGACCAAGTCGCGGCCGTACCGGTCGCGCTTGTACTCCAGCATCGTCCGCCGGTGCCGCCACGCCGCATCGGAGATCGCACGCGCCAGGTAGTGGTTCTTCGTCATGTTGCGGACGTTGAGGTCCTCGATCACGACCGTTTGGTTCTCACGGACGAGGCGAGTCTTGCCCACTACCTGGTCCACCGAATCCGGCGGGGCGACGGTGTCGACGCACAGGATCGACACGAACCATCGGTTCGCACTGTCACGCGACACTGTCACAGTGGACGGCTCGGCGCCTTCAGGAAGAGGTCTGGACCATACGATTTTGAGCGGCTGGGACATCTTCGCCAGAGTCAGTGTCCCGCCGCGCCATTTGAATGCGCTGCGGGTGTACTCCGCCGACGCTCGCGACTTCTTTCTCGACTTGGATCGCGGGTATTTCGCACGTCCGGCGAAGTAGTTGGTGAACGCCGTCTGAAGATGCCGCAGCGCCTGCTGCAAAGGTACGCACGACACCTCGCCCAGGAACGCCAGCTCCTCGGTCTTCTTCCACACCGTCAGCGCGGCCGACGTCTGCGCGTAGCCTGCTCGTCCGTTGGATGGAAGCGGTACCTGAATGCCCGCTTCACTCGCCGCGCCATGGCCCACACGCTAACGGACTCTCTGTGAGTGTGTGTGCTCGTTTGGTCAATGGTGGCCAGTCCTCATGTCAGTTGGTTCTTCTCTGCCCCGGTTCTGCAGAAATATCTTTCCTCCCCCGCCTGCGGCCGGGGGTCTCCATGGAGGAATGCATATGACCGAGCTGCCCACACTCGACCGTACTCCGCTGATAGAGCGGCTCGCCGGGTTTGTCGATGACTTCCCCGACGATCGGGCTTACACCTTTATGGATTACAACTTCGACCCCGGCGGCGTCGCCACGGACGTCACCTGGGGCGAGCTGGACCGCCGGGCCCGCTCCATCGCCGCCGCGATCCGCCGCGCCACCGAACCGGGACGGCGCGTGGCGCTGCTCGCCCCGCAGGACCTCCACTACGTCACGGGGTTCCTCGGAGCCATGTACGCCCGGGTGATCGGCGTCCCGCTGTTCTCCCCGGACCTGCCCGGCCACGGTGACCGGCTTCTCGCCGTCTACCGGGACGCCGAGCCCGACGTCGTGGTCACCACGAGCGCGGCGCTCCCGCACGTGCGGTCGTTCCTAGACGGGGACCGGGTCCGCGAGCCCGCCGCGGTGATCGTCGCCGACCAGGTGGACCAGTCGCCGGGCTGGACGCCGGAGCCGATCGTCCCCGACGACATCGCCTACCTGCAGTACACGTCCGGCTCGACCCGGACCCCCGCCGGCGTGATCATCACGCACGGCAACTTCGCGACCAACGCCGAGCAGCTGTGGCGGACGTTCGACGGCATCCCGCGCGAGTCGTCCGGCGTGAACTGGCTGCCGGTCTTCCACGACATGGGCCTGGTCACCACGGTCGCGCTGCCGCTCGTGTACGGCAACCCGGGCGTGATCATGGACCCGGTGGCGTTCGTCATGCGCCCTGTCCGGTGGCTGGAACTGCTCAGCCGGCAGAAGCACGCGTTCACCGGGGGTCCAAACTTCGCCTACGAGTACCTCACCGCGCAGGTCACCGAGGAGGAGAAGAGGAACCTCGACCTCAGCGGCGTGCAGGTCTTCATGAACGGCGCGGAGCCGATCCGGGAGAGCACGCTGAGCGGGTTCTACGAGGCGTTCAAGGGCTGCGGGCTGCGGCCCGAGGCGCAGGTGTGCGCGTACGGGCTGGCCGAGGCGACCGTCTACGTGTCGGCGTCGTCCCGGTTCAAGGAGCCGACCCGCGCGGCGTTCGACCACGAGAAGCTGCGCCGGGGGGTCGCCGAGCCGTGCGACGCGGACGCGCCCGGCGCGATCCGGCTCCTCGCCTGCGGGACGTCCTACGGCCAGCACGTCGCCATCGCCGACCCCGAGACCGGCGCCCGGCTCGCGGACGGGACGGTCGGCGAGATCTGGGTGCACGGCCCGAACGTCGCGGGCGGCTACTGGGGACGTCCGGAGGCGACCAAGGAGACCTTCGAGGCGGAGCTGGCCCACTCGGGAGACCTGCCGGGCGGGCCGTGGCTGCGCACCGGCGACCTCGGCGTGCTGCACGGCGGGGAGCTGTTCGTCACCGGCCGGATCAAGGACCTGATCATCGTCGACGGGCGCAACCACTACCCGCAGGACATCGAGTTCACCGTCTCCGGCGCGCACAAGGCGATCCGCCGCGAGTACACCTGCGCGGTGTCCGCCGTGAGCGACGACACCGACGACACCGGCGGCACCGAGGGCCTCGTCGTCGTCGCCGAGCGGAACCGGCGGGTGCCGATCGCGCTGCTCGACCAGGACGAGGTGGCCCAGGCGGTGCGCACGGCCGTCAACCAGCAGCACGACCTGCGGGTCCACGACTTCGTGCTGATCGAGCCGGGCGGCCTGCCGCGGACCAGCAGCGGGAAGATCGCCCGGTCCGCCTGCCGCCTCGCCTACCTCGAAGGGAGGCTGCCGGTCACCGAGCCACCGGCCCGCCCGGAGTGAGCGGGCGGCTCACGCGTGCTCCCCGTCCCCGCCGGTGCTCAGCCAGACGGGGAGCAGCAGCATCAGCTCCAGCCGGATCGCCGGGTCCTCGATGTCGTAGTCGAAGATCTCGTGGAGCTGCGCGAGCCGGTACCGGACCGTCTGCGGGTGGACGCACAGCGCCTCGGCGGCGTCCGTCGCGTTGAAGCCGTGCCGGAGGCATTCCAGCAGCGTCGCCGCCAGCCGGGCGCCGCGGTGCGGGCCGAGCGCGGTGAGCGGGGCGAGGCGGCGCCGCGCCGCCGCCTCGGCGAGCGTCCGGCCCTCCTGCAGCAGCAGGTCGGGCACGTACCGCTCGGCGTGGACGAGCGTGCCGGACCCGGTCCGCCCGAGCCGCCCGGCCGCCACGAGGTCGAGCGCCCGGTGCGCCCAGCGCAGCGAGACCCCGGCCTGGTCCGCCGGCACCGACGGCCCCACCGCGCCCGTCCACCCGCCGAGGGTGGCGGTCAGCCGGTCCGGCCCGCCGGGACGGTCCGGGTCGGGCATCACCAGGCAGGGCCGGCCCCGGTCGAGGCCGCTCAGCAGGGACGGCGGTAACCCCGCCGGGCCCTCCCCGCCGCTGCCGGGACGCGGGCTCAGCACGATCACCGCGAGCCGCTCGGGCAGTGTCCAGCCGGCCAGGTTCGCCTGCTCGGCGATGATGTCCTTCGGCGCGGGCGGGTCCGACAGCAGCAGGCTCAGCAGCCGGCCGCGCCGCTGCTCCCGCTCGCCCGCCGTCTTCTCCCGGGCCCGCGCGTAGCCCTGCGCGGCGGCGGACGCCAGCAGGTCCAGGTAGGCGAAGTTCACCTCGGTCAGCGCGATCGCCAGCCGGCGGGGCTTCCGCAGCCGGTCGGCCTCCCGCGACAGGTACCGCCACGCCGTCCGGGACGCGACCCGGAGCGCGTTCTGCAGGTGCTCCAGCCCCCGGCCCTCGATCGCCTCGCCGTAGCCGATGTCGAAGAAGACCTGGTGCACCTCCTGCCAGGACGCGTCCGGGTCGGCGATCATCTGCACGAAATGGCCCATGCCCTGCGCGACCGCGAGCCGCATCACCTCGGTGTACACGGGGTCGTCCGGCCGCGCGTACTCGGGAACGTGCCGCAGCACGCCCTGGACCATGGAGTCCACCAGGGCCGGAAGGTGCGGGCGCATCCACTGCGCCTCGTCCCGGGGGACGTCGCGCCAGGGCTCCTTTGACAGGCCGTCCGTCTCGGCGGACCTCTCGTGCAGCTCCGTCAAAAGTGTCACCTCCATGAGCGGACACCCGGGCCGCCAGGCTAGGTAACGCGCGTCACTCATGACACTCACATCGATGACAAGACCGTTGGATTCCTTGTCACATTTCCGTTATCGCGCCGCGAGCGTCAGCAGGATGACGGCGGCCGCCGCGCCGCCGAGTCCGGCCGCCTGCGTCCGCGACAGCCGCTCGCGCAGCGCGAACACGCCGAGAAGCACCGGCACGACCGGATACAGCGACGACAGCACGACCGCGATCACGACCAACTGCTCGCGCGTGGCGAGCAGGTAGCAGACGAGCGCCGCCGCCGCGAGGCCCCCGTTCACCGCCGACCAGAACCAGAGCCCCGGGGACGGGGGCCGCCGGCCGGGCGACCACATCATCGGCGCGATCGCGAGGACGGCCGCGGCCCTCCCGGCCGCCACCGGCCAGATGCCCGATCCGTCGGCCTGCGCGAGCGCCAGGTACTGGATCCCGATCCCGCCGCCGGCGAGGAGCCCGTTGCCGAGCGCCGCGCGCACCCTGCCCTGGTCGTCCGGCCGCGACCGGGACACCAGCCACAGGGCCGGCGGCACGATGAGGATGCCCGCCCACGCCGCCGCCGAGGGACGGTCGCCCAGGAACACCACGCCGGCGACGACCGGCAGCGCGACCCCGCCGACCGCGCTGACCGGGACGACGACGCTCAGGTCCCCCCGGCCGATGCCGCGGTAGAGGAACACCATCGCCAGGCCCGTCCCGACGCCCGACACCGCGCCCCAGCCGAGGTCCGCGGCGGCGACGCCGGGCGCGGGGACGGCGAGCGCGGCGGCGACCGCGCACACGAGCCCGCCGATCTGCCCGATGAGCGCGACGGCGGCGAAGTCGGCGCGGCGCGACAGCAGGCCGCCCCAGACGTCGGCGATGCCGTAGAGCAGCGCCGAGGCGAGGGCCGCGAGGATGCCGATCACTCGCCTCCCGCGTCGCGCTCCGCCTGGCCGACCGGGCAGACGGCCCCGGTGGTGCAGCACCGCCGGTCGCAGAGCCGGCACATCAGCTCCGAGTCGCCGATCTGCTCGTAGAGGCGGGCCAGCAGCGTGGCCAGGAGGCCGGTCAGGGTCTCCCGTTCGTTCTCGTCCAGGACGGCCAGCGTCTCGGCCAGCGGCGTGTCGCGGGCGTCGAGCATCGCGCGCACCGCGTCCTCGCCCTTCGGCGTCAGCCGCACGTGGACGGCCCGCCCGCCACCGGGACGGCGCCGGGCGAGACCGGCGGCCTGGAGCCCGTCGACCATCCGGGCGGCGGCGGACTGGGTCAGCCCGACCCGCCGCCCGAGCTCGGTGACGCCCAGATCGGGCGCGTTCGACAGGACGACCAGCGCCGCCGCGCCGGTCGGGCCGACCCCTCCGGCGCCCGTGGCGCCGGACAGGACGAGGTCGGTCACCGCGAGCGAGGCGGCGCCCAGCAGGTTCGCCAATCGGTCATGCATGACTCATGCATGATAGCAGACCGCCGGTGTGTCCAGCCTCGGCGCGGTGCCGTTTGCGTGCCATGCTGGCGGGTAACGCTGGTGTTCGGAGGTCGCCTGATGGATCGCGGAGCCGCACCCGACGCGCAGGTCGACGGGCGGCGCAGGATCGCCCGCACGGACGTGCTGCTCGCCGATCCGCGGCTCGCCGAGGCGGCCGGTCGGCTCGGGCGCGGCGTGGTGAAGGCGGCCGTCGTCGCCGCCCAGCGCCGGGCCCGCGACGGCGAGATCCCGGCGGACGCGGTGGCCGGCGCCGCCGTCGCCGCGCTGCCGGCGACCGCCGCCGGGCTCCGCCCCGTGATCAACGCGACCGGCGTCCTGCTGCACACCAACCTCGGGCGGGCGCCGCTCTCGGACGCCGCCCGGGAGGCCGTGGCCGTGGCGTCGGGCGGCACCGACGTGGAGCTCGACCTGGAGACCGGCAGGCGGGCACGGCGCGGGCGGACCGCCCTGGCGGCCCTGCTGGAGCGGGTCCCGCAGGCGGAGGCCGCGCACGTCGTCAACAACGGCGCGGCGGCGCTGGTGCTGGCCGCGACCGCGCTCGCGCCCGGCAAGGAGATCATCATCAGCCGCGGCGAGATGGTGGAGATCGGGGACGGCTTCCGGATCCCCGAGCTGCTCGCCGCGACGGGCGCCCGGCTCCGCGAGGTCGGCACCACGAACCGCACCGCGCCGGACGACTACGCGGCCGCCGTCGGCGACGGCACGGGCTTCATCCTCAAGGTGCACCCCTCGAACTTCCGCATGACCGGCTTCACCCGGGCCGCCGGCGTCGCCGAGCTGACCGGGCTCGGGGTCCCGGTCGTCGCCGACATCGGCTCCGGCCTCCTCGCCCCCGAACCGCTCCTGCCCGGCGAGCCCGACGCCGCGTCCATGCTGAAGGCGGGCGCGCACCTGGTCACGGCCAGCGGCGACAAGCTGCTCGGCGGGCCGCAGTGCGGGCTCGTCCTCGGCCGGGACGAGCTGGTGCGGCGGCTGGCCCGCCATCCGCTCGCCCGCGCGCTCCGGGTCGACAAGCTGACGCTCGCCGCGCTGGAGGCGACCCTGCGCGGGCCCCGCACCCCCACCGACGAGGCCCTGCACGCCGATGCGGCGGTGCTGCGGGAGCGGGCGGAACGGCTCGCCGCCCGCCTGCGCGAGCGGGGCGTGGACGCGGTGGCGGTCGAGAGCGAGGCGGCGGTCGGGGGCGGCGGCGCGCCCGGCGTCGTCCTGCCGAGCGCCGCCGTGTCGCTGCCCGAGCCGTACGCGGCCCGGCTGCGGCGCGGCTCCCCGGCCGTGATGGGACGGGTCGAGGACGGCCGCTGCCTGCTCGACCTGCGCTCGGTGCCGCCCGGCCTGGACGACGCGCTGGACGACGCGCTGGCCGACGCCGTGCCGGCGGCGGGGCGATGATGCACGTCGTCGCGACCGCCGGGCACGTGGACCACGGGAAGTCCACCCTCGTCCGCGCCCTCACCGGGATGGAACCCGACCGGCTGGAGGAGGAGCGCCGGCGGGGCCTGACGATCGAGCTGGGATTCGCCTGGACGACGCTGCCGGGCGGCGGCCGGCTGGCGTTCGTCGACGTCCCCGGCCACGAGCGCCTCGTCACCACGATGCTGGCCGGGGTCGGGCCGGTCCCGGCCGTCATGGTCGTCGTCGCGGCCGACCAGGGCTGGCAGCGGCAGTCCGAGGAGCACCTCGCCGTCCTGGACGCGCTCGGCGTCCGGCACGGCCTGCTCGCCGTCACGCGCCGCGACCTCACCGACGCGGCCACGGCCGCCCGCGTGCGGGACGAGGCGCTCGGCCACATCGCCGCCGGCTCGCTCGGCGAGGTCGAGGCGGTCATGGTCAGCGGCGCCACCGGCGACGGCCTGGACGACCTGCGCGCCGCCCTCGAACGGCTCACCGCCTCGCTCCCCGGACCCGACGAGGACGCCGACGTCCGGCTCTGGATCGACCGGGTCTTCACCGTCCGCGGCCGGGGCACGGTCGTCACCGGCACGCTCGGCGCGGGGACGATCAGTGTCGGCGACCGTCTCGCCTCCGGCGGCGAGGTGCTCCGCGTCCGCGGCCTGCAGAGCCTCAAGGAAGACCACCGGCGGGTCGGTGCCGTCGCCCGCGTCGCCGTCAACCTGCACGGGAACGCCGGCGAGCTGGGCCGCGGCGACGCCCTGCTCACTCCCGGACGCTGGCTCGCCGCGGACGTCCTCGACGTACGGCTGCACGGCGACCCGGCCCGCGACCTGCCGCGCGAGCTGGTCTTCCACGTGGGCTCGGCGGCGGTGCCGGCGCACGTCCGCCCGCTGGGAGACGACACGGCCCGGCTCTCGCTCCGGCGCGCGCTGCCGCTGCGCGTCGGTGACGTCGCCCTGCTCCGTGACCCCGGACGCCATCGCGTCCCCGCCGGGGTGACCGTGCTGGACGTCCGCCCGGAGCCCTTCACCCGGCGCGGCGCCGCCGCGTCCCGGGCCCAGGTGCTGGCCACGATGACCGGACGCCCGGACGGCGCCGGCGAGCTGCGGCGGCGCGGCCTGATCAAGCGGGCGGACCTGGTCGCGATGGGCGTCCCCGTCCCGGCCGAGCCGGTGGCGGGCGACTGGCTCGCCGACCCCGACCACTGGGACGGCCTGCGCGGGCGCCTCGAAACGGCCGTCGACGAGCACGCCGCCGCGAACCCCACCGACCCCGGGCTCCCCGCCGACGCCGCCCGCCGCGCGCTCGGCCTGCCCGACCGCGCCCTCGTCGAGGCCCTCGCCGAGGGCATGCGGCAGCGCGACGGCCGGATCTACGGCCGGACGACCGCGCCCGAGCTGCCCCCGGACGTGCGGGAGGCCGTCGACGCCGTCCGCCGCGACCTCGACCGGCACCCGTTCCGGGCGCCGGACGCGGGCCGGCTCGCCGAACTCGGCCTCACGCCGAAGATGATCGCCGTCGCCGCCGCGACCGGCGCGCTCCTCAAGGTCGCCGACGGGATCGTCCTGCTCCCCGGCGACGACGCCCGCGCCGCCGCGCTGCTGGCGAAGCTCGGCGGCCCCTTCACGCTGAGCGAGGCCCGGCGCGCCCTCGGCACGACCCGCCGCGTCGCCGTCCCGCTCCTGGAGCACCTGGACGAGCTGGGCTACACGGTCAGGGTGGACGACCTCCGCCGCCGCTGCATCGAAGGGACGACATGAAGAGGCTGACCCAGTACGCGCACGGCGGCGGCTGCGCCTGCAAGATCCCGCCCGGCGAGCTCGAAGACGTCGTCGCCGGCCTGACCCGCTCCCCGGCCGTGCTCTCCGAGGGGGGACGACCCCCCGAGCCCTCCGGAGCGCCTCCGGCTCCCATGCCCAATGCCGAGCTGGTCGTCGGGCTCGACACCGGCGACGACGCGGCCGTCGTCCGGCTCCAGGACGGCCTGGCCGCCGTCGCCACCGCCGACTTCTTCACCCCCGTCGTCGACGACCCCTACGACTGGGGCCGGATCGCCGCCGCGAACGCGCTGTCGGACGTCTACGCGGTCGGCGGCCGGCCGGTCGTCGCGGTGAACCTCCTCTCCTGGCCGCGCGAGGTGCTGCCCTTCGACCTGGCCCGCGAGGTGCTCCGCGGCGGCCTGGACGTCGCGTCCGAGGCGGGCTGCCATGTGGGCGGCGGGCACAGCGTCGACGACCCCGAACCCAAGTACGGCATGGCCGTCACCGGTGTCGCCGACCCCGCCCGCCTGCTCCGCAACGACACCGGCAAGCCGGGCACGCCCCTCTCCCTGACCAAGCCCCTCGGCCTCGGGATCCTGAACAACCGGCACAAGGCGACCGGCGAGGTCTTCGAGCAGGCCGTCGCGACCATGGTCGGGCTGAACCGCGACGCGTCCGCCGCCGCGCTGGCCGCGGGCGCCGTCTGCGCCACCGACGTGACCGGCTTCGGGCTCCTCGGGCACCTCTACAAGATGGCCCGGGCGTCCGGCGTCACCGCCGTGGTCGACGCCGCCGCCGTCCCCTACCTGGACGGCGCCCGCGAGTCCCTGCGCGCCGGGTACGTCAGCGGCGGTACCCGCCGCAACCTCGACTGGGTCGCCCCGCACACCGACTTCGGCGCGACCGGCGAGGACGACCGCCTCCTGCTCGCCGACGCCCAGACGTCCGGCGGGCTCCTCATCGCCGGCGAGATCCCCGGCGCGCCCGTCATCGGCGAGCTGGTCCCCGCCGCCGGGCACCCGCTGATCGTCCGCTGAACCACTGCGTCCGCTGAACCACTGCGTCCGCTAAACCTCGGTGCCCGTCCGGTCCGTGACGCCGGCGCGCTCCCGGTACTCGCGGACCAGCGCCACGGCCGCCGTGCCGCGCGGCCGGCGGCCCGGCCGGATGTCGACCGACAGCGCCTTCGCCTCCTGGATGTGGGTGTTCGGATCCAGGGAGAGATGCAGCAGCTCGTTCGCGGCGTCACCGGTGCTGTAGCCGTTCGGGCCCCAGTGGTAGGGCAGGCCGACCTGGTGCAGCGTCCGGCCGTCCACGACGAGGGGCTGCATCCGCCGGGTGACGAGGACCCGCGCCTCGACGACGGCGCGCGGGCTGACGATCGTCGCCCAGCCGCCGTGCTCCAGCCGCCGCCGCGCCGCCAGCTCCGGCGACACCTCGCAGAAGAACTCCGGCTGGAGCTCCGCCAGGTACGGCTGCCAGCGGGACATGCCGCCCGCCGTGTGGTGCTCGGTGAGCCGGTAGGTGGTCGCGACGAACGGGTACACGTCAGCGCCCGGCTCGGCGCCGCTCGGCCCGTACCGGTTGTCGGGGTGCGGCTGCAGCAGGTGCCGGACGGGGTTGCGCTGCTGCCCGTACAGCGGGTTGGTGAACGGCGACTCCTGCGGCTCGTAGTGCGTCGGCAGCGGGCCGTCC
The DNA here is from genome assembly GCF_900115095.1 of Actinomadura madurae. Classification (GTDB taxonomy): domain Bacteria; phylum Actinomycetota; class Actinomycetes; order Streptosporangiales; family Streptosporangiaceae; genus Spirillospora; species Spirillospora madurae. The sequence continues at coordinate 250,916 of NZ_FOVH01000010.1, forward strand.
ATCAGCCCGGCCGGGACGTACAGCCACGCCTTGCCGTCCGCCTGCATGATGAACGGGTCGTCGCCGGCGAGCGCGTCCGGGCCCGTCGCCTCCCGCGGCGGCCGGTAGTCCGGGGGACGGTCGGCGATGAAGTCGGGCACGTCGTGGCCCGTCCAAGCGCCCTTCTCGGCGTCCCACCAGACGAGCGCCTTGCGCTCGCTCCACGGTCTGCCATCGGGGTCGGCGGACGCCCGGTTGTACAGGATGCGCCGGTTCGCCGGCCACGCCCAGCCCCATTCGGGCGCCACCCAGTGCTGGTCCTTGCCGGGCTTGCGGCGCGCGGGCTGGTTGACGCCGTCGGCGTAGCAGCCGCAGTAGATCCAGCAGCCGCACGACGTGGACCCGTCGTCCTTCAGCTGCGTGTAGGACGACAGCGGGTTCCCGTCGGCGTCATGCCCGTTGATCTCGGCGAGCACCGCCTCGGCGTCGGGCTCGTCCAGGCTCCCGTGCGTCGGGTAGTCCCAGGTCAGATCGAGGACCGGCCGGTTCATCTCGTCGGTGGAGCCGGCCAGCTTCTCCCGGATGACGCGGCCGAGGTGGTACATGAACCACAGGTCGCTGCGCGCGTCCCCGGCGGGCTCCACGGCCCGGTGGTGCCACTGGAGCATCCGCTGCGTGTTGGTGAAGCTGCCGTCCTTCTCGGTGTGCGCGGCGGCGGGCAGGAAGAAGACCTCGGTGCCGATGTCCTCGGCGCGCATCTCGCCCGTCTCGATCTCCGGGCCGTCCTTCCACCACGTCGCCGACTCGATCAGCGAGAAGTCGCGGACGACGAGCCAGTCGAGGTTCGCCATCCCGAGCCGCTGGATCTTGGCGTTGGCGGACCCGACGGCCGGGTTCTCGCCCATCAGGAAGTAGCCCTTGCACACCCCTTCGATCTGCGCCATCGCCGTCTCGTAGGTGCTGTGCGAGCCGGTCAGCCGTGGCAGGTAGTCGAAGCGGTAGTCGTTGTCCGCCGTCGCGGCGTCGCCCCAGTACGCCTTCAGCAGGCTGACGAAGTAGGAGCGCATGTCGCCCCAGAAGCCCTTGCGCGCCGCCTCCGCCTGGATGAACGCGTCCAGGTCCTCGTTGGTGTGCGCGTGCGGCATCGGGATGTAGCCGGGCAGCAGGTTGAACAGCGTCGGGATGTCCGTCGAGCCCTGGATGGACGCGTGCCCTCGCAGCGCGAGGATGCCGCCGCCCGGACGCCCGATGTTGCCGAGCAGGCCCTGCAGCACCGACGCCGCCCGGATGTACTGGACGCCGACCGTGTGCTGCGTCCAGCCCACCGCGTACGCGAACGCCGACGTCCGGTCCCGGCCCGAGTTCTCCGTGAGCATCTCGCAGACCTGGAGGAACTGGTCCTGCGAGACACCGCAGATCCGCTCCACCATCTCCGGCGTGTAGCGGGCGTAGTGCCGCTTGAGCACCTGGAACACGCAGCGCGGATGCTCCAGCGTCGGGTCCCGGTCCGGGTGACCCTCGCCGATCGCCGCGCCGCCGGAGCCGTGCGCCTCGCCGCGTCCCGACTCCGAGACGGCCTCGACCCGGTCCTCGTACTCCATGTCCCGCTCGCCGGCGGCCGACTGGACCTCCAGCCCCTCGTACTGCCACGTCCGGTGATCGTAGCTGCGGTTCTCCGGGTTCAGGCCGGAGAAGACGCCGTCCAGGTCCTCGGTGTCGAGGAACTCCTCGGAGAGGATCACCGACGCGTTGGTGTAGGGGACGACGTAGTCGCGGAAGTACCTCTCGTTCTGGAGGACGTAGTTGATGATCCCGCCGAGGAACGCGATGTCACTGCCGGCGCGCAGCGGGACGTGGACGTCCGCGAGCGCGCTCGTCCGCGTGAACCGCGGGTCGACGTGGATCACCTTCGCGCCGCGCGCCTTCGCCTCCATCACCCACTGGAACCCGACCGGATGGCACTCGGCCATGTTCGAGCCCTGGACGACGATGCAGTCCGCGTTCTGCAGGTCCTGCTGGAAGGTGGTCGCGCCGCCGCGTCCGAACGAGGTTCCCAGACCGGGAACGGTGGAGGAGTGTCAAACGCGGGCCTGATTCTCGATCTGCACCGCGCCGAGCGCGGTGAACAGCTTCTTGATCAGGTAGTTCTCCTCGTTGTCGAGGGTGGCGCCGCCGAGGCTCGCGACGCCCAGCGTGCGCCGCACCCGGACGCCCTCGTCCTCCCACTGCCAGCCGTGCCGGCGCGCCTCGATCACCCGGTCGGCGATCATGTCCATCGCCGTGCCGAGGTCGAGCGGCTCCCACTCGGTGCCGTGCGGGCGCCGGTAGAGGACCCGGTGCTCGCGGCCGGACCCGGTGGTCAGCTGGAGGCTTGCCGAGCCCTTCGGGCACAGCCGCCCGCGGCTGACCGGCGAGTCGGGGTCGCCCTCGATCTGGGTGACCTTCCCGTCCTTGACGTAGACGTCCTGGCCGCAGCCGACCGCGCAGTAGGGGCAGACCGACTTCACCACCTGGTCGGCGGTGCTCACCCGCGCTTCGAGGCGCTCGCTGCCGGCGCTCTTGGCCGCCGCGCCGCGCCCCAGCGGATCGCCGCCGGTGAACTGCCGGTAGACGGGCCACGACTCGATCCACGTGCGAACGCCCACGTCACCGCCCCTATCCTGCTCACCTCGGCGCGCGGTCCACCTACCCCTCGCCCGGACCGCGAAACACCCCGGCGGCGGTGCCCGCGCCGATCACCGTGTCGAGCACCGACCGGGACTGCTCCAGGCCCTCGATCGCGTCGCTGATCCGGTCCCGCTCGCGCCGCAGTTCCCCGAGCATGTCCGGGCAGGTGGGGACGAGCCGCTCGCCCTCGTCCCGCAGGCACGGCAGGACGGTCGCGATCGTCGCGGTGCCGAGCCCGGCGCCGAGCAGGCACCGGATCCGCCGGACGAGCGCCACGTCGTCCGGGCGGTACTCCCGGTACCCGCTCGCGAGCCTGACGGGCCGCAGCAGCCCCTGCTCCTCGTAGTAGCGCAGCAGGCGCTGGCTGACGCCCGTCCTGCGGGACAGTTCCCCGATGCGCATGCCGCCCGGACCTCCGTCACGACCTCTCGACCCTCACATCCGTGTGAGACTTTAGCCGCGGGGTCACCGGGCGGCGAAGGCGGCCAGGTTCACCGAGATCGGCTCGGGCCTCCCGCCGTTCTGGACGGCGGACGCGGTCAGCACGTCGAGGTGCTGGTACCCGGGCGCGACGACGTCGCCGGGCCGCGGGTCGCTGAAGAGCCCGTCGCCGGCCTCCAGGTTGAGCGTCGGGTTGGCGGTGAGGCCGCCCTCGTGGACGGCGTCGTCCGCGATGCCGGGCGCGTCGGCCAGCGCGATGTCGGTGACCATCTTCGTCGGGAAGTAATGCTCGGTGAAGTCGAGCGGGTGCTCCGACAGGCTGCGGGCCAGCTCGGCGATGTCGGTGACCTCCTTGCCCGCGGTCGTGAACGGCGTGCCGTCCTTGGACTTGTGGACGGGGTCGTCGGGCGCGCCGACGCGGTCGAAGTTCCGCCACGTGAAGAGAGGGCCGCCGGGCTCGTCCGGGATCGCCTTCTTCTCCTTGCCGAGCAGCCTGGACAGGCCGCCGAGCCCGCTCTCCTCCAGGTCGTTCGGCGCCGGGAACTCCTTGTCGACGATCTTCCCGCCGTCCCAGAAGCCGACGCTGGCCTGCATGAACGCGAGCGGCTCGGAGTTGTCGTCCAGCAGCCCGCCGAGCGCGGCGGCGTTGGTGAACCGGAAGTCCCTCACCGTGGGCGAGCCCTTGACGAACGTCGGGTAGTCCTTGGAGAACAGGACCCGGTAGGTCGTGTCGGTGTTGAACGACGACGGGATGTAGGTGGACAGGTCCGAGACGCCGCCCGGGTCGAGCCGGGCGGCCAGGCCCGCGATCCCGAGCAGGTTCATCGTCTCGGTGTTGACCACCGCCGGGGCGGACAGCGCGCGCGGGACGACGCCCGTCTCCAGCCCCGCCTGGACGGCGCCCGCGCCGAACCGGAGGAGCGGCACCCAGTCCTCCGGGAACCCGTCGCCGAAACCGGGCAGGCCCGTCTCGATCCGGGTGTCCAGCGCGAAGTAGCCGGAGCACTGGTTGTAGCCGGCGTCACCTGTCGTGGAGGGGTTCCCGTCGAAGTCCCATTCGGCGAAGTACGCGGTCAGGACGCCGCCGAGGGAATGGCCGCCGCACATCATCTTCCGCTTGCGGGCGGCCTGGTCCGGGAGCTCCTTGACCATGAGGTCGTGCTGGTCGCGGACGGTCTGGTCCAGCCCGACGTGCTGCAGCCATTTCACCTGGTCATTGGTCTGATATCCGGCGAACTCCCGGCCGTCCACCTCTTTCTGGCGGTAGTAGTAGTCCACCGCGAGATGGACGTCCTTCGCCTTCAGCCCGGCCTGGATCCCGGTGCCGTCCTCCAGGCAGTTGGACCGCCGGTCGAGCGCCCAGAACTCGATGTGCCGCCCGCTCCTCGCCGCCGCCGCGACCGTGTTCCGCGCGACGCTGTCGAACGCGCCCGCGCCTTCGAGGATGCCCGGCTGCGCGACCAGGATCCGGTCGGCACGCGCCGACTCCGCGGGCCCGTCCTTGTGCCGGAACCGCAGGTAGGACAGCCAGTCGCAGGCTTCCGGCCGCGGGCCCGCCGACGCCGGCAGCGGCACCCTGACCCGGATTACCGACTCGCTGACCTCGGTCACCGGCGAGGTGGAGGCGACCGGTGTCTCGGACCGGCCGGCCTCGCGGGCACTCACCGGCCCGGCCGCCGCTCCCGCGATCAGCACGGACGCTCCTGCCAGCACAGTGATCCATCGTGGGGTCACCACGTTCTCCTTCCGGGATGCGCGCCGGATGTCAGGAGCCCACGATGAACCTGTCGTTTTTCTGACGACAGGTGTTTATTTGCATAACTTGCGGGCCGTTCTTATCGGCCCATGACAGGTGCGCCCGCCCCACCTGGAGAACGTCCGGCGGAGGGCGGGTCAGCGAAGGGCGGGTCAGCGGAGGACGGCGGAGCCGACCGCGCCGATCCGCTCGGCGAACTCGGCGCGCTCGGAGGGCGTCAGCGCCCGCTCGTAGACGGCGGCGCTGAGCCGGTCGGTGGTCTCCTCGGCCTCCGCCCGCCGCGGCTTCAGCGACGCGCATTCGGGGAAGTCGCCCTGCCAGCCGAGGAAGCGGGCGGTGTCCGGCCCGTCCTGGGTCAGGACCGCCTCCAGCGGGGACAGGCCGGCCGCGGTCGTCGCGACGAGGTGCAGCCCGCCGCGCAGCTCCCGCAGCACCTGCACGAGCTGCATCAGCCGGGCCGGCCCGCTCTCCGGCAGCGGCTCGGCGCGCCAGCCGCAGAACAGCGGCAGCCCGGACCCCTCGGCCACCCTGGCGACGCGCTCGGCGAGCTCGCAGAGGCGCGGGTCGTCCGGCAGGTGCTCCTCGCCCCAGGCCGCGCATCCGAGCGTGTACCGCCGCGCCGCCTCGCGCGCCCCGGCGACCGCGACCCCCTCGTCCCACTGGGCCCGGACGAACCCGGGCTCGAACCAGCCCAGCGCGGCGGCGACCACGTCGGCGTCCACGTCGCCCAGCACACCGCCGCGCCCGGCGAAGTAGAACGCGAACGGGTTGGCGAACCCGTGTTCGACGCCGCGCTCCGCCGTCCGGCGCGACAGCATCCAGCGCGAGCCGACATCGTGAATGATCGTGTCGGCCGCGCGAACCGTCTCCGCCGCGCTCAGCTCCTTCATCGGCCGCCTCCCGGATCGTCGTCGCCGAAGTAACCGGCAGGTTACTCGCCGGCCGCGCCGGGCCCCACCCCGGCCCGTCGCGGGGACCGCCGGTGTTGACATTCGGGCGAGTTAGCGCAAACATTCGGCCTGTAACGATGGGACGGCGCGGGGAGGCGATGTGGCCGCCGAATCACCGGAGGCGCCCGACGGCCGGCGGCTGGCGGTGATGGAGGACGTGGCCGCGATGGCCGGCGTCTCGGCGATGACCGTGTCGCGCGTGCTGAACACCCCCGAGAAGGTCCGCCCGCAGACGCGCGCCCGGGTGATGGCGGCGGTGCAGGCCCTCGACTACCGGCCGAACTCGGCGGCCCGGGTGCTGGCCACCGGCCGCTCCGGAGTGCTCGGCGTGGTCAGCTTCGACACCACGCTGTACGGGCCGGCGTCCACGCTGTTCAGCATCGAGCAGGCCGCCCGCGAGCACGGCTACACCGTCAGCATCGTCAGCCTGAGCTCGCTGAACCGGCGCTCGATCGGCGAGGGCGTGGAGCGGCTCCGCGCCCAGTCGGCCGACGGGATCATGGTCGTGGCCCCGCACGAGTCGGCGGCGGACGGGCTGAAGGAGCTGCCGGCCGACACCCCGCTGGTCGCGGTCGGCGCGGGCGGCGACGTGCCGTTCCCGGTCGCCGCGGTGGACCACCGGGCGGGCGCCGAGCGCGCGGTCCGGCACCTGCTCAGCCTCGGGCACGAGACGGTCGTGCACCTGGCCGGCCCGGCCGACTGGGTGGACGCGACCGGCCGGGTGGAGGGCTGGCGTGCGGCGCTGCGGGACGCCGGGCGCGACGTCCCGGAGATGCCCGCGGGCGACTGGAGCGCCCGGTCCGGCTACGAGCACGGCCGGCAGATCGCCGCCGACCCCGGCGTCACCGCGGTGTTCGCGGCCAACGACGCGATGGCGCTCGGGCTGCTGCGGGCGCTGCGCGAGGCCGGCCGGGACGTGCCCGGCGACATCAGCGTCGTCGGCTTCGACGACGTCCCGGAGGCCGCCTACTTCCCGCCGCCGCTGACCACCGTCCGGCAGAACTTCGCCGAGGTGGGGCGGCGCGCGTTCGGCCTGCTCCTGGACCGGATCGGGGGAGGCCCCCCGCCGGCCGGGAGGGCCGCCGCGGCCCGCCGCGTCGTCGAACCGGAACTCGTCGTCCGGGAGAGCACCGGGGTGCGCCGCCGGACCTGACCCCGTCCCGACCGGGACCCGGCTACTTCCACGGACAAGATGTTAGCGCTAACAAGGAGTGGACATGTCAGAGTCTCCTCCGGGGGCGGCCCCCCAGACCCCCGGGGCAGAGCGCTCGGACCCGGGCGGGGCGATCGCCGCGCTCCGCACGGAGCTCGCCGCCCTGCACCGGATGCTCGTCGAGAGCGGCCTCGTGGTGTGGACGGCCGGGAACGTCTCCGCCCGCGCCGGCGCGGACGCGTTCCTGATCAAACCCAGCGGCGTCCCGTACGAGGACCTCACCCCCGACGCGATGGTGCTGTGCGACCTGGACGGCGAGCCGATCGGGGAGGCGCCGCTCGCGCCGTCCAGCGACGTCTTCGCGCACGCGTACGTGTACCGGCACCGCCCGGACGTCGGCGGAGTGGTGCACACCCACTCGACCTACGCCACCGCGTGGGCGGCGCGCGACGAGCCCATCCCGTGCGTGCTGACCGCGATGGCGGACGAGTTCGGCGGCGAGATCCCCGTCGGCCCGTTCGCGCTCATCGGCGGCGACGACATCGGCCGCGGCATCGTCGAGACCCTCGACGGGCACCGCAGCCCCGCCGTCCTCATGCGCAACCACGGCGTCTTCACCATCGGCGCCGACGCCCGCGCCGCGGTCAAGGCGGCCGTGATGTGCGAGGACGCCGCCCGGACCGTCCATGTGTCCCGCCAGCTCGGCGAGCCGCTGCCGATGGCCGCCGGCGACGTCGACCGGCTCTACGACCGCTACCAGAACGTCTACGGGCAGAAGGGCCGACCATGAGCTTCCCGAACCGCGAGATCTGGTTCCTCACCGGCAGCCAGGGCCTGTACGGCGAGGACACCCTGCGCCAGGTCGCGGCCCAGTCCCGGGAGATCGCCGCGCGGCTCGGCGAGGCGCTCCCCGTCGCCCTGACGTGGAAGCCCGTGCTGACCGGCGCGGAGGCGATCCGCCGCACGTGCCTGGACGCCGCCGCCGACGACTCCTGCGTCGGCGTGGTCGCGTGGATGCACACCTTCTCCCCGGCCAAGATGTGGATCTCCGGCCTGGACGCGCTCGGCAAGCCGCTGCTGCACCTGCACACGCAGGCGAACGTCGAGCTGCCCTGGCGGACGATCGACATGGACTTCATGAACCTCAACCAGGCCGCGCACGGCGACCGGGAATTCGGGTACGTCCAGGCACGGCTCGGCGTCGCCCGCAAGACCGTCGCCGGGCACGTCGGCGACCCGGCGGTCGGCGCGCGCGTCGCCGCGTGGGCGCGGGCCGCGGCCGGGTACCACGAGCTGCGCACGCTGCGGCTGGCCCGGTTCGGCGACAACATGCGGGACGTCGCGGTCACCGAGGGCGACAAGGTCGAGGCGCAGCTCCGGTTCGGCGTCTCCGTCAACACCTACGGCGTGAACGACCTGGTGGAGGTGGTGGACGCCGTCCCCGACGACGCCATCGCCGAGCTGGTCAAGGAGTACGAGGACGTGTACGACGTGGTCCCCGCGCTGCGGGCGGGCGGCGAGCGCCACGACGCGCTCCGCTACGGCGCGCGGATCGAGCTCGGCCTGCGGACGTTCCTGGACGGCGGCGGCTTCAAGGCGTTCACCACGAACTTCGAGGACCTCGGCGGGCTCCGGCAGCTGCCCGGCCTCGCCGTCCAGCGCCTCATGGCCGACGGCTACGGCTTCGGCGGCGAGGGCGACTGGAAGACCGCGACGCTGCTCCGGACGCTGAAGGCCGCCTCCGCGGGGCTGCCCGGCGGCACCTCGTTCATGGAGGACTACACCTACCACCTGGAGCCCGGCAACGAGCTGATCCTCGGCGCGCACATGCTGGAGGTGTGCCCGTCGATCGCCGCCGGACGTCCGGCGCTGGAGATCCATCCGCTCGCCATCGGCGGGCGGGAGGACCCGGTGCGCCTGGTGTTCGACGCCGAGCCGGGCCCGGCCGTCGTGGCCGGCCTCGCCGACATGGGCGACCGGTTCCGGCTCGTCGCCAACGAGATCGAGGTCGTCGCGCCGCCGGAGCCGCTGCCGATGCTGCCGGTCGCCCGCGCGGTGTGGCGCCCGCTGCCGGACCTGCGCACGTCCACCGAGGCGTGGCTGACGGCGGGGGCGCCGCACCACACCGTCCTGTCCGCCGCGCTCGGCGTGCAGGAGCTGGACGACCTCGCCGAGATGACCGGCGTCGAGCTGCTCACCATCGACGCCGGCACCACCCTTCGGCAGTTCACCAAGGAGATCCGCTGGAACCAGGCGTACCACCGCCTGGCCCGCGGGCTGTGAGGAGGAGCCATGAGCGCGGACGAGCGCTACGTCGTCGGCGTCGACTTCGGGACGCTGTCGGGCCGGGCGGTGCTCGTCCGCGTCCGGGACGGCGCCGAGGTCGGCGACGGCGTGCACGAGTACGACCACGGGGTCATCGACAGGGAGCTCCCGGGCGGCGCGGTACTCGGGCCCGACTGGGCCCTCCAGGCGCCGGGGGACTGGCTGGACGTGCTGCGCTTCGCCGTGCCGAAGGCCCTCGCCGTCGCCGGGGTCCCCGCCGCCCAGGTCATCGGCATCGGCACGGACTTCACCGCGTGCACGGTCCTCCCGACCACCGCGGACGGGACGCCGCTCTGCGAGCTGTACCCCGACCGGCCGCACTCGTGGCCGAAGCTCTGGAAGCACCACGCCGCGCAGCCGCACGCGGAGCGGATCAACGCCCTGGCCGCCGAGCGCGGCGAGCCGTGGCTGCGCCGCTACGGCGGCAAGATCTCCTCCGAGTGGGAGTTCGCCAAGGGGCTCCAGCTGCTCGAACAGGACCCCGACCTGTACGACCTGGCCGAACGGTGGATCGAGGCCGCCGACTGGATCGTCTGGCGGCTCACCGGCCGGGAGTCCCGCAACATCTGCACGGCCGGCTACAAGGGCATCTACCAGGACGGCGGCTACCCGTCCCGCGAGTTCCTGGCCGCGCTCGACCCCCGTTTCGCCGACTTCCCCGCCAAGCTGGGCCACGACCTGGAGCCCCTCGGCGGCCTCGCCGGCACGCTGACCGCGGAGGCCGCCGCCTGGACGGGCCTGCCCGAGGGCATCGCCGTCGCGGTCGGCAACGTCGACGCCCACGTCACCGCCGCCGCGGCCGACGCCGTCCGGCCGGGCCGGATGGTCGCGATCATGGGGACGTCCACCTGCCACGTCATGTCGTCGGACCTGCTCGCCGAGGTCCCCGGCATGTGCGGCGTCGTGAAGGACGGCATCGTCCCGGGCCTGTGGGGATACGAGGCGGGCCAGTCCGGCGTCGGCGACATCTTCGCCTGGTTCGTCGACACCTGCGTCCCCGCCGCCTACCACCAGGCCGCGGCCGCCGCTGGGCGGACCGTCCACGAGCACCTCACCGCGCTCGCCGAGGCCCAGCCGGTCGGGCGGCACGGGCTCGTCGCGCTGGACTGGCACAACGGCAACCGGTCGGTCCTGGTCGACCACGACCTGTCCGGCCTGATCGTCGGGCAGACCCTCGCCACCCGGCCCGAGGACGTCTACCGCGCGCTCATCGAGGCGACGGCGTTCGGCACCCGCATGATCGTCGAGACGTTCGAGGCGTCGGGCGTCTCGGTCGAGGAGCTCGTCGTCGCGGGCGGCCTGCTGAAGAACACCTTCCTCATGCAGGTGTACACCGACGTCCTGCGCCGCCCGCTGTCGCTGATCGGGTCGTCGCAGGGCCCGGCGCTCGGCGCCGCGATCCACGCCGCCGTCGCCGCGGGGGCGCACCCCGACATCACCTCGGCCGCCGCCGCGATGGGACGCCGCGTCCCGTCCGCCTTCGTCCCGGACCGGGCGCGGGCCGACGCCTACGACGCCCTCTACGAGATCTACCGGTCGCTGCACGACCACTTCGCCGACGGCGAGATCATGCACCGCCTGCGCGCCCTGCGCTAGACGATCCCGTACGAGGCGGCGGGGCCGGTGCTGCGGCGCACGATGAGCTTGCTCGGCACGAGCTTCGGCGCGTCCGGCGCGGGCCCGCCCCCGGTGAGCTGCGCGATCAGCAGCTCGACGCAGTGCCGGCCGAGGGCGGTGAAGTCCTGCCGGACGGTGGTGAGCGGCGGGGTGAGGAACGCCGCCTCGGGGATGTCGTCGAACCCGATCACGCTGACGTCGTCCGGCACCCGGCGGCCGCTCTCGTGGATCGCCCACAGCAGCCCGAGCGCGATCTGGTCGTTCGCCGCGAACACGGCCGTGACGTTCCGGTCGGCGGCGAGGACCCGGCCGCGCTCGTAGCCGGACCGGGCGCTCCAGTCGCCGGGCGCGCACTCCGGGACGTCCGCGCCCGCCTCGGCCAGCGCGTCCCGCCAGCCGCGGGTCCGCTCGTTCGCCTCCGACCAGTCGGCCGGGCCCGGCAGGTGGTGGACGGTCCGGTGCCCGAGCTCCAGCAGGTAGCGGGTCGCCTCCCGCGGCGCCAGGTAGTGATCGGCCGACACGGTCGGCACGGCCGCTCGCGGACCGAGCAGGACGGTCGGCAGGTCCCCCGGCAGGTGCCGCAGCGCCTCGTCCGCCGGGACGTGCCCGGGGATCATGATGATGCCGTCCACGCCCTGGTCGCGGAACCGGTCCACCGCCCCGGCGACCGCGCCGTGCCCCGGCGACTCCAGGCTCGCGACGCTGGTGAAGAAGTCGGCGGCGCGGGCGTTCCGCTCGATCGCCGCGATGATCGACGCCGGGCCGAACAGCGCGGTGTCGAAGCTGACCACGCCGAGCGTCCGGGACCGGCCGGTGGCGAGGGCGCGGGCCGCCGCGTTCGGCCGGAAGTCCAGCTGCGCCGCCGCGGCCAGCACCCGGTCCCGGGTCTTCGGGCTCACCATCGGATGGTTCTTGAAAACCCGGGACACGGTCTGGTGGGAGACCCCGGCGAGCCGGGCGACGTCCCGCAGGCCGGGCCGGGCGGGTGGCGTGGCGGTCATGTCCCTCCGGAAGATACCGGGTCGCCCGGCCCGCGGCCGGGTGCTCAGCGCGCCGTGCCGCTGCGCCGCTTGGCCCAGATGTCGAACGCGACCGCCGCGAGCAGCACCAGGCCCTTGATCAGCATGACCCGCTCGCTCGGCGCGCCGAGCAGCGACATGCCGTTGTTGATCACACCCATGATCAGCCCCCCGGTGATCGCCCCGATCACCTTGCCGACCCCGCCCTGCACGGCCGCGCCGCCGATGAACGCCGCCGCGATCGAGTCCAGCTCGAAGTTCGTCCCGGCGGTCGGGCCGGCCTGGTTGAGGCGCCCGGCGAACACCACGCCGGCGATGGACGCGAGCACGCCCATGTTGACGAACAGCCAGAACGACACCGACTTGACCTTGATACCGGACAGCTTGGCCGCGAGCGGGTTGCCGCCGAGCGCGTAGACGTGCCGTCCGAACACGGCCCGGTTGGTCACCAGCGTGTAGCCGAGCACGAGCACGCCCAGCAGGACGAGCACCCACGGCATGTTCTTGAACCGCGCGAGCTGCACGGCGATGAACATGACCACCACGACCGCGAGGGCGTTCTTCAGCGCGAACACCGCGAGCGGCTCGACCTTCTGCCCGTAGCCGATGCGCCCCTGCCGGTTCCGCCACCCCAGCCCGACGTACCCGCCGACCAGCGCGAGCGCGACCAGCAGGGTGAACAGGTCGGCGCCGCCGAGCGGCCCGAGCGCGATGTTGCCGAGGTAGCCGGACAGGAAGCCGTTGGCGATCGTGCGGACCTCGTCGGGGAACGGGCCGATGCCCTGGTTGCCGAGGACGGTCAGGGTCAGCGCCCGGAACACCAGCATCCCGGCCAGCGTCACGATGAACGCGGGGATCTCGAAGTAGGCGATCCAGTACCCCTGCCACGCCCCGATCGCGGCGCCGGCGAGGATCGTCAGCAGCACCGCCAGCGGCCACGGCACGTCGTGGTTCACCATCAGCACCGCCGAGATGGCCCCCGTCACCGCCACCACCGACCCCACCGACAGGTCGATGTGCCCGCCGATGATGATCAGGATCATCCCGATCGACAGGATCAGGATGTAGGAGTTCTGCACGATGATGTTGGAGATGTTCTCCGGCGACAGCAGCCGCCCGTCGGTGAGCACCGCGAACAGCGCCACGATCAGCGCGAACGCGATGTAGATCCCGCTCTGCCGCAGGTTCACCGGCAGGGTCCGGCCGGGGGCCGGCCGCTGCGCCGGCGGCGGGGACACGGCCTTGTCGGCCGGCGCCACGCTGCTCATGTCCTGGTCTCCTCGGTCTGGGTCATGTACTGCATCAGCCGCTCCGGCGTCGCCTCCGCCCGGCTCACCTCGCCGGTGATCCGCCCGCCCGCCATCGCGTACACGCGGTCGCAGATCCCGATCAGCTCGGGCAGCTCGGAGGAGATCACCAGCACCGCACGGCCCTGGTCGGCCATCCGGTTGATGATCGAATAGATCTCGTACTTGGCGCCGACGTCGATGCCGCGGGTCGGCTCGTCCAGGATCAGCACGTCGGCGTCGGTGAACATCCACTTCGACAGCACGACCTTCTGCTGGTTGCCGCCGCTCAGCTGCCCCGTCACCGACATGACGCTCGGCGTCTTGATGTTCATCTCCCTGCGGAACCGCTCCGCGACCTCGTACTCGCGGTTGTCGTCCACCCAGCCCGCCTTGGCGAGGCCGCGCAGCCCGGCCGCGGAGACGTTGCGCTTGACGTCCTCGATGAGGTTCAGGCCGTACGTCTTGCGGTCCTCGGTCGCGTACGCGAGCCCGTGCCGGATCGCGTCGCTGACCGTCCGGACCGCGATCTCCCTGCCGTCCTTGTAGATCCGGCCGGTGATCCCGATCCCGTAGCTGCGACCGAAGACGCTCATCGCCAGCTCGGTCCGGCCCGCGCCCATCAGGCCCGCGAGCCCCACGATCTCGCCGCGGCGCAGCACCAGGCGGGCGTCCTGCACGACGGTCCGGCCCCGCTGGGTGGGGGAGTGGACGGTCCAGTCCTCGATCCGCAGCACCTCGTCGCCGATCTCGGGGACGCGGTCGGGGAACCGGTGCTCCAGGTCGCGGCCGACCATCCCGGAGATGATGCGGTCCTCGGACACGTCGCCGCTCATGTCGAGCGTCTCGATCGTCCGGCCGTCCCGCAGGATCGTCGTCGAGTCGGCGATCGCGCGGATCTCGTTCAGCTTGTGCGAGATGATCACGCAGGTGATGCCCTCGTCCCGCAGCCCGCGCAGCAGGTCGAGCAGGTGCGCGGAGTCGGCGTCGTTCAGCGCCGCGGTCGGCTCGTCCAGGATGAGCAGCTTCACCCGCTTGGACAGCGCCTTGGCGATCTCCACGAGCTGCTGCTTGCCGACGCCGAGGTCCATCGCGGGCGTCACCGGGTTCTCGTGCAGCCCGACCCGCTCCAGCAGCCGCGCGGCGTCGGCGTTCGTCCGGTTCCAGTCGATGAGCCCGAGCCGTCCCCGCCGCTCGTTGCCGAGGTAGATGTTCTCCGCGATCGACAGGTACGGGCTGAGCGCCAGCTCCTGGTGGATGATGACGATCCCGCGCTGCTCGCTGTCGCGGATGCCGGAGAACCGGCACGGCCGGCCCTCGAACTCGATGTCGCCGCTGTAGTCGCCGTGCGGGTACACCCCGGACAGCACCTTCATCAGCGTCGACTTGCCGGCCCCGTTCTCGCCGCAGATCGCGTGGATCTCGCCCCGCCGCACCTCCAGGTTCACGTCCTGCAGGGCCTTGACCGCGGGAAAGGTCTTGGTGATGCCGCGCATCCGCAGTATCGCCTCGGTCATGGTCGTCCTCCGGGGGAGCGGGCGGGCGCCGGCACGGGCGCCCGCCCGGGTGGCGCTACTGCAGCTGGTTCGCGGTGTAGTAACCGGTGTCGATGAGCTGCTGCTTGTAATTGCCCTTGTTCACGATCACCGGGTTCAGCAGGTACGACGGCACGACCTTCTCGCCGTTGTCGTAGTCCTTGGTGTTGTTGACCTCGGGCTTGTTCCCCTTCAGCACCGCGTCGGCCATCTTGACCGTGACGGAGGCGAGCTGCCGGGTGTCCTTGTAGATCGTCGAGTACTGCTCGCCCGCGATGATCGACTTGACCGAGGCGACCTCGGCGTCCTGCCCGGTCACGATCGGGTACTTCTGGCCGCCCGTCCCGTAGCCGCTGGACTTCAGCGCCGACAGGATGCCGATCGACAGCCCGTCGTAGGGGGACAGGACGCCCTGCACCTTCGTCCCGCCGCCGTAGTAGCGGGTGATGAGGTCCTCCATGCGCTGCTGCGCGCGCTCCGCGCTCCAGCGCAGCGTCGCGATGGTCTTGAAGTCCTTCTGGCCGCTCTTGACGACGAGGGCGCCCTTGTCGAGGTACGGCTTCAGGGTGTCCATCGCGCCGTTGTAGAAGAACGTCGCGTTGTTGTCGTCGGGGGAGCCGGCGAACAGCTCGATGTTGAACGGGCCCTTGGCCGTCCCCTCCGAGCCGTCCTGCTTCTTCAGCCCGAGCCCGATGAGCAGCGACGTCGCCTGCTGGACGCCGACCTTGTAGTTGTCGAAGGTGGCGTAGTAGTCGACGTTCGGCGAGTTGCGGATCAGCCGGTCGTAGGAGATGACCGGGATGTCCTTGTCCGCCGCCGCCTGCAGCTGCGTGGTGAGCGCGGTGCCGTCGATGGAGGCGATGACCAGCAGCCGGGCGCCCTTGGTGATCTGGTTGTCGATCTGGTTGGCCTGGGTGGGGATGTCGTCCTGGGCGTACTGGAGGTCGACCTTGTAGCCGAGCTGCTCCAGCTGCTTGCGGACGTTGTCGCCGTCGTGGATCCAGCGCTCCGACGAGCGGGTCGGCATCGTGACGCCGACCAGTGCGCCCGCCGCGGACTTGTTCTCGGCCTTCTCCTTGTCGACGGTCTTCTCCGCCGATCCGCACGCGGTCATGCCGAACGCGAGGCCGAGGCCCAGCGCCAGGGTGACGAGCTTCCTACGCTTCACGTCTCACCTCGGGGGTGGTGCCGGTGTCCCGGGACACACTGTTACCGGTCACACTTCCATGTCAAGAGCCCGCTGCGCGCCGCGTCACCGCCGTGACCGCCCGCCCGGACGAACTCGCCCACCGATTGTTAGCGTTATCACTCCGCGCGTCAACACTCCGCGAGGTCTTGATCTGCGAGGACTGTCCTGAGCAGCCGAAACGGGCCCGAATCGGGGTGGAGTTCTAGGGCGGCTCTTGACAGTCCGGCTGGTTAACGCAAACATCGGCGGGCCCCGCCCGCGAGCAGGTCGACGCCGAGGGCCTCGCCCCCGAGCAGGACCCCGAGCGCGACCCGCCCCCCTTGCGATCACCTGGCTCGGCAGCAGGCCGGCCGGCTCACCCGGCGGCCGGTCCCGGTCGGTTCGGAACCGTGTGGTGGCGCGCCGAACCGGACGTCCTCGCCGCGCGTACGAGCAAGGGGGGTGGTCCCTGCGGGACCCACACGTCGGGACTCTGAATGGACAGCGATTCGTGAAACCAGCGCAGGGTGGCCGGTGTGGGTGAGCGGGCGGGGAGCGCCGCCCAGTGGGCGCGGCTTCTGGACGGGCTGGAGACCGACTGCGGGACATGCGGGGGGACGGGCACGACTCCGAACGAGCGGTGGGTGGAGTGGCACCGGCGGGCCGGTGAGCTCGTCGCGGTCGCCCAGGCCGCGCGCCGTGCCCATGAGCTGCGTCCGGCCCGGGGCGCGGTCCCGGTCACGGTGCCGGACCTGCCGATGGCGGGGGAGCCCGCCATCGTGACCGCCGTGGAACGCGCCATCGACGATCACATGAGGGCCCGCCCGGCCGAGCCGGAGGAGGACACCTGCCCGGCCTGCCGCGGCCTCGGCCGGGAGCTGACCGCCGCCGGGCGCGAGTTCACCGACCTCCTCGCCCGGCACGGCTTCGTCCGCCGGGCCGGCGCCGACCGGCCGGAGGGGCCGGACTGAACGGGCTCAGCGCCGCGGTCGCGGCGGGGTGCCGAGAAGGATCTCCAGCATGCGGTCCTGCGGATCGGGCCCCGTCCCCGGGGCGAGGTAGCCCCCGGCCCAGGTGCGCAGCATCAGCAGGGCCCGCAGCCGCGCCTCCTCGCCGTCGAAGCCGAGGTCCTCCAGGCAGGCGGAGATGTGCCCGAGCAGCGCCCGGTCGGCGTGCCGGACGGCCTCCTCGGCGGCCGGCTCGTGCTGCGCCCACAGCCGCATCGCCCGGTCGACCGGCGCGATCTCGCGGCCGAGCGCCTGGATGCGGCGCAGCCGCTCGCGCGGGTCGGTGGTGCTGCCGAGGGCGAGCCCCAGCACCTCGTCGGTCCGCTCGTGCGCCCACCGGTCCAGCAGCGCCCGCATCAGCTCGGGGCGGTCCTTGAAATGCCAGTAGAAGCTGCCCTTGGTGACGCCCAGCCGGGCCGCGAGCGCGGCGATCGTCACGGCCCGCTCACCGGCGCGGGCCAGCTCCCGGTACCCGGCCTCGATCCAGTCGCGCCGCGCCACCCTGGTACGGGCCGTCATCGCACCACCAATCCCACCGCCCGGGACGCCGTCACACGAGCACCACCGGGCCGGGGTCCAGCCCCAGCTCGATCCTGCCGTACAGGGTGTACGCCGCGTCCGGGTCGAACACCACGTGCCCGGAGATCGTATTCACATCGCGCTGCGCCCGCTGGAACGGGGAGCTCGTGAACTGGGCGCTCGCCCCGGCCGCCGCGCACAGCTCGTTGACGACGCGGCGGGACGTCCCGGCCACGTGCGCGGCCACGAGCCGGGCCCTGGCCCGCAGGCGCAGGTCGCAGGTCCCGCCGGCGACGGCGGTGACGACGTCGCGGAGCGCGTCCTCCAGCAGCAGGCGGGCGGCGGCGAGGTCCGCGCCGGCCCGCGCCAGCCGGATCTGCGCGCCCGCCAGGTCGCGCTGCCGCTCGCCGGAGTACGCCATCACCCGGCCGCGCGTCCGCTCGGCGTACCGTGCCAGCACCCCCTCCGCCACCCCTAGCACGGGCGCCGCGCCGGTCAGCGCGAACACCGGCACCAGCGGGGTCCGGTAGAGCGCGCCGGGGTGGACGCGCGACCCGGGCGAGCGCCCCTCGGCCAGGTCCGCGAGCGGCACCGACCGGTGGGCGGGGACGAGGACGTCCGCGACCTCGATGTCGTTGCTGCCGGTTCCCCGCATCCCGCTGGTGTGCCAGACGTCGTGGACGGTCACCGCGTCGCGGGGCAGCAGGAACAGCCGCGGCTCGATGCCGCCGTCCACGGTGACCAGCGCCATGACCATGACGTGCCCGGCGTGCATCACCCCGCTTCCCCACGACCAGCGCCCGGTGACCCGGTGGCCGCCGTCCACCGGCTCGGCGGTGCCGGTCGGCGCCAGGACGCAGGGGATCAGCGCGTACGGCCGGTCCGCCCAGACCTCGGCCTGCGCGCGCTCGGGGAAGAGCGCGGTCATCCAGTTGTGCAGCGTGTAGATGACCGCCAGCCAGCCCGTCGAGGCGCATCCGGCGCCCGCCTCGCGGCACGCCGCCGCCATGGTCGCGAAGTCTCCCTCGCCGCCGCCGAACCGCCTTGGGACCAGCATCTCCAGCAGTCCCGTGCCGGCGAGGTCGGCGATGGTCTCCTCGGGGAGCCGCCGCGCCTCCTCGGCGCCCTGGGCGCGCTCGGACAGCACCGGTGCCAGCTCCCGCACCCGCCGGACGATCTCGTCTCCGTACTTCATGGTACGGAACCATACTCCAAGGTATGGTCCGGCCGCGCGCTCCCCTGCCGTGTCCAACGGCCCTGGTCCGGGGGACCTTCGGCTCTGCCGCCGCCCGCCCGCGTCGGGTCGTCTGGAAATGAGGGAGGGAGAAGATATGCAGACCACCAGGAGCACGGTGCGGGACGACATCCTCCGGGCCGTCGGGGACGCGGTGTGGGCGCCCTCGGTGCACAACACCCAGCCGTGGCGGTTCGGCGTCGCCGGGACGCGGATCAGCCTGCGCGCGGACCCCGACCGCCGGCTGGACGTCGCGGACCCGGACGGCCGCGAGATGCTGATCAGCTGCGGTGCCGCCCTCTACACCCTGCGGCTCTCGCTGCGCGCGCTCGGGTACGCGCCCGTCGTCACGGTGCTGCCCGACCCCGCCCGCCCGCACCTGCTGGCCGACGTCGATCTGGAGCCCGGCGAGCCCGCGGACCGGCAGACGCTGCTGGCGCACGCGCAGATCGCCCGGCGCCGCAGCCATCGCGGCGGGTTCCCGGCGGACCCGGTGCCCCCGGAGGTGGTGGCCGCCATGCGGTACGACGCCGGGCACGAGGGCGCGCGGCTGATCGAGGCCGTCGACCCGCACGTCACGAACGCGCTGGCCGCCCTGACCGACGCGGCCGAGCACGTCCAGCGGCGCTCGCCGGCGTACGCGGCGGAGATCGCCCGCTGGGCGCCGTCGCCCCGCACGTCCCGCCAGGACGGCGTCCAGGAGCGCGCCTATCCGCGGACCGTTCCGCAGACCACGCCGAACTTCCCCGCCCGGGACTTCGCGCGCGGCCACGGCTGGGGCGTGCGGAGCGCGCCGGAGGCGGAAGCGCCCGGAGTGGTCCTGCTCCTGGTCACCGGTGCCGACACGCCGGCCGACTGGCTGCGGGCGGGGCAGGCGCTCCAGCGCGTCCTGCTGCGGGCCACGGAGAGCGGCCTCTCGGTGGCGCTCCACTCCCAGGCGTTCGAGGTGCCCGAACTGCGCGAGTTCATCCGCGCGCGGTTCTGCGCGGGCGGCCACCCGCAGCTGCTGCTCCGGCTGGGCGTCGCCGGCGCGGAGGCGCTGGGGACCGTCCGCCGGCCGGTCGAGGAGGTCGTCACCGAGGAGTCGTGACCCCGATGGGGACGAAGGTCCCTAGCGGGCCTCCGGCGGCGTCCAGCAGGGTGAGGTCCGGCGGAGATCGATCATGATTGCGCGGCTCCGGACCCGGGAAGGGCTCACCGGAAGCGGCCGGACGGCGGAAAGCGGGAAGGCACTGTGGCGGAGATACGGCGAGAGCGCACCCCCGTTTCGGCGCGTCCGGAACGGGCCAGTACGGCCCGGCCCGTGGTCATGCTGGTGATGGCCACGGCCGGGTTCGCGGTGAACTTCTGGGCGTGGGCGCTGCTCAGCCCGCTCGGCCCGCGGTTCAAGGACTCCCTGGGGCTGTCGTCGTTCGAGCAGTCGCTCCTGGTGGCCGTGCCCGTGGTGGTGGGGTCGCTCGGGCGGATCCCGGTCGGGGCGCTGACCGACCGCTTCGGCGGCCGGGTGATGTTCCCGCTGGTGTCGGTGGCCACGATCGTGCCCGTCCTGTACCTGGGGCTGGCCGGGAACTCGTCGCTGGCGGCCCTGCTGGCAGGCGGCTTCTTCCTCGGCATCGGCGGCACGGCGTTCGCGGTGGGGGTCCCCTTCGTCAGCGCGTGGTTCCCGCCCGAGCGGCGCGGGTTCGCGGTCGGGGTGTTCGGCGCGGGCATGGGCGGCACGGCGATCAGTGCCCTGACCACCGTGCAGCTCGTCGATGCGGGGGGCACGGCGACGCCGTTCGTGTTGACGGCCGCCCTGCTGGGGGTCTATGCCGTGGTCGCGTGGTTCGTGCTGCGGGAGGCGCCGGGACGGACCGCGCCCTCCGAACCGCTGGCGAAGCGGCTCGCGGCGACGGCCCGGCTGGGCGTGACCTGGCAGGCGTCGGCGCTGTACGCGGTGGCGTTCGGCGGCTATGTAGCTTTCTCGGTGTATCTGCCGACATATCTGAAGACCGAGTACGGGCTGTCGCAGGCGGACGCGGCGAACCGGATGGCGGGTTTCGTGCTGCTGGCCGTGCTGATGAGGCCGGTCGGCGGCTGGCTCTCCGACCGCGCCGGCGCCGTGCCGGTCCTGGTGGCCGGCCTCGCGGTGACGGTGGCGGGCGCGGCCGTGCAGGCGTTCACACCGCCGCTGATGCCGCTCGGGACCATCGCGTTCCTGGCGATGGCGGCGGCCCTCGGCGCGGGCAGCGGCGCGACGTTCGCCCTGGTGGCGAGGCTGGCGCCGGCGAACATGGTCGGCTCGGTCACCGGCGTGGTCGGCGCCGCCGGCGGTCTCGGCGGGTTCGTCCCGCCGCTGGTGATGGGCACGATCTACGGCGCCTACGGGTCCTACACGTTCGGCCTCGCGCTGCTGGCCGTCGTGGCGGCCGCGGCCGCGCTGTTCACCGGGACGGTCGTGCGGAGAGCGGTGACCGGCCGCCGGGCCGCGGCCTGACCGAGCCGGGATCACGACGAGAGGAAGGGTGGCAGAGGGTTGACTTCGACCGAGGGCCGGCCGGGCCTGGACGGCCCGCTGGAGGACGCGCTCGTGGGCACCCGCAGGTTCTTCACCCGCGCACGGGTGTCGCCCGACTTGCGGACGATGACCAAGAAGGGCGGGCGGCAGGCGGACGCGTTCTACCGGGACCGCTGGTCGCACGACAAGGTGGTGCGCTCCACGCACGGGGTGAACTGCACCGGATCGTGCTCGTGGAAGGTGTACGTCAAGGACGGCATCATCACCTGGGAGGCGCAGCAGACCGACTACCCGTCGGTGGGCCCGGACCGTCCGGAGTACGAGCCGCGGGGCTGCCCGAGGGGCGCGTCCTTCTCCTGGTACACCTACTCGCCGACCCGGGTGCGGTACCCGTACGTCCGGGGCGTCCTGCTGGAGATGTACCGCGAGGCCAGGGCCCGGACCGGTGATCCGGTCGAGGCGTGGCGCGCCGTCGTCTCCGACCCGGAGAAGGCCCGCGCCTACAAGGAGGCGCGGGGGCGGGGCGGCCTCGTGCGGGCCTCCTGGGACGAGGCGACCGAGATGATCGCCGCGGCGCACGTCCACACCATCAAGGAGTTCGGGCCGGACCGCGTCGCGGGGTTCTCCCCGATCCCGGCGATGTCCATGGTGTCGCACGCGTCGGGCGCCCGGTTCGTGTCGCTGGTCGGCGGGACGATGCTGTCGTTCTACGACTGGTACGCCGACCTCCCGGTGGCGTCCCCGCAGGTGTTCGGCGACCAGACCGACGTCCCGGAGTCGGGCGACTGGTGGGACGCCGGCTACCTGATCATGTGGGGGTCGAACCTGCCGGTGACGCGAACCCCTGACGCGCACTGGATGACCGAGGCCCGCTACCGGGGCCAGAAGGTCGTGGCGGTCTCCCCGGACTACGCCGACAACGTCAAGTTCGCCGACGAGTGGCTGGCCGCCCAGCCGGGCACGGACGGCGCCCTGGCGATGGCGATGGGGCACGTGATCCTCAAGGAGTTCTTCGTCGACCGGCAGGTGCCGTACTTCACCGACTACGTGAAGCGCTACAGCGACCTGCCGTTCCTGGTGCGCGTGGAGGAGCGCGACGGCGTCCACGTCCCGGGCAAGTTCCTCACCGCGGCCGACCTGCCGGGAGCCGAGGCAGAGTCGGAGAACGCGGCGTTCAAGACGGTGATCCTGGACGCGGTGACCGGGCATCCCCTCGTCCCGAACGGGTCGCTGGGCTTCCGCTACGGCGAGTCCGGCGAGGGCCGGTGGAACCTCGACCTGGGCGACGCGGACCCGCTGCTGTCGGTCGAG
Organism: Actinomadura madurae; assembly: GCF_900115095.1. GTDB lineage: Bacteria > Actinomycetota > Actinomycetes > Streptosporangiales > Streptosporangiaceae > Spirillospora > Spirillospora madurae. The sequence continues at coordinate 273,380 of NZ_FOVH01000010.1, forward strand.
GGCGGGGACGCCGTCGAGGTGAGCCTGGCCCGCTTCGACGGCCTCGACGGCTCGCCGGGAACGCTCCGCAGAGGGGTGCCCGTCCGGACCGTCGGCGGTCACCTGGTCACGACGGTGTTCGACCTGCTGCTCGCCCAGTACGGGGTGGGACGGGACGGGCTGCCCGGGTCGTGGCCGTCCGGGTACGACGACGCCTCCGAGCCCGGCACCCCCGCCTGGCAGGAGGCCATCACCGGCGTCCCCGCGCAGGCGGCCGAGCGGATCGGGCGCGAGTACGCCGCCAACGCCGAGGAGTCCCGCGGCCGCTCGATGATCATCATGGGTGCCGGGACGAACCACTGGTTCCACTCCGACACGATCTACCGCACGTTCCTGGCGCTGACCACGCTGACCGGTGGGCAGGGCGTGAACGGCGGGGGATGGGCGCACTACGTCGGGCAGGAGAAGTGCCGCCCGGTGACCGGGTGGGCGCAGCTGGCGTTCGGACTGGACTGGTCCCGCCCGCCGCGGCAGATGATCGGCACCGCGTTCTGGTACCTGCACACCGACCAGTTCCGCTACGACCATTTCGACGCGGGCACCCTGTCCGCCGCGACCGGCGGCGGGCGGCTGGCCGGGCGCTCCACCGCCGACGTGATCGCGCAGGCGGCCCGGCTGGGCTGGATGCCGTCCTACCCGACGTTCGACCGCAACCCCCTCGACCTGGCCGACGAGGCGGAGGCGGCGGGCAAGGACGTCGCCGCCCACGTCGTGGACGAGTTGAAGGCCGGGCGGCTGGCGTTCGCCTGCCAGGACCCCGACGCCCCCGAGAACTTCCCCCGCGTTCTGTCGGTGTGGCGGTCGAACCTGCTCGGGTCGTCGGCCAAGGGCAACGAGTACTTCCTCAAGCACCTGCTCGGCGCCGGGTCGGCGGTGCGGGCGCAGGAGGCGCCCCCGGACGTCCGGCCCGAGGAGGTCGTCTGGCGGGACGAGGCGCCGGCCGGGAAGCTCGACCTGCTGCTGTCGCTGGACTTCCGGATGACCAGCACCACCGTCTACTCCGACATCGTGCTGCCGGCCGCGACCTGGTACGAGAAGCACGACCTGAACACCACCGACATGCATCCCTTCGTCCACTCGTTCAACCCGGCGATCGCGCCGCCGTGGCAGACCCGCAGCGACTGGCGGGCCTTCCAGGACATCGCCGCGCAGTTCAGCCGCCTCGCCGGGACGCACCTGGGCGTGCGCAGGGACGTCGTCGCGATGCCGCTGCTGCACGACACGCCGGACGAGATGGCCACCCCGCACGGGCGCGTCCTCGACTGGGCCAAGGGCGAATGCGAGCCCGTCCCCGGCGTGACGATGCCCAAGCTCGTGACGGTCGAGCGCGACTATCCGGCCGTCGCGGCGAAGATGACCGCGCTCGGCCCGCTGGCGGAGCGGCTCGGCGCGACGACGAAGGGTGTCACGTTCCAGCTGGAACGCGAGGTCGAGTACCTCAAGCACAAGAACGGCGTGGTGCGGGGCGGACCGGCCGACGGCCGCCCGTCGCTGCGGCGGGACGTGCACGCGTGCGAGACGATCCTGGCGCTGTCCGGCACCACGAACGGGCACCTGGCCACCCAGGGCTTCCGCACGGTCGAGAGACGCACCGGGCGGCGCCTCGCCGACCTGGCCGCCGAGCACGAGGGCAAGCAGATCACGTTCGCCGACACCCAGGCCCGCCCCGTCCCGGTCATCACGTCCCCGGAGTGGTCGGGGTCGGAGAGCGGCGGGCGCCGGTACTCACCGTTCACGATCAACGTCGAGCGGCTCAAGCCGTGGCACACCCTCACCGGGCGGCAGCACTTCTACCTCGACCACGACTGGATGGCCGAGCTGGGCGAGCAGCTCCCGGCGTTCCGGCCGCCGCTGAACATGACCGCCCTGTTCGGCGAGCCCGAACTCGGCGAGACGGGCGAGCTGGGGCTGACCGTCCGGTACCTCACCCCGCACAACAAGTGGTCGATCCACTCGGAGTACCAGGACAACCTGTTCATGCTGTCGCTGTCGCGCGGCGGCCCGGTGATCTGGATGAGCGGGCTGGACGCGGCGAAGATCGGCGTCCGCGACAACGACTGGATCGAGGCGGTCAACCGCAACGGCGTCGTCGTCGCCCGCGCGATCGTCTCGCACCGGATGCCCGAGGGCACCGTGTACATGTACCACGCGCAGGACAAGCTGATCGACGTCCCGCGGGCGGAGACCTCCGGGCGGCGCGGCGGCATCCACAACTCCCTGACCCGGCTGCTGATCAAGCCGAGCCATCTCATCGGCGGGTACGCGCAGCTGTCGTTCGCGTTCAACTACCTCGGCCCGACCGGGAACCAGCGCGACGAGGTCACCGTCATCCGCCGCCGGTCCCAGGAGGTGACCTACTGACATGCGCGTGATGGCCCAGATGGCGATGGTGATGAACCTCGACAAGTGCATCGGCTGCCACACCTGCTCGGTGACGTGCAAGCAGGCGTGGACGAACCGCAGCGGCGTCGAGTACGTGTGGTTCAACAACGTCGAGACGCGTCCCGGCCAGGGCTACCCGCGCCGGTACGAGGACCAGGAGCGCTGGCGCGGCGGCTGGACGCTGAACCGGCGCGGGCGGCTGGCGCTCAAGGGCGGCGGCCGGCTCCGCAAGCTTCTGACGATCTTCTCCAACCCCAAGCTGCCCGGGATCGACGACTACTACGAGCCCTGGACCTACGACTACGAGACCCTCACCGACGCGCCCCTCCAGGAGCACACCCCGGTCGCCCGGCCGAGGTCGCTGCTGTCCGGCCGGGACATGAAGGTGTCCTGGTCGGCGAACTGGGACGACGACCTCGGCGGGTCCGTCGAGCACGGCGACAAGGACGTCCTGCTCAAGGAGATCTCCGACAAGGTGAAGATGGAGTTCGACAAGACCTTCATGTTCTACCTGCCGCGGATCTGCGAGCACTGCCTCAACCCGAGCTGCGCGGCGTCCTGCCCGTCCGGCGCCATCTACAAGCGCACCGAGGACGGCATCGTCCTGGTCGACCAGGACCGCTGCCGCGGCTGGCGGATGTGCGTGTCGGGCTGCCCGTACAAGAAGGTGTACTTCAACCACCGGACCGGCAAGGCCGAGAAGTGCACGTTCTGCTTCCCGCGCATCGAGGTCGGCATCCCGACCGTCTGCTCGGAGACCTGCGTGGGGCGCCTCCGCTACATCGGGCTGATCCTCTACGACGCCGACAAGGTCCTGGAGGCGGCGTCCACCCCCGACGACACCGACCTGTACGAGGCGCAGCGGCAGGTGTTCCTCGACCCCCACGACCCGCGGGTCATCGCCGCCGCCGAGCGCGAGGGCATCCCGGCCGACTGGATCGAGGCCGCCCAGCGGTCCCCGATCCACGCCCTCATCAACACCTACAAGGTCGCGCTGCCGCTGCATCCGGAGTACCGGACGATGCCGATGGTCTGGTACATCCCGCCACTGTCCCCGGTCGTGGACGTCGTCCGCGACACCGGCCACGACGCCGAGAGCGCCGGGAACCTGTTCGCCGCGATCGACGCGCTGCGCATCCCCGTCGAGTACCTCGCCGAGCTGTTCACCGCCGGCGACACCGCCCCCGTCGACGCCGTCCTGCGGCGGCTGGCCGCGATGCGGTCCTACATGCGCGACATCAACCTCGGCCGCGAGCCCGACGAGTCCATCCCGGACGGCGTCGGGATGTCCGGCGAGGCGATGTACGACATGTACCGGCTGCTCGCGCTCGCGAAGTACGACGAGCGGTACGTGATCCCGCCCGCGCACGCCGAACAGGCCCACGGCCTGGAGGAGCTGGCCACCGAGTGCGCCCTGGACTACGAGGGCGGGCCCGGGATGGGCGGCGCCGGGACGGGCGGCGGCTCCGGCCCCTTCGGCGAGGCGTCCGGCGGCGCCAACCCGATCGCGGTCGAGAACTTCCACATGCTGCGGGAGCGGCAGACGTCCGACAACCCGGTCGACCCGGCCGACAAGCACACCCGCGTCAACCTGCTCAACTGGGACGGCAAGGGCGCCCCCGCCGGCCTGTTCCCCGCCCGCGGGCCCGAGAACCCGCCCGCCGACTCCGGCGACGCCGAAACGGAGCCCAAGCCGTGAGACCCCGACCCGCGAAGACCTCCGACGCCCAGCTGGCCGCGGCCTGGCAGGTCGCGTCCCTCCTGCTCGGCTACCCCGACGAGCAACTGCTCGCCCGCCGCCCGCTGCTCCGCCGGGCCGTGGCGGGCCTGCCCGCGCCCGTCGCCGAGCCGCTGGGCCGCGTCCTGGACCACCTGGACGCGACCGCGCCGCAGGACCTGGCCGCCGACTACGTCGCCACGTTCGACCACCGCAAACGGTGCTGCCTCTACCTGACGTACTACGCCTACGGCGACACCCGGAAACGCGGCATGGCCCTGCTCCGCTTCAAGCAGGCCTACGACGCGGCCGGGCTCGTCCTGGACGGCGGCGAACTGCCCGACCACCTCGCCGTCGTCCTCGAATTCGCCGCGACCGGCGACCTCGTCCAAGGGCGCCGGCTGCTGCTCGAACACCGCGCGGGGCTGGAGCTGTTGCGGCTGTCCCTCACCGAGTCCGGATCGCCGTGGGCGCCCGTCCTGGACGCGATCGCCGCGACCCTGCCCCCGCTGACCGGCCGCACCGAGGCGGCCGTCGCCCGCCTCATCGCCGAAGGCCCGCCCGAGGAGGAGGTCGGACTCGCCCCCTACGGGGCGGACGCGACCGCCATGGGCCCCGTCCTCCTGCCCGATCCCGTCGTTGGAGTCCGCTCATGACCGGCAGTGTCGGCGCCCTGGCCGCCGAAAACGGAGGCGATCCCGGTGTTGGAGGCATCCTTCTCTGGGTCGTCCTGCCCTACGTCACCCTCGCGGTGTTCGTCCTCGGGCACGTCTGGCGGTACCGCTACGACAAGTTCGGCTGGACGACCCGCTCGTCCCAGCTCTACGAACGGCGCCTGCTGCGCATCGGCAGCCCGCTCTTCCACTTCGGCATCCTCGTCGTGCTGCTCGGCCACGTCGGCGGGCTGGTCATCCCCGACGGCTGGACCGAGGCCGCCGGGATCACCGAGCACATGTACCACGTCGTCGCCGTGGTGCTCGGCACCATCGCCGGGTTCTGCACGCTCGCCGGGCTCGCGATCCTGATCTATCGGCGCCGCACCGTGGGACCCGTCTTCTCCGCCACGACCCGCAACGACAAGCTGATGTACGCGGTGCTCGCGCTGACCATCGTCCTCGGCCTGGCCGCCACCGTCGCGGCGAACATCGTCGGCGGCGGCTACAACTACCGCGAGACGGTCTCCCCGTGGTTCCGGTCGATCTTCTACTTCCAGCCGGACCCCGACCTGATGACCGGCGTCCCCATCCTGTTCCAGCTCCACGCCCTCAGCGCCCTGGCCCTCTTCTGCGTCTGGCCCTTCACCCGGCTCGTCCACATGCTGACCGCGCCGCTCGGCTACCTGACCCGTCCCTACATCGTCTACCGGAGCCGCGACGAGCAGCTCGGCATGCACCGCCCGCGCCGCGGCTGGGAGCAGGCCCGCTGACCGGCCCCGAGGACTCTCCGGAGCAAACCGGAAAAATTCCCTCCATTTAACTTGCGCGTTTGGGGCGGCCGTGGCACGGTTAAGTGGAGGGAATTACACCGCTTAGTGCCGCGCCCGATATGGAGCGATGATGACTTCCGCCGACCTGCCGCCCCGCCTCGCGCGGATGAGCCGCGTGCCCGCCCGCCTGCTCTCCTGGGGCGTCCCGATGGGCCCCCTCCGCCTTCTGCGCACCACCGGCAGGCGCAGCGGCCTGCTCCGCACCGCCCCCGTCGCCCTGCTGAAGTTCGACGGCCGGGAATGGCTCGTGTCGCCGTTCGGCGACACCCACTGGGTCCACAACGTTCGTGCCGACGGCCGGGCCGAAGTCGGACGAGGACGCCGCTTCCGGCGGGTGCGCCTCACCGAGGTCACCGGCGGCCGCGAGCAGGCCGTCCTGCGCGCCTACCGCCGCAAGTTCGGCATCGTCCCCTTCGTCCGCGACACCTTCGACGCCCGCCCGGACGCTCCCCGCCCGGTCTTTCTGATCGACCCGCCGTCGTAGCGCGTCCCACCGTCGGCACAGAACCCCTGCGGTCGTCGGGAGCGGGTAACGATGCCTGCGCCCCGGTGCTCGGCCCCTACGCCGGAAAGCTCGGTGAGGTCGCCACCAACGACCAGGCGTCCTTCCTGCCGCGGAGCGCCGAATCCACGCGGGTCATCGACGCGCAGCGCGCGTTCAGCCGCGAGGAGACACTGCCGCTGATCGTGGTCTGGACCGCCGAGGGCGGCGGTGGCCCGGTCCGCGAGGAGCAGCGGGACGACGCCTCGCGTGCGCTCGCCTCGCTGGCGGGCGGGCCGGGAATCGCGGGGCAGCCGTCCCCGGCGATCGCGTCCCGCGACGGCAAGGCGCTGCAGGGGGTCGTCCAGCTTCGGCCGAGCCTCGGCGACGAGTCGCCCTCCACGCTCGACGACGTGCGGCGGGCCACCGCCCAGGTGCCCGGGTCCGGGTGGACGGCCAGGTGCAGGGCATCCTGTCCATCCTCGTGATCGGGGCCGCCACCGACTACGCCCTTCTGCTGTCCGCGCGCTACCGGGAGGAACTGTCCCGGGGACCGGACCGCATGCGGGCCATGTGGACGGCATGGCGGCGGTCCCTCGGCGGGCCGCCTACTGGCCCACGAAGCCGCGTCCGGGCGAGACGGCCAGCGCGGGCGCCGGCGTGTGGCGGCGGATCGCCGGACTGGTCGACCGCCGCCCGCGGCGCGTCTGGTCCCTCTCGCTCATCGGCCTGCTCGCCTGCGCGGCCTTCGCGCCGACGCTGAACTCCAAGGGCGTGCCCCTGGACGAGGTCTTCGTCAACGACGCGCCCTCGGTGGCGGCCCAGAAGACGCTCAGCGCCGCCCTCGTCTTCGAGCATCTCTTCGGTTTCACCGGGACCGACGCGTCGGTGCCGTTGTACGGATTCGTGTTCCTGGTGGCCCTCGGCGTCGACTACAACATCTTCCTGATGTCCCGCGTCCGCGAGGAATCCCACCGGCACGGCGTCCGCCGCGGCGTCCTGCTGGGGCTGACCTCCACCGGCGGGGTCATCACCTCGCTGCTGGTGCCCGCCCTCGTCCGCGACGCGGGACCCCGGATCTGGTGGCCCAGCTCGCTGAGCCGGCACCCCGACCCTTCCGATCCACCCGACCCACCGCGCTGACGCGTCCCGGGAGCTACTCCCTGGGCGCGTCGGCGCGGTGGAAGACCTTGTTGGCGATCCGCCATTCGCCGTCCAGCCGGAGCAGCACGAAACTGTCGGTGAACACGCCGGCGCCGTGGCTCAGCGTCATCGTCGCGGTCGCGACCGTGCCGTGCCATCGGACGTGGTCGAGGCGCCGCCGGCGGGTGGCCTCGTCCTCCGCGGGACGGCCCGTGAACACCTTGCAGTACTCGTCGAGCGTCCAGGACACGAGCCGGCCGTCACGCAGACCCTCGATGTGCGCGGTGGGCCAGAAGGCCAGGCGGTGATGGTCCGCCTGCCCGGTGGCGTGGCCGGCGACGTAACGCTGGAGGGGCAGGAGGACGTCCGGCGGGGCGCTGACGCTCGGCGCGAGCGACAGGCCGTGCGGCCGTTCGGTCCCGGGGGCGACGGTGAACGCCGCGATGTCGTCGTCCGCGGCGACCGAGCCCGCGTCGAGCGCGCCCTGCACCTGCTCGTACAGCTCCGCGGCCGAAGGTGCGGTGCCGGCGAGCAGCGCGAGGTCTTTGGCCAGTGCCGCGGCGGTGAAATCGCCGTCATCGAACGACCCCTTTTCCAGCCGCTCCCGCTTGGCCCGAACCATCCCGCCGAGCGGTGTGCGCTCAAGCACCGACCAGGACCGCTCCTCGGGAAGCCCGAGCTCGCCGGCGAACGCCCTGCCGGCGCGCAGTGCCAGGAGCGTGTCGCCGAGTGCGCCGTTGGCCAGCAGCTTTGCCGCCGCGGCTTCGGCGGGGGAGGAGAGCACCATCGTCTCGCCGAGCGCCCTGAGCACCGGCGTGGCGGCGCCGGGCTCCGCGCCACCGCTGAGGATCGTGAGCGTGCCCGCGGCGACCGCGGGCAGCGAGCCGATGACCGGCGCATGGACATAGCCGGCGCCGGAGTCCCGGACCGCCTTGGCGAGTGCCTCGGCCTCACGGGGCGACACCGTGCTCGTGTTCACCACCACCGCGCCGTCCGGCAGCCGCCCGCGTACCTGGTCGATGACGCTGGAGCACGCATCGCCGTCGAACAGGCACAGCAGTACGACGGACGCGCGGCCGACCGCGGCGCCGGGATCGGACACGGTCGTGATGCCCTGCACTTCGCGCCCGGAGCGGGTCCAGCCGACGACGGAGCATCCCTGGCGGACGAGGCGGGCCGCGATGGCGGTGCCCATCCGGCCGAGGCCGAGGACGGCGATGTCTGGTGTGTCCGCAGAACTCATGCGCCGATCCTCCAGGGCGGACGAGTCCCGCGACAAGCGCAGGTTTCTCCTACCTCCCATGCGAGGCGCGCATGCCTTCGCGGCCGTCCACGTTCCGTCCACGTAATGCCCAACGGCCCTTGGCAGCCTTGGCGGATGGACGTCGAGTTCGCCTTGCTGGGGCCGTTCGAGATGCGGGCGGGTGGGCGGGACGTGCCCATGGGCGGCCCGAAGCACCGCTCCCTTCTCGCCGCCCTCCTGCTGCGGGCGGGCCGGCCGGTGCCGGTGGAGGACCTGGTCGAGGTGATCTGGGGTGACGAGCCGCCCGGCAACCCGCGCCGCGTCGTCCAGCTGTACGTCACCCGGCTGCGGCAGACGCTCGCCCCTTTCGTCTCAGGCGCCGTCATCACCACCTCGGTCGACGGTTACCGCCTCCGCGTCGCGCCGGGGCGGACGGACGTGATGCGCTTCCAGGACCGGCTGAGCGCGGCCGAGCGCGCGGCCGCCGAGGACGATCTCGACGCGGAGTCGGAGGCGCTCGGGCGCGCGCTCGCGCTGTGGCGCGGCGAACCGCTGGCCGGTGTGCCCTCCGACCGGCTGCAGCGCGAGGTCGCACCCCAACTGCGCGAGCAGCGGATGCGGACGCTGGAACGACGCTTCGATGTAGAGCTGCGCCGCGGGGTGCATCGCGAGATCGTCGGCGAGCTGTTCGCCCTAACGGCACAGCACCCGCTCCGGGAAAAGCTGTGGGCACAACTGATCACGGCCTTGCACGCCAGTGGCAGGCGCAACGACGCTCTGGACGCCTACCACACGGTGCGGCGGAACCTCACCGACGAGCTCGGGCTGGACCCGGGGGAGGAGCTCCAGGCCCTGCACGCCTTCGTCCTCGACGGCCGCCCCGGGGCGACTTCCTCCACGATGTTCCCGCCGGTGCCGAGGCAGCTTCCTCCGGGCGTTTCCGGCTTCACCGGTCGCCGTAGGGAGCTGTCCATCCTCGACACCCTCCTTGAGGATCGGCATCAGGACGCCTCCGCGACGCGGATCTGCGTGATCTCCGGTACCGCGGGCATCGGCAAGACCGCCCTCGCCGGCCACTGGGCGCACCGCGTCGCCGACCAGTTCCCGGACGGCCAGCTATGGATGGACCTCCACGGCCACGACCCGGAGAGACGCCCTTCCCCCGGGCAGGCCCTCAGAAGATTCATCCGGGCGCTCGGCACACCCGTCGAGCACGTTCCCCTGGATGTGGACGAGCAGGTCGACCTGTACCGCTCGCTCATGGACGGCCGGCGCACGCTGGTGGTCCTGGACGACGCGGAAAGCGCCGCGCAGGTACGGCCGCTGCTTCCCGGCGCGGCGGGCAGCCTCGTCGTCGTCACCAGCCGGGAACCCCTCACCGGCTTGATCGCCGCCGAGGGAGCGCGCCCGCTCGTCCTGGCCCCGCTCAGTCCAGGCGAGGCCCGCTCCCTGCTGACCGCGCGGCTCGGTCCCGGCTGGGCCGCGACCGAGCCCGCAGCGGTGGACAAGATCATCGATCTGTGCGCCAGGTCGCCGCTGGCGCTCACGGTCGCGGCGGCCCACGCCGCGCTCGGTGGAGACGCCTGCCTCGACGGCGTCGCGACGGCGCTTCGAGCCGGACGCGGGCCCCTCGACCGCGGCCCGCACCGGACGCCGAGGGTCACCGATGCCCACCGGTGGCGAAGATGAAGCAGATCCGGCGCCCGCGCAGTCCGGCCGCACGCCCTGGAACGAGCCCCTTCACAAGCGGCCGTGGGCGCCGCCCTTTGCTCGTGAAACCGATCTGAAGCCGCCGGATGCTCTGATGGACATCCGGCCGGCACGTCCGCCGCATGGCGCGGAGCCGGGGGCGCCGGCGTTCGCCTCGGACCGAAGGCCGAGGTGGGTCAAGGAGGGTGGAAGGCAATGCTCACGAAGATCGAAAGGCTCGGCGACCGGCTGCTCAGCCTGGTGGTCCCGCACGCGAACGCGTCCGCCGAATGCACGTGCACCTACGTCGGGGACTGCGACGTAAGCCGCCTCCGGTGGTACTGCTGCCGGTACACCCCGGCGGGCCAGAGCTGCTACTACGAGTGCAACTACCGCAACCCCTGCTGACCACGGCGCCACGAAGGGATCCGTTCGATGATGCCCGCCACCGCCGCGCTGGCTGTCCTGGCACTCGCGGTCAGCCTCCTGGACCTGGTTCTCACGCTCGGCGTGATCCGGCGGCTCCGCGAGCACACCGAGCTGATCTCGAACCTGTCGTCCGGGGGACGGCGACCCTACGCGATCCTCGACGAGGGCGAGACCGCCGGGCCATTCGAGGCCGTCGCCACCACCGGTGAGCCGGTGTCCCGGGACCTGCTGTCCGGCCGGACCCTGGTCGGCGCCTTCACGCCGCGCTGCCCCGCCTGCGAGGAGAAGCTGCCCGCCTTCCTCGACTCCGCGCGGACGTTTCCCGGCGGACGCGACCGGGTGATCGCCGTCGTCGTAGGGCCGGAGGACGAGGCGGAGACCTACCGCGAGCGGCTGGAGCCGGTCGCCCAGGTCGTCGTCGAGCCGCCGGCGACCGGTGCGGTCGGCACGGCGCTGGCGCTGGAGTCCTTCCCCGCGTTCGGCGTCCTCGACCAGTCCGGAACGGTGGTCGGCAGCGGCGTGGAGCCGGACGGGGCGCCCGCCGGCGCCTCGCCCGCCGGCACCGGCGTGTGACCGTCGCTCATGGGCGACAGTCTGGGCGGGGCCAGGACGGGGCCCAGGGCCGGTGCCGCCAGGATCGGGCACGCGCTGGCCCTGGCCTGGCGCGCCGGCCGGTACCAGATTCTCGGCTACGGGACGCTGGAGCTGATGGCGGCGGTCGTGCCGGTCGCGGTGGCGTGGCTGACCAAGCTCGCGCTGGACGCGATCGTGGGACCCTCCGCCGGTGACCCGGGTCTGGCCTGGATGGGCGGCGGGCTCCTGGCCGCCGGGGTGCTGGCCGCCGTGCTGCCGCATCTGTCCCGTTACCTCCGGCAGGAGCTCGAACGCCGGATCGGCCTGACCGCCCAGGACCGGCTCTTCGCGGCGGCCGAGCGGCTCCCCGGTCTGGCCAGGTTCGAGGACCCGGTGTTCCTGGACCGGCTGGCGCTGGCCCAGGGCGCCGGCGGCAGCACGCCCGGCATGGTGGTGTTCGGCGTGCTGGCCGTCTGCCGCGGCGCGATCACCATCGTCGGGTTCCTCGGCTCGCTGCTGCTGATCAGCCCGTGGCTGGCGGTGGCGGTGACGCTCGCGGCCGTCCCCGCGCTCGCCGCCGAACTGCGCCTGTCCCGGCTCCGCGCGGCGATGATGTGGCGGATCACCCCGATGGAGCGGCGGGAGATCTTCTTCCAGCGGATGCTGTGCAGCGCGCAGGCGGCCAAGGAGCTGCGCCTGTTCGGGACCGCCCGCCATTTCCGCGGGCTGATGACGGCCCAGCGGCGGGAGGCCAACGTGGAGCGGCGCCGGATGGACCGGCGCGACCTGCTCACCCAGTCCGGCCTCGGGGTGCTGGCCGCCGGGATCGCCGGGACCTGCCTGCTGTGGGCGCTGTTCACCGCCCGATCCGGGGGCTTCACGGCGGGCGACGTCCCGCTGCTCATCGCCTCCGTCGCGGGCGTCCAGGCCGCCGCGGCGTCCCTGGTGAGCGAGGTGACACAGGCCGACCACAAGCTGGTGCTCTTCGACCACTACCTCACCATCACCGCGGGCGGGCCGGACCTGCCGGTGCCGACCGAGCCGCAGGCGGCACCGCCGCTGCGGCGCGGTATCGAGCTGCGCGGGGTGTGGTTCCGCTACACGCCGGAGCATCCCTGGGCGCTGCGCGACCTGAATCTCACGATCCCGCACGGCCGGTCGGTGGGCCTGGTGGGCCGCAACGGTGCTGGCAAGAGCACGCTGGTCAAGCTGCTGTGCCGGTTCTACGACCCCGACCGCGGCGCGATCCTGTGGGACGGGGTGGACCTGCGCGACATGGACCCGGCCGAACTGCGGTCACGGATCGGGGCGGTGTTCCAGGACTACATGGAGTACGACCTGACCGCGGCCGACAACATCGGGCTCGGCGACCTCCGCGACCGGGACCGCGACCGCGTGCAGGCCGCCGCACGACAGGCCGGGGTGGACGACGTTCTGGCCGCTCTGCCCAACGGCTACGACACGCTGCTGTCACGCCTGTTCTCGGCCAAACCCGGAGATGACGACCCCGACGTCGGGGTTCCCCTGTCCGGGGGACAGTGGCAGCGGCTGGCGCTGGCCCGCGCCTTCCTGCGCGACCAGCGGGACCTGCTGATCCTCGACGAGCCCAGCTCCGGCCTGGACGCCGAGGCCGAGCACGAGATCCACACACGGCTGCGCGAGCACCGCGCGGGCCGGACCAGCGTGCTGATCTCCCACCGGCTCGCGGCCGTCCGCGACGCCGACCTGCTCGTCGTCCTCGACCAGGGACGGATCGTGGAACAGGGCACCCACACCGAGCTGATGGCGGAGGACGGGAAGTACGCCCGCCTGTTCACGCTGCAGGCCGACGGCTACCAGCCGGACCACCCGGTCGTGGACGTGCCGGCACCATGACCTGGATCGCCCTCGCCGCCGCGGCCGCGCTCGCCGGGACCGCCGCGCTCATCGCCTGGCTGCGCCGCCGCTACGTCGTCATCGACGTGGACGGCCCGAGCATGCAGCCCACGCTCCACGAGGGCGACCGCGTTCTGGTGCGGCGCCGTCCGCTGGGCCACGTCCGGGCCGGCGACATCGTCGTCGTCAAGAAGGCCGCACGCCACCGGGCGGCCCGCCGCCCCGGCATCGCCGCGCTCGCCCGGCCGAGGGTCTCCGGGCGTCTCTCCCGCCACAGGTGGGTGATCAAGCGGGCGGCCGGGGTGCCCGGAGATCCGGTGTCGGCGGCGATGGCCGCGACGGTCTCGGTCGCCGCCGACGTCACCGTGCCGGACGGGCGGCTGCTCGTCCTGGGCGACAACCCCGACCGCAGCCTCGACTCCCGCCACTACGGCTACCTTTCCGGCGACGGCGTGCTCGGGGTCGTCGTCCGCCGGCTGGAGCCCCGGGGGAAGGAGCCCGTCCATCACCGAGCCGCCGGCCGCCGTGTCAGCCGCCCTTCCCGCGGCATCCGAGGGCGATGAGGCTGGCGTGGACGTCCGCGGCCTTGACCTCGCCCTCGTAGGCCAGGCCGAGGTCGTGGAGAATGGTCAGAGCGCGCTCCCAGTGGTGGCAGGCGCGGTCTCGGTCACCGAGCGCGTGGTGTGCGCGGGCCAAGCCGTCGTGGGCGCGGGCCTGTTGTCCTTGCTGGTGGAGGTTCCGCGTCATTTCGAGGGCCCGCTCGTGCAGGTTGAGCGCCTGGCCGGACCGGCCGGTCGCGAGGCATGTGTTGCCGAGACCGTAGAGCGCCTCGAACTCGTAACTGCGTACTCCGATGTCCCCGGCGAGGTCGAGGGCTCGTTCGTAGTACCCGGTGGCGCGGTCGAATTGCTCCCGGAACCGGTAGGTGTGGCCGAGTCCGCACAGCGCCTGGACCTCTCCGGAGCGATGGCCGATCTCGTCGGCGATGTCGAGCGCCTGCTCGTAGCGGTCGATGGCGCCGTCGTACTCCGCTCGCACCCTGTGGGCGTGGCCGAGCCCGCACAGTGCCTGGAGTTCCCCGCCGCGGTCGCCGATCTCGCGGGCGATGCGGAGCCCTCGGCTGAAACAGCGGGTCGTCTCCTCGTGCCGTCCCGTCTGGTAGTGCAGCAGCCCGAGCGTGCAGAGGACCTGGAGTTCGCCCCTGCGGTCGCCGATCTCACCGGCGAGCCGGAGGGCCTGCCCGAGGATGTCGGTGGCCGGTCTGTTCCGGCCGGCCAGGTAGCGGCTGCGGCCGAGACCGCGCAGCGCGGCGAGTTCGCCGCCGCGGTCGCCGATCTCGCGGGCGAGGGCGAGGGCACGCTCGTGGCCTTCGGTCGCCGCCGCCAGCCGGATGGTCGCCTGGTACGCGTCGGCAAGGCCGATCGTCGCCCACATCTCGCCCGCGCGATCACCGGTCTGGAGAGCGGCGTCACGGGCCCGCTCGTGCAGGGTTTCGGCGTGCGAGAAGTGCCCCCGGGTGTGCAGGTGGAGCTGGAGCGTCCGGGACAGGCCGAGGACGTGGCCGGGCGCGTCGTGGTCCGCGGCGTGTTCGGCGGCTGCGAGCAGGTTGGCGAGCTCGGCGTCGAGCCAGGCCGCGGCCTGGGGCGGTGTGGCCGGCCTTGGAGCGGATCCGACCGCCGGTGCGGCATCGCGCCGCTGCGGAGTCCGGGGTGCGTAGAGCACGTCCACCGCCAGGGAGGCGGTCCGCGTGTAGTGGTCGAGCAGGCGGGCGAGCGCGTCCTGGCGGTCCGGCTCGCGTTCCTCTTCCCGCGCGATCCGCATGGCGTGGAGGCGGACCAGGTCATGGAACGTGTACCGGCCGGGGGCGGTCTCGTTGAGGAGCTGGGCCTCCAGCAGATCGTCGAGCGCCTCCTCGGCGCGCTCCCGGGGCATGCCGGTCAGGGCCGCGGCCGCGTCCGTGCCGAAGGCGGCACCGGGATGCAGGCCGAGGAGCCGGTAGGCACGCCGATGCCGGGCGGTGAGGTGACGGTACGACATGTCGAGGGCGGCGCCCATGCTTCGCTGCCCGGCGTGGAGTTCGGCCAGGCGCCTGTCGTGGTCGCCCAGCCGCTCGATGAGCTGTTCGGCAGTCCAGGCCGGGTGCGCGCGCAGGCGGGCGGCCGCGATGCGGATGGCCAGGGGCAGCCGCCCGCACATGTCCACGATCTCGCTCACCAGGGGCGACCGGGCGGTCAGATCGTCCCGTCTGACGGCGCGGGCGAACAGGTCGGCCGCCTCGGAGAGGGACAGGACGCCGACCGACATCAGATGCGCGTCGTCGAGACCGGCCAGGCGGTGCCGGCTGGTGATCAGCGTCAGGCATCCGGGCGTACCAGGCAGCAACGGCCGTACCTGGACGTCGTCGGCGGCGTTGTCCAGCAGGAGCAGCACCCGCCGTCCGGCCAGGGTGGAGCGCAGCATCGCGGAGCGGTCCTCCAGATGGGCCGGAATCCACTCGCCCGGCACCCCCAGGGCGCGCAGCATCCGTTCGAGCGCACCGGCCGGATCGAGCGGGGCGACGCCGGGGGTGAAGCCGTGGAGGTCGAGGAAGAGCTGACCGTCCGGGTAGTGAGCGGCGAGACGCTGCGCGGCCTGCACCGCGAGGGCGGTCTTGCCGATCCCGGCCATCCCGTCGATCGAACCGATCACGACCGTCCCGGCGTCCGGCAGACCGGTGAGTTCGGTCAGCTCGCCGGCGCGGCCCGTGAAGACCGGGGAAGCCGCGGGCAGCTGACGCGGCGTCAGGCCGGATCTCGCCGATCCGGCCGGGCCATGGGGCGCCGTCCGCGGGGCGGGATCCAGTTTGGACCAGGGGGGAGGCGCCGGCCGGTCCAGGGAGGGGTCGTTGCGCAGGATGCCGAGGTGGAGCCGCTGCAACTGGTCGCCGGGGTCGACCCCGAGCTCGTCGCTCAGCCGCCGCCTGACCTCCTGGTAGAGGGTGATCGCATCGGCGGTCCGCCCGCTGCGATGCAAGGCGAGGATGAGCTGTGCCGCCAGATGCTCCCGGAACGGATGGCGGTCGACCAGCTCCGTCAGCTCGGCGACGATCTCGGCGTCCTCGCCGCAGGCCAGCGAGGCGTCGTACATCTCCTCCAGCGTGGTCAGCCGGAGCTCGGTGAGTCGGCCGACGGTCGCGGCGATGGAATGGCTGGGAGGCACGTCGGCGAACGGGGCACCGCGCCACAGCCGGTGCGCCCGCCGGAGCGTGGCGAGACGATGCTCGACCCGCCGCGTCCGCTCGTCCTCCCGGGCGTCCGCGACGAGCTTCTCGAAGACGTGCAGGTCGAGTTCTTCGTCGTGCACTTTCAGGAAGTAGCCCGGCTTCCGGGTGATGATCCGCTCGGCCGCCGCCCGCCCGGCCTCGCCGGCCCGCAGCGTCCGCCGGATCCGGGAGACGTGACCGCGCACCAGCGCCCGTGCCTGCGCGGGCGGCCGGTGCGGCCAGAGTTCGTCGACGAGCTGGTCCACGCCGACCAGGTCGTTGGCGTGCACCAGCAGGACGGCCAGCACGGTGCGGTCCTGCGGGGCGCCCAGCGGCAGGGACGTGCCGTGGTCGCCGACGACGAGCGGTCCGAGAACGCCGAATCGCACGTGCACCTCCGGCGAGAACGGTCTTCGCCATTCTGCCCGCGACGCACCGCCTTCCAGCGCTCTCCGGGCAAGCGTCCCCTCGATGCCCGGTCAGTGTCCGCAGTGTGCCCCTTCTCACCCGGTGGCGCCGGGATCGGCGGCCCTTTCGCCGGACGGGCCGGCGGCCAGGCCGGCGAACGGCAGGGGGCAGTCCTCTTCGGCGGCGCAGGCGACCAGGTCATCGCATCCGGCCTCCAGGGCCTGGCGCAGCGTGCCCGCGATGACCCGCAGGTCGCCGATCTTGGCTTCGACCTCGGCGAGCTTGCTCCGGGCGCGGCTCTGCAGCCCCGCGTCGGCCCGCCGGTGCCGGTGCGTGCCGGCCTCCAGCAGCTCGGCGACCTCGTCCAGGGTGAAGCCCAGCCGCTGCGCGGTCTTGATCACGCGCAGCAGCGTCACCGCCTCGGCCGGGTACAGCCGGTGCCCGCCCGGGCTGCGGTCCGGCTCGCGCAGCAGGCCGCGCCGCTCGTAGTAGCGCAGCGTCTGCGGGCCGATCCCGGCGGCGGCCGCGACCTGCCCGCTGCGCAGCCGGCCGTCCGGCTCCACGGCGGGACCGGTCATGGCCGTGCCTCCGGGGAGGCCGCGCTCATCCGGGTGGCGCGGCTGGTCAGCGCGTCCAGCACCCCGGAGTGCCGATCACCGGCACTGACGTCGAGGGTCAGCTCGCCGCCGGTCGCGGTGAGGGTGAAGGTGAAGAAGGAGCAGCAGCCGGTCTCCCGCGCGGCCAGCTCGGCCGCCCGCCCGGCCACCTCGGGCCCCGGGCGCAGCACCAGCCGGACCCGGCCCGGTCCGTCCGGCCGCACCTCCCGCACCGCCTCGGTGAACAGCGCGTCGAACTCGGCCACCCGCAGTGGCCGCTTGGCCGTCGGCAGGGTGCACGCCTGCGGCGCCCACCCCTGGTCGTTCTGCCCGGCCGGTACCTGGTGGAGTTCCATGTCTTCGACGGTAAACCCGTACCTCGGTACCGGATGCAACCCTTCGCCGCCGACCGGGTCGTCGCGCTGTGCCGGCGACGCGGACGAGACCGGGTGGCCGAGGTCGGCCCTCCGGAGCTGGTGCGCACGACCCCGGGACCGCTTATTCTGCGAATCCTTCCGCGTCCGCTGATCTTGATCCGCTTCCTTTCTTCCCTCGACGATCCCGGAGGGCATCGTGGCGATCGGCGCGTTGGTCATCTATCTGTTCTGGGCCGGGCTCGCGTTCGGGCTGCGCACCTGGGTGCAGTGGCGCCGCACCGGCGACACCGGCTTCCGCGGCGGCGGCCTGGCCAAGGGCAGCACGCAGTGGTGGGCCCGGGTGCTGTTCACCGCCGCCCTGCTCATCGGCGCCGCGGGCCCCATCGCCGCGCTGGCCGGGCTGCCCGCCGTCGGCTTCCTCGACCATCCCGCCGTCCAGGTGGCCGGTGCCGTGCTGGCCGTCGCGGGCCTCGCGGGCACTCTCGCCGCGCAGGCCTCGATGGGCTCCTCCTGGCGGATCGGGGTGCAGGAGGACGAGCGCACCGAACTGGTCACCGCGGGCGCGTTCGCGCTGGCCCGGAATCCCATCTTCACCACGATGGCCGTCACCGCGGCCGGGCTGGCGGGCATGGTCCCCAACGCCGTGACGCTGTTCGGCCTGGTGCTGACCATCGTGGCCGTCCAGATGCAGGTCCGCGCCGTCGAAGAGCCGTACCTGCTGAGAGCACACGGCGACGCCTACGCCGCCTACGCCGCGCGGGTCGGCCGGTTCCTGCCCGGCATCGGCCGCCTCGCCCCGGACACACATCGGTGACGCCCCCTCGGGCGGCGATCCCACTAGAGGAATCGGGCGGTGAGAGACGGTATGCCGATTCAGCCGTCTGGTGGCGGGGTACTGAAGATCGGGGCCACTGCCGTCGAATTCCAGGAGTTCGTTGTGCTGATCCTCACGGGTGCGGCCGCCGCCGCGATCCGCAACCTGTCGTCGCAGTCGGGGCTGGCGCGCGACGGCGGGATGCGCATCGCACCAGGGCACGATGACCCCTCGCTTCTCACCATGGCCGTCACCGACCGCCCCGCGTCCACCGACGAGGTGATGGAGATCGACGGAACCCGGCTGTTCCTTGAGCCGACCACCACCGCGGCCCTCCGGGGCAAGGTGCTCGACGCACGGATCGGCGAGCACGGTCACGTCGTCTTCGTCATCAACGCGCCCTCGCGCTGACCGGCGCGGCGGCCGTCATGATCGTGACCGGGCGCTCTCCCGGTCGTTCGCCTTCTGGATGGCCTTCACGAGCTCCTTCTTCGACATCGTCGAGCGGCCGGAGACGTCCAGCTTCTTCGCGACGTCGTACAGGTGCTTCTTGGAGGCGTTGGCGTCGACACCGCCCGCGGTCTCGCGCGACGTCCCCACGCCGCCCTCGGCCTGCTTGTCGGACGGGCCCTTCGCGCCCTTCTCCTTGGGCTCCCAGTGGTCGCCGACCTTCTCGTGAGTGTGCTTGAGCGCCGCGTACGCGACCCGATGGGCCCGCTGCCCTTCGCCGTACTCCTCGACGGCCGAGTCGTGCGCCTTGGCGAAGGTGCGCTGTGCCTTGGCGTCCGACCGCTTGATGGTGTCGGGAAGCTCGCTCTTCTTGGCCTCTCCCTTGCGGGTGCTCTTCGGCATCCTTCTGACTCCTGCGTCGCTGCGGATTCTTGGGCGCCTGCGTACCCGTTGCACACCGATATCCACATGTCACCGGTTCTGTGCCGCTCAATGGACGGGTGAAGCCGGCGGCGCGGGCTGGACGGTGTGCCGGGCGGGACGCCACGTGGCGACCAGGGCGGCCGCGAGAAGAAGCTCGGCGATGTCGCCGCCGTAGTACATGAGCTCGGCGCCGCCGCGGACCTGGGCGATGGGCGCGTGGACGCCGATGAGGAACCCGCCGTACATGAGCTGGGAGATGGTGGCGTGCGCGGCGACGGCCACGCCGAGGACCACCAGCCGGACCGGGACGCCGGGACGGCTGGGGGCCGGGTCGGGGCCTGCGATGACCCAGGCGAACAGGAAGCCCGAGGCCAGGAAATGGACGTGCAGTGCATCGTGCAGCACTGTGTGTTCCATGGTGGCGTTGTAGACGGGCGTGAAGTACACCGCCGCCAGGGTTCCGACAGTGAGCGCCAGCGCGGTCACCGGATGGGCCAGGACCCGCAGGACTCTGCTGCGCAGGGCCCGGGTCAGTCGCCGGGCGTGGGCCGCGGGGACGGCGCCCAGGACGACCGTGATCGGGGCGCCCGGGACCAGGAACAGCGGCGCGTACACGCCGATGATCAGATGCTGGAGCATGTGACCGCGGAAGTCGCGGCCGGCGAAGGCGTCCACGGGCGGCGACACGGCGACCGCGAGCAAAGCGCAGCCGGCCAGGAAGAATCCGGCGCACACCAGGCCCGGTCCCCGGACCGGATTGCGGCGGCGATCAGCACGCCGCCCAGCAGCAGGAATCCTACGTCCCACCAGATCCGGTGAGGGCCCTCGCGGAGGTGGTGGATCCCCAGGATCTGGTGGTCGATCGTTGGTGGGTGACCCGGGAGTACAGGACGGCGAGTCCGGTCAGTACCGACAGCCAGCAGACGACATGGAAGATCCCGTCCCACACCGTGTTCATCTCCAGCCCCGACACGGTGTGCGGGGAGTAGAACTTCAGGATTCCGTCGACGAATCCGCCGAGCCCTACTCCCAGCACGATGCCCGGCGATCGCAGGCTCGCCGGCAGGTGCCTTCGGTCATCTTTCGCGAGATCGCGGTCATCCGTCCTCGTTTCGGCTTCATGGAGGCGCGGCGCCCGTGCGACCATCGGCCGCGTCGATGGCGGGTGAGCGCTTGGAGGCTGGGCGCGGCCGTCCAAGCGGCGGTCGGTCGGTGTCGTTAGAGCTGGATGTGGCCGGGTAGCCGTAGCGCGACGGCCGGGCCGACCGGCGACTAAAGCGACAGTGGGGGGGCGGATGACCACGCCAGAGGAGAACGCGCCGAAGACCGAGGACACCGATCGGGTGATGAATTCCGACCGGGACCCTGATCAGAACTCCGAGCCGCGTCCCGACGTGCGGACCGAGCTGGGCGCCGAGCTCGAAGACAAGATGGCGGAGAAGGGACTGTCGCGAGACGACTTCACCGAGTCCTGAGCCGATCCTGATCGAGGGGCGCCCCCGTTAGGTGCGGCGCGTCGTCCAGAGGCATCTCGTGGGTGGCGAGGTGGCGCGTGCTCAGTTCTCCCTTGGCGATGCGTTCCAACAGCTTGGGGATGTAGCGCTGCCCGTGCATCTGGGCGCCGCGCAGGGCGTAGATCGCCTCGCGGACGGCGGTCGGCCGGTCGGTCTGCATCCGGAGCTGGTGTTCGACCTGGTCGTAGACGTGCTCTTCGCCAACCGCTCGGGGAACATGGCCTGGGTGATGCCCGGGTTGTGTTGGAGTTGTCGCACAGCGACCGCAGGTCGTTGGCGCAGTACCAGCACCGCCCGCAGCCGCGCATCGCGGGGATGTACCCGCCGATCAGGTGCAGGTCGGAGCCGCAGGTCGTCCCGGCGGTGACCTTGACGATGACGTCCTGGTCGTTGCGGATCCGCGGCTCGGGGACGTCCTCCACCCGCAGCCTGTTCACGCCTTCCCAGCACAGGGCCTTCACAGCCGTCCCTCCCCGCCCGCGCGCCGGGTCGCGAGGCCCACCAGCTTCCCGCCCGGTGTGGGACGCGTGGTGGGGGGGCGCGTCCGCCCGCAGGATCTCGCCGGTTTCGATCAGGGACTTGGCCTCGCGCAGCGCCCGCCGGACGCGCTGCCGGGGATCGTCGCCCGTCAGGCGCTCCAGCGTCCCGGCGGCGGTGCTCTCGCGCAGCCGCGCGGCGAGCGCGGCGGCCGTGGCCAGGGCGCGTTTCATGGCGTCTCCAGACTGGATCGGGCCGTCACCGGTCACTTGCCGTCGCGGGCGTCGCGGATCATGTCGCGGACGCGGTCGACCACCGCGGCAATGGGTCCGGCGAGCAGGTTCTTGGTGGCGGTCTCGGTGCCGGGGTGGGGCCGGGTGGGTGCGGTGGCCTGGGCGGCACGGACGGCGGCGGCGAAGCCTCTGAGCTGGGCGGGGCTGAACTCGTCCTTGAGCCGGTCGAATTCGTAGCGCTCTTCGGCGCGGGCGTGGGTGAGGACGTCGATGCGAAGTTTGTCGACCGATTTGAGGAAACGGGGGTCGTCGGTGTCCATGCCGTCCAGTTCGGCCAGCAGTTCCTTGGCCTCGCGCTCTTCGGCCAGCCGGTCGTCCACGATGCCGTCGCCGCCGGGCAGCCGCCGGGCCATCGGGTGGATGAGTTCTTCTTCGGCGGTTTCGTGAATGGCCAGGAGTTTGACCAGATCCTGGAAGGCGTTCTTGCGGTCGTCGCCGTCGGTGTGCAGGACCTCGTCGAACAGGTCCCGGATCTGGCCGTGCTGAGCGCGCAGCAGGTCGACGACGTCTCCGGTGGTTTCGGCGTTGGCGGGCGTGGTCTGCATGGATGTCCCCTGCTCGGTGGTGCGGGTCCGGTGGTACCCGCCGGGCCGTACCCGAGGCCGCCGCCCCTATGCGGCCCCATTCGGTGGAGGTGGACTGGGATGTCCACTCGGTGACAAAGGTCGTGTAATGCCGGGCCGGCGCAGGTGCGGAACGTCTCGTGCCGGGTACCGGCAGCGGGTGTCGCATCCGATCTCGTCTCGAGACGAAAGGTGAGCCTGGTGGCCTTCAACCCGCTCGAACACCGCGGTATCCCGCTGGACGACCAGTTGCGGAACTGGGCGCAGCTGGACGTCGCCCCCGTCGATCCCGACGCCTCCGATCCGTACACCAAGTGCCGGATCATCACGATGAACGGGATCGAGGTGGAGGCGATCATGTTCAGCCACCACTTCGCCCGGGTCTGCCCGGACGTGGAGGTCAAGCAGCAGCTGGCCGCGGTGCGCTACATCGAGGCGCAGCAGCAGAAGGTCGTCAACTGGCTGCTCCCCGGCCAGGCCTCGGTGCTGGAGACCACCATCAGCTACGAGCAGGTCGCCGTCGACCTGACCGGCTGGGTCGCCCGCCAGGAACCCGACCCCTACCTCAAGCAGGCCTACAACTTCGGGCTGCTGGAGGACTTCGACCACCTGTACCGGTACTCCAACCTGTACGAGATGATCGAGCACCGCAAGGCCGAGAAGGTCATCGACCAGCTCACCGAGGTCATGCCGGGCCGCCCCGGCTACCTGCAGCACCGCAACCCGCTCGACAACGTCCGCGAGCCCTACGACCGCGCGGCCGCCGAGCCGATCTCCAAGCTGCACGCGCTGACGATCATGTCGGCCGAGCAGCAGACGATGAACTTCTACATGAACGTGGGCCCGATGTACATGGAGCCCATCGCCCGGCAGCTCTACCAGGAGATCGGCCTCGTCGAGGAGGAGCACGTCACCCACTACGAGTCGCTGGTGGACCCAGGGGAGACCTGGTGGGAGCGGCTGGTCAACCACGAGTACAACGAGTGCTACATGTACTACTCGTTCATGCAGACCGAGTCCGACCCCCGCGTCAAGGGGATCTGGGAGCTGCACCTGAACATGGAGCTGGAGCATCTGCGGATCGCCTGTGATCTGATGCGCCGCCACGACGGCCGCGACCCCGAAAGCGTCCTGGCGCCGCAGTTGCCCGAACCGGTCACCTTCGAGCCCAACAAGCAGCTGCTGCGCGAGCTGCTGGCCACCCAGATCGACTGGACGACCCTGGGCACCGGCTACGTCCAGGAGGCCCACCAGCGGTTCGAGGCCTACCAGGACAAGATCAACGCCGAGCGCGGCGCGCAGGAACGCGTCATCGACGAGCACCGCGACAAGTTCGGCGACGAGTACCGCCTGGAAACCGACGGCCCCCACCCCGTCGAACGCCTCCGCGACAAGCCCGCCAGGTGACCGTCCTGCCGGGGCGGTCCCGCGATGAGCACCACCGCCGCGGCAACCGCGAAGGGCGCGCATGGGGCACCCGTGGACGGGTAGTGGGGCGCCATAGCAGCCGAAGAACGGAATGGTGAGGACCATGAGCACGACACACGAGCAGGAGACCGGTGGCGTCACCGGCACCAAGGACAAGGACTACAACCTTGTCTGGTTCGTCGAGCAGTGCCTCAGCAACGCGCTGCGCCTGGAGACCTACATCGCCGACGCCGAGCGCGCCGGCGACAGCGAGCTGGCCGACCTGTTCCGCCGCGCCCAGACCGAGAGCCGCAAGGGTGCCGAGCAGGGCAAGGACTTCCTGCGTCGCCGCATGACCGGATGACACCCGGGGACGCCGGCGGTTGACGCGTGCGGCGTCCCAGCCCAAGCCCGGTCGACCGCGGTCGGCCGGGCTTTCGGCGTCACGCGGCTCCCTACAGGCGCGTGCTGCCTCGGCGGACGATGGACCACGAAGCGATCTCGGTGCCGCCGGGCTTCTGCCCCAGCGCCGCGTGCGCGCATGCCGCGCCCTGGTCGCGCAGCGACTGCGCGACCGTCGTCAGGCCGAGCCGGGCCGCCACCGCCGCGTCGTCCCACCCGGTCACCGCGACATCGTCCGGTATGGCGCGACCGGCGGCGCGAACCGCGTGGACGACGCCGGCCGCCTGCTGGTCGCTCATGGCGGCGATCGCGTCGGGCGGCGCGGCGGAGGCGAGGAGCGACGCCGCGGCGCGTTCGGCCTCGGCGGTGTCATTGCGTGCGCAAACCGCGATGACGACATCGCGCCACGCGATACCGGCCGCCTCGATCGCCTCCCGGTAGCCGTCCAGCCGGTCCCGGGTCACCGGGAACAAGATCTCCGGCATGTCCGCGCCGCCGATGACCATGCCGGCGCGCTCTCGGGAAAGCGGAAAGCTCACGATCGCGGGACGTTCGGCGCCCGCGAACGCGACCGTGCCCACCGCGCGTGCCGCGGCGCGGTTGTCGATGCTCACCAACCCCATGCCCCGGACGGACGGCCCGCCGTGGACCACCGCCGGACGTTTCATCGCCTGCACGGCGGCCAGGACCGGATCGTCGTCGGATGTGGTCCAGACGATGAACCCGTCCACCGCGGCCTCGGTGATCCGCGAGATGTCCTCGGCGGCACCGGTGATCGGCAGGATCGTCATGCCGTAGCCGTGATCGGCGCAGACGTCGGCCACCCCCGCCAGGAACGACACCGCCTCCGGGTCCTCGAACGCGTAGCTCAGATGCTCGCCCATCACGACCCCGAGCGTGCGGGAGCTGCCGCGGCGCAGCGACCGGGCGCTCGGGTCCGGTCCGGCGTACCCGAGCCGGTCCGCCGCGGCGAGCACCTTGGCCCGTGCCTCGTCCGATACGCGGCTCGGCCGGTTGTAGGTGTAGGAGGCGGTCATGACCGACACCCCGGCCAGCTCGGCCACCTGCGCGAGGGTCACCCGCTTCGAGCCTCGGGACGACGCTGCCATGCGGCCAGCGTAACGGTCCCAATGGGGGCTGTGTATCGTTACACATATGAGTTCCCGCTCACCCCGTCGCATGATCATCTCGGTGGTCGTGGCCTTTGCCGTGTTCGGTGCGTTCTGGGGGGTGTGGGGAGCCTCCGTCCCGCGGGTTCAGCACCAGGCCGGGGTCAGCGACGGGCAGCTCGGTTTCGCGCTGCTGTTCGTGGGCGCGGGCGCCCTGCCCGCGATGCTGCTGACGGGCAGAGCGCTAGATCGATGGGGCCTGGCGGTCTCGGCCGTGCTCATCGCCGCCCTCGGCGTCGCCGGCGCCGCGCTGGCACTGACCGCGGTGGACGCCGCGAGCCTGTGCGCCGGACTGGCCGTCGTCGGTGCCACCAGCGGGGCGGCGGACGTGTCCATGAACGCCGCCGCCGGACGGGCCGAGAAGATGGCGGGCCGTCCCGTCATCACCCGGGCCCACGGCGTCTTCTCCAGCCTGGTGGTCTTCGGGAGCCTCGCCACCGGGCTGGCGTCGGCCGCGTCGCTACCGCTCGCGGTCCCTTTCGCGGCGGTCGCCGTCCTTTCCCTGCCGGCCGGTGCCTTCTTGTTCAGGGCGCTGCCCAGCCATGCGTCCACCGAGCGGAGCCCGACCGCCGATGCGGCACCATTCGGACGCCGCGATATCGTCCCGTACCTGCTCATCGGGGTCCTGGGCGCGCTCGCGTTCGCCGGCGAGAACGCGCACCAGAGCTGGAGCGCGGTCTTCGCGCACGAGGAGCTTCATTCGAGCACGGGGTTGAGCGCCGTCGCGCCCGCCGTGTTCGCGGGCACGGTCGCGATCACCCGGTTCTCCTTCGGCGGCCTCAAGGCCGAACATGCTCGGACCGTCCTGCTCGCCGGCGCGTCGGCCGCCGCTGCCGGCGCCGCCCTCATCGCCGTCGCACCCACGCTGCTCATCGCCGGGCTGGGGCTGGCGGTGGCCGCCGCGGGGACCGCGGTGCTGTTCCCGACCCTCCTCGGCGTCGTCTCGCGGAACGTCGACGAGTCCCGCCGAGGCCGCGCCACGTCGGTCGTCACGACCGTCTCCTACCTCGGCTTTCTCGTCGGTCCGGTCTACGTCGGACTGTGGGCCGACGCGGTGGGACTGCGCGGCGCCATGGTCGCGGTCGCGGCCCTGGCGGTCGGCCTGCTCGTCCTCACTCCGGCGCTGCTGCACCTCAGCGGCTTCGGTCCCCGAGGCGTGGACGCGTCGGCACGCCAGACGCCGATGAGCCCTCGGAGGGAGAGCCGACTCGGAGCCAAGCGGTAGTCCACACGGCTCCCGTGGCGGCGTCCGGGAGCGGGCGAGGCCGCTGACCTGGAATTGTTCAGGGCCTGCGGCCCTGGAAGGTGCGGCGCAGGTCGCTCACCCAGGCATCCGGGTTCTCCCAGGGGATGAAGTGGCCGCCGTGGTCATGGGCGTTGACGTTGACATGGTTGAAGTACCCGGCCAGCGGGCCCGCCTTGAACGCCCGGACGCGCTCGTCGGCGGTATGAATGCCGGGCGGGTTCTCGTACGAGACGAAGGTGAGCCCGACCGGGGCCTCCACGACAGGGGTGCGGTCGTGGGCGGGGACCCAGGGGTAGCGGTTGGCGTTGGCGTAGTAACGCATCGACGTGGCGATGGAGTTGTTCACCCAGTAGATCGTGGCGTGGGTGAGCAGGTCGTCCTTGGTGAAGACGGACTCGACATCGCCGCCGTTGTCGCTCCAGGCGTTCCAGCGCTCCAGCAGCCAGGCGAGCAGGCCGGCGGGCGAGTCGCTCAGCCCGTGGGCCAGCGTGGCGCCGTCGAGCATGTGCACGGTGAGATGGGACGCCCAGCGGTGGTCCATCTCGATGATACGGGCGCGGACGTCGTCCGGCTGGTCGTCGGTGAGGGGCCGGTTCCGGGCGAAGTCCCAGGCGCGAGGTCCGGAGAAGAAGTCGAGCGGCAGCCCGGAACCTATGTGGATGCCGTACAACTCGTCGGCGTACTTGTGGCCGAGCTGGCTGGAGACGATCCCGCCGATGTCGCAGCCCCCGGCGGCGTACTTCTCGTAGCCCAGGGTCCGGGTCATCAGGGTGTGCCAGAGGTCGGCGACCTTCCAGAAGTTCACGTCCGGGAAGCCGGTGAGCGGGCCGGGGAAACCGAAGCCGGGCAGTGACGGCACGATGACGTCGAACGCGTCCGCGGGGTCACCGCCGAACGCGCCCGGGTCGGCGAGCGGATCGATCACCTTCGACCAGTGCCAGAACGTCCACGGCCAGCCGTGGGTGAGGATCAACGGGATCGGGCGGGGCCCGCGGCCGGGCTTGCGCATGAAGTGCACTGGGACGCCGGCGACGTCCACCTGGTAATGCTCGTAGACGTTGATGGTGGCCTCGGCCTTGCGCCAGTCGTAACCGTCCCGCCAGTAGGCGACCAGCCCGCGGAGATAGCCGTCCGGCACGCCGTAGGACCAGTCCTCGTTCCCTTCGTCCAGCGGCGGACGCGTCAATGTGAGACGGGCGCGCAGGTCATCAAGGGCCTCGTCTGGCACGTGGATCGGTGCCGGCTCCAAGGGAAAGTCGTGCGAGGAGGTCATGGCGTGGTTCCTTAACTTGGGAAGCGGTGCCGCCGGCCTGCCGACGATCGATCGCCGACAGGCCGACAACGACATGCTGTCCCCGCCCCTCCACCGCCGCAACCAGCGACGAGCCCGCGCAACATCGGGTCGGGGCGCGATAGCAACCCATGCCGGAGACCCCGCCATGACTCCTCACGCCCGCGCGGTTCGCAGGCGAGATCAGGTGGCGGGCTCGCCGAACCAGCGGGAGAGGTGGGCGTCCAGGTCCTGCTGATCGTCGCCGATCCAGGCGACGTGACCGTCAGGACGCAGCAGGATGCACGGAGCATCCAGCGCCGCAGTGGGATCCGCGAGGTGGTCGACCCGGTCTGACCAGCCACCGGCTGTCAGGCGTCCGGTGCGGTCCAGCAGCAGGCCGCGGCCGCGATGCAGCAGATCGTAGAGGCGGCCCTGTTCCACGTCGATGTCGCGCAGGCGGCGTCCGAGCAGATCGGGGCCCTCGCCGAAGTCGTAACGGATACCGGTCGCGGTGATCTTCTCGATCAGGTGGCGGTTCACCTCGTCGAAGTCCATCAGTTCGGCGAGCAGCCTGCGCACGGCCTGCGGGCCCGGTTCGGGGGAGAGCAGTTCCATCTGGGCGCGAGTGTTGTCCAGCACATCCTCGGCGACCGGATGACGCTCGGCCTGGTAGGTGTCGAGCAGTGCTTCCGGCGCCCAGCCGCGGATCTGCGCGGCCAGTTTCCAGCCCAGGTTGAACGCGTCCTGGACGCCCAGGTTGAGGCCCTGACCGCCGATGGGCGGGTGGATGTGCGCCGCGTCCCCGGCCAGCAGCACCCGGCCGACCCGATAGCGCTCGACCAGCCGGGTGGCATCGCCGAAGCGGGACAGCCAGCGGGGGGAGTGCACGCCGAAATCGGTTCCGGCGATGGCGCGCAACTGCTGTTTGAAATCGTCCAGGGTCGGTGGTTTCGCGCGATCGCTGACTCCTGCGGCGGGGACGACGACGCTGTAGACCTTTTCACCGAAAGGCCTGAGCCAGAACTGCCTCTGAGTCTCGCCGATCTCCCTGACCTTGGCCGCGATCTCCTCCCGCGGCGCACCCACTTCCATCTCGCCCATCAGCGTCTCGGACCTGGAGGGCACGCCGGGGAAGCCGACGCCGAGCAGTTTGCGCACCGTACTGCGCGCGCCGTCACAGCCGACGAGGTAACGCGACCGAAGCCGTTCCCCGTCGGCCAGCTCGACGGTCACGCCCTCGTCGTCCTGCGTGAAGTCGGCCACCGCACAACCGCGCCGGATCTGCGCACCCAGCTCGATCGCATGCTCTTCGAGCAGGCGAACGATGACGGGCTGCGGGATGCCCAGCAGATAGGCGTGGGCGGAGTCCAGCCCCCCGGGCGCGGGTTTGTTGATGGCGGCGAAGAAGCCGCCCGCCGGACGCTGCCTTCCGTGTTCGAGAAGGCGGTCCAGCAGCCCGCGCATGGCCATCAGCTCAAGACTGCGGATATGCAGCCCGACGATGCGGACGAACGACACGGGCTCGGTTTCCTTCTCCAGAAGGAGCACCCGTACATCGTGCAGCCGCAGCTCCGCGGCCAGCATCGCACCGGTCGGCCCGCATCCGGCGATGATCACGTCGAACATGAGGAGTGCGCCACCGGGGGAGGCCGACCGCCGTCCGGGGACGTCGTGCTTGGCCGCATCGTTCGACGACGGCTCGGGGGTGAACTGCGAAGGGTCCATAGGTATTGCCTTTCGGGAGTGCCATTGGCGAGGCGCTCCCGGCGACACCTACGTCAATCGCCCGACCGTAACGGGAAGGGGGAGCACCCCCATCGATACAGCGTTCATGGGGACTCACCTCCTCGGTCAGCGTCACGGCCACCCGCAAGCTACAGCCCACCCCTCACCCCGTCCAATCCTTTTCCACCCACATGACGACAACTCCATCCGACGTGCGGGAATCCGACGCAGCGCCCCAGCCGTCCCCGAGCCTCGCCGCGCGTGCGCGGCCGACGTGCCTGGGCCACGCGCGCAGTCGCCCTGCGCCGAAGCCACCTGCATCACCCTTCAAGACCCGATGACTTTCGCCGGCATCGATGGTCACCACCTTGGGCACTCACACCACCGGGAGGATTCATATGTCGCAGGGCGCGTACGCATCGGTGAACGGCATCGAGCTCTACTACGAGGTGCACGGAGCGGACCACCCCGGACTTCCGCTGATCATGCTGCATGGCGGCGTGCAAACGTTCCACCTGAGCTTCGACACGTTGCTGCCGGAGCTGACCAAAGACCGTCAGGTGATCGGTGTCGAGCTGCAGGGGCACGGTCACACCGCCGACGGCGACCGCCCGTTCAGCATCGGGCAATGCGCGGCCGACGTGGTGGCGTTGCTGGATCACCTGGACATCGACCGGGCCGACTTCTTCGGCTACAGCCTGGGCGGGCTGGTCTCGACCGATGTCGCCGTCAGCCATCCGGAACGGGTCGGCCGGGTGGTGCTGGCCGCGTCGCACTTCCGCCCGGACGCGTACTACCCGGAGATCACGGCGCCGGAGCAGGACTCGCCCCGGCTGCCCACCGAGGAAGAAGGCGCGGCCATGTATCAGGCTTACATCGAGGTGGCGCCCGACCCGGACCATTTCTCCGCGTTCCTGGAGAAGATCCAGCCGGCCGTGCACGCCTTCGAGCCATGGACGGACGAGCAACTGGCTCGACTGACGATGCCGATCTTGATGATCATCGGCGACACCGATTTCGTCCGGCCCGAGCACGCGGTCGAGATGCACAACCGGTTGCCGGACTCGCAGCTGGCGATCCTGCCCGCAACCAGGCACATGGAGGTCGTCGAGCGCGCCGACCTGGTGCTACCGATGGTCAAGCCCTTCCTGCGCCGCTGACACCCCTGAGCCGTTGCCGAGCCGGACCAATCGACGGGGTTCACGGAGAAAGCGACGCGGTGCCCCAGCGGCCTCGCTTTCCCGAACGGGCACGCTCATGGCCCCAAAGGGGCGCTGTCTCTGATCTGGCATGGATGCCGGGGCTGCTTGATCGCCGATGAGTTTCGCTTCGGTCGACGGTCACCATCAGTGACAGCCCGTTCGAAGTCAGCCGAGGAGCAGCGCATGGTAATCGTCGCAGGACACATCATCGTCGACCCGCAGCAGCGCGAGTCCTATCTCGCGAGCAGCGTGAGCGTCGTGGAGTCGGCCCGTCGTGCACCCGGCTGCCTGGACTTCGCCATCTCCGCGGACCTGATCGATGCGGGTCGCATCAACATCTTCGAGCGCTGGGAGTCGCAGGCGGCCGTGGAGGCGTTCCGAGGCAATGGCCCCAGCGACGAGCAGAGTGCCGCGATGCTCGCTGCCTCCGTGGCCGAGTACGACGTCGCTGACGTGCGCTCACTGATCTGAGCGGAGCGCGGACGGTGTAGTACGTAGTGACGTCCCGAAAGCGCCTGTGCGGCTCCCCCCCGCCGCCATCCTGAATACCTCGTCACGAGGGGCTTTGAAAAGCGCGTCGATACAAGCCGACCACGAACAGGAACTCGGCGCCGATCACCTGTTCCGATCAGAAGTAGAATCGGCCGCCGAGAGGTTGCGTTTAGGGCATCCGGACGAACAGATCCTGCTGGAGCGGTCATAGTGAGTTACATCTTCGACATCGACGACGAGACAGTCTGGAGTCCAGCACTACGGGTCGGGAGACTGTACGTTAACCTTGCAGAAGCAATCGCCCGTACTCTGGAGATTCCAACGGGCTTGGAGGCGGTTGCCGAAGACATGTACGACATCAACACCGCTGTCTTCAGTGACTTCACCCGCACCCTCATGTCCGCACGCCACGTCGTGGCTCAGGAATTGCT
Organism: Actinomadura madurae; assembly: GCF_900115095.1. Taxonomy (GTDB): domain Bacteria; phylum Actinomycetota; class Actinomycetes; order Streptosporangiales; family Streptosporangiaceae; genus Spirillospora; species Spirillospora madurae. Next base: position 304,940 of record NZ_FOVH01000010.1, read on the forward strand.
GCGTGGTGTACTAATGACGTCCCTGGTAATGCTTCAACGAGGCGGCGTAGAGATATCCACCGACAGTGAAGATCAAGAAGCCTTGTGGCATGTTCTTCCTGAGTTCGCGAGAAGAATGCCGACGTGACCACGCATCCAGTTCCAGCACCTCCTCCCCTCCCGACCGAGTCGGACGATGTTGCGAAGGCGACGATCGCTCACGTCCTGGCGGACCGGAGGTATTCAGCGCAGGACGGCGAGGTGACGGGAGACCTCCGAGGGCGAAAGTTCCCAGGCATTGGCCAGCTCACCGGTGGTGTGCGGGCCGCGGGCCAGGGTGCGCAGCAGCCGCAGGCGCACCGGATGCGCGAGTGCCTCCAGCCGTAGCGTGACCGTTTCCAGCGATACGGGCTCCGATGGACTCGGCTCGGCGACGGGGTACTGGACCACGGGCCGCCACCCAGGCGCGTGAATCGCCACCAGGTGCGGGCGGCCGAAGACGCTGGGAACGAACGTGACCCCGGTGTCGTGGGCGGCGATCGCGTCGTCCTGCAACTTGTCCACGACGATGCAGGTGGCGTCCGGCGCCAGGGTGACGGCGCTGGAAACCGACGCGAGTGCCGCCTCGACGCCCTGGCGTTTCAGCAGGTCGTTCTTCAGGCGCAGGTCGGTGGCGAGTTGCACGGCGACGCCCGTCCAGGCGGCGTCGAAGAAGGCCTCGGCGCACTGTTCGAGGGTGTGACGCACCCGCGCCCGCACGGCGGCCGGGTCCGCGAGCAGCCGTTCCGCGAAGGCCTCCTGGAGCGCGCCGCGGGCCTGGGCGAGGTCCAGGGCCCGCTCGCGCGCCGTCGCGTGACGAGCCCGCACCCCGCATGTTCGCGCTACTCGCCGCCAACGTGGTCTACGTCTTCTGCCTCAACGTCCCCGAGATCGCGATCCCCCTGGTCTTGGTGACGCAATTCCACGCATCCCCGGTGTGGTCGGCAGCCGTCTTCGTCGCCAACACGGTGCTGGTCGTCACCCTGCAGGTGCCGGTCACCGTCCTGATGTCCCGCTTCTCCCGACGGACCGTGCTGGCCCTTTCCGGCGTGGTCCTCACCGCGTCCTACCTGGGCTTTCTCGCGGCCACCTCACTGGGACGCGGCTGGGGCGCCCCGGCCATCGCCGCAGTGTCCGTACCCTGCACCATCGGCGAGATCCTCTACGCCGGCAGCGCCACCGCGCTTGTCACCGCACTCGCCCCACCCCGCGTCCTAGGACGCACCATCGCCCGCTTCCAACTCTCCACAGGCTTCGGTCTCGCCGTCTCCCCGGCGGTCATCACCGCTCTCGCAACTCGCGGCCCAGCCGCCCTCTGGGGCACCCTCGCCACCGCGACACTCCTCTCAGCCTCCGCCGTAGCCACCGAAAGACCAAGAAACACGCCCGACCAGCCGCTGACGCCAGCCGCGAACAGGCGCGCGAACTCGACGAAGTAGCGACGCACGCCCGCTCACGAAGCTCATTGAAGGGATCGGGCGCCATCCCCGCCCAGCACGTTCGGCACCCGCAGCGGCAGCGCGACCGATGAGGCATGTATCAAACTGGCCGCGTTGCCCCGGGGGCCCCGTCGCAGTGGACGGGCGCCCCCCTGCAACGGCGGCGAGCCGACCGGCCGACGGTCAGCGGGTGCTCGGTCGCCATCCGGGATCGCGGCCCGAAGCAGCAAGCGCCCGCTGGAAGGGCGACGCGTTCTCGCCGACAGGCACAGGGTCGGCGAAACCGTCGTACTGGCGGTACATCTCGGCGTACTTCTCCACGACCTGGAGGATGAACCGGCCGGTTTCGGGTGAGATGCGATACTCCTCGCCGGCGGCCTTCGCGACGTCCCAGCCGTGCAGGGCCATCTCCATGATCATCATCACGGCGATGTCGGCGGCGGGAGTGCCGGCGATCTCCCCGTCCCACACGGACGGGTCCGCCCAGGCCGCGACCGCGCGGTCGAGTTGGACGGCGTACTCGTGCGGCCAGGCGGCATCGGCGGTGAAGTCGCGCTCCGTGAGATCCTCCGGAAGCTCCTTGCGCAGCGCACGGTGCTCAAGCCCGTGGGATGTGTAGAGCACCAGGTGGTTCACGAGCGTCCGGAGGTCGAACTCTCCGCACGGGGTCGGATCCGTGAGCCGGTCCGGCTGGACCGTATGGGCGACGCGGGCCGCCTCGGATGCGCATTCCTTCATGTAGGCGTGGTTCTCATTCACACGCTGCACGTTACGAGAGCCCGTGGGAGCACCTCTTGGACAAACGCGCCAGTACCCTGGTCACGTGGGTGATCTGGGACGAGGGGTGCTGTACCCGCGCGAGCAGGCGAGTGTCGCCACCATCGACAGGGCGTCTCCGAGCCCCACCCTGGCGCGTTTCGTGGACTTCTACTGGCACGTCCGATGGCGGACGGACCAGCCGTACGAGACGAAGGTGCTATCGCACCCGAACGTTCATCTCGTCTTCGAGGAGCCGTCTCCGCTGATCTACGGCGTGGACCGGACGTTGTTCGTCCGGCGGCTTGAGGGGCGGGGCCAAGTCCTCGGCGTGAAGTTCCGCCCCGGCGGTTTCCGGTCGTTCACGGCAGGGCCGGTCATCGACCTCGCCGACCGCAGGCTCCCCGCCGCGGACGTCCTCGGCCCCGACGTGGAGGACGTTAGCCGGGCCGTTCTCCAGCACACCGATCTCGGCGCGATGGTGAAGCCGGCCGAGGAGTTCCTCCGGGAAGTCCTTCCCGAACCAGATCCCGTAGCCGAAGAAGTGGCCGGAATGGTCGACGCCATCACCGCCGACCCCAATCTGTTCCGGGTCGATCAAGCGGCGGAGGCGCTGCATGTCTCCGTCCGAACCCTGCAGCGATTGTTCGCCGAGTATGTGGGCGCGAGCCCCAAGTGGGTGCTCCGGCGAGCACGTCTCCACGAGGCCGCGGCCCGCGCCGACCAGGGCGGCCACATCGACTGGGCCGCGCTGGCCGACGACCTCGGCTACTTCGACCAGTCACACCTGACCCGCGACTTCACCGCAGCGATAGGCATCTCCCCGGCCAAGTACGCCGGTGTTTAACCGGGGCGGCCACCCCGTCGCTCTCGGCATCCAGAGCGACAGACACTTCGATCTTAGGAAGTACGCCTTGTCGGCCACCCGCCCTAATGCGGCTGCTCAGTGAGCCTTTTCAGCGGCTGATTCCGGGGCGCTGATCACAGCATGGTCGCGGACGGCGTGAGCGGTGCGGGACATCAAGAAGCCCCCAGTAGCACGGTTGATCTCTCACAACCCCCGTCCCCCACCAGAGGCATCTCAATGTCCTGTCAAGCGGCCACTGTCGGTGGGACTGCTGTGTAGCGGCGGCGGTCTCTCGACATGGCCCAGAGGACATCGACTCGGCGGCGTGCGAGGCTGAGGACGGCCTGGACGTGGGATTTCCCTTCGTCTCGTTTCCTGCGGTAGTACTCCTGTGAGGGGCCGGGTCTGGACATGGCCGTCTGGGCTGATAGGTAGAAGATCCTGCACAGACGTCGGTCGTAGTGAGCGGGGCGGTGCAGGTTGTTGAGCCGCCGCCCCGAGTCGTTGGGCACGGGGGCGATCCCGGCGTGGGCCGCGAGGTGCCCTGCGTTGCGATAGCTCGACAGGTCCCCGGTCCGCGCGATGAGCTCGGCGGTCAGAAGTGGTCCCATGCCCGGCAACGACTGGATGATCTCGGCGGTCTCGTCTCCAGCGAGGACCTCAGTGATCTCCGCGTCGAGCTGCTTGACGCGTTCGTCCAGGTCGAGGATCTGCTGGGCGAGGTCCGCGACGAGCCTGGCGGCCCGAGCCTCGCCGGGCAGGATCGTCTGCTGCGCACGACCGGCCATGACCGCGCGTTCGGCGATATCGGCCGCGGAGCGTACCTTGCGGCGCACCAGCCAGTCGGTCAGCCGCTTCACCCCGATGCGGCGCAACGCGGCAGGCGTCTGGAAGCCGGTCAACAGCACCAGGCCGGTCCGGGACTTGTACTCGAATTCGCGTTCCAGGGCCGGGCAGATGCCGACCAGCAGTTCACGGAGACGGTTGATCATGCGGACCCGATGGCTGGCCAGGTCGCGACGGCAGGAGGTGAGGAGTGCGAGCTCGTGAATCGTCTCTGGCGAGGTCGTGATCAGCCGGAACCCGGACCGCATCCGGGCGACGTCGGCGATGACCTGGGCGTCTTTGGCGTCGGTCTTGCCCTCGCCCGCGAACGCCCCTGCCATGCGGTTCACCGTCCGGCCGGGCACGTACACCACCTGCTGGCCATGGCTCACCAGCAGGGCCAAGAGCAGCGCCGACAACCGACTTGAGATGTCGACCGCCCACCGGACCTCGCCGGCCCATTCGCAAGCTGCGGCGACCATGGCCAGGATCGCTTCTTCGTCGTTGGCGACCTTTCGGGACAGCAGTCGCCGACCCTCGTGGTCGACGGCCACCGCCCAGTGGTGGGCCTTGCCGACATCGACTCCGACCCAGACTCGCTGGACTCTCAACAGGGGGTTCCTTCCCACGTCAGGCTATGCCTCTGTGGTCCAAGGAACGCCCCGCCGACGAAGCCATAAACAGCGATGATCCGCAGCTCTCAATCAGTGGCCGAAGCGTCCAGGGGGCGGGCGGCCTTGCCTCTCAAACCATCAACGGCAGCTTCACATAAGCCAAACCCGGCCCCTTTGGACCACCACCCCATTGTTATGGCCTCACATGCTTTTGTACCGTGCTGCGCTGCCATTGTCGCCTCAGACCCTGACCTACGCCACCGGTGTGGTCCGCCTCCACCGCCAGGCCATCGCGAGCAAGGGCCGGTGCCCGCCGGGCGTGCAGGCCCTGATGACCCGATCTACCTGCATAAAGGCGAGACCTACGCCGAACTGGGCGTCGGATTCGCCGTCTCCACCACCGCGTGGCGCTACGTCAACGAGACCGTCGACGTACTGGCCGCCCGCGCACCCAAACTCGGCGCGACGCTGGCCAAAGCGGTCAAGGACGGGCTGCCGTACCTGGTGCTGGACGGCACCCTGATCTCGATCGACCGGGTCGCCGCCGACCGGCCCCACTACTCGGGGAAAACATCGCCGCCACGGCATGAACCTTTAGGTCATCACCGCACCGGACGGGACACTGCTATGGGTGTCGGGACCTATGCGCGGCTCGGTCCACGACCTCACCGCGGCCCCGATCTGGGGCGTCACCTGGGCACTGGCCGCCACCGGGCTGCTCGTGCTGGCCGACAAGGCCTACCAGGGCGCTGACGCGCACATCCTCACGCCCTACAAGGGACGCGACAAGCCCGACCCGCAAAAGGACGCCAACCGCTCGGTGAGGCGTTCAAGGTGGCTCGGGGCAGTGACAAGGGTGACAGGGGCACGCCTGAACGATCGGTCACGGAAGCCTTAGCGATCATGGGAAAGGCCAGGCCCAGGTGGGGAAACGGGGTTCCTACCTGGGCCTTTTTGGTGGGAGCGGGCGACGGGAATCGAACCCGCGTAGCCAGTTTGGAAGACTGGGGCTCTGCCATTGAGCTACGCCCGCGAGCGGAGGCACGCGGGCCTCGATCGCCATCCCGTAGCGTACAGGGTTCCGGGGGTGGACGTGGCGCGCGGAGCGGGGCGGGCTGATCGGCACTAGACTGCTCTCGCGATCCGCGGGCTGTAGCGCAGTTTGGTAGCGCACCGGCTTTGGGTGCCGGGGGTCGTGGGTTCAAATCCCGCCAGCCCGACATGGAGCCCCCGTCCTGGGACGGGGGCTCTCGCGTCAGTGGTCGGCGAGGAGGGTGCGGGCCTCCGCAGCGGCGGTGGTGATCGCCTGGGGGAGGTTCTCCGGGTTGCGGCCGCCCGCGCTGGCCATGGGGCCCTTGCCGCCTGCGCCGCCGCCTACCTCGCGGGCCGCGGTGGTGAGGATGGTGCGGGCCTGGATGTTGGTGTCCGCGCCTGCGGCGGCGACCAGGGCCGCCTTGCCGTTGGTTTCCGTGCCCAGGACGACGATGCCGTGGCGGTCGCGGCGGGAGAGGACGCCGGTGGCGATCGTGCGGAGGTCGGTGCCGGTGAGGTTGGGGATGGTTTGGGCCACCAGCCAGCCGCCCGGGACGGGCTCCGCGAGGGACGCCAGGTGGGCTGCGTGCTTCTCGAGTTCTGCCTGGTGGAGGTTCTCCAGGTGGCGCTGGATTTCGGTGAGGGTGGCCAGGCGTTGCCGCAGGCGGTCGGGGGCCTGGTCGGGATGGACGTTCAGGAGCGCCGCGAGCTCGTGCAGCAGGTTGCGCTCGTGGTTGTGGTGGCGAAGGGCGTCGGCGCCGGTGAGCGCCTCGATGCGGCGCAGGCCGGTGCCGATGGACGACTCGCCGACGATGTGGACGGGGCCCGCCTGCGAGCCGTGGCCGACGTGGGTTCCGCCGCAGAGTTCGCGGGACGCGTCGCCGATGTCCACGATGCGGACATCCTGGCCGTACTTCTCGCCGAACAGCGCGATTGCTCCTGCGGCCTCCGCCTCGGCGCGGCTCGCTTCCCAGACGCGGACGTCGGGGTCGTCGAGGAGGTAGTCGTTGACGAGGGTCTGGACGGGGTCGGTGTCGACCGGGGAGAAGTGCGCGAAGTCGAAGCGCAGGCGGCCGGGCTCGACGCGGGAGCCGTGCTGGGCGGCGTGGTCGCCGAGGAGGCGGCGCAGCATCGCGTGCAGGACGTGGGTCGCGCTGTGCGAGCGTGCGGTCGCCGCGCGGCGGTCCGCGTCGACGGTCGCCTCTGCCTGGGTGCCGGGCCGCACTTCGCCGTCCAGTATGCGGACGGTGTGCACGTGCAGGCCGTCCAGTCCGGGGCGGGTGTCGAGGACGCGAAGGTTCGCGTCGGATGTGCGGATCGTGCCCGTGTCGCCGACCTGGCCGCCCGACTCCGCGTAGAACGGGGTGCGGGAGAGGACCATCTCGATCTCGTCGCCCTGGGTTGCCCTGGGCAGCTCGCCGTTCGGACCGAGGAGTGCGAGCACCTGGGTTTCCGCGGTTTCCGATGTGTGGCCCACGAAGTCGGTGAGGCCGTGTCGTGCGGTGACGCGGCGGTAGGCGTCCTGTCGTGCGACCGCGTCCGACTTGCGGCCCTGGCCCGCGCGGTGTGCCTGCCGGCGCTGGGTTTCGAGGAGTTCCGCGAACGCGTCCTCGTCGACGGTGAGGCCGGCCGAGCGGGCCGCGTCGATGGTCAGGTCGATCGGGAAGCCGTAGGTGTCGTGCAGTTCGAACGCGGTGCGGCCCGAGATGGTCGTCGTCGCGCGGCCGATCGCCGCGTCGAGGAGCTGGGAGCCCTGGCGCAGGGTTCGGTCGAACGCCTCCTCCTCGGCGCCGACCGTCTGCCGGATCAGGGGCGACTGCCGGGCCAGTTCCGGCCACGCGTCGCCGAGGGTGTCGATGACGCTGGACGTGAGAGCGGGCAGGACCGGGTCGTCGATGCCGAGCCGGCGGGCGTGCCGGACGGCCCGCCGCATCAGCCGCCGCAGCACGTAGCCGCGGCCGTCGCGGGCGGGCATGACGCCGTCCGCGATGAGGAAGGCGATCGACCGGGAATGCTCGGTGACGATGCGGAACGACGTGGAGTCGTCGCTGCCGTCGCGTCCCGGGTAGCCGCGGCCCGCCATCTCCTGGACGAGCCGGAAGGTGGGGGCGAGCAGGTCCGTCTCGCACTCCGTGTCCACGTCCTGGAGCACCGCGGCGAGGCGGCCGAGGCCGAGTCCCGTGTCGATGTTGCGTGCGGGAAGCTCGCCCAGGATCGGATATCCGTCCTTGCCGGAGCCTTCGCCACGGAGGTTCTGCATGAAGACGAGATTCCACAGCTCCTGGTAGCGCTCGCCGTTCACCGCGGGGCCGCCCTCGCGCCCGAAGGACGGGCCCCTGTCGTAGTGCAGTTCGGAGGACGGTCCGCAGGGGCCGGGTATCCCCATCGACCAGTAGTTGTCCTCCATGCCGAGCCGCTGGATCCGCTCGGACGGGACCCCGACGCTCTGCCAGAGCTTCGCGGCCTCGTCGTCGTCCAGGTACACGGTGACCCAGAGGCGTTCCGGGGCGAGGTTGTAGTGGCGTGTGAACAGCTCCCACGCCCAGGAGATCGCTTCCGCCTTGATGTAGTCGCCGAAGGAGAAGTTCCCGAGCATCTCGAAGAACGTCGCGTGCCGCGTGGTGCGGCCCACGTTCTCGATGTCGGACGTGCGCGCGCACTTCTGCACGGACACCGCGCGGGGGTGGTCAGGCGTGGTCTCGCCGAGGAAGTACGGCTTGAACTGGTTCATGCCCGCGTTCGCCAGCAGAAGCGTGGGATCGGACGGGATCAGCGGGCTGGACGGCACGACGCGGTGGTCGCGCTCCTGGAAGAAGTCGAGAAAGGTCGAACGGATGTCAGTCGAACGCATGGGACGGCCTCACGAGGTCGATGGGATGACGGCGCGCACCGCCGAGCCGGGCCGGGCACGACTGCCCGTTCCCCAGCTCGGCGCGGCTAGCTCGCCGTCCCACCTCGTGAAGGTCCATCGCTGTTAACGCTACCGCCGCGTGCTCGGCTCCAGCACGCGGTTTTCGGGCGCCGCGCCTTCCTTGAGCGCCTCCTCCTCGGCGGCGCGGGCGTCGTACGCGGCGCGGGCGGCGTCGATGTCCTCCAGATGGGACTCGGCCCAGCGGACGAGGGTGGTGGACACCTCCATGAGGGTCGCGCCCATCGGGGTGACCGCGTACTCCACGCGCGGCGGCACCACCGGGTAGACGGTGCGGGTGACGATCCCGTCGCGTTCGAGGCCGCGCAGCGTGACGGTGAGCATCCGCTGGCTGATCCCGTCGATCTCGCGCTTCAGCTCGTTGAAGCGCTTGGGCCGCTCGCCGAGCAGTGAGATGACCAGCAGCGACCACTTGTCGCCGACCCGGTCGAGGATCTCGCGTGCCCGGCATCCCGCGGGTGTGTGCTCCATGGTTATCTCCAAGTGACCAGGGCAGAAAAAAGTGCCTTCTTGTGCCGACTCCTGGGGTGTCCGCACCATAGAGGCGGTTCCTGATGGGAACCGCCTTACCATTCATAACCACTAGGAGACACGATGACCGCCGAGCTTGTCGAGATCCCCGGCTACGTCGCCGGCACCTGGACCATCGACCCCGTCCACTCCGGCGTCGGCTTCACGATCAGGCACCTGATGGTCAGCAAGGTCCGCGGCCGGTTCGGCTCGTTCGAGGGGACGATCGAGACCGGCGAGGACGTGCTGGACTCGTCGGTGACCGCGACCATCGAGCTGACCTCGATCGACACCGGCAACCGCATGCGCGACGAGCACGTCCGGTCGGGCGACTACCTGGACGTGGTGAAGTACCCGACGATGACGTACCGCTCCACGGGCCTGCGCGCGGACGGGGAGGACTTCGTCCTGGACGGCGAGCTCACGCTGCGCGGCGTCACGAAGAACGTCCCGCTGAAGCTGGAGATCGGCGGCTTCGGCCCCGACCCGTTCCGGGAGGACGACCCGTTCAAGGGCGCCCGCGCGGGGTTCACCGCGACCGGCGAGATCAGCCGGCTGGAGTTCGGGGTCGGCGACACCGCCAAGATCCCCGGCAGCAACGGGCTGGGGCTGAGCGAGAAGGTCCAGATCGTCCTGGAGATCCAGGCGGTCCTCAAGACGGACTGACCCGGGCGGCGGGCGGCCCCGGCCGGAGGGCCGCCCGGCCGGAGGGCCGCCCACGCCGTCACACGGCCAGCGCCTCGGGGAGGGCTTCCAGGGTCGTGATGCGGGGGACGTCCAGGTCGCCGGGCGCTGGACCGCCGGAGCGGTCGAGCCACACGCCGGTGAGGCCCGCGGCGGCGGCGCCCTGGGCGTCGGTGGCGAGCCGGTCCCCGACGTAGGCGGCGGCATCCGGCCGGACGCCGAGGGCCGCGCACGCCGTCCGGAAGATGGCCGCGGCCGGCTTGGCGGAGCCCGCCTCGCTGGAGGCCACGACGACGGGGAGCCGGTCGGCGAACCCGATCCGCTGGACCTTCGCGCGCTGCTGCCCGGCGTCGCCGTTGGTGATCACCCCGAGCCGGAGCCCGCGCGCCGCGAGGGCGTCCAGCGCTCCGGCGGCGTCGGGGAACGGGCGCCAGGCGGCCCGGTAGCGGGGGAGGAACCCGGCGATCCACGCGTCGGCGCGGGCCTTGTCCCATTCGCCGAGTCCGAGGTCCCGGGCGAGCGAGACGATCCGCAGGCGGCGCTGCGCGTCCATGGTCAGCTCGCCCGCCAGATACCGGTCGACGGCCTCCTCGGTGAGCTCCGACCAGCGCCGGACGAGCCACACCGGGTCCGCGTCCGGGAAGGAGCGGACGATCGCCTCGGCCGCGGCGCCCTCGTGGTCGAGGAGCGTCCCGTCCAGGTCGAACAGCACGGCCGTGATCACGACAGGAAGCCGAGGAGCGCGGCGGTCAGCTCGGCGGGCGCGTCCTCCTGCACCAGGTGACCGGCGCCCGCGATCGGATGGAGGCGCGAGCCCGGGACAAGGCCGGCCAGCTCCCGGCCCTTCTCGATCGGTATCCACGTGTCCTCGGCGCCCCAGCAGATCAGGACCGGGAGGGACAGCTCGCCGTACCGCCCCTGGACCTCGTCGGTGTAGCGCTGGTCGGCCTGCGCGATCTGCCGGTAGAACGCGGGCTGCCCGTCTTCTCCCAGCCAGGGTTCCACGAGCGAATCGAGGGCGGCGGGGTGCAGGCCGCGGTGGCTCGCCGACGTCACGTACTCCCGGACGAGGGCGGCGTGCAGCGCGGGCGGGAGCTGCTCGAACACCGTGGCGTTGGCTCCGACCAGGCGGAAGAACGGAGACCCCCACGGAGCGAGCGCCACCGGATCGACGAGGACGAGGCGGCGGTAGCGCACACCGTGCAGGAGATGCGCCCGCAGGGACACGGCGCCGCCGAAGTCGTGCGCCACGACGGACGGCTCGTCCAGGCCCCAATGCGCCAGCAGTTCGGTGAAGACCTTGCCCTGCGCCGCCAGTGAGACGTCCTGTCCATCGCTCCTCTCGGACGTCCCATACCCCGGCATGTCCCAGACGTACACGCGGTGGGTCGTCGCCAGAGCGCGCGCGACACCACGCCACACGTAGGACGAGAACGGTGTGCCATGCAGGAGCACGACCGGATCCGCGTGCTCGTTCCCGAGCACATCCCACCGAACCTCACCACCCTGGCTCGGGTAGGTCTGACGCAGCGTCCAGTCCTGCAAGGCAACTCCCAACGTCGTCGAGCCCGCTCAGCCGAATCCGTGTGATTCGGCGAGCACGCGCGCCGCCTCCATGACGGACGCGCGGCGGCGCGCCAGGGCGGCCGCCTCGTCCTCCTCGTCCAGGACGATCCGCCGCAACTGCGGGACGGCGAAGTTCCACGCGATGAGGCCGAACACGGTGAACATCAGGTCCTGGACGGCCTGCGACCGGTCCGGGTCCGGGGTGCCGCCGCCGGCGCCGTGCTCCGTGAAGTGCCTGGCCTTCCGCTGGAACTCCTCGCGGCGCTCCGCCTCGCCCTGCGTCCGGTCCGGGGTCTCAAGGGCCTCCCAGAGCAGCAGCCTGACCAGCTCCGGGTGCTCCCGGTACCAGTCGAACAGCCTGCCAACGGACTCCGCCAGGCTGTCCGGATCGATGTCGGTCGCGTGGCCGATCTCCGCCATCTTGGCGCGCACCACGGCGCCGAACAGCTTCTCCTTGCTGCCGAAGTACAGGTAGATGGCCTGCTTGTTGGCGCGCGCCTCGGTGGCGATGCGATCGATCCGGGCGCCCGCGAGCCCGCGCGCGGCGAACTCGGCGGTGGCGGCCTGGAAGATCCGCCGGCGGGTCGCCTCCGCGTCGTAGCCCATACGCGGATTAAACCACCCGGTTGACTTCGGCCGCTTCGGCGATCATTCTAAAACAACCAGATGGTTTAATTCGGAGGAGGGCCCATGGCCATGACCGACGCACCCGTCCCGGTCCGCTCACCGCTCCCGCAGAGCCTCGCCGGCCGCACGGCGGTGATCCTCGGCGGCAGCTCCGGCATCGGCCTGGCCGCGGGGGAGCTGCTCGCCTCGGCCGGGGCGCGGATCGTGCTCGCGGGCCGCGACAAGGAGCGCCTGGACGCCGCCGTGGCGCGCGTGACCGCGGCCGGGACGGGCGCCGAGGTGTCCGGCACGGCGGCCGACGTCGCCGACGAGAGCGCGCTGGAGGAGGTCTTCGAGCGCGCCGGCACGGTCGACCACGTACTGGTGACGGCCGGGCGCCCGGCCGGGATGGGCCCGGTCGCCGGGCTCACCCGGGACACCGCCGGGACCACCGTCGAGGCGCCGGCGTGGGCGGCGCTCACCGCGGCGCGCGCCGCCGTCCCGCGCATGCCCCCGGGCGGGTCGATCACGCTGACCTCGGGCATCCTCGTCGCGCGTCCGCGGCCGGGCATGTCCGCGCCGCTCGCCGCGGTCGGCGCGGTCGAGGCGCTCACCCGCGCGCTGGCGGTCGAGCTCGCGCCCTCCCGCCTCCGGGTCAACGCGATCCGTTTCGGGGCGTTCGACACTCCGCTGCTGCGGGGTCTCTACGGAGCCGCCGCCGGCGCGGAGGGCGACGCGGCGATGGCCGAGGCGGGCGGGGACATGCCGCTCGGACGGTTCGGGACGGCCGAGGAGGCCGCCTCCGCCGCCCTCTTCCTCATGGCCAACGCCTACATGAGCGGAGAGATCCTCACGATCGACGGCGGCCAGTCCCTCGCCTGAGCCCAGTCCCCACCTAGAACAGGGGAGGGCCCCTGACCGGCGTCCAGGTGGTCAGGGGCCCGAGGTCCCGGCTGTCTGAGGGGCTGGGAGTTCCCCTTCCTGCGAACAGCTCAGCCGAGACCGTTCTTGATCGCGGTGATCAACTCACCGCCCGTCGTGTCGCCGCTCAGCTCCCAGAAGAAGGCGCCCGCCAGGCCCTGGTCCTTGGCGTAGCCCATCTTCCCGCCGATGGTGGACGGGGTGTCGTAGCTCCACCACTCGCTGCCGCACTTGGCGTAGGCGGTGCCGGCGACGGTGCCGGTCGCGGGGCACTTGCCCTTGAGGACCTTGTAGTCCTCGATGCCGGCCTCGAACGTGCCCGGCGCCGCGCCGGTCGCGGTGCCGCCGGGCTCGGACTGGGTGACGCCCGTCCAGCCGCGCCCGTAGAAGCCGATGCCGAGCAGCAGCTTGTTCGCCGGGACGCCCTTGGCCTTCAGCTTCGCGATGGTCTCGGCGGAGTTGAAGCCGGCCTGCGGGATGCCCGGGTAGGACGTGAGCGGCGAGTGGGGCGCCGTCGGACCCTGCGCGGCCCAGGCGCCGAAGTAGTCGTAGGTCATGGGGTTGAGCCAGTCGACGTACTGCGCGGCGCCCGCGTAGTCGGTCGCGTCCATCTTGCCGCCGTCGCTCGCGTCGGCGGTGATCGCTGCCGTCACGAGGTTGTTCGACCCGAACTTGGAGCGCAGTGCCGACAGCACGTTCTTCAGCGCGTTCGGGCCGCTGGTGTCGCAGGTGAGGCCGCAGGCGTTGGGGTACTCCCAGTCGATGTCGATGCCGTCGAACACGTCCGCCCAGCGCGGGTCCTCGACCAGGTTGTAGCAGGACTCGGCGAACGCGGCCGGGTTGGCGGCGGCCTGGCCGAAGCCGCCGGACCACGTCCAGCCGCCGAACGACCACAGCACCTTCAGGTTGGGGTGGAGCTTCTTCAGCTTCCGGAGCTGGTTGAAGCTGCCGCGCAGCGGCTGGTCCCAGGTGTCGGCGACGCCGTCGACGCTCTCGCCGGCGGTGTAGGTCTTCTCGTAGTCGGCGAAGCTGTCGCCGACGGTGCACCTGCCGCCCTGGACGTTGCCGAACGCGTAGTTGATGTGGGTCAGCTTGCCGGCGGATCCGCTCGTCTCGATGTTCTTGACGTGGTAGTTCCGCTGGTACACGCCCCACTCGGCGAAGTACCCGATGACCTTGTCACCGGCGACGGGGTTGCCGCCGCCCTCGTCGGTCGTGACCGACACGGCGCCGGACGCGGGAGAGGTGTTCCCGGCCGCGTCGCGGGCCTTCACGGTGAACGTGTAGGCGGTCTTGGCGGACAGCCCGCTGATCGTGGCGCTGGTGCCCGTCACCGAGGCGGCCTTCGCGGAGCCGTTGTAGACGTCGTAACCGGTGACGCCCACGTTGTCGGTTGCCGCGTTCCAGGCCAGGCTCACGCTCGTGGCGGTCTTGCCGGTCGAGCGGAGTCCGGACGGGGCCGCGGGAGCCTGCGTGTCCCCGCCGGGACCGCCGGAGCCGTCGCAGGCCGCGCCGTTGACCGTGCAGCCGGTGAACCAGCCGGAGCCGCTGCCGCCGAACCCGAAGCTCGCGCTGGCGCCCGCGGCGATCGTCCCGTTCCAGCTCGCGTTGGTGAAGGTGTAGTGGTTGCCGGAGACGGCCTTCGTCGCGTCCCACACGTTGCCGACGGACGTGCCGGCCGGCAGGTCGGCCTCCAGCCGCCAGCCGTTGATCGCGGCGCCGGTGCCGTTGGTGATCGTGCAGGTCCCGTCGAAGCCGGTGCCCCAGTCGGAGGCCTTCTTGCAGGTGGCGGTGACCGTTCCCGCCGACGACGCCGGCGGCGCCGTGAGCAGGGCGGTGGCCACCGCCAGGGTCGCTGCGCCGGCGAGCGCGATGGCCCGCCGTCCGCCCGGTCGTGTCATGATTCTCCGTTCGGTCCGGCCCCCGAAGCAAACAGGAATCCCCGCTCAATTCTTAGGAAAGTTTCCTAAGAATTGGCCAGATCGTAACCGGGCCGGACGGCGCCGACAAGGCCTGGTGGCGGGCCCGCGGGCGTCCGGGGGAGTGGTCTAAGCGGCTGCCTGGACTCGTACGGTCATCGGACGCGAAAGATTTTTCACGGCGTCCCGAACCAGCCGGGCATGTCGAGGCGCCACAGGTCCGCGGGGGTCATCCTGCGGAGATCGTCCTCCAGGGCCGACATGCGGTCCGCGCCGAGCCGCCGGGCCCAGTCGGCCCGGATCCGGTCGAAGATGCGCGCGGAGCGGGCGAGCGCGTCCACGCCCCGCCCGGTCAGCCGGACGATCTTGCGCCGCGCGTCCCGCGGGTCGGCGGCGCGCTCGACGTACCCGGACCGCTCCAGCGAATCGACCATCTTGCCCGCGGCCTGCTTGGACACCCCGAGCCGGCGGCCGAGCTCCACGGCCGTCGTGCCGTCCGGGCCGATGGCCTGGAAGACGAAGCCGTGCATCGGCCGCAGCTCGGGGTGCCCCTCGCGGGCCAGCTCGGCGTGCAGCTCGTCGATGATCACGCGGAAGGCGAGGAACAGCCGCAGCGGCAGCTCGAAGCCGGGAGGCTCGCTTGACATAAAAGACAACCTCATTGACTATATGGACAACCTTGTTGTCCAACTTAGGGGATCGGGACCATGACGCTCGTCCGCAATGCCGAGAGCCGCCGCACCGAGACGCCCAACGGCGTGATGACCACCTTCGCGACGCCGACCCAGGGAGGCACCGGCGGCATCGCCGTCTGGCGCGTCGACATGGCGCCCGGCAAGACGGGTCCGCGGCACGCCTTCGACACCGAGCAGGTGTGGACGTTCCTGGACGGCGCGGCGACCGTCGACCTGGACGGCCGCACGCTGCAGGCGCGGCCCGGCGACACCGTCGTCCTGCCCGCCGACGCGCCGCGCCGGATGACGGCCGGCGACTCCGGATTCACCGCCGTGGTCGCCGCCCACGCCGGCTGCCTCGCCTACGACCCGGACGCCGTCGTCGACCCGGAGAAGTGCGCGATCGCGCCGCAGGGGGACGAGCGGATCGTCCCGCCGTGGGCGCGGTGACCGAGCGCCGCCGAAGGTGATCAGGCCGCCGGGGTGATCAGGCGCCCAGGTACGCCAGGACGGCGAGGACGCGGCGGTTGTCGTCCTCCGACTGCGGCAGCCCGAGCTTGCCGAAGATGCTGTTGGTGTGCTTGCTGATCGCCTTCTCGGTGACGAACAGCTTCGCGGCGATCGCGGCGTTCGACCGCCCCTCCGCCATCAGCCCGAGCACCTCCCGCTCGCGGGGCGTCAGCCGCTGCAGCGGCTCCTCGCGGGCGTGCCGGGTGAGCAGCTGGGACACCACGTCCGGGTCGAGGGCGGTGCCGCCGTCCGCGACCCGGCGCACCGCCTCCACGAACACCTTGACGTCCGACACGCGGTCCTTCAGCAGGTAGCCGATGCCGCCCGTGCTGTCGGACAGCAGCTCCCGCGCGTACAGCTGCTCCACGTGCTGCGACAGCACCAGCACCGGCAGCCCCGGAATCTGTTCGCGGGCCTCCAGCGCGGCCTTCAGGCCTTCGTCGGTGAACGTCGGCGGGAGCCGGACGTCCACCACCGCGACGTCCGGGCGGTGCGTGGTCAGCGCCCGCAGCAGGGACGGCCCGTTGTCCACCGCCTCCACGACGTCGAATTGGAACGCGCCGAGCAGGCGGATCAGCCCGTCTCTGAGGAGGGCGAGATCTTCGGCGATGACAACGCGCAAGGCAGCTCCATGGTCACGACGGTCGGCCCGCCGGGCGGGCTCGTCACGGCCATGGTCCCATCGAACGCCGCGAGCCTGCGCTCGATCCCGCGCATGCCGCTCCCGTGCGCGGGGTCGGCGCCGCCGGTCCCATCGTCCCCGATGATCATGAGCAGCCGGTCGCCGGTGTGCTCGATCTGGAGCCAGGCCCGCCGCGCCGCCGAGTGCTTGACCACGTTGGCGAGCATCTCCGCCACCGCGAAGTACGCCGCCGACTCGACCGGCGCCTCGGCACGCCCGGGCACGTCGACCCGGACGTCCACGGGCAGCGGCAGGGTCAGCGCGAGGGCGCGCACGGCCCCGTCCAGGCCGCGCTCGGCGAGCACCGGCGGATGGATGCCGCGGACCAGGTCGCGCAGCTCCGTGAGCGCGCTCCCGCTGGCCTCGCGCGCCTCGGCCAGCAGCTTCTGCGCGGTCTCGGGGTCGTGCTTCATCATCTCCTCGGCGAGCCCGATGTTCATGCTCAGCGCGACGAGCCGGGCCTGCGCGCCGTCGTGCAGGTCCCGCTCGATGCGGCGCAGCTCGGCGGCGGAGGCGTCCACGGTGTCCGACCTGGTCTCGGTGAGCCGCTGGACGCGCTCGGTCAAGGCGCCCTTCGTCGGCGCGAGCAGCGACCGGGAGAACAGAGCGTGCGCCTTCACGAACATCGGCCCCAACGGAACGGACGCCACGGTCAACCCCGCACCCAGCACGATCGAGCCGACGATGCCGATGACCCCGTAATCGCTCAGCATCCAGAACGGCCCCCACCCGAAGTCGGCGACCATCGCCACCCAGGGCGCGACGAGAACGCCCTCCAGCCCGTAGATCGTCGTCCCGGCGGCCAGCACGCCGAGGACGAGCGCGACCGGCACGTTCAGCAGCGTCCACAACAGGTCACGCCAGGACGCCGGATCGCCGAGCATCCACCCCAGCCGCTTGAACGGTCCCGCCCCGCGCGGCTCAGGCCGGTACGGGAGGGGGATCGTCACGCCCGACCACTCCGCCGCCCACGCGCGCTGCTGGTTGGCGATCGACCGGATCGCCTGGAACACCACCGGCGTGAGCACGATCCCCGCGCCGAGCGGGATGAAAGCGATCGACAGCACGGCCAAGATGAAAAGCGGCAGGTTCACCGTGTACGCCAGCACGATCTGGACGATCCCGCGGACGACGCTGAGGACGATGCGGCGCCCGTAACCGCGGAGCTGCTCGCTCACCTGATCCTCCAAGAAATCGCCATGACCGTGGACGTCCCCCCATTCTGGACGTTGGCGTGCGAGGGCTCGGTGGTGTTAGACCCCCTCTTCCGCCCGCGGCGGGTGGGGTTAGGCCTACCGTCCTCGGGCGGCGACAAGACAACCGGCCCCGTTCCCTGCACAATGCACTGGCGACATCCAGGGGAGAAAGCGAATCCAAGCTGTGACAGCGACCATCAGCCAGACGCCCGACGGCCAGGGCACCGAGCCCGCCATCCGGCCCATCACCGAGCGGATCGCCGGCGAGATCGGCGTCCGCGAGGGACAGGTGCGGGTCGCGGTGGACCTGCTCGACGGCGGGGCGACCGTCCCGTTCATCGCCCGCTACCGCAAGGAGGCGACCGGCGCGCTCGACGACGCCCAGCTCCGCGCGCTGGAGGAGCGGCTGCGCTACCTGCGCGAGCTGGACGAGCGCCGCGCCGCGATCCTGGAGTCGGTGGAGTCGCAGGGCAAGCTCACCGGCGAGCTGAAGGCCCAGATCATGACGGCCGACTCCAAGGCGCGGCTGGAGGACATCTACCTCCCGTACAAGCCGAAGCGGCGCACCAAGGCGCAGATCGCCCGCGAGGCCGGGCTCGAACCGCTCGCCGAGGCGCTGCTGGACGACCCGTCCCGCGACCCGCGGACCGAGGCGGCCGCCTACGTGGACGCCGAGAAGGGCGTCGCGGACGAGACCGCCGCGCTGGAGGGCGCCCGCGCCATCCTCGTCGAGCGGTTCGCCGAGGACGCCGACCTCATCGGCGCGCTGCGCGAGCGCATGTGGAACCAGGGCCGGATGGTCTCGCGCGTCCGGGACGGCAAGCAGGAGGCGGGCGCGAAGTTCGCCGACTACTTCGAGTTCTCCGAGCCGTTCGCGAAGCTGCCCTCGCACCGCGTACTCGCGCTGTTCCGCGGTGAGAAGGAAGAGGTCCTCGACCTCGACCTGGAGCCCGAGGACGCCGGCGACGACCCGGCCGCGCGCAGCTCCTACGAGGTGGAGATCGCGCGCCGGTTCCAGATCACCGACCAGGGCCGCCCGGGCGACAAGTGGCTCTCCGACGCTGTCCGCTGGGCCTGGCGCACCCGGATCCTCGTCCACCTCGGCATCGACCTGCGGACCCGGCTGCGGCAGGAGGCCGAGGACGAGGCGGTCCGCGTGTTCGCCGCCAACCTGCGCGACCTCCTGCTCGCCGCGCCCGCGGGCACCCGCGCCACCATGGGCCTGGACCCGGGGCTCCGCACCGGCGTGAAGGTCGCCGTCGTGGACGCCACCGGCAAGGTCGTCGCCACCGACACGATCTACCCCCACGAGCCGCGCCGGAAGTGGGACGAGTCGATCGAGACCCTCGCCCGGCTCGCCCGCGCGCACGAGGTCGACCTGGTCTCCATCGGCAACGGCACCGCGTCCCGGGAGACCGACAAGCTCGCCGCCGACCTGATCGCCCGGCACCCCGACCTCAAGCTCACCAAGATCATGGTGTCTGAGGCGGGCGCGTCGGTGTACTCGGCGTCGGAGTACGCCGGGCGCGAGCTGCCCGGCATGGACGTCTCGCTGCGCGGCGCGGTGTCGATCGCCCGCCGCCTCCAGGACCCGCTCGCGGAGCTGGTCAAGATCGACCCCAAGTCGATCGGGGTCGGCCAGTACCAGCACGACGTGTCCGAGGTGAAGCTGTCGCGCTCCCTCGACGCCGTCGTCGAGGACTGCGTGAACGCGGTCGGCGTGGACGTCAACACCGCGTCCGCGCCGCTGCTCACCCGCGTGTCCGGCATCGGCGAGGGCCTCGCGGAGAACATCGTCGCGCACCGCGACGCCAACGGCCCGTTCCGGAGCCGCGGCGGGCTGAAGAGCGTCCCGCGGCTCGGCCCGAAGGCGTTCGAGCAGTGCGCGGGCTTCCTGCGCATCCCCGGCGGCGACGACCCGCTGGACGCCTCCAGCGTGCACCCGGAGGCGTATCCGGTCGTCCGCCGGATCCTGGACGCGGCCGGCAACGACATCAAGGGGCTCATCGGCAACACCGCCGTCCTGCGCTCCCTCAAGCCGGCGAACTTCGTCGACGACACGTTCGGGCTGCCGACCGTCACCGACATCCTCGCCGAGCTGGAGAAGCCCGGCCGCGACCCCCGCCCGGCGTTCCGGACCGCCACGTTCAAGGAGGGCGTCGACAAGCTCTCCGACCTCGAACCCGGGATGATCCTCGAAGGTGTCGTCACCAACGTCGCCGCGTTCGGCGCGTTCGTGGACGTCGGCGTCCACCAGGACGGGCTCGTCCACATCTCCGCGATGTCCGACAAGTTCGTCTCCGACCCGCGCGAGGTCGCCAAGCCGGGCGACATCGTCCGCGTGAAGGTCCTGGACGTCGACCTGCAGCGCAAGCGGATCTCGCTCACCCTCCGGCTGGACGACGAGCCAGGCCGCGACCAGCAGGGCGGCGGCCGGCGCGGCGAGCCGCGCGACCGGGGCGGGCGGCAGAACCGCGGCGGCCAGAACCCGCGCGGCGGCCAGAACCGCGGCGCGCAGGGAGGCGGCGGGCAACGCGGGCAGAAGGGCGGGCAGAAGGGCGGTCAGAGAGGCGGCGGCCAGGGAGGCGGCGACTTCTCCGGCGGCGGAGCCATGGCCGACGCACTGCGCCGCGCGGGCCTGGACAAGGGCCTCCCCGGAAAGGACCGCAAGGGCCGCTGAGCCGGAGGCGCGCTACTCGCCGAAGCCGCGCCACCGTCCGTCGGAGCCCGTCTCGGTCGGGCTCTGCGGACGGATGGGCCGCCGCGGGTGCGGCGGCTCGGCGCGGCGCGGCGAACCCTCCGGGGGGTCGTACGGGCCCTGCCCGAGCCGGTCCTGCCCGAGCGGCGAACGCGGCGGCGGCACCTGCGGCTGCGCCCGCCCGACCTCGGCCGCATCGGCGAACTGCGGCCCGCCGAGCACGGGCCCGCCGATGGACGAGGTCCCGAACGGGTCGGCGGAGGCGGACGCCTCGGCCGACCTCGCGCGGGACGGGTCGTCCGGCTCCTCCGGGATCGGCCGGTGCCGCGGGAACTGCAGGACGGCGATCGCGCCCAGCGCCAGCGCGCCGAGCCGCATCGCGGAGTGCGCCGCGTCCTGCGGCCACGGTTCCCCGTAGAGGAAGGTCCCCATGGTCAGCAGGTAGGTCTTGGCGGCGACCGTCATCACGGTGGCCACGATCGACACCCGGCACCGCTGGAACGCCATGACCATGATCCCGAACCCGATGGCCGCCGCCAGGACGGTCAGGTACGGCCAGGCCGTCGCGGCGATCTGCGGGCTGGACGCGTGCGCGTCGTCGCTCCACCCCTTGATCGCGAGCTCCGCGGTGCCCACCGGAAACCCGGAGCTCAGCCCGTAGGCGATCCCGGTGATCGGGCGGGCGTGCCGGCCGTCCGGCCGGTGGTCGCCGAGGACGAGGATCAGCATCGGCACCGCGACCGCCGGCGCGACCACCACCGCGATCTTCCACAGCGGCGCGTCCGCCGAGCTGATCGGCTCGCTCCCGCTGAGCGACCCGGTCAGCAGCAGGATCGCCGCGCCGATCAGCAGCAGGCTGAGCCACTCGCGCCCGGTCAGCCGCTCGCCGAAGAAGACCAGCGCGATGAGCAGCAGCGGGACGACGCCGGACATGAAGATCGGGACGGCGGTGGACAGCGGCAGGTTCCGCAGCGCGATGATCTGCAGCGTGAGCCCGCCGAGCACGAACCCGAGCGCGATGAGGAAGATCCAGTTGCTCACGATCGACCAGATCATGTGCGGGATGCGGTTGCCCCGTACAGGCGGCATCCGGTCCGCCGCCAGTTTGAAGACGGCGAACCCGAGGTAGTAGAGACCGGTCGCACTGAAGGCCGCGGCTATCCCGTTCATCCCGGACGAGTATGGGGGCTGGGATCCCTTATGTCACTGCCTGTGCGGCACCGTTGACGCGATTCGCCGGTCTTGTAGGCGTCCGATGTCCGCAGCCGGGGCCGCGACCCCATAGACTTGGCGCGCGAAGGCGCGGAGCCGTATCTCGGCGTGCCCGCGCCGCTGAGAGACTGACCGGCCGATGAGCACCGGCGCAGCCCGCTGCGCGCAGGCCGAGGGGCTCGCAGGCAGAAGAGGAAGAGCACGCGTCGAACGCCGCGGCCGAGACAGCGCCCGATCAAGGAGACCGACCCCAGTGAAGACCGATGTCGAGGAGCTGACCCCCACGCGGGTCAAGCTCACCGTCGAGGTTCCGTTCGACGAGCTCAAGCCGAACCTCGACAAGGCGTACAAGGAGATCTCCCAGCAGGTGCGGATCAAGGGCTTCCGGCCCGGCAAGGTCCCCGCCCCGCTGATCGACAAGTACGTCGGCCGGGGTGCGGTCCTGCAGGAGGCGGTCAACGACGCGCTTCCGGAACTGTACGGCCGCGCCGTCGAGGAGACCGAGATCTTCGTGCTCGGGCAGCCCGACGTCGAGGTGACCGAGCTGGAGGACGGCACCCAGTTCGCGTTCACCGCCGAGGTCGACATCCGGCCGAAGTTCGAGGTGCCCGACTACGACGGCCTGGAGGTCGTCGTGGACGACGCCGAGGTCACCGACGAGCAGGTCGAGGAGACCATCGGCAACCTGCGCGAGCGGTTCGCGTCCCTCACCGGCGCCGAGCGCGCCGCCGAGGAGGGCGACTTCGCCACCATCGACATGGCCGCGAAGATCGACGGCGAGGAGGTCGAGGACGCCTCCACCACCGGCTACTCCTACGAGGTCGGCAGCGGGTCGTCCGTCGAGGGCCTGGACGACGCCATCATCGGCCTGGCCGCGGGCGAGGAGACGACGTTCACCGGCACCCTGCCCGGCGGCGAGCGCGCCGGCGAGGAGGCCGAGATCACCGTCACCGTGCAGAGCGTCAAGGTGAAGAACCTGCCCGACCTGGACGACGAGTTCGCCCAGCTCGCCAGCGAGTTCGACACGATCGAGGAGCTGCGCGAGGACGTCCGGACCCGGCTCGGCCGGCAGGTCAAGGTGCAGCAGCTGTCGGACGCGCGCGACAAGGCCCTCGAGGCGCTGCTGGAGAAGGTCGACATCCCGCTGCCCGACAAGGTCGTGGAGGAGGAGGTCGGCCGCCGCAACCAGCAGCTGGAGCAGCAGCTGCAGATGGCCGGCATGTCCAAGGAGGACTACCTCAAGGAAGAGGAGAAGACCGCCGAGGAGTTCGACGCCGAGGTCGCCGACGCCGCCCGGCTCGCGGTCAAGGGCGGGTTCGTCCTCGACCAGCTCGCCGTCCAGGAGGAGCTGGGCGTCGAGAACGAGGAGCTCAGCGAGTACGTCGTCACGCAGGCGATGCAGATGGGCGTCCAGCCGCAGCAGCTCGCCGAGTACCTCACGCAGAACAACCAGCTTCCGGCGATCGTGTCGGAGGTCCTGCGCAGCAAGGCGCTGAACCTCGTCGTCGAGCACGTCACCGTCAAGGACGAGTCCGGCAACGAGATCGACGTCGACGCCCTCCAGCGCGAGCTGAACGGCGAGACCGCCCAGGCCGAGGACGCCCAGGCCGAGGACGCCCAGGCCGAGGACGCCGAGAGCGCCGAGGACGCGGCTCCGGCGGAGACGGCCGAGGCCGCTGCTGAGGACCCCGCTGAGGACGCCCCGGCCGCCGAGGCGAAGGACGAGCAGGACGCGAAGGACAAGGACGCCTGAGACGTCCTCCCGCGCACCGGGCCGCCCCGCATCCGTTCCCACGGGTGCGGGGCGTCCGTTTTGGGTGCGGTGTACCGGGTGTCGCGCGGGCGAAGATCGTCCGGAACGCGAGGGTCGGCCGGGCCGCCCGGGGTACGCCCCTGGCGAAAAGCCGGGTCCCCCGGCTTAACCGGGCCCCGCCGCGCGTTAATGTCCAATCATCCGAACCGAGTAAAAGGACCGGAGGAACACCCGGTGAGCATGCCTCCGACTTTCGACGAGTCGTCGCGGATCCAGGCGCGGGTGGCCGAGGCGCCCCTGCTGCCTCTCGGCGACCAGCTGTTCCAGCGGCTGCTGCGCGAACGCATCGTCTTCCTCGGCCAGCAGGTCGACGACGACATCGCCAACCGCATCTGCGCCGAGCTCCTGCTGCTGTCGGCCGAGGACGGCCGCCGCGACATCACGCTCTACATCAACTCGCCAGGCGGCTCCGTCACCGCCGGCATGGCGATCTACGACATCATGCAGTACGTCCCCAACGACATCGTCACGGTCGGGATGGGCCTCGCCGCGTCGATGGGCCAGTTCCTGCTCTGCGCGGGCACCCGGGGCAAGCGGTACGCCCTGCCGCACGCGCGGATCATGATGCACCAGCCGTCCGGCGGCATCGGCGGCACGGCCTCCGACATCAAGATCCAGGCCGAGCAGATGCTGTACGTCAAGAAGACGCTCGCCGAGAAGATCGCCGAGCACACCGGCCAGCACCTCGACCAGATCGAGCGCGACTCCGACCGCGACCGCTGGTTCACCGCCGACGAGGCCAAGGACTACGGGTTCGTGGACCACGTGGTGCTCAGTGCCACCCAGGTGCCCTCCGAGGGCACCGTCTCTTGACGATCGACACTCATCGGAGGCACATCATGAGCGACCTCATCCGACCCGGCTTCAGCGATATGGCCCGGCCCGGCGTGCAGGCGGGCGGCGGCCCGACGCCGGTCGACAACCGCTACATCATTCCGTCGTTCGTCGAGCGCACCACGTACGGGGTCAAGGAGATGAACCCGTACAACAAGCTGTTCGAGGAGCGCATCATCTTCCTCGGCGTGCAGATCGACGACGCGTCCGCCAACGACGTGATGGCCCAGCTGATCACGCTGGAGTCGATCGACCCCGACCGCGACATCAGCATCTACATCAACTCGCCCGGCGGCTCGTTCACCGCCATGACGGCGATCTACGACACGATGCAGTTCGTCAAGCCGGACATCCAGACGGTGTGCATCGGCCAGGCCGCGTCCGCGGCCGCGGTCCTGCTCGCCGCCGGGACGCCGGGCAAGCGGGCGGCACTGCCCAACTCGCGGATCCTGATCCACCAGCCCGCGACCGAGGGCACCTACGGACAGTCCAGCGACATCGAGATCCAGGCGCGCGAGATCATGCGCATCCGCGAGCTGCTGGAGAGCATCCTGGCCGAGCACAGCGGCCGGAGCATCGACCAGGTCCGCCGCGACATCGAGCGCGACAAGATCCTCACGGCGGACGAGGCGAAGGACTACGGTCTCATCGACGACGTCTTCGCCAGCAGGAAGCGTAAGGCCGAGGTAGTGTCGTCCTGAGACGGCACGAGGACGAGGGAGTCCCCCAGCCCGGTCGTCACACTTCCGGGCGAGGGGCTTTCCAAGTCCGCTGGAGGCGGTAACGTCGAACCAACGTCGTGAGCCTTCGGGACGCAACCAGCTGCGCCGCATTCTCCAAGGCGGACGGCCCCACGAAAAGGAGACGGTTGGGTGGCACGCATCGGCGACGGTGGTGACCTGCTCAAGTGCTCGTTCTGCGGGAAGAGCCAGAAGCAGGTCAAGAAGCTCATCGCGGGTCCGGGCGTGTACATCTGCGACGAGTGCATCGATCTCTGCAACGAGATCATCGAGGAGGAGCTCTCCGAGACCTCCGACCTCAAGTGGGACAACCTGCCCAAGCCGCGGGAGATCTACGAGTTCCTCGACTCCTACGTCATCGGGCAGGAGACGGCGAAGAAGGCCCTGTCGGTCGCCGTCTACAACCACTACAAGCGGATCCAGTCGGGTGACACCGGCCGGGACGACCCGGTCGAGCTGGGCAAGTCCAACATCCTGCTGCTCGGCCCCACTGGATCCGGCAAGACGCTGCTCGCGCAGACGCTCGCGAAACTCCTCAACGTCCCGTTCGCTATCGCGGACGCCACGGCGCTGACGGAGGCGGGCTACGTCGGGGAGGACGTCGAGAACATCCTCCTCAAGCTGATCCAGGCGGCCGACTACGACGTCAAGAAGGCCGAGACCGGAATCATCTACATCGACGAGGTCGACAAGATCGCCCGCAAGAGCGAGAACCCGTCGATCACGCGCGACGTCTCCGGGGAGGGCGTCCAGCAGGCCCTGCTGAAGATCCTGGAGGGCACCACCGCGAGCGTCCCGCCGCAGGGCGGCCGCAAGCACCCGCACCAGGAGTTCATCCAGATCGACACCACCAACGTGCTGTTCATCTGCGGCGGCGCGTTCGCCGGCCTGGAGAAGATCGTCGAGTCCCGGGTCGGCAAGCAGGGCATGGGCTTCGGCGCGCAGATCCGCTCCAAGTCCGACTTCGAGGAGTCGTCGGCGGTGCTCGGCGACGTGATGCCGGAGGACCTGCTCAAGTTCGGGATGATTCCGGAGTTCATCGGCCGGCTGCCGGTGATCACCTCGGTGCACAACCTGGACCGCGAGGCCCTCATCAACATCCTCACCGAGCCGAAGAACGCGCTGGTCCGCCAGTACCACCGCCTCTTCGAACTCGACGGGGTCGACCTGGAGTTCACCGACGACGCCCTGGAGGCCATCGCCGACCAGGCCATCCTCCGCGGCACCGGCGCCCGCGGCCTCCGCGCGATCATGGAGGAGGTGCTCCTGTCGGTGATGTACGAGGTGCCGAGCCGCCAGGACGTCGCCCGCGTCGTCATCACCCGCGAGGCCGTCCTGGAGCACGTCAACCCGACTCTCGTCCCTCGCGACCGCCCCAAGCGCGAGCCGCGGGAGAAGAGCGCGTGATCGGGGCGTGAGCGGGGAGGTGTGTCCGCGGAAAGCGCGGACCTGAGCCCCGATCACCTGTTAGCCCAGGGGGCGACCCCCTGGAACCCCCGATGTGGGGGCTTCGCCCCCGCGCCCCTGCGCCCCCGGTCGCTCGGCCGGGGGCGTTCTCGTGCGGCCGGTCAGCGGGTGGTGGACTCGCCCAGGCCGGCCTCGCGGGCGAGGACGATGGCCTGGGCGCGGTCGGCGACGTGCAGCTTCATGAAGATGTTCGAGACGTGGTTGCGGACGGTCTTCTGGCTGAGGAAGAGCGTCGCGGCGATCTCGGCGTTGCTGCGGCCCTGCGCGATCAGTTCGAGGACCTCCCGTTCCCGCTCGGTGAGCTGCGGGAACGCGGCCTGCCTCGGGTCGGGCATGTCGGTGAAGTAGGTGAGGACGCGGCGCGCGATCTCCGGGCCGTAGATGGCCTCGCCCGCCGCGACCGCCCTGACCGCGCGGGCGATCTCCTCCGCGCCGGACTCCTTCAGCAGGTAGCCGCGGGCGCCGGCGCGCATCGCCGCGAAGACGGAGTCGTCGTCGCGGAACATCGTCAGCACCAGCACGCCGATGCGCGGG
Organism: Actinomadura madurae; assembly: GCF_900115095.1. Lineage (GTDB taxonomy): Bacteria > Actinomycetota > Actinomycetes > Streptosporangiales > Streptosporangiaceae > Spirillospora > Spirillospora madurae. The sequence continues at coordinate 331,966 of NZ_FOVH01000010.1, forward strand.
CTGGTGCGGGTGATGGTGCGGGTCGCCTCGATGCCGTTGCCGCCGGGCATGTGCAGGTCCATCACGACGACGTCGGGCTGCAGGTCGGCCGCGAGCTTCACCGCGTCCGGCCCGTTCTCGGCCTCGCCCACCACGTCCACCCCGAGCGCCTGCAGCAGCCCCTTCAGCCCCTGCCGGAACACCGGGTGGTCGTCGGTGATGAGGACCCGGATGGTCTCCGTCATCTCCGTCCGCCCTCTCCGGTCGAGGGACGATGATACCCGGCGGCGGTCTCCGCGGCGGCGAGCGGGAGCCGGACGGCGACCACGGTCCCGCCGCCGTTGCGGGACGAGAACACGCAGCTTCCGCCGACCTCGGCGGCCCACTCCTTCATCGAGGCCATGCCGCGGCGCGGCCGCTGCTGCCCGCCGTTGCGGGCGGACTCGGGCAGTCCCGGCCCGGTGTCGGCGACCATCAGGTGCAGCGCGTCGTCGCGGCTGAGCCGGACCGTCGCGGTGCTCTCCGGCGCGTGCAGCCGGATGTTCGTCAGGGCCTCCTGCGCGATCCGGTACGCCGCGACCTCCACCGCCGCCGGCAGCCCCGCCGGCTCCCCGTCGAACCGGACGTCGACGCGCTCGCAGCAGCCCTCGGCGAACGACTCGATGGCCGCGACGAGGCCGAGGTCGTCCAGCGCGGGGGGCCGCAGCCCGTGGGCGAGGTCGCGGATCTCGCCGACGGCGGTCGCCAGCCGGTTCCGGACGTCGGCGAGGAGCGGGTCCGTCCGCTCCGGCTCGCAGGCGAGGGTGATGCGGGCGGCGTCCAGCGACATCGCGAGGCTCGCCAGCGTCGGGCCGAGACCGTCGTGCAGGTCGTTGCGCAGCTGCCGCCGCTCCTCCTCGCGGCTGGCGAGGATCCGCTCGCGGGAGCGCTGCAGGTCGGAGGTGAGGCGGCGGAGGTGGGGGAGGGTCGCGGCGCGTGCCGCCACGGCCCCCGCGGTGAACGCGCCGGCCAGCACGGCGGCGCGTGCCAGTACCGCTCGCATCCCGTCCCTCTCCCTCTGCCCCGGCCTGGCGGTCGTCGCCCATCACCCTTGCCGGTGGGGCGACCCGGTGTCAGGTGACCTGTGTCCCGACCGCAACGGGAAAACGCTCTCTGGGGCCGTCCGGGCGGCCTGCGCCCGCCACTCCTCCGGTCCCCGTAGAATCGTCAGCCGTGACACAGCCCAGCACTGAGCGCGGCCGGGAGGCCGCCGTGGACGTCGACCTGCCCACCCAGTACCGACCGGCCGATGTCGAGGGCCGGCTCTACGAGCGGTGGGTATCGGAGGGGCTGTTCACCGCCGACCCCGAGCGCGCCCCCGGCCGTCCCGCGTTCTCGATCGTGATCCCGCCGCCGAACGTCACCGGCTCGCTGCACATGGGGCACGCCCTCGACCACTCCATCCAGGACACCCTCGTCCGGCGGCGCCGCATGCAGGGGCACGAGACCGCGTGGGTGCCCGGCATGGACCACGCGGGAATCGCGACCCAGAACGTGGTGGAGCGCGAGCTGGCGAAGGAGGGCCTGTCGCGGCACGACCTCGGGCGCGAGGCGTTCGTCGAGCGGGTGTGGCAGTGGAAGGCCGAGTCCGGCGGCCGGATCCTCGGCCAGATGCGCCGCCTCGGCGACAGCGTCGACTGGACGCGCGAGGCGTTCACGATGGACGACGACCGGGCCCGCGCCGTCCGGACGATCTTCAAGCGGCTGTTCGACGACGGGCTGATCTACCGCGCCGAGCGCATCATCAACTGGTGCCCGCGCTGCCTGACCGCGCTGTCGGACATCGAGGTCGAGCACGAGGAGGTCGACGGCGAGCTGGTCTCGATCCGGTACGGCTCCGGCGAGGACGAGATCGTCGTCGCGACCACCCGGGCGGAGACGATGCTCGGCGACACCGCCGTGGCCGTCCACCCGGACGACGAGCGCTACGCCCGCGTCGTCGGGCGTGAGATCGAGCTTCCGCTGACCGGCCGCCGCATCCCGGTCGTCGCCGACGAGCACGTCGACCCGGCGTTCGGCACCGGCGCGGTGAAGGTGACCCCGGCGCACGACCCGAACGACTTCGAGATCGGGCGGCGGCACGACCTGCCCTCCCTGTCGGTCATGGACGAGCGCGGCGTCGTCACCGCGCCCGGCCCCTTCGAGGGGCTCGACCGGTTCGAGGCGCGCCCGGCGGTCGTCGCGGCGCTGCGCGAGCAGGGCCGGATCGTCGCGGAGGTCCGCCCCTACAAGCACTCGGTCGGGCACTGCCAGCGTTGCTCCACGGTCGTCGAGCCGCGGGTGTCGCTCCAGTGGTTCGTGAAGGTCGAGTCGCTCGCGCGGGCCGCGGGCGACGCCGTCCGCGACGGCCGCGTGACGATCCACCCGCCGGAGATGGCGGCCCGCTACTTCGAGTGGGTCGACAACATGCACGACTGGTGCATCAGCCGGCAGCTGTGGTGGGGGCACCGCATCCCGGTCTGGTACGGGCCGGACGGCGAGGTCGTCTGCCCCGGGCCGGAGGAGGAGCCGCCCGCCGGATGGACGCAGGACACCGACGTCCTCGACACGTGGTTCTCCTCCGCGCTGTGGCCGTTCTCCACGCTCGGCTGGCCGGACGAGACGCCCGACTTGAAGCGGTTCTACCCGACGTCCGTGCTGGTCACGGGCTACGACATCCTGTTCTTCTGGGTCGCCCGGATGATGATGTTCGGGCTCTACGCGATGGACGGCGTCCAGCCGTTCGACACCATCGCCCTGCACGGGATGGTCCGCGACCAGTACGGCAAGAAGATGTCCAAGTCGTTCGGGAACGTCATTGACCCGCTCGACTGGATCGACCGCTACGGCGCCGACGCGACCCGCTTCACCCTGCTGCGCGGCGCGAACCCGGGCGGTGACGTCCCGGTCGCCGAGGACTGGGCCCAGGGGTCGCGCAACTTCTGCAACAAGCTGTGGAACGCGACCCGGTTCGCGCTGATCAACGGCGCGCACGTCCGCGGCGAGGTGCCGGCCGAGGTGTCCACCGTGGACGCGTGGATCCTGTCCCGGCTCCAGGCCGTCGTCGCCGAGGTGGACGGGCACCTGGAGGCCTACGACTTCGCCAAGGCGTGCGAGGCGCTCTACCACTTCGCGTGGGACGAGGTCTGCGACTGGTACGTCGAGCTGGCGAAGGTGCAGCTCGCCGACGACCGGGCCGGGACGACCCAGCGCGTCCTGGGCGAGGTGTTCGACAACCTGCTGCGCCTGCTGCACCCGGTCGTCCCGTTCGTCACCGAGGAGCTGTGGACGTCCCTCACCGGCGGTGAGACGGTCGTCACCGCGCCCTGGCCCGCCGCCGAGAGGGGCCGGGCGGACGGCGCCGCCGAAGAGCTGGTCGGCTCGCTGCAGCGGATGGTGACCGAGGTGCGGCGGTTCCGGGCCGACCAGGGGCTCAAGCCCGGCCAGCGGGTCGCCGCGCGCGTCGAGTGGAACGGCTCGGCCCTGCAGGACCACGAGGACGGCATCCGGGCGCTGCTGCGGCTCACCGAGCCTGGCGAGGAGTTCTCCTCGACGGCGTCCCTGCCGGTCGAGGACGTCAAGGTGCACCTCGACACCGCGGGCGCGATCGACGTCGCCGCCGAGCGCAAGCGGCTGGAGAAGGACCTCGCCGCCGCCCGCAAGGAGGTCGACCAGGCGCGCCGCAAGCTCGGGAACGAGGCGTTCATGGCGAAGGCGCCGGAGGCGGTCGTGGCGAAGAACCGGGAGCGGCTCGCCCAGGCGGAGGCGGACATCGGCCGGCTGGAGGCGCAGCTTGCCGGGCTCCCGGCGGACCGGTCCTGACAGCGGTGCCGCCGACCGGGCGATCTTTCGGCGCGGCGGGCGCCGCCGCGGTTACCATCCGGTTGGGCCCAGAGGCCTTTGGCGGTACGTGAACCATCGGGAGTGCAATGGCCGAGTCACCAGGTCGGTCCGGCACGCCGGACTCCCCGTCCGGCGATGACCTCGACGGCGCGCAGGTCGTCGCGGACGGGGACGCCTCGGAGGCCGCCGCCGAGCCCCTGCGCGGCCTGCGCCCGTGGTGGTCGGTGGACTACGGCGACGGGACGGGCCCGCACGGGCCGGTCAACGGCACCGGGCCGCAGATGCTGCCCGCACCGCGGGACGGGTCGGGCCCGTTCCCGGTCCTCGGCGGCGGCACGGGCCCGCAGTTGATGCCCGGCCCGACGAACGGCTCGGGCGCGCATCCGGTCGTCCGCACCGGCCCGCAGGGCGTGCTTCCGGACGGGTCCGGCGCGCACCCGGTGATCCCGGCCGGGACCGGCCCGCTGCCTCCGGTGACCGGCGCGCCGCCCGCCCGGCGCAAGCGCCCGCCGAAGCTCCTGCTGCTCGCGGGCGCCGTCCTGGTCACGGTCGTGATGCTGGCCGCGGGCGTGCTGGCGGTCCGGACGGTCGGCGGCGCCGCCAAGGACGCCCGCACGACGGCCGCTCCCGCGTCCAAAAAGGTGATCAACGCGGGCGCCGTGGCCGGCGGGCTGCGCCGGGACGGCCTGACCGCGCCGCAGGCGAGCGCCGCCTACCCGTTCGTCGCGGGCGCCGTCGACGCGGGCGGCGTCCCGGTCGCCAAGAACGGTCTCGCGGTCTACACCGAGGTGCCGGTGGGCCGGCTCAACGTGCTGTTCGCGGGCGGGACGGGCCAGGTCGGTAACCCCGCGGACTTCCTGCAGAAGGCACAGCCGACGACGTTCATCGCGGGCCAGGACGCCGACCCGGGTTCGGAGGGCGGCAAGGCGGTCTGCGGCCAGTTCGCCGTCCTCGCCGACACCCACACGTACTGCGCGTGGGCGACCAAGGACTCCTTCGGCATCGTCGCCTCCAACCTCGCCACGCTGAACCCGCAGTTCCCGCTGATGGCCGACGTGATGCGCCGGATCAGGAAGGACGTCGAGAAGCCGAAGTGACGTAGAGGCGCTCGGTGCCCGCGTCCACCACGTCCAGGACGAATCCCGTGAAGTAGGCCGTGCCGAGGACCAGCACTCGGTGCCCGAGCGTCGCGAGCGACTCCGGCGTGATGGCGTGCGCGTCGACGACGTCCCACCGGTCCGGCAGGGGGCGGGTGAAGCGGAGGTGCGGCAGCGGCAGCCGCACGAACGTCACGGGCAGCGCGCCCAGCTCGGCGATGGCCCCGTCCAGGTCCTTGTGGTCGGGGAGGCAGACGACGGCGTGGTCGATCGCGTCCCAGGCCTCCCGCGCGGCGCCGAGCGCTGCGGCGATCCCGGCCCGGTCGACGGCGGAGTCGACGAGCAGCCGCGTCGCCGACCCGGGGACGTCGTGCCGGGACAGGCGTCCCGGCAGGGTCACGGAGGACAGCACCTCCCGCAGGTCCGCGGCCGGTGGATCGGCGGTTCCGGGAAGGCGGCGCGCGGCCACGACGCCGAGCTCCGCCGCCGCGCGTCCGAGACCGGGAGGCAGGAGTTCGGCGGGGACGCCCGCGGTGCCGGGTTCGACGACCTCCGCTCCGGCGAGGACGCGGGCGACCTCGGCGGACTGCGGCGCCGACACGACACGCGTCGAAGGACCGGCCACGCCGAGCTTCTCCGCGGCGATCTCCGGCACCGTGTCGCCGAGGACCCCGGCGTGCTCGCGGAAGATCGGTGTGATGGCGGCGACGTCCGGCGGGAACAGGGCGACCTCGTCGGAGCGTCCGCCCATCCCGGCCTCAAGGACGATCGCGTCCGCGCGGCTCCGCGCCGCGTGCAGGACGCCGGCGAGCGTGAACAGGCCGGACGGCGACAGGTAGCCGTCGGACGGCGGGGGGAGTTCGGCGACGGCCCGGTCGAGCGCGTCCCCGAGAACGGCGAGTTCCTCGCCGGAGACCGCCCTCCCGTCGACCCTGATCCGCTCGCGGTCGCTGCGCAGAGCGGGGCTCGTGACGGTGCACACGCGAAGACCGGCGGCCCCGAGAAAGGCCGACGCGTAAGTCGCCGCCGTTCCCTTTCCCTTGGAACCGACGACGGTCAGGACGGGAACGCCCGGTTCGAGGAGGCCGAGCAGGCCGGCGAGCGCGCGGGCCCGCCCGAGGTCGCGGGTCTCGCCCGGAGCGCGCCGGTCCCACTCCCGGTAGAACACGTCCATGCCTCCAGTGTGGGGCCGGGGCTCGGGTGCGGGGCCGGGCGGGGGCACGGGTCCCGCCGAGTAGGCTCTGTGACCGTGAGTCAGGTAACCGAGCCGTCCGACTACAGGGCCACCGTAGGCGCGATCATGGGACGCGGCGTCGAGTGGGAGATCGACCCGAGCCTCGACCGGATCCGCGATCTGGTGGACGTCCTGGGGGAGCCGCACCGCGCGTATCCGGTGATCCACATCGCCGGGACGAACGGCAAGTCCAGCACCGCCCGGCTCGTCGAGGCGCTGCTGCGCGAGCGCGGGCTGCGCACCGGGCTCTACACCAGCCCCGAGATGACGACGCTGCGGGAGCGCATCGCGATCGACGGCGAGCCCGTCTCCGAGGAGCGGTTCGTCGAGACGTTCAACGACGTCCTGCCCTACCTCCAGCTGATCGACGACAAGCACCCGGCGCGGCTGTCGTTCTTCGAGGTCCTCACGGCGATGGCGTTCGCGGCGTTCGCGGACGCGCCGGTCGACGTCGCGGTGGTCGAGGCCGGCATGGGCGGCGTGTGGGACGCGACGAACGTCGCGGACGGCGCGGTCGCGGTGATCACCCCGATCGGGCTGGACCACACCCGCTATCTGGGCGACACGCTGGAGGAGATCGCCGGGGAGAAGGCGGGGATCATCAAGCCGGGATCGGTCGCGGTGCTGGCGCAGCAGCCGGTCGAGGCGGCCGAGGTGCTGCTGCGGCGGGTCGTGGAGACCGGCGCCGCGGTGGCGCGCGAGGGCGTGGAGTACGGCGTGCTCGGCCGGGACGTCGCGGTCGGCGGCCAGCAGCTCAGCCTGCGGGGCCTGCACGGCGTCTACGACGAGATCTTCCTGCCGCTGTTCGGCGAGCACCAGGCGAGCAACGCGGCCACGGCGCTCGCCGCCGTGGAGGCGTTCGCGAGCGGCGCGCCGACGCGGGGGGAGCCCAACCTGGAGGCCGCGACCCGGATCGCGCCCGGGGAGACCTACATCGGCGGCGACGAGGGCCAGCTGGACCCGGCGCTGGTGCGCAGCGGCTTCGCCAAGTCGGCCTCGCCGGGACGGCTGGAGGTCGCGCGGACGGGCCCGACCGTCCTGCTGGACTCGGCGCACAACCCGGCCGGGATGGCGGCGACCGTCGCCACGGTCACCGAGTCGTTCGGCTTCACCCGGCTCGCCGGGGTGCTCGCGATCAGCGCCGACAAGGACGTCGCGGGCGTCCTCGACCAGCTCGAACCCGTCCTGGCGGAGCTGGTGGTCACCCGCAACTCCTCGCCGCGCTCGATGCCGCCCGAGGAGCTGGCCGAGCTCGCCGAGAGCATCTTCGGCCCCGAGCGCGTCCATGTCGCCGAGCGCCTGGACGACGCGATCGACCGGGCGATCGGGCTCGCCGAGGAGACCGGAGAGTACCAGGGCGCCGGCGTGCTGATCACCGGCTCGGTGGTCACGGCGGGCGACGCCCGGATCCTGCTGCGCGTCGAGGAAGGCCGGTGACGACCATGCGGACGGGGACGGCCCCGAACCCGGCGCGGCGGCTGCTCGCCACGGTGCTGGCCTGCGAGGCCATCGTGATCGCGCTGGCGATCCCGGTGGCGGTGACGGTGCTGGACGTGGACGGCGCGACCGCCGGCGGCGTGTGCGGCGGGCTGGCCGTCGTCTGCGTGGTGATGGCCGGGCTGCTGCGGTTCCCGTGGGTGGTTCCGGTGGGCACCGTCCTGCAGGTGCTGGTCATCGCGACCGGGTTCATGGTGCCGGCCATGTTCTTCCTCGGTGTCGTGTTCGGGGCGCTCTGGGCGACGGCCATTTGGCTGGGACGCAAGGTGGGCAGCGCGCAGCCGCGCTAAGTTCGCGGGGAGGCAGCATTCCGTCCGCCCCGCGAATTTCATTTATCGCTTATTTCGGACATCTTTCTCTTATGGGAAATGCGCGTGTGGCGGATGACGTCCGAAGGAGCAATCCGTGTCCTCCCACCCACGCGCGAACGCGTCAAGCGTCCCGGCCGCCGGCCACCCCGCCGAGGAAGCCGCCGAGGAAGCCGCCGAGGGGGCCGCGCGGCGCCGGTTCGCGGCGCTCGGCACGCTGCTGCTCACGCTCACCGCCCTCCCGGCCGCCGTCCTCGTGGTGCCCGACGCGTCGGTCAACGTCGTCCCCGCCGCCGCGCACGCGCTCGGCCTGGGACGCGGCGACGTCCCCGCGCTGCTGCGCGCCACCGGCCTCTCGCTGCCCGCGCTGGTCGCCGCGGTGCCGCTCGGCGCCATCGCCGCGCGCAGGCTTCCCGCGTGGGCCGTCCTCGTCGCGGGCCTGGTCGTCCTGCTGGCCGGACTGTGGGCCGTCCGGTTCGCCCACTCGGTGGCCCTCGCCGGGACGATCCGCGCCGTCCAGGGCGCGGGGGCCGGGATCGTCCTGCCCGCCTCGCTCGTCCTCGTGTGGGAGCGGCGGAGCCGGACCCTGGCCGCGGTCTGGGCGGGCCTCCTCGCGGGCGCGCTCGTCCTCGCGATGCCGCTGGCGCTGGGCGCCGTCCCCCCGCAGGGCGGCGGCATGGCGCGCGACTGGCGCGTCGCGCTCGCCCCCTTACCGCTGCTCGCGGCGGCCGCCGCCGGAGCCGCCGTCGCCTACCCGCTCCTGCGCGGGCGCGGCCCGTGGAGGCTGCCCCCGTCGAAGCGCGCCGAGCGCGGCCGGCTCCTCCTCGCGTCCGTCCCGGTGACCGGTTCGGCGTATCTCGGCGTCGTCGCCGCGCATGGCTGGTCGCCCGGCGCGCGGCTTCTCGTCGCCGGGCTCGCGCTGCCCGCCCTGGTCGGCCTCGCCCTCGCCGGCGGGCGGGAGGCCGGGGCCGCCGACCCGTCCGGCTGCGCGGTCGTCATGATCGCCGTCGGCCTGCTCTGCCAGCCGGTCGCGGGCCCGCTGGCCGGGCTCGCCGGGGCCGGTCTCCACCTCGACGGCGCCGCGGGCCGGCCGCCGCTGCCGTTCGCCGCGGCGGCCTGCGCCGCGTTCGCCGGGGCGCTCGCCGCCACCCGTACGGGCCGCGGCGCCGTCCCCGCCGGATGCCTCCTGATGTCGGCCGCCCCGCTGACCGGCCTCGCCGCCGGGACCCGGGACGGCTGGACGCTGCTCGCCGCGCTCGTCCTCCTCGGCGCGGGGGCCGGCCTGGCCCTGGCCGCCTCGCTGCGGGACGCGGACGCCGGCGGCGCGCTGTTCGGCCTGGCGCTGTGCTTTCCCGCGGTGCTGGCCGGGCAGCTGGCCGTCCTGTCGCTGCAGGCCGCACGGCTCCAGCGGCTGCGGCCCGCGACCGAGGCCCAGCGGCTGGACGCGCTGCTGGAGGGCTATCGCGTCTGGCTGGTCGTCGCCGGGGTCGCCGCCGCGCTGCTCGCCGGGGTCGCCGCCCGGCTCGGCGGCCGGCGCGCGGAGAACGCCCGCCCGGCCGCCGTGCAACTCTCCGGGAATGCGGCTCCCGGCCCGCGGGCCGGGTAGTATTCGCGCGCTCAGCCAATCCGTAATTCGCGAGGAGAAACACCCGTGTCCGAGCGCACTCTTGTCCTGGTCAAGCCCGACGGCGTCCGCCGCGGTGTCATCGGGGAGGTCATCTCCCGGATCGAGCGCAAGGGCCTGACGCTCGTCGCGCTGGAACTGCGCACGCTCGCCCGCGAGACCGCCGAAGCCCACTACGAGGAGCACTCCAGCAAGCCCTTCTTCGGCGAGCTGGTCGAGTTCATCACCGGCGGCCCGCTCGTCGCCATGGTCGTCGAGGGCCCGCGCGCCATCGAGGCGTTCCGCGCCCTGGCCGGCGCCACCGACCCGGTCAGCGCCACGCCCGGCACCATCCGCGGCGACTTCGCCCTGGAGATCGGCGAGAACATCGTGCACGGCTCCGACTCCACCTACTCCGCCGAGCGCGAGATCAAGCTCTTCTTCCCCGAGCTGGGCTGAGCTGACCCAGGGGCGACCCCCTGGAACCCCCGTTGCGACGCAGGCGATCCTCACGCCGCCGTTGCGCTTCCTGTGCCTGTGCGGTGTGCGTGGCGTCGCTGTGGTCGCCTGCGTCGACGGGTATGCGCCCTCCGCTCGCCGAATCGCTCCGGGCGCCTGCCCGTGAATGGTGGCCGGGGTTCGAACTCCGGCCGTCCGGTGCGTGACGGGGCTGGGAGGGCGAGCCCGCGTGGTTTCTTTTATGGAAAACCGGGCTGGTCAGGGAGCGTTTTTTTCGCGACGCGCGGCGCGGGGGTGACTGCCCGCGGGCGGGGGTTCACGTTACGATGGACACGCCGCTATACACGCCCGTCAATCATGAAGGGCTCCCTTTCTTCATGGGTAACAAGCTGTCGTTTCTTGGCCGTGACATGGCGGTCGATCTAGGTACCGCCAACACCCTGGTGTACGTACGCGGGCGTGGCATCGTCCTCAACGAACCCTCCGTCGTGGCGATCAATAGAAACACCGGGAGGATCGTCGCGGTCGGCATCGAGGCGAAGCGGATGATCGGCCGAACGCCCGGCAACATCGTCGCGGTCCGCCCGCTGAAGGACGGCGTCATCGCCGACTTCGACGTCACCGAGCGGATGCTGCGCTACTTCATCCAGAAGGTGCACAAGCGCCGGCACTTCGCCAAGCCGCGGATCGTGGTGGCGGTGCCGAGCGGGATCACCGGGGTGGAGCAGCGCGCGGTGAAGGAGGCCGGCTATCAGGCCGGCGCCCGCCGGGTCTACATCATCGAGGAGCCGATGGCCGCCGCGATCGGCGCCGGCCTGCCCGTCTACGAGCCGACCGGCAACATGGTGGTCGACATCGGCGGCGGCACCACCGAGGTCGCGATCATCTCGCTCGGCGGCATCGTCACCAGCCAGTCGGTCCGCGTCGGCGGCGACGAGCTCGACCAGGCCGTCATCTCGTTCTCCAAGAAGGAGTACTCCCTGATGCTCGGGGAACGTACCGCCGAGGAGATCAAGATGGCGATCGGGTCGGCCTATCCCGGCGGCGAGGAGGAGCCGCACGCCGAGATCCGGGGCCGCGACCTCGTGAGCGGGCTGCCGAAGACCGTGGTGATCTCCGCCGAGGAGGTCCGGCGGGCCATCGAGGAGCCGGTCAACGCCGTGGTGGACGCGGTGAAGACCACCCTCGACAAGTGCCCGCCCGAGCTCTCCGGCGACATCATGGATCGCGGGATAGCACTGACCGGCGGCGGCGCGCTGCTGAAGAACCTCGACGAGCGGCTCCGCGAGGAGACCGGGATGCCCATCCATCTGGTGGACAACCCGCTCGACTCGGTGGTGCTCGGCACCGGCAAGTGCGTCGAGGACTTCGAATCGCTCCGGCAGGTGCTCGTGCCGGAGAAGCGGCACTAACCCCGGCTGACCAAGGAAACCGGAGGTCGGTGGGTGAAGGACACCCGGCGCACCCGCGTGGTCCTCGGCGCGCTGCTGGTCGTGGCGCTCACGATGATCACCGTTGACTACCGCGGCGGGGCGGACTCCCCGCTGCGCGGCCTGCGCGGCGTCGGCGCGACGGTGTTCGGGCCGGTGGAGCGGGCGTCGGCGTCCGTCGTCCGGCCGGTGAGCGACACCTTCGACGCGATCACCGACGCGCCCGGCGAGCGGCGCCGCGCCGACCGGCTGGAACGGCAGAACCAGAGGCTGCGCGAGCAGCTGCGCTCCACCCGGCTCGACCAGGACCGCTCCGCGCAGCTCCAGCGGCTGCTCGGCACCGCCGGGATGGGCGGCTACAAGATCCGCGCCGCGCAGGTGATCTCCGCCGGGCAGGGCTTCGAGGACACCGTCACCATCGACGTCGGCAGCCGCAACGGCATCAAGCCCGACATGACCGTGATGAGCGCCGACGGGCTCGTCGGCCGCGTCACCCGGGTCGGGCCCGCGACGTCCACCGTCCTGCTGGCCACCGACCAGACGTCCTCGATCGGCTCCCGCCTGGAGGACTCCAAGGAGATCGGGATCACCCAGGGCCGCGGGCGCCGCGGCCTCGGCGGGGGCGGCGAGACGCCGCTGCGGTTCCAGCTCCTGGACGCCGCCGCGCCGATCCGCGTCGGCCAGCGGATCGTCACGCTCGGATCGCAGGGCCAGCGGCCGTACGTCCCGGGCGTCCCGATCGGCGTGGTCGAGCGGATCGAGAAGGCCACCGGCGGGCTGACCCGCACCGCCTACGTGCGGCCGTTCGTCCGGTTCACCAGCCTGGACGTCGTCGCCGTCGTGGTCGCGCCGCCGAAGACCGATCCGCGGGACGCGGTGCTGCCGCCCAAGCCCCCGCCGCCACCGACGCCCTCGGCGAGCCCGAGCCCGTCGGCGAGCGGCAGCCCGAGGGCGCGGCCGAGCGGCACGAGCAGCCCGTCCACGAATCCGAGCCCGGAGGACTGACGTGCTGAACCCACCCGAGCCGTCGCCGGCCGGCCGCACCGCGGTGACCGCGATGGTGATCGCCGTGACGCTGATCCTGCAGGTGTCGGTGGCCAACCGGCTGCCGCTGCCCGGCGGCGTCCAGCCCGACCTCGTGCTGCTCGCCGTCGTGGCGCTGGCGCTGGTCGCGGGGTCGATGACCGGCATGGTCACCGGGTTCCTCGCGGGCCTCGCGGCCGACATCATCCCGCCCGCCGACCACACCCTCGGCCGCTACGCGCTCGTCTACTGCCTCATCGGGTACCTGTGCGGCGCCGCGTCCGCCGAGATGGACCGCCAGTCCGCGGTGCCGTTCTTCGCCGTCGCCGCGGGGGCGCTCGCCGGGACCGTCCTGTACGCCGGGACGGGGATGATCCTCGGCGACCCGCGCGCCGAGTGGGCCACGGTGTCCAGCATGGTGCCGCTCCAGGTGCTCTACGACGTCATCGCCAGCCCGTTCGTCGTGTGGGCGGTGCTGCGCGTCACCAGACGGTACGAGCGCGGCGAACGGTCCCGGGGGGACCGCCTCTCGGTGCCCGTCGCCCGCTACCGCGCGATGTCGGAGCGGGGCGGGAACCTGTGAACCCGCGCACCCACTTTCGGCTCGTCGTCCTGTACGTGCTCGTCGCGGCGCTGCTGCTCGTCCTCGTCGGGCGGATGTGGGCGCTGCAGGTCCTGGAGGGCGAGAAGTACCGGGGGATCGCCGCCCAGAACCGCATGCGCGACATCGTCGTCCCCGCCACCCGCGGCATGATCCTCGACGACCGGGGCAAGCCGCTCGTCCGCAACCGCAGCGCGCTCGTCGTGTCGGTCGACCGCACCACGCTGTCGCGGCGCAAGGACGGCGGCGAGGCCGTGCTGAAACGGCTCGCGGGCGTCCTCGGGACGAGCTACGACGAGATCTCCAAGCGGATCCGGCTGTGCGGGCCGGGGATCAAGCGGCCCTGCTGGCCCGGGTCGCCGTACCAGCCGATCCCGGTCGAGGACCACGTCGACCCCAAGCGCGCCCTCCAGATCATGGAGCGGCAGGAGGACTTCCCCGGCATCACCGCGCAGGTCCAGGCCGTCCGGGAGTACCCGGAGCCGGACGGCGCGAGCGCCGCGCAGGCCCTCGGCTACCTCCAGCCCGTGACGCAGGAGGAGCTCGACAAGCGCAAGGGCCTCAAGGTCACCGGCTACAGCGGCGTCGACCTGGTGGGACGGGCCGGACTGGAGGCGCAGTACGACGCGGCGCTGCGCGGCGAGCCGGGCTTCCGCAGGGTCCTCGTCGACAGCCAGGGACGCGTCACCGGCACCGCCGAGGAGCAGGCGCCGATGGCCGGCTACAACCTCGTCACCAGCATCGACGCCGGGGTGCAGGGCGCGGCGGAGAAGGCCCTCAAGCACGCGATCGACGGGGCGCGCAAGGCGGGCCGCCCCGCCGACGCCGGCGCCGCGGTCGTGATGGACGTGCAGACCGGCAAGATGATCGCGATGGCGAGCTTCCCGACCTACGACCCGAGCATCTGGACCGGCGGCATCTCCCAGGAGGAGTACGACGCGCTGCTCGGCAAGAAGAAGGGCGAGCCGCTCATCTCCCGCGTCACCCAGGGGCAGTTCGCCCCCGGCTCCACCTTCAAGATCTCCTCGGTGTCCGCCGCGGTGAAGGACGGCAACAGCCTGAACGGCACCTACCCCTGCCCGGGCTCCTACAACGTCGGCAACCGCGCGTTCCGCAACTTCGAGGGCCAGTCGCTCGGCCCGATGTCGCTGCACACGGCGCTCGTCAAGTCCTGCGACACGATCTTCTACCGCTTCGCCTACCAGGAGTGGCAGCGCGACGGCGGGATGAAGCCGAAGAAGAACCCGTCCGACCCGATGGTGAAGATGGCCCGCGAGTACGGGTTCGGGTCGCGCACCGGCATCGACCTCCCGAGCGAGAGCGAGGGCCGCATCCCGGACCGGGGGTGGAAGAAGGACTTCTGGGAGACCACCAAGGCCGCCAACTGCAAGGGCGCCAAGGAGGGCTACCCGAACGTCGCCAAGACCGACCCGGCCCGCGCCGCCTACCTGAAGGCGGTCGCCACGGAGAACTGCACCGAGGGGTACGTGTGGCGGCCCGGTGACGCGGCGAACTTCTCGGTCGGCCAGGGCGACGTCCTGGTCACGCCGCTGCAGCTCGTCCGCGCCTACGCGGCGCTGGCGAACGGCGGCGAGCTGCTCGCCCCGCGGCTCGGCGTCGCGGTCGTGCGCGCGGACGGGACGGTCGTGCGCCGGATCGAGGCCCCGCCGCCGGAGAAGCTGCCCGTCGAGGCGCGGACGCTGAAGTACATCCGCAAGGCCCTCGCGGACGTGCCGAAGAGCGGTACCGCGGCCGGCGCGTTCTCCGGGTTCGACTTCAAGCGCGTCGACGTGGGCGGCAAGACCGGCACCGCGGAGGTGTACGGCAAGCAGGACACCTCCTGGTTCGCCTCCTTCGGCCCGGTGAAGAAGCCGCGGTTCGCGGTGGTCGCGATGGTCTCCCAGGGCGGGCAGGGCGCGCAGACGGCGGGCCCGGCCGTGCGGGAGATCTGGGAGGCCATGTACGGGACCAAGGACAGGAAGCCGCTGCTCGACGACGGCAAGCTTCCGTCCGAGCTGCCGAAGATGCCCGGCGAGGGGGCCGCCCCGTGATCACGGGCTCGAAGGCGGGGACCGTCGAGGGGTACGGCGGCCGCCGGACGTGGCGGAGCCATCTGGCCGGGCTGCGGCGGCTCGACATGCCGCTGCTGCTGGCGGTGGTGGCGCTGTCGGTGGTGGGCGCGCTGCTGGTGCGGTCGGCCACCTTCCAGCTGCTGACCGAGCAGGGCAAGGACCCGGAGGGGTTCCTCAAGCGGCACATCCTCAACCTGGTCATCGGGTTCGTGCTCGGCGGCGTGGTCACCCTGCTGGACTACCGGCTC
The DNA here is from genome assembly GCF_900115095.1 of Actinomadura madurae. GTDB lineage: Bacteria > Actinomycetota > Actinomycetes > Streptosporangiales > Streptosporangiaceae > Spirillospora > Spirillospora madurae. Next base: position 347,378 of record NZ_FOVH01000010.1, read on the forward strand.
CTGCGCGCCTACGTCCCGATCCTCTACGGGGTCGCGTGCGTCGGGCTGGTCGCCGTGCTCACCCCGCTCGGCGACACGATCAACGGCTCGCACTCGTGGATCGTGCTCGGCGGCGGGTTCCAGGTGCAGCCGTCGGAGTTCGCGAAGGTCGGGCTCGTGGTGCTGCTGGCGATGATCCTCGGCGAGCCGCGGGACGGGGAGATCGGTCCCGGCCGGCGCGACGTGCTGCTCGCGCTCGTCCTCGCCGGCGTGCCGGCCGTGCTGATCATGCTGCAGCCGGACCTCGGCACAACGCTGGTGTTCATCGCGGTGGTGCTCGGCATGCTGGCCATCTCCGGCGCGCAGAAGCGCTGGCTGTTCGGCCTCGTCGGCGGCGGCGCCGCCGCGGGCGCGGCGGTGTGGTTCTTCGGGCTGCTGAAGGACTACCAGATCGACCGGTTCACCGCGTTCATGAACCCCGAGGCCGACCCGCGCGGCGCCGGCTACAACGCCCAGCAGGCGCGGATCGCGATCGGCTCGGGCGGCGCGTTCGGCAAGGGCCTGTTCAACGGCGAGCAGACCGGCGGCCACTTCGTCCCCGAGCAGCAGACCGACTTCATCTTCACGGTGGCGGGGGAGGAGCTCGGGTTCGTCGGCGCCGCCGTGATCGTCGCGCTGCTCGGTGTGGTGATGTGGCGGGGCCTGCGCATCGCCACCCAGGCCGCCGACCTGTTCGGCACGCTCGTCGCGACCGGGGCGGTGTGCTGGCTGGGGTTCCAGACGTTCGAGAACGTCGGCATGACGATCGGGATCATGCCGATCACCGGGCTGCCGCTGCCGTTCGTGTCCTACGGCGGCTCCGCCACCTTCGCGAACATGATCGCCTTCGGCCTGCTGCAGGCCGTTCACGTGCGCCGTCGGCCGTTCGATTAGCGCGTTCGATCAGGGGGCGGGTACGGCGTAGGCTGGACGTTCATTTCCAACGTCCCCTGCTCGGAGGAATCCGTCATGCCGGTCGAGTCGCTCTTCCCGCGCCTGGAGCCGCTGCTCCCGAGCGTGCAGAAGCCGATTCAGTACGTGGGCGGCGAGCTGAACTCCCAGCTCAAGGACTGGGACGAGACCGCGGTCCGGTGGGCGCTGATGTACCCGGACGCCTACGAGGTGGGGCTGCCGAACCAGGGCGTCCAGATCCTTTACGAGATCCTGAACGAGCGGGACGGCGTCCTGGCGGAGCGGACCTACTCGGTCTGGCCCGACATGGAGGCCGTGATGCGGGAGCACGGCATCCCGCAGTTCACCGTCGACGCGCACCGCCCGGTCGCCGCGTTCGACGTGCTCGGCGTGTCGTTCTCCACCGAGCTCGGCTACACCAACCTGCTGACGGCGCTCGACCTCGCCGGCATCCCGCTGGAGGCCGCCGACCGCACCGGCGACCACCCGATCGTGATCGCGGGCGGGCACGCCGCGTTCAACCCCGAGCCGATCGCCGACTTCGTCGACGCGGCCGTCCTCGGCGACGGCGAGGAGATCGCGCTCGCCATCACCGAGGTGATCCGCGAGTGGAAGGCCGAGGGCGAACCCGGCGGCCGGGACGGGCTGCTGCTGCGGCTCGCCGCGTCCGGCGGCGTGTACGTCCCGCGCTTCTACGACGTCACCTACCTGCCGGACGGCCGGATCCAGCGGGTCGCGCCGAACCGCCCGGGGGTGCCGTGGCGGATCGAGAAGCACACGGTGATGGACCTCGACCAGTGGCCGTACCCGAAGAAGCCGCTCGTCCCGCTCGCCGAGACCGTGCACGAGCGGTTCAGCGTGGAGATCTTCCGCGGCTGCACGCGCGGCTGCCGGTTCTGCCAGGCCGGGATGATCACCCGTCCGGTCCGGGAGCGGTCGATCACCACGATCGGGGACATGGTCGAGCAGGGCCTCAAGGAGTCCGGCTTCCAGGAGGTCGGGCTGCTCAGCCTGTCCAGCGCCGACCACAGCGAGATCGGCGACGTCGCGAAGGGCCTCGCCGACCGCTACGAGGGCACCAACACCTCGCTGTCGCTGCCGTCCACCCGCGTGGACGCCTTCAACATCACGCTCGCCAACGAGTTCTCCCGCGGCGGCCGGCGGTCCGGCCTGACGTTCGCGCCCGAGGGCGGCTCCGAGCGGATGCGCAAGGTGATCAACAAGATGGTCACCGAGGACGACCTGATCCGCACCGTGACCACCGCGTACGAGAACGGCTGGCGGCAGGTCAAGCTCTACTTCATGTGCGGCCTGCCCACCGAGGAGGACGAGGACGTCCTCGCGATCGCCGACATGGCCAAGCGCGTCATCAGGGCCGGGCGCGAGGCCACCGGCCGCAAGGACATCCGCTGCACGGTGTCCATCGGCGGGTTCGTGCCGAAGCCGCACACCCCGTTCCAGTGGGCCGCGCAGTGCGACCACGAGACCGTCGACCGGCGCCTGCGCGCCCTCAAGGACGCCCTGCGCGGCGACAAGGAGTACGGCCGCGCCATCGGCCTGCGCTACCACGACGGGCAGCCGTCCATCGTCGAGGGCCTGCTGTCGCGCGGCGACCGCCGCGTCGGCAAGGTCATCCGGGCCGTCTGGGAGGACGGCGGCCGGTTCGACGGCTGGAGCGAGCACTTCTCCTACGAGCGTTGGACGGCGTGCGCCGAGAGGGCCCTCGCCGGCGAGCCCGTCGACCTCGCCTGGTACACCGTCCGGGAGCGCGACGAGGTCGAGGTGCTGCCCTGGGACCACCTCGACGCCGGCCTGGACCGCGAGTGGCTCTGGCAGGACTGGCAGGACGCGGTCGACGGGACCGAGGTCGAGGACTGCCGCTGGACGCCCTGCTACGACTGCGGCGTCTGCCCCACGATGGGCACCGAGATCCAGATCGGCCCGACCGGCCGCAAGTTGCTCCCGCTGAGCGTGGTCTAACCGGATTCGGCCTCGTCAGCGCCCTGGCCTGCGGGGGTCCGGCGCCCCTCGGGGGCCGGGGCTGGCGGAACCGGGCCCGGCGACCCGTACTCTATAGGGAGACCTTTATTTCGACTCGACACGAGTAGGAAGGACCAGAACCCTGGCACCCATGCCGGAGGGTCCGGCGCCGGCCCCCGTGACCCAGCGACTGCGCGTCCGCTACGCCAAGCGGGGCAGGCTGCGGTTCACGAGCCACCGCGACATATCCCGGGCCGTGGAACGCGCCGTTCGGCGCGCCGGGATCCCTGTCGCGTTCAGCGGCGGATTCACCCCCCACCCGAAGATCTCGTATGCGGGTGCGGCGGCGACAGGGGTGGCCAGTGAGGCCGAATACCTCGAACTCGGGCTCACCGCGACCTGCGACCCTGCGCGGGTGCGGGCCGATCTCGACGCCGCCCTGCCCCCCGGGCTCGACATCCTGGATGTCGTGCCGGTCCGGGTGGGACGCGGTGACGCGCCGGCCAGGCCGGGCGCGTTCGCCGATCGGCTCGAGGCGTCCGAATGGCGGATCAGGCTGGACGGCGTCGCCGAGCGCGACGCCGCCGAGGCCGTGGCCGCCTTCATGGCCGCCGCGACCATCGAGGTGGAACGCCTCACGAAGAAGGGGCGGCGCCGTTTCGACGTGCGCGCCGCCGTGTCCGCGTTCGAGCCGGACCGGCGCGCCGCGGAGGCGGCGGATGCCCCTTGTGCGATACTTCGAATGGTTGTTCGGCATTCCACACCCGCCGTACGACCCGACGACATCCTCACCGGACTGCGCCAGGTCGCCGACCTCGCGCCGCCGTCACCTCCGTTGGTGACCAGGCTGGCGCAGGGGCCCCTCGACGCGGACACCGGTGGTCTCGCGGATCCCCTGGATCCCGACCGGGAGATCGGCCTGCCGTCCGGCGACGACGCCGCGACGGTCCGCGGCCTGGAGCGGCCGCAGCCCGGGGACGCCGCGAGCGCGGATGCCGTCAGCGCCTGACCGTGGGACCGAAGCCGTGGCAGCACGGAACCGGTCCCGCAGGGTACGGCGGGCGCACCCCCGACGACTTCGTCGTCATGACCGGGCACTGCCCGGCCGTGGCGACGCCGACGATTGACGAGGTGCTCTCGTGCGGCGCACCGCACCGATCCGCCCCCGGGCGGGGCGGGCGGACGCGCCCGGGAGCCTGACGGGAGATTGCCCGGATGCTTGAGAACGAAGCCGATTCGGCCACGGCCGAAGGCACTGGTAACGAGAACGTGGAGAACGAGAGCGCGGAGGCCGCGCAGCCCGAGGCCTCGGGTGTGACGTCGCGCCCGCGCCGTGCGAGCCGTCCGGCCGGGCCGCCGCCCGACGTCGAGGCCGCTCCTCCCGCGGCGGACGCGTCCGCCGCGGAGGCCGTCCCGGCGGCCGAGGCCTCCGAGCCGCCGAAGCGCACCACGAGGACCCGCACCCGCACCCGGAGCGCGAAGGCCGCCGAGGCGCCCGAGCCCATGACCGGCGCGGAGACCACTCCGGAGGCCGGGCCCGAGGGTGCCGGTGAGGAGCCCGCGCCCCGTACCCGGACCCGGCGCCGCTCGGCCGCGTCCGCCGCCTCGGAGGCGCCGGGCGTGCCCGCGGTGCCGCAGGTCCCGTCCGTTCCGGTCGCCGGCACGGAGCCGGCGCTCGACTCGGCGTCCGCCGAGCAGGTGTCGGAGACCGAGCCCGCTAGCGGGGTCGGGGTGCCGGGCGTGACATTCCAGCCGCCCATGGTCGTCTTCCAGCCGCCGCAGCCGACGGCGGACAAGCCCGCCCGCCGCAAGCCCGCCGAGGCCGAGCCGGCCGAGCCCGCCGAGACGGCAGAGAGCGACACCGGCGACGAGGACCTCGACCACGGTTCCGCGGACGAGGACGAGTCCGACGACCGCCCGTCCCGCCGGCGCCGCCGCCGCGGCGGCCGCGGCCGGGGCCGGGGCGGCAAGGAGGGCGCCGACGACGAGGTGCCCGCCGACGAGGCCGAGGCCGAGGAGCCCAAGGACGAGGAGCCCAAGGACGAGCAGCCCGCCAAGGGCGGCAAGGCGGCCAAGGGCAAGTCCGGCAAGTCCGGCAAGTCCGCCAAGGGCAAGGACAAGGAGAAGGACAAGGAGCCCAAGGCGGAGGAGCCCGAGCAGGACTCCGCCGACGGCGAGGACGAGGACGAGACCCAGTCCGGCGGGAGCCGCCGCCGTCGCCGCCGGCGGCGCCGTTCGGGCGCCGACGGCGAGACCGGCAACGGCACGGACGACCCGCCGAACACCGTCGTGCACGTGCGCACCGCCCGCGAGGAGCGGGCCGCCGCCGAGGACGAGGTCCGGTCCGTGCGGGGCTCGACCCGGCTGGAGGCCAAGAAGCAGCGCCGCCGGGAGGGCCGCGAGCAGGGCCGCCGCCGCCCGCCGGTGATCACCGAGGCGGAGTTCCTCGCCCGCCGCGAGGCCGTCGAGCGCGTCATGGTGGTGCGGCAGGAGGGCGAGCGCACGCAGATCGCCGTCCTGGAGGACGACGTCCTCGTCGAGCACTACGTCAACCGCGCCACGCACCAGTCGTACGTGGGCAACGTCTACCTGGGCAAGGTCCAGAACGTGCTCCCGTCGATGGAGGCGGCGTTCGTCGACATCGGCAAGGGCCGCAACGCCGTCCTGTACGCGGGCGAGGTCAACTGGGACGCCTCCGGGCTGGAGGGCCAGCCGCGCCGCATCGAGTCGGCGCTGAAGTCGGGCCAGTCGGTGCTCGTCCAGGTCACCAAGGACCCGCTCGGCCACAAGGGCGCCCGGCTGACCAGCCAGGTCTCGCTGCCGGGCCGCTACCTGGTGTACGTGCCGGACGGCTCGATGACCGGCATCAGCCGCAAGCTCCCCGACAAGGAGCGCAGCCGCCTCAAGTCGATCCTGAAGAAGGTCATGCCGGAGAACGCCGGCGTGATCGTCCGCACCGCCGCCGAGGGCGCGACCGAGGAGGAGCTCTCCCGCGACGTGTCCCGCCTGGCGGCCCAGTGGGAGAACATCCAGAAGAAGGTCAAGACGGCCTCGGCTCCCTCCCTGCTCTACGGTGAGCCCGACCTGACGATCCGGGTCGTCCGCGACATCTTCAACGAGGACTTCACCAAGCTCGTGGTGTCCGGCGCGGAGGCCTGGGACACCGTCTCCGAGTACGTCGAGTACGTCGCCCCGCATCTCGGCGACCGCGTCGAGCGCTGGACGGGCGACCAGGACGCCCTCTCCGCGTTCCGCATCGACGAGCAGATCGCCAAGGCGCTGGACCGCAAGGTCTGGCTGCCGTCCGGCGGCTCCCTGGTGATCGACAAGACCGAGGCGATGACGGTCATCGACGTCAACACCGGCAAGTTCACCGGACAGGGCGGCAACCTGGAGGAGACCGTCACCCGCAACAACCTGGAGGCGGCCGAGGAGATCGTCCGCCAGCTCCGGCTGCGCGACATCGGCGGCATCGTCGTGATCGACTTCATCGACATGGTGCTGGAGAGCAACCGCGACCTCGTGCTGCGCCGCCTCGTCGAGTGCCTGTCGCGGGACCGCACCAAGCACCAGGTCGCCGAGGTCACCTCGCTCGGCCTCGTGCAGATGACCCGCAAACGCGTCGGCCAGGGGCTGCTGGAGGCGTTCTCGGAGACCTGCGAGTCCTGCAACGGCCGTGGCATCCACGTCCACCTGACGCCGGTCGAGCCGAAGGCGGACAAGGCGGCCGGCAAGGAGAGCGGGCGCCGCCGCAAGCGCAAGGGCGACGTCGAGAAGGCCGTCGAGGAGAAGCTGGCCCAGGCCAAGCCGAAGGAGCCCGCCGTGCCGGAGCCCGCGCCGGAGCCGGCCGCCGCCCCGGCCCCCGTCGTGGAGGCGAAGCCGGAGCCGGTCCGCTCCCGGCCGAAGAAGTCGGGCCCCGCCAAGCGCCCGGCCGGCCCGCCGCCCGAGATCGACGAGTCCCCGGCGCAGGCGGCCGTGGAGGCAGCCGAGGCCGCGGCCGAGGCCACCGACATGCCCCCCGGCACCCTGGACTCCACCGAACCGATCACACTAGCCACCAACGGCACCGCCTCAACGGGCCCAACCGCCCCCGCCGAACCGACCAACCCCGCCGACCCAATCGAGTCTGCCGAACTGGCCGAGCCTGTCGAGATGGCGGAGCCTGTCGAACCGGTCGACTCTGCCGGATCGGCGGAGCCCGTCGAACTGGCCGAGCCTGCCGAACTGGCCGGGCCCGCCGAACCGGCGGAGTCTGCCGGATCGGCTGAGCCCGCCGCACCTGCCGCGCCGGTCGAGTCTGGCGAACTCGCCGGCACGTCCGAGCCGGTCGGCCCGGACCTGAACGGCACCGAAATGACCGCGGACGCGTCCGCCGCCGAGCCGAACGGCTCCGCTCCCGGCGCGACCGAGGAAGCTCCCTCCATCCGCTCCCACGTCCACGCCGCGACCCCGTTCGCGGAACCTGACCAGGAGTAACCGGAAGCGGCGGCGGGCCCGGAGCCCCCGCTGGCGTTCGAACCCCAGCCCGCCGCCGCAACCCCGCAACAACCTCAATGGTCGCGATCGCGTCCGAAGGCAGGTTCGAGCTTGAGAGAACCTGATCGCGCAGCGAGCCGCTAGGCGAGTCGGAGCGATGCCAGCGATCGCCCGCGGTGCCCGACGATGGAGGGCCTCCAGGCCCGAAGGAGGAGGGCACTGCCATGAGCACAGCAGAGAAATGCAATAAGCACAGGGATCCGGTATTCTTGTACATCGGCGCGTCGTGGGCGCGTCGCCTGAACCTGCACCGCGAACCCCGTCCGGGGCTCGTTCGGTGCTCACCTCGCCGATCCGGTGAGGCCAAGCAGAGAGCGCCAGGGGTCTCCTCTGGTGTGCCGCCCTCGGCCCGGTGCCGGGGGTAGGCCCCCATCCGGGGGCTGGTAAAGCCACGCGTGGGACCGGTTCAGTCCGGAAGCGCGCGCAGACGAAGGGTTTCCGCGGTGTACGCGATTGTCCGCGCAGGCGGCCGGCAGGAGAAGGTGGCCGTCGACGACGTGCTGACCGTCGACAAGCTGGCCGGTGAGGTCGGATCGACCGTCAAGCTTCAGGCCCTGCTGGTCGTGGACGGCGACGACGTCGTCAGCAAGGCGGCCGACCTCGCGCGCTACGAGGTGACCGCCGAGATCCTCGGCGCGGTCAAGGGCCCCAAGATCAACATCATGCACTACCGGAACAAGACCGGGTACAAGCGGCGGATGGGGCACCGCCAGCCGTACACCGAGGTCAAGATCACCGGTATCAAGGCCGGGAAGTAAGGGAGAGCGGTCACATGGCACACAAGAAGGGCGCATCGTCCAGCCGTAACGGTCGCGACTCCAACGCCAAGCGGCTCGGTGTGAAGCGGTTCGGCGGCCAGGTCGTCAACGCCGGTGAGATCATCGTCCGGCAGCGCGGCACCCACTTCCACCCCGGGCCGGGCGTCGGCCGCGGCGGCGACGACACGCTGTTCGCGCTGGTCGCGGGTGCGGTGGAGTTCCGCCGCTACCGTGGCCGCAACGCGGTGAGCGTCGTCCCGCCGGCGGAATAGTCCGCCGGGGCACCAAGCGTTCTCGAAGGGGCGGACCGTTCTTCGGTCCGCCCCTTCGCCGTTTCTCACCGAGGAGAGTTCACCGTGGCCGCTGGAGCGGGATCGGGCGCGCAGTTCATCGACCGGGTGGTGCTGCACGTCGCCGCGGGCAACGGCGGCAACGGCTGCGCCTCGATCCACCGGGAGAAGTTCAAGCCGCTCGGCGGGCCGGACGGCGCGAACGGCGGGCGCGGCGGCGACGTCGTCCTCGTCGTCGACTCCAACGCCGCGAGCCTCCTCGAGTACCACCGGCGGCCGCACCGCAAGGCCGGGAACGGCCGGCCGGGCCAGGGCAGCCTGCGCACGGGCGCGGACGGCGCGGACGTGGTCCTGCCCGTCCCGGACGGCACCGTCGTGAAGTCGGGCGACACGGTCCTCGCCGACCTGGTCGGCGAGGGCACCCGGTTCGTGATCGCGAAGGGCGGCAGCGGCGGCCTCGGGAACGCCGCGCTGGCGTCCGCCAAGCGCAAGGCGCCCGGGTTCGCGCTGCTGGGCGAGCCGGGCGAGGAGGCGGACGTCGTCCTGGAGCTGAAGAGCGTCGCCGACGTCGCGCTCGTCGGGTTCCCGAGCGCCGGCAAGTCGTCGCTGATCGCCGCGCTGTCCGCCGCCAAGCCGAAGATCGCCGACTATCCGTTCACGACGTTGATCCCGAACCTCGGCGTGGTGAGCGCGGGCGACACCACGTTCACGGTCGCGGACGTCCCCGGCCTGATCGAGGGCGCCAGCGAGGGCCGCGGCCTCGGGCTGGACTTCCTGCGCCACATCGAGCGCTCGTCCACCCTCGCCCACGTCCTGGACTGCGCGACGATGGAGCCGGGACGCGACCCGGTCAGCGACTTCGAGGTCATCGAGCGCGAGCTCCAGGCCTACGACCGGGTGCTCGGCGACCGCCCGCTGTCGGACCGGCCGCGCATCGTCGTCCTGAACAAGGTGGACGTGCCGGACGCCCGCGACCTCGCGGAGATGGTGCGGCCCGACTTCGAGGCGCGCGGCCTGCGGGTGTTCGAGGTGTCGGCGGCGACGCACGAGGGGCTGCGCGAGCTGTCGTTCGCGATGGCGGCGATGGTGGCCGAGCACCGCGCGTCGCTGCCGCCGGCGGAGCCGACCCGCGTCGTGATCCGGCCCGAGCCGGTCGGGAGCGACGCCGACTTCGAGATCAAGAGCCTCGGCGACAACACCTACCTGATCACCGGGACGAAGCCCGTGCGCTGGCTGCGGCAGACGGACTTCGCCAACGAGGAGGCCGTCGGCTACCTCGCCGACCGGCTCGCCCGGCTCGGCGTGGAGGACGCGCTCACCGAGGCGGGCGCCGCGGCGGGCGCGACCGTCCTGATCGGCACGGCCGACGAGTCGATCGTGTTCGACTGGGAGCCGGAGGTCCCGGCGGGCGAGGCGGCGATGGGCCCCCGCGGCACCGACCGCCGCCTGGACGGGTACGTCTAGATCTGCGAGGAGACTGCTCGATGAGCGAGCGCGAGGCGATCGCGAAGGCCCGCCGCATCGTGGTGAAGGCGGGCTCGTCGTCGCTGACCACGCAACAGGGGACGATCGACGCGAACCGGATCGACGCGCTGGTGGACGTCCTCGCCGGCCGGCGCACCGAGGGCACCGAGATCGTGTTCGTGTCGTCCGGCGCGATCGCCGCCGGGCTGGGCCCGCTCGGGCTGACCCGGCGCCCGCCGGACCTCGCGACCCAGCAGGCGGCGGCGAGCGTCGGGCAGGGCCTGCTGTTCGCCCGCTACACCTCGTCGTTCGCCCGGTACGCGCTGACGGTCGGGCAGGTGCTGCTCACCGCCGACGACATGATGCGCCGCTCGCACCACCGCAACGCGCAGCGCACCCTCGCGCAGCTCCTCGCGATGGGCGTCCTGCCGATCGTGAACGAGAACGACACCGTCGCCACCGACGAGATCCGGTTCGGCGACAACGACCGGCTCGCCGCGCTCGTCGCCCACCTGATCCGCGCGGACGCGCTGGTCCTGCTGTCGGACGTGGACGCCCTCTACACCGGAGACCCGAGGCGGCCGGGTGTCCGCCGCATCGATGACGTGCACGGCCCGGACGACCTGAAGGACGTCGAGCTCGGCGGGTCCGGGCGCGTCGGCACCGGCGGCATGGTCACCAAGGTCGAGGCGGCGCGGATCGCGGGCATCCCCGTGCTGCTGACGAACGCCGCGTCCGCCGCCCGCGCGCTCGCCGGCGACCGCGTCGGGACGCTGTTCCATCCGGCCGAGGGGCGCCGCATGTCGACCCGGAACCTGTGGCTCGCGCACGCCACCACCGGGCAGGGCCGCGTCACGCTGGACGCGGGCGCGGTCGAGGCGGTCGTGCGGCGCCGCAAGTCGCTGCTGCCGGCGGGCGTGACGGGCGTGGACGGCGACTTCGCCGCGGGCGACCCCGTCGACCTGTGCGACACCGGCGGCCGGGTCGTCGCGCGGGGGCTGGTGAACTACGACGCGTCCGAGATCCCCGACCTGATGGGGCGCTCGACGCGCTGGCTGGCCCGCGAGCTGGGCGCCGAGTACGAACGCGAGATAATCCACCGCGACCACCTGGTGGTACTGACATGACCGGGGGCTCGTCCCACGGGGACGACCGGACTGAGGGAGCCTGCTGATGAGCGAGGAGCGCGAGGAGTTCCTGCGGGTGGCGCGGCGCGCCAGGGAGGCCGCGGCCGGCCTGGCGCCGCTGCCGCGGGCGGCGAAGGACGCGGCGCTGCACCGGATCGCGGACGCGCTGGTGGCGGCCGCGCCGGAGATCGTCAAGGCGAACGAGGCCGACGTGGCGCGCGCCCGGGAGGGCGGCACGTCCGAGTACATGATCGACCGGCTGAGCCTGTCGGAGGCGCGGATCGCCGCGATCGCCGACGCGGTCCGCAAGGTCGCCGCGCTGCCGGACCCGGTGGGGGAGACGGTGCGCGGGAGCGTGCTGCCGAACGGGCTGGAGCTGCGGCAGGTGCGGGTGCCGCTCGGCGTCGTCGGGATGATCTACGAGGGCCGCCCGAACGTGACCGTGGACGCCGCCGCGCTGTGCCTGAAGAGCGGGAACGTGGCGATGCTGCGCGGCTCGTCGTCGGCGCACGACTCGAACACGGCGCTGGTCGGGGTGATGCAGGGCGCCCTCGCCGGCACCGAGGTCCCGGCGGACGCGGTGCAGCTCGTCCCGGGAACGTCGCGCGAGTCGGTGAAGCACCTGATGCGGGCGCGCGGCCTGGTGGACGTGCTGATCCCGCGCGGCGGCGCCTCGCTGATCAACTCGGTGGTGGAGGAGTCGACCGTCCCGGTGATCGAGACGGGCGTGGGGAACTGCGCGGTGTACGTGGACGCCGCCGCGGACGTGGACATGGCCGTGGAGCTGCTCCTGAACGCCAAGACGCAGCGTCCGTCGGTGTGCAACGCCGCGGAGACGTTCCTCGTGCACGCCGACATCGCCGACAGGTTCGTCCCGCGCGTGCTTGAGGCGCTCAAGGACGCGGGTGTCACGGTGCACGGCGACGACCGCGTCCGCTCGTACGGCGACGGGGTCGTGGAGGCGACCGAGGACGACTGGCACGCCGAGTACCTGTCGCTCGACATCGCCGCCCGCGTGGTCGACTCGCTGGAGGACGCCGTCGCCCACATCCGGCGGTACGGGTCGGGGCACACCGAGGCGATCGTCACGGCGTCCCAGCCGGCCGCGAAGCGGTTCGTCGCCCTGGTCGACTCGGCGGCCGTGATGGTGAACGCCTCGACGCGCTTCACCGACGGCGAGGAGTTCGGGTTCGGCGCGGAGATCGGCATCTCGACGCAGAAGCTGCACGCCCGCGGCCCGATGGGGCTGCCGGAGCTGACCTCCACGAAGTACGTGGTGACGGGCGAGGGGCACGTGCGCGGCTGACGCCGGGCGGCGGGACCGGCAGCGGCCACCGTCGGAGTTGTGACATTTTTGCCATTGATGTCACCTTCACGGTGTGGTCTGATTCACGATTGTGACTCGTGAGTACAGCCGCCGCCGTGTCCTAAAGGGCGCCGCCCTCGGCGCGGGGATCGCCTCCACCGGGCTGGCCGCGTTCCCCGCCCGCCCCGCCGCCGCGGCGCCCGCGCTCCGGGGCCCCGTCACCGGCACCACCCTCGACCGGACGTACCTGCTCGGCGCCGCGGGCGCCGGCGGGTACCGCCCGGTGATCACCGGTCCGGGCGAGCCGCACGTCCTGCGCCGCGACCTCGGCGGCACCGCCTCCGCGCGGCGCGCCGCCACCCGCCGCGGCGTCCTGGCGTTCGGCCATCTCACCGACGTGCACGTCATCGACGCGCAATCTCCGGCCCGCGTGGAGTTCGTCGACCGGTTCAAGGACGCCCTGAACGTGCTGCCCGTCGAGGGCGCGTACCGGCCCCAGGAGATCCTGTCCACGCAGGTCGCCGAGGCGATGGTGCGGGCGGTCAACGCGGTCGGGCGCGGCCCGGCGACCGGCCTGCCCCTCGCGTTCACCATCAACACCGGCGACGCCGCCGACAACGTCCAGTACAACGAGGTCCGCTGGATCATCGACCTGCTGGACGGCGGCCGCGTCCGCCCCGACTCCGGCGACCCGGACCGGTACGAGGGCGTCATGGACTGGACGTCCTACGACCGGGCGTTCTGGCATCCGGAGGGCGCGCCGCCCGGCGCGGAGGCCGACCTCCCGATCAGCCGGTACGGGTTCCCGCGGGTGCGCGGCCTGATCGACGCCGCCCGCCGGCCGTTCCAGGCGACCGGGCTGGACTCGCCCTGGCTCGCGGTGTTCGGCAACCACGACGGCCTCATCCAGGGCAACCTGCCGGTCAACCCGATCGTGTCGGGCCTCGCCACCGGCGGCATCAAGATCGGCGCCCCGGCGGACGACGGGCAGGCCGAACGCCTCGCCCGCATGCTCCGCGACGCCGACGCCGCCGAGCTCGTCCGGCTCAGCCGCGAGCGGGGCGGCGCCGGCGGCCTGTTCCGCCCGGTCACCCCGGACCTGAACCGCCGGATGCTGTCGCGCGGCGAGGTCGTCGCCGAGCACTTCAAGACCACCGCGTCGCTGCGCGGCCACGGCTTCACCCTGGCCAACCTCCGCGAGGGGACGGCCTACTACGCCTTCGACCGGGGCGTCGTGCGGGGCCTCGTCCTCGACACCGTCAACCCGAACGGCTACTCCGAGGGGTCGCTCGACCGGAAGCAGTTCGCGTGGCTGGAGGCCCAGCTGAAGGCGGGGAGCAGCCGCCACCTCGCCGCGGACGGCTCGGTCGTCCGGCACGCGGTGAAGGACCGGCTGTTCGTGCTGTTCAGCCACCACCCGATCGGCTCGCTGGAGAACCCGCTCGGCGGCGACCGCGTCCTCGGCGACGAGATCGAGGCGCTCCTGCTGCGCTACCCGAACGTCGTCCTCTGGGTGAACGGCCACACGCACCGCAACCAGGTCATCCCGCACGCCCGCGAGGGCGGGGGAGGGTTCTGGGAGGTCAACACGGCCGCGCACATCGACTTCCCGCAGCAGAGCCGCCTCGTCGAGCTGGCCGACAACGGCGACGGCACCCTGTCGGTCTTCGCGACCATCCTGGACTCGGCCGGGCCCGCGTCCTACGGCGGCAGCCTCACCGATCCGGTGCGGCTGGCGTCGCTGTCCCGGGAACTGGCGGGCAACGACTGGCAGGACCGGGAGGACAACCGCCGCGGCGAGGTCGCCGACCGCAACGTCGAGCTTCTCGTCCCCGCGCCCTTCTAGGACGCGGGACGCTCGGCCGCGGTACGCGAGGGGACGGGACGCGAAAGGGCCGCCGCGTCCGTGTCGCGGCGGCCCTCGTTCTCGCTGGTCAGTTCCGGTCGGTCGGCCCGTTGTCGCGCCGGGTGAACCGGTCGAACAGCCCGCCGGCCGCGCCCGCCGCGGCGTCGGCCATGTCGCGGACCTTGCCGACGAACGGGTCGGCGGTGCGCTCCCACGACTCCCGGTAGGACTTGGCGGCGTCCTTGATCCCGTCGCTGACCGACGCGTCGCCGTCGTCGTCGCGGCGCGGGTAGTCGCCGGCCAGGATCCGCTCGTACTCGCCGCCGCGCGCCCACTGGTCGATCTCGGCGAACCGGATCACCGCGAACGGGTGCGACTGCCCGAGCAGGTTCAGGAACTTCAGGATGCCGTCCCGCACATCGCCGGCCGCGTCGTACTCGCGCGCCTGCTGCAAGAACGCCTCGCTGCTCATCTCGCCCAGCTTGGTCCCGCCGGCGAGCTTCATGTTCACCCGCTTGGCCGCGTCGACGTCCTGCCCGACGAGCAGCCCCGCCCGGTCCGAGGACAGCTCCGCCTTCCGGAACCACTCGCGCAGCCCGATGATGATCGCCGCGATGCCGACGTTGCCGAGCGGCAGCCACGCCAGCCGCGACCCGAGCTGGAGCAGGATCTGCATCATCGTCTGGTACACCGCGTGCCCGGACAGGATGTGCCCGACCTCGTGCCCGACGACGAACCGCAGCTCCTCCTCGTCCAGCAGGTCGATCAGCCCGGTGTTCAGCACGATGAACGGGTGGTCGGAGCCGAGCGCCATCGCGTTCGGCGTCGGGTCCTGCCGGACGTACAGCTCCGGAACCTCCGGCATGTCCAGGATGTAGCAGGCGTCGCGGACCATGTCGTGGATGTGGCGGAACTGGTCCTCGCCGACGCGCACCGTCCCGCCGAGGAACATCAGCCGCAGCGACCGCTCGTTCACCAGCCCCGACAACTTGCGCAGGACGACGTCGAACCCGGACAGCGAGCGCAGCGCCACCAGCGCCGAACGGTCCGCAGGGTGTTCGTAGGCCCGGGAACTGATCCCGGGGAAGCGTGTGCGTGCTCGATCCGGCGTGTTCTCCGTCATACCTGGCATGGTAGTTCCGACGAACCACCGTGCCGCAGGGTTCCCCGCAGCGGGGGGCCCGTCCGGCTCCGGACGTGCCCTGGAGGCCCCATGTTCGACCCGAAGGCCGAGGCGATGTCCCTCGACGAGCGCGCCGCGCTGCAGCGGCACCGGCTGTGGGGCATGGTCGACCGGCTCCTCGCCGCGGACGGCGTGCAGGGGCGGCGGCTCAAGGGCACGGGCGTCGAGGGCGGCTCGGACGTGACGCTCGCCGAGTTGCGCAACCTCCCGTTCACCACCAAGCAGGACCTCTGGGACAACTACCCGTTCGGGATGCTCGCCGTCCCGCGCGACCAGGTCGCCGCCGTCCACGGGTCCAGCGGGACGCGGGGCCGCCCGACCCTCGTCGCCTACACCAAGGCCGACCTCGACCTGTGGGCGGCGATGTGCGCGCGTTCCCTGTCGTGCGCCGGGGCGTCGCCGGGCAGCATCGTCCACAACGCCTACGGGTACGGCCTGTTCACCGGCGGGATCGGCATCCACCAGGGGGCCGTCGCGTTCGGCGCGACCGTGGTGCCGATGTCGGGCGGCATGACCGACCGGCAGGTGCGGATGCTCGCCGACCTGCGCGCCGACATCCTCACCTGCACCCCCGCGTACGCGCTGCGGCTCGGCGAGGCCGTCGCGGAGGCCGGGGTCGAGCTGCCCGCGCTGAAGGCGGGCCTGTTCGGGGCCGAGCCGTGGTCGGAGGAGCTGCGCACCGCCATCGAGGACGTCCTGCCGATCAAGGCGATGGACATCTACGGCCTCTCGGAGGTCATCGGGCCGGGCGTGGCGACCGAGTGCCTGGAGCAGGACGGCCTGCACGTCAACGAGGACCACTTCATCGTCGAGGCCGTCGACCCCGCCACCGGCGAGCCCGTCGAGGACGGGACGCCCGGCGAGCTGGTGTTCACCACCCCGACCAAGCAGGCGCTGCCGCTGCTGCGCTACCGGACGGGCGACATCGCGTCGCTGACCCGCGGCGAGTGCCCCTGCGGCCGGACCCTGGTCCGGATGAGCAAGGTCCTCGGGCGCGCCGACGACATGCTCGTCGTCCGCGGCGTGAACGTCTACCCGAGCGAGGTCGAGCGCGTCCTGCTCGGCTCGGGGCTCGTCCGGCCGCACTACCAGCTCGTCGTGGACCGCCGCAGCCCGTCCGTCCGGCTGCTGGTGGCCTGCGAGGCCCTCTCCGGCGACCCGAAGGACGCGCTCGCGCACGCCCTCCACGAGACGCTCGGCCTCACCGCCGAGGTGGCCGTGCTGCCCGCGGGCACCGTCCCGCGGGTCGAGGTCGGCAAGGCCGTCCGCGTCGTGGTCTGGAAGGACGGCGGCCCGCCGCTGCCCGGCCTGGCCTGAGCCCGGGGCCGGGCCCTCCGGGCGTCGGGCCGCTGGCTATTCTCGTCGGCATGACGCAAAAGCGGCGCCTAGGGATCATGGGCGGCACGTTCGACCCGATCCACCACGGGCATCTCGTGGCCGCCAGCGAGGTCGCGCACTTCTACTCCCTCGACGAGGTCGTGTTCGTGCCGACCGGCCTGTCCGCCCACAAGGAGGGGAGCAAGGTCGCCGCCGCCGAGGACCGCTACCTCATGGCCGTCATCGCCACCGCGTCCAACCCCCGCTTCTCCGTCAGCCGCATCGACATCGACCGCCCGGGCCCCACCTACACCGTCGACACGCTGCGCGACATGCGCGAACTCCACGGCCCCGACGCCGACCTGTTCTTCATCACCGGCGCCGACGCGCTGGAGAAGATGCTGACCTGGCACGACACCGACGAGCTGTTCGAGCTCGCGCACTTCGTCGGCGTCACCCGCCCCGGCCACCGGCTCGCCGACCCCGGCCTGCCCGACGGGCGGGTCTCGCTGATGGAGGTCCCCGCCCTGTCGATCTCCTCCACCGAGTGCCGCGAGCGCGTCCACTCCGGCGAGCCCATCTGGTACCTCGTCCCGGACGGCATCGTCCAGTACATCAACAAGCGCGAGCTGTACCGCGCCGCCGGCTGACGCCCGCCCGCCCGGCGGTGGGGGGCCGAGCTCCGGCGCACCGGGGCACATATTCTGGAGAAGGAAGGGGCCGCAGCTGCCATTTGCGGTCGAACAGCGACAAAGAGGTCGGTCGACCGCCACCCGTGAGAAGGTGTAGGCGAGACGACCCCTACAGGGAGGATCGCGAGCGCATCGTGACCGCATCCGAGAGGGCGGCGCAGCTCGTCCGGATCGCCGCCGAGGCGGCGGGCGACAAGCTGGCCGACGACATCCTTGCCTACGACGTGAGCGAGCAGCTCGTCATCACCGACGCGTTCCTGCTCTGCTCGGCTCCGAACGACCGGCAGGTCCGCGCCATCGTCGACGAGGTCGAAAAGCGCCTGCGCGAAGAGGCCGGAGCCAAGCCCGTCCGCCGCGAAGGCGAACGCGAGGGCCGCTGGGTCCTGCTGGACTACGCGGACATCATCGTGCACATCCAGCACGAGGAGGACCGCATGTTCTACGCCCTCGAACGGCTCTGGAAAGACTGCCCCCTCATCGCCCTGCCGGAGAGCGTCACCGTCCACCAGGCCCAGCGCGCCCGCGCCGTCGGGAGCCCGAGTGACTGACAGCCGCCCGGCCCGCGAACCCGGCAGGCGCCGGCTCGTCCTCTGGAGGCACGGCCAGACCGCCTGGAACGTCGAACGCCGCTTCCAAGGCAAGACCGACATCCCCCTCGACGAGACCGGCGTGCGGCAGGCCCGCCGCTCCGCCGCCCTCCTCGCCGGGCTCCGCCCCACCGCGATCCTCGCCTCTCCGCTCCGCCGCGCCGCCGACACGGCCCAGGCCCTCGCCGACCTCACCGGACTGCCCATCCGGTACGACCGGGACCTCATCGAACGCGACGGCGGCGCCTGGGAGGGCCTCACCTCCCACGAGATCCGCGAACGCTACCCCGCCGAACACGCCGCCTGGCAGCCGCCCGGCGGCGAGACCAGCGCCCAGGTCGCCAAACGCGTCGGCGCCGCCCTCGAACGCGCCCTCGACGACCTGCCGCCCACCGGCCAGCTCGTCGTCGCGTCCCACGGCGCCGCCCTCCGCCTCGGCATGTCCCACCTCCTCGGCCTTCCCGAAGAGGTCTGGGAACGCCTGGGCGGCCTCTCCAACTGCTGCTGGTCCGTCATCACCGAGATGCGCGACGGCGGCTGGCGGCTCGCCGAACACAACGCCGGCACCCTCCCCGAACCCGTCCTCAGCGACGACCGCCCCGACGCGGGCACCTGACCGCAAACGATTCGAGCACCGACCCGTCCGTCCGATACACTGGCGGAGCGCTGCGGGATGAACGTCCACGCAGCGGCGGGGCTATGGCGCAGTTGGTAGCGCGCCTCCATGGCATGGAGGAGGTCTGGGGTTCGAATCCCCATAGCTCCACTCGGAGTTGGGAGTGGTATGTCTGCGGAGAGCGCAGACCTGCCACTCCTTCGTCGTGTTGGCCCAGGGGGGCGACCCCCCTGGAACCCCCGGCGTGGGGGCTCCGCCCCCACGCCCCCTGCCGGTTGCGGTTTGCGGCCCTGTGCGAGTTCGTGGTGGTTGGGCCTCGTGCTCTGGGGCTTCGCCCCTTGCCCCCTGTGGACGCAGCCGGTGTCCGGCTCGGCCGGGGGCGCCGGGGCGCTCACGTTGTAGGCGAAGATTGCAGCATGCCGAAGAACATGCAGGAGATCCCGCACGCCGAACGCCGGGCGAAGGTGCTCGCTGAAGCGATCCGCCAATTCGGCGACAACGGGTACCGCGCCACCAGCGTCACGGCCGTCGCGAAGGCGCTCGGGCTCTCCTCCGCCGCCGTCCACTGGTACTTCCCGTCCAAGGACGACCTGTTCGCCGAGGTGCTGACGACCATGTTCCAGGCCGCCACCGCGCGGGCGTCCAGCAGTCCCGAGTCGGGTGGCGACCCACGCGCGGAACTCATCAGCGTTCTTGAGGAACTCGAGCCCTACAAGTCGCTCGTGCGAGAGGCGTACGAGCGACTGAACACCTCCCCGACACTGCAGGCCGCGTACTCCGAGATGCTGCGATGGGTCGACGACCGCCTCCTCCGGGCCATCGCCCAGCGCGTGCCCGAGGACGCGGACGTCGATCTCCTGGCGGACACGGCGCACGTCCTGCTCGAGGGCCTCCTCGTCAGCGTGCGCAAGGTCGACCGACCGATGGCGGACATGATCGACCTTCTTATCGATCCGCTGGCCGCCGCGGCCGCCGCGCGCTCCCGGAGTGGCGACGCAGGCTCTTGACTGTGAGGTAAGACTCATGCAGGCTCTCTCTTAATCGTCAGTTGAGAGCTGTCCGGCATGGCAATGCCGCCGCATGAGAGGAATCCCCGTGGTCTCACCCGCCAAGCTCGCCCACATCGTCCTACGCACCGGTGACCTGCAGCCGATGATCGACTGGTACGTCGACGTCCTGGACGCACGCGTCGTCTACGCCAACGACCGGCTCGCCTTCCTCACCTACGACGACGAGCACCACCGTGTGGCCTTCCTGAACGCCGGTGCGACCGAGCGGCCCACCCCCGCGCACTCCGGGCTCGAGCACGTCGCCTTCACCTATGCCGAGCTCGGTGACCTTCTGGACAACTACCAGCGCTTGAAGGCCGCCGGGACGACGCCGGTGTGGAGCATCAACCACGGCCCGACCACGTCGCTGTACTACCGAGACCCTGACGGCAACCAGGTCGAGTTGCAGATCGACAACTTCGACACCGACGAGGAGCTGGAGGCGTTCTTCGCCTCGGGTGCGTTCGCCGCCAACCCGATCGGAGTCGAGTTCGACCCCGACGAGCTGCACGCGCGCCTGAGGGCCGGCGAACCCAGGAGTGAGCTGATCAAGCAGACGGGCAGCTCGGCGACTCCGAGTCAGCGGCAATGAGCGGCGCGGTCGATGCGCCGGTACTGATCGTCGGCGCAGGGCCGGTGGGTCTGGCCACTGCCTATGTCCTCGGACGCCACGGCGTGGCGAGCGTGGTCTGCGAGAAGTACGAGTCCGTGAATCCGCACCCGCGCGCCCATGTCGTCAACACCCGATCGATGGAGATCTTTCGGGACTGGGGAATCGCAGACGCCGTCCTCCGTGAGGCCGTCGGTCCCGAATGGGGCAACGTCGTCTGGAGGCACACCTTCACAGGTGAGGAGCTCGGCCGAATCCCGCTCGCCCTCGACGAAGAGGTGCATTTCGCCAGCGTGTCCCCGGTGGCGACGGCGTCCTGTGCCCAGGACCGGGTCCAGCGGGCGTTGCTGGACGCGCTGCAGGGGCAGGGGATGGCGACCGTTCGCTTCGGGGTCGAGGTCACCGAGCTCGACGAGGACGAGCGGGGGGTGTCTGCGACGCTCGGCCGCGTGGACGGCGCCGTCGAGCACGTTACGGCGCGGTATGCCGTGGTCGCGGACGGTGCTTCGGGTGCGCTGAGTTCGACGTTGGGCATCGAGATGGAGGGCGTCCCGGAGTTCGGCCGGCAGATCAACGTCTACTTCCACGCCGACCTCTCCTCGTGGACGGACCGCGATCCCGCCCTGCTCGTGTGGCTGATCAATTCCGCCGCGCCCGGTGGGATCATCGGGATGGACGGCAAGCATCGTTGGACCTACAACTTCGGCTACGACCCCGAGGTCGAGACCGTCGCGGACTACCCTCCGGAGCGCTGTGTCGACCTGATCCGCAAGGCCCTGGGTGTCGATGGCATCGAGATCGAGGTGAAGTCCGTCGGGACGTGGCGGCTGGCCTCGCAGATCGCACGGCGCTACCGCCGGGGCAACATCTTCTTGGTGGGGGACGCGGCGCACCGGTTCCCGCCCACCGGCGGCATGGGGATGAACACAGGCATCGCCGACGCCGACAACCTCGGGTGGAAGCTGGCCGGGGTGCTCGCCGGCTGGGCACCCGACTCTCTGCTGGACACCTATGAGACCGAGCGTCGACCGGTGGCCCGCAGCAACGCCGAGTTCAGCGTCGACAACGCAATGAAGATGGCCGAGTGCGGGCTCGGGCCCACCACGGTGGCGAGCGCTCGGCTTCTCGAGAGTGACGACCCGCATGAGGCGGCGGCAGAGCGCGCCCGTCTCGCCGAGGCGATCCCGCGCCAGCGTGAACACTTCGGTTCGGTCGACCAGGAGATCGGCTACGTGTACGGCGCCGGCGGCCCCCCAGCCGCACCGATCTACCCCCACTCCCGGGGTGTCGAGGGTGGGCGCCCACCGCACCGCTGGATCAGCCGAGCCGGTCAGCGGGTCTCGACCCTCGATGTCATCGCGCGGGGGTTCACGCTGATCGCGGCCCCGGGCGGGCGACGCTGGCTCGAGGCGCTCGACCGGGTCGCGGGCGACATCCCCTGCTGCCGGGTGCTCACCGGCCGCGACATCGACACCGGGGACGAGGATCCGTTCGGCCTCGGCGAGCACGGCGCCGTGCTGATCCGTCCCGACGGGCACATCGCATGGCGAGCACCCGCGGGATCGGCCAGGCCGGAGGACGACCTCGGACACGCACTGTGGACGACGTTCGGCGCGATCCCCGCCGATCGCTGATCGCTGGCCGGGGCGTCGAGCGGCGCTCGCGCGCGAACTGCGGGGACCACGGTCTCCGGCCCACGAACACGGACGAAGGAAGAGACACGAGGTCAATGCGGATCTACAGCACCGAACGAGGCATCGCTCGGGAGACGGAGACGGGGAGGCTCGACCTGCTCGACCTCGCATGCCACGACGTTAGAGGGCTGCTGTTCGGGCCGGGTCTGGAGGCGGCGCGACATGCGTCCGTGACCGCCACCGTCCCGCTCGGTGGCGTACCGGTGCTGGCCCCGGTGGCGCGACCGGGAAAGATCTTGATCATCGGTTACAACTACCCGAGCCACGGTGACGAGGTTCGTGAGGCGCGAGGCGAGGTACGCCTACCGAAGGTCCCGAACTTCCAGATCGTGGCAGGCTCAGCCGTCGCCGGGCCCGATGCGCCCGTCGTCCTCCCCAAGGTCGCCGACGCGAAGGTCGACTACGAGGGCGAGGTCGCCGTGGTGATCGGCCGCTCGACGAAGGAGGTCTCGGCCGACGATGCCTGGGGGCACGTCGCCGGCCTCACCGTGGTGAACGACGTGTCCGCACGCGACGTGCAGGCCAGGGCGATGGCCGGTGACCTGACGGTCTCGATCGGCACAGCCAAGAGCTTCGACACCTTCAAGCCCATGGGCCCCTGCCTGGTGACCGCCGACGAGTTCGAGGCGGAGTCCGACCTGCGGCTGATCACACGGGTCAACGGAGAGGTGCGGCAGGACGACCGCACCGGCACCTTCGTGCACAGCATCCCCGAACTCGTCGCCTACCTCTCGAAGTTCATGACGCTCGAGCCGGGCGATGTCATCTGTACCGGAACCCCTAGAGGAGTCGGGTTCTTTTCGGAGCGGTTCCTGCACGAAGGCGATCAAGTAGCGATCGAGGTCGAGAGGATCGGATGCCTCCGCAACCGCGTCGTCTCCGCGTCCACGGCTCCCCCCACATGAGCACACCGGCAAGGCCTCTACGGACCTGGAAGGGGATGAAGCCGATTCCGGGCGGGACCTACCGGATGGGCTCGGACCAGTTCTACCCCGAGGAGCGCCCCAGCCACCGCGTGCGGGTCGACGGTTTCCTGATCGACGCACATCCCGTGACGGTCGGGGAGTTCCGCCGGTTCGTCGAGGCGACCGGCTACGTGACCACGGCCGAGCGGACGCCCGACAGGCGCGACTACCCCGACGCCGATCCCTCGCTGTTGGTCCCCGGGTCTCTCGTCTTCACACCGCCGAGCGGACCGGTGCCGTTGGACGACATCCGTCAGTGGTGGACCTATCTGCCCGGCGCCGACTGGCGTGCCCCCTTCGGCCACGGCTCGGCGGGCAGTCCCGACCGCCACCCGGTCACGCAGGTCTCGTGGATCGATGCCCGCGCCTACGCCTCGTGGGCAGGCAAGGACCTGCCCACGGAAGCGGAGTGGGAGTGGGCTGCACGCGGAGGGCTCGATCAGGCGGCCTATGCGTGGGGAGACGAGCTCAACCCGAACGGGCGAGTCATGGCGAACACATGGCAGGGCGACTTCCCCGACCTTCGCGGACTACGCAGGGGCACCCGTCGCCGATCCCGGTCTCCTGGTGGGCGCTTCGATGAGACCGCTCCTCACAGGGGAATCCGACCAAGTCGGGGAAGAGGAGCTCGGCATGGAGAGCTTCGGCCACCGTGCGTACCGGGAAGGGGAGTGGAAGCTCGTCTTCGCCCCGGAGGTCAGCGGCGGGACAGGCGAGTACGCCCTTTACGACCTCGCCACTGATCCGGGCGAGACAAAGGATGTCGCCGCGGAACACCCGGACGTCGTCGAGCGCCTCGCCGCGAAGTGGCACCGCTACGCGGAGGCGAACGGCGTGGTCGCGGTCGACTTCGACGTCGTCAACGCCGACGCCCCACGTAGCAGCGCCCTGCTCCACGTCGTGGACTGGGGCGAATGATCGTCAGGAGTGAACGACCTTGCCCAAGTTGAACATCGTCATCGGAAGTACACGCCCTTCACGAGTCGGTGCCACCATCGCCGAGTGGGTTCTTCAGACGGCTGAGTCACATGGCCGCTTCGATGCAGACCTGGTGGACCTAACCGCGATGGGGCTGCCGTTGCTCGACGAGCCGAACCACCCTCGGGAGGCCGACTACCAGCACGGGCACACGCTGCGCTGGAGTGAGCAGGTGGCGAGTGCCGACGCCTTCGTCTTCGTGACGCCGGAGTACAACTACGGCGCGCCGCCCGCCCTGATCAATGCGATCGACTACCTGTTCCACGAATGGCAGTACAAGCCGGTGGGCTTCGTCAGCTACGGCGGAGTGTCCGCTGGGACCAGATCCGTTCAAATGCTGAAGCAGATCGTGACGACGGTGAAGATGATGCCGGTGCCGGAGGCCGTCTCCATCCCGTTCTTCCCGAACTTCATCGAGCAAGGCGTCTACACCCCCGATGACATAGCGCAGGCGAGTGCGTCGGCGATGTACGACGAACTCATCCGCTGGACTATCGCCCTCGAGGGCCTCGGACCGGCGAGGTCGATGAAGGTGCCGCAGCCGAGCGCGCGGCCGGTTGACCCGCGACCGATCCGCCCCCATGGTTCCGAAGGAGGGATTCCACTGAGCGCCGATTCGCCGCCGAGCATGCCGGCCCGCATCCCGTTCAACCGCGAGCACAGTTCGCCACGAGCATCCTGCATCCGAGCCGGGGATCGTGCCCTCGACAATGCGGATTTCGCCGAGGTTGTCCGGCGTGCGACGGGCAGGTTCGAAGGCCTGGGCGTCGATCGCGGTGACACGGTGGCGGTGCTGCTGCCCAACTGCACCGAGATCGTCACCGTCATGTTCGCCGCATGGTGTCGGGGTGCGGCGATGACCCCGATCAATCCGAATCTCACCGATGACGAAGTGCGGTACCAACTGCGGGACTCCCGTTCCGTCGTCGTCGTGGGCGGAGAACGCGCTCGGGCGCTGGCCTCCTCCGTCGACGCGTCCTGGGTCGATGCGGAGACGCTCCATCGCGACGATCACGAGCCGCCCATCGGACCCGGCAGAGCGGTGCCACCGGCGGCCGAAGCTTCGGACATCGCGCTGGTGATCTACACGAGCGGCACCACCGGCAGGCCCAAAGGGGTGCTCCTCGACCACGCGAACCTGGACGCGATGAGCGCCTCGCTTGTCGAGCACTTCGAGCTGACCGGCGCGGACAGGAGCCTTCTGGTCCTGCCGCTGTTCCACGTGAACGGGCTCGTCGTCAGTGTGCTGTCCCCGCTGCGCGCCGGCGGGAACGTCGTCGTCGCCCCGCGGTTCTCACCCGACACGTTCTGGGACCTGGTCGAGGCGAACCGACCGACCTTCTTCTCCGCTGTGCCAACCGTCTACTCGGTGCTCGACACCCACACGGAGCGTGCGGTCGACACGTCCTCGCTGCGTTTCGCCATCTGTGGAGCGGCCCCCGCGCCGTCCCGGCTCCTGACCCGGTTCGAGGAGCGCTTCGGCGTCCCGGTCGTCGAGGGCTACGGGCTCTCCGAAGGCAGCGTCGCGTCGACGGTCAATCCGGTCGCGGGTCCCCGCAAGCCCGGAACCGTCGGCGTCGCGCTGCCGGGCCAGGAGGTCCTGGTGGTCTCCGACGACGGGACCCCGCAGCCCCCGGGGGAGCGCGGAGAGGTCATAGTGCGCGGCTCCAACGTGATGCGGGGATACCTCGGGCGGCCGGAGGAGACCGCCGCGGTCCTCCGCGCCGGCTGGCTGCATACCGGTGACGTGGGCGTTCTCGACGAGGACGGCTACCTGCGC
This sequence comes from Actinomadura madurae, assembly GCF_900115095.1. Classification (GTDB taxonomy): domain Bacteria; phylum Actinomycetota; class Actinomycetes; order Streptosporangiales; family Streptosporangiaceae; genus Spirillospora; species Spirillospora madurae. The sequence continues at coordinate 373,086 of NZ_FOVH01000010.1, forward strand.
ATTGTGGACAGGATCAAGGACATGATCATCCGGGGTGGGGAGAACATCTACCCCAAGGAGATCGAGGAGTGTCTCCACCGCCACCCCGGCGTGGTCGAAGCCGCGGTCGTCGGCAAGCCTGACGTGAAGTACGGCGAGGTCCCCGTCGCGTTCGTCGCCGCACGGCCGGGGAGCACGGTGACGGCCGAGGAACTGCTGGAGCACTGTGCGGCGTCACTCGCTCGCTACAAGACCCCCACCGAGATACACGTGCGGGATCAGCTGCCCAAGAACTCGGTCGGCAAGCTGGTCAAGAGCCCTCTGCGCGAGGCCGCGAGTGCGCGAGTCAGCACGCGATGACCGAGTGCGACAGCCCTGTGAACGCTGCCGGTATGCATGACGGCGGTTCGAGCGTGGACCGCATCGGGTCTGGCCGTCCATCAACGGCAGCCCCGTCCGAAACTGATCGAGTTGGCGTAGCTGCAGAGCGGGTCATCGAGGGTCACCTGCCTCCACATGCGGGCGCCCGTGGGTGTCGCAGGTGGGGATGCCGCGTTCGCGCAGTTTGTTCAGCACTGTGGTGTGGTTGACGCCGAGGTGATCGCCGACTCGGGCCAGGAACCAGCCGAGGGTGTAGAGGTGGATGGCGTCGTCGACCTGCTCGGGCGTGAGGCCGCGGCGGCGCCTCGGCACGCCGTATCGGTGGAGGATGCTGCTGACGGTTCGGCGCTCGATGCCGAACCGGTCACCGAGTTCGTACACCGTCGCGCCGGCCCGGTAGTCGGCGATCAGCTGCTCGACTTGATCGACACGGAGTCGCCGTGCCCGGCGAGGTCGGTCGGGCTTGGTCGAGGTCGGCTCGGGGGTATTGAGGCTGGAAAGCTCTTCCAGGGCTCTGACCTGGTCTTTTGTGTTCGAGTAACGTCCCCTGACCTCCACGAACGAGTTGGGAGTGGTGTGCCCGCGGGAAGCGTGGGCCGTCACTCCTTCGTCGTGGTGGCCCAGGGGGCGACCCCCTGGAACCCCCGGGTGAGGCCTTCGCCCCTTGCCCCGGGGCCCGGGTGGTGTCGGCGTCCGGGGTGGACGCCGACACCGCTGGGTCAGGCCGGGGGACTCATCAGGTGGCGGGCGAAGAAGCGGACGGCGCTTCCGGCCTCGAATCTCGGTAGTTGCTTGTGGGTGCCGGCGTTGGCGTGCAGCGTCTTCTGCTTCGAGGCGAAGGCGTCGAAGAGCGCGAGGCCGGATTCGCGGGGGATGTGCTCGTCGTCCCACTGGAGGACGAACTCGACCGGGATGGTGATCTGCCTGGCCGTCTCGGCCAGCGACTCGGCCCAGAACTGACCGAAGACCGCGGCGGTGATCCTGGGTTCGATCGCGGTCAGCGGCACCCCGATGGCGGTGCCCATGTTGATGCCCAGGTAGCCGACCGGCCCTTCGCCGATCTCCGGACGTTCCTGGAGGGCGTCAAGGGTCGCCCGCCATTCCGGGACGGCACGCTCGGCCAGGTGGGCGTTGTAGCGGACGACGATCGGGCCTTCCGCCTCGCCCGCCGCCCTCGCCTCGTACAGCGCGGCGATCTCGCGCTCGTCGTGCGCGGTGCGCGGACGGTCGCCATGTCCGGGCGCGTCGATGACGGCGACGTGGAAACCGCAGCCGTTCACGAGGAGATGCGCGCGGCCGCTCATCGCCGGTGCCTTCTTGTGGGTGCCGCCGCCGTGGCCCATCAGCACCAGGGGCGCGTGATCGGGGCCGGATGCGGGCGACCAGAGAACGCCGGGGACCTCGCCGACGCTGAAGTCGCGTTCGATGACACCGTTCGAGGATGTCTCCGCAGTGAAACGCATGGTGTTGCCTCTCGGGATCGCCTTGGAGGCGCTCCCGGCGACACCTACGTCAGTCGCCCGGCCGTGATGGGGCGTGGGAGCACCCACGTCGATACAGCGTTCATGGGTCTCACCTCCTCGCCCGAAGTCACGGCCCCCGCAAGGTACCAACCCGCCCGCCGTCCCCCGCAACACCTTTTCGGTCTTGCCCATGGTTCGGCCCGGCCTGCGGCTACGCGGCCGGCGCGGTCGCCGACCGCCTCGGCTGGGCCTGACCGCAAAGCCTTCACCATGGCGGCGGCTACCTTTCTCCGGGCCGCGCTTCACCATGTCGATCATGCGGGAACGCCTGGTCGTGGCGATGCATGATCGAGATGAGGGCTGACCCCATGAAAATCCGGACCAGGGCGAGAAGACCGCTGCTGACCGCCACCCTCGCCGTGGCGTCCGCCATGGCCCTGGCGGTATCGGCGTCCGCGCACGCCGCGCCGCCACCCGCACCGGAAAGCCAGAAGCTGGACGACTGCATCAAGGCGCTCAACGTCCTGAGCCAGTTCGACCTGCTCCCGACCCAGCCCGACCTCAGCCGCACGCTGTGCTCGACGAACGAGGCCGAGCTGACCGAGGTGCACCAGACCCAGGTCGAGCAGAAGCAGGCCGACCAGACGCGCGCCGACCAGACGCGCGCCGAGGAGATCCGCGCCGAGCAGATCCGGACCGAGCTGATCCGGGCCGGCCTGAACCGTCCAGGTCAGGTCCGGACCGAGCGGGACCCGAACACCTCGTACATCAACGAGATCGAGATCGAGTACACCGACAAGAACGGCAGGACCGTCGAGACCGAGCGGCCGCTCGGCGCCATCGTCGAGTGGCCCAGGAACGTCATCGTCAAGATGCCGGTGCTCAACGAGGTCACCCGGACCTACATCTACCGGTCCGGCAACAGCTGACCGGCCGCGGGCCGCGGAGTCATGACACTCCGCGGCCCGCACGTCCCAACCGCTCCCGGCGTGCACTAAGCTTTTCCACGACCGAGGGGCTATGGCGCAGTTGGTAGCGCGCCTCCATGGCATGGAGGAGGTCTGGGGTTCGAATCCCCATAGCTCCACGAATGAGTTCGGGAGTGGTGTGCCCGCGGAAAGCGCGGGCCGTCACTCCTTCGTCGTGTTGGCCCAGGGGGCGACCCCTGGCCCCCCGGGTGGGGGCTCCGCCCCCCACACCCCTGCCGGTCAGGCGGTGTAGCGGAGGACGGCTCCTACCTGGACGTCTTTCGGGGCGCCGTTCGTCGGGAGCAGGACCAGCTCGCTGTCCGTCGCGGCGGCGGCCCTGATCAGGGCGGCGTCGGCGCGGTCCTCGCGGGGGTCGGCCACGCCGAACTCGTCGCGGAGCTCGTCGGCCGTGGCCGCCACGTGCATCGGGTCGGGGCCGATCCACAGGCGGTCCCGCGTGTCCTCGTCCGACAGCAGCAGCGTCTCCACTCGCGCCTGGCGGACGGCCTCGACCGTCGGGGTCAGGCCCGAGACGGCGCGCTGGCCGTTCGCCAGCTCGCGGTCGAAGCGCTCGGCGACGGTCATGACGCGCTCCGCGGTCTTCAGCCGGAGGAGGCGGCGCAGCTCGGCGTCGAGGTCCGGGTCGTCGACCGTGGTGTTCTTGTCGGCCTCGACGGTGTGCTCCAGGACGTGCTCCGAGACCTCCTCCAGGACGGCCGTCCGGGCGCGGGTGTCGCCGGCGATCAGGATGGCCTGGGCGCCGCAGCGCTCCGCGGCCCGGTCGATCTCGTGCGCGACCTTCTTCGCGTTCAGCTTCCAGACGTTCTCCGAGGAGCGCTGGAAGCGCGACTGGTTCCAGTCGCCCGCCTTCACCTTGCGGATGGGGTAGTCCTCGTCGCCCTCGACGTCGATGTGCTCGTGCTTCCCCTCGGCGGTGACGCAGTCGATGGCGCCGCCGCGGCGGTCCACGACCGCCAGCAGGTGCGGGAACCGCTCGCCGCGTTCGGCCAGGTAGGGCAGGACGTCAGGGAGCGGCGCGACGGTGGCGTGCGGGTTGCGGGGGCTTCGGGGGAGACGCTCGCCGTACACGACCGCGCCGTCCGCCGCGAAGATCACGATGCCTTCGGAGCGGCGGAGCGTCAGCTCCTCGTCGATGGTCTGCCCGACCGCGCGGAGCGTGTCCTTCGGCGCGCCCTGGGCTTCCAGGTCCGCGCGCAGCGCGCGCCACCGCAGCTCCGCGGCTTTGGACGCGTCCTCGGTGGTCCGGGTGAGGTCGGCGTACACCGACACGTAGGGGCCCGGACGGTGATACAGCGTCTTGAGGAATGCGAGATCCATGAACTCGCCGTACCCGGCATCACTGGGGCAAACGTAAAGAACGTGGCGATTGGGGCATCACCCCTGGGCGGACCGCTGCAGCCGCGCGTACGCCAGTTGCAGCCAGTCCGAGCCCGCGACCGCCGTCATCGTGGCGCCGGCGAGCCGGGTCGCCTCCGGGGCGAACACCAGGCCCGCCGCGTAGGCCGTCGCGACCCACTGGCCGGTGCAGAACGGGCAGGTGACCAGCTCGCCGACGGCGTGCCGGACGCCCTTCCCGCGCACCTCCTCCGCGACCTCCGCGGGACCGGCCGTCCCCGAGTAGCGCGTGAACGGGGCGCGCAGCGGGCTCGTCACCGGATCCTTCGCGATCAGCCGGGACAGCTTGTGCGTCGTGACGGTCATCAGCGCGAGATCGGCGAGGCCGATCGCCGGGGGCCGGTCGCGCAGCCGCCGGCCCAGCAGCGCCAGCGTGCCCGCCGTGACCCCGTAGACGGCGAGCGTGCCGAGGTAGGAGCCGAGGGGGCGGTCCTCGTCGCCGGCGTACTCCTCGGCCTGCCTGCGCGCGGTGTCCACGACCGCGTTCATGGGTTCTCCTCTCCAGGCGGGACGATCACGCAGAACTCGTTGCCCTCGGGGTCCGCGAGGACCGTCGTCGGCCAGCCGTCGTCCACGAACGGGCCGCGGACGACGGTGGCGCCGAGCCCGCCGACACGGGCCAGTTCCGCGTCCATGTCGGCCACGCGGAGGTCGAGATGCATGCGGTTCTTCACGGTCTTCGGCTCAGGGACGCGCTGCAGGAGCAGGGGCGGCCCGTTCCCGGAGGGGTCCGTGAGCTTCACGTACGGGGGGTCGAAAACGCCGCGCTCATAACCGAGCGCGGCGGCCCAGAAGTCGGCCAGGGTGTCGGGGGCGCGGCAGTCCAGAACGAAGACGAGTTCCATTCAGTGGTCGCGCAGCGCCTTGACCAGCTCGGACTTGTTCATCGAGGAACGCCCCTCGATACCGATCTCGCGGGCGCGCTTCATCAGCTCGTCCTTCGTCCATTCGTCGTACGAGGGATTCTTGCCGCCCTTGCGGCCGACCTTCTTCGACCCCTGGCCCGCGGACGCGTTCGCGATGCGCGCGGCCTTCTCCTTGCTCTCGCCCTTCTCGCGGAGCTTCTGGTACTTCTTCTCGTCCTTGATCTGTGCTCTAGGCATATCGGACAGGTACCCGGCACGCGGGATCCACACATCGGCGACAATGGCAGGCGGGAAGGGGACACCTTTGCGCATCGGCATCCTGGGCTCGCTCGACGTGCGGGACGAGGCCGCGCGGCCCGTCGAGGTCGGCGGCCGGAGGCTGCGCGCCCTGCTGGTCCGGCTGGCGGCCGAGGCGGGCCGCCCCGTGTCCGCCGACCGGCTGCTGGACGACCTGTGGGACGGCGCGCCGCCCGGCGGGAACGCGCTGCAGGCGCTCGTGTCCCGGCTGCGCGGCGTCGCGGGACGGGACGTCGTCGAGCACGGCCCCGCCGGCTACCGGCTCGGCATCGACCCCGGCGAGATCGACGCGGTCGCGTTCGAGCGCGGTGTCGCCTCCGCCCGCGCGGAGCGGGACGCCGGGCGGCGGGCGGACGGCCTGCGGGCGGCGCTCGAGCTGTGGCGGGGCCCCGCGCTCGCCGATGTGGCCGACGCCGACTTCGCCCGCGGGACGATCACGCGCCTGGAGGAGCTGCGCCTCGCCGCCGTCGAGGACCGGATCGACGCCGAGACCGCAGCGGGCCTGCCCTTCCCGTCCGTCGCGGAGCTGGAGCCGCTGGCCGCGGCGAACCCGCTCCGCGAGCGGCTGCGCGGCCAGCTGATGCGCGCCCTGTACGCGGCGGGCCGGCAGGCCGACGCCCTGGAGGTGTACGAGGAGACGCGGCGCGCCCTCGCCGACCGGCTCGGCGTCGATCCGTCCCCCGAACTGGCCGGCGTCCACCTGTCGATCCTGCGGCGGGAGCCCGCGGGCGCGGCGGCTCCGGCCGCCTCGGCGGCACCGGAACGCGCGCCGGGCGGGCCGCGGCCCGCCCGCACCAACCTGCCCGCGCAGCTCACCAGCTTCGTCGGCCGGGAGGAGGAGTCCAAGCGGGTCGGCAAGCTGCTCCGCGAGACCAGGCTCGTCACCCTCACCGGACCCGGCGGTGCCGGCAAGACGCGGCTCGCGGGGGAGAGCGCCGCCGCGCTCGTCGACGAGATGCCGGACGGGGTGTGGTTCGTCCCGCTCGCCCCGGTCACCGACCCGGGCGACGTCGTGCAGGCGCTGCTGTCGGCGCTGGGCGTCCCGGAGACCGTCCGCCCCGCGGAGACCCGCGCCGTCGTGCGCCCCCTCGAACGCCTCACGGACTTCCTCGCCACCAAGCGGATGGTCGTCGTCCTCGACAACTGCGAGCACCTCGTCGACGCCGTCGCGCGGCTCGCCGACCACCTCGCCGCGCAGGCCGACGGCCTCCGGATCCTCGCGACGAGCCGCGAGCCGCTCGGCATCACCGGCGAGGCGCTGTGCCCGGTGCCGTCCCTTCCACTGCCGGACGAGCACGTCACCGACCCCGCCGACGCCCTCGGCTACGCGTCGGTGCGGCTGTTCGCCGACCGCGCCGCGGCCGTCCGCCCCGGCTTCGCCGTGGACGGCTCCACCGTCGCCGACGTCGTGGCGATCTGCCGGGCGCTCGACGGGATCCCGCTCGCCATCGAGCTGGCCGCGGCCCGGCTGCGCTCCCTCACGTCCGGGCAGGTCGCGGCCCGGCTCGGCGACCGGTTCCGGCTGCTGTCCGGCGGCAGCCGCACCGCGCTGCCGAGGCACCGGACGCTGCGCGCCGTCGTCGACTGGAGCTGGGACCTGCTGGACGACGTGGAGCGCGCCGTCCTGCGCCGGCTCTCGGTGTTCGCGGGCGGCGCCACCCCGGACGCCGCCGTCCACGTGTGCGGCCAGGACGCACCGGACGCGCCCGACCCGCGCGACGTCATCGACGTGATCGCCGCCCTGATCGACAAGTCGCTGGTGATGGCGGACGGCGACACCGACGTCCGCTACCGGCTCCTGGAGACCGTCCGCGTCTACGCGGGGGAGCGGCTGGAGCAGGCCGGCGAGACCCGCCGCGTCCGCGACGCGCACGTCGCCTACCTGGTCGGCCTCGCCGAACGCGCCGAGCCGGAGCTGCGCCGCGGCGACCAGCTGCGCTGGGCGGCCCGGCTGGCCGCCGAACGGGAGAACTTCACCACCGCGTTCCGGCACGTGACCGAGACCCGCGACGTGGAGTCGGGCCTGCGTCTCGTCGCCGGGCTGGTGTGGTTCTGGGTCGTGCGCGACATGGAGCGCGAGGCGGGCGGCTGGACGTTCGCCGTCCGCGACATGGCCGGTGACGCCGCCCCGCCCGGACTGGAAGAGGAGTACGCGCTCTGCGTGGTCGCCGCCAACGTCCTCGGCGAGATGACCACGGAGCCGGGGCCCACCGCCGAGTCGATGCACCGGACGCTGGAGGACGCCGCCGCCCGGATGCCCGAGGCGCCGATGCATCCCATGCTCGCCCTGGCCCGACCGGCGCTGAGCATCTTCAGCGGGGACATGGCGGAGATCCGCAGCCGGATGGGCGGCATCAAGGAGCACCCGGACCCGTGGGTCCGCGCCGTCGCCCGCGTCGTCCTCGCCCACGTGGGCATCAACCTCGGCGACCTCTCCGAGGCCGTCGAGGGCGCCGCCGACGGCTACGCCCGGTTCCGCGAGCTGGGCGACCGGTTCGGGATGATCGTCGCGCTGAGCGCGATGATCCATCTCGCCATGGCCCGCGGCGAGATGCGGGAGGCGGTCCGGCTCGGCGACGAGGCCTACGAGTACGCGACGGCCGGGGTCAGCCCGGAGCAGGGCTCCGCCATCCTCGCCCAGCTGGCCAAGGCCCGCGCCCAGCTCGGCGACACCGTCCGCGCCCGCGCCGAACTCGAACGCGCCGTGGCGCAGACGGAACGGATCGGCGAGTTCGCGGACGCCGCGAGCTGCTCGCTCCTGCTGTGCGAGCTGGCCCTTCTGGAGGGGGACCGCGACGCCGCCCGCTCGCACGCCGACCGCGCCTACAAGTGGGTGGAATCGCGCGGGCACCGTGCCGACTTCGTGCAGGCGTCCCGCCGTACCTTCAGCCGCCTCGGCTGCCTCGCCGAGGAGGACGGCGACCTGGAGGCGGCGCGGCGGTGGCACGGCCGTGCCCTGGGCGGCCTGGAGAACGACCCGCTCATGGGCAATCCGAACGTGGCGTCCCTCATCGAGGGCCTCGCCGCGTTCGCCGCCGCGAGCGGCGCGCACGTCCGCGCCGCCGAGCTGCTCGGCACCGCGCACGGCCTGCACGGGTATCGGGACATGACGAGCCACGAGGTCCGGCGCACCCTGCCTGCCGTCTGCGAAGTCCTCGGGGAGGACGCCTTCGTCGCGGCGTACGAGCGAGGCCGCCGGACCACCCGTGACGAGGTCTTCGAGCAGGCCGGCGATCTGGTCGCGTCCGTGTGAGGCGGCTGCGGGGAGGCCGGTTCGCCGCCTGCATGTCTTGAGCCCTTGCGGGACGGTGCCTTGTGCGGAGCGCCGGCCCGGGAATCGAGGATCCGGGCCGGCGCGACTCGCGGCATGGTCGTCAGGCCCTGCGCGAGTACATGCGCATGGCCAGCGGGAACGTCACGACGACGATGCCCGCCGCCCACGCCAGCGTGTACCAGACGTGGTCGCCGACAGGCCCGCCGACGGTCAGCGCGCGCACCGACTCCGCCAGGTGCGTGACCGGGTTGACCTTCGTCCACGCCTCCAGCCATCCCGGCATCGTGGACGTGTCCGGCACGAGGACGCTGCTGCCGAACGTCAGCGGCATCACCCAGATGAACGCGAGCCCCTGAACGGTGTCCGGGGACGGAGCGACCAGCCCGACCAGAACGGAGATCCAGCAGACGGCCAGGTAGAACACGTACGCCAGCGCGAACGCCCCCAGCACCGACAGCGGATCGGTGTGGAACCGGAACCCGAGGACCGACCCGAACCCGACCAGGACGGTCATCACGGTGATGAACCGGACCGTGTCCCCCAGCACCGTGCCGATCAGCGGTGCCGACCGGGCGATCGGCAGGCTGCGGAACCGGTCGAACACCCCCTTGTGGATGTCCTCGTTCAGCGCCGTCCCCAGACCCATCGTCGCGAACATCGCCATCTGCGCGACCAGGCCCGGCAGCAACTGCTGCAGGTAGGAGCGCGTGTCACCGGCGACCGCGCCGCCGAACACGTACAGGAACAGAAGCAGGAACACGATCGGCATCAGCGTCGTGTCCAGCAGCTTCTCCGGCGAATGCCTCAGCTGGGCCACGTTGCGCCACGCCAAGGTCAGGCCGTGCCGCAGCGTCCGGCGCGGGCTGATCCGCGCCGGCGGCTCCCCGGCGGCCGGACGGGTGTCAACGGTGATCGCGGTCATGCCACGCTCCCCTCGGAAACGAGTTCGGGCTTGGGCTCCTCGGCGAGGTGACCGGTCAGCGTGAGGAACACCTCGTCCAGGCTCGGCATCCGCAGCGCCAGCTCGGCCGCCACGATGGACGCGTCGTCCAGCCGCCGGACGAGCGCCGACAGCAGCCGCGGATCGTGCACTGGCGCCGAGACGAGCCCTGTGGGCGCCTGCACCTCCGGCCGCTCCCCGGTCAGCTCGGCGACGATCGCGGCGAGCTGCTCGACGCGGTACGCCTCGGTCGCGCGGACCACGAGGGTCTGCTGCCCGATCCGCCCCTTCAGGTCGTCCGCCGTGCCCTCCGCGATGACGCGCCCGTGGTCGAACACCGCGATACGATCGGCGAGCGCGTCCGCCTCCTCCAGGTACTGCGTGGTCAGCAGCACCGTCGCACCGTCGGCGACCACCGCGCGGACGGTCTCCCAGACCTCGTTGCGGGCCCGCGGGTCGAGCCCGGTCGTCGGCTCGTCCAGGTAGATGACCTCGGGATGGTTGATCAGGCTCGCCGCCAGGTCGAGCCTGCGCCGCATCCCGCCCGAGTACGTCTTCACCGCACGCGACCCGGCCTCGGTGAGCCGGAACCGGTCGAGCAGCTGCCGGGCCCTCGCCTTCGCCTCCCGGCGGCCGAAGTCGAGCAGGCGGGCGATCATCACCAGGTTCTCGGTGCCGGTCAGCTCCTCGTCCACCGACGCGTACTGCCCGGTCAACCCGATCTTCGCGCGGACGCGTACCGGCTCCCTGAACACGTCATAGCCGCACACCTCCGCCCGACCGGCGTCGGGCTTGAGCAACGTCGCCAGCACGCGCACGGCCGTCGTCTTGCCCGCCCCGTTCGGCCCGAGGACACCGAGCACCATGCCCCGGCGCGCCGTGATGTCCACCCCGTCCAGGGCGGTGGTGTCCCCGAACCGTTTGCGCAGTCCCTCTGCGCGGATCACATCGTCCATGTGTCGTGTGCCTCTCGCATGTCCTTCGTTGTGACGATCACCACCGTGGGCTAGAGCGCTGACAGCACGCGCACATCGGCGTCCAGGCACTGACATCGCGCTGACATGGCCCTGAGCCCGAGCACCTGAACCAGGCGTGACCTGGGCGTTCCGGCAAGGCGGAGTGGGGGCGGCCGAGCCGATTTGACGGACACTCCGGCGCTGCCTAATCTCTGTCGTGCCCCAAGGGGATGCGGGACGCCGACAGGCGGACGGCCCCGGGGGACGCCAATAGAGGAAAACGGTTCGCAGCTTGCTCCGGGCCGGGGTACTCTTGAATGGCAAGCCCGGACAGGATGCAGGACGCCGCGAGGTGGCCGGCCCGCAGGGCACTCCCTACGAAACGATCTCGCCAGGTTTTCGGCCTGGGGGTGTGTCGTCGCGTGGGGGTCTGGAACGTCCTCGAACCGTCGAAAAGATCTTCGCCGATCCGCTTGACAACGGGAACGAACCAGGTAAGTTAGAAGGGTTGCCCCGGAGTCGGGACCGTGAGAGCGGGGTCCGGCGCGGTGGGTGTCCGTTTCTTGAGAACTCAACAGCGTGTTAAAAGCCAGTGCCTTTATCGGTTCGGCCTGTTGTGGCTGGACCGCCCCGTGACCGTCGCTGTTTGTGGTGATGGTCTGGGATTTCTTTGAGGCAACGCACAGACCCTTGGGGTTTTGTGTTTGCTGGGATTTTCTTCGAGGTTTGGCCGGCTGGGGTTCGCGCCTT
>NZ_FOVH01000028.1 GCF_900115095.1 Actinomadura madurae
AGCTGCGCCGCGACCGGCTCGGGTTCGTGTTCCAGTCGTTCAACCTGCTGCCGATGCTGACGGCGGAGGAGAACATCCGGCTGACCGGCCGGCTCGGGAACCGCCGCGCCGACCGGGCCTGGTTCGACACCATCGTGGACGCCCTCGGCCTGCGCGAGCGGCTGTCGCACCGCCCCAGCGAGCTGTCGGGCGGCCAGCAGCAGCGGGTCGCGGTGGCACGCGCGCTGCTGACCCGGCCCGAGGTGCTGTTCGCCGACGAGCCGACCGGCAACCTCGACTCCCGCTCCGGCGCCGAGGTACTGGGATTCCTGCGCCGCGCCGTCGACGCCTACCGGCAGACCGTGATCATGGTGACGCACGACCCCGGCGCCGCCGCGCACGCCGACCGGGTGCTGTTCCTCGCCGACGGGACGATCGTCGACGAGCTGGCGGCGCCCACCATCGACGCCGTTCATGCCCGCATGCGCCGGATGGAGGGCTGACACCGTGGGGAACCCCTTGTGGCTCATCGCGCGCCGCTCCTTCGCCGAGGGCTGGCCCCGGCTCACCGCCACCCTTCTCGCGGCGCTGGGCTCCATCGCGCTCATCGCGGGCTCGCTCCAGTTCGCGCTGCGCGCGCAGGACGCGGTGGCGGGCAGCGACGCGAGCGAGTACTTCCGCGCGGACGTGCTCGTCCAGGGCGGGACGGTGGAGCCCGGCGACCCGGCCGCGGTGCCCGACGGCCGGATCCGCCTGGACCGGGTCGCGTCCCGGCCCGGGGTCGCGGCGGCCGCGGGGGACGCCGCGGTGGAGGTCACGGCCGCGCGCGCCGACGGGCGGGCGGTCACGGCGTCGGCCGAGGGCCGGACGCTGCTACGCCCCTGGGTGCACGAGTCCCGGCTGAACCCCTACCGGCTGGTGGCCGGGCGCGCGCCCGCGGCGGACGGTGAGGTGGCGGTCGTCCAGTACATGTCGCGTGCCGGGAAGGTGCGCGTCGGCGACACATTGACGCTGACACTGCCCCGCCAGACGCGCCGGGTGCGGGTCTCCGGGGTGGTCAGCGTGCAGGGCCGCGACGCCGTGGCCGCCGGGAACCTGGTGCTCGCCCCGCCCGAGACCGTCCGCCGTGCCGCCATGCTGCCCGCGGGCACCTGGCAGAGCGTCTGGGTGAAGGCCGCCCCGGGCGTGCCCGCCGACCGGCTGCGCGGCGAGCTGGCCCGGGACCTGGGCGGCGCGGCCACCGTCCGGACCGCGGCGTCGGTGCGGGACGCGCAGACGTCCGCGGCGGCGGGCGAGGGCGCCACGGTCGCCGGCATCATCGGCATGCTCTCCTCAGTGGCGATCTTCGTCGGCCTGTTCGTGGTGGCCAACACGTTCGGCACGCTGGTGCGGCAGCGGACCCGGCGGCTCGCGCTCCTCGGGGCGATCGGCGCCACTCCGCGGCAGATCAAGCGGCTGATCCGCCTGGAGGCGCTGGTGCTGGGCGCGATCGCCGCGGTGGGCGGGACGGCCGCGGGCGGGCCGCTGTCCGGGCTGATCATCCGGCTGTTCGCACGGGACGGCTTCGACGTCTCCGCCGCCGCCCCCCGGGTCGACTGGGTCTCGCTGGGCCTCCCGGCCGCGGCCGGAGTCCTGGTCACGCAGCTGGCCGCCTGGCGGGCGGCGCGCCGCGCCGCGGGCATCTCGCCCGTCCAGGCGCTGCGCAGCACCGTCGCCGAATCCCGGGAGCGCCGCTGGCCGCGAGTCCTGGGCGCCCTCGTGATCTTCGCCGGAGCGGGCTTCTGGTGCGCGGTCGGGGTAGCGGTCCGAGCGAGCGACCCCCCGGGCCAGGACCGCACCTTCGGGGTCTCACTCATGATCGTTTTCGGTGCGATGCTGGCCGTGACGGGGCTGGCCGTCCTCACCCCGTTCTTCGTCGGGCCGCTCGGCGGGTTCGTGGGCCGCGTCGGGACGCTGGTCGGCGGGGAGACCGGCCGGCTGGCGCACGCGACCATCACCCGCAGCCCGCGCCGGGTGTCCTCGGCCGCCTCGTCGCTGATGCTGGGCGTCGCGCTGGTCGCCTCGGTGGCGCTGGTGACACTGTCGGTGAACGACCGGTTCCGGGAGACGGGACGGCAGGTCATGGCCGCCGACCACGCGATCACCGCGACCGCCCGGACCGCCGAGGGCGCGCCCGCGCCGGTGGCCCGGGACGTGGCGGACCTGGTGGCGGGCACGCCCGGGGTGTCGCGGGCGACCGCCCTCACCCGGACCGAGGTCACGCTGGTGTCTCCGGACCGTGCCGATCCGGAGGAGGAACCCGAACCGTTCGAATTCCTCGTCACCGGCGCCGAGCAGATCGGGCTGCGGGACGTCCTGCGGCTGGGCGGTCGGCCGCCCGCCCTGCGCACTGGGCAGATCGCGCTGTCGTCGACCGTCCTGAAGGAGCGGGGCCTGCGGCGCGGGCAGCAGATCGTCGTGCGGGGCGCCCAGGGCCGGGTGACGCTCACCGTGGCGGACGCGTACCACGACCCGTCCCACCTGTTCGCCGAGCAGGCGCTCGTGGCGCCCGCCACGATGGACCGGCTCGACGTCAACGCCGCGACCCAGGCGGTCCTCGTGCGAGGCGGCTCCCAGCGGGACCTGGCCCGGGCCGTGGCCGGGGCGCCCGGCCTGCGGGTCCTCGACCGCGACGCCTACGTGGACGCGGCGTCGGACTCGCTCACCCGGGCGCTGCGGGCCACGTACACCTTCATCGGCATGGCGCTGCTGCTGTCGCTGTTCGGGATGGCGACCACGGTGTCGATGAGCGTCGCCGAACGCACCCGCGAGTTCGGGCTGCTCGGCGCCGTGGGCGCCACCGCGAGGCAGATCCGCTCGATCGTCCGCTGGGAGGCGGCCACCGTGGTCGTCCTCGGCACGCTCCTCGGCCTCGGCATCGCGATGGGAACCCTGGCGCTGCTGCACGTGACGACCGGCAGCTCGTTCCTGCGCCCGAACCCGCCGTGGTGGCTGTTCCCGGCCGTAGCGGCGGGCGCCGCGGTGGCGGCCTTGGCGACCTCGTCACTGCCCGCCCGCCGCGCCGCGGCCGTCCCCGTCCTGGAGGCCGCGAAGGCGGAGTGAACCCCCGACACACGAAACCCCCGGCCCGTGGACGTCGATCGGGCCGGGGGCCTGCCTCGCCGGGATCAGCCCAGGTCGAGGCTACCGCTCTTCACCCGGACCGCGAACGCCTGCCACGCGGACGGCCCGAACACCAGCTTCGGCCCATCCGGGTCCTTAGAGTCCCGCACCGCCACCGCCGCCCTCCAGTCCGCCACCTCCACGCACTGCCCACCGGTGTCGTCGCTCTTGCTGCTCTTCTTCCATGGGGCAGAGGAGATCGGTATCACGGACGCCACCTCGACGCACGCACCGCCGGTATCCGTACTACGGCTGCTCTTCTTCCACTCAGCAGCGGACATCGGCATCATCGGCGCAAGTTCGACACACTGATCTCCGGTGTGAGTGCTGTGACTGCTCCTCTGCCAGCAGCCTGACGGTCCCCAAGCAACCTCAACGCCCTCGGCGCCGACTGAATCGCTGCGGCTACTCATACGCCATTGCACAACCCGTCTGCGCTGCGCGGTCATTGACTCTCCAAGATCGTCCGGAGGAAAGTGAGGGAATCCTCGGCGGTCATCGCCGAAGCCCTGATCAAATCGAAACGTACCCCATACTTCCGGACAACCGCAGGGTGATCGATCAGCTGTGCTCCCGCATGACCCTCGACGTGCACGACATCCGGCTCGTCTTGAAAACTAAGGATCATGAACGCACCAGGCAAGCCCGCGTAGGCGCCCTTGGTACCCGCGACGATCTGGATCGTAACCTGAAAGAGGTCCGTCAAGTCGATAAGGTGCCGAATCTGCCCCTTCATCACCTCTGGGCCTCCGATGGGGCGGCGGATGGCGGCCTCGTCGAAGATTGCGACCACATGAGGCGGGTCCTCCCGCCCCAGAATTTCCTGTCGCTCCATGCGAGTTCTGACAAGTTGGTCTAGGGCGTCTGCCGTCCTCCCCAGCTTGAGCACCTCGTGCGCGTACTCCTGCGTCTGGAACAGCCCGGTGATGACCATGATCTCGAAGATGTAGATCACCTCGGCCTCTTGCTCCCGCGCGATGAAGTCGGGGAAGCCTGGAGGCAGGACGGCGAGGCGTCCGAAGTCTCGGATCCACCCCCAGAGGCGGTAGAAGGTCCCGTTCGTCTCGAAGTAGGTGTCGCACGCCCTGGCGAAGTCGTCGGACGGCGCCGAATTGCCCGATTCGACCTGACCGATCCACTGAGGCGTGAATCCTAGTCTTTCGGCGAACTGCGGTCGGGACATCTTGGATGCTTCGCGATAAGCCCGAAGTTCCGTACCGAAGTACTCGGTGGGCGAGGAGGGGACTCCGGGGTCGCGGGGGCGGCGGGGCATGGGGGGCCTCCATTCGAAAGCGGTGCGGATTTCGAACCGCACGCGGGGGTGTTTCTTTCTCCGGGCTTCTTGCTCTTCCAGAAGATAACGCGATCACAGGAAGATGTGGAGTGGTAACGGAGAGAAATCGCACTGAAAGTTCGAACCGATCATGAACACGCCCCGCAACGCCGCTGACCAGGCGTTGACCCAACTCCGGGAGGACTTCCGGGGTCACCGGATCTGGCGCGCGACACGCCACGACGGGAAGCCTGGCGACTGGGTCGCCACTCTGCACGACCCAAAGGCCGGTGTAGATCCGACCGTTGTACGCAGCACCGCAGAGGAACTCCGCAAGACACTCACCATCGAACGCAGTCGCGCCACCAATCGCACTACGCGCGAACCAAGTAAGTGGGTGCGCTGGTAATGGGATGGGTAGAACCGAAGAAACTGAACGCCGGCGCCCCAATTTCCTGTACTACGGTCTACCTTGACCAACTTGCGCATGAAATCATCCGGCAAGGCTGGAAGGCCGTCCCGCGCTACGACGGTCCGCACCCGCTGCTGCGCGTCTTCGATCCGGCCGTGCCGGATTTCGGGGAGAGCATCACGCTCGTCCCCGGAACAACTCCCGACGTGTGGTGGTACCGATCGAGCACGGGCGAGAACCTGGCCCCGCACACCAAGCCGGCCCGCGCAGCCGAGCGGATCACCCGGATCCTCCTCCCCTTCGTGACGGCCGCACTAGCCGCCCGGACCCACCAGCGGCAAACGAGCGAGACCGGACTCCCCACTCCCCCGTCCGCCCCGGACCCGATCCGCGCCCGGACGATCGCCGAGCTCCACGCACGCTTCGGCGTCATCTCCTGGTGGGGCACCCACACCAAGGAATGGTGGGCACTCCTCCCCTCCGGGACGCAATGGAGACTCCTCAACGCCCCCACCCCGGCAGCCCTCACCGAGGCCATCCTCCACGCCCGCGCGACCCGCTGACGCCCCAAGCCGCCGCGCGGCGGAAGGCCACTCCCGTCCCTCCCGCCGCGCGGCTTCACCCGTTGAGTGCGGAGACGGATACCCATATCGGACGGGCGGTCGCCGGATGTGGACAAATCCAGCTGACTGAACGGCGACCTACTCGACCAGGTTTACGCTGAGGCTCCTTTCCGGCACAGGGCGCCGCCGCATAAGGGGGAACTTCATGGCGTGGTACGAGCGGGTTCGGTGGCCGGATGGCGGCGTGCTCATGGTGATGCCATACGATCCCGAGCTTCACGCCTCGGGCAGCGCGGGGCGCCAGGGAAAGTGCAACTGGGCGGATCACAACATCGAGGCCCGCTGGTCGGTGGTGTGGCGGGGCGATCGCTGGGCGGTCTGCGACGATGACCTCGTCGCTTTCGCACGATACGAGCTCGGCGCGGAGGAGCCGCCCTAGGCGAAGTGTCCGATGGCCGACCTCGAATCACAATTCCGCGACCACGTGGTCAGCAGGTTGATGAAGCTGAAGGCGCGCAATAGGGCGTGTATCGAAGCGCCGGTCACAGTCACCCGTTGCTCTGAGGCAGGGGTAAACCGCTACTACGGCGGGGGATGTGGTGGGTACGGTGTAGCTGGTGGCCGGTGATCACATGCAGCGGCGGCTTACAGAGACAGACGCGCGGACACGAAGGAGCAAATGATGCCGGGCGCTGTACTGCGAGGGGTGACTTTGGACTGTGCCGACCCGCAGGTGCTGGCGGGCTTCTACGGTGCATTGACCGGGATGCGCGAGCTCTTCAGTACCGACGAGTTCGTCGCTCTGACCGACGACTCCGGCTGTGATCTGGGATTCCAGAGGGTCGACGGATACCGGGCTCCGCAGTGGCCGGGTCAGGACGTGCCACAACAGCTCCACCTGGATTTCCGCACTGACGACCTCGATGCGATGGAAGAGGTCGCGCTGCAACTCGGCGCCTCCAAACCTGCCCATCAACCCGGCGACAGACGCTGGCGGGTACTCCTGGATCCGGCTGGCCACCCCTTCTGCCTGACGTCTTCCTGACATCCCCGGCGTTGCCGGGTATCCCCGGTCAGCAACAACGGTTCCAATACCGCCCTTTGCGCGTCCGTCAGTTCTCCACGTGCCGCGAAACAAGATCATCCAACCGTCCAAGTTCCACATTCGACACACGCCCTAGGAGGACCGCGCGGCTGGGCGAGCGTGGCAGGGGGCGGCCGGTCCCGGCGGTGCTCTCGGCGGGATCGAAGGACTCAGGCGGCCGGTGTGCGGCGGTTACCAACGAACCTGGGGAAGGGCGGTCGCCCCGCCCCAGGCTCCTGGCACCGGGCCGGTGCTAGTGGCCGCGGCTGACGAGGACGATCCAGAAGACGCCGGCGGCCTGCCCGGCGGCGACCTTGCGATCCTGAGCCGCCAAGCGGACGGCCACGAACGTGGCGAAGGCCGCGGCAAAGGCGAGCCGAACGTCCAGGACGACACCGCCGGTAGTGCTGGGAGACGGCGCCAGCACGGCCGTCAGCAGGGAGAGAGTGTCGATCGAGGGCATGGTGCCTCCATCTCGTTCATGGACGAGGACCTCCCGTCCGCCCCTTCCGCGGCTCCGGCCGTGCTTTGACAGCAACGAGGTTCAAGAAATCCGCCCGATGGGGACGTCGTCTTCATCGGACGAGGTCTGACGGAGGACTACGCCGCAGACGTCTGCCCTCGGCGTCGACGGGCATTTCACCTCGTACCTGGCCGACGCCGACCTGATGCGCGAGGACGACTTCGACGCCTTCTTCATCGGCCGCCGGCGGGCCCTGCTCGGCAAGATCGTGACAGCGATGGGCAAGGTGATCGACGAGACCGCCGCGTCCCCGGACACGCTGGAAGGCGACAACGACACCGACGACCTGTGGGCTCAGTGTGGTAGGTCGAAGGCGAGGGTGAGGTTGTCTATCTGGGCGAGTAGGAGGCCGTCGCCGATCGCGAGGTTGTTCTCGAACGCCACGCTGTCGGTCTCGATCCTTGGTGGCGGCCAGGCGACGCTTGGCAGGGTCCGGCTCATCGTGCCCCGCTTCGTGTCGAAGACCTTCAACCCTCCGCTGGGGTCGGGCCCGTACAGGCTGGCGCGATGAAGTGGTGCGTATTCGGTGTCCAGGCCGCCTGGGACGTCGACCGACCAGAGTGGCGAGCCGTCGCTGAGGTTCAGGGCCTGGACGTGCGAGTCGGAGAGGAAGGTGTCGCCGACCAGCAGCCGGTCGTCCAGGAGCCGCCATCCCGGCATGCCCAACCCGGTGACTGGCCGCCGCCAGCGACGCTGTCCGGTGCCGAGGTCGTACGCGACGATCCAGGAGGAGTCGTTGGAGCCTTCCTCGACCAGTACCCGGCCGGCCCCGACACCTATGACCCTCTTGATCGGGCCGGTAGCGCGCCACAAGAGCGTCGCGTCGGGCAGCCGGCGCACATGCAGCCCGGCGGGAGCGGTGTTGGTGTCGTAGGCCAGCACGCCGGCTCCGGTCGCGGTGGTGTCGAGCTGCGCCGGGATGTGCCAGCGCGGCTTGCCCGTCCGCGCGTGGAGGCTGGTGATCGACGTGCCGATGTCGAGCACATCGCCGTGCTCGGTCACGACGGTCTCGTTGTCGAGTCCCTCGGGAAAGCGGCCGGACCGTTGGGCGCACCACAGGTTGCGGCCTGTGGTGATGTCGAACGCCGCCACATGGTCACTGCTGCTGAGATTGAGGATGCCGGGCGCGCCGGCGGCGCCCGGCGGTGTCGTCCCCCTCCGCTCCCACACGGTCGCGCCGTCGGAGGCTCGCATCACCCTGACGACCGGCCACTCACGGCCGTCGCCGCGCTCGGGGGGAAGGTTCACCGCGACCAAGCCGCCCTTGACCGGTCCTAATCGGACCTCATCGCCGGCCGGGTGGGCGGTCGCCCAGCGGAGTCGTCCCAGGTGCCGATCGCCTGGGAAGTTCCGGGCCTGGACGAGGGCGCGTTCCGCGACCGGGGTCGGACGGGCTGTGCCCTCGTCCGCCGGGGCGAAGTCTTCCAGGCATCGGTCCGGCTGGGCGGCCGTATCGGCCATGGGCACCACCGCGGCCAGTATGAGCGCCAGCGCGGCCCAGATCCGCGCGGGCCGCGCCATGCTGATCATGCGGCCGAGGCTAGGGACGCTCGCCCCTTCCCGCAAGCCGCCAGAGTCAGCTCATGAGCCGAGGTACGACCTGTCACGCATTGGGCGGCAGGTCGGTTCCGGCGCCGCGGTGGCGCATCGCCACCAGGTCGGCGCGGGCGTGTTCGCCGCTTCGGTGTTCGGGCAGCGTGGTCGTGTCCGTTTGCTCCACCTCGAAGCCGGCGTCCGCGATCATGTCCAGGTCGGCCTTGCCCGCCTGGCCTTCGCTGGTCAGGTAATCGCCCAGGAAGATCGAGTTGACCACGTGCAGCGCGAGCGGCTGGAGCGTCCGCAGGTGGATCTCCCGTCCTCCGGCGAGACGGACCTCCACATCCGGGCAGACGAACCGCACCATCGCCAGGATCCGCAGGCACCGCTGCGGGGTCAGGGCCCAATCCTCGGCCATCGGAGTTCCCTTGAACGGGATCAGGAAGTTCACCGGGACCGAGTCCACGTCCAGCTCACGCAGCGCGAACACCACGTCCACCAGGTCCGAGTCACTTTCGCCCATTCCCGCGATCAGACCGGAGCAGGCCGAGAGACCTTCCGCCTTGCTCTTCTGTACGGACGCGACGCGGTCGGTGAAGTCGTGCGTCGTGCAGATGTCCGCGTACACGGCCTCGGCGGTGTTGAGGTTGTGGTTGTAAGCGTGGGCGCCTGCCTCCCGCAGCCGCGCCGCCTGCCCGTCGGACAGCAGCCCGAGACAGGCGCAGATCTCCACGTCCTCGTTCTGCTTCTTGATCGCCGCGATGGTGTCGGCGACCCGTTCCACGTCCCGGCCGGTCGGGCCGCGCCCGCTGGCCACCAGGCACACGCGTTTGGCGCCGCCGGCCACGCCCGCCTCGGCGGCCGCGGCCGCCTCATCGGGCTTCAGCCAGGTATAGGTCAGAACGTCTGCCTTCGACCCCAACCGCTGCGAGCAGTACGAGCAATCCTCGGGGCACAGCCCCGACTTCAGATTGACCAGATAGTTCAGCTTGACCCGGCGCCCGAACCAGTGCCGGCGTACCTCCCCAGCCGCGGCCACCACTTCGAGCAGGTCGTCATCGCGGGTCCCCAGCACCGCGAGCGCCTCGTCCCGAGTCGGCGGCTCACGCCGCAGCCCCTTGTCAACCAGAGTGTCCAGCAGATCCATGCCGCCGATCCTCGCCTGACGCGCAGGCCCGGCCAAGGCACGAACCCCACAAGACGAACCGATCAAGATCTGTCCACAACGACGGTCCGTCGGCGCGGCGGGGCAGCCGATCAGAAATCGTGGGTGGGAAGCACGCCTTTTAGAGGCTCCGGGATGGAGAGGTCTTCACCGAGGACGACAGAGGCGCTGTGAGTGTAGTCGTCACCGCGCGGCTCGGAGAAGATCGTCGCCTTCCCCTCCAGCCGGTCGATCAGCAGGTAGAGCGGGATGTCGGCGGCGGCGTAACCACGGCGCTTGGGCCCGCGATCACGCTCGGCGCCCTTGCGGTCACGAGCACGGCCGGACGTCACCTCCAGGACCATCGCCACCCCGTCCGGTTTACTGTGCCATTCGCATCCCGCGAAGGCGCCCTTGGGCGCTGCGATGCCGTCGGGGACGTACTCCCCTTCCGGGCTGATCAACGTCAGGTTCCGGTGCAGCCGCAGCCCATGGACCTCTCGAACCCAATCGTCAACGGCTACGACGATGGTCTCGTGCTGTCCGTCCGGGGGCGGCGACACGATGATCTCTGCATCTATGAGTTCGGCGCGGAAACCCGGCATCACGTCGAGCACGGCAAATGCCTCGCGCAAGCCGTCATTTTCGCGTGGTGGCAAGGGAGTGTCAGAGGGGTGAGGGGACGGGGCGGATGGTGAGGGTGTTGACGTCGACGCCGTCCGGCTGCCCGATCGCCCACACGATGGCGTCGGCGATCCGGTCGGCGTCGATCATCGCCCGGTCCGGCGGGCCGCCGTCCGCGTCGAAGAAGTTGGTCTCCGTTGCTCCGGGATTGACCAGGGTCACTCCCACTCCGTCATGGGTCACCATGCGCCGGGTGTTCTCGGCGAGCCCGGTCACCGCCCATTTGGTCGCCCCGTAGATGTTGCCGGGGCTGTAGACCACTCCCGCGACACTTCCGATGAGCACGATCCGTCCGTGCGTCCGCTTCAACTCGGGCAGGGCGGCCCTGATCAGCAGCGCCGGTCCGAGCACATTGGTCAGCACCATGTCGCGCCATACGGCGGGGTCCCCATCGGTCACGTCGTCGAAAGAGGCGAAGCCTGCATTGGCCACGACCGCGTTGAGCCGCCCGAATTCCTTGACCGTGGACTCGACGGCGGCCTGCACGTCCTCGTAGTCGCTCGCGTCGCCGACGAACGTGCGCAGCCCTGCCGGGTGGCCCATCGACTCGGCGAAGCGATGGAGACGATCCGCGCCCCGTCCGGTGATGCTCACCCGGTACCCCCGGCTCAGGAGCAGGCGGGCCGTGGCCGCCCCGATTCCGCTTCCGCCGCCGGTGATCAGGCAGACAGGAGAGTCACTCACGTGCAGCCCCCTCGTGGATCTCGTCGTACGGGTCAGGGTTTGAGGGCTACGCCGCCGTAGGCGCCGGCCTGGGAGGAGGCGAGGGCGGCGTCCTTCGGGTTGCCGTCGGGGCGCCATTCGGTGACGGGGACGACGCCCGGGTCGACCAGGTTCCAGCCGGTGAAGAACTCCTCGACCCGGTCGCGGGAGCGGACGGTCAGGTTCACGCCGGACGCGGTGTAGGTGCTCACCACGGCGCGGGACTCCTCCGGGTTCTCCACCAGGTCGGCGGTCGCGTGCGAGAAGATCATCACACTGCCGGGCGGCAGGACCCCCTTGTAGCGCTCCAGGATCTCGCCCGGTCCGTCCTCGTCGGGGACGAAGTGCAGGAGGGCGACCGTGAGCAGCGCGACGGGCCGCGTGAAGTCGATGAGCTCCGCCGTCTCGGGCGCGGACAGGATGCGCTCGTGGTCGCGGAAGTCGGCGTCCAGGTAGGCGGTGCGGCCCTCGGGGGTGCCGGCGAGCAGCGCGCGGGCGTGCGTCAGGACGATCGGGTCGTTGTCGACGTAGACGACGCGCGAGTCGGGAGCGATGGCCTGGGCGACCTCGTGGGTGTTGTCGGAGGCCGGGATCCCGGTGCCGATGTCCAGGTACTGGCGGATGCCGAGGTCGGCGGCGAACCGCACGGCGCGGCCGAGGAAACGGCGGTTGGCCTGGGCGGCCACGGCGATATCGGGGAAGATTTCGAGCGCCTTCGCGGCCGCTTCCCGGTCGGCCGCGAAATTGTCCTTGCCGCCCAGGTAGTAGTCGTACATGCGCGCCGAATGGGGGACGTCCGTCCGCAGGTCCGAGGACGGTGCGTGATCGCCCTGCCACTCCGACGACACCATTGGCGACTCCCCCGGTCCGGCATTTTCTCGCCCCGGCTTTCCCGCCGGTAACTTTGATCCTATCCGGGCCCGGGGGGCGTCACGGCCGTTTCAGGAATCGCGTTCCTTAAGCAGGGCCTTGTGGATTTTGCCGACGGGGGTGAGGGGCACCTCCGCGGTGATGACGAACTGGCGGGGGACCTTGTAGTCGGCCAGCCGGTCCCGGCAGTAGGCGGCCAGTTCGTCCTCGGTGGGCGGACCGCTCTCGGGGCTCGGGACGATGTAGAAGCGCCCCACCTCGCCGAGGACGTCGTCGGGGACGCCGATGCCCGCGGCCATCGCCACCTTGGGGTGGGCGGTCAGGACGTTCTCGATCTCGACCGGGTACACGTTGAAGCCGCCCTGGATGTACATCTCCTTCTTGCGGCCGCGCAGGACCAGGTGGCCGTCCGGTTCCATCTCGACCATGTCGCCGGTGGCCAGCCAGCCGTCCGGGGAGAAGACCTCGGCGGTCTCGGACGGCATGTCCCAGTAGCCGGCGGCGACGCACCCGCCGCGGATCTGGAGCTCGCCCGCCTCGCCGGGCGGGAGGACGCCGCCGTCCGGGCCGACGACCCGGGCCTCGAAGTCGCCGATGATCGCGCCGAGGGTCCGGGAGACCGTCTCGGGGTCGTCGTCCAGCGGGGACAGCACGCACGCGCCGGAGGACTCCGACAGGCCGTACAGGCCGTAGACCGGGGCTCCCGGGAAGCCCTGGCGGATGGCGTCGGCCAGCGCGGGTTCCACGTTCGAGCCGCCCGCCACGCACATGCGCACGGACGAGACGTCGTGGTCGGCGAAGTCGGGACGGCCGAGCATCAGCACGTACATGGTCGGGACGGCGCCGAGGTACGTCACCCGGTGGCGCTCGATGGCGCGCAGGGCCGCGTCCGGGGAGAACGCCGGGAGGAGGGCGACCGAGCCGCCGCTGACCAGGGCGGTCATGAGGGTGCAGGTGATGCCGCCGACATGGTTGAACGGAAGGTGCCCCAGGAGGACGTCGTCCTCGGTCATCCCGCAGTGGTCCGCCTGCGCGTGGGCGGACGCCAGGATGCCGCGGTGGGTGATGACCGCGCCCTTGGGCCGTCCCGTCGTGCCCGAGGTGTAGAGGATCATGAGCGGGTCGTCGGGACGCACCGCGCCGGCGGCCGACGCGAGCGCCGCCGGGTCGGCGGAGGACGCCGTCAGGTCGTCGAAGCCGGCACCGAAGTGCACGGCCGGGATCTTCGCCGACTCGTAGAACGCCGCGAAGTCGAAGCCGGGCACGGAGTCGAGGCTGATGACCAGCCGGGCGCCGCTCTGCCCCAGCATGTAGGACAGCTCCCGCTCCCGGTAGCGGACGTTGAGCGGGACGACGACCGCGCCGATCCGGGCCGCGCCGAAGAAGGCCGCGAGCCACTGCGGGGTGTTGAGGCCCAGCAGGCCGATCCTGTCCCCGCGGGAGACGCCGCGGGCCAGCAGGCCGGCCGCGACCCGTCCGGCCAGCGCGTCGAACTCGGCGAACGTGATGGTGCCGTCGCCGTCGCGCAGGAACGTCGTGTTCCGTGCCGCGGCGTGCTCAAGCGTCGCTCCGACCGTCTCTGCCCGCATCTCGCCCTCTCTCGTCACGATTCCTGGTCATGGGAGCGGGGTTTGCGCACACCTCAGAGCTTGCGGCCGACGCCGGCGTAGAACCAGATCGGCAGGGCCTCCTCCAGAGCGACCTCGCGGTCGGGACGCCACAGCGGCGCCCACACCAGGCCGGGGTCGACGAGCTCGAAGTCGCCGAACAGGGCCGTCACCTGGTCGCGGTCCCGGGGCGTCCCGGGCGCGTTGGTCTTCTTGTAGACCTCGACCACCTTGGCGACGATGTCCGGGACGCCGTCGGCGGAGGCATGGGTGATCGCCATGTGGCTGCCCGGGGCCAGCGCGGCGCGGAGGGCGGCCATGATGCCGGGCGGGTCGTCCTCGTCGGCGATGAAGTGGAGCGTCGCGATCGTCAGCAGCCCGACCGGCTTGGTGAAGTCCAGCAGCGGCGTGATCTCGGCGTGCTCCAGGATCTCCCGGGGGCGGCGGATGTCGGCCTGGACCATTCGCGTGCCCGGCGAGTCGGCGAGGATCGCGCGGCCGTGCGCGACGACCTGGCCGTCGTAGTCGACGTAGGCGACGCGGGCGGCGGGGTTCACCGACTGGGCGATCTGGTGGACGTTCTGCTGCGTGGGGAGCCCCGTGCCGATGTCGAGGAACTGGTCGATGCCCTGCTCGGCCATGTACCGCACGGCGCGGCCCATGAACGCCCGGTTCTCCTTGATCAGGGTGATCAGGGTGGGGTCGGCGGCCTTCGCCTCCTCGGCACGGAGACGGTCGGCCTCGTAGTGGTCCTTGCCGCCGAGGTAGTAGTCGTACATCCGGGCGATGTTCGGGACGGTCGGGTCGAATCCGCCTGGCCGGAACCCCTCGCCTGCCACCGTGTCTCCTCACCGGCCGCTCATGATCTTCGGTACTACCTTACGGTGCCTTGCCCGTCCCTCGAACCGTTCCAAGCGGGCGCACCGATCACGATTCGGTTCCGCGCCTGGTCAGCTCGTCCTGTTCGAAGATGGTCGTCATCGGGAGGCCCGGCCGGGGTTGGCGGGCAGCCCGCCGAACCGCGCCGGCCGGACGCGCCGGTAGGCGTCCAGCACGGGGGCGAGCTCGGCCGGCGTCGCGCCGTGCAGGATCACGCTGTCGGCGCCCGCGTCGAACTGGGAGAGCACGCGGGCGGCGCACCGCTCGGGCGTGCCCGTGGCGGACGCGGCGAGCCACTCCTCGGGGAGGAGTCCGGCGACACGCCGCAGCTGCTCGGTGGTGCCGATCGCGTCGAAGGCGCCCGGGTAGCCGGAGACGAGGTCGTCGGCGCGGAACCGGGCCAGCACCGCCGGGTCCCAGCCGTTGACCCTGACCAGCAGGTCGCCGTAGCCCTGGAGGTAGGTGGCGAGGCGGCCGACGAGCTTGCGCAGCCGCGGTTCCTCGTCCAGGTGGTCGCCGACCGTGGCGAGCACCGACCAGATCCGGACGGACGCCGGGTCGCGCCCGGCCTCGTCCGCACCGCGCCGGACCGCGGCGACGGCTTTGGCGAGGGTCTCGTCGGTGAAGAAGGTGTGCAGGACGACGCCGTCGGCGACGCGCCCGGCGAACTCCAGCGTCCGCTCCCCCATCGCGGTCAGGATGACCGGGACGTCCTCGTCGAACGCGGGATCCTGGCTGAGGTAGGGGAAGGTCCCGGCGGGCCCGTCGTGCCCGGCGACCGCTTCGCCGTGCCAGAGGCGGCGCAGGATCCCGATGACGTCCTCGAGCTGCGCGGAGGTCACCCGGGGCAGGCCCATGACGTCGAAGAGGGCGTCGAATCCGCGCCCCAGGCCCAGCGCGAACCGCCCACCGGACATCCGGTGCATGGTGGTCGCGAAGGTCGCCGTCAGCAGCGGGTGCCGGGTGTTCGGATTCGTCGCCGCGGTCGCGATCCCGATCCGCTCGCTCACGGCCGCGGCGGCCCCCGACAGCGCGGCCGCCTCCTTGGTCGTGAAGCGCTCGGACAGGAAGACCGCCCCGAGGCCCAGCCGCTCGCCCTCCGCGACCTCGGCGAGCAGGTCCCGGGGGCTGTCCGAATGCCCGGCAAGCCCGTAGAAGCCCAGCTCGGGAAGATCACTCATGAGCGGACCTTAGTCTGGACAGGTGTCCACATCAAGGGAGGGGCGCGGGGACGGCGTTCGCGCCGGCGCCGTGCCGCCCGCGCGGGCGCAGGTCAGGGCGACGACGGGCAGCAGCGTGACGAGCCCGAAGGTGACGAGCCGGATGCCGTAGTCGTTGACGACCGCGCCGATCACGCACGTGGTCAGCACCGCCGCGAGGGTGGGGCGCAGCGCCGGCCACTCGCGCAGGGCGGCGTGCGACCAGGCCGGAGCGAACCGCTCGGGCCGCGCCACCGCCAGGACCAGGAGCGCGAGGACGAGCACGGTCCCCCACGCCACCGGGCCGCCCGCCAGCGAGCCCAGCGCGTAGCCGGCCTTGCGCTCGACGAGCTGCCAGGCCTGCCCGTCGAGCACCTCCTGGACGAAGCGCCCGGCATGCGTCCGCGAGGCCGGCGGGCGCAGCCAGTCGGCCGCGCCCACGGCCGCGACCACGGCGACCGCCGCCGACCCGACCGCCGCCAGCCGCACCGGTGTCAGCGGCACCCCGGCGATCGTGAGCGCCAGCACCGCGACCCCCGGGATCAGGGCCAGGCCCCCTCCCACGTCGGCGCCCCAGCCGGGCCAGGTGTCGACGGCGACCGCGACGGCGCCGATGGCCGCCACCGCCGCGGTCGCCGCCCGGCGCCGCCCGCGGGCGGTCAGCTCGGCCGCGGCCGCTCCGGCCAGCACCAGCGCGGCGACGGAGAAGACGGCGAAGGTGGAGTTGCCGAACCCGTAGTACCGGCCGCCGTACAGTGCGGACGGGCCGAACGGGCTCGCACGGTGCAGCAGGGTGCCGGTCGCCGCGTCCACGACCAGCACGCTGAAGGTCAGCAGGCCGACCGCCAGGGGCACGTGCCAGAGCGGGCGCGCGGGCAGCAGCGCCACCGGCACGACCGCCACCGCGACGGTGACGGCCAGGGCGCCCCACAGCGTCGCGTCCGGGAACGGGCTGTGCCACCACCGCGTCAGCGACACCAGATACATCGAGACCGGGATCACCGAGAAGACGAGGGCCGCGCCGGCGAAGGCCCGCCTCCCCCTGTCCGACGATCGGCGCCGCGCCATCGCTGCGGCGGCGAACAGCACGAGCTGCGAACCCGCCACGATGACCAGGAGCAGCCCCGCCCAGCGCCGCAGCGTCTGGTCGGTCGTGGTCACGGCGCCCAGCTCGTGCACGGTCCTCGTCGCGTCGGTGGGGCGCGCCCGGCCGAGGGAGATCGGCGCGCCGCTGAACTCCGCCGGCTCGGGGGCGCCGGCCGCGTCCACGAGGGTGCTCGGGACGTCCAGCAGCCGCACCACCCCGCCCCAGCGGGTCGAGGTGACCGTCAGCAGCGCGGGATCGGGCCGGGACGCCGTCACCGGGCCGCGGACCATGCTCACCGCGAGGTGGGGCGTCCCGCCCGGCGGCTCGGTGACCCCCTGGATCAGCACGGTGACCTCGCCGCCGAGGCGCCGCAGGACCTCGCCCGCGAACGCGTCGATCCTCGCCAGCGAGGCGAGCCGCCCGGATCCCGACTCCACGACCTGGCCGCCGTCGATCACCGTGACCGGGCAGCGGAGCGCGGCGCCGTCGACGGTGGCGCGGTAGCGCCCGACCGTACCGTCCGGGCGCGCGAGGGCGATCGCGGCGCCGGGGCCGACGGCGGTCTCGCACCCCTCGTGCTCCGCCAGCGCCCTGCCGAGCACCCCGGGGAGCGGTGAGAACTCCGACCGGCGCTGGGCGTCGACGAGCCGGTCCCACCGCGTCACCCGCGCGCCACGGCCGGTGTCCCGCACCGCCGGGAGGGGGACGCAACCACCCGCGCCGGTGCGCGGGCCCACGGCGGCCTGCCCCGCCGACAGCGACAGCCACCCGTCGGACGCGCACGCGGACCCGCCGGTCGTGCGCACGGTCGCCGCGCCGGTCGCCGCACCGCCGGTGAGCAGCCGCCACAGGTGCGGCGTCTGGTTCGCGCGGATGTCCCCCCACGCCAGCCCGGCGACGCCGATGACCACCACCGGCGCGCGGACCGGCCGGGCGTCCGCCCCGGCGCGGCCCATGATCTGCACCGCCGCCGATCCGATGACCAGGCAGACGAGCACGGCCGCCCACCCCACCGCGATCCCGCCGCGCCTGCCCGCCCCATCGATCATGTACGCCAGGGTCCAGCGGGACGCCGCGGCGGGCAACCGGTCGCCCCGGATCGGGACCGGCCGGTCAGGCGTCCAGCCCGGCGGCGACGCAGGCGGCCGTCTCGCGGAGCCAGATGTGGGCCGCGTCCTGCGTGTGGACGGGGTGCCACCACAGCGCCTCCTGGACGGGCACCGCCTCGAACGGGCACGGCAGGACGCGGACCTTCGCGACCGGGCGCAACAGCTCGGCGAGGCGGCGCTGGATCAGGGCGATGCGGCGGGTCCCGGCGACGAGGCTCGGGAGGAGCTGGAAGCTCTGCACCGACACCTCGACGCGCGGTTCCAGGCCGAGCATGCTGAGCTGCCGCGCGGCCGGGGCGTCGTAGGGGCGCTGGAAGACGACCCAGGGCAGGGTGGCGAGGTCGTCCATGGTGAGGCGGTCGCCGACGTCGGGGTGGTCGTCGGCGACGACGCAGACCCACTCGTCGCGGTACAGCTCGACGGTCGGGAAGCCGCTGACGATGCCGTGCGGCATGAGCAGGCCGTCGACGGCGCTGAGGACGGCGCCGGTGTCGTCGACGATGTCGGGGGAGAACTGCTGGAAGACCAGGCGCGTCCCCGGGGCGTCGGTGTGCAGGGCGCGGGCCAGTCCGGCGCCGAACACCGCGACCGCGTAGTCGGACGCGACGATCGTGAACTCGCGGCCGGCGGTGGCGGGGTCGAACTCGGCGCGGCTGGTGAAGAGCCGCTCCAGGAGGGCGCAGGCCGTCTCGGCGGGTGCCCGCAGCGCCGCGCCGAGCGGGGTCAGCTCGTAGGTGTTGCCCGCCCTGACCAGCAGGTCGTCGGCGAAGTGGCGGCGGAGGCGGGCGAGGGCGGCGCTGGTGGCGGGCTGGCTGAGCCCGATGCGCTGCCCGGCCCTCGTGACGTTGCGTTCTGTCAGCAGCGCGTCGAGGGCGACCAGGAGGTTGAGGTCGAGACTCGCCAGGTTCATCGGTCATCCACGGGGTCGATGGGTGGCATACGAGGAATCTATTTCCCAGATCCAGATGGGTGCCTCAAGGTTAGGGGCACAGACCGAGAGGACTCCTCCGTGGACTCACCTTCACCGCCGTTCGCACTCGGCACCTTCTCCGGCCGGGACGGGACACCGTTCCCAGGCCTCGTCCGCGACGGACTGGTCACCGACCTGCGCTCCCTGGCGGCGACGACGCGGGACCTGCTCGAACGCTGGGACGACGTCCTGCCCCTACTGCACTCGGCCGGCGGGGACGCGGTCCCGCTGGACGGGCTGAATGTGCACGCGCCCATCGAGCCGCGCCAGCTCCTCCAGTCGGGCGCCAACTACCGCACGCACGTCATCGACCTCGCGGTGGCGCACGAGCCGGAGGGCGGACGGCCCGCCGAGCAGGTCCGGGCCGAGACGGCGGCGATGACGGACCGCCGCGCGGCCGAGGGCCGTCCGTACCTGTTCACCGGGCTGCCGTCGTCCATCACCGGCCCCTACGACGACGTGGTGCTGCCGTCGTGGTGCGAGAAGCCGGACTGGGAGCTGGAGCTGGCGGCGGTGATCGGCCGCGGCGCGTTCCGCGTCCCGGAGGACCGGGCGCTGGAGCACGTCGCCGCCTACACGATCGCCAACGACCTGACGGCGCGGGAGGCGGTGTTCCGGCGGGACATGCCGGAGATCGGCACCGACTGGCTGCGGGCGAAGAACGCTCCGACGTTCACACCGCTCGGCCCGTATCTCGTGCCGTCGCGGTTCGTGGCCGACCCGGGCGACCTGCGGATCACGCTGCGGCTGAACGGCGAGGTCATGCAGGACGAGACCACGAAGGACATGCTCTTCGGCGTGGCGCGGCTGGTGGCGGAGGCGTCCCGGACCGTCCGGCTGCTGCCCGGCGACCTGGTCCTGACCGGAAGCCCGGCCGGTAACGGCCTGCACCTGGGGCGGCTGCTGCGGCCCGGCGACGTCATGGAGGGCGCCATCACGGGTCTCGGCGTCCAGCGCAACCGGTGCGTGGAGGAGGCATGACGCCCGACCGCACCGATCCCGAGGCCGCCGTCGCCGAGGCGGCCGCCGCGTGCTCCAACTGGGGGCGGTGGGGCGAGGACGACGCCCTCGGCACCGTGAACTTCATCGACGAGGCCAAGCGGCGGGAGGGCGCCGCGCTCGTCCGGCAGGGCGTCTCCTTCTCGCTCTCGCAGCGGTTCGACATGGACGGGCCGCAGAAGGGCTGGCGCCGGCGCACCAACCCCGTCCACACCATGCTCGACACCGGGGCGGACGCGGCGCTCGGCAACCAGGGCTTCCCGCACGGGATCGGCGGCGCCGACGATGTGATCGCGATGCCGTTGCAGTGCTCCACGCAGTGGGACGGCCTGGGCCACATCTTCGACCACGGCCGGGCGTGGAACGGGCGTCCGGCGGAGAAGGTCGTCACCTCCGAAGGCGACCTGGTGACCGGCATCGAGCATCTCGCCCCGCACGTCGCCGGCCGCGGGGTGCTGCTGGACGTGGGCCGCGTGCTCGGCGGCGGCGGCGAGCTGCCGGACGGGTTCGCCATCACCGAGGAGCACCTGCGGACGACGATCGGCGCGCACGGCGTGACGGTCGGGCGCGGCGACATCGTCTGCGTCCGGACGGGGCGGCTGGCGCGCGCCCGGCGGGACGGGTGGGGCGACTACGCGGGCGGGCCCGCGCCGGGGCTGTCGTTCACCACCGCCGGATGGCTGCACCGCACGGAGATCGCCGCCATCGCGACCGACACGTGGGGCTTCGAGGTCCGGCCGAACGAGTTCGACGAGGCGTTCCAGCCGCTGCACCAGGTCGTCATCCCGCACATCGGGCTGCTGGTCGGCGAGATGTGGGACCTGGACGGCCTCGCCGCGCACTGCGCGGGCGACGGCCGGTACGACTTCTGGCTCACCGCCGCGCCGCTGCCGGTCACCGGCGCGGTCGGCTCCCCCGTCAACCCCATCGCGATCAAGTGAGGCGTCATGAAGGTACTGATCGTCGGCGGCGGCACCGCCGGGTCGGCGCTGGCGATCCCGCTGGCGCGCGGCGGCGTCTCGGTCGACGTCGCCGAGATCGCGGCCGGGCCGGTCGGGTCGGGCTCCGGGATCACGCTGCAGGGCAACGCGCTGCGCGTGCTGCGCGACCTCGGCGTGTGGGAGCGGGTGGAGGCCGCCGGGTACGGGTTCGACATGCTCGGGCTCCGGGCGCCGGACGGGTCGCTGATCGCCGAGATCCCCGGCGCCCGCACCGGCGGGCCGGACCTGCCGGCGACGGTCGGGATGAACCGCCCCGAGCTGGCCGCGATCCTCGCGGAGGCGGTGCGGGACGCGGGCGCCCGCGTCCGGTACGGGCTCACCGTGTCGGCCCTTGAGGAGGGCGGCGCGGGCATCACCGCCCACCTGTCGGACGGGTCCTCCGGGGCCTATGACCTCGTCGTAGGCGCCGACGGGATCCGCTCCGCCGTGCGCCGGCTCATCGGCATCCACGTCGAGCCGGAGCCGGCCGGCATGGGGATCTGGCGGATCCACACGAGCCGCCCCAAGGGCGTCGAGCGCACCGACCTGATCTACGGCGGGCCGTGCTTCATCGCCGGGTACTGCCCCACCGGGCCGGACACGATGTACGCGTACCTGGTCGAGAAGGCACGGCCACGAGAATTTAGTAAAGAAGCGGACAAGGCCGCTCATATGCGGGCGCTCGCCGCCGGGTACGGCGGCGTGTGGGACGAGATCCGCACCGGCATCACCGACCCGGACCGGATCAACTACACCTGGTTCGAGTCGCTGCTGGTCCCGCGCCCGTGGAACCGGGGCCGGGTCGTGCTCATCGGGGACGCTGCGCACGCGTGCCCACCGACGCTCGCCCAGGGCGCGGCGCAATGCCTGGAGGACGCCTCCGTCCTCGCCGAGCTGCTCCTCGGCGGCGCGCCGGCCGGCCAGGCTCTCTTCGACGCGTTCATGGACCGGCGGTTCGAGCGGGCCAGGGCGGTCGTCGACGCGTCGGTGCAGCTCGCGCGCTGGCAGCTCGACCCCTCGCCCGACGCCGACGTCCCCGGGCTCATGGGACGCATCGCCGCCCTCGTCACGGAGCGGCCGTGAAGACCATCGACGTCCACGCGCACGTCCTGCTCCCAGAGATCGAGGAGACGGTCGCCGGGGAACCGGGGCACGCCGAGCACCGGGCGCTGGACGCGCGGCGCAACGGGGCCGCGTCCCTCCAGGTCAGCGGCCGGATGGTCGGCGAGCGGATCGGCCGCCTGACCCGGGTGGAGGAGCGGCTGGCCGTCATGGACGCCGCCGGGATCGACGTGCAGATCGTCAGCCCGTCCCCGTCGCACTACCACTACTGGGCCCGCCGCGACCTCGCCCGCACCGTGTACCGGCTGGCGAACGAGGGCGTCGCCGCGCACCGCGGGCGGGCCCCCGACCGGCTGTACGGTCTCGGGCTCGTCCCGCTCCAGCATCCGGATCTGGCGGTCGCCGCACTGGACCACGCGCTCGGTCTCGGGTTGCGCGGGGTCGAGATCTCCTCCTGCGCACCCGGCCTCGAACTGTCGGACGAGGCACTGGAGCCGTTCTGGACGCGTGCCGAGGCGTCCGGCGCCGTGGTGTTCCTGCACCCCTTCGGCTGCACGCTGGACGAGCGGCTCGAC
This sequence comes from Actinomadura madurae, assembly GCF_900115095.1. Lineage (GTDB taxonomy): Bacteria > Actinomycetota > Actinomycetes > Streptosporangiales > Streptosporangiaceae > Spirillospora > Spirillospora madurae. Next base: position 22,400 of record NZ_FOVH01000028.1, read on the forward strand.
CGGTTCTACCTGTCCAACATCGTCGGGCAGCCGGCCGAGAACGCGGTCGCCCTGTCGCACCTGATCTTCTCCGGTGTGCTGGACCGGCATCCCGGCCTGAAGATCGTCGCGGCGCACGGCGGCGGCTACCTGCCCACCGGCCTCGGACGTTCCGACCACGGCTGGCGGGTGCGCCCCGAGGCCCGGTCGTGCGCCGAACCGCCGAGCGCCTACCTGCGCCGGATCTGGTTCGACTCCCTCGTCTACGAACCCGGTGCCCTGCGCTCGCTGGTGGACACGGCCGGGGCGGCACAGGTCGTCCTCGGCTCGGACTACCCCTTCGACATGGGCGTCGAGGACCCGCTGGACCGGCTGCGCGCCGCGCTCCCGCCCGGCCCCGTCCTCGACGCCGTGCGCGGAGGCAACGCCGCCGCGCTCTTCGACATCAAGGAGTGACCATGCCCGACCGTCTCATCACCCATCTGCGGCACGTCGACCTCGCCGTCCCCGACTACGAGAAGCAGCACCGGTTCTACACCGGTGTCTGGGGCCTGACCGAGGTGGCCGGCGACACCGGGATCTCCTTCCTCGCGGCGGAGGGGTCACCCGAGCAGTACGTCGTCCGGCTCCGGAAGGCGGAAGACAAACGCCTCGACCTCGTCTCCTTCGGCGCCGACTCCCCGGCGGACGTGGACGCCCTCGCCGAACGGCTCGCCGGCGCCGGGGTGAGGCAGGTGAGCGAGCCCGGGAAGCTGTCCACGCCGGGCGGCGGCTACGGGTGCAGGTTCTTCGACGTCGACGGCCGGACGGTCGAGGTCTCCGCGGACGTCGCCGCCCGCCCCCATCGCAGGATCGAGCCGCGGGAGGCCGTGCCGGTCCGGCTGTCGCACGTCGTCCTCAACTCGCCCGACCTGGACGCCACGCGCGCCTGGTACGAGCGCCACCTGGACTTCGCGCTGTCGGACACGCTGACCTCCCGGCACATGGGAAAGGTCATGCACTTCATGCGCTGCAACCCGCAGCACCACAGCGTCGCGATCGCCAAGGGCCCGCACACGTCCCTGCACCACGTCTCGTTCGAGATGCGCGGCATCGACGAGTACATGTACGGGACGGGACGGCTGCTGCGCGCCGGAGTCCGCATGATCTGGGGCCCGGGACGCCACAAGGCCGGGGACAACACCTTCTCCTACTTCCTCGACCCGCACGGCAACACCGTCGAGTACACCACCGAACTGGAGAACCTCGACGAAGACGCCTGGCACCCGCACCTGTACGACTTCTCCGACCCCGACGTCACCGACCAGTGGGGCACGGCCAACCCCATGAACGAACTCATCGCCAAGGAATCGTTCAACGACCCCGACCGCGGCGTGTTCGTCGCCCCGCCCGTCTAGGACGAGCATGCGACTCGCCACCTACGCGCATCTCGGCCTGCGGCGCTGCGGAATCGTCGACGGCGACGCCGTGGCACCGTTCCCGCTCGGCACGGAACTGCTCGACATCGTCCGCTCGGGTCCGCTTCCCCAGGCGGCGGAACCGGTGCCCCTGCGGGAGGTGCGGCTGCTGCCGCCGATCGAGCCGCCGTCCGTCCGCGACTTCGTGACCTTCGAGGAGCACGTCGAGGGCGTCCGGCGCAGCGTGTCCGGGGAGGCCGGAGTCCCGGACGCCTGGTACGACGCGCCGACCTTCTACTTCTCCAACCCGCACGCGATGGTCGGCGCCCACGACGCGGTGCCCGTCCCGCCCGGATCGTCCGCGCTGGACTTCGAACTGGAGGTCGCCGCGATCGTCGGCCGTCCGGGCGCCGACCTCACCCCGGAGCAGGCCCGCGACCACGTCTACGGATACACGATCTTCAACGACTGGTCGGCGCGCGACCTCCAGGCCCGCGAGATGCAGGTCGGTCTCGGCCCCTGCAAGGGCAAGGACTCCGCCACCACCCTCGGGCCGTGGCTGGTCACCGCCGACGAGCTGGAGCCCTTCCGCGACGCCGAGGGCCTCCTGCGGCTCGCCCTCACCGCCGACGTCAACGGCGAGATCGTGGGACGCGACCTGCTGTCCAACATGGGCTGGCCCTTCGAGGACCTGCTCGCCTACGCCTCTCGCGGTGCCACCCTGCGCCCCGGTGACGTCCTCGGGTCGGGCACCTGCGGCAACGGCGGCTGCCTCGCCGAACTGTGGGGCCGCGACCGCGGCGGCCGAACCCCGCCCCCGCTCAAGCCGGGCGACACCGTCACCCTCACCGTCGAAGGCATCGGCACGGTCTCCAACAAGATCGTCCCCGGGCGCGACCCCGTCCCGGTCCTCCGCGCCCGCAAGCGTCCCCGCGAACGGCCCTACCCGTCCAAGTAGGTCTGGTGCGCCAGGTAGTCGAGATCTTCGCGTTCGGCATGGTGGCGGAGCAGGGCGATCGGAACGCTGAGGGGAACCCGCCCCTGGCGGTAGCTCTCGATGGCGTTCAGGACGTCATGCCGGCGCGTGTCGTCGAGCCGGTCCCTCAGCAGCCCGAAGGCGTGCTGGAGGGCGTTGGTGTGGCGGCCCCGGTCCGGGCGGACGGCCAGCGCCGCTTCGAACGTCCGGCGGTAGGCGGCCTCCACCTCGCCGCGGGGCCGGGTGCCCGCCCGCGCGACGATCCGGCCCAGCTCCCGGTAGGCGGACGGCTCGTGGGCGAGCACCTGCAGCTTGTGGCGGCTGTGGAACTCGACGAGGTCGCGCGGGCGCCAGCCGGCCTCGAAGAACGAGTGAAGCCGGGCAACGGCCTCCGGGTTCACAGCAGCTCCCTCATCCGGTGGAGCCCGCGGGCCGTGCGGGCCTTGACGGTCCCGAGCGGGACGCACAGCCGGTCGGCGATCTCGCGTTGCGTGAGCTGCCCGAAGTGGGCCAGCACGATCGCCTGCCGCTGCAGGACGGGCAGGGCGGCCAGTGCCTTCCGGACGTCGCACGCGGCGTCCACGGCGGGGGTGGCGTCGGGCTCTCCCACATCCTCCAGCGGCGCCCACCGGCGGTGATGGCGCGCCTCGGTGCGCAGCTGGTCGATGGCGCGCTTGCGGGCGATGGCCAGCACCCACGGCTCCAGCTCGCGGGCGGGGTCGAACCGGCGGCGCGTTCTCCACAGCTCCAGGAAGACCAGCTGGACCACGTCGTCGACGGCATGGCCCGGAACCAGCCGGAGGACGTGCCGCCGGACCAGCGGCGCGAGCGTGGTGTAGCACTCGTCCAGGGCCGTCTCGTCCCCCTGCGCGAGGCGCGTTCCCAGTGTCATGCCTCCGCCCTTGCCCGAGGAAATCGCGTCAAAACTTATTCATAGTTGGGATTCCGGGCAGAAGCCACCTCGGTACCGCAAAGAGGGCGGAAACGTTTCGCGCAGGTCAGGACGGGTCGAACGCGGACCTGATCTCGGCCACCGCGGCGGGAAGGCTCGTCACCGGGCGGACACCGGCCGGGAGGCGGTCACGCGCCCAGCCCGGCCCGCCCGCCAGCAGGCGGGCCGCCGGGCGGGAGCCGGGCAGCCCGTCCAGCCAGCCGGGATCGCCGGTCCCGGCCGTCTGCGACCACACGAACACCGCGCCGGGCCCGGTGCGCCGGATCGCGGCGGCCAGCGCGTGCTCCGGCACCCGCGCCCCCAGCAGGCGCACGCCGACGCCCTCCTCGGCGAGCGCGGCGGCCAGCGCGTGCACCGGCAGGCTGTGCTGCTCCTCCGGCGCGCACGCCAGGAGCACCGGACGGACGTTGAGCGGCTCCGCGGGCGCCGGCACCTCCGCCAGGCAGGCGAGCAGCACGGTCGACAGCAGGTGCTCGACCTCGACGCAGTCGCCGGTGGCCTCGTGCTTGCGCCCGATCCCGGTCAGCACCGGGACGATCAGGCCGTCCCAGGCCCCCGCGACCGCGTCCCGGGCGATGGCCGTCCGGACGAGCCGGGTCATCGCCGGGACGTCCAGCGCCATCGCCGCCCGCGCGAGGCCCCGGGCCTCGGCGGTGTCCGCGCCGGCGGGCACCTCGCCCAGCGGCACCCGGCGGCCCCCGGCGCCGTGCGCGTGCGGGCGGAGCGGCGCGCCGGGCGGGCCGTCCAGCGCGGCCCGCGCCGCCTCCCCCGGCGGCGCGCCCGCGAGGATGAGCCGCTGCATCGCCTCTAGCCGCGCCAGATCGGCGACCGTGTAGCGGCGGTGGCCGCCGGCGCTGCGCCCGCTCGGGCCGATCCCGTACCTGCGGTCCCACGTGCGCAGCGTGGCGGCGGCCACGCCCAGGCGCCGCGCCACCGCGCCCACGCCCAGTCCCGCCGCCGGTTCCATCGAGCCACCCCGCGTTCCGGTCTCCGGTGTCACTCCGATCGCACAGCGTACGATCCACCAGGCCTTCGCCGGAACCGCTCCCGCCGGTTGCACCGCGGCGCCGGGCGCGCAACCGGTCCGGGGCGTCCGTCCGAAGACCCTGTGATGGACACCTCGATCATGCTGTTCACCCGGGACCTGCGAGTCCGAGACAACCCCGCCCTGGCCGCGGCGTGCCGGGCCCGCCGGGTCGTGCCGCTCTTCGTCTTCGACGACCGGATCCTGGGCGGGCGGTTCGCCCCGCCCAACCGCGTCCGGTTCCTCCTTGAGAGCCTTGCCGACCTGCGGGAATCGCTCCGGGAACTGGGCGGCGACCTGGTGCTGCGGCGCGGCGACCCGGTGGCGGAGGTCGCGCGCCTGGCCAGGGACGCCGGAGCGGGCGCGTTGTTCCTGGCCGACGAGCGTTCCGCGCACGCGGACCGCCGCCTCGCCGGCCTCCGCGGGCTCGGCCTGGAGGTCTCCGCGTGCCCCGGCATCACGGTCCTCCCGCCCGGGGACCTCACCCCCGCGAGCGGCGACCACTACCGGGTGTTCACGCCGTACTGGCGGGCCTGGGAGGCCACCCGCCCGCGTCCGCTCGCCGGCACGCCCGAGGCGGTCGGCCTGCCGCCCGGCCTGGATCCCGGCCCGCTGCCCGACCTGGCCGACCTGACCGCCGGCTCGGCGTCGCCCTGCCCGGCGCCCGGCGGCGAGCGGGCCGGGCGCGCCCGCATGGCGGCGTGGCTGCGCGAGGACGCCGGGTCCTACGGGCACGTCCACGACGATCTCGCCGCCGACCGCACGTCCCGGCTCAGCCCGTACATCAAGTTCGGCTGCGTCTCGCCGCGGGAACTGGCGCGGGCCGGCCCGGACGGGTTCCGGCGCCAGCTCGCCTGGCGCGACTTCCACCACCAGGTCGCCGCGGCGTTCCCCGCGCTCGCCAGGGAGGACTACCGGCCGCGCGAAGGGCGCTGGAACCGGGACGAGGACGCCCTGGACGCCTGGCGCGACGGCAGGACCGGCGTCCCGATCGTGGACGCGGGCATGCGGCAGCTCGCCCGCGAAGGCTACATGCACAACCGCGCCCGCCTCATCACGGCGTCGTTCCTGACCCGCGACCTCGGCATCGACTGGCGGCAGGGCCTGCGCCACTTCAACGACCTGCTCATCGACGGCGACATCGCCGACAACGCCGGGAACTGGCAGTGGGTGGCGGGCACCGGCAACAGCACCAGGCCCGACCGCGTCATGAACCCGCTCCGGCAGGCGTCCCGCTTCGACCCGGGCGGCGACTACGTCCGCCGCCACGTGCCGGAGCTCGCCGGCATCGAGGGGCCGCGCGTCCACCGCCCCTGGAGGCTGGCGGACGACCGGAGGCGCGCCCTGGACTACCCGTCCCCCGTCATCGGCCCGAAGTGATCATTCGACCGGAGGAGGCTCATGGACACCGGCGCCACGCAGGGGCGGTCGTGCCTGGTCACCGGAGCCAGCGGCTACATCGGGGGCCGACTGGTGCCCGAACTGCTGGACGCCGGCCACCGGGTGCGGTGCATGGCCCGCTCCGCCCGGCGGCTGCGCGACCAGCCCTGGGCCGGGCGGGTGGAGATCGCGGAGGCCGACGCCACCGATCCCGGCGCGACCCGCCGTGCCCTGGAGGGCGTGGACGTCGCCTACTACCTCATCCACGCGATCGGCGGCCGAGGGGGCTTCGCCGAGAACGACCGCCGCGCGGCCCGCACCTTCGCCGACGCCGCGCAGGAGGCCGGCGTTGGCCGGCTCGTCTACCTCGGCGGCATGGATCCCGAGGAGGAGCTGTCGCCGCATCTGCGGTCCCGCGCCGAGGTCGGCGAGATCATGCTCGCCGGCGGGGTGCCCGCGGCATGGCTGCGCGCGGCCGTGATCATCGGTTCGGGGTCGGCCTCCTTCGAGATGCTGCGCTACCTGACCGAGCGCCTGCCGGTGATGGTCACTCCGCGCTGGGTGCACACGCGCATCCAGCCGATCGCGATCCGGGACGTCCTGCACTACCTGGTGGGGTCCGCGGACCTGCCCGCGGACGTGAACCGCGGCTTCGACATCGGCGGCCCGGACGTCCTCACCTACACCGACATGATGCGCCGCTACGCCGCCGTGGCGGGGCTCAGGCGCCGGATCATCGTGCCCGTCCCCGTGCTGAGCCCGCGGCTGTCGAGCCTGTGGGTGGGGGCGATCACCCCCGTCCCCGGCGCGCTGGCGCGCCCCCTCGTGGAGTCGCTGCGGAACGAGGTGGTCTGCCGCGAGAACGACATCGCCGAGCACGTGCCCCCGCCGCCCGGCGGACCGGTCGGCTTCGACCGGTCGGTGGCGCTGGCCCTGCGCCGCATCCGGGAGGCCGGCGTCGCCACCCGCTGGTCGTCGGCCGCCACCCCGGGCGCCCCCAGCGACCCGCTGCCCACCGACCCGAACTGGGCCGGCGGCAGCCTCTACACCGATGAGCGGACGTGTGTCACGCACGCCCCGCCGGACCGGCTGTGGGAGGTCGTCGAGGGCATCGGCGGGGACCGCGGCTGGTACTCCTTCCCGCTCGCCTGGCGCGTCCGGGGCCTTATCGACCGCCTCATCGGCGGCGTCGGCCTGCGCCGCGGCCGCCGGGACCCGCGGCGGCTGCGCGTCGGCGAGACGGTGGACTTCTGGCGCGTCGAGGAGATCGAGCCGGGCCGGCTGCTGCGCCTGCGCGCCGAGATGCGGCTGCCGGGGCTGGCCTGGCTGGAACTGGCCGTCCACCGGAGCGGCGGGCACACCGTCCTCGGCCAGCGAGCCCTGTTCCACCCGCGCGGGCTGGCCGGGCACGCCTACTGGTGGGCGTCCCGCCCCTTCCACCACCGCGTGTTCAAGGGCATGTGCCAGGGCATCGCCCGTGCCGCCGAGCAAGGGGCCTCGGCGGGCGCGGACCGGTCCGCGCCCGCCGGGCACCACCGCTAGGCGGAGCGGGAGACGATCGCGACGCCGCTGAAGTGCGGCACCTCCGGCACCGGCCACGGGGACGGGTCGGGACGCCAGCGCGAGCACGACACGACACCGGGCTCCAGAAGGCGCGCTCCGTCGAACAGCTCCGCGATCTGCTCGGGCGACCGGGCCCGGATGGGCGTGCCGCCGCGGTCCATCACCTCGCGCACGGCGCGGCGCATCGCCTCGCCGTCCAGCTCGTCGGTGGTGGCGTCGCAGGTGTGGGAGATGACGAGGTAGCTGCCGTCCGCGAGCTCCTTCAGCAGGTCGGCGACCAGGCCCCTGGCCGCGTCGTCGTCCACCACGTGGTTGAGCACGCCCAGCATCATCAGCGCGATCGGGCGGTCGAAGTCCAGCGTGCGAGCGGCCCCCGCGAGGACCTCCGCCGTGTCGCGGATGTCGGCCTCGATGTAGTCGCAGGCCCCCTCCGGGGTGCTGGTCAGCAGGGCGCGGGCGTGGCTGAGCACCAGGGGGTCGTTGTCGACGTACACGATCCGGGATTCCGGCGCGGCGCGCTGCGCGACCTCGTGGGTGTTGTCGACGGTCGGCAGCCCGGTCCCGAGATCCAGGAACTGCCGGATGCCCTGGGAGGACACGAACCGCACCGCGCGACCGAGGAACGCCCGGTCGTTCTGCGCCGACTTCGCGATCACCGGCAGGACCCGCAGCACGGCCTCGCCGGCCTCGCGGTCCACCGGGTAGTTGTCCTTGCCTCCGAGCCAGAAGTCCCAGACGCGCGCCGAATGCGGCACGCTGGTGTCGATCTGTGGCTCCGGTCCAGACTCCCCGGACATGGCCCCACCTCCTTCTCTGATAATCGCAGACGAACCGAAGTGTCGACGTCAAACCCGCACGGGAAGAGAGACCAGGCCGCGGACGATCGAGCCGGTGCGGTGATGGCGGAGGTCGGCGGGCGGCACGGCGAGCGCGAGGCCGGGGAAGCGGTCCAGCAGGCCGCCGATGGCGATCTGGCCCTCCAGGCGGGCCAGCGGGGCGCCGAGGCAGAAGTGGATGCCGTGGCCGAACGCGACATGGCGCTTGGGGGCGCGGGTGACGTCCAGCCGGTCGGGCGCCTCGAACACCGCCGGGTCGCGGTCGGCGGCGCCGAGGGAGACGTGCACCCAGGCGCCCTTGGGGATCGGGGTCCCGGCGATCTCCATGTCCTCCAGGGCGATGCGCTGGCTCGCCCACGCCAGCGGCCCGTCGAACCGGAGCAGTTCCTCGACCGCGGACGGCAGCAGCTCAGGCCGCCTCCGGAGCAGGTCGAGCTGGCCGGGGGCCCGGAGCAGGGCCAGCACACCGTTGCCGATGAGGTTGACCGTGGTCTCGTGGCCGGCGATGAGCAGCAGCCCGATGCTGTTGACCATTTCGGCCTCGGTGAGGGCGGCGTCCCCGTCGCGCGCCGCGATCAAGGCGCTGACCAGGTCTTCCTCCGGACGGGCCCGCCGTTCGGCGATCACCTCGCCCAGATAGCCGGTGAAGGCCCGTGCCACCTCGCGCCGGTGCGCGCGGGCCCCGGCGGTCAGCGCCGGCACCGTCAGCACGGCCGTCCACTCGCGGAACCGTCCTCGGTCCGACGCCGGCACGCCGAGCATCTCGCAGATGACCTGGATCGGCAGCGGGACCGCGAGATCCTCGATCAGGTCGGCCTCGCCGCGCGCCGCGACGCCGTCCAGCAGGGCGCCGGCGATCTCCTCGACGCGCGGGCGCAGCCGCTCGACGCGCCGGGCGGTGAACGCCTTGGCGACCAGCCCGCGCATGCGGGTGTGGTCGGGCGGGTCCATGGCGAGCATCGTCCCGCCGAAGAACATCTCGCCGTTCACGGGCACGGCGCTGTGGGCACTGTCCTTGGAAAGGCGCGGGTCGTTCAGGGCCGCGCGGCCATGCTCGTGGTCGACCACCAGGAAGGCGGTGGCCCCGGGAGGGAAGTCGATCGGGTGGACCGGTCCCGACTCCCTCAACTCGGCGTAGACCGCGTACGGGTCCTCACTGAACGTCCGGCTGAACAGCAGTCGCTGCGGGAGCATCGGTCCACCCTACCGACGGCGATGAAAGGATGAGCCGCATGGGACAAGTCGTGGTCACCACAGAGCGAACGCTGAACGCCGGCCCGGACCGGGTGCTCGCCGCACTCGGCGACTACACCGGTGTCCGATCCCGCATCCTGACCGAGCACTTCAGCGAGTACGACGTGCGCGAGGGCGGCCAGGGCGAGGGCACGGTGGTGCACTGGAAGCTGGCCGCCACGAGCAAGCGGGTGCGCGACTGCCTCTTCACCGCGAGCACGCCCGGCAAGGATCGGCTGGTCGAGCGCGACGCCAACTCCTCCATGGTCACCACATGGACGGTCTCCCCCGCCGGTGACACCTCCCGCGTGCAGGTCACGACCACCTGGGACGGAGCGGGCGGCATCGGAGGGTTCTTCGAGAAGACCTTCGCCCCCAAGGGCCTGCGGCGCATCTACGACGCGCAGTTGGAGAAGCTGGACACCGAGCTGGGCACCTGACCGGCGCGCGGCCGCCTCACCCGGCCGGAGTGCCGTAGACGCTGACCTCGGTGAGGTGGAAGGTGAGGTTGGCGGTGTTGCCCAGGCCGACCACCCGGACGTAGCGGGCCCTGGCCTCGGTGTTCATGGTGTCGCCCGCGTCGGCGGCCGGGCGGGGCCCGTTGCGGCCGCCGATGGTGAACCAGCGGGCGCCGTCGAGGCTGCCCTCCAGCCGGTAGGTGTAGTAGCGGGTGCCGTCGACGTAGTTGCGGACGTTGACGCGCGACACGTCGTTGACGGCGCCGAGATCGACCCGCCACCAGTTCTCGCCGTAGGTCATCCGGCCGCCCCAGTACGGCGAGTTGGCGCGGCTGCCGTCGTTGGCGGCCTCCGGCGGCCGCCCGGGCTCGGAGGAGAGCGCCGTCACCGGCTTGCGGAGGCTCCGCAGCAGGTCGCCGGAGCCGTCGCGGGACGTGTCGGGCGCCGCTACGACGCCGCCGCCGAAGAGGGCGATCGCCTCCTGGCCGGTGTCGCGGTTGACGGCGCTGGCGAACAGGCCGACGTCCTGCGCACCGGCCGCGCCCGGGACCGTCCCCGAACCGACCACGGCCCAGTTCTTACCGTCGGAACTGCACGATCCGGTCATCCGGTCGCCGTCCCTGCGGAGCCGCACGTGGACGGCGCCCGCGGTGAACCCGCCGACCTCGGTGACGTGGTCGAGCCGGCCGTCACCGTCGCCGTCGTAGGAGAAGACGCAGCCGTGCTCCGGCGTGACGGCGATGGCGGCGTACCCGGCCGAGCCGGTCTCGGCCAGGTCGTCGCTCGCGACCAGCCCGGCCCGGGTCCAGGGGGACGAGCCGTCCAGCCTGGTCACCTTCGTGGACACCGCGGTTCCCGGGGCCAGCCCGCCATCCTTGTAGACGGTCGCGAACTCGTTGGTGCCGCCCCACATGTCCCTGCCGCCGGCGGCGATGCCGATCGTGTCTCCCGCCCGCGCGAACTCCGCCTCGGTGGACGCGGCGGTCTTGTAGGGCTCGTCGAACGCGCTTCCACCGACCATGAGGAGGGAGCGCGCGCTCACCTGGCCTGACGCGCCTCCCGCGGTGCGCCAGGAGACCGTGGCGCGCAGGTCCGGCAGCGTGCCCGGCTCAGCGCCGGACGGCGCGGTCACCGTCCAGGTCGCGGTCCCCGTCTTCCCCGGGCCGACGTCGTCCCCTCCGGTCGACTGCGGCACGACCTCGTATCCGCGCGGCGCGTCCAGCCGGAAGCGCACCCCGCGGGCCGCGCTGAGCGCCGACTCGTTGGTGAAGGTCGCGGTCACCCGGACGGTGCCGCCCGGCTCGATGCCCTTCCGGCCGGTGGCGAGGGCCAGCGCCCCCGCAGGCTCCCCGGCCACCCGCTCCGCCAGCCGGTACGCGTCGCCGCGCGGCTCGGCCGCGTAGCGGGTGCCCGCGCGCGCCCACGTCTCGGCGACGGCGCGCCAGTCGATCCGCCGCGGCTCCTCGCCCGTCTTCAGCGACCGTCCCAGCTCGTCGAAGAACATCCGCCAGCGCCCGGCGTAGTAGCCCCCGACCAGGCCGTTGAACTCGCGGCGCGCGTAGTCCTGGAGCCCCGGGCTGTCGCTCTCCCACAGCGTGACCAGCGACTTGAGGTTGTAGTCCAGCGTCGCGGCCTCCTCGCGGCTCGCCGCCTGCCGGGCCGCCTCCCGCTGCCAGGTGCCGAGGAGGAAATGGGGGTCGGTGCCAAGGACCTCGTCCATGAGGCGGAGCTCGCCCATCCACCGGCCGGTGAGCTGGGCGAAGGCGGCGCGGTCGCCGTCCCGGTAGGCGACCCGGATCTTCGGCAGGAGCAGCCTGCTCCGGTTCGCCAGCACCTGGCGGGAGACGTCGACCAGGTCGTAGCGGTACGCGCCGGACCGCCGCAGCCGCCGGTCGACCTTCAGCAGCTCGCCCAGGGCCTTCTCGAACTCGGCGGGCTCGTACTGGAGGGGCGTGCCGGTGTTGGCGAGGTTCGGCTCGTCGTCGAACAGGCCCGTCACGTGCCGGGTGTCCTTGCCCGCCGGCCAGGCGTAGGCCGTCCCGCCGATGATCCGCCAGGCCGCGAGAGCGTGCGGGTCGGCGGCGCCGTAGCGGGCGGTGGCGTACTGATCGAACCAGGCGTCCATGTCGACCGGCCCGTCCCGCCACGGCATGTCGGCGAAGAACGCCACCGCCGCCGGGTTGTTGTCGATGGCCTCGGGCATCAGCGCGATGCCGTCCATCGCGGTGCCGGGCTTGGCGCGCCACGCGTGGAACTTCTCGTTCCAGACGGTGAGGCCGGCGCCGAAGTTCTGGTGGCCGCCGAAGTTCCAGATGGTGCCGAAGGCGTACGGCGTGCCGAGGAAGTCCTTCTCCCGGTCGGTGATGTTCGGCTGCTCGGTGATGCCGTCCACGATGAACATCCGCGACCGGTCCACCGCCTGGAGCGTCTCCTCGCGGGGGTTGTTCTGCCAGCCGAGGATCACCCAGGTCGCGCCCGGATGCGCGGCGTCGAGCGCGTCCTGCACGGCCCTGGACGCCGCGGGCACCGGCACGGACCCGGCCCGGCCGCCCTCGTGCAGCAGGTCCATCTTGTACATCGTGCTCGGCCCGTACAGCTCGGTCTGCGCCTTGTAGAACGCCGCCGCGACCCTGCCGAACTCCGGCCCCGTCGGGTCGAGCCAGTCCGGGCGCTCCAGGCCGTTCCAGGTGCCCTGCGGAACGGTGTTCGCGCCCGGGTTGCGGGTCTCGAAGTCGGTCGGGACGGTGCCGTAGTAGCCGGGCAGCACCGGCGTCATGCCCAGCTCGCGCAGCCGGTCGACCATGCGCCGGGCCAGCGCGGCGCGCCGGTCGATCAGCTGCTGGGAGATCGGCCCGTCGGTGCAGCACATGTTCTGCAGCAGCCACCACGCCTGGTGGCCCGGCTGCGGGATCCACGCGCGCATCTCCGCCGCGCTGTAACCGAACCGCTGGAAGGTCCGCTGGTAGACGGCGTCCTGCCCTTCGTACACCAGCACCTCGTTGATGCCGAGCAGCGCGAGCGCGTCGATGCGGCGCTCCCACTCCTCCCAGTTCAGGTAGGCGCCCGCGTAGCCCTCGTTGGTGTCGTTGAGCGCGAACCGGTGGGCGACCGACGCGTCCGCCTCGATCGGCTTCGCGGGAAGCGGCAGCCGCGCGGGCAGGTCGAGCTGCGTCCCGCCGATCGCGACGTCGGCGTGCGCGACCTCGCGCAGGTACCGGCCGAACCCGGTGAGCTGGACGGCCGGGGAGGTGCCCGCGATCACCAGCCGCCCGCCCTCGGCGGAGACCCGGAAGCGGTCGCCGCCGGCGCCCTTGCCGATCGTGCGAAGCGTGACCTGGGCGGCCTTGCGCTTGCCGAGGATCCGCTGAAGCGCGCGGGCGGCGGGCCCGGACCCCTGCTCCGGAGCGGCCACCGGGGCGGCGGGGTTCCCCTCGGCCGCCGCCGGCACGGCCGCGGCGAGCGGCGCCACCAGCAGCACCGCCATCGCGATGATGACCGGCCAGGAGCGGCCGCCCCGTCCTCGTCGTCCGCCCACCGGCATGCCGGACACCTCCACCGAGGTTCGTTAGGCCCGTTAAGAAGAAGGCGGCCTTCATCATGATCATGCAGAGCCCCCCGGTCAAGGGATGCCCGTGATCTTGTGGAGAGGCAAGGGAGCGGAGCGCGCGGTCGGCACGCCCGGGCCGCGCCTGTACGTCGGACTGGCACCCGCCCCTTCAACCCGGCACGAATTTCGACAAACTGGCCAATTTACGGCACCTCCCAGAGCCATTCCCGTGCAGGTATCCGGGCCACAGGTAGAGGAATTTACTCCATCGAAGGGACGGCCCTGACGAGAGCACGTTGTGTCCGCAGATCTTGTGATACAAGTTTGGAACGGGCTTATTCCCAGAAGTGATCTAGATAAGGGCAAGTGCGACCAGAGGCGGGGGTCGGGTGGGTTTCAAGGCAGCCAAGAAGGTCGCGAAGCGGGCGGCGGAAGTGATCCTGCTCAACCTGCCCATCACCGTGCTGCTCGCGGTGTCGGTCTCGGCCCTCCCGCTGGCCGCGAATTCCACGTCGGGCGCGCCCCGCGCCGCGCTCATGGTCGCGCTCCTGGTCTGCGCGGGACTCGCGGGTGCCTCGATATGGCTGCGCAGTTCGCATTCCGGTACCTACAAGGATATTGCCGAACGACTCGCCCGCACGCTGTCCGGGGGAGGCCTGCCCGTGATCGTGGCCCTCGGCCTCCTGGCCAGCAAGACCGATAGCGGTCAGGCGCAGGTCGCCCAGCGCGATCTGGTGCACCATGTCCTCGTCGCCGCGAAACGGACCAGCAGCCACGCGAAGGAGTCGAGCCAGACCAGAACCGCCTTCTACCAATTGAAGAAGGACGACGGTCTCCTGCATTTGATCAATGCCGAGTGGGGCGGCGCCGCCCCCCGCCGGACGATGGGAGACCAGGGCGAGCACGATGGCGATCTCCTGCAGTTCACGCTGAACCCGTTGCGAGGCAAACGCGTAGATGACCTGAGAAAGCAAGAATCATTTCTGGACGTGCTGGAGATGGGGTCATTGCAGTACCGGAGCTGCATCGCCGTGGCCGTTGGGATTCGCGATGTCAACGAGGTCGCCGGGCTGCTCGTCGCCGTCTCCCCCGAACCCAAGGCGTTCGCGGAAACCGATCTGGAGGCGCTTCGCCTGCTCGCGGGAATTCTGGCGGCGGCTCTGGCGCACGTACACAGTCTGTGAGAGTCTGATAACGGCGGGTGTGCGCCCGAAAGGACGATCGATGACCGGTAGAGATCAGGAAGGGGCGGGATCAGTGACCAGCGACGAAATGGTCGAGCGAGCCGAACGCGTCGCCGAGAACCAGCTCGACGCCGACGAGTACTACGAAGACGTCGAGCGGCGCGCGGTCCTCCTGGTCGAGTCCGAGGCCAAGCGCAGGCGCGCGCCCAAACCCCCCCGGCACGGCAGCTGAGCCCCGTCGGGGCGGGTTCGGGCGGACGGTGCGGCCCGGGTCAGGCCTGGCGTTCGAAGACGGCGGCGAGCCCCTGGCCGCCGCCGATGCACATGGTCTCCAGGCCGTAGCGCGCTTCCCGGCGGTCCATCTCGCGCAGCAGCGTGGCCAGGATCCGCGCCCCGGTGGCGCCGACGGGGTGGCCGAGCGAGATCCCGGAGCCGTTGACGTTGAGCCGGTCGAAGTCGGACTCGGCGAACTTCCACTCGCGGGTGCAGGCGAGCACCTGGGCGGCGAAGGCCTCGTTCAGCTCGACGAGGTCGATGTCCGCCAGGCGCAGGTCGGCGCGGCGCAGGGCGCGTTCGGTCGCGGGCACCGGGCCGATGCCCATCGTGCGGGGCGGCACCCCGGCCACGGCCCACGACACCAGCCGCGCCAGCGGGCGCAGGCCGAGTTCCTCGGCGCGTTCGCGGGTCGTGACCAGGCACGCCGCCGCGCCGTCGTTCTGGCCGCTGGCGTTGCCCGCCGTCACCGTGGCCTCGGCGTCGGCGTTCCGCATCACCGGCCGGAGCGCGGCGAGCCGTTCCAGGGTCGTGTCCGCCCGGGGGTGCTCGTCGCGGTCCACGACGACATCGCCCTTCCTGCCGCGGACGGTGACCGGGACCATCTCGTCGTCGAACCGTCCCGCGTCTGCGGCGGCGACGGCCCGCTGGTGCGACCGGAGGGCCAGCCGGTCCTGCTCCTCGCGCGGGATCGTGTACTCGCGGCGGAGGTTCTCGGCGGTCTCCACCATCCCGCCCGGGACGGGGTGGTTCGCTCCCCCGGCCGTCACGCGCGCGCGGGCGAGCCGGTCGTGGAGCCGCACGTCCGGGCCCTTGGCGCCCCAGCGGACGTCGGTCGAGTAGAACTCGGTCTGGCTCATGCTCTCGACCCCGCCCGCGACCACGACGTCGGCGCCGCCCGTCTGCACCAGCATGGCGGCGCTGATCACCGCCTGCAGCCCGGATCCGCACCGGCGGTCCACCTGGAGGCCCGGCACGCTGACCGGCAGGCCGGCGTCCAGCCCGGCGACACGGCCAATGGCCGGCGCCTCGCCGCTCGGGTTGCAGTGCCCGAGCACCACGTCGTCGACGTCGCCGCCCGGCACGCCGGTGCGGTCGAGCAGCGCGCGGATCACCGTGGCGGCCAGGTCGGCCGCCGGGACCGAGCGGAGCGCTCCCCCGAACCGGCCGACCGGGGTCCGCAGCGGCTCGCAGATCACCGTTTCACGCACAATCTTCTCCTTCAAGGGCGAATGGCACGTCGAGGCGGCGGGCGAGGTCGTCCGCGCCGATGCCGAAGGTCTCCACCAGCCTGACCTCCGGCGGGCCGATGTGGAAGACGGCGTGGCGCGTGTAGACGCGGCTCACGCACGAGCGTCCGGTCAGCGGATAGGTGCAGGCCGGGACGAGCTTCGGGCTGCCGTCCCTGGCGAACAGGTCCATCATCACGTACACGGACTTCGCGCCGATGGCCAGGTCCATCGCGCCGCCCACGGCGGGGATCGCGTCGGGCGCGCCGGTGTGCCAGTTGGCCAGGTCGCCGTTGGCGGCCACCTGGAAGGCGCCCAGGATGCACACGTCGAGGTGCCCGCCGCGCATCATCGCGAAGGAGTCGGCGTGGTGGAAGTACGCGGCGCCGGGCAGCTCGGTGACCGGGATCTTGCCCGCGTTGGTCAGGTCCAGGTCGATGTCGGCGCCGTCGGCCTCGGGACCCATGCCGAGCATGCCGTTCTCGGTGTGCAGGACGATCCCGGCGGCGGGGTCGAGGAACTTCGCGACCGTCGTCGGAAGGCCGATCCCGAGGTTGACGTAGGCGCCGTCCGGGATGTCGCGGGCGACGAGGGCGGCGAGCTCCGTCCGGTCGAGGGGGCCGCGGCCCAGGTGCTCGGCGACCGTCATGCCGGCACCTCGGCGGCCCGCCGCGCGACCACGACGCGGTCCACGTGGATAGAAGGGGTCACGACCGCCTCCGGGTCCAGCGCCCCGACGGGGACGACCTCCTCGACCTCGGCCACGGTGAGCGCGGCGGCCGTGGCCATGACCGGCCCGAAGTTGCGCGCGGTCTTGCGGTAGACGAGGTTGCCCATCCGGTCCGCCCGGTGGGCGCGGATCAGCGCGACATCGCCGCGGATGGGGTGTTCGAGGACGTGCTCGCGGCCGTCGATCATCCGGGTCTCCTTTCCCTCCGCCAGGAGGGTGCCGGCGCCGGTCGGCGTGTAGAACGCGCCGATGCCGGCCCCGGCGGCGCGCATCCGCTCGGCGAGGTTGCCCTGCGGCACCACCTCCAGCTCGATCCGCCCGGCGCGGTACAGCTCATCGAAGACGAACGAGTCGTGCTGCCGGGGGAACGAGCAGATGATCCTGCGGACCTGCCCGGTGGCGAGCAGCCCGGCGAGCCCGGTGGTGCCGTTCCCGGCGTTGTTGCTGACCACCGTCAGGTCGCGGGCGCCGCCGCGCCGGAGCGCGTCGATCAGCGCGACGGGCAGGCCGGCGCGCCCGAACCCGCCGATCAGCACGGTGGAGCCGTCGGCCACCCCGCGGACGGCCGCGTCCGGGTCGGCGGCGATTTCCAGCCGGTCGTTCACCGTCGTCGTTCCTCCTGCCGCGTGCTCTACTTGATCGCCATGGCGTTGGGCGGCGAGCCGACGCCGCCGACGAGGTTCAAGGGCTTGGCGGTGAGCATGAACTCGTAGGTCCGGTCGGCGCGGCAGTCCTCGGCCAGCGCCTCCAGGTTCCACAGCTCGCCGAGAAAGAGGCCGAGCAGCGCGATGAGCGGGCGGTGCATCATCCCGTTGTGGACGACGCCGCGTTCGGGCCGCGGCTCGTCCGGGTCGACCAGGCCCGAGTCCGGGTTGACCGGATGGGCCTCCACGCCCAGGTCGTCCGAGGCGACCATCGCGAAGCGGTGGTCCCAGAGCCACGCGATCATCTCCTTCGACTGGATGAGCCCGGGGTGCCGGATCCTCTTCTTGAAGGCCTGCCGGTCCTCCTCGCCGACCTCGTCCAGCCAGTACGAGGCCCAGCCGACCCGCAGCAGGAGCACGTCGCCCGGCCGGAACTCCACCCCCTGGGCCGCGGCCACCTCGTCCAGGTCCTCCGGGGTGATCATGTAGTTGCCGGCCAGGTCGAGCGGGGTGCCGCGTTCGGCGAAGTGCCGGGCCACGTCGAGCAGGACGCCCCGGGCGACGATCCCGCGCTCCGCGACCGTCTGGATGCCGAGGGCCGGCGTCTCCTCGCCGATCTCCTCGTCGGGCACGCCCCCGTAGAAGCCGTGGCGCGGGTGGCGGATGTGCCGCAGCCCGTCGATCTGGGACGTCGACTGCAGGTAGAACGAGTCCAGCCAGTCGTCCCGGTGGTTCGGGTTGTTGGCGAAGATGTGGTGCACGGTCGCCGGCCTGGTCCCGGCCGGTGCCGGGACGAAGGTGTTCAGCGGGTAGTCGAGGTTGAACACCTCACCGCGGCGGACCAGCCCGACCGCGTCCCTCACCTGCCCCGGGCCGAGGAAGTTGAGCGTGCCGAGCTGGTCGTTCTCGCCGAAGATCCCCCAGGACGAGCCGGGCGGCGCGTCCTGCCGTTCGAGCAGTTCCTTGTAGGTGGGGATGCCGTCCTGTGGACTCATCCGAGCGCTCTCCTCTCCGTCCCCGTTCTCGTTCCGCCGCCCAGTTCGGGCAGCACGGCGGTTCCGACCAGCCGCAGCGTCCGCCCGGCCACCTCGGGCGGCGTCCCGTGCGGCGCGACCCTCAGCTGGACGGACGTGACGCCCGTCGACGCGTACCGCCGGAGCGCCGCCGCGACGTCGGCCGGGGACCCGACCAGCGGGAACTCGGGCGTCGCCGGCCCGTCGGGCCCCATCCACGCGCGCCGGGCGGTGTAGTAGTTCAGGACGGACGCGAAGTACCGGTCCGCCGTCTCCCGCGCCTGCTCCGCGTCCTCGGCCACCAGGCACAGGCGGGTGACCGCCACCTCGCCGCCTGCTCCGCCGCGGGCGTCCCAGTACTCGGCGGCGCGCGCCGCCAGGAGCTCGTCGCCGTAGTTGGTGGCGGCGTAGTAGCCGTCGCCGAGGGTCGCGGCCCGGGTCGCCGCCGCGCGGGTGCGCCCGCCGAGGAACATCGGCGGGCCTCCCGGCCGCGCGGGCGGCGGGGCGACCGGCACAGCGCCGGTCCCGCCGGTCCCGGTCGAGGCCGACCAGGTCTCGCGCAGCGCGGCGACCAGGGAGGCGAACCACTCGCCCGGGCTCCGGCCGTCCGTGCCGCCGCCGAGCCGCTCCGCCAGGTCGGCGTTGCCGAGGGCGAGGCCGAGGGTGAACCGGCCGGCGCAGAGCTGGTCGAGCAGCGCCGCCTCGTAGGCCAGCCGCCGCGGCTCGTACGCGCGGGCCAGCAGCACCGCCGTGCCGAGCGGCAGGTCCGTGCGCCCGGCGAGATGCGCGAGCACGATCAGCGCGGCCGGCAGGTGGAACGGCTCGGGCCGGACGTGGTAGCTCTCGCCCAGCCAGGCCGACGACAGCCCGTTCGCCTCGGCCGTCTCCAGCAGCCGCGCGGCGCGATCGACCTGGGGACGCGTCGCCGCGGCCGAGCCCAGGTCGATCGCCACCCCGAGCCTCATGCGCCCCCCATGTCAGGCCGCCTTCTTCGCGGCGGCGCGGACCTCGTCGTAGGGGAAGGCGTTGATCTTCGCGATCAGGTCGTCGGTGTAGATGTCGGTGGCCGGGAACTCCTTGTCGATCAGCCCGGCGGTGGCCATGAACTTGACGGTGCCGGTGACGGCGGCGGGGTCCATCCGCCCCCAGGGGCCCTTCTCGCCCTCGGCGATGTT
The DNA here is from genome assembly GCF_900115095.1 of Actinomadura madurae. Taxonomy (GTDB): domain Bacteria; phylum Actinomycetota; class Actinomycetes; order Streptosporangiales; family Streptosporangiaceae; genus Spirillospora; species Spirillospora madurae. Next base: position 41,993 of record NZ_FOVH01000028.1, read on the forward strand.
CATGCCGTCGAGCCGGACCTTCAGGACCTTGACCTGGCCGGCCAGCAGCTGGTCCTCCGGGACCGAGGACGACCCCTTCGTCTCGGGGTGCAGCTTCCAGAGGTCGCCCACCGCGGCCTCGGGACTGGCCTGCGCGAACACCGCGCCCTTGGCGAACGCCCTGCCAAGCCGGACGAGCAGGTCCTCCTTCTCCTTCAGGTCCTGCTTCTTCACCGCGAAGCCGCCGCCGAACAGGTTCTCGGTGCCGGGCACCGGGAGGGGCTTCAGCTTCACGCCCGCGTTCTCGACGATCTGGTACTGGGTGTCCCAGAGCGCCAGTGCGTCGACCTTGCCGCTCTTGATCGCGTTGAGCTGCTCGGCGCCGGCGCCGATCGGGACGAGTTTGACCGATTCCGGATCGAGGCCCTGCATCTTCATCGCCGTGCGGGCGAACGTCCCGCCGGAGCTGGCCACGGCGGTGACGCCGACGCGCTTGTCCTTGAGGTCGGCGACCGAGGTGATCGGGGAGTCCTGCGGGATCTTGAGGGTGTAGATCCAGCGCGTCCAGTACTGCGCGAAGTACGTCAGATCGGTGTTCCTGGCCTGCCCGATCGCGACGGGTTCCGGCGTCACCAGCCCGACGTCGATCTGGCCGGAGACCACCTGCTGGGCGGCCTGGGTACCGGACGGGAACAGCTGCACGTCGACGTCCAGGTTCTCCTGGGCGAAGAAGCCCCTGGCCTCGGAGACGGCGAGGGTGGCGAACCCGGCGTTCCAGCTCGGCGTGCTGATGCCGAGCCGGATCCGGTCACGGCCGTCGGCCGACTTGCCGCCGGACGAGCCGCCGCATCCGGCGAGCGCGAGCGCGGCCGCGACCAGCGCCGCGATCGGCGCCAGCCGGGCATATCCGTTGGTTTTCACGAGGTCCCCCTAGCTGTGGACTGCTCGGATGGGGTGGGGAGGGAGGCGGGGGGGAACTGCACACCGTTCAGCGGGCGCGACCGTTCACTTCGCGTCCTTCGCCGCCGCGCGGATCTCGGCGAAGGAGAACTTGTTGATCTCGGGGATGAGGTCGTTGGTGAAGATGTCCGTCGCCGGGAAGGTCTTCTTGATCAGCCCGGCCTGCTGCATGAAGGACACCGTGGCGGCGACGTTCTTCTCGTCCATCTCGCCCCAGCGGTCGCGACCGGGCTCGACGCCCTGGCCGTCCATGCGGACCTGGAGTACCTTGACCTGCCCGTCCAGCACGGCGTCCTCGGACGTGGACGCCGGGCCCTTGGCCTCCGGGTGCAGCGTCCACAGGTCGCGGACGGCGGCGCGCGGGTTCGCCTGGGCGAACACCATGGCCTTGGCCATGGCCCGGCCGAAGCGGACCAGGTCGTCCCGCCGCTTCTCGACGACGTCGTCCTTGACCGCGAAGCCGCCGCCGAACAGGCCCTCCGTCGAGGCGACCGGCAGCGGGGTGAGGCCGATGCCGGCGTTGCGCACGATCTGGTACTGGGTGTCCCAGAGGCCGAGCGCGTCGACCTTGCCGGTCTTGATCGCGTTGATCTGCTCCGATCCCCCGCCGATCGGGATGAACTTGACCGTGCCGGCGTCCAGCCCCTCCATCTTCATGGCGGTCCGGACGAACGTGGTGCCCGAGCTCGCCACGGCGGTGACGCCGACGCGCTTGCCGGGCAGATCCCGGATGCCGCGGACGCTCGACCCGGCGGGGACCTGGATATTGGAGATCCACTTGGGGTAGTAGCCGGCGAAGTAGACGAGCCTGGTGCCCTTCTCCCGCCCGATGCCGACCGGTTCCGCGGTCATCAGGCCGATGTCGGTCTGGCCCGCGATGACCTGCTGGGCGACCTGGGTACCGGAGGCGAACGTCGAGATCCGGACGTCCACCTTCTCCGCGGCGAAGTACTTGCGCGCCTCGGCGACGGCCAGCGTCGCGAACCCGGAGTTCCAGGTCGGGGTGGCGATCGCCAGCTTGAGCACGGTCCGGCCGTCGGCCGTGGTCTCCGGCTCGGACGACCCGCACGAGACGGCGGTGGTCGCCGCCAGGATGACCGCGGCCATCCCGGCCAAGGGCTTGAGTCTCATGTCCCGTCCTTCCGTCAGGAGGGGGTGGTGTGGTCGTCGGGGTTCAGTCGTCCAGGCCCAGCAGGTAGGCGGGGTTGACGCAGGTGATCTGCCGCAGGGCCGCCTCGCCGAGCCCGAGGTCGAGCAGCGCCGACCCGACCCGGATGAAGGCGTCGACGGGCAGCGGCCGGTTCGCCTGGCCGAGGTCGGAGGCGAGGACGGTGCGCTCGGGCCCGATCGTCTCGATCCAGGTGAGCAGGGTCTTCGGGTCCCACTTGCGGTAGCCCTCGGGGTCGTACATGCCGACCTCGTGCTCGACGTAGGCCCCGCCGCGCACGAGGTCCAGGCACTGCTCGGGCTCGGCGCCGATGACGAAGTTCGGATGGTTGATGACCATGCGGTTGACCCCGCGGTTCCTGCCCTCCTCGAAGAGCTGGGCGATGGTCTCCGGCGGGAGGTGGCCGCCGCTGAGCATCGTGTCGGTCTCGGCGATGAGGTCGAGGACCTCGTGGACCTCGGGGATGAGGCCGCCGGCGTCGTCGAGGACGTCCACCCGCGCGGACGGGACGTCGACGGTCGCGGTCGGGAACCCGCCGCCCTCCGGATGGCACTCGATGTGCCGTCCGGAGGAGAAGGTCGGGAACCAGACGGCCTTCCCGCCCATGCGCAGGCACATCGCCACGGCGAACGGGTTGATGCCGCCGACCTGGCTGTTGAGCGCGATCCCCCCGAACACCCGCGTCGAGCTCCTGGCGAGCCTGTCGCCCATCGCGAGCAGGTCCATCACCGTGTTGTGGTGGTGCGACTTGACCAGGATCGCCCGCATCTCCAGCCGTTCGCCGTCGGCGGCGGCGTCCGCATGGTCGAAGCGCCGGGGAAACGGGTTCGGCCCCGAATGGCAGTGCAGGTCGATCGCTCCGCGCAACACGGTGGTGATCGCGCTGGGTCCGGGCATCGGCAACCTCCTCGATGTTCGCGATGCACACTAACTGCCCACTTTGTGAACGTCAACGGTCGACCTGCGAATTCGCGTCCGCCCCCGACCGCGCGCCATCTCTTCTCATCCAAGAGGGGCCGAGGCCTCGGTTTCAGCACGCACGCTTGAGCGGAACGCGATCGATCCAGCGACCGGAAGGACGACCTCGCCGCACCCTTGCGTGAGGCAGGTCACTTTGCTACTCTCCGGGCCATACATAATGTGAACATCGAGTGCGGATGTTGACCGAAGCGCCGAGCGCGTGGCCAAGGGGGAAGTGCATGGCGGAGCAGGGCCAGTCCGACATCCAGGCCGTGAGCCGGATGGCCCAGATACTGCGCCTGTTCGGGCCCGACGCGCCGGAGCTGTCGGTGTCGGAGGCGACCGAGCGGCTCCAGCTCAACCGGACCACGGTGCACCGGTATCTGACGTCGATGACCGCGGCCGGCCTGCTCGACCGCGGCAGCCGGCCGGCGAGCTACACCCCGGGCGGGCTGATCGTCCAGCTCGGCGCCTTCGCCATCGGGCAGCGGCGCATCATCCAGCTCGCCCCCGACTACCTGCGGGAGCTGACCGAGCAGACGGGCGTCACGTCCGTGCTGTCGCTGTGGGGGCCGTCCGGCCCGGTGGTGTCGCTCGTCGAGGAGGACGTCGTGCACGGGACGATCGTCACGGTGCGCGTCGGCTCGCAGCTGCCCCTCGTCACCGCGCAGGCCGTCGCGTTCCTCGCCTACCTGCCCGACCAGCTCCAGGTCGACCGGCTGCTGGCGTCCCTGCCGGTGGCCCAGCGCGCCGGGCTGATCGACCGGATCGCCACCACCCGCGAGATCGGGCTGAGCATCTATCCGGCCAACCGCCGCGGCATCAGCGTCATCGCGGCGCCGGTGTTCGCCGACTCGGGGGTCTGCGCCACGATCGCGGCGATCGGCACCGACCGGATGCTGCCCTCGGCCCCCGACGCCCGGGCGCCCCTCGCCGTCCGGGAGACCGCCGTGACCCTGACCAAGGAGATGGGCGGAGCGTGGCCCGTCTCCGACAGCGAACCGAGCGACTAGCCCGAGCGATTAGGACGACAGCATGCCCACCCCATCGCACCCGCCGACCGTCACCGACGTCGCCGTCGAACTCCACAACGTCTCCATGCGCTACCGCGCCAAGCGCGGCCGGACCGTCCTGGCGCTGGACGATGTGAGCCTGTCCGTCCCCGAGGGGCAGTTCGTCTCGATCGTCGGCCCGAGCGGCTGCGGCAAGAGCACCCTGCTCAAGATCGTCATGGGCCTCACCCGGCAGACCGAGGGCGAGGTGTCCTTCGGATCCGCCCGCAGCCACGAGAACCTGCTGGGGATGGTCTTCCAGCAGCCGCTGCTGCTGCCGTGGCGCACCGTCGCGAAGAACATGATGATCTCCCACGACGTCGGGCCCAAGCGGCCCCGCGCCGACCTCGACAAGCGCGTGGCCGACCAGCTGGACATGCTGGGCCTGCGCGACTTCGCCGACCAGTACCCGACCGAGCTGTCCGGCGGCATGCAGCAGCGCGTCGGCATCGGCCGCGCCCTCCTGCACGACCCCCGGATCCTGCTGATGGACGAGCCGTTCGGCGCCCTGGACGCGATGACCCGCGACCAGATGGGCCTCGACCTGCTCGACATCTGGGAGCGGGACCGCAAGACCGTCCTGTTCGTCACCCACAGCATCCCGGAGGCCGTGCTCCTGTCGGACCGGGTCGTCGTCATGACCCCGCGGCCCGGCCGCATCGCCGAGGTCATCGACGTCGGCCTGGCCCGTCCCCGGCGCCTGGAGGACATCAACACACCGGAGTTCGGCGACATCGCCTCCCGCATCCGCATCCTGCTCAACTCCGAGCACAGCGCTCACTAGGGGTGATCATGAAACACGGCAACACGCGGGCGGCCGAACGGGTCCCGTCCGGCACCAAGGCGGACGACGGCGCGATCCGCGCACCCCTGCGCCGCACGGCGGCCGGGCAGGCGCCCCGGCGCCAGGTCCCCGGATTCGTGCTCAGCTGGGGGCTGTTCCTCATCCTCATCGGCCTGTGGCAGTTCGTCGTCCGGGCCTTCGACGTGTCGATCGTGCTCGTGCCGGCCCCGTCCGACGTCGTGCGCTCGCTCATCGACGGCCTGGAGAGCGGCTTCCTGCTGGAGCACATGTGGGTCACGCTGAAGGAGATCCTGATCGGCTTCGGCCTCGCCATCGGCCTGGCGCTGGTGTCGGCGGCGCTGATCACCCAGTTCCGGATCGTCGACAAGGCGTTCCTGCCGATCCTCGTGCTGATCCAGACCATTCCCAAGGTCGCCATGGCGCCGCTGCTGCTGATGTGGTTCGGCATCGGGATGACGTCCAAGGTCCTGACGATCGCGCTGATCGCCTACTTCCCCCTGCTCGTCAACTCCATCCTGGGGCTGCGCTCGGCCGAGCCCGAGCAGATCGAGATGCTGCGGTCGTTCGGCGCCGGCGAGTTCCAGATCCTGCGCCGGCTGCGGCTGCCCTCGGCGCTGCCGCACATCTTCGCGGGGCTCGACGTCGCGGTGATCCTCTCGGTCACCGGCGCCATCGTCGCCGAGTTCGTCGGCGCCACCGCGGGACTCGGCTACACGATCCAGGCCACCAACTTCAACATGGACGTGGCCAGGACGTTCGCCGTGGTGGTGCTGCTGTCGGTCATCGGCATGAGCCTGCACGCGGTCGTCGTCACGGCCAACCGCTGGCTGGTGTTCTGGGCGCCGTCCAGGAAGGAACACGCCCGCGACCTCTGACCTCCCGGACCCCCTCCCCCGCTGGGACTCCCGGCCGGGGTCGATGCGAGCATTGCTCCGTTGGAGCGGCGCGTCGAGCATCGGAGGCATCGATGCGGGTGATCTCGGAGGAGCGCCTCGGCGCCGTCCTGGCGGACCTGCCGGGACGGCCCAGGGTGGTGGCCGGCGGCAACTTCGCCACCCCGCGGCGGATCCTGTCGATCCTGGACGGGGCACTCCCCGAGTACCGGCTCTTCATGCTGAACGCCCAGGGCGACCTGCCGGACCGCGACGGGGTGGTGCTGGAGACCCCGTTCGTCGGAGCCGGGATGCGCGGCCGGAGCAACCTGCGCTACTTCCCGTCGCGGCTGTCCCTGGTCCCGAACCTCCTGCGCGACTCGCTGCCGCCGGAGGTGGTGGTGGTACAGACGTCCGTCCCCTCGGACGGCACGGTCTCGCTCGGCATCGAGGTGAACATCCTGCCCGCCGCCATCGAGGCCGTGCGGGCCCGCGGCGGGCTCGTGGTCGCCCAGCTGAACCCGCGGATGCCCTACACCTACGGGGACGCCGTCCTCACCACCGACGAGATCGACTACGCCGTCGAGAGCGACGAGCCGCTCGCCGTCCCCGCGACGCGCCCGCCCGGCGAGGTCGCGACCGAGATCGGGCGGCGGGTCGCGCGGCTGGTCCCCGAGCACGCGACGCTGCAACTCGGCATCGGCGGCATCCCCGACGCCGTGCTGGCCTCCCTCCTGGACCGGCGCGGCCTCGGGGTGTGGTCGGAGATGTTCAGCGACGGCGTCCTGTCCCTGGAGAAGGCCGGGGCGCTCGACACCGCCACCCCCATCACCGCCTCGTTCGCCTTCGGCACCCGCGAACTCTACGACTGGGCCGACCGCAACGAGCGCGTCCGGATGCTGCGCACGGAGAAGACCAACGACCCCAGCCTGATCGCCCGGCGGCCCCGGCTGATCTCGGTGAACTCCGCCCTCCAGGTCGACCTGTACGCCCAGGCCAACGCCAGCCGGGTCCGCGGCGTCATCTACTCGGGCTTCGGCGGCCAGACCGACTTCGTCGTCGGCGCCCTGCACTCCCCCGGCGGGCACGCGATCATCGCGCTCCCGTCCTGGCATCCCCGCGCCGACGTCTCCACCGTCATCCCGAGGCTGGCCGGGCCGGTCACCTCGTTCCAGCACAGCTACATCGTCAGCGAGCAGGGCACCGCCACCGTCTGGGGACGGGACGCCGCGTCCCAGGCCCAGCAGATCGTGGACGAGGTCGCCCACCCCTCCGCCCGCGACGGCCTCCGCGAGGAAGGCCGCCGGCTGGGCTTCCCCCTCCGGTGACGTCCCGGTGAACGGCCTGGCCCTCTCGCTCGTCCTCGTCGCGGCCGTGGTGCACGCGATCTGGAACTTCTCCGCGAAGCGGGTCGGACGGGGCGGAGCGGAGTTCGTCTTCCTCTACTACACCGTCTCGGCCCTCGTGTTCGCGCCGGCGGCGGCGGTCTTCCTGATGGCCGAGCCGCAGCGTCCTCAATGGACGTGGCTGCTCGCCGCGCTGGTCACCGCGGCCCTGCACGTGGCGTACGGGGTCGTGCTGCAGCGCGGGTACGCCACCGGCGACCTGTCGGTGGTGTACCCGCTGGCCAGGGGCACCGGGCCGCTGCTGTCGGTGCTGGTCGCGGTCCTCTTCCTCGGTGAGCGCCCCGGCCGGCCCGGCCTGGTCGGCGCGCTGCTGGTGATCGCCGGTGTGCTGGTGGTCAGCACCGGCGCGCCCGCGGCGGACGACGCCTCGCCCGCCCGGCGCCGCGCGGGTGTCTTCTACGGCGTGCTGACCGGGTTCACGATCGCGGGCTACACGCTCTGGGACGCGCACTCCGTCACGACCCTGGCGGTCCCGCCGCTGGTCTACTTCGGCTCCGGGGCGCTCGCCCAGAGCCTGCTCCTCGCGCCGTACGCGCTGCGCAACCGGGCGCGGACCACCGGGCTGTGGCGGGACCACCGCCGCCAGGTGCTGACCATCGGCCTGCTGTCGCCGGTGGCCTACCTGCTCGTGCTCTTCGCGCTCCAGATCGCGCCGGTCAGCCTGGTCGCCCCCGCACGGGAGCTGAGCATCGTGCTCGGCGGGCTGGCCGCATGGCGCGTGCTGGGCGAGACCAACGCCGTCCGGCGCCTGGCGGGCTCCCTGGTGGTGCTCGCCGGGATCGCCGCCATCGCGATGGCCTGACCCGCCGCCCGCACGGCGGCGGGCCACCGCCGTCAGGTCACCAGGTCGGCCATCGCCGCGGTGTGCCTGCCGCGCCGCAGCGTCCCGACCGCCACCCCGGCCGCGAAGACGGCGAACGGCAGGGCGACCAGGAACCACCCCAGCGCCGACAGCCCCCACGACTGGGTCGCGGGGTCGACGCCCTCGGCCGCGGTCCCGGCCAGCAGGCCGAAGCGGGACACCAGGAGGTACATCCCGAGGGCTAGGCCGGCGATGGCGGCGACGGGCGCGACCAGGGTGCTCCACAGCCGCCCGGCGCCGTCCCGCCGGAAGTAGGCGATCACGGCGATGGACACGAGGATCTCCACCAGCACGATGGCGAGCACCGCCAAGGCGCTGAACCAGGTGAACAGATGCACCACCGGATCGCGGCCGGTGACCCGGAACAGGACGATGACGACCAGCGACGTCGCCGCGACCGCGGCGGTGCCGACCACCGGCGCGCCGCGCCCGTTGACCCGGCCGAGGGCGGCGGGCAGCACCCCGGCGCGCGCCATCGAGAAGACGTAGCGCGCCGCGCTGTTCTGGAACGCGAGCAGGCCCGCGAAGAGGCTGGACAGGACCAGCCAGCTCATCGTCGTCGCCAGCCAGCCGCCGACGTACTCCTCCGCGACCGAGAACAGGACGGCCGCGGGGTTGGCCAGCGGGGTCCCGTCCACGGACGAGATCTGGGCGGTGCGGTCCCCGACCGCGTCGCTGCCGAGGCCGCTGACCACCGCCCAGGAGGTAACCGCGAACAGCAGCGCGATCAGGGAGACGGCGATGTAGGTGGCGCGGGGCACGCTGCGCTTGGGGTCGCGGGTCTCCTCGCCGTAGATGGCGGTCGCCTCGAAGCCGATGTACGACGCGAAGGCGAAGGTGAGCGCGATGCCCGCCGAGCCCGCGAAGCCGCCGGCGAAGACGTTGCCCGGCGAGAACGACGCTCCCGGCGCCAGGCCGTCCGGCCCTCCGCCCTGGAGGAGGACGGCCACCGCGACGGTCGCGAGCGACAGCACCTCAAGGATCATCAGCAGGCCCAGGACCTTGGCTCCGATATCCACGCTGAGCGCGGACAGGCCGAGCACCAGGGCCCAGGCGATGAGCGCCCACACCCACCAGGCCAGCGTGATGCCGAACTCGGCGTCCATCTGGCCGGCCATGACGGCGCCGAAGAACCCGAAGACCGCGAGCTGGACCGCCACGTAGGCGAGCAGGGAGACGAAGGCCGAGCCCACCCCGGGGACGACGCCGAGCCCTCGTCCGACGTAGGCGAAGAAGGCGCCCGTGTTGGTCACCCGGTGGCTCATCGCCGAGTACCCGACGCTGAAGACCAGCAGGACGATGCCCGCGGCGAGGTAGGCGCCGGGAACTCCCGCGCCGTTGCCGAGGACGATCGCGATGGGGACGGCGCCGGTCATGCCGACCAGCGGGGCGGCCGCGGCGACGACGAAGAAGACGATGCCCGCGACACCGAGCCTGTTGCGTGCGAGGCGGCTCTCGCTCTCGCCCGCCGGGGTGTGCCGCAGCCCCGTCCCGCCCTGATCGGTCATGCCTCTCACTGTCCTTTCCGCCGGCCGCGCACGGCCGTTCGCGCTCCAAAGGCCATATGGGCCCAAATGATTTAGAGGAAGGATCGCCCGTCCGCGGCGGGGACCCGCCCGCCGCCCGCGCCGGGCGGTCAGGCGAGGGTGACGGTGACCGGCATCTCCTTGACGCCGTTGACGAAGTTGGAGCGCACCCGGCGGACCTCCCCCGCCGGCCGGATGTCGGCCAGTCTCGGAAGCAGCTCCTCGAACATGATGCGCATCTCCAGGCGCGCCAGGGCGTTGCCCAGGCAGAAGTGCGGACTGCCCTTGCCGAAGGTGACGTGGTCGTTGGGGCTGCGCGTGACGTCGAAGCGGTAGGGGTCGGCGAAGACGTCCTCGTCGCGGTTGCCGGAGGCGAACCACAGCACGACCTTGTCGCCCTCCCTGATCCGCTTCCCGCGCATCTCCACGTCGCGGGTGGCGGTGCGGCGGAAGTGGTAGACGGGCGAGGCCCAGCGCAGGAACTCCTCGACCGCGGTGGGCATCAGGTCGAGGTCCTCGCGCAGCCGCTCGGCCTCGGCCGGGTTCTCGATGAGCGCCCGCATGGAGTGGGTGATCGCGTGCCGCGTCGTCTCGTTGCCGGCCACCACGAGCAGCAGGAAGTAGTTGTCGAAGTCGCGGTCCGACAGCGGCTCGCCGTCGCCCGGAACCTGGTTGACCAGCCTGCTGACCAGGTCGGTGCCGGTGCCGCCGCGCCGGCGGCCGCCGAGCTCCCGGCCGTACTCGAAGACCTCCAGCGCGGCGGGGCTGCGGAAGGGCAGGTCGCGGTAGCGCTCGCTCTCCTCGCTGTGCAGCAGGACGTCGGCGTAGTCGGGGTCGGTGTTGGCGATGATCCGGTTGCCCCAGTCGATGAGCCGCCGGGTGTCGCCGTCCGGGACGTCCAGCATCCGGGCCAGCACGTTGATCGGGAAGTCGGCGGCGATCTCGCCGACGAAGTCGAAGGTGCCCTTCGGCAGCGCGGCGTCCAGCGTGCGGGCGGTCAGGCCGCGCAGGAACGTGGCGTACCCCGCGACCGCGCGGGGGGTGAACTCGCGCTGGAGCAGGCGCCGCAGCGCCATGTGCCGCGGCCCGTCGGTCTCCAGCATGGAGCGGCGGATGGCCGCCTGGCGCTCGTCGACCTCCTCCAGGTTCACGAACCGGGTGGAGGTGAAGGTGGCCGCGTCGCGGTCCACCGCCACGATGTCGGCGTGGCGGGTGACGGACCAGAAGCCGCTGCCGCCGTCGGTCTCGGGGTTCCAGTGCACGGGCTCGGTGCGGCGCAGCTCGTCGAACATCCGCCAGGGCGTCCGCCCGTCCAGGAAGTTGTCGACGTCGGCGAGGTCCACCGGGAGGGTGTCGGTTGGCAAGGCTGTCTCCTCACAGATGCCGGGCGTACTCGCGCAGCTCCCAGTCGGTGACGTGCCGCTGGAACCGGGCGATCTCGTCCCGCTTGTAGGCCAGATAGGAGCCGACGAACCGGTCGCCGAGCACGCCGGCGAGGTCCGCGTCGCCGGCCAGGGCGTCCAGCGCGGCCGTCAGGTCGCCGGGCAGCCGGGCCGCCTTGGCGGTGTCGTAGCCGTAGCCCTCCAGCGGCGGCGGCGCGGTCAGCTTGTCGCGGATGCCGAGGTAGGCGGCGGCCAGCAGGGCCGCGATGCCGAGGTAGGGGTTGGCGCCGGCGTCGCCGAGCCGCACCTCCAGGCGGGTCGCGCCGCCGCGTTCGGGAGGGACGCGGACCATGGCGCTGCGGTTGTCCAGCCCCCAGTCGATCAGCCAGGGAGCGAGCGTGTCGGGGCCGAAGCGCTTGTAGGAGTTGACCGTCGGGTTGAAGACCGCGGCGAGGGCGGGCGCGTGCGCGATGACGCCGGCGATCGCCTGGTGCGCGAGCGGGGACAGCCCGTCGGGACCGGCGTCCGGCCCGTCGAAGAGGTTGTGGCCGGTCTCGTCCGTGCAGGACAGGTGCACGTGGAATCCCGAGCCGCCGTCGTCGTTGAACGGCTTGGCCATGAACGTGGCCATCCGTCCCTCCGCGCGGGCGATCTCCTTGACGGCCGACTTCAGCCGGAAGGCCCGGTCGGCGGCGTCGAGCGCCTCGGAGTGGTCGAGGTTGATCTCGAACTGGCCGCTGGAGAACTCGTGGTTGCCCATCGTCACGCCGAGCCCGAGATCGCGCAGGTTCCGCAGCGCGCCCAGCAGATGCCCGCCGGGGTCGCTCCCCCGCCCCACGGTGTACACGTTGCCGGGGCCCCCGCCGTAGCGGCGCCACCCGGCGGGCGAGGCGGGGTCGGGCTCGCACAGGTAGTACTCCAGCTCGGGCCCGACGACGGGGACCAGCCCGAGTTCGGCGAGCCGGCCGATGGCGCGCCGCAGGACCTCGCGCGGCCCCTCGGCGCACGGTTCGGCGCCGTCCGGCTCGTAGGCCTCGCCCAGGCACTGCGCCACCCCGGGCTCCCACGGGATCGCGGCCAGCGTGGACAGGTCGGGCCGGACGCAGATGTCGGGTAGGCCCGCGTCGAGGCCCCCGGCGATGTCGACGACGTCGCCCTGGGGGCTGGTGTGGAAGACCGCGCGGCAGAAGGCCAGCCCGTGCTCCATGACGGACGGCAGCCGGTCGACGACGACGTCGCGGCCGCGGTCGACGCCGATCAGGTCCGGGTAGGAGACCCGGACGACGTCGATGCCGTCGGCCGTCAGCCGCTGCACCACGTCGTGGACGTCCGCGGAGTGCTGTCCGGGCACTGGGGCTCCCCTCGGGACGGCGGAACTTCGTTTGGGAGCAAACAATATGGTCGGCGTCCTGGTCTGACAAGGGTTAGCCGCGACTTGGGCAAACATTCGCCCGCGGGATGACAAAGCCGTCCGGACTCACATATCGTACGGACCCAAACGATCTGAGGGAGGGTGCCATGGCACCGGTGCGAGGCTTCCTGCATCCGAGGACGGCGACCGGCCGCTCGTCCCTGATCCCCGACCCGCCCTGGCACTACTCGGGCGACCTGCTCACCGTGGAGTACCGGACCGACCCGGCGCGCGTCGCGGAGCTGCTCCCCGACCCCCTCGAACCCGCCGCCGAGGACCCCGGGGCGGTCGCGATCATCTGGGCCGACTGGCAGTCCTGCTCGGAGTCGGCGGAGGAACTCCTGGACCCGGTGCGCGCCCAGTACAAGGAGTGCTTCGTCGTGGTGCGCTGCTCCTTCCAGGGGCGCACCTACAGCCGGTGCGTCTACATCTGGGTCGACAAGGACTTCGCCATCGCGCGGGGGCTCCACCAGGGTTATCCGAAGAAGCTCGGCTCGATCCACCAGACCCGTCCCCACCCGTACGGGCGGGCGGCGCCGCGCATCGGGGCGGGCGCCCGCTTCGGCGCGACCCTGGCCGCCGCGGACCGGCGGCTGGCCGAGGCCGTGGTCACCCTGCGCGAACCGTCCACCGGCAACGGGTTCGTCAACGGCCACCCGATGGCCCATCACCGGTACCTGCCGTCGGTCGAGCCGGGCGGCCCGCCGGCGCTCGACGAGCTGATCGAGTCGGGCGGCGCCGGATTCGAGGGCGGGCCCGCCTGGTCGGGCGAGGCGGAGCTGCGGCTGTTCGGCTCGCCGGCCGAGGAGCTGGCCAGGCTGGAGGTCGGCGAGGTGATCGGCGCGTACTACCGCCAGGTCGGCGTCGTGTGGAACGGCGGCAGGCGCCTCTGGGGCGGCACCGGCGGTCGATGACGCGCATCACGGCGGCCGTACGGGCGCGAACGATGGTGGCGGCGGTAGATTCGAGTTCGCCCCACCCGCCGGGGCCGGGGCTCCGCGCCCGGCGCCGGGGCCCGCGAGAGGACGCACGTGACCGGTCACCACACACTGCGCGAGACCGAGCAGGCCATCCAGCGGCGGCTCGGCGACGTTCCCCTGCGCCACGACGCGATGATGGCGGTCTCCAACATCTACCGGGCCGCCGCCGCGGTCCGGCAGCACTTCGAGAGCTCCGTGCTGCGCTCGGCCGACCTCACCTGGACGTCGTTCGTCGTGCTCTGGGTGGTGTGGATCTGGGAGGAGATGGAGACCCGGCACGTCGCGGAGGAGGCCGGCATCTCCAAGGGCACCCTCACCGGGGTGGTCAAGACGCTTGAGGGGCGCGGGCTGATGGAGCGCGGCCCGCACGACACCGACGGCCGCCTCGTCGTCCTCCGGCTCACCGACAAGGGCCGCGACCTGATGGACCACCTGTTCCCGCAGTTCAACGCCGAGGAGGCGTTCGTCGTCGAGGGGCTCGACCAGTCCCAGAACGCGTCGCTGGCGCACCTGCTCGGCACGATCGTCGAGCATCTGGAGAGCGAGGGCGAAGCCCGCCGCGCCGGTCTGCGCGATGGCGCCCCCCTGCCGCCCCGGCGCTCCGGCCGCCGTGCACGCACCTGACCCTCCCCGCAGGTCTGGACGACCCCGCCTCCTCGTTCGAGGCGGGGTCTTCGCGTTCCGGGTCGGTGACTCTTCTCCGCCGCCCTTGACAGATTGTTTGAGCCCGAACATTCTACATACCGTTTGGGACCGAACATCTTCGGGGCCGTGGGAGAGGAGCGTTCATGGAGCACAGCCCGCTGAGCCGTCGAGGACTGCTGCGGGGAGGAGCCGGCCTGGCCGTCGGTGCCGCGGCTCAGCCCCTGACCCACGCGAACGCCTGGGCTCAGAACACCGGCCGGCCGACGGCGGCGGCCGATCTGGTGCTGCACAACGGCCAGGTACTGACCATGGATCGCGGGTTCCGCATCGTGTCCGCGCTGGCGATCAGGGCGGGCCGGATCGTCCACACCGGCGACGACCGCTCGGTGCGCCGCCTCGTCGGGCGCCGGACGCAGGTCCTGAACCTGCGCGGACGCACGGTGCTGCCCGGCATCAACGACTCCCACCTGCACGGTCTGCGCACGGGACTGGCCCTGCCGCCGTACACCGTCGATGTCGGCGTCGGCTCCATCGCCGACGCGGCCCAAGCGGTCGCCGAGGCCGTGCGGGAGGCGGACCCGGGCGCCTGGATCCGCGGCAAGGGATGGAACGAGGACGCGTTCGCCGAAGGCCGTCCGCCCACCCGCCGGGACCTGGACCCGGTCTCACCCGACCACCCGGTCGTCCTGCTCGACTGGTCGAACCATGTGCTGTGGGTGAACGGCAAGGCCCTCGAACTGGCCGGGATCGACCGCGACACCCCGGACCCGAGCGGCGGCGTCGTGGTGCGCGACTCCTCGGGCGAACCGACCGGTCTCCTCCGCGAGACGGCCATGGACCTGGTGAACAGGCACGTTCCGCCCTACACCGACGAGGAGCAGGCCGATGCGATCGATACCGCCGTCGCCCTGCTGCTGAGCCATGGAATCACCAGCTTCACCGAGCCGGGCATCGGCACCTCCGCCCAGCGGATCTACGCGGACAAGGCCCGCCGCGGCGCGCTGGGCATCCGGGTCACGGCCCTGCTCAGCAGGCCGGACGACACGTACCCGACCTCTGCCGGGCACGTGCGCGAACTCCTCGCCGCCCACCGTCCTCCGGACGATGTGGACCCCCGGTTCTTCGCCGTCACCGGCGTGAAGCTACGGGCGGACGGCGTCCCCATCGCCAGCCGCACCGCGTGGATGCGCGAGCCCTACACGGGCGGAGGCCGGGGCGGCCTGGTGACCGACGGCGCGACCGACCGGGAGAAGGTCGACGAGCTCACGGCCATGATCGGGCTGGTTCACCAGGCCGGAATGCAGGTGGGGACGCACGCCACGGGCGACGCCGCGATCGACGCGGTCGCCGCGGCGTACGCGCGGGCGCTCGGGCGGCGGCCGCGCGTCCACCCGCGGCACTACGTCATCCACGGCGACTTCACCTGGCCTGAGACGCTGCGCGTCCTGGCGGAGAACCACTGCGGCATCAGTCTCAACCCGAACATCAAGCACCTGATCGCCGACGGCCAGCCGGACATCGTGGGAGCCGGGCGGGCGGCCTACCAGACGCCCTATCGTTCCGCGCTGGAGGCGGGCCTGACGGTGACGAGCGCGTCCGACTCGCCGAACGTCGCGCCGGACTGGCGGCAAGGGCTGGAGACGATGCTCCTGCGCGAGGGCAGGTCGGGCGAGGTGTCCGGCCCGGATCAGGTCATCGGCATGCGGGACGCGCTGCGCACCTACACCACCGCCGGCGCGTGGCAGGACCACGCGGACCGCTGGAAGGGCACGCTGTCCCGCGGAATGGCCGCCGACCTGTGCGTCCTCGAAGGCACCCTGCTCGACCGGCACGGACGGCCGGCATCCGACGCGCACGACATCACCGGCATCCCGGTCGCGCTCACCGTGGTGGACGGCGACATCGCCTACGACGCCGGGAACCCGTCCCATCGCACCGCCGCCCGGCATGGTCAGGCCGTGAGCTGGGCGCGGCGCCCCGACCCCCGCCAGGTATGTGCCCACTGCTCGTGAAAGGAAGGCCCTGACATGGGGAACAGACTCGGACGACGCCGGTTCCTGCAGGGGTCCGCCGCCGCCGCGGCCGGCCTCGCCCTCACCGAGGCGGCGGCCCCCGGGGCCGCCGCGGACACCGGGAGGGGCGGGCCCGCCGACCTGATCATCCACAACGGCACGGTCCTGGTCCTGGACGGGCGCTTCCGCACCGCCGGCGCGGTGGCGATTCGCGACGGCGTCGTGATCGGCGTCGGACGCGACGGGGACATGCGCCGCTTCGCGGGCCGGCGCACGCAGACCCTCGACGCGAACGGCGGCACGGTGCTGCCCGGCATCAACGACTCCCACCTGCATCTCGGCGGCTTCGGGCTCGACTACCCGCCGTTCACCATCGACGTCGACACCGCGACGATCGAGGAGCTGGTCGCCGCCGTGCGCACCGCGGCGTCCGACGCGGCCCCCGGCGCCTGGATCCGCGGGCAGGGGTGGAACGACAACCGGCTGCCCCGGCCGCCGCGCAGGACCGACCTCGACCCCGTCTCCGGCGACCATCCGGTGATCCTCAGGGACTTCTCCGCCCACGCGGTGGCGGTCAACTCCGTCGTGCTGAGGATGGCCGGCATCACCCGCGACACCCGGCCGCCGACCGGCGGGGTGATCGAGAAGGACTCCGACGGCGAGCCCACGGGCGTCCTGCGCGAGACGGCGCGGGACCTCATCGCCCCGCACGTCCCGCCGTTCACCGACGACGAGGTCTCGCGAGCCCTCGACCGCTCGATCGAGGTGCTCCACGGCCTCGGCATCACCAGCGTCACCGATCCGGGGATCGACCTCGGCCGGCTCGCCCTGTACCGGGAGAGGGCACGGGCGGGGACCCTCGGCCTCCGGCTCAACGTGCTGCTGTCCGCGGGCACGTCGCCGGACACGCTGCGCGATGTGCTCGCCGCCTACGAGCCCCTGCGGGACGTGGACCCCCGGGTGCTGCGCGTCGCCGGAGTCAAGATCTTCGGTGACGGCATCCCGACCGCGGCCCGGACCGCGTGGCTGCACGAGCCGTATCTCGACGGCAGCAACGGCAGCCTCATGACGGAGGGAGACACGGCCGCCGAGCAGGTGGCGAGCCTGCACGAGCTGGTCCGGATCGCTCACGACGCGGGACTCCAGGTCGGGACGCACGCGACGGGGGACGCCACGATCGACGCGGTGGTGGCGGGCTACCTCGCGGCGATGCGGCGGAACCGGCACCGCCGCGACCTGCGGCACTACGTCATCCACGGCGACCTGACACCCCGCGCGACACTGCGGACGATGGCGCGCCATGACATCGGCGTGAACATGAACGCGACGATCAAGTACCTGCTCGGCCGGACGCTCGATCCCGTGCTCGGACCGGAGCGGACGGACTACCAGTGGCCGTACCGCAGCGCCCTCGACCTGGGCGTGCGGGTGAGCAGCGCCTCGGACGCGTCGGTGACCTTCCCGAGCTGGCTCCAGGGGGTGCAGTCCGCCCTCCTGCGCGAAGGGAAGTTCGGCGGGGTCGCGGGTGAGGCAGAGCGCATCACGCTGGAGGAGGCCCTGGCGACCTACACCCGGACGCCCGCCTGGCAGGACCACGCCGAACGTTGGAAGGGGACGCTGCGGCCCGGAAACGTGGCCGACGTCTGCGTCGTCGACGCCGAACTGATGGACGCCGACCCGCACAAGCTGGTCGACCTGCCCATCGCCGCCACCGTCCTCGGCGGCAGTGTGGTCTACGACGGCAAGGCCGGCACCCGGACGAAGAAGATCGTGAAAGCCGGAATGTCCCGCGAACGGCACGACCACCGTGTCGCCGCCCTGCAGGGCGGCAGGTGCTGCTGCGACCTCGCCGTCTGAGGCCGTGGCCCAGAGGGCCCCCGATGCCGGATCCGGCATCGGGGGCGCCTCGGCGTCCTCCTAGGAGGCGGGAACCCGGACGTCGTCCAGCAGCAGCTTGCGGTAGCGGGCTTGGGAACGGGTGCAGCCGAGCATGACCACACCGACCAGCCTGCCGTCGCGGTGGTATCCGACCACCGCCTCGCCGCCGAGGTCGCCTTCCAGTACGCGGATGTCGTCGCCGCCCAGGCCCGGCGCGCCGAACGACTGCAGCCGCATGTCGTACTGGTCGCTCCAGAACGAGGGAAGCGGCATGAACGGCCCGCCCTGCTCCCCCAGCAGGGCTCGCGCCGCGCGCTTGGCGGTGTCGGTGGGGATGCTCCAGTGCTCCACCCGCCGGGGGACGTCGTCGTACCGGGGGTTGGGGAAGCGGGCGACATCGCCGACCGCCACCACCTCGGGGCGTCCCTCGACCCGGAGGGCGCCGTCGCACAGCACACCGTCCGACAGGTCGAGCCCGTTGCCCTCCAGCCATTCCACGCACGGCACCGACCCGACCGCCTCGACGACGACCTCGGCGCGCACCATCGAGCCGTCCGACAGCTCCAGCCCGGACTCGGTGAACCGGGCGACCGTGCGGCCGAGAAGGAACCGCGTTCCCCGCCCCTCGTGCCGGCGGCGCAGCTCGGCTCCGAGAGCGGGGCCGAGCGGACGGAGCATCGGCTCGCTCTCCGGCGCGACCACGGTGACGTCCGCGCCGAGCGTGCGGGCGGTCGCGGCGACCTCGCATCCGATGAAGCCCGCCCCGACCACGGCGACCCGGGCTCGCGGACGCAGGCGTGCGCGCAGGGCCGCCGCGTCGTCCAGCGTCCGCACGACATGGCGCGCGGGTCCCGTTCCCGGGACGTCCAGCCGCCGCGGCCGCAGCCCGGTCGCGATCACCAGGCCGTCGTAGGAGACCTCCGTCCCGTCGTCCAGGCGCACGGTGCGCGCGGCGAGGTCGGCGCCGGTGACGGCCGTCCCGAGGCGCCAGCCGACGTCGTCGACGCCGGACCGCATCCTGAACGCCACCCGGTCGAAGGACACCTCGGCGGCCAGGACCTCCTTGGACAGCGGCGGTCTGTTGTAGGGGCGGTGCGGCTCGTCGCCGATGACCACCAGCTCGCCGGCGTGGCCCGCGGCGCGCAACTGCTCGGCGGCGCGCAGCCCGCCGAGGGACGCGCCGACCACGACGATCCGTCCCCCTGCTCTGCCGGGCACCGCCTAGTCCTGGACGGTGATGGCCTGGAGCGGGCAGACGTCCGCCGCGTCCTCGACGGCCTCGCGCAGGGCGTCGTCGGGCTCGCTCTCGTACTCCAGGTGCCCCTCGTCGTTGAGCCGGAAGACCTCGGGTGCGGAGAACACGCACTGCCCGTGGTCCTGGCACGTGTCCATGTCGACGATGACCTTCATGTCACTTCCTCCTCGGTGCGCGGACGCCGCGGAACTCCCAGTCACCGCCGAGCGCGGTGGAGACGACCTCTTCGGACTCGGTGGGCTGCGCGCCGACGTCGTCCCGGACGGGCACCGGGCCCGCCACGATCCGGTTGCGCAGCCGTCCCAGCCCCTCGGCCTCGACCTCGACCACGTCGCCCGGACGGACGGGGCGCGACCCGGCGGGCGTGCCCGACAGCAGCACGTCCCCGGGGAAGAGAGTGATGGTGCGGGCGATGTCGGCGACGAGGTAGTGCATGTCCCAGGCCATCTCGCCGGTGTTGCCATCCTGGACCAGCTCGCCGTTGACGTAGGTGCGCAGGTACTTGCCGCGGAAGTCCCAGCCGGTGACGAGGCCGGGGCCGAGCGGGCACAGCGTGTCGGACCCCTTGACCCGGAGCATCGAGCCGGCATCGGTGTCGCGGAAGTCGTGCAGCCCGTAATCGTTGGCCACCGTGTAGCCGGCGATGTACGCGGCGGCGTCCGCCGGGGCGATGTTGCGGCAGGTCCGGCCGATGACGATCGCGATCTCGCCCTCGTAGTTGAGGTATCTGCACCGTTCCGGCCGAACGACCGCACCGCCGTGGGCGTTCAGCGCCGAGACCGGCTTGTGGAAGTAGGTCGGCGCGGCGGGCAGCCGTGCCCGGAACTCCTCCACGCGGCTGCGGTGGTTGAGATGCACCGCGACCACCTTGGTCGGCCGGCACGGCGGCAGGTGCACGGCCTCCTCGGCGGGCACCCGGCGGCCGTCCGCGGCGACCAGGTCGCCGCCCTCGCGGACGACCTGGACGTCCGCGCCGTCCAGCAGGATCCTGCGGTATTCGGGCATCAGGCCGTCCATCCGTTCTCGGGCCGGTCGAACCAGACGTGCACCTGGCCCGTCCCGACGGAGTTCTCGTACGCGCTGTACAGCCGCCCGGGGGCGGTGCAGGCCCGCTCCCCCAGGGCGCCGATCATCATCAGGTAGTGCCCGAACCGGGCTTCCGGCTTGAACCGGAGGAACTCCGGCATCGTGTCGAGGACGCGGGCGTGGTCCCCCCGCGTCAGCCACGCGATCCGCTCCTCGTCGGCGGCGCGGGCCTCGGGGGTGAAGATGTGCGCCGGGTCGGAGGCCTCGTGGTCGCGGATCTCCCGCAGCGGCCAGAACGTGTGCGACAGCGCCCCCGAGGCGATGAGCAGGACCCGCCGGTCGGTGGCCGCGATCGCGTCGCCCAGGGCGCGCCCGAGCCGCAGGAAGTCCTCGGTGTCGGCGGTCTGGCACACGCCGATCGACATCCACCGCTTGCCCGGCAGCTCCAGGTACGGGTCGTCGCGGACCCCCAGGTACGTCCACAGGTTGACGGTGGCGTAGAAGATCGGCAGGTACGGGTCGTCGATCGGGGTGATCCAGGTGCCGTGCGCGTCGGCGTGGCTCGCGACGGCGCGCGCCAGTTCGGGGTCTCCGGGGAAGTCGTAGGGCACCCGGCACATTCCGCGCGGCAGCTCCTCGGACGTGTACAGCCCGGCCCGCCGGTCGTGCGCGGTGGTGACGAACTCGACCGTCGTGGCCCAGTGGGAGTCGAGGACGACGACGGTGTCGTAGTCGTCCACCCGGTCGAACACGTCCGTCCTCAGCCGCCTCAGCCCGTCGACCAGGGTGGAGTCCTCGCCGCCGTTCAGCTCGCGGCGGGTGACCTCGGGCAGCACGATCGTGGGGACGTGGGCCAGGAGCCCGGCGCCGGTCACTTCTCCCATGGCGCCGTCACCGTGTTCTTCAGGTCGCAGTAGAAGTCGAAGCTCCAGTCGCCGCCCTCGCGGCCGATGCCGGACTCGCGGGACCCGCCGAACGGCGCCCGCAGGTCGCGGACGAAGAAGCAGTTGACCCACACCGTCCCGGCGACCAGGCGCTCGCTGACGCGGGCGGCGCGCTCGGGGTCGCCGGTGGCGAGGGTCGCGGCGAGACCGAACCGGGTGCCGTTGGCCATCGCGACGGCCCGCTCCTCCGAGTCGAACGTCTGGAGGGTCAGGACCGGGCCGAAGACCTCCTCGGTGAGGATCTCGCTGCCCTCGGGGGCGCCGGTGAGCAGCGTGGGCCGGTAGTAGAGGCCGCCGAGGTCGGTGTTGGGGCCGCCGCCGGCCGCCACCCGCGCGCCGTCCTCGACCGCGCGCCGCACGAACCCGTCGACGCGTTCGAGGTGCCGGCGGTGGATCTGCGGCCCGATGCCGGTGGCCTCGTCCCGCGGGTCGCCCTGGACGAGGCGCCCGATCCGGTCGAGGAGCCGCTCGGTGAACTCGCCGGCGACCCGCTCCTCCACCAGCAGCCTCGTCGCGGCCAGGCAGACCTGCCCGGCGTTGTCGTACTGCTCCGCGGCCAGGTCGGCGGCGAGGTCCAGGTCGGCGTCGGCGAACACCAGCAGGGGCGACTTGCCGCCGAGCTCCAGCGACAGCGGGGTGAGGTTGGGGGCCGCCGCGGCGGCGATGCTCCGCGCGGTCGGGACCGAGCCGGTGAAGCTGATCCTGCGCACGCCGGGATGCGCGACGAGGGCCGCGCCCGCCTCCGCCCCCGTCCCCTGGAGGACGTTGAGGACGCCGCCGGGCAGCCCGGCCTCGGCGGCGATGTCGGCGAGCAGCGAGGCCGTGAGCGGCGCCCACTCCGCCGGCTTCAGCACGACGGTGTTCCCGGCGGCCAGCGCCGGGGCGACCTTCCAGGTGGCCAGCATGA
Organism: Actinomadura madurae; assembly: GCF_900115095.1. GTDB lineage: Bacteria > Actinomycetota > Actinomycetes > Streptosporangiales > Streptosporangiaceae > Spirillospora > Spirillospora madurae. The sequence continues at coordinate 64,023 of NZ_FOVH01000028.1, forward strand.
GCGGCGCGTTCCACGGGGTGATCAGCGCGCAGACGCCCGCGGGATCCCAGCCGACGTGGTTGCGGTGCCCGCGGGTCTCGAAGTCGTCGTGGCCGAGCCGCAGCAGCCGGTCGGCGAAGAACCGGAAGTTGTGCGCCACGCGCGGCATCACGCCGCGCCGGTGGGACCGGATGAGCGCGCCGTTGTCGGCCGTCTCGACCTGCGCGAGCTCCTCGGCGCGCTTGTCGACGCCGTCGGCGATCGCGTGCAGGATCCGCGCCCGGTCCTCCCGGCTCGTGCGCGCCCATCCCGGGAACGCCCGCGCGGCGGCGGCCACCGCCGCGTCGGCCTCCGCGGCCCCGCCGCGCGCGACCTCGGCGAGCGGCCGCTCGTCGATGGGGGAGACATCGGTGAACGCGGCGGCCGACCCGACCCGTTCACCGCCGATCCAGTGGCCGGTGTCGACGGTGACGCCCGCGACCTCTGCCATAGCGGCACCTCCAGTTCGTTTGGTCCCAAATAATCTAGGAGAACGGGCCCGCCAGGTCAATTCCCGGCGGGCGCGCCTTGACAGTTCGTTTGAGCCCGAACATTCTGGGTGCCGTTCCGAGGACGATGTCTGAGAGGGGACGAGGGTGCAGCCACCGCGCCTGGTGCTCGTACTGAGCGAGAACTGGACGATGACCTCCGGCCGGGACCTGCCGGCCCTGGTCCGCTGGGCCCGCGAGGCCGAGGACGCCGGCTTCGACGCCGTCATGATCAGCGAGCACATCGTCCTCGGCCCGGACTCCGCCGCCGGCGGCGTCATGGGGAACCCGCGGGAGTACGCGCTGCCCGGCAACCAGGACCCGCGCACGCCGTGGCCGTCCTCGCTCGTGCTCCTCGCGGCGATCGCCTCGGTCACGTCCCGGCTGCGGCTGGCCGCGGCGGCGGTGCTCGCCCCGCTGCGCCACCCGCTCGCGCTCGCCCGCGACCTCGGCACGCTCGACCTGGTCTCCGAAGGGCGCCTGGTGGTGCAGCCCACCGTGAGCTGGAGCCGCGACGAGTACGCCGCCCTGGGCGTGCCGTTCGGCGAGCGGGGCGCCCTCCTGGACGAGCAGCTCGAAATCTGGAGCATGCTGTGGCGCGGGTCCCCGGTCTCCTACCGGGGGCGGCACTTCGGCTTCGAGGACGTGTACTTCGAGCCGCGCGCCCATCGGCCCGACGGCCCGCGCATGTGGTTCGGCGGGCAGCGGCTGCACGACAGGCTCCTCGACCGCCTGGTGCGGTACGGGCACGGCTTCCATCCGCTGGGCAGGCCGTCCCCGGAGGAACTCGCCCGCCTGCGCACCGCCCTCGCGGACGCCGGACGCGACGCGGCCGACCTGGAGATGATCGGCGGAACCCGCCCCGTCTTCCCCGACGACCGCTCCTGCGCCCCGCTCGCCCCCGCCCTGGAGAGCATCCCGGAGCAGGTCGCGCAGGGGTTCACGACCTTCTGCGTCAAGCCGTCGCAGTTCATCGACGACCCGGACGGCGTCGGCGACTTCTGCCGCGAGGTCGTCAAGCGAACCGGCGCACTGCTCGGTCACTGAACGGAGAGCGACCATGACCGACGTCCCGTACGAGGAGTGGCGCAGGCGGGCCGCCCGGCTCGCCCCGCGCACCCACCATCACATCGGGGGCGCCTTCGTGCCGAGCCGGGACGGCGCCACGTTCCCGGTCGTCTCGCCGCGGGACGGCCGCGCGATCGCCGACGTGGCCGCCGCCGGCCCCGCGGACGTCGACCGCGCCGTGGCCGCGGCGCGGCACGCCTTCGACGAGGGGCCGTGGCCCCGCCTGTCCCCCGCCGGACGCAGGGCCGCCCTCCTGCGGCTGGCCGATCTCGTCGAGCGCGACCGCGAGGCCCTGGCCCTGCTGGTCTCGTTGGAGATGGGCAAGCCGGTCACCGAGGCGGACGGCATCGAACTGCGCGCCCTCATCGGCTGCCTGCGCTGGTACGCCGAGGCCGCCGACAAGCTCATCGACGAGTCCCCGCGCACCGGCGCCGACTCGCTGGCGCTGGTCACCCGGGAGCCGGCGGGGGTGGTCGGCGCGATCGTCCCGTGGAACTTCCCGCTCACCATGGCCGCCTGGAAGATCGCGCCGGCGCTCGCCGCGGGCTGCACGGTGGTGCTCAAACCCGCCGAGGAGTCCCCGCTGTCCGCCCTGCACCTGGCCGCGCTGGCGGCCGAGGCGGGCCTGCCGGACGGCGTCCTCAACGTCGTCAACGGGCGCGGGGAGACCGCCGGTCGGGCGCTGGGCGAGCACCCCGGCGTCGACGTCATCGCCTTCACCGGCTCCACCGAGGTCGGCCGCCACTTCCTGCGGTACGCGGCCGGCTCCAACCTCAAGCGGGTCTGGCTGGAACTGGGCGGCAAGTCGCCCAACATCATCCTGCCCGACGCGCCCGACCTGGACGCCGCCGCCGACACCGCCGCCTGGGGCGTCTTCTTCAACGCCGGCGAGATGTGCACCGCCCCGTCCCGGCTGCTCGTCCACCGCTCCGTCGCCGGCCGGGTGCTCGACCGGATCGTCGCCCGCGCCGGCTCCCTGGCCGTCGGGGACCCGCTCGATCCCGCGACCGAGATGGGCCCCCTCGTCTCGGCCCGCCAGCGCGACCGCGTCCTGTCGTACCTGGAGGCCGGGGCCGCCGAGGGCGCCCGGCTGCGCGCCGGGGGCTCCGCGATCGACGGGGACGGGCACTACGTGCGCCCGTCCGTGTTCGACCAGGTGAAGCCCGGGATGAGGATCGCCCGGGAGGAGATCTTCGGCCCGGTGCTGGCCGTGCTGGAGTTCGACGACATCGACGAGGCCGTGCGCCTGGCCAACGACACCGAGTACGGCCTGGCCGCCGCGCTGTGGACCTCCGACCTGACGACCGCGCACCGCGTATCCCGCGCGCTCCGGGCCGGCACCGTGTGGGTCAACTGCTACGAGGAAGGCGACATGAGCGTCCCGTTCGGCGGCGTGAAGCAGTCCGGCAACGGCCGCGACAAGTCCCTGCACGCCCTGGACAAGTACCTCGACCTCAAGACCACCTGGATCGCGCTGTGAGCGCCCGCCCGCTGATCGCGATACCGGCCCGGTTCTCGGCGAGCGCGTCGGCGCTGCGCTACACCGCGGAGGTCGCCGCCCGCGCGCTCGTCGAGGCGGTCTGGCGCGGCGGGGGCGAGCCGTTCATCATGCACCCGGCCGACCCGGCGGACGCCGCCGGGCGCCTGGCCCGCTGCGACGGCGTCCTGCTGCCGGGCGGCGGCGACCTGCGCCCGCACCACTACGGCGCGGCGGACGAGCACGAGGCCCTCTACGACGTCGACGACCAGCAGGACGCCTTCGACCTCGCCGTCGCCGCGCACGCCCTCGCCGCGGGGACGCCGCTGCTGGCGATCTGCCGCGGCCTCCAGGTCGTGAACGTCGTGGCGGGCGGGACGCTGCGCCAGCACATGGAACCCGACCACCGCCACGTCGTGCACCGCGTCACCGCCGAGGCGGGTTCGCTGCTGGCCAGGACGACCGGAACCCTCGCGCCGGCCGTCTCCTGCTACCACCACCAGGGGATCGAGACGCCCGGCGCCGGGCTGGCCGTCACCGCGCGGGCGGCCGACGGGACGATCGAGGCCATGGAGCTCCCCGGCGCGCGCGGCTGGTTCCTCGGCGTCCAGTGGCATCCCGAGGACACCACCAGCGACCCGGCCCAGCAGGCCCTTTTCACCGCGCTCGTCCGGGCGTCGGGCGAGGCGGCGGCCCGCTCACCGAAGGCGGGCGTGGCGTAGGAACGCGTCCACGAAGCCGTGCGCGCGGCGCTCGGCGGCGGGAGCCAGCTCCCGGGTGCGGGCGAGCACGGCGCCGGGGTCGAGCCCCAGCCGCCGCATGTCGTCCCCGGCGCCGTTGGCCAGCCACGACTCCAGCTCGCGCACGGTGATCTCGGGATGGAACTGGACGCCGAGGCTGCGCCCGACCTTGAAGGCCTGCGGCCCCACCTCGTTGCGGGCGATCTCGATCCCGCCGGGCGGCATCACCCAGCGGTCGAAGTGGTACTGGAACCAGGGCCCCGGCCCGACGAGGCCGGGCTCGCCGGTCTCGATCCCGACCCACCCGATCTCGGGACGCCGTGCGCGCTCGACCCCGCCGCCGAGCGCCGTCGCCAGCGCCTGGCCCCCGAAGCAGACGCCGAGGACCGGCACCCCGAGGGTGTGCGCCTTGCGCAGCATGGCCAGCTCGCCGGTGATCCAGGTGCCGATCGCCGCCTCGTCGTCGACGGACCACGGCGCGCCCATCGCCACGACGAGGTCCCACTCCGACGGCTCGGGAAAGTCGATCTCCACGCGGGGGTCGTCGTGCCGCCCGGCCGGCACGACGACCCGCTCGGTGACCTCGAACCCGTGCTGGACCAGCCGCTCCCCGACCGGCCCGATCGGGGACAGGGCGTCATGCTCGATGATCAGCGCGCGCATGCGACCTCCGAAGAATGTTTGTTCCCAAACAATATCCGAAGGGCGGCCTCTCTTCTCTGTGGCGATGGCCACGTGAGCCCAGTGACTGATGCACGCCCGACTCTCCTTCGGGATGGGTGATACCTTCACGGCATTATGTTCTCCTTCGAGCAACTCCGTGGCTTCGTCGCCGTGGCCGAGGAGCTCCACTTCGGCCGTGCCGCCGAGCGGCTCAACATGACCCAGCCGCCGCTGAGCCGGCAGATCCAGAAGCTGGAGCGAACGATCGGCGTCCAGCTGTTCGAGCGCGACAACCGCAGCGTCGAGCTGACGGCGGCGGGCGCGGCGTTCCTGTCGGAGGCCAGGCGGCTGCTCGCGCTCGCCGACCACGCCCCCGACCTGGCGCGCCGGATCTCGGCCGGGTCGGCCGGCACGGTGCGGATCGGCTTCACGGCGGCGTCGACGTTCGCGGCCCTGCCGGCCGTCCTGCGCCGGATCGACGAGACGCTGCCCGACATCGACGTCGACCTGTACGAGATGGTCACCCGGGAGCAGACCGAGGCGCTGCTCGGGCACGAGCTCGACCTCGGGCTGGCCCGGCCGCCGTTCGACCGGGAGGTCTTCGACTCGCGCCCGCTCAGCCGGGAGATGCTCATGATCGCCGCGCCGGCCGGTCACCGGCTGGCCCGGCTCGGCCGTCCCGTCCGCCCGGCCGACCTGGCCGGCGAGCCGCTGATCATGCACTCGCCGGACAAGGCGGCCTATTTCTACGATCTGATCGTCAGCCTCGTCCCGATCATGCGCGAGAACGTGGTGCACAGCGTCAGCCAGGTCCTCACGATGATCTGGCTCGTCGCCGCGGGCCGGGGGCTCGCGTTCGTGCCCGAGGCCGCCACCCGCCTGGGCGTCGAGGGCGTGGCGTACCTCCCGTTCGCCAGGCAGGCCGGCAAGCCGGTGGAACTGCACCTGCTCTGGCTGAAGGACGCGAAGAACACGGCCCTGTGGCAGGTTCTCGACCGCCTCGACGGACTCACCCTGTAACGCTGCGGGCGCGGTGCCCGCGGCGGTCTACCGGCCGTTGCGGAGGGGGACCCTCCAGGTGAGCATCGTCCCGCCGCCCGGACGCGACTCGGTGATGCACGCGCCGCCCAGCCCCTCGGCCCGCTCGCCGAGGTTGCGGAGCCCGCTGCGGCGGCCTCCCGGAGGGATGCCGATGCCGTTGTCCTCGACGCAGACCGTGACCTCGTCCCCGACGCCGATGTTCACCGCGGCCTCGGTCGCCTTGGCGTGCCGGGCCACGTTCGACAGCGCCTCCCGCACCACGGCGAGCAGATGCTCGGCGACGTCATCGTCCACCGCCGTGTCCAGGAGGCCGTCCAGCCGCACCGAGGGCGCGAACCCCAGGTGCTCCGACGCGGCGTCGACCAGGACGTGCACCCGGCTGCGCAGCGACTCGGTGTCGGCCGGCCCCTGCAGCGCGAAGATCGTCGAGCGGATCTGCCGCATGGTGTCGTCCAGGTCGTCCACCGCCCGCTGCACCCGGACCGCCACCTCCCGCTTCTGCGTGATCTTGATCGCGGCCATCAGCCCCATCGCGGTCGCGAACAGCCGCTGGATCACGGTGTCGTGCAGGTCCTTGGCGATGCGGTCGCGGTCCTCCAGCAGCGCGAGGCGTTCGGTGTCGCGGCGCCGGTCGGCCAGCTCCAGCGCGACGGCCGCCTGCCCGGCGAACGCCTCCAGGAGCCGCTGCGTCCCCTCCGCGAACACCGGCCCGCCCGGCACGTTGGCCACCGAGATGATGCCGCGCGCCGACGAGCCGAGGCCCAGCGGCACGATCAGCAGCGGGCCGATCGGCACCTGCGTCGGCACGTTCGCCTCGCGCGCCGCCTCGCCGCCGTCGGCCAGCCGCAGCGCCGCCCCGCCGGCGAAGACCGGCCCGGCCACCGAGTGGTGCAGCGGCACCCGCAGCCCCTCCAGCCGCTCGGCGCCCTCGCCGTCGGCGGCCTCCACCGTGAAATCCGTGCCGGCCTCCCCGATCAGCGCCACGGTCGCCAGGTCGGCACCGGCGATCTCCCGGGCGCGCCGGGCCAGCAGGGAGGTCACCTCGTGCGGGTCGGTGCCCGACAGCAGCGCCGTGGAGATCTCCCCCGACGCCTCCAGCCAGCGCTCCCGCCGCCGCGTCTCCTCGTACAGCCGGGCGTTCTCGATCGCGACGCCCGCGGCCGTGGCCAGCGCCGTCACCACGACCTCGTCCTCGTCCTCGAACCGGCCGCCGCCCGCCTTCTCGGTCAAGTAGAGGTTGCCGAACACCTCGTCGCGCACCCGGATCGGGACCCCGAGGAACGTGCGCATGGGCGGGTGGTGCGCCGGGAAGCCGCTGGAGGCGGGATGCTCGCCCAGGTTCGGCAGGCGGATCGGGTGCGGCTCACGGATCAGCAGCCCCAGGATCCCGTGGCCGTGCGGCCAGTGCCCGATCGCGTCGATCTCCTCGTCGCTCACCCCGACCGTGACGAACTGGACCAGCCGCTCCCCCTCCTCGCCGATCACGCCGAGGGCGCCGTACCGGGCGTCCACCAGGGTCGTCGCGGCCTCGGTGATGCGGCGGAGCACCGACTCCAGGTCGAGCTCGCTGCCGATCGAGACCACCGCCTCCAGCAGCGCGTGCACGCGATCCCGCGTCGACCGGGCGGCCTCCAGCCGCGCCTGCAGCTCCGCGAGCAGATCGTCCAGCTGCAACTGCGGGAGGATCAGCCGCGCCCGGTCCGGACCGGTACCTGACTCCTCAGCCACACCGCCAGTATCGCGCAGCATGCGCCCGGGGGGCAGGCCGGGCCCCGCCAATTCCGGGACCTTGGTCCCTAACGGTCCCCGCCGCGCCCGCGCCACTCTGGAGCCATGCAGCGCGACCAGAGCGGCCTGGAGATCCTGGACGAGGGCGAGTGCCGCGACCTTCTGGCGGGAGCCCGGATCGGGCGCATCGTCTTCACCCACCAGGCGCTGCCCGCCGTCCAGCCCGTCAACTTCGTCCTCAGCCGGGACCACATCGTGATCAAGACGTCGCGGACGTCGAGGCTGGCCACGGCCGCCGCGAACACCGTCGTCGCGTTCGAGATCGACGAGTTCGACACCGCGGCCCGGACGGGCTGGTCCGTGGTCGTCGTCGGCCGCGCCCGGCGCGTCACCGACCCGCGGGAGCTCGCCGCGCTCGCGGCCCTCCCCCTGCGGAGCTGGGCCCCCGGGGAGCACGACGCCTTCATCCTCGTCCAGTGCGAGCTCGTGACCGGCCGGCGGATCGCCGAGCCGGTCGTCACGCCCTGAGCGCTCCGTTCCGCTGGGCCGTCTCGGAGAGCTCCATCAGCCGTGCCTGGGTCGCCTCAAGGCGTTCCACGACGAGTCCGGCGAAGCGGCGGGTCAGCTCGTAGCCCATGGACGGGTCGACCGCGCTGAGCGTCCGGACCAGGCGGCCGTCGAACTCGATCGCCCGGACCGGCGTGCCGGCGACGCCTCCGAACCGCCACCGGTGCGGCCCGAACAGCCAGGACCAGCCCAGCACGGATCCCGGGCCGAAGGTCTCCACGACGACGGGCCCGCGGCCGGGCGTGTGCAGATCGACGGCCACGGTCCCCTCCTGGATGAGCCAGAACCGCTCGGCGGGCTCGGACTCGTGGAAGATCCGCCGTCCCGCCGGTATCTCGGTGTAGCGTGCCGCGGTCGCCAGCCTAGCCAGGCCGGTCGCTCGCATGCCGCTCAGGAACGGTTCACGGGCGAGATCTGCTCCGGTCACGATGCCCACCTGTCTCACCCCAGATTCCTTCTCATCCGCTGATTGCCCTTCCATCCCACCCTCCGGGGGAGCCGCTCCACAGGGCCGAACGGCCTTCATGGACGGGACCTCCGCCGCGCCCCTGATCACCTGACCGTGCGACCACGCGCGAGGACGCCCACCGACAGGGTGGGCGTCCTTTGCGGTCTTTGTCGGCTACTTGAGGATGGGGAGGCGCTTGGCCAGGCGGGTGTTGCCCCACCAGCGGCCCAGCCCCAGGGTGTCGCCCGCGCTGACCAGAGCCAGCCCGACGATCAGGATCGCGTAGATCAGGTGATCGTCCATGAACACGTTGTTCTCCGGAGGCAGCACCGCCGTCCACATCATCACCAGCAGCACCGCGCCCGCGGCGGCGGCGATCCGAATCCCGACGCCCAGGACCAGCGCGGCACCGATCCCGCCCAGCCCGATCATGAACAGCCAGTCCGCCCACGCCGCACCCGCGATGTCGTGGTAGAACCCGGCGAACGGACCCGTCGGGGAGTTCTTCAGGAACCCCTCGGTCGGGCTGCCGCCCTCGATCCACGCCTTGGCGGCCGGAGTCGCGTGCCCCAGCCCGAACAGCTTGTCCAGGAACGCCCACACGAACACCCAGCCCAGCGACAGCCGGGCCAGCGCCCAGACATAGCGGGCCGCGGGCGACTCGGTCAGTGGCTTGGGGGTCACCACCCGCACCAAGGTGTCCCTCCGGACGTGCGTCTTGTGCTCGGAGAGTGCCATCGCCACTCACCTTCCATCCCATCGCTGATCTCTTCACCCCTCACTCAACGCCACCCCGACGCCGGGCCCCAGATCCGTTCGGCCCACGATCATCGAGACGGAGGTCCCCCGTCCTTGCGCCCTATCGAGGCCTTCCGGCCCAGGAGAAAGGACCTTCGGCTCTGCAACCACCCAATCCGGGACTTCTAACGTCGTTTCCGGCGGCAATGGAAGGAACGACGCATGAAACCGGTCAAGGTGCGCGCGCGTGCGGACCGCTGGCGCCGCAGGTTCGGCTTCGACGGCAACGACCTGCGCCGGCACGTGGACCGCCTCCAGTGGAAGGTGGGCCTCTTCCTCCTCGTGCTCTTCCTCAGCGTCTCTCCGCCTCTCTGCGCCCACGTCGTCCAGACCGTCCACGACTCGGGCACGCGCACCGAGAAGGAGGCGGCCGCCACGCGGCACCGGGTCAGCGCCACCGTCGTGAAGATCGAGGAGCTGAAGAACCGGCACCGGGTGACCGTCGCCTGGACCGAACCGGAGGGGACACGGCGGACGGACGACTACACCGCCTGGGGCGCACCCGCCGCGGGCGACCGCCTCACGGTGTGGGTCGGCCCCGGCACCGTGTCGACCTCGCCTCCCCCGGGGCGCGGGTGGACGATCACCCGCACCGTGACGGCGGGCGCGGGAACCCTGCTCGCCGCGGGCCTGCCACCGCTGGGCGTCTACCTGCTGGTCCGGCGGCGGTGCGACCGACTCCGCTACCGGCTCTGGGACGCCGCGTGGACCCGATTCGACAACCACCACATCGGTCCGTGACCCGGTCGCACGGCGATCCGGGCGCCGTGCCTCTTTCAGGACGTTGGTCCCGCGATCTACGGACGTCCGGTCCGGGTCACGGCGGCCCGTCGCGGGTAACGTCCAGGGCATCATCTGCGAGCAGAGGACGTGCGATGACGAGCGGTAAGGAAGAAGGCGCCACGGCCATCCGGGTGTTCCTCCTCGACGATCACGAGGTGGTCAGGCGGGGCGTGGCCGCGCTGCTGTCCGCCGAGGGCGACATCGAGGTCGTCGGCGAGGCGGGCACCGCCGCGGACGCGCTGGCCCGCATCCCCGCCGCCAGGCCGGACGTGGCGGTCCTGGACGTCCGGCTCCCCGACGGCGACGGCGTCACCGTCTGCCGCGAGATCCGCTCCCAGCTGCCCGATTTGGCCTGCCTGATGCTGACCTCGTTCGACGACGAGGACGCCCTGTTCGAAGCCGTGATGGCGGGCGCCGCCGGCTACGTCCTCAAACAGATCCACGGCTCGGACCTGGTCGGCGCCGTCCGAACCGTCGCCACCGGCCAATCCCTGCTCGACCCCCGCAGCACCGCCCGCATGCTCGAACGCCTCCGCAGCCGCCAGGAGAAGAAGGACCCCCTCCAAGGCCTCACCGACCAGGAACGCCACATCCTCGAACTCATCGGCGAAGGCCTGACCAACCGGCAGATCGGCGAACGCCTCTTCCTCGCCGAGAAGACGGTCAAGAACTACATCTCCAGCCTCTTCGCCAAACTCGGCATGAGCCGCCGCACCCAGGCCGCCGCCCTCGCCGCCCAGATCAAGGCCGACTCCGCCCATTCCGCGAAGCGGCGCGAATAGCACGCCCCGGGCCGCCTGTGTCCGGTGATGAGGTCAGATCCAGCCCATGTTGGAGGGCTGGGGGAAGCCCCGGTACCAGATGCCGTAGGCGGTGAGCATCGCGACGGCGGGGGCGAACGCGGGGAGCAGGACCCGGCCGAGACCGTCGCGGGTTCGCCAGCCGTAGACGGTGAAGGCGGCGGCGACGGCGATGCCCATGAAGGCCGTGGTGCCTTCGATGGAGTTGGTGGTCCAGGTGATGGCGACGCCGAGGCTGAGCGGCAGGTAAAGCCGGGTACGCGGCGCGGGCGTGCGGGCGAATGCGGTGGTGAGAGCGGCGAAGACGAGCGCCGTTCCGGCGTACCAGAGGTGATGGCCGACGGTTTCGTCCCAGAGGTGAGCGGTCGGGCCCGGTTGGACGTTGTAGACCGAATTGGCGGAGAGATGGATCCCGTGGCCTTCGGTGTAGGTAATGGCGCCGATGAGGTAGAGGACCCAGGTGCGGGGGCGCGCGTGGGCGACGTGCAGAGCGGCCGCGGCGGTGAGCAGGACGGCGTACGGGGTGAGGATGTCGATCCAGTCCGCCCAGCTGGTGTGGCCGACGCTGCCGAGCGGAGCGAGGGCGAACCCGAGATGGTGGGTGAGGGTATAGAGGGCGACGGTGGCCACGAGCCATCGCTGTGCGTATGGGCGGTCGGGAATGGTGGTCATGCCCAGCAACGTAAACGTCCTGCCCGCACCGGAGGTGAGCGATGGTGAATGCCGCGGCACTGGCAGCCGCAACCGGCCGCGACCGTCACCGCCGCACGCGACGAGCGCGGGGTGGCCGTGACGGTCGGCGGCGAGCCGGTCAGGAGGCCGACATGCGCGTGAGCGCGCGACGGCTCTTCCGATGAGGGTGTTCCTCGACCGTCCGCTCGGGGACGCCCTTCGGCGGGACGCGCACCTCGATGCGGCCGTCCTGGACGCGCGTCTCGTAGCAGGGCTGCTGAGCGCTGGCCGGGCCGCGCACGATGCCGCCGTCGGCGAACCGGAACGTGCTGCCGTGCCACGGACACACCACGCAGCCCTCCTCGAACGTCCCCTCGTCCAGCGGGCCGCCCATGTGACTGCAGGTCGCGGCCAGGGCGTACACCTCCCCGGACATCCGGTGGAGCAGGACCCGCACGCCGCCCACGTCCACCGTGCGGTGCTCGCCGTCGGACAGCTCGGCCTCCGCCAGCGTCGGCGTCCACTCCTCCGGGCCCTGCAGCCATGCGGTGCGGTTGACGTTGACGCCCCTGACGAACGACAGGTGACCGCCGAGGTAGGCGCTCGCCGCCAGGACACCCCACCCCACGAACCCCAGCACCTTGCCCTGCCGGCGCTTCCCGCGGGCACGCGCGACGGCCGACGCCACGTACAGGCCCAGCGCCGCGGAGTTCGACGCGGCGTGGACCAGCCCCACGCGCCGCTCCGGTCCCAGCGTGTCGGACCAGTCGTTCAGCCCGGTGATCGCGGTGGGCAGCGCGGCGACCACGCCGGTCCGCACCAGCAGATCGGCCGCCGGCTCGGCATCGCGTCCCCCGGCGATGTCCAGCAGCGCGGCCATGCTCCACGCGCCGATCGGCACGTCGGTGAGCGTCGGGTGCAGCGGGTGCCCCAGGTTGGTCCCGCTGAGCAGATTGCGGACGAGGCGCGGCCGTACCGCCCGCTGCACCGCCTTGCTCACCGGCTTGGCGGCCCCGTCGAGCGCCTCCGCCCTCTCCAGCCGACGCATCATCTTCTGCGGCATGCTCATCTTGCCTCCCCCAAGGCACGACATCACTAATCCGCTCCTATCCCCCGCACACCTCCGAAAACCCCACTCCCTCAACCCGCACACCCGGTGACCTTGCAGAGCGCGCTCAGGTCAGCAGTTCCAGCAGGTGGCCCAGCGTTTCCTCGGGCGCCTCCTCCGGCAGGAAGTGGCCGCCCCGGACGGGGCCGCCACGCACGTCAGCGGCCCAGACCTTCCAGACGTCGAGCGGTTCGTACCACTGCCCGACCGGGCCGGTGGCGCTCCACAGCACCAAGGTCGGGCACTCGATGCGTCGGCGGCCGCGGTCGGCCTGGTCGTCGGCCACATCCAGGGTGGCGGCGGCGCGGTACTGCTCGCATATCGCGTGGACGGCGTCCGGATCGGCGAAGGTCGCCCGGTAGGCGTCGCGCACTCGGTCGGGGAACACGCCGGGTACCTGGGACCAGGCGTCGAGCATGTGGTCGACCAGCACCTGCGGCGCCGCCGCGATCAGTTCCTCCGGCACCGGGCTCGGCGCGGCCAGGAACGACCAGACCCAGTACCCGAGGCTGAAGTCGGCGTCGGCGCGGGCGTAAGCATCGCCGGTGGGCACGACGTCCAGGACCGCCAGGTGGCTGACCGCGGCCGGGTGGTCCAGTGCCATCCGGTAGGCGCACCGGGCGCCCCGGTCGTGGCCGGCCACCGCGAAGCGGTCGAACCCCAGCGCCGCCATGACCTCGACCTGATCGGTCGCGAGCGCCCGCATCCGGTACGGCCCGTGGTCCGGCGCGCTGGGCGGCCTGCCGCTCGCGCCGTACCCCCGCAGGTCGGTCGCGACCACCGTGAACCGTTCGGCCAGCGCCGGCGCGATGCGGTGCCACATCAGGTGCGTCTCGGGGATGCCGTGGAGCAGCAGTACCGGTGGCCCCGCCCCACCCCGAACACCATGGATCGTCGTCTGCGACGTCGAGATGTCGAATTCGTCGAAACCCTCGAACACCACGGCAACGCTACTCCTGCGGCCCGGAATGCCGCGGCTACAGTGCGCACGTGACGGAACTCGAAAGGCTGCTCGCACTCGTCCCGCCGCCCCGGCCCCGGTGGATTCCGATGCCGACTGGACGCGGGTGGAGGACGCGCTCGGGCTGAGCCTTCCTCGCGATTTCATCGAGATCGCCCGGAGGTACGGGCGCGGCGCGTTCTGCAGCGAGTTCTCCTGCCGCACCCCGGAACAGATGATCGAGGAGAATCCCGGGCGACTAGAAGACCTGCGGCTGATGCTCGGAATCACGGGCGAGGACTGCCCGCATCCTGTCCACCCCGAGCCCGGCGGCCTGGTGCTGTGGGGATCCGACGCGGTCGGCGGGGCGCTCTCATGGCTGACCGAGCCCGCCGACTCCCCCGAACGCTGGAAGAGCGTCCACTGGACGCGCGACGACGAGTTCGAGTACCCCGAAGGCGGGGTGGCCGCCGTACTCACCACTCTCATCGAAGGCGCGCCACCGTACGAGGAGAGACTCCGCGCGCTCCGCGAGAGCCTGGCACCGACCAGCGCACGCGGCGGCTTCCAAGGCGCAGATGGCACCCGGCAGGATCACTTCGCCGCGGCCGACGGCCAGTGGACCTTGACCTACGAGACGGCCTACGAGCACCAGCTCCGGGTCGCCCTTGGCTGCTTGTCGCGACGGCCTGCAACGATGATAGGGCCCGGCAAAATAGGCACGGTAAGCCACATTGGGCCGGCGGCGCGGCATCCGACGTCAGCCCTGGCGGGTGGGGCGGATGGTGAGGTCTCCGATCTCGACGTCTTCGGGCTGGTCGATCGCGAAGGCGATGGCGCGGGCCACCGCCTCGGGGGCGATGCCCAGCGTGGCCATGTTCTGCCGGGCCTGCTCGCGCACGGCCGGGTCGTCGACGGCGTTGTCGATGAGTTCGGTGCGGACATAACCCGGGGAGATCGACGTCGTCCGCAGGACCCCGTCGGTGCTCTCCTGCCGCAGGCCCTCCAGGAGGGTGCGGACCGCGTTCTTCGTCCCGGCGTACACCGCCTGCGTGGGGACGATCTTCAGGCCGGACGTCGAGACGACGGTGACCAGGTGACCGCCGCCCTGGCGCCGAAACACCGGCAGGGCGGCGGCGATGCCGTGCAGAATCCCCTTGAGGTTCACATCGACCATCGCCGACCAGCCCTCGACGTCCAGGTCGGCGAGCGGGCCGATCCGGCTGATCCCGGCGTTGCCCACCAGGACGTCCAGACGGCCGAAGCGCTCGACGGCGGCGGTGACCAGCGCCTGGACGTCTTCGGGCCGGGTGACGTCGACGCGCAGGGCGGCCGCCTCGCCGCCGGCGGCTTCGATCTCGGCGGCCAGCCGGTCCAGCCGGCCGGTGCGGCGGGCGCCCAGGACGACGGCCGCGCCGAGGGAGGCCAGGTGGCGGGCCGTCGCCTCGCCGATTCCGCTGCTGGCGCCGGTGATGGCGACGACCTTGCCGTGGATGGTCACGGGATCCCCCAACTAGAGTGGACACATGTCCGGTTATACCGAGGACCGTAGCGGACACGTGTCCGGTTCTGTCAAGGGCGATGGAGTCCGGCGTGCGGACGCGCAGCGCAACCGCGAGCGGATCCTGCGGGCGGCGCGCGAGCTCGTGCGCGAGCCGGGAGAGCTGAGACTCAACGCCGTCGCGAAGGCCTGCGGCATCGGGCAGGGCACGCTGTACCGGCACTTCCCGACGCGTGAGGACCTCCTCGCCGAGGTGTACCGCCGAGAGGTGGACGAGCTGGTCGCCGCGGCTCCGCAACTGCTGGCGACCCACCCGCCGGTGGACGCCCTGGCGGCGTGGTTCGACCGGGTGGCCGCCTACGCCCGGGTCAAGCGCGACGTCTTCGCCGCAGTCGAGGCGGCGACCGGGCATGACCTCGCCGCCCACAGCCTCGGCCCGATCGGCGAGGCCGTGGAGCTCCTGCTGGCCGCCGGCCGCTCGGCCGGCAGCGTCCGCCCCGACGCCGAAGCGCGCGACGTCATCGTGCTCATCAGCTGGTTGTCGCGGCTGGACGACGCCGAACTCGACGCGCGGGGACCCCGGCTGCTGTCGATCCTCGTCGACGGTCTCCGCGCGCGGCGTCCACCGGCAGCGGGCGACCAGGCC
The DNA here is from genome assembly GCF_900115095.1 of Actinomadura madurae. Classification (GTDB taxonomy): domain Bacteria; phylum Actinomycetota; class Actinomycetes; order Streptosporangiales; family Streptosporangiaceae; genus Spirillospora; species Spirillospora madurae. The sequence continues at coordinate 79,509 of NZ_FOVH01000028.1, forward strand.
GGTTCTCCCGAAGGACGATGATGGAACGGCCAGGTGCGATCGACCGCCGGACGCTCGCCCATCACATCGCCACCGACGTCGACCGGGCGGCGCCGCTCTTCGCGCGGATACTGCTCGTCCGCGCGATCTGGAACCTCCGCCACCATCGGGGCGACCATTCTCTCTGGGTGGCCAAGGATGTGGCCTCCGACTGCCCGGAAGCGCTCACGGCGGCGGGAGGGACCGCGCGGGAATCGGCCCGCATCTTGGTTCCCGGACACGATGCCGAGCACGACCTCAGCACCGCGGTCGCCGGCGCCGATCGGCTGAGTTCGGCCGTCCGACGTGAAGGCGACGCGTACGCGAGATACCAGCTGGCCACCGACCCGGACATCTCCATCGACAAGAAGCGTGCCGGTGAGCTGGGCGACGAGTGGCAGGACCAGAGGGGCCACGTCCGCGATGCCCTGCGTGAACTGCCTGGTGACCTGGGCAGGGGCGAGACCGGATCACTGCTGCTGGACCGCGCCCTCGACCGCGTCTTCAAGCGTGGCCTGTACTACCAGACCCGCCACTACCTGTTCAGCGGGGAGCCGGAGCGCGTATGGCGCCGCCGGGTCGCCGGCGTCCTGCAGAACGCCGCACGCGTCCGCGGTAGCGCGGCGCCCACCGGCGACCTGGCCGACAGCGTCCGCGATGGGCGCCGGGCATTCGACGGCGCCGCGCCGGACACGTGGGCACGGCAGGCCGCCGGCCGTCTCGAAGAGGTCGCGATCCCGGTATTCACCGAGCGGGAGCCGCTCACGGCCGGCAAGATCACGGCGATCCGGTTGGCGGCGCTGTGCCTGGCCTGCGAAGTGGACGGCGCCCGAACCGCCGACCCGTTCCGCGGCATCGTCACGGGGATCACCCTTTTGGAGCGGGCCGCCGTTGGCCAGGGCCATGGAGGACCGCCATGACCCTCGTCAGGTCTCGGTGCGCGGACGGGTGGCCTGGACGAAGGTGACCCGGCCGAACCTGTGGTCGGCGTGCGCGACCTCCCGGGCGTCGTCGAATCCGGCCTCGGCGAGCAGCGTGACGATACCGTTCGCGTGGTTGCGGGCCACGGCCGGGCTGTTCGCCACCCTGGCGCGCAGGGGGCGCGGCAGGTGCCGGAGGGCATGGGCCGGGCCGTGGCCGTGGGGGGCGTGGTCGGTGCCGGACGAGGGGCCGCCGAAGTCGACGACGGTGACCTTCCCGTTCGGGCGGAGGGCGCGCAGCGCCTCGCGCGCGAACGCCGTGCGGCCGTCGTCGTCGAGGTGGTGCAGGGCCAGCGAGGAGAGCACGTGGTCGAGCGTGGCGTCCTGCGCGGGGAACCGGTCGGCGTATCCCTGCACCAGGGTGAGGGGGACGCCGCGGCGGCGCGCCTTCCGCGCCGCCCTGCGCAGGGCCTGCCCGTCGGGGTCCAGGCCGGTCACCCGCGCGTCCGGCTGGACGGCGAGGACGGAGAGCGACAGGTTGCCGGTACCGCAGCCGACGTCGACCACCGCCTGGGCGGCCTCGATGCCGGCGAGTTCGACCGCACGCTCGTGGAGTGCGCGGACGCCGCCCAGCCGGCTGAAGGCGTCGTAGAACGGCAGAAGCCAGGTCTTGCCCGCGCCCGGCAGGAAGGCCCGGTCCCGCTCCTGCGGGGTTCGCTGGTCCAGGATGCGTACTTGAGCGGAAGCTCCCATGAGTGCCCTCTCGCCGTTGTCGGTGTCGGGTCCGCCGCGCGGCGGACCCGGGGTCGTCACCTCTTCAGTCTTGGACATTCCGCGGTCTCCGAGCAGCACATAACGTGGACGCCATGGGACATCCTTTAGGCGATGGGACGCCGGTGTACCGCTACCGGCGGCGTCCCGGCCTGCCCGCCGTGTCGGTGATGCGCTTCAACACCGAGACCGCCCACGCCGATCTCCCTCCCGGCCACCGGCACGCCCACGACTTCCTCGTCCTGGTCTACATCGAGGAAGGCGCGGGTTTGGTCACCGTCGACGGCACCGAACGGCCGCTGCGCGCCGGCCAGGTCCACGCCGTGGCACCCGGGCAGGTCATCGGCATCACGACCGTGGCCGAACTCTCCCGCGGCCGCGCCTGGGCGGTCGCGTTCACGGCGGACGCCGTCCCCGCCCTGGCCTCGGTGTCCCCGCTGACCTGGACCCATCACCCCCTCCTCGCGCTGTTCGCTCCCGGCGCCGGGCACGCCCGCGTGGCCGAGCCCGACCGGGCGGCCTGGTCGGCGTGGCTGGCCGACCTCGACGGGGAGCTCGCCGACCCGGGACGCCTCGGCGCCCGCGAGGCCGCCGCCGCCGCGCTCACCCGGCTCCTGGTCGCCGCCGCCCGGCTGGCGCCCGCCGCTCCCGGCTCCCCCGACCCGCTCGTCGAGCGGGTCTTCACCGAGATCGAGGCGAGGTTCCGCGAAGCGGTCTCCGCCGCCGACATCGCCCGTTCCCTCGGCTACACCCCCGGATACCTCACCACCGTGCTGCGCAGGCGCACCGGCCGCCCGCTGCTCGACTGGATCACCGAACGGCGCATGATCGAAGTCCGGCGGCTGCTGCGCCGCACCGACCTCCCGCTCGACGCCGTCGCCGCCCGGACCGGGCTGGGCGACGCCACCTACCTCGTCCGCCGCTTCCGCAACCGCTACGGCGTCACCCCGCAGCGGTGGCGCCACGCCGAACGCCGAGGACCATGACGGCGGCCGCCGGACCGGACCGCTCGTCCGGCCGGATCTGACGCCCCGGCCCCGCCGGGAATGTCCGGCTAGTGGCCGGGGGCTTGCCTGGTGCGGTCCTGGCCCTTGCTGGAGGCTCGGAGCCCAGCCAGCAGTGATCGCCGAGGGGGCCGGGCATGCCGCCTGTGACGTCGGAGACCGTCCGGGACGAGACCGATCGCGCCGAGCGCGTGATCGTCGTTTCGATCATGAAGTCCGGGACGCATCTCATCCAGGAGCTGATGGTCGCCCTCGGGTACGGCGTCTACGGCCAGTCGCGCGTCACGCCGGACATCCGGCCGGTCCTGGACGACGACACCCGCCGGCGCCTGATCCGCGCGGTGCACGAGCCGGCGGACGCCGAGAGGCTCGCATCGGCGGGCGGGCAGACGTTCCGCGAGGCGTCGGACGAGGCCTGGAGCGCGCTGGCGTGGTCGTGGCAGGCGAAGTTCGGGATGCCGCTGGAGAACCGCTACGGCCGCGAGATCGTCAACGGCCCCCTGGTCGAGCAGGCCCTGCACCGCACGGCCGGCTCCGACTTCGCCGAGACTCCGGCGAACGTGGCCTGGATCCTCACCGAGTTCGACGTCCCGAAGATCGACGGCCATTTCCTGCGCGAATGGTCGGAGACCGGGAGACCGCGCATCATCTTCAACTACCGCGATCCGCGCGACGTGCTGCTCTCGGCGGTCAACTTCCTCGCCGGCCGCACGAAGAACGGGTACGGCAATTTCGCCGAGTTCAAGGTCTTCAACAGGATCCTCCGGGCCCTTCCGACACTCGGCGACCGGCTCCTGTACGCGATGACCGATCCGTCGTTCCCCGGCCATGACGCGTACGAGAAGGCGCTCTGGCTGCTGCACCATCCCGACGTCTGCAAGGTCTCCTTCGAAGAGCTGGTCGGCCCGCAGGGCGGCGGTTCGGCCGAGGCGCAGCGGGAGGCGGTCGGCCGGGTGCTGCGATTCCTCGGAGTGGACGACACTCCCGAGAACATCGCACCGCACCTGTTCAAACCCGACGCCTTCTCCTTCTACAAAGGACAGATCGGTTCGTGGCGGGACGCGTTCACGCCCGAGCACGAGAAGCTCTTCGCCGACCGCTACGGCGAGATGCTCTCCGCCTACGGCTATCTGGACGCCGTGTGATGGAGGTCGTCGATTCAGAGCGGGTCCGCGCCTGCTTCGACGGCGGGCGGCCGGACATCGCCGCGCTGTGGGAGCTGTGCGTCCTTTTCGAGTGGCCCGACCGGGCCGCGGCGGTGGACGGGATCGCCGCCTGGCTGGGGCCGGCGGACGGGCTGAGCGTCCTGGACCTGGCCTGCGGCACCGGCTTCCCCGCCATCGAGCTCGCCGCCCGCGGATACGACATGACCTGCTCCGACGGCAGCGACCTCATGCTGGAGCACTTCCGCGCCAACGCCGCACGAGCGGGCGCCGATCTGGACGCCGCCCAGGTCCTGTGGCACGACCTGGGCGAGTTCTACGGGCGGACGTTCGACGTCGTCATGTGCCGCGGCGGAGGTTCGTACCTGTACGCGGGCACCTGGGACAAGGACGCCGAGCCCGACCCCGCCGCGCTGAGCGAGGCGATCGGGCAGTTCGCCGCGATGGTGCGTCCCGGCGGGCGGCTCTACCTCGACATCATGCACGCCGACGACCTGGCGCGGCGGGAGCCCGCGCGCACCGAGCACCCGCCGGTGTCGATCGGCGGGCGGGTGGTGCGGCTCAGCGAGACCACCGTCAACCACGTCGAGAGCGGGACACGGACCTGGCGCAGCACCCTCGTGGTCGACGGGTCGGCGTACGAGTTCGAACGCCGCTCCCACCACATGGACCACCCGGCCCTGGTCGAGATGCTCACCGGCGCGGGCCTCACCGACGTCCGGCCCGAGGCGATCCCGGGCGAGCACTACCAGGTGTTCACCGCGAGGCGCCCCGAGCTGTGAACGGCGTGCGGCAGAAGGTGCCCCGGCCCGCGGTGTTCCTGTCGGGCGGCATCTTCGCGCTCAGCATCTGCTCGTTCGCGATCGTCCCCCTGCTGGCGCTGTACCTGTCGAGGGAGCTGCACACTCCGGCCGGACGGATCGGCATCGTGCTGTCGGTGCTGGCGGTCTCGAACCAGGGGCTGCAGGTGTTCGTGGGCATCGCGGCCGACCGGTTCGGCACCCGGACGATCCTCGGTGTGGGGATCCTGTGCGCGTCCGCCGGGTATCTCGGGTTCGCGGCGCGGCCGGTCTTCTGGGCCCAGCTCGCGTGCGCGTTCGCGCTGGGCATCGGCAGGGCGACGCTGTCGCTCGGCGGGAAGGTGCTGCTGACCCAGGAGGCCGGTGCCGCGCAGGCGTCCGCGCTCACCCTGCGCAGCGTCGCGGTCAACGCGGGCGCGGCGCTCGGGCCGCTCGTCGGCGGGCTGCTCCTGACGCGCTTCACCGTGGCGCTGGTCGGCGCGGTGGCGGTGCACGCGCTGTTCTGGCTGGCCCTGGTCCGCCTGGTGCCGCCGCGCCCCCAGGGCTCCGCGCCCCCGGACCGGCCGCCGCTGCGCGCCCGGTTCGCCGTCCTGCTCACCAACCGCCCGCTCGTCGGGCTGACCGCGGCGAGCGTCGGCTTCTGGTTCCTGTACGCGCAGCTGACGTTCACCTTCCCGCTCTACGCCGACGACCGGTTCCACCTCGGCGGACGGGTCGGCCTGCTGTTCGCGGTCAACGCGGCCCTGGCGGTCGCGCTGCAGTACGCCGTGGTCGGCACGCTGACGCGGCGCACGGACGGATGGTCGGCGACCTGCCTCGGCTGCGCCGTCGGCGGGCTCGCGTTCGCCGTGCTCGCGACGGTCCCGGCGGGCTGGTCCCTGCTCGCCTTCGTCGTGCTGTTCAGCCTGGCCGAGCTCATGGTCGTGCCGATCCTCGACATCGTCACCGCGAAGATCACGCCGGACGGGGCGGCGGGCGGCACGTTCGGGTTCGCCTCCCTCGGCTGGGCGGCCGGGGGCCTGCTCGGCAGCGCGCTCGGCGGCGTCGCCTACCAGGCGGCGCGGGACGCCGGACGGTTCGAGGTGTTCTGGGCGTTCAACGGGCTCGTCGGGTTCTGCGCGGCGGCGGGCTTCCTCGGTCTGCGCATGCGATTCGGACGGGCGGTGGCACGAGCGTGAAACCGGTGTTGATCGTGGTCGGCGGCGGCCGCAGCGAGTACCGCGGCTACATCCTGGAGCGGATCTCCCGGAAGTACGCGCTGGTGCTGCTCTCTCCGCAGCCGCCGACGTGGGAGCGGCCGTACGTCATCGACCATCTGCCCATCGGGGCGGGCGAGGACGACGAGATCCTGGCGGCCGCGGCCGAGGCCGCCCGCCGGTATCCGGTGGGGGGCGTCGTCACCTACCACGAGGCGTGCGTGGAGCTGGTGGCGAGGATCGGCGCCGCGCTCGACCTCCCGCAGTGCCCGCCCGAGGCGGCGGCCCGCTGCCGGGACAAGCACGCGGCGCGGGAGGCGATGCGGGCCGCCGGCGTCCCGGTCGCCCGCGGCGTCCTCGCCGCCTCGGCGGACGAGGCGAAGCGGGCCGCCGACGAGATCGGCTACCCGGTCGTCGTCAAGCCCCGGGCGCTCACCGCCGGGTTCGGCGTCTCCCTCGTCACCGGCCCGGCCGAGCTGGAGGCCGCGGTGCGCACCGCGGAGGCGAACGCCTTCCCGGAGCCGTGGCGCTTCCGTCCGGGGATCCTGGTCGAGGAGTACCTCGACGGACCGGAGATCAGCGTCGACTGCGCCGTGCGCGAGGAGCGCCCCGAACCGGTGATCTTCGCCAGGAAGCTGCTCGGGCACGCGCCGTACTTCGAGGAGATCGGGCACATCACGGCGCCGGCCGAGGCGGTGGCACCGGATCCCGGGCGCGTCCGCGACGTCGTCGTCGCCGCGCACCGGGCGCTCGGCATCCGTTCGACCGTCACCCACACCGAGGTGCGGCTCACCGCGTCCGGCCCGAAGGTCGTCGAGGTGAACGGCCGGCTCGGCGGCGACGTCATCCCGCTGGTCGCGCAGGTCGCCTCCGGGCTGGACCTGCCGGCGGCCTCGGCGGACATCGCGGCCGGCGCCGAACCCGATCTGTCCGCGCCGCGGGACGGCGTCGCGGGGATCCGGTTCTTCTATCCCGACTCCGCCGGGCGGGTGACCGGGCGCGGAATGACCGCCCGCCCGGCGGGCCTGCACCAGGTGACCTGGCTCGTCGGCGCGGGCGACGAGCTGCGCCCCGAGGCCGGGCGGCTGCACTTCGCGCGGGCCGGCTACGCGATCGTCACCGCGGACGACGTCGACCAGTGCGCGGCCCGGCTGGAGGCCGCCGACCGCGCGCGCTACCTGCACGTGGAAGGGGCCTCCGAGTGAACCGGTGGGACGTCGAGGTGCTGGCGATCGGGGCGGGACCGTCCAACCTGGCCCTCGCCGTCGCGCTCGAAGAACTCGCACCGGATCTGGCGGCGCGGACGCTCCTCGTCGAGCGGCACGACTCGGTGGTGTGGCAGCGCGGGATGCTGCTGCCGTGGGCCCGCAGCCAGGTGTCGTTCCTCAAGGACCTGGTGACCCTGCGCAACCCGCGCAGCGAGTTCACCTTCCTCAACTATCTGCACGCGGTCGGCCGCCTGGACCAGTTCGTCAACCTCGGCACGTTCCAGCCGTACCGGACGGAGGTGTCCGACTACCTCCGCTGGGTCGCCGGATCCCTCGCGGAGGTGCGCATCGAGTACGGGCGCCGGGTCGTCGCCGTCGAGCCGGTGTGGGACGACGGCTCTCTCGACGGCTGGTGCGCCAGGTTCGCGGACGGGCCGGACGTCACGTGCCGGCATCTGGTCGTCGGCGTGGGCCGCGAGCCCCGCGTCCCGGACGTGTTCCGCTCACTGCCCGGCGGACGCGTCGTCCACAGCAGCCGATTCCAGGAGCGCGTCGACCGTCTCGATCCGGACGCGGCGCACCGGTTCGCCGTGGTCGGCGGCGCGCAGAGCGCCGCGGAGATGCTCTGGGAGACCTACCGCCGCTTCCCGCGCGCGGAGTGCGTGATGGTGACCAGGTCGATCGGCCTGAAGACCTACGAGCACAGCCGGTTCGCGAACGAGCTGTACTACCCGTCCTTCACCGGCGACTTCCACGCCGGCGCGCCCGGCTTCCGCGCGCGGACGCTCGCCGAGATGCGCGGCACCAACTACGGCGCGCTCGACCCGGACCTGCTGGACGCGCTCTACGACGAGCTCTACCGGCTGCGCCTCACCGGTTCGAACCGGATGCGGATCCTCCCGATGACCGACGTCGTCCGGGCCGGGACGGACGGCACCGGCGCGCTGCTGACCCTCGCGGACCGGCGCACGGGCGACGAGAACGACCTGCCCTGCGATCTGGTTCTGCTCGGCACCGGCTTCCGCGGGGAGATGCCGCCGCTCGTCCGCCGGATGGCCGAGGCCGTGTCGGGCGGGCCGGTCGCCGTGGACCGGTACTACCGGATGGCGCTGCCCCCGTCCGCGACGGCGACCTGCCACCTCCAGGGAGTCAACGAGGCCACCCACGGCATCGCCGACTCCCTGCTCAGCGTCCTCGGCGTCCGGGCCGAGGAGATCGTCACCGATCTCCTCAAGGCGCGCTGATCCCCTGGGCGGTCCGGCGGGCGTGCTCGCGCACCAGGGTGTGGAAGCGGAAGCGGTCGGGCGTGGGCTCCTGGAGGAGATGGGCGTCCAGCAGCCGGTCCAGAAGCCACCTCGTCCGCGCCACCGGCGTCTCCAGCATGGCCGCGGCGGCGTGCACTCCGAAGTCGGTGGTGAGGTGCGCGCCCAGCGACCGGTAGGCGGACCGCTGGTCGGCCGGAAGCCGCCGGTACGACAGGTCGAGGGCCGCGGCGACGCTCTGCGGCCCGGCCCGCAACTCCCCCGGCCGGTCGTCGTTCAACCGGTCCAGCAGGTCACGCACGGTCCACGCGGGGTGCGTGCGGAGCCGGACGGCGGCGATGCGGACGGCGAGCGGGAGCAGCCCGCACCGTTCCACGATGTCCGTCAGCACCGCCGCCGGGGCGTCCTTCACGCGCGCCGGCCCGGCGGTGCGGGTGAACAGGGCGACCGCCTCGTCCGCCGCCGGCACGTCCAGCGGGACGGTCCGGACGCCGTCCAGGCCGATCAGGCGGCGCCGGCTGGTGACGATCAGCCGGCAGCCGGCCCCCGCCGGAAGCAGCGGGCGGACCTGCTCCTCCCCGGCGGCGTCGTCCAGGACGATCAGGACCCTGCGGCCGGCCAGGACGCTGCGGTACAGCGCGGCGCGGTCGTCGAGATGCTCCGGTACACGCCCGCCGGTGACGCCGAGGGAGCCGAGCAGGCGGGTGAGGGCGGCGCCCGGTTCGACCGGTTCGGTCTCCCGGCGATGGCCGTGCAGGTCCAGGTACAGCTGCCCGTCAGGGAACCGGGGCATGAGCCGGTGGGCGGCGTGAACGGCGAGCGCCGTCTTGCCGACTCCGGGCATCCCCTCGATCGAGACCATGGACGGCATGCCGGCATCGTCGTCCCGTTCCAGAGCGAGCAACTCCTGTGCTCGTCCCTCGCAGACGTCCACCCTGGCGGGGAGTTGGCGCGGGATCACCGTTTCACCCCCCGCCGGGGAGCCGACCGGGCCTCGAACACCGGCGACCAGGATCGCCCGCTCCTCGCTGTTCAGGCGCAGCGCCTCCGCCAGGAGCAAGATCGACGTGGGCCGGGGCTTCTGCAGTTCCCGGCTCTCCAGCCTGCGGATCGTCCGGACGTTGAGGCCGGTGCGTTCGGCCAGCTGCTCCTGCGTCAGCAGCGCCCTCTCCCGCCACCAGCGCACGAGCACGCCGACGGGCGGCTCGTCGCCCGGGGCCCAGAGGGCGGCGATCGAAGCTCGTTCGACACTGCTCAACGACTCGCACTCCTCAGACTCGCCGCGGTCCCGTGCCCGGTCGCCGTCCGCTCCGCGCCCGGTCCCCGCCAGAAATATCGTCACGGCCATCAGACATGCGTCCGGCCTGTTCAGCCCACGGTCGGACGAAATCGGACGGAATCGGACCCTCTGCGGCACATGCCCGCCGCACAGCGGCTCAGCGGTACCCGCACAGACCACAGTCGAGGACCGCCTTGTCCTGGGCGTCCCACCGGTCGCCGCCGGGCCACGACGGCAGGGCGTCCGTCACCGGTAGCGCCGCCGTCCGAGACGACCCCGGGCACGCCGCCGCCGTCGAACCAGACACCCCCGGACATCCACCGGACGCCCGCCAACCGAAGCCCAAGTCGTACCGTCCCAGATCTCCCTCGCCTCAACGGTCCGCTTCATCCGCGCCAACTGGGCCGACCGGTGAGCCCGATCCCCGTGCGCGACGTTCCTAGCCTGGGCCGGACCAGACGAGGCGACGAGCGACGTACACCCCGGAGCCACTCGTACGTCCTGCTGCTGTGCACCGTGCTGTGGCGGCTGGACCCGGTACTCGTCTCCGTCTGCGCGATCGGCTTGGTGACGGCGATCGGCGCCCCGCTGTGGACCCGCCTGGTGCCCGACCTGGCCATCCGCGTCGACCGCTGGGTCCCGGCCGACCGGCACACCGCGTGGGCCACCGGCGCGTCAAGGCTTACCTACGGTAACAGTCCACCTCGAAATGGCTGGTCAGAGGCGATTTCAAGGAATTTCGCCGGAGAGCGATGAGTATTGCGCGGGGCCGCGGTCTCAATTGTCGACTCACTTACCCGAAGGAGAGCGACCATGACCGTCCAGCAGAGCATCGCCCCCGCCACCTCCCAGCGCCGCGCCGCGGCCCCGGCCGTGAACGGCACCACCGCCACCCGCGATGTCCCGCTGTGGCGTACCGGCGTGCTCGCCTGCATCGCCGCCGCCGTGGCCACCACGATCGTCGCCGCCGTCGCGAGATCGGCGGGCGTGCCCGTGGAGATCGACGGCGAACCAATTCCGGTGCTGGGCTTCACCCAGTTGACGTTGCTGTTCAGCGCGATCGGCGTGGGGCTGGCCTACCTGCTGCGCCGCCGGGCCGCCTCGCCCAAGCGCGCCTTCCTGACGGTCACCGTCGCCCTCACCGCCCTGTCGATCGTCCCGGACCTGCTCGTCTCGGCGACGATGGACACCCGGTTCACCCTGATCGCCACCCACCTCGTCGCCGCGGCGATCGTCGTCCCGCTGGTCGCCGGCCGCCTGCCCGCCCGCTCCCGCCGCGCGTCCTGAACGGGCACCGCCGCAGCCCAGGCCCATCACCCCCTGACCGCACCGAGCATCCGCCGACGCCGGCACCCGCATTCACGGGTGCCGGCGTTCGCTTCGGCGCCACCACGGTCGACGTATCGCTGGCGTATCGAAAACCGCATACGGCGCCGCAACGGCCTCCCGCTTTCAGTTGAGGCATGGACCACAGCGGATCACCGTCAGCACCGGCCCGCCGTAGGCGCAGGTTCGTGCCAGACAGTCCGGCGTTGCTGGCGGCCGTCACGCGGCTCGCCGGGGTGCTGCTGGTGCCGGTCGCCTTCTGCCGCGCACCGGGCCGCGCCCGCTTCCTGGCCTGCCAATGGGCGCTCTGCCTGCGCTTCCCCGCCGAGGATCTCCACGGGCTGGCACCGGAGACGCTCGCGGCGTTCACGCACGCGCGGGCCGAGGCGTTCTGGCGCGACGGGCAGTTGATCGGGCTCACCTCGGGCCATCGCGACGCGGCGGAACAGCGCCGGATCTTCGCCGCCGAGGTGCGGCGCACCGGGTCGGTGTCCGCGGCGCGGCGCCGGGTGCTGCCACCGGAAGAGTCCGGCCACGTGCGAGGGCTCGCGCTCGACGTCCGGCCGACCGAGGGCGCGCAGTGGCTGGAACGGCACGGTGGGCGTTACGGGCTCTACCGCGTCTATGAGAATGAGTGGTGGCACTTCGAGTACCGCACCGTTGAGCCCGTCCGGGTGCCGCATCCGGGGTGCGCGGCGTCGTTGTCCGGGCGCACGCACGGGCCGCGGGTGCGGCCGTGAACGGTGCTCCGGTCGCCCCGTTGCATATGTCGGCGATATGCCGGGTTGCCTAGGCTTTCGGCATGCGTGTGCTGATCGTGGAGGACGAACCGTACCTGGCCGAAGCCGTCCGGGACGGACTGCGGCTGGAGGCGATCGCCGCCGACATCGCGGGCGACGGCGACTCCGCGCTCGAACTGCTCGGCGTCAACTCCTACGACCTGGCGGTCCTGGATCGCGACATCCCCGGCCCGTCCGGCGACGAGATCGCCCGGCGGATCGTAGCCTCCGGCAGCGGCATGCCGATCCTCATGCTCACCGCCGCCGACCGGATCGACGACAAGGCCTCGGGGTTCGAGCTGGGCGCCGACGACTACCTCACCAAGCCGTTCGAGCTCCGGGAGCTGGTGCTGCGGCTGCGCGCACTGGACCGCAGGCGGGGCCACGCCCGGCCCCCGGTCAGGGAGATCGCGGGCCTGCGGCTGGACCCGTTCCGGCGCGAGGTCTTCCGCGACGGCCGCTACGTCGCCCTAACCCGCAAGCAGTTCGCCGTGCTCGAAGTCCTCGTCGCGGCCGACGGCGGCGTCGTCAGCGCCGAGGAGCTGCTGGAGCGGGCCTGGGACGAGAACGCCGACCCCTTCACCAACGCCGTCCGCATCACCGTCTCCGCCCTGCGCAAACGGCTCGGCCGGCCCTGGCTGATCGCCACGGTGCCCGGCGTCGGCTACCGCATCGACACCGGCCCCGCCGACCCCGGCGATACCCATGGATAGGCAACCAGGGCTCAGCACCCGACTGAAACTCACCCTCAGCTACGCCGGATTCCTCATGCTCGCCGGCGCCCTGCTCCTTGCCGTGGTCTGGGTGTTCCTCCTGCGCTACGTGCCGCCCGACACCACGTTCCCGACCGGGCCGCGGGACGAATGGTCCGGCGGGCCGCACCCGCCGTTCATCCCCAACCGCACCGACCTCCAGCGGGCCTTCGTCCCCCGCGCGACCACGGCCATGGCGTTCCTGCTGGTGTTCGGCCTGCTGGGAGGATGGCTCCTCGCCGGACGGATGCTCGCGCCGCTCACACGGATCACCGACGCGGCACGGATGGCCGCCAACGGATCGCTGTCCCACCGGATCCGGCTGGAAGGCCCCAAGGACGAGTTCCGCGAACTCGCCGACGTGTTCGACACCATGCTCCAGCAGCTCGAATCCCACATCACCGAGCAGCGGAGGTTCGCCGCCAACGCCTCCCACGAACTGCGGACGCCGCTGGCCATCTCGCAGACGCTCCTGGAGGTCGCGCGCAACGAGTCCACGGGAGACCACGGGGAACTCATCGAACGCCTTCGCGCCGTCAACACGCGGGCGATCGACCTCACCGAGGCGCTCCTGCTGCTCAGCCGCGCCGACCGCGGCGGCTTCGCCCGCGGGCCCGTCGACCTGTCCCTCCTCGCCGAGGAGGCCGCCGAGACGCTGCTTCCCCTCGCCGAACAGCGCACGATCGCCCTCGACGTCACCGGTGAGCCGGCGCGGACCGTCGGCTCGGCGGCGCTCCTCCTGCGGATGGTGACCAACCTCGTCCAGAACGCCATCGTCCACAACCTCCCCGCCGGCGGCACCGTCAAGGTCCGCACCGAGACGTGGCCGGACGCGAGCGTGCTGCGGGTCGAGAACACCGGCCATCCCGTCCCGCAGGAACTCCTGCCGACCCTCACCGAGCCCTTCCAGCGCGGGACGCAACGCGTGCGCACCGACGAACACGCCGGCGTCGGCCTCGGGCTGGCCATCGTGAACAGCATCGTCCAGGCACACGCCGGAAGGCTCGACCTCGCACCCCGCCCCACCGGCGGACTCCGAGTAACGATCCGGCTCCCCCACGGACCAGGATCGAATTCCGTGGTCGTACCGGGCGTTCAGGCCTTCGGGGACATCCCTCGTGCGTCACATGGTCTCAAGGGCGGCCATCATGAGGAGGACTGAGAACGTGCACCCGCCGAACAGAAGGACTCCCGAGGTCACGAGCGCGAGCCCCGCCGAGGTCAGCCGCCGCAATATCAGGTAGGCCACCACGGCGCCCAGGAAAGCGAGCACGGGGAGATAGGGGATGAAGAGGCTGGTGGCGGCGACGAGGAGCGCGCTGCCCAGAGGAACCCCCACCTTGCTCGCCCCTTGCAGGTCACGACGCGTGACCACGGCGGCGACGCCCCCGGCGAACACAGCACATGCCGCGATCATCAGGATGATGAAGTAGTCCACGAACAGCCTCCGTATCGGGCGGGATCGTTGAGAGCGTTGATCAACACCTACGATCCAGCCCGAAGGCGAAAAGTTCGGTCGAGAACGACTCGACCGTCAGCGCACGGGGGCAGCCGCCCGCGACGACGTTCGAGTTAAGGGTGCCGAGGAGGCCGGGCGTCGGGATATGGAATTTTCTCCGGGTGACTCGGCGCCGTCGCCGACCGGGCCTGCTTCCGTAGATTCCGCTCGTGGCGTACGCCGAGGACGGCTATGCCGACGAACCCCAGTGCTCCCGTCCCAAGGAATGGACCCATGAAGAAGATCGTCATCCAGTCGTTCTGGTTCTCACCGGCAACATACGCGGATTCGTTGTTCAGGTAGGCTCTGGCGGTCTTCCCGCGCTTGCAGGGTCCGTCCGACTGCACCTCGACATCAGTCGATCCGCGGCCGCCCGCATCCGGACGGAAAGACCCGTGGCAGGTCGACTTGCCCCGGGTACCGCTCACCTTTTCGGTGATCGTGACGGTGCCCGGTGTTCCGGCCGCGCCCCGAGTCACGAGGTATTCCTCGCGGGCCATGAGGCCCACGGCGACGGTGGCATAACCGAACATGATCCCAAAGGCGCCGAAGAACAGGTAGAGGATCAGGAACTTCGTGCTCGGAACCCGCTTTGCGGGCGCCTGAATCCGTCCCGGAGGAGGAAGCTGATAGGGCGTATTCTGCTCTTCCACGCCCGTGACTTTATGGCCGGGCCGGCAGTTTTGGCAAGGCAGGGAATTCGGTGGCGCCGATCGGGACAAGCACCGGACATTTACCGGACAGTTCATGGACGACTGGTTTAACAGACCGACCCGATGTTTGCGTCAGGTCGCCCTCACCGGGGACTCCTTTGCCGAAGCTCGCCTCTGCCGAGTCCAGATACCGGTTGCCACGCGGAGAGACGGGCTGTGAGGATCGAGGCGCAGGCTGGTTCCGGCATTATCGATGGAGGGAGGCGCCCGGTGACCTCGCAGCTCAATCCGTACATCAGCTTCGACGGCAACGCCCGGGAGGCGATGGAGTTCTACCAGGACGTCCTCGGCGGCGAACTGACGATGCACACCTTCGGCGAGTACGGCGACCCGAGCGCGCCCGAGGCCGAGAAGATCATGCACGGCATGCTGCAGTCCGATCTCGGCTTCACGCTCATGGGTGCGGACACCCCGCCCGGCATGTCGTACAACCCCGGCGACAACATCGCCATCAGCCTGAGCGGCGACGACGCCGACACGCTGCGCGGCTACTGGACGAGGCTGTCCGACGGCGGCGACGTCGCGGTCCCCCTGGAGATGCAGATGTGGGGCGATGAGTTCGGCCAGTGCACCGACCGCTTCGGCACCTCCTGGCTGGTCAACATCAGCGGCTCGTCCGCCTGATCACCACCCGCACGTGAGCCGCCGCTGGTCGGGACGGCGAGGCCTCGTCACGAGCGGAGGCGCTCGGTTCGCAACGGACGCAGCGGTCCGCGCTCACCACCTCGATCATGCCGGTACCTCCCGGGGTTCCGCGGCGGGCTCGGCGGCCGTCCACACCTCGTCCAGTCCGCCGACGAACCGCCGGTGGTCGAACTGCCGCGGTCGCGGAAGGTTCTCCAGCCGGTACATGCCCCGGGCTTCGGGACGGGCCAGGGCCGCGCGGCAGCACCACCGGGCGTGCGCCGCATCATCACCCCCGGCCTGTGCACCCGGCGCCGCATCCGCTTCATGTACTAGGGTCCCTGGAGGCTGCCGCGCCGCTCGGCGCCGTCCTCGTCGCCGTCCGTACCGTCCGGCGGGACGTACCACAGGTTGTTGCCGCCCGACGCGGTCGCCCGCTCGTGCCGCAGTAGCCCTTGTCCGCGAGGACGACCCGGGCCCCGGCGGGTCCACCGCCGAGGACGAGGACGTCGGCGTCGAGCCCGGTCATGTCCGGGCCCCGGGCGCGAGCCAGGAGTCAAGCGTGTAGTCCTTCTTGATGAGCGCCTGCTGGACGAGGAAGGCCTTGGTCCCTTCGAGCAGTTTCAGCCCCTCAGCCGGGAAGGGCTCGTCCGGCAGCTGGTCCTTCAGCGTCGTCTTGATCGAGATGTCGGGGGCGTATCCGCCGGTCTTGCCCACGTACGCGGTGTAGTTCGCCCAGTCGGCCTTGGAGGCCCGCGCGGCCTTGGTCTCGGCCTTCTGCCACACCTTGACGATGTCCGTGTGCCCGGCCAGGTACTTCTCCGTCACGACCGTGACGGACGTGCCGAGCAGGTCCGGGTGGTCGCGGGACGCGACGTCGATCGACCTGTAGCCCTTCTGCTCCTGCGCGACCTGGTCGGCGGAGACCAGGCCGCCGGCGTCGATCGAGTTCTTCTCCAGCGCCGCGATGATCGCCGGCGTGTACATGTGGATGATCTCCTTCGGCCTCACCCCGGCCTGCTCCAGCGCGCCGAGCAGGTAACGGTGGATGTAGGAGCCGGTCTGGACGCCGATCCGCTTGCCCTCCAGGTCCTTGAGGGACGCCGGCCCGCCGTCCTTCCTGGCGACGATCGCGGCGTCCAGGCGGACCGAGTTGAGCGACAGCAGCCGGGTCGGCAGGCCCTGCCCGCGGCCGATGAGCGCCGGGGTGTCCCCGTACATGCCGATGTCGAGGGAGCCGCCCGCGAGGGCCTGGTTCAGGTCGGGGCCGTTCGGGAACGTCGCCACCTTGATCTTGGTGATCCCGGCGGCCTTCAGCTCCGGGAGCAGCTCGCCGCGCTGCTCCAGGAACCCGACGGCGCGGGTCAGCTTGTTGCCGACGCCCGAGCCGATCACTCCGATGCGCAGCGTCCCGGAGCCGCTGTCGGCCTCGGACGAGGCGCATGCCGTCGCGGTGAGGACGAGCAGCCCGGCGGCCAGAAGTCGGGGGAGTTTCACGTTGGTGCCTTTCACAGGGGTGCTCAGGGGTTCTTCACGGTGTTTCAGGAGGTGAGGCGCGGGCCCGCCCGGTCCAGCGACGGCCCGACCGCGAGCTTGGCGCCGGGGGTGCGTCCCCGGCCCCAGCCGATCTGCGCGCGGTAAGTGCCGAGCGCCCCGTCCGCGGCGAGCGCCGCCTCGTCCGGGGGCTCGGGCAGCGCGTGCGAGCGCGGGTCGACGAACAGGGCGTCGACCGGGCAGTACGCCTCGCACATGAAGCAGGTCTGGCAGTCGCTCTGCCGGGCGATGACCGGGAAGCCGTCCGCGCCGCGGTCGAAGACGTTCGTCGGGCAGACGTCGATGCACTTGTCGCAGGCGATGCACCGGTTCCGCGAGACGATCTCGATCACGACGCCACCGCCAACGCCGCGGTCTCGGGACGGGTCCAGACCTCGTCCAGGCCCCCGGTGACGAGCCTGCGGTGCTGGGCGGGGTCCTGGTCCGGCAGGTCCTGGCGCTTGTGCATGCCCCGCGTCTCGGTCCGGGCGAGCGCGGCGGTGTACATCCAGCGCGCGTGCGCCGTCATCGCGGCGGCGGACCGCGCCCGCACGACCCCGGCGCCCTCCTCGCGGAGCGTGCCGCGCAGCTCGCGCCACGTCCGGTCCAGGGCGTCCAGTGCCGGGGTGAGCCGGTCGCCGTGCCGCAGCAGGTTCTTCTCGTAGGGCAGCACTTCGGCCTGGACGGCGGCGACGTAGTCGGCGTGGCCGCCGGCCGCGGGGCCGGCCGGGTGGAGGCCCGCCTCGCCGAGCGCGCGCACGGTCCGTTCCCCGGCGCGACCGCCGAGCCGGGCGGCGTACCGGGCGGCGCCCTGCCCGGCCCAGGTCCCCGACGACATCGCCCAGGCGGCGTTGTGGCTGCCGCCGCCGGTGAAGCCGCCACAGACCAGCTCGCGGGTGGCGGCGTCCCCCGCCGCGTACAGGCCGGGCACCGAGGTGGAGCAGTCGGGGCCGGTGAGGCGGATGCCGCCGGTGCCGCGCACGGTCCCCTCGGCGAGCAGCGTGATGGGGAACAGGTCCGTGAACGGGTCGATGCCCTGCCGGTCGAACGGGAGGAAGAAGTTCGCCTGCGCGAGGCGCATCGCCCGCTGGTCCTCGGGCGTGGCGCGGTCGATGCGGCACAGGACGGGCTCGCTGAGCAGCGTCCGGGCGATCACGGACCGGCCCTTGCGGCTGCCCGCGCCCTCCAGCACGGTCCCGTCCGCGCGGTAGAAGGTGGCGAACGAGTAGAACGCCGTCTTGGTCACGGACGTGAAGGCGGGGGCGATCGCGTAGGCGTTGGAGAACTCCATGCCCGACAGCTCCGCGCCGGCCTCCGCCGCGAACAGCGCGCCGTCCCCGGTGTTGACGTCGCAGCCGAGCGCCCTGCTGAGGAAGGCGCACCCGCCGGTCGCGAGGACGACCGCGCCCGCCCGCACCCGGAACGGCCGGTCGTCGCGCAGGTGGTACCCGGCGGCTCCGGCGACGGCCCCGGCGCCGTCCGCGAGCAGCTCGGTGACCGGGCTGTGGTCGAGGACCCGCACGCCCGCCCGGCGGACCCGCACCCGCATCCGCCGCATGTACTCCGGCCCCTGGAGGCCGCGCCTGATCTGCCGGCCGTTCTCACCCACCGGGAACGGGTACCTGGAGATCTCGGCGAGCTCGTTCATGTTCGCGTACGTCTGGTCGAGGACGCGCGCCATCCACTCGCGGTCGGCGAGGTAGCCGCCGAGGCCCTCCCGTCCGGCCATGGCCGCCTCCCGGGCCTCCGGGTCCGGCTCGACGTACCAGACCCCGGTGCCCGCGGACGCCGTCGCGCCGCTCGTCCCGAGGTACCCCTTGTCGGCGAGGACGACGTCCGCGCCGGCCTCCGCCGCCTTGATCGCGGCCCACGCTCCGGCGGGGCCGCCGCCCGCGACGAGCACGTCGGCGGTCAGGTCGTTCATGATGCCTCCTTGGCAGTGGCGACAGTTCGTCGAGCGGAGCTCGTCGGTTGAATGGCGGTGGGTGGGGGCTGGAGGACGGTTCGGACCCCGAGCCCGTCCAGCAGGTCGCGCCGCAGCGCGATGAACCGCGGGTCGTCCAGCGACCGCGGCCTGGGAAGGTCGACGACGTAATCCCGCGCGATCCGGCCGCCCGCGAGCAGCAGCGCGCGGTCGGCGAGCAGGAGCGCCTCCTCGACGTCATGGGTGACCAGCAGCACCGCCGGCCGGTGCTCGGCCCACAGGTCGGCGACGAGCGCCTGCGCGTTGAGCCGGGTGAGCGCGTCGAGCGCCCCGAACGGCTCGTCGAGAAGCAGCAGGTCGGGCGTCCGCACCAGCGCCCGGGCCAGCGCGACGCGCTGCGACTCGCCGCCGGACAGGGTGAGCGGCCACGCGTCGGCGCGGGCCGTGAGCCCGACCTCGGCCAGCGCCGCCTCGGCCCGCTCGCGCAGGCCGCGCCCCCGCAGGCCGAGGACGACGTTGTCCCACACCCGGCTCCATGGGAGGAGGCGGTGCTCCTGGTAGACGACGGCGCGCCGGCCGGGGACGCCGATCTCGCCGCTCCCCTCGCCGTCCAGCCCGGCCAGGGCGCGCAGCAGCGTGCTCTTCCCCGAGCCGCTCGCGCCGAGCAGCGCGACGAACTCGCCGGGGACGATGTCGAGATCGACGCCGTCCAGGACGGCGCGCTCGCCGAACACCCGCCGGAGACCGCGGACGCGCACCCCCTTCTCCATCGTCGCCGTCATCGCGCCACCAGCCCCCTCCGCCAGGCCAGCGCGCGCCGCTCGATGAGCCGCACCAGCAGGTCCGTCGACACGCCGAGCAGCGCGTACACCACGAGGACCAGGAAGACCGTCTCCATCTGCAGGAACTGGGTGGCCTGGTTGATGACGAAGCCGATGCCGCTGGCCGTCGCCGACTGCTCCACGACGACGAGCGTCAGCCAGGCGACGCCGAGCGACAGCCGCAGCCCGACGAGGATCTGCGGGAGCGCGCCGGGCAGGATGACCTTCCGGATCAGCCCGAACCGGCCGAGGCCGCAGGTGCGGGCGGACTCCACCAGCCGCTCGTCCACGCCCCGGATGCCGTGGAACACGTTGATGTAGAGCGGGAACACCGTGCCGACCGCGATCAGGCCGACCTTGGACGTCTCGCCGATCCCGAACCAGATGATGAACAGCGGGACGAGCGCGAGGTGGGGAAGCATCCGGACCGCCTGGACGGGCGCGTCGATGATGTCCTCGCTGATCCGGGACAGCCCGGAGAGCAGGCCGAGGGCGAGGCCCGTCGGCAGCCCGATCGCCAGCCCCTTCAGCACCCGCACGAGCGAGACGCCGAGGTTCTCGAACAGCGCGCCCGACGCGAGCATCTCCCGGCCGCGCACGGCGACGTCGCTGAGCGGCGGCGTCGTGCTGCCCAGCCAGCCGGCCCGGGCGCCGATCTCCCACAGCGCGAGGACGGCGACCAGCCCGCCGGCCTTGCGCACCCGGCGCAGCAGCGACAGCAGCACGGCACCAGAACGGGCCGCGGTCGAGACCCGCGCCACCACGGGAATCGCCGAGCGGGGCGGATCGAGCAGGTCGGTGGACACAGAGCACCTCCGGGCAGGGGGAAGCAGAACGAAAGACGGCAGGAATCGGCCCCCGAGAGGGCGCGGGTGAGAGGAAGAGGGGCCGGTCAGTGGCCGCGGCGTGCGGAAGAGCGGTTCAACAGGACGCGCTGCACACGCGAAGGAGGTCGACGTGGCGCCTCGCCACCAGGACCTCCGCTGCGTTCATGTCCCCAGGATGCACACGGCACCGGGTCCCTGTGAAGCCCCCAAGAAGCTGCCTCCACCTGCGAAGACATCCGCGGATGGACGATTTTCCGACAAAACCTACCGATTTACCTGGGAATATGCCCGTGACGGCCTCCCGCCGCGATCGCCGCGAAGGTTACGCAGATCACACCGTCCGGAAACCCCAGGTGGACGGACCGTAACACCCCCTCCACCGAGGGTCCCCGCCCGGTCACAGTTTCCGGTTGAGTACCTCGCCGACGTGCATGAGCGAGCGCGGACTCGTCATGTGGTTGTGGTGGCAGTCGACCTCATGGCCGTCGAACTCGCCGTCGACGAAGGGTCTCCAGGCGTTCGGGTCCCAGCCCCGCTCCTCCCTGCTGTGCTTGGAGCCGAAGAAGATCAGCGTCCCTTGGAACACTCCCGGCGTGAAATCGCGTTGGAGTCGCTGGTTGTGCGCGAACATCCTGGTGAAGGCTTCGACGGTCGCACGATCCACGCCCTCCGCCCCGGTGGCCGCGGCGTCGAGGAGCCCGCTCTCCCCCAGTTCGGCGCCATCGCCGATGACGTCCGCCACCACGTCCAGCGCGTCGGGTCCGGCGGGATCGGCGGCCGCGTCCAGTTCCGGAAGGCTGGGGTAGCTGTCGAGTATCACGACGGTCTCGACGTCGGCGCCTCGCGCCTGCATGAGGGTGGCCACGAGGTGCGCCATCACTCCCCCGAACGACCAGCCGAGCAGCCGATAAGGCCCGGACGGCTGGATGGACCGGATATGCCGGATGTAGTCGTCGGCCATCTCGTCGAGGCTGCCGGCCGGACGTTCAGTGCTCTTCAGGCCACGCGCCTGAAGCCCGTAGATGGGGACGTCTTCGTCCAGGTACCGGAGGAGACCTGAGTAGGTCCAGCTGATGCCTCCTGCGGGATGCAGGCAGAACAGCGGCGGCCAGTGCCCTTTCCTGCGGATCGGCAACAGGGGCGCCAGCGGGTCGTCGTCAGGGTCGGCATCGATCCGTGCAGCCAGCTCCGCCACGCTCGGGGCGTCGAACAGGTCGCGGATCGTGACCTCGACCTCCAGCACGGACCGAATCCGGCTGACCAGGCGAGTCGCCAGCAGCGAGTGCCCGCCCAGGTCGAAGAAGCCGTCGTCGATCCCGACTCGGTCCAGGTTCAGCGTCTCGGCGAACAACTCACACAAGACCTGCTCTCGCGGAGTCCGCGGCCCCCGGTCGGTGGTGGAGGCGGCGAAGTCAGGTGCGGGTAGTGCCTTGCGGTCGAGCTTGCCGTTGGGCGTCAGCGGAAAAGCATCAAGCGAGACCACTGCGGCCGGAACCATGTGATCAGGCAGCATCAAAGCAACCGCCTGACGCAGCCGAGCCGGATCGCATCCGGCCTCCGGGGCGGGCACGACGTACCCGACCAGTCGCCAGTCACCGCGACGATCCTCACGCGCGACAACGACCGCCTGCGCGACCCCCGGTTGCCGTGCGAGCACCGCCTCGACCTCGCCCGGCTCGATGCGGAATCCCCGGATCTTGACCTGGTCATCGACACGGCCGACGAA
>NZ_FOVH01000034.1 GCF_900115095.1 Actinomadura madurae
TCACCCGTTCGCCGCTCGAGTACCCCCGAAGGGGCCTTTCCGCTCGACTTGCATGTGTTAAGCACGCCGCCAGCGTTCGTCCTGAGCCAGGATCAAACTCTCCATTAAGGCCTAACGACCAACCAAGGCGCGAACCCCAGCCGGCCAAACCTCGAAGAAAATCCCAGCAAACACAAAACCCCAAGGGTCTGTGCATTGCCTCAAAGAAATCCCAGACCATCACCACAAAAGATGACGGTCACGGGGCGGTCCAGCCACAACAGGCCGAACCGATAAAGGCACTGGCTTTTAACACGCTGTTGAGTTCTCAAGAAACGGACACCCACCGCGCTGGATTCGCTTTCGCGTTTCCCGCTCCGGGGCGACTCGTCTTACTTTATCGGATTCTTCCGGGCTGTCAATTTCCCGGCTTCTCCGATACGCCTTTCCGTTGCCGCTTGCGCGGCGCCTTCCGGGCGGTGGAGCTATTTCATCAGATCCGGCCCGATTGTCAAAACGAGCCTTTTCCGCCCCACCATGACTGAGCCGACGCGACGATGCCGCGTCAGTTGGTCGGTTGGTGGTTCCCCGCGGGCCGGCCGCCGTGAGGCGTCCCGCACTCCTGTGGGGCGAAGTGAACAGTATGCCCAAGACGAGGGAACGTCAAACCGGCGCGCCCGCACGAATGTTGCGCTGCTCCTCCTCCGGCTCAAGCCGCACGCGCATCGGCACGCCGTCTACCTTGGGTTTTGTCCGGCTATCGCCCGTCCGAACATCATGTGCAACGCATACCGCACGACAAATGTTTCGGTTCGGCAACGCCGATTCGGCGGCGTGCCTCACGGCTTGGCGAGGTACCCGCCGATGAACAGGACGCCCTCGGCCAGCACCCAGATGAACGCCGCGGCGGTGAGGAGGAGGTCCAGCCGGTCGGGCCTGCGCCGGACACCGGGCATCGACCACGCGGTCACCGCGACCGCCGCGGCGATGACGGCCACCGGTGCCGAAAGGCGGACGGCGTCGTCGAATCCCGCGGCGCACCCGGGATCGCGCAGCTCGCCCTCGCCGCAGAAGGCGGCGTCGCCCCAGCCGCCGAGGGCCGAGAAGCCCCACAGCACGGCCAGCGCGCAGTTCGCGATCGTCGGAATGGCCGGCGATATCCACCAGCCGTTCGGACGTCCGGGCATGGCCTGCACGCACGGAAGGTACCTCGCCGCGCCGGAGCCGGGAAGTCCCAACGCGGGCGATGGCCAGGTCAGGTGATCTCTTTCGCCTCGTGCAGGTTCATGTCCATCACGATCGCCGTCATGACCGCCAGCGTCCGCAGCGGTTCCCGGACCGGATCGGAGATCTCCACGGCGTACTTGTCGGCCGTCGTCAGCAGATGCGTGGCGAGACCCGCCCATTTCTTGCGGACATGGGCGACCTTGTCGCCGTCGGCGTCCTTGACTTCGAAGTTGTTGCGCGGCACGTCCACGTCCACGGCGCCGATGAGGGTTCCGTCGTCGTCGTAGAGGACGTACCGGCGGCCGACCCTTTCGGTGACGAACGAGCCGACGCGCTCCCCGTCCGGACGGAGGACTTCGGTGTACTCCCGGCCGCTTTCCTTGTCCACGACCAGGAGCGGATCTCCGTCCGGCGTCGTCAGCAGGACGGCCCGTGCGTCGAGATTCGACTTGCCCGGAAACAGCCCGCGCATGACCGCGCTGTCCCCCTGGTCCTCGGTCGGTGCGGCGATCGCGACGACGGTTCCGTCACCGTCCAGCACCTTGTACCGCGACTTGGCGAACGGTCCCCGGCGAGGCTGTTCGACCCTGAGTACGGAGGAACTGAAAGGGTCGGTCATGCATTCTCCTAGCCTTGTCTCGTCAGGCACCCGTTCTGCACGGCCCACGGTACGCGAAAGTCCCTACGCGGACGGGCTATCCGACAGGCCAGTCCTTGCCCTCGTACAACATCAGATCGATCGCGAGCGGCGCCGAGACCACCAGGACCCGGAGCGGATCGGGCAGGGGTTGAAAGATCTCGACCGAGTACCTGTCGGCGGTGGTCAGCAGCTCGGTGGCGGCGCCCTTCCATTTCTTGTCGATTCGGGCGACATGGTTCCCGTAGCCGTCGAGCACGCGAAACTTGCGGCCGGTGCGGTTGCCGTCCAGCCCGCCGACCTGACGCTCCGCCGCGTCCAGGAGCGCGTATTCGTATAGCCGGACGTTCCGCAATGACCCGTACAAATGCCCGTCGGGCGTGCTCACCCGGGTACTGCGCGCGTTCTGTTTCTCCACCGTGAGCAGCGGCGTGCCCTGCCCGTTCTCGACATGGACGGTGCGGGCGGCGTCGCTGCCGCCGAAAGCGGTCCTGACGGTCTGGCGGGCCAGCGAGACGTCACGTTCTTCGCCAGTAGCGAGCAGCGTCCCGTGCCCGTCGTACACCCTGTACCGGGACCGGGCGGCGGGGGCGCCGCGGGGCTGATCGACTCGCAGCACCGGGGAGCTGAACAGATCGCTCATGGATCGGCATGATGGCAGGTGCCCCGGACAGTGGGCACGCGAAAGGGGCGGCCCCGAAGGACCGCCCCTTGGATTGTGCCGCGATGGACTTCGCTCAGAAGTCCATGCCGCCCATGCCGCCGGACGGGTCGCCCGCCGGGGCCGGGGTCTTCTCCGGCTTCTCGGCGATGACGGCCTCGGTGGTCAGGAACAGCGCGGCGATCGACGAGGCGTTCTGCAGCGCGGACCGGGTCACCTTGGCCGGGTCGAGGATCCCGGAGTCGAACATGTTGACGTAGTCGCCGGTGGCGGCGTTCAGGCCCTCACCCGGGGTCAGGTTGCGGACCCGCTCCACCACGACGCCGCCCTCAAGGCCGGCGTTCACGGCGATCTGCTTCAGCGGCTCCTCCAGAGCACGCTTGACGATGTTGGCACCGGTGGCCTCGTCGCCCGCGAGCTCCAGCTTGTCGAACGCCTTGGTGCCGGCCTGCAGCAGCGCGACGCCACCACCGGGGACGATGCCCTCCTCGACGGCCGCCTTGGCGTTGCGGACGGCGTCCTCGATGCGGTGCTTGCGCTCCTTGAGCTCGACCTCCGTCGCGGCGCCGGCCTTGATGACCGCGACACCGCCCGCGAGCTTCGCCAGGCGCTCCTGGAGCTTCTCGCGGTCGTAGTCGGAGTCGGTGTTGTCGATCTCGGTGCGGATCTGGTTGACCCGTCCCGCGATCTCGTTGGCGTCACCGGCGCCGTCCACGATGGTGGTCTCGTCCTTGGTGATGACGACCTTGCGGGCGCGGCCCAGCATGTCGGTCGTGGTGTTCTCCAGCTTGAGACCCACGTCCTCGCTGATGACCTGGCCGCCGGTCAGCGTGGCGATGTCGCCCAGCATGGCCTTGCGGCGGTCGCCGAAGCCCGGCGCCTTCACGGCCACGGACTTGAAGATGCCGCGGATCTTGTTGACGACCAGGGTGGCCAGGGCCTCGCCCTCGACGTCCTCCGCGATGATCAGCAGCGGCTTGCCGGACTGCATGACACCCTCGAGGACGGGCAGCAGGTCCTTGTTGGCCGACGCCTTGCCCTGAACGATCAGGATGTACGGGTCCTCGAGGGTCGCCTCCATCCGCTCGGGGTCGGTCACGAAGTAGTGCGAGATGTAGCCCTTGTCGAAGCGCATCCCCTCGGTCAGCTCGAGCTCCAGACCGAAGGTCTGGCTCTCCTCGACCGTGATGACGCCTTCCTTGCCGACCTTGTCCATCGCCTCGGCGATCATCTCGCCGATCTGCGGGTCGCCCGCGGAGATGGACGCCGTGGAGGCGATCTGCTCCTTGGTCTCCACGTCCTTGGCGAGCTTGGACAGCTCCTCGCTCACCCGCTCGACCGCGGCCTCGATGCCCCTCTTCAGCGACATCGGGTTCGCGCCGGCCGCCACGTTGCGCAGGCCCTCGCGCACCAGCGCCTGGGCCAGCACGGTCGCGGTGGTGGTGCCGTCACCCGCGACGTCGTCGGTCTTCTTCGCTACTTCCTTGACGAGCTCCGCGCCGATCTTCTCCCACGCGTCCTCGAGCTCGATCTCCTTGGCGATCGACACGCCGTCGTTGGTGATCGTGGGGGCGCCCCACTTCTTCTCCAGCACGACGTTGCGGCCCTTGGGACCAAGGGTCACCTTCACGGCGTCGGCGAGCTGGTTCATGCCGCGCTCGAGACCGCGGCGGGCCTCCTCGTCGAACGCGATCATCTTTGCAGCCATAGGCTCCAGTCCTCCCGGAACAAGGTGGCTTAAACGGATCGAGCCGACGCCCGCGACGGACGGCCACCGCCGACGACTGCCATTCCGCCGCCGGACTGAGGCCTCATCGCCCCGACCCAGACTGTGTGAAGTTGTCACTCTCCACAGCAGAGTGCCAACCGTTTGTTTAGCACTCTACCCCGCCGAGTGCAAGCGCCACACATCCTCACCCACCCCCGCCTCCCCCCCTCCCCCAACCAGTCCTGACCAGGCGCAGGACGTCCAGACGAACTGTGCCAGCGCAACCCACCACGCGCGCCCAAACTCCGACGTTCACAGCACAAGGCCACGTGGGTGAAGGTTCAGCGAAGAAACCCGCACACGGCCGCGACACCGGCAAGAGCACCCGCCCGCCCACAACGTCACAGCACGGACGGCCTCGGCCATACGCACCTGACCGAGCTGCTGGGCACCCCGCTCGCCGGGCCGGCCGCCGCGCAGCGTTCGCGTGGCAAGCAACACCAGCCGCCACTCCGCCAGCCGGCCATCGCCGTCGATGGAGTGAGCACACGTGCCCAGGTCCAAGCCACCGAGTACCCGACACGACCTGCCGCAAGAACGCCGCCGCTCAGTCAGAGCGCGAGGCAGGTCGCAGGGCCGTTCCGCCAAGGGCGTAGCGAGCTGGGCAGCGCTCAGAACATGTTCACGCGCCCGCCGCCAAACCGACTCGTAACTGACAGGCGCCAGCCGGTTGCCGCGCTGCCTGCGGAACTGACGACCATCGTCAGCCGTGCCGAACCGGTCGACATGCGCGCGAAGGATGGCAGCCAACTCAGGGCAGGCCGAAACCGGCCGCTTCACGCTCTCAGCGCGAGCCTTGAGGCTTCGAGGCTGATGGTGCTGGCCGTCATCCGTCCATTGCTTGCCGGCAGCCGGGCTCGAACCGGCCAGCAGCAGACGACCCCAGCCAACTGAGCGCCCGCGTCGTTGGCGCGCCCAGCCGTCTGCACGGCGGCACATCGGCGACGCTCGCCCCGAGGCGCACGGTGAACGGCCGTCACCGGATCGCGCAGCTGAATCGCGATCGCCCCGGAACACAGCGCCGCGAGATCCTTGGGTGGCCTAAAGGGCCGATCCGAGGTTGGTACTCAGCGCTTGGTCTCGTACCTGGTCAGGAGTACGCCGTCGGGGAACGTCCGGGTCTCCACCAGGGTCAGGTTCACCCAGTTGTCCAGGGCTGTGAAGAACGGCTTGCCGCCGCCCAGCAGGACCGGCACGGTGACCAGTATGTACTCGTCGATCAGTCCGGCCCGCATCGCCGCTGCGGCGAGTGTGGCGCCGGCGATGTCCATGGGGCCGCCGTCCTCGGCCTTGAGCCGGGTGATCTCGGTGACCGCGTCGCCGGTGACCAGGCGGGCGTTCCAGTCGACCGTGCTGATCGTGGAGGAGAACACCACCTTCGGCATGTCCCGCCAGCGGCGGGCGAACTCGATGTGCGCCGGTGTGACGCCGGGCTGCTGGTCGGCGGTCGGCCAGTGGGAGCTCATCTCCTCCCACAATCTGCGCCCGTACAGCGCCAGGCCGGTCGCCCCCACCCGGTCGGACCAAAACTGGAACAGCTCGTCGCTCGGCAGGCTCCAGTCGAGATCGTCGCCGGGCGCGGCGACGTAACCGTCCAGGCTCAGGTTCATGCCGTACGTCAGTTTCCGCATGGCGTCAGCCTCCTGTGGGTCGGTGCTCGGCCTACAGACCAGCACGGCGCGGAAGAATCATCGGTCACGCCACACCGAGATGCAGGCGGTGGCCCTCCAGGTCGCGTGGCGTCTGCGCAGCGAGCGACCCCCGGCACTCTCCCAATGGAGTGAGCACACGTGCTCGGGTGCAGGGCCGCCAAGTTTCCGACGCAAACGCCACGGGAGCGCCACCGCTGGGCCAGAACACGGCGTACGTCGCAGAGCCGCCGCCGTGGGCGTAGGACAGCGGCAGGCAGGCCGTTGGCCCGGCCTTTCGCCTTGCCACCAGGAACGTCCCGCGTGGGCCATGGCGGCTCCCCTGCCCGCCCCTTAGTCGCCTGTGGTCACGGAGACGCGACGTTGCCCGGCGGAGATGGAGCGCCAGAACTCCCGCTCTGTCCCAGCTCAGTTTTCAATCCGACCGCCAGCTCATCAATCTTGTCGCTGATCTTCCGCAATTCGTCGACCAGATCCTTGGCTCTGCCCTGGTGTGGCTCCGGCATCTGTGAAGCGACAGCGTCGAGGATCGGTCCTCCCAACCAGCCGACGCAGGCGTCCAGCATGAACACGATCCGGTGTGTCTCCTGCGGGTCAGGCGGAGGTAGTTCTCCGTGTCTCACCTGATTGGCCCAGGTAGTCGCTTCGCGGATCACATCCTTAATGCGCTGTACCTGATCGACCAACTGGTGTACTGACGGCTCAATTTCGTTCACCGTGCTCCAATCCGCTCACAAGGGGTCGTAAGGCATCTCTGCCAGAGGCGTTGTGAGTTGGCGACGTTGGAGTCACCACGGGGGCCGGGGGTGTCATTTCCTCGGTGGTGGGTTCCTCATTCGGGCCGCTGTTTGGGCTTGCTCAGGGTAGGGCCGAGGTACACGCCGGACGGCCTGACCGCGAAGGCGACCCGACGGCGCATGATGAACCATGTACGGCGAAAGAACAGGGAGACCGCGCCGATACTCCCTGCCCAGGAACCGCTCAGCTCGCCGGTCAGTAACACACCGATGACGGCAATCACGGTGGTGATGGCGATCGGCACAATGACGGGGGGGATCGAAACGCGCGACGCAGTCGCTCTCAGTGGCGATGTCAGATTCCTGGCCTCCCACGCTGATTGGACGCCTGCCGTCGAGGCCGGGTTGTCGCGAAGGGCTGACAGCGCGGACAGCGGCCCCGTCCAGCACTCGTCCTTCGGTCACTCCAGCTGCCCTGTTGAGCGTGGTGACATTCTCCGTCGAGGTGGCGCCCTGGCAGCAATTCGTCGTGGCCGGGTTGTGCGGGCTCGGGGTGATCGCGGTGAGCCGGGTGTGGAGAAGGCTTCGCAGACGCTAATCGCCGGGACTGGGGTGGACCGTGGTGTTCTGGCAGGCGGTCAGGTGCCAGTGGTCGTCTTCCTTGGCCATGACGAACAGTGGTGTGCCCACTTCTTCGCCGTTGGGGGTCCGGTATGTCTGGAGGACCTTGACGGCTGCGACGTCGGGGCGGATGAACAGGACGTGTTCCACCTCGAAGGTGACCGTGGTCTCGCGCATCGCGCCGGGGAGGACCTGGTGGGTGAAGGCGGCGATCGCGTCGCGCCCGTAGAGGCGCTTGCCGCCGCCCGTCGTCCAGATGGCGTCGGCTCGGAACAGGGCCGCGAACTCGTCCGGTAGCTCGTTGTTCTGGGAGTGCTCGACCGTGGCGACCACCTGCTCTATCGCCTCGATCTCGACGTTCGGTGCGCTCATGAGGGTCAGCGTGCATCCTCAAGGTAGCTTGAGGTCAAGGACGGCGCTGTAGTCGGGAACGCCGACTAGGTTGTCCGGATGACGCTTGCATACACCTTCTCGGCTCTGGCGGGGCTTCTGGCCGCCGTTTGCCTTTTGCAGGTCATCACCGGTCGCGAAGTCGTCAGGCTTTCGAGGACGAGGCATCCACCTGGCCGGGTGAGGCGCATGTACTCCGGCCCGACGCTGATCGGGGTCGGTGGCGTGCTCTTGGGCGCGGGCATCGTCATGTGGGTGGGGATGGGGCTGCTCTGGGGCGGGCTCATCCTGGCGGTGGCCACGACGGCCCGGCGCTCCTGACCTGGGTCGAGCCGACGCCGCAGGGTGGGCTCCCGGCGCTGCATATGTCGGGGCCGGGGAAGCTGAGGTGGTCGAGGGTCTTCACGCCCGCGGGGAAGAGGGCGAGGACGGCCGGCGCCGACGTGGAGGCAGTCGAGTTGGCGTGCCCGGTCGGCGCGGGCCTGCGAGGCGGACATGGTCCAGAAGCCGAGGAGCACAGGTAGGTGAGGGTGGGAGCGAGGGCGCCGAGCCAGCGCCATGTCGTCCGTCGGTGGATGGCACAGGCGGGCCCGGTGGGGGCCGGGCCCGCCCAGGACGTCGTCAGCCGCCGGCCACGGCGGGGATGATGGAGATCTGGGCGCCCTCGGGGGTGGGGGTGTCCAGGCCGTCGGCGAAGCGGACGTCCTCGTCGCCCACGTAGACGTTGACGAAGCGGCGGATCTTGCCCGCGTCGTCGAGGATGCGGGCGGAGATGCCGGAGTAGCTGGCCTCCAGGTCGGCGACGACGGCGCGGAGGGTGGCGCCCTCGGCCTTCACCTCCGCCTCGCCGCCGGTGTAGGTCCGCAGGATCGTCGGGATACGGACGGACACGCTGCTCATGCTGCTCCTTCGTTCTCAGGCGAGGCCCGCGGCGCGGAACGCTTCCAGGGACGGGGCGATGTTCGCGGACGGGGCGACGACGGGTGCGACGGCGTCCAGGGTCTTCAGGCCGTCCCCGGAGTTGATGATCACGGTTTCGGCGGACGGGTCGAGGGTGCCGCCCTCGATGAGCTTGCGGAGCGTCGCCACGGTGACGCCGCCGGCGGTCTCGCCGAAGATCCCCTCGGTGCGGGCCAGGAGGCGGATGCCCTCGACGATCTCGGCGTCGGTGACGTCCTCGACGGCGCCGCCGGTGCGGCGGGCGACGTCCAGGACGTACGGGCCGTCGGCGGGGTTGCCGATGGCGAGGGACTTGGCGATCGTGTCGGGCTTCACCGGGCGGACGACGTCGTGGCCGGCCTTGAACGCGGCGGCGACGGGGTCGCAGCCGGCGGCCTGGGCGCCGAACACGCGGTACGGCCGGTCCTCGACCAGGCCGAGCTTGATCAGCTCCTGGAAGGCCTTGTCGATCTTGGTGAGCTGGGAGCCGGACGCGACCGGCACGACGATCTGGTCCGGCAGCCGCCAGCCGAGCTGCTCGGCGATCTCGTAGCCGAGCGTCTTGGAGCCCTCGGCGTAGTAGGGCCGGACGTTGACGTTCACGAACGCCCAGTCGTCCTGCTCGCCGGCGATCTCGGACGCGAGCCGGTTCACGTCGTCGTAGTTGCCGTCGACCGTCACGAACGTCCCGCCGTACACGGCCGTCGTGATGATCTTCTGGGATTCGAGGTTGGACGGGACGAACACCGCGCTGCGGATCCCGGCGCGGGCCGCGGCGGCGGCGACGGCGTTGGCGAGGTTCCCGGTGGACGGGCAGGCCAGCACCTTGAAGCCCAGCTCGCGGGCGGCGGCGAGCGCGACGGCGACGACCCGGTCCTTGAAGGAGTGGGTCGGGTTGCCGCTGTCGTCCTTCACCCACAGGCTCTGCAGGCCGAGGCTCTCGGCGAGGTTGTCGGCGCGGACGAGCCGGGTCAGGCCGGGCTCGGTGTTGGGCGTGTCCGCGACCGTGGACGGGACGGGCAGCAGCCCGCGGTACCGCCAGATGTTGCGCGGCCCGGACTCGATGCGCGCGCGGGTGACTCCCCCGAAGTCGTAGGCGATCTCCAGGGGGCCGAAACACTCCTCGCAGGCGTAGAACGGCCCAAGATCGCGAGTGGAGCCGCATTCGCGGCAGACTAGGGCGGTAGCCGGTCCGAGGTCTGTGGCAGGCGTGAGTGCCATGAGGGCGAGGCCTTTCTCCCCATCTTTCCTGCGCCACCTTGGTCGCAGGCCGGAGTTGGCACCATCTCCCGGCCGGCCTCGCAGGATCGCGAGTGCGCCTCAGCCGGGTGGTTGCCGGGGCTTCGCAGGGCCGGTCCCTCCACCCCTCTGGATGAGCGGTATTCAGTTGTCGAGAACCGCGAGCGGTTTGAACTCGTATGCGTGACTTTACATGAGCTGACCGGATGCCAGACAGGTGGGTCCGCCGATTGAGACGTTACCCGGACGAGTTCTTGATCACGCGGCCGGTCTCCGGCGGGACGGTCCGCTGCGTGGGGTCGAGGAACACGTGCCGGACGACCGGGACCCGTTCCCGGAGCCGCCGGTCGATCTCGCCGGCGACGTCCTCGGCCTGGTCGGCGCTGATGTCGTCGGAGAAGTGGACCTTGGCGGCGACGAGGAGCTGCTCGGGGCCGAAGTGCATGGTGAGCAGCTCGTCCACGCCGGTGACGCCGGGCGCGCCGAGGATCTCCGCGCGGATCTCGCGCTGCGCCGCCGGGTCGGCGGCCTGGCCGATGAGCAGGCGCACGCTCTCCCGTCCGATCGAGAACGCGAGGACGACGAGGAGGAGGCCGATGAGGACGGACGCGAGCCCGTCCCAGAAGTCCGAGCCGGTGATCTGCCGCAGCACCAGGCCGGCGGCGGCGAGCGCCAGCCCGATCATCGCGGCGGTGTCCTCTAACAGGGCGGTCTTGAACGTCACGTCGGGCGACTTGCGGACGTGCTCGACGAGGTCGCGCCCGTTGTCGCGGGTCTCCTTGCGGGCCTGGTAGTAGGCGCGGACCCAGGACGTCCCCTCCAGCACCGCCGCGAGGGCGAGGACGGCGTAGGCGAGCCACACGGCCGTCCCGGTGCCGCCGTGGCCGGTCATGGTCAGGATGCCCTCGAAGATCGAGAACCCGGCACCGGCCACGAAGATCCCGAACGCGGCGAGCAGCGACCACACGTACCGCTCGTTGCCGTATCCGAAGGGGTGGTGCCGGTCGGGGGGCCGTTCGCTGCGCCGCAGCGAGGCGAGGAGAAAGCCCTGGTTGAGGGTGTCCGCCACGGAGTGCGCGCTCTCCGCGAGCATCGCGCTGGAGCCGGCCAGCAGGCCGGCGATCAGCTTGGTGATCGCAAGGATGAGGTTCGCGGCACCGGCGACGAGCACGGTCTTCGTCGTCTCGGACCTGCTCATGCCGCTCGGTTACCCGGCGCTTCGCGGGCTAACCGGCGGCGGGCCGCGCGGTGACGCATGCCACGCGGGTCACTTTGAAGGCGCTCGGCCACAACTGAGACCCTGCCGTCATGAGCCAAGTGCTGGTGGCATCGAACCGGGGGCCGGTCTCGTTCTCGCTGTCGGAGGACGGGGAGCTCACCATGCGGCGCGGGGGCGGGGGGCTGGTGTCGGGGCTCGCCGCCGTCACGGGCGCGCCGCGCGACCCCGGACCGCCGCGCCCGGCCGGAACGCACGCGGAGCCGGCCGGCCAGGACCCGGACGTGCTCTGGGTGTGCGCGAGCCTCGGAGAGGCCGACCGGACGGCCGCTCGCCGGTCACCGGACGGCCGCATAGACCTCGCGGGTTACGAGACCGGCGGCGCGGCAGTGCGGATGCTCGACATCCCCGCGGCGACGTTCCACCGCGCGTACAACGCCGTCGCCAACTCGACGCTGTGGTTCGTCCACCACCTTCTCTACGACACGCCGCGCAGCCCGCATTTCGATGCTCGCTCACGACGTGACTGGCAGTCCTACGAGGCGTACAACGCAGCCTTCGCGGACGCCCTCGCACGGGACGCCTCCCAGGGCGCGAAGGCGGCCGTGCAGGACTATCACCTGTCGCTGGCACCGAGGATGTTGCGTGACCGCCGTCCCGATCTGAGGATCGTCCACTTCTCCCACACGCCGTGGGCGCCGCCTGAGTACTACAGCCTTCTCCCGGACGACATCGGTACGCAGATCCTTCAAGGCATTCTCGGCGCCGACCACGCAGGGTTCCTCACCGAGCGGTGGGCATCGGCGTTCCTTGACTGCTGCGAGCTCCTACCTGGGGCACGCGTCGATCGGTCTGCCCGCACGGTCACCTGCGCAGGGCACACCACGCGCATAGGTGTGCATGGTCTCGGAGTGGACGGGACGGCGTTGCGCCAGCGTGCGGCAGAACAGGACGTCACCGAGCGGGCGCGCGCGCTGCGCGAGCAGGTGGGCGACCGGCAGCTCATCGTCCGGATCGACAGGACGGAGCTGTCCAAGAACATCGTGCGGGGGCTCGCCGCGTACCGCGAACTGCTCGTCAACCATCCGGAGTGGCGCGGCCGCGTGGTCCATCTGGCGTTCGCGTACCCGTCCCGCTACGACCTGCCCGAGTACCGGGAGTACACGGCGGCCGTCCAGCGGATGGCGAAGCAGATCTCCGACGAGTTCGGCACCGCCGACTGGGAGCCGCTGATCCTGCAGGTGAACGACGACTACCCGCGTTCCCTCGCCGCCTACGGCCTGGCGGACGTCCTGCTCGTCAACCCGATCCGCGACGGCATGAACCTCGTCGCGAAGGAGGGGCCCGTCCTGTCGCGGCACGGCTGCGCGCTGGTGCTGTCCCGGGAGGCGGGCGCGGCGGCGGAGCTGTCCGAGGACGCGCTGATGGTCAACCCGTACGACGTGTCGCAGACGGCGGAGACCCTCCATCAGGCCCTGCTCATGCCGCGCGCCAGGCGGGCCGAACGCTGCGCCCGGCTCGCGGCGGCGGCGACGGCGCTGCCTCCGCAACGCTGGTTCGCCGACCAGCTCGCGGCCCTCGACCCGGCCGGATAGCGGCGCGCCGTCCCCCGGGCGACGGGTCCGGCGCGCCGCGGGTCATATCAGGGCGCGCTGCTGGTGGACGGTTCGACGGCCAGGAGGGACGCGACCGGGTTGGGCTCGTGGTGCTGCTTCCAGCGTTCGCGCAACGCGGCCTTGCTCTGCGCCATGCGGCGGTGGGCGGCGGTCCGGGTGAAGCGGGCGAGTTGGGCCGCGGGCGGCTTCGGCAGGCCGCTCGGCTCGTAGCCGTACTCGGCGAGACGCTCGCCGAACGCCGCCTCGGCCAGGCTGATCTCCCAGGGGTCGAGCCGCTCCGCCCACGCCCCGACACGGCTGGTGGTGACGGCCTCGTGAGTCCGCTCGTGCCATCGCTTGCGGGACGGGACGATCTGCTTCGCGAGGCCCTCGGGGTGCGTCATCGCCGGGTCGAAGTCCTCGTCGAGGAACCCGCAGAGCCGGGTCAGCTCGTCGGCCGGGTCGGTGACGAGCCGCTCGTACTGCAGCTCGTAGTAGGTGTCGGGGCCGAGGCGCTCGGCGAGCCGCCGGCCCCGGTCGATCGTCTCCCGCCACGCGCACACGGCGTGGTGGAGGTCCCCGTCGAACCAGGGCATCTCCAGCAGCGACGCGACGCAGTCCCGCCCGTCCCGGACGAGGTGGACGAACTGCGCGTCGGGGAACAGGCGCAGCAGCGTCGGGACGTGCTGGGAGTAGCTCGGGCGCTTGTCGCCCCAGCGCTGCTTGCCGTGCAGGCGGGCATAGGCGCGGAACACGATGCCGATCGCCGAGCCGAGCGTCGGCGGCCCGGCGGCGACCTCGTCGACGAGCCGGTCGGGGTCCATGCCGAGCGCGTGCACCTTGGTGGACCGGTCGCCGATGATCCATTCGGCGAGCCGCCGCCTGTTCTTGCTCTCCTGGAGGTCACCGAACTCGCACCGTGCCGTATAGGCGGGCAGGACGAACTTCGTCTCCGCGGGGATCGCGACGCGGGGATGCGAGTGGAGCATCAGCCGCAGCAGCGTCGTCCCCGAGCGGGGGCAGCCGAAGATGAAGATCGGGCGGTCGTGGCGGGGCGCCTGTCCAGGTGACATGCACCGCATGCTGGTGCAGACACCCAGCTCACAGCCCCGGTCCTGGACGCACCGTTGCCGCCCGATGACCGACCTTTGACGGGGCGCCCGGTCAGGTGTAGGACTCGCCGAGCGTCTGCCGGACCTGCTTGCGGGCCTCGTGGATGCGGGACTTGACCGTGCCGAGCGGGAGCTTCAGCTGCTCGGCGATCTCGGCGTACTCCAGCTGGGAGACGTCCCGCAGCACGAGGGCCTGGATGAGGTCGGGCTTGCGGGCCTCCAGGTCCTCCATGGCGTCCAGGATGTCGACCCGGGACCCGGCGATGACGCTGGTCCGGCGCGGGTCGGGGCGCTGCTGCGGAAGCTCGCCGGCCTGCTCCACCGAGCGGCGCTTCAGCGACCGGTAGGTGGAGCGGGCGGAGTTGGCGACGACGACGTGCAGCCAGGTGCTGAACCGCGACCTGCCCTCGAACCGGTGGATGTTCCGTGCGACCTGCAGTAGCGCGTCCTGGCAGGCCTCTTCCGCGTCCTGCCGGCAGGGCAGGAACCGGGAGCTGTGCCGCAGCACGTCAGGCTCGATCCTGCGGAGGAGCTCGTTGAGGGCACCCTGGTCGCCCTGGGCCGCCCGAACCGCCAGCTCCTCTGTCCTTTCGTCGAATGCCATGCCGCCTCAATGCTCGTTCGCGCGCTCACCCCGTTTGCTGGGATGATACGGGAGTGTCGTTCCCACCTTCAGTAGGCCGCTACCGAATCGATCGCGTCCTGGGTTCGGGTGCGTTCGCCTCTGTGTGGCTGGGCCACGATGACGCCCTGGAGTCCCAGGTCGCCATAAAGGTCCTGAACGAGAGCCTGATCGACGATCTCGACGTGCGCAACCGTTTCCTGGAGGAGGCCCGGATCCTGCGCCGCGCCGACTCCGAGCGGCTGGTCCGCGTCCACGACATCGGCGAGCTGCCCGACGGGCGCCCCTACTTCGTGATGTCCTACGCGGACCGCGGCACGCTCGGCGACCGCATGCGCGAACGGCCACTTCCGGTCAACGAGGCCATCGCGCTCGCCGAGCAGATCGCCTACGGCGTCGAGGTGATCAACACCCTCGGCGTGATCCACCGGGACCTCAAGCCCTCCAACGTGCTGTTCCAGTCGACGCCCGACGGCGGCGAGAAGCTCCTCATCGCCGACCTCGGCCTCGCCAAGGCGCTCGCGCACGCGTCCGGGGCCTTCACCCTCCCGGTCGGCACGCCCGGATACATGTCGCCGGAGCAGGCGCGGTTCGGCGGCGGGCTGGACGTCCGCGCCGACGTGTACGGGCTCGGCGCGCTGACGTACCACATGGTCACCGGGCGTCCCCCGGGCCCGGCGCCGGTGAAGAAGGCGCCGAGCGAGATGCGCGAGGGGCTGTCCCCGGCGTTCGACCAGGTAGTCCTGCGGGCGCTGGAGGTCGAGCGGGAGAAGCGGTGGCCGACCGCCGAGGCGTTCGCCGAGGCGCTGTCCACCCTGCGTCCGACGTCCGCGCCGTCCCCCGCAGCGCCGTCCCCCGCAGCGCAGGGCCCGGCCGCGCCGGCGCCGGTGCCCGCGTACACGCCGCAGATCGACGCGGACGCGACCGTCCAGGACTTCTACCGCGACGGCGGCGGGACCCAGCCGCCGAGGCCCGCGCCGCAGCCGGGCCCCGGCCCGGGCGTCCCGCCGGCCACGCGGTTCGACCCTCCCGGCGAGGACGACGTCCACACCTCCGAGATGCGCGTCCCGCCGAGGCCGCAGGACGGCGAGGCCACGATCGTGGACGGCCCGAGCGGGCGCGCCACGCCGTTCGGCCAGGCGGAGCAGCCCACCGCCCCCGACAACGACAATGACCGGACGATGGCGTACCAGGCCCAGCCGCAGCCGCCGGTGTCGGGCGACGACAAGACCTCCGTGTTCCCGACCCAGCCGCCTCCGCAGAACGGCGCCCCGCAGGGTGTCCCTATGCAGCAGCCGATGGGTCAGGGCGGCGGCCGGCCCTACGGCCCGCCGCCCACCGGCTTCCAGCCGCCGCCTCCCGGCCCCGCCCAGGGCGGCGGCCGGCAGGGCGGCGGAGCGCCGAAGAAGTTCGTCACACCGCTGATCATCACGGTCGTCGTGCTGGTGGTCGCGCTGATCGGCGGGCTGACCCTCGGCATGCTGTTCTCCGGCGACGACGGCAAGAAGGAAGAGAAGAAGAAGACGCCCGCGATCCCGAAGGACTTCGTGGCCGTCTCCGACGCCGCGGGGAAGATCAAGACGGCGGTGCCGAAGGTCTGGCCGAAGCAGAACCAGGAGCAGACGTGGACCCCGTCCACCGTCAACCTGAACGACGCCCAGCCGCGGCCCGTCCTGCGCGCGACACCGAACAAGGCCGCGTTCCTGGGCGACGGCAAGGGCCCCGGCGTCTTCATCGGCGTGACCACGGACGTGCGCCCCAACCAGCTGCCCCCGCCGAGCGCCGCCCAGCACCCCCAGTGCACGAAGGCCGCCCCGGAGAACTACACCACCCCCGACGGCGCCCTCAGCGGAACGATCACCCGCTTCACCGCCTGCAAGACCGGCACCACCTCGGTCACCGAGGTCGGCCTCAAGGACAAGTCCGGCAAGTTCGGCCTGTGGATCCGCGTCAAGGAAACCGACGACCGAGACGCCACCAAGGACATCCTGGACAACCTCAAGGCAAGCCTGTAACTCCCAGGGGGGCGACCCCCTGGAACCCCCGTTGCGGGCGACCGCCGGGCGCCAGAGCGACCTCCGGCCACCCGACCCGCGAGTCACGGGCTGAGCCCCGCGCCAAAGCTCAGCACCACTCCAAGCACCCAAAGGCCGTGCACCACCCAAGAGCGCTCTCACACGAGCCCGTTGCCCACGCCCCGACCCAAACCCGCCCCACGGCCACTTAGGAACCTGCCCACCCGTGAGCGTGACGGTCCCAGCGGGCCGTGCACTCCCGACCACCCGAGCCTGCGGCCGCCTGGGACAGGTATCACCCCTGAGCGTGACGGTGTCGAAGGGGCGAGAACCTGCGGACGCGACGGCCCGGCAGCGGCCAGGGTGTGCAACATCCAAGAGCGCTTTCTGGATGTGAACGATCCGCGCGCTCTTGGGTTCGAAGCTCAGCCGGGGTCACGGGCAGGCGCGTGGAGCGAGTGCAGCGAGCGGAGGGCGCATGCCCGTCGAGCCGGGCGACCGCAGCGACACGTCGCGAACCCGCACGGTCACAGCACACCCGCACCGTGGCGTGAGGATCGACCGGCTCGCAACGGGGGTTCCAGGGGGTCGCCCCCCTGGGCCAACACCTCCCCCCTGGGCCAACACCTCCCCCTGGGTAGACAACGACATGTTAGCGATATATCGTTGATGCGTCGCAACCGATCGATGTTAAGGAGACTGCGATGCATGAGCACATGATGAGTGGGCGCCGCGGCGGGGTTCGCGGGCCCAAGGAGCGTGGGCGGCGCGGGGATCCGTTCGGAGGCTGGGGCCCCGGTGGGCCCGGTCATCGCGGGCGCGGTGGGCGCGGGCGGCGGACCCGGCGCGGGAACGTCCGGGCGGCCCTGCTGGCCCTGCTCGCCGAGCGGGCCATGCACGGCTACGAGATGATCCAGGAGTTGGACGCGCGCACCGGTGGTGTCTGGCGGCCGAGCCCGGGGTCTGTCTACCCGACCCTGCAGATGCTGGAGGACGAGGGCCTCGTCAGCAGCGAGGAAGAGGGCGGCAAGCGGCTGTTCTCCCTCACCGATGCGGGTCGTGAGGAGGCGTCGGCGCAGACCACCGCCCCCTGGGACGAGGTCACCGAGGCCGCCGGCGAGAACGTCCTGCGGGGACGTGAGGCGATCGGGCAGCTGATGGTCGCTCTCCAGCAGGTGATGGCCGTCGGCAGCGAGGCACAGAAGGCGCGGGCGCTGGAGGTCGTCAACGACTCCCGCCGCCGCCTGTACGGGATCCTCGCCGACGATCCCGAGGCGGAGTGAAGCGGCGGTCTCACCTTCCGTTCGGGAAGGGGGCCTGCTTGGCGAGCTGGTCGGCCATGTAGAGCTGCTTCCACACGTAGAGGGCCATGTCCGAGC
Source organism: Actinomadura madurae (assembly GCF_900115095.1). Classification (GTDB taxonomy): domain Bacteria; phylum Actinomycetota; class Actinomycetes; order Streptosporangiales; family Streptosporangiaceae; genus Spirillospora; species Spirillospora madurae. The sequence continues at coordinate 17,787 of NZ_FOVH01000034.1, forward strand.
GCTTGATGTTCTGGTCGACGGGGACGTCCACCGTGGCGCGCACCAGGTACGCGGCGCCCGGCGGGATGTACTTGTCGCCGCCCTCGCCCGGGATGAGCGCGCCGCCGGAAAGGCGCCGGACGACCTGGCTCCTGGTCGGCGGCGTGCACATGGCCTCGGGGACGCCGGCCTGCGGCATGCAGCGTCCGCGCGCGTTCGGGGCGACGAGGTCGCCCTTGACGAACACGTCGCCGGGGAAGTCGAGGAGGACCTTCTGGTCCGACGGGTTGCTGAGGATGTACTCGATGTAGGGGAACGACGTCCCGGACGGCGGGGTGGACTGGAACGTCGTCACGACGCCCTCGCTGACCCCGGACGTCACGGTCGCGATCCGGTACTCGGAGCCGTCGGCCGTGCCGATGGTGATCGGCGGTCCCGCGGGGGGCAGCTCGCCGCCGGCGCCGGCCGGCTGCCCGCCGGCGGCCGCGGCGTCCGATCCCGAGTCGCCGCCGGAGCCGGGGGTCAGCACGAGCCCGGCCGTGACCAGGCCGGCCAGGGCGAGCACGCCCGCCGCGACGAGACCGCCGCGGCGCCCCGCGCGCCGGCGCGCCTGGCGCTGCCGCTCGCGCTCCCGCGACCCCAGACGCACCTGGACGCCGCTGGTCTCGTGAACCCCCATCGGTCCCGTCGTGGAGTTGCGTTCTCCTCGTTCGGGCCGGGCGTCCCTCACGGTGGCCCTCGGGTCGTGCTCGGGCGGTGACTGCGGAGGCGTCCCCCAGACGCGCGGCGGCGTCTGCGGGGCCGGCGCCCCGTGGACGATCGGGCGCTGCGGGGCGTCCGGCGGGATCGGGGCGCCCGGCGGGCGTACGGGGGTCCCCTCCCGCGGCGTCGCCTTCGGTATGCCCTGGGAAGGCGTGTGCCTGATCTCGCCTGGACGGCGCGGAAGTCCCGCCTGGGTGTCCACCGTCTAGCCTCCCCATGTCGTCAGTGTGGCTTCCCCGTCACACCACACTTACCGCAATTCACCATATTTTGGCTCAATTAGACCCGTGGTCCACCGCCGCCCCCAGAGTCGCGCGAGATGCGACAAGTGCGATCACGACTCTTGTCACTCGGCCAACAATCCAGGCGGGGCCGCGCGGCCGAGTCAGGCCGTGCGGTAAGGCCCGCCCTTCAGGAGAGGGAGCCGGCGAGCGTCTCCAGGAGCTCGACCATCCCCGCCGGGCCGTCGGTCACCACGTCCGCCCGCTCGGCGAGCGCGGTCACCTCGGCCGAGCCGCTGCAGACCAGGACGCCGGGGACGCCCTCCGCGCGCAGCGCGTCGACGGCGTCGAAGGCGGCCAGGTCTCCCAGGTCGTCGCCCGCGAACAGCACGGCGGACGGGCGGGCGCCCCGCGCGCCGGTGAACTCGTCGACGAACGAGCGCAGCGCCTTGCCCTTGTCCATGCCGTGCGGGCGCAGTTCGAGGACGAGCCGTCCGGGCTCCACGGTGAGCCCGGTGCGTTCGGCGAGCGCGGCGATGATGCCGCGCAGCCGTTCGAGCGCGACCTCCGGTTCGGCGCACCGCCGGGTGTGCACGGCGAGCGCCTGCCCCTTGTCCTCGACGAACGTCTCCGGCGGGGCGCCCGCCGCGGCGAGGACGCCGGGCAGCTTGGCGCGGGCCTCGGCGACGCCCGGGGGCGGCTCGGGCTCGGTCAGCACGCCGGACTCCCACCGTTCGAGCCCATACTGCCCGAGGACCACGAGCCCGTCGATGCCCTCGAACCCGCCGTACTCGACGGCCACCGCGGCGGGACGTCCGGTGACGATCACCAGCGAGCCGACCAGCGGGGCCAGCCGGGCCAGGGCCGGGGCGGCGCCCGGATGGGCCCTGGCGGACGCCGGATCGGCCACGATCGGCGCCAGCGTGCCGTCGAAGTCGAAGCCGAGCACGGCCCCGGCCGGATTCTTACCGATCGCGTCAAGGCCGTCCGCGCCGGCGGCCGTCACAGAGCGGGGAGAGTTCACGTGACCAGTGTCGGTCAGATCAGGGCCGGATTCCGAGTCGGCGCGCGGCGCGGCTCCGCTGCCGCTGTGTCCGCATCCGGCGGAGGCGCTTGACGAGCATGGGGTCGCACTCGAGCGCCTCGGGTCGGTCGATCAGGATGTTGAGGAGCTGGTAGTACCGCGTCGCCGACATGTCGAACTTCTCGCGGATGGCCTGCTCCTTGGCTCCGGCGTACTTCCACCACTGCCGCTCGAAGGCGAGGATCTGGCGGTCGCGCTCGGACAGCCGGCCGGCACTGAAGGCGGCGTCGTCCGCACCGCCCTCGTCGTCGCCGATGCCGGGTCCGGCCGGGGGTCTCGGGGGTGCGTGGTCCGTGGATCCGTCCCGCGGGGGGACGTCACCAGGGGGGCCACCGGGGGCGTTCGCCGCTCGCATCAGGTCCCCTCTGTGGTTACTGATCCCGGGTCGTCCGGGTTCGGGCGGGTGCCATGCTACGCGTCCGGGCCGACAAGTACCGGCGTTCGCCGGGAACCGGAACCGGTGGTTCAGTGCATCACATCCCTGCTCACCTGGGGCTCTTTCGCGTCGTGTGTCTCGTGGGGAAGGAGCGTCCCGGCGGTGCACAATAATGTGCACACTACATGCGTTAGAGTGGGGGGTCCGCGGCGTCCGGCGCCCGGCACGGCGACCACGGAACGGAGACCTGACATGGCGACGGAGACCCCCGCCACGGGACGGCCCGCCGAGCCGGACGCGCCGCGCGACGGGAACCCTCCCGACCCCGACCTCTCCGACATCGCCACCGCGCTGTTCCGGCTCCGCCGCGTCTGGGCCAAGCCCGACCTCGTCAAGCGGATCCGCGCGCAGACCTCCGCCTGCGCCGACGGGCGCCCGCTGCAGCTGTCGAACCTCATGGTGGTGAACGCCGTCGCCGCGCTCGGCGCCGGCGCCCACGCGGACGCCGAGCAGGCGGGCGAGCCGCCCGCCGAGATCACCGTCGGCGCCGTCGCGGAACGGCTGGAGATCGACCCGTCCACCGCGAGCCGGCTCGTCGGGCACGCCATCGACGCCGGCCTGGTGTCGCGGCGCCCCTCCCCCGTGGACGCGCGCCGCGCCAACCTCGGGCTGACCGAGGCCGGGCGGCGCGTCAAGCAGGTCTCCGACCGGTTCCGCCGCGCCTACCTCGACGAGCTCATGGCGGGCTGGCCGGCGCGGGACCGGGCGGAGTTCGCGCGGCTGCTCACCCGCTTCGCCGACGCGGCCGTCCGGGCACCGATGTACCCGGACGGCGTCGACCGGATCTTCCAGGAGGCGGGCGCCGAGTAGGCGCCGCGTCAGTCCCCGTTCCGCAGCGCCGACATGCGCATCAGGTACTCGTCCTCGTCGATCTCGCCGCGGGCGAACCGCTCGGCGAGCACCGACCGCGCCTTGGCCATCGGGTCCGCCGCCGCGGCGGCGGCCGTGGCGGTCGTGTTCATCCTGCGGCGGATGAAGTAGAACGCGGTCCCCAGCACGGCCAGCCAGAACAGGCCGAACGTGATCGGGAAGACCGGCCAGAACGCCGGGGCGTCCCCGTCGTGCCAACCGCCCGGACCCATCTCCGTCACCTGCGTCGCCAACATCGTCAACATGGTTCATCGACCCTTCCTGTGTTCGGATACGTCGATGCTCGGCGACGGGTACGGGACCCCGCATCGTCTGCCCGGAGGCACCCGCGCTACGCCCGCCGGAGTACCGCGGTCACCACCAGGGCGGCCGGTAGTCCTCGTCGTCGGCGGGACGCGGACCGCGCGAGTGCCGGCCGCGCGGCTCGTCGCCGGCCTGGTCCGGCGGCGGGACGGGCCCGTCCGGCGGTCCGTGGTCGGCGGCACCGGGCGGCGGGACGGCGGGGAACGCCCCGGTGGACGGCTCGTCCGCCGGAAGTACGGGCGGGGGCGGCGGCTCGTCGGCCGGCTCCGGGGATACCGCGGAGAGCGGAGCGGTCGTGCCGCCCTCCGGAACGTCCGGTAGGTCGAGGGCGCCGCGGCGGAACGACTCCCAGTCGTCGTCATCGAGCGGCGACGGCTCGCCCCGCGCCGGGGAGCCGTTCAGTCCGGCACCGTTCAGGGCGGCGCCGCCGTCGCCGTTCCCGTTGTGGCTGTTGCCGTTGAGGACGTCGTGACCGTTCAGGGTCCCGTTCCCGTTCCCGCCGTTCACCGCGAACTCGCCAGGGTCGAACGGGCGCAGCTCGCCCGGCATCACCGGTGGCCGCTTCGGCTCGATAACCGAGGGCGGCTCCTCCCCGTCCCACGGGGAACCGCCCGGGTCGGGATCGGCCAGGGCGGGATCGGCGGGGGCCGGAGCGGGGTCGGCCGGGGCGTCCCAGAGCGGCACGTCCAGCGGGCTGGGGGCGGGCTGGGGCGCCTCCCACGCCTCCGGCGACGGGGCGTCCTCGCCGAAGGCGGGCCCCGGGTACACCTCGTTGTTCTGGAACAGCGGCGCGTTGACGGGCGCGACGGCGGGCGCCGGGCGGGACGCCGCCGGCGTGTACGCCCCGGACGGGACGGCGGACGCGGGCTCGCGCGGAGCGGACGGCAGCCCGTAGTCGGCGACGGCGTCGGTGTCGCCGGTGTCCTCCTCCGGGCGGCGCCGCTGCCGCCACCCGAGCACCAGCCCGAGGACGATCAGCAGCCCGCCGCCGCCGAGGACGAGCGGGAGCAGCACGCCGGAGTCGCGCACCGGCGACGCCGCCGCGGGCTCCGGCGTGACGGCCGCGGGCGGCGGCGTCTCCACCGGCCCGCTGGAGGTCTTGTTGATCTCGTTGGCGGCGACGAGCGTGCGCACGGCGTCGACCGTCCCGCGGCAGGTGGCCGAGCCGGTCGGGCGGCCGGCGCGGGCCGGGGACCCCTGGACGAGCGCCCGCCTGACCTCGTCCGGGCTGAGCCGCGGGTAGCGGGCGCGGACCAGGGCGGCGACCCCGGCGACCATCGCGGACGAGGCGCTGGTGCCCGTCCCGACGACGTAGCCGTTGCTGGCGTCGGCGCTGACGATCTCGACGCCGGGCGCGCAGACGGCCGCGTTGGAGCGCCGGTTGCTGTCCTTCCAGAGGCGCAGCCTGCGGTCGAGCGCCCCGACGGCGATCACGCCCGGGTAGGCGGCGGGGAAGTTGCGGCGGTTCGCGCCGGAGCCGTCGTTGCCCGCCGAGGCGATCAGCACGACGCCCTTGCCGAGCGCGTACCTGATCGCCTTCTCCTGGGACGGCGTGCCGTTGTAGGACTGCCGCCCGCCGCCGAGGGACATGTTGATGATCTCGGCGCCGTGGTCGACGGCGTACCGGATGCCCTGCGCGACGGCGTCGCGGTCGCCGGTGCCGGCCTGCTGGCCGTTGTCGCGCCGCAGCGGGTCGTCGTTCTCCAGCGTGACGCGGATGGACAGGACGCGGCTGAGCGGCGCGACGCCCATCATGCCCTGCGTCAGGCCGGGTCCATGGCCGTGGCCGGAGATGATGCTCGCCATCGACGTCCCGTGCAGGCCCCAGTAGCGGCTGCCGGGCTTGCGCAGGCCGCCGGTGAGGTCGGGCCCGTTGATCACATGCCCGGTGAGGTCGGGGTGGCGCCGGTCGACGCCGGTGTCGAGGACGGCGACGGTGACGCCGCGCCCCCGGGAGTACCGCCACGCCTTCTGGGCGCGCAGGGCGTCCAGGTGCCATTCGCGGGAGCGGATCTGGTCGGTCGGCGCGGCGCGCAGCGGTGCGGCGGCACCGGCCGCGGCCCCGCGGACGGCCTGCCCTCCCGCCGGGGCGCCGGGGACCATCGCCGCCGGCACCGCCACGGCGGCGCCGAGCGTGACGGCGGTCAGCGCCGCGGTCGCGCGGGATCCGAGCCGGAGCGCCGGACGTGCAGGGCGCGGGTGCGCCCGCCGGATACGCGCAGGACGGCGTCGACCGGCTCCGGACACGCCGCCGCACCTCCCTCCGGCAGACCGCCGCGCTCCACGGCGGGTGACATTCTGCCACGCGAACCGCCCACGGCCCGGGCACTCGGCACATTAGGGCACGGTCCGGGACAGCCCGCATCGTCCCGCTCACCCTGGCCTTCCGGGCATCTCGCTACCCGCTGGTAACCCGGTCCGCGAGGGAATGTTAACCCGCCCACACCGGCGTGTCGGCGCGTCCCCGCCCGGACCGGGGTTCAGCGTTCGTAGCGGCGGTGCCTGCGGCGCGCCCGGAAGCCCGCCACGAGCGCGACGCCGATCATGGCCAGGCCGACCTGGAAGACCAGCTCGATCCAGTCGATCCCGTCGGTGGTGTCCACGCCGACCTGCTGCGCGATGGCCGTCCCGGCGATGGCGGCGACGATGCCGACGATCACGGTCATGATGACGCCGATGGGCTGGCGGCCGGGCAGCAGCAGCCGGCCGAGCGCGCCGATGATCGCGCCGATGACGATCGCGGTGATGATGCCAGTGATGTTCATGCCCTGCCTGTGCCCAATCCAGGCGGGTCGTCACGTGGCCGGTTCGTCCCGCATGGATCGCAGGTCATCGAAGGTCAGGGCGGGTCCGCCGAGCTCGGACGGCCGTCCGGCGCGCAGCCCGTCGACGACCAGATCGAGGTGCCGGTGCGCCAGCTCCGCGCCCGTCTCCGGCGGCATCGGGCCGGGCATCGGGCGCGACAGCCGGACGAGCATCATCCCGACGTCGGCGTGGGTGACGTCCGGGCGCAGGTCGCCGTCATCCTGGGCCGTGGTGACGAGCTCGCGCATGATGGCGACGCCCTCGTCGCGGACGGCCGCGATCTCCTCGTCGTCGAACGGGATCTCGTTGAGCAGGACGGGGAAGACGGCACCGATGCGGATGTCCAGGACGCGGTGCATGTACCGGACGAGGGCGGCGAAGGCGGTCGCCTCCTCGTCCCGGGCGCGCAGGACCTCCTCGGTCGTGCGCCGCAGGGCGTCCAGCGCGACCGCCCTGATCAGCGCCTGCCGGTCGGGGAAGCGCCGGTAGAGGGTGGCGATGCCGGTGCCGGCGCGCCGCGAGATGTCCTCCAGGGGCGCGCCCGGCCCCTGCTCGACGAACACCTCCCGGGCGGCGGCGAGGATCCGTTCACGGTTGTCGCGCGCGTCGGCCCGCAGCGGCCGCTCCTTCGTTGCCATGCGCCGAGCCTAGCAAATAAGTGGAGACAAATCCTCCGGACCGTGTTACGGTGCTTGCAAGTGGAGAAAAATCCTCCGGAAGGAAGCCGTCATCATGAGCACCGCCACCGCCGGAACCACCATCGGCAGCACCCTCGGAACCGCCGCCCGCTCCGCCGGCCCGCTGGTCGTCGAGGCGACCGGGCCCGCCGACGTCCGCGCCGCGGTCCTCGCGTCCCGCGAGCTGGGCGTCCCGCTCACCGTCCAGGCCACCGGGCACGGCACGGTCGTCCCGCCGGACGAGGGGATGCTGCTGAAGACGTCCCGCATGTCCCGGGTGCTGGTCGACCCGTCCCGCCGCGTCGCCCGCGCCGGGGCCGGCGCCCGCTGGAGCGACGTGATCGCCGCCGCCGCGCCGCTCGGGCTCTCCCCGCTGTCGGGCTCGCACGCGTCGGTCGGCGTCACCGGCTTCACCCTCGGCGGCGGCGTCGGCTGGCTGTCCCGCCGGTACGGGTTCGCCGCCGACCACCTGCTGCGCGCCGAGATCGTCACCGCCGACGGCCGGCACCTGACGGCCGACGCCGCCCACCACGCCGACCTGTTCTGGGCGCTGCGCGGCGGCAGCGGCAACTTCGGCGTCGTGACGTCGCTGGAGTTCCGGCTCCAGCCCGTCTCGGCGGTCTACGCGGGGGTCGCGCTCTACCCGGCCGAGCGGGCCGCCGCCGTCCTCACCCGGTTCCGGGACGAGGCGGACCTCCGCCCGGACGCCCTGTCCGTCTCGATCGCGCTGGCCGACCACCCCGCGCACGGCCGGGTCGTCGCCGTCCGCGGCGTGTACGCGGGGTCCGCGGCGGACGGCGCGCGGGCGCTGCGATCACTGCGGAACGCCGCCGGACCGCCCCTGGAGGACACCTTCCGGACGATGCCGTACGCCGAGACCGAGTCGCTCGGCGGCACCCCGCCGCACCACTTCCACCTGTACGCCGACCTGCCCGACGCGCTGATCGGCGCGATCGCCTCCAGCGACGCGGCCGGGATCGAGGTCAAGCACTGGGGCGGCGCGATGGCCCGTCCGGGCGCGGACGCCGGTCCCGTCGGGCACCGCGACGTCCCCTTCTCCCTCACCATCGACGGCTCCGACGCGGCACTCGCCCCGTACGCGACCGGCGGCTCGTTCCTGAACTTCCTGCACGACACGTCCAGGACGGCCAGCGCCTACACCCCGGAGAACCTCCGGCGGCTTCGCGAGGTCAAGCGCGCCTACGACCCGCAGAACGTGTTCCACCGCAACCACAACATCCAGCCCGCCTGAAATGCGAGGAACCTGCCATGACCACGCTCACCTCGGCCCCCGCGCCGTCCCAGAAGCTCGACCGCGGCCTCGTCACGATCGGCCTGGTCGTCGTGCTCGGCGCGATCATGTCGGTGATCGACGCGACCGCCGTCAACGTCGCGACCCGCACGCTCGCCGAGGACTTCGGCGCCTCGATCACGTCCGTCCAATGGGTCCTGACCGGCTACATGCTGGGCCTGGCCGCCGTCATCCCGGTCACCGGCTGGGCCACCGAGCGGTTCGGGGCCCGCCGCGTCTGGATCAGTGCGCTGGCACTGTTCCTCCTCGGCTCCGCGCTGGCCGGCCTCGCCTGGTCGATGCCCGCCCTGATCGCCTTCCGCGTGCTGCAGGGCATCGGCGGCGGCATGATCATCCCGGTCGCGCAGACGATCCTCGCGCAGGCCGCCGGCCCCTCCCGGATGGGCCGCATGATGGGCTTCATCGGCCTGCCCATGCTGCTCGGCTCCGTCGCCGGCCCGATCGTCGGCGGCCTGATCATCTCGACGGCCGGCTGGCGCTGGATCTTCCTCGTCAACCTGCCGCTCGGGGCCGCCGCCATCGCCGCCGCCCTGCGCCTGCTGCCCGCCTCCCCGAGGCGGCCCGCCCGCCTGGACGTCCGGGGCCTGATCCTGCTGTGCGGCGGCGTCACCGCGTTCGTCTACGGCACCACCGAGGCCGGACGTCCCGGCGCCCTCGACGCCCTGCGCACCTGGACGATCCTCGGCGCCGCCGCCGCGCTCGTCGTCCTGTACGTCCTGCACGCGCGGGGCCGGTCCGCCCTGATCGACATCGCGCTGTTCCGCGAGCGGGGCTTCGCCGCGGCCGCCGCCACCAACGTCGTCGTCGCGGTCGCGCTGTTCGGCGTCCTCGTCCTGCTGCCGCTGTACTGGCAGGTCGTCCGCGGCCACGGCCCGCTGGCCACCGGCCTGCTCCTCGCGCCGCAGGCGCTGGGCGCGGCCGTCGCCATGCCGCTGGCCGGACGGGTGACCGACCGCCTCGGCGCCGGCCTCGTCGTCCCCGCGGGGATCGTCCTCGGCCTGGTGGGCACCGCCGCGTACACGCGGATCCACGCGGACACCTCGCCGGTCCTGCTGGCCGCGGCCCTGTTCGTCATCGGCCTCGGCCTCGGCGCGACGATCATGCCGTCGATGGCGGCCGCCTACCAGGCCCTGCCGCCGGCGATGATCCCGCGCGCGACCAGCGCGATCAACACCCTGCAGCGGATGGGCGCGTCCGTCGGGACCACCGCCCTCGCCGTGATCCTGCAGCACGAGATCACGGCTCAGGCTCCCGCGACGGCGGGCGCCGCCCTGGCGCCGCTGCCCGACGCGGCCCGGACCGCCGTCGCCCCGCTCCTCGCGACCGCCTTCGGGCACGCCTTCTGGGTCGCCCTCGCGATCGGGGCCCTGGCCGTCGTCCCGGCGCTGCTGCTGCCGCGGCGCGCGGCGCCTACCTCCGGATGACCCGCATGGGAACCGGCCCGGCCGGGCGGAACGTGATCTCCGCCCGGCCGGGCACGCGCACGCCGGGCAGCAGGTCGAGCCGGTGCGTCCGGCTGATCGTGGCGAGCACCAGGGTCGCCTCCAGCATCGCGAAACCGGCGCCCACACAGATGCGCCGCCCGCCTCCGAACGGCAGATACGCGTAGCGGGAACGCCGCTGCTCGCCCATGAACCGTTCCGGCTGGAAGCCCTCGGGATTGGGCCAGACGTCGGGGTTGCGATGGATCAGATAGGGCGGGACGGCCAAGGTCGCTCCGGCCGGGATCGGTGTCCCCGCGACCTCGTCGTCGCCGACGGCATCGCGCTCGATGGTCCAGGCGGGCGGGCACAGGCGCATGGCCTCCGACAGGACGGCCTTCGTCCACGGCAGCTGATCGACGTCCTCGGCTTTCGGCTCCCTGCCGCCGAGAACGTCATCGACCTCGCTCTCCAGCCGTTCCCTGGCGGCCGGATACTTCGACAACAGCATGAACGTCCAGGCCAGCGAGGCCGCCGTCGTTTCGTGGCCCGCCAGGAGGAGTGTCAGGACCTCGTCCCGCAATTCCTCCTCGCTGAATTGCCCGCTTTCCTTGAGCAGGTTCAGCAGTTCTCCGCCGGACGATCCCCGGACGACCCGCTGCACCATCTCCTCAAGATGGCCGAGAGCACCGCCGAGGCCGGGCACCCGCTGGTAGATGCTTCGCTTCGCGGCCGCTCCGGGCAGGAACGTCCCGACGACGGCTGCTCGTTGAAGGGCCTCAAGGGCACGGCCCGTCCGGTTGGCCTCACCACTCAACTCACTTCCGAACAGGGCGCGGCCGACGATTCCCAGCGTCAGTTTCCGCATTTCAGCCGCTGCGTCGAGCGCCACTCCGTCCGGCCATCGCCGCACGATCTGCTCGGTCGTCTCCACCATCTGCGGCGCGAACCCGACGACGTGCCGGTGCGAGAAGACCGGCTGCACGACGCGCCGATGCCGGCGCCACGTCTCCCCTTCGCTCGTCAGCAGGCCGTCCCCGAGAACGGCGCGCAGGGGCCGATACGTGAACGCCTTCACGTAGTTGTCCTGATTGGCGACGAGAATCCGCTCGGCGTGCTCGGGCCGCGACAACAGGTAGAACGCCCGCTTCACCCCGAACGGCACCCGGACGGCGTCCCCGTACCGGCCCGAAAGGCCGACATACGTCCGCAGCGGATCCCGGGCCATCCGCCCCCACCACCGAAGTGCGTCAACGCCCGCGGCCGGCCCCGCAACACCCGTCTGCCCCATGCCCCAACCGTAGAAAGCGCCCCAGCCGCCGACAACCCCGGGTTTGCCGGGCATTGGCTCCCGCACGCTACCGAGCCGCGGCGCCCGGCTCGGCGTCCGCTGCCTACGCGCTCGACAATCTGGAGGCGCGCGTCAGGAAGACCGGCCGCCAGTTCATGCTGGCACTCCGGTTTTACCGCCCGAGAGGGCGGCGACCCCGGAACGCGCCCGGGTCGGCGGCTTGGGATCAGCGGAGAAGGGTGTTGCGCAGCGTGATGCCGTGCAGGAGTCGCAGCCTGCGCATTTCGTAATAGGCGAGCGCGGACACCGTCAGTGGCGCGCCCAGCAACAGGGCTGTGGCCAAGGTGGTCGGCACGCCCTCATAGGCGTCGGTGAACAGGTTGACGACGGCCATCACCCAGGACGCCGACACGCTCACCAGCGGTGGGACCACCTCGTGAATGTCGGCCGTCCGGAACACGTTCGTCAGCGACAGGACGATCCCGTACAGCGCGAAAGGCGCCATCCACAGAACCAGGATCACGCCTCCGGGGATCAGGACGATCGGCCCGGCCGCGTCTCGCAGGCCTTTGAAGGTGGGCGCCGCCGCGAGCACGAAGGTGAACATGGAGCCGAACATCGCCCCGACCGCGATCAGCGGGTAGCGGAGCCTGCGCGCGAACGCGCCCCGGCTCGGCGGCCGGGCGGCCATGATGAAGGCGCCCACCACCAGCGGCAGCGCGCAGGTCAGGATCAGGACGTTGAGCCAGGCGTCGTTGAACCGGTCGCTCGCCAGCGCCTCGGGAGCGGTGGCCTTGTAGACCACGGCCACGCCGAGCGTCACGACGATGCCCGCCCAGGCGCGGGCGACCTGGAGCTTCCGGACACGCGCATCGGTGATCAGGTCCGGCCGCGAGGGCCGGAACACCGCCCGCGCCGCGAGAAGGGGATTCAGCCTCCGGATGCCTCGCACGTTGCGGGACGGCGGAGGTGGCGGCGGATAGGGCCCTTGAGGACGCGGCGGAAGCGGCGGGGGTGGCGGGTGCGGGCCCTCCTGCCAGGGCGGCGCCCCGTAGGGCCCGCGCGGGGGCGGCGGAAGCGGCGGCGGGACGGGCGGCGGCCGTCGTCCGCCCTGGCCCCCGGGCGGCGGACCGGCGGGACCTGTCACAGAAACTCCTCCGGCGGGTGTCGTCACAGACTCCCGGAGGACACCCCCGGAAAAGCGACTCGGGAATATTTTGCATGATCCCGAGCGGCAAACGTACTCCGATTGTGGGAGTAGCCGTGCTCACGGACCGCGCCCGCCACCTTGCGAGCCCGCGGGTTCGTCCTGGGCAGGTGCTCAAGGCTGCCGTTGGAGGGGCGCTCCGGACTAACTCCATGGTGGCCGTCCCACTCCCCTTCGGGTGTGAGCGAGCGGATGGCTCACGCGATGGATGTGCGGCCGATGCGCCGATACATAGCGTGACACTCCATGATCACAAGGAAAGTCATGCTCCGGAGTACGGCGGCGGCGCTGGCCCTGGCGGTGACGGCCTCGACCGTCATGGCGGAAACGTCCTCCCCGGCGAAGGCGTCCGGCCATTCGAAGCTGCGGCAGGCGGTGCACCGGCTCACCGGACCGGACGGAGCACCCGGCGCGCTCGCACAGGTCAACGACCGGAACCACGAGCTGGTGATCACCAGCGGCGTCTCCGACATCGAAACGAACGCGCCGGTGGATCCCGGCAGCCATTTCCGGCTCGGAAGCCTGACCAAGCCGTTCACGGCCACCGTGGTGCTCCAGCTCGTCGGCGAGGGCCTGATCGATCTCGACGCACCGGTGGAGCGCTACCTGCCCGGGGTGGTGCGCGGCGCCGACAACGACGGGCGGGAGATCACCGTCCGCCAGCTGCTCCAGCACAGGAGCGGGCTGCCGGACGTCCTGAAGTACATGTCCCCGCTGGACGTCCTCAAGGACCCGCTCCGGCACTGGGAGGCACGCGAGCTCGTCGACATCGCCCTGCCCCACCCCCGGAACTTCCGCCCGGGCGAGAAGTTCGGCTACTCCAACACCAACTACCTCCTGGCCGGCATGATCATCGAGAAGGTCACCGGGAACACCTACGGCGAGGAGATCCGGCGGCGCATCATCGTCCCGCTCGAACTGGGCAACACCTACACGCCGACCGACGATCCCGACCTGCCCCGCCCCCACCCCGAGGGGTACGTGCGCCCCGAGTCCGATCTCGTGAACATCAGCCGCCTCAACCCGACCGTCGGCGGAGCCGCCGGCGGAATGATCTCCAGCGCATCGGACATCAACCGCTTCCTGGCGGCTCTGCTGCACGGAGACCTCCTGAAGCCGGCGCAACTCCACGAAATGCTGGACGCCCTCCCCACAGGACGCACATCAGGCTCGAAGTATGGGCTGGGCCTTGAATGGTTCCCGGTCAAGGGCTCCGCGAAGTGCAAGAAGGGCTTCTGGGGCCACGACGGCGACATGCTCGGATTCAGCGTCCGCGCGGGCGCCATCAAGCACCGCAAGCAGGCCACGGTGATGGTCAACCTGAAGCCGGGCGGCGGCCCGGCCTTGGACGACGCCCTGGAGAAGGTGCTTCCCACCGCCCTCTGCGACGATTGACCGACCAGCCTTCCGTCCGGAGGCACCATGGCGGAGATCGAGGTCAAAGGTGGCAGGCCGACCACTACACCTCTGACGGCGTCCGACCGCGACACTTCGCGTCTTGATCGGGGATCCTCAGTTCACCGCTCACAGCTCACCGCGCAGCGCCCGGCCGTCCGGCCAATGGCACGAGGCCAGGGAGGCCCCGGCCTCGTGCCGTTGGCCGAGGCCGGGGCTCGCGTGCTGGGCATCGGCTCGAAGGAAGCCTGGCGGGGCTCAGGTGCCCTGGGGTTTGCGGAACTCTTCGATCAGCACGGGGTATTGCTCGCCACCGTGTCCGGCGACGATCGAGCGGTCGGCGATCGCTTTGAACAGCCTCGGCATCTCGGCGTTGACGCCCACCGCCTCGCTCTCCTCGATCAGGTGCGTCATTGCCCGCACGTCCGTCTCCAGAGCCGACACCTCCGCCGGGAAGGAGCCGCTGTCGACCTGCTCGGCATATCCGGGGAGCCACTCGACCACAACGGAAGCGAGCTGCTGGGCGAAGGGCGTGAACGTCGCGGCGTCGACGTCGGCCGTCCCGACCAAGGCGGTTCCCTGGAGCCAGGCGTTCAGAATGCTCCACATCATGGCAAGTCCGGCCACGTCGTAGAGAGACGCCAACCCATGGTCGGCCCCGAGGTAGGTGGTGCCACCGAGCGCGCCGAGCATGGCCTTGTGCGACTCGAAGTCCGATTGCGGGCCGCTGAGCAGGATCATCGCCTCGGCGGTTCCGATCGCCGGTGGGACGGCCATGATGGCGCCGTCCAGGTAACGGGCGCCACGCTGTTCGGCCCACCGGGCGGCCTCCCGGGCCTGGGTGGAGTCGCCCGAGGTCAGGTTGATCAGAAGCGTCCCGTCCAGCTTGATTTCGCCGGCGCCGAGCAATTCGTGGACGACCTCGTAATCGGTGAGGCAGACGATCGCCACGGAACTCGCCTCAAGCGCATCGCCGACCGTCGGCGCCAGCCGCGCGCCCTCGGCAACCAACTGCTCCGCCTTCGATGCCGTCCGGTTCCACACGGTCGTGGGATGCCCGGCTCTCAGAAACGCGCCGGCGAGCGCGCGGCCCATCAGCCCGAGTCCGATGACCGTCACAGGTGCGGTTTCGTTGTCCATGGCAGCATCGTCAACGTTGATACCGGTGTGAAGGTCAAGTGAGGTTCGGATGCGGATCGGGGAGCTGAGCCACCGGACGGGCGTCAGGGCTCATCAGTTGCGCTACTACGAGGCCCAGGGTCTGCTGGACGCGGGCCGCGGTGCCAACGGTTACCGCGAGTACGACGAGGACGCGGTAATGCGGGTGAAGCAGATCCGGCATCTGCTCGATGCGGGCTTGTCCTCCGAGGACATCGCGTATCTGCTGCCCTGTGCGGTCGGAGAGGCCCCGGGTCTGCTCGGGTGTCCCGAACTGTTGACCGCGATGCGGTCACGACTGCGGCGACTGGACGACCAGATGCACAGACTCGCCCAATCACGCGAAGCCCTCGCCGACTACATCAACGCAGCCGAGCAAACAGGCTATGAGGGCCGGGTCCCCTGCGAGGCATAGAAACTGCGAGACGAGAACACCGCCCGCCGTCCGACCGTGACGGCACGGTGTGCTCATTGCCTCGCGCGAGTCCGACGCCGGTAGTAAGCGACGGTGACGGCGGCGAGGAGAGGACCCCAAGCAACCAGCGGCAGGTAGGCGACGATGGCCAGAATCCCCTGCCAGGTGTCGGCGTTGAGAGGATCGTCGGCAGTCAGTGGACGTCCCGTCATATTCCGTCCGAGCATCAACGCGACCGCTGACCACGTCCACAAGGCGGTCAGGATGGTCGCGCCGAGAGCTGCCGGCACCACGGCCACGGGCGTCGGCACCCGACGTCCACGCAGGAAGGGAATCCACCGGGGGAACACCTCGCCCCAAGTCGCGACGAGCCCGACGGCGGTGAACGCCAGCAGCTCCGAGAACACCGAGAGCAGCACCACGTACAGCTCCAGCGGCATCCACGACGGCAGGTCGCCACTGGCGTCCGGCCCCACGTCCCGCATGATCGGCAAGTGCAGGGTGACGGCCGAGATCCGCCACAGGCTGGACGGCAACACCGTGAGCGGCACGAGCAGCGCAGCCACCCGCGCCCAACGCGGCACCCCGGCGACAGGTGCATGCGCACCAGCCCAGACAGCCCGCGACCGAGGAAACCACGGCTTACGAGAAGCGACAGCAAAATCAGTCATGCCTAGAAGATCGCGTGCAAGGCCCGGCCCTCACCTCCCCCACCGGCGCCACCGACATCCCCCGCCAGGGGGAGATCTCCGCGGCACGCGACGTCAACGCCTCCGGCCGAGGTCAGCATCGGCGTGTACCGGGTGCGGGGGTCAGGTCGGCCCGTCCACCTGCTCGGCGACCGTCGCCGCCAAAGCATCGATCGTGATCTCTGCTTGGCGGCGCCGTTCATCCGGGTGGGCCGCGGTGGTGTTGGGGGCCGGGCGGTGCTTGACGACCGACGGTCGTTTCAGTTCAGGCGATCAGACCTGCCAACCGCCTGCGGCGCCAGTGGACGTGGCGAACTCGGCGAAGGTCCGTGGCGGGCGGCCGAGGGCGCGCTGCACGCCGTCGGAGACGTGTTCGTCCTTTCCCTCCCGCAAGGGCTCGATGACGTCCGCGAAGCTTTCGGCGTCCGCGGGCGGCCACCCCTGCTGGACGAGTTCAGCGACGTAGTCCTGGACGGCGAGCGGCACATAACGGACCTCGCGGCCGGCGGCCTCGGAGATCGTGGCGACCGCCTCGGTCAGCGTCACCGCCCCAGGGCCGGACAGCTCATAGATCTGGCCCGCGTGCCGGTCCTCGGTCAGCGCGGCGACCACCACCGCGGCGATGTCCTCTGCGTCGACGAAGGCGGCCGCCCCGTCGCCGGCGGGCAGCCGCAGTTCACCGGCACGGACGGCATCGGCGAAGAAGCCCTCGCTGAAATTCTGCGCGAACCAGCCCGGCCGGCTGATCGTCCACTCCAGGCCGCTGTCGCGTACGGCGGCCTCGCTGTCGAGCATGCCTTCCAGGACGCCGTTGTTGTCCTTGACGTAGTCGGGCCGGTCGATCCCGCGCCCGGAGGCCAGCACGATCCGCCGGGCCCCGTGCCTCACCGCCCGCTCGACGAAGGGGCGTACGAACTCTGTGCCGTCCAGTTGCACGATGTAGGCGGCGCGCACGCCCTCAAGTGCTGCATCCCAAGTGCCGCGGTTTGTCCAGTCGAAGGGGTGCTCGCCGTTGCGGGCCGCCGCGCGGACCGGTAGGCCCTTGGCCCGCAACTGGTTGACGACGCGGTGGCCGGACTTCCCCGTCGCCCCGGTGACCAGGATCGGATGTTCAGTCATGGCCCCAGCCAATCGGCTACCTCTGAGACGTTCCATGGCCAGAAAGCTCAGCTCGATGTCTAGGCGTCTACCTTGGGTCTGTGGACGCGGTGTCAGAGCTCTTGGCCGAGGTACGAGCGCGCGGCGCGGTCTTCCGTCGGACCATCATGCGACCGCCCTGGGCCCTGCGGATGGCCGGCGGCGCCCCGCTGACGCTGGCCACGATGCTGAACGGCCATGCCTGGATCGTTCCCGACCAGCACGAACCGGTGTCCATCGGCGTCGGCGACATCGCCGTCGTCCGCGGCGATGTGCCCTACACCGTGGCCGACGACCCCGCGACCACCCCCTCGCTGGTGGTGACCAGCGCCGACTACTGCCCGGGCGCCGAAGGCGTCGAGCACACCTCCGGACCGGCCCGGACCTGTGGAACGCTCACCGACGGGGCGCCCGTACTGGTCAGCGGGGCTTTCGAGCGTCGGGGAGAACTCAGCGACCGGCTGCTACGGGTCCTGCCCGACGTGCTCATGGTGCCGGCCGAGCAAAGCCGCAACCCACCGGTGGAGATGGTGGCCACGGAGGTCATCAGAGACCGTCCAGGACAGCAGCTGGTGCTGGACCGCCTGCTGGACCTGATGCTGGTCACCGCGCTGCGCACCTGGTTCGACAGCCCCGACTCCAGCGCCCCGGCGTGGTGCCGCGCACTGGACGATCCGGTCGCAGGCACCGCGCTCCGGCTGTTGCACGACTCCCCCGCACACCCGTGGACGGTGGCGGACCTGGCCACCAAGGTGGGCGTGTCCCGCGCGGCGCTCGCCCGCCGGTTCACCGCGCTGGTCGGCGAACCGCCGATGTCCTACCTCGCGAGCTGGCGGATCGCCCTGGCCGCCGACCTGCTGCGCGAGACCGACCAAACAGTAAACGCGATCGCAAGGAAGGTGGGCTACGCCAACGCCTTCGCACTGAGCGTGGCGTTCAAACGACTACGCGGCACGCGCCCCAGCGACCATCGGGACCGCGCGCGGCGGTCCCGATGAGACCCCGAGTTCGATAGATCGGGGTCGGGGGAGCCCCGCGCCTTTCCAGCTCAGCCCCAGCCCTGGTGGGATGCAGCAGGAGCACGCCGGTTACCTCCTCAACCAGCTCTCCGACGCGGACAAGCAGCGCGTTGCTGACGAGCTGGCAGTCCTGGCGGCGGGTGAGACGGACCCGGCATACCGAGTGTTCCTGGAGACGTTCGCCTTCGCCATGGGCCTGGTGGAACCGGAGGATGGCCGAAGCGGCGCCGCAGCCGGGACAAGCAGTCGGGATGGGAGCCCGGCCGCCGGGTCAAACCGTGACGACGATCTTCCTTCCGGCATGGAGACCGTTCTCGAGGTGGCGGTGCGCCTCGACGATGTCGTCAAGGACGAACACCTTGTCGATCGCGGGTGCCAGCGCACCGAGGCGTACACCGGCGTTCAAGAAGGCCGCCATGCGCTTCACCACTACGGGGTCGAGGGTGTGCTCGAAGCTCCGGTAGCCGAAAATGGTGAGCGGCGTGCTTGCCGGGAAGGATGTGGGCCGAGGGTCCAGGAAGCCCGCGGCGACCAGTGTTCCGCCGGGGCGGGCCGCCTTCGAAAGATCCTGCTGGCCAGGGCCCATAACGACGTCGAGGACGATGTCGGCGCCGGTCCCGCCGGTGTGGTGGCCGACGGCTTCGATAACGTCCATGTGGTCGGTCGCGATGACCGCGGCGGCACCGGCTGCGCTCAACTCGTCCTTCTTGGCAGTGTGCCGGGTGATGGCGATGGGCACGGCGCCGATCTGGTTGGCGATCTGCATCGCCGCCCGGCCGACGCCGCCGGACGCCGCGGTGATGAGGACGTGGTCGCCGGGACGCATCCTCGCCTTCTCGATGAGCGCGCCGTAGGCGGTGGAGTAGGCGACCCAGATCGCCGCCGCCTCCGTGATTCCGAGCCCGGCAGGCCGGGCGACGACCCGTCTCGCGGGGAGCGTGGTGTATTCGGCGTAGCTACCCCTTACGCTCGCGTCCGGGATTGCCGCAATGATGACCGGATCGCCGATCCGCAGCCCGGCGACCTCGGCGCCCACCGCATCGATGACGCCGGTCCCTTCGACGCCGAGGCGAGCGTGCGGCAGCGGAACGATCGCGGGCGAACTGCCGGAGCGCATCATCTGGTCGAGCGGGTTGACGGCGAACGCTTCGATCCTGACCCGTACCTCACCCGCCGCGGGCTCGACGACCTGCTCCTCCACCACGTGCATGACTTCCGGCCCGCCGAACTCGTCGAACACAACGACTCGTGGCATGGTGACTCCTCCGCATCGTGCGCTTAATTCGTGCTCGCCGAAGACGCTACGGAGCCGTCGGTTACCTCCTGGTACCTTCGATTTCATGCAGAACCCGGCTGGACCGGTCTTCCTCGCCGACTGCCCCACGCGACTCGCGGTCGAGATCATCTCCGACAAATGGGCCGTGCTCGTGCTCTTCGGGCTTAGCCAGCAGCCGCGCAGGCACGGCGAACTCGTCGACCTCATCGGCGGCGTCTCGCGCAAGGTCCTCACCCAGACACTGCGCCGACTCCAGCAGTACGGTCTGGTCGAACGCCATGCCGAAGCGCCCCGACGGGTCGAGTACAGCCTCACCGACCTCGGCCAGACCCTCGTCGAGCCCATCGAGGTCCTCACGAACTGGGCAAGGGACTACGGCGGCGCCATAGTCGCCTTCCAGGAGGCGCAGGCACCCGCCGCTCCCGCTCGGACTCCCCAGGAAGCGACAGAACAACTCGCGTGAACTTGCGGACGACCGAACCGGCGCGACGAGCGGCCTCAATAAAGCCGGCGCAGCTTGAGCAGGCGGACCTCGCCGCCCGGCGCCGTCCAGGCATCGAAAGACGACGGGGCGCTCCCGGCAAAGCATGATGGTTACTGCTTGGGGAGGAACACGCCGTACTCGGCGAACCGAGGGGTGAGTTCCGGAGGCAATGCCGTCAGCGCGGCGACCTCCTCGGGTGAGACGAAACCACCGGTCTGGCTTCGGACGTCGACGATGATGTTCGCCTGTTCGGCCGTGAGGCCCAGGATGGCGGCCAGAGCCGGGGCCGGGGCATTGTTGATGTCCACAAGGCCGCCGTCATCGTAGGTCCGGGGCAGGTCAGGGCGTCCGATGTGCATCTCCCTGGCGAGCTCAGAGTCACTTCGAGCGGTCTCGGCCGCCATAGCGCGCAGCTGACGGCGCTGCCGCGCGTCCTCCTGCGCCCTCTCAAAGGCGCTTCTCCGGGCTCCCGACCCGCCGAAGACTCGGGGTCGGATCAAGAGAGCGTGAATGGTCCCACCCAACGCCAAGAGGAGAAACGCGATGAAGTTAACGGCGAAACCAACACCCTCCTCAGCTGCAAACGTGGCGAAGAAGGTCACCCAGAGCGCGAAGTAGACGCCCGTCGACAGGATGTACGGCAAGGACTTCATTCGGACGGCCGCATAGCCGAAAGTGAGCGGCGTCCCCAAGCCCAATGTGATCACAGGGCTCAGCGCCCACGCGACACCTGCGACAGTGCGCCCCTTTCCCCCGTTTGTCATGTCTCATTCCTCCTCGTCCTATCAATCAGACGCTGAGGAGCCGGAGCCGGTAACACCAGGCCGATGGCCACATACGGACCGCCCAGCCCTTGTGCCCTGCCCCCGTGGGGCACGTAGGTCGAACGGCAAGGTCAGAGACCTGAACACAGAGGACCGCACCGGTGCGGCTACCGCCCTTGAGGTGTTCTTCCTGGTGAGGCTCCGGCAGGAGGACAGGAGATTCGATCTCCTGACGGGTTGCCTCCAGCACCCTTCCCTGACAGCCACGGACAGAGGCGACACGGCGACAAAGCCGAAAAAAGAAAGTGATCCCCGGGACACATGGGGGTTGTGAGGTGTTGGCGAACGGACGCAAGGTCGACGCTACGCCGCTGTGCAAGGAAATCGAACAGCTGCCCCGGCGCGGTGGCGTCGTTCAGACCGCACACGTTCCGGTAGCGCCGGGAACATGCCGGCCTGTGGAAACTCCACCCCCGCGACCTGCCGACCGCTACCCAGCCGAGGCGTTCTACGCCTCCGGCCTGTCGGTGAAGCCGCGAGACCGCCGACGCGCTGACGATAGGGACCAGATGCCGACGCCGATCCCGCACATAGCTCGGCGAGCTAGGCAAAAGCGTGACAGGACGCCTGCGAGGTCGATCCGCCAGGCGCGCGGCTGGATACGCCGCGAACTCCCCCGAAACATGCGGAACGCTCTGCGGCGAGCACTCACGCAGGCAGAACGAGAGGGACCCGTCAACGCTGAGCAGCGCCCTGTTCGGTGGCTGATTCCGTGGCTCCCGCAGTGGCTCCAGGGTGGAGCAAAAGGCCCTCACGATGATCGCGAGGGCCTTTGAGCTGGGAGCCGGCGAGGGGACTTGAACCTCTAACCTTCTGTTCACAAGAACCCGGCCACCCCAAGATCGCCACCATCACCGCAGGTGGGACGGTGTGCACCCGGTCGCCGATGCCAGCAGCAGTAAGCCCCCGTTGCGGTACTTCCGTGCTGTACTTCCCAGTCCCATGACGGGCACTGACAGACGGCCGTCCCCCGGTCGTGCCACCCCTTCGAACACCCGGCTTGCGCCCTCTACCGGACGGCACACCCGTAGCCTCCTGATGAGGGATGGCAAGGGGCACTGAGTACTGAGGAGGGGCGTCATGACGGCTGGACCACTCAATCATGATCATGACCCGCTCGATCCGGAGGACATCCTCCGTCGACTGCCCTATGACGAGCGAGAGCGGTTCATCCGTGACTACCGCAGCGCTCTCGACGCCGCACACGAACTCTGGCGCTACCGCCAACTCCAGAGGTCCTCCGCCTCTGGCACATGCGGGCCACTGCGTACGCCCGTCCCGACTTCGCCGATCGGGCACAGCAGGCACGCACGGGCGCCCCGGCCGTCTTCACTACCGCTGCAGAAGCGATCCCCGGGTGGCCTGAGCGCACGGACGGCGCTCGTTGAACTACCGCGTCGAGCTGCACGCGACTGCACTCGCCCAAATCGGCGGCCTGCCTCCTGAAGCCTTCGACGCCCTGGTGACCTCACTCGCTGACGTCGCCGAACGCCCCTGGGACGCGATGGCCCTGGCCAATGACGAGCCCGAATACCGCCAGGTCATCTTCGTACCTACGGCCTGGTGTCCTTCTACGTCGACGACACAGCCGAGATCATCCGCGTCTTCGACATCACCTGGACCGGCTGACACCAGGACAGACCCCGGCACACTGAGCCTCTGGGTCTCGACACGCAGCCATGGGTCCGCACAGGAGCCCGGAGCCCTCCCCGTGCTGTGTCCGATGGTGGCCCTTTAGACCATGGGGGGCCATGGGCCATCATGGCTTATGGCTTGGGAGTGGGTAACCCCGTTCGCCACTACGCTTGGTGGCACATCGATCGGTCTAGCGGGCATCACCGCTACAGTCCGCGCGGCCAAGGGCCAAAGGGAGCTACTCGACCGGTTGTCCCAGCGCGAGCAGGAGCACCGTTCCTACGCTGACTTACGGGCACTCCGGCGGGAGATATATGTGCAATTTGTGAAGGCCGCATACGAAACAATACATGCAAGTGATAGCCAGATTGACAAGCAAATGGCTCTATACGTTCACCTGCACCAGGTGCAGACCGTGGCGAGTAGGAACGTATCGAACTTCGCCACAGAACTCTTTGGCGCTGCCCTGAGCACTCGTATGCAGAATGGAGACCTCCACCCTGCAGAAGCCGATTACCCAGGGGAAGAATTCATGGAAGCAGAGCACGCTCTAATAGAGGCTATACGCGAAGAAATTCAGAAGGGGTTGCCGAAAGGAGCGCTGTGAGCCTTTAGACGTCATTGGCATCCGACCAGTGCCACAGCACCGAGCATCTAGTTACAAGCAGGATCAGGGATGTCCAGGACCGTCCCCACACATCCCCTGACCAGGGCCGCGCCCTGCCGCACGTCCAGCCCCGTCCGTGGTCATCCGACCCCGTTGTTAGCACCGCCGTTAGCACTCGCACCCCGTCCCGGAGAGTGCGCCCGCGCGAACAGCGGGAAGGTGTGACAGACAGTTTCGCGCGGGCGTGCCCTCCGGCCCGCGGGGGGCTGGGGGCCGCGAGGCCCCCGCTTCACGCACGCTCGACCAGTGACTAGGAATGAGCGGACAATGTCCCACTTATGCTTTCGCGCTGACATTCAACTAGCCTCTACCGCGTGGCCGCGTCGCCTCGGCGGGATAGCCTCTAGCAGGAGTTGAAGAACCCACGTGAGCAGCCCGCCAGCAAGGCCGATGAATGCGCCTGCAATAAAGAGATTGCGATTGGAGGCTGCCTCTCCTGGAATAGAAGAGATTGTCAGGACGCCCGGCTCCAGCAGATCCGCTGACGTAGTCCATCCGAAGCCGGAACTATCAGTTGGCGTTGGCTGTGAGGCTTCAACCTTTGTGAGTGGTGGCGTGTAGGAAAGAGCTGCCTTAATTGTAATCCTGGCTCGCGGCGACTTTTGCTGATGCACTGAAATTGCAGGGAATTGAACTGACATGCGATAGCCGCTCACAGCGGTCTGGCCAGCGTTCGTGATGCGATAGACGCCCTTAACTTTACGGGACGGCCGTCCCCAGGGCCAGCCTCACCTCCTGGACAGAGTAGGAAATCGTAGGCATGGAAGCCAGCCGCGCTCGTCTTTTCGAGTCCAGAAGGCTTCAGTGCCGTGTTGATATCTACTCCGATAGTGTCGAGCGTGTTCACCGGCGCTGGATCCGGAATGAACTTCGCCTGCATAGTGACGCATGTGTTGCGCGCCTTGTTTAGAGTTAGATTGATAAATATCTCCGACCGCTCCCCGGCGCTGCGCTGAGAACTAGGAAAACGACGATTAGCATATCCCTTGCCAGTGCGCTCAAATGGGTCACCAAGGTATTGAATAGTTCCGGACTGAACGCCTGCCGGCGCAGTGAGGACAATATTCCCTTCAGGCCCCTGGTTGATCGGTGCTGGCGCGGTAGAGAGCTCGAATCGGTCCCATGCATTCACCGCGAATACTACGCCCAGACCACCGACGATGAGGACTACGACGAATTTGAGGTTAAGCCAACGGAGATAGAGCGGCCTACGGTGAGGGTCACCTGATTCGCTGCCCGGCTGGCCATCTCCTCCATCCCCTTGGGGCTGATGCGGCCCAGGCTGTGATGCCGGACGCCGCAGTAGGCGAGCTAACCCTGCAAGTACGGCCATCCCAATAATGATCGTCAGCAGTCGCCGCACCTCGGCCTCCCCGTATCGCTATTCTTGATCCTCTTAGACCTCTTGCCTTCCACAGAGGTTCCGTCACGCTGCACCACCAAGCGCATACTCCTTTCTGTCGCAAACCTCTGTCTACCCCGAAAGATCGCTACATTGAAGGGTCCCGAGCCAGATGGTGTGTCTACAGCCAGGCCAGCACCAGCACGACAGGCACCGTCCCTCTCGTAAGAGGTAGTCGAATCAGAAGTTGCGCTCCCGGTATACCGATCGTCTGCCCCAAGGCACAGGCCAATTAGATCTGCTGGCGCGCAACGGGTTTCGCAATACCAGCCTGCTCTTGCTGCGCCTAAGGCAGAACGATGTCCACTCGTATCGCGGCGGCGATAGGCGCTGAGCGTTGACTGAAGACTCGCCTCAATCCTTCATTCTCTATTCCGTCATCAACTACGTAGCCTTCCCGACACTTCAGAACCTCATCAGCAACAAAATCTGGAAGTTGCACGCCCAGGGCTGGAACTTTTCCCTTAACCTCTGCATACGATGGCGCATAGTTCCTAGGAAAAGTTCTTGCGAGCAAATGCAGGACAGAAGCACGCAACACCCGACTCCCCACTTCCGGCTCCGACTCGTTGAACCTAACTGGCAGGCGTACCGGTATTTCGACTTCTGAATATGGAATTGCATGCGGATGATAGAGAAGATAATGTACCGGGATTTTATAATTTTCCTCGTAGTCTGCTATAGACTGCCACTGTCTGTCGCCGATCTGCAGTGCTTTATATCGGCAAGCTTCGTCGAACGTAAAGTTGCGAGGTCCTTTGCCCAACAGACTAGACGGCTCCATAAGCGAGCCAAACCCTCCATGCATGGTGACGCCAGCATCCTCTATGAACTCCGACTCGCGCGGATAGAGGCGTTTACTCTGCAACAGAACAACC
The DNA here is from genome assembly GCF_900115095.1 of Actinomadura madurae. Lineage (GTDB taxonomy): Bacteria > Actinomycetota > Actinomycetes > Streptosporangiales > Streptosporangiaceae > Spirillospora > Spirillospora madurae. The sequence goes on from NZ_FOVH01000034.1 coordinate 43,134, forward strand.
TTAGTTCTAATCAGCTCCGAGGGGCGCCTGAAATTGACAATAAATCCCAGATCGGCTACTTCCCATCTTTTCCAATGAACTCCACCTCCAACGAAATGTACAGCAATATCGACCGTGACACCGGATTGTGTTTCATGGGGCCCACTAGCCTCGCTTATAGCATCAATAAGAGAAAAGTCTAGCCACTCTTCGTGAGTCGTTGGCATGCGATCAAGTTTGCTCGTGGCACGACGGTCGGCCAGTTTAAAGACGTCTCGAACATACTCAATGACGTCCTCGGGAACGTCAATGTTATCCAGGTTCACGGCCTTCTCCCGGTAGGTAGTTCCTTATCGCCCCTAGTCTGGCGGAAAAGTGAACTGATCGCGGTAAAACGCGCGGGAGAGGCTGGCCACGTATGGCCGATAAGGTGCAGGCAAGGCCGGGCGGCCGGGGCGGGTCGGCCCGGAGAGGCCGCATGCCCGGCCCGGATCGACCGGCGGCGGCCGCGTAGCGGGCGCCCTTGAAGACGTAGAGAAAGTTCTCATTCGCAGGATGGGCGCCCTGTGTGTCCTGTCCCGGGACATGCTTGACATCTCTGTCCCATCACATGCTTGACGGGTGCCTGTTCGGCTTGGCTGTCGCGTGTTCGTTTGCGGGCGTC
>NZ_FOVH01000025.1 GCF_900115095.1 Actinomadura madurae
CTACGGCTCTACGGCTCTACGGCTCTACGGCTCTACGGCTCTACGGCTCTACGGCTCTACGGCTCTACGGCTCTACGGCTCTACGGCTCTACGGCAAGGCCTATCGCGTGGTGGCCGTTGACTCAAGCGCTGTTTCACGTGAAACCGGGGGTGCGTGTGGTGAGCCGTCGGGGTTTCACGGGGAACGGCGGGGGAGCGGGCTTAAACAGAAGCGCCCCGGAGGTGAGGGCTTCCGGGGCGCGGGTGGGGTGGGCGTTAGGAGTCGTCTGCGCCGTCCTCGTCGGGGGCCATGGACTTGATGATGCGGTCCAGGTCTTCCAGGGTGGCGAACTCGACCACGATCTTGCCCTTGTTGCGGCCCATGTCGACGCGGACCTTTGTGTCATAGCGGTCGGAGAGGCGGTCGGCCAGTTGCTGGAGGCCGGGGGCGACCGGCTTCTTCCGGCGTCCCTGCCGCGGAGCCTTCGGCTCGTCCTCGACCTCGCGGAGCGCGATCATCTCTTCGAGGGCGCGGACGGACAGCCCCTCCTGGACGATCCGCTGCGCCAGATGCTCCTGCGCCTCGACGCTGTCCAGAGACAGCAGGGCGCGGGCATGACCGGCGGACAGCACGCCGGCCGCCACCCGGCGCTGCACCGCGGGCGGCAGGTTCAGCAGGCGGAGCGTGTTGCTGATGTGCGGGCGCGACCGGCCGATCCGTCCGGCGAGTTGCTCGTGCGTCGCACCGAAGTCCTGGAGCAGCTGCTGGTATGCGGCGGCCTCTTCCAGCGGGTTGAGCTGCTGCCGGTGGAGATTCTCCATCAGCGCGTCACGGAGGAGTTCGTTGTCGCCGGTGTCACGGACGATCGCCGGGATGACGTCCAGCCCGGCCTGCTGGGACGCGCGCCACCGGCGCTCGCCCATGATCAGCTCGTAGTCGTGCTCCTCCGACGTCGATCGGCGGACGACGATCGGCTGCAGGAGGCCGACGATGCTGATCGACTCGGCGAGCTCCTCCAGGGCCTGCTCGTCGAAGTGCTCGCGTGGCTGGCGGGGGTTGACCGTGATGGAGCGAACGGGCAGCTCCGCGAAATGGGCGCCGGCGACCGGCTGGAGGGCCGGATCGGGGGCGGCCGTGCCGTTCGGCACGGTGCCGCCGGGGAAACCCGGCTCGCCTGCGCTGCCCGGCTCGGCGGGCGTCGGCGGGGGCGGGGCGGTGGGAATGAGGGCGCCAAGTCCCTTACCCAGTCCGCGTCGCTGCTGGCTCACTGAACAGCTCCTCCGTGGGCCATTTCCGAGGCGGCCTCGCTGTAGGCGAGGGCGCCGCTCGAACCGGGGTCGTAGGTCATGACGGACTGCCCGTAGCTGGGCGCCTCCGAGACCCGGACACTGCGGGGGATCACCGTGTTGAGGACGACGTCCCCGAAGTGATTGCGGACATCGTCGGCCACCTGGGCGGCGAGCCGCGTCCGGGCGTCGTACATCGTGAGAAGGATCGTCGACACCCTCAGCCTCTGGTTGAGGTGCGCCTTGACGAGATCGACCGTCCGGATCAGCTGCCCGAGGCCCTCCAGCGCGTAGTACTCGCACTGGATCGGGATGAGCAGCTCGTCGCCGCCGACGAGGGCGTTCACCGTGAGCAGGCCGAGCGACGGCGGGCAGTCGATCAGCACGTAGTCGAACTTCTCGGTGTCGTAGGCGTCGATCGCGCGGCGGAGGCGTGACTCGCGGGCCACCTTGGAGACGAGTTCGATCTCCGCGCCGGCGAGGTTGAGGGTCGCGGGCGCGCAGTACAGGTTCGGGATCTCCGGAGCCGGGACGACGATGTCGCCCAGTGCCATGTCCTCGATCAGCACGTCGTAGATGGAAGGGACTTCCGCGTGGTGCTCGACACCGAGGGCGGTGGACGCGTTGCCCTGGGGGTCGAGGTCGACCACGAGCACCTGCGCACCATGCATGGCGAGCGACGCGGCCAGGTTCACCGAACTGGTGGTCTTGCCCACCCCGCCCTTCTGGTTGGCGATGGTGATGATCCGGCACTTGTCCGGGCGCGGCCACTCCCGTTCCCTGCGGCCCGACATCGCCTTGAGCGCGGTGACGGTTGTTTCATGTGAAACCTTGGCGTCCCTGAGCGCCTCTCGCACGAGTTCTGACTCCCCCTGATCTGGTCCCTTGCGCGGACTCGGCGGCGGCTTCGCGCCGGTGTTCGTCGGAACATAGCCGACGTTCTCCGCGGTACCGGACGTCGTGTTTCCCCACATCGCGTGTCCGGAGGGCATGGTGCCCGCCGGCGTGCCGGGGTCTCCCTGCGGCTCGCCGGTGGCGGGCGGCTGCGCCCCTTCGGCTTCGCCGGGTCCGCCCAGGCCGGACGGCTGTTCGTCGGGGGATTCATCGGCGCGGTCAGGCCGGCCCAGTCCTGGTCCCGTGCTCATGAAGACCTCTTCCTCGACCCTTTGGCACGCCGGGGGGCGCGCTGTCGTCGCCCGACAACCTCTCCTCGGCCGGCGACCACACGGACGAGTGTTGTCGGCGGATCGACCATACCGCGCCCGACTTGAAGCAGTTCCGTGGAGCGCACCCCGAACCGCTTCAGGACGGGCGCCGCGTCGTCCAGCTCGGCCGCCGCCCGTTCGCCCTTGAGCGCGAGCAGCTCACCGTCCGGACGCAGTAGCGGAAGCGCCCATTTCGCCAGGCGTTCCAGGGGTGCGACCGCCCGCGCCGTCGCCACGTCCACCGAGAACTCTTCGGTCACGTCCTCGGCCCGAGCGCGTCGTACAGCGACGTTGCGCAGGTCGAGCATCTCGACGCATTCGGTCAGGAACGTGGTGCGTCGCAGGAGCGGTTCCAGCAGGGTGATCCGCAGGTCGGGCCGGACGATCGCGAGCACGATTCCGGGGAGGCCCGCGCCCGAGCCGATGTCGACGACCTCCGCGTCCTGCGGGATCGCCTCGGAGACCACCGCGCAGTTGAGCAGATGGCGCTCCCACAGCCGGTCGACCTCGCGCGGCCCGATGAGGCCGCGTTCGACCCCGGTCTCTGCGAGGAACGCCGCGTAGCGCTCCGCGACCGGCAGCGCGTCACCGAAAACCTCACGTGCAATCCCCACCAGACGAATCGTTCCACAAAAACCGGTGGGGTCGTGCATGCGCAACGTCCCTGTGGATAAGTCGGGCGCGCGAGGTTGGACGACCCTTGCGTTATGGCGAGAACCACATGACCCCTCCGCATATTCGGCGAGCGCCGGGTAGAGGGGGTGTGTCGCCCGACCGTCCCCCCGGAAGGAGCTCCGACACATGGGAATCGGAGTCAGCCTCGCATTCATCGCTCTCGGCGCGATCCTCGCGTTCGCCATCCGCGTCGACCTCAGCGGCCTCGACATTCACATGGTCGGCTGGATCCTGATCCTGGTGGGGCTGGTGAGCATGGGCTTCACCGTCAAGTACACGCGCCCGCGGCGCCGTGCCGGGCGGGTCGTCGGCGCGGACCCCGCCTACGGGGACGAGCCCGGGACGGTCATCCGGGAAGAGCACATCATCGAGGACCCGCCGCCCCTGAACCGCCCGAGCGAGCGGGTCGAACGTGTGATCGAACATCCTGTGGACGAAGCGGCGCCGCACGGCCACGTCGCGCAGGACCCGGCGTACTCGCAGGATCCCGCGCACGCTCAGAATCCGGCCGAGGAGAACAGCCCGTCCGTCGTGGACTCCGGTGACCGCATTTCGCAGCGTCGCAGGTGGCGGCGGACCGCACGGCGGTAACGCCGAGCATCGGACCCGCCCGGTGTGCGTTGGGCGGCGGTGCACACCGGGCTTCGGGGCCCCGCGTCGGCCAGGGCGCGGGGCCCTCCCCTTTCCAGAGTTGTCCACAGGTTGTGGTCGACGACGCCTGGGCGGATCCCCGATCGCGCACGTCTATGTGCCCACCGGCCCCGGCTCACCTCGGCAGCCCCCCGCTCGTCGAGTACTTCCTGCTGCTTCGGACCGACTCGCCACGCGTGTCGTCGGCCCGCATGAGGAGCGGAAGCACTCCCTCAGCCCGTGGCCGATCTCCGCGCGGTCGTTGGCCGTCGGTCCGGTGACCTTGCGAGGGTCGGGGCTCGTCGACCGGTTGCGCGCGGCGAATGCCGATTTTCGGCAGCTTTGGGCCGGGCATGAGGTGGCGGTCCGCCCGCGCATGACCGGCCCACGCCCCTGCCGCACCTACCGCCACACCGCAGTGTCCGTTGGTTTCACGGCTGCCTCCAGGACGGGAGCGGCCCCGGTGCGGGGCTGCACCGGGGCCGGTCGGGTTGTGGGCGGCTCTTGGGGACGAGCCGGGGAGCGTCAGGCGGGGTAGACGACTACGTAGCGGTCGGGTTCCTCGCCCTCGGATTCGCTGCGGAGGCCGGCGGCGGCCACCGCGTCGTGGACGATCTTGCGTTCGAACGGGGTCATCGGGGCGAGGGGCTTCGGCTCGCCGCCCTGCCTGACCTCGTCGGCGACGTCGGTGCCGAGCTTGGTCAGCTCGGCGCGGCGGCGCTCGCGGTAGCCGCCGATGTCGAGCATCAGGCGGGTCCGGTTGCCCGTCTGGCGGTGGACGGCCAGCCGGGTCAGCTCCTGCAGGGCCTCCAGGACCTCGCCGCGCTTGCCGACCAACTCGTCCAGGGAAGCGCCCACGACGGCGACGATCGCGCGCTCGCCCTCGACGTCCATGTCGATGTCGCCGTCGTAGTCACCGATGTCCAGCAGGCCCTCGATGTAGTCGGCGGCGATCTCGCCCTCCTGCTCGAGCGCCTGGACGTCGACCTCGGTCGTGTCGGTCTGGCTCAACGGGGTCTCCTTCTCGGCCACGTGCTCGGAGTTCAAACTAGCGCTTCTGGGTGCCGCTGCGCTTGCTGCGCGACTTGCGGGTCGGCTGGTTGCGCACGACCTTCGGCTTCGTCTCGGGCTCGGGTTCCGGTTCCGGTTCCGGCTCCTTCTTCAGCCTGGCCTTGATGCCGGACGACGCCTGGCCGTTCTTGGCCGCAGACGCCTTAGCACCGCCCGTTTTCGTCCCGCCCGCCTTGGCGCCGCCGGTCTTCGCGCCGCCGGTCTTCGTGCCGCCCGTCTTCGTCCCGCCGGCCTTGGCCGTGGCCGCGCTGTCGTCCGTGCTGAGCGGCGGGTACTTCTTGTAGATGTAGTGCTGCTGCGCCAGCGTCCAGCTGTTGGACGTGACCCAGTACATGAGGACGCCCAGCGGGAAGCCGAGGCCGAACAGGCCGAACAGCGGCGCCATGAAGACCATCATCTTCTGCGCCTGCATCATCGGGTTGGCGTCGTCGGTGACGGGCTGGCGCTTCATGCTGGCCCGGACGGTGAAGAACGTCGTGCACGAGCTGATCACCACGGCGATGCCGGTGATGGCGATCGCGGTCCACGACTTGGGGTCCGATCCCCAGGCGTTGAGGAACGTGTCGGGGATGTGCGCGCCGAAGATGCTGGCGTGCTGCGCGCTCGCCACGAGGTCGGCCGACATCCCGAAGACGCTCTCGCCGGGCTTGGCGTCGGAGATGTTCTTCAGCGCCTGGAAGAGGCCGATGAAGACGGGCATCTGCACCAGGAGCGGCAGGCAGCCCGACAGCGGGTTGGCGCCGTTCTCCTGGTAGAGCTTCATGACCTCCTGGTTGAGGCGCTGCTTGTCGTTCTTGTACTTCTTGCGCAGCGCCTGGACCTTGGGGTTCAGCTCCTGCATCTTGCGCGAGGCGTGGATCTGCTTCACGAAGAGCGGGACCATGACCAGCCGCAGCAGGACGGTCAGCAGGATGATCGAACCGCCCCAGGCCCATCCACTGTCCTTGGGGACGACGGTGCTCAGCCCCGTGTGAATCCACACGATCAGCTGAGTGACGATCTCGTACAACCAGTCAAGCACCGGGCAGCTCCTTGGGCTCTGCTAGGGCGGGGCCGCTCTCCGCGCGGCCGGAGTTCGGGGGGGCCGCCGCGGATCGCGTCCGGGGGCCGGCTCCTCCGGACGCCCCGGAGGGGTTCGTGCGAGAGGTCTTCTTCGGCGGCACCGGGTCGTACCCCCCAGGATTGAAGGGGTGGCATCGCGCGATCCGGCGGGCCGTCAGCCATGTGCCGCGCAGCGCCCCGTGCACCTGGAGCGACTCCAGGCCGTACGCGCTGCAGCTGGGCTGGAAGCGGCACTGCTGCCCGAGCAGGGGACTCAAGAAGCGGCGGTAGGCGCGGACGAGAAGGATCAGCACGGCCGCGGCGGGACCTGGACGGCCCGCCTGGTGCTGCGCGGGGACCTGCGTCCCCTGCCGACTCCTCATCTTCGCCCCTTGGACGCGGGCCGCAGCAGCCGGTCGAGTGCCGACTCCAGATCCGCGGCCAGTTCGTCTGGGCGCGCCTCTCCCGCGCGGGGGTTGGCGCGCACTACGAGCAGGCTACCCGCTGGGAGCCGGTCGAGGTGCGGCCGCATCAGGTGGCGGAGCCGGCGCCGGACCGCGTTTCGGACGACGGCGTTGCCGACGGTGCGCGCCACGATGAACCCGACCAGCGGCGGCTCGGCCGCTGCCGGGGCCTCGTCCGGGCGTAGCAGGTGGACCACGGCAGTTGGCCGTCCGGCGCGGCGACCGCGCCGGACGGCCAACGTGAAGTCGTCCCGCCGCCGCATCCGGTTACCGGACGGCAGCACAGTGAGGGTCGGTCAGACCGCGATGCGGGCGCGGCCCTTGCCGCGCCGGCTCGACAGGATGGCGCGGCCCGCGCGCGTGCGCATGCGCAGCCGGAAGCCGTGCTTCTTGTGGCGGCGGCGGTTGTTCGGCTGGAAAGTACGCTTGCTCACTTGAGGCTCCAGTGCTGCGGTCGTTCGGCTTGAAGGTGGTGAAGCGCCGGTGTCTCGCACCGAGGGCCGCGTCCGGTCCCCCGCAGCGGGGGCCCACCCGAGCTTCCTGTGGGGCTGCCGGCGGGCACGCGGCATCTCCGTCGATGCGACTCGACCTCAGCACGTTACGGGCTGGCGGGGTGGCCGGTCAAACGGAGGCGGCCGCCGCCGGGCGGGCGGTGAGCGTGGGGACGGTGTTGCGAGTGGGACCGGCAGGGGTTAAGGTCGTCCGGGCGAGCCGACGCTTCTTCGACGAGATCGACGATCTGATGTCGGCGTTCAGCCCTTTCAAGCCCCCGTTCGAGAACCACCCCGCACCGGCCGGACGACGGCCGGGACCTTGTCGACCTTTGTTCCCCGGAACCCGTCTCGCGGGTTTTGCACAGGGTGCCCCATGCCTATGCACAGCATGTGGACAACTCTGTGGACAACTCGTGAGAGAGTAAGTCTTCCGCGTCGCGGCAGTGCCCTGCGAGGCGTGCCGCATCCCGCGGGAAAGCCGGGCAGTCAGGTACTCCGTTCGGCGGAGTTGTCGGGAGGGGACGTTGCGCATGGACGGTCAGGATCTCGGATCGGTCTGGGCCCGCACCCTCACGGCGCTTTCCGAGAGCGATCTGTCGCCGAGCTATCGCGCCTGGCTTCCGATGGTCCGCCCGCTGGCGCTCGTGGAGGGGACGGCGCTGCTCGCCGCGCCGAACGAGTTCGCCAAGGACGCGCTGGAGACCCGCCTCCGCAACCTCATCACGCAGGCGCTGTCCCGCGAGCTGGGCAGGGAGATCCGCGTCGCGGTGACCGTCCAGCCGGAGCCTCCCGGGGGCTCTCGTCCGGGGGCGGGCGAGCCGCTTTCCGCGCCGATTCCGGGGCCGGGCGCGGGGCTCGGCATGCACGAGCCCGCACCTTCTTATGGCGAGCCCTACGGGGAACGGCCGCACGACGATCGCGACCGGGAGCGTCCGTTCACGGACCAGTCCTACGGGGAGCAGCAGTACGGCGAGCCCTCCTCCTATACAGAGCGCCCCGAGCGCCCCTATCCGGAGCAGCCGTACGGCGACCAGGGTTACCGGCCCCAGACGGGAGTTACCCACAACCCCGGTTCGCCCGGAGGTTATCCACAGGCCCAGGACGAGGACCGTGGAACGTATCCGCCGCCCTCCCGTCCGCCCGCGTACGGCGCGGGGCCCGGCGGTCGCGGCCCAGCGCCGTTCGAAGGACGCGGCTACCCGAGTTACGGGGGGCAGGAGGGTTTCGGCGGCGAGCCTCCAGGACGGCCGCCGCACTCCCATCTGAACGACCGCACGCTCGGCCCGCTGCGTCCCGGCGGCCACGCGGAGCAGCAGGGCCGCGAAGCCCCCCTCGACCCGCCGCTCGGGCACGTGGAGGACACGTTCCAGAACGGGGAACCGTCCTACCCCGGCGGCGAGCAGCAGTACCGCGGTGAGGAGCCCTACCGGGGCGAGGGTGCGTTCCGGGACGAGGAGGGCTCCGACCCCAGGGGCTCCGACCCGAGAGCGCCTGCCCCCGCACCGGCCCCGCAGCCCGCCGGTGCGTCCGAGCACGCGCGACTGAACCCGAAGTACACATTCGAGACGTTCGTCATCGGCTCGTCCAACAGGTTCGCGCACGCCGCGGCGGTCGCGGTGGCGGAGCAGCCGGCGAAGGCCTACAACCCGCTGTTCGTCTATGGCGACTCCGGGCTCGGCAAGACGCACCTGTTGCACGCCATCGGCCATTACGCGCAAAGCCTCTTCAACGGGGCGCGCGTCCGCTATGTGAGCTCCGAGGAGTTCACGAACGACTTCATCAACTCGATCCGGGACGGCAAGGCCGACGGGTTCCGCCGCCGCTACCGGGATGTGGACATCCTCCTCGTCGACGACATCCAGTTCCTTGAGGGCAAGGAGCAGACGCAGGAGGAGTTCTTCCACACCTTCAATACGCTGCACAACGCGAGCAAGCAGATCGTGATCTCCAGCGACCGTCCGCCCAAGGAGCTGGTGACGCTGGAGGACCGGCTCCGCAACCGGTTCGAGTGGGGCCTGACGACCGACGTCCAGCCGCCCGAGCTGGAGACGCGGATCGCGATCCTGCAGAAGAAGGCGCGGCAGGAGGGCCTCGCCGCGCCGCCCGACGTGCTGGAGTTCATCGCCTCGCAGATCGCGACGAACATCCGCGAGCTGGAGGGCGCGCTGATCCGGGTGACGGCGTTCGCGAGCCTGAACCGGCAGTCGGTCGACATGAAGCTCGCCGAGATCGTGCTGAAGGACCTCATCCCGAACGACTCCGGCCCCGAGATCACCGCTGCGATGATCATGGCGCAGACGGTGGAGTACTTCGGCACGACGATCGAGGACCTGTGCGGGCCGTCCCGGTCGCGGATGCTCGTCACCGCCCGGCAGATCGCGATGTACCTGTGCCGGGAGCTGACGGACCTGTCCCTCCCCAAGATCGGGCAGCAGTTCGGCGGACGGGACCACACCACGGTCATGCACGCCGAACGCAAGATCCGGTCGCTGATGGCCGAGCGTCGCGCCATATACAACCAGGTCACGGAGCTCACGGGGCGCATCAAGCACCAGGCCCGCAAGCGCTGACCGCGCCCGGTCGTACACACTGTGGACAGACCGGCGTCAGCCCTGTGGACCGGCGCCGGCCGCGTCGTCCACAGCCGGTTCAGGGCAAAGAACCGACAAAGTGCACGCCTCCCCCGAAGACCCCCGCCGCTACTCACAAGTTGTGGAAAACTCTGGGGATTTTCGCGGATAACCCTGTGGGCAACCCTTGGAGAAGCTGAGGATGAAGAGTGGACGGATGTGGACCCGCTGTGCACGGGCCCCCGCCCCGCTGGGGAAAACCGGTGGACGAGCTGGGGACGGCCTGGGGACGGTCCGGAAGCGAACCCGCGGATCCGCGTCCCTCTGTCCCCAGCGGCGGCCAACGGGCGGCGAACCGGCGGAAGACCCGTGGAGAACTCGTGGATAACCGGGGGATGACATGAGGACGACCTGTGGGGATGATTTCGCCGTCCCCAGGCGCCGCCGCGCCGTCCACGTCCCATGCACAGCACCCGTGGACAGAGAAACGCACTCTCACCTGCGACGATGGCCTCTGTCCACACTATCCACCGCCCCTATTACTGGTACTGCACTACTTCTCTATCCAAGAAAAGATCCACCTCAAGTCAGGGCCTGGGGACAACGCGCCCCGAGCGCCCCGGCCCAGCCAAGATCAGCTCACCCTTGTCCGACACCTGCAGGAGGCGGGTCCCTTTGAAGTTCCGCATCGACAGAGACGCCCTGGCCGACGCCGTCGCCTGGACCGCGCGCACGCTCCCCGTCCGTCCCCCGGTGCCGGTCCTCGCGGGCATGCACATCGTGGCCGGGGGTGAGGACATCGGCGACCGCCTGAAGCTGTCCGCGTTCGACTACGAGGTCTCGGCACAGGTGTCCACGGACATCGATGTGGAGGAGGCCGGGACGGCGCTGGTGTCCGGACGGCTCCTCGCCGAGATCTCCCGCAGCCTTCCTCCCCACCCTGTGGAGGTGACGACGGACGGCGCGAAGGTGATGCTCCGCTGTGGCAGCGCGAAGTTCACACTTCTCACCATGCCTGTGGAGGACTACCCGACGCTGCCGGAGATGCCGCCGGCCGCGGGGTCGGTGGGCAGCGACGAGTTCGCGGCCGCCGTCTCCCAGGTGGCGATCGCCGCGGGCAAGGACGACACGATCCCCATGCTGACCGGCGTCCGGGTGGAGATCGAGGGTGAGACGGTCACGCTGGCGTCCACGGACCGCTACCGCCTCGCGGTCCGCGAGCTGCACTGGAAGCCGGAGCGGCCCGATTTCTCCGCCGTCGCGCTCGTCCCCGCCCGGACGCTCGCCGACACCGCCAAGTCGCTGACGGCGGGCGCGGAGGTGTCGATCGCGCTCGCCGGGACGGGCGGCACCGGCGAGGGCATGATCGGCTTCGAGGGCGGCGGCCGCCGCACCACGTCCCGTCTGCTGGACGGCGACTTCGTGAAGTACCGGTCGCTGCTGCCGAGCGAGTACGCGGGCCTCGCCGAGGTCCAGACGGCCCAGTTCATCGAGGCCGTGAAGCGCGTCTCGCTGGTCGCCGAGCGGAACACGCCCGTCCGGCTCTCGTTCAGCCAGGGCGAGGTCGTGCTGGAGGCGGGCACCGGGGACGAGGCGCAGGCCGTGGAGGCCCTGGAGGCGTCCCTGGAGGGCGAGGACATCGACATCGCGTTCAACCCCGCGTTCCTCCTGGACGGGCTCTCCGCGATCGGCTCGGACGTCGCGCGGCTGTCGTTCACGACGCCGACGAAGCCGGCCGTCCTGACCGGCAAGCCGCCGCAGGACGGGGAGAACCCGAACTACCGTTACCTGATCATGCCCGTCCGGCTGTCCGGATAAGGATCATGCCCGGGGGCATGCCCCGGGACGCGCCGGGGACGATGGACCGCGGGGGAGCCGCGCCCCCGCGGTTACGCACAGGCGGTTACGCACAGGGGAGAGTGAGCGTTTCATGGAGCTCGGGATCATCGGCCTCGGCAAGATGGGCGGCAACATGGCCGAGCGGCTGCGCCGCGGCGGCCACACGGTCGTCGGCTATGACCGCGACCCGGAGGTGACCGACGTCGGCTCGGTCGAGGAACTCGTCGAACGGCTGTCCGCGCCGCGCGCCGTGTGGGTGATGGTGCCCGCGGGCAAGCCGACCGCGGACACCGTCCACAGGCTGGGGGAGGTCCTGCAGCCCGGAGACCTCGTCGTCGACGGCGGTAATTCACACTATGTGGACGACCAGCGGCACGGCGAGGAGCTGGCCGCCAAGGGCATCGGGTTCGTCGACTGCGGTGTGAGCGGCGGGGTGTGGGGGCTGGAGAACGGCTACGCGCTCATGGTCGGCGGCGATGACGACAACGTGAAGCGGCTGATGCCGATCTTCGAGACGCTCAAGCCGGAGGGGGAGTTCGGCTTCGTCCACTCCGGCAAGGTCGGGGCCGGCCACTTCGTGAAGATGGTCCACAACGGCATCGAGTACGCGATGATGCAGGCGTTCGGCGAGGGCTACGAGCTGATCGAGGCGAGCCCGCTCGTCACCAAGGTGCCGGAGACGTTCCTGAGCTGGCAGGAGGGGACGGTCATCCGCTCCTGGCTGCTCGACCTGCTGAACCGCGCCCTCGCCAACGACCCCGAGCTGGACGACCTGCGCGGCTACGCGAACGACTCCGGCGAGGGCCGCTGGACCGTCCAGGCCGCCGTGGAGCACGCCGTCCCGCTGCCCGCCATCAGCGCCTCCCTGTTCGCCCGCTTCGCCTCCCGCCAGGACGACTCCCCCGCCATGCGCGTCGTCGCCGCCCTCCGCAAGCAGTTCGGCGGCCACGCCGTCGAGTCCGTCGGCGACGGCGACTCCCCCGGCGCCGACGTCAACCCCCCGAAGGTCTGACGACGGCTCTTGATCGCCGGCCGGGCTCCTGGGTAGCTTCGACGGACCGATACCGGTTCGGGCGGCTGCCAAGGGGATGCGATGAGCGGGTTGCTCTACCTGGGAGGCTTCCTGGTCGCCACCTGGCTGGTGATCGTCGGCAGCGTGGGCCTCGTCCGGTGGCAGAGCTACCGGGCGTCGATCCGGTCGGAGGAGAGCGACGCCGAGCGGCAGGCGCGGATACGGAAGATGCTGGACCTGCCCGATGAAGGGGAAGGCGGCCAGGCCGGGTACTGGCGGACGGACTGAGGCGGGGCGGCGCCCCGCTCTCGGCCCCGGTCCGGTCGTGCGGCTCCGGGGGTGCGCCGGGGCGGGCGGGAGGCTCTACGCTCGGGTGTCGTGCATGTCGCCCACCTTTCGTTGCAGGACTTCCGGTCCTATCCGGCCGCCGAGGTCGCGCTGGAGCCGGGGGTCACGGCGTTCGTGGGGCCGAACGGCCAGGGCAAGACGAACCTGGTCGAGGCCGTCGGGTACGTCGCCTCGCACGGCAGCCACCGGGCCGCGACGGACGCGCCGCTCGTCCGGCACGGGGCGCCGCGCGCGATCGTCCGGGCCGGGGTGGTGAAGGACGACCGCAGGGCGCTGATCGAGCTCGAGATCAACCCGGGCAAGGCGAACCGGGCGCGGCTCAACCGGTCCCCCGTCCCCAGGCCGCGCGAGATCCTGGGGATGCTGCGGACCGTGCTGTTCGCGCCGGAGGACCTCGCGCTCGTGAAGGGCGATCCGGGGGAGCGGCGCCGGTTCATGGACGAGCTGCTGACCGCGCGGGCTCCGCGGTTCGCCGGCGTGCGTTCGGACTACGACCGCGTCCTGAAGCAGCGCAACGCCCTGTTGAAGTCGGCGGCCGCGCACAGGCGCTCCCCCGGTCCCGAGGTACTGGCGACGCTGGACGTGTGGGATTCGCATCTGGCGCGTACGGGATCGGAGCTTCTCGCCGCGAGGCTGGATCTCGTCGCCGCGCTCCGTCCGCTGATCACGCGGGCCTACGAGGCGCTCGCGCCGCACAGTGGCGCGGTCGACGTCGTCTACAGGAGTTCGCTCGGTGACGTGGAGTTGTCCACAGACCGTGGACAACTGGCCGAGCAGATGCTCGCGGCGGTCGGCGAGTCCCGGAAGCAGGAGCTTGAGCGCGGCGTGAGCCTCGTCGGCCCGCACCGGGACGAGCTGGTCCTGCGCCTGGGGGAGCTTCCGGCGCGCGGCTACGCCAGCCACGGCGAGTCGTGGTCGTTCGCGCTCGGCCTGCGGCTGGCGGCGTTCGACCTGCTCCGCGCGGACGGCGACGACCCGGTGCTGATCCTGGACGACGTGTTCGCCGAGCTCGACACGGGGCGGCGGAGTCGGCTGGCCGAGATGGTCGCGCCGGCGGAGCAGGTGCTCATCACGGCGGCCGTCCCCGCCGACGTCCCCGCCGAATTGACAGGGGCCTCGTATACCGTCTTCGACGGCCAGATCGTCCGGGACCACAAGGGGGCGAGCGCGTGAACGATCCACAGGATGTGGACAACTCCGCCGGAGACGGCGCGGTTCCCGCCAAGTCGGGGATCGAGCTGGCACGTGAGGCGCTCGCCCAGGCGAAGGCGGACGCCCTGAAGCGCGGCACGCTCCCCGGCCAGAAGCGCAAGGGCGGCGGGCGGGTCGTCCGCGTACGGGAGCCCGGACGCGGCGGCGACCCGAAGCTCTTCGGCAGTGCGATCCGCGACCTGCTGGCGTCCCGCGGGTGGGAGCAGCGGGCGGCCGTCGGCGGCGTGTTCGGCAACTGGGCGAACATCGTGGGCGCCGAACTGGCCGAGCACACCCGCCCGGACCGCTTCGAGGACGGCGAGCTGACCGTCGCCGCCGACTCGACGACGTGGGCGACGCAGCTCCGCCTGCTGTCGTCCACGCTCGTCCGGCGGCTGAACGAGGAGCTCGGCCACGGCACCGTCCGGCGGGTGAAGGTGGTGGGCCCGGCGTCCGGGCCGCGCCGGACGGGCGCGTGGCGCGCCCGCTGAGGCGGGAGTGGCGGGTGGGAACATCTGTTCGGCGGGTGAGTCGCCCAGTTCAGCGGCGAGCGCCACGTAGGCCAGAGAACCCCCCGGGGCCAATGGGGGGGATGTGGCTCCAGGCCCACTCGGCCGCCACACGCGCACACAGCGCTCGGGAGTGCCACGTTTCGTCGGCCGACCCGGTAGAATGAATGTGGGTTCAGGATGCAGCGCCGCCTTGGGGCGCCCGGGGCTCTGACCACAACGAACAGAGCACAACCGGGTGCCCTCATGTGTGTTACGGGGCACACCGCGCCTCCCTCGGGCGCGGAGCGGCGGACATCCCCGGCAGGAGGATCTCCTTTGGCGTACGACGCTAGTTCGATCACTGTCCTTGAAGGGCTTGAGGCGGTTCGGAAGCGCCCGGGCATGTACATCGGCTCGACCGGTGAGCGCGGCCTGCACCACCTCGTCTACGAGATCGTGGACAACGCGGTCGACGAGGCCCTGGCCGGCTACGCCGACAACATCGTGGTCACCCTGATGGCCGACGGCGGCGTCAGCGTGGACGACAACGGCCGCGGCATCCCGGTCGGCGAGCACCCGGTGGAGAAACGTCCGGCCATCGAGCTGGTGTTGACCACGCTGCACGCGGGCGGCAAGTTCGACGGCAAGTCCTACGCGGTCTCGGGCGGCCTGCACGGGGTGGGCTCGGCCGTGGTGAACGCGCTGTCCACCCGGCTGGAGGCTGTGGTCCGCACCGACGGCCACGTGTGGCGTCAGTCCTACACGTGGCAGGGCCCCGAGATCGAGCTCCAGAAGGGCGAGGAGACCACCGACACCGGGACCCTCATCCGGTTCTGGCCGGACCCCGACATCTTCGAGACGACCGAGTGGAACTTCGAGACCCTCTCCCGCCGCATGCAGGAGATGGCGTTCCTCAACCGCGGCCTGTCCATCACGCTGCGGGACGAGCGTCCCGACCACATCAACGGCGAGCCGCACGTCGTCCGGTACCACTACGAGGGCGGTATCGAGGACTTCGTCCGCTACCTCAACGCGCGCAAGGACGCCGCGCACGAGTCGGTCGTCTACTTCAACGACGACACGACGGGCATGTCGGTCGAGATCGCGATGCAGTGGAACTCGTCGTACGCCGAGTCCGTGCACACCTTCGCCAACACGATCAACACGGCGGAGGGCGGCACCCACGAGGAGGGCTTCCGCGCGGCGCTGACCACGATCGTCAACCGGTACGCCCGCGACAAGGGGCTGCTGCGCGAGAAGGACGACAACCTCACCGGTGAGGACGTCCGCGAGGGCCTCACCGCGATCATCTCGATCAAGCTGGCCGACCCGCAGTTCGAGGGGCAGACCAAGACCAAGCTCGGCAACACCGAGGCCAAGTCGTTCGTGCAGCGGGCCTGCAACGTCTACCTGCGCGACTGGTTCGAGGAGAACCCCGGCGAGGCCAAGGAGATCATCAACAAGGCGTCGCAGGCGGCGCGGGCGCGGGTCGCGGCGCGGCAGGCGCGCGACCTGACCCGCCGCAAGAGCCTGCTGGAGTCGACGTCGCTGCCCGGCAAGCTGTCGGACTGCCAGTCCACCGACCCCGCCAAGTCCGAGCTGTACATCGTCGAGGGCGACTCCGCGGGCGGCTCCGCGAAGGGCGGCCGCAACCCGCACTTCCAGGCGATCCTCCCGATCCGCGGCAAGATCCTCAACGTGGAGAAGGCCCGGATCGACAAGATCCTCAAGAACAACGAGGTGCAGGCGATCATCACGGCGCTCGGCACCGGCGTGCACGACGAGTTCGACATCACCAGGCTCCGCTACCACAAGATCATCCTGATGTCGGACGCCGACGTGGACGGCCACCACATCAACACGCTGCTGATGACGCTGCTGTTCCGGTTCATGAAGCCGCTGATCGAGGCCGGGCACGTCTACCTGTCCCAGCCCCCGCTCTACAAGATCAAGTGGGACGCCCGGGGCAACGAGGCCGACTACGCCTTCTCCGACGCCGAGCGCGACGCGATCATCGAGGCCGGCATCGCCGCCGGGAAGCGCGACCCCCGCCCCCGCGACCTGGTGCAGCGCTTCAAGGGCCTCGGCGAGATGAACGCCAACGAGCTGTGGGACACCACCATGGACCCCGACAACCGGGTCCTGCTGCAGGTCCAGCTGGACGACGCCGCGCAGGCGGACGAGCTGTTCAGCGTGCTCATGGGCGAGGAGGTCGAGCCCCGCCGGGAGTTCATCCAGCGCAACGCCAAGGACGTGCGCTTCCTCGACATCTGAGGTACCCGTCTGGGCCGGGCTCCCAGCGGCCTGACTCCCGCAGGCGGAAGTACTTCGTTCCCACCGAGCAGAAGAGGTCTTGAGAGTGACGGACGTGACCGCAGAGGGCGGACACCCGGGCGAGCGCATCGAACCGGTCGACATCCAGGTCGAGATGCAGAAGAGCTATCTCGACTACGCGATGTCGGTCATCGTCGCGCGCGCGCTGCCAGAGGTGCGTGACGGCCTCAAACCCGTGCACCGCCGCGTCCTGTACGCGATGTACGACGGCGGCTACCGTCCCGACCGCGGCTACTTCAAGTGCGCCCGCGTCGTCGGCGACGTCATGGGGAACTACCACCCGCACGGCGACTCCGCCATCTACGACGCGCTCGTCCGGCTCGCGCAGCACTGGTCGATGCGGTACCCGCTGGTCGACCCCAACGGCAACTTCGGCTCGCGCGGCAACGACCCCGCCGCGGCCATGCGGTACACCGAGTGCCGCATGGCGCCGCTGGCGATGGAGCTGCTGCGCGACATCGACAAGGAGACCGTCGACTTCTCCCCCAACTACGACGGCCGCTCGCAGGAGCCGGACGTCCTGCCGTCCCGGTACCCGAACCTGCTGGTCAACGGGTCCGCCGGCATCGCGGTGGGGATGGCGACGAACATCCCGCCGCACAACCTGCGCGAGGTCGTCGACGGCGTCCGCTGGTACCTGGACAACTACGGCGCATCCGACGAGGAGCTGCTCGAAGCGCTGATCGAGCGGGTCAAGGGCCCCGACTTCCCGACCGCCGGCCTCATCGTCGGCCGCAAGGGCATCGAGGAGGCCTACCGCACCGGCCGCGGCTCGATCACCATGCGCGCCGTCGTCGAGGTCGAGGAGATCCAGGGCCGCACCTGCCTCGTCGTCACCGAACTGCCGTACCAGGTCAACCCGGACAACCTCGCCCTCAAGATCGCCGACGGGGTGAAGGACGGCAAGCTCGACGGCATCGCCGACGTCCGCGACGAGACCTCCGGCCGGACGGGGCAGCGCCTCGTCATCGTCCTCAAGCGGGACGCCGTCGCCAAGGTCGTCCTGAACAACCTGTACAAGCACACCCAGCTGCAGGAGACGTTCGGCGCGAACATGCTCGCGCTGGTCGACGGCGTGCCGCGCACCCTGCGCATCGACCAGTTCGTCCGGCACTGGGTCGCGCACCAGATCGACGTCATCGTCCGCCGCACCCGGTTCCTGCTCCGCAAGGCCGAGGAGCGCGCCCACATCCTGCGCGCCCTGCTGAAGGCCCTCGACCGGATCGACGAGGTCATCGCGCTGATCCGGCGGTCGCCGTCGGCGTCCGAGGCGCAGCAGGGCCTGATGTCGCTGCTGGAGATCGACGAGATCCAGGCGCAGGCCATCCTCGACATGCAGCTGCGCAAGCTCGCCGCCCTGGAGCGCCAGCAGATCACCGACGAGTACGACAAGCTCATGGCGGAGATCGCCGACTACAACGACATCCTCGGCTCGCCCGAGCGGCAGCGGCGGATCGTCGGCGACGAGCTCGCCCCCATCGTCGAGAAGTACGGCGACGAGCGGCGCACCGAGATCATCCCGTTCGACGGGGACGTGTCGTACGAGGACCTCATCGCCGAAGAGGACGTCGTCGTCACGATCACCCGCGGCGGCTACGCCAAGCGCACCAAGACCGACCTGTACCGGGCGCAGCGGCGCGGCGGCAAGGGCGTCCGCGGCGCGCAGCTGAAGCAGGACGACATCGTCGACCAGTTCTTCGTCACCACGACGCACCACTGGATCCTGTTCTTCACCAACAAGGGCCGCGTCTACCGGGCCAAGGCGTACGAACTGCCCGACGCCGGACGCGACTCGCGCGGCCAGCACGTCGCGAACCTGCTGGCCTTCCAGCCGGACGAGCACATCGCCCAGGTCATGGACCTGCGCGACTACGAGGTCGCCCCCTACCTCGTCCTCGGCACGAAGAAGGGCCGCGTCAAGAAGACCGCCCTGCGCGACTTCGACTCGCCCCGCACCGGCGGCATCATCGCGATCAACCTGGTCGACGACGACGAGGTGATCGCGGCGCGGCTCGTCTCGTCCGACGACAACCTGCTCATGGTCTCCACCGGCGCCCAGGCGATCCGGTTCCGCGCCGACGACGAGTCGCTGCGGCCGATGGGGCGCGCCACGTCCGGCGTGATCGGCATGCGGTTCGAGGAGGACCAGGAGGTCCTCAACATGCTGGTCGTGACCGACACCTCGGACGACGTCCTGGTGGCCACCGAAGGCGGCTACGCCAAGCGCACCCGCGTGGACCAATACCCCCTCCAAGGGCGTGGGGGTAAGGGGGTCCTCACCGCTAAGATCGTGGAATCGCGGGGCATGTTGGTAGGGGCCTTGATGGTGGGCCCGGACGACGAGGTGTTCGCGATGACGTCGAACGGTGGCGTGATCAGGACGACCGCCGCCGAGATCAAGCAGTCCGGCAGGCAGACCATGGGCGTCCGCCTGATGAACCTCGCGGACGGGGACAGCGTGGTGGCCATCGCGAGGAACGTAGAGTCCATGGAGGACTCGGACGACGCGGAAGGGACCGACGGTGAGTGACGCATCCTGCATCGTCACCGAGCCGCTAGGCCAGGAGGACACGTGAGCACCGAGCCCGGCAACGACCAGGACGGGCCCGGCACGGGCAAGAAGGACGAGGCACCCGCCAAGCAGGCCGCCTCGAAGCGGAAGCCGTCCGCCGGCAAGCCCGCGGCCGCCAAGCCGGGCGGGTCCGAACCGGGGGCGAAACCCTCCGGCGGCAAACCGGCCGCGAAGCCGGGCCGGACGGTCGCCGCCGCGTCCGCCAAGTCCAGCAGGGACGAGACGACCGTCGACATCGAGTCCGACAAGTCCGGTTCGGGGGCCGAGGAGACCAGGACCGACCTCGCCCACCTCGGTGACGAACCGGACACGCCGGAGATCGCCCCGGTCAAGGACACCGCGGAACCGCCCAAGGACGGCAAGCCGAAGGCCGAGTCCACACCCTCCTCACCGGCCCCGCCTGCCACCGGCAAGCCGGCCGCGAGTCCCGCGGCCTCCACACCGGCGGCGTCCGCCTCCGGCCCGGCGGGCTGGGCCAAACCCGCCGAGCCGTCCGGATCGGTCTCGACAGGACGTACGGACAAGCCCGCCAAGCCGTTCAAATCGGCGGGCGCCGACTCGGGCAACGCGTCCTCGGGCTCGAACTCCGGCGGCGGCCTCCGCGGCTTCGCCGGCACCGTCCTGAAGGACCGGCCGTCCACCTCCGTCGCCCCGGCGAACAGCGCGGCCGCGAAGGCCGCCAACGGCAAGCCCGCCCGCAAGGCCCAGCTCCAGCTCTCCCGCCTGGAGCCCTGGTCGGTGATGAAGTTCAGCTTCGTCATGTCGCTGGTCTGCTTCGTCGTCCTACTCGTCGCCGTCATCGTCCTGTACGCGATCCTGTCCGGCCTCGGCGTCTTCGACGCCATCAGCGACACGATCAACAGCCTCACCAAGGAGCAGGGCGAGACCAGCAGCAGCGTCGACGCCGGCAACTGGTTCTCCTTCTTCCGCGTCTTCGGCTACACCGTCCTCGTCGGCGCCCTGAACGTCCTGCTCATCACCGCCCTCTCCACGGTCGGCTCCGTCATCTACAACCTCGCCGCCGACCTCGTCGGCGGCGTCGAGGTCACCCTCAAGGAGGCCGAGTAACCCCCACCCGCCGCCGCCCCGAAACGATTTCCGGTTGTCCGCCCAGATGGGGTAACCTCTCGTTGCGCCGCCAGGGTGGCGGCACACTCCGGGCCTATAGCTCAGTCGGTTAGAGCGCATCCCTGATAAGGATGAGGCCGGTGGTTCAAGTCCACCTAGGCCCACCAGCCCAACGCAGGTCAGAGACCGGTTCCGCGTAGATCGGAACCGGTCTTTTGATCGTCTGGCACTCCCACGGCACTCGGACTCCGAGCCCCCACGGGGCACGACCCGATCCCCCGAGACCCCCGACCGTCCCTGCCCCTGTTCCTCCAGGACCCGGCGAGGCCCGACGGCGCCTCCGACACCGCCGACAGGTCGACTATGAGTGCATGGCTCCAGATCTGGAATCGGGCTTTGAACCTGCTGTGCTCCTGGACCGGATCACCACCGCGACCGAGCACCTGATCACCACCACTGACGGCCTCAGCGACGATGACATGCGCCTCCCGTCCCTACTGCCGGGCTGGACACGAGGCCACGTACTGACCCATCTGGCCCGCAACGCCGAAGGCGGCACGCGGCTGCTGAACTGGGCACGGACAGGAGAGCCCGCGCAGGAATACCCGAGCCTGACGGCGCGGGCAGCCCAGATCGAAGCGGGCGCCGACCGAAGCACCACCGAACTGATCGCAGACGTTCGCGCCAGCGCCGACCAATTCGCGGCCGAGTACTCGCTGATGCCCGCCGAGGCCTGGCGACATATGGTCCAGTGGACTGCCGGGCAACGGCATCCCGCCGCCAGGATCGCCGACGCACGACTCTGCGAAGTGCTCGTCCACCACGTCGATCTACAGGTCGGCTTCACACCTGACGACTGGCCCGCCGACTTCGTCGCCGACGAACTCGACGTCGTCACCACAGCCCTCAACCGCCGCGAGAATGCGCCCCCCATGCGGCTCCACGCCACCAACACCGACGTTCGGTATGACATATCCGCCGGCAACGACTCACCCATGATTCGAGGTCGCCAAGCATCCCTGCTCGCCTGGCTCATGGGACGCTCAGCGGGCACCGACCTCACCCTCGACAGCGGCAAGGTCCTGCCCACCCCGCCGTTCCTCTACTGGCACCCCAGCCAAGATCAACCGAAACTGCAATGCCAGTCTGAACAACTCCAACGAGCTCCCTTCAGACCTACCTTGCGGGCGCCTGCTCAGAGCGGCGGCCACTCATCACTTTCACGCGGA
Organism: Actinomadura madurae; assembly: GCF_900115095.1. GTDB lineage: Bacteria > Actinomycetota > Actinomycetes > Streptosporangiales > Streptosporangiaceae > Spirillospora > Spirillospora madurae. The sequence continues at coordinate 21,501 of NZ_FOVH01000025.1, forward strand.
ACGGACAGCGGAACGCCGTCCCGAGCGGCGCTCGTTCATCCATCTGCCGGACGAGCCGGCGTCGATCGGCTAGCGCCGCCCGCGGAAGTGTGGACTCACCACAGAGCCCAGCCGGCAGCGCTCCGGCGGGGACGGCAGGGAGCCCGGTCGGCCAACCCTGGAGGTGGTCGGTTGGCACACATTCCGCGGCCGTGTCAGTGGCCGTGGTGGACCTGCAGAGCGATCAACATCGCCGTCCAGGTCACCACCGTGATCGTGATCGAGGTGGCTAGGACGGTCATCTGACCCGGAGGCCCGCAAGTGACTTGCGAACCCCCGACCGTCGGAGTGGGTCGCACCTGTCGTCACGGGCGCCACGAACGCAGGGACGCCTACTTCATCCTCCTGCGCTGGGTCGACTTGGTGACCAGCGGGCCGACTATGAGGCGCGGGACGACCAGGACAAGCTCCGACAGTTCGACGAACAATGGCCCTGGGGCAAGCGCATCGACTGGACGATAGACGTGCTGATCGGGGTCCAGGCGTTCGGAAGTGGACGTGTGTCGCAACTGTGCGAGGACTGGAACGTCGCCTTCGGCGCCGGGCTCCACGACGCCGCCGCCGAACTCCGCGAACAACTCCGGGCAGTAGTCCGAGACGAGCTCCAGGGCATCGACCCACAACGCGAGTTCGGCCGGAACCGACGCTAGCCCGGTCTCTGACTCCGCTGGGGTGGGGCCTGCGGTCAGGCCGTGTCCAAGCGGGACCGGAGTCGGGGCGGAGCGCCAGGGCCACGTCGGCAAGGGCGGCTCGGAGGCGTTCGTTCTCGGCCTTGAGAGTGTCCAACTCGGAGGTGTCCAGGCCTCGTTGATCTGAGGTCCGCAGATCTTGTTGAGGGCGGCGAGGGGGCTCGTCGGCGTTGGGGAGGGTGTGGAGGTACTGATCGGTCGTGGCCATCGAGGCATGGCCCAGGCGTTCTTGGACGACCCGGAGGTCTGCGCCGCTGGCCAGGAGCCAGGAAGCGTGGGCGTGACGCAAGTGGTGCGGGTGACGTGGCACAGCCCGGCGGTCTTGCTGGCCGGGTTCCAGATCTGCTTGCGGAACCAGTCGGCCGGGATGTGGCCGTCGGACTGCCGTACGCCCGGCGAGCGCGGGCTGTCCCTGCCTGTGGCTCGACGCTGGGCGCGGTAGAGGTGGTAGGCCTCCTTGCAGTACTCGCAGCGGCGCTTCCAGTGGTGCAGGCGGTGAGCGAGCCACGCTGGCTCAATAGACGTCGGTCGGGCCGGGGGCGTGCCGCTGCGTGGGCCGTGAGCCTCGGCGGGCGCCGCTACTCTCATGCAGTGCGACTGACACTGATCACGATCGTTGTGGACGACTACGACCAAGCCATCGAGTTCTTCACCACCGCATTAGGATTCGACCTGGTCGAGGACTCGCCATCACTGACCAACGACGGCCGTCCGAAACGCTGGGTCGTCGTCCGGCCGCCGGGCACCGAGACCGGCATCCTGCTGGCCCGTGCGGACGGTGAGCGTCAAGCCGGTGCCGTCGGGAACCAGGTGGCCGGTCGTGTCGGGTTCTTTCTCCAAACGGACGATTTCGATGCCGCCTATGAACGCATGACGGCCGCCGGAGTCAACTTCGTCACCGCGCCACGCACAGAGGCCTACGGGCAAGTCGCCGTGTTCCTCGACATAGCCGGCAACCGATGGGACCTGCTCGGTCCCGCTTGATGAACAACCGACACGCAACTGCGGAGCGTCCCCGCGCCGCCCGGCGCTGGCCACCAGCTACAACGGCTCTTGCCCTTGCTCATAGGCCGGATGGTGTTTGGTCGATCACCCGCACCGAAACCCTCAGCGCTTGATCGTGCGGCTCCCGGGTCACCTCTCCGGGCGGCTCGGCTTGCACGGCCCCTCTTCCCGGCGCCGGCGGCGTGCTGGTGCGTCCGCACAACGGTGGAGTCCACCTTCACCTCGCAGGTGATCAACCCGCCACATCCGCCGGCGTCTGCAGACGGACGCATCACCGGCCCATTCACGCGAGAGCCGACGGGGCCGCTGCGCAGGGCTCCAGGTTCGACAGGCCGTCCGATGTGCGGCGACGTGGGTCCAGGGCGCCGTGCCGGCGGGCGCCCGCCGCGTTGGCCGCCCCCTTGCGGTGATCCGAAGTTCTGTGCAGTTGTTCCTTCTCGGGTTGAGCTTGATCTAGGAGTATCACTGCATGTGGTGGATGGTGATTCTCGGCTTTGTCGCTCTGTTGCTCTTGTTCGGGGCAATTTACGACCGACGTCTCCGCAAGCGGGGGCATCGGTTCCGAGACGGTGCGGCGATGATGTCCGAAGCACGCGAAAACCGTCGTGACATGCGGGCGTGGGACAGGGGCTCCCAGGGGCACAGCGGGACGGACTTGTCGTGGACGGCCGAAGGGCGCCGTCGCGGCAAGAACCGCTGATTCACGGGCCGGGCAGCGGGTGTGGGGCACGGAGAGCCGGCGCACCAGCCAAGACATGATCGAGCTGAGCGCATTCCTTGACTTGGGGCAACTCCCGATGCGCGGCTCGCGTATCGCGTCGCGCATCCACAGGCTTCTTCGCCGACGCGGCGTTCGGGCTGCATTTCGTAGCCTGCTGACCAGGTCGGTCATCGTCTGCGGCGAGGCCGCACGCGCACGCTTTGCCGTCCTGGAAGGGCGCCGTCGGCGGTACGGGCACCGGAGAGCACCGCGAAGTCTCGCCCAGCTGCGCCACAAGGCAAGGTGCTGGCCATGCGACCGGGCCACCGACCCGAATCTGCCGCGCCGAGACGCTAGTGCGCTTCGCGGCCGGGCGGGGGCGCGGCAGCGAAGGAGGCGCTCCGGGGGCTCTGCGGGCGCCTTCTCAAGGGCGGCGAGCGCAGGAGGGCGCCGCCCGCTGAGGTCGGCGCATGAGTCAATCAGGCTGGCCGCCGTGCGTGGCCGGGCCCCCCAACGAGGCCGGTGGGCGACAACGACGTCCCCGCCGTCGGCTGCCTGGCGGAGGTGGCCCAGTTCGCCCCGGTGAAGCTGGCCGTGCCGTCGTGGTCGCTGTGCTGACGTGCCGCTGTGCGGCCGTGGTCGCCGTGCCGCCGGTCCCGCTCAGCGGCCTTTCATGATCCCGGCTTCGGGTGGACGCCGGGGATTACGACGGGTCGCGGATTACGACGGGCGGTCGGCCGTTGCGTGCTGTCGGCCCATCGGGGCCCGCCTGCACGGAATGCAGTCGTCGGCCAGGTGGGTACTTTCGTCCGATCCTCGTTGATCTTGCGGCGGCGGCTTTCAAGGCTTGCTCGGATCCGGTCGAGTAGCGGGACTCGGTGCGTCGTAGAGGCGTGGGCCGCCGTGGTGGGTACAGAGCGTTCGGCATCTGTGTGGTTAGCGGGCGCACAGGTCGGGCCAGGCCTTGTCAGGCCGTTGGTCCGCTCGTAGGACGGAATGAGAGGTGCGAGATCACCTGATCCGGGGTTGTCCGGGCCACCACAACGAATAGCCGGAGGTGTTCAGCGCGCTGACATGTTCGATGGCGCGGGGGGCGTTCCCGAGGTTGGGAGACCGTTGCTCCCTGGCCATCGGGATGACCACTCGAACGCTGCGGAAGTCGAGGAGGCTCCGGGTCAGCCTCGCCGCGTCCCATCAGGCAGGAAGGGCATTCGGCGTCTCCACGCCCTCGGGAGTGTCATGCGTTCGGACGCCCACAGAGGGCGCCTTGTGTGGACAGATCACAGAGGGTTATCCATAGGAGCGGGGGGTTTCTCCACAGGTTGTGGATAACTCGAATCGTCAGGCCGGAGGCTCGGTGTGAAAGTCGTGGATCACTTCGATGCGGCCGACGATGTGCTCGTTGAACTCCTGAAGTTCCTCCGCGGGCACCCACAGTTCCAGGATGGTTCGGCCGCCGACCTGGCGGACCGGATAGCGAGCGGCGAAGGCGGCGTCCACCTCGAATCGTGTCACGTAACCGGAGCCGTGGGCGGGCACGTTCCAGTCGCGTGCGATCTTGATCGCGTACTCCTCGTTGAGGACGGGGTAAAAGATCGGCTGATCCGGAAGGCGCGGCGGCCACGACCGCCAGTCCGAGGCGCGCAGGAGTTCCAATTCGGTCGGGCCGACCGGACGCCAGAGGGTGCGGGTGGGCATCCGCAAAGTCTGCCCGGGACGGGCGTCCCAGAGCCAGGGCATTTGCCGGCGGTTCTCGGCTCAGAAAGCAGGTCGACGACGGTGGCGGAAGGGGGGCTCACGGTTCGGGCATCGAGCAGATTCTGCGGGGCCGCTCGCCGTCTGCCACCTGACCTCCTTGCCGTTCGTCCGCGCGCAGAGCCTGGTCGCCGGCGGCAGACGCAGTGTAGGAGGCGAGCTGAGCGACCCTGGGCAGGTAACCGGCCCGCGCAGCCCTGTCTCAGACGGGTTGTGCCGTGAGACGGACGAGAGATGTGGTGTGACATCCAGCCGCGGCCGGAGGCATCCCATGGGTTGTCTGCGCGGATCGGTCAGCGCCTAGCGCGACGGATGGAAACGGCAATCGTCCTTGGGCGTCGGTGTGGAAACTGCGGGCGCGGGCCGTCTGGGGACGGCGGTGGGACGCCCGCGCCGCACGTAAGAGGGCCCTGCGGTCGGCGGTGTGCGGGCCGGGGACAACCCGCCCGTCCCGCGGGCCGCCCGCCGCGGGGGATCACCCGCGGTGTCTCGCCCGGTGACTCGGGCGCGCCCGAGCTGGCGCTAACCGACCCAGCCCCACGTGTTGTCGCTCGCGGCCCGGATCGATGGTGTCTCCGAGCGTGCGGGGCGACCCGATGGGTCAGAGGCCCTGGGCGGCGCCTCTTGCGTCGTTCTCGTGCACGTTGAGGGCCGGCCAACATCAAGCCCCCGGAACGTCCGGCAGGGGAACGATTGCGTGGCGTGCGTAGGTGCATGCGGCCGACTGTGGCGGGGTTGCGCCTCGCGCACGAACGGGTGCGGGCGACGGATGAGCGGATCCAGCGTCCTCGGGAGGTCGGTGGACGGGCACGGCCAAGACCTCCCCGCCCTCGACCTGATCCGCTTGGGCTGCGTTCCCGCCGCACCACGGGTCGGTGCGGGCTTGGCCTCGTCCGAGCTCGTCGGCAATGCGCGCCGGCGACCTGATGATGCGGGCTCGTCCTGGTCGACCGACTCCCGGCTGCCGCAGCACCGCCGCCTTGCGGCGACCTACACCTCACTCCTGGCGGCGCCCCCAACCTCCCACCCCACCAGGTTGTGCAGGCATGGCAAGGTTCGGCGACCCACCCGTGCACCCCGCTGGGCGGGCGGAGTGCCGAGGGAGAGCATAGTGATCACGGCGGCGTGTACGCAGCGTCGGGTGAGCCGCAGTTGGCTCGGTGGTGGTGCTGGCTGCGCTGAGCACGTGATCACATGTTGTTCCTGGTGGGCGCAGGGCAGGTGGGCAGCTGGTGCGGGGCGGCTGGGAGTGCGGCGAGATGTGGTGGGCGGGCGGTCTAGAAAGCGTCCTCGACGGCCTGGCGGCGATGTTCTCGCTGAAGTCCATGGGCCCCCTGTCCACAGCCTGTGGATAACTCGCGACGGAGGCGACTAGGCGGAGGATGGGCCCCGGGGGGCGGACATTCCCACGCCTCCGCTCCGCCCATGATCGTTGTACCCGTTGATCGCTGCCGCGCTGGTCGCGCGATCACGCTCACATCATCCTTCACCTCCCCGGTTCGTGCGCCCTGGAACGACGCGTTCACTCCCGTCTAGGTGGCGAACGGCCTCGTGGCGTGCTGGACGGCATCGCCCATTCGTGGTGACGAACACCTCGCGTCGGGAAGGGACGATCCGGACGTTCGGCCGGACTGGGCGGTGAGTTGGCGGCGCGGCAACTCACAGATGGGCGTCACACGCTGAACAAGTTGGGACGGCGCGCCGGGGGCCATGACGGGCTGCGGAATAGTGCGTCTGCCTGTGGATTCGCGCCCACCGCAAAGCAACCCCGCCACAGTCGGCCGCATGCCCTTACACAAGCCGCGAATCGTTCCCCTGTCGGACGCTCTGGGGTGTCTCGATGCTGGTCGGCCTCAACGTGCACGAGGACGACGCAGAAGGCACCCGGCCACGGGCCAGAAGCCCCTCGGGGCATGACGGGCTCATCGAAGTCGACAGCATGCTTCCGACCTGGCCAGCCGGTCTCAGAGTCGCCGAGACCCGGATATGTACTCAGCGGCGGGGCTGGAACCGAGCAGCGCCTGGGGCGGGACAGGGCAGGTGAACGGGGCGGATGCCGGTCCGGGGGCGGCGGGGGTGGAGGGGGGTGTCAGGCTGAGGCTGGTGACGAACTTCGCCAGTCCGAAGGCGGGGGCGCGTGGCGGCCCGTGGTGGAAGAACCGCCGCCTCCTCCGAATCGTGACGATCGCGAGTACCCAGGGCCCTGTTCAGTCAGATACGCGCATCCGTTGCCAGCGGCGGCGCCGGCTCTCGCGCGGCGGGATCGCTCAGCGCGCCTTGGCGAGCACGCGCCTGCGCCACGCCGTGCGGACGCCGCCGAGCGCGAGGCGCATCTAATCAAACTTGACTACATACCTAAAGCTGCCTACGCTCCGGGGATGGCTGAGAAGGCGATCCCGATTTATCCGTGCCGTTCCATCGAGGCGACCTGGGAGTTCTACCGGGCGCTCGGCTTCGAGCAGACCAGCTGGCAGCTTCGTCCGAACCCGTACGTGGCGGTTCGCCGCGGTGACATCGAGCTGCAGTTCTTCGGCTGGAAGAAGCACGAGCCGGCGGCGTCCATGAACATGTGCTACGTCACCACAACGGACGTCGACGCACTGTACGAGGCGTTCCGGGGCGGGTTGCGGCAGGCACTCGGCCGGATTCCCACGCGCGGGCTTCCCCGGCTGAGTGCCGTGCGGGACATGTCGTACGGCGTCCGGCAGTTCCTGATCAGCGACCCGGACGGCCTCCAGCTCCGCGTCGGCCAGCCCATCTCGGACGACCAGCGCTACGCGCCGGTCCCGAAAGAACCGGTCGCCAAGGCCCTCCACATGGCCGCGCTACTGGGCGACTCGAAGGGAGATCATCGGGCCGCCACCAAGATCCTTGATCACCTGCTGGCCTCTGCCGAGCCGCTGACGCCGGCCGAACGCCTGAAGGCCCTCGTCCTGCGCGCGGACGCGGCCGTCCAACTGGAGGACTGGTCGCGCGCACGCGCACTCGTGGCGCAGGCCCGCGCGGTAGATCTCCCCGATCCATCGGGCCTGATGGACGACCTCAACCGCCTGGCCGACCTGGAAGGCGCGTCGGAGCAGGCAGGCGAATCAGCCGAGTGAGGCGGGGGCGGAGCGGCCGAAACCACAGGCCTCGCGCCGGGCATCCGAGGCGACGCCAACCGTGCCTCCGTTGGGGACGCGGCTGGGGATTGCTGTGGGCAACGCTGTCCACCGACCCGGTGAGGTTGTGGAGGGAATCCGCCCACAGGCTGTGAACGGGTTGTGGGGCGCACCGCTCAGGAGTGGCCTAGTCGCAGGTCAGAGGCTTTTCCACGACGTGGATAACCTGGCCCCCGGTTGGGGGTGAGCTGGGGAAGAATGGTGGACGCGGAGTCGGGCCGTCGTACCCAGGTTGTGCACGAGAGTTATCCACAGGTTGTGGATTCTGTGGACGCATGCGGCGCCCTCGGCATGATGGACACAACGGCGCCCGATGTCTCGTCAGCACCGTGGAAACCCCGGCTGTTCTGGGGATCCGCTTGTGGACGCGACCTCTGGATCGCCTAGTCCGACGAGGAAGGAGGTGTGTGCGAAGGTTGTCCACAGCCTGTGGATTACGTGCCCTACAGGTCCTTCGCCAGCGGATGCTGCGGCTGATAGATCGGCAACTCCGCCCCGCTCGGCAGTTCGATCGCCGCGAGCAGTCCCCACCCCTGCTCGCTGATGGGCGCGGCCACCTTGACACCCTTGTCGGCGAGCTCGTCCAGCGTGGCCCGGATGTCGTCGCACATGAGGCAGAACTCGTGGCGCGGCGGCCCCTCGACGGGGTGCACGGCGACTTCCGCCGGCGGCAGCTTGAAGATCAGCCACCCGTGACCCGCATCGACCCCCGGAAATTCCAGGACGTCCCGGATGAACGCGCGATCCGCCTCGGCATCGTTGCTGTAGAGAATGACATGCGCACCATTGATCACGATTTCTCCCTTCAGCCACCCGCGATCCTTCCTTCCCCACCCCCGTCGTCAGCCCACGTCGCCCGCACTCGTGCTGCGGTTCTTCGCGGTCGACGCGACCGTGGTCAACGTCGCCCTCGATCGACGCCGACCGCGAACGCGACCGCGACCGCGAACGCGAGCGCGAACGCGACCGCGAACGCGAGCGCGAGCGCGAGCGCGAGCGCGAACACGAGCGCGAACACGCTGCGGGTGTGCTCGGTCAGATCCCCGGTCGAGGCCGCCCCCAGCCGCGTCCGGTGGTCCGGCAGAGACAGCGGCTGATAGCGCGGCGTGGGGGCGGAGTCGGCGACGAGGTCGCCGGGTCGCGAGGTGCTCGCTGCACGCGGATCGCATAGACGACCCGGCCCGCCGCCATCCCGGAGCGCGGCGCCTGGGTGGGCGCAGTCCTGTGCGATGCGCAGGGGGCGGCGTCGAGGGGTGATGGCGGCGGGCCAAGGCGGTCCGCAAGCCGACGGTGCCGTAGATGTACATGGGGGCGTTGATCGGTTTGGCTCGGAGCGAAGGATGAGAGGGCAGGTGTTGTCTGTTGGTTTGTGTATGACGCGCTTGATTCGGCTCTGCGGCGGAAGGCCGGAGGGGGCGAAACCGTCGACGGGGCCGCGGGTTTCGTGGGTTCGAGGCCGGGTCGAGCGGGAGGTGAAAGGCGCCCTCACCTGCGAACACCAGTTCGAATGCGTGCTACGCTCCCGCCATGGGGCAGTTGCTGAACGAGCCGGTTCGCACGGAGCACGACAGGGCGGGGCGGCTCACCGCGTACGAGTGGCGAGGGGCGCGCTACGCGGTGGACGAGGTGCTGAAGACCTACGGGACGGCCCAGGAGGGCAGGGTCTACCGGATGCGGGTCACCGGCGCGGAAGGCGTGGCCGTCGTGGAGTTGGGCCGTGACGAGGACCGCTGGCGGCTTCGGCACGTCTTCTCCGCGTGACACCGGTCCGCGGCGGAGCGACCGGACGCTGTGGACGCGGGTCGGCGGCATTCAGGGGGCACCGCTCGACCTGCTGACGGCCCGGATCGGACGCCGGCACTACGCGCTGCACGCCCACGACGAGTACGCCATCGGCGTGACCGTCGACGGCCTGGAAACAATGCGGTACCGGGGCGAGAAGGTCTACTCGGGGGCCGGCAGCCTCGTGGTGGTCGAGCCCGGCGAGGCGCACACCGGTGGCCCGGCGCATCCCGAAGGGTTCGCCTACCTCTGCCTTTATCCCGGAGCCGACCTGCTGGGGGCGGCGACGACCGCCGGGGCCGAGGCGGCGCCGCACTTCCGGGAACCGATCATCGACGATCCGCGGCTCGGTGAGGCCCTCCGGCTGGCCCACCGTGCGCTGAGGGCCGGGGAAGACCCGCTCGAAGGCGAGTCGCGGCTGCTCGGGATGCTCGGCGCCCTGGTCCGGCGGCACGCGACGTCGCGTCCCAAGGCGCCTCCCGGCCACCGCAGGGCCGAAGCGGCACGCATCGCGCAGGTCGTGGCGGCGCGGCTCTCCGACGAGATGATCGCCCCACCGACCCTCGCCGAGGTCGCCGCCGACCTGGACCTCTCGCGCTACCAGCTGCTGCGCGCCTTCCGGGACGCGACGGGCATGCCGCCGTACGCATGGCTCGCCCAGCATCGGGTGGCTCGCGCGCGGACGCTGCTGGACGCGGGGCACAGACCAGCCGACGCGGCGACGCTCGTCGGGTTCGCCGACCAGGCGCATCTCACCCGCTGGTTCCGCCGCGTGGTGGGCGTCACACCGGGCATTTACCGCAACTCCGTTCAAGACAGCATGTCCCGGCGCCCCGCATCCTGAACGTCCGAGCGGGATCGGAGGTCGGGTTGAGTCGCCGTGGCTGGGTGCTGTTCGCGCTGATGAGCGTGCTGTGGGGCATCCCTTATCTGTTGATCAAGGTGGCGGTCGAGAGCGTCTCGGTCCCCACGGTGGTGTTCGCGCGGACGGCGCTCGGCGCGCTCGTCCTGCTGCCGCTGGTGATCAGGTCGGGGCAACTCGACGTGGTCCGCCGGCACTGGCTTCCGCTGCTGGCGTTCACCGCGGTGGAGATCCTCGGCCCGTGGGCGCTGGTGTCGGACGCGGAGAACCGGCTGACCAGCTCCATGACCGGCCTGCTGATCGCCGCCGTCCCGATCATCGGGGTGGTGCTCGCGCGGCTCACCGGCGACGCGGAGCGGCTGGGGCCGGTGCGCTGGGCCGGGCTGCTGGTCGGGCTGGCCGGCGTCGGCGTGCTGGCGGGGCCGCATCTCGGCGGCGGCAGCGCCTGGGCGATCGGCGAGGTCATGCTGGTCGCGCTCGGGTACTCGATCGCCCCGATGATCGCCACCCGGCGGCTGCACGAGCTCCCGAGCCTGCACATGGCCGCGTTCTCGCTGGCGATCGCCGCGCTCGTCTACTCCGGCCCGGCGATCGCGACGCGGCCGGAGACCATGCCGAGCGGACGCGTCGTGGCGGCGCTGATCGCGCTCGGCCTGGTGTGCACGGCGCTGGCGTTCATCGTCTTCTTCGAGCTGATCCGGGAGGTCGGCACGTCCCGGGGCATGGTGTTCACCTACGTGAACCCGGCCGTCGCGGTGGCCGCCGGGGTCGTTTTCCTCGGCGAGCCCCTCACCGGGACGATCATCGCGTCCTTCATGCTGATCCTCGGCGGCTCCATCTTCGCGACGGTCCGACGCTCCCCAACCGCCCCACCCCCGCTACGCGACGACACCCCCACCCCTGAACCAGCCACCGGCCGATAACCCCCGCCCCGGAACGGGAACAGGGCCGCGGGCGGGCCTGGCTGGGTGGGGGCAGTGTGGCGAAGCGGCACCCGGCTGCCAGGGAACCCCTGTACCGGCCGGGGGCTGTGCTGGCGTACGGCGGCGGCTGCTTCTTGGGGATGGTCGGGCGGTCCTGCCAGTGGGTGTCGGAGTCCAGGCGCCGCCGTGCTCGACTACCGCGGCGAGGTGGGGGCGGGCGCGGAGTCGGGCGTCCTCGATCGGATTCGAGGTGCTTGGGGGACGACGTACGCGTGGGGGGTCAGCGGAGTGTGGCGATGAACTTGCCGGGGTTGGCCGTGTTGCCGGCCGGGTCGATCGCGCGGTACTCGATGGTGTGCCGGCCCTTGCCCAGCTTGCCGTAGGTCAGGCTGTCGATGACCGTGCCGTTCTCGGTGAAGAGCCAGGGAGCGGAAGAGTCGGTCGGCCAGCCGAAGTAGTTGAACCAACCGTCACCGTCCACGCGGAACTCGGAGACGACGACACCTGCGCGGTCGTCCGAACCAGTGAGCCGCATGGTGAAGGGGCCGTCGAAGACGTACTCGGGCGTGCGTCCAGGGCGAACCGTGCTCTGGGCCGCTTTGGACAGCTCGTAGGTCACCGTCGGCTTCTGCGCGTCGATCGTCCAGGTGAGGCTCTTGGTTCCGGTGCGTGCGACCAGCGTGTGGGTGCCCTTGGCCAGGCGGAACCGTCCGAGATCGACGTCCCGGTCACCGCCGCGCACAGGTCGCCCATCGAGCTCCCAGCGCACCTTCGGCACGCTCTGGTCAGGGTGGGTGGTTTCCACATACACGACGGACTCGCCTCCAACGGGCTTGTCGATCGGCGTGGACGAACTGAAGTCGACGGGCACGGTGGTGGGCGGCGTGCTCAGGCGAGTATCGACCGTCCAAGTACGAACCTGGGTGAGAGCCGCCGACGACCTGATGTCCGGGTCCCGGACGAAATTGGTCGGGTCGGTGACCGTGACTCTGACCGTGTGCGTGCCCTTCTTAAGGTGCAGCTTCGACAGATCGAGGTTCGCACCCCGCGCCACCTTCTTACCGTCGACCGTCCAGGAAACGGACAGTTTGTGGCCGGACGGGTGCATCGTCTCCACCCAGAGAACACGGTCGTCGCCGACAGGGGCGTCCGTCGGCGTGTGCGCCTGGACCAGATTCACCTTGGCTGACACCCGTTGGGTCATCCGTTCACGCGCGACCTGGTCGAAGTAATAGCCGAGCGATTTCATCATCGAGTGCTGGCTCGGCCTCCACACGCCCTTACTGGAGTAGAGCCCGCCCTCGTACCGTCCGATGGTGCCGCCGGCCTCGCTCCGTTCACCGAGCCACCGCCACCATTTCGCCTTCTGCGCCTTCATCTCGCGCTCTGTCAACAGCGTGTGGTGGATGGATTCGGGCTCAGGACCGCTGTACGTCCCGCCGGGCACGCCCCGTTGGTAGTAGTCGTACTCGTCGTCCAGCCCGCCCAGAGAATGGCCGAGTTCGTGTGGAGCGATGAGAGCGGACATCGCGTTCCCGCCGGACGCCGTCGCATACGCCCCACCTGCACCGCCGTAGGTGTCGCTGTTGGCAAGCCCGAGAATCTGCCGGTTCTGCGTTGTCGTTCCCTGGACGAGGTCCGCGTACGTCTTGGCCGCGTTGTCGTCCATGACGAGGAGGCGCTGAATGCCGTCGTCCCGGCAGCCGCTCCAGAACGCCATGCTCAGCGGAGTGTTCCGGCGCGGCGAGGACAGTGCCGGGTCGCAGCTCACGCCCGACTCGCCAGAGGGGATCTCGACCGCGTACACGTTGATGTAGCTGCGATACGACTTGAACGGCTCGATCGTCCACAGGTCGTTCAGGTGCTCGGCGAGGTGGGTGCGGAACTTCGGCATGTCCGCCGCCGTGTAGCCGTCCCCCAGCACCACCAGGTTGAACCGCTTGGCGGGATCACCGGTGACCTGGACCGGGACCACCTGCGCGTCCGCCGGATCGGCCGCCCGTGCGGGAGCCGCCGCCATCGACAGGACGGCCGCGGCCGCCGTCCCGATCACGATCGTCCTGCCCGTCCACATGCGCAGACCCTCCTCGCGCGGAGGCGCACGCGGCGGGCGGGATGCGGCCCGGCGCTGCGCCGGCTCGGCCCGCTGATCAAGCGGGCACGCCCGGATTATCGCCGGAAGATCCGGATTTGTCGCTACCGCTTGTCGCGCTGCCCGTTCGCGAGGTCCCGCGCGACCCGGTGCCCGCCCGCACGCCGCTGCACCGCCGCGGACAGGACGGGCGCGACCCCGCCGATCCGGGCGCCGAGCCGCAGCCCCAGCGGCGCCACATCGATCTCCGCGATGTTCCGCTCGATGGCCCGGACGGTAGCCCGCGCCACGTCCCGGGGCGTGCGCGTCCCGATGCCCTTGGGCAGGGTCACGCCCGCCTCGGCGAACATCCCGGCGTCCCGGATGAACCCGGGGAAGACTGTCGAAACGCCGATGCCGTGCGGATGCAGATCCTCCCGCAGCGCCAGCGCGAATCCCCGCATCCCGAACTTCGTCGCGTTGTACAACGACGCGTTCCCGGACGCCGCCTTGCCGGACAGCGACGACACGAACACCAGATGCCCGCGGCCACGATCGGCCATTTGGTCGGCCGCGAGTTTCGCCATCACGACGGGCGCCCGCAGGTTCACGTCCAGTACCCGGTCGATCTGAGCGATCGAGTACTCCGCCAGCAGCCCGGACGCGGGCAGCGCCGCGTTCGCCACCAGTACGTCCACACGCCCGGCCTCGTCCAGCAGCCCCTCGGCCGCGGCACGATCGGCCAGGTCGGCGACGATCGCGCGGGCGCCGAGCTGTTCCGCGAGCGGCTCCAGGACGTCCGCCCGGCGGCCCGTCAGGACGAGCCGGCCATCGCGATCGGCCAGCGCTTTCGCCAGGGCCTGGCCGATACCGCCGGTCGCGCCGGTCACCAGGACGTTCGCTCCGCGCAGATCCATGCCGCGATGATGGCGGATCACATCCCGATGCGCCACAGCAGCAGGATCACCGACGACAGCACCAATCCCGCGACGCCGAGGACCACCTCACCCAGCGCGATCATGGCGGCGCATCCCGTCGCGGTCGCGCCCGCGGCGAGCACCAGCCCGCGGCCTCCCGTCGCCCGCTCGTCCGGCACACCCATGTCGAACTCGCGTTCCCAACGCCGGAAGTCATCCTCTGCCATCGGCACTCCCGAAGGTCGTCACCACGGATTATGCGACCGTCCGGGCGTCCCGGCGAGATGGCGAAAACGTGACAGCTTCTTTGGACGTCCGGTCCGATGACGGCGAGTGGGTGATGATCGCCCGGCATCGGTTGCTAGGCTGCGGAGAGCCGGGGGAAGCAGACATCGTTCCGCATTTCCCGGGTTTGACTTGATAGTCGAGGTGAAGGGGTCCCACCGTGAAGAAGCTGCTCGTCCTCGCCGTTGTCGCACTCGGTGGCTTCGCTGTCTGGCGCAAGCTCCAGCAGGACCGCGCCGAGCTGGACCTGTGGACCGAGGCCACGTCGTCCGACAACTGATCCGCCGGCGACCGGCCCCGGCGTGAGCGAAGCAGAGCCGATCACCGTCGCCTGCCTCGATCTCGCCGGGACCACCGTCGCGGACGGCGACACGGTCGAATCCGCCTTCGCCGAGGCGATCGCCACCCTGGGGATCGTCTCCGGCACGGCGGCCTACGACCGTGCCCTCGCCCACTTCCGCGACGCCCGCGGCGGCTCGAAGATCGCCATCTTCCGCGCGCTCTTCGACGAACCCCGCGCCCAGGCCGCGAACCTGGCGTTCGAGCGTTCCTACGACCAGCTCGTCGACCGGCACGGCCTCAAACCCGTACCCGGCGCCGATGAGGCCCTGCGACGCATCCGCGGCGCCGGCGTGCGCGTGTGCCTGCTCACCGGCTTCGGCCGCAGCACCCAGGCCCGCATCCTCGACGCCCTGGACTGGTGGGACCGCGTCGACCTGACGCTCTGCCCCGCCGACGTCCCCCGCGGCCGCCCGTGGCCCGACCTCGTCCTGACCGCGGCCCTCCGCCTCGGCGTGGACGACGTCCGCCACATCGCCGTCTGCGGCGACACCGCCAACGACATAACATGCTCACCGGCCGCCGCTCCGGCGCGTCCATCGTCGCGGGCGTCCTCACCGGCGCCCACGACCACGACCGCCTCCTCGACGCCGGCGCCACCCACGTCCTCCCCAGCGTCGCGTCCCTCCCCGACCTCATCCTCCCCACCACCGATTCCACGACCGCCGACCACCCCGGGTAGGCTTGTCCCGCCGCGAGGGGCCTTAGCTCAGTTGGTAGAGCACCGGCTTTGCAAGCCGGGTGTCAGGGGTTCGAATCCCCTAGGCTCCACCCACCAAGAAGCCCCGGTCAGAAGTGAAGTTCCGGCCTGGGCTCTCGTCTTTCACGAATCTTCTTTCGCTTCCGTGCCCGTCGCGTGCCCGAACGCCTTCGGCCCTTGGGTTCGGCCTTGGCCATCGCGCTCAGGGTGCCCGCGATCTCGCGGTGCCGCTCGTCCGTCGCGCGCAGGTAGATCATCGCCGCGTGGTGGCTGGCGGCCCATGCGTTCCTCGAGCTCAGGAAGCGTTGCCCTTGCGATCGCGGCGGGGGTGTTCCCCGCTCAAGGTGAGCGTGAACGTTGGGCCTGGCCGTGTCGGCATCCAACCGTTGAGCAGCGCTGAGTGGATCGCCCTCGAAACCGTCCGGGGCAGGACCACGCCGGATGGCAGGCTCACCCAGTTGCTGGGATGCGCACATGGCAGCGAGACGACGAGCAGCGCGCCGGGTGACTCTGCGGCTTCCACAGCAAAGGTCAGCGGGGACCAGCCCAGCCCCTGGCAGTAGGTCGGGCGGCCGCGCACTTTCCACCGATACTCGGCCCCGTCGACGACGATGCGCCGGCATCCCCTTCTAGCGAGAGTCACAGGCCCTCCGTCATTTTGTAGCCGCTCCGAGCAGCCTACGCAGGTCTGGGGGCGAATCCCCTAGGGCCCACCTGCGGAAACGCCCCCATCCGACTCCGGATGGGGGCGTTCGGGACATTACGCCAGCGGGACGAGTGTGTGCCACTGGCGAGACCGCCGTCATTCTCCCTGCCGTCGCTGCCCGCTCCGCTCCTTTCGTCGAGCGCAGCGGGGGATCGCCTGCGGCTCGGCTCGGACGTCGAGTGGTGGTCGGTCATCGCTGCCCGACGCTTTCTGCTCCAATCGGTCCGTGAGGTCGCGCAGGCTTCCCCGCAGTGCGGCGTTTTGCCGGTGTGCCGCAGGTCGTGGAGTGCAGGTTCGGACGCGCGACGGTCTCGACGGCCAGAGCTCACGGGCGTTCGCCGGAAAGCTGCCCCCGCTTGTTCGGCTCCGCAGAGACGAGCGTCGTAGCGTGCTTGGCGACGTGCGCCCGCAGGTGCTTTCGGAACAGAGGGCCGACGCCCTGCCGGAGAGTCACGGTGCCTGCGGTGCGGGCGCAATTGGGTGGCGGTGGTCAGCAGCAGGTCGCGCTGGCTGTGGCTGCGACTGCCGTGGTCGTTTCGGTGGTCCGGTCTCCGGCTTGGGTTGTGCAGCACGCGGACTCTTCGGCCTTGGCGAGAGTGTCCGCGTCGGCCTTGACCGTGTAGACCTCCCACGGCTCGCCGCCGGGACCGTGGACCCAGACCTTGTCCTGCAGCGCGTAGCAGCACGAGGTGTCGTTCTCCTCCAGGGTCACGAGTCCGGCGTCCGTCAGGCGCTTGGTCGCGTCGGTGACGAGCCCGGAGTCCTCGACCTCGACGCCGAGGTGATCCATGCGGGTCGGCTCCCCGTCCTCGCCCTCGATCAGGACGAGCTTGAGCGGCGGCTCGACGACGGCGAAGTTGGCGTAGCCGGGCCGGAGTTTGGCCGGCTCCGTGCCAAAGAGCTTGGAGTAGAAGGCGATCGAGCCTTCCAGGTCGGACACGCGCAATGCGAGCTGGACGCGGGACATGGGTTCCTCCTCGTGTCGTGGGCGGTGTCGGCCGGTCGTCGGTCGGCGGGTGCCCAGGTGAAGGCTGTTTAGATGTTCGTCTAAGCAGCCGATGGATCGAGTTTGCATCCGTGCATAGATGGATGTCAAATTAGAGGCATGTCTAAGCAGCCGTTGCCGATCTTGGGCCCCGTCGACGCCGAGGGGGCGTGCTGTGCGCCCCTGGTCTGCGAGCCGTTGAGCGAGAACGAGGCGGCCGAACTGGCGCCGTTGTTCAAGGCGATCGCCGACCCCGTCCGATTGCGACTGCTGTCCTTGATCGCCTGCCACGAGGGTGGAGAGGTGTGCGTATGCGACCTGACCGCCGCGTTCGACCTCACGGCGCCCACGATCAGCCATCACCTGAAAGTGCTCAAGCAGGCCGGGTTGATCGACTCGGAGCGGCGCGGGACGTGGGTTTACTACTGGCTCAACCCCGGCGTCCTGGAACGGCTGTCGACGATCCTCGGGCCGCGCGTCGCCGCAGCCGCTGTCTCCTGACCGGGCGCCTGTGATGACCGCCGTCGTGCCCGAGGTGCTGTTCGTGTGCGTTCATAACGCTGGACGCTCCCAGATGGCCGCCGCCCTGCTCGATCACCACGCCGCCGGACGGGTCCGCGTCCGGTCAGCCGGGTCCGCACCCGCAGACGAGATCAACCCCGCCGTCCGCGCAGTGATGGCCGAACTCGGCCTGGACTTGTCCAAGGAGTTCCCCAAGCCGCTCACCGGCGAAGCCGTCCAGGCCGCCGACGTGGTCATCACCATGGGCTGCGGCGACGCCTGCCCTGCCTTCCCTGGCACGCGGTATCTCGACTGGCAGCTTCCCGACCCCGCCGGCCGGCCCGTCGAGAAGATCCGTCCCATCCGCGACGAGATCGACACCCGCGTCCGCGCCCTGCTCGCCGAACTCCTGCCCGCCGGCGCCTGACGGCCGGCGCCTGTCGCCTCCTTCCGCATGCGCTGTTTATCGTCTATCGTCGATGAACGATGAATGAGGAGAAAGGGCCGCTCGACCGGCCGACCGCCACCGAGTACGCGTCCTGGTTCAAGGCACTGGCCGACCCGACCCGCGTCCAGATCGTGTCCCTACTCGCACGGCAGGGACGGCCGATGAACGTCGGCGAGATCGTTGACGCCGTTCACGTCGGGCAGTCGACGGTGTCCGCCCATCTCAAGGTGCTGGCTCGGGTCCGGTTCGTCCTGGTCGACCAGCACGGGACCTCCCGCTTCTACCGGATCAATGCGGCGTGCGTGGAGTGCTTCCCCACCGCCGCCGACCTGGTCATGGGACGGGCCGCACCGGTCGCGCCGACCTGCCCACCCGAAGGAGACACCTGATGGCCGACCCCAGCCCCGGTGGCGCCCCCACAACCGAAGCCATCGTCGCGCGGTACTCCGGCCTAGCTCGGCTCGCCCTGGCCGGCGGCACCCCAGAAGACGGCAACAAATGCAGCGACGCCTGCACCGACGCCGCCGCCTATTCCGCTGAGGACCAGGTGCCGGAGGCCGCTCTACGCGCGAGTCTCGGATGCGGCAACCCCCTCGCCGTCGCCGAACTGCGTCCCGGAGAAACCGTCCTGGACCTGGGCTCAGGCGGCGGACTGGACGTGCTGCTGTCGGCCCGTCGCGTCGGCTCGACCGGAACCGCCTACGGGCTGGACGCCAGCGACGACATGCTCGCCCTCGCCCGTGCCAACGCCACGCAGGCCGGAGCCCGCAACGCCCATTTCCTGCGCGGCCACATCGAAGACATTCCGCTTCCCGAGGCCAGCGTGGACGTGGTCATCTCCAACTGCGTCATCAACCTCGCCGCCGACAAGGCCCGCGTGCTCGCCGAAGCCTTCCGCGTCCTGCTCCCCGGCGGCCGACTGGGGGTCAGCGACATCATCGCCGAATCCGGCCTTGATCCCGACGAGCGCACCGCCGCAGAGAACCGCCTCGGCTGCGCCGCCTCCACCCTCACCGCCCAGGAGTACCGTCGCGAGCTGCACGCCGCCGGATTCACCGGCATCACCATCACCGCAACCGCCGACAGCGGCGACGGGCTACACGCCGCCATCGTCCAGGCCACCAAGCCCACCGGCTAGCTCCCGAACGCGCCATGCCATCCCATCACCACGATCAGCCCGGGATCGCCATCCGGGCCATGCAGCCCCAGGACGCCGACCAGGTCCTGACGATCTACCAGCACGGCCTGGACACCGGACACGCCAGCTTCGAGACGACCGCCCCCACCTGGCAAGCGTTCGACTCCGCCAAGCTCGACCAATATCGCTATGTCGCGACCGACCACGCCACAGACCCGAACCACAACGTGCTCGGCTGGATCGCAGCCAGCCCCGTCTCAGATCGATGCTGCTATGCCGGGGTGGTGGAGCACAGCATCTACGTCTCTCCGCACGCCCGCGGGCTGGGCATCGGCGCCGCACTGCTGACCGCGTTCATCGCCGCCACCGAAGCCGACGACATCTGGACCATCCAAACCGGCATCTTCCCCGAAAACACCCCCAGCCTCCGCCTGCATGCCAAAGCAGGCTTCCGCACAGTGGGCACCCGTCAAAGACTGGGCCGTCTCCACGGCAGGTGGCGCGACGTCGTCCTCCTCGAACGCCGCAGCCCTACCGTTCTCTAGCGCCAGGCACCAGCGTCACCGGGACCAGGCGCGGCAACCTGGGCGGCGGGCCACTAGGGCGGTCACCAGGGGACGATCAAGCGGCTCTCCGGCCGACTGCCGGCGGAGGCGCGACGGACATCTCCCGTGCCACTCATCGGAATCGCTCTATGTGCGCCGACCTTCTCACGTCGAACAATACGCGCATGCGCTTGCCACCGGACGCTGCTTCCACCGCACCCGTCCTCCGAACGACGAAGGAGTAGCGAGACGATGTGCGATGTCCTGAGATCCGCGGCGAACCAGATGCCGGAGGCCGATCGGCGGCGATTCCTCAAGTCGCTGAGCGCGGCTGCGGCCGCCGGTGGGCTCATAGCGGCCGGTTCGCCTGCGGCCGCGGCGGGGCCGGAGAGGAAAGGTTCGGCCGCTCGCCGTCACCGCACCAGACTTGTCCTTCTGGGCACCGCCGGTGGGCCTGGTCGGCTTGCCGGTGGCCCGGCCGGCGTCTCGACTGCGGTGGTGTACGAGGACCGGGTCTACCTCGTCGACCTCGGCGCCGGATCCCTTATCCAACTCTCGCAGAGCGGCCTGGGCCTTGACGCCGAGGTCTCGTCATCGCTGGCGCGGGTGAGCGGGGTCTTCTTCACGCACCTGCACAGCGATCATGTCACGGACTGGCCTGGCGTCTACGCAACCGGCACGACGAACGCATTCGGCCGCATGCTGCCCAAAGTACAAGTGTTCGGGCCCGGGGACCGAGGTACGTTGCCCCGAGTGTTCCCCCCGGGACGGCCAGCGCCGCCAGTGGTTCACGCTGAAGACCCCACGCCGGGTATCACCGGCATGACCAGCTACCTCAGCAGGGCGTTCGCCCAAGACTTCAACGACCGCGCGCGCGACAACAACCTGGCAGCGCCAGAGAGTCTTTTCGACGTGCACGACATCGACCTGGCCGGTGTCTGGGACGTCGACGCCGAAGGCAGGCCTCCCCGGCTCGCCGGACCGCTGCACGTCTGGGACGACGGTGATGTGCGCGTCACGGCAACGCTGGTCGACCACCACCCGACCGCGCCCGCGTTCGGCTACCGCTTCGACACCCCGGACGGGTCCGTCGTCATCTCGGGAGATACCACGGTCAGCGAGAACCTGATCGATCTCGCCCAAGGATGCGACTTCCTCGTCCACGAGGTCATCGATCCGAAATTCGTCGAGGCGGTGACGGCCTCGCTGCCCGACGACATCGCCGGGCCGGCGCGAGAGCATCTGCTCAGCTCCCACACCACGATCGAGCAGGTGGGCCGAGACGTGGCCGAGCCCGCGGCCGCGAAGAACCTGGTGCTGAGCCACCTCATACCGAGCACGAACGCGGCGTCTCGCTGGCGGCTCGCGCAGCGCGGCTACTCCGGCCGCCTCATCGTGGGAAAAGACCTGATGCGGCTCGGCATCGGTCGGCCGTGAAGGCGACGCTCGCATGCCCGAGCGCTTGAGGGCGTCGCAACGCACCACTGAGTGCATCATTGGGTTTCGGCCGGTGGGCTCGAGTTGACGCCGGGGCGGCGGCGACCGGCATGATGTCGCGCCGGGCGATTCTCGGAGGCGGCGCGGCGCCCGCCTGCGCGTTGGGGTCGGCCGTCTCCAGGCAGGCGGGCGGCGGTCGGTGCGCTCAGCCGATCTGCGCACCTCCGGGCAGGTCGGTCGAGATGCTGAGCTGCTCCCAGGCCGCGATGTCCGCGTCCAGGGCGGCGCGCCCCGACCGCACCAGCCGCAGTGCGTCCGAGCCCAGGAGCAGGTGTGCCGGCGGCTGCTCCGACTCGACGACGGCGAGGATCGCCGCGGCGGCCTTGGCCGGGTCGCCGAGCTGGTTGCCGCTCGCCTTCAGGCGCGCCTCGCGGATGGGTCCGAACAGCTCGTCGTAGTCGCTGATCGACCGCTCGGCGCGATCCATCGAACGGCCGGCCCAGTCGGTCCGGAACGAGCCGGGAGCGACCGCGGTCACGTACACCCCGAACTGGGCGACCTCCTTGCCGAGGGACTCCAGGATGCCCTCAAGGGCGTACTTGCTCCCGTGGTAGAAGGTCAGGCCCGGGACCGTCATGAGCCCGGCCATCGAGGTGATCCCGATGACACGGCCCGCCCGGCGCCGGCGCATCGAGGGCAGGACGGCCTTGATCGTGGCGACCGCGCCGAAGACGTTGGCGTCGAACTGCGCGCGCAGCGCGCTCATCGGGGACTCCTCGAACACCCCCTCATGCCCGTAGCCGGCGTTCGCCACCACGACGTCCACCGGCGCGACGTCCTCCTCGACGGCGCCGAGCACGGTGAGCACGGCGTCGTGGTCGGTGACGTCGAGGACCCGCGCTACGGCCCGGCCGGGCGCGAGGGCCTCGAACGCGACCGCGTCCTCCGCCCTGCGAACGGTGCCGACCACCGTGTGGCCGGCCTCGAGCGCGGCGCTTGCCAGCGCCCGGCCGAGCCCGGCGCTCACGCCTGTGATCAGGAATGTCTTCGGTCGGACGGCGGGCTCGGCGGTGGCTGCGTTCTCGCTCATGGGCCGAGGGTAGGGCCGGAGGGGGCCGCCCCGGAAGAGTTTTTCGACGTTACGACAAAAAAAATCGATGCTGCGTAGACAAAAAGTGTGTCACGTGTAACGCTCCTCACGACCGGACGTCACGGGAGGATCTTGATGCCAGACCTGTCCGAGGACCGCTCGCTCACCCTGTCGGGGCGCTGCGCCCTGGTCGTCGGTGCCAGCCGTGGCATCGGGGCGAAGGTGGCGACCCGGCTCGCCGGGCGCGGCGCCCGGGTGGCCCTGACCGCCCGGTCGGCGGACTCCCTTGAGCGGTCGGCCGCGGCCCTGCGCGCCGGCGGCGCCGAATGCGCGGCGTACCCCGGCGACGTGACCGTCGCCGGTGACGTCGCCCGGGTCGTGGACCGGGTCGGTGAGGAGTTCGGGCCGGTCGACGTGCTCGTCTACGCCACCGGGCAGGGTGCCGCGGGACGGTTCGAGTGCATCGACGAGGCCGAATGGCGCCGCCTCTACGAGATCAACGTGATCGGCGCGGTCCGCTTCGCGCGCGCGGTGCTCGGCCCGATGCGCGAGCGCGGCTGGGGCCGGATCGTCGCCGTCGCCTCGACCGCCGCCAAGTACGGCAGCCGGTTCCAGAGCCCCTACAACGCCAGCAAGCACGCACTGCTCGGGCTCGTCCGCTGCCTGGCCCTGGAGACCGCCGGGGACAGCGTCACCGTGAACGCGGTCTGCCCCGGCTTCGTCGACACCGAGATGGTCGCCCAGGCCCTGCCGCAGTGGGCCTCGGTGCTCGGGACGACCGAGGAGGCCGTACTCGCCGGCCTGGTCTCTCGCGTCCCCCAGGGGCGCCTGCTCGGCGTCGACGAGGTCGCCGAGCTGGTCGCCTACGTCGCGTCACCCGCCGCCGCCGGCCTCACCGGCCAGGGACTCACCCTCGACGGCGGGCTGATCCTCATCTGAGCCGTCCCCCGCACGACCACGAACGACGAACACAGACAACTCCGACAGCAAAGAACGGAAGACCACGCCATGACCACACGCCTGCTCCTGCGCGGAGCCCAGCTCGTCACCATGGACCCCGCCACCGGGGTTCTCCCGCAAGGTGACGTCCTCATCGAGGACGGCACCATCATCGCCGTCGGACCGGAGCTGGACGTGACCGACGCCGAGGTCCTCGACGTCACCGGCCACGTCGTCGCACCGGGGATGGTCGACACCCACCGTCACACCTGGCAGACCCAGGCGCGCGCGATCTGCGCCGACTGGTCGCTGGCCGACTACTTCTACGGGATCCGGCTCGCGGTCTCCCCCGCGTACACCGCGGCCGACGTGCACCTGGGCAACAAGCTCGGCGCCCTGGAGGCCCTCAACGCAGGTGTGACGACGATCCTCGACTTCTCGCACTGCAACAACACCCCTGAGCACTCCGACGCGGCGGTCACCGGACTGCTGGATTCCGGAGTGCGGGCCAGGTTCTGCTACGGCTTCTTCGAGAGCAGCCCGTTCGCGCCGCCGCACTTCGCCGACCATTCCGAGCGGGTCAGGGACTTCGAGCGCATCGCCGCGACGTACTTCACCGGGACGGGCCGGGTCACCCTCGGGGTCGCCCTCAACGAACTCGGCCTGGTTCCGTTTTCCCACACTCGCAGGGAGATCGAGATCGGCCGCGCGCACGATGCCCTGATCGCCACGCACATGGCGTGCGTCTGGCAGATGCCGTCCGGATTCGACGAGATCGCCGACGCCGGGCTGCTCGGCCCGGACATGGTGCACATCCACTGCAACACCCTCAGCGACGAGCAGTGGCGCCGGCTCGCCGGCGCCGGCTCCAAGGTGTCGATCTCGGTCGAGACCGAGACCAACATGGGCATGGGCCGGCCGGTCTTCCAGAAGTGCGCCGAGTTCGGCGTGAAGCCGACGCTGTCCTGCGACGTGGTCTCGCTCAACAGCGGAGACGTGATCACGCAGGCGCGGTTCGGCCTGGCCTTCAAGCGCTGGGCCGAGACCGAGCACCTCAACCTGGCGGGCAAGGACGTCGAGAAGGTCACCGCCACTGCGCTCGACGCCCTGGAGTGGGCGACGACGAACGGGGCGGAGGCCTGCGGCCTCGGCGACCAGGTCGGCACCATCGCGGTGGGGAAGAAGGCCGATCTCATGGTGGTCGGGGGCCCCGGCATAGGCCAGCACCCGGTCATCGACGGTCCGGGCACGCTGATCTACCAGACGACCCCGAGCGACGTGCGCCACGTGCTGGTCGACGGCGAATTCGTCAAGCGCGACGGCGTGCTCGTCGGGCACGACCTGCCGAAGCTCCTGGCCGAGGCCGACGAGTCCGCCGCGCGGGTGCTCGAACGTGTCCGCGCCGCAGGCGAGCGGTTCCCGGCCACCCCGACCGAGGGCTTCGACGACGTGACCGCGCTGGCCCTCGCCAACCTGGCCGGCTGATCATGGTCGATTTCGCAGGAAAGGCGCCGGCGCCGGCCGAAGACCTGGCGCTGCTCCAGCGCTACATCAAGCAGTGCACCAACTGGGGCCGCTGGGGCGAGGACGACCAGGTCGGCGCGGTCAACTTCATCGACGCCGCCGCCGTGCGCCGGGGGGCGGGCGCGGTCCGGGCCGGCAGGACCATCTCGCTGACCCTTCCCTACGACGGGAGCGGCCCGCAGGACGGCGTGCTGCGGTCCAACCCGCGGCTGGTCGCCACCGCGACCGGCCTGGACTACCTGGCCGGGACCCAGGACTTTCTCCCAGGCGGCGGCACCCCGAAGGGGTTCGGCTACTCCGACGACATACTCGTCATGGACAACCAGGCCGGCACCCAGTGGGATTCGCTCTCGCACATCTTCTGGGACGGCCGGATGTGGAACGGCCGCTCGGCCGCGGAGTCGACCTCGTCGGGGGCGGCGGCCAACGGGGTGCAGAACTACACCGGTCGGATCGTCACCCGCGGTCTGCTGGTCGATGTACCGGCGATGCTGGGCGTCGAGTCCCTCGAACCGGGCCACGCCGTCACCACGGAGGACATCGAGTCCTTCCTCGCCGAGCACGGGCTCACCGTCGAGCCCGGCGACGCGCTCCTGGTCCGCACCGGCTTCCTCGCAGCGCGTCGGGAGAAGTGGGGCGACTACGCCGGCGGCCCGGCACCGGGGCTCTCGCTGCACACCGCCCCCTGGCTGCACGCCCGGGAAATCGCCGCGGTCGCCACCGACACCTGGGGCGTCGAGGTCCGGCCGAACGAGATCGGGGTCTTCCAGCCGCTTCACGTCGTCTGCCTCGTCCACGCCGGGATCGCGTTCGGGGAGATGTTCGACCTCGACACCCTCGCCCGCGACTGCGCCGAGGACGGAGCCTACGAGTTCATGCTGAGCGCGTCACCGCTGCCGCTGACGGGAGCGGCCGGCTCACCGGTCAGCGCGGTAGCGATCAAGTGACGGACGATTCGAGGGGGACAGCGACATCTCCGCCGACGCGACCTCACCGACCCACGAGCATTCGCCGCCCCGCGGGCAGGACGCCCCGGCTCCGCTGTGGTCACCACCTGACGACCGCTCGGATACCCGGCTCGGGCAGTTCACGGCCTGGCTGGAGGCCAGGCACGGTATCCGCTTCGCCGGGTACGACGACCTGTGGCGATGGTCGATCGAGCACCTGGGCACGTTCTGGGCCGACGTCGCCGAGTTCTTCGGCGTCGCCGGAGGGCTCTCCGCCGAGCAGGCGCTGGCCGACGACTCGATGCCGGGGGCGGTCTGGTTCCCGGGGGTGCGCGTCAACTTCGCCGAGCACCTGCTGGCCGCCCTCGACGGCGACCGGGTGGCGCTGGCCGCGCACACCGAGGACGACAGGTCGGCCCGGCTGACCGGTGCCGAGCTGAGCCGTCAGGTCGGGTCGCTGGCCGCCGCGCTACGGCGCCTCGGCGTCGAGCCCGGTGACCGCGTCGCGGCGTACCTGCCGAACACCCAGCACGCCGTGGTCGCCTTCCTCGCCGCCGCGTCCGTCGGCGCGGTGTGGACGGTGTGCGCACCCGACTTCGGCGTGCGCAGCGTCCTCGACCGGCTCGCCCAGACCCGGCCCAAGGTGCTGATCGCGGTCGACGGCCACCACTTCGGCGGGAAGCGGCACGACCGGACCGCCGCCGCGATGGAGATCCTCGGCGAGCTGCCGACCGTGGAGACCTGCGTCTGGGTCGACCACCTGCATCCCGGACGGGTCCCCGAGGCTCCGGAGGGCCGCACCGTGGTCCCGTGGGCCGACCTCGTCGCCGGCGAGGAAGAGCCGAAGTACGCCCCGCTGCCCTTCGACCACCCGCTGTGGATCCTGTTCTCCTCTGGAACCACAGGCATCCCCAAGGGAATCGTCCACGGTCACGGCGGCATGCTGCTCGAGCAATACAAGAACATGCTGCTGCAGACCGACGTCCGGCCTGGCGACGTCTTCTACTGGTACACCTCCACGGCTTGGATGATGTGGAACATCGTCGTCTGCTCGTTGCTCGGTGGGGCGACCGCCGTCTTGTACGACGGCAGCCCGACCCACCCCGACTTGGACCGGCAGTGGGAGCTGGCGCAGCAGTGGGGCCTCACGCACTTCGGCACCAGCGCGGGCTATCTCACCGCGTGCGCCGTCCAGGGGCTCCGGCCGGGAGAGCGGCACGACCTGTCGCGGGTCCGGTTCATCGGGTCGACCGGCTCGCCGCTGCCGGCCGGCACGGCCCGGTGGGTCTACGACGCCGTCGGCACCGGCGCGCAGTTGGTCTCCTCGACCGGCGGCACCGATGTCGCCACCGGATTCCTCGGCGCGACCCCGATGCACCCGGTGTGGGCCGGTGAGCTCTCCGGCCCGATGCTCGGCGTGGCCGTCGCGTCCTGGGACGAGGCGGGCCGACCGGTCACCGGCCGGGACGGCGAGCTGGTGGTGACCGCGCCGATGCCGTCGATGCCGCTGTGCTTCTGGGACGACCCCGACGGGAGCCGCTACGGCGACGCCTACTTCTCCACCTACCCAGGCGTGTGGCGCCACGGCGACTGGGTCGAGATCACCGAGCGCGGCTCCGCCGTGGTCTCGGGCCGCTCGGACTCCACCCTCAACCGCGGCGGTGTCCGGATGGGCACGGCGGACGTCTACGCAGCCGTGGAACCGCTGCCCGAGGTGGTCGACTGCCTGATGATCGGCGTCGAGCAGGACGATGGCGGCTACTGGATGCCGCTGTTCGTGCATCTGGTCGACGGCGCCGAACTGGACGACGAGCTGCGCCGTACGATCCGCGAGGCCATCGCCGGCAACGCCAGCCGGCGGCACGTGCCCGACGACATCCTGGCCGTGCCGGGCGTCCCACGCACCCGCACCGGCAAGCGCGTCGAGGTGCCCGTCAAGCGGCTCTTCCAAGGCTTGCCGGTCGAGCGGGCGGCCGGCGCCGGCAGCCTGGAGAACCCCGCTGTCATCGAGCACTACGCAGCGATCGCCCGCGCCAGGCGTACCGACGGCGGAAAGGATGCGCGAGCGTGACACGCGCGGCTGGAGCAACTCACCGGCAGGGTTTGCCGCTGGTGCGCACGGCGGTCTCCCCTGGGCGCCTCGCCGAGCAGTCGCCGGTGCGTCGCCACGGGTCCGGATCACGCCGACTAGCATTCTTGGAATGACGAGCGCAGACGCAGCCAGCCGCCGGCGCCGGCGCGAGGCGCCTCGCAAGGGCGACCTGCGCGAACAGGCCATCCTCGATGCGGCCGAGGAGCAGCTCGGGACCCAGACGCTCGACAGGATGACCGTCGAGTCGATCGCCCGCGGCGCCGGGATCACCCGCAACGCCCTCTACTTCTACTTCGCCTCAAAGCAGGATGTCCTGACCGCGCTGGTCCGCCGTACGGTGGAGCAGGTCGCGAACGATGCCGCGTCCACCGCGGCCGACACCGGCACCGAGCCGGCCGAGCGCATCGTCCGCGCGGTCCACAACACCGAGCGCCACTGGATCCAGCACGGCGTGGTGATGCGAGCCGCGGTGGAGTTGGGCGCGGTGATCCCCGAGATCGGCGCCATGTGGACCGAGACGGTCGAGCGCTATATCACCGTGACGACCGAGGTGATGCTGAGCGGCGGGCTCTCCGCGGAGGGACCGGGGTCGGCCGAGGACGTGGCGCGGGCGCTGTGCTGGATGACCGAGCGCAACTTCTACTACGCCTCGGCGGGCGAGGGCGGCGAGGACGCCTTGAGGCACACCAGCGACGTCTGCATCGGCATCTGGCTCCGCATGCTGCCGTGAGCCGTCCGTGATCGCTGCATCTGTCGACCTCCTCGACGCTGTCCACAAGACTCGTGCCGTGACGTCCCGATGCCGCGTGCAGGGTGAGCGCCTCCCGGCTGCGGCCGGCACACGTCCCGCGAGGAGCCGGATGCGGTGGCTGGGGTGCCGGGAGGTGCTCGCCTTCGTCCCTGTCAGTTGCCTACGCCCAGGTCGGGCATGAAGGCGGGCGGGTAGCGGTCGCCTCGGGCGGCGCCTGGCGGGACGGCCTTCTCGATTTCGGCGAGGTCGTCTGCGGTGAGGGCCAGTTCCGCCGCGGGCAGGGCTTCGGTCAGGCGCTCGCGGGTGCGGGCGCCGACCAGCGGGACGACGTCCTCGCCTTGCGCGGCCACCCAGGCGATGACCAGTTGGGCGACGGTGCATCCCTTTGCTTCGGCGACCCGGCGCAGGGCGTCCACGAGGGCGAGGTTGTGCTCGACGTTGCCGCCGGAGAACCGCGGGCTGAAGCCCCGGCTGTCTCCGGGGCCGGAGGTGCGGCCGGCAGACCAGTGCCCGGAGATGAGGCCGCGGCCGAGGACGCCGTACGCGGTCAGGCCGATGCCGAGCTCCCGCAGCGTGGGCAGGACGTCGGCCTCCACGGCGCGGGAGATCAGCGAGTACTCGATCTGCAGGTCGGCGACGGGGTGGACGGCGTGCGCGCGGCGGATCGTCGCCGCGTCGACCTCCGAGAGGCCGAGGTGCCGCACGTATCCGGCGTCGATCATCTCCTTGATCGCGCCGACCGTCTCCTCGATCGGCACCGCCGGGTCCAGCCGGGCGGGACGGTAGATGTCGATGTGGTCGGTGCCCAGCCGCGTCAGCGAGTAGGCCAGGAAGTTCTTCACCGCTTCGGGACGGCCGTCCTGCCCGCCGAAGTCGGGTCCGGGGCCGCGCAGCATGCCGAACTTCACGCTGAGCTTGTAGTCGTCCCGGTTCCGGCCGCGGAGCGCCTCGGCCAGGAGCAGCTCGTTGTGGCCCATGCCGTAGAAGTCGCCCGTGTCGATCAGCGTCACGCCGGCGTCGAGGGCGGCGTGCACGGTGGCGATGCTCTCCGTGCGGTCGGCCTCGCCGTAGGCGCCTGACATGCCCATCGCCCCCAGGCCGAGCATGGAGACGGTCGGTCCGGTACGGCCCAAGGTTCTTGTCCGCATGAGGTTCTCCTCTTCTCGATGTCGCGTTCCACCCTGCGTTCCGGACGGGACGTGCGAAAGCGGAGCGTTCATCGTGGGAGAGCCGCTCCCTGTATATGCCCGGCGACCGGAGGGACCATGGAGTCATGGAACGTGAGCAGCTCGCCGACTTCCTGCGCCGCCGCCGCAAGGCGATCCGCCCGGCCGAGGTGGGACTGGCCGACGGTCCCCGCCGCCGCACCGCCGGCCTGCGCCGGGAAGAGGTGGCGATGCTCGCCGGCATGTCGGTAGACTATGTGGTGCGCCTCGAACAGGGCCGCAGCAGCCAACCGTCCACCCAGCTGCTCGGTGCGCTGGCCCGGGCGTTGCGGCTGACCAATGATGAGCGCGACCACCTGTTCCATCTGGCCGGGCACCGGCCACCGCCGGCCGAGGATGTGGCCCGCCTGGCCCGTGCCGGTCTGGTGCGCATGCTCGACCTGCTCGGCGACACTCCGGCCATGGTGCTGTCCGACCTGGGGGAGGTCCTCGCGCAGAACCGGATGTCCGCCCTGCTGGCGGGTGACCACACGGTCTTTTCCGGCGACCGGCGGTACACCGTGTACCGCTGGTTCACCGAGGCTGCCGCGCGCGCCGCCTGCCCGCCCGAGGAGCAGGAGCATTACGGACGCCAGATCGTGGCCGATCTGCGCGCCGTCGCCGGGCGCCGGTCCGGTGATCCCGTGGTGGCCGGGCTGGTCGACCGGTTGCAGGACGCGAGTGCCGACTTCCGCCGGCTGTGGGCCGAGCACGAGGTGGCGGTCCGGCGGGCCGACCGCAAGACCATCCTGCATCCGCGGGTGGGGCGGTTGCTGATGGACTGCGAGACCCTGATCACGCCGGACCAGCGTCAGCAGTTGCTGGTGCTCACCCCGGCGGACGCCGAGACCCGCGAGAGGCTGGACCTGCTGCGAGTCCTCGGCATCGAAGAGTTCCGCGCGGAAACCGGCAGCACCTCCGCGCAGTGAATGGCGCGCCCAACGCGCGTCCGCCCGTCTCCCAAGCGCTGGCCGTGGGCGGTTCTCCTGGCCGCTGGTCGGGATCGGTGGTCTGTCCGGGCCGGGCTTGCTAGGTGGTCTCCGGTTCTTCGAGGGTGCTTAGCGCGACCGTTTGGTGGGTGACTGTTCTGTCGTAGGTCAGGAGGGCGGCCTGTGCCTCTGGCTCTACGACGGCTGTTGACATGTCGGCTCCGGCGAAGGCCTTTATGGCATCCAGGGAGTCCCACAGGGTCATGACTTCCAGCTCTACCTGGCCGTCTGCGTCCCGGCGGAGCAGGTAGGCGCCTCGGTGGCCGTCAAGGTGGCGGAGCGCTGGGAGCACGGCGTCGGCGAAGTGCTCCCGGTAGGACTCCGCCCCCTCGGGGGTCGCGGTTGCGCGCCATATTCGGGCGATCATTCTGGCTCCCGGTCGTCAGGGCCACCCGGCGTTGACCGTACCAGCCCTGGCCCCAAATGCGGGTTCACGTTCGCAACTGGTCGAGGGTGATCAGGTGGGTGATGCCGCGGGCCTCCAGGTAGGCGGTGTCGTCGCTGCGGCTTTGCAGGACGACGGACGGGCGTTTCCCCTGGTCGACAAGGTTCATGAACGGATCGAAGAACGTGGTGAAGTCGGCCGCCGGGATCATGTCGTCGGGCAGGACGAGGGCGGTCTCGCGCGGGGCGGGGGCGGGTGGGCGTGCGTCGTACTCGGCGATGAGTTTGCGGATGGTCTTGCCGATCGGCTTCAGTTTCCGGTCGTTGGTGAACAGGCCGAGATCGTATTCGAGATTGACGTAGCCGCTGAGCTTCGCATTGAGGTCGTGCGAGTCCCACCAGGTGATGCCGAAGAGGTCCGGGCAGTCGGCCATGGCGCGGATCGACCTTTCGGTCCAGGGCGGGATGTCGGCCGCGTCCATCCAGACCGTGGAGACGCCGGTCTCCTCGATCCATACTTTTCGCTTCAGGTCGGTGTGGAAGGCATTGATGAGTTCGACGAAGAACTCGGAATAGTGCGTGGACGACGTGGAGAGCGATCCGTAGCGCTGGATGACCTGCGTCCAGCCCGCCCAGGTGTGGTTGGCGGTCATCGTTCCGGAGGTCGCGAGGCCGTGACGGCTCCAGTAGTCGTTGTTCTGCCACGGCCAGTGGTCGATTCCGGAGACGTGGATCTTGCCCGGCGCGACCTTCTCGCAGGTGTCGAAGAGGGCGGTGTGCCAGGCGTCGCCCTGGGCCGGAGTGACCGCCATGCCCAGCGGTTTGCCGAACCAGTGGATCTCGTTGGACAGGTCGAATCCCATGAACCTGC
Organism: Actinomadura madurae; assembly: GCF_900115095.1. GTDB lineage: Bacteria > Actinomycetota > Actinomycetes > Streptosporangiales > Streptosporangiaceae > Spirillospora > Spirillospora madurae. Next base: position 53,281 of record NZ_FOVH01000025.1, read on the forward strand.
GGTGCCGGCCGATGCGTTCGGCGATCTGCGCGAGGAGCCATTGCTCCCGCTCGATCATTTCCGGGTCGGTGAAGACGTTCCGGACCGTGCCGTCGCTGTTGCTGATGAGGTACGGCGGGACGAACAGGACGCCGCTGACCGCGCCGTTGAAGACGGTCACCTCGACGTCGAGGTGGCGGCGGTCGGCGAGGTCGAGGAGCTCTTCGAGACGGTCGAGGTGCTCGCCGCGGGCGTAGGTGGAGTTCGGCTGCAGTTCCGACCAGACCAGCATGATGCGGATGTGGTCCATCCCGAGGGAGGCGATGTCGTCGAGGTCGGCCGCGATCGACGTCCGGTCCCAGTCCGACCAGGAGAACCACCAGTTCTTGCTCGGGACGTAGTTCACGCCGAAGCGGACGCGGCGGTGCCGGTGGCGGCCGGGCGCCGGTGCGTCCGCGTGCGCGGCGGTCGAGGTCAGCAGGGTGGACGCCGCGGCGGCTCCCGCGGTCACCCCGAAGAATTTTCTGCGGTCGATCGACGTCGTGGCGGGGAGCTCGGGCATGGGGGCGACCCTCCAGGGTTCGTCTGCGACCCCGGCAGCGTAGGGACGCTCCCCGTTTCAGGCCAGTGGTCTTTCACGGTTTTCACGAAGCGTCAGAATTCCTCGATCATCTTGGAGAGCTTCGCGGGGTCGGTGGACGCCCGGGTGATCAGTTGCGGGCGGAGCCGCTCGGATTCGGGCGACCGTCCGGCGAGCAGGTCGACGAGCAGGTCGAGGGCCCGGGCGCCCATCTGCCGCATGGGCGAGCGGACGCTGGTCAGCGGGATGGGCAGTTCCGCGGCCAGCGGGGTGTCGTTGTATCCGGCGACGGCGACGTCCTTCCCGGGCCGGAGGCCGTGGTCGCGCAGGACGCCCAGCGCGCCGATGGCCGAGAAGTCGTTCACGGCGAAGATGGCCGTGGGCCGGGGTTCGAGGCGGAGGAGAGTCTCGGCGGCGTCGCGGCCGCCGGCGGCGTCGAACCGGGAGTGGACGACGTGGGAGCCGGGCACCGGGAGGCCCGCGCCGCGGTAGCGGTCGACGAAGCCGGCGGTGCGGTCGGCGCCGGTGCTGGCGAAGGGCTCGCCGGCGATGACGCCCACCCGGCGGTGGCCGAGGCCGAGGAGGTGCTCGGCGACCAGCCGGCCGCCGAGGTGGTCGTCGCAGGTGACGGCGGGGTGCCGGCCGGCGTGCCGGCTGACGAGCACGAACGGGATCCGGCGCTCGGCGATCTCGTCCAGGAACGCGGCGTCGGTGTGCGCGTCGCCGAAGACCAGCCCGTCGACGTGGCGGGACAGCGCCAGTTCGGTGCGCACCCGCTGCTGCTCCGGCCGGTCGTGGCTGTTCATCACGAAGGTCGTCAGGCCGTGCCGGGCGGCGGCGTCCTCGACGCCCTCGTAGATCGTGGCGAGCACCAGGTCGGACAGCCGGGGGACCAGCACGCCGACGAGGTTGCTGCGCGCGGTGCGCAGGCTGGTGGCGTGCGGGTTCGGCCGGTAGTTCAGCCGGGCCGCCCACCGCCGGATCTCGTCGGCGGTCTCGCGGGACGCGGCGCGCTGCGCGTCCTCGGCGGAGCCGTTGAGCACCCGGGAGACGGTCGAGACGTCGACGCCCGCCGCCTGCGCGATGGTGCGCAGTGTCGCGGGCCGCTGCCGATCGGTTCGGGCCACCCGTCCTGCCTCTCCGTCGCCGCCACCCCTTGACAGGGCGACCCTCTGGTGCCTTTTATACAACCCAAACGTTTGACCCAATCGTTTGGGTCAGCCAGAGGTCAACGCCCAAACGTTTGGGAAAGAGGCGAGTCGTGGCAGGACGGGTCGACGCGGCGGGACAGGCATGATCGGACCGCCGCCGGGCGCGGGGTGGTTCGCCCGGCGCACCGTGACGGGGCTGGCCGGTGCGCTGCGCGCCGGGACGACGTCCCCGGCCGATCTGGTGGAGCGGTCGCTGGCCGAGGCGGCCAGGCTCGACCCGGGGCTCAACGCGCTCGCCGCGGTCGACGCGCCCGGTGCGCGGGCGGCGGCGGAGCGCGCGGGACGCGAACTGTCCGCGGGGATGGACCGCGGGCCCCTGCACGGCATCCCGGTCGTGGTCAAGGACGTCGTGGACACCGCCGGCCTGCGCACCGCCATGGGGTCCCGTCACTACGCCGGCCGTGTGCCCGAGCACGACGCGGAGTGCGTGCGCCGGCTGCGCGCGGGCGGCGCGATCATCGTCGGGAAGGCGGCGACGCACGAGTTCGCGTTCGGCCCCACCGGCGACCGGTCGGCGGACGGGGCGACCCGCAACCCGTACCGGCGGGAACGCGTCTCCGGCGGTTCCAGCAGCGGGTCCGCCGCCGCGGTGGCCGCCGGGATCGTGCCGCTCGCGGTGGGCACCGACACCGGCGGCTCGGTGCGCATCCCCGCCGCCTGCTGCGGGATCGTCGGGCTCAAACCCACCCGCGGCGCCGTGCCGTCCGGCGGCGTCTTCCCGGTGGCGCCCTCCCTGGACACGGTCGGCCCGATGGCGCGCACGGCCGGGGACTGCCTGCTGCTCTGGAACGTTCTAGCAGGTGAGGACGCCCTCGAGCCGGACGTCTCCGGCTGTCGTGTCGGGTGGGTGGCGCCCAGTGCGCTCCATCCGGCCGACCCGCGGGTGACCGAGGCGGCTCGCGCTCTGCTGGAACCGCTGCCCGTGCGGGACGTGGCCGTCCCTGGCATCGCGCGGCTGCGCTGGGCCTACCAGGTGATCCAGGGGCGTGAGGTCCACACGATCCACGCCGGGCGGCTGGCCGCCGCGCCGGAGCTGTACGGAGAGGAGGTTCTCGCCCGCCTGCGCGCCGCCGGGCGGATCACCGAGGAGGACGCCGAAGCGGCCCAGGCGATCCGGGAGCGGGTCCACGTCGCGGTGGCGGCGCTCCTGGAAGGCCATGACCTCCTCGCCATGCCCACCGTCCCGATCCTCCCTCCGCCACTGGACGCCCGAAGCCTGTCCCTGGACGGAACGCCGATCGACGTCCGAGCCGCACTGCTGTCCCTCACCAGCCCCTGGAGCGTGCTCGGGCTGCCCGCCATCAGCCTGCCCGCCGCACCGGTGGACGGGCTGCCCACCAGCCTCCAGCTGATCGCCAGGCCGGGCGCCGAGCGCCTGCTGCTCGCCGTCGCCGGCCGTCTGTCCGAGGCGAACCAGACGACCACCACCGCATCCCAGCCCTGAAGGAGCACCCATGTCCGCTGTCAGCCCGGTCACCGCGGCCGCCGTCCAGTTCGACCCCCAGGTCGGCCTGGAGAACAAGGAGAAGAACGTCCAGCGGAGCCTCGAACTGATCAACGAGGCCGCCGACCGCGGAGCCACGCTGATCGTGCTCCCGGAGCTGGCCGCCACCGGCTACGGGTTCGCCACCCGCGAGGAGGCCTACGCGCACGCGGAGCCCGTCCCGGACGGGCCCACCACGCGGGCGTGGACGGAGGCCGCCCGCGAGCGCGGCCTGCACATCGTCGGCGGCCTGGCCGAGCGCGACGGCGTCCGGCTGTACGACACCGCGGTGCTGACCGGTCCGGACGGAGTGATCGGCACCTACCGCAAGACCCACCTGTGGAACAGGGAGAAGCTGATCTTCGAGCCCGGCGATCTCGGCTTCCCGGTGTTCCCGACCCGGATCGGCCGGATCGGGCTGCTGATCTGCTGGGACATCTGGTTCCCCGAGGTGGCGAGGCTGCTCGCCACGCAGGGCGCGGACGTCGTCTGCAGCGTGAACAACTGGGTGTGGACGCCGCCCCCGCTCTTCGACGAGGCGGGCCGGTGCATGGCCTCCTACCTGACGATGAGCGCGTCGCACGTGAACAACCTCCCGATCGTGGCGGCGAACCGGGTGGGCGAGGAGCGGGGCGGCAAGTTCCTCGGGTGCTCCCTCATCACGGCCACCAACGGCTGGCCGATCGGCTCCGTCGCCCCGGCCGAGGGCGAGACGACCGTCTACGCGGACCTGGACGTCGTCGCGGCGCGGTCGGCGCCGATCTGGAACGACCTCAACGACCTCGTCCGCGACCGGCGCACCGATCTCTACGATCCGCTGCTCGGCTACCGCGGCGGCGATGCCTTCCCGCGGTGAGGAGGCCCGCCATGAGCGACACGACGAAGACCTCGCCGGCCGTGTCCGCCCGCGCCGCGGATCCGGCGGTCGGGCGATGGGCGGGCGGCGCCGTCCTGGTCTCGGTGACCGCGGCGCTCGCCGTCCTCCTCACGCGAGCCGAGGACGGGCTGCCGCACGTCCTGCCCGGCTACACCGCATGGCAGGACGAGATGTACGCGAACGTCCCGCAGTTCCTGCGCTGGTGGATCGGGGACGCCACCGAGGCCGAGTTCTTCAAGTCCGCGATCGGCGGGCTCGGGATGATCGCGGGAGGCTGGCTCGCGCACACGGCCTGGCGGCGGGGCCGCCGCTGGGCGGGCTTCCCGATCAGCTACGGCACCGGGCTGTGGCCGTGGCTGCTGGGCTCCGCCGCGTTCGGCCTGCTGCTGTCCGACCTCGCCTGGGGGTGGACGATCCAGGCGACCGGCCAGTGGCAGCCCACCTTCGTGCCGTTCGTGTCGGTTCCTCCGGCCGTGGTGCTCGTCTACGGTGCGGGATGGTCGGTGGCCGCCACCGGGGCGGTGCTCGGAGCCGCGCTGACGACGCCGGTGGCGCTGGCCGTGGCGAACTACTTCTGCCACCCGCTGCACCTGCCCAACGTCATCGGCAACGTCACGGGCATGTGGGTCGGAGCGCTCCTGGCGTTCCTGATCTGCCGCCATCTGCCGTGGATGCCTCGTCCGCTCGCAACCGAGCAGAGTAGCGAATCCGCCGAAACCGCCAAGCCCCCGGCGCCGGAGCCGGACGAGCGCGGCGGCGTCTGGGTGGTCCGGCGCGTGCTGGCCGACTTCACCGAGGCCCAGTTCTACGGCAACGAGATCGCCGCCATCGGCCTGATCGGCGGGACGCTCGCGACCTACCTGCTCAACCCGCTGACGCCGGTGTACGGAAGCGGGCTGCTGCCCGCGATGCTCACCGCCCAGGTGCTGGCGGGGACCTTGGGCGTCCTGCTCTACCAGCGCCGATGGGCCGTCCTCGGCTGGTATCCGACCTTCGTCCCGGTCGTGTCGGTGGCGCCGGCGGTGGTCCTCACCTATGGCGCGACCGTTCAGGCGGTCGTTCTCGGGGCCGTGTTCGGCGCGGTCGCCGGGCCGCCGCTCGCCGCGCTGGTCTCCAGGCGGCTGCCGCCGGACTTCCATCCGTTCATCGGCAACGTGGTCTCCATGACCGTGTGCACGCTCATCGCCGTCCCGGTGCTCGGTCTCCTGCCCGGGTTCGTCTCGACACTCTGACTCGTCTCGAAGGATCGACAGTGCGTCCACTGCAGTTCAACCGTGATGGCACCGTTCTCGCCGCCGAGGTCCGCGACGGTGACGGTCCACCGCTCGTCCTGCTGCCCGGCGTCATGGCCGACGCAGCCGGGTGGCGGCCCGTGGTCGAGCACATCGACCTACCCAACCGGGTCATCGTGCTCAACCGCCGTGGCCGGGCGCCGAGTGGACCTCTCGGGCCCGGGTATTCGGTGCGGACCGAGGTGAACGATCTCCGTCACGTCCTGGACGCCCTCGGCGAGGACGTGCACTTGTTCGGCTGGAGTTACGGGGCGCTGATCGCGCTGGAGGCGGCCGCCGGCCGTACGGATCTGCGCTCGCTCGTCCTGTACGAGCCGGTGGCCCACCCCTTCGCCCCGGAGGCGGTGGGGCCGTTGCGCGAGGCCGTCGACCAGGGGGATCTGGACCGGGCCGTGGAGGTCGTCAACCTCCTGGTGTCCGGGTTCACGCCCGGCTACGTCGCCGAACTCCGGGCGAGCCCGGCGTGGGACGTCCTGCGCCCGCTGGCCGAACCCTCGGCGGGCGAACTCGCCGCCATCAACGATCACCGTCCCGCCATGGACACCTACGCGGCGCTGGACGTCCCGGTCACCCTGCTGCTCGGCGAAGACAACGAAGGGAAGGTCCCGTACGGAACGGCGTTCGCGCAATTCGCGCGGGCGATGCCTCAAGCGCAGATCGTGCGCATCCCCGGGCAGGGGCATCTGGCTCATGCGCAGGCGCCCCGCTCACTCGCACATCACATTCGCGACGCGCTCAAAGGGTGAAATGAGCGCGCCGCGTTGATCAACGAAATGGTATCCGGCGGGTGAAGGCGGCGGCCGCCTCGCGACCGGGAGGGGCGCGAGGCGGCCGCCGATGGGTCACCGCCCAGGCGTGCGCTGGGCCTCGGCGCCCTTGGCGAACGCGGCGCGGAAGGTGATCGGGCCGAAGATGCCGTCGGCGTCGATCTCCTTGCGCTTCTGGAAGGCGGTGACGGCCTTCGTGGTCGCCGGACCGTAGTACCCGTCCGCGACGAGGGAGCGGTCCTGCAGGACCTTCATCGCGTACTGGATGCCCTTGATCTGGCTGCGGCGGCCGCTGCCCTGCCCGACCTCGCCGCCGTCGTCACGCAGCGCGCCCCAGGTCTCCGCGTCGAGCCTGCCCGACTGGGGCAGGTCGTGCGCGGCCTGGTACTTCTTCAGTGCGGGACCGAGGTCGGCGGGCCAGCCCTCCCCGGCGGACGTCGGCGTGCAGTCGTGGTAATAGCCGAACTGCACCAGGTAGCAGCGGGCGGAGGCGATGCGGTAGTCGCTGTCGCCGGGCCCGAGCTCCACCCACGGCTGCGATTCGATCGCCTTGGCCACCGTCGGGCTGGTGTCCGGTCCGTCGGCGCCGGCGGCCTGCATCGCCCCCAGGCTGGTGCCGACGGCGAGGACCGTCGCGGCGATGGCGAGCACCGCGCGCAGGAGAATCTTCATCTGTGGAACCCCCGTTCCCATCGATCGGATCCTGTACTCGGTGAGATGGCGGCCCGTTCGGAATTGTTCTCGATAAATCCAAGAAAATGGCGCGACGAATTGCTCTGGCGACAGGTTTACCTGATCTCGATTAATTTACTCACTTAAATTCGGGGGCCGGGACGGCGGCCTGCTCGCGCTCCCAGAGGGCGCGGTAGGGGCCGGGGCGGGAGAGCAGGGCGGCGTGGGTGCCGCGGTCGGCGACGCGGCCGCCGTCCAGGACGACGATCTCGTCGACGGCGTCCAAGCCGGAGAGGCGGTGGGTGACGAGCAGCGTGGTGCGGCCCTCGGTGGCGGTGAGCAGGTCGGCGGTGAGCGCGTCGGCGGTCGCGATGTCCAGGTGCTCGGCGGGCTCGTCCAGAAGCAGCACCGGCGGGTCGGCGAGGAGCGCGCGGGCCAGGGCGATGCGCCGGCGCTGCCCGCCGGAGACCTGGGCGCCGTGCTCGCCGACATGGGTGTCGAGGCCGCGCGGGAGGGTCTCGACCCAGTCGAGGAGCCGGGCGCGGCGCAGGACGTGGCGGATCTCGTCATTGGTGGCGGCGGGACGCGCCAGCCGGATGTTCTCGCCGATCGTGGAGTCGAACAGGTGGGCGTCCTGGGCGCAGAGGCCGATGACCCGGCGGACGTCGTCGCCGGTGAGGGCGCGCAGGTCCACACCGTTGAGGGACGCCCGGCCGCCGGCGGGTTCCAGGAAGCGGAGCAGGACGGACGTGAGCGTGGTCTTGCCCGACCCGCTCGGGCCGACGATCGCGCAGCGGCGGCCCGGCATCAGGTCGAGGGAGATGCCGTCGAGGGCGTACGGGCCGTCGGGCGTCCACCGCGCTCGGAGGTTCTCGACCGAGAGGGTGTAGGGCGGCGCGGGCAACGGTGCGGGGTCGTCCGGGTCCCGCACCGGGGGCGGGCTGTCCAGGACGGCGAAGATGCGTGACGCCGAACGCCGGACCCGCTCCATGTACTGCGCGGCCAGCGGCAACCCGGCCACGACCTCGAACGCGGCCAGCGGCAGCAGGACGATGACCGCGAGCAGGACACCGTCCAAGGCCCCAGAGCGAACGGCCGGGACGCCGGCGGCGAGGTTGCCCCAGACGGCGAGACCGCCGGCCAGGGCGGAGATGGCGGCCCCGGCCCCGGTGGTCGTCGCGGAACGGGCCGTCGCACGCGTGAAGTCGTGATCGAGTTGCTCGGCCCTGGCGAGCTGGTCAGGGGCTGCTCCGTAGGCGATGAGCTCGGGCGCGCCCTGCAGCGTGTCGACGACGTGAGAGGTGAGCTCGCCCCGCAGGTCGGTCGTGCGGCGTTCGGCCCGCCGCGAGACGACGGCGGACAGCCACGGCGCCACGACACCCGCGACCACCAGCGCCAGCAGCAGGACGACCCCCGCCGACGGCAGCAGAGCCCAGGCGACCCCCACGGACGCGCCGCCGACGACCGCGGCGATCGTGCAGGGCAGCAGAACGCGGAGGAAGAGGTCCTGAACGGCGTCCACGTCCGCGACGAGCCTGTTCAGCAGGTCGCCGCTCCGGAACGCGGGGAGCCCTCCCGGCGCCAGGCGCTCCAGCCGCTCGTACACCCGGGCGCGCAGGTCGGCGAGGATGCGGAACGTCGCGTCGTGCCCCACGAGCCGCTCGACGTAGCGGAACACGCCTCGCCCCAGGCCGAACGCGCGCACGGCCACGATCGCGACCATCAGCATGAGCACCGGCGGATGCTGCGCCGCACGCGAGATGAGCCATGCCGAGGTCGCCATGAGCCCGACCCCGCTGCCCAGCGCCAGGACGCCGAACAGGACGGCGAGCCCCAGCCGCGCCCGCGCCGGCCGCGCGAACGCGATCAGCCGCAAGACCACCATGCCGCCCCCACCCTTCGAGCCATACCCCTCCGGGCCGCGCAACGAGGTTTCACGTGAATCATCCGCAGCCCCCAGCGCGCCCCCAGCCCCTCCCCGACCCGGACCACGCGGCCGTCACGGCGCCGGTCGCGAAGGCCGATCATGTCGTCGCCTCCGCGCGGACGAGAGAGACCACAAGGTCGGCCGAGTCATTCGCGGACCCCCGGCGCAACCCTGGTCCGTCCCCGGTACGGAGCGCGCGGTCGTTGCGGTGGCGGTTGCTGAGGCTGGTCATGTTGTGACCTTTGTGGGGGTGAGGGGGATTACGCGGTCGGCCAGGGGGAGCAGGGTTGGGCGGTGGGCTACGAGGATCACTGTGCGGGACATCGCCAGCCGGGCGACGGCGTTGATCACCGCGGCCTCGCTCTCGCCGTCCAGGCCGGAGGTCGGTTCGTCCAGCAGGAGGAGCGGCGCATCGCGGAGGAAGGCGCGGGCCAGGGCGATGCGCTGGCGCTGGCCCGCGGACAGGCCGGTGCCGCGGTCGCCGAGCGGGGTATCGAAGCCGGGCGGCAGCGCCTCGATGAAGGAGAGGGCGTTCGCGGCCTCCGCGGCGGCATGGACCTCGGCGTCGGAGGCGTCCGGACGGCCCAGGCGGATGTTCGCGGCGACCGAGCCGGCGAACAGGTACGGGCGCTGCGGGACCCACGCGATCTGCGCGCGCCAGGCGTCCGGGGAGAACGTGGCGAGGTCGTCCCAGTCGACCAGGACGCGGCCCGAGTCGGGCCGGACGAAGCCCAGCAGGACCGAGAGGACGGTCGACTTGCCCGCGCCGCTGGGCCCCACCAGCGCGACCGTTTCGCCCGGATGGACGGTCAGCGAGAAATCGTCGAGGGCGGGGGCGTCGCGGTCGGGGTAGGTGACCGTCACGTCCTCCAGGCGGAGTGTCGCGCGGGCCAGGCCGGGGACGTCCGGGCGCGTCCCGGAGGCGGGCGGTGGCGTTTCGAGGACCTCGAAGACGCGCGAGGCGGCGGTGAGGCCCTCGACGCTGGCGTGGTACTGCGCGCCGACCTGGCGGAGGGGCAGGTACGCCTCCGGCGCCAGGATCAGGACGAGCAGCGCCGTCTCCAGGCCGAGCCCGCCCTCGACCAGCCGCAGCCCGATCGAGACGGCGACGAGGGCGACGGAGAGGGTCGACAGCAGCTCCAGGACCAGGGCCGACAGGAACGCGATCCGCAGGGTCGACATGGTGGCGCGCCGGTGGCGGTCGGTGATCTCGCGGATCCGGCCGGCCTGGGCGCGGGCGCGGCCGAAGATCTTCAGCGTGGGGAGCCCGGCGACGACGTCCAGGAAGTGGGCGGACAGGAGCGAGAGGGTCCGCCACTGGCGGTCCATCTTCCGCTGGGTGGTGAGGCCGACGAGGATCGCGAAGACGGGGATGAGCGGGAGCGTCGCCGCGATCGTCACGGCCGACAGCCAGTCGCCCAGCAGGATCCGCGCGCCGACGGCGACGGGCACGATGACCGCGAGGACGAGCTGCGGCAGGTACCGGGAGAAGTAGTCGTCGAGGGCGTCGATCCCGCGGCTGGCGAGGGTGGCGAGCTCGCCGCTGCGCTCGCCGGACAGCCAGCGCGGGCCGAGGCCGAGGGCGTGCGCGAGCAGCCGGCGCCGCAGCTCGGACTTCACGGCGGCGGACGAGCGGTGCGCCGCGACCTCGGCCAGCCACGCGACGAGCGTCCGCGCCAGCACGACGGCGAGCAGGAGCAGCATGGGGGTGCGCAGGTCGGCGAGCGACGCGCCGTCCAGGAAGGCGCGCGTGAGCATGGCGGCGAGCAGGGTCGCCTGCGCGATGATCAGGCCGGCGGTGGCGGTGCCGAGCGCCACGGACGCCAGCAGGAAGAGCCGCGTCGTCCGGGCGTACCGCAGCAGCCGGGGGTCGAGGGGTTTCATGCGACCGGTTCCGGCGGCTTCACGGGGATGTGGGACGTGCTGATCCGCTTGCGGAACACCCAGTACGTCCAGCCCTGATAGATCATCACGATCGGGGTGAACACGGCCGCGACCCACGTCATGATCGTCAGCGTGTAGTCCGACGAGGCGGCGTTCGTCGTGGTCAGCGAGCCGGTGTCCAGGGTGGACGGCAGCACGTCCGGGAACAGCGAGGTGAACAGGGTCGCGACCGCGAGCACGATGGCGGCGCCGGTGCCGATGAAGGCCCAGCCCTCCCGGCCGCGCCGGTTGGCGGCGGCGAGGAGCAGCCCGGCGGCGGCGCCCGCGGCGGTCAGCCACGTCACCGGCTTGCCGTACTGGAGTTGGGTGACCAGGAGGAAGCCCCCGCCGGCGACGAGGGCGGCGACGGCGGCGAAACCCGCGATGCGGCGGGCCCGGAAGCGGATCCCTCCGGAGGTCTTGAGCGCGAGGAACACCGCCCCGTGCAGGACGAAGAGGATCATCGTGGTGAGCCCGCCGAGCAGCGCGTACGGGCTGAGCAGGTCACCGAGGGTCCCGACGTACTCGTGGTCGGCGTCCAGCGGCACGCCGCGGACCATGTTCGCGAACGCGACGCCCCACAGGAACGCGGGCACGAGGCTGCCCCAGAAGATCGCCTTGTCCCAGCGGGAGCGCCAGCGGGCCTCGTCGCGCTTGCCGCGGTACTCGAAAGCGACGCCGCGGATGATCAGCGCGAGCAGGATCGCGAGGAGGGGCAGGTAGAAGCCGCTGAACAGGGTGGCGTACCACTCGGGGAACGCGGCGAAGGTGGCGGCGCCGGCGACGATGAACCACACCTCGTTGCCGTCCCATACCGGGCCGATGGTGTTGATGACGACGCGGCGCTCGACGTCGTCCCGGCCGAGGACGGGCAGCAGCATGCCGACGCCGAAGTCGAACCCTTCCAGGAAGAAGTAGCTCGTCCAGAGGAAGGCGATGACGATGAACCAGACGGTCGTGAGTTCCATGGCCGGCTCTCAGTAGGCGAACGCGAGCGAGCGCTCGGAGTCGGAATCGGAGTCGGGGTCGCCCGGCGGCGGGGGCAGCACCTCGTTCTCCGAGGGCGGCCCGGCCTTGGCGTACTTGAGCATCAGGCCCGTCTCGATGACGAGCAGGACGCTGTACAGCGCGGTCAGCGAGATGACCGAGATGAGCATCGAGGACGGCGTGACGCCGGGCGAGACGCTCGCGGACGTCTTCATCAGGCCGAACACCGACCAGGGCTGGCGGCCCATCTCGGTGAAGATCCATCCGGCGGAGTTGCCGATGAAGGGGAGCGTCAGCGACAGCATCCCGATCCGATACACCCAGGGACTGGACGGCAGCCGCCCGCGCCGCAGCAGCCACAGCCCGGCCAGCGAGACGAGCGCGGTGAGCATCCCGACCCCGACCATGATCCGGAAGTTCCAGTAGATGACCGGGACGAGCGGCCGGTAGTCGCCGGGCCCGTACCGGGCCTCCTCGGCGGCCTGGACGTCGTTGATGCCCTTGACCTCGCCGTCGAGGGTGCCGGTGGCGAGGAACGACAGGACGCGCGGGACCTTGATTCCGAAGACCTCCTCGTCGCCGTCCAGCGTCCCGACCGTGAAGATCGAGAAGGAGGCGGGCTGCTCGGTCTCGTAGAGGGCCTCGGCCGCGGCCATCTTCATCGGCTGCTGCTCGGTCATGACCTTGCCCTGGAAGTCGCCGGAGACGGCGACGCCGATCGAGGCGACCGCGGTGACGGCCAGCGCGAGCTTCAGCGACGGCCGGAACACCTCGACGTTCTTGCGGCGGGCGAGGTGCCAGGCGGAGACGCCCGCCATGAACATGCCGCCGGTGACGAACGCGGCGGTGATGGTGTGCGGGAAGGCGACGAGGTGGGTGGAGTTGGTCAGGACGGCCCAGAAGTCGGTGAGGACGGCGCGTCCGGTCTCGGGGTCGATCCGGTAGCCGACCGGGTGCTGCATCCAGGAGTTGGCGGCGAGGATGAAGTATGCGGACAGCAGCGTCCCGACGTGCACGATCCAGATGCAGGCGTTGTGGATCCGCCTGGGCAACCGGTCCCAGCCGAAGATCCACAGGCCGAGGAAGGTCGACTCGACGAAGAAGGCGAGCAGGCCCTCGATGGCGAGCGGCGCGCCGAAGATGTCGCCGACGAACCGGGAGTAGTCACTCCAGTTCATGCCGAACTGGAACTCCTGCACGATGCCGGTGACGATCCCCATCGCGAAGTTGATCAGGAAGAGCTTGCCCCAGAACTTGGTGGCCCGCAGGTAGGCGGTCTTGCCCGTCCGCAGCCACGCCGTCTCCAGGACCGCGACGAGCGCGGACAGCCCGATCGTCAGCGGGACGAACAGGAAGTGGTAGACGGTGGTGATCCCGAACTGCCACCGTGCGATGTCGACCGAGTCCATGGGCGCGTGCCTCTCCGGCTCATCTACTACAAGCTGTAGTACTATATCCTGTCAGACATACTACGAGCTGTAGTACTACGCGCCGTGGTTAGTTCCCTCACAGCGAGGCCCGCGGCCGGTCGGGGCCGCGGGCCATGGAGGGGAGGCGCTGGTCAGCGCGAGAGACGGGGCGTCAGCCGCGCGGGACGAGGCAGCCCTGGCGGTCGTAGTCGATCACGCTGCCGGGCGCGATGCAGGCGGCCAGGATGTGGGTCTGCTGGCCGTACCCGATGCCCTCGCGCACCGTGACGTTCCCCGACTCGTCGACCTCGCACGGGTTGTTCAGCGTGCAGCGTCCGCCGTTCTCGTTCATGGTGTTGTTCGCGCCGATGACCTTGCCGGACGCGGCGTCGACGACCGGCGAACCCGACGTCCCGCCGATCGTGTCGCACTCGGGCGTGTAGCGCAGCGAGTCCTTCCATGTCCACTGGGACTCGCGGACACCGTAGGCGAAGCCGTCGAGGCGGCAGGAGTAGATGCGCCTCCAGTAGCCGGAGACGACGCGCAGGTCGGTCCCGGACGCCGGGCGCTGCAGCGACAGCTCCAGCGCGGGAACGCCGTACGACTGCTGGATGCTCGCGTAGCTGGTGTTCAGCCGGTACAGGGCCACATCGGTGTCGGTCATGGTCGCGTACAGCATCGTCGTCGCGCGCAGGGTGCCCAGCGACCCGCTGCCACTCGGGTCGAGCAGCGTGAACGTGCGCTGGGACGCCCGGTTCGTGATCACCTGGCCGGCAGCGGGCATGCCGCCCTCGTAGCAGTGCCCGTTCGTGAGCACGAGCGCCGGGTCGCCGTCGGCGGCGCCGGGGGCGCGCACGAGGGAGCCGGAGCAGTTGCTGAGGGCGACGATCCCGGTGAAGTCGACGGCGGCCTTGGGCGGGGCGGGAGCGGCGGTCGCGGTGGACGGTCCGGCGGTGACCGCCGCGGCGCCGAGGAACGCGGCGGCGAGCACGCCGAGGAGGCGTCTGTGCATGGCGGGGGGTCCTCTCCGTCGAGGTGGGGCAGCGTGATGCTAACCAGGCCTCTGGCGGACGGGAAGGGCCAAGCAGAGCGAACTGGGACGACTCTCCGAATCAGGCACGCATTGCACAACCGCCGCCGCCCGACGTCCTCGGCTGTCCATGATCCGCCGGCGGTTCTAGACTCCGCCCATGGAACTCAGGGACGCGACGCGCATGATCCTCACCGAGTCGGCGGCGCATCCGGAGCTGCTCCGGGTGACGCGGGACGCGCACGACCGGCTCGCCCGCGGCGGCGGGGTCCCCCGCGCCGACCTGAGCTGGATGCTCAGGGAGGCCGCCCGCAAGAACGTCTACCCCGCCCTCCACGCCCGGTACGGGGCGGCCGCCTTCGACCGGATGGTCGTCACCTTGGGCCGCGAGATCGACCGGCAGGCCCCCGTCCACCCCCGCTGAGCAAGCCGGGGCCCCGTCCGGTCAGAGGCCGGCGCGGAAGGTGCGCCGGTAGGCGGACGGGGACGTCTGCATCGCCCGGACGAAGTGGTGCCGGAACGTCGCCGGGCTCTCGAACCCGACGGCCGCGCCGACCTCCTCGATGGGCGCCGTGCCGTCCTCCAGTAGCGGCAGCGACGCCAGGACGCGCTGCCTGACCACCCAGCGGAGCGGACTCGTCCCGGTCCGCCGGCCGAAGCGCCGGATGAACGTGCGGGGCGCGAGGCACGCCTCCCGGGACATCCGGGCGACGGTGATCGGCTCGGCGAGGTGCGCGAGCGCCCACGCCATGGCCCGCGCGACCGGATCGTCCTCGTCGGGAGGCGACACGGCGGCCTCCACGAACTGCGCCTGGCCGCCGTCCCGGTGCGGCGGGACGACCAGGCGGCGCGCCACCGCGTTCGCGATCCGGGCGCCGTGGTCCTTGCGTACGAGATGCAGGCACATGTCGAGCCCGGCGGCGCTTCCCGCCCCGGTGAGCACGTCGTCGCCGTCGACGTAGAGGACGTCCGGCGTCACGCGCACCGCGGGGAAGCGCCGCCGCAGCAGGTCCGCGTACCGCCAGTGCGTGGTGGCCTCCCGCCCGTCCAGCAGGCCGGCGGCGGCGAGGGCGAACGCGCCCGAGCAGATCGACACGACGCGGGCGCCCCGCGCGTGCGCCTCCCGCAGCGCCGCGACGACCCCCGGCGGCGGATCCCGCCGGACGTCGGGGACGGCGACGACCAGCACGGTGTCCGCCGCCGCGAACGCGTCCAGCCCGTGCTCGGCGGTCATCGTGAAGCCGCCGACCGCGCGCATCGGGCCGCGTTCCGGCGAGCAGACCCGTAGGTCGTACCAGGGAACGCCGAGCTCGGGACGGGGCAGCCCGAACACCTCGACGACCGTGCCCAGCTCGAACGGCGCCATCCCGTCGAACGCCAGCACCGACACCGTGTGGCGCCGGGACGGTGGGACGGACATGGCGAGATCTTAGCGATGATGGGCGTTCGTGCCACTCCCGCTCGACGTCCGCTCCACCGAGGATCGGTCCCGAACCCCGAGCAACGACCCGAGCAACGACCCGACCAACGAGGAGCCCGCGATGGCCACCGTCCCCGCGCCCGAAACCGCATCCGCCGCGGCCGCCGATGAGGCCCGCCGGCATTTCGCCGCCCGCCTCGCCTTCGAGACCGACGTGTCCGACGTCGCCGCCGCCCTCGCCGCCGGCACGCCGGGCCTCGTCGTCGTCGACACGCGCAGCGCGGAGAGCTGGGCGCAGGGCCATGTCCAGGGCGCCGTCCACCTGCCCACCGCCGAGATCGCCGGACGGGCCGCCGCGCTCCTCCCCGAGGACGCCACCGTCGTCGTCTACTGCTGGGGTCCCGGCTGCAACGGCGCGCAGAAGGCCGCGCTGGAGTTCGCGAAACTCGGCCGTCCCGTCAAGGAGATGCTCGGCGGGTTCGAGTACTGGGCGCGCGAAGGTCTCCCGGTCGAGACGGGTGGCGGCGTCGTCACGCACCGTTCCCCCGACCCGCTCACGGCCCCTGTGACGGGGGTCTCCTGTGCCTGCTGAGCAGGGGATGACGCATGTTCCCTCGGGGACGGGGCATAAGGACGGCCCCCGGCGACGTTAGACTCTAGGAATCACTCTTCGACGCCGACCTTGGCGTCAGGCTCGTCCTTGCAGGCCACGCACACCGTGGTGCCTCCCGAGACGTGCCCCCCTCTCGGAAGGTAATGCGTGACCACAGCTGCCGCTGCACAGAACCCGTCCATGCCCGCGACCGCGGACGAGGAGCGGGTTCCCACCTTCGCCGAGCTCGGCCTCCCGCCGGTGCTGGTGAACGCCCTGGCCCGCCAGGGCATCGACGCGCCGTTCCCGATCCAGGCCGCCGCGATCCCCGACGTCATGGCGGGACGCGACGTCCTCGGACGCGGTAAGACCGGCTCCGGCAAGACCCTGGCGTTCGGCCTTCCGCTGCTCGCCCGGCTCTCCGGCCGCAAGGCCGCCCCGAAGCGCCCGCTGGCGCTGATCCTGGTGCCGACCCGCGAGCTCGCCCAGCAGGTCCAGACGAACCTGGAGCCGCTCGGCCGCGGGCTCGGCCTCCGCTTCAAGACCGTCATCGGCCAGACCTCGATGTTCAAGCAGATCGACGCGCTGCGCCGCGGCGTCGAGGTCCTGGTCGCCACGCCCGGCCGGCTCAAGGACCTGATGCGGCAGGGCGCCTGCGACCTGTCCGACATCGAGATCGCCGTGCTGGACGAGGCCGACCACATGGCCGACATGGGCTTCCTGCCCGACGTCACCGACATCCTGGACGCCGCCAAGCCCGGCGGGCAGCGGCTGCTGTTCTCCGCCACCCTCGACAAGGACGTGGACGTCCTGGTCAGGCGGTACCTGAACGACCCGGTGACGCACGCCATCGGCCCGGTGGACGAGTCCGTCGACACGATGGACCACCACCTCCTCCTGGTCGCGCCCAAGGAGAAGGCGGCCGTCACCGCCGAGATCGCCAACCGCGAGGGCCGGACGATCCTGTTCGCCCGCACCAAGCACGGCGTCGACCGGCTCGCCAAGCAGCTCGTCCAGGCCGGCGTCCGCGCGGCGGGCCTGCACGGCGGCAAGAGCCAGGGCCTGCGCACCCGCACGCTCGCCGAGTTCCGCGAGGGATCCATCAGCGTCCTCGTCGCCACCGACGTCGCCGCCCGCGGCATCCACGTCGACGACGTGTCCCTCGTCATGCACGTCGACCCGCCCGCCGACCACAAGGACTACATGCACCGCGCGGGCCGCACCGCCCGCGCCGGCGAGCGCGGCACCGTCGTCACGCTCGTCCTGCCGCACCAGGTGCGCGCCACGTCCTCGATGACGCGCCGGGCCGGCATCAACGCGCCCCGCATCCGGGTGAGCACCGGCGACGCCGAGCTGGTCAAGCTGACCGGCGCCCGGCCGCCGTCCGGCATCCCGATCGAGGGCCCGATCATCCCCGAGCGGCCGGCCCGTCGCGAGGGCGGCCGGGGACGTCCGGGCGGGCGGCGCGGCCGGCCCGCGCGCTCCTTCGACCGCGGCGAGGGCGGCGGCCGGCGCCGCGAGGGCGACGGCGGGCGCGGCGAGCACCGCTCCTACTCGTCCGGCGACCGGCACGGCGGCGGCCCCCGCACCGGCGGCGGCTCCCACGGCGCCCGCCGGGGCGGCCCGTACAACGGCAACCGCCGCGACGGCGACCGCCGTACCGCACGCTCGAACTGACCGCCCTAGAACGAACGGAACAGGCCCCTGGCTTCGCGCCAGGGGCCTTGTTCACGCGGGCCGCACTTCGCGGCCGGGGAGCGCTCAGCGCGCGGCCTGCGCGGCTACGCGCTGGATCGACTTGACGGCGACCTCGGGCTGGTCCGTGTAGATGTAGTGCTCGCTCTTCTTGGCGACGCGCAGCGAGCTGTCGCTGGACAGTTCGAGCCACTTGCGCTGGCCCTCGGTCCATGCCTGCTCCAGGCTCTGCCCGTACTGCGGGACGGCGCTGAGGTACGGCTTCCCGTGCTTGACCACCTCCACCGGCATGTCGCCGGCGGAGGCGACCTTCCCGTCCTTGATGACGAGCTGCTCCGGGTTCTGGCCCTTGAAGAGCGCGATGTACTGCGCCCGCAGCTGGGCGGCGGGGCCGGTGGCGGACGCGGGGATGATCTTCGTCAGGTCGGCGACCATGGTCGACGGGGTGGCGTCCAGGAGGACCAGGCCCTTGACCTTGTCCTGGTGCTCCGGGGCGTACCGGGCGGCGATGAGCCCGCCGAGGGAGTGCCCGGCCAGGACGACCGGGGCGTCGCCGGCGACCTGGTCGAGGACCCCGGTGAGGACCTTCCCGGAGCTCGTGAAGTCCTGCGGGCCGTCCGGCTTGTCGCTCTTGCCCGCGCCGAGGCGGTCATAGGAGCAGACCCGGTTCTTCTCGCTCAGGGTCTTCTGCAGGGCGGCCATCTTGTCCAGCCCGTCGCCCCCGCCGTGCAGGAGGACGACGACCGGCTTGCCGTTCGCCTCGCCCGAGCAGGACACGTTCACCGACTTGCCGCCGACCTCGATCTTCTTCGTCCCGGTGAAGGAGCCGGCGGCGGGCTTCGGGGAGGAGGCGAAGGGGTCCCAGTCCTCCCCCGTGCTGTCGTCGCAGCCGACGAGTCCCGCACCGAGCACGGTGCAGCACACGGCGGTGACGGCGGCGGTCCTGATCTTGCGAAGCATGGTGTCCTCCAGCGGGAGCGGTGCCCGGAAAGGGCCGGGGGGATTTCGCGGCTGGGGCGCCGCGGCTACGTGGAGAACGCTATGGAATCGGCAGGGCGCGGATCGTCACCGTGCGGTGGACAATCGCGGGTAGCTCGCACGGGGGACAACGGCGGCCGGGCGGAACACGCGCGACCGCGGAACACGCGCGACCGCGGGACGGCTCGCCGCGGAACCCGCCGGCGTTCCTCAGCCGGCTTCCTCGCTGAGCACGTCCTCGGAGCCGGAGGCGGGGCCGGGGGATTCCTTGCGCAGCTTGTCCTGGAGGATCTGGAGGCCGTCCAGGCCGTCCACCGAGAGGGCGGCGAGCTCGTCCAGGGACATCAGGGGGCCGCTGCGCAGGGGCGGCTGCCAGCCGAGCTCCTTGTCGTGGCTGCGCAGGATCTTCGCGGGAACGCCGCCGATGACCGAGTGGTCGGGGAACTCGCCGCGGACGACGGCGCCGCCCGCGACCGCGACGTTGCGGCCGAGCCGCGTGCCGGGAAGGATGATCGCGCCCGTGCCGATCCAGCAGCCGTCGCCGATCACGACCGGGTTGTTCTCCGGCCACTGCCGCCCGATCGGGGTGTGCAGGTCCCCGTAGGTGTGGTTCTGGTCGGTGATGTAGACGTTCGGGCCGGTGAAGACGTCGTCGCCGATGTCGATGGACTGGTGGCCGACGATGTGGGTGCCGCGGCCGAGCGAGCAGCTCGCGCCGATCCGCACGATGACGTCCGGGCCGAGGTCCAGGCCCGGGACGAACCCCGCCGAGATCGTGACGTGGGTCCCGACGAGCGTGTGGTCGCCGATCGAGATCCACGGCTCCCCGTAGATCGCGCCGACGGGGAAGCCGATGCACGCGCCCTCGCCGAGGTAGGCGAACCTGCGGCGGCCCGGCGTGTGCGGGGTGATCTCCCCGTGCCGCTGCAGCCACTCCCAGCCGCGGTGCAGGGCCGTGTGCGCGCCCTGGCGGGCCCGCTGCCTCACCCGGGCGGTCAGCCCGTGCAGGACGGAGCGCTTCGGCGACATGGCGTTCACCGTACCGGGTGGTAGCAACCCCCGTCCCGCAGGGCCGCGGCCACGCAAAAGGGCCCGGCCGTGCACGGCCGGGCCCCCTTCCCCTGTGCGGGTCAATGCGGCGACTGCACCTCTCCGTCGACATCGGCGCCGGTGACCGTCATGGAGTCGGCCGAGGTGGCGTCCTCCCGGTGCTCACCGGAGCCCTTCGTCATGTCGCGGATGGCGCCGCGCCGCGTCGCGACCACGCCGGCCACGCCGACGGCCGCGACGGCGCCCATCATCGCCATGAGGGCGCCACGCCCGGACTTCGCCGGTTTCGGGGGTTCCACCCGTCCGGCGGCGTCGTTGAGCAACGTGCTCACCCGCGGGGCCAGCCCGCTCTCCACATACCGGGCCGCGCTCCGGAGTCTCGGTGCGCTCCATCCGCGGGCGACCATGATGCGCTCGCCCGCGACGGGGCCGATCCGCCCCGCCATGTCGGAGGCCCGCCCCGCCACGTCGGAGGCGCCCTGCCGCCACAGCACGCTGCGGTGCCGGGCCGTCTCCTGGACGCGGCCGAACCGGGAACGGACTTCGTCCTGCGGCTTCCGGCGGATACTGATCATTAGGGACACGCTAACCTCCCTGTTTGCGAGGTCCTGTCAAGCAGCCTTCCCCGCGAACGGGAGGTAAACCCCGTGAACGTGATCGAATGTTCACACAGGGTGACGGATTCGGCTCTGGCCGAGACCGCGCGTCGAGACGTCCCACAATCCATTCCATGAGGAGGCGGCCAGCGTGGCCAACGAGATCTTCGCGACGCTCACCACGTCGCAGGGCAAGATCGTGATCCAGCTCTACCCGGAGCACGCGCCGGAGACGGTGGCGAACTTCGTCGAGCTGGCGGAGGGCTCCCGCACCTGGACCGACCCGCGCACCGGCCAGAAGTCGGACAAGCCGCTCTACAACGGCACCATCTTCCACCGCGTCATCAAGGACTTCATGATCCAGGGCGGTGACCCGCTCGGCACCGGCACCGGCGGGCCGGGCTATGAGTTCAAGGACGAGTTCCACCCGGACCTGAAGTTCAACCGCCCGTACCTGCTGGCGATGGCGAACGCGGGGCCCGGCACCAACGGCTCCCAGTTCTTCATCACGCTGAGTGTCGCGCACACCCAGCACCTGACCGGCCGGCACACCATCTTCGGCAAGGTCATCGAGGGCACCGACGTCGTCGACCGGATCGGCGGCCTCCCGACGGGACGGATGAACCGTCCGCAGGAGGACGTCGTCGTACAGTCGGTGACGATCGAGCGCCGTTAGACGTTCTCACGGTGAGACCCCGCGACGGGTGCCACCGCATCGGCCAACGGAGCCCTGATGAGCACAGACCACGGTCACGCCCCTGAGACCTCGGTGCCGACCTGCTACCGGCACCCGGGGCGCGAGACGTACGTGCGCTGCACCCGGTGCGACCGCTACATCTGCCCGGACTGCATGCGGGACGCGGCGGTGGGCCACCAGTGCGTGGAGTGCGTCGCCGAGGGGAACCGGGGCGTCCGCCGGGCGGTGCCCCGGACGGCCCTCGGCGCGCGCGGTCCCGCGTCGGCCACGCCGGTCGTGACGTACACGCTGATCGGCGCGTGCGTGGCGGCGTACCTGGCGGAGCTGTCGTCCTGGCGGGTCGTCTGGGAGTTCATGATGCTCGGCCGGGGCGTCCTGCCGGACGGGGACGTCGGCGGGGTCGCCGAGGGCGAGTGGTACCGGCTGTTCACCACGATGTTCCTGCACCAGCGCGGCGGGTCGTTCGGGATCACCCACATCCTGTTCAACATGTGGGCGCTGTGGGCCGTCGGCCCCGCGCTGGAGCAGGTGCTCGGCAGGTGGCGCTTCCTGGCCCTGTACGTCCTGTCGGGGCTGGGCGGGTCGGTGCTGCTGTACCTGGTCGGCTCGCCCGGCGACTCGGCGGTCGGCGCGTCCGGGGCCATCTTCGGGCTGTTCGGCGCCTACTTCGTGATCGGCCGCCGGCTCGGCGGGCCGGTCGGCCCCATCGTGGTGCTGCTGGTGCTCAACCTGGTGATCACGTTCTCGGTACCGGGCATCTCCTGGCAGGGGCACGTCGGCGGGCTCGTGGTGGGTGCGGCGCTGGCCGCGGCGTACGCCTACGCGCCGGCCGCGCGGCGGACGCTGGTGCACGTGGCGGCGCCGCTGGTCACGCTGGCGCTGCTCGCGGCGCTGGTCCTGGTCAGGACGGCGGAGCTGAGTCCGGCGGTCTAGCCGCGCTCGGACGGCGGGCGAACGCCGCGGGCGCCGCTCACACGGCGGCGTCCGCGGCACCGCGCCTGTGGAAAACCGTTGTGGAAAACCTGGGGAAAGCCGGGGTGAGAGATCCCCAACCTGTGGATAACCGCGGTCAGCGCCAGCGGGTCGACAGGATCACACCGAGGATGATGGCCGTGAAGCCGATCCCCAGGTTCCAGTTGTGCAGGTCGGTCATGTACGGCACGTCGGTGCCGGTGCTCGCCGTCACGTAGAAGACGGCGATCCAGATCAGCCCGACCAGCCACAGCCCCACCATCGTGGGCACGAGCCAGCGCGGGCTGACCTCGGGTGCCTTCGACTTCTGCGGCGGGGTGTAGACGGCCTTCTTGCGCACTTTGGACTTGGCCACGGCGGTTCGATCTCCTCGGGCGTCCGGCGGCCGGAGCGCCGGACCGCGCATGGGTGGTTTGTCGGTTAGCGTAGTCGCTGGTGAGCACTGTCTGATGAGCAGATTCTCGATGAGCAGCGTACGGCGTCCAGCGTGGGGAAGCATCATCCCAGTTCTCACGCTTCTCGCGGGAGTCCTGTTCGCGGCGAGCGCGAGCACGGCCCGCGGCACGAACCTGCGCGAGCAGGGCCGCACCAGGATCACCGAGCTGATCACCGCGGAGCAGCGCCGGGGCCGCGAGGAGCGCGCCGAGTACCGGCGGCTGCGCGCCCAGGTCGACGCCATCTCCCGGGAGGCCGGACGGCACGACGCCCGCGTGCGCGAGGCGCGGGAGGAGGCCGACCGGCTCGCGGCCGGCGCCGGGTTCACCCCGTACACCGGCCCCGCCGTCAGCGTCACGCTGGACGACGCGCCGGCACCGGAAGCGGGCCGCCTTCCCCACGGGGCCCGGCCGGACGACCTCGTGGTGCACCAGAGCGACGTCCAGGCGGTCGTGAACGCGCTGTGGGCCGGCGGCGCGCGGGCGATGCAGATCATGGACCAGCGGGTGATCTCCACGAGCGCGGTGCGGTGCGTCGGCAATACGCTGATCCTCCAGGGCGTCGTGTACTCCCCGCCGTTCCGGATCATCGCCGCGGGCGACCCGGACCGGCTGCGCGCGGCGCTCGGCGCGTCCGAGGAGATCGCGATCTACCGCAGGTACGTCCGGGCCTACGGGCTCGGCTACGCGGTGCGGAGCCTGGAACGCGCCACGTTGCCGCCCTACACCGGCAACGTGACGATGAAGCACGCTACGGTGCCGACGGCGCCGCCCAAGGGCGGCTAGCGCTCGGCAGGAGGAGGACGCGCGGTGCGGACGGTGATCCGTGGCATGGGCGAACTGTGCATCACCGCCGGGCTGATCCTCATGCTGTTCGTGACGTACGAGCTGTGGGGCACGGGCCGGTACACGCAGGGCGCGCAGGACCGCCTCGGCGACGAGATGCTGAAGAACTGGCGGGACGGCCGGGTCACCACCGAGAAGGTCAGGCTCGGCAAGGGGCTCGCCATGATCCGCGTCCCCCGCTTCGGGAAGGGCTACCACTTCGTCGTCATCGAGGGCGTCGGCCGGGAGGACCTGCGCAAGGGCCCCGGCCACTATCCCGGCACCGCGCTGCCGGGCCAGGTCGGCAACTTCGTGGTCTCCGGGCACCGGACGACCTACTCGGCGCCCTTCAACCGGCTCGGCGAACTCGACCGCGGCGACCGCATCCTGATCGACACCCGCGAGCGGCAGTACGTGTACACGGTCACCGACCGCAGGATCGTGAAGCCGTCGGCGACGGAGGTGACCGCGTCCGTCCCGTTCCATCCGAAGCGGCGGCCGACCGAGCGGCTCATCACGCTCACCACCTGCCACCCGAAGTACTCCGCCGCCAAACGCATGATCGTGTTCGGTGAGCTGGCCGAGTCCAGGCCCCGCGTCGCGGCCGCGTCGCAGGCCGCCGGAACGTAGGAGGAGGTCCCGTGTACGCCTGGATCTGGCGCCGCCTGCCCGGCGCCTGGCAGACCAAGACCGCCACGGCGGCCGGCCTGCTCATCGCGGTCGCCGCCCTCCTGTGGTACGTGGTGTTCCCCTGGGTCGAACCCAAGGTCCAGTTCGACCACGGGGTCGTGCAGACCCCGGCGCCGTCCGGCACCGCCACTCCCGGCACCGCCACCCCGGGCGGCTGACCGGCCGTGCGCGTCCTCGTCGTCGACAACCACGACAGCTTCGTCTACAACATCGTCCAGTACCTGCGGGAGCTCGGCGCCGACTGCGTGGTCAAGGACCGCTCGGACGTCGCCGTCGCGGACGCCGCCCGCGTGGCCGGCGTCCTGCTGAGCCCCGGTCCCGGGCACCCCGCCGACGCCGGCGTCTGCCTCGACCTCGTCCGGGACGCCGAGCGCCGCGGCACCCCGCTGTTCGGCGTCTGCCTCGGCCACCAGGTGATCGCGCACGTGCACGGGGCCGCGGTCGGCCGCGCGCCGGAGATCGTCCACGGCTCCACGAGCGAGATCCACCACGACGGCGCGGGCGTCTTCCGGGGCCTGCCCGACCCCTTCCCCGCGACCCGCTACCACTCGCTCGCCGTCCGTCCCGGCACCGTCCCGCCGGACGTCCTGGACGTGACCGCCCGCACCCCCGACGGCGTGATCATGGGCCTGCGGCACCGCACCCGTCCCGTCGAGGGCGTCCAGTTCCACCCGGAGTCGGTGCTCTCGCGGCACGGTCACCGGCTCCTGCGCAACTGGCTCTCCTCCTGCGGTGACCCGCGGATGCGCGGCGGGGGCGGGCCCGCGGCGAGCCCTTCGCAGGCTCCGCCGGAAAATATCGGTTGAAATCCGTAACGTCCCAAGGCGCGGTGACGAAGACCATATCGAGGGCTTCCGCCATTGCCCCCGAGTGGCGGAGGCCCTCCTCGCGTCCTGACGACACGACGCCGAAGGGCCCCGCCTCCCGATCCGGGAGACTGGGCCCTTCATCGTCGGGCGGCACGGCACCGTCCGGGCGGGACGGCTCAGCCGTCGTCGTTACCGCCGGGGAAGCCCGGGAAGCCCGGCGTCGGGCTCCCGCCGGGACCGCTCGGCGGCGGCGACTGCGGCTTCTCCGCCACGAAGATCGTCACCGTGTCGCCGGGCGCGACCGTCGCGTCCGGACCGGGCTGCTGGTTGAACACGAAGCCCGGCGCGACCTGCGGGTTCGTGGACGGGCCCTTCTGCACGTTGCACTTCAGCCCGAGGCCCTGCAGCTTCGCGCACGCGGCCCGCTGGCTGTTGTTGAACAGGTCCGGCACCTTCAGGTTCGTCGGCCCGTTGGACACCGTCACCGTCACGGTCGAGTTCTTCGGCGCCTTCGACCCGCCGGCCGGGTCGGTGCCGATCACGTTGAGCCGCGGGACGCTGTCGCTCGACTCGACCTTCCTCTCGACCTCGAAGCCGCGCTCCTCCAGCAGCTTCTTCGCCGCCGCGTACGGCTTGCCGGTCACGTCCGGCACCTCGACCTCCGTGGGCGGCTTCTTGCCCTTGGAGACCAGCAGCGTCACCGTGGCGCCCTGGGCCGCGTTCGTGCCGGGCTCCGGGTCGGAGCTGATGACGTACCCGCGCCGGATGTCGTCGCTGTAGTCCGTCCTCGGCTCGCCGACCTTGAAACCGAGCTTGGTGAGCTGCGCCGTCGCGTCGCTCTGCGACACGTTGACGATGCTCTGCGGGACCGCGACCTGCTGCGCCTTGTCGGTGTCGCTCATCATCCAGCCGATGAGCGCAGCGCCGCCGATGAACAGCACCGCGAGCCCCAGCCACAGCGCCGCCTTCTTCCCGGCGCCGCCGCGTCTCTCGTCATCGTCGTCGTAGTGAGCGGGCGGCAGGCCGTACCCGTCGTCCGGCGGGCGCCGCACCTGCGTGCGGGCCGGGCCGCCGTACGCGCCCATCACCTGGGTGCCCTGCGGCTGCGCGCCGCCCATCAGCATCGTGGACGCCGCCGTCGACGCCACCGGCTGCCCCTGCAGGACGCGCTGGATCTCCTGCCGGAACTCCGTCGCGTTCTGGTAGCGGTGGTCGGCCTCCTTGGCCATCGCCTTCAGCACGATCGCGTCCGCCCACTGCGGGATCTGCGGGTCCACCTGCGACGGCGGCACCGGCTCCTCCCGGACGTGCTGGTAGGCGATCGCGACCGGGGAGTCGCCGGTGAACGGCGGCTTGCCGGTGAGCAGCTCGTACAGCACGCAGCCCGTCGAGTAGATGTCGCTGCGGGCGTCGACCCGCTCGCCGCGGGCCTGCTCCGGCGACAGGTACTGCGCGGTGCCGATCACCTGCGCGGTCTGCGTCATCGTGGCCGCCGAGTCGGCCATGGCGCGGGCGATGCCGAAGTCCATGACCTTGACCTCGTGCTGCCGGGTGAGCATCACGTTGGCCGGCTTGATGTCGCGGTGCACGATCCCGCCGCGGTGGCTGTAGTCCAGCGCGCGCAGGATGCCGTCGGTGATCTCCAGCGCCTTGTCGGGGAGCAGCGCGCGGTTCTCCCGCAGCAGGTCGCGCAGCGTGCTCCCGTCCACGTACTCCATCACGATGTACGGGATCGGCGTGTCTGCGATCATGTCCTCGCCGGTGTCGTACACCGCGATGACCGAGGGGTGGTTCAGCGACGCGGCCGACTGGGCCTCGCGCCGGAACCGGGCCTGGAACGTGGGGTCACGAGCCAGGTCGGACCGTAGCGTCTTGACCGCGACGACGCGATCGAGGCGCAGGTCTCGGGCACGGTAGACCTCGGCCATGCCGCCCCGCCCGATCACTGTTTCGAGCTCGTAGCGGCCGCCGAGCAGCCGAGGTTGACTCATATGTGCACTTTCCCTCGTACGTCTACACCTTGTCTCCTGAACCTAGCTTCCCGTCCGGTGTCGGCGGGGGATCCGGGCTCGGAGTTGACGGATTCGTGGGGCTCTCCGTCGGTGTGGGTGTCGGCTCAGGGGCGGTGGGAGTCGCCCGGGGCGGATTCGTGGATGGCTTGCGTGTGGGGGACGTCCGAGGCGCCCCTTGCGTTGACGGACGGATCCTATGCGTCCGGTGCGGTGGTGGAACAGCCGGCCTCGTACCGCTGCGGCTCCGGTGCCTCGGCGGGGAGTGCTCCGGCGGCGTGCCGCCGGGCTTCGCCGTGGGATCGCTCACGCCGTCGTCCCCGACCGGGAGGGTCGCCGGGGTGGCGGGCGGGTCCCGCTCGTCCTTGCCGGACCCGGCGAAGGCGAGCCCCTTCCACAGGGAACCGATCACGATGACGCAGACCAGCAGGGCGGCCGCGACGGACACGTACGCCAGCACCGTGCGCCGTTGCCCCGGCACTGACCCGTTGGCGAGGCTATCCGCCCCTGACGTGTCGTCAAATCCCGACAAAGCCGACGATTGGGTAACGATGTGCGTGCCGCCGGCCGCGGAGTGCCGGCCCGGGCCCGGACGGGCCGCACCGGACCGTCCCGGACGGGGCGGCCCCGCCGGGACCGCGCTGATCCGGCCCGTGCTGAGGCCCGCCCGGATCGCCAGCGCGCGGGCCGCGACCGTGTGGGCGTCCGCCGGACGGTCCCGCGGCTCCTTCGCCAGCATCTCCATGACCAGCTCGCGGGCCTCCTCCGGGACCCGCGCCGGCAGCTCCGCCGGCGCGTCCCGGACGTGCTTGAGCGCCACCTCCACCGGCGTGGGCCCGTCGAACGGCGGCGCGCCCGTCAGGCACTCGTAGGCCACCACGCCCAGGGAGTACAGGTCCGCCGCCGGGGACAGCTTCAGTCCCTGCGCCTGCTCCGGCGAGATGTAGTGCGCCGTCCCCATGACCATCCCGGTCTGGGTCTGCGACGCCGCCGCCAGCCGCCGCGCGATCCCGAAATCGGTGATCTTCAGCCTGCCGTCCGGGGACACCATCAGGTTCGCCGGCTTGACGTCGCGGTGCACGATCCCCGCCTCGTGCGCGACCGTCAGCGCCCGCCCCGCCTGCACGATCAGGTCGAGGACGGCCTCCACCGGCAGCCCGCCGTCGCGCGCCAGGATCTCGTCCAGCGGCTCACCCGCCACCAGCTCCATCACCAGGAAAGTCCGGCCGTCCTGCTCGCCGTAGTCGAACGCCCGCGCGATCCCCGGATGCCGCAGCTCCGCCGCGAACCGGGCCTCCGACTCGAACCGGCCCCGCGCCCGCATGTCCGAGCCGAGCTCCAGGCGCAGCAGCTTCACCGCCACCTGCCGCCCGGCCGCCTCGTCGGACGCGCGCCAGACCTCGCCCATCCCGCCGATCGCCAGCCGCTCCAGCAGCCGGTACCGGTGGTTCAGGACGAGGTCCGCACTCACTTCTGCAGGACCTTAGCCATGATCGCGCCCGCGATCGGGCCCGCGTCGCCGGCGCCCGAGCCGCCGGCGACCTCGGTCATGACGGCGAACGCGTAGCGCGGGTTCTCGGCGGGGCTGAACCCGACGAACCAGTTGGCGTTCGGGTTGCCGGGGCCCTGCTCGGCGGTACCGGTCTTGCCGGCGATCCGCATGCCCTGCAGGTTCTTCGCCGTGCCCTCGGAGATCACCGCGCGCATCATGTCCTGCAGCTGATCGGCCTGGTCACCGGTCATGCCCTCGCCGAGCTCCTTCGACGAGGCGTTGTAGAGCTCGCTCTGGTCCTTGGCGCGGACCTTCTGCACCACGTACGGGCTCATGATCTTGCCGTCGTTGGCGATCGAGCAGGCGACCAGCGCCATCTGCAGCGGGGTGGCCCGCACGTTCTCCTGGCCGATGCCGGACCGGGCCGTCCCGTCCTTGCCGGTCGGGGTGGTCTTGCCCTCGGCGTCGGTGTAGGCCACCGGGACGTCGCTCTCGGCCGCGTACATGTCGGGCTCCAGCTGGATGCGCTCGCCGAACCCGAACTTCGTCGCGCCCTCGTGGAGCTGCTCGATGCCGAGGTCCAGCGCCATCTTCGCGAACGAGGTGTTGCAGGACTCGGCGAACGCGCCGCGCAGCGGGGCCGTCCCGGCGCAGTTGCCGGTGTCGTGGGAGTTCGGCAGCGGGCGGCCCGACTCCGGCAGGATCAGCTGCCCGGTGTTCACCGTCGACGAGCTGTTGAGGCCGAGCTTCTGCATCCCGATCGCCGACACCACCGCCTTGAACGACGAACCCGGCGGGAACGTCTGGCTCATCGCGTTGTCGACCAGCGGCTTGACGACGCCGTTGCCCTGGTCGAGCTGCTCCAGCCGCTGCCCGCCCTTCTCACCGGTCTGCGGGGCGACCTCGTTCGGGTCGAACGACGGCCACGACGCCGCCACCTTCACCGCGCCGGTCTCCACGTCGATCACCACGGCGCCGCCGCGGCGGCCCTGCGTCGTCTTCGCCTTGAGCTGCTGGTACGCCGTCCGCTGCGCCTGCGGGTCGATCGTCAGCTCGACGTTCGCGCCCTCGGCCTTCTTGCCGATGAAGGTGTCGAACCAGCGCTGCTGCGTGATCCGCTTGTCCTTGCCGCCGAGCAGCGAGTTGTAGGCCCGCTCCACCTGCGTCGCGTTCCCGTTGAAGTACCCGGTCACCGGCGCGAAGATCGGGCCGTCCTTGTAGGTGCGGCCGTACTTCGGGTTGTCCTTGCCGGTCTCCTTCGACGTCACCAGCACCTCGCCGCCGGCGGAGATCTGGCCGCGCGGAGAGTTGAACACGTCCGCGTACTGGCGGCTGTTGCGGGCGTCGGTGCGCAGGTCCTCCGCCTGGCTGCCCTGGACGTAGTTGACCTGCGCCATCAGCCCGAAGAACAGCAGCAGCGCGAAGATCGCCACCCGCCGGACCGGCTTGTCCATGTTCATTGGGCCTCGCTCCGCTCGGCTGCGAGCGAGCCCGGGAAGGTGCTGCCTTCCCTCGTCGCGTGCTCGCTCCTTCGTCGCTCCGCGCGCTCCTCAGTCCAGGCAGCACCGGCTCGCTCGCTGTTCATTGGACGAAAGTCACCTCGTGCTCACGATCTGGGTCATGCCCTCGTCCTGGATCGCCTGCGGGGCCGGCTTCCGAGCGTCATGGCTCATCCGCACCAGAATCGCGATCAGGATCCAGTTGGCCATCAGCGACGAACCGCCCTGGGACAGGAAGGGCGTCGTCAGGCCCGTCAGCGGGATGAGCCGTGTGACGCCCCCGACGATCACGAAGACCTGGAGGGCCAGCACGAACGACACACCACCCGCGAACAGCTTCAGGAACGGGTCCCTGGCCGCCACGGCGGTCTTCATCCCGCGTTGCACGATCAACGCGTATACCAGCAGCAACACCATCAGCCCGGTCAGCCCGAGCTCCTCGCCCAGCGAGTCGAAGATGAAGTCGCTGAACGACAGCGGCGTCCGCCACGGCTCGCCCTGGCCGAGGCCGGTGCCGAGCACCCCGCCCTGGGCCAGCGAGAACAGGCCCTTCATCAGCTGGGCGCTGTCGGAGTACTCCCCGCCCAGCTCGGCGCAGGCGGAGAAGCCCGGGGAGACGCTGCCCTGCGCCTTGAACTTCTTGTAGATGTCGGTGTCGGGGTTGACCGGGACGACCTTGCCGTTCTCCAGCAGGCATCCGCCGTCGAAGTACGGCTTCGGGTTCTGCCAGATGTCGATGCGCTGGTTCACGTGCCCCATGAACGGCAGCAGCGTCGCGATGAACACGCCGATCGCGAGCAGGCCGACGCCGATGAAGACCCACGAGACCCGCTGCGTCGCGATGTACAGCATCGAGATGAACAGGCCGAAGAACAGCAGCGCGGTGCCGAGGTCCTTCTGCATGAACAGCACGCCCAGGCAGAAGAACCAGATCACCATGATCGGGCCGAGGTCGCGGGCCCGCGGCAGGCTGATCGGGCCGACCTTCTTGCCGATCAGCGACATCGCCTGCCGCTTGTTCACCAGGTAGCCGGCGAAGAACACGACCAGCAGCAGCTTCGCGAACTCGCCCGGCTGCACCGAGAACGGGCCCACGGAGATCCACACGCGAGCGCCGTTGATCTGCTGGCCGATGCCCGGGACGATCGGCAGCAGCAGCAGGATGACCGCGGTGAGCCCGATCAGGTACGTGTAGCGCTGCGCGGTCTTCGGGGTGAACGACACCGGCGCGTCCGGCTTCTCGGTGTCGCGCATGATGACGACGGCGGCGACGAACAGGCCGATGCCGACGAACGTCCACATCAGCTGGCTCGGCGCGTCGGCCGCGTCCTCCAGCAGCTTCTTGCCGGCCGCCGCCGCGGCCTTGCGGTCGCTGCTGGTGTCCAGGTCGAGCCGGTAGATCATCGCCAGCCCGATGCCGTTCAGCGCCACCGCGAGCGGCAGCAGCAGGGGGTCGGCGTACGGGGTGAACTTCGCTTGGGCGAAGTACGCGACGAACGCCAGCACCGCCAGGCCGCCGCCATAGATGAACAGGCCGCCCGGGATGTTCCCGTCACGGGCCAGCCCCACTTCCGCGAACGCCGACAGCGTCAGGATCATCGCGAAGACGAGCAGTGCCAGCGAGGCCGCGTTGCGGCGCTGGTACGGCAGGTGCGCCCTGATCTGTTCCCCGATGGAGTGCATCTACGAGCTCCCCCCGCTGGAGGGACAGTCCTTGATGGTGGAGTTGCGCTGCTTGCACTCGTTGCGGCGGGTGTTGAGCTCGTTCAGCTTGGCCTCGGCCGCGCTCTGCCCGATGAACACCAGGCTGCCCTTGGCGACCGCGTCGACATCGGACGCGGGCAGCTCCGCGACCGGGACGTCGGTGGCCTTCACCGTGGCCTGCTTGCAGTTCTGCTGGCCCTTGCCCTTGAGGATGGCGACCTTGCCGTTCTCCTCGACGAGTGAGTACTTGCAGACGGCGTCCTCAAGCTGCTTGAGCGCCTTCGGGCCGTCGACGGTGTAGGTGTCCTTCACCTGCTGCTGGAGGTCCTGCGGGAGGTCGGCGACGAGGATCGGCTGCTTCGGCTGGTCCTTCGCGGCCGCCTTGCGGGACAGGCTGATGAGCGGCACCTTCTGCGTCGTCCCGCGGAACAGCACGACCCGGCCGTCCTCCGCGCCGACGTAGTAGCCGTTCCGGACGTTCTGGACGAGCACGAACCCGCCCGCCACGACCCCGATGACGACCACCCCGGCCACCACGACCAGCCACGTCCAGCGGCGCGCGCCGCCCCGCCGCGCCTGGGGGGCCGCCTGCATCGGCGCCGGCGGGGCGCCCATCGGCTCGTTCCGCGGCATCGCCGCGTGCGGCGGCGGCATCTCGTCCACGGCCACCGGCGGCTGCGGGCGCGTCTCGCGCAGCTGCGCCGCCCGCCCGGCCGGGGTGTCGGCCGCCGTCGTGTTCGCGCCGGGCCCGCCGCCCGGCGGCTCCGGCGGGGCCGCGTTCGCCGCCGCGCCGACCGCGTGGCCCGGCCCGCCCGTCGGCGGCTGCCGCTCCAGGTCGACGACGTCGGCGACGACGCAGGTGATGTTGTCGGGGCCGCCGCCCCGGTTCGCCAGGTCGATCAGCTGCCGGACGGCCTGCTCCGGGTCGTCCACGTCGGTCAGCACCTGGAAGATCGTCTCCGCGGTGACGACGCCCGACAGGCCGTCCGAGCACAGCAGGTACCGGTCGCCGACCTTCGCCTCGCGCAGCGACAGGTCGGGGTCGACCTCGCCGCGGCCGTCCAGGGCCCGCAACAGCAGCGAACGCTGCGGGTGCGACGCCGCCTCGTCCGGGCTGATCCGCCCCTCGTCCACCAGCGACTGCACCAGCGTGTGGTCGTGCGTGATCTGGAAGAGGCTGCCGTCCCGCAGCAGGTACGCGCGGGAGTCCCCGATGTGCACCAGGGCGACCTGGTTGCCCGCCCACAGCATCGCCGTCAGCGTCGTGCCCATCCCTTGCAGGGCCGGGTCCGACTCCACGATGCGGTGCAGGTTGTCGTTCGCCGTCTTGACGGTGTGCTCCAGCGCGGCCAGCAGCTCCGTCGCCGGCAGGTCCTTGTCGAGCGCCCGCAGCGCCTCGATCGCCGCGGCGCTCGCGATCTCGCCGCCGACGTGCCCGCCCATCCCGTCGGCCACGGCGAGCAGGTGCGCGCCCGCGTACGCCGAGTCCTCGTTGCCCTCGCGCAGCATGCCCACGTCGGAGCGCGCGGCGTAGCGGATTCCCAGAGTCATTTGCGCAGCTCGATCACGGTCTTGCCGATACGGACCGGTACGCCCGGCGGGACCGGCATCGGCCGGCTCACCTTCGTGCGTCCGAGGTACGTCCCATTGGTCGAGCCGAGATCTTCCACGATCCACTGACCGTCCTGCGCGAAAATTCGGGCATGCCGGCTCGAAGCGTAGTCGTCGGTCACGACCAGCGTGGCGTCATTCGCCCGGCCGATGGTGATGGGCACCCCCGTGAGGTCGATGACGGTGCCGGCACGTTCGCCCTGCACCACCACCAGCTTCGTCGGGGCGCCCTGCTGGGCGCTGCGCTGCTGCCGCGGCGGCTTCGGCTGCCGCGCCGCCTTCGGGGGGCGTGGCTGGGACGCCCGCGTCGCGGCCTTCGTCGCGGCCTTGGAGCCGAACAGGTCGGCCCGGATCACGCCGACGGCCGCGATGACGAAGAGCCAGAGCACCGCCAGGAACGCCAGCTTGATCAGCGTGAGGGTGAATGGGGACATCGGAGTCGGGGTTACTCCCTATCGCGGCGGAACACAAGGGTGGTCCGGCCCATCGTGACGCGGGAGCCGTCGACCAGCGTGACCCGCCGGATCGGCTGCCCGTTCACGAACGAGCCGTTGGTCGACCCTAGATCCACGAGAGCGATTTCGGGACCTTCTACACGGATCTCGGCATGGTGCCGTGACACGCCAGGATCGACGAGACGCAGGTCGCAGTCCGTGCCGCGACCGAGCAAGGTCACAGGGGTGTTGATCTCATAGGTGCGCTGAGTCGTGTCGGATCCCTCCACCGCCGTCGTCACCAGCAGCCGCGGATGGCCGCCGAACACTCCGCCGCGGCCGCCCTGCGGAACGTCGCTCACCGGCTGGCGGATCTCCCCGCCCTCCACCGTCGAGCCCCGGATCACCCCGGACCGGATGCGGAACATGCCCGTGGCGAGATCCCCCGCGTTCTCGAACCGCACACGCACCGGGCCCACGAAGGAGTACCCCTGCTCCTTCGCGTACTCGCGCGCCAGATTCGCCAGTTCCTGGCTCAGGCTGTCGGCGTACACCTGCAGCCGCTGCCCGTCCTGCTGAGAGATCTCGACGACGAAGTCGTTCGGAACGAGCGTGCGGCCCTGTGCCACGATCGCCGCCCGATCGTCCATCTCGCGCTGCACAGCACTGGCCACCTCGACCGGCTGCAGCTCAGACTTGAAGGCACGGGCGAAGGCCCCTTCGACCATGCCCTCGAGCCTTCGCTCGAAGCGCTGAATGACGCCCACGGGCACCTCCCTTCCCCACTGGTAGACGATCGTATCGGTGCGAAGGTTCGCTCGGCGTATCTGGATACCTAACCACCGCATCACCCGTGCTAGCCTTTTCAGGCGCCCGGAAACGGGACGGCACCCTTGGGCGGGTGGCGGAACGGCAGACGCGCACGGTTCAGGTCCGTGTGTCCGAAAGGATGTGAGGGTTCAAATCCCTCCTCGCCCACGAACGAGTTGGGAGTGGTGTGCCCGCGGAGAGCGCGGGCCGCCACTCCTTCGTCATGTTGACCCGGGGGGCGACCCCCGGACCCCCGATGTGGGGGCTCCGCCCCCACGCCCCCTGCCGGTTGATGTTGTTGCGTTCGTGGCTGCTGGTGCTCGGGTCTGCTTTGGGGCTTCGCCCCTTGCCCCCTCCGGGTTTGGGGTGCTGCGGGTGTGACTGTCGCCCCTTGGGAGGGTGTCGGGCATGCGTCTGGCGGCGGTTCGGGGCCATGTAGTCCACTTTCCCTGTTCGCGCTCGCTGTGACCAGACGTTCGCCTACTGCCATGGCCGGAATCGGCGCGGGGGTGGTCAGGTGGGGTTGCCGTCCAGGTAGGCGAGTACTGCTCGTACTCGGCGGTGGCCGGAGTCGTCCGGGGCCAGGCCCAGCTTGGCGAAGATGTTGCCGATGTGCTTGTGGACGGCATTGTCGGAAATGCGCATCCGCTCGGCGATGGTGGCGTTGTCGTGGCCCTGCGCCATGAGGGCGAGCGACTCCCGCTCGCGGGCCGTGAGGGTGTCCAGAGGGGTGCCGGCGCGGTGGGCGAGGAGCTGGGCGACCACGTCGGGGTCCATGGCGGTACCGCCGGCCGCGACGCGGCGGAGGGCGTCGACGAACTCGGCCACCCGGCCGATGCGGTCCTTCAGGAGGTAGCCGATGCCGCCGCGGCCGTCGGAGAGGAGTTCGCCCGCGTACTCGCGCTCGACGTACTGCGACAGCACCAGGATCGGCAGCGGGCCGTGCTCGCGGCGGGCCCGCAACGCGGCGTGGATTCCCTCGTCGCGGAACGACGGCGGCAGCCGCACGTCGACGATGGCGATGTCGGGGCGGTGCTCGGCGACGGCGGCGAGGAACGCCTCGGCGTCGCCGGTGACCGCCACGACCTGGCAGCCCCTGGACTGCAGTAGGAGTTCCAGGCCGCTTGATAGCAGGACGTTGTCTTCTGCGATCACGACCCGCACGGAATCCTCCTGGACGGTCATGGTGCGCACGGCACCCGGACGGTGAGCGTGGTGGGGCCGCCCGGCGGGCTGTCGAGGCGGACGGTGCCGTCCAGGGCGGCGACCCGCCGGCGTATCCCGGTGATGCCGGTGCCGTGGCCCTCGTCGGCGCCGCCCTTGCCGTCGTCGGTGACCTCGATGCCCAGCACGTCGCCGGTTCGCTCGACCCGGAGGTCCGCCCGCGTGGCGGCGGCGTGCTTGGCCGTGTTCGTCAGCGCCTCGGCGATCACGTAGTAGGCCACAGCCTCGACGCTGGCTGGGAGGGAGCCCAGGTCGGCGAGGTCGATGCGGACGGGCACGTTCGACCGGGCGGCCAGCGACGCCAGCGCGCCGTCGAGGCCGCGGTCGGCGAGGATCGGCGGGTAGATCGTCCGGAGCACCGCGCGGAGCTCGGTCATCGCCCCCTCCGCCGTCTCGTGCGCCTGCTGGATCAGCGGCCCCACCGCGTCCGGGTCGTCGGTGAGAGACTCCCGGGCGATGCCCAGCTGCATGGCGATGGTCACCAGGCGGGCTTGCGTCCCGTCGTGCAGATCGCGTTCGATCCGCTGGAGCTCGGTGCCGTGGGCGTCGACCACGCCGACCCGGGTCTTGGTCAGGGTGTCGACGCGTTCGGTGAGCCGCTCGGTGGCCGACGGCGCGAGCACCGCCAGGCACAGGCGCGCGTGGAGGCGCGCCAGCCAGGGGAGCCCCCACCAGGCGGCCGCGCCGAGGAGGGCGATCTGCACAGAGCTTCCGATCAGTGCGGTCGCCCAGTTGTTTATGTGGACGTCGAGGAACGAGAACAGGGTGGGGCGTGTGTCTGCGGGAAACGCCCACCAGAAGGGCAGTGCCACTGCGGCGACCAGGATGTTGCCCAAGCACATCAGGGCGGCGAGTCCCGGCGGGAAACCGGCGGCGACGTGCGCGAGTGCCCAGGCTAGGTTCCGCCGCGTAGACGGCTGTCCGTCGGCTGGAACGCCGAGCAGCCTGGCGGCTCGCCGGCGGTGCCAGGCCGCCCATCCCCGTGCCGCCGGTGGCGCGAGCAGCACCGGCAACGCCGGTACCGTGGCCACGGACGTGGCCAGCGTGCCCAGCAGGTAGGCCGAGCCGGAGAACGCCCGGTTACGCATACGGACCTCCTTATCCCGGCGGTATGGAGGCCATTGTTCGCCACCGGGCCCGGTCTGGCACTACAGCGGGCTGTAGGTCAACGCCTGCGGCGGGCTGTATCGTGCCGGAGTTCCGGCCGAATTAGCGTCCTCGACCATGAAAACGACATTCGGCCGTTTGGTTCCGGCCCTCGCCCTGACCGCCCTTTCCGCCGCTGTTCCCTCATTGGCCAGAGCCGACTCCGGGCCGCCTCCTTCGCTGGAATGGAAGGCCTGCGCCCAGGGGGCCGACGACACCGTCGGGAAGGATCTCGACCGGGCGGGCGCGCGGTGTGCGGAGGTCACCGTGCCGCTCGACCACTCCAAGCCCGGGGGCCGCACCATCACGCTGGCGCTGTCTCGCCTTCCTGCCACTGACCGGGCCCATCGCATCGGCACGATGGTGCTCAACAATGGCGGGCCCGGCCAGCCCACGCTGGGCATGCCGCTGCAGGTGCGCGCGGCCATGAAGGACGTCGCCGCCCGCTATGACCTCGTCGGCCTGGACCCGCGCTTCGTCGGGCGCAGCACGCCCCTCGACTGCGGCTGGCCGATCGGCATGTTCCTCCGGTCTGCCGGCGCGACCCGCGCCCGGTTCGACCACCAGGTGGCGGTGCAGCGCGACCTGGCCGAACGCTGCGCCCGGCGCCACGGCGACGTGCTCCCCTACGCCAACACCCGCGACACGGCCCGCGACATCGACCTCGTGCGCCGGGTCCTCGGCGAGCACCGGATCTCCTTCCTCGGCTACTCCTACGGCGCCTACCTCGGCGCGGTCTACACCCAGATGTTCCCCGGCCGCAGCGACCGTGTGGTCTTGGACAGCGCGGGCGATCCGCGCACGTGGGGCCCCCTGGCTTTGCGGGGCACCGAGGACGAGGCGGAACGCGCCTTGCGCGGCTGGGCGGTCTGGGCCGCCGGACGGCACGGCACCTACGGCCTCGGCGCCACCCCCGGCCGCGTGCTCGCCACCGTGAACGCGATCGTCGCCGCCGCGGAGGACCGTCCGCTGCGCGTCGGGTCGTATGAGGTGGACGACCAGGTGGTCCCCTACATCCTCTCCAACGGCTCGGGCGACGACCGTCCCGCGGCCCGCGCGCAGTTCAGCTCGACCGTCCGGACCCTGAACGAGGCCGCGCACGGCCGCCCGGCCGACCCCGGCCCCGAACTCGACGGGCAGCTGAGGTTCGTCCTGACCGGTGAGGGCTCCCCGCTCGTCAGCCCGACGGCCGCGATCACCTGCGGCGACCGCGCCGCGCCGCGCGACCCCGACGTCTACTGGAAGGACGTGCAGCGCAGCCGCGCCCGGCATCCCCTGTTCGGCCCGCTGAAGAACAACATCTGGCCCTGTGCCTTCTGGCCGGGGCAGCCGCGCGAGCGTCCCACCAGTATCGGCAATTCCACCGCCGCGCTGATCGTGTCCTCGACCGGCGACACCGCCACCACCTACGAGGGCGGCAAGGCCATGCACCGGGCGCTGACCGGCTCCCGCCTGCTCACCCTGCGCGGCACCATCGCCCACGGGATCTACGGCGAGTACGGCAACGCGTGTGTGGACGCCAAGGTCAACGCCTACCTGGCCACCGGTGTTCTCCCTGCCACCGACCCGGTCTGCGACCCCAGCTGATGCGCCCTCTTCTGTATCGCCTATGCGGCCGGGAAGGCGGCCTCGACGACGAGGCCGCCGTCCTGGCGCGGGGAGGCGTTGAGGGTTCCGCCGTGCGCCAGCACGATCGCGTGGACGATGGACAGGCCGAGCCCGTGGTGCCCGTCGCCGCGGGCGGAGCGGTCCAGCCGCTGGAACGGTTCGAGCAGCCGCGCCACCTGTTCCGGCGGGACGACCGGGCCGGTGTTGCTCACGCTGATCACGGCCTGCCCGTCCCGCGTTCCGGTCGTCACGTCGACGCTCCCTCCGGGCACGTTGTACCGCATGGCGTTGTCGACGAGGTTGGCCACGAGGCGCTCGACCAGGGCGGGGTCGCCCGCGGTCGCGGCGGGGGCGATCCGCGAATACAGGCGCGGGCCGCCGGGTGGCTCCGGACGGTCCGCCAGCACCCGCTCGGTGAGTGCGGCCAGGTTGACCGGGACGCGGCCGTCCAGCCCGCGCTCGCTGGTGGCGAGGGTGAGCAGCGACTCCAGCAGCCTTCCCTGCTGGTCGCTGATCGTCAGGATCCGCTCGAAGGTCGTCTGGAACGCCTCAAGGGTCGGCCGCCGGTCGGTGAGCGTCTCCTCCACCAGCGCGCGTTCGAGCGTGAGCGGGGTGCGGAGCTCGTGCGCGGCGTTGGCGACGAAGCGCTTCTGCGCGTCGAGCGCGGCCTCCAGGCGCCCGAGCAGGCCGTCCACGGTGTCGGCGAGGTCCCTGAGCTCGTCGCGGGGGCCGGTGAGGGCCAGCCGCTCGTGCACGTTGCGCGCCGAGATGTGCCGGACGGTCGTGGTCATCGTGCGCAGCGGGCGCAGCACCCGTCCCGCGACGAACCAGCCGAGCGCCAGGGACGCCACGAGCATGATCGCCAGTGCGATCCCGGCCTGGGCGAGGAACCCGTGCGTCAGCGCGTCCTGCTGCTGCT
Organism: Actinomadura madurae; assembly: GCF_900115095.1. GTDB lineage: Bacteria > Actinomycetota > Actinomycetes > Streptosporangiales > Streptosporangiaceae > Spirillospora > Spirillospora madurae. The sequence continues at coordinate 92,632 of NZ_FOVH01000025.1, forward strand.
CCCTCCACACGGCCACCGAATCGGTCGTCTCGGGGGGAAGGCCCAGCCGGGCCGCGCAGTCCTCGATTCTCGCGTCGACGCACGGCACCCGCACCTTGAAGACCGCGTTCCTCCGCATGAGCACGAATGTGATCGCCAGCAGGACCGCGCCGGAGGCGGCGAACAGCGACCCGTACAGCAGCGTGAGGCGCATCCGGACCGTCCGCGGCACCCCGCGCGGGAGCGGCCTCATATCCGGTAGCCGCTCTGCGGGACGGTCTCGATCACCGCTGGGGAGCCCAGTTTGGCGCGCAGGCGGTTGATCGTCGCCTTGACCGTGGTGGTGAACGGGTCGGCCGCCTCGTCCCAGACGCGTTCCAGCAGTTCCTCGGCGGAGACCACGCGCCCTCCCGCCGCGAGCAGGTACTCCAGCACCGCCATCTCCTTCGGGCTCAGCGCCAGCCGCAGCCCGGCGCGGGTGGCGACGCGCCGCGCCGGGTCGAGCCGCAGGTCGCCGTGCTCCAGGATCGGCGGCAGGGCCGGCTGCGCCCGCCGCCCGAGGGCGCGGATCCGCGCGACCAGCTCGGCGTACGCGAACGGTTTCGGCAGGTAGTCGTCGGCGCCCAGGCTGAGCCCCTCGACCCGGTCGGCGATCGTGCCGGACGCGGTGAGCATCAGCACCCGGGTCCGGCGGCCCGGGTCGGCCACCAGCGCGCGGCAGACGTCGTCGCCGTGCACGCCGGGCAGGTCGCGGTCCAGCACGACCACGTCGTAGTCGGTCAGCGCCGCGCGGTCGAGCGCGGCCCGGCCGTCGAGGGCGACGTCCACCGCCATCCCCTCGCGCCGCAGGACCCGGGCGACGGAGCCCGCCAGCTCCGCGTGATCCTCGGCCACCAGCACCCTCATCCCGGTCAGCCTCCCCGAATCGCGGTCACAGCCGGGTCACAGCCTCGCGCACCGCCATGTGACCGCTCCCCTTCTAGACATGACCTCGCACAACGATGTCTTTCGGGAAGGGGAACGATGAACAGGGCCTCGGTGTTGCTGGCCGCGTCGGCCGCCGCCCTCGCCGTGACCGCCGCCGGATGCGGGGGCTCCGGCGAATCGGCGTCGGGCACGACTTCGTCCGGCGCGAAGGCGGTCGCCACGGCGGACCAGGGGATCAAGCACGCGCAGTGCATGCGCGAGAACGGCCTTCCGGGCTACCCCGACCCCGGCCAGAACCCGGGCGCGAACTTCCCGGGCCGCGACTCCGCGGCGTTCCGGAAGGCGCGGCAGGCGTGCCAGTCGCTGGAGCCGCCCCAGAACCGGCCCGGCACGCCGGAGAACGCCGAGCTCCAGGCGAAGATGCTCAAGTGGACGCGGTGCATGCGCGAGAACGGCGTCCCGAATTTCCCCGACCCGCAGAACGGGCGCATCCTCATCGAGAAGGGCACGATCGACAACAAGACCCCGCAGTTCCGCAGGGCCGTCGAAGCCTGCCGCCCGTTCGAGGTCGGCGGCGCCAAGGGCGCCGGCGGCTGAGGCGGGGATTCGATGAGCACCAGAGTGACCGAACCGGCCCTGGAGGCGCGGGACGCGCCCGCCCGCCCGCCGCGCAGACGCCGCAGGATGATCGGCGGCGGTGCCGTCCTCGCGGTCGTGGCCGCCGTCGCGGCAGTCGCCGTGACGGCTCCGTCCGGTGACGGCGGCGAAGCCGAGACGGCGACGGGCGGCGGGACGTCGCTCGTGGCGGTCCAGCAGGGCCCCCTCTCCTCGCAGGTCGGCCAGAGCGGGACGCTCTCGTACGCGGCCGGCGCCACCGGGACCCCGTACCAGGTGGTCAACCAGGCGAAGGGGACCTACACGCGGATGCCGGTGGCGGGCGCGCAGATCGACTGCGGCGAGACGCTGTACAAGGTCGACCAGAAGCCGGTGATCCTGGTCTGCGGAAGCGTCCCCGCGTACCGGGACCTGTCCGTGGGCGACGACGGCAAGGACGTCCGGGCGCTGAACAGGACCCTGGTGGACGGGGGCTACGCCGAACGGTCCAGGCTCGATCCCGATTCCGGCCACTTCGGCTGGGCGACCGCGGCGGCGCTGGAGAAGCTCCAGGACGAGCGCGGCGCCGACGTGACCGGCAGGCTGGACCTCGGCCAGGCGGTGTCCCTGCCCGGCCCGCTGCGGATCGGCAAGGTGACGGCCGGGAACGGCACGGGCGCGGTCCCGGGCCGTCCGGTCATGGAGGCCTCGTCGAACCGGCGCGAGGTGGTCGTGAACCTCGACCCGTCCCAGCAGTCGGAGGTCAGGAAGGGCGACGGCGCGCAGATCACGCTCCCGGACAACCGGACCACGCCCGGGGTGGTGACCCGGATCGGCACGGTCGCGACGTCCTCCGGAAAGGACGGCGCCGACGCGGCGCCCGCGACGCTCCCCATCTACATCACGCTCAAGCGCCCGAAGGACGCCGGGACGCTCGACCAGGCACCGGTCCAGGTGGAGATCACCACGGACGGCGTGAAGAACGCGCTCAGCGTGCCGGTCACCGCGCTCCTCGGGCGGGCCGGCGGCGGCTACGAGGTCGAGGTCGCGGCGGGGGACGGCGGCCGGACCCGGTTCGTCCCGGTCACGCTGGGGCTGTTCGACCATGCCAACGGGCGGGTCCAGGTCTCCGGCGCGCTGGCGGCCGGTGACCGAGTGGTGGTGCCGTCGACATGAGCGGGACGAACGTCATCGAGTTGGAGCGCGTCACCAAGATTTACGGTTCGGAGCCGCCCGTCCACGCGCTGCGCGGGGTGAGCTTCACCGTCCGGAGCGGGGAACTGGTCGCGATCGTCGGCCCGTCGGGATCGGGCAAGTCCACGCTGCTGCACATCCTCGGCACGCTCGACCGGCCCACCGCGGGCACGGTGCGGATCGACGGGGAGGACGTCGCGGCGCTCACCGACCGCCGGCTCGCAGCCCTGCGGGCGCGCAGCATCGGCTTCGTCTTCCAGCAGTTCCACCTGTCCGAGCACACGACCGTCCTGGAGAACGTCGCCGACGGCCTGCTGTACGGCGGCGTCGGACGGACCGAGCGGCGCGGGCGGGCCGCCGAGGCGCTCGCCCGGGTCGGGCTGCAGGACCGGGCGGGCTTCCGGCCGAGCAGGCTCTCGGGCGGGCAGCGCCAGCGCGTGGCGATCGCCCGCGCCCTGGTCGGCCGCCCGGCCATCGTGCTCGCCGACGAGCCGACCGGGAACCTCGACAGCACGACGGGCGCGGCGATCATCGAGCTGCTGCACGAGCTCAACGCGGGCGGCGCGACCATCCTGGTGATCACGCACGACGGCGGGCTGGCCGCCCAGATGCCCCGCCGGCTGCACGTCCTCGACGGGCGGATCGTCTCCGACAGCGCGGCGCGCGAGATGGAGGGCGTATGAGGCCGTCGGACCAGCTGCGCGTGGCCGGCGCCGGGATCCGGGCGCGCCGCCTGCGGGCCGCGCTGTCCGCGCTCGGGATAGCGATCGGCACCGCGGCGATCGTGGCGGTGCTCGGGCTGTCCGCGTCGTCCCAGGCCGGGCTGCTGGCACAGATCGACCGGCTCGGCACGAACCTGCTGACCGCCAACACCGGAAAATCGGTCACCGGCGGGACGGCGCAGCTCCCGGCCGCCGCGCCCCAGCGGATCTCCCATCTGCCCGACGTCGAGGACACGGCGCACGCGGGCGCCATCGACGGCGCGAGCGTGTACCGCAGCCCGCTGATCCCGGCGATCAACACCAACGCCCTGAAAGTGGAGGCCGCCAGCCTCAACCTCCCCGAGGTGGTCGGGACCGGTGTGGCGCAGGGCCGCTGGCTGAACGCGGCGACCGAGCGCCAGCCGGTCACGGTGCTCGGGGCGCTCGCCGCGCAGCGTCTCGGGATCGACCGCGTCTACCCGGGGCAGCGGATCTGGCTGAAGAACCAGTGGTTCTACGTCGCGGGCATCCTGGAGCCCGCGGCGCTGTCGACCGACATCGACACCAGCGCCCTGATCGGCTACCCGGCCGCGGAGCGCTACCTCGGCTACACGGCCGTCGACAAGGGCGCGGCGGTGCCCGGACCTCCGACGACGGTCTACGTGCGGGCCCGGACGGACCGGGTCAACGCGGTGCAGGGGGTCCTCGCGCAGACCGCGAACCCCGAGGCGCCCGCCGACGTCGACGTCAGCCAGCCGTCGGACGCGCTCACCGCGCGGGCCGCCGCGGAGGGCGCGTTCGACAGCCTGTTCCTCGGGCTCGGGGTGGTGGCGCTGCTCGTGGGCGCGGTCGGGGTCGCCAACATCATGATCATCTCGGTGCTGGAGCGGCGGTCGGAGATCGGGCTGCGCCGGGCGCTCGGCGCGACCCGGGGGCACATCCGCACCCAGTTCCTGTCCGAGGCGGTGATGCTCGCGCTGCTCGGCGGGGTCGCCGGAGTCGCGGCCGGGGCGCTGACCACCGCGGTCTACGCGAGCGTCAAGGGCTGGGCGGTGGTGATCCCGGCCGAGGCGTGGGCCGGCGGGATCGGCGCCGCGATCCTGATCGGCGCGATCGCCGGGCTGCTGCCGGCCCTGCGAGCCGCCCGCCTCTCCCCGACCGAGGCGCTGCGCACGCTCTGAGCGTCAAGGAGCCGCCAGCACGCCTGGAAGGTGCCGCGGCCAACGATCACGAAAAGGAGAAGGCAATGACCGATGACGGCGAATGGGACCGGCGTTCCGTCCTTCGGGGCGCGGCCGTGGTGGCAGGCGCCGCCGCGGCGGTGCCGCTGCTGGGCGAGGCCGCCACGGCGCGAACGGGGACCGATGACGCGGACGCGCTGTTCAAGGCCGGCAGGTTCGAGCAGGCCGGCCGAGCCTACGAGAAGATCCTGAAGACGGACCCCGAGAACGTCCGGGCGGCCCGCCAGCGCGGCTATGTCGGGCTGCTGAGCAACAGGTTTCCCGAGGCCGAGAAGTACCTCAGGATGGCCTTCGACCTGGCGCCCGACGACAAGGAGACCAACCAGCTCCTGGGCGACTGCTACATCCGGCAGGACAGGTTCTCCCTCTCCGTGCCGCACTGGCGGGCGGCCGGCGGCGAGGTGCGCGCGAAATGGTTCGAGGCGCTCCGCGGTCAGGCGTATCAGATCCACGGCGACACGGCGCGGCTGCCATGGCAGCAGCTGGATCCGTCCGCGCTGGTGGAGGGCTCGGTCAACGGCGGACCGCCGAAGCGCTTCATGTTCTACACCGGCGCCCCGTGGCTCGGCATGTCGGCGGAGGTGGCCGAGGAGGCCGGGCTCACCGCCGTGGCCGAGCAGAAGATCGATTACCTGAACGGCACCGCATGGCAGTACTTCGGGGTGCTGGAATCGTTCAGGATGGGCGGCATCGAACTGCGCAACATCCCCGTGGAGTGGTCGGAGACGGACCAGGCTTCGCCCGGGGGCGCCAACGACGGCATCATCGGCACGTGGATCTTCTACCACCTGCTGACCACGTTCGACTACGCGGGCCGGTCGCTGATCCTGCGCCGCCGGACCCCCGAGGCGGCCGCCAGGGTGCGCGCCGAGGCCGCACGGGCAGGCGCCAAGCCCCTGCCGCTGTGGCTGGCTCGTGAGCATGCGGTGCACAGCAGGGGCAGCATCGCCGGCTCCGGACCCGGGGTGGTGGGCCTGTCCATCGGCGGAGCCACCGAGACCGCCGCGATCGTGTCCGAGGAAACGGCCAAGCGTCTGCGGGTCCGCACCGACTACGACCGCCCGATGGAGACCTTCGGCCACAGCCATCCCGTCGTCGTCTACCCCTGCTACCCGAAGGAGATACGCCTCGGCAGCGCCACCGCCAAGGAGGTCTACTGCGGTGCGAACCCGACCATGCGGCCCGCCCCCAACGGGTTCGACACGCTGGGCGCCTTCTTCCACCCCTTCTACAAGCCCTACAACATCACCCTCGACTTCACCGACATGAACGTCTACATCGCCCGGGGCAAGGCCGCCTGACCGCCGCGACCGTACGGGCGTCATGGCACCCCCAGGTAGCCGTGACGCCCGTGCCGCCCCTTACGTCCGCAGGCCGGTTTCAATGAGGCGGCAGTGGCGGCCCGTTCGCAGGTTCGCGGTGGCGTTGGCACGGCAGCAGGGCGCGGATCGATCTGCTCGGCAACGGCGGACAGCCCCATGGGCCGCATCCGGTCCAAGTGACGTCCCGAACGGGCCCTTACTGCCCGGCGCGGTGCATCTGCTCGGCCTTGCGCCAGCCTTCGTGGCAGGCGGCCAGGAAGGCCGCCTTGCCCGCGGGGAACTTGCCGCCGCCTTCGACACCCTTGACGTAGGACTTCTCGCAGAAGTTGGCCTGGGGCCGGTCGCCCATGGTGTAGCGCATGCCCGCCGCCAGCTGCGCCATCTTCAGGTACGTGTACTTCTTCCCTTCCGGGTCGATCATCACGATCTGCTTGCTGGTCGGCAGCTTGATCTTGGGCTTGGTGGTGGTCGGCGCGGGAGTCCCAGGGGCGCTCGTGGTCGGGGTGGCCTGCGCGGGTGCGGGCGTCGCCGTGGTCGCCGCCGTGGACGGTGCGGAGGACGAGCCGGCCGCCCCGGACTTGTCGTCCCCCTCGCATGCGGCGGCACCGACGAGAAGGAGGCCACCGAGAGCCAGGCGGATCGCGATGTTCATGGTCACGGAGGGACTCCGGGAGGCTGGGAGCGTGTGCGGACGGAGGCTAACAGAACCCGCGGACGCACGACCAGGCATTATGCGGCCCGCCGGTCGCTCGGGTGCGGGCGACGTTCCACCAAGCCGAGCCCCCGCACGTTGACGGGCCGCCTCCCGGGGTAGCGGGGGACCATGGACAGACTGACGCGCGGGCTGGCGGCCGGAGCGGCCGGGACCACCGCACTCAATTTGGTGACCTACCTGGACATGGCGGTTCGGGGCCGTCCGGCGAGCACCACGCCGGAGCAGAGCGTGGAGCGGCTGGCGGACGTGGCCGGCGTCGACCTCGGCGAGGGCGAGCAGGCCGAGAACCGCAAGGCCGGGCTCGGGCCGGTCCTCGGCTTCGGCACCGGGCTCGGCGCCGGCCTGCTGTTCGGTCTGGTCGCGGGGCGGCGGCGGGTTCCGCGGCCGGTCGGGGCGGTCGCGCTGACGGGGCTGGCGATGCTCGGGTCCAGCGCCCCGATGACCCTGCTGGGGCTGACCGATCCTCGCGAGTGGACGGCCTCGGACTGGGCCGCCGACGTCATCCCGCATCTGGCCTACGGTGCCGTGGCCGCCGGCGTGTACGACGCCCTGCGCTGAGCGCAGCCCCCGTCTAAAACGGGAAAATGGGATCTTTGTGGCAAATATGGCGGCTTGGTCATTGGGCATTGATCGCTACATGTCACTCTGCCACCCTTGTGCGTGGTCGCCGCACGGGGCCTGCTCTCGGACGCGGAGGCGCGTGGCTTCGCCGTGCGCCGGCGCGACGTAGACGCGCCTGAAGGTCATGCTGTGCCGGCTGTCCGTGCGCGGGCACAACGACCGGAAGGACGACGCGGAGCATGATGCGGGGCCGGGGCGGTAGGCCGCCGAACGCGCGGTACGGCGGTGACCGAACGTGAGCTGGTGGAGGCGCAGCGCTTCCGCTGCCAGGACGTCCCAGACGCCCCCCATGAGGTACGCGGCACCACCCCGGCAAGGCGGCTGGGGCGCACCGGCACAGGACGGCGGTCTCGCCTCCCAGGCCGGTCATGCCGGTCACGCCCCGGCGGGCCCTCCCGTCGCGACCCCGGAACCGAGCGCCTGGCCGGCCGTGTGCGAGCAGTTCTCCCAGCAGGTGCTGCTGCTGAGCGAGCAGCTCCGTCCCGCCATGGACCAGCTCGAAAGCGAGGAAGAGGACGCCGACCGGCTGCAGCTCCTCTACCAGGTCGACCACGCCGTCACGCGGATGCGCCGCGCGGCGCGGGAGATGAGCGTCCTCGCCGGGGGCGGCTCGGCGGAGATGGGCGGGCACACCACCTCGCTCGTGGACGTCGTGCGGCTCGCCGAGTCGTCGATCGAGCGGTACACCCAGGTGGTCATCGGCAAGGTCGTCCAGCTCGCCGTGGTCCCCTACGCGTCCGATGACGTGGCGTCCCTGCTCGTCGTGCTGCTGGACAACGCGACCAGGTACTCGCCGTCCGCCGTCACGGTCAGCGCGCACCTCCTGGACAACGGCGCCGTCATGATGCGGATCGAGGACAAGGGCATCGGCATCGCCCCCGACCGGCTCCAGGCCATCAACGCGATGCTTTCCGGTCCCGTCCCGCCGATCGGGGCCGACACCGCCCGGCACACGGGCTTCCCGGTCGCCCACCGCCTGGCGGCCAAGCACGGGATCGGCGTGGGTCTCGCGTGCCGCCCGGCGGCGAGCGGCTCCGCCCAGGGGACGGTCGCGATGGTCGTGGTCCCGCCCGCCCTGCTGTGCGAGCTGGCGGAGGAGCCCCTCGTCCCGCCCCGTCCGGCGGCCTCGGCCGCGCCGCATCCCGGCGGTGCCGTGGACCGGTCGCTGGCGCACCTGCGGGCGCCGGAGCGCGTGCCCGATCTCGCCGAGCCCGCCGCGCAGCCGCCGCTGTCCGCCCTGGACCCGCTGCCGCGCCGGGAGAGCATGAGCCTGCGGCGTTCGGAGGCGGCGCCGGAGGCGAGCGTGTCCCCGCTGCGCGCGGAGGGCGCGCCCGGCCGCGGAACGGCCGCCCGGTCGTTCGCCGAGGACCTGGAGGCCTTCACCTCGGGCGCTCCGGCGGCGGACCGGCACGAAGCCGACGATCCTCCGGAGGGACGAGCCGAACCATGACCGTCAACGCCGACAACGGCCGGCCGCAGGGCCCGGAGGGGTTCGGCTGGCTGCTCAACGACTTCGCGGGCTCGACGCCGGGCGTCGCGCACGCGCTGCTGGTGTCCTCCGACGGCCTGGCGCTCGTCGGCTCCGGCCGGATGCCCGCCGACTTCGCCGACCCGATGGCGGCGATGACCAGCGGCATGATCAGCCTGGCGAACAACATCGCCCGCCGGGTCGGGGAGAGCGGCTGCGAGCAGGTGATGCTGAAGTTCCCGGCGGGCCACTTCCTGTTCATGAGCATCGGCAGCCTGGCCGGGCTGGCGGTGCTGGTGTCCGAGGGCGCCAACCTCGGCGCGGTCGCCTACCGGATGGGCCGGCTCGTCGAGAGCGTCGGGCACGTGCTGACCCCGCAGATGCGCGACGACCTGCGCCGGATGTCGGCGGGGCAGGGCATGCCATGAGCCGCGCGATCCCCGTGACTGGAGGACGACCATGACGGCCCATCCCTGGGTGCGGCCCTACGTCCTGACCGGCGGGCGGACCCGCGGGCGGCAGCACCTGTTCGTGCACACCCTGGTGTCGGGGAACGGCTACGACGCCGCGTTCGCCGCCCGGCTGCTGCCCGAGGCCCGCGCGCTGTACGACCGCGTGCACACCGTCGACGAGTCGGTGGCGGAACTGTCCGCGCATTGCGGGGTGTCGCTCGGAGTGACCCGGGTCCTGCTGAGCGATCTGGCGTCCGGGGGCCGGGTCGTGATCGGCTCCGAGATCTCCCCGTACGACCCGCGCATCCTGGAGAGAGTGATCGATGGTCTACGCGAGCTCGCCTGACCGCCCGCCGCAGTCGCGTGCCTCGGCCAAGATCGTGATCGCGGGCGGGTTCGGCGTCGGCAAGACGACCCTGGTCGGCGCGGTCTCGGAGATCCCCCCGGTGAACACCGAGGCCTGGATGACGCAGGCGGCCAAGACCGTCGACCCGCTCGACGGCGACCCCGCCGGCAAGACGACCACGACCGTCGCGATGGACTTCGGGCGCATCACCATGGCCGCGGACCTCGTCCTGTACCTGTTCGGCACGCCGGGCCAGCCGCGCTTCTGGCCGATGTGGGACGACCTGTGCCGGGGCGCCAGCGGGGCGCTGGTCCTGGTGGACACGCGCCGGCTGGACGTGTCGTTCCCGGCGGTGAACTACTTCGAGAACGACTCCGACGTGCCGTTCATCGTCGCGGTCAACCTGTTCGACGGCCGGGCCTCCCATCCGCTCCCCGAGGTGCGGGAGGCGCTGGGGCTGCCGCCCGAGGTGCCGCTGACGACCTGCGACGCCCGCGACCGCGGCTCCGTGGCGACGGTGCTCACCGAGACCCTGACCCACACGTTGCACAGCACGGCCGGGCGGCGGTCCGGCGCCGTGACCACCCCCTGATCCCCCCTGATCCCCCGGGATCTCCGGCTAGGAGGACGCGTTGCGCAGGATCCTGATCATCGGTGCCGGGCAGGCCGGGCTGCAGCTCGCGCTGAGCCTGCAGTCCGAGGGCTACGACGTGACGGTGATGTCGGCCCGGACGCCGGACGAGATCCGCGGCGGCCGGATCATGTCGACCCAGTGCATGTTCTGGCCGCAGCTCCAGCTGGAGCGCGACCGGGGGCTGAACCTGTGGGAGGAGCAGGCCCCCAAGATCGTCGCGCAGCGGCTCACGGTGGCCGGGCCGCCCGGCCAGGAGGCGCTGCAGTTCGTCGGCCGGTGGGACGACTTCGCCCAGTCGGTGGACCAGCGGGTGAAGATGGCGGGCTGGCTGGAGCTGTTCGAGTCGCGCGGCGGGAACGTCGTCTACCACGGCGTCATGACGTCCGACCTGGAGGGCCTCGCCTCCCTGTACGACCTCACGCTCATCGCGGCGGGCAAGGGAGAGCTGGTCGAGCTGTTCGATCGCGACGCGTCCCGGTCGCCGTATGACCGTCCGCAGCGTCACCTGTCCTGCATCTACCTGCACGGGATGTCTCCGCGTCCGGACTATCCCGAGCCGCACGTCCGGATCACGGCGACTCCCGGGGTGGGCGAGCTGTTCTTCATGCCGGGCTACACCAACACCGGTCCCTGCGACATCCTGCTCTGGGAGGCGGTGCCGGGCGGGCCTTTCGACGTGTGGTCGGATCGCCCGTCCCCGTCCGGGCATCTGGCGCGGACGCTGGAGATGATGCGCCAGTACGCGCCTTGGGAGTACGAGCTGACGGTCGGCGCGGAACCCACCGACGCGCGCTGCACCCTGTACGGCGGTTACGCCCCGGTCGTGCGGCACCCGGTGGGACGGCTGTCGGGCTCGGTGAACGTGCTCGGCATGGGGGACGTGCTCGTGGCGAACGACCCGGTCACGGGCCAGGGGTCCAACAACGCCGCGCGCTGCGCCGCGATCTACTGCGACGAGATCGTCCGGCACGGGGACCGGCCGTTCGACGCGGAATGGATGCAGCGGACGTTCGACGCGTTCTGGGACTACGTCCGGCACCCGACGGCGTACACCAACATGATGCTCGGCCCGCTGCCGGAGCACGTGCAGAAGGTTCTCGGCGTGGCGGCCCAGAACGAGGCGGTCGCCTACCGGTTCGCCTACGGCTACGCCAATCCGCACGACTTCGAGAACTGGATCATGGACCCCGCCAAGACCGACGCCTACCTGGCCTCCGTGTCGACCTGACCGGCCAGGGCTCGGCGGTGCAGGGGTTCCGACGCGGCAGGGTGCGTGCTCTGCGCGCGCGCCGTGCGGCCGAGGCGGAGACCCAGGACGGTCAAAGCCAGGGCGGCGGGCACGGCGAGATACAGCCCGCATGACAGCAGGACCACTCCGGTGAACAGCGCGCCGGAGCGTGCGAGGGCGCGTGCACGTCCTGCCAGGAGGCGCGTGGCGGAGGCCGTGCCGATGAGGGTCACCGCGGCCAGGCAGGCGGCGGTGGTGCGCATGAGCGGGTCCAGGCCCAGATCCGTGGAGAGGACGGGGACGGTCACCGCGCCGGTCGCGAGCGCCAGCAGCGCCAGGCTCCGGCGGCCGCGGGCGAGGGGCGCGGGGAGCACGCCGTCCCGGGCCAGGGCCGTGCCGAGGCGGGCTCCGCCGGCGATGTAGGTGTTCATGGCGACGAAACTGAGGACGAGCGCGGCCCCGGCGGTCACCGGCCGGGCGGCGTCCGTCCCGATCCCCGCGTCGAGGAGCAGGGCGAGCGGGACGGGCGAGGAGGCGGCGCGGTCGCCGAGGACGCCGGTGACCGCGACCGCGAGACCGAGGTAGAGGGCGCCGACGATGGCGAGGGTGAGGACGGTCGCGCGGGGCAGCAGCCGGCGGGGGTCGGCGAAGTCCCCGGACAGGTGGCTGGCCGCCTCCCAGCCCGCGAACGCGAAGAACAGGACGCCGGCCGCGTGGACGACGCCGAAAGCGCCGTGCGGGGCGAACGGCGTGAAGTTCCCGCCGTCCAGATGCGGGACGGCGGCCAGGATCCCGGCGATCAGCAGCGCCGCGAGGAGGGCCACGAGGACGAGCTGGACGCCTCCGGAGACGCGCAGCCCGCCGTAGTTGGCGGCGAACGCGGCCAGCAGCAGCGCGCAGGTCACGGCGATGGCGCCGGGCCGTCCGAGCCCGGCGGCCGAGGCCGTGTAGTCGGCGCCGATGATCGCGCCGGCCAGCACGCCGACCGGGACGACGGCGTAGAAGCACAGGCCCGCGATCGCCGCGGTCCGGGGGCCGAACGCGCGGGCGGCGAACGTGGCGACGCCGCCCGCGTCGGGGTGCCGGGCGCCGAGCGCGGCGAACGTCAGCGCGACCGGCACGCTGAGCGCCAGCAGCGCCGCCCACGCCACCGTGGAGGACGGGCCCGCCGCCGCGGCGGCCAGGTGGGGCAGGGCCAGCACGCCGGGGCCGAGCACGGCGCCGACGATCAGCGCCGTGCCCTGGCCGAGGCCGAGCCGATGACCGGTCGTGTTCGCCATGAATCCCCCGAATGAGTGGTCCTACGGCTAAAAACTAGCCATTTGGGCGACGCATGCTGCTTTGAGCTGAACGTTCGTTCGGAATTGGTAGCCATAATCGGGGCATGGACGAACTTGATACGGAGATCGTGCGCCTTCTCCAGACGGATGCCCGGCAGTCCAACCGCGAGCTGGCCCGGACACTCGGCATCGCGCCGTCCACGTGCCTCGAACGGGTGCGGGCGCTGACGCGGCGCGGCGTGATCCGCGGGTACCACGCGGAGATCAGCCCGGCGGCGCTGAACCGGGGCGTGCAGGCGCTGGTGTCGCTCCAGGTCCGCCCGCTCAACCGGACGGTGATCAACACGTTCAAGGACTACGTGTCGGGGATGGCCGAGGTCATCGGCGTGTTCGTGGTGGCCGGCGGCGACGACCTCGTCCTGCACGTCGGCGTCCAGGACCTCGACCACCTGCACGCGTTCCTGCTGGACGGGCTCAGCAAGCGCAAGGAGATCGCCGGGTTCCGGACGTCGGTGATCTTCCAGCACGTGCGCAACACCGTCCTCAGCAGGCTGGACGATCCCGCGCCGTCCTGACGCAACCGGGGGCGGCGGGCCGGGGTTCATGAGGGCGTGGCGCGTCCGGTGCGGGCGTGTCCGTCCTATGAGAGGGGAACCCATGGACTTGCGGCTGGCGGGACGGGTCGCGATGGTCACCGGAGCGTCGAAGGGGATCGGCCTCGCGATCACCCGCACCCTGCTGGACGAGGGCGCGCGCGTGGTCGCGGTGTCGCGCAAGCCGGGCCCGGAGCTCGGCGCGCTCGCCGGCCCGAACCTGCTGCACGTCGCGGCCGACCTCATGGACCCGGACGCCCCGGCGCGGGCCGTGGAGCGGGCGGTCGAGGTGTTCGGCGGCCTCGACGTCCTGGTCAACAACGCGGGCGGGCCGCCGCCCGGTGTGAGCCTGCCGCGGTTCGGGTTCATGACGCTCACCGACGACGACTGGCGCGACATGTTCGAGTTCAACGTGGTCGCCGCCGTCCGGGCGGTGCGGGCGGCGATCCCGCACCTGCTGAAGAGCGAGGTGGCGTCGATCGTGAACGTCTCGTCGGGCAACGGGCGGCGTCCCGGGCCGATGAACTTCGACTACAACGCGGCGAAGGCGGCGATGAACAACCTGGCGAAGGGGCTGTCGGAGGAGTACGCGCCGCAGGGCATTCGCGTCAACACGGTCTCGCCGGGCCCGGTCCGGACGCCGTGGTGGACCGACGAGGGCGGCGCCGCCGACATCATCGCCGGAGCCACCGGCTCGGACCGCGACGCGGTGCTGGACGGCGGCGCGGCCGAGATGATGGGCCTCACCACCGGCCGGCTCGCCGAGCCGCAGGAGATCGCGGACGCGGTCGCGCTGCTGGCGTCGCCCCGTTCGGCGAGCACGACGGGCGCCGACTTCGCCGTCGACTCCGGTTTCCTCAAGGAGATCTGAACAGGCGGGCGGCCCCCAAGCCTCGGGGCCGCCCACGTTCATTCGGCCGGACGGCGCGGCAGCAGGAGCGCCGGGACGAGCGCCAGCGCCAGCAGGCCGATCGCGAACAGGTAGGTGTGCTGGAACGTCTCCGCGAGCGGTCCGGCGAGCTCCTTCGTCCCCAGCCTGTGGACGGCCTGGAGCGCGCCGCCCTCGCCGTCCGGCACCAGGTCGCTCATCAGCGCGGACAGGACGACCGACGTCACCGCCATCCCGACCGCCCCCGACATCGTGTTGATCAGGTTGACGGTCGCGCTCGCCGCCGGGGCCCGGTCGTGCGGCAGGCCGCGGGTCGCCGCGGTCATCGCCGGCATGATCGTCGCGCCGCCGCCCGCGCCCATGAGCAGCATCGTCGCGCATAGGCCCCAGTACGAGGAGTCCGCGCCGAGCTGCACGGTGAACAGCCCGAAGCCGGTGAGGGCGGTCGCGATCGACACCGGGACGAGCCGTCCGGGCGGCACCCGGTCGATGATCCGGCCCGCGACCTGCATCGCCGTCCCCGAGCCGAGCGCGAACGGGATGCCGAGGACCCCGGCCATCGTCGCGCTCTCGCCCCGGACGACCTGCAGGTACAGAGGCAGGAGCAGCATCGTCCCGAAGTAGCCGAACGCGAACAGCGTCAGCGTGCCGGTGGCGGCGGCGAACGTCCGGTCCCGGAACTGGCGCAGGTCGATCAGCGGGTTCCGCGCGGTCAGCGCCCGGACGGCGAACGCGGCGACCAGCAGAACCCCCGCGACCAGCGGCACCAGCACGCCCGCCGAGCCGAAGCCGCCGTGGTCGCCGCCGGTCGTCACGCCGTAGAGCACGGCGGCGATTCCCGGCGAGAGCATGAGCAGCCCGGGAACGTCCAGCGGCGTCCGCTCCGCCGGGGCGTCGCGCGGGAACAGCCGGGCGGCCAGCGCGACCACCACCACCGCGACGGGCAGGTTGACGAAGAACATCCACCGCCACGACACCTCGTCGATCAGCCAGCCGCCGAGGACGGGCCCGGCCAGCGGCCCGACGAGGATCGCCAGGCCGAGCGTGCTCATCAGCCGTCCGAGCTGCTCCGGTGCCGCGACGCGCAGCATGATCGTCATCCCGACGGGCATCACCAGCCCGCCGCTGAACCCCTGCACGACCCGGAACACGATCAGCGACTCGATGCTCCACGCCAGCCCGGCGAGCACCGACCCGGCCGCGAACGCCGCGATCGCGCCGAGGTACAGGCGGCGGGCGCCGAACCGTCCGACGGCCCAGGCGCTGGACGGGATCATCGCGCCGAGCGCCAGCGAGTAGCCGGTCGCCACCCACTGGATGGTGCCGAGCGGCGCCTGGAAGTCCTGCGCGAGCCGGTTGATGGCGATGTTCACGACGGTCATGTCCAGCGTGATCATGATCGAGCCGAGGACCAGCACGAGCACGATCGCCATCGGCCGGGCCCTGACCCGCGGCGCGGCCTCCGCCAGTGCGGTCATCTCAGGCCCCGTACGGGCGGGCGGCGCGCGCGTCGCGCAGCGCGTGCCCCCACCAGGCGAGCTGGTCGAGCATCCCCTTGGCGGCGGCGGTGGCGCCCTCGGCGTCGATCGGCCGGCCGTCGGTCTCGAACCAGTTCCACGGGCTGTGGAAGCTCACCGTGTCCCGGATCGTGACCGCGTGCAGCTCGGCGAAGACGCCCCGCAGGTGCTCCACGGACCGCAGCCCGCCCGACAACCCCCCGTACGACACGAACGCGACCGGCTTGGCCCGCCACTCGTAGAAGTGGGTGTCGATCAGGTTCTTCAGCGTGCCGGGATAGCTGTGGTTGTACTCGCAGGTCACGACGGTGTAGGCGTCGGCCTGCGCCAGCTTCGCGGTGACGCCCGCGAACCTCTCGGACGTCCGCGCGCCGAGCGCGGCCGGCGGCGGCTCGTCCGCCACGTCGACCACGTCGACGATCAGGTCGTCGCGCTGCCGGGCCTCCTCGGCGAACCACTCCGCCACGGTCGGGCCGAACCGCCCCTCCCGCGTGCTGCCGATGATGATCGCGACGCGAAGCGGTGTCTCGGTCATGGGGTCGCTCCTCACATAGCTCGATGACGTGCTCGAAGCTACGAAGGGCGAGGAGGACCGCTCATCTGTCAGATGACTGGGGTGCCCTACCTGTCCATGTCGACGGTGACCTCCTCGACGACCCAGTCACGGTCGGTCGCGGCGATGTGCTCCCGGCGGAGGCACGACCGGGCCAGCACACGAAGGACCTGTTCGGGGTCGCACCCGTAGAGGCCCGCACCCCAGGCGGCGTTGGCTTCCACAACCGCCCAGCCCCGACCGTGGATGCGCCCAACATCGAGGACGGTCCCCGGAGGCACAGGCACGTCTTCGAGCACGCGGGCGGCGTACTCCTTGGCCTCTTGGACGTCTTGCTCTGGGGCATGCCACTGGCCGTCCTCGTTAAGGGCGAGTTCACCGTCCAGCAGGTAGGGGGACATGGTGACGACCTGGCCTTCCAGGACGTGGCAGCGGAATTCCACGTCCCAACGGACGGGCTCGCTGACGAACACCGGAGTTTCGTCGGGCAGGACGTCCTGGCCAGGAAGCTCATCGACCGAGCGGTGCACCCTGCCTTCGAACGCCTTACGCCCATCCGCAGGCTTCACAAACGCAGGCTCAGAAAGGCGTTGCCGCACGTCACCCAACGTCGACACCTCGATACTCCTGCGCCGATGCCGCTCGGGAAGCCCCGGCAACCAACCGGACGGCACATCGAGAAGGGTGACACCAACCTGCGAGGCGATGACCTCCACGAACGTAGGCTCCCCGTAAAGGACCACGTCCTGCCCTCGCATATGCGCCGGTGCCCGCCAGCCACCCAGCCGCTCGGTCTTCCACCCGAGCCGTCCGGCCGCGGCACGCAGCACCTTCGAGTCGGACGTGTAGCGCGGCGAAAGCACGAGAAGCGGCATCGGCCAAGACTAAAAGGCGGGCAAGCCGTTCACCGCATGAAATTCCGCCCACACGGCGGAGCCGTTCAACGCGGGATGCGAGCCCCAGCTCTTGGAGAGGGCGTCGACGAGAAGCAGGCCGCGACCGTCCTCCGCGCAGAGATCGGTGCACACGCGGGGCTGCTCCCGGGCGCCGCCCTGGTCGAGGACGGTCACGCGCAGGATGTCGTCGCGGGCGCTCACCACGACGGTGATCTGACCGCCTGTGCCGGACGCGGTGTGCTCGACAGCGTTGGCCACCAGCTCGTCCACGCAGAGCACGATGTCGGCCATGGCCTCGTCGTCCACCTGCGGCGCGATCCCCCGCACGAAGGCCCGAGCCGCCCGCGCGGACCTGGCCACCCCGGGCATCGTGATCGTCCCGAGCAACCGCAGCTCTCCCGCCTCCCGCTCACACCACGTCATTGCCTCACTCCCTCCGGTAACCGACGCCGCCAGCATGAAACGCCAGGTGAACCCCCACAACCGCCTTGCCGGAGACAGGGAGACGAGCACTCCGGGATTCCGGGAGAGCGGGATTTCCCTCTTTCTCTGAGTCGAGTGACAGATCGTTGCTACAACATCACACTCGGTGTCATGGCGAGACGACCCCCGACCGTTCGCCGACGGCGACTCGGTGTGCAGCTACGCAAGATCCGCGAGCAACGCGGCCTGACCCTCGAAGAGGCGGCGTCGCGCGTGATGATGTCCAAGAGCGCCCTGAGCAGGATAGAGAATGCCCAGGTCGTGGCCCGTCCCCACGAGGTCAACTACATCCTTATGTCCTACGGCTACGAGGAGGGCGACGACCTGAGATCTGCCCTCGTAGGCCTCGCCCCCGGCGGCCGCTCCCGCGACTGGATCAGACGCCACAAGCTCCCTGGCAAGGGGCCGAACTACGGTGAGTACGTCTTGCTCGAACAAGACTCTTCCGAGCTTTTCGCCTACCACGCGGACCTGGTCCCTGGGCTTCTCCAGACCCCTGAGTACGCACATGCCGTCATGTCGTCCGTCCCCAGCAGCGGGCTGAGCAATATCGAGGAGGGGGTCGCCTACCGCATGGCACGCAAGGAGGCGCTCACCCGGTCCGATCCGCTCTCGATCAGGGCCGTGGTCGGTGAGGCCGCGGTCTGTCAATGGATGGGCGGACGGGAGGTCATGATCGCCCAGCTCCGATACCTTCTCGAACTCATCGAGAGGCCGAACATCGAACTCCGGATCCTGCCGTTCACTGCCACCAAGCACCCCGGTGTTGACGGATCGTTCGCCATCCTTCACGTTGAGGCGGGGGACTTCCCCGTCGTGGTTGTCGACGCACTCCGCCGTCGCATTTTCATCGACGACGATGAAGGCGTGGCGGCATACCGGAGGGTGCAGGACGAGTTGTGCTGCCTCTCCCTCGGCAAGGCCGAGACCGGTGAACGGCTTGAACGAGCTCTCCGCGATCTCTGCACCGACGCGAGCGAAAGGATCAACGAATGATTCATTGGCGGAAGAGCAGCTACAGCGCCAGCCAGTCCGAGACCTGCGTCGAGTGCGCGTGTCTGGCGTCTGGGCAAAGCAGCATGGTCGGGGTTCGCGACTCGACCGACCCAGACGGGCCGCGCCTCATCCTCAGTCCGGACGCGTGGGGTGCGCTGCTCGCCCGGCTTAAGGATGAGACATTCGGGCGACGCCGCGTCTCGTTCTAAGGCATGTACCGTCCGAGTGGACGCTTCAGGCGTACCGAGGCCGAGCGGCAGGATCAACTGCTCTCGTGGAACCGGGATGACGTGGCATTCTTCGCCGCTGGAGCTTGCCACATCCTCGCGTATGCGTTCATGAGCACCTATCCGGACGCCGGGTTCCAGCCCTTCGGGCTCTGGCCGCGCGAGGCGACGGACCCCAGCCACGTCTACGTCACGGATGGCACCTGGGCCTTCGATCACGACGGATGGACCATGCAGTCCGAACTCCTGCGGGTCACCCGCGCCGACGCACCGCTGAGCGACTTCCAGCCGCGTCCGATCCCCATGGATCTCGACACGTTCTGCGCACGCCACCACCACCGCCCCCGACACCTCTTCGCTGACGACCCATGGGAGCGGGCCCTGCGATACATCGCCCAGTTCCCCGCCCGCCAACGCAGTGCCGACAACACCCTGAGATGATCTTGGCCGAGTGGTCTTCACCGATCCGGCGCAGCAACTCCTTTACACTGCGCGCGTCTGCCACCGTGGCTCAGCCTTCGTCGCCGTCGTGCCCGGCGCACCGTTACCCGCGCCCTGCCGTGCCACGGCCGGCCGGGGCCCACCCACTCACCGGCCGTCGCGCCCGAGCCACCCGGCACACCACCACGGATACGAGCACGATCAGCCCAACGGCCTGCTGTACCTTGACGCCAGGAAGATCGCCGCATCCGCGGCGGCGGCCGGCGTCCCCACGGACGCAGGCACTCCCTCCCGGCCTGGGCCGAACTGCACCCGAGACCTGGGCCGCGCCCCATGCTGATTTCGAAGGCGCAGATGCGCTGCTCACCCAGCGAAGACGGAAGCGAACGCCGCGTCTCTTTGGATGCCATCTCATTTGTTTGATCTAGGTGGCCTGCGGTCGCGGAGTTGGTCGAACGGCTGGTGCCCGAGATGTTGTGGGAGCCGCTTCAGCGGGTGGTGCCGCCTGCTCCGACGCGGCCGCAGGGTGGTGGCCGGCGCCGGTACGGGGGTCGTGAGGTGCTGGTGGCGATCATCTTCGTGGCCACCACCGGTTGCACGTGGCGGCAGTTGCCGCCGGTGTTCGGGCCGTCGGGTCCTACCGCGCACCGCCGCTTCGCCGAGTGGAATGCCGCGCGGGTGTGGGCCACGTTGCAGCCGGGCAGCCAAAGGCGGGCCAATGGGATGACGTCTTACTGCCGGGTGGGGAGGGTGATGTGCCACTGGCCTGATGGGGTGATCCAGATCAGGAGGCCCGGCCAGGGCTGGGTGAGGGCCCAGCCGGGGGACTGTTTTGTCCGGTGATGTCGTCTGCAGAGTGGGGCGAGGTTGCACTGGCAGGTGAGTCCCTGGCCCCAGGGGAGGGTGTGGTCGAGGTCGCAGCGGTTCGACCGTCGGTTGCAGGTCGGGAAGACGCAGGTTGCGTGGCGGGCCTCGATGAGGCGCCGCATGGCCGCCGGTGGGCGGTAGCCGCTGTGGCCGTGCCGGTCGGGCGTCAGGCCGGTGGCGCGGCACCAGCTCTCGCGAAGGCCGCGTAGCTGGTCATGCATGTCCTGGACGGCCCGGTTGATCAGGAAGGGCAGGGCGTTGGTCCGTCCCGTGGCGCGGGCGTGTGTGAGGATCTTGCTGAACCGCTCATCGGCCATCGTGGCGAGGGTCTCGACGATCGTCGCGTCTGGAAGGGTGACCGCTGCGGGAGCGATGGCCGTAGCTCGCGGCGGCTCGACCTGCCGGGCGTCGGACGCACGCGTGGCCTCGGGGAACGACGTTCCCTTCAGGAGTTCCTTGGCGAGGTCGGCGCGGATGGCGTGGAGAGGGCGCACATCGCCGTCCGCCTTCAGGCCCCGCGCGACGGCGACGATCTTGTTGAAGATGGCGTGGGCCTCGGTCGTCTCCAGACCGGTGAGAGTCAGGTCGGTGGTGCCTTCGAGGGTGTCCCAGAGGTGCAGGTCGCGGCGGCGGACGGCCTCGCGCTTACGCTCTTCGAGGCGTTCAGGGGCGAACTTCTGCACGATGCGCCGTATGCGGCGGCGAAGCTGGCCGGTGGTCTGGTCGGGTGCCGTGTCGAGGACGGCGGTCTCGACCTGCTCGGGGAGGCCGTCGAGAAGCCCGTCGGTGAGGTCGCTGATGACGCGGGTCTTCGGTAGGTCGATCCGGCCGGTCTCCAGGGCCTGGCGCGTGGCCGGCAGGTCGTTGGCGAGCCGGTCGGCGAGGTGGACCAGGGTGGCGGCCGCGTCGCCGGTCACCGCGAGCGCGGCGGCGACTTCTTCGACGACCGATTCGTGGGCGGACAGGATCCGGTAGTCGGGGCCGCCCTCGGCCTCGTCGGCGAGACGGCGGCGGGACAACTCCGCGATGGCGGCGAGTTCGCGAGCCTGCGCCCACGAGGTCTGACGCCGCGCGGCGGCGGCCACTTCCATGAGTTCGGTGTCGGTGAGCCCGTCCAATCCGCCGGAAAGGCAGATGGCCAACTGCGGGCCTGGCGGAAACCATCCGCGCCCTTCCCACTCACCCATTTCGGTGCGCACGTCTTCGGCGACCGTCAGTGCCGTCATCGTTGGATCACCCCCTCTCTCCCTCGATCAAATTCATTTTACCATCTCTGTGGCTCTCTGAAGTCATTGTGTGACCCTAAGTAGGGACTTTCTCGCTCCTTCTCTTGATCGTCAAAGCTGAGGCGGTCTTTTGTCGGAATAGCGTGGTTGAGGCAGGTGGACGGCTGGGTGGACCCCGCCTTCGGCGCGTCGTCGCCGACAGCAGTGGGCGCCGACCAGCGGCGCGCACCGACGGCGGTGCGCGGCCGTAAGGCCGCGCGAGACAGGGGTGTCACAAACCGCAGATAAAACCAAAACCTAACCCGACTACCCCGACCAACGTGACAGCGATCGGCGACGGCAGGAACGGGCGTGCAGACCTGTAGGAGCGGGCACAGCCGTGCACCCATATCAGCCAGGCTTCTCGGTAAATCACCCACCCGCAGAAGCAACAACGCTCAGAGTGGCGCAGACCTAAGCCCGGAACTCGTCGACCAACATCAAGGCGCGATCATCTGAAACGTAAGCGACGACCTCAAGCGTCGCGCGAGGTCCTCCAACCGGTGACGGTTAAGAGCGTGTCTCACGTGGCTCCGGTGGATGTTGCGGCATTATCAGGGATCGTGTCGTCGGATCTTGCGCTCCGGTTGGTGCCGGATGAGTTGCGGGCGATCGTCGAGCCGTTGATCCCGGAGTTCACGCCGCGTCGGCAGGGTGGCGGGACGGCGCCGGTGGAGGATCGGGCGGTGTTCACCGCGATCGTGTACGTGCTGACCAGTGGGTGCGCGTGGCGGCACCTGCCGGGCGAGTTCGGGGTGAGTGTGCCGACCGCGCATCGGCGGTTCACCGCCTGGACCAGGGCGGGGCTGTGGCCGCGGCTGCACCATGCCGTGCTGGACGAGCTCGGGGCACGCGGGCAGGTGGACTGGGCGTCAGCGATCGTGGACGCTGCCGCCGTCCGCGCCAAAAGGGGGGGCACGCTGACGGGTCCCAATCCGGTCGATCGCGGCAAAAAGGGCAGCAAACTCCATGTCCTGTCCGATGCCGCCGGGCTGCCGCTGGTGGTCGCGGTCTCGGCGGCCAACGTCCACGACAGCCAGGCGTTCAAGCCCTTGTTGATGGCGTTACCGGCGATCCGATCGCGGCGCGGACCGCGCCGCTGGCGACCGGTGAAAGTCCGCGCCGACAAGGCATACAACTCCGCCGAGCACCTGGCCTGGCTGCGCCGGCGCGGGATCGTGCCGCGCATCGCCCGGGTCGGCGTGGAGTCCAGCGAGCGTCTGGGACGCCACCGTTGGAAGGTCGAACGCACGCTGTGCCTGACTGTTCGGCTACCGGCGCCTGACCGTCCGCTACGAACGCCACGGCCACCTGTTCAACGCCTTCCTCGTCCTCGCAGCGGCCATCACCTGCTACAAGAAACTCGCCAAACTCCCCACATGAGACACGCTCTAAGACGTCATCTCATTTGGCGAGTCGGCGGTGACAGATGAGGGTGGCGGCGATACCGACGAAGGCCAGGAAGTGCTCGGGCTTGCGTTCGTAGCGGCGGTGCAGGCGGCGGCAGCCGCTCAGCCAGGACACCGTCCGTTCCACCACCCAGCGGTGCCGCCCCAGCCGGTCGGAGGACTCGATGCCGCGGCGCGCGATGCGCGGCGTGATGCCCCGCCTGCGTAGCCAGCGCCGCAGGTCGGCGTAGTCGTAGCCCTTGTCGCCGTGCAGCTTGGCGGGACGGCGCCGACGCGGCCCGCGCCGGGAGCGGATCGGCGCGATGCCCC
>NZ_FOVH01000029.1 GCF_900115095.1 Actinomadura madurae
CGCCGCATGGCCCGCGGCGGGCAGCCCGCCGTCCGTCAACGCCGGCGCCCCCTCGAATACCTATAACAAGATCCTTCTCAAACACGCACTTAGAGACGCAGATCACGGCCGGAAACTCTCATTGAATCGGCTGTTCGGCATTTCGATCGCAGACGTCCCGGGGTGGCCGAGATCGGTCGCTCGAAGGCTTCATGGGGCTGAACGCGGCGAGAGTGTCGGCCGCGTGTGCTTGTGTAGCTTGTACACGACATCGAGACGCGGAGGCGCGGCGTGGACGAGGACGATGGCGGGCTGTTCCCGCAGCCGGGGGACGTGCAGCTCTCGCTGGTCAAGGGGGAGGGAGCCGCGGTGAAGCCGCCGCTGGACGTGCCGCAGGAGTTCGCGGAGGGCACCTCCTTCCAGGTGCGCGACGAGCTGGAGGACCTCGTCCGGCGCGACCTCCTCGGGCCCTGGGGCGGGCCCAAGGAGGCGTTCAAGCCCAAGGCGATGGGCCCGCGCGAGCGGTACCTGGTCGGGATGCTCGGGCCGCGCCACTCACCGGCGTCCGCGATCGAGAGCGCGGACGAGATGCCCGACACCGAGGCCGGTGTGGGCGGGGACGCCTCCGAGGGCGGGCTGCCCGAGGTCGTCAGCCCGCAGACGCTCGGCAAGATCTGGGCGTCGTCGATGGGCCTGTCGTTCTGCGTGCCGGCGGACGTGGACGCGGTCATCGTCAAGGCCGGGTGGGGGCGGTACGAGCTGCGCGAGCAGGAAGACGAGGACGGCAAGAAGCTCCGCATCTGGTCGCGCGAGCCGGTCGAGCGCGAGGAGGAGATCCGGCTCGACGGCGAGGAGAGCTTCAAGATCATGCTGACCGGGGAGCACGAGGACGCGTCCGGCGTGCTGCTCAGCGTGAACGTCCGGCGGAGGGACGCCCGGCGCGTGGTGGAGATCGCGCTCGTCAACCAGCAGTCCGAGCCCACCAGCAACAAGGACACCGCCTGGCTGT
This sequence comes from Actinomadura madurae, assembly GCF_900115095.1. GTDB lineage: Bacteria > Actinomycetota > Actinomycetes > Streptosporangiales > Streptosporangiaceae > Spirillospora > Spirillospora madurae. The sequence goes on from NZ_FOVH01000029.1 coordinate 989, forward strand.
TCCAGCCCGAGCTGACCGTCACTGCTCTCGACGGTGCCAAGGCCGTGTTCCTGCCCGTGGACGATCCCGTCGACGACCTGCAAGCAGTCGGCGACGACGCGGAGGAGCTCCACCTCCGGCTGCTCTACCGCAACGAGCGGCGCTACGCCGCCGGCCGCAACGTCGCCGTCCACGCGGACGTCGCCGAGGGCGGGCGGGTCGCGCACCGGCTGACCACCACGTGGCTGCCCGTTCACAACGTGCCCGCCACCATCGCGCCGACCGGCCCCGGCACGCCGCTGGAACACGTCGAGCTGTCGATGGACGTGCTGGCCGAGGCCACCCCGGCCGAGCTGCACCAGGGCCTCCAACCCCTCGTCGAGGGGTACAAGACGTGGCTGGGTGAGAGAGAAGATCAGATCCCCGGCCTCCCCGCTCCGCTGCGTGAGGCGGCGGCCAGGGCCGTCCACGATGCTAGGCGGGCCGCCAACCGCATCGAAGCCGGTGTGACCCTGCTGTCCGACGAGACCACGCCCAGGCACGGGGAGGCGCTCGCGGCCTTCCACTTCGCCAACAAGGCGATGGCTCTCCAGCGCCGTCACACCGCGATCGCACCATTGCGCGAGGAAGGACTCACCTACGCCGAGGCACTTCAGGTGATCGACGACCGCGGGAAGGCGGCGGCGAGCTGGCGCCCGTTCCAGCTCGCGTTCGTCCTGCTGAACCTGCCATCGTTGACCGACCCCGGGCACGACGAGCGCGCCGCGGACCACGCCGCCCTCGTCGACCTGCTGTTCTTCCCGACCGGCGGTGGCAAGACCGAGGCGTACCTCGGCCTGACCGCCTACACGTTCGCGATCCGCCGGCTGCAGCGCACCCTCGGCACCGCGGAGGATTCCCGCGACGGGATGGCGGGGGTCGCCGTCCTCATGCGGTACACGCTGCGCCTCCTCACCGCGCAGCAGTTCCAGCGGGCGGCCGCCCTGGTCTGCGCCGCCGAGACCATCCGGCGGGATGACCCCGTGACCTGGGGGGAGGAGCGGTTCCGCATCGGGCTGTGGGTCGGCGCCGGAGTGTCGCCCAACTGGTTCGAGGACGCCAAGGACCAGGTCATCGAGGCCCGCGACCAGGGGCACGGCCATCGCGCCAACGTCCTGCAGACGCTGGCCTGCCCGTGGTGCGGCGAGGAGCTGCGGGCCGAACGCGACCTGCACATCGACGACGACCGCCGCCGCATCCTGCTGTACTGCCCGCGCGGCGAGGGGGACGCGTGCCCGTTCTCCCGCAGGGTCGCCAGGAACGAGGGCCTCCCGATCCTCACCGTGGACGAGGAGATCTACCGGTACGCGCCGAGCCTGGTCATCGCCACCGTCGACAAGCTCGCCCAGCTTCCCTGGAAGGGCTACGCCGGCATCCTGTTCGGACGTACCCGCGGCCACTGCGACCGGCACGGCTTCCGCCACGACGACCTGGACGAGAAGACCGGGTGCGCGAGCAAGCACAACAAGAAGGGCGCACTCCCCGCGGTGACCGCGCGGCCCGTGATGCGGCTCCGCCCGCCCGATTTGATCATCCAGGACGAGCTGCACCTCATCTCCGGCGCGCTCGGGACCACGGTCGGGCTGTTCGAGACGGCCGTGGCGGAGCTGTCGTCCTGGCCGCACGGGAACCGCCGCACCGGTCCGAAGATCGTCGCCTCCACGGCCACCACCAAGCGGGCCCGCGAGCAGGTCCGCGGTGTCTTCGGCCGCGAGCTGGCCGTGTTCCCGCCGCAGGTCATCGACGTCGCCGACACGTTCTTCTCCCGCCAGGAGCCGGTCACCCCGGCGACGCCGGGACGGCGGTACCTGGGCATCTGCGCACACGGCGTCCGGATCAAGTCGGCCGAGATCCGCCTCGCCGAGATCCTCCTGCTGGCCGGTCAGACGCTCTTCGACAAGTACGGCGAGCCCGCCGACCCGTACATGACGATGGTCGGCTACTTCAACGCCACCCGTGAGCTGGCCGGCATGCGCCGCTACCTCGACGACGACGTCACGACACGCGTCCGCCGCCACGGCAGGGCCAAGGGCCTGTCCGACCGGATCGTCCAGCGCGGCGGCATGCTCACCATCCAGGAGCTGACGTCACGCATATCGTCCGGCGACATCAGCGACGTGCTCAAGCACCTGGAGCACGGATTCGACCCCGACGTCGACACGAGCCGCCGCCGCACCGAGATCGCGGCCGACATGAGACGGTTCCTCCAGGAACAGCGCGACTCCAAGGCGAAGGTCGCGCCGAGGCACCCGCTCACCCAGCGGTTCTACGACCGGAACCGCGCCGGGCTCCAGCCGGTGGACGTCGTGCTGGCGACCTCCATGCTCCAGGTCGGCGTGGACGTGTCCCGCTTCGGCCTGATGGTGATGGTCGGCCAGCCCAAGAACACCGCCGAGTACATCCAGGCGTCGTCCCGAGTCGGACGCGACGCGGCACGTCCCGGCCTGGTCGTCACGCTCTACAACTGGTCCCGCCCGCGCGACCTCGCCCACTACGAGGACTTCGAGCACTACCACTCGACCTTCTACCGGCAGGTCGAGGCCCTCTCGGTGACCCCGTACACCCGCCGCTCCCTGGACAGGGGCACGGCCGGGACGCTCGTCGCCGCGATCCGGCACGCCGCCGAGGGCTTCTCCCGCAACCCCGACGCGTTCGACGTCGACCGCACCGACCCGCGCGTCCAGGAGATCATCGACCGGATGCTGGCCCGCGCCGAAGCCGTCGCCGGCACCCGCGGACGCGAGTACCTGGAGGAACGCGCCCAGGTCGTGCTCGACACATGGGAGAGCCAGAAGACGGGCGGCAGCGCCCGGCTCGGCTACCAGGACGGCACCTGGAACAAGCAGACGATCAAGGGACTGCTCCGCCCGGCCGGCAACGGCAGGTGGGAGACCATGACCACCGGCATGTCCATGCGGGAGACCGAGAACGAGATCAACCTGCTGTTCCCCGGCGGCGAAGGCATCTTCCACCCCGTCTACAACGAACCCGAATGGTCGTTCGGCCCGCCCGCCGATCCCGACGAGGACGACCCCGAAGGCGACGAGCTCGGGCAGTCCGCCCTCGACACCCCGAACGCCAGGGAGCCCCGATGACCGAGCCCGCCATCTTCCGCCGCCGCGTCGGCAGCGTCCGTCCGAGCCACCTGATGTTCACCGGAGGCGTCGGGGCACTGGTCGACCTGCCGAACTTCTCCGTCCTGGTCAAGGGCCTGGACGACTGGAGCCACCAGGGGCTTCCCGAGGCGATGCCGATCGCCGAGCCCCGGCTGCTCGCCGCCGTCCAGCAGAGCATCGGCAAGAGCGTCCAGAAGCTGATGCCGGCGCCCTGGATGGAGGGGCTCGACAAGGACCCGTCCGGCCCGGCCTCCAGGGTCGGCGTGCCCGTCGCGCCCTTCCCCGGCTGGCTGCGCTGCACCCACTGCAACGAGCTGGGCGGCCTCGACTCGGGCATCTTCGGCTTCGAGAACTCCAAGCCGCGCAAACCGCATGAGGCCCGCTTCTTCCACGACAAGTGCAAGAAGCGCAGACCCCTGGCCGTGGCAGCGCGATTCGTCCTGACCTGCACGAACGGGCACCTCGACGATTTCCCGTACGCGCACTTCGTGCACCGCGGGGGGACGTGCCCGAAGGCCAGCCACCCGCGGCTCCGGATGGAGGACCGCGGCGGCAACCTCGGCGCCAACGTCGAGATCAAGTGCGTCAACTGCGGGGAGCGCCGCAACATCCGGGACGCCCAGGGCAAGCGCGGCGAGGAGAACCTGCCGCGCTGCAGGGGACGCCACCCGCACCTGGCGACCTTCGACGCGCAGGGCTGCGAAGAGCGGCCGAAGCTCCTGGTGGTGGGCGCCTCCAACCAGTGGTTCGCCAAGAGCCTCGCCGCGCTCGCCGTCCCGCAGTCCGGGGCGAGCGCCCTCGACGCCAAGATCGAACAGCACTGGACCGCCGTCAGCGGGATCGACAAGCCGATGTACGCGTGGGCGCGGGAGAACGCCCCCGCCTTCAAGGAACTCGACCAGTGGAGCGACGACGAGATCGCCGAGGCGGTGGCCCGGCACCGTGCCAAACTCGCCGGAGCCGGAGACGACACGGCGGACAAGAACCCCGACCTGCGCACCGCCGAATGGGAGGTCTTCTCCGCGGACAAGCTGCCCGACCCGAACTCCGACTTCACCCTCCGCCGCGCCTTCCAGCCCGTCCCCGACGAGCTGACCGGCATCTACGCGGACGTCGTCCAGGCCGAGCGCCTGCGCGAGGTGCGGGCGCTGATCGGGTTCACCCGCCTGGACGCCCCCGACCCCGAGGACCCCAAGCTCGTCAAACTCGTCCGCCTCGCCCGGTCCGCCCCGTCCTGGGTACCGGCCAGCGAGGTCCGCGGGGAGGGCATCTTCGTGAAGGTCCCCGAAGACCTTCTCCAGGCGTGGGAGGGACGCGTCGAGAAGTCCGAGGCCGCCCGCCTGCACCAGGAGGCGTACGCGCGGCACCGCCGCAACCGCTACTCCGACCGCATCGCGACCATGTCGGACTTCGACGAGATGGCGCACTGGCCGGGCGCCCGCTTCATCGCCCTGCACACCCTCTCCCACCTGCTGATCCGGACCATCGCCCTGGAATGCGGCTACAGTTCGGCGAGCCTCTCCGAGCGCATCTACTCCGGGACGGAGGACGACCCGCACCGCAGCGGCATCCTCATCTACACCGCCGTGCCGGACGCCGAGGGGACGCTCGGCGGGCTGGTCTCGCTCGCCGAACCCGACCGGCTCGTCCACCTGACGAGACGAGCGCTGGCCGACGCGCGCCACTGCTCGTCCGACCCGCTGTGCGCCGAACGCCTCCCGCAGGCACCGGCCGACTTCCTGCACGGCGCCGCCTGCCACGTCTGCCTGTTCGTGTCGGAGACGACCTGCGAGCGCGGCAACAAGTTCCTCGACCGCCGCTTCGTCGTGCCCGTCGCCGATCCCGGCCTCGCCCTCTACCCGGACCTTCCGTGAACGGGCCGACCGGCCGCCGCCTCCGGGCGACCTGCGAGAAGAGGACGGTGGGCCCGTGAGCGAGATCGACGACGAGGACATGACGATCCTGGACCGTCTCGAAGAGGCCGCCCGCGAACCCGCCGTGCGGATCGGTCCGGAGAACCTCCGCGTCCTGGCCGAGCTGATCGACGCGGGGCGGCCCACCGGCATCATCCGCATGAGCGTGCCGGGCTTCGAGGACGAGGTGAACGCGCTCATCGAGGCGTCCTGGCAGGAGGATCTCTCCCTGCAGGCCGCCGCCGCGTACCTTCGCGGCGTCGCCGCCGGCCTGGAGAAGGCGGCCGTGCAGGTGGAGCCGGTGTGGAGCGGGCCTACCGAGCACAAGGTGCCCGTCCGAGCCACGGCACAGGTGCTGTCCGGGCTGGTCGGACGCTCCCGGCACGAACTGCTGCTGATGACGTATTCGGCCAAGCCCTACGAGCCGCTGCGGGAGGCGCTCGCGGAGGCCCTCCGCCGCGGCGTCGTCGTCCGGGTCGTCGTGGAGACGCTCCAGGGGGCGGGCAGTGCGATCTCCGGGGAGGAGCCCGCCGCCGCATTCCACGGGCTCGGCGTCGAACTCTGGCACTGGCCCGTCACGCGGCGGCCCGACGAGAAGGGCCGGATGCACGCCAAGATCGCCGTCGCGGACCGCGCCGAACTGTTCGTCTCCAGCGCCAACCTCACGCAGTCCGGGGTGAACAGCAACATCGAGGCCGGACTGCTGATCCGCGGCGGCACCGCCCCCGAACGCGCCGCCGAGCACTTCGACGCCCTGCGCGCCGCCGGAACCCTGGAGCGGCTGTGAACGAGGACGGGGTGCTCGTCAGCGCCGCCGACATCGCCCGGCTGACCGGGTTCGGGCGGGCCGCCGTGAGCAACTGGCGCCGCCGCCATGACGACTTCCCCGCCCCGGCCGGCGGTACCGCCAACAGCCCGCTGTTCGCCCTGGCGGACGTCGAAGCCTGGCTCGCCGGCCAGGGGAAACCCTTGAACCTGACCCCGGAGGAACGGCTCTGGCAACTGCTGCGCACCACCACCGACGACCTCCGGCTCGGGGACGTGGTGGGCGACCTCGGCCTTGACGTCTTCTTCCACGAAGGCACCGGCGTCGCTCCGAAGAGGCTGCTGGCGACCGCCGGGGAACTCCTGGACCGGGACGGCCCAGGCGTCTTCGAGTACCTCGTCCAGCGTCTCGTCGAAGCCCACGCGCGGCGCATCGTCCCGACGCCGACGGCGACGGCGCGGCTCATGGCGAGCCTCGTCCAGGTGAAGGGCGGCACCGTGTACGACCCCGCCTGCGGAATCGGCGACCTGCTGATGGAGGCCCGGAAACACGGCGCGACCGGCCTCGCCGGGCAGGAACGGCAGCCGTACGGCGTCGGCATCACCCGCACCCGCCTGCATCTCAACGGTGCGGGCGACGTGCGGATCGTCCCCGGCGACTCGCTGACCTCCGACGGCTTTCCGGACGCGCGGTTCGACGCCGCCCTCTGCGACCTTCCCTTCGGTGACCGGACGTGGGGTTACGACGAGCTGACCGGTGACGCCCGCTGGATCCACGGGCTCCCGCCGCGCGGTGAGCCGGAACTGGCCTGGGTCCAGCACATCGTCTGGCATCTGCGGCCCGGGGGAGAAGCGGCCGTCCTGATGCCGGCGGCCGCGGCGCAGCGCCGCTCCGGCCGCCGTATCCGCGCCGCCCTCCTGCGCACCGGCACCCTGCGCGCGGTGCTCGACCTGCCCGCCGGGTCGGCGTCCGGGTCGCCCGCCACCCCGCACCTGTGGCTGCTGCGCCGTCCCGCCGACCACATCCCGCCGCCCACCCATCTGCTGGTCATGGACGCCTCCGCCACCGACATCGAGACGGTGGCCGAACGTTGCACCGCCTTCCTGCGGAGCGGCGAGGAGACCGGCGCGGGACGCGCCGCCCCGCTCGTCGATCTCCTGGACGACGACGTGGACCTGACCCCGGCCCTCCTCCTCCGCGACGGCGCCGACATCCTGGCCGGCTTCGAGGAGGCACGCCGCCGGTTCCGCGACCGCCTCGCCGCCGTCAACGCCCTCGCCGACGAGGTGACACCCCTGGCACGAGCCACCGGGCAGAGCACGACCACGCTCGCCGAACTGATCCAGACCGGGTTCGTCGCCGTCCTGCACCCACCTCTCAGGATGGAACTCGGATCCGGTGACATCCCTGTCCTCACCGGCAAGGACATCACCATCGGACGTCCCCCGTCCGGCCGGACCGCGCAGGACCCCGGCCTGCTGATACTCCGCCCGGGGGACGTGGCGGTCGCGCACACCGGGCGGCGGATCCAGCCACAGGTGATCGAGACCGGTGCCGTCGCGGCCGGCCCGCAGGTCCAGGTGTTCCGGCCCGCCCCGGATCGGTGCGATCCCTACTTTCTGGCCTGCCAGCTGCACGCCGCCGGCCTTAGCGCGGGAACGTCCACCTCCTCCCGTGCCGACATCCGCCGGACACGGCTTCCGAATCTGACGATCGAGGACCAGCGATCCCACGGCGCCGCCTACCGGCGCCTCACCGTGCTTTCCGCGACGCTGCGCGAACTGGCCGACGCGGGAGGCGACACCGTCGCCTCGGGGATCGAGGGTCTCGGTGGCGGCGGGCTCCGGCCGGGGAGTTGAATGGCGGCGTGACGACCATCGCCGGCCGCTACGAACTGGATCCCGTCCACATCGGCAAGGGCGGGATGGGGGAGGTCTGGGGCGCCACCGACACCCGGTTGAGACGGCGCGTCGCCGTCAAGTTCGTCCGGTTCGCCGACGACCCGGAGCTGATCCGGCGCTTCGTCCGGGAATCGCAGCTCACCGCGCGCATGGCCCACCCCGGCGTTCCCGTCCTCCACGACGCGGACAAGGTCTCCGGCGGGCCCTTCGACGGGCGCCTCTACCTCGTCATGGAACTGGTCGAGGGCATCAACGTCGACGACCTGGTCGCCGAGCACGACCCCCTCCCGATCGGCTGGGCCGCCGCGATCGCCGCCCAGGTCTGCGCCGTGCTGAGCTACGCCCACGGCAAGTCGCTCGTCCACCGCGACCTGAAGCCGAGCAACCTCATGGTCGACAAGGACGGCGCGGTCAAGGTCCTCGACTTCGGGCTCGCCGTCGCCCTCGACGCCGACGAACGGTCCCGGCTGACCAGCACGAACCAGACCCTCGGCACTCTCGCCTACATGTCGCCGGAGCAGTTCCGGGGGCGGTCCGGGCCGTCCAGCGACCTGTACGCGCTGGGATGCGTCCTCTACCAGATGCTCACCGGGCAGAGTCCGTTCAACGCCTCAGACCATGTCTCCTACATGCACGCCCACATCTACGAGGATGCCGTGGCCGTAGGGAATCTGCGGGCGGACGTTCCACCGGAACTGGATGCACTCGTCCGGCGCCTCCTGGCCAAGGCGCCGGAGGCCCGGCCCGCGTCCGCCGACGAGGCGTTCGACGCCCTTCACCCCTACACGTCCGGGCTGCCGGAGCTCCCGGGAGCCGTGCGTTCCGGCCGCAGCCCCCTGCGGATGTACGCGGACGTCGCCGGACGGACGCTCGCGGCCTACTCCAGCCCGGCGGCCCCCACGCCGCCGCAGCCCACGGTGAAGCCGCCTCCTGCGGATTCGTTCAGCCTCGGCGACGTGGCCCGTGCGCGGCGAAGCGCGGAGCGCCTCATGCGCGAGTCCCGCTTCGAGGAGGCGGCGCGAGCGCTCAGCCGGACCTCGGCCCGTGCCGAGAGCGTCCTCGGCGGCGATCATTCCGAGGTGATCGCGCTCCGGACGGAACTCGCGGACGTGTACTACCAGGCCGGTGACTACGCCGCGGCGGCCTCCGCCTTCCACACGCTCGCCGAGGACGCCGCGCGACGTGACGGCGGCGGTTCCGAGACCGCGTTCGGTCTCCGCTTCCAGGAGGCCGGCAGCCGCGCGCTCGCCGGCGAGATCGACCGGGCTCTGGCCCAGCTCAGAGACCTCATCGGCGACGAGACCCGGCTCTTCGGCAAGGACGACGACCGGGTCCTGGAGCACCGGCGCCAGCTCGGCCTTCTGCTCCACGGCGCCGGCCGCACGGCGACCGCCGTCCGCCTCCTGGAGGAACTCGCAGCCGATCTCGGACGCTTCCGCGGGCCGGACGACCGGACGCTCCAGGCCGTCCGCGAGACCCTCACCCGGATCAAACCGGTCTGACTCAGCTCCCGGGAATTGCGGTTGTCGCAGGTCACTGGGTTGCTAGGCGGGTTAGCCATTCTTTGAGGAGGGTCTTCTCGCCTTCGGTGAGGGTTGTGGTTTGTGGGAGGTGGGCTCGGAGGGCTGTTGCGGCGGCGGCCGGGCCGGGGGTCGGGGCGGCCGGGGTGTCGGTGGTGATGGCGGCGATGACCGCTTCGCGGGCCAGGGTGGAGAGGCCGAGGTCGCGGCGGTCGGGGGGCATGGCGATCAGGGCGACCGTGGTGCCGGAGCCTGCGGCGTGGACGAGGTGCACGGCGCGTTCCTCGGTGACGCGGAGGCGGCCCGCCTCGGCGATGCGGCGGATGTGTCCGGCGAGGATCTCGATGCCCGCGAGGGCGGCCGGGGGGACGGCCCCGGGGCGCGGCTCGTACATGACCAGGTACAGCGCCGGGTTGGCCAGGCCGAACTCGATGTGCAGGTCCCAGCCGGTGCGGAGGACGTCGACCGGGTCGCCGGTGGGCTCCTGGACGGTCTTGCTGTTCAGGTAGGCGGCGAAGCCTTCGGCGGCGACGGCGTCGAGCAGGCCCTGCTTGTCGCCGAAGAGGCGGTAGAGGGTGGGGGCCTGGACGCCGGCGGCGGCGCTCACGGCGCGAGTCGACACGGCCTCCCGGCCGCCCTCGGCGAGCAGCTTCGCGGTGGCGGCGAGGATGCGGTCGCGGGGTCCGTCCGGGTCGGTGTCCTTCACGGTAATGACGATAACAAAATCCGGTTAGCGATGGTTCGCTATCAGTGTTAGCGTTGTAGCGTTAGCACTGATACGAGGAGGCGTCATGATCATCGTTACCGGAGCGAACGGGCGGCTGGGGCGGGAGGTCGTCGAGCGGCTCGCCGAGCGGGTGCCCGCGGAGCGCATCGGGGTGAGCGTCCGCGACCCGGAGAAGGCGCGGGTGTTGCAGGAAAAGGGGATCCGTGTCCGGCGGGGTGACTTCGCCGAGCCGGAGAGTCTCGTCGAGGCCTTCGAGGGGGCGTCGCAGGTTCTGGTGGTGTCCGTGGACGCGATCGGTGAGGCGGCGGTCGGCGCGCACCGCGCCGCGATCGAGGCCGCCGAGAAGGCGGGCGTGGGGCGCGTGCTCTACACCAGCCATATGGGGGTGAACCCGGACTCGCCCTTCCCGCCCATGCTCGACCACGCCGCCACGGAGGCCGTGCTGCGGGAGTCGGGGCCGGCGTTCACGGCCCTGCGCAACGGCTTCTACGCGTCCACGACCGGGATGCTGCTCGCGGCGGCTCTGGAGACGGGCGAGCTGGCCGTGCCCGAGGACGGTCCGGTCTCGTGGACGGCCCACGCCGACCTCGCCGAGGCCGCCGCGATCATCCTGGCCGAGGTGCCGTTCGACGGTCCGACGCCCCCGCTCACGGGCGGCGAGGCGATCGACATGGCCGGGGTGGCGGCGGTCGCGTCCGAGGTGACCGGGCGGACGATCCGCCGGGTGGTCGTCCCGGACGAGGAGTACCGGGCCGGTCTCGTCGGCCACGGTGTGCCGGAGGCCGCGGCGGACATGCTCGTGGGCATGTTCGCCGCCAGCCGGAAGGGCGAGTTCGCCGGTGTCGACCCGGCGCTCGCCGACCTGCTCGGCCGCCCGCCCATGCCGCTGCGCGACGTCCTGCAGGCGGTGCTCTAGCCGGGGTCGGTGGTCGTGTGCGGGAGGGCGACCTGGGACATGACGTGCTGGGCCGGGCTGCCCGCCGGGGCGTACAGCAGGAGGGGGCGGCCCAGGGCGTCGGTATGGGCGCGGGCCTCGTGGAGGACGGCGACGCCGGCGCTGCCCAGGTGGGTGACGCCGGTCAGGTCGACGGTGAGGGCGGCGGTGCCGCCGCGGGTGCGCATCTGCAGCTCCTCGCGCAGCTGCCCGGCGGTGGCGGCGTCCACCGGGCCGTCCACCCGGATCCGCGGGGCCGCCCCCTCCGACGGCTGCTCGAAGATCAGCAGGAGTTCGGGGACGTCCGGCGGCCGGGCGGCGGGCGGTGTGATCTCGCCCGCGGACAGCAGCCGCACCGGCCGGGTGAGGCGGTGCAGGACGGTCGCGGTCGTCCCGGACGGCTCGGTCTCGATGCGCAGGTGGCCGACGAAGTCGGTGGCCATGGCCAGGCCGCGGCCGCGCTCGACCTCCAGGTCGGTGACGTGCTCGCGCCAGCGACCGTCGTCGGCGACCTCGACCTCGACCGAGCCGCGCCCGGTGCACTCCGCCCGGACCCGCACGGTGCCGGGCGGCGAGGCGTAGGCGTGCTCGACGACGTTGCCGACGAGCTCGCCGACGGCGTGCCGCAGCAGGATCACGTCCTCCGCGCGGGTGCCGAGGTCGTGCAGCCAGTCGTCCAAGGCCTTGCGGACGGCCGGGACCGCCTCCGTCCCGGCCGGCATCTCCAGCAGCAGCGGCGACGGCGGGAGGGTGCGCTGCGCGGCCAGCAGCGCGATGTCGTCGGAGTGGCCGCTCACCCGGACCAGCAGCTCCAGCGTCTGCGTGGTCAGCCGGTCGACGGGGGCGAGCCATTCCTCGCGCATCGCCCGGCCGGCGGCGACGTCGGTGGCGGTCCGCGCGAACTCCACGGTGCCGCCCGCCGGCCCGACACCGGGCCGATCGATGATCCCGTTGGTGTAGAGGAGCAGGTGGTCGCCGAGCCCGAGGCGCGCCTCGGCGAGCGGGAAGCGGGAGCCGGTGCCGAGCGGCCCGCCGCCGGTCGACGGCAGGTAGCGGGCCTGCCCGCCGGACGGGATCAGCAGCGGCGGCGGATGGCCGGCCGTGGAGTACGTCAGCCGCCCGTCCGCCGGGTCCACCGCCGCGACGCACACGCTCGCCGCCCGCGCCGCATCGGACCGGACGGCCAGCCGGTCCGCGGCGGCGAGCGCCTCCTCGATGTCGCCGCTGTTGTCGAGCCGGTCCTCCAGGACGGTCCGGAGCCGCCCCATCGCCGCCGCCGCGGCGGCGCCGTGCCCGGCCACGTCCCCGGCGACCAGGGCGGTCCGGCCGTCCGGCAGCGGGACCGCGTCGAACCAGTCGCCGCTCGCCGCGTCGCCGGAGCCGGCGGGCAGGTGGACGCCGCCGATCTGGAGGCCGGGCAGGATCGGCAGGCCGGCCGGGAGCAGGTGCCGCCGGAACACGTCGGCGGGGTCGTGCCGCCCCGCCTGCCGCCGCCCCGACCTCCGCTCCAGGACCCGCTCGGTGACGTCCTGGACGTGGGCGACGAGACCGATCACCGAGCCGTCGGGGGCGCGGCGCGGCAGGATCACGCCGTCGATGTAGATCTCCCCGCGCTCGCCGTCCTCCCCGCGGCCGAGCTGGACGCGCCACTCGCTGATCGGCTCGGCCTCGCCGGTGGCGAGGGGGCGGTCGAAGGCGCCGAGCAGCTGCTGTCCGACGATCTCGGGGAGCACGTCGCGCATCCTGCGCCCGAGGACGTCCTGCCGCCCGACGAACCTGCGGTAGGCGGCGTTCGCGGCGACGACCGTGTGGTCGGGGGTGCCGAGACCGACGAGCGGGACGGGCGCCGTCTCGAAGACCTCCCGCACCGTGCGGGCGTCGCCGGTGCGCCGCGCGAACGCCTCCTCGTCATCGGGGTCGTGCACCACACCTCCAGCGATCGCCGTCGTGCGTCCCTTGTTTCCGGCTCGTCCTGTTTCACACCTGCGGGACGGGACGGCCGCGCGCACCGACCGTAAAGGGGCGCCCGCCGGGAGAAGGCGGGCGCCCCGGTACCGCGGACGGCTCAGCGTGCGAGGGCGGGAGCCTCGGTGATCGTGACGCCGGGGACGACGGCGCCGCGGCCGTTCTGGAAGTTGCGTTCCACCTCGGCGACCTCGGCGGGGTTGGGGTTCGGGTTGCGGCAGGACGTCCCGGCGCTGGCCCCGGACATCAGGTCGGTGCACAGCCCTGTCCGCCGGTCGGGCAGGCCGAGGATGTGGCCCAGCTCGTGCGCGGCGATGCGGACCGGGTAGTGCCCTTCCTGGACGGCCTGCCGCCCCATCCACACCCTGCCGCTGCCGAGGCCGGTGGGCTGGGCGCGGGGCCATCCGTCGTCGGCGTACACGACGACGTCCGCCGGGGTGCCGGCGACGAACCGGACGTTGCTCACGTGCTCGTTCCAGATCCGGGCGCCCTCGTCGACCGCCGACCGGAACTCGGCGGCCTGGCTCGCGTCGTACGTGACCGTGCGGACGGCGGCGGTCTGCGGGACGGGCGACGCCGAAGCGGGAGCGCCCGTGCCGGTCAGGGTCGTGCCGGTGAGGAAGGCCAGGCCGAGCAGCAGCGCGGCGCAGGCCCGTAGGAGTTTGGAAGCCATGCAGACTCCTCGTGGTAGCGGGGGGTTGCCTCGACTATCGATCAAGCGCCGGGAAAACGCCACCGCCGGAGGGTCCTAGGCCGAACGGACGTGGCGGACCGGGACCGGCGACCGACGCGCGCGACCCGGTCCGGCGATCAGCATGGACGCATGACCACTACAGAGCTCACCGCCAAGGGCCCCGCCCGCCCGGCCGCGGCGACGCCCGGCTGGGCCGCCCTGCTGGCCGCGTCCATCGGGCAGTTCCTCGTCGTCCTGGACATCTCCGTCGTCAACGTCGCCCTGCCCCACATCCGGGAAGGCCTCGGCCTCGGCGCCACGGGTCTGCAGTGGGTCGTCAACGCCTACTCGCTGACGTTCGCCGGGTTCCTCCTCCTGGGCGGGCGGGCCGCCGACCTGTACGGGCGCAAGCGCGTCTTCATCACCGGCCTCGGCCTGTTCACCGTCGCCAGCCTCGTCGGCGGGTTCGCCCCGGACGGCGGCATGCTGATCGCGGCCCGCGCCGCGCAGGGCCTCGGCGCCGCGATCCTGGCGCCCGTCACGTTGTCGCTGATCACCGGGACGTTCCCCGAGGGGCCGGCGCGGACGAAGGCGATCGCCATGTGGACGGCCGTCGGCACCGCGGGCGGCGCCACCGGCGGCCTGGTCGGCGGGCTGCTGACCGACTACCTCAGCTGGCGCTGGGTGCTGCTGATCAACGTCCCGGTCGGCGCGGTCGTCGCCGTGATCGCCGCCCGCTGGCTGCGCGGCGACCGCGACACCGCCGGGCGCCGCCGCCTGGACGTGCCCGGCGCCGTCCTCGTCACCGCCGGGGTGGGGCTGCTGGCGTTCGGCATCAGCCGGGCCGAGAACCACGGCTGGGCGGCGCTGTTCCCGCTCGCCGCCGGGCTCGGCCTGCTCGCCCTGTTCGTCGCGGTCGAGTCGCGCGCCGCGGAGCCGCTCGTCCAGCTCCGGCTGTTCCGGCTGCGGAGCGTGGCGGTCGGCAACCTCGCGACCCTCGTCGGGACGATGGCGGGCTTCGCGCTCTGGTACTTCCTGTCGCTGTACATGCAGAACGTCCTGCACTACAGCGCCGTCCGGACCGGTCTGTCGTTCCTGCCGCACACCGCCGGCATCATCATCGGCTCCCGGCTCGCGCCCACCCTGATGGCCCGGATGGACGCCCGGCTCCTCGCCGGGATCGGCGGGCTCATGGCCGCGGCGGGCTTCGCCTGGCAGAGCGTCGTGCTGGACGCCGACGGAACGTTCCTGACGTCCATCCTCGGCCCCGGAGCGACCATGGCCCTCGGCTTCGGCCTGCTGATGACCCCGCTGGTGGAGGCGTCGACCAGCGGTGTCGAGGGGTCCGAGGCGGGCGCGGTGGCGGGCGTCGTCAACACGTCCCGGACGATCGGCGGCGCGATCGGCCTGAGCCTCCTCGGCACGGTCGCCGCCAAGGCGGGCCCGGACCTCGTGGACGGCTACTCGATGGCCTTCGTGGTCGCCGCGGTGGTCACGACCGCGGGCACGGCCGTCGTCCCGTTCCTGCCGAAGCCCGGCCGCGCGCCTCAGCAGGATTCCGCGACGGCATGACTCCGGGCCCCCTGTCGCCGGCAGCGCGCGAGCGCTCTGCCGGCGACCGGACGTGGTCGCGGCCTGGCTCGCCCACCGCTTGATCGACGACAATCGAGGTCGGTCCATCTCCTAATCCGGGGAGCCTGGGATGCGTCGGCGATCGGCTGCGCTGATGGCGTTGTTCCTGCTGCTCCCCGCCGGGTGCGGGGGCGGCGACGAGAGCGGCCCGCGGGGAGGGGGGACCCGGTCCGCGACTCCTTCCGCACGTGCTCCCTCGCCGTCGGCGACCACGGAACCGGCCGTTCGGGGCCCGGTCTACCTGGACAGGGACGACTGCGTGCGGCAGGCGAAGGTCGGCGGCGGGACGGGCTACCCCGAGGTGGACTGCGCCGACCCCCGGGCCTACGCCAAGGTGCTGTCCAGGTACCTGGTGGAGAGGGTCCCCCAGTTGACCGCGAGCGAGTGCCACGACGACGCCGACCTGATAGTGGACATGCGGGAAAGCCTCCGCCTGCTCGGCACGTACGGAGGTGACGAGGGGTATGCGTGCCTGCGCCTCCGCAAGCCGCCCCATCCCAGTGACCCGGGCCGCGGGGGCGGGCCGCGCGCCCGGGTCGGCGACTGCGTGACGGTCAGCGAGGACGATTCCGGCGTGATCACCCGGCTCGTCATGGGGAACGAGGTGCCCTGCGCCAAGGCCAAGCGGGGTTCCACCTACCGGGTCGTCAAGCTCGTCACGGCTCCTCGCATCAAGGGGCCGAAGTGCCCCGGCTCGTCCGAGCAGTTCACCCCCACGTCGCTGCTGGGCGGCTCGACCGACCCGTTGGAGCAAGTGGAATTCGTCTGCGCCAAGAAGCTCTAGGCGCGTCAGGTGACCGCCGGATGGGGTTCCAGCCGCGGGTCGCGGGCGCGCGGACGGGTGAGGCGCCGTCCGAGCCGCTGGGCGGGAGCCTCGATCCAGCGTTGCGAGGCCCAGCTCAGCACGATCAGGGCGAGGAGGAAGAAGCCCAGGCCGACCGCGTCCTCGCGTCCGGAGACACCGAGGAACTGCGCCGCGACCATCAGCAGCAGCGGATGCAGGAGGTAGACCGAGAAGCTGATGGTTCCGAGGCCGGTCGCCCAGCCGGGGAAGCGGGCGTGGCGCAGCCGCCAGGCCGCCCCGAACGCCAGGGCCGCCGCCACGACCGCGCCGCACCAGACCAGCTGGGCGTTCCGCCCGTAGGGGGCCGCGTTCCACGTCCCGGCGACGAGCGCGCCGCCGATCACCACCGCGCCCGCCGCCGTGCCGGAGCGCCGCGTGATCTGGCCGTGCTCGGCGCGGTGGATCGCGGTGCCGAGGAACATGACCGCCAGCATGACGAGCCCCTCCCACGCGCTGATCCGGCCGTTCAGCGTGACCAGCGCGGCGGCGAGCAGGCCGCCGAGGAGGCCGCCGGCGGTCCGCGTCGCGGGGCGGCGGGACATCGCCGCGCCGATCGCCACCACCAGCGCGGCGGCGGTCACCGCGACCACCGGGCCCGTCCCGACGGTGCGCGACAGCAGGCCCGCCGGAGCGTGCGCGCCGGTGAGCAGCCCGCCCGCGGTCAGCGTGACGGCCACCAGCGCGACCACGGTGATGACGACGGCGGCCGGCGCCGAGCGGCGGTGCCCACCGACCACGAACAGCGCGACGATCAGCAGGTAGAAGGCCATCTCGTAGGAGAGCGTCCACAGCACGTTCATCGCGTTCGGGACGTTCAGGACGTCCTGGAGCATCGTCATGTGCGCCAGGACGGCCGTCGCGGGCGAGTACGTCTCCAGCCCGGCCCGCAGTCCCAGCACACCCAGCAGGAACGGCAGGACGGCGAGGAGGCACGTCACCGCGAGCAGCGGGTAGATGCGGAAGAACCGGCCGATCCAGAACCCGCGCACGCTGCCCCGCCGTTCCAGCGACGCGGGCACGATGTACCCGCTGACCAGGAAGAACACGAGCACGCCGACCAGGCCCGGATCGAACCAGTCGGCCATCCGCGCACGTAGTCCTGGGAGGTACACATAGCTCGCGTGATGCAGCGCCACCGCCAGGGCCGCCCCGCCCCGCAGCGCATCAAGCCACCCAAGCCGGGACGTTGCGGAGGAAACATCCGAGGCGGGAATCATCCCGACAGACTAGACTCTCAGCCCCCATCCGTACCGCCGAATCCGGGTCGCGTATCAATCGGATATACGCCGTGAAATAGGCGAGAACGGATGTCCGAGGTCCCCGGTGCCGGGCGGCCCCGGGCGGCTCGGCACGATGAGGGGATGACGACACTCCCGTTGAGCCCTGATGAGCTGCTGACCACGACCCGTACCGTCCGCAAGCGACTCGACCTGGAACGTCCCGTCCCGATGGAGCTCGTCCGCGAATGCCTGGAGGTCGCCCTCCAGGCGCCGAGCGGCAGCAACCGGCAGGGCTGGCAGTGGGTCGTCGTCACCGACGCCGGCAAGCGCGCGGAGATCGGCGAGTACTACCGGCGCTCGTTCAGCGCGTACGCCCAGGGCGGGGGATCCGCCGCCGGCCTCTACAAGGACGATCCCGAGCGCGCCGAGGTGCAGCGCCGCGTCGGGGACAGCGCGGCCTACCTCGGCGAGCGCATGGGCGACGTGCCCGTACTGGTGATCCCATGCCTGCGGCTGCCCGGCGGCGAGTTCCCGGACGGCAACCAGGCCGGCCTCTGGGGCTCGCTGCTCCCCGCCGCGTGGAACTACTGCCTCGCCGCCCGCGCCCGCGGGCTCGGCACGGCGTGGACGTCGCTGCACCTCGTGTACGAGCGGGAGGTGGCGGAGCTGCTCGGCCTGCCCGAGGACGTCCGCCAGGGCGCGCTCATCCCGACGGCGTACTACACCGGCGAGACCTTCCGTCCCGCCTCCCGCGTGCCGCTGGACGAGATCCTCCACGTCGACGGCTGGTGACCGACCCCCGACAGGGGGCCGCGCGACGCGCGGCCCCGCCCCCCGTCAGCGCGCCGTGCGGGAGGCGGGGCCGCCGGCCCCGGGCGGGGCCCACCGACCCGGGCCGGGAGGGGGGCCGGCGCCGAGAGCGGGGGGAGCGGCGCCGGCCCCGGGATCGTGTTACGGAAGGCCGTTCAAGAAGGGCTCGTGGCTGTTCATGAACTCCCAGCCGTAGTAGCCGTCCCAGTTGACCGACCACGCCATCAGCCCGCGCAGGGCCGGGGACGTCCCGCCGCGCAGCGGGTACGACCCGCAGTCCTGCCCCTTGACCAGGCAGTTCACCGCTTGCTGGACCTGGGCGGGCGGCGTGTGCCCGTTGCCCGCGCTGACGGCGGCGGGCAGGCCGATGCCGATCTGCTCCGGACGCAGCCCGGGGAACGTGTGACCGGTGTTCGCGACCGGGAAACCGGCCTTCACCATGTCGGTCATCGCGATGTGGAAATCGGCGCCGCCCATGGTGTGGTACTGGCCGTCCAGGCCCATGACGGGACCGGAGTTGTAGTCCTGGACGTGCAGGACGGTCAGGTCGTCCCGCAGCGCGTCGATCACCGGCAGGTACGCGCCCGTGCGGTTGTCGCCGGCGCCCGCGCCGCCGTAGAACTGGTGACCGACCTGCACGAAGAACGTCTCCGGCGCCATCGTCAGCACGAAGCCGCTCCCGTACTTGGCCTTGAGCGACCTCAGCGCCGAGATCAGGTTGACGATCACCGGCGTGGTCGGGTTGCGGAAGTCGGTGTCGCCCGGGTCCAGGTAGAGCGAGTGGCCCTCGAAGTCGATGTCCAGGCCGTCCAGCCCGTACCGGTCGATGATCTCCGAGACGGACCGGACGAACGCGTCCCGCGCGGCCGTCGTCGTGAGCTGCACCTGGCCGTTCTGGCCGCCGATCGAGATCAGCACCTTCTTGCCCTGCGCCTGCTTCGCGCGGATCGCGGCGATGAACTCCTCGTCGCTCTCCACGTTCGGGCACTCGCTCGCCGGGCACCGCGTGAAGCGGATGTCACCGGACGTCGGCGACGTCGGCTCGCCGAACGCGAGGTCGATGATGTCCCACGCGTCGGGGACGTCCGCCATCCGCACGTAGCCGGACCCGTTGGCGAAGCTGGCGTGCAGGTACCCGATGAGCGCGTGCCTCGGGAGGTCGGCGGCGGCCGGGACGTTCTTCGCCTGCGCGGGGCTCGTGGCCCCGACCAGCAGCACGGCGGCCAGCGCCGCCAGAACCCGGATCTTCGTCATGACGGCCCCCTACGGCAGCGTGTCGAGGTGCGGGCCGACGGTGCCGGCGAAGCGGCCGCCGTTGGTGACGTCCCAGTTGATGGACCACGTCATCGCGCCGCGGATGTCCGGGTAGGTGCGCGCCGGCGTGAACGAGCCGCATCCGGTGCCCTTGGCGAGGCAGTCGAGCGCGTCGGTGACCGTCGACGGCTCGACCACGCCGCCGCCCGCCGCGCCCGGCCCGGCGGGCAGGCCCAGCGCGACCTGGTCAGGGCGCAGGCCGTTCTCCAGCTGGATGCACGCCAGCGCGGTCATGAAGTCGACCGTCCCCTGCCCGTACACCTTCTGGTCGCAGCCGAGCATGGTGCCCGAGTTGTAGTACTGCATGTGGACGACGGTGAGGATGTCCTTGATCTTCAGCGCGAGCTGGAAGTACGACCCGCCGGTGGACTGCATGTCGATCGTCTGCGGCGCCATCGTGATGATCAGGCCGTCCCCCGCCGCGGAGCGGAGCGACCTGAGCGCCTTCTCCATGTACGTCGGGTTCAGGCCGTTCTCCAGGTCGATGTCGACGCCGTCGAAGCCGTACTCGGTCATCAGCCCGTGGACGGAGTCGGCGAAGAGCTGCGCGGAGGCGTCGTCGGAGACCTGGATGGCGCCCTTCTCGCCGCCGACCGAGAGGATGACCTTCTTGCCGGCGGCCTGCAGGGCCGCGATGTCGGCCTTGAACTGCTCGTCGGTGTAGCCGCCGAGGGCCGTAGACAGCTCGGGGTCGACCCGGAACGTGACCTCGCCGGCGCGGGCGGTGGCCTCGCCGAACGCGACCGCGATGAGGTCGTACTCGTCCGGTACCTGGGAGAGCTTGAGCTCCTCCGCGGGATTGACGAAGTCGTGCCAGTACCCGGTCAGGAAGTGCTCGGGGAGCTCCGCGGCGGCGGGCCTGGCGGGCGCCGCGGCCGTCGTCGCGGCGTGTGCCGCGGGCGCGACGGCGAGTGGGAGGAGCAGGGCGGCGAGGACGCTGAGAGTGGAGCGGGGGGACAAGGGGGTACTCCCTGGGTCTGGTTGCCGACGGATTCCCCCGAAACCCGTGTCGTTCGCGTTATAGATAGGAAGGTTTCCTGTCTAATTGGCCACAGTAGGCCACCGTCCACAGCCGGGCAAGGCCCTTCCGAAAAGGCCCGATCGGCCCGCCGCAACCAGCCCAGTTCGAGGACCGAACCACCGGTCCCGGGCTCCGAAAATCAGCGACTAACGCCCAAGAACGCGCTCGCCACCAGCAAATCTCACCAATCACGCCGCGACACGCGGCCCATCACACGGGCGGCGCGGATCGTCCGGTGGACGATCCGCGCCGCAGTTCGGAGGTGTGGGGTCAGAAGCCGGCCGTGATTCTGGTGAACTCCCAGTTCTGCTGGTCGATGCCGCTGCAGCTGGACGTCACGCCGCCGCCGGGGCAGGGCCGGTCGCGGTTGACGGACCAGTACGCCAGGCGGGCCAGGCCGTGCGACTTCGCCCAGTCGCGGATCCGCGTCCAGGTCGCCGGGGACGTCAGCTCCTGCTGGTCGGACAGGCCGTTCATACCGGAGATGCCCATGTGGGAGTAAGCGGTGGCGTCCGACCACCCGAACGCCGACTTGAGCGCGTTCTTCAGGCCCTCGGAGGCGTTGACGGTGTTGCCGTACATGTCCGCGCCGCCGCCGAAGTCGAACGGCATGATCGTGAACACGTCCACGTTCGCCTGGAGCGCCGCGGCCCGGTTGATGAGGCGGGTGCCCCAGTAGTTCGGGCCGGTGGTGCTCGTGCCGAAGGTCAGGATCGTCTGGATGCCGGGGTTCCGCTGCTTGACGATCTTCAGGGCGCCGAGGATGCGGTCCTGGACGACCTCGTTCTCGAACTCGTCGCTGTTCTCGATGTCGACGTCGACGGCCTTGAGCCCGAACGCGTCGATCACCTGCTGGTAGGCGCCGGCGAGCGCCTCGGGGGAGGAGCAGTTCGGGCCGAGCTTGTTGCCCGACCAGCCGCCGATGGACGGCAGCACGTCACCGCCGGCCGCGCGGATCTGGGCGATGGCCTGCTCGTCCGCGCCGCCCCTGAGCGGGCGGTTGCCGTCCCACGCCGCGTTGCACCCGCCGCCCGACAGGATGAACGCCATCGTGAACCACTTGATCCCGGTCGCGTTCATGACCGTGGCCGGGTTCGGCGGTTCGCCCCAGCCCATGTACAGGTAGGGCGCGGCGTGCTTGCCGCCGGCCGGCGGGGTCGTGCAGCCGCTCGTGGTCGCCGTCACCGAGCCGCTCGCCGCGGACTCCCCGGCGGAGTTGTACGCCCTCACCGTGTAGGTGTGGTCCGAGCAGGTGGCCAGCCCGCCGATGGTGGCGCTCGTCCCGGTCACGGTGGCCCGGACGGCGGAGCCCTCGTAGACGCGGTAGCCGGTGACCGACCCGGACGACGCCGGCCACGACAGTGTGAGCGAGGTGTTCGTCTTGCCGGTCACGCTCGGCGCCCCGGGTGCGGACGGCGCACCGGGGTTGCCGCCTCCGGTGCAGGACGAACCGTTGATCGTGCAGTTCTGCGGCGTCCCGGACCCGCTGACGATGAAGCCGAACGAGACGCTCGCGCCCGCGGCGACGGAGCCGTTGTACTCGCGGTTGGCGAACGCGGCGTGCTGCCCGGACGTGGTGAGCAGCGCGTCCCAGTAGGTCCCGACCGAGGAGCCGGACGGCAGGTCGAACTCCACCTTCCAGCCGGGGACCGCGGCGGCGGTCTCGTTCTTGATCGTGTACTTGGCCTCGTAGCCGGAGCCCCAGTCGGCCGACTTGGTGAAGGTCGCCGTCACGGAGGCGGCACTGGCCGGGACGGGGACGAGCAGGGCGAGGAGCAGGGAGCAGAGGGCGGTGAGCAGGAGGCCGGGCAGGAGGCGTCTTCTTCGCAAGGTCACTCCCGGGTAGGAAGACGTGGACGAGCGGGCATCCCCCGAACCCCGAGTCGGTCGCGGTGATCTAATAGGAAACTTTCCTATAAAGTCGACTGAACGGTAACCACCCGGACGCCGTCCTGCAACCCCCGTGGAACGCGCCCGCTCGCGCGCATGACGGACCCCGTGCCGACCACTCCAGGTAGCCGGCCGGTCCACCCGCCGAATGGCTCCGGCGGAAGTCCCGAAATCAGTCGTCGGCGGTGCTCTCCGTTCCGATCCGCGTGATGAGACCGCTCTTGTAGGCGACCGCGACCGCCTGCCCGCGCGTTCCGACGCCCAGTTTCTTCAGGACGTTGTGCACATGGGTGCGCACGGTCGTGATGGAGATGGAGAGCTCCCGCGCGATCTCGACATTGGACGCGCCGCGGCCGAGCAGCAGGAGCACTTCCTTCTCGCGGCCGGTGAGGTTGGCGCTCAGCGAGTGCCCGGCCTCCTTCGGGGCGGGCGCGTGGCGGGGGCACAGGGCCTGCCGGGCGCTCTCCGGGAGGAGCAGCGTCTCCCCGGCCATGACCAGGCGTAATGCCTGGATCAGTTGGTCCGACGAGGTGTCCAGGGAGAGCACGGCGGAGACGCCGAGCCCGACCGCCTCGACCGACCGGTGCGCGCTCTCCGTCTTGGCGATGAGGATGACCTTGGAGAGGTCGGCCAATTCCGCGAGTTCCCGCTGATGACCGACGAGGGTCAATGCGGGAGCGACGACGAGCGTGATGTCGGGACAGTTCTCGGCGGCGTCCCGCAGGACCAGTTCCCCGGTGGTGCGGCCGATGATCTCGATCTCCGGCTCGCTTTCCAGGAGCGCGGAGAAGCCGTCGGCGAAGAGCGGCTTATCGCAGCAGAGGAGCAGCCTTTGTTTCAACCCCATCGGACCTTTTTGCCACCTCGTGCCGGTGCTGCAGGCAGAACACTGCATTCGATTCTTGACCCCCGGTCGTGCTTCGAGAATCGGGCTCCGGCCACCGGGGCGGCGGTGAGCGGAGGCGTCGGTGGTTGAAGATTCATCGGATCTACGGGCGTGCACTCTCCAATAGGGTCACGTGCCGAGCGCACGCCGATGATGGCGGGCGCTTCGTCGTGACAATGTATCGCGATCACGGCGGTGGGCTCTGGGGCCTTTTAGTCATGTCTTTATCCCTCGGTCCTTCGGCAACCCGAAGGCCGCCGAGAAACATGAACGATCATGACTTGGCGGCCCCGGCCCGCGGCACGGCTCATGGATTCGCTGTCAATTGGTCGGGCAATTGCCGGGCCGGCCCGCCCCGGCCGGGAAGTCGGCCGCTGTCAAAGGGCGTTCGACCCGGCCGTGGTCGCCATCACGGCCCGGTCAGTGGTTCGTCAGCGCGATCGTCAGCGCAATGCACGACAGTCGGGACCGTCCACTGATCTCAACGCCGTTCACGCGGCATGGGGGGAAGTCGTGAGTGACGTGTACGACCGGTTGGTCGATCTGCTGGTGGACCGCTTCGAGGTCGACCGGACGGCGGTGGGGCCGGACGTCGTCTTCCAGGAACTGGAGGTCGACTCGCTGTTCCTGGTGGAGCTGCTGCTGGTCGCCCAGACCGAGTTCGGCGCCGAGTTCGGCGAGGACCTGGTGTCGCCCTCGGACACGATCGGCCGCGCGGCCGACCTGATCGAGCGGCAGATCACGACGGCGGCCTCGCCGTGACCACGGCGGACTTCCTCATCGGATACATCGCCGACGCCTGGATGGGCGGGGACGCCGACGGGCTGCGCACCGACACGCCGATCCTCGACCTGAACATCATCGACTCGGCGGCGATCTTCGACCTGGTGCACGCGCTGCAGGCCGAGTTCGGCGTCACCGTCCCGCTCCGGGAGATCACGCCCGCGAACTTCGGGTCGGTCGGCGCGATCGCCGCGCTGGTCGGCCGCCTGGACGAGGAGGAGAAGAGCGTCCGATGACCGACCTGGCCCACAGCGCCCCGGCCGGCCGGCAGGTGCTGGAGATCATCGCCTCGAACACCCTCTACGACGTCTCGCGGCTGCGGCCCGAAAGCCACCTCGAAGGCGAGCTCGGCGTCGACGCGGCCGTGCTGGACGCCATCCTCGGCGACGTGCGGGACCGCTTCGGCCCGGACGTGCGGCTGCCCCGCGAGGCGGCCACGCCGCAGGACCTGATCGACGCGGTGGAGCGCTCGCTCGCCGCGACCCCCGGCCCGGCCGCGCAGGCCGGCCCGCCGGACGGCGCGAAGCTCGCCGAGGCGGTCATGACGGCGGCGATGCGGCACACCCACTACCGGCGCGACCAGCTCGACCTCGACGCCGAGCTGGAGGCCGAGCTCGGCATCGACTCGGTCGTGCTCGCCTCGATCATCGCCGACGCCGCCGAGGAGCTCGGGCTCTCCGGCCCGGCGCCGGAGCTCACGGTGCCGAATCTGCGTGCCCTCATCGCCGAGCTGGGCGACCGCGCGGCCGGGGACGCGCCCCGCCCGGAGCCCGCGCCGGCGGCCCCCGCGCCCGCCGGCCCCGGTCCGCGCGAACTCGCGGTCGGCGAGCTGGATCCCGTCCGGCCCGCAACGGGCACGACGTGGGACGACCGGTCCATGCGCGACTTCATGGACGACCGCGACCCCGACCTCTTCGCGAAGGCCCGCGGGTTCGCCTCCTACCTGCGCGGGCGCGAGGCCGAGCACCTGTACTGGTACGGGATGCCGCTGCGGTCGCGGTGCGCGAACCGGGCGCGGATCCACGACGAGCTGACGGGCCGGACCCGCGAGTTCCTCATGTTCGCCTCGAACAACTACCTCGGGCTCGCCAACCACCCGCGGGTCATCGACGCGGTCTGCGAGGCGACGCTGGCCTACGGCGCCACCAACACCGGCTGCCGCATCATCGGCGGCACCAATCATCTGCACAAGGAACTGGAGCGCAGGCTCGCCGCGTTCAAGCGCCGGCCCGCCTGCATCGTCTACCCCGGCGGCTACCCGGCCAACCTCGGCGCGGTGTCCGCGCTGGTCAAGAGCCACGACGCGGTCATCGTGGACAAGCTCAACCACATGAGCATCGCGGACGGCTGCAAGCTGTCCGGCGGCGTCCGCAAGATTTACGGGCACAACGACATGCGGGCCCTGGAGCGGGTACTGGAGCGGTGCCGGGACCAGGTGCGCGGCAAGCTCATCGTCACCGACGGCGTGTTCAGCATGCACGGGGACGTGTGCGACCTGCCGGAGATCGTCCGGCTGGCGCGCCGCTACGGGGCCCGGATCATGGTGGACGACGCGCACTCGACCGGCGTGCTCGGCGAGCGCGGTTCCGGCACCGCCGAGCACTTCGGCCTCAAGGGAGAGGTCGACCTGGAGCTCGGCACCATGAGCAAGACCCTCGCCGGCATGGGCGGGTTTGTGGCCGGTGACGAGGAGGTCATCGACTACCTCCGCTTCTACTCCAACTCGTACGTGTTCGCGGCGACGATCCCGGCCGGGGTCGCGGCCGGGCTGATCGCGGCGATCGACATCATGGAGGAGGAGCCGGAGCGGCTCACCGCCCTCTGGGCGAACATCCGCCGGCTGCGCGCCGACCTCGCCGGCGCCGGGTTCGACCTGGAGAACACCCAGAGCGCGATCCTGCCGATCGTCGTCGGGGACGAGCGCCGGGCGATGGAGATGGGCCGGGCGGTGCGCGCCCGCGGCCTGTTCTGCCAGACCGTCGTCTTCCCCGGGGTGCCGCTCGGCGACGCCCGGCTGCGGGTGAGCGTCACCTCCGAGCACACACCCGAGGACCTGTCCCTCGCCGCGCAGATCTTCGTCGACGCGGCGCGCGAGACCGGCGTCCTGCCGCGAGGGGCGGCCCGGTGAGCGCGCGGCGGCTCGGCATCCTGGACGAGGGCCTCGCCGGGCTCCCGGACGTGGAGTCGGCGGAGCACGCGGCCCGCCCGGCCCTCCTCGGGCGGCGGACCGTCTCCTACGGGGAACTGGCCGCGACCGTGGAGCGGACGGCCGCCGGCATCCTCGGGCTCGGGGCGCGCCTCGGCGACCGCGTCGCCGTCTGGATGGACAAGGGGCCGGAGTACGCCGAGGCCGTCCTCGCCGCCCTGCGCGCCGGGTGCGCCTACGTGCCGATCGACGGCGGGCAGCCCGCGGCACGGGCGGACACGATCCTGCGGGACGCGGAACCGGTCGTGCTGTTCACCGACGCCCGCCACCTCGCGCTGCTGTCCGGCATGGAGCCGCCGCCGTCCGTCAAGGCGATCGTCGTGGCCGACGGGGCCGCGGCGGGCGTTCCGGCCGTCGGCCGGGACGCGTTCCTGGACGGCGCAGGGAAGGTGGAACCGCCGCGGGTCACGACCGGCGACCTGGCCGCGATCCTCTACACGTCCGGCTCCACCGGGGCGCCGAAGGGCGTGAAGATCTCGCACCGCAACCTCACGGCGTTCACCGGCTGGTCGCGCGGCGAACTGGACGTCGGCGCCGACGACGTGTTCGCCAACCACGCGTCGTTCAACTTCGACCTCAGCACCTTCGACCTGTTCGTGGCGCTGTCGGTCGGCGCCGCCGTGTGGATCGTCGAGGACGGGCAGGCCCGGGACGTCGCCGCACTGGCGGCCGGCGTCCGCGAGCACGGCGTGACCGTCTGGTACTCGGTGCCGTCCATCCTCACCCTGCTGACCGTCGCGGGGGCTCTGACGGACGAGACCGTCCGGAGCCTGCGCTACGTGCTGTTCGCCGGGGAGGTCTACCCGATGCCGCGGCTGCGGGAGCTGAGCGCCCGGCTGCCGCGCGGGACCGTCCTGTACAACCTGTACGGGCCGACGGAGACCAACGTCTGCACCTACCACCGGGTCCGTCCCGAGGACCTGGAGCGGGACGAGCCGCCGCCCATCGGCCTGCCGGTCGGGAACGCGCGGCTCATCGTCGTGGACGAGCACGACCGCCCGCTGGACGGCCCGGACGCCCTCGGCGAGCTGGTCGTCGAGGGCGACTGCGTCACCCCCGGCTACTGGGGCCGCGACTCCGAGCCGCCCGCCGACCTGCACCGCCGGCACCGGCACCCCACCGGCGACCTGGTGACCCGGGGCAAGGACGGGCTGCTCGTCTACCGGGGCCGCAAGGACCGCATGGTGAAGGTGTCCGGCTACCGCGTCGAGCTCGGCGAGATCGAGGCCGTGGTGCTGCGGCATCCCGCGATCGCCGAGGCCGCGGTCCTCGTCACCGGCGAGGGCACCGGCGCCCGCCTCGCCCTCTACTACGCGGTCCGCGACGGCGCCGCGCCGCCCGGCCTGATCGAGGTCAAGCGGCATTGCGCGGAGCATCTGCCGAAGTACATGGTCCCGCACGCGGCGACCCGCCTCGCGGCGCTGCCGCGCAACTCCAACGGCAAGGTCGACCTCGGCCGGCTCCGCGGCGGCGGGGCGGACAGCCCGGCCGCCCCGGCGCCCCTTCCGTCATGAGCGGTGGAACGATGACGCGCACGCACCTGATCGACGGCCACTGGGACGGCCCCGAACCGGAGACGGTGGCAGGGATCCTGCGGCACCACCTCCGGCGGACGCCGGACCGGCTCGCGTACCGGTTCCTGACCGGGACGGGCGGGCAGAGCGAGTCCTGGACCTACCGGGACCTGGACGCGCGCGCCCGCGCCGTGGCGGGACGGCTCCAGCGGGAGGGGCTGCGGAACCGGCCCGTCCTGCTGCTCCTGCCGCCCGGCCTGGAGTACGTCGCGGGGTTCCTCGGCTGCCTGTACGCGGGCGCGATCGCGGTCCCCGCCTACCCGCCGGACACCGGGCGGACCGGCCAGACCCTGGACCGGCTCGCCGTCATCGCCCGGAACGTGCGGGCGGGGTGGGCGCTCGTGGACGAGGAGCAGAAGCGCTCCCTGGAGACCGGGGCCGGAAGCCGTGGCGAGCTGGGCGCGACCGGGATCCGCTGGCTGGCGAGCACAGACTGCGGCCCGGACGACGCGGACGCGTACGCCGATCCCGGGGTGAGCCCGGGATCGCTGGCGTTCCTTCAGTACACCTCCGGCTCCACCGCGACGCCGAAGGGCGTCATGGTCAGCAACGAGAACCTGGTCGCCAACCTCCGGACGATCCACCTGACGCTGGAGCACGACCGCGACTCCGCCCTGGTGTCCTGGCTCCCGCCGTACCACGACATGGGGCTGATCGGCGGCCTGCTGACGCCGCTGTACGGGGGTCTCCCGGCGCACCTCATGGCGCCGAGGACGTTCATCCAGCGTCCACTGCTGTGGCTGGAGACGATCTCCGAGACCCGCGCGACGACCGCGACCTCCCCGAACTTCGGCTTCGACTACTGCCTGCGCAGGATCTCCGCCGGGCAGGCGGCCGGGCTCGACCTGCGCTCCTGGCGGCTGGCGCTCAACGGCGCCGAGCCGGTGCGCGCCGACACCCTGGACCGGTTCGCCGAGCGGTTCGCGCCCTGCGGCTTCGACCGGCGGGCGCTGCTGCCCTGCTACGGGCTGGCGGAGGCGACCCTGCTGGTCAGCGGGGCCGCCGCCGGGCGGGAACCACAGGTCGGGACGCTCGACGCCGAGGCGCTGGAGAACGGCCGCGCCGAACCCGCGGCGGAGGGGCGCCGCTCCGTCCGCAGCGTCGGCTGCGGGCCCGCCGCCGACCGCGTCGGCGTCGCGATCGTCGACCCGGCCACCCGGCGGCGCCTCCCCGCCGGCCGGGTCGGCGAGATCTGGGTCAGCGGGCCGGGCGTCGCCCGCGGGTACTGGCGCGACTCGGGCGCCACCCGCGAGACGTTCCAGGCCCGGATCGAGGACGGGGACGGCACCGCGCACCTGCGCACCGGCGACCTCGGCTTCGAGCGGGACGGCGAGCTGCACGTCGTCGGGCGGCTGAAGGACGTCGTGATCGTCCAGGGCCGCAACCACTACCCGCAGGACGTCGAGCTGACCGTGGAGCGCGCGGACGGCGCGGTCCGCGCGGGCTGCGGCGCCGCGTTCGCCGTCGACGTCGACGGCGCCGAGGAGATGGTCGTCGTCTTCGAGGTGGACGGGAACCGCGCCGGGGACACCGGTGAGCTGCTCGCCCGGCTCCGCGCCGCCATCGCCCGCGACCACGACGTCTCGCCACACGCGATCGTCCTGGTCGGGCGGGCGTCCGTGGGCAGGACGACCAGCGGCAAGATCCAGCGGCAGGGCTGCCGGCGGGCGTTCCTGTCCCTCGCCCTGCCGGTCGTCGCGGCGAGCGTGGTCCGCGAGTCCGGTTCCGCCGCGGCCACGGCCGCGGCGCCGGACCGGGCGAGGATCCTCGGCCTCATCGGGTCCGCGACCGGCCGGACGGACGTCGGGCGGTGCTCGCTCGCCGACCTCGGCCTGGACTACACCGGCCTGCTGGATCTCGCCGCTCGGCTGGAACGCGACCTCGGCCTGCGCGTGCCCATGGGCGAGCTGCTCACGGACCCCACCGTGCCCGCGCTGCTGAGACTCCTCGGCGCGGACGAGGACCGCGCGCCCGCCGGGCACCCGGCGCCCGGGGCGTCCGGCCGCAGCGCGGCCGACATCGAGGCGTGGCTGGTGGAGAAGGTCGCCGCCCGGCTCGGGCTGCCCGCGCGGACGATCGGCACGACCGTCCCGTTCGCGACGCTCGGCCTCGCGTCCAGGACGGCGGTCGCCATCGTCGAGGAGCTCGGGGCCTGGCTCGGACGCGACCTCGCGCCGAGCACCGTCTTCGAGCGTCCCACCATCCGCGATGTGGCGGACCTCCTCGGCGCCGAACCCGAACC
The DNA here is from genome assembly GCF_900115095.1 of Actinomadura madurae. GTDB lineage: Bacteria > Actinomycetota > Actinomycetes > Streptosporangiales > Streptosporangiaceae > Spirillospora > Spirillospora madurae. Next base: position 30,944 of record NZ_FOVH01000029.1, read on the forward strand.
CGGCGCGCGTCCCGTCCCCCGGAGCGATGAGCCGGGACCCGCGGAACCGGTCGCGGTCGTCGGGATCGGCTGCCGCTTCCCGGGCGCGCCCGACCCCGACGGGTACTGGCGGCTGCTCCTCGACGGGCGGGACGCCGTCGCCGGCGTGCCCGCCGGACGCTGGGACGCCGCCGGGGTCGACGCGCCGGCCAGGGGCGGGTTCCTCGACCAGATCGACCGGTTCGACGCCCGCTTCTTCGGGATCTCCGCGCGCGAGGCCGAGCGCATGGACCCCCAGCAGCGCCTCCTCCTGGAGGTCGCCTGGGAGGCCTTCGAGGACGCGGGCATCGCCCCGGACGGCGCGGCGGGCGGCGACACAGGCGTGTTCGTCGGCATCAGCAGCCACGACTACGGCGACCTCCAGATGAACGACCCCGCGTCCGTCGACGTGTACGCGGCGACCGGCACCGCGCACTCCATCGCGGCGAACCGGCTGTCGTACCACTTCGACCTGCGCGGGCCGAGCCTGGCGATCGACACCGCCTGCTCGTCCTCGCTCGTCGCGGTGCACGCCGCCTGCCGGAGCCTGCGCGCCGGCGAGTGCGGCATGGCGCTCGCGGGCGGCGTCAACCTGCTGATCAACCCGGTGCTGTCCGTCGCGTTCGCGCGGGGCGGGATGCTGTCGCCGGACGGGGCGTGCCGCACCTTCGACGACGCGGCCGGCGGGTACGTGCGCGGCGAGGGCGCCGGCCTGGTCTGCCTGAAGCCGCTGTCCCGGGCCCGCGCCGACGGCGACCGGATCTACGCCGTGATCACCGGCGCGGCCGTCGGGCACGGGGGCCGCGCCAACGGCCTCACCGCGCCGAAGGGATCGGCGCAGCGCGCGGTGATCGAGCGGGCGCTCGCCGAGGCGGGCACCGGCGGCCGGGGGATCGACTACGTCGAGGCGCACGGCACCGGCACCGCCCTCGGCGACCCGGTCGAGTGGGAGACGCTCGCCGCCGTGTACGGCGCGGGCCGGGCCGCGGACGCGCCCTGCCCGGTCGGTTCCGTCAAGGCCAACATCGGGCATCTGGAGGCGGCGGCCGGCATCGCCGGGCTGATCAAGTCCGCGCTGGCCGTCTGGCACGGGGAGCTGCCCCCGCAGCTGCACTTCACCACCCCGAACCGCCATCTGACCTGGGAGGGCTCCGGCCTCACCGTGCTGACCGGGCCGGCCGGGCGGACCCGCGTCCCGCCGTCCCGGATCGCCGTCAGCTCGTTCGGGTTCGGCGGCGCCAACGCGCACGTGATCGTCGGACGCGCGGACGAGGCGCGCCCCGCCGAGCGGCCGGGGCCCGAGCGGCCCGTCCAGGCGCTCTGCCTGTCCGCGCACACGCCGACCGCGCTCGCGACCCTCGCCCGGCGGTACCGGGCGCACATCGCGGCTCGGCCGGACGTGGAGCTCGCCGACCTGTGCCACGCGGCGAACACCGGCCGCGCCGCGCTCGGGCACCGCGCCGCCATCACCGCGCGGTCGATGACCGAACTGGGCGGGGCCCTCACGGCGCTGGCGTCCGGCGAGGCGTCCGCCGGCGTGCTGCGGGGGGAGCCCGCCGGACGCGGTCCCCGCGCGGCGTTCCTGTTCAGCGGGCAGGGCACGCAGTACCCGGGCATGGGACGCGGGCTCTACGAGTCCAGCCCGGTGTTCGCGGAGGTCATCGACCGGGCCGACGAGGTGCTGCGCCCGCTGATCGGCGGTTCGCTCCGCGACCTCGTCTTCACCGAGGACGATCCGGCCCGGCTGAAGGCCACCCGGTACTGCCAGCCGGCCCTGGTCGCCGTCGAGGTCGCGCTCGCGCGGCTGTGGGAGTCGATCGGCGTCCGGCCGGCGGGCGTGCTCGGCCACAGCGTCGGCGCTTTCGCGGCGGCGTGCGTCGCGGGCGCGCTGACCCTGGAGGACGCGCTCACCCTCGCCGCGACCCGCGGCCGCCTCATGGACGAGCTGCCCGGCTCCGGCGCGATGATCGCCTGTGCCGGGGACGCGGCGGCGATCGAGTCGGCCGCCGCCGCGAGCCCCGCGGTCGCGGTCGCCGCCGCCAACGCGCCCGGCCACCTCGTCCTGTCCGGCCCGGAGGAGGAGATCGGGCGGCTCACCGGCGACCTCCAGGCGAAGGGCGTCACCGTCCGGCGCCTCGCCGTCTCGCACGCCTTCCACTCGCCGCTGATGGACGGCGCCGCCGAGCCGCTGCGGGAGGCCGCCCGCGCGGTCGCGGCCCGCGAGCCGGACATCCCGTGGATCTCCGACCACACCGGCGAGGCCATGGGCCGTCCCGACGCCGGGTACTGGGCCGGCCACCTGCTCGGCACCGTCCGGTTCACCGACGGTGTCGGCGCCCTCCGGCGCCTCGGCTGCGACGCGTTCGTGGAGGCGGGGCCGCACCCCGCCCTCCTCGGCCTGGTGCGCGCCGGGCTCGCGGACGCCGCCGGGACCGTGCTGTCGCTGCCGTCCCTGCGCCGCGGGGGAGACGACTGGCAGACGTTCCTGCGGTCGGCCGGCCGCTGGTACTGCGCGGGCGGCGGCGTCCGGTGGGCCGGCCTCGACGCCGGGCGCCCGCGGCGCCGGGTCCCGGTGCCCCACGCGGTGTTCGAACGCAGCCCCTACTGGCTCGGACAGCGAAGGGAGATCGAAGTGAACGGCAACGGATACGGGCACGCCGGCCGGACGGAGGGGGCGGCGGCGCCGGGCGCCGAGGCCGGCAGGGTCCTGGCCTGCGTCGCCCAGGTCTCCGGCTTCCCCGCCGACCAGATCCCGCCCCACGCCCACGTCGGCAGCGAGCTGGGGCTCGACTCGCTCATGAAGGGCGAGCTGGAACGCCGCCTCGCCCCGATGTACCCCGGCCGGGTCGCGGAGCTCCGCCACACCCTGCCCGAGGACTTCACCGTCGCCCAGCTCCTCGACGCCCTCGGCATCGCCGATGCGGCCCCGCCTGCTCGGGCGTACGAGCCCGCCGTCCAGGCACCGCCCGCCGCGCCCACCCCGGCCCCCGCCCCCGCACCCGCTCCGGCGCCCGCCCCGGCACCGGCTCCGGTGCCGGAGGAGCCGCGGCCGGTGGTGATCCAGCGGCGGTTCGAGGAGTGGGACGAGTACGCCGAGATGCTGGAGCGGCTCCGGCTGATCGAGTCGAGCGGCCCGAACGCCTACGAGCGCGTCCACGACGGGTTCAACTCCGGCCTGATCCAGATGCACGGCCGCCGGATGGTCAACTTCTCGGCGTTCAACTACCTGGCGCTGTCCTCCCACCCCCGGCTGCGCGCGGCGGCCAAGGCGGCCATCGACCGCTACGGGACGTCCTGCTCGGCGACCCCGCTGCTGTGCGGGGAGACGCCGCTGCACCACGAACTGGAGGCGGAGATCGCCGGGTTCCTCGGCACCGAGGCCGCGATCGTGTTCGCCGGCGGGCACGCCACCAACGTCGCGACCGTCGGGCACCTGTTCGGACCCGAGGACCTCGTCCTGCACGACGAGTGGATCCACGACAGCACGGTTCGCGGCACCCTCCTGTCGGGCGCCCGCCGCCGGTCGTTCCCGCACAACGACTGGCAGGCCCTCGACCGCGTCCTCGGCGCGATGCGCGGCCGGTACCGGCGGGCCGTCGTCGTCATCGAGGGCGCCTACAGCCAGGACGGCGACTTCCCCGACCTGCCCCGCTTCATCGAGGTCAAGCGGCGCCACGACGCGATGCTGATGATCGACGAGGCGCACTCGCTCGGCGTCCTCGGCCGGACGGGACGCGGCATCGGCGAGCACTTCGGGGTGGACCCGGGCGACGTCGACCTCTGGATGGGGACGCTCAGCAAGGCCATCGGCAGCCTCGGCGGCTACATCGCGGCGCGCCGCCCGCTCATCCAGTTCATGAAGTACACGACGCCGCTCTACATCTTCAGCACCGGGATCTCCCCGGCCAGCGCCGCCGCCGCGCTGGAGGCGTTCCGTGTCATCCGGGACGAGCCCGAGCGGGTCGCGCGGCTGCGCGAGCTGGCGGAGCACTTCCGGAGCGCGGCCCGCGCCCGCGGCCTCGACACCGGCGTCTCGCGCGAGACCGCCGTCATCCCCATCATCGTCGGCGACTGGGGCCGGGCCATGGAGATCTCCAGCGCGCTGCTCGACCGCGGCGTGAACGTGATGCCGATCGGCCACCCGGCCGTGCCGCGCGACAAGTGCCGGCTCAGGTTCTTCGTCAACGCAGACCACCGCGAAGCCGACCTCGACCGCTCCCTCGACCTTCTGGTGGACGCCATGGACCCGACCTCGCAGAACAAGAGAACGCCGTACGAGCCGTCGCACGTGCCGCGCCACCGCACGTCGCCGCGCGTGGAGGACAGGGCCGAGACGGGCGGCGCCGACGTGCTCGTCACCGGCGCGTCCGGGTTCATCGGCGGCCACCTGACCCGGCGGCTGACCGAGATCGGGCACCGCGTCCGCGTCCTGGTCCGGGAGGGGAGCGACCGGTCGGCGTTCGCGGACCTGCCCGTCGAGGTCGAGGTGGGGTCGCTGACCGACCTCGACGCGCTGCTGCGCGCCACCGCCGGAGTCCGGCACGTCTACAACTGCGCGGGCAAGTCCGCCGACTGGGGGCCGTGGGAGGAGTTCGAGCAGGCCAACGTCACCGGCTGCCGCAACCTGGTCGACGCCGCGCACCACGCGGGCACCGTCGAGCGGTTCGTGCACCTCAGCACCACCGACGTGTACGGGTACCCGGTCCGGCCGTGCGACGAGCGCACCGAGCCGAAGGACATCGGCCTGCCCTACAACCGCAGCAAGGTCCTCGGCGAGAGGGCGGTGAGGCGGGCCGCCGAGAAGGCGGGCCTGCCGCTCACGGTCATCCGGCCGGTGTCGGTGTACGGGCCGCGTAGCAAGGACTTCGTCATCGAGATCGCGAACCTGCTGAAGAGCCGGCAGATGGTCTACGTCCGCAAGGGCACGGCCCCGGCCGGGCTCCTCTACGTCGGCAACGCCGTGGACGGCATGATCGCCGCCTGCGGGTCGGACGCCGCCGCCGGGAAGGCCTACAACCTGCGGGACCCGGAGACGGTCACCTGGCGGGAGTACATCGAGGCGCTCGCCGCCGGGCTGGGCGTCCGGCCGCCCGCGGTGAGCCTGCCCCGCCCGCTGGCCGCCGGCGTCGCGGGCGCGGCGGAGAAGGTGTACGGGACGCTGCGCCTGAAGTCCCGTCCCGTGCTCACGCGGCACGCCGTGCATCTGCTGGAGCGCGACCAGTCCTACCCGATCGACCGGGCCCGCGAGGACTTCGGCTTCAAGGGCGAGGTCGCCTTCGAGGAGGGCATGGCACGGACGATCGAATGGCTGGAGTCCCCCGAAGGCCGCGAGCACCTCGGTGGCTGACATGTCGACGGGCACAGTGACAGGCACAGTCACGGGCACGGGCATGGTCGCCGCCCGCAGGGCCGGCGGGCCGTGGTTCCCGGGTGTGACGCCCGACCCCGCCGCGGACGTCCGCCTCGTCTGCTTCCCGCACGCGGGCGGGACGCCCTCGGTCTACCGGGACTGGCACGCGCACGTCGGCGACCGCGTCCAGGTCGTCCCCGTGCTGCTGCCCGGACGGAGCTTCCGGCTCGGGGAGCCGCCGCGCCGCGAGATGGGGCCGATGGCCGCCGACATCGCGGCGGCCCTCGTCGGCCAGGGCCTCGCGGACGCGTTCGCGCTGTTCGGACACAGCATGGGCGCGCTGCTCGCCTACGAGGTCGCGTGCGAGCTGCGAGACGGCGGAGCCGGGGAGCCCGTCCACCTGTTCGTGTCCGGCAGCCGGGCACCGCACTTCTACGGCGCCCGGATCGGTGCGGAGCTCACCGACGACGCCCTGCTCGCCATGGTCCGCGACCTCGGCGGGCTCGCCGGCGCGGGCGTCGACCCCGAGGGCGGCGGCGCCGCGTTCGCCCGCCGGATGCCGGTGCTGCGCGCCGACCTCACCGCGTGCGAGCGCTACCGGTGGGCGCCGCGCCGCCCGCTGGCCTGCCCGATCACGGCGTTCTCCGCGGCCGGCGACCCGATCGCGCCGCCCGGCCAGGTGGACGAGTGGCGCGAGTACACCTACGGCTCGACGTTGCGCCGGCACCTGCCGGGCGGCCACTTCTACCTGACCGGTCCGGACCGGCCGGCGCTGCTGCACGAGCTCCGCCGCGAGCTCGGCCGGCACGCCGCCCGCCGGACGCCGGTCTCCACCACCGAACCCGGAGGACTCTGACATGAAAGTCGCGACCCTGGCCAAGGTGGCCGGCGGCCGTCAGGTTCCGCTGCTGCTGTCTCTGAGCCGGCGGCTGGTCACCCCCGTGTACCGGGCGTCGTTCCTCGCCGCGGCCTCCGGCAACGGGGTGCTGCGGCGGCTCGCCGTCCGGCCCTGCGACCTGGACACGCTCGCCGCGGCGCTCGACGTCCGCGAGGACCGGCACGTCCTGCGGGCCTGGCTGGAGATCGGGGTGCGGCTCGGCGAGCTGAAGTTCGACGACGGCTGCTACGCGCTCCGCGGCCGGGCCGCCAAGGCGCTCGGCAAGGCGCGCAACGACAGTGTCGCCGCCGCGCTGGAGGAGGTCGCGCGGTTCCACCTGCCCGTCCTGCTGGACGCCCCGGCCATGGCCCGCGGTGGACGGCGGCTGACCCTCCGGGATCAGGACGGCGAGGTCATCGCCCGCTCGACCCGCGTCGTCCAGCCGTTCGTGGAGGAGGCCGTCGGCCGCGCCGTGCCCCGGACCCGCCCGTGCCGGCTGCTGGAGGTCGGCTGCGGCAGCGGCGTCCACGTCCGGCACGCCGCGTCGCTGAACCCGCGGCTGACCGCGCTGGCGATCGACCTGCAGGACGACGTGGCCGCCGCCGCCACCGTGAACATGGCCGAGTGGGGCCTCGCCGACCGGGTGGACGTCCGCCGCGCCGACGTCCGCGACCTCGACATGGAGCCGGTGTTCGACCTGGTGACCCTGCACAACAACATCTACTACTTCCCCGAGGAGGAGCGGGTGAAGGTGCTGGAGAAGGTGCGCTCCCTGCTGGCCCCCGGCGGCCGGCTGCTGCTCACCACCCCGTGCCGGGGCGGCGGCATCGGCATGGAGGTCCTCGACCTGTGGTTCGAGTGCGCCGACTTCGGCGGCCCGCTGCCGCACGCCGACGGCCTCGCCGCGCAGCTGGAGAGCGCGGGCTTCACCGGCGTCCGCGAGCGCCGCCTCATCCCCGGCGAGCAGTTCCGGGCGTTCACCGGCACCAACCGCGACCCGGACCACCGCACCGACGCCGAGGAGCTGATCGCATGACGACCCCGACCTCCGCCAAGCGCGCGGCGAAGACGACCGGGGGCGGCAAGCGCGCCAAGCCCGCCGCGGGCGACCAGATCGTCGTCCTCGGCGCGGGCGACGTCCCCGACCCCGCGCTGCTCGGCGGCAAGGCGGCCCGGCTGGACGGGATGCTCCGCGCGGGCCTGCCCGTGCCGCCCGCGTTCTGCCTGACGACCGCGCTGTTCGACCGGTTCGTCCGGGAGACGGGCCTGGACGCCGACATCGCCGGCACCGAGCCCGCCAAGCTCCGGGAACGGGTCCTCGCGGCGGACGTCCCCGACGACATCGCGGCGGCCGTCCTGGAGGCGTACGGGGAGCTCGGCAGGCCGCGCGTCGCGGTCCGCTCGTCGGCGTCCGCCGAGGACTCCGCGTCCCACTCCTTCGCGGGCCAGCACGACACCGTGCTCGACACCGCCGGGGACAGCGCGCTCCTCGACGCCGTCAAGGTGTGCTGGGCGTCGCTGTGGACCGACCGCGCCGCCGCCTACCGGGACGCGTCCGAGGCCGGGTCGATCGCCGTGGTCGTCCAGCAGATGGTGCACGCCGACACCGGCGGCGTCCTGTTCACCCGCGACCCCGTCAGCGGGCGCACCGACCGGTTCGTCGTCGAGGCCTGCTGGGGCCTCGGCGAGGGGCTCGTCGCAGGCAAGGTCACCTCGGACTTCTTCCTCGTCGACCCGGCCGGCCCGGAGGTCGTCGACCGGAAGATCCGCTACAAGGTCACCAAGTGCGCGCCCGTCGAGCCCGGCACGGTCGGGCTCGTCAAGGTGGACGCCGCCGCGCGCAACACGCCCTGCCTGGAGCCCGGCGAGCTGGCCGAGCTGGCGGGGCTGGCGGTCCGCGTCCGCGACCACTACGGCGCCGAGCAGGACATCGAGTGGGCCGTGCGGGACGGGGTGCCGTACCTGCTCCAGACCCGCCCGATCACGACGACGCCCGTCCGCGACCGGCGGACGAGCCCGTACGTGCACCCGCAGCCCGAGGCCGTCCAGAAGGGGACGCTCTGGTCGCGCATGGACATCGGCGAGATCTTCACCGGCATCATGTCGCCGCTCGGCCGGTCGTTCGCGCAGTACTACCAGCACAACGTGCACCGCGGCTGCGCCGTGTCGACCGGTGTCCGCGACCCCGGCGACATGTCCCTGCACATGGGCTACCTGCAAGGACACGTCTACCTCAACATCTCGTACACGGCCTACTTGCTGGGCCAGTGCCTCCCCACCCGGGACCAGAGCCGTTTCACGAACCGGTTCGTCAGCGAGGAGGTGGACCTCGACACCTACTCCAACCCGTTCGGCACCTGGCCGGACGGCATCGAGGAGCTGCTCTCCGCCGGGTTCTGGCTGAAGAGCTCCGTCTCCGAGCTACGGAACATGAAGAAGCGCGCCCGGCGGATGGTCCGGTCGCGGTTCTACGAGTTCGACCGTGCCCAGGGCATCGACCTGACCAGGCTCGACCGTCCCGAGCTGAACGCCGAGATGAAGCGGCGGCTGGCCTACTTCCACGACATGCACGTCGGCTACATGCCGTACTACATGAACGCGTTCGGCTTCTACGGCGTGCTCGAAGCGCTCTGCGGCGCGTGGCTCGGCCAGGCCGGCGCCGGCCTGCGCAACCGCGTCAAGAGCGACATGTCGAGCCTGCGGACGGTCGAGTCGGCGCGCGAGATCTGGGCGCTGGCCCAGGTCGCCCGGCGCGATCCCCGCGTCATGGAGATCATCCGCGCCGGGGCCGCGGCCGACGTGCCCGCCCTGCTCCGCGCGGACGAGGCGGGCCGTGCCTTCTGGGACCGCCACATGATCCCGTTCCTGCGCGAGAACGGCACCCGCGGCCGGCAGGAGATGGAGCTGACGCACCCGCGCTGGATCGACGACCCGTCCTACATCTTCCAGATGATCCGGCGGTACGCCGACGAGGGCTTCTCCATCGACGGCGTCCTCGACCGGGCCCCCGACCCCGAGGAGGACGCGGCGGCGGACGCGCTCGCCCGGCTGCCGCTGCCGAAGCGGCGCGCGATCGAGAAGGTCACCGAGCTGTACGAGACGTGCAGCCGGCTCCGCGAGACCACCCGGATGTCGATGATCACCTCGATCTGGCTGGTGCGGTGCGTCGTCCACGAGGTCGGCCGCCGGCTCGTCGCCGCGGGGGTCCTGCGGTCGCTGGACGAGGTCGCCGACCTGGACTTCGCCGACGTCCAGGAGTATCTGGCCGGCGGCGGGGACGCCCGGGAGGTGTTCTCCCGCGCGAAGCTGGAGGAGGCCCGGCGCACGTTCCAGGCGTACGCCCGGCTGCCCGAGCCGCCGCTCAGCTTCGTCGGCGAGTGGGACGTCACGCAGGCGGTCCGGCCCGCGCCGGACGGGGTCCGGCTGGAGGGCCTCGGCGCGAGCCCCGGCCGCGTCGTCGGACGGGCCCGCATCATCGAGGACCTGGTCTGGCAGGCCGACGAGTTCCAGGTCGGCGAGGTCCTGGTGACCCGGTTCACCGACGCCTCCTGGACACCGCTGTTCGCCATCGCGGGCGCGGTCGTCACCGACATCGGGTCGATGCTCTCGCACAGCTCGATCGTGTCCCGCGAGTTCCGCGTCCCGTCGGTCGTCAACACCAAGCACGCCACCCAGACGATCACGACGGGCGACCTGGTCACGGTGGACGGCGACCGGGGCGTGGTCGAGGTCGTCGAGACCGACGAAAGGACGAACGGATGATCCCCGGCCGGCAAGAGGCGGACCCCGGACCGGCCGCGCTCGACAGGGCGTCCGTGGAGGACGCCGCTCGGGTGTGACGGCCGCCGTGCGCGAACCCATCGCGATCATCGGCATCGCGTGCCTCTACCCGGAGGCGCGCGGTGCCGGTGACTTCTGGCGGCGGCTGTGCGAGGACCCGGCCGGCCCGCCGCCCTCCACGGCGAGCCTCGACGACGTGGACGTCGACGTGGCGCGCTTCGGCATCCCGCCGGTGCAGCGCACGTCGATGACCCGCATGCAGGTCCTCATGCTGGAGGCGGCCCGGCAGTGCCTCACCGACGCCGGGTACACCGGGCGCCCGCTCGGCACGGACCGGACGGACGTCATCGCCGGCACCTGCCTCGGCCTCGACCGCCAGTACGCCAACGCCCTGCGGATCGAGGCCGCGCGGTACGCCCGCGACCTCGAACGCGAGGTGCCGGCCCTGTTCGGCGGGCACGCCCGCCCGGCCGCGGCGCGGGCGGCCCGGGAGCTGCGGGCGCGGGTGACCGAGCGGCTCGGGGCGTCCCCGCACGACCGGGTGGGGGAGATGGCGAGCACGATCCCCGCCCGGATCGCGGGCGCGTTCCGGCTGCGGGGCCGCACGCTCGCCGTGGAGTCGGCGGACGCGACCTCGTTCGCCGCGCTCGCGCACGCGGTCAACGGGCTGCGCGGCGACCTGTGCGACGCGGTGCTCGTCCTCACCGGCCAGCGGCGGGAGAGCCCGCTCGCCGCCGAGCTGCTCGCCGCCAAGGGGCTGCCCGCCACGCTCGGCGAGGGGGTCGGGGCGCTGCTGCTCAAGCGGCGGTCCTCGGCCGTCCGCGACGGGGACCGGATCTACGCCTCGATCCTCGAATGCGCGATGGAGCACGACGCCCGGCCCGGGGTGCTGCGCTATTCGGCGTCCGCCGAGCGCCGGTACCGCGTCGCCCGCGCCTGCCATGACGCGGCCGACGTGCCGCCCCGATCCGTCCGGTACGTCGAGCGGGCGGGCGGGGGCCCGCCCGTCGCGGCGCAGGCCTGCCTCGATGCGCTCGGCCGCCTGTTCGGGGAGGCTCCGCCCGGGGCGGTGACCCTCGGCGGCCCGGGGGAGCGGCTGGGCGACACGTTCGCCAACGCCGGGCTCGCGGCGGTGGCCAAGGCCGCGCTCGCCCTCTACCACCGCAGGCTGCCCGCACCCGGTCCGGCGTCCGGCGCGCCCTTCCGGTCCGCGCGCACGGCCGAGAGCTGGCCGGACGAGCCGGGCCCGGAACCCCGCCGCGCGGCCGTCTGCGGGGCCTCGCTGACGGGCACGCTCTCCCATCTCCTCCTGGAGGAGGACGACTCGCGCAGGCCGGAGGCCCGGACGGCGCCGCGGGCGGGCGGGGCCGTCGTCACGAGCCGGCCCGAGCCGATCGCCGTCGTCGGGTTCGGCGGACGCTTCGCCGGCGCCCCCGACGCCACCGCGTTCTGGGACGCCGTCCACTCGGGCGAGGACCGCATCGGGCCGCTCCCGGACGACGTCCTCGACCGGGAGCTGTACTTCCAGGAGGAGGGCGTCAGCCTCACCCACAGCTACACCGAACTGGGCGCCCCGGTCCCGGTCCCGGACGCGCCGCCGGACGGGCTGCCCATCACGCCGCACCGGTGGGAGGCGATGGACGCCGTCCAGCGCGTCGCGCTCGCGGTCGCGCACGAGACCCTCACCGGCTACGGGGGAGCCGGCACGCTCGCCGGGAGGCCCGGCATCGTCGCGATCGGCGGCAACCTCAGCCTCACCAGAGAACGGCGGCTGAACGCCGGCCGCGCCGTCGGGGAGCTGGAGGCGGCCGTCGCGGTGATCGAGGCGCTCGCCACGCTGCCCGACCGTGCCCGCCGCCTGCTGCTCGACCGCGTCCGGCGCCGCCACGGGGCGCCCGGCGGGCCGCCGTCGGACGTGGACCTGGACGGCTGCCTCGCGAGCGGCGTCGCCGCGCTCATCGCGGCCGAGCACCGGTTGCCGGCCGTGCCGGTCGCGGTCGAGGCGGCCTGCGCGTCGTCGCTCGCCGCGCTGGACATCGCGCTCGGCGCGCTGCGGTCCGGGCAGGCCGACTACGCGCTGGCGGGCGGGGCCGAGCTGGCGTGCAACCCGCGCGACCTCGTGCTCTGCTCGGCCCTCGGGCTGCTGTCGCACACCCGGATCACCCCGTTCGACGCCGCCGCCGACGGGTTCAGCCCCGGCGACGGGTGCGCGCTGTTCCTGCTGAAGCGGCTGCCGGACGCCGTCCGCGACGGGGACCGCGTCCACGGGCTGCTGCGCGGCGTGGGCGGCTCGAACGACGCCCGGTCGCTGATCGCGCCGGACGCCGACGGGCAGGTCCGCGCGATGCGGCAGGCGTTCGACCAGGTCGAGTTCGACCCGGCCGCGGTCGACTACCTGGAGGCGCACGGGACGGGCACCCGGGTCGGCGACCGGGTGGAGATCTCCGCCACGGCCGAGGTGTACGCCAAGCCCGGCCGCCCGAACCCGCTGGTGATCGGGTCGGCGAAGTCGTTCTTCGGGCACACGTTCGCGGCGGCCGGCGCGGCCGGCCTGCTGAAGGCGCTGCTGAGCATCCGCGCCCGCACCTTCCCGCCGAACGCCGGCCTGCGGACGCCCGCCCCGGGGCTTCCGCTCGGCGACGTCCCGGCCCGGCTGCCCGTGGCGCCCGAGCCGTGGCCCGCCGGGCCGGGACGGCCGCGCCGCGCGGGCGTCAGCTCGTTCGGCACCGGCGGGATCAACTACCACCTGCTCATCGAGGAGTACCAGGACGGAGCCGGATGAACCCTCGACTGACCCCGGAGACCGCGGCGATGCGCGAGATGGTGCTCGCCTTCGCCGGCCGCGACCTGCCGCCCGCCGGGAACGGCCCGTTCGACGCCGGGGAGTTCCGGCGGCGCTGGGGCCTCGCCGGGAAGCAGGGCCTGACCGGCGCCACCGTGCCGGCCGAGTACGGCGGGAGCGGGCTGGACGCCGAGTCCGCCGCCGTCCTGATGGAGGCTCTCGGCGAGGGCTGCGCCGACACCGGCTTCGCGTTCTCGGTGGCCGCGCACCTGTTCGCCTGCCTGATGCCGATCGTCGAGTTCGGGACGGAGGAGCAGAAGCGGCACTGGCTGCCCGCCCTGTGCTCCGGCGAGCGGATCGCCGCGCACGGCATCACCGAGCCCGGAGCCGGGTCGGACACGCTCAACCTGCGGACCCGCGCCGAGCGCGACGGCGACCGCTACGTCCTCAACGGGAGCAAGTGCTTCACCACGAACTCGCCCGCCGCCGACGTCTTCGTCGTCCAGGCGGCCACCCGGCCCGGCGGCGGCTTCTTCGGCCTGACCGCGTTCGTCGTCGAGGCCGGGACGCCCGGACTGCGCGTCGGCCGCCCCTACGACAAGACCGGGCTGCGCGGGTCGCCGACCGCCGACGTGTACTTCGAGGACTGCGCGGTCCCGGCCGCCAACGTCCTCGGCGCGGAGGGCACCGGGGCCGCCGTGTTCACCGGATCCATGACATGGGAGCGCACCTGCCTGTTCGCGGTCTACCTGGGCGCGATGCGGCGCGTCCTGGACGACACGATCGCGTTCGCCGCCGAGCGCGAGCAGTTCGGCGCGCCCATCGGCGAGTTCCAGGCGGTGAGCCACCGCATCGTGGACATGGTGCTCGGCCTGGAGTCGGCCCGGCTGCTGCTCTTCGACGCCGCGCGCCGGCTGTCGGCCGGGGAGGACTGCGACGTCGCCTCCGGGCTGGCCAAGCTCGCGGTGAGCGAGGCGGCGGTCAGGCTCGGCCTGGACGCCGTCCAGCTGCGGGGCGCCGCCGGCGTGCTCGACGGCGGGCCCGGGGCCCTGCTCCGCGACGCGCTGCCGGCGCGCGTCTTCTCCGGCACCAACGAGATCCAGAAGAACAACATCGCCCGCGCCCTCGGCATCGGCCGCCGCCGGCCCGCCCCCCGGCGCTGAGAGGACCGCACCATGGAGATCATCGTGCACACCATCGCGCTGCACCCGGGCGCCGATCCCGCGGAGTTCGAGGCGTGGGTGCGGGACGTCGACTACGCGACCTGCCCCGAACTGCCGAGCGTGCAGGCCTTCGACGTCGTCCGCGTGCCCGGCGAGCGGGCCGGACGCTACGTCGAGATCATCCGGGTCAGCAGCGCCGCCGAGTTCGAGAAGGACATGCGGACGCCCGCCTTCCAGCGGCTCGAAACCGCGTTCTCGACGATGGCCGCCGTGACGGAGGAGACGTCCGGGACGCGGCTGGACCCCGGTTACGTCAGCGGCCGATCCGGGCGTTGAGAGGCGTCCCGCCAAACTCAACGAAAGGATGATTTCTGCCTGGTCTTCCGTGCGCATGTTGAGAAGAGAATGGCCACCGGATGGATGGCGGGAGCGGCGCCCGGTCTGTAAGACTTGCCGCTGAACAGTTGTTCGGCCTTTGTACGGGGGAGATTCGTCTCGATGACGCACGGATGAACACCCCTGAACACCCCGCGGGGCCGTCATGCCAAAGAACGTTCTCCGCTCAATGTCAAGGGTGATGATGACTGTTGACACTCTGGGGCAGCGCGCCGGCCGACCGGCCGGCGCCGCCCACGGGGACGGTGTGGGCATCGACCTGCTGGGCACCGTCTCCATCGTCGTCCAGCGATCCCGTACCGAACTGCGGGCCGGCAAGGTACGCGCCATGGTCGCGACGCTCGCGCTGGAGGCCGGCCGGACGGTCTCCCACGATGAACTGTCCGAAGAACTGTGGCCCGGAGAGGATCTTCGTAATCCGCGTAATGCGTTGCAGGCGCACGCCACCCGGATCAGGAGAATCCTGGACTGCTGCGCGGAACGCGCCCGCACCGAGCTTCCGCTGCGCGCCGTCTGCAACGGTTACGTTCTCGATATTCCCCGCGAATTCGTAGACGGAAACCGCTTCCTCGACCGTACTGCACGGGCGGTGGCGCTGCTCACCGACGATCCCTCCCGCGCCCGCGACCTGCTGCAGGCCGGGCTCGCCCTCTGGACCGGTCCGGCCCTGCTGCACACCCGGACCGGACGCCGCTGCCAGGGCGCCGCGGCGCTGCTGGAGGAGCGGCGGCTCGGGGCCTGGGAGGACCTCGTCAGCGCGCGGCTGCTCCTCGGCGAGGAGCGGCAGGCCATCGCGGAGCTGCAGCGCCTCGTCGCCTCCCACCCCACCAGGGAGCGGCTCTGCGAGCTGCTGATGCTCGCCCTCTACCGGTCGGGACGGCAGTCCGAGGCGCTGCACCTGTTCCACCGGACGCGGGCGCGGCTCGACGAGGAACTGGGCGTCCAGCCCGGCCGGTCCCTCCAGCGGCTGTACGGGCACATCCTCGGCCAGCACGCGATCCTGGAGTCGCCGGACGCGGTGCTGCGGGTCCGCCGCGCGTCGGCGGCGGGCTGAGAGGGCACGGGGCCCGGCCCCCGGACGCTCGTCCGGGCGGCCGGGCCCTCGCCTGTCATGGGGCGGCCGCCGGCGGGGCGGCTCGTCAGCGGCTCGTCAGCGGCACGGTCAGCGTCCGGCTGCAAGGTGGACACCGTCCAGGTGACCCGGCGATCCGGCAGGAGGTGCCCCCATGGGGACCGCGGTCGTGGCAGGGATCGGCGGCCGGCTCCCGCCGCGGGTGGTGGAGAACGCCGAGCTCGCGGCGCGGCTCGGCAGCTCCGACGAGTGGATCCGCACCCGCACGGGGATCGGCCGCCGCCACGTCGCGTCCCCCGGGACGGCCGTCTCCGACCTGGCGGTCGAGGCCGGCGCCCGCGCCCTGAAGTCCGCGGGCGGCGACCCGGCCGACGCGGTCGTCCTCGCGACCGCCACCCCGGACCGCCCGTGCCCCGGCACGGCGCCCGACGTCGCGACGCGCCTCGGCCTGTGGTCCGCCGCCGCGTTCGACGTGGCCGCGGTGTGCAGCGGGTTCGTCTACGCGCTCGCCGCCGGGACCGGGCTGATCAGCGCCGGCATCGCCGGGCGGGTGGTGGTGATCGGCGCCGACGTGTTCTCCAGCATCCTCGACCCCGGCGACCGGGCCACCTCCGTCATCTTCGGCGACGGCGCGGGCGCGGTGGTGCTGCGCCCCGGAGAGCCGGACGAGCCCGGCGCGCTCGGCCCGTTCGATCTCGGCAGCGACGGCGGCGGCGCCGACCTCATCACGGTCCGGGCCGGCGGGTCGCGGCAGCGGCTGTCCGGCACCGAGCCCGGACCGCGCGACCACTACTTCGCGATGGCCGGCAAGTCGGTGTTCCGGCGCGCCGTGCGGCAGATGGCCCGGTCGTCGGAGGCGGCGCTCGACCGGGCCGGCTGGAGCCCGGGCGACCTCGACCACCTGGTCTGCCACCAGGCGAACCAGCGGATCACCGACCATCTCGCCGACGAGCTCGGCCTGCCGCGCGAACGGGCGCTGAGCAACATCGCCGACGTCGGCAACACCGCCGCCGCCTCCATCCCGCTCGCGCTCGACCAGGGTCACACCGAGGGCCGGCTGCGGGAAGGGGACCGGATCCTGCTCACCGCGTTCGGCGGCGGCCTCGCCTGGGGCTCGGTCACCCTGCGCTGGCCGCGGCTCGACGTCCCTACCGGAGGGGAACACCATGAGTGAGATCGCCGTCACCGGCATCGGCCTGGTCACCCCGGCCGGCATCGGCACGGCCCCGACCTGGGACGGCGTCTGTGCGGGACGGTCCACCGCCGCCACCGACCCCCGGCTCGCGGGCCTGCCCGTCGACATCGCCTGCGCCGTCCCGGGCTTCTCGCCCGCCGAGCACGTCGGCCGGCGCAGTTCCCTCATGCACGACAGGCACGTCCAGTTCGCGATCCCGGCCGCCCGCGAGGCGGTCGCCGACGCCGGCCTCGACCCCGCGACGTGGGACGGTGCGCGGGTCGGCGTCGTCATGGGCAACGGGGCCGGCGGGTACACCTCGGCGTGCCGGGAGCACGAGCGGCTGCTCGGACGCGGCGCGCGGGCGGTGTCCGCGCTGCTCATCCCGCTGATCGTGCCCAACATGGTGGCCGGTCACCTCGCCATGGAGTTCGGCGCCACCGGCCCGAACCTGGTGACCGCCACCGCGTGCGCGTCCGGCGCCACCGCCATCGGCGTCGCGATGCGGCTGCTCCAGCGCGGCGACTGCGACGTGATCATCGCGGGCGGCACCGAGGCACCGGTGACGCCCCTGATGGTCGCCGGGTTCGCGCGGATGGGCGCGCTCTCCCGGCGGACCGCCGACCCGGCGGCGGCCTCCCGGCCCTTCGACGCCGGGCGGGACGGCTTCGTCATCGGCGAGGGCAGCGGCGTTCTCGTCCTGGAACGCGCCGCCGCCGCGCGCGCCCGGGGCGCGCGGATCCGCGCGCGGCTCGCCGGGTACGGGGCCACCGCCGACGCCCACCACATGACCGCCCCCGACCCGGAGGGCACCCAGGTCCGCCGCGCCGTGCGGGACGCGCTGGCGGAGGCCGGCGCGGAGCCCGGGGACGTCGGCCACGTCAACGCGCACGGCACCTCGACGCCGCTCAACGACGCGGCGGAGGCGGCCGTCGTCCGCGACCTGTTCGGCGAGGCGCCCGCCGTGACCTCGGCCAAGGGCGTCGTCGGGCACACGCTCGGCGCGGCCGGGGCGATCGAGGCCGCGCTCACCGTCCTCGCGATCGAGCACGCCACGGTGCCGCCCACGGCCAACCACGACGATCCCGACCCGAAGATCGACATCGATGTGGTGGCCGGCGCGCCGCGCCCCCGCGCCATCGAGGTCGCGGTCAGCCACTCGTTCGGGTTCGGCGGGCAGAACGCCGTCCTCGTCTTCACCGGCGCCTAGACCGGGCGCCAATCCGTGTCCGCGCACAGAACCCAACACACAGAGAACGCACACAGGGAGAGAACAGATGAACCTTCGCCGTGTCTTCGGGATCGTCGCCGTCCTCGCCGCGGTCGCGCTGGTGATCCGGCTCCGCTCCGCGCGGGCCGCCGACGACGGACTCGACGGGGAGTTCTGAGCCCATGGCGTTCACCGTCCCGCACGAGGAGCTGCTGCGGCTGGAGCGCGGCGTCCAGCGGGCGCTCGCCACACCCGACGCCACCGCCCTCGATGTGCTCGGCTACGGCGAGGTCACCCTGGTCCTCCGGCTGGAGACCGGCGCGGGGTCGTTCGCCTGCAAGCGGCTCCCC
The DNA here is from genome assembly GCF_900115095.1 of Actinomadura madurae. GTDB lineage: Bacteria > Actinomycetota > Actinomycetes > Streptosporangiales > Streptosporangiaceae > Spirillospora > Spirillospora madurae. The sequence continues at coordinate 49,116 of NZ_FOVH01000029.1, forward strand.
GTCTTCCCGTCCCGGCAGCGGTTCGACCGGTACCGCAGGCTGCTGGACGCCTACCTGTCCCGGCTCGGTGAGCGGGGACTGAAGGTGGCCGACACCAGGTTGTGGCACCAGGCCCGCCCTTCCGGCCTGATCGTCGCCTACTGCGTCCAGGAGGAGCTGCCGGGCGAGCGCCTGTGCTCGACGCTGCTGCACACCGAGAACGAGGAGTGGGCGCGCGGCTTCTTCAAGCGGTTCCTCGACACGGTCGACCGCGTCGTCGTGCCCGACCTCGGGCTCGACGCGCAGGCGTCCAACTGGACCGACGTCGGCGGGGAGCTGGTGTACCTCGACATCACCACCCCGCTGATGCGGGACGGCCGCGGCCGGGAGCGGCTCGACGTGAAACTGTTCTTCACCTCGCTGCCGTGGGCGCTGCGCGACGCCGTCCGGATCTCGATGACGAAGTCGATCTTCGAGAAGTTCTACTCGCCCCGGGGGGCGGTGCTGGACTTCCTCGGCAACCTGCACAAGGAGCGGCTCGGGCACCTCGTCCCGGTGTTCCTGGAGCAGGCGGCCGAGCGCCTGGACGAGCCCATCACCGCGGAGGAGGTCGCCGCCTACTACAAGGAGGACGCGCGGATGTGGGAGCTGATCCAGCGGCTGCGGAAGGCCGACCGGTTCTGGCACAACCGGATCCGGCGCCGGACGTACCCGTTCCTGCTCCCGCCCGACGTCGACCGTTGACCGGGACGCTCGCCCCCGCGTTCGCTGACGCCCTGTCCGCGGCGCTGGACATCGCCGCCCTGAGCCCGTCGTCGCACAACTGCCAGCCCTGGGGCCTCGCGCGGATGGCGAGCCCGCCGGCCCGCGCGGCGGTCTCGGCCGCCCTCGGCGCCGCACCGGAGGCCGGCGGGGAGTTCCTCGTCCTGGCCGCCGACCGCGAGCGCCGGCTCGGCGCGCTGCCCGCGCACGCCCTGGAGATGGAGCTGAGCTGCGGCCTGTACTGGCGCTTCCTGGAGCGCGCCCTGGCGGCGCAGGGATGGACGCGGGTGCGGTCGCAGGTCTTCCCGCGGGAGGCGCCCCCGTCCGGGCTCGGGCTGCCCCGCACGTGGGAGCCGCTGTGCGCCGCCGAGTTCCGCCGGGACGGGGAGCCGGACGGCGCGCTCGGCGCCCTCGCCCGCCTCGCCCGGCACCGCCACACCAACCGGGCGCCGTTCCGTCCCGACTCGGTCGAGCCGGAGGTGCTCGCCTCGCTCGCCCGCCACCGGGGGGACGGGGACGCGCTGCCGGTCGCCGTCAGGCATCTGCGGTCCTGGCCGGAACGGTCCCGGTTCGCCGGGTTCGTCGCCGGCCACGGAGGGCGCGACTTCGCGCACGGCGGCGCCTGGCGGGAGACCCACTCGTTCATCCGCTGGAGCGCGGGCGCCGCGTCCGCCCGCGGCGACGGGTTCACCCTGGAGCACCTGTTCGGGCCGCTGCCCGCGCACGACCGCTGGGCCAGGCGGCTCGCGCTGGCCCCGGCCGTCATGGCCGCCCTGAGCCGGATCGGCTACCCGCGCTTCCTCGCCGGGCGGCTCGCGGCCGTCGTGCGCCGCTCACCGGTCATCGTCCTGATGGGCCTGCCGGTGGCGGACCCCGAGCTGCCCGACGTGCTGTCGGCCGCGGGGGCGCTCGCGGACTACTGGCTGGACGCCACCGGCGCCGGCCTCGTCCTGCACCCGATCAGCATCGTGATCCAGCACGACGACCTCCGCCTCGCCCTCCAGCGGCGGTTCTGCCTGCCCGGCCGCGTGTTCTTCGCGGCGCGGCTCGGGCACCCCGCCGCCGCGTTCCCGGCGTCCCCCCGGCGCCCCGCCGCGGTGGCCTGCCGCGCGCTCTGACCCCGCACGCTCTGACCCCGCGTCACGGGATCCCCGCGCGGATGCCGCCGCGGCGACCTGCCGCAGGCCGACGTTGTCGGGGCCGTTCGCGGCGAACAGGCGCAGTGCCTGGTCGCAGATCTCGGTTCGCGCCGTCTTGTCCGCTGAATGCATCCGGCACCTCCCGGGAGGGCGGCGCGGGCGCCCGCGGGGTGGACGCCCGCGCCGGTCGGAGAACGTTTCGAGCTCCGTCTCGGTCTCCGGCCCGTCAGCCGGGGAGATGCTGCCCGGCGGGCGGATGCACCCCCTCCACGCCGGCCCGCGGCAGCCGCCCGCCGAACCTCCCGGGCAGCCACCAGTTCCAGTCGCCGAACAGCCGCATCAGGGCCGGGACGAGCACCAGCCGCACCAGCGTGGCGTCCAGCGCGATCGCGACCGACAGCGAGAGGCCGAACTCCTTCAGCTCCAGGATCCCGGCGGTCATGAAGCCGCCGAACACCGCCACCATGATCGCCGCTGCGGCCGCGATGGGACGGGCGGTGTGCTCGATCCCGGCGGCGACGGCGGCGGCGTTGTCGTGGCCGTCCTCCCAGGCCTCCTTCATCCGGCGGATGAGGAACACCTCGTAGTCCATCGAGAGGCCGAACAGCAGGACGAACACGGTGATGGGCAGGTACACCTGCAGGAACCCGACGCTCTCGAAGCCGAGCAGGCTCTCACCGTGGCCGTGCTGGAACACCGCGACGGTGAGGCCCACGGCCGCCGCCGTGACGAGCAGGTTCATCGCGACCGCCTTGATCGGCAGCGCGACGCTGCGGAACACCACGAGCAGGAACAGCAGCGACAGGCCGAGCACCAGCGCCATGACGTAGGGCAGCTTGCCCGTGGTCTCCTCGGAGAGGTCGACGAAGGTGGCGGTGGCGCCGCCGACGAGCACCTCCTGGCCCGCCGCGGCCCGGGGGGCGATGTCGTGCCGGATGTCCCTGACGAGGTCGGTGGCCTGTGTGGAGTCGATGGGCACCGTGGGGACGGCGTTGATCAGCACCCGTCCGGACCCGGGCACGGTCTCCACGCCGGCGACCCGCTTGTCCTTGCCGATGAGGGCCGCGAGCTGCGCGGCGTTGCGCTGCCCCGCGGAGTCGAGGGCGGCGCCGTCCGGTCCGGTGACCACGACCTGCACCGGCGACACCGCGCCCGCGCTGAACGAGCGTTCGAGGACGGCCTGGGCCTTGGCGGTCGGGCGCCCGTCCAGCGAGGCGGTGCCGAGGTCGATGCCGTACTTCAGGCCCGTCACGGGAATCGCGGCGGCGACCAGCAGGGCCGCGGCGACCACGCCGAAGACGACGGGACGGCGCATCACCAGATGGGCCCACCGTGCCCAGGGCCCGTGCTCGGCCCGCGCGCCCGACCGGGTGTCGGCCGGCCGCCAGCGCTCGGGCAGCGAACCGGCGTCCACCCGCGGCCCGAGCGCCGCGAGGACGGCGGGCAGCAGGGTCAGCGCGGCTATCAGCGTGCAGATCACCGAGAGCAGCACGCCGGTGGAGATCTCCCGGAAGACGGGGGCGTCCATGATGTACAGCGAGCACACCGAGATCGCGACGACGACGCCGGAGAACAGCACGGTCCGCCCGGACGTCGCGACCGCCACCCCGGCGGCCTCGGCGATCTCCGCGTCCCGCCGCGGGCCGCCCCGGGTCACGCCCCGCCTGGCCAGCTCCTCCCGGAACCGGCTGACGATGAACATGGCGTAGTCGATGCCGATGCCCGTGCCGATCATCGTGACGATCGTCAGCAGGAACGCGTCGAAGTGGAAGCCGAAGGACAGCAGGTAGATGGCGCCGAACGTCAGGACGAGGCCCGCCACCGACAGCAGCATCGGCAGCACGGCCGCCGTCACGGCGCCGAACGCGATGACCATCACCACGAACGCGATCGGCATGCCGACCGCCTCGGCCCGCTCGGCGTCCGCGGTCTCCACGATCGTCTGGTCGTTGGTGATGGGGGAGAAGCCGGTCAGGTAGGCCGCCACGCCCTGCCCGTCCGCCTTGCCGACGGCGTCCTGGAGGTCGCCCGCCCGCGAGGGCAGGTCCTTGGCCTCGCCCTTGAGGCCGACGATCGCGAGGGCGGCGCGGCCGTCGGGGGACACCTGGCCCTTGGCCTGCGGGTCGAACGGCCCGATGACGGTGACCACGCCCGTCTCCTGGCGGGCCTGCGCCACCACCTTCTGCACGACGGCCTTGCGGGCCGGGTCGGTGATCGGCCCTCGCGCGCTGTCGAAGACGATGACGTCCTGCTCGTCGCCCTGGCCGGCGAAGTGCCGCTCCACCAGTTCGGTGGCCCGCGTCGACTGGGCGCCCTCCACGCCGTAGTTGGGTGCCTTGAGCTGCTTGAAGAGGAAGGGGAAGCTCACCCCGCACGCGATCAGCACCACGATCCAGGTGGTGATCACCAGCCGGCGGTGCTCGGCCATGAGGGTGCCCCAGCGTCGTCGTCCCATCATCCGCCTCTCAGGAGGGTTCGCACGGCCTCGGCCGCGCCCTGCAGATCGAGCTCGGGGTCGAGGATCAGGTGCAGCAGCAGCCCGTCCAGCAGTGCCGCGACCACCGTGGCCGTCCCGGACGCGGGCGGGGCCGCGGTGACGGCGCCCCGCTCCTGGTCCCGCCGGACCAGCTCGGTGAGCGCGACCCGGAACCCGCGCATCTCGGTGGCGAGGGGCTCGCGCAGGGACGGATCCCGCGAGGACTGGCGCACCGTCTCCAGCAGCAGCGCCACGGACGGGTCCTCGAGGCCGCCGCCGGCGAACCAGCCGAGGGTGCCCTCGAACATCTCCCGGACGTCGCCGGCCGCCCGCGCCATCGCCAGCGGCTCCGCCAGAGCCTGGAGGGTCCCGGCGATCGCGGCCTGCCGCAGCAGGTCGTCCTTGCCCTGGAAGTGGTAGCTGATCGCCCCGTGCGGGACCCCGGCCCGGGCCGCGATCGCCCGCATGGTGACCTGCCCCCACCCCAGCTCGCCGATCAGCGCGGCCGTCGCCGTGAGGATCGCCGCTCGGGTGGCCGCTCCCTGCTCGGCACTGCTTGGCCGAGTGCCTTGTCCAGTCGCCTTGTCCACTTGGCCAAGATACGCGCTGAACGTTGCACAATGCAAGAGAGGCGGGAAGGGCAAGCAGAACGCCGTTCGGCAAATTCAACAGGTCAGCTGCGCTTGGGCCTGTTCAAGTAGCACGTCCGGTGATTATGTTCTTCCCTATCGGGGTGCACGATCTGTTGTGAAAACGCTTCCCGACCCCCTGGAGGCCCGCGTGGCGCTCTCCTTCCTCGACCAGCGGCACACCGTCGCGAAACCGGGCTACAACCGCTGGCTGATCCCGCCCGCGGCCCTGGCCGTCCACCTCTGCATCGGGCAGGCCTACGCCACCAGCGTCTACAAGACCGCCCTCGTCAAGCACTTCGACGTCAGCCTCACCGCGATCGGCGTCATCTTCTCCATCGCGATCGTCATGCTCGGCGCCTCGGCGGCCGTCATGGGCACCTGGGTCGACCGGGTCGGGCCGCGGCGCGCCATGTTCACCGCCGCGTGCTTCTGGGCGTCCGGCTTCCTCGTCGGCGCCCTCGGCATCGCCACCAAGCAGCTGTGGCTCGTCTACATCGGCTACGGGTTCATCGGCGGCATCGGGCTCGGCATCGGCTACATCTCCCCGGTGTCGACGCTGATCAAGTGGTTCCCGGACCGGCCGGGCCTCGCGACCGGCATGGCCATCATGGGCTTCGGCGGCGGCGCGCTGGTCGCCTCCCCGCTGTCGCGCGAGCTGCTGTCCCGCTACGACCCGGACGGCGACCCCTCGTCCGGCGCGGCCGTCGCCTGGCTCTTCGTCACGCTCGGCGCCGTCTACTTCCTGGTGATGATGCTCGGCGTCTTCAACGTCCGGGTCCCCGCCCCCGGATGGCGCCCCGCCGGGTTCGACCCGGCGGCGGCGCAGGCCAGGACGCTGGTGACGGCGAACAGCGTGTCCGCCGCGTCCGCCATCAAGACGCCCCAGTTCTGGCTGCTCTGGACGGTGCTGTTCTGCAACGTCACCGCCGGGATCGGCATCCTCGAACAGGCCGGGCCGATGATCAGCGACTTCTTCCGCTCCGGCGGCTCCACCTCGGTGTCGGCGACCGAGGCGGCCGGCTTCGTCGGGCTGCTGTCGATGTTCAACATGGCCGGCCGGTTCGTCTGGTCGTCGACCTCGGACTACATCGGCCGCAAGCCCACCTACATCGGCTACCTCGGCGTCGGGATGGGCGCCTACATTCTGCTGGCGCTGTTCGGGGACGCCTCCACCGCGTTCTTCATCGCGCTCGCCGCCCTGATCATCTCGTTCTACGGCGGCGGCTTCTCGACCGTCCCGGCCTACCTGCGCGACCTGTTCGGCACCTACCAGGTCGGCGCCATCCACGGCCGGCTGCTGACCGCCTGGTCGGCGGCGGGCATCGCCGGGCCGCTGATCGTGAACCGGTTCCTGGACGCCCGCGGCGAACCGGGCGCCCTGGTCGCCGGCGACTACCGGCCCGCCCTGTTCACCATGGTCGGCGTCCTCGCGATCGGCTTCGCCGCCAACCTGTTCATCAGCCCGGTCGCCGAACGCCACCACGTCACCGCGGCCGAACCCCGCGTCCCCGACCGCAGCCCGGCCACCTGACGCGGCCCGGCCCCACCACCCGAAGGAGCACCACCATGGCGTCGACCGAGGGCAGTGCACCGGACGAGGTCCGCACCGATCCGGCCGTCCCGCGACTCGTCCTCTCCTGGACCATCGTCGGCATCCCGCTGATCTACGGGGTCGTCGAGACGATCAGGGCGATCCTCCCCCTCTTCGGACAGTGACCCCGGCTCCCCTGCCAGGGGCGCGCGCCGGCACGCGGAGGACGACCGGGCCCAGCAGCCCGGTCGTCCGCTGCCCGGAGAACACGAAGTGGGTGGGACTGGTCTCGTCGAGGTAGGGGGCGAGGGTTCCGTGGACGACGACCTCGATCTCGTTGCGGCCGGCGCGCAGCGAGGCGCCGAGGTCGAAGGTGTACGGGGTGCAGATCCGCACGCCCGCCGGGGTCCCGTTCACGGTGGCCTCGGCGGTGCCGCGGACGCGGCCGAGGTCGAGTACGGCCCGCTCCGGGCGCGCCGGGAGGTCCAGGACGCGCCGGTAGCGGACGCCGCCGCTGTATCCGGCGAGCCCGGCGTCCTCCCAGTCGCCCAGCTCGATCACTCCCGGGGCGGTCGTGAACCGGACCGGGCCCGCCAGTGCCGCGCCGTCCCGGTGCTCGGGCCGGGTCCGCAGGCGCAGCTCGGCGGTCCCGGCCGGTTTTCCGCGCCCGGGGAGTTCGAGATCGAACCGGCCCGTCCCGTCGTGGGCGATGCGGAGCGCTGTCCCGTCGAGTGAGATGCCGAGGACCTCGGCCCGCGCGGTGAAGCGCATCCGGGTCGCGCCGGGCGGCACCGCGAACCGCAGCCGCTCGATCCTGGGCGGCGCGCCGGGAACGGCGAAGGACGCGGGCAGGACGGTGCCGTCGGCCGCGCCGTCCTCCAGCCAGTGCGCGCCGGGCAGCGGATGCGGGCGCCTCCGCACGTGGAGGGCGGCGGGGTCGCCGGACTGCGCCCGCCTGGGCGCGACGGGCACCGGTACGCCGTCGCGGGCGGCGTGCCAGCCGGTGCCCGACACGACCGGGCCGTCCACCAGGGCGGCGGCCGGGTTCCCGTTCTCGGTGAGGACGAGCGTCAGCCGTCCCCCGGGGACGTCCGGCAGCGCGTAGCGCCCGACCCTTGGAGCCTCCTGCTCGGCGTACGGGTCGAAGCCGCCCTGCCGTCCGATCTCCGCGCCGTCGACCAGGATCCGGCATGGGGAGGCGGACGCCACCTGGAGGAGCGACGCGCCCGTGCCGCGCGGGAGTTCGGTGCTGAAGACGACCTCCGCCCCCGGACGGGCGGCACCCGCCGCGGTGATCCACTCCGGCCGCAGGCAGCGGGCGGGATCGGTCACGACCGACAGGTGGCCGCGGAGCCGCACGTCCGTCTCGGGGACCAGGCGCAGTTCCAGGACGTGGTCGCCGGGCGGAAGCGGGGCCCGTCCCACGGCCAGGTAGCCGTGGTCGTCCAGGGGGATCTCGGTCCCGTCCGCCGTGAGGGTCTTGGCGGCGGCGAAGCCGATCAGGGGGAACCCGCCGGAGCCGGGCACGGTGACGCGGGCGCGCAGGGTCACCGTCCGTCCCGCCGCGGCGTCGCCGAAGTCGAGGAACTCCTCGGGGACGTGCCCCTTCGGGCCGAGCACCGCCCGATGGACCGGGTCCTTGCGGATGCCGCGCGAGTCGGAGTAGACGACCGGCCGCCACTGACCGTCCGGTCCGGACCACAGCCCGTGAGGCCCGAAGGTCGCGTGCACCGGTGCCCATTCGCCGGACGGGTCGTCCTCCGCCCTGTGCCACAGCCGCCAGCGCTCCACCGGCGCGATCTCACCGGCCGGGCGGGCGAAGTCGCCCCAGGTGTTGTCGAGGGTCGGCACCAGCTCCATGTCCCAGGTGGACCCGAGGTCGATCTCCTCTTCCGGGCCCCGTTCGGTCGTCTCCGGCTCCTCGCCTCCCGCCTCGCCCGGGAACACCAGCAGGGCCGCCGGGCCGTCATCGAACGGGACGACGACCTCCACCCCCGACGGCACCGGGGTTGAAGGCAGCGTGCGCGGCGGGCCGCCGAAGGGGCCGACCAGCAGCGCGGGGCCCGTGACACCGTGGACGCGGACGCGCATGCCGCGGTGATAGCGGCCCGGGTCGAAGTCGTAGGTCACGTCGAGCCAGCCCAGGTCGGCGCCGCGCTCGTCCGGACGGCCGACCGACACCCGGCTCGCCATGGACTCCGCCGCCGTCAGGAACACCACCGTCGCGCCGTCGACCTCGCGGACGAGGGCGGGCACCGGGGCCTCCACCCGCCGGGAGCCCTCCAGCAGCGGCCCGAGGGAACCGGCGTCCGGCACGGTCTCCACCATCGTCGCGAGCCGCGCCACGGCCGCGCCCGCGGCGGGGTCGCCGACGCCGTGCCGGGGCACCGGCCCGACGGACACCACCCGGCCGCCGCGCTCGGCCAGCGCGACCAGCCGCCGCGCGGTCTCGCCCTCAAGGACGGTGCACGCGGGCAGCAGGACCGTGCCGTACGACTCGCCCGCGACGTCCAGCCGTCCCCCGGTCACCGTGGCCCGCTGGACGGAGTCGTCGTCGATGACGTCGGCGTCGACACGGAGCCGGTCCAGGACACCGGGAACCATCTGGAACCACGCCATGTCGCCCACCAGCGCCCGGTAGGTCTCCTGCGCCAGCGCGGCGGACGGATCCACACCGTCCAGCCGGGTGCCCGCCTGGGCGGTCGCGGTCGGGAGCAGCACGGCCACGTCGCAGACATGGCGGCCCAGCGACAGCGCCGCGCACAGCCGCGCGACCGCGTCGGCGAAGACGCGGTGATGGGCCCAGTACGGCTGCCGCCAGTCGGTGGAGGGCGGCGCCCACTCCCACCAGCCGCCCTTGGTCGTGTAGTAGACGGCGTGCGGGTTGTAGAGGGTGGCGCCGGCGCGCAGCCACGGCAGCAGCCAGTCGAAGGTCTCCTCCAGCGTGCCTCCCCACCCGCTGGAGTGGAACGCCTCGATCCAGACCCGGTCCCGGCCGTACAGGTGGGCGAGGGACGCGTGGATCCGCGCGTCGCCGTGGTGGTCCGAGCCCGGGGCGCCGAACCAGCGGTGCGTCCGGGCGTAGTCGGCGTACAGCCGCACTCCGTCCACCGGGTGCCCGGCGCGGGCCGGATCCTGCTGGTCGCAGCCGTGCAGGAGGCCGTGCCGGGCGTGCCACGCGGCCAGCGGGCGGAAGAACGCCTCCTCCGCCAGCTCCGCCCGGGTGAGGTGGTAGTCGCGGCGGACCCGGCCCGCCCTGTCGCCGGCGAGGACGTCGCCGCCCTTCCACAGGGACGGCAGGTGCGGCTCCAGGTCGTAGCCGCGGCGGGCGGCGAACTCCGCGGCGAACCCCCGCGTCCAGGTCGGCAGCGCGGGCAGCTCGTCCTGGAACGACCCGACGATCACGGTGCCGAGGCGGTGCCCCAGCCGCCGCTCGAACTCCCCGTGGACGCGGTCGAGCAGTGCCGCGCACGCGTCCGCCGACAGGTAGTCGAAGCCGCGCGGCGCCGTCCGGCCGTCCGGCTCCAGCCACCGCCCGGCGAACTCGGGGACGTCGCGGACGAGCCGCGCCTGGAGGTCGGCGCCGGAGAAGCCGAGCTGGTCGTAGAACCACAGCGACACCCCGAGGCCCGCCGCGTCCTCGCACACCCCGTCGAGCAGCTCCCACCAGGCGCCGGTGAAGAACGCGGGCTCGTCGGCGTCCGCGCCGAACATCGGGCCGGACGGCGCGAGGTTGAGGATCACCAGGTTGTACACGCCGCCCTCGGCGAAGCGTTCGAGCTGGCCGCGCAGCCGCCGCCGGTCCAGCCGCTCGCCGCTCCACCACCAGATCGGGGCGGGGGAGAAGGCGCGGGGCGGCGCGTCCAGCACCGCCCGAAGCCGGCCGGGGATCATCCCTTCAGCCCGCTCGCGAAGCCCTTGATCACGTACCGCTGGAGCACCAGGAACACGGCCAGGATCGGCAGCGACGCGAGCACCAGCCCGGCGAACACCAGCCCGTTGTCCGAGACGTACTGGCCGACGAAGGCGAAGATCCGCACCGGGACCGTCTCCCGGGTCGAGCCGCCGAGGTACAGCAGGGGCGTGAAGAAGTCGTTCCAGATGAACACCGCGTTGAGGATCAGCACGGTGCCCGTGACGGGCCGCAGCAGCGGGAACACCACCCGGGTGAACGCCCGGACGTGGCCGGCGCCGTCGATCAGCGCGGCGTGCGCGTAGTCGCCGGGCAGCGCCCGGATGAATCCCGTGTAGAGGAAGATCGTGAAGGGCAGCTGGATCCCGGTGTAGAAGATGACCATGCCCTGGTAGGTGCCGAGCAGCCCCGCCCCGTCCACCAGCTTGAACAGCGGGATCATCCCGAGCTGGAACGGGAGCACGATGCCCAGCAGGAACAGCACGTACAGCCCGTAGCCCAGCCGGGAGGCGCGCCGGGACAGGAAGTAGGCGGCGAACGAGCCGAGCGCGATCAGCGCCACCAGGCTCGCCACCGTGATCACCGTGCTGTTCATCAGGGCCGGGCCCAGCTCCGCGCGCGTCCACGCCGCGGAGTAGTTGTCCAGCGCCGGGCTCCCGGGCGGTGCCAGCGGCGACTCGGCGACCTGCCGCTCGTCCTTCAGCGACAGCGTGACCAGGGCGTACACGGGGAACAGGAAGGCGACCGCGGCGGCGATCATCACCAGCTCCAGCCCGAACGTGCGCAGCCCGTACCGGACGTTCACGTGACCTCCCGTCCTCGCAGGTAGTGGATCTGCACCATGGACACCGCGGCCACGAACAGGGCCAGCACCAGCGCGATCGACGTGCTGTAGCCGAAGTTGCCGAACACGAACGCCTGCTTGTACAGCACCGTCGACAGCGTCTCGCTGGCGTGCCCCGGACCGCCGCTCGTCGCGGCGTAGACCTGGTCGAACAGCTTGAGGCCGCCGATCGTCGACAGCATCAGGTTGATCGTGACCGCGGGCGCCAACAGCGGCCACGTCACGTTCCGGAACCGCTGGAACCGGCCCGCCCCGTCGATCATGGCCGCCTCGTGCAGCTCCTCCGGCACCCCCTCCAGCCCGGCCAGGAAGATCACCATCGAGTACCCGGCGAACTGCCAGATCACCATCCCCGCGACCGACCACAGCGCCAGGGACGGGTCGCCCAGCCAGTCCTGCCGCAGCCCGCCGAGGCCCACCGCGCCGAGGATCCCGTTGAGCCCCGCGCCGGGCGCCGGGTTGTAGATGTACTTCCACAGGAACGCCACCATCACGGGGCTGACGACGGCCGGGGCGAAGAACACGACCCGCAGCACCGTCCGGGACTTCAGCCGGGCGTGCACGCCGAGCGCCAGCAGCAGCCCGATGGCGTTCTGGACGACCACGATCGCCACGGTCAGCCCCAGCGTGTTCATCAGGGAGCCGCGCGCCGCCTCGTCCCGGAACAGCCGGGTGAAGTTCGCCAGCCCGTTGAAGCCGCGCTCGCCCAGCCCGTTCCAGTCGGTGAAGGCGTACACGACGCCGCTGAGGCTCGGGTACAGCACGACCAGCGCGTAGACGGCCAGGGCGGGCGCCGCGAACCACCACGGCGGCGAGAGGAAGCGGGCGCTCCGCCGCCGGCGGGCCGCGGCGCGCGGCCGGGCGGGCCGTTTCGCCGCGGCGGGACGGAGGGTGGAGGTCAAGGTCACTTCTTCCGGTAGGTCTCGTCCAGCGTGGCCAGCGCCTTCGCGACGGTCGTCTTCCCGCCGAGCAGTTCCTGCACCGCCGCGAAGTGGGCCGGCTGCACCTCGGCGTTCGGCCACGCCTGGTCCATGAACGGCACGGCCTTGTTGCCGTCGATGAACGGCAGGAACGGCTCCAGGACCGGGTCGATCTTCGATCCGGAGTCGCGGCTGAGCGGCACGCAGGCGACGGCCTCGGCCCAGCGGTTCATGTTCTTCTGCTCGCCGAGGAACTCGATGAACGCCTTGGCGGCGTCCTTGTTCTTGCTGCGCGCGCTGACGCCCAGGCCGACGACCACGCCCGCCGGGATCCAGACCCGGTTCGCGTCGGCCGCGCCCGGCACCGGGAACATGGCGAGGTCATCGGGGCTCGCGGCGGCCTTGCGGAAGTCGGGGAGCACCGCCGACACCTGGATCGCCATCGCGGCCTTGCCGGTGGCGACCATCGACGTCTGCTGCTCGAAGGTGGTGCCGTTGGGGTTGTCGTTGAAGTACCCGCGCTTCTGCAACTCCAGGTACATGTCCAGGGCGTCCGCCCAGCCCGAGTTCGCGAAGCTCGCCTGGCCCGCCTGCATCTGCTCGTCGAACTTCGGGTTCTTCGCGTACACCGTGGACGGGACAAGGGCGTACGTGATCAGCTGGGTGACCCACGGGGTCTGCGCGCCCAGCGCGATCGGCACCGTGCCCTTCTTCTTCAGCTTCTCGCAGACGTCCAGGAACCCCTGCCAGGTGGTGGGAGGCTCGACGCCCGCCTTCGTGAAGGCCTTCTTGTTGTAGACGGCGCCGATGACGCTCGACCCGGCCGAATACAGGAACGTCTTGCCGTCGAGCTGGAAGGCCGGCGTGAGGCCGGCCGGGATGCGCTTGGTCCACGCCTGGTCGCTCAGGTCGGCCAGCAGGCCCGTCTGGGCGATCTGCGCCATGCTCATCGCGGAGCCGTTCCCGGGGAACACCACGTGCACGTCCGGGGCGTTGCCCGCGCCGAGCTGGGTGCGCACCGAGGTCTGCACCTGGTCGGTGGGGGCGTAGGACGTGCTGAACTTCGCCGCGGTGTACTCCTTGAGCAGCAGGTCGAGCGGCTTCTGCTGGTCGGCGACCCCGACCAGCCGCAGCGTCCCGCCGCCCGAGCCGGACGTCCCGCCGCAGGCCGCGAGCGCCCCGAGGGCGGCGACGCCGCCGGTCAGGCCGAGGAAGCCGCGGCGGCTGAGGGGCGCCGTCCGGATCGACGATGTCATGAGTCCTCCTCGCGACCGGGGCGGGGCGGGGAGCTTGCCTCTCCCGATCGATGCATCCGAAAGCTGTGAATTAACACCCACAAGTGTGAGATGGAGGCTAGAGATAGCGAGGAGGGGAGTCAAGATGTCAGATGCATCACGTTATGACGTGCTGGAACGTCAGCACGCAGCAACGCTCTCCGGCGTCGGGGGGTACATCGAGGTGAGATAACAACAACATCCCACGTTATGGAGCCGTCAGACGGTGGCGATCTCGTAGGCGACCTTGTGCTCGTCCAGCTCGCGCAGCGCCTCGGCGCCCGCGCCGTCGTCGACGATGACGCGGTCGAACGCCGACAGCGGCGCCACCCGGTGCAGCGCGACGCGGGCGAGCTTGGAGTGGTCCACCAGCAGCACGTTGCGGGCGGCGGCCTCCAGCATCGCCCGCTTGACCGACACGATGTGCTGCTCCTGGTGGTAGGCGAACCCGCCGGAGACGGCCGAGGTCGACACGAAGCAGAGGTCGACGCGCAGCGCCATGACGGCGTCCACGCAGGAGACCCCGAGGAAGGAGTCGTGCAGCGAGTCGTACTCCCCGCCGAGCGCCATCAGGCGGATGCCGCGCTCGCGCGCCAGCAGGTTGGTGGTCTCCAGGAAGTTCGTGATCACCGTGAGGGGGGTGATGCCGGTCAGCCGGCGCGCCAGGGCCAGCGTGGTCGTGGAGTCGTCCAGCATCACCGCCATGCCGGGCTCCACCAGGGCGGCGGCCTTCGCGGCGATGGCGTCCTTGGCGGCCTGCATCGACTTCATGCGGTAGGCCACGTTGCTCTCGAACACGCCCGACGGCTGCGCGGTGACCCCGCCCCGGTACTTGCGGACGATGCCCTGCCGTTCGAGCTCGTCCAGGTCGCGGTGGATCGTCATGAGGCTCACGCCGAACCGCTCGGCCAGCTCCCCGGCGGTCACCGAGCCCGCCGACAGCACGTGGTCGGCGATGGCCTGGCGGCGGGCGTCCGGCCCGCGCCGGCCGCTGATGTCCTTGGTCATGCTGCGATCCTCTCGTGGCCGCGCACCGGCGGGCGGGCGATCCGCGGCGGAGCGCCAACGGTAAATTCACACCTTACAGTGATAACTCCCGGCCGGACGTCCCGCGTGCGGGAGACACGCGAGGCGCGGCGCCCGAGGAACCCGGCCTCCCATCTGGCAACCTTCGTGTGTGACCGAGAGATCCTTCGCCGTCAGAGCCCTGCCCGAGGGGCTGCGCGCGTTCCTGGCGACGGAGACCGGCAGCACCAGCGTGCTCCTCGCCGGGACGCTCGCCGGCCTGGTGTGGGCGAACCTCCCGCTGGGCTACTCCTACGACGAGTTCTGGCACACCGATCTCGCGGTGACCCTCGGGGAGCACGGCTTCTCCCTCACCCTGCGCGAGTGGGTGAACGACGGGCTGATGACGCTGTTCTTCTTCGTCATCGGCCTGGAGGTCAGCCGCGAGCTCCGGCTCGGGCAGCTGCGCGACCGGCGCCTCATCGCGGTGCCGGCGGTGGCCGCGCTCGGCGGCGTCATCCTGCCGGCGGTGGTGTACATCGCGCTGAACGCCGGCGGCCCCGGCGCGTCCGGCTGGGGCATCCCGATCGCCAGCGACACCGCGTTCGTGCTGGGGCTGCTGGCGGTGATCGGCACGCGCTGCCCCGAGCCGCTGCGCGCGTTCCTGCTGACCCTCGCGGTCGTCGACGACGTCGCCGCGATCCTGGTGGTCGCGGTCTTCTACACCGAGGACCTGTCGCTGCTCGCGCTGGCGGCCGCGGTGGTGCTCGTCGGGCTGATCGTCGCGCTGCGGTGGCTGCGGATCTGGCGCGCGCCCGCCTACACCCTGCTCGGCGTCGGCGTGTGGGCCGCGATGCTGGCGAGCGGCGTCCACCCGACCCTGGCCGGCCTGCTCCTCGGCGTGCTGGTCGCCGTCTACGCGCCGACCGAGTACAAGCTCCTCGCGGCGAGCGAGATCGTCCAGGCCCTGTCGCGCGACCCGAGCCCCGCCCTCGCCACCGAGGCGCTCCGGACCGTCCGGCGGACCGTGTCGGTCAACGAGCGCCTCCAGCTGCGCATGCACCCGTACACGAGCTACGTCATCGTGCCGATCTTCGCGCTCGCCAACGCGGGCGTCGTCCTCGACGGCGAGGCGTTGCGCGCCGCGGCCACGTCCCCGGTCACCCTCGGAATCGTCGCCGGCCTCGTGCTCGGCAAGTTCGCGGGCATCGCGGCCGGGGCCTGGCTCCCGCTCCGGCTCAACTGGGGCGACCTGCCCGGGAACCTGGTGTGGGGCCAGCTGCTCGGCGGCGCCGCGGTGTCGGGCATCGGCTTCACGGTCTCCCTCTTCGTCACCGAGCTGGCGTTCTCCGGAGAGCCCGCCCTGCAGAGCGACGCCAAGATCGGGATCATCGCCGGCTCCCTGCTGGCCGCCGCGTGCGGCTGGCTGATCTTCCGGCTCGCCTGGAATCGGGGCGCCGTCTGCGCCCCGCCCGGCGCAGCCCCGCCCGAGCCGGACTTCGTGCCCGAGCCGCCGCCGCCCGTCACGTCCCGCGACCACGTCCTCGGCCCCGCCGACGCCCCCGTGACCCTGATCGAGTACGGCGACTTCGAGTGCCCGTACTGCGGCCGCGCGAAGGACGCGATCAGGGCGACCCGGGAACACTGGGGCGACCGGTTGCGCTTCGTGTTCCGGCACTTCCCGCTGCGCGAGGTCCATCCCCACGCGGTCTCCACGGCCGTGGTCTCGGAGTCCGCCGCCGACGCGGGCCGCTTCTGGGAGATGCACGACATCCTCTTCGACAACCAGCTGGCCCTGACCGACGCGGACCTGACCGAGTACGGCGACCGGCTCGGCCTCCAGGTATGGACCGACCTGGACCGCCACCGCGACCGCGTCCAGTCCGACCGCGACAAGGGCGAGCGCGCCGGCGTCAGCGGCACCCCCACCTTCTTCATCAACGGAACCCTCTACGACGGCCCCTACGACACCGACTCCCTGATAGCCGCAATAGCCACCGCCCTGAACGAACCCCCTGCCCCCTGACCGGGGCCGGGAGTGTCGGCGGGGGGTCGTAGGGTCGGGGTATGTCGCGGCGGCGGTTCGATCAGGCGATGGGGAAGATGCGGGAGCCGGACGTGCGGGTCCGGGAGCACGCGTTCGACTTCCTGCGGGAGCATGCGGACGCGTACGTCGATGAGCTGATCGCGGAGTTCAGGACGGAGGGTGACCTCGACCTGCGCTGCCGGCTGCTGGAGCTCATCGCCGAGGCGCGGTCCGCGAAGGCGCTGGAGGTGTTCCGCGACGAGCTGGAGAGCATGGACGAGCCGCTCCAGTTCTGGGCGACCCGTGGCCTGGAGATGCTCGACTCCCGCGAGGCGGAGCGGGTCCTCGACGAAGCACGCGCCGACGGCCTGATCTCCTGACCGGCTCGGCGACCGCTCAGAAGCACTGGTCGGCCGTGACGATCTCCGCGCGCATGTTCTCCTCCATCATGCGGAGGGCCGCGTCGCCCAGGTCCGCGTGAATGTGCGCGACCGCGTCCCGGACGACCTTGATCTGGAAGTGCCGGACGTAGGCGTCCAGCGCGCTGTAGAGCACGCACTGCTCGGTGACCTGACCGGTGAGAACGACCTGGTCGACCTTCTCGCGGGAGAGCACGTACTCCAGCGCGGTGCCGTAGAAGGCGCTGTGCCTGACCTTCGCCAGGAAGCCGCAGCCGGACGGCGGCACGATGGGTTCGACGAGGTCGGGCCGCCGCCCTTCCAGCGCCCGTTCGATGAGGTCCTGCCGGTCGGCCGAGAAGTCGCCGTAGTTGTCGTTCACGTAGAGGACGAGGACATCGTCGTTTTTACCGGCGACGTCCAGCAGGTGGCGGAGCGGGCCGATCATGTCCTGGACGTTCTCCGCCAGCGGCCCCGCGTCCGGGTGCTCGTAGGGATTCAGCATGTCGATGACGATCAGCGCGCTTCGGGTCACAGCCAAGCCCTGCCCGCCCGAGACCGCGACGATGCCACATCGACCGCCCGAATCTGCTCTAAGTGTGACCTTGGATCAACGCCAGTAAATCCAGGGATTGACGAGGGCCTCTGATGATCTCAAGCTGTCCACGGGACGGTGAAGGGAGCGAGGGATGACGGCAGAAACGGCGGCGGCGACGGAACTGCTGGTCGCCAAGGGAGCCCGTGCGGTCAAGCATCCGGGCGGGACGCTGCTGGAGCACCTCCTGCGCGTCCATGCCCTCCTGGACGGTTGGGGTGCGCGGCCTGCGCTGGGCCTTGCCGGTCTGTGCCACGCCTTCTACGGAACCGATGGATTCGCCACCTCCCTCGGTGACACCGGCCGGCGCGGGGAATTGCGCGAGGTCATCGGGGCGGAGGCCGAGGGGCTCGTGTACCTCTACGGCAGTTGTGAACGGGCCGGTACTTATCCGACCCTGAACCGGTTGGACGGTGCCTTCGCCGATCGCTTCGCCGGGACCGCACGTTCCATCTCGCCCGTGCAGCGCCGGGACTTCGCCGAACTGACCGTCGCCAACGAACTCGACGTCTTGGGTGCCGTCCGCGACGCCGATCGGGCAGAGGTCACCGCTCTACTGGATCTGTTCTCCTCTTGGAGGGCCCTGCTGACCGACCACGCCAACCAGGCCGTTGAGGACGCGTATTGAAGCTTCCGTGGGGCGCCTTTCGCCGCCTTTCATCCGGGCCTGCCGGTCCCGCGGAGCGAGCTCCTCCTTCTCGATCGCCGCGTCCTGTGGTACTCAGGCCGTACGGACGGAGCGGGCCGCGTCTTCCGCTCGGGGCGGTGATGCAGAGGCGATGGGTGCGAGCGCCGACATGCTGGCGGAAGCGTTAACGGCCGGGAACCGGAGCCGGACGGCGGCGGAGGGCCTGCCCCGCAGGCTGGTCGTGGTGCTGTTCGACGGCGCGCTGCTGGGGAGCATGTCCTTCGCGTCCGGCGTGTTCGAGCTCGCCGCGCACTACGGCGTCCTGCCCGGCGCGGACCTTCGGATCGTCGCGGGTGAGCCGGACGCCGCGCTCGTCGGGGGCGGGCTGTCGTGCCCCGTCCCCCACGACCTGGACGCGATCCGCGCGGCGGACCTGATCGTCGTCCCGAACCTGCCGCAGCCGAGGGCGGAACGCCCGCCCGAGCCGGTCCTGGAGGCATTGCGCGCGGCCCACGCGCGGGGCGCACGCGTGGCGGGACTGTGCAGCGGGGCCTTCGTCCTGGCCGCCGCCGGACTGCTGGACGGCCGCCGCGCGACCACGCACTGGTTGCTGGCGGCGCGGCTGGCCGAACTCCACCCGGCGGTCGAGGTGGACCCGGCCGTCCTGTACGTCGACGGCGGGGACGTGCTGACCGCGGGCGGAGGCGCCGCGGGGGTCGACCTCGGGCTGCACCTCATCCGGTCCATGCTGGGCGCCGCGGACGCCAACCGGCTGGCCAGGGCGCTGGTGGTGCCGCCGCACCGGCACGGCGGCCAGGCCCAGTTCGTCCGGTCGCCGGTCCCCGAACTCGACGCCGGGGACGACCCGGTGGCCGAGACGATCGTCTGGGCGCTCGGCCGCCTGGACTCGGCACTGCCCGTGTCCGCCCTGGCCCGGCGGGCGCACATGAGCAGGCGCAACTACGACCGCCGGTTCCGGGAGATCACCGGCTGCGCGCCGGCGCAGTGGCTGGCCCACCAGCGCGTCATCCGCGCGCAGCAGCTGCTGGAGACGAGCGACCTGCCGGTCGACCAGGTCGCCCGGCGCTGCGGCTTCCCCTCGGCCGCCGCGCTGCGCACGCACTTCCGGCGGTCGGCCGGGGTCACCCCCACCGAGTACCGCGAGACGTTCTCGCATCGAGGGCAGGACCCCGGGTTGTCCTGAAACCGTCGCCCGTTGGCCGAATCCGGGCTGATGCCGGGCCGTGCGGCCGGTGAGAATCGGGATGCCGGACCGCCGTCCATCCGGGACGACCGCCGGAACGCCCCGCGAGCCAGAGGGAACCCCGCCAGAACAGGAAGGCAGACCCGCTCATGCGCTCCCGTGGTCTGACGCTCGGCGCCGCCGCGATCCTCGCGGCCACCGGCCTCACCGTCCCCGCGTCCGCCGCCGCCCCTCCGCGCGCCGGAACGGCCGCCATCACAGCCACCGCCACGTTCAACACCCCGGGCGGAACCGAGATCGTCGATCACCTCACCGACCTGGTCCAGAACGCCGACCGGGGTTCGACGATCATGTTCACCGCGTACCGGTTCGAGGAGGGGGGCATCGCCGACTCGCTGATCGACGCCGCGCGGTCGCGGGGGGTGAAGGTCAGGCTCCTGGTGGACGGCGGCGCGCCCGGCACCGAGAACCAGCAGTTCGCACGCGTCAAGCAGGCACTCGACGGCGACGGCGACGACGAGACGTGGGCGCGCTACTGCCGGGACGCCGCCGGTGCGCCCGACCACCACTCCTGCCAGGGCACGGGCTCGATGCACAACAAGTTCGTGCTGTTCTCCAAGACCAAGGGGACCTCGAACGTGGTCTCGACCGGCTCGGCGAACCTGAACGGCACGTCCGGCCGCGCCGCCTGGAACAGCTGGTACACCCGCACGGGTGACGCGGCCCTCTTCCAGCGCTACGCCGGCTATTTCGCGGACATGGCGCGGATGCGGACGGACCTCGACTACTACAACACGAACCCGCCGGCGACCATCGGCGACATCAAGAGCTACTTCTACCCGCGCGAGCGCGTGGACGGCGACCTGTCCGCGAACGACACCGTCGTCCACACCCTGGAGGCGACCGGCTGCCCCGGGACGATCCGCATCGCCAACTGGTCCCTGACCAGGAGCGAGGTGGGCAAGGAGCTCGTCCGGAAGGCGAAGCAGGGCTGCACGGTCAGCATCGTCGCCCGCAAGATCCACGAGGCGGCCTGCACGCCGCTGGCCACCGCCGTCGAGGACGGTCTCCCGGTGCGGATGTGGTCGTACGAGCAGGGCGACGGCGAGGCCCCGAACTATGTGCACGCCAAGGACCTCCTGATCGAGGCGCCCTACCCGAACACCACGCGGGCCAAGGTCGTGTTCACCGGGACCGCCAACCTCAACCGGCCGTCCCTGGAGGCGAACGACGAGAACGTCATCAGGATCATGAACGACGACGCGACCTACACCGCGTTCGTGCGCAATCACGACCGGATCCTGGACCACGTCCAGAGCTCGGGGCAGGGCTTCGCCGTCAAGGGCGTCGCCGACTGCGACCGGGCCTGGTGATCGGGGGCCGTGCCCGCTGACGCCGCCGACCCACGGCGGCGTCAGCGGGCGCGCCGCGCCGCCCGCGACCTGCGGGTGTACTCCTGGCCGAGCGCGACCAGCAGCCAGGTGAACGCGGTGGCGTCGTCGACGACGCCGACCGGCAGGAAGACGTCGGGGATCAGGTCGACCGGCGAGACGATGTAGACGACCGCGACGACCATGGCGACGATCTTGCCGGTGGACGTCCGGTAGTAGGCCTGTGCCGCGCCGCCCGGGCCGGCGCGGCGGCGCCCGCGCAGCCGCAGGATGCCGGCGACCAGCAGCACCGCGCCCGCGGCCATCGCGATCGCGCCGGCCACCGTGAGGTCGACGCCGGCGAGGTCGCCGCTCGCGGTGAGCGCGGGGACGGCCCCCGCCACGACGAGGACGAGTCCGAGCCACACCATCGCGCACCTCCGGGGGGAGTCCTCTCGGGTATTGCCGCTCCGCGCCGTTCCACTCGCGCGCCGCCCGTCCGTCCTCACCGGCGCGACGGCGCCCTTGGCCGCGCGGGCGATCGGGTGTATTGCTGGTTGAACGATCGTTCAGGAGGATTTGTGGATTTTGCTCTGCCCGACGACCTGATCCGGCTCCTGGCCGACCTCGACGCCTTCATCGAGCGCGAGATCCTCCCGCTCCAGGCGCGGGACGACAACGAGCGCTTCTTCGACCACCGCCGCGAGTACGCGCGCACCGACTTCGAGAACGGCGGCGTCCCGCGTCCCGAGTGGGAGGAGCTGCTCGGCGAGATGTTCCGCCGCGCGGACGCCGCGGGCTGGCTGCGCTACGGGCTGCCCGAGGAGGTCGGCGGCTCCGGTGGGACGAACCTGGATATGGCGGTGATACGCGAGCATCTCGCCCACCGGGGGCTCGGGCTCCACAACGATCTCCAGAACGAGTCGTCGGTCGTGGGGAACTTCCCGTTCGTCCACATGCTGCTGGAGTACGGGACGCCGGAGCAGAAGGAGGAGTTCCTGGAGCCGATGCTGGCCCGGGAGAAGCGGATCGGGTTCGGCCTCACCGAGCCCGACCACGGCAGCGACGCGACCTGGATGGAGACCACGGCCGTCCGGGACGGCGGCGACTGGGTCCTCAACGGGGCCAAGCGCTTCAACTCCGGCATGCACTCGGCGACCCACGACGTGGTGTTCGCCCGGACGTCCGGCGAGCCCGGGGACGCGCGGGGCATCACGGCCTTCTTCGTGCCCGCCGACGCCGCGGGGTTCTCCATCGACTTCCATTGGTGGACGCTGAACATGCCCACCGACCACGCCGAGGTCACCATCCGGGACGTGCGCGTGCCCGGCTCGGCGGTCTTCGGCGCCGAGGGCGGAGGGCTCGCCGTCGCACAGACGTTCGTGCACGAGAACCGCATCCGGCAGGCCGCGTCCGGTGTCGGCGCCGGGCAGTACTGCATCGACCGCAGCGTCGAGTACGCGCGCAAGCGGCTGACGTTCGGGCGGCCGCTGGCCACCCGGCAGGCGATCCAGTGGCCCCTGGTCGAGCTGCGGACCGAGGCGGAGATGCTGCGCGGCCTCGTCCGCAAGACGGCCTGGGAACTGGACCGGGTCCCGCACCTGGAGATCAGCGACCGGGTGTCGATGTGCAACTACCGGGCGAACCGGTTCGTGTGCGAGGCGGCCGACCGGGCGATGCAGGTGCACGGCGGCCTCGGCTACACCCGCCACACCCCGTTCGAGCACATCTACCGGCACCACCGCCGCTACCGGATCACCGAGGGGGCCGAGGAGATCCAGATGCGGAAGGTGGCCGGCTACCTGTTCGGGTTCGCCGGCCCCGGCAAGGTGAAGAACTGACGCGTGGCGCCCACTGTCGGGGCGGCCCGGGTCAGGCGGCGTGGCCCTGGAGGATGGCGGTGAAGCGCTCGTCGGCGCGGTCGAGCTGGCCGGTGATGTGCCGCTTGATCCGGTCGCGCAGCGGGGTGTCCGGGCGGTTGATCAGCTCCTTGAGCTCGGGGACGAGCGGCCGGTACTTGCGCGCGAGCTTGCGGACCTTGGGGCCGGTGGTGTGGATCAGGCCGACGCCGTTGTCGGTGAAGTCCGACGCCTTGATGATCCGCGCCGCGGGATGGCGGTCCAGGCTCGCGGTGACGTGGGCGCGGTACTGGGCGTGGACGTCGCCGTCGCGGTCGTAGGCCGGGTTGGTCACGGCGCGGACGAGGCCGGCGACGCGCGGGCCGAACCGCCCGGCGAGGACGTCCAGCGCCGCCCCGGCGGGATCGTCGTGCCCCTCGCCGGCCAGGTCGGCCGGGTGGTCCTCGACGGAGTCGTGCAGCAGGCAGGCGACGAGCAGGTCCACGTCGTCCACCTCGTAGTGGCACATCACGCGCAGCGTCACCCGGAGCAGGTGGTTCACCACCGGCTCGCGCGATCGGCGGTCCTGCCGGTGCAGGTCGCCGGCCAGGGCCAGCGCCGTGCTCAGCCGCCGCCAGTCCGGCTCCCGGAAGCGGAGGATCTCGCGGGCGAACCGGTCGCGGAGCCCCGCCTCGCCGTACACCTCGGTGATCGTGTGGAGCGGGAGTGTCTGCAGGTAACTGGGCACCGTGCTCCCTTCTCGCGGGAAGGTGCCCCTGTCCGGGAGCGTGCGTGCCGTTCCCGCGTGCACCTCGGACGCGCCCGCCGGCGGTCCGGTTCCGCCGATGAGTTTCCGGGTCGGCGCAGGTCAGTACGGCCATGAACACTCACAAGCTCCAGACGGCCGGGGCCGAGATCGTCTACGACGTCCACGGCCCCGAGGACGTGCGCCCGCCGCTCGTCATGATCGGCCAGCCCATGGACGCCACCGGATTCCGCGCGCTCGCCTCGCACTTCCCCGATCGCACCGTGGTCGCCTACGACCCGCGCGGCCTCGGCCGCAGCACCCGCGCGGACGGCCGGGACGACCATGTGCCCGAGACCCAGGCCGCCGACGTGCACGCGCTCATCGAGGCGCTCGGCGCGGGTCCGGTCGAGATGTTCGCGAGCAGCGGCGGCGCGGTGACCGCGCTCGCCCTGGTGGCGGCGCACCCCGAGGACGTGACCGTCCTGGTGGCGCACGAGCCGCCCCTCATCCCGGTGCTCCCCGACGCCGAGGCCGCCGAACGCGCCCGCGCCGGCGTCCGCGACGCCTACGAGGGCGGGGGCTGGGGTGCCGGAATGGCGGCCTTCATCGCGATGACGTCGTGGCGGGGCGAGTTCACCGACGCCTACTTCGAGCAGCCCGCGCCCGACCCCGCCGCGTTCGGGATGCCGGCCGAGGACGACGGCTCGCGCGACGATCCGCTGCTCTCCGACCGGTCGTGGGCGGTCAGCGACCACCGGCCCGATGCCGGGGCCCTCGCCGCGGCGCCCACGCGGATCGTGATCGCGGTGGGCGAGGAGTCCGAGGGCGTCTTCACCGGGCGCACGTCGGTGGCGATGGCCGAGCTGCTCGGCCAGCGGGCGGAGGTGTTCCCGAGCCACCACGGCGGGTTCCTCGACGGCGAGTTCGGCTACGCCGGGCAGCCCGAGGCGTTCGCGCGCAGGCTTCGCGGGGTCCTTGGCGGCTGACCGATCTCTGGAGAGATCTCCCGAACCTGTCACAGGCGGAGGAGGTGCCCGGTCATAGCTGGCGACCGGGCGGCGACGGAGGCCCCCGGCGGACGGGAGGTCTCTCATGAAGATCGTGGTCATCGGCGGTACCGGCATGATCGGCTCCAAGCTCGTGGCGCGGCTCGGCGAGCACGGCCACGAGGCGGTCGCGGCCGCGCCGAACACCGGCGTCAACGCGCTCACCGGCGAGGGGCTGGCCGGGGCGCTGGACGGCGCGTCGGTGGTGATCGACGTGTCCAACTCGCCGTCCTTCGAGGACGCCGCGGTGCTGGAGTTCTTCGAGACCTCGACCGGCAACCTGCTGGCCGCGGAGGAGGCGGCCGGGGTCGGCCACCACGTCGCGCTGTCGGTGGTCGGCACCGGGCGGCGGCCCGACATCGGCTACTTCCGGGCGAAGGTCGCCCAGGAGGAGCTGATCAAGGACTCGCCGATCCCGTTCTCGATCGTGCACGCGACGCAGTTCTTCGAGTTCGCCCGCCGGATCGCGGACGAGGCCACGGACGGCGACGCGGTGCGGATGCCGCCGGTGCTCTTCCAGCCCATGGCGGGCGACGAGGTGGCCCAGAACGTCGGCAGGGTGGCGGTGGGCTCGCCGCTGAACGGCGCGGTCGAGATCGGCGGCCCCGAGCGGTTCCGGATGGACGAGTTCTTCCGGGACGCCCTGACGGCGTGGGACGACCCGCGCCGGATCGTCACCGACCCGCACGCGCACTACTTCGGCGCCGAGATGCGGGAGGGCGACCTCGTGCCGGGCGACGGCGCGACGCTCGGCGAGATCAAGTACGCCGACTGGCTGGCGAGCGGCGCCGGCAGGTAGCGCGGCCCGCCCGGACGGCGCCCGGACGACGTCCGGGCGGAACCGACACCGAAGGGAAGAAGCCATGAGCAGCACCGAACGGCCCACCGTCGTCCTGGTCCACGGGGCCTTCGCCGAGTCGGCGAGTTGGAACCGCGTCATCGCGGGCCTGCACGACCGCGGCCTGCCCGCCGTCGCCGTCGCCAACCCGCTGCGCGGCCTGGCCGGGGACGCCGCCTACGTGCGCGACGTGATCGACGGCATCGGCCGGCCGGTCGTCCTCGTCGGCCACTCCTACGGCGGCATGGTGATCACCGAGGCGGCGGCGGGCCTGGAGGCCGTGCGCTCGCTGGTCTACGTCGCGGCGTTCGCCCCGGACCCCGGCGAGAGCGCGCTGCTGCTGTCCGGCAAGTTCGAGGGCAGCACCCTGGCGAGCGCGCTGGTCGCGTACCCGGTGTCCACGGGGGGCAACGAGGTCCGGATCGCCGACGACAAGTACCACCGGCAGTTCTGCGCCGATGTGGACGCCGGCGAGGCGGCCCTTATGGCGTCGACCCAGCGCCCGGTCACCGAGCGCGCGCTGACCGACGGGCTCGGCACGAGCGAGCCGGCGTGGAGTACCAGGCCGTCGTGGTTCGTCATCGGCGAGGGCGACCTCAACATCCCCGCGGCGGCGGTGCGGTTCATGGCCGAACGCGCCTCCTCGCGCGGAACCCGGGAGATCCCCGGCGGCTCGCACGCGATCGCGGTGTCCCGGCCCGACGCCGTGGTCGCGAGCATCCTCGACGCCGTCGGGGACGAGGCAGGCTGAGCCCCGAGCCGTCGTCCGGGAGGGCCCGGTGCCCTGCCGGGAGCCGTTCGCGGGTAGGAGAGGATCGGAGGTGTCCGGCTACCAGCGAGACGGGGGGATCATCGTGGGGGGCATCGGGCCGGCGGAACGGGACGATCTCGGCGAGGCCGCGGCGGTGTTCGCCGGCGTGCGGCCGCGCCTGTTCGGCATCGCGTACCGGATGCTGGGCAGCGCCACCGAGGCCGAGGACCTGGTGCAGGACGTCTGGCTGCGCTGGCAGACCACCGACCGCGGCACCGTGGCCGAGCCCGCCGCGTTCCTTGCGACGGCGACCACCCGGCTCGCGATCAACGTGCTGCGGTCGGCGCGGGTCCGCCGCGAGACCTATGTCGGCCCCTGGCTGCCCGAACCCGTCGACACCGGCGCCGACCCGCACCTCGGCGCCGAGCGCGGGGAGGCCCTCAGCCTGGCGATCCTGTTCCTTCTGGAGAAGCTCTCGCCCACCGAGCGCGCGGCCTACGTCCTGCGGGAGGCGTTCGACTACCCCTATCCGCAGATCGCCGAGATCGTCCAGGTCAGCGACGTCGCGGTTCGGCAGCTCGTCAGCCGGGCCCGCAAGCACCTGCGGTCCGAGCGGCGGGCCCCGGTGACCGGGGCCGAGCGGCGGCGGCTGCTGACCGCCTTCGTCGCCGCCGCCCGCACCGGGGACCTCACCGCCCTGGAGGCGATCCTCGCGGCGGACGTGATCAGCTACTCCGACGGCGGCGGCGCCGTCCGGGCCTCGCGCTTCCCCGTGGTGGGGGCGTTCCGCGTCGCCAAGTACGTCCGGGCCTTCGCGGACCGGTTCTGGGACGGGGTCGACGTCCAGTGGGCCCACGTGAACGGGCAGGAGGCCGCCCTGCTCCACCGGGAGGGCGAGCTGTTCACCGTCCTCGCCGTCGACGCCTCCGGCCCGCGCATCGACCGGGTCCTGTGGATGATGAATCCCGCCAAGATCACGGCGGCGTCCGCCGGGTGAGCCGGCCGGCCGGGGCCCGCGGCGCCGGCGCCGCGGGCCCCGGCGCTCACCACCAGCCGAAGGCGAGCCAGGTGAGGAACGGCGCGATGGGGATCGAGACGAGGCCGTAGATGAGCAGCTGGCGGAACAGCCGGGGCCGCGCCGAGGGTTCGGCGGCTCCGAGGATCAGGCCGCCGGTGATGCCGAGCGGGTTGATGTCGACCAGCACCGATGCCAGCGCGAGCGCGAGGACCCCGCCGACCGGGGAGACGCCGTCTGCGACCAGCGGCGGCAGCAGCGGCATCGTGGTCACGAACACCGCGATGGAGCTGGCGGCGAACGAGGTGACCCCGGCGATGTAGCAGAGCACCAGCAGGCTGAGCAGGGGCGAGCCGTCCACCCTGAGCATGTCGCTGATCTGCTTGAACGCGCCCAGGTGCTGCATCAGGCCGACGTAGGTCAGCAGCCCGCCGATCAGCAGCACCACGTTCCACGGAATCCGGGAGACGATCTCGCCGGACGGCAGCCGGAACGCCAGCTGCAGGAGCAGCGCCGCGGTGACGCCGAGGTAGCCGACGTGCATGTCCCAGCCGACGGAGAGGACGACGACCGCGAGCAGGGCGCCGATCGTGAGGGCGCGGACGCCGGGGGGCTGATCGGCCGTCTCCGCCGGCGGGGTGGAGACGACCGTCGCCGTCCCGCCCTTGGCGGTGGAGACCGGCGCCGCCCCCGGAGCCTCCGATCCGCCGCCGCCGGATCCGCCGCCGCCCGGTGCGGGGTCGTCCGGGGCGAGGTCGTCCGGTGCGGGGCCCTCCGGGGTGGCGGGACGGGGCGCGCCGGAGATGCGGCCGGGCGGGACGGCGCCCGTCCGGGTGCCGACGATCAGCAGGGCCGTGCACACGACCAGCCCGGTGACCAGGCCGCCGAGCAGGAAGGTCACCGGTGCCGAGCCGGGCAGCCCGAGGCCCTGCTTCTCGCTCAGCTCGCGCGCCGTGACGCCGTAGACGGCGAGCGGCGAGAGCAGCCCGCTGATGATCCCGGTGACGCCGAGGACGGCCGCGATCAGCGGCGAGATCCGGTAGCGCGCGGCGAAGCCGAGCGCGATCGGCGAGACGATGGCGGTCGCCGCGGCCGGCAGGGTGCCGACCGCGGTGAGCACCGCGCCGATCACGAACGGGACCAGCACGATCAGCACCAGCCGGCCGCGGACCAGCCGCAGCAGCAGGTCGAGCAGCCAGTCGAGGGTCCCGTTCAGATGCGCGACGGCGAACAGTGCCGTCACCCCGACGATCAGCACGAAGAAGTCGGCCGGGAAGAAGCCCGTCACGTCGTCGGTGGCGACATCGGCGGCGAGGCCGATCAGGAACGCGGCCGCGAGGGCGCCCAGCCCGAGGTCGAACGCGGGGATCAGGGTCGCCGCGAAGAGGGCGACCAGGATGATGATGGACAGGGTTGCCATGCTCATGGGCGGTTCTTTCTCGGTCAGACCACGCCGCGGTGGCGCAGGTCGTCGATCTCCGGGTCCCCGAGCCCGGCGAGGTCTCGCAGTACCTCGGCGGTGTGCTCGCCGAGGGCCGGCGCCGTGCGGCCGATCGTGCCGCCGAAGCCGGAGAAGCGGCCGGCCGGCGCCTGCATGAGGTGCCGGCGCCCGGTGCGCTCGTCCCGTACCTCCACCACCGACCCGCGGGCGCGGATGTGCGGGTCGGCGCAGATGTCCGCCGCCGAGTTCACCGGTCCGGCGGCCACCCCGGCGTCGTCGAGCAGCGCCATCAGCGGGTCGAGGTCGTGGGCCGCGACGAAGGCGGCGACCCGCGCCTCGATCTCCTCGCGGTGCTCCAGCCGGGCGGTCATGGTGTCGTGGACGGCGAGGTCCGCGGCGTCCATGACCTTGATCAGCCGGCGCCACATCTGCTCGGTCGAGGCGGGCAGGGCCAGCCACCGGCCGTCGCGGGTCCGGTAGAGGCTGTTGGGGCTGATGTGGGGGTTCTGGTTGCCCTGGCGCTCGCGGTTCTCCCCGGTCGCGCCGTACTCGACGACGAAGTCCTCCATCATCCGCAGCAGCGGCTCGTAGAGGGGGATGTCGGCGAGCTGGGCCTCGCCGGTGAGGTCCCGCTGGCGCAGCGCGAGCATGGCCGCGAACGCGGCGTAGATGCCGGTGACGCCGTCGGCCACCGGGTATCCGGCGAAGACCGGCGGCCGCTCCGGGTCGCCCGTGCGGTAGGTCAGGCCCGCGAAGGCCTCCGCGACGCGGGCGAAGCCGGGGCGGTCGGCGTAGGGGCCGGTGCGCCCGAACGCGCTCACGTGCACCATGACCAGGTCGGGCCGGTACGCCCGGAGGTCGTCGAAGTCGATGCGGAACCGCCGCAGCGTCGCCGGGCGGAAGTTGGTCACCACGATGTCCGCGGACGCGGCCAGCCGGCCGACGAGGGCGGCGGCCTCGGCGTGGTGCAGGTCGATCGTGACGCTCCGCTTGGCGCGCGCCAGCATCGACCAGGCCGCCGACTCGCCGTCCTCCAGCGGCGGGTACCGGCGCGCCGGGTCGCCGTCGGCGGGATGCTCGATCTTGATCACCTCGGCGCCGAACTCGCCGAGCAGCGAGGACGCCAGGGGGCCGGCCAGGATCGTCGAGACGTCCAGGACGCGCACTCCGCTCAGCGGACCGTCGGGCACTGGGGATTCCTTTCACGTCGGCGGCATCGCCGGCCCGGAGATCGGGCTTACGTCAACATGCCCTGTCGCTGGGCTGCGGGGAAGACGTGATCAGAGCTCACGGGTGAAAGCTTTTACCTTTATAGTGGCCCGGTGCGGGTGGAGCGGGCGCGGTACTTCCTCGCCGCGATCGAGACCGGGTCGCTGCGCGCGGCGGCGGCGCGGTGCGGCGTGAGCCAGCCCACCATCGGGCAGCAGATCGCGTTGCTGGAGGAGGAGCTCGACGTCGTCCTGCTCACCCGCAGCAGGCACGGCGTGCGTCCGACGGCGGCCGGCCAGGCCCTGATCGAGCCGCTCGGACGGCTCGTGGCGGCCGAGGACGCGGTGCGCGAGTCGGCCATGGAGTCCGGCGCCGCCTACCACGGCCGGGTCCGGATCGGCGGCGTCTCGGTGACCGCGGAGACGATCATCGCGCCGGTGGTCGGCCGGCTGCGGGAGCGGCACCCGGGGCTGCGGTTCACCGTCCACGAGGGCGCCTCGGCCGCCATCGAGGCCGCGGTGCTCGACGGGACGCTGGACTTCGGGGTGGTCACCACGCCGGTGAGCCCGGCCGCCCCGGGGCTGCGCCGGATCCCGCTCGTGTCCGCCGCCGTCGGGGTCTGGGTGCGGACCGACCACCCGCTGGCCGGACGCGACCACGTCCACTGGCGCGACCTGGAGACCTGGCCCATCGTCACCATGCGCGCGGGCACGGTCCTGTGGGAGATGCTGCACCGGCACATGGCCGATCCCGACGTCGTCGTCCAGGCCATGTCGGCGCGCACCGTGAAGGTGATGGTCGGCCGGGGGGCCGGGCTCGGCATCCTCGCCCGCTTCGACACGTCGGCGGACATCACCGAGCTGGTCTGGCTCCCCGTGCGCGACGCGCCGCCCGTCCAGCTGTGCCTGACGCAGCGGCGGGACGGGCGGCCGTCGCGGTCCGCCCTGATCGTCCGCCGGCTCATCCGCGCCGAGGCCGACGGGCTGGCCGGACGGGAGTCCCCGCCACGGGAGGAAGGGCGGGGGGACGGCCCCGTCCGGCCGGACCGCGTACCCTGACGGGCCACCGGGTCCCGGCGGCCCGCCGGGCGCGTTCTCCCGCGCTCCGGTCAGCCGATGGCGCAGGTGTTGACCACGTCGCCGGAGGTCTGGCGGGGGATGGTGGCGCTGGGCGGGGGCGCCTGACCGCCACCCGGGCCCACCCAGCGTTCGAGGGCCTCGAAGGCCGTCCGCATGCAGGGGAGCAGCGGCCGCATCCTGCCGGGGAACAGGTCGTATTCGAGGTCGAGATGGGACGCGCCCTCGATCCGGTAGTAGCGGTGCAGCCCGCCCCGGCCCTGCGCACGGATCTTCCGGGCGTAGGCGTCGCCGTGGACCTTGATCGGAAGCAGGGTGTCCAGCGTGCCCTGCACCGTGATCATCGGTTTGCCGATGCGGCCGGTCATGCCCAGCCGCGCCACCGTCCGGTGGACGCTCCTCGGGCGCGAGTAGTAGCGGTAGTCGGTGTCGCAGTTCGGCGTGCCGCTCTCGCAGTACGGGATGCCCGCCTCCAGGTCGCCGTCGTAGGCCGGGTCGACCTCCTCACGGTAGATGCGCTGCGTGTTGTCCCAGATGAAGCGGTAGTTGAAGTCCCACAGGAACTCCGAGCCGGGGGCGAAGCCGGCCTTCAGCATCGCGGCGTGCGCGATCGGGTCGCCCGTCGCCGCGTAGGCGGGGTAGTTGCGCAGCGCCTCCGGCAGGTAGACCAGCGCGTTGTTCCCGTTGTCGCGCGGCCAGTACGTGCCTTCGGAGTCCACCCCGCCGTCGTAGAGCTCGGGGTGGTTCTCCAGGGCCCAGCGCACCATCTGGCCGCCGTTGGAGATGCCCGCGGCGTACGTCCTGGTCAGGCGCCTGCCGTAGTGGCGGGCCACCGTCGCCTTGGCGGCCACGGTGACCTGGATCATCCGCCGGTACCACTCCGCGACGGCGTCCCCCGGCCGCTTGCCGTCCCGGTAGAACTGGTTGCCGTTGCTGCCCTTGTCGGTCGAGGCGAAGGCGTACCCCTTCGACAGCACCCAGTCGGAGATGGTGAAGTCGTTGGCGTACTGGCGGCGGGTCCCCGGCGCCCCGGACACCACCAGCCCGCCGTTCCACCGCTTCGGAAGGCGGATCACGAACTGGGAGTCGTGGTTCCAACCGTGGGTGGTGTTGAACGAGGAGTCGTCGCGGAAGTACCCGTCGATCTGGATCCCCGGCACTCCGCTCGGGTTCCGGGTGGCCGCCGAGTGCAATCCCTCCCAGTCGGACTTGTCGGTGTGGCCCGAGGCGACCGTGCCGGCGGTGGTCAGGTCGTCCAGGCAGGCGGCGACCTGATGCACCGCGCCGGGGACGCGCACCCGGTTCATGTGGGCGCAGCGGGCGTCCGCGTGGGCGGACGGCACCGCGACGGCCAGCGGAACCGCCAGCAGCGACCCCAGCAGGGCCGGGAGAACGGGGGATCTGCGGAGTAACGGCATGAGCGGCTCCCTGGGGGTGGGAACGGGCTTCGTCGGTCAGTCGGTCAGACCCGTGGACTGCCATGCTGAACGACGGGCGGCGGGGCGAGCCACGTCGGCGAGCACACTGTTCACCGGAATCCTGTGGTGGCTCCGTCCATGAAGCCGCCGCCGGGTGCCCGCCGGACCTCCGGGAACGCCCAGCCAGGACGCCTTTTCTCCCGCCGATCGAGCGCGCGGTGTGCGCCGCCTCATATCAGGCCGCCCGAATGTGTGTCCAGGTCACCTGGTTCACCCCCCGGCCGCCGCCTAGCGTTCACGGTCACGGCGTCCCCGGTGTGGCCCGGGTCACGCCATGACGCGTGAGGAGGGCGCATGGGAGGTGGTCCCACGGAGGGCGGGCAGGGTGCCGCTCCGGAAGGCGCCGCTCCGGGCGGGGCCGCTCAGGATGGTGTCGCCCATGACGGGGCGGTCCCCGTCCTGACGGCGCGGGGGCTGGTCCGGGAGTTCCGCGGTTTCCGTGCCGTGGACGAGGTCGACCTGGACGTGGCCGAGGGCAGCGTGCACGCGCTGGTGGGCCCGAACGGCGCGGGCAAGACGACGCTGTTCAACCTGCTCACCGGGTTCCTGAAGCCGAGCGCGGGCAGCGTCCGGCTGGACGGGCACGAGCTGGCCGGGCGCAGCCCGGAGTCGATCACCCGGCTGGGGGTGGCGCGCTCGTTCCAGATCACCAGCCTGTTCGCCGAGCTGACCCCGCGCCGGCACCTGGAGCTGGCGCTGGCGAGCCCGACCGGCCTCGGCTGGCGGTTCTGGCGTTCGGACAAGGCGCTCAGCCGCTTCGCCGCGCGCGCCGGGGAACTGCTCGACGAGGCGGGGCTGTCCGGGCAGGGCGACGTCCCGGCGGGCTCGCTGTCGTACGGGAGCAAGCGGGCGCTGGAGCTGGCGCTCGCCCTGGCCCTGGACCCGAAGGTGCTGCTGCTCGACGAGCCGACCGCGGGCATGGGCGTCGAGGACGTCGACCGCACCATCGAGCTCGTCCGGAAGATCCGCGCCGGCCGCACGGTGGTGCTGGTCGAGCACAACATGAACGTGGTGGCGAGTCTCGCCGACCGGGTGACCGTCCTTCAGCACGGCAAGGTGCTGATCGAGGGTCCGTACGCGGAGATCCGCCACGACCCGCGGGTCGTCACCGCCTACCTGGGAGACTCCAATGCTGCGCATTGACGGACTGTCGGCCTGGTACGGCGAGGCCCAAGCCCTGCGCGAGGTGTCGCTGCACGTCGACCAGGGCGAGATCGTCACGCTGGTCGGCCGCAACGGCGCGGGCAAGACCACGCTGCTGCGCTGCCTGATGGGCCTGCACGGCGCCCACGGCAGGATCGCGGGCACGATCTCGCTGTCCGGCGCCGACATCACCGGCCGCGCCCCGCACGGGCTGGCCCGCCGCGGGCTCGGCTACGTCCCGGACGATCGCGGCATCTTCGCGTCGCTGTCGGTGGAGGAGAACCTCACGCTGCCGCCCGTGATGGGCCCCGATCCCTGGTCGCTGGAGCGCGTGTACGAGACGTTCCCGATGCTGCGGGAGCGGCGGCGGTTTCCCGGGACGAAGTTGTCGGGCGGTGAGCAGCAGATGCTCGCGCTGGCCCGGGTTTTGCGGACGGGTGCCCGGCTGCTGCTGTGCGACGAGCCCACCGAGGGCCTGTCCCCGCTGATCGTCCAGCGGATCGGAGAGATCCTCCGTGAGGTGAAGGAGGCGGGCGTGACCGTCCTGCTCATCGAGCAGAACGTGCACTTCGCCGCCACCGTCGCCGACCGTCACTATCTGCTCGCCGAGGGGCGGATCGTCGAGTCGCTGGACCGCGACCAGGTCCGCGAGCGAGAGCACGAGCTGCTCGACTACCTCGGAATCTGACCACGGCCGAGTTCTTGGAGATCAGAGGAGACGCGGAATGAGAGTCAAGGGGTGGAGCGGCGGCCTGGTGGCCGCGGGGCTGCTGCTGGCCGGGTGCGGAGGCGGGCCGGGCGGCGGCGGAGGGAAGATCAGTGACGACGGAGTGGTGCTGGCGGTCCTGAACGACGCGTCGGGCGTCTACGCCGACACCTCGGGCAGCAAGTCGGTCGAGGCGGTGAAGATGGCCGTCGCCGACTTCAAGGCCAAGTACGGCGACAAGGCGGTCACCGACAAGATCGAGGTGCTCTCCGCCGACCACCAGAACAAGCCGGAGATCGCCAACTCGAAGGCGCAGGAGCTCTACGACCGCCAGCACGCCGACGTGATCCTGGACGTGCCGACGTCCTCGGCCGCGTTCGCCGTCGCCACGATCGCCAAGAACAAGAAGAAGGTGTTCATCGACGTCGGTGCCGCCAGCACGGAGCTGGAGGGCAAGCAGTGCAACAAGTACACCTTCCACTACGGCTACAACAGCTACATGCTGGCCCACAGCACGGGTACCGAGGTGACGAAGGACGGCGGCAAGAACTGGTACATCGTCTACCCGGACTACGCGTTCGGCGAGGACATGCAGAGGACGTTCTCGACCGCCATCAAGGCCGCGGGCGGCAGCGTCGTGAAGAGCGACCCGACGCCGTTCCCCAACGACAACTTCTCCACGTTCCTTTTGAAGGCGCCGGGTCTGAAGCCGAAGCCGCAGGTGCTCGGGACGATGCAGGCGGGCGGTGACCTGGTCAACCTGGTGAAGCAGTACAACGAGTACAAGCTGCGCGACAAGGGCGTCAGCCTCGCCGTCGGGCTGCTGGTCATCAGCGACATCCACTCGCTCGGACCGGACGCGCTGGCCGGCACACGCTACACCGACATGTGGTACTGGAACCTCGACGCCAGGAGCCGCGCCTGGGCCGACAAGTTCCAGGCCAAGGTCGGTGTGCGGCCGACCTCCAACATGGCCGGCAACTACTCGGCCGCCCTGCAGTACCTGGAGGCCGTGCAGCGCGGCGGCACCGACAAGTCCGACGAGGTGGTCAAGCAGCTAGAGGGATACAAGTTCGACGACTTGTTCGCCCGCAACGCCACCATCCGCGCCCAGGACCACCTGCTGCTGCACGACGCGTACCTCGGGCAGGTGAAGCCGAAGAGCGAGGTCAAGGAGGAGTGGGACTACGAGAAGATCATCAAGACGATCCCGGCGGCGGAGGCCTTCCAGCAGCCCGACCCGTCCTGCAAGCTGTAGGCGGGCGCGACGTGCTGCAGCAGGCGTTCAACGGGTTGGTGGGTGGGGCGTTCTACGCCCTGCTCGCCCTCGGTCTGGCCGTGATTTTCGGGATGCTGGGTGTGGTGAACCTGGCGCATGGCGCGTTCTACATGCTGGGGGCGTTCGGGGCGTTCATCGCGCTGGATTCGTTCGGGTTGAACTTCTGGGTCTCCCTGATCCTGGTCCCGCCCCTACTCGGGGTGGCCGGGATCATTGTGGAACGGCTGTTCGTGCGGCGGTTGACGCCGCTGGATCCGCTGTACAACTTTCTGTTCACCTTCGGGCTGGCGCTGATTTTGCAGGATGTGATGAAGCGGCAGTACGGGGTGAACTCCCAGCCGTATCCGCGTCCGTCGCAGCTGGGCGGCACGCTCAATCTGGGGTTGTTCACCTATCCGGCCTATCAGGTGTTCGTGCTGGGGGTGTCGGTGCTGGTGTGCGCAGCGGTGTGGGTGGTGCTGACCCGGACCCGGGTGGGGATGATCGTGCGGGCGTCGACCGAGCGGCCGGAGCTGACGAGGGCGCTGGGGATCGATGTGGGGCGGTGGGTGACGCCGGTGTTCGGGTTCGGGATCGCGCTGGCGGCGTTGGCGGGGGTGT
>NZ_FOVH01000008.1 GCF_900115095.1 Actinomadura madurae
CGAGATCCGCCAACGCCACCCCGTCTTCGGCGTCGGCTCCTACGTCGAACTGTCCGCCTCCAACCCCTCCGTCCTGGCCTTCACCCGCGAGATCAACGGCGCGGACGCCAACCAGTGGGGCGGCATGGACACGGTCCTGTGCGTGAACAACCTGTCCAGGTTCCCGCAGCCCGTCGAACTGGACCTGCGGCGCTTCCGGGGGTCGGCCCCGATCGAGTGCATGGGCGGCGTCCAGTTCCCGGCCATCGGTGAGCTGCCCTATCTGCTGACGCTTCCCGGGCACGGCTTCTACTGGTTCCTGCTCGCGCCTCCGCCCGAGGAGACCGAACCGGGAGAAGGTGTGACGTGACCGTGCAGCCGTCCTACCCGCCGTCCGACACCTCGCTCGCCCGGCTCCTCGCCGGCTGGCTGCCCCGGCAGCGGTGGTTCGGCGGCAAGGACGGCCCCATCGACGACCTGGCCATCGCCACCGCCACCGAACTCCTCCCCGGCGACCCCGCCCTGCACCACCTCGTCATCGACGTCCGCCAGAACACCGGCACCGACCACTACCAGGTCCTCCTCGGCGTCCGCCGCGACCTGCCCGAGGCGCTGGAGCCGCACGCGATCGGCCGGCTGGACGGGCGCGAGCACGGGATCACCGGGCACGTCTACGACGGCGCGCACGATCCGCGGCTGACCCGCCCGCTCCTGGCGCACATGGCGGACGAGCGGACGATCGGGCCGCTGCACTTCCACCGCGCGCCCGGGACCGGCATCCGGACGGACCTGGACGCCGCGCCGGCCTCCGCCGAGCAGAGCAACACCTCGCTGATCTTCGGCGACGCCTACATCTGCAAGCTGTTCCGCCGCCTGTCCCCCGGCGTCAACCCCGATCTGGAGATCAACCTCGCGCTGTCCCGGGAGGGCTGCGAGCACGTCCCGGCCGTGCACGGCTGGATCGAGCTGGAACCGGGCGCGCACGCGGTCTCCGGCCCGGCCGGGGACGAGCCCGTCACGCTCGCGCTGCTGTCGGAGTTCCTGCGCACCGCGACGGACGGCTGGCACCTCGCGCTGACCAGCGTCCGGGACTGGCTCGCCCAGCCGTGGCCGCCCACGGCGGACGGCGGCCCGACCGCGGCCGACGCGGGCGAGGCCGGCGGCGACTTCGCCGCGGAGGCCGAGCGGCTCGGCGCCGCCACCGCCGCGGTGCACCGCGCGCTCGCGGACGCGTTCGGCGTGACGCAGGCGCCGCCCGGGCTGCTGCGGGAGATCGTGTTCGCGATGAACGAGCAGCTCGACCAGGTCAGTGCCGCCGTGCCGCAGTTGCGCCCGTACGCGCACGCGATCCGCGCGGTGTTCGACGAGGTCGCCGCCGACGCGGGGCCGCTGACGGTCCAGCGCGTCCACGGCGACTACCACCTCGGCCAGGTCCTGCGGACCGAGTCCGGCTGGACGCTGCTGGACTTCGAGGGCGAGCCGGCCCGCACGCCCGACGAGCGCCGGGCCCCCGCGCACCCGCTGCGCGACGTCGCCGGCATGCTCCGCTCGTTCGAGTACGCGGCGCGCTTCCTGCTGGTGCGCGACGCCGACCTCCCGTCCCACACCGCCGACGTCCTCGAACGGCGCGCCCAGGCGTGGGCGGAGCGGAACCGGGCGGCGTTCTGCGCCGGCTACGCGGCGGCGGGCGGGCCCGACCCGGCGGCGCACGCCGCGCTCGTCCGGGCGTTCGAGTTCGACAAGGCGGTCTACGAGATCCGCTACGAGGCCGCGAACCGGCCGGCCTGGCTGCCCGTCCCGCTGCGGTCCCTGGCCCGGCTGGCCGGCTGACCCGCCGCGGCGTCACAGGTCGATGGAGTAGTCGAGGACGACCCGGTCGGCGGGCAGCACGATGTCGCGGCAGACCTCCATGACGTCGGCGCGCGACAGCATCCTGCGGGTGATGGCGAGGACCGGCACCCCGCCGGTCATCCGGAGCGTCTCGGCCTCCTCGGGCGTCGGCATCCGGGAGCGGACCGACTCCTCGACGCGGGTCGGCGGGTGGCCGAGATAGGCCAGCTGCGCGAGGGTCCCGCCGGGCCACGGCTCGCGCGCCGGGTCGGAGACGGGCGTGTCGCCGACGAGGTCCCACGGCAGGTAGTTGACGGAGATCTGCTGCGGCTCGCCGCGCGCATAGAAGACGAACCGGCGGCGCAGCAGCTCGATCCCGGTCGGCCGCTCGAACAGCGCGCCCAGCTCGTCGTCCGCCCGCACGCGGGTGAACTCCCTGTCGAGCCGGTACTCCGCCCAGCCGATGTTCTGGTCGCGGGTGAACGTCGTCTCGGGGACCGCCATCGGGCGGGTCACCGCGCGGTACCGGTCCATCGCCACCCGGCGCGCCGGCGGGACGACCCGGACGAGCGTGCCGCCCCCGCGGCGGGTCTCCACGAGACCCTCGCCGCGCAGCAGCGCGATGGCCTGCCGCACGACGATCTCCGAGACGCCGTGGGCGTCGCACAGCTCGGCGATGGTCGGCAACCGCGTCCCGGGCGGAAGGCTGCCGCCCCGGATCCCCTCCCGAAGCGTGTCGGCGATGCGCAGGTAGGCGGGACGATCCGGCACCGGCGTCACCTCCCTTCTTCCGCCGTGCCCCACCCTCGTCCGGCTCGGCGCCGCGTTCGAACCCGGCTCGACTCGGCGTTCGATCCTGGCTCCGCCCTCCGGTCATCCATACCTTTCACGCGCTATCCGCGGGGGCACGGTCCGCTTACGGACAGCTTGACACCTCTTAGACCGAGTAAGACTTTTGTATACAGAAGAGCGGCCTCGGGGAAGGGACGACCTTGATGGGCGACTTCGAGGATCTGAAGGCGGCCATCGAGGGGGACTTTCCGGGCTGGCAGGTGTGGCGCAGCGACGCGGGCCGGTGGTATGCGACGCGCAGCGGCGACCTCACCGACGCCCAGCTACAGGCGGGATGTGCGATGACGGTGGCCGCCGACGACCCGGAGGGGCTTCGCCGGCTCCTGCTCGACCAGACGCGCGGGGAGCACGGCGAGTGACGAGAGGACCACATGGGGAACGGCGCGGCCCGGTCCGCGAGCGGGGGCGGACCGGGCCGGGACGTTCCGGTACGGCAGGTACCTGTGTCGCTCAGGTGACACAGGAGTGGAGCCCAGGGCGGTGGGGTCGATGTCACCCCTGGGGCGAGAAGACGTGACCGCACGGACGGCGCATTCGGCGCGACCCCACGACGAAGAGTCGCGCCGCCCGTGCGGTCGCAACCCCTTCCTCCGGACCCTCCCGCCGCCTCCCGATCGACGATCTTCGCTCGCGGTCCCGTTCAAGCTCGCGGAAACAGGTGGGCGCGCCATGTGAGACCGCCGCTTCTCGGGGCACCCCATTGGGTAAAGGACTCAGTGACGGGAGGCCATGAGCTCATGGCACGGGTGACGCGCGCGGAGATCGACCGGCTCGTCGGCGGCGACCACCACGATCCGCACGGCGTCCTCGGGGCGCATCCCGGCCGGGACGGCGCGCAGGTCCGGGCGCTGCGGCCGATGGCGGAGAAGGTCGAGGTCGTCCTGCCGAACGGCGACCGGCATCCGCTGCGCCACTTCCACCAGGGCCTGTTCACCGGGACGCTGCCGGCCGGCTCGTCCCTCGCCGGCGACGACGACCGCGCGGCGCCGCTCGCCGTCCCGGACTACCGCCTCGCCGTTACCTACGGGGACGGCGTCGAGACGGTCCAGGACGACCCGTACCGGCATCTGCCGACGCTCGGCGAGCTCGACCTGCACCTGATCGGCGAGGGGCGCCACGAGGAGCTGTGGCGGGCGCTCGGCGCCCGCGTCCGCTCCTACGCTTCCGCGTTCGGCACGGTGCACGGGACGGCCTTCGCGGTGTGGGCGCCGACGGCGCGCGGCGTCCGGGTCGTCGGCGACTTCAACCACTGGGACGGCCGCGCCCACCCGATGCGCTCGCTCGGCTCCACCGGCGTCTGGGAGGTGTTCGTCCCCGGCATCGGCGACGGCATGTGCTACAAGTACGAGATCCTCGGCGCGGACGGGGTGTGGCGCACCAAGGCCGACCCGATGGCGCAGGCGACCGAGCGCCCGCCGGCGACCGCGTCGCGCGTCTTCACCTCGTCCCACGAGTGGGCCGACGGCGAGTGGATGGACGCCCGCAAGGACCACGACTGGCTGCACGAGCCGATGAGCGTGTACGAGGTGCATCTCGGGTCGTGGCGTCCCGGGCTCGGCTACCGGCAACTGGCCGAGGAACTGACCGAGTACGTGCGCGACATGGGTTTCACGCACGTGGAGCTGCTGCCGGTCGCCGAACACCCCTACGGCCCGTCCTGGGGCTACCAGGTGACGTCCTACTACGCGCCCACGGCACGGTTCGGGAACCCGGACGACTTCCGGCATCTCGTCGACCGCCTCCACCAGGCGGGTATCGGCGTCATCATCGACTGGGTGCCGGCCCACTTCCCCAAGGACGAGTGGGCCCTGGCCCGTTTCGACGGCACCGCGCTGTACGAGCACGACGATCCGGCGCGCGGGGAGCATCCCGACTGGGGCACGCTCGTCTTCAACTTCGGCCGCGCGGAGGTCCGCAACTTCCTGGTGGCGAACGCGTCGTTCTGGCTGGAGGAGTTCCACATCGACGGGCTGCGCGTGGACGCCGTCGCCTCGATGCTGTACCTGGACTACTCGCGCAAGGAGGGCGAGTGGTCGCCCAACATCTACGGCGGGCGCGAGAACCTGGAGGCCATCTCCTTCCTCCAGGAGATGAACGCGACCGTCTACAAGCGCAGCCCCGGGATCATGACGATCGCGGAGGAGTCGACGGCGTGGCCCGGGGTGTCCCGCCCGACCCATCTCGGCGGGCTCGGGTTCGGGTTCAAGTGGAACATGGGCTGGATGCACGACACGCTCGAATACCTGCGCCACGAGCCGGTGTTCCGGCACTACCACCACAACGAGATCACCTTCTCGCTGGTGTACGCGTTCTCGGAGAACTACGTCCTGCCCCTGTCGCACGACGAGGTCGTCCACGGCAAGGGGTCGCTGCTCAGCAAGATGCCCGGCGACGCCTGGCAGCAGTTCGCCGGGCTGCGGGCCCTGCTCGCCTACATGTGGTCGCATCCCGGCAAGCAGCTGCTGTTCATGGGGCAGGAGTTCGGGCAGGGCGCCGAATGGGCCGAGGAGCGCCCGCTCGACTGGTGGCTGCTGGAGAACGCCGCCGAGGGCGCCCACCACCTCGGGCTGCAGCGGCTCGTCCGCGAGCTGAACCACGCCTACCAGGCCGAACCCGCGCTGTGGACGCGCGACAGCGACCACGACGGGTTCCGCTGGATCGACGGCAACGACGCGGGCGGCAACACGCTCTCCTACCTGCGCTACGGGACGTCCCAGGGCGGCGACCCGCCGGTCATGGCGTGCGTCGTCAACTTCTCGGGCGCCCCGCACGAGGACTACCGGCTGGGGCTCCCCCGCGAGGGCGGCTGGCGCGAGGTCGTCAACACCGACGCCTTCGAGTACGGCGGCAGCGGCGTCGGCAACCTCGGCCGGGTCGAGGCGTCCGGTGAACCGTGGCACGGGCTTCCCGCGTCCACGGTGATGCGCGTCCCGCCGCTCGGAGCGGTGTGGCTCGTCCCTGAATAGGGTGACGGGATGACCGTCGCGCAGCGCCTGAACATCGTCCCCGGCCAGTTCACCGTCGAGCATCTGCCGCACGCGACGCTCCCGGAGGACGACGAGTGGATCGCCATGGTGCGCGCGCCCGAGGGCCTCACCGTCGTCCGGGACGCGTCACCCTTCTCCGAGGCGGAACGGTGGGTCGGCTTCTACGGCGAGACGGAGCACAGCCTGGACACTCCGGGCATGCTCGCCGCCATCGTCGGCCCGCTCGCCGAGGCGGGGGTGTCCGTCTTCGTCGCCTCGACCTACCACGCCGACCTGGTTCTCGTCCCGGAGCACCGGTTGAAGGAGGCCACGGCGGCGCTGCGCGACGCCGGGCACCGCGTCGGGGACTGACCGGGGACTAGAGGCGTCCGAGGAGCCAGCGCGGGCCGGTGACGGCGGCCCCGGCGGCCTCGCAGCGGGCGCGCAGTTCCCGGTCGGCCGTCACCACGAGGTGGTGCGCGCCGGGGCCGGCCCGCTCGACGAGGTCGACGATCTGGTCGTCCCCGCTGCCGGGCGCGGCGACGACCCGCACCCCGCCGGACGGCTCGTCCGCGACGCGCCGCGCCGCGCCCTCGACCACCAGCACGACCTCGGGAAAGCAGCGGTCGAACGGGAACAGCCCGTCCGGCAGCCCCCGCACGCCGCCGTCCAGCTTCTTCAGGTCGTCGCGGAGCCGCGCGTTCGCCCCCACCCTGTCCTTCCACCAGCCGTCGGCGCGGGCTCCGACGACGTTGGCCGCGTCCACGACCAGGACGACGTTCGTCATGGCGCCCTGGAGGCGGGGCCATGAGCGCGCGAACGGCTCGAACAGCTTGCGGTCGGTGACCTCTTCCACGCGCACCCATTCCGCTCTGCGCGTCTCCCTCGACGCGGCCCTCACATCGGCGCGCTTCGTCAGCGACCCCATCACGGACGTGAACGACCAGCCGCCATGGTCTTCGACGCTCGTGCCGTGCACCGTCACCGTTCCGGTGTCGAGCGTGCACTCCTCGGACGTCTCCCGGAGCGCGCCCGTGACGGCGTCCTCGTGGCTGTGCAGGGCGCCGCCGAACATGCCCCACGTCCCGCCGCCGAGCCCCCACCACGCGCGCTGCTGGAGCAGGATCCACACCTGGCCGCCGGCGTCGCGGTGGTAGGCCAGCAGGCCGGCCGCGCCGAACCGTCCCCAGTGCGTGTGCCCCTGCCCGCAGTTCGCCCAGCCGTCCCCGTCACCCATGGGTCCGACGATAGCGCCGGACGCGCGCGACGGACGGGGCACCGCCGTCCCGTCGCGCCCTGGGGCCGCCGCCGGCGAGCGCATAGGCTGGTGCGCATGGTTGATCCCGGCACAGTCGTCAACGCGATCAAACAGGCCCGCGACCGGCGGACCGCCCCGCTGATCCTCGAACTGGACCTCACCGAGGGCATCGTGGAGACCGCGCCGTCCGACCCGATCTCGGCGATCCTGTCGATGCGGCGGACGAGCCTGCGCGACGTCCTGGACGGGCTGCGCCGCGCCCGCTCCGACGACCGGGTGCGCGCCCTCGTCGTGAAGGTCACCGGCACCGTCGGCCTCGCCCTCGCCCAGGAGCTGCGCGAGGCCGTCCAGGCCATGCGGGACGCCGGCAAGCTCACCGTCGCGTGGGCGGAGACGTTCGGCGAGGGCGGCCGCGGCACCGTCCCGTTCTACCTGGCCACCGGGTTCGACAAGATCTACCTGCAGCCCACCGGCGAGGTCGGCCTCACCGGCGTCGCGCTGGAGGAGCCGTTCTTCGCGGGCGCCCTGGAGAAGGCGGGCGTCCGGCCGCGGTTCGCCAAGCGGTACGAGTACAAGACCATGGCGAACACGTTCATGGAGAAGACGTACACGCCGGAACACGAGGAGTCGTCGCAGCGGCTCGTCACCTCGCTCGGCGAGCAGATCACCGCCGGCATCGCCGCCGCCCGCGGCCTGCCGGAGGACAAGGTCCGCGAGCTCACCGACCGCGGCCCCCTCCTCGCCGCCGAGGCCCTGGAGGAGAACCTCGTCGACCGCCTCGGCTACCGCGACGAGGTGTACGGCGACCTGCGCGAGGAGTTCGGCGAGGAGGCGCAGCTGCGCTTCGTGTCCCGCTACAACCGCGCGCACGGCCTCGCGAGCCGCATCCCGCAGCCCGGCAGGCAGGACGTCGTCGCCTACATCAACGGGCAGGGCCCGATCCGGCTCGGCCGCAGCGGGCGCGGCGGGCCGCTGCCGAACTCCGGCCCCGCGATGGGGGCGGACACGATCGGCGCCGCGTTCCGCGCCGCCGTGAAGGACGACCGCGTCAAGGCGATCGTCTTCCGGGTGAACAGCCCCGGCGGCTCCGCGGTCGCGTCCGACGCCATCTGGCGCGAGGTGGTGCTCGCGCGCCGCGCCGGCAAGCCGGTGGTCGTCTCCATGGGCAACGTCGCCGCGTCCGGCGGCTACTACGTCTCGATGGCCGCGGACACGATCGTCGCGCAGCCCGGCACCATCACCGGCTCGATCGGCGTCGTCGTCGGCAAGGCCGTGGTGAACGACCTGCTGGAGCGCGTCGGCATCGGCCTCGGCTCCGTCGCCGACGGCGACCACGCCCGCATGTTCAGCGCCACCAAGGACTTCAGCGACTCCGAGTGGGAGCGCGTCAACGCCTCCCTCGACCGGATCTACGACGACTTCACCGCGAAGGTCGCCGAGGGCCGCGAGCTGTCCCGCGAGCGCGTCCACGAGCTGGCCCGGGGCCGCGTCTGGACGGGCGCGGACGCCAGGGACCGCGGCCTGGTCGACGAGCTGGGCGGGGTCGACACGGCCCTGGAGATCGCCCGCAAGAAGGCGGGCCTGGCCGCCGACGCCCCGGTCCGCGTGTACCCGCACAGCTCGCCGCTGGAGCGGCTGCGCCCGCCGGAGTCCAGCGAGGACCGCGCCGCCGCGTCCGCGCGCTTCGACGCGTGGGGCTCGCTGTCCGGCCTCGCCGCCCGCCTCGGCCTCCCCTCCGCCGGCCCCCTCACCCTGCCGGGCACCTGGGAGATCCGCTGAGCGGCGAGTTCGCGGAGGCCGTCGCGGGCTTCGCCACGGGCGTGGTCGTGCTGACCGTCCGCGACGGCCGCGACGACCTCGGCACGACGATCTCCTCGTTCATGTCGCTCTCCCTGGACCCCCCGATGGTCCTGGCGAGCGTGGCGACGGTCTCCTACCTCACCGAGGTCCTGACCCGCCAGAACCGCTGGGCGGCGACGATCCTGTCCACCTCCCAGCGCGCCCTCGCCGGCCGCTTCGCCAGCGAGGGCCGCCCGAGCGCCCGCATCCTCCTGGCCGCCGAACCCCACCACCGCG
The DNA here is from genome assembly GCF_900115095.1 of Actinomadura madurae. Taxonomy (GTDB): domain Bacteria; phylum Actinomycetota; class Actinomycetes; order Streptosporangiales; family Streptosporangiaceae; genus Spirillospora; species Spirillospora madurae. The sequence goes on from NZ_FOVH01000008.1 coordinate 8,962, forward strand.
GCCCCCGCACGGACGCCCTGATCCCCGAAACGGGCGTCACCGCCCTCGAATGCGAAACCCGCCAGACGCTGGAGGCGGGCGACCACACCCTCTTCGCCGCCGAGGTCCTCTCCACGGACTACACCGCCGGGGATCGGAAGCCCCTGATAAGAGTCAACCGCCGCTACGTCACCACGGAGTGAGCCCTACGCCGGCTCCGGGCGGGCCTCGACGCGGCGGCCTCGCTTCCAGGCGGCGTGGGTCTGGGGGACGCCGGGGCGGTAGGCGAGGTGGATGTGGGACGGGGCGTCGAGCACGTGGACGTCCGCGCGGGCGCCCGGGGCGAGGTGGCCCACGTCGGTGCGGCGGAGGGCGCGGGCGCCGCCGGCGGTGGCGGACCAGACGGCCTCGGCCGGGGTCATGCGCATGTCGCGGACGGCGACGGCGATGCAGAAGGCCATGCTGGAGCTGTAGCAGGAGCCCGGATTGCAGTCGGTGGCGAGGGCGACGGTGGCTCCGGCGTCCAGGAGGCGGCGGGCGTCCGGGTAGGGCTGGCGGGTGGAGAACTCGACGCCGGGCAGGAGGGTCGCGACCGTCCGGGACGAGGCCAGGGCGTCCACGTCGGCGTCGCCGAGGAAGGTGCAGTGGTCGGCCGACGCGGCGTCCAGCTCGACGGCCAGCCGCACGGCCGGGCCCTGGGTGAGCTGGTTCGCGTGGAGGCGGGGCGCCAGGCCCGCCTTGATGCCGGCCTGGAGGACCTCGCGGGCCTGGTCGGCGTCGAAGGCGCCCCGCTCGCAGAAGACGTCCACCCAGCGGGCGTGCGGGGCGCAGGCGGCGAGCATGTCGGTCGCCGCGAGCCGGGTGTAGGACGCGGCGTCGTGGCCGGCGGGGACGACGTGGGCGCCCAGGTAGGTGACCTCGTCGGCCTGCTCGGCGGCGATGCGGACGGCGCGTTCCTCCTGCTCGACCGTGAGGCCGTAGCCGGACTTGCACTCGACGGTCGTGGTGCCCTGGCGGGCCATCTCGCCGATGAGGCGGCGCAGGTTGGCGCGCAGGTCGTCGTCGGACGCGGCGCGGGTGCGCTCGACGGTGGTGCGGATGCCGCCCGCGGCGTACTTCTCGCCGCTCATCCGGGCGGCGAACTCCTCGGCGCGCTCGCCAGCGAAGACGAGATGGGCGTGCGAGTCGACGAAGCCCGGGAGGACGGCGCGCCCTTGCGCGTCGAACGCCTCGTCGGCGGCGGGCGCGTCCCGGGACGGGCCGGTCCAGGCGACCGTGCCGTCCTCGATCACCAGGGCGGCGTCGCGGACGACGGCCAGGCCGTCGCCAACGGCGGGATCGTTGGTGACCAGTTCCCCGATGTTCGTGATGACCGTGCTCACCCGGGCAGGATCTCACGCGGCCCCGGGCAGGTCTTCAAGTGGCAACGCGCAACCAGACGTCCGCGGTTGCCGCGCCGCGGGCCAGCCGCAGCCGCCAGCAGCCGGGCTCGCCGAGCCGGTAGCCGGCGCCCCACTCGTCGCCGGGGCGCTTGAAACTACTGCCGCCGTGCGCTTCCGGCCCCCAGACGACGTCGTGTTCGGCGCCGCCGGGATCGAACGCCGTGAGCCGGAGCGGCCCCGAGCCGGTCACCCGCCACACGATCTTGAGGTCCTGGCCGGCGCGGAGCGGCGGGTACCGCTCCCGCGTCATCATCAGCCCCCACGCCTGGAGGCCGCGGCCCGTGCCGCGCACCTCGGGCATGCCGTCCGCGAAGTCGGCGGCGCCGTACGGGGCGACCGGTGACGCGGGGCGGCATCCGGGCGCCCCGTCCGGACCGGCGGGGCCGGCGGTGCCCGCGGGGGACGCCGGCGGGCGGGCGGACGGTGCGGCGCCGTCGTCCCGCCCTCCGGTGGAGCATCCGGCGACGGCGAGCAGGAGCGCCGTCGCGGCGACGGTCAGCGGCGCCGGGCCGCCTCCTCCAGGATCGGGCTCGTGCCGCGCTTCATGGCCCGCAGATGCACGACGCCGCGCCGCTCGGCGAAGACCTCGACGACCTGGCGGGTGTGGCTGCCCGTCGACGCGTGCTCCATCCGCACGCCCGGCCCGACGCGCAGCGACGTGCACTTGAAGTGGATGGCGTAGACGTTCTGCGGGACGCCGGCGACGACGGAGTCGCACACCATCACCTTCTTCGTGCCGTCCTCCATGTCCTCCACGACCGCGTAACCGTGGTCGGTGGGCAGATAGTAGTCCGAACTCATGTGACCGTCCTTTCCTTGGTGTGTGGTGGTCAGAGCGGGCGGACCGGCGAGTCGCCGTCGCAGTCGATCCCGAACATCACCTGCCTCCAGTCGCCGGCGAACGCGAAGACGCCGCCGGAGGTCGCGACCCCGAGCCGGGACGGGACCCGGGTCGCGTCCACGTGCCGGCGCACCCGCCCCATCGAGTGGACGCCGTCCATGTCCTGCCAGAGCGAGACGTTGAGCAGCGTCCGGGTGCGCCAGCCGACCATGAGGGACGTCCCGAGGAACCCGGTGGCGTCCCGCCGCACGTCCCGCGCCAGCCGCTTGTGCAGGACGAGCAGGACGAGCAGCGCCCACAGGCCGGGGCACTCGAACCGCGTCACGACGATCACGCCGTCCTTCACAGCGCCTGGACGGCCGTCACGGCGGCCAGCGTCACCAGGGCCGTCCCGGACAGGGCGCGCACCGATCTCAGCCACAGCCGTTCCCTTCTCGTGCCCATGTCGATCAGCGCCGGCGTGAAGCGCACGCTGGCCAGCGCGACGCTGAGGTTGGACAGCAGCGCCAGGCCGACCATGACCGGCGCGGCCGCCCACGGGTCCAGCAGGACCACCGCGGCGACCCCGGCCCAGACCAGCGACGCCGCCTTCTGCGTCGTCACGAGCAGGCCCAGGTCGAAGCCCCAGACCACGCCGAGGAACCCGGGCCTCAGCCGGTGCACGAGCACCTGCGGGACCTGCCGCCACGCGTGCGGCGTGCGGCCGGCGAGGTCGGCGATCCCGAACCCGAGCGCCACGGCCGCCAGGGCGAGCGTCCGCGGGGTCTCGGGCAGCGCCGCGTGCAGCCCGCGTCCCGCCACGTACAGCAGCAGTGCCACGAGCAACCCGGACAGCACCCCGCCCGCGGCGAGGCCGGCCAGGAAGCGCGCGCCGTCCGCCGGACGGCGGCGCATCATGGGGCCGGAGACTCCGGCCATCGACCGGCCTCATGGGCTCAGGACGTGCAGGACCGCGCCGATCCCGCCGATGACCACCCAGGTGACCATCCGGATCCCGTCAGTTGTAGCGGCACTCGAACGCGGAGTGCTGCTTGCCGCTGTAGTAGGCCTCGCAGCAGGAGCAGTGCAGGGTGCCGCTCATGGAGCAGCCCCAGAGGTAGTCCATGTTGTTCCTGCACGTGGTCATGGAGACGTTGGGGCACACCGCGAGGTTGCAGCAGTTCTTCTTGCAGATGGCGTAGGCGGGTTCGGACCGGCCGAACACCGCCGACGCGGCGGTCAGGCCGCCCGCGCCGAGGGCGCCGAGGAAGCCGCGCCGGGCGAACCTCCCCGTGGCCTTTCCGACCCGTCCGGTCTTCGTGGTCATGACACTCCCTTCGGTTCGTTGACCTTCGTCCTGAGCGCCTGGACGTCCTGGAAGACGAGGGCGGATTCGAGCCGCCCGCCCCGCATGACGAGCGCGGTCGGGCTCATCCGGACGTTGAACTCGTCCGCCACCCAGCTGCCGCCCTCGTCGACGTAGTGCGTGAGCCTCTCCAGCCCGTACTGCTGGACGAACCGCTCCCCGCGGGCCCGCTCGCCGGTCGAGACGACGACCGCCATGCCGTTCCCGGCGCCGCGGTCCAGCTCGTCCGACAGCTGCTGGGCGACGTCCTTGCAGGTCGAGCAGGCGGTGCTGAGCACGAGGACGGTCTGGGCCGCGTCCAGGCCGGCGGACCCGGCGGCGAGGCCGGTCAGCTCGGCGGGCCACCGGCCGGGTTCCGCGCCGAGCCGCGCGTCGTCCAGCGGCCAGATCTCGGTGTCGCGGGCGGCGGCGGTCTCCCGCTCGGTCGGCAGCCGGGAGCCGAGCTCGCCGAGCATCGCGAAGAGCAGCACGACCGCGGCGACGAGGATCAGCAGCACGGCACCGAAGAAGATCTCCATCAGGGTGTTCCTCCGTCTATCGCGAGGCCGGCAGGGGGCGGGTGAGGTCCTTGACGAGGCCGCGGTGCGCCCACAGGCACAGCAGCAGCGCACCGCAGGCCAGCCCGGTGCTGACCTGGAAGAAGTAGGCGGCGGGCTCCGCGGTCCCGGCCGCCCGGTTCAGCACCGGGACGGTCATGAGCAGGGACCCGGCGAGCACGTTGGGCCAGCCGAGGGGACGGCCGCCGGCGGCGCCGAGGCAGCCGCAGGCGGTGCCGCCGCCGCGCACCAGGCCGAGGACGCCGGCCAGCGCGAAGCTCGCGCCGAGGACGCCCGCGGCCCAGGCACCGGCCGGGCGCGTGGCGGTGCCGGCCAGCGCCAGGGCGGCGAGGATCTCCACCCCGGCGAAGAGGCGGACATGGCCCCGGGTGAAGCCTTTTCCGGATCTCCGGAAAAGCGCGTTCAGCGCGCGGCTCAGCCGCGCCGGGGAAACGGTTTTGGCGACGCCCGCGACGAACAGCACGGAAGCGGCCGCGGAGTTGACGGCGACGAGGACAGAATCGTGAACAGCCATGGCGTGGCCGACCTCGCGGAAATGATTCGATCAGGGCAGGGGGTCGATGTGATCTTTCTAACCCGGCTTGATCAAGTAGTCAATACACATTTTCCGCAGGCGTGCTCTGAGTCGTATTGCTCAACCGGGCCGCCCGGGTTGCTCAACCGGCGGCCCGGCACTCCCCGTCCCGGCCGCGGCGCCGAGGTCGAGCCGCCGGAGTTCGACGCGGGTCCGCACGCCCAGCTTGGGATACGCGCGGTAGAGGTGGTTCCCGACGGTCCGCGGGCTGAGGAAGAGCCGGGCCGCGATCTCGCGGTTGCTCGCGCCCGCCGCGGCGAGCCGCACGATCTGGAGTTCCTGGTGGGTGAGCCGGCCGAGCCCGCCGTCCTTTTCCGGCCGCTCCGCGGTGCGCGCACCGGTCGCGAACAGTTCCGCTTTCGCTCGTTCGCCCCAGGCCCGCGCGCCGAGTTCCTCGAAGGTCTTCAACGCGAGACCTAAATGCCTTCCGGCCTCCGCGCGACGCCGCGTCCGCCGCAGCCACTCGCCGTAAAGCAATTCTGTGCGCGCCCGCTCATAAACGTTCGCCTCGTTCCGGCGGAACAGTTCGACCGCGTCCGCGAAATGGCGTTCGGCCGTGGCGGGATCGGCCAGGAGCGCACGGCAGCGCGCGGCGAGCCCGCGTATGCCCGGGGACGACGTCCGCCGCGCCCACCCTTCGAGCCGGGCCAGGGGAGGTTCCGCCCGCTCGGGGCGTCCGGACCGCACCGCCGCCTCGGCCCGGTCGGCCGCCTGGCGGGCGAGGCTCGCGACCGGGCCGCCCTCCGGCGCGTCCTCGGGCAGCTCCTCCAGCCGGGCCAGCGCGCCCGCGTGCCGCCCGGCGCCGAGGTCGAGCAGCGCGAGGGCCCACGTGCCGAGCGAGACGGTCGGGGCGATGCCCTCCGCGCGGGCGTGCTCCAGCCCCTCCGCGACGAGGGCCGCGCATCGCCCCTCGTCCCCCTCGACCGCGGCGAGCCAGCCGAGGAGGCAGCTCAGGTGGGCGGCCCGGTACCGCGCGCCGGCCTCGCCGGCCAGCCGCAGCCCCTCCTCGGCGGCCGCCCGCGCCTCGCGGTGCCGGCCCCGGCCGATCAGGGCGCGGGCGAGCGCCTGCAGCGCGTACGGCAGCCGTCCGGGCACGTCACGGCAGTCCCGCGCGAACCGCGAGACCGTCTCGCAGGAGTCGGTGAAGGGGATGAGGGACGCCGCGAGCCGGCGGTCCGGCTCGTGCGGGAGCGGGGGCCGCGGCCCGGCGGGCGCCCTCGTACCGCGGGCGGCGCTCACCGCCGCGTCGACGACCCGCGGCAGCTCCGCCGGGACGGGCCCCGCGGGGAGCGGGACGGCCCGCAGCGCGCCGGCCGCCTCCCGCACGAGCCGCGGGTCGCCGGCGTGCCAGCCGCACCGGACGGCCTCGGCGAGCATCAGCGCCGCCTCCGCCGGATCCCGCCCGCGGATCGGGGCCGCGCCGTCGATCAGGGTCCGGGCGGCGCGCCGCGGCGACCCGCGCTCGAACTCCACCGCGGCCTCGGCCTGCGCGAGCTCGGCGCGGGTCAGCGGGTCGGCCGCGAGCGGCGCGGCCCGCGCGACCAGGTCGGCCGCGCCGTCCAGCAGGCCCGCCTGGCTCGCCGCGCGGGCGGCCGCCGCGAGCCGGTGGGCCCGGGTGCGGCCGTCGGCGGTCAGCTCGGCGGCGCGGGCGTAGCAGATGTGGGCCCGCCGGTCGCCCGACCACTCCCCGGCACGTTCCAGTTCCGCCGCGACGTACGCGCGGTGCCCCACGGCGGCGGCCGCCAGATGCCAGGCCCGCAGTTCGGGCTCGCCGTCCCCGGCGCTGTCGGCGAGCGCGCGGTGGACGGCCCGGCGCTCGGACGTGGTCGCGTGGTGGTAGGCGACGGCCTTGACCAGCGGGTGCGCGAACCCGATGGTCAGGCCGGTCGTCTCGAGCAGCCCGGCGCGCTCGGCGGGCGCGAGGTCGGCGACCGTCGAGCCGAGGCGTCCGGCCGCCGCCGTGATGCGGGCGGCGTCCCGGGTGTCGTCGGCGGCGGCGACGAGCAGGAGGGTCCGCGCGGCGGGCGGCAGCGCGGCGAGCCGCGCGCCCGCCTCGGCCTGGACCGTTCCGCCGAGGGGCGAGGTGCCGTCGTGGAAGGTGAACGGGTTGATGCGCCCCGCCCGCTGGCCCGAGGACAGGCAGGACGCGAGGAGCCGCAGCGCGGCCGGGTTCCCGTCCGCCTCGGCGCGGACGCGGTCCCGCGCGGGCGGCGGGAGCAGCGCGCGCAGGAGCGCGGCGGCGTCGTCCGGGCCGAGGCGCGCGGGCCGGATCTCGGCCAGCCCGGACGACCCGAACGTCGCGTCGTCGCGGGCCGCCGCCAGCAGCGCGACCGGCTCGGCGCCGAACCTGCGGGCCGCGTAGACGAGCGCGTCCGCCGAGGCGGCGTCCAGCCACTGCGCGTCGTCGACGAGGCAGAGCACGGGACGTCCGGCGCCCGCCCGGCGCAGCAGCGACAGAACGGCCCGGCGCGCGGTGAAGACGTCCTCGCGGCCGGCCCCGCCGGACTCGCTCACGGCGCGCAGCCGCTCGGCGTCGGGGCCGCCGAGGTCGCGCACCGGCCGCAGCATCAGGTCAAGGGCGGCGAACGGCTGCTCGGCCTCGGGCCGGTAGCCGGAGCAGCGCAGGACGAGGGCGCCGTCCGCCAGGCCGGCCGCGTGGTCGAGCAGGGCGCTCTTGCCGATGCCCTGCTCGCCGCGGATGACGGCGGCCCCGCCGGCGCCGGCTCGCGCCCCGGCGACCAGCCGTTCGATCTCCGCGCACTCGGCGGCCCTGCCCTGCAACATCGGCGCCCCACACGCGTTCGGAATGCGGCACTCAAGATCAACCACCGCATGATCGCATGGGCGCGCGGCGCCGCCCCCTAACCGGAGGGCACCGACAGTGTCACCGTTCCCGGCGGCCCCACCGGACGCACGGCCGCGTCGTCCGAGGTCACCGCGGCGGGGCGCCCCTCCCCGCACGCCGAGGCCGGGCGTCCGGGTCCGGTCACTCGGGCCCGATCAGACGGGGCCGGTCAGACGGGCCCGATCAGGCGGGGCCGATCAGGCGGGGCCCGTCAGGCGGGACCGGGCGTCCGGGTCCGGTCACTCGGGGCCGGTCAGACGGGCCCGGTCAGACGGGGCCAATCAGGCGGGCCGGTCAAGCGGGGCCCGGCCGGTCCTGGTCGGGGCGGTCCTGGTCGGGCGCCGTCGCGGCGGTGATGGCCGCGGTGAGCGCGCCGGGCACGTCGTCGATCAGCAGGTGCCGCCCGTCGTGGACGATCTGCCGGCCGGAGACGACGACGTGCCGGACGTCGGCCGCGGTCGCGGCGAAGACGGCGGCCTCGGCGGTGTGGTCCGGGCCGGCGCCCGCCGTCCGGACCGAGTCGAGGGAGACGGTGACGAGGTCGGCGTACGCGCCGGGCTCCAGGCGTCCCGCCTCGGGCCAGCCGAGCGCGTAGTGGCCGTCGCAGGTGGCGGCGGCGAGCAGCTCCCCGGCCGTCCAGTGACCCCGGACCCGGGTGCGGAGCCGCTCGTCCAGCTCGACCGCGCGGGCCTCCTCGAACAGGTCGATGAACGCGTGCTGGTCGGTGCCGAGGCAGATGGGGGAGCCGGCGTCCGCGAGGGCGCGGGCCGGGCCGATGCCGTCGGCGAGGTCTCGCTCGGTCGTCGGGCACATGCACACGCCGGTCATCGTCGCCCCGAGCAGGCCGATGTCCTCTTCGGTGAGGTGCGTCGCGTGCACGGCCGTGGTGAGCGCACCGAGCGCCCCCGCCTCGGCGAGCAGCCGCGTCGGCGTCATGCCGTAGGCGTCCCGGCAGTCCTGGTTCTCGGCGGGCTGCTCGGACAGGTGGAGGTGCAGCGGCGCGCGGTGCTCCCTCGCCCAGGACGCGACGGCCCGCAGCTGCTCGCGCGGCACGGCCCGGACGGAGTGGATCGCGGCGCCGACGCGGGCGTGCAGCCGCCCCGCCTTGTCGGTCCGCTCGTGCAGGGACTCGACGCGGCGCACCCAGTTGCCGGCGGTGCCGTCGCCGAAGCGCAGCTGCGGGCCCTTCAGCGGGCGGCCGATGCCGCCGGCGAGGTAGCAGGCGTCGAGGAGGGTGATCCGGATGCCCGCGTCGGCCGCGGCGGCGATCAGCGCCTCGCCCATCGCGTTCGGGTCGCCGTAGGGGCTGCCCCCCGGCCGGTGGTGCAGGTAGTGGAACTCGCCGACGCAGCTGACCCCGGCGAGGGCCATCTCGGCGAACACGGCGGCGGCGAGGGCGCGGTAGGAGTCGGGGTCGAGCCGGTCGGCGACCGTGTACATCTGCTCGCGCCACGTCCAGAACGTCCCGGCATGGGCCTGGACGCGGGAGCGGAGGGCGCGGTGGAACGCGTGGGAGTGCGCGTTCGCCAGGCCCGGCACGGTCAGGCCGGGGAGCCGCTGGGCGTTCGGTGCGGAGGGGACGCCGGCCTGGAGCCTGGTGATCCGCTCGCCGTCGGCCTCGATGAGCACGTCGGCCGCGACACCGTCACCGAGCCAGGCGAACTGGGCATGCCACTGCATATCGGAAGTCCTACCCGCGGGCCAGGTCGCCCAGTACCGCGGCGAGGGCCTCCACTCCGGCGAGGCAGTCCGCCGGCTCGGCGTACTCGGCGGGCGCGTGCGAGATCCCGGTCGGGTTCCGGACGAACAGCATCGCGGCCGGCAGCCGCGCCGCGAGGACGCCCGCGTCGTGCCCGGCCCCCGTCGGCAGGACGGGCACCCCGCCGAGCGTCCGGCCGATCCGGTCCCGCAGCGCCCGGTCGAAGTCGACGATCTCGGAGTAGGACTCCTCGGCGAGGTCGACGCTCACCCGGTGCGGGCGCGCGGCGACGCGGGCGGCCTCGTCGACGTCCTGGACGGTCCGCCGGACGTCCTCGTCGGCCGGTCCCCGCGCGTCCAGCCAGGCGGTGACCGACGAGGGGACGGCGTTCACCCCGCCCGGCACGACCCGGACCTTCCCGACCGTCGCCACGGTGCCGTGGCGCTCCGCCGCCGCGCGCGCGGCGGTCACCATGTGCGCGAACGGCAGCATCGGGTCGCGCCGGTCGGGCAGCCGGGTCGTCCCCGCGTGGTCGCCCTCGCCGGTGAACTCGAACCGCCACCGGCCGTGCGGGACGATCGTGCTCGCGACCCCGACGGGCTCCGCCAGGGCCCTCCCCTGCTCGACGTGCAGCTCGACGTGGCAGGCGATCCGCCCGAGGAGGTCCTCGTCCGGGCCGATCGAGTCCGGGTCGAAGCCGGCGTTGTGCATCACCTCGGCGAACGTGTGGCCGTCGCCGTCGGTCAGGCCGCGCGCCCGCGCCGGGTCGATCGCCCCCGTCAGCAGCCGCGACCCCAGGCACGCCACGCCGAACCGCGCGCCCTCCTCCTCGGCGAACGCCCCGACCCCGATCGGCCGCGCGGGGGTGACGCCGCGTTCCCTGAGCAGGTCGATCGCGGCGAACGCCGACACGATGCCGAGCGGCCCGTCGAACGCGCCCCCGCCCGGGACGGAGTCGAGATGGCTGCCGGTCAGGACGGCGTCACCGCGCGAGCCGTCCGGCGGGAGCCACCAGGCGAACAGGTTGCCGTTGGGATCGTGCTCGACCGCCAGGTCGCGGCGGCGCGCCTCGTCCAGGAACCAGGCACGGCATTCCATCTCGGGCGGCGTCCACGCGAACCGGTGGTAGCCGCCCGTCGCCTCGTCCCGCCCGACCGGCAGCAGCGCCGCCCACATCTCCTCGAAGCTCATGGACCCTCTCCCTGCGGGGGGCCGACCCCCCACACCCCCTGGTTCGCTTCGCTCATTTCATCGGGATACGGACCCCGCGCTCGGCCGCGACCTCGGCGGCGCGGTCGTAGCCGGCGTCGACGTGGCGCATGACGCCGGTGCCGGGGTCGTTGGTCAGGACGCGCCGCAGCTTCTCGCCCGCGAGCGCCGTCCCGTCCGCGACGCAGACCTGGCCGGCGTGGATGGAGCGGCCGATGCCGACCCCGCCGCCGTGGTGGATCGACACCCACGTCGCGCCGGACGCGGTGTTGAGCATGGCGTTGAGCAGCGGCCAGTCGGCGATCGCGTCCGACCCGTCCTTCATGCCCTCGGTCTCCCGGTACGGGCTGGCGACGGACCCGCAGTCGAGATGGTCGCGGCCGAGGACGATCGGCGCGCTGATCTCGCCGCGCGCGACCAGGTCGTTGAACGCCTCGCCCGCCTTGTCGCGCTCGCCGTAGCCGAGCCAGCAGATCCGGGACGGCAGGCCCTGGAAGTGGACCTTCTCCCCCGCCATCCGGATCCAGCGGGTCAGCGGCTCGTTGTCCGGGAACAGGTCGAGGATCGCCCGGTCGGTGCGGGCGATGTCCTTCGGGTCGCCGGAGAGCGCCGCCCACCGGAACGGCCCCTTGCCCTCGCAGAACAGCGGCCTGATGTAGGCGGGCACGAAGCCGGGGAACTCGAAGGCGCGCGCGTAGCCGGCGAGCTGCGCCTCGCCGCGGATGGAGTTGCCGTAGTCGAACACCTCGGCGCCCGCGTCCTGGAAGCCGACCATCGCCTCCACGTGGACGGCCATGGATTCGCGGGCCTTGGCGATGAAGTCGTCCCGGTCCTTGTCGCGTTCGGCGGCCATGTCCTCGAACGCGACGCCGCGCGGCAGGTAGGCGAGCGGGTCGTGCGCGCTGGTCTGGTCGGTGACGATGTCGATCTGGGCGCCGCGCCGCAGCAGCTCGGGGACGATGTCGGCGGCGTTGCCGAGGACCGCGATCGACAGGGGGCGCCGCTCGTCCCGCGCCTCCCCGGCGAGGCGCAGCGCCTCGTCCAGGGAGTCGGCGCGGACGTCGCAGTACCGGTGCGCGACGCGCCGCTCGATGCGGGACGGGTCGCACTCGACGCAGATCGCGACGCCGCCGTTCATGGTGACGGCGAGCGGCTGCGCGCCGCCCATCCCGCCGAGCCCCGCGGTCAGCGTGATCGTCCCGGCCAGGGTGCCGCCGAACCGCTTCTCGGCGACGGCGGCGAACGTCTCGTAGGTGCCCTGGAGGATGCCCTGCGTCCCGATGTAGATCCACGACCCGGCGGTCATCTGGCCGAACATCGTCAGGCCGAGCGACTCCAGCCTCCGGAACTCCTCCCACGTCGCCCACTGCGGGACGAGGTTGGAGTTCGCGATCAGCACGCGCGGCGCCCACTCGTGCGTGCGGAAGATCCCGACCGGCTTGCCGGACTGGACGAGCAGCGTCTCGTCGCCCTCCAGATCGGCCAGCGAGCGGAGGATGCCGTCGAAGGCGTCCCAGTTCCGGGCGGCCCTGCCGGAGCCGCCGTAGACGACCAGCTCGTCCGGATGCTCGGCCACCTCGGCGTCGAGGTTGTTCTGGATCATGCGCAGGGCCGCCTCCTGCGGCCAGCCCTTGGCGGCGGTGAGCGAGGTGCCGCGCGGCGCGCGGACGGGACGGGGTTCGGACATGTCGGGCTCCTTCAGGAGAGCGGGCCGGTGACGGCCTCGGCGGCGGCGACCAGTGAGCCGTCCCGGACCAGCGCGGTCGCGGCGGCGATCTCGGGAGCGAGGTAGCGGTCCGGGCCGGGCGGCGGGACGGCCTCGCGCAGCTTCGCGACCACGGCGGCGGTCGCCGGGCCGGGCCGCAGCGGGGTGCGCAGGTCCAGCGCCCGCGCGGCGGTGAGGATCTCGATGGCGACCACCTGCGCCAGCCCGTCCACGGCCCGGCGCAGCTTGCGGGCCGCGGTCCACCCCATCGAGACGTGGTCCTCCTGCATGGCCGAGCTCGGGATCGAGTCGGCGCTCGCGGGCGCGGCCAGCCGCTTCAGCTCGGACACGATGCCCGCCTGCGTGTACTGGGCGATCATGTGGCCGGAGTCGACGCCGGGGTCGTCGGCGAGGAAGGCGGGCAGGCCCCCGGACCGTCCCCGGTCGAGCATCCGGTCGGTGCGCCGCTCCGACATCGACGCGACGTCCGCCACGGGCACCGCGAGGAAGTCGAGCACGTAGGCGACGGGCGCGCCGTGGAAGTTCCCGTTCGACTCGACGCGCCCGTCCGGCAGCACGACGGGGTTGTCGATCGCGGACGCCAGCTCCCGGCCGGCCACCAGTTCGGCGTGCGCGAGCGTGTCGCGGGCGGCGCCGTTGACCTGCGGGGCGCAGCGCAGCGAGTACGCGTCCTGGACGCGGGTGCAGTCGGGCCCGCGGTGCGACTCCATGATCTCCGAGGCGTCCAGCAGCGCCCGCAGGTTCGCGGCCGACGCGGCCTGCCCCGGATGCGGCCGCAGGGCTTGCAGGTCGGCGGCGAAGACCCGGTCGGTGCCGAGCAGCGCCTCGACCGTCATCGCGGCGGCCACGTCCGCGGCGACGAGCAGCCTGCGCAGGTCGTGGATGGCCAGCACGAGCATGCCGAGCATGCCGTCCGTCCCGTTCAGGAGGGCGAGCCCCTCCTTGGCGCCGAGCATGACCGGCGCGATCCCGGCCTCGCTCAACGCCTCCGCCGCCGGTTTGAGGTTCCCGCCGGCGTCCCTGACCGATCCTTCGCCGATGAGCGCGAGGGCGACGTGAGCGAGCGGCGCGAGGTCGCCGGAGCACCCGAGGCTCCCGTACTCGAAGACCTGCGGGGTGATGCCCGCGTTGAGCAGCTCGGCCAGCGTGCGCGCCGTCGTCGGCTGCACGCCGGTCCGGCCGGTGGCGAGCGTCCGCAGCCTGAGCAGCATCAGCGCCCGGACGACCTCCCGCTCGACCTCCGGCCCCGACCCCGCCGCGTGCGACCGGACGATGTTGAGCTGCAACTGCGCGCGCATCTCGGGGGCGATGTGCCGCGTGGCGAGCGCCCCGAAGCCCGTCGACACCCCGTACACGGGGGTGGGACGGGCCGACAGCTCCTCGATGTGCGCGCGCGCCTCGCCGATCAGCTTCAGCGCCCCGTCCGACAGCGCGACGCGGGCGCCGTCCCGGGCCACCGCGACCACCTGCTCGAACGCCAGCGGTTCCGGCCCGACCTCGACGCCTGCGTCCCCCATACCAAGACCCATACCCACCATTGGAACGCCTTCCGGGCCGTGCCCCCAGGCCCGGACAGGCCGCTGTGTCTCACATACGAGACAATCGGAGCATGAGCCAGGTGCCCGCCGCCCGCCGCGCCCTCGCGGTGCTCCGCCTGCTGGCGGGCGCGCCCGGCCCGCTCCCCGCGTCCGCGATCGCCCGCGCCCTGGACCTGCCCCGCTCCAGCACCTACCACCTCCTGACGGCGATGGCCGAGGACGGCTTCGTCACCTCCATCCCCGAGGAGCGCCGCTGGGGCCTCGGCGTCGCCGCCTTCGAGATCGGCTCCGCCTACCTGCGCCACGAGCCCCTGGAGCGCCTGGCCCGGCCCCTCCTGCGGCGCCTCGTCGACCGGGTGGGCGAGATCGCGCAGCTGGGCGTCCTGCACGGCGCCGAGACGCTGTACCTGCTCAAGGAGCAGCCGCCCCGGCACGCCACCCTGGTCACCGACGTGGGCGTCCGGATGCCCGCCCACCTCACCGCCAGCGGCCGCTCGATGCTCGCCCACCTGCCGCCCGCGCAGGTCAGGGCCCTGTTCCCGGGCCGTTTCGTGGACCGCACCGGCCGGGGCCCGGCGTCCCTGCGCGAGCTGCGCCGCACCCTCGCGCAGGACGCGCGCCGCGGCTGGTCGGCCGAGGACGGCCATGTCACCGAGGGATTCGCCAGCATCGCCGCCTGCGCCTTCGACCACACCGGCCACCCCACCGCGGCGATCACCGTGACGTTCCGCCGCGAGGACCACCCGCCGGAGACGTGGCCCTCCCTCGCCGCCCCGATCCGCACCACCGCCGCCGCGCTGACCACCCGCCTGACCGGCCGCCCCCCGGCCCGCTGAACCCCGGAAAGAAATCTTTGAATTCGTCGTGCCGGGGTGTCGAATGCCGCCGAGCCCGTTCGTAGCCAGGGTGAGAGACCGGAACAGAGCCGGTCGCAGACTCGCAGGGAGCACATCATGACCGCCACCTACACCTTCGACGTCTTCTCCAGCCTCGACGGCTTCGGCGCCGCCACCGGGGACTGGACGGGCTACTGGGGCAAGCAGGGTCCCGAACTTCTCGACCACCGCCTCGCCGTCTACAACCAGGAGCAGCGGCTGATCCTCGGGGCCACCACCTACCGGGCGTTCGCGCAGATGGTGGCGGAGAGCACCGAGGACTCCGACGTGCGCGACCCGTGGGTCACGCGGATGAGGAACCTGCCGACGACGGTCGTGTCGAGCACCCTGGAGGGCCCCCTGGACTGGCCGGACGCCGAGATCGCGAGCGGGGACGCCGTCGACGTCGTCGCCCGGCTCAAGGAGGAGTCCGCGGTGCCGCTGCGCTCGCACGGCAGCCTCTCGCTGAACCGGGCCCTGATGGCCGCCGGCCTGGTCGACCGCGTCCAGGTGACGCTGTTCCCGGTCATCACCGGCCAGAGCGGAGCCGACCCGGTCTTCGAGAACGCGGCCGACTTCGACCTCGAACTGATCGAGCACCGCACGCTCGACAACCACATCCAGGAGCTCGTCTACCGGCCCACTTTGCACACGTGAGCACCCGGCCGGAGCGGCGGCGCCTCACCGAACCGCTCCGCGACGAGCCGGTCGGCCCAGCGGCGCAGCGCGTCCTCCACCGGCGGATGGCCCAGCCCCAGGGCGTCGGCGGAGGACGTGTCGTACCGCTCCTCGGACAGGAAGGGCAGCGTCTCGGGCGAGACGCCGACGATCGCCCCCGGCAGCCGCCGCACCAGGCCGACCGGCACCAGGACCAGCGGCGGGCGCCGCCCGAAGTGCCGCGCGAGGAGGCCGATCAGGTCGGGCAGGTTCGGCGTCGCGTCGTCCAGGACCCAGTGCGCCCGGTACGGCCCCGCGTCATGCGCGGGAACGGCGGCCATGAACCGGGAGAGGTGATCGACGGTCACCACGGGGACGAACGTGCGCCGCGTCCCGGCCAGCGCGGGCAGCCGCCCCTGCCAGAGGTTCCTCACCAGCTCGGCCAGCCCGATGTACTGACCGGCCTCGCCGGTCACCGAGTGCCCGATCACAGTGGCCGGATTGACCACGGTGAGGGGGACGCCCCCCTTCGCGGCGACGGCCCGCACCGCCGCGTCCCCCTCACGCTTGGACGCCTCGTACACGCCGTACTTCCGGTAGAGCGCGTCCAGCTCCGCCTCCGGCACCGGATAGGAGAGCGCGCCGTCCGCCCCTACCCGGTAGCCGGAGACGTGGACCAGGCGCCGCAGCCGCGGGAGCCCGGCGGCCCACCGCACGACGTTCACTGCCCCGTCCACGTTCACCCGCCGCCCCTCCTCGCGCTCCAGCCCGAACCGGTACAGCGCGGCGGTGCTGAAGACGTCCCGCACGTTCTCCCACCGCTCGTGGTCGGCAGCACTGATCGCGAGATCGGGCCGGGTGATGTCGGCGTCGACGACGGTGAGCCCGCGAACGTCGGCGCCATGCTCGCGCAACCAGGACCGCAGCTCGCCACCACGCGCGTCCCCTCCCCGGACGGTCACCGCGACCGCCCGCCCTTGACCGAGCAGCTCCGCCACCAGCCACCGCCCGATGAACCCCGTCGCCCCCACCACCAGGCAGTCAGCCCGCACGCCCTCGTCCTCCATGACATCCATGAAGGAAAATCTAGACCGGTCTACCTAGTTTGTCGATACACCGGTTATCACTCTCAAGGAGCGCATCATGACCGCGACCTACACGTTCGACGTCTTCTCCACCCTCGACGGCTACGGCTCCTACACCAGCGAAGGCGACTGGGGCGGCTACTGGGGCAAGCAGGGCCCCGAGTTCCTCGACCGCCGCCTCGCCCTCTACAGCGAGGAGCAGCGGCTGGTCCTCGGGGCCACCACCTTCCGGCAGTTCGTGGAGGCACTGGACCCGGCCAAGGTGACCGACCCGGTGAACACCCGGATGAGAAACCTGCCGACGACGGTCGTGTCGACCACCCTGGAGGGACCCCAGGCCTGGCCAGACGCCGACGTCGCGAGCGGGGACGCCGTCGACGTCGTCGCCCGGCTCAAGGAGGAGTCCGCGGTGTCGCTGCGCTCGCACGGCAGCCTGTCACTGAACCGGGCCCTGATGGCCGCCGGCCTGGTCGACCGCGTCCAGCTGACGATCTTCCCGGTGATCAGCGGCCGGACGGGCGCGGACCCGATCTTCCGCGGCGCCGCCGACTTCGACCTCGAACTGATCGAGCACCGAACCCTCGACGGCCACACCCAGGAGCTCATCTACCGCCTCACCCTGCACGCCTGAGCCCGGTTCACCTCCCTGGCCGGGCCGGGAAGGTGGCGCGGATCGTGCGGCCCTGAGATGTGCCCGTCCAGGACCAGGTTGCGGCGAGGACGTCCACCGTGAGCAGGCCGCGACCGCCCTCCGCCAGCTCGGCGAGGTCGCGCAGGCGTGGCTCGTTAGGACCGCCCTGGTCGGTGACGTAGGCGATGACACCGGCGACGTCCATGCTGAGGTCCACGGTGAACCGGCCGCCGTCCTCCCCGGAGCGGGTGTGCCGGATCGCGTTGACGGCCAGCTCGTCCAGGACGAGGAGCACGTCGTCCAGGGCCGGGAAGTCGGCAAGCAGATGCGCCGCGAACGCCCGGACGAGCCGGACCTGGCCGGGCCTGCCCTGGAACTCGCGCCGCCAGTACATCGGGGACTCGTGCTCGGCGGGAATGGGAACGGCGAGCAGCATTGATCACCTCTCGTGAACGCTGTGTGTCGGCCGCCCCATCCTCCGTAACCATGCGGCTTCGCTGTGCCGAAAGGCCAGGCCAGCGCCCTTTCCGGTGGTTGAGCACGCCTTCCCCGCGAACGTTCACCTCCGTTTACGTAAACGAAGCGAACGGTTCGCGCGGCGAACGTTCATTTCCGGAACGCCACCGAGACGAACAGCCCGGCGGCTTTCACGTGTTCGAACAGCGCGTCTATCGATGACACGCTCGGAGATCGCGTGATAACACAGAGTGGACATGCCGCCCCCGGCCAGCGGCGCCCCCACCCGCCGACCCGCCCCTGGAGGTCCTCGGTGACCAGCCCGTTCGTCCGGCGCCGCCGCCTCGGCGCCGAACTCCGGACCCTCCGCGAGCAGAGCGGCATGACCGCCGACGAGCTGGCCCGCCGCATCTACCGCTCCCGCATGACCATCTCGAAACTGGAGAACGCCCGCTGCCGCCCCGACATCGGCGACATCGTGAAGATCATGAAGATCCTCGGCGTCACCGGCGACAGGTTCGACGCCCTCTTCAAGATCGCATGCGACGCCGCCGAACGCGGCTGGTGGGACAACTACGGCGACGCCATGGGCCCCCGCCAGCGCATCTATGCCGACCTCGAATCCGGCGCCGCCTCCATTCGCGAGTACAACCAGTTCACGATCCCTGGAACGTTGCAGACCCCCAGATTGATCCAGTTCCTGATCGAGATGGCACGAAACGAGGGAGCGATCGACTTCATCCCGGACCGCTTGCTGCAAGCCCGGATACGCAGACAGGAGCACGCGCTGGGACCGCACGGCCCAAGATACGAAGCCATCCTCGATGAGGTCGTCATAAGACGGCCCACCGCACCTTCGCATGTGATGCTCGACCAGCTGCGCTACTTGATCGAGACAGCACTCATGCACCCGCGGGCCACGGTGCTCGTTCTTCCTGTGGAAGCCGACTTCACAGGTCGGCTGCTGCCGAAGTCGGCATTTTCGCTCTACACCTTCCCAGACCCCGCTGACCCACCCATGGCGGTAGTCGACACCGTTAGCACGGACATCATTCACACCGAGCGTGAGGAGGTGATGCGATATAACCAACGGTACGAGCATCTCCGGCAGGCCGCGCACTCCGGTGCCGCAAGCATCGGCCTGCTGACAGATGCAGCCGACCGTCTTGAAAACAGGATCGGACGCTCCCCATGACCAAGCAGCACATCAGTTGGCGCAAGTCGAGTCACAGCGAAGCCGATGGCAACTGCGTCGAGATCGCGCGCTCTGCCGCCGACACGATCAGCGTCCGGGATAGCAAGCAGGCACAGAACAGCCCAGTCCTTGAATTCTCTCCCCACGAGTGGACTGCTTTCACACAGGCACTCCGCTCCATCGACTCCTAAGCAACCAGGTAGGGCGGGTGCAGTGAAGACCCAGTACAGCGGCTGGCATAAGTCGAGCCACAGCGCGCCCGACGGTGATTGCGTCGAGGTTGGTCGTTCGTTGCGCGGCACTGTCGGGGTGCGGGATAGCAAGCGAGGCGACGGTGGGGACGTCCTGGAGTTCTCGGGGCGGGAGTGGGCCTCGTTCCTCCAGGCCGTTCGGTCCGCCTAGTCGGTGACCCAGTCCATGTGGTCGATCCAGTGGACGAACAAGTCCCGGTCGCCCAGGATCTCCAGCGCGGGGGCGGCGTCCAGCGGGCGGCGCCTGCTGAGCACGAGCAGGAGATCGGTGGCCGGGCCGCGTACCGCGACGTCCGCCTTGATGTGCGTGTGCTCCAGGGCGACCTTGTCCGGTTCCCGGCGCGCCACCCACTCTCCGGACGCGTCGGTGGCGTGGAAGTGCAGGGTCTGGCCGCTGCCCGCCATCGCCTTGGCGAAGTCCGGCCTGTTCTCCCAGTAGCCGCGGGAGGTCAGCGTGTCCAGCCAGTCCTCGATGGCCGCGACGGCGTGCTCCGGGGCCAGTTCGTACTGCGTCCCGAGCGCCGAGGCCGCGTCCGCGCGGTGCACGCTGGCCTCGCCGAACAGCCGGCGGGACCAGAAGGGCACGCCCGCGGCGGCGCCGGACGGGTCCCACACCGGCGTGTCGTCATCGACCGAGTCGAACGCCTGCTTCGCCTGGGCCGCGCCCTCGGTCAGCCAGGCGCGCCACTGGGTCGAGTCGGCCGGAGCCGGAACGTAGCGTTCGTACGCCTTGCTCGGCTCGCTCATCCGCTCACCCACGAGCATCGCCACCATCCGCTGCGTCGCGCCGACATGGTCGACGAGATCGGCCAGCGTCCACTTCGGGCAGGTCGGCACCGGGGTCGCCGCGTCCCGGCCGTCCACCCAGTCGGCGAACGTGTTCGTCTGCTCCACGACGGCATTCAGATATGCGGACGTGTCCATCACTGCGCCTCCAGACTCGACTCTTTTCCTATGCCCGCGACGCTAGGAGCGAGCCAGCCGCGCTCGCATCGGTCGAATGACTGTTGCTGCGAGCGACTGGGCCGGCTTGCGGTACGCGTCGATCCCGCGGATCTGGTCCGGGGCGCGGATGGCGGGTCAGTCCGCGGAGAGGGCGCGGAGCATGGGGATGCGGGCGGCGCGGCGGGCCGGGAGGGCGGCGGCGACCGCGGTCATCGCGATCGCGACGGCGGTGAACAGCGCGAGGTTCGCGACGGGCACGGCCGTTTCGGGCAGGCCGAGGGCGACGGTGGTGGCCCAGCCGAGGAAGGCGCCGAGGACCGGCCCCGTGACGGCGGCGATCCCGGCGATGATGATCGCCTCCCAGCGGATCAGCGACCGCACCTGCCGCCGGTCCATCCCGACGGCGCGGAGCAGCCCCAGCTCGCGCACCCGTTCCAGGATGGAGAGCGACAGCGTGTTGGCGACCCCGAACAGGGCGATCACGATGACCAGCCCGAGCAGGCTGTAGTACACCCGCAGGGCCGGATCGAGCTCGGCCGCCACCTCGCGGCGCATTTCGCCCCGGTCGGTGACCTCCACGCCGGGGTGGGCGGCGAGGGCCTGGGCGGCGGCGGCCCGCGCGGCGTCCTGGCCGACCCCGTCCCGTGCCGTCGCGTAGATCTCGGTCACGCCCCGGTCCTCGGTGAGGTTCGCGTAGTCGGAAGAAGTGAGGAAGTAGTCGCCGTACGGAAGGGCGAAGTAGCCCCTGGGGGCATCGAAGATCGTTCGGACGGTGTAGGCGCGCTCGCCGCGCGCGGTCCGCACGGTGACCGGGGAGCCCACCGCGAGGTGCCGGTCATCGGCCGCCTCGCGGCTCACGGCCATGCCACCGGGGCCGAGATCGGACAGTGGGGTCCCGGTCACCTTCGGCGCCAGCATCCGTCCCGCCAGCGCGGGGTCGGCGCCGGTGACCGTGCCTTCGCGGCCGGCGACGGTGGCCTCCGTGCTGCGGAAAGGGCTCACGGCGTCGAGTTCGGGGACCGCGGCCAGCCGGTCCAGTGCCGCCGGGCTCATCCGGGGCCGGTGCGGGCCCAAGCCGGCGGCCGCGACGTGCACGTCCGCGTGGATCGTCCTGTCGAAGTCGTCCAGGGAGGACGCCTCGGTGCCGGCGGCCAGGGTGACGAGGAAACCCGTCAGGGCGAGTCCGATCGTGAGCGGCAGCAGGGTCGCCGCCGTACGGACCGGGTTGCGCGCCGCGTTGCCGCGCGCCAGTTCGCCCACGATTCCCCGGGCCCGTCCGGCGGGAGCGCCGATGACGTGCGACAGGGTCCGCGCCAGTACCGGGCCGAGTATCAGCACGCCTAACGCGGTCGCGATGGCACCGGCCTGCAGAAAGGACGATCGCGCCGGGTCGCTCGACACTCCCGCGAGCACGGCCGCGACCCCGCCGGCGGTCGCCACCGCCCCCACCGCGGTCCGGATCCGGCTCGCACGACGATCGAGGGTGAACACGTCCGCGCGCAGGGCGGCGACGGGCGGCACCCGCGTCGCGCGTCGCGCCGGCCCCCATGCCGACGCCGCCGCGGCGATCACGCCGACCGCCATCGCGGTGGCGACGGTGCGCGGCAGGATCCGCGGCGCGGCACCGGACACGTCCGTGACGATCGCGCCCCCGGCGTGCAGCAGCCCGCCGAGGACCCAGGCGACCCCGACGCCGGCCACGAGGCCGAGCGCCGCGGCGACGGCCCCGACGATCGCCGCCTCCAGCAGGATCGAGCGGCGCAGCTGACCGCGACCGGCACCGACGCAGCGCAGCAGCGCAAGTTCGCGGGTGCGCGCGGCAAGGGTGATCGAGAACGTGTTGCGGATGAGGAACGCGCCCGTGAACAGCGCCACGGCACTCGCGACCAGCAGGATCTGCCTGATCAGGTCGTCCGGCCTGGTCCGTTCCGACGCCAGGGCGGCCCCGGTGAACGCCTGGTGGCCGCCGCCGAGGGCGGACGCGACGCCGTCCCGCAAACGCCGCTCACCGATGCCGGGAGCGGCGTGCACCTCGATGAAGCCGACCGTGCCGGACGGGCCGAGCAGCCGGCGGGCGGTGGCCGGGTCGAAGCCGACCAGGGCGACCTCGTCGGTGAACTCCGGGGAGTCCAGGACGCCGACGACCGCGACGTCCCGCGGCTCGCCGCCCGAGACCAGGATCCGGACGCGGTCCCCGACGCCGATCCCCTCGTCGTCGGCCGTGGCCCGGTCGACCACGATCTCGCCCGCCCGGCCCGGCACCCGCCCGGCGCGCAGATCCGGGACGAAGGAGGCGTCGATCGAGCGCCCGAGCGGTGCCCTGCCGCCGTCCACGTGGCCGTCCCGCGCGATGAGCCGGGCGTCCCCGACGGTCACGCCGACCGCGGAGGCGACCCCGGCGATCCGCGCCGCCCGTTCCACGGTCGAGAGCGGCATCGGCGGTCCGGGGACGAACTCGCCGGTCTCGTCCGAGAAGACCTCCTCCTCGCTCGGGACGGCCCGGACCGTGACGTCGACCCGGTGACGGCCCTGAGCGAGGTCCCGGCCGCCGGCCTCGGCGGTGTCGAGGAGGATGAACGTTCCCGCCACCATGGCGACGCCGAGCACGATCGCCGCCGCCGTGAGCAGCAGCCGCGCCTTGTGCGCGAGGACGCTCCGCACCGTGTAGCGCAGCACGGCTCAGCCCCCCAGCGCCTTCATCCGGTCCAGGACGCGGTCCGCGGTCGGGCGGGGCATGGTGTCGGCGACCCGGCCGTCCGCCAGGAAGACGACCTCGTCGGCGTACCCGGCCGCGATCGGATCGTGCGTGACCATCACGATGGTCTGCCCGAGCTCGTCCACCGACCGGCGCAGGAAGCCCAGCAGCCCGGCGCCCGACCTGGAGTCGAGGTTCCCGGTCGGCTCGTCCGCGAAGACGATCTCCGGCCGGCCCGCCAGCGCCCGCGCCGCGGCGACCCGCTGCCGCTGCCCGCCGGACAGCTCGGACGGCCGGTGCCCGAGCCGGTCGCCGAGCCCGACGGCGCCGATCAGCCGGTCGAGCCACGCCGGGTCGACCGCGCGCCCGGCGAGCCGCGACGGCAGCGCGATGTTCTCCGCGGCGGTCAGCGTGGGCAGCAGGTTGAAGGACTGGAACACGAACCCGACGCGTTCCCGGCGCACCTGGGTCAGCCGGCGGTCACCGAGCCTCGTCAGGTCGGTGCCGCCGAGGAGGACGGTGCCCTCGTCGACGGCGTCCAGGCCCGCCAAGCAGTGCATGAGGGTCGACTTGCCGGACCCGGACGGCCCCATCACGGCGCTGAGCCGCCCGCGCCCGAACTCCACCGACACGCGGTCCAAGGCGGTCACGCCGCTCGGATCGGTGCCGTACCTCTTGCTGATCTCAACGGCACGGGAGGCGATGCCGGTGCTCTGACCGGCGGATGCCGTCATCGCGGCCATGACTCACCCCACGTCCCGGAGGAGCTTCTCGATCGCGCCGACCCGTTCGGCGAGTTTCGCGAGCTCCGCCGCCACCCGCTGCTCCCCCGCCGCACACCGCTCGGCGAGTTCCTGGTAGCGCAGGCCGTTCTCGGCGTCGGCCTGCGCCTGCGCCTTGATCGCGTTCGCCCTCATCGCGGCCCTCCCCACGAGACCTCCCATGACGGCGATCACAATGATCACGACCGCCGAGACCACCAGGAGCGGGATCCAGTTCTCATCCATCGCCTTCTCCGTTGTCGTCCACCGCGGCCGCCGCGGCTTCGGCCACCACCTCGGGCGTCAGCCGGATGTCGAACGACTGGAGCTCGTACCACTTGACGGCCTTGCCGTCCTCGCCGAGCTCCAGCGTCCCGGTCACCAGACCGGCCTTCTCGAGTTTCTCCAGGTGCAGGTAGAGCAGCGGCCGGCTGATCCGCAGCTCGCGGGCGAGCGCGCTCACGTACTGGCGGCCGGGCCGCAGCGCGGCGATCACCCTGAGCCGCAGCGGATGGTCCAGCGCGGCCATCACGAGCGGCAACCGCAGCGGATCCAGCCGCTCCCCGTCCGCACGCATCGTCCCGGCGCTCCTGTAAGCCACATCCTTCACCTGTCAGAAAATTATTACACGTAACGCGTGAGGTGGCCAGTGCCGGCGGTGGCATGCGAGGGCGGGCCTCGTGACTCAGGGGTGGTCGGCGGGGGTGCCGAACCATGTGGGGAGGTGGGTGAGCAGGTCCTGCTGGTCGTCGCCGGCCCAGGCGACGTGGCCGTCCGGACGCAGGAGTACCGCGGGTACGTCCAGCTCCTCGCTGACGTCGACGACGTGGTCCACGCGGTCCGCCCATCCGGCGACCGAGAGGGTGCCGGTCTGGTCGAGCAGCAGCCCGCGGCCGTCGTGCATCAGCTCGTAGAGGCGCCCCCGCTCCAGTCGCAGATCCCGCATGTGCCGGCCCAGGAGGTCGTGGCCCTCGCCGAAGTCGTAGCGGACGCCGATCGCGGTGACCTTCTCGATCAGGTACCGGTTCACGTTCTCGAAGTCCATGAGCTCCGTCATCAGCCGGCGCAGCGCCCGCGGGCCCGGCGCCTCCGACAGCAGCTCGGACTGGGCGCGGATGTTGTCCAGCACGTCGGCGGCGACCGGGCGCCGCTCGGCCTGGTAGCCGTCCAGCAGCCCGTCCGGGGCCCAGCCGTTGATCTCGGCGGCCAGCTTCCAGCCCAGGTTGAACGCGTCCTGGAGGCCGACGTTGAGGCCCTGCCCGCTCAGCGGCGGGTGGACGTGCGCGGCGTCGCCGGCCAGGAAGACCCTGCCGGCCCGGTACCGATCGGCCAGCCGGGTGGCGTCGCCGAACCGGGAGAGCCAGCGCGGCGAGTGCACGCCGAAATCGGTGGCGGCGAACGCCCGCAACCGCTGCCTGAGCTCGTCCAGCGTGGGCGGGACCCTCGGGTCCTCGGCCACCCCCTCGGCGGGCACGACGACGCGGTACGCGTCCCCCATGGGCCCGACGCCGAAGCCGCGGTGGGTCTTGCGGACCTCGGCCACCACCGCCGCCAGCTCCTCCAGCGGCATGGTCACCTGCACCTCGCCCAGCAACCACTCGTTCTCGGCGGGCTCGCCGGGGAAGCCGACGCCGAGCAGCTTGCGCACCGTGCTGCGGCCGCCGTCGCAGCCGACCAGGTAGCGCGCTTGCAGCCGGGTGCCGTCGGCCAGCCCGGCGGTCACCCCGTCCTCGTCCTGGCTCAGGCCGGCCACTTCGCATCCGCGCCGGATCTCGGCGCCCACCGCGGTCGCGTGCTCGGTCAGCAGGCGCTCGGTGACGGGCTGCGGGATGCCGAGGATGTAGGAGTGCGCGGTGTCCATCCGCTCGGGCCACGGCTTGCCGATGCCGGCGAAGTAGCCGCCCATGGCGAACGTCTTGCCACTGGCGAGGAACCGTTCCAGCAGGCCGCGCTGGGCCATCACCTCGATGCTGCGCGCGTGCAGCCCGAGCGATCGGACGACATTGGCCGGTTCCGGGTCCCTCTCCAGCACGAGCACCCGAACGCCGTGCAGCCGCAGCTCGCCGGCCAGCATCAGGCCGGTGGGCCCGCCGCCCACGATGATCACGTCGATCACGAAAACCCCCAAGTGCGCAGGCCGCGTTTCGGCCGTGCGTCGAAAGCGCGCCTGATTTCCGCGGACCGCGCCTTCGGGCGGAGATTCTGCAGGACGCCCCGGGTCTTGCCGCAAGCCCCCAGGTGCGCTATAGATTGAAAGTGGCAGGGAGCGCGACTCCCTGCCTTTCTCGTTATCGCTGGACGATCACCCCTCGGGCGAGCGTGGCCAGGGGGTTGCTCGCCCTGTCCGCGTAGCCGCTGAGGACGACGACCACCCAGTCACTGTCCGGGAAGATGTCGATGTTGGCGGACAGTCCGATGCTGCTCCCACCGCCGTGTCCGTGTATCCATTGCCCGTGGTCGAGAACGGCGAGCGAGCCGTATCCGATGAAGCCGAGCGGGCTCCGTTCCGGCGCATCGCCGCCCGACCTGGTCTCCGGACCACTGGGTGGAAGCTTCTATGCCCAGCATGAGCTGGGTATAGGGGGCCTCCATCAGCTTGTTCTCCAGCAGCACGCGCGCGAAGCGTTCCAGGTCCGCGCACGTCGCGAAGGAATTGGCCGCCGGAAGCCCGATATATGCGTGCTCTTCAAGACCGTCGGTCCACTCCGTATGCCCCTTCTTCTTGAAGTAGGGGTGGGCGATCCGCGGGTCGGTCCGCCATTCGGGCTTGGTGTGAAAGGCGCTGTCGTGCATATCGGCGGTCTTGAAGACGCGCTCGGCGATGTAGTCGTAGTACGAATGGTCCGATACCGCGGCCACGATCGCTCCGAGGAGGAGCTGCCCGCCATGACCGCGCCACCGGCGGCGACGGCGCCGCCCAGGGACTTGAGCGCGGTCCGGCGCGAGGGCCGCGCCCCTCCTGTCGATGAGGTGTTTTCGACCATGGGGGAAGGAGACCGCGGAGCGGGTTTCCTCCCCGTTTCCCGGAAGCCCAGGTGATCGTCCTTGGTCAGCCGTCGAGGCGGCGGTCGTCCTTGTGGGCGGCGTAGAACTCGGCCTGGCGGGCCATGAGGGTGCGCATCGAGGTGCCGCGCCGGACGCCGTAGACCGTGCCGGGGAAGTCCAGGGCCCGCTGCTTTTCCCACAGGTCGTCGTGCCGGTCCGGCGAGAACAGTTCGGCCGGATCGCCGGCCGCGATCCAGCCGATCGGGACGACCGTGCCGGGCTCCAGGCGCGAGTTGACGTGCAGGACGCTGTTGACGCGGAGTTCGGAGCCGGCGCCGGCCACCGCCCCCGGGAACAGCGACACCCCGGTCGCCACGAAGACCTCGTCCTCGACGGTCGCGCCGTTGACGTGCGCGTGCGGGCCGACCAGCACCGCGTCCCCGAGCGTCACCGGATGACCGGCCCGGCCGCGGATCAGCGCGTTCTCCATCACCACCACGTCCGCACCCGTCGTCACGGTGCCGTCCTCCGCCGTGAGGACGGCACCGTGCAGGACCCGGGCCCCCTCCCCCAGGGTGACCGCACCGCACAGCACGGCCGAAGGCGCGACGTACGCGGACTCGGGGACGACGGGACGCATTCCTCGATGCTCAAGCAGCATGCCACGAGCGTAGATCTCACGGCGCGGCACGGGCGCGGGCTCAGGGGCGGGCCTCGTAGACCAGGTTGAACGGGGTCTCCGCCACCCGGCGGAACGTCCGGAACCCGGCCGCTTGCACCACGGGCCTGATGCCGGCTTCCCCGGCCTGGTTGCCCAGCGCGTCGTCGGCGCCCTCGGAGATGGCGTGCGGCACGCACAGGAACGTGGAAGCCGAGTAGTAGACCCGTCCGACCGGAGTGAGGTTGTCCTCCGGGACGTCGCCCGCGAACGGCTCGACGATCAGCCAGACACCGTCGTCGGACAGCGCCGACCGGATGTGCCGCGCGGCGGCGACCGGGTCGCCCATGTCGTGCAGGCAGTCGAACGTGGCGACCAGCCCGTACGCGGTGCCCGGGAAGTCCTGCGCCCGCGCCACCGCGAAGTCGCACCGGCCGTCCAGCCCGGCCTCGGCCGCCGCCTTGCGGGCCAGCTCGACGGACTCCGCGTGCGAGTCGAACCCGCGCACCGACGAGGCCGGGTAGGCGTCGGCGAGGATGCGGGTCGAGGCGCCGAGCCCGCATCCCACATCGGCCACCGCGATGCCGGCGCCGAGCCGGCCGGCCAGCCCGTCCACCGCCGGGACCCAGGAGCTCAGCAGGTTCGCGACGTACCCCGGGCGGAAGAAGCGCTCGCACCCGGTGAACACGCCCGGGTGATGCTCGCCCCAGGCCATCCCCCGGCCGGTCCGGAACGCCTCGGCGATCTTCGGCTCGGCGGCCAGGCTCGACAGCGCCAGCTGGAAGGCGCCGGGGAGTCCCGGCCCGCCGGGGTCGGCGAAGGCCAGCGCCTGCTCGGGGGTCATCCGGTAGCGCCCGCTACCGGCGTCGTAGGTGATGTAGCGGCTCGCGGCCTGCCCGGGCAGCCACTCCCGGACGTACCGTTCGGACGTGCCGGTGCGCCCGGCCAGTTCGGCGGCGGTCAGCGGTCCCGCCTCCGCCAGCGCGCGGTACAGCCCCAGCTTGTCGCCGATGAGCACGTTCCCGGCCGACATCGTCGCGCCGAGGTCGTTGACGAAGCGGTCCAGCAGCTCGGCGAGCCGGGATTCGTCGATGGTGGTCATGGCATCCTCCCGCAGATGCGGCGAATCTGATGCCCCCACCCTGCGCCGGCGACATTGGGCCGCCGTTGCGCCGACCTTGGCGCGACCTTAACGCGCGCTATCCGAGCAGGTCGGTGTAGGCGTCCTGGACGTCACGGCACGGGTCGACGCCCAGTTCCTCCCGCAGCAGGACGCGCAGGCGTTCGTACACCGTGAGCGCCTCGGCGACGTTGCCCCTGGTCGCGAGCGTGCGCATCAGCAGCAGATGCCCGGTCTCCCGCAACGGCGCCACCTCCAGCAGGTCCCGCGCCGCCCGCTCGGCTCCCGGCAGCTCCGGGCCGCCCAGCTCCAGGCACGCCGTGGCGTAGCACTCCAGGGCCCGGACATGCATGGTCTCCAGGCGTCGGCGCCACGATTCCGCCCACGGGCGGTCGGCCTCCGGCAGGAACGGACGGCGCGCCACGAACTGGGCGGTCAACGACAGGGTCCACGCCCGCCGCCATTCGCGCAGAGCGACCGCGGACTCGGCCGTGTGCAGCGCCGAGGCCGCCACCTCGACGTCGACGTACGCCGGTTCGGGCAGCCGGAGTGACAGCGTCCCCCTGCCCCGGAGCACCTCCGGCCCCACCACCGCGCGGACCTTCGAGACCAGGACGCTGAGCGCGGCGGGCGCCCCCGGCGGCGGCGAGTCGCCCCACAACGCCTCGATGAGCGCCTCTCGGGGCACCTGCCGCGGCCGGGACAGGACCAGAAAGCCCAGCAGCAGCCGCCCCTGCCGGCCCGGCAGGGCGTGATCGACGCGCCGGCCGCGCACCTCCGCCGCGAACGCGCCGCAGAGCTGCACGCGCGTGGCGCCCGCCGGCTCCGCTGATCCGTCCATCCGACACCTCGACCTGCCGCATTGACCCTGGAGGCTACCCTGCTGGGAAAGGAGCACCCCATGACCCGCCAGGTTCGATGCGAATGCGGCTACGTCGCCCGCGGCGACACCGACGACGCCGTGATCTCCCAGGTGCTCGCGCACCTCGCGGCCGACCACCCCGAGCTCGTCGGCATCGAGACCGCCGACGACATCCGCGGCTGGATCGAGCTGCTCCCCGACTGACGGGCCGTCCCGTGGACGGCCGTTCTCCGGTGATCGAGCAGCGGCGTGCCACGAGCGCGGATCTCGCGCCCCGGCAATTCGAACGACTTTCTCCGAACGAGAAATGCAAAGGCCATCCGAATTCGTCGTGACCGCGAGAAGACGGCCAAATTAACTATTAAGAATGGACAAAAAAGATAAGACGATCTATGCTCAATGTGGCAGCAGGGACGGCGGGTGGCGACATGACGACGGCGCAAGGCGGCCTGCCCCGGCACCGGACGGCGCCGCGGGCCTCCGGGGGACGGTGAGCGGGGGGATGCTCGGACGCGTCCTCCGCCGCAGGTGGTTCTGGCCGGTGGTCGCGGCGGCGGCGATCGTCCTCATCTCCGGGTTCGTGCTGGCCGAGCCGAGGGCGGACGGCGACGGGACGATCCGCGTGATGACCTACAACCTGCGCGGCGTGAACGAACCGCCCCCGAGGGACTGGAAGACCCGGCGGCCGCTGGTCGAGCACCTCCTGGACGAGCACGACCCGGACCTGCTCGGCGTCCAGGAGGGGCGATGGCGGCAGATCCGCGACCTCGCCCGCCTCCTGCCGGACTACGGGTGGATCGGGCTGGGCAGCCAGGGCGGCACCCGCGACCAGTTCCTGTCGATCTTCTACCGGAAGCAGCGGTTCGAGGTGCTGGACTTCGACCACTTCTGGCTGTCCGACACCCCCGCCGTGATCGGCTCGGCCACCTGGGGCAACCGGTACGTCCGGATGGTGACGTGGGCCAAGTTCCGCGACCGGCGCACCGGGAAGGTGCTCTACCAGGCCAACACGCATCTGGACAACCTGTCCGCGGAGTCCCGGGTGAAGAGCGCCCGCCTGATCCTCGACCGCGTGCGCGACTTCCAGGCGGGCGCGCCCGTCATCCTCACCGGCGACTTCAACGCGGCGGCCGGGGCGTCGCCGGTGTACTCGATCCTCACCGGGCCGGACGCCTTCCGCGACACCTGGACGGCGGCCGAGCGGCGCGGCCCGCTGTACGGCACCGAGAACCACTACCTGCCCCCGCGGCGCGACGGCGAGCGGATCGACTGGATCCTCGCGCGGGGACCGGTCAGGACGGTCTGGTCCGAGGTCGACCCGTACCGGGCCGGCGCGATCTACGCCTCCGACCACCATCCGGTGATCGCCCGGGTCAAGATCTCCCCCTGACCGTCACGAGGCCAGGAAGCCGAGCAGGGCCGCGGTCAGCTGGGCCGGGCGGTCCTCGGGCAGCAGGTGCCCGGCCTCCCCGATGACGCGCAGGCCCGCGCCGGGGATGAGGGCGGCGAGTTCCCGGCCGCGGTCGGCGGGGACCCACCCGTCGTCGGCGCCCCAGCACACCAGGACCGGCAGGTCGATGGCGGCGTAGCCGGCCCGGATGCGGTCGATGTAGGACGGGTCGTCGCGGCGCTGGACGAGCTGCCGGTAGAAGGCGTCCTGACCGTCCGCGCCCAGCCACGGGGCCGTCAGGGCGTCCAGCACGTCCGGGTGCAGGCCGGGCGAGCTGGCCGTGGCGACGTACTCGCGGAGCAGGGCCCGGTGCAGCGGCCCCGGCAGCGACCGGAACACGCCGGCATGCTCGCCGACCACGGCGAAGAACCCGCTCCCCCACGGCGGCAGCGACACCGCGTCGACGAGGGCCAGCCGCCGGTAGGCGACGCCGCGGTCCACGTGCGCGCCGAGCGCGACCGCACCGCCGGAGTCGTGCGCGACGACGTCCGGACGCGCCAGTCCCCAGTGCTCCAGGAGTTCGGCGAAGGCACCGGCCAGGGCGTCCAGGGAGAGATCCTGCCCGTCGGCCATGGACGAGGCGCCGTAGCCGGGCATGTCGAAGACGTACACCGAGCGGGCGGCCGCCAGCGCGCGGGCGACGTCACGCCAGATGAACGAGGAGAACGGCGTGCCGTGCACCAGGACGACGGGCTCGGCGTCCGGATCGCCCAGGCGCTCCCATCGGATCTCCCCCAGCGTGCCGCCGAAGCCCTTGCCCAGCGTCCACTCGTCCGGTGACATGCCCTCTCCCTGTGCCGTGCGGATCCGCCATCCGTGTCCCTGCCCGCCTCGCCTACGGATCAACGCCGGAGCGGCGAGCATGCGAAAGCCCGCCGCACGGGCGTGCGGCGGGCTTTCCCGAGCATGCGCGTCAGACGAGGCCGGCCTTCTTGAGCCAATCCTCGGCGACCTTCTCCTGGTCGTCCTTGTCGATGGCGACCCGCTTCATCATGTCGAGGAGGTCCTGGGTGGTGAGCTTGGCGGAGACGGCGTTCAGAGCCGCCTTCGCCTCCTCGTTCACCGCGGACTTGTTGATGAGCGGCGTGACGTTCTGGGCGCTGAAGACGTTCTCCGGGTCTTCGAGGACGACCAGCTTGTTCTCCTGGATCGTCGGGTCGGTGGTGAACAGGTCGGCGGCCTGGATCTTGTTCTCGGTGAGGAGCTTCACCAGGGTCGCCTGGGCGCCGGCGTCGAACGGCTGGAACTTCTTGAACTCGAGGCCGTAGACCTTCTTCAGGCCGACGAGGCCCTGCTGCCGCGTCTTGAACTCGGACGGGCCGGCGATGGTGAGGTCCTTCGCGACCGGCTTCAGGTCCGCGATGGACTTCAGGTTGTACTTCGCGGCCGTCTGCGGGTTGACGGTGACCGAGTCCTTGTCCTCGGCCTGCGCCGAGTTCAGGATCTCGACGGAGGGCGGCAGCTTCGCCTTCAGCTCCGTGTTGATCGCGTCGGTGGTGGCGGCGGTGCTGTTCTCGTCGACCGACGTGGTCAGCAGGGCGCCGTTGTACTCGGGCATCACGCTGATGCCGCCCTTGACGACCTGGTCGTAGTAGATCTCGCGGGCGCCGATGTTGAACTTGCGGGTGACCTTGACGCCCTTGGCCTCCAGGGCCTGCGCGTACAGCTCGGCGAGCAGGTTGCTCTCGGGGAAGTTGGCGCCGCCGACGGTGACGGTGCCGTTCCCGCCGCCCCCGGCGAGCGGGTTCTCGTCGTCGCCGGAGTCCCCGCCGCCGCAGGCGGACAGCGTCAGTGCGGCCACCAGGCCGACGACCGCGCCACGGATGAGTTTCTTCATTGTTCTATTCCTTAGATCAGGAGGAACGGGGGGAACCGAGCAGGCCCGGCGAGACGACGACGCGGCGCAGCGCCGCGAAGGCCAGCTGGACGATGACCGCGAGCAGCACCACCAGGACCGTGCCGCCGACGACGAGCTGGTAGTCGTTGCGGGCCAGGCCGTCGATGATGTAGCGGCCGAGGCCGCCGAACCCGGGGTAGGCGGCGATGGTGGCGGTGGCGACGACCTGGATCGCCGACGTGCGGAGCCCGAGCAGGATCAGCGGCAGCGCCATCGGCAGCTCGACCCGCCCCAGCACGCCCCAGCCGGTCATGCCCATGCCGCGGGCCGCGTCCTTGGCGTCGGCGTCGACGCCCCGGACGCCCTCGAACGTGTTGACCAGGATCGGCGGGACGGCCAGCGCCACGAGCGCGACCAGCACCGGCGTGATGCTGTACTCGATCACGACGACGAACAGGATGAGCCCGAAGGTGGGGATCGCGCGGGCGAAGTTCGCGAGCGTGATCGCCAGGAAGCCGCCGCGGCCGGTGTGGCCGATGAGCAGGCCGACCGCCAGCCCGATGACGGCGGCGCAGAGCAGCGACACGCCGCTGTAGTAGACGTGCTGGAGCAGTCGGTGCGGGATGCCGTCGCCGCCGTGCCACTGCGACGACGCGGTCAGCCACGTCCAGAACAGGTCGATCTGGTGCCACACGTCGTTCATGAGGTCTTCCTCGCCCTGGCCCAGGGGGTGAGCAGGCGCTGGACGGCGACCAGGATCGCGTCCGTGACCAGGGCCAGCAGGATGATCAGGACCGTCGCGGCGACGATCTGCGTCTGGAACTGGAGCTGGTAGCCGCGGATGATGTCGGCGCCGAGCCCGCCCTGGCCGATCAGCTGGCCGACGGCCACGAGGCTGATGGACGAGACGGCGGCGACGCGCGTCCCGGCGATGACGATCGGCACGGCGATCGGCAGCTCGACCCGCAGTAGGCGCCGCAGCGGCCCGAAGCCCATCGCGGTGGCCGCCTGCCGGACGGGCTCGGACACCGACGCGAGGCCGTCCACCACGTTCGGCACCAGCACCGACAGGCTGTAGAGGGTCAGCGGGATCATGACCGTGGCCGCGGTGAGGCCGGTGTAGTCGATGAAGAGCATGAACAGCGCGAGCGACGGGATCGCGTACAGCACGTTCGAGATCGTCAGCGTCGGCGGGTAGAGCCAGCCCCAGCGGCGGCACAGCACGCCGAGCGGCAGCGAGATGAGCAGCCCGAAGACGACCGGCAGCAGCGCGAGCCGCAGGTGGATGAGGGCGTGCTCGGTGAGGGTGTCGGTGTGCTCGCCGATCCAGCCCCAGTCGATGTCCATCAGCCGCGGTCCTTCGACAACGACGGCGCCTCCGCGCCGTCGTCGTCCTCGGCAACCGCGTCGTCCTCGGCAACCGCGTCGTCCCCGGCGGCTCCGTTCGCGGTCCGGGCGCCGTGGGTGGGGACGGCGAGCAGGTCGGTGCCCGCGGCGGTGCCGGCCACCGCGCCGGTGGCGTCGACGCCGACCGCCAGCCCGGACGGGGACAGGACGGCCGCGTCCAGCGCGACCCGCACCGAGTCGGCGCCGACCTGGAAGGTGGGGCCGACCGGGCTGAGCGGCGCCTCCCCGAGCGGCCCGGCGGCCTCCGCCGGGCGGACCCAGCCGAGGGGCCTGCGCTCGTCGTCGACGACCAGCACCCACTCCAGTCCGGCGGCCTCCGCCGCGCCGGCGCTCGCCGGGCGGATCGCGTGGTCGCTCAGCCGGAGCCCGTCCGTGCCCGCGAAGGACAGGGTTCGGATCCCGCGGTTCTGGCCGATGAAGCCGGCGACGAAGTCGTCGGCGGGGTGGGCGAGGATGTTCTCGGGGCTGTCCAGCTGCACGAGCCTGCCGCCGGTCTGGAACACCGCGATCCGGTCGCCGAGCTTGATGGCCTCGTCGATGTCGTGGGTGACGAACACGATCGTCTTGTGCAGCTCGTCCTGGAGGCGCAGGAACTCGTCCTGCAGCTCCGCGCGGACGACGGGGTCGACGGCGCTGAACGGCTCGTCCATCAGCATGATCGGCGGGTCGGCCGCGAGCGCGCGGGCGACGCCGACGCGCTGCTGCTGGCCGCCGGACAGCTGGAACGGGTACCGCTTGCCCATGGACGGGTCGAGCCCGACCCGCTTCATGAGCTCCGCCGCCCGGTCCCGCGCCTCCTTCTTGTTCCAGGACAGCAGGTAGGGGACGGTCGCGATGTTGTCGATGATGGTGCGGTGCGGGAACAGCCCGGCGTGCTGGATGACGTAGCCGATGCCGCGCCGCAGCTCCGCGGGCTTGCGCTCCCGCACGTCCCGCCCGTCGATGAGCACGCGCCCGGACGTGGGCTCCACCATCCGGTTGATGGTCCGCAGCGCCGTGGTCTTGCCGCCGCCGGACGTGCCGACGAACACGGTGATGCGCCCGGTGGGGCATTCGAGGCTGACGTCGTCGAGCGCGACGGTGCCGCCCGGGTAGCGCTTGGTGACGCCCTCAAAGGTGATCAACGATTCACGTCCTCGTCGGGCGCCCGCGACGCCGGTGATCGATTCGGCCTTCTCCCCAACCGTAACCAGTGGGTACCGTCATTTCAGCATCCCGGCATGTCCGGAAACTTCCGATCTGGAGCATAACTACCGGGAAACCCGGGAAAGTAGCGTTGCGGCGTGGAGAACAGCCGAATCGTTATCGATGGGACGAATCTCACCTGCGCGCTGGTCGTGCGCGCGGCCCGCGAGGACGTGACGGTCCTCACCGCGCCCGAGGGCGTCGAGCGGGCCCGCGCCGCGTGGCGGGTCGCCCGCGAGGTCGCGGCGTCGCAGCCGGTGTACGGGCGGACGACCGGTGTCGGCGCCAACCGCGTCGTCGACGTGGAGTGGGAGGACGCCGACGCGCACGGCCTGCGGCTCCTGCGCAGCCACGCGGCGGGCGCCGGGCCGCTGGTCGCGCCGGAGATCGTCCGGGCGATGCTCACCGTCCGGCTGAACCAGATCGCGGCGGGCGGCTCGGGGGTGGAACCGGGCGTGCTGCGCGCCCTCGCGGACGTCCTCAACCTGGGCCTGCTGCCCCCGGTCCCGGTGTACGGGGCGATCGGCACCGGCGACCTGACGGCGCTGGCCTCCACGGCGCTGTGCCTGCTCGGCGAGCGGTCGTGGCTGGCCGGGCCGGACGGCGTCCAGGAGCGCGGCCCCGGCTACCGGCTCCGCTCCGCCGACGCGCTGGCGTTCATCAGCTCCAACGCGGCCACGCTCGGGGAGTCGGCGCTCGCGGTCGCCGACCTGCGGGAGGCGCTCCGCGCGTCCACGGTCGTCGCGGCGCTGTCGCACTTCGCCGTCCGGGGCTCGGAGGAGCCGTACGCGCAGCCGGTGCAGGACGCGTGCCCGCACCCGGGCCAGCAGGAGGCCGCGGCGGCGATGCGGGCGCTGCTCGCCTTCGACCGGCCGGCCCCGATGCGCATCCAGGACCCCTACGGGTACCGGGCGTTCCCGCAGGTGCACGGGCCGGCGCTGGAGGCGGCGGGATACGCCGAGGAGGTCGTCACCCGCGAGATCAACGCCGCCGCCGAGAACCCCCTCGTCGACGTCCCCGGCAGGACGGTCTGGCACAACGGCAACTTCCACACCGCCTACGCCGGCCTCGCCCTCGACGCGGCCCGCGCCGCCCTGTTCCAGACGATGGCGCTCGCCGCCGCCCGCCTCGGGACGCTCGCCGAGCCGTCGTTCACCGGCCTCTACCCGTTCCAGGGGGAGACCGAGGCGTCCTCCGGGATCATGATCCTGGAGTACGTGGCGCACTCGTGCCTCGCCGACGTCCGGCGCCTCGCGACCCCGGCGGCGCTCGGCAGCGCGGTGCTGTCGCGCGGCGTCGAGGAGCACGCGGGCTTCTCCACCCAGTCGGCCCGCGCGACGACCGACGCCGTCGCCGCCTACCGGCTCGGGCTGGGCTGCGAGCTGGTCGCCGCCGTCCGGGCGCTGCGGATGCAGGGGCGCGCGCCGTCCGGCGGGCCGCTCCGGTCGGCGGCCGACCTCGCGGAGTCGGTCCTCGACCCGCGCATCGAGGACCGGCCGCTGGACGCCGACATCGCCGCCGCCGCGGACCTGCTCCCCCACCTGGCCCGGCTCCATCCCTGACCCTCAGCCCGCCGGCTCGGGCTCGCCGGTGGACGCGCGCACGCGCAGGGACGGCTCGCGGACGACGCGGCGCTTGCGGGGCTTGCCGTCGATGACGTCGACGACGAGCCGGACGGCGGAGTGCACGATGCCGTCCATGTCCCAGTCGACGCTGGTCAGCGGCGGGGTGAGCAGCTCCGACATCGGGTGGTTGTCGTACCCGCAGACGGCGACGTCGCCGGGGACGGCCAGGCCGAGCTCGCGGGTGGCGGCGTAGACGCCGTAGGCGATCGAGTCGGCGAAGCAGAACACGGCCGAGGGGCGGTCGGATCCGCCGAGCACGCCCAGGGCGACCTCGGTGGCCTCGCCGAGCGACTGCGGCACCACGACCACGTCGACCCGCAGGCCGAGCCGCTCGGCCTCCGCGTTGACGTGCACGTCGGCGGGACGGTCGGGGGTGCTGGCACGGGTCGGCGTGAAGACGGTGACGCGGCGGTGGCCGAGGTCGCGCAGGTGCTCCAGCGCGAGCGTGACGCCGCGCCGGTTGTCGAACACGACCTCGCCCTGCGACTGGCCGCCGTGCAGGGCGTCGCCGATGGACACCACGGGGATCGTCCCGGCGAGCTCGGTCCACAGCGCGGCGGACGGGTCGAGCGGCTGGACGATGAGCCCGTCCACCCGCTGGTCGCGCAGCCGCCGGGCGAGGGCCAGCTCCCGCTCGGGATCGCCGCCGGCGTCCACGATCAGGGCGTACCGGTCGCGCGCGAGCAGCGCCCGGCCGATGCCGACCGCGAGGGACTGCTGCCAGTAGTCCTCCAGGGAGCCGCACAGCAGCCCGACCTGGTCGGTGCGGCCGCTGGCGAGGGCGCGGGCGATCGGATGGGCCTCGTACCCGAGCTCCTCGGCCGCCGCGCGGACGCGCTCCTGCGTCTCCTCCGAGGTCTGGATGCCGCGCAGCGCGTACGACACCGCCGCGGGCGACAGCCCGGTCGCCTGCGCCACTTCGCGGATGGTCGCGCGCTTGCGCTTCTCCGACATCCCTCCAACCCTAGAGGTCGCCACCGACGAACCAGGGGACCCGTACTTGACTAATGATCGCTGAACCGGTTCACTGAAACGGTTAACTGATGCGGTTCAGTACCCCTGCCGGCGATGTCGCAGGGGATTCACGAGCGAAGCGGACCGCGACCGACGACCGTTTCGGAGAGGAGCGAACCCGTGTCTTCCGAGGTCCTGCCCCGCGCCACCGGCTTCGAGAGCCTGCCCGGCCGCCCCCTCGACAAGCGGGAGTTGCGCGAGCTGGTGGACGCCCTGGCCGAGCAGCCCGGCCTGTGGCGGCAGCACGTCGCGTTCCCGGAGGGGCGGCGCCACTACGCCTCCCTGTACCGGGACGAGCACGTGGACGTCTGGCTGCTGTGCTGGACGCCTCAGAACGACACCGGCTGGCACGACCACGACGTCTCGTCCGGGGCCGTCCGCGTCGTCGCCGGGGCCATCGAGGAGGACAACCCGCGCATCGGCGGCGAGCCCGTGCGGACCGTCGTCAATGAGGGGCGGTCGTTCTGCTTCGGCCCCGAGCACATCCACCGGCTCACCGGGGTGGACGACACCAGCGTCTCGATCCACGCCTACTCGCCGCCGCTCGTCCGGCTCGGCCAGTACTCCATCGACGCGTCGGGCGTGATGCGCCGGATGCCGGTCAGCTACACCGACGAGCTGCAGCCACCGGCGGACCCGGCCTGAGAGTGGAGCCCCCGGCGGGCCCGACCGGGGGAGATGGGCCCGCCGGGGGAAGCACGCCCGGCCGAAGCCCGCTCACATCGGCCGGACGCCCATACCCACTCAGCGCCCCTCACTTCGGATGTGTCACACCGCCCCGAGAGCGGGGAGCGGTCACCGGGGCGGCGGCCGGAGCCGTGCGAGCGCACCACCGGTCGGTGACGGCCGCCACGGCGATGACGACGGCGAAGCTTGTGGCGGCGCCTCGCAGGAGACCCGCCTCGTAGTAGGTGTCGGTCACCAGGCGCACGGCCGCGTAGCCGGTGGCCGCTCCGGCGAAAACGGCGACGAGGGCTTGGACGGCCCAGAGCGCGATGCGGGTCCTCGCTTCACCGGCGAGCGCGTCCCGGAGAGCGCACACCGCGGCGACCAGTGCGATGACCAGTCCGGCCGCCGCGGCGATGAGCGGGGTGCCGAAGTTCACGCCGTACCGGACGGCGAGCGCCGGGACGAAGAAGAGCAGCAGCGCCCAGCGCACCCCGAAGACAACGGACGACAGGGCCGCACCGCACTCGCTAGCGCTCACCCTGGACGACGCCCAGCGCGCTCCCACAAGAACGCACAAGGCGCTCGCCGCACCCGGCAGGCGTCCGCTCGTATGGCCGAGGTTGTAGAGCAAGGCCGTGTCGTACACGGTCAGCACCAGGTGCCCCAAGGCCCCGACGGAGACCGCGAAGAGCAGCATCTGCGCGAACGACAGGGTTCTGGAATCGGCGCCCTCCTGCCTGGCCAGCCACTGAAGAAGCAGTGGGGTCGCTATGGCGGAGCACACCCGAATGACGATGTCGTCCACCGTGTAGGGGTTGTGCAGATCCCACTCGACCGTGCAGAAGACGGAGGTGTACGAGATCGACGCCGCCCACACCAGCCACGAGCCGGCCAGGCGCCGGTAGAGCCCCCGATCCAGCCACCGCAGCACCGTGCAATAAGCCAGCAGGACGAGGGGCAGTTCAAGGAACGCCTGCACCCGCAGTACGGACGGCGCCAGCAACTCCGGCAGCGGAAAGTGGTCTGCCAGGCCGCGCATGGCAGGGCCGTCCTCAAGCGCGAACCAGCCCTCCGGCAGGTATCTGGCGATGAACGAGGCGTCCCCGCCGTGCACGCGCAGCACGTACACGTTGAACAGCACCTGGTTCACATAGACCAGCAGCACTACCAGGCCAAGGAAGACCTCTGGGCGAGCCCAGCCACGGGTGGAGCCGGGCGGAGGGTCAGTGGTGTCCCGCGTCAACCGGGGTGCGAGCGCGAGGCTCAGCGCCGTCGACACCAGGACCGCCCCGTCCACCCCGATCGCCCCGTCCACCCCGATCGCCATGGCCGACCAAGGTAGACGCTTGCGCGGGCGGGCGCATCGGCTCCAGCGACGCCTTGAGGCGCGCGCGCATCCACGCCGCGCCGGGACGCTCGACCAGGCGATGCACCGCGTAGGCGGCCAGCAGCGAGACCCCGACGGTCACCGCGAGCGCGGCCCACCTGCCGAGTTCCGGGTAGACCGCGTCCAGCAGCGGAAGCGCGAACTGCGAGTGGACCAGATACAGCGGGTACGTGAGCGCCCCCAGCACGGTGAGGCCCCGCCAGCGCAGCCGGTGCAGCCGGCCGGTCGCGACGAGGATCATCACCGCGAAGATCGCCGTGATGACGGCGCCGGCCGCCATCTCGTTCGCGCCGCGGAAGACGTGCTCGGCGCGCCAGGCGCCCCAGTGCAACGCGATCAGGTAGCACACGGCCACGTAGCCCCAGAGCAGCAGCGTCGGCCCGAACCGGTGGATCATGTAGAGCGCCATGCCCGCGATGAAGTAGCAGCTCCAGGTCGGGATCAGCATCACCTGGAGCA
Organism: Actinomadura madurae; assembly: GCF_900115095.1. GTDB lineage: Bacteria > Actinomycetota > Actinomycetes > Streptosporangiales > Streptosporangiaceae > Spirillospora > Spirillospora madurae. The sequence goes on from NZ_FOVH01000008.1 coordinate 48,926, forward strand.
GATCGCTGCCGGCCTCGTCGGCGAAGATCCCGCCGAGCAGCCAGGCCGCCATGAAGACCAGGCAGGAGCGGTAGGTGATGCCGATGGCGGCGAGGACGGCGGCGAGGACGTAGAAGTGCAGCTCGACCCAGAGCGTCCAGTAGACGGCGTCGACGTTCTTCAGGCCGAGCCCGCCCTGCAGCATGGTCAGGTTCGGGACGACCAGCCCCGGTACGCCGTGCCCCAGCCGGAACACCGCGTACACGGCGCCGCCGAGCAGAACGCTCACCCAGTACGCGGGCATCAGCCGGACCAGCCGGGACACGCCGAACTCCCCTGGGCCGCGCCCCCACGCGCTCATCAGGATCACGAACCCGCTGATCATGAAGAACAGGTCGACGCCGAGGTAGCCGAACCGTGTGACCGGGGCGATCTCGGGGAACACCTCCCGTGCGGGGGCCGGCCACGCGCCGGCGCCGCCGAATCCCGTGAAGTGATAGAGCACCACCGCCAGCGCCGCCAAGAAGCGCAGCAGATCGAGTTCGCGCAGCCGTTCCCGTCGGGTCACCGCGGAACCCTCTCGCCGCCGGGTGGCCCGTCCCGGGCCGCGAAGTGAACGGCGGATGTCGTCCAGGCCGCGATCGCACATCGCCCACGGCGGCGGCGGAGGGTCAGTAAGATGCGGATGGTCTCCCGAATATTTGGTGGTTCTCCATGACATCTCGCCGCACCCGACGCGGCGCGGCGACCCTGGTGCTGTGCCTGAGCCTGGTGGCGGTCTCCGCGCTCGCGGGCTGCTCGCTGCTCGCGGAGTCGGTGCACGAGCGGGCGGCGGCGGACGGGCCGAAGAAGGACGGCGCGTCCCGCAAGGCCCCCTCGGTGGTGATGTTCCTCGGCGACAGCTACACGGTCGGGGACCGGGGCGTCGAGCCGGAGTCGACGTACGCGTCCGCGACGGCGCGGCTGCTCGGCTGGCAGGTCGTGGTGGGCGGGAGGTCCGGCACCGGCTTCGTCGTCCGGGGCCGCACGCCGTACGCGTTCCTCGGCCAGTTCGAGAGCCAGCTCGGCTGGCGTCCGGCGCCCGACATGCTGATCGTGTCCGGCGGCCACAACGACTGGCGGACCCCGGCGCCGCAGGTCGCCGCGGCGGCGCACCTGCTGCTCCAGCGCGCGAGGCAGCGCTGGCCCGGCACGCACATCGTGCTGATGGGCCCGCTCTGGGGGACGGGCACGCCGGTGCCGGGCGCGGTCGCGGTCCGGGACGCGCTGAAGAACCTGGCCGGGCAGGTCGGCGTCCCGTTCGTCGACCCGATCGGCGAGCAGTGGATCACCGGCGACCTGGTGACCGGGCAGGGCAACGCGCCGCGGCTCATCAAGAAGGACCGCACCCATCCGACGCCGGCGGGCCACCTGTACGTGGCGACCCGCCTGGCGGCGGACCTCAAGCGGATGGGCCTCGCGCACCCCGTCCGCAAGGGCTGACCCTCGGCCGGACGCGCCGACTCGGCCGGACGGGCGACCTCAGCCGGACGCGGGCCGCGCGAGGGTGAGGGAGAAGTCGCCGGCCTCGTCGGTCCAGAACCGGGCGAGCTCCATGCCCGCGGCGCCGAGCTCGGCCGCCATCCGCTCCCGCCGGAACTTGGCGGAGATCTCGGTGCGCATCTCCTCCCCCGCCGCGAACGACACCTCCAGGTCGAGGCCGCCGACGCGGACGTCCTGGTCGCGGACGGACCGCAGCCGCATCTCGATCCACTCCTCGGCCGCGTCCCAGACCGCGACATGCTCGAACGCCTCCGGGTCGAAGTCGGCGCCGAGCTCCCGGTTGATGACGTACAGGACGTTGCGGTTGAACTCGGCGGTGACGCCGGCCGCGTCGTCGTAGGCGCGGACGAGCCGTCCCGGGTCCTTGACGAGGTCGGCGCCGAGCAGCAGGAAGTCGCCGCCGGCCATGGTGGCGCGCAGCCCGCCGAGGAACCCGATCCGCTCGGCGGCCGGCATGTTGCCGATGGTCCCGCCGAGGAAGGCGATGAGGCGGCGGTCCCCGCCGGGCAGCAGGTGCAGGTGCTGCTCGTAGTCGGCGACGACCGTCCGGACGGTCAGGTCCGGGTGGTCGGCGGCGATCCCCGCGGCGGCCTCCTCCAGGAAGTCGCCGCTCACGTCCACCGGCACGTAGGCGCGGAGCGTGCCGGCCAGGGCGCCGAGGAGGAGCCGGGTCTTCTCCCCCGACCCGGCGCCGAGCTCCAGCAGCGTCCGGGCGCCGGTGACCGCGGCGATGTCGGGCGCCCGGGCGACGAGGATCTCCCGCTCCCGCCGGGTCGGGTAGTACTCCTCCAGCTTCGTGATCTCCTCGAAGAGCGCGCTGCCGCGCTCGTCGTAGAACCACTTGGGCGGCAGGGTCTTGGGCGTGCCGGTGAGCCCGTCCCGGACGTCCTGGCGGAGCGTCTTGGCGAGGTCGTCGGCGGTCAGGAACCGGTCCACGTGGTTCTCCTTCACAGCGGGTCCAGGCGCACGCCGGCGGCGAGCCCTGCGGTGACGAGCGTGCGGTCGGGGACGGGGCGCCAGCCCGGGCCGTCGTCGAGCGGCTCGGACGCGATCTGGATCGCGTCCCCGTCCTCGCGCACGAACAGGGAGTCGCCCCAGGTCGTGGCGGCCAGGGACGTCCCGTCGGAGGCGAGCAGGTTGTAGCGGCCGGGGGCGAGCGCGGTGACCGCGGCGACGGAGGCGGCGAGGCCGTCGCCGAGCGGGAGCCCCTCCCGCCAGTGCCGGACGGCGAGCGCGAACAGCGGCGCCGAGTCGACCGGGGCGCGGGCGTCGGGCACGCCGGCGACGTCCCCGGCCAGGTCCCGGAGCTTCGCCTCGACACCGTCGTAGCCCTCGATCCTCCCGTTGTGGCTGAACAGCCACGGCCCGGCGCGGAACGGCTGGGCGCACGACTCGTCCACCGGGAACCCGACCGTCGCCGACCTGATCGCCGCGACCGCGCAGGACGCCCGGACGGCTCCGGCGACCTCGCGGAACGACTGGTCCGTCCAGATCGGCTGGGCGCGGCGGAACCGCACCGGAGCCGCCTCGTCCTGGTACCAGCCGACGCCGTACCCGTCGGCGTTGAGGAGGTTCCCCTGGGTCATGCGCGGTGCGTACGCCTGGGTCTCCAGCGAGTACTTCCCCTCGTAGACGAGCGAGTGCAGCGTCCGTTCAGGCCCGAGGTAGCCCAGATGGCGGCACATCTAGCGCGCCTCCCCAGGAGTGCGGGCACACCTGAAGCCGGAGAAGATCTGCCGCCGGATGGGGTAGTCCCAGTTGCGGAACGATCCGCGTATGGCGAGGGGGTGCGTCGCCCAGGAGCCGCCCCTCAGCACCTTGTAGTCGGGCCCAAAGAAGACTTCCGAGTACTCCTTGTAAGGGAACGAACGGAAGCCGGGATAGCCGTGGAAGTCCGACGACGTCCACTCCCACACGTCCCCTAGGAGACGCCTCACCCCGTACGCGGAAGCACCCGACGCGTAGGAGCCGGTCTCCGACGGTCGCAGCGCCTTCTGCCCGAGGTTGGCGCGCCCCTCCTCGAACACGTCGCCCCACGGGTAGCGGCGTGACCGCTCCGTGGCGGGGTCCCAGCGGGCGGCCTTCTCCCACTCGGCCTCGGTCGGGAGCCTCTTCCCGGCCCACCGCGCGTAGGCGTCCGCCTCGTACCAGCACACGTGCTGGACGGGCTCGCCGGGCGGGACGGGTTCCGTCCGTCCGAACCGGCGCCGCACCCACTGCCCCCCTTCGCGGTCCCAGAAGGCGGGGGCGCGCTTGCCGCTGCGGTTGCGCCACTCCCATCCGGCGGGGTCCCACCAGCGCGGCTCGTCGTATCCGCCTGCCTCGATGAACGCGATGTAGGCCGCGTTGGTCACCGGCTCGACGTCGATGTAGTACGCGGGCAGATCGACGATGTGCACCGGACGCTCGTTGTCGTACGCCCACGGTTCGTCCGAGGTGCCCATCTGGAACGGGCCCGCGTCGATCAGCACCTCCTGCGCTCCGGTGCCCTCGCCCGGCGTCTGCAAAGGTTCCGCGACGGGGTCGAGCAGGGCGGGGGCGCCCTTGCGGAGCTGGTGCGTGGCAAGCATGGTCTCGTCGTGCATGTGCTCGTGCTGGACGACCATCCCGTACACGAACCCGCCCGACGTCAGCGGGTTCGCCGTGTCGAACCGCACGGACGACAGGGAGTCGAGCACCTTGGAGCGGACCGTCCCGATGTAGGCGCGGGCCTCCTCCGGCGGCAGGAGCGGCAGGGTCGGCCGTTCCGAGCGCGGATGCTCGAACGCGTCGTACAGGTCGTCGATCTCCGGGCGCATCGCCTCCTGGCCGGTGGCCGCGCGGAGCAGCCACAGCTCTTCGTAGTTGCCGACGTGCGCGAGGTCCCACACGAGCGGCGACATCAGCGGCGACACCTGCGCGGTGAGGTCGTCCTCGGCGAGGACGTCGGTGGTGAGGCCGAAGCTGCGATCCCGGACGGCGCCGAGCTCGCCCGCGATCAGTTCTTTCAAGGCCGCCTCGTCGGCGGTCGGCGAGCTCATGTCGGATCCTCCAAGGAGAGAGACGGGCGGTCGTCGGCGGGGCAGCGTCCCCGCTCGACGTACCGGTGGGCGTACTCCTCGACCAGCGGGACGAGGCCGGGCGCGCCGAGCCGCGGCAGCGCCTCCAGCGCCGCCGCGAAGCACGCCGCCGCGGCGGCGGCCAGCGACGCGTCGGACAGCCCGCACCGGGCCGCCTCCGCCCACAGGTGCGCCACCGGTTCGGCGGCGGCCTCGGCGGCGCGCGACGCGGCCGGGTCCTCCAGCAGGGCGGTGGCGACCGCTACGGGGACCGGCCAGTACGGGCCGGGCAGCGCGTCGATCATGCGCAGCTCCAGCCAGCCGCGCGGGCGGACGGGCGGGAACAGCGTGGACAGGTGGTAGGTCAGGTCGTCCTCGCCGGGCTCGCCCTTGTCGAGCCACTCCAGGAACGACATCCCGGGGTCCGACACCCACTCGCCCTCGGCGGTGTGGACGAGCATGACCTGGGCGTCGAGCGCGTACCGCGTCCACGCCTCGGCCGGGTCGCCGTCCGCCCCGTCCCGCAGGACGGGCAGGGTGCGGCACGGGTCCAGCTCGGTCCAGATGGCCTGCCGGGACGAGCGCATCCCGGTGCGGCGGCCGGCCCGCAGCGGCGAGTTGGCGAACGCGGCGACGAGCACCGGCCCGAGCGCGTGCACGAGCCGCCAGCGGCGGGCCGCGTCCCGGGCGTCGGCGCCGATGTCCAGGTTCACCTGGACCGACGCGGTCGAGCACATCATCGCCAGGCCCGCGTCGCGAAAGCCCCCCGCGCGGAAGTAGTCGCGCATGCAGGCGTAGCGGGGATGGTCGGCCTGGAACCGGGGCCGCCGGACGGGGTCGACGCCGTGCCCGGCGAGCGCGAGCCCGGCCGGTGCGAGGGCGTCCTGGACGTGGGCGATGTCGCCGCCGAGCGCGGCGTGCAGGGCGCCCAGCGTGCCGAACGGGGCGGAGCTGAGTTCGAGCTGCCCGCCCGGCTCGTAGGTGATCCTGCTTCCGCCGGACGGCGGCCCGGCCTCGTCCACGAGCGTGCGCACCCGCTCGCGCGGCACGTACGCGGCGGGGTCGGCGGTATCGACCACGAACCACTCGGTCTCGGCGCCGACCGTCCCGGGTGGGCCCGTCTTGAAGCAGACACCGCGAATGTGCTGGTAGACGCCGTCCACCGTCAGCCGGGTCACCGTTGACTCCTCACGTGAATCGATCACGGGTTCGAATCCTTCCCTGCTGAACCGGATCAGATATCCGCCGCTTTTCGTGAACTTTCTTAAATCTCCGTGAACGTCACTGTCCGCCCTTGTCTCGGCTACCTTCCGTGCTATTCGACGTCACGTCCGATCCCAGACTTCTCACCGGTTGATCTGAGGCGCTAGAGTCCCGACAGCCAGCGGTATGCACCATTTGTCGGACTGCTGGCGAACCCGGACGGGGAACGGGAGGTCACATGCGCGGGGACCTGGACTCGCTCTACGACGCCCACGCCGACCGCCTCTACGCGTACTGCTGGTCGCTCGTCGGAGACCGGCACGCGGCGGCGGCCATCGCCGACACCTTCAGCGCGGCCGTGCACCAGCCGCCGCGCGGCGACAGCGTGCTGTGGCTCTACTCGCTCGCCCGGACGACGTGCGCCGAGCGCGGCGCGTTCACCGGCGAGCTCGGCGGGCCCACGGTCGACGGCCGCGGCGGCCCGCTGTTCGCCGGCTCCGACCCGCTGCTGCGCGCCGCCGCCGCCCTGCGCTCCGACCACCGCGAGGTCCTGCTGCTGTGGGCGGGCGAGTGGCTCGAACCGCACGACATCGCCCGCGTCCTCGGCGTCGCGCCCGACACCGTGGCGCAGCTGCTCAACGCCGCCCGCACGCGGCTGGAGCGGGCCGTCCTCGACATCCTGATGCGCGGCACCGCGCAGCCGCGGCTCGACCTCATCACCGCGTTCGAGAAGGGCAGGCTGCCGCGGCTGCTCGCCGGGACGGCCCCGTCCCGCGCGCCGCGCTGGCTGCGCGCGCAGGTCCTCGCCGCCTGCGAGGCGGAGGCCACCCGGCCGCTGCCGAGCGTCTCCGCGCCGAGCCCGCTCGTCGTGATCGGCCCGCGGGCCGAGGACCGCCCGAAGCGCGGGCTGTCCGCCGGGGTGTCCAAGGGCTTCGGCGCCGCCGCGGGCGTCGCCGCGTCCGCCGCCGCCGTCATCGGGCTGCTGGTGTCCTGGCCCGCGGCCAAGGGCGGCGGCGCCTCGTCGCTGGTCCCGACCGCGAGCAAGGGGCAGACGCAGCCGGCGTCGACGCAGACCCACGGCGTCCCGCAGAGCCCGCTGCCCGGCCTGCCCGGATCCGTAACCCCGGAGAGCGGGCCGAAGAACCCGGTCGCGGGCGCGTACGAGAGCCCGCCGCAGGAGGCCGGCGGCGCGCCGGGCGGCGGCACGGCCGCGGCGCCGCCCGCGACGTCCCCGCCGCCCGCGCGGGAGAGGCCGCCGGCGTCCACCACGCCGTCGAAGCCGCAGCCGCCGACCACGCCGCCGGACGAGACGCCGACCACGCCCCCGGACTCGCCCTCGGACCCGACCACCCCGCCGCCGGACGACGGCTCGGCCGACCCGACGACGCCGCCGCCGAGCGGCACCCCGACCGACCCGCCCCCCGGCGACCCGGGGACACCGAGCCCGAGCCCCACGTCCAACCCGGCGCCGCAGCCGGGCCAGGGCTGACCGGGCCGGCGCGCCGAAGCGCGAAGCGCCGCCGCGGACGGCTTCCGCGACGGCGCCACGCGCGCCATGAGGTCGGCGTCTTCCGAGGCGGACGCCCGGGGAGGTCAGACGGCGGCGCCGCCCTCGACCGGGGACGTCCCGCGCCGGACCAGGAGCGCGGCGAGGATCGCGGCGAGCGCGACGGCCCCGGCGACGGTCAGGGACGTCTGGAAGCCGTCCATGAACGCCAGGTGGCTTCCGGTCGTGATGGCGTCGGCCGCCTCGGGCGGGGTGCCCGGCGGGACCGGCGCGACGCCCTGCGAGACGAGCCCGCCCTGGCCTTCGAGCTGGCGCGCGGCGGCCCCGGGGAGCCCGGCGTCGGTCAGCCGCCCGAAGAGGACGTCCCCCACCTTGGTGGACAGCAGCACGCCCAGCACCGACGTGCCGAGGACGCCGCCGACCTGCGCGGCGGTCTGCTGGAGGCCGCCCGCGACGCCCGCGAGGTGCGCGGGCGCGTTGCCGACGATGGCCTCCGTCCCGGCGACGATGACCAGCCCGAACGCCAGGCCGACCAGCACGAACCACGGCCACAGCTCGATGTAGGGGGCGTCCACCCCGATGCGCGACAGGCCGAACAGCGCGGCCGCGGTGAAGGCCATGCCGAGGGCCAGCGGGACCCGCGGCCCGAACCGGGAGGTCAGCGCGCCCGCCACCGGGGACGCGACGATGAACACGCCGGTCATCGGCAGCATCCGGACGCCGGCGTCCACCGGGCTCATGCCGTGCACCTGCTGCAGGTACAGGGTGATGAAGAAGATCGTCCCGAACATCGCGAAGAAGCCGAGCACGATGAGGCCGGTCGCCGCCGACAGCGACACCGAGCGGAACAGCCCGAGCGGCAGCAGCGGACGCTCGACCCGCAGCTCGTTCCAGACGAACCCGGCGAACAGCACCACGGACGCGGCGAACGACACGAGCGGGACGGTGTCGTCGAACCCGTTCTCGCCGGCCTTGATGAGGCCCCAGACGAGGGCGAACAGCGCGCCGGTGAGCAGGGCGACGCCGGGCAGGTCGAACGAGCCGGCGGCCTCCTCGTCCTTGGACTCGCGGATCACCCACAGGCCCACGGCCAGCGCGATCAGCCCGAGGGGCGCGTTCAGGAAGAAGACCGACTCCCAGCTGACGTTCTCCACGAGCAGCCCGGCGACGATCGGGCCGCCCGCGATCGAGATGCCGACCGTGGAGCCCCAGATGCCGATCGCGGCGTTGAGCCGCTCGGGCGGGAACGTGTTGCGCAGGAGGGCGAGGCTGGCGGGCTGCAGGAGCGCGCCGGCGAAGCCCTGCACGACGCGCCAGAAGATCACCATGCCGAGCCCGCCGGAGAGGCCGATCAGCACCGACGACACGGCGAACCCGATCACGCCGGCCAGGAACGTCCGCTTGCGCCCGAAGCGGTCGGCGATCTTGCCGGCCGGGATCAGCGTGACGGCGAGCGCGAGCAGGTAGGCGTTGGTGACCCACTGCAGGCCGGACAGGCTCGCACCGAGGTCCTTGGCGATCGCGGGGTTGGCGATGGACACGACGGTCGCGTCCAGGCCGACCATCATCACGCCGAGCGCGACGGCGATGAGCGTGAGCCAGGGATGCCCGTGCCCCGGTCTGCCGGGGCGTCCGCGCGCTTGGCCGCGCGGCGGGATCTTGACGGCGTCGAGGGTCTCGGCGCCCGTGGGGTGAGTCATCTTCGACCTCCGGATAGGCAGAGCCCCAAAGTGTCATGAGATGACACTTGTCGTCAAATGCCGATAGTCGTGCCAAGACATGATTCATATCACGACATTGGTCGCGCTCTGTCGCTTGGCGGGCGCCCGCAGGCTGGTTACACTTCGCCCATGACCGCGACCGCCCCCGAGACCGGCTCCACCGGCCCCGGTCCCCAGCCCCCGGGCAGGCGCGAACGCAAGAAGCAGCGCACCCGAGAGGCGCTCGTCGACGCCGCGTTCACCCTCTTCGCCGAGAAGGGGTTCGACGCGACCACCGTCGAGGAGATCGCCGACGCCGTGGACGTCTCGTCCCGCACGTTCTTCCGCTACTTCGCCTCGAAAGAGGACGTCGCGCTCACCTTCCAGGAGGAGCAGACCCGCGCCGTCATGGCGGCGCTGGCCGAGCGCCCCCCGGACGAGCCGATCATGACCGCGCTGCGGCACACCGTGGTGGAGATCGCCCGCGCCTGCGAGGCCGGCGAGCTGGGCTTCGAGCCCGGCCGCTTCGAGTGCATGCTGACGATGATGAGCGACAGCCCGTCGCTGATGGCGGGCAGCCTGGAGCACGCGCAGCGCAAGCAGGCGCTGCTCGTCGAGATCATCGGCCGGCGGATGGGCCTCGACCCGGACGAGGACCTGCGCCCGCACGTCGTCGCCGCCGCCACGACCTGCGCGTTCCAGGCGTCCGCCGACGTCGCTTCCCGCCTCGGCGGGAAGTTCTCCACGCTCTCCGAGACGGTCGACCAGGCCTTCGCGATCCTGGAGAACGGCCTGAACGAACCGTCCCGTCCGGCCGGCTGACCCGGCGCTGACCAGCGGCGGTCCGCCCGGTGTGGCGCGGTGCGCCGCGGGTACCCCCTGCGGATCCGGGGGCGTCCCGTCCCCGCACGCGGGAGGGCGGCGACATGGCTCTGCAGCATCCGCGCGACGCCGGGTCCGGCGGCCGTGACCTGGAGGTCAACCCGGTCTTCAGCCGGGAGCCGCTGGCGATCCCCCGGTACGCGCTGCCCGCCGGGGAGCTCGACCCCGGCACCGCCTACCAGATCGTCCACGACGAGCTGATGCTGGACGGCAACGCGCGGCTGAACCTCGCGACGTTCGTGTCCACCTGGGCGGAGCCGGAGGCGCTCCGGCTGATGGCCGAGTGCGCCGACAAGAACATGATCGACAAGGACGAGTACCCGCGCACCGCCGAGCTGGAGATGCGCTGCGTGCACATGCTCGCCCGGCTGTGGCACGCCGCGGACCCGCGCCGGGCGGTGGGCTGCTCGACGACCGGGTCCAGCGAGGCCGCGATGCTCGGCGGGCTGGCGCTCAAGCGGCGCTGGCGCGAGCGGCGGCGCGCCGCGGGCGAGCCCGCGGACCGGCCGAACCTCGTCATGGGCGTCAACGTGCAGGTCTGCTGGGAGAAGTTCGCGAACTACTTCGAGGTCGAGCCCCGGTACGTGCCGATGGAGGGCGACCGCTTCCATCTCGGCGCGCGGGAGGCGGTGGAGCTGTGCGACGAGAACACCATCGGCGTGGTCGCCGTCCTCGGGTCCACCTTCGACGGGAGCTACGAGCCCGTCGCCGAGATCGCCTCCGCGCTCGACGACCTGGAGGCGCGGACCGGGCTGGACGTCCCGATCCACGTGGACGGGGCGTCCGGGGCGATGATCGCGCCGTTCCTCGACCCCGGCCTGGTGTGGGACTTCCGGCTGCCGCGGGTGGCCTCGATCAACACCTCGGGGCACAAGTACGGGCTGGTCATGCCGGGCGTCGGCTGGGCGCTGTGGCGGGACGAGGACGCGCTGCCCGCCGACCTGGTCTTCCGCGTGAACTACCTCGGCGGGGACATGCCGACGTTCGCGCTCAACTTCTCCCGTCCCGGCGCGCAGGTCGTCGCCCAGTACTACGCGTTCCTGCGGCTCGGCTTCGACGGGTACCGCCGCGTCCAGCGCACCTGCCGGGACGTCGCGACGCGGCTGGCCGCCGAGATCGGCCGGCTCGGGCCGTTCGAGACGCTCACCGGCGGCGACGAACTCCCGGTGTTCGCGTTCCGGGTGCGGGAGGACGCCGGCTGCACGGTCTACGACGTGTCCGCCGCGCTGCGCGAGTGCGGATGGCTCGTGCCCGCCTACACGTTTCCCGAGAACCGCACCGACCTCGCCGTCCTGCGCGTCGTGGTGCGCAACGGGTTCGGGCACGACCTCGCCGACCTGTTCCTGGACGACCTGCGCCGCGCCCTGCCCCGGCTGCGCGCCCAGCAGGGCCCCGGACGCGACGCGAGCGAGACGACCGGATTCGCCCACGGCGCCGAGCCCAAGAAGGCGCGGGCCCGGAAGGTCTGAGGGGCGGTCAGGCCATCCACTCGCCGATGCTGTCCCAGTACATGTTGAGCATCCGCTCGGCCATCCGGCGATCGCTCAGCTCGCCCGCCCGCGCGGCGACCGACCGCATCAGCGCGAACCCGCCCTCGGCGTTGAGGCGGTGCCCGATGGCGCGGATCTCGACACGCTCGGCGAGCCCTTCCGGCGGCGTGCCGCCGTCCAGCAGGCCGTCGACATAGCGGAGGTCGTGCCAGCGCTCCCGGTCCTCCTCGCCGAGCCCCTTGTACGCGCGCTGGGCGGCCGCCACGAGGTCCACGAGACGGCGGGCCGTGCGCTCGTCCTCGCCGACGGCCTCCGCTTCGAAGAAGGCGAGCCGATCCTCGGGGCAGGTCGCGCGCAGCAGCTCGATCGCGCGGTTCGCCTGGGCCGGCGAGTGGCCCGAGGACACGATCCCGCGGTTCAGCACGACATTGAGCACCGCGGTCACGCCGTCGTCGGTCATGCGCCACGCGGCCTCGGCGGCCTCCTCGGCCACCGGCGAGTCGATGACCAGATCGGCGACCGTGACCGCGTGCAGCGCGACGTCCTCCAGGTGCGGGGAGCGCAGGGTCTGGACGACGGCGTCGCGGTCCGGGTGGTGCAGCAGCGCCATGACCCACATACGGCGCAGGCTCTCGTCGTCCCCGCCCGCGTAGTCGTTGAACTCCGCGTCGTCCGGCCAGAGCGACGGCATCGGGCTCTGGTCGAGGAAGGAGTCGACGTCCACCACCGCGGGGACGCGGATGGGCTTGCGGTCCCAGATGTCGGCGGTCCAAGCACCGCTGAGCAGCAGGGTGCCGTCCTTGTCCGGCTCCCGGTCCCGCTTCCTCCGCCAGAACACGCTGCACCTCCTGCGAGTGACCGCCCGGATTCATTGCGTCAGTGCGTAGATGATCGCATTTCTTCCGGTGGAGTGCAGCCCGTACCGTGATCGCCGCGTCACACCCAGCTGACTCCGGGGCGCGGCATCAGCGCGGCGCCCGGGGCAGGCCGAGGCCGATCATCGCGATCAGCTCGCGCTGGATCTCGTTGACGCCACCGCCGAAGGTCAGCACCAGGGCGCCCTTGGCCAGCCGGTCGAGCGCCGTCATGAACGCGGCCGTCTCCGGGTCGGCCGGATCGCCGTAGCGGGCGAGGACGGTGCCGACGATCCGGCCGATCTCCTGCATCCGCTCCGAGGAGTAGATCTTGGTGGCGGACGCGTCGGCGGCGCCGAGCCAGCCGAGGTCCTGGTTCGCGGCGACCTGCCAGTTGAGGATCTCGTTGACGCGCAGGTAGGCGTACACCTGTGCCACCGCGCGGCGGACGGCGGGCTCCTCGATCAGCGGGCGCCCGTCCCGTCCGGGGGTGGCGCGGGCCCAGCGCTCGAAGCGGATGTAGGTGTGCCCGATGTTGCCCGCCGGGCCCAGCGTGACCCGCTCGTGGTTGAGCTGGTTGACGATGAGGTCCCAGCCCTTGTTCTCCTCGCCGATGAGCATGTCCGCGGGGACGCGGACGTCCTGGAAGTACGTCGAGTTCGTGTGGTGGGCGCCGTCCATCGTGATGATCGGCGTCCAGGAGAACCCCGGGTCCTCGCAGTCCACGATGAGCATCGAGATGCCCTTGTGCTTCTTGGCGGCCGGGTCGGTGCGCGCCGCGAGCCACACGTAGTCGGCGTGGTGCGCCCCGGAGGTGAAGATCTTCTGGCCGTTGACGATGTAGTGGTCGCCGTCCCTGACCGCGGTGGTGCGCAGGGCCGCGAGGTCGGTGCCCGCGCCCGGCTCGCTGTAGCCGATCGCGAAGTGGCACTCGCCGGCCAGGATGCGCGGGATGAAGAACTCCTTGTGGGCCTCGGACCCGTACTGCAGGATCGTCGGCGCGACCGAGTTCAGCGTGATGAGCGGGTAGGTGACCTCGGCGCGCGCGATCTCGTTGGCGAAGATCGTCTGCTCGACCGGGCCGTAACCCCGCCCGCCGTACTCCTTCGGCAGCGCGACGCCGAGCATCCCGTCCCGTCCGAGCCGCTTGCAGTGCTCCAGGTAGGCCGGGCCGAACGGGTCGGCGAGGATCGCGGCGCGCTGCTCGGCCGTCAGGCAGTTCTCGAAGTACTCGCGCAGCTCGGCGCGGAGCTTCTTCTGCTCGTCGGTGAGGTCGATGAACATTCAGGCCTCCTGGGCGATCAGGGCGCCGAGCGCGTCGAGACGGTCTTCCCCGCCACCGAGCAGGTGCGCGCAGTGCTTGCCCCAGGCGAAGTAGCGGTGCAGCGGGTAGGTGACGTCCAGACCGATGCCGCCGTGCAGGTGCTGGCAGGTGTAGAGCGCCTTCACCACGGGGTCGCACGCGTTGCAGGCGGCCACGGTGAGGACCTCCTCCGCGTCGTCCGCTCCTTGCGCGAGGCGCCACACTCCCGCCCACACGGCGACGTCCAGCGCGCGCTTGGCGATGTAGACGTCCCCGATCTGCATCGTGACCGCCTGGAACTGCGCGAGCGCACGGTCGAACTGCTCGCGCGTCTTCGTGTACTCCTTCGTCAGATCCAGAGCGCCTTCGATGACACCGGACGCGACGGCCACCGCGCCCGCGACGGCCGAGCGGCGCAGCGTGTCCCAGGCCGCGCCGTCCGCCGAGCCGCCGAGAAGGGCGTCCGGGCCGACGCGGACGTCGGCGAGGGCCACGCGCGACAGCGGTTCGGACGTCGCGGACGGCTGCTCGCTGATCGTCACGGCGGAGGGCTCGACGAGGAAGACCCCGATGCCCGCGCCCTCGACACGCGCCGGGATCAGGATCCGGGACGCCTCCCGCGCGTACGGGACGAACGTCTTCACGCCGTCCAGGACGTATCCGGCGCCGTCCTCGCGGGCCGTCGCGGCGATGCCGCCGGCCGGTCCGACCTCGCGGTACGCGCCCGTCAGGATCGTCGCCCCCTCGGTCAGCGGGGCCAGCAGGGCGCGCTGCTCCGCCGTCCCGTGCGCCGCGATCGGGGCGGCCGCGAGCGCGAGCGACGCGTACACGGGCACGGGCGCGACGTGGAGGCCGACCTCCTTGAGGATCACCGCCAGCTCGACCGGGCCGAGCCCGGCGCCGCCGGCGTCCTCCGGCAGGACGACGCCGAGCAGCCCCGCCTGCGCGAGGGCCTTCCACGTCACGTCGTCGTAGGGCGCCCCGCTCCGCTCGAACGCCTCAAGGCGCTCCCGCGTCGACTCGCGCGCGAGCACGTCCGCCGCGAGCCCCCTGATCTCTTGCTGGGTCTCGTCGAGGTCGAAGTCCACTCATCCGCTCCCTTCCAGGAGGTGCAGCCGGCCGCGCCGCTCGAACTCGGCCCGCAGGCCCGCCGCGTCGTCCGCGGTCATCGGGCGGTAGTCGAGGTCGCGGCCGGGCCGCCACCACACCGGATCTCCGGTGCGCCAGCCCTCCCGCACCAGCCGGCGTTTGAGGATCTTGTTGGAGGCCGTCGCGGGCAGCTCCCGCGCCACCCGGACGTAGCGGGGCGGCCACTTGGGGCTCATGTCGGCGCGCCCGCGCAGGTAGGCGGCGAACGCCTCGGGGTCGAAGGCGTCGGCGGCGACGGCGAGCATCACCTGGTCGCCGGACGCCGCGTCCGGCACCCCGTAGACGGCGAGCTGCCGGACGCCGGGCAGCTCCGCCAGAACACGTTCCACCTGGACGGCGCCGAAGTTCTCGCCGTCCACGCGGAGCCGGTCGGCGCTGCGCCCGGCGAAGAAGACGTACCCGTCGGCGTCGGCGTAGGCGAGGTCGCCGCTCCAGAACATGCCGTCGCGCAGGCGATCGGGCGCGTCCTCCTTGTAGTAGCCGTCGAACAGGCCGAGGTCCCCGGTCTTGACGAGCTCGCCGATGGCCTCGTCGCCGTTCACCACGCGTCCGGCACCGTCGAACCGCGCGGGCGGGCAGGGCCGGCCGGTCGCGGGGTCGAGGATCGCGATGCCCTCGGTCAGCCTGCCGAGCGCGCCCTGCGGGCCGAACGGGTCGGGCGCCAGCGAGATGGCGGTCTCCGTCGAGCCGTAGCCGTCGATGACGAAACAGCCGAAACGCTCACCGAACGTCTTCTGCTCCAGCGGAGCCGCCTCGTTCCCGAACGCGAACCGCACCGGGTTGTCGGCGTCGTCCTGTTTCGCCGGCGTGGCGAGCACGTACGACAGGGCCTTGCCGACGTAGTGCAGGTAGGTGCACCCGTGCTCGCGCACGTCGGGCAGAACCGACGACGCCGAGAACCGGGCGCGCAGCACCAGCTCGGCACCGGCGACCAGGGCGGGCGCGTACGCGGCCATGACGGCGCCGGAGTGGAACAGCGGCATCGGGCAGTAGACGACCGACTCCGGGGTCAGCATGCGCTCGGCGAGCACCTCCCCCGGCACGACCACCTTCCGGTGGGTGACGCGGACGGCGCGGGGCCGTCCGGACGTCCCGGACGTGAAGATGAGCATCAGCAGGGTGGCGGGGCTGATACCGGAGATGTCCGGAATCGGAGAACCCTCGAAGGGCGCCAGCAGCTCATGGAAAGCCTCGATGTCCAGCACGGGAGGCCCGAGCGCGGCGGCCCGCTGGGCGTGGCGCGGCTGGGCCACCACAAGATCGCAGTCGGTGCGCTCGGCGTCGCCCGCCAGCTCGGCGGCGCTCCGCGTCGGGTTCAGCACGACCACCACCGCGCCCGACAGCGCCGCCCCGCCGAGGAGGAACACCAGCTCGGGAAGGTTGTCGAGGAGCACCCCGACATGGACGGGACGCTCCGCGCCCGCCCGGCCGCCCATCCAGGCGGCGCGGGCCGCGCACTCGGCGACGACCTGCCGCCACGTCCAGGCGCGTCCGTCGTCGGCGGAGCGCAGCCCCGGGCGGTCGTCGTCCGCCCTCGCCTCCAGCAGTGTCGCGACGCTCACGCCACCACCTCCCGCGGCAAAAACTAGAACAGATTCTAGTCTCTGTCCAGAGCTCTGATCATCCGTCTTCCCGCCCCGATTGGCCTGGACCACTGGTGCGTCCCCCCACCCCCGAGAGCACCACGGAAGCCACCCCGATCAACGGATCAGATAACACGTTCTCGCATGAGCGGTACGCTTGGGGGGAACACGTCGGGCGTCCGGGCCCGCACAGAAGGGATGACGACCGTGACCGCAGAGCCGACAGTGACCGGGGACGAGGCCCGGGGGCAGGCGGCCGGCCAGGGCGTGCGCTCCCGCAGCCAGCACCAGCGGCGCAAGCGTATCGTCCAGGCGGCCGCGGCGCTCGCCTCGCGCGGCGGCATCGAGGCGATGCAGATGCGCACCGTCTCCGAGCGCGCCGGGGTCGCCCTCGGCACCCTCTACCGCTACTTCCCGTCCAAGATGGACCTGGTCGTCGCCGTCGTCAGCGAGGAGATCGACCTCCTCGAGAGCAGCATCGAGCGCCGCCCGCCCCGCGCCGGCGCCGCCCCGGAGCGGGCCGTGGACGTGCTGATGCGCGCCACCCGCGGCCTGATGCGCGAACCGGAGCTGGCCGAGGCGCTGATCCGGTCACTGCTGCTGTCGGACGTCAAGACCGACTTCGGCTACCGCATGAGCGAACTCCTGCTCCGCGCCGCGTACGGCCCGCCGGAGGAGATCCCCGCCGGCGACCCCCGCCGCCTCGCGTCCCGCGCGCTGTCCGGCATCTGGACCATGGAGATGATCGAGATGCTCCGCGGCAACGCCACCGCAGAGGAGATCCAGGCCCGCCTGGAGATCACCGCCACCCGCCTCCTCATCGACCCCTGACACGACGAGCGGCCGGGGCGCGCCCCGGCCGCTCTCCCGCCGCTCTTCAGGGCCGCTGCCCCGCCTCGTCGACGACGCCCGACCTGACCCGGACGGTGAGGTTCAGCGCATCGCCCTCGATCGCGGCCGACCCCTCACCGAGGTAGGCGTAGCCGTTCCGGTCCAGCAGCAGTTCCCGGTGGCGGCCTTCGGTGACGCGCCCGAGCCCGAGCACCGGACGTTCGGGCGACCGTCCCTCCATCTTCAGGCCGAGGAACAGGACCGCCGTCACGCCCGGGATCCGCGTGATCGCCCGGTACACCGCCGCCTCGGTCTTCGGCGGCAGCAGGTTGTCCCGCAGGATCGCGCACAGCATCGAGTACGCGGCCGAGTACCGTCCCTCCGCCGTGCGCCCGCCCGCCCTCTGGTAGACCCATTGCAGCAGGGCGGCCGGATCGGTCGGCAGCGCCGCCAGCGACGCGTAGTCGGACGGCGGCGTGGTCGGCGGGGTCGCGGACACGACGAGCTTCCCGTCCTCCAGCCTGGCGGACTTCGTGCCGTCGGCCCGCTTCCACTGCCGCCGCACGCCCGTGTCGCGCAGGTTCTCCGGCGGCGCCCCGACCGGGCCCGTCAGCGTCCGCGACTCGATGTAGACCCACTGATCCGGACGGGGCGGCGTGAACGGCCGCGCCTCCGCGGCGAGCGCGGCCCGCTCCAGCGCCTGCGACGCGTTGGACACGGGACGCACGACCGGCCCGTCCTCATCGCCCGCCTGCACCACGGTCACGCCCACGGCGACCGCGGCGGCCACCACCGCGACCCTGATGCCGAGCCGGAACCGCCCCCGCTTCCGGGTGCCTCCTGACGCGCGTTCGAGGAGCGCCGTCCTGGCCGCCGTGCGAGACGCCTCCGCGGGCGGCCCGGGCTCGGCCCAGGCGTCGCGAAGAATGTCGAGGTCGTTCACAGGTCCTCTCCCAAGGTCGTCGGGTCGGTATCGCCCAATGCGGCGCGGATCCTCCTGCGGGCCCGGTGCAGCCGCGACCGCGCCGTCCCGGCCGGTATCCCGAGCGCCTCACCGGCCTCCTGCACGGTGAGCTGCGCCCACGCGACGAGCAGCAGGACGTCCCGGTCGCCGCGCGGCAGCCCGGCGAGCGCCGCCGCCAGCGCCCCCTTCGCGGCCTGCGCGTCGACGCGCCCGGCCACCGCGTCGGCGTGCCCGTCGCCGGCCTCGGACGTCCCGGCCCTCGCGAGCGCCCGGTACTGGCGCACCTCGGCACGGTGCTGCCGGGCGACGAGGTTGGACGCGATCCCGTACAGCCAGGGCCGCGCGTCGGGCCGCGCCAGGTCGTAGCGCCCGCGCCGGTCGAACGCGATCAGGAACGTCTCGGCGGCGACGTCGTCGGCGAGCCCCCGCCCGAGCCGCCGCGCCGCGTACCCGTGGATCGCGGCGTAGTGCCGGTCGAACAGCGCGGCGAAGCACTCGGGCTCGTGCCGGGACCGCCGGACGATCTCGGCGTCCCCGGCGGTCACCGCGACCATGCCGGTCCTTCTCGGGTCATGTCCTGCCTTCCGCAGAGGGGGATGGTCACCTGTGCTTCGCCGATCCCCCACCGCGCGTTCGCGTTCCGGTGTGCCGCACGCACCTTCCCTACTAGCCTTGGCCACGCCAGAGCCAGGGAAGAAGAAGGTGGGCCAGTGACCGAGCAGGAACCGATCCTCAGCGACGGGGTCATCATCGAGTTCATCGATGGCAAGGACGTCCCCGTCCAGCACAAGGACTTCGGTGAGCGGGCCGTCGTCATGCGCGACGCCAAGAACCCCGAGGGCCCGATCCTCTACTTCACCGAGGCCGAGTGGGACGCCTTCATCGCCGGCGTCAAGGACGGCGAGTTCGACGACCTCCTAGAAGACCCCACCGAAACCCCCTGACCCAAACCCAGAACGCCCCCGGCATCCCCGCCGGGGGCGTTCTGCGTGAAGCACACCCAGATCAACCGAACACGTCGTCGACCGACTCCGCCGTGACCGCGCGGGCCAGCCAGCGGTCCAGTTGCTCCGTGTCCTCGCAGGCCAAGACACGCTCCCGCGCGTGGTCAATTCAGGCATCTGTGCCGCCTGCTCGGTCGAGGTTATGAGCGGTTCGGAGCCCGGTCCCAGTACCAGGGGCGTGAGCTCGAAGCCCGGGTGACCGAGCTTGATCGGCTCTCGGGCCCACTCGGCCACCGCAGGACGAGGACATATGACCACCAGGTAGCACGGGGCTCTCGTCTTGGCCCATTGGGAGGTGACGTCTCGGCGACGATGCTGAGCGTCGGCTTGTGCAGTGGGTCACAGTGCATTATGGGCGGGAAGGTTGCACTAGTAGGGGGTTTGGGTTGTGAGGGTGGAAGGCGGGGGTGTCCAGGGAGAGGGCGTTGGCTTTTTGGTTTAGGGATTTTGGTGTGATGCTGGGCCAATGGTTGGTTTTGACGCGCTTTTCCAGGACTTGGAGGCTTGCCACGTATTCGGAGGCCGCGAAGTTGCAGTGGCCCGTGCGGTGGACGTAGGCCTGGCGCAGCAGGCGGGTGCGGCCGGCGGCGCGGACGGTCCCGGCGTATTCGGTCTCGTGTTCCACAGGGACCAGCTGGTCGGAGATCGTGTGGATGTTCAGGGTCGGGACGGTGAGGCGGCCGGTGGGTTCGGATGTGCGCGTCATCCAGGCGAGAGGGGCCGGTTCGAGCTGTTTGGTGGCCTTTGCAGTGAGGGTTGAGAGGTCCTTCTTCAGGTTCAGGCCCGCGGTTCGGTAGAGGGCCTTCACCTGGCGGAGGTTCGCGGAGCGGGTGAGCAGGCGGGGGTAGTTCAGGCCCTTGTTCCAGGCGCTGTCACCGCCTGCCGCCTGGTTGATGGAGTAGCGGCCGCTGAAGATGAACCCGAGGACCCCGGAGGTGAGCCACTGGTACTGCTGGCGTTCCTGTTCGGCGTAGTCGTGGCGGGGTGGTTCTTCTTCGCCGGTGAACCAGGACGACTGGTTGAGGAAGGCGGAGGCCAGGGCTATGCGGGCGCGGCCGGCGGGGGTGGCCTGGGCGTTCTGCACGGCGAGGGTGAGCTGGGTTCCGGCGACGATGCCCTCGGCAGGGGACGTGTAGTCGGTGAGCTTGATGTCCTGGGACGGGGCCAGCAGCGTCGCGATGGCGTGGCCCGCGTTGAGCTGGTAGTTGTTCAGGTCGACGCCGCCGCCGACGATGCCGCAGGTGCTGAGGACGCCGTCCACGGCGCGGGTCTCGGCGAGCTTGGCGCTGACCAGGCCGCCCATCGACTGGCCCAGCGCGAGCGTGGTGCGGGGACGTCCGATGATCTTCGTGACCGCGTCCTTCGCGGCGGTCTGGTCCCGGACGGCGCTGCCCAGTGCCCACAGGGAGCCGTCCGGATCGTAGGACGAGCCGGCGAGCGCGTACCCGCGGTCGAGGAGGGCCTTTCCGGCGGCCTCGCTCGGGCGGTCGGCGGGGGTGAGCGGGCCGAATCCGTGGCTGAACAGGATGAGCGTGCCGTTCCAGCGGGCGGGGACGTCGGCGATCCAGGTCGCGCCGTCGGGGAGGGTGCCGGTGTAGTGCGCGGGGCCGGCGGCGTGGGCGGTGGCCGGGGCGAGCGCCGCGGGCACCGCGAGGACGGCAACAAGAGCGCCTGCCTGCAGTCGTTTCATGGGAATCCTCTCCGGCCCGGGGGGCTCAGAAATTGGAGGTGTACGCCACGAACGTCACGATTTTGTCGAATGTCGACCCGTACGGAGGCGGGCTCCGGAGTCGAGTGCTCAGAATGTAGGCAGAAATCTCACGGTCGTCAACGATCCGCCTAATATCGGGTGTACTCGTCCCAGCTCTTCACCAGGCGGCGCTGGGTCTCAGGGCTCAGCACGCCCCAGAGGCGGAACCTGGAGAGGCCGCCGTCCGGGTAGATGTCCAGCCGGACGTGCGTGACCTCCGGGGTCGCCATCCGGAAACGGTGCCGGGTGTCGGGCCGCAGGGGGGTCCGCGGCAGGATCGTCCAGGAGAACGCCCTGTCGTCGGCGCCGCCGCGGCCGTCGGTGCCGGTCAGGCGGACCTCGGCGGGGGCGTTGAACTTCAGGTTCGTGGTGTCGATCTCGGCGAGGAGGACGGTGCCGGGCGCGGCCAGGCTGATCTCGGCCCAGTCGTTGCCGTCGTCGCGGCGGCGGGCGGTCTCCCAGCCTTCCGCCTGGTTGCGGGCGAGTCCCGGGAACAGCATGTTGTCGGGCGAGGAGTAGAACATGTCGGAGCAGCCGATGACGCGGGCGCCGTTCTCCAGGGCTGCCAGGTCGACGGTCAGGCCGGTCAGGAACTCCGGGTTGGGGACGACGTGGCCGTGGACGCGGAGCCGCGCGATCCCGCCGTCGGGGAACATGTTGAGCCTGACGTGCGTGAACACGCGGTCGGGCACGTGGGCGGGGAGGGTGTGCGCGGTGTCGCCCGTGAGGGGGGTCTTCGGGACGATCTCGACCCAGTCGGCGGCGGCGAGGTCGGCGGGCGAGGGGTGGCCGTCCGCGAAGCAGGCCTCCACGGAGGCGTGCGGCGGGAAGTTGCCCTTGAACCAGGCGGTGTCGATGACGACGCCCACGATCCGGCCGGGGAGGCCGAGGCGGATCAGGGCCCAGTCGTGGCCGGGTCCCCGGCGGCGGGCGGTCTCCCAGCCGTCGTAGAGCTGCCCCTTCGGCCCGAAGGTCTCCGGGCTGAACGCCGGTGGCCAGGGGTTGAGCAGGTTCTCCTTCTCCGCGAACGACTCGTCGCTGGCGGCGATGACCGAGCCGCCGAGGGAGCGGACGGCCAGGTCCGGGAGGGACGTGAAGTCGGTCATCGCGCCTCCCTGGTGAGCAGCCGGCCGGCCGGCTCGTCCGCGATCGGCACGCCGCGCAGCCAGGTGGTCCGGACGAGCCCGGTCAGCGTCCGGCCCGCGTAGGGGGTGACGGGGTGCCGGTGGTGGAGGGCGGCCGGGTCGACGGTGAAGGGCTCGTCGGGTGCGAAGGCGACCAGGTCGGCGTCGTTGCCGACGGCGATGCCGCCCTTCCCGGGGACGGCGGCCAGCGCCGCGGGGGCCTCGGACGTCCAGCGGGCGACGGACGCCAGCCCGTGGCCGCGCTCGCGGGCGGCCGTCCAGACCGCGGGCAGCCCGAGCTGGAGCGAGGAGACGCCGCCCCAGGCCGTCGCGAAGTCGCCGAGTTTGAGCTCCGGCGTGCAGGGCGAGTGGTCGCTGACGACGCACGAGATCACGCCGGAGGCGAGGCCCTGCCAGAGCAGGTCGCGGTTGGCCTCGTCGCGGATGGGCGGGCAGCATTTGAACGTGGTGGCGTAGGCGTCGTCTGCGGAGAGGGTCAGGTAGTGGGGGCAGGTCTCGGCGGTCACGGGGAGGCCGGCGGTCTGTGCCTTCGCCAGGACCTCCAGGCAGCTCGCCGATGACAGGTGCAGGATGTGGGCGCGCACACCCGTCTCCTCCGCCAAGCCGACGACCTGTTCGACGGCGCGGCGTTCGGCTGACGGGGGACGCGACGCCAGGAAGGCCGGATAGTCGCCGCCGGTGGGTGGCCGCAGGGACGCGGGGTCCTCGGCGTGCACGACGACCAGCCCGCCGAACGAGGCGATCTCCCGGAACGCCGCCCTCATCTCGCCGGGCGCCAGCGGCGGGAACTCCGGGACGCCCGAGTCGGACGTGAAGCACTTGAACCCGAAGACGCCGAGGTCGTGCAGCGGCCGGAGCGAGGCGAGGTTGCCGGGGATCGCGCCGCCCCAGAAGCCGACGTCCACGGCGCACGCCCCCTCGGCCGCGGCGCGCTTCGCCGCCAGCGCGGCCGGGTCGACGGTCGGCGGGAGCGCGTTGAGCGGCATGTCGACGAGGGTCGTCACGCCGCCCGCGGCGGCGGCGCGGGTCGCGGTGGCGAAGCCCTCCCACTCGGTGCGTCCCGGCTCGTTGACGTGGACGTGCGTGTCGACGAGACCGGGCAGCAGCGCGACGCCGCCGAGGTCCACCGACTCGGCGGCCGGGACGGCGGCGTCGTACGCCGCGATCGCCGCGATCCGGCCGCCGCGGACGGAGACGGCGGCGGGACGCTCGCCGTCCGGCAGCACGGTCCGGCGCGACCGGATCAGGAGGTCGTCCACCCGAACTCCTCGGGCGACGGGCCCTGGGGCACGTACTCCAGCGCGATCCGGCCGGTGTAGCCGATGCCGTCCAGGACGGCGAAGAGCCGGTCGAAGTCGATCCGGCCGGTGCCGGGACGTCCCCGGCCGGGCGCGTCGGCGATCTGGACGTGCCCGATGTCGGCGGCGTGCTCCCGGGCGGCCCTCTCCAGGTCGTCGCCGTTGGTCGCGAGGTGGAAGGTGTCGAACAGGAACCGGACGTTCGCGGCGCCCGCCGCCCGGACGCGCGACACCACGGCCATGGCGTCCGCGGCCGTCTCCAGCGGGTAGGCGCCGTTGAGCCCGCGTGCGAGCGGCTCGATCAGGAGGGTTCCGCCGAATTCGCCCACCGATCGGGCGGCATGGACGAGGTTCTCCGTCGCGACCCGGTCCTGGTCGGACGCCGCCACGCCGTCGAGCCGCTGCCCGTAGAGCGCGTTGAACGACCGGACGCCCGTCCGCCCGGCGATCCGCCGCACCACCGGCAGGCAGGCCCGGAACTCCTCGACGCGGGACGGGTCGGACAGCACGCCCCGCTCCCCCGCCGGCATGTCGCCCGCGTAGAGGTTGAGGCCGATGAGGCGCACGCCCGCGTCCTCGACCGCCCGGCAGAACGCGTCCACGTCCGCGCCGGGCGGGTCGGGCTCGCCGGGCCAGGGCCACCAGAACTCCACCTCGCCGAATCCCGCCGCGCGCGCCGCGGCCGGGCGTTCCAGCAGCGGCGCCTCGGTGAAGAGGATCGAGCAGTTGACCGCGAACCGCCGCGTCATGGGCCTCCTTGGACGATGTGCTCCGGCCGGACCGGCACCCGGGTCAGCGCCGCGCCCGTCGCGTCCCGGACGGCCGCGACGATGGCGGGCGTCGACGACAGCGTCGGCGGCTCTCCCGCGCCGCGCAACCCGTAGGGTGCCTCCGGGTCGGGATTCTCCAGGATCTCCAGCCGCATCGGCGGCATGTCGAGGATCGTGGGGATCAGGTAGTCGGTGAAGGACGGGTTCCGGACGAGGCCGTCCGACACGACGATCTCCTCCATCAGGGCGAGCCCGAGGCCCTGCGCGGACCCGCCGTGGATCTGCCCCTCCACCCCGGTCCGGTTGATGATCTTCCCGACGTCCTGGACGGCGGCCAGCTCGACGACCTTGACCAGGCCGAGGTCGGCGTCCACGTCGACGACGGCGCGGTGGACGCACAGCGCGAGCTGGGTGTGGCTGCGCCCCTGCCCGGTGACCGGGTCCATGCGGGACGTGGGCCGGTGGTGGTACTCGCGGGTCTCCTCGATCACGGCGTCGCCGAGGGCGTCCTCGATCGTGCCGAGCACCCCGGCCGCCCGCGACATGATCTTCCCGCCGGACACGGCCAGGTCGCCGCGGCCGAACCGGCGGGCGGCGCGGGCGAGCAGCTCCGCCCGCACCGCCTCGCAGGCCGCCTTCACCGCCCCGCCCGACATGTACGACTGGCGGGACGCGCTGGACGAGCCGGCGTCGCCGACCCGGTTGTCCGCGGGCGCGATGGCGACCTTCTGCACGCCGAGCTCGGTCCGCGCGATCTGCGCCTGGATCGTGACGAGCCCCTGCCCGACCTCGGCCGCCGCGGTGTGCACGAGCGCGGTCGCCTCCCCGCCGATGACCTCCAGCCGGACGCGGGCGGTGGACAGGTCGTCGAAGCCCTCGGAGAAGCAGATGTTCTTGATGCCGACGCCGTAGCCGACGCCGCGCACGACGCCCTCGCCGTGCGTCGTCTGCGACACCCCGCCCGGCAGGTTCCGCAGGTCGGCCGCGTCCGGGGCGGGCGGCATCGGCATCGCCTCCAGCCGGGTCAGCATCTCGGCGAGCGGCGCCGGCGACTCGATGACCTGCCCGGTCGCGAGCTTCGAGCCCTGCGTGACGGCGTTGCGGCGGCGGATCTCCACCGGGTCGAGACCGCAGGCGGCGCCCAGCTTGTCCATCATCGACTCGTAGGCGAAGCACGCCTGCACGGCACCGAACCCGCGCATCGCCCCGCACGGCGGGTTGTTGGTGTAGACGCCGTAGCCGTCGATCCTGATGTTGGGGATCTCGTAGGGGCCGACGCCCAGCGAGGCGGCGTTGCCGACCACGTTCATCGTGGAGGACGTGTACGCGCCGCCGTCCAGCACGATCTCGACGTCGGCGTAGAGCAGCCGCCCGGTGGCGGTGGCGCCGTACTCGTACCGCATCTGCGCGGGGTGCCGGTGGACGTGCCCGAAGAACGACTCGTACCGGTTGTACGACATCTTCACGGGCCTGCCGGTGCGCAGCGCCAGCATCCCGGCGTGGATCTGCATCGACAGGTCCTCGCGCCCGCCGAACGCCCCGCCGACCCCGGCGAGCGTCATGTGCACCTGGTCCTCGCGGAGGCCGAGGCAGGGCGCGATCTGCCTGAGGTCGTTGTGGATCCACTGGGTGGACACGTACAGGTCGATCCCGCCGTCCTCGGCCGGAATGGCCAGCCCGGACTCCGGGCCGAGGAACGCCTGGTCCTGGATGCCGACCTCGTACTCGCCCGAGACGACGACGTCGGCGCGGGCCCTCGCGGCGTCCACGTCCCCGACGCGGACGGGCTGGTACCGGGTGATGCCGCCGCGGTCCTGGACCTTCAGCCGCTCCGGGTCGGCGATCACCGCGCGCGGGTCGGTGATCGGCGTGAGCACCTCGTAGTCGACGGCGATCCCGTCCAGGGCGCGGCGGGCCGTCTCGGGGTGGTCGGCGGCGACCAGCGCGACCGGCTCGCCCTGGTGCCTGACCTGGTCGATGGCGAGGACGGGCTGGTCCTCGGTGTCGTCGATGCCGAACATCCTCCGGCCCGGCACGTCCTCGTGGGTCAGCACCGCCCGGACGCCGGGGACCGCGAGCGCCGGCCCGATGTCGAGCGACCGGATCCGCGCCCGGGGGTGCGGGCTGCGCAGCGTCGCGCCCCACAGCATCCCGTCCATCCAGAGGTCGGAAGCGTAGGCGAACTCGCCGGCGACCTTGAGCGTGCCGTCCGGCCGCAGCGGGCTCTCCCCGACCCCGCCGATGCCGGGAGCGGCCACGTGGCCCGGGCTTCTCACCGGGGACGCCATGTCAGAGCACCTCCTCCGCCGAGCGCATGAGGCGGCGGTGGGCCGCGGCGCCGCGCCGCCCGGCCTCGTCCTGCGGGACGGTGACGAGGGTGTCGCCGTCCACGACGGTGCGCCCGCCGACGAGGAGGCGCCGCAGCGGCGGCGTCGGCCCGAACGCGAACGCGACGACCGGGTCGTCGATGGCCGCCTGGAAGCCGTCCATCCGCCACAGCGCGATGTCGGCGAGCTTGCCGGGCTCCAGGGAGCCGATGTCGTCCTCGCGGCCGAGGCAGCGGGCGCCGCCGAGCGTCGCCATCTCCAGGGCCTGCCGGGCGGTCAGCGCGGCCGGCCCGTACCGGGCGCGCTGCATGTAGACGGCCTGCCGCAGCTCCCCCGCCAGCGGGACGAGCTCCGCCGACGCCGAGCCGTCCACGCCGAGCCCGACGGTCGCGCCCTCCTCCAGCAGGTGCGACACGCGGGCGATCCCGGAGCCGAGGCGCGCGTTGGAGCTCGGGCAGTGGGCCGTGCCGGTGCCGGTCTCCGCGAGCCGCTTGATGTCGGTGTCGTGCAGGTGGACGCAGTGCGCGAGCCACACGTCGGGGCCCAGCCAGCCGATCGAGTCCATGTACTCGGTCGGCGTCATGCCGAACTGCTCCGTCGTGTGCTCCTCCTCGTCCAGCGTCTCGGCGAGGTGGGTGTGCAGGCGGACGCCCTTGTCGCGGGCCAGCCGCGCCGACTCGACCAGCAGCTCCCGCGTGACGGAGAACGGCGAGCAGGGCGCGACGGCGACGCGGAGCATGGAGCCCGGCGACGGGTCGTGGTACCGGTCGATCGCGGCCTCGGTCTCGGCGAGGATCGTGTCGAGGTCCTCGACGACCTCGTCCGGCGGCAGGCCGCCCTGGGACGCGCCCCGGTCCATCGACCCCCGGCACGGATGGAACCGGAGGCCGATCTCCCGCGCCGACTCCACCTCCGCCGCGAACAGGTCGCCGCGCCCCTTCGGGAACAGGTAGTGGTGGTCGGTGGACGTCGTGCAGCCCGACTTGGCCAGCCACGCGAGCCCGGCGGTGGCGGCCCCGGCGACGACCTCGGCGTCCATCATCGACCACGGCCGGTAGAGCGTCGTCAGCCACTCGAACAGCGTGCTGTCGGTGGCCATGCCCTGGCTCGCCCACTGGTAGAGGTGGTGGTGGGTGTTGACCAGGCCCGGGGTGGCGAGGCAGCCGGTGCCGTCGACGCGGGCGGCGGCGCCCGCCGGGGCGGGACCCGCGCCGACCGCCGTGATCCGGTCGCCGTCGACCACGACGTGGCCGCGGGGGTACTCCTCCCCGGAGATCGTGACGACGTGCGCGTTCTCGATGATGAGCCTCATCCGGTGACCGCCTTCCGCGCGGCCGCGAGGCGCACCGCGTCGAGGATCTTCTCGTAGCCGGTGCAGCGGCACAGGTTCCCGGCGAGCGCCTCGCGGATCTCGGCGTCGGACGGCGCGGGGTTCCGCTCGATCAGGTCGTGCGCCTGGACGATCAGGCCCGGCGTGCAGAACCCGCACTGGACGGCGCCGGTCTCCACGAACGCCTCCTGGACGGGGTCGAGCCGCTCCTCCCCGGGCGGCCCCTCCGCGAGGCCTTCCACGGTGCGGACCTCCCGGCCCTCGGCCTGCCCGGCCGCGACCAGGCACGCGCACACCGGCAGGCCGTCCAGGTAGACGGTGCACGAGCCGCATTCTCCCTGCTCGCAGGCGTTCTTCGAGCCCGGGAGGCCCATCCGCTCGCGCAGCATGTAGAGCAGGCTCTCGCCCTCCCACACATCGTCCACGGCCTCCGCGGACCCGTTGACGACCACGTTCACCCGCATCAGGAGGCCTCCTTCCGTCCCGTGCTCCCCGCCCGGTGCTCGTTCCATGCCCACGTGAGGGTGCGGCGCGCCATCACCGCGAGGGCGTGCCTGCGGTAGTCCCCCGTCCCGCGGACGTCGTCGATCGGCGCCGCCGCCTCGCTGACCAGCGCGCCGAACCGCCGCGCGGCCGCGTCGGAGAGCGGGCCGCGCCCGTCCCAGTCCAGCTCGGCGGAGATGAACGCCTCCGCCTCGGCGGCGCGGCGGGGCGTCGGGGCGGCCGAGCCGAGGCCCGTCCCGGCGCGGCGCTCCGCCGGGTGCAGGGCGATCGCGAACGAGCAGACCGCGATGACCATCGCGTTCCGTGTGCCGATCTTGGAGAAGTACTGGGGGCCGGACGCGGGGGCCGTCCAGAACGCGCGGATCAGCTCGTCCGGCTCCAGCGCGTTGCGCTTCACGCCGGTGAAGAACTCCGCGGCCGGGATCATCCGGATTCCGCGCGCCGCCGACTCCGCCTCGATGACGGCGTCCCCGGCCAGCAGCGGCGGATGGGCGTCCCCGGCGGGCGACGCGGCGCCGAGGTTGCCGCCGGCCGTGCCCCGGTTGCGGATCTGCGGCGACCCGACCGTCCGGGACGCCTGGGCGAGGCCGGGCAGCCGGCCGCCCAGCTCGGCGATCAGCCGGGCGTAGGTGACGCCGGCGCCGACGCGCAGCCGGCCGTCCGCCATGTCCCAGTCGGCAAGCTCGCGGATCCCGGTGAGGTCGAGCAGCGCCTCCGGCCGGCGCGCGTCGAAGTTGATCTCGACCATGACGTCGGTGCCGCCCTGCACGGGCAGCGCGCCCGGCAGCCCCGCCTTGGCGGCGAGGGCGTCCTCCCAGGTCGGCGGTCGCAGGAAGTCCATGTCTCCAGGGTTCCTCACGTGAAGGCGGACGGGGCGTCCGGCGCGTCATCGGTCAGCACGGTGCCCTCGATCAGCCCGTACGGGCGGTCCGCGGCGAAGTAGACCTCGTTGTCGTTGTCCAGCCCGAACGGCTCCAGGTCGACGAGGAAGTGGTGCCTGTTGGGCATCGACAGCCGGATCTCGCAGATCTCCGGCCGCTCCTCCAGGATGCGGCGCCCCATCTGGTAGAGCGTCTGCTGGAGCGAGAGGCTGTGCGTCTCGGCGAACGCGCGCAGCAGGAGGTCGCGGGCGGCGGTGTAGGAGTCGTCCCAGGCAGTGTCCGTATCCGTGTCCGTGCCGCGGTGCCGCCACCGGGCCGTCACCGCCGTGGCGAGGACGCGGTCGTCGGTCGGCGCGAGCGTCGTGTACTCGTCCTGGACGAAGCCGTGGAACTCGCTGCCGGTCGAGTTGAGGACCACCAGGTCGGTGAGCCCGGAGACGACCGTCTCCGCCGCGGCGCCGGCGTGGACGAGCGCGGTCCGCACCTCGCCGCCGTCCCGGGCGAACGAGTGCCCGCCCGTGATCCGCCGCCAGCCGTACTCGTGGATCTCCACCCGCGCGTGGGTGATCGTCGGCTGCGAATCGACGAAGTAGCGGGCGAGCAGCAGCCCGAAGTCCTCGATGGAGGCGATCCCGTGCTTCTTCGCGAACGCGAACACGGTGTTCTTCTGGCTGTCGGTCGGCAGCACGGCCGCGTTGTCGCCGGTCAGATGCACGTCGTCCATCGCGCCGGAGAGGGAGACGCTGACGTTGACGTCCTTGATCCGGTGCGTGCCGCCGTCCCGCGTCACGCGGACGACGCGCGTCTCCGCCTTCCCGTAGCGGTTGGGCCCGAGCATGATCGCCATCTAGCTCCCCCGGTAGGTCGAGTACGCGAACGGGCTGATCAGCAGCGGGACGTGGTAGTGCCGCCCCGGATCATCGATCGTGAAGGCCACCGTGACCTCGGGGTAGAAGGCGGACAGTCCCGCCGTGTCGAAGGTGAGCCGGTGCACGCCCTCCTGCGGCAGCACGCCCCACTCCCTGATCCGGCCGTCGGCGTCGGTGCGGGCCTCGGCGAGCGTCGTCCAGCCGCCGCCGTCGTCCCGCCGGTCGAGCCGCACGGCGACCCCCTCGGCGGGCAGCCCCTTCGCGGCGTCGAGCACGTGCGTCGACAGGCTCATGTGAGTTCCTCCACCAGTTTGGCCAGGCGCAGATCGACGATCTTGGCCAGTTCCCCTCGGACGACCTCCCGCTCGGTCTCGGCGTCGTTCCCCAGCCGCGCCAGCAGCTCCCCGAGCATCTCCCGGGCCGGGCGGCCGGACGCGCAGATCAGGAACACGTGCCCGAAGCGCTCCTCGTAAACCCGGTTGCCCTCGACCAGGGCATGCCGGACGTCCGGGGCGGCGCCGCCCATCCCGGACTGCTCGCCGCGCGACCAGCCCGCCTCCCGGGCGTCGCCGCCGGCCCGCTCCCCGATGCGCGGATGGGCGGCGAGCGCCTCCTCCACATCGGCCCACCCGAGATCGTCCAGTGCCCGCCGCGAGGCCGCGCGCAGCGCGCCGAAGTCCGCGTAGGCGCGTCCGGCGAGGGCCCCGACCCAGCGGCGGGACGCGCAGCACGCCGCCAGGTCCTCGGTACCAGGTTCCAGCACGCCAGCAGTACACACAGCGGCCCGGCGGCCCGTCGAGGGGCAGGACGTCCGAATTGTCCTCGTCGCCGGACGGGGCCTTTTGTAGGTTGCTCCATATGAAGCTGCGCTCGCTGCTCTCCATGCCCGGGCTGCGGCTGGAGGTCGTCACCGGGGAGGAGGAGCTGGACCGGCCGATCCGGTGGGTCGTCACCACCGACCTGCTCGACCCGGGCCGCTACCTGCGCGGACGCGAGCTGGTGCTGACCGGGCTGGTCTGGCGGACGGGCCCCGCCGACTCCGAGGCGTTCGTCCGGGCCCTCGCGGGCGCGGGCGTCTCCGGCCTCGCCGCGTGGGACCTCGCGCTCGGCGCCATCCCCGGCGACCTCGTCGAGGCGTGCCGCCGCCACCGCATCCCGCTGTTCAAGGTCCCCGAGGACGTGGCGTTCGCGACCGTGACCGAGGAGGTCGTCCGGCACCTGTCGGGCGCCCGCGCCGCCGACCTGACCGCCGTCCTCGACCGGCACCGGCGGCTGGTCGAGGGCACCGGGCTCGGCGCCGTCCTCGACCTGGTCGGCCACTGCCATGTCCTCGCCCCGACCGGCCGCGTCGTCGCCGGGCCGCCGCCGACGGATGCCGCCGCGCTGGCGCGGGCCTTCCTCACCGCGCCGCGGCTGCCGCACCACGTCCCCGCCCTGGACATCTCGGTCCTGCCCGTCGGCCCGGACGGCACGCCCCGCGCCGCCGACTGGTTCATCGCGCTCGACGGCGACGCCGCCGGCTGGCCCGAGGAGCGGCACGCCCTCGCCGGCGAGCTCGCCGCGATCGTCGCCCTCGAACGGGCCCGGCTGCGCGCCGAGGACCGCTCGTCCCAGGAGATCGTGGACGCGGCGTTCGCCGGGGACCCCGTCGCGCCCGGCCGGCTTTCCTTCCCCGTCGTCGCCGTCGCGGCCTCGACGGAGGGGGCGCTGCGTCCGGGCGAGCTGCGCACCGTCCTGGCCGAGGCCGTCCCCGGGCCGCAGCCGGCGGTCGGGATGGTGGACGGGGAGGCCGTCGCGCTCGTCCCGGCCACCGGGGAGGACGTCGCCGCCGCCGTCCAGGACGCGCTCGACTTCCTGTCCCCGGGGCTGCCGGAGGGCGGCATCGCCGCCGGCGTCAGCGACCGCGCCGGCGCGTCCGGCCTGCGCGGCGCCATCGAGGAGGCCCGCTACGCGCGCCGCCTCGCCGCGACCCGCCCCGCGCCGGTCCGCGTCGTCCGGCACGACGAGCTCGCGACGCACGTGCTGCTGCTCGCCAGTGTCCCCGACGACGTCCGCCAGATGTTCCGGGTGCGGCTCCTGGACCCGCTGCGCGACTACGACGAGGTCCACGGCTCCGACCTCGTGCGCACCCTGGAGACGTTCCTGCAGAACTCGGGGTCCTGGACGCGGTGCGCCGAGCAGCTGCACCTGCACGTCAACTCCGTCCGGTACCGCATCCAGCGCATCCAGGACCTCACCGGCCGCGACCTCTCCCGCCTGGAGGACCGGGTCGACTTCTTCCTGGCCCTCCGCCTGTCCTGACGCCGTTCAGGAGGTGTGGCGGAGCAGGGCCGGGACGAACGTGTCCCACGTCCGGCGAGGAAGTTCGCTGCCCGTGCCGGGGAGGACGAGGAGCTCGGCGTCCGGGATCTCGGCGGCGAGGGCCCGGCCGTTGCCCAGCGGGAAGAAGGGGTCGTCCTCGCCGTGGACGACGAGGGTCGGCGCGGTGATGCCGGGCAGCCGCTCGCGCCACCGGTCGCCGCAGTCCAGGGCCGCGAAGACCGTCCCCATCTGGTTCGCGCGGTGCGCCTTGCCGGGGTCGGCGCCGGTCCGCGTCCGGTCGTGGATCCGTTCGATGGCGGAGCGGGCCTCGGCCTCGTCGAAGGCCGGGCCCGCTCGGTGCCGGGCGCCCTCGACCATGAACGCGACCACGGACTCGCGGTCGCTCCAGTCGACCTCCGTCATCTTCATGAAGTGCGCCATCATCTGGGGCGCGTGGTCGGGCAGGTCCTCGTCGCTGGGTCCGGGGGCGGTGGGCCGGGTGGCGACCAGGGTGAGCGTGGTGACGCGGCCGGGGTGGTCCAGGGCGAGGAGCTGGGCGATCCAGCCGCCGGGCCCGAAGCCGGCGACGTGCGCGGCCGGCAGGTCGTGGGCGTCGAGGACGCCGGCGGCGTCGTCGACGAGGTCGCGCAGCGTGTAGCCGGGTGCCTCGGGGTCGCCACCGGCGGAGCCCCCGGTGTCGCGCAGGTCGTAGCGGACGACGAACCGCCGCAGCTCGGCGAGCAGCTCGCAGAGCTCGTCCGGCCAGGTGAGCATCGTGTTCCCGATCAGCAGGATCGGCGCCCCGGCCGCGTCACCGAACGTCTCGGCGCACAGCTCCACCCCGTTGGCCTTGATGAGTTTCTCCATGACGGGTCGGACCGCGGCCGGACGCGGAACTCATCGGTCAGCCGCCCTCCTTCTGGGCGGTGATGGCGGCCAGGGCCTCGACGATGTTCGCCTCGGCGGCGGCCTTGCCGATGCCCGCCTCCGACAGGACGCCGGTGCCGTTCTCGAACTCCAGGAGGGCGAGGAGGAGGTGCTCGGTGCCGATGTAGTTGTGGCCGAGACGGAGGGCCTCGCGGAACGTCAGTTCCAGGGCCTTCTTGGCGTCCTGGTCGAAGGGGATGAGTTCGGGGAGGTCGTCGCCCGACGGCGGGAGGGCCGCGGTGGCGGCCTGGCGGACGGTGTCCAGCAGGACGTCCTGGGCGACGATCGCCCTGGAGGCGAGCGAGTCGCGCTGCGTGATCATGGCGAGCACGAGGTGGGCGGGGGCGATCTCGGCGTTCCCGGCGGCGCGGGCCTGGCTCATCGACTGCACGACCACCTGGCGGGCCCGGTCGGTGTAGCGGGAGAAGCCCTGGGACGGGTCGAGGTCGGGGCCCGATCCCTTCGGGACGAACCGCTTCTGGGCCGCCTGCTTGGTGACGCCCATGCTGGTGCCGATCTCGGTCCAGGAGGCGCCGGAGCGGCGGGCCTGGTCGACGAAGTGGCCGATGAGGTGGTCGGCGACCTCGCCGAGGTGCTCGGCGGCGAGGACCGCGCTGCTCAGCTGTTCGAGGGCGTCGGTGTGGACCTTCTTGATGGCGTTGATGAGGTCGTCCAGGCGGACCTGGACGGCCGGCGGTGTGGGTTCGGACATGCGTCAACCATAGGTTGACGATCCTGGATCGTCAACCCAAGGTTGACGCTCACCAGCCGGCGGCGCCCGCGAAGGACGTCGGAGCCGGGTCGTAGCCGAGCTCCTCCCTGGCGGCGGTGACGTCGAGGGTGCGTTCCACGGCGAGATGGCCGATCGCGTAGCGGGTGATCCGCGGGGGCTCGGGACGGCGGGCCAGCAGGTACGCGCCTTCGGCGACCGCGGCGAGCGGGCGGGCGACGCGGGCCGGGACGTAGACGGGACGGGCCCGGACGCCGCGCTCCCGGAGGATCTCCCGGAACGCGTCGTCGAGGACGACCGGTTCCGCGTCCGCGACGTTGAAGACGCCCGAGGTCACCGGGCCGGTCGCGGCGAGGACGCAGGCCCGCGCGAGGTTGCCGGACGAGGTGAGGCTGACGAACCGGCGGCCCGTCCCCGCGGCGAGCAGGATCGGGCCGCGCACGGCCGACAGGACGCGCGGCAGGAGCGTCGTGTCGCCGGGCCCGTAGACGGCGTGCGGGCGCAGGACGATCGCGCCGCGGGCGGCGGCCAGCCGTTCGGCGGCGGCCTTGGACGCGCCGTAGGCGTTCATGTAGCGGCGCACCGGGGCCTCGTCCTCGCGCGCCATGACGCTCGGACGGTACGGGTCGTACACGCTGGCCGTGCTGACGTGCACGAACCGGGCGCCCGGAAAGGTCGCGAGGGCGTTGCGGGTCCCGGTGAGGTTGGCGGCGAACAGGACGGCGGCGGGTCCCCAGTCGGTGGCGCTTCCCGCGCAGTGGACGACCGCGTCGACCCCGGGCGGATCGGCGAGCGGGCCGTGCGCGAGGTCCCACGACCGGTAGCCGGCGCCGCCCACGTGCGCGGGGTCCACGGCCGGACGGCGGCCGAACGCGTAGGTCGTGACGCCCTCGGACGCGAGCGCCCGGCACACCGCGCCGCCGACGAACCCCGAGGCGCCCGTCACCGCGATCCTCATGGCGCCACCAGGTCGCGGAGCCGGTCGCGGTCGAGCTTGCGGGTGCGCCCGGAGCGGGGCAGCCCGTCCAGGACGACGATGCGGTCCGGCAGGGCGTCGTGGTCGATGACGTCGGGGAGCGCCCGCCGGAGCCTGGCGGGCAGGTCGCCGGGTCCGACGACCGCCAGGACCACCTCCTCGTCCCCGGTCCGCGGGTCCGGCACGCCCACGATGGCGGCCTCGGTCACGTCGGGGAGGGCCGCGATCGACGGTTCGTACAGGCCCGGGTAGAGGTTGAACTTGCCGCGGATCAGCATGTCCTTCTTGCGTCCCACGAGGACGAGGCGGCCCTCGTCCAGCCGGGCGAGGTCGCCGGTCGGCAGTTCGCGCGAGGGTTCGGCGCCGAGGTAGCCGCGGCACAGGTTGGGGCCGGACAGCAGCAGCTCGCCGTCGTCCGCGAGCCGCGCGCCGACACCGGGCAGCGGCGCGCCGAGCAGGTCGCCGGGCGCGGCGTGCGCGAGCTTCTCCTCCGCCGACGCGATCGCCACCGGCAGGATCTCGGTCATCGCGTACACCGACAGGACCTCGGAGGACGGGGCCGCGGCGACCGCGCGCCGCAGGATCGCCGCGGGCGCCGGGGCCGCCCCGAGCAGCACGTACCGGACGGACGGCGGCAGCTCGCCGCACGCGTCCAGGATCTCCGCCAGGTGGACGGGGACGCAGAACGTGTGCGTGGCCTCCCGTTCCCGCATCAGCCGGGCGAAGTCGGCGGGCGGGCAGGACAGCGGCGGCATCGACCAGCGGGCGCCGGCGATCAGCGTCGGCAGCCCCAGCATGAGCTGGTCGGTGTGGACGACGTCGCCCGGCCCGAGCGGCAGCCGGGCCCGGAACAGGTCGAGCGCCGCGGCGAGGGACGCCTGCGTGTGGACGACCGCGCGGGGGTTCGCCGTCGTCCCGGAGGTGAAGATCACCGCCGCGGGCGCGTCCGGGTCGGGATCGCCGCCGGGTTCGGGCGCGTCTCCCCGGATCAGCCGCGCGAGCGACAGCGCCTTCCCGGGCACGCCCGGCAGGCGGCGGCCGACGTACACGTGCCGCATCGGGCCTTCGCCCGGGACCCGCAGGTCGGCGAGGTTCGGCAGGAGCAGCCCGCGCCGCCGCGCATACGCCCGGACGGGCCGGAGCCTGCTCCCCGCGTACAGCACCGATTCCGCGGCCGACCAGCGCGGGCGCGCCAGCCGCAGCCGCGCGGTGAACATCTCCGGCCCCGCCCCGGGATCGGCGAAGACGACCACGCCCCCGGCCGCGACCACGCCCAGCGCGAGGACCAGCGACTCCGGCGACGGCCGCACCGAGAACAGCACCCCGTCGCCCGCGCCGAGCCCGCCGGACAGCAGCCCGTGCCGGACGGCGAGCACCTGCCGCCGCAGTTCGCCGTACGTCAGTTCCGCGCCGTCCCCGGAGACCAGCGCGACGGCCCCGGGCGTCCGGCCCGCCTGGTCGAGGAGCCGGCGGACGAGGGTCATGGCGCGTCCCCCTTGCGGACGGTCAGGTACCGGTACGTGGGGATCAGGACGTTCCGCGCGGCGGCCCGCCCGGTGACCACGAGCGGCGCGGCGGCGAGCAGCGTCCGGGCGACCAGGCGGATCTGGGCCATGGCCAGCGGGTACCCGATGCAGAAGTGCGGCCCGGCGCCGAACCACAGGCGGCGCAGCTCGGGCGGGTGCGGGCGGTCCAGGTCGAACGGGCCGTGCGCGCGGCAGCAGTTGTGCGTGGCGATCAGGACCCGCTCGCCGGGACGGACGCGGACGCCGCCCGCCGTCGCCGGACGGTGCACGCTGCGCAGCATGACCGGCGTCGGCGTCGTGACCCGCATGGCCTCCTCGACGGCCCGGTCGAGCAGCGCGGCGTCACCGGCGACGCGGAGCAGCTGCCCGTGGTCGGCGAGGAGCGCGATCAGGCGGGGCAGCAGCGTGGCGACCGTCTCGGTGCCGGTGAGGAAGAACGCCCCGGCCGCGCCGCGCGCCTCGTCCTCGGACAGGCCGAGGGCCCGCATCCGGCCCATGACCGTGGCCTCGTCCCCCGCCAGGTAGGACTTCGCCGCGATGTCGCCGAGCGGGTCGAGGACCGCGCGGGCGCGCCGCACCTGGGACGGCGACAGCCGGCGCGTCCGCAGCGACACCGTCGACACGACCCGCTCGCCCTGCTCGAACAGCTCGCGGTAGGCGTCCTCGGTGCCGCCTTCGAGGCCGATGACCTCGCCGATCACGGTCCCGGCCATGACGCGCGCCGCGTCCACGAGGTCGAGGGTCGCGCCGCGCTCAAGGCGGCCGGCCAGCCGCTCCAGCGGCCCGGCCAGCACGCGGGTGCACAGCGCCTCGGTGTAGGACGGGACGAACAGGTCGGTCAGCCGCCGCCGGAGGGCGCGGTGCGCGGCCCCCTCCATGTTCAGCAGGACCGACGGCCCGAGCACGGGCGTCCACAGGTCGCCGGGCGAGCCGGGCCCGTCCTTGCGGAACGTCTCGCCGTCCATCAGGACCTCGCGCGCCACCGAGGCGTCGTTGACGACCACCCCGACCCCGGGCACCCGGACGGCCGGGCCGCGCCGGGCGACCGCGCGCAGCAGCGGATACGCGACCGGGTGCGCGGTCAGGTAGAGCCGCTCCTCCCAGTTCACCGGATGTCCACGACGTCGGGGCGGTAGCGGTGGTCGGCGTACCAGCCGAGGGTCCTGACCAGGCCGAACGCGCGGAGCCGCCGCACGGACCCGTAGACGATGACGTCCTCGCGCAGCCCGTAGGCGTCGGTGACGTGGCGGACGCGGTTGACGAGCGCGCGGTCCTCGTGGACGTCCTCGATGCGCGTGCGCGGGAAGCCGCCGGCCCGCGTGTACAGGTCCGCGGTGATCGCGAGGTTGCAGCCCGGCATCATCACGTAGGGGCCGAGGTAGAGGGGGTCCTGGTTGCCGGGGCGGAACCGCCCGAAGAGCGCCGCGACGTCGATGACGGCCGGGAGCAGGCGCCGCTCCCAGAACTTCAGCGGGAACTCGTCGGTGCGCGGGAGCAGCGGCCCGGACACCATCTCCAGCCCGTCGCCGAACGCCCGCTTCACCGCCGCGACCCACCCGCGGTGGGGCAGGCAGTCGGCGTCGGTGCGGGCCACGTGCGCGGCGCCGGCGGCGATGGCGTGCCGGACGCCGGTGTCGGCGGCGGCGCCGGTCCCCTTCTCCGGCTCGTGGACGATCCGGACGTCGAAGGGCGGGTCCCCGGCGGCGAACTCCTTGACGACCGTGGCGGTCCCGTCGGTGCTGCCGTTGTCGACCACGACCAGGGTGAACGCGGTGTCGGTCTGCTCGGCGAGCCGGCGCAGCGTCGCGCCGATCGACCGCTCCTCGTCGTAGGCGGGGACGACGACCCACAGGCCCGCCATCACAGCTCCGCGAACATGACGCCGAGGCTGACCCCGCCGGCGAGGCCGATCAGCGCGATCCTGTCTCCGGGCCCGCAGCGTCCCTCGGCGCGCGCGGTGGCGATCTGCAGCGGGAGGCTCGCGGACGCGACGTTGCCGTGTTCGGGCAGCGTGACGACCAGCCGGTCGGGCGGGATGCCGAGGATCGAGCGCAGCACCTCCATGTACGGCAGCGTCACCTGGTGGACGGCGACGACCGCGAAGTCGTCCCAGGTGAGTCCGGTCTTGTCCAGCGCGGTGGTGAAGATCTCCGGGCCGTTGACGACGAAGGCGTCCTTGAGCCGCCGCCCGTCGCCGCTGAAGTAGGTGTACTCAGGGTCGCGCGGGTGCATCGAGCCGCCGGCGGGCAGCGTCCCGATCCGCCAGGCGCTGGAGACGGCGGCGAAGTCGCGGTAGAAGATGCCGCCGTCCGGGGCGGCCTCCACGAGCACCGCGGCGCCGCCGTCGGAGAGGGTGTAGCCGGCGAAGGCGTCCACGAACTGGGCGCGGTCGCGGACGCTCCAGCGGATCGCGCGGGACGGGCTCTCGCCCGTGCAGACCAGGACGCGCTCGTGCTGCCCGGTGCGGATGAGCGCGTCCGCCATCTGCAGCCCGTTGAGGAAGCTGTTGCAGGCGTTCTTGACGTCGAAGACCGGGCAGGTCGCGCCGAGCTTGGCGGCGACGATGTGCGCGGTCGCGGGCTCGATGAGGTCCTGCGAGGCCGATCCGAAGATCAGCAGGTCGAGGCCGGCCGGGTCGGCGGCCCGGTCGGCGAGGGCGCGGCGGGCGGCGGCGACGGCCAGATCGGACGCCTGCTCGCCGTCGGGCATGACGTGCCGGGCGCGGATCCCGGTCATCCGCTCGACGATCGTGGGGCGCGGCCGGAATCCGGGGCTCTCGGCGGCGACCCGGGCCTCGACCTCGGCGCTGCTGACCGTCCGCTCGGGCAGGTGCGCGGCGACGGCGGTGATGCGGGCTCTCATGGGCTGGGGTTCCCCCGGTTCCTCGTGCTCGGTGTCCGGCCAGACTCGCCGAACCCGGACGCTCCCGATCAGGGAGACCCTACGGAACATGGAGCGGGCGTTGTACCCGGTTCGTGGTGAGTACCGCCACTTAGCCGGTTTGAGTAATACCGCGTTTCCGTCCCGGTCCGCCACCCGCCAGAATCGCCGGATGACCAGCATGAAGATCGCGGACCGGCACGAGGCGCGGCTGCTGTGGGCCGCGAACCCCGCGCTGTTCGCTCTCCTGGAGGCGGCGCGCCACACGGGCCCGATCACTTGCGTCCCCAGGCTCGGGTGGGTGGTGACCGATCCCGTCCTGGCACGGCACGTGCTGAACGACCACGCCGGTTTCGGCATGACCGGCGAGGGCGGCGTCGGCCACCTGTGGACGCAGCTGTTCGGGGAGGAGATGGGCCGCTTCTTCAGCGGCGCGCGGCACGCGGAGATCCGCACCGGCGTCCGGGACCTGTTCACCGAGGACGCCGCGCGGACCCTGGTGGAACGTTCCCAGGGCGCCTCCCACGCCGCGCTCGCAGGCCGCCTCACCGCCGGCGCCGACGTGGACGTCGCCGACGCCGCCCGCGTCCTGTCCGGGCGGATGGTCGCCGACCTGCTCGGGCTTCCCGCCGGCCGGTCCGACGACGCCTGCCGCGAGCTGTTCGCCGCCGGGGAGCGGCTGGCCCGGCTCGCGCTCGGCACCACCGCGTCCACCGACCTCGACCCGGCCGTGCTCGCGCGGGCCCGCGCGATCGTGGCCGGGCTCACCGCCGCCGTCCCGGACGCCTACCGCACGGCGGGGCCGGACACCCTCCTCGGCCGGTGCCGCGCGATGGGCCTCGGCCTGCCGCTGAGCCGCGGCCTGGCGACCCTGCTGGTGATCGCCGGAACGGAGACCGGCGCCTCCGGGACCGCCCGGACCGCGGCGCTGCTGCACGACACCGGCCGGCAGCGGGCGCTGCTGGACGACCCGTCGCTCATGGACGCCGCCGTCCGCGAGGGCCTGCGCGTCGCCGCCCCCGCCCCGCTGATCGGGCGGCACGTGGCCCGGGACGCGACGGTCGGCGGCCGGCGGCTCCGCGCGGGCGAGCGCGTCCTGCTGCTGGTCCACCGGGCCACCAACGGCGCCGGTCCGTTCGACGTCCACCGCGGATACGTGCCCGAGACGCGGCAGCTGTGGTTCGGCGGCGGCCGCCACCTCTGCCTCGGCGCGGCGGTCGCGCGGGTGCAGGTCGCGCGGATGCTGGGGACGCTGCTGTCGGGCGGCCGGCCGTACCGGATCGTCTCCCGGCGCCCCGCCCGGCGGGTGCTCGTCCCGGCGTACGCCGAGCTGCGGGTGCGGCTCGCCTAGATCTCGGGGATGCCGGTCGGCGGCGCCTGCGTCGCCGGGCCGGTCGGCGCCGGACCCGTCGGCGCCGGGGCGGGCGCCGGGGAGTGGGTGATCGTCGGGCCGACCGGCGGGGCCGGCTCCTCGGCGCGCGGCGCCGAGTTCCACCACCAGAGCGCGATGGAGATCGCCAGCAGCACCAGCACGGCCCCGATCAGCTGGAACACGGCCATGCGGTGGCTCGTCTCCCGGCCGCGGCGGCGGAACCGGCCGCCCCCGGCCCGCCGGGCGGCCCTGCGGGACCGCCGCCGCTCGCGCCGGCCCGGCGGGCGGGCCCGCTCGCGGGCGGACGGCTCGGTGAAGACCGCGCTCCTGACGAAGTCCTCGTCGAACACGGGATCGTCGAAATCTGCGGCCATGGGGGCCCTCCGGCGCGGGGGATCGTCGCACCCCAGGCTAATGGACGCGTCCGGGTGCCCACAGGGGCGATTCACGGCCGCCGCCCGCGCCCCGGCGCGGATCCCTTTCACCGGGACCGGCCTTCCCCGGGAAAGTTAGAACACGTTACAGTCGAAGGCGAATCGCGTTCTAGAAGGAGACCGCATGGGTACCCCGGTGATCGTCGAGGCGGTGCGCACGCCGCTCGGGAAGCGCAACGGCTGGATGGCGGGCCTGAAGCCGATGGCCGTCCTCGCGCACGCGCTGAACGCCGTCGTCGGCCGCTCCGGCATCGACGCCGCCGAGGTGGAGCAGGTCTTCGCGGGCTGCGTCACGCAGGCCGGTGAGCAGGGCGGCCACATCGGCCGCTACTCCTGGCTGTACGCCGGGCTGCCGTGGCAGACCGGCGTCACCACGATCGACGCGCAGTGCGGGTCGTCGCAGCAGGGCGTGCACCTCGCCGCGTCCCAGATCGCGGCCGGGGTCGTGGACGTCGCGATCGGCTGCGGCGTCGAGGTGATGAGCCGCGCCCCGCTCGGCTCCAACGTGCTGCCCGCCAACCCGCGCCCGGACGACTGGTCGCTGGACATGCCGAACCAGTTCGAGGCGGCCGAGCGGATCGCCGCCCGCCGCGGCATCACCCGCGCCGACCTCGACGCGTTCGGCGCCCGCTCCCAGCAGCTCGCCGCCAAGGCGTGGGCGGACGGCCGGTTCGACCGGGAGGTCGCCCTGATCACGGCCCCCGTCCTGGACGCCGAGGGCAACGTCACCGGGGAGACCCGCGAGGTCACCCGCGACCAGGGCCTGCGCGAGACGACCGCCGACGGGCTCGCCGGGCTGAAGCCCGTGATGCCGGACGCGCTGCACACCGCGGGCACGTCCTCGCAGATCTCCGACGGCGCCGCCGCCGTCCTGCTGATGTCGGAGGAGAAGGCCAGGGCCCTCGGCCTGCGGCCCCGCGCCCGCGTCAGGACGCAGGCCCTCGTCGGCGGCGAGCCGTACTACCACCTCGACGGCCCGGTCCAGGCGACCGAGCGGGTGCTGCGCAAGTCCGGCATGACGATGAACGACATCGACATCACCGAGATCAACGAGGCGTTCGCGTCGATCGTGCTGTCGTGGGCGTCGGTCCACAAGCCGGACATGGACCGGGTCAACGTCAACGGCGGCGCCATCGCCATCGGCCACCCCGTCGGCGCCACCGGCGCCCGGCTGATCACCACCGCGCTGCACGAGCTGGAGCGCCGCGACGCCGGCACGGCCCTCGTCACGATGTGCGCGGGCGGCGCCCTCTCCACGGCCTCGGTCATCGAGCGGATCTGAGCGGGCATCCTGGACATCGGCCCCGGCGGTCCTCGCCGGGGCCTCGACCCCTGACAGGCGCGAAAGGCGGTCTCGGTGCAGCCGGAACCTGAAGATCTCGGCGGCGGGCTGTGGAGCGTTCCCGTCCCCATCCCGGACAACCCCCTCGCCTACACGCTCGTGTACGCGGTGGAGAGCCCGCGGGGGCCCGTCCTGATCGACGCGGGCTGGCACCACGAGGACGCCTGGACGGCCCTGCGCGACGGCCTCGGCACGTTCGGGATCGACGTCGCCGACGTGCACGGCGTGGTCGTCACCCACTTCCACCCCGACCATTCGGGCCTC
Organism: Actinomadura madurae; assembly: GCF_900115095.1. Lineage (GTDB taxonomy): Bacteria > Actinomycetota > Actinomycetes > Streptosporangiales > Streptosporangiaceae > Spirillospora > Spirillospora madurae. Next base: position 91,581 of record NZ_FOVH01000008.1, read on the forward strand.
GCCGGCCGCGTCCGGGAGGCGTCCGGCGCCTGGATCGCCATGCACCACGCGGACGCCGGCATCGTCCGGCTCTTCCACCAGGTCGGCCAGGGCGGCCGCCGCGCGTTCGAGCTGACCGCGCTGCGCCGCGCCGGCGCGGCCGAGTCGGAGCTGAGCGGCCCGAGCCAGCAGACCCGGGTCGCCCCGCCCGCGATCCCCGACCGCGAGCTGTCCGACGGCGACCTGGTCGACCTGCCCGGCCGCCGGCTCCGCGCGGTCTGGACGCCGGGCCACTCCCCCGGGCACATCTGCCTGCACCTGGAGGACGACGACCGCATCTTCACCGGTGACCACGTCCTGCCCCGCATCACCCCGCACATCGGCCTCTACCCGTACGACACCCCGGACATCGACCCGCTCAGCGACTTCCTCGGGTCACTGGACAAGGTGTCCGCGATGTCGGTGGAGGAGGTCCTGCCCGCCCACCAGTTCCGCTTCAGCGGGCTGTCCGCCCGCGCCCGCGAGATCATCACCCACCACGAGGAGCGCCTCGCCGAGGTGGCGGCGCTCCTGTCGTCCAGCCCCATCACGCTGTGGGACCTCACGGCGGGCCTCACCTGGCGCCACCCGTGGGCGGACATGGCCCAGCAGGCCCGCCGCATGGCCGCCGCGGAGGCCGCCGCCCACATCCGCACCTTGGAGACGCGGGCGGTGGCCCGCCGCGAGGGCACCGACGACCCGCTCCGCTACGTCCTGCGCTGACCACCGAGGTCCAGCCGCGGCCAGCCCGCGGTGTCGCGCTGGAGCCGCCGGTCATGGGTCGCCAGGACGACCGCGGCCGGGGTCGCGTGGAGGGCCTCGGTCAGCTCGTCCACGAGTGCGATCGACAGGTGGTTCGTCGGCTCGTCCAGTAGGAGGACGTGCGGGCGGGCCGCCAGCACCATCGCCAGGTCCAGCCGGCGCCGCTGCCCCATCGACAGTTCGCGCACCCTCTTCCCCAGCTCCCCGGACGACAGCAGGCCCAGCGCCGCCACGGAGACGGTCTCGTCCTCGGCGACGGCGCCCGTCGTGACCAGCCGCCCCACATGTGCGGCGAACACGTCGCGGGCACGGCGTCCGTCCGCCGGCGGCGACTCCTGGGCGAGCAGGCCGGCCCGCACGCCGGGCGCGCGGCGCGCCGTCCCGGCCGTCGGCGCGAGCCGCCCGGCGAGCACGCCCAGCAGGGTCGACTTGCCCGCGCCGTTGGGCCCGGTGACGACCAGGCGGGAGCCGGCCTCCAGGGACAGCGTCGCCTCCCGGCGCAGCCGGCCGTCCACGCGCACGCCGTCGGCGGCCAGCAGGACGCCCGGACGCGCCGGAAGATCCGGCATCCCGAAGCGCCGCGGCGGCTCCGGCGCCGTCACCGCGTGCCGCTCCAGCTCGTCGCGCCTGCGGTGGACGGCGCGGACGAGCGCGGGGGCGCGCGTGGCCCGCTGGTGCTTTCCGGTGCCCTTGTCCGGCCGCCACCCGGTCACGAGCCGGTTCCGCGCCTCGGACAGGTCGCGGGAGAGGCGCACATGCTCGGCCCGCTGCCGCTCGTACTCGGCCTCCCACCGCCGCAGCTCGGCCTCGCGGCCCTCCCGATACCCGGCGAACCCGTCTCCGTGGACGCGCGGGCGCCCGTCCGGGCTCGGGTCGAGGTCGAGGACGGTGGTCGCGACGTCCTCCAGCAGCGCGCGGTCGTGGCTGACGAGGACGATCCCGCCCGGGTGCCCGCGCAGCCTCTCGGTGAGGAACGCCAGGCCCGCCGCGTCCAGGTGGTTCGTCGGCTCGTCGAGGAGCAGGAAGTCGTGCTCGGCCCCGAGCAGGCAGGCGAGGCGGACGCGGTAGCGCTCCCCCACCGACAGCTCCCGCAGCCCGCGGGCGCGGTCGGTGACGGCCCCCAGGTTCCGCAGGGCGAGGTCGACGCGGCGGTCGGCGTCCCAGGCGCCGAGCGCCTCCGCCGCGTCGAGGGCCGCCGCGTAGTCCTCGTCCGCGCCGGGACGTCCGTCGGTCAGGGCGCCGGTGGCCGCGTCGAGGGCGCGCAGCGCGGCCCGCGCGTCCGCGAGTTCCCGGTCGACGGCGTCGCCGACCGTGGCGCTCTCGCCGGCGGGCATGTTCTGCTCGGCGATGCCGAACGTGCCGACGCGCCGCACCTCGCCCTCGTCGGGCGCGAGCGCTCCGCTCAGCACGTGCAGCAGGGTCGTCTTGCCGCGGCCGTTCTCGCCGACGACGCCCCAGCGGGACCGCGGTGAGACGGTCATGGTCAGGCCGTCGAGGACGGTCCGCCCACCGCGGGCGACGCGGATCCCCTCGGCGGTGAGCTGTGCCCGCGCGCGTGCGGGCAGGGTGATGGAGACGGTCATTCTTCCTCCGGACGGAGGCACGCTTCGACCGTCGCGCGGGCGACCGCGGTACGGGAGCGTGCCTTCGAGCTGACTCGCCCAGTGCGAGGGCGAATGGCAGGCGTCAGACCGCCCGCGGCTCGCTCGGCGCGAGGGGCGGGCCGTCCGGAGTCCGATCAGAGAAAGAGCGACTGCAGCACGTCCGGGATCCTACCGCCCCGGACCAGGCGGGACGAGGGGGCGCGGGCCGGATGCGGCATGCGTCACTCCGGCTCCGGGGCCTTGATGAGACTGGAGTCTCATGTTAGAACCTGTTCTAGGTGCGTGCACCCAAGCAAGCGCTCAAACGGCCTGTTCGCCTCGTGTGGTCTCCACCCCGGCACGAAGGATCTTCCATGGCACTCGCGACGTCTCCCGTCTCCGCCCACCGGGCCTTCCGAGCTCCCGAGATCGACATCATCGACCCCGGCGTGTACGAGCGCGGGGGCATCCCGCACCGGCAGTTCCAGTGGCTGCGCGACAACGATCCCGTGCACTGGCACCAGGACCCCAACGAGGGGGTCCCCGGTTTCTGGGCGATCACACGGCACGAGGACGTCGTCGCGGTGTCGCGGCGTGCCGACCCGTACTCCTCGCACGTGCGGTCGGCGATGTTCGAGGAGTTCGCCGACGAGGACATCGCGCTCTACGGGCAGATGATGCTGTTCCAGGACCCGCCGGACCACACGCGGCTGCGGTCCATGGTGAACAAGGGCTTCACCCCGCGGATGATCGGGCGGCTGCAGGACCACATCCGGCGGATCTGCAACGAGCTGATCGACGAGGCCGCGCCGCTCGGCGAGTGCGACTTCGTGGAGAAGTTCGCGGCGCCGCTGCCCCTGTACACGATCTGCGAGCTGCTGGGCGCCCCGCTGGAGGACCGGGAGAGGATCTTCCACTGGTCGAACAAGCTCGTCGCGTTCAACGACCCCGAGTTCATCGAGGGCCGCGAGGAGTCGACGCTGTGCGCCGCCGAGTTCGCCGAGTGGGGCGGGCGGCTCGCCGCGGCGCGCGCGTCCACGCCGCGCGACGACATCGTGACCAAGCTGCTGCAGCCCGACGCGGACGGCGACACGATCAGCCTGGAGGAGTTCCAGCTGTTCATCATCATGCTGTCGATCGCGGGGAACGAGACGACCCGGACCGCGACCGCCGGCGGGATGCTCGCCTTCTTCGAGCGGCCGGACCAGTGGGAGCGGCTGAGGGCGGACCGGAGCCTGCTGCCGAAGGCGGTCGAGGAGATCGTCCGCTGGGTCAGCCCGATCAACCAGTTCCGCCGGACGGCCCTCGCCGACACCGAGCTCGGCGGCAAGGAGATCAAGAAGGGCGACAAGGTGGTGCTGTTCTACGGGTCCGCCAACATGGACGAGCGGGTGTTCGAGAACCCCTTCTCCTTCGACGTGGGCCGCGACCCGAACCCGCACCTCGGCTTCGGCGGCGGCGGCCCGCACTACTGCCTCGGCACCCACCTCGCCCGGATGAACCTGCGGATCGTCTTTGAGACGATCCTGGAGCGGATGCCCGACATCCGGCTCGCCGGCGAGCCGCGCCGGCTGCGGTCCAACTTCGTCAACGGCTACAAGGAGATCCCGGTGCGGTTCACGCCCTCGGCTCCCCTTGGAGGTTGACGGCGCCCATCACTCCGGACGAGGAGGTTCGAGGCGATGACCACCACCCCCGACATCGAACTGGTCGATCCCGGCGCGTACGAGCGCGGCGGCATCCCGCACGAGCAGCTGGCGTGGCTGCGCGAGCACGAGCCGGTGCACTGGCACCACGGCGATCCGGAGCGGGACTACCCGCCGTTCTGGGCGGTCACGCGGCACGAGGACGTCGTCCACGTGTCGCGGCATCCGGAGGTCTTCTCGTCCTGGCGGCGGCTCGCGCTCTTCGACGAGCCGCCGGAGGATCATCTCGTCCTGCAGCGGATGATGATGCTCAACCAGGACCCGCCGGAGCACTCGCGCAAGCGGAGCATCGTCAACCGGGGCTTCACGCCGCGCGCCATCGGCGCGCTGGCGGAGCACATCCGCGACATCTGCCGGACGCTGGTCACCGAGACCGCCGAGCGGGGCGAGGACGCCGACTTCGTCCGCGACCTGGCGGCGCCGCTGCCCCTGTACGTCATCTGCGAGCTGCTGGGCGCGCCGCCGGAGGACCGGGAGAAGATCTTCCACTGGTCGAACACCCTGATCGGCGGGGACGACCCGGAGTTCCAGCGCACGCCGGAGGAGGGCCAGGCCGCGGCGACCGAGCTGTACGCCTACGCCAACGTCCTGGCCGCCGACCGGCGGGAGAACCCCCGCGACGACATCGTCACCAAGCTGCTCCAGCCGGACGCGGACGGCGAGGTCCTGACCGGGGACGAGTTCGAGCTGTTCGTCATGCTGCTGTCGGTCGCCGGGAACGAGACGACCCGCAACGCGGCGACCGGCGGCATGCTCGCGCTGCTGGAGCATCCGGAGCAGTGGGCGCGGCTCAGGGAGGACCGGTCCCTGGTCCGCACGGCCGCGGACGAGATCGTCCGCTGGGTCACGCCGGTCAACCTGTTCCGCCGGACGGCCGTCCAGGACACCGAGCTCGGCGGCAAGAAGATCAAGGAGGGCGACAAGGTCGTCGTCTTCTACTCGTCCGCCAACCGCGACGAGGCCGTGTTCGCCGACCCGTACGCCTTCGACGTGGGACGGGACCCGAACCCGCACCTCGGATTCGGCGGCGGAGGGCCCCACTTCTGCCTGGGCTCGCACCTTGCCCGACTTGAGCTGAGTGTGCTCTTCGAAACACTTTTGGACGCCATGCCCAATATTGAACTCAGCGGTAACGTACGCAGGCTAAGGTCTAGTTTCATCAACGGCATAAAGGAGATGCCGGTGCGCGTGCGACCGGCGTCCCTCGACTGACGGGAGTGGTGCGTGAACAGGGCCTGGCGTGGGTGAGGCAGGCGAGGCGGGCGGCCCGTTGCGGGTGGCCCTGCTCTCGTACCGGAGCAAGCCGCACTGCGGCGGGCAGGGCGTCTACCTCCGGCATCTGAGCCGGGAACTGGTCGATCTCGGGCACACCGTCGAGGTCGTCTCGGGCCAGCCGTACCCCGAGCTCGACCGCGAGGAGATCGCCCTCACCAAGCTCCCGAGCCTGGACCTGTACCGCGACGAGGACCCGTTCCGCACCCCCGCGCTCCGCGAGTTCCGCGACTGGCTGGACGTCCTGGAGTTCGCGCACATGAAGACCGGCGGCTTCCCCGAGCCGCTGACGTTCAGCCTGCGCGCGCTGCGGCTGCTGCGCCGGCGCCGCCGCGACTTCGACGTCGTGCACGACAACCAGGTCCTCGGCCTCGGCAACCTCGGCATCGCCCGGCTCGGGCTGCCCCTGGTGACCAGCATCCACCACCCGATCAGCGTCGACCGGCGGATCGAGATCGAGGCCGCCCGCGGGATCAAGCAGAAGCTCGGCAAGCTCCGCTGGTACGGGTTCGTCGGCATGCAGTCGCAGGTGTCCCGGCGGATCGGCCCGGTCCTGACGGTGTCGGAGTCCTCCAAGGTCGACATCGTCAAGGACTTCAAGGTCGACCCGCGCGACATCGAGATCCTGCCGCTCGGCGTCGACACCCGGATCTTCCACCCGCGCGGGGAGCGCGTCCCGGGCCGGATCGTCGCGATGGCCAGCGCGGACGCGCCGATCAAGGGCGTGGACGTGCTGCTTCGCGCGGTCGCCAAGGTCGCCACCGAGCGGGACGTCCACGTGATCGTCGTGAGCCGGCCGCAGAAGGACGGGCCGACCGACAAGCTCGTCCGCGAGCTGGCCCTCGGCGACCGCGTCCGGTTCGTCAGCGGCATCGGCGACGCGGAGCTCGGCGAGCTGCTCGCGTCCGCGGAGACCGCCGTCGTCCCGTCCCGCTACGAGGGGTTCTCGCTGCCGGCCGTGGAGCACATGGCGTCCGGGACGCCGCTCGTCGCCAGCCGCGCCGGCGCGCTGCCCGAGGTCGTCGGCGACGCCGGGATCCTCGTCCAGCCCGGCGACGTGGAGGAGCTGGCCGCGACCCTGCACCGCCTGCACGACTCCGCCGGGGAGCGCGCGCGGGCGGGCGCCGCCGGTCTCGCCCGCGTCCAGCAGCGGTTCGCCTGGCCCGCGGTGGCGCAGGCCACCGTCGAGCACTACCGGGCCGCGATCGCCCAGCAGAACTACCGGCGGCTCGCCGCCGGGGGCAAGTGAGGGAGCGCCCTCCCGGCGGCCCCTGTACGGAAGGAGCACGACCCTGCTGACCGTGGATTTCCAGCGGTTCCGCGTCTCCCCCGGAGACCGCGTCCTCGACATGGGATGCGGCGCCGGACGGCACGCCTTCGAGCTGTACCGCCGGGGGGCGCACGTCGTGGCCTTCGACCAGGACGCCGGCGAGCTGGCCGGCGTCGAGACGATGTTCGGGGCCATGCGCCTCGAAGGCGAGGTGCCCGCGGACGCGACCGCCGAGACCGTCCAGGGTGACGCGCTCGACCTGCCGTTCCCCGACGACCGCTTCGACGCGATCATCGCGTCCGAGGTGCTGGAGCACATCCCCGACGACATGCGGGCGATGCGCGAGCTGCTGCGCGTCCTGAAGCCTGGCGGGAGGCTCGCGGTGACGGTGCCGAGCTGGCTGCCCGAGCGGGTGTGCTGGGCGCTGTCGGAGGACTACCACACGGCCCCGGGCGGGCACGTGCGGATCTACACGCGCGCCGAGCTGGAGGCCAAGCTGAAGTCGACCGGCTTCAGGATCGGCGGCCACCACCACGCGCACGGCCTGCACGCGCCGTACTGGTGGATCAAGTGCGCGGTGGGCGTGGACAACGACGGCAACCCCCTGGCCAAGGCCTACCACCAGATCCTCGTGTGGGACATCATGAAGCGGCCGCTCGCCACCCGGCTCGCCGAGCACGTGATGAACCCGCTGATCGGCAAGAGCGTCGTCGTCTACTCCGCCAAGCCCGCGGTCCCCGGCACGCCCGCGACCCCGGCCAGGGAGACGGCGGATGCGGTCTGAGACCGCGCCGCCCGCAGTCCCCGGAATCCTCACGACGGACGAGATCGTCGCGACGGCGCGGAGCATCGCGGCGCAGCAGGAGGCGTCCGGCGCCATCCCGTGGTTCTCCCCGACCGGCGGCGTCCCCGGCCACGTGGACGCCTGGAACCACGTCGAGGCGGCGATGGCGCTGTCGGTCGCCGGTCTCGGCGCGGAGGCCCGGCGGGCGTACGAGTGGCTGCGGGGCGTCCAGCGGCCGGACGGGTCGTGGCCCGCGAAGTGGGTGCTCGGCGAGGTCACCGAGCCGGGCGGCGAGTCCAACCACGCCGCCTACGTCGCGGTCGGCGTCTGGCACGAGCTGCTCACCACCGGCGACGAGCGCTTCGCGCGGCACATGTGGCCGGCGGTCCGGCGGGCGATCGACTTCACGCTCGGGCTGCAGACCCGGCGCGGCGAGATCATCTGGATCCGGCACGAGGACGGCGAGCCGTCCGACCACGCGCTGCTGACCGGCTGCTCGTCCATCTACCAGTCGCTGCGCTGCGCGGTGGCGCTGGCCGAGCACCTCGGCGAGCACCAGCCGGAGTGGGAGCTCGCCGCCGACCAGCTCGGGCACGTGGTGGCCGCGCATCCGGAGGCGTTCGCCGACAAGAGCCGCTGGTCGATGGACTGGTACTACCCGGTGCTCGGCGGCCCGGTGCGCGGCGCGGACGCGGCCCGCCGGTTCGAGGAGCAGTGGGACGCCTTCGTCGTGCCGGGCCTCGGGTGCCGGTGCGTGTCCGACCAGCCGTGGGTGACGGCGGCGGAGAGCTGCGAGCTGGTGCTGGCGCTGGACGCGGCGGGCGACCGCGACCGCGCGCTGGAGCTGTTCGCCACGATCCAGCACCTCCGGCACGAGGACGGCTCGTACTGGACGGGCTGGCAGTTCGAGAACGAGCGGCACTTCCCCGGGGACCGCTCCACCTACACGGCGGCGGCGGTCGTCCTGGCGGCGGACGCGCTGGCGGGCGCGTCCCCCGGCTCCCGGCTGTTCAAGGAGATCGCGGGACGGCCGCTCGGGCCGTCGGAGGCGTCCGACCCGCTGGCGTGCGGGTGCGCGCTGGTCGCGGTCGCCAACCGCGTGTGAGGCGCCCGCGTGGGGCGGCTCAGCGGCGTCTGAGAGGCGTCAGGCGGACGGCGTGAGGGGGTCGGTGCCGGCGACCCTTTCCAGGACGCGCAGCGACCCTTCCACCCGCCGTTCCTCGAACGCTCCGCTCTCCAAGGCCCGAAGGTAGACGTGGTAGGGCGGCTGCCCGCCGTCCCGCGGGTCGGGGAAGACGTCGTGGATCACGAGGGCTCCGCCGACGGCGACGTGCGGCGCCCAGCCCTCGTAGTCGCCCTGCGCGTGCTCCTCGGCGTGCCCGCCGTCGATGAACAGCAGCGCCAGGGGCGCCCGCCAGAAGGCCGAGACGGTGCGCGACTGCCCGACGATGGCGACGACCTCGTCCTCCAGGCCCGCGTAGCCGATCGTCTTGCGGAAGGTGGGCAGCGTGTCCATCCGGCCGGTGCTCGGGTCGACCAGGGACGGGTCGTGGTGCTCCCAGCCCGCCTGGTTCTCCTCGGAGCCGTGGTGGTGGTCGACGGTGACCAGGACCGTTCCCGCCGTCCGGGCAGCGGCGCCCAGGTAGACGGCGGACTTCCCGCAGTAGGTGCCGACCTCCAGCATGGGCCCGGCCGCGGCGAGGCGGGCCCCGTAGAGCAGGGCCGTCTCGTACAGCGCGAGGCCCTCCTCCTCCGGCATGAAGCCCTTGGCGGCGCGGGCGACCCGCCGCAGGTCGGCGGGCATCGCCGGGGCGGGCGCGGCGGTCGTCCCCGCGGGGGTGGACGCCTTGGTGTCGGTCATCGATCTCCTCTGTCCGGGGCACCTTACCTCGCGGGCGCCATGTCCAACATCGTCCGGATGAGTCGTGCTGTGTCCAGGATGGCTTGCCCCACCAGACTGGAACGTGTTCTACTTTCCGGGTGCACAAGAACCTTCCCGAACCGTGTTCGGTAGGTTGGCGGGCGCGGTGGCCAGGCCCCGGCACCGCGGCGCTCACCGGGAATCGTGAACGGAGAAGGCGATGAATGTACGGGTCGACCCGCTGGTGTGCGAGGCGAACGCCGTGTGCGTCGGGCTCGCCCCCGAGGTCTTCGACCTCACCGACGACGACGAGCTGGTGATCCTGAAGCCGGACGTCCCGCCCGGGGAGCAGGACCGCGTCCGGCACGCGGTCCGGTCGTGCCCGAAGGCCGCGCTGACGCTGGAGGAGTAGCCCGACCGCGCCGCTTCCCGGCCCCCGAGCCTGCGGCGTGCCGTCCCGCAAACCGCGCCCATCCCGGGACGGCACGCCGCACGGTCGCACCGGCGTATCATCCTTGTCGTTCGTTCGGACTCCGAGTCGGTCATGGAGCGTAAGTGGTGCACGGTCTGGGCGCGCTCCTGGCCGCGGCGGCGCTGGCCGCGCCGCTGCTCGCCGCCCCCGCGGCGCACGCCGCGGCCCCCTCGCCGCGCATCCGCGACATCCAGGGCGCCGCGCACATCTCGCCGCTGAAGGGCCGCGCCGTGTCCGGGGTCCCCGGCGTCGTGACGGCGCTGACCGTCAACGGCTTCTGGATGCAGGACCCGCACCCCGACCGCAGCCACGCGACGTCCGAGGGCGTCTTCGTCTTCACCCGGACCGCGCCCAAGGCCCGCGTCGGCGACTCCGTCCGCGTGGACGGCAGGGTCAGCGAGTTCCGCCCCGGCGGCGGAACGTCCGGCGGGCTGACCCGGACGGAGATCGACGCCACCGCGACGGCCGTCGGCGCGCACGGCGCGCCGCTCCCGGCGCCCGCCGCGCTCGGCCCGCGCGGGCTCCGCCCCCCGGGCGCCGTGATCGAGCGCGGGCGGGGGAACGTCGAGCGGGGCGGCGCGTTCGACCCCCGCCACGACGCCATCGACTTCTACGAGGCCCTCGAAGGCATGCGGGTCCGCGTCGACGACGCCGTCGCGGCCGGCCCCACCCTCGACGGCGAGCTGCCCGTCCTGCCCGCCGGCGGCGCCGGGGCGCGGGCGCGGACGGCGCGCGGCGGCATCCTCCTGCGCGACGGCGACGCCAACCCCGAGCGGGTCATCCTCGACGACGCGCTCGCCCCGATCCCCGCCGCGAACGTCGGCGACCGGCTGCCCGGCCCGAACGACGGCGTCCTCGACTACTCCTACGGCGACTACCGGCTGCTGCTCACCGCGTCACCGCGGCGCGTCCCCGGCGGGCCGGCGCGCGAGGCGACCCGGCCGCAGCGCCCCGGCGAGATGGCCGTCGCCACCACCGCGCTGAACGGGCTGAACCCCGACGCGCCGCCCGCGCGGTTCGACGCCGTGGCCCGCGACATCGTGGCGGGCCTGCGCTCCCCCGACCTCGTCGCGGTGACCGGGCTCGGCGACAACAGCGGACCGGACGACGACGGCACCGTCGCCGACGACCAGACCGTCGCGCAGCTCATCACCGCGATCAGCGCGGCGGGCGGTCCCGCCTACGACTGGCGCTCGGTCGACCCGCGCGACAACGAGGACGGCGGCCGCAAGGGCGCCAACGACCGGGTCGGCTTCCTGTTCCGCACCGACCGCGGCCTGGCGTTCGTCGACCGCCCCTCCCCGTCCGAGCCGCTCCCGGACGAGCCGCCCGAGCAGCCCGACCCGGCCGTGACCTCGGTCCGGGCCGTCGCGCGCGGCGGCACGGCCGGGCTCACGCTCAGCCCGGGCCGGATCGCGCCGCGCGACACCGCGTGGGCCGGCACCCGCAAGCCGCTCGCCGGGGAGCTGACCTGGCAGGGCCGGCGCCTCATCGTCATCGCCAACCAGTGGTTCCCGCGGACCGGCGACGACCAGCCGCTCTTCGGGCGCAACCAGCCGCCGTCCCAGCCCACCGCGTGGCGCCGCGACGCGCAGGCCCGCGTCGTCGCGCGGTTCGTGAACTCCGTCCGGAGGGTGGACGCGAACGCGAGCGTGATCGTGGCGGGCGACCTCAACGACCGGGCGGCGTCCATCCCCGTCCAGACCCTGGCCAAGGGGGCGGGGCTCGCCGACCTCTCCGCGGAGCTGCCCGCCGGCGACCGCTACACGGCGGTGACCGCGGGGAACTCCGAGGACCTCGACCACATCATGCTCAGCGCGTCGCTGCACCGGCGGCGGCACGAGTTCGACGTGGTGCACCGCAGCGCGGAGTTCGCCGACCGGGCCGGCGAGCGCGACCCGACGGTCGTGCGCATCGCCATGTCAGGGAAATAAACACCTCACCGGATTTGGGCGGTGCCGAAAAGATCGGCGCGGCAGGTCCCCCAACGCCTCCGGTGTTTTCCTCCGGACGGGCGGGGCAGCCATCGATCGTCACACCCCCGGCTGGAGGAGACGCCCCCCATGGCGACCCGATACCGACCGCACATCAGCCTGGTCGGGCTCATCTACATCATCATCGGCGTGTTCATCGCGTGGGACCGCGGCTACATCGACGAAGGCCTGGTCCAGCGCATCGTCAGCGCCCTGCTGGCCGTCTTCCTGTGGGTCCTCGTCCTGCTGGGCGTGGACTTCCACATCGACTTCTGAGCGCCCGGCCGGGCACGGGCCGTCCCGTCCCCGCCACGGGACGGCCCGTGCCTCCGGCGACAGGTGCACGTCGCGCTCCGGTCATAGACCGCAGAGTGCACCGGACGTTACCGTCCGCTCATGACGAAAAAGGACTGCAACTGCGGACACGGCGGCGGATGCTCCTGCCCGAAGGGATGCTCCTGCGGCTGCAACGGCTGACCCGCGCCGGCGCCCTCACTCCGGAACGGGGGCGCGCCAGAGGATCGGTGTCTCGCCGCTGGTCCCGGTGGCGAGGAGATCCGGCCCCACCGTGGTGAGGGCGGTCAGCTGCTGGGCGCCGTCGCCCGCGAGCCCCGGGACGTCGAGGCGGCGCCAGGCCGAGCCGTCGCGGGACGTCAGGACGGCCGCCTTCCCGTTCGAGACCGCGGCCACCGCGAATCCCCGCGGGGTCGGCGCGACGGCGGTGGCGGTGAGGCCGGGGCCGAGGACCCGCCGCGTCCAGGTCGCGCCGGCGTCGGTGGAGACCAGCGCGACGGCGTCGCCCGGCGCGCCGCCGGCGATCGCCACCAGCGTGCCGCCCCTGGCCGCGACCTGCGTGAGCGGGGCGGTGAGGCCGGGCGGGAGCTTCGCCGGCGTCCACGCGGCGCCGTCGGGGGACGTCCAGGCCGCGGCTGCCTTGCCCCGGCCGCCGACGGCGACGAGGTTGCGGCCGGTCGCGGTGACGTCGGCCGGGGCCCCGTCGAGGGCCGCGCGCCGCCAGGTCCGCAGGTCGGCCGAGCGCCAGGCGACGCCGGTCCCGACCGCGACGTAGCCGGACGGGCCCGCGGCGGCGGCGACCGGCGGCGGCCCTCCGGGGAACGGCGCCTTCTGCCAGGCCAGCCCGTCCTGCGAGGTCATCGCGAGGGGGCCGGGCGAGGCACCGGAGACGCGGCCGACGGCCAGCCAGCCGCGGTCGCCGCGGACGGCGTCCGCGAGCCGCCCGCCGGTGCCGGGGAACTGGGCCCGCGTCCACGAGCGGCCGTCGGGGGCCGTCCAGATCGCGGTGCCGCCGTTGGTGCTGCCCACCGCGACCGCCAGGCCCGGGGCCGTCGCGAGCGAGCTGATCGAGCGTTCGGGGTGGACGGCGCCCGGCACCGTGCGGAGGTCCACGCCGAACAGGTAGGCGTCGTCGCCCTGCCGTCCGGTGACGGCGACCCGCCCGCCGGCGACCGTCAGCCCGCTGCTGTCCACCGGCGCCGGGATGCTCCCGCCGGGCTGCCAGGTGCGGCCGTCGGCGCTGCGCAGCACGGTGTGCGCGCCCTTGGCGCCGCGGACGATGACCGCGAGGCCGGCCGGCGTGCCGTCGAACCGGTCGATGCCGTACCCGCCGAACCTGCTCGCGACCCGCCACGTCTTCCCGTCCGGCGAGGTGAACAGCACCCCGAACCGCGTGGTCTTGCGGTTCTTCTTGCGGCCGGTCGTGCGCCTGCCCTCGCGGACGGTCGCGAACCCGCCCGGACCGGCCGTCAGGCCCTTCGTGGCCCCGTACGAGCCCTGCGTCTGCGGGACGGTGACGAGCGCCCACGTCCGGCCGCCGTCCGCGGACCGCCAGATGCCGCCGGCGCGCACGGTCCGCGTGACCTTCTTCTTGCCGCGCTTGGCGGTGATCTTCCGGGAGTACGTCCCGTGCGCCAGCACCACGTTCCCGGACGCCGCCACGCGGTCGAGGCCGAGGATGCCCTTGAGGCCGCCGTCGACGCGCTGCCACGCGCGGCCGTCCGCCGAGCTCCAGGCGACGGCGCGGCCGCCGGACGCGCCCACGGCCACGAAGCCCCGGTCGGTGCGGGCCAGGTCGGTCACCTGGTCGGACGGGGTGAAGCCCGCGGTGACCGGGCGGCGGGTCCAGGTCCTGGCGTCGTCGCTCGTCCAGGCCACGACGCCGCCGCCGGGCGAGCGGCCGAGCGCGACCCAGCGGCCGTCTCCGCCGGAGACCAGGCGCGGGACCTCGCCGGCCGGCGGCGCGGCGCCGCCCGCGGCGCGCGGCGTCGCGAGCGACCAGGTGCGGCCCGCGTCGGCGGAGACGAGGAACCGGGCCCGCTCCCGGCCGGGGACCCCGTCGCCCTCGGTGCCCGCGGCGACGACCGCCGCGCCGGCGGAGGCGACGGTGGTGAGGTCCTGGACGAGCCCGTCGGCCGTCGCCTCGGGGTCGGGCGCGAACAGCGCGTCCGCGGCGATCGGCGCGGGGACGCCCGGCCCGTCCGGCCCGCCGTCGCCCTGGGACGCGACGACGATCGCGCCGCCGGCGACCGCGAGCACCCCGGCCCCGACCGCCGCCCGGACGCGCAGGCGCCGGGAGAGGCCCGTCCGCATCGCCGGGGCCGGCTTCGGCTTCGGCGGCCCGGCGACCAGGACGTCGCCCGGGTCGGGCTTCGCCTTCGCGGTCCGCCGCGGCGCGGGCGCGGGCTTCGCGGGCTTGCTCGGCTTGCTCGGCTTGGCGGGCTTCGCCTTCGCCGGGCGCGGGGCGGGGGCGTCCGCCGTCTCGGGCGGGGACTCCAGGCGGACGGCGTTGAGGCTCCCGGCCTTCGGCGCGCGCTCCCGCGGCGGTGCCCCGTGCCCCCAGACCAGCCCGGCGGCGCGCCAGGCCTCGTAGGCGCGCTGCCAGGGCGACAGCGCGGCGGGCATGTCGGCGAGGTCGCCGGCGACGCCGAACGTCAGCCTCCGCCGGACCTGGCGGGACCCCGCGGGGCCCTCCTCGGCCGTCCGCCGGGCCTCGTCCTGCTCCGGGGTGCTCGCCGTCACACGCGCTCCTTCACGGTCCTGTCGGACCACCATCAAATCGCGCCACGGGAGTCCTTGTACGGACATCCGCGTGAACGGCGGCCGATGGGGCCGCGGGAGCGTTCTATCACCTCACGGGCGACGTATCCGATCTTTCGCTTCGATCGTTCCCTTGTAGGCGTAGCCGCGGACGTGGACGACCGGCGCACCGGGCCGCGGATCGCCGTGGACCTCCGAGGACACCCCGAGGCCGCCGGTCTCCACCCGAACGCCCGGCGGCACGATGATCTCCACGTCCGACTTGTAGGCGAGCACGCGCAGGACGGTGAGCTCGGCCTCGAAGTCGGCGGTGCGGAGGTCCAGCGTTCCCGTCCCCTTGTAGACGACGGTCGTGAACTGTGCCGGGAGCCGCCAGCATCCGGCGCGCGTGACCGAGCCCTTGTAGGCGACCTGGAACCGGCCCGCCGGCCCGTGCCCGGCGCCCGGCGGGGCGACCCGGCCGGACGGCAGGTCGGCGGCCACCGTCCCCAGCTCGTCATGGGTGCGGGCGGCCAGGACGGTGTCGATGCGCTCGTCGAGTTCGGCCTCGCTGAGGCGTCCCTCGGCGAAGGCGGTGTGCAGCCGGACGAGCATGTCGTCCCGGTCGCGGTCCGAGGCGCGCAGTGCGACGGGGGGCTGGGGGTGCTGCTCGACGCTCATCGCATCTCTCCTTAGCGGGTCCGCCTCCGCAGCCTGCACCCTCCCGTGGGAGGAGGGTCAATACGCGATGTATCTTAACTTGTCGTCGCTCGGCTTTCGAGACATTCGGCCGCATCCCGACGCGCGATCACGGCTGCGGCCTTTCCGGACGGCCGTCCGCTAGATTCGGAACAGCCCGTTGATCGAGGTGAGGGGGGACGATCCATGGGCGGGACGCTCGGCCGCGCGCACGGCCCGTACACGCTGTACGACCTGGACGCGCTCCCCGAGGAGGGCCGCCGCTACGAGCTCGCCGACGGCTGGCTGCACGAGCTGCCGGGCGACCTCTGGCACGACCACGCGGCCGAGCGGCTCAAGGCGATCCTCAAGGACGCGGCCCGGCAGGCCGACGCCGACGTGCACATCGCGGGCGCGCCGCAGGACGTCACGACCCCGGCCGGCGTCCGCAAGCCGGACGTCTTCGCGGTCGCGCGGGACGTCGCGCGGGCCGCCCTCGAACGCCAGACCCGCACCTACTACGGCCCCGACCTCATCCTGGTCGCCGAGGTCGTCACGCCGCGCACGGTCAACGAGCAGATCGACCGGGTCCGCAAGGTCGACGAGTACGCCACGACGGGCATCCCGCACTACTGGCTGGTCGACCTGGAGCCCCGGCCCACCCTCACCCTGATGGAGCTGCGGGACGGCCGCTACGAGCTGACGGGCAAGGCCCGCTCCGGCGAGACCGTCACCCTCGACCGCCCCTTCCCCATCGCGTTCGACCCGGCCCGCCTCTCTGAGATGGAATAGCCCCGACCCCCTAGGCTCGACCCGTGCTGCTGATCACCACACTCGACGCCTGGCGGGCCCAGGCCGGCCCGAGGTTCGTCCTGTCCGAGGCGGGTGCGGTCTGGGCGCCGGACGACGAGCCCGGAGTGCTCGCCGTGGCCGACGACGTGTTCGAGGACGGCCAGGTCGTCGCCGTCACCCTCGACCCGGCGCCCGGCGCCCTGCCGCCGCGCGGGATCATCGACCGGACCACCGCGTCCCGCGTCCGGTACGTGCGGCGCGGCCCGGACGGGAGGCACGTCGCGGTGCTGGAGCGACCCGCGACCGCCGAGGCGCTGGACCTGCTGCCGCACCCCGAGGGCGGCTGGTTCCGGGAGACCTGGCGGTCGGACGCGGCGTTCACGCCGGACGGCTACCCGGGCGAGCGGGCGAGCGCGACCGCCATCTACTTCCTGCTGCCGCCGGGAGAGGAGTCGATGTGGCACGCCGTCCGGTCCGCCGAGGTGTGGCTGTGGCACGCCGGCGGCCCGCTGACGCTGCTGCTCGGCGGCGAGGGGGAACGGCCGTCCGAGACGCCCGAGCGGATCACGCTGGGGTCGGACGTGGCGGGCGGGCAGGTCCCGCAGGCCGTCGTGCCCGCGAACGCCTGGCAGGCCGCGCGCCCGGCCGGGGACGAGGAGGTCCTGGTGAGCTGCGTCGTCTCCCCCGGCTTCGACTTCACCGACTTCCGCGCCCTGCCCTGACGCGCGTCAGCCCGCGCTCTTGCGGCGCGGGCGCACCGCCTGCTCGGCCCAGAACGGCTCCATGACCCGGCCTACCGCGCGGACGAGGACGCGCAGCTCCTCCTCGTCCAGCGGTCCGAACACCTCGTCGCCCACGCGGTCGGCGGCGGCCCGGGCGCGGCGGTGCAGGGCGCGCCCGTCCTCGGTGATCGCGACGGAGTAGCGCCGCCGGTCGCGCGGGTCGCGGGCGCGCTCGCACAGGCCGCGCTCCTCCAGGTCGTCCACGAGCCCGACCATCAGCGTGGGGTCGAGCAGCAGGTACCCGGCCATGTCCTGCTGGCTGAGCGTGCCGGACGAGTCGAGCATCGCCAGCACCAGGAAATGCCGCACCCGGATGCCGAGCGGCCTCAGTTCCTCTTCGACCCGCTGCTCCATCCACCATCCGCACTTGGACAGCTGGAAGCCGGCCAGGGACGCGAGCCCTTCCGGCAGCCCGCCCCGCGGGGGACCTTCCACCATGGCGACATGGTATATCGAATCGATCATCGGTTGACTCGATCGTAGAAAAGTTCGACTATTGATGGATGCCACCGACCATCGGGCTCTTCGCTCTCAACATGTACGCGTGCGCCGAGCCGCGCACCGCCGCCCGCGTCGCCGGGCTCGCCGAGGACCTCGGCTACGACTCCGTCTGGGTGGGCGACCACGTCGTCCTGCCGAGGCCGCGGGTGGACCCGTCCCCTGCGGAGCCGGACGCGCCGTTCACCGACCCGCTGGTCGCCCTCGCGCACCTCGCCGCGCGCACCGAGCGGATCGCGCTCGGCACCGGCGTCGTCGTCCTGCCGCAGCGGAACCCGCTGGTCCTCGCGAAGCAGCTGGCCAGCGTCGACGTGCTCAGCGAGGGACGGCTGATCTTCGGTGCCGCCGCGGGGTACCTGGAGCCGGAGATGCGTGCCGTCGGCGTCTCCCCCGAAGGACGCGGCGCCCGCGCGGACGAGTACCTCGCCGCCATGCGGTCGCTCTGGTACGACGACAGGCCCGCCTTCCAGGGCCGCCATGTGCGGTTCGAGGGCGTGGACGCGTATCCGCGTCCCCTCCAGCGCCCGATCCCCGTCGTGACCGGAGGCCACGGCCCCGCGGCGCTCCGCCGGGCCGCCCGCCACGCGGACGGCTGGTACGGATGGATGGTCGGGCGCCGCGCCGCCGCCGACCTGATCCCCCGGGTGCGCGCCCTCCGCGAGGAGGCCGGCCGGGAACCGCTGCACATCTCGGTGAGCCCGCCGAAGCTCCCGGACGCCGAGTTCGTCCGGGTCTACGGCGAGCTGGGGGTGGACCGCCTCATCGTCGTCCCGCCCATGGGCGTCCCGGCGGCCGAGCTGGAGCGGTTCGTCGAGGACCACGCCCCCGCCAGGCTGGGCGCCCGCCCCGCGTCGTGAATGAGCGTCACGAGGGGAGCGGCGCGCCGCCCGCGTGCGTGGCCTCACGGGGGGCGGCGCGCCGCGGGCTCAGTCGGACGAGAAGGCGGAGTCGAACGACGCGGTCGGCGGCTCCATCGCGTTGAGGCCGCGGACGAACTCCAGCGCCTCGGGGGCGCCCTGGAGGCGGTCCATGCCGGCGTCCTCCCACTCGACCGAGATCGGGCCGTCGTAGCTGATCGCGTTGAGGGCGCGGAAGACGTCCTCCCACGGGACGTCGCCGCGGCCGGTGGAGATGAAGTCCCAGCCGCGCCGCAGGTCGGCCCACGGCAGGTGGGACGACAGCCGCCCGCGGCGGCCGTCGCCCGTGCGGACCTTCGTGTCCTTGCAGTCGACGTGGTAGATCCGGTCGCGGAAGTCGAAGAGGAAGCCGACCGGGTCGAGCTCCTGCCAGACGAAGTGCGACGGGTCGAAGTTCAGCCCGAACGCGGGCCGGTGCCCGATCGCGTCCAGCGTCCGGACGGTCGTCCAGTAGTCGTAGGCGATCTCGCTCGGGTGCACCTCGTGCGCGAACCGGACGCCGACCTCGTCGAACACGTCCAGGATCGGGTTCCAGCGCTCGGCGAAGTCGGCGTAGCCGCGCTCCACCATCGCGTCGGGGGTGGGCGGGAACATCGCGACCGTGTGCCAGATCGACGACCCGGTGAAGCCGACCACGGTGCCGACGCCGAGCTTCGCCGCGGCCCGCGCGGTGTCCTTGATCTCCTCGGCGGCGCGCCGCCGGACGCCCTCGGCCTCGCCGTCGCCCCAGATCCGGTCCGGCAGGATCGCCCGGTGCCGCTCGTCGGGGTTGTCGCAGACGGCCTGCCCCACGAGGTGGTTGGAGATCGCGAACACCTTGAGGTCGTGCTTGGCGAGCGTCTCCAGCCTGCGCGGGACGTAGCCGTCGTCGGCGACGGCCTTGTCGACCTCGAAGTGGTCGCCCCAGCAGGCGATCTCCAGGCCCTCGTAGCCCCAGCCGGACGCCAGCCGGCAGACCTCCTCGAACGGCAGGTCCGCCCACTGGCCGGTGAACAGGGTGATCGGTCGTGCCATCTCACTCGCTCCCTTCGACATCGACCCAGCGGCCGGACGCCGCGCTGTCGGCGACCGCGGCGAGGACCCGCTGCACCTGCAGGCCGTCGGCGAACGACGGGCGCGGGTCGGCGCCGTCCGCGATGGCGGTGAGCAGGTCGGCCAGCTGGTGGGTGAACGTGTGCTCGTACCCCAGGATGTGGCCGGGCGGCCACCAGTGCCCGGCGTAGGGGTGGACGGGCTCGGTGACGACGATCCGCCGGAAGCCCGCGGTGCGCGGGTCCTCGGCCGCGTCGTGGAACCACAGCTCGTTCAGCGATTCCAGGTCGAACGCCAGGGCGCCGGACGAGCCGCTGACCTCGATCCGCAGCGAGTTCTTGCGCCCGGTCGCGAACCGGGTGGCCTCGAACGTGGCGAGCGCGCCGGCGTCCGTCCGCCCGATGAACAGGGCCGCGTCGTCCACGGTGACCCGCGCCGTGCCGCCGCCCGGCACCGGGCGCTCCGGGACGAAGGTGTCCAGCAGCGCCGACACCCCGGCGAGCGACTGCCCGGTGATGAACTGCGCGGTGTCGATGATGTGCGCGCCGATGTCGCCGAGCGCGCCCGACCCGGCCTTGTCGCGGTCCATCCGCCAGGTGAAGGGCGCCTCCGGGTCGGAGAGCCAGTCCTGGAGGTACTGGGCCCGGATGTGCCGGACGGTCCCGATGCGGCCCTCGTCCACGAGCTTGCGGGCGAGCGTGACGGCCGGGACGCGCCGGTAGTTGAACCCGACCATCGACCGGACGCCGCGCGCGCGGGCGCGCTCCGCGGCGGCGGCCATCGCCTCCGCCTCCGCGACGGAGTTGGCGAGGGGCTTCTCGCACAGCACGTGCTTGCCCGCGTCGAGCGCGGCGACCGCGATCTCGGCGTGGCTGTCGCCCGGCGTGCAGATGTCGACGAGCTGGACGTCGTCGCGGCGGAGGAGCTCCTTCCAGTCGGTCTCCACCGTCGCCCAGCCGAGCGCCGCCGCGGCGGCGCCGGCGCGCTCCGCGGAACGTCCGGCCAGGACGGCCATGACCGGGGTCAGCGGCGGCCCGAAGAACGGCCCGACGCTGCGCCACGCCTGGGAGTGGGCGCGCCCCATGAACGCGTGCCCGACCATCCCGACTCCGACGGTCGTCATATTCGCTCACCTCTCTGTTCCTGGCCGGTGCGCCCGCCCCGGAGGGGAAGGGGAGGCGGGCGCACCGACGCCCCCGTGCCTCTAGGATTCGAAGCCGAGCGGCATGTACTGGTCGACGTTGTCCTTGGTGACCGTCTCCGACGCCAGCGTGACCGACTGGGGCACCTGCAGCTCGACCAGGTCGGCCATGCCCTTGCCCTGCGCGATGAGCCGGCCCAGCTTGATCGCGGACGCGGCCATCGTCGGCGGGTAGGTGACGGTCGCCTCCAGCACCCCGCCGCCCGCCTTGATCTCGCGCATCGCGTTGGCCGACCCGGCGCCGCCGACCATGAAGAACTCCTTGCGGCCGGACTGCTTGATCGCGGCGAGCACGCCGACGCCCTGGTCGTCGTCGTGGTTCCACATCGCGTCGATCTTCTTGTGCGCCTGCAGCAGGTTGGAGGCGACCTGGTTGCCGGACTCGACGGTGAACTTCGCGTCCTGCTTCGCGGTGACGGTGAAGCCGTAGGACTTCAGCGCGTCCGCGAAGCCCTTGCTGCGGTCCTGCGTCAGCGGCAGCGTCGCGATGCCCTGGATCTCCACGATCACCGGGTTCGAGACGCCCTTGTCCTTCAGCTTCTTGCCGATGTAGTGGCCGGCGGAGACGCCCATGCCGTAGTTGTCGCCGCCGATCCACGACCGGTACGACAGCTTGTCGGGGAAGACGCGGTCGAGGTTGACGACCGGGATGCCGGCGTCCATCGCCTTGCGGGCGACCTGGTTCAGCTGCTCGCCGTCGTTCGGCAGGATGACCAGCACGTTGACCTTCGCCCGGATCAGCGACTCGACCGCGGAGATCTGCTGGTTGATGTCGTTGGTCGGCTCGACCGGCTTGAACGTCACGTCCTTGTACTTCTTCGCCTGGCCCTCGGCGTTCTTGGCGATCGCCGCGATCCAGCCGTGGTCCGCGGCGGGCGCGGAGAACCCGATGGTGACCTGCTTGCCCTGCTTGTCGTTGTCACCGCCGAGCGACCCGGCCTGGGTGGCGGGGCTCGGGTCGTCCTCGCTGTTGCTCGTGCAGGCCGCGGCGAGGCTGCCGGCCGCGACGACCGCGCCGCCGAACAGGACGCCTCTGCGGGTGGGACGGGGGCCCTGCTGATGATCACGCATGACGTGCTCCTGATTGGTGGGATGGGGCGTCCCGCGCCGCGCGGTCCCCGACACGCGCGGCACCGGACGTGGGGTGGGCGGGGTCAGGTGGGCGAGCGGAGCCCGCGGCGCTGCAGCAGCACGGCGATCACGATGATCACGCCCTTGGCGATCAGCTGGTCGCTGGTCTGCAGGCCGTTCAGGATGAACAGGTTGGTGATGACGGTGAACACCAGCACGCCGAGGATCGACCCGACGACGGTGCCGCGCCCGCCGGTGAGCAGCGTCCCGCCGATGATCACGGCGGCGATCGCGTCCAGCTCGTACAGGTCGCCGTGGGTGCTGGAGCCGGTGGTGGTCCGCGCCATGATGATGATCGCGGCGATGCCGCAGCAGAACCCGGACAGCGCGTACAGCAGCAGGGTGTGCCGGCGGACGTTGATGCCGGCGAGCCGCGCCGCCTCCGGGTTGCCGCCGACGGCGAACGTCCGGCGGCCGAACGTGGTGCGGTTGAGCAGCAGCCACCCGGCGATCGCGACCGCCGCGAAGATGTACACGACCAGCGGCAGCCCGAGCAGCCTGGTGGTGGACAGCGCCTCGATGGCGTCGTTCTCCGGCCGGACGAGCTGGGTCTTGCGGTCCGACATCCGCTGCGCCAGCCCGCGCGCCGCGACGAGCATCGCGAGGGTGGCGATGAACGGCACCAGCCGCCCGTAAGAGATCAGCAGCCCGGTCACGACACCCGAGCCCGTCCCGACGAGGATCGCGCACAGCGCCATCACCCCGGACCCGTAGGACTGCGTCGCGACGGTGGTCGCCCACACCGACGCCAGCGCCATCACCGACCCGACGGACAGGTCGATCCCGCCGCCGATGATGACGAACGTCTGGCCGACGGTGATCACGCCGATGGTGGCGGCGAGGGCGAGGATGCCGACCACGTTCCCGGACGTCGCGAAGTTGTCCGGCTCGGTCACCAGCCCGACGACCGCGAGCAGCACCAGCGCGGCGACCAGCCCGAGATGGTGGATCTCGCGGCCGGCGGCGCCGCCGTTGCGCCCGAACGGCCGCCACGGTCCACCGCCGCCCGGCCTCATCTTCGTCAGCGGGCCGAGCGCTCCGCCGCGCTCGTCCAGCCCCGTGTCGGTCATAGAGCGCTCCCCTCCATGATCATGTTGAGTACGGTGCCCTCGTCGAGGTCGCGGGCGTCGCCGGTGTGCACGACGCGGCCCTCCCGCACGACGAGGACGCGGTCGGCGAGGCCGAGCACCTCGGGCACCTCGCTGGACACCAGCAGCACCCCGATCCCGCTGTCGGCCAGCCGCCGGATCACCGCGTACAGCTCGGCGCGGGCCCCGACGTCCACGCCGCGGGTCGGCTCGTCCAGGATCAGCAGCCGCAGCCCGGACGGGTCGAGCAGCCACCGGGCCAGCACGACCTTCTGCTGGTTGCCGCCCGACAGCGTCACGACGGGGCGTCTCGGATCGGGCGGCCGGATGTCGAGCGCCTCGATCTGGCGGCGCACGTCGGCGACCTCGCGGCGGCGGTTGAGCCAGCCGAACGAGGCGTACCGGGTGAGCCCGGCGACGCTGACGTTCCCGGCGACGGTCTCGTTCATCAGCAGCGCCTGGCTCTTGCGCTCCTCCGGCGCCATGCCCATGCCGTGCCGGACCGCCGCGCCGGTGTCGCCGGGACGGACGGGCCGCCCGTCGACGAGCACCCGCCCGCGGGCGGCCCGCCGGGCGCCGTAGACGGTCTCCAGGATCTCCGAGCGCCCGGAGCCGACGAGCCCGGCGAGGCCGACGATCTCGCCCGCGCGGACGGTGATCGACACGTCCTCGAAGGCGCCGGGCAGCGTGAGGTGCTCGACGCGGAGCACCTCCGGCCGGTCGTCCGCGGGCTCGGGCCGCTCCGGGAACACGTACTCCACGTCGCGCCCGGTCATCAGCGACACGATCTGGTCCGTCTTCGTCGTCCGCGCGGGCAGGCCGCCCGCGACGGACCTGCCGTCCTTCAGCACCGTGACCCGGTCGCCGATCTCGCGGATCTCCTCCAGGCGGTGCGAGATGTAGACGACGGCGACGCCGGCGGCGGTCAGCTCCCGGATGATGCGGAACAGGTTCCCGACCTCGTCGTGGGCGAGCGCGGCCGACGGCTCGTCCATCACGATGAGGCGGGCGTCGTGCGACAGGGCCCGGGCCATGCTGACGACCTGCTTGCCCGCGGCGGGCAGCCGCCCGACCTCGCGCCGCGGCGGGATCTCCCCGTGCCCGAGCCGCCCGAGCAGCTCGCGCGCCGCCCGCTCGGTCTCGGCGCGCCGGGTGAACCCGTAGGCCGCGCGCTCGTGGCCGAGGAAGATGTTATCGGCGACCGACAGGCCGTCCACCAGGTCGAGCTCCTGGTAGATGGTCGCGATCCCGGCCCGCATCGCGGCGGTCGGCCCGGCGAGCCGCACCGGCGCCCCGGCGAAGACGATCTCGCCCGCGTCGGGCTGGTGCGCGCCGGCGAGCACCTTGATGAGCGTCGACTTCCCGGCGCCGTTCTGGCCGAGCAGGCAGTGCACCTCGCCGGGGCGGACGTCGAGGTCGACGCCGTCCAGCGCGCGGACGCCGGGGAACTGCTTGACGATTCCGCGCATCAGCAGCAGCGGTTCGGGCGTACCCATCGGGCCTCCTCGGGGGGGTCAGGACGCGGAGAAGACGTGGTCGCTGATGAGGCGGGCGCCGCCGACCACGCCGGCCGCGCCGGCGAGCTCGGACAGCACGATCGGCAGGTTGCCGGTCGCGAGCGGCGCGGACCGGCGGTAGACGACGCTGCGGATCTCGGCGAGCAGCGCGTGGCCGAGGCCCGCGACGCCGCCCGCGATGATGACGAGGCCGGGGTTGAAGAAGCTGACCAGCCCGGCGAGCACCTGCCCGACGTGCCGGCCGCCCTCCCGGATGATCTGCACGGCGACCGGGTCGCCCGCGGCGGCCGCCTCGCCGACGTGCTCGGCCGTCAGCTCCCCGTGGGTCTCCAGCAGCGCGGCGAGCTGCGCGGACTCCCCCGACCGGGCCGCGGCCTCGGCGTCCCGGGCGAGCGCGGCGCCGCCGAAGTAGGCCTCCAGGCAGCCGGCGTTGCCGCAGGCGCAGATCGGCCCGTCGTCGTCGACGCGGATGTGCCCGATGTCCCCGGCGCTGCCGGACACGCCGCGGTAGATCGCGCCGTCCACCACGATGCCGCAGCCGATGCCGGTGCCGATCTTGACGAGCAGGAAGTCGTCCACCGCCCGGGCGAGCCCGGCGTGCAGCTCGCCGAGCGCCATCAGGTTCACGTCGTTGTCGACCAGCACCGGGCACCCGAGCTCCTGCCCGATCGCGTCCCGCACCGGGAACCGGTCCCAGCCCGGCATGATCGGCGGGACGACCGGCATGCCGTCGCGGAAGCTGACCGGCCCGGGGACCCCGATGCCCGTCCCGTGCACCTGCGGGATGAGCCCCTCGTCCCGGAGCTTGCCGAGCAGGTCCAGCGCCCGGTCGAGGACCACGGTCGCGCCCTGCCGGACGTCGCACTGCTCGCTGACGTGCCCGAGCACCTCCAGCGCGCCGTCGGTCACCGCGACGTCGATCGAGGTGGCGCCGATGTCGAAGGCGACGAACCGCAGGCTCGGCGCCAGCCGGACGATCCCGGACCGCCGCCCGCCGCGCGAGGCGGCCAGCCCCGCGCCCTCGACGAGCCCCAGCTCGACGAGCCGGTCCAGCTCGACGGCGAGCTTCGAGCGCGACAGCCGGACGACGTCGCCCAGCTCGGCGCGCGAGCGCGGGCCCTCGTCGCGCAGCAGCCGCAGCAGGCGTGCCTGATGCACGTTCTGCGGACGAGCCGACATGCGCATCACGCCGTCCTCTCGGGATCGCTCCCGGGGCCGTGTGACCCCGGTCTCATGGCCGAGACCGTAACCCGCTTTCGCCGCTTTGAGAAGACCTTTTCCCTAGATCATCCAGACTTTCTCCACCCAGAGGACAAAGTAACGAACAAGCAACGGCCCCGGCCACCGCGCGGAACGCGGCGGCCGGGGCCGTGAGAGGTTGAGGGGTTCGGGTTAGTAGCTGACCGTCTGGCGGCCTGCGGCCATGGTGCGCATGATGTGTTCGACGAGGGTGATGAGGACGCGCTTGGCGTCCTCGCGGTCGCGGACGTCGCAGGAGATGACCGGGATGTCGGGGGACAGGTCGAGCGCGTCGCGCACCTGGTCGGCGGAGTGCCGGCCCGCACCGTCGAACCGGTTCACGCCGATGATGAACGGGACGCCGCGGCGTTCGAAGTAGTCGACCGAGGCGAAGCAGTCGGCGAGGCGCCGGGTGTCGACCAGGACGACCGCGCCGAGCGCGCCCTTGGCCAACTCGTCCCACATGAACCAGAAGCGGTCCTGGCCCGGGGTGCCGAACACGAACAGCACCAGGCCGTTGGGCAGGGTGATCCGCCCGAAGTCCATGGCCACGGTCGTGGTCGTCTTGGACGCGACGGCGGTCGTGTCGTCGACCCCGATGCTCTTCTCGGTCAGCGCCTCCTCGGTGCGCAGCGGCCGGATCTCGCTCACCGCACTGACCAGGGTGGTCTTGCCGACACCGAAACCGCCGGCCACGAGGATCTTTACCGTCAGCGCCGAGTCGCCCTGATGGGCGGCCGGCTCAGAGCGCACGGATTCCATCGATCACTTCCTTGAGTACGCGCTCGCTGGGGAACTGCGCCACCGGCGCGGGTCGCCGGACCTGTATCAGCGAGTGGTCGAGCAGGTCACCGAGCAGGACACGGACGACCCCGAGGGGAAGTTCCAGATCCGACGCTATCTCGGCGACCGACAACGGGGTGCGGCAAAGCTCCAGGATCATGTCATGTTCTGGCTCCGGCGCCCATGGGTTCGCCGGAAGGGCATGGGCGTCGTCCGCGGGCTCCGGCGGGTCCGCGACGGCGATCAGCGCGACGAGGTCGAACTCGACCCCGTCGTAGTGCGTCCGGCCTCCGGTGAGGGCGTACGGGCGCACGACGGGGCCCGCCGCGTCGTCGTACCATCCCGCACCGCTCATCTCACCGGCCACCGGTCTCGGAGCCGACGCGCGGGTTCGCCGACAGGTGCTGGCCGACCCGGGAGACCAGCATCGCCATCTCGTAGGCGATGATGCCGAGGTCGGCGTCGGCGGCGGCGAGGACGGCGAGGCAGGCGCCCCGGCCGGCGGCGGTGACGAACAGGAACGAGGACTCCATCTCCACGATCGTCTGCCGGACGGGGCCGCCGCCGAACGACTCGCCCGCCCCCCGCGCGAGGCTCTGGAAGCTGGCGGCCACGGCGGACAGGTGATCGGACTCCTCGGCGGAGAGCCCGCTCGACGCGGCCATCCGCAGCCCGTCGCTCGACAGCACCACCGCGTTCTGGACCGGGGCGACGCGCTGCACGAGGCTGTCGAGCAGCCAGTTCAGCTCACCTCCGGCCGCGCCTGGGAGCTCGGCGCCGGAGTGCTGGGGCTGTGTCATGGGGTGTCGTCCTCCTGGTGAGGTGGGGTGTCGGCGGGGTCCGTGCCGGCCGCGTCCTGCCTGCCGCGCTGCCAGCCGCGCTGCATGGCGGACATCATCGATCGCATCGTCTCGGGCGAGCGGCCCGCGAGGTCCTCCGGTGCCTCGCCCGTGGGAACGGTCCCTTCCGGTGCGCCGCCGCCCTCCGGGGGCGGCGCGTCCGTCGGGACGGGCGCGGCGAGCGGCACCGCCGGCTCGGGAGCGGGCGGCGGGGCGGCCGGTTCGTCCGGCGGGGCCTGGCCCCGCTCGGCGAGATGGGCGTCGACCCGCTGCTTGAGCTGGGGTGCCAGGTGGGTCTGCCGCCTGCGCTTCGGCAGGTCGCCGTCCTTCAGCGGCGGCGCGGGCTCGGGCGGCGCCTCTGCCCGCGCGGGTTCCGGCGCCGGGGGCGGGGGCTCCGCGGCGGGCGGTGCCGCCTCCGGGGGCAGGGGCTCGGCCTCGGCGACGAGCCGGACCACGCCGCCGGACTCGGCCGGGCCCGCCTCGACCGCCGCCCGGCCCGGCGCGGACAGCGCCGCGTTCTGGTCGGACAGCACCTCCATCGGCCCGGTGGAGCGGCGCACGGCGGATTCCGCCTCGGCGCTGTCCACGATGAGCGACCCGGGGATCAGCGCGATCGCGGTCGTCCCCCCGTACGGGGACGGGCGGAGCGTGACGGTGATGTCGTGCCGCTGGGCCAGCCGCGCGACGACGAACAGCCCGAGCTGGGCGCTGTCGGACGGGTCGAACTCGGGCGGGTTGGCGAGCCGCTCGTTGGCCGCGCGCAGCGCCTCCTCCGTCATCCCGAGGCCGCGGTCCTCCACCTCGATCGCGAACCCGCTGGCCACCGGGTGGCCGCTGACCCGCACCGGCGACTGCGGCGGCGAGAACGTGGTGGCGTTCTCCACCACCTCGGCGAGCAGGTGGATGACGTCGGCGACGGCGGAGCCGAGCAGCGCGATGCGCGGCAGCGGCTGCACCCGGACGCGCGGGTAGTCCTCGACCTCGGCGACCGCGCCGCGGACCACGTCCACCAGCGGGACGGGACGGCGCCAGCCGCGCCCGGCGCTCTTGCCGGCGAGGATCACCAGGCCCTCGGCGTGCCGCCGCATGCGGGTCGCGAGGTGGTCGAGGCGGAACAGGTCCGACAGCTCCGAGGGGTCCTCGGTGCGGCGCTCCATGCTGTCGAGCAGGCTGAGCTGCCGGTGCAGCAGCGCCTGGTTGCGGCGCGCGAGGTTGACGAACACCTCGCTGATCCCGCGCCGCGCCGCGACCTCGCCCTCGGCGGCGACCAGCACCGCCTCGCGGGCGCGGTCGAACGAGTCGGCGATCTGCCGGATCTCGGTGATGTGGTACTCGACGTCGGGAACGGGCTCGGGTTCGGGGGGACCGCCGGCGCGGATCTGCTCGGCGAGCATCGGCAGCCGCTTCCTGGTGAAGTCCACGACGCCGGCCGCGAGCGTGCGGCACTCGCGCAGCAGCCGCCGCGACACCCGCGCCGCGATCAGGGCCGACAGCAGGATGGCGAGCAGCCCGAGCCCGCCGGCGACGGCGAGCCGCCCGAACGTGTCGATGGCGACGCCCTGGGCACGGCCGACGACCTCGTCCAGGGTCCTGTTCTCGAACTTGTACAGGCGGCCGTTGGCGGTGTCGGCGACGAACCGCCACACGGCCGGCTCCAGGGTGCGGGGGCCGGAGCCGCGCGCGGCGCGTCCCGCTCCGGCGGCGCCGCCCTGCCCGGCGGGCGGGCGGGTCCGGCGCGCGGCGGCCCTGGCCGGCGGGTCGGCGCCGCCGATCACCTCGTCCTCCAGCCGGCGGAGTTGGATGAACTGCGGCGAGGCGACCAGCTTCTGGTAGCCGGCGCGGGCCTCCTCCGGCAGGTTCAGCGCGTTGTCGGCGTACAGCGTCCGCTGCGCCCCGACGAGCTGCGCGAACTCGCCGCGCTCGGCGGCGGTGATGCGGCCGGAGGCGAGCGCGCCGGTCAGCAGGGCGTCCTCGCGGTTCATGAACTCGCGGGCGCGGCCGACCGCGATGAGCGTGCGGGTGTCGGCGACGATCCGCCCGTCGCCGGGCGTCGCCGACAGGTAGACGGCGAAGGCCGCGTCGACGATGGCGTTGTAGCGCCGCAGCACGTGGGCGCGGTCGGCGACGCGCTCGTCCACGCTGCTGCGGATCCCCTCCAGGGCGCCGATCTGCTGCACGAGCGCGTCGATCCGCCGGACGGTCTCGGGCAGGATCGAGTCGCGCAGCCCCTCGTCCCGGCCTCCCGCGCGCACCTCCTCGGCCGCCTTGTCGGTGGCCTGCCGCTGCGTCCGCATCACCCCGAGGTCGACGGTCTGCGCGCCGCCGAGCTCCGCCGTCGACAGCCGCCGCTCCTTCTGCACGGCGTCGATGAGCCGCTGCGCGGGCAGCACCGTCTTCTCCTGGAACTTACGGCTCTGCAGGAGCACGTGCGCGTCCCCGTAGGTGATCCCGGTGAGGAACGCCCACAGCGACGCGAGCGCCAGCAGCGGCACGACGACCAGCAGGCTGATCCTCGCCCGGATGGAGGAGAAACGGGGTCTCATCACGGCCGGCGGACCCTGCTCACCGGCGCGCGCGCCGGCGTCGCCTTCGGCATTGGGGGGCGGAACATGCGGGGGAAACCTCCCGATGCGTGGAGTACGGGGGTGTGCGGGAGCCTACTACGTCGCGGGTTCACGATGATCGAGGATCCGATCACCGTCCGCCACCTCCCCCGGATCGGATTCCTCGTCCGGCCAGGTCAGCACGTGCTCCATCAAAGCCACGAGCACTTCCTTCGACGATTCGCGGCGGCGGACGTCGCAGAGCACCACCGGAACGCCCGGGTCGAGGTCGAGCGCGATGGCGATGTCCTCGGCCCGGTGCGTGCGCCGCCCGCCGAAGCAGTTCACCGCCACCACGAACGGCAGGCCCCGGCGCTCGAAGTAGTCGATCGCCGGGAAGGAGTGCTTCAGCCGGCGGGTGTCGGCCAGCACGACGGCGCCGATCGCGCCGGACGCCAGCTCGTCCCACATGAACCAGAACCGCTCCTGGCCCGGGGTGCCGAACAGGTAGAGCAGCAGCTGGTCCGACAGGGTGATGCGGCCGAAGTCCATGGCGACCGTCGTGGTGCCCTTCGCGCCGACGCCGGAGACGTCGTCCACCCCGACGCCGCGGTCGGTCAGCGGCTCCTCGGTGTGCAGCGGCCGGATCTCGCTGATCGAGCCGACCATGGTGGTCTTGCCGACGCCGAACCCACCGGCGATGAGGATCTTCGTCGTGACGAGCGGGCGGGCCGCGGCGCCGAAGGGCGTCCGGCCGGCGTCCGCGGTTCCCTCAGAGGGCGCGGAGGCCATTGAGCACCTCCCTCAGCACGCCCTTCGGGGGGCGGCGGCCCGCGGTGGCCGGCTGCGCCTCGGCGACCACCGCGACGAGTCCCTCGTCCCGCAGGTCGCCGAGCAGCACCCGGACGACGCCGATCGGCAGCCCGAGATCGGCGGCCAGGTCGACGACCGGCACGGGCCGCGCGCACCCGCGCAGCACCCGCGCGTGGTCGGGGCTGTAGCGCAGCCGGTCACCGGCGGGGACGCCGGTGGCCGACACCACCGCGATGAGCTCGAAGCCGGCGCCCTCGGGACGGGTCCGGCCCCGGGTCATCGCGTACGGTCGCACGACCGGACCGGCCTCCCGGTCCAGCCACCGTTCTGCCGGCGGGGTCATCGGTCAAAAGCCCCGCGACCCGGGCCCTCCGAACCCCTGGCCGCCCGGCTCGCCGGCGAACCGCGGGCTCGCCTGCAGATGCTGGCCGACCCGCTTGACCAGGACCGCCATCTCGTAGGCGACGAGGCCGGCGTCGGCCTCCGCCTCCGCCAGCACGGCGAGGCAGGTGCCGTCGCCCGCGGCGGTCACGAACAGCAGCAGCGCGTCCATCTCGATGATGGTCTGCCGGACGTTGCCGCCCGCGAAGTGCCGGCCCGCGCCGCGGGCGAGGCTCTGCACGCCGGACGCCAGCGCGGACAGGTGCTCGGCGTCCTCGCGCGCCAGCTCGTTGGACGCGGCCACGGCCAGCCCGTCACGTGACAGGATCACCGCCTGCCGCACCGTCGTGACCCGCTCTGCGAAGTCGTTGAGCAGCCAGTTCAGCTCACCGGTCACGGTGTTGTGCATCATCGGGTTCCCTCATCCCCCACATCGGACGCGCGTCCGCGCCGCCATCCCTGCTGTATCGATGCCATCAGCGAGCGTGCCTCCTCGGGCGAGCGTGCGACACCCCCGGCCGTGACTCCGCCGATCCTGGGCGGTGCCGGGGGGCTCTTGCGCAGTTGCGGGGCCAGGTTCTCCTGCCTGACCCGGCGCGGCAGGCCCGCGTGGGTTCCCGCGGGCTGCCAGTCTTCGTCCTCCTCGCCGGGCCCGTCCGCGTCCGCCGGCTCGTCGTCCGGCGGAGGGACGGCGTCGTCCGACCAGGGGTTCGGGGCGGGACGCGGCGGGGAGGCGGGCGCCGGCCGGTCCGGCGCGCCCCACGGCACCGCGGGCCCGGTGAGCTCCGGCAGCGCGGGCGGCGCCTCCAGGTGGCCGCCGGCGCCCTCCAGGTGACCCGGTGCGGCGGCGTCGCGCAGCGGGACGACCGCGTCGGCGCGGGGCGCGGGCACCAGCACCGCCTCCTCCACGTCCTCCTCGTCGAGGCCGTCGGTGACGCTGTCGAGCGGGGACCGCCCGTCGGGTAGGGCGGTGTCCTCGCCGGGACCGGAGGCGGGCGGCAGCGTCCCGGCGACCATCTGCTCGGCCGGCACCACCAGCTCGTGCGGCAGCAGGACGATCGCCGTCACGCCCCCGTACGGGGACCGCTGCAGCGTCACCGAGATCTCGTGCCGGGCGGCGAGCCGCGCGACGACGAACAGGCCGAGCTGGTCGGTGTCGACCAGGTCGTACTCCGGCGGCTCGGCGAGCCTGCGGTTGGCCTCGGCGAGCAGCTCGGGCTTGACGCCGAGGCCGCGGTCCTCGATCTCGATGGCGAACCCGGTGCCGACCCGGTCGGCCATCACCCGGACCTCGGTGTTGGGCGGGGAGAACGCCGCGGCGTTCTCGATCAGCTCGGCCAGCAGGTGGATGACGTCGGTGACGGCGGCGCCGACCAGGCCGTCCTCGGTGTCGGTCAGGACCGTGGCCCGGGTGTAGTCCTCGATCTCCGAGACGGCGGCGCGCAGGACGTCGGCGATCCGCACGGGCTCCCGCCAGCCGCGGCCGGGGGTGGCGCCGGACAGGATGATCAGGCTCTCCGCGTGCCGCCGCATGCGGGTGGTGAGGTGGTCGATCCGGAAGAGGTCCTCCAGGTCGTCGGCCTCGGCGCGGCTCTCCAGGCCGTCCAGCATCGTCAGCTGGCGGTGCAGGAGCGACTGGTTGCGGCGGGCGATGTTGAGGAAGATGCGGCTGACGCCGGCGCGCAGCTCGGCCTGCCCGACGGCCGCGTCGACCGCGGTCCGCTGCACCTTGGCGAACGCGTCGGCGAGCCGGGCGACCTCGGTGGTGCGCCCGGACTCCAGGGGCGGCGCCTCCGCGGCGACGTCGACGGTCTCGTTGCGGCTCAGCCGCCGCACGACGTCCGGGAGCCGCTTGTCCGCGACCTCCTCCGCGGACCCGCGCAGCCCGACCAGCTCCCGGACGAACCCGCGCGCGAAGCGCAGCGACAGCAGCACCGAGGCGAGGATCGCCAGCAGGCCGAGGCCGCCGACGACGCCGAGCCGGATGTAGGCCTTCCGGCCGAGGTCGTCGGCGTGCTCGCCGGCGCGCTGGGAGTTGCCGAGCACCATCTTGTTGACCGACAGGACGAGCGGCTCCGCCGTTCGCTGCCAGTCGGCGGCCCTGACGGGGATCGGACGGCGCGGATCGGCGTCGGCGATCCGGTCCTCCATGGCCCTGAAGTTCTGGTACGCCGGGGCGGCGAAGACCTGCGCGGTGCCGGTCCGGTAGACGACGGGGTCGAGCAGGGAGCGCTGCTTGATCCACTGCTGGCGCTGCTCGCCGACCATCTCGGTGAACATCCGGTGCTCGGCGCGGCTCATCCGGCCCTTGGTGATGAACGCCGCCGCGACCAGCGCGTTCTCCCGCTGCAGCAGTTCCATCGCGCGGCCGGCGTGCCGGGTCGACAGGGTCCAGTTGTAGAGCTCGGAGTCGTCGATGACGACGAGCGCGTCGTAGAGCCGGTGCAGGTCGTCGACCATCGTGCTGTAGCCGTTGATCGCGGTCAGCCGGTCGATGGAGCGGGCGTCCACGGCGGCCCGGATCCCGCCGAGGCCGCCGAGCGCCCGCAGGACGTCGGTGACGCGGCTCTCCATCTCGGCGTCGGTGGCCTCGCGGGCGGCGGCCGAGGTGGCCTCGCGGCGGAAGTGCTCGACGGCCTCGTCCAGGCGGTTGCGCTGGGTCAGCAGGGCCGCGGGCGTGCCGCCCTCGGTGGAGCGCGGGCTGCTGAGGAACACGGCCGACGCCTGGCGCTCCCGGCCCAGCTCGACCAGGACGCCCTGCCCGCTCGGCGCGAAC
The DNA here is from genome assembly GCF_900115095.1 of Actinomadura madurae. GTDB lineage: Bacteria > Actinomycetota > Actinomycetes > Streptosporangiales > Streptosporangiaceae > Spirillospora > Spirillospora madurae. The sequence continues at coordinate 125,325 of NZ_FOVH01000008.1, forward strand.
TTCCGGTCGAGCGTGTGGTACTTGCGCTGGGCGAGCGCGTCGCGCCCGGTGACGTTGGCGGCGTATCCCCACAGCGCCACGAGCGACAGCAGCGGCACCAGCAGCAGGGCGGCGACCTTCGAGCGGATCGACCGCGTACGGGGGGATTTCATGTGACCTCGAACGTTCCGGCACGGAGGGTCCCTGGATCATAAAGGCCGTCCGTAACGAACCCGCAACCCCTTTGGCGGCTTTCGGACGCATTGCCGCCATTCCGCGCCACCTGCGGCAATGCCCGCGGGCCAAGCGATCTTGAGGAACTGGGGGAGGAAGATAGCGGCAAATCCGGACAACTTACTTCATTTCCCCCTGTCCCTCGGGAGCATTGCGCCATACTCTGCTTCTTCACCCACCGCTCGCGTCGCGGCCGGCACGGGAAGGAGAGCGGCGATTCATACAGGCAACGACGACGGCCGGACCGGGAGGACGGTTCCCGGGCCGGAGGGCGTTACGATGCCCGCCGTGAGTCCCGAAAGCCAGGCACCCGAGGCACTGCCGTCGCGACGGCGCCGCACACCCCGCGGCGGCCGGCACCGCGGCGACGAATCCTTCCTGCTGCCCCCCGGATCCCCCACGCTCGTCCTGGCCGTCCCCGGTCCCGCCCGGCGCGCCGGCACCGAGGTCGCCGCCGAGCTCGCCCGGCTGGTCGAGATCGAGCACACCGGCCAGCCCGCGCGCGTCGCGCACCTGGAGGGCGACGAGGCCGGCCTGCACGGCGTCCTCGCCGGCCTGCGCCGGCAGGACGACGAGCTCGCCGCCGTGGTGGTACCGCTGTCCACCGGCCCCGACCGGGCCCTGGACGCCGCCGTGCACGCCGCCGTGACGAACTCCCCCGTGCGCGCCGTCGCCGCCGAGCCGCTCGGCCCGCACCCGCTGATCGCCGAGGCCCTGCACGACCGCCTCGCCGACGCCGGCCTCGCCCGCGCCGACCGGATCAGGCTGATGACGATGGTGACCGCCGCGTCCGGCGTCATCATCGCCACGCCCGGCGACGCGACCGCCGTCCGGCAGGCCGAGGTCACCGGCGTCCTGCTCGCCTCGCGCCTCGCGGCCCCCGTCTTCACCGCCTCGCTGAACGACGAGTCGTCCGTCAAGGGCGCCGCCGAGCAGCTGCGCATGGCCGGCGCCACGTCGATCGCCGTCGCCCCGCACCTCATCGGCCCGGAGCAGGAGGCGGCCCTCGTCCCGGCCGCGGCCGCGATGGTGGGATCCGCCCACTCCGCCCCCCTGGGCGCCCACCCCGCGCTGGCCCGCCTGACCGCCCTCCGCTACGTCGAGGCGCTCTCCACGGCGCTGGCCGACTAGCCCTCCGCTCGCCGCTGCCGCGAGCCCAGGGGCCGGCCCTGGGCTCGCGCCGGCGTCAGCGGTTCTTGAATCGGGGCGTGCGCTTCTCAAGGGTGGCGGTCATGCCCTCTGCGAGGTCTTCGGTGAAGAAGGCCAGGGTCTGGACGGCCGTTTCCGCCTGGAGCTGCCGCCGGAGGCCTTGGACGTCCAGGGACGCGTTGAGCAGCTCCTTGGTGCGCCGCAGGCCGTAGGGCGACTTGGCGAGCAGTTCGTCGGCGAGGGCGTGGGCGGCGGCCAGGTCCCCGCCCTCGGGGGCGATCTCGGTGAGGAGGCCGAGCGCGTCGGCGCGGTCCGCGTCCAGGCGCTGGGCCCGGTAGGCGATCTCCGCGGCCTTCGCCGGGCCGACCAGCCGGGGCAGCAGCCACGACAGACCGCAGTCGCCGGCCGACAGGCCGAGGTTCACGAACGGGACGACGAACCTCGTGGTCGGGTCGGCGACGCGCAGGTCGCCGGCCAGCGCCCAGGAGACGCCCATGCCCGCGACCGGGCCGTGCAGGGCGACGATCACCGGCTGCGGGATCTCCCGCAGCCGGGCGGTGACCTCGCCGCCGCGCGCGATGCCCCGGTAGAGCCGCTGCGCGCGGCCCTCGGCGGTCTCGCCGCCCGGGTCGCCGCCCTGGATGTCCATGCCCGAGCAGAAGCCGCGCCCCTCGCCGGTGAGCACGACCACCTGGGTGTCCGGGTCGCGCGCCAGCTCGTTGAGGACGTCGAGCATCTCCTCGGTCAGCGCCCCGTCGACGGCGTTCAGGCGCTCCGGGCGGGACAGGGCGATGGTGAGCACCCCGTCCCGCCGGTCGAGCTTGATCCCGCCCAACGGCTCAGGAGGTGAGCTGCTGGATCAGCGGGCCCATCTGCTCGCCCACGTTGCGGTACACGGTGAGCGGCTCGCCCGCGTTGATCGCGGTCCAGTTGTCCCGGACGTCCTCGACCGAGAGCGTCTCCTTCTGGCCGTAGCCGGGGCCCTCCGCCACGAGGATCTTCGCGATCCGGCCGCCGCCGACGGTGTAGACCTCGCCGGAGTCCTCGTTGGACTCGTGGACGAGGTAGGCGACGAGCGGGGTGACCTGCTCGACGCCGAGCTTCGCGGCGAAGTCGGCGGGGAGCAGGTCCTCGGTCATCCGCGTCCAGGCGACCGGCGCGATGGCGTTGGCCTTGATGTTGTACTTGGCGCCCTCGTGCGCGAGGGTCTTGGTGAACCCGACCAGGCCCATCTTCGCCGTGGAGTAGTTGGCCTGGCCGAAGTTGCCGAACAGGCCCGCCGGCGACGAGGTGTTCACGATGCGGCCGTAGCCCTGCTCGCGCAGGTGCGCCCACGCGGCGCTGGACACCAGGAACGAGCCGCGCAGGTGCACGGCGATCACCGCGTCGAACTCCTCCGCGCTCATGTTCTTGAACGACCTGTCGCGCAGGATGCCCGCGTTGTTGATGACGATGTCGACCTTGCCGAACGCGTCCAGGGCGGTCTGCACGATCGCCTGCGCACCCTCGGGGGTCGCGACGTTGTCGGGGTTCGCGACGGCCTCGCCGCCGTTCTTGGTGATCTCGTCGACGACCTCCTGCGCGGGGCCGGCGGAGGCGCCGGCCCCGGACCGGTCGCCGCCGAGGTCGTTCACGACGACCTTGGCGCCGCGCGCGGCGAGCTCAAGCGCGTGCTGCCGGCCGAGGCCGTGGCCCGCCCCGGTCACGACCGCCACGCGGCCGTCGTAGCGCAGTTCCGACATCTCGTGTCTCCTCACATCGCACCGACTACGCCCCCAGGTAATCATCAAGGGGTTACCCAGTGGTACCAGTAAACCGAATCGCGCTCGGCCGCGGCCCTCCGGGGTCACGCGTCCCGGCTGGACGCGAGGGCCGTCCTGCGTACGATGGGGCATGGGGGGAAGTTGCGCCGTATGCCGCATTCGGGCGGGGCGGCGGCGTAGTCTCCCCACTCATCGGAGCCGCAGGAGCAACGGAGGTCCTCTCTCGATGAGTTCCGCCGAGCCGTTCACGCCGTCCCCGCGCCGCTACCGCGTCGTGCAGTGGGCGACGGGCACGATCGGCCGCAGCGTGATCCGCGGCGTGATGGACCGCGACGACATGGAGCTCGCCGGCGCGTGGGTGCACACCCCGGCCAAGGTGGGCGCCGACGCCGGGGTCCTGGCCGGGCGCGCCCCGATCGGCGTCGCCGCGACCGGCGACCTCGACGACATCCTCGACCTGGACGCCGACTGCGTCATCTTCGCCGCGAGCCCCGTGCACGACCGGTTCGCCGAGCTGGACACGCTCTGCGCGCTGCTGTCGTCCGGCAAGAACCTGATCTCGCTGAGCGGCCTGGTCTACCCGCGGGCGCACGGACCGCACTTCGTGAACGAGCTGGAGCAGGCCTGCAAGCGGGGCGGCGTGTCCGTGCACGGCAGCGGCGTCAGCCACGGCTTCATGGCGGACGTGATGCCGCTGATGCTGGCGCGGCTGTCCCGGCGGATCACGCACGTCTACGCCCGCGAGTGCACCGACTTCGCCCGGCACCCGTCCTGGCGGATGGTCCACGGCATGCTCGGGTTCGGCAAGAACGAGGAGGCGTACCTGCGCTCCCTGCGGCCGAGGCGCGCCGCGATGCGGACGCTGTACTCCGAGAGCCTGCACCTGGTCGCCGCGGGCCTCGGCGTCGACCTCGACGAGATCGACGTGGACGCCGCCCACCGGCTCGCCCGCACCGACCTCGCCACCGCCGCCGGGCCGGTCCCGCGCGGCACGGTCGCCGCGGCCCGCTGGACGTTCAGCGGCATCGCCGCCGGCCGGCCCGTCATCACCCTGGAGATCGTGCACAAGGCGAACGCCGCGCGGATGTGCGGGGAGTGGGGCCGGCCCGGGTACTCGCTCCGCGTGGACGGCCGCCCGTCGCTCACGCTGGCGGCCGACCGGGACTGGGCCTCCGACGAGATCTCCGCGGCGACCGCGCACGCGCTGAACTCCGTCCCCGCCGTGTGCGCCGCCGAGCCCGGCATCCGGACGTACCTGGACCTGCCCATGATCAGCGGCCGGATGCACCTGTAGCTCCGGCACCGGGGTCACGGAAGAGTGCGCGCCGGCTCCGCTTCGGGCATGCCCGCCGCCGCCTCCGCCGCCTCCGCCGCGGCCTCCTCGCGGGCCTCCAGGCGGCGCTTGCGGACGCTCCACACGGCGAGCGCGACGACCGCCGCCACCGCCAGCCCGATCGCGAGGCCCCGCCCCGCGAGCTTGGCCGCGTGCTCGAACGCGGCGCCCGCGAAGAAGCCGCCGAGCGTGAACGTCACCACCCACGTCACGCCGCCGATGACGTTGAACAGCAGGAACGTCGGATACGGGAGCCGCGAGCTGCCCGCGAGCGCCGGCATGAGCGCCCGCAGCAGCGCGGTGAACCGCCCGATGAACACCGCGAACGCGCCGCGCCGGCGGATCAGGTCCTGCGCGCCCGCGACCTTGGCGCGGTGTCTTCGCATCACCTTGACGTCCAGCAGCCGCGGCCCGTACCGGCGCCCGACCTCGTAGCCGACCGAGTCGCCCGCGACCGCCGCGACCACCGCGATGGCGAGCAGCGCCCACAGGGACAGCACGTGCTGGCTCGCGAGGACGCCGCCGACCACGATCGCGGTCTCGCCGGGGAACACGAACCCGACGAACAGCGCCGCCTCGGCGAACACCAGCGCTGCGACGATCAGATAGATCATGGCGGGTGGGAGCCCGTCCACCAGGGCGTTGAACTGCTCGAGCATGGACCCCCGCATCCCGTTTGACATCGATCGCCGACGGTTATGGTAGCCGCGGGCGACTCGCGGAGGAGACGGCATGAGCGTGCAGGAGGTCGAGGGCGGCCGGTTCGTGCGGCAGGCCAACCGGTTCACCGAGCGGATCACCGCCGACGGGTCGAGCGGCCTGCCCGCCGAGCCCGGCCGGTACCGGCTGTTCGTCTCCTACGCCTGCCCGTGGGCGCACCGGACGCTGATCGTCCGCCGCCTGCTCGGCCTGGAGGACGCGATCTCCGTCGCGGTGGTCGACCCGATCCGGGACGAGCGCGGCTGGCGGTTCCCCGACCGCGACCCCGTCACCGGCGCCGTCTTCCTGTCGGAGCTGTACCTCGGCACCGACCCGTCCTTCGAGGGCCGCTACACCGTCCCGTGCATCTGGGACACGCGGACGGAACGCCTGGTCACCAACGACTTCCCCAACATCACCACGATGTTCGAGACCGAGTTCACCGCGTTGCACCGCCCCGGGGCGCCCGACCTGTACCCCGAGGGGCTCCGCCCGGAGATCGACGAGCTGAACGAGCTGGTGTACACGACGGTCAACAACGGCGTCTACAAGGCCGGGTTCGCCACCTCGCAGGACGCCTACGAGGAGGCCTTCGACGCGCTCTTCGACACCCTCGGCCGGCTGGAGGAGCGCCTCGCGTCCCGCCGGTACCTGTTCGGCGACGCCATCACCGAGGCCGATGTCCGCCTCTACCCGACGCTCGCGCGCTTCGACGCCGTCTACCACGGTCACTTCAAGTGCAACCTGCGGCGGCTGACCGACTACCCGAACCTGTGGGGCTACGCCCGTGACCTGTACTCGGTCCCCGCGTTCGGCGAGACGACGAACTTCGACCACATCAAGCGGCACTACTACGTGACGCAGCGCAACATCAACCCGTCGGGTGTCGTCCCGAAGGGGCCGCTCGTGGACTGGACCAGCCCGAACGACCGGGGACGTTGACGGCGTCCGCCTCGTTATGCTGACAAACCTCCAGTAATCCCACGAGAGGCACGACCCGACCATGCGCAGCCAGTTCTTCGGCAACCTCGATCAGGGGCAGCAGCTCCCCGGCCACTTCGCGCTCCAGAACTCCAAGATGCTCCGGATCCACCTGAACGGGGACGTGCTCGCCCGGCAAGGCTCCATGGTCGCCTTCCAGGGCCAGATGGAGTTCGACTACGAAGGCGCCGGCGGCATCGGCAAGTTCATGAAGAAGGCCCTGACCGGCGAGGGCGTCCCCACCATGCGCGTCAAGGGGCAGGGCCTGCTGTTCGTCGCCAACGACGCCGATGACATCCACCTGTTCTACCTGGAGAACGAGGGCATCACCGTAAACGGCAAGAACATCCTCGCCTACGACCCGCACCTGCAGTCCGACATCCAGCGGGTCCAGGGCGCCGGGATCGCCGCGGGCGGCCTGTTCAACACCACCCTCACCGGCACCGGCTGGGTGGCGCTCACCACGCACGGCACCCCCGTCATGCTCGACTGCGGCCGCGCCCCCACGTTCGCCGACGGCCAGTCCGCGGTCGCGTGGAGCACCAGCCTCCAGGTCGGCGTCAACCGCACCTTCAAGGCCGGGGCCCTGATCGGCCGGGGCAGCGGCGAGGCGATGCAGCTCGCCTACCAGGGCCAGGGCTTCGTCCTCATCCAGGCCAGCGAAGGCCCCACGGTCGCCCCGCACACGCACTGAGCACGCCGGTGACCGATCAGTTGATCTTGCCGAAGGCGCGGCTCCGCCTTCGGCGAGTTCAGCCAAGGTGACGGGCGCGCCCGAGAGGGTTACCACCGCGCTGGCGTGGCGCGGGGGCAAGTGCGAGTAGCCTTGTCTGCGTCTCAGAACCAACCTGCGAGCTGCGGAAGAGGGCGATCTCCGCCGTGTCGACAGAGTCGTCGCAAACAAGTGCCGACCCGAAGACCACAGATTTCGGCGCCAACGAATGGCTGGTCGACGAGCTGTACCAGAAGTACCTCGAAGACCCGAACAACGTTGACGAAGCCTGGTGGAACTTCTTCGCTGACTACCAGCCGGACAGCCGGCCCACGTCCGCGACCCCCGCGTCCCCCCAGGCGCCCGCCGACAGCGCGGCCCCGCAGGCCGGCAACGGCACCGCGGCCGCACCGCCGACACCGCAGCGGCCGGTGACGCCGCCGAAGGCGACCGACGGCAAGGCCCCGGCCGCCAAGGCCCCCGCGCCGAAGGCCGACAGGCCGGCCCCGCCGCCGGTCCCCGCGGGCGCGGAGGAGGTCCGGCTGCGCGGCGTCGCCGCCCGGACGGCCACCAACATGGAGGCCAGCCTCGGCGTGCCGACGGCGACGAGCGTGCGGGCCGTCCCGGCGAAGCTGCTGATCGACAACCGCATCGTCATCAACAACCACCTCAAGCGCGGCCGCGGCGGCAAGGTCTCGTTCACGCACCTGATCGGTTACGCGATCGTCAAGGCGCTCACCTCGATGCCGGAGATGAACGCCGCGTTCACCGAGGTGGACGGCAAGCCGGTGCTGGTCCGCCCCGAGCACGTGAACTTCGGCCTGGCGATCGACCTGCAGAAGAGCGACGGCTCGCGGCAGCTCGTGGTGCCGAGCGTCAAGGCCGCCGAGACGCTGGACTTCCGCCAGTTCTGGGCCGCCTACGAGGAGATCGTCCGCAAGGCCCGCGGCGGCAAGCTCACCCTGGAGGACTTCCAGGGCACCACGATCAGCCTCACCAACCCGGGCACGATCGGCACGGTCCACTCGGTTCCGCGGCTGATGCCCGGCCAGGGCACGATCATCGGCGTGGGCGCCATGGAGTACCCGGCCGAGTTCGCGGGCGCGTCCGGCGAGACCCTGTCGCGCATGGGGATCAGCAAGGTCATGACGCTGACCTCCACCTACGACCACCGGATCATCCAGGGCGCGCAGTCCGGCGACTTCCTGCGCCGCATCCACCAGCTGCTCCTCGGCGAGGACGGCTTCTACGACGAGATCTTCGAGGCGCTGCGCATCCCGTACGAGCCGGTGCGCTGGGTCAAGGACATCTCCGCCACGCACGAGGACGACGTCGCCAAGGTCGCCCGCGTGCACGAGCTGATCCACGCCTACCGGGTCCGCGGCCACCTGATGGCCGACACCGACCCGCTGGAGTACAAGCAGCGCCGCCACCCCGACCTCGACATCCTCAAGCACGGCCTCACCCTGTGGGACCTGGAGCGCGAGTTCGCGACCGGCGGGTTCGGCGGCAAGCCGACGATGAAGCTGCGCGAGATCCTCGGCGTGCTGCGGATGGCGTACTGCCGGACGGTCGGCATCGAGTACATGCACATCCAGGACCCGGAGGAGCGCGCCTGGATCCAGGAGCGCGTGGAGGTCCCGCACGACAAGCCGTCGCGCGAGGAGCAGCTGCACGTGCTCCGCCGCCTGAACAGCGCCGAGGCGTTCGAGACGTTCCTGCAGACCAAGTTCGTCGGGCAGAAGCGGTTCTCGCTGGAGGGCGGCGAGTCCGTCATCCCGCTGCTGGACTCGGTGATCTCGGCGGCGGCGAAGGACAGCCTCGACGAGGTCGTCATCGGCATGGCGCACCGCGGCCGGCTGAACGTCCTCGCCAACATCGTCGGCAAGTCCTACGGGCAGATCTTCGGCGAGTTCGAGGGCAACCTCGACCCGCGCAGCGCGCAGGGCTCCGGCGACGTGAAGTACCACCTCGGCGCGTCCGGCGACTTCGTCGCGAGCGACGGCTCCAAGATCCACACCGAGCTGGTGGCGAACCCGTCCCACCTGGAGACGGTCGACCCGGTGCTGGAGGGCGTCGTCCGCGCCAAGCAGGACCTGCTGGACGTCGGCGAGGCCGGGTTCAGCGTGCTGCCGGTGCTCATCCACGGCGACGCCGCGTTCGCCGGGCAGGGCGTGGTGGCCGAGACGCTGAACCTGTCGCAGCTGCGCGGCTACCGCACCGGCGGCACCGTGCACGTGATCATCAACAACCAGGTGGGCTTCACGACCGCCCCCGAGTACTCGCGGTCCAGCGTGTACTCCACGGACGTGGCCCGGATGATCCAGGCGCCGATCTTCCACGTCAACGGCGACGACCCGGAGGCGTGCGCGCGGGTGGCGCGGCTGGCGTTCGAGTACCGGCAGACGTTCAAGAAGGACGTCGTCATCGACATGGTCTGCTACCGGCGGCGCGGCCACAACGAGGGCGAGAACCCCTCGTTCACGCAGCCGCTCATGTACGACCTGATCGACGCGAAGCGGTCGGTGCGCAAGCTGTACACCGAGGCGCTGATCGGCCGGGGCGACATCACGGTCGAGGAGGCCGAGCAGGCGCTGCGCGACTACCAGGAGCAGCTGGAGCGGGCCTTCACCGAGACCCGCGAGGCCGTGAAGAAGCCCCTGGAGCCGGGCTCGGTCGTGAAGCCGGACGTCGAGGAGCGCATCCCGATCGACCACGGCAAGGCCGGGTCGGCGATCCCGCAGGAGACCGTCAAGCGGCTCATCGAGTCGCAGGTCGCCCTGCCGGAGGGGTTCACCCCGCACCCGCGGCTCCAGCCGATCCTGCAGCGCCGCGCCCAGATGATCGAGGACGACGCGATCGACTGGGCGACCGGCGAGCTGCTGGCGATGGGCTCGCTGCTGATCGACGGCCACCCGGTGCGGCTCGTCGGGCAGGACACCCGGCGCGGCACGTTCGGCCAGCGGCACGCGGTCCTGGTCGACCGCAAGACGGGCGAGGAGTACACGCCGCTCAAGCAGTTCGGGCAGGGCGTGTCGAAGTTCTACGTCCACGACTCGCTGCTCAGCGAGTACGCGGCGATGGGCTTCGAGTACGGCTACTCGATGACCCGCCCGGACGCGCTGGTCTGCTGGGAGGCCCAGTTCGGCGACTTCGCCAACGGCGCCCAGTCGGTGGTGGACGAGTACATCTCCTCCGGCGAGCAGAAGTGGGGCCAGCACTCCGGCGTCGTGCTGCTGCTGCCGCACGGCTACGAGGGCCAGGGGCCCGACCACTCGTCCGCGCGGATCGAGCGGTACCTGCAGCTGTGCGCGCAGGACAACATGACGGTGGTGTACCCGACCACCCCGGCGAACTACTTCCACCTGCTGCGCTGGCAGGTGCTGTCCAACCGACACAAGCCGCTGGTCGTGTTCACGCCGAAGTCGCTGCTGCGGCTGAAGGCGGCGACGTCCCCGGTCGCGCAGGTCACCGCCGGCGCGTTCCAGCCGGTCATCCCGGAGAGCGACCCGGCGATCGACCCGGCGGGCGTGCGGCGGGTGCTGCTCACCACCGGCAAGATCTACTACGACGTGGTGAAGGCCCGGGAGGCCGCGGGCGCGAACGACACCGCCGTGGTCCGGATCGAGCGGCTGTACCCGCCGCCCGTGGACGAGATCAAGGCGGAGCTGGCCAAGTACCCGGCGGACGCCGAGGTCGTCTTCGTGCAGGACGAACCGGCGAACATGGGCGCCTGGCCGTTCATGGCGCTGAAGCTGCCGCACCACATCGAGGGGCTGCGGATGTCGCGGGTCTCGCGCCCGGCGTCCTCGTCCCCGGCGGTGGGCTCGGCGAAGCTGCACCAGGCGGAGCAGGAGGCACTGCTGGCCCGGCTGTTCGGCGAACAGAAATAGGACGCGACGATCCGAGGGCTCCGGTGCGCCGCGCCGGGGCCTTCGGCGTCCATGGAGAGAGAACGCCATGTACTTCACGGATCGGGGCATCGAGGAGCTGACGGACCGGCGCGGTCCGGAGGAGGTCAGCCTGGCGTGGCTGGCGGACCGGCTGCGGGAGTTCGTCGACCTGAACCCCGAGTTCGAGACGCCGGTCGACCGCCTCGCGACCTGGCTGGCCCGGCTCGACGACGACGAGGACTGACCCCCGGTAAACGCGATACATCTTGACTTTCGGATGACGCGACATATCGTGTTTACTGGATGTGGGTCCGCTCCGACGAAGGGCACATCGCGATGTCGCGCTGGACGATCGACGAACCGACCACCCTGGACTTCGACGGCGTGGTCGCGCTGCGGGTCACGCTGATCGCGGGCAGCGTCTCGGTGCTCGCCTCCGCCGAGCGGCCGTCCATCATGGTCGGCGACGTCGAGGGCCCGCCGCTGGTCGTCACGCACGAGGCCGGCATGCTCACCGTCACCCACGAGAAGCTGTGGGAGGGCGTGCTGAGCTGGCTGCGCACCAACCGGGTCCGCGCGGCGATCACGGTCACCGTCCCGCACGACTGCCCCGTCACGCTGAACCTGGTGTCGGCGGACGCGGTCGTGACCGGCACGACGTCCCGCACGTCCATCAAGAGCGCCTCCGGCGATGTGACCCTGGACGGGGTGGCGGGCAAGGTCGACGCCAACACCGTGTCCGGCGACATCGAGGCGCAGGGGCTGGACGGCCGGGTGTCGTTCACGTCGGTCTCCGGCGACCTGTCGCTGGCCGGCGCGTCCGTGGACCACCTGGCGGCCCGCGCCGTCAGCGGCCGCATCGCCGCCGACCTCAGCCTCGGCGGCGACGGCGGGGTGGACGTCAACACGGTCTCGGGCGAGGTGGCGCTGCGCGTCCCCGAGTCCACGAACGCGCAGATCACGCTGAACTCCGCCGCCGGGCAGATCGACTCGTCCTTCCCCGAGCTGTCCCGGCAGGAGCGCACCGTCTCGCGCAGCGCCTCCGGCAAGATCGGCGACGGCTCGGGCCGCATCACGGTCAACACGGTCTCCGGCCGCATCACCCTGCTCGGCCGCGCCGACGCCCCCGAGATCACCACACCCCGAATGGAGAATTGACATCCTCCCCCACCCGGAAGCAGGGGATTTCAACCGTTCCTACGCTGGGAGGGGGTCCGGTTGAGGTTCGCGGTTCACAGCCCCGCCCGTCGGCTGGAGGGCTCCCCGCGCTGCCACCGTGCGTCCCACGGCGGTCGTTCGGATGTTGCATGCGGCATTGACGTCGGCGTTGGCCCGATGCCCGCAGGCCACACACCGGAAGACCGCTTGGCTCTTGCGGTTGTCCGGGGCGCGGTGCCCGCAGGCATGGCAGGTCTGCGAGGTGTAGCGCGGATCGACCTTGACGACGCGTCCGGGCGCCTTGTGCTGCAGCCGTGTCACCAGCCGTCCCCAGCCGTTGGCGAGGATCGCCCGGTTGAGTCCGGCCTTCTGCGCAACACCCGTGCCAGGGGCGCCGACGGTGCCGCGCGCCGAGCGGGTCATGGCGCGCACATTCAAGTTCTCGACCGCGATGACGTCGAAGCCCGCGGCGAGGCGGGTGGTGGTCTGCTCCACCCAGTCGCGGCGCCGGTCGGCCTCCCGCGCCTTGAGGCGGGCAATGGCCGCTTTGAGAGGGACGCGGCGGGTCGACCCCCGGCGGGCGCGGGCCAAGCGCCGTTGCAGCCTGCGGAGCCGCCCGGCCTCCCGGACGGTGAGGCCGGGCGCACGCAGTTGGTCACCGGTCGACAACGCCGCCGACACGGTCACCCCTCGGTCCACACCCACCACGGCTCCGTTGCCCGGCGCCGGGATCGGGGCCGGGACGTGCGCGAACGCCACGTGCCAGCGCCCGGCGCGATCACGGGTCACCCGGTACGACTTCACCCCGTCGGGGACGGGGCGGGACCAGCGAAACCGCACCCACCCCACCTTCGGGATCTTCACTTCGCCCGTCTTGCGGGACAGGCGCCGCACATCGGCGGGCTTGACCGCGACGATCCGGAAACCCTCATGGAGGCCGGCTTTACGCCACGTCGGCCGCCCATGCGTGCGGGCGAAGAAGTTCGCCATGGCTTGGGCGAAGTCCTTGAGCGCCTGCTGCTGAACGATCACCGATCCGGCGCGCAGCCACGCGAACGCGGCCCGGGCCTCGGTGAGCTGGCGGCACTGCTCGGCGAATCCTGGCGCGCCCTTGCGGCCGGGCGTCCAGTGCCGGTGCTGCTCGACGGCGAGGTTCCACACGTACCGAGCGTGCCCGCAATGTTCCAGCAGCCCGGCCTCCTGGGCGGACGTCAGCTGCAGACGGTAACGGGACACGCACAAGAAGCTAGCGGAGAGGACCGACAGAACATGACCAGACGGAGGACCTCCCTCCTTACCCTGAAGGACGGGGCTCCGGCCCCAGAAGATCGGTGAGCCCCGTCTTCGGCCACGGTCGCCTGCGGCTCTACCTGCTGAAGCTGCTGGAGGAGAGCCCGCGGCACGGGTACGAGGTGATCCGGCTCCTGCAGGACCGGTTCCTCGGCGTCTACTCGCCCTCCCCCGGCACCATCTACCCGCGGCTGGCCCGGCTGGAGGCCGAGGGGCTGGTCACGCACGAGGTGATCAAGGGCAAGAAGGTGTACTCGCTGACCGACAAGGGCCGCGAGGAGCTGGAGCGCCGGATGGACGAGCTGGCCGACCTGGAGGAGGAGATCGCCGCGTCGGCCCAGGAGTTCGCCCGCGGCGTGCAGGAGGACGTCCGGCAGACCGTCCGGTCGCTGCGCGAGGAGCTGACGCAGGCCGCGCGGACGATGCGCGACCAGGGAAAGGCCACGTCCAAGGAGGCGTGGAAGGAGACAACCCATCGGCAGAAGGACGAGTGGCGCCGGCAGAAGGAGTACTGGCGCGAGCAGAAACAGGCGTGGAAGGAGGAGTGGCGGCAGAACTGGGACGACGCCTGGAAGACGGCGACCGGCACCCGCGAGGACGTCGCCCGCCTCAAGCTGGAGCGCCTGCTGCGCCGGTTCGTCGAGGACGTCCGCAAGAACGCCAAGAAGTCGGATCTGGACGACGACGACCTCGCCGCCGCGCAGGACGTCCTGGACGAGGCGTGCGAACGGCTGAGCGTGATCTTCCGCCGGGAGCCGTGACCCGCGCCGGAGCGGAGGCCACGGCCCCGCGGCGTCACGGGGTGAAGATGATTTTGCCGAAGAGGTCGCCTTCCGCCATCGCGGCGAAGCCCTCCCGGGCCCGGTCCAGCGGGAGCGTCCGGTCGATCAGCGGCCGGGTGCCCGTCTTGACCAGGAACCGCGCGAGCCGCTCCAGCTGGTCGCGGGTCCCCATGGTGGACCCGATCGCCTGCACCTGCAGGAAGAACAGCCGGTTCAGCTGCGCCGGCGGCATCTGGCCGCTGGTGGCGCCGGACACCACGACCCGCCCGCCGGGCCGCACCGACCTCATCGAGTGCGACCAGGTCGCCTGCCCGACGGTCTCGATCACGGCGTCCACCCGCTCGGGCAGCCGCGCGCCCGGCTCGAACACGGCGTCCGCGCCGAGTTCCTGCGCGCGCTTGCGCTTGGCCTCGCTGCGGCTGGTCGCGTAGACGCGGAAGCCGGCGGCGGACGCCAGCGAGATCGCGGCGGTCGCGACCCCGCCGCCCGCGCCCTGCACGAGGACGGACGCGCCGGGCTCCAGCCCCGCCTTGTCGAACAGCATCCGGTAGGCGGTGAGCCACGCGGTCGGCAGGCAGGCCGCCTCCGCGAAGGACAGCTCGGCCGGCTTCGGGACGAGGTTGCGGCGCGGCACCGCGACCTTCTCCGCCATCGTGCCCGGGTGGACCTCCGACAGCAGCGACCGCTTCGGGTCGAGGGTCTCGTCGCCGCCGCCGCGGGCCGGGTCGCCGATGACCGCGTGGACGATGACCTCGTTGCCGTCCTCGTCCACCCCGGCCGCGTCGCAGCCGAGGATCATCGGGAGCCGGTCCGCGGGCATGCCGACGCCCTTCAGGGACCACAGGTCATGGTGGTTGAGCGCGGTCGCCTTCACCGTGACGGTCGTCCAGCCGTCCGGTACCTCGGGGTCGGGCATCTCCCCCAGCGTGAGCCCGTCCAGCGGATTGTCTGTGTCGATCTGCGTGGCCGTGACAGCGAACATGAACGCACACTAGCCGTCCGGACGGCGCGCAAACGGCCCGCCCCCAGGCGAAGGGGCGGGCCGCGTCACAGGACCTTGGACAGGAAGTCCTGCGTACGCCGGTGCCGCGGGTTGGTCAGCACCTCCCGCGGCGTGCCCTCCTCGACGACGACACCGCCGTCCATGAAGACCAGCGAGTCGCCGACCTCGCGGGCGAACCCCATCTCGTGGGTGACCACGACCATGGTCATGCCGTCGAGGGCGAGCTGCTTCATGACCTCCAGGACCTCGCCGACGAGCTCGGGGTCGAGCGCGGACGTCGGCTCGTCGAACAGCATCAGCGCGGGTTCCATGGCGAGCGCCCGCGCGATCGCCACCCGCTGCTGCTGCCCGCCGGACAGCTGCGCCGGGTAGCTCCGCACCTTGTCGCCGAGGCCGACCCGGGTCAGCAGCGCCACGGCCCGCTCCCGGACCTCCGCCTTCGGCTGCTTCTTGACCCGGCAGGGCGCCTCCATGACGTTCTCCAGCGCCGTCATGTGCGGGAACAGGTTGAACCGCTGGAACACCATGCCGATCTCGCGGCGCTGCGCGGCGACCTCCCGGTCGCGCAGCTCGTACAGCTTGCCGCCCGACTCCCGGTAGCCGACCAGGTGGCCGTTCACCCACAGCCGGCCCGCGTTGATCTTCTCCAGGTGGTTGATGCACCGCAGGAACGTCGACTTCCCGGACCCGGACGGCCCGACGACGCACATCACCTCGCCCGGCTTGACCTCCAGGTTGATGCCCTTCAGCACCTCCAGGCGCCCGAACGACTTGTGCACCTCCTCGGCCTTCACCATCAGGCCGCCGCTCTCGGACGCGGGCGGGGGCGCCCCGGGGTCCTTGGAGAGGGAGTCGCTCACGATGTCCTCACCTCCGCTCACGGGGCACCGCCTCCGGCGCGGAAGCGGAGCCGCTGCCTGGCCTCGGCCCCCTTGCTGGTGCCCTTGCTGTAGTGCCGCTCCAGGTAGTACTGCCCGATCATCATCACCGAGGAGATGAGCAGGTACCACAGGCAGGCCATCACCAGCATCGGAATGATCTTGTAGGTGGTGGCGTAGATGGTCTGGGCGGTGAAGGTCAGCTCGGAGTACGGCACGGCCGCGACCAGCGAGGTGTTCTTCAGCATCGAGATCGACTCGTTGCCGGTCGGCGGGACGATCACGCGCATCGCCTGCGGCAGCACGATCCGCCGCATGGTCTGCATCCTGGACATGCCGAGGGCGCTCGCGGCCTCCTGCTGCCCCTCGTCCACCGAAAGGATCCCGGCCCGGACGATCTCCGCCATGTAGGCGGCCTCGTTCAGGATCAGGCCCAGCGAGGCCGCGATGGCGGCGTTGACCAGCTCCTGCGTCTTCCACGTCTCGAACTCGGGCCCGAACGGGATGCCGATCCCGACGGTCGGGAACAGGGTGCCGATCGCGCCCCAGATGAGCAGCTGGGTGTACAGCGGGGTGCCGCGGAAGAACCACAGGTACACCCAGGCCGCCCCGCTGAGCAGCGGGTTGGCCGACAGCCGCATCAGCGCCAGCACGATGCCGAGCACGATGCCGCCGACCATCGCGGCCAGGGTGAGCCAGACGGTGTTGCGGACGCCCTTGAGGACCGGGTCGGAGTACAGGTACTTCCACTGCTCCGACCATTCGAGCGCGTTGCTGGTCAGCAGGAAGTTGATGAACATCGCGACCAGCACCAGGATGACGGCCGCGCCCAGCCAGCGGCCCGGATGCCGGACGGGGACGGCCTTGATCGCTTCAGGCCGTCCCTTACCGGCGTCGTTGTCGACCGTCATGCGATCAGCTCTGCGCGGCGTTGATCGCCGGCTCGGTGATCGCGCCGCTCTCCACCCCGGCGTCGGTGAGGATCTTCTTGTAGGTGCCGTCGGCGATGAGGGCCTTCAGCGCGCCCTGCAGGGCCTCCTTGAACTGCCCGGAGTTCTTGCCGATCGCGTAGCCGTACGGCGCGGTGTCGTACACCTGGCCGAGGATCTGCAGCTTCCCGCCGGTCTTCTTCACCGCGTCGCCGACGATCGGGGAGTCGGCGGCCATGCCGTCCACCTTGCCCGCGACGAGGTCGTTGTTGACCTCGGTCTGCTGCTTGCGGACGACGGCCTTGATGGCCGGCTTGCCCGCGTCGGTGCACTTCTTGCTGCGCGCCTTGAGGTCGTCGACCTGCACGGTGCCCTGCTGGACGCCGATGCTCTTCCCGCACGCGTCGTCGGGGTTGACGCCCTTCGGGTTGCCCTTGAGCGCCGCCCAGGACGTCCCGGCGGAGTAGTAGGTGACGAAGTCGACGGCGCCCTCGCGCTCCTTGGTGTCGGTGAAGGAGGAGACACCGGCCTCGTACTTGCCGGACTGGACGCCCGGGATGATCGTGTCGAAGCCCGCGTTGCTGTACTGGGTCTTCAGGCCGAGCTTGGCCGCGACGGCGTCGAACAACTCGACGTCCCAGCCGACGATCTTCTGGGAGGCGGGGTCGACCGACTCGTTGGGCGGGTAGGACGCGTCCGTGCCGATCGTGATCTTGCCATCGCTTTTGATCGCGGCCGGGACCATGGCCGCGAGCTTGCTGTCCACACTGGTGTTCGAGGCCCCGGAGTCGTTGGAGTCGCCCGAGTCGTCGCCACAGGCCGAGAGGGCGAGGGCGCCCGTCAGCACGAGCGCGCCCGCCGCAACGGCGTGACGGCGCAGAGAACCGGTGATCACGGGTCCCCCTTCGATGGTTGCGTCGGATCCGTGGAGATCCGAAGGTCAGGTGCACATTTTGGCGCACAAGGTCCCTGATCTGGATAAAGGGTCCGAAACAATCACGCAACGAGGAAGCTCCGGATCGGTACGGACCTGGCGTCCAGCCCCAACACGGAGCAATCGGTCGGCCACGTGTGGGCACGGTCACGTGATGGTCACCACCACCCCGGCCCCAGGGGCGGCCGGACACCGTGTGGCACAATCGGACAACGGGTGACCCCCGTGCGTCGCGAGATGACCACCAGGTGACGGCCACCACACCACCACCACCGCGGCGGCATCGCAAGAAAGCCAACTTTCACTGACAGGGGTCGCTGTGGCTGCTGAGCCCATTCAAACCGAACCGCCCTCACTGGACGAGGATCCGGCCTTTCCGCTGCACCGCGGCGGCAAGCTTGAGATGCGGTCGACCATTCCCGTCCGCAACAAGGACGACCTTTCGCTGGCCTACACCCCGGGCGTCGCCCGCGTGTGCACCGCGATCGCCGAGAACCCCGACCTGGCCTACGACTACACCTGGACGTCCAAGGTCGTCGCCGTCGTCACCGACGGCACCGCCGTGCTCGGCCTCGGCGACATCGGCCCCGCCGCGTCCATGCCGGTCATGGAGGGCAAGTCCCTGCTCTTCAAGGAGTTCGCCGACGTCGACTCCGTGCCGATCGCGCTGAACTGCACGGACGTGGACGAGATCGTCGACACGGTCAGCCGGATGGCGCCGAGCTTCGGCGGCATCAACCTGGAGGACATCAGCGCCCCCCGCTGCTTCGAGATCGAGGACCGGCTGCGGGCCGCGCTCGACATCCCGGTCTTCCACGACGACCAGCACGGCACCGCGATCGTCGTGCTCGCCGCGCTCACCAACGCCGCCCGGCACGTCGGCAGGCCGCTGTCGGAGCTGCGCGCGGTCGTGGCGGGCGCGGGCGCGTCCGGCATCGCCGTCTCGCAGATGCTGATCGAGGGCGGCATCGGCGACATCGCCCTGTCCGACAGCAAGGGCCTGATCTACGAGGGACGCGACGGCCTGAACCCGATCAAGGAGCGCATCGCCTCGATCACCAACCGGTCGCATCTCAAGGGCTCCACCGAGGAGGCGCTGCGCGGCGCCGACGTCTTCATCGGCCTGTCCGGCAGCACCGTCCACGAGTCGTGCGTCGCCACGATGTCGGAGAACGCGATCGTCTTCGCCCTCTCCAACCCGACCCCCGAGGTCCACCCGGAGATCGCGCGCCGGCACGCCAAGGTCGTCGCGACCGGCCGCAGCGACTTCCCGAACCAGATCAACAACGTGCTGGCGTTCCCCGGCATCTTCCGCGGCGCGCTGGACGTCCGGGCCCACTCCATCACCGAGGGCATGAAGCTGGCGGCGGCCAACGCCCTCGCCGGCATCGTCGGCGACGACCTGACCGCCGACTACGTCATCCCCGGCCCCTTCGACGACCGCGTCGCCCCGGCCGTCTCCACCGCCGTGGCAGACCAGGCCCGCAAGGAAGGCGTCGCCCGCATCTGACCGCCACCGGCCCGTGTTCCCGCCCAGGAACACGGGCCGCGGGCCGTGCGGCGTCATGACGGGTCGACGAGGTGGTTCTCCCACGCCCAGGTGACGATTCCGACGCGGTTGCGGACCTCTAGTTTGGCCTGGATGCCCGACAGATGGCTCTTGACGGTGCTGAGGGAGATGAACAACTCCGCGGCGATCTCCTGATTGGTGCGGCCGCGCGCCAGGGCCCGGACGACCTGGAGTTCGCGGTCCGACAGGGGCGGGGGCCGCTCGGCGCGCGGCGGTGCCGAGGCGGCCGTCACGTGGCGCAGCAGCCGGACGGTGACGGAAGGCGAGACCAGCGCCTCACCGTTGTGGGCGGCACGGACCGCCTCGACGAGCAGGGCGGGCCCGGCGTCCTTGAGGACGAAGCCGACGGCCCCGCCGCGCAGCGCGCCGTACACGTACTCGTCCAGGTCGAAGGTGGTGACCACGACGACCCGCATCGGGTCGGGCACCCGCGGTCCGGCCAGCGCGCGGGTCACGTCGATGCCGTCGAGCCGGGGCATCCTGATGTCCACCAGGCACACGTCCGGGCGCAGCCGTCGCGCCAGGGCGACCGCATCGGCCCCGTCGGACGCCTCGCCGACGACGCTGATGTCGGGCTGGTCCTCCAGGATCAGCCGCAGCCCGCGGCGCACCATCGCCTGGTCGTCGGCGAGCAGGACCGAGATGGTCATCGGGGCTCCCCGGTGGGGACGGGCAGGGTCGCCAGCACGGACCAGCCGGCGCCGGGCCTCGGCCCGGCCCGCAGCGTGCCGCCGAGCGCCTCGACGCGTTCGCGCATGCCGATCAGGCCGTACCCGCCGCGCTGGGGATGCCGGGCCTGGGTCGCCGGTGCGTCGTCGGCGATCTCGACGGTGACGCACTGCGCCCCCTGCCCGACGGTGACCGTGACGGACCGGGCCGTGGGGGCGTGCCGCAGGACGTTCGTCAGGGCCTCCTGGGCGACGCGGTACACGGTGTTGGTCACCTCAGGCGGCCACTCGTCACCGTCCGGAATGCTCAGCCGCACCTCCCGGCCCCGCCCGCGGAAACGCTCCACCAGAGCGTCCAGGCCCTCCGGCCCGGGGGACGCCGGCGCCGCGTCGCCGGTGTCGCGCAGCAGCCCAACGACCCGTCGCATCGCGGCCAGGGCGTCGGTCCCCGCGGCCTCCATCTCGCCGAGGTACCCGCTCACCTGCTCCGGGTCACGCCGCGCGACCACCTGGGCGCCCTGCGCCTGAAGCAGCAGGCCCGTGATGTGGTGGGCCACCACGTCGTGCAGTTCCCGGGCCAGCTCCAGCCGCTCCGCCCTCCGTACCTCCTCGGCGGACGCGCGCGCCCGGGCGTCCAGGACCCGCAGCGACAGCCCGGCGCCGACGGCGACCAGCCAGACCAGGCCGTCCAGCGCCGTCACCGCCGCGAGGCCGCCGGACGGCGGCCCGGCGGCGACCTGACCGGCGATGATCAGTGCCGGCCCGGCGCCCGCGACCGCGGCGGCCCGGACCGGCGCGAGGGTCCGGAGCGCGGAACCGGTCAGCACGGCCAGCCCCAGCGTCATGGCCGGGCTGGGCTCGGCGGGGAGATCGAAGCCGGCCAGGCCGGTGGCCACGATGGCCGCCGCCGCAAGACCGAGCCCCGCGACCGCCGCCCGGAGCGGCCTGCGCAGCCCCAGCAGCGCCGGGAGGCACACCGCCGCCGCGGAGACACTGCCCGGCACCCAGTACCAGGCACCCCAGGTCTGCGCGATGGCGGCGGCCTGCACGGCGATCGCCGCGAGGAACACGGCGCCGAGCCCGGCCATGGAGACGCCCCGGACCCATCCACCCGGAACGGTCACGCCGGTCAGGCTATCGATGCTCTGTCCGGAGTCACACGCGGACGGATCCTCGCCCGGCGCGTCTTGGGCGCGTCCCGCCCCTACCACGGTGGCCGCCCGGTCGGCGACGCCCCGGCGCCCGGGGTGCTGGACCGCCGCCGGACGAGGTCGGCCGCGCGCAGCAGCGCCCCCGCGACGAACCCCCCGGCCACCAGCAGCGTGGCCAGGGTCATCAGGCCGCTGAGCCCGGCGAACCAGCCGAGCGCGGTCACCGCGACGCCGCCCGCGGCGACGGCGACCGCCGACGGCACCGGCAGCGATCTGAGCGCGGAGCCGACGAGCACGGCCAGGGCCAGCGCCGTCATGGGCGACGGCTCCTGCGGCAGGTCGGCCGCGTGGAACACTCCCACGGCACCGGCCGTCACGGCCAGGCCCGCGACCGCGGGCCACGCCCCCCGCCGCCCGCGCAGCAGCGCCAGCCCGCACATCACCGCCGAGACGGCGGTGGTGCAGATCCAGTAGGCACCGCCCCAGCTGACGAGGAGCATGTACGCCGTGAAGGCGATGCCCAGGGCGAACACCACGCCCAACCCCGCATTGACCAGCAGGTCCGGCCTCACTGGAGACCCACTGGCATCATTCTGATGGCCGTTGGCAAGCGACATTGAGGGACCTCGGTATCGGGAGTGGTGGCCGTGTCAGGCACGCCTGACGCGGCGCAGGGCGATGACGCTGAGGAACGCGCCGGTCAGCAGATAGAGCCCCGTCTCGGCAAGCTGGAACGACCAGTAGCGGCCGCCGGGCTGGTACTCGACGTCAACGTGCAGATCGAGCGCGGACAGGCACACCGCGGCGTCACCGAACGTGCCGCCCGCGCCGGTCTTCGGCGGGGTGTCGAGACACTCGTTGAACGCCTTCTCGCTGAGCGTCCGCCCGTCCCGGGTGCGCAGCGGGCTGGTCTCGCTGATCCACGCGTCGGGGGCTCCGGGCACCTGCAGGCCGCCGACGACGGGGGCCCCGGTGATGCTGCCCAGGCTCCTGGCCTGGTTGATGGCCTGCGCGGTCATCGGCAGGGTCGTCTTCTCCGGCGGCATGAGGTGCGGCCGGACCAGGTTCGGCACCGTGAACTGGACGACGAGGAAGACGGCGCCCGTGACGGCCATCGCGGGCAGCGTCCGGCGCACGAACAGGCCGACGGTGGTGCCGAGGGCGAAGGCAAGGAAGGCGTAGCCGATCGGTGCGATGTTGCGCGCCCCGAACTCCACCGTCCCGAACCGGTCGGAGGCGACCTGGTCGTACGGGGAGGCCGCCCAGGTGAGCAGGAGGCCCGCCGCGCCCGCCACGACCATCGCGGCAAGGCCGACGAACGCCATCCTGCCGATCAGCCAGCGGCGGCGGGTCACGCTCTGGTTCCACACCAGCCGGTGGGTGCCGAGCTCCAGTTCCCGGGCGATCAGCGGCGCCCCCCAGAACGCGCCGATCACCACCGGGATCAGCCCGAGTCCGGCGGCCAGGAACAGCAGCGTGTTCCGGTAGGTGCCCTGGAACTGGCTCTCGGCTTGGGCGCAGGCGGCGGCGTCGCCGCACCGGGACCGGTAGGCGTCGTGAGCGTCCCGGATGTCCATGCCGAGATACAGCAGGTAGCCGGCGATCAACACGAGTCCGGCGGCACCGGCGAGCGCCTGGAAGCGGAACTGCCGCCAGTTCAACCAGATCATCGTGCTTCCTCGCCTGCCATGGCGACGGGCGCGTTCGCCCGGGACATGTACGCGAGCACCAGCTCTTCGAGCGTGACCGGCCGGGTTCGGTACGGGAGCTCCGAGGGCGGGAGACCGGTGCGCACCATCGCGCCGCCGTGCTCCGCCCGGACGACCTCGACACCCGCGGGCGGCCGGCCGGGATCGCCGTGCGGCGCGACCAGCCGGTGATGGCGGGCCAGCAGTTCGCGGACGTCACCGGCGACCTGGATCCGCGCGCCGCACAGCACGATGAGGTAGTCGCAGACCTGCTCGATGTCACCGAGCAGGTGCGAGGACAGCACGGCGCTGGCGCCGAGTTCCGCGACGAACTCCATCAGGTTCGCCAGGAACCCCTGGCGCGCCAGCGGGTCCAGCGCGGCGGCCGGCTCGTCGAAGATCAGCAGTTCGGGGCGCTTGGCGGCGGCGATCGTCAGCGCCAGCTGCGCGCGCTGCCCGCCGGACAGCCGTCCGGCCTTCTGGCCCGGGCTCAGCCCGACCTGCGCGATGCGCCGCTCGGCCAGCCCCTGGTCCCATGACGGGTTCAAGTGCGCGCCCAGGCGCAGATGGTCGGACACGCTGAACGAGGGGTACACCGGAGTGTTCTGCGCCACGAAGCCGACCCTGGCCAGGTGCGCGGCGCTCGCCGCCGGCCTGGAGCCCAGAACGCGCAGCGAGCCCGACGTCGGCTCCAGAAGCCCGCAGGCCAGATTCAGCAGTGTCGACTTGCCGGCCCCGTTCGGCCCCACCAGCCCCACGACGCGACCGGCTGGAATGCGCAGATCGACTCCGCTCAGCGCCCGCCGGCGACCGTACCTTTTCGTCAATCCCTCTGCCTGCAGCACGGGGACCGGATCTTCATGTGACATGACGACATCGTCGGTACCGGCGCCGCCCCAGATCACCGGCCCAAAGCACGGTTCGCTCCGACGGCCGTCGTACTTTCGGCCGGTTTCGCCCGGCCGTCAGAGGAGTTTCGCCCAGGTGACCTTGCCGCCCTCGTTCAGGGGGCGGACGCCCCACGCTCTGACCAGCTCGGCCATGAGCATCAGGCCGCGGCCGGTCGTCGCCGCGTGGTTCTCCGGCGGGATCATCGGGCGCCCGTCCCCGGCGTCCCACACCTCCACGATCGGATGCCCGTCGCGCTCGTCGCGGAACAGCCGCACGATGATCGGCCCCTCCCCGTGCTTGAAGCTGTTTGTGACCAGCTCGCACACCACGAGCCGCGCGACGTAGTCGTCATCGATCCCCCACTCGGCGAACCGCTCGGCGAGAAACCGCCGCGCCAGCCAAGGCGCACGATCAGTCGGATCGAGGACGAGTGTGGGGACCTCGGGGGCCATGGCAGTAGGCATCGGCAAGACCTTCGGCATCGCGAGCTGTGTGTGAACCACGACACAGAGTCACACCACGACGCTAGATTTGGGCATGTACAGAACGCATCCGCGACAACACGGAACGCGAGGTCACCCCCCATGACCACGAACGCCTCGCCGGATCCCAAGACCGGACTCTGGGCCTTCACCGCCTACTACCTGCGCTTCTGCCGCAATCAACGTGGCCTGTCGGGCGAGGCCGTGGGACGCCTCATCAACGCCAGCAAAGCGACCGTTTCACGCATCGAGAACGGCGTGGACCGCCTGGACGGAAGCCGCGCCGCCCTCCTGGACAGGGCCTGGGAGACCGGCGGCCTCTTCACCCTCCTGGTCTGGTACGCCAGCATCGGCCACGACCCGCAATGGCTCGCGGAGCTCAGGACCTTCGAACAGCGAGCCCGAATCATCCGGGTCTTCGAACCCCTCCTGTTCTCCGGTCTCCTCCAGACCGAGGAGTACGCCCGAGCCCTGTTCACCGGCGGCGGCATGCCCGACCCCGAGCCGTTCGTCAAGGAGCGGATGGAACGGCAGGACGTCCTCGACCGGGCCTTCGTCATGGTCCTGCTCAGTGAGGCCGCACTGCGGTGGCCGGTGGGCAACCCCCAGATCATGCGGGAGCAGCTCGCACATGTCCTCGAAATAGCGAAGCGCCCGAACGTCGTCCTCCGAGTGATCCCGCGGACCTTCGAGACGGGCGCCTACCCGGGCCTGGACGGCGGTCTGAAACTCGTCACAGGTGACACCTTCGGAGAAGTGGCCTATACCGAATCGAGTGGAGGCGGGCGGCTTGTATCGTCACCGACAGAGGTCGCGGAGTACGCGATCCTGTTCGCGCGGATCAGCGCGAAGGCTCTTCCGGAGCATCGGACCAAAGAGCTGGTCGAGCAAGCGATGGAGGCGTTCAGTGGCGACGACGTGGCGCAAGAGCAGTCACAGCGGCACGCAGGGCGGAAGTGATTGCGTGGAGGTCGGCCGCCTTCCCCAGGCGATCGCCTTCCGGGACTCCAAGGACCCCGACGGGCCCAAGCTCGCCGTCAGCCGTGGTGCCTTCGCGGCGCTGGTCGCGGAACTGAAGCGCTAGCGGCCCACCCGGGGGCGAGGCCAGTAGCGCGCGATCACCCTGCCCTTGATGAGGGCGTCGGGGACGGGGCCGAAGTCCCAGCTGTCGCGGCGGCCTCGGGCGCGCTGGTTGTCGCTTTCCAGCCACCAGCCGTCGCCGGAGCGGTGCGTGACGCGTTTGACGATCAGCAGGTCGCGGCGCTCCGGGTGCTCGGCGACCACGACGGCGCCGGGGGCGGGGCGGGCGCCGGTGTGGACGATGAGCCAGTCCCCCGGGCGCAGGCCCGGGAGCATCGAGTCTCCGGTGACCTCCACGGTCCGCAGCCTCCGGGCCGCGGCCAGCGCGCACACGGCCGCGCCGGCGAGGACCCAGAGCACGGGGTGGCGGGGGGTCCGGATCCGCATGATCCTCCTTGCTGGCCCGCATACTTCGGCGGGCGGCGGTCACAACCACTGCTGGAAGGGTTCCGGACCGCTGCCGGTCCGGGTCTTAGGCCGAAATACCGAGTGCCCTGGCCGGACGGGCCCAGGGGCACAAGAGTAATGTCGGTGACCTGAGCATGATCCGCAACGAGGGAAGGGATTCGCAGGTGTTGCTCAAGCTTCTGCGCCCGAGGACGACGGTCTCCGCGCACTGCGACCTGCCGTGTGGTGTCTACGACCCGGCGCAGGCCCGGATCGAGGCCGAGTCGGTCAAGGCGATCGCCGAGAAGTACGCGGCGAACGAGGACCCCGAGTTCCGCGCCCGGGCGATTCTGATCAAGGAGCAGCGCTCGGAGCTGGTCAAGCACCACCTGTGGGTGCTGTGGACCGACTACTTCAAGCCGCCGCACTTCGAGAAGTACCCCCAGCTCCACCAGCTGTTCAACGAGGCGACCAAGCTGGCCGGGGCCGGCGGCACCAAGGGCAGCATGGACGTCAAGGTGGCCGAGGAGCTGCTCGCCAAGATCAGCGAAATCGACAAGATCTTCTGGGAGACCAAGCAGGGCTGACCTGCACTGGTGACCGCGAGGGCCGTCCGGTTCCGGGCGGCCCTCGCGGCATGTCAGGAGCGGGCGGCCTTGGTGAGGGCGTCGCCGGTCAGGCGGTAGACCGTCCACTCGTCCTGGGGGCGGGCGCCGAGGGCTTCGTAGAAGCCGATCGCGGGCGTGTTCCAGTTGAGGACGGCCCATTCGACGCGTTCGTAGCCTCGGTCGTCGGCGATGCGGGTCAGCTCGGTGAGGAGGGCCTTGCCGTGGCCGCCGCCGCGGCACTCGGGGTCGACGAAGAGGTCTTCCAGGTAGATGCCGTGGGTGCCGTTCCAGGTGGAGAACGTGAGGAACCACACGGCGAACCCGACGACCCGTCCGTCGTGTTCGGCGACGTGGGCGAAGACCTTGGGGTCGTCGCCGAAGAGGCGCTCGCGCAGCTGGTCCTCGGTGACCTTCACCTCGTGCAGGGCGCGCTCGTAGTCGGCCAGCTCCCGGATCAGCCGCAGGATGGCCGGGACGTCGTCAGGGGTCGCGTAGCGGATCACAGCAGGCAGGCTAATCGAGCGGCGCCAGTGCCGCGTCCGGGTCGGCCCACCGGTCGTTGGGGACGAGCGGGTACCAGCCCGGCCGGCCCGGGTCGCGGTCGTAGGCGTAGCCGCCCAGCTCCTTGTACAGCTCGGCGTACTCGGCGAGCTTGTCACGATCCAACCGGACGCCGAGGCCGGGGCCGGACGGCACCGCGATCCTGCCGTCCGCGTACCGCATCAGGCCGCCCTCGATCACGTCGTCGGCGAGGTGGTGGTAGTGCGCGTCGGCGGCGTAGGTGAGGTTGGGCAGGACGGCGCCGAGGTGCAGCATGGTGGCGAGCTGGATGCCGAGTTCGCCGGACGAGTGGACGGCGACGCCGATCTGGAACGTCTCGCACACGCCGGCGGCCTTCACGCACGGCCGGATGCCGCCCCAGAACGTGGTGTCGAGCAGGACGACGTCCGCGCTGCGGCGCAGGACGTTGGCGGCGAGCTGCTCGAAGTTGACGACGACGGTGTTGGTGGCGAGGGGGATGTTCACGCGTTCGCGGACGAGCCGGAGCCCCTCCAGGCCGAGGACGGGGTCTTCGAGATAGTCGTTGGGGAGGTCCTCGATCGCCTTCCCGAAGCGGAGGCCCTCCTCCAGTGACAGCACGGAGTTCGGGTCGTAGCGGAACCGGTCGTCGGGGAACGCCGCGGCGAGGGCCTTGTAGCACTCCAGCTCGTGGCCGGGCGGGAAGACGCCGCCTTTCAGCTTGTGGACGGAGAAGCCGTGCGCGTCCTTGAGCGCGCGGGCGTGCTCGACGAGCTGCTCGGGGGTGCGGACCTCGGTGGAACCGCCGGCGCCCGGGTAGCGGTAGAAGAGGTAGGACGCGAACGGGACCGAGTCGCGGATGCGGCCGCCGAGCAGGTCGTGCACCGGGACGCCGAGGTGCTGCCCGACGAGGTCGAGGCAGGCGAACTCGATGGCGGCGAGCATCTGGGTGCGGTTGTTGTAGAGGCTCGCCGTCGGGTTGGCGATCTTGAAGCGGAGCGTCTCCAGCGCGAACGGGTCGTGCCCCTCCAGGTGCGGGGCGAGGGCCTCGAACGCGGCCTCGGCGCTCTGCCCGCCGCCGCCCATCTCGCCGAGCCCGACGAGGCCGTTGTCGGCCTCGACCTCCACGATCGTCCGGACGAAGCGGCCCCAGTGGGCGCCGTTGCTGTGCAGGAGCGGCGCCTCCAGCGGCACGGTGACCGTGGTGGCGCGGATGCCTGTGATCTTCATGTGTCCCCGATCCGTGGTCAACGCCGAACCGTGACGGTGGCGACGCCGCACGCGGGCAGCCGTACCGTCATCGTGCCGTCCCGGACGGGCAGGTCCGCCGGGTCGCGCTCCAGGCCGCCGCTCAGCCGCGCGCTGGTCACGCCGGGCATGTGCAGGTCCGTCTCGACCGCGCCGGACGCGAGCGACTGGAGCCGGACGGCCAGGCCGTCGCCGTCGCGGGCGCGCCCGACGGAGGTGACGAGGACGTCCGGGTCGTCGACGCGCAGGAACGTCCCGGACGCGGCCGGGGACGCGGTGCCGGTGGCGAGGGTGGCGACGAACGGGTCGGTGAGGCCGGCGGCGGTGCGGGCGCCGAGCCGGCGGCCGGACCCGGCGGCCGCCGACGCGAACGCGTACCGGAAGGTGGTCTCGCCCTGCTGCTGGGACGGGAAGTTGGTGTCCCAGATGTTGTTCAGGGCCCAGGAGTAGACGGTGCCGTCCTCGTTGTCGAGGGTCGGCGGGAACGGCGCGTAGGGCATGTGGATGGAGCCGAACTGGACGAGCGGCGCCTCCAGCGTCGCCCACGCGACGGTGATGTCGGGGTCCTCGAACGCGACCCAGTGCCGGATGGGCCGCATGTGCTCGGCCGATCCCGGCACGCTCGGGACGGCGGTGCCGCCGACGCCGCCGGTGAGCTCCCAGGCTGCGGGCGGCCCGTCCACGGCGAACGGGAACGCGAAGAAC
Source organism: Actinomadura madurae (assembly GCF_900115095.1). Taxonomy (GTDB): domain Bacteria; phylum Actinomycetota; class Actinomycetes; order Streptosporangiales; family Streptosporangiaceae; genus Spirillospora; species Spirillospora madurae. The sequence goes on from NZ_FOVH01000008.1 coordinate 154,039, forward strand.
ACCGCCTCCTTGGCCGCGGTCGGCTGCTTGCCGAGCTGGTAGCGGACGTCCACACGCGGCACGCCCGCGTACAGGTCGATCGTGGTGCGCAGCCAGTCGACGCCCTTGCCGTGCAGTTCGACGACGAGGCGTTCACCGGCCGGGGTGCGCTCGCACCTGGTGACCGTCGCGTGGGTGGCGATGGCCCGGTCGCCGAGCATCGTCTTGTCGTGGACGAGCATGTGCCCGGACATGTGGTTGAAGTGCGGCGCGGTCGCGTACCGGTCGTAGACGTACTGGCCGAACCCGGCGGCGGCGTCGGCGTTCACGAGCTCGCGCCCGGCGGTCTTGTCGAAGACCGAGCCGATGTGGCCTTCCTTGAGGTCGTAGGTCACGCGGTAGAACTCGTTCTCGATCGTCCCCTCGGTGCCGAGGTCGACGGGCTCGGGCGCCCGCTCCGCCGATCGGACGACGTCGACGCGGACGTGCCCGTGGCCGGGGACGTCCGGCAGCACCGCCTCCAGGTGGCGGCCGATGGGGCGGGTCGGCCACTCGTCGGGGTCGACCTCCTCCTCGCGGTGCGGGACGGGCTCGCCGGTGCGGGCGTCCACGAGCGTGATCGGGACGTCCACGGCGACGACGTCGCGGGGCAGGAACGCGCGGGCGACGTCGGTGCGGGCGGCCGTGCCCGGGTTGACGACGAGGAAGGAGGCGAGCGCGTCCGGTGCCGCTCCGAAGGTGTCGCCGAGCCGCCGCGCGCCGGCCTGGAGCAGGTCGAGCGCGTCGTCGTGGGCCTGGTAGCCGACCTGGGACTTGCGGGTCCACTGGAGGCCGCCCGAGTCGGTGCCCTCCTCGGCGTCCTCCCACGGGTTGGCGGCGCCCCAGGTGTGCTCGTCGAACAGGGCGGCCAGGTCGTAGGCCGCGTCGACGGCCTCGGAGGCACCCGTCCGGTCGCCACTGCGGCTCCTGGAGCGGAGCGCCAGCGGAGCGGAGGGAGCCGCAGTGGCCGGCCCTTCCGGGGGGTGTGGGGGGTCGTCCCCCCACAAGAGACCACTGCGGCTCCTGGAGCGGAGCGCCAGCGGAGCGGAGGGAGCCGCAGTGGCCGGCCCTTCCGGGGGGTGTGGGGGGTCGTCCCCCCACAGGAGACCGCTGCGCTCGTCGGCGAGGGCGTGCAGGGTCTCGGCGGACCGCAGGATGTTCTGCGCCCGCCGGACGTAGCCGAGCGGGCGGGCGCCGGAGCCGAGGCCGTCGGCCCACCAGTCGGTCCAGTCGCCCTCGTGGACCTGGAGCCGGTCGCCGTGGTGCTCCTCGACGTAGTCGAAGAAGTCGGCGTTGGTGGCCATCCGCAGCCGCGGGTAGGCCCATGCCGCGTTCCACCGGTGCGCGATGTCGGCGGGGACGATGGACGGCCCGGCGTTGTCGGCGTGGGCGCCCTGGACGCGCAGGTGGACGGCGTCCAGGAAGTCGGGGTCCTTGGCGGCGCCGACCTGGCCGGGCGCGGCGTACCAGCCGAAGGTGCCGGGCCCGTAGGGGTAGGGGCGGTCGGCGAGGGAGCCGAGGTAGCGGGGCAGCAGGTCCTCGGCGAGGTCGTAGCCGTCGACGAGGCCGACGGTGTTGCCCTCCATGTAGGCCATGCCGTGGGGGGTGTCGGTGAACCAGACCAGCAGCTCGCCGCCGCCCGGGGACCGCCAGCGGAAGGGCCGGGCGAGCCGGTCGCCACCCGTGATGTACGGGACGGACCGCCCCGCCCAGTTGTGCGCGGCGGCGAGGTACCGGACGCCTGCCGCGTTGAGGGCGTCGACCGTCCCGGCGACCGCGCCGGGGATGTCGGTGTGCATGGCGGACCGGACCTCGATGCCGTACTTGTGCCGCAGGTCCTCGACGAAGCGGAGCTGCCGGTACAGCTCCTCCGTCGAGCACGCCTCCGTGTGCAGCTGCATCGGGAACGCGGTGACCTCGATGTTCCCCGCCCGGACCCGCTCGGTGAACTCGGCGACCTGGTCGTCGGAACGGGTCGCGAGCCAGCGCAGCGCCGGCATCGACGACTCGACCGACCAGCGGAACCGTGCGTCGTCCGGCCGCCCGTCGGTCTCCCGCGCCAGCCGCAGCGCCGCGTCCAGGTAGTCGAGGTGGTGGCGCAGGACGGTGCCCTGCGTGTCGGTGTAGCCGATGTCGAGGTGCGAGTGGTGGACGACGAAGACGTTCCACTTGCGCTGCGGGGTGATGTCGAGGGGGGCGGCGCCGACGAGGCCGTCCGCGTCCCGGACCTCCAGGGTGACGCGGCGCGTCCCGTCCACCTCGGGGACGAGCAGCGTCAGCGTCTCGCCCTCCCCCGTCGCGGACGCCAGCACGGCGTCGCCGTCCTTGAGGGCGACGTCGACCCGCCCGCCGCCGGACAGGGTCAGCCGGACGGCCTGCCGCAGCGCGCCGTCCCCGTCCCGCTTGAACAGCGGCAGCACGGCGGCGCGGACGGACAGCCCGCGCACGGCGAGCACCTCGGCGGACGTGTCCTCGCGCAGCGCGGCGCGGATCCCGTCATAGTCGGGCGAACCGAGGCTCGCCTGAAGCAGACGACTCGTCATTTCTAATGGGTGCTCTTTCTGTGGGGAGCGTCAGAACTGGGCGAGGGTGAGGCCGCGGGTGAACAGGCGTTGGGTGGCGAGGAACAGGACGACGGTCGGGAGCGAGACGACCAGGCCGGCCGCCAGGGCGATCGGGACGGGGGTTCCGGCGTAGACGTCGGTGGTCAGCGCGGACAGCTCGGCCCACACCGGCCGGACGGTCTCCGACTGGGAGAGCGTCAGGCCGAACAGCAGGTCGTTCCAGACGAAGGTGAACTCCAGGATGAACACGGCGGCGAGGGCCGCCGCCGACAGCGGCAGGTAGATCCGCCAGAAGATCCGGAACGTGGACGCGCCGTCCAGCCGCGCCGCCTCGAAGATCGACACGGCGACGTTGCCGAAGAAGTTGCGCATCACCAGCGCCGCCAGCGGCACGTTGATCGCCGAGTAGACGACGATCAGCCCGAGCTGGTTGTCGTAGAGCGACACCTTGCTGTAGCCGACGAACAGCGGGACGAGCAGCATCTGGAACGGCACGACGGTCCCGGCGAAGATCACGATGAACCAGGCGAAGCCGTGCCTGAGCCGCAGCACCACGATCGCGTATCCGGCGAGCGCGCCCATGAGGACGGCGAGCGCGGGCGAGACGACGCTGTAGAGCAGGGTGCTGAGCAGCGTGTCGCCGACGGCCGTCCGGTCCCACGCCTCGGCGATGTTGCCGAACAGGCCGATCGAGGACGGCGGCTTCACGGCGTCCGACGGGTCGTAGTCGCCGGCCGGGCGCAGCGCGTTCGCGACGATCAGGTACGTGGGGAACAGCCACACGACCCCCAGCACCGCCAGCACGAGCCGTCTGGCGTTGAGCGTCAGCCGGTTCACCGGGCCTCCTCCCTGCCGACTTGCCGCCGCAGGTACACGTACGACGCCAGGCCGGTGATGGTGGTGAGCAGCACCGCGACCGCCGAGCCGTAGCCGTACTCGTTGGCGACGAAGACGTCCCGGTACATGGTCACGGCGAGGGTCTCGGACGACCGGCCGGGCCCGCCCTGCGTCATCACCCACACGATGTCGAAGTTCTTCAGCCCGGCGACGAGCGCGAGGCCGAGCACGACCGTGGTGATCGGGCGCATCAGCGGCCAGATGACGTGCCGGAACATCGCCCATCCGGACGCGCCGTCGATGCGGGCGGCCTCGATCGGGCCCCTCGGGATCGACTGCAGGCCGACGACGAACAGCAGCATGTTGACGCCGAGCTGCTGCCACGCCCACACGACGATCATGGCGATGGTGTTGCGCGGGCCGTCCTGGAGGAACGCGGTGTCGCCGCCGGGCATCCCGAGGAACGTGAGGATCTGGTTCGCCATCCCGTCCGGCTGCAGGATGAAGCCCCAGATCACGCCGAGGCCGGCGCCCGACATCGCGTACGGCAGCAGGAACGGCAGCCGGAACCAGGCACCGCCCTTGAGGTCGTAGGACAGGACGGCGACGAGCAGCCCGAGCCCCACCGGCAGCACGACGGTGCCGACGACCCACAGCAATGTGTTGCGGATCGACGTGACGAGCGCGTCGTCCTCGATGAGGCGCCGGTAGTTGTCCAGCCCCGTGAACTCGGGGGACGCGAGCCCGTCGTAGCTGGTGAAGCTCAGGTACGCCGTCCACAGGAACGGCAGGTAGAGCAGGACGGCGACGAACAGCACCGCCGGCGAGACGTAGACGTGCCGGAACCGGCCGTGCAGGGCGAACGCCTTCCCGGGCCGGTCGCCGCGCCCGCCGCGGCGACCGGTGCCCGAGGCCTTCACCACCGTGAGCCTCGGACGTTCGGCAGTGGCCTTGTGCGACATGAAAGGGTCAGCTTCCGGCCTTGTGGTTCTTCCAGTAGTCCTCGTTCGCCTTCTGGATGGTCTTGAGGACGTCCATGTAGGTCTCCGGCTTGTTGAGGAACTTGTCGAACCCGCTGAGCGCCTCGGTGAGGACGGGCGCGGGCGCGGCCTCGAAGTAGCGCAGGACGAGCCGGTTCCCGGTCGACGCGGCCTCCTTGGTGACCTTGTCCAGCTCGGGGTCGGCGACCTTCACCTTCGGGTTGCCGGACACGTCGCCGCGGGCGTTCGCCCACTTCTCCTGCGCGGCGGGCGTGATCCACCACTTCAGGTACTTGGTGCTGGCGTCCGGGTCGGGCGCCTTGCGCAGCGAGCACAGCGGGCCGCTCTCGAACACCAGCGACCGCTTCGGCAGTGCCGGGTTCACGTTGGGGATGAAGAAGAACCCGTAGTCCTCGCCCTGCTTGAGGCCGCGCTGGGTCATGCTCGTGTTGAACCACGTGCCGTTGATGACCATGGCGGCCTTGCCCGACTTGAAGTGGTCGGCGGGGTCGGCCTTGTCGCCCGGCTCGGTGAAGTAGCCGGCGTCGATCATCGACTTCCAGCGCTCCATGACCTTCACGACGCCGGGGTCGGTGTAGGACGCCTGGCCCTTCGACAGCCGCTCGTACAGGTCGGGGTCGGTGCCGGCGAGGATCTGCTCGAACCAGGCGAAGGAGAACAGCGACGTCGGCGTCGTCTGATGGAAGGGCACCTGGCCCTTCGACTTCAGCGTCTGCGCGGTCTTCTCCAGCTCCGCCCACGTCGTCGGCGGCTTCAGGTCGTACTCGGCGAAGATCTTCTTGTTGTAGAACATCCCCCAGTACGCGGTGTTCAGCGGGACGCAGTACTGCTTGCCGCCGACCGTGTAGTAGGTCTTCAGGTCCTCGGTGAGGTCGCCGCTCTTGATGGCGTCCCGCCAGATCGCGGTGGTCTCGGCGACCTGGTTCTGCTTGACGATCTCCTCAAGGCGCCCGCCGGTCGTCCAGGTGAACAGGTCGGGCTTGACCTTGGTGCGGAACGAGGTCTTGATGAACGCCGTGTAGGTCGGCTCGTCGGTGTAGCCGACGGGCGTCATGCCGAGCCCGGTCTGCTGCTTGCCGAGGGCGGCCATCTGCTCGAAGAAGGGCTTCCAGGCGCCCTTGTCGTTGTACAGCTTGAGCTCGGACTTGCTCCCGCCGGAGTCGCCGGACCCGCAGCCGGCGGCGAGCAGCAGCGCGCTCACGGTGAGCGCGGTCGCCCGCAGTCGCGTGGACGGCACCATGGTGGCCTCCTTCATCGGGCGTCGTCGCCCGATCGGGGTGTCGAAGGATGTCGAAGGATGTCGAGGATCAGGAATCGGCTGGGTCGGGGAAAAGGGTGAACCGGCCGCGCGGCCTGTGGCCGGGCGGCGGGGGGCGGCTCGGCTCAGGTGAGCCGCTGCTCGATCACGTGTTTGATGTCGGCGAGGTGCGACCGCATGAGGGACTCGGCCTCCTCCTCGGCGCCCGCCTCGATGGCGGCGAGGATCGCGGTGTGCTCCTCGAAGTCGCGGACGCGGTCGTCGAAGATCCGCTGTATCTCGCGCTGCTCGGACGCGTGCACGGTCAGCAGCGAGTCGATGACCTCGCAGAGGACGGAGTTGCCCGCGACCCCGGCGACCTCCCGGTGGAAGGTCATGTTGGTCTTGTGCAGGCGCGCCTCGGCGTCGCGCGCCTGCGCCCCCTGCGCGTCGCCGAGGTCCGCGCCCGCCCGGTCGAGGATGGCGCGGAGCAGGTCGACGTCGGCGGGGCCGGACAGCCGGGCGGCGCGGCCGGCCAGCGGCGGCTCGATGAGCAGCCGGGCGTCCAGCAGCTGGAGCAGCCGGTCGGCCTCCAGCTCCCCGACGTTGGGGTTGGGGATCACCACCCGTTCGAGGTCGGCGCCCACGTAGATCCCGGAGCCGTGCCGGAGCTGGATCGCCCCGGTCGCCTCCAGCCGGCGCAGGGCCTCGCGCAGCGTCGGGGTGGTCACCGCGAAGCGCTGCGACAGCTCGCGCGCCGACGGCAGCCGGTCGCCGGGGCGCAGGCCGTCCGACCTGATCAGCTCCAGCATCCGCTCCGTGAGCGCGTCCGCCAGGCTCGGCCGGGCCACATCCTGGGACATCGACACCTCGTTCCGCCAAGAAGTAAAGTCATCTAATCACTTAGCGACTGGGCTGTCCAGCCTCCGGTGAGACATCTCCGCAGGACGGCGCGCTCCTCCTCGAACGCGAGCCGTCCCAGCCGCGCCGACATGATGCCGTCGAAACCGTGGCAGGCGCCCGGCACATGGTGAAGCTCGGTGGGGACGCCCGCGCCGATCAGGCGGTGCGCGTGGGTGAGCCCCTCGTCCCGCAGCGGGTCGTACTCGGGCACCAGCACGTAGGCCCGCGGCAGGCCCGACAGGTCCTCGGCCCGCGCGGGCGCCGCGTAGGCCGGGACGGCCGTCCGGCCGCCCAGGTAGTGGCGCCACATGTGCTCGACGTCGGTGCGGTTGAACAGCGGCGGCCGGGTGAACGTCCGCATCGACGGGGTGTCCATCCGGTCGTCCAGGACGGGGTAGAGCAGCATCTGGAAGACGAGCGGGGGACCGCCCTCGTCCCGCGCCCGCAGCGCCACGGCCGCGGCCAGCGCGCCGCCCGCGCTGCCGCCGCCCACCGCGACGCGCTCCGGGTCGCCGCCGAACTCGCCCGCGTGCTCGTGCGCCCACACCGTGGCCGCGTAGCAGTCGTCGAACCCCGCCGGGAACGGATGCTCGGGCGCGAGCCGGTAGCCGGCGGACACGACCGCGATGCCGTCCTCTGCGGCGAACGTCACGCACCGCTCGTGCTCGTTGTCGAGGGACCCGGTGACGAACCCGCCGCCGTGGAAGTAGACGAGCACGGGCACGGGACCGGACGCCTCACGCGGCCGGTACACGCGTACCGGGACCGGCGGCGCACCGGGCGGCCCCGGGATCGTCCTGTCCTGGATGTGCACGCCCTCGTCGTCGGCCGGACGGGACAGGGCGGAGACCAGGTCGCGCATGGCGGCGCGCGCCTTGAGCGGATCCTCCAGGCCGACGTAGGGCATGCCGGCGACCGCGGCGGCCAGTTCGGCGTCCAGGGTCATGGTCCGGACCTCCTGCTGTCGTGGACGCTGTGTCGTGGACGGGGACGCGCCCCCGGGCGGGAGGTCCCGGGGGCGCGTGGGAAGCGGTACCGCCGTGGACGGAACGGCGATTCCGCTGCTTCAGGGCCTCCCCGTCAGCCGGAGACCGGGAGGTTGATGTAACGCGCCCGGTAGATGGTCACGTCGCGGTAGTTGTCGTTCGCCGGGCCCTTGGTGGCGTCCAGGCTGTTGACGTTGTACGAGATCACCAGGTTGCCGCCGGACGACAGCGACGCGTGCTGGTGCGCGTTGTAGGTGAAGACGTCCGGGTCGCCGTAGGAGCCGAACGGCCCGGTCTCGGGCGTCCGGTAGACGGTCTGCTCACCGGTGAACGGGCCGTCCGCCGAGCACGACAGCAGGACGTCGATCTCGGCGCCGAACGCGATGCTCGCGTCCTGGTTGACCATCACGTAGTGCGAGCCGCGCCTGGCGACGCTGAACTCGTTCGACACGCCGCTCATCAGCCGCGCCGAGGCCGTCTCCGAGGTGGACCAGCCGCCGGCCGTCCGGTACTCCCACGCCCCGCGCAGGTCGGTGCCGTCCACGCGGGCGATGTGCAGGTACTTGGTGTTCACCTGCGTGTCGGGGTCGGTGTAGTCCTCGGTGCCGTAGATGTAGGTGTGGCCGCCGTCCCGGAGCAGCGCCGACCCCCACTGGACGCCGGACGCCGACGGCATCGCCTTCACCTGGGTCGGCGCGGACAGGTTTCCGGCGGAGAAGCGGGCGAGGACGTTGTCCTTGAACTTCATGTCCCACCCGGTGCCGTTGTTCGGGTCCGGGTCGTAGTACTCGCGGTAGAGCTGCTGCACCTCCGAGCCGCTCTGGGTGAGGTCGCCCGCCCAGTACCAGTGGGCCGCCTGCGCGGGCGGCATGACCGCCTTCGGGGCGGCTGCCGTCCCGCCGTGCACGGTGGTGAGCGCGCCGCCCGTCCCCTGGACGACGAACGAGTTGTTGAGGAACGGGGTCGTCCCGCCCTCCTCGATCACGACCGGGCGGGAGCCGTCGGCGTTGACCCGGCCGAGGAAGGTGTCGGAGTAGGCGTAGACGATGCGCCCGTCCGACAGCTTCAGCGAGTACGTGGTGTCGGCGCCGGTCCAGTCGTCGAGGAGGGCGTTGCTGTTGCCGTAGGACGTGAACTTGCCGTTGAGCGCGGCGTTCTGCGTGGCGGTGCCGAACGTCGGCGGGGCGTGCCCGGAACAGGTGGGCGCGTCCGCCTCGGCCGCGTGGCCCTTGCCCCGGGCCTTGTCATGGCCGGCGCCATAGCTGGGGCCGTGCCCGTGGGTGTCGGCCGCCGCCGGGACGGCGGGTGCGGCGAGGAGCAGCGCGGAAGCGAGGGCGGCGGCGCGCGACCACCTCCGGGCGTGAAGGCGAGAGGGCCGTTCGGTTGACGAGGGACGGGACTCCTGCATGGAAACCTCCGCGAGCACGCGGCGAACCTGACGGATGGGGTGGGCGGTTCGCACGGGGCTCGTGCGTCCCACATCATGAGTCATCAAATGACTTGTTGTCTAGATCTTTTCTGGTCTAGGTCTCGGGAAGTGCGGCCGGGTTCCGCGCCAGCAGGCCCCCGTCCACGCGGTGCTCGGCGCCGGTCACGAAGGACGACCGCGGCCCGGCGAGGAACGCCACCACCTCCGCGACCTCGTCCGCCGTCGCGACGCGCCCCAGCGGATGGGCCCGCCCCCATTCCTCGACCTGCGCGTCCTGCCCCTTCTCCCCGCGGAACAGGTCGGCGGCCCAGCGCAGCATCGGCGTGTCCACCGACCCCGGGCAGACCACGTTCGCGCGGATGCCGTCGGCGGCGTGGTCGAGCGCCATCGCCCGCGTCAGCGCGTTGATCGCGGCCTTGCTCGCGCTGTAGGCGGCGACCCGGTCCTGGGACACGAACGCCTGCACCGACGACATCGTGACGATCGTCCCGCCGCCCCTCCGGCGCAGCTCGGGCACCGCCGCGCGGCAGGCGAGGAAGACGCCCTTCACGTTGACGCCGAGCACCTCGTCCCACAGCTCCTCGGACGTCTCCTCGACCGTCCCGTACCGCTGCACGCCCGCGCACGTCACCAGCACGTCGAGGCCCCCGTACCGGGACACGGCGTCCGCGACCAGCCCGTCCATCGCCGCCGCGGCCGTCACGTCGGCGACGGTCCCGGCGACCTCCAGACCGTCCGCGCGCAGTTCACGCTCCGCCCGCCCAACGTCACCAAGCCCGCAGAACACGACCGAGGCCCCATCGCGTGCGAGCCGTTCCACCACGGCCCGGCCGATCCCGAGGGACCCGCCGGTCACCACCGCGACCTTGCCTTCGAACTCCGTCATAGCTCCCCTCCGATGACCCCCGCGCGCAGCCACAGGCTCCGCCGGGCATGCGGTCCGAGCCTGAGCGCGCTCCCGTTGGCCGCCGCGGCGGCCAGCCCGTCCGTCGGATACCCGGCGAACGGCTCCAGGCCCACCACGTAGGCGCGGCCCCACCACGGATGCCCGCTGGTCGCGCCGAGCTCCTGCCACAGCCACAGGTGCGGCAGGACGGCCACGTCCCAGCGCACCCGCATGCCGAGGCCGTCCGGGTCGACGACCTCGTAGCGCCCCTCCTCCAGGCCGGTGACGTAGACGATGTCGCTCGGCGCACCACGGTCCGGGACGACACCGAGGTCGACGGTCCCGCCCCCGTCCGCCGGCACGTGCGGCCACGCGTACGGCCCGCCGGCCCGGACCCGCCGCCCGCCCGGCGCGATCGCCGTCTCGTGCGGGACGACCCGGGCGCCGTCCGGCAGCCTGATCCGGTGCCCAGGACGCAGGAAGGGCGCACCGAACACGATGTGGTGCCCCCACATCGCGTCCAGCGGCACCCCCGACTCGTTGACCAGCTCCTCCTCGACGACCAACTCCGCCTCGCCGGACCGCAGCCGGAACGTCTTGGCCACCCGCAGCGGCATCCGCCGCGCCCGCACGGTCAGCCGGGCCGCCACCTCCCCGGCGTCGTCGGCCACGACGGCGACGTCCCACGGCAGCCCCGCCACCTCGCCGTGCTGCGCGAACGCGGCGCCCCGGTAGGTGCTGGGCGCGCCGCCGTTCGGCAGCACCTCCTGCCAGCCGCCCTCGTAGGAGTCGAGGAACAGGGCGGTGTCGTCGGCCGCTCCCCCGGCCACGTCGCGCGGGTCGCGCGGCCCGTCCGGCGACAGCCACACGAAGTCCATGTCGCGCGGCTTGTAGCAGAACTCCGCGACGTCGCCGCCCTTGCCCGCGAGGACGGTCACCCGCAGCAGCTCGTTCTCCAGCACCACCGCGTCGATGCCGGCCCAGGCGGTCTCGTGGACGCGAGCGCCCCAGTTCCGGGACGGCCGGTGCCTGCGGGCGCCCATCAGCTCCAGTTCTCCGCGCCGCTGAAGGCGAAGTGCTCCCCGGGGACGTAGTCGGGCCGCGGCTGGTACTCGTTCACACCCGGCTCGCCGCGCAGCAGCAGCGCGGACGGCCACGGCGACGGCTCCTCGGTGATCCTGGTCGAGGTCGGGATGTACCGGATGGTCAGCCCGCAGCGCCGGTAGGGCGAGTCGTTGGCGTTGCTGCCGTGCATGATGTTCGGGTGGTGGACCTCGACGTCGCCGGGTTCGAGGACCAGGTCCACGGCCCGCGACTCGTCGACGCCGGCCGCGCTCTCCACGCCGAAGACGGCCCCGGCGTCATCGCGCTCGCGGACCTCGTGCAGGTCCTCCTTGTGACTGCCGGGGATGACGCGCAGACAGCCGTTCTCCGGCGTCGAGCGGTCGACGGCCAGCCACAGCGTCACCACGCGCATCGGATCGAGCGGCCAGAACGCGCCGTCCTGGTGCCAGAGAACGGCCTTGCCCGTGTAGGGCGGCTTGGAGATGTAGGCGGACGCGAACAGCGCGATGTCGGGGCCGATGAACCGCTCGGCCACGTCGAGCAGCCGATCATCGGACACGAGCCGGACCCAGAACGGGTCCTTGGCGACCAGCTCCGTGGACAGATCCTCGCCGCTCCGCTCGGGATACCGCCGCTGCAACCACCGGACGTGCTGGTCCGCCTCGGCGATCAGCGCGGGGTCCAGCACGTTCTTGAAGATCGCGTACCCGTCCTCGTCATAGCCTCGCATCGGGTCCTCGTGCATGGGCATCCCTTCTCCGTGAAGCGCGACATTCCGAAGTCTTAGTCATCAGATGACTTGCTGTCTAGATGTATCGTCGCCCGGGACAGAGAGGAATCGCCGTGCGCACCCTGGACAGTCCGCGTCCCCGTCCCGCCCGCATCGCCCTGATCGGCGAGTGCATGGTCGAGCTCAGCCACGTCACCGCGGACCGGCTCGCGCTCGGCTACGCCGGTGACGTCTTCAACACCGCCGCGTACCTGGCCAGGAGCGCGTCCCCCGGCACCGCCGACGTCCAGTTCGTCACGCTCGTCGGCGACGACCCGTACAGCACCCAGATGAGGGCCGCGTGGGCGGCCCACGGAGTCGGCTCCGACCACACCCGCGCCGTCCCCGGCGGCCGGGCAGGCCTCTACCTCATCCGCACCGACGCAGACGGCGAGCGGACGTTCCACTACTACCGCTCCCAATCAGCGGCCCGAGGGCTCTTCGGCCCCGCCCACCCCCTGGAACTCGACGAAGCCATCGCGGCCCACGACCTCGTCTACCTCTCCGGCATCACCCTCTCGATCCTGCCCCCCGAAGCCCGCGAGCGCCTGCTGACCGTCCTGGACGAGACCCGCCGGCGCGGCGGCCTGGTCGCCTTCGACGGCAACTACCGCCCGGCGGGCTGGCCGTCCCCCGAAGCCGCCGCGTCCGCCATGCGGGCCGTCCTGGCCCGCACCGACGTGGCCCTGCCCACCCTCACCGACGACCGCGCCGTCTTCGGCGACGAGACCCCCACCGACGCCATCAAACGCCTCCGCGAAGCCGGCGTAACCGAGATCGCCGTCAAGCTGGGCGCCCAGGGCAGCGTGATCGCCGACCCCACCACCGAGGAACACGTCCCCGCCCTCCCCGCCGTAAAGGTGATCGACACCACCGCCGCCGGCGACGCCTACAACGGCGCCTACCTGGCCTCCCGCCTGTCAGGAACGTCCCGCCGCAAAGCCGCCGAAGAAGCAACCACCCTGGCCGCCAAGGTAATAACCCACCGAGGAGCCCTACTCCCGACCACCTGACCGGAACGGACGCACCACCAGCACCCCCGTTCCGCACGAACCCCAACCACCACCGCAACCCCGCAACAACCCCAATGGTTGCGATCGCGTCCGAAGGCAGGGTCGAGCGAAGCAAGACCCTGATCGCGCAGCGAGCCGCAAGGCGAGCCGGAGCGATGCAGCGATCGCCCGCAGAGCCCGACGATGGAGGGCCGCCAGGCCCGAAGGAGGAGGGCACTGCAATAAACACAGCAGGGCGCCCAGCGCCCGAAGGAGGAGAGAAATGCCAGCAAACACCGCGCCGGAGTCTCGTAGCACGTCGTCTAGGCGGTAGTTTCGAAGGCAGCGGGACCATCCTGCGAGGGAGTGACGTGACCGAGGAAACCGCTGCAATGCCGGCAAGTACGAAGCTGTCCGTCCGCGACGTGGTGACGGTGAGGCTGCCCGCCGCGAGCGCCTACCTGTCCGTGCTGCGGACCGCTACCGCGGGGCTGGCGGCCAGGCTGGACTTCACGCTGGACGAGATAGAGGACCTGCGCATCGCCGTCGACGAGGCGTGCGCGATGCTGCTCGCGCAGGCGGTGCCAGGTACGGATCTGACCTGCGAGTTCGAGTTGACCGGTGACGCGATGCGGATCTCCGTGTCGGTCCTCACGGTGGACGGCGAGGAGCCCAGCCGCGACACGTTCGCCTGGACCGTCCTGTCGTCGCTCGCCGGTGAGGTCGACGCCCGGGTGGGCGCCGACGACCGGGTCACGGTGACACTGCAGAAGCGGCGCGGTGCGGCGGGGGCCCCGTGACGGAGAAGACGACCACGGAGCAGACGACCGTCTCCGGCGCGAGTACCGAGCGGTCGGAGAGCGCCGTGCCCGACCGGGCGCGGGCGCGCGCCCTGTTCGAGCGGCTCACCGAGCTCCCGGAGGGCGACCCGGAGCGCCAGCGCATCCGCGACCAGCTCGTGGAGCTGCACCTGCCGCTGGTGGAGTACCTCGCCCGCCGGTTCCGCAACAGGGGCGAATGGCTGGACGACCTGATCCAGGTCGCCACCATCGGCCTGATCAAGTCGATCGACCGGTTCGACCTGGAGCGCGGTGTGGAGTTCTCCACCTACGCCACGCCCACGATCGTCGGTGAGATCAAGCGGCACTTCCGCGACAAGGGCTGGGCGGTGCGGGTCCCGCGCCGGCTCCAGGAGCTGAAGCTGTCGCTGACGAAGGCGATCAGCGATCTCGCCCAGCGCGAGGGCCGCGCGCCGACGGTCAGCGAGCTGGCCGCGCACCTGCAGATGAGCGAGGAGGAGGTGCTGGAGGGCCTGGAGTCGGCGAACGCCTACTCCACGGTGTCCCTCGACGCCCCCGACTCCGGCGACGAGGACGCCCCCGCGGTGGCCGACTCGCTCGGCATGGTGGACGAGTCGCTGGAGGGCGTGGAGTACCGCGAGTCCCTCAAGCCACTGCTGGAGAAGCTTCCGGCGCGCGAGAAGAAGATCCTGCTGCTGCGGTTCTTCGGCAACATGACGCAGTCGCAGATCGCCGCCGAGCTCGGCATCTCCCAGATGCACGTGTCCCGGCTGCTCGCCCGCACGCTGGCGCAGCTCCGGGAGGGCCTGACCGCCGACGAGTGAGGGCGGGCGAGAAACGTCACGAGGGCCCCGGAGCGTTCTCCGGGGCCCTCGGCCGTTTCCGGTCAGTCCTTGGTGGGCTGCTCTTTCAGGCGGTCCTTGAGGCGCTGCCCGAGGGAGCGCGGCTCCTTCGCGTCCGTCTCGTCCGCGGCGGGCGCCTTCCCCGCCTTCGACGCGGTGGCCGGGACGGCGGGCTCACCGCCCTCTCCGTCCTTCTCCTCGTCCCCGTCCTCGTCATGGTCGTAGACGAGCCAGGCGGTGCTCGGCGGGCTGAGGACGGCGATCAGCGCGAGGACGGCGACGACCGCCATCGGGAGCGCGATCGCGGGACGGTCGCTCTGCCACAGCGACCAGGCGATCGGCAGCGCGAACAGCTGGGTCAGCACCGTGGGGGCGCGGCTCCACTGGTCGGCGCGCAGCAGGCCGCGGGCGCACGCCAGCATGCCGAGCCCGCCGGCGAGCGCGAGGACGGTGACCCCGATCGCGCTGGCCGGGTCGACGGCGGCTCCGACGGCGGTCTCGACGCCGGTGAAGACCCCGAAGCCGGCGGCGGCGAGCCCCTCCGCGGCCTCGAGGGCGGCGGCGGCCCGCACGGTGAAGGGACGCTTGGTCACACCCCGAAACCCTACTCGCACCCGGCCGCGGCCCGTCCCGGAGGGAAAGGGCCGCCGAACGCGTCCGGAACGATCGATACCCTGGCGCCGTGCGCGCTGTGCTCATCGCCAACCCCAAGGCGACCTCCACCTCCCGGCGGGCCCGCGACATCCTGATGCGGGCCTTCACCGGCGACCTCGACCTCGTCCTCGCCGAGACCGGCCACCGCGGCCACGCGACCGAACTGGCCCGGCAGGCCGCGGTGGACGGCTACGACGTCGTGATCGCGCTCGGCGGCGACGGGACGGTCAACGAGGCGGTGAACGGGCTGCTCGCCGAGGGGCCGTCCCCGGACCTGCCGGCGCTGGCGGTGCTGCCGTCCGGGAGCGCGAACGTGTTCGCCCGCGCGCTCGGCCTGCCCGACGACCCGATCGGCTCGACGAAGGCGGTGCTGGAGGCGCTGCGGGCCGGGCGGCACCGGACGGTCGGGCTCGGCACGGCCCGCCACCCGGGCGGCACCGAGCGGTACTTCACGTTCTGCGCGGGGGTGGGGCTCGACGCGGAGGTCGTCCGGGAGGTGGAGCGGCGGCGCGCGGCCGGGGTCCGGGCCGACCCGTCGCTGTACGTGCGCACGGCCGTCCGCCATTTCTTCTCCGGCACCGACCGGCGGCGTCCCGCGCTGACTTTGGAGCAGCCGGGCCGCCCGCCGAAATCGGGGCTGTTCCTGGCGTTCATCTCCAATACGTCGCCGTGGACTTTCATGGGCCGGCTGCCGGTGAATCCGAGTCCGAAGGCGAACTTCTCTCGAGGCCTGGACGTGTTCGGGATGCGTTCCCTGGAGGTGGGCCCGACGGTCGGGGCGCTGGCCCAGATGCTGACCGCGCGGCACCGCCCCGTGCAGGGTAGGCAGGTGGTGAACGTGCACGACGCGGCGGAGGTCACCCTGTGCGCCGACCGCCCGGTGGCCTTCCAACTCGACGGCGACTACCTCGGCGAGCACAGGAGCGTGACGTTCCGATCGGTCCCGAAGGCGATCCGCATCGTCATTTGAGGACGGCGGCGTAGCAAGGTGAGAGCCAAGTAACACGGTCGTCCCGCGTATGTGACACATGCGACACCCATACTTTGAGAATCCTTTCTCAAAGGTCTTGCGCCGTCCGGTACCCCCTGACACGCTCGAAGTGCGCCGATCGACAGAGGGCCCCAACGCCGTAGGTCCCCTGCTCGCAGCGCCGCCGAACAACCACCCCTGGACCTGGCCACCGCCACCCCGGGCGTTCGCGACATGTGAAACCGTTCACAAGTGTGGTGTGTCTCCACCACCTGACGAAGGAGTGGACCGCATGGACTGGCGCCACCGCGCAGCCTGCCGTGACGTGGACCCCGAGCTGTTCTTCCCCATCGGCAACACCGGGCCCGCGATCCTGCAGATCGAGGAGGCCAAGCAGGTGTGCCGGCGTTGCGACGTCAGCGACGCCTGCCTCCGCTGGGCGCTGGAGTCCGGCCAGGACTCGGGCGTCTGGGGCGGCATGGGCGAGGACGAGCGCCGCGCCCTGAAGCGCCGGGCGTCCCGCGCGCGCACCCGCGCCCGCATCTGAACTTCCTGTTCCAAGCGCAGTAACGGCTCGCGCCGTACTGACGACATCGGCCCCGGCCCCTCAGTTCCGGCCGGGGCCGTGGTGATGGTCCAGGGGGATGTCGACGACGACCTCGGTGCCGCCGCCGGGGCGCGGGCGGAAGTCGAGACGGCCGCCGAGCTCCCCGACGATCAGCGTCCGGACGATCTGCAGGCCCAGGCTGTTGCTGCTCTCCACGTCGAAGTCCTCCGGCAGCCCCACGCCGTCGTCGGCGACGATCGTCACGAGGCGCCGCCCCACCGGGGGCGCGTCGCCGGACGCCCGGGGCCCGTCGCCGCCGGTGGTCCGGGGCTCGTCCGCGCCGGGCGCGGGCCACTCGCCCCAGACCGGGACGCCGCCCGGGTCGCGGGGCGTCTCGCCCTCGCCGTAGCGGTGCGCGACGACCTCCAGCGTCCCGAACCGGTGGGTGAGCCCGTGTTCGAGGGCGTTCTGCAGCAGCTCGGTGAGCGCCATCGCCAGCGGGGTCGCGACCTCGGCGGGCAGGACGCCGAAGCTGCCGGTGCGCTTCGGCGCCACCTTCGTCTCCGGCGTGGACACCTCCCCCGCCATCGTGATCACCCGGTCGGCGATGTCGTCGAAGTCGATCAGCTCGTCGGGGGTGTGCGACAGCGTCTCGTGCACGATCGCGATGGACCCCACGCGCCGGACGGCCTCGTCCAGCGCGGCCCGCCCCTCCGGGATGCGCAGCCGGCGGGCCTGCAGCCGCAGCAGCGCGGCGACCGTCTGCAGGTTGTTCTTCACCCGGTGGTGGATCTCCCGGATGGTGGCGTCCTTGGTCATCAGCTCCCGGTCCCGCCACCGCAGCTCGGTGACGTCCCGGCACAGCACCACCGCGCCGATCCGCGTCCCGCCGACGACCAGCGGGATCGTCCGCAGCTGCATGACCGACCCGCGCGACTCGACCTCCACCTCGCGCGGCGCCCGGCCGGACAGCACGACGCTGAGCGCCTCCTCCATCGGCTCGCCGGTGTCGCACAGGTCGGCGGTGACCTGCCCGAGCGCCTCGCCGACCAGGTCCGCGGGGAAGCCGAGCCGCCGGTACGCCGACTGCGCGTTCGGGCTCGCGTAGGTGACCTTTCCGGCCCGGTCCAGCCGCATCAGCCCGTCGCCGACGCGCGGCGAGCGGACCAGGTTCGGCTCCTCGCCCGGCACCGGGAACCGCCCCTCGGAGATCATCGTGGCGAGGTCGCTGGCGCTCTGCAGGTAGGTCAGCTCCAGCCGGGACGGCGTGCGCGCCGAGCTGAGGTTCGTGCTGCGCTGGATCACCCCGAGCACCTTGGCGCCGCGCCGGACCGGGATCGACTCCTCCCGGACCGGGATGCCGCTGCCCCACTCCGGGTCGCCCTCCCGCACGATCCGGCGCTCCCGCCACGCGACGTCGATCAGCTTGCGCCGCTCCGTCCGGACGACCTTGCCGACGAGGTCCTCCGGGTAGGCGGTCGGGCCGGTCGTCGGGCGCATCTGCGCGATCGCCACCCAGCCGGGGACGACCTCCCCGGTGTCGAGGGCGGGCCGCTTGCCGCGGCCGGGACGCGACGTCCCGTCGGCGGGCAGCGCGTCCGCCGACCGCAGCGGCACCCACAGCAGCAGGTCCGCGAACGACAGGTCGGCCAGCAGCTGCCAGTCCGAGACCAGCGCGTGCAGCCACTCCAGATCGGTGTCGGTCAGATCGGTGTGATCGCGGACCAGATCGGTCAAGGTAGGCACGCGACCATCATCGCCCATCGTTCCTGGTGCGGGGGCGGGTGCCCCGCGCCCCGCGCGACCTGGCAGGATCCACGCATGACCGCAGGAGCAGACCCCCTGGCGCGGCTCCGGGACGCGGCCGCGCGGCGCGCCGAAGCCGGGCTGCGCCGCACGCTGCGCCCCCGCCCCCGCCCCCGCCCCGACGGGCTCACCGACCTGGCGTCCAACGACTACCTGGGCCTCGCCGGCGACCCCCGGCTGGCCGAGGGCGCGGCGGCCGCCGCCCGCGCGTGGGGCACCGGCTCCACCGGATCGCGCCTGGTCACCGGGACGACCGAGCTGCACGCCGAGCTGGACCGCCGGCTCGCCGCGTTCACCGGGAGCGCCGCCGGCCTGGTGTTCTCCTCCGGCTTCCTGGCCAACCTCGGCGCCGTCACCGCCCTCGCCGGCCCCGGCACGCTCGTGCTGTCCGACCAGGTCAACCACGCCTCGATCGTGGACGCGTGCCGGCTGTCGCGGGCCCGCGTCGTGATCGTCCCGCACCGGGACACCGCCGCCGTCGAGCAGGCCCTCGCCGAGCGCGAGGAGGACGACGCCCTCGTGGTCACCGACGCGGTGTTCTCCGTGGACGGCGACCTGGCCCCGCTGGCCGCCCTGCACGCGGCCGTCCGGGCGCACGGCGCGCTGCTCGTGATCGACGAGGCGCACGCGCTCGGCGTCGTCGGCGACGGCGGCCGGGGCGCCGCGCACGCGGCCGGGCTCGCCGGCGAACCCGACGTGGTCCTCACCCTCACCCTGTCCAAGTCGCTCGGCTCCCAGGGCGGCGCGGTGCTCGGCGCCCCGGAGGTGATCGACACGCTCGTCGACACCGGGCGGTCGTTCATCTTCGACACCGGGCTGAACCCCCCGGCCGCCGGCGCCGCGCTCGCCGCGCTGGACGTCCTCGAATCCGAGCCGGGGCTGCCGGGCCGCGCGCGCGACCGCGCGGTCCGGCTGGCGGAGCTCGCGGCCGGTTCCGGCCTGGAGACCACCGACCCGGCCGCGGCCGTGGTCCCGGTGTTCCTGGGCGAGCCGCAGGCCGCCGTCCGGGCCGCCGCGATCTGCGCTGAGCACGGTCTCCGCGTCGGATGCTTCCGTCCGCCGTCCGTCCCGAAGGGCCGCGCGTGCCTCCGCCTCACCGCCCGCGCCACCCTCGGCGAGGCCGACCTCACACGCCTCCGGGCGGCCCTGGCCGAAGTGGCGTGTTCTACCGCCCGTAGTCTTCACACATAACATCGGGAGAACCCGTGATGAACGTGAGGAGATGCCGTGACGGAGGTCAGGGGCGGGCCCCGGCACGGGGGCGGATTCGAGCACGGGTACGACCGGACGTCGCTCGGCGACCTCGGTAAGCGCCACCCGAACCAGGCACCCCGGATCCCCAAGTACTACAAGCTCAAAGAGCTGCTGGTCGAGCTCATCCAGTCGCTGCCGGCCGGCAGCCCGCTGCCGCCCGAGCGGACGCTCGCCGAGAGGTACGAGACGTCCCGCACCACCGTGCGCCAGGCCCTCGCCGAACTCGTCGTCGAAGGACGCCTCCAGCGCATCCAGGGCAAGGGCACCTTCGTCGCCAAGCCGAAGGTCGCGCAGGAGCTCCAGCTCGTCAGCTACACCGAGGACATGCGGCACCACGGCCTGCGCCCCGAGACCCGCATCCTGGAGGCCGGCTACGTCAGCGCCGACGAGCGGCTGGCCACCCTCCTCTGCATCCGTCCGGGCGGGCGCGTCCTGCGCGTCCACCGGCTCCGCCTCGCCGACGGCGAGCCCATGTCGATCGACACGTCCCACCTCCCGGCCCGCCGCTTCCCCGGCCTGCGCCGCGAGCTCCCCCGCCACCACTCCCTGTACGAGACGCTCGCCACCGCCTACGACGTCCACCTCACCGAGGCGGAGGAGACGATCGAGACCGTCCTCGCCACCCCGCACGACGCCCAGCTCCTGGGCGTGGACGTCGGCCTGCCGATGCTCCTCCTTTCCCGCCACGCCTTCGACACCACGGGCCAGCCGGTCGAGTGGGCCCAGTCCCTCTACCGGGGCGACCGCTACAAGTTCATCACCCGCCTCAGCCGCTGACCTCCGCGCGAGCCGGAGCTTTCGACCACAGTTTCGAAGGATCCGGCTACGCTGGGTGCACCCCTTCTCTACGACGACCGCGAGCAGATCGTGAGGGAGGAGTCACGCGGCGTGAAAGTCCTGACAGACGAAGAATGGGATTTCGGAGAGCCGATCCACCTGCCCGAGCCGTTCGGCATCGAGATCGACCGGTCGCTGGAGGCCGTGGAAAGCGTGACCGGCTATGTCCTAGAGGGTCTGGCTGAGGGCCTTGATGGGCATCTGGAGGTCGGTCAGGAGGTCCAGGTCCTTCTGGGCGGGGCGGCCTAGGGTGGTGAGGTAGTTGCCGACGATGATGGCGTTGATGCCGCCGAGCATGCCGTCGCGGGTGCCGAGGTCGCCGAGGGTGAGCTCGCGGCCTCCGGCGTAGCGGAGGATCGTGCGGGGCAGGGCGAGCCGGAACGCGGCGATCGTCTTCAGCGCCTCCGTGCCCTCGACCAGCGGGCGGTCGGCGAACGGGGTGCCGGGCCGGGGCGCGAGGAAGTTCAGCGGGACCTCGTCGGGTTCCAGCTCGGCGAGCTGCGCGGCGAACTCGGCGCGCTGCTCGACGGACTCGCCCATGCCGACGATGCCGCCGCAGCACACCTCCATGCCGGCGTCCTTGACCATGCGGAGGGTGTCCCAGCGCTCCTCCCACGTGTGGGTGGTGACCACGCTGGGGAAGTGGGAGCGGGCCGTCTCCAGGTTGTGGTTGTAGCGGTGGACGCCCATCGCGGCCAGCTCGTCCACCTGCTCCTGCGTGAGCATGCCGAGCGAGCACGCGATGTTGATCTCGACGGCGTCGTTGATCGCCTTGACGCCCTCGCGGACCTGCGCCATGAGCCGCTCGTCCGGGCCGCGGACGGCGGCGACGATGCAGAACTCGGTCGCGCCGGTCTTCGCCGTCTCCCGCGCCGCCTCGACGAGGTCCGGGATGTTCAGCCACACCGACCGGACGGGCGACTCGAACGTGCCGGACTGCGAGCAGAAGTGGCAGTCCTCCGGGCAGCCGCCCGTCTTCAGCGACACGATGCCCTCGACCTCGACCTCCGGGCCGCACCAGCGCATCCGGACGTCGTGGGCGAGCGCGAGCAGGTCCTGCAGCCGGTCGTCCGGCAGGGCCAGCGCCTCCAGGACCTGCTCCCGGGACAGGCCCCGGCCTTCCTCCAGCACCTGGCGGCGGGCGATGTCGAGGATGTCGGTCACGTGTTCTCCTTGTCGGGGCCGAAGCCGTCGCGGAACGCGGCGGCGTCGAAACCGCCGCCGAACGAGGGGGCCAGGCCGCGGTGCGCGACCGGCAGGAACTCCGCCGGGTCCAGCGCGCCCGCGCCCGCGGGCAGCGCGCCCGCCAGCGGGCGGGCCGCGATGGTCTCCAGGTCGCGGATGTTGCTGCGCATGGCGAGGTCCGGGTCGTCCGGCCAGGCGCCGATCACCACCCCGGCGAGCTGCACGCCGCGGTGCGCCATCGCCTCCAGGGTGAGCGCGGTGTGGTTGAGGGTGCCGAGGTCGGGGCGGGCCACGACGACCACGGCGGCGCCGAGCCAGCGCGCCAGGTCCGCGATCGTCGTCCCCTCGTCGTCGTAGCGGACGAGCAGCCCGCCCGCGCCCTCCACCAGCACCAGCCGGCGGCTCGCCGCGAGGTCCCGGACGCGCTCGGCCACGTCCGGCAGCCGGACGGGCGGGACCCCGGCCCGGCGCGCGGCGGCGGCCGGGGACAGCGGATCGGGGAACCGGGCGAACTCGTGCACGTCGTCCAGGCCGGCGAGGCGCCGCACCTCGTCCAGGTCGCCGGGATCGGCGTCGCCGGCGCCCGTCTGGCCGGGCTTGACGACGGCGACCGACGCGCCGCGCGCGGCGGCGACCGTGGCCAGGGCCGCGGTCACGACGGTCTTCCCCACGCCCGTGCAGGTCCCGGAGACAACGAGAACGCTCACAACGCGGCACCCTAGCGCGGGGCCCCGGACCGGCCCGCCGCCGGACCCCTCACTTCTCCGGCACGGGCGGAACCCGGGGCGGCGGCGGGGCGTCCAACCGTCATGGCCGGTCCGCACACACGCTCCCACCGGACGCCGGCACTCGCCTGCGCGGCCCTCGCGGCCTGCGCGGCGCTCACCGCGTGCGGGGACGACGGCTCCGGCACCGCCGGGCCCTCGCCCTCGTCGCCCGGCGCCTCGTCCCCCGCCAAGGACTCCCCCGCCGGTGAGCGGCTCGTCCTGCGGCGGCGGCAGACCGGGGGCATCGCGGGCCTCGGCGGCCCGGGAAGCGTCCCCGAGTTCTCCCTCTACTCCACCGGACGCGCCGTCGTCTCCTCCCAGGGCCGGCTGACCGAGTACCGCCTGAAGCCGGACGCGCTGAGGCGGCTGCTGGACGAGGCCCGCGCCGCCGGGCTCGGCCGCTCGCACACGGTCGGCTCCGACCGGATCGCCGACGCGATCATCACCGTGGTCGGGATGGGCGGCGCGACGACCCGGATCATCCAGCCCGAGTCGCAGGCCGGGCCGGAGGCGCGGTTCCTCAAGAGGCTCGACCCGGCCGGCTGGCCCGCGGCCGACCAGGCCGCCGAGCCGCGGCCGTACGCGCCGGAGAGGACGGCCGTCCTCGCCGGCCCGACGACGGGCGGCGGCACCGTCAAGACGTGGCCGCTGGACCCGCTCGGCAAGGGCGCCCAGGTGGCGGGCGCCATCTGCACGCTGGCCCCGCCGAAGAGGATCCCCGCCACCGGGCCCGACATCGCCTGGCGCAGCGAGGGCGAGACCTACTCGGTCCGCCTCCGTCCCCTGCTCCCGGGCGAGTCGTCCTGCCGGGACCTCGCCTGATCGGAACCGCCGCCCTCTGGGCAGCCAAACGACCGCTTGTTACCGTGCGTGCATGAGCGCTCGGCACGGCGGTGACACGGCCATCGCGGAGATCCGCGGGCACGGCGTCGACACGATGTTCACCCTCTCGGGCGGGCACGTGTTCCCGCTCTACGACGGCGCCGTCGGCGAGAACGGCGCCGGAACCGCCGCGGCCGCCGTCCCGCGGATCGTGGACGTCCGGCACGAGCAGACGGCCGTGTTCGCGGCGGAGGCGACGGCCCGGCTCACCCGCCGCACCGGGCTCGCCGTCCTGACGGCCGGGCCGGGCGTCACCAACGGCGTCAGCGGGATCACCACGGCCTGGTTCAACGGGTCCCCCGTCGTCGTCCTCGGCGGCCGGGCGCCGCTCGGGCGGTGGGGGTCGGGCGCGCTCCAGGAGCTCGACCAGCCGCCGATCCTCGCCCCGGTCACCAAGCTCGCGATGACCGCCCGCGGGCCGGACACGCTCGCCGCCGACGTGGCCCGCGCCTTCACGACGGCCGCCGCGCCGCACCGCGGCCCGGTCTTCCTCGACGTCCACATGGACCACCTCTTCGGCCCTGCCGGGCGGGACGCCGCGCGGCGGCCGGCCGAGCCGCCGGAGCGGCCCGCCGACCCCGACGCGCTCGCCCGCGTCGCCGGACTGCTCAAGGCGGCGCGGCGGCCCGTCCTCGTCCTCGGCTCGGACGTGTGGATGGACGGCGCCGACGAGGCCGCCCGCGCGTTCGCCGAGGAGCTGCGGCTGCCGGTGGTCGCCAACGGGCAGGGCCGCGGCGTCCTGCCGGCCGGGCACGAGCTGCTCGTCACCCGCGCCCGGGGCACCGCGTTCGGCGACGCCGACCTCGTCATCGTCGCGGGGACGCCGCTGGACTTCCGCCTCGGCTACGGCTCGTTCGGCGACGGGACCGCCAAGGTCGTCCATCTCGCGGACGCGCCGTCGGCCCTCGCCGCCCACGTCCGGCCGGCCGCGTCCGCCGCGGGCGACCTGTCGCTCGTCTTCGGGAGCCTGGCCGCGGCCTGCGCGCAGGCGGGCGTCTCCCCCGCCGGATACGCGCCCTGGCGGGACGGCCTGCGCGACGCGACCTGCGCCGCCATCGCCGAGGACGTCGACCTGCTCACCTCCGACGCCGACCCGATCCACCCCCTGCGCGTCTACGGGGAGCTGTCGAAGATCCTCGACGACGACGCCGTGGTGATCGGGGACGGCGGCGACTTCGTCTCCTACGCGGGCAGGTACGTCGAGCCGCGGCGGCCCGGCGGCTGGCTCGACCCGGGCCCGTACGGGTGCCTCGGCACCGGCCTCGGCTACGCGATCGCGGCCCGCCTCGCCCGGCCGTCCGCCCAGGTCGTGCTGCTGCTCGGCGACGGCGCCGCGGGGCTGTCGCTGATGGACGCCGACAGCCTGGTCCGGCACGGCCTGCCGGTCGTGATGATCGTGGGCAACAACGGCTCCTGGGGGCTGGAGAAGCACCCGATGCGGATGCTCTACGGCTACGACGTGGCCGCCGACCTCCAGCCGCACTGCCGCTACGACGAGGTGGTCCGCGCGCTCGGCGGCGCCGGCGAGCTGGTCACCCGCCCGGACGAGGTCGGCCCGGCGCTGCGGCGCGCGTTCGACTCCGGCGTTCCGTACCTGGTGAACGTCGCGACCGATCCCGAGGTCTCCTACCCCCGCAAGACCACCGGTGTCTGACCGGGGCGCCGCGCTCGCGGCGGCGCCGGCGTCCTAGGACGCGTCCTGCAGCGCGCCGTGCCACGAGCAGCGGGCCGTCCAGCCGAGCGGCGTGACCTGGACGATCATGCGGCGGCGGCAGTGCACGCAGTAGCGGGGCGGCTCCATCTCGCGGGCGGCGCGGCAGGACGCGTGGGCGCCCTCGGCGGCGGGCTCGCCGCAGCGGTCGCAGTACACGGGCTCGTCTCGGGGCACGGCGCCACTCTACGACGAGCCGGCGCTCTCCGACGGGCGGGTCGGGCGCATGCGGCCGACGATCCCGGTGTCGTAGGTCCCGTCCGCGAACCCGGGGACGCCGAGCAACTCGCGCAGGAAGGGCAGGTTCGTCGGCGGGCCCTCGATGCGGAACGCGTCGAGGGCGGCCCTGGCGCGGGCGAGCGCGTGGCCGCGGTCGTCGCCGTGGACGGTCAGCTTGGCGAGCAGGGGGTGGTAGTACGGCGTGACGGTGTTGCCCTCGGCGTATCCGGTGTCGATGCGGATGCCGTCGCCGGCGGGCTCCTCCCACACCTTGATCTCGCCGGAGCCGGGGCGGAACTCCCGCGGGTCCTCGGCGTGGACGCGGAACGCTACGGCGTGGCCGCGCGGCGTCGCGTCCGTGAACGAGACGGGCTCCCCGGCGGCGATGCGGAACTGCTGCTCGACGAGGTCGATGCCGGTGACCATCTCGGTGACGACGTGCCCGGACGGCAGCCGGGTGCTCATCTCCAGGAACGCGAAGTCCTGCGCGGCGGGGTCGACGAGGAACTCGACGCTGCCCGCGCCCCGGTAGCCGACGGCCTCGCCCGCGCGGGCGGCGGCGGCCAGCAGGCGGTCGCGGAGGGCGGGGGTGACGCCCGGCGACGGCGTCTCCTCGACGATCTTCTGGTACCGGCGCTGGACGGAGCAGTCGCGCTCGCCGAGCGCGAGGACCGCGCCGTCCGCGAGGCCGAGGATCTGCACCTCGATGTGCAGGGCGCCCGGGACGTACCGCTCCAGGAGCACCGCGCCGTGGCCGAAGACGCGGTCGGCGGCGGCGCGGGCCGTCTCGTAGGCGGGGCGCAGGCCCGCGGCGTCGTGCGCGACGGCCAGGCCGAGGCCGCCGTCGCCCGCGGCGGGCTTCACCATGACGGGGTAGCCGATCCGCTCGGCCTCCTCGGCCGCGGTGCCGGCGTCCGGGACCGGTTCCCAGCCGGCGGGCCCGACGGGGACGCCCGCCTCCCGCATCAGGTTCCGGGAGTTGATCTTGTCGCTCATCCGGGCGATGGCGAGCGGCGGCGGGCCGGCCCAGACCAGGCCGGCGTCCGTGACCTGCCGGGCGAACGCGGCGCTCTCGGCGAGGACGCCGTCGCCGGGATGGATCGCCTGCGCGTTCGTCCGGCGCGCGGCCTCCAGGATCGCGGCGGCGTTGAGGTAGCTGCGGGCCGGGTCGGCGGGCCCGATCAGGACGGCCTCGTCGGCCTCCGCGACGAACGGCAGCCCCTCGTCGGCGTCGGAGTGCACCGCGATGGCCTTGAGCCCCATCGCGCGGGCGGTCCGCACGATCCGTCCGGCGATCTCCCCGCGGTTCGCCACGAGCACGGACTCGAACACTTGCGGACACCCCTAGCGCGCCAGACGACCCGATCGGCGCGAGCCTAGCGGAGACCCTCCGGCGGCGCGCTAGGAGAGGCTGAAGAGGCCGCCGTCCACGACGGCCCTGCCGAAGGGGCGGGCCAGTTCGGCGAGGCGCTCGCAGCCGTCCTCGCCCAGGGCGGCGTAGGCGGGGAGCGCGAGCGCGTCGGTGCGGTCCTCGATGCGCTGGCGGAAGGCCTCGCCCTCGGGGCTGAGGGACTCGCCGTCGAGCAGGCCGCGCCCGCGGAGGCTCTCGGCGGTCGCCTCCCATTCCTCGGCGGGCCACGCGCGGGTCGCCGTCAGGAACTTCTTGGGCATGGTGCCGGTGGCCACGTGCAGGACGAGGGCCTCGACCGGGGTGACGCCCTCCGTGGTGAGGACGGCGATGTGCCCGTCCCCGCGGAACTCGCGCAGGAGGGTCTGCGCCCACCAGAGCTGCAGGATCGGCTCGTCCGGCCAGGGCAGTGCCGCGTGCGCCGCGTAGAGGGGCCTGCCCTGGGCGTGGTCGCCGGCGGCCTCGGCCGCGCGGCGGGCCAGGGAGACGGTCTCCTCCAGGCCGGGGAGCCGGTCGACGCCGCCGCGGCGGAGGGCGGCGGCGGCCGCGTCCGCCCGGGCGTCGAGCACCTGCTCGGGGGACGCCTTCTCCCAGGCGGCGGGGATGGCCGCGCGGACGACGTCGGGGTTGAAGTTGTAGAACGTCGCGATGACGACCTCGGCGGAGGCGCGCCCGAAGGCCGCCGCGCGGGACGCGAAGTAGGCGGTCCGGGCGTCCAGGCCGAGGGCGCCGTACCGCTCCGGCGCCTCCGGAACGAAGTAGATCATCGAGTGGACCGGTTCCAGCCGCCGCCATGCCTGCCGTGCCGCTCGCATCCGCCGCCTCCGTCTCTCACCGGGAGCCCGGGCGGCAGGAATGTACCGACCGGTCGGAATGCGAACCTAATTCTAGGCGTGCGCGGCCGTCAACCTCCGTGGTGGCAGCACTCCCCCGTCTCGGCCGACGACACCTCCACCGGGGACACCTCCACCGGGGACACCCGCTGCGCGGGGCGCTCCGCGCGGGGACGCAGCGAGAGGATCTCCGCGAGCACCGACAGCGCGATCTCGGGTGCGGTGCGGGCGCCGATGTCCAGCCCCGCCGGGGTGTGGACCCGCTCGCCGCCCTCCAGGTCCGCGGTCACCGCGGCGCCCCGCTTCCGGCTGGCGATCAGGCCGACGTAGGGGACGGCGGCGTCCAGCGCGGCCCGCAGGACGGCCTCCTCGTCGCGCCCGTGGGTGGCGACCACGACCGCCGCCGCGTCCGGCGACGGCGGGTCGGCCGTCCCCGCCGGGCGGGCGTCGAACCCGGCCGCCCGCCCCACCTCGGTCAGCGCACGCGCGACCGGCCCGTCGCCGTAGACGTTGATCAGCGCGGGCGGGATCACCGCTTCGAGGAACACGTCGACCGTCCCGCCGGACAGGCACGGGTTGCTCACCGTCACCATCCCCTCCAGAGGCGAGGTGTCCGCGGCGGGCGTGATGCGCAGCAGGGTCGACCGGCCCGACCGGAGCAGCTGGAGCGCCTGGTCGCGCACGGCCGACTCGGCGCAGTGGCCTCCGACGAACCCCTCCATCGTCCCGTCCGGCAGGACGAGCGCCCGGTCGCCGGTCTTCGCGCTCGTCGGGCGCTCCGCCCGCACGACCGTGGCGAGGACGTACGGCGTCCGCTCGCCGCGCAGCCGCTCCGCCAGTTCCGCGTTCTCGTTCATCATGGGATCGCCAGGTCAGTGCGGAACGGGCGCCCCTGGATGACGCGCCAGACGTTCGCCGGGGTGAGCGGCATGTCGGCGTGCCGGACGCCGTAGGGCGCGAGCGCGTCCACGACCGCGTTGACGATCGCGGCGGGCGAGCCGACGGTCGCGGACTCGCCGACGCCCTTCGCGCCGAGCGGGTGGTGCGGCGAGGGCGTGACGGTCTCGCCGAGCTCCCACGACGGGCACTCCATCGAGGTGGGCAGCAGGTAGTCCATGAACGAGGCGCCGAGGTGGTTGCCGTCCTCGTCGAACGCCATGACCTGCATGAGCGCCATCCCGACGCCGTCGGCGAGCCCGCCGTGCACCTGCCCCTCGACGATCATCGGGTTGATCCGGACGCCGCAGTCGTCGACCGCGACGAACCGGCGGACGGTGACCTTGCCCGTTCCCGGGTCGACGTCCACGACGGCGATGTAGGCGCCGAACGGGTAGGTGAGGTTGGGCGGGTTGTAGACGGTCGTCGCGTCGAGATGCCCCTCGACCCCCTCCGGGAGTTCGAGGCTGCCGTGCGCGGCCATCGCGATCTCCTGGATGGTGGCCCCGGACGACGGGTCGCCGCGCACGATCCAGCGTCCCGGCGTCCACTCCAGGTCCTCCGGGGCGGCCTCCAGCATCGCGCCCGCGACGATCCGGGCCCGCTCGCGCACCTTCCGCGCGACGACCGCCGTCGCCGCGCCGGACACCGGCGTCGACCGCGACCCGTAGGTGCCGAGGCCGAACGGCGTCTGGTCGGTGTCGCCGTGGACGACCTCGACGTCGTCCACCGGCATTCCCAGCTCCTCCGCCACGATCTGCGCGAACGTCGTCTCGTGCCCCTGGCCCTGCGTCTGGACGGAGATGCGCAGCACCGCCTTCCCGGTCGGGTGGACGCGCAGCTCGGCGCCGTCGGCCATGCCGAGCCCGAGGATGTCCATGTGCTTGCGCGGCCCGGCGCCGACGGCCTCGGTGAAGAAGCTGATGCCGATGCCCATCAGCGGCCCGTCGCCCCTCTCGCGCCGGTCGGCCTGCTCCGCGCGCAGCTTGTCATAGCCCGCGATGTCGAGGGCTTTGCGCAGGGTGCGCGGGTAGTCGCCGGAGTCGTACTCCCAGCCGGTGGCCGTGGAATACGGGAACTGGTCGGCGCGCAGCAGGTTGCGCAGCCGCAGCTCCGCCGGGTCGGTGTCCAGCTCGGCCGCCAGCACGTCGATCATCCGCTCGACCAGGTAGGCGGCCTCGGTGATGCGGAACGAGCACGCGTAGGCGACGCCGCCGGGCGCCTTGTTGGTGTAGACGCCGGTGACGGCGCAGTGCGCGGCCTCGATGTCGTAGGAACCGGTGAACACGTGGAAGAACCCGGCCGGGAACTTGGTCGGCTGCGCGGTGCCGTTGAAGGCGCCGTGGTCGGCGAGCACCTTCACGCGCAGGCCGCGGATGCGCCCGTCCCGCGTCGCGGCGATCTCGCCCCGCATGTGGTAGTCGCGGGCGAAGGAGGTCGTCATCAGGTTCTCCGACCGGTCCTCCATCCATTTGACCGGGCGGCCGGTGACGATCGACCCGACGATGGCGCATACGTAGCCCGGGTAGATGCCGACCTTGTTGCCGAAGCCGCCGCCGATGTCGGGCGAGACGACCCGGATCTTGTGCTCGGGCAGCCCGGCGACGAGCGCGTAGACGGTGCGGTGCGCGTGCGGGGCCTGGGTCGTGGTGTGGACGGTGAGCTTGCCGGTCACCTTGTCCATGTCCGCGACGATCCCGCACGTCTCCAGCGGCGCCGGATGGACCCGCGGGTACAGGACGTCCTGGGCGACGACCACCTCGGCCTCGTCGAAGACGCGGGCGGTCTCGTCCGCGTCGCCCGCCTCCCAGTCGAAGATGCGGTTGTCGGCGCGGCCCTCCACGTCGTCGCGGATGAGCGGGGCGCCGTCGTCCAGCGCCTCGCGGGCGTCGATCACCGGGGGCAGCGCCTCGTAGTCGACGTCGATGAGCTCCAGCGCGTCCCGCGCCGCGTAGTGCGACTCGGCGACGACGAACGCGACCTCCTGGCCCTGGAACCGCACCTTGTCGGTCGCGAGGACCGCCTGCACGTCGCCGGACAGCGTCGGCATCCACGCGAGGTTCAGCCCGGCCAGCGTCTCGCCGGTGATCACCGCCCTGACCTGCGGGTGCGCCTCAGCCGCCGTGGTGTCGACGGAGACGAGCCGGGCGTGCGCGTGAGGGCTGCGCAGCACCGCCCCGTACAGCATCCCCGGCAGCTTGATGTCGTCGACGTAGGTGCCCTTGCCCCGGATGAACCGGGCGTCCTCCTTGCGCGGCACCCTGCCGAACCCGCGGTGCCCGTTCTCGCTCACGACCTCGCTCATGACGTCACTTCCCGGGAGGAGTGCTCGGCGGCCCACCGGACGGACCGGACGATGTTCTCGTAGCCGGTGCACCGGCAGATCTGGCCCGACACCGCCTCGCGGATCTCCGCCTCGGACGGGTCGGGGCTGTGGTCGAGGAGCCACCGCGACGTCATCAGCATCCCCGGCGTGCAGAACCCGCACTGGAGGCCGTGGCACTCGCTGAAGCCCTTCTGGACGGGGTCCAGTTCCCCGTCCCGCTCCAGGCCCTCCACGGTGCGGACCTCCTTGCCGGACGCCATCACCGCCAGGACCGTGCACGACTTCACCGGCACCCCGTCCAGCCACACGACGCAGGCGCCGCAGTTGGACGTGTCGCACCCCCAGTGCGTCCCGGTGAGGTCCAGTTCGTCCCGCAGGAAGTGGACGAGCAGCAGCCGCGGCTCGACGTCGTGGGTGTACGGCTGCCCGTTGACCGTCACGGTGATGTTCACGGCAGGCACCTCTCGTAGGCGCGGCGCAGCGCGCGGGTGGTCAGCTCCCCGGCCAGGTGGCGCTTGTAGTCGGCGGGGCCCCGCTGGTCGGACCCGGGGTCGCAGTGCTCGGCGGCCACCCGCCCCGCCTCGGCGAAGACCTCCTCGGACGGGACGGCGCCGCGCAGCACGTCCTCCGCCTCCGCGGCGGTGAAGTGCTCCGCCCGCACGGCCGTCAGGCCGATCCCGGCCTCGGCGATCCGCCCGTCCGCCAGCCTCAGCACGGCGCCCGCGGCGGCGAGCGGCCAGTCCCCCACCCGCCGCTCGACCTTGACGTAGGCGCTCGAACCTCCGGGGCGGATCGGCACCCGGAGCTCGGTCAGCAGCTCGCCGGGCTCCACGACCGTCTCGTACGGGCCGGTGTGGAACTCCCGGACCGGCACCACCCGCTCCCCGTCCGGTCCCCTGATCACCGCCGACGCCCGCAGCGCGGCGAACGCCGCCGCCAGGTCCTCGGACGGGTCGGCCTGGCAGAGCGAGCCGCCGACCGTCCCCCGGTTGCGCACCACCGGGTCGGCGATCACCCGTTCCGCGTCGTGCAGGATCGGGAAGTGCTCCCCCGCGACGGCGGAGCCCAGCAGCTCGGCGTGCCGGACGAGCGCGCCCACGCACAGGGCGTCGCCCTCGATCCGGATGCGGGCCAGCTCCGCCACGTCGTTGATGTCGACCAGGGCCTCGGGCTGCGCCAGGCGCAGCTTCATCATCGGGAGCAGGCTGTGGCCGCCCGCCAGGACCCTCGCCTCGTCGCCGTGGCGCGCCAGCAGCGCCAGCGCCTCCTCGACGGTCGTCGCCTTCGCGTACTCGAAGTTCGCGGGAACCTGCACGGCGTCCCCCTCGGAGTGGGATGTGACGAGATTCTCACTCCGCCCGCATCCAGGGACAACAGCCGGATAAGCGAAGGGTTAACGCGGGCCGCCCGGAGGTCCAGACTGGCGGTATGACGCTGACGCAGCTCGGCGCTTTCGTCCTCGTCGCCCGGCTCGGCTCGGTTAAGGAGGCCGCGCGGGCGCTGAACGTGAGCGAGCCCGCCGTGTCGCAGGCGCTCGCCGCGCTGCGCCAGCACCTCGGCGACCCGCTGCTGGTCCGCGGGCCCGGCGGGATGACGCTGACCGAGGGCGGCGCGCGCCTGCTGCCGATCGCGTCGCAGATGGTGGTGCTCGGCGCGGAGGCGGAGGGCGCGGTCCGCGCGGCCCGGGGCGCGCCCGAGGCGCTGCGGGTCGTCGCCGTCCCCGCCATCGCCGAGTTCGTCGCGACCTCGCTGCTGGACGCGTTCGCCGCCCGCTCGTCCCGTCCCGTCGAGGGCAGCGCGGGCGTCGTCGCCGGGCGCGAGATGCCCGTCCTGCTGCACAACCGCCTCGCCGACGTCGCCCTCGGGCCCCGCCTCGCCGACGACCCGGGCCTCGTCAGCGAGCCCGTCTACCGCGCCGCCCTGGTCGCCGTGGGCACGGTCCCCGCCCCGCGCCCGCTGTGGCTGGTCGACCCGTCCGGCACCGACCCGGGCAGCGAGACCGCGCGGCTGCTGCGCCGGCTGAAGGTGCCCGAGGACAGGATCCGGGTCTACCCCAACCAGACCGCGGCCTGGGCCGCCGCAGCGGACGGCGACGGCCTCGCGATCGCCCTCGCCCATCTGGTCGCGCCGCGCGTCCAGCGCGGCGAGCTGCACGTCATCGCGACCCCCGCGACCCCGCTGGAGATCCGCTGGCACGCCACGACGCTGGCGCCGGACCGCCGGCCGCCGCTGGCCGGGGTGTTCCGCCGGTTCCTGGCGACCGCCGAGGCGCTGCACATCATGCGCTCCCCGGGCTCGGGCGTGCCGCCGTCCCGCTTCCGCCCGCCGGTCTACGTGACCATCTGGAGCTGACCGGGGCCGCACCTCGGTACGGCCCCGGTCGCGCCTCAGCCCCGGTCGGGCCTCAGCCGGCCGCGATGACGGTCTCGGCGACCGCCGGCGGGACCTCGGCGTAGGCGGCGAACCGCATGGTGAACACGCCGCGGCCCGACGTCGTCCCGCGCAGGTGCCCGACGTAGCCGAACATCTCCGCCAGCGGGACGAGGGCCTGGACGGTCCACGCGCCCGCGCGCTCGCCGGTCCCCTCGATCCGGCCCCGGCGGGAGTTGAGATCGCCGATCACCGCGCCCAGGTACTCCTCGGGGGTGATGACCTCGACGGCCATCACCGGTTCGAGCAGCGCCGGGGACGCGCGCCGGACCGCCTCCCGGAACGCCAGCGAACCGGCGATCTTGAAGGCGAGCTCGGACGAGTCGACCGGGTGGAAGTCGCCGTCCAGGAGGGTGACGCGCACGCCGGTCATCTCGTGCCCGGCGAGCACGCCGGTCTGCATCGCCTCCTGGCAGCCCGCGTCCACGGACGGGATGAACTCCTTCGGGATCCGCCCGCCGGTGACCCGGTTGACGAACTCGTACCCGTCCTCGATGGGCTCGACGGAGATCTGCACCTTCGCGTACTGGCCCTTGCCTCCCGACTGCTTGCGGTGCGTCAGGTCGACCCGCTCCACCGCCCGGCGGACGGTCTCGCGGTAGGCGACCCGCGGACGGCCGACATTGGCCTCGACGCCGTACTCCTCCTTCATGCGGTCGATGAGGATCTCCAGGTGGAGCTCGCCCATGCCGCCGATGACGGTCTGCCCGTCCTCGTCGTGGACCTGGAACGACGGGTCCTCCTCCGAGAGCCGCTGGACGGCGGCGCCCAGCCGTTCCACGTCGGCCTTGGACCTCGGCTCGATCGCGACCTCGATCACCGGGGCCGGGAAGTCCATGGACTCCAGGACCACCGGATGGGCGGCGTCGCACAGCGTCTCGCCGGTGGTGGTCTGCTTCAGGCCCATGACGGCGACGATGTCGCCCGCCCCGGCCGAGGCGATCTCCTCCCGCGCGTCCGCGTGCATGCGGTAGATCTTGCCGATCCGCTCCTTGCGCTCCTTCACGCTGTTCAGCACCTGCGCGCCCGCCACGAGACGCCCGGAGTAGATCCGGACGAACGTGAGCCGGCCCAGGTGCCGGTCGGCCATGATCTTGAAGGCGAGCGCGGCCAGCGGCCGGTCGTCGGAGACGTCCTGCACGTCCAGCGGTGACGGCAGGTACCGCACGACCGCGTCGAGCAGGGGCTGGACGCCCTTGTTCTTGAACGCGCTCCCGCACAGCACCGGGGTGACGGCGGACGCGACCGTGAGCCGCCGGACGGCCGCGTGCAGCTGCTCCTCGGACGGCTCCGTGCCGGCCAGGTACAGCTCCATGGCCTCCTCGTCGCGCTCGGCGACCGTCTCGATGAGCGCGGCCCGCCACGCGCGGACGTCCTCGGCCATGCCCGGCGGGACGCCGGTGACCGCGTACTCCCCGTCCGACCAGACGCGGGCGCGCTCGGAGACGAGGTCGACGACCCCGGCGAACCCGGCCTCGGCGCCGATCGGCAGCTGCATGACCAGCGGGACGGCCCCGAGCCGCTCCCTGATCATGCCGACGCAGCGCGCGAAGTCCGCGCCCGCCCGGTCGAGCTTGTTGACGAAGCAGATCCGCGGCACGCCGTACCGGTCGGCCTGGCGCCACACCGTCTCCGACTGCGGTTCGACGCCCGCGACGCCGTCGAACACGGCCACGGCGCCGTCGAGCACGCGCAGGCAGCGTTCGACCTCGATGGTGAAGTCGACGTGGCCCGGCGTGTCGATCAGGTTGATCGTGTACCCGTCCCAGTGGCAGGTCGTGGCCGCGGACGTGATGGTGATGCCGTGGTCGCGCTCCTGCTTCATGAAGTCCAGCGCCGTGTTGCCGTGGTGGACCTCGCCGATGCGGTGCGACACGCCGGTGAAGAAGAGGATGCGCTCGGCGGTCGTCGTCTTCCCGGCGTCGATGTGCGCCATGATCCCGATGTTGCGGACCTTGGTCAGAGCAAGGGTCGTGGTTGTCATCGGGGATCCTCCTCTTCTCTCTGATGACGACCGCCGCCGGGCAAGATCGCCCTGTGCGGCACCGTGACCGTAACGGCCGGGAGAGGAGGACCGCGAAGGGTTTTCCGCTACGGCGCCGCTACGGCGCTATCTCGCGGAGCGTCTCGATGACGCTGCGGAGGTGGGCGCGGGCCGCCTCCTCGGCGGCGGCGGGGTCGCGGGCGGCGATGGCGTCGATGATGTCCAGGTGCTGCGGGAGGGAGACCTGGGGCCGGCCGGGGTGCATGGCCAGCCGGAACTGGTGCCGGACGTTCTGGGCGCGCAGCCGCTCCAGCACCTCCGACGCCGTGGCCTGGCCGCTGACCTCGCGGACGCGGCTGTGCAGGCGCTCGTTGAGCCGGGAGTAGCCGAGCACGTCGCCGGACGCGACCGCGGTCCGCATCGCCTCGCCGATCTCCTGGAGGGCGGCGACGTCGGCCGGGGTGGCGCGCTCGGCGGCCTTGGCGGCGCACAGCCCCTCGATCACCATCCGCACCTCGGAGATCTCCACGGCCTCCTCCAGGGACACGGCGCGGACGCGGGCGCCGCGGTTCTGGACGCGCTCGATCAGGCCCTCGTTGGCGAGCTCGACGAGCGCCGCCCGCACGCCGGCGCGGCTCGCGGCGAACCGCTCGGACAGGTCGGCCTCGATCAGCCGCTGGTTCGGGACGAACTCGCCGCTCAGGATCGCCTCGCGGATCCCGGCCACCACGTCGCTCACGGGGTCCCCCAGATTGTCGCCAATTTTGTCGCTGATCTAGGGTAGCCGGTGACGCGGATGCCGGACGCGAGGGAGGGACGCATGACGGTCATCGCCGTACTGGGGCTCGGTGAGGCGGGCGGCGCGATCGCGCGCGACCTCGTGGCGGCGGGGGCGGTCGTGCGCGGCTACGACCCGCTCGTCGCGGCGTCCGGCGGGATCGTCCAGGCCGGAAGCGAGGGGGAGGCCGCGTCCGGCTCCGACCTCGTGCTGAGCGTCAACAGCGCGCACGACGCGGTCGCGGCCTTCAAGGCCGGGATCGGCGGGGTCGGGGACGGCGCGGTCTGGGCGGACCTGAACACCGGGTCGCCGGGCCTGAAGCGGGAGCTGGACGGCATCGCCCGGCAGGGCGGCGTCCCGTTCGCCGACGTCGCGATCATGGCGCCGGTGCCCGGCCGCGGGCTGCGCACGCCGATGCTGGCCGCCGGGGACGGCGCCGCCCGCGCCGCCGCCCTGCTCGGCCCGCTCGGCGCCCGCGTCGAGGTCATGGACGCCGAGGCCGGCGCGGCCGCGGGCCGCAAGCTGCTCCGCAGCGTGTTCTTCAAGGGGCTCGCCGGGTCGGTCGTCGAGGCGCTGGAGGCGGCGCGGGCGGCCGGCTGCGAGGACTGGCTGCGCGGCAACATCGTCGAGGAGCTGTCCGCGGCCGGCGAGCACACCGTGGACCGGCTCGTGGACGGGACGTACAAGCACGCCGTCCGCCGCGCCGCCGAGATGGAGGCCGCGGCGACCATGCTGGACGAGCTCGACGTCCCGCCCACCATGGCCGCGGCCAGCCGCGACCTGCTGAGGCGCTTGTCCGGCTGACCGGCCGCTTCCCTTCACCCCGCTACGGATACTCGACCGGCGGAGTTCCATGGGTGTGGAAGGACTCGCTGGTCTTCAGCCCCCACGCCTGGCCCTCGGCGCGCTCGGCCTGCCAGCTCAGGCCGGCGCCTCGTACCACTCCGACTCCCGGTAGAGCTCCAGCTCGTGGCCGTCCGGGTCGCAGCGGCTCGACATGGCTCAGCTGCGCGATCTCGTGCTTGATGGTCACCGGGACCTCCGGGGGAAGACGGTTCCGTCGAAGAGCCTGCGGGCCGTCCGGACGATCCCGGCCCGGCGGACGGCGGTGCCGTCGAGCTCGACCGTCACGTCCAGCCGCCCGGTGGGGTGCTCGATGCCGAGAGGCGCCCCGTTCGGCGGCGGCTCGGCGAGGTCGTGGCCCACCGCGCCGTCGATCAGCACCGCGGTGGCGACGGTGACGGCGCCGAGCACGCCGATCGAGGTGTGCATCTCCAGCGGGATGAACGTGCGGGTGCTGATCAGCCCGCCGTCGCGGGGCGGCGCGACGAGCGTCGTCTTCGGCACCGAGGACCGGCCGACGTCGCCGAGCCCCATCCGCTCGCCGGCCTTGAGCCGGAGCGACCGCACCCGGTCGCGCAGGTGCGACAGGTCGCTCTCGTACCCGGTGGCGCCGAACGAGGACGCGGCGGCGACCACCACCGGCATCCCGTTGTCGACGCAGGTGACCTCGATACCGTCGATCACATCGCGGGGACGGCCGGTGGGAAGCAGCGCCCCGCAGGACGATCCTTCCGTCCCCGCGAAGTCCAGATCGATCCGCGCGGCGGTGCCGGGCACGCCGGAGATCGCGGTGTCCCCGTCGTAGTCCACGGTGCCGCCGGGGGTGGGGAACGTCGCGGTCGCCACGCTGCCGGAGTTGAGCATCCGGATGCGGACGCCCGTCCGGTCCGGGCCCGCCGCGACCAGGCCGCGCTCGACGGCGAACGGCCCCACGCCCGCGAGCAGGTTCCCGCAGTTCTGCCGGTCGGAGACGGTCGCCTCCGCCACGCCGAGCTGCAGGAACAGGTAGTCGACGTCGGCGTCCGCGGCGGCGGACGGGGACACGATCGCGACCTTGCTGGTCAGCGGGTGCGCCCCGCCGATCCCGTCGATCTGCCGGGCGTCCGGGCTGCCCATGATCCGCAGCAGCAGGTCGTCGCGCTCGGCGGCGCCGGGCGGCAGGTCGGCGGCCAGGAAGTAGGCCCCCTTGGACGTGCCGCCCCGCATCAGCATGCAGCGGACACCGCTCATGAGGTGCCGTGCTCGCCGTACTCGACGTACTCGATGCCCATCCCGGCGAGCCGGTCGCGGAGCCCGTACCGGTCGATCCCCAGCTCGCCCTTCTGGAACGCCGCCCTGGTCGCGGCCTCCTTCTCCTCGCGCGCCCGCGCGGCGGTCACCGCGTCCGCGACGGACTCGCGCGGGACGCACATCACCCCGTCGTCGTCGGCGAGGACCGCGTCGCCCGGCCGGATCACCTGCCCGCCGATCGTCACCGGGACGTTGACCGCCCCCGGCGTGGCCTTCACCGTCCCCTGCGCGCTGACGGCCGCCGACCACACGGGGAAGCCCATCGCGTGCAGCTCCGCGACGTCCCGCACGCCCGCGTCGATGACCAGCCCCCGCACGCCCCGGTACTGCAGCGCGGTCGCGAACAGCTCGCCGAACATCCCGTCGGTGGACGGCGACGTGGTCGTCACCACCAGCACGTCCCCGGGGCGGCACTGCTCGACCGCGACATGGATCATCAGGTTGTCGCCCGGCCACGACAGCACCGTCACAGCCGTCCCGGCGATCCGCGAGCCGAGGTGGACCGGGCGGATCGACGGGCCGAGGTAGCCCGTCCGCCCGGTCGCCTCGTGGACGGTCGCCACGCCGTACCCGGCCAGCGCGTCCACGGACGCGGCCTCGGCGCGCGGGGGGTTCGTGACGACGACCGTCCTCACGCCAGCTCCCCCGTCGTCTGCGGGTACACCCGGACGTACGCCTCGGCGCGCGTGTCGTGCGGCAGCCCGAGGTTCGGCCCCGCGTTGCGCTTCAGCTGGACGCCGCGCCGCTTGGCGAGGTCGGTGTAGTAGTCCCACATGTGCTGCTGCGCGGGCAGGCACTCCATCGCCTTGCGCTTGCGGTCGAACACCGGCGTGATGTCCAGGAGCACGTCGGGCTTGAAGTCGCACTGCTCCGGCTGGTGCGGCTCGAAGAAGAACACCGGCGGCGCCCCGAGCGGCTCGCCCGGCGCCTCGTAACCGATCGCCTGGGCGAGCACCCGGGCCTGCAACGCCATCCGCGCCGCCGCCGGATGGTCGCCGTTGTAGGGGTCGGCCAGCGTGTGCGTCAGGACGACCGCCGGCTCGAACTCGCGGTATACCCGGACGAGGCGGTCGACCAGCTCGGGCGTCTCGCGCAGGGGGTAGTCGCCGGCGTCCAGGAACTCGATCTCGGCGCCCAGCTCCGCCGCCGCGGCCTCCGCCTCGCCGCGCCGCAGCTCCTTGATCTCCGCCAGGCCCTTGCCCTCCCGCCACGCGCGGGCGGACTCGCCGCGCTCGCCGTAGCTCAGGCAGACCACCTTCGCGCGGTCGCCGCGCGCCGTGGCCAGGGCGATCGCGCCGGCGGCGCGCCACACGAAGTCGCCCGCGTGGGCGCTGACGACGAGGAGAGGACTGGAGGGGGCACTAGTACTCATGCCCCCCACCCTCAGCCTTGTAACCCAAATTGTCAACAATCCTGCGTACATTAGCGGCGCCCGTGCGGGCGCACGCAAAGGTCACCGCGCGGCCCGGCGGGGGAGGCGGGCCGCGCGGTGACTGGTCCCGGGCTCAGCCCCTGGCGGGGTCGAGCGAGGCGACGGCTTCGGCGGTGAGCTTCGCGGCCCGCTCCCGCTGCGGGAACCGGCCGACGTCGATGCGGGCGACCTCCCGGGCCGTCCGGTAGTCGACGACGGAGACCTGGTCCTCCTCGGCGAGGGAGACGAAGCAGTCCCGGCCGTTCGGGCTGGTCTGCGTCCAGTACGGCAGCGCGTCCGTCGGGTAGTGGACGGTCCCGTCCGTCGTCAGGCCCGGACGGGAGACGATCGAGACGTAGTCGTCGATGGTCCCCGCCACGCACAGCTTGGACTCGTCGGGGTTCATGGCCATGCCGTGGTGCGCGGAGTTCTGCGGATAGTCGTCCGGCTTCATCTGGGCGGCCTTGTCACTGAACGGCATCCGCACCGTCCGGGTGATCCGGCCGGCGGTCAGGTCGTACTCGACGAACCCGTTGAGGTAGGACAGCTGCGCGTACATCGTCCGGTTGTCGCGGGTGAACGCGGCCGGGCGGATCCCGTACTCGAAGGTGTAGGTGCGCAGCGGCCGGAACGTCGACGCGTCGACCGCGGTGACGGCCTTCGACCCCTTCAGCCCGTTGAGGAACTTCGGCAGCGACGTGACGCCGATGCTGGAGTTGTAGACGATCCTCCCGTCCGGCGAGTAGTCGTTGGCGTGCGGGTAGGTGCCGGTGGCGAAGGTCGTCTCCAGCTCGCCGGTGGCGGTGTCGATGACCTCGGCCTTGCTCGCCGTGGTGGCGGAGACGATGAACCGCGTCCCGTCCGGCGACAGCGCGGCGTGGTCGGCCTTGAAGCCCTCGGTCTTGCGCCGCCACAGCATCCGCTTCGAGGCGATGTCGAACGCGACGGCGTCCGACAGGGCGCCCCGGGAGACGTAGATGGTGCTGCCGTCCGGGGAGACGGCCATGTCGTCGACGAGCTTGCGGTAGCCCTGCGCGGCGTTGACGGTCTCGTACCCGATGCGCTCCACCGGCGTCATGGCGTCCAGGCGTTCCTGGAGGTCGGGGACGACGTTGATGGAGCCGAGGTTGGCGTAGGTAGCGGTGTCGATGAAGCTGACGGTGCCGCCCTGGCCGTTGCCGACGGCCATCACGTCCCGGAGCGGGCCGGCCGCCCGCGCGGGGATGGCACCGGTGATCGCCGTCATCGCGAGGACGGCGGCGGCCAGCAGCGCGGTACCACGTCGGAGACTTCGGGAAGGCATCGTGTCCTCCAGGAGGGGGTGGGTCTCCGGTGTGAAAATGGTCGTGTTCGAACCCTGGTTACTGGACAGTAAGGCAGGGTGATGTGCCGCACAAGACCCCATTTGCGGGAAAATGCCGTCCAGCAAGCGGAGGGAGCGACGTGGCGGGCAGGCGCGCGACACCGACCGGCAGGTACGGCGGCCGGTCCGCCGCCGAGCGCCGCGCCGAGCGCCGCCGCCGGTTCCTGGACGCCGGCCTGGAGATGTTCGGCCGCGGCCCCGGCTACCGGGGCACCACGGTCGCGGCGCTCAGCGAGGCGGCCGGGCTGTCCACCCGCCAGTTCTACGAGGAGTTCCGCACCCTGGAGGACCTCCTCGCCGACCTGCACCTCGAAGTGAACGACGCCGCCGAGCGCGACGTCGTCGCCGCGCTCCCGTCCGTCGAGGGCCTCGCACTGGCCGAGCGCACCGCCCGCCTCTTCCGCGCCTACGCCGCCGGCATCACCGCCGACCGCGCCCGGATCCGCATCGCCTTCGTCGAGATCGTCGGCGTCAGCCCCCGGATGGACCGCCAGCGCCTCACCCGGCGCGCCCGCTGGGTCGACTTCATCTGCGCCGAGGCGGCAGCCGCCGCCGGCCGCGGCGAGATCGCCGACCGCGACTACCGGATCGCCGCCACCGCCTTCATCGGCAGCATCAACGGCCTCCTGCACGACTGGAGCGCCGGCTGGGTCGACGCCACCCTCGACGAGGTCATCGACGAACTCGTCCTCATGCTCCTCGGCCGCCTCCGCGCCCCGGATCGTCCGGCGGGATCGACGGACGGCGGCCGGGCGCCGGGGTGAAGAGCCCCAGGCGGGCGCCGGTCGGGTCGATGAGGACGGAGAAGCGGCCCGGACCGACCTCGGTCGGCGGGAGGAGGACCCGGGCGCCGAGATCGACGGCCTTCTCCGTGGCGGCGACGGGGTCGGTCACCCAGAAGTAGGGGATCCAGTGGGCGGTGAAGTCCGGCGGGAAGCGGTCGTCGAGCTTGACCATGCCGCCCAGGGACCAGTCGCCGACCCTCCAGTTGGTGTAGGGGGCGCCGCCGGCCAGGTACTGGCGCTCGACCGCGTCCCATCCGAAGACCTTGCCGTAGAAGTGCCGCGCCTCCTCGATGTCCTCGCAGGCCAGCTCCACCCAGCACCGGGCGGACGGCTCGTCGGCCACGCCCGCGCCCACCGACCGGTCGAACGGCAGCCACAGCGCGAACTCGGCGCCCTGGGAGTCCATGCACACCGCGAAGCGGCCCAGATGCGCGACGTCCGAGGGCTCCACCAGCACCCGCCCGCCCTCGGCCTCCACCACGGCGAGGCTGGCGTCGATGTCGTCGCTGCGGAAGAAGCAGGTCCAGGACGGGGGCTGGGTGTCGTCGGCGAGCTCCTGCATCCCGGCGACCTCCGGCCCGCCGATGTCGGCGAGGGTGAACATGAGGTAGTCGTTCCGCCCCGGGATGGCCAGCTCGTAGACGTACCAGCCGAACAGCCCGCAGTAGAACCGCCTGGACGCCTCCAGGTCCGGGGTGCCCAGATCGGTCCACGCCGGGAAGCCGGGAGGGATGGCGGTCACCTCGGGCATCGCCGGTCCCGCATAGCTCGCATGACGTCCACGCTAGGGACGCCCGCGCCATCGACGGTTTCCGGAATGGCCAAGATCGCCCCAACATTTCGGACAGGTCAGACACTCACCACCGTCTGGAGGAGGCCCCAGACGAAATGGGCGACGTAGGTGGTCCCGTCCGGTGCGGTGAGGGTCGCGTGCCAGCGGCTCGGCGCGTCGCCGTCCTGGTGCGCCACCGCACCGAACCGCTCGTCGACGTCACCGACCACGCAGGACCACGGGACGAGGTCGTCGACGGTCTCCAGCCGCGGCACCGGGGCGCCCTCGTCCCGGACGAGCCATTCGTGCACGACCGTCCCGTCCGGGGCCATGAGAATCTCGAAGCGCAGGCCCGGCCAGAGCGGAAACGGCGGCCACCGCGCCACGTCGCAGACGACGTCCCCGATCCGGCGCTCCGCGACGGTCGCGGGCCCGAGGACCGCCTCGTAGCGGCGGCGCCCGCGGGGGAACGTCCGGGACCGGACGATGCGCTGCCAGCGCGCGTTGATCTCGCGCATCTCGGTGCGGTCGGCGCCGAGCGAGCGCATCGCGTCCTCGACGAGCTCCGGCTGGTAGTCGGCCATCCGGCGGAGCAGCACGAGCTGGAACTCCCGCCGCGCGAAGCCCTTCACCGCGGGGTCAGGACCTGCCGGCGCCGATGGTCTTGGCGATGGCGGGCCAGCTGCGCCGCAGCTCGACGCGCCAGTACTTCCAGTTGTGCATCCCCGGCCCGTACAGGTGCGAAGTGACGGGGACGCCCGCCCGCTTGGCGGCGGCGACGAAGTTCTCGTTCATGGTGCCGGCGAGCTGCTCGCCGATCCGCCCCGCGTCGTGCGGCGGCGTGTCGGGCTTGTCGTAGGGGCCGGGCTGGCCGTTGCCGGACGAGACGTAGACGCCGACGCCCTTCAGCCTGGCCACGTTCACGGTCGCGTCGTGCGCCCGCCAGTTCGCCCGCGCGGTGATCGGGTCGCCCCAGATGGCGGTGCCCGCCTCGCGGTTCATCGACGTCAGGATGAGCGGCATGCCGGGGGCGGTGATGTTCAGGGCGCCGCTGTAGGACGCGGCGTACTTGAAGATGCGGTGCCGCTCGGCGTAGGTGATCGCGCCCTGCCCGCCGGACGACAGGCCGATCGCGGCGCGCACCGACCCGGCGTGGAAGTTGCGCTCCATCAGCGGGATGACCTCGCGGATGTGGAAGGTCTCCCACTCGGGGATGCCGCCCTTGCCGCCGTTGTACCAGTTGGTATAGGAGCCGTTCCAGCCGCCCTCGGGCATCACGACCATCGCGTTGTACGGCCCGACGACCTGCTCGATGTTGGAGTCCTTCGTCCACGACGTGTAGTTGTTGTTGCCGCCGTGGTACGCGTACACGACCGGCCACGTCTTGGTGGTGCTGGACTTCCAGCTCTTCGGCACCATCACGCGGGTCTTGACCTGCGCGCCCAGCGCGGGCGAGGCGATCGTCACGTCGAAGATCCGCGAGGCGACCTTCTTGACGCCGGTGATGGTGGCGCCGTCGGGCGCCTTGGCGTACTTGCCCGACCCGGCGCCGGGCGGCATGTGCGGCTTCTTGCCGTGGCTGCCCGTGTTCGAGTCGGGGTCGGTGGGGCTAGGCGACCCGCCGCCGGTGCCGAACGGGTTGCCGTTCAGCGGGACGTTCGGCAGCTTCGGGGCCTTCGGCGACGTCGTCGGCGACGCCGGGCCGGGCGCGGACGGCTGCGTGGCGGGCCCGAACGACGGGATGGGCTTGGCGTTCCCGGAAGCCTCCGACCTGCCCTTCGG
Source organism: Actinomadura madurae (assembly GCF_900115095.1). Taxonomy (GTDB): domain Bacteria; phylum Actinomycetota; class Actinomycetes; order Streptosporangiales; family Streptosporangiaceae; genus Spirillospora; species Spirillospora madurae. The sequence goes on from NZ_FOVH01000008.1 coordinate 198,141, forward strand.
CACGCCGACCCCGGCCTGCGCGAGCCCGACCATGATGGTCGGCAGCAGCACGGCCGCCGCCGCGGTGCCCGCGATGGCGATCTTCCTGTCGGTACGCTTCTTCATGGCTCCCCAGCTGTCCGGGCCGCCCCAGGCCCGCCGCTCCGCTCGCCCGACGAAACTACTGTCCCCGCCGCCACACCCGCAAGTATTAACACCAAATGCAATAAACGCGAGATATACCGCCCACAGCGCCACTTCACCCTGGCGGGATATCACCCGCAGAATGCGCGGCTCCACGAATTGCTCCGGAGAGGTCGTCCAGCAGCGTCTCGGCCACCATCTCCTCCAAGACCGCGGCGCCTCGGTCTCTCAGCTCGCGGGCCAGCCGGGCATCCCACGGGGCATCGCTGATCCGCCCAGAGTCCGGGAGAGCGCCGTCGACCTCGTCCAGAGCAGCGAGATAGTCGCGCGACGACATGCGCCAGGGTCGTGCCCCGGTCCTGGCCATGACGTAAGCGGCGATACGGAGGCCCTCACCGTCGAAGTCACCGTGGTGGTGCAAGGTCGCACCCGCGCCACCGAGCGCGCGCAGCAGCCGCATGGCGGCGCTGTTCGGCCAGCCCGACGAGCACACCAGCGGTGGGCAGCGGTCACCGAACCGCCGCACCGCCAGGGCGACGACCGTGGGATTCTCGGTCACCCACACATCGGGAGCCTCCACACGGGGATCCTGCGAGTCGCGCAATTGCTGGAGCGTCACGACGGAGGCGTGCCCCGCATCCGCCCACATCCGCAGCGTCCGCGCGAGGACACCGTCGCCCGCCGGCCGGAGCCCTGCGACGAGGACGGTCGTGGAAAGGGCGTCGCACTCCACCCCCGAGCGTTCCCACAGGGCCCTGCGTTCCTGGGCGTCGCGCGGCGGCTCGACGCCAAAGCGGAATGATTGAGCGCGCTGAACGAGTCTGGAGAGGCGCTTGCCGTCGTCCAGCGCATGCGAGTCACCGAACAAGCCGGTCGCGAAGACCTGGAGCGGCGTGCCGTCCGACGGCAGGGCGGCCAGCACCTTGAGCGCACGTTCGAGAAGGTCGCGCGTGGACGCCACAGACCCGCCGACGAGGCCCTGACGTCGCACCTCCTCGACCCATCCGGACAATGCCGGCTCTCCGGTGACCACCGGATGCCCTGCGAACCAGTCCCACAGGGCGCCGCGTTCGCGTTCCCGTTCCCGCCTGTCACGCGCCCGGTCACCGATCGGTCCGCAGATCGCCTCCGTGAGGGCCCGCGCATCGGACCCGGTGAGTTCATGCAGGACGGTGTCCAAGCGGGTCAGGGAGAGCGTCACCGTGGACGGCGGATAGCGGTCCATCCCGAGCAGGTCGGCCACGGCCGCCCGCTGGTCGCGGTCCAGCCCTTGGACCGTGATACGGCTGACCGCGGTTCCTGTGGAGAAGCGCTTGTGCAGGGTTGCCCACAAAGGCTTCAGATCCGCGGCGCGGAGCCGTTCCGGAATGTTCACCAGGAGACGCCCTCCTCGTCCACGGGTACGGTCCGGTGGCCGTCCCAGATGAACCGCGCCGTCGTCACGGCGTTGTCGCCATCGCCGTCCGCACCGGTGACGAGTTGGTGGATGGCGATGCCGTCGAGTTCCCGGTAGTCGCACCACTCGTGGTCGGACGTCAGCACCATGTCGAGTTCGAGATTCACCAGCAGGTCGAAGACCTGGCCGCGGTTGGCGGTGTCCACACCGACGAACACCTCGTCCAGCAGGATGAAGCGCGGACAGTGTGGATCGGTCTGGTAGTGGGCGGCGACAGCGGCGAAGAGCGGCAGGTGCAGCGCGATCGCCTTCTCCCCACCGGACAGCGCGCCGTGCAGCTTGCGGGTGAGGTCCTGCCAGCCCTTGCCGTCCCCGCGTTCGAGCCGGACGGTGAACCGGTGCCAGGCGGTGTAGTCGAGGACCTCCATGAGCTGCTCCTCCCAGCTCGCCGCGGTGTTCGCCGCCCGCGCCTCCTCCACCCGGTCCCGGAAGAACCGGTAGAGCGCCTCCCGGTCTGCGCCGCCCAGCCGGGCGGGGTCGCGGAGCAGCAGGTCGCGCGCCGCGCGTATCCCGGCGCTCTGCTGCGGATCGACCTGCCAGACCAGCCGCACCGCGACCCGCGAGGCCGTCCGCACCCGCTCCAGGCGGCGGTTCATGCCGTCCACGAGCTCCGTCGCCTGCCGGATGCGGTCTGCGAGGTGCCTGCGCGTGTCACCGGCGAGCGTCCGGTCGAACAGGCCGCGCTCCTTGTCGGTGATGTCCTGGCGCCGCCGGTCGCGTTCCGCGCGCAGGGCGGTGTTCAGCTCGGCCGCGCCGACGCGCACCCCGTTCATGGTCGCCGTGAGCACCTGGACGTCCTCGTCCGGTGCGAGTTCCAGGTCCGCCTGATCGGCGAGGACATCACGCGCGCGGTGCATCGCCTCGGACAGATGGTGCTCGGCCTCCCGGACGTTCCTCGGCTCGTACGGCGTGCGGGTCGGCAGCGAAGCGGCGACCGAACGCGCGCCCTCCAGGGTGGCCTTCACACCCCCGTCCGGGTCGAGCCGCACATCGAGCGCGGCATCGTCGGCCAGGTGGCCGGTGACCAGATGCCGGAACCGGGCCGCGGCCTGGTCCCGGGCGGCGACCGCGTCGTCCCGTGCCCTCTCCGCGACCTCGACGGCCTCCTCCAGTCGGCCGATGCGCTTCTCGAGTTCGAGCAGGGCGCTGCGGAGCGTCCCGCACCGGGTCTCGCACTCGTCGGCCTCGGCCCTGGCCTTCCGCAGATTCTCCAGCACCTGCCGATGCTCGACGCCGATCGAGTCATCGATGGCCTCGAGCTTCTCCCTCATCTCGGCGGCCTCGTCGGCGGCGTCCTGGGCGCGGTCCGCGGATTCGGCCGCGGTCGCCTCGTAGTCGCCGGCCGTTCGCGCCGCGGCGGCGGCGCGCGCTTCGGCGGAGCGGAGCGTCTCGCAGTGCTGGAGCCACACGTGCCCGTTCTCCCGGAAGTCGCGAACCGCGCCGGCCAGTGCGTCCAGCGCCGGTTCGCCGACCGGCAGGCCGTTCTCGGCGCCGAGCGCGGTGAGCGCGCGTAGCGCGGCGGATGCGGCCGACTCGCGTCCGCGCAGCCGCTCCTCGGCACGTTTCAGCTCGTCGCCGCGCTGGGCGACCGCGCTTTCATGAATTCACTGGCACAAAGCTGGCAAATTTTCCGCTCCCACTAGGGCATGCCGAGCGAATCAGTTCAGCACTTAATTCCCTCGCACAAGAACGTCGAAAAAGCACACCTGAACACCTTGCCAACAAAGAGATCCTACACGCCGATCTACTAAGAAGGTCACGCGAGAGGTGGTCATCTCTCCATCGAAAGATGGTCGCCCTTCAAGAAGAACTGGATTGGGAAGTATATCGACTCTATGGGCTCCTCACCGAGGAGGAGGCGGCTGAACTGGCCGCTGATCCAAAGTCAGTGCCTGGGATCGAGTTGGGTGAGCGGGCCTTCGAGATCGTCTTGGCGCGGAAGATGGCTGCCGGCGAAGTCGAGACGCAATGGTTTGCACGGCATGGATCTATGCCGACCACGAAGGTTCCGGAGCACTGGCCAGAGGAGTATCGCCGTGTAATCGAGAAGCGCATTGAGACGATCGAGAAGCTCCCGCAAAGCATTGGCCTGATCGAGCGACCGGAATACAAACGTCGATGGGCGTCCGAATCCTGGGAGAAACAGGAGAAAGATGCTCTTCGGAACTGGTTGCTCGACCGGAGTGAGGACCGGGGGTTGTGGTTCTCTTCGGATGAGAGCGGCACAGACCGGCCGAGGATGATGACGGTAGGGCGGTTGGCTGACCGGCTTCAAGATGACGCGGACTTCGTGTCGGTCGCGCGGCTGTATGCGGGTGAGGAAGTTGAGCTGATCGACGCCCTGGAAGAAATCCTGGATGCTGAGCATGTGCCGTTCATTCCGGCACTGCGCTACAAAGACTCTGGGCTGCGTAAGCGGACGCAGTGGGAAGAGACGTGGCGGTTGCAGCGGCTGGAAGACAAGACCGGGGAACGGCTCGATATCAAGGTTCCGCCTAAGTACACGAGCGCGGACTTCGTCAAGAACTCGTACTGGCGGAATCGGGGGAAGCTCGATGTTCCCAAGGAGCGGTTCATCTCGTACCCGGGGGCTAGCCCGGATGGGGACAAGACGCTGCTTCTTGGGTGGGCAGGTTGGGATCACGCGGAGCAGGCTCATGCGCTTGTGACGCTCATTGAGGAGCGGACCACTCGGGATGGGTGGGAGCTTGAGCGGCTTATGCCGTTGCTGGCTGGGCTGGACGAAGTGATGCCCTGGGTTAAGCAGTGGTATAGCGAGGTGGATCCGGAGACCGGGTTGAGCCCGGCCGTCGCCTACGAGGGCTACCTCCAGCAGCAGGTGGAGCGGTACCCCGGCCTGTCTCGGGATGAACTCGCCAAGTGGCGGCCTCCGAAGAAGGGCCGGGGGCGCGGTCCGGGCAAGAAGAAGGCGGATGAGTAGGCGGCCGGCCAGGCTCAACAGTTCGATATCTCCTGGAGCCGCTGGCGGAGGACGAAGGCGTCTGTTGCCCTGATGAACAGGTCGTCGCCTCGGACTGCCATCCAGATCGGGCGTTCCGGGTCGGCGATGATGCCGAAGGTCGGGAACTCTCGCCTCAGTTCGGCAAGGTGCGCGGCCGGGTCGTGTCGCCATGCTCCGTCGTCGGTGGCCTTCACGCGGAGGCTCCCAGGTAGCCCTTGATCATCACCAAGGCGTCGGTGATGCGCTCGGACTCGGCTATGGGCTGCTGCCACGAGGTGAAGAACCAGTACCGGCCCTCGTCCTTGTCGTGCGGGCGGCGGATGATCGTGTCGCCAGAGATCCCCTCAGCGCCGCAGAAACTCCGCGCCGTGGAGGTCGTGTTGCGGACGACCAACCCCCCGGCCACGTAGTCGACCGTGAAACCGTGCGCCTTGAGATGCATCCCCAGGGCCTTCAGCCTGACGTACGACTCGACGGCCGGGGACTCGTGCTCGGGGACACTCACGGCCACCTCCTCGTGGACTCCGCAAGGGCGATCCGCTCGTACAAGCGCGTCTGGGCGTCGCAGAGCAGCCACAACTCGCCTTCGTCCCGGGCCTGCACCTCGGGAAGGCAGCCGTTGAGGACCTGGTAGTGGCTCAGCTCGGCGAGTCGCCGCGCCACGAAGCCGTCGCGCGATCGCGCACCGCGCCAATCGGGCATTAAGGAAATTCGCGCCATCGCAAAATCGTTCGATACCGACCTCTTGGACATCCCGAGGACCTCACTTTCTGTCGTTTCGCTGAAAAGCTTGCAAACAGCCTCCCTGTCCGGGTAAAAGTGCGGTAGTGACCGTTCCACACCGACGGTCAAGTCGAGCCAAGATCAACTCAACCATGCTCCCCAGGTTGACCCCCGGAGGCTTTTCATGGGTGAAAATCGAGCGCGCATCTTCTTCGGCACCGAACTCCGCGGAAAGCGCGAAGAGGCTGAACTCACGGGCAAGCAACTAGCGGATGCGCTCGGCTGCACACCCCAATGAATCAGCACCATGGAGAGCGGGCGCAAGGTGTCCGAGCAAAGCGCTCACGACCTCGACACCTTCTTCAAAACGGACGGCATTTTCTACCGCCTATGGAAGCTCGCTGGTGACATCGAGATCGAGCCCATTCTCCCCCCTGGCTTCACCGAGTACAACGCGCGCGAGAAAAAGGCCGATTCGATCCACGTCTACAACGCACTCCTGCTCAGCGGACTCTTCCAGACCGAGGACTACGCCCGCTCGATCTTCCGCGACGTCGAGGAATCCGTAGCGGAGGAACTGATTCAGAAACGCATGGAACGACGTGAGATCATGACCGGACAGAACGCACCTCGAATCTGGCTCACTCTCGACGAGAGCGTGCTACACCGTGTGATCGGGAGTCGGGACATCACGCGAAACCAGTTCGCCTACCTGCTGGAGTGCGGCCGCCGTTCCAACGTCATGCTCAACGTGGTTCCATGGAGCGCTGGCTACCACGCTGGCCTTGCGGGAAGCTTCACCATCCTGGGTTTCAACGACGGCACGAACATCGCATACACCGAGTCGGCAGGTGAAGGCATGCTCTTCGAGAAGCCTACGCGTGTGACGAGCTATGTCGTACGGTACGAGTTGCTGAAGGCTTACGCGCTGCCCATAGAGGAGTCGCGAGCCTTGATATCGACAGTGATGGAGAGTCTATGAGTGACATCACACACGTCCAGTGGCGCAAGAGCAGCCGTAGCGCTCACGAGGGCGGTGAATGCGTCGAGGTGGCGGATCTGGCTACCGTGGTGGGGGTACGGGACTCCAAGGATCCCCATGGGCCGAATCTGACCTTCAGTAGCGCAGCCTGGGCCGCCTTCACTAGCGACGTCAAGAGCAGCCAGCACGACCTGGCCTGACGCCCTCTGCGCTTACACCCCAGAGCCCTCGGCCACCTCTCGGCCGGGGGTTCGTCGCTTTCAAGATCTGCTCGGTGATGACTGGCCTGCCCCCATAATCACGGCGTTTGAATCCCACCCATCCCGTCAACGGATGGTCGCCTCATACCCGCCCCACCACACCTGGGACTGCGAGCGTTCCGCCCGGCACGGCCCCGGTGTGCGTTAACGCCCTGCGCCTCATCCGGCTGTCCAACTCCCACTGCCCCTCAGCGTCAAGATTCACTCGGGTGCGGTCGTGTTCGCGTGTCCCTGCATACCGCCTCGGCCAGCGGATGCTTGTCCTGGCAAGCGAGTTGCCGCAGCGCGTGGACGTGTGCACCTTGGTCAGCGCCATCGCACACAGCGGATGCCTCACCTCGGTCTGGATCCCGGCCATGAACGGGGAGCCGGTTAGACGTGGGCCCTCCGCCAGGCAGCAGGCTAGGAAACGCGGTTGGCTGACAGCCTTACCGTGCCCTGGTGTCCGGCCGCACGATCGCGGCCAGTTCGCGGGCGCCGTGTACCCGCGGATGCCGTTGCACCATCTGCACCGCCATCCGGCGGATGGCGGGTCGTCCCGCCATTTCCGCCGGTGCTTGGGCGTGCGCGGCCAGCAGCCGCTGAGTCGCCTGTTCCGGGCGACCGCGTAGCCATTCCGCGCGGGCCATGTCGGTGTGCAGCCGGGCTCTGCGCTCGGGGGTCGGGAACATTCCCGGGCGCAGGTCCCGGCCCGCCGCAAGAGCCTCACCCGCGTCACCGAGCGCCCAGCGCACCCCGACCTTGTAGAGGGAGACCTGCGCACGGTCGATGGGGAAACGGGCCGACAGCGCCCATCCAGGGGGCTGCTGCTCAGGGAGGCGGATCACGGCCTGCCAGGCGTCCTCGATCATCTCAAGCGCTCGGTCGCGGTCGTCGGCGAGCGCCGCGTTGTAGGCGGACGTCGCCAGCATCTGCGCGTACGTTCGGGCCTGCGCAGGGTCGGCGAGTCCGGCACGGGCGACCCGCGCGGCCGCCTGCAGGGTGAGTTGCTCGGCGAGCTGGTGCTGCCCTTCGTGCCGCAGCACGATTCCCCGGGTGCGTGCGGCCGCGGCCATCGCGACCGGGTCCTCGGATCGGTCGGCGTGCAGCGCGGCCCAGTCCGCCGCGGTGTGGGCCTGCCGGTTCGCGCCGACCTTGTTGAGCGCTTCGGCCGCCAGGTCGTAGCAGGCGCCGGCGAGAACGAACCCGGCGGAGTCCTGCGTCTCGCCTGCGGCGTGACCTGCGGTCGCGAGGAGCTCGGGCAGCTCGGACAGCAGCCGGTTCAGCTCACCGGCGTGCCACAACCGCCGGGCCTGCATCAGTTGCCGCATGATCTGCTGCCGGTTCAACGGCAGCGCGGGCGGGGACGCCGCCGCCAGCACCTTGTCCATCGGGACCAAGGCCGACAGCGGAACGGCCAGTCCGGCGGCGACGAATGAGCGACGGCGCATGGGGTCCTCCAGTGCCGCAGTGGCCACATTAGTGACCACCGTAACCGCAGAAGCCTCTGCAAGCCCGAGAAGCTCGGCTAACACGCTGGGTGGAATCTCCAGCGCGCCGACGATCAGCCGTAACTTCGCCATATCGGTGATGGCGGTACGGCTGGTCTCCAATCGCGACACCGTCGACCGGGAGAACCCGGCGGCCTTCCCCAGCTCCTGCTGGCTCCAGCCGCGACGCTCGCGCGCCAGCCGGATCAAAGCGCCGAGATCGTGGGCATCGATCAGCGCCCGCACCATGGCCGAGCGCCAGAACCGGTCTGATTTGACGGGCACCATCACAGGCTCCCCGGGGACACGCCTCGCTCGGCACGGTACGTGACCACGCTTGAGCTGCCCAGAGGAATGTGCACCATCTGCACACTTGCGCGGCCTGCGCACGTCGGCCGCCCAGCCGTGCCGACCGGCGATCCAATGGCCCTGAACCACTCTCCGCCGCCGTTCCGGCGGTCTACCGACCCGGTCACGCGGACGACGGTGCGGCAGTGGGTCCTCCTCACGCGCGTACAAGAAAGGCAGGTTCTGATCCCCATGTCCACCCTGGACCCAGCAGGCCGACTCGGCAGAACTGAACGCCCTGCTCCTCTAACGGCCTGGCGTAAGAGCCGCCGGTCCATGAGCGGCAACGATTGCGTCGAAGTGGCCGTCCTGGACCCGGCCGGCCACACCATCGGGATCCGCGACAGCAAGAACGCCACGGGGCCCATCATCGCCGTCCCCCTTCCGCACTGGCATGCCCTGCTCGGCTACATCAGACAGGGCAACGACGACCTCACCGTCTAGGGGGTCACGTTCCAGTCGTGATGCACCGCCTGGAACGGGCCCCATCGGGACGGACCGGAATGACCATGCCGCTCTGTCCATTAGCGGAGACGGCGGAGCTTCGGGGCACCATGGGTTCATGACGGCTCGGACAAGGATCGTTGCAGGGCTGGCCACCGGTTTATGCGGCCTGGTCACGGTGGGCTTGGTCGTCCTGGTCGTCGCGGTGGACCTGGATACCGCCGACAAGACCGCGAGCGTCGTCGGGGCGCTCGCCGGGCTGGCAGGGACGGCCGTGTCCGTCTACGTGCTGTCCCGGACGCCCGAGGACGGCTCCTCCGTCGAGGCGTCGGGAGCACGGTCGGTCGCGGCGGGCGGCGGCATCGGACGCGCCGTCACCGGTGACCGCGTCCAAACCGGCCCCGCCCCGGCACCGCGGGCGAGCCCGGGATCCGCAGGACCAGCGGGTCCCGTCCGGGCGAGCGGTGACGGCAGCGTCGCGGCGGGCGGCGACATCCACGAGGCCGTCACCGGCGACGAGACCCGGCCATGACCCGCGGGCGCGGCCGACGACGGCAGGGCACCGGCGCCGACCCGGGAGTCCAGGCCATCGGCGGCAAGTCCGTAGCGGCCGGCGGGGACATCGGCGTGGCGGTCACCGGTGACAACAGCGGAGTGACCGTCCAGCTGCCCGCGCCCGAACCAGCCGTCCCCCGGCAGCTCCCGCCGGCGCCCGCCGACTTCACCGGCCGCGGAGCCGAGCTGCGCGACCTGCTGGCGCAGTGCTCCGACGAGACGGCGAACCGTCCACCCGTGGTGATCTCCGGGCTGGCGGGGGTCGGCAAGTCGGCGCTCGCGCTGCGTCTCGCGCACGACCTCGCCGCCCGTTTTCCGGACGGGCAGCTCAACGGCGCGATGCGTGCTCAGGACGGAGCCCTCACGTCGGAACTGGTGCTCCCCGGGTTCCTGCGCGCGCTGGGCAAGTCCCCGGGCGACGTCCCGGCGGACCCGGCCGAGCAGGCGGCGTCGTTCCGCTCCCTCCTGGCCGGTCGCCGGGTCCTGGTGATCCTGGACGACGTCACCTCCGAAAGCCAGGTACGACCGCTGCTGCCGGGCGGAACGTCCAGCCTGGTCATCGTCACCAGCCGGAACCCGCTGCCCGCGCTGGCCGGGGCCGCCGTCTGCCACCTCGGGCTCCTCGACCCGGAGGAGAGCCTCGAACTGCTCGGCGCGATCGGCGGGACCGCCCGGGTGGCCGCGGATCCGGCGGCGGCCCAGCGGATCGTGGAGGCGTGCGGGCGGCTGCCGCTGGCGATGCGCATCGCCGCCGCGCAGCTGCGGGCCCGCACCGACTGGACGCCCGGCCACCTCGCCGAGCGGCTCTCGGACGTCCGCAGCCGGCTGAGCAGGCTGCGGATCCACGACCTGGACGTCCGCACCTCCTTCGAGCTGTCCTACCGGGACCTGCCCGCCGACGCCGCCCGGCTGTTCCGCCAGCTGGCGGCGACTCCCGGCCCGACGTTCGGGACGGACCTGGCCGCCGCGCTGATGGGCATATCCGCGGCCGACGCCGACGATCTCCTCGGCCGGCTCCTGCTGGACCGGCTCATCGAGTCCGCCGACGAGCCCGGCCGCTACCGCACGCACGACCTGATGCGGCTCCTGGCCATCGAACTGGCCCCCAAGCACGGCGACGACGACCCGGCGCTGGAGGCGATGTTCACCTGGCATCGGGACAAGATGAACATGGTGCTGCGAAGCCTGTTCCCCGGCGCCGTAGCCGGGATGTCCGGCGCTCCCTCCTCGCCGCCGCCGCTGCCGGCGGAGTCCCGGGCCTGGCTGGACGCCGAAGAGGACGCCCTCATCGGCCTGCTCGGCTACAGCGACCATCGCGGTTTCGACCCCTACACGGTATCGATGGCCTACGCGGTCACCGTCATCGCCGAGTCCCGCGCCATGTGGGCCGTCTGGGAGAAGGCGTGCGAGTTCGGCCTGGCGGCGGCCCGGCGCCTGGACGACCGCAACGACCAGGCTCTGCTGCTGGAACGGCTCGGCGACTACCGCGTCTTCAGGGAGTCCGACGGAGACGCGGCGACCGCGGCCTTCACCCAGGCCGCGGAACTCGTGGATGCCGCCGAGGCGCCGGGCCTGGCCTGCAACATCCACTACCGGCTCGCCCAGATGTACCGGCTGAGCGGCCGTCCGGACGACGCCGAACGGGAGATCGCGGCTGCCCAGGCCATCGGCGCCGCCATGGACGACCCGATCGCCGGGCAGGTCGCCGACCAGTTCCACGCTGAGGCGCTGGTGGATCGTGGCCGGTACAGAGAGGCGATCGACCTGCTCTCCCCCATGACCACGGTGTGGGAGAACCTTCCGTCGCTCCAGGAGGTGCCGCTGCTCACACTGCTCGCCAAGGCTCTGACCGGCGCCGGCCGCCACGCCGACGCGGCCGAGCGGCTCGAACGCTGCCGGACGCTGTGCCGGAACGACGAGGTACGCGCCCACGCCCCCAGAACGCTGCTGATGCTCGGCCAGGCATACCGTGCCCTCGACCGCGACGCCGATGCCCAGGACGCCTGGGAGGAAGGACTTCTCCTGTTCGAGAAGACCCAGCACGTCTTCAACCCCGGCATGGCCGGACGCCTCGCGTACGAGCTGGCCGACCTCTGCTCCCGGCGGGAGGAGCACGCCGCAGCCGACGAGTACTTCGCGCTGGCAGCGGAATGCTTCGGCCACGCGGACCAGCCGTTCAACCGGTCCGGTGCCCTCGACCGCCAGGCCCGGGAGAAACTCGCCCTGGACGACCCCGAAGCCGCCACCGCCATCTGGCGGACCGCCCTCGCCGGGCTCCACGACACCGGCGACGAAGCCCACGCCGAGGAGAGCCGCCGGTTGATCAAGATCGAACTCGCGGCGGTGGCCAGGAACCGCAGGCGCCGCTGAACACGCGCCCGAGGTTGAGGGCGGTTGAGCGGGTTGCTCCCGCTGCTGACACGGATGGCGGCGGAGTCGTGGGCCGCGCCGCCCCTGCTGTATCTGGCGCCGCTCAAGGCGTTGCTCAACAACCTTTTGCCGCGACTGGAGACGGAATCACTGGAATCCATGCTGGTCAGCACGAAGGTCGATCAGCGCCGCTGGTTCTCCGGGCTGCGGGCCGTGGTGGTGGACGAGGTTCACGCGTTCGCCGGCGACGACCGGGGCTGGCACCTGCTGGCCGTCCTGGAGCGGCTGGCGCGGCTCACCGGCCGCCCAGTCCAGCGCGTCGGCCTGTCCGCGACCGTCGGGAACCCGGACGCACTGCTGCGCTGGCTGCAAGGCTCGTCCCGCCGCCCCGGCCAGGTCATCGCGCCGGGCGTGAACCTGCCCGCCCGCCCGGACCCGCACCCGGTCTTCACGGACGGCCCCGGGCCCGCGCCGGATGGGGAGGTACAACTCGACCACGTCGGATCGGTCGCCAAGCGGCTCGCGGAGGCGACGCTTTCCGCACGGCTGGCCGACCTGCCTGGTGCCGAGATCGTCCTCGGCGAGCCCTGTCGCCTGCTCTGAGCAATCTCAGGGGTCGAGGTGGTGGGTGTAGAGGGCGCCGGCTTGGAAGCGGGTGCGGGCGCCTAGGCGGTCGCAGAGGTCGCGGACGCGGCGCTGGACGGTGCGGGTGCTGATGGAGAGGCGGCGCGCTATGGCGTCGTCGGTGAGGCCCGCGGCGAGGAGGGTGAGGACGGCGTCGTCCGGGGCGTCCTCACCGGGGAGCGGGAGGGCGCCGCGCCACAGGGCCTCGAAGAGGGAGACCAGGGCGTCCAGCAGGGCCGAGGGGTGGACGATGAGGGAGCTGTCGACCGAGCTGGCGTGCTCGGAGGTCAGCGGGAGCATCGCGGTGCGGCCGTCGGCGATGGCCAGCTTGATCGGGACGGCGCCGAGGCGGGCCTGCTCGCCGGAGGCGACGGCGCGGCGGACGCGGTCGAGCGCTCCGGGCTCGCCGAACGCCTCGGGGCCGTAGATGCCGCGCACCCGGATGCCGCGGCGCATCGTGCGTTCCTGCTCCTCGCTGGAGATCGTGACGTCGGTGGCGAACGGCGGGTGGACCAGGACGATCAGCTCCTCGCGGGCGCCCTGGAGGAGCTGCAGGTAGCGGCGGGCCACGGCGGCCCGGCCGCTGACGACCTCGACGAGCTCCTCCGGGTGCGGGGCGGCCTCGGCGAGGAGGGGGCCGATGGCGGCGCGGGTGCGGGCTATCTCCTCCTGGCGGCTCGCGACCAGGGCCTCCACGGCGACGTGGGGCGGGGTGGCCAGGAGGCGGAGCGGGCGGCCGGCCAGGCGGGTCACGAGCCCGAGCTCCTCCAGGCGCGGCAGGAGGCGGCGCACGGCGGCGGCCGACGTGCCGAGGCGCGCGGCGAGGCCGGCGAGGGTGGACGGGCCCTCGCGGAGCAGGCCGCGGTAGGCCGTCTCCTCGGCGGCGGTGACGCCGAGTCCCTCCAGCAACGGCGAATCGGACACGTCCCAAATGTAGAGGTCTTCCGTCCGTTTGGCGGGTTCCCGCCATGGCGGAAGCCGCCATCCCCGCCCCTTGGATCTCGGTGATCACCGAAACGACAATCAAGATCCACTTTATGGGGAGGGATGGCCATGTGGCTGAAGACCGCAGCCGCTCTGGGAGCCCTGGGGTTCGGCGTCCTGGTGCCGGTCGCGCCCGCGGAGGCGGACGCCGGTCCGGCTTCCGCCCTGCGAGGGCAGAGCGGAGCCTATGACGTCACGCTGCCCACCGGGGACACCGTCCACGTCGAGGGCAGGGGCACGACGGTGACGCCCGGTCCGGGACGCGATCCCGCGTTCTCGGTCAGGCACGGCGGCGGTGACCTGTACGTCGTCCCGGACGACCGGCTCACCGACGACCCGGAGCGCTACAACGTGACGGCGCTGCACGAGCGCCGCCGCCCGGCCGCGCCGGCGCCGAGGGCGTCCGGTGAGCTCGTCGCCGTGCGCGTGAAGAGCATCGCGCGCGACGGGCGGCCGGGGCTCGGCACGGCCGGCTTCCTGAACGTCGCGGACGCGGCGCTCGGCAACGCGCACCGGCCGCTGCCCGGGAACCCGGACGGGCCGTGCACCGACGCCCGCTGGGAGGACTCCGGCTGCGTCCTGCTGCGGCCCGGCACGTACTCCGTGCTCGGCGTCATCAAGACCATGCCGTCGTGGGCGTCGAGCACCGGTTCCGAAAAGCCGCTCAACTTCAGCCTCGTCGGCTACCCGGAGATCGAGATCACCGGGGACACCGAGATCGTCCTCGACGCGCGCAAGGCGGAGGAGGTGACGGTCCGGACGCCCGGACACGCCACGAAGGCCAACCTCGGCGCGATCAGCCACCTGATGTGGACCCGCGGCACGGAGCGCGGCCAGGCCGTGAACGAGGGCGTCTACATGAACAGCAACGCCAAGCTGGAGGAGCGGGTGTTCCTGCAGCCGACCGCGAAGGTCCGCTCCGGGACGTTCGAGGCGTACACCCGGTGGCGGCTGGAGGCGCCCGCCATCACGATGCGGGCCCGGGGCCGCTCGCTGGACCCGATGTACTACCCCGCGAGCTACTTCAGCGACACCTCGGACCAGCTCCCCCGCCTGGACGGCAGGACGAGCATGCGCGTCGCGGACGGGGACCGGCCCGGCGCCGATCTCCGCGGCCGGCTCGCGCTCGTCCAGCGCAGGGACGGCGTGCCCGTCGCCGAGCTGTCCAACCGGGCCGCGAAGGCGGGCGCCCGCATGGTGGCCGTCTACAACGACAAGCCGGGCGTGAACGACGACCCGGGCGGCTACGGAACGCAGTTGAAGGTTCCGACCGTGCGTCTCTCCCAAGAAGAAGGACGTGCTCTCCTACGCCGGAACAACACCGTCGTGACGGCGGCGGGCGTCGTGGACAGCCCGTACCAGTACGACCTCGTGTTCCCGGAGACGGGGCGGGTGTCGAAGAACCTGCACTACGTCGCGCGTACCCGGGACCTGGCGCGGCTCGACAACGCCTACCACGGCACCGGCTCCATGACCACGGCCCGCTACAGCCTGCGTCCCTGGGAGGAGCTCTCGATCGCCTACGCCCAGCCGTTCACCGGCGCCCCCAGGACGCGCGTGGAGTACGTCTCCGCGGACCCGAAGACGACGTGGTCCGCCATGGCCGCCACGCCGGAACAGCCGTACAACCACGCGTTCCCCACGCCGAAGATCCCGCACGTCATGCTGAGCGGAGGTCCGGCGTCCGCGTACAAGCCCGGCTACCGGGGTACGCGAACGTGGTTCGAGGGCCCGCTCGCAGGCGGGGTCAATCCGCAGGCACCGATCGCCCGCAACGGTGACGGGATCCGCTTCAGCATGGGGCTGGTGGACGCCGCGGACAACTTCGCCGGGGCGTACTCCAGCTCGTTCCCGGACGGCTTCGTCACCGACTTCCGCGTCTACCGGGACGGCACGCTGATCGCCCAGACGCCCAACCGCGTGACCGGCACCCTGGCGACGACGCCGGACGACGCCGAGTACCGGGTGGAATGGAACTTCGCCAATACCGCCCTTTGGGCGCGGCAGTCCACGCGCACGAACACGTCCTGGACGTTCCATTCCGCGCACACCACCGACACGACCGTTCTGCCGCTGCTCCAGGTCGGTTATGAAGCCGATCTGGACCTGCGGAACAGAACCCGTTCTCGGACGCTGAAGCTGAAGGTCGACCGGCAGGACGACTCGCCCGCGCGATTGAAGCGCCTGACGCTTCAGACGTCGTTCGACGACGGCGCCACGTGGACGGCCGTGCCGCTGAGGAACGGCATCGCCCGGCTCCACGGAAAGGGAACGGTGTCGCTCCGGGTCAACGCCGAGGACGCCGCGGGCAGCACGGTCGCCCAGGAGATCGTCCGCGCCTACGAGCTGCGCTGAGGGCCGCGGGGCCGTGACCCCGGCGGGGACCGCCGGGGTCACGGCGCGGGGACCGGCTCGGCTGACGTCGGGCCGGCCGGGTCCCCCGATCAGGCCTGCGCGAAGTCGTAGGCGGCGGTGATGGTGGCGGAGGACGGGCAGAAGAACCCGCTGGTCTTGTTGACGGTCTGCTCGGTGAAGGTGGCGGTGACCGGGAGGTCGGTGCCGGTGAAGCCGCCGGTGATGCTGCCGGCGTAGGTGCAGCCGATGGCGCTCATGGAGAAGCCGCTGATGGTGGCGACCCCGTCGTTCAGGCTGCCGCTCCACGGCAGGTTCTGCGGGGTGACGGTCACGCCGCAGCCCTCGACGGACGCCGAGGTGATGGACAGGGCGCCGTCCTCGGCGATCGTGCCGGACAGCGTGGAGCCGGTGCAGGAGGCGGGGATTCCCGCGTCGATCGTCATGGTCCCGTTGAGGGTGGCCGTGAAGTCGCCGGCGGTCCAGGCCAGGGCGGGGGTGGCGGTCACGGCGACGGCGAGGGCCGCCGCGGCGAAGGCCGAGCCGAGCGCGGCCGTCTTCGTGGTGCGGGACAAGGGAGTCCTCATTTCGAACGGTGGGCGTCGCGCCTGCACCCGAAGGAATGGGGTGGGACGCCCCCGAATCCGCGCGCGGCACCGCCCGTGGCCAATGGACGGCGCTGCGGTCGTGAGTCGAGGGCCGGGAGCCGGGAACCGCCGTGTCCGCGTCGACGCACGGTTCCGACTTCCAAGTAGAACGCGTTCTACTTGGAAGATAGACAACGGCCACCATCCGGTCAATACCTGATCAAAATCTCTCATTCCCTCGACGGCGGACCGGCCGCGGCAATTACCCGAACCTGTCCGTAATTTACCATTAAGGTCGCCGTTTTCCAGCGGCGGCGGTCGCCGTTCCCGGGCTCAGCACACCTTGAAGGTGCGGGTGATCTCCTGGTGGCTGGGGCTGATGAGGACCATCCGGTAGCTGTGGGTGCCCTTGGACTCCGACTGCGCGCCGCCGCTGGAGAAGGACGGCTCCGCGGCCCACGAGATCGGGTGGCCGTCGCCGAGCCGGCCGTCGAAGTAGATGCTGAACTTGATCGGCGTCGGGTTCCGGCTGCCGGTGATCCGGTACCGGAGGTCGACGGGGCTGGGTTCGCAGGCGGCGCCGGTGCCGACCGTGAAGTAGTCGATCCGGGCGGTCGGGCCGCTCGTGCCGCCGCCGGAGCCGGAGCCGCCGCCCCCGCTCCCGCCCGAGCCGCCGTCCGAACCGCCGCCGGAGTTCCCGCCGCCCGAGCCGCTGCCCGAGCCGGAGCCCGAGCCGGGCTTCGAGGGACCGGACGAACCGCCCTTCCCGCGGCCCGGCGTGGACGCGGTGCCCGACGGGGACGGACTGCCCGAGGGCCCGGTCGTCGCCCCGCCGCCGGTGGCGTCCACCCCGCCGGGCCCGGTGCGCCCCTGCGGGTTGGTGCCCGTGTAGCCGGCCTGGTCGCGCTCCTCCGCCCCGGACGCGTCCGGCCAGAACGTCCAGACCGCGGCACCCGCGAGGAGCGCCACCACCAGGGCCGCCGCGCCCGCCCCCAGAAGGACGACGGGACGGCGTCCGGCGGACGCCCGTCCCTTCCGGCCGCCGTCGCCGACCGTGTGCGGCGCCCCGGGCATCGGGGCGGCCGCGGGCCTCGCCGCCGGCGCCGCGAAAGCCTGAGCGGGAGCAGGAGCAGGAGCAAGAGCGGGAGCGGGACGCGGCGGGTCGACCACCGTCCGCGCGTCGGCCGGGCCCGTCGCCTGGGTCTGGGCGCCCAGCAGGCGCAGCAGGACCGCCTGCATCGCCGGGCGCCGGGCCGGGTCCTTCGCCAGGCACGCGGTCACCGTGGCGCGCAGGGGCTCCGGCATGTCGCCGAGGTCCGGCTCGCCCTGCAGGACGCGATGCATGATCGCGGGGAAGGTGTCGGCGCCGAACGGCGGCCTCCCGGTGGAGGCGCAGGCGATCACCGAGCCCCACGCGAACACGTCGGCGGGCGGGCCCGCCGGGTCGCCGGCGAACTGCTCGGGCGCCATGTACGCGGGCGTCCCGATGATGCTGCTGGTCACGGTGAGCGGCGACTCGACGTCCCGGGCGATGCCGAAGTCGATGACCCGCGGGCCGTCCGGCCCGAGCAGGACGTTGGACGGCTTGAAGTCGCGGTGCACGACCCCGGCCTCGTGGATCGCGGCGAGCGCCGTCGCGGTCGCCACCGCGAGCCGCCGCAGCGCGGCGCCGTCCCGCGGCCCCGCCTGCTGGAGGGCCTGCTGGAGCGACGGCCCCTCGACGTACTCGGTCACGATGTAGGGGCGGCGGTCGTCCAGCGACGCGTCGAGCACCTGCGCGATGCAGAACGGGTCGACCCGGCGGGCCGCGGCGATCTCCTTGGTGAACCGCTCCCGGACGCGCGGCTCGGAGGCCAGCTCCGCGCGGAGCACCTTCACCGCGACGGGAACCCCGTCGGCGCCGTGGCCGAGGTAGACGACGCCCTGGCCGCCCATGCCGAGCCGCCCGGACAGCCGGTAGGGGCCGACGGCGGTGGGGTCGTCCGGGGTCAGGGGTTCGGTCTCCGGCATCGGGGGTGACTCCTGGAGGGGCGGGAGCGGGTTACGCAACCTTATTGGATAAATGATCTCGCTCCCCGCCCCTCCGGGAGACCGGCGGTCAGCCGAAGCGTTCGCGCAGCGCCGGGAGGAGGTCGGCCTCCGCCCACGTCCGGAAGTCCTTCTGGTGGTCGGCGCCGGACTGGCAGAAGGAGATGTGGGTGAAGCCCGCGTCCGCCCACTGCCGGACGGCCTCCAGGTAGTCGTCCACGTCGTCGCCGCACGGCACCGACTCGGCGACGTCCTCGGGCCGGACGGTCTTCGCCGCCGCCTCGAAGTTCACCGGGCCCGGCAGCTCCGCCATGACCTTCCAGGCCGGGACGGAGAACCTCCAGATGCGGTGCGCGCGCTCCTTGCACTCGTCGCGGTCGCGGCCGTAGGAGACCGGGATCTGGCCGTAGACGGGCTTTCCCGCCCCGCCCTCGGCATGGAAGACGCCGACGGTGCCCTCCACGGGCTGGTCGGAGATCAGCAGGTCGGCGTGCCGCGCGGCGAGCCGTCCCGCGCGGGGCCCGTAGGCGGCCATGCCGATGCGGACGGGCTCGTCGGGCAGGTCGTACAGCTTCGCCGAGTCGACGGTGAAGTGCCGGCCCCGGTAGTTGACGTAGTCGCCGGTGAACAGCGCGCGGATGATCTCGACGGCCTCGGCGAACATCTCGTGCCGGACGTCCACCGACGGCCAGCCGCGCCCGACGACGTGCTCGTTGAGGTTCTCCCCCGCGCCGAGGCCGAGCGTGAACCGGCCGTCCGACAGCACGCCCATCGTGGCGGCCTTCTGGGCCACGACGGCGGGGTGGTAGCGCATGATCGGGCAGGTCACGAACGTCATCAGCGGGATGCGGTGGGTGGCCTGGGCGAGGGCGCCGAGCACCGACCAGGCGTAGGCGGAGTGGCCCTGGTCCTCCAGCCAGGGGAAGTAGTGGTCGGAGATGACCGAGTAGGCGAAGCCCGCCTCCTCCGCCTCGACGAGGTCGGCGACGAGCTGCTTCGGCGGTGTCTGCTCGCAGAGCAGCGTGTACCCGAATTCCATGTCAGTTCCCCAGGAGGTCCATGAGGTCGTCGGCGTGCTCTTCCTCCTCGGCGAGGATCTGCTCCATCAGCCGACGGGTGGTGACGTCGCCGTCGCCCAGCCAGCGGATGATCTCCTGGTAGGACTCGATGACGATCCGCTCCGCGACGAGGTTCTCCTGGAGCATCCCCCTGAGGTCGCCGTCGTCGAAGGTCACGTAGGTCGTGTGGGACCGCGCGGCGATCGTCCGGGGGTCGAAGTCGGGGTCGCCGCCGAGCTGGCTGATCCGCTCCGCGGCGCGCATCGCGTGGTCGCGCTCCTCGTCGGCGTGCTCGCCGAACTCGGCGGCCACCTGCGCGCGGTCGATCCCGGTCGCGCTGATCGCGTGCTGCGCGTACCGCATCCAGCAGACGATCTCGGTCGCCAGGACGTCGTTGAGGACGCCGATGACCTCCTCGGGGCTCCTGCCGTACCCCGCGGTCACCGGGCCGTCCGCCATCTTCTGGCGGGCGCGGTCCCGGATCGCCGCGACGTCGATGCTGAAGCTGCTCTCGGCCATTCTCCCACTCCTCCCATCGGGCCAGGACGTAGGCGTCCCTACCCGGCAGGAGCCGCTCATGCCTCCGCCCCCCGCTCGCGGAGCCGCTGATCAACGGGCGCTTGGCTACGGCCAGTGACATCTGCTATACGTAGAGCTACCCGCTCCGATCGGGGCGGGGAAGGACATCCGGTATCCACCTTGGAATCCGGGCGTGACAAGGAAGAAAAGGAACCACATGAAGTCCTACAGCTACACCGAGCTGGCCGAGCTGACCGGCGAGGTCCTGCCGGAGCGCGCCGTCCTGTCCACCCTCCTCGTCGGTGGTGGCAACGGCGGCCACTCGATCGTGCCGAACTGCGCGACCAACGTCGTCAACCAGAGCGGCAGCCTCGGCCAGCTGCTCCTGGCGGGCCCGAACACCACCACCGTCGCCTGCAGCGGCGCCACGGTCGGCTGACTAGACCGAGCATGATCGCGGGCTCGCGCCCGCACGGAAGGGCTGGTGATTCCCGCCAGCCCTTCCCCCTCTTTCCGGACGATCTGAAAGCGAACCGATGAGCACAACGAACCCTCACACCCTCAGCTACGCCGACCTCGACAGGCTGTCGGGCGAGGTGCTCCCCGGGCGGCTGCTGCTGTCGGCCGCCGGCCACGGGGGCGACCTCGACGCGGTGTACGCCTGCCAGTACACCCACTCGGCCGGGACGTCCGGCGTGCTCGACACCGGGCTGCTCGCGGAGGCCGAGCGCACCACGGTGACGTGCTTCCCCGTCGTGGTCCACCACGGGTCATGAGCACCCCCGCGGACCAGGCCACCGGCGGCGCCGGCGCTCCGGCGGCGCTCACCCTTCCCACGATCGCCGACGGCGCCGAGTTCGCCGGCGAGTTCAAGAACTCCGGCTACCGCGAGCCGCCCCAGCTGGTCTGCCTGCCCAACCGCCAGCTCGTCCGGCTGCCGCCGCTGCTGTTCCTCGTCGCCAAGGCGCTGCACGACCACCGCGAGCTGGCCGGGACGAAGGACGTGACGGCCGCGCTCGACACCGTGGCCGCGGCGGTCAGCGAGCAGGCGGGCGCCCGGCTCACCGCCGAGCAGCTCGTCTACCTGGTCGACCACAAGCTCGCCCCGCTCGGCGTGACGACCTACAGCGACGGCACCCCGCCTCCCGTCGTCAAGGCCGACCCGTTCCTCGGGCTGAAGTTCAAGGTCGCCGTCTTCCCGGAGTCGGTCACCTGGTTCGTCGCCGGGCTGTTCGGCTGGCTGTTCAAGCCGCTGATCGTGGCCGTCGCGGTGGCCGGCGTCATCGCCGGCGAGGTGTGGGTGCTGACCACGCGGTCGATCGCCGAGGCGCTCCAGCAGACCCTGCTCGCCCCGGTGAGCATCCTGCTGATCATGGCGCTGGGGGTGCTGTCGTGCGCCTTCCACGAGGTCGGGCACGCGGCCGCCTGCCGCTACGGCGGCGTCCGCCCGGGGGTCATGGGGTGCGGCATCTACCTGGTGTGGCCCGCGTTCTACACCGACATCACCGAGTCGTACCGGCTCGGCCGCGCCGGACGGCTCCGCGCCGACCTGGCCGGCGTCTACTTCAACGGGCTCTTCGTCGCCGGGCTGATCCTGCTCTACCTGGCGACGGGGTACGAGCCGCTGCTCGTCGCCGTGCTCTACGTCAACATCGAGATCATCCAGCAGCTGCTGCCGACGCTGCGGTTCGACGGGTACTACATCATGTCGGACCTGATCGGCATCCCCGACCTGTTCAAGTACATCGGCCCCATCCTGCGCCGGACGCTCCTGCGCCGCCCGGCCGACGAGCGGCTCCGCGACCTCAAGCGCTGGCCGCAGGTCTTCGTCACGGCCTGGGTGCTGACCATCGTCCCGCTCCTGGCCGTCCAGATCGGCCTCATCGTCACGCAGATCCCGAACCTGGTGATGAAGGACTGGTGGATGATGCGCCGGCTCGCCGCCTCCGCGTCCGCCGGGGCGAGCCCGCTCGAACTGCTCACCTCCGGGCTCCAGATCCTGCTGCTGGCGCTCCCGCTGGCGGGCGTGCTGCTGATCCTCTACATGATGGCGAGCTGGCTGGTGCGGCGGGCCGTCCGCTTCGTCAACGCGCCCGTCCAGGAGACCGCCTCCCGGGCCTGAGCGGACCGCCGGGCGCGCACCGACCGGCCGGGAAATGCATTTTATACAATTTTGACGAAATGCTTGGGGCGGCCGGCCCGCGGGAATCCATTCCGGTGAGAAGAGAAAAGCGCTGACCGCGCCTCTCCTTTTTCCTGCAAAGGCCGGCCCATCCCCCGCCGGTGTTTCCGGAAGGCCCCGCATTGCTCCGCCGCAGTACCCCCGCCGTATGGCTGGGGGCCTTCGCCCTGCTCGCTCCCGGCGCCGTCGTGGATCGGTCCACGGCCTCCGCCGCGCCCCGCGCCGAGGTCGTCGCCGAGACGGCGGTCGCGCCCCGCACCGTGGACCTGACCATCGGGTCCCCCGCCATGGACCGCCGCGAGAAGGTCCGGCTCCTCCTGCCCCGCGGCTGGTCGAGGGACGCCGGACGCACCTGGCCCGTCCTGTGGCTGCTGCACGGCGGCGTCGACGACCACACCGCCTGGACGCGCGACACCGACGTCGCCGACCTCACCGCCCGGAGCGAGCTGATCGTCGTCATGCCGAACGGCGGCCGGTGCGGCAATTACTCCGACTGGTGGAACTACGGCCGCGGCGGATCCCCGCGATGGGAGACGTTCCACATGACCGAACTGCGGCACATTCTCGAACGGGACTACGGCGCCGGACGGGAACGCGCGGTCGCCGGCAATTCCATGGGCGGCCTCGGCGCCATGCTGTACGCGGCCCGCTTCCCAGGGATGTTCCGGGCCGCGGCGGCGTTCAGCGGGTACGTCGACACCCTGCACGGCCACGAGCCCGGCGACGGTTCGACCGGCTGGGGGCCGTCCTTCTCCTGCCCCGGCACCGACTGGCGGCGGGTGTGGGGCCACCCCGACCACCAGGCCGCGATCTGGCACGCGCACAACCCGGCCGACCTCGCGGGGCGGCTGCGCGGCGTCCGGCTGTGGGTGGCCAGCGGCAACGGGAAGGCCGGCTCCCTCGGCGGGATGCCGTTCACGGACCCGGTGGAGGCCGCCGCCCACGCCAACGCGCACGCGTTCGTGAAGCGGCTCCGCGACGAGGGCGTCCCGGTGACCACGCGCTTCTTCGACGGGCAGCACGACTGGCCGTACTGGCAGCGCGACCTGCACGAGGCGTACCCGGCGCTGATGAGGTCCCTCGGTCTCCCCGGCTGATCAGGTCGCGACCACGGGCGCGCCCGCGTCCTCGCGCCCGGACGTGCCGTGCCATTCGAGGACGAGGACGGTCGCGTCGTCGTCCAGGCGTCCGGCATGGTGCCTCAGAATGCTGTGGGTGAGGCGCCGGAGCGTCTCGGGGACGCCCAGCCCGCCGGCGTTGTGGCGGATGATGAAGTCGATGAACCGGGCGAGGCCGAACTCGTCCTTGTTCGGGTCGCGGGCCTCGACGATGCCGTCGGTGTAGAGCAGAACGCGGTCCCCCGGTTCGAGCTGCTCCTCGCAGACCTCGGCGCTCACCCCGAGATCGGTGCCGAGGGGGTGGCCCGGCTCGCAGCGCAGCGAGGTGACCCACCGGCCGCCCCGGATGATCACGGGCGCCGGGTGCCCGTGCAGGACCCACGAGAGCATGCCCGTCCGCAGGTCCAGGTCCGCCAGCGCCGCGGTCACGAACCGGCCGGAGGAGTCCTGTTCGAGCAGGATCTCCTCGATGGCGCGCCCGACGTCCCGCAGGGGCACGCCCTGCAGCCGGAGGTTGCGTCCCGCCGCCACCGCCAGGTTCGACGTCAGGCCGGACGCGGTGTCGTGGCCCATGGCGTCGAACACGCTGAGGTGCACGATGTCGCCGGCCAGGGCGTAGTCGAAGGCGTCGCCGCCGAGCTTGTAGGCCGGCTCCAGGGCGGCGCCGATCACCATCTGGTCGTTGGCGAAGCTCAGCGGCGCCATCATCCGCCACTGCATCTCGGCCGACACCGTCATCTCGCGGGTCCGGACCAGCCGGGCGTAGGTGTCGCTGTACGGCCCCTTGCTGACGATCATCAGGGCGACCAGGCCGGCGAGGTACTCGACGTCCTGCCGGGCCCGCTCGTCGTCCTGCGGCAGCGTGGCCCGCAGGACGCCGATGCGCTCGGTGCCGTCGAGGATCGGCGCCCAGTACCGGGCCGTCCCGTCCGGGAACGCCTGTCCCGCCACCGTCTGCACCGTCTGGAACGCCCGCCCCGCCACCGTCCTGTCGATCTGGAGGTCGGTCTCGGTACCGGCGTCCGGCCCCACGGCGGACGGCGTGCCGGGCAGCCGGCGCAGCACCGTCTGCTGGAGATCGACGACATAGATCTCCACGTCGTGCAGGCCCACCTTCGCGGCGTGCTCGGACACCGCTCCCGGTAGCTGCTCCATCGACATCAGATGGCTGGCCGCCAGCAACTCCCTCAGCATGGGCTCGCCGCCCCACATCCTCGCTCGCGGACGGTTCCGTATCCTGACCCTCTACCCACCTGCGGGTTTCCCATGTGGCCGCCGGTCCGAGGCGGGCCAGACGTAGGGCAGGTCGTCCGGCACGTCCGGGAAACGGGAGCGGTAGAAGACCGGATCCTTGCGGACGAGCGCCGAACGGTGGCTGCGGTGGAACGCCGGGTCGCCGAGCCAGGGAGGCAGGTCTCCCGCCACGGCGAGCCCGTCCTGGTCCCGCGGGCGCCGCACCCCCGTTCTCTCGGACAGGTCCGCCACCAGCGTCCCGGCGCAGGTGTCGCCGTGGCCGAGCCCGCACCAGCGGTCGCAGATCTCCAGGCCGTACCGGACGAGCGCCTCCTCGTAGCCCGTCCACATCCGCGCCGCCGGGTGGTGCCGCCAGCCGTACCCCGGCACCGTCAGCGCCCGCAGCACCTGGATGGTCTCGACGCGCTGCTTACCGAGCCTGCGCGGGTCGAGAACGTCCGCCGTGGCGGTGAAGTCCGCATACGGTAAGAAGGTCTGCATGACCGCCCCCTCGGTGCTCCAGCCCGCTACATACCCGCAGGTGAGCACCGGAACGTGCCGGCGGCCGGCGACCGTCAGGACGGCGCCGGCGACGGGTTCTTGGGCAGCATCGCGGCGATCTCGGGCTTCAGCAGGGACCGGACGCTCGCGTAGGAGCCGCCGAAACTCATGTCGCCGCAGCCGTCGCTGCCACCGGCCAGGTAGGCGAGCTGGAACTCGGCGGGTGTGAAGAACGCGCTCAGGCGGGGCGGCGTGGGTTCGGGACCGCCCTCGGTCGGGGAGAACTCGGCGAGCTTGAACCGGCCGTCGGCAGAGCAGTCCGACCACTTGCGCTCGAACCTCTTGTACGAACGCTGCCGCACGAGCGACTGGAGCCGGGCGACGCCCGCGCCGGTCAGCGTCGCGGGCGTGAAGACGTCCCGGGCGGTGAGCCTGCGGCCGGTGCGCAGGTCCACGGTGACGACCTCGCCGCCGGGCGACCCGTCGGCCTGCAGGCAGTTGTCGGTGACCTGGAAGTAGCGTACGGAGACCAGCCGCGGCCCGCGCAGCCCGAGCCGGGCCTCGGTCCGTATCTTCACCGGGTTCCCCTTGCAGCCGAAGGTGGTCGAGATCCGCCGCGACATGGCGATGAGGCGGTCCAGGGGGCCGCGCAGCTCGGCGTTGATCCGGCGCTGCAGCGCGGCGTCCTTCAGGCCGCTGACCGTAGCGAACTGCGCGTTCTGGATCTGGATCTCCGGATTGCTGAGCGTGCGGTTGTCGGCGGCCATCCGGACGACCGCGACGGGCCGGGGCGGCGGCTCCTTGCGGTCCTGCACCGCGTACACGGCGCCGCCCGCCGTCGCGGTGACCACGGCGACGCCCGCGGCGGCCATGGTGCCCTTGCCGGCCGCGGTGGCGAGGAACCCCTTGCTCACGGCGGCCCCGGCGCCCGTCCCGCCGCCGGCCGTCCCGCCGGCTCCGGAGGCGGACGCCGCGCCCGCCGTGGTCGCGCCCGCCGTGGTGGCGGCGGCCCCCGGGGCGACGGCGAGCGCGCCCAGCGGGAACAGGGCGGCCAGGGCGACCGCGGCGGCGGCCAGGGAGCGGACGCCGCGCTGCTCCCAGTCGCTCCCGTACGCGGCGGCGGCGGTGTTCTCAAGCCAGGTCACGAACGCCGCGGCGCCGGGCGGCCGCTCCCCCGGGTTCTTGGCCAGCCCCTGCAGCACGAGGGGCCGCAGCGGGTCGGGGACGTCCTTCACGTCGACCGGCACGTTGAGGTGCTGGTTCATCAGCGCCGCCGGCTCGGACGCCACGAAGGGCCGGTGCCCGGTAACGCACTCCATGAACACGCACGTCGCGGCGTAGACGTCGGTGGCGGGGGTGGCGGGGTCGCCGCGCCACTGCTCGGGCGCCATGTACACGGGCGTCCCCGAGCGCGAGCCCTCCCCGGCGAGGACGGCGACGCCGAAGTCGACCAGCTTGCTCAGGCCGTCGGACCGGACGACGACGTTGGCCGGCTTGTAGTCGCGGTGGACGACCCCGACGGCGTGGGCGGCCGCGAGCCCCAGCAGCGAGCCCTTCAGGACCAGCAGCGCCGCCTCCGGGGCCAGGGTCCCGTGCTCGCGCAGCACCTCCTTGAGGGACACGCCGTCGACCGCCTCCATCACGATCGCCGCGCCCTGGTCGCTCTCCACGAACTGGAAGAGGCGCGCCACGTACGGGCTGGTCAGCCGGCCGAGCATCTGCGCCTCGGCTCGCAGCGCGGTGATCGCCGCGGCGTCCCCCTCAGCGAGGTACTTGATGGCGACCGGCGTCCCGGACTCCGCGTGCCGGGCGAGGACGACCCGTCCCTGCGCCCCGCGTCCCAGTTCACGGTCCTCGGTGAACCCCGTCAGCCGCCAGTCCATCCCGTGCTCCGCCCTTCTTCGATCAAGCTCCACTGGACGGTGACGCCGCCACGTGCCGAAAGGTTCGCGGAAAGCCACGACGAGCGCCACCCCCGCCGGGCGCCGTCCGCCCGGAGGCGGGCGGTGAGATGGGACACACCTCCCCCGGACGGCGCGCGAGCCCGGGAACGGTCGAAGGCACAGGTCACGCCCCTCACTTATAGTTTTCTGACAAACCGCACCGGAAAAGCACAGCCATGAATTCACGGAAGGAATGTGCTAAAACGCGTCTGAGATCGGCCGACGCGGAAGGATCGTTCATGGGCGCAGCGGAGGCTCTCGGACGGGTGGTCGACACGGAGCGCTATCCGCTGGCCGCGCCGGGGAGCGCCGGGTGGGACGCGGTCGTTTCCCTGACCCGGAAGGACCTGGCGAAAACGGGGTGCTGCGTGCTGCCCGACTTCATTCGCCCGGCATTGCAGGACGCACTCCGCGCGGAATGCGCGGAGATCGCGCCGCGCGCGCATTACGACGTCGAAACGGTGAACGCCTACAACATCGACGTCGCCACCCCATTGCCGGAAGATCATCCCGGGCGTATCACCGTCGAGCGGGGCAACGCGTTCGTGGCCCGCGACCACATCCCCGGCGGCTTCATCGTCCACCGGCTCTATTCGAGCGAGCTCTTCCAGCGGTTCGTGGCGAGCTGCTTCGGGCTGCCGCGGGTGCACGAGCTCGCCGACCCGCTGTCGGGGCTGTGCGTCAACGTGGTCAACCCGGGGATGGAGCATCCCTGGCATTTCGACACCAACGAGTTCACCGTCAGCCTGCTGACGCAGGAGCCGGAGGACGGGGGCGTCTTCGAGTACTGCCCGAACATCAGGTCGGCGGAGGCCGAGAACTTCGCCGACGTGCGCCGGGTGCTGACCGGGAACGGCGGCGACCTCGTCCGCGGCCTCACCCTCCGCCCCGGCGACCTGCAGCTGTTCAAGGGGCGGTACTCGCTGCACAGGGTCGGCAGGGTCCGGGGGAACACGGCGCGGCACACGGCGATCTTCGCCTACAGCGAGCGCCCGGGGGTGATCGGCAGCGTCGCGCGCACGAGGCAGCTCTTCGGCCGCGTCCTGCCCGAGCACCGGGCGGCGGCGGGCGGCGCCGTCCGGGTCGACCG
This sequence comes from Actinomadura madurae, assembly GCF_900115095.1. Taxonomy (GTDB): domain Bacteria; phylum Actinomycetota; class Actinomycetes; order Streptosporangiales; family Streptosporangiaceae; genus Spirillospora; species Spirillospora madurae. Next base: position 226,052 of record NZ_FOVH01000008.1, read on the forward strand.
GCTGCTCGACTAGGAGGGCGTGCGTGCGCACGGACACCACAGGGAAGATCTCGCTCGACCACATCTACACCCGGCCCGATCCCCGCGACTACTTCGGCACGCTGCGCGGACTCGAGTACGACATCCCGCAGCAGGCCAAACCGCACTTCCAGCGGCTCATCGGCGAAATCCGGGAGGCACGGGAGCTCCCGTCCGCGACCGTTCTGGACATCGGCTGCTCCTACGGCATCAACGCGGCCCTGGTGAAATACGACGTGACGATGGGCGAGCTGTACGATCGCTATGCCGGTCCCGACGCGGGCCGGCACACCCGCGGCACGCTGCTGGCCCGCGACCGGGAGCTGCTCCGTTCCCGGGAACAGGCCGACCGGCTGCGTTTCCTCGGGCTGGACGCCTCGGAGAACGCCCTTTCCTATGCCCTCGAAGCCGGTTTCCTCGACGGAGCGGTCCACGCCGATCTGGAGAACGGCGACCCGACCGAAGAGCAGCGCGCGCAGCTGGCCGGAACGGACCTGGTCATCTCGACGGGCTGCCTCGGCTACATCACCGAGCGCACCATTTCCCGCGTCATCGACGCCGACCCGGGCCGCCGGCCGTGGATGGCGCACTTCGTGCTGCGCATGTTCCCCTTCGACCCGGTCGCCGAGACCCTCGCCGCCGCGGGATACGAGACCGTCCGCGTTGACGGCGTGTTCCAGCAGCGGAAGTTCGCGACCCGGGAGGAGCAGGCGCTCGTCCTGGACCGCCTCTCGCACGTCGGCGTCGATCCGAGCGGCCTGGAGACCGAGGGCCGGCTCTACGCGCAGCTGTACATCTCCCGTCCGCCCGGCTGACGCCGCGCGGTCCACCCTGGAACAAGCGGTCCACCTGGAACAACAAGAGGAACGCATTGAACGCCGGTGAAGAACTGTCGCCCCGCACCTTCGGCAACGAGGAGCGCCTGCCGCGGGTGCCGCTGCCCACGCTCGACGCGACATGCGAGCGGTTCATGGAGTGGTGCGGTCCGCTGCTGACCGACGACGAGCGGGCCCGGACGGAGTCCGCGCTGGCCTCGTTCGCGCGCCCGGACGGGCCGGGCCGGGCGCTGCACGCGGCGCTCGAACGCTACGACGCGAGCGAGGGCGTGCACAGCTGGCTGGACACGTTCTGGCCGTACCGCTACCTGGGCCGCCGCGACCGGATCGCGTTGAACGCCAACTTCTTCTTCCTGTTCAAGGAGTCGCCCGAGGGGCAGGTCGAGCGCGCGGCCGGTCTCGTCGCCGGGGCGCTGGACTACAAGCTGCGGCTGGACGAGGAGGACGTCCCGCCGGTCGTCCAGCGCGGCCGCCCGCTGTCGATGGCGCAGAACAGGTTCCTGTTCTCCACCACGCGCATCCCCGGGGCCGAGCAGGACACCGTCCGCGCCCCCTACACCGACGAGTGGCCCGGCCCGTCCGGCGCCCGGCACATCGTGGTGTTCTTCCGCGGCACCATGGCCCGGATGGACGTGCTCGGCCCCGACGGGCGCCCGCACACGCTGGACGAGCTGACGGCGGGCCTCGCCGCCATCATGAAGGCGGAGGCCCCGCCGGAGCCGTCCGCCGGGCACCTCACCACCAAGGCCCGCGCCGAATGGGCGGCGAGCCGCGAGGCGCTCATCGCGCTCGGCAACGACGACGCGCTCGACACCGTCGAGACCGCGCTGTTCTGCGTCTGCCTGGAGGACTTCGCCCCCGCGAGCACCGTGGAGGCCTGCGACCACCTGCTCCACGGCGACAGCGGCAACCGCTGGTTCGACAAGGCCGTGTCCTTCGTCGTGTTCGGCGACGGCACCGCCGGGATCAACGTCGAGCACTGCGGCCTGGACGGCACCACGATCCTCAGCTTCGTCGACGCGCTGCTCGGCACGCCCGCCGAGGAGCTCTCCCGGCGGTCGGGCGCCAGGTCGCAGGGCCTGCCGGTCATCGAGCCGATCGAGTTCGTCCTCGACGACGTCCTGCGGCGCGACATCCAGGACGCCGCGGCCGCCTTCGCCGCCTACGGCGCCGCGACCGCCACGGCGACCGTGTCGTTCGACGACTTCGGAGCCGACCACGCCAAGCGGCTGAAGACGTCGCCGGACGCGTTCGTCCAGATGGCCTACCAGCTGGCCCACAAGCGCGCGAAGGGCCACGTCGGCGCCACCTACGAGTCGATCGCCACCCGCCAGTACCGGCACGGGCGCACCGAGGCGATGCGCGTCGTCACCCCCGAGGTGCTCCGCTTCACCGAGGTCATGGACGACCCGGCGGCCGGCGCCGCGCTCCGCCGGGACGCGTTCCGCGCCGCCGCCGGCGCCCACGTCCGCCGGGCCAAGGAGTGCCAGGCGGGGCAGGCGCCCGAGCAGCACCTCTGGGAGCTCCAGCTGATCCAGAAGCGGCGCGGCGCCGAGCTGGGCGTCACCGAGCCGCTGCACCTGTTCGACTCGCCGGGGTGGCTGACGATGCGGGACGACTACCTGAGCACCAGCTCGGCGCCGTCGGTCAACATCCGGTACTTCGGCTTCGGCTCGACCAGCGAGCAGTGCATCGGCGTCGCCTACGTCCTGCTCCCGGACCGCTTCAACGTCTACCTGAGCACCCCGCGCCCGGTCGCGGCGGCGATGGGGGTGTTCGCGGAGAAGCTCCGCGAGGCCGTGGCCGAGCTGCGGGAGCTGCTCGCCTGATCACCGGCCGGGCCGCGCCGGCCGGTGCGCCCGCTCGATCGGGTACAGCCAGCGCCGGAGCGCCCGGCTCAGCGCCGGCATGATCACCAGGGTCAGCAGCGGGATCACGATGACGGGGAAGACCAGGGCCTTCAGCGGCAGCGGCCACGACGTCGCCGACGGTGTCACGAACGCCTGCAGCAGGAGGCTGAGCGGGTAGACCGCGCAGAACGTCACGACGATCATTTTCGCCTTGGACGGCGCCGGGACCGACTCGCCGGGCAGGTTGAACCATGTCTCCAGCCCGGTGGTGTCCTGCGTGTGCTCGTCGGCGACGTCGCGGACCCGGGCGATCCACTCCTTGCGCTCGCCGGAGCCCATCCAGCCGTCGAGGCTCGCCTGGTCGGCGAAGTTCACCACGGTGTAGTACCGGGGCCTCGACCCGTCGGCGCGCAGCCATGTCGCGCCCAGGTGCCCGGGGAACCGGGTCGCGACCGCGTGCAGCCCGTCGGCCCACTCCTCGAAGTCGCGCTCCCGGCCGGGCTTGACGTCCCAGGTGATCACGACCGTGACGGGCTCGGCCTCCGCTGTCCCCATACACGCACTCTCACCGCCGTGTGCCGTTCCATGCCGCCGGGCCCGCGGGGCGCCGGCCCGCGGCACGCCCCCGCGGTCCGCGGCCGGCGCGCCCCCGGCCGGTGCCCCGCCGCGGGCCGTGCCCCGTCAGGTGGTGGCGAGCGCCTCGGTGGGGCTGAGGCGGGACGCCCTGATCGCCGGGTACAGGCCGGCCATCGCGCCGATGAGCAGCGTCGCCGCCACACCGCCCGCCAGCGCCCACGCCGGGATGACGACCGGCCAGCCCTGGTAGAGGGCGTAGATGGCGGTGACGATCGTCCCGATGAGCGCGCCGCCGACGCCGCCGAGGGCCGACAGCAGCAGCGACTCGGCGAGGAACTGGGTGCGGATCTGGCCGCGCGTCGCGCCGAGGGAGCGGCGCAGTCCGATCTCCGACCGGCGCTCCAGAACCGAGATGACCATGGTGTTGGCCACCCCGACGCCGCCGACGAGCAGCGCGACCGCGCCGAGGCCGAGCAGCAGCCCGGTGAACGCCTCGCCGGCCGCCTTCTTGGCGGCCAGCGCGTCCGACGGGCGCGACACCTGCACCTCGTTCGGCGCCTCCGGGTTCGCGGTCGCGCCCAGTACGTCCCGGACGTCCTCGACGCTCGCGTCCTGCGACCGGGTGTAGATCGTCGTGGCGTGCCCGTCGAAGCCCAGCGCGGACCGGGCGGCGGGCCACCCGACCAGCGCGGCGGTGTCCAGCTCGGGGGCCAGCGGCGCCGCCTTCAGGATGCCGATGACGGTGAACTTCCGGCCGCCGATGAGCACCTGGACGTCCGGGGCCGCGTGGCCGATCCCGAGCCGTTCCGCGGCGGTCGACCCGAGCACCACGGCCGGGAAGCTGCCGGTCGCGGCGTTCAGCCAGACGCCGTTGCCGAGCTCGGCGCCCGTCGCGGCCCGCAGGTCGGTGCGGGCCGCGTAGGTGGCGATGCCCTTGGTCTCGCTCTCGGGCATCTTGCCGGTCCGGTAGACCTTCGCCTCGTTCATCAGGCCGATCGCCGACACCTGCCGGACCGGGGCGATCCGGGACACCATCGCCTCGGCTTCGAGGGGCAGCTGCGCCTCCTCGCCGGTCATGGTGCTGCCCGGCGACACGGTCAGCAGGTTCGTGCCGAGGGCGGCGAGCGCGCGGTCGAGGTCGGCGCGCGACGACGACGAGACGCCGACGACCGCGACCATCGCCGCGATGCCGATCGCGATGCCGAGCGCCGACAGGAACGCGCGCATCGGGCGGGTTCGCAGGCCGACCGCGCCGACCCGCACCACGTCCCCCGGCCAAAGCCGCGCAGGTTGCAACGTCCCGGGCATCATCGCGCCGCCTCCGCGAACGCCTCGGCCCCGGAGTCGCCGGCCGCGGTGTCGTGGACGATGCGACCGTCGCGCATCCGGACCTGGCGCGGCAGTTCGGCCGCGATCTCCCGGTCGTGCGTGATGACCAGGACGGTGGTCCCGGCCGCGTGCAGCTCGCGGAGCAGCGCCATCACCCCGTCCCCCGACGCCGAGTCGAGCGCGCCCGTCGGCTCGTCCGCGAGGAGCAGCGCGGGCTCGCCCGCCACCGCCCGCGCGATCGCGACGCGCTGCCGCTCGCCGCCCGACAGCTCGTGCGGCTCGTGGTCCAGCCGGTGGCCGAGGCCGACCCGCTCCAGCGCCGCCGCGGCCCGCCGGCGCCGCGCCGCCGGGCGGAGTCCCGTGTACAGCAGGCCGTCCGCCACGTTGTCGATCGCCCGGGTGCCCGCGGCCAGGTGGAAGTGCTGGAAGACGAACCCGATGCCGCTCGCCCGGAGCGCCGACAGCTTCGCGTCCGGCAGCCGCCCCACGTCGTGCCCGGCGATGTGGACGCTGCCCGAGGTGGGGCGGTCCAGCGTGCCGAGGATGTTCAGCATGGTCGACTTCCCCGAGCCGGACGGGCCGACGATCGCGGCCATCTCGCCCGCGCCGATGTGCAGCGTCACGCCGTCGAGCGCGCGGACGCCGCCGGCGTACAGCTTGGTCACCTCCCGCAACGTGATCATTTCGGTACCCCCACCACAGTGCCCTCGGCGATCCCCGGCCCGGAGACCTCCACCTTCCCGTCCGCGAACAGGCCGGTCTCGACCGGGACGAAGGAGGACGTGCCGCCGTTGACGACCTCGACGCCGAACCCGCCCTCGCTCAGCGCCACCAGCGCGGCCACCGGCACGGTGAGCACGTCCTTGCGCTCGCCGGCGGTGAACGTGACGTCGACGGCGGCCAGCGCGTACCCGGCGGCGGCCTTCTTCGCCTTGCCGGAGTCGAGCCAGATGGTCACCTCCACCTTCGTCGTCGGGTCCTCGCCCTGCTCGCCCGGATCGATCACGGTGGTGACCTCGTCGATCTTCGCGGCGACCTCCTCGTTCTCCGGCAGCGTCACCTCGACGGCGGCGCCCTTCTTCGCCATCCGCTGGTCGGCGGTGTCCAGCTCGACGGTCACCGCCTTGGCGGTGCCGGTGTAGGTGAGCACCTTCTTGCCGGGCGCCGCGGGCTCGCCGGGGTTCGCCTGGACGCCGTCCACCCGGACGGCCCCGGACGCGTACGCGACGCGTCCGAGCTCCACGATCCCGGTCTCCTCCACTCCGATGTCGTCCTGCCATTCCTGGACGGCGGCGGCGGTCTCGGACGAGTACTCGTCGTCGACGGTGAACCCGTCGTAGCCGAGCGCGCTGAGGTTGGCCTCGAACCGCTTGACGTCCGAACCCTCGTCACCGGTCTTCAACGGGCGGTAGGAGGGCTTCGAGCCGTACATCAGCACGACCGGGTCGCCGTCCACCTCGTACAGCTCGTGGCCGCGGGTGATCTCGTCGCCGCTCGCGGGCAGCTTGGTCAGCGTGCCCTTCACCTGGCTCGTCGCGGTGTACACCGGGCCATAGCCGAGCTGCCCCTCCTCGCTCAGGGTGTCACGGAGCGTCTGCTTGGCCACCTTCGTGGTGTTCGGCGGCAGCGCGGACGCCGCCCCGCCGCCGGAGTCCCCGCCGGTCCCGAGCGCCGCGACGGTGGCGACGCCGCCGATCGCGACCAGAGCGCCGACGGCAAGGGCGATCTTCAGGCGCGGCCGGCCGCGCCGGCGGCGCGGCGGACGCCCCTCCTCCTTCGGCTGGGTGCGCTCCACGGTGGTCTCGCCCATCACTTCTGCTGTCCGCCCTGGAGGATCTTCTGGCAGGCCTGCTGCGCCTTCTCGAACGTGGCGTCGTCGTCACCCTTCTTCCGCTGGATCCGGATGCCCGGCTCGTTCGGGTCGGGGTCCGGGAAGTCCTTCACGCCGTTCTCGCGCATGCACTCGGCGAACTCCTGGGCGCGCTGCTGCGCCTTCGGGTCCGGCGCCCCGGTCCGGTTCGCCTGCGGGCTGTACTGCCGGCACGCCTCCATGGCCTTCTTCATGGCCTCCTGCTTCTCCGGACCGCCCTTGACCTTGAGCTGGACGCCCTCGCCGGGCTTCGGGTCCTCCATGTCCACGCCGTGGTCGCGCATGCACTGGGCGAACTTCAGGCCCATCTCCTCCTTGCTGAGCTGCTCGCCGCCGGCCGCGCCCTTCTTCGCGCCGCCCGCCGAGGCCACCTGCGAGCCGCCGTCGTCCCCGCCGCATCCGGTCAGGGTCAACGCCAGGGCCAGGGGCAGTATCGCCAGTACTCGCTTGCGCATCTGGTCTCCTCGTCTCCGCGGCCGGAGCGATTCCGGCCGGTTGACGAGTGATGAAACCGGGCCGCGCGTTTCCCCCTCGTTTCCGCTTCCGGAACCCGTCCACTAACAGAAACGAAACAGCGCCTAGGGCACCATTCGGTCGGGACCGTCGAGGGAGGAACGGATGCGGGTGCTGGTGGTGGAGGACGAACGGCTGCTGGCCGACGCGATCGCCGAATGGCTGCGGGACGCGACGCACGCGGTCGATCTCGCCTACGACGGGGCGGCCGCCCTGGAACGCGTGGGCGTGAACGACTACGACGTGGTCGTCCTGGACCGCGACCTCCCCCTCGTCCACGGCGACGACGTCTGCCGGGAGATGGTGCGGAGCGAGACCACGGCGCGGGTCCTGATGCTCACCGCCGCGGCCGAGATCACCGACCGCGTCGACGGCCTCGGGCTCGGAGCCGACGACTACCTGACCAAGCCGTTCGCGTTCCCCGAGCTGGCCGCCCGCGTCCTCGCGCTCGGCCGCCGCGCCCGCCCCGCCGCGCCGCCCACGCTGCACCGCGCGGGCATCACCCTCGACCCGGCGCGCCGCGAGGTGTTCCGGGACGGCCGCTACGTCCCGCTCGCGCGCAAGGAGTTCGCCGTCCTCGCCGAGCTGCTCCGCGCCGACGGCGCCGTCGTGTCCGCCGAGCAGCTCCTGGAGAAGGTCTGGGACGAGCACGCCGACCCGTTCACCGGCGCCGTCCGGCTCACGGTCCTCAAGCTGCGCCGCAAGCTCGCCGACCCGCCCGTCGTCGAGACCGTCAAGGGAGCGGGGTACCGGATCCCATGAGGCTGTCGCTCCGCGCCCGGCTGACCATCACCTACGCCGGCCTGTTCCTCGTCGCCGGCGTGGTCCTGCTCGGCGCCACCTACGCCCTGTTCAACCAGCAGCTCTCCCGCTCGGGCACCACCAAGGTCGTCGCGACCCGGCTGAACCCCCGCCCCGCGCCCTCCGCCGTCCCGCAGAACACCCAGCCCGTGCAGCGGGAGGAGCCGTTCCCGGACGCCGAGCGGTGGATGAAGAAGCAGCACGACGAGCTGCGGGACGCCGCGGTCACGTCCCTGATCACGCAGGGCTCCATCGCCCTGCTGGTCGTCGGCGGCGCCGCCGCCGGCTTCGGCTGGCTCATCGCGGGCCGGGTCCTCACCCCGCTGCACCGCGTCACCGAGACCGCCCGCCGCATCGCAGGCTCCCCCGCCGCCGACCGCAGCCTGCACGAGCGCATCGCCCTTCCCGGCCCGCACGACGAGGTCAAGGAGCTCGCCGACACCTTCGACTCGATGATCGAACGCCTCGACCGGTCCTTCGACGGCCAGCGCCGCTTCGTCGCCAACGCCTCCCACGAGCTGCGCACCCCGCTCACCCTGGGCCGCGCCCTGGTCGAGGTCGCGATGCACCGCGACTCGGCGTCCCCGGACGTCCGGCAGCTCGGCGAGACCCTGCTGCAGATCAACATGCGCCACGAACGCCTCATCACCGGCCTCCTGCTGCTGGCCCGCTCCGAGAACGAGATCACCACCCGCGCCCCCGTCGACCTGGCGGACGTCGTCGGGCACGTCGCGTCCCAGACCGCCCTCGAAGCCAGGGACACCGGCATCACCGTCGAGACCAGCGCCGCCGAGGCCATGACCACCGGCGACGCCCTCCTGCTGGAACGCGTCGTGCAGAACCTCCTGGAGAACGGCCTGCGCCACAACACCGAAGCCGGGTGGGTCAGCGTCGCGTGCCGCACCGAGAACGGGCACGCCGTCCTGGAGGTGACCAACTCGGGCCCGCCCATCCCGACCTACGAGATCCCGGCCCTCTTCGAACCGTTCCGCCGCATGGACTCCGACCGCATCGTCACCGCGAAGGGCGCCGGGCTGGGCCTCTCGATCGTCCACTCCATCGTCCGGGCCCACGACGGCACGGTGACCGCCGCCCCGCGCAAGACCGGCGGCCTCCACGTGACCGTCACCCTCCCGGGCGAAGAAGGGCGTCCACGAACGCGTTACGGAACTTCCCGCCGGGATCAAATTTCCTCGCCAGCCGAGCAAAATCATCGCCACGCTCGTAACCCGCTATGACCTCCTCCCCCGGCGTGGTGCTGAGCTTGCCCCAGTGCGGGCGCGCCCCCAGCGGAACGAGCCGCTCCTGAAGCTCCGCGACCACGGGCAGCACCCCCGCCGGGTCGTCGTGCCAGGTGAAGTGGAGCGTCACCGAGTCCCGCCCGTACGCCGGACTCAGCCAGAGATCGTCACCACGCACCGTCCGCACCTCAGAAATGTGCAGCACCGGTGCGACCGCATCCGCGATGGCCCGCACCGCCCCGAACGCCTCCGCCGCCGCGTCCCTGGGCAGGAACCACTCGGACTGGAGCTCCCGCCCGGCACTCGGCGTCACCTCCGGCCGGAAGTGCGGAAGGCGCTCATGCCACGGCCCCGGCACCCCCATCTGGACGGTGCACGCCGCCGGAACCATCCCCGGCACGGGATGCACCGGCTCCGAAGCCGCACTCCCACCCGCCCAAACAGGCGCCGGCACGTCCGTCCGGCACTTCAGCCAAACCCTCGCAACCCCACTCCGCCAGTCGGTGAACGCACTGACGCTATAGGCCGCCCCGAAGACCTCGTCGAACCCCGCCCCTAGCTCATCCAGCGGCACCTCGACCCGCACACGCTGCGCCACCTCGAACGCGGGCTCCACGTCCAACGTCACCCGCGTGACAACCCCCAGAGCCCCCAGCGCCACAACCACACCGGAGAACACGTCAGCCCCGCCCTCCCGGCGAAGTTCGACAAGGTCACCCTCCGGCCCGACGAGTTCGAGCGCGCTGACGGACGCGGACAGGCAGCGCAGGCCGTCCCCTGACCCATGGGTACCGGTGGCGCACGACCCGGCCACCGAGATGTGCGGCAGCGACGCCATGTTCGGCAGCGCGACCCCGTTCCGAGACAGCTCCGCGGCCACATCCGCGTACCGCATCCCGGCCGCCACGGTCACGCTGGACCGCCCCGAGTCGATCTCGACCATGGGCGGCAACCCGTCCAGCCGGACAAGCTCCCCATCGCTGTCCGCGACAAGACTGAACGAGTGCCCGCTCCCCAGCGCCCGCACCCGCCGCCCCCGAGCAACGATCCGCCGCAACTCGTCCACAGACTCCGGCCGATGCACCCGCCCGGCCCCGAAAACAACGTTCCCCGCCCAGTTACGAAGCCGCCCCTCAACCACCCGCCCAAACCTCCAAGCACCAAACCACAACACCCCACCAACCGCCGCCAGCGTAACCCCGCAACCCCCCACGCCCCGCCGCCCAACTCCGCACCAGCAGCGCAGGCCCCATAACCGCTCGCCTCCGCCCCCCTTGCACCAAAGCCTCCCGAAGTACTCCCCACCGCATCTCCACCCCAACGAGAGCAACCCCGCACACGAGGACACGATTCATGATGAAGAACGACCCGCACACCACAACGCTGCCCCAGACCCACACCAAGACCAGCACAGACGGCCGCACACCCCAACCCACCCGGCCCCAAGCGCGGCAAGCACCTCCGCACAGCGCCCGGCCAACCAACATGCGCACGAGAACACGGGTTCAACTGCAGCGCAAAGCGCACGCCACAACGCCCACCGGAAGACCAGCCCGAATGGCCACCCGCGCCTCGGCCCACCCGGCGGCGAACTCGGCCAGCGCCAGCACGCCGCACCCGGGAAGCTCGGCATCGCAGCCATGGACGCTGTTCATCGTGAAGCGCCGCGCGCACATCACCACGCTGACCAATCCGACCTGCGAAGACCGGCGCGAACGGCCGCGTACCTGGGCCCGCCCAGCGGCGCCCGCGGCCGACACCACCACGCCGCGCCCGGCCAACGCGGTGCCGCGCACGAGGACGCGGTGCATCATGCGGCCCAACGCGCGCATCACCGCGCTGACCGAGACCCCGGGAAGATCAGCGCGGACGGTCGGCCGCGCCTCGGCCCGCCCGGTGGAGGGTGCGGCCGGCGCGTCCGCGGCGCGGTCGGCGGTGAGTGGGTGGGCGCCGGGTCGGCGGTGGCTGGGCCGGGCGGGTCGGCGGCCGGGGTTCGCGGCGAGCCGCGCGTCGGCCGGCCTCGGGGGGCGGGTGGTGGTCTCACGCTCGGGCGGCGGCCGGGAGCCGCGTCGCCGAGCTTCGCGATCAGCGCGACTGAGGTTGGGAGGATTTGCAGCACGGCGGCGGGTTGTCGTGGAGCGCGACTTGTGGTTTCCGTGCTGGCCGAGTTCGACGTGGACGTTGCGGGGGCGGCGGTGCTCGACCTGGTCGACCTGGTCGCACGGGGTACGCCACGAACGCCTCGACCCGGTCTCCTTCGCCGGGGGTGGGCTTATCAGTCGCCGTAGTACTCCTCCTCGACGGTGGTCCACGGGTTTGTTCCTACGCCGCCTAGGAAGTCGTCGAACCTGCTGGCCGCCTTGTTCTCGGCGGCGCGGTCTTCGGGGGTCGGTTGGTACCAGCGTCGTCCGGTGCGGAGGGTTAGCAGGGCGGTCATGTAGGGGCTGATGTCCACCCGGTCCTGTTCGTATCGGGCGTTGCCGTCTGGGGTGCGGAGGAAATCGCCGGTGGCCAGCTGCGACGTCAGTTTGATGACCTTCTTGCCACCTATGCCTGCTCTGCCTACCAGCACGAGCTTGAGTCCGAAGGCGTATGCGAGCTGTGCGTACCAGCCGAGGTGCTCACCTTCGGTGAAGGTGCAATCCAGTGCTTGCCCGACCTGTGCGGCCACTTGTCCCGGGTGCTCATCGGTGTCTGCGCGTACGTCGAAGTGGATTATTTGTCTTTTCAAGTGACGCGGCTCCCTAGTGCTTGTGGATGATTTTGTTGCCTAAAACCAGGTCGCCCTTCACGTGGACGTCGCTGCTGAAGACGGTGGTGCCTTCGGGGTTAGGGTGAGGGGACCGGGCGGCCGGGGTGTTCGTGCCTGTCAGATACATCCAGGCTTCGGTGGTGGTCTCCTTGACCGTGAGCGTGACGCGTTCGAAGGCGCGGGGGTCCAGTGGGCCCTTCAGGTGGGACACGAACGCGTCGTAGACGAACGGCGAGACGATGAAGCCCAGGTCGGCGCCGGTCTCGGCCATGGCGGTCTTGAGGACGGGGGCCTCCAGGAGGCGGGCCGTCTGGATGATGACCTGACCGTTGACGCCCTCGGCGTCGGGCGCGACGGGGCCGACGTGCAGGGCGACGCGGAGCTGGACGCGGACGGCGGCGCTCGCGCGGTGGTTGTGCCGGCGGAGCGCGAGGGCCAGGTGCCCGGCGAGCGGGTCGACCAGGGACGCGGTCGGGACGCGGGGCGAGACGATGACGAGGGCGCCGTCGCCGCGGTCCTCGCGGTAGAGGTCCGAGGGCGGGACGCCCGACGCGTCCAGCGCCTGGAGCAGGATGGTGTAGGTGACGTCGCGGACGACCTGGCGGTCGTCGTCGTCGCGGGACGGGTCGCCGAACCCGGCGATGTCGCAGAAGAGGACGGAGCAGTTCAGGCCCGCCCAGGTCGCGAGGGCGCCGGCGCGCTCCAAGGGTGCTTCCACGGAACGAGTGAACGCTTCGGGCGGGCGGATGTCCATGTCGTCCGACACAGTCACCGGGACCGCAGCTCGCGGGGGCTCACGCCGAAGCGGCGGCGGAAGGCGTGGCTGAGGGCGCTGGCGGAGGAGAAGCCGGTCGCGTGCGCGATGTCGGTGATGGTGACGTGCCGGTCGCGGGGGTTGCGCAGGCGGTCGCGGACGAGGCGGAGCCGCTCCTCGCGGATCAGCGCGCGCGGCGTGGTCCCGGCGCGCTGCAGGGCGAGCTGGATCTGGCGCAGCGACCAGCCGAGGTCCTGCGCCATCGCGGCGCCGGTGAGGCCGGGGTCGGTGGCGTGCTCGCGGACGTAGCGGCGCACGACCGCCTCCACCTCGGCGAGGTGGCCGGGCGCGGGCGGGTGCTCCTGCCCGGTGACGAGGAGGCAGAGCAGCTCGGTGATGCGCTCGCAGGCGGCGTCGAACTGCGGAGCGGTGAGCGCGCCGCGTTCGGCGCCGACCGCGCGGACCATGTCGGCGACGACGCGGCCGAGGCCGGTGGACAGGTCGAGGCCGGTCAGCGGCAGGGACGGGCCGGGCAGCCGGCCGTCCATCTCCTGCGCGGGGATGGTCATGACGAGCGCGCGGGCGGGCCGGGGCTGGACGACGCGGAACGGCGCCGCCGGTGCGATGAGGCCGCCGGTCCCGGGGCGCAGGCGCGCCTCGCGGCCGTCCTGCTCCATCAGCAGCTCGCCGTGCAGCGGCAGCAGGAAGCGGTAGCCGCGGTCGCGGTGGGCCTGCCCGGCGGTGCGGACGTAGTCGGCCCGGTCCGCGAGGTAGAGGACGAGCCGGTAGGCGGCGCCCTGCCGGACCGCCCCGCCGAGCACGTCGTCCACAGGTCCTCCGCCGATCCGTCCCGCGCCGCCGCCGGACGCGTCACCGGCCCGGACGTGAAGATCGCTTCGGCGTGAGAGTAGTACGGCCGCCACCCCTGAATCTGGAAATTCCACCGGAAAGTGACGCGTTTCAGACGGTACGTGATCATGCGATGCGCCCGGCGGCAACTTCTCTGCGCGCGAGCACAAGCGCGCACCCCAGGACCCGTCCTACGGTGCCGAAACTGCGGCGTATCCGCGCCGTCCGAAACCCCCACCAGCCAAGAGGCGGTCGACCGGGTGCCGTGAAACCGGCCGGTCCCCTCGCCCGGACCCCTGCACGAGGATCTGATGGAGCCCTTCCTCCTTGCTGCGGCGTTCGTCGTCGTGGCGGGCGCCGGCATCGCCGCCGCCGTCCTGCTCGTCCGCGAACGGCAGGCGGCGGCCGAGCTCCGCGAGCAGAACGCCGTCCTGGCCCGCGGCCTGGACCTGCGCGAGAAGGAGCTGCGGCACCTGGCGGACGTCCGGCTGCCCGAGCTCATGGAGTCCCTGCACAACCCGGGGCTGCACGTCGCCGGGCCGCTGCACGACCTCGGCCGCGAGGCCCCCGCCTACGGGCAGGCGCTGCAGACGGTGATCGACCTGTTCGCCGGGTCCGCCGCGCGCGTCCGGGAACGGGCCGACCTGTCGGCGAAGTCGACGCTGCGGGCGATGATGCGCGCCGTGCAGAGCCTCGCCAACGAGCAGCAGCTCGCCATCTCCCACATGCAGGAACGCCACGACGACCCGGACGTCCTCGAGGGCCTGCTCCGCATCGACCACATGAACGCCCAGCTCGGGCGGCGCGCCCAGGCCACCGCCGTGCTGTGCGGGTCGTGGCCCGGCCAGCAGCGCTCGGCGTCGTCGCTGACCGACGTGGTGCGCGGCGCGACCTCCCGCATCCGCGACTACCTGCGCGTCAACCTGCAGGGGCCGGTGAACTCCGCGGTGACCAGCCGGGCCGTGGAGCCGATCGTGCTGACGCTCGCCGAGCTGCTGGACAACGCGGCCCGGCACTCGCGGCCCGACACCACCGTCGAGGTCAACTTCCAGCCCACGCACAACGGCGTCGCGATCATGATCGACGACGCGGGCGTGGCGATGGACGCCGACGAGCTGCAGCGCGCCACCGAGCTGCTGTCCGGCGACGCGTCGGTCGACATCCACCGGCTCGGCGACCCGCCCCGCGTCGGGTTCGCGGTCGCGGGCGTCCTCGCCGCCCGGTACGGGTTCCGCGTGTCGGTCGACACGCGCTCGCCCTACGGCGGCGTGCGGGCGGTCGTGTTCGTGCCGTCCGCGCTGCTGGCCCCCGTCCAGGACCGGGCGCCGGAGCCGTCCGCCGCGTCCCTGCACGCGGAGGAGAAACCGCCCGGCACCGCGGCGGACGAGCCGGCCACGCCCGGCGGCCTGCCCAAGCGGAGCCGCGTCGCGGTCGCCGAACGGCCCGCCGTGCCCGCCGGCGAGGACGAGCCCGCCGGCCCGCCGGACACCGGAGAGCGGCCCCCCGCCAGGCCGGCCAGGGAGACCGCCGCGGGCCTCGGCGCCTGGCAGCGCGGGACCCGGTCCGGCCGTGCCGCCGCGTCGCCCGGCGCGGACGGCCCGAGCATCGAGAGCAAGGACCTGCGGCCATGAACGAGGGGTGGAACGGCGCGATGGACGACGGTACGAACCGGCTCGGCTGGATGCTGGACGACGCGCTGCGGATGCCGGAGACCCGCTACGCGATCCTGCTGTCGGCCGACGGGCTGCTCATGGCGCACTCCGAGCGGATCAGCCGGGACGAGGCGGAGCGGCAGGCCGCGGGGATGGCCGGGCTCCAGTCGCTCGCCCGCAGCACCGCCGAGTTCTGCGGGGATCCGGGCACCACGTGGCGGCAGACCGTGAACGAGTTCGACGACGGGTACGTGTTCCTCGTCGCCGCCGGTCCCGGCGCGTACCTGGCGGTGTCGGCGACGCAGCACGTGGACATGGAGACCGTGTCGTTCCGGCTCCAGGAACTGGTGCAGCGGCTGGGCAAGGAGATGACCAGTCCGCCTCGCCCCGGCGCGGGCCGTCCCGCATGACCCCCCGCAGGAACGAGCGCGCGCTCGTCCGCCCGCACGTCGTCACCGGCGGGCGGGCGCACCCCACCCGCAACGTGTTCGACCTCGTCACGCTCGTGATCGCCACCGGCGACCTGCCGCGCACCGGGCTGTCCCCCGAGAAGCTGCGGATCATCGAGCTGTGCCGGGGCGGGGCGCTGTCGGTGGTCGAGATCGCCGGGCATCTGCGCCTGCCCGTCGGGGTCACCAAGGTGCTGCTCTCCGACCTCGTCGACAGCGGGCACCTCACCACCCGGGCCACCCCGCCCACCGCCCAGCAGTCGAAGGCCCGGCTCCTTCAGGAGGTGCTCGATGGACTCCGCGCTCGCCTCTGACACGCCCTATCTGCGGGAGAGCGTCAGAACCGCCGTCAAGATCCTTATCGTGGGGCATTTCGCCGTCGGGAAGACCACCTACGTCGGGACGCTGTCGGAGATCCGCCCGCTGCGCACCGAGGAGCGGATGACGCAGGCCGGCGCCATGGTGGACGACCTCGCCGGCATCAAGGACAAGACGACCACGACGGTCGCGATGGACTTCGGCCGCCTCACCCTCAGCGACGACCTCGTCCTGTACCTGTTCGGGGCGCCGGGGCAGCAACGCTTCACCCGGCTGTGGGACGACCTGGCGCGCGGCGCGCTCGGCGCGCTGATCCTGGTGGACACCGCACGGCTCAAGGAGTCGTTCGCCGTCATGGACATCGTGGAGAAGCAGGGCCTGCCGTACGCGGTCGCCGTCAACCGCTTCGAGGGCGCGCCGGTGTTCCCGGACGCCGAGGTGCGCGAGGCCCTCGACCTCGCGCCGGACACGCCGCTCGTCACCTGCGACGCCCGCGACCGCCGCTCCTCCACCGAGGCGCTGATCTCCCTCGTCGACCACCTGCTGACCCTCGGAAAGACCTCATGACCACGCAGCACACCGAAACCGAGCGCACCCCGATCTACGGGCCGGAGTTCGCCCGGGACCCCGCCGCGGCCTACGCCCGGATGCGCGCCGAGCACGGCGACCTCGCGCCCGTCGAGCTGTCGCCGGGCGTCCCGGCGACGCTCGTCCTCGGCTACGACGCCGCGCTGGAGATCCTGCGCGACCCCGGCACCTTCCCGCGCTGCAGCGAGGTGTGGGAGGAGGCCGTCGGCCCCGAGTGCCCGGTGCTGCCGATGATGATGACGCGGCCCAGCGCCCTGTTCACCAACGGCGCCGTGCACGCGCGGCTCCGGTCGGTGATCGTCGAGAGCCTGGAGCGGGTCGACCCGGTGTCGCTGCGCGGGTACGTCGCGAGCAACGCCGACTCCCTCATCGACCGGTTCGCGGCCGACGGCAAGGCCGACCTCATCGGGCAGTACGCCCGCGCCCTGCCGCTGCTGGTGTTCAACGAGATGTTCGGCTGCCCCGAGGACATCGGCGCCAAGCTCGTCCGGGGCATGAGCGCCATCTTCGACACCGTCTCCGCCGAGGAGGGCAACGCGCTGCTCATGGAGGCCACCGCCGAGCTCGTCGCGGCCAAGCGGCGGCGGCCGGGCGCGGACATGACGTCCTGGATGATGGCCCACCCCGCCGGCCTCGACGACACCGAGATGGCCCACCAGATCATCCTGCTGGTCGGGGCCGGCACGGAGCCGGAGCAGAACCTCATCGCCAACGGCATCGGGCTGCTGCTGTCCGACGACCGGTTCGGCGGCGACCTGTCCGGCGGCAGCCTGCCTGTCGAGGACGCGCTCGACGAGATCCTGTGGACCGACCCGCCGATGGCCAACTACGGGACGACGTTCCCCCGCCAGGACGTCGACTTCCACGGGCACCGGCTGCCCGCGCACCAGCCCGTGCTGGTCAGCTACGCCGCCGCGAACACCGACCCGTCACGGGCGACCGCCGACCGGAAGGGCAACCGCGCCCACCTGTCGTACGCCGGCGGGCCGCACAACTGCCCGGCCAAGAGCCACTCCCGGCTCATCGCGTCCGTCGCGATCGAGCAGCTCCTCGACCGCCTCCCGGACGTGGAGCTGGCCGTCCCGGCGGACCGGCTCGAATGGCGGCCCGGCCCGTTCCACCGCGCGATGACGGCCCTGCCCGTGGTCTTCCCCCCGGCCGGGCAGGACGCCTTCTGAGACGGGACCCCTTCTGAGACGGATGCCCGCCCGGCCTGACCGGGCGGGCGTCCGGTCAGGCTCCGGCCTTCGGCCCCCCGTCCGCGGTCGCGGCGCGGAGGGCGCCGACGACGGCGGTCAGCTGCGTGATGAGGCCGGCCACGCTGGTCTGGTCGGCGCCGTTGACGGTGACGGTGCGCAGCTCGTCCGGCTTGGGCAGCTTGGCCATGATCTCCGGCAGTGAGGCGATGAGCCGCGTCTGGACGGCCGCGGGCGAGCGGTCGTTCTCCAGCGCGGCGCGGGCGCCCTCCCGCTCCAGGTCGAGCAGCGCCTGCTCGTGCCGGGACCGGGCGCGCATGTCGGCGAGCGCCAGCTCGCCCTCGGCGCGGAGCCGGGCCAGGTCGTGGTCGCGCTCGATGCGCAGCCGCCCCGTCTCGGCCTCCTCCTCGTGCCGCTCGCGCTCCATCCGCAGCGCGTGCCGCGTCGTCTCGGTCTGCAGCTCGGCGACCTCGCGGGAGTCGTCGTGCTCGCGGCGGGTGCGGCGGAGCTTCTCGGCCGCCTCGGTGTCGAACAGCTGCGACTCGTTGCGGGCGCGCAGCTCGGCGATCTCCCGCTCGTGCTCCAGCCGCTGCGTCTCCTTGACCCGGGCGGCGGCCATCTCCCGCTGCGCGACCGCCTCCTCCGCCTCCAGCTCGGCGAGCCGCGCGATCTGCCCCTGCTCGGACCGGTACGGCTTCTGCAGGTTCTCCCAGAGCCGGGACGAGCTGACCACGGCCTCCTTGATCTGCACCGTGACGATGCGCAGCCCGAGGCCCTGGTCGCCGCTCTCCTCGCCCTCGGCGACCGCGCGGAGCCGGGCGGTCAGCTCCTCGATGATCGGCTGCTTGTCGCTGAGGACGTCCCGCACCCCCATCGTGGCGACCTTGTCCTTGATCGCCGCCTCGGCCTGCTCGCGGAGCTGGAGGTTCACCACCCGCATCGGGTCGTCGGAGTCGCCGAAGTCGAGCTTGCGGTACGCGGTGCCGAAGTCCTGGATGATCCACTGCACGTAGCCCTGGACGAGGACGCCCTGCAGCTCCCGGCAGATGCAGTACGCGTTGATCAGGATCGTCTGCGTCGCGCCCGGCACGACCAGGAACGAGTCGGTGGACGGATTGAACCGGAACGACACCCCGAGCCCGATGTGCAGCGGCTCGGTCCGCCCGCGCCGGGTGTGCACGACGAACGCGTTCGGCGGGACGAGCACGTTCTTCCACCGCCAGAACCCGCTGATCCGCACGTCCACCGGGCCGGGCCCGGACCGGTCCGCACCGGGCCCGGCGCCGAGGGCCCGTTCGCGCTTGGCCAGCGGGCCCGCCGGCGGGGCCGCGGCGGGCATCCCGGGCACGGCCGGAGGGGAGCGCCTGGCCCGCAGGTCGTCCTCCAGAACCGCCTGCTGCGCGACGACCTTCTCCAGATAGGTGTTTCCCTGGTCGGGGGCGCTCATCTCGCTCCTCGGGGCTCGGTTTGGCCGATACCTTAATGAACCCTTCACCCGCGTGTGTGCGTATTTCTGCGCGTGACGACACGTGAGGCGACCCCGGGGTCGGAGGCGGCTCGGGTGCCCCGGGCCGACGGGCCGATGCTCGTCATCGGCGCCGCGGCGATCGCGCTGGTCGTCCTCGCACTCGTGATCAGGCTGGGCGGCGCGCTGAGCGCCACCGCCGCGCCGGGACTGTCGCAGGCCGGGGCCCTGAGCAAGGTGGGCCTGTCGGTGGCCAAGCTCGGCGGCGACGTCGCCGCGGTCCTCACGGTCGGCTGGCTGCTCGTCGCCGCCGTGTTCGTCCCGGCGGCCTCCCCCGCCGGGCGCCGCTGCCTGCGCGCCGCGGCGCTGGCGGCGATGGCGTGGGCGGCGTGCACGCTGGCGCTGATCGTGTTCACCGTCCTGGACCTGTTCGGCATCGGCGTCACCGGGGTCACCGGCGACATGATGCGGACGCTCCTGCTCGATCTGCCGCAGGGGCGGGCGCTGCTGCTCGTCCTCGGCGCCGCGGTCGCGGTGGCGGTCGCGGCGAGCCTGCCCCGCGCCGCCGGCGGCGCCGGGTACCTGCTCGCGGGCGCGCTCGCCGGGCTCCTCCCGCCGCTGTTCACCGGGCACGCGGCGAGCGCCTCGAACCACGCGCTCGCCGTCTACAGCCTGGCCTTCCACGTGCTCGGCGTCTCGCTGTGGGTCGGCGGGCTGGTCGCCCTCGTCACCGCCGCGCCGCACGTCCGCGACCGGCTTCCCGAGATCGTCGGACGGTACAGCGGGCTGGCGCTCGCGTCGTTCGCCGTCGTCGGGCTCAGCGGCGCGGTGAACGCCTGGGTGCGGCTCGGCGGCCTCGACCTCGGGTCGAGGTACGGGGCGCTCGTCGTCGCGAAGTGCGCGGCGCTCGCCGCCCTCGGCGCGATGGGCTGGTGGCACCGCCGCGCCACCATCCCCGCCCTGCGGGACGGGACGGGCGCGCGGCCGTTCCTCCGCCTCGGTACGGTCGAGCTCCTCATCATGACGGCGACGATGGCGCTCGCCACCGGGCTGTCCCGCACGCCCCCGCCGGAGAATCCGCCGGACACCCTCGACGTCGTCGCGCTGAACCTCGGCTTCCCGCTGCCGGGCCCCGCCGGGCCGGGCCCCTACCTGCTCGACTGGTGGATCGACCCGCTGTTCTTCGTGCTGGTCCTGGCCGGGGCCGCCCTGTACGGGCTGGGCGTCGCGCGGGTGCGTGACTGGCCGTTGCCGCGGACCGCGTCGTGGGCCGCCGGGCTCCTCGTCGTACTGCTCGCCACCGCGAGCGGGATCTCCCGGTACAGCATGGTCCTGTTCAGCGCGCACGCCCTCCAGCACGTCCTCGTCGGGGTGCTGGCACCGGCCCTGCTGCTCTACGGGGCGCCGCTCCGGCTGGCGCTCACGGCGATGCGCGGGGAGGGGCGGTCACTCGTCGCCGCCGCGGGCGCGAGCCGGGCGCTGCGGCTGCTCGCCCATCCGGCCGTCTCGTCGCCGCTGCTCCTGCTCGCCCTCTACGCGTGGTACGTGTCGCCGCTGTTCGCGCCGTCCCTCGGCAACCACGCCCTGCACTCGCTCGCGATGGCCGCCTTCCTCGTCATCGGCCTGGCGTACTTCCACGGGACGACGGGGACGCCGATGCCGTTCGCCGTCCTGCCGCTGCACGCCGTCGCCGGGATCGCGCTGATGCGGAACGGGACCGTCCTCGGCGGCTGGTACGAGCACCTCGGCCGCCGCTGGGGGGCGTCGCCGCTGGACGACCAGCGCCTCGGCGCGCTGCTCCTCTGGACGCTCACGGCCGCGATCACCCTCGCGGTCGCGGCGGCGCACGAGGTCTACTGGCGCAGGCGCCGGTCCACGACCCGGCTGAGCGCCTCCACGACGGTCGGGTCGTACTCGGCGGCCGAGTCGAGCCGCAGCCGCTCCAGCACGGCGGCGCCCCG
The DNA here is from genome assembly GCF_900115095.1 of Actinomadura madurae. Lineage (GTDB taxonomy): Bacteria > Actinomycetota > Actinomycetes > Streptosporangiales > Streptosporangiaceae > Spirillospora > Spirillospora madurae. Next base: position 247,070 of record NZ_FOVH01000008.1, read on the forward strand.
GTCGCGGTCGGAGGAGTCGCCGACCAGGTCGTCGTAGGCGTTGGCGACCTTGATGATGCGGCCGGCTAGCGGCGGCGGGAGGGGCCGCTCCCCCGGGTCGCCGGACGGCTCGCGGCCCGTCCGGTAGGGGTGCGAGGACAGCTGGACGATGTGCGCGACGCGGTCCAGGACGCCGGTCTGCTTGATCACCTCGGCGCCCAGCTCGGCGATCCGGCGCTGCTCGGCCGGGGACGCCAGCACGGTCGCGCCGCCGGGGATCGGGTCGCCGAGCGACAGCTGCCCGATGTCGTGCATCAGCGCCGCGTACTCCAGTTCGAGCAGCTCCTCCTCGGACATGCCGAGTTCGCGCCCCATCCGCACCGCGAGCCTGGACACGCGCCGCGAGTGCCCCGTCTCCACGTAGCCGCCGACCTCGGTGACGCGGGACAGCGCCCGGACGGTCTGCAGGTACGTGGCGCGGATGCCGGCGTACCGGCGGAACGCGAACTGCGTCACCAGGATCGGCACCGTGAAGATCAGCAGCGCGGCCTCGCCCATCGCGGTCGTCGCCACGGCGATCAGCACCGCGGTGGCGCTGGTCGCCGCGCACAGCGCCGCCTTCGCGTCGATCTCGTCCCGCAGCGCGATGCCGAACCGGGCCCGGACGGCCTCCGCCCGGATCATCGCGGCGATCAGCACGTCGGTGAAGCACGACAGGACCACCACGACGCACATCACGGCCAGCAGCAGCGGCCAGGGCAGGCCGAGGTCGAGCAGCGGCCGGAAGCACAGCGCGACGACCGCGACGGTGAACAGCCGGCGCGCCATCGCGTCCGGCCGCGGGGTCCGGCCGACCGCGATGTGCGGCAGCGAGCCGACCAGCATGGCGACCGCGGTGACGGCGACGACCTGCAGCGCGGAGTGCTCGGCCGCGACCACGCCGAGCGGCGCGCCCGGCGGGGCGCCCTCGGGGCCGATGCCGACGAGCAGCGCGTAGCCGGTGGCGCCCGCGCCGGCGACCGGCGCGACCTCCCGGTTCCCGGGCATCACCATGCGGAACAGCTCGCCGAGCGCGATCAGCACGCCGAAGATGATCGCGATGTCGGGCTGCCGCAGGCCGGTCGCGGCGACCTGGGTGATCGCGACGATGACGAACAGGCCGGCCGTGGCGATCAGCAGCAGCTGGCCGGAGTCGATGGTCTGCCAGGCCGCCCGCTCTCGGGCGCGGGTCTGGCCGCTCATGGGCGTCCCGTCACCGGCGCACCTCGCCGCCGTCGGCGATCCGCAGGGGGGTGCTCGGGTCGTCGTGGTCCTGCTGGGTGGTCTCGACGACGTCGTCGTCCGGCAGGACGACCGGGTCGGGCGGGTGCCAGCCGTCGCGGTCGAGCGCCCGCAGGAACGCCTCGACCATCGCCGGGTCGAAGTGGTCGCCCATCCCCCGGCGCAGCTCCTGCACGGCCTCGTCGAGGCTGCGGGCCGCCCGGTAGGAGCGGGTCGAGGTCATCGAGTCGAACGCGTCCGCGACGGAGATGACCCGGGCGAACTCCGGGATCTCGTCGCCCGCGAGGCCCATCGGGTAGCCGCGGCCGTTCATCTTCTCGTGGTGGTGCATGATGCCGGCGAGCGCCTCGTCCAGGAAGCCGATCTCCCGGACGATCTCCAGCCCGCGCATCGGGTGCAGCTGGATCGCGGCGAACTCCTCCTCGGTCATGGGCCCGTTCTTCTGCAGCACCTTGGTGGGGACGCCGAGCTTGCCGACGTCGTGCAGCATGCCCGCGTAGCGGATCGCCTCGACCCGGTCGGCGCGCATCCCGATCTCCTGCGCGATCATCACCGAGCCGCGGGACACGCGCTCGGAGTGGCCGCGGGTGTAGAAGTCCTTGGTCTCGACCGCCTGGCAGAGCGCGGCGAGGGTCGCGGCGTGCGCCTGCTGCTGCGCGTACGCCTGGTCCATGGCCCAGCGGGCGATGAACAGCGGGAGCAGGACGAGCACGGCGGCGAACGGCCCGACGCGCGGCCACAGCCCGGCGATCAGCAGCCCGACCATGCCGTAGCCGAGGCAGCCGACGGCGAGCTGACCGCTCTCGTGCAGCAGCTCGCGCGGCGTGGCCTGCCGGCTGAGCACCAGCACCCCGGCGGTCAGCGCCAGGTTCACCAGGACGAAGGTGAACAGCGCGCCGAGGAAGGGCCCGATGACGTTCTCCACCCAGCGGGCCTGCTCGGGGTGGAAGCGGTCGCCGCCGAGGAGCTCGAAGACCGTCCCGGCGATGAACCCGCTGAGCGCGAACTGCGCGCCGTTGAAGATCCGCTTGACGGGGGCGAAGAACCGCTGGCCGGTGACGACGGCGCACAGCCCGAGCAGCGCGGCGCCGACCGGGCCGAGCAGTACGACCGAGGCCAGGCTCGCGGCGAAGCTGAGCGACACCCTGGCCCGCGTGATGTTCAGCCGCGCGGGCGCCGAGTCGCAGACGAGGAACAGCAGGGCCAGGACGGCCAGCTGGCCCCAGTCGAGCTCCGCGAAGGACGACGTCGCGATGAGGCCCGCCGCCAGGGCGACCACACCACAGACGTACGCCCAGGCAGCGAGAGGTAGTCCACGCATTGCCGCCCCTCGTGGAGTGACGAATGGCGGGCGCCGCCGGGCTCAGACGTGCCTGCCGGCACCTAGACCCAGGACACGCCCCTGGTCATCATCAGCGACGACGCCGAGGCGCTCGGTCGCCGGTCGTTCCCCACCGGCATCACGCGCTTGAGCATGGCTCCTTGCCTCCCCCCGCCGAACCGGGCCGCCCGGCCGTGGCGGCCGGCCGCCGGGACCAGTGCGGTCCAGGTTTCCCGGGCGAGCACATACCCCCGAATTGACCGGTGCGCACATGCTCCCGTCGCTGATTTCGGCACAAGCCTAACGCGAACTGCCCAGGTCACACAGGCATGCGAGAAAATGTGAGCTAAGCGTGAACGAATCGTCACCTGTTGTGATCAATTGTCCCTGCAGAATGGGCCCCCGGTGGCGGGCACAAACCCTCTGCACAACCAGAATGCACGTGCATCCTGGAATGCTCCGCAATAACCCCAGGAAAGAGCCGCAAAAGGTCATCTCCGGGGATTAGTACAAGCGGACCATTGGACGCATCCCGGTCCGCGGCGCGGTCAGCCGGAGGCCGCCGCGCCGCGCCCGCGCGCCCAGGCGACCGTCTCGGCGATGCCGTCCCGCAGCGCGACCTCCGGCTCCCAGCCGAGGACCTCGCGCGTCTCGCGCGGGTCGACGGCGATCGCGGGCAGGTCGCCGAGCCGCGCCGGCGCGAACTCCGGGTCGTCCGGCGCGCCCGCCGCCTCGGCGACGAGCGCGTGCAGGTCGCGGTCGGTGGTCTGCACCCCGGTGCCCACGTTGAAGCGGCGCCCGCCGCCCGCGTCCCCCGCCGCGCGGGCGAACGCGTCCACGACGTCCAGCACGTAGACGTAGTCGCGCGTCTGGCCGCCGTCGCCGAACACCTTGGTCGGACGGCCGGACAGCAGCGCGTCCGTGAAGATCGAGATGACCCCGGCCTCGCCGTCGGGCGTCTGCCGCGGCCCGTAGACGTTCGCCAGCGTCAGGGTCGTGAAGTCGATGCCGTGCAGCCGCCGGTACATCCCGGCGTAGACCTCGCCGGAGACCTTCGAGGCCGCGTACGGGGAGGCGGGCCGCAGCTCGGCGTCCGCCGGGACGGGCAGCGCGTCCGGCACCCCGTAGACCGCGCAGCTGGAGGTGAAGACGACCTTGCGCCCGCCGGCCGCCCGCGCCGCCTCCAGCACGTTGGCCGTCCCGGTCACGTTGACGCGGGCGTCGGCCACGGGGTCGGCGACGCTGTGCCGGACGCTGACCTGCGCGGCGAGATGGCAGATCACCTCGGGGCGGCGGGCCGCCGCCCGCTCGGCGAGCGCCGGGTCGGCGACGTCCATCTCCCACATCTCGACGTCCGGGCGGACGTTCGCGCCCGTCGCCATGTTGTCCACGCCGACGACCTCGTGGCCGTCCGCGACGAGCCGGTCGACGAGATGGGATCCGATGAATCCGGCCGCGCCGGTGACGAGTGCGAGCACCCGAGCAAGATACCGGGGTTCAGGCGCTCTCGGTCGTGCCGGCGTCGGCGGAGGTCTTGATCTCGCCGCAGATCTCCTCGATGCGGCCGAGCACCTTCGCGCGCAGGTCCGTCGGGGCCTGCTCGGAGCCGCAGGACTTGTTCACGATCTTCTTGACGGCCTCTTCCAGCCCGTACTCGCGCAGGCAGGGGCCGCACTCGTCGAGGTGCTGGCGTACCTCGCCGCAGCCGCCCTGGTCGAGCTCGCCGTCGAGATAGGTGTAGACCCGGGCGAGGACCTCGTCGCATGGCGTCTCGTGATGGTTGCCGCAGCTCATGATGACCCCCTGCTCGCACGGGTGAGCCCGCGCTCTTCAGCGTAGTCCTCCAGCATGCCGCGCAACTGCCGCCGGCCGCGGTGCAAACGGGACATCACCGTGCCGATGGGCGTGCCCATGATCTCGGCGATCTCCTTGTACGCGAAGCCCTCCACGTCGGCGAGGTAGACGGCGATGCGGAACTCCTCCGGCAGGTCCTGCAGCGCCCGCTTGACGTCGGAGTCGGGGAGGTGCTCCAGCGCCTCGGCCTCCGCGGACTTCAGCCCGCTGGAGGTGTGCGACTCGGCGCGGGCGATCTGCCAGTCCTCGATGTCCTCGGTCGCGGCCTGCTGCGGCTGGCGCTGCTTCTTGCGGTAGGAGTTGATGAACGTGTTGGTCAGGATGCGGTAGAGCCACGCCTTGAGGTTGGTGCCTTCCTTGAACTGGTGGAAGGACGCGAACGCCTTGGCGAAGGTCTCCTGGACGAGGTCCTCTGCGTCCGCCGGGTTGCGCGTCATGCGCAGCGCGGCTGAGTACAGCTGGTCCAAGAAGGGGAGCACGTCGCGCTGGAAGCGCTCCTGGCGCTGCTCCACGGTCTCCGTGGTGCCCGGTACCTGAACCACCTCCTCGGCTGTGGCGCGCATGGCCGCGACTGGGCCGGCGGCGCCTTGTCCACCAGACGATATCGGTCCGCGCGGCCTGCTCACGCGGGCGGGCTCCCGCGCGGCCCCGCGGGACGCCGCCGTGCCGGCGCTCCGCTGCTGATCGGCGACGGCCGTCGTCATCGGGTTCGCACCTCCGTGTGCTGGGATGTGAGGCTCTTACCGGGCTTGTGAGACGGTGCAACACCGGAACGCCCGCGGCGATTCCCGGCCGCGGCCGGACGTATCGGGCAAAGACTCGTCCGCCCCGTCCTTCACTCAGGGTGATGGGGGCTGCAGACGGGGAAGAACTGACATAACGGAGAGAACAGGAGCAATTGGTGCACTCGGTGCCTTCGGCGCGATCGTCCGAGCCCACCATCGCGAGCCTGCGCGAGACGTCCGAAGGCGGCCCAGGAGACTCCCTGGCGCACTACTGGACGTTCTACAGGGCGGTGGCGGAGGCCCAGCTCATCCGGTGGCTGCCGCGCAGGCCGTCCCGCGTCCTGGACGTCTCGGGCGGCCACGGCCTCAGCGCGGCCCAGGCCGCCGCCGCCGGACACGCCGTCCTGGAGATCCGCGACCCCGAACGGCCCGGACGCCCGAGTCCCGCCCGCCCCGCCCATGGGGAACGCACCACCCCGCTCATCGGCGACTCCGGCACCCTCCCCTACCTCGCCGACGCCTCCCTCGACGCCGTCATCGCCGAGAACCGCGCGCTGTCCCGCCACCTCGCCACCGAGACCACCATCGCGGAGATCGCCCGCGTCCTGCGCCCCGGCGGACGCGTCCTGCTCTGCGTCGACTCCCTCACCCTCGGCATGGCGCTCCTGGCCGAGCGGAACTACTGGGCCCACCTATCGGACGTACCGAGCGCCGAAGTCGTCCTCGTCCCCTGGCCCGACGGCACGATCACCCGCTCCTTCTCCTCCCACCAGCTCCGCGAACTGCTCGCCGACGCCGGCCTGGAAGTCGAGTGGATCCGCCCCCGCACCGTGCTCTCCCCCTCAACGGTCGAACACGTCCTCACCGAATCCCCCCGCGCCCTCCCCCGCCTCGTCCGCACAGAACTCAGCGCCCAACAACCCGACGAATCCCTGGGCATCCACCTCCTGGCGAGCGCTGTGCTCACCCAGGGGTAGCGACCCCCCTGGAACCCCCCGTTACGAGCCGGTCGATCCTCACGCCACGGTGCGGGTGCGCCGTGACCGTGCGGGCTCGCGACGTGTCGCTGCGGTCGCCCGGCTCGACGGGCATGCGCCCTCCGCTCGCTGCACTCGCTCCACGCGCCTGCCCGTGATCCCGGCTGAGCTTCGAACCCAAGAGGGGTGGGGCGGGGGTACCCCCAAGAGGGGGCGGGTGCGGGAACCCCACTGGGGTCGGGTGGGGTTAGCGGCGGTCGTGTTTGGTCTGGCAGGGGATGCAGCGGGCGGCGTCCGGGCGGGCTTCCAGGCGGCCCTCGGGGACCGGGTGGCCGCAGCCGACGCACCGGCCGTAGGTGCCGGCGCCTATCCGGTCCAGGGCCGCGGCCACGCCGCCGCGGTGGCGTTGGAGCGACTCCAGCGCGGCCTCCACGCGGTGGTGGTCGGTGAGGCCGGACCCGGCGTCGGCGGCGGAATTGTCGCGCTCGGGGGCCTCCCCGCGCAGAATGGCGATGGAACGGTCCAGGTCTTCGAGCATGGCCTCAAGGCGGGCACGGGCGACGGCGGTGTCCACGGTGCTGCGAACTCCTCCCGGTGAGCCCCCGTGTCAGAACAAACTGTCGGAATGGTTGCCGGAACTATCCCCAGAATTCGCCGGTTCTATGAGTTCGGGTCCGTTGTTTCGCACGCTGTTGACGGCCTTTGACACCGGGTAGGCCTCCATTGTCCCGGCCATCGCCGGGACCAGCAGGCCGCGCACCTGCTCGGTCTCGGTGAGCGCGGGGTCCAGCCACGCGTCCCAGCGTTCCCGTTCGACGATCATCGGCATCCGGTCGTGGATCCGGCCGAGGTCGTCGGGCGCGTTGGTGGTGATCACGGTGCACGTCCACAGCCACTCGTCCTCGGGCGACTTCCACAGCTCGTAGAGCCCCGCCATGGCCATGACCGCGCCGTCGTTCGGGTGGATGAAGTAGGGCTGCTTCTGCGGCTTCTTCTTGGCCTTCTTCTCGCCCTCGGCCGGATCGCCCTGGTCCTGGAGCGTGTACCACTCGAAGTACCCGTCGGCGGGCAGCAGGCAGCGCCGCCTGGCGAACGCGCGGCGGAACGACGGCTTCTCGTGCACCGTCTCGAACCGCGCGTTGATCATCCGGGAGCCGATCGAGACGTCCTTGGCCCAGGACGGGACGAGGCCCCACCGGACCGTGCGGAGCTGGCGCACGGCGGGCGCCTCGTCGGGCTCGTCCCTGGGCCGCCGGTTCAGGACGACCGGGACCTGCTTGGTCGGAGCGACGTTGTAGTCGGGCTGGATGTCCCCGTCGACCGCGTCGAGCTGCACCTGGAACTCGTCCAGCAGCTCCTGACGCGCGCGGGTGGTGGCATAGCGTCCGCACATGGGTCCCATCCTGCCGCGCTTGAGGCGCGGCGCGCTGGGCATGAAGCGGGTCATGCGACCCTTCACGACCCTGGCCCGCCCGTTCGTGGCGGCGCCCTTCATCATGACCGGCCTGGAGGCCGTCCGGGATCCGCGGGAACGCGCCGAGCGGGTCGGACCCGCGGTCAAGCCGGTCACCGACCGGATCGACTGGCTGCCGAAGGACCCGGAGACCCTCGTCCGCATGCAGGGTGCGCTGAGCCTCGGCACCGGCGCTCTGCTGCTGACCGGCAGGTTCCGGCGGCTGACGACACTGCTGCTCGCGGCGCAGATGGTCCCGGCGCTCGCCACCGAGCACCGCTTCTGGACCGAGGAGGACCCCGAGCGCCGCGCCGGTGAACGCTCGCACCTGCTGAAGAACGCCGGCATGTTCGGCGCGCTGCTCATGGTGGCGACCGAGCCGCGCCGCAGGCCGCGCACGGCCGAACTGCGCCGCGCGGCCCGCGAGACGCAGATCAAGGGCGGCGCCGAGGCCAAGGCACTGCGCCGGGAGGCCGCCGCCACGCTGCGGGAGGCGCGCCGGGAGGCGGCCCGGCAGGTGCGCGCCGCCCGCGCCGAGGGCGCGCGGACGGCGGCCAGGCAGTCCGCGAAGGCGACGAAGCGCGCGAAGAGCGCCAAGGCCGGTGGGGCACTCCAGTTCGGCAAGGCGGCCGGTGCGCTGAAGGGCGCCAAGGCGGGCAGGTCCCGCAAGAAGGGCGGCGTGTTCAAGCTCGGGCGGGCGTCCAAGCCGGGGAAGGCGGCGCGGGCCGGGCAGGCCGTGAAGGCGGGCACGACGGCGCAGGCCGGCAAGGTGCTGCACGCGGCGAAGCGCTGACTTCCCGAAGAGAACCTTAAAAGAGGCTCAAGAGGATTGAACCGCGGGCCGGGGTGGTTCCGTACTGCCTGGTGACCGCCCTTCGATTCCCCGACGGAGACGCCCCGGCCATGGCACTTCCCGGATCGACCGGTCGCCAGAGCGGCGGGTTGCGGAGCCTTCTCCGCCGCCCCGGCACGGCGCGGCCCGTCCAGCCCCATGACGCGCCCGTGCGCGACGAGGACATGGTGGCCGCGCTGTATCGCGAGTACCATCGGCCACTCCTCGCGTTCGTCCTGCGGCTGACCGGCGGTGACCGCCAGTGGGCCGAGGACGTGGTGCAGGAGACCATGATCCGGGCATGGCGCAGCGCGGACCGGCTCGACGACCGGACGTCCTCGCTGATGCCGTGGCTGGCCACGGTCTCCCGGCGTATCGTGATCGACAACCGGCGGCAGCGCGAGGTGAGGCCGCCGGAGGTCGGCGACGGCCCCCTGGAGAACCTGCCGATGGCGGACGAGATGGACGGCCTGCTGCGCAAGGTCGTCGTGACCGAGGCGCTCGAATCGCTGTCGCCGGCGCACCGGCAGGCGCTGACGGAGACGGTGCTGCGCGACCGGACGGTGAACCAGGCCGCCGAGTACCTCGGCATCCCGGTGGGGACGGTCAAGTCCCGCGTGTACTACGCCCTGCGCGCCCTGCGCGTCGCCTTGGAGGAGAGGGGGGTGACCTCATGAGTTCCCAGGTGGAGCACACCGACGTCGGCGCGTACGCGCTCGGCCTCCTCGAACCCGGCGACCGGCGGGCGTTCGAGGCGCACCTGCGCGGCTGCGGAGCGTGCCAGGCCGAGCTGAGGGCGCTGTCGGGGACGGCGGGCGCCCTCTTCGAGCTCGGCGGCGGGCCCGGCGCGGCCGGACCGGAGGCGGGTGAGGACGAGCCGTCCGCACCTCCGGCGCCGGTGATCGACATGATGCGCCGCAAGCGCCGGCACGACCGGCGACTGCGGCGCGGCGCGTACGTCATCGGCGCCGCCGCGGCGGGCGTGGCCCTGGCCGCCGGAGTCGGGCTCGGGACGGTGCTCGACGACGAGGGGACCCCCGCCAAGCAACCGCCCGTGCAGGCCCTCACCGGCGAGCGTTTCCAGGCGACGAACGCGGGCACGGGCGCGTCCGGCACCGTCGGCCTGGTCGACAAGGGGTGGGGGACGCAGGTCAGCCTGGAGCTGCGCGGCATCAAGGGGCCGCTGCGGTGCCACCTGGAGGCCGTGGCGCGGGACGGCGAGCGCAGCGTCGTCGCCGGCTGGCGCGTCCCGGACAAGGGGTACGGGGTGCCGGGGCAGCCGAAGCCGCTGACCATGCAGGGTGGGACGGGGCTGACCCGCCAGGAGATCAGCCGGTTCGAGGTCCGGCTCGACGGCGGCGGGACGCTGCTGACGATTCCGCTCTGACGGGTTCCGGCCCGATAGCCTGGGGGCATGTCCGCTCCGCACTGGTCCGCCCCGGTCGCCCGCGCCCCGGTGGACGCCACCGTGCCGCTGCCCGGCTCGAAGTCGATGACGAACCGGGCGCTCGTCCTCGCCGCGCTGGCCGAGGCGCCGGTCTGCATCACCCGGCCGCTGCACAGCCGCGACACCGAGCTGATGGCGGACGCGCTCCGCGACCTCGGCACGAGCATCGGGGAGGACGCCGCCGACTGGCAGGTGATGCCGGAGCCGCTCAAGGGCCCGGCCCGCGTCGACGTCGGCCTCGCGGGGACGGTGATGAGGTTCCTGCCGCCGGTCGCCGCGCTGGCGAGCGGCGAGGTGTTCGTGGACGGCGACCCGCGCGCCCGCGAGCGGCCGATGGGCCCGATCGTCACGGCGCTGCGGGCCCTCGGCGCGGACATCGACGACGGCGGCCGGGGGGCGCTGCCGTTCACGGTCCGCGGGACGGGCTCGGTGGCCGGCGGGCGCGTGACGATCGACGCGTCGGCGTCGTCCCAGCTGGTGTCGGGGCTGCTGCTGGCCGCGCCGCGGTTCGCGAAGGGCGTGGAGGTCAGGCACGAGGGGCCGCCGGTGCCGTCCGCGCCGCACCTGGCGATGACCGTCCGGATGCTGCGGGACGCGGGCGCGGAGGTCGAGACCGAGCACGACGTCTGGCGGGTCGCGCCGGGCCCGCTGCGGGGCGGCGACCGGGTGATCGAGCCCGACCTGTCGAACGCGGCGCAGTTCCTCGGCGCCGCGCTGGTCACCGGCGGGCGCGTCACGGTGCCGGACTGGCCGGCGGACACGACGCAGCCCGGCGACGCGCTGCGCGGGCTGCTCGCCGCGATGGGCGCCGAGGTGACCCGCGGCCCGGACGGCCTGACCGTGCGCGGCCCCGGCGGTCTCGCCGGGCTGGACGCCGACCTGCACGAGGTCGGCGAGCTGACGCCGGTGCTCGCGGCCCTCTGCGCGCTCGCGGACTCGCCGTCCAGGCTCACCGGCATCGCCCACCTGCGCGGCCACGAGACCGACCGGCTCGCCGCGCTCGCCGCCGAGATCAACGGGCTGGGCGGCGACGTCGCCGAGCTGCCGGACGGCCTGGCGATCCGGCCGCGGCCGCTGCGCGGCGGCGTGTTCCGCACCTACGACGACCACCGGATGGTGATGGCGGCGGCCGTTCTCGGACTGGCCGTTCCCGGCATCGAAGTGGAGAATCCGGGCACCGTGGGCAAGACTCTTCCGGACTTCACCCGGCAGTGGGCGTCCATGCTGGCGCCCGCCTGACAGCAGGGACCGGACCACTGGCACGACGAGCGCACGACTACGACGAGGACGACGTCCGGGTGCGGCCCGGCCGCCGCGGGTCGCGCCCGCGCACCCGCCGCCGCCCCGCGCACGAGGACGCCTCCCCCGGGTTCGTGACCGCGGTGGACCGGGGCCGGTACCGCTGCCTCGCCGACCCCGGCACCGACCGCGAGCGCGCCGTCACCGCGATGCGGGCCCGCGAGCTGGGCCGCAAGGGCGTCGTCGTGGGCGACCGCGTGGCGCTGGTCGGGGACGTCTCCGGCGACCAGGACACCCTGGCCCGGATCGTCCGGGTCGAGCCGCGCACGTCGGCGCTGCGCCGCACCGCCGACGACACCGACCCGTTCGAGCGGATCATCGTCGCGAACGCCGACCGGCTTGTCATCGTGACGGCGCTCGCCCATCCCGAGCCGCGCCCCCGGATGATCGACCGGCAGCTCGTCGCCGCCTACGACGCCGGGATGGACCCGCTGCTCTGCCTCACCAAGGCCGACCTCGCCGATCCGGACGGGCTGATCGCCGAGTACGCGCCGCTCGGCGTCCCGTACGTGGTGACGCGGCGCGGCGGCGACCTCGGCGGGCTGCGCGAGCACCTGTCCGGCCGGACGAGCGTCCTGGTCGGCCATTCGGGCGTCGGCAAGTCGACGCTGGTGAACGCGCTCGTCCCGGACGCCGAGCGGGCGGTCAGCCACGTCAACGCGGTCACCGGGCGCGGCCGGCACACCTCCTCGTCGGCGATCGCGCTGGAGCTGCCCGGCGGGGACGGCTGGATCATCGACACCCCCGGCGTGCGGAGCTTCGGCCTGGCGCACGTCGATCCGGAGCATGTGCTCAACGCGTTCGAGGACCTCGCCGAGGGCGCCGCCGAACGCTGCCCGCCGCACTGCGACCACCTCCAGGAGGACTGCGGCCTGGACGGCTGGGTCGAGGACGGCCACGCGTCCCGCGCCCGCCTCGACTCCCTCCGCCGGCTGCTGCTGGCCCTCGGGGGCGCCCTGTCCCCGGGGGACGAGCCCGTGGAACCCGAGTCGCGCCCCGGTCGGTCCTCGCGGCACGGTCCCGCCTGACCGTGCGGGGTGCCGCCATGCCGCTGCGGGCGCCCGGTTCGCGTCGGTAAGGTGCGCCTCATGCCGGGGACGATCGCAGGGCGTTACGAGCTCGTGGAGGTGCTGGGGCGCGGCGGGATGGGGGCCGTGTGGCGGGCGCTCGACCGCACGCTCGACCGCGAGGTGGCGATCAAGGAGATGTCGCCGCCGCAGGGCCTGGACGACGAGCAGGTCGAGCGCATCCACGCGCGGACGTTCCGGGAGGCGCGGTCGGCGGCGCGGCTCGACCATCCCCGCATCGTGACGGTCTACGACGTGGTCGAGGAGGACGGGCGGCCGTGGATCGTGATGCAGCTCGTCCGCGCGGAGGGGCTCGACAGGGCCATCGCGCGCGAGGGGCGGCTGCCGCCGGACCGGGTCGCGTCGATCGGGCTGGACCTGCTGGACGCGCTCGGCGCCGCGCACTCCGCCGGGGTGGTGCACCGGGACGTCAAGCCCGGCAACGTGCTCCTGCCGGACGGCCGGGCCGTCCTCACCGACTTCGGGATCGCGACGGTCGCGGGCGACGAGACGCTCACCCAGGCGGGCGCCATCGTCGGGTCGCCCGCGTATCTGGCACCCGAGCAGGCGCGGTACCAGAAGGCCACGCCGGCGTCCGACCTGTGGTCGCTGGGCGGCACCCTGTACGCGGCGGTGGAGGGCCGCCCCCCGTACCAGCGCCCGGACGTGTGGGGGGTGATGGCGGCCGTCCTCGCGGACGACCCCGACCCGCTCCAGCACGCCGGGCCGCTCACCCCGGTCCTGCACGGGCTGCTGCGCAAGGACGCCGGGCAGCGGATGGGGCCCGACGAGGCCGGCCGGCTGCTCCGCCAGATCGCGCAGGGCGGCCAGCGGTGGGCGCCCCCGTCGGCGGCTCCGTCGGCGGCTCCGTCGGCGGCTCCGTCCTCCGCGCCGCCGCATGACGTGACGTTGCAGTCTCCGGCCGCGCCCACCGTCGCGACGCCCGTGACTCCGCCGCGCCGCAAGCGGCGCGTGCCGTGGTGGCTGGTGGTGCCCGGGGGTATCTTCACGGCCGCGCTCGTCGCCGCCGTCCTCGCGATCGTGGTGTTCGTCGACAACGGGAGCGAGGCGCCGAGCGGCGGCCAGTCGCCCTCGTCGCGCCCGCGGGCGTGGGTGCCCGGAGGGTACGAGCCGTACCGGGGGTCGGCCTTCGAGGCGGCCGTCCCCAAGGGCTGGAAGACGGAGCCGTCCGGTGACGACGTGACGTTCACCGATCCCGCCCGGGGCGTGCGGCGGGGGATCGGGGTCCAGCGCGTCGCGGCGGCCGGGTCGGGCGACCCCGGGGACGGCCTCGCCTCCGCGATCGACGACATGAAGAACGAGCCCGGTCAGTTCCCCGGCTTCAAGCAGGAGAGCTTCACCCGGAACATCCCCTACCAGGGCGGGCAGGCGGCCGAGGTCCAGTTCACCTTCACGAAGGGGGGCACGCCGGGACGCGCCCGGGTCCGCGCCTTCGAGTTCGGCGGCGGGTTCTACCAGGCCATCCTGATCACCGCGCAGAAGGACTGGCAGGCCGGCGTCGCGCACTTCGAGACGTTCCTCCGGACGTGGCGGGCGCCGTCCTGAAAAAGGCGGACTTCCACACGCGTGCGAGTGATCGCCGCGACAATGGCGGCATGGAGCGGCGCGCGGTGCTCAAGGCGACCGTCCTCGGCACGCTGGTGGCCGCGGGATGCTCGGAGGAGAGACCGGCCTCGCGCGGGCGTCCGCCCTCGCCGTCCCGCGCCCGCCCGACCGGCCCGGCCGACTGGGGCGCGCTGGAGCGCGGTCTCGACGGGAAGCTGATCCGGCCGTCCGACGCCGCCTATCCGGAGGCCCGGCACCTCTACATCCCGCGCTTCGACCGGGTCCGCCCGGCGGGGATCGCCTACTGCGAGACCCCGCAGGACGTCTCGGAGTGCCTGGCGTTCGCGACGCTGAGGCGGATGCCGGTCGCGGTGCGCTGCGGCGGGCACAGCTACGCGGGCTGGTCGACGGGCCCGGGCCTCGTGATCGACGTGTCCCCCATGGACGGCGTGCGGCGCGACGGGGAGCACGCCGTCGTGGGCGCCGGCACCCGTCTGATCGACCTGTACGGCAGGCTCGCCGAGGACGGGGTGAGCGTCCCCTCGGGAAGCTGCCCGACCGTGGGCGTGGCGGGTCTGACGCTCGGCGGCGGGCTGGGCGTGACGTCCCGCGCGTACGGGCTGTCGTGCGACGTCCTGGAGTCGGTCCAGGTCGTCACGGCCGGCGGGCGCGTCCTGACCTGCGACCCGCACCAGAACGCGGACCTGTTCTGGGCGTGCCGGGGTGGAGGCGGCGGCAACTTCGGCGTCGCGGTGTCGTTCACCTTCCGGACGCACGAGACGAGCGACGTCACGCCGTTCAGCCTGCGCTGGCCGTGGTCGAAGGCCCCCGACGTGATCCGCGGCTGGCAGCGCTGGGCGCCCGCGGCCGACGCCGAGGTCTGGACGAGCCTGCACCTCGACACCGAACCCGACCAGGGCACCCCCACCGTCGAGGTCACCGGGCTGGCGCTCGCCGGCGCGGACGGCCACATGAGCCGGCTGACGGCCGCGACGGGGGCGGACCCGGTCTCGTCCACCGCCCAGAGCCGCCCCTACCTGGACGCGATGAAGTTCATGGGCGGTTGCGCGGGGCAGAGCACGGACCAGTGCCACGCGCAGGGCACGCTTCCCGGCCAGCGCGTCGAGGGCTCCTTCCCCCGGACCGACTACTCCGGGAAGTCGCACATCGCCTACAAGCCCCTCACCGACGACGCGATCCGCGCCCTCACCAGCCGCTTCGAGGAGGGCAACGACGTCCGGAACAGGTCGGTGCTGATGGACGCGATGGGCGCCGCGATCACCCGCCTCTCGCCCGGCGCCACCGCCTTCCCGCACCGGAAGGCGCTCTTCTGCGTCCAGTACCTCGCGCCCGACGACGCGTGGCTGTCCGCCACCCATGGCGCCATGGAGCCCTACCTGGGCGGCGCCGCCTACGTGAACTACATCGACGCGGGACTCAAGGACTGGGCGAACGCCTACTACGGCCCCAACGTCGACCGTCTCAGGAAGGTGAAGGCGGCCCACGACCCCGGGCGGCTGTTCCGCTTCCCGCAGGCCGTCTAGCCCCGCGCCCTAGCCGTGCGCCCTAGCCCCGCGCCTCCTCGAACAGGCTGCGCGCCTTGGCCTCGGCCTCGTTCAGCGCCTGGACGTGCCGGGGCGCGAGCTCCTCCACGCAGCGGGTCATCTCCTCGGTGACCTGGCTGAACGCGCTCTCCTCCGCGCCCCGTAGCGCCGCCCGGACGGTCGCGGAGCGGGCGCCGAGCGCGGCCCACTCCAGCTCCAGCCGCGCGACGGCCTCGTCGAACGCCCGGGACGTCTCGGCTCCCGCGTCCTTCAGCTCGTCCGGGACCGGGCCGCGCCCGGTCTTGCGCGCGTGGCCGGACAGGGTCGAGATGCGGCTGGCCAGGGCCAGGCCCTCGCGCGCCAGCGGCAGCACGTCGTGGATCAGGTCGGTGACGGCCTTGGCCAGCTCCTCCACCCGCGTCAGCAGCTTCTGCGTCGCGGCCTCCAGGGCCGTGGAAGTGCGCTCGGCGACCCGCGCGGCGACCTCCTGCTGCTGCCGGGACAGGACCGGCACGATCTCGCGGTCGAGGACGCGCCGGAGTTCGCGCTCCTGCGGACCGCGCCCGCCGGGGCCCGCCTGCCCGGCCCATTCGGCCCAGACCCGTTCGATGCGCTCCTCCCCCGACGCGGCGATCTCGGAGGTGATCTCCTCCAGGGCCTCGCCGGCGCGCGCCTTCAGGCGCTCCACGCGCCCGTACAGCGCCTCGCGCTTGAACGGGTCGTTGAGCTCGTTGAGCTGCGCCTGCAGCCGGCGGGAGACGTCGATGGCGTGCTCGGCGAGGGGGACGAGGCGGTCGGCGAGCTCGTCGAGCGTCTCGGCCCGGCGCGGGTCGGTCAGCTCGGCCACCCACGCGGGAAGGTCGTGCGGCATGGCCCCATGCTGCCACCACACGGCCCCGGAAACCGGTGTTCGCGGCCCGGCGCGCCCCGGCGCGGGACCGAAAAGCCGGATCGGGCCGGGTAAGTGTGTCTGGACGCGCGGTGATCAGGGTAGCGTGGCACGCCGTGGCGGGCTATTCCGATGACCTGCGTCTCGCACATGTGCTGGCGGACGGGGCCGACGACATCACGACCAAGCGTTTCCGCGCCCTCGATCTCGCCATCGAGACCAAGCCGGACCTGACCCCGGTCAGCGACGCCGACCGCAGCGTCGAGGAGCAGATCCGCGGGACGCTGAAGCGGGCCCGGCCGCGGGACGCGGTGCTCGGCGAGGAGTACGGCAAGACCGGCTACGGCAACCGCTGCTGGATCATCGACCCGATCGACGCGACGAAGAACTTCGTCCGCGGCGTGCCGGTGTGGGCGACGCTGATCGCGCTGATGGAGAACGACGAGATCGTCGTCGGCGTGGTGTCGGCGCCCGCGCTGAACCGCCGCTGGTGGGGCGCCCGGGGCGGCGGCGCGTGGACCGGCCGCAGCCTGACCCGGGCGACCCGGATGACCGTGTCGTCCGTGACCGACCTGTCCGACGCCTCCCTGTCGTTCTCCAGCCTGAGCGGCTGGGAGGAGCAGGGCCGCCTCCCCCGCTTCCTCGACCTGACGCGGTCGGTGTGGCGGACGCGCGCGTTCGGCGACTTCTGGTCGCACATGATGGTCGCCGAGGGCGCCGTCGACATCTCCGCCGAGCCCGAGGTGTCGCTGTGGGACCTCGCCGCGCTCCAGGTCATCGTGGAGGAGGCCGGCGGGATGTTCACCGACCTGTCCGGCGTGCCCGGGCCGGACGGCGGCAGCGTCGTGTGCACGAACGGCAAGCTGCACGCCGACGTCCTGCGCACCCTGGGCGGCGGGCAGCTCTCGCTGCGCATCTGACCGCGGCGGACGGGGAATACCCTCCGCGAGGCCAGATCATCATGGCCTTCCGCCAGACTCGCGACATATCGTGGAACAGCGGTCGCGGGACGGCCGTTGACATGATGGGCGGCCCGTAAACGGAGGTACCAGATGTCGACCCAGACCAAGCTCGTGATCGGCGGCGTCGTCGTCGGCTTCCTCACCCTGTTCGTGTTCCCCTGGTGGCTCAGCGCGCTGATCATCCTCGGGGTCCTCGGCGCACCGGTCGTCGGGTACATGATGCTCGACCCGTCACAGCGCAAGCGGGTCCGCGCGCAGGGCCGCAAGCGGCTGGGCAGCTGAGCGCCGCCGGAGACGCGTTCCGCCCCGCGGAGTGCCGCGGGGCGGAGGTCTCCGGCGTCTAGTCCCAGAGCTCGCGGTCCTCGGCGTGCGGATCGTGGACGACCTTGTCCGCCGGGTCGTCGAACGTTCGCACCGCCCGCGTGGACGGGTCGAACCGCTCCCAGCCGGGGTCGCCGCCGGCGGCGAAGTCCACCCACGCGCGGTGCATCCGGTCGGCGAGCGCCTGCGGCGGGTTCGGGCCGGTCATGGGCTCGCCCGCGGCGCCCAGGTTGTCGAAGACGAAGCCCAGCTCGAGCGCGTGGCAGGCGCCCAGGTCGTGGTTGGGCGACCGCCACGCGAACTCGTACATCCATGTCGCGCCGCCCGACGAGGCGTGCCCGGCGGCCGTGCGGTGGGCCGGGATGCGGAACTGGCTGTCGGTGGTGATCGTCGCCAGCAGCTCCCCGGGCGTCAGGTCCGGGTGGTGGTCGCGGTAGGCGGCGGGCAGGCCCCGGGGGATGCCCATGCCGGCCGTCGTGGCGGCGACCAGTTCCTCGGTGAGGCTCGGGGCGAGCCCGGTCGGCATCAGGAAGAACCGGAACTCCTCGGACGTGTAGCCGAGGAGCAGGTCCACGTCCCGCCCGGCGCCGGCGGCGATCGCGACCTCGGGGCGGCGGGCGAGCAGCTCGCCGTCCAGCACCGGCATCAGGGACATCCCGCCCGCGGCCGTGGTGGCGCCCCAGCGCCCGGGGTCGGGCACCATGGACACCTCGGCGGCGACGGCGCTCTGCACCGGGATGATCTCGGCGGGATCGAGCGCCGCGAACGCCTCGGCGGTCGGCTCGACGCCGAGCCGCGCGGCCATCTCCTTGGTGACGAGCAGGGCGTCCTCGGGGTCCTGGGCGATGTTGCCGGCGCCGCTCTGCGCGATCGCGCGGTGGAAGAGCCCGAGGTCGAGGGAGAGCAGGGTGGTGACGCTCATGGCGCCGGCCGACTCGCCGAAGACGGTGACCCGGGACGGGTCGCCGCCGAAGCCCGCGATGTTGTCGCGGACCCACTCCAGCGCGGCGATCTGGTCGAGCATCCCCCGGTTGGACGGCGCCCCGGGCAGCTCGGCGAACCCCTCCACGCCGAGCCGGTAGTTGATCGTCACGCAGACGACGCCGTCGCGCGCGAAGGTGTGCCCGCTGTAGACGGGGATCGCGCCCGACCCGTTCCGGAAGGCGCCGCCGTGGATCCACACCATGACCGGCAGGCCCGAGCCTCCGGGCGTCCAGACGTTGAGGTTCAGGCAGTCGTCGCCCGGGATCACCGGCTCGTCCAGGAGCATGTCGAAAGGCCGCGGGTAGACGGGCTTGGGGACGGTCGGGCCGTACTCGACGGTGTCGCGGACGCCGTCCCACGGTTCGGGCGGGCGCGGCGGCCGGAAGCGGTCCGGCCCGAACGGGGGCGCGGCGTAGGGGATGCCGAGGAACGCGGTGACGCCGTCCCGAGCCGTGCCGCGCACCTTGCCCGAGGACGTCCGAACGACCGCCATCATGCCGCCGCCTCCCATTTTAGAACGATGTTCGACGAATCCGAGGGTACGGGACGGGCGGACGCGGCGGAACGGCCCGTCAGCCGTTGCCGGGACGCAGCATCCGGGTGAGGTAGTCGCGGGCGAACCGGCGGATCGCGTCCTCGCCGTCCAGCGCGAGACCGCCGCCCGGGACGAGCAGCAGCGAGACCGCGACCCGCAGCAGCACCTCGGCCACGGTGTCGTGGTCCTCGGCGTCGCCGGGGCGGGCGCGGCGCAGCCGGTCGGCGAGGATGTCGCGGGCGGCGAGCATCACCGCGCCGCCGTTCATGCTGAGCTGCGGCAGGAACGCCTCCGGCTCGCTCTCCAGGACGCGCGCCAGCAGCGGGTGCGCGCGGGCGCTGCGCAGCCCCACCACGAACCCCTCGACGACGGCGTCCTCTGGAGAGGGCAGGCCCTCCGTGGCCTCGGCGATCGCGGTGAGGAACCGGCGGCACTCGCGCAGGATCACGGCCTGGAGCAGCTGGTCCTTCCCGGCGAAGCGCCGGTAGATGGTGGTGCGCGCGACCCCGGCCCGCTTGGCGACGTCCTCCACGCTGACGCGGCGCAGCCCGTAGCTCTCGAACTCGGCGAGCGCGGCGTCCAGGATGCGCGCGTCGAGGCCGCCGGCGTCCGCCTCCGGCGCCGCCAGCCGCTCCCGCAGTGTCGCGTCCAAGGTCATAGCCGCACCCTAACCGGCTCGGGGCCCGGCCTCCGCCTCCCGGGCGCTACACAGTTACAATAATCGTCGTTCTGTAGTTCTGTTGCGTTCTCCCGGCGGTGCACATGACAGGCTTGTCTCCTGTGGGGGGACGCCCCCCCACACCCCCCGGCGGCCCCCTCGGGCCCGGCTCGCTGACCTGGCGATACTTCGGCGACACCCGGATGCTGCTGGTCGGGCCGCGGGCCGCCGTCCTGCAGAACATGCTCCCCGAGCTGGGCCAGGGCGTCCTCGACCACTCGGTGTTCTTCAGCGAGACGTTCGCGCGGGTGAAGCGGTCCGCCGGGCCGATCCTGAACACCGTGTACGGCGGGGAGCGGTCCGCCGAGACGGGCCGGAAGGTGCGCGACTACCACCGCGGCATCAAGGGGACGATGCCGGACGGCTCCCGCTACCACGCGCTCGATCCCGAGACCTACTACTGGGCGCACGCGACCTTCCTCGACACCATGCTGTACTGCGTCGAGACGTTCATCCGGCCGCTGACCGAGGCCGAGAAGCGCCGCGTCTACGAGGAGTCCAAGACCTGGTTCCGGATGTACGGGGTCAGCGACCGGGCCATGCCGGACGACTGGGAGGCGTTCCAGGCGTACTGGAAGCGGATGCTGGACGAGGTGATCGTCCCGCACCGGACCGCCCGGTACGGCGTCGGCTACGTCACCAAGGGCCTGCCCGCGCCGCCGAGGGTCCCGGCGCCGCTGTGGCGGGCGGTGTCGCCGCCGCTCGACGCGGTGGCCCGGTTCATCACGGTCGGCGGGCTCCATCCGCGCATGCGGGAGCTGCTGGACCTGCCGTGGAGCACCGCCGACGAGCGCCGCTACCGGCGGTTCGCGGCGGCCGTCCGGGCGGGGAACCGGGTGTGGCCGCTGCTGCCCGAGGCCGTCCGCTACCTGCCGCAGGCCCGCCGCGCCTTCCGCCGGGCCCGCCGCGACCGCCGCGCCCGCTAGCGCTCCGCCCCGGGAGCCGACCGGATCCGGGCGTCGTAGGCCTTGCGGGCGCCGGGGTCGTACTCCAGGAAGATCGTGTCGAGGCCGAGGCGGCGGGAGATCGCCCGCCTGGCCCGGTCGGGGAGCAGCGCGCTCAGCCTGAGCTGCCGGCCGAGCTTCGCGGGGACGACGACCTGCGGGCGGGGGCGGGCGATCAGCCCGGCGACGGCGGCGGCGACGTCCTCGGGCTCGCAGTTGCGCTGCCCCTTCGGGCTGCGCGTCCCGGCGACCAGTTCGGTGTTGGTGAACGTGGGCAGGACGGCGCTGACGTGCACGCCCCGGTCCCGCACCTCCAGCCGGGTGGCCTCCGTGAACGCCAGGACGGCCGCCTTGCCGGCGTTGTAGAGCGCGAGGCCGGGGGTGAACATGACGCCGGCGACCGAGGCCATGTTGATCACGTGGCCCGAACCGCGCGGCAGCATCCGGCCGAGAGCGAGCTTGGTGCCGAGCATCACGCCGTGCAGGTTGATGTCGACGCACCGGCGGGCGTCGGCGTCACTCTCGCCCGTGACCGGCCCGATCGGCATGATCCCCGCATTGTTGATCAGGACGTCGGCGGGCCCGGCGGCCTCCTCGGCGGCGTCGAGGAACGCGGTGAACGACTCGCGGGACGTGACGTCCACGGTCAGCCCGGTGACGCCGAGCGACTCCGCGGCCTCCTTGACGGCGGTCCCGTCGATGTCGCCGATGACGACGGTGGCGCCCCTGGCCTTGAGGGCGCGGGCGGTGGCGAGGCCGATCCCGCGGGCGGCCCCGGTGATCACGACGACCTTGCTCATGCGGACTCCAGGCTCATCGGGACTCCAGGTGGTCGAGGCGGACGGGCAGCCCGTCCTTGGGCGAAGGGAGCGACGTGGTGTCAAGCGGCCACTCGTAGCGCGCGGGGACGCTCCAGCGGTACCTCCGCAGCACCTGGTGCATGATCGTCTTCACCTGCATCCCGGCGAAGTACAGCCCGATGCACTTGTGCGCGCCGCCGCCGAACGGCGCCCACGCGTACTTGTGCGCCTTGTCCTCGCGGCGTTCCGGGGAGAACCGGCCGGGGTCGAACCGGTCGGGGTCCGTCCACCACTCGGCCATGTGGTGGTTGCTGAGCATCGGCACGACGACGGTCGTGCCGGCGGGGACGTGGAAGCCGAGGATGGAGGTGTCCTTGACGACCTTGCGCGGCAGCGCCGGGACGGGCGTGACCATCCGCAGCGACTCCTTCATCACCATGTCGATGCCGGTGAAGGCGTCCAGGTCGTCGTAGCCGGGCGGGGCCGCGCCGAGCGCCAGCGACTCCTCGCGGAGGCGCTCCTGCCATTCGGGGTACTTGGCCAGGTAGTACGCCATCGTCGTCAGCGTGATGGTGGTGGTGTCGTGCGCGGCCATCAGCGCGAAGATCATGTGGTTGACGACGTCCTCGTCGGTGAACCGCTCGCCGTCGTCGGTCTCGGCCTGGCAGAGCGCCGCGAACAGGTCGTCTCCCCCGTCGCGGCGCTTGGCGGGCAGGTGCCGGCGGAAGAAGTCCTCCAGCACCCGCCGGGCCCGCAGGCCGCGGTGCCAGCGCAGCCCGGGGACGGCGAACCGGACGTAGGCGGTCCCCGCCCGGACGGCGTCGATGAACGCGCCGTTGACCCGTGCGCGTTCGGCGTCGTCCAGCTCGACGCCCATGAAGACGTCCGCGGCGAGGTCGAGGGTGAGCTTCTTGAAGTGGTCGTAGACCTTGAAGCCCTGGCCGGGCTCCCACGACTCGACGCCCGTGACGATGCCGGGCGCCATCGCGTCCATGTAGGCGCGCAGCCGGGGCCGGGTGAAGGCCTGCTGCATGATGCGCCGGTGGTGCAGGTGCTCCTCGAAGTCCAGCAGCATGATGCCGCGGTTGAAGAACGGGCCGATGAAGTAGCTCCACGCGGGCCCGTTGGCGAAGGCCTTGTCCCGGTTGACCAGGACGGTCTCGGCGGCCTCGGGGCCGTGCACGGTGACCGTCCGCTGGCCGAGCAGCCATCCCCACGCGACGGGGCCGTACTCGTCGTACCGCTTCCTGGCGATGCCGATGGGGTCGCGCATGACGGCGAGCGTGCTGCCGATGTACGGGACGCCGGGCACGCCGGGGACCGGTTTCAGGTCGCTGCCCTCCGGCGGC
This sequence comes from Actinomadura madurae, assembly GCF_900115095.1. GTDB lineage: Bacteria > Actinomycetota > Actinomycetes > Streptosporangiales > Streptosporangiaceae > Spirillospora > Spirillospora madurae. The sequence continues at coordinate 269,917 of NZ_FOVH01000008.1, forward strand.
GGTGCGAGGACGCTGGCCATGGATCCCTCCGGACGCGTGCAACAAAAACGCAGATTCTGTTGCTTTGTTCTAACGTAGCGGACGCCGGTAAGTCCAGGCTTACGGCACGTGATCCGGGCGTCAGCGGGCCTCCCGGGCGGGCGGCGCCTTCAAGAGGCGCCGCCGGGCCGCCTCCGTCAGCGGCCGGTACGCGCCCGCCCTGTCGCGGTAGTAGGCGCGCCCGTCGCCCGCGGGCGGGACGCCCTCGTAGCGCAACGGCGCCGTCCGCAGCCGCCGCCCCGCCGTGACCGGCACCTCGTCCACGATCCGGACGATCGCGGGCCGCAGCGCCGGCTCCACCCGCAGCAGCGCCTCGGACAGGTCGAGCGGCCTCAGCTCGGCCGGGTCCCGCAGGCTGACGGCCGCCGCGGCCAGTTCCGCGTCCCCCACCGGGATCCCGTAGACCGCGACGGTGTCGATGCAGGGGATGTCGCCGAGCGCGTCCCGGATCGGGCCGGGCGGGACGATGCCGTCGGCCGTGCGGATCAGCTCCGTCTCCCGGCCGACCAGCCAGAAGTCGCCGGCGGCGTCCCGGCGGAACAGGTCCCCGGTGATCGTCCAGGCGTCCTCGGGCCGGAAGACGCCGCGCACGGGGCGCGCCGCCGAGCCGATGGCGGCGAGCCGGACGCGGGCGAGCAGCATGCCGATCTCGCCGGGCTCGCACTCGATCGCGAACCCGTCCGGCCCCTCGGCCAGGCGGCCCTTCTCCAGGTCGTAGCGCGCCGGCCGCACCTCGGCGCTGCCCGGCAGCGGGCGTCCCAGCGAGCCGGGCTTCTTGCCGCTCAGGTTCACCAGGACGGACTCGCCCTCGGTCGAGGCGTAGAACTCCAGCACGCGCGCCGGGGCGAACCGCTCCTCGACGCGCCGCCAGAGGTTGCGCGGCATGCCGGAGCCGATGAACAGCCGGACGGCGTGGTGCCGCTCCGCCGGGTTGGGCGGCGCGTTCACGAGGTCGCCCAGCGAGGTCCAGGTGTAGGACGCGACGGTCACGCCGTAGCGGCGCGCCTCGTCCCAGAACGTCTCGGGATCGTAGGAGCTGGCGAGCGCGAGCCGGGCGCCGCCCGCGACGGCGCCGCCGAGGCTCATCAGCAGCGCGGACGGGTGCTGGAGCGGCGTGATGCTGTAGACGGTGTCGGACGGCGACAGCGCCGCCGACGACGCGGTCCCGAACGCCGACAGCGCCCACCGCCGGTTGGTGATCCGGCTGGCCCGCAGCTGCTCGCCGTCGCCCCGGAACACCACGAACGCCAGGTCGCCGGCCCGTCCGGGGTTCGGCCGGTACCAGCCGGGCGGCTCGACCCGCTCCGGGTCGATGGCCTCCATGTCCGTCAGCGGGCCGCGGTCGCCGCGCCCGGCGCCGCCGAGCAGGTACGCCTGGACGCCGTCCAGCTTCGCGGCCCGCGCGGCGTGCTCGGGGTCGGCGATCACCCGGGTCACCCGGCCGAGGCGCGCCTCCGCCGCCGGGTCGCCGTCGGGGCGCAGCAGCACCGCGACCGCGCCGAGCCGGCTGAGCGCGGCGACCAGCGCGAGCGCGGTGGGCCGGGTGCCCATCAGCACGCCGACCGGGTCGCCGCGCCGCACCCCGATGTGGATCAGCCCGCGGACGACGGCGTCGATGCGGTGCTTGGCCGCCGCGTGCGTGTACGGCCGTCCCCGGTAGAGGAAGAACACCTCGCCGGGCCTGCGGGCGGCCTGCTCGTCCAGCAGCAGTCCCATCGACATGCGGGTGTCGGACTGGATGCGCTCCAGGCGGGCGAGCCGCGGCAGGTTCTGCGCGGCCTCTCCGGAGAGCTGCCGTGTCCCGTGCACCGCCCGGGACGCGGTCCGGTAGGCCGACCGGGCGGCGCTCGTCCCGATGCCGCCCGCGAGCTGGAGCGCGTACCCGGCGGGTCCGCCGGGCAGGCCGGCCGGTTCGGCCTCCTCGTCGCCGGTGACGGGCGCGACGATCTCCGGCAGGTCGTCCTCGCCCTCGCGCCAGCGCGCCCACGCGGCGACGGCCGGCCACGTCCGCGCGATCGCGAGGCCGCCGACGACGAGCCCGAAGTGCCCGGCGCGCAGGGCCGCCTCGTACACCTGGGCGCGCGGCGCGGCCCGCCGGATGCCGCGCACCATCGGCGGCGGCGCGATCTCGTCGACCTCGCCGACGAACGTCAGGACGGGGCAGGTGATGTCGGCGAGCGTGACGAGCCGGTCGCCGATGACGAAGCCGCCGGTCAGCATCCGGTTGTGCTGGATGAACTGGCGGATGAACTCGGCGAGCGCCGGGCCGGGCCACGACACCCAGCCCTCCCGTTCCAGGAACCGCCGCTGCCGCTCGCGCTGCGCGAGCCGCTCCCGGTCGTGCAGCTGCAGGATGAAGTCGACGCGGGAGCGGACCGACTTGACCGGGCTGAGCAGCTGGAACCCGAGCCGCGTCACCCAGCCGGGCACGGCGAACCCGCCGAGCAGCCAGTCGGGGACGCGCTCCACGCCCTCGGAGGCGAGCCAGCCGGGCAGCCCGAACGGCAGGCCGACGCTCGTGTCGGCCGGGCTGCCGAACGTCACCACCGACGCGACGCCCTCGCTGCGCCGGTACGCGGCGGCCTGGTAGACGAACATGCCGCCCTGCGAGTACCCGGCGAGGTGGACGTCCCGCCCGGTGGCCTTGCGGATCCGGTCGATCGCGTCGCTGACGGCGAGGACGTGGTCGGTGACGGTGCGCTCCAGCCCGCCGGGCTCGCGCTCGGGCGCGCCGAAGTCCACCACCCACGGGTCGACGCCGCGGTCGCGCAGCACCTTCACCGCGCTGACCCGCGAGGAGATGTCGTACACCTCGGCGGTGATCATCAGCGGCGGGACGAGCAGCATCACGGGCCCGTCGCCGGACGGCGCGTCCGGGAAGTAGTGCCGCAGCCGGTACACCCGCTGCTCGGTCACCACCTCGCACGGGGAGGCGTCCTCCTCGGTGTCGAAGCCCCCGAACCGGGCGACCTCCAAGGCGTTCTGGGCGGTTGAGCCCAGGCGGGCACCTAGGCGGAACAGGGTTTTGGCAACAGGCATCGTCGACCTCTCGCAGCGTCAACGCCATGTTGTCCTGTTATCACTGGCTTTAGCAATTACGCCGGTGCGGTGCTCAGCCGACGACGCGTGCGCCGTCCATGTGGCCCGCCTGGAGGCGCTCCCACATGTAGCGGCGGCGGGGCTTGCCGCTGGACGTCCGCTGGATCAGCCCGGTGCCGACGACGATCGTCAGCTCGACGTCGTCGCCGACGCGGCGGCGCAGCGTCTCGCGGACGGCGGCGACCCACGACTCGTCCTGCGTCTCGGCGAACAGGGCGAGCCCCTTCCGCCCGGCGCCGGGGACGCCGACGACGACGATCCGGCCCTTCCCGAGTCCGCTCACCTCGGCGATCTTGGATTCGAGGTCCTCGACGTACACCGAGCGGCCGCGCACCTTGATGCTGTCGCCCATCCGGCCGAGGACGAACAGCTGCCCCTCGTGGAAGAAGCCGGCGTCGCCGGTGTAGACCTTCCCGTCCATGAACCGCGTCGACTTGGCCTCGGCGCCGGCGAAGTACCCGGGGCAGGCGGAAGGACCGCCCACCACGATCTCGCCGAGGAGCCCGTCGGCGAGCTCGTCGCCGTCATCGTCCACGATGGTCACGGGCACGTCGTCCTCGGGCGTCCCGCACCCGACGATCCAGCCGGCCTTGGCGCCGAGCGACCGCGGTCCCAGCGTGTGCTGTTCGAGGATCCGGACCGGCTGCCCGAACGACAGCGTCTCCGGATCGGGGCGGACGGCCAGCGGGTCGCGCGGCGCGTTGTCCATGGTGACCAGCAGCGTGGTCTCGGCCATGCCGTAGGCGGGCTTGAACATCGTCCGGGAGAACCCGAACGGCTCGGTGAGCTGCGCGAACACCTCCAGGGCGTGCGGGTCGATGGGCTCGGCGCCGATCAGCGCCATCTTCCAGCCGGACACGTCGAGGCCCTCCAGCTGCTCCGGCTTGACCCGCCGCGCGCAGTACGCGTAGGCGAACGGCGGCGCGGCCGTGAGCGCGGCCTCGGCGAAGCAGCGGATCCACCGCGCGGGGTCGCGGATGAAGTGGTCGGGCCGCATCAGCTTGAGGGTGCCCTGCCGGGTGATCGGGGTGAGGAAGCAGCCGATCAGCCCCATGTCGTGGTAGAGCGGCAGCCAGGACGCCACGACGTCGCCGTCCTCGTACCCGGCCATCCGCCCGATCAGCTCGCTGTTGGCCTCCAGGTTCGCCCAGGTGACCATGACGCCGCGCGGCGCGCCGCTGGACCCGGACGTGAACTGCAGCAGCGCCAGCTCGCCGACCGGTCGCATCTCGGCCTCCTCGGCGGCCTGCCGGGGCCGCCACGGCTCGCCGTCCAGCCCCGCGTCGGCCATGGCCCGGCCCGCGTACTCCGCCAGGCCGTCGGACGCCACGACCAGCGCCGGGGACGCCTGCCGCAGGATCGCCGCGACGTGCGCGACGTAGTCGTCCCCGTCCTGGAACAGCGGCGGTGTGATCAAGCACACGGTCGCGCCCGCGGCCCAGACCGCGAAGTAGGTCTCGATGCAGGTGAAGTCCGTGGGCAGCACCAGGCACACCACGTCGCCCGGCCGGACGCCCTCCGCGATCAGCGCCCCGGCGGTGCGTCGCGCGCCGGAGGCCAGCTCACCGTAGTCGCGGTAGTCCCAGCCGCCGTCGTCGGCCGCCAGGTGGACGCCGCGTGAAGTGTTCGGCTTCTCCAGCCATCCGCGCAGCGCAGATGCCATCGTCTCCCCTTCGGCGTCGGTCCCGGTCACCCACGTGACTCGCCGGTAACTTCACCAGGGCGGCGCGTTCCCGTCAACCGTCGCGATCATCGAACGGACCGGCCGGTCATTCGGCGGGCGCGTCACGTCGTACCGTGACCGTCCGGACGAGCCGCCACCCGACCAGTGCCGCCCCCAGGAACACCGAGGCGACGATCACGAAGGCGGCGGCCGTCCCCTGCCCGGAGACGGCGCGCAGCGCCATTCCCACGGCCACGGTCGTCACCCAGACACCGACCCCCGACGGCACCAGCGCCTCCGGCCCGCGCCAGACCCGCCACAGGACCCACCCGGCGGCGAGCCCGCCGAGAAACGGCCACGCGGTGCCCGCGAACCCCGCCAGGCTCGCGGCCTCATCTTGCGAAGCCCGCCCGATCGCCACGAAGACCAGCACACAACAGACATCGACCAGGCCGGCCAGGGAGTTCCGCATGCTCCCAGGTTAAGGGCGGTGCGGACAGCGTGGGCTCGATCGCGGCCGGGCGCCGCACCCCCGCGAGTTGTGGGAGTGGCCGGTCACGCCGTCTCCAGCGCGGCGAGCAGCCGGTCAGGCACCGGCAACGTCGCCAGCGGCACGTGCTGCTGGCCGCAGTGCAGGTCGCGGTCGAGCAGTCCCCCCGCCGGGACCTTGCGGGGAAACGAGATCTTCACGACGTTCAGCGACGGGATGCGGAACAGCAGCACATCGCCGGCGTCGACGTCGTACAGTTCGGCGATCACCGCCTCGTTGAGGAAGTCGGGGTCCGCGGCGATCGCGTACCCGGTCGCGTCGAGCATGAAGGCCTCGAACGTCGTCCAGAACGGCCCGGCGTTCTTCGACCGGATCTCGTGCGCGAAGTCGGACAGGACGGGTGCAGGAGTGGTCATGACGCTCCTTCAGGCGACAGTGCGGAACAGGGACGTGGAGTCGTCGACATCGACGACGTGGTTGAGCACGAACTCGTACGTCGCGCCCCGTTCCATCTCTGCCGGCGACGTCGCGAACGCGAAGCTCGGCAGGTACGACATGTCGGGCAATGGCAGGTGGAGCATCAGCGGGTTGGCGACCTTCGCGACCGCCGTTGCGGTGGCCTGGTCGGAGGCTCTCACGCGCAGCATCACGGCGACCTCGTGGGTGGCCGACCGCTCCGTCTCCAATGCCCCGAGTACCGCGTCGTGGCCGTAGAGGCGCAGGTCGAAGGCGTACTCGTCCGGCCGCAGACCGAGGGTCTCCTCGACACGTCCAGTCAGGATCCGCCGCATGAAGCCGGCCCACTCGTCGATGCGCGCCACGATCAGAGGGTCACGGATCGCGACGAACGAGATCGTCTCGTAGCCGGCCGGCCTGGCCCCTTCGAGCTTGATCGTGATCTGGTCGGCCACGTGGAACCGCGAACCTTCGACCCGGACGCGCCGGTCGTCGACGGGCACGTAGGTCGCCGCCGACACGTCGAGCGTGCCGCGCGGCTCTCGCAGCTCGAACGGATCGGCGGTCTCGTAGAGCATGTGCGCCGCGACCGACGTGGGTGTGCAGGCGTTGTCCTCGTCGAGCGGCTCGATCTCGAAGCCGTCTTCGTCGACCCAGGCGATCACCCCGCCCGACTTCGGGTTGGTGGTGCACTGCCCGCCGCACTCCACGATCTTGGCCGCGTGCCACGCCGGGCCGTCGGGCATGCCCCGCATGATCGGCACGCACGCCGCGACCGCGGTGTCGGTGGCCCGCCCGCCGAGCACCACCTGGGCGCCGGCCTCGAGCGCGGCCGCGAACGGTTCGTGACCCATGACCCCCACGATGTGGGAGCACGACTCCAGCGTCCCGGCGTCGAGATCGCCCAGGGGCGGCAACGGATGAATCCGCCCGGCGTCCAGCCGCTCCTTGAGCGTTGCGGCGGACTGCTCGCTGTAGATACGGGTGACCTTGAGCGACAGTCCCTCCTCCGCCATGACCTCGTCGACCATGCCGGCGACCCAGTCGACCCCCGAGTCGGTGCCCGAGGTCCCGCAGGACCCGATCAGCAGAGGGATGCCCGCCGCCGCCGACGCCCTCAGCAGGATGCGAAGGTCGCGGCGGACCGCCGCCGGCGCCGTCTTCGCCGTTCCGGATCCCAGGTAGTACGGGCCGGAGTCGGTGGAGCCGCCGTCGACCGTGATCACGTCGGCACCGAGGGCCAGGCCGCGCCGCACGGCCTCCTCGTGGATCCCCGCGCCGAGCATCCCGCTCGGTGTCAGCACGCCCACACGGGTCTCACGCATCGTCGTCCTCCACCTGGTCGAGTCGGTCGGCGGGCTCGAAGAGCCGCAGGTCGTCGGGCGCCAGCCCCACCGTGAGCTCGGCGGTGTCGACCGAGCGGGTCGTGGTGACGGTCAGCCGCGCCGCGCCCACCTGCAGCACGTAGCGGTAGTGATCACCGAGGTACGAAGAGCTCGTGACCTTGGCCGTGACCGAGTTCGGGCGGCCGGACTCGCCTTCGCGCTGGATGTGCACCGCCTCGGGGCGGATGGTCAGGCTCACGCGACCCGTGCGGCGGCCCGCATAGGGAACACGCAGAGGGTCGGCGAGCCCGTCGAGACGGACCATCGCGTGGGTGCCGTCGGCCGTGACCACCGTCGCGTCGAGGATGTTGGCGGTGCCCACGAAGTCGGCCACGAACAGGTCGGCCGGGTTCTCGTACACCTCGCGGGGGGTACCGATCTGCCGGATGACCCCGTGCTCCATCACGACCACCTGGTCGCTCATCGACAGCGCCTCGTCCTGGTCGTGGGTCACGAACACGGTCGTGACGGCGACCCGCCGCTGCAACGACCGCAGCCAGTCACGGGAACGGTCGCGCAGCTTGGCGTCGAGGTTCGAGAACGGCTCGTCCAGCAGCAACATGTCCGGCGGGTGCGCCAGCGCGCGAGCCAGGGCGACCCTCTGCTGCTGGCCACCCGACAACTGGTGCGGGTAGCGATCGACCTGCCCCGCCAGCTCCACCAGGTCGAGCACCTCCATGACCCGTTCCTTGCGCTCGCGCCCCCTCACCTTGCGGAGCTTGAGCGGGTACGCGACGTTGTCGAACACCGTCATGTGAGGCCACACCGCGTAGGACTGGAACACGACGCCGCAGTTCCGTCGCTCCGGCGGGACATCGATCCGGTCGCCGTCGAACACCACGCGGCCACCGAAGCTGATCCGGCCGGAGTCCGGCCGGTGCAGGCCCGCGATCGACCACAGGGTCGTGGACTTGCCGCACCCGCTCGGTCCCAGCAGCGTGGTGATCTGGGCGTCCGGGACGGTCAGCGACATGTCGCGCAGGACCGCGTGGTCGCCGAACGACTTGTGCAGGTTCCGGATCTCGAGTTCAGGCACGGGGACGCACCCCGAACAGGCCGCGGCCGATGCCGAGGACGGCGAGCGTGATCACCATCTGGATGACTCCTAGCGCGGCGACGCTGCCGCCGATGTTGGTCGCCGCGAGTTGCAGCATGGTCAGACCGAGCACGGGCGTGCCGTCGGTGACGAGGAAGACGGCCGGCTCGGCGTCGTTGAGCATCGCGACGAAGAGCAGGATGAAGCTGGCCGCCATCGCCGGCATGACGAGGCGCAGCACGATCGTGCGCATCGCGGTCCACCAGGTCGCACCCGAGGTCCGGGCCGCCAGGTCGAGATCCCGGCCGACGGCCGCGAGGGCCGGGTAGAACGCGCTGTAGCCGAGCGCGAGGCTGCGGACCGCGAACGCCAGGCCCATTCCCCACAGTGTGGAGCGGATCGAGCCGCTCGGATCGAGGATCACGAGCGACCAGAAGAAGGCCATGCCGGTCACGAGCCCGGGGATCATCCGGGGCCACATCATCGCCTGCTGCAGCGACCCGCGCAGCCGGAAGTCCGACCGGTGCGCGATGACCGAGAGCATGGCGATCGCGAGCGTGGTCAGCAGGCCGCCGACCGAGGCGATCAGCAGGCTGTTGACGAGGGCCTTGGTGAAGACCGGATTGGCGAAGACGTTCTCGAAGTTGATCGTCGACAGCGACTCCCACGGTGAGACGAACGGCGTGAACACGGTCGTGAACGCCGACATGACGACACCGGCCAGCGGGACGAGCACGAGCACCAGCAGAACGATCAGCATGCCCGCCGAAGCGAGCCACCGGACGGGGCCGAGTTCGAGCGCCCGGCTCCCCGTCGGCTTGCCCGTTACCGCGGCGAACCGCCCGACGTCTCCCACCAGCTTGTTGCGCAGCACGAGCAGGGCCGAGACGGTCACCAGCATCAGCACGGCGCCGGCCGAGACCAGTCCGTGCCGCGGCGGCGAGACGTTGGTCCAGTTGTTGTACAGGTACGTCGAGATCATGTCGATGTCGCTGGAGTAGCCGAGCACCAGCGGCAGGCCGAGGACCTCCAGGGCGATCGCGAACACCAGCAGCGTGGAGTTCAGGATCGCGGGACGCAGCAACCGCACGCTCACCGTCGCGAGGACGCGAACCGGCCCGGCACCCGCCATGCGAGCCGCGTCCTCGAGCGCGGGGTCGATCGCGGCCAGGGTGTTGCGGCAGAACAGGAAGATGACCGGGGCCGCCACGCTGATGCCCACCAGCGCCATCCCGGGGATGCTGTACAGATCGATCGGCATGCCGAGGAAGGTGTTCGTCCGCAGCCACGTCGTGGCGAATCCGGCCTGCGACCACATCAGGCCCCAGCCGAGCACCAGCACGATGCCCGGCAGCATCACCGGCAGCAGGAAGATCGTCGCGAGGATCCCCCGGCCCGGCAGGTTGGTCCGGGTGAACAGCACCGCCGCCCCGACGCCGAGCACGACCGATCCGGCCGTCATGATCGTCGCGAAGACCACGCTGTTGGACACCGCGCTCCACCACGCGTCGTCGGTGAGCAGGTCGCGATAGTTCTGCAGCGTCGGCTCGCCACCGGACTCGTACAGCGGCGTCGTCCACAAGGAGGCAACGGCCACCGGCACGATCGGCCCGACGATCACTAGGACCGCGAGCGCCCAGATCACATAGTGGGACACGGTCGTGGAGTCGAGCCGTCGACGGCGGCGCCCGCGCGCCCCGCGCGCCCCCTCGACGGGGGGCCGCGCGGGCGTGGTGAGGCCGGTCATCGGCCGAAGACCTCATTCCACCGCTTGACGGTCGCGGCCTGGCCGGTCACGAACTCCGGGGCCCAGCCGTCGATGATCACGTTGTCCTTTCCGACGGCGTCCTCGATCGCGGCCAGGCCGTACGGGCACTTGACGCCGGCGCGGTACGGCGAGAAGCCGCCCTTGCAGGCCTCCTGCTGCCCCTCGACCGACAGGGCGTAGTTCAGGAACACCTTCGCCGCGTTGGGGTGCTGGGCCTTGGCCGTGATGCCGATCGCCCGCGGCACCAGCGGTGTGCCGTCGGTCAGGTAGGCGTAGTTGAGCACCTTCGCCGCGTCCCCGGTGATCAGCGGACGGACCGACCCGAGGACGAAGAAGGAGGCGCTGTACCCGCCCTGGAGCATCTTCTGCGCGATGTTGCCCGCACCGTTCTCCACGCCGGACGACGGTCCGAGTGCCTCCAGGTTCTTCCAGCCGTCCTCACCCGCGCGCTTGATGTACGACGCGGTCGCGTAGTAACCGATCGCATTGGTGATGTCGACGACACCGATTTTGCCCTTGAGCTTGGGCGCCATCTCGGCGAACTCGCCCATCGAGGTGGGCTGCTCGTCCTTCGGCAGGAGGGACTTGTTGAACAGCGCGACGACCGGGTCCTGCGACATCGCCACGACTCCCGGCGCCAACCGCGCGTGGGCGGGCAGGTTCGCGACGTTCGGGTCCTTGTAGTCGGTGATGTGGCCGTCGCCGGCGAACCTCGACATGACCGGTTGGTTCGACATCATCACCAGGTCCGCGGTGCGCGCACCGGTCGCCGCCTCGCTCTTGTAGCGCTCGACGATCTGGGTGTCCTCCAGGTCGAGGTTCTTGATCTGGATCTTCGGATACTTCTTCATGAACGCCGTGGCGAGCGGTTTCATGATTTCGGAGTTGGCGTTGGAGTACATCAGCACCGACCCCTCCTTCTCGGCCGCCGCGATGATGTCATCGCTGACCGGGGTGACCGCCGAAGCCTTACCGGGGTCGGCCGTGGACGTCGGCCCGGCCGCCGCGGGCTCGTCGGACGAGCCGCCGCAGGCTGCGAGGGTGAGGACGCTGAGCGCCGCGACGGCGGCGGACAGGCGCTGGGGAAACCGCATGAGAACTCCTTGCTTCGTGCTGTCGGGTGGGCTGTGGCGAGGTGATCCGGGGCTCATGCGACGGCCTGCGCCACGCGACCGGCCACTCGGCCGGAGAGGCGTCCCCCGGGGGAAGGTCCCTCAAGCGCGCTGTAAGTCCGTCATCCGCCGCTCCGGAACCCGCCGGCGGAGGTCGGGAGGGACGCGACGGCGGCTCCCTGCCCGGCCCCGGTGATCACCTCCGACAGCGCTGCCTGTGACGCGGTGCCGCGGAACCCGTCGACGATGACGACTCGCACGTCAGGCCGCCCGCCCGGGGCCGTTGACCTGGAAGGCCGGCCGCCCCGAGAGTGCCGCGACGAGTTCGGCGGCCCCTTCACGCCCGGCGGCTTCGCGAGCCTCGGCGGTCTGTCCCGCCATGTGCGAGTAGACGGTTATCCCCTCGACGCACCTCAGGACGCTGTCCGCCGGGAGCGGCTCGACCTCGGTGACGTCGAGCGCGGCTCCGGCGATCATGCCTGAGCGGACCGCCGTCGCGAGCGCCTGCTCGTCGACCATCTGGCCCCGGGCGGTGTTGACCAGCAGAGCGTTCGGCTTCATCAGCCCGAGCGCCCGGTCGCCGATGAGCCCGCGCGTCGCGGGTGTCGAGGCGGCGTGGATCGACACGACGTCGGAGCGCCCGAGGAGGTCGTCGAGGGTGACGAACTCCACGTCGGGGAACCGCGAGCGCAGGTCCGCGCCGACGTTGGTGTGACTCAGCACGGTCATGCCGAACGCCCGTGCCAGCGGGACGACCGCCCGCGCGGAGGCCCCGAACCCGACCAGGCCGAGGGTGGATCCCCGCAGCTCGTGACCGTCCGTCCGGGGCCAGCGCCCTTCGGACACGCCGACCGCGAGGTCGACGAGGTGGCGCGACGCGTCGAGCATCAGGCCGATCGTGTACTCGGCGACCGCGTTGGCGTTGATCCCCGGCAGGTTGCTGACGCTGATGCCCAGGCGGGACGCGGCCTCGACGTCGACCGAGTCGTATCCGACACCGGTCCGGACGACGGCCTTCAGGGCCGGCGCCCGCTCCAGCACCTGGGCCGTCATGGGCTCGTTGGCGATCAAGGCCCCCTCGACCCCGTCGAGGAGGCGCACCAGCTCGTCCACGGAGCGGTGCCCCTCCAGAGGTTCGTGCACCGTCGTGTGCCCGTGGTCACGCAGGTACCCGTCCACCGCGTCGCCGGGACGCAGGTAGTCGGTCGTGATCAGGATGCGGGCCATCGCCGGGTCCTCCGTGGTCGTCATGTGGCGGCAGCCACATAACGTAGGCGACGACGCAGGTCACGTTAACCGGGCTTCGCGAAAGGTCACCTTTCGCGCAGAGAAACTCGACCCAGGCGGCGCGGAAGCTCTTCGGCCAGGTAATCGATCACCGCCGTGATCCGTACCGGCACGTGGTGGACGTCGGCATGCAATGCGTAGACGTCCGCACCCGGGGTCGGCACGTCCTCCAGCACACGGACCAGCGATCCCTCCGCCAGGAGGCTTGCGACCTGCCACATCGATCGCATGATGAGTCCTCGCCCCTCGATCGCCCACTGCGTCACGACGTCGCCGTCATTGCTCGACAAAGAGCCGTCCACCCGCATGCGGAACTCGTCGGGTCCGTCGCCGAACCGCCAGAGCGCGTAGTCGCTGTAGTTCTCCCGCAGCACGATGCAGTTGTGGTCGACGAGCTCGTCGACCGACGACGGTCGTCCGTGCTCGGCCAGGTACCGCGGCGACGCGCAGACCACGCGGCGGTTCTCCGCCAGACGACGCATGCGCAGCGTCGAGTCGTGCGGTGCCCCGACGTGGATCGCCACGTCGAACTCACGACGGTGCGGGCTCAACGGCAGGGGGGTCGTCGTCAACTGGACGTCGAGCCGCGGGTGCAGAGCACCGAACTCGCCCAGCAGCGGGCCGATGTGCGCCCGCCCCAGACCGAGGGTCGACTCGACCACGAGCGAGCCCCGCAACTCGGCCGACTGGCCCGTGATCTCGTCCTCAAGCGCCTGGACGTCGACCAGGATCGGGGTGATCCCCTTGGCCAGGACGGCTCCCTCAGGGGTGAGGACCAGCTTGCGGGTGCCGCGGTGGACCAGGTGCACGCCGAGCCGTCGCTCCATCGCTGCGAGGCGCTTGCTGACGACGGGCAACGAGCAGCCGAGCTCGCGCGACGCCGCCGTCAACGTCTCGCTCGCGGCGACCACCGCGAAGAACCGCAGCTCGTCGACCGATCCGGCGACATGGACCACGCCGCACCTCCACCTTTCTTGGGGCGAAAGCCTATCTTGCCGCGAATCGACTAGGCCCCCGGTGCGTCTCTCCGTACGGTGAGGCCGTTCCGGTCGGACCATCCGCTCCGGCCGCCCCGGTCAGCGAAGGTGGGCTACAGGTGACAGGCACATACCGCGTCGCGGTGATCCCCGGCGACGGCATCGGCGTCGAGGTCGTACCCGAGGGTCTGCGTGCCCTGCACCGGGCCGCCGATCTCTTCGGCTTCACGGTCGAGACCGAGACGTTCGGGTTCGCCAGCGCCGACTACTACCTCGCCCACAGCGACATGCTCCCCCCGGACTGGAAGGAGACATTGAGCGGATTCGACGCCATCTTCTTCGGTGCCGTCGGCTGGCCTGACGTCGTGCCCGACCACGTCTCACTGTGGGGAAGCCTGCTGAAGTTCCGCCGCGAGTTCGACCAGTACATCAACCTTCGCCCGGTCCGCCTGCTCGAAGGCGTCGTCAGCCCGCTGCGCGACCGCCTCCCGGCCGACATCGACTTCTACGTCGTGCGCGAGAACACCGAAGGCGAGTACTCCAGCATCGGCGGCCGCATCTTCGACGGCACCGATCGCGAGACCGTGCTCCAGGAGACCGTGATGACCCGCACCGGGGTGGACCGCGTGCTGCGGTACGCGTTCGACCTCGCCCGCCGTCGGGACAAGAAGCACCTGACGTGGGCGACCAAGAGCAACGGCATCTCGATCTCGATGCCGTACTGGGACGAGCGCGCCGAGGCGATGGCCGCCCAGTACCCCGACATCCGCGCGGACAAGTACCACATCGACATCCTGACCGCGAACTTCGTACTCAAGCCCGACTTGTTCGACGTGGTGGTAGCCAGCAACCTGTTCGGCGACATCCTGTCGGACCTGGGCCCGGCCTGCGCCGGCACGATCGGCATAGCGCCGAGCGCCAACATCAATCCAGACAGGACGTTCCCCAGCCTGTTCGAGCCGGTCCACGGGTCCGCGCCGGACATCGCGGGCCAGGGCATCGCCAACCCGGTCGGCCAGATCTGGAGCGCCGCCATGATGCTCGACCACTTCGGCGAGCACCCGGCCGCGGAGTCGCTCGTCCGCGCCATGGAGTCGGCGCTCGTCGACGACACGGTGGCGAAGACTCCCGACCTCGGTGGCGACGCGACCACCGTCCAGCTCGGCCGCGCGATCACCGACCGCATCACGGCCCCGGCGGTCGTGGCGTGACCGCGGCGGCGGCACCTTCCCTCGATCCCGTCCGGCTGGAGGTGCAGTGGGACCGGCTGTCGGCGGCGACCGACGAGGCGGCGTACGCGATGCTGCGGTCGGCGTTCTCGACCATCATCCGCGAGTCGAACGACTACACCGTCGTCGTCATGGACCGGCGCGGCCGCACGATGGCCGAGACCCGGGCGGGCATCCCCGCCTTCGCGGGACTCGTCGGATCGTTGACCCGGTTGCTGCTCGAACGGATGCCCGCCGGGACCTGGCGGGACGGCGACTGCGTGATCACCAACGACCCGTGGATCGCGACCGGCCACCTGCCCGACGTCTCGATGATCGCGCCGTTGTTCCACCGCGGCCGGCTGGTCGGGTTCACCGGTAGCGCCGCCCATCTGCCCGACATCGGCGGCACCGGAGGCCTGAGCACCGACCTGATCGGCGAGGGCGTGCTCATCCCGCCGCTCCACCTCTACCGGGCCGGAGAGGTGCAGAGCGGGGTCAAGGACCTGCTGCTCGCCAACGTCAGAATGCCCGACCAGGTGTGGGGCGACCTGCAGGCCCAGGCGACGGCGCATGCCGTGTGCCGTCGTCGCGCGCTGGAGTTCCTGGAGGAGTTCGGCGAGCCCGACTTCGAGCGGTTCGCGGCCGCGGTGCACACGCTGACGGACGACGCCATGCGCGCCGCGGTGCGGGCGATCCCCGACGGCAGGTACACGTCGACGGTCGATGCCGACGGCCTGCCGGGCCGGCCGACGCACATCGCGTGTGCGGTGACCGTGGCCGGCGACTCGATCACGATCGACTACACCGGTACCTCGGCTCAGGTCGACTTCCCGACCAACTGCACGCTCAACTACACGCGCGCCTATTCGATGTACCCGCTGAAGCTGGTTCTCGATCCCGCCACCCGCACCAACCACGGCTCGTATCTGGCGATGTCGCTCGTCGCCCCGGAGGGCACGATCGTCAACCCGCGCTTTCCCGTCCCGGTGATCGCCCGGCATCTGACCGGGCACCTGCTGTCGTGCGCGATCTACCGCGCCCTGGCCCCCGTGCTGCCGGACCAGGTCATCGCCGACAGCGGCGGCGCACCGGCCCTTCGCGTCAGGTTCACCGGCCAGGACGACGACGGCCGCCCGTGGGCACTGATGCTGTTCGCGAACGCCGGCATGGGCGCCTCGGCGCACACCGACGGCCTGTCGACCACGGCTTTCCCCACCAACTCCGGCACCGGGAGCATCGAGGCGATGGAGGCCGCGGCTCCCTTGCGGATCGTCCGCAAGGGGTTGCGCCGCGACTCCGGCGGTCCCGGGATGTACCGGGGCGGACTCGGGCAGGTGGTCGAGGTCGCCAACCCCACGTCACGTCCGGTGCAGGTCGGTCTGCTCGGCGACCGGCAGACCCAGGCGGCCCGCGGTGTGCTGGGCGGCGGTGATGGCGCGACCGCGTCCGCCGTGCTCGGCTCCGGCGAGATCGTGCCGTTGAAGACCGTGACGACGCTGCCGCCGGGCGAGAGCATCACGATCTCCTTCCCCGGGGGAGGCGGCTATGGCGACCCGGCGTTGCGCGACCCCGCGGCCCACGCGCATGACGTGGCGATGGGCTACGTCAGCGGGGTGAGCCGATGAGCACCCGCATCGGCGTGGACGTGGGCGGAACGTTCACCGACCTGTTCCTGCACGATCCCGACCGTGACATCACCTGGACCGGCAAGCTGCCCACCACTCCGCACGCGCCCCACGAGGCGATCGCCGAGGGCATCGCCCGGATCCTGCGCGAGACGGGAACGCGGCCCGAGGAGGTGACCGGCGTCGTGCACGGCACGACGCTGGTCACCAACACCGTGATCGAGCGAACCGGCGCCCGCGTGGGCTTCCTGACCACCCGCGGTTTCCGCGACGTGCTGGAGATGGGACAGGAGATCCGGTTCGACACGACAGACCTGTTCGCGCGGCCCGCGCTCCCGCTGGTCCCGCGCGATATGCGGCTCGAGATCGGCGGCCGGCTGGCGGCCGACGGCTCAGAGATAGAGCCGATCGACGACGCCGAGGTGCTGGCCCGGGCCAGGGAGCTGAACGATCTCGGCGCGGAGACGCTCGCCGTGTGCCTGATGCACGCCTACGTCGACCCCTCGCACGAACTGCGGGTCCGCGACCTGGTCACCAAGGTACTGCCGGACCTGCCGGTGACCCTGTCATCGGAGGTCGCGCCCGTCATGCGCGAGTACGAACGAGGCAACACCGCGTGCTTGAACGCGTACGTGCGGCCGCTGATGGCGGCCTACCTGGACGCCCTGCGGATCGAGCTCACGCGGATGGGCGTGACGGCACCGCTGCGCATCATGCTGTCGGGCGGTGGCATCACGACACTCGAACAGGCCAAGGCCTTCCCGATCAGGCTGCTGGAGTCGGGGCCCGCCGCGGGCGCGATCGCGGCCTCGGCCGTCGCCCGCGCGGTCGGCCTTGAGCGCGTCATCTCGTTCGACATGGGCGGAACGACGGCGAAGATGGCGGTGGTCCACGGCGGCAAGGCGCGGGTCAAGCACGAGTTCGAAGCGGGGCGGGTCGACAGGTTCAAGCCGGGGTCCGGCCTGCCGGTGCGGTTGACGGTCGTCGACATGATCGAGATCGGCTCCGGCGGCGGCTCCATCGCCCGGCGCGACCCGCTCGGCCTGCTGAAGGTCGGGCCCCGGAGCGCCGGTTCGGTCCCCGGTCCCGTCGCCTACGGTCGCGGCGGCACCGAAGCGACGGTCACCGATGCGGACACCCGTCTCGGGCTGCTCGACCCGGGCGGGTTCCTCGGCGGTGAGATGCAGCTCGACCTCGACGGCGTCGACGCGTGCCTGCGCGACGACCTGGGTGCCCGGCTCGGCCTGGACGCCGTCGCCACGGCCATGGGCATCGAGCGCGTCGTCACCGCGAGCATGGCGGCGGCGACCCGCATGCATCTCGCCGAGAAGGGGCTCGATCCGGGCGACCATGCTCTGATCGCCTTCGGCGGCGCGGGCCCGGTCCACGCGTACGCGCTCGCCAAGTCACTCAAGATCTCACAGCTGGTCGTCCCGATGCGAGCCGGAGTGATGTCCGCCTACGGCTTCCTCGTCGCCCCGCCGATGGTCAACGAGGTGCGCAGCCACCACGCGGCCCTGTCCGACGTCGACTGGGACCATGTCGGTGCGCTGTACGCCGAGATGGAGGATCAAGCCCGGCGCGTCCTGGAGCCGGACGCCGAGATCACGTTCGCCCGGACGGCCGACATGCGCTACGTCGGTCAGGGCTTCGAGATAGAGGTACCCGTCCCCGCATGGCACGTGCCATCGATCCAGCAGTCGTTCACCGGCACGTACGCCTCGATCTTCGGCCGCGTCGTCGAGAACGGCCAGGCAGAGGTGGTGCGCTGGCGGCTGACTGCGACATCGCCGAGCCACGACGTCCGTCTCGGAGCGGAGCCGTCCGGTGACGATCCCGTGCGTGGCACGCGAACCGTCCACCTGCCGGATCTCGGTGCGGTCGAAGCGACCGTCTACGACCGGTACGCGCTGACCCCGCGCACCGTGATCACAGGACCGGCCGTATTCGAGGAACGGGAGTCGTCGTGTGCCGTAGGCCCCGATGCCACGACGCGGGTGGACGACGACCTCACCCTGATCGTCACGCTGCCCTAGGAAGGCCCGAGGGAGTCAGGGGTTCAGGCGCGAAGCCCCAACGGGACCCAGGCAAAGCGAAGGGTCCGCGGGGAAGCCGCAAGCGGCGACCACACGGACCCCAGACCAGTAGCGGGGGGCAGGATTTGAACCTGCGACCTCTGGGTCAGGCGGCCGGGCGCAGCGCCCGCGCCATGACGGACGGGCGCATCAGCGCGGGCGGCGGGTCGAGCAGTCCGATGACGCGGAAGAACCGCTCGGCGACGTCGGCGTCCCGCGCGGCCGCCGCCTGGACGCGGTCGACGTAGGCGTTCATGACGCGGATCGCGGGGGTGCGCCGCCCCTCGACCTCCGGCATGGACAGGTCGGCGGCGACGGCCATGCGCCACGGGTCGTTCAGCGCCTTGCCGACGGCCCGGAAGTACCGCCTGGTCAGCCCGCGCGGTCCGTCCTCCAGGCAGCGGCGCAGCACCAGCGCCTCCAGGCAGGCCACGGTCATGCCCTGCGCGTAGATGGGGTTGAAGCTGCACAGGGCGTCCCCGACGGCGACCAGGCCGGCGGGCAGTCGCCGCACGCGTTCGTAGCGGTTGCGCAGGTCGGACGGGTACCGGTGCGCGGCGATCCCGCCGAGCGGCTCCGCGGCGCGGATCGCCTCGAACACCTCCGGCGGCGCGAGGGTCCGCACGAAGGCCAGGAAGCCCTCCTCGTCCGTGGGCGGCCGGTTCGCGCCGTCCAGCCCCGCGACGGTGAGCAGGTGCCGGTCGCCCTCGACGGCGACCATCGCCATGCCGCGCGGCCGGCCGGGCCGCGGGCCGACGACGACGGCCTTGCCCGCGGCGACGGTGTCCAGCGGGAGCCGGACGGGCCGGGTGGCGTAGGCGACCCCGACCTTGATCTCCTCCCGCGGGACGGGCCCGTGCCCGAGCCGCTCCAGCCAGTGCCGGGCGCGCCCGGCCCGTCCCATCGCGTCGACGACCAGGTCGGCGCGGATCTCCTCGGCGGCGGCGCCGGGCGTCCGCGGCATCACCTGGACGCCGGTGACGCGGCCCGGCGGCGCGGTGAGCAGCCCGACGACGTCGCGCCCCTCGGCGACCCGGACGCCGGGCAGCGCCTCGACCCGCTCGCGGACGACGCCCTCCAGCAGCGGCCGGCTCGCCTGGACCGCCCGCTCCGCGCCGGGGCGCCGGGTGAGGGCGTGCCCGCCGAGGGTGAAGCGGTGGTCGACGCCGGGGTCGGCGACGACGGCGCCGCGGCCGATGAGCTCCGCCTCGACGCCGGGCAGGAGGTCCTCCAGGACCCGCTGCCCGCGCGGCAGCAGGATGTGGGCGTGCCTGCCCTGCGGGACTCCCCTGCGGCAGGCTCCCGCCGCGCTCTGGTCGCGTTCCACCAGCGTGACCCGTTCATAGGCCCCGGCCAGGACGCGGGCCGCGAGCAGCCCCGCCATTCCGGCTCCGAGCACCACCGCGTGTTCTCCGATGCTTCGCATCTCGTGCCTCCCGTTGTCCGATGAGGCGACGATGCGGCGGCCCGCTGTTCACTCACCAGGCCGGCTGCTGTCCACCTGGTGGCCGGTTCCGTAGACCTCCCGCTCCCACAGGACCGCGACGATCCGTTCGACGGCCCGGTTGCGGTGCCTCCGGTAGGTGCTGAACGGCAGCCCGAGCATCTCGGCGGCCCGTTCCTGGGTGGCGGCCGGCCGCAGGAACGTGCGGTCGACGACCCGGTACAGCGATTCCTCCCGCGGATCCTCCCGCAGCACCCCGGCGGCCTCTTCGATCAGCCTCCGCAGCGACGCGGCGGGATCGTCGTCCGACCGGACGAGCCTCGACCGGGCCAGAGGGTTGTCCAGCAGCCGGGCGGGGCGGTGCAAGTCGCGGAGCGCGCCGCGGACGGCGTCGGCGAACTCCTGCTGCGACAGCACGAGCTCGGGCGCGGCGACCGTGGCGGCGGTGACGGGCGCGCCCAGCTCCCGCTCGGCGGTGAGCGCGAGCCAGTCGTCGACGCCGAGCACGCGCCAGTCGTGCGCGTACACGTCGTAGAGCCGTCCGCCCACCCGGTAGGACGCCTCGGGCGCGTGGTGGAAGTCGAAGAAGGACAGCAGCGGGTCCCAGTAGTCCCGCTCGGACGGGACGGTGACGAGGTCCCACGCCTGGCCGGAGCGGGTGATGATCTCCTGCCCGTGCCAGAGCCGGATCATGGTCTCCGACCGGGAGGGCCGCTGCTCAGGCTCGGCGTCCACGAAGAACCGCCAGGCCAGCACGCCCTCTCCGGGCCGGGGCGGCGCGTGCCGGTGGACGTGGCCCCACATCGCCGCGGTCCCCGGGTCGGCCCGGAGGTCCTCCTCGTCGGCCTCGTGCAGGGCCAGGTAGGCGGCATACCCGAAGGCTTCGCCCGCCTCGTCGCGGAACACCCCGAACGCCCCCGGCTGCCGCTCGGCCCACCGCGCCGCGTACGCGGCCTGCTCCTCCCCCTGTTCCTTGCGGGTCATGGCGACGACGGTTCCGACGTCCCCCTCCCGGAGCCTGGAGACGGACACGTGCCCGAGCCCGGCGAGCCGCCAGTAGCCCAGGACGACCGGATGGTGGCGGCTGAGGAACATGATGTCGGCGACGGCCTGGTGCCGGACCTGATCGTCGTCCCGGACCGTCCGCGCACGCTCGACGAAGCGGGCCCGCAGCCCCCGGTGCAGCTCCGCGTACCGTTCGGGATCGCGCCAGCGGAGGTCGGCGTCGAGGATGTCGCGGACGACGTCGTGAGGGAAGACCCCGAACTCGCGTTCCTCGACGAACGACAGGGTCCGCAGCCACCGGAACAGCGGCCCGGCGTCCTCACCCACCATCTCCCGCAGCAGATCCTCGGTGGTGAACCGGGCGTGCGCGCAGATCTGCAGCGCCTCCCGGTGCCGCGCTCCCGGCACGTCCTCGACCAGCCGCCCGAGCAGCGCGCGCACGACGTCCGGCACACCGCTCAGCGCCCCCGGCACGTCCTGCCGCCGCCGGATGAGGTCGACGAGCAGCGAGAGCGTGAGCGGATGCCCGTGCGCCAGCCGCAGGACGCGCTCGTGCAGCTCGGCGGGGACACCCTCGACCCGCAGGTAGGAGCGGGTGTCCTCGGGGCTGAGGTTGCGCAGCGACACGACCCGGAGCAGCTCGTGCCATCCCGCGTCGGCGACCCACCGGGCGGGCGGCGCGTCCCTTCCGGCGATGACGACGACGGTGTCGGCGGGCAGCCCCGGGATGAAGCGCTCCCGCACCCAGTCGTCCAGCGGGGCGAGCAGCTCGTAGGTGTCGATGAGGATCGCGTGCCGTTCCCGGGGCGCCTCGACGGCCCGCAGGAACGCCGCGGGCTCGGGCGTCAGGGTCCGCGCGTCCACCGTCACGGGCACGACACCGGCCTCCCGAGCGGCCTCCGCCATCTCCCCCAGCAGCGCGCTCTTCCCGACACCACCGGGCCCGTGCAGGAACAGGACGGAGAAGTCCCCGTCAGCGAGCGCCGTCCGGAACAGCTCGATCTCCCCGCCCCGCCCAACGAACCGCCGCCGCCGAGCCCGCCGAAGCCGATCCCCGACCGTCCGCTCCAATGGAATCTCCCAAAAGAACCCGATGCCCCAACGTAACCGGCAAGAGAACCCCCCACCACCCGAGGGGCAGGGGACGAAGCCCCGGGGGGCCAGGGGCGAAGCCCGGGGGGACAGGGGGCGGGCCCCCGGGGGCGGGCGGGTGGGGGATGGCGGAGGCACAGGGGGCTCCGGGGGATCGTCCCCCGGGCGAAATGCGAAGGGCCCGCGGGGAAGCCGCAAAGCGGCGACCACACGGACCCCAGGACCAGTAGCGGGGGCAGGATTTGAACCTGCGACCTCTGGGTTATGAGCCCAGCGAGCTACCGAACTGCTCCACCCCGCGGTGATGTCTTAACTGTATTGGGCGGGGGTGGCTTAGGCAAACCGGTTTCGGGCGGGGCGGCGTGGAGGGCCGCGGTGAGCATGGCGGTGAGGTCGGTGACGAAGGTGTCGTGGGTGAGGAGGGTGTGGTCGTGGCCGGTCGGGTCGATGCGTCCGGTGCGGTCGGCGAGGGCGGCGGTGAGGAAGGCGATGAAGAGGGAGATGCGTTCGAGGGCGAGGGGTTCGGGGAGGGTGGCGCGGCAGGCGGTTTCGAGGAGGTGGAGTTGTTCGCGGAGGGCGATGCCTTCGATGAGGGGCGGGGTGCGGTGGTCGCGGATTCCGGCGCGTCCGGCGAGTTGTGCGGTGATGCGGAGGAAGTCGCGGCCGTGTTCGGTGCGGAGTTCGTCGGCGGTGGGGTGGACGATGGCGGCGACGATGGCGTGGAGGTCGCGGGTGTGGAGGCCGGGGAGGGTGGCGGCGCGGGCGGGTTCCATGCGGGTGATGCCGGCGTGGAGGATGGCGTCGAGGAGGCCGGCGCGGGAGCCGAAGTGGTAGGTGATGGCGGAGTCGTTGCCCTGTCCGGCTTGGGCGACGATGTCTCGGGTGCGGGCCGCGTCGATGCCGTGGGCGGCGAAGAGCCGGGCTCCGGCGCGGATGAGGGCGTCGCGGGTGGCTCTTGCGTCTTTCGGCATGCCGATGATACTAACGGAATGCGTTAATAACGCTTCCCGTTAGTACGGAGGCCGCGCCATGGCGGACGTCTACGACCCGTTCGATCCCGGCTTCCAGGCCGACCCGTATCCCGCGTACCGGCGGCTCCGGGACGACGACCCGGTCCATCACCACGACGATCCGCCGTTCTGGGCGTTGTCCCGGTTCGAGGACATCTGGGCGGCGACGCGAGACGCGGACGCGTTCTCGTCCGCGCAGGGTCTGACGTTCTATCCGGACGAGATCGGCACGCTGGGCCTCGCCCCCACGATCGTGATGCTGGATCCGCCGCGGCACACCGTCCTGCGGCGCCTGATCAGCCACGGTTTCACCCCGCGCCGGATCGCCGCCCTGGAGGACCTTCTCCGCGAGTTCGCCCGCTCCAGGATCAGGCTGATGGAGAGCAAGGCGGCCGAGGGCGATACCCCTGACCTGCACCGTGACTTCTCGTCGCCCGTCCCGACCTTCGCACTGGCCCACCTGCTGGGCGTCCCCGAGGCGGACCGCGCGCGATTCGATCCGTGGGTGAGCGCGCTGACGACCCTGCAGGACGACGGGTTCGGCCTCACGGCGCTGAGGGACGACGCGACGGCGGCCGTGGCGGAGATGTTCGCCTACTTCTCCGACGTGATCGCCGCGCGCCGCGCCGATCCGTCCGACGATCTGATCAGCGCGCTGACGACCGCGGAGGTGGACGGGGAGCGCCTGACCGATTGGGACGTCCTCGGGTTCTGCTTCGTCATGGTCGCGGGCGGCAACGACACGACCGGCAACCTGATCTCGCACGGCGTGGCGCTTCTCGACGGCGACCACGTCCAGCGCGAGCGGCTGGCGGCCGACCCGTCCCTGATCCCGAACGCGCTGGTGGAGTTCCTCCGCCTGGAGGCATCGGTGCAGGCGCTCGCCCGCACCACGACGCGTCCCGTGACGCTCCACGGCAGGGAGATCCCGGAGGGCGAGAAGGTGATGATGCTGTTCGGGTCGGCGAACAGGGACGAGCGCGAGTTCGGCCCGTCCGCCGGCGAGCTGGACGTCACCCGGGAGATCCCGCGTCACCTGGGCTTCTCCAGCGGCGTGCACTTCTGCATCGGCTCGCACCTGGCGAAGCTCCAGGCCCGCGTCGCGCTCGAAGAACTGCTGGGCGCGCATCCGCGCGCGGGCGTCGACCTGGAGAACGCGCGGCGGATCTCCTCCCCCTTCACCCGCGGCTGGGTCTCGCTCCCGGCCACGGGCATCGGGGCTTGACGGGCGCCTACCCCATGTGGGGGTACCGGTAGTCGGTCGGCGGGACGAACGTCTCCTTGATCGAGCGCGGCGACGTCCAGCGGAGCAGGTTGAACACCGATCCGGCCTTGTCGTTGGTGCCGGACGCCCGCGCGCCGCCGAACGGCTGCTGCCCGACGACGGCGCCGGTGGGCTTGTCGTTGATGTAGAAGTTGCCGGCCGCGAATCGGAGCGCCTCGGCCGTGCGTGCGGCGGCGGCCCGGTCGGTGGCGATGACGGCGCCGGTCAGCGCGTACGCGGCGACGGACTCCATCTGCGCGAGCATCTCCTCGTACCGGTCGTCCTCGTAGACGTGCACGCCGAGGATGGGCCCGAAGTACTCGTCCCTGAACATCTCGTTCTCGGGGTCGCCGGAGACGAGCACGGTCGGCCGGACGAAGTATCCGACGGAGTCGTCGTAGGTCCCGCCCGCGACGACCTCGACGTCCGGGTCGGCGTGGGCCCGGTCGATCGCCGCCTTGCTCTTGGCGAACGCCCGCTCGTCGATCACGGCACCCATGAAGTTGGACAGGTCGGCGACGTCCCCCATGCTGAGCGCGTCGACCTCGGCAGCCAGTTCCTCCCTCAACCCACCGTCCCAGATGGACCGCGGGACGTAGGCCCGGGACGCGGCGGAGCACTTCTGCCCCTGGTATTCGAACGCGCCCCGCACGAGCGCGGTCTTGAGGACGGCCCGGTCCGCGGACGGGTGCGCGACGACGAAGTCCTTGCCGCCCGTCTCCCCCACGATCCGCGGGTAGCCCCGGAACTTCTCGATGTTGTTCCCGACCGTCTTCCACAGGTGCCGGAACGTCGCGGTGGAGCCCGTGAAGTGGATCCCCGCCAGATCGGGGTGCTGGAGCGCCACGTCCGACACCGCGAGCCCGTCACCGGTCACGAGGTTGATGACGCCGTCCGGCAGCCCGGCCTCCTCCAGCAGCCTCATCAGCAGGACGGCCGAGTAGGTCTGGGTGGGCGACGGCTTCCACACCACCACGTTGCCCATCAGCGCGGGCGCCGTCGGCAGGTTCCCGGCGATCGCGGTGAAGTTGAACGGGGTGATCGCGTAGACGAACCCCTCCAGCGGCCGGTGGTCGGACCGGTTCCAGACGCCGTCGCCGCTGATCGGCTGCTCGGCGAGGATCCGGCGGGCGAAGTGCACGTTGAACCGCCAGAAGTCGACCAGCTCGCACGGGCTGTCGATCTCCGCCTGCTGGACGGTCTTGGACTGCCCGAGCATCGTCGCGGCGAGCAGCGTCTCCCGCCACGGCCCGGCCAGCAGGTCGGCGGCCCGCAGGAAGATCGCAGCCCGGTCGTCGAACGACAGCGCCCGCCAGGCCGGTGCGGCCTGGAGCGCCGCGGCGATGGCGTCCCGCGCGTCGTCCCGCGTGGCGGTGCCGAACGTCCCGAGGACGGACGCGTGCCGGTGCGGCCGCACGACGGCGACCTTGGTCCCGCCGCCGAGCCGCCGCTCGCCCCCGATCGTCATGGGCAGGTCGATCGGCGCCTCGGCGGTCAGCTCGGCGAGCCGGGCCTCCAGCCGGGCCCGCTCGGCGCTGCCGGGCGCATATCCGCGCACCGGCTCGTTCACCGGCGTGGGCACGTTGGTCACGGCGTCCATGAAAGGAAACCCTCCTTAGCGGGAGACGAACGAACGGAGAAAGAAGGCGAGGTTGGCGGGCCGTTCGGCGAGCCGCCGCATGAAGTACCCGTACCAGTCGGCCCCGTACGGGACGTAGACGCGCATCCGGTGGTCCTGGGCCAGCCGCCGCTGCTCGGCGGCCCGGATCCCATAGAGCATCTGGAACTCGTAAGAAGAGGGCGACCTCCCGGCCGCGAGCACCTGGGCGATCTCGATGATCCGCGGGTCGTGGCTCCCGACCATCGGGTATCCGTTCCCCCGCATCAGAACCCGGAGCGCCCGCACGTAGGCGCGGTCGATCTCCCGCCGGCTCTGGAAGGCCACCGAGGAGGGCTCCGCGTAGGCGCCCTTCACGAGCCGCACACGCGAGCCCTCGCCCGCCAGCTCCCGCAGGTCCCCCTCGGTGCGCCGCAGCATCGCCTGGATGGCGACCCCCACCCACGGGAAGTCGCCGCGGAGCTTGCCGAGGATCTCCAGCGTCGAGTCGACGGTCGTGTGGTCCTCCATGTCCAGCGTGACGGTCATGCCGACCCGTCCCGCCGCGGCGCAGATCTCCCGCGCGTGGTCGAGAGCGAGATCTCCCGGCAGCGCCTGCCCCAGCGCCGAGAGCTTCACCGACGCGTCCGCGCCCGCCGCGAGCCCCTGCTCCTCGAACGCCGAGAACAGCCGCAGGTAGGCGTCCCGCGTGGCAACGGCCTGGGCGGCCTCCCGGGTGTGCTCCCCCAGATGATCAAGGGTCACGGCGAGACCATCGCCCGAAAGCCCCCGCACCACCTCCAGCGCGGCGCCCAGATCATCGCCCGCGACGAACCGGTCGACGACCCCCCTGGTCAGGGGCACCGAGGTGACGAGATCGCGCATCCGCTCGCTGCGCGCCGCGACCAGAAGCACAGAACCGAGCATGAAGGCCTCCAACGCCGAGGAACACCTCGCACGTTAGGAGCAGCACCCCCAACCCCCTATAGTCAAATGCCACTTTCATCAGCCACCATCTTCATACAAACGTAAGAAGGAACCGATGGCACCCGACCTTCAGGAGATCGTGGAACAGGCGGCCGACCTCCTCCGCGCACCCGCGACCCTGGAGGACCGCGACTTCCACCTGGTCGCCTACGCCGCCCACGGCGACACGATCGACCCCGTCCGGACGGCCTCGATCCTGCACCGCCGCGCCACCGAGGCCGTCCGCGCCCGCTTCGAACGCCACGGCATCGCCCGCGCGACGGGCCCGGTCCGCATCCCGGCCGACACGTCCCTCGGCCAGCTCGGCCGCCTGTGCCTGCCCGCCCGCTGGAACAACGTCACCTACGGCTACCTCTGGCTCCTGGACGACGAAGAGCGCATCACCGGCGACCAGGCGGCGGAGGCCATGCCCCTCTGCGAGCGCGCCGGCCTCCTCATGGCCCGCCAGGTCCGGGAGCGCGACGACCTCGGCTACAAGGTGGCGGACCTGCTCTCCGCCCATGCCGACGTCCGCACCCAGGCGGCCGACGACCTCACCGACGCGAAGGCGGCCGACCCGCCCCTCACGGTGGCCGTCCTGCGAACCCCGAGCCCCGAGCCCCTCAACCCGTGGCTGCTCCCCCACTCGGTCCTGACCACGGTCTGGCAGCGCGACCACGTCCTGCTCATCCCGGCCTCGACGAACACCGCGACCACCCTCACCAGGGCCCGCCGCCTCCTGGAGGAGCGCCACGCCCCCGTCCAGGCGGGCCTGTACTCCCCCTGCCCCACCTTGGACGACGTCAACGAGGGCTGGCTCCGGGCCCGCGTGGCCGCCCGCACCGCCGCCCCGGGCGAGACCCGCGACTGGACGTCCCTAGGCGTCCTCCGCCTCCTCCACACCGCAGGCGACGAGGCCCTGACACAAACCACCCAAACCGAAGGCACAAAACGCCTTCTCCACAACCAGGACCTCACCAAAACGGCCCGCACGTACCTGGACCTAGCAGGCAACGTCCAGCAAACAGCCAAAGCCCTGAACATCCACCGCCAAACCCTCTACCACCGCCTACGCCGCATAGAAGCCCTGACGAACCTCACCCTCACCAACGGCCAAGACCGCCTGACCCTCCACCTGGCCCTAACCCTCTCCCCCCACATCGACTGACCGGAAAGCACCAACGCCATAGATCAGGTCTCGGCAAGCCCCGCATGCCGCGTGCGGAGGTCGCGCTTGAGGATTTTGCCGCTGGGGTTCTTCGGCAGGGAGTCGGCGAACACGACGTACTTGGGCCGCTTGTACGGCGCCAGCCGCTCGCGCGTGTGCGCGTGGACGTCATCAACGCTCAACAACACACCGGCCTTCGGGACGACCACGGCGGTGACGGCCTCGATCCAGTGCGGGTGGCTGATGCCGAAGACGGCGACCTCGGCCACGCCGTCCAGCTCATAGATAGCCTCTTCGACCTCGCGGCTGGCGACGTTCTCGCCACCGGTCTTGATCATGTCCTTCTTCCGGTCGACCACCGAAAGGTGGCCGTCCTCGGTCATGACGCCGAGGTCGCCGGAGTGGAACCATCCGCCGCGGAACGCCTCGGCGGTCTTCTCCTCGTCGCGGTAGTACCCCAGGGCGGCGTGCGGGCTCCGGTGGACGATCTCGCCGACCTGACCCGCCGGAACGGGCTCGCCGGAGTCGTCGACGAGCATGGTCTCGACGTTGATCGCGGCGCGTCCCGCGCTGCCCGCCCGCTCCAGTTGCTCGTGCGGGCGCAGGATCGTCGCGAGCGGCGCCATCTCCGTCTGCCCGTAGAAGTTCCACAGCCGCACGTCCGGCAGGCGCCGCATCATCTCCCGCAGCACCTCGACGGGCATGGGCGAGGCCCCGTAGTACCCCTTCCGCAGGCTCGACAGATCCCGCTTGTCGAAGTCGGGATGCCGCAGCAGCGAGATCCAGACGGTGGGCGGGCAGAAGAGCTTGGTCACCTTCTCCCGCTCGATCGTCTCCAGCAGCACCGCGGGGTCGGGCCCGGGCAGGATGATGCTGGTCGCCCCCAGGTACACGTCGACCGAGAAGAAGCAGTCGAGCTGCGCGCAGTGGTACATCGGCAGGGTGTGCACCTCGATGTCGTCCGGGCTCATCTCCCCGTCGATCACGCAGCTCACGTACTGGCTGATCAGCGACCGGCTCGACAGCATCACGCCCTTGGGCCGCGACTCGGTGCCGGACGTGTACATGAGCCGCAGCGGATCATCGTCCCCCACGAGGACGTCCGGAGCCGCGTCAGCTCCTTCGGACCACCAGGCGTCAACGTCCTCCCACCCCCGAGCAGGTGCCGCCCCCGACAACGAGATCCATCCACGCGCACCACCTTCGATCCCCGCGATGGCCAGCGCCTTCTCCGCTGTCGAGGCGAGCGCGTCCTCCGCGACGATCCCGGACGCTCCGGAGTGCCCGAGGATGTAGGCGATCTCGTCGGCGTTCAGCATGAAGTTCACGGGGACGAGCACCACGCCGAGCCGGGCGGTGGCGAAGGTGAGCACCGCGTACTGCCAGCAGTTGTGGCCGAGCAGCGCGAGCCGGTCCCCTTTCCGCAGCCCCCGCGCCGCCAGCGCGTGCGCGGCCCGGTTCACGGCGACGTCGAACTCGGCGTAGGTGACCCGGAGGTCCCCGCTGACAACGGCCACCTTCCCCGGATACCGCCGCGCCGTCCGATGCAGCAGATCCCCCACCGAGTGCTGCCGAGCACGCCCGACCGCGTCCGCCATAAAGACCCACCTTCCCCACAAACCCCCAGGTGAGGGGCCAAGAGGGTAGATCCTAACCACACCCCCGACCTTCGAGACACCCCCGAAAAGGGGGACCCCGACCGGCGAGAGAAGGCGGCGAAGCCCCAGGGGACAGGGGGCGGGCCCCCGGGGGGACAGGAGGCGAAGCCCCGGGGGGACAGGGGGCGGGGCCCCCGGGGGCGGGCGGGTGGGGGATGGCGGAGGCACAGGGGGCTCCGGGGGATCGTCCCCCGGGCGAAATGCGAAGGGCCCGCGGGGAAGCCGCAAAGCGGCGACCACACGGACCCCAGGACCAGTAGCGGGGGCAGGATTTGAACCTGCGACCTCTGGGTTATGAGCCCAGCGAGCTACCGAACTGCTCCACCCCGCGGTGATGGTTCGAGTCTATGGCATGGGGCGGAGTGGTCGGGACGGGTGCGGGTCATTTGGTGCAGGCGGGGACGGCGCCTTGGCCGGTGTTGAGGGCGTCGATGGCCTTGAGGGTGGTGTCGAGGGTGTCGGCGCGGACGAGGCGGAGGCCGTCGGGGCGGGCGTTCATGGCGTCGGCGCAGTTGTCCTTGGGGGTGAGGAAGACGGTGGCGCCGGCCTGGCGGGCGGCGATCATCTTCTGCTGGATGCCGCCGATGGGGCCGACCTGGCCTTCGGGGGTGATGGTTCCGGTGCCGGCGATGAAGGCGCCGCGGGTGAGGGGGCCTTCGGTGAGTTTGTCGACGATGGCGAGGGAGAACATGAGGCCGGCGGAGGGGCCGCCGATGTCGCCGATGCTGATGTCGATCTTGAAGGGGAACTTGTACTGGTCGGACAGGACGATGCCGACGACGGCGCGCTTGCCGGTGGGGTCGGCGGCGGTCTTGATGGTGGCCTTCTGCTCCGTGCCGGCGCGCTTGTAGGTGACCTGGACGCTGTCGCCGATCTTGTGCTTGGCCATGGCGCCGGTGATCTGGGAGACGCTGGTGACCTTGGCCCCGTCGAGTGCGGTGATCTCGTCGCCGGGTTTGAGGACGCCGTCGGCGGGGCGTCCCTTCTGGACGCCGTCGACGACGGCGCGGGTGGTGACGGGGATGCGGAGCTGGTGGAGGGCGGCGGCTTCGGCGCTCTGCTGGGAGTCCTGCATCGCCTGGGTGTTCTCCTGGTCGACCTGCTTGGGCGACTCGTCCTTGGGGAAGATCGTCTCTTCGGGGACGATGGCGGTGTCGCCGGCGATCCAGCCGCGGAGGGCGGTGAACAGGTCGATGCGGCCGCCGGGGCCGCCGCGGTAGGTGACGGTGGTGAAGTTGAGGTTCCCCTCGACCGGGTAGGTCCGCCGGCCTTCGATCCTGATGAGGGGCTGTCCCTTGTCGTCGGTGCCGAGGGTGTTGCGCGTCGGTCCGGGCATCAGCGCGACGTAGGGGACGCGCATGACGGAGCCGATGACGGCGAGGAGAAGGACGAGCACGCTCGCGACGCTGAGCGTGGTGGCACGACGAGACATGCCGGAAACTCTATGCGGTTCGGGCGCTCAGCAGGCTCCGACCCACTCGTCGCCGCCGTCGGCGAAGGTCTGGTGCTTCCAGATGGGGACGGTCGCCTTGAGGTCGTCGATGAGGCGCCGGCAGGCGGCGAACGCCTCGCCCCGGTGGGGGCAGGACGCGGCGACGACGACGGCGATGTCGCCGATGTCCAGGTCGCCGACGCGGTGGAGGGCGGCGAGCCCGAGGACGGGGAAGTCGGCGGCGACCTTCTCCATGACGGCGCGGAGTTCGCGTTCGACGGTGGGGTGGGCGCTGTAGAAAAGGGCGGTGACGGCGCGGGCGTGGTCGGTGTCGCGGACGGTGCCGACGAACACGGCGGTGCCGCCGGCGCCGGGGGCGCCGACGGCGGCGTAGACCTCGTCGACGGACAGCGGGGTGTCCCGGACGCCGATCAGCTTGATGACGTCTCCGCCGGTCTGCGGGGCGCTGTGGCTCACGTCCCGCAGGCTACCTCCCGGCGGGGCTACTCCTGCGGGTGCGTGCCGGGTTCGTCGGGTTCGAGGGTGGCGGCGAGGGCTTCGGCGAGGGCCGGGACGAGGTCGGGGCCGGTGAGGACCTCGTCGTCGGTGTCGTGGCGGCGGAGCCTGAGGGCGGAGTGCCGGGCGCCGCCGCGCAGGACGCCGACGACCATGCGCACGTCCTCGCGTCCGGGGTGGGACGCGGCGTAGGCGGCGGCCTCGTCCTCGTCCTCGGGGATCTCGTCCTCGGCGCCGGGCGGCAGGACGACGCGTTCCAGGACGAGGGCGCAGCCTTCGACGGCGTCGGGCCAGGCGATGGTGGCGAGGGCGTCCTCGACGGTGTCCCGGTCGGGGAGGGCGGGTTGTTCGAGCGCGGCGAGCGTGTCAGCGTCGGGGTGCAGGCCGAGCTGGTCGGCGAGGTCGGGTTCGGCGCGGCGCAGTTCGGTGCTGCGGACGAGGGCGTAGAGGCGGGGGGCGGTGTCCCAGCCCTCCTGAGCCGAATGACGTTCCAGGTCCAGCACGACTTCTTCCAGAAGACTCACGGGCCCATCTTTCCCCCTTCCGGGCGGGAGGAATGCGGGAACCCCCGTGCCAGTCGGTAAGTTGCATCTACAGCACCGGCGGGAGGCCGGTGGGCGAGATCTCGATCGGAGGGGCCTCTTGACCTTCCGGACTCCCGGTTTCGGGCGCCGGCTCGGTTCCGGACGTACCCGGCTCGCGCTGCCGGTTCTGGTGGCGCTTGCCGTGCTGCTGGTCGCTTTCATGGTCCTCACGGCCATGTACACGGATCTGCTCTGGTATCGGTCGATCGGTTTCTCGTCGGTCTACACGACGCAGTTGCAGGCCAAACTCGTCCTCTTCTTCGGCGCCGGGCTGCTGATGACGGTGGTGGTGGGCGCGAACGTGCTGGTCGCGTACCGGCTGCGCCCGGCGTACCGGCCGCTGTCGGTCGAGCAGCAGGGCCTGGAGCGGTACCGGGCTGTGATCGATCCGCGGCGGCGCCTGATCTCGGGCGCGCTCCTCGGCCTGCTCGGGGTGCTGACCGGCTCGTCGGTGGCGGGCCAGTGGCCGGTGTGGCTGGCGTTCCTGAACCGGACGCCGTTCGGCGTGGAGGATCCGCAGTTCCACAAGGACGTGTCGTTCTACGTCTTCACGTACCCGTTCCTGCGCCTCGTCCTCGGGGTGGTCTTCGCGACGGTGATCTTGTCGATCATCGCCGCGGTGATGGTGCACTACCTGTACGGGGGGCTGCGGCTGCAGGGGCCGGGCGACAAGGCGAGCCCGCCCGCGCGGGCGCATCTGTCGGTGCTGTTCGGCGTGTTCATCCTGCTGAAGGCGGTCGCGTACTGGTTCGACCGGTACGGGCTGGTGCATTCCGAGCGGGGCGTGGCGACGGGCGCGGCCTACACCGACGTGAACGCGCTGCTGCCGGCGAAGACGATCCTGTTCGTGATCGCGCTGCTGTGCGCGGCGATGTTCTTCGGCAACCTGCTGCGGCGCGGCATGATGCTGCCCGGGGTCGGGTTCACGCTGCTGGTCCTGTCGGCGATCCTGCTGGGCGGGGTGTACCCGCTGCTGATCGAGCAGTTCCAGGTGAAGCCGGACCAGCTGGCCAAGGAGCGCCGGTACATCGAGCGGAACATCAAGTACACCCGGATGGCCTACGGGGTGGACGGGGCGCGGGTCGTCCCGTACGGGTCGCAGCCGGTGACCGACAAGACGAAGCTGCAGAAGGAGGCCGACAGCCTGGGCGGCGTGCGCGTCCTCGACCCGAACGTCGTGGGCGAGACGTTCCAGCAGCTGCAGCGGATCCGCCCGTTCTACCGGTTCCCCGACACGCTGGACGTGGACCGCTACCAGGTGGACGGCAAGCCGGTCGACACGGTGGTGGCGCTGCGCGAGCTGTCCGGTGCTCCGGCGGGGCAGCGCAGCTGGGTGAAGGACCACATGGTCTACACGCACGGCTACGGGTTCGTGTCCGCCTTCGGGGACCGGTTCGCGTCCCGGGAGCCGAGCTTCATCACGCGGGACATGCCCGCGTCCCCGAACCAGGGGATCAGGGTGGCGCAGCCGGAGATCTACTTCGGGGAGCGGTCGCCGCGGTACTCGGTGGTCGGCGGGCGCGGCCAGCAGGAGCTGAACTACCCGGACAACAGCCAGTCGGGGCAGCAGAGCAACACCTATGACGGGCAGGGCGGCGTCCCCATCGACTCGTTCATGCACAAGCTGCTGTACTCGGCGAAGTTCGGGGACAAGAACCTGCTGCTGTCGGGGGCGATCAACAAGAACGCCAAGATCCTCTACGACCGGTCGCCGCGGGAGATGGTGCAGAAGGCCGCGCCGTGGCTGACGCTGGACGGCGACCCGTACCCGGCGGTGGTGAACGGCCGCATCCTGTGGATCGTGGACGGCTACACGACGTCCAACAGCTACCCGTACTCGGAGGAGATGAGCCTCGGCGAGGCCACCCGCGACACGATCACCGACACGCGGTCGGCGGTGGCGCGGCAGGCCGACGACCACATCAACTACCTGCGGAACTCGGTGAAGGCCACGGTGGACGCCTACGACGGCACCGTCCACCTGTACCAGTGGGACGAGAACGACCCGATCACCAAGACGTGGATGAAGGTGTTCGACGGGACGGTGCAGCCGCGCTCGTCGATCCCGCCGGAGCTGGAGTCGCACTTCCGCTACCCGCAGGACCAGTTCAAGGTGCAGCGGAAGATCCTCACGAAGTACCACGTGACGGACCCGTCGGCGTTCTACAACGGCGAGGGCTTCTGGGAGGTCCCGCAGGACCCGAGCGCCAAGGGCAAGCGGCAGCCGCCCTACTACCAGAGCCTCCGGATGCCGGGCCAGGACGCCGCGGCGTTCTCGCTGACGACGGTGTTCAACCCGCGGGGCAACCCCCAACTGGCGGCCTTCATGGCGGTCGGGTCGACGCCGGGGAGCGACTACGGGCAGATCGAGATCCTGCAGATGCCGCGGAACGCGCAGCCGGCGGGCCCGGGGCAGGTGCAGAACTCGTTCGAGACGGACTCGAAGGTGAAGAACGACCTGTTCTACCTGAGACAGGGCGGGACGAAGACCGTCCCGGGCAACCTGCTGACGATCCCCTTCGGGGGGAGCCTGCTGTACGTCGAGCCGATGTACACGAAGGCGGCGGGCGGTTCCGAGCAGCAGCCGTACCCGATCCTCGGCAAGATCCTGGTGCGCTACGGGGAGAGCATCGCCGCGGCCGACACGCTGGAGGACGCGCTGAAGCAGGTCCTCGGCGGGGCGAGCGCGGCGCCGGCCAACCCGACGGCGCCGCCGTCCGGGCAGCAGCTGAGCGCGGAGGCGCAGAAGGCGATCGGCGATCTGCAGAAGGCCGTGACGGACTACGAGAACGCCCAGAAGAAGGGCGACTATCCCGGCATGGGCGACGCCTGGAAGCGGATCAAGGAGGCGCAGGCGGCGCTGGCGGCCGCGGGCAAGGCCGCGCCCAGCCCGTCGCCGAGCCCGTCCGGTTCGCCGTCCCCGTCGGGTTCGCCGTCCCCGTCAGGTTCGCCGAGCGCGACGCCGCCGTCGGACTGAGCGGGCACGGGCCCGACCGGCCCGGCCTACCGGCGGCGCTTGCGGGCGCGCCGGATCGCGGCGGCGGCGCCGATCGCGGCGACGGTCGCGCCCGCGGCGGTCGCCATGGTGGCCTCCTTGCCGCCGACGCGGCGCCCGACGACGGCGTGCCGTCCGGCGGTCTCCTCCATCACGGCGCGGAGCGCGGCGGCGTTGTCGTACATCGGCTTCCAGCCGGCGGCCCGCAGCCGCGCGCAGTCCACGGCCCACGGGTAGGCGACATAGTGCAGGTCGGTGGCGGGGGCGGGGGTCATGCCGAGCCGGTGCAGCCGCTGCGCCATCCCGAACGTCAGCGCCGCGGGCAGCTCGATGGGCCGCTTGCCGGTGATCTCGCCGACCTCCTCGGGGCCGAGCCAGCCCTCGCAGCCGACCGCGACCGGCCCGGTCACCTCGCCGGTGACGACGACGTCGAGGGCGGACGCGAGGTCCTCGACGTGGCAGAACTGCCAGCCGGGCGTGCTGCCCTTGACCGACAGCAGCCGGGGCGACTCGAAGTGCCGGGTGATGACGGTGTCGACGCCGGGCCCGGCGAGCGCGGCGGGGCGCACGACGGTGACGTCCAGCCCCGGGTGGGTGAGCGGCGCGGCGGCGGCCAGCTCCTCGATCTCCAGGTGGTCGCCGGCGATGGAGGTGCTGGCCTCGGCGAGCAGCGGCGCGTCCTCGTCGAGCGGCACCTCGTTTGCGGGACCCGCCCCGTACACCATCGCGGAGGTCACGAGCACGACCCGGCGGACGCGGGCGGCGGCCGCGGCGGTGACGACGGTCTGCGCGCCGCGGACGTTGTGGGTGCGGCGCTCCTTGGGGTCCACGTCCGGAGAGTGCTCGATGTCGAGGTTGACGATCACGTCCACGTCGGAGAGCCGTCCCGACAGCAGCGGGTCGCGGATGTCGACGACACGCCATGTGACTCCGGGCACGTCGCCGCGGTGCCCGTCGATGGCGACGACCTTGCGGATCTCTTCCCGTTCGGCGAGCCGGGCGGCCAGCAGCCGCCCCGCGCCGGTGGCCGCGCCGGTGACGGCGACGACCGGGCCCTTGCTACGCCGAGGGCGAACCTTGCCCGTTGCCACGGAGGTGCCCCCTTCCTTGTGTACGCGACCTTGCCGGGACCGGCTAACGTTGCGGATATGAGCCCATCATGCATCCCAGGGGCAAACCGATGAGTGACACTCCGTTCGGCTTCAACCGTCCCGGCAACGGTGACGACGACGACCGGCCCCAGGATCCATTCAAGGGCATGGGCGGCGACATGGCGCAGTTCGCCGACATGCTGCACCGGTTCGCCGACATGATCGGCGCGCAGGGTGCGGGCGGCGCGGGTGGCGGCCCCCTGAACTGGGATCTGGCCAAGAACATCGCCCGGCACTCGGTGGTGGAGCAGGGCGACCCCTCGGTGGTGGACACCGAGCGCCGCCAGGTCGAGGAGGCGCTGCGCCTGGCCGAGCTGTGGCTGGACGAGCGCACGACGCTGCCGGCCGGCATCCGGACGCCGCAGGCGTGGAGCCGGTCGGAGTGGATCGAGCAGACGCTGCCGGTGTGGGCGAAGGTGTGCGACCCGATCGCGTCCCGCATGGTCGAGTCGATGGGCGGCGCGCTCGGCGGCGGCGAGATCCCCGCCGACGTGCAGGCGATGGCGGGCCCGCTGATCGGGATGGTCAAGCAGATGGCCGGGGCGATGGTCGGCGGCCAGGCCGGGCAGGCGCTCGGCGCGCTGGCCCGCGAGGTGACCGGCTCCGCCGACGTGGGGCTGCCGCTCGCGCCGGACGGCGTCGGCGCGCTGCTGCCCGCCGGCGTCGAGGCGTTCGGCGAGGGGCTGGAGGTCTCCGGCGACGAGGTGCGGCTGTACCTGGCGCTGCGCGAGGCGGCGCACCAGCGGCTGTTCGCCCACGTCCCGTGGCTGCGCTCGCACCTGCTGGGCGCGGTCGAGGAGTACGCGCGGGGCATCACCGTCGACCTGTCGGGCATCGAGCAGGCCGTCCAGGGGCTCGACCTCAGCAACCCGGAGGCGATCCAGGAGGCGCTCGGCGGCGAGATCCAGCTGCAGCCTGAGGAGACGCCGCGGCAGAAGGCGGCGCTGGCGCGCCTGGAGACCACGCTCGCGCTGGTCGAGGGCTGGGTCGACACGGTCGTGAACGAGGCCGCGGAGGGCCGGCTGCCCGGATCGGTGAAGCTGGCGGAGGCGGTGCGGCGGCGCCGCGCGACCGGCGGCCCGGCGGAGCGGACGTTCGCGACGCTGGTCGGCCTGGAGTTGCGGCCGCGCCGGCTGCGGGAGGCGGCGGCGCTGTGGCGGTCGCTGACCGAGGCGCGCGGCACCCAGGGCCGAGACGCGGTCTGGGACCATCCCGACCTGCTCCCGACGGCGTCCGACCTCGACGATCCCGAGGGGTTCGTCCACGGGCACGACGAGATCGAGGGCCTGTCGGACCTCGACCTGTCCAAGCTGACCAAGGAGCCGGGCGACGACGCGAAGCCCGCTGACGACGCCGAGCCGGCTGACGACGCGAAGCCTGACGACGACGCCAAGCCTGACGACGACGCCAAGCCCGACGACGACGCCGGGGGCCCGGACGGCGACGGCGGGCCGCGCGCATGAGCAGGTCCCGTCCGTCGCGCGTGAACGGCTGCCGGTACGAGCCGGGCTCGTCCACGAACGTGATCAGGCGGCGGATCGCGCGCGCGAGCCTGTGCTGGCAGCGGCCGATCGACCAGGAGCGCCGCCGCCGCCGTCCCGACAACTCCCGCTACCCGCGTATCGGCCGCGCATGAGGCGCGTGTCGCGGAGGGGCCGCAAGCGATCGGACGCGCGGCCGCCGGACCCGCAGCCTCCGGCCTCCGGGCTGCCCGGCGCCGGTTCGCCGGCCGCGGGCCCCGTCCGCCGCACTCCGGACGCGGAGCCGCCCGCGGCGGCGCCCGGTGCCCGGCGGCAACCGGGCGAGCCGTCCGCGGAGCCCGACGCGGGCGCCGTGCTCCGGTCGCCGGACGCGTCCGGATCGTGGTCGCTGACGCCGGGGTTCCTGTACAGGGACGCCGTGCGGGTGCTGTCGTCCTGGGAGGCGCCGGACGACCCGCAGGAGCGGCTGCGGCTCCGGTTCCTGCGCCACCTGGAGGAGCATCCCGCGGACGGCCTGTGGCGCGAGTGCGCGGACGGGCACATCACGGCCAGCACCGCCGTCCTCGACGCGTCCCGCACCCGGGTGCTGCTGACCCTGCACTCGAAGGTCAGGGCGTGGCTCCAGCTCGGCGGGCACTGCGAGCCCGGCGACCTGTCGCTCGCGGGCGCGGCGCTGCGGGAGGCCACCGAGGAGTCCGGCATCCCGGGCCTGCGGCTGCTGCCCGAGCCCGTCCAGCTGGACCGGCACGAGGTGCGCTGCCATCCGCAGGGCACCTGGCA
The DNA here is from genome assembly GCF_900115095.1 of Actinomadura madurae. Classification (GTDB taxonomy): domain Bacteria; phylum Actinomycetota; class Actinomycetes; order Streptosporangiales; family Streptosporangiaceae; genus Spirillospora; species Spirillospora madurae. Next base: position 308,283 of record NZ_FOVH01000008.1, read on the forward strand.
CCTGGACGTCCAGTACGTCGCGGTCGCCCCGCCCGGGGCCCGGCACGCGCTGTCGGACGAGTCGGACGATCTTCGCTGGTTCCCGGTGGACGAGCTGCCCGAGTCCGCCGACGAGGCCGTCCGGCGGCTGGTGGCGAGAGCGGTGCCGCAGAGCGGCTGAGGCGTTCGCCCCGTCCGTCGAGGGCCGTCGTCAGCGGCCGAGCGGATGCCCTTCCAGGAGGGCACGGGTGTTCTCCCACCCTTCCAGCCCGGGATCGAGAAGCCGCAGGTCGTCGAGGGTGCGGAGGCGATGCCAGGCGGGCCCCTGCGGCACCAGGCCGGGGCGGGGGGCGGCGGCGCGGAGCCGGGTGAGCGCGTCGGGGGTGTCGAGGTCGACGTCCCGCAGGGCGGTGACCAGCCATCCGGGCAGCGGGAGGCGAGCGGCGAGGGCGACCAGGCCGTGCCCCCCGGCGAGGGCGCCTTCGGCCCGGCAGGCGGCGGCCGGGGCGGAGCCGAGCGCGCGGAAGAGCTTGCCGATCAGCAGCGGCGGCAGGTCGGGGGCGTCCGGCGCGACCAGCGCGGCGGCGCCGGCGCCGAGGGCGTGCAGGGCCGCGAACGCTCCGGCCGGGGAGGGCTCGCGGAGGATCGGCGTACCGGGCCAGGTGACCGCCTCGGCGTCCGGCTGGTCGGGCGGGTCCAGGACAAGGGCGGACGTCACCAGTTCGAGCCCGGCGACGACCTCGTAGGTGTCCTCCAGCAGCGCGAGCCGGAACTCCTCCGGGTCGATCCCGGGCGGCACCGGGCGGGCCCCTTCCGGGGCGGGCCTGGCGAACACCGCGGCGAAACGCGCCGTGGGGCCGGGGGCCTCGGTCACCCGGCGGCCTCGTGCGGGAACTCGTCGCCGGGGTGCAGGCCGTCGCCGTGGTGGATGCCGGTGACGTCGTCCTCGTGGCTGTCGGCTTCGAGGGGCAGGTGCGCGGCGGCGGCGACGCCCTCCAGGTAGCCGCGGGCGCGGTCGGCCTTCGGGTAGTTGCCGACCAGCTCCCAGAAGTCGGCGCCGTGCCCGGGGATGAGCAGGTGCGCCAGCTCGTGGACCAGGACGTAGTCGACGACCCAGCCGGGCATGCCGCGCAGCCGGGTGGACAGCCGGATGGTGCCGTCGTCGGGCGTGCACGATCCCCAGCGGGCGCGCTGGTTGGCGACCCAGCGGACGCTGACCGGGTCGGCGCGGCCGTCCAGGTAGCGGCGGGACAGCTCGCGGGCACGGGCCTCAAGGTCGGCGTCGGACGGCCGCCGGCGGCGTTCCCGCTCTTCCAGCCGGTTCAGGATGGTCGCGATCCACTGTTCCTCTTCGGCCTTGCTCAGCCTGGACGGAACCATCACCACCACCTTGTCACCGTCACGGTAGGCGGACACGGTTCGCCGCCGTCTGGCGCTGCGGCGGACCTCAACGTTTGGGGGCACGCCAGAACCGTACTCGAAAATTTGCGTCCTCCACAGGGGGTGTTTGACGTTACCGCAGGTCAACCCCTATGTTTTTGACAGTTCTTCGAGGGTTTCCACAAACCCGGCAGAGGACGTGATCGGCATGCCCGGCTTTAGTCGCCGGTGAAATTCGGGCTGCGCTTCTCGCGCTGCGCGGCGAGCCCCTCCAACATGTCCCGGGACGACATGGTGACCGGCTGCGCGAGCGACTCCCAGCGCAGCGCCGACTCCATGTCGGGGTGGCCGCCGTTCGACAGCGCGACCTTGGTGAGCCGGGTCGCGATCGGCGCCTGCCCGGCGATCCGCTCGGCGACGCCGATCGTCTCGGCGAGCACGCCGGCGCGCGGGAAGGCCCGGTTGACCAGGCCCTGCTCGGCCGCCTCGGCGCCGGTGAGGACGCGTCCGGCCAGCAGCATCTCGCGGGCCAGCGGCAGCCCGGCGACCTCGGGGAACAGCCAGGTCGCGGCCATGCCGGGGTGCAGGCCGAGCGCGGTGAACGGGGCGAGCAGCTTGGCGTCGTCCGCCGCGTACCGCAGGTCGCAGGCCAGCGCGAGGCACAGGCCGGCGCCGACGGCGTGCCCGTTGACGGCGGCGATCGTCGGAACCTCAAGGTCGCGGATCGCCAGCCACGTCCGGTAGAACCCCAGCATCCGGTCGCGCAGCGGCGGGACGGCGACGGCCCCGGTGTCGGCGAGCCAGGACAGGTCGCCCCCGGAGCTGAACGCGCTCCCCGCGCCGGTCACCACGACGCACCGCAGCCCGGTGTCGGCGCGCAGCTCCGCGATGGTCCGCTTCCACGCGGCGGTCAGCTCGTCCGACATCGCGTTGCGGCGATCGGGATCGTTGAGCGTGAGGACGGCGACCCCGTCGGACCGGCGCTCGACCAGCAGCGCGTCGGCAGGCGTTTCGGACATGGCTGGCACCGTATCGTGCCCGCCCTGCCCCGCGCCGCCCGCCCCCGGCCGCGTGAGAAAGCGCACACTTACAGCGTTCGTCCAGGTCACAGCGGTTCGCACGGTTTGACAACGGCGATACTTGCGCTTGGTTGTGGCGTGAACGACAGTGCATCACCGACAATGGTCGGCGTGAGCGATCTTCCCCGCCGCGCGGTGACGCGGTCAGCAAAGCTGGCGTCCCTCCCCATCGGCTTCGCGGGGCGCACCGCCCTCGGCATGGGGAAGCGCACCTTCGGGCGATCGGCCGAGGCCGTGGCGATGGAGATCCAGACCCGGACCGCCGAGCAGCTGTTCACGGTGCTCGGCGAGCTCAAGGGCGGGGCGATGAAGCTCGGCCAGATGCTCTCGATCTTCGAGGCGGCGCTGCCGCCGGAGATCGCCGGGCCGTACCGCGCCACGCTGACCAGGCTGCAGGAGGCCGCTCCCCCGCTGCCCGCGGCGACCGTCCACACGGTGCTGGAGCAGTTCCTCGGCGAGGACTGGCGCGACTACTTCGAGTCGTTCGACGACCAGCCGGCCGCGGCGGCGTCCATCGGGCAGGTGCACCGCGCCGTCTGGCACGACGGCCGGGCCGTCGCGGTGAAGGTGCAGTACCCGGGCGCCGGCAAGGCGCTGATCAGCGACTTCAACCAGCTCGCCCGGCTCGGCCGGCTCTTCGGCGTGCTGATGCCCGGCCTGGACGTCAAGGCGATGCTCGCCGAACTCAAGGAGCGGGTGGCCGAGGAGCTCGACTACACGATCGAGGCCGAGTCCCAGCGGCTCTTCCGGGACGCCTACCTGGACGACCCCGACTTCTACATCCCCGAGGTCATCGCGCAGTCCGGCGACATCCTGATCACCGAGTGGATGGACGGCACCGCCCTCTCCAAGATCATCAGTGCGGGCGACCAGGAGACCCGCGACCACGCGGCCCTGCTGTACTGCCGGTTCCTGCTCTCCGGGCCGAAGCGCTCCGGGATGCTGCACGGCGACCCGCATCCCGGCAACTTCCGGCTGCTGGACGACGGCCGGCTCGGCGTCCTCGACTTCGGCGCCGTCGACCGCATCCCCGGCGGCTTCCAGCGGCGGCTCGGGCTGCTGCTGCGCATCGGCACGATGGCCGACATCGACGAGGTCGAGGAGGCCCTGCGCCGGGAGGACTTCATCCGTGAGGGCGTGCAGATCGACGCCGAGTCGCTGCAGGCGTTCCTCGCCCCGATCACCGAGCCGTTCATCAACGAGACCTTCAAGTTCAGCCGGGAGTGGCTGCGCGACATGGCCGCGCGGGTCACCGACCTCCGCCCCTCCAACGTCGTCCGGCAGCTGAACCTGCCACCCGAGTACGTGATCATCCACCGCGTCCTGTCGGCGGGCACCGGCGTCCTGTGCCAGCTGGAATGCGAGATCCCCGCCCGCGCCGAGTCCCTGAAGTGGGTCCCGGGCTTCGCCGACGACGAAGACGGCGAACTGATCACCAGTTAGGCGGCCTCCGCTCGTAGCGAGGCCCCGCGCACTGGTGGGGTGCGCGGGGCCTCGGCTTTCGCGCGACCGGTGAGTGGGCCACCGGACGCGCTCCATGTGCCCGCCGGGAGGCGTGCCGTCCGCCAAACCATCCAAGAAAGGACGGACGGCGGCCTGCGACCGGGCGGGCCGTCGGCTTCAGTGGCGGTGCCGCGGCGCCGGCACCTGCGCGTACGCCTCCCCCGTGGTCGGCGCGAGCAGGACGCGGGTCACGCGCGACGCCCTCGTGCGGGCCTGCCGGCGGGCCCGCCGCAGCGCGCGGACGCGGGCGGCCAGCTCGTCGGGCACGGTCGCCGGTATTCGCTCCCGGGACAGGTCCTGGCTGAGCAATGTCATCTCGTTCTCCCTGGCGGCCCGGAGGCGCGGTCCCCGCACGGGGGCCGCGCCTCCGGGGTCGGTCCGGTCGAGTGTCGTGGCGGGCATCAGGTGCCTCACACCGCCACTTCGTCCGGGCGCGGGTGCTTGCGCGGGCGGCCGCGCGGCCGCTTGCGCGGGACGATCACTCCGCGGACGAAGAGCTCGCCGCCCCAGACGCCCCAGGGCTCCTTGCGCTCGAGCGCGCCGGCGAGGCACTCCTTGCGGAGCGGGCACTCCAGGCACAGCGCCTTGGCGAGCTCGACGTCGGCGGGAGCCTCGGCGAAGAACAGCTCCGGGTCGGTCCGGCACGGAAGCGTGAGGTCCTCCTCGCTCACTGCGAGAGCCCCCTGCATCACAGTCACCCTTGTTCCTCTCGTTGGATCTCAACGGGCGTGTCGGTGGGTTGTCTGGGCAAAGAAGAAGGCCGCGGATCCGGTCTGGATCCGCGGCCTGGGGGCTTGCCGGTCGTCGTGCTAAACCGGTCGCCTCCAGGGGTACGGACCCGACACGCCACCCTTGGCGGTGACGCCCACGTGGGCCGTGGCCGGAGCCGGGACGCTCATGTCCTCGAGAAGGTGTTCGAAGACACTCCGCCCCAGGTCATCCTGGATTCGCTGCTCAAAGCGCTGCTCGCGCCAATTCGTGCCGCGCTGGTCACGCAGTCGCGTGCCGTACGCCGCGCCGTAGGCGGGCAGGCCGGGCTCCGAGACGCGCGTCATCAGGGCGCGGGAGATCGAGGCACCAGGGCATGCGGCGGTCCAGGAAGACCCGAGTTTCATCAACGTGTTGCTCACCGGACTGCACACCACCTCTCTGGTACCTCGGGCCGGGCCGGCGGATCCAAGATCCACACCGGTCGGCCGGTTGATTGCTCGCGACGAGCGTACGGGGATCCCGCGAAATCAACAAGATATTTTTGACCTGCGGTTTTGTGGGTCAGTTCACCCTCGTTCCGCAGAACCGGAGGCGCCCGCCGAGCGTCGAACCCTCCCGGGAGCCCCATATGGAGCGATCATCTCACGGGCGGGTGTCGGAGACCCGGATCAGGCCCTCCTGCATGACCGAGACGACCAGCTCCCCGGAGTGGGTGAACACCTGGCCGCGGGCGAGGCCCCGCGCGCCTCCGGCGAACGGCGTGTCCTGGTAGTACAGCAGCCAGTCGTCGGCGCGGAACGGCCGGTGGAACCACATGGCGTGGTCGAGGCTGGCCCCCATCGTCCGCTGGTCGCCCCAGGCCAGGCCGTGGTTGAGCAGGACGGTGTCGAGCAGCGTCATGTCCGAGGCGTAGGTCATGAGGCACACGTGCAGCAGCGGGTCGTCCGGCAGCTCGCCGTCCACCTTCAGCCACACCTTGGACTCGGGGGTGGCGAGGGACGGGTCCTTCGCCGCCTCCCACGTCAGCGGCGTCGCGTGCCGGATGTCGAACGGGCGGCGGTTGACGAACTCGCGGGCGCCGACCTCGCCGAACAGCGGGGTGAGGCGCGTCAGCCCGTCCGGCAGCGTCCCGGGCTCGGGCGCGTCCGGCATCGGCGCCTGGTGGGACGGCCCGTCCTCGGTGATCTGGAACGAGGCGGACAGCGTGAAGATCGCCTTGCCGTGCTGGACGGCGGTGACGCGGCGGGTGGTGAAGGACCGCCCGTCCCGGACCCGGTCGACGGTGTAGACGAGCGGGACCAGCGGGTCGCCGGGCCGGATGAAGTAGGCGTGCAGGGAGTGCACGGGCCGGTTCGCCGGGACGGTGCGCCCAGCGGCGACGAGCGCCTGCCCCGCCACCTGCCCGCCGAAGACGCGCTGCCGCCGCTCCTCGGGGCTGCGGCCGCGGAAGATGTCGTTCTCGATCTGCTCCAGGTCGAGCAGGTCCAGCAGTTCCTTCAGCGATTGCTTCACGGCCGCCAGTCTTCCCTATCGCCTCCAGTGAGCCGGATCTCACCCCAGAACGCGCGAAACGGCGTCAATGGCCACAAAGGGTCAGAACGGCGTCGCCGTAGCGGTCGAGCTTGACCTTGCCCACGCCGGGGATGCGGGCCAGCTCGTCCATCGACTCGGGGCAGCGCTCGGCGATCGCCTGGAGCGTCGCGTCCGTGAAGACGACGTAGGCGGGGATCTTCTGGTCGGCGGAGACCTGGGCACGCCAGTCCTTGAGGGCGAGGAGGAGTTCCTCGTTGAGCTCGGAGGGACAGTCTTCGCAGCGGCCGAGCTTGCGTTCGACGGCGGCGGTGAGCGGCCGGCCGCACACCCGGCACGGTTGCGGCCCCTTGGTCGGACGCCGTTTCGACCGGTCGACGCGGGCGGGCACGTGCGTGGTGGTCTTGCCCGTGAGGCCGTCCAGGAACCGGGACGGGCGGCGCATCTGCGTGCCGCCGGGAGAGCGCGACAGCGCCCAGGACAGGTTGAGGTGCACGCGGGCGCGGGTCACACCTACATAGAGCAGACGCCGCTCCTCCTCGATCTGCTCGGGTGTCTTGGCGTAGACGATGGGCAGCTTGCCTTCGGCGAGCCCCACGAGGAACACCGCGTCCCATTCAAGGCCCTTGGCGGCGTGCAGGGACGCGAGCGTGACGCCCTCCAGGGGCGGCGCGTGCTGCGCGGCGGCGCGCTCCTCCAGTTCGCCGACGAAGTCGGGGAGGCCGGCCTTGGGGTTGTCCGCGGCCATGTCCTCGGCGAGCTGGGCCAGGGCCGCGAGGGACTCCCAGCGTGCGCGGGCCGCGCCCGCGCCCTCGGGCGGCCGGTCGGAGAACCCGGCCCCGGACAGGACGTGCCGGACGGTCTGGATCAGTCCCATACCGTCGGTCTCGGCGTCGCCGCCCGCCCGCGCCGCGCCGCGCAGGCGCACCACGGCCTCGCGAACCTCGGGCCGCTCGAAGAACCGCTCCGCACCGCGCAGCACGTACGGGACGCCCACCGCGGCCAGCGCCGACTCGTACGTCTCGGACTGCGCGTTGATCCGGTACAGGACCGCGATCTCCCGCGCGGGGACGCCCTCCTCGATCAGCTTGCGGGCACGGCGCGCCGCGTCGTCGGCCTCGGCGACCTCGTCGTCGTACTCGTTGAACACCGGCTCGGGCCCGTTGTCGCGCTGGGCGCGCAGCTCCAGCCGGTGCCGGACGCCCTTCGCCTGCCCGATCACCCCGTTCGCCAGCCGGACGACCTGCGGCGTCGAGCGGTAGTCGCGGACGAGCCGGACGACCTTCGCGCCCGGGTGCTCGCGGGTGAAGTCGAGCAGGTGGGACGGGGACGCGCCGGTGAACGAGTAGATCGTCTGGTTGGGGTCGCCGACGACGCACAGGTCGTCGCGGTCGCCGAGCCAGGTGTCGAGCAGCATCTTCTGCAGCGGGTTGACGTCCTGGAACTCGTCCACGACGAAGTACCGGTACTGCTCGCGGACCTGCCCGGCGACCTCCCGGTGCTCGGTGAGGACGGCCGCGGTCAGCTCCAGCATCCCCTCGAAGTCGAGCAGGTTGCGCTCGCGCCTGAGCTGCTCGTACATGGCGTAGACCCGGGCGACGTCGACGACCTCGGCGGGCGGCCTGCGCCCCGCCTCGGCGACCGCGGCGGGGTAGTCCTCGGGTCGGTTCTGGGTGACCTTCGCCCATTCGATCTCGCTCGCGACGTCGCGCAGCTCCGTCCGCCCGAGGGAGAGCCGGCAGGCCCGCGCCGCGTCCGCGACGAGGCCGATCTTCGAGTCGATGATCCTGGGCGGTTCGCCGCCGACGACGCGCGGCCAGAAGTAGGTGAGCTGCCGCAGCGCCGCCGCGTGGAAGGTGCGGGCCTGCACGCCGGGCGCGCCGAGCTGCCGCAGCCGGCTGCGCAGCTCCCCGGCCGCGCGTGTGGTGAACGTCACGGCGAGCACCCGCTGCGGCGTCACGACACCGGTCAGGGTGGCGTAGGCGATCCGGTGGGTGATGGCCCTGGTCTTGCCCGTCCCGGCGCCCGCGAGCACGCACACCGGGCCCTTGACCGCTTCGGCGACCGCCCGCTGCTCGGGGTCGAGTCCCTCCAGCACCGACTCTGCTGACATCCCTCCATACTCGCAGCCCGCCCCACCCGTATCACCCGGCACGCCACCTGTGGACAACCGCGGAATGCGCGCCCCTGGTTCACTGTTCATGCGAGGGCACGGATCGTCCGAACGAACGAGGGAGACGCGGAAGCGATGGCGACGCCGACGACCGACCAGCCCAAGGGCGCGGCCGGCCAGCTCACCATGTACACGACGTCCTGGTGCGGATTCTGCCGCCGCCTGAAGAACCAGCTGGCCCGCGACGGGATCGAGATGGTCGAGGTCGACATCGAGCGCGATCCGAAGGCCGCCGAGTTCGTGATGAGCGTCAACGGCGGAAACCAGACGGTTCCGACGATCGTCTTCCCCGACGGCACGGCCGCGACCAACCCCAGCGCCAAGGCGGTCAAGGTGAAGCTCGCCTCCCTCGCCTGACCTCGCGACGAGCCCGGCGTCCGCCGCGGACGCCGGGCTCGCGCATGTCAGAACGGCTGCATCTTCGGCAGGTCGCCGCCGTACCAGCGCATGATGAGCTGGGCGGCGATGGACAGCGGGCCCGGGGCGACGATCTCGCCGCCGTCGATGGCGGCGCGCAGCTCGTCGCGGGTGTACCAGGCGGCGTCCAGGATCTCCTCGGGGTCGGGACGCAGCGGGAGGCCGCCGTCCGTGCGGGCGGTGAAGCCGAGCATGAGGCTCTGCGGCAGCGGCCACGGCTGGCTCCCGAGGTAGCGGACGTCCCGGACGGGCAGCCCGACCTCCTCGTTCACCTCCCGCGCGACGGCCTGCTCCAGCGACTCGCCCGGTTCGACGAACCCGGCGAGGATCGAGCGGCGGTCGGCGGGCCACTGCGGGCCGCGGGCGAGCAGGATCCGGTCGGCCTCGTCCGTCACGAGCATGATCACCGCGGGGTCGACGCGCGGGAAGTGCTGCGACCCGTCCTCGGGGCAGACGCGCACGTGCCCGGCGGACGTCACCCGCGTCTCGGCGCCGCAGCGGGGGCAGTGCCGGTTGGTGCTGTGCCAGTGCTCCAACGCGACGGCGTGGGTGAGCAGCCCGGAGTCCTGGTCGCCGAGGAGGGCGCCGACGCGGCGCAGCCCGGCGGGCTCGGTCCCCTCGATGGCGGGCAGCGGGCCGGACACGCCGAAGTAGGCGGCGCCGCCGTCGTCCACGCCGAGGAGCCAGCGGTCCCCGTCCGGTGCCTGCTCCGGCGGGACGAGGACCAGCGCGGCGCTGGGCTCGTAGGTGACGAGCGACCGTCCGTCGTGGACGACCAGCACGCGCGTCTTCGGCTCGGCCCAGGCGTTCTCCAGCCACGCGTCGTCGCGGCGGTTGAGCGCGACGCGGTCGAGCGTCCCGCGCGCGAGCGCCAGCCACTCCAGTGGGGCGTTGGTCACGTGTGCTCCCTTCCAGGCGGTTTCAGCGCAGCGCGGCGGCGAGTTCTTCCCACAGGTACGCGGCTGCCTCGGCGCCCTTGAGGAGCAGCGGGATCTCGACCTTCTCGTTGGGGGCGTGGATGCGGTCGCCGTCCAGCCCGACCGCGACGAAGATCAGCGGGGCCTCCAGGATGTCGGCGAGGTCGGCCTCGGGGCCGCTGCCGCCTTCGCGGGTGAACAGCACCTCGGTGCCGAAGGCCCGTTCCATGGCGCGCCGCGCCGCCTTGACGCCGGGCGAGCCGATCGGGGAGAAGCAGGGGCGGACGCCGCCGCCTGGGATGCGGACCTCGGCCTCGACCCCGTGCGGGGTCCGTTCGGCGACCCACCTGCGGAACTGGTCCTGGACCGTGCCCGGGTCCTGCCCGGCGGCGAGCCGGAACGAGATCTTGGCGTGCGCCTCGCGGGGGACGATCGTCTTGCCGCCCGGCCCGGTGTGCCCGCCCCACATGCCGTTGATCTCGGCGGTCGGCCGCGCCCAGACGCGTTCGAGGGTCGTGTAGCCCTTCTCGCCGTGGGCGGCGCGGCTGTTGCCGGCGGTGCGCAGCCACTCGTCCTCGTCGAACGGGAGCCGCGCGAACAGCTCGCGCTCCTCGTCGGTCAGCGGGACGACGTCGTCGTAGAAGCCGGGGAGGGTGACGCGGCCGTCCGCGTCGTGCAGCGAGGCGAGCAGCTCGGCCATCGCGTGCAGCGGGTTGGGGACGGCGCCGCCGAACGAGCCGGAGTGCAGGTCGCCGTCCGGGCCGCGCAGGGTGACCTCGGCCTCGGTGAGGCCGCGCATGCCGGTGCACATGGACGGGACGTCCTCCGCCCACATCGTGGTGTCGCTGATGACGACGGCGTCGCAGGCGAGCCGGTCGCGGTGGGTGCGGAGCAGGTCGGCGAAGTGCACCGACCCCGACTCCTCCTCGCCCTCGACCAGGAGCTTGACGGTGACCGGCGGGGCCTGCCGCCCGGACGCGGCCAGCAGCGCGCGGATGCCGAGGGTGTGGAAGAAGACCTGCCCCTTGTCGTCGGACGCGCCCCGCCCGATGAGCCGGTCGCCCTTCTCGACGGGCGTGAAGGGGTCGGTGTCCCATTCGTCCAGCGGCTCGACCGGCTGGACGTCGTGGTGGCCGTACACGACGACGGCGGGGGCGTCCGGGTCGTCGGCGGGCCATTCGGCGTAGACGGCGGGGTGCCCGCCGGTCTCCCAGACCTCGACGATCGGGAACCCCTGGTCGCGCAGGTACCGGGTCAGCCACTTCGCGGACCTGTGCACGTCGTCGGTGTGCGCGGGGTCACCCGAGACGGACGGGATCGCCAGCCACTCCTTGAGGTCGGCGACGAACCGGTCCCGGTCGGCCCGGATGTAGGCGGCTATGTCGTTCACCTGCATGCCCCTCCGTACGTTGTGATGACAGCGCATGCCGTGATGTCAGCGCATGTCGTAATGTCAGGCTGAGTCTCTTCCGTCCCGGCTTTCCGTCCGCCCCCCGCGTCACGGGATTCCCGAAGACAGGAAACTCACAGTAAGGGATCCCGTTGCCTGGTTCCTGGGAGTGGCTTTGATCCTCATCGACCCGCCCCTGTGGCCCGCCCGCGGCCGCGTGTGGTCCCACATGGTGAGCGACGTGTCGTACGAGGAGCTGCACGCGTTCGCGGCGGAGCTGAGGATGCCGGTGCGGGCGTTCGACCGCGACCATTACGACGTCCCGTCCGAGCTGTACGAGGCGGCGGTGCGTCAGGGGGCGGAGGCGGTGGGGTGCCAGGAGTTGCTCCTGCGGCTGACGAAGGCCGGTCTGCGTCGCCGCAAGGTTCGCCAGCCGCGGGTCTAGGCGCCGAGCAGCATCAGTTCCGTGCGGATGTTGGTGCGCGCCCGTTCCTCGAAGCGGTCGTGCGCGGCCGGCGTGTGGAAGAGCCTGGGCAGCGCGAGCAGCCCGTTGAGGACTTCGGCTCGTCCAGCCTTGAAGAGCTCGTCGGGGACGAACGCGTACTCCTCGCGTACCGCGGCGGCGTAGGCGGCGTACCTGTCGGGCTCGGCCCCGAGGATCGCGAGGTCGGCGTCGCAGAGGACCTGCCCGTCCGCGTCGTCCTCGTCCGGCGCGTGCGTGGTGGTCAGCTCGACGAGCCGGACGACCTGGTCCACGTCCCGCCGCCCGAGGTCGGTGTCGGCCAGCATGCGGGCCGCGAGGCGGGCGCTGCGCTCCTCGTTGTCGGCGCGTTCGGGGTCGTAGACGGCGTCGTGGAACCAGGCGGCGAGCCGGACGAGGTCGGGATCGGCCGCGTGCCCGGCCAGCTCGTCCACGAGGTCGAGGACGGCGGCGAGGTGCTCGCGGGTGTGGTACCGGCGGTGCGGCTCCCCGTAGCGCTCGTCCAGTTCCGTCCCGATATGTCTGGTGTGAGGTCCCGCCAGTGCGACCCACCGGTCGACAAGGTCCATGGCCCCATCGTGGCGGATCGCCGGGCGGCCGGGACACGCGATGTCACCGTTCTTGCATGCGACCGGCCCCCCGGCCACTATGGTGATCACCGCGAGTTAGGCAAGGCTTACCTCACCACGAGGCCGTCGCGCTCGCGTCATCACCCACGGGCTTGCACACTCATTGGCGGATTGGAAAGGCCGGTCGTGGCCGCCTCTCTCTACCTGGTCGCCGGCAAGGCGACCGACTCGGTGACGCACGGGTTCCTGCCCGCCGCCGCGCGCCTCGGCCTCGATGTGACGCTTCTCACCGACCGTCCCGGCGCCCATCCGTTCGGCGGACCGGTCGTCGAGTGCGACGTCTCCGACTTCCGGGACATCATCGCCCGCATCGACGGGGAGCCCGCGGCCGTCTTCTCCAACAGCGACTTCCTCCAGGCGCCCGCCGCCCTGGCCGCCGCGTACTTCGGGCTGCCCGCCAAGGACTGGCGCGCCGCGACCCGCGCGAAGAACAAGGCGCTCCTGCGGCGGCATCTCGCGTCCATCGACCCGGTCTTCTCCGCGGACGCCTTCCAGGTACCGGCCGACGCGCCCTTTCCGCTGGTGGTCAAGCCTCGGGAAGGGGTGGCCAGCGAGGACGTGTTCCTCGTCCAGGACGCAGGAGAACTCGCGGCGCGCGTGGAGGAGATCGCCGCGCGCCGGAGCGACCCCCTTGTCGCGGAGGAGTACCTGCCGGGGCACCTCCACACTCTGGAGACGCTCGGGGACGGGCGGGAACTACGCGTACTGGGGTCGTTCCGTACGACGCTCTCCCCGCCACCCTTCTTCGTCGAAGAGCGCCTTGAGTGGACGGCCCCTCCCCCGGAGACGCCACAGGTACTGCGCCAACTGGAAGCTCTGGGAATCGGGTTCGGGGCCTGTCACACCGAGTTCGTCGTGCACGAGGGCCGCGCCCGCATCATCGAGGTCAACTACAGGCTCATCGGGGACCACTGCGACTTCCTGCTGGCCGATCTCCTGGGCGTCCCGCTCTTCGAGCACATCCTTCAGGTCCACCTGGGCGCGGGGTTGCCGGGCCGCCGGGTTCCCCGGCCGAGGCACGCCATCGCGGAGCCGGTCATCGCGGACCGGTCGGGCACGCTCACCGCGGCGCCGGGGCCCCTGACCCTGGACGACGGCCCGGTGCGGCTCGCCTACCGTCCGCAGCGCGCGGTGGGCGACTCCGTCGCGGTGACCCGCACCAACCGCGACTACCTGGGCACGGTCCGCGCGATCGGTCCCGGACCGGACGAGGTCAACGCGGCCCTGGCGCGGTTCCGTGCATCGCACGACTGGACGATCGCGTGACCGCCGACGACGAAGACCTGCTCGCCACCCGTGTACTCGACGCGCTGCTACGGGAGGACTACGCGGGCCTGCGACGGTTCGTCCGGAACGGTGTGCTGGAGCTTCCCGGCCGCCGGGTGCGCTTGGTCGAGGCACGCCCCGCCTTCCTCTCCGACCTCGTCGTGGAGCCCGGGCAGGGCCTGACGCTCCGGGACGCCTTCCACGCCGTCCGCACGGTGGCCGACCCGCGCGACGACACGGCGGCCTTCGAACGCGAGTGCCTGGACGCTCTGGCGACCGCCAAGCTGCACGGCGACGCGCGTCCTGCCGTCCACCGGCGGCTCGGCCGCCTCCCGGACGAGCTGCGGACGGGTCCCGGCGCGTTCTACGAGACGCTGGCGGCCTACAACGACCACCCGGTACATCCGACAGGCCGGAGCCGCGCCGGGCTGTCCCTGGCCGATCTGAGCCGCTACGCACCCGAGTTCGCGCCGTCGTTCCCGCTGCGCTGGGCGGCGGTGCGGAACCCCGCCCTCGCCGGGACGCTTCCCGGCTGGTGGCCGGCCCCCGCCGACGTGGGCCTGACCTCGGCCGAGGCGCTCTTCCCCGTCCACCCGCTGGCGGCCCGGCAGGTGCGCGACCGGCCCGGCGCGGTTCTCGCGCCCGACGCGTTCCTCCAGGTCACGCCCACACTGTCCATGCGGACCGTGGCCGCGGCGCCGCTCGCCCACGTGAAGGCGCCGCTCCCGACCAGCACCCTCGGGCTCCGCAACACGCGCACCATCAAGCCCGGCACGCTGGCGGACGGCGCCCTGGTCGAACGCATCCTGCGCCAGGTGCTCCTCCACGAACCGGTGCTACCGGTCGTGCTCGCGGACGAGCAGACCTACGGCCACGCCGACGATCCCCTTCTCGCCTATCTGGTGCGGCGCTTCCCACCCGATATCGCGCGCTCGCACATCGTCCCGGTGGCGGCGCTGCTCGCCGAAGCACCGGACGAGGGCCATGTGATCGAACGCTGGGACGTCGAGGCCCTGTTCGACGCCTACCTGGCGGCGCTGTTCTCCTGGAACGTCACGCTGTTCCGCTACGGCATCGCGCTGGAGGCGCATCAGCAGAACGTCGCCCTCGTCTTGGACGAGGCACCGCTCCGCCTCCTCGTCAAGGACAACGACGGCGCGCTGATCGACCCGTCCCGGCTCCGCGAACGTCTGGGGCCGCCGTCCCCGGGCACCGACCCCCGCGACCTGGTCGACCACCGCATGGCGACGTCGGATCCGGAGGCGCTCGCCCGCGTCTTCGTCACCATCACGCTGCACCTGTGCGCGGCCGCGCCCGCCCTGGGGCTGTCCAAGCTGGGCCTGCTCCCGTGGGGCACCGGCCTGCGGATGATCCGGGAGCGGCTCGACGAGGCGCTCGGGCGGGACGAGGCGTTCCTGCGCTCCCGCACGCTGGACGCCGACACGCTGCCGGGCAAGGCCATGGTCACCGCCGGAACCCTTGTCGACAAGGCGCGGACCGGCGCGGCGGACATCAACAAGCATTACGGCCCACCGGGGCCCAACTACCTACGGGACTCGACGTGCTGCTGACAGAACCGGTCCTCTCGGCTGACGACGCCACCGCGACCGCGCTCCTCAACTGCCTGGTCCGGGAGGTGTGCGCGCCCGAGCAGCAGGTCTGGCCGGACGGCGTGCACCCCGGCGGTGCTCACCTCCTCGTCCGGCTGCCCCGCGCCGGGGTCGTGCTGCGCATGGGCCTGGCCCGTCCCCCGGCCGGCGCCGCCTACCGGCTCGTGCCGCCGTACGAGGAGCGCCGGGGGGACGAATGGGCACCGGCGCCCTGGGACAGGCTGGCGAACCTGGTCGCCGGTGAACTGGAGCTCGCGACGGGCCGTCCGAACCCCGAGTTCCTCGCGCAGGCGGCCGACAGTCACAGAGCGCTCACCGCCATCATCGCCGCCCGTGGCGAGCCCTCGGGGGACGCCTACATCGACTCCGAGCAGTCCCTCGTCGCGGGGCATCGTTTCCACCCGTCCCCCAAGGCCCGGCAGGGGTCCCCGTCCGACTGGCTGCGCTACGCGCCGGAGACTCGGGCGCGTTTCCGTCCGCTCTGGCTGGCCGTCCCGGAACACCTCATCGCCGAAGAAGGCACACCGGAGGCCTTCGAAACCCTGGAGACCTACGGCCCTCCGGCGCCACCGGGCCGGCGGCTTCTCCCCGTCCATCCCTGGCAGTTCTCGCTGCTGGCGGGTAACCCCCTCCTGCAGAAGGCCCTGGCGGACGGCTTGCTGCTCAACCTCGGCCCATCGGACACCGAAGCGGTGCCCACATCGTCCGTCCGCACCGCGTACCTGCCGGACGCCGACGTGTTCTGCAAGTTCAGCCTGGACGTGCGCATCACCAACTGCGTCCGCAAGAACGCCTGGTACGAGCTGACCGGAGCGATCGCCCTCAACGACCTTCTGCCGCCCATTCTCGAAAAGCTGGACGCCACGTTCCTCGCAGAGCCCGCCTACCGCAGCATCGCTCTCCCGGACCGCCGCCTGTACGAGGGCCTCGGCGTGATCCTGCGCCAAGGCGTCAAGTCCCTCCCCGGAACGCCTTTACTGGCAGGCGCCCTGGCCGACCCGTACAACAGGTGGCTTGCAGATCTGCCCGTCCTTTCGACCCCGGACGGCGCCGAAGCCTGGTGGGACGCCTACGTCGCCCAGGTGGCACCACCCGTACTCGCCGCGTACCTCGACCACGGCGTTGTGCTGGAGCCGCACCTGCAGAACGTCCTCATCTGCGTCGACTCCACGGGTATGCCGGTCCATGCCGCGTTCCGAGACCTGGAGGGGACGAAACTGACCGCGGGGCGCTGGGACCTGACGCACCTCCCCTCCCGCGTGGCCGAAGGCCTTACCTACGAGCCCGACTGGGGCTGGAACCGCGTCGTCTATTGCCTCCTCGTCAACCATCTGACGGAGATGGCCGCCGCGGTGGCCGACCTTCACCCGTCCCTGGAACGAACCCTCTGGCGGACGGCCAGGAAGCATTTCCACGCCCACGACGACCACCCTCAGATAAGGGCCCTCCTCGCCGGAGTGCCGCTGCCCGCAAAGGCGAACCTTCGCGCCCGCTGGTCTCGCACTGCCGACCGCGGAGCGACCTATGTCCCCGTCCCCAACCCGCTGGCCGCACCTCGACCGCTATGAACACCGATTTCGCCCGGAACCTCGACGGTTATCCGGCCTATCTCTACAACCTGACCGGCTTGGAAACCCACGTCCGCGACATCCGCGCCAGCCTGCCGGGCACGGAACTCTTCTACGCCGCCAAGGCCAATCCGGACGCCGAGATCCTCCGCACGCTCGCCCCTCACGTCGACGGCATGGAAGTCTCCTCCGGAGGGGAACTGACCCACGTCCGGGAGACGGTGCCCGGCATATCCCTGGCCTTCGGCGGCCCAGGCAAGACAGACGAAGAGCTACATCTGGCCCGCACGTTCAAGGCGGACAGGATTCACGTGGAGAGCCCCACCGAGCTCGCCCGCTTGGCCGCCCAGGGGCCTGCCGACGTCCTTCTTCGCGCGAACCTCCCCGTGCACATTCCGAACGCCGTCCTCACCATGAGCGGCCCCTTCGGCATGGACGAGGACGCCCTCGATGACTGCGCCCGCCTTCTGGCCGAGAACCCCCACCTCAACCTTCGGGGCATCCACGCTCACCTGGCCTCCGGCCTGGACGCCCCCACCCTTCTCGATGTGGCCTACGAAATAGCCGAATGGGCGCTCCCCTGGCTGAAGGCCCGTGGAGTGGAGGAACCCGAACTCAACGTGGGCGGCGGTATGGGCGTCGACTACACGTCACCGGAAAGCCGCTTCGACTGGGGAACCTACGGAAACGGCCTGAGCACCATCCCGGCAAAAGTCCGCGTAGAGCCCGGCCGATCCATGACCGCCTATCACGGCTGGTACGTCACCGACGTCCTGGACGTGAAAACCACGCGAGGCGAGACCTACGTCATCCTCAGAGGCGGCACCCACCACCTGAGAACTCCGGCGGCGAAAGGCCATGACCATCCCTTCAAGGTCCTCACCGCGAACGGTCCAGAAAGCCCCGCCACCCTGGTCGGCCAGCTGTGCACGCCGAAGGACGTCTTCGCCCGCGACTGCCTGGTCCCGCCTTTGATCCCCGGCGACATCATCGCCTTCACCATGGCCGGCGCCTACGCGTGGAACATCTCCCACCACGATTTCCTCATGCACCCGAAACCGGCCTTCCACTACCTGCGCTGACCCGTCAGGCGCTTATGGGCGGGGGCTCCCGTACCAGCGCCACGACGTGAGGCGCGGACGGCCGGGAAGCTCTCCACGTCCCGTGGCCCAGAGCAGCGTCGGCCAGGGCTCGGTGTCGGTCGGCGCCTCCGGGAACAGGCGGCCCAGGACGCGTGCGCAGAGGTCGGCGGGCGGCTCCCAGAGCAGCCCGAGGCCGTCCGCCAAGTCGTAGGTGTGGACGACGGTCTCCAGGATCCCCATCGCCGCGAAGCCCTCGCCGTCCGCTGCGCCGAAGACGTGGTGGGCGCGGACGTCGGGAGCGACCGTCCGAACCATTGCGGAGAGCATCCCGCCGCACGCTTCCAGCACCTGGAGCAGGCCCGCGGGCCCCGCGTCCCGGTCGGCGTGGATCGCGTTCGCGGGACCGCCGGGCCGGCGGCTCTCCCAGACGAACGGCACCTCGCCGTCCATGGGCGGCGTGGACGGTGCCAGTTGCGCCGCGTAGGCGAAGAGATCGTCGCCGAGGTGCTCGACCGTCTCCCAGCACGTCCATTCGAGCGACCCGGCCTTGGCGTCCCAGGCATCCGCGGGAGCCTCCCGCAACGCGGCGACGGCGAGCCTGACGGCCAGGTCGAGGTCATCGGCGGTCACCGCGGCGATCGAGTCGGGCATGGCACGACGTTACTCGACACGCCATGAGCGGCCCGGCGGCCTAGCGGCCCTTGGTCTACTGTCCGGGTGGATTCCAGCGACGCGATCCCTGACACAGGCCCCGGCGGCACGGTCATCCTGCTCAACGGCCCGTCCAGTTCCGGCAAGAGCAGCATCGCCCTGGAACTGCTCGACCTCCTCGACGGCAGCTGGTTCCACATGCCGATCGACGCCTTCCACGCGATGCGCAACGAGCGTCCCCTCGCCGGCGACGCCCTCCAGGCCGAGATCGACCGCACGGCGAAGGGCTTCCACCGCGCCGTCGCCGGGATGGCCGCGGCCGGGAACAACCTGGTCGCCGACTATCCGCTGAGCCGGCGCTGGCGGCTGCTCGACCTCCTCGACCTGCTCGTCCCCGACGACACCCTCCTGGTCGGCGTCCGCTGCCCCCTCCCGGTGCTGGAACGCCGCGAGGCCGAACGCGGCGACCGCGAGCCCGGCCTGGCGGCCCGGCAGTTCCCCGAGGTCCACTCCCACGAGCTGCACGACCTGGACGTCGACACGGACACTCTCAGCGCACGCCAATGCGCCGTCCAGATCCGCGAAGCACTGGAAGCCCGCCCCCGCCCGGCCGCCTTCACCGCCCTCCGCGACAACCTTCTCCGCCCCTGAATCCCGGGACAGATATCTCGTCCTGACCCGGGTATGCCTGACTCGTCCACCCCAGCCCCCAGAATCCCGGACAGGAGATGCGTGCAGGTGCTTGACCGGGTGCGCCACGTCGTGAGCCTTGGTGTCAGAGCGACGCGTGCCGTGCGGGACGCCGGCGCGTTGCGGCCCGTCCGGCCCGACCGGGCCGTGCGGATGCTGTTCCCCTACGCGCGGTTCGGTCCGGTTCCGGCGACGATCGGGGCGTTGTCCGCGCTGCGCTTCCCCGATCGGACGGCCCTGATCGACGAACGCGGCGCGCTGTCCTGCGCGGACCTCGAAGGGCGGGCGTCGGCGCTGGCCACCGCCATGAAGAACCGCGTGGACGACGGCAAGGTCGGCGTTCTGTGCCGGAACCACCGCGGCTTCGTCGAGACGGTTCTCGCCGCGTCCCGCCTGGGCAACGACGTCGTGCTGCTGAACACCGACTTCTCCGGCACGCAGCTCGGCCAGGTCGCCGAACGGGAAGGCATCGAGCTCCTCGTCCACGACGACGAGTTCGGCGCGGCCGTCGACGAATCGGGCTTCTCTGGAAAGAGGCTGCTCGCCTGGACGGAGGACGGCGACGGCGAGACGATCGACACGCTGGTCGCCACCACCGAACCCGAGACCATACGGCCGGAGCGAACCAGCCACATCGTCGTGATGACGTCGGGGACGACCGGCACGCCGAAGGGCGCCCGCCACGACCTGTCGCTCTCGTCGGTCCTGCCGGCGGCGCTCACCCATCTGATGCGGGTCCCCGTCCGGTCGGGGGCGCCGGTCGTCGTCGCGCCGCCGCTCTTCCACATCCTCGGCTTCGCCTACATGACGGTCGGGCTCGGGATGGGCATGCCGCTCGTCCTGTCCCGCCGCTTCGACGCGCGGGCAACGCTGGAGACCATCGCGGACTGCCGGGCGGAGGCGCTGGTCGCGGTCCCGGTCATGCTCCAGCGCGTCCTGGAGGTGGAGGGCGCGCCGCGGACTCCGTCCCTGCGAGCGGTCATGTGCGGCGGCTCCGCGCTGCATCCGCACCTGTCGGACGCGTTCATGGACGCGTTCGGCGACGTGCTCGTCAACGTCTACGGCGCCACGGAGACCGGCTGGGCGACGATCGCGACCCCGCGGGATCTGCGGGAGGCCCCGGGCACGGTGGGCAGGCCGTCGCTCGGGATCACGATCAGGATCCTCGGCACGGACGGGCGGGAACTGCCCGCCGGCCAGACCGGCGAGATCCACACCGGCGGGGGCCTGCGGTTCGCCGGGTACACCGGGGGCGGCGGCAAGAGCGTGCGGGACGGCCTGACGAGCACCGGCGACCTCGGGCACGTCGACGAGGCGGGACGGCTGTTCATCGACGGCCGCGCCGACGACATGATCGTCTCGGGCGGGGAGAACGTGTTCCCCGGCGAGGTGGAAAGCCTGCTCGGCGAGCATCCGGACATCGCGGAGGCGTCGGTGGTCGGGGTGGACGACGAGCGGTTCGGCCAGCGGCTCGCCGCCTACGTCGTGCGCGCCGCGGACGCCGACCTCACCGAGGACGACGTCAGGGAATACGTGAAGAAGCACCTGGCCCGCTTCAAGGTGCCGCGGGACGTCCGGTTCGTCCGCGAACTCCCGCGCACCAGCACCGGCAAGGTCAAGGGCGCGGCCCTGACGGCCCGCTGAGGGCAGCGCCCGGGCCCAAGGCCGCGGGGCCCCGGGCGTGCCCGGCCCGGGGTCAGGCGGCGCCGCGGTTCTTGGCGGCCATGCAGATGCGGGCGAGGTCGTTGAGGGCGTCCGCGCGGCGCTCGTCCAGGCTCCGCCGGTCGCCGGGGCCCGCCTCCGCGAGCGTGTCGATGACCAGGGAGAACACGGGCCACTCGGCGGGCCCGATGGCGCCCTGGAAGTCGACGCCGTCCTCGAGGTCGTCCAGGTCGAGGTGGCGGGCGAAGGTGGCGAGGGCGGCCTCGGCCGCGACGACGCCGATGCGCATCGCCAGCGCGGCCGGCTCGCGATCGAGGGAGCGCACGTTACTAGAACCCATGTTCGACAACATAGAACACACGAGCGACACGCGTCGAACACTTGGTCGAAAACGTTACCCGGCGATCGCCTGCTGGAAGAGATACGAGTGCGTGAAGTGCAGGACGCCGTCGACGGAGCTCGGGCGCATGCCGGTGGCCGGCCCGCCCGCCAGCTCGTCCCGCAGCGCGTCCCTGATCTGCTCCGCGACGTCGGCCGGGGTGTGGGAGAACTCCAGCCACGGGTCGAGCGGGCGCGAGACGTCGAAGGTTTCCGCGCGCTTCACCTCGGCCCCCGCCGCCGTGAGGAGTTCCGCGATCCGCGCCTCGGTGAGCGTCACCCCGTGGGAGGGGTCGCGCAGCCGCTCGACGCGGTCGAGGTCCCCCTCCAGGTCCGCCGGCCGGACGAGGTCGGCGATGATCAGCGCGGCGCCGGGCCGGCTGACGCGGGCCATCTCCTTCACCACCGCCTCCGGGTCGGCGACCTGGTGGAGCGAGAAGCGGGTGACGACCAGCGTGAACGACCGGTCGAGGTAGGGCAGGGCGGTGGCGTCGCCGTGCGCGAAGGTGACGTTCATGAGGCCGGTGTGGTCGGCGGCCCGCTTCCCCTCGGCGAGCATCGCGGGCGTGAGGTCGAGCGCGGTGACGTGCCGGACGCGGCGGGCGATCGCGCGGGACACCAGCCCGGTGCCGGCCGCGACCTCCAGCACGACGTCGTCCTGGTCGATCTCGGGGTCCATGAAGCGCACGAGCCGGTCCAGATGGCGGGTGAACGCGACGTTCAGCTCCGGGTCGGCGAACCCCGCCGCCTGCTTGGAGAACTCCCGTACGACCTTCTCTTCATGGGTCACCGTCACGTCGCCTCCTCGGGATGGTTGCACGGATCATCCCCGAAACCACCCATTGTGAACAGGGGGCGGTGAGACTCCTCACGCGGCGGGGACGTCCTCCAGGAGAGCGGCGAGGCCGCGGGCGTCCAGCAGGTCCGCAGGCCGGACGGTCACGTTGGCGGCGACGTAGTGGAACGCCGCGCTGACCCGCGCGACGTCCACCCCGGCCAGCTCCGCCCAGGCCAGCCGGTAGGCGGCGAGCTGGACCGCGGCGAACCGGGCCTCGTCCCCGGACGGCGGCGCGCCGGTCTTCCAGTCGACCACCTCGTAGCCGCCGTCCCGGGACCGGAACACCGCGTCCATCCGGCCCCGGACCAGCCGGTCGCCGATGATCGTCTCGAACGGCACCTCGATGTCGAGCGGTTCCCGCGCCGCCCACTCCGACTCCTCGAAGCGGTCGCGCAGCCGCGCGAGGTGCGCGTCGTCGGCGGCGCCCTCGTCGGCCGCGCCGGGCAGCTCGTCGGGGTCGAGGAGGCGCTGCTGCCCCCAGCGGCTCTCCAGCCAGGCGTGGAACGCGGTGCCGCGGCGCGCGTACGGGGCGGGCGGGCGCGGCATGGGGCGGCGGATCTGGCGGGCCAGCGCGGCCGGGTCGCGGGCCAGCGACACCAGCGACGACACCGACAGGTGGGCGGGCAGCTCGACCAGGAGCCCGTCGCCGCCGCGCCCCCGGTCGCGTTCGGCGAGGAGCAGCTCGACGTCGCGCGCCCACGCGGTCATGCGCGCCCGGTCGGCGGCGGACAGCCCGGCGTCCCCCGCCCAGTGGCGCGTCCGCCCGGCGATCTCGTCCCCGACCATGCGAGCGGCCTCCACGACCGCCTCGTACCGGGCGCGGGCGGAGAGGTCGGACCGGCCGCGCTCGCCGGGGGCGACGGGCCACTGCGCCTCGTCGGGGTCGGCGAGCAGCGGGTTCTCGGCGCCCTCTTCCGGCGGCTCGGCCCACACCGGCACCGTCCCGGCCCCGGCGCCGCACACCGACCGCACCTCTTCCAGGAACGGCGACGGGCCGAGCGGGCGGCCGGACGCGCCCCACCAGTAGCCGGTGGTGATGAGCAGGCTGGAGGCGCGCGTGACCGCGACGTAGGCGAGCCGCCGCTCCTCCCGCAGGTCACGTTCGGAGCAGGCCTGGTCGAACGCGGCGAGGTCGTCCTTCTCCAGGCCGGTGAGCGCGGGCAGGTCGGCGCGGTCGCCGCGCAGCATGAACGGCAGGACGCGCGGGTTCGCCGTCCAGCGGGTCGCGTTCTGCGGCGGCGACGGGAAGATCGATCCCTTGGCCGGGCCGCCGTTCTTCTGCGGGACGAACGACAGGCCGGGCACGACGACCACCGGCCACTCCAGCCCCTTGGACGCGTGGACGGTGAGGAGCTTCACGCTGTTGGTCTCGCCGACCCGCCCGGCCTCCAGCCCGAACTCCTCGGTCTCGGCGGCCTTGAGGTAGGCGAGGAAGGCGCCGAGCGTCGGGTCCTCGGCGTCGCCGGCGAACGTGGCGGCGGCGTCGATGAAGGCGTCCAGGTCGGCGCGCGCGGTCACCGGGTCGAGCCCCGACCGGGCGGCGACCTCGATGTCGAGGCCGAGGGCGCGCTCCACCTCGCTGACGAGGTCGGGAAGCGGCAGGCCGACCTGGGAGCGCAGCGACCGCAGCTCGTCGCGGAGCCGCCGGAGCCGCCGGTACCCCTCCGGCGAGTACGCCTCCGGGTCGCCGAGGTCGTCGAGCGCGTCGACGAGGCTGCCGGTCTCCTGGTTCAGCTCGCTGACGAGCTGCCGGAGCGGATCCTCCCCGGCGGACTCCCCCGCGCCGTTTTCCCCCCGACCCGCGTCCCCCCGGTCGCCGGCGCCGAATTCCCCCGCAGCGCCGGACTCTTCCGCAGCGCGGGACTTCCCCGCGGCGCCAGATTCACTCACGGCACCAGGTTCGCTCGCGGCGCCGGATTCGCTCACGGCGCCGGGCTCCCCCGCGGCGCCGATTTTCCCCGCGGCGCCGGATCCACCCCCGGCACCAGAAACACCCCCGGCACCAGAAACACCCGCGGCACCGGGCTCCCCCGCGGCGCCAAAACCACCCGCGGCACCGGAACCACCCGCGGCGCCGGTTTTCTCCGCGGCGCCGGGTTCACCCGCGGTGCCGGAGTTGAGGGCGGGTGGGGTGGCTGGGGGTGGGGTGACGTCGCGGGCGGCCTCCTGGGCGAGCGCGCGGGCCCGGCGCCCGAGCGCGACGAGGTCGCGGGGGCCGAGGCGCCAGCGCGGGCCGGTGAGGAGACGGGCGAGGGACGCGCCGGCGGTGGGGTCGTGGACGGCGCGCAGGGTGGCGACGACGTCCTGCACCTCCGGGACGGTGAGGAGCCCGCCGAGGCCGACCACCTCGACCGGGATCCCGCGCGCCTCCAGTGCCCGCCGGACCAGCGGGAACTGCGACCGCTTCCGGGCGAGCACGGCGACGTCGGAGTACTGGAGGGGCTCGGGCTGGGGCCCGCCGTCGGGCGCGGTGCCGGGGTCGGCGGCCATGAGGCCGGCGATGCGCGCGGCGATGCGGTCGGCCTCGTCCTCGACGGTGGGGAAGAGCGCGCACTCGACGCGTCCGCGCCCCTCGCGCCCGGCGCCGGGGACGAGGCGCGGGACGGCCTTCGTCTCGGCCCGCAGCTCCTCCTGGATCTTGGCCGCGGCCTCCAGGATCTGCTCCCCGTTCCGGAACGACCGGCTGAGCTGGACGACCGGCGCCGGGACCGGGCGCCCCCCGCCGACCGCCGGCCGCAGCGGGAAGTCGTGGGCGAACCGCAGCAGGTTCCCGGCGCTCGCGCCGCGCCACCCGTAGATCGACTGGCACGGGTCGCCGACCGCGGTCACCGGATGCCCGCCGGCGAACAATGACCGCAGCAGGACGAGCTGCGCCTGGCTGGTGTCCTGGTACTCGTCGAGCAGGACGACGGAGAACCGGGACCGCTCGATCATCCCGACCTCGGGATGCCGGTGGGCGATGCGGGCGGCGAGGGCCATCTGGTCGCCGTGGTCGATGACCTCCCGGTCGGCCTTGGCGCGCGCGTACGCGTCGATCAGCGGCATGAGCTGCTCGCGGACCGCGTGCTTGGCGAGGATGTCGCGCTGCGCCTTGAGCGGCTTCCTCACGGCGGCGAACCGCTCGTCCAGCCAGGCCCCGACCCTGCGGACGTCCTCGGCCGTCCGCAGGTGCTCCGACAGGTCGCCGGCCAGTTCCATGACGGCCTTCGTGACCGTGTCGGGCTGCCAGTCGATGTGGTCCATGGGGCCGTTGTAGGCGTCGACGACCCGCGAGCAGATCTGCCAGGCGACGGCCGGCGAGATCAGCCGCATCGTCGGTTCGAGCGCCTCGCGCAGGGCGTGGTCGCCGAAGAGCCGCGCCGCGTACGAGTGGTACGTGGAGACCATCGGCTCGCCGTCGAACAGGGCCTCGCCGCCGAGGCGCTCCAGCTCGTCGCCCGGCAGGACCTCGCGCAGCGTGTCGAGGCGCTTGCGCACGCGCACGCCGAGCTCCGCCGCGGCCTTGCGGGTGAACGTCAGGCCGAGGACGCGCTCCGGGCGCACGAAGCCGTTCGCGACCAGCCACACGACCCGTGCGGCCATCGTCTCGCTCTTGCCCGACCCGGCACCGGCGATCACCGCCATCGGCGCCATGGGCGCCTCGATCACCCGGGCCTGCTCGTCCGTCGGCTCCGGGATCTCCAGCAGCCGGGCGAGCTCTCCCGGCGTGATCACCCCACTCCCCCCGAGCTAGTTCAGTCGCCGACCTGCCCGCCTTCGTCGTGCACGGGACAGCAGGAGCGTACGGGACAGGTGCGACACTTGTCGTTCGCCCGCGCCTGGAAGACGTCGCCGGCCATCCCGGTCGCGACGATCTCGATGAGCTTCTTCGGCCACTCGGGGTCGGCGTCCTCGGCGGGCGGCGGCTGCTCCTGCTCCCGCGCCTTCGCCGTGAACGCGGCCTTCCCGACCTGGACGAGCTTGGCGCCGCCCGGCTCGATCAGCCCGTGCCGCTCGAACGCGCCGAGCATCACCGCGTACTGGTACACGCCGAGCTGCGGATGCCGGGCGAGGTCGTCCTTCGGGACGGCGGTGGAGGACGTCTTGATGTCGATGATGACCGCGCGGCCCTGCTCGTCGCGTTCGGCGCGGTCGATGCGGCCCTTGATGACGACGCGGCCGAGGTCGACCTTGAACGACTCCTCCAGGGCGACGACCTCGTTGGGGTTGTCGCGGTGCCAGGCGAGGAACCTGTCGACCATCCGCGCGGCCTGGTCGCGCTGCTTGTCGGAGTACCAGGAGCTGCGGAACTCCAGGTCGTTCCAGATCTCGTCGAGCCGCTCGGCGACGTGGACCTCGTCGATGCCGTCGTCGGCGCCGGCCATCTCGGCGACCGCGTGGACGACCTTGCCCATCGTGCTGTACTCGTTCGGCCCGCCCTCCTGGGCGCCGACCGCGGAGGCGAGCAGCCAGCGCAGCCCGCACGTGGTGAACGCCTCGACCTGGGACGGCGAGATCGTGATGGGCTCGTCCTCGGCGAACGCGGGCCCCTCGTCGGACAGCGCGGTGATGGCGTACCAGTTCTCGGGTTTCGCGCCGCGCACGCCCGCGCGCGCCAGGCGGGCGAGGTGGGCGGCGGCGGCGCGGCGCAGCGGCTCGGGACGGGACGGGTCCGCGACCGCCGAACGCAGGTCGGCCACCAGCGCGGACAGGGACAGCCACCGGGTCTTCTCGTCCAGTTGCGACTGCTCGATCGCGCCCGGGAGCAGCTCGTTCAGGAACCGGGACGGCCGCTCCTCCGTGTCGTCGCCGCCGACCGCGGTCACGACGAGGCGCTTGCGCGCCCGCGTCACCGCCACGTAGAACAGGCGGCGTTCCTCGTCCAGCATCTTGGCGGCCAGGGAGGCGCCGGCCGCGGCGTCCCCGTCCGGTTCGGCCCCGGCCGCGTGCTCCATCAGCTCCTCGACGCCGAGCAGGGAGCCGCGCAGGCGCACGTCCGGCCAGACGCCCTCCTGGACGCCCGCGACGACGACCACGTCCCACTCCAGCCCCTTGGAGCGGTGCGCGGTGAGGATCCGGACGGCCTCGCCCGCGGGCGCCTGCTCGGCCAGCGTGTCGCCCGCGATCTCCTGCGCGGCGATGTTGTCGACGAACAGCTCGGGGCCCGCCTGGGGGAGCCGGTCGACGAACCGCGCGGCATGGTCGAACAGCGCCACCACGGCGTCGAGGTCGCGGTCGGCCGCCGCGCCTCGCGTCCCGCCCTTGACGCTCTGCTCCAGCAGCACGTCGCCCTGCCCGCTCTCCTGCCACACGGCCCACAGGACGTCCTCGGCGGTGCCGCCCTCGTGGACGCTGCGCCGCGCCACCTCGATCAGGTGCGCGATCCGCTCGGCCGGCGCGCGGACCCTCTCGTGGACGAGGATCAGCTCGCGCGGGTCGTTCACCGCCGCCACCAGGAGCTCGCCCAGGGGCCGCTGCCCGCCCGACAGCTCCTCCAGGTCGCGCAGGGCGCGCTTGAGGCGGCGCATGGCCAGCGCGTCGGCGCCGCCCAGCGGCCCCGTGAGCAGGTCTTCCGCGACGACCTCGTCCAGGAAGCCCTTCTTCAGCGCCGCGCGCAGCAGGACGAGGAACGGGCGGACGGCGGGCTCGGCGATCAGCGGGACCTCGTCGCCCGCGACGACGACCGGCACGCCCGCCTGGGCGAGGGCGCGGCGCAGCACCGGAACCTGCCGGACGGCGCTGCGCACGAGGACCGCCATGCGCGACCACGGCACGCCGTCGAGCAGGTGGGCCCGCCGCAGCTCGTCGGCGACCAGGGCGGACTCCTGGCTCTCGGAGTCGGCGATCACCGCGCGCACCTCGCCCTCGTCCAGGTCCTCCACGGGCCGCAGCGCGCGGTGCTCGGCGGCCCCGGCCGACCCGGCGGGCAGGCGGCGCGCGATCCGGCGCGACGCGGCGAGGATCTCGGGGCCCATCCGGCGGCACGTCCGGAGCGCGACCACGGGCGCGGGGTCGCCGTCCAGCGTCGGGAACCGGTTCGGGAACTCCTGGATGCCGCGCACGTCGGCGCCCCGGAACCCGTAGATGGACTGGTCCGGGTCGCCGACGACGACGAGGTCGCGCCCCTCCCCCGCCAGGTGGTGCAGCAGCGCCTCCTGCGCGGGGTCGGTGTCCTGGTACTCGTCCACGAAGACGACGTCGTAGGCGTCGCGTTCGCGGATCCGCACCTCCTCGTCCGCCAGCATGCCGGCGGCCATGTGGATCAGCTCGCCGTAGTCGTAGGTGGGGACGGGGTCGAGCAGGAAGCGGTCCACATACCGCTCCATGAACCCGCCGATGGCGGCCCAGTCGTCACGGCCCCTCATCCGCCCGAGGGCAACGAGGTCTTCCGCGACGTACTGCCGCTCGACCGCGCGCAGGGTGAAGTCGCGCAGTTCCTCGGCGAACCCGCGCGTGGCCAGGGCCGCCCGGAGCCGCTCCGGCCAGTCGCGCGCGCCGTCCGCCAGCTCCCCCTCCAGCAGCCGCCGCACTTCGAGCAGCTGCTCCGGCCCGGACAGCAGGCGCGGTGCCGGCTCCTCGTGCAGCACCGCGTCCCGCCGGATCAGCGCGTAGGCGTAGCTGTGGAACGTGAGCGCGAGCGGCGTCCGCGTGGTCCGGTGGAGGCGGCCGGTGATGCGCTCCCGCAGCTCGCCCGCCGCCTTCCGGCTGAACGTCAGGACGAGGACGCGCTCCGGGTCGGCGCCGCGGTTCTCGATGCGGTCGACGACCGCCTCCACGATCGTCGTCGTCTTGCCCGTGCCCGGCCCCGCCAGCACCAGCATCGGCCCGCCGGCATGCTCGACCACCCGCCGCTGCTGCTCGTCGAGCACGGGCGGGACGGTCCGCGCGGGGCCCGCGCGGCGCACGAGACGGTAGGAGGCAGATGGCACAACAGTTCATTGGAACAGATCGCCGGGGCTGTTCTGACCACAACGCACGCATGTCGCGCAGGAGAAAACCAACGCCGCGGCGTCAGGTCGCGGGACCCGTCCACCGGGCGCGGCCCATGTCGACGCGGCGCCCGTCCGGGCGCAGGGGCGTCCCCTCGGCGCGGTAGTTCTCGCGGGCCTCGATCTCCAGGCCGCTCGGCGGGTTGCCGTCCGCCCGGATCACCCGCCACCACGGGACGGCGCCCCCGTACAGCGACATCACCCGCCCGACCTGCCGCGGCCCGCCCCGCCCCACCAGCTCGGCCACGTCGCCGTAGGACAGGACGCGGCCCGGCGGGATCCGCTCCACCGCGTCCAGCACGGCCTCGGCGTACTCGTCAGGTTCGGACCACATCCGATCATTCTCCCGAACCCGGCGCACCGCGCAGGTACACCGCGGCGCCCGCCGGCGGAGCCCACCCTGGGTCAGGACGGGGGGCCCGGCGGCCCGTCCGGCCGGGAGCCGCCCGCCGGGGGTCCGCCCATCGGCGGCCTGCCCGCGGGAGGCCCCGCCGGGTGCCCGCCCAGCGGCGGCCCGGCCGGGGCGGGAGCGCCCATCGGCGGCCCGCCGGGACCCGGTCCCGCCGGGTGCTTGGGGTGGCGGCGGCGGAACGTGATCGCGATCCCGGCCGCGGCGATCGTCCCGCCGATGCCGAGCAGCAGCAGCACGGTGATCACCGGGCGGACCCACATCGGCCGCTCGATGACCTCCACCGGGCCGGGGTCCTCCTCGCCGAACCGCTTCTCGGCGGGCTTGGCCTGCGCCGGGCCCGGCCGCGCCGAGGCCAGCGAGTCCGCCGCCGACAGCGCGCGGGCCGCGTGCACCTCGCCGAACCCGATCTCCGGGTCGTAGCCGCCCGAGGGGCCGCTCCGGGCGCTCTGCAGCAGCGCCTGCGACACCAGCGCGGGCGCCATCTTCGGGTGCTTCGAGCGGATCAGCGCGGCGACACCGGAGACGAGCGCGCTGGAGTCGCTGGTGCCGCTGCTGACGAAGTACTGCCCGTTCGGGCCGGCGACGGGCAGGCCCGCGCCCGGCGCGGACAGCACCACCGAGTAGTTCCGGTTGGAGAACGACGCGCGGGTGTGGCCCGGCTCCGTCGCCGCCACCGCGATGACGCCCGGGTAGGACGCCGGGTAGGAGTACGGCGCGAACCCGTCGCCGTCCAGGGCGCCCGCGTCCTCGCCGTCGTTGCCGACCGCCGAGACCACCACGACGCCCTTGCCGATGGCGTAGCCGATGGCCGCGCGCTCCGCCGGCACCTCCTCGTTCTTGCCCAGCGAGAGGTTGATGACGTCGGCGCCGTGGTCGGCGGCGTAGCGGATGCCGCGGGCGACCGCCTCGTCGGCCTTCTCGGACGTCCGGTAGCGGATGTAGCTGGCGTCCTCCTTCTCGCCGATCGCGCGGATCGCGAGAATGCGGGCCTGCGGCGCCATCCCCATGACGCCGGAGCCGCCGCCGGGGCCGTGGCCCTGGCCGGCGATCAGCGAGGCCATCCCCGTGCCGTGCAGCCGCTTGGGCTGCGTCCCGGCGTCGACCTCGGCGAGCATGTTGGGGCCGGTGGTGACCTTGCCGCGCAGGTCCGCCTGCTCCGGGTCGACGCCGGAGTCGACGACCGCGACGGTCACGCCGGCGCCCCTGGTGACCTTCCAGGCGGCCTCCATGCCGAGGATGCCGAAGATCGGCTGCTGCCGGTCCCTGACCTCGTCGGCGTGCGCATGGACGGGCATGAGCCAGCTCCCGGCCAGCATCGCCGCGCCCACGCCCGCCGCCAGGCCGCGCCGCCGCGCCCGCTCCCCCGTCAGCATCGCCACTCCGGCTGGTCGCAGTCGGGCAGCGCCTTGGCCGCCATGGTCCGCGCGATGGCGTGGCCGATCTGCGGGGCCGGCGCGAACGGCTCGCCCGGCCGGCGCTTGGTGACGGCGGACGCGGGGCGCCCGTCGGCCTGGCCTGACGTCGTCAGCACCACGTACGGGCCGCCGCGGTCGATCGTGCGGTCCTGCCTGGCCTTGTCGGTGAACCGGGCGGACGCCGTGCCCGGGAAGGCGGCGGCGTGCAGCGCGGGCCGCACCGTGCCGGACCCGTCCGGGCCCTGCGAGCCGGGCAGTTCCTTGTACGCCTTGTCGGCCTTCCACACGTCGGGGAACGCCACCACGCCCACGGTGACGACGATGCCCTGGAGCTGGTCGACGTAGGTGGCGCGCAGGACGGCACGGCAGCCGTGCTTCCCGACCGTCCTCGCGATCTCCTCGTCGACCGCCTGGGCGCAGCCGGTGTCGGGGACGATGCCGGTCCTGGTGGCGTACTCGACGCGGTTGCCCGGCGGCCGGTAGCTGATCTTCTGCGGGAAGACGCGCCGCGCGGGCCAGGCCTGCCAGCGGCGCGCGACCTCCTTGTCGGCGGCGATGCGCAGCTCGGCGGCCGTGGGCTCGCGGTTGAGGGTCGTCCACGCGCCGGTGAGGGAGATCCCGGTGGTGACCAGGTAGCAGCAGCCGATGACCAGTGCCACGACCATCCACTGGCGCCCGGTCAGGCCCAGCACCGTCGGCCGGCCGGCCGTGCCCGGCGGGCGCGGCGGCGGACCCATCGGCCGTGGCGGGCCGCCGTAGGGGCCGCCGTGGGGGCCGCCGTGGGGGCCGCCGTGGGGGCCGCCGTGGGGGCCGCCGTGGGGGCCGCCGTGGGGGCCGCCGTGCGGGCCGCCCGGCGGAGGGCCGGCGCCGGGCGCGCCCGGACCGCCGGGCGCGCCGGGATTCGCGGGCATGCCGGGCCGATGCGGGGGCCGCGGCGGGGGCGGCTGCTGAGAAGGGGGCAGGAATGCCACAACAGTCAAGATTAACGGCGCTTCGCGATATTCCGCCTGTCATCCAGGTAACGGCCCCGTCCGGCACGTCGTGACATGGGCTTTCCCGGCGGGGCGGGCGACCGGGAATGCGGCGGCACATGGCAGGGTTGTGCGGGTGAGGACGACGTAGTCCCGCCCTCCGTAACGCCAGCGTCAGCACAGGAGCATCCACCGTGTCGTTGCCACCTCTGGTCGAGCCCGCCCCGGAGCTCACCCGCGACGAGGTCAACCGCTACTCGCGGCACCTGATCATCCCCGACGTGGGCATGGCCGGGCAGAAGCGCCTCAAGAACGCCAAGGTCCTGGTCGTCGGCGCGGGCGGCCTCGGCTCCCCCGCCCTGCTCTACCTGGCCGCGGCCGGCGTGGGCACGCTCGGCGTCATCGACTTCGACGTCGTGGACGAGTCCAACCTGCAGCGCCAGATCATCCACCGGCAGTCCTCCCTCGGGAAGCCCAAGGTGGAGTCGGCCGCCGAGACCGTCCGCGAGATCAACCCGCTGATCGACGTGGTCGTGCACGACACCGCGCTCGACCGCGACAACATCATGGACATCTTCGCCGGCTACGACCTCATCGTGGACGGCACCGACAACTTCGCGACGCGCTACATGGTGAACGACGCGGCCGTGCTGCTCGGCAAGCCGTACGTGTGGGGGTCGATCTACCGGTTCGACGGGCAGGCGTCCGTCTTCTGGGCCGAGCACGGCCCCTGCTACCGCTGCCTCTACCCCGAGCCGCCGCCGCCCGGCATGGTGCCGTCCTGCGCGGAGGGCGGGGTGCTCGGCGTCCTGTGCGCGTCTATCGGCTCCATCCAGGTGAACGAGGCCATCAAGCTGCTGACCGGCATCGGCGAGCCGCTCGTCGGCCGCCTGATGATCTACGACGCGCTGGAGATGGCGTACCGGTCGGTCAAGGTCCGCAAGGACCCCGAGTGCCCGCTGTGCGGCAAGAACCCGACGCAGACCGAGCTGCTGGAGGACTACGAGGCCTTCTGCGGCGCGGTCTCCGAGGAGGCCAGCGAGGCGGCGAAGGACTCCACGATCTCCGTCCAGGACCTCAAGGGCATGCAGGACCGCGGCGACGACATCTTCCTCGTGGACGTCCGCGAGCCCAACGAGTACGAGATCGTCTCGATCCCGGGCGCGACGCTGATCCCGAAGGGCGAGTTCCTGAACGGCTCCGCGCTGGAGCGCCTCCCGCAGGACAAGAAGATCGTCCTGCACTGCAAGTCGGGCGTCCGCTCCGCCGAGGCGCTCGCCGTCGTGAAGAGCGCCGGCTTCGGCGACGCCGTCCACGTCGGCGGCGGCATCCTGGCGTGGGTCAACCAGATCGACCCCAGCCAGCCCAGCTACTGATCCCGCTCCACCTCCGAAGGGCCCCGGTCTCCGGGGCCCTTCGCCGTCCCGGTCACCGGCCGCGCAGGATCAGCCGGGCCAGGCGGCGGGGGCGCTTGCGGTGCCATTCCGCGCGCTCGTTGGACCGCGGGAACGGCTCGTCCGGCACGGGGACGCCGAGGAACGCGCACAGCGGCTTCCAGCCGTCGGCGACGTCGAAGACCAGGAGGCGCTCGGGCGGGAGCGCGGCCCGCACCTCGGCGATGTGCCGCTCGTAGACGCCGAGGACGTGGTCGCGGTCGCCGATGCGCCCGCCGAAGACGCGGTCGTGGACGGTCGCGCGAGCCATCCGCGGGTAGAGCGCGAAGTCCGGCGACCGCCGCGCCACCAGCCACCGGACGATCCGCCGGCGGAGGGGCAGGCGGCGCTCCTCCAGGGCGCGGGCGAAGATGGTCGTGCTGACGCTCTCGTACCAGCGCTCCGGGTCGCGGACGGTCAGGACCACCTTCGCCTCGGGATAGTGCTCGGCGAGTTCCCGCCAGTAGGACGCGGCGGGCCAGTCGAGCGCGGACTCGAAACCGGCGAACACCTCGTCCCAGCCGGTGGAGCGGCCCTCGCCGATGTCGAGCCACTGCCGGACGCGCCGCGGCTCGGCGATGACCACCGACATGTGGTAGCAGGGGCCGAGGCCGAGCTCCTCCAGCGCGGCCTTGAGCGAGGCCGTGCCCGTCCTGCCGAATCCCGCGCCGATCACCTTCATGGCGACTCCGTCCTCTGATCGGATTCTGATGCGCGCCGCCTACGTTCACGGGTGAACGCATTGTCCGCGGAACCGGGGAGCCGAGCAATGAGCCTTTTTCCGGGATCCCTTCTCGCCGCGCTGCGGGAGTCGCCGCGCACCCCGGCGTTCGAGCACGCCGGCCGGGTCGTCTCCCGGGGCGAGCTGCTGGGGCTCATCGGCACGGCGGCGGCCGGGCTGCGGGACGCGGGGTTCCGCCCGGGGACGGGCCTCGCCGTCCGCGCCGAGGTCTCGCCGGAGGCGTTCGCCGCGCAGATCGCCGCGCACGTGGTCGGCTGCCGGGTCGTCGGCGTGCGGCCCGGGTATCCGGCCGGGCAGCTCGCGCACGTGCTGGGCATGGGCGTGGACGCCGTCCTCGTGGACGCGCCGGGCGCGACGCCGGAGATGCTCGCGGCGGCCGGGACGCTCCGGGTCCTGCCGCTCGGGACCCTGCTGGACGGCCGGCGGCAGGCGCTCGACATCACGGCCCGCCCGGACGACGTGGCGCTGCTGGCGTTCACCAGCGGCAGCACCGGGCGGCCGAAGGGCTGCGCGATCACCTACCGGGCGCTGAGCGAGCACTGGGCGTGGCAGCCGCGCGCCTGGGGGCCGGTCGCGGCGGAGTTCGCCGCGGCGTTCGAGCGGTACCTGCTGTTCGGCACGCTGGCCAGCATGGTCGTCTTCGAGTTCCTCGCGCCGTGCCTGCTCGGCGGCGGCACCGCGGTGATCCCCGAGGACGACGGCCGGCCCCTGTTCCCGTACGCGATCGAGCGGTACGGGATCACCGGCTCCATCGTGACCGTCCCGCGGCTCGGCCGGATGCTCGGTCTCCTGCGGGACGATCCGGGCGCGGCCCGGAGCCTGCGGGCGCTGATGGTGTCGGGGTCGCCGCTCGGGCCGCACCGGCTCGCGGAGGCCGTGGAGCGGCTCGGCCCGGTCGTCTACAACGGGTACGGGCAGACGGAGGCGGGTTCCATCTCGATGCTGACGCCCGCCGGCATCGCGGCGGGCGACCTGGCCTCGGTCGGCCGCCCGCATCCGGGCGTCGAGATCGACGTCGAGGCCGGGACGGGCGAGATCCTCGTGCGCAGCCCGTCCATGATGACGGGCTACTGGGACGACCCCGGCGAGACGCGGGACGTCCTGCGGGACGGCCGGCTGCGCACCCGCGACCTCGGCCGCCTGGACGAGCACGGCCGCCTGCACCTGTCGGGCCGCGCCCGCGACGTGATCATGGTGAACGCCATGGTGGTGTACGCCGGCCCGATCGAGCGGGTCCTGGCCGGGCATCCGGACGTCGCCGAGGCGTACGTGGCCGGCGCCCCCGACGAGGAGACGGGCGAGGCCGTGCACGCGTTCGTCGTCCCGGCGCACGGGCGCCGTCCGGGCGGCGGGGCGCTGCGCGACCTCGTCCGGGACGAGCTCGGCGCGGACAGCGTTCCGCGGACGATCACCGTCGTGCCCGCCGTCCCCACCTCCGCCGCGGGAAAGCCCGACAAGCGCGCCCTGTTGGACGGCCGCTTCTGATCAAGCTCTGAGATTCGCCGCGTTGACTGGGATTGACCGTTCAATCACCTCGTCGTGGCGGAGGGTGTCGTGCCGAACCGAGCTCTGGACTACCTGGTGATCGGCGCCGGGCCGGCGGGCCTGCAGCTGGGCCAGCTGATGGCGAAGGCGGGGCGGAGGTACCTGATCCTGGAGGCCGGCCCCGCGCCGGGCATGTTCTTCAGGACGTTCCCCAGGCACCGCACGCTCATCTCCACCAACAAGAAGCACACCGGGACGGACGACCCGGAGCTCAACCTCCGGATGGACTGGAACTCGTTACTGTCCGACGACCCCGACCTGCTGTTCACCCGCTACAGCGACCGCTACTTCCCCGCCGCGGACGACCTGGTGCGGTACCTCGGCGACTTCGCCGAGCGCCACGAGCTGAACATCGCCTACGGCACCCGCGCCGTCCGGGTCGCCCGTGACGGCCACGGCCGCTTCCTGGTCACGGACGACCACGGGGAGACCCGCGCGGCGGAGCGGGTGGTCGTCGCGACCGGTTTCACCCGGCCGAACGTCCCGCCGATCCCGGGCGTGGAGACGGCCGAGCTCTACGGCGAGCACCCGACCGACCCGCGCGAGTACGTGGACAGGCGCGTCCTCATCATCGGCAAGGGGAACTCGGCGTTCGAGACGGCGGAGAACCTGACCGAGACGGCCGCGGTGATCCACGTCGCCGGGCCGCGCTCGCTCCGGCTGGCGTGGCGCACGCACTTCGTCGGGCACGTGCGCGCCGTCAACAACAACTTCCTCGACACCTACCAGCTCAAGTCGCAGAACGCGGTGCTGGACGGGGAGGTCCGGCGCATCGAGCGGCGCCCGGACGGGCGCTACCTGGTGACGGTCGCGTTCGTCCGCGCCGACGAGGTCACCAAGGACATCCCCTACGACCGGGTGATCGTCTGCACGGGGTTCCGGCTGGACGCGTCGATCTTCGACGCGGGCTGCCGCCCGGAGCTGACGATCGCGGACCGGTTCCCCGCGCTGACCCCCGCCTACGAGTCGGTCAACGTGCCCGGCCTGTTCTTCGCCGGGACGCTGACGCAGTCGCGCGACTTCAAGCACGGCACGAGCGGCTTCATCCACGGGTTCCGGTACGGGGCGCGGGCGCTGCACCGCATCCTGGAGCACCGGTACCACGGCGCCGCGTGGCCCGGCCGCGCGCTCGCGGCGGACCCCGGGGAGCTGGCGGCGGCGGTGCTGGCCAGGGTGAACCGCAGCTCGGCGCTGTGGCAGCAGTTCGGCGTGCTCGCCGACGTGATCGTCCTGGACGGCGACGGCGGGGCCCGCTACCTGGAGGAGCTCCCGGCCGGCTTCCAGGAGCCGCCGGTCGCCGGCGCCGGGCCCGGCGGCCACTTCACCGTCACGCTCGACTACGGCCCCGGCCACGACGAGGCCGACCCGTTCGACGTCTCGGTGACGCGGATCGCGCAGAGCGACGCGGCGGGCGCGCACGAGGGCCACTACCTGCACCCGATCGTCCGGCACCACCTGGACGGCGAGGTCGCGGCCGTCCACCATGTCACCGAGAACCTGGAGAACGACTGGACCTCGGAGGAGGTCCACGCCGCGCCGCTGCGGGAGTTCTTCGCCCGGCGGACCGCCTCCGCGCCGGTGTGACGATGCGGTCACCGGCCACGCTGCGCGAGTTCGAGGCGGCGGCCCGCGAGCGCCTCGCCCCTGCGCACCGCGACTACTTCGCGGGCGGCGCGGGCGACGAGGCCGCCCTGCGCGCCAACGAGGCCGCGTTCGGACGTCTCTCGCTGGTCCCCCGCGTGTTCGCCGGGGTCGAGAAGCCCGAGCCGGGCATCACGCTGCTCGGCGACCGCGCGTCGATGCCCGTCCTCATCGCGCCGACCGCGTTCCACCGGCTCGCCGCCCCCGAGGGCGAGCGGGCCACGGCGCGGGCGGCGGCCCGCGCCGAGACGATCATGATGGTGAGCATGGCCGCGACCGTCGCGGTCGGGGACGTCGCGGCGGCGGCGCCCGAGGCCCGGCTGTGGTTCCAGCTCTTCGTCCAGCCGGACATGGCCTTCACCGAGACGCTCGTGCGGCGGGCGGAGGCGGCCGGGTGCGGCGCGCTGGTCGTCACGGCCGACGCGCCGGTGCTCGCCCGGCGCCCGCGGGACGAGCGCAACGGCTTCCACGACCTGCCCCCGGGGCTGTGCTGCGAGAACATGCGGGGCGGCGGGCGGGTGCGCCCGATCGCCTTCTCCCCCGCGGTCTCCTGGGAGCACCTCGACCGGCTCCGGGACATGACGTCCCTGCCGATCGTGCTGAAGGGCGTCCTGCATCCGGCGGACGCGCGCGAGGCCCTCGGGCACGGCGTGTCGGCGCTGATCGTCTCCAACCACGGCGGGCGGCAGCTCGACGCGGCCCCGGCCACCGTCGACGTCCTGCCGGACATCGTGGCCGCGGTCGGCGGGGCCGTGCCGGTCCTGCTGGACGGCGGGATCCGGCGCGGCACCGACGTGCTGAAGGCGCTCGCGCTCGGCGCCGCGGCGGTGGCGGTCGGCCGGCCCGTCGTGTGGGGCCTGGCCGTCGCCGGGGAGCAGGGCGCGTGCGACGTGCTCGGGCTGCTGCGCGCGGAGGTCGAGGAGGCGCTGGCGCTGTGCGGCGCGGCGTCCGTCCGCGACCTGCGACCGGACATGGTGCGGCGCGCATGGTGACGGCCCTGGCGATCTCCGCGGCGGTGCTCGCCCTGCTGGCGAGCCTGCCGTGGTGGCTGCCCGGCAGGATCGTGGCGCTGCGCGGGTGGGTGTTCGCCCGCGTCAACGGGGACGAGGGCATCGCCGTCCCGGGCGACCTGATCGGCGTCGAGCACTTCAGGGACGTCTACTCGCACCCGGCCGCCGGAGGCCGGAGCAGGGGCGCCGCCCTGTCGGACCTGTTCTGGTACTGGCTGTCGCCGGGCGCGCACGTCCACCAGGAACACCTGGAGGCCGGCGACCGGTACGAGGAGGTCGCCCGCGCCACCCGCCGGTTCCTCGCCGTCCCCCGGGCGGAGGCCGAGGAGCTGACGCGCCGCTGCGCGGCCCGGGTCCTGGACGAGGAGGCCCCGCCGGGCGGCGGGGCGCGGACCGTCCGGCTGCGCGACCTGATGATGCCGGTCTGGGCCGAGTTCTACTACGAGCTGGTGTTCGGCGAGCCGTGCCCGCGGGCGGCGCGGGACCTGATCGTCGGCAACGCCGACGACGTCGTCACCGCGCTCAAGTGCTGCGGCCTCCGCCACATGGACCGGCGGCACCGCCTCACCCGCTACCTCGCCGGCCGGCTGGCCGACGTCCGGCACCCCCTCCCGGCCGGCCTGTCGGACGAGGAGCGCGCCTACTACCTCCAGGGGACGTTCTTCAACACGGCGGTCGTGCAGATGTCGGAGGCCGCGGCGCACCTGCTCATGGTCCTGGCGCGGCACCCGGACGCCGCCGCGACCGCGCTGGCCGGCGACGACCGCGCGCTCGACCGGGTGGTGCAGGAGACGTTCCGGCTCTACCCGCTGTTCGGCGTCGCGCACCGCATCACCACGGGCACCATCGACGTGGCCGGGACGACGATCCCCGCCGGCTCGGTGCTGTGCTTCGGCTACCCCGAGTTCCACCGCGCCGGCTTCGACCACCCCGACCGCTTCGACCCGGACCGGTTCCGGGACGGCCCGGCGGCCAAGGACATGAACCACATCCCGTTCGGCGTCGCCGCCAACCGGCCCTGCCCGGCCTGGCGGCTCGCGCCCCTCACCCTGCGGGTCGCGGCGCGGGAGGTCCTGCGCCGCCACGCGCTCACCTCGTCCGCCTCGCACACCCGGTCCCTGCCCAACCGGGGGCCGTGCCTGCTCGTCCCCCGGGAGGCCCCGCCCCGGAGCCGCGCCGCCGCGCTGCTGCGGATGCGCGCCCGCGACCGCGCGGAGGACGTGGGACGCGGCCTCGTCCAGCTCGTCCTCGGCACCTACATGGTGTGTGACGCGCGCCGGCAGCGGCTGTGCGAACGCCACTTCGCCCGAGCGGAGGAAACCCATGCCCACGCTGGACCACATCGCCGCGGCCACTGAGGACCCGAACCTCCAGCTCACCCTCAAGGTGCTGCCCGCGCTCGTCGTCGTCCTGCTCGCCGCGGGAGTGTGCGGCCGTCTCGCGCTGATGGTGGGGCAGCCGCGCGTCCTCGGCGAGATGGTCGCCGGCGTCCTGCTCGGCCCGACGCTGTTCGGGCAGGTCTGGCCGGACGCCCAGGAGGCCGTGTTCCCCGCCGAGGTCAGGCCCGTCCTGTACGTGCTGAGCACCATCGGGCTGACGCTCTACATGTTCCTCGTCGGCGCGGGCCTGGACCACGGCGCGCGGACGCCGGGCGAGGGCCGCCGGGCGCCGCTGCTGGCGGCGTCGGGGATGCTGCCGTCGGTCCTCCTCGGGTTCGCGGCCGGCCTCGCGCTGTGGGGGACGCTGTCGCGGCCGGACGTCGGCCGGTGGGAGTTCGCCCTGTTCGTCGGCGGGGCACTGTCGCTCACCGCGTTCCCGATGCTCGCCCGGATCCTGTACGAGCGGGGGCTGGAGAACTCGCCGCTCGGCCGGCTGTCGCTGCTGGCGGCGTCCATCGACGACGCGGCCGCGTGGTGCCTGCTCGCCGTCCTGTCCGCGCTCCACCTGGGCACGGGACTGGACGGCGCGCTGCGCACGATCGCGCTCGCGGGCCTGTTCGCGGGGGTGATGCTCCTGGTGGTGGCGCGGCTGCTGCGCCCCCTCGGCCGGGACGTCGTCCGGCGCGGCGGGTTCGGCGCCACCGCGACGTACGTGGTCGTCCTCGTGCCGCTCACGGCCGGGTACATCACCGACCTGATCGGCGTGTACTCCGTCTTCGGCGGGTTCGTCGCCGGGCTGGCCATGCCCCGGGACGCGAAGTTCCGGGAGGCGCTGCACGCGCGGATGATGGGCGTCGTCTCCACGCTGCTGCTGCCGGTGTTCTTCGCCTTCTCCGGCCTCAACACCGAGCTGGGCGGCCTGGCCGGCGGCACCCTGCTGCTCGCCTTCCTGGTGATCATGGCGGCGGGCTTCTGCGGGAAGTACTTCGGCTGCGCGCTGGCGATGCGCGGCCTCGGGTTCAGGTGGCGGGAGTCGTACGCCGTGGGCGCCCTGATGAACGCTCGCGGCCTGATGATCCTCATCTTCATCAACATCGGGCTGGCCCAGGGCATGATCACCCGGGAGCTGTTCGCCATGCTGGTGCTGGTCGCCGTGATCACCACCGCGAGCGCCGTGCCGCTCTACCGGCTGGCGCTGCCGGAGCGGCTGGAGCCCGTCCGCGAGGCCGATCCCGAGCCCGTCCCGAACGCCGCCGCGTGACGGCAGCCGGCGCCGGCGCCGAAACCCCTAGACGGGTCCCGGGCGCCACCGGTTCAAAGATCATGCATATCTGTCCACTATTGCCCGGATCTCTGGCCGCCCGGCGGCACCGGTGGGAGCGTGGGCCCGTGGCCGAGACAACGGGACCGGGCGACGCTCGCGCCCACCGGCTGCTGCTCGTCGAGGACGACCGCGAGCTCGCCCGGATGCTCGCCGGGCTGTTCGCCGAGGAGGGCTACGCGGTCGACCTCGCGGCGGAGGGCCAGCGCGGGCTGCACCTCGGGCTGCGCGGCGACTACGACGTGCTGATCATCGACCGCCGGCTGCCGGCGCTGGACGGCGTCGAGCTGCTCCGCCGGCTTCGCCGGCAGGCCGTCACGGTGCCCGCGCTGGTGCTCACCGCCGCCGGCACGGTCGCCGACCGGGTCGCCGGGCTCGACGCGGGCGCCGACGACTACCTCGTCAAGCCTTTCGAGGTGGACGAGCTGCTGGCCCGGGTGCGGGCGCTGCACCGCAGGCACCTCGACCTGGCCTGGGTGCTGCCGCTCGGCGCGGGACGGCTGGATCCGCGGTCGCGGCTCGTCCGGCTGCCGACGGGCGAGCACGTGGCGCTGTCCGGCCGGGAGGCGCGGCTGCTGATGGCGCTCGCGACCCGGCCCCGGCACGTGCACACCCGCGCCTCGCTGCTGCGGCGGGTGTTCGACGGGGCCCGGACGGAGTCGATCGTGGACACCTACGTCTACTACCTGCGCGCCAAGCTCGGGGCGGGCGTCGTCCGCACCGTGCGGGGCGTCGGGTACCGCGTGGGCGAGCTGTGACCGGGCTCGTGCGAGAGGCCGGCGCCCCGCGGGAGCCCGGCCCGGTGCCGGACGCGGAGCGGCTCATGCTCGCCCGCGCCCGGCGCCGCGTCACCGCCGAGGCCGCGGGGACCATCGCGGTGCTGGTCGGGGCCGCCGCCTGGGACGTGCGCCGCACGGCCGCGCCCGACTTGGACGCCGCCGCGCGCAGGCGGCTGCTGTGGACGTTCGCCGCCGCGGAGGCCGGCGGCGCGCTGGCCGCCCTGCTGATCGGCCGGGCCACCGCCCGCCGCGCGCTGGCGCCGGCGCACGCGGCGCTCGCCCGCCGGGAGCGGTTCGCGGCCGAGGTCACCCACGAGCTGCGCGCCCCGCTCGCCCGGCTGCACACCCGGGCGCAGCTCGCCGCCCGGCGGCTGCGGAACGGCACGGACGTCGCCGCGGAGATGGACCGGCTCGTCGCCGACACCGGGCGGCTCGGCGAGGTGGTGGACGACGTGCTGCGCTCGACCCGGCCCGGACGGCGCCCCACCGGGCCGGTCGACCTCGCCGGGCTGGCGGCGGAGCTGGCCGCGTCCGAGCGGGCCCGCGCGCGGGAGCGGGGCGTGGCGATCGAGGTGTCGCGGAAGGGCCGGCGGCATGTCGTCCAGGGCGCGGAGCCCGCGCTGCGGCGGGTGCTGTCGTCCCTCGTCGACAACGCGCTCGGCCACGCGGCGCCGGGCGGCCACGTGTGGGTGACGCTCGCCGGGACGGCGGCGGCGGTCGAGGTCAGCGTCCGCGACGACGGCCCGGGGCTCGATCCGGACGACGCCGGGCGGCTCTTCGGCCGGCACGGCGGGCTGGGTCTCGCGCTAGCCCGCGAGGTGGTGGACGGGCACGGCGGCACCCTCACCGCGGACGGCCGGCCGGGCGCCGGGGCGGTGTTCACCGTCCGGCTGCCCGCCGCCCCGGCTCACGTCGGGGGCGGCTTGTAGGTCAGGCCGATCTCGGGGCTGATCTCGGCGAGCATGCCCTCGAACATGGGCTCGGCGTCGTCCAGGGCGAACTCCAGATGCCCGAAGACCTCCAGGCTGACGCTCCCCTGGAGCCTGATCCAGCACTTGAGGAACTGCCGGATCACGCCGAGCGGCAGGTCCACGCCGAGGACGTCGTCGCGGTAGCGGCGGAGCTGGTCGCGTAG
Source organism: Actinomadura madurae (assembly GCF_900115095.1). GTDB lineage: Bacteria > Actinomycetota > Actinomycetes > Streptosporangiales > Streptosporangiaceae > Spirillospora > Spirillospora madurae. The sequence continues at coordinate 350,968 of NZ_FOVH01000008.1, forward strand.
GGCGGGGTCGATCTCCTCGTCGGCCGGGACCGGGAACGGGCACTTGTTCCACAGCTCCAGGAACAGGGCCATGAACGTCCAGCCGAAGCGGCGGGCGCACTCCTCGGCGAAGTCGTCCTCCTCCGGATGGCCGGCGCCGCGCACGGGCGCCCCGAAGAGCAGCGCGTACTCGCGGGGATGAGCCAGGGACCAGGTGCGGAACCGGCGGGACACCGTCAGGACCTTGAGGCTCATGTCGTCGTGCGGCACCTTCTTCATCGCCGCGTGCAGCTCGCCGGTCAGCTCGCTGAACAGGTCGCCGACCAGGTGCCGGAGCAGCTCGCCGTGGCTGCCGAAGTAGCGATAGAGGGCCGGCGCGGTCATGCCCATCTCGCGGGCGATGGCCCGCAGCGTCACCGCCTCGGCGCCCTCCTCGACGAGGATCCGCCGGGCGGTCTCGGAGATCTCCCTGACCGTCGCCGCGCGCATCCGGTCCCGTCGCGATTCCACTGGGCCGCCTCTTTCCCTGGTCCGCGGCCGCGTCCGGCCACCTTCGCATGATTCCTCAGAAACACCCTTGACGGAAGCTAACACTGTATGCGAAGTTAACGTCGTTCGCAGTTTACAACGTTCACGAATATTAGTGGATGTCACACGGCAGGGGAACGGGTCATGTTCGAACGATGGGGAAGGTGGGTCCACCGGCGCCGCCGCTGGGTCCTCGCGGTCGCGGCGGCGGCCCTGGTGTTCGCGGGAGTGTGGGGGACGGGGGTCTTCGGCGCGCTGTCCTCGTCCGGCGGCTTCGACACGCCCGGCAGCGAGAGCGCGAAGGCTGCCCAGATCGCCGAACGCGACCTCGGCCGGGACGCGGCGGACGTCGTGATCCTCTACCAGGGGAAGACGACGGTGGACGACCCGGCGTACCGGGCCGCGGTCGAGAAGGCGCTCGCCGCCCTGCCGGCGGACAAGGTCGCCCGCGCCAGCACCTACTGGACGACCGGGGCGCCGCAGTTCGTCAGCGGCGACCGCACCGCCACCTACGCCGTCCTGCAGCTCGCCGGCCCCGACCCGGCCGCAAGGCAGGACTCCTACGACGCGGTCGAGGACGACCTGGACCGGGCCGGCGGCGGCCTGACCGCCAAGGTCGGCGGGGCGATCGGCACCGAGGTCGCGATCAACGAGCGCGTCTCGGCCGACATCGGCCGGGCCGAGGGCATGGCCATGCCGGTCCTGCTGGTGCTGCTCGTGCTGATCTTCGGCGGGCTGGTGTCGGCGAGCCTGCCGCTGCTGGTCGGCGGGCTGGCCATCCTCGGCTCGTTCACCGCCCTGCACGCGCTCACCTACGTGACGGACGTGTCGATCTTCGCGGTGAACATCACCACCTTCCTCGGCCTCGGCCTCGCGATCGACTACGGGCTGTTCATGGTGAGCCGGTTCCGCGAGGAGATCGACCGGGACGGCGCCACCGGCCCGGACGCGCTGGCCGCCACCATGGCCACCGCCGGGCGCACCGTCGCCGTCTCCGGCGTCACGGTCGCGGTGTCGCTGTCCGGGCTGCTGCTGTTCGACCAGAACTTCCTGGTCTCGATGGGCTACGGCGGCATCGCCACCGTGTTCGTCTGCATGCTCGGCGCGCTGACCGTCCTGCCCGCCCTGCTGGCCGTCCTCGGCCCGAAGGTGAACGCGCTGCCCGTGCGGCGCCGCCGCCGGGGAGCCGAGAGCCGGTTCGACGGCTGGTGGGGACGCGTCGCCCGCAGCGTGATGCGCCGCCCGGTGATCTACGTGGTCGCGACCGTCGCGCTGCTGCTCGCGCTCGGCGCCCCGTTCCTGCGCATCAACTGGGGCGGCGTGGACGCCAAGGTGCTGCCGGACGGCACCGAGGCGCGGGTCGTCTCCGAGACGCTGGAGACCGGCTTCGCCCGCAACTCCACCAGCCCGATCGAGGCCGTGGTGACCGGGACGTCCGACCAGGCGGCGATCCAGGCCTACGGCGCCCGCCTGGACGCGGTGCCCGGCGTCACCGGCGCGACGGTGACCGGCTCGGAGGGGACGACGACGCGGATCGCGCTGCGCTACGACGCCGACCCCAACTCCGGCGCCGCGCGCGACCTCGTCCGGCAGGTGCGGGAGGTGCCCCCGCCGGACGGCGCGCAGGCCCACGTCGGCGGCGTCACCGCGGACGTGGTCGACCAGCTCGACAGCCTCGGCTCGACGCTGCCGTGGCTCGCGGTGGTCGTCGGCGGCGCCACGTTCATCCTGCTCTTCCTGGCGTTCGGGTCGGTGCTGCTGCCGCTGAAGGCCATCGTGATGAACATGCTGTCGCTGTCGGCGACGTTCGGCGCGATCGTGCTGATCTTCCAGGACGGCCACCTGTCCGACGTCCTCGGCTTCACCGCCACCGGCTCGATCGCCCCCGCGATGCCGATCCTGATGCTGGCCATGCTGTTCGGGATCTCGATGGACTACGAGGTGTTCCTGCTGTCGCGGGTCCGCGAGCAGTACGACCTGACCGGGTCCAACACCACGGCCGTCGCGTCCGGGGTGCAGCGCACCGGCGCCATCATCACCAGCGCGGCGCTGCTGTTCATCGTCGTGATCGGCGCGTTCGCGACGTCCGGCATCACGTTCATCAAGATGACCGGCGTCGGGATGGCCATCGCGATCCTGATGGACGCGACGATCGTCCGGGCACTGCTCGTCCCGGCGACCATGCGGCTGCTCGGCCGCGCGAACTGGTGGGCGCCCGGCCCGCTCGCCCGCCTCTACGGCCGGTACGGGATCAAGGAGGGCGACTCCCCGGCCCCTGCCCGCTCACAGCTGGAGCCCGTGGGCTGACCTCCCGGGATACCCAGGCATTGGTGGCCGGCACGGAAAGTGCTGGCCACCAATGCGTCCAAACCGCTTGTGGTCCCCGTCACCCGGAGGAAGACTGAATCCCGTTCCACCGGCCGCGCCCTCGCGTGACGACTACCGCGACGGCCCCCGCCCGGCGGACCCCACACCACCCGCCATGGGATGTTCCTTGGAGGCACCATGTCCGCACAGGTGATCACCGATGCCGAGACGGCGCTCGGGCACCTGGAACGCCTGACCGACGTCCTGCGCGCGGACGGCTGGACCGTCGAGGTCGCCGCGCCCGAGGACCGCCGGCCCACGGCCATCGTCGTCAACCCGCGGATGCGGGCCCTGCACGAGCACGTCATCGCCGTCCGGGAAGAGTCCGGGGACGGCTGGGCCTACTTCTACGGCTGGGGCGAGAAGATCGCGCCGTGCACCGACCCGTTCGGGGCCGCCGCCGCGCTGGAACGCGTCCTCGCGTCCCGCGACAATTGACGGGGCGTCCCGCGACAACTGACAGGCGTCCCGCGACAACTGACGCCGCCCCCGCCCCGGCGGTGGGTCAGGCCGACTTGCGGCCGCGGGTCTTCGCCGGCTCCTTCTTCGTGCCGGACTTCGACGCCGGCTTGCGCGCCGCGGGCTTCTTCGCGGACGTCCCCTTGCCGGACGCCGCCTTGCCGTCCTTCTCGCCGCGGCTCTTCTTGGCCGCCTCGACGCTGGCGCGCAGCGCGCTGAGCAGGTCGGCGGCGGGCTCCTCCTCGCCCTCCTCGGCGGGCCGGGCGACCTCCTTGCCCTCGATCTTCGCGTCGATCACGGCCTGGAGGGCCTCCCGGTAGGCGTCCTTGTACTCCGACGGGTCGAACTCCCCCTCCATCGACTCGATCAGCGACGTCGCCATCGACAGCTCCTGCTTGCGGACCTCGATGTCCTCGTCCAGGAAGGGGAAGTCGGGCGCGCGGACCTCGTCCGGCCACAGCATGGTCTCCAGCACGAAGACGCCCTCGCGGACCCGCAGCGTGGCGAGCGACTCCCGCTGCCGCAGCGCGACCTTGACGATCGCGACCTGGCCGGAGCTCTCCAGCGCGTCCCGCAGCAGCACGTACGGCTTGGCGCCCTGCTGGTCCGGCTCCAGGTAGTACGACTTCGCGAAGTAGATCGGGTCGACCTCGTCGTCCTCCACGAACTGCAGGACGTCGATCCGGCGGCTCGACGACAGCGGCAGGTCGGCGAAGTCCTCGTCGGTGAGGATGACCATCTCGCCGCTCGGCAGTTCGTAGCCCTTGGCGATGTCGGAGTACGGGACCTCCTCGCCGTCGACCGTGCAAACCCGCTTGTACTTGATGCGCCCCCCGTCCTCCCGGTGCACCTGGTGGAAGGCGACGTCCCGCTGCTCGGTCGCCGAATAGAGCTTCACCGGTATGGTCACCAGACCGAAGGAGATCGCGCCCTTCCAGATACTGCGCATGATCCGTCCTTACCCAGCACGTTCCCGCCCCTAGCGTCGCAACCCCGTTCGATTTGCGCCACAACGAGCCCTTGATCCTTTTCTGCGGGACGGGACCGGGTAAGACGCCGGTATGACCATGCCGTGGCCCGTTGAGCCGATGATGGCCTCCACCGGTGACCTCCCCTCCGACGGCGGGCGGTGGGGTCTGGAGTTGAAATGGGACGGCGTCCGCGTCCTGGCGCACGTGTCCGCCGACGGCGTCCGGGCCACCGGGCGGCGCGGGACGGAGGTGACCGGCCGCTACCCCGAGCTGTCCGCCCTCGCCGACCTGCTGCCGGACCACGACGTGGTGCTGGACGGCGAGGTCGTCGCCTTCGAGCAGGGACGGCCCAGCTTCGAGCGGCTGCAGCGCCGGATGCACGTGACCCGGCCCGACCCGCGGCTGATCCGCGAGGTGCCCGTCCGCTACGTGGTCTTCGACCTCCTGTACCTGGACGGCAACCTGCTGTTCGACGTGCCCTACGCCGACCGCCGCTCGCTTCTGGCCGCGCTCGACCTGGCCGGCAGCGGGCCGGTGGAGGTGCCCCCGTACCTGCACGGCGGCGACCGGACGCAGGTCGGCGAGCTGCTCGCCTTCACCCGCGAGCAGGAGCTGGAGGGCGTGCTCGCCAAGCGCCTCGACTCCCTGTACCGTCCGGGCCGCCGCGTCGACTTCTGGCGCAAGGTGAAGAACTTCATGACGCGTGAGGTCATCGTCTGCGGCTGGAAGCCCGGCAAGGGGCGGCGCGAAGGCGGCGTCGGCTCGCTGCTGCTCGGCGAGTACGACCTCAAGGGCCTGCTCGGCTTCGTCGGTCACGTCGGCACGGGCTTCACCGACCGCGCGCTGGACGAGCTGTACGAGACGCTGTGGCCGCTGCGCCGCCCGACCAGCCCCTACGACGAGCCCGTACCGCGCGAGTTCGCCAAGGACGCCCAATGGGTTGAACCGCACCTCGTCGGGGAGGTCGCGTACAGCGCCCGCACCAGGGACGGCCGCCTCCGCTTCCCGTCCTGGCGGGGCCTGCGTGACGACAAGGACCCCCTGGAGGTCACGAGTGAGCAGTAAGAGGACCGCCGTCGAGGTCGACGGGCGGCAGCTCTCCCTGTCCAACCTCGACAAGAACCTCTACCCCGAGTTCACCAAGGGCGAGGTCATCGACTACTACGTCCGGGTGGCGCCGGCGATGCTGCCGCACCTGAAGGACCGGGCCGCCACCCGGATCCGGTGGCCGGACGGCGTCGACGGCGGCAGGTTCTTCGAGAAGAACGCCCCCTCCCACACCCCGGACTGGGTGCGGACGGCCACGATCCCGACGCCCGGCAGCTCGACGGGCCGCGACACGCTCGACTTCGTCGTCGTCGACGACCTGCCCACGCTCGTGTGGTGCGCGAACCTCGCCGCGCTGGAGCTGCACGTCCCGCAGTGGAAGGTCGGCCCGCGCGGCAAGGTGCACGCCCCCGACCTCGTCGTCTTCGACCTGGACCCCGGCCCGCCCGCCACGATCGTGGAGGCCTGCGAGGTCGCCGGCCTGCTCCGGGACGTGCTCGCCGGGGACGGCCTGGACTCCTACCCGAAGACGAGCGGGAAGAAGGGCCTGCACCTCTACGTGCCGGTCGAGGAGCCCAAGGAGGCGGAGCGGACGTCGGAGTACGCCAAGGCCGCCGCGCAGCGGCTCGCCGAGGAGCATCCGAGGCTCGTCGTCGCGAAGATGGAGAAGCGGCTGCGCAAGGGCAAGGTCTTCGTCGACTGGAGCCAGAACAACCCGGCGAAGACGACCGTCGCCCCCTACTCGCTGCGCGCGGCGAGCCGCCCGTCGGTCTCCACGCCGATCACCTGGGACGAGCTGGAGTCGTGCGAGGACGCGGCCGACCTGGTGTTCGGTCCCGACGACGTCCTGTCCCGGCTGGAGAAGCACGGCGACCTCCTCGAACCGCTCCTGGAGGACCACCGGCCACTGCCCTGATCCGGGATTTCGCGTGCCCTATGTGTTCGAACCGGCACGCTCCGGGACCGGGATCCGCCACCATGGTCCGGGGACACCACGCGGGGCGGAAGGAAGAGCAGTTGTCGCAGAACCACCATTACGACGCCGTGGTGCTGGGCGGAGGGACCGCCGGAGAGCTGGTCGCGAGCGGTCTCGCGCGCGCGGGCCGGGACGTCGCGCTGGTCGAGAGCCGCCTCGTCGGCGGGGAGTCGCCGTACTTCGCGTGCGTCCCGTCCAAGTCGCTGCTGAAGTCGGCGCGGCGCGGCGAGACCTGGGAGATGGCCGTCGCCCGCCGGGACGTGCTGACCGGGCGCCGCCGCGACGACCCGGCCGTGGCGCGGATGGCCGAGGACGGCGTGACCGTGCTGCGCGGCCGGGGCCAGGTCCTCGAACCCGGCCGGGTCGAGGTGGAGGGGAGCGTGCACGGCTTCGGCGACCTCGTCGTCTGCACCGGCAGCGAGCCGGTGATCCCGCCCGTCGAGGGCCTCGCCGACGTGCCGCTGTGGACGAGCGGCGAGGCGCTGTCGGTCCCCGACCTCCCGCGCCGGCTGGTGATCCTCGGCGGCGGCCCGGTCGGCTGCGAGCTGGCGCAGGTGTACGCGGCGTTCGGGTCGCAGGTCGCGCTCGTCGAGGCGTCCGGCCGGCTGCTCACCGCGGAGGCGCCGTTCGCCGGCGAGGTGCTGGCCGACGCGCTGCGCCGGATGGGCGTCGACCTGCGCCTCGGCGCCGACATCGGCAACGTCGAGCGCAAGGACGTCGGGCTCCGGCTGTGGCTGTCGGACGGCGGGACGCTCGACGCCGACCGCATCCTCGTCGCCGCCGGCCGCCGTCCGCGCGTGGAGGGTCTCGGGCTGGAGAACCTCGGCGTCGCCATCACGCCCGGCGAGGGCGTCCCGGTGGACGAGACGTGCCAGGTGACGTCCGGCTCCGGCGGTTTGTGGGCGGCCGGCGACGTCACCGGCATCGCGCGCACCGCGCACGCCGCCCGCTACCAGGCACAGGTGGCGCTGTCGAACCTGCTCGGGCACCGCCGCGAGGCCGACTACCGGGCGATCCCCCGCGTCGTCTACACCACCCCCACCGTCTACTCGGTCGGAATCTCTCCGAGGCAGGCGGACGAACTCGGCATAGACCTCCTCACCGCCGGGTACGACCTCGCCGCGACGGCACGGGCGGCGGTCGAGGCCGACGAGCGCGGCCGGGTCGAGCTGTACGCCGACCGCTCGCGCGGGCTGCTGGTCGGCGCCGCCGCGGCCGGACTCTACGCCGAGGAGTGGATGAGCGAGATCGCGCTGGCCATCCGCGCGGAGACGCCGCTGAGCCTGCTCGCCGACGTCGTCCACGCGTTCCCGACGTACGGCGAGTCGGTCGAGGCGCCGCTGCGGGAGCTGGCCGGCCGGTTGTGAGCCACTGAGGAGGAGGCCCGATGAGCGAGATCGACGACCTGGAGCAGCCGCCCGACGAGGCGAACGAGGCCGACGCCTTCGAGCAGCGGGCGGTGCTGGACGAGGACGACCGCGCCGAACCCGGGCCGCTGCCCGCCGACGCGAACGAGGCCGACGCGGCGGAGCAGCGGCTCGAGGTGCGGCTGGACGAGGACGACTACCGGTGACCCGCGTCGGCCCGGGTCAGCGGCGGCACGGTACGCGCGGAGGGCCGGGGCGGCACCGTCCCGGGCCTCCGCGGGAATACACTGACCTGCGCGAAGGAACGACGGCGGGCTTCGCCCGTGACCAACGGAGTTACCCGCGCGTAGGATGTTGAGATTGTCTACCCGCGGCGGACGACCCCCGATCCGCCGCGATGATCGGTGATCGGAGAGTGTGGTGACCGCGACCCCGGACGCCCGCCCCCGTGGCACAAGGCTGCCGCGACTGGCGCGCCGCAAGCAGCTGCTCGGCGCGGCGCAGGAGGTGTTCGTCGCGCAGGGGTACCACGCTGCGGCGATGGATGAGATCGCCGAGCGTGCGGGCGTCAGCAAACCCGTGCTCTACCAGCACTTCCCGGGCAAGCTGGAGCTGTACCTGGCCCTGCTGGACGAGCACGCCGAGGCCCTGGTGAAGATCGTCCGTGAGGCGCTGGAGGCCACCACGGACAACAAGCTCCGCGTGCAGGCGAGCATGCAGGCGTTCTACGACTTCGTGGCCGGCGACGGCGAGGCGTACCGGCTGGTCTTCGAGTCCGACCTGCGCAACGTGGCGCCCGTCCGGGCGCGCGTCGACCGCGCCAACCAGCAGTGCGCCGAGATGATCGCCCAGGTCATCGCCGAGGACACCAACGCCCCGGCCGAGGAGGCGCACCTGCTCGGCATGGGCCTGGTCGGCATGGCCGAGGTCAGCGCGCGCTTCTGGCTGTCCCAGCACCGGGCGATCCCCAAGGACACCGCCGAGAAGATCATCGCCCGGCTGGCCTGGCGCGGGATCTCCGGCTTCCCCCGCACGTCCGACCAGGGCTGACCCGCCGCCCGCGCACCGCGCCCCGCGGGGCGCGGGCCTCCGCATGACCGCGGCCGCCGGGGTCCGCCCGCCCGCGCACGGGCGTTCACCCTCGGCACAACGGACCTGACGGCGCGTCCGGCGATCTCCGTGCGACCATCGGAGACGGGTCCGCCGGCGGTCGGCGGGACGTCCGGACGACGGGAGCATCGCGTGCAGGTTCGCATCGGGGTCCAGAACGTGCCCAAGGAACTCGTGGTCGACACCGCGCTGTCGGCCGACGAGGTGCAGGACGCGCTCCGGGAGGCTCTCTCCGGCCCGGACGGCGTGCTCGTGCTGAAGGACCGCCGCGCCGGGCGGATCGTCATCCCCGCCGGGCGGGTCGGCTACCTGGAGATCTCCGAAGACGAGCAGCGCAGCGTGGGTTTCGGCACCCAGTACACCTGACGCGTTGACCCGGTCTCGAACGGACTTGACCGGGATTTTGTTTCAATCCGGCATGACGGGCATACCGATCTGCGACCACGGGCCGCCCGGCCCACGGAAACAGAATGGATGATCGACATGCTCACGACGATCCTCTGGTTCATCGTCGTCGGTGCCGTGATCGGGGCCCTCGCCCGGCTGATCGTGCCGGGCCGCAACCCGATCGGCATCCTGCTGACGATCCTGGTCGGGATCGCCGGCTCCATCCTCGGCGGGGTCATCGCGGACGCGCTCGGCGCCGGCACGATCGTCGCGATCGTGTTCGCGGTGCTCATCGCCGCGGCCGGCGTCGCCGCGCTCACCACGCTGAACGACCGCGGCCGCGGCGGCCGGCGGTCCGGCTGGCGCACCCGCCGCCGCTCCTTCTGACCCAGGGGCACCCCGGCGCGGAAGCCCTCGCCCACCTGTGGGCGGGGGCTTTCGCGTGCCGGGACGGGCGGTCCGGACGCCGAGATGTGTCCGGATGTGGCCGCCCGGCCGGGCCGGCGGCCGGGGACCGGAGCCGCGCCGGGCCGCGGCGGATAAGCCCTGGCGGAACGGGGAGGGAATACACGAAACCGTGGAAACGTTAGGTGCAATGATCGGCTATTGGTGTATGCAATCAACGGTCGGTACACTGCGTGGCGGAGTGTGACCGCACGCAGCCACAGCGAGTGACTGCTCTCAACCCCTGACTGCGGTCGCCGAGACATTTTGATCAACGGCTGGTCCCTCCCGCGCGAGCGCGCGGCCACTGAAACGGCGGACACGCCAGCGATGGCGCAGTCCCGCCGGCGGGCCGCGCCGCACCCGGGAGCGGAGACCCCGCATATTGGAGGCTGAAAGCCCTGACTACCTTTCGTGAACTCGGGGTCGTCCCCGAGATAGCAGACGCCCTCGAAGCCGAAGGCATCGTGGAGGCGTTCCCCATCCAGGAGCTCGCCCTGCCGATCGCGCTCGGCGGGCACGACATCATCGGCCAGGCCCGCACGGGTACCGGCAAGACCCTCGCGTTCGGCGTCTCGCTGCTACAGCGCATCGAGCACGGCCGCCGCGAGCCGCAGGCGCTCGTGGTCGCGCCGACCCGCGAGCTGGCCCTCCAGGTCACCGACGACCTGCTCGTCGCCGGCGGCAAGCTCGGCACCCGCGTCCTGTCCGTCTACGGCGGGCGGGCGTACGAGCCGCAGATCGACGCGCTCCGCGAGGGCGTCGACGTCGTCGTCGGCACCCCGGGCCGGCTGCTCGACCTCGTCAAGCAGAAGCACCTCGACCTGTCCAAGATCGGCATCCTGGTGCTGGACGAGGCGGACCGCATGCTCGACCTCGGGTTCCTGCCCGACATCGAGCGGATCATCGAGCGGATCCCGGCCCGGCGCCAGACGATGCTGTTCTCGGCGACGATGCCGGGCGAGATCGTCTCGCTGTCGCGCCGGTACCTGACCCGCCCGACCAACGTCCGGGCCGAGTCGCACCAGGAGTCCGACGCGACGCCGCAGGTCGTCCAGCACGTCTTCCAGGCCCACCAGATGGACAAGCCGGAGATGCTGGCGCGCCTCCTGCAGGCGGAGGGCCGCGGGCTGACCATGGTCTTCTGCCAGACCAAGCGGGCCTGCGACCGGGTGGCCGCCGACCTCGCGCAGCGCGGCTTCGACGCCGCCGCCGTGCACGGCGACCTCGGGCAGAGCCAGCGGGAGCGGGCGCTGCGCGCGTTCCGCAACGGCAAGATCGGCGTGCTGGTGGCCACCGACGTGGCGGCCCGCGGCCTCGACGTCGACGACGTCACCCACGTCGTCAACTACGAGTGCCCCGACAGCGCCGACACCTACGTGCACCGCATCGGCCGGACGGCCCGCGCGGGCAAGAAGGGCGTCGCCGTCACGCTGGTCGACTGGTCCGACCTCACCCGGTGGAAGCTGATCAACGGCACGCTGGACCTGCCGTTCGCCGCCCCGGAGGAGACCTACTCCACGTCCCCGCACTTCTTCGCCGCGCTCGGCATCCCCGAGGGCACGAAGGGGACGCTGCCCACCGACAAGCGGCACGGCCGCGCCGGGCTGGACGCCGAGGAGCTGGAGGACATCGGCGAGACCGGCAAGGTCCGCAGCAACGTCCGCGAACCCGACCGCGACCGGGAACGTCCCCGGCCGCGCCGCCGCAAGCGCAGCCGGACCCGCACCCGCGCGGGCAAGCCGGTCGAGACGGCCGCCGCCGAGGCCGAGACCGCCGCTGACGGCACCGTCGTCGACGCGGTCGCCACCGAGCGCAAGCGCAGCCGCACCCGCCGCCGCACCCGCGCCGGCAAGCCGGCGGCGCCCGCCGCGGAGGCCGCCGAGGCGTCCCAGAGCGCCTGACCGGGCCTCCTGCCCGGGCCGGGCCCGACCCGACCGCGAACGAGCAGCCGCGAGACTCCCGCTCAGTCTCGCGGTTGCGGTGTTCTCTGGTCCCGCAGCCGCAGGGCGGTCCGCGGACGGTCGGTGATGAGCACGGCGACGCGGGGGTCGCGCAGGAAGCGCCGCATCACCGGCTCGGCGTTCACCGTCCAGATCATGGCCGGGATCCCGGCGCGACCGCACTGGCGCAGCACGCCCACGCGGGCGAGCCGGTGGTTCAGCGCGACCATGTCCGCGCCCGCCCGGCGGACCAGGCGCAGCGGCGCGAAGTCGTGCGCGGCGCCGCGCTCCCACAGGTTCCGCCCCACCGACAGGGCCGTCCGGACCCCGGGGAAGCTCTTCCTGATCTCCATCAGCGACGTCACCTCGCCGGTGGTCACCACGAAGTTCTCCGTCCCGAAGGCCTCCAGGGCGAGCGCCACGGTCTCGTGCTCGCAGCCGCGCTCCTTGAGGTCGAGATGCCCCCGCGCCCGGCCCGCGATGATCTTGATGGCGTCGCCGACCAGCGGCACGGGCCGGACCGCGAGCTCCTGCACCCGGTCGTAGCTGAGCCGGTTCAGCCGGATGCCGCCGACCTCGGCGTCGTGGTGGACGACCAGCCGGCCGTCGCCCGTCCGCCGGATGTCGATCTCGACGTACTCGGCACCGGACGCCGCGGCCTCGCCGAGACCCGTCAGGCCCGCCTCGTCACGGCGGTGCGCGGAGATGGCAGGCGTGGGTCGCACGCAGGTGACGCTACCACCGGAGATTTTTCACCGAAGCCCGCCCACGACCATTGACTATGGTGGACACCCGTGAGTACGCCCCGGTTCGTGAGCCTGCCCCCCGGTGTTCGCCGGACGACCGCCGAGACCTCCCGCGGTCCCTTCGCCGTCCTGGAGGCGCTCCCCGGCTCGGGCGTCGCCGAACGCTGGCCCGCCCTCCTCGTCCCGGGGCTGACGGGCAGCAAGGAGGACTTCCTCGCGGTCCTGCAGACGCTCGCCGCGTCCGGCCGCCGCGTCGTGGCGATCGACATGCGCGGCCAGTACGAGTCGATCGGGCCCGACGACGCGTCCGCCTACACCCGCGCGGCCCTCGGCGCCGACATCGCGGCCGTCCTGGAGGCCCTCGGGCCCGAGCCGGTCCACCTGGTGGGCCACTCGTTCGGTGGGCTGGTGTGCCGGGAGGCCGTCCTCGCCGGGGCGTCCCCCGCGTCGTTCACGCTGATGAGCTCGGGCCCGTCCGCCGTCTCAGGGCAGGCCGCCGCCAAGGCCCGCGCCCTGCGCGACGCCCTCCCCGACCTCGGCCTGGAGCAGATCTGGGCGCTCACCCTCGAACCCGGCTACGTGGGACGGGGCGTCCAGCGCGAGATCCTCGCCTTCCTCAAGGCCCGCACGCTCGGGAACTCCCCGAAGGGCCTCGCCGGCATGGCCCACGAGATCCTCACCGCCCCCGACCGCGTCGACGAGCTGGCCAAGCACTGTGCCGACACCGGCCTGCGCACCCTCGTCCTCTACGGGGAGGACGACGACGTCTGGGATCCGCGCGTGCAGGCGGCGATGGCGGAGCGGCTGAACACGTCCAAGGTCGTCATCCCCAGCGCCTCCCATTCCCCCGCCTGGGAGGCCCCCGAGACGACGGCCGCGGCCCTGCGGGACCTGTGGGCCGACATCGAGCGCACCCAGAAGTAGCCGCCGCGACCGCGCTTTGACCTGAAGTGCGGTTGAGGTCCTAGGGTCCTGCCCATGAGCGAGTTCCTGGTGACCGGAGCGACGGGACGCGTGGGACGGCATGTCGCCGCCTCGCTGGCGGGGGCGGGCCATGGCGTCCGGGCGCTGGTCCGCTCCGCCGGCGCCGTGCTGCCGGACGGGGTGGAGGCCGTCCAGGGCGACCTGACCTCCCCGGAGGCGGTCGAGCGCGCGGCCCAGGGCGTGGACGGCGTCTACCTGATGTGGCCCGGGCTGCCGGTCGACGCCCGCATCGTGGACGCTCTGGCGCGGCACGTCCGGCATGCCGTGTACCTGTCCACGGACGTGGCCGACCTCGCGGACGGGGAGACCGCCACGTCCTTCCACCAGGAGATCGAGCGCCTGCTCAGGACGTCGGGCCTGGACTGGACGTTCGTCCGGGCGATCGACTTCGCCGCGAACGCGCTCGCCTGGGCCGGGCAGATCCGGCAGGGCGTCGTCCGCTGGCCGTACGGGGACGCCGCCCGGTCGCTGATCCACGAGCGCGACATCGCCGACGTCGCCGTCCTCGCCCTGACCGCGCCGGGCCACCGCGGCTCCGCCTACGTGATCACCGGCCCGGAGGCGATCAGCCACCGGGAGCAGGTCCGGGTCATCGGCGAGGTCATCGGGCGCGATGTGCGCTGGGAGGACCTGCCGCCGGACATCGCCCGCGAGCGGCTGACGGCCGCGTGGGGCGACGCGGCGTTCGTCCAGTCCCGGCTGAGAGCGTGGGAGCGGTTCGCGGAGGAGCCGGAGCGCGTCACCGACACCGTGGCACGGCTGCTCGGCCGCCCCGCCCGCACGTTCCGCCAGTGGGCCGAGGACCACGCCTCCGACTTCCGCTGACCTCCGGCGACCGCGCCGCCCGCGCGGGGCGGGCGGCGCGGTGGCCGGTCACGCGGCCTGGAAGTAGTGCCCCTTGTCGAGGTCGTCGAGGAGTCCGGGCTGGGTCGGCCGCCATCCGAGCAGCTCGCGGGTCAGCGTGCTCGACGCCGAGGCGTCCACGCCGGCGAAGGCGGCCATCCAGCCGAAGTGCCCCGCGGCGTCCTCGTCGGCGATGGACGCCACCGGGACGCCGAGGTGGCGGCCGATCACCTCGGCGATCGAGCGGAACGGCACCCCCTCCTCGTCGTTCGCGTGCAGCGCCGACCCCGCCGGGGCCTGCTCCAGCGCCAGCCGGAACAGGTGCGCGGCGTCGATCACGTGCCCGGCGGGCCAGCGGTTCGCCCCGTCCCCGAGGTAGCCGGACAGGCCCTTCTCCCGGGCGATGCCGACCAGGGCCGCGACGAAGCCCTTGTCCCCGTCGCCGTGGACCGTCGGGGGCAGCCGGACGACGGACGAGCGGACGCCGCGTTCGGCGAGGGAGAGCGCCAGCCGGGCGGTGCCCTGCCGGGCTTGCGGACCTTCCAGCTCGGCGGGCACCCCGGAGCCTGGCAGCCCGTCCCGCTCGGTGGCGACGCGTCCGGAGACCACGCCGACCACCCCGGACGCGAGGACGAACGGCCGGCCGGAGCCCGCCAGCGCGTCCCCGAACGTCTCGACCGCGCGGCGGTCCGCGTCCACGGCCTCCTCGAACCGTCCCGCGAACATGATCTCGTGCTTGTAGGCCAGGTGGATGACGCCGTCGGCGTCGGCGGCGGCGCCGCCCAGGACGTCGAGGTCGTCGAGGGTGCCGCGGAGCACCTCGGCCCCGGCCGCGGCCAGGGCGGCGGCCGAGCCGTCCGAGCGCGCGAGCCCGATGACCTGGTGGCCGGCGCCGATGAGTTCGGGGACGACGGCCGAGCCGATCCAGCCGGACGCCCCGGTGACGAGAACGCGCATGGGAAACCTCCGAGAGCAGGCGATGTCAGTCAATGACATCACCATAGCACGACCGATGTCAGTGACTGTCATCGACTAGGATGACCGGGCATGGGGCGATGGGAGCCGAACGCGCGCGGCCGGCTCGAAGAGGCGGCACTCGACCTCTACGGCGAGCGCGGATTCGAGAAGACGACGGTGGCGGAGATCGCCGGCCGCGCCGGGCTCACCGAGCGCACGTTCTTCCGGCACTTCGCCGACAAGCGCGAGGTCCTGTTCGGGGGCTCGGCGCTGCTGGAGGACATGATCGCTACGGCGGTGGCCGAGGCACCCGCCTCCGCGGCGCCGATCGACGCGACGGCCCGCGCCCTGGAGAGCATCGGCGCCTTCTTCGAGGGACGCCACGCCCACTCCCGGCGGCGCCAGGCCGTCATCGACGCGAACGCGGAACTGCGCGAGCGCGAGCTGATCAAACTGGCCGCCCTGGCCTCGGTGCTGGCCGCGGCCCTGCGCCGCCGCGGCGTCCCGGACCCGGCCGCGGCCCTGACCGCCGAGGCCGGCCTCGCCGTCTTCAAGGTCGCCTTCGAACGCTGGCTCGCCGACCCCGGCCGGGGCGACCTGCCCCACCACATCCGGGAGTCCCTGGACGAGCTCAAGGCCGTGACCGCGGGCGGATGACCCTCGGCGTCAGGCGTCCTTCGCGGACAGCCGCGCCCTCTCCGACTCGCGCCGGGTGAGCACCAGGGGGCCGTCCTCGGTGATCGCCACCGTGTGCTCGGAGTGGGCCGTGCGCGAGCCGTCGGCCGACCGGATGGTCCAGCCGTCGGGGTCGTAGACGATCCGGTCGGTCGTCCGGGCGAGCCAGGGTTCGAGGGCGAGGGTCAGGCCCGGCCGGAGCGTGAGGCCGCGCCCCGCCCGGCCCTTGTTCGACACGTGCGGCCCCTCGTGCATGGTGCGGCCGAGACCGTGGCCGCCGAACTCGTCGTTGACCGGGTAGCCGTGGCCGCGGGCCACCCCCTCGATCGCCGCCGAGATGTCGCCCAGGCGGTTCCCCGGGCGCGCCTTCTCGATCGCCGCCTCCAGCGCCTCCTCGGTGGCGCGGATGAGCCGCAGGTCCTCCTCGGCGGCGTTCCCGACGACGACCGTGCACGCCGAGTCGGCCACCCAGCCGTCGATGCCGAGCGCGAGGTCCGCGCTGAGGACGTCCCCGTCCCGCAGCACGTAGTCGTGGGGCAGGCCGTGCAGGACGGCGTCGTTGACCGACAGGCAGATGACGTTGCGGAACGGGCCGTTGCCGAAGGACGGCGCGTAGTCCCAGTAGCACGACTCGGCACCGCGACGCTTGATCATGGCGCGCGCGTGATGCTCCAGGTCCAGCAGGTTGACGCCCACCGCGGCGAGCCCGCAGACCTCGGAGAGCACCTCGGCGACGAAACGCCCGGCGACGTGCATCCGCTGGATCTCCGCGGGCGTCTTCAGTTCGATCACGAGTACCTCACGTACGAGTGCTGGTATTTCTATACCGTCACCCTAGTGCTTGACGGTATAGAAATACCAGCCCTACCCTGGGGCCATGGTCCGCCAACCGCTCACGCCCGAGCAGATCGAGGCCGGCAGGCGCCTCGGCGCCCTGCTGCGCCACGCGCGGGCGGACCGCGACCTGGCGGAGGTCGCGGGCGCGGCCGGCATCTCGCCGGAGACCCTGCGCAAGATCGAGACCGGCCGGCTGCCCTCCCCCGGGTTCGGCACGATCGTCCGCCTCGGCGAGGCGCTCGACGTGCCGGTGCAGGAACTGGCGGCCACCTGGCTCGGCAGCGACCTGCCCCTGGAAGCCCTCTCCTGACGGTCAGTTCACCAGCACGATCCTGCCGCGGGCGTGGCGGGTCTCGCTCAGTTCGTGCGCGGCCACGACCTCCTCCAGCGGGAAGGCCGCCGCGACCGGAATCCGCAGCCGGCCCTTCCCGGCCAGCTCGACCGCGATACCGAGACCGTGCAGCGCCTGCGGGTCGGCCGCGGCCCCGATCGCGTCGCCGGTCTCCTCGGCCGGTGCTCCGTGCGACATGTGCACGCCGAGGGACGCCGCGGAGAAGTCGGGCGCGATCGTCACCACCCGCGCCGGGTCCCCGGCGATCGCGATCAGGTCGGGCAGCGCCCCTCCGGCGCAGTCGAACACCGCGTCCACCCCCGGGGCCATCGCGCGGACCCGTTCGACCAGGCCCGACCCGTACGTCGTGGGCTCGGCACCCAGAGACCGCAGGAAGTCGTGGTTGCGCTCGCTCGCCGTCCCGATCACGGTGGCGCCGCGGGCGACCGCCATCTGCACGGCGACCGTCCCCACGGCACCGGCCGCGCCCTGCACCAGCACGGTGTGCCCGGCACCGACCCGGAGCCGGTCGAGGACGCGGGTGGACGTCTCGACCGAGCCCGCGGCACCGCCCGCCTCCTCCCAGCTCCACACGTCCGGCTTCGGCGCCCAGAAGACCAGGACCGCGTGGTCGGCGTTGGCGCCCCGCGCGGTCGTCGCGGTCACGCCGAACACCTCGTCACCGATCGCGACGCCGGTCACACCGTCGCCGACCTCGTCCACCACGCCCGCGGCGTCGAACCCCGTCCGGCACGGGAACGCCGTGGGCACGGCATCGCGCATCCGCCCGGAGCGGATCTGGACCTCACCCGGCGCGACCCCGGACGCCCTGACGGCGATGCGGACCTCCCCCGCCCCCGCATGCGGGGCCTCGACCTCGGCCACCCGCATGACGCCGGGCGGCCCGTACTCGGAAAACTGAACGGCTCTCATGCCGCCGGACCGTAACGGAACACCCCGTCCGTTTGACTAAAGTGAGAGCGGTGACGGCCCAAGTGAGTGAGCTGCGCTCGGACGCCCGAGACAACCGCGCCCGCATCCTCGCGGTCGCCCGCATGGCCTTCGCCACCGAGGGCCTCGACGTGCCGATCCGCGAGATCGCCCGGCGCGCGGACGTGGGCCCCGCGACCGTCTACCGGCACTTCCCGACCAAGGAAGCCCTGTTCACCGCGGCTTTCGCCGAGCAGATGGCCCTGTGCTCGGCGGTCGTCGAGGAGGGCCTGGCGGCGCCCGACCCCTGGCACGGCTTCTGCCTGGTCATCGACAGGCTCATGGAGATGCACGCCCTCGACCGGGGCTTCTCCCGCGCCTTCACCTCACGGTTCCCGAGAACGGTCGACTACTTCACGGCCGAACGCGACCGCGCGCTGAGCGCGATACTCGAACTCGTCCGGCGCGCCAAACGATCGGGCGCCCTCCGGCAGGACTTCGTCCTGGAGGACATCGTCCTCACCCTGATGGCGAACGAGGGCATCCGCGCCGACACCCCCGAGGCAAGGGTGGCGGCATCCCGCCGCCTGGCGGCCCTCATGCTCCAGTCGTTCCGCGCGAACCCCGCCCCGGCCCCGCTCCCCCCGCCGGCCCGCCTACCGCTCTCAGCGCGTTAACGAGAGGCCCGATCCGGACTCCCGGCAGTAGAGTGCCGCAATGGCATGCCGCATCACCGAGTTGATCCTTGACTGCCGGGACCCCGAAACCCTGGCGGACTTCTGGTGTCAGGTACTCGACTACGTCGTCCTGGAAACGGACGAGGACGGCGGCATCGAGATCGGCCCCGCCGGCAACGACCCGGCCGATCCCGGGCTCACCATCGTCCTCAGCCCCAGCACCGACCCCAGGCAGGCCAAGCTCCCCCTGCACTTCGACGTCAACGCGGTCGACCGCGACCAGGACGAGGAACTCCAGCGCCTCTTCGCCCTCGGCGCCCGCACGGCCGACGTGGGCCAAACCGGCGAGGAGCCCTGGCACGTCCTGGCCGACCCCGAAGGCAACGAGTTCTGCCTCCTCCGCAGAACCGTGAAACCGGCCCCCCGCCAGACCGCGCCCTAAAGCCCCAGACCGGGATGGCCGGTTGTGCGTCCATGGCGGGGGCCGGGGCACCGTCCCGTACCGGTGCCCTCACCCCGTCGCCCGCTCAGGCGGTGAAGGTATGGCTCTTGCAGCTGCCCCGCTTATGCACCCACACCTTCATGTACACCTTCCGCCCGTCCTTGATCGACAGGTTCCGGAACTTGTACGCGTCGTCCTTGGTCAGCTTGAGGGTCTTCTTTTTCTTCCACTTGCTCCCGTACTTGACGTACAGGGTGCCGCCGACCGACGTCTTGGTCCCGTTGTAGACACCGAACTTCTCGCCCTTGGCCGCGAACCTCGCCTCGGCGAAGTTGCTGTCGCTGAACTTCCACCGTCTGCGGGTCCAGCCCGACGAGCCGCCGGGATCGCCGTCGTCGGTGTCCTTGTCCGCCTTGCAGTTCCAGCCGACCGGCGGCCGAGCAGCCGCCCCAGGCGCCGCCGAAGCCCCGGCACCTGCGGCCGGGGCCGCCTTGGCACCCGCGGCCTGCGCTGGCGTGATAGCGAATGCGGCCGTCGGCAAGGCCAGAACGCCCGCCACTCCTACGCTGGTCATCGCGGTCTTGGTCTTGAAGCTCATGCGCTCCCTTTCCGATGCGCGCCCCCGGAGCGTCCGGGGGTGAACTGCGAAGCTACGAAAAGGCGTTATCGATCCCCTATCCACCCGTTGAATCGGGTCTGGGCGGTGCCGGCCCGGAACGGAAACCGGCCGCGGGGCGACCGGTGCACGGAACCTCGAACCACACCCGCAGCCGACCGCCGTCGAGCTGCTCGAACCCTCAAGGACCGGGCCAGCATCGCCAGGCGGAGGCCGCTCATCGTCGCGCTTGTCGACCGTGCCCATGACCCCGCCCCAGCTTTCGATGCGGGATGGCTGGCCAGGTGAACCTGGGCGATCGGGAGGAGGATGCCACGCCGAGTCTTTGACCGACGGCTTCTCGACCCCGTCGTCGCCATTGCCGGGGTGGTCGACGCCCACGCGTGGTCAGCCCTTTCGATTGCCGGGCAGGACTGCGCCGGTGCCGTGAGCGGTGCCCAGTGTGGACGAAGCAGTTGTGACTCCGGGCACTCCACCTCCCGTCCGCCTTTCGCCTGCCGCGGACGAAGTATGTGTGGGGCTGGGTTTGCGCACGGCTGAGCCGCAGGTCGTGGGGGGTGGGCTGGTGCGTGGGGACTAGGGGGCGGGTTTCTCTGGTTCGGGTGCACCAGGGGAAGACGGGGGCTGGGGACGATGCCGCGGTGCGGGGGCGGGAGGGAGTGTTGGTGGCGCGCGAGATCCGCGCTTTTCCCTCGTGGTGTCTGGAGTGATCGACAGGTGGCGAAATATCTTTACCGGGTCGGGCGGTGGGCGTTCCGGCGGCGCAGGCTCGTGGGGGCTCTGTGGCTGGGCGCCCTGCTGCTGGCGGTGGTCGCCGCCGCCACGGCGCCGGCCGCGGAGGAAGAGGACCTCTCCATGCCCGGCACCGAATCGCAGCAGGCGTTCGACCTGCTGGACGAGCGGTTCCCGCAGAGCAACGCCCAGGGTGCCGAGGCCCGGCTCGTGTTCCAGGCCCCGGACGGGCAGCGGGTGACGGCCGGGGAGAACAAGGCGATCGTCGGGAGCACGCTCGGCGCGCTGGACGGGGGCGATCAGGTCGCGGCGACCACCGACCCCTACAAGACCGGTGCGGTCAGCGAGGACGGCACCATCGCCTACTCCACGATCACCTACACCGTGGACGGCGTCGACCTGGCGGAGTCGACGAAGAGCGCATTGGAGGACGCCGCCGAGAAGGCCCGGGACGCGGGGCTGACCGTGGAGATCGGCGGTTCGGCCCTGGACTCGGAGGAGGCGCCGGGCGGGACGACGGAGATCATCGGCGTGGTGGTCGCGGCGGTGGTGCTGATCCTCGCCCTCGGGTCGCTGGTCGCGGCCGGGCTGTCGCTGCTGACCGCCTTCTGGGGCGTGGCCATCGCGTTCGGCGTGGTGTCCGCGCTGGCCGCTCCGCTGGGACTGACGTCCACCGTCGCGATCCTGGTGCTGATGCTGGGGCTGGCGGTCGGCATCGACTACGCGCTCTTCATCACCTCCCGGTTCCGCGACGAGCTCGCGCAGGGCACGGAGGCGGAGGAGGCCGCCGGCCGGGCGGTGGGCACGGCCGGGTCCGCCGTGGTGTTCGCCGGCGCGACCGTCTTCATCGCCCTGGTCGGGCTGGGGGTCGTCGGGATCCCCGAACTCACCAAGATGGGCGTGGGCGGTGCGGGGGCCGTGGCTCTCGCCGTCCTCGTCGCGCTGACCCTGGTCCCCGCGCTGTTCGGCTTCTTCCGCCGGCGGATCCTGCCCCGCGCCGCCCGCACGTCCGCCCCGCGGCCGGTCCGGGCCGGGCTCGGCACCCGGTGGGCGCGGTTCGTGCTGCGCCGGCCGCTGACCGTGCTGCTGGCCGCCGGGCTCGGTCTCGGCGCCGTCGCCGTGCCCGCGCTGAGCCTCGAACTCGGCCTGCCCGGGGACGAGTCCAAGTCGGTGGAGACCACCCAGCGCCGTGCCTACGACCTGCTGTCGGAAGGCTTCGGTCCCGGATTCAACGGCCCGCTCACCGTGGTCGTCGACATGGCGGACGCCGCGAACCCGCGCGCCGCCACCGACCTGGTCGCCCAGACCCTGCGGGACGTGGACGGGGTCGAGTCGGTCGGTGATCCAGTCCTGAGCGAGAAGAAGGACACGGCCGTCCTCACCGCGGTTCCGCAGACGGCGCCGAACAGCGCCGAGACCAAGGACCTGGTTCAGGCGATCCGCGGTGCGGCCTCCGACGTGGAGGCCGACACGGGCGCCGTGGTCCTGGTGACCGGTACTACGGCGTTGAACATCGACATCTCCGAGGCGATGTCCGATGCCCTGATCCCCTATCTGATCGTGGTCATCGGCCTGGCGGTGCTGCTGCTGACGGTGGTCTTCCGCTCGATCCTGGTGCCGGTGAAGGCCGCGCTCGGCTTCCTGCTGTCGGTCGGGGCCGCCTTCGGCGTCGTCGTCGCCGTCTTCCAGTGGGGCTGGGCGGCGGAGCTGATCGGCATCGAGCAGACCGGGCCGGTCATGTCGCTGATGCCGATCCTGATCATCGGGATCGTGTTCGGCCTCGCCATGGACTACGAGGTCTTCCTCGTCAGCCGGATGCGGGAGGCCCACGTCCACGGCGCGTCCCCCGGGGAGGCGATCGTCAGCGGTTTCCGGCACAGCGGACGCGTGGTGGCCGCGGCGGCGATCATCATGACCAGCGTGTTCGCCGGGTTCATCGGGATGAACAACCCGACCATCCAGACGATGGGCGTCGGCCTGGCCTCCGCCGTCGCCTTCGACGCCTTCGTGGTCCGGATGGCGATCGCGCCCGCGGTCCTGGCCCTGCTCGGCCGCCGGGCCTGGTGGCTGCCCCGTACCCTGAACCGTGTGCTGCCGAATGTGGACATCGAAGGTGAGGCGCTGAGCCGGCATGCCCCGGCCTCCGCGACCCGGCCGGACGTGGTGGGGCCGCCGTCCCCCGTCGGCAGGCGCTGAGCCGGCCATGACGAACACGGGTGGCGGTGACCCGCGACCACGCGTCACGTGGGTGCGGGAGGGAGCGATCACGGCGACGGCGTTCGCGCTCTGCCTGCTCGGCGGCATCCTGCAGGTCGACGACGAGTCGGTGTCGCCGCCACCCGCCGCCGCCTACCTCGTCGCCGCGCTGTCCTGTGCCGTGCTGCCGGCGCGGCACAGGGCGCCGCTGGCCGTCATGGCGGCCACGACCGCGATCGGCATGCTGGTGCCGTCCCTGGGCCTCCTGCTGAGCCCGCTCATCGTGGCCCCCGCCGTGATCACCGCTTACACGCTCGCCGTGCGCACCGAACGGCGCCCGGCGAGCGCGGTGCTGCTCTCCTCCGCGGCGCTGCTGGTCGCCGCCAACCTCGTGTCCGCGTTCGGGAACCTCTCGTGGCAGGACGTGAGCAGGGCGGCGCTGGTGGCGGCGTTCCCGCTGGTGGCCGGAATCCTCGGCCACTCGACGCAGAACCGGCGGGCCTACCTGGCGGCCGTGGAGGAGCGGGCGCTGCGAGCCGAGCAGAGCCGGGACAGCGAGGCGCGCCGGAGGGTGGCCGAGGAACGGGTGCGCATCGCCCGGGAACTGCACGACCTCGTCGCCCATCAGATCACCCTGGCCAACGCGCAGGCCACGGTCGCCGCGCACTTCTTCGACGTCCGCCCGGAGCAGACCCGCGAGAGCCTGGACGAGCTCGTCGAGACGACCGGCCACGCGCTCGACGAACTGCGCGCCACGGTCGGGCTGCTGCGCCAGTCCGGGGACGCGGCCGGGCCCGACGAACCGGCGCCCGGACTGTCCCGGCTTCCCACGCTCCTCGAATCCTTCCGCCGCGCGGGTCTGGAGGTGGCGGTGCACCATGAGGGCACGGCGAGGCCGCTGCCTCCGGGGGTGGACCTCACCGCCTACCGCATCGTCCAGGAGGCCCTGACCAACGTGACCAAACACGCCGGTACCGGCAGCGCCCAGGTGCACCTCGCCTGGAACCGCGATCGCGTGACCATCACCGTCGCCGACGACGGAGGCGGCGCCCATGCGGCGCCGGCGGTGACCGCGGTGTCGGACCGTTCGCCCGGTTACGGTCTGATCGGGATGCGTGAACGTGCCACGGCGGTCGGTGGGCAGCTGTCCGCGGGCAGGCGCCCGGAGGGCGGCTTCCTCGTCTCCGCACAGCTGCCCCTCCCGCCCGCCAAGAACACGGCGCGAAGGACCGACGGACGAACGGACGGCGGAGAGGCCGGGGAGGCGCCGTGACGCGCCGGGTCCTGCTCGCCGACGATCAGGCCCTGCTGCGCGGCGCCTTCCGGTTGCTGCTCGACAGTGCCGACGACATCACCGTGGTCGGCGAGGCCGCCGACGGCCGGGAGGCGGTGCGGCTCACCCGGGAGCTGCGCCCGGACGTGGTGGTCATGGACATCCGCATGCCGGAGATGGACGGCATCACCGCGACGGCACGGATCTGCGCGGACCCGGAGCTGCGGGCCAGCCGCGTCCTGATCCTCACCACGTACGAGACCGACGAGTACGTCGCCCAGGCGCTGCGCGCGGGCGCCGGCGGGTTCATCGGCAAGGGCATCGGGGCCGAGGACCTGGCGGACGCCGTGCGCACGATCGCCGACGGCGACACCCTCCTGTCCCCCGCCGCGACCCGCTCCCTCGTCGCCCGTTTCCTGGCCACGCCGGACGGCGTCCCGCACGACCCCGAACGGCTCGCCGTGCTCACCCCGCGCGAACGCGAGATGGTGGCCCTCGTCGCCACCGGCCTGTCCAACCAGGAGATCGCCGAGCGGATGTTCCTCAGCCCGTTCACCGTCCGCGCCCACGTCCAGCGCGCCATGACGAAGCTGGAGGCCCGCGACCGAGCGCAGCTCGTCGTCATCGCCTACCAGACGGGCCTCGTCCACGCCGCCCCCGACGGCGGCACCGGCCGCCTCCCCTAGCGGACCTCCGGCACCTTCACTCTGACGTGGGCATATGTCACGATTGATAGCGGAGTTGCCATCGGTGTGGCGGTGCGACGGGAACAGGGCTGGACGTCCGGCGCCGCCGTGCACCTCTCGCGGGGCCGGGTCCGGGCCGGCGAGGGGGGAACCATGCGCAAGACGGCCGACTGCAGGGACATGCCGAGCGAGTCGGGCTGCACGCTCACGATCAGCGGCGAGGAGGACGAGGTCGTCCGCGCCGCCGCCGAGCACGCGGTCTCGGTGCACGGGCACGCGGACACGCCGGAGCTGCGGGACGAGATCCGCGCCCACCTCAAGGACGAGCAGGCGATGGCCCAGGGGTGAGACACATGACCTTCGTTCAGATCATCGAGTACGAGACCGACCGCCAGGACGAGATGGACCCGCTGTTCGACCAGTGGGCCGCCGCGACCGAGGGCAAGCGCACGGCGACGCACGAGATGCACACCCGGGATCGCGACAACCCGGCCCACTTCGTGGACATCGTCGAGTTCCCCTCCTACGAGGAGGCGATGCGCAACAGCGACCTGCCCGAGACGCAGCGGCTCTCCGGGGAGATGCGGGCGCTGTGCACCGGCGGGCCGCGCTTCATGAACCTGGAGGTCGTGCGGGACGAACCGCTGTGACCAGGTAATCCGTCGGGAGCCGGGCGCCGGGTACGGCGCCCGGCTCCCCGAAGCGTCCGGGCCTCCTGTTCGGCGAGGCGAAACAGGAGGCCCGCGGCGATGAGTTCCGGGCGTCCCGGAGGTCGTAGTCAGCAGCACCCGACCAGACCGGGAGGTCCCATGACGTCTGTTTCGTCCCAGCCCATCGTCCGAAGCCTCCGGGTGCCCGACGGGCGCCTGCACTACGAGGTCCGCGGGCACGGGCCGCTCGTGGCGCTCGTCGGCGCCCCCATGGACGCCGCCGCGTTCGCACCGCTCGCCGACCTGCTCGCGGCCGGCCACACCGTCCTCACCACCGACCCGCGCGGCATCAACCGCAGCCCGCTCGACGACCCGGGGCGGGAGTCGACGCCGGAACTGCGCGCCGGCGACCTGTCCCGGCTGATCGACGAGCTGGACGCCGGTCCGGCCATCGTCCTCGGGTCGAGCGGCGGCGCGTGCACCGTGCTCGCGCTCGCGCAGGCCCACCCCGGGCAGATCCGCGCCGCCATCGCCCATGAGCCCCCGCTGCAGCGGCTGCTGGACGACCGGGACGAGCTCCACGCCGCGACCGAGGACATGATCGACACCTACCTCGCCGACGACGTCATCGGCGCCTGGGGCAAGTTCATGGCCGCGGCCGGCATCGTGATGCCGCAGTGCGCCCTCGAGGAGATGTTCGGCGGCGACCGCGATCCGCGGGTGGTCGCCGACGAGCGCCGCTGGTTCACCCACGAGCTGCGGAAGACGTCCGGCTGGGAGCCCGACCTCGCGGCGCTCCGCGCGGCCGGGGACAGGATCGTGGTCGGCATCGGCCGGGACTCCGCCGGGCAGCTCTGCGACCGCGCCTCCCGGGTCCTCGCCGACGCCCTCGACCTGGAGCCGGTCCTCTTCCCCGGCGGTCACGTCGGCTTCGCCGACGACCCGGACACGTTCGCCGCCCACCTCCGCACGGTCATGGCCGGAATGCACTGAGAGAATGTCACGTCCCGCGGAACCTGACGCAGGTGAACCGGCGTGCGTCAGGTTCCACGGGACGGATCTCGTCACGCTCCCCACGGCCCGTCAGGACACCGTCACGACGGGCCGGCCGCCCGCGGCCCTGACGGCCCGGCCGGCCAGCTTGTTGTAGGCGGCAAGCCTCTCAGGGTCTGCGATCGGAGACGGCGTCGAAGCCGGACGGCTTCGATCAACCGGCTGGGGCTGCCATCGGATCGGTCTCGGGTGAGCGTCGGCGGGCGAGGACGAGGCTGGTCATCGTCGTGATCGCCATCGCGGCGACGCCGATCAGCGCCGCGGTGGTGTAGGCGCCGTCGTCCGGGAAGAGGCGGCCGGTGTCGGTGCCGGCGGCCAGGGCCAGACCGCCGATGGCGCTGCCCAGGGAGTACCCGACGCTGCGGACGACATAGTTGAAGCTCATGGCGCTCGACGTCTCGCTCTTGGGTGTGACGGCCAGGATGACGCCGGGCATGGCGGCCGAGAAGCCGCCGACGCCGAAGCCCAGCACGCCCATGGCCACGAGCAGTTCGGCCAGGTTGGACCGGGCCGCCGCGAACAGGACGAACCCGCCGCCGACGATGGCGGCGCTGCCGGCCAGGAGCAGGGGGCCGTCGATCCGTTCACGGACCCGGGGCGTGAGCTTGCCGGCGACGAACCCCAGCACGGAGAACGGGATGAGGACCAGCCCCGCCACGAAGGTGGTCAGCCCGAAGCCGTAGCCGGCGCTGTGCGGCGTCTGCGCGTAGCGGGTGATGAGCGTGAGCAGGAGGTACATGCCGCTCCCGCCGACGAACATGGCGATGTTCGCCCCGGCGACCGCCGGGTGCCGTACCGCCCGGACGCCGACCAGAGGCGTCGTGCTGCGCAGCTCGGAGGCGGTCCAGACGCACAGCAGAAGCACGGCGGCGACGGCAAGGGTCACCGCCACGGCGAGGTGTCGGCTCCACAGGCTCGTCTCGCCGGCCAGGAACAGGACGAGGAGCAGTCCACCCGCCAGGACGAGCGCGCCGGCCACGTTCACGTGAGCGGAGCGGCCCTCGGGAGCTGCGGGCATGGAGCGCCACGCGGTCACGAAGGCGAGGGCGGTGACGAGCAGGCCGAGGCCGTAGGCGGCCCGCAGCCCGCCGAACTCGGCGAGCAGCGCGGCCAGCGGGTAGCCGACGCCGGCTCCGATGATGGAGACCACCGAGATCAGGGCGATCGCGGCCGCGCCGCGCTCCTCGGGAAGATGGTCTCGGGCCACGCCCATCATCAGCGCCGTGAGACCGAGTCCGACGCCTTGGGCCGCTCTGCCCGCGAGCAGCCAGGCGAACGGCAGCGGCAGCACGGTGAGCGCGCTGCCGACGACGGCGATCGCCAGCGTGGCGAGAATCGTGGCCCGCCGGTGCGGACCGGCTCCGAGCCGGCCGAGGACGGGTGTGGCGACGGCACCGCTGAGCAGGGCGATGGTCAGCGTCCACTGCGCGCTGTCGAGGGAGACGTGGAACGTGGTCGCCACGCTGGTGATGAGCGGCGTCCCGAGGCTGGCGACCGCCGCCACGACCAGGGCGATGAACATCAGGGCGGGGACCAGCAGACGTGCCTCGGAACTGCTCATGGGCTGGTCGTGCCCCTGGGCCGCGGTCACCGGTCCGGCTCCTCTCGGGCGTGGCTTTCGAGCTCCGCCAGATGCAGCAGCGCCGGAAGGGCTGCTGCCAAGGCCTCGACCTCGTCATCGGTGAGTTCGTCGATCAACCGCGCGTACGCGTCGACGCCCGCCTGGCGTCGCGTCCGGACGTACGACGCGCCGGCCTCGGTCAGGCACACCAGCGTGACCCGCTTGTCGGACGGATCGCCCTTCCGCTCGACCAGCCCGGATTCCTCCATCACCCGGACCAGGACGGTCATCGCGGGCTGCGTGACGCCCTCGGCCACCGCCAGGTCGGTGATCCGCCGCGGGCCGGTCTTGTCCAGGGTGGCCAAGGTGGCGGCGGACGTCAGGCTCATGTCGCGGGGAAGCCGTCTCACCGCCCTGGTGGCCAGACCATAGAGGGCTGCCCCGATGGCATCGGAAGCGCCGTGCGCGGCGTCTCGGCGACTCATGTCTGAAGCATAGCAGTTTTATATGAATCCTTTATGCATCTACCGCGACACAGAGAGGGGGCGGTGTCGCGGACGGCGCGGGGTAATGACACACTTACCTCAGTTTGTCTCACGGAGGTGTGTGCATGCCCGCGACCGTCCAGCCACCCGAGAGCGTCACGTGGCGCGTGCACCTCGACCGGTCCATGTGGGTCGGCGGGGTGCGCAGCCTCATGCTGCAGGCACTGCACCCCATGGCGATGTGGGGGGTCTGGCAGAACTCCAACTTCCGCGAGGACCCGTTCGGCCGCCTCCAGCGCACCTCCGACTTCGTCGGCCTCGGCACGTTCGGCAGCCCCGAGGAGGTCGAGAAGGCCGCCTTCCGGGTCCGGGAGATCCACCGAAGCCTGCGGATCCTCAACCACGACACCGGCAAGCGGGAGAGGCTCGACCAGCCCGAGCTGCTCCTGTGGGTGCACTGCGCCGAGGTGTACTCCTACCTGGAGGTGGCGCGCCGCGCCGGGCTCCCGCTGACCGACGCCATGGCCGACCGGTATCTGGACGAGCAGCGCGCGTCGGCGACGCTCGTCGGGCTGCACGCCGAGGACGTCCCCGGCAGCGTCGCCGAGATGGAGGCGTTCTTCGCCGAGATGCGCCCGCGGCTGAGGGTCACCGAGGAGGCGGCGGAGACCGTCCGGTTCCTGATGTGGCCCGCCATCCCGGAGAACCTCAAGTTCCTCGCGCCGGGCAAGCCGGGCTACTTTCCGTTCGGGGCGCTCTGCTACTACACGCTGCCCGACTGGGCGCGCGAGATGTACGGGGCGCTGCCCGAGATCCCGCGGCCCGCCGTGACCGCGGCGCTGAAGTCGTTCCGCCTCGCGATGAACTCGGTGCCGGAACGTCTGCACGACTACGCCTTCGCCAAGAACACCCGCGACATGCTCGAACGGACCCGGCGCCGGCTCGCGGCCGAAGGCTACGACCTCGGCAAGGGGCTGTACGGGCTGCGCGACCCGCGCCGCTGGCCCGGGGGGCGCGCCCTCGAACCGGCCTAGGAGACGTCCACGGGAAGCGCCGCCCACGGGTCCTTGCGCGGGGCGGCCTCCCGGCCCTCCGGGCAGTGGCGGGCGAAGTCGCACCACGAGCACAGGTTGCCCGGACGGGGCGGGAACAGCTCGTCGTACGGGCCGTGCTCGACCTCCCCCTCGCGCGGCCTCGGCACCCGGGCATTCCCCGCGTCCCCTGCGGGGGGACGACCCCCCACACCCCCCGGAAGAGCCTTGTACGCCTCGTCCGCCGTGGCGGCCTCCTCGGCGATCTGCTCCGCGCGGCGCATGTGCCGGGCCAGCGACTCGTCGGTGTGCTCCCACACCGCCACCTCGCCGGACGGCAGATGGTGCAGCTCGACGCGGTGGCACGGGCGGCGCAGGACGCGGGACGCCGCCACCGCGTAGATCGCCAGCGCCAGCGACCCGCGGGCGTCGTCGCTGGTGAGGATGTGCCGTCCCGTCTTGTAGTCGACGACGACGAGTTCGGAGCCGCGCGCGTCCAGCCGGTCGATGCGCCCGGACACCGCGATCCGGTCGGTGCGGGTCGCGACGGTGCGTTCGACGCCGAGCGGCTCGTCGTGGGGGTCGAGGCCGGCCGCGTACCGCTCGGTCATCTCGCGGGCGCGCTCGCGCCACTCGGCGGACTGCGCCTCGTCCCGGAAACCGTCCGTCAGCCAGCCCCGGACCAGCAGCGACCCGGCGGCCTCGGGCGTCCGTTCATGGACGGGCAACCGCCACCAGCCGGCCAGCGCGTTGTGCACGCTGGCGCCGACGCTGTTGTGCGCCCACGGCGGTCCCTTCGGCGGCATCGGACGGTCCAGATAGGTCATCCGGTACCGGCGCGGGCAGTCGAGCCACGTGTTCAACCGCGACGGCGTGCACGTGTACAGCCGCCGGGGCATCCCCTCGAACCCCAGCTGCTCCACCTTTTAGTCGTCCTGAGCGAGGCTGCCCCAGGTCTCCCAGCGGGCGTCCTCGTCGCCGACCGTGGTCTCCTCGCCCTGGGCGGGCAGGATCCGCAGGTCCTTGGGCAGCGGGGTCAGCAGAGCGCCGATCGAGTTGAGCTGCTTGCGCAGGTCCTCGTAGACCTGGCCGATCGAGCCGGGCCGGCCGCGGTGGAGGGTGTCGCCGGAGAACAGCAGGCCGAGCTGCTCGCTGATCACGCACACGCTGCCGGGGGTGTGGCCCGGGGTGTGCACGATCTCCAGCTGGGCGTCGGCGATCTCGAAGACGCCGCCGTCCTCCAGCCAGATGTCGGGTTCGAGGGAGCGCAGCGCCTTGGCGTCGTCCTCGTCCTCCTCCTCTTTGGCGAGGCGGCCGAAGTAGTCGCGCCACAGCAGCCGGTCGGCGCGGTGCAGCGCGATCGGCGCCCAGTTCTCCTCGTCCTCCTCGCCGGCGGCGGCGACCTCCAGGACGACGTTGAGACGGTGCTCGTTGCCGTCGGTCAGGAGCACGGCCATGACCTCGCGGTCGCCGACCTCCTTGAGGATGGCCTCGGCGTCGTACGCCGGGTCGATCACGATGACCTCGTCGTCGTCGCCGACGATGTAGGTGTTGTTCTCGACGTCGTACTCGGTGTCGTCGAGGGTCAGCGTCCCCGACGTCACCACCTGTTCGATGCGCGCGTCCACGCTTGGCACCCTACCGCGATTCGGCGCCCCCATCGGGCACTCGGAGATCACCGCCGGTGGCGGCGGCGAGCAGCGCCTCGAAGGCGTCCGGCGCGGTGGTCTCGGCGCCGAGCCGGTCGCCGGTCGGGGCGCCGTGGTCGTCGCTGGACCCGGTCACGGCGAGGCCCAGGCCGGCGGCCAGGTCGCGCAGCCGGGCGCGGTCCCCGGGGGCGTGCTCGGGGTGGTCGGCCTCGACGCCCGCGAGCCCCGCGGCGGCCAGTTTCCCGATCACCTCGTCCGGGACGACGTGGCCGCGCCGCGCCCGCGGATGCGCGAGGACGCACACGCCCCCGGCGGCCCGGACGAGCCCGACGGCCCGTTCCGGGTCGAGCGCGTACCGCTCGACGTAGGCGCGGCCGTCCTGCGCGATCCACCGGGACGTGAACGCCCGGTCCTCGGTCTCGATCGCCCCCGCCTCGACCATGGCCCGGGCGATGTGCGGGCGCCCGACCGCCTCGCCCTTGGCGAGCGCGCGGACCATGGCCCAGGTGACGTCCACGCCCAGGCCGCGGAGGCGGTCCACCATGCCCCGCGCCCTGATCACCCGGTCGTCGCGGATCCGCGTCAGCTCGGCGGCCAGCTCCGGCTCGTCCGGGTCGAACAGGTAGCCGAGAAGGTGCAGGCTGCGGCCGTCCTGGTTGCAGGACAGCTCGATGCCCGGGACGAGCGTCAGGCCGCCGGGCAGGGCGCGCGTCGCCTCGTCCCAGCCGGAGACGGTGTCGTGGTCGGTGAGCGCGAGAACGTCCAGGCCCTTCTCCCGCGCCCGCCGGACGACCTCGGCGGGCGGGCGCGTGCCGTCGGAGGCGTCGCTGTGGCTGTGCAGATCGATCCGCATGGGACCCATCCCACCAGGCCCGGTCACTCGTCGACGCGGGGGCTGTGGGCGCCGTAGGGGAGGTCGAGCTCCATCCCCGGCTCGCGCAGGTCGAGGAGCGTCTGGTGCTCCAGCATGAGGACCCCGGCGTCGGCGGGCCACAGCACCGCCCACAGCCAGTGGCCCATCGCCTCGCCGACGAAGACGGCGCGGTCGGGCCGGTCGCCGACCGCCCACATCGGCACCGAGTGGCCGCAGGTCGCCGCGGGCCCGCTGACGTCGAGCTTCACGTGCGGCGGCCCGCCGTTGAAGGCCTCGCCCGGGTCGCCGCCCTCCAGCCCCGCGTAGTGGGCGCCGAGCCCGATCCCGGGCTCCTCGGCGATCAGCACCATGTCGGCGGGGCCGCGCAGCAGCCCCGGCCCGGACACGGCGACCGCCGTCGCCCGCGCTCCCGACCGGTCGTCCCCGACCGTGGTGAACCCCGTGACGAGCCAGGCCGGCGGAAGGGGCCAGGGCGTCCAGACGGGGACCCTCGCGTCGCGCAGCACGGCCGCCAGCCCCTCGGGGCCGGGACGTCGCGACGGCTGCCTCGGCAGTACGGCGCCGTGCACGCCGCAGGTCCAGTCGCTGGACCAGAGACTCGGCGCGCTGAGAGGGCCCGCGCAGCGCGGGCAGGTGGGCTCGGCCCTCATGATTAACCACCCTGCGCGGCGACATCACGGCCCGTCAAGCGCGGGCCGGTCCCCGGCTGGAAAAGGGGCGGGAAAATAGGGCCATGCGGGTGCGTTGCGTGGGCGGGATCGTGCGGGACGGCGACGGGCGGCTGCTCCTGGTCCAGCGTGGCCGCCCGCCGGGCGTGGGCCAGTGGACCATCCCCGGCGGACGGGTCGAGCCGGGCGAGGACGATCATGCGGCGGTCGTCCGCGAGTTGCGGGAGGAGACGGGCCTGGACGTCGCCGTCGGCGCCCTGGCCGGCTCGGTGCAGCGCCCAGGGCCGGGCGGCGTCACCTATGACATCCACGACTACATGGCGACCGTCGTCGGCGGGACGCTCCGGGCCGGAGACGACGCGTCCGACGTGCGCTGGACGTCCGCGGACGACCTGCGCGACCTTCCGATCACCCCGGGGCTGCTCGACGCGCTCGCGCTCTGGGGCGTCCTATGACGCGTGCGCCGGTTCCGTGGCCGCCGTCACCGGAGGGTCGTCCGCGTCCGGGCCGCCCGTGACGGTCCGCACCTTCATCCGCCGAGCCAGCCACACGACGGCCGCCGCGAACAGGACCATCGGCACGATGTCCGCGACGACGACCTGCCAGGGGACGCTTCCCTGCTCGATGTCCAGCTCGCCGACCGCCGCCGGGAAGAGGAACGCCATCAGGTTGTTGAACACGTGCAGGGCGATGCCCGCCTCCAGGCCGCCCGTCCGCACCACGAGCCATGCCGCGATCGCGCCGAAGGCGAAGATGTCGAGGATGCCCCAGCCGGTGTAGCCGTGCCCGGCCGTGAACAGCGCCGAGCCGACGACGATCCCCGGCCACGGCGTGCGGAACACGGTGCTGAAGGCGCGTCCGGCTCGTCCGCGGGCGGTCTCCAGGGTGCAGGCGCCGACGGCCTGGAGCATCCAGCCGCGGAACGCGTACTCTTCCGCCGCCGCCTGGAACGGCACCAGCAGGACGATGACGATCGCCGGCCCGAGGAAGCGGCCCCACCCGACCCAGTGCTCGTCGCCGCCCGACTGGTCGTCTAGGCCGGTCGCGGCGATGATCGACGTCCCGTAGGACACGGCGCAGAACAGGATCGCGAGGCCGCAGCAGGCCAGCAGCCAGCGCCACCGCAGCCGCCCCGCGACCGACGACAGCGTGCCGGGCCGCCGCCGCTGGACGACCCAGGCCGCGGCCAGCGCCACCGGCAGGAACATGGCCAGCGCGCCCAGGTTGAACGCCAGGTCGGCGGTGTCGTTCTCGAAGACCGACTCGTTTCCGGACGGTTCCGGCGCGTCGCCGGTGACCGCCACGGTGACGATGATCCCGATGATCATCAGCCCGAGCGCCAGGGCCATCCCGACCGCGGCGATGCCCACGGTGCCGACCAGGGGGCGCCACCACCGGTGTACCTCGGTGCGCGCCATCCGGTGGAAGGGAACGCCCTCCGGCGTCTCGACCGTCCAGGGCCGCTTGACCGGCGGCATCCCGTACCCGCCGCCGTACGGCCCCGGCCCGTACTGGCCCGGCCCGTACTGGCCCTGCCCGTACTGGCCCTGCCCGTACTGGCCCTCCGTGTACTGGCCTTGGGCGTATTGGCCTTGGGCGTATTGGCCTGTCGCGTACTCACCTGTCGCGTACTGGCCCTGCGCGTACGGTGCCGGGCGGTACTCGCCCGTGCCGTAGGCGCCCGGCGGCTGGGCGGGAGCGCCCTGCCAGTACGGCGACCCGGCCGGATGCCCCTGGCCCTGCTCTGGCCCGTACGGCTGCCCGTACGGCTGCGGTGCGGCCTGGGGCCATGCCGCCTGGGGCGGCTGGGAGGCGGGCTCGGGACCTGCCGGCTGCGGATTCCCCTGCGCCTCGCGGTCGAGTTCGGGGTCCAGCGGGGCCCAGCCGTCGGCGTCCCCTGGTCGTGACACGTGAGACCCCTTCTGAAGACCGTCGCGTACGTGGGACGAATCGTACGGGGCGTTCAGTTCCCGGGCGGCTCGAAGCGCTTCGTGCGCGCCATCCCGGCCGCGCGGCCCTTCACCGCGACGACGAGGGCCATCTTGCGGGACGCCTCGTCGATCATCTCGTCGCCGAGCCGGGCGGCGCCGCGCCCCTCGCCGAGCGAGTGCTCGTAGGCGTCCAGGATCAGCTCGGCGCGGTCGTAGTCGTCCTGCGACGGCGAGAAGACGGCGTTGCCCGCCTCGATCTGGGACGGGTGCA
This sequence comes from Actinomadura madurae, assembly GCF_900115095.1. Lineage (GTDB taxonomy): Bacteria > Actinomycetota > Actinomycetes > Streptosporangiales > Streptosporangiaceae > Spirillospora > Spirillospora madurae. The sequence goes on from NZ_FOVH01000008.1 coordinate 385,644, forward strand.
GCACCCACTTGCCGTCGTAGCCGAGGGCGGCGGAGCGCCGCGCGGCCCGCGTGAACGCGTCCACGTCCCGGACGTTGAAGTAGGGCCCGTCGACGGCCTGGAGGCCGTGGGCGCGGGCGGCCATCAGGATGCGCATGAGGATGTAGTGGTAGGCGTCGCCCTCGGTGTAGCCGGGCGGCTGCTCGCCGACGACGAGCGTCCGCATGTTGATCGAGGCCATCAGGTCGCCGGGACCGAGGACGAGGGCCTCCAGCCGGGGCGAGGACGCCGCGATCGCGTCGACGTTGACCATGCCGCGGGCGTCCTCGATCTGCGCCTCGATGCCGATCCGGCCGGCGGGCAGGCCCGTCGCCCGCTCGATCTGGGTGAGGAGCCGGTCGAGCCACTGGACGTGGGCGGCGTCCGGCACCTTCGGCAGCATGATCGCGTCCAGGTTCGCGCCGGCGCCCTCCACGACCTCGATCACGTCCCGGTACGCCCAGGGGGTGTCGAGGTCGTTGACGCGCACCACCCGGGTCCGGCCCGCCCAGTCCCCCTCGTTCAGGGCGGCGACGACGGTCCCGCGGGCGTCCTCCTTCGCCGACGGCGCCACGGCGTCCTCCAGGTCGAGGAAGACCTCGTCGGCGGGGAGCCCCTGGGCCTTCTCGATGAAGCGGGGGTTGCTGCCCGGAACCGCGAGGGTGGTACGTCGAGAGCGCATGGCCCCGGATGCTATCGACGGATGTGAGACGCTTCTGAGCATGGGTCAGCTGAACAGGGCGCTGGTGGAGGAGGCGGCCAAGAAGTCGGGGCTGCTGTGGCTGGAACTGCCCGGCCTGCCGCAGCCGCGCGCCGCCTGGCACGTGTGGCACGACGGCTCGGCCTACGTCCTGACCGGCGGGGAGGGCGAGCAGCCGCTCCCGGGGCTGCCGGAGTCCGCGCAGGTGACGGTGATCCTGCGCAGCAAGGACAAGGGCGGGCGGCTGGTGTCCTTCGTCGCCGACGCCGAGCAGGTCGAGCCCGGGTCCGAGCTGTGGGACGAGGTGGCGCCGATCCTGGCGAAGGCGCGCCTGAACGCCGCCGACCACGGGGGCCAGGCCGAGGCGTGGGCCACCGGGTCGTGGATCGTCCGGCTCACCCCGTCCGGCGAGACCGTGGAGGCGCCGGACGACTACGCCGCCGTCCGCCCGGTGCCGTCCCCGGCGACCACGGCCGGGCCGCCGCCGCGCATGTACGGCGGCAAGCGCCGCCGGGTCGACCGGTAGCCGCCCGGCCTCACATCGGGGGTCCGCCTCGTATCGGGAGTCCGCCTCACATCGGGAGTTCGCGTCCGGCGGCGACGGACGCGAGCTTGTCCGGGTTGGCCACCATGTGGATGGCGGCGATGCGGCCGGTGCCGTCGAGGTCCACGGTGACCGTGCTGATCGGGCCGTCCGGGCCGTCCACCACCAGGGCCGGCTCGCCGTTGATGTCGACGCGCCGGATCCGCATGTCCTCGGGCTCCACGCCCGCGTAGCGCTGGCCCGTGATCGCGGTGAGCCAGCGGCCGACCTTGGCGGCGCCGCGGATCGAGCGCAGCGCCGCGCGGACCTTGCCGCCGCCGTCCGTCCACAGCGCGACGTCGGGGGCGAGGACCTCCATCAGCCGGTTGATGTCGCCGCCGAGGACCGCGTCCAGGAAACGCTCGGTGGCCTCGCGCCGCTCGGCGCCGCCCGCCTCGAAGCGGGGCCGGCGCGCCTCCACGTGCTTGCGGGCGCGGGTGCCGAGCTGCCGCACGGACTGCTCCGACCGGTCCAGCGCCGTCGCGATCTCGGCGTACGGGTACCCGAACACCTCCTTGAGGACGAACACCGCCCGTTCGAGCGGGCTCAGCGTCTCCAGCACGACCAGCATCGCCATCGACACCGACTCCGACAGCTCGGCGTCCTCGGCGACGTCCGGGGAGGTCAGCATCGGCTCGGGCAGCCACGGCCCCACGTAGGTCTCGCGGCGCACCTGCGCCGAGCGGAGCCGGTCCAGCGCCACGTTGGTGGTGATCCGGACGAGGTAGGCCTTCGGGTCGGCGACCCCGGACCGGTCGGCGGCCGACCAGCGCAGCCACGCGTCCTGCACGGCGTCCTCGGCGTCGGCCGCCGTGCCCAGCATCCGGTAGGCCACCGCGAACAGCAGGTTCCGGTGCCGCTCGAAGGGCTCCTCCAAGGCGTCGCTCACGGTCATCAACCCTTTCATCCCTCGCCGACCAGGACGGGACGGGGGCGCGGGATGTGACATACCCGTCCGGATCAGCCGGGAGATCATGGGTAGTGTCCAGGCCATGAGCGGAGCTCCGACACGGGTGTTCATCGCCCGGCTCGCGGGCATCGCGGTGTTCGACCCGGCCGGCGACCAGGTCGGCCGGGTCCGCGATGTCGTGGTCGCGCTGCGCCTGGCGCCGCGGCCCCCGCGGGTGCTCGGGCTGGTGGTGGAGGTCGCCTCCCGCCGCGCGGTGTTCCTGCCGATCACCCGGGTGACGGTGATCGAGGCGGACGCGGTCATCTTCGACGGGCGGCTGAACGTGCGCCGGTTCCAGAAGCGCGAGTCCGAGACGCTGGTCATCGCGGAGATGCTGGACCGGACCGTCCGGCTCCGCGACGGCGGCGAGCCGGTGTCGGTGGTGGACGTGGCAATGGAACCGACCCGGACCCGCGACTGGCACGTCACCAAGGTCGCCGTCCGCCGCCGCACCGGCCGCGGCCTGCGCAAGCGCGGCGAGAGCATGGTGGTGGACTGGGACGCCGCGGAGGGCTTCTCCGCCGTCGAGCACGGCCAGGGGGCGGCCGGGCTGATCGCCGCGTTCGAGCGGATGAAGCCCGCCGACCTCGCCAACATCGTGCACGAGCTGCCGGAGAAGCGCCGCGCCGAGGTCGCCGTGGCGCTGGACGACGAGCGGCTCGCCGACGTCCTGGAGGAGCTGCCCGAGGACGACCAGATCGAGATCCTCGGCAAGCTGGAGGTCGACCGGGCCGCCGACGTCCTGGAGGCGATGGGCCCCGACGACGCCGCCGACCTGCTCGGGGAGCTGCCGACCGAGCAGCGCGAGCGGCTGCTGACGCTGATGGAGCCGCAGGAAGCGGCGCCGGTGCGGCGGCTGCTCACCTACGCCGACCACTCGGCGGGCGGGCTGATGACCACCGACCCGGTGATCGTCCCGCCGGACGCGACGGTCGCCGAGGCGCTCGCGCTGATCCGCAACCCCGACCTGAACCCGGCGCTGGCGGCGCAGGTGTACGTGTGCCGGCCGCCGACCGCGACGCCGACCGGCCGCTACCTCGGCACCGTGCACTTCCAGAAGCTGCTGCGGGAGCCGCCGCCGACGCTGGTCAGCGGCATCGTGGACGCCGAGCTCGACCCGCTGCGGCCGACCATGTCGCTGGAGTCCGTCGCGATGTTCCTGGCCACTTACAACCTGGTCGCGGGCGCCGTCGTGGACGAGAACGGGCACCTGCTCGGCTCGGTGACGATCGACGACGTGCTGGACCACCTGCTGCCCGAGGACTGGCGGGAGTCCGCGATGGACGCGAGCGCCGAGGGGTCCGCGGATCCCGAGGAAGAGGCTCTCCGGGGGACGACATGATGACCACACGCCAGATGACCGCACGCCTGGACCAGCCGAGGGAGCTCCGCCGGACGCTGCTGCCGCGCCCGCACTACGATCCCGAGTCGTTCGGCCGGCTCTCGGAGCGGATCGCGCGGTTCCTGGGAACGGCCAGGTTCCTCGTCTACATGACCGTGTTCGTCTCCGTGTGGATCGTGTGGAACCTGCTCGCGCCGTCCGCGCTGAAGTTCGACCCGTACCCGTTCATCTTCTTGACGCTGATGCTGTCGCTCCAGGCGTCCTACGCGGCCCCGCTGATCCTGCTGGCCCAGAACCGGCAGGACGACCGGGACCGCGTCCAGTACGAGCAGGACCGGGCCCGCAACGAGCGCACCATCGCCGACACCGAGTACCTGACGCGGGAGATCGCCGGGCTGCGGGTCGCGCTGAGCGAGGTCGTCACCCGCGACTTCCTGCGCTCGGAGCTCCAGCAGGTCCTCAAGGACCTGGACGCCAAGGAGCACGTCCGCTAGGCGGGGATCTCCTCGTCGGCGAGCTTGTCCAGGATTGCGCCGAGGGCGCGCAGGTCGGGCTCGTCCAGCCGGCTCAGCACGTGGTCGCGGACCCCCTGCCGGTAGGTGGGGGTGGCCTCGGCGAGCCGGTCCCGGCCGGCGGAGGTGAGGGCGGCGTACATGCCGCGGGCGTCGTACGGGCAGGGGCGCCTGTTCACCAGGCCGTCCCGCTGCATCCGGTCGACGAGCCTGGTCAGCCCGCTGCGCGACAGCAGGACGCGGTCGGCGAGGTCGTTCATCCGCAGCCGCCCTCCGGGCGCCTCGCCGAGGTGCATGAGCACCTCGTAGGAGCCGAGCGGCAGGTCGTGCCGGGCCAGCAGGTCGGCCTGGAGCCGGCGGGAGATCTGCGCCTCGGCTCGCAGCAGGGTCCGCCAGACGACCAGTTCGGCGGCGGTGAGGGTACCGCGTGTCACGGACCGATCGTACGGCCGGCGGCCCCGCCGCGCGATAGGTGTGACGAGCCGCACCCTGATTGGCAGGTATCGCCGTCGGGTCCATACCATGGGCGTATGGCCTCCCTGTTGACGACCGAGCGGGTGACCGCGGCCCTCGCCACGGTGAACGATCCTGAGATCCGCAAGCCGATCACCGAGCTCGACATGGTCAAGAGCGTCGACATCGACGCGGACGGCACCGTCCGCGTCGGCGTCTACCTGACCGTGGCCGGATGTCCGATGAAGGACACCATCACCAAGAACGTCACCGAGGCCGTCTCCAAGCTCGACGGTGTGTCCTCGGTGCGCGTCGAGCTGGACGTGATGAGCGAGGAGCAGCGCAAGGACCTGCAGACCAAGCTGCGCGGCGGGGAGCCCGCCAAGGAGATCCCCTTCGCCAGGCCGAACTCGCTGACCAAGGTGTACGCGGTGGCGAGCGGCAAGGGCGGCGTCGGCAAGTCGTCGGTGACGGTGAACATCGCCGCCGCGCTCGCCGCGCAGGGCCGCAAGGTCGGGGTGGTGGACGCCGACATCTACGGCCACTCGGTGCCGCGGATGCTGGGCGTGCGGAACCCGCCCACCAAGGTCGAAGACATGATCATGCCGCCGTCCGCGCACGACGTGAAGGTGATCTCGGTCGGCATGTTCACCGCCGGGAACCAGCCGGTCGTGTGGCGCGGGCCGATGCTGCACCGCGCGCTGCAGCAGTTCCTCTCGGACGTCTACTGGGGCGACCTCGACATCCTGCTGATGGACCTGCCGCCCGGCACCGGCGACATCGCGATCTCCGTCGCGCAGCTGCTGCCGTCCGCGGAGATCCTCGTCGTCACCACGCCGCAGCAGGCCGCCGCCGAGGTGGCCGAGCGGGCGGGCGCGATCGCCGCGCAGACCCACCAGCAGGTCGTCGGCGTGATCGAGAACATGTCGTACCTGACGTGCCCGCACTGCGGGGAGCGGCAGCACATCTTCGGCGAGGGCGGCGGCCAGACGGTCGCGGACGCGCTGACCAAGAGCCTCGGGACCCGCGTCCCGCTGCTCGGCCAGGTGGAGATCGACCCGCGCCTGCGCGAGGGCGGCGACAGCGGCACGCCCCTGGTCCTCGCCGACCCCGACGCCGGCGCCGCGAAGGAGCTCCGCACCATCGCCGACACCCTGGGCGGCCGCACCCGCGGCCTCGCCGGGATGTCCCTCGGCATCAGCCCCAAGCGCCGCTAGCAACCCATCGAAAAGCCCCCCGGCCGGACGTTCCGGCGGGGGGCTTTCGCATGGCGCCGGTCAGGTCGCCTCGTTGTCGAAGGGGGGCTTCTCGCCGTGGGGGAGGTCGCCGGCGGTGGTGGCGTAGGTGGGCTCGTCGTCGAAGAGGCCGGAGTCGCCCTTGGTCAGGTAGGTGTCGTCGTCCTCCAGGAGGTGCTTGCGGACGAACGTCTTCGGGTTGAGGTCGTTGATGTCGAAGTCCTTGAACTCCGGCCCGAGCCCTTCCTGCAGGTCGGCCTTGGCGCTGTTGGCCATCTCGCGGAACTGCCGCAGCATCCGGCCCGCCTGCCCGGCGACCTGGGGCAGCTTGTCCCCGAAGATGACCAGGGCGAGGACGACGAGCACCGCCATCTCACCGAGTCCGACGTCGAACAACCCGTCCTCCACAAGCCAAGGGGACCGGCCCTGCCGCGGGCCGGTCCCCCAAGCGTATCTCCAGCGCGAATGAACCAGAACTGGACGTTCCCGTCGGGTCAGTCGGAGCCCAGCGTCACCTCGACGTTGCTCTCCCTGCCCTCCCGCTGGTAGGTGATCTTGATGCGGTCGCCCGGGGCGCGGCTGCGGATCTGGGCGATCAGGTCGGTGGCGTCCTCGATCGGCTTGTCGTCGACCTTGGTGATCACGTCGCCGGGCTTGAGGCCGGCCTTGTCGGCCGGGCCGCCCTTGGTCACCGGATCCTGCCCGTTGACCGGCTGGGGCATGATCCGGGCGCCGCCCTCCTGGTAGCGCGGGTCGGGCAGCACGCCGAGCTTGGCCTGCTTGACGGTCCCCGTGCGGATGATCTCCTCGGCGACCCGCTTGCCCTGGTTGATCGGGATGGCGAAGCCGAGGCCGATGTTGCCGCTCTGCTGCTCGCCGCCGAGCGACTGGCCGCCGACGGTGAGGATCGCGGTGTTGATGCCGATCACGCGGCCCTTCGCGTCCACCAGCGGCCCGCCCGAGTTGCCCGGGTTGATCGCGGCGTCGGTCTGGATCGCGTTGAGGTAGGACGCGTCCGCGCCGCCCTCGCCCTGCGTCGGCACGGCCCGGTTCAGCGAGCTGACGATGCCGGTGGTGACCGAGCCCTGCAGGCCGAGCGGCGAGCCGATCGCGATCACCGGGTCGCCGACGGCGATGGCGCTGGAGTCGCCGACCGCCAGCGCGGGCAGCGAGTGCTGGCCCTCGGGCTTCAGCACGGCGACGTCCGAGCTCGGGTCGGCGCCCTTGACGGTGGCGGGCAGCGTCTTCTTGTCGTTGAAGACGATCTTGATCTGCCCGGACCCGCCGCCGGCGCCGGCGACGACGTGGTTGTTGGTGATGACGTAGCCGCCGTTGACGATGAAGCCGGTGCCGCCGATCTCGCCCTGGGCGGACTCCGTCCGGATCATCACGACGCTCGGCAGCACCCGCTGCGCGACGCCGGCGACGGAGTCCGGCGGGCGGCTCTGCACCTTGGTGTCGCCGCCGGTGCCGCCGCCGAGGCTGACCGAGCCGCCGTCGTCGTCATCGGTCGCGATCACGCCGATCCCGGCGCCGAGGGCGCCGGCCACCAGCGCCACGATCAACGCGACCACGGCGAGCAGCCCGAGGCCCGGCCCGCCGCGCGACGACGGCGGGAGCGCCCCCGGGATCGGCGCCCAGTTGGGCCCGGTGCCGCCGGGCGGCACGCCGTAGCCGGCCATCGGCCGGGGACCGCCGGGCGGCGGTCCGGGCGGCGCGGGCGGCGGCGGGCCCATCGGCGGGCGGCCGGGCGCCGGCGGCGGCGGCCCCTGGTGGGACTGCTGCGGCCAACCCCCGTACGGGCCGCCCTGCGCGGCGCGCGGGTCCTGGTTGTGCGGGACGAAGCCGGGCCGCGGACGGTCGTCGGGCATGTCCACCGGGGGCTTGTCGAGGTGGACGGGCGGTGGCGGCTGCGGCATGTCGCGCGGCGACGCGTCCTGCAGCGGCACCTCCTGCGGGCCCATGTCGGCGCGGGAGAGCACGTCCTCGCTGGTGTCGGGCGGGCCGCCGAGCGAGTCGGGCGGCGCGAACCCGCCGGCGACCAGCCGGTCCCCGTCCCCGGGCGCCTCCGGGCCGGGCTCCGGCGCCAGCTCGTCGGGACCGAGCTCGCCGGGCCCCGGCTCGTCCGGCTCGGGGTCGTCGGCCTCGTCCGCCGGCCCGGGCTCCGGGTCGTCGGCGGGCTGGTCCAGGGGGAGCTCCTGGTCGGTCACCGTCTCGGGAGGGGCCGCGGCCTCCCGCAGCTCAGGCTCCTGGCCGGGGACGACGTCGTCGTCCTCCGAAGGCGCCCTGACCGGGCCGCGGTTGTCTTCCGTCATCCCCATCTCTCCTACCGAGCATGGTCCTCGTCATCCGTGCTCATGCTGCCCTCCGAAGGATGTGGCGAGCGTAAACCACGTTCCCGCGGCGGAACGGCACGGCCGGATCCGGCCGTCGGGCAAGGCTACCGAGCCCCGAACGCGCCAGCGTACGGACAAGAGCCTCCATACCGCATATCGACCCGTCGAACCCCGACAGAAAGCACAACCATGACATTCCCCAGCCTTCAGTCGAACGGGTTCGCGCTGGACACCAGACGCCGGGCACCGCGCGACAGCCGCGTCCAGAACGGAGCCGGGTCGCGCGGCATGTGCGCCGCCACCACCGTCGCCGTGCTCTGCGGCGCGTCGGTGACGACCGTGTAGACGTAGCCGCCCCCGCCGGTCACCGCCCAGCGCCGCAGGGCCTCGCGGCGGAACACCGTCCGGCCGCGGCGGACGGTCCGCTGCCACCCCGCCATGCCGCGCTCGTCCACCGTGCCGCGCTGCACGAACACCGACACGGCGGCGAGGCCGTCGGAGTAGCTGAGGTGCACGGCGCCGCCGCCGCTCTCGCGGCGGGCGTCGTAGAGGGCGAGCCGGCCGGGCAGGTCGTCCGGGACGGGCCAGCCGCGGGCGCGGAGCACCGCCGGATCGAGCCGGTCGCTCCACCCGCGCGCGGCGCCCGCGGCGTCCACGGCGTCGCCCGCGCCGGATCCGGGGAACCGGGACAGGCCGCCGCGCCGCCCGCCGTGCGTGACCGGCTCCGCCGCCGGCACGCTGAAGCTGATCTCGGTGAAGCCGGTCATGACCACGGGGCGGCCGGTCGCGTCGATCAGCTCCCGGTGCAGCATCAGCCCGGTCTCGGAGTCGATCCAGAAGCGCCCGGCGGGGCTGCCGTCCGCGCGGCGCGCCTCCACGACGCGCGCGCGCCGGCCGCAGATCGACGCGTCCGCCGCGCGGACCACCGCGTAGTTGCGGGTCAGCAGCGCCAGCGTCGCGGGGGTGAATCCCGTGGTGTCCCCGGCGGCGGACTCGGGGCGGTAGCCCTCCCCGGCCGTCCCCGACCGGTACCTGATGCCCGCGCCCGGGATGTGCGAGACGGCGACGCGGGACGTCACGTCCCGGCCGCGGCCCCGGGTGGTGAGGAACCGCCGGCCCTCGTAGGGGACGCGGCGGGCGGCGTCGGCGGCGGCGCGCAGCAGGGCCACGGCCCCGGGATCGCTGCGGACGCGCCGGACCGCGCCGGGGTCGCCGGCGAGCGAGCCCACCAGGGCGAGGGCGGCCGCGAGCCCGCCGGCCAGAACAGCACCGCGCCGCCCGCAACGCTCCCGGCGCGGGCGGCGGCCGGTCACGAAGGGCGCACTCACGGCCCCGGTGAGACCTGGAGCTCGTTCGCCGGGTCGGTGAGCGGGTCGGTCACCGGGGCGTCACCGGACGTCAGCGCGTGCTCGACGGCGAACCGGTCGAACGCGGGGGTGACGGCGGGCGCGTCCTGGCGCCCGCCCGCGACGTAGGAGGCGGCGCCGAGGCCGAGGAACAGGGTGGCGGCGCCCACCACCAGGTAGCGGCGGGGATGGGCGTGCACGGCGGCGGCGCGTGCGGCCGGGCGGCCGTCGCGCGGCCGGGTGTCGCGCGGGCGTCCGGCGGACGGCCGCGCGGGACGGTTCGATGATCGCGACGCCCGGGACGGGTGCCGGGTCGCGGCGGCGGCCGGTGCGGCGGGCTCCGCCGTGGCGCCGCCCCCGGGCGGGGCGCCGGACTCGGGCAGCGAGCCCGGCAGGGAACGCAGCCGGCTCAGGAAGTCGCCGGTCGGGAGGTCGCCGGTGCCGTCCGACGGCGGCAGGTCCGACAGCCCGCGCAGCCGGCCCTTGAGCCTGCGCATGAGGTCGGCCTCGCGCCGGCAGCGGTCGCATCCCGCGAGGTGGGCGAGGGCGCGCTCGCGCTCATCGTCCCCCAGCTCACCGTCGACCAGAGCGGTCAGGCGCTCCCCCAGACAACTCACGCCGCCTCCGTCGGTTCCGTTCGGTCGGGCGCGCGGTTCCGCCCGCGCGCGGTAAGTACAGCTTTACACGCCCTCCGGCTGCGGCCGGACACCGCCCGCCGCGGGCGCCGGGCCGGCCTCGCCGTGGAGGGCCCCGCCGTCCTCGGCGAGGGCCGCCTGGTAGTCGTTGCGGGTCCCCGGCCGGCGCCGGGTGGGCGCACGGTGCTCCAGCGCCGCCCGCAGCTGCGCCCTCCCCCGGTGGATGCGGCTGCGCACGGTGCCGAGCTTGACGCCGAGCGTGGCCGAGATCTCCTCGTACGACAGGCCCTCGATGTCGCACAGCACGACGGCGGCGCGGTACTCGGGGGCCAGCGCGTCGAGCGCGGCCTGGACGTCGGCGTCGAAGTTGGTGTCGTCGAACGCCTGCGCCGGCGTCGGCTCGCGGCCCTGGAGACGCTCGGCGGCGTCGTCGGCCAGCCCCTCGAACCGGATCCGCTGGCGGCGCCGCGCCATGTCGAGGAACAGGTTGGTGGTGATCCGGTGCAGCCAGCCTTCGAACGTGCCCGGCGTGTAGTTCGAGAGCGAACGGAACACGCGGACGAAGACCTCCTGCATGAGGTCCTCGGCGTCGTGCTGGTTGCCGGTCAGTCGGTAGGCGAGCCGGTAGACGCGGGCGGAGTGCTCGCGCACGACCTCGTCCCAGGACGGCGGCGCCCATTCGGCCTCGGGGGCGTTCTCGCGGGTGCGAGCGGCGCTCCCGACCCCCTGCCTGGGGCCGACCCCCACAGCGCTTCTGAAACTCAGTGCTGCGACTCCCATGGTGCCGGGCTGTTCCTCTCTCGTGAGCCAAGGATCTCGCCTTGGAACGGCACGGTCTCGCCTGGGCTGGGGCGGTGCTGAACCGGTTGTTTGCTTTCCGGACCGAATACGTGCTTGCGCTTGCGCTGGTTACAACGCGCTGAAACTCCAGTTGGTTCCCTGTCAGCGATAAGGTCTTTCCCAGCATGAGCCATGCGGGGGTCCCGCGAGGAGGCAGCCATCGACGCACGAGAGGCCACCCGGGCCTATGCGGAGGATTTCCTCCCCGAAGACGAGCCGCTCCTGAACGCCAGGCGCCGCGGCGAAGAGGTCGGCGCCATGCCGATCGGCCCGGCCGGGGGCGCGGCGCTGCGCTTCCTCGCGACGCTGATCGGCGCCCGGACGGTGGTCGAGGTCGGCTCCGGCTGCGGCGTGTCCGGCGTCTGGCTGATGCGCGGGATGCCGAAGGACGGCGTGCTGACCAGCGTCGACATCGAGCCGGAGAACCAGCGGCTGGCCAAGCAGGCCTACCGGGAGGCGGGCCTGTCCGGCTTCCGCACCCGGATGATCAGCGGCCCGGCGCTGGAGGTGCTGCCGCGGCTCACCGACGGCGCCTACGACATGGTGTTCTGCGACGCGGCGAAGCGGGAGTACCCCGAGTACCTCGTGGACGCGCTGCGGCTGCTGCGTCCCGGCGGCGTGGTCGCGTTCGACAACGCCCTCTGGCACGACCGGGTCGCCGACTCCGTCCGGCGCGACCCCGAGACCGAGGCGATCCGCGAGGTGCACCGGATGATCCGCGACGACGACCGGCTCGTCTCGCTGCTGATCCCGGTCGGCGACGGCCTGCTCTGCGCCGTGAAGCGCGACTAGCCGATGAGCGTGGACGCCGGCGCCGCCGAGGCCGAGACCGGCGAGCCGTTCGCGGTGCGGAACCGGGTGACCTGGCGCGGCGCGGGGCAGCTGACCGCGTTCGCGATCCTGTTCCTCGCGTCGGCGGGGTTCGTCACGAGCGGGGTGGTCCGCGGCGCCGGGGTGGGCAGCGTGGCGTTCATGGTCCTCGGGGTGGCCGGGCTCGCCCTGTTCGGGGCGGGCCTGCTGGCGTCGGCCGGCGCGACGCTGGCCCGCCGTCCCGTCCTGGAGCTGGACGGCGACGGGGTGCGGCGGCCCGCGCGCTGGCCGCTGCCCCGCAGGTCCGGCCGGGCCCTGGCCTGGGACGAGGTGGCCGCGATCACGGCGCTGCGGCGCGGTGTCGGCGGCACCCGCCGCGGCGAGCAGGACTACCTGGTGTTCCTGCCGGCGCCGGAGCTGGCCGAGCTGGCCCGCACGTGGGAGCGGCCGCGGCTGGTGGCGCTCACGATGCGGGACGTGCCGGCGACCGCCGCGGCCGTCCCGTGGTGCTTCGCGGTGGAGCCGGGCTGGGACGCGACGCTCCCGGAGATCGTCAAGGAGGCCCGGCGGCGGCGCCGCGTCCCGGTGATCGACCGCCGGACGAAGTGACGGGCGCGGGGCCGGTCCGCGCGGTCAGGCCGTCAGCCAGTCGAGCAGGAGGCGGACGCCGAAGCCGGTCGCGCCGCGGGTGATCTCGGCGTCCTCGGACGTGGCGCGGCCGGGGCCCGCGATGTCCAGGTGCGCCCACGGCCGGTCGCCGGCGAACTCGCGCAGGAACAGCGCCGCGGTGATGGTGCCGGCGCCGTACCCGCCGCGCCCGATGTTGTTGATGTCGGCCACGTCGGAGTCGATCGCGGCGCGGTAGTCGGCCACGAGCGGGAGCCGCCACACCGGCTCGCCCGCCGCCGTCCCGGACCGGGTGAGCGCCTCGGCGAGGGCGTCGTCGCTCGCGAGCAGCGCCGCGTGGCGCAGCCCGAGCGCGACCTTCGCGGCGCCGGTCAGCGTGGCGATGTCCACGACCGCGTCGGGGTCGAGCCGGGCGGCGGCGTAGGCGAGCGCGTCGGCGAGGACGAGCCGACCCTCGGCGTCGGTGTTCAGCACCTCCGACGTCGTCCCGCCGTAGTGGGTGATCACGTCGCCGGGGCGCATCGACGACCCGGACGGCATGTTCTCCGCCGCGGCGACCAGCCCGGTGACGCGGGCGCGCACGCCGAGGCCGCGCAGCGCGCTCATCACCGCGATGACCACGGCGCCGCCCGCCATGTCGGTCTTCATCGTCTTCATGTTGTCGTTCGGCTTCAGCGAGAGGCCGCCGCTGTCGAACGTGATGCCCTTGCCGACCAGCACCACATGCCGCTCGGCCGGCTCCTCGGGCTCGTACAGCAGCTCGATCAGCCGGGGCGGTCGGGATGAACCGCCCCCGACGGCCAGCAGGCCGCCGAACCCCTCGTCGAGCAGCTCCTTCTCGCCGCGCACCCGCACGGTGAGGCCGTTCTCGGCGGCGACCCGCTCGGCATCCGCGGCGAGCCAGGACGGGTCCTTCTCGCGGGACGGGGTGTTGGCGAGGTCGCGGGCCAGCGCGGTGGCGCGCGCCCGCGCCGTGCCGAGCTCGATCGCCGGGGCATCGGCCTCGGGCCCCGCCTCGGTCAGCACGGCGAGGGTGCCGAGCGGGGCGCGGGAGGGAGGCGCACCGATCTTGAAACCGTAGGAGGCGAGCAGCGCGCCCTCGGTGAAGGCGGCCAGATCGCCGTCCGGGACGCCCGCGACGAGCGCGGTCCGCCCCCTGCCGCGGCGGGCCAGCGCGGCGCCGGCCTTGCGCAGGTCGGCCGGCGCCGCCTCGCCCACCCCGTACAGCAGCAGTTCCCGCAGCCGGTCGCCGATGCGGACCTGCGCGGCGGTGATCTCGCCGGGCTCGCCCTTCGCCCGGTGCAGCGCCAGCAGCTCGTCCAGCGTGAAGGGCAGCGACGCCGCCACCTCGGCGGCCGGCGCCACCGGCCCGGACCGGACCGGCACCGCCACGGCCTCGGCCCCGAGGTCGAGGGCCGTCTGCGACACGGTGCCGCCGGCACCGTGCACGCGGGTCTCGATGGGCATGGCGGCAGATCCCCCCTGATCGTGACTGGTTACGGAACGGCAAGGGCCCCGGCGTTGCGCCGGGACCGTCACCGGTGAGCGGGAGTGGCGGGGGCGTTCAGCCCACGACCTCCTTGAGGGCCTCGCCGAGCTCCTTCGCCTCGTCCGCGGAGAGTTCGACCACGAGGCGGCCGCCGCCTTCGAGCGGGACCCGCATGACGATTCCGCGGCCCTCCTTGGTCACTTCGAGCGGACCGTCTCCCGTCCGCGGCTTCATAGCCGCCATGCGTGCATCCCCTTCCTGCGTAGGGCCGCGGCCTCGCACACCTCTGGCCGCGTGGCCGCGTGTCGCATCCGCGTCATCAGTAGTGGTCCATTATCTCGTCTTCCGAGCGCGAAGTGGTAACGATCAGCCTCCAGATCGGCAGCCGGGAGGCTTGCCCGCCCCGCACGGGTTCGCCGAAGGTTGCCTGGGAAGATCTACGCAGGACCGAGAGGACGACGATGTCTGAGACCGTGCTGTACGACGTGACCGGCGGTGTGGGGACGATCACACTGAACCGTCCCGACGGGATGAACTCGCTGACCGTCGAGATGAAGGAGGCGCTGCGCGCGGCGGTGGTGCGCGCCGCCGCCGACCCGGCCGTCCGCGCGGTGGTCCTCACCGGGGCCGGGCGGGCGTTCTGCGCCGGGCAGGACCTGCGGGAGCACGCCGACAACCTCGCCGCGGGCCGGGGCCTCGACGGCACGGTGCGCGAGCACTACAACCCGATCGTGCTGGCGATCACGGGCATGCGCAAGCCGGTGGTGGCGGCGGTGAACGGCGTCGCGGCGGGCGCGGGCGCGTCGCTGGCGTTCGCCTGCGACCTGATCGTCGCCTCCGACAAGGCCCGGTTCGCGACCGCGTTCACCGGCATCGGGCTGGCCCCCGACAGCGGCATGTCCTGGACGCTGCAGCGCCTGGTCGGCCGCGCCAAGGCCGCCGAGCTGCTGCTGCTCGGCGAGCCGGTCGGGGCACCGGAGGCCCTGGAGATGGGGCTGGTGACCCGGGTCGTCCCGGCGGACGAGCTGGCCCCGGCGTCGGTGGAGCTGGCGCGGCGCCTCGCGTCCGGCCCGACGGTCTCCTACGGCGCGGTCAAGGCGGCGCTCGACCACGCCGCGACGCACGACCTGGCGTCCGCCCTCGAACGGGAGGCGGAGCTGCAGGACGAGTGCGAGAAGACCGCCGACCACCACAACGCGACGGAGGCGTTCCTGAAGAAGCAGCAGCCGGAGTTCGAGGGCCGCTGACCCGACCCGGAGGGTAGGGCGTCCCCCAGCATCAAGTGGGGAGTCCGCGTCACTGCGGGCGACCGGTGTGCGCCGGTTTCCTGGACGGCATGACACAGACGGCCACCCCACCCCCTGCCGGGCAGGTCCACGACCACGTCGCCGTCGCGCGCGACGTGGTGAAGTCGTACGGGACGGGCGACGGCGCGGTGACCGCGCTGCGCGGCGTCTCGGCCGCGTTCCCCCGGGGCCGGTTCACCGCGATCATGGGGCCGTCCGGGTCCGGGAAGTCGACGTTCCTGCACTGCATGGCCGGGCTCGACACCGTCACGTCCGGCTCCGTGCTGATCGGGGACGTGGACATCACCGGGCTGTCGCGGACCCGGCTGACCAAGCTGCGCCGCGACCGGCTCGGGTTCGTGTTCCAGTCGTTCAACCTGCTGCCGATGCTGACGGCGGAGGAGAACATCCGGCTGACCGGCCGGCTCGGGAACCGCCGCGCCGACCGGGCCTGGTTCGACACCATCGTGGACGCCCTCGGCCTGCGCGAGCGGCTGTCGCACCGCCCCAGCGAGCTGTCGGGCGGCCAGCAGCAGCGGGTCGCGGTGGCACGCGCGCTGCTGACCCGGCCCGAGGTGCTGTTCGCCGACGAGCCGACCGGCAACCTCGACTCCCGCTCCGGCGCCGAGGTACTGGGATTCCTGCGCCGCGCCGTCGACGCCTACCGGCAGACCGTGATCATGGTGACGCACGACCCCGGCGCCGCCGCGCACGCCGACCGGGTGCTGTTCCTCGCCGACGGGACGATCGT
>NZ_FOVH01000031.1 GCF_900115095.1 Actinomadura madurae
GCGTCGCCGCCGGTGAACAGCACACTGGTCACCTGCGGATGCGCCAGCAGGTAGTCGCGCAACGCGGCCGGCCGGTCCCCGGCCATCTTCAGATCGGCCTCGCCCACGAACTGGGCCCACCGGAAGCAGTAGGTGCAGTACGCGTGACAGGTCTGCCCCTGCTTGGGAAAGTACAGCACCGTCTCGTCGTACTTGTGCTGCATCCCGGGGATCTTGCCGTCCCCGAAGCTGGGGATGTTCAGCTCCATCTGCCCGGCCGGATGCGGGTTCAGCTTCATCCGCACCCGATGCGCCGCCGCCTCCACCTCGGCCTTGGGCGCATCGCGCCGCAACAGATCCGACAACACCGCCACATCCTCGGCCGGCAGCATGTCCTCCTGCGGGAACACCAGCCGGTACATCGGATCATCGGGCGCCGCCGACCAGTCGATGAGCTCCTCGACCACATAGGCGTTGGTCCGAAACGGCAGCACCGTGGCCACCGCCCGGGTCGCCAGCCGCTGCTCGGGCGACAACCCCGCCCGAGCGGTCAACTCCTCCAGGTGCTTGGCCGTGAAGGCACGGAACTTGCGACCGGTGGATCCCACCGCGGGAGCCGCGTCGTTCACCAGTGTCACGTGTTGGTACTCCTTGCTGTCACCCGCGTCGCGGGACGCGGTGGGTGCAGACGGGCTTGGCCTGGGAGACCCGGTCGACGTCCATGACGGCGACCACGGTCAGGCAGTAGTCCACGCTCGGGTTCAGGGCGGTGACCGTGACCTTCGCGGTCCCCGGCGCGGCGCTGGCGAGCGTCGAGGGCGGGCGCCCCGACGGACCGCCGACGACATAGTGCGCGGCCCGCCCCCCGCTGCGGTCCGTCCAGGTGACCTCGATCGAGATCCTGCCGTCGACGATCCGCACCTGCCCCGGCACGTACTCCTGGACGGGCTTCAGCGACGTCGGGGCGGACGCGGGAGGCCGGGAGGGCTTCGCCTGGGACGTCCGCGTCCCGGGGGCCGGCGTCCCGGGCGTTCGCGCCGGTGAAGGGGCCGGCGGCGAGGACGCCGCTCGCGTCGGCCGCCCGGTGGTCTCGCTCCCGGCCGTCAGGGTGGTGACACCGACCGCCGTCCCGGCGAGGACGAGGACCGCCAGGGCCGCCGCCAGCACGGGCTTGCGGCGCCCGCGGCGGTGGACCGGAGCCGCGGGCGCGGCCAGGGCCGCCGCCGCCTCCCGGGGGTCGAAGGTGTCACCCGGCTCGGGTGCCGTCTCCTCCCATGACCATCCCGTGAGGTTCTCCCAGTCGTTGGAGGGAGAGGGCTCCACGGGCTCGACCGGGGCGTCGCCGTCGCCGGGCACGTGGACAGGGCCGGGCGCGGGAACGGGTGCGGGGGCGGCGTCGGGGGCGGCCTCGGGGGCGGTGGCAGCCCGGGATGTCCGCCAGGAAGCGACCAGTTTGTCGGTCGGAGCGACGGACCTGTCCGGCGGCGGCTCCGCGGCTTCGCCCGGATGCGGCGGTTCCGGAAGGTCTCCCGGACGCGGTCGCTCCGGGGCGTCTCCCGGACGGTCCGGACGGGCGACCGGTTCGGAGGGCACCGCCGTCGGGAGCGCCCACGGTTCCGGGGGCGGCTCGGGGAGCAGGTCAGGCTCCGCGCCGCCGGCGGGCTCGGGGGCGCCGAGCATCGTCATCAGATCCGACAAGGACAGCGGCCCGGTGTTCGCGATCACTTCTGGACCGAAAAGGTCGCCGCGTTCGGTGAAAAAGCCGTGGACGAGCACGGTGGAGCCTCGCGCGGCCAGGTCGCCGGCCAGGTGCGGGACTCCCGCCCCGGGGAGGTTCTCGTCGAATTCCGGCCCGAACACGAACGCGGCCGGGGGCCCCACATGGCCGCTCTCGTGCAGCTCCCACAGCTCGGTGGCGGAGGCGACGTCGATCACGGTCCGGAACCGTCCGGTGCCGCGCAGTTTCCCTGACAGGCCCCGGTCTCCCGCCACCACGAGGTCGGGCGCAGTAGTCATCACACGTGTCCTCAGTGCTGTCGTCGTCGGCCGGACTGGGACGAATCCGGTTTCCACTGATGACAGTCCAGGCAAAAGGCCTCGCCGCCATCCCCACCCTGCGGCGGAATCGGCGGGCCCTCGGCGCTCGCGGCGCGCGTCGCGGATCCGTCCCCGATTTCGAGATGCGCATCGCGCGCCGCTCCGGACTGTCAGCCCTGGGGATCCCTCATGCGTGTGCACAGCGTGGAAGAAGACGAAGGAGTGCCTCCGATGGCGCGTGGAAGGACCGAGGCGAAGGGGCGCTCGCGCCTCGGCGGCTGGGGCGCGGCGGGCCTGGCGGTCGTGGCGCTGGCGGCGACGCTGTTCGGCGGTGGCCGGGTCGGCCAGGCCGTCGAGTCGTTCGACGGCAGCGCCTGGCTCTGGAGCCGGACGGCCGGCGAGGTGGACCGGGTCAACCCCGACAGCGGCAAGGTGGAGCAGCGCCGCGAGGTGACCGACGCCAAGGGCCACCGGGTGCAGGTCACCCAGAACGACCAGCACCTGCTCATCCACGACCTCGACACCGGCCGCGTGTCCTCCCTGGACCTGAGCGGCCTCGGCCTGTCGGGACGGCTGAACGTCGGGACCAAGGACGACCAGCATCTGGTGATGGGCTCGTCCGTGGCCGCGATCGTCGGCCGCACCACCGGCGAGGTGCGCGCGCTCGATCCCGCCACGCTGCGTCCCGTGGGGCCCGTCCTGCGGCTGCCCGGGCCGCTGGTCGGCGGCGAGTTCGACTCCGCCGGGCTGCTGTGGGTGGGGGTGCCCGGCCAGGGGACGGTCGCGGCGCTGAAGGTCTCCGCGCAGGGCGTCGCCGTCTCCCGCACCGTGGAGGTCGCCAAGCCCGGCGCCGACCTCGTGCTGAGCGTGCTCGACCAGGGCGCGCTCGCGGTCGACCGCGGCGGGCGCGACCTGGTGGTCGCGACCGAAAGCGGCGCCCGCCGGATCACGGCGCCGGTCCCGCTCGCCGGGGCGATGGTGCCCGACCGCACGCACGGCGCGCTCGCGGTCGTCACCGTCCCGGCCGCCGGTGCGCTGGTCACGCTGGGCGACGTCGGCAAGGGCGGCCCGGTCCTGTCGTCGCCGCTGCGCGATCCCGTCCAGGAGCCGGCCGTGCCGTTCGCGGGCAAGGTGTACATCCCCGTCCGGGAGACCGGGCAGGTCCGGATCCAGGACCCCACCGGACGGCAGACCGGGGTGCTCTCCATGCCGGAGGGACGCGGCGACCTGGTCCTGCAGGTCCGGGAGAACAACCTGTTCGTCAACGCGCCCGGCAGCCCGAACGCGCAGGTGGTGGACGCCGGCGGCCGGGTGAGGATGATCGGCAAGTACCCCGTCGGCCCGGGGCGGGGAGGCGACCGGCCGGGACGGACGCCCCCCGGGGACGGCCCGCCCCTGGTGGAGGCCCCCCCGGTGGATCCGCGGTTCCCCGACCCCGTGCTCCCGGACCTTCCTCCCACGCGCATCTCGCCCGCGCCGCCGCGGACGGAGGCTCCCACGCCGACCCCTCCCGGGCCCGAGCGGGGCACCAGGCCCTCGACCGCGCCCACGACGCGCGAGCCACGCCCCCCGTCCCCCGGTGGCGGGTCCGCCGCACCGAGACCCACGACGTCGAAGCCGCGGCCTGGGCCGACATCGTCGAAGCCGACGTCGAAGCCCTCCTCGAAGCCGACATCGAAGCCGTCCTCCAAACCGAAGCCGAAGCCCACGTCGAAGCCGAAGCCGAAGCCGACGAAGAACCCGTACACGCCGCAGCAGGTGTGCAACAGCGGCGGCAGCGGCGGCGACTACGTCGTGCAGCGGTCGTCGTCGTTCTCCGGCGGGCGCGTCTACCAGCTCTACAGCCCCAGCACGAAGAAGAACTGCGCGGTCACGATGAAGACCGCGAACGTCGGCAAGGGCACCAGCGTCTGGGTCCGGCTGGAGAAGCAGACCGGAGGCGCCGACGGCTATGACAGCGGCACGTTCAAGTACTACGCAGGGCCGGTGTACGTGAACGCGTCCGGCATCTGCGTCCGCTACTCCGGTGGCGCGTCCGGCGCGAGCGCGTCGGCCGGCTGGGGCAACTGCGGCTGACCGGGAGGGACGACGTTGAGCATCACCACGGTCGATTCCGCCGCGCCCACGGGCGAGGAGGCGGTGCTGGCGGCCGACGCCTTCGAGCGGATGGCGGCGGGCGTCGGGTCGGTGGCCCGCTGCGCGCCCGCGACGGTGCGGCTGGTCCTCACCGCGTTCGCCGCGGGCGGGCACGTGCTGCTGGAGGACCTGCCCGGCATGGGCAAGACGACGCTGGCCCGCGCGCTGGCCGCGGTGACCGGCGGGACGGTCCGCCGCGTGCAGTGCACCCCGGACCTGCTGCCGTCCGACATCACCGGCGTGACGATCTACAACGACCGGACCCGGGAGTTCGAGTTCCACCCCGGCCCGGTCTTCGGCAACGTCGTCATCGTGGACGAGATCAACCGGGCCTCGCCGAAGACCCAGTCCGCGCTGCTGGAGGTCATGCAGGAGGAGCAGGTCACCGTGGACGGGACGGCGCATCCGGCGCCGAGCCCGTTCCTGGTCGTCGCGACGCAGAACCCGCTCGACCTGGAGGGCACGTTCCCGCTGCCGGAGGCCCAGCTCGACCGCTTCCTGATGCGGCTGTCGCTGGGATACCCCGCCGAGGAGGCCGAGCTGGCGCTGATGCGCGGCTCGTCCCGCACCGCCCCCGAGGACCTGGACCCGGTGCTGGACGGTGAGGGCATGGCGCGGCTCGCCGCCGCCGCCGACCGGGTCATCGTCGCCGACCCGGTCTACGAGTACGTGCTGCGGCTGGCCCAGCACACCCGCCGGCATCCGCGGCTGCGGGCCGGGGTCTCGCCGCGCGCGTCCATCGCGCTGTGCGAGGGGGCGCGCATGTACGCGCTGGCCGCCGGCCGCGTGTACGTCACCCCCGAGGACGTCAAGGCCCTCGCCGGGCCGGTGTGGGGGCACCGGCTGGTGCCGCTGTCGGGCGCCGCCACCGCGCAGGAGGCCGCCCTGCTGCTGGACGAGGTCCTGGACGAGGTCCCGGTGCCCGGCCCGCACGAGAACCGGCGCTAGACATGGGAGGCGGCTCGCCCCGCCCCACCCGCCGCGGCTGGGGCCTGCTCGCGTCGGGGGCCGTCCTGGCGGGCGGGGGCCTGGCCCTCGGCTACCTGGCGCCGGCCGCACTCGGCGTGATGGCGTTCCCCACGGTCGCGCTGGCCGCGGCCCTGGCCCGGCGCCCCCGAGCGACCCGCGTGCACCGCCGCGTCACCAACGCGCGGGTGCGCGCCGGCGGGTCCGTCACCGTCACCCTCGAAACCGGCGGCGGGCACGCCGGGCGCGTGACCGCCGCCGAACGCGTCACCACGCCCGCCGGCGCCTTCGTCCTCCCGCTGGGGCGGGCCCGCGCCCAGATCCGCTACGAGCTGTCCGCGGAGCGGCGGGGCGCTCTGGAGGTGGGCCCGCTCGACCTGGTGCGCACCGACCCGCTCGGGCTCGTCCGGTCCGTCCGGCGGGCCGACGACGAGACCGTGCGGCTGCTCGTCCATCCCCGGCACCACGAACTCGCCGCGCCGCCCGCGGCCGGTTCCGGCGGCCGGGACACCTCGTCGGCCGTGATCCGGGCGACCGAGGGCGCCTTCGCGGGGCTGCGCGAGCACGCGCCCGGCGACGACATCCGCCAGATCCACTGGCGGACGTCGGCCCGCCGCGGCCGCCTGATGGTGCGCGAGCACGCCGACTCGGCCCGTCCCGGCGTCAGCGTCCTCGTCGACGACCGCCGGGGCCCGGCGGAACTGGACGACCTCGCCGAGGCGGCGGCGTCGATCGTGCTGGCCGCCCCGGACGTCCCGGTCGACCTGGCCCTGGCCGGCGGCGGCCGCTCGCCCGCCGACGCGGGCGTCACCGCGCACCTGGACCTGCTCGCCGAGGCTGCGGCCCGCCCGGACGCGGACTTCCCGGCGGCCTGCGCGCGGCTGCGCTCCGGCCCCCGCGGCCGCGCGGTGGTGCTGCTGCCCGCCGCCGCGGCTCCGGCGGACGTCGCCGCGGCGGCGGAGGCCCTCTCAGCGCGCCGCGTCCTGTCCCTGGTCGGGCTGGTGGGCCCCGCGGCCGGGGCGGCGGCGCCGGTGCTCCCGTCCGGGGTCCGGCTCTTGCACGCCGACACCCCGGAGGACTTCGCCGCCGGCTGGAACCAGAGCCGCTGGTGGACGCGGTGAGCCGCGGACGGGACGTCCTCGCGGCGGTCACGGTGGCGATGGCGGCGGCGGCCCCGGCACCGCTGCTGGCCGCCGGGTACGAGCGGCCCGCACCGGTGGCGGCCGTCCTCGTCGGCACGGCGATCGCGGCGGCGGCCGTCACGGCGGCGGCGCACCGGCTGCTGCGGGGGCCCGTCGCCGTGCCGGCGGGGCTGCCCGCGGCGGCGGTCGTGCTGCTCGCGCTGGCCGCCTGGTCGCCCGGACCGGTCAAGGCGCCGGTGCCCGCGGTGGTGGACGCCGTGCTGCACTCCGGGCCCCGCATCCTGACCACCGCGCCGCACCCCCCGGCGACCGTGGACCTGCTGGCGTTCCCCGTCCTGGCGGTCTGGCTCGCCGCCGCCGTCGCGACCGCGCTGCGCCGCGACGGGCGGGTCCTGCCCGCGCTGTTCCCCTGCGCGCTGCTCCTGTGCGGGGCCGCCGCGCTCAACCCGGAGGCGATCGAGGCCGGATACCTGTCGGTGGGGCTGCTGGGAGGCGCCGCCGCGCCGGCGCTGGCCTCCGCCCCGCAGACCGCGCCGGACACCTCCCGGGCCGGGTTCGCGCTGCGGGTGAGGACGCCCTCCGCCGCGCGTCCGCGACGGCGGCCGCTTCCCCGGGTCGCCGCGGCGGGGACGGCGGTGGCGTGCGCGGTGGCCCTTCCCGGCGTCGGCGCGGCGGTCGCGATGCCCGGGATGCTGGGCGGATGGCCGGTGCGGGCGGACGATCCGCGCGGGCAGGGCGACGTCCCCGACAGGCCCCGCGAGGTGCGCAACCCGCTCGCGTACCTGTCGGGATGGGCCGCCGCCCCCGACGTGCCGCTCATGACGGTGTCGGGACCGCGCACCGATCTCCGCTGGGTCGCCCTCGCGGAGTTCACCGGCCCGGTGTGGCTGCCCGACAGCACCTACCGTCCGGCGGGATCGGTCCTGCCGCCCGCCGGCCCGGTGCCGCCGGGGTCGGTCTCGACCACGGTGCGGGTCTCGGTCCGCGACCTGCCCGGCGACTGGGTGCCCGTCCCCGGGGTCCCCACCCGGGTCGACGGGATCCCGGTCGGGCACGACACCGCCTCCGGCACGCTGCTCTCCGCGGACGGCCCGGTGACCGGCCGGTCGTACACGGCGACCGGGGCGGTCCCCGACTGGCGCGGATGGCGGGGCACCGGCGCCGCGGCCGCCTCCGGTCCGGGGTTCGAGCGCTACCTGCGGTTGCCGCCGGGCGCGCCGGCGAAGCTGGCCGGGATCGCCCGCTCGGCCGCCGGGGACGGCAGCGCGCACCAGCGCGCGTCCCGGATCGCCGAGTACCTGCGCGACTCCTACACCTTCGCGCCGGGAGCGCCGGGCGGGCACGGCTACGCCGACCTCGCCGAGCTGCTGGTGGCGCCGGGCCGCAAGGGCGGCGGCGCCACCTCCGAGCAGTTCGCCAGCGCGTTCGCGGTCCTCGCCCGCGCGGCCGGGCTGCCGAGCCGGGTGGTGGTCGGGTTCGGACCGGGGAGCGGCGGCGACACCCGCCTGATCCGTGCCGGGGACGCGGTGGCCTGGGGCGAGGTCTACTTCGAGGGCCTCGGGTGGGTGCCCTACGACCCCAACCCGCGGAAGCGCTCGGCGGTGCCCCCGCCCTCGTCGCAGTCGCCGGGAGACAAGGGGACGCACTATGACAAGGACGCCCCCAGCGCGGCGGCGGGCGGCGCGGGCGGTGCCGCGCGGTCGTCGGAAGGCGGCGGGTCCGCCCTGCTTCTGGCCGTCCTTCCGCTGGCGCTCCTCCTGTTCCTCCTGCTCTTCCTGGTCGCGGCGCCGCTGCTGCGGCTGCCGGGCCGGCGCAGGTCCCGGCGAGGCCCGCCGGCCGACCGGATCCTGGCGGCGTGGGTGGAACTCCTGGTGGCGCTACGGCTCGCGGGCTCGGCGGTGCCCGCGTCCGCCACGGCAACGGACGTGTCGGCGCGCCTCGCGACAGAGCTGCCGGGTTCCGATCCCGGACGGCTGCGCCGGCTGAACACGCTGGTGAACGCGGCCGGCTTCGGCGGCCCGGTCACGGCGGACGACGCCGCCTTCACGTTCGAGCAGGTCCGCCTGCTGGCCGCCGGCCTGCGCCGCTCCAGCCCGCTGCCCCGCCGCCTGTCCTGGTGGTGGAACCCCCGCCCACCGCTCTGGGCCCTGCGAACGACCCGGCCGGCGTCCGCCGCGAAGCGGCGCTGACACCGCTTCGGCCGCGCCTCGTCCTGCGCGGTCATCCAGCACGGTGTCGTCTTCATCACTGAGCGTCGAGCACTCCAATGACCTGCGACTTCCCAGATGCCGAGACGGCCTGCCCGGACCGCCGGGCTTATTCCCGCAACGACCGGTTGACGATCACGCCGGTTTCCGGACCGTCCAGAGCAAAGCGCCAGAGCTATGCCGAGGCGCTCGTCCCGCCGGTTCAGTCCTGGCCGGCGAGCGACCGTTCGTGGAAGGGGGTCGAACACACATGCAAATGGCGGACGTGGCCCGATCGCCGTCGCCACCTGGCCCTGCGGGTCCGCCGAGCCCACCGGGCCCGCCGGCGGGGTACGCCCCCGGCCCCGGACAGGCAGGACCCCAAGCCGGCCGGTTCCAGGCGCGGGCGGTCACACCGGCGCGCCTGGCGCCGCCGCCCACCAGCTCGCTGGGGCTCGCCCGTTTCAACGGCCCCGGCCCCGCGGTCTGGTTCACCTCCTGCCACGGGGGAACCGGCGCCTCCACGCTGGCCGAGCTCTACCCGGGCGGCACCTGCGCCGGACGGTACTGGCCGGTGCCCGAGCCTCCGGGGCAAGCCCGCGTGGTGCTCGTCGCGCGCACTCACGCCTCCGGCCTGATCGCGGCCCAGGCCGCCGCCCGGCAGTGGGCGGCCGGTGTGCTGCCGGGCGTCCGGCTGCTCGGACTGGTCGCGGTCGCCGACGCCCCCGGAAAGCGCCCCAAGCCGCTGAAGGAACTGCTGCGCCTCATTTCCGGAGGCGTCCCGCAGGTCTGGGAACTCCCCTGGGTCGAGGCCCTCCGCCTCGGTGACCCCCCGACGCAGGTCAGGTTGCCGTCCCCTTACGCACGGCTGACCCAAGACCTCAATCGCATCATCTCGGAGGACGCACATGCTTGACGCGATGATCACGTGGACGAGCGACCTGGTGCACCACTCGGGGCTTCACGACCTGGTCCAGGCGGATCCCACGCCGACGCCCTCCGGAGGAGGAGGCATCCCCCAGCCCGAAAACGGGGTGCGGCCGCCGGGAGCGGAGAAGTTCGAGACCATGCTCGGATGGGCCAAATGGGGTGCGCTCTTCTGCTGCGTGGCCGGCTTCCTCGTCATCGGCGCCCGGATGGGGTACCAGCACAAGCGGGGCGAGGCGGGCGGCCACATGGGAAGTCTGGCCATCGCAAGCGCCGCCTGCATCATCGTGGCGTCCGCGGTTCTCTTCGTTGAGAAATTCGCCGGGTCCTAGGCGGATGAGAGGCCTGGCGTGAAAGGCCCGAGGGCTGCCGCGCTCATCGTGACAGGGATCGTCCTGGGCGTGACCTGCTGCGTGGGCGCCGTCGCCCCGGGGACGTACGGTCAGGGCGGGCCCGGACCGAAGGGGGGAACCGCACGGCTCGCGGCGGATATCGCTCTGCCCCGGGAATCGGTGGATGAAGTCGCCGCACGCCCCGCGAGCTCGGCCGGTTCCGTTCCGGCCCAGGCGGCGGGGCGGGTGGTCCCGGCCGGTTTCGCCGAGCCGAGGGACAACGAGTACTGGGACCGGATGAGCGACATCCACACCGTCGACGGTGATCCCGGCGGCAGGCTCCAGTTCGATCCGAAAAGCGGCCGGGCGAGAGTGTGCGATGTCGAGGCCGACAACCGCGACGTGTTCGCCCAGGTATCTCTCGGAAGCAAGACGATCTCACTACGCGCCAATGGCAAGGGCCGCTGCGACGAGGCCGAGATCCCTGATGTTGGCTCTTACCAGCGGAACAAGAAGACCAAGAAGATGAAATACGGATTCTTGGTTTGCTTGGCTTATACGCAGAAACTGGAGAGGCAAGATCCCACCCCCCCAGGACAGGACATTCCGGTGCCTCCTCCGAGGGAAGTGGTGGAATGGTGCAACACGGCCACCCTGGCCAAATGGCCCGACGGAGACAAAAGCGCGGGCGGCTGTATGACGCTGGGCGGTGACGCGAAGGTCAACTGCCTCAAGGCTCAAGCCAATCCGGAGTCTTCATGCCATCTTATAGATGGCCCCGCTTATGATTACTGCATGATGGGTTCGATAGAAAAGTGCGACGTGCCTGCAAAGGCAAAGCAATACTGTGATTCCTATGGCGTCAATATCATCAGCGCTCCTGGCGCTCCCCCTTCTGGGGCTGGCGGTGGTGGTGTCCCTGGTAACGCGGAAATTCCCGGAAATAGGCCGCCTAAAGCGAACTACAGAGACCGCCCGGATGAGACCCTCAAACTGCGTGGTCACGCGGACGAGGTCTCCAAGGTCACTCCGCCGGCGGAGTTGTTGCTCGGGTGGTTGCGCTGGTTCGCGTTGGGTGGCTGTGTCGCAGGGTTCTTGCTCGTCGGCGGCAACATGGCGCTCCGGCACAAGAGGGGTGAGGCCGGTGCGCATGCCACGGGGCTGACCTGGGTGATGGTCGCCTGCATCGTATCGGCCGGAGGCACGGCCCTCGGCTTCATTTCCCTCCTCTTCTCTTGACTCTGAGGGCTTCCAGGGAAGGAGCACTCGGTCCGCCCTCGGCCGGGCTCGGTGACGCTCGCACGCATGATGTTGTTGGTTTTACCCTTTGGGGGTGTTGACCGTTGGTTCTCGACGAGCTTCTTAAAGGCGTAGGCGAGATCTTCTTGGCAGCTGCGGCGTTCGCCCTTAAATTGTTCGCGAGCTGGTTCATCAACGGCGCATATGACCTGAATATGAACACCCCGAACGGTGCGGGCGGCGTGCTTCAGACGCTTCGCCAGCATGCCAACTGGATCACCGCGATGGCGCAGGGATGCGGCTTTCTCGTTGCGGCTTTCCGGCTTGCCATAAAGCGCAGTGGCGAACCTTTTCGGGCGCTCATGTCCCAGTTCTTCGAGCTGGCGATCCTGGTTCTCTGCCTGGCCACCGTGGTCCATGTGGCGAACGTGCTCGCCGATGGGTACTGCAGGTGGATCCTGTCGGGCGATGACAGTTGGACCGACAACATCATGAAGGATTTCGAAACGGTCGGTGGTGGCACTGATGTGCCCGGCACGATGGGCATGATGGTAGTCTCTGCGGTTTTTGCGGTATTTGCCACGGTGTCCGCGGTGATCCAGTGGATGCTCATGCTCTTCCGCTCCGCCGCCATGGTGATTCTCGTTGCACTTTTGCCCACCTTCGCCGCAGCGAGGTTCACCTCATATGGAGACTATGCTTACAAGCGGGCCCTGGCCATCCTGGTCTCGATCTACCTGTGGGCGCCGCTCGGCGCGACGGGCCTCGCCGCGGGCAAGCAGTTCCTGAAGTCCGACTACACGACAGACCACCTTGTCGGCCTGGCATGGATCGTCGCCATGGTCGTGGTCTATCCCACGGTCAATTCCGCCATCATGCCGGCGATCACCCAGGACACCAGCTCGTTCGGCATACGTCAGGCCGGACACTTCTGGTTCGGCGGTTCCGCGATGAATTACGCCGACGGAAAGTCTCTGCTGAGGAACCGGCTTCGCCGTGGAAGCGGCGGCAGCGGCACCGGGCAGGGCAACTCGATCACCTATGTCGGGCGGCCGGGTGGCGGTAGCCCGGCCGGTGGAGGTACTCCGACCCGTGGCGGTACCGGGTCTGGAGGCGGTGGCCTGACCGGTGGTGGCGGCACCGGGAGCGGCACCGGTACCGGTGGTGGTGGCGGCACCGGGAGCGGTGGCGGCGTCCCGACCGGTGGTGGCGGTACCGGGGGCGGCGGCGGTAGCCCGGCCAGTGGCGGTACCACGGACTGGTGGACGACCGGCGGTGGTGATTCCCCGGCCAGTGGCGCTCCGGCCAGTGTCCCGAGTGGCTCCGGGGGCGGCGGGCCCGGGACGGGTCCGGTCGGCGGTTCGGGTACCGATTCGGGTGGCGACCCGAGCGGTGCGCCGGGGGCCGCCTATATCGCTCGTGCCGTTCAGGCGGCAGGTCTGGCGTCCGAACGGGCCTTCGAAGGTGCGTCTGGCGCTGCGGATCAAGCTGTCAAGGGTGCTGCCGGAGCAGTCGACAGGTTCGCTCCGGGCGGTTCGAGCGGTCCTCCCAGTTCGGGCGGCGCAACCCGGCCGCTCACCCCTCCCTCCACTGGTCCCTCGGGAGCGGATCCCAATCCCCGTGACGACAGCGTGCCCGAGTGACGGCGATCGGCAGCAGGTGAAGCAGCAGCGATCATGGAAAAGCGAACGGCAGCCGGTAGGCCCGGGGAATGAGGTGAGCTGAAATGGCGTCTGAGTATCGTGAGCCCACATACGGGAACTGGCGTAAACCGGTGTCTCCGGGGATCGGGCGGCTGGGGCTGGTCGGCACCCTGATCCTCATGTTCGGGCTGGTCATCCTCACCTTGGTGGCGATGGTGTCGACACGGGCCGCCGTGATCGGCGTCGTGCTGCTGGGGGTCGTCATGCTGCCGCTGGTGCTCCAGGACCGGAACGGGCGGACGGCGCTTCAGGCGATCACGGCCCGGCTGACCTGGTGGTGGGGGCGTTCGCAGGGCTGGCATCTGTACCGGTCGGGGCCGTTGAGCGTCGTCTCGCGCGGCTCCCACAAGCTTCCGGGGTTGCTCGCCGCGTCCCGGCTGGTGGAGGGCCGCGACTCCTACGGGCGCCCGTTCGCCCTGGTCGTGATCCCGTCCACGAGGCATTACACCGTCGTGTTCGAGTGCAACGCCGACGGGGCGGCGCTGGTCGACCAGCAACAGGTCGATGCGTGGGTCGCGCATTGGGGGCACTGGCTGGCCTCGCTCGGTTATGAGCCGGGGTGTGTGGCGGCGAGCGCGACCGTCGAGACGGCCCCCGACCTCGGGCACCGCCTTCGTGACGAGGTCCACGCCAACACCGATCCGAACGCTCCGGATCTGGCGCGGGCGGCGCTGGAGGAGATCGTGTGGAACTATCCGGTGGGCAGCGCCAGGGTCTCCACCCGGATCGCGGTCACCTTCGCGGCACTGCCGCATCCCGGTGGCAAGCGCCGCGACCAGGACGCGATGGTGCGGGAGATCGGGATGCGGATCCCGGGGCTGATCGCGGGGCTGGAGATGACCGGTGCGGGTTCGGCGCGTCCGATGACCGCCGACCAGCTCGCCCGGGCTGTGCGGACCGCCTACGACCCGGGCGCGCAGTCGGACATGGAGACCGGCGACGGGCCGGCGCGGTGGGAGGACGTCGGTCCGGTCGCGGCGCAGGAATCATGGGACCACTACGTCCACGACAGCGGCCGTTCCATCACCTGGGGCATGACCGAGGCGCCCCGTGGCGAAGTGCTGTCGAGCGTGATGACCAGTCTGGTGTCCCCGCATCACGACATCGCCCGCAAGCGCGTCACCTTTCTCTACCGGCCGCATGATCCGGCCTCGGCGGCCCGGATCGTGGAACGCGACCGCAGGGACTCGCGGTTCCGTCTCGACGGCACCACCAACGC
This sequence comes from Actinomadura madurae, assembly GCF_900115095.1. Classification (GTDB taxonomy): domain Bacteria; phylum Actinomycetota; class Actinomycetes; order Streptosporangiales; family Streptosporangiaceae; genus Spirillospora; species Spirillospora madurae. The sequence continues at coordinate 13,867 of NZ_FOVH01000031.1, forward strand.
CGCCCGCAACGAACTCGACGTCATGAAGAGCGACCAATCGGCCCTTGAAGAGGCCAGAGGGGCGGGGGTGACCCGGTTCACCGTCCTGGTCACCGCGACCGTCCATACAGCCGAGCAGCTCCCGGTCGCGGCCGCCGCAGTCGACACGCTCGCGGCTCCCGCGCGCCTGCGGTTGCGGCGGATGTACGGGTCGCAGGCGTCGGCGTTCGCGGCCGCGCTTCCGGTGGGCATCGTCCTGCCCGATCACCTTCAGGTCCCGGCGATGGTGAGGGAGTCCCTGTGAACGGCCCGTCAGAAGACGAGAAGGGCAAGAAGAAGGGCAAGAAGGATAAGGAGAAGAAGTCCGGCCGGCCCGAACCCAAACCCGGACTTCGGGGGTTCACCCGCCGCGGCGGGGGACGTGCCTCCTATGTGGAGATGCCGGCTGAGTGGCGTGGGACCACGGTGCAGGTGTGCGGGCTGTGGCCGTTCGGGGCGGGGTCGGGGACACCGATGATGGGTGTGCCGCTGGGCCGGGAGCTGACCACCGGCGCCGCGCTGTGCTGCGATCCGATCTCCTGGTTCCAGCGGGCCAACCTGATCCACAACCCCTCAGCGCTGGTGCTGGGCAAACCCGGGCTGGGCAAATCCACCCTGATCCGCCGGATGGTGCTGGGGCTGGTCGGGCAGGGCGTGTTCCCCATGGTGCTGGGGGACCTCAAACCCGACTACGTCGACCTGATCCGGGCGCTGGGCGGGCAGATCATCAAACTCGGCCGCGGGCTCGGGTCGTTGAACGTGCTCGACCCTGGCGCCACGGCGGCCGCGGCGGCGCGGCTGCCCGAGCAGGCGCGGACCAAGCTGGTCGCCGACGCGCACGGCCGCCGCCTGAACATGGTCGCGGCGCTGCTGACGGTGCTGCGCGGCGGGCCGATCGCCGACACCGAACGCACCGTCCTCAACGCCGCCCTGCGGGTACTGGACGAGCGCCACCCCGGCGTGCCCGTCCTGCCCGACCTGATCAAGGTGATCGACGAGGGCCCCGAACGGCTCCGCTCGGTCACCCTGGCCCGAGGAGACGAGGCCAAGTACCGCGCCGCCGTCGACCCGCTGCACGCCTCACTGCTCGGAGTCTTGGACGGACCCATGGGAGAGACGTTCGCCCGGCACACCACCACCAAGATCGACCTGGACAACCCCGGCGGGGTCTGCATCGACATCAGCGGCATCGACGACTCCGACGCCGAACTACAGGCCGCCGTGCTCCTGGCCTGCTGGTCGGACGGGTTCGGCGCGGTGGAGGCCGCGCACGCGCTGGCCGACGAGGGCCTGGAACCACGACGGCACTTCTTCGTCGTCCTGGACGAGCTATGGCGAGTGCTGCGCTCCGGGCGCGGCCTGGTCGACCGGGTCGACGCCCTGACCCGGCTGAACCGGCAGCGCGGTGCCGGCCAGGTGCTGATCACCCACACCATGGCCGACCTGCTGTCGCTGCAGGACGAGGCCGACCGGCTCAAGGCCAAAGGCTTCGCCGAGCGCGCCGGGATGGTGATCTGCGGCGGGCTGCCGCAGGCGGAGATGCCACTGGTGAACGAGGTGGTGCGGATGTCGGGTATCGAGCAGCGCATGATCGTCGACTGGTCCACCCCGCCGTCCTGGAACCCCGACGCCCGCGAGGACAGCGAACCGCCGGGGCGGGGCCGGTTCCTGGTCAAGGTCGGCGGCCGCCCCGGCATCCCGTTCAGAGTGGAACTCACCTCGGTCGAACGCGACGTCAACGACACCAACAAGCGCTGGACCAACTCGACGACCGTGCCTGCCGTCAGCCCGTCGCCAGGCCTCGGGCGAGGATGAAGCCGCCGTAGCCCTCACGGAGCGCCTCACCGCTGATGACCGAGCTCGATCGAGAGCCGGGTAGTGGTCAACAATGCGGTTTCCACGTTGGGCTTTCGTTCGAACGAATTCCGACCACGTCATTCCGCGGCGGTTGGATCAGGGGCGGCGGTCGCGGCGGACCCGCCCGCGGTTTGCTTCGCGATCTTCTCTTCGACGATCCGCTTGCCCTGGGCGACGGTGTCGGCGTCCTTGCGCTTCCACCAGGGCGTGAGCCACATCTCGACCGGGCGGGCCGTCCCCGCCACGACGGCCGCGCGGCCGAACGGCATGGTCCTGAGCTCTTCGGGACTGATGATGTGCCTCCCGTTCTCCTTGCCGATGAGACCGGAGAGGTCGTCGAGGTCCTTGGTACTCCCGGCGCCACCAGAAACGATCTTGATGGATGAGTTCTCCCACAGGCGTGCGGCGCCGTCCGATCCCCACCTGGCGCGAGCGTCCGCCAGCGACGTCAGGTAGACGTGCACCGAGATCGAGTAGCCACCGGACTCGCCCATGTACACGGGAAGGCCGCCGATCGGGCAGATGTCCGTCGCCTGGTTCAACTCGAAGGTCAGCGGCGGATCGAGGCGCCCCGTCGGGTTCTTCATCGCCGTACCGCGGGCGGACCTGAAGTACTGCTCGATGATCGTGGTGACGACCGGTGCGATCCCGCCCCAGTCGGGCTGCTGCTTGCCGACGAAGTAGAGGGTGTTGCGGCCCTTGAGGAAATTGATGAAGTCGAACTCCTCGCCCAGAGGCGGCGAGCAGTCCTCCAGCACGTTCGGGTGCGAGAAGCAGTGCATGATCTGGATCGTGTTGGTCCAGGACCGCTCGTCCTTCCGGACGAACTCGAACTGCGACGCGTATCCCGGGGCGGCTGTGCCATCGCGCTCGCCCTGGCGCAGGATGTCGAGCGCCTCGTCGCCGTTCGCCTCGTAGACCCAGCGCATCACCTCGCGGAAGTTGACCTTGCCGATCGCGCCGGCGTGCAGGAGGCAGCGGATGATGGTGAGCACTCCGGTGAGGTAGGTGCCTTCCTCTCCGATCTGGAAATGGCTGGACTGGACGAGCGTCGCGGACCTGACCGCGCACACGTTCGGGTCCTCGCACCCCTGCAACGGCGACCAGCGCATCCGGTTCGGCCACCCGGTCCAGTTGAACGGGTCGAACACGTACACCTCGCCGTACTGGGCCCGCACCATCGCGGTGTTGACGAACGTCTCCCGCCGGGTGGAGGTGACGATGCAGGGGCCGGGCGCGTCGATGGTGAAGGGCGTGACGAAGTGCACGTCCTTTCCCTGCCGCGGCGCCGCGACGATGATCGCCGTGTCCTCGATCGAGGCGTACAGCTTGCGCCGGGATCTGATGTCCCGTCCGAGGTAGAAGCCCACCTCCTCGGGCTTCACCTCGCTCGCCGGCCGGTTCGCGGTGGACGGCCGCACCTGCTGGGCCTTGCTCAGGACGGTCCGCGCGCTCAGCAGCTTGCGGACCTCCCAGCCGGAGGCGAAGCCCAGGCGCAGCCGCCGGACCGGACGGTGCCGCCGGAAGTTCAGGAACAGCCGCACGCCGGCGTAGACCCCCACCGACGCCAGCACGAAGAGCAGGATCAGCAGGAAGAAGAAGAGCGGGCCGGCCCCCATGGCGGCGGCGGCCGCCGGCGGCCACGCGGCGTGCGGGTCGCCGGGGTTCCGGATGAAGTTGAAAGCGATCTCCGGGAAGTCCAGCGGATCCGAATCCGGCCAGCCCTTTCCCGCCAGCAGGCCGGACAGCTGGCCCGCCAGCCAGATCAGGAAGCTGAACACACCGCCCAGCAGCACGACGATGACGCCGATACCGAACAAGAAGGCGTAAACGTCGTCATCATCTCCACTGCTCACCTATGACTCCTCAAGTCTGTATCGCCGGTCGCGATGTTTCTCTGCCCGGGGCTAGTCTTCGTCGCTTACGGTCACGCTGGAGATCCGCCAGGGAGCCTCCGCCGACGACCTGGTAAGCCCCACATAGACCACGGACCTTCTGGGATCCCCGCGCCATTTATCCCGCCCCGTGGGGGTCGCGATCATCTCCCATTGCCGGTAAGCGGCGGTCGGTCCATCGGGCGGAGCTCCCTCCTCTTTCGCGAGCGGTTCGAGACGCACCGCGAGATAGGCTCGGTGCCGCCGCCATTCAGCGGGGACGTACTGCCGTACTTCTGCCTTGACCTCGGCCGCGTAGTCGGCGGTGAAGTAGCGTTCCGCGCGCAGTTTGGCGTCGCGCAATCCCGTGTCGACGGTGCTGTCGGCCGTGTACATGAGGGTCAGGGCACCCTTCGACAGTGCCGTCGGGTCCTGCTCCAAGATCTGGCGGGGGATCGGCAGATCATCGGGCAGCCCGTTCGGTGACGGCACCGACGAGACGGCAGCGGACGGCGAAGTGCCGGCCGCCCCACCTCGTCCGGATGATCGCGCATCGGGCCGTCCTCCGTCGCCGCCGCCGCAGCCGGCGGCGAGGGCCGCGGCCACGATGACGCAGCCGGCGGAGCGGAACGCCGTGGCCCGTCGCCCGGTCACGCCGCACCCGTGTCCGCGCCGGCCCCGGCCGGAGCCATCGCGCGGATGGTCCCGGAAGACTTCTGCCCGCTGAAACGAAGGGCCCCCAGAAAATTGCTGCCGGGGGTGAATTTGGAGAACATGACGAAGGTGCCGGTCTTCTTGGCCTCGACCATCCAGTGCGTGCCGTTTTCCTGGCCGTAGTAGATCGCCACGTGCGTGGGCGGGGGGCCGCCGAAGTAGAGTAGATCGCCAGGGGCGAACGGACCGCTACGGGGAATCTTCTTGCCGATGCCCTGGCTCCATTGCGCCTGCGTCGTCCGGGCGATTTTGATCTTCTTTTTGGACGCTTGGTAGACCGCGTACATCGCGAGGCTCGAACAGTCGAACCCCTTGAAGCCCGCGCCTCTGCCCTTCCCCGGGTCCCAGGGGCCGTTCTCAGTGCCACCGCCCCACGAGTAGGGAGTCTTTCCGCCCACGCGCTGGGGTGGCGTCGGCGCGCTGCTGTCCTCCATCGTCCACCTCGCGGCGGCATAGGCGATCTGCTGGCCGAACGATCCGGCCGCCAGGCCCGATCCGGCGGCACAGCGCGGCATGTTCACATAGTTGGGCGCTCCCAGGCTGTAGTCGCCCTTGAGGTACTTGTCCCGTACCGCCAGCACGTCTCTCACGTACGGATTGCTCTGCGGGGTGTAATTTCCGGGATTGTAGCGATGGACGGCGTTTCTTATGTCGTTCTCGCTGAGTGGTCCTCGCGGAGGGCCGTCCTTGGGGTTCGCCTTGCCGATACTGCCCCGAAGGTGGTTGGCGGCACCGAGAATCGCGTCCTGCGGATCGTAACGGTCTTCCTTTCCATCCCCGTTGCCATCGTCCCCGTACCCGCTCCCGCCGGCGGCTCCCGCCCACGAGGTCTGGAGGAATTGCATGGGGCCGCCCGCCCCCGCGTAGTTCTCCTCGCCGCGACGCATGCCCTTCAGCGTGGTCCTGCCGTGATCGGTCTCAATCTTGCCGATGGCGGCCAGCACTTGCCATGGGATGTTCTCTTCTTCGCCGATCCGTTTATAGTATTCAAAATAGTTCTTAGGAATGGAGTTCTTCTTCGCGCTCGCCTGTACCACTCCCGTGCTCCCCGTCGAGCCGCTCGGAGCACATGCCTGCATCGCGAACTGCCCCAGTGGTCCCATCTGCTGCGACATGACCGACAGGCCCACCGCGGTGACCACCACCAATGTCATGGTGCCGCTCCCGAAGATCATGGTGAGCAACCACCACACCATGGGGTTCCTTCGCACGCTGACCTCCTGGATGACGCCCGGCTGCCGGGGAACTCACCGAAAATCGTCCTGAGTTCCTGCTGTCGGACGGTTGTTTCGCTGCACCGATGAATCGCGGGCCATGGCTGACGCATATCCCTGCCCTCCGGCAGTGGATCGCCCGTTTCTCCTTTTGTCGCAACGGCGGACGCGGTCGGCAGATGAAGCCCTCGCGTCGAATGGCCCCGAACACCTGATCAGGTGATGTTCGAGGCGACGAGGTCGTCACGTCCTCCGCCGACGGGATCGCCGTGGGCAGGGCCGGGCCGCCGCCCGGTGCGAGGGCGGCGAGCGCTCCTGCAGGGCGGCCGGGATCGTTGGGCGTGGGGACGCCGAGTGATCGACCTGGCCAGGTGCGTCGGCGGCTTTTCGGGCATGGCTCACCTCCTGCGACGCTGGAGTAGACAGTCCGGCGGGCTTCCGGAAGCGCAAGCCCCTCTGGCCTGCTCGTTCCGCCTTCGTCGTGCGGGAGTGCCTCGGGGCGGCCGGTGACCATTTTGTGGCCGGTTCGGCAGTGGCCGACGGGCATCCGGTCCTGACGGTCGTCTTCGGCCCGACACAGTTGAGTCTCCCTGGAGAGGACCGAGATGAAGTGCTTGAACCGGTGCAGCGGGGTTGTCAGGAATGCCAGTTCGGGACGAGCGCAACTCGAGTGCCCCTCCTGCGGTGCCACCTACAACCGGTGCGGTCGCTTCGGGTGCGATGGGCTTCTGCGCGCACACCGGCTGACCGGCGGGACCACCGGCTCCTGCAGCGACCAGTACTGCGGCACCACCGGCCGCGCCCCCGCGACGAGCGAGGGGTGAGGGTCGTGTACACCGCCTCCGCCACCGCCGTCACCGTCGTCCGAGGCGAGCAGAAGAAATACATGCGGTCGTGTAGACACTGGCATCTCGCCAAGGCCGGCGCGGAGCGGTGCGCGCGCCACCTGGAGGACGAGATCCGGGAGCTGGCCGGCGACCGGGCCGACCAGCTGGTCATCACGCACGCCGTCACCCGGACGGCCGGCGACTGAGCGAGGCCGGCGCCGGGCCGCCGGCACGTGTCCGGGACGCGTGCCGGCGGACGTCGAGAGGCGGACGTGCTGCCGAGCCCGCCCGAACGCGCACGGTAGGCGGCATGAGCGCAACGCGACGCGTCCTGGTGATCGGCGACATCGAGATAGCCCGGCTCGCATGCACGTCCCTCACCCGGCACGGCAACGACGTCACCCATCTGCTCCGGCCCAACGAGGACGACCTGCGCGGCGCGCTAGGTGACGTGGACGCGGTCGCGGTCCTCGTCCGCGGCGACGTCGTCGCGCTGCGGTACGCGCTGCTGGCCGAGCATCTGCGCCCCGGCATCCGCCTCGTGGTCATGCTCTTCGACCGGACCGTCGCCGACCAGCTGCTGAGGGCCGTCCCCAACTGCCAGGTGACCTCCCCGGCCGACATCGCGGTGCCCGCGATCGTCGGGGCCTGCCTCGGCCCGCCGGTCCTCGCCGTCGACGTCCGCAGCTCGCCCGCCACCGTGTTCGTCGAGACCGCCGACGGGGTCGCCGCCGACGTCTGGCGTCCCGACCGCCTGCCCCGCAGGATCATGCGCGGCTTCACCCGCCAGCTCCGTCCCCATGACCTGACCAGCAGGATCCTGCTCACCGGCCTGGCGGGACTGGCCGTCACGCTGCTCCTGGAATGGGCGCTGGCCGTCCTCGTCCTGCACCAGCCGGCCGCCGCGGCGTTCTACACCGCTACCCGTGTGGTCGCGACGGTCGGCTCCGGGGAGCATCCGGCGCCCGGCTGGTTCCTCGTCCTGTCGGGCACCGGGATGCTGCTGACCATCGGTTTCAGTGCCCTGTTCACCGCGGGGATCGTGAACCGGTTCCTGTCCGGCCGCAGCGTCGACATCGTCGGCCCGCGTACGCTTCCCACCCGTGACCATGTGGTCGTGGTGGGGCTGGGGCAGGTCAGCCTTCGGCTGTGCATGGCACTGCGGCACCTGCGCATCCCGGTGCTCGCGGTCGAACGCGACCCGCGGGCCGCCAACCTGCGGCTCGCCAGGGCGGCCGGGATCCCCGTCCTGATCGCGCACGCCGAGGACCGGGACGTCCTCCAGCGGCTCAGCCTGCACCGGGCCCGCGCTTTCGCCGCCATGGGCGCCGACGACCTGGACAACGTCGAAGCGGCCATCGCGGCCCTCGCGCTGGTGCCGGACCTGCGCGTGGTGCTGCGCGCGGGCGACCACGCCGTGATCAACGAGACCAGGTCGCTCTTCCCGATCGGCGACGTGTGCGACATCCCCGCGATGACGGCCCAGGCGGTGACCGGGGGAGTGAACGGGGCGTCCGTGCACTTCGTCCGTCCGCGCGACGGGGAGTCCGCGGGAACAGGGGGCGACCGGGTCTCCAGGTGCGCCTGTCCGGTCACGGCACCGGCTGGTAACGAGACGGGACTCCGAGACCCACATGAGGCATCCACATCCTGAGCGCCAGCAGGTACAGGCCGAGGATGAGGACCGGTGACAGCCATCTGGAGACCGGCGACCGGTCGTCCGGGATGGTCAGGGTCACCAGCACCAGGGTCGCCGACGCGGTGAACCCCAGGCCGAGCACGCTGAGGAGCACACCCGACCGGTTCTGGCAGCCGAACGACCAGGCACCGCCTCCGACGCAGACGTCGGCCTGGGCATGGACGAACCGGAGAAGCGAGAACAGACCGCCGACGAACCACGCCGCCGTGCCCAGTGCGACGCTGAGACTCTGGCCCCGAACCGGTGTCGGCATGCCGTCGTGCCGGACGCCACGCACGTCCCTGACCGCCATCATCACGAGCGGACCGACTGCGGCCGCCACTGCCAGAGTCCCCGCGCCCCACCCCGCGCCGCTCGCCCACAGGGGCGGGTTCTCGGGGTTCGTGCCGCTCGACGGCCAGGTCGACATGGTCATGACGTAGAGGAGCGCTATCGCGGCCCCGACCCCGCCTATCACCGTGTACTCACGAGAGCGGCCGCTCGCCGTCACCAGGTTGCTCGTCACGCGGGTGACTCCTGTCTCGCCCGAGCCCACCGTGCGTGTGCTCAGGGACAGGACCGTCCGTCCCCCGAACGGGCCGGCAACCGGTGCCGCGCGCCGCCCGTCTATCGTCGATGAGCGATGACTGGGGAGAAGAAGTGGCCGCTCGACCGGAACGCCGGGCCGGATCACCGGCGCCGCGGCATCGGCATCCGGGAGATGCGGGCCGAGGACGCGGATCGAGTCTTGGAGATCTACCAGCTCGGCCTGGACACCGGTGAGGCGAGCTTCGAGACGACCGCTCCCACCTGGGAGGAGTTCGATGCCGCCAAGCTCGACCGGTACCGGTATGTCGCGACCGGCGCGGAGGGTGACGTGCTCGGCTGGATCGCCGCCGGCCGTGTGTCCGCCCGCCGCTGCTACGCCGGTGTGGTGGAGCACAGCGTCTACATCAGCCCGGACGCCCGCGGGCTGGGCCTCGGCGCCGCGCTGCTGGACGCCTTCATCGCCGCCACCGAGGCCGGCGGCATCTGGACGGTCCAGGCCGGCATCTTCCCGGAGAACGCCGCGAGCCTCCGGATGCACGCCAGGGCCGGGTTCCGAACCGTCGGAACCCGGCGGCGCATCGGCCGCCTGAACGGCCGGTGGCGGGACGTCGTCCTGCTCGAACGGCGCAGCCCGGCCGTCGAGTGAGACCGGGGGCGCACCGGGCCCGGAATTCGAGGGGTTCCGAGCCCGATGGCGGGACGGTCAGTAGTGCGGGTTGTTGGTCTGGGGGATCTCGATGCTGATCGGGAAGTCGCCCTCGGAGAGGAAGATCAGGGCCGCCTGGCGGAGGATCTCGTCGAACGTCCAGTAGAGGTCGCGCAGGGCCTTCGGCGCGTCGGTGAGGTCGAGCAGGCCTTCGCGGACGGCGATGAACGGCGGCCAGAGGGTCTTCAGGAGGTTGTCCCAGAGCGGCTCCCTGGGGATCTTCAGCCAGCCGGCGATCTCGTCGCCGAGCATGAAGCGGGTGAGGGCGCCGAGGGTCGGCTTGGTGAGCAGGCCGCCGTCGATGACGGAGCCGAGGTTGAGCAGGATGTCGGCCAGCTTGATGCCCTCGGGGGTGGGGGCGAGGATCGGGTCCAGGACCTGCTCGGCCTGGGAGTCGGCCTCGTCCCACGAGGCGGGGATGTACTCGTCCAGGATGCCGAGCATGTGCGCGGTCACCTGCCACGAGTGCAGGAAGGCCGCGGACTCGGCGGCGGGGATCGGCACCTTCCACTTGACCAGGTTCTGCAGGACGGTCGTGGGCAGGCTGTGCCAGGTGACCATCATGTCGGCCTGGCTGATCGGGATCTCCTCGTCGGCGACCTTGCTCCAGTACGGGGACTTCGGCAGCAGGTGCCGCACGGCCGCGTGCACCAGCCGGGTCTTGACGCAGGTGACGATCATCTCGCCGTCAGGGTCGAAGGCGTTCTCCGTCCCGACGTCGTAGCCGAGCTTGGCGGTCTTGGTGATGCGGTCCTTCATGTCCGCGCCGCCCTGGGAGTAGTAGACGGCGCGCGCCTCCTTGGGGATGGCGGTGCTCATCATCCCGCTGGCGAAGCCGTAGGTGACGCCGAGGTAGAGGCCGCGCTTCTGGTTGAACTCGAACGCCTTCGCCAGCTTGCCCTGGTCGGCCCAGGACGGGAGCTGCCGGGCCTTCTCCATGAACGCGCGCAGGTCGGCCGGCAGGCCCGCGGGCAGGGCCTGGCCGTTCTTGGTCCAGGTCCGCAGCAGCTTGTTGACCTCGGGGACGGCGCCCCGGTCGAGGAGTGAGGCGACGAGCGGGTCGGCCTCCTCGTCCCAGACCCACTTCGGGTCGGCGCCCTTCCCCGCGCCCGCGACCGACCCCTTCGGCGACCACGTCCACAGTGAGCTCGCGTTCGCGGGCGTCGCGACGCTCAGCGCGCCGAGCGCGCCCAGCGTTCCGCCCGCCATCAGCACGTTCCGCCTGCTGGGTTTCTCCATGCTTTCGCTCCTCCTCGGGGCCGAGAGCGGTTCTGATACGATGAAACACATCCTGCATCCATGTATCAGATGCTCTTCATCACAGCACACCGTGTCGGCCATCACAAGACCTAACGTGACGAACATTCGCGATTGGGACAGAATCGGTCGCGTCAGGAGGAGATCGTGGAACCTGTGCCGTCCTCGAACCCGGAGTCGCTGCTCGAACGCGCCTACGTCGACGCCGTCGAACAGGTGGCGGACCTGGACGAGGCCCGGTCGCGCGTCCTCGACGCCGCCTACGACCAGTTCTCCCGGCTGGGGATCCAGCGGTCCACCATGGAGGACGTGGCCCGCCGGGCGGGGGTCTCGCGGATCACGGTCTACCGGCGGTTCGCCACCAAGGACGCGCTCGTCGAGCAGGTGATCCGTCGGGAGTTCCGCAGGTACTTCGACCGGTTCCTCGTCGAGATCGAGCAGGCCGAGACCGCGGCGGACCGGGTGGTACTGGGCTTCGTCAGCTCGATGCGCGCCATCCGGAGCAACCCGCTGATCGGCGGGCTGATGGCCACCGAGCCGGACACCGTCCTGCCCACCATGATCAACGACGAGGGGCGGACGCTCGCGACGGTGCGCCGGTTCGTCGCGGGCCAGCTCCGCCGCGAGCAGCGCGCCGGGACCGTCCCGGACGACCTGGACGTCGACTTCGTGGCCGAGATGATGGTCCGCGTCTCCGCCTCCTTCCTGGCGATCCCGAGCGAGCTCGTCGACCTCGACGACGACGAGCAGGTCGCCGAGGTGGCCCGGCGGTTCCTGGTGCCCATGCTGGAGCCGGGCGGACCCTCGGCATAGCGGCGGCCGCCCGGCCGTGGCGTCCCGGCGCGCGGGCCGGCCCGTACCCCCGCTCCGGAGCCCGCGGCCCGGCTGCCTGCTCGGTCGTCAACCAAGCGTCGCTTAGGTGGCGGGCGATCAGCCGGGTTCCGCCGGGCGGATCGTGTCGGCGAGGCGCTTGGGGGCCGAGAGGCGCCAGGCCTCCGTGACCAGCTCGCTCACTTCGGCGGGGTCGGCGTTCGCCAGGCGGAACTCGACCCACGCGAAACGGCCGCCGGTGGCCCACGACGCGGAGAACGTCTCCGGGTCTTCGGCGATGAGGGCGGCCTGCTCCTCACGGGTGGCCTTGAGCATGACGACCTCGTCGGCGTCTCGGAGGTAGCAGAACCCCTTGTCCCGCACCCGGAAGCCGGTCAACTCGGGATGCCCGTCGTTTCGGGTGACCTCGGGCAGGCCGAGCACGATGCTCAGGAACTCGTCAACGCTCATACACAGGGATCTATCAGCCTTGTCGGACGGTGAGACCCGGGCCCGGCCGCCCGTCACGAGTCGGCGGGAACGGTCTTGACGACCTTGCCCTTGAGGTTCGCGGCGAGGTAGCCGCCGCCGTAGTCGTCGCTGAGGTAGACCATCATGGTCGGCCGGTCGCCGTTGAAGGTCCAGGCGGCCTTGGCGATGACGTACCGGCTGGTCGGCTTCGGCACCTTGAGGGTGCGTTCGGCGCGGCGCATCAGCGCGGGCAGGGCCTCCCAGTTGAAGGTGCGCATGTTCACCTTGGCGTCGCCGGTCGTGATGGCGATGCTGGGACGGCTCCGGACGGCCGCCTCCGCGCCCTTCTCGTAGGTGTAGTTGTCGAACGCGCCGCGCCGTCCGGACACGGGGGCGTCCGCGGAGGCGCGGTCCTCGTGCACCGTGAGCTCGGCGAACTCCCGGCTGCCGGACGCCGCCTCGAACTCCTTGATCACAGTGCGGACGGCGGCGGGGGCGAGCAGGCTCTTGACCTCCCCGGACTCGCCGCCGCCCTCGGTGTCGAAGGTTCCGGGGGTGTCCTCCGGCGTCTGCAGGCGGCCGGCGCTGTCCTCCGCCGTGGCGAAGGCGTCCAGCACCTTGGGGAGGACGATGACGACCGACCCGACGACCGCGGCGACCATGCCGGCCGCGATGGCGCCGATCGCGACCCCGGTCAGCCCGCGGCGCCGCGGCGGCCGCACGGGACCGGTCGGCCGCACGGGACCGGTCGGCGGGACGGGACCGGTCGGCGGGACCGGGTTCGTCCCGGGGCCCGGCATGGGGGCGATCGGGGGAGGCGGCGACACGATGCCGGTCGGGCTCGCACCGGCCACCTGGGCGAGCATCTGGTCCAGCTGGGACGGGGAGGGGCGGGCGGCCGGCTCCCGCACCAGCAGCGCCTGCAGCACGGGCGCCAGGGGACCCGCGCGGTGGGACGGCGGGATCTGAGCCGTCATCACGGCGGCCAGCGTCGCCGCGGTGCTGGGGCGGCGCAGCGGGTTCCGGCCTTCCACGGCCGTGTAGAGCAGGAGGCCGAGCGACCACAGGTCCGAGGCGGGCTCGCCCTCCTGGCCGTGCAGCCGCTCCGGCGCGATGTACTCGGGGGAGCCGACCAGCCCGCCGGTGACGGTGACGCGGGACGCCTCCTGGAGGACGGCGATGCCGAAGTCGGTCAGGACCGGCGTGCCGTCCGTCCGCAGCAGGACGTTCGCGGGCTTGACGTCGCGGTGGCAGATCCCGGCCTCGTGGGCCGCGCGCAGCGCCGCGAGGATCCCGCGCCCGACGGCCGCGCCCTCGGGCGGCGAGAGCGGCCCGCCCGCCAGCCGCTCCTGGAGGGACCGCCCGCGGACGAGTTCCATGACCAGCCATGGATGCGGCATGTCGGGCGAGTCCACGATGTGGTGGATGGTCACGACGTTCGGGTGATCGAGCCGGGCGAGGGCGCGGGCCTCGCGCATCACCCGCTCGCGCAGCATCCGCGCGACGTCCGGATCGAGGTCCGCCGTCTCGGTGTCGGAGAGCCGCACCTCCTTCAGCGCGACCTCGCGCTCCAGGGCGAGGTCGAACGCGCGCCAGACCGTGCCCATCCCGCCGCTGCCGAGCCGGTCCCGCAGCTCGAAACGGCCGTCGATCACCATCCGCCCAGACGTCACGGCGGACAGCCTACGGCCACGACCTCCTCAAAGCCGGTCAAATCGCTCTTTCAGGCAACTCGGGCGCAGAGGACGCCCTCCCGGAAGTCGCTCCATTTGTGCGAGCCTTCCGGGCATCTGGTCGCGTAGTAGCCGGTGTACTTGAGGACGTAGTCGAACTTCTTCGGAACGGTGTCCCTGCTGCATCCCCACGCGGTCATCAGACCGTGCCCGTTGATGAATATCCTCCCCGGCTGGCCGCTCTTCTTCGAGCCCAGGAAGCACTCCCCCATGTGGAATTCCCGGCGCACGCACAGGTAGATCGCCTCCCCGTCGTGCACGGGGGATTTCCAGTAGGACTCCCCGTCCAGCGGTTCGTAGCCGCAGTCGGAGGCCGAGTCCTGGATGCCGAACACTTTCACGTAGGCGTTGGGGGCGCCGCAGGGGACCACGTTCGGCTCCTCCTCGCTCCACCCGTCGGAGTCGTAGGGGTCCTTGTGCGCGTCGAGGCAGTCACCTCGCCTGATGGCCTCGAAGGCCTTGAAGGTCGGATCGGGCGTCGGGCTGCTGGACGGCGTGCTGCTCGGCCCACCGCTCGTTCGGGGCGTCGCGGACGGCGTCGACGTGGAGCCGGCGTTACTGGAAGAGCCGTTGGAGTCGTTGTTGGCCATGGCGAGAATCAGGGCGACCAGCAGGACTCCCACGACCCCGGCGACGACCGCGGCGTTCGGCTTGGGCCGGGTGCTCTGCTGGGCAGGCCGCTGCGAGGGCTGCGGAGACCGCTGGGTCCGGTCACCGGACTTGGGCGGCTGGGTCCGGTCACCGGACTTGGGCCGCTGGGCCCGGTCGCCGGACGGCGGCGGCGGAGAAGCCTGCTCAGGGCGCCTCTTCCGTCCGCCGCCCGTGTCCTTGGCGAAGACCTCGGTCTCGGCGACGCGCGTGGCGATCATCCGGCTGAACTTCTCGGGCAGGGTCATGCCCTCGTCCGCCGACAGCGCCGAGCACCGCTCCAGGAACTCCTGGGCCGGCGGGCGGTCGTCGGGGTCCTTCGCCAACCCGGCCGCGACGAGAGGCCGTAACGACTCCGGAACGCCCGTCAGATCCGGTTCCTCGTGCCGGACGCGGTACCCGAGGGCGTCGGGCGGCCCCTCCCCGAACGGGTGGTGGCCGGTCGCCGCGAAGACCAGCACGGCCGCCAGGCAGAACACGTCGCCGGCGGTCCCGACGTCCCCGCCCAGGTACTGCTCGGGCGACATGTAGCCGGGCGTGCCGACCATGGTGATGCTCTGGGACGTGGCGTCCGTCGCCCGCGCGATGCCGAAGTCGATGATCCGCGGCCCGTCCTGGGCGAGCAGGACGTTGCCGGGTTTGAGGTCGCGGTGGATGACGTTCTGGTCGTGCACGGCCAGCAGCCCCTCGGCGAGCCCGGCGCCCAGGGCCGCCACCGACACCTCGGGCAGCGCGCCGTTGGTGTCGATGGCGGCCTGCAACGACGGCCCGGCGATGTACTCGGTCGCCAGCCAGGGCGGGTCGGCGTCGGGGTCGGCGTCGATCACCTGGGCGGTGTAGAAGCCGCCGATCCTTCTCGCCGCCGCGACCTCCTTGGTGAACCGGCGCCGGAACACCGTGTTGTCGGCGAAGTGCGGGTGCACGACCTTGACCGCGACGAGCCGCCGTCCGGGGGAGCGGCCCAGGTAGACCTGCCCCATCCCCCCGGCCCCGAGCCGTGCCAGCAGCCGGTAGGGCCCGATTCTCGCCGGGTCGGCGGCCTTGAGCGACCCGAGTCCCGCGCCCGCCATCCGCCCTGCCTCACGTCTGTCGAACACCACCGTCTGTCTGCAATAAGGGTACCCGCGGTGATCATCCGCATATGCGTCTTCCGACGCACTCGCGAACGAGGGTCGCCGGATGACTTCCCGGACGCGTCGCGACAGCACGGAGACAGAGGGGCGACCTCGTCCCGCTTTTGAATTGGCGTCCACCCGAACGCCGACACGGGGGGAGTGACTCCGGCTGAGAAATGAGTGAGTCCATCACTGAGACCCTGGTGGGGCCCGCAATCGGGATGCTGGTGCTTTGGGGGTCCGCGGTGGCCTCGATCGCAACACAGGATTGGCTGCACGCCTGGATCCCGCGCCATTCTCGTACCAGCGTAATGCTCGCCGTTGTCTACGGAACCGTTCTGCATGCAGACATGCTGTCGTCTCGCTTTCGCGGTCGGTGGCGACGGCCGGGAGGTGCGGGAGAATCGGGGACATGACGGACTCTGTGGTCACGACCGGAAGTGACGTCGTCGAGGAGACACGGGCGTTCAACGTCAAGCTGGCCGCGGCTCTCGCCGCCGAGCCCAAGCCGTACGACATCGGCGTGGCCGAGTCGCGGCGCCGCCGGGAGCAGGGCGAGGGGCTGCACTCGGTGCCGGTGAGGCTTCCCGAGGGCCTCGACCGGACGGTTCCGGGTCGAGCCGGTGACGTGCCCGTCCGGGTCCTGCGTCCAGCCGACGTCCGGGGAGTCCTGCTGCATGTGCACGGCGGCGGCTGGACGTTCGGCAGCGCAGACGGTCAGGACACTCGCCTGTGGGAACTGGCCGAGGCCGCGAAGCTGGCCGTCGTGAGCGTCGGCTACCGGCGCGCGCCCGAGGATCCGCATCCCGCCGCCGCCGACGACGTCGAGGACGCGGCCCGCTGGCTGATCACGGCGGCGTCCGCGGAGTTCGGCACGGACCGGCTGGCGATCGCCGGAGAGTCCGCCGGCGCGCACCTCGCCGCGCTCACGCTGGTGCGCCTGAGCGACCGGGCGCGGGCGTTCCTCGCCGCGCAGCTCACCTACGGCGCGTACGACCTGTCGATGACGCCGAGCCAGCGGCTCGGCACCGACAAGCTGCTCGTCCCGACCGATGTGCTGGCCTGGTTCAGGGACCAGCTCCTGCCCGGACGTTCGGCCGAGGAGCGGCGCGACCCGGCGGTCTCCCCGCTCTACGCCGACCTGCGCGGCATGCCGCCCGCGCGTTTCGTGGCCGGCACCGAGGATCCGCTCCTGGACGACTCGCTCTTCATGGCGGCCCGCTGGCGGGCGGCCGGGAACGTCGCCGAGCTGGAGGTCGTGGCGGACGCGACCCACGGCTTCCTGAACCTCCCGATCACGATCACCAAGCGCGAACGCGCCCGCCAGGCCGAGTACCTCGCCGCCGCCGTCTCCTGACACCGGCCCCCCGCTGGTTTCTGGGGGCGTTGGTGCGTGCCTGCGACGCCGAATCCCGCGCCGCCGGTCGATCCCGGCGTGCTCTCGACGGGAGGCCGGAGATCCGCTTGACGGAGCCGATAGATAACGGCTATCTATTTGGCTAGCCGTTAGGGGGTGATCGGATGCAGGACGCGGTGCTGGCGATGCTCGCGAAGGAGCCGTCGCACGGGTACCGGCTGCGCGCGCGCTTGCGGGAGGCTCTCGGGCCGCTCGGGGAGTCGATGAACGCTGGCCAGGTCTACGTGACCCTGAACCGGCTGGAGAAGGCGGGCCTGGTCGTCTCCGAGCGGGCGGACGGGCTGCCGGACCGGCCGGACCGCAAGGTGTACGCGCTGACGCCGTCCGGGCAGCAGCGGGTGGCGGCCTGGCTGGCCGAGGTGAACTGGCCGAAACCGAACCTGGCGGAGTTCCATCTCAAGCTCGCCGCGGCGGCCGCGGCCCGGCTCGCCGATCCGGTCGAGCTGGTGGACGCGCAGCGCCGCGAGCTGCTGCGACGTCTGCGTGACGTGCAGCGCGCCACGCTGGCCGAGCCGGACGGTTCGACCGCCGGGCTGCTGCTGGAAGGCGTCGCGCTGCGACTGCAGGCCGACCTGCGCTGGCTGGAAACCTGCGAACGCGTCTGGGCAAAGGCTGATGACGAATGAACGATGACGTGCTGCAGGTCCGTGGCCTGTGCAAGGAGCACGGCCAGGGGCAGGCCCTGGTCCGGGCGGTCGACGACGTCGACCTGGACGTACCTGTGGGGCAGATGCTGGCGGTGATGGGGCCGAGCGGCTGCGGCAAGTCCACCCTGCTGCACATGCTGGGCGGCCTGGAGCGGCCGACCCGCGGGGAGGTGTGGCTGGCCGGGCGGCGGATCGACACCGTGAGCGAGCGGCAACTGGCCCGGCTGCGGCGCCGGTCGGTGGGGTTCGTCTTCCAGTCGTTCCACCTGGTGGAGGAGCTGTCGGCGGCGGAGAACGTGGAGTTGCCCGCGCTGCTCGCCGGACGTTCGGCGCGTGCGGCCAGGCGCCGCGCGGCCTTCCTGCTGGAGCGGGTGGGGCTCGCCGAGCGCGCCCGGCATCTGCCCCGGGAGCTGTCGGGGGGACAGCGGCAGCGGGTGGCCATCGCCCGTGCCCTGGCCAACGAGCCGCCGGTCCTGCTGGCCGACGAGCCGACCGGGAACCTGGACAGCGCGGCGACGGCCGACGTGCTGAGGCTCTTCGAGGGCCTGCGCGCCGCCGGGCAGACCGTCGTGATCGTCACCCATGACGCGCGGATCGCGGCCACCGCGGACCGGCTGGTCTCGATGCGCGACGGGGCGTTCGTCGACGACACCCGGCTGGCGGCGGGGAGTGCCGGGCGGCTCGGCGACCTGATCGAGATGGGGGACTGACCCCGTGGGCCGCGTCCTGCTCGTGTTCCGCCTCGTGCTGGCCGACGTCCGCCGGCATCCCGCCCAGGCCGCGATGCTCGTCGTCGCGGTCACCGCGGCCACCGCCGCGCTGGCCCTCGGTCTATCGTTGCGCGGGGGGACCGAGAAGCTCTACTGGCAGACCCGGGAGGTCACGGCGGGGCCGGACGTGGTCGCACTGTCCCCGGGCACCGACCCGGAAACGATCAAGGCTCTGAAGTCGTTGGAGCACGCGCCACGGGTGGTCGCGCACAGCGGGCCGTACCGCCAGTACTACACGAGCCTCACGGCGAACGGCTCCACGGGAGCCGCGGTGGTGCAGGTCGCCGACATGACGCCGGGCCCGGTCGACCGCCCGCTGGTGACCTCGGGCGGTTGGGTGCGTCCGGGAGGCGCCGTCCTCGAACGCGGCTTCGCCGCCGCCATGGGCGCCGGGGTGGGCGACCACGTCACCGTCGCCGGCCGCTCGCTTCCCGTCGTCGGGGTCGCCGTGACCGCGGCCCGCTCGGTCTACCCGTGGGCACTGGGGATCGGGCCGGGCGGCGGGCCGAGCGACGGCGGCGGCCTGGTCTGGCTGGCCGAACGGGACACCCGGGCACTGGAATCGCCCGATGTCCCGGTGACCTCGTTCATCAACCTGAAGCTGCGGGACCCCGACGAGGCCCGGCTGCTGAACAGGCATGACCCCGCTGTGGCTCCAGCGTTCGAGAACACCTGGGTGAACATGAAGACCTGGCAGCACATCGCCGAGCAGGATTTCGTCATGCTCCGGAACAGCCAGCCGATCCTGGTCATCGGCAGTTGGCTGCTCAGCTTCCTGGCCGTCGGCGGCGTGGCGACACTGGCGGCGGGACGCGCGGCCAGGCAGACCCGCAGGGTCGGGCTGCTCAAGGCGGTCGGCGCCACACCCGGCCTCATCGCCGCCGTCCTGCTCGCCGAATACCTGGTCTTGGCGCTGCTCGCGGACGCGCTGGGCCTGGCGATCGCCGGGCTGGCCGCACCCACCGTCGTCAACCCCTCCGCGAGCCTGGTCAGCACCGCCATCGGCCCGAGCGGCGACACGATCGCGTTCACGACCGTCGCCGCCGTCTTCGCGGCGGTCCTCACCACCGTGGGCCCGACGCTGCGGGCACTGCGCACCGGCACCGTCTCCGCCCTGGCGGACACCGCCCGCCGGCCCAGGCGCCGGGCCTGGCTGAACAGGGTGTCGGCGCCGCTGCCGACCTCGCTCCTGCTCGGGCTGCGCCTGATCGCCCGCCGGCCCGGCCGCGCCGTCCTGTACGCGTGCACCATCGCGACGACGCTGCTCGCGGTCACCGCACTGCTGATGGTCTACGTCCAGCCGGACCGGGGCTATCCGGGCTCGGCCATGGCGACCCACGCGCGGACCGCTCAGGACCGCCACCTGCTGCTGGGCGTCACCATCGCGGTGATCGCGCTCGCCCTCGTGAACACCATCACGGTGACCTGGACCCTCGCCATGGAAGCCCGTCCCACCATGGCCATCGCCCGTGCGTTCGGCGCCACACCCGGGCAGACCGCGGCCGGACTGTCGGCGGCGCAGCTCCTGCCGGCCCTGTCCGGCGCCTTCGCCGGTGTCCCGCTCGGGATTGCCCTGGTCCTGTCCTTCAGCCGTGGGGACGTGCCCAAGCCGCCCACGTGGTGGCTCCTCGCCGCCGCGGTCGCGGCGGTCCTGGCCACGGCGGCGCTCACCGCCGTACCCGCACGCATGGCGGCCCGCCGCTCCGTCGCGCGAACCCTCGGCGCCGTATCACCCTGAGCACGTCCGCCGCGATCACCAGGGTCCGGGAAGCCGCGGCGTGACATGCCGCCCCGCACGCTCGCCGGCCTAGTGGAGGCGTTGGTGGAGCGGGGTGGCCAGCTCGGTGGTGCTCAGGACCAGGGCGACCGTGTAGTCGACCAGGTGGTCGCGGTCGATGCCGAGGTCGCCGCGGAACCAGGTGGTGAACAGCTCCCACAGGCCGGCCGTGAGGGTCAGGCCGGTCAGTTCCACGTCGACGTCCGGCAGGAGGACCTGGTCCAGGGTCTCGTGGGTCTGGGCGGCGAAGATCGCGGTCATGGTCCGGATGATCTCGACGCGGCGCCGCTGGAGCAGGGGCGAGGCGGGGAACGCGTGGGTGAGGATGTGGGCGCGGCGCGGGTCCCCGGTCAGGAAGTCGAGGATCGCGGTCACCACGGCGCGGGTGCGGGGCTGCGGCCGGCGGGGGGCCTGCCGGGCGGCGGACAGGATCACGTCGGTGCCCTGGGCGACCTGGTCGTCGATGATCGCCAGGAGCAGGGCGTCCCGGTCCGGGAAGTTCTCGTAGAAGTACCGGTCGTTGAGCCCGGCCTCGGCGCACACCTGCCGGACGGTCGTGGCGGCCCATCCCCGGGTGCCGAGCAGCTCCAGCCCGGCCTCCATCAGCGCGGCGCGGCGGCGGGCCCGGCGCTGGTCGGCGGGCACGCCGCGGTAGGGACGTGTGCGCGGGGGCTCGGAGGTCACAGCCCGATTGTGCCGCATCCCTTGACTTCGTCCGCAGATCTGGGGACGCTGATCACCAGATATTCTGGTGCAACGCTTCACCAGAATTCGCGGTCGCGACGAGGGGAGCGTGAGGCGCGTGGCCACGGAGAACCCGCCACAGCCGGCGGACATCGATCTGAGCGATCTGCGGTTCTGGGCCCGTCCCCTGCCGGAGCGGGCGGAGGCGTTCTCGGTGCTCCGCGCCCAGCCGGGACCGGTGTTCTTCACCCTGCCCAAGCTGCCGTTCCTTCCGCAGAGCCCGGGGTCCTGGGCGCTGACCCACCATGCCGAGGTGGCCGAGGCCAGCCGCCGTCCGGAGGTGTTCAGCAGCGAGCCCAGCGCCACCAGCCCGGCCGACATGCCGCGCTGGATGGACAAGTACTTCAACTCGATGATCGACATGGACGATCCGCGGCACGCGAAGATCCGCCGGATCGTGTCCCGGGCGTTCAGCCCGAAGATGCTCGCCAAGGCCGAGGACGACATCGCGCGGCGGGCCACCCGGATCGTGGACGGGCTCATCGAGTCCGGCGGCGGCGACTTCGTGTCCCAGGCCGCGGCGCGGCTGCCGGTCGAGGTCATCTGCGACATGCTCGGCATCCCCGTCCGGCAGCACCG
Source organism: Actinomadura madurae (assembly GCF_900115095.1). Classification (GTDB taxonomy): domain Bacteria; phylum Actinomycetota; class Actinomycetes; order Streptosporangiales; family Streptosporangiaceae; genus Spirillospora; species Spirillospora madurae. The sequence goes on from NZ_FOVH01000031.1 coordinate 35,272, forward strand.
GCGGGTGGTGGACCTGACCAACATCATCGTCGGCTACAGCGACCCCGAGTACGTGGGCGCCACCGTGGAGTACGGCGGCGACGGCCCGAAGCTCGGCCGGCTCGCGACGCTCCGCATGCTGGGCACCGTGGCGTCGGCGGGGTGGCGGCTGCACCGGCTGGCCTTCCAGCTCGGACGGGAGCGCCGCGCCGCGCCCACCGGCGACCTGACCTCGGCCCTGGTGAACGCCAACGTCGACGGCGAGCGGCTGAGCCCGCGCGAGTTCGCCGCGTTCTTCCTGCTGCTGGTGGTGGCGGGGAACGAGACCACGCGCAACGCGATCGCGCACGGCCTGAAGCTGTTCACCGAACATCCCGACCAGCGCGACCTGCTGCTGGCCGACTTCGACGGACGCATCGCCGGGGCGGTCGAGGAGATCGTCCGGTACAGCAGCCCGGTCATCTTCATGCGCCGCAACCTGACCCGCGACTACGAGATGAACGGCCACACCTACCACAAGGGCGAGCGGGTGACGCTGTTCTACTGGTCCGCGAACCGGGACGAGGCGGTCTTCACCGACCCCGAGCGCTTCGACATCCTGCGCTCGCCGAACCCGCACGTCGGGTTCGGCGGTCCGGGCCCGCACTTCTGCCTGGGCGCCAACCTGGCCCGGCGCGAGATCACCGTGATGTTCCGCGAGCTGTTTACCCGCCTGCCCGACATCACCGCCGGGGAGCCCGACCGGCTGATGTCCGGCTTCATCAACGGCTACAAGCGCCTGCCCTGCGCCTTCACCCCGCCCGGCGCCCGCCCGCGCGCATCGGCCTGAGCCGACGCGCGCGGACGGACGCGGCGAGGTCTCAGCCGACGTTGACGGTCAGGCGTTGCGGGTTGCCGTCGGCGGCGGCGCCGGAGACGTCCGGCGCCCCGTCGGGACACACGTCGTCGTACGGGAACGCGTACCCGATCGGGGTGTTGGCGTGCAGGATCCGCGCCCAGTGGTTCGTGGTCGGGTCCTTGTAGTAGTCGGACTGCGGCGTGCCGTTCGGCTGGTCGGCGCTGCTCAGGATCGTGCTGCGGTTGAACGCCGCGGCGATGCGGGCGAGCAGGCCCTTCTTGATGTCGGAGTCGCTCGGGTTGTTGGCGAACGGCCCGTCGTTGCAGGTGAAGATGTCCTTGGACGAGGGCCGCGCGAACGTGCTCCCGTCGTTGAACCTGAGCACACCGCCGCTGACGCGCCCGGTGTAGACGCCGCGCCCGCCTTGGAGATCCACCTTGAGGTCGGTTCCGGCGTACTTGTCCCACACCTGGTTGACGTAGCCGTCCCAGTACGTGGAGAAGGCACCGGGATTGGACGCCATGTGGCCCTGCGGTGAGACGACCCGCAGCACGCCGCCGCCGTTGCGGATGACGAGCTGGTCCCAGGGCTGCCCGTCCGCGTTCTTCTGCGCGACGAGACCGTCGGCGACCGCCTGCACCGCCCCGGCGGGCGCGGCCTCGACCGTGTGCCGGGAGTCGCCGACCAGGTCGAGCCCGATCGGCAGCGCGGTGAGCAGGTCGACGTAGGAGATGTTCGCGAAGATCTGCTGGGGGTTGAAGGTGAACTCGCAGAACGACCAGGTCCTCTGGTAGTTCGGGTCGGCCGGGTTCGCGAACGCCGGCTCGACCAGCGCCGGACCGGGGTTCACGAAGAAGTCGAGCGAGTCGTTCTTCACGAAGTAGATCCGGGCGCCGTACATCTGCGGGAGCGTGAGGTTCGCCGAGCCGCCGGCGCCGATCGGGATCGAGCAGTCCGCGCCCAGCGGGGTCACCGGCGCCGAGGGCGACGGGGGATAGTACGGCGAGCTGTCGGCGCGGAGGAGCACGAGCCGGTTCGTGCCCTGCTCGCGGCCGGTGATGTAGGCCTTGACCGGGGCGGAACCGTGATTGGCGAGCGTGAGCGCGCACGTCGACGGCGCCGCGAACGCGGGCCTGCCGAGCAGGTCGCGCCCGAACGGGATGGCGAGAGCGGCCGTTCCGGCCGCGGCGAGGAATGATCTGCGGGTGACCAACGGGAACTCCTGGCGGGGGGAGGGTTCGGTTGCCGTTGTCTGAAACGCGCGTATCAGGGGAGCTGTAGTCCAAGGTCCCGGATCGTTCCACTACTGTCAAGACTCTTTCCAATTAACCTGCACACGGGCCCCTGCCGTCCCGCCGGCCAACACCGTGCACACGGGTCCCGGTCGTCGAGGCGCTGGAGTTCACGTTCGATGGCGACCATCAGAGGCTCGGGATCGCGCTGCAGGTAGTCTGGCCACATACTCATATCCGCCAGACCGGAGGCGCGACGAGCCATGCATGCGGTGACTCTCCCATTGCCATCCGGCGATACCTGGACTCGGGCAGACTATGAGGCCCTGCCGGAAGACCTTCCGGTACGTGTAAGCCTCATCCATGGAGAACTCGTCGTGAACCCGCGTCCTCGCCCGATCCACCAGCGCATCGCTCGGCGACTGGCGAACTGCATCGAGGACGCGGCCCCCGCCACTTGGCAGGTCGACCTCGACCTGGATGTTCTCTTGGACGACGACGCGGTAGAGCCGGTCGAGATTGCCCCTGACATCGTCGTGTACTCCGTCGACCACGATGTCAACGAGCGTCCGGTACTTGCTGATTCGGTTGCTCTCGTCGTCGAGGTGGTCTCACCGTCCACCAAGCGCAAGGATCGGCGGATACAGCCGGCTCTGTACGCGGAGGCTCGAATCCGGCACTTCTGGCGGGTCGAAACCGACCAGACCGCGCCGGCATTCGCGATCTACACCTACGAGCTGGACGACGCGACCGGCGGATACGTCGGAACCGGCGTCCACCATGACCGGATCACCGTCAGCGTGCCGTTCGAGATCGACATCGAACTGAAGGCCGTACGCGAACGCTGACCCCAGAACCGTCTCGTGGGCAGCGCCGGGCGGGCGGCGGCCGCGCTTACGCGTCCCGGAACGGCCGGACCTCGACCCTTCGGTTGCAGGCTTTCGACCCCTCGGCGGCCAGCTTGAGCGCCGCGTCCAGGTCGGGCGCCTCGACGACCCAGAAGCCGGCGAGGTACTCCTTCGTCTCCAAGAACGGCCCGTCGGTGACCATCGCCTTCCCGCCCCGGTTGTCGATGACGGTGGCCGTGTCGGGCGAGGCGAGACCGCCGGCGAAAACCCAGTGGCCCTCGGCCTGGAGCCGGTCATTGAACACATCGATCGCCGCGTCCTCGTCCGGGGTGGCGAGGCCGGCCTGGTCGTGGATCACGGAAAGCAGGTACTGCATCTGAGGATCGTCTCCTGTGGTCTCTAGTCAGGTCGAGCGCAAGCCCTGGGACCTAGCCCACGTCTCGGCGTCGCGGCCCGACACCCTCGGGGATCTCGCCGTGAAGGTGCGGGGTGTACACGAGCTTGTGCGTCCGACCGTCGAGCACGGTCGACTCGATGAGTTCCAGGTCGAACTCCGCTCCGTCGTGGAGAAGCGCCGATCCGCCGGCGCGGCCGGAGATGGCGGGGAACATGATGACTTCGAGCCGGTCGACGAGGCCGGCGGCGAGCAGGGCGCGGTTCAGCGAGATGCTGCCGTGCGAACGCATCGGGACGTCCGTGGTGCGCTTGAGGCGCTCGATCGCCGTCACCGCGTCCTCGTTGAGAACCGTCGAGTTCTGCCAACCGAGCGGCTCTTCGAGCGTGCTGGAGAACACGATCTTCGGCAACTCGTTCAGGCTGTCGTAGTAAGGCTCGTCGTACTCGACGACGAACTCGCGGAACTCTCGGAACGTCGTCGCGCCGAAGACGAGCACCTGCTCCTGCGCGAAGGTGCGCACCCGGTCCTCGCGGATCTCGGGACCCTCCTTCCCCCAGTATCCGGGCCAACCGTGGGCCATGCCGTAGCCGTCCAGGCTGCAGAAGAAGTCGACAGTGAAGGTGGTGCTCATGGCGCAACTCCCTGTTTCTGCGCCGCCCCCGTTGGGCGGCTTCACTACCTCCACGAACACGACCACCCCGATCCGACACCGCCGCGGAAAAACTTTGAGGACTTCTTCCGCCCGCCGCCGATCACCGTCACGGCCCCAGGGTCGGGTCAAGCCCTCGGACGAGGGGAGAAGCCGATCTCGAACTCGCGACCAACCCGTACAACCAGGAGGCCCACCCGGCCGCGCGGGACCCGCGCTGGGCGCCGGCGATGAGGTCGATCGGTTGGGCACGCGACACATCGATCAGCGTCGGCGGCGGCTCGCCGCCGACGCTGGCCTGGCGCTCGGCTACCTGGACGGGCTGCTCGTCAGCCACGGCATGAGCGCTTCCCCGGCACTGAGCTGACCGAAACGCTGGGGCTGCGCGTGACCTGCGGATGCTGTCATGAGCCAACGCGTAGGGTGCCACGGCCGAGGGCGATGGCGCCGTACGCAGCCATGGCGGTGCTGGACGGGACGGCGACCACGGCCGCGTGCGTGTGTGGGGCGCGGTTTCGTCGTCCGCCTGCGCGGCGCCGCGGTGGCGAGGAAACCAGCACGCGGCCCTTGGCGGCCTTCCTCGTCGCCACGGCGAGGGGGCGGGCTCAGTGCGTCCGGGCGGCGGACTGCACGGCCGTCCGCAGGGCCGCGCGGGTTTGTAGGAGGATGGGGCCGTGCGGGTCCTTGCTGTCTCGCACCGCTACCGCACCGGCCACCTTCGCCAGCTCGACGCAGTCGCCGCCGTTCTCGCCGCTGCGGCTGCTCTTGCGCCACTTGGCGTTCATCAGGTCCATCTCTTTAACCACCTTCCTGCTTGGGGACGGCGGAGCGGTTGGTGGCGGGCGGTCAGTGTGTGGCGGTAATGGACTGGATGGACGTTCGCAGGGCCGCGCGGGTCAGTAGGAGGATGGGGCCGTCTGGGTCTTTGCTGTCTCGGACCGCTACTGCGCGCGCCGTCGTCCCGGTCGCGTCTGCCAGCTCGACGCAGTTGCCGCCGTTGGAGCCGGTGTAACTGCTCCTGCGCCACCTGATGTTCTTCAGGTCCATCTTTCTTGGACCACCTTTCTGATCAGCTCGCGTGACATCTCCTCGGTGAGTGCCCGTGAACGAAGGGCGATGAGAGTACGCGTCAGCACGGACAAGTCCGTGGGGTCGTCGGTTGTGATGGCGTGAATCGCCGTCTCGATATACGCGACCTCACTTCGATCGTCCATCGTGGCGATGGTGAACGCGCCCATGTTGCCGTCGTGCTCGCCGCTTTCTAACACTACTTGAACCGTGATGTGGGGCAACAAGCTCAAGTCCACCAGGTGTTCCAGTTGCTCCCTCACCGTCTCGGGCGAGCCGACCGGGCGACGCAGTGCCTGTTCATCGATCAGGAGCACCAGGGCCGGTGGGACATGTCCCTTGGGCTCTGTGAGAATCTCCTGGCGGTTGAGCCGTGCTTCTACGGCTTCTGCGTTGCCGCGAAGCAGAGCTGAGGCGTAACCAGGGGTCTGAACGAGGCCCGCGATCAGCATCGGCTCCCAGGAGACTAACGACGCCGCGTCCGCCTCAATTTTGGGCCAGTCGAACCAGATCGGGACCGGGTGACCGTTCCTGTTCAGGTCCTCCCAGAGTTTGATCAGTGCCCCGTCGCCTCTGAGGATTCGGTCCACCTGCTCCACGAACGGCCTGGTGGCGCGCCGGGTGCCGTTCTCGATGCGGCTCACCTGAGCCTTGCTGATGTTGGTGTGATCAGCGATGGACTGCTGGGTGATTCCCTTGGCCTCGCGCATCCGGCGCATCTGGCCACCGAAAGCGACAAGGGCGGGCGACTCCTTGGGGCGTTGGGGTCGTGGGGACATTAGCGCGGAGTTTCCTCTCCTCGGTATCTCGCCTGGAAGAGCTGCCTGTCGCCAGAAGTCACCAGAGGTTCTTGGTAACACCAAGATACCCCGGAACCTTGCTAAACGTGTGGCGTCGAACACACATGGTGAGGAGAGATCGTGGGCGAGGCGGCAGAGGGCGAGGACGAGATGGTGGTGAAGCAGGACCTCAAGGTCGTCGCGGAGGTGCGGCGGTTCGTGCGGCTGGTGATCGGGCGGTGGGGCATGGACGACTTCGTCCCGTGCCTGGTGGCGAGTGAGCTGGTCACCAATGCCCTGCGGTATGCGTCGGCGTCGGATGAGGATGTGCGGTTCCGGCTGGGGCGGACCGAGGACGGTGCGCTGTGGATGGAGGTTCAGGACGCCACCTGCGACCTGCCGCACATGCAGGAGTCCGACACGATCAGCGAGGCGGGGCGGGGGCTGTTCATCGTGGATCAGTTCTGCCGGTGCTGGGGTGTCCGGCCGCTGGCGGGCAACGTCGGCAAGGTCGTCTTCGCCGTCCTCAACCCAGTTTGAAGACCGGCGGCGGGCTGCCCTGCCGCCGGTGGGTCGGGTGGCCGACCGAGGGTCGCGCGGGTCAGCAGATGGTGGGGGGAGGGTGCGGCCACGTGGTCGGCTGGAGCTCGAAAACCTGTGGGAGGGGCCTCACCACCCTGGGACTCTGGGGGCATGGGTGACGTGCGTTCGTTTGAGGAGTTGGTCGCGGAGGCTGAGGCCGTCCCTACCGAGGGGTGGGACTTCTCGTGGTTCGAGGGGCGGGCCACCGAGGCGCGGCCCTCTTGGGGGTATCAGCGGTCGATGGGGGAGCGCATGGCCTCGGCCAGTGCCGCGCTGGACATCCAGACCGGTGGGGGTGAAGTGCTCGCCGGCGTGCCCGAGCGGCCGCCGCTGTGTGTGGCGACCGAGGCTTGGCCGCCCAACGTCGCCAAGGCCACGGCTCTGCTGCACCCGCTCGGTACGGTCGTGGTCGCCGCACCGGAGGAGCCGCCGTTGCCGTTCGCGGACGATGCGTTCGACCTGGTGGTCAGCCGGCATCCCGTGAAGCCCTACTTCGAGGAGATCGCGCGCGTCCTGCGTCCTGGTGGGACGTACTTCGCCCAGCATGTCGGCCCGGCGAGCGTCTTCGAGCTCGTCGAGTACTTCCGCGGCCCGCAGCCGGAGGAGACCAGGAACAGCCGCCACCCGGATCTGGAGCGGACGCGGGCGGACGCTGCCGGGCTGGAGGTCGTAGACGTGCGAACGGAACGGTTGCGGATGGAGTTCTACGACGTCGGAGCGGTCGTCCACTTCCTGCGCAAGGTGATCTGGATGGTGCCGGGCTTCACGGTGGCGGCTTACCTTCCCCAGCTCAAGGAGCTGCACGAGCAGATCGTGGCGGAAGGGCCTTTCGTGGCGCACAGCACCCGCACCTTGTTCGAGGCGCGGAAGCCGCGCTAACCAGACTTCGGCCCTTCAGGCGCAGCGCTCGACGAAGTCGAGGGTGGTCTGGGCTACCTCGGGCCAGGCGTGGTCGATGGTGAGGGAGTGGCCTCGGTCCGGCATCTTCACGATCTCCGTCACGGCGGGATTGTGCTTCTGCCGCTTGTAGGCGGCGTTCGCGATCGCCCAGGGCACCGTGTGGTCCTTCTCCCCGTCGATGATCAGCAGGGGACCGCGGTCGGGGTTCCTCGTGTCCGCCTTCGCCTCCGTCCACGGGTTGAGGTTCGCGTTGCCCATCTGCATGAGCGCCATCCCGGAACCGGCGACGTGGAAGGTGTCGTAGAGGTTCCGCGCCTCCTCCTCGTCCAGCGCGTTCGCCCAGCCGTAGACGAACTGGTCGAACGTGAGCGTGATCGCACGGCCCCGCGTGCGCGGGTCGATCAGGAAGGGGCCGACACCTCGGAGCACGGAGGCCGGCAGCGGCAGAACACCGCGGAAGATCCCGGGGTCGATGGCGACCGTGGTCGCCGAGAGGCCCTCCCCCGCGAGCATCTCCGCCAGCAGGCCGCCGGTCGAGTGCCCTACCAGCACCGGCTTCCTGTCCAAGGCGTTGACGACCTCCCTGGTGTGGTCGGCGATCTGCTTCAAGGTCTTCTTGGCGAGGACATCCGGATTCGCCCGAGCCTCTTCCACTGTCTCCGGATCGTCCGGCCAGTCCGGCGTCAGCGGCGCGTAGCCGGCCTGCTCGAAGAAGTCCGCCCACTTGTCCCAGCTGCTCGGCAGCAGCCAGAGGCCGTGGATGAAGACGACCGGTGTCTTGCCCGAGGCGTTGGCCGCCTCGATCTCCCGGTTCTCTCTTTCGGAAATGGACGCCATAGCGCGCCTCCTTCGTATCCGACCGGTCTCGAATCAGGCCTCGGCGCCGTTTTGCAGGAAGGTCAGCAGTTCTGCGTTGACCCGGTCCTGGAGGGTGGCGGTCAGCCCGTGAGGGGCCCCGGGGTAATAGACGTCCTTGGCGCCCTTGATCAGCCGGGCCGATTTGACCGCCGAGTCCTTGACCGGGACGATCTGGTCGTCCTCGCCGTGCAGCACCAGCGTCGGCACGTCGAACTTGGCGAGGTCGTCGTGGAAGTCGGTCTCGGAGAACGCCTTGATGCTCTCGTAGGCGTTGATGAGACCCGCTTGCATGCTCCACATCCAGAACTGGTCGAGCACGCCCTGGGAGACGGTGGCGCCGGGTCGGTTGGCGCCGTAGAACTGGACGGCCAGATCCTTGTAGAACTGCGAACGATCGTTGACGAGGTCCTCGCGCATCTTGTCGAACACCTCGATCGGCAGGCCCTCGGGATTGTCCGCGGTCTTCACCATGATCGGGGGCACGGCGGCGATCAGGACCGCCTTGGCGACCCGGCTCGTGCCGTGCCGGCCGATGTAGCGGGCGACCTCGCCGCCTCCGGTGGAGTGGCCCACCAGCGTCACATCGTCGAGGTTGAGCGCCTCGATCAACGCGGCCAGATCGTCGGCGTACCCGTCCATGTCGTTTCCCGTGGAGCCCTGGCTGGACCGGCCGTGCCCGCGCCGGTCGTGCGCGATCACCCGGTAGCCGTGCTGGACGAGGAACAGCATCTGGCCGTCCCACGCATCAGAACTCAACGGCCAGCCGTGAGAGAACGTGACGACCGGGCCCTTTCCCCAATCCTTGTAGTAGATCTCTGTACCGTCGCGCGTTTTGATCGTGCTCATGGCATCTGCTCCCTGCGAAAGGCGGGTCGATACGGGGACACCGCCGGTCTCGTCCGAGTCCGTAGCACACCTCGGCCCCGTCCGGAGTTCGCAACTCGCCACACCAAACCCGTAACTCCCTCCCCCCTGCGCGGAAACTCGTAACCTTAAGTTCGGAAAGGCTCGGATGACGGACGGCGAATTCTTCTTTGCCCGTCAGACGGTGGTCGCGGCCTCGGCCCGGGGCTCCTGGATCGGGTCGCCGGGCCGCCGCGGGCTTCGGAGGCCGAAGGCGATGACGACGGCGCCGAGCGCGGACGCCGTCACGGGCACGACCAGTGCGGTGCGCAGGGCGTCCAGTCCCGAGCCCGCCGAGACGCTGACGGCGGTGACGGTCGACAGGCCGAGCGCCGTGCCGAACTGGATGGAGGTGTAGAGCAGGCCGCCCGCCAGGCCGTGCTCGTCCTCGGCGACGCCGTCGGTGGCGGCCATGGTGAGCGGCCCGTACGCCAGGGAGAACGCCAGCCCGAGCAGGATCAGCGCCGGGAGCATGGCGGCATAGGCCCAGTCGATCCCGAGGGGCAGGAACAGCGCGTACGCGACCGCCGCGAGCGTGAGGCCGCAGAACAGGACGCGGATGTTGCCGAAGCGGTTCACCAGGCGCGGTGTCAGGACGGGCGCGAGGACGGCGTCGATGCTGATCACCAGCAGGGCCAGGCCGGTCTGCATCGCGCTCCAGCCGCGCAACTCCTGGAAGTACAGGGTCGCCAGGAACTGGAAGCCCGCGAACGCGGCCAGGAACAGCAGCGCGGCCACGTTGACGCGCACCAGCGGCGCCGAGCGGAGGATCCCGAGCCGCAGCAGCGGTGACGAAGATCGCCGCTCGACCGCGAGGAACAGCCCCAGCAGGGCCAGCCCGCCGGCGAACACTCCGGCGGTCAGGCCGGTGCCGTCGCCGGGATGCTCCAGCCGCACCACCCCGTACGCCAGGAGCAGCATCGCTCCGGTGATGGTGAAGGCCCCCGCCAGGTCGAAGCCCCCCGAGGGACGTGCGCCGCCCGTGTCGCGGACGAGTGCCAGGGCCGCCACCAGGATCAGCGCCGACAGGATGACCGGTGCGAAGAACACCCAGCGCCAGCCGAGCGAGGTGAGCGCGCCGCCCGCGACCACGCCGAACGAGTAGCCGCCCGCCGCCGTCCCCGCGTAGACGCCGAGTGCCCTGGTGCGCGCGGGCCCCTCCGGGAAGTTGGACGTGATCAGTGCCAGCCCGGCGGGTGCCATGAACGCGGCCGCGACGCCCGTGACGAACCGGGCGGCCAGCAGCATCCAGCCCTCGGTGGCGAGCCCGCCGAACCCGGAGAAGACCAGGAAGACGACGAGCCACAGCACGAACATCCGGCGGTGGCCCAGCAGGTCGGCGGCGCGTCCGCCCAGGAGCATGAACCCGCCGTAGCCGAGCACGTAGGCGCTGACGACGCCGCTGAGCATCCCGGTGGACAGGCCCAGGTCGGCGCGGATCGACGGCAGTGCCACGTTCAGCATCGCCACGTCGATCCCCTCCAGGAAGATCGCGCCGCACAGGACCAGCAGCAGACCCAGCGAGCGGCCCGTCAGGTGGGATGACCCACCGGCGGGTCCGGTGACGGAATTGGACATCGGTGCCCGACCCTCTCCATCGGGAACCGGCCCCGGGATGGTTCCCCGAGTGCCTGCCGGTTCCCTCTTGTAACCGACAGCATCGTCAGGCACCATCGGTGACCATGGAAGACGGAACTTTCGAGTCCCCCGGTTACTGCGGGGATACCGACCTCGACGAGGACGTTCTCCAGTGGGACCAGCGCGCCGACTGCGAGGTGCGGCAGATCCTCGACCGCGTCGCCGACAAGTGGTCGCTCCTCGTCATCGCGCTGCTCGACAAGCGCAGCCTGCGGTTCACCGAGCTCCGCCGCGCGATCGACGGGGTCAGCCAGCGGATGCTGGCCCGGACCCTGCGGCACCTGGAACGCGACGGCCTGGTGAGCCGGACCGTGCACCCGACCGTCCCGCCGCGCGTGGACTACGAGCTGACGCCCATGGGCGCGACCCTGCACAGCACCATCCGCGCCCTCGTCGTCTGGACGGAAGAGCACCAGAACGCCATCGCCGCGGCCCGTTCCGCCTACGACAGGCGCGCCGCCGCCGAGAAGGCCGCCGCCGAACGCGAAGCCGCCGAACGTGCCGCCATCGCCCGCACCGTCCTCCCCACCAGGCCCTGACCCACCCCGGCCGGACACGTCACACGTCTTCCGGTGTCCCTTGATATGGATTGGTGAAGGACAGGCCGCCGTGCGGTCCCGCGTTGAGGGAGGTGAGTAGCTTGTGGGAGTGGTCAGCCAGCGGCGTGTTCAGTACGGGTCTGGACGGCGGTCTGGACGGCCGCCCGCAGGACCGTGCTCACCGCGGTTGGGGTCCGCTGTGCGTGCACTTGCGTCAGCGGGAGAAGCCCAGAGGCCGGCATGCTCTGATGGCCTATCGCGCGGAGGCAGTCCCGCGCGAGGGCAGCACGTTGATCGAGTGGAAGGCAGGGCGCGGGCCATTCGAGGCAGCCGTCTGGATGAGGTCGAGAGTGCCGTCCGGCGCTACCGCGAACGCGTTGACGATGCTCTCGGTGTAATCGCTGACGTACAGGTGGCGCCCGTCCGCCGAGAACCCGATGCCGATCGGACTCGCCATCGTGACGCGCCGAGGCTTTTCGGTGAGCCTCCCGTCGTCGCCGATCGTGAAACTCAGCACCTGGCCCGCGCGCGCATCCGGGTCGTTCCCCTCGACGCCGACCGCAGCGACGTACAGTCCGCGTCCGTCCGGGCTTATTCCGGCGCCCTCCGGGAAGTCGCCGCCGTCGACGGGTGAGTTCGGCACGGGGGTGAGCGCGCCGTCGACGCCGATGCGGAATCCGTGCACGTTGTTCGAGCCCTGGTTCACGACGTAAACAAACCGGCCGTCCGGGGTGATGACGGTCTCCGCGCCGGAGATCCCGATCTTCTTCCGTGCGACCTCGCGTCCCACGGAGCCGTTCGATCGCAGGGCGAAGCCGGTCATCACGGTCGGCGTGGTGTCGCTTGGCGAGCCGTGGCTGACGTACACGAAGCGGCCGTCGGGCGTCACGGAGACTCCCTTGGCGACCTCCGCCCCAGTGTCCACCGAGCGCAGCGGCTTGAGTTCGCCCCCTCTCCCGACCGTGAACGGCGACAGCATGCGGGTGCCCGCGTTGCTGACATAGATCGTCTTTCCGTCCGGGGCGATCGCCATCGCGAACGGCCCCGGGGTCTCGACCTCACCGAGGCGTTCGAGCGCGCCGCCGGGCCCGATCCGGAACCTCACCACCCGGTCGACCCGGGTGTTCGCCAGGTAGGCGAATCGCAGGTCGGGGGTGAAGACCATACTGCGCGCCCCGCCGCGGTCGCCCAGCGCCACCGCGTCGACCGGTGTCAGGGCGCCGGTCGCGCCGATCGAGAAGCGAGTGACATTGGCGGTGCCGCCGACGTTCGCGCTGTTCGTCACGTAGGCCGTGCGCCCGCCAGGGGACGCGGCGCTCCGGTTCTCGGTCGCCCGGCTCGGATCGGCTGCCGCGTCAGCCGGTCCGGCCTCGGATAAGGGCGCGACCACGGCCGCGGCGGTGAGCAGGCCGATGGCCGCGTCGATCGCCACCCGATCACGAGCGAGTCGTCGCATGATGGAACCTCCCCTGTGTGTTCATCGAGCCGACGCACGTCGACGGCGCCGTCACACCACCCACGTACCGCGCGCAGAATCGGTTCAAGAATTGAAAGGTGCACGTCCGGTTCGGGCCGGGCCACTGGATCTCCCACGGCAGCCTGGACCGGGCCGGTAATGGTCGAATATATTTTCGAGAATGGTGCCGGGGCTTGTGTGCGTTGATCGATGGTTGGACGAGGACGGTCAGCGGCGGGTGGTGGCGGAGGTCGATGCCGCGCCCTGGTCGTCGCAGTTGCGGCGGCGCGTCCAGCATTACGGGCACCGCTACGACTACGGCAGCCGCGGGGTGGGCGGCGCCCCGGCCCCGCCGCTTCCCGGCTGGGCGATGGCGCTGGTCCGGCGGCTGCACGAGGAGGGGCACTTCGAGCGGCCCGCCGACCAGGTGATCGTGAACGAGTACCTGCCCGGTCAGGGCATCAGCGCCCACGTCGACCGCGTGCCCGCCTTCGGGCCGGTCGTCGCCTCGGTGAGCCTGCTGTCGGGGTGCGTCATGGAGTTCACCCACCCGCAGGACAAGACGCGCGTGCCGGTGCGCCTCGAACCCGGCAGCCTGTGCGTGATGACCGGCCCGGCACGGTTCACCTGGCGGCACGCCATCCCGGCGCGCAAGTCCGACCCGGGCCCGGACGGACGGGTGCCCCGCGGCCGACGCGTGTCGGTAACTCTGCGGACGGTGTTGTAGCAGGTCACAGCTCCATGAGGAGCATGCCGGCGACCGCCAGGTCGACGACCCCGGGGGCTTCGGCGTAGGGGGCGAGAGGGAGGTGTGGCGTCCGGGGAGGACGAGCGGTCATGGGGTCAGGGCGCGGGCGACGCAGTCGCGCAGGAGCGCGCGGCGGCGGTCGTGATCGGCGGTCGGCTCGTCCGAGGTGGCGACGTGGACGCCGCTGACCGGTGACCAGGCGCAGGCCATGGCGACGACCATGGCGATCAGGTCGGACGGGTCGCCCTCGCGTATCCGGCCTTCCGTCTGGGCGCGGGTGATGGCGGCGATCTTCGGCTCGTGGTCCGAAGCGTCGGACAGCCGGCCCTGGGAGCGCCGTTCCAGTCGCAGCCAGGCCATGAGGCGGACCAGCTCGGGGTGGCGCACGTTCTCGTCGTACATCCCGACGGCCCAGCCGGGGAGGTCGTTCGCGTCGATCGGGACGGCGCTCATCAGGCGGTCGGCGCGGTCGGCGATCACCGCGTCGAACAGGCCGTCCTTGCTGCCGAAGTAGCCGTAGAGCTGGGCCTTGTTGGTGCGCGCCGCGGCGATGATGCGGTCGATCCGGGCGCCGGCGATGCCGCGCTCCGCGAACTCCTCGGCGGCCGCGTCGAGGATGCGCCGGCTCGTCGCGGCGCCGCGCGTCGTCGTCGGCAGTTCGGGCACGGGACCACTGTAGCAGACAGACTAGTTGGTTTGTTTCTGCGTCCGGATCAGGCTACGGTCGAAACAGACCGAATAGTCTGTCTTTGGAGGAAGCATGCGTCCCACCACCGCTTGGCAGAGCGTCGACGACGGCTCGACCGTCCTGGAGCGGGTCGCGATCGAACGCCGGGATCTGCGCGACGACGACATCGCGGTGCGCGTCGACTACTGCGGCGTCTGCCACAGCGACCTGCACAGGATCCGCGGCATGCTCGGTGAGGGCGCGGTGGTCCCCGGCCACGAGTTCACCGGCACGGTCACCGCCGCCGGTACCGCGGTGACCGGCTTGGCGCCCGGTGACCGGGTCGCGGTCGGGACCCTCGTCGACTCCTGCGGAACCTGCCCGATGTGCCAGGTGGGGCAGGAGAACTACTGCTACGAAGGCCCCGTCTCCACCTACGGCGGGACCGACCGTGTCGACGGGACGAAGACGCGAGGCGGGTACAGCCGCGAGTACGTCCTGCGCGAGAAGTTCGCCTATCGGCTGCCCGGCGGGCTCGACCCGGCCGCCGCCGCGCCGCTGATGTGCGCCGGGATCAGCATGTGGGAGCCGATGCGGGCGGCCGGGGTCGGACCGGGCAGCCGGGTCGCCGTGGCCGGACTGGGCGGGCTGGGGCACCTCGGGGTGAAGCTGGCCGCCGCTCTCGGCGCCGAGGTCACCGTGCTCAGCCGCATCCCCGGCAAGGCCGCCGACGCTCGCGGGCTCGGAGCCGCGGACCTGCTCCTGACCACCGACGAGGCGCGGGCGCGGCAGGCGCGGGGGCGGTTCGACCTCGTCCTGGACACCGTCTCGGCCGCGCACGACCTCTCTCCGCTGCTGAGTATGGTGGGACTGGACGGCACGCTGTCCGTGCTCGGCTACCCCATGCCGACATCGGTGCGGATCATGGAGCTGGCCATCGGCCGCAAGAAGCTGTCCTCGTCGGGCACGGGCGGCCGCCGGGAAACGGCGGAGATGCTCGCCTTCTGCGCCGAGCACGGCATCGCCGCGGACGTCGAGGTGCTCCCCTCGTCGCGCGTCCAGGAGGCGCTGGAACGTCTGGACCGGGGCGACGTCCGTTACCGGTTCGTGCTGG
The DNA here is from genome assembly GCF_900115095.1 of Actinomadura madurae. GTDB lineage: Bacteria > Actinomycetota > Actinomycetes > Streptosporangiales > Streptosporangiaceae > Spirillospora > Spirillospora madurae. The sequence continues at coordinate 50,467 of NZ_FOVH01000031.1, forward strand.
ACCTGTCCGACCTCGACCGGTCCGCGTCCTGAATGCTTGAGGGCTACGTCGCTTCGGCGGGCGGAAGCTGGATGTGTAGGGAGACCGCGCCGGTCAGGTCCAGCCAGGCGGCGTCCGGGGTTCGGACGAGGCGTAGGACGACGTGGTCGCAGCCGGGGCAGCGGGCGACCATGCCGGGCGCCCGGTCGTAGACGCGCAGCGCGGCGACCGGGCCGGTCAGGCCGCAGTTGGCGCAGCGGCCGATGGCCGCGGTGACGTCCACGGCGAACACTTCGCCCAGCGGGCCGGCGAGCGCGTTGCCGTCCACCGGGGCGGGTGCGCCCGGGGAGTCTCGATGGGGCACGGTCATGTCTGCCTCCGCTCAGCCGAACCGTTCGGTCTTGATGCGCCGGGGGTCGTGGCCGCGGTCGACGAGGAGGTCGGCGGCCGCCTCCACGAAGGCGGTCGGCCCGCAGATGAAGCAGTCCGGGTCGGCGGGGCCGCCGTCCAGGTCGGACGGGGTCAGGCGGCCCGGCGGGCGCGGCCAGCCGTCCGGGGCCTCCCGGGTGTAGACGTGGGTGACGTCCAGAAAGGGGTCGGGGCGCCGCAGCTCGTCGGCGTAGTACACATCGCCGGGCGTGCGCGTTGAGTACAGCAGCCGGAACGGGGTGCCGTCCCCGGCGCGGCGGCGGGCCCGGATCATGGCCATCAGCGGTGCGACGCCGGAGCCGCCCGCGACCAGCAGGACGGGACGTCCCGTGCCCGGCCGCCACACGAACCAGCCGCCGACCGGGCCGCGAAGCTCGACCGCGTCGCCGATGTCGAGCACGTCGGCGAGGTAGGGGGAGACCTCGCCGTCCGCTATCCGCTGGACGGTCAACTCGACCCGGTCGGGTGCGGAGAGCGAGTAGCTGCGCTGCGCGGTGTACCCGTCATCGGCCGTCAGCCGGACGTCGACGTGCTGACCGGCCAGATGCCCCGGCCAGTCGGGCACGTCGAAGACCAGCGTGCGGGCCGTCGCCGTCTCGGCGCGGGACTCGGCGAGCCGCGCGACGCGCCAGGTCAGTCGCCCTGGTACCGCTGCTCGCGCCATGGGTCCCCGTAGTCGTGGTAGCCGGCGGTCTCCCAGAAGCCGGGCTCGTTCTCGGTGAGCAGGTCGATGCCGCGCACCCATTTCGCCGACTTCCAGAAGTACAGGTGCGGCACGAGCAGTCGCGCCGGGCCCCCGTGCTCCGGCGCGAGATCGTCACCGTCGAAGCCGTGGACGATCCAGGCCTGCCCGTCCAGCAGGTCCTCCAGCGGGAGGTTCGTGGTGTACCCGCCGTAGGACGACACGAGCGCGAAGTCGGCCGCGGTCTCGACATCGGCCAGCAGGACGTCCAGCGAGACCCCCTGCCAGTCCGTGCCCAGCTTGGACCATTTGGTGACGCAGTGGATGTCCACATGCGGTGCCTCGGACGGCAGGTCGAGCAGTTCGCGCCATGTCCACCGGTGCCGCTGCCCGGTCTCCGTGGTGACGGTGAACTCCCAGTCGTCCCGCGAGATCCGCGGGGTCGGGCCGGCCGAGAGCACCGGGAAGTCCTCGGTCAGGTACTGTCCGGGCGGCAGTTCGGCGGACTCGCGCCGCCGGCCGTGAAACCCGCGTGAGACGATTCCCATCACAGCCTCCTTCCGTGCTCACCCCACCTGGTGTACCCACGGCCGGGCGAGGGCGCTCAGCGGCGGGTCCGGTAATGGTGGACGATCAGGCCGACCGTGCCGACCAGGCTGACCGTGCTGAACGCGATGTTTCCTGCCATCGGCAGGCCGGCGCCGGAGAAGCAGATGTTGCCCACCACGCCGATCGCCAGCACCGCCCACAGAATCGGGCGCAGGATTCCGCCGTCGCGCTGGGTGGCCGGAACGCCGCCGGTGTTCGTCATGTCATGCTCCTTCGTGAAGAGGTCCGATCGACACTGATCACGGTAGGAACGGCGACGGCGGGAGACGATCCAGCGGGCGTGTCTTCCTTGGTACAGCAGGCTGTACTTCACGTCCGATCACGGGACGGAGATCAGCACGCCGCCCTAGTGTCGCGGGCGTTGGAGGTGGCATGCCCGTGAAGAATCGTGGACGGGCCGCCGGGCGGGGACGGGCGCGCGCCCTGCTCGAAGCGGTCGAGCGCCTGGTCGGCGGCCTCGGGACGGCCCTGCTGGCGTTCGCCGTGCTGATGTGGCTCGTCATCGTCGCCCTGCTGTGCGCCCTGGTCGTGGGCCTGCCGCTGGCGGCGACCGTGCCGCGCGCCGTCCGGGCCGTGGCCGACCGGGAGCGGGGGCGGCTGTCGCGGTCCGGGCCGGAGATCCTCGGGCCGGGGCCCGCGCCCGCCGCGCTGCGTCCCGCCCTCGGCGACCCGTCCGTCCGGCGCGAGCTGCTGTGGCTGCCGGTGCACGCGACGCTCGGCCTGCTCACCGGCGGCGCCGGGGTGCTGCTGTCGGTGAACGCCCTCCAGTACGTGACCTATCCGGCATGGTGGCGGGTGCTGCCCCGGGAGTCGGCCGAGCCGACCTTCGTGTTCTGGGACGTGCACAACGAGGCCACCGCGCTGGCCGTCGGGGTCCTCGGCGTCGTCCTGGGCGTCGTCTTCGTGATCGTCGGGCCCGGACTGGCCCGGCTGCAGGCGTGGCCGGGCCGGCGGCTCCTCACACCCGACGCCGATGCCGACCTGTCCCTGCGGATCGCGCAGCTGTCCGCGACCCGGGCGGCGGCGCTGGACGCGCACGCGACGGAACTGCGGCGCATCGAGCGTTCGCTGCACGACGGCGCGCAGAACCGGCTGGTCGCCGTCACCGTCCTGCTCGGCGCGACCCGCCGCGCGCTGGCCCGCGACCCGGCCAAGGCCGACGAGCTGATCGGGCAGGCGCAGGACGTCGCCGAGCAGGCGCTGGCCGAGCTGCGGACGGTCGTGCGCAGCATCCTGCCGCCCGTCCTGGAGGGCCGGGGCCTGGAGGGCGCCCTCGCCGGGCTCGCCGCCGACTGCGCCGTCCCCTGCGAGGTCGACGTCGACCTGCCGGGCCGCTGCGCCGCGTCCGTCGAGGCCACCGCCTATTTCGTGACGGCCGAGGCGCTCACCAACATCTCCAAGCACAGCCGGGCGCGGCACGCGTCCGTGGCCGTGCGCCTCAAGGGCGACCGGCTGGTCGTGCGGGTGGACGATGACGGGGTCGGCGGCGCGGACGCGGGCGCCGGGTCCGGGCTCACCGGCATCCGCAGCCGGATCGAGGCGCACGACGGCACCCTCGCCGTGACCAGCCCACCCGGTGGGCCGACGACAGTACAGGTGGAGCTGCCATGCGGATTGTGATCGCCGACGACGACTTCCTGCTGCGCGAGGGCGTCGCGCTGCTGCTGCGCGCCGAGGACCTCGACGTGGTCGCCACCACCGAGGACCCCGAGTCTTTCCTGAAGGCCGTCGACGACCACGAGCCGGACGTCGCGATCGTCGACGTCCGCATGCCGCCCACCCACACCGACGAGGGGATCAAGGCGGCGGTGGAGGCGCGGCGCCGCCATCCCGGGCTGGCCGTGCTCGTCCTGTCCGCCTACGTCGAGCAGTCGTTCGCCACCGAGCTGCTGACCGCCGGCGCCGAACGGCTCGGCTACCTGCTCAAGGAGCGGGTCGGCCGCGTCGAGCAGTTCCTGGACGCCCTGCACCGCGTCGCCGGCGGCGGGACGGCCATCGACCCCGACGTCGTCACGCAGCTGCTCACCCGCACCCGGCACGACAGCGCGCTGGAGCGGCTGACGGCCCGGGAGCGCGACGTCCTCGCCCTGATGGCCGAAGGGCTCGGCAACACCGCGATCGCCGAACGGCTCGTCGTGACGGAGGGGGCCGTCCACAAGCACATCCGGAACATCTTCGCGAAGCTCGACCTGGCGCCCACCGACCGCGCGGACCGGCGGGTCGCCGCCGTCCTGCGCTACCTGGAGGAGACCCAGGGGCACGCCTGACGCCCGCGGTCCAGCCTGCTGTACCACCCGGCGGGCAGAGCGCTGGACGGACGTTCGAGCAGGTGACGGGAGTGATCCGGAGGGTGCGCCGATGGTGCGATAGGTCGTGTTCGCACCACGACCCCCACCCCGATGGAGGCTCCCGATGAGCACGCCCACGCGGCCGGACACCGTCCAGTTCGCCCCGGCGCCCGTCCCCCGCCGCCGCGGACCGCTCGGACTCGTCCAGCGGCACCCGCTCCTGTCGTTCTTCACCGTGGCGTTCGCGGCGAGCTGGCTGTGCTGGCTGCCGTACCTGCTGTCCGCTCAGGGCCTCGGGGTGCTGGACTTCCGCTTCCCCGGGTTCACCGACGAGGCCCAGCTCCTCGGCATCCTCCCCGGCGCGTACGTCGGCCCGCTCGGCGCGGCGCTGCTCGTCACGCTCGTCACCGGCGGCCGTGCGGGGCTGCGCGACTGGAAGCGGCGGCTGCTGCGGATGCGGGTCGGCTGGTACTGGTACCCGCTCGTGGTGCTCGGCGTCACGGCGATGCTCATCGGCGGGACCCTGGCGCTGCCCGGCGCGGCCGGCGACCTGCGGACGCCCTCCGTCCTGGTCCTGGTGGCCTTCGTCCCCGCTCTCGTCGTCCAGATCCTGACGACCGGCCTCGCCGAGGAGCCCGGCTGGCGCGACCTCGCCCTCCCGCTGCTGCAGCGCCGCCACGGGGCCGCCGTAGGCACCCTGATCCTCGGTGTGGTGTGGGCCTTCTGGCACCTTCCGCTGTTCTTCACGGCCTGGTCGCTCGGCGGGACGCGGCCGGACACCGCCGGCTGGTGGAGCATGGTCGGCACGTTCCTCGTGATGTGCGTCGCGATCAGCTTCATCATCACCTGGGTCTTCAACCACACCAACGAGAGCCTGCCCCTCGCCCTGCTGCTGCACGCGACCAACAACAACGTCGCGAGCCTCGTCCTGCCGGAGATGTTCAAGGACACCGAGCCCTCGCTGATCCTGGTGGCGGGCAGCATCGGCTACGGGACGGTGGCGCTGGTGCTCCTGATCGTCACCCGCGGTCGGCTCGGCTACACCGGCCCGCGCGACTGACCGCACCGACCCGCACCGACCCGCACCGACAGGCACGGCGTGGCCCCGGCGGGGCCGCGCCCTGTCGCTTGTCGCTTTTGACCTGGGGTTTGGTCGGATGCGGCGGCTCGGGGGGTAGGTGGGCGTGCATGACGAAACGTGAGGACGAGTTCAAGGCGGGGGACGAGGTCACCTGGCGGAGCCACGGGTCCGAGGCCGAGGGACGGGTCGAGAAGAAGGTCACCGACCGGCGCGAGGAGGGCGGACGGACGGTCGCGGCGTCGCCGGAGGAGCCGCAGTACGTCGTCCGCAGCCACAAGAGCGGGAAGAAGGCCGTCCACAAGGCGTCGGCGCTGAAGAGGCGGAAGTCGTGACGGACGACGAGGTGGCGGCCGAGTTCGGGAAGGTCGTCAACATGACCGCCGGGGAGCTCGAACGCTGGCTGGAGACGAACGAGTCGCGGTCGGCCGGGCAGAAGGACGGCTGCGGGGAGTCGACCGGGCACGCGTCCGGGCGCAGGATCGTGGAGCTGCTCCGGGCGAAGAAGGCGGATCTGGGCGAGGACGACTACGCCCACATGAACAAGGTCGTCGGGTACGTGCACCGGCATCTCGCGCAGCGGCCGTCCGGGGACGTCACGGAGAGCAGGTGGCGGTACTCGCTGATGAACTGGGGTCACGACCCGCTCAAGTGATGGCGCCGGACAGTCGTCGGCGGGATCTCACCGGGTAGGGGGGCCTCCATGGAGAAAACGACATTCCTGGCGATCTACATGAACGATCACCTGGCCGGGGCGGCGGGCGGGGTGGCCCGGTCCCGTGCCCTCGCGCAGGCGCACGAGGGCAGGCCGGACGGGGAGCGGTTGCGCCGGCTGGCCGACGACATCGCGACCGACCGGGGCGCCCTGCTCGCGACCATGAAGGCGCTCGGCATCCCCGTCCGGCGCTACAAGAGCATCGCGATGTCCGCGGGGGAGAAGCTGGGACGGCTGAAGCTCAACGGGCAGCTGCGGGGCCGGCCCCCGCTGACCGACGTGGTGGAGGCCGAGGCCATGCGGCTCGGAGTCGAGGGGAAGGCGGCGTGCTGGCGCACCCTGCTCGCCCTCACCGGCGATTACCCCGCCCTGGACGCCGAGGAGCTGCGGAAACTGCTCGCGCGGGCCGAGGCGCAGATCACCATCCTGGAGGAGTTCCGGACGGTGGCCGCCACGGAGGCCTTCGGCGGCCGGCGCGGCCCCCGGCGGATGCCGTCCCCGGCCGAGCCCGTCTGAGAGCATGGACGTCGTCACCAGGAACAACGTGACCGTCCAGGGCCCGGCCGAGGGGCGCGTCGTCGTCCTCGCGCACGGGTTCGGTTGCGACCAGAACCTGTGGCGGCTGGTGGCCCCCCGGCTGGCCGAGACCTTCCGGGTGGTGCTGTTCGACTATGTCGGTTCCGGGCGGTCCGACCTGTCGGCCTGGGACGAGGCCCGCTACGGGTCGCTCGACGGGTACGCCCGCGACGTCGTGGAGATCTGCGAGGGGCTGGACGTCCGGGACGCCGTGTTCGTCGGGCACTCGGTCAGCGCGATGGTGGGCGTCCTCGCGGCGGCGGCCGTGCCCGAGCGGATCACGGGACTGGTGATGCTGGTCCCGTCGCCGCGCTACATCGACGAGGCCGGCTACCGGGGCGGGTTCACCGCGGAGGACATCGAGGAGCTGCTGGCGTCGCTGGAGTCGAACTACCTGGGCTGGTCCGCCGCCATGGCCCCGGTGATCATGGGGAATCCGGACCGTCCCGAGCTCGGCGCGGAGCTGACCAACGCGTTCTGCCGCACCGACCCCGACATCGCCCGGGTCTTCGCGCGCACCACCTTCCTGTCGGACAACCGCGAGGACCTGCGCAGCGTCACGGTGCCGACGCTGGTGCTGGACTGCGCCCAGGACGTGATCGCGCCGCCCGAGGTGGGCGCGTACGTGCACGCCGCGATCCCCGGCAGCCGGCTGTGGACGCTCGACGCGTCCGGCCACTGCCCCCAGCTCAGCGCGCCCGAGCCCACCGCGGAGGCGATCATCGCCTTCGTCCGGGACCTGCCGCCGTGACGCGTCCCGCCGAGGAGTTCTACGAGAGCGCCCCGGTCGGCTACGTGTCCACCCGCATGGACGGGACGATCACCAAGATCAACCGGACGCTGCTGGACTGGATCGGCCGCGACCGCGCCGAGGTGCTGGACCGGCTGCGGTTCGCGGACCTGCTCACCGTGGGCGGCAAGCTCTACCACGAGACCCATTTCGCGCCGCTGCTGCACATGCAGGGCCGCGTCGACGGCATCGCCATGGAGGTCGTGGCCGCCGGCGGCGACCGCATCCCGGTGCTGGTCACGGCGGTCGTCACGAAGGTCCCGAACGGCGAGGACGGGGCGAGCGGGGCGAGCGGGGCGGGCGACGTGGCGGGCGAGAGCGGGGCGGCCGCGAGCAAGGCTGGCGGTGAGCCGCGGCAGATCCGCATGACGCTGCTTGAGGCCCGCGACCGCCGCGCCTACGAGGAGGAGCTCCTTCGCGCCCGCCGTGCGGCGGAGGAGGAGCATCGGAAGGCCGAGGTCGACCGCGACAGGTTGCAGGAGGCGCTCGACGTCCTGCAGCAGAGCCTCCTGCCTCCCCTCCTCCCGGAGGTTCCCGGCCTCCAGATCGCCTCGTCGTACCGCACCGCTTCGCCCGACCGTATGGGCGGCGACTTCTACGACGTGTTCCCCCTGGACGCGATGCGCTGGGGGTTCTTCCTCGGTGACGTGCGCGGCAAGGGCCCCAAGGCCGCCGCCATCACCTCGCTCACCCGCTACACGTTGCGCGCGGCGGCCGTTCAGGATCCCGAACCGGTGGCGGCGCTGACCGTCCTCAACACCGTCCTGGACGCGCACGGCACGGACGAGGACCTCCAGTACTGCACCGCCGTCTACGGGATGTTGACGCCGGGCCCCGCCTCTTTCACCGTCCATCTCGCCAGCGGCGGGCATCCGCCGGCGCTCGTCCTGCGGCGTGACGGACGGGCCGGGTACCTGCACACTCCGGGAGGCCAGCTCGTCGGAGCCCTGCCCGATGCGTTCTTCGCCAGCGCCGACACGGTCCTGCATCCGGGCGACACCCTCTTGCTGTATACCGACGGTCTGACCGAGGCTCGCACCGGCGCCGGCCGGGAACTGTTCGGCGAGGAGGCCCTGCGCTCCTTCGTCGCCGATCTCGCCCCCATGGACGCCAAGCCGCTGATCACCGCGTTGAACGGACTGCTCGAACAGTTCGGCGAGGCACTCCAGGACGACACGGCGCTGCTCGCGTTCAGCGTCTCTTCCTAGGCTCATGCATCCACGGCGGCATCCGGCCACGAAAAGGCTATGTGGGGCCGGTGCGGGTCGGGCGCATGGGACGAGCCGGACGGCATAGGAGGGCCGTCCGGCGGCGTCCGGCCGTCCGGCGGCGTCCGAGCGCATGGGCACTCGCGGGAACCGGGTTTCTCGCCGCGATGATGGCGGCGCAGGTGCTGTCCGGGGTGCGTCCGAGGCCGATCGTCCTGACCAGCGTCGTCGTGGCACTCCTGGCCGCGAGCGCCGTGTCGTACCTTGCCGCCCGGCACGGGCTCCGCCGGGCGGCGGCGGCCTTCGGCGCGGCGGTGGCCGTCGGGTACGTGGCCGAGTGGGTGGGAGTCCGGGCGGGCGTGCCGTTCGGGGAGTACTCCTACACGCCGGTGCTGCGACCGCAGGTGGGCGGCGTGCCGGTCACGGTGGCGGTGGCGTGGGGCGGCATGGGGCTCGCGGCCCACGCGGTCGCGGCGTCCGTCCTGCCGGAGAACCGGCTCGCGCGATGGGCGGCCGGAGCTCTGGCCCTGACCGCCTGGGACCTGTTCCTCGATCCGCAAATGCTGCGCCTCGGCCTGTGGACCTGGCCGGACGGCGGCCCGTACCGGGGCGTTCCGGTCAGCAACTTCGCGGGGTGGCTGCTGGTGTCGTTCCTGGTCATGGTGCTGATCGACGTCGTGGTCAGGCGGACGGACGTGTCCCGCGGGCTGGTCGCGCTCTACACGGTGATGGCGGCGATGGAGACGCTGGCGTTCGCGGCGGTGTTCGAGCCGCGCGACCTCCTCGTGGCGGCGGCCGGCGGCGCCGCGATGGGGGCGTTCGCCGTCCCGGCGTGGAGGCGCGCATGGCGGAGGTGATCGTGGTCGGCGGCGGAGTCGGCGGGATGGTCGCGGCACTGCTGCTGGCGCGCGGCGGCCACGACGTCCGGCTCTACGAGAGGCTCGGTCGGCTCGGCGGCAAGCTGGCGGAGCACGAGCGGGACGGCTTCGTGTTCTCGCTCGGCCCGTCCCTGCTCACGCTGCCCGGACTGTTCCGCGAGCTGGGCGTGGGCCGCCCCCTGCTGGAACTGGACGAGCTGTGCCGGTACCACTTCGCCGACGGAACGCTCCTGCGCGCCCACCGCGACCCCGCCCGGATGGCCAAGGAGGTCGACCGGCTGGCCCCAGGCCGGGGCGCCGCGTGGAGTGCCTACTACACCTGGGCCGAGAAGTGCCTGGCGGCCTCACAGCGAACCTTCTTCGCCGGGCCCCTGGGACGTCCACCGGAGCACGCCCGGCCCCGCGACCTGCTCGCGGTCGCGCCCGGCCGGACCCTGAACGGGCTGGCCCGCCGTTTCTTCGACGACCCGCGGCTGCGCCAGTACGTGAACCGGTACGCGACGTACGCGGGGTCGAACCCGTACCGGGCGCCGGCGGCGCTCGGCTGCGTCCCGGCGATCGAGCACGGGGACGGCGGCTGGTACGTGCCCGGCGGCATGCGGCGCCTCGCCGACGACCTCGCCGCGCTCCTGAGCTCGGCCGGCGTGGACGTCCGCACCGGCGCCGAGGTGGAGCGCGTGACCGCCTCTCGTTCGGCGGTCTCGGGCGTGATGCTGGCGTCGGGCGAACACGTGAGGGCGGACGCCGTGGTGGTCAACGCCGACGCCGCCGCCCTGTACGGCCGCCTGCTCCCCGACCGCCGCCGCCTGCGCCGCATCGCGACCCTCGGCACGTCGTCCTCGGCGTTCCTGCTGCTCGCCGGCGTCGACGGCCGGACCGACGGGCTGCCGCACCACTCGGTCCTCTTCTCGGCCGACTACCGGCGGGAGTTCGACGACATCTTCCTCCGCCGGGTGCCGCCGGAGGACCCCACGATCTACATCGGCTGCTCGGCGGTGGACGACCCCACCCAGGCGCCCGCCGGAGCGGAGAACTGGGTGCTGCTGGTGAACGTCCCGTCCCGCGACCCGGGCCGCTGGCCGATGTCCGTCGACGGCTACCGGGACCTGGTGCTGGAGCACTTGGCGCGCCGCGGCCACGACCTGTCGGGCCGCCTGCGCTTCGTCGAGCCGTTCACCCCGGCGGACCTCCGCGACCGCTACGGCGCCTGGGGCGGCGCGATCTACGGCACCCCCCACCACGGCCGCCTCGCCCCCTTCCGCCGCCCCACCAACCGCGGCCCCCGCCACGGCCTGTACCTGGTAGGCGGCTCCACCCACCCAGGCGGCGGCCTCCCCCTGGTAGCAATGAGCGCCCGAATAGTAACCACCCTCCTCAACCAGGACTTCACCCCCGAAAGCCGATACCGATGAGGGTGCTTTCGGTGGGGCAGGGGGTGGCGGCCGGGGTGGTGGCGGGGCGGTTGGCGCGGGGGCGTGGACGTCCGACACCGCTGAGAGCCGGGGTGTCCGGTGAGCCGGCGGAGGCGATCTCGGTGGTGGTCCCCGCTCGCGACGAGGAGGCCCGCCTCCGTGGGTGCCTGGTGCGGGTGCTCGCCGACCCCGCGGTGAGCGAGGTGATCGTCGTGGACGACGAGTCGCGCGACGGCACGGCGGGGCTGGCCGCGGAGCTGGGCGCGAGGGTCGTCACGGGCGCGCCGCTGCCGGACGGATGGGTCGGCAAGCAGTGGGCGCTGCACCAGGGCGTCCAGGCCGCGAAGGGGCCGATCGTGGTCCTGCTGGACGCCGACACGCGTCCCGAAGCCGGGCTCTGTGCGGAACTCGCCGCACTGCTCGACCGCTACGACCTGGTCAGCGTGGGGCCGCGGTTCATCTGCGGAGGCGTGGCCGAGCAGGCGCTGCACGCGTCGCTGCTGGCGACGCTCGTCTACCGGTTCGGCCCGGTCGGGCCCGCGGCGCCGTCCGCCGGACGTTTGCTGGTCAACGGCCAGTGCATGGCGTTCCGGAAGGCCCGGATGGCCGAGGCCGACGGGTTCGCCCGCGTCCGCGGCCACCTCACCGACGACGTCGCGCTCGGACGGCTCCTCGCTCGGGACGGCTGGCGGGTCGGATTCCTGGACGCGGGTCCCCTGCTCGGAGTGGACATGCACGAGTCGGCCGGCGCGGTGTGGCGGGAGTGGGGCCGGTCGATCTCCCTGCGGGACGTGACCCCGGCTCGACGGCTGGCGATGGACGTGGCGACGGTCTGGCTGACGGCCGCACTGCCCGTCCTGCGGGCCGCGATGGGACGTCCAACACCGCTCGACCTCGTCCTCCTGGCGCAGAGGTTCCTGCTGGTGGCCGCGCTGCGCGGAAGCTACGCGCGGCCGGGCCTGGGGCTCGCGCTTTCCCCGTTGCTGGACGTGGCCGCGGCCGTCCGGCTGACGCGGTCGGCGTTGTCTCCGGCGCGGGCCTGGCGCGGGCGGGGGTACGGGCGGGAGGCGGTCATGTCCGGCGGCCCGCCAGGGCGGCCTGTCCGAAGCGCAGCCCGATGAGGCACATCAGCGCCCCGGTTCCGGCGACCTGCTCGACCGGTGCGAAGAACAGTTGCAGCACCGGCAGCGAGAACACGGCGAGGCGGGTGCCCCGGGCGAACGACCGGAAGGTCAGGCTCCCCGCGACGAGCAAGGCGACACCGAGCGCGAACGCCGCCGGGCAGATCACCGCGAACCCGCCGGCGAACGTGAGGATGGAGCGTCCGCCGCGCCCGCCCGCGAACACCGGCCAGGCGTGGCCGACCATCGCCGCCGCCACCGCCGCGTACACCGGCAGGACGCTCTCCCCGGCCACCGACCCCGCCGCGCCCGTCTCGGCCCCGCTCGCCAGCAGGCCGAGCAGGCCCGCCGCCGTGCCCTTGAGCATGTCGCCGGCGAAGACGGGCGCGGCCGCCTTCCAGCCGAGCCGCTCCATGACGTTCCAGAAGCCGGGGTTGCGGTCGCCGACGTCACGCGGGTCGAAGCCGTGGGCGCGCCCGACGAGCACCGCGACCGGCACCGAGCCGAGCAGGTAGCCGCCGATGACCGCCACGAGCACGGGAACCATCGCCTCGTTTCACCTCGTCAGGTACGCGGGTGTGGACGCCATGCGGTACATGGCGTTCGACCGTCCGGAACTGCGGGGCACCGGCGGCCCGCGGTTCTGGCGGCTGCTCGGCACGGGCCGGGGCCGGTCGATGAGCCTCGGCGCCGACCTGCGCCGCTGGGCGCTGTTCGCCGTGTGGGACGGCGAACCGGCGCTGGAGCGGTTCCTGGCGCGCTCCCGGATGGCGGCGCGATGGCGGGCGGAGGCCGAGGAGTCGTGGCATGTGCGCCTCGCGCCGATCACGTCCCGTGGCCGCTGGGGTGGGCGAGACCCGTTCGAGGACGTCCCTGCCCGCCCGGCCCCGCGCGGGCCGGTGGCTGTGCTGACCCGGGCGTCGATCCGCCCGCGCCGCCTCGTGGCGTTCTACCGCGCCGTCCCCGACGTGGACAGGCTGCTGCGCCACCAGGACGGCTGCCTCGCCTCCGTCGGCATCGGGGAGTGGCCGCTGGCCCGGCAGGCCACATTTTCCTTGTGGGACGAGGAAAATACCGTCAGGTGCTTCGCCTACGGCCGGACCGCACACCGCGACGTCATCGGTCGCGTCCGCGACGAAGGCTGGTACAGCGAGGAGCTCTTCGCCCGCTTCGCTCCCTACGGAAGCGATGGCACATGGGACGGCCATGACCCCCTCGCCTGACCCGCTCACACACCCGCCCCTCTGACCGCCAGGTCACGCGCCACCACGCAGGCACGCGCGATGGCGGCGGGCCCGGACGAGCCGTGCGCGACGACCACCGTCCCGTCCAGCCCCAGCAGCGCCGCACCCCCGTGCGTGTCGGCCGCGTACAGTCGTGCGACCTCGTCCAGCGGACCCGTCTCAGCAAGCCCAGCACGCGCCACCATGCCGAGCGTGGTGCGGACACAGCCCTCGATGTTCTTCAGGACGACATTTCCGGTGAAGCCGTCGGTGACGACCACGTCGACGGTCCCCGCCAGCACGTCATGCCCCTCGACGTTGCCGTGGAAGCGGACCGGCATGTCCGGCAACAACCTCGCGGCATCCCGGACAAGCCGATTCCCCTTCCCAGGCTCGGAACCGACAGACAGCAACCCCACCGACGGATCGCGCACGCCCAGCACGCCGCGCGCATACTCGGCGCCGAGCGTCGCGAACTGCGCCAGCATCTCGGCCGACGGATCGGCGGTCCCGCCGGCGTCGACCAGCACTGTCGACCCAGCCGCCGTTGGAAGCGCGACAGCCAGCGCGGGACGCAACACACTCTCGCGCCGCCCGAACGCACGCACCGCGCACGCCACGACCGCCCCCGTCGACCCCGCCGACACGAACGGCGCCCCCTCTCGCCGGGCGAGCTCGCACCCCACCATGAGACTCGCCCCCCGCCGCGCCACTGACCGCGCCACCGCCTCGGCCATGGGAACGACCTCGTCGGCATGGCGGACGTCCAACTCGCCCACGCCGCCCTGCCGCCCCAACTCCCGCTCGACCACCTCCGCCCGTCCCACCAGAACGACCGGCACCCCGAACTCCCGCCAAGCCACCAACGCCCCCGCCACCACCACCGCGGGCCCAGAATCACCCCCCATCGCATCCAACACAACAAACCCCCCACCCGCGTCGGAGTCTTTGGTGGGGGCGTGGTCGGGTGGTGGGGTGGGCATTTCAGGTAATTTCTGGGCGGCGTTCGGCTCGGGTGGCGGCGTTGGCCGCTAGGAGGTGGCGTGCGTAGATCGCGGCTCGGCGTCTGCGGGGGACTCTGGCGCGGCCGGTCAGGACGTCGTGGTCCGCGGCGGCGATCTCGTCCAGGATGCCGCCGTACAGCTGGTGCGCCGCGCGGATGCAGGGGCGCGAGGACGGGGTCAGCAGTTCCACGCCTTGCAGCGCTTGCCGGTAGTGGTCGCGGGCGCGGTTGGCCTCGAAAGCCACTAGGTCTCGCATTGGGCGGGTGCAGGTTCCGGAGGCTAGGTCGGTTTCGGTGACGCCGAACTTCGCCATGTCCTCCAGAGGGAGGTAGACGCGGCCCCGGGCGAGGTCTTCGGAGACGTCCCGGAGGAAGTTGGTGAGCTGGAACGCCCGGCCCAGTTCGCGGGCGGGTTCGCGTGCGGAGTGCAGGGCGCCCGGCACGGTCTCCAGGACCGGCAGCATCATCAGCCCGATGGCCGCGGCTGATCCCTCCATGTAGGCCCGCAGGTCCTCGTAGGTGTTGTAGCGGGTGACGGTCAGGTCGGCGCGCATCGACTCCAGGAACGCGTCGATGTCCGCGCGTCCGACGTCGAAGGACCGGACGGTGTGCGCGAAGGCGGGCAGCACCGGGTCGCGGACGGGCTCGCCGGCCATCGCGGCGTCCAGGCGGGTGGTGACCTCGTCCAGGGCCGCGGCGCGTGCGGCCGGGTCGCCGGGTCCGCACTCGTCGACGATGTCGTCGACGTGGCGGGCGAAGCCGTAGAGGGCGTGCACGTGCCTGCGCTTCCACTCCGGGAGCAGCAGCGTGGCGAGGTAGAAGGAGCGGCCGTGCCGGGCGTTGAGGCGGCGGCAGTGCTCGTAGCTCGCGGTCAGCGCCATGGGGCGTCCTCCAGGATCCGGGCGGCGGCGAGCCTTCCGGAGATCAGGGCGGGCGGGACGCCCACACCGGGGGCGGTGTACATGCCGGCGAAGTGGAGCCGCGGGACGCGGCTGCGGCCCGACGGCCGGAACCACGCGGTCTGCCGGAAGCGGTGGTCCAGGGCGAACGGGGTGCCCGCCGAATGGCCGAGCCGGGCCCATGCGGGCGGGTCGATGATCAGTCGCGGGGCCGACGGCAGGTCGTAGCCGAGGTCGGCCAGCCGGTTCCGCAGGCGTTGGGTGAGGTGGTCCCAGTCGGCGCCGCCTGTCAGGTTGGGGGCGGGTTCCAGGACGCTGAGCGTCGCGTCTCCGGGATAGGTGATCAGCAGGCTCGGGTCGGGTTGGGGGCGGCCGGCCGTCAGGGCGCCGAACCCGTCCCGCCAGTGGCGGCCGAAATGCAGGGTGTGGTGGGCCTGGTCGGGCAGGCGTTCGTCGAGCCCGAAGTGCATGACCAGGCAGGACGGCGAGTAGCGGGGGCTGCGCAGGCGCCAGTCGCTTGCCGTCTCGGGGAGGAGCCCGGCGTGTGCGCGCGGCAGGTCGCAGGCGACGACGACGTGGCTCGCGGGCAGCCGCTCGCCTGTGTTCAGGCGGACGGCCGTCACCCCGGACGCGTCCGTCTCCACCCGCTCGGCCACGACTCCGTATCTAAGTGCGTGTTTGAGAAGGATCTTGTTATAGGTATTCGAGGGGGCGCCGGCGTTGACGGACGGCGGGCTGCCCGCCGCGGGCCATGCGGCGGGTCATGAGGCCGATGGCGGCCCAGCGGATCATGGCTTCGCTGGTGGCGGGGTCGCGTTCGTAGTCGCGGGCCAGCCGCCGGTGCGCGGTCAACCACGCCAGAGTCCGCTCTACCGCCCACCGTCTGGGCAGTACGGCGAACCCTTTCTGATCAGCGGGTTTGCGGACGATGTCGATGGTGGTGCGGAGGGTCTGGGCGGACCAGCCGACCAGCCGTCCG
>NZ_FOVH01000032.1 GCF_900115095.1 Actinomadura madurae
ACGATCGTCCCGTCGGCGAGGAACAGCACCCGGTCGGCGTGCGCGGCGGCGCCGGGGTCGTGCGTCACCATGATCACGGTCTGCCGGTAGGCGTCGACGGCGCGGCGCAGGAATCCCAGTACCTCGGCGCCGGAGCGGGAGTCGAGGTTGCCGGTCGGCTCGTCGGCGAACAGCACCTCGGGCCGGGTCAGCAGCGCGCGTGCCACCGCGACCCGCTGCTGCTGGCCGCCCGACAGCTCGCTGGGGCGGTGCGACAGCCGCTCGCGCAGGCCGAGGGCGTCCACGATGGTGTCGAACCAGGCCCGGTCGGCGCGGCGGTTCCCGAGCCGGCCGGTCAGCCGGATGTTCTCCTCCGCCGTCAGCATCGGCAGCAGGTTGAACGACTGGAACACGAACCCGAGCCGGTCGCGGCGCAGCTCGGTGAGCCTGGTCCGCGACAGGCGGGTGAGGTCGACCTCGCCGAGGGCGACGGTGCCGGAGGTCACCGTGTCCAGGCCGGCGAGGCAGTGCAGGAACGTCGACTTCCCGGAGCCGGACGGCCCCATGATCGCGGTGAACTGCCCCCGGGGGAACGCGGCCGACACCCCGCGCAGCGCGGTCACCGCGCCGTCGCCGGCGCCGTAGGTCTTGACCACGTCGGCCGCGACCATGACCGGCTCGCCGGACCGGGGTCCGGCCGCCGGGGGAGCGGTCGCGGCGTGGTGGTGCGTGTGCGGCGCGGGGATCTCGGGTGCGCGCCGCGGGGTCGGGTCGGGCATGAACAGCTCTCCTGGTCGGTCTCGCACGGCCGCCCACCGTGTAATGGTCTCAATTGAGACAGTATCAGACGCTACTAAAATCAAGGCATGCCGACGCCCTGTTCGAACCCGTCCCTGTTCGGCGGGTAGGAGGTGCCTTTTCCGGTGGTGCGGCGGGTCAGACCACGCGGCCGACGCCGGCGAGGAAGCCGGGCTTGGAGAGGTCGGACGTGAGCGGCTCGGCGTCCGGCCGCCAGTCGGCCACCTGGACCAGGCCGGGCCCGACCAGCTCGGTGCCCTCGAAGAACGTCGCGACCTCGTCGATGCCGCGCGGGACGATGTCGCCCGCTCCCGTCCTGCCGTAGGCGGACCGGACCTGGTCCTCGACGTCCCGGGTGATCGCGCCCCGGTGGCCGTGCGAGATGGCCAGGTAGCTGCCGGGGGCCAGCGGCGCGCGGAGCCTCGCCACGATGTCGGCCGGACGGTCGTCGTCCAGGACGAAATGCAGGATGGCCAGCATCAGCAGGCCCACCGGCCGGCCGAAGTCGATCCGTTCCTTGATCACGGGGTGGTCGAGGATGCCGTCGGGTTCGCGCAGGTCGCCTTGGATGACCGTGGTGTGCGGATTGTCGGTCAGCAGCGCGCGGGCGTGCGTGAGGACGATCGGGTCGTTGTCGACGTAGACGACCCGGGAGCCGGGTGCGGCGCGCTGGGCCACCTCGTGCACGTTCTCCTGCGTCGGCAGCCCCGAGCCGATGTCGATGAACTGCCGGACGCCGTCCGCGGCCATCATCGTGACGGCTCGGGACAGCAGCCCGCGGTTGGCGCGGGTGAACGCCAGGACGTTCGGCATGGCCGCCACCACCTGGTCGGCGGCCCTGCGGTCGGCGGCGAAGTTGTCCTTCCCGCCGAGGTAGTAGTCGTACATCCGGGCCACGCTGGGCGTGTCGGGGTCGATCACCCATTCCGGATGGTGTTCACCGCTCACGGACGAACCTCCCCTGCGCGAATGATCGCCCGATTCTAGGGCGAAACCCGGTGGTTTTCCGGACATTGCAGAGGGAGTCGGGACGGTTTTATCGCGCGGCGGGACGACCGGCCGTTCATCCTCGGCGATCGGCACACCCGCGAGCGGACGTGAGGCGCCGCCGTCCTGCGCGGCGGGCCCACGTGACGGGCAGCCGTTCAAGGGGAGCTCTGGCCGCCGCTTCCCGCCGCTTCGGCCTCGGTGAGGTCCTCGACGTCCGGTACGCGCGAAGCCCCGTCCCCGGCGGAGCCGGCGTCCGGTCCCGGGACGGGCCGCTTGCGGCGGATCAGCTGGCCACCGGCGTACAGCGTCCCGTTGCCCGCCCAGATCAGTCCGGTCGCCGACAGCGCCGCCATGGCCACCGCCGCCCCGGCCACGACGTCGAGGACATAGTGGTTGGCGGTCAGGACCACGACGACGGCCGTGGTGATCGGATGCAGGACGGCGACCCATCGCACGCGGAAAGGCCGCAGCAGCGTCAGGCCCACCATCGCGACCCACACGGCCCATGCCAGGTGCAGGGACGGCATGGCCGCGTACTGGTCGGCGGGCAGCGGAGGGCTGTGGGTGGTGCCGAACCCGGCATGGGCCACCGAGTCGACGAACCCCTCGCCCGGAAGCAGGCGCGGCGGCATCACCGGCAAGGCGAAGAACACCGCCAGCCCGACCAGGTTGATCAGGACGAGGGCGTTGCGCGCGGGCCTGTAGACACCCGGTCCGGTGAGGTAGCAGAGCAGCAGGACCCACATGGTGAGGCCGGTGTGCATGTGCTGGTAGATCCAGACGGTCACCTGCGACAGATCATGATGCCGCGTCAGCCACAGGTTGGCGCGGAGTTCGAAGTCCAGGCCGAGGTGGCCTTCCATGTGCAGGATGCCGCGACCGTGGGCGAGCGCTGCGTCATACCGGGTGTGGGCCTGCTTCCGGACGTGGCCGTAGACCTCGACCAGCACGTAGACGATCACCAACTCGCCCACCAGCCATGGCCGCTTGCGGCGCGGTCGACGGACGTCGCTGTCACAACCGGTGCGTCGCCCCTCGGGGGGCATGATCGAGGCGCGGACGGTTCAGCCTTCTCTCTTTCCGAACGTCCCGGCGGGGGACGTGTACGAGCCGCCTCAACCGCTGACCGTATACGCGGTGAGCCCGCCGGTGTGCACCGGGGGTGGATCATGCCTCAAGCGCCCCGTGCCGCCAGTGGCGGCACCCTCGACCCCGGTGGAACCGTCGTCTCCCGTGCCGGCGGTGAAGTCGCTGGTGAGCGGGGCGGAGTTACGCGCCGGCGCCGGTCTCGCGGGTGGGGGCCCAGAGGCGGTCGGCGTCCCCGGCTTCGAGGCGGCCCCGGTAAACGTCGATCTTGTGGTCGATGAGCTTGAGGTTCTCCTCGACCTCGGCGAGCTTCGCGGTCACGTCGGCGCGGTGGGACTCCAGCAGGGCGAGCCGCTCCTCCTCGTTGCCGCGTCCCGCGGAGACGAGCTCGGCGTAGCGGCGGATGCTCTTGACGGGCATCCCGGTGGCGCGCAGCCTCGTGCAGATCTTGATCCAGTCGAGGTCGAGCCGGTGGTAGCGGCGCCGTCCGGTGGCCGTGCGGTCGATCGGGGTGACGACCAGCCCCGCGCGCTCGTAATAGCGCAGCGTGTGCACGCTGACCCCGGTGCGCCGGGCCGCCTCCGCGATCGTCACGCCCGCCTCGGCCACCGGCTTGTTGACTTCGAGCACACTCTAAATTCTAGCGTCCGGTGCCATGAGTGACCCAACGCTCCCGGTGCCCGCGGCGCGGCGCCGCCTGGTGCTCGCCATCTGCTGCGCCAGCGTGTTCGTCGTCGTCATGGACATCTCCATCGTCAACGTCGCGCTGCCGGCGATCCGCCATGACCTGCGCACCTCCGTGTCCGGCCTGCAATGGACGGTCGACGCGTACACCCTGGTGCTGTCGGGTTTCCTCGTCCTGGCCGGATCCACCGCCGACCGGGCCGGGCGCCGGCGCGTCTTCCAGATCGGCCTCGCCGCGTTCGGCCTCGGCTCGCTGCTGTGCGGGCTGGCGCCGGGGATCGGCTGGCTGATCGGCGCGCGTGCCCTCCAGGCCGCCGGCGGGACGATGCTCAACCCGGTCGCGATGGCGATCGTCGCGAACACCTTCCCGGAACCGGGGGAGCGGGCGCGGGCCATCGGCGTCCTCGGGTCGGTGACCGGCCTGTCGCTGGCGCTGGGCCCGATCCTCGGCGGCGGGCTCGTCGACGGCCTCGGCTGGCGCTCCATCTTCTGGGTCAACGTGCCGGTCGTGGCCGCCGCGCTCGTGTGCACCGCGCTGTTCGTGCCGGAGTCCCGCGCCCCGAGAGCGCGCCGGTTCGATCCGGTGGGGCAGGCCCTGGTGGTCCTGGTCCTGGGAAGCGGCGTCTACGCGATCATCGAGTCCCGGACGCTGGGCTGGACGTCCCCGATCATCCTCGGCCTGCTCGCCGTCGCCGCGTCCGGGATCCTGGGCCTCCTCGCGTACGAGCCCCGCCGCGCCGACCCGCTGCTGGAACTGCGCCTGTTCCGCAGCGTGCCGTTCAGCTCGGCGATCCTGATGGCGCTCGGCGGCCTCTGCGGGTTCAGCGCGTTCCTGTTCGTCACCACCCAGTACCTCCAGGACGTGCGCGGCATGCCCGCGCTCGCGGCCGGGCTGTGCCTGCTCCCCGTGGGGGCACTGGTCGTGGTGCTGTCCCCGGCCACCGGCCGGATGATCGGCGCCCGCGGCCCCCGCCTGCCATTGATGATCGCCGGAACGGCCCTGGCACTGGGCGGCGGCGCGTCCCTCTGGCTCGGCCCGGACACGCCGCTCCCGGCCGTCCTCGCGATCTACCTGCTGTTCGGTGTCTTCCTGGCCACCGTCAATCCGCCGATCACCAACACGGCCGTGTCCGGCATGCCGCGCTCCATGGCCGGGGTCGCGGCCTCCCTGGCCTCCGCCGGACGGCAGACCGGCACCACCCTGGGCGTCGCCCTCGCGGGGACGCTCGTCGGCTCGTCCCCGGCCCACGGCGGGGCGTCCTTCACCGACGCGGAACACGCCGTGTGGTGGCTGGTGCTCGCCCTCGGCGCGGGCATCGTGCTGCTGGCGCTCCTCAGCACCGGCCGCCCGGCCCTCGCCACCGCCGACCGCGCGGCGTCCCTGTTCGAGGACGCCGACCGCGCGGCGCCGGGACCGGGGGTCACGAGCGGGGCGCGTACATGATGGTCAGGACGCCGAGAAGGCAGATGGCGGCCCCGGCGACGTCCCAGCGGTCGGGGCGGAACCCGTCCATGACGACGGCCCAGCCGAGGGAGCCGGCCACGAACACGCCGCCGTACGCGGCCAGCACCCGTCCGAAGTGGGCGTCCGGCTGGAGCGAGGCGGCGAACCCGTACAGGCCGAGGGCGACGAGGCCCGCGCCGATCCACCAGCCGCCCCGGTGCTCGCGGACGCCCTGCCAGATCATCCAGGCCCCGCCGATCTCGGCGAGTGCCGCGAGCACGAACAGGACCAGGGACCGGACGACCGTCATGCCCCGAACCGTACCGGCCGCCCGGCGGTGACCAGCGTGGCCGTCGTCACGGCCGGGAGGCTTTGCATGTTCATGCAGGAGGGTGCATACTTCTACTCATGTCGAAAGTGCTGACCTCCCTGCCCGTCGGCGAGCGCGTCGGGATCGCCTTCTCCGGCGGCCTCGACACGTCGGTGGCGGTCGCGTGGATGCGCGACAAGGGCGCCGTGCCGTGCGCCTACACCGCCGACATCGGGCAGTACGACGAGCCCGACATCGCCTCGGTGCCCGGACGCGCCGCCACCTACGGGGCGGAGGTCGCGCGCCTGGTCGACTGCCGGGCCGCCCTCGTCGAGGAGGGGCTCGCGGCGCTGGCGTGCGGCGCGTTCCACATCCGGTCCGCCGGGCGCAGCTACTTCAACACCACGCCCCTCGGGCGGGCGGTCACCGGCACGCTGCTGGTCCGCGCGATGCTGGAGGACGACGTCCAGATCTGGGGCGACGGGTCCACCTTCAAGGGCAACGACATCGAGCGGTTCTACCGCTACGGGCTCCTCGCCAACCCGGCCCTGCAGGTCTACAAGCCGTGGCTGGACGCCGACTTCGTCACCGAGCTCGGCGGCCGGACGGAGATGTCGGAGTGGCTGCTCGCCCACGGCCTGCCCTACCGCGACAGCACGGAGAAGGCCTACTCCACCGACGCGAACATCTGGGGCGCGACCCACGAGGCCAAGGCGCTGGAGCACCTCGACGCCGGCATCGAGATCGTCGAGCCGATCATGGGCGTGCGGTTCTGGGACCCGGCCGTGGAGATCGCCGCCGAGGACGTCACGATCGGCTTCGAGCAGGGCCGCCCGGTCACGATCAACGGCAAGGAGTTCGGGACCGCGGTCGACCTGGTGCTGGAGGCCAACGCCATCGGCGGCCGGCACGGCATGGGCATGTCCGACCAGATCGAGAACCGCGTCATCGAGGCCAAGAGCCGCGGCATCTACGAGGCGCCCGGCATGGCGCTGCTGCACGCGGCCTACGAGCGGCTCGTCAACGCGATCCACAACGAGGACACCCTCGCCACCTACCACGCCGAGGGGCGGCGGCTGGGCCGGCTCATGTACGAGGGCCGCTGGCTCGACCCGCAGGCCCTCATGCTCCGCGAGTCGCTGCAGCGCTGGGTCGGGACGGCCGTCACCGGCGAGGTGACGCTGCGGCTGCGCCGGGGCGAGGACTACTCCATCCTCGACACGTCCGGGCCCGCGTTCAGCTACCACCCGGACAAGCTGTCCATGGAGCGGACCGAGGACTCCGCGTTCGGCCCCGTCGACCGGATCGGCCAGCTGACCATGCGCAACCTCGACATCGCCGACTCCCGCGCCAAGCTGGAGCAATACGCCGGGCTGGGGATGGTCGGCAGCTCGCACCCGGCCCTGATCGGCGCGGCGCAGGCCGCGTCCACCGGCCTCATCGGCGCGATGGACGCGGGCGGCGCCCAGGCGATCGCCTCCCGCGGCCAGGACTCCGGCGACGCCGAGGTCCTCGACCGCGCGGCCATGGAGTCCGGCACCGACTGAGGAATGTCGTGCGCCGCCCGCTCCGGACCGGCAGCGGGCGGCGCACCGCGCCCGGGGGACGCAGCGGTCTCTGACCCCCCGGTCGCGAGCCCTACCCCGGGAGATGGACGAGGGTGTCGACGACGGTGGCGGCGGCCTGGTCGTGCACCGACTCCAGCATCCGCTGACCCGTCGCCCGCGTGACGGGGCCGAGAAGGGCCCGGAACCGCCCGCCCCGGCGTGCCGTCTCGGCGCGGACGGCGTCCTCGTCGACGATCTCGCCGTCCTCGTCGACCGCCCCGTTCTCCTTGAGGTGCTCCAGGAGGTCCTTCAGCGCACCGACGGCCTCGCGGAGATCGTCGGGACTGCCCACCACCTTGCCGACGGCCACTCCGCCGTGCTGCGCCCGCATGTTGATGATGTCGCCCTGCCGCGTGTAGTTGACGGGCCTTTCGTCGCTGTTCACGCCTTCGCCCCGACCAGTTTCCCGATAAGCGAACTGGAGTCATTGGCGACCTGGTTGATCTGGTCGCCCTCGATGGTGATGTTGATCGTCTCCCGCCGGGCGTGCGTCGGATCCTCGATCGCGGCGACGATGAGATGGAACAGTTTGTGCGCCGTTCCTTCGTCATTGGTGGTGAAGATCCCGATGGGCGTCCCGGTCGTCTGCACGACCACCGCGTGGCGCGGTTCGTTGGTGTAGATGCGCCATAGCTGGTAGAGGATCCGGCCGGCCAGGAAGGCCGTGGCCAGGAACACGAGCCCCGCCCACATGCCGCCGCCCGCCGCCGCTGCCACCAGCATGGCGACCAGGCCGAAGACCCCCACGACGGCCAGCCGCCTGCGCAACGTCGCCGGCTCGGCGTAGTCGAGCTGCGTCGTCCATTCCTGCTCCTGGACCCGGACGATGTTCCGGATCTGGTAGACCTGCTCATTGCCGAACCACAGCGCATTCTGCCGCACCTCGACGATGCTCGCCGTGCGCGCCTCGCTCATTGCCGACCCCCGTCGAAAGAATGGATCTTGCAGATCCTTTGTCCCCGTGAGAAACAGTTATATAGGAAACCGGCGAGTAATCGAGGGCTTTGTCCAGAGTGGGACATGCGTGGTTTCCCGGATGTGACAACGGCCGGGCGCGCGGTATTAAGCAGAATGGGCGCGATGGAACGCGGGGAGTTTCAGGTGGCCTTGCGGCGGGCCAGGGCGCTCCAGCTCTCGTCCCAGAGGAGGTAGCGGCGGCGGTCGCATCCGCGCCGGACGAGGAGGTACAGGGAGAGCAGCGGGAGACCGATCGCGACGAGCGCCATGGCCGCGGCGACGGCCGTGGTGGTGACCGTGGTGGCGTGGGTCTGGGGGCGGCGGATCGGGTTGCCCTCGGCGTCCACCCAGATGCGGTGCCCCATGCCGGGCCGGACGGACTTGTCCGCCGGGACGACGGTGGTCCGCGGGACGCCCTCCGGGGACGTCCACGCCAGCTCGGCGTAGGTGTGGCGCACGCCCGCGCCGCCGCCGGGCGCGGTGTGGATGATCTGCGCGGTGACGCGGCGGAGATGGTAGTGCTCGGCCCGGACCCCGCTCTGGTAGGCGTCGGCGGCCAGGCTCGCCGACACGGGCGGGGCGAGGACGACGAACAGGGCCGCCGTCGCCGCGCCGGCCGCCCGCTGGCGGCGGTCCACGGTGCGTCGCAGCTCGTTGCGGTCGAAGCCGAACCGGCGCCGGACCCGTCCCAACCTTCTCATCGCCTCCTCCTTCCCCGTGACAGTAATGGCTCGGGAAAGTGGTCACGCACACGGCCAGGGACCAACGCCTCTTCTGGTCCGCGCGAAGTGCGCGCAGACTGGCGGGAGGAGGGCAGGCACATGGAGCGCTTAGAGAGGAACCAGGGGACGCACGTCCTTTTCGGTTATGACGGGACGGCGGAGAACGACGCGGCGCTGCGCTGGGCGGTCGAGGAGGCGCGGCTGCGCGGGCTGGAGCTGATCCTGTGCCACTGCTGGCACTGGCCTTACCCCGAAGGGCACACCGACCCGCACGGCGAGGCGGTCATGAAGCGGGCGGGGCAGAACCTGCTGGAGCAGGGCGTGCAGAGGGCGAAGGAGCTGGGCGCGCCCGGGACGGTGCACACGCTCCTCATGCGGGGCCCGGTGCCGAGGGCGCTGCTGCAGGCGTCCGGCCGGGCCGACGTGGTGGTGATCGGGGCGCGCGAGCGGCTGGACGAGGGCGCGACGGCGCTGGAGTTGCCCGCGCGCGCCGACCGGCCGGTGATCGTCGTCCGGGACGGGACGGGCCCGCGCCGGGTGGTCGCGGGCGCCGACGGGTCGGCGTGGTGCGATGCGGCACTGGGGTTCGCCATGGGCGAGGCGGCCATGCGCGACTGGGACGTGCACGTCGTCTACGGGTGCTGGGAACCCGCGGCGGTCGACGAGTACGAGCTGTCGCTGTTCACCGACAGGGAGCTGCTGGAGAAGACCCGCGCGGCCGAGCTGGAGGAGGCCGTGGGGCCGTGGCGGGAACGGTACCCGAAGCTCGACATCGAGGTCTCGTTGCTCCTGGAGCGGCCCGCCGAGGCGCTGCGGAGCGCGGCCGGCGACGCCGGGCTGCTGGTGCTGGGCGACCGGGCCGCGGCCACCGGCGGGCTGGGCTCGACCAGCTCGCGGATGCTCAGGGACGCCCGCTGCGCGGTGGCGATTGTGCCGTCCTGCCCGCGCTGACGGGTCAGGGGTCGGCGACCAGGGCCTCGGTCGCGTGCAGGGCGGGACCGGCGGGCAGGTCCGGGTCGAGGATCAGCTGCAGCATCAGGCCGTCCAGCATGGCGGTGAAGAGCATGGCGGTGCCCTCGCGGCGCTCGGCGGGCCAGGCCGGGCACAGCTGCTCCAGGCGGGCCGCGATCCGGCCGCGGACGGCCCGCGACCAGTCCCGCCGCTCGGCGCCCATCCGCGGGTCGCGCAGCGCCCGGACGAGCAGCTCCGCGGCGAGCCGGAGGTTGCGCTCCCCGGCGATCATGCGCGGGACGAGGTCGCGCAGCGCCTTCAGCGCCGCCTCGGTGTCCGGCGCGTCGACCAGCGCGTCCACCACCGGATCGGTGATCATCTCGCTGGCCCGCTGCGCGACCGCGACGTGCAGGCCCGGCAGCCCGTTGAAGTAGTGGTGCAGCAGGCCCGGCCGGATGCGGGCCCGGTCCGCGACGGCCCGCGCCGTGATCGCGGGCCATCCGCCCTCGGCGAGTAGATCGAGGCCGATCCGCACGAGCTGGTCGCGGCGCGCCCGCCCGCGAGGAGTCGACGCGCGATGGTCCTCGGGGGTCATGCCGTTCAAGCTATCCCAACGCTTGCATGCTGCAAAGATCGCGAAGGCCGCGGCCGACGCCTCCCGGCGCCCGGGGCCCGCCCGGCCGAGCGGGCCCCGGGCGGTCAGGACGCGCGCTCCCGCTCGGCGGCGAGCTGGAGGGCCACGTCGATGATCATGTCCTCCTGGCCGCCCA
Organism: Actinomadura madurae; assembly: GCF_900115095.1. GTDB lineage: Bacteria > Actinomycetota > Actinomycetes > Streptosporangiales > Streptosporangiaceae > Spirillospora > Spirillospora madurae. The sequence continues at coordinate 10,299 of NZ_FOVH01000032.1, forward strand.
CGTACCCGGCCTCGCCGACCTTCTGCAGGATCTCGTGCGCCGGGACGCCGTACCGCTCGGCGGCGCGCTCGGCGTGCAGCAGGAAGCTGGAGTACACGCCCGCGTACCCCTGGGTGATCGCGCCGCGGTCGGCGAACGGCAGCCGGTGCAGGAACGGCTTCACCACGTCGTCGGCCGCCGCCATCGCGCCCTGCACGTCCACGCCGGTCGGGACGCCGAGCCGCTCGAACGTCGCGACCAGCACCTCGGTGGGGGAGTTGCCCGCCCCCGCGCCGAGCGCGCACAGCGCCCCGTCGATCTGCCGGGCGCCGTTCTGCTGCGCCAGGACGGAGTTCGCGACGCCGAGCGACAGGTTCTGGTGGCCGTGGAACCCGACCTGCGCCTCGTGCCCGATCTCCTTGACCAGCGCGCTGATCCGCTCCTGCGCCTCGCCGAGGACCAGGGCGCCGGCGGAGTCGACGACGTAGACGCACTGCGCGCCGCCGTCCACCATGATCCGCGCCTGCCTCGCCAGCTCCTCGGGGCCGATCCGGTGCGACAGCATGAGGAACCCGACGGTCTCCATGCCGAGGTCGCGGGCGGCGGCGAAGTGCTGCAGCGACACGTCCGCCTCGGTGCAGTGCGTCGCGACCCGGGCGACGGACGCGCCCGCGTCGTGCGCCATCCGCAGGTCGTGCACGGTGCCGCAGCCCGGCAGCAGCAGGACGGCGATCTTCGCGCGGGTCGCCTCGTCCACGGCCGCGGCGACGAGCTTGACGTCGTCCTCCAGCGAGAAGCCGTAGTTGAACGACGAGCCGCCGAGGCCGTCGCCGTGCGTGACCTCGATGACCTCCACCCCGGCGGAGTCGAGGGCGTGCACGACGCCGCGGACCTGCTCCTCGGTGAAGCGGTGCGCCATCGCGTGGCTGCCGTCCCGCAGCGTCGAGTCGGTGATCCTGATCTTGTCTTCGCTCATGAGGTGGCCTTCCTCCGCGCGAGCTGCTCGCCGACCCGGGCCGCCGCCGCGGTCATGATGTCGAGGTTCCCGGCCCAGGGCGGCAGGTGGTCGCCGTTGCCGCGCACCTCCAGGAACACCGCGACGCGGGCCATCCCGTTCCAGATGTCGCGGGGCTCGTCGAACTGCGGCTCGGCCCGCAGCGTGTAGCCGGGGACGTAGGCCGCGACCTCCGCGACCATCTTCTCGATCGACTCGGCGACCGCCGCGGCGTCGGCGTCGGGCGGGATCGCGCAGAACACCGTGTCCCGCATGATCATCGGCGGGTCGACCGGGTTCAGGATGATGATCGCCTTGCCCCGCCCGGCGCCGCCGATCTGCTCGATCGCGCGGGCCGTGGTCTCGGTGAACTCGTCGATGTTCGCGCGGGTGCCGGGCCCGGCCGAGCGGGACGCGATGGACGCGACGATCTCCGCGTACGGCACCGGGACCACCGACGACACCGCGTGCACGATCGGGATCGTCGCCTGCCCGCCGCACGTGATCATGTTGAGGTTGGGGGCGTCCGACAGCGAGTCCAGGTTCACCGGCGGGCACACCAGCGGGCCCGCCGCGGCGGGCGTCAGGTCGATCGCCGTGATCCCCGCCTCCTCGTAGCGCGGGGCGTTGGCCAGGTGCGCCTTCGCCGAGGTCGCCTCGAAGACGATGTCGGGGAGCTCCGGCTGCTTCAGCAGCCAGTCCACCCCCTCCGCCGAGGCCGGGACGCCCATCCGGCGTGCGCGTTCGAGCCCGTCCGACTCGGGGATCACCCCGACCATCGAGTGGACGTCGATCAGCTCGCTGCGGTCCAGCTTGACCAGCAGGTCGGTGCCGATGTTCCCGGGCCCGACGATCGCCGCGGTCAGCTTGCGCCCTGCACCTTGCGAGGGGGCGACCCTCCGCGCCCCCCGGGCCGCTTCACTCATTTGAGCTCCTCCCTTCCAAACCGTGCCGTCACCGACCCGATCCCGGCGAACGTCGCCGTCAGCGTCTCCCCGGGTGCGACCGGGACGGCGGCGGTGATCGAGCCGGGCAGCACCACGTGGCCCGCCTCCAGCGATACGCCGCGCTCGCCGAGGACGTTCGCCAGCCACACCAGCGCGTTGATCGGCGAGCCCAGCACCGCGCCGCCCGCGCCGGTGTCGATCAGGTCGCCGTCGCGGCGCAGCAGGCAGCCCATGAGCGACAGGTCCTGGTCGTCCAGCCGGACCGGGCGGGTGCCGAGCACGACGCCGCCGCTGGAGGCGTTGTCCGCGATCGTGTCCGGCAGTGTGATCTTCCAGTCCGCGATGCGGGAGTCGATGACCTCCAGCGCCGGGAGCACGTACTCGACGGCCGCGACGGCGTCCGCCGCGGTCGCGCCGGGCCCGGCCAGCGGGCGCCCGAGCACGAACGCGATCTCCGGCTCGATCCGCGGCTGGAGGAACCGGCCGGTGTCGATCGGACCGCTCTCCGGCAGGAACATCGTGTCCAGCAGCACGCCGAAGTCCGGCTGGTCGACGCCCATCTGGCGCTGCATCGCGGCCGAGGTCAGCCCGACCTTGTGGCCCTTGATCCGCGCGCCGCGGGCGGTCCACGCCTCGACCTGGGCGAGCTGGACCGCATAGGCGTCGGCCACCGACATATCCGGATGGTCCTTCGTCAGCGGCGCGATGGGAGTGCCGGTGGCGTACGCGTCGAGCAGCGCGGCCGCGGCCTTCTCCACGGAACCGGGGTCCATGGGTGGTCCTTTCGTCGTATGGGCAGGGCGAGCCTCTCCCGCCCGCGGCACCGCGGGCAACGCGTTCGTCCCGTGTGGTGAGACACTTCTTGCATGCCGTCGGACGACAGCTTCCTGCGCCGTGCCGTCGCGGTGCTGACCGCGTTCCGCGCCGACGACGACGCGCTCGGCGCCGCCGAGCTCGCCCGTCGCAGCCGCCTGCCGCGGTCCACCGCGCACCGCATCACCGTCGACCTGGTCGAGGCCGGCCTGCTGGAGCGGCAGGGCACGCGGGTGCGGCTCGGGCTCAAGCTGTTCGAGATCGGGCAGCGGGTGCCGCGCCAGCGGGTGCTGCGGGACGCCGCCGTCCCCTACATGTCGGACCTGCGGGAGGCGACGCGGCAGACCGTCCACCTGGCGGTGCTGGAGGGCGGCGAGGTGGTGTACGTGGAGATCCTCGGCTCCTCCGGCGGGCCGCGGCTCCCGTCCCAGGTCGGCGGCAGGCTGCCCGCGCACGTCACCGGGGTCGGCAAGGCGATCCTGGCGTTCTCCCCGCCGGAGGTGGTGCAGGGCGTGCTGGAGTCCGGCCTGGTCAAGACCAGCGAGCGCAGCGTCACCGCGCCCGGCCTGCTCGCCAGGGAGCTGGAGCGGATCCGGCGCGAGCGCGTCGCCTACGACCGGGAGGAGTCCGGCGCGGGGATCGTGTGCGCGGCCAGCCCCGTCCTCGGCGCCGACGGCCTCGCCCTCGGCGCCCTGTCGGTGTCGGGCTGGTCGGCCACGATGCGGCTCCCGGCGGTCGCGCCGGCCGTCCACACCGCCGCGCTCACCCTGTCGCGCACCCTCGGCGGCTAGCCCTCCGGCAGGTGCCGGGCCAGCAGCTGCGCCAGGTGCTCCCCGTCGCGCTCCGCCAGCTCGCGCAGCTGCGTCCGGCAGCTGAACCCGTCGGCGAGCACCACCTCGCCCGTCCCGGTCTTGCGGACGGCCGGGAGCAGCCGGTGCTCGGCGACCGCGACCGACACGTCGTGGTGGCCCTTCTCGACGCCGAAGTTCCCGGCGAGGCCGCAGCAGTCGCCGAGCCGGGCGACGTCCGCGCCCGCCTCCCGCAGCAGGGCGGCGTCCCTCGTCCAGCCCATGACGGCGTGGTGGTGGCAGTGCGGCTGCGCGATCCCGGTGACGCCGGACAGGTCGGGCGGGGCCCAGCCGGGGGTCTCGGCGAGCAGCTCGGCCAGGGTGCGGGTCGCGGCGGCGACCTCGCGCGCCGCAGCGGCGTCCACGCCCCGCAGCAGCTCCTCGGCGTCGGACCGCAGCACGCCGGTGCAGGACGGCTCCATCCCGACGACCTTCGCGCCCCGCCGCACATGGGGGAGCAGCGCCCGGACCGTGCGGCGGGCCTGCGCACGCGCCCCGTCCAGCTGGCCGGTCGAGATCCACGTGATCCCGCAGCAGACGGGCCGCTCGGTCACCGTGACGCGGTAGCCGGCGTGCTCCAGCACCCGCACGGTCGCCCGCCCCACCTCGGGGGAGAACGCGTCGGTGAAGCTGTCCACGAACAGCACGACGTCGCCGTTGCGGCCCTCCGGGCTGCGGTGGGACGCGAACCAGCGCCGGAACGTCACCGGCGCGAACGCCGGCAGCGTCCGCCGCCGGTCGATCCCCGCGCCCCACGCGACCAGCGGTCTCAAGGCCCGCGACCGCATCGCCGCGTTCATCGCCCGGATCGCCGCGGGCGCCTTGGCCGCGAGCCGCGTCCAGCGCGGGAGCCACCCGAGGGCGTAGTGGGCGCGGGGCCGGATTCTGCCCTTGTAGCGCTGGTGCAGCGCCTCGGCCTTGTAGGACGCCATGTCGATCCCGGTCGGGCAGTCGGACGCGCAGCCCTTGCACGACAGGCACAGGTCCAGGACGTCGTGCAGGGCCTCGGACCTCCAGCCGTCCGGGCCGAGCTTCCCGCTGACGACCTCCTGCAGGACCCTGGCCCGGCCGCGCGTGGAGTCCTTCTCCTCCCGGGTCGCGAGGTAGGACGGGCACATCACGCCGCCCGCGCCGGTGTTGTCGGCGCGGCACTTGCCCACGCCCGTGCACCGGTGCACGGCCCGGGACAGGTCGCCGCGATCGTCCCGGTAGGCGAGGCCGAGGCCCCGGTTCAACGGGATCAGCTGCACGGCGCGCACGTCGGCGTCCACGGGAGCGGGCCGCACCACGATGCCCGGGTTCAGCACGCCGCCGGGGTCGAAGACGTCCTTGACCTCGGCGCACAGCGCGAGCGCCTCGGCCGAGTACATGTGCTGCAGCAGCTCGCTGCGGGCCCGCCCGTCGCCGTGCTCGCCGGACATGGTGCCGCCGTGCCGGGCCGCCAGCGCGGCCGCCTCGTTCAGGAAGTCCCGGAACATCCGCGTCCCGTCCGCGCGCCCGAACGGGAAGTCGATCCGGACGTGGATGCAGCCGTCGCCGAAGTGCCCGTACGGGACGCCGAACAGGTCGTGCTCGCCGAGCAGCGTCTCGAACTCCCGCAGGTAGGCGCCGAGCCGCTCGGGCGGGACGGCCGCGTCCTCCCACCCGGCGTGCGCCTGCTCTCCCTCGGGCGTGCGCGCGACGAGGCCGGACCCGTCCTCGCGGATCCGCCACAGCGCGTCGGCCAGCGCCATGTCCTCGACCAGCATCGAACCGGTGCAGCCGGACTCGCCGACGACCTTCCCCGCGGTGGCCCGCAGCGCCCCCGGCTCGGGCCCGGCCAGCTCGACGAGCAGCCAGCCCGAGCCGGCCGGCAGCGGCGGCACCGCGTCCGCGCCGCGCCGCTCCCGGACGACGTTCGTGATCCGCGAGTCCAGCCCCTCGCACGCGACCGGCCCGTACGGGAGGATCGCCGGGACGGCGTCGGCGGCCTCGGCCATCGACCCGTACCCCAGCACCACGAGCAGCCGGCACGCGGGCTCGCGCACCATCCGCAGCCGCGCCGCCAAGGTCAGCGCCAGCGTCCCCTCGGTGCCGGCCAGGGCCCGCGCGACGTCGAACCCCTTCTCCGGCAGGAGGTGCTCCAGCGAGTAGCCGGAGACCTGGCGGCCGAACCGCCCGAACTCCGTCCGGATCAGCGCGAGGTTCTCACCGGCCAGGCCCCGCAGCCGGTCGAGCAGCGCTCCGCCGGTCGCCGCGCCCGGCACGTCCCCGAGGCGCAGCCGTTCCCCGGACCCGGCGACGACGTCGAGCCCGAGCACGTTGTCGCTCGTCCGTCCGTACCCCAGCGCCCGCGAACCGCACGCATTGTTGCCGATCATCCCGCCGAGCGTGGCCCGCGTCCGGGTGGACGGGTCGGGCCCGAACCGCAGCCCGTGCCCCGCCGCCACCTCGTGCAGCCGCGCCTGCACGATCCCGGGCTCGACCAGCGCCGTCCCGGCCTCCGGGTCGATCTCCAGCACCCGGTTCAGGTGCCGGCTCACGTCGACGACGACGCCGGGACCGACCGCGTTGCCCGCGATGGACGTCCCGCCGCCCCGCATGGTCAGCGGCACCCCGGCGTCCCGGCACACCTCCAGCACGGCCGGCAGCTCGCCCGACTCCCGGGGCGTCACCACGACCTGCGGCGGCACGCGGTACAGCGAGGCGTCCGACGAGTACATCGAGCGCGCGAGCGCGGAATCGTGCACCCCGCTCACCCCGGCCCGCCGCAGCGCGCCCGCCAGCTCCCCCTGCTCACGATGGTCGGTCACGGTGACAACGGTAGGTCATCGGCCCGCGACGCCGCCGGGGAGGCCGCCAGGCGTGCCCGGACCCTCTCCGCCTGCGGGGCACCGAGCTGCTCGAAGATGCCGAGCGCCTGTCGCCAGAGCCGCCGCGCGGCGGCGCCGTCGCCGGCGTCCTCCTTGATCTTGCCGAGGTCGAGCAGGGCGAAGCCCTCGCCGAGGCGGTTGCCGATCGCGCGGGCGGCGTCCAGGGCCCGCCGCGAGTGGTCCTCGGCCTCCTCCCGGCGCCCGAGGTCGCGGTAGGCCCGGCCGAGCGCCCACAGCGCCCGGCTCGCCCCCCAGCGGTCGTCGACCCGCTCGAACAGCGCGAGGGCCCGCCGGGAGTGCTCGATGCCCTCGGCGGGACGGCGGACCTTCCCGCAGATCTCGCCGAGCTGGTAGCGCACCCATGCCTCGCCCCACCGGTCGCCGATGGCGCGGAAGGTCTCCTCCGCGTCCTCGCAGTCGACCATCGCGGCGCCGAACCGGCCGAGATCGGCGAGCGCCACGCTCCGCAGGGTGCGGGCGGACGCCTCGATCCACGGTTCGCCGATCTCACGGCCGATGGCGATGGCCGCCGCGAACCGCTCGAACGCCTCGTCGAAGCGCCGCACCTCCCGGTAGGCGTTGGCGATGCTCGTCAGCAGGTGCGCCTCGCCGTACCTGTCCCCGCTCTCGCGGACGGAGCCGAGGCCGATGTCGTGCGTGACGATCCAGTCCGTCCAGCGGGTGCAGAGGCTGAAATAGCTCCAGAGCGTGAACGGCAGCTTCCAGGCGACGTCGTGCATGCCGGTCTCGGCGGCGTGCCGTGTCGCCGCCACGAGGTTGAGCCTCTCCGCTTCGCACCACTCCAGCGCCTCGGCGGCGGAGTCCAGGGCCGCGGGGCGGCATTCCGGCGGCGGCGGGTCCATCGGGACGCGCCGGCGGCCGGGCATCAGGACCCGGTCGGCGGCGTCGGCCGTGGACAGGTACCAGCCGAGGACCCGCCGCACGGCCGCGTCCCGTTCCGGCCCCGGCTCGTCGGCGGCGGCGCGGTCCCTGGCGTAGACGCGGAGCAGGTCGTGCAGCCGGTACCGCCCGTGCGTCGTCTCCTGGAGCAGGTGCACGTCGGTCAGCGCCTCCAGCTGCTCCCTCGTCCGCCGCCTCTCCTGGGCGGTGAGGACGGCGGCCGCGTCCAGGCTGATGTCGGGTCCCGGATGCAGGCCCAGGAGACGGAAGGTGCGGGCCGCGTCCGGCGGCAGCGCGCGGTAGGACCAGCGGAACGCCGCGCGCACCGCGACACTGTCGTCGTCGGCCGCCGCGAGCAGGTCCAGCCGGCCGCGCTCGTCCTGGAGTTCCCGGCACAGCTCGGCCGGTGAGAGGTGCGGGCGCACCGCGGCGCGTTCCGCGGCCAGGCGCAGCGCCAGCGGCAGGTACGCGCAGAGCCGCGCCACCTCCGCCGACGCCTCGGGCTCGGCGTCGACGCGGCCGGCTCCCATCACCTCGCGCAGCAGCGCCAGCGACTCCTCCCGCGACAGGAGACCGACGGGGATCCGGTGCGCGCCCGTCCGGACGACCAGGCCGGACATGCTGCCGCGGCTGGTCACGACCGCCATGCAGTCGCCCGTCCCCGGCAGGAGCGGGCCGACCTGTTCCGACGAGGCGGCGTTGTCCAGCACGATCAGCATGCGCCGCCGGTCGAGCCGTGACCGGTACATCGCCGCCCGCTCCTCAAGTGCCGGGGGGATCGCCGCGGGCGGCACTCGCAGGGCGCGCAGGAACCCGTCGAGCACCTCGTCGGGCCGCGCGGGCGGGCCGGTCCTGCCGTAGCCCCGCAGGTCCACGAACAGCGTCCCGTCCGGGAAACGATCGCGCAGGCGGTGGGCCCAGTGCACGGCGAGGGTCGTCTTGCCCACCCCGGCCATCCCCGACATCGACGCGATGACCACGGTGCTCGGGCACGCGCCCTCCTCCGGCACCAGGCCGGTCAGCCGGGCGAGCTCCTCGGCCCGGCCGGTGAACCCCGCCACGCCCGGGGGCAGCTGCTGAGGGGCGGGCCACGCCGGCTGTCCGGGCGGCGGGACGGCCCAGACCGGAACGGCGAGGTCCAGTGACGGGTCGTTCGCGAGCACGGCCTCCTCCAGCCGCCGCAACCGAGGGCCGGGCTCGATGCCCAGCTCCTCCGTGAGCACGCGCCGGGTGTCGCGGTAGACCTGCAGGGCTTCGGCCTGCCGGCCGGAGCGGTACAGGGCGAGCATCAGCTGCGCCCGGAACCGTTCCCGGAGCGGGTGCTCGGCGGCCAGGGCGCGGAGCTCGGGCACCAGCTCGCCGTGCCGGCCGAGGTCCAGGCCGGCGGAGACGCGGTCCTCGACGGCCGCCAGGCGTAGCTCCTCCAGCCGCACGGCCTCGTCGCGCAGCGGCGGGAGGTCGTCCAGCCCCGCGTAGGCGTCCCCGCGCCAGAGTGCGAGCGCCTCGCTCAGCGCGGCGTGCGCGGCGGCCGCGTCCGCCCGTTCACCGGCCTCCCGGCCCTGCCGGACCAGATTCGCGAAGCGCTGGGCGTCGAGCTCCCCTGGACAGACGGTGAGCGCGTAGCCGGGCGGGACCCTGGCGATCCGGTCCGCGCTCTCCAGCGTCCTGCGCAGCGTGTGCACGTACATGCGGAGGTTCGCCGCGGCCGACCGGGGCGGCCGGTCTCCCCAGAGAGCGTCCGCGAGCAGATCGTCGGAGACCGGGGTATTGGCATGGCGGAGGAGAACCGCGAGCACGACACGCGATTTGGACGATGTCAACTCGAAGGTCCGCCCGCCTTCGGTGACCGAGAGTGGCCCTAATATTCCGAAACGCATGAAGAGACCCCCGTCCCCCATCCCCCGTGCCGGGACCATAACACGCGACCTGCTCCGCTTTCGGCGTTCCGCATGCCCTCTTTGATGATCAGCCGTTCGGTCAATCGCCGTTCTCGCGATGATCTACGCCGCGTATACGGCGGATGTACGCGGCATTCTTAGCGTGCGGCGCGTACCGATCTTCCCGGAGAAAAGGGGATCTCATGCGGAACAAGCTCACCCGCGCGACCGCCCGCGCCGCCGTCCTCGGCGCGTCCGCCGCGCTCGCCGCGGCGGCGGCGCCCGCCGCCTTCGCCCAGGACACCGCACCCGCCGAGGGGGCCCGCGTCTGCGTGCTCAAGGCGGGCGGCGGCGCGGACTGCGGCAGTGCCGCCCAGCGCGCCGCCGCCGGCCCGTGGGCGATCAAGGTGTACCAGCACCCGTACTACGAGGGCGCGGAGGTCACCTTTTACTTGCCGAACGGCGTGAGCAAGTGCTCGGGGCCGTTCGACGTCGAATACCCGTACAACATCGCCCACAACGACTTCTGGGACAACCGGATCAGCTCCGTGCAGAGCAACGACGCCACCAACTGCAACATCAAGCTGTACGACGGGCATGACCTCACGGCGAACCAGCGGGGCAGCACCGGGTTCGCCGACTACTGCCGCCGGCTCAGCCAGCCGTCGACCTGCCTTTACCACACCGATCCGAAGAACAAGGCCTTCGACAACGTCGCGAGCTCCTTCATCATCTCCTGACTCCCCGCAATGGCCGCCCGCCTTTCCGCCGGAGAGCGGGCGGCCATCGCCGTTGCGGGGGCGGGTCGCTGGATGGCGGGGGGTTCTGCGGGAGGTCGCGGGGGAGGGCGGTAACGTCCGGAGCGACCGATACCGATCACCGCCCGGTCCGCCCTCGGAGGCCCCTCGTGCTCGCCGTCACCACCGCCGACGTACGGATCTTCCTGCATGTGCTCGCCGCGACGATCTGGGTCGGCGGGCAGATCACGCTGGGCGCCCTCGTGCCCGCGCTGCGCGGCTACGAGGGCGTCACCAAGGTCGCGGCCCGCCGCTACAACGCGGTCGCCTGGCCCGCGTTCGCCGTGCTCGTCCTCACCGGCGTCTGGAACATCACCTCGGGCGACATCGGGGGCGCCGCGCAGCGGACCCTGGAGGTGAAGCTGGCGTTCGTGCTGCTGTCGGGGGTGGCCGCGTTCCTGCACACCCGCGCCACGTCGAAGGCCGGGCTGGCCGTGTGGGGGGCGCTCGGGGCCCTGGGCGCCCTCGCCGCGCTGTTCTTCGGCGTCCAGCTCGGCTGATCGCCGGAAGTGTCCCGCACCTCCCGGGACGCCGGAACGACCAGGGTCGGGACCATCGTCCCTTTCCGTGGTCGCGCGGTCACGCCCACGCTGGAAGGTGGGCCCCGCCCGGCGCGAGGGACGGGTGAGACCCGTTCCTGATCCTCCCTCGCGGCTGCCCATCAAGGGGACGACATGAGGCAGATCATGCTCGTGGCGGCAGCGGCGCTGACGGCGGCGGTCCTGGTGCTCGGCGGTGCCGTCGCGTTCTTCAAGCTGAACCCGGACGACTCCCGCGACGCCGGACGGGTCGCCGAGACCGGCACCTCGGCGCCGGCGAACACGCCCACGCAGGAGCAGGAGCGGACGCGGACCGCGCCGCGGCCGACCGTCACGATCACCGAGCACCGGACCGTGCGGCCGCAGCCGCCTGCGGAGCCGCCCGTGACCGGGGACGCGGACGAGAACTTCCTGGCCATGATCGCCGCGGACGGGATCACGGCGCCGGACGACTGGGCGATCGAGGCCGGCAACGCGACCTGCGGCCAGGACTACGAGTCCGCCCGCGAGTACCTGACGGACGGCGGGCTGTACGACCACCACGTCCAGACCTTCCTGGACGACTGGATGATCACGCACGGCGGCTGCTGACGCCCTGCCGGCAGCGTCCGGCGAGCAGCTCCAGCGCGTCCAGCAGCTCGGGCGGGCCGCCCACCTCGAACCCGGCGTCGAGCATCAGGACGTTGAGCGCGAGCCGGTGCGGGGTGTCGCCGCTCGCGTGGACCACGCAGCGCCCGCCGTCCAGCGGCTCGACGAGGACGGACGCCGGTACCCGGGCCGAGATCTCCGCGGCCGGCGCGTGGACGGTGACGCGCGCCTGGAAGCGCGCCAGCGCGGCGTCCACCCCGCGTGGCACCAGGTCCTCGGGAGGCGGCTCGCGCGGGGTGAACCGCGGGCCCTCGGGGGTCCGGGGGGTGAGCCGGTCGACGCGGAACGTCCGCCAGCCGTCGCGGGCGACGTCCCACGCGGTCAGGTACCAGCGGCGGCCGGTGTGGACGAGCCGGTACGGCTCGACGTCGCGGGCGGTCTCGCTCCCGTCGTGCTTCCGGTAGCCGAACCGCAGCCGCCGGTGGTCGCGGCAGGCCGCGGCGACCGTGGCGAGGACGTCGGCCGAGACGGTCGGACCGCCCGGCGTCAGCCGCGTCGTGTAGTCGTGCAGCGCGCCGACGCGGCGCCGCAGCCGGGACGGCAGGACCTGCTCCAGCTTGGCGAGCGCCCGCACGCTCGTCTCCTCGATCCCGGCGACGGTGCCGCCGGCGGCGGTGCGCAGGCTGACCGCCACGGCCACGGCCTCCTCGTCGTCGAGCAGCAGCGGCGGCAGCGCGGCGCCCGCGCCGAGCCGGTAGCCGCCGGCCGCTCCGGGCACCGCGTGCACCGGATATCCGAGGTCGCGCAGCTTGCCGATGTCGTAGCGGACGGTCCGGACGCTGACCTGCAGCCGCTCGGCGAGTTCGGCGCCCGTCCAGTCCGCGCGGGTCTGCAGGAGCGACAGGAGGCGCAGCAGGCGGGCGGATGCTTCGAGCATGTCCCGATTCTCCTCCCGATCGCTGCAAGGATCTTGCCGCATTGCGGGAAATGCTGGGGTCATGAGCGAAGACATCCGCCCCTTCCGCATCGACATCCCGCAGGCCGACCTGGACGACCTGCGCGACCGGCTGGCCCGGACCCGGCTGCCGGGCCGGCTCCCCGGCACCGGCGCCGAGCGCGGCGTCCCCGAGGACCACCTGCGCGAGCTGGTCGATTACTGGGCCGGCGGCTACGACTGGCGCGTCCACGAGGCGCGGCTCAACGAGCACCCCCAGTTCGTCACCGAGATCGACGGCCAGCGGATCCACTTCCTGCACGTCCGCTCGCCCGAGCCGGACGCGACGCCGCTGATCCTCACGCACGGCTGGCCCGGCTCGGTCGTGGAGTTCCTCGACGTCATCGGCCCGCTGACCGACCCGCGCGCCCACGGCGGCGACCCCGCGGACGCGTTCCACCTCGTCATCCCCTCGATCCCCGGCTTCGGGTTCTCCTCGCCGCTCGCCGGCACCGGCTGGGACCTGCACCGCATCGCCGAGGCGTGGGCGGTGCTGATGGAGCGCCTCGGCTACCACCGCTACGGCGCCCAGGGCGGCGACTACGGGTCGGGGATCTCCCGCGAGCTCGGCCACGTGGCGCCCGAGCGGCTGATCGGCGTGCACGTGAACTTCCTGCTCACGTTCGGCTCGCCGGAGGGGCTGGACGAGGCCGACCGGGAGCGGCTCGGGGGACTGGAGCGCTTCACATCCGACATGGGCGGCTACATGGCCATCCAGTCGACCCGCCCGCAGACCCTCGCCTACGGCCTCGCCGACTCCCCGGCCGGGCAGCTCGCGTGGATCGCCGAGAAGTTCACCGAATGGACCGAGGACGGCGTCGACCGCGACGCGCTGCTGACCAACGTCACCCTCTACTGGCTGACCAACACCGGGGGCTCCTCGGCGCAGCTCTACTACGAGGCGTCCCGCACCTGGGGCGGCAAGGGGGCCTCGACCGTCCCGACCGCGGTGGCCGTCTTCCCGCACGAGGCCGCGCTGCCCGTCCGGGCGCTGGCCGAGCGGACCGACAAGATCGTCCGCTGGACGGAGTTCGAGCGCGGCGGCCACTTCGCCGCGCTGGAGCAGCCGGACCTGCTCGTGTCCGACGTCCGGGCCTTCTTCCGGGAACTGACCCGCGGGTAGATCGTCTAGGTTTGCCCCATGAGCGATTCTGTGGCGGTGGGGCTGGTCGGGGCGGGGCCCTGGGCCGGGATGGTGCACGCGCCCGCGCTGGCGGCGGGGCCGGCCACCCGGCTCGCGGGCGTGTGGGCGCGGCGTCCGGAGGCGTCGGCCGAGCTGGCCGGCAAGCACGGCGCGCCCTCGTTCGCGCGGATCGAGGAGCTGTTCGACGCCTGCGAGGCCGTCGCGTTCTCCGTCCCGCCGGACGTCCAGGCCGGCCTTGCCGCCCGGGCCGTCCGGGCGGGCAAGGCCGTCCTGCTGGAGAAGCCCCTCGCCATGGACCTGGACGGCGCCCGCCGGGTCGCCGGCGCGATCGCCGAGGCGGGCGTCGTCTCGCAGATGGTCTTCACGCTGCGCTACTCGCGGGCGGCCCGCGCCTTCCTCGCCCGCGCGGCGGAGCTGGAGCCGTTCGGCGGCTACGGGTCGTTCGTCTCCTCCGTGCTGAGCGGCGGGCCCTTCGCCACCCCGTGGCGGCTGGAGAAGGGCGCGCTGCTCGACCTCGGCCCGCACATCGTCGACCTGCTGGACGCCTCGCTCGGCCGGGTCGCCGGCGTCCGCGCGCACGGCGACCCCCTCGGCTGGGTCGGGCTGACGCTGGAGCACGAGGGCGGCGCTGTCAGCCAGGCGTCGGTGTCGATGGCGGGACACGGGGAACTGCCGCCCGCACGTGTCGAGGTGTACGGGCGCAATGGGCACGCGCAGCTCGACTGGTCGCAGCTCGGCGACGACGCGTTCGCGACGATGGTGGCGGAGTTCGCGGCGGCGGTCCGCGGCGGGCCGAGCCCGCTGCTGGACGCCGCGCACGGCCTGCGGATCCAGGAGGTCCTCGCCGCGGCCGAGGCCCAGCTGGCGGGTTAGCGCAAATTCCCGATTGGCTTCATAGGAAATAGCCTGCCATCCTGGATCCCATGGCTCGCACCATCGATGAGATCCTCGCCGAAGCCCGCGGCAGGCTGGAACGCGTCCACCCCGACCAGGCCCACGCCGAGGCGCGTGACGGGGCGGTCCTCGTCGACATCCGCCCGTCGGCCCAGCGCGCCGACGAGGGCGAGGTGCCCGGCGCGCTGATCGTCGAGCGCAACGTCCTGGAATGGCGGTTCGACCCGTCCTCGGCCGCCCGCCTGCCGGAGGCCACCGGCCACGACCTGCGCGTCATCGTGCTCTGCTCGGAGGGCTACACCTCCAGCCTCGCCGCCGCGTCCCTGCACGACCTCGGCCTGGCCCGCGCGACCGACGTCGTCGGCGGGTTCAAGGCGTGGCGCGCGGCGGGCCTCCCGACGACCGGGGGAGCGGGCCGTTGAGCGTCGTCGCGCTGGTGGGCAACCCGCGACCCGGGTCCCGCACGCTCGGGGTGGCGCACACGGCCGTGCGGGCGGTGCAGGAGCGGATCGAGAAGGCGGGCGGGGCACGGACCGTCGACCTGTCGGCGCTGGCGTCCGGCCTGCTCAGCGCCGACCCGCCGCCCGAGGTGCGGGAGGCGCTGGACACCGTCGGCGGCGCGGACGTGCTGGTGGTGGCGAGCCCGACCTACAAGGCCACCTACACCGGGCTGCTGAAGGTGTTCCTCGACCGGTTCGGCGCGGGCTCGCTCGCGTCCACGGCCGCCCTGCCGCTGCTGGTCATGGGCGACGCCAAGCACTCCCTCGCCGTGGAGACGCACCTGCGCCCGCTCCTGGTCGAGCTGGGCGCGCACGTCCCGACCCCGGGGCTGGCCCTGCTGGAGTCCCAGATCCCGGACGCCGACGAGGTGGTCGGCGCCTGGATCGCCCGGATCGCCCCGCAGGTCACCGGCTTCCTCGCCGCCCGCTGACGGCCCGCCCGCCGAGCCCGTCCCGGATCCGGGGGCCTCGGCGTCGCGGCGGCTCAGGAGTGGGGGAGGAAGTGGCCGAAGAGCCCGCGCTGGTAGAGCAGCGGGCGATCGTCGTCCCTCGGCTCGGCGCGCGTGACGAGACCGACGACGAGGATGTGGTCGCCGATGTCCATCACGGTGTGCGGGACGCAGTGCAGGTGCGCGCAGACGCCGTCCAGCAGGGGGACGCTGTCCTCGCCCGCGTGCCAGGCCGTGGGCGCGGTGAACCGGTCCACGCCGCGCCGGGCGAACCGCGACGCCAGCGCGGCCTGGTCGCCCGCCAGGATGTTCACCGCGAAGCGGTCGGCGGCGCGGATGGCCGGCCAGGTCGTGGAGGCGCGGTCGACATAGAACGAGACGAGGGGCGGATCGAGGCTGACCGAGGAGAAGGACGTGGCGGTGAGGCCGGCCGGCGCGCCGCCGGACCGGGCGGTGACGATGACGACGCCGGCCGCGTGCAGGGCGAGGGCCCGGCGGAACCGTGCGGGGTCCACCGCCTGGGCCGGCAGGATCTCGGTCATCAGGTCGTTCCTCCGGATCGGGCCATAACTCGATATTACCTACCAACTAGATAGGAAATGGGCCGCGGATGCCACCCCTGCCCGAGGTGACGTGGATCACGCGCGCCCCCCGTCCCGCCACCCGGTTGACGTCAAAATTTAGTTTTCCTACTTTGAAGGTGTGTAATCAGTTGGAGGGGACGCCATGACCACGCCGAAGACCGGGCCCGCCTACGCGAGCCCCGCCGACGTGGGCGCCTATGGTGCCTACGGGCCGGGCCGAGTCGACGTGAAGAACGGATGGAAACGGCCGCTCTACCCATTCCAGGGCCGCATCACGTCCGACGGGGCCAGCGGATTCCGCGCCGAGCCCGGCCGCTACCACCTGTACGTGGCATGGGTCTGCCCCTGGGCGCAGCGCACCGCCATCGTCCGCATCCTGACCGGATTGGACGACGTGGTCTCCCTCTCCTACGTCGACGACGAGCGGGACGCTCGCGGCTGGGCGTTCCGCGAGCGGCGCGGCGCCGACCCGGTCAACGGCTTCAGGTTCCTGCAGGAGGCGTACGAGGCCACCGAGCCCGGCTACCCGGGCCACCTGTCGGTGCCCGTCCTCTGGGACCGCGAGACGGGACGGATCGTCAGCAACCACTTCCCCGACATCACGATCGACCTCGGCGCGGCGTTCACCGAGTGGGCCGATCCGTCGGTGCGCCTCTACCCGCCCGAACTCCGCCCCGAGATCGACTACCTGAACGCCTACATCTACGAGCACGTCAACGACGGGACCTACAAGGTCGCCGGGGCCACCACCCAGGACGCCTACGAGGACGCCCGCGAAGGGCTCATCACGGCGCTGGAGCTGCTGGAGGAGCGGCTCGACTCCCGCCGATTCCTGCACGGCGGCACGATCACCGAATCGGACGTCCGCCTGTGGGTGACCCTGGCGCGCTTCGACCTGCTCTACAACCCCCTCGGCCGGATCAGCGAGCGCGGGCTGACCGACTTCCCGAACCTGTGGGGCTACGCCCGCGACCTCTATCAGCGGCCCGCCTTCCGCGACACGACCGACTTCTCCGCCTTCCACGTGGACAAGCCGCCCTTCCTCAACGACGGCCCGCTGCGCATCGAGGTGGAGCCGTACGAGGCCGACTGGGACGCCCCGCACGACCGCGAGCACCCCACCCGCTGATCATTCAGACCCGCCGGGCGATGACCGGGGGAGTTGAGGTCTTAACATTCATGATGTTAACTTTCTGCCCTGGCGTCGCGCGCGAGCGCCGTCCGGACGGAGGAGCGGGGCATGAGCGACCGGCATCGGCGGGCGCCCGCCGAGCGGCGGGACGCGATCGCCGAGGCGGTGCTCGCCCGTGGCTCGGGGACGGCGGCGGAGTTCGCCGAGCGGTTCGGCGTCAGCCTCATGACGATCCACCGTGACCTGGACGAGCTGGAACGGCAGGGCGTCGTCCGCAAGTACCGCGGCGGGGTCACCGCCCTGCGGTCGGGGGTCTTCGAGAGCAGCGTCGCCTACCGGGCCTTGTCGATGCGCGAGGAGAAGGAGGCCATCGCCGCGGCGGCCGTGGAATTGGTCGAACCCGGCATGGCGGTCATGCTCGACGACTCGACGACGGCCCTGGCCGTCGGCCGGCGGCTCCGCGACCTCGCCCCGCTGACGATCGTCACCAACTTCCTCGACGGGCTCAACCTGCTGGCCGCGGCGGAGGGCATCCGGCTGATCGCCCTCGGCGGCGACCACGACCCCCTGCACAACTCGTTCATGGGCGTCTCGTGCGTGGAGATGATCGAGTCCCTGCGGGCAGACCTGTGCTTCGTGTCGGCGTCGGCGGTGTCGGGCGGCGACGTCTGCCACCAGGAGCAGCGGGTCGTCGGGGTGAAGCGGGCCATGCTGCGCAGCGCCGTGCGCAGCGTCCTGCTGCTGGACCACACGAAGCTGGGCCGCACCGCGCTCCACCGGGTGGCCCCGCTCTCCGCCTTCGACCGCGTGATCGTGGACGACGGTGCCTCGCCCGCCGCGCTCGGGGACCTCGCGAACCGCCAGGTGGAGTACGCGGTCGCCGCCCGCTCGCGCCGCTGACCGGGCGTTAGAACTAACACCCAAGACCAAGTTACTTAACGTCCGAGTGTTGACAGTTCTAACGTTTCTAGTGTTACGTTCTCACCGCGACGGCCGGTGGCCCCGGTCACACGGCCGCCGCATCGGCTCCCCGCCCTTCTTCACGGGCGTACACCGAGGAGAACTCAGTGAAGAAGCACTCCCTCAGGACGGCGGCCGCGACGGCCGCGGCGCTCGCCGTGCTCGCCCCGATGGCGGCGTGCTCGTCCAAGAGCCCGGGATCCGGCGGCGGCGACGCGAAGAACGCCAAGATCGCGTTCCTCATGCCGGACATCGCCTCGACCCGCTACGAGCTGTACGACGCCCCCCTGTTCAAGGCGAAGACCAAGGAGCTGTGCGGCGGCTGCACGGTGCTGTACCAGAACGCCGGCGCCGACGCGTCCAAGCAGCAGCAGCAGGCGAGCTCGGTGCTCGCCCAGGGCGCCAAGGTGATCGTCATCGACCCGGTCGACTCCGCCGCGGCGGCCTCGATCGTCCGGATGGCGCAGTCCCGCGACGTCAAGGTGATCGCCTACGACCGCCCCATCCCGGCGGCCAAGGCCGACTACTACGTCTCGTTCGACAACGAGAAGATCGGCGCGCTGATCGGCCGGTCGCTGGTCGACCACCTGAAGAAGGAGAAGGCCGAGGGCGGCATCCTGGAGGTCAACGGCTCCCCGACGGACGCCGCCGCCAACCTGATCAAGAAGGGCATCCACAGCGCCGTCGACCCGAGCGGGTTCAAGCTGCTCGCCGAGTACGACACCCCCGGCTGGGAGCCCGCGAAGGCCCAGGCGTGGGTCAGCGGCCAGATCAGCAAGTACCGCGGGCAGATCGCCGGCGTCGTCGCGGCGAACGACGGCACGGGCGGCGGCGCGATCGCCGCGTTCAAGGCCGCCGGCGTGGACGTCCCGCCGGTCACCGGCAACGACGCCGAGCTGGCCGCCGCGCAGCGGATCATCGCCGGCGACCAGTACAACACCATCTCCAAGCCGATCAAGATCGTCGCGGAGGCCGCGGCCAAGGCCGCCCACGCCTTCGTCCAGGGCGAGACCCCCAAGGGCAACACGACGCTGTTCGGCACCCCGTCGGAGCTGTTCACGCCGACCGTCGTCACCAAGGACAACATCGGCAAGGTCCTGCTCGGCCCGGACGGTGCCCTCAAGACCGACAAGGTCTGCACCGCCGAGTACGCGGCGGCCTGCGCGAAGCTCGGCCTCCAGTAGAGATCTCCCGAAGGTTCGTCATGTCACCATCGCCCACTCCACCGGCCGGCGCGGCGGGCACCCTGCTGTCGCTGCGCGGCGTGAGCAAGTCGTTCGGCGCGGTCGCCGCGCTCACCGGAGTCGACCTCGACGTCGCCGCCGGCGAGGTCGTCGCCCTCGTCGGCGACAACGGGGCCGGGAAGTCCACCCTCGTGAAGGTCCTGTCCGGCGTGCACGCGCCGGACGCGGGGACCATCACCTTCGAGTCGCGGGAGGTGACCATCCCCACCCCGGCCGCCGCGCAGCAGCTCGGGATCGCGACCGTCTTCCAGGACCTCGCGCTCTGCGAGAACCTCAACGTGATCGAGAACCTGTTCCTCGGCCGCGAGCTGCGGGCGCTGCGCCTGGACGACGTCGCGATGGAGGTCCGCTCCCGGGAGCTGCTGACCCAGCTCTCGGCGAAGATCCCCTCGGTGGGGGTGCCGGTCGCGGCGCTGTCGGGCGGCCAGCGGCAGACGGTGGCGATCGCCCGCTCGCTGCTCGGCGACCCGAAGGTCATCATCCTGGACGAGCCGACCGCCGCGCTCGGCGTCGCGCAGACCGCCGAGGTGCTCAACCTGATCGAGCGGCTCAGGGAGCGCGGGCACGGCGTCATCATGATCAGCCACAACATGGCGGACGTGACGGCCGTCGCCGACACCGTCGCCGTGCTCCGCCTCGGCCGCAACAACGGCGTGTTCGACGCCCGGACGACATCCGCCGAGGAACTGGTCGCCGCCATCACCGGCGCCACGGACAACGTGGTGAGCCGCCGCGCCGGCAAGGCCACCACCGCCACGGAAAGCACCGCCGCGGACGACAACGCAACTCCCCAAGAAGCCGCAACCCCCGGAGGAGACCCGACGCCCGAAGGCGGCGCGGCGCCTGGAGGAGGCATGCCGCTCGGAGATGACGTGGCGTCCCGAGGAGACGCGGCGCCCGAAGGCGGCGCGGAGCCTGGACAGGACGTGACGCCCGAAGGGGACGCGGCGCCTGAAGAAGGCGCGGCGTCGCGAGGAGGCGCGGTGGCCCGAGGCGGCGCGCAGGCCCGGGGAGGCACGAAGCCTGGGGGAGGCGCGGGGGGTCAGGAGGCGGCGGGTGAGAGTGCGGGGATCGGTGACGTCGGGGTGGGGGAGCGGGCCGTGCGGGGCAGGGTGAGGAAGGGAGCCGGTGATGAGTGATCTCCTGGCGCCGCCGGAGATGAAGGGCGGGCCGCCGGACGCGTCCGGTGACCGGGGCGTGCGCGGTGCGCTGGCGGCGATGGCCGACCGGGTCCGCGGCGGCGACCTCGGCGTGGCGCCGGTCGTCGCCGGGCTGGTGGTGATCTGGACCGTGATGCAGATCCTCAACCCGGTCTTCCTGTCCAGCGCCAACCTCGTCAACCTGGCGCTGGAGTGCGTGCCGGTCGGCGTGATCGCGCTCGGCGTGGTGTTCATGCTGCTGGTCGGGCAGATCGACCTGTCCGTCGGGTCGATCAGCGGGCTCAGCGCCGCCGTGGTCGCGGTGCTGTTCGTCGACCACGGCTGGCCGTCCTGGCTGGCGGTCCTGGCCGCGGTGGTGCTGGCCGTCGCGCTCGGCTGGTTCTACGCGCAGGTGTTCAACCGGCTCGGCGTGCCCAGCTTCGTGATCACCCTGGCCGGGCTGCTCGGCTGGCTCGGCCTGCAACTGTGGATCCTCGGCCCCAAGGGGTCGATCAACCTGCCGTTCGACTCGCGGATGGTGACGTTCGCGCAGCTCGACTTCCTCCCGCCGTGGCTGGCCTACACGCTGGTCGTCGTGGCGGCGGCCGCGCTCTACCTGACCGGCCACAACCGGGCCGCGCGGCGGCGCGGGGCGGGACTGCCGGCGACGTCCGAGCGGACGCTGATCCTCCGCGCGGCGGTGCTGCTGGCCGGGCTCGGCGTGGCGGTCTGGTACCTGAACCGGGACCGCGGGGTCGGGTGGATGTTCGTCCTCTTCCTGGCGCTGGTGCTGGTGACGCACTACGCCCTGTCCAGGACGAAGTACGGCAAGTCGATGTACGCGGTCGGCGGCAACGTCGAGGCGGCCCGCCGCGCGGGCATCAACGTGAAGACGATCTACACCTCGGCGTTCGTCATGTGCACCGCGCTCGCCGCGATCGGCGGCATCCTCGCGGCGGCGCGGCTCGCGGCGGCCAACCAGAGCAGCGGCGGCGGGGACGTCAACCTGAACGCGATCGCGGCGGCGGTCATCGGCGGGACGAGCCTGTTCGGCGGGCGCGGCAACGCGTTCGCGGCGCTGCTCGGCATCCTGGTCATCCAGTCGATCTCCAGCGGGCTGACGCTGCTGAACCTCGACTCGTCCTACCGCTTCATGGTCACCGGCGCCGTCCTGCTGCTGGCCGTGGCGCTGGACTCGATGGCCCGCAGGTCGCGCGCCACGCACGGGCGCGCCTGACCGCACGATGGGATCACTACGCAACGGACGGGGGAGCCGATGACGGTCGTCTGCGTCGACGCCGGGACCACGATGATCAAGGCGGTGGGGTACGCCGAGGACGGGACGGAGCTCGCCGTCGCGCGGCGGCCCACCGCGGTGACCAGGCCCGCGCCGGGCCACGCCGAGCAGGACATGGCGGAGGTCTGGCGGGCCGTCGCGGACGCGGTCCGCGAGGTCCTCGCCCGGACCGGCACCGGCGCCGACCTGCTCGCGCTCACCGCGCAGGGCGACGGAAGCTGGCTGGTGGACGGCGACGGCGCCCCCACCGGCCCGGCGATCCTGTGGAACGACGGCCGCGCCGCCGCGGCCGTCGAGCGCTGGGCGGCGTCCGGGGTGCTGGAGGAGGCGTTCCGGGTCAACGGCTCGCTGCATTTCGCGGGCCTGCCGAACGCGATCCTGACCTGGCTGAGCGAGCACGACCCCGACCGGCTCGCCCGCTCGGCGGCGTCGCTGACCTGCGGCGGCTGGATCTTCTCCCGCCTCACCGGGGAGATCGCGGTGGACGGCTCGGACGCGTCCGCGCCGTTCATGGACATCACCGCGCTCCGCTACAGCGACGACCTGCTGCGCCTGTACGGCATGGAATGGGCCCGGCGCCTGCTTCCCGGCCTGCGCGGCGACGACCGGCGCACCGCCCCGCTCACCCCGGACGCCGCGGCCGAGCTGGGCCTGCCGGCCGGCGTTCCCGTCGTCCTCGCCCCCTACGACATCGCGTCCACCGCGATCGGCGCCGGCGCCGTCGACACCGGCCAGGCCTGCACGATCCTCGGCACGACGC
Organism: Actinomadura madurae; assembly: GCF_900115095.1. Taxonomy (GTDB): domain Bacteria; phylum Actinomycetota; class Actinomycetes; order Streptosporangiales; family Streptosporangiaceae; genus Spirillospora; species Spirillospora madurae. The sequence continues at coordinate 32,530 of NZ_FOVH01000032.1, forward strand.
TGTGCACGGAGATGGTCGTGGACGGGCCCCGCCTCGCCGGCGAACCGTCCGGGCTCACGGTCGCGATGGGCCTGCCCGGCCGCTACCTGCGGGCCTTCCCGACGCTCGCCGGCGGGCAGGTCGTCGACTGGGCCTGCCGGATCCTCGGCCTCACTGCCCCCGCCGACCTCGCCGAGCTGGCGGTGCGGGTCCCGCCGGGCGCGGGCGGCCTGGTCTTCCTGCCGTACCTGTCGCCCGCCGGGGAGCGCGCACCGTTCCTCGACCCGCGGGCCCGCGGGGCCTTCCACGGCCTCACCGTGGACCACGAGCGGGAGCACCTGGCACGCGCCGTCCTGGAGGGACTGAGCCTGGTCGTCCGCGACTGCCTGACCGCGGCCGAGACCCGGCCCACCGAGCTGCGGGTGAGCGGCGGCGGCTCGGCGAGCCCGATCTGGCTGGGCATGCTGGCCGACGTCACGGGCGTCCCGGTCGTCCGGTCCGCCGACGCCGAGTCCGGTGCCCGCGGCGCCTTCATCGTCGGCCTCCTCGCGACCGGCCGGGCCCGCGACGCGCGCGAGGCCGCCGACGCCCACATCCGCCCCGGCGACTCCTACACCCCGGACGCCGCCCGCGCCGCCCACTACGCGCAGGCGTACGAGGACTTCCTGGCCGTCCGCACCGCGACGGCCCGCGCCTGGCCCACTCTCGCCGCCGCCCGCGCCCGCACCGCCCCGGGGACACCCCGCCCGCCCGATGAGGACGCCCGGCCGGAGGATGCGGGCCTGTGAGCGCCGTGCCCGACGCGGAGGCCGTGTGGGTCGGGGTCGACCTGGGGACGCAGGGGGTGCGCGCGCTGGCCGTCACCGAGTCCGGGACCGTGGCCGGCTCCGGGAGCCGTCCGCTGACCGGGCACCGGGACGGCCCCCGGCACGAGCAGGACCCCGAGGACTGGTGGACCGCCATGGCCGCCGCGTGCCGGCAGGCCCTGCGGGACGTCCCGCCCGCGGCGGTCCAGGGCGTCGCCGTCGACGGCACGTCCGGGACGATCCTCCTCACCGACACCGGCGGACGGCCCCTCACCCCGGCGCTCATGTACGACGACACGCGCGCCGCCGGATACGTGCCGCGGGTCGACGACGCCGGCGGTGAGGTGTGGCGGAGGCTCGGCTACCAGCGCATGCAGCCCGCCTGGGCCCTGCCGAAGCTGCTCTGGCTCCTGGACGGCCGCCCGCGCGGCGGAGCCCGGCTCGCCCACCAGACCGACTTCGTCAACCGGCGGCTGACCGGCCATCCGGTGGCCGCGGACCTCAGCAGCGCGCTGAAAACGGGCGCCGACCTCATCGCCGAGGCGTGGCCGCGGGACGTGTTCGACGCCCTGGACGTCCCCGCCGACCTGCTCCCGCCGCTGGAACGCTCCGGGACGCCCCTCGGGACGGTGTGCGGCCCCGCCGCCGAGGCCACCGGCCTCCCGGAGGGCACCCCGGTCATCGCGGGAGCCACCGACGGGTGCGCCGCGCAGCTCGGCACGGGACGGCTCACCGCCGGCTCCTGGAACTCGGTCCTCGGGACGACGCTCGTCCTCAAGGGCGTCACCGACGACCTCGTCCACGATCCGTTCGGCGTCGTCTACTCCCACAAGGCACCGGACGGGCGGTGGCTGCCCGGCGGCGCCTCCAGCACCGGCGCCGGCGCGATCGCCCGCGAATTCCCCGGCCGCGACCTGGCCGACCTGGACCGGCGCGCCGCCGCCCACGAGCCCGCGGCGGCGCTGGCCTACCCGCTCGTCCCGGCGGGGGAGCGGTTCCCGTTCCTCGCCCCGGACGCCCGCGGGTTCCGGCTCGGCGGGACGGGCGACGAGGCCGACGACTTCGCCGCCGTCCTGCAGGGCGTCGGCTACCTGGAGCGGCTCTGCTTCGACCACCTCGACCTGCTCGGCGCCCCCACCGGCGGCGACCTGACGCTGACGGGCGGCGCGGCGCGCAGCGACTACTGGTGCCAGCTGCGCGCCGACATCCTCGGGCGCCCGGTCGTGCTGCCCCGGCAGGCCGAGCCCGCGCTCGGCGCCGCCGTCCTCGCCGCCGCGCCCGGCCGCGACGTCGCGGAGGCGGCCGGGCGGATGGTCGCCGTCCGGACCGTCATCGACCCGCGCCCGGACCGGGCCGGCGTGTTCGACGCCCCCTACCTGCGGCTGGTCGGCGAGCTGGAACGGCGCGGCTGGCTGCCCGCCGAGACCGCCGGGCACGCACGCGAGAGGACATCCCGATGACGCGCCTCGTCCTCGTCCGGCACGGGGAGACCGAGTGGCACGCCGAGAACCGGTACGCCGGGACCAGCGACGTCGCGCTGACCCCGCGCGGCATGGAGCAGGCCGGTCAGCTCGCCGCATGGGCGGCCGACGCGCGGCCCGACGCGGTGTGGTGCTCGGACCTGACCCGCGCCCGGCGCACCGCCGCGCTGTCCGCCGAGGCGATCGGCGGGCGGCTCCACGTCGACGAACGGCTGCGCGAGCTGGACTTCGGCCAGGGCGAGGGCCTCACCCGCGCCGAGATGGAGCGCAAGTTCCCCGCCGCGCTGCGCGCGTTCCTGGCCGATCCCGTCGCCGGCCACCTGCCCGGCGGCGAGGACCCGGCGGCCGCCGCGCGCCGCTTCACCGGCTGCCTGGACGACATCGCCCGCCGGACGCCCGGCGGACGCGTCCTCGTCGTCGCGCATTCCACGGCGATCCGGCTGGCGCTCTGCCGGCTGCTGGGGGTGCCGCTCAAGGACTACCGGCGGCGGTTCCCGTCGCTGGGCAACTGCGCACTGACCGAGATCCGGCTCCGGGACGGCGACGCCGCCCTCCTGGAGTTCAACACCCCACTGGAGCGATGAATGAGTACCCGCGTGCTCGCGGCCGGTGACCTTTTCGTCCGCAACGAGCTGCTCATCGGGGCGCTGCGCGCCGAGGCGCCCGGGAACCTGGAGTTCTCGGAGGTCACGCTGCCGTGGCCGGTCGAGCCGTTCGGGCGCGTCGCCGAGGTGGACGAGGCGTCCGGGACCGAGGAGCAGCTCGTCGAGGCGCTGCGCGGCGCCGAGGTCTGCGTCACCCAGATGGCGCCGCTGACCCGCCGCATCCTGGAGGCCTCGCCCGCCCTGCGGCTGTTCGGCATCAGCCGCGGCGGACCCGTCAACGCCAACCTGGAGGCCGCCACCGAGCACGGCGTCGCCGTCTGCTTCGCGCCCGGACGCAACGCCGACGCCACCGCCGAGCACACCCTCGGCCTGATCCTCGCCGCGGTGCGCCGCATCCCGCAGACGCACGCCGACCTGCTCGCCGGGCAGTGGCGCGGCGACTACTACCGCTACGACGACGTCGGCGTCGAGATCCGCGGCAGCACGGCCGGCCTGGTCGGCTGCGGCGCCGTCGGCCGCCGCGTCGCCCGGATGCTCGCCGCGCTCGGCGCCCGCGTCCTCGTCCACGACCCGTACCTGGACGACCTCGGCGACCTGTCCGGCATCGCCGAGCAAGTGACCCTGGACGAGCTGCTGGCGCGGGCGCAGATCGTCTCGCTGCACGCCCGCGCCACCCCGCAGACCACCGGGATGATCGGCGCCGCGCAGATCGCGGCCATGCCGCAGGGCTCCATCATCGTCAACTGCGCCCGCGGATCGCTGCTGGACTACGAGGCGGTCTGCGACGCCGCCGAGTCCGGGCACCTGTTCGCCGCCGCCTTCGACGTCTTCCCCGAGGAGCCCATCCCGGCCGGGTCGCGGCTGCTGACCACCCCGAACATCATCGTGACGCCGCACCTGGCCGGGGCCAGCAAGCAGACCGCCGCCAACGCCGCCCGCATCATCGCCGAGGACGTCGGCCGCCACCTGCGCGGCGAGCCCCTCCTGCACTGCGCCAACCCCGAGGTGCGGCAGGCCGCCCGGTCGGCCCGCCCCTAGAGCCCCGCGAAACCCCCACCACGAGGAGGCACGAATGCGCACACCCGGACTCGGCGAGGTCGCTCTCACCCGCCGCGGAGTCCTCGGCTACGCGGGCGCCGCCACGCTCGCCGGAGCCGCCCTGCTGGCCGGCGCCCGCCCCGCCGCGGCCGCCGGACCGTCCTACACCTTCGACCTGCTCTTCAACGTCCCCCACACCGACAACATGCAGGGCCTCGCCTACGCCCGCGGCAGCTTCTACGTCGGTTTCGACGTCGGCGGCGGCAACGGCGTCATCCGCGAGTACGACCGCGACGGCAACACGATCAAGGAGAGCGCGCCGCTCGCCGTCGGGCACGCCGCCGAGATCAGCATCCGCGACCGGGACGGCCTCCTCTACGTCGCCACCGGCGGCGGCACGAACCCGACGAAGGTCAACGTCGTGGACTGGCGCGGCGAGCCGGAGATCGTCCGCACCATCGACTTCTCCTCCCTCGGCAACTCCGGCCTCGCCGCGGTCGACGACCGGCGGGACGGCCTGCTCGTGCACGCCGGGCCGGGCGACCAGGGCCCGTTCGTGTTCGCGTTCACCGACCTCAAGGGCAACGTCCGCTCGACCTTCGACCTCGGCTACCAGGGCGTCCCGCAGGGGCTGGAGATGGCCGGGGACAAGGTCCTCTACTACACCAACAACACCATCACGGTGCTGGACCGGGCCGGCACGATCCTGGACGCGATCACGATCCCGCTGACCGGGGAGAGCGAAGGCCTGGCCGTCGCGCCCGCCGGGCGGGGCACCCGCGTCTTCTTCGGCTACAACAAGCCCAACCGCGTGTACGCCATGAAGCCGGTGTTCCGCTAACCAGACCAGGCGCGCGGCCGGGTTCCGTCCATACCTCCCACCTCGGCCGCGCGCCTTCCCGATATCTACGCACGGGACGCCCAATTTCGGCGGGCGATATCACGTTGTGCTTAGTGGTCGGACCCGGTGTTTTAGCGGATCGCGATAAATTGGGGTAATACTGCTGATCGGGTCTTGATTTCCGTGGCCATTCGGGTAGAAAAAACCAAATCCCTCTCCCCGAGGAGGCACCCCCGTGAAGGCTCCCATCAAGCTGGCCGCGCCATTGGCCGCCGCGTCCGCCGCGCTCGCGCTGGCCGTCCCCGCCGCGTCCGCCGCCACCACCACGATCCGTGAGGAGAACGCCACCGGAGCGCCCTACACCGGCAACTGGCAGGTCTCCACCGTCGGCACGCTCGACTTCTCCATCGACTTCCTGGGCTCGAAGGTGACCGGCTCGTGCGAGAGCGCGAAACTGCAGGGAACCGTCGTGCCCACGGGCGCCGGCGAACTGACCGCCGCGTCGATCGGCGCCTGCCAGACGTCCAACGGCTTCAGTTCCCCGCCGACCGATCTCGACCTCGGCGACCTGCCCGACAACAGCGGCCAGGTCGCCTACGACCCCGTCTCCGGAGGACGCGACGGAACCCTGTCCATCAACGGCGACCTGCGGTTCAAGATCGAGGGGAAGGTCCTCGGACTCACCGTCACCTGCTATTACGGATTCCGCACGGGTGACACCGAAGGGCTCGTCTTCGACGTCTACAACCGCGACAACCCGAACCGCCCGCTGCCCGACCGGGACGACGCCCAGGGCCGTTCTGACAACATCACGCTCGTGCGGCAGTCGGGAAGCAGCGGGCTGTGCCCGTCCAACGGCACCGGCAGCGGCGCCGCCATCGCCCGCGGGGAGAGCACGCCCGGTTCCGGGGTCTTCGACCGCAAGCTCTACCTGACCTCGTAGCGCACGCGGAGCGGCGGCCGGTCCCCGAGGCCGGTGCAAGGGAGTGGTCATCCACCTCGGGGCCCGGCCGCCCTCACTGTGCCCTCGCGGTGCTGGGTCGCCGTGTCGGAACGACCGGGGGCGTACGGCCGGAATCCTTTTGGACGAACGCGAGGAACTCCGAGACTAACTCTGCTGGTCAGCACCGCGTAATGACACCGCGCTTACAGTTGTTTCCCACTCGTGTCCGGATTCCGGCGTGGCAAAATCACCCGGCCCCGGCGCGGCGACGTCACACCGCGGGCACCTGGCCCGTCCTGTTCCCGTAACCGTCGTTTCCCGGCGGCACGGCCGGGACGGACCAGGGAGCCGGCATGCGTGTTCTCGTCGTGGGCTCGACCGGCGTCATCGGACGCAGGCTCGTCCCCCTGCTGGAGGCCGTCGGGCACGAGGTGTCCTGCCTCGCGCGCCCGCCCGCGAGTGCCGTCGCCGTGGCGAAGGCAGCGCCGGACGCCGTAGTCAACCTCCTGACCGCCCCCCAGCGGTTCCACACCGAGGGCACCCGCACCCTCTACGAGACGACGCAGCGGGCAGGCGCAACCCGCGTCCTCGCCCAGAGCCTCGCCTACGCCTACCAACCAGGTACCGGCCTGGCCGACGAGGACGCGCCGCTCTGGACCGACCGCACGCCCAAGCGGTTCGCGCCCGTCCTGCACGCCCTCATCGAACTCGAACGCCTCACCGCCGAGGCCGGCGGACTCGTCCTGCGGTACGGCCATCTCTACGGACCCGGATCCCCCTTCGCGCCGGACGGGTCCTTCGCCGCCCGCGTCCGCGCCCGCAAGGTCCCCCTGCTGGGCGGCGGGCACTCCACCCTCTCGTTCACCCACGCCGACGACGCCGCCACCGCGGTCGTCGCCGCGCTCGACAAGGACGTCACCGGCGTCCTCAACGTCGTGGACGACACACCGGTCACCATGGGCGAGTTCCTCCCGGAGTACGCCGCACTGCTGGACGCCCCCGCCCCCAAGCACGTCCCCGCTATCCTCGCCCGCCTCACCAAAGGCTCCTGGAGCGCGGCGTTCATGAACGGGCTGCGCGGCGCCGACAACAGCCGCGCCCGCCGCCGCCTCGACTGGCGACCCCGGCACCCGTCGTGGCGGGCCGGCATCCAGAGACCATCGCTGCGTGCGGGACAATGAGACGTGTGAGAGCGGTGGCCATTTCCGACACCCACGCACCGCGGCGCTGGAAGTCGTGCCCGCCGAGGGTGGCCGAGCATCTGCGGGACGCGGACGTGATCCTGCACGCCGGAGACGTGTGCACCGCGTCCGTCCTCGACGAGCTGGCCGAGTACGCGCCCGTCCACGCCGTCCTCGGCAACAACGACGGCCCGGACGTCGCCGCGTGGGGCGCCCCCGAACGCCTCGAACTCGACCTGGACGGCCTCGCCGTCGCGATGGTCCACGACAGCGGCCAGGCCCGCGGCCGCACGGCCCGGATGCGGCGCTGGTTCCCGGACGCCGACCTGGTCGTCTTCGGCCACTCCCACATCCCGCTGGACGAGACCGGCGACGGCGTCCGCATCTTCAACCCGGGGTCGCCCACCGACCGGCGCCGCCAGCCGCACGGCACCCTCGGCCTCCTCGACGTCCACGACGGCCGGCTCACCGGGGCCCGGATCGTTCCCGTAACCTGATCCCGCCCTCGACTGGCGGGGCGCCAACACGGAAGGAGTCCCGCATGACAGACCGCGTCACCGTGAACGTCCATGAAGGAGTCGCCGACGTGCGGCTCAACCGGCCCGACAAGCTCAACGCCCTCGACATGGCCACGTTCGACGCGCTCGCCCAGACCGGCGACGCCCTCGCCGCCGACCCGTCCGTGCGGGCCGTCGTCCTCTCAGGGGAGGGACGCGCCTTCAGCGCCGGCCTGGACTTCGCCAACTTCGCCGCCATGGCCGGCGACGGCGCCCCCGACAGCGGCAGCGAGCGGTTCAGGCGGCTGGCGCAGGACATCACGGCACGCGAACCGGGCCGCATCACCAACCTCGGCCAGCAGGCCGCCCACGTCTGGCGGGAGCTGCCGCAGCCCGTCATCGCCGCCGTGCACGGCCACGCCCTCGGCGGCGGCCTGCAGATCGCGCTCGGCGCCGACATCCGCATCGTCGCCCCGGACGCGAAGCTGTCGATCCTGGAGATCCGCTGGGGCCTGGTGCCCGACATGACCGGCACCGCCGCGCTGATCCGCCTCGTCGGCGAGGACGTCGCGAAGGAGCTCACCTTCACCGGCCGGATGGTCTCCGGCGAGGAGGCCGCCCGGATCGGCCTGGCCACCCGCACCGCCGACGACCCGCACACCGCGGCGACCGAGCTGGCCCGCGAGATCGCCGGAAACAGCCCCGACGCCGTCCGCGGCGCCAAACGCCTCCTCAACCGCGCCGGCGACGTCGACCTGGCCGGCCAGTACCTAGAAGAATCCCGCACGCTAGGCGCCCTGCGCGGCACCCCCAACCAGGTAGAGGCCGTCCACGCCTACTTCGAAAAGCGCCCACCCACCTTCACCGACCCCACCTGAACCACCGCCCGCCCCCACTCGTTGACAAGCGGCCGCATCACCGGGTCAGCGCCAGCGACCAAGCGACGGCCTGACCCTCGCGCAAGGCGGACCGCTGCGTCAACGGCCACCGTGCTGCGGGGGAAGCAGATCCGGTGCCTGCTCGGACGCGCCCCCCGCACAGGGGTGATCGAGGACTCTTCTGCCATGGCCGGACCGTACGCACGGGCAAGCGCCGAGGACACTGGGGACGCCGGTCGTCTCCGATCACCATGCCTCTTGGCGAAGGGATTCTGGAATGTAACACTGAAGGTCGGGGTGATAATCGAACACGGTGGAGCCGGGGCCGATGGCGCAGAGTGACGACATGTACCGGACTTCTCTGCACTATCGGTCACACCTGCCGGTGGGAATCCGTTGGATCCCCGGGGTTCTGGTGGCGTTGGCCTTCTCTCCGCTGTATGGGTGGGCCGTGCAAGCAGGGCGTCTGTCCTACGTGGCCCTCCCGGCGGTCACCGTTGCGACGGTCCTTGTCACGAACTTCTTCCTCGCGCAGAAAGTGGTGTTGACGGGCGATGGTGGGCTGACCATCACCACCCTGGGGCGGCGCATCGTTGTCGATGTGCGGCGCATCAACGAGATCAGCGTCCCCGCGCACGCCCGCGGGGGATTCGGCTTCGCACGGGTCCGCTGGAACGGCGGAGGGCTCCGGATGTGGCAAGCGACCTACCTTCTCGATCCACATCGCAGGTACCGTAACCCCGCTTTTGGAAGCGTCAGCGAAGACTTTCGGGACTTGGTCTATCGCCTATACCTGATCAATCCAGCAATGACAATTCAAGGCGTCCAACCACCGGCCTGGGCTCTCTCACCGCCGCCGCGCAGACCATCCACACTTCGCTGACCACGAGCAGCACAGTTGCCATCTCGCTGACCTTCGGCTAGCCGGCCGCACTATCCGCCCGAGCCGCCACCTGACGGTGAAACTCGTTGAGTGTCGCGGTGATGACCTCCGCCGCAGCCAACCATCCGGTGACGTCATCGTCGTTCTTGTGATCGTTCAATGGCACTGTGTCGAGCTCCAGCATGCCGTTGTCGTAGGCAGTGAGCTTCAACGTAAGCGTCAGACCCTTGTTCCGAGGAGTGGGCTTGACGTCCATGGTCTCGCGGATCCGCTTCAGGCTGGCTGGCACCAGAGCCTCCCAATGGCTGCGAACTAATGAATGTCAACATAGAGCCATTTGCTTACAAGCGAGAGCGGAACCGTCCAGGGCTGTCTCCCCAGCCCCCTCGACCAGCACCGCGATATCCCGCACGCCCTCACCCGTCCAAGGCCAGCCACCCTCGTTGTTAGACGCCACTGGAGTTGTGGGAGTGTTCTAGCAGGTGGTGCCGCCCGCTCCGAGCCGCAGGGCGCCGGTACGGGGATCGTGAGGTGCTGGGGCGATCACCTTTGTGGCCACCACCGTCTGCACCTGGCAGCAGATGCCGCCGGTGTTCGGGCCGTCGAGTCCCACCGCGCACCGACGTTTCACCGAGTGGGGCGCCGCGCGGGCGTGGGCCAAGGGTCACCAGCCGGTGTCAGGACGAGCTGGGCGCCCGCACGTCGCCCGCCGAGCCCTCCAACGGCTGGGACGGCACCGCTGGGTCGTGGAACGCACGGTGTGCTGGCTGAGCGGCTGCCGCCGCCTACACCGCCGCTACGAACACCAGCCCGAGCCCTTCATGGCCTTCGTCGCCGTCGCGCTGATCTGCCACCACCGACTCACCAAACAAGATGACGTTCTACTGGGTTCGTCGCTGGCTGTGTCGCTAGGCGCCGCGAGAGGCCAAGCGCGGTGGGTGGCCGTCTCGTCTTCGGAGGCCGCGGGCGGTTTCCGCTTACTGAGTCTGGTTCGTCGTCTGCTGGGTCGTTGGGTGTCGGTGGTGGTCCGGCTAGGTGGTGTGGCCGTCCCGCCTCGGTGCGTTGTACGTCGCGCGGACTTTTCCGCTTGCCTCCGGAGGCTGCCGATGGCGGCCGAACGCAATGGCGTGGCTGTCTGTGTACGGTCTGTGTCGCGTTGGCCGTCCGGCTCACCCAGAGAGGTTGCCGATGGTTGTCGTTTGGTGTCCCGCGGGGGCCGCGGGCTGCAGGGCTGATCCTCCCGATTGGGACCGCGTCGGCGAGGTGGCGGGCGTGGCGGGTGCTGCCGCAGATGGGATGGGCCGAGCTGCGCTGGGCGGCTGCGCGCTCACCGCCGTCGGTCCGCCGTCGTGGCGGACGCCCAGGCCGGTTCGGCGGCTGCGTGGGCCGTGGGCGGCGGTCGATCGTGAGCTAGCGCTGCCGACGTCCGCGACGGTGTCGGCTTGCTTGGGGAACGTCCACCGAAGGGCACCGCCCACACCTGGCAGACGTCCAGATCGCGAGCGGCGAGCGCAACACCCAGTCGCGAGGTTCGGCGAGCGGGACGCCGATATTCGAGCCGAGGGCGAGCCATGGAGATCTACGGACGGTGTGTCGGACGACGATCGCTGTCACTCGTGGCCGTCGACGGTGAGGTATCCGGCGACCTTCACTCGGTCGTGCTTGTCAGGGCAGGTCGCTCTGCGGGACGACCGGGGTCTGACTCTCTGCGTTCCAGACCAGCGTCGCGATCGAGAGGCTGCCGTCCGACAGTTCGATGTGCCGTCGACGGTCGACATGCGTCCGCCTGCCCATGTCGGGCGAGCTTTGGCGGGATGCGGTCCGTGGCCTCGGTCAGCATGCATTGCTGGCCTACGAGGGTGACCTTGGGGATTTCGCTCCACGAGTCATGCGGCCAGGAACGCGCCGAACGGGAGGTTTCTGACCACCCAGAAGACGACGATCGCTCCGAACAGGAGCCAGATCAGGGCCGGGTGACCCGCCTTCGTGCGCGCCGGCCGATCGAGGGTGCGGGCTCGCGCCCACCTCAGCCAGAAGAACGCGAGGAGCGGCAGCATCACCACGGTCAGGACGTTCAAGGCGAATGCCTCTTGGACCCGGCCGTGCGCCAGCGCGTGGACAGTGCGCATCGAACCGCACCCAGGGCACTGGAACCCGGTCAGTGAGAGGAACGGGCAGGTCGGGTAGTGCCCTTCCTCGTTCGGATCGACGACGGCGACAAGGGAGACGGCCGCGACGGTGAGAAACAGCACACCGCCAGGCTGAAGCAGCCGGACGGCGGCCGCGACCGGTGTCCGGTCACGGCTGCCGCCCGACTGCTCAGGGATCGGCCCGCCCGGCGTGCGCAGGGCGGGCCGCTGCTCGGCGGTCATGGTCAGGTGCTGCTGGAACTCGCCATCGCGATGAAGAAGTAGATGACGCCGACGATCACGCCCAGCACCGCGGACACGATCGCCCACGTCTTCGCGTTGTTCGACGCCTTGTACGCGCCCGCTTGATCGCCCGACATCCACTTCGAGTTGACCTGGGCGGCGAAGACGATGGACACGATCCCGGCGGGCAGGCAGCAGAGGATCGTGGTCGCGATCGCCCACGGGAGGTGGTTCGGGGGCGGTCCGGCACTGTGGGCGGGGCCGGGCGGGGGCGCGGGCGGGTAGGCCATGTTCGGTCCTCCGGTACTTGGGCTGGGTTGACTCAAGTAGATAGATGGCGATCAGGTACGCCGGGTTCCCACTCAAACACGAAGATCCTGCCAGGTCACGCCGAATCGGCGTCGAGTTGACGACGGCGCGTCGATCACGTAAGTTAACCCCTCGTCCCCACACGGATGCAGGACGCCCACATGGCGGCCGGCCGAACAACGGGGAAACCACCACTCGATCAGCCGACGCGGTCTTGCCGTGTCTGCTGTGTTGTGTTGGGTCAGAAAAGGCTCGTTTTGACAATCGGGCCGGATCTGATGAAATAGCTCCACCGCCCGGAAGGCGCCGCGCAAGCGGCAACGGAAAGGCGTATCGGAGAAGCCGGGAAATTGACAGCCCGGAAGAATCCGATAAAGTAAGACGAGTCGCCCCGGAGCGGGAAACGCGAAAGCGAATCCAGCGCGGTGGGTGTCCGTTTCTTGAGAACTCAACAGCGTGTTAAAAGCCAGTGCCTTTATCGGTTCGGCCTGTTGTGGCTGGACCGCCCCGTGACCGTCATCTTTTGTGGTGATGGTCTGGGATTTCTTTGAGGCAACGCACAGACCCTTGGGGTTTTGTGTTTGCTGGGATTTTCTTCGAGGTTTGGCCGGCTGGGGTTCGCGCCTTGGTTGGTCGTTAGGCCTTAATGGAGAGTTTGATCCTGGCTCAGGACGAACGCTGGCGGCGTGCTTAACACATGCAAGTCGAGCGGAAAGGCCCCTTCGGGGGTACTCGAGCGGCGAACGGGTGA
>NZ_FOVH01000037.1 GCF_900115095.1 Actinomadura madurae
ACCCGCTGCTTCTCCCACCGCACGAAGTACCAGTACACCGTCTGCCAAGGCGGGAAGTCGGCGGGCAGCTGCCGCCACGGGCATCCGGTGCGCACCACGTACAGCACCGCGTCCACGATCTCGCGCCGCGAATGCTTCTCCGGGCGCCCGCCGCTGCCGGCCGGTGGCAGCAGCGGCTGCACCAGCGCCCACTCCTCATCGGTCAGGTCCGACGGGTAACACGACGTCCGAGCCATCGCCACACCCTGCACGAACCGGCACACCGCATCACGCAGACACACCGACCGAGATCAACTTCTCAAACACGCACTAAAAGTTGCGCCAGATTTTTCCGCCACGTCAGCCAGCGCCTGGGGAATGGCATGCATACCGCCACGGGAAGGGAAGAAGACGCCATTCACCGTGTCCATGTGGGCGATGATCGCGTAGATGGCCAGTGCTTTGTGGGGAGCCAAGCCGACGTAGAGAGACTGGAAAGTGTGTGCCTTGATAAGGCGTTCGTCGGTCAATTGGCTGGACACCCATCGGTCCAGTCTCCGGAACCCGCCCGCCGCCGCCAGTTTCAGCAACGCGTAAGGGCGGGCCATGCTGCGCAGCCGGGTCATGTCCGCGTCGATGAATGAGGACCATTCCGCCTCGAAGAGCGTTCCGAGGCGGTGCCGGAAACGCAGGTACCGGGCCGCCTCTGCCGGGCCGCACAGCTCCCGGACGTTGCCGGCCATCCGCTCCGCGCCGGCCACCACGTCCAGCCGGGAGCCGTCAGGGAACGCCAGCCGGTACGACGGATCCAGCCGCCGGAGCGGCAGCACGCCGTCCATGTCCACGCCCGCGGCGCCGAACGTGGCGGCCAGCACGTCCGGCATGGTCAGCACGGACGGGCCCGTGTCGAACCGGTAGGGGCCGGAGGTCACCGACCCGCAGCAGCCGCCCGGCGCGCCGCGGCCCTCGACGACCAGCACGTCACGGCCCCGCGCGGCCAGGTGAAGCGCCGCGGACAGGCCGCCGAGGCCCGCCCCGACGACCACGACGGGATCGCGCGCCGTCCGGTGCCAGAGATCCACCGCTTCCTCCAGCGTCGTCCGTGAGGTTCTGCACGGTCCTTCGGGACGTGACGGCCGGGCGGTTGCATCCGCCTTCCACACCCGTCCTCGACAAGCGCGGGCCGCGGTGCGGTCAGCGGACCGTGGTCGAGTGCGCTTCCCGGCCGGCGACACGCTCGTTCATTGCGTCGCGCCGCCCGAGCATGTCCATCGTCTTGTCGCGCATTTCCTCCATGCGCAGGGCGATGCCCATGGCGAAGAATGTCGGGGCCCATTCACCGACGAAGATGCCCCATCGGTCGGCCCGTTCCAGACCGGCGTCCTCCAGCCGGTTGGACATCGCCCACGAGGCGAACGCCAGCCCGATCGACCCGATTCCCGCCATGTACATGATGTTCGACTTCAGGCCCCACTTGTGCAGTGTGTCGATCATTTTCCCTCCTTGGTTCGGTCGCCCCCGTACCCTGGGCCCGTGTACGCAAGCGCGTATTAACGGGATTTTGCCCGCGATGCGGAATGTCGGGTCTCGTCCGGGTGTGGGGGTGACATCGCGCGGGCACGGGTAGAGTCGACGCGGAAGTTCCGCCCTGTGTCCGCGGATCAGCACTGACGGCTGCCCGAGGTGACGATCATGGCGAACGATTCCGGCACCGGTTTCTCCGGTACCGACCGCACCCTGTTCCTGGCGGCGGGACGCCTGTGCCGCGCGCTGCGCTCGATGGTCGCGATCTCGCGGGCCGACGGCGTGGCGCTGATGCTCGACGACCCGGAGGCGGGGCTGCGCGCGGTGGCCGGGTCCACCGCCGAGGGGCTGGAGCTGGAGTACGCCGAGCAGTCCGAGCGGGACGGCCCGGCCCACGAGTCCGTGGCCGCCGACCACCCGGTCGCCGTGGACGACCTGGAGGGCCGCGGCGGCACCGCGTACGCGAGGCTGGCGCGCCGGGCCGCACCGGTCCGGGCCGTGCTGGCGGTGCCCGTGCACGCCGGCGGTGCGGTCATCGGGGCGCTGAACTTCTACCGGATCACACCGGGGGCGTGGACGAGCGACCAGATCGCGGTCGGGCAGAGCCTGGCCGACACCGCGGCCGACCTTCTGGTCCGGCTCCCCGTGCCTCCGCCGGCGCACGACCAGGACGGCCGTGGCGCCATGACGTTCCATTAACGGGCATCCGAGGACGGGGAACACCGTGCAGATCGACAGCGAAGCATTGGGGGCGAGCCTGAAGCGCCTGCGGAAGGCTCCGCACGAACCTGATGTCGTGCGCGCCCTGCAGCGGGTGGTCAGCTCGGTGGACCGCCTGTTCGGCTACGACGGCGCGGGCATCATGCTCATCGATCAGGAGGAGCAACTCCGCTACGTGGCCGCGGGCGACGAGGCCGGCCGGTCCCTGGAGGAGGCGCAGGCCCGCGCCGAGCAGGGGCCCTGCTACGACACCTACGTCGTGGGGCACCCGGTCACCACCAAGGACGTGCGCTCGGACGCCCGGTGGCCCCAGCTCGCGGAGGTGCTCGACGAGCGGGTGCGCGCCGTGGCCGGCGTCCCGATCCTGCTGGGCGGCAGCCCGGTCGGCACCCTGAACGTCTACCAGTCCGAGCCCGCCGAATGGGACGAGTCCGACATCGTCGCACTGCGCGCCTACGCCGGGCTCGCCGGGGAGCTCGTGGCGGCCGCGCTGGCGTCCCAGGAGCACAGCGCCACCGCCGCCCAGCTGCAGTACGCGCTGGACTACCGGGTGGTCATCGAACGCGCCATCGGCTTCCTGATGGCGACCCACGGCGAGGACGCCGTCGCGGCCTTCAACCGGCTGCGCCGGCGGGCCCGCGACCGCCGCCGGCGCGTCGCCGACCTCGCCGCCGAGGTCCTGAGCGGGGGCGACGCCTGAACCTGCGCACGTGCCGACCATCCCCGACCCGATCTTGATCTTCCCTTCTCGATGGTCCGGCCCCTGCCCCCGTCCGGCCCGGAGATCCCGCGCAGCCCTTGGAGGCTCAGTGACCTCGGCCGACCGTTCGACCTCGCCGCCCGCGCAAGGCAGCATCAGCTGCGCCGGCGGCCTGCTTCTGCTGGACATCCTCGTCCATCCCGACGAGCCCACCACCGAGCTGCGCCTCACCGGCGAGCTCGACTGCTCCACCGCCGACGACCTGCGGCATCACATCGCGGTCGCCATCGACGCGCACGACCCGCACCGGCTCCTGCTGGACCTCTCCGAACTCGCGTTCATCGACTCCAGCGGGCTGTCGGTCATGGTGCGGGCGCACCAGCTGATGGCCCGGCGCGGACGGCTGCTGTCCCTGTGCGATCCGCAGCCGCGGGTGCGCCGCATCCTGCACGTCGCCGGGCTGCACACCCGGCTGCACATCACGAACGGCAAAGCGCTCTAAACGAGACCTTTGCCATGTATCAACCTTCCTGAAAGGGGCACACCCGAGGCGCTGAGACGCACCACGAGGAGGCCCCCGATGCCCTGGTTGATGATCCTGGTACTGCTGCTCGCGCTGATCCTGTTCGGGGTCGGCTTCACGCTCAAGGTCCTGTGGATCGTGGCCGCCGTCGTCCTGCTGGTTTGGCTGCTGGGCTTCGTGGCCCGCGGCACGGGACCGTCCGGCCGGCGAGGCCGCTGGTACCGCTGGTGAGCAAGCGGCGGCAGGCGGCGCCGTCCCGTCCTATCCGGGACGGGGCGGCGCGACCGCGCCGGAGGCGTCAGCGGCGGGCCAGGCGGCGCTCGCTCGGGCCCGCCTCGTACGGGATGTCGTAGTGGGCGAAGACCGCCGGTTCGGCGGCGGCGAGCAGCTCGCCGTCGGTGTCGATCGACGGGGCGTCCTTCACCTGCTTCTTCGGGTAGGCGAGCCGGAGGTGCTCCGGGCCCAATGTCGCGCCGTCCAGCGGCGCGAACACCAGGCGCTGCCGGGTCGGCAGCCCGACCTTCACCGTGGCGAAGAACGGCTCGTCGGTCAGCGTGTCGACGTAGATGGCCTCCAGCTGGCCCACCTTGCTCCCGGACGCGTCGATGACGTCCCGGCCGCGCCACTGCCTGATGTCCTCGATCTGAAACATGATTCCGTCCAGCTTTCGGGTCATGTGTCGCGTCTACCCAGCCGACCCGAGTCATGCGCCTTTACGGGTGCGTGAAGGTGTGAGTCTGACCTGGGGCGACGTAGGCGGCCCTGTCGGATAGTCCACGGCGTTCCAGTTCCCGCCGGAAATCCTCCAAAGATGAGGTCATCACGGTGTAGTCCTCGTAGTGGACGGGCACCGCGGTCGCCGGACGGATCGTCTCTATGAGATCGGCGCCCTGGACGGCGTCCATGGTGACCAGAAGGCCGCCGGGCAGCCTGGTGCCGCCCAGATGCAGGACGGCCACATGAATGTCGCGGTGGCGCCGGGCTATTTGTTCGATTCCGTCGAACATCAGCGTGTCACCGGTGATGTAGAGGCGGAACTGCACATCGCCGGTGGCGGGTCCGAATTCCAGAAGGCTGCCCATGACCGGCGGCAGCATGTACTGGACGGGGCCGGGAGCGTGCCGGCCGGGCATGGACGTGATGCGCAGCAGCGCCCCGTCCTTGACCAGCGTGTGCGACTCCCACGTGCGCAGGCCGACGGCGTGCCGGAAGCGGTGCCATCCCTGGAGGCGGCGCGCCGCGTGGGGCGTGGTGACGATCGGCAGTCCCCGGTCGAGTTTCGCGCGCGCGACCCGGTCCCAGTGGTCGCCGTGCAGGTGGGACAGGACGACGGCGTCCAACTGCGGCAGGTCGCCGATGCGCACCGCGGGCTCGGTGAGCCGCCGCGTGGTCAGCCCGAATCCGAGATAGGCGCGCTGCCCCCGGTGCAGGAAGTTGGGATCCGTCAGCAGCGTGAACGGCCCGCAACGCAGCAGCATGGTCGCATTGCCGACGAACTGCATCGTGAGCTGACGCAGGGCGAGTTCCGGCGCGGTCTTCATATTTTCCCCCTTTCGCCTCGCCCATGCCCGGGGAAGGGGAGGCGAACCCTGGACCGGCGTTGACCGAAACATCGCACGGTCAAGGGCCTTGCTTCATAATTCGTGCATCACAAGTTGCGGCAATGGAGGCGAAACGGTGAGCGGCATGGAGAAGGCTCCTCCCGGGGTGGACATCACCGTCCCCAGCCCGGCCCGGATGTACGACTACATCCTCGGCGGAACGGAGAACTACGACGTCGACCGCAAGGCCGCGGAGGCGGTCCGGAAGAACATGCCCGACCTGGAGGACGCCGCCTGGGCGAACCGCGGGTTCCTGCAGCGGTCGGTGCGCCGGCTCGCCGAGGGCGGCATCCGGCAGTTCGTCGACATCGGCGCGGGCCTGCCGACGCGGAACAACACGCACGACGCCGCGCAGGCGGTGGCGCCCGACGCCCGCGTCCTGTACGCCGACAACGACCCGATGGTGGCGGCGCACGCGAAGAACCTGCTGGCCGGGTCGTCCGGGACGGCGTTCATCACGGCCGACTTCCGCGACCCCGACGGGCTGCTCGGGCACGAGGAGGCCCTCGCCCTGATCGACTTCACGAAGCCCGTGGCGCTGCTGCTGGTCGCGGTGACCCACTTCGTCCCGGACGAGGACGACCCGTGGGGCGTCGTCCAGCGGTACATGAGCCGGCTGGTGCCCGGCAGCTACCTGGTGCTGTCCTCCATCACCAGCGAGCGGCAGCCCGACAAGGCGATCGACACGGTCGAGGAGGTGTACTCCAAGTCGTCCACCGGAGCCGTCCGCGTCCGGGCGCGTGCCGACATCGAGCGGTTCTTCACCGGGCTGGAGATCGTCCCGCCCTATGGCGGGGCCCCGGCGGAGCTCGCCTACGTTGGGCAGTGGGGTGCCGAAGACCCTGACGCCGCCGACAGTGATGGGTCGCGGTGGGGATACTGCGCTGTGGCGAGGAAGCCGATATGAGGAAACCGTCAGTCGAGGAGCTGGGCGTCGATCCGGACGCCCTGGAGTGGAAGCGGTCGGAGACGGACGAGGGAGCCATCGAGGTGGCGTTCGTCGGGGAGTGGACGCTGCTGCGCACGTCCGGTGACCTGATCTCGGTCTTCGACGAGCATGAGTGGGCGTGCTTCCTGGACGGTGTCAAGAAGGGCGAGTTCGATCGCGCCGCTTCCTGATCCGATCGGATCTGTGATTCACAAGTTCGGAAGGCGTATGCTGATGGCGGCCGGATGTCAAGGGAGGTGGTTCCGGTGAGCGAGGCGTACGGGGCCACCATCGCCAAGCGGGGGCTGGCGCGCCGTTTGAAGGAGCTGCGCGTCGAGGCGGGATACACGGCCAACCAGGTCTGCGACCGGCTGAACTGGGGACGGGGCAAGGTCGGCCGGTTCGAGGCCAACAGCTGGGTACGGCCCGAGCTCAGCGATATCCGCGATCTGGCGCGCATCTACGAGGGCAGCGATCTCGACGAGCTCGAAGAGCTCGCCGCCCGCGCGCGCCGGCGGGCCTGGTGGCGTGACTACTCGGATGTGTACGACAACGAGTTCCCCGGCTTCGAGGGAGACGCCTCGAGCATCCGGGTGGGGTCATGCCGCTGGTACTTCCCGGGTTGTTGCAGACGTTGCCGTACATGCAGGCGCTCCTGTCGTCCGGTACCAGGACGCCCGAATGGCGCGAGCGCGCCCTGCGGGCACGGCTGAGGCGGCAGCAGATCCTCGACAGGGACGAGCACGCCCCGGAGCTGATCGCGGTCATCACCGAGGCGTCGCTGATGTACGAGTGGGGCGACGCCGGCGACCGGCGGGCGCAGCTCGCCCATCTGCTGACGATGTCCCGGCGTTCCAACGTGGAGCTGCGGCTGCTGCGGCTCGCGGACGGGCTGCACCCGGGCATGTCCACGCTGGTCAACATCTTCCGATTCCCCGGCGGCGAGCCGCCCATGGTCTTCCTCGAGAACGACGCGGCGATCCAGGAGATCGACACCCCCGGCGACGTGGAGGCATATGACGCCATCTTCGACCAGATCCGCCAGGCGGCGCTCGGCCCAGCCGACACCGCGGACCATCTGCAGAAACTGATCTCAACGCTGGAGTAGACCGGTATGGATCTCTCTCAGGCACGGTGGTTCAAGGCCACCGCCAGCGCGAGCAGCAACGGAGGCTGCGTCGAGGTCGCCGACCTCGAGACGGCCACCGGGCTGCGTGACAGCAGGACACCGGAGGCCGGGGCGCACGTCGTCGCCCGGACCGTCTTCGCGTCGTTCCTCGAGGACGTCCGGGCGGGACGCTACGACCGCTGACCCGGGCCGCACACAGATCCCCCAGGGCTGCACCCCTGGGGGATCTTCATGTGTGCGGCCCTCTCTCAGGCGACGTCCACGCTACAGCGGCGCGGAGGGCCGGTCCCCTGTCCGCCGGTACACGTTTCAGGCGCCCCCGGGCGACGTGGTTTGGGCCATTACGGGCACATCGGTGAACGTCTCACTCGTGGGTGGATGATCCTTGCGGTCCGCCGCCCCGGGACGCCAGAAATGTGCGAAGCTTGGAACTGTGATTCACACATAGCGAGTCGCGAACCATGAGGGCGCATGTCGCGAATGTCTGGATCACGACCGGCTCCGCTAACGACCCTGTGCTGTGAGGGTGGGCGTCATGACGAAGGCCGCAGCGATGTGCGGGATTCCCTGGAGACTGGAAAACGGCGGCTGCGCCGCCCTCCCCCTCCCCGCGGACACCTCCATCGCCAGGGTCGCCCGCGCCCACGTCACCGGCCTCCTGCCCGCGTTCGGCCTGTCGATCGGCGACGTCGACGACATCACCCTCATGGTCAGCGAGCTGGCCACCAACGTCCTGCAGCACGCGACGTCCCGCGACGGCGCCCCGGGAGCCGAACTCTGGGTCTACCAGCGCGACAACGGGCACGGCCAGGACGAGCTGGTCGTCAAGACGTTCGACACGCTGCGCGGATGGCGCCCGCCCGCCGACCCCGGCGACGACATCCTCGACCACGGCCGCGGCCTGGAGATCATCGAGCTCCTCACGCGGGGCCGGTGGGGGCACCACCCGACGCGGTCCCGGCTGCGGACGCCGGCCGTCCGCGGCAAGGCGACCTGGTTCGCCCTCCCGCTCCCGCACACCGTGCGCCGCCGCCACGTCTGGCGGGTGGACGGCCCGCACGCCACGCGGGACCTCCACGCGCTGATCGTCCGGCGCGGGATCGTCCACCTCACCCCCACCGAGAAGTCCGGTCGACCCGTCCTGCACGGCATGGGCGACCTGACCGTCTGGTGCGAGGCCGCGTCGTTCCGCTGGTGCGCCCGCTCCGGCGCGGACGGCCGCCTCCCCATCACCGACATCACCGAAGCCTGCGAACAGATCGTCCAGCTCTGCGAGACGCTGGACGATCCCGATCGCGGGTGACCCCGCCCGGCGTCGCGTGGCCCGGCGGGGGGGCGGGCCACGCGACTCCCGGGCGTCAGCCCGCGACCTCCTCCCGGACGCGCCGGGCCGCCGCGACGAGGTTGCGCAGCGACGCCTCCGTCTCCGGATAGGCGCGGGTCTTCAGGCCGCAGTCGGGGTTGACCCACAGCCGTGCGGGCTCCACCGCCCGGAGCGCGCGCCGCAGGTTGTCCTCCATCTCCTCAGCGGACGGGACGCGCGGGGAGTGGATGTCGTACACGCCGGGCCCGATGCCGTTCTCGTACCCCGCGGCGCGCAGGTCACCGACCAGCTCCATGCGGGAGCGGGCCGCCTCGACGCTGGTGACGTCGGCGTCCAGCGCACCGATGGCCCCGATGATCTCCCCGAACTCCGAGTAGCACATGTGCGTGTGGATCTGGGTGGAGTCGGCGACCCCCGAGGTGGCGAGCCGGAACGCCCCGACCGCCCAGTCCAGGTAGGCGGGACGGTCGGCGGCCCGCAGCGGCAGCAGCTCGCGCAGCGCGGGCTCGTCCACCTGGATGACGCGGATCCCGGCCGCCTCCAGATCGGCGATCTCGTCCCGCAGAGCCAGGGCGACCTGGCGCGCGGTGTCGGAGAGCGGCTGGTCGTCCCGCACGAACGACCACGCCAGCATCGTCACCGGACCCGTCAGCATCCCCTTGACCGGCCTGCTCGTCAGCGACTGCGCGTACGTCGCCCACTCGACCGTCATCGGACGGGGCCGCGCGACGTCGCCGTGCAGGATCGGCGGGCGGACGTACCGCGACCCGTACGACTGCACCCACCCGTGCTCGGTCGCCGCATACCCGTCGAGCTGCTCGGCGAAGTACTGCACCATGTCGTTGCGCTCCGGCTCGCCGTGCACGAGGACGTCCAGCCCCAGGTCCTCCTGCAACGCGATGACGCGGGCGATCTCGTCCTTCATCGCCCGTGTGTAGGCCTCCTCGCCGATGCGCCCGGCACGCCGGTCAGCGCGGATCCTGCGGATCTCGGGCGTCTGCGGGAACGAGCCGATCGTGGTCGTGGCCAGCGCGGGCAGCCCCAGCGCCTCCCGCTGGGCGGCGAACCGGACGGCCCGGTCACCCCGCCGCGCGTCGCCGATCGCCTTCACCCGCTCGCGGACGGCCCTGTCGACCGCCGGCCCGGCCGCCGCGGCCTCGGCGGGCACGTCCTCGCGCAGCGCACGCCCGAGCGCGACGACCTCACCGACCTTCTGCCGGGCGAACGCGAGCCGGCTCCGTACTTCGGGGGCCGGCGACGTCTCGGCGTCCAGATCGATCGGAACGTGCATCAGCGAACACGACGTGCTCACCACCAGCCGGTCGACGAGCCCGAGCAGCGAGGCGCTGGTCGCCCTGGCCCGCCGCTGGTCCGTCCGCCACACATTGCGTCCGTCGACCACACCCGCGACGAGCGTCTTGCGAGGCAGCCCACCGACCGACGCCAGCACATCGACGTTCTGCGCCCCAGCGACGAGATCGAGCCCGACGGCCTCGACACGGCTCCTCGCGAGAACCCGCAACGCGTCCACACCGATCGTGCCGAAATAGGTGGCGACCATCAGCCGCGGCCTGCTGGTCAGCCGCCCGAGCCGCGCGTAGGCACGGGCGAGCGCGTCGATCTCCTCGGACGTCCGGTCCTCGACGAGCGCGGGCTCGTCCAGCTGCACCCATTCCGCGCCCGCCCCGGCGAGCCGCTCCAGCACCTCGGCGTACACGTCGACGAGCCCGTCGAGCAGGCTCAGCGGGCGGAACCCGTCCACCGCGGGCTTGGCCAGCAACAGGTATGTCAGCGGCCCGACGAGCACGGGCCGCGTCTCGATCCCGAGCGCCCTCGCCTCCCGGTACTCGGCGAGCGGCTTGGCCGCCGCCCCCTCCGCCAGCCGGAACCGCGTCCCCGGCCCCACCTCGGGCACGATGTAGTGGTAGTTGGTGTCGTACCACTTGGTCATCTCAAGCGGCGGGACGTCCTGCACGCCCCGCGCCATGGCGAAGTACCGGTCGAACCCGGTCAGGTGCCGATACCGCGCGGGAATCGCATCGACCAACACACTGGTGTCGAGCACGTGGTCGTAGAACGAGAACGTGTTGGACGGGACGCTGCCGAGCCCGGCGTCACGCAGCTGCGTCCAGACCTCCGCCCGAAGGCGGGCACCGGCCTCGACAAGCGCGCCGGCGTCGGCACGTCCGGCCCAGTAGTTCTCTGTGGCGACCTTGAGTTCCCGGTTCGGGCCGATCCGGGGATATCCGAGGATCGTGGTGTTCATGGCGGCTTCCCTCGCTCTGCCACGGGCGGACACGCGGGAGGGCGCACGGCCTTGCCGTGTCGCGGGCCGTCCCACGAGGCCGCGGACCACCGCACGCCGGCCGGCGCACGGGCGGAGGCAGGTCTTCGGACTCGCGGGCATCGCCTCTCCGAGGCGTCCTACTGGCCGTCGCTTCCCAGGCCGCGTGGCCCAGTGCGTGATGACGGCGGTCGTTCCCGCTCACCGCTGCGGGGCAGTCCCGGACTCACACCGGGTTCCCTCTTACGACACTCACGCCCAAGCGCAAGCGAACCATCCGCACCCCCACCCTACCGACCCTCACGCAGAGGCAGCCTTGCTAGGGGAGGTCGTGTGTGCCGCGCTTGATGTTCGTGGCGAGTTGGCGGAAGGAGGTGGCCGTGAGGGTGAGGTGGGGTCCGTTGGGGTGTTTGCTGTCGCGCACGCCGACGTTTCCCGAGAGCCCCGCAACCTCGACACAGTCGGACTGCTGACCGGTACCGCTGTGACTCGATCTGCGCCACGTGGTCATGGTTGCCCCTTCAGGGCGGCTCCTGAGCGGACGGCCTTGCTAGGGGAGGTCGTGTGTGCCGCGCTTGATGTTCGTGGCGAGTTGGCGGAAGGAGGTGGCCGTGAGGGTGAGGTGGGGGCCGTCGGGGTGTTTGCTGTCGCGCACGCCGATGTTTCCGGAGAGCGCCGCAACCTCGACACAGTTGGACTGTCCGCTGGTGCCGCTGCGGCTCGACTTACGCCATCTGGTCACGTCCATCTCTCCAATGCGGCTTCTAGGAGCGCCCTAGACGGGCTGACCGGGGTGGCTATGTCACCAATTGAGTCGTATTGTACTTCGACGTCCTGGACATCGATCGGGTCCATCAGAAACCGCCCACGAGTCGTCGCTTCGTCATATGCCAGATCGCGGTCATCGACCGTGAGGATCATGATCGGACCATCCAGCCCGGGGTGCGCTCCTGCACTGTTCTCGACCACCCGGATATTCACATGGGGAAGCTCACTCAGCTCTATGAGTTGAGTGAGCTGGTCCCGCATGATCTCGCGCGAGCCGACCAGTTGCGCCAGGGCGGCCCAACTGAGGTAGGCCGTCACGCGTGGCGGGGCCTCCTTGTCGAAGACGGCGGCCTTGCGGGACATGCGACGTTCCAAGTCGGCGTCCAGCTCGTTGGAAGTCCCTGCCATCAGCGCGGCACGTGCATAGTCGGATGTCTGCAGGAGTCCAGGGATCATGGTGGGCTCCCACATGCGGATTCGTGTCGCGCGGCGCTCGAACTCGGCGAGCGACAGGGCGAGCTTCTGGATACTCGGCAAGCCGACGACGCCGTTGTTGATAGACGTTAAGGTGGAGCGGTTGTGGGAACCGATGCGAGCCTTCCAGTCTGTGATCCTCACCGACGTGAGCTCGGTAATGCGTTTCTTGAAGGCGCTCTCTGGTGCAACTGGAAATTCACCGGTCGATGGGACCAGGCGTCTGGCCAACGAGATCACGCAGGAAATACCGCTCATCAGAGAGCGGCAAGCGCTGGGAGACATCGAAAGAGCGATAACCCGGGTCGGCTCCCGGCTGCGTTCCGGCACCCCCAACATCGACCCTCTCGATATTCGAACGCTGCTGTCGCACGACAGGCTCGAAGAACTTCTGAGCATGGTCGAGTCCGACGAGGCCACGTCCGTCAAACAGCGGCAGGCGGCGGTCGCGCTGGTGAACTTGGGCCGCTACGGAGAGGCGGCGAGTATCGCGGTGCTGATCAAGAACCGGAACGAAGCCCGTACCGTGTGCATGGAGATCGTGCGGAGGATACCCCGGGGCGCTACCGAGGCCTCCGATGAATGGCAGGCCCTCGATCGGGTGTTCCCCAGACTGGGGAGACCTCAGATCAGGGACGTGCTTGAGGGCATGGAACAGGCCGGCGTAGCCCCGTTGGGGCCGTGGGCGTCAGGCGAATCTCTGGCCGATGACGCGCCTTGATGCAACGAGCGTGAAGTGGCGCGATGCCCGGCCTGGCCACCGGCGGCCGGCGGTGTGGGATCGGGCCTGCGGTAGGGAGTTGCGGCAGGCGACGTAGTGGGACGCGCGGTGGTTGCCCCTGGCCGTGGTCAGGGAGCCGGTCGGCTCGGTGGCGGCAGCGCAAACTGGTCCGGGTTTGGTGGTTGACGATCGGGGGTTTCTGGTGACTGTTGTTCATGGTGACTCGCTGGCCGAGTTTGGGAGCACGGATCGCGGTCACTTCGCTGGTCCCGCCTCTGCCTTGTTCTCCGTGGGCGCAGGGGCGGGATCATGCCTTGCCATGTTCGATGTGGCGTAGGCCTCGGTTCCGCCGCTCGGACGATGCACGGGTACTATTCGGCGGAGAGCAGTCGCTCTTTGAGGGCCTTGCTGATTTCTGGTAGTTCGGCGCGGATGAGCGCCCGTTCCTCGTCGGTTATATCTTGGGCTGCGCGGCGAATCCTGTCGACGTAGTCGGCCTCGAATTCTGTTTCCAGGTCGATCTCGTCCACCCAGCCTGCCCCAGTGGCGTCGCCGAAGAGGTCGAAGAATACTGCCATGAAGAGAAAGGGACGCTGTAGTCCGGGCTCGTCGTATCGGGGTGGTCGGCCCGCAGTCGCGATCGACTGGCTGAAGAGGTGGATCGCCTCCCTTGTGTTACCCGAGAACAATGCGACCTCGGCGGCGCGCATCAGCAGGGAATGCTTTGTCTTGCAGTGTTTCGCGGCACTTCTGGCGATTTCTATGGCGCTCCGCGCTCGTTCCTCGCGGTCGAGGAAACTGACAAGCCAGACGTACGGTGTCTCGTGGTCGGGTTGCCGGGCCGCCTCGTCCAGGAAGACCGGCACGGCGTCCGTCCAGCGGTTCTCGTCGCGGGCGTGTTTGATCGCCGATCGTAGAGCAGGGCCGCCTCGCCCGCGGGAGTCTGGCGTTTCGCGGCCGTATCGGCTGAGCATTTCCTTGACCGTCTCGGACTTGGGGAACTGCTCTCTATCAAGGACATTTTCAATCTGGGCGACGAGTCTGCGTGCGTCGCGGTTCTCGCGGCTGAATGGATTTCGCATGGGCAAGATCATACATGTGGCGCCCTGTGAACCAATTGGACCGCATCCGGATGATAGGGAGGGTGCATGATCGGGAGGCGAGAGGAAGGTGTGTGCTGTGGGTGAGTCGTATGTCGTGACCGGTGGTGGGCGGGGTGTGGGGCGCGCGATCGTTGAGCGGTTGGTGGCGGGTGGCGGGCGTGTGGTCGTCATCGAGTTCGACCCGGAGGCCTTGGCTTGGACGGAGGATCGGCCGGGCGTGAGTTCGGTCGTGGGTGATGCCTCTGAGGAAGGGGTCGCCGAGCGGGCCGCCGACCTCGCGCAGGAGGTGGGGGCGTTGGTGGGGTGGGTGAACAATGCCGCGGTTTTTCGGGACGTCGGAAACCCGTCTGCTCGGGAGCTTCTGGGGCTTGTTGCCATGAACTTTGAGCCGGCGGTGGTGGGGTGTGTTACTGCCGTGCGGCGGTTCCTGGATGCCGGGACACGGGGCGCGATTGTTAATGTGTCGTCGCATCAGGCGCAGCGGCCGGTGCGTGGGGCGTTGCCTTATGCGACGGCCAAGGCGGCCATTGAGGGGTTCAGCCGGGCCTTGGCCGTTGATTATGGGCCTCGCGGGATTCGTACGAATGTCGTGGCGCTCGGGTCCATCACGACTGAACGGTATGAGGCATTTCTCGGGCGGCAGGCGCCCGGGGAGGTCGCGCGGATCGAGAATGAGATGCGGTTGCTTCATCCGGTGGGGCGGGTCGGGCGGCCGGATGAGGTGGCGGCGGCTGTGGCTTTTCTGCTTTCGGATGAATCGAGCTTCGTCAACGGGGCCGTGGTTCCGGTGGACGGCGGGCGGCATGCCGTGGGGCGGGATCCCGAAGAGGTCTGAGATCCCGTGTTTTCCCGGATCACCTGGGCAAACGCGGTTCGTTGGACGCCTGGGGCATCCCGTCGGTTGGCGGGATGCCCCAAGGTGGTCAGGATGCCCCATCGATCAGCGAATACCGGTACTTCTAGGGATTCGTTCGATCGGAAGGGATCCACAGGGGTGAAGAGGCTTTTCGTTGCGGGGGCCGCCGCCGTCGCGGTGGCGGGCGGGGCCGGGCTGCTGGTGGCGACGCCGGCCGAGGCCGCGAGTGCCGTGCAGATCTATCGGGTGTACTACAACTCGCCGGGGAGCGACCGGGGGTCGAACTCGTCGCTGAACGCCGAATGGGTGCAGCTGTTCAACACGTCGAAGTCGGCCAAGAACATGAAGGGCGTGAAGATCCGCGACAAGGCCGGGTACACGTACACCTTCGGGGCCTTCACGTTGAAGGGGCGCAAGTCGGTTTACGTCCACACCGGCCGGGGCTCCAACAACGCGACGCACCGGTATTGGGGCAAGAAGTGGTACGTGTGGAACAACACCGGTGACACCGCGTACCTGCTCTACCCGAGTGGCCGTCTCGCGGACAAGTGCTCGTGGGGGAAGAAGGGGTCGTCCAAGTACTGCTGACTGCACGGTGGCAGAGTTGAGGCGTGCGGGTTGGGATCCTTGGGCCGCTGACGGTCACGGACCGCGGGCGTGACGTCGTGGTCGGCGGGGCTCGCCTGCGGGCGCTGCTGATCAGGTTGGCGCTCGAAGAGGGGCGGGCGGTGACCGCCGAGTCGCTCGTCCGGGCGCTGTGGCCGGACGGCGGCCCCGGAGATCGGGTGCATGCGCTGCACGCGCTCGTCTCGCGCCTGCGGCGGTGCCTGCCCGAGGGGCGGGTCCGGTCGGTGCCCGGCGGTTATGTCCTGGACGCGGACGTGGACGCGCCGGAGTTCGAGCGGCTCGCCCGGGAGGGCGGCCGGGCGCTGCGCGACGGGGACGCGCGGTGCGCCGTCGAGCGGTTGCGCGAGGCGCTGGAGCTGTGGCGGGGCGACGCGCTCGCGGACGCCTCCGGGCTGCCGTTCGCGGACGCCGCGGCCGTCCGGTACGAGGCGCTCCGGCTCTCGGCCACCGAGGACCGGATCGCCGCCGACCTGGCCGCCGGTGCCGAGCCGGCGCGGTCGGTCGCGGAGCTGGAGGAACTGGCGGTGCGCCATCCGCTGCGGGAACGGCCCAGGGCCCTGCTGGTCCAGGCCCTGCACCGGGCGGGACGGCCGGCCGAGGCGCTGGCGGTGTTCGAGCGGTTCAGGGGCGTGCTCGCCGAGGAGCTGGGGACCGATCCGGGGCGGGAGCTGCGGGACGCCTACCTGGGCGTCCTGCGGTCCGCCCCGCGGGAACGGGTGCGCGGCAACCTGCGGGTGCCGCCGACCAGCTTCGTCGGACGGGAGAACGAGCGCGCGTGGATCGCGCGGCGGCTCTGGGAGGGGCGCCTCGTCACGCTCGTCGGGCCCGGCGGGGCGGGCAAGACCCGGCTCGCGACGCAGGTCGCCGCCGACCTGGCCGGGCGGTACCCGGGCGGGGTCTGGCTGGTGGAGCTGGCGGTGATCGACGAGCCGGACGAGGTGGTCCACGCGGTCGCGGGCGTGCTCGGCCTGCGGGACGGGGCGGGCCGGCTGGTGGAGGCGCTGTCCGCCGACGAGACGCTGATCGTCCTGGACAACTGCGAGCACGTCGTCGAGGCCGCGGCCCGGCTCGTGGACGGCCTGCTCGCCGCCTGCCCCGGCCTCCGCGTCCTCGCGACGAGCCGGGAGCGCCTCGGCGTCGACGGCGAGGCGCTCTGCCCGGTGCCGCCGCTCGACGTCCCCGGGCCGGGGGAGGACGGCCTGGCGTCGGCGTCGGTGGAGCTGTTCGCCGAGCGCGCGGCGGCCGTCCGGCCCGGGTTCACGGTGCGGGGCGACGTCGTGGGCGAGATCTGCCGCCGGCTGGACGGGTTGCCGCTGGCGATCGAGCTGGCCGCGGCGCGGCTGCGGTCCATGTCGCCCGAGCGGCTGGCCGCGCGGCTGGACGACCGGTTCCGGGTGCTGACCGGCGGGCCGAGGACCGCCTTGCCCCGGCACCGGACCCTGCGCGCCGTCGTCGCCTGGAGCTGGGATCTGCTGCCCGCCGGGGAACGCCGGTTCGCCGAGCGCCTCTCGGTGTTCCCCGGGACGATCACGCCGGAGAGCGCGGCCCGGGTGACCGGGGCCGGGCGGTCTCTGGAGCTGCTCGAATCCCTCGTGGACCGTTCGCTTCTCCAGGTCGTGGACGATTCCGAGCCGCGGTTCCGGATGCTGGAGACGATCCGCGAGTACGGGCGGGAGCGGCTGGCGGACGAGACGGGCCGCGTCCGGGCCGAGTATGTCCGCTGCTTCCTCGACCTGGCCGAGCGGGCGGAACCGCACCTGCGGGGATCCGGCCAGCTGGAGTGGGTCCGCCTGCTCACGGCGGAACGCGACAACCTCCACACCGCGCTGCAGCACGCCGTGGACGCCGGGGACGCCGAGCCGGCCGTCCGGTTGGGAGCCGCGCTCGCCACGTTCTGGATGATCCAGGGCGATCACGCCGAGGCGGCGCGCAGGCTGCGGCAGGTGCTGCGGGTGCCGCGGCGGTCGCCCGTCCCGGGGCAGGACGCCGCGCTCGGCGGTTACGCGTTCAACACCGTCCTCGCGGGCGGCGACGCCCGGGACGACCCGCTGATCGGTGAACGGCCGCGGGACGCGAGCCATCCGCTGGCCGCGCTGGCCGAGCCCGCCGCCGCCCTGCTCACCGGCGACAACGCCGCTGGAGTGGCGGCGATCGACCGGCGCCCGCCGGACGACGACCCGTGGGCGCGCGCGGCGCTGCGGCTGATGCGGGCGATGCTGAACGGCAACCGCGGCGAGATGGGGCAGGCCGGCGACGACATCGCCGCCGCCCGGCGGGGGTTCCGGGAGGCCGGTGAGCGGGCCGGGCTGGCGCTCGTGCTCACGTTCGGGGCCGAGACGCAGACCGTCGCCGGGGACTTCGCCGGGGCCGCCACCGCGCTGGAGGAGTCGATCGGGCTGCTGCGCGAGCTGGGGCAGGACGACGCCGCCGGCATGCAGCGGGTGATGCTCGCCGTGGCCCGTGCCCGGTCCGGCGACGTGCGGCGCGCCCGCGACGAGCTCGCCGCGATGATCGAGCCGGGCGCCGGGACCCCGTCCCGCCACCTCGTCCCCGCCCGGCTGGCGCTCGGCGACCTCGCCCGCCACGCAGGTGCTGCGGACGAGGCCCGCGAGCACTACGCCGCCGCCGGACGGGAGATCGGCCGGGTGCGGGCCTACCCGCAGTACCGCTCACTGCTGGAGGCGGCGCACGCCCAGATGGCCATAGGACGGGGCGAGCCGGACGCGGCGCACGACCATCTGCGGAGGGCGCTCGCCCTCGCCGTCGACTCGCCCGACATGCCGATCGCGGCCGTCGCCGGATACGCGGTGGCCCGGTTGCGCGCCGACGCCGACCCGGAGGGCGCGGCGGAGGTGCTCGGCGCCGCGTCCGTCCTGCGCGGCTCGTCCGACGCGCACAACCCCGACGTCGCGCAGGTGGCCGGACGCATCCGGAAGGCCCTGGGCGAGCACGCCCATCGCGCCGCCGTCGACCGCGGCCGCAGGCTGGACGTGGCCGGCGCGCTCGCCCTGCTCGATGATCAGCTGCGCCGCCGGTAGGCGTACACGGCGAGCGGCCCGAAGACCGCCAGGAACCCCGCCGACCACAGCAGCGTCATCGCCGCCGGATGCGCGACGGGCCCGCCGAGCAGCAGCCCGCGCGCGGCGTCCACGGCGTGGCTGACCGGGTTGACCTCGACCCAGGCCCGGAGCCAGCCCGGCAGCGTGTCCGCCGGGACGACCATGGTCGTCCCGAACGCCAGCGGGAAGATCCCGAGGAACGCCACCGTCTGCACGATGACCTCCTCCCTGATCAGCACGCCGATGAGCACGTTGAGCCACCCCAGCGAGAACCCGAGCACGGTCGCGAGCCCGGCCGCGGCGACCGCCGACGCCGCGTCGGTCTGGACGCGGAAGCCCAGCAGGTAGCCGGTCGCGAACAGCACGACGGCGGCGACGACGTACCGGATCATGTCGCCGAGGACGATGCCGGTCAGCGGCGCGGAACGTCCGATCGGCAGGCTCCGGAAACGGTCGAAGACGCCCTTCTTGATGTCGGTGTTGATGCTCAGCCCGGTCGCCAGCATCCCGGCGAGGAGCATGGTCATCACCAGCACGCCCGGGAAGACGTACTGCAGGTAGGCGTGCGTGGAGCCGGACACCGCGCCGCCGAACAGGTACACGAACAGCAGCAGGAAGATGATCGGCATGAACAGCGCGTCCAGGAGCACGCCGGGGTTGCGCCGCGTCTTCGTCAGGCTGCGCCCGGCCAGCAGCAGGCTGTGCCGGACGAGCCGGTGGCGGGGCCGCGCCGCCGCGCCGGCCGCGGGCCGCAGAGCGATCTCGGTCATGCGGCCTCCCTCTCCGCGTGGTGGCCGGTCAGGGTGAAGAACACCTCGTCGAGGCTGGGCAGCCGGAGGGACAGCTCGGTGACGGAGATGCCGGCCGCAGCCAGGCGCCGCACGGTCTCGGTGAACGCGGCGTCCCCCGTGACCGGCACCGTGACGACGTCCCGGCGGGGCGGCTCGACCTCGCGTCCCGACACCTCCCGCAGGATGGCGGTGACCTCGGCGAGCCGGCCGGGGTCGCGCGGCCGGACGGCGATCGTCTGCCCGCCCGCGACCCGTTTCAGCTCGGCCGGGGTGCCCGCGGCGATCACGGTTCCGCGGTCGATGACGGTGATCTCGTCGGCGAGCGCGTCGGCCTCCTCCATGTACTGGGTGGTCAGCAGCACGGTCCCGCCGCCGGTGGTCATCGACCGGATCAGCCGCCAGGCCTCCTCCCGCCGGCCCGGGTCGAGGCCCGTCGTCGGCTCGTCCAGGTAGATCACGGCGGGACGTCCCATCATGCTCGCGGCCAGGTCGAGGCGGCGCCGCATGCCGCCGGAGTACGTGGACACGCGGCGCCCGGCGTCGTCGGTCAGCTCGAAGCGGTCCAGCAGCTCGGCGGCGCGGGCCCGCGCGTCCGCCTTGCGCATGTCGAGGAGCCGCCCGATGAGGACGAGGTTCTCCGTCGCGGTGAGGTCCTCGTCCACCGACGCGTACTGGCCGGTGAGGCCGGCCAGCTCCCGCACCCTGGCGGCGTCGCGGACGACGTCGAGCCCGCAGACCTCCGCCCTGCCGCCGTCCGGCCGCAGGAGCGTGGCGAGGATCCGCACGGCGGTCGTCTTGCCCGCGCCGTTCGGGCCGAGGACGCCGAGGACCGTGCCGGGCCGCGCGGCCAGGTCCACCCCGGCCAGCGCGGTCGTCTTTCCGAATCGTTTGACCAGGCCCTCCGCCTGGAATGCGTAGTCCATGGCGCCGAGGCTGCCGGGCGGCGCTCACAATCCGCTCACACGGCCACCGGCGCCCGTCCGCGGGTCAGATCGTCCCGGTGGCCTCCAGTGCGGCGATCTGCTCGGGGGTCAGGCCGAGGCCGCCGTAGATCTCCACGTTGTGCCGGCCGAGCGCAGGGCCAAGCGAGCGGACCTCGCCCGGCGTCTCGGACAGCTTCGGGAAGACGTTGTGCATCGGGAAGTCGCCGAACTCGGGATGCGCCATCCGGATGATCGCCTCGCGGGCCCTGTAGTGCGGGTCGGCGAGCATGTCCTTGGCGCGGTACGTGAGCCCGGCCGGGATGCCGTTGTCGTGGAGGAGTTCCAGGAGGGGAGCCGACTCCTGGGCGGCCGTCCAGGCGCCGATGAGGTCGTCCAGCTCCTCGGCGTTGGCGCCGCGGGCGCCGTGCGTGGCGTAGCGCTCGTCGTCGGCCAGTTCGGGACGTCCCATGAGCGCGGCCAGGCGGCGCCAGATCGTGTCCCGGTTCGCGGCGATGAGGACGGGTCCGTCCTTCGTCGGGTAGACGTTGCTGGGCGCGACGTTCGGCAGCACGGAACCGGTGCGCTCCCGCTGGTAGCCGGCGATCTCCCATTCCGGGACGAGCGACTCCATCATCGCCAGCACCGCCTCGTACAGGGCCGAGTCGACGATCTGGCCGCGTCCGGTCCGGTGCCGGGCGTGCAGCGCGACGAGGGTGCCGAGGGCGGCGAACGTGCCGGCCAGCTCGTCCCCGAGGGAGATGCCCGCGCGGGACGGCGGCCTGTCCGGATCGCCGGTCACGTACCGGATGCCGCCCATCGCCTCCCCGATCGAGCCGAACCCGGCGCGCGGCGCGTACGGGCCGTCCTGCCCGTAGCCGGTGACGCGGGTGATGATCAGCCGCGGGTTCTCGGCGTGGAGGTCGGCGGGCGCGAGGCCCCAGCGTTCGAGGGTTCCGGGACGGAAGTTCTCCACCAGCACGTCCGCCTGGGTGATGAGCCGGCGGGCGAGTGCCTGCCCTTCCGGTGTGCGCAGGTTCAGGGTCACCGACTTCTTGTTGCGCGCGAGGATCGGCCACCACAGCGACATGCCGTGGGGCTTCTCCCGCCCCCACTCGCGCATCGGGTCCCCGGCGCCGGGTGGTTCGATCTTGACGACCTCGGCGCCGAAGTCGCTGAGCAACTGGCCGCAGAACGGCCCGGCCAGCAGCTGCCCCATCTCCACGACCCGCAGATCGCCGAGCGCCTCGGTGCTCATCATCCTCCTCGCCCGCGGCCCTTCTGGGCGCTGTTTGCATGCAATATAGTGCCGACAACGGACAATCTCGCAAGAAGTGAGTCGGATTGCATACAACTGTGCTGGAGGTCGGCCCTCGCGACGGCCTTCAGAACGAGGACCGCGTGCTCTCGCCCGACGACCGGATCGCCTTCGTCACGCGCTGCGTGGACGCGGGCGTGCGCCGCGTCGAGGCCGTCTCGTTCGTCCATCCCGAGCGCGTCCCGCAGATGGCGGGAGCCGAGGAGGTCATGGCGGGCGTGCCCCGCCGCGAGGGCGTCTCCTACAGCGGGCTGGTCCTCAACCGCCGTGGCCTGGACCGCGCGCTGGAGGCGGGCGTGGACGAGATCAACGTGGCCATACCGGCGTCCGACACGTTCTGCGTCCGCAACCAGGGGTGCACCACGTCCGAGATGCTGGACGCCTGGGACGGCATCGCCGCTGCCGCCGCCGACGCGGGCATACCCGCCGGGATGACCATCGCGACCGCGTTCGGCTGTCCCTTCGAGGGCGACACGCCGCCCGGCCGCGTGGCCGATATCGCCCGCCGCGCCGCCGCGTCCGGCGCCGTCGAGATCGCCCTCGCCGACACGGTCGGGGTCGGCGTCCCGTCCGAGGTCCGCGACCTGTCCCGCCGCGTCCGCGACGCCGCCCCCGGCACGCCGCTGCGCTTCCATTTCCACAACACGCGGAACACCGGCTACGCGAACGCGCTCACCGCCCTGGACGAGGGCGCCGCGACGCTGGACGCGAGCACCGGCGGCTTCGGCGGCTGCCCCTTCGCGCCGGCGGCCACCGGGAACATCGCCACCGAGGACCTTCTCTACGCCCTCCACCGCACCGGCGTCGAAACCGGGATCGACCTGGTCGGGGTATCAGAAACGGGCCTGTGGCTGGCCGAACTGCTCGGCAGGCCCGCATCCGCCCTTCTCGGACGTGCCGGCCCGTTCTAGGGGCCGTGGTACGCCTCGCGCTCCCACTCGTCCCGCTCCTGCGTGTGGAGCCGCCAGTAGTGCTCGGCGATGTCGTCGGGGTCGAAGTCCGTCCCCGGCGCGACCGTGCCCGCCACGGTGACGCTCGCGACGTGCACGCCGGACGGCCCGTACTCCTGGTGGAGCAGCTCGACCAGCGTCCGCACCCCCGCCTTGCCCAGCGACAGGCTCACGTACTGGCGCTTCGGCTCCGGCATCCCGCCGGTGATGAGGAACGTTCCACGCCCCCGTTCCGCCATCGCGGGCGCGACGTGGGCGGCGGCGACGGCCGCCCCGGCCACGTTCACCGCCCAGGCCTCCATGTGGCCCTGGACCGACAGGTCTCTCGGGCCGTCCGGCCTGATGAGCGCCGCGTTGTAGACGACGACGTCCGGTGTGCCGTGCTTGCCGGCGATCTCGTCGAGCGCGGCGCGCAGCGCGACCTCGTCGGTCGCGTCCGCCGGTCGCGCGACCACGTCCGCTCCATCGGACGCGACCGCCCGGGCCTCGTCCCGCAGCGCCCCCTCGTTCCGCGCGACGAGCCCGACCGGCAGCCCCTCCCGGGCGAACCTGCGGGCCACCGCCCGTCCGATGCCCGGACCGGCACCGATGATCACTGCTCCTGCCATCCCCGCCTCCTTCGGCCGGGGACGACGCTACGCCCTCACATCGATGTGAGGGTCAAGCCTCAGCTCAGGTCGAACTTGACCTTCTCGCCCTCGATCGACGTGATCGTGATCGTGACCGGCCCGACCCGCGAACTCTGCCCGTTCCCGATGGTGGCGGGCCCCGAACCTCCGGCGGAGACGGTCATGCCCTGCGCGGAGATCTCCGAGACGGTGACGTCCACGTCGTTGATCTCCACGGTCTGCCCGGCGCCGTTCACCGTCACATGGCATTTCCCGTTGACGCACGAGTGCGAGTTGCTCTGGCATCCGGTGATCAACAATGCCCCGCCCACCGCGAGTACCGAGAGGAACGATGCGGAACGCTTCACTTTCTACCCCCTGATCGAGCGACCTTAGAGGTACAGATGCGCCGAAACCACCCCTGGTTCCGCTACAAGAGGATCGGCTCCTCTCGTGCAGGTCGGCCTGCGTCCTCGAAGGCCGGATTCCGGTCAGCCGGGGAGGGAGAGGTGGCGCGGGTTGGCCACCGTGAGTTTGTCGATCACCGTGGCGCGGACGGTGGCGATCACCTCGTCCATCCGGGCGTCGAGGGTGCCTTCACGGATGGCCTTCGCAAGCGCGATGTCGGTTCCGCAGTCCAGGGCTTTCAGGCGGTTCTCGTGGGCGGCCCCGTGGGCTTCGGCCAGCAGGAGTTCCCGGCGGGCTATGCGGAGCGCGGCGGCTGCGACGCGGGCGTGGAAGCGCAGACGGTCGTCGGGTTGCTCGGCCGTGGCCAGGAAACCGCCGGCGGCGTCGATGAGGGCGTGCGCGTCCGGCTGGTCGTGGGGTGATGCGTCCGGTGCTTGCGCGTTCTCCAGGGGGTCTTGGACGGTCGCCGGTTCCGTCAGGCCCATCGCGAGGAGGAGGTCGTGTTCCTGCTCGCAGACCCGCCGCCCCAGGACGGCGTACTCGATCGACCGGTCGGAGCCGCTCAGGTAGCGCTCGGCCTGGTGGCGGCACAGGATCAGCCAGCGGAGCGTCCCGTACACCTCCCACCAGTGGAGTTCCTCGGGGGTGGGCGGGGTGCCGCCGGCGGCGGCGTACCCGGCGAGGAGGTCGTCACGGGGACCGAACCCGCCGACGGGATGCGGCGATCCGAAGCGCCACGCCTTCACGCAGAGCCAGCCGAGATCCTCGGCCGGGTCGCCGAGGTGGGCGAGCTCCCAGTCCAGGACGCCCGTCACGCCGCCCGTGCCGATCATCAGGTTGCCGTTGCGGAAGTCGCCGTGCACGACCGTCCGGCGGCCCGACGCGGGCGGACGCCGGTCGTCCAGCCAGCGCAGGGCCAGCTCGACGGCGGGCCGCATCTCGAACGTCGAGTACAGGGCTTTGAGCGCGGTGAGGGGGTCGTCGTCCGGCAGGCCGGGGACGGGCGCCATCGCGTGCAGCCGGGCCAGGATGCCGCCCAGCTCGCGGGCGAGGCCCGGACGGACGGCGGCGAAGCGGTCGTCGCGCAGGAGCCGGCGGGGGATCGTCTCGCCCGCCAGCCGCTCCATGACCAGGTAGGCCGTGCCCTCCAGGTCGTCGCCGTGGCCGACGAGGCGGGGCACGGGGACGCCGGCGTCCGCGGCGGAGGCGAGCAGCGCGGCCTCGCGCGCCATCGCGGTGGGGTCGAGGACCGCGGGCGGGTCGCGGCGCAGGATCAGCGGGCGGCCGCCCGCGTCGAACGACCACGTCTCGCGGCTCGCGCCGCCCGACAGCCGCCGGAGCCCGGTGACCGGCGCGCCCAGCCGTCCGGCGAGCGCGGTCTCCAGGGCGTTCATGCGCGGGCCGCGCGCT
Organism: Actinomadura madurae; assembly: GCF_900115095.1. Classification (GTDB taxonomy): domain Bacteria; phylum Actinomycetota; class Actinomycetes; order Streptosporangiales; family Streptosporangiaceae; genus Spirillospora; species Spirillospora madurae. The sequence continues at coordinate 24,726 of NZ_FOVH01000037.1, forward strand.
GGGCGGAGGTGATGGCGGTCATGAGGCGGTCGGCGAGTTCCACGGGTCTCCTAGCTGGGACGGCAGGCCGAGGGCGCGGACGCTGAGCGCGTCGAGGGTGTCGAGGAGGCGTTCGGTGCCGGGCGGGTCGTCGCTCTGGACGAGCCACAGGTACAGGGAGTGGTCGACCATCGCGCCGAGGGCGCGGGCGGCCATCTCCGCGTCCAGGTCGGACGGGACGAGCCCCTCGCGCTGCCAGCGCGCGATCGCCCGTGCGGACCGTCCCACCTGGGTGGCCCGGTGCTTGCGCCGCAGCCGCTGGAACTCCTCGTTGAAGGTCGCGACCTGCTCGATGATCGCCATCATCTTCGCGTTGCGCCGGTACGCCTCGTAGTAGGCGCGGTTGGCGCGGCGGATGCGGGCGGCGGGGGACGGGCCGGCGGACGGGACGAGGTCCTGCCGCGTCATCTCCTCGAACAGCCGGTCGGCGACCTCCAGGAACACCGCCTCCTTGGACGGGAAGTAGGTGTAGAAGGACCCGTACGCGACGCCCGCGTGCCGGGTGATGTGCGCGACGCGGGTCTCCGGGAAGCCGCGCTCCTCGAACACCTCGCGCGCCGCGGCCACGAGGCGCTCCCTGGTCCGCGCGCCGCGCTCGGTGAGCGGCGGGCCGCCGGGGTCGTCGCGGCTCGGCATCGCCGTGGTTCCTCTCGCCGGGGTTGACAGCCCGATGTTCGCGGGAACAGTATCCGAGCATCGAGCAAGTTGATATGACTGTCAAGTCAACTTCTGGGCGCACCGCCGCCCTGTTCGAGGAGGTCCCATGAACACCGAGTTCGAACTCGGCGGCATCAACCATCTGGCGCTGGTGTCGTCCGACATGAAGCGCACCATCGACTTCTACTCCGGCGTTCTCGGAATGCCGCTCATCAAGACGCTCGACCTGCCGGGCGGAATGGGCCAGCACTTCTTCTTCGACTGCGGCGGCGGCGACTGCGTGGCGTTCTTCTGGTTCCCGGACGCGCCCGACGGCGTCCCCGGGGTCTCCGCGCCGGCGGGCCGTCCCGAGCAGGGCGAACTGCTCAGCGCGGTCGGGTCGATGAACCATGTGGCGTTCCACGTCCCCGTCGACAAGTTCGAGGACTACCGGCGGCGACTGAAGGAGAAGGGCGTCACCGTCAGCCCGATCCTGAACCACGACGACAGTCCGGCCGGTGTTTCTCGCGACGTCCACGACGGCGTCTTCGTCCGGTCGTTCTATTTCCAGGACCCGGACGGGATTCTTCTCGAATTCGCCTGCTGGACGCGGACGTTCGACGAGTCCGACGTCTCCCACGAACCCAAGACCGGCGCCGACCGGAACACCCGGAAGGAAAAGCATGCCGCGACTGCGTGAGGTTCCGCGCGCCGAAGTCACCGACGAGCGCATCCTCTTCTTCTACGACCACCTGTTCGCCCCCGACCGCGACCCGGCCGTCGACCACGGCACCGCGACCGGATCGCCCGGCGACTGGTGGACGGTGTTCGCCCAGTCCCCGGACGTGTTCCGGCACGCGGTCCGCGGCTTCGCCCTGTACCGGAACGCCGACCTCGACCCCGTCCTGCGCGAGCTGGGCCAGTGCCGGGCGGGTTGGGCGCGCGGCAGCCAGTTCGTCTTCTCCCAGCACTGCAAGCAGATGCGGGCGCTCGGCATGCCCGAGGAGAAGATCGAGTCGATCCCGCACTGGCAGACCGCCGACTGCTACTCGCCCCTCGAACGCGCCGTCCTCGCCTACACCGACTGCCTCGTCCTGGACGGCGGCCGGACGCCCGACGCCGTCTTCGACGTCCTGAAGAAGCACCTCCCCGACAAGGAGATCCTCCAGCTCACCTACATCACCTGCATGTACGACATGCACGCGACGATGTCGCGGGCGCTGCGGCTGGAGTTCGACGACCGTCCCGAGCCGGTCGTCGAGGTCGCCGCGCCGGAGGGCTACGGCAATCGCGACATCTCCGCCGACCTGACCGGCGCGGGCTGATGCTGTTCCCCGTGCCGGACCGCGTCCGGGACGTCCGCGACGCAGTCCACGCCTTCATGACCGAACGCGTCGAGCCGGCGGAGCCCGCGCTCAACGCCGGCGACCGCGACCTGCTCCTCCAACTGCGGCATGAAGCCAAGGCCGAGGGGCTGTGGGCCCTCGGCCACCCCGCCGAGCTGGGCGGCGGTGGCATGCCGTTCCTCGACTACGTGTACGTGAACGAGGTCCAGGGGCGCAGCGAGTGGGGCCAGCTCGTCCTCGGCACGTTCACCCTCCAGGACTCGCTGATGCTCCACAAGTACGCGAGCCCCCAATGGCGTGAGCGATACCTCGCCCCCCTGGTCGCGGGTGAAATCTCTCCGAGCTTCGCGATGACCGAGCCCGACCACGCCGGCTCCGACCCCACCCAGTTGCAGACCAGGGCCGTCCTGGACGGCGACCACTGGGTCATCAGCGGCCGCAAGTGGTTCACCACGGGCGCCGCCCAGGCCGCCTACACCACGGTCATGTGCCGCACCGAACCCGAGGGGACGCCCCCGCACCTGTCCTTCAGCATGATCGTCGTGCCGACGGACACGCCGGGGTACCGGATCGTCCGGGAGACGCCCGTCCTCGGCCTGAACGGCGGCCACTACGAGGTCGCCTACGACGACGTCCGCGTCCCGGCCGGGAACCTGCTCGGCCCGCGCGGGCACGGCTTCGTCATCGCCCAGGAGCGCCTCGGCCCCGGCCGCATCTTCCACTGCATGCGCTGGCTCGGCCAGGCCCAGCGCGCCTTCGAGCTGATGTGCGACCGCCTCGGCACCCGCGTCGCGTTCGGCGAGCCGCTCGCGGCGAAGCAGCTCATGCAGCAGCACGTCTTCGACTCCTACACCGAGATTCAGGCGTCCCGCCTGCTCACCCTTCAGGCCGCCGAGCAGATCGACGCGGGCGGCCAAGCCCGCATCGAGATCGGCGCGATCAAGGTCGTCGGGGCCCGCATGCTGCACAACGTCGTCGACCGCGCCGTCCAGGTGCACGGCGCCGCCGGCCTCACCGACGACACCCCGCTCTCCCGCATGTACCGGCACGCCCGCGAGGCCCGCGTCTACGACGGCCCCGACGAGGTCCACATCCAGAGCACCGCCAAGCGGATCCTCCGAGCCCACACCACCTGACGCCCGGACCTACGACCTGCCGCCGGCCCCCGGCGGCAGGTCGAGGATCATCGCGTCGAAGTGCGGTGAGTCGGGGAACGGCCGCAACTTGCCGATCTTCCGCCACCCCCATCGCCCATAAGCACGCTGAGCCGAGCCGTTGTCCTCCCGCACCAGCAGCGTCGCCCGCTCCTCGGCCCGGCCGCCCAGAAGGGCGTCGTGCAGGGCGTGCGCCACACCTTTCCCTTGCCATTCGGGGACGACCATCAACTCGTTCAGCGCGAACGTCCGAGACCCCGTCTCCTCGGTGAACCCGTCCGGAACCGGCGTGGTCAGCCCGTTCCACCAGCGCGCGGACGGCGGCAGCGCATACCCGAACGCCTGCCCCACCGGCTCCTCGCCGAGGCGGGCGATCACGATCTCGAACCCGGGCGCCTTCGCGTATCCGGAGAACCGATCCGCGAACCGCTCCGCCGAATAGAACGGCCGGTCGATCACCTCCCGATGCGACGCCACGTACACCGGCACGATCACACTCTGGAGGATCCCTTCCGCACTCGCGGGGTCGTGGCGGCTGAACGTCAGATCCGAAATCATCGATCTCCTGTCGTTGTGGACGCGACCAGCCCCCGAACCTGCCGGACTTCGGGAGCGGCGGCCTGGTCCGGATGGGCGAGCCGAAGCGACGTCAGAGCACTGCCTCGCACGAGCCCGTCAGCGCGCTGCTCGACCGGCATGTTCTCCAGAACACGCGTCATGTGGCGTGTGCCTTCGGCGGTGTCCCCGGCACGGATCATGACCCCGGCACGGTGCATCTCGACCTGCCCGCGAGCCTGCCAGTTCCGGGCGGGATACAGGGCGAGCACGGTGTCCTGCGCTTCGGTCGCCGGACCGACGTTCCCGGCGCAGGTGTGGACGAAGCTCGCGACGAAGAGGAGACGGCCGTGGGGCCAGCCCCACTGGTTGCCGCGAAGACCGGTAACGGCGTCGGGCAACTGGTCGAAGGAACGTCGAAGGTCGTCGAACGCCGCCGCGGCCTCCGCATGACGACCGAGTTCGGCCAGTGCCTGGGCGCGTGCGGCGTGCCCAGAGACCACGCCCGCGCAAGGGGTGCCGTGCCCGACCGCTAGGGCCTCCTCCGCCTGTTCGACGATCGACTGGCGCGGCGTGTCGCCGTACAGCGCGAAGACCGCGGCGCGGCCGCGGACGAGCGCAGCGGCCCGATGGTCGCCGGTCTGGTCGGCGGCACGCGCGGCGGTCCGCCACCAGCGCCGCGCAACTCGTCCCTCGCCCATGTTCGTCAGATTGATCGCCATCAGCGCCGCCAGGTGCGCGGCCACATGGATCACCCGGGTCCGTGCCGTACCGCGCGCGGACGGCAGTAGTCGGGTCAGCTCGGCGAAGTCGGTGGACAGCTCCGGGTGCACGACCGCGGTGGGAACCCAGCCGACCTCGCAGGCATAGTCATGGGCGATGCGTTCCCAAGCGTCCGCGTCGCGGTCGCCGGTGTCGGCGGAAACGGCGGCTTCGAATGCTTCGCGGAGCGGGTCGGTGTCACGGGCGAGGGCGCTCGCGGTGGCGGCCGTGGCCACGAGGCCAAGAAGGGTACGACGGTCCACGTCCTCATTGTCGATGCTCCCGGCCGCAGCGCCAAAGAGGTCATTGACGGAGGTTCCGAACGCGGTGGCGTAAGCGGACGCCCAGTCGCGGGGGAAATGTTCTCCCTGCTCATAGCCACGAATCTGCCGGGCCAGGGACTCAACCTGTGTTCGGTTCGGCCGCAGTTCGACCGCTCGGTACAGGGCCCGCGCCATGGCCGGTTTCGTCCAATTCCGTGCATCTCGTTCTGCTCTTAACCGCACCGCCCACGGCGGCGGTTCCTCGTCGGGCATCGCGCGCATCCCCCGCTTTGACCGGACAGGCGGACTCTCCGGCGGTCCACCTCACTGTCCGCCATTATCCGGCTACCGAAAGTAGAAGACCTGCCTTTTACTGTCCGTGATCGAACTGGCACATCTCAACTGGAGCAAACCCGTGCAAGACGCATGCCACCTCGCCACGGGCCGGGGCGAGAACACACCCGACGATGGATACGGAGCCATGCTGCGCGACGCTTACGAGGCGAGTCCACGACGCGGCACGCACATACAGGTGATCGAGCGCGACGATGGGTTCGTAAGCGTCGAGGACGCCTACCGGTACTTCACCCGTCCGGACGAGTGGCTCGCCTGTGAACGGCAGGCCGTCGCCGCTGCCGAGGGCCGGGTGCTCGACATCGGGTGCGCGGCCGGGCGGCACATGCTCGCCATGACCGGCGACCGCGAGGTGGTCGGCATCGACCCTTCGCCTGGCGCCGTCGCCGTCGCTCGCGCGCAGGGCCTCGACGTCCGGATCGGCACCGTCACCGATCCCGGTGACATCGGCACGTTCGACACGCTGATGATGCTCGGCGGCAATCTCGGGTTGCTGGGCAGCCGTGACCGGGCACCTGCCGTGCTCGACAGCATGGCCCGCCTCAGCCGCCCGGCCGCCCGCCTGCTCGCGATCGGTCACGACCCCTACACCTCCGCCGGTCCGGAGCATCGCGCCTACCACGACCGCAACAGGGAGCGGGGGCGGCTGCCCGGCCAGGTGCTCATGCGAGTTCGGTACAGGGGGTGGACGTCCGATTGGTTCGAGCGGCTGATGCTAAACCCCGACGAGTTGGTCGAGCTGATCCATGGGTCCGGGTGGGCCCTGAACGATGTCACTTAGTGCGTGTTTGAGAAGGATCTTGTTATAGGTATTCGAGGGGGCGCCGGCGTTGACGGACGGCGGGCTGCCCGCCGCGGGCCATGCGGCGGGTCATGAGGCCGATGGCGGCCCAGCGGATCATGGCTTCGCTGGTGGCGGGGTCGCGTTCGTAGTCGCGGGCCAGCCGCCGGTGCGCGGTCAACCACGCCAGAGTCCGCTCTACCGCCCACCGTCTGGGCAGTACGGCGAACCCTTTCTGATCAGCGGGTTTGCGGACGATGTCGATGGTGGTGCGGAGGGTCTGGGCGGACCAGCCGACCAGCCGTCCGGCGAAACCGG
>NZ_FOVH01000040.1 GCF_900115095.1 Actinomadura madurae
TGTCTAGTCCCAGGAGATGCTTGACGTTTTGGTCCCAGGACATGCTTGACGGATGTTCTAGGAATCATGGGGCGGCCTTGCGGGGCCGGTGAGCCTTGATGCTTCGGACGGGCTGGGTGGTGGTCCGGCGGACCGTCCGCACGTCGTCGTCGCCCAGTTCGATGGCCAGGGTGGTGTCGGCGACGTGGATGGTCACCACCCGGCCGGCGTGCAGGCGGCCCAGTGCGATCTTTTGCCCGGTGACCATGACCACGCCGCTGTTGCTGGCCCGCCGCTGAACGGTGACCGGTTCGGTGCGGGGCCGGGGCGGTGGACCGGCCCGCCGTAGTCCGCGCAGCGCCTGGACCTGGTCGGGTGTGAACGGGTTGGGGCGGGTGCGCAGCAGTTCGCGGGTTTGGGGGTCGAAGAACATCAGGGTGGCGGGTTCGATGCGGATGCCGACGCGGCGGCCGCGCAGGATCTCTGCGGCCAGCACCATGCGGCCGCCCAGGCCGACGTTGCCGTCCTTGTTGACGGTCCGGTCGACCTCTCCCGCCTCGCCGTCTTCGGGTGGCGGCAACGGGGGTGGCCCGGCTTTGCGGGCTCCGCGGGCGGCCAGTGCGGTCAGGTCGGCGGTCGACAGGTGTGAGCGCACGGATTTGATCCGGGACCCGGCGTTGAGCAGGTGGATGACATCGGTGTCGGCCCAGAACGTCACCGTGACACCGGCCTGGGCGGGGCCGAGCCAGAACTGGCGACCGGCCACGAACATGTTCCCGCTGGCCGGAACGGTTCGTTCGAACTCCACTGCCCCGCCGTCCCACACCCTTATCTGGGCGGCTTGCGCCTGCACATCGGTGCCGGCAGGGTCGGCGGGTTCGGCTTCTTGGGCGGCCGGTGGGACGGCGGCCAGGCGGACCGCGGCGGGCAGCCGCAACGGCAGCAGCTCCTGCTCGCCCTGGGCGGTGCGGGTGTCGAACCGGTCGGCCGGGAACGCCATGCCCAACGATTGATGCGGGCGGCGGGTGTTGTATTCGACCACCCAGCCCGCCACTGCAGCCCGGGCCGCAGGCAGGTCATCGAACGGCACCGCGTCATCCAGCAGCTCTCGCCGCAGACTCTGGTGGAACCGCTCGACCTTGCCCGTCGTGGTCGGTGAGCGAGGCTGCGTCAGCCGGTGCACGATGCCGTTGTCCCGGCAGATCCGGTCGAACAGCACCTCACCGCCATGCCCGAACCGGTCGGTGAACTGCTTGCCGTTATCGGTCAGCACCTCACCCGGCACCCCGAACTCACGCAACGCCGCCGCGAACGCCAGGCACACCGCCCGGCCCGTCGCCCGCGGCACCACCTCAGCGATCACACAGAACCGCGAATGGTCATCCACCCCGGTGACCACCTTGCACTCCGACCCATTGGCCAACAACACCCCGCCGACGATGTCCATCTGCCACAACGCCATCGGCTCCTCGCGCTCCCAGCGGCGAAACTCCTCCCGCTTGCGGCGCCGCCGGCCCGGCTCGATCAACCCATGCCGCACCAGCGCCCGATGCACGCCCATCCGCGACGGCACCGGCACCACACCCAGCCGACCGATCTCATGCACGATCCGCACCGGACCCCACCGCGGATGCTCCCGCCGCAGCTCACACACCACGGCCTCCACCTGCGCACTCATCTGACCCGGCGAAGACACCGGACGCCGGGACCGATCAGCCAGCCCCGCCAGCCCCTCAGCCCGATAACGCTTCACCCAGGCATGCACGCTCTGACGCGACACCCCGAACCGGGCCGCCACCTCGATCACCGGCACCCCCGCCAGCACCTGCAGCACCGCCCGATACCGCTGCTCCACCACCGACAACTCGACCAGGCCCAATCCCGGCCTCCCTGACACGCGACGCCCGCAAACGAACACGCGACAGCCAAGCCGAACAGGCACCCGTCAAGCATGTGATGGGACAGAGATGTCAAGCATGTCCCGGGACAGGACAGACCAGCGCGCCGGTGCCGGATGAGAACTTTCTTTACGTCTTCAAGGGCGCCCGCTACGCGGCCGCCGGCGGCCGCCCGCCCGGGCGCGCCGGGCATGCGGCCTGTCCCGTCCGGTCCCGCCGCGCCCGGGCGGGCGGCCCCTTGAGCGCAGCTGGCTGATAGTGGACATGTTCTAGCCCAACCGACACAATGCCACGCTCTCATTGGCAGCTGTACGTCATCATGTTTCTATGAGCCTCGCCGCGCCCATATGGGCAGCCCTGATCTCTGCCGGAGCATTGCTAACCGTCGCCTACGTGACCTATCGCACCCAGTACGCCCTTGCGTTTCTCCGCATCAGAGTTGACGTCGAGATAAAGCTAATCGATACAGACTTGAAGCATCTGGAAACATTGCTTAACTCATTCATCAATGCAGCTAATGCGGCGAATAGGTACGTGCTAGCCTCGCCAGATATCGACATCTCCGATTGGGATGCACGCAAGAAATATGTCTTCCCGATTGTGGACGACCTAGGCCGTGCGCGCGCAGAACTAAAAGCGGTAGGTGATTTCGAAGGTCGAGCGCTAGCCGTAGACGCTCTGCAATCCTTGGAAGAACTAACTTCGGCGGACAATGAAGACCGGAAGAGCCTGAAGAAAGCATGGAAGTCTGATTTGATTGGAGATGCCATTTACGCGATCAGTCGCGCCCGACTCGACCGTGTTGAGACGGTAAATCAAAATTGGCAGAATAAAACAAAAGGTGGGTCGAAGTTCAAACTCGGCAGCGCTTCACGTGAAGAGATCAACGGGTAGAGAGCAATTCTGTGGGGTTGACCGTGCGTGAAGCGGGGGCCTCGCGGCCCCCAGCCCCCCGCGGGCCGGAGGGCACGCCCGCGCGAAACTGTCTGTCACGCCGTCTCGCCGTTCGCGCGGGCGCACCCTCCGGGGCGGTGCACCTGCTAACGCGGATGCTATGAGTCGACGGGAAACCCCAACTCTCTGAGATAAGTAATCCGCGCGTTTATAGCGGCGGAAAAGTGTTTCCAATCGAGGCTTTCGACCAGCTCGATAGGTTGCGGACGCTTCTCCGAGGAAGTGACAAAGCAGACCGCGTCGTACAGCCCTTCTGCCATGAGACGTTCGCAGAAGAGCGAAAACCTTGTCTGATAGGACCGTCCGCGCCAGATCTCCTCGACGGGCGAAGCCCCTTCCATTAGACGCACCGGGGCACGGGAACCAGGAGCATCTTCCATGATGAAGAAGTAGCCAAGCCAAGGCTTCTCGCCCGGGTATAGGTCAGCGAGTACCGCACGCCTGAGGTCGACAGCGCTGCCTAGTGCCTCTTCTACCCGGTTGTTGTAGTTGTTGCCGAACGAAGGACCGCCGAGCGCCTTGAGTTCGAAGGCCGCAACAAGCGTGTTCCTGTGGGAGACCACAAGATCCCATTGCTTCTGTGGGCGGTAGTAGCCGGGAAGTTCCAGGCGATGTGACGTGGTAACGCGTATGTCTTCGGGCGGGTAGCCGGCGTCGAGGAAGAACTTGGCCAGGAGAGCGGCGATGTCGTCGAAATGCTTGCCACCACGTACGGAGCCCGCAGTGCCCGCGCCGACAGCATCTTTGATCTTCGATAGTTCTCGCTGTGACTGTTTGGCGCCCCAGTAAGCGGCAACCGCGTCCTCGAAGTCCTGTCGAGTGACTGCCAATGTGTTCCTTCTAGTCGGGGAGTTCTGCGAGCCCGTAGGCTCGCAGGGCTGCTTGCGTCGCGGCCTGGACGTCACGGCGTTCGAACGCAGCGGCCAATGCTGTGCCGGTCTCTTCATCGATCTCTGCAGGATCAGGGACGCGGATCTTACGCAGGTACTGGGCTTGGAACCGCAGAGTTCCGCCCCGCATCTTGACTGCGTACGCCGCCACGAATGCCTCAGCGACGTTGGACAGCAGCAAGCCGCCAAGTACCCGCAAGTCCCAAGTGTCGGAAACGATGAAGTACAGGTTGTGATGAGGGTACAGCCCGCCCTCATCCAGCACGGGGTGTATGACCTGCTTCATGTCTGGAAGCAAGAGCTTGGGACGAGTGTTGAGCCGAGGGTCGACCTTGTCGATCGTCTTGTACCAGCGGTCCGGCTGCTTTACGGCAACGTGACGCTTTCGCAGCACGGCTCCATGCTGGGCGAGATAGGCGCGTAGCCGAGGGTAGGCGGCCAAGTCGACCAGCCCACCCGTCACATCCCACGGATTGACCAGGTACATACCGCCCCAGTCCAAACGCCCGCTCGCCGTATCGCGGACCATGGCGAGCGGAAGCATGCGGTCTTCCTCGACGAGGTCAGGTTGATCAGTGATGAAAACCTTGTCCGCCCCGGTCGCAACGCCGATGCCGACGCGTGTTCCGGTGGTCTCGTCCTCCAGGAGCCGGAACCTATCGCTCAGATCCTCCAGAACAGCCAAGCGCGCAGGGGACGCCGCAGGCCAAGAGTCCTCGCCAGGGAACCAATGCGGTAGACGCGAAGCTTTGAACCCGGTAGCGGCGGCAGCCTCTTGTGCCGGGTCAGCCAACCATCTAAGAAGGTACCGCGCCTCGGACTGTCCGAACTCCCGAGTGGTATCCGCAACGATCGCGGGACCCTGTACGCCGTTGCGGATGATCGTGATGGCCGGGTAGGCGGCTACCTGGTCGTGGAACGCATCCACGTCATGCATCACAAGGACCAGGTCCATGCTGTAGCGCTGTGTCACCATCTGGCGGAGGCGCCGGCCATATTGATTGCGCATCCAGCGATCAGCGCAGATGAAGCCGAGCTTGCCGTCAGGCTTCAAGCTGCGAAGACCGACCTCATAGAACCCTATGTAGACATCGGCACGGCCGCCCATCGTCGGGCAGGCGGACCGGTAGGCCATCATGCGCTCGTCCGGTACATCCTCCAGCCGGATATAGGGAGGATTGCCGACGACGAAGTCAGCGTCACCCGCGCTGTGAGCGGCAAGAAGATAGTCGCCTTGGCTCACCCAGCCCCGCACGACGGCGCCAACCTCGCCGTGCTCCCAGCCGTCCGCCGTAAGCCGGTCGCGGACGAGCGTGCGCGACCGCTTCACGTTCTCGTCCAGCAGATCCAGCGCCCGAATCGCCCCGACCGCTTCCAACAGTGAGCGCCCATGAGCCCGGCATGACTTGCTCAGCCGCTCAACGATTGGGCCCAGGAACGCGCCCTCCCCACATGCCGGCTCGACGAGCCGCAGCCCAGCAAGATCACGATCAGCCGTGTAGCCCACAAGGTCGAGAATCAGCTCCACGACCCAGCGACGAGTGAAGACCTCACCGTGCCGAACAGCCTCCTGCAACGCCACCGGCAGCGGAGGCTCATCGACGTCGAACAGCGCTTGAGTGACCACCGGCCCGACGATACCGCCAGGCACGAGATACCCATGGCGACAACGTCAGCTTGTGGATATCCGTTGACGTTGGCCGCCCACGCGCCCCGAGGACGCACCCGTCCGGAGCGGTGTGGATGCTAACGCCGTTGCCAATAACGGGGTCGGATGACCTTGGACAGGTGTGGACGCGCGGGAGGTTGCCGCGCTGGTCAGGGGACCTGTGGGGACATGCCTGGACGGTCCTGATCTTGGTACGGATCAGACGGCGATGGTTAAGCCCTACGATCGCCACAGCGTGGTGGGGGTGGGCGCGCGGTTGGGGCGATCGCTACCGCGCGGCTTCCGCTGCTCGGGCCGTGGCCGGCCCTGCGCTCCGGGTCCGCTTGCCCTCGGGTGATCGGGTGCTGTCGCCGTTCCGAACCGGCCGGGGACGGCGCAGGTCAGCAGCTACGATGCCGTGCCATTAGCGTGCCATTAGGGGTGGTCATTGAGGGGTACTCACGGTCACTTGCGGAGCGGACGAATGCCAGGTCAGCGAGGGTGACGGCCGAGTTCGCAATGGTTCCCAAGCTGACAGCGCGGGTTCGATTCCCGTCACCCGCTCCCACCACAAAGGCCCAGGTCAGGGACATGATCCCCGAAGCCTGGGCCTTGGTCGTTCCGGTCACTCTCACGCTGCCGGGCAATTAAGCCACCGGCACCAGCGCCCCTGCCCGTCCGTCGCCGTCCGGACTGCCCGCCATCAGACCCCGGCGAGGCGCAGACCTCAAGAACGAGGCGGAGGGTCCCCCATCGGCGGTGCGTATGAGATGAGGTATACACACAACGCCGCACGCCCCTAAACCATAGTCATCCTCGCCGGACACCACCGGACCGCGAGGGCGCCGTGGATCAGCCTCCGCCGCCTCCATCGCCGCCCCCGCCGCCATCGGAGCTGCCCCCTCCGTCGCTTGAACCCGAGTCCCCGCCGTAGAAGGGCGGGGAGCCGCCGTACGATCGGCGCCTGGACGTGCCACCACGGGACCCGCCACCCGACGCCGCGACCATCAGGACGCACAGGACCACAAGCACGATCAGGAGGATTGCCCAACCCCCACCGTTCATCTCGTCTCCTTTTCGAAAGGCAGCTTTCGGAATTGGACGTCGCATTGGGTGGGCCGGTTCGTTGGAGGACCGGTCAGTTGATCGTGGTCACCCCCGGGGACAGGACCGTGTGCGCGGACCACCTCGCGCGCCACCGGGCGGCGTTGAGGTCGGCGGCCAGTCCCGCCCCTGCGGGAGACGTCCAGATGGCGACGAAGCGTGGGAGAGCACCCAGCTCAGCGCGTACGCGGCGGGCAATTAGCGGGCAATTAACCAGGGTGATCAGGGGTCAATCACGGTCACTTACGGTACCGTCGCGAGGCAGGTCAGCCGCCCAAGAGGGCATGATCGGTTTGGTTCCCAAGCTGACAGCGCGGGTTCGATTCCCGTCACCCGCTCCAACCGCGAAAGCCCAGGGCAAGGAGTAGGTCCCGGCCTGGGCCCTTGCTCGTTCTGCAGCCGTCCACGGCTCTCGTGCCCGAAGCGTGCCCCCGGCGCCGCCATCAGCCTGGTGGCCGAACTCATCGACGTCCCGCATCTGGTGTGAAAGAGCCTGAAATCAGCCGTCTGACGCCTCCGTGCGACAACACCTGCTTCCGCGCCCCGCCCCAGTTGAGACCGAGGAAGCCCGCACAACCTGGTGGGCCAGCGGGCAAGACCTAGGAGCGCCCCGCAGATCGCCGCGGAAAGAGAACGAACTTCTTTGCGTCTTCAAAGGGCACCGCTGCGCGCCGTCAGACGGCCGCTCGCACTGGCGCGCCGGGCGTGTGGTCTGTTTTGCCCGGTCCCGCCTCGTCGTCGGTCGTTCGCAATCGAGCTTGTGCGTTGAGGCGTTTTACCGGGGACTTTGAGAACAGGCTAGGAATTGGGTTTCGTTCGGGGCTCGACCGTGGTCGACTCGAAGGGGTGCGGCCACGGGGCTCCAAGGGCCGTCCACCATCTCAAGTAGGGCACACCCAACACCGACGGTTCAGCGCCCTCTTCGTCCCATGTCTCTGATACTTCGTCGAGGACCGATGGCTTCACGTCGAACAGCGCGGCCGCGGCGCGGCGGCTTTCCGCGGTGTCGTTGCTGGGTAGACCATCGCCTTTTTCGTCGATCGAGGCGACATGTACGGTCGTGCCGTCGGGGCCGAGAATTTCGTTGATCACGCCGTGTTCGTCGAAATCGGAGGCCGTGATCGCCCGCACTCCCCACGCTGGCAGCAGGTCGCCTACCACTGAAGACAATGTCACGCCGAAGTCGGCGAAAATGAAGACTCTCGACCCTTCGGAGACGACGTCGAGGGTCGAGTTGTGGGCATCCGCGAGTGCGAGTGTGAACTCCTCGGGGTCTCGCCCATCTTTTAGATCGATAACGGCCCAGCCGCTGAACGATGACACCATTCGATCGTATCAAGCTGTCGCTCCGGGGGTGCGGAACATGGGCAGTCGGACGGGAGGCTGAGGGAGATGCGGCGCGTGCTGCATTCTTCAGAACCTGGTTAGGACAGGAGCATGGTGTTGTGCGATTCGAGCGCGGTGGCCTGGAGCCGACCACGCTACTTACGTGATGGCGGGCCAGGGCGAAGATGGGGGAGGTCATCAGGTCGTGCGTTCGTGTGCGTTGACGTCGATCCGCCACGAGGCGCCTATCACGGCAATCGCTGCGACGTTCCGTCCTCGCGTTCTGTGTGGCTAGCAGCAGGCGCAGGCGGAGCCGCAGGCATCGCGGGCGTCAGGCATTGAGCCCCTGATGCCGTCGGACGTTGTGCCCTTGCGGGTGGGGACGGCGCAGCAGGCGTCGCCTCGCCAGGCGTCACGGCCTTCCTTGACCGCGACGGCCGCGATCACCAGCGCTGTGATCGGGTCGGCCCAGGCCCAGCCGAACAGTGCGTTGAGCGCCAGCCCGAGCAGCAGCACCGCTGACAGGTAGGTGCACAGCAAGGTTTGCTTCGAGTCGGCCACGGCGCTGGCCGAGCCCAACTCGCGGCCGGCGCGGCGTTGAGCAGCCGACAGAAACGGCATTACCAGCAGCGACAGCGCGGCCAGCACCAGGCCGGGCGTCGAGTGTTCCGCCTGTCCGGTGCCGAGCAGGGTGCGGACCGCGTCGACGGTGACATAGGCAGCCAGCGCGAAGAACGAGGCCGCGATGATGCGCAGCGCGCGATGCTCGCGACGTTCGACCACGGCCGGGTCACGCGCGGAGAACTGCCAGGCGACCGCGGCGGCCGAAGCGACCTCGATTAGCGAGTCGAGCCCGAACGCCACCAGCGCACCCGAAGACGCGACCGTACCAGCGGTGATCGCCGCAACCGCCTCAGCCACGTTGTAGGTGATCGTGGTGGCCACCAGCAGCCGCACCCGTCGCGCCAGCACCGCCCGGCGCCGAGGAGAAGGGCCCAGCGACAGCGTTGTCACGCCCGCACCTCAGCTCCGTTCGCGCACGCCCCCACGTCTTCACCGCCGTCGATGCCGTAGGTCGGGCACAGTGCAACGGCCTGATCTGTCGCGGCAAGAAGACGCTCGGCCGAGCGCAGCAGGTTCAGCAGTTCAGGGGTTGCGATGAAGTAGAACGACTGACGGCCCTCCGCGCGGTAGTCCACCAGCTTGCAGCCGCGCAGGCAGCCCAGGTGCTTCGACACCGTTGACTGAGCCAGCCCCAGCTCACGAGTCAGGTCGACCACGCGAGCCTCCCCACGTGTCAGCCGCTGCACGATCGACAGCCGTACCGGATCGGCCAACGAGTGAAACAGCGCCGCGGCTGGTGCGAGGGCGTCCAGCGAAGTCATTCTACATTCGGAATCAATCGCCATATAACGATGATATGCGTCGAACGTGGTCAGTCAAGCTTCTGGACCTGGGTCAACCGGTGAACGTCGCCGGTTCGATAGGACGGCCGGAGGGGGAGCGGTGGAGGCGTCTCGGCAGCAGCGGGCGCGGGTCAGCGCTTCGTCTGCGTGCTATTAGGGACGGTTAGTGAGGGGTACTCACGGTCATTGGAGGGACGGTCGAATGCCAGGTCAGCGGGGTGACGGCCGAGTTCGTCTTGGTTCCAAGGTGACAGCGCGGGTTCGATTCGCGTCACCCGCTTCACTGAGAAGGCCCAGGTCAGTGGCATAATCCTCCAGCCGGGTTTTGATCGTTTCGTTAGCCGATCAGCGCCGTGCAATTGGCGTGCAATTACGCCACCGGCATCGGCGGTCTCGCTGCCTCGTCGTCATCGTCGCCGTCCCGCTTCTGGTCGGCCTGGACGAGTGCGTTGAGCCCGTCTGTGATGGCCCGGTCAGCGCTGTTGGACCGATGCTTATACCGCAGCGCCGCCCGTTCGTTGTCATGGCCCATCCGCGCCATGAGGTTGCGCAGCGAGGCGCCCATGTCGGCGGCGAGGGTGTTGCGCGCGTGCCGAAGGTCATGGAAGTGCAGGTTCGGGACGCCGAGCGCCTCGACCACCGGCTTCCAGCGCGTGATCTTGTTGAAGGCGCTATGCCGCAGGGGCCCGCCTTGATGCCCGTGAACACGAGGGCATCGTCATCCTTCTTGGTGTACTTGGTCAGGTGCGTGACCAGGTGGGGGACGATCGCGTCGGGAATCGCGACCGCGCGCAGCCCCGCCTGTGGCTTGGTCAGCCCGAGGATCATCTGTCCGTTCGCCCGCTCGATATCGGCGCCGCGGACCTGGACCGTGCGGTTGACGATGTCGATGTCGCAGCGCTTGAGCGCGGTCACTTCCCCTCAGCGCTGACCTGCGAACGCGGCGAGGAGGATGAGGGCCCGGAGGCGGTCGTCACGGGTTACGTCCGCGTGCCGCTTGCGGGTGGTGAACGGTCGGATCGTGGCCGAATTCAACGGAGGGTGAGTGGGTTTTCGGCGTCGACGTGGGTCAGCTTGTGCGGGTTGCGGACGAGGTAGAGACCGGTGATGCGGGTGTCCTCGACCCGCACCGCGAGGACACCGTCGAGTTCCCCATCGACGTACAGCGCCAACGCCGAGCTGCCGTTGATCGCGGTTGGTTCGACGGTGAGCGCGACGTCGTGCTTGGCGAGACCCTTGACCGCGAACCGCGCGACCTTGTCCGCGCCGATGACGGGCCGTGGGGTGGCCTGCTTGATGCCGCCGCCGTCGCTGATCGCCACCACTTCGGGGGCGAGGACTTCGAGCAGGCCCTGCAGGTCCCGGGTCTCGAGCGCGCGCCGGAACGCGTCGACAACCGCCTGCGCCTCGCGTGGGGTGACCGTGCGGCGCGGTCGGCGGGCTTCGACGTGGCGGCGCGCACGGTGAGCGATCTGGTGCACGGCGGCGGGGGATTTCTCCACCGCAGCCGCGATCTCGTCATAACCAAGTCCGAACGCTTCGCGCAGCACGAATACCGCTCGTTCGGTCGGGGTCAAGGTTTCGAGTACGACCATCAGGCCCATCGACACGCTTTCGGCGAGTTCCACATCGGCGGCCATATCCGGAGTGGTGAGCAGCGGCTCCGGCAGCCAGGAGCCCACATACGCCTCCCGCCGGCGCCTTACCGAGCGCAGCCGGTTGAGCGCCTGCCGCGTGGTGATGCGAACCAGGTAGGCGCGCGGGTCGTCGATGTGCGCCGCGTCGACACCGACCCAACGCAACCAGGTCTCCTGCAGGACATCGTCGGCGTCTGCCCCGGATCCGAGCATCTCGTAAGCGACGGTGAACAGCAGATTGCGGTGCGCTATAAACATCTCCGTCGCCGCCAGGGTGGCTCGGTCACTGTCGCCGCGGCTCGCCGCCTCGCCCGTGGCCCGCCGGGCCGCATCGGCTTCACCTGTCGTGTGCATGAGTTCCTTTTCTGGAGCTGGTCGTGGGACCGGGGTGCACGATGCGCGGTGTTCTCGCTTCGAACGCCGCCGCACACCGTGCCACTGGTGATAGCGACGAAACAGCGTCTACTCGCTCGGTATCTTCACGTTCTCATTCCGGGCTCGTAGCAGGGCGGGCCGGTGTTCACCGTCCTTTGGCCAGTGGTGCGAGCCGGGCTTGCGCGCCTCGGTCACCAGGTGCTTGACACTGGCGGCGCACGAGAACTCCTTGAGCTTGCGGCCCATGAACCCGGTGAAGTACAGCCGTTTCGCCGTATCGTCCTTGTGCAGGAGCTGGAAAATCCCGACACCGCGCCCGAAACTGAAGCACATGGCCTGGAATGCCAGGTCGATCGGCGCAGGCCGCTCACCCGCGATCCGGGCCAGCACCGTGTCGGCGGCGTGGGCGCCCAGGCATCCAGCGATGTAGGCGCTCATGCGGAACGGCAGGTCCGATGGCGCCGACGCGTCACCTGCCGCGATGATGCGATCGCTGTCGATGCTGGTCAGCGTCTCGTCGGTGAGCAGCCGTCCGGCGGCGTCGGTGCGGAGCCCGCTGCGGTCGGCCAGATCGGGCACACCGAAACCCGCAGCCCAAACAGTCACCTGACTCGGCAGGGTGCGGCCGTCACCGAGTTCCACGGTTCCAGACCGCACCGCGGTGACCGACGTATCCGGGCCGTCGATCACCTCGACGCCCAGTCGGGCGAGGTATTTGCGGGCCGCGCGCCGGGCGCTGGGATGCATGTTCGGGCCGAGGACACCACCGCAGACCAGCCCGACACTGCGACCCTGTTCGGCGAGTTCCGCCGCGGTCTCGATGCCGACCGGGCCGCCTCCGACGACCGTCACCGCGGCCGTCGCGGGCGTGTCGGAGAGCACCGACCGCAGCCGCTGCGCGGCCTCCAAGGTCGCGACCGGATAAGCGAATTCGGCCGCGCCTGGCACCTGTAGTCCGCCGCCGAAGCTACCTACCGCATAGATCAGATAGTCGTAACCGATGCTGCCGGAGTCGGCGAGGGTCACGGTGCGCGCGGTCGCGTCGATACGCGCCGCAGTGCCGACCACCAGCTCGACACCCTCGGCGAGGACCTCCCGGTAGTCGACGATCGCATCGTGGGTCCCGCCCACCAGCTGGTGCAGCCGCAGCCGCGGGACGAACACCTGCCGCGGATTGATCACGGTCACCGTCACGTCGTCGCGCTGCGTCACACGATTGGCCGCCATCACCCCGGCGTAACCGCCGCCGACCACGACCACCTCGATCCTCTTGTCCATGGTGTCTCCTCCGACCCGAGTGGTTGAGAACAAGACACCGCATCGACGCAGATCCTGACGTTCTGTGAAGCAGATCACATCATCGGCCGGTTCTGTCAGAAAATCGCGACTGGCGGTGTCTTATGCCCGACCAGTCACACCATCGGGAAGCCGACAGGGATGCCCGCGAACGGCATGGTCTGGCAGCCCGTCGGCGATGAACGGCTCGGCGGATCGACGGCCGGTCCGAGTCGCCCCGCACCTGAAGGAACCTCATGGACCTCACCCTCTGGATCGTTGCCGGGCTACTTGCCGCCCTCGCCCTGTTCAGTGGCGCCACCAAAGCGTTCTTGCCTAAGTCCAAGCTGGACGAGTCAACGGATTGGACCGAGAGCGCAAGCGCCGGTTTCGTCAAAACCCTCGGAGGCCTCGAGATCCTGGCCGCGGTGGGCCTGATCCTGCCCGCAGCGCTCGACATTGCGCCGGTGATGGTGCCGGTGACCGCCGTCTGCTGGGTTCTATTGATGATCGGCGGGATGATCACCCACGCCCGCTACGGGCACTACAAGAACGTCGCGCTGTGTCTCGCCCTCCTCGCTGCGGCCGCCTTCGTGGCCTGGGGCCGCTTCGGCCCCGAGTCGTTCACCGGCTGAAATGAGGCGTGCCCGACCCTCCAGGGCACGCCTGCGACCCCGGCCTCGGACCTCGTCCGCCGGAGTCGTGCTACGCCCCGATCGCGGTGACACGGCCTCAAAAGACGAATAGCTGTGGCGGGCAAGCGCTGGCAGGCGCGACTCTGGGACTCCGCCACGCGGCTAAGTGCGTGTTTGAGAAGGATCTTGTTATAGGTATTCGAGGGGGCGCCGGCGTTGACGGACGGCGGGCTGCCCGCCGCGGGCCATGCGGCGGGTCATGAGGCCGATGGCGGCCCAGCGGATCATGGCTTCGCTGGTGGCGGGGTCGCGTTCGTAGTCGCGGGCCAGCCGCCGGTGCGCGGTCAACCACGCCAGAGTCCGCTCTACCGCCCACCGTCTGGGCAGTACGGCGAACCCTTTCTGATCAGCGGGTTTGCGGACGATGTCGATGGTGGTGCGGAGGGTCTGGGCGGACCAGCCGACCAGCCGTCCGGCGAAACCGGCGTCGGCG
>NZ_FOVH01000043.1 GCF_900115095.1 Actinomadura madurae
CGCCGCATGGCCCGCGGCGGGCAGCCCGCCGTCCGTCAACGCCGGCGCCCCCTCGAATACCTATAACAAGATCCTTCTCAAACACGCACTTAGAGGATGCGGACCGGTTTTTGGGAAGTATGAATGGCAGTTCCGATGGGAGCGGCCGTTCGGCGCTCGACGTGGGCGTTCGCGGCGGGCACGGCCCGTGACCAGTGCCGCCGGTGGCGGACCGGCTGCGGAACGTGGCGTCGCCGTCACAAGAGCGTTGGCCGGACGGTCATTTCCCTGCCCTCCGGGTCACCGTTGGTGCGCGAATTGTCCGCCGTTCTCCGGCAATGACCCCGTCCAATCCTGACAGGGCATTTCGCCGACGGTCGTATGACGCGTGATTGTCGATGGTCTCTTACTATGGTGAACATTCCGGGTGCCCGCCTCCCCGGCGGCGGCCGAGTGACGAAGCTCTCGTCCGGCTCGGGCGTGATCGTGGACGCTCCCGACGTTCGACCATTCAGAGGGGCGGCCGCAGCCGCCCCGTTTCCGATGGGCGATCACAACCTCGCATCTGGGGGACCACCATGAACGCTACCCGTGAGAGACCGGAGATCCGGTTCCTGACCTCGGGCGATGTCTCGGCCCACGAACGCGCCGCCGCCGAGCGGGCCGTCTGGAAGGCGCTCTCCGCCGCCCGCGGGGTCACCTCCGTCCAGGTCACGCTGAGCGTCGTCGCCGACCGGTCGCTGCCGCGCCCGGCCCTGGCCCAGGCGGTCGTCGAGCTGGACGGCCGGCGCGTGCGCGCCCAGGCCGCCGCGCCCCGCATCGACGAGGCCATCGACATGCTCCGCGAGCGCCTGGCGGTCCGGGCGACGTCCCTGCAGGCCGGCTGAGCCTCGCCTGCTGTGAGCGGGCTTCCATGAGTGAACGGCGGCGCCCCATGACGGGACGCCGCCGTTGGTGGTTCCAGGGGCTCAGGCGTCCCGCCGGGCGAACACAAAGGCGGCGGCCGCGAGCGGCGCGAGCGCGTACGCCAGCAGTACCGCGGTCGCCATCCCCGGAGACAGCAGATCCCCGTATATGGAGTTCTCCGCGCTGAGGCTGGACATCTGGTGGGGCAGAGCACCGGGCATGACCGACGCGGCGCGATCGCTCCAGGGCTGCGGCAGATGGATGACGAGCAGCGGTAGGACGTGCCAGACGAACACCACCGAGACGAGCGATCCCGCCGTGGACCTCAGCAGCACACCGAGCGCCAGGCCGAGCAGCGCGAAGACCGGGACCACCGTGCCCGAGACGAGAAAACTCGGCAGATCGTGCGCGATGGACTCCTGCTGGTCCACGAAGGGCCGGTCGCCGACGACGAGCCGCGACCCGAGGAACGCGCAGACCGTCACCGCCTCGCCGGCGACCAGTGCGACCGTCCCGACGACCGCGGCCTTGGCCAGGAGCAGCGTGCGGCGGGCCGGAATCGCGGTGATGCTGGTCCGGATCATGCCCGTCCGGTACTCGGACGTCACCGTCAGCACGCCGAGGATCGCCAGGCACAGCGACGCCACCCACCCGGCCAGCTCCTGGAGGGGCCGCAGCCGGAACTCCGCGCGGCGCTCCGCGGACAGGCCGTCCCAGACATGCGCCGACTGCAGGGCCAGCAGCAGGACGACCAGGAGGAACCCGAACGTCACCGCCATGATCCAGTAGGTCGACCGGACGGAGCGCAGCTTCCGCCATTCGGCCGCGACCGCGTCGCCCGTCATGCGTCCCTCCGGATGAGCGAGAACGCGCCCGCCGCCAGCGCGATCACGACGTAGGCCGCCAGGAGCGCCACGGCGGCGGGCGGCGACAGGACTCCGTGGGCGCCGGACGAGCCCGGCGCCCCGGCGATCTGGTCGGACAGGTTGCCCGGCAGCGCCGACCAGATCCGCTCGTCCCACGGGGACGGCAGCAGCTGGGCGAGCGCGGGCAGGATGAACAGCACCGCCATGCCCGCCGTGATCGTCCCGGCGGTGGAGCGCAGCACGGCCCCCAGCCCGAACGTGATCAGCGTGATCGCCGCCGTCGTCAGCCCCAGCCACAGGAGGTGGGCGGCGACGTCGGCCACCGGACCCTGGAACGTGGCCACCGGCCGGTCGCCCACGATCGCCCTGCCCGCCGCGGCCCCGACGACCAGGGACGCCACGGCCGCGGCGAACATGGCCCCGGCCGCCACCCCCGCCTTGGCGGCGAACAGGGGGAGCCGACGGGGCAGCGCGGCCAGCGTCGTCCGGTTCATCCCGGACGAGTACTCCGACGTCAGCGTCAGCGCACCCAGCACCACCGCGCACACCGGCAGCGCCACGGCCAGCGGCTGCTCCGCCGGAGCCGACCTCGCCGTCGCCCTCCGCGCGGCCGACAGGCCGTCCCAGTAACGGGCGACGTAGAAGGACCACAGGACGCACAACAGCATGAACACCGCGATCGTCCCGGCGATGGCCAAGGTCGAGCGGACCGTCCGGAGCTTGTACCACTCCGCCGCGAGCGCGTCGATCACGAGGCCACCGCCCCGAACTCGGCGCTGCCCGCCGTCAGCTCCATGTAGGCCTCCTCCAGCGACGCGCTGTGCGGCGTCACCCCGTACAGCGGGATCCCGT
This sequence comes from Actinomadura madurae, assembly GCF_900115095.1. GTDB lineage: Bacteria > Actinomycetota > Actinomycetes > Streptosporangiales > Streptosporangiaceae > Spirillospora > Spirillospora madurae. The sequence goes on from NZ_FOVH01000043.1 coordinate 2,604, forward strand.
GCGCCGCGGCCGCGTCGCCGATCGCGGCGACGTCCAGCCCGGTCACCGAGAGGGAGCCGTCCGGCACCCGCTCGACGGCGCCCCCGGCCCCGGCGAGCACGGCGGTCAGGTCGGCCGGGCGCGGCGAGCGGACGACCACCCCGCGCCGGAACCGGTCCGCCAGCTCCCGCACCGACGTGTCCGCGATCAGCCTGCCGCGCCCGATGATGATCAGCCGGTCGGCCGTCAGCTCCATCTCGCTCATCAGGTGGCTGGAGATCAGCACCGTCCGGCCGCCGGCGGCGAGGGCCCGCATCAGCTCGCGGATCCAGCGGACGCCGTCCGGGTCCAGGCCGTTCACCGGCTCGTCGAACATCAGCACGCCCGGGTCGCCGAGCAGCGCGGCGGCGATCCCCAGCCGCTGCCGCATCCCCAGCGAGAACCCGCCGACCCTCTTCCGCGCGACCCCGGCGAGGCCCACCTGCTCCAGGACCTCCGCGACCCGCCGCATCCCGATCCCGTTGCTGCGCGCCAGCCAGCCGAGATGGTCGTACGCCCGCCGCCCCCCGTGCACGGCGCTCGCGTCCAGCAGCGCCCCCACCTCCCGCATCGGGCGGCGCAACGCCGTGTACGGGCCGCCGTTGATCAGCGCCGAACCGGACGTCGCCTTGTCGAGCCCCAGGAGGATGCGCATGGTCGTCGACTTCCCGGCCCCGTTCGGGCCGAGGAACCCCGTCACCGTGCCCGGTCTCACGACGAAGGACAGGCCGTCCACCGCGGTCGTCCGGCCGTAGCGCTTCGTCAGCTCACGTACCTCGATCATGCGGTCGACGGTCCTACGGAACGTCCCCGTCCCACATCGGAACGTGGTCGGGAACCGCGCGTGCGACCGTGCTCCGAGGCTGCCGCCCCCGCTCAGACCCTGGTATGACGTCCGCCGGCACGAGGCGTCGGCCCCGCCCCGCCCGCTACCTTCGTGCCGTGGACGAATCCGAGCTGCGCTCCCCGGTCTTCAGGCGGCTCAGCCGGCGCGGCCTCATCGGCCTGGACGCCGGAGCGGCGATCCTCTACCTGCTGGTGATGCTGACGCTCCCCGCGGGCGGCGGCTCCATGCTCATGGCCGCCGTGCTCATCCCCGCCGCGGGGCTGCCGCTCGCCCTGCGGCGCCTGTGGCCCGTTCCGGTCTTCGCCGTCACCCTGGCCGCCTCGACCGCCATGCTGGTCGTCGACCTGCCCTGGGACTCCTACGCCGCCGCCGCGTACGCCCTGTACCCGGTCGCGCTCACCCGGCGCCGCCGCCGCTGGATCCCCACGTCGCTCATCGGCGCCGCAAGCGGCCTGTTCATCCTCGGCGGCGCCATGGTCGGGCCCGCCGGCCGCCATGCCGAGATCGCCGGCAAGATCCTGCTCGGCCTCGCCGTCCTCGGCGCGTCCTGGACGCTCGGCCGCGTCGTCCGGGAGCGCCGCGCCCAGGCCGCCCGCTCGGCCCGCCGCCTCGCCGACCAGGCCGTCTCCGACGAACGGCTCCGCATCGCCCGCGAACTCCACGACGTCGTGGCGCACAGCATGAGCCTCATCGCCGTCAAGGCGGGCGTGGCCGTCCACGTCGCCGAGGCGCGGCCCGAGGAGGCGCTCGACGCGCTGCGCGTCATCGAGGCCACCAGCCGCTCCTCACTCGCCGAGATGCGGTACCTCCTCGGGGTCCTGCGCACCGGCGCCGCCGACGACGAGCTGACCCCCTCCCCGGGTCTGGCCGAGCTGTCCGGCCTCGCCGACCGCGCCGCGATGGCCGGCGTCCATGTCGATCTGGACGTCGACACCGGCGACCTCCCCGACGGCGTCGCCCTCTCCGCCTACCGCATCGTGCAGGAGGCGATCACCAACGTCGTCAAGCACGCCGCGCCCGCCCGCTGCCGCGTCCGCGTCGCGGCCGACGGCGCCCGGATGCGCATCGACGTCACCGACGACGGGCCCGGCGTCCGCGTCCTGCCGGGCGGGGACGGGCACGGCCTCATCGGCATGCGCGAGCGCGTCATGATGTACGGCGGCGACTTCACCGCCGGGCCCCGTCCCGAGGGCGGTTTCGCCGTGTCGGCCGCCTTCCCGTACGAGAGCTAGGGACACCGTTGGATCTGAGCGTCCTCGTCGCCGACGACCAGGCCCTGCTGCGCGGCAGCTTCCGCGTCCTGATCGACACCGCGCCGGGCCTGCGCACCGTCGGAGAGGCCGGCGACGGCGCCGAGGCGGTCTCGCTGGCCGAGCGCGAACGCCCCGACGTCGTTCTCATGGACGTCCGCATGCCCGAGATGGACGGCATCGAGGCCACCCGGCGGATCTGCGCCGACCTCCCGGACGTCCGCGTCCTGATCCTCACGACCTTCGACCTGGACACCTACGTCTACGCGGCGCTCCGCGCGGGGGCGAGCGGCTTCCTGCTCAAGGACACTCCGCCCGCCGACCTCCTCTCCGCGATCCGCGTCGTCGCGTCCGGCGAGTCGCTCCTGGCCCCCACGGTCACCCGCCGCCTGATCGCCGAGTTCGTCCGCCGCCCCGGCCCCGTCCAGCCGCCCCCGGAGGGCCTGGACGCCCTCACCGACCGCGAACGCGAGGTCCTCATCCTCATCGCCCGGGGCCTGTCCAACGCCGAGCTGGCCGAACACCTGCACCTCAGCCCCGCCACGGTGAAGACGCACATCGGCCACCTGCTGGCCAAGCTCCAGGCCCGCGACCGCGCCCAGCTGGTGATCACCGCCTACGAGACCGGCCTGATCCGCCCCCGCTGATCGCGCGGGCCCGCCTCGCGCCAGGCGGCCAGGGCGTCCTCGTCCCGGCCGCCCCCGCTGACCGCGGGTCCGCCCGCCGCATCGGTGATGCGCACCCCCGCGTAGGCGAGGTCGTCCAGCGGCACTTCGTCCGACATCAGCACGGCCACGCGCGGTCCCTCAGTCGTTGTTCCAGGCGCGGCGGTCGGCTCCGGCCTTGGCGGCGCGGCGGGCCGATGTCGCCGGGACCAGAGGACGGCCATGCGCTGGGGGCGCCGACGGCACGAAGAGGCCGCGCTCTCGCGCAGGCCGGGGCACCTGGCGCCTTCCGCAAGACGGTCCGGAGTCGGCTTCGGCGCCGGGGTCAGAGGAGGAACGGGGCGAGGCGCTCGTAGTGGGAGGCGGTGGAGGGCAGATCCGGGGCGAAGGCGGTGACGCCGACATGGTCGGCACCGGCGTCCAGGTGGTCCTGAACCCGCTTGGCGATGGCGGTCTCGTCGCCCCAGGTGAAGCAGGCGTCGATGACCTCGTCGGACCCGCCGCCGGCGAGCGCCGCGTCGTCGTAGCCGAGGGTCTTCAGAGAGCGGACGTAGGGCGAACCCGGCATTTCGAGCATCTGGGTGCCCCGTGCGATGCCGCGCGCCTTCTCCGGGGCGGCTTCCAGGATGGCCGCCTGCATCACCACGAGCAGTTTGTCCGGGCCGAGCCGTTCCCTGGTGGCCCTGGTGTGCTCGACGGGCATCGCGGCGGGGAGGGCGCCGTCCGCCCGGTCCCGGGCCAGCTCCTGCATCTTCGGGCCGAGCGCCGCCACCAGGCGGGGGAACGGCACGTCGGGCACCGGGGCCGCGCCCGCCGACGCGTCCATGCCGTCAAGGTACTCGCGCATCCTTTTTAGGGGGCTCGTCCACTTCTGTCCGCTCTGTTCGACGATCGCACCCATGCTGACGCCGACCCCCAGGGCCAGCCGGCCGGGATAGGCGTCACCCAGCACCGCGGCCGCGCCTTGCATGGCGGCGGGGTGGCGCGCCCAGAGATTCGCGATGGCCGAACCCAACGCGATCCGGTCCGTCGCGGCGAGCATCATGGCCATCTGGCTGAACACCTCACGGCCGCCGATGGCCTCGTTCAGCCAGATCGCCCCGTAGCCCGCCTCCTCGACGCGCCGCGCCGCCCGCCGCCACTCCTCGGCGGGCGCGATGGGCGTCACCAGCGCGACGCCGACCCTGCCCAGCCTGCCGCGCGCCTCGTCCACCGCCGTCATCGACCCTCCTATAATCGGAACCAGCAACCCGCTTAGGACAGTACCGGAACGCTCGCCCCGCTTGTCAAGGAGGCCCAGGTTTGGCGGAACGACCCCGGCGCGCCGACGCGCGCCGGAACCGAGAGCGCATCCTCCAGGCCGCCTATGAGGCGTTCGCCTCGGACGGGCGCCTCGTCCCGCTCGACGACATCGCCCGTCGCGCGGGCGTCGGAGCGGGCACCGTCTACCGCAACTTCCCCACCAAGGAAGCTCTCTTCGAGGCGGTCGTAACACAGCGGATCGAGGAGATCATTCGTGAGGCACAGGCCCTCGCGGATGCTGCCGACCCCGCCGAAGCGTTCTACGGATTCCTGATGCGGGTCGTGGAGCGCGCCATGTACAACCACTCCCTGTGCGACGCCTTGGCGACGGACCTTCGGACGCTCGACGCCTGTGGCCTGGACGAGCAGTTCACCGTCGCCCTCGACGCCTTGCTGCGCCGGGCGCAGGCCGCCGGCGAGGTGCGCGCCGACGTGGACGTCCACGAGGTCCGCGCCTTGCTGGGCGGCGCGATGCTGATGGAAAGGCAGCACGGCACCGAAGGACGCATGACAGCGCTGGCCCTAGACGCCCTCCGCTACGTAACGAAACAAGACGAAACACCAAGCAAGCTGCATAACGAAACTCGCTGCGAAGTCTGCGCGGCCCCCCTCACCTGCGCGTCCACGGGCCGTCCCGCCCGCTACTGCGGCGCGTCCTGCCGCCAGAAGGCCCACCGCCGCAGGACGGCCGCCGCGAAATCCGGTTGAGCGCCACCGCCGCCTGCGCCACCCTGACCGGACCATGCGCACACGCGAGATCCGCGCCATCCACGACCGTGACTCGATCACCGTCTACCAGGCGTACACCCGTGAGATCGGCGCCCCGGCGGTCGAGCACAACACGTTCGTCCCGCCGTTCTCCCGGCACCGCATGACCTGGATCAAGCCGTCGTTCCTCTGGCTGATGGCGCGCAGCGACTGGGCCCGCAAGGCGGGCCAGGAGATGATCCTCGCGGTCAGGATCAGCCGGGAGGGCTGGGAGGAGGCCCTGACCCTGGCGGTCCCGACCGACCCGGACCGCCGCGTCTTCCGCAGCTCGGACGAGTGGCGCCGCCGTTTCGCCGAAGCGGTCGTGCACGTCCAGTGGGACCCCGAACGCTCGCTCCGTGGTCAGAAACTAGAGGCCCGCAGCATCCAGGTAGGCCTAAGCCGCCACATCATCGACCGCTACGTCGACGACTGGATCCTCGACGTAGAAGACCGCACGCCCCTAGCCCGAAAAATCCACGACCACCTAAAAGCCGGCCGCACCCCCCAAGCCAAGGCCCTACTCCCAAAAGAACGCCCGTACCCGCTCCCCCCACCCATAGCCCACCGCCTAGGAGCCCCCTAACCACAGCCACCCACCCACAACCCGCCGCCGCAAATCTTCACCGACACCGAGTCAACCCCCGACGCCCGCCCACACCCCACACCACCAAAGCCCAACCGCGCCCGCCCACCAACCGCGCCCGCC
>NZ_FOVH01000006.1 GCF_900115095.1 Actinomadura madurae
CCGAGTGGCTTGAACACACATGACGTTCAAACCGAATCGCTGTTGTGAGTTGTTCGCGTCCCTGTGTGGTTCCTGGAAAACAACCGGGAACCCGCATTAATCAAGTGAATACCGAGCCTGGCTCGGACGTTGAGACTTGCACACCCCCGCTGGGGGGTGGTGCGTTGAGGCGTTCGGTGGTTTTGGCGAGGGGGAAACACCCGGTCCCATTCCGAACCCGGAAGTTAAGCCTCTCAGCGCCGATGGTACTGCATGGGAGACTGTGTGGGAGAGTAGGACACCGCCGGACCTATATTGCAGGAAGGCCCCGCCGATTTCGGCGGGGCCTTTCTCATTTCTCCGGTGCGGGGCCGCCGCGTCCGGCGAAGGTGTCCCAGAGGATGGCGGCCGGTTCGGCCGTGGTGAAGAGCGATTCGATGCGGGACCGGTCGCCGTCCAGATGAGTGAGAGTCTGCACGCCGAGGAACATCGCGACGGCGATCATGCCGAGGTCGCGGGACGGGACCAGGCTCTCGAAGGCAGTCCCGGCGACGAGCCGGCGCACCGTGGCCGCGGCGAACTCCGACCACGACTCGACATGGGCGAGCAGCTCGTCACGCAGCCGAGGCGACGCCGACGACGCTCTGAACAATTCCTGGACGGCGTCGATGTGCCCCTGGTCTTGCATGTCCTCGGCGTACAGCTCGCGGAGACGGGCGAGCAGTTCGGTGGCGTCCGAGCAGGAGTCGAGGACCTCTTCGTAGCGTTCCCTGCGCGCCCGGCTCGTATGGCCGAGGGCGGCGACGAACAGGTCTTCCAGGTCCTCGAAGTGGTAGTAGATGACGCCCGGCGCGAAACCGCCCGTCCTGGCGATCGAGCGGGCGGTCGTCCCGCCGTAGCCTTCGACGGCCAGCGTCCTGATGGCCGCCTCGAGCAGACGTCTCCTCGCTTCCGCGCGGGGCGCCATCAAAACCTCCCGAGTGGACCGTGGCTTTCAGGCGACGGGTGTATCGGGGTCCCGGTAGGGGCTGGCCCGCGCCAGCGGGACAGGATTAAGCACGAAGTGCGCACTGGTTCATCCTTCCGACCTCGTTAGATAGGCAACGCTCGTGTAATGAGCGTGTGACTCGTCGGGTGCGCACTTCTCCCGGTGCGGCGTATGACCTCGGGTACCACGTGGTGTGGTGCGCCAAGTACCGCTGCCCGTCCTCGGCGGCCGGGTCAAGGACCGCCTGGAGGAGTTGATCCGCGCCAAGGCCGACGGGCACGGGTGGCAGATCGTGGCGCTTGAGGTGATGCCCGACCACGTGCATCTGTTCGTCAGGGCGCACCGCAACACCTCCCGCACGTGTGCCCGCTGCGGGCACTGCGCTGCGGAGAACCGCGTCACCCAAGCCGCGTTCGCGTGTACGGCGTGCGGGCACACCGCGCACGCCGACGTGAGCGCGGCGATCAACATCTTGAGGGCAGGGCTTGCCCTTCGCGACGCCGCGGAAGCGGCCTAGCGAGAAGCCGCTCCCTTCAGGGAGCGGAGGAGTCACGGCCGTCAGATCACCTTCCGCGGCCGTACTCCGGCCTCCGCGAGGACGGGGTCGAGGCGGCGGGCGAGCCGGGACAGATGGTGGCTCGGCACCTGCGGGTACAGATGGTGCTCCAAGTGGTACGTCAACTCCAGGAACAGGGCGGGAACGACGCGGCCGCGCAGGGTGTGGGTCTGCGTGAGCGGCGTGTCCCCGTAATGCCGGTGCGGCAGGTGGACGGTCAGCAGCGGATACACCCAGCTTCCCACGAGCACCATCACCGCGTACACGAGCAGGCCCCGGGAGAAGAGCAGCCCGGCGCCGACGGCCGCGAACGGCAGGGCCGCTTCGGCCAGCAGCCACGCCCGCTGGCTCACGGAGGCACGGCGGAACGCCCACCCCCACAGGCGGGCGAGGAACACCGGTCCGTACAGGACCGCGCCGACCGCCGACAGGTCCGCTGGATGGCCTTCCGGGTCCTCGTCGCTGGGGAAGGTGCGGTGGTGTTGCAGGTGGGTGGCGCGGTAGGCGTGGCCGCTCTCCAGCAGCACGGCGCCGAGGAGGAACAGGAACCACTCGGTCGACCGTCTCCCGAGCCCTAGTGACCGGTGGACGACGTCGTGCGTCGCGGTCACCACCGCCACGAAGATGCCGAAGGCGACCAGTGGGGTGAACCACCACCATCCGGCCGCCCACACGGCCGCGAACAGCACGATCCCGGCGTACGGCAGCGACAGGGTGAGGACGCGTCGCCGCCGCGTGGTGACGAGCAGGTCGGGGCCGAGTTCGGAAAGCCTGGGGATCATCGGGACACCCCCGTCCGGCGCGCGGTCCTGAGCACCTCGTCCGCGACTATCCTGCTGCCCAGCGCGCACGCGACGGTGCCCAGCCCCGGCCAGGTCGAGTCGCCGACGAGCCACAGGCCCGGCACGCCGAGCGAGTGCGGGATCGCGTTCTGGTTGGCGTTGCGCGGCGTCTGGTGCGCACCGCCGACCGCGCCGCCGGGCCGGAACGCGAAGCGCTCGTACGACCGGGGCGTGCCGACGTCCCACACCCGGGCACGCTCGCCGAGGTTCGGATGGACGCGGCGGGCCAGGCCGACGAGATGCTCCCCTGCGGCCCGTTTGCGGACCTCGTAGTCGGCGTCCGGCAGGCCCTCCCAGTCCGCCAGCGCGGTGTGCGTGGAGATCATCACGGCGCGGTCGCCCGGTGGTGCGCTGTCGGTGTCGCCCGGCGCGGACACCGACACGAACATGTTGTTGCCGTCGCCGAGCGGCCGGTCGTAGTCCTGGAGCAGCTGGTGATGGGTGAACTCCTGGCCGGCGACCTCGTCCTCCGGCACGCCGAGGAACACCACGATCGCGCCGCCCATGTCCTTCTCGTCCCGCTCCAGGTAGGGGCGCAGCGGCCGGGCGGCGTCCGGGACGACACGCGCGGTCGTCGGCGCCGGCAGGGCGCTCACCACCTGCCGGGCGTGGACGACGCCGCGTTTCGTGTGGACGTCGAACGCTCCGTCGCGTCCGGTGACCCGGTCGACGTGGCAGCCGACCCGGAGCCGGCCGCCCATACCGCGGTAGTGCGCGAGGAAGCGGCGCCAGAAGCCGCGCATCCCGCCGTCGGCGCGGGTGAGCCCGGCACCGCGGATGGTGACCCCCAGCGCGGCGTTGATCAGGGGGGCGCGGTCGACGGTGCTGTGCACCGTGTCCTCGACGAGCATCGACAGCAGCCCCACGAGCGGTTTGTCGCCGCGCAGGCCGTGCCGGACGAGGACGTCGCCGAGGGTCGTGTTCAGGTGCCGGGTGAGCGGGAGGCCCCGCGGCCCGAGGGCCCGCAGGTTGGGTCAGGTCGGCGGGACGCCGAACCGGCAGCCGTACCCCGGCGCGGCTCGCGTCCCAGAACACCTGGGCCAGGTGATCGAGCCGCGTCCAGAAGGCGCGGTGCGCGGGGCCGTCGCCGAGGGCCCGCAGCCGCTCTCGATGCCATGCCCGGGTGTCGCGGTGGAGGGTCACCGTGCGGTCGGGCAGCCAGCCGACGTAACCGGGCAGGGCCTCCCCGGGGACCGGGTCCATGCCGATCGCGTCGAGCAGTTCCGCTCCGACGCCGCCGGGCTCGAAGTCGACCATGGTCGTCGCGCCGACGTCGAACGAGAACCCCCGCCGCCGGTAGTAGCCGGCGCAGCCGCCCACGTGCCCGTGCGCCTCGACGACGAGCGTGGACACCCCGGCCGCCTGCAACCGGGCCGCCGTCGCCATGCCCGCCAGGCCCCCGCCGAGCACCGCGACCTCGCACGACACCGGAAACCGCGGCGCCGCCCTCGGCGGGCGTGCGTTTTGAACGCTTGTTCTGAACATACGTTCAGAGTCTGCCGATCATGTGTCGGCGTCAACGTGATGTGCCCGACATGGCCGGAGGCGGCCGCGTCGGCCGATGTGGCGAGAAGCGCGACGCAGGCCTGCGCGCGGGAAGTGCCTAGGCTGCTGGGATGGATCTCGGCTGGCCCGGTCAGCTCGACTGGTACTGGCGGAACCGGTGGGGCCGCGGCTGGAGGGGCTCACCCGATGATGAGTACTTCTGGGAGCCGGCGCCGGGAGGCTGGAGCGTCCGCCCACAGGGGGAGGCGACGAGCCCGATGGCGGCAGGCGCGGGGGGGTATGAGGATTTCCCCTTCGTCGCGCTCGTCCTGTACATCAACCGTGAGGTCGTCCACCACGAAGCAGGGATCGCGCTGCTCCGCGACCTCTACCTCCAGAGCCGGGCAAGGTCCGGGTGGGCGCGTCCTGGGGTGACGGTGGTGATGCGGTAGCGGGCGACTCCCGCCTTGACGAAGGGGTCCTCGGCGGCGATGTCCTCCGCGCCCTGGCGGTCGACGCCCACGGCGATGATGAGCCCGCCCTGCGAGGTGGGGACGGTCTGGCCCGAGAGGACGAACTTGCCGGCGGCATGGTGCCGTTCGAGGAACGCCACGTGACCGGCGACATGCGGCTCGGCCGCCTGCTCCGAACCCGTGTACTCCAGCCGCAGCAGGTGCAGCATTCGACCTCCCCGATCCCCGTCCGCGACCGCGACCGGACGAGTCTGCCAGAGGACGCGCGAGGCCCGGCGGACTGGACGGCCTCGGCGACGCGCGAGGCCGTCCATCCCGCTATCGTGCTGCCGCGTGACCTCTGCATTCAGAACCTGGAGGTGAGGTAGCGTGCCGCCGCTCTCAGCCCGGCTCGCCGAGATCGTGGACGCGCTGCCGCTCACGCCGGACATGCGCGTCCTGGAGATCGGGTGCGGACCCGGGGCCGCCGCCCGCGCTATCGCCGCCCGGCTGGACACCGGGCACATCCTCGCGATCGACCGCTCCGCCAAGGCGATCGCGCAGGCGGAGGCGTCCTCGGCCGAGGAGATCGCGTCCGGACGGATGAGCGTCCGGCGGGCGGCCATCGAGGGGTTCACCCCGGAACCCGGCGAAGGCCCCTTCGACCTCGTCCTCGCCGTGCGGGTCGGGGCGCTCGACGGCCGACACCCCGAGGCCGGGCGCAAGGCCAGGGAGCGCATCGCCGCCGTGCTGGCGCCGGGAGGCCGCCTCTTCATCGACGGCGGCGATCCCCTGCGGGAGATTCCTCTCTGACCCGGGCGGGCCCGGTCAGCGGCCGAGCGCCCGGTCCAGGGTGATCGCCCACTGCCTCAGCAGGCGGGTGCGGCGCGCCGAGTCGTCGGTGAGCAGGTCGGCGAGGCCGAGGCCGCGGACGAGGTCGAGGGTCGCCTGCACCGTCTCGCGGACGCCGGGGACGGACTCGTCCGCGCCCAGCGCCTCGACGGTGAGCCGGTGCGCCTCGCGTCCGACCTTGGCCTCCAGGGGCACGATCCGCGCGCGGAGCTGCTCGTCGGAACTGGCGGCGACCCAGAGCTGCAGGGCGGCCCGGAACAGCGGGCTGGTGTACATCTCGCCGAGCAGGGTCACCACGTCCAGCGTGGACGGACGGTGGTCGGCGAGCGCGTCCAGGCGCTCGCGCATCTGCGCCATCCGCACGTCCGACCCGTACTCCACGGCCGCCGTCACCAGCTCCTCGCGCGTCCGGAAGTGGTGCTGGGCGGCGCCCCGGGAGACGCCCGCGCGCTCGGCGACCACCGCGACGGTCGTCCCCGCCCAGCCGACGGACGCCAGGCAGCCGACGGCGGCCTCCAGGAGGCGCCGGCGGGTGGCGCGGCTGCGGTCCTGCTGGGGCTCGCGGGGGAGTGCCTGGGCGGTCATGCGGTCCTCGGGTCGGTGGCCTTCCAGTCAACCAAAGGATCACGGCGAGAAACAATCATGCGCGATTGATTTTTTCGGGACGGGCTGGCAGGGTGCTGGCATGAGCCAACCGTTGCGGGTGGGCAACGCCTCGGGCTTCTACGGCGACCGCTTCTCCGCGGTCCGGGAGATGCTGGAGGGCGGGCCGCTGGACGTCCTCACCGGCGACTACCTCGCCGAGCTGACGATGCTGATCCTCGGCCGGGGCAGGATGAAGGACCCGGACGCCGGGTACGCGACGACGTTCCTGCGGCAGATGGAGGAGTCCCTCGGGCTCGCGGCGGAGCGCGGCACGAAGATCGTCACGAACGCGGGCGGGCTCAACCCGCGCGGGCTCGCGGACCGGCTGCGTGAGCTCGCCGCCCGCCTCGGCCTCGACGTCCGGATCGCGCATGTCGAAGGCGACGACCTGCTGGCGCGGGCGGGCGAGCTCTGGCCGGCGGACGAGCGCTACGGGCCGCCGCTGACGGCCAACGCCTACCTCGGCGCGTGGGGGATCGCCGAGTGCCTGCGGGCCGGGGCCGACGTGGTGGTGACCGGCCGCGTCACCGACGCGTCGCTGGTCGTGGGCCCGGCCGCCGCGCACTTCGGCTGGGCGCGCGACGACTGGGACGCGCTGGCCGGCGCGACGGCCGCCGGGCACGTCCTGGAGTGCGGCGCCCAGGCGACGGGCGGCAACTTCGCCTTCTTCCAGGAGATCTACAATGTAAAGGCGCTGGGCTTTCCGATCGCCGAGATCCGCCCCGACGGCTCCAGCGTGATCACCAAGCACGACGGCACCGGCGGCGCGGTGACCGTCGAGACCGTCACGGCCCAGCTCCTGTACGAGATCGGCGGGCCGGTCTATGCCGGCCCGGACGTGACGACGCGGTTCGACACGATCGAGCTCGCGCAGGACGGCCCCGACCGGGTGCGGATCGGCGGGGTGCGGGGCGTCCCGCCGCCGCCGACCACGAAGGTGTGCCTGAACCACCTCGGGGGCCACCGCAACGAGATGACGTTCGTCCTGACCGGCTTGGACATCGAGGCGAAGGCCGAGTTCGCGAAGGCGCAGCTCGACGAGGCCTTCGGCGACGCTCACCCCGCCCGGGTCGAGTGGACCCTCATCGGCACCGCCGAACCCGACCCGGCGACCCAGGGCGAGGCCACGGCCCTGCTGCGCTGCGCCGTCCTGGACCCCGACCCGGACAAGGCGGGCCGCGCCTTCAGCGGAGCCGCCGTGGAACTCGCCCTCGCCGGCTACCCGGGCTTCACGATGACGTCCCCGCCCGGCAAGGGCAGCCCTTACGGCGTCTACAAACCGGCGTTCGTCCCCAACGACATGGTCGACCACGTGGCGGTCACCCACGAGGGCACCCGCATCCCGATCGCACCGCCCCCCACCGTCACTCCACTCCCCACAGACGACTCCACCCCGGCTCCGGCCAGCGGCCCCGCCCCGGCTGCCGAGGGAGGGGAGGATCGAGGTTTCTCCGCCCAGTCCTCACCCGCCCAGTCCTCACCCGCCCAGTCCCCGGCTGCCGAGGGAGGGGGGGACCAAAGTGTCTCCGCCCAGTCCCCACCCGCCCGGGGGGTCCAGCCCAATCCCAGTGTCGAACGCCCAGGTCCCGGGTTGGGGGCCGAACCCGCATCTGTGGACAACCCCGGTCCGTCGGGCACCGTCCGTGAACCCCTGGGGCGGGTCGTCGGGGCGCGGAGCGGGGACAAGGGCGGGGACGCCAACATCGGCGTGTGGGCCCGGACGGACGCCCAGTGGCGCTGGCTGGAGCCCTTCCTCACCATCGACAAGATCCGCGAGCTGCTCCCGGAGACCCGTGACCACGTCGTCCGGCGGCACGTGCTGCCCAACCTGCGTGCGGTGAACTTCGTCGTCGAAGGGCTGCTGCAGGAGGGGGTGTCGGCCTCGACCCGGTTCGACCCGCAGGGCAAGGCACTCGGGGAGTGGCTGCGGTCCCGCCTCGCCGACATCCCGGAGACGATCCTGTGACGCTCAAGAGCACCCTGGACACCCACGGCCCGGAGTACCGGGAACGGCGCGAGGCCATGCTGGAGAAGCTGGCCGCGCTGGACGCCGAGCACGCGAAGGCGCTGGAGGGCGGCGGCGAGAAGTACGTCGCCCGCCACCGAAAGCGCGGGAAGCTGCTGGCCAGGGAACGCATCGAGCTGCTGCTCGACCCCGATTCGCCGTTCCTTGAGCTGAGCCCGCTCGCGGCATGGGGGAGCGACTTCCCCGTCGGGGCGAGCATCGTCACCGGCATCGGCGTCGTCGAGGGCGTCGAATGCGTGATCGTGGCGAACGACCCGACGGTCCGGGGCGGGGCGAGCAACCCGTGGACCGTGAAGAAGAGCTTTCGCGCGTCCGACATCGCCCTGGAGAACCGGCTCCCCCTCATCAACCTGGTCGAGTCGGGCGGCGCGGACCTGCCGACCCAGAAGGAGATCTTCATCCCGGGCGGGCGGATGTTCCGGGACCTGACCCGGCTCTCGGCGGCCGGCATCCCGACGATCGCGCTGGTGTTCGGGAACTCCACCGCCGGCGGCGCGTACATCCCGGGCATGTGCGACTACGTCGTCATGGTCAAGGAGCGCGCGAAGGTGTTCCTCGGCGGGCCGCCGCTGGTGAAGATGGCGACGGGGGAGGAGGCCGCCGACGAGGAACTGGGCGGCGCCGAGATGCACGCCCGCACGTCCGGGCTCGCCGACTACATGGCCGCGGACGAGACGGACGCGCTGCGCCTCGGCCGCCAGATCGTGAAGAACCTCGGGCACCGCAAGCTCGGCCCCGCCCCGGGCCCGGTGGAGGAACCCCTGTACGACGCGGAGGAACTGGCCGGGATCGTCCCCGAGGACCTGAAGATCCCGTTCGACCCGCGCGAGGTCATCGCCCGGATCGCCGACGGGTCCCGGTTCGACGAGTTCAAGCCCCTGTACGGGACGAGCCTGGTCACCGGCTGGACGCGCGTCCACGGCCACCCGATCGGGATCCTCGCCAACGCGCAGGGCGTCCTGTTCGGGGACGAGGCGCAGAAGGCGGCGCAGTTCATCCAGCTCGCCAACCAGAGCGACACCCCGCTGCTGTTCCTGCACAACACGACCGGCTACATGGTCGGCAAGGGGTACGAGCAGGCCGGGATCATCAAGCACGGCGCCCTGATGATCAACGCGGTGGCCAACAGCAAGGTCCCGCACATCTCGATCGTGATGGGCGCCTCGTACGGGGCGGGCAACTACGGCATGTGCGGCCGCGCGTACGACCCGCGGTTCCTGTTCGCGTGGCCGAGCGCCAAGTCGGCGGTGATGGGGCCGCAGCAGCTCGCGGGCGTGCTGTCGATCGTCGCGCGGCAGGCGGCCGAGGCGCGCGGGCAGGTGTACGACGAGGACCAGGACCGCGCGATGCGGGAGATGGTCGAGGCGCAGATCGAGGCCGAGTCGCTGCCGTTCTTCCTGTCGGGGCGCCTCTACGACGACGGCGTGATCGACCCGCGCGACACCCGCACCGTCCTCGGGCTGTGCCTGTCCGCCGTCTGCAACGCGCCCGTGCGCGGGGCCGACGGCTTCGGCGTCTTCCGGATGTGAGCGTACAAATGATCAAGAGTCTGCTGGTCGCCAACCGCGGCGAGATCGCCCGCCGCGTCCTGCGCGCCTGCCGCGACCTCGGCATCGCGACGGTCGCCGTCCACTCCGACCCGGACGCGGGCGCGCCGCACGTCCGGGAGGCGGACGCGGCGGGACGGCTGCCCGGCGCGTCGCCCGCGGAGACGTACCTGTCGGCCGGGCGGATCCTCGCCGTGGCCGAGCAGGCCGGGGCCGACGCGGTGCACCCCGGCTACGGGTTCCTGTCGGAGAACGCGGACTTCGCGCGGGCCGTCATCGACGCCGGGCTGACCTGGGTCGGCCCGCCGCCCGCCGCGATCGCCGCGATGGGCTCCAAGATCGAGGCGAAGAAGCTGATGGCCGCGGCGGACGTCCCGGTCCTGCCCGACCTCGACCCCGCCGGCGTGCCCGGCGACGGCTTCCCATTGCTGGTCAAGGCGTCTGCGGGCGGCGGCGGGCGCGGCATGCGGATCGTCCGGGAGCCGGGCGGGCTGCAGGACGCCCTCGCGGCGGCCCGCCGCGAGGCGGAGTCGGCGTTCGGCGACCCGACCGTGTTCTGCGAGCCGCTGCTGGAGGACGCCCGGCACATCGAGGTGCAGATCCTCGCCGACGCGCACGGCACCGTGTGGGCGCTCGGCGAGCGCGAGTGCTCGATCCAGCGCCGCCACCAGAAGATCGTCGAGGAGGCGCCGTCCCCGGCCGTCGGGCCGGACCTGCGCGCCCGGCTGTGCGAGGCGGCGGCGAACGCGGCCCGCGCGATCGGGTACGAGGGCGCCGGCACGGTCGAGTTCATGCTCGCCCCGGACGGCCGCTTCTTCTTCCTGGAGGTCAACACCCGGCTGCAGGTCGAGCATCCGGTCACCGAGTGCGTGTACGGCGTGGACCTCGTACGGCTGCAGATCGAGGTCGCCGAAGGCGCGCGGCTGCCGAAGGACGTGCCGGAACCCCGCGGCCACGCCATCGAGGTCCGCCTGTACGCCGAGGACCCCGCGCAGGACTGGCGGCCCGCCAGCGGCACCCTGCACACCTTCGAGGTGCCGGGCGCCGACGCCGCGTTCGCCGTCCCCGCCGCGCACGGGCTGCGGCTCGACAGCGGCGTCGAGAGCGGCGCGGAGGTCGGCGTCCACTACGACCCGATGCTCGCCAAGCTGATCGCCTGGGCGCCGTCCCGGGCCGCCGCCGCCCGCAGGCTGGCCGCCGGGCTGCGCGGCGCCCGCATCCACGGCCTGACCACGAACCGCGACCTGCTCGTCCGGATCCTGGAGGAGCCGACCTTCCTGGACGGCGACACCGACACCGGCTACCTCGACCGCGTCGGCCTCGGCGCCCTGGCCGCGCCGCTGGCGGACGAGGCGGCCGTGCGGATCTCCGCGCTGGCCGCCGCGCTCGCCCAGGCCGCCGCGAGCCGGGCCGGCGCCGCGGTGCTCGGCGGCCTCCCGTCCGGCTGGCGCAACGTCCGGTCCCAGCCGCAGCGCAGGACGTTCCACGGACCGCACGGCCGCGTCGACGTCGACTACGACCTGAACCGGGGCCGGCTCACCTCCGAGCGGTTCCCCGGCGTCTCGCTGGTGAGCGCCGCACCGGAGCAGGTCGTCCTCGACCGTGACGGCCTCCGCGAGACCTTCACCGTGACCGCGGCCGGAAACCGCGTGCACGTCGACTCCCGCCTCGGCCCGGTGACGCTGGACGTCGTCCCGCGGTTCGCCGACCCGAGCGACCAGATCGCCCCCGGCTCCCTCCTCGCCCCCATGCCCGGGACCGTCGTGCGCGTCGAGGCGGAGGCGGGGGCGGAGGTCGCCGCGGGGCAGGTCCTCGTCGTCCTGGAGGCGATGAAGATGGAGCACCGCGTCGCCGCGCCGTCCGCCGGGACGGTCACCGAACTGAACGTCGCCGCGGGACGGCAGGTCGAGTCCGGCGCCGTCCTCGCCGTCATCGAAAGGACCCCGGGATGAGCTTCGTCGAGACCGAGGAGCGGCAGGCGCTGCGCGCGGCCGTCGCGGAACTCGGTGCCAAGTACGGTTCCTCCTACTACGTGGAGAAGGCCAGGGCCGGGCTGAAGACCGACGAGCTGTGGGCCGAGGCCGCGGGGCTCGGCTACCTCGGCGTCAACGTCCCGGAGGAGTACGGTGGCGGAGGCGGCGGCATCGGCGACCTCGCCGCCGTGTGCGAGGAGCTGGCCGCCGCGGGCTGCCCGCTGCTGCTCATGGTCGTGTCCCCGGCGATCTGCGCGACGATCATCGCCCGGTCCGGCACGGACGGCCAGAAGAAGCACTGGCTGCCGCGCTTCGCCGACGGCTCGGTGAAGATGGCGTTCGCGATCACCGAGCCCGACGCCGGCTCCAACGCGCACCGCATCACCACCACGGCGCGCCGCGACGGCGGGGGTTGGGTGCTGAACGGGCAGAAGACGTTCATCTCCGGCGTGGACGAGGCGGACGCCGTCCTGTTCGTCTCCCGCACGCAGGACCAGAAGGGGAACCTGCGGCCCTCGCTGTTCATCGTCCCGACGGGCGTGCCGGGCTTCACCTTCACCCCTATCGACATGGAGATCGTGTCGCCGGAGAAGCAGTTCGTCTGCCACCTCGACGACGTCCGGCTGCCCTACGACGCGCTCGTCGGCGACGAGGACGGCGGCCTGCTGCAGCTGTTCGCCGGCCTCAACCCCGAGCGGATCATGGCCGCCGCCATGGGCGCCGGGATCGGCCGGCTCGCGCTCGGCAAGGCGACCGCCTACGCGAGGGAACGGCAGGTGTTCAAGACGCCGATCGGCGCGCACCAGGGCCTCGCGCACCCGCTCGCCGCCGCGAAGATCGAGCTGGAGCTGGCCCGGCTCATGGCGCAGAAGGCCGCCTGGCTCTACGACCAGGGCGACGACATGGGCGCCGGCGAGGCCGCGAACATGGCCAAGTACGCCACCGCCGAGGCCGCGATCCACTGCGTCGACCAGGCCATCCAGACGCACGGCGGCAACGGCCTCACCACCGAGTACGGCGTCGGGATGCTCGCCGGGGTCGTGCGGCTCATGCGGATCGCGCCGGTCAGCCGCGAGATGATCCTGAACTTCGTCGCGCAGCACTCGCTCGGGTTGCCCAAGTCCTACTGACGCGGTGGCGGGGAGGCATCGAGCGCCCTACACTCCTGACCGTTCGGGACTTTTCGACCAACTTGACAACGCGACCCGAGGGACTCCCGTGTACGGTCCGCCGCCTGTTCCGCTGCCCAGCGGCCCCCCGCCCGTCCCTCCGCCCGACCAGCCGGAGGCGCCCCCGGCCGCGCCGCGCGGCCGGCGCCTCGCCGCCTGGAGCATCGACACCGCGCTCATCATCGGCGCCGCCGTCCTCCTGGGCATGATGACGTGGGGACGGCTGAACGGCGTCCTGGGCGACGGGCTGTGGTGGGACGCGCTGTCCGCGACCGGCGGGCTCCTGCTGTCGGGCGGCGACGTCCAGAACGCGGCCAAGGACTTCGGGCTGGACATCTGGCACGAGATCGCCGGCGCCATCGAGCAGGCGCTGCTGCTGCTCATCCTCGTCGAGTTCCTGCACCAGTTCGCGGGCCAGGCCATGACCGGGCGGACCATCGGCAAGGCCGTGCTCGACCTGCGCGTGGCGGACGCGAAGACCGCCAAGTCCCGCGCCCTGCGCCGCTCCCTGGTGACCACCGCGGGAGGGACCGGCCTGTACTGCACCGCATGGATCCTCCTCCTGCACGGCATGTTCTTCTTCGCCCTCGTGGTGTGGGCGGCCGCCGTGGCGGTGTTCCTGGCCAACAGCGCACCCGCCCTCGTCGGCGCCCGGCGGCGCACCCTCGCCGACCTGCTCGCGGGCACCGTCCTGGTCCGCGCGGGCGGCTACCGGCGTGCCGCCGAGGCCGCCCGGCAGGGCGCCGGCGTCGCCTGGGACGGGACGCAGGCGGCGGGCCAGGTCGCGGGCCGGGCCGTCCGCGACAACGCCGCCCGGCTCGCCCAGGCCGAGTCGATGCAGCGGGCCCTGCACTCCGAGCGCGGCCGGCAGGCACAGGAGCTCGGCCGCCGGTCCGTCACCAGGATGCAGGACGCGATGCACGGCGAACGGGCCCAGCAGGCCGGCGACATGGGCAGGCGTCTCGGAGGCCGCCTCAAGAACGCCTACAACGACCGCCGCGCGGCCCGCAAGGACGAACCGCTCCCGCAGCCCCCCGAAACGCCCGCGATCCTTCCACCCGAACCGCACTACGACCCGTACACCCGACCCGACCAGTACGCCCAGCCGAGCCCGTACGCTCAACCTGGCCCGTACGCTCAACCTGGCCCGTACGCTCAACCTGGCCCGTACGCTCAACCTGGCCCGTACGCTCAACCTGGCCCGTACGCCCAGCCTGGGCAGTATGCGCCACCGGGTCAGCACGCGCAGCCCGACCCGTATGCGCCACCGGGTCAGCACGCGCAGCCCGACCCTTATGCCCAGCCGGGCCAGTACGCCCATCCCGACCCGTATGCGCAGCCCGGCCAGCACCAGCCGGGACCGTACGGGCAGCCAGGCCGGCAGCCGCCGCCCGGCCCGTACGGTCAGCCCCAGCCGTACATTCCGCAGCAGCGGGACGAGCCGCCGGAGGAGCGCGTCTGAGCGGCCTCAGACGAGGAGAGCGTCGAGCTGTGCCTCCAGCGGGGCCGGCGCGGTCAGGCGGTTGTCCACGGCCACGTGGGGCACCGGAGGAGGCGTCTCCGGCAGCATCCGGGCGGCGAAGGCGTCGAAGTCCGCCAGCTTGCCGGTGTCGCGCGGGGAGCCCCGGTCCTCCAGGCGGCGGCGGAGGGTCGCGGCGTCCGTCCTGACCCACACCAGGCGCACCGGCGGGCCGCCCAGGGACGCCGTCCACTCCGTCCAGCGCGACGCGTCCCGGATCTGCCCGGTGAACGGGCCGCTCAGCAGCACCGGGCAGCCGCGGGAACGGATCTCCCGCGCGGTGGCGGTCATCCCCGCGTACTCGTGCGGCTTGACGTGCTCGTCGTACCACGGGCCCTCCCGTTCGCCCGGGTCCCGGGCGAACGCCGTGAGGGTCGCCTTGACGAACGGCCCGTACATCGTGTCCTTGTCCAGAAGCGCGGGGACGGGGAGCAGCCGCTCCAGCATCAGGTCCGACACGGTCGTCTTGCCGGAGCCGGGCGGGCCCGCCACCACCCAGACCGGGGCGGGCGTCACGTCGACAGGCGCATGCGGCGGGTCGCCAGCCGCTCGATGCGCGCCTCGTCGATCTCGTGGCCGAGGCCCGGCTGGGTGAGCGGGACCCCGACGACGCCGCCGGACGAGCGGACGGGCGGGGTGACGAACACCGGCCCGCCCGCGGGGTCGGACACGTCGCTCGGCAGCGTGCAGCCCGGCAGCGCGGCGAGGGCGACCGCGGCGGCCTGCCCGATGCCGAACGAGCCGCACCCGCTGCACCACACGTCCCATCCCGCCGCGTACGCCAGGTCGTGGGCGCTGCGGGCCGCGGTCAGCCCGCCGAGCCGGTCCAGCCGCAGGTGCAGCGCCCGGCCGGCCTGCAGCGACAGCGCCGCGTCCAGGGTGTCCAGGTCGCCGACGGCGGGGGCGATGGCGGTACCGACCCGGAGCTGGAGCCGGGCGTGCGCGGCGAGGTCCCCGGACGGGAACGGGCGCTCGATCGCGGCCAGGCCGTAGGCGTCCAGGGCCTCCAGCACCGCCATGTGGTCGGACGACTCGGTGTAGGCGTGGCCCGCGTCGGCGACCAGCGCCAGCGCCGGATACGCCTGCCTGATCGCCCGGACGGGCTCGATGTCCCAGCCGGGGCGGACGTCCAGCGTGACCCGGGTGTGGCCCGCCCCGACGGCCTTGTTGACGCGCAGGGTGACCGTGTCCAGCGCGGGCTCCGGGGAGATGCGCGACCCCGTCACGATGGACGTGCGGGTGCCGCCGAGCGCGTGCGCGAGCGGCAGGCCGCGCGTCCGGCACCACAGGTCCCAGCAGGCCGTGTCGACGGCCGCGGCGGCCTCGCTGGCGCCGAGGTCCGCGGCGGCGGACACGTCCTCGGGACGGTCCCAGTCGAGCCCGATCAGGGCCGGGCCCATGCGCTCCTCGATGTCGGCCCAGGCCGGGCCCGCGCCTGCCGCGCCGCCCGGGACGGGCATCTCGCCCCAGCCGACCGCGTCGCCGCCGCCGTGGAGGCGGACGAGGACGCTCTCCGGCCGCCTTCCGCGCGGCATCGCCACGTGGAAGGCGTCGCAGCCCTGGATCAGAGGCACCCGTACCAGCCCTTCGAGGTAGTCGTCTCCCTCAATGATCCCCCCTCGCCGGACCGGCGCGGACATCGGCGCGGGTCAGGACCGCCGCAGGAACGGGCGGAGCGGCCGCCGCTCGTATCCGCCGTCCGCGAGGCCGGCGAGGCGCTCGAACGGGTTGTAGGACGCCCAGTCCCCGCACAGCAGCATCGACACGCCCGCGCACGCCCCGTAGAGCGGGATCATGGCGACGCCGAGGCACCAGGCGTACTGCGTCGAATGGCGCCCCTCATGACGGAGCAGCCGCGACGTGTCGGACAGCCGGGACGCGTCGCCGCGCAGCAGGATCACGTTGCCGACCGTGAACGCGGACGCGACCGGCACCGGCAGCCGGTAGCCGCCCGCCACGATCAGCCCGTCCGGGCCCCTGCGGAACCCCGCGCCGCGCGCCGTGGTCGCGGCCAGCAGGAGCCCCAGCCCCGTGGACAGGTTGACCGCGTTGACCAACTGCCGCACCCGATGCGCCCGTTTCACGCGCCCAGTTTCCCCTGCCGCCCGGCGCCGGGAAACCCCGCGGGCGCGGGCGTTCCGGGCCGGCCGGGGCCGGCTCAGGGGCAGCTGCTCTTCAGGGAGACGGGCTTGCTGTCGGGCTTGGGGGACTCGGAGCCGTCCGGGGAGTCCGGCGACTGGGTCGGCGTTGTGCCCGGCGTGCCGCCCGGGGTGCCGCTCGGCTTGGCGCTGACCTGCCGGGGGTCGCTGTTGACGGCCTCGGACGTCAGCTTGCGGATCTTGTCGAAGTCGGGGTTGCCGGTGTAGATCAGCGGCGGGACGAACTGCAGGCTGCGGATCTGCGCGCCGTTCTTGACCTTGTTCGACAGCTTCACCAGCGCGGGCAGCAGCTCCTGCGGGATGTCGGTCGACAGCGTCCGCTTGGCCGCGGCGGCGAGCTTGTCGAAGCTCCGCAGGACGGTCTGCGGGTCGGCCTGCTCGGCGATCGCGCGCATCAGGCACTTCTGCCGGCTCATCCGGACGTAGTCGCTGCTGTTGGTGCGGGACCGCCCGTACCAGAGGGCCTCCTTGCCCGACAGCGTCCGGTCGCCGGGCTGCAGGACGGCGCCCTGGAGCCCGTACGGGATCGGCTCGGTGATCTTGATCTTGACGCCGCCCATGGCGTCGATGATGTCGGCGAAGCCGAACATGTCGACGAGGATGTAGTAGTCGACGCGCACGCCGAGGATGCCCGCGATGGTGGCCTTCAGCAGCTCGGGGCCGCGGTGGTTCTTGGCGACGCCGGGCACCACGTCGGGGTGGTTCTCGGCGTACTCGTACACCTCGTTGAGCAGGCCCGGGTTCTGCGGGCCGTCGCCGGTGAAGCCGTAGGGGAACCGGTCGCGGGCCGGGCCGGGCGGCATCGGGAAGCTCTCCAGGTTGCGCGGCAGGCTCAGCAGCACGGTGTCGCCGGTCTTGGTGTCGACGCTGGCCACCGTCATGCTGTCGGTGCGCACGCCGGTGCGGTTGGAGGCCGCGTCGCCGCCGAGGAGCAGGACGTTGACGCGGGGCTCGCCGTTGAAGGGGTCCTCGGCGTCGACCTTCTTGCCGTTCTCGCTGCCGCTGCGGAAGATGCTGGTGAGCGCGTTCCGGTAGACGTAGGTGCTGTGCGCCGACCACGCGACCGGCACGGCGACGGCGAAGCACATCACCGCGACGGAGGCCGCGCCGAGCGCCCGGGCGCCGACCGCGAGGCGGGCCGGGCGCAGCACCAGGTAGGAGCGGATCACCACGAGGATCCACACCACCCCGAGCGCGACGAGCCCGCCGGACATCCGCTGCAGCGCCGCCGGCTGGACCGCGAGGTGCACCAGGTCGGAGCGGTAGACCGTGGCCGCGCCCGCCATGGCGACGGCGACCGTCAGGTACAGGGCGAGCAGCAGCCCGCCGGCGATCCGGCGGCCCGCGGCGAAGTGGGCGATGCCCCACACCAGGGCGGACGCCAGCGTCAGCGCCAGCGCGCGAGGGAGACCCCCGGCTCCGCCGGAGGTGCCGTCCTCGTCCCTTCCCCGGGCATGCCGCCTCGCGGACCGACCCATGTACGCTCCGATTCCCACCCACGGTGATTTAAGCCCTGGCTCACATTATGGACGCGCGGAACCGGGCAAAGGTTGCGTGGGAGTCGACCGCATGCGAGCGGGTGTGGCCTCTGGTACAGCTGTGATCCAGGATATTGAATCCGTCCCCGTCAGGGAAGCCGGGATGATCTTCCGGACGGCGCCGGGCGCGAGCGCGCGGGCGGCGCCGAGCGGCGGGACGATCACCAGCAGGCACAGGACGGCGACGGTGGTGCCGCCGGCGAGGCGCAGCAGCGGCGGCAGCCCGTCCGGCACCAGCACGGCGTAGGCATGGACGATCAGCGCCGCCCACAGCGCCGCGAGCAGCACGCAGCCGGCCGTGGCGGCGGCCGGCCAGACCGGCCCGGCCGGCGGGCCGTGCCCGGCGGCGAGGGCGGCGGCCGCCAGCGCGAGCGCCTGCCCGGCGAGCAGCGCCGAGCCGCACCGGACGCGCCCGGAGCGCAGGAGCGCGATCCCCGGCAGCGCCGGCGAGACCCCGGCGATCAGCAGCGCCTCGGCCAGGCCGCGCAGTGCGGCGTCCCCGGCCCGGGCGTCCCGTCCGGGGGCGGGAGGCGGCGCGCAGGGCGCGTCCTTCGGCCGCGCTCGCGTCGCGGTGCCCGCCGGCGCGCCGTCGATCATGCCCCGCCCCCTTCGCCGACGAAGACCCCTCTCCGTCCCGGAGTAAGAGCGTGCAGGTCAGCGCGGGGATAACGGCGTGCCGGAGGCGGCGTGTCGCGAATTGCGGCGCCGGCCGCCCGGTGCGAGAGGCGGCGTTTACCAGCTGCTGGACAGCGGCTTGCCCTCGGCGTAGCCGGACGGGCTCTGGATCCCGATCGTGGCGCGCTCGTGGAACTCCTCCAGGGTGCGGGCGCCCGCGTAGGTGCACGAGCTGCGCAGCCCCGCCACGATCGAGTCGATCAGGTCCTCCACGCCGGGGCGCTGCGGGTCCAGGTACATCCGGGACGTGGAGATGCCCTCCTCGAACAGGGCCTTGCGGGCCCGGTCGAAGGGGGAGTCCTCGGCGGTCCGCAGCCGCACCGCCCGCGCGGACGCCATCCCGAAGCTCTCCTTGTAGAGCCGCCCGTCGGCGGCGCGCTGCAGGTCGCCCGGGGACTCGTAGGTGCCGGCGAACCACGAGCCGACCATCACGTTCGCCGCGCCCGCCGCGAGCGCGAGGGCGACGTCGCGGGGATGCCGGACGCCGCCGTCCGCCCACACGTGCCGGCCGTGCCGGCGCGCCTCGGCGGCGCACTCCAGGACGGCGGAGAACTGCGGGCGGCCGACCCCCGTCATCATCCGGGTCGTGCACATCGCGCCGGGGCCCACGCCGACCTTGACGATGTCGGCGCCGGCCTCGATCAGCTCGCGGGTGCCCTCGGCGGTCACCACGTTCCCCGCCACCACCGGGACGGCGGGGTCCAGGCCGCGGACGGCGGCGAGCGCGCCGAACATCTTCTCCTGGTGGCCGTGCGCGGTGTCCACCACGATCAGGTCGGCGCCCGCCTCCAGCAGCGCCTTGGCCTTGCCCGCGACGTCGCCGTTGACGCCGACCGCGGCCGCGATGCGCAGCCGGCCCGCGGTGTCCACGGCCGGCGTGTAGAGGGTGGCGCGCAGCGCGCCCGTGCGGGTGAGGACGCCGGCGAGGCGGCCCTCGCCGTCCACGACGGGGGCGAGCCGGTGGCCGCGCTCGTGCAGCCGGTCGAACGCCTCGCGCGGGTCGACGCCGGCCGGCAGCGTCACCAGGTCGCGGGACATGATGTCGCGGAGCTGGGCGAACCGGTCGACGCCCTGGCAGTCGGCCTCGGTGACGACGCCCACCGGCCGGTCGTCCTCGACGACGATGACGGCGTTGTGCGCCCGCTTCGGCAGCAGCGCGAGCGCGTCCCCGGCCGTGCTGGACGGGTCCAGCCGGATCGCGGTGTCCACGACCAGGTCGCGGCCCTTGACCCAGCCGATGACCTCGGCGACGACGTCGGCGGGGATGTCCTGCGGGAGCACCGCGACACCGCCGCGCCGGGCGACCGTCTCCGCCATCCGGCGGCCCGAGACGGCCGTCATGTTGGCCACCACGAGCGGGATGGCGGTGCCGCTGCCGTCGGAGGTGGCGAGGTCGACGTCCAGCCGCGACCCGACCGAGGAGCGGCGGGGGAGCATGAAGACGTCGTTGTAGGTGAGATCGTGAGCGGAACGCCCACCGTTCAGCAGGTGCACGGCTGTACTACACACCAATCCCGGATCAGAGTGGCTGGGCCACCGAACATTGTCGGTCATACCCGGCGATGCTCCGGACACGCCGGTAGGGCCCGCCGCGCGCTGGCCCGCAGGGGCCGTACCCAGGGGTGATGACACGGTGTCCCCGCGGCGGCGCCGATGTGATCTCCGCCGCGGTGTCCGCCTCCTTCCAGGCACAACGAAAGTGACCGGGCAGACCTGGTTGAAAACGGTGCAACGTGGGGCTTGGCTCTCTGTAAAGTTACCTCTTGACGTAACTGCGCCCTCGATGCACTTTTCTTACATGTGCCTCATGCGGACGGTGGATCCGCCGGAGGGGGCGTGACAGCAGAACACCGGGAGAAGCGCATGCAGGTCACGCACTCGGCCCCGGTGTGCCCCGTCCGCCTGCGCCGCGGGCCGTCCCGGCCGCGCGGCGGTCGCCCGAGTGATCACCGCGCCCGCGCACGCCCGCCGCCCGCACGGCCGCGCCGCGCCGAGCGCGCGGCGCGGCCCGGCAGCGTTGCGCTCCCGCGCCGGTCGAGGCGACGTCGGAAACGTCGCCTGCCGGAACCGGTCGCCGACGCATCGACGGCCGCCGGGCATGGCGAACACGAGCAAGATCAATATTTGACGTCATACCGTCCTGAAATGGAATGATCTTGCAGTCGCTGGCAGAACGATTCACCACACGTCGAGGAGGAGAACCGTGCTGGATGCGGTCGACGCCGTGCTCGTCCGCGAGCTCCAGCGGGATGGCAGGGCGACGTTCCAGGCGCTCGCCGACCGCGTCGGGCTTTCCCGCACGGCCGTGCGGGCACGGGTGCAGCACCTTCTCGAAACGCAGGTCGTCCGGGTCGTCGGCATCGTGCACGCCGCCGTCGTCGGCGCGGAGGCGATCGGGCACGTGTCGGTCACCGTGGACGGCTCCGCCCGGGAGGTCGCCAAGGCGGTCGCCGAGCGGCCCGCCGTCAGCTTCGCCGCGCTGACCGCCGGCCCGTACGACCTCGTCGCGCAGGTGCGCACCCGCGACGACGCCGCGCTCGCGGCCGAGGTGGACCAGATCCGGTCCGTCCCCGGCGTCCGCGCGGCGGAGGTGTTCCGGTCGGTGTCCACCGTGCGCGACACGCACACGGTGGTGCGCGAGCTCGGCGAGGTCACCCTCGACGACATCGACTGGCGGCTCCTGCACGAGCTGCAGCGCGACGGGCGCGCTCCCTACACCCGTCTCGCGCACGTCATCGGCCTCTCCCAGGCGGCCACCCGGGCCCGGGTGGTCCGGCTCATGCGCACCGGCGTCATCCAGGTCACCGGCCTGGCCGACCCGCTGGCCCTCGGCGCCGCCGAGCTCGGCGGATTCGGGCTGGTGGTGACCGGCGGGCTGCGGGCCGTGGCCGACGCGGTCGCGGCCCAGGACGGCGTCCGGTACCTGGCGACCGGCTTCGGGCGCTACGACATCGTCGGGCAGGCCGAGGCGGCCTCGCGCGGCGAGCTGGTCTCCGTGCTCGACGCCATCCGGTCCGTGCCCGGCGTCACGGTGCGGGAGTCCTGGCACCACCTGGACGTGGTCAAGGAGTCCTACACGGTCGAGCTCCCCGCCCAGCCCCTCAACGGGTCGTCCTGACCCGGACCGCCGCCCCGGCCACGGCGCACCGTGGCCGGGGCCACCGCACGTCCCGCTAGTCGCGCTAGTCGCGGTTGAGGGCGACCTCCTCCAGGTCCAGCTCGTGCATGACGCGGGTGAGCACCTCGTCGTCGATGCGCCGCTCGTCCCGCATCCGGACGAACACCCGGCGCTCGGCGTCCAGCATCTCCCTGCGCAGCCGCCGGTACGTCGCGGTCGGCACCTCCTCGCCCTCCGGGCCCGTCCCGCCGCCGAGCCTCTCCCAGGCCCGCAGCTGCCGCTGCTCGGTGAGCTGGCGCAGCCGCTCCACCACCGAGTCGTCCAGCCTCTCCGCGGCGTTCAGCTCCTCCAGCCGTTCGAGCGCGGCCTGCGCAGCGGCGTGCTGCGCGCCGGCCTCCGCCACCGTGTCGCTGTAGCGCTCGCCGTCGCCGCCGATGCCGAGCGCGCGGATGAGCGCCGGGAACGTCAGGCCCTGCACCAGCAGCGTCCCGAGAACGGTCGTGAACGTCAGGAAGAGGATCAGGTCGCGGCCCGGGAACGGGCGGCCGTCCGCGGCGAACGGGATCGCGAACGCCGCGGCGAGCGACACCACCCCGCGCATCCCTGCCCACGACACCACCACCATGCCGCGCCAGCCGACGTTCCCGCGGGCCCGCTCCCGCCGCGACAGCAGCCGGGAGAGCTGGGACGCCGGGAACACCCACGCGAACCGGGCGGCGACCGTGACGGCGAAGACCGCGATCGCCCACCAGGCCAGCTCCTGCCAGCTCCACCCCGACAGCCCGCCGACCACCGGCGGCAGCTGGAGCCCGATCAGCAGGAAGACCACCGACTCCAGGACGAAGACCAGCACCTTCCAGAACGAATGCCCGATCAGCCGGGTCACCGCCCCGGACTCGGTCTCCCGGTTGCCGAGGTACAGCCCGCTGACCACCACCGCGATCACCCCGGAGGCGTGCACGCTCTCGGCGATGAGGTAGGCCGCGAACGGCGCGACGAGCACGACGCCGTTCTCCACGAGCGGGTCGTCCAGCCTGGTCCGCAGCCAGTGCAGCGGCGGCCCGAGCAGCAGGCCCACGGCGGCGCCGGCGACGGCGGCGAACAGGAACCGCCAGACGCCGTCCACCAGCGTGAACCCGGCGCCGGTCGCCGCGATCAGCGCGACCCGGAACGCGGTGAGCGCCGTCGCGTCGTTGAACAGGCTCTCGCCGACCAGCACCGTCACCGTCCGGCGGGGCAGGCCGAGGCGCTGCGCGACGCTCACCGCCGCCACCGCGTCGGGCGGCGCTACGATCGCGCCGAGCACGCACGCCGCCGCCAGCGGCAGCCCGGGGACGAGGAGGGACGCCGCGTACCCGACGGCGAACGTCGTGAACAGCACCAGCCCGATCGACAGCAGCCCGATCGACCACGCGTTCTCGCGCAGGTTGGTGAACGAGCTCTTCCACGCCGCGGAGAACAGCAGCGGCGGCAGGACCACGTAGAGCACGAACTCCGGGTCGAGCTCGAAGTCCGGTACGCCCGGGACGAACGAGAAGCCCAGTCCCGCGATCACCAGGACCAGCGGCGCCGACAGTCCGATGCGGCGCGCCCCCGCGGCCACCATGAGGGCGCCGACCGGGACGGCCAGCAGCCACAGCGCGTGCGTCGTCTCCACCCGCCGAATCATGGCATGGCCGGCGGAACCCGGCACCGGCGAGGCGGCGGGTCAGCGGGCGTGGTGGTCGCGGGGCGTCTCCTTGGCGAACGTCAGGAAGTCGCGGGCCGCGGGCGGCAGCCGGCGGTGCGCGTGGACGAGGCCGATCATGCGGGTGAGGGGCGGCATGAACGACCGGACGGTCACGCCCTCGGTGTCGTCGATCTGGTTGCGGTACCAGAGCAGCGAGCCCATCCCGGCCCGCACCCAGCCGAGCCACGCGCCGCGCTCGTCGGACTCCACCGCCGGGACCGGCCGCGCGCCGATCCGCCGCAGCATCGTGTCGATCTCGGCGCGCGGGGCGCTGCCGCGGGCGGGCAGCACCAGCCGCATCCCGTCCAGCGCGGCCGGCGGCACCGGTTCGCGGACCTTCAGCGCGGGCGGCGAGATCAACACCACCTCCCGCTGCTCGAACGGGTGCGCGGTCATGTCGCCGGGGACGGGCAGGTCCGTGAGCGCCAGCTCGGCGCGGCCCACCCGCAGCGCCGCCGCGACCTGGTCGCGGTCCGCGCAGCGGATCACCCGGACCCGGACGGCCGGCTGGTCCCGGGCGAAGCGCGGGATGAGCCGGCCCGTCAGCTCCGGCTCCAGGGACGCGGTGACGGCGATGCGCAGCTCCGCGCCCCGCCCGTCGGCGCGGGCGACCGAGAGGCCCTCGATCGCGTCGACGGCGTCCAGCGCGACGCGGGCCTGCCGGACGACCTGCTCGCCGACCGGGGTCAGCGCGACGCCGCGGCCCGACCGCGCGAACAGCTCGACGCCGAGCTCGCGCTCCAGCTCGCGGACGGCCCGCGACAGCGCGGGCTGAGCCACGTAGAGGGCCTGGGCCGCCGACGTCATCGTGCCGTGGTCGGCGGTCGCCACGACATAGCGCAGCTGCCGCAGATTCATGCACCGACCGTATGCCAACGAACCGCTGCGGTCCTGGACATAGCCGGATTCGGACCGGGTGTGGCCGCGCCGGGACGGCCGATCAGGCCTTGGCGTCCGGTGCCGGGCCCGCCGACGGCGCCGCCGGGACGTTCTCCCGCTCGGGCTGCAGCTGCGGGGCGCCGACGCCGCAGTGGCGCCTGCACTCCGGCTCGACGGCCTCCCCGGACGGCGTGCGCAGCGCGTCGTCGCCCACGGTGAGGAAGGTCAGCACGGCCCCGGCGGCCAGGAGCGCGGCGCACGTCATCATCGCGAGCCGGAACCCCTGCGCGAACTCGCCGGGATCGTTCAGGGCGTCGCCCGTCAGCCCGGTCAGCGGCGGGATCGCCGCCACCGCCAGCAGCCCGGCCGCCCGCGCCACCGCGTTGTTGACGCCGCTGGCCACGCCCGCGTGCCGGGCGTCGGCGGTGGCGAGCACGGTCGCGGTGAGCGGCGCGACCACCGCGGACAGCCCCAGCCCGAACACCACCACCGCGGGCAGGACGTCCCGGACGTAGGAGGAGTCCTCCCCGATCCGGCCGACCAGCAGCATCCCGCCCGCCGCCACCAGCAGCCCCACGGTCATCGGGAGCCGCGGGCCGATCTTCTGCGCGAGCGCGCCCGCCCGCGCCGACAGCAGCAGCATCAGCACGGTGACGGGCAGCAGCGCCGTCCCCGCCGCGATCGGCGAGAACCCGCCGACGACCTGGAGGTTGAGCACGAACAGGAAGAACAGCACGCCCATGCCGCCGTACATGATGAACGTGACGACGTTGACGGCGGAGAACTGCCGCGAGGCGAACACGTCCAGCGGCAGCATCGGCTGCGGCGCGGGGCGTCCCGTCCGCGCGCCCGGCAGGTGCCGGCCCCGCCCCCGCAGCCGCTCGACCAGCACGAACGCCACGGCCGCCGCCAGCCCGGCGAGCGCGGCGGCGGTGATGACCGGCGCCGCCGCGCCCCCGCCCGGCGCCTCGGTGAGCGCGTAGGTCGTCCCGGCGAGCGCCAGCGCCGCCAGCACCGCGCCGAGGATGTCGAAGCGCCCGCGCGCCTGCGGGTCGAAGCTCTCGGGGACGTGCCGGGCCGCGACCAGCACCACGACGGCGGTGAGCGGGACGTTCAGCAGGAACACCCACCGCCAGCCGGCCGCCTCGACCAGCCAGCCGCCGGCGAACGGGCCGACCGCGCCCGCGACGCCGCCGAGGCCCGACCAGACGCCGACCGCGCGGGGACGGTCGTCGGGCGCGAACGACGCCTGGATGATCGCCAGGGAGCCCGGGGTGAGCAGGGCCCCGCCCACGCCCTGCAGCGCCCGCGCCAGGATCAGCGTCTCGATGTTCGGCGCCACGCCGCACAGCACCGACGCGACCGCGAACCAGACCACGCCGACCAGGAAGATGCGGCGCCGCCCGAACCGGTCGCCGAGGGAGCCGCCGAGCAGGATGAAGCCGGCGAGGGTCAGCGTGTAGGCGTTGACCGTCCACTGGAGTCCGGCGACGTCGGCGCCGAGGTCCCGGCCGAGCGCCGGGAGCGCCACGTTGACGACCGTCGCGTCGAGCATCGCCACGCTCGACCCGAGCACGGTCGCCAGCAGGATCCACCGTCCGGGGCCGCTGCGCAGCCGGACGTCGGGCATCAGACGATCAGGTTGTCGGCGAAGCACCAGCGCCAGTCCTCGCCCGGCTCGAACGACCGGACGATCGGGTGCCCCTCCTTCTGGTAGTGGGCGGTGGCGTGCCGCATGGGGGAGGAGTCGCAGCAGCCCACATGCCCGCAACCCAGGCAGAGCCGCAGGTGGACCCACCGCGTCCCTTCGGCGAGGCACTCCTCACAGCCCTGCGGCGTGTTCGGGGACGGATCCTCTACCGGAACGGTCTGCACGTGCTCGCAAGTGGCCATGTCTGAATCGTGCCACGACGCCGGTAACCGGATCACCAATGATCGGGGCTGAAGGGCTCGTCCTCCGGGCGGGCGGACTCCGACAGCAGCCGAAGGTCCGACTCGACCATCATCGTCACCAGGCTCTCGAACGACACCACGGGCTCCCAGCCGAGCTGCTCGCGGGCCTTCTTCGGGTCGGCGCACAGCAGGTCGACCTCGGCCGGACGCGTGTACTTCGCGTCCAGGACGACGTGGTCCTCCCAGTTCAGGCCGGCCGTGCGGAACGCGAACTCCACCAGCTCGCGCACCGACTGCGTCTGGCCCGTTCCGATGACGTAGTCCTCGGGGGAGTCCTGCGCCAGCATCATCCGCATCGCGCGGGCGTAGTCGCCGGCGTAGCCCCAGTCGCGCCGCGCGTCCAGGTTGCCGAGCCGCAGCTCGGCGGCCAGGCCGAGCTTGATGCGCGCCGCGCCCAGCGACACCTTCCGCGTCACGAACTCCGCGCCGCGGCGCGGTGACTCGTGGTTGAACAGGATGCCGCTGACCGCGAACATCCCGTAGGACTCGCGGTAGTTCTGCGTGATGTAGTGCCCGTAGCTCTTCGCCACGCCGTACGGGCTGCGCGGGTGGAACGGCGTCTTCTCGTTCTGCGGGGTCTCCCGCACCATCCCGAACATCTCCGAGGACGACGCCTGGTAGAAGCGGATCTGCTCGCTGCCGGGCGTGCGGGACGGGCTGATGCCCGACACCACCCGGATCGCCTCCAGCATCCGCAGCACGCCCATGCCGGTGACCTCGGCGGTGAGCTCGGCCTGCTGCCACGACATCGGCACGTAGGAGATCGCGCCCAGGTTGTAGACCTCGTCGGGCCGGACCCGCTCGACCGCCGAGATCAGGCTGCCCTGGTCCAGCAGGTCGCCGGTGGTGATCTGCACGTCGCCGATGTGCTTGCGCAGCCGCGACACATGGGGGTTCGCCTGCCCCCGCACCAGGCCCCAGACCTCGTACCCCAGCCCGAGCAGATGCTCGGCCAGATACGAGCCGTCCTGTCCGGTGATGCCGGTGATGAGTGCTCGCCTGGACAGCGGATCCTCCATGGCTGAATTAGGTCCGACGCGGGCCCACCACGGGCAGAACCCGCAACGAGCGTGAAATATGAGGTTACCGACCAGGACATGTCCATGACGAGGGAGGGCGCCGTTTGAACCGAATTCCCTTCTGGTTCGCTCGCCGGCCCGCGCGTGTGCCACGGTGAGACCCATCATGAGCTCTCCGGACGCGCCGCCGCTGCGGCTGAACGGGCGTGAGATCGGCCCGCACGCGATCATGGCCGTGGTGAACCGCACGCCCGACTCGTTCTTCGACCGCGGCGCCACCTACGGCTTCGACGCGGCCCTCGCCGCCGCCGGCCGGGCCGTCGCGGCCGGCGCCGACATCGTCGACATCGGCGGGGTCAAGGCCGGCCCCGGGGAGGACGTCGGCGTCGCCGAGGAGCTGCGCCGGGTCGTCGACCTCGTCGCGGCGGTCCGGGAACGGCACCCGGACGTGGTGATCAGCGTCGACACCTGGCGCGCGGAGGTCGGCGAGGCGGTGGCGCGGGCCGGCGCCGACCTGCTGAACGACACCTGGGGCGGACCGGACCCGCGGCTCGCCGAGGTCGCCGCCGCGCACGGGATCGGGCTCGTCTGCGCGCACGCCGGCGCCCTCGCGCCCCGCACCCGCCCGCACCGGATCGGCTACGGCGACGTCGTGGCGGACGTGGTCGGGCACGTCACGGCCGAGGCCGAGCGCGCCGCCGCCCTCGGCGTCCGCCGGGACGCGATCCTCATCGACCCCGCGCACGACTTCGGCAAGAACACCCGCCACTCGCTGGAGATCACCCGGCGGCTCGGCGAGCTGACCGCCACCGGCTGGCCGGTCCTGGTCGCGGTGTCCAACAAGGACTTCATCGGCGAGACCCTCGGGCGCCCCGTCGACAAGCGGGGCGTCGGCACCATGGCCGTCCTCGGCGTCTCCGCGGTGCTCGGCGCCCGCGTGTTCCGCGTCCACGACGTCCCCGCCGCGCGGGCCGCCCTGGCCGCCGTCGGCCGCCTCGGCGCCGCGCGCTGACACCACGCGGGCGGGCTCAGTGCGGGCTCAGTGGGCGGCCTCGCGCCGGCGGGCCCGGTAGGCGGCCACGTGCATGCGGTTCCCGCACGTGCGGCTGTCGCAGTAGCGGCGGCACCGGTTGCGGGACAGGTCGACCAGCACCCGCGAGCAGTCCGGCGCCTCGCAGGTGCGCAGCCGGTCCAGCTCGCCCGCGGCCACCACGTAGGCCAGCGCCATCCCGCAGTCCGCGGCCAGATGCTCGCCGAGCGGGGCGCCGGGCGCGAAGAAGTGCACGTGCCAGTCGTAGCCGTCGTGGTCGGTCAGGTGCGGCGTGGCGCGGACCTCGCCGACGATCTCGTTGATCAGCCGGACCGCGGCCGGGACGCCCTCCGCGCGGAAGACCGCGTGGAACCGGGCGCGCAGGTCGAGGACCCGGGCCAGGTCCGCCTCGGTGAGCGCGCCGACGTCGCTGAAGGCGTTGCGCTCCACGAACCCGCGCAGGCCCGGCAGCCCGCCGAGGCCCTCCGCGCCGGACGCCGCCGCGCCGGTGTTGATCAGGTCGACGACGACGGCGAGCGCGTGCTCGGTGTCATGAGTGAAGATCACAACGACTCCAGTCTCCGTGGGCCGGGCGGTCGTGTTCCCGGCGGCGCCGCCGGGGCCGGCACGCGGCCCGCGGACCCCACCTTATGACGAGGAGCGCCTCCCTTTACTGGCACGCCGCCAATTTATGCCGGAGCGCGGAGAGAGCCTGGTCGGCCGGAACGGTCCACTTCCGGACGCGGGGCCCAACGGCGTGGTGGGGGCCTGGATGAAGCCGGTCCTCAGCGCTCGTAGTGCGGGTCGGCGACGACCGGGTAGAACGCGTCGGTGTGCTGGACCCGCATCGTGACCGCCGAGCCCTCCAGCGTGTAGTCCGCCTTCACCTGGCGGAACATCGAGTCGCTCGCCCACGGGTTGTAGAGCCGCCCGACCGTCGCGCCGTACCGCAGGTGGACGACGTCGTAGCCGCCGGACGGCATCGACTCCAGGGTCAGCCCGTCGGCGAGGGAGACCGCGAACCGGAACTCGGTGGGGGCGTCGGGGCCGTGGATGACGGTGAGGAGCCGCACCCCGCCGGCCGTCGTCTGCGCGACGATGTCGGTGTCGACGTCCACGCCGACGAACACCCGCAGGCTGGGACGCAGGACCTGGGCGACGGTGTCGGCGGCCGCCACGTCGATGCCGAAGTGGATCCGCTGCCCGTCCCGCGTCGGCACCCACACTCCGTCACGGGCCCGCTGCCCCCAGGCGACGTCGGGGTTCTCCATCTCCTGGGGCTCGTTCTTGCCCCGCGCGACCAGGATTCTGGAGGCGGCGTTCATCGCCGCGGCAGCCCCGTCCCGTGCATGCCTCATGGCGGGCCCCCTCGCCTTCTGTCATCACTTCCGCGGCCTCACGTTCGCCCTGGGTTTACCACGGGCGGTGCGGGCGGGACGCCCTTTGGCCTGCCCCTGGTCGATAAGCGACGTTCGCCCCGTGCGTCGTTGGACCTTACACCACGCTTATACGCCCCGGTCGGGGCGGGCGCCGATCTTCTCGGCGGCCGTTCCCGGCCGGGGCGGGCGCCGTCACCATCCGCGCGCGGAGCCTCACGCGGGCAGGCGTCCGCGGGCCGTCCCGGAGCGCTGGACGGCCCGCGGCGGGGACCGCCCTAGGCGAGCGCGGGCTCACCCACGGTGACGGAGGCCGGCAGGTCGGCGAGCACCTCGCCGAGCCGGTCGAGCGCGTCGGAGATCCACGGCAGGGACGCCGGGGCGGGCGCCGCGAGGGCCGCGAGGCGCTGCTCGTCGTCCTCCCCGTAGAGCAGGCTCGGCGCCACCCGCATGCGCAGCGCGGACGGGGCGTCCCCGAACGAGCTGCCCGGCAGGACGCCGACCCCGTAGCGTTCCAGCAGCAGGTGCGTGAGGTCGGCGGCCGTCCGGACGCCGTGGTTGGCCTCCAGGGCCTCCCGCATCGGCCCGAAGTCGGGGTAGAGGTAGAAGGCCGCTTCCGGACGCGTGACCCGCGCGCCCGCGGCGGCGAACCGGTCGGCGACCGCGCCGGTGATCGCGGCGTGCAGCCGCCGGCTGCGGTCGACGTGCTCGACCAGCTCGGGCGGCTCGGCGAACGCGTACGCGGCGGCGTGCTGCATCGGCGCCGGGGCGCTGGACCAGATCTCGCTCGCCACCCCGAGCAGGCTGCCGCGCAGCGCGGCGCCGAACGGCCCGTCCGGCAGCCGCGCCACCCCGATCCGCCAGCCGCCGGCCGCCAGATTCTTGCTCAGCGCGGTCGTCACCACGGTGCGCTCCGGCGCGTACAGGGCGGGGGACGGCACCGTCCGCCCGGGGGAGTGCACCAGGTCGCGGTAGATCTCGTCGGAGATCACGACCAGGTCCTGCTCGCGCGCGACCGCGCACAACCGCCGGACGGTCGCCTCGGACGCGAGCGTCCCCGTCGGGTTGTCGGGCAGCGTCACCACCACGGCCCGCACGTCGCGACCCCGGGCCCGCGCCCGCACCACGGCGTCGGCCAGCAGCGCGGGGCTCGGCACGCCGCCCTCGCCCGGCGGGGTGGCCACGCGGATCGGCTCCGCCCCCGCCAGGGACGTCTGCGCCGCGTAGCTCACCCAGCTCGGCGCGGCGACCACCACATCACCGCCCAGCGCGGTCAGCAGGGCGAACAGCAGCGGCTTGCTCCCCGGGCCGGCGACCACCGTGGACGGGTCGGTGGGCAGCCCGCGGCGCGCCCAGTACCCGGCCGCGGCGGCACGCAGCGCGGGCGAGCCGGCCACCGGCCCGTAGCCGCCGCGGCCCGCGGCCGCGCCGAGCTCGCGGGTCAGCGCGGGGTGCAGGGGGATCCCGGCCTCCCCGAAACCGAGGGGGAGCACGCGTTCACCGCGTCTCCGCTTGCGGGCCATGGCCTCGTTGACCGCGAGCGTCGCCGACAGCGGGACCGGGCGAGGGGCGAACGACACCGGACGGAGGGCCGCGGGATGGTTCTGGGCAGGCATGAACTACTCCAAGGCATGCGTGATAGACGGTGGGTGACCGTGGAAATCCCCGTGTGCTGCGACCCGGCCGGGTTCGCTTCATGCTTGCCCGCATTTAGCATCATCACAAGCGAGTCTCATCGATGGTGACCGTAAGATGGGCTGATGCTAGAGCTCCGCCGCCTGCGGCTTCTCGCCGAATTCGCCCGCCGCGGGAGCATCGCGGCGACCGCCGCCGCCCTCGGCTACACGGCTTCGGCGGTCTCCCAGCAGCTGGCCGCGCTCGAACGGGAGGCCCGCGTCCCGCTGCTGGACCGGACCGCCCGCAGCGCGGAGCTGACCGATGCCGGACGGCGCCTCGCCGACCGCGCCGAGGAGATCCTCAACCTCGTGGAGACGGCCGAGGCGGAGCTGTCGGCCCAGGCCGACGCCCCCATGGGCCGGGTCGTGGTCACGGCGTTCCCGACCGCCGCCGTCGCGTTCGCGCCCGCGCTGGCGCACAGCCTCGGCGACCATCCCGATCTCACGTTCGTGCTGCGCCAGACCGCGCCCGGCGCCGGGATCCGCCAGGTACAGAACGGCGAGGTCGACATCGCGCTCATCGACGACTGGACGGGAAAGGTCCCCGAGCAGTCGCCCGCCGCGCTGGAGTTCTTCCACCTCCGGCGCGACCCGCTCGTCCTCGTCGTCCCGGGCACGCACCCCATGTCGCGTCCGGACCGGGCCGTCGACCTGCAGCAGCTCCGGGAGGAGCCGTGGATGGCGGCCCCGCCCGGGGAACCGTCCCGGCAGGCCGTCGAGCGGCTGCTGGACGCCGTCGGCGGGGCCCGTCCCGTCCCCTGGGAGTTCGAGGGGCTGCACACGATCCTGAGCCTTGTGGCGCGGGGGATCGGCATCACCGCCGTGCCGGCGCTCGCGCTGGCCGCCGGCGACCAGGACGTGGCGGTGCGGCGCATCCCCGAGTGCACGCTCGCCCGCGAGGTGTACGCGGTGACCCGGTCCGCGAGCGTGCGGAGGCCGTCGGTCGCGGTCACCCTGCGCGCCATCTACGCCGCCGCCCAGGCCGTCCAGCCGGCCCCGCCCGAGGACTGACCAGCGGTTTTCCGAGGTCGGCGGAGGCTTGAAGGCGGAGTCCTCGGGCATGGCCGATTCCGGCCCGCATCCGCGGCGATGCGGCCCCGGTTCCGAACCAAACGGACGCCGGGCCCGAACTAAGGAGGGAACAAGCCGCGCGCTACGGATCGTTCGAAAACGGACGGCCACGTGCGGATCATCACGTACGGTGGTGCGAATCGTGAGCACATCCGAGTCCATGCACACCGATCGGGGAGCGCAGCGCTCGATGGAACGACCGGCGACCATGACCGCCGAACCGCCAGGGGCGGTTCGGGCGGAGCTGCCGCAGGACGGCCACGCGGGTGGCCACCACGTGTTCGAGCTGCCGCGGGTGACCGCGCTGCTGATGCACGCGCTCCCGCGGTTCGTCGAGGGGGTCATCGCGCCCGTCGCGGTGTTCTACGCCGCGCTCACCCTCCTCGGGCTGAACGGCGCGCTCGTGGCCGCCGTCGCCTGGGTGTACGGCGGGATCATCTACCGGTACGTCCGCGGGCACCCGGTGTCGGGGATGCTGATGCTGGCCGCGGTCGGTGTGACGGTCCGCGCGATCTTGGCCGCCGCGACTCACAGCGCGGTCGTCTACTTCCTCCAGCCGACGCTCGGCACGCTCGCCGTGAGCATGGCCTTCCTCGCCTCGGTGCCGCTCGGGAAACCGCTCGCGATGAAGCTCGCCAAGGACATGGCGCCGATCCCTGACGCGTTCTACAAGCACGCCAGGGTCCACCAGTTCTTCCTGCGCATCTCGCTGCTGTGGTCGGCGGTGCTGCTCGCCAACGTGGGCATCAGCCTCTGGATGCTGTTCAACCAGTCGATCAGCATGTACCTGTGGATCCGCACCGGCATCGTCGCCGGGCTGGGCGCGATCGGCATCGCGGTGTCGGTCTGGGGCTTCAAGCGCGTCGTCCGCCACGTGAACCGCGAGCCCGCGCGCGCGTCCGGCACCGGCTCCGCCGCCTGACCGGTCCCGCCCGCCCCGCCCGCACAGCGATTCCCGTCTCGCTCCGAACCCGCGGCCGGTTCGGAGCGTCTCCCTACACAGACAGATTTCACCGGACACAGGGTGAATTCACGGGGTTTGGGGGAGTTCGTGGCAAGCAAGGGTCGTTTGGGGCTTGTGGTGACCGGTGGCACCGGCGCGGTGGTGCTGCTGGTGACCGGCTGCTCGATCGGGAGCGCCGGCAAGCTCGCCTCGGGCGGGTCCGACACGGCGGTGACGATCACGCCGGCCAACGGGACCGCCCAGGTCAAGCCGGACGGGACGATCGAGGTGAAGGCCTCCGGGACCAAGCTGCGCACCGTCACCGTCCAGGGGCAGGGCGCCACCGTCACCGGCAAGTTCGGCGACGGCCGCAAGACGTGGCGGTCCACCCGCACCATGACGCCCGGCACGTCCTACACCGTCACCGCGCAGACCGATGGCGGGAAGTCCCGGACGGTCACCAGCTCGTTCACGACGCTGAAGCCGTCGCAGACGCTGTCGATCTCGGACATCACCCCGAACGTCACGGGGGAGAAGGTCGGCGTCGGCATGCCGATCATCGTCCGGTTCGACCGCCCGGTGACCGACAGGGCCGCCGTGGAGCGGGCGCTGCGCGTCACGCCGGACAAGCCGGTCGAGGGCGCGTGGCGGTGGGTCGGCAACGACCAGGTGATCTACCGGACGAAGACGTACTGGCAGCCCCACCAGACGGTCCGCTTCCAGGCGAACCTCGCGGGGGTGAACGCGGGCGGCGGCGTCTACGGGGCCAAGGACGCGAAGGCGACCCTCACCATCGGCGCCGCCCAGATCACCACCGGCGACATCGGCGGCCACCACATGACCGTCACCCGGGACGGCAAGAAGCTGCGGACGGTCCCGTTCAGCGCCGGCAACGGCCAGACGCGGGAGTACACCACCACCAGCGGCGTCCACCTGCTGATGGAGAAGGGCAACCCGGTCACGATGACGTCGCCGGGCCGCAAGGAGGGCGACCCCGGGTACTACAAGCAGGTCGTCAACTACGCGGTCCGCTTCTCCAACAGCGGCGAGTACGTGCACTCGGCGCCGTGGTCCGTCGGCTCGCAGGGCTCCGCGAACGTCAGCCACGGCTGCCTGAACGTCAGCCCGGCCAACGCCAAGTGGTACTACGACATCATGCAGCGCGGCGACGTCATCAAGCTGACCGGCACGGACCGCGAGGTCGAGCACGACAACGGCTGGGGCTTCTGGCAGCTCTCCTTCGGCAAGTGGCAGGAGGGCAGCGCGCTCCGCTGAACCGCGTCCCGAACCGCGTTCGGCCACGGCCCGGGGGGCCGGCGATCCGCGCTCATGCAACGCTTTGATCTCGGACGCCCGCCAAAACCCCGGGTCGTGGCATGATCGTCGACTTTTGTCGCTAATGTCTTTGTGATAGACGGCGGGGTTTCTGGAGGTTGTGGTGCAGCGGAGGGTTTCCGCAGGGGTTCGCGCAGGCGCGGGCATGGCAGGGGCCGTGCTGCTCTTGACGACGGCCTGCAGTGGGGGAGAGAAGGACTCCGGCGTCACGGTCGGGGAGAAGGGCGACGCCAATGCCCCGCAGGTGACGATCAACCCGGGCAACGGCAACACCAAGGCCAAGCCCGAGGACGGCGTCGTCGTCACCGCCGCGGGCGGCACGCTCGAGCAGGTGACCGTCACCCTGAGGGGCAAGCCGGTGGACGGCGCGATGGCCGCCGACAAGACCAGCTGGAAGTCGCGCACGCTGCGCCCCGGCACCAAGTACCAGGTCACCGCCGTCGCCAAGAGCCCCAAGGGCAAGTCGACCACGGTCAACGCCTCGTTCGCCACGCTGAAGGCGGCGAACGAGCTGGACATCGTGGACGTCACCCCGAGCAAGAACGAGAAGGTCGGCATCGGCATGCCGATCCAGGTGACCTTCAACCGCGCCGTCGGCGACAAGAAGGCCGTCGAGAAGGCGCTGGAGGTCAAGTCGGCCAAGCCCGCCACCGGCGCGTGGTACTGGATGAACGACACCACGGTGATCTTCCGCACCAAGAACGGCACCTGGTGGGCGCCCAACCAGAAGGTGACGCTCACGGCGAAGCTGTCCGGTGTCAAGTCGGGCAAGAGGACCTACGGCGTGTCGGACTTCACCCGCGGCTTCCGCATCGGCGACGCCCACATGGTCAACATCAGCACCAAGAAGAAGAAGGCGGTCGTCACCAAGAACGGCAAGAAGGTCCGCAGCTGGCCGATCAGCGCGGGCAAGGGCGGCCGCGTCGTCAACGGCGTCGACACCTACCTCACCACCAGCGGCATCCACCTGACCATGGGCAAGGAGAATCCGGCGATCATGACGTCGGAGTGGATGGGCGTCGATCCGAAGGACAAGAAGAACGGCGGCTACCGCGAGGTCATCCCGCACGCGGTGCGGATCTCCAACAGCGGCGAGTACATCCACTCCATGGCCGCCACCGTCTGGGCGCAGGGCCGGCAGAACGTCAGCCACGGCTGCGT
The DNA here is from genome assembly GCF_900115095.1 of Actinomadura madurae. Classification (GTDB taxonomy): domain Bacteria; phylum Actinomycetota; class Actinomycetes; order Streptosporangiales; family Streptosporangiaceae; genus Spirillospora; species Spirillospora madurae. The sequence continues at coordinate 35,696 of NZ_FOVH01000006.1, forward strand.
CAACTCGCCGCCCAAGGACGCCCGCTGGTACTACAGCTGGTCCTACCGCGGCGACCCGGTGATCATCACCGGCAGCAAGCGGAAGCTGGACCCGCTGAACGGCTGGAGCTACTACCAGATGTCGTGGAGCCGCTGGGTCAAGGGCGGGGCGCTCGACCGAACCGTGACCACCGGGTGACGATGACCGGACCCGTCGCGGGTACGAGCCGGACAAAGGCCGTCTGCGACCGGAGGGTCCGGTGGAGAAGTCAGCGCGACCGCTGCGACTGAAGCGCCGCGTCCGGCGCAGGGCACACCGTGTCCTGCGCCGTTCGGCGCTCTGGGCGCTGCGCCCGCTGCGGCTGCGGCCCGTCCCGCCGCGCGGTGAGCGGCTCCGCGTCCGGATCCTCCTGCAGAACGCGCACGGCACGGGCGGGACGATCCGCACGGTGCTGAACCTGTCCGGGCACCTGGCCCGCGACCACGACGTCGAGATCGTCAGCGTCCTGAAGCGGAGCAGGAAGCCGTTCTTCCCCATCCCCGCCGGGGTGAGGGTGACCTACGCGGACGACGGGTTCGCCCCCAAGGGCAGGGCGGCGCGCCTGCTCTCCCGGCTCCCGAGCGTCCTGACGCCGGTGGACGAGGCGTCGTTCCGCCTGATGAACCTCTGGTCGGACCTGTGCCTGCTGCGCGCCGTGTACGGCAGCCCCGCCGACGTCCTCATGCCGACCCGGCCGTCCCTCAACCTGCTGGTCGCCGAGCTCGGCCCGCGCGGCGCCGTGACGATCGGGCAGGACCACATGAGCCTGGAGTCCTACCAGCCCTGGCTGCGCCGGGAGATCCTCCGCCGCTACCGGCGCCTCACCGTCGTCACCACGCTCACGGAGGCCGCCGGCGCCGGCTACCGGGCCGCCCTCGCCGGCTCCGGCGTGCGGGTGGTGCAGATCCCGAACGCCGCCCCGCGCCTGCCGTCCCGCCCGTCCCGGCGCGAGCACAAGGTCGTCCTGGCCGCCGGGCGGCTCGTGCACACCAAGGGCTTCGACCTGCTCATCCGCGCCTTCGCGCCGGTCGCCGCCGACCACCCGGACTGGACGCTGCGCGTTTTCGGCGGAGGCCCCCGGCGGGACAAGCTGCTCGCCCTGATCGGGGAGCTCGGCCTCACCGGCCGGGTCGAGCTGCTCCCCCGTACCCGCGACCTGCACGGCGAGATGGAGCGGGCCTCCGTCTATGCGCTGTCGTCCCGCCGGGAGGGCATGCCGATGGTGGTCATCGAGGCCATGGGGATGGGCCTGCCGGTGGTGTCGTTCGACTGCCCGTTCGGCCCCGGCGAACTGATCACCCCGGGCCGCGACGGGCTGCTGGTTCCGCCGGGCGACGTGGACGCCTTCGCGGCGGCCCTCCGCACGCTGATCGAGGACCCCGGCCTGCGGGACCGGCTGGGCGAGGAGGCGCTGCGGTCCGCGCGCGCCCACCACCTGGACCGCATCGGCCCCCGGTGGTCCACGCTCATCTCCGCGTCCTGCCGGGACGGCGGCCGCCGGCGGCCCGCGGTCAGCCGGCGCTGAGCAGCCCCCGGACGTAGGCCGCCTGGCCCGCGTGCTGGAGGTCGTCGGAGATCACGCTGATCAGCCGCACGGCCAGCGTGACCGGCGGGTCCCACGACCGGTCGACGATCCGCTCCAGGTCGCCGTCGGTCAGCGCGGCCACGTACTCGACGGTCCTGTCGTGGACGGCGTCGTGGTAGCCCGTCAGCAGGTCGGCCGACTCGACCCGGACCGCGGCGACCTCGTCCGGAGTGTGCCCGTATCCGGTGTCGGACGTGCCGAGCGGCAGGCCGAACCGGTCGGCCCAGCCGCCGCCGGTCCACACCTGCGCGGTGCCGGCGGCGTCGGCGACGTGATCGTCCTGGATACGAGTGAGATGCCACACCAGCCACGCGATCGAGTTGGCGCCGCCGGCGGGCCGGTGGGCGAGCTGGTCCGCGGTGAGGCCCCGGGCCGCCCCGTGGACGACCTGCTGGATCCGGTCGAACGCGTCGGTGAGCAGTTGTGCACTGGTCATTGCCCCGACGCTACCTTGATCGCCACCGGCTCGCGCACCCGGCTCGGCAGGCGGGCGGTCACCACGAGGCCGCCGCCCTCGCGCGGCGCCGCGGTCACCGTGCCGCCGTGGGCGGTCGCGGTGGCGCGCACGATCGACAGGCCGAGCCCGGAGCCGCGGTCGGAGCGGACCCGGTCGTTGCCGAGCCGGCGGAACGGCTCGAAGATCGTCTCCACCTCGTAGGCGGGGACGGCCGGGCCGGTGTTGGTGACGACGACCTCGGCCCACCCGTCCCGTCCCCGGGTGGCGACGTGGACCTCGCCGCCCTCGTGGTTGTGCCGGACCGCGTTCTCGACGAGGTTCTGCACGAGCCGCTCGACGAGCACCGGGTCGCCCGCCGTGGGGGCCGGGCCGAGCCGCCGGTCGACGGTCACGTCGCGGGCCCTGGCCTCCGCGGCGGCCTGCTGGAGGACGTGCCCCGCCACGTCGGCCAGGTCCAGCGGCCCGGTGTCCATCACGACGTTCTCGGTGCCGGCGAGGGTGAGCAGCCCGTCGATGAGCCGCTCGTGCCGCCCGTTGACGACCAGGAGCGACTCGCCCAGCCGCTTGACGTCGTCGGTCGCGTCCGGGCGGCGCACCGCCACGTCGACCAGCGTCCGGTTGATCGCGAGCGGGGTGCGCAGCTCGTGCGAGGCGTTCGCGACGAACCGGCGCTGCCCGTCGAACGCCCGCGCCAGCCGGCCGAGCATCGTGTCGAAGGTGTCGGCCAGCTCCTTGACGTCGTCGCGCGGCCCCTCGTAGGCGATCCGCTCGGTGAGGTCGTGGCTGCGCGCCACCCGCCGCGCCGTGTCGGTGATCGCGTGGACGGGGCGCAGCGCCCGGTCGGCGAGCAGCCAGCCGAAGCCGAGCCCCGCCGCGGCGACCAGCCCGAGCGCGACGCCGCCCTGGGTGAGCAGGGCGTTGAGCGTCTCCCGCTCGTAGTCCTCGCGGCCCTTGACCAGGACCCCCTCGACCTTCGCGGCGGTGACCATGACGGTGTCGTCGGGCGCCGGGGCGGCCGCGCCCGCGGGCCCCACGGCCTTGAAAGCGCTGTTCAGCGGCTTGGCGTCGCCGGCCGGCTGCAGATTGTTCTGGACGAGCAGGTAGGTCAGGCCCAGGAGCACGATGCCGGCACAGACGAAGAGGCCGGTGTAGAGCAGCGTCAGCCGCATCCGGATGGTCGGCCGCAGCCGGTCGGTGAACGTCGTCATGGAATCCGGTACCCCACTCCCGGGACGGTCTCGATGACCGGGGGATCGCCGAGCTTGCGGCGCAGCTTCATCAGCGTCACCCGGACGGTGTTGGTGAACGGGTCGGTGTGCTCGTCCCACACCTTCTCCAGCAGCCGCTCGGCGGACACGATCGTCCCGTCGGCGCGCAGCAGCTCGGCGAGCAGCCCGAACTCCTTGCGCGCCAGGTGCACGTACCGGCCGTCGCGGAACACCTCCCGGCGGGCCGGGTCGAGCCTGATCCCGGCGCGCTCCAGCGCCGGCGGCGCAGCCGGGCGGGCCCGCCCGGCCGAGGGCCTGGATCCGCGCGACCAGCTCCTCGAACGCGAACGGCTTGGTCAGGTAGTCGTCCGCGCCGATCCGCAGCCCGTCGACCCGGGCCGGGACCGTGACCGAGGCGGTGAGCATCAGCACCCGGACGAGCCCGCCCGACCCCACGACCGAGCGGCACACCTCGTCGCCGTGCACGACCGGCAGGTCGCGGTCGAGGACGAGCACGTCGTAGTCGTGCACCGCGAGCCGTTCGAGCGCGGCGTCCCCGTCGTAGACCACGTCCACGGCCAGGGCCTCGGCCCGCAGCCCCTCGGCGATCGAATCGGCGAGCATCCGCTCGTCCTCGGCGACCAGTATCCGCACGCGTCCCGTCCTCGTCTCCGCGGCGCGCCGCCCGGCGCGTCCTGCCGACCCAGCTTCGGGGAGGGGGCGTAACGCGGGCATAACGCGATCCGGTTACGCCGGGGTTACCCGCGCGCCGCTGGACTTGCGGTCACCGCCGGCGCTCCGCCCGGCGGACACGACAAGGAGACCGACCGATGCGACGACAGACGCTCGCGGCCCTGGCGCTGCTCCCGGCCCTCGCCCTCGGCGCGCAGGGCTGCGGGACCCTGGGCGGGAGCGCGGATGCGAGCGGTACCGCCAAGGCCGCCAGCGACCAGGACAAGATGCGGAAGTTCGCGCAGTGCATGCGCGACAACGGGGTCGACATGAAGGACCCGACGGGGGACGGCCGGGTGGAGATCCGGGCGTCCGCAGCACCCGGCCAGAGCGGCGGCCCCGGCCAGACCAAGAAGGTGGACGGCAAGGTCGAGGCGGCGCACAAGAAGTGCCGGCACCTGATGCCGAACGGCGGCAAGCCGCCCAAGCCCAAGCCGGAGGAGCTGGCGAAGATGCGCGCCTTCTCCAAGTGCATGCGCGACAACGGCATCAGCGAGTTCCCCGACCCGCAGCCCGACGGCGGCATGAGGATCGAGGCGGGGAAGGGCACCGGGCTGAACCCGGAGAGCCAGAAGTACCAGAAGGCCCAGAAGGCGTGTTCGAAGCACTCGCCGAACGGTGGCAGGGGCCCCATGCTGAGCACGGGTCGGAAGTAGTGGCCAGGACGCGCACCATCGCGCTCGGTGCGGCCGGGATGGTCGTGGCCGGTGGCGCGGGCCTCGCCACCGCCGGCCTCGGCGGCGGCGAGCCGACCGCCGCGCACAGCTCGCTGCCGCCCGCGACGGCCCCGGTCGAGCGGACGACGCTGGTCGAGACGCAGGACGTCGACGGGACGCTCGGCTACGGCGGCACCCGCACCATCGCCGGCACCGGCCGGGGGACCGTCACCTGGCTGGCCGGTCCGGGCTCGGTGGTCTCCAGGGGCCGGTCGGTGTACCGGGTGGACGACACTCCGGTTCCGCTCCTGTACGGAAGGCTGCCGCTGTACCGGGCGCTCGCGGAAGGGACCGAGGGCGCCGACGTCCTGCAGCTCGAACGGAACCTCAGCGCCCTCGGCTACACCGGGTTCACCGTCGACAAGACGTTCGGCTCCGCCACCACCGCGGCCGTGAAGCGGTGGCAGGAGGACCTGGGCGTGACCGAGACCGGCACCGTCCGGCCCGGCGAGGCCGTCGTCGCGCCCGGCCGGATCCGGGTGGCCGCGCGCAAGGCCGCCGTCGGCGACAAGGTCGGCGGGCCGGTGCTCACCTACACCGGGACCACCCGGGTCGTGACCGTCGACCTGGACGTCGAGCACCAGCGGCTCGCCAGGAAGGGCGCGGCGGTGGAGGTCGAGCTGCCGTCCGGCGACACCGTGAAGGGCAGGATCAGCTCGGTCGGGAAGGTCGCCGAGGCGGGCGGCAACGACAGGCCCGCGACGGTGGAGGTCGAGATCGCGGTCGCCGGGAGCAAGGAGCTCGGCTCCTACGACAAGGCGCCCGTGGTGGTGCACCTCACCGCGAGCCGGCACGCCGACGTCCTCGCCGTGCCGATCGGCGCGCTGCTCGCCCAGGGCGACGGCGGCTACGCCGTCCAGGTCGTGGAGGGCGGGCGGGTCCGCACGGTGCCGGTGGAGACCGGCGTGTTCACCGAGGGCATGGTCGAGGTCTCGGGCTCGGGCCTGTCCGAGGGCATGAAGGTCGGGGTCCCCTCATGAGCACCGTCGTCGAGTTGCGCGAGGTCACCAAGACCTACCCGGGCGGGGTCACCGCCCTGGACACCGTGTCGCTCAAGGTCGAGGAGCGCGAGCTGGTGGCGATCGTGGGGCCGTCCGGGTCCGGGAAGTCGACGATGCTGCATCTGCTCGGGACCTTGGACCGGCCGAGCGCCGGCACCGTCCTGGTCGAGGGGACCGACGTGTCGCGGCTGCCGGACCGGCGCCTGTCGGCGCTGCGCGCCCGCCGGATCGGCTTCGTCTTCCAGCAGTTCCATCTCGCCGGTGGCGTGAGCGCCCTCGACAACGTCGCGGACGGGCTGCTGTACGGCGGCGTGCCGCTGGCGGAGCGGCGCCGCCGGGCCCGCATCGCCCTGGAGCGCGTCGGGCTCGGGCACCGCCTCGGCCACCGGCCGCACCAGCTGTCCGGCGGCGAAAGGCAGCGCGTCGCGATCGCCCGCGCCGTGGTCGGGGACCCCGCGCTGCTGCTCGCGGACGAGCCGACCGGTGCGCTGGACTCCGCGTCCGGCGCGGGCGTCCTGGAACTGCTCGGCGAGCTGTCCGCCGCGGGGACGACCGTCGTCCTCATCACGCACGACCGGGACATCGCCGCGCTCCTGCCCCGCCAGGTGCGGATGCGCGACGGCCGGGTCGTCCACGACGACGCACTGGTGGAGGCGCCGTGACCGAGAAGATCCCGCCGCGGGAGGCGCCCGCGCGGCTCGGGCCGGGGGACGTGCTGCGCGTCGGCGCCGCCGGCCTGCGGTCCCGCCCGATGCGGGTGTTCCTGTCGGCCCTCGGCATCGCGATCGGCATCGCCGCGATGATCGGCGTCGTCGGCATCTCGACGTCCAGCCGCGCCCAGCTCCAGGCCACCCTCGACCGGCTCGGCACCAACCTGCTCACCGTGGGGCCCGGCCGGGACCTCTTCGGCGAGGACGCCAAGCTGCCGAAGGAGTCGATCGGCATGGTGGGCCGGATGCCGGACGTGGAGTCCGCGTCGGCGACGGCCAAGCTGGACGACACCAACGTCTACCGCAACGACCACATCCCGGAGGGGGAGAGCGGCGGGATCGGCGTCCTCGCGGCGCGCCTCGACCTCCCGAAGACCGTGGGCCTCACGATGGCCGCCGGCACGTGGCTGAACGCGGGCACGGCGAAGTACCCGGCCGTGGTGCTGGGCGCCGAGTCGGCCGACCGCCTCGGCGTGTCGGCGCCGAACATGCAGGTGTGGCTCGGATCGCGGTGGTTCACGGTCGTCGGCATCCTGGAACCGAACCAGCTCGCACCGGACCTGGACTCGGCGGCGCTCGTCGGCTGGGACGCCGCCGCCGCGCACCTCGGCTTCGACGGCCACCCCACCACCGTCTACACCCGCGCCCGCAAGGACGCGGTGGCGCAGGTGCGGGAGCTGCTCGCCGCCACCGCCAACCCGCAGGCGCCGAACGAGGTCGAGGTCAGCCGCCCCTCGGACGCGCTGGCCGCGGAGAACGCCACCGACCGGGCGTTCACCGGGCTGCTCCTCGGCCTCGGCGGCGTCGCGCTGCTGGTGGGCGGCGTCGGCGTCGCCAACACGATGGTGATCTCCGTCCTGGAGCGCCGCGCCGAGATCGGCCTGCGCCGCTCCCTCGGCGCGACCCGCGGCCAGATCCGGATGCAGTTCCTCACCGAGTCGCAGCTCCTCGCCGCGCTCGGCGGGGCGGGAGGCGTCGCCATCGGCATCGTGGTCACCGCGGTCTTCGCGGTGACGCAGGGCTGGCCGACCGTCGTCCCGCTCTGGGCCATGGCCGGCGGGATCCTCGCGACCCTCCTCATCGGAGGCGTCGCCGGCCTCTACCCGGCCCTGCGCGCCGCCCGGCTGTCCCCGACCGAGGCCCTGGCGGCACCGTGACCCGGTCGGGGGCCGGGCAGCCGGGGGCGTCCGACGCCCGGAGGCCCCCCGGCCCCCGACCGGGTCATCGCACGCCGTAGAGGTGTTCGAGCGCCAGCTGGTCGAGGTGCTCGAAGGCGGTGCGGCGGGCGCCGAGGGCCTCGGCGTCGGCGGTGGCGCCGCGGACGGAGCGCCAGTCCTCCCCGTCGGCCAGCGTGGGGCGGGCGAGCTCGTCCAGCTTGGCCTGGCGCAGGGCGTCCTGGACCTCGGGGTCGGCGCGGAAGGCGCGGACCTTCTCCCGCAGGATCAGCCAGTTGCGCATGCACGCCGTCGCCGACTCCCACACGCCCTCGTCGTCCTCGGTGCGCGGCGGCTTGAAGTCGAAGTGGATCGGGCCGTCGTACTCGCTCTGGTCGATCAGGTCGACGACCCAGAACGCGCCGCGCGCGTTGCCGGCGCCGAAGCGCAGGTCCTGGTCGTAGCGGGGGCCGTGCTGCCCGTTGAGGTCGATGTGGAACAGCTTGCCCTGCCAGAGGGCCTGGGCGAGGCCGTGCGCGTAGTTGAGCCCGGCCATCTCCTCGTGCCCGACCTCGGGGTTCAGGCCGACGCCGTCGGGGCGCTCCAGCGTCTGGATGAACGCGAGCGCGTGCCCGATCGTCGGGAGGAGGATGTCGCCGCGGGGCTCGTTCGGCTTCGGCTCGATCGCGAACCGCAGGTCGTAGCCCTGGTCGGCGACGTAGGCGCCGAGGACGTCGAACGCCTCCTTGTAGCGGTCCAGCGCCGCCCGGACGTCCTTCGCGGCGCCGGACTCGGCGCCTTCCCGCCCGCCCCAGCACACGTACGTCCTGGCGCCCAGCTCGGCGGCGAGGTCCAGGTTGTCCATGACCTTGCGGAGCGCGAAACGCCGGACGTCGCGGTCGTTCGCGGTGAACGCGCCGTCCTTGAAGATCGGGTGGCCGAACAGGTTGGTGGTGGCGGTGGTGACGACGAGGCCGGTCTCGTCCAGCGCCTTGCGGAACGCGTCGACGGCGCCCTGCCGCTCGGCGGGGGAGGCGTCGAAATCGAAGACGTCGTTGTCGTGGAAGTTCACGCCGTAGGCGCCGATCTCGGCCAGCTTGCGGACGGCCCGGTCGGCGGGCATCGGCGGGCGGGTGCCGGGGCCGAACACGTCGACGCCCTGCCAGCCGACCGTCCAGATGCCGAACGAGAACCGGTCCTCGGGTGCGGGTGTGTAGTCGGTCATCGGGTCCTCCTCAGATCTGCGGCGCGGAGTCGCGCAGCGCGGCGTAGCGCTCGCGGACCTCCGCCCCGGAGTGCTCGCTGGTGTGCTCGGTGGCGGGCGGTGCGGGCCAGGCGGGCGGCTCGGGCGTCCCGGCGAGGACCCAGGCGGCCTGGCGGGCGGCGCCGAGCGCGACGTACTCGGCCGGCTCGGGGACGGTCACCGGGGTCCCGAGGATCGCCGGGGCGAGGGCGCGCACGGCCGCGGAGCGGGCGCCGCCGCCGATCAGCAGCGTGCGGCGCGGCCGGACGCCCTGCGCGGCGAGGTGGTCGACGGCGTCGGCGAGCGAGCACAGCAGCGCCTCCACCGCCGCCCGCGCCAGGTTCTCCCGGGTGGCGTTGGCCGTGGTCAGCCCGGCGAGGACGCCGGTCGCGTCCGGGCGGTCGGGGGTGCGCTCGCCGTCGAGGTAGGGCAGCAGCGTCACCCCGCCGGCGCCGGGTCCGGCGGCGAGGGCCAGCGCGGACAGCTCGTCCAGCGAGGCCCCGGTCATCGCGGCGGCGGCCGACAGGATCCGCGCGGCGTTCAGGGTGCAGACGAGGGGCAGGAACCGGCCGGTGGCGTCGGCGAAGCCCGCGACGAGGCCGGACGGGTCGGCGGCGGGATCGGCGGCGACCGCGAACGCCGTCCCGGACGTGCCGATCGACACCACGACGTCGCCGGGACGCAGGCCGAGGCCGAGGGCGGCGCCCATGTTGTCGCCGGTGCCCGGCCCGAGCGCGGCGCCCCAGGCCGTCTCGCCGACCCGCTCGCCCGGGGCGGCGACGCGCGGGGGCTCCGCGTCGTGGCCGAGCGCCGCGCGCAGCAGCTCGGGCAGGTAGGCGCCGGTCGCGGGGGACCAGTAGCCGGTGCCGGACGCGTCGCCCCGGTCGGTGACCGGCTCGCGGGCGCCGAGCCTCAGCGTCAGCCAGTCGTGCGGGAGCATCACCCGCTCGGTGCGGCGCGCGTTGCCGGGCTCGTGCTCGGCCATCCAGCGCAGCTTGGTCACGGTGAACGACGCCAGCGGCACGCTGCCGGTCCGCTCCGCCCACGACTTCGGCCCGCCGAGCTCGGCGACGAGGGCGCGGGCCTGGGGCGCCGAGCGCGTGTCGTTCCAGAGCAGGGCCGGCCGGACGACGTCGCCCGCGCCGTCCAGCGCGACCATGCCGTGCTGCTGCGCGGCGACCGCGACCGCGTCGGCCCGTTCGAGCAGCTCCCGGACCTGGGACAGGGCCGCCCACCAGTGGTCGGGGTGGCACTCGGTGCCGTCCGGGTGCGGGGCGGACGCCTCCGCCACGACGGTGCCGTCCTCGGCGCGGCACAGGACGACCTTCGTCGACTGCGTCGAGGAGTCGACGCCCGCGACCAGGCTCCCGGTCATCCCGCCCCCCTTTCGTAAAGAGCTTGGACTAATTAACGTAGCAGAGGGCCTCCACCCTGCCTATACATGCGATTCATTTAGGGTTCATCCATGACGAAGTCCCCGAAAGGCCCGGTCAGGCACGCGACGATGCGGGAGCGGAACCTCGCCGTCGTCCTGGAGCACGTGGCGCGGCACCAGCCCGTCACGCGGGCCCGCCTCGCCGAGCTCACGGGCTTCACCAAGACGACCGTGTCCAATCTGGTCGCCCTGCTGGAGGGCGCGGGGCTGGTCCGGGACGGGGCGCCCGTCCACGAGGGGGAGCGCGGCCGCCCCGGCGTGGGCGTGTCCGTCCACGGCGGCGGCGCCGCCGGGCTCGGCCTGGAGGTCAACGTCGACTACCTCGCGGCCTGCGTCCTCGACCTGGCCAAGCAGGTCCGCTACCGGCACGTGGTCAGCGCCGACAACCGCGGCCGCGAGCCCGCCGCCGTCCTCGCCGCCCTGTCCGCGCTCGCCGACGAGGCGGTCGCCGCCGCCGCGGGGCAGGGGCTGGCCGTCGCCGGCGCGGCGGTCGCCCTGCCCGGCATGCTCGACCGCGAGAACGGGGTGGTGCGGCACGCCCCGAACCTCGGCTGGGCGGACGTCCCCGTCGCGGGCGCCCCCGGCCTGGCCACGGCCCTTCCCGCCGAGTACGACAACGAGGCCAACCTCGCGGCCCTCGGCGAGCTGTGGTTCGGCGGCGGCGCCCGCCTCGGCGACTTCGTGCACGTCTCCGGCGAGATCGGGATCGGCGCGGGCATCGTCGTGGACGGCCGGGTGTTCCGCGGCGCCCACGGCTTCGCCGGCGAGCTCGGGCACCTCGTGGCCGACCCGTCCGGCCCCGCCTGCTCCTGCGGCGGGCGCGGATGCCTGGAGCAGATCGCGGGCCAGGAGGCGCTGCTGCGCGCGGCGGGCCTGCCGGTCACGCGGCCGGCCGCGGGTCCCGGGGGCTCGGTGGGCCGCCTCGTCGCCCGCCTCGACGCGGGGGACGAGGCCGCGCTGGCCGCCGTGACCGGGGCGGGCCGGGCGCTCGGCGCCGCGCTCGCCTCGGTCGTCAACCTCCTCGACCCCGACGCCATCGTGCTCGGCGGGGTCTTCTCCCCGCTCGCCGCGTGGGTCCGGCCGCCGCTGCGGGCCGTCCTCGCGGAGGGCTCCGGGTCGCTGCGGCGGGGCGCGCCGCCGATCGAGGTGTCCGGCCTCGCCGAGGGCGCCGCCGTCCTCGGCGCCGCCGGGCTCGTCGTGGAACGGGTGATCGCCGACCCGGCGCTGCTCCTCTAGAGCGGGACGTACTCGAACCAGGCGAAGTCGGCGTGGTTCGTGCTCGCCCGGCCGTGCGAGGTGGCGTACAGGCCGATGTAGGCGCCGGTGAAACCGCCCGCGACCTGGCTGGTCAGGATGTCGCCGTCCAGGGGTTCGCCGAAGGGCGTCCAGGCCCCCGCCTCCACGGCGTATGACGCCCGGTACCAGCGGCCGTGGGCCTCGAACCCGAGCCGGACGGCCCCGTGGGCGGCGGGCCCCTTGGCGAGCACCGTCTCGACGCCCTGCTCCCGCTTGACGAGGCGGAGCCCCTGGCCCGTCGAGACCAGCAGCACGTGGAAGTCGTTGTTCTGGACGAGCGCGAGCCCCGCCCACTCGTCGTCGGCGGGCGCGAAGTCGAGGGCGGTGAAGGCGGCGAAGTCGTGGTGCCGCTGCCGCCGCCCGACGAACGACGGGTTGGCGGTGTCGGCGAGGGTCTCCGGGCGGACGCGCAGCCGCAGGTGCCCGGGACGCTCGGCCAGGCTCCACCACCGCTCGCGCGGAGGGCGCAGCATGTTCCACGCGGGGTCCAGTTCGGGCCCGTCGAAGTGGTCGCACGCCGGGACGGCCGGCCACGGACGCGGCGGCAGCGACGGGGCCGCGGGGGCCGGCTCGATCCGGCCGCCGGTGACCGGCCACCCGTCCTCCCAGGTGACCCGGGTCAGGAACGTCTCCCGGCCGAGGGCGCACCGGTCGCCGTGGTGCGGGCGCATCGCGAGGAGCACCATCCACCACTCGCCGTCCGGAGTCTCCACGAGGTCCGCGTGCCCGGTCCCGACGACCGGATGACCGGCGGCGAGGTCGCGGTGGGTCAGCACCGGGTTGCGCGGGTTCCCCTCGTAAGGTCCCGTGACGGCGTCGGCCCGCGCGACCATCACCGCGTGGTCGAGAGCCGTGCCTCCCTCGGCGGTGAGCAGCAGGTACCGCCCGTCGATCTTGTAAAGGTGCGAGCCCTCGGACCAGATCGCGCCCTTCACCGCCCCGTCCCAGATGACGTGCTCCTCCCCGGTCAGTTCCAGGGCGGACGGGTCGAACTCGCGCAGCCAGATCTCCGTGTGGCCCTCGTAGCGCCCGGTGAGCCGCGTGCCGGTGCACCAGGCGCGGCCGTCGTCGTCGAAGAACAGGGACGGGTCGATGCCCGCGCCCTCCAGCCGGTGCGCGTCCGACCAGGGCCCGGCGGGGTCGGTCGCGGTCAGCACGAAGTGCCCCGACCACTCCGTCCCGTCCACCAGGGTGCAGACCAGGTAGAACGTGCCGTCGTGGTGGCGGAGCGTCGGCGCGTACAGGCCGCCGGACGCGGGCACGCCGTCGAGCGGAAGCTGGTCGGGCCGGTGCAGCGCGTGCCCGGCCTGCCGCCAGTGCACCAGGTCGCGGCTGTGGAACACCGGCAGTCCCGGGAACCATTCGAACGTCGACGTCACCAGGTAGAAGTCGTCGCCGACGCGGCAGATCGACGGGTCCGGATGGCATCCGGGCAGCACCGGGTTGGCGAACCGGGTCATAGCGGTGTGACCTTCACGGGGACGGTGAGGACGCGGTCGGTGCCGAGTTCCCGGATCGGTCCCTCCAGCGTGAACGAGCCCCGCAGCGGCAGGTCGGCGCTCGACCGGCCGACCGCCACCTCGACCACGCCGGGCTCGACGATGCGCCGCAGGTCCGGGCCGGTGAAGGAGGTCCGGTCGGCGTGCACCTCGAACTCGATCCGGGCGGCCTCGCCCGGCTCCAGCCGGATCCGGGCCCACCCGGCGAGCCAGCGCGCCGGCCGCACCACCGACGCGACCGGGTCCGACAGGTACAGCTGGACGACCTCCGTGCCCGCGCGGTCCCCGGTGTTGCGGACGACGGCGCCGACCGAGACCGTCCCGTCGGTCGCCGCCCGCTCGCCCGTCCTCAGCTCCTCGTACTCGAAGGACGTCCAGGTCAGGCCGTGGCCGAACGGGTACAGCGGGACGGGGTCGACCACGCTCCAGTCGTGCCCGCCGTCCATCAGCGACCGCAGGTAGGTGACGGGCGGGCCGGACGCGCGGCGCGGCACGCTGATCGGCATCCGCCCGGACGGCTCCACGCGTCCCGCGAGGAGCCCGGCGACGGCCCGGCCGCCCTCCTCGCCGGGGAAGAACGCCTGCACGACGGCGGCGGCCCGGTCGGCGATCGACTCGATCGCGTACGGGCGCCCGGTGAGCATCACGATGACCGTGGGGGTGCCGGTGTCCAGGACGGCCGCTGCCAGCTCCGCCTGCCGCCCCGGGAGCGCGAGCGTCTCGGTGTCGCAGCCCTCCCCGGACGTGCCGCGGCCGAACAGCCCCGCCCGGTCGCCGAGCGCGAGCACGCACACCTCGGCGTCCCGCGCCGCCGCGACGGCCTTGTCGATGTCGGCGTCGTCGGCGACGAACACGTCGTCGGAGGCGGCCACGCGGACGCCGGGCAGCTCCGCCCGCAGGGCGTCCGCCAGCGTCGGGATGTCGACGCCGAGCCCGAGCTCCGGATGCTCGCGGCCGACATGGCTGGGGAAGGTGTAGCAGCCCAGCATCCCGAACGGGTCGTCCGCGAGCGGCCCGGCCAGGACGACCCCGGAGCCGGAGCGCAGCGGCAGCACGCCGTCGTTGGACAGCAGGACGACCGACTCCTCGGCCGCCCGCCGCGCCAGCGCGCGGTGCTCGGGAGGGTCGAAGTCCAGGGCCGCCCCGTCGCCGTCCGCGGGGACCTCGTCCAGCAGGCCGAGCTCGGCCTTCAGGGTGAGGACGCGGGCGGCGGCGCGGTCGAGCAGGTCCGCGGGGACCTCGCCCTCCCGGATCTTCTCGATCAGCGGCGTGCCGTAGCAGCGGACGGTCGGCAGCTCCATGTCGATGCCGGCGCGCAGCGCGAGCGCGGCGGCCTCGCCCCGCGACCCGGCCACCCGGTGCCGGCTCTCCAGGAACGAGATGCCGAAGTAGTCGGCGACGACGACGCCCTCGAAGCCCAGCTCCTCGCGCAGCAGGGTGGTCAGCAGCCGCTCGTCGGCGGCGGCGGGCATCCCGTCCACGTCGGTGTAGGAGTGCATCACCGAGCGGGCGCCGCCCTCGCGCAGCGCCATCACGAACGGCTCCAGGACGACGTCGGCGAACTCGCGCGGCCCGATCGGCGTCGGGGCCATGTTCCGTCCGGCGCGGGAGGCGGAGTAGCCGGCGAAGTGCTTGAGGGTCGTGACGATGCCCGACCGTTCCAGGGCCTCGACGTAGGCGGTGCCGAGGACCCCGACCAGGTACGGGTCCTCGCCGATGCACTCCTCCGTGCGGCCCCAGCGGGCGTCGCGGACGACGTCCAGCACGGGGGCGAGGCCCTGGTGGACGCCGGCCGCCCGCATGCTCGCGCCGATCGCCGCGGCGATCTCGGCGACCAGCTCCGCGTCGAAGGTGGCGCCCCACGCGGGCGGGCTGGGGAACACGGTGGCGCCCCACGTCATGAAGCCGTTGAGGCACTCCTCGTGCGCGATCGCCGGGATGCCGAACCGGTTCCCGGCGGCGACGCGGCCCTGCAGCTCGCGGAGCCGGGCGGCGCCGTCCGCGGCCGCGACGGGCAGGGTGCCGAACACGCGGGTGAGCTGGCCGAGGCCGCGGTCCAGCACCTCCTCCAGGGGCGGGGCGGGCTCGTGCGAGTCGTCCTCCATCGGCGCCACGGGCGCGCCCGCCTCGGCGGGCATCGCCCAGAAGCCGGCGAGCTGGCCCGCCTTCTCCTCCGGCGTCATCCGGGCCAGCAGGTCGGCGACCCGCTCGGCGACCGGCAGCCCGCGGTCCCGCCAGGGCTCGCGGGCCGCGGGCGCGGCGGGGTCGGCTCCGGTCTGTGTCGCGGGCGCGGGGACGACCCCCCGGATCGCTTCGCTCACTTGGCATCCTCCGAAGGGGGCGGCGGGGCGGTGGAGGCGCGGACACGCAGGTCGGTGGCCAGCTCCACCCGGGGCGTCAGCGGCGGCCGCCCGTCCAGAAGCTGGAGCAGCGTGCGGGCCGCGACGCGGCCCATCTCCTCCAGCGGCTGGCGCACGGTCGTCAGCGGTGGCGACAGCCACTCGCAGGTCGGCAGGTCGTCGAAGCCGACGACGCTCAGATCCTCGGGGATGCGCAGGCCGGCGAGCCGGGCCGCCTGGTAGGCGCCCATGGCCTGCTCGTCGCTGCCCGCGAAGATCGCGGTCGGCGGGTCGGGCAGCGCCAGCAGCTCGCGGGTGCGGGCGAAGCCGCCCCGGTGGTGGAAGTCGCCGTACCGGACGAGGTCCTTGTCGACCTCGATCCCGGCGCGCTCCAGCGCCGTGCGGTAGCCGTCCACGCGGGCCTGCGTGCAGAGCATGTCGGCGGGGCCGCCGATCATCCCGACGCGGCGGTGGCCGAGCCCGATCAGGTGCTCGGTGGCGGCCAGCCCGCCCGCCCAGTTCGTCGCGCCGACGCTGGCGATCTCGGTGTCGGGCAGGTTCACCGGGTCGACCAGGACGAGCCCGACCCCCGCCCGTTCGAGCTGGTCGCGCTGGCGGCGCGTCATCCGGGACGTCACCAGGATGACGCCGTCGCTGTGGTGCAGCGCGGGCAGGTTCTGCCAGCTCGGCGGGCGCGCGTCGTCCTCGCGGACGAGCGACACGACGACGCCGGTGCCGTGCTCGGCGCACTCGGCCTCCACGCCGCGCAGGATCTCCACCGCCCACGGGCTGTCGAGGCCGGCCAGGACCAGGTCGATCAGGCCGGACCTGCGGGCGCGGCGCGCACCGCCCGGGCCCGGGTAGTTGTGGGTGCGCAGCAGCGCCTCCACCCGCTCGCGGGTCGCGGCGGCCACGTCGGTCCGTCCGTTGAGGACCTTGGAGACGGTGGCGGGGGAGACCCCCGCCTCGGACGCGATCAGGGCCAGCGTCGGCCGGGACGGCGGGTCCGGCATCTCGTCGGTGCGCACGGGCACGCTTCACTCCTCCCCGAGGAAACGATTGCGAACAGTATCGCAATGTTTCGCTCTCTCCTAGCCCCCGAGTGCCGCGTTCTTCAGGTTTCATTTCGGTCAACGCAGGGCGAAGCCTTGACCCTGGGGTGCCCCTTTCTTAGAGTTCCACGGCAACGGCACTCTCGAAGACTTTCGAAATTTTTCGAAGCGGGACGGTGTCCCCGTCCCGCCGCTCAGGCCAAGCCCACCCCCCGATCCAGGAGGCCACCATGGGCATCCCTCACCTGTCGCGCCGTTCCTTCCTGACCGCGATCTCCGCGGGCGCGGTGGTGGCCACCGCCGCGCCCCTCCTCGCCGCCTGCGGCGACGGCGACTCGGAGGGCGGCACGGTCACCATCGAGTGGATGGACATCGCGACCACCGAGCCGTCCCAGACGCTCTATCCGCAGATCGCCAAGGCCTACGAGGCCTCGCACCCGAACGTCAAGATCAAGCTGACCAACCTGGAGAACGAGGCGTTCAAGTCGAAGATGACGGCGCTCACCGCCTCCGGGAAGCTGCCGGACATCTTCGTCACCTGGGGCGGCGGCGTCCTCAAGCAGCAGATCGACGCCGGCCTGGTGAAGGACGTCACCTCGGACGGCAAGGCCATCCTGAACACCATGACGCCGGTGTCGCAGAAGCCGTACCAGTTCGACGGCAAGACCTACGCCATCCCCTACGACATGGGCGGTGTGGGCTTCTGGTACAACAAGGCCCTCTTCAAGAAGGCCGGGATCGAGGGCACCCCCAAGACCTGGTCGGAGTACCTGGACGCCGTCCGCAAGCTCAAGTCCGCGGGGGTCACCCCCATCGCGATCGCGGGCAAGGACAAGTGGCCGGAGATGTACTACTGGGCCTACCTCGCGATGCGCATCGGCGGCCTGCCCGCGCTGCAGCAGGCCGAGAAGGCCAACGACTTCGGCGGCGCCGGCTTCGTCACCGCGGGCCAGAAGGTCAAGGAGCTCGCCGACCTGCAGCCCTTCCAGAAGGGCTTCCAGAACGCCGGCTACGACACCCCCGGCGGGCAGGCCGCGACCATGGGCGCCGGCAAGGCCGCCATGGAGCTGATGGGCCAGTGGGCGCCCGCGGTGCAGAAGGACGCCTCCGGCAAGGACCTCGGCGACGACCTCGGCTGGTTCCCGTTCCCGACCGTGGAGGGCGGCCAGGGCCAGGCGACCGAGGTGTTCGGCGGCGGCAACGGGCACGCGCTCAGCAAGGACGCGCCCAAGGAGGCCATCGACTTCCTGGCCTTCCTGATGAACCAGGAGAACGAGAAGAAGCTCGTGTCCTCGGGCGCCTTCATGCCGGTCGTGAAGGGCGCCGAGAGCGAGCTCGACAAGAACCGCAAGCTGGTCGCCGACGCGCTGAACGCCTCCACCGGCTTCCAGCTCTACCTCGACCAGGCCTTCCCGCCCGCCGTCGGCCAGGAGGTCAACGACAGCGTCGCGGCGCTCATCGCCGGCAAGAAGACGCCCCAGCAGGTCACGGAGTCGGTCACCAAGGTGGCCAAGAGCCAATGACCCTGTCCGCCACGACCGACGACCGGCCGCGGCACGCCGCCCGGGCCCCGCGCAGGCGGGGCCCCAAGGCGTCGGTGGGGCAGCGGCTGCGCGCCTGGACCTCGACCACCTGGTTCCTGCTGCCCGCGCTGCTGCTGTTCTTCTTCTTCGTCCTGATCCCGATCTTCGTCGCGTTCTACACGAGCTTCTTCCGCTGGGGCGGCTTCGGCTGGCCCGAGGACTTCGTCGGGCTCGGCAACTACCGCAAGCTCGCCGACGACCCCGTCTTCCGCGGCGACCTGTGGCGCGGCCTGCTGATCATCGTGTTCTCGGTGGCCGTCCAGCTGCCGATCGCGCTCGGCACGGCCGTCCTGCTCAACCAGCGGATGCGCGGCCGGGCCATCTACCGGGCCGTCTTCTTCGCGCCCTACATCCTGTCCGAGGTGATCGCAGGCGTCCTGTTCGGCATCATCTTCCTGCCGGGCGACGGGCTGGCCGACAAGATCGTCGAGGACCTGCCGCTGCTCGGCGGCCTCGCCGGCAAGTGGTTCGCCGACCCCGACACCGCGCTGCCCACCCTCTTCGCCGTCATGACGTGGAAGTACTTCGGCTTCCACATGATGATCTACCTCGCGGGCCTGCAGGGCATCCCGTCGGAGGTGCTGGAGGCGGCCTCGATCGACGGGGCCAGCCCGTGGCGGCGGTTCCGCAGCGTCACGCTTCCGCTGCTCGCCCCGACGCTGCGCATCAGCGTGTTCCTGTCCGTCATCGGCTCCATCCAGTTGTTCGACCTCGTGTGGGTCACCACGACGGGCGGGCCGACGCACTCCACGGAGACGATGGCCGTCACCATGTTCCAGTTCGGCTTCAAGCGCTACCAGATGGGCTACGCGGGCGCGATCAGCGTCGCCATGTTCCTCATCTGCATGGCCTTCTCCCTGCTGTACCAGCGCTACGCGCTGCGCCGCGACCTGCAGGGCGCGGTCACCTCCGCGGGAGGCCGCCGATGAGGGCGAGCCTCGCACGGAGCCTGTCCCGGCACACGCTGGTGTGGGTGCTCGGCTCCTTCGTCGTCGTGCCCCTGCTGTACGCGGTGGTCTCCGGCTTCAAGACCACCGGCGACCTCACCTCGGACCCGTTCGGGCTGCCGGATCCGTGGAAGGTGTCGAACTACACCGGCATCCTGTCGTCCGGCGACTTCTGGCGGCAGATCGGCAACAGCGTCCTGGTCGCCGTGGCCACCACGCTGATCACCGTCGCGGCGTCGGCGCTCGCGGCGTTCGCGTTCGCCCGCTACGCCTTCCGGGGCCGCGAGCTGTTCTTCACGCTGTTCGCGGCGGGGCTGATGTTCCCGCCCGCGGTGGCGGTGCTGCCGCTGTTCGTCCTGCTGCGCTCGTTCGGGCTGCTGGACAACCCGCTCGGCATCATCCTGCCGCAGGCCGCGTTCGCGCTCCCCATCACGATCATCATCCTGAGGTCCTTCTTCCGGACGATCCCCGGGGAGCTGGAGGAGGCCGCCATCATGGACGGCTGCACCCGGCTCGGCTTCTTCTGGCGCATCCTGCTGCCGATGGCGAGACCCGCCCTCGGCACCGTGTCCGTCCTCGCCATCGTGACGAGCTGGAACAACTTCTTCCTGCCGCTGCTGGTGCTGGCCGACCCGAAATGGCAGACGATCCCCGTCGGCATCCAGCAGTTCCAGGGGCAGTACTCGACGGACTACGCGCTCGTCATCGCCTACATCGTGCTCGCCATGGTGCCCGCCATCGCCTTCTACGCGCTGGCCGAGCGGCAGCTGATCGGAGGGCTCACCGCGGGGGCGACGAAGGGCTGACCTCGATCTCCCCGACCTCGATCTCCAGGGACAGCAGGATCGAGCTGAGGCCCTTGCCGTGCGCGTCCAGGGCCAGCGACGTGGTGACGCCGCCGTCCAGCGACTGGCGGCAGACGAACAGCAGCGCGCACAGGTTCGGCAGCTCGTGGCGGACGACCTCGCCGCGCACGCGGTCCCCGAGGTGCCGCCGCACCGCGCCGGCGGTCAGCTCCCGGACGAGGTCCGGATAGTGCTCGTCGCGGTACGGGAACACCGACAGCGTCGAGGTGTCGCCCTTGTCGCCGGCGCGGGCGTGCGCGATCTCATGCAGTGGGGTGCGCCGGTTCGCCGGGACGCGCAACGGGGACCTCCAGGATCTCGGTGGCGGGGGCGACGGCCTCGCGGGGCAGCAGCGCCGACACGATGCCGATGACGTCGTCGACCCGCGTGCGGACGCCGCCGCCGCCCGCCGGGCCGTTGGTGTAGAGGGCCTCGACCTCGTGGCACACGTCGCCGGCGCGGCCCGGGTCGGGGGCCAGCGCGGCGACCCGCAGCCGGCACTCGCCCGCCCGGCCGTCCCGCGGCTCCGCGGGCAGGGTCCCGATCAGGTCCAGCCGCGGCCGGACGCCCGCGCGGGCGAGCCTCTCCTCGACGATCCGCGCGGCCAGCTCCGCCCGGCGCCGGGCGTTCGGCCCCACGTAGGAGATCTCGGCCTCGGCGCGGTGGCCGGCGTGGTAGCCGACGCTGACCTTCAGCGCCTCCGGGCGCGGACGCCCCGCGGCGCCCCGCACGAGGACGCGGTCGGGGCCGGTCTCCTCGACGGTGACGCCCCGCACGTCCAGCAGGACGTCCGGGGTCCGGTAGGCGGCCGGGTCCGTGATCTCGTACAGGAGCTGCTCCCGGACGGTCGCGCGGGAGACGACGCCGCCGGTGCCGGGCAGCTTGCCGATCGTCGCGGACCCGTCGGCGCGGACGTCGGCGAACGGGAAGCCGAGGTCGGCCAGGCCCGGGACGTCCTTGTACCCGGGGTCGGCGAAGTACCCGCCGGTGATCTGCCCCGCGCACTCCAGCAGGTGGCCGACCAGCGTCCCGGCGGCGATCCGCGGCCAGTCCGCGGCCTCCCAGCCGAGCCGGTGCGCGATCGGCGCGAGGAACAGCGAGGGGTCGGCGACCCGGCCCGTGATCACCAGGTCCGCGCCCGCGTCGAGGGCGGGCAGCAGGGCGTCGGCGCCGAGGTAGGCGTTGGCCGAGATGACCGGGCCGTGCTCGCCGAGCGGCCGGCCGTCCTCCAGCGCGGGCGCGTCCAGGTCGAGCCGGTCGAGCACGTCGTCGCCGGTGACGACCGCGATCCGCAGGCCGCCCAGCCCGAGCCCGGCCGCGATCTCCAGGGCGGCCCGCCCGGCGGCGCGCGGGTTGGCGGCGCCCATGTTGGACAGGATCGGCGCGCCGGCCCGCGACGCCGGAGGCAGCAGCGCCTCCAGGCGGGCGCGCAGGCGCGGGTCGTACCCCTGGGCGGGGTCGGCGAGGCGGCGCCGCTGGCCGAGCGCGATGGTCCGCTCGGCCAGGCATTCCAGGACGAGCGCGTCCAGGTTCCCGCGCTCGGCGAGGTCCACGGCCGGGGCGATCCGGTCGCCCTCGAAGCCCGCGCCGCTCCCGACCCGCACCGTGCGCGGGTCCTCCGGTCGTGTCATGGGGTCCCCCGAATCGCCGGTCACGCCGTGATGGCCCCGGTGAGCAGGGCCGCCGCGGTCATGACGATCGTCGTCCCGAACGCCCAGCCGAAGATGAACCGCTGGTGCGACCCCAGCTCGACCCTCGTCATCCCGACCAGGATGAAGGTGGACGCGGTCAGCGGGCTCAGCGGGAAGCCGGTGGTCATCTGGCCCAGCAGCGCCGCCCGGCCGATCTCGGCGGGGTCGCCGCCGAGGCCGGACGCCGTCTCGGCGATCACCGGCATCACGCCGAAGTAGTAGGCGTCCGGGGTGAAGACGAGGCTGAGCGGCATGCTCGTCACCGCCGTGGCGGTCGGCAGCAGGCCCCCGGCCCCGTCCGGGACGGCCGACACCAGCGCCTCCGCCATCTCCTTGATCATTCCGGTGCCGCCGAGGATGCCGGTGAACACCCCGGCCGCGAAGATCATCGTGGTGACCAGCACGACGTTCGGGCCGTGCCGGTCCAGCAGCTCCCGCTGCTGCGCCCAGGCCGGCCGGTTCACCAGGACCGCGATCGCGAAGGCCAGCACGAACAGCACCTCCAGCGGCATCAGCTCCGCGACCAGCGCGACGATCAGCGCGGCCGTCAGCGCCAGGTTGAACCAGAGCCGCCATCCGGCGGGCGCCCGCAGGTCGGCCGCGGCGGGGGTCCCCGGGCCGCCGCCGGGCACCCCGGTCTCCTCGCCGGGCTCGGCGCCGGGCTCCAGGACGACCTCGCCGCGGCCCTCCTCCCGCAGCCGCGCCCGCTCCCGCCGCCCGATCATGTACGCGGCGAACAGCACCCAGGCGATGCCGGCCGCCATCGCGGGCAGCAGCGGCACGAACAGCTCGGAGCTGTCCATCTTCAACGCGGCCATGGCGCGCGCCGTCGGGCCGCCCCACGGGACGAGGTTCATCACCCCAGCGCCCAGGCACACCACGCCGGACAGCACGAGCGGCCGCATTCCGAGCCGCTTGTAGATCGGCAGCAGCGCGGACACCGTGATGAGGAAGGTGGACGCGCCGTCGCCGTCGAGCGCCACGCACAGGGTCAGCACCGCGGTGCCGACGGTGATCCGCATCGGGTCGCCCGCGGCCCAGCGCAGCACCCGCCGGATCGCCGGGTCGAACAGGCCGGTGTCGATCATCAGGCTGAAGTACAGCACGGCGAACGTGATCATGATGGCGACCGGGGCCACCTTCACCACCCCGTCCGCGACCATCGCGCCGAGCTCGCCGCCGAAGCCGCCGATCAGCGCGGTCGCGACCGGCACCAGCACCAGGGCGAGCAGCACCGACAGCCGCCGCGTGACAGTCAGGGCGAGAAACAGCCCGATGGTCACGAAGCCCAGCGTGGCCACCATGGGGACCTCCCTTGTCCGGGTTGCCCACGAGTGTGAGCCACGGCACTCTTGTAGGTCCAACATCAATTGGACATGCATTGATGTGGTCGACGCATGAATCGGGTGGTGCGCATGGACCTGACCATCCAGCAGCTCCGGGCCGTGCTCGCGGTGGCGCGCGAGGGGGGCTTCACCGCGGCGGGGGAGCGGATGCGGCTCGCCCAGTCCTCGCTCAGCCGGACCGTCGCGGATGTGGAGCGCCGGGTCGGCGTCACGCTGTTCGAGCGGACGACCCGCCAGGTCCTGCTCACGCCGGCCGGGCACGAGTTCGCCGGGGTCGCCGAGCGGATAGTCGGCGAGTTCGACCGCGGCATCAACCATTTCAGCGGCTTCCTCGCCGGCACCCGCGGGCAGGTCCGCATCGCCACGCTGCCGTCCCTCGCGGCGACGCTGCTGCCGGCCGTCGTCTCCCGGTACCGGCGCGACCGGCCCGGGGTCCGCGTGCAGATCGAGGACGCCCTGCTCGGCCAGGTGCTGGAGCGCGTCGACGCCGGGCACGCCGACCTCGCGGTCACCGTGCTCACCGAGCCGCCGGGCCCGCTCGCCTTCCGCCAGATCGCCGCCGACCACTTCTTCTGCGTCTTCCCGCCCGGCCACCCGCTCGGCCGCGGCGGCCCGGACGAGCCCGTCCCCTGGTCCGCGCTCGGCGGCCACGAGTTCATCGCGTTCGACCGGGCCAGCAGTGTCCGCAGCTTCGCCGACCGCGGCCTGCGGGAGGCGGGCGCCCGGCCCGGCCCCGTCACCGAGGCCCGCAACATCGCCGCCGTCGCCGGGCTCGCGGCGGCCGGGCTCGGGGTGTCGGCCGTCCCCGGGCTGGTGCTCCCGCTCATCGAGTTCGCGCGGCTGGAGCGGCGGCGGCTCGAACGGCCCGCGCTCTCCCGCCCGATCGGCGTCGTGTCCGACCCGCGGCGGCCGCGGGCCCCGGCCGTCCGGCACTTCCTCGACCTGCTGGAGACGAGCCCGGGGCTCGGCCTCGACCTTCCCGAAGGCGCCGAATGGACCCCCGTCCCCGGACGGCCGGTGAAAGCCTGAAAGGGCCGTTCACGGGCCGGCGGAGGCGGAGCTAGCGTCCGCCTGGACAACGGTCTCCTCGGCCCGCGACGGGAGGAACATGGGAAAGCGAAGACGGCGGGCGCTGGCGGCGGGGGCGGTGCTCGGCCCCGCGATGGTGGCGGGCGCGCTGCTCACCGCCCCGCCGGCGTCGGCGCACGGCGCGATGATGGTGCCCGGCAGCCGCACGTACCTGTGCTGGAAGGACGGCCTCAGCCCGACAGGGCAGATCACCCCGCACAACCCGGCCTGCGCGGCGGCGGTCGCGCAGAGCGGCTCCAGCTCGCTCTACAACTGGTTCGCCGTGCTGCGCTCGGACGGCGCGGGCCGCACCCGCGGCTTCATCCCCGACGGGGAACTGTGCAGCGGCGGCGCCGTCGTCTACGACTTCAGCGGCTACGACCTGGCCCGCGACGACTGGCCGGTCACCCACCTGACGTCGGGCGCCGGCATCGAGTTCCGGTACAACAAGTGGGCCGCCCACCCGGGGACGTTCCGCACCTACATCACCAAGGACACCTGGAGCCCGACGCGCCCGCTCGGCTGGGACGACCTGGAGGACCAGCCGTTCTACAGCGCCACCGACCCGCCGAGCGTCGGCTCGCCGGGCAACGAGGACGCCTACTACCACTGGAACGCGACGCTGCCGTCCGGCAAGTCGGGCCGCCACATCATCTACACCGTGTGGGAGCGCTCGGACAGCGACGAGACGTTCTACGGCTGCTCCGACGTGGTCTTCGACGGCGGGAACGGCGAGGTCACCGGCGTCGGCGAGGACGGCGGCGGACCGACGGACCCGCCGGGCGAGCCGGGCATGGTCTGCACCGCCGCGTACCGCTCCACCGGCAGCTGGGGCGGCGGCTACCAGGGCGAGATCACCGTCACCAACACCGGCACCCTCCCGCTCAACGGCTGGATGGCCCACTTCACCTTCGCCAACGGCGAGACGGTCGACAGCCTGTGGAACGGCACCTACACGCAGTCCGGGCCGGACGTCACGGTCACGAACGCGAACTGGAACGGCTCGCTGGCCGTCGGCGCCTCGACCACCTTCGGTTTCACCGCCAAGACAGCGGATGCGGCGACCGCCCTCGAACCGCACTGCATGACCTCCTGAGAAGGCCTCCGGCACACGACACGGCCCGCGGCGTCCGGCAGGGGACGCCGCGGGCCGCTCCCTTTCCCGAACCCCGCCCACGGACATGGAGAGGCCCCGTGACCGGAGCGTGTCACGGGGCCGTTTCCTCCTTGGCGGCGATTACTGGACGGGCGGGTCGGCGTTCCTGAGCAGCTCCTGGAACTGGGCGGAGAACCAGTGCCCGGACAGCGGCGCGTCCGGCAGCGCCCCGCTCATGTTGTTGTTGTTACGCGGGTTGCCCTCGTACGTCGGGTCGCACATCCGGTCGAAGCCCTTGCCCTCGTCGTTCGGGATCTCCTCGCTGGCCCCGTCCGACTCGCCCGGGGGCTTCATCCACACGTAGGCGTCGATACCGGATGCGGGGGCCGCCTTCGGCCGCTCGCCGAGGCCCGCTCCCGCCTGGTTGCACCAGTTGCCGAGGTGGATGCGCCGGTCGGTCCGGCCGCCGTCCACGTAGGCGTTCACGTCCGTCGTCGGGCCGGGGCCGGACGGGCGCTCGGACCCGCCCCAGCCGTTGCGGCTGGTGTCGATGAGCATGCCGATTCCGGAGTCGAACCCTTGGCCGACGAGTTCCTGGCGGAACGCCTGCGCGTAGGACAGCTCGTCCACGTACCTGTTCCAGTCCACCCACGTGGACTGGCGGACGGACGTGCCGTTCACGGTGTCGTTGATGGTGAAGTAGGGCTCGGTCAGCGCACCGTAGTTCGCGGTGTTGGTGATGAACCCGGCGACGTTGCCCTTCGAGCCGGACATCTCCGCCACCTCGGCGAGCAGCTGCGCGGTCGGGCTGAAGTTGTCGTCCCATCCGATCCAGCCGTGATGGCCGATGTCGATGTAGTTGTAGACGTTGGACAGGGCGCCGAGCTCTTGCAGCGCGTAGGCGATGCCCTTCTGGTAGTTGCCGTTCTCCTTCATGACGTTGCAGTTCTCGGTGGCGGTCGGCCGGTCGCCCGCGTTGGTGATCAGGTTGGGCAGCGAGTCGATCTCCACCACCGCGGCGATCCGCAGGCCGGCGTACTTCGCGTCGCCGAGGATCTCCGCGATCGGGTCGATGAACTGCGTCTTGTACTTGTCGAGCTCGGTCGGGCCCAGCTCGCCGTTGGAGGCGAGCGCCGAGCAGTCGCGGCCGGGCAGATCGTAGACGACGAGGTTGACCAGCCCCGCGCCCTGCTCCAGAGCCTCGTCCAGGTGGTCGCGCAGGCCCATCCCGCCGTTGACGCCCTCGATCGCGGCGATCCGGTCCAGCCACACACCGGTCGGCTGGTTCGCGATGGCGTCTCCGCCCGGCTCGGCCACCGCCTTGGCCGACCACTCGGGGTTCACGTACGCCTTCACCCCGGCGTACGGGTTGTCGGCGCGGTCACCGGACGGCGGGTCCGTGGGCGGATCGGTCGGCCCGCCCGTCGACCCGTCGCACACGGTCCCGTTGAGCTTGATCTGAGTGGGAGCCGCGTTCGTGCCGGAGTAGGTGCCCTGGAAGCCGGGGTTGACCGAGGCGTTCGTGGCCAGCGTCGTGGCCCAGCTCGGATTCGTCACGGTGACGTGCTGTCCGGACTGGCCGAAGGTGCCGTTCCAGCCCGAGGTCACCTGCTGGTTCCCGGCGAAGTCCCACTCCAGCGTCCAGCCGCCGCTGATCGCGTCGCCGAGGTTGGTGACCGTCACGGAGGCGGTGAAGCCGGTGCCCCAGTCGTCGGTGGTGTACTCGACCTCGCAGCCGGCGGCCGCGCTGGCCTGGGCCTGGGCCAGCGCGACCGTGCCTGAGGCGAGCAGGAGCGCCGCCGAGGCGGCGGCCAGGCCGCGGCGGCGGGCGCCGGGTCTCCTGCGCGGGAGGGGGTGTCTCATCCGGATTCCTCCATCTGGTTGGGGTGGGCTGCTTCCGGAAGGTCAGGGGAGGGCCTGCAGGTGGTTGCGGTGGCGACCTGCCGCCAGAACTCCGGCGCGTGCTCGGCGTCCGGCATGGGCTTCTGGCAGTCGGCGTCCGCCGTCTCGCAATGGCTGTCGTAGCCGGTCCACGTCCCGTGGCTCCAGTGCAGTTCGAGGATGGGCGTGATGCCGTTCTCCTCGAGCAGCGCGACGTAATTCTTGACGGCATTCCGGTAAGCGGTGCCCCGGTAAGCCGGGTCGACGTTGTCCAAGCCCAGCCAGCAGTCGGAGTTGAGCGGCACCCGGACGGCGTTGACGTTCCAGCTCTTTATGGCGGCGACCGATGGCGCGTCCATCGGCCCGTCCCATATTCCGCTGCCCTGGACGCAGGCGAATTCGCCGCCGGACCGGTTCACGCCGAGGAGCCGCACCGTGTTCCCGCCGGAGTCGACGAACCTGTTGCCCGACACCGGCAGCTCGGGCGCCGGGCCGTCGGGCGGGGGAGTGGTCGGCGGGTCGGTCGGGTCGGCGCCTGTGTCGCATTCCGTTCCGTTGAGGGTGAAGGCGGCAGGGGGCGCGTTGGTGCCGCTGTAGGCGAACCGCGCGCCGGTCAGCGCGGCCACCGCGGCGGTGCGCGGGGAAAGCGATCTCATGTGATCTCCGCTTTCACATCGTGTCCGTTCATTTGGGAGCGCTCCCACTCCTGGACTGCGGCGAACGTAGAACGCTTCGGACGCGGCATGGAAGCCTTGTTCCATTCCTTTCACGATGTTTCACGCCGCCTCGCGCGCGCGGTGAGGGACGGGAGTCGCCGGGCGAATTCGATCGCGTCGCGACCCTTGACACGATCGGCGTCCGAACGGATTCTTGGGAGCGCTCCCACTACTCCCGACCCGGTCCCGCCCCCGCGAATGGCCGGGAACCCCCGAAGGGAGTGCCGAAAGCGTGACCATCACCCACCCCCCGCACGACCCCGCCCTCCCGGACCGGCCGCCGACCCTCGCGCACGTCGCGCAGCTCGCCGGCGTGTCCCCCGCCACCGCGTCCCGCGTCCTGAACGGCTCCGCCCGCGTCAGCAAGGCCGCCCGCCTCCAGGTCGAGGAGGCCGTCGAGCGGCTCGGTTACGTCCGCCGCCGGACCGGCTCCCCCGACCGCGAGTCCTCCGGCACGATCGCCGCCGTCGTCTGCGAGGACGGCTGCCGCGTCCTCGGCGACGCGTTCTTCGCGCGCCTGCTGTGGGGCGTGCGGCGGGAGCTGGACGGCCGCGCGCCGCTAGTCGTGCTCATGGCCGGCCGGGCGGAGGAGTGGCGGGCGACCACCGGCTACCTGCGCGGCGGCCGCGCCGCGGGCGTGCTGCTCGTCGGCGCCCGCCGCGACCAGGTCGCCCCGCTCGTCCAGGCGGCGGCCGGCGCCCCCGTGGTGCTCGCCGGGCGCCCCCTCGACGAGGTGGCGCTGCCCTACGTCGACGTCGACAACCGCGGCGGCGCGCACGCCGCGGTCCGGCACCTGCTGGCGTCCGGGCGGCGCCGCATCGGCACGATCGCCGGGCCCGCCGACATGGGCGCCGCCGTCGACCGGCTCGCCGGCTACCGGCTCGCGGCCCGGGAGGCCGGGATCTGCGTCAACGGGCTCGTCTGCCAGGGCGACTTCGGCCGGCTGTCCGGCGAGCGGGCGATGCGCCGGCTGCTGGAGCGCCGCCCCGACGTCGACGCCGTCCTCGCCGCGTCCGACCAGATGGCGGTCGGCGCCCTCGGCGCGCTGCGCCGGGCGGGCCGCCGCGTCCCCGACGACGTCGCGGTCGTCGGGTTCGACGACGCCCCGGTCGCCCGGCAGGTCCGGCCCCGGCTGACGACCGTCCGGCAGCCGGCGGAGGACCTCGGCGCCCGGCTGGCGCGCGAGCTGCGCGCCTGCACCGGCGGCCGCCCCAACACCGAGCGCGGCGTCGTGCTGCGCACCAAGTTGATCGTCCGGGAGTCCGGCTGACGGCCCCGGGCTGACGCGGGCTCCGTCCCGCATCCCCCGCGAACACCACCGCCGGGCTCCGCCGGCGGTGGAGCCCGCCATGCCCGGAGAACGGGCGCGACAGGAAGGAAGAACGGTGAGAAGACGTCATCGATGGCGCTCCCTCACTGCCGTGGGCGCGACGCTGACCTTGCTCTGCGGCGGCCTCGGCGTGATGGCTCCGGTACACGCCGCGGCGGCGGCCTGCAAGGTCGTCTACAAGACGAACGACTGGGGCGGCGGCTTCACCGCGAGCATCGACATCACCAACCAGGGCGATGCCCTGGACGGCTGGAAGCTGACCTACTCCTACTCGGGGAACCAGAAGCTCGCCGGCGGCTGGTCGGGCAAGTGGTCCCAGTCGGGGCAGCAGGTCGCCGTTGAGAACGAGGGCTGGAACGGGGCGCTCGCCTCCGGCGCCTCCGTGAACGTCGGCGCGCAGTTCACCTACAGCGGGACCAACGCCGACCCCACCGCGTTCAGCCTGAACGGCACGCCGTGCAACCAGAGCTCGTCCGCGCCGACGGTGGCTCTGACGAGCCCCTCCGCCGGAGCGACGTACTCGGTCGGCGCCTCGGTGCCCCTGGCGGCGACCGCGGCGGCCGGATCCGGCGCGTCGGTGTCGAAGGTCGAGTTCCACAGCCAGGACGGGCCGCTCGGTGACGCCGACACGAGCGCGCCCTACGGCCTGACCTGGACGCCGTCGCAGGCGGGCGATTACTCGATCTACGCCAAGGTGACCGACAGCACGGGCGCGACGGCCGAGTCGGCGCCGGTCGGCGTCACCGTCACCGCCGAGGCGAGCGTGGTGGCGAGCCCGGCCGCGCTGACGATCGCGCAGGGCGCCACGGCCACGTACGCGGTCAGGTTGTCGGAAGCGCCGTCCTCGGACGTGACGGTGACGACGTCCCGCACCGCGGGCAACAGCGGCCTGTCCGTGACCGGCGGCGGGACGCTCACCTTCACGCCGCGGAACTGGTCCACCGCGCAGAACGTGACGCTCACCGCGGATGACTCCGGGACGGGCCAGGCGACCTTCACCTCGTCCGCGCCCGGGTACACGGCGGCCGAGGTCACCGCTACCGAGGTGGCCGTCTCCGCAGACGGCTACACGCAGCGGTTCCTCGACCAGTACAACAAGATCAAGGACCCGGCGAACGGCTACTTCAGCCCCGAGGGCATCCCGTACCACTCGGTGGAGACGTTCATGGTCGAGGCCCCCGACCACGGCCACGAGACGACGTCGGAGGCCTACAGCTACCTCATCTGGCTGGAGGCCATGTACGGCAAGGTCACGCAGGACTGGGACCCCTTCAACGCCTCCTGGGCGCTGATGGAGAAGTACATGATCCCCACGCACGCGGACCAGCCGACGAACTCCTTCTACCGGCCGTCCGAACCCGCCACCTACGCCGCCGAGCACCCGCTGCCGAGCGACTACCCGTCCCAGATCGACGGCGACATCCCGGTCGGCCAGGACCCGATCGCGAGCGAGCTGAAGTCCGCCTACGGCACCGACGACGTCTACGGCATGCACTGGCTCCAGGACGTGGACAACGTGTACGGCTACGGCAACACCCCGGGAGGCGGCTGCGAGGAGGGCCCCGGCGCCGACGGCCCCTCCTACATCAACACCTACCAGCGCGGCTCGCAGGAGTCGGTCTTCGAGACCGTCCCGCAGCCGACGTGCGACCGGTTCGCGTTCGGCGGCCCCAACGGCTACCTGGACCTGTTCATCAAGGACTCCTCCTACGCCGAGCAGTGGAAGTTCACCAACGCGCCCGACGCGGACGCCCGCGCGATCCAGGCCGCGTACTGGGCGAACGTCTGGGCCAAGGAGCAGGGCAAGGGCGGCGACGTCTCGGCCACCGCGGCCAAGGCCGGCAAGATGGGCGACTACCTGCGCTACGCGTTCTTCGACAAGTACTTCAAGAAGATCGGCGACTGCCATCCGGCCTCGTCCTGCCCCGCCGGGACGGGCAAGGACAGCGAGCACTACCTGCTGTCCTGGTACTACGCCTGGGGCGGCGCCACGGACTCCAACGCCGGCTGGGCGTGGCGCATCGGCGACGGCGCCTCGCACTTCGGCTACCAGAACCCGCTCGCCGCGTACGCGCTGGTGAACGACCCCGCGCTCGCCCCCAAGGGCGCGACGGCCAAGGCCGACTGGGAGAAGAGCCTGACCCGGCAGCTCCAGCTCTACAAGTGGCTGCAGTCCGCCGAGGGCGGCATCGCCGGCGGCGTCACCAACAGCTGGGACGGCAGCTACAGCACCCCGCCCACCGGCCTCACCGAGTTCTTCGGCATGGCCTACGACTGGCAGCCCGTCTACCACGACCCGCCGAGCAACCAGTGGTTCGGGTTCCAGGCGTGGTCGATGGAGCGGGTCGCCGAATACTACCAGGTCAGCGGTGACGCGGACGCCAAGGCGATCCTGGACAGGTGGGTCTCCTGGGCGCTGTCGGAGACGACGGTCGACCCGTCCACGGGATCCATCCAGATCCCGTCGACCCTGACGTGGACCGGGCAACCGGACGCGAACTGGTCGTCGTCCACCGGCATGCCGCCCGCGAACGACGACCTGCACGTCTCGGTGAAGGACTACACCAGCGACGTCGGCGTGGCCGCCGCGTACGCCAAGACCCTGACGTACTACGCAGCCAGGTCCGGCGACGCCGACGCCAAGCAGGCCGCCAAGGACCTCCTCGACGCCCTCTGGAAGCACGCCGACGCGAAGGGCGTCTCCGTCGAGGAGAGCAAGGCCGACTACCGGCGCGTGATCGACCCGGTCTACATCCCGTCCGGCTGGACCGGGACGATGCCCAACGGCGACCCCATCAACTCCAGCTCGACGTTCATGTCCATCCGCTCCTTCTACAAGAGCGATCCCGACTACCAGCGCGTCATGGCCTACGCCAACGGCGACAGCTCGACCGTGCCCGTGTTCACCTACCACCGCTTCTGGGCCCAGGCCGACATAGCCCTGGCCATGGCCGACTACGGCCGCCTCTTCGACGAGTGACCCACCCCAAGGGGCCCGTGCGCACAGCATCCGCCGCGTGCACGGGCCCTTGCCCTCACCCGGTCTCGACGCTGGGCCTCGGACCGGGGCTCCCTCCGGTTCTCCGCTCCGGCCCGCCGTCGTCCGTCGGGGTCGCCGATGGCGTCGTGGCCGGCGGCGCGACGGTAGGGGTCGAGGTGGGCACCGGGGTCTCGCCGCCCGGGGGGCGTCCGGACGGGATCGCCGCCGGAGCCCCCGATCGTTCTGCCGGGACTGCCGAACGGCGGACGCGAGGATCGCCCATGGGACACGTCGGCGCCGTGTGATGTGCTCCGGGCGAGCCGTTCGCGGCGACCTTGATCTTGAACTCCGTCGCGTCCCGGAGCGGGAGCCGGATGTTCCGGCTTCCTCCTGATGCGACGGTCCTGGTGACCACCGCGCCGCTGTCGGCTCTGAGGCTCCACACGCATCCAGGGGCGCCCCGGCCGTCGCCGTGCGCGCCGACGGTGGCCACGAACTCGGTGGACGCGACATCCAGCTTGTACCCGAAGGACAGGTCGCTCGCGGACATGGCGGCGACCTGCTCGGGGCCCACCTGCCAGCCGTACTCGAACTGCTGTCCCGCGATCGTGACGGATCCGAGGTCGGGTTCGAAGCCGGGGGTGTGGACCAGCTTCAGCCGGCCGAGCGGAGTGGACCTCCCGCCGGTCCCACCGGGAGGCGGTGTCCGATGCAGGGATGTCCCCGCGGAGGTGGTCGTCGGGACGTGCTCCGGTCGATTCGGTTCATGCGTGCGGCCCGCTTCGGGCGGCGGCGCCGGGCGGGGGCGGACTCCGTGGCCGCCCCAGAGACCCATCGCCAGGACCACCGTTGCCGCCGCCACCACGCTCCCCGCCAGTGTCCTGGGGCGCGGCCAGGACGCCGCGGCGACACCGCCCCGCAGGGCCTCGCGGAGGCGGCGGGAAGCGACCCGGGGCAGTGCGGCGCGAGGCGGCCGCACGCGGCGCCGGATGTCGGCCAGCGCGGCGTCGATGTCGATCTCCGGCGGCTCCGGCCGGTGCGCGTCACGGATCAGCCGGGTCAGCGCGTCGGTCTCGTGCCGACGGCGGCGGAACACGCTCACTGGCCGGCCTCCTCTTCGGTCTCGCCCGCCGCGGAGCGGTTTCCGCGGCGACGCCGCCTCGTCTCGATCGCGATCCGTTCCACCAGTTCCGGGTGATCCAGGCCGAGCCGGGCCATCAGCTCCTCGCGTGTGGCCTTGATGACCCGGTACACGGTCCGCTCGCTGATCCCCGTCGCGGCGGCGATCTCGGCGGCGGTCAGCTGGTGGGTGAAACGAAGCGTGATGATCTGCTGGTGCGACTTCCTGGGGGTCTTCGCCAGCTGGCTCCGCAGGGTGTCGCGGACGGCCTGGACCAGCGTGGGGTCGTCATCGGCGCGCGGGATGTCCGGGCCGGGAGGGGCCGCCAGCGCCCGCCGGTACCTATCGAGAGCCCGTTCGGCGCTCTTCGCGGTTCTGATCCGGCTGATGGTCCTGTTCCGGGCGGCCTTCGTGGCGTACCGCCGCAGGCGCTCGGCGTCTTTCCGGGAGTGCTTTCCCCAGTCTGTCCAGATGGCAGCGTAAACGTCATTGACGACTTCTTGGACATCCTCCTTCAAACCTGGAAACGCTTCGAAGGTCGTCTTATAGACATCTTCGTAGGTCTTCCGCGTGAACTCGATGAAGTCGGCTTCCGTGCGTTCTGCCGCATCCTCATCGTCGATGGTGGTGGGGTGCTGCGTTGGCGTGTCGCCGCCGGCGGCCTGATAGTGCAGGCTGGTCCGGGAGGACAGGGTGACCTGGACGGTGCTCCCCGGCGCGACCCGGAAGGCCATGGCGAGGGCGCAGAGCTCGTGAAGCGCCCTTACGAGGGTGAACAACACGCCCGTGATGAGCATGTGGGTGAGGGACATCGGTCTCGCTTTCTGTCGCGGGAGGCCGTGACCGGCTCCGCTAGGAGAACGCGTCACGTCCATTGCTCCGCCACGCGCCGATCCGCGCGGCGCCCCCGACAAAATGTGCATGAGGTTCCCTTGCTGGAAAATCGGTGCGGAGCAAATAGGAACACATACCGGAAAACGCGCGCTCCAGTGTGACCAAGATCACGGGGGCCGCGGAGGGTTGGGCGCGGCCCGCAGGCATGCGAACATATGTTCGTGTCCGGTGGTGCTTCGATCCTGCATGCCGACCTGGACGCGTTCTACGCGTCGGTCGAGCAGCGGGACGACCCCGGGCTGCGGGGGCGGCCGGTGATCGTGGGGGCCGGGGTCGTGCTCGCGGCCAGCTACGAGGCCAAGGCCTTCGGGGTGCGGACGGCGATGAGCGGCGGGCAGGCGCGGCGGCTGTGCCCGCGGGCGGTGGTCGTCCCGCCGCGGATGAGCGCCTACAGCGAGGCGAGCAAGGCGGTGTTCGCCGTGTTCCGGGCCACGACGCCGCTGGTGGAGGGGCTGTCCATCGACGAGGCGTTCCTCGACGTGGACGGGCTGCGCCGGCCGCCCGCCGACATCGCGGGGCGGCTGCGGCGGGAGATCGCCGAGGAGGTCGGGCTGCCGATCACGGTGGGGGTCGCCCGCACCAAGTTCCTCGCCAAGGTCGCCAGCGGCGTCGCCAAGCCCGACGGGCTGCTGGTGGTGCCGCCGGACGGCGAGCTGGAGTTCCTGCACCCGCTCCCGGTGCGGCGCCTCTGGGGCGTCGGGCCGGCCACCGCCCGCAAGCTCGCCCGGTTCGGCGTCACCACGGTCGGGGACGTGGCCGCCATGCCGGAGGCCGCGCTCGTGTCGCTGCTCGGCCCCGGACCGGGACGCCACCTGCGCGCCCTGGCGCTCAACCGCGACCCGCGCCCGGTGCGCACCGGGACGCGGAGGCGGTCGATGGGCTCGCAGCGGGCGCTCGGCCGCCGCCGGCGATCACCGGAGGAGCTGGACGCGATGCTGGTCGGCATCGTCGACCGGCTGGGCGGGCGGCTGCGCAAGGCCCGGCGCGTGTGCCGGACGGTGACGCTCCGCCTGCGGTTCGGCGACTACGGGCGGGCGACGCGCGCGCACACTCTCGCCCAGGCGACCGCGGAGACCCCGATGATCCTGCGCACGGCGCGGAGCCTGCTCGCCGCCGCCGCGCCGCTGATCGAGGAGCGGGGCCTGACGCTCATCGGCGTGTCGCTCGGCAACCTGCACGACGATCGCGCCGTCCAGCTCTCGCTCCCGTTCGACCAGGCCATGGCCGTGGACGGCGCGGTGGACGGCGTCCGGGGGCGGTTCGGCTCGTCTGCCATCACCCGCGCCGTGCTAATCGGGCGCGATCCCGGACTGTCCGTTCCGATGCTGCCCGACTGACCGCCCGCGTCAAGACGGCCGCGGAGGGCTCACCGAGGGTCTCCGTGGGAGCACCGGGCGTTCCATGAGACGATCGTTTTCCCGGGGATTCGAGTGGAGTTGCGATGGCTGACGAGAGGTGGTCGCCCGCCGCCGTCGATCTGGAAACGCCGAACACGGCCCGGATCTACGACTACCTGCTCGGAGGCAAGGACAACTACGCCGCCGACCGCGAGGTGGCCGAGCAGCTGCTCGCGGTCATCCCCGAGGCGCGGACGGCGGCGCGGGAGAACCAGGCCTTCATCGGGCGCGCCGTGCGCTACCTCGCCGGCCAGGGCGTCCGGCAGTTCATCGACATGGGCTCCAAGCTCCCCGCGAAGGGCAACGTCCACGAGGTCGTCGCCGAAGTCGCGCCCGACGCCACGGTCCTGTTCGCGGACGGCGACCCCGTCGTCCTGGCGCACGCGCGGGCGCTGCTGGCCGGCACGGAGCGGGCCGCCGTCGTCCAGTGCGACCCGAAGCACCCCGACGCGATCACGAGCGACCCGCACGTGCGGGCGCTCATCGACTTCGGGCGGCCGGTCGGGCTCGTGCTCGACCGGGTCCTGCACTTCGTCGACGACACCGCCGAGGCCGCCAAGGCCGTGGCCCGCCTGCACGACGCGCTGTCGCCGGGGAGCCACGTCGTGTTCACGCACATCACCCGGGACCCCCAGCCCGAGTCCAGCGGCGAGGTCGGCAGGCTGTTCAAGCCGACCAGAGGCCACTTCTGGGGCCGCCGCCGCGCCGAGATCCAGGAGATCGTCTCCAGCTTCGACCTCGTCGAGCCGGGCCTGACCTTCACCTCCCTGTGGCGGCCGGACCGGCCCGGCGGGGGCGCCGCGCACCCCGAGCGCACCTTCACCCTGGCCGGTGTCGGCCGCCGCGGCTGACCGCGGTCAGGACGGCAGGAGCCGCCGGGCGCGCCCGCGCGCGCCGTACCTGCCGCGCACCCCGAGCCGCACCCGTGCCGGGCGCCGCGCGGCGGGCGCCACCGCTCCGGTGGCGTCGTGCACCCAGCCCTGGTGGCTGCGGCCGGTGACCTCCAGCCGGACGAGCGGGACGTAGGCGTCGGCCCGGATCCCCGCGTAGCCGTGCCGGACGATGGAGTGGTAGATGTCCTCGGACACGACGAGGACCAGTGGCGTCCCCGCCCTCCGCAGCGCGCTCTTCGCCTCGGGCGAGTCCAGCAGCCGGAAGGCGACGTCGAGCGCCTCGCCGAAATTGCCGCGGCCGTCGTTGTGCACCTCTCCGGCGTGCACGACGACGCGCACGCGAATTCGCCGGTCGCGGTCCTCCTCCGCCGCCATCCTGGAATTGTATTCGGCCAGCAGAGCGGACAGGATCGGCACGACCGGGTGCAGCAGCAGCGTTTTCGGGACCTCGTCGAAAGGGTGCACGAGAACGAGCGCCCCGTCGCCCCGGTCGACATACTCCTCCCGGTAGCGCGCCTCGATTCCGGCGCGCAGGAAGGCCTCTTCCAGCAGCCGGTACAGCGTGCGGCGCAGCTCGGCCTTCACCGGGTCGGTGCGGGTGGTCGAGCCCTCGATGTCCACGGCCAGGATCGCGCGGTAGCGCGGGCGGACCCGGGCCCGGTCCACGACCGGGAGCGCCGGGGCGGACGCGTCGACGAGCACCGGACGCAGGGCCCCCGCCCGCGTCCCGCCCGCCGTGTCGGCCACCGCGTCGCCCGCCGCGGTGTCCGGTCCGCCGCGGGCCGGCCTCCCGGCCCGCAGCGCCGTCTCGTTGCTCATTTCCCCCGTGCCCCTTTCTTCCGATCCCCCATGGCGCCGGCGGAAAACGATCCTGGCATTGAGCGGCCGGACCGGCAACCCAGGCTCTCCCGGGCGGCCTGCCGGGTTTTCCCGGTGAATGTCCTTTCCTTTCAACAGATGATGAAAGGCCCGCCGGGAGGCGCGGCGGCCGGGCGCCGGCGCCGCGTCAAGGGGGACGCGTCCCGAATGGTCCTGATCATGCGGGGCCGGAGTCCCGCATGATCGGGACGGAATGGCCGGGAACGGCCTCGCATCGATCGGGTAACGGCGCCGCCGGCGGCCGCGGGACCGGGAAGACTTCCGGTGCGCCCGCGGACCGGGAAGCGGCGGGGCGGCCCCGCATCCGGGAAAGCACGGACCGCCGTCCCGGGGGTTTCCGGTGGCAGGACGCGGCCCGAGGTCCCAGCATGGAGAGGATGGTCGTGGTGATTTCCGCACCGCGGAGGCGCAGGTCGCCGCCGTGGTTCGGGGCGGAGACGAGGCGCGCCCTCGGCTCCGGGCTCGCGGTGGCGGGGCTGGCGCTCGGCGCGGGCTGGCCGTACTGGCGGGACCATCCGGCCGCCGCCGCGATCACGCTGGTGAGCTGTGCCGCGATCGCCGTGGTGGGGGTGCTGCTCGCGACCGGGGGGCGCACCCGCCGCACCGGCCTGCTGTTCACGGCCGCGTCCGTCTGCTGGGCGGCCAACTGGGCGGCGAGCTGGGACGCGACCGTCGGGCCGATCATGTCCCCGTACGCCCAGGCGAACTTCTACCTCGCGCTCATGATCGGCGTTCTGCTGTATCCGAGCGGGCGGCTGGAGTACCTGGTCGACCGGATCTGGGCGGTCCTGGCGTGCGCGATCCTCTGGCTCTGCCCGACCGCGCTGTGGACGACGTCGAAGCCCGAATGGGCCGCGTTCCGGGGCGAGTCGGTGTGGTGGCCCGCGCCCTTCCCCGATTTCGAGGTGTTCCAGGCCGTCCTCCAGGTCTCCGCCGCCCTCTACGTCTTTCTCGCCTTCTCGTTCGCCATCGTGCTGCTGCTGCGGCTGCCCCGGATGAGCAGGATGCGGCGCCTGCTCGCCCTCCCGGTGACCGTCGCCATCGCGTCCGTCGGCATCTCGGCCGCGCTCACCCAGAAGCCGATCATGGAGGCGTCCATTCCGCTGGACGACCTGCTGCACGTCTACGTGGTGCAGGGCGCGGTCGTCGTCCTGGTCCCGCTGACCCTGCTGGCGTCCGGGCTGCGCATCCGCCTCGCCGAGCTGACCGTCGCCGGGCGGATGCTCCGGCTGACCGCGCCCGTGTCGGTCGAGCGGGTCCGCGACGCGCTGCGGGACGTGCTGCACGACCCGACGCTGGAGCTGTGGTTCTGGGCGCCGATGGAGGGGACCTACGTCGACACCGCCGGGCGTCCGGTGGACGTCGACCCCGAGGACGAGGACCCGCCGGGACCGGACGGGGACCGCGCCGGCCGTGACGGGGGCCGCTGGCGGCGCCGGGTGCGCAGCGCCGCCGGGGACCCGCTCGCCGTCGTGGAGCTCGGCGGCGCGCTGCGCGACCACGGCTCGCTCGTGCAGGCCGCGCTCGTCGCCGGCGGCCGGGCGCTGGAGACGGCCCGGCTGCAGGCCAGCGTCCACGCGGGGCTCGAACAGGTCCGGTCCGCCTACCGGCGCCTCGTCCGCGCCGAGACCGTCGAGCGCGAACGCCTCGCCCGCGACCTGCACGACGGCGCCCAGCAGCGGCTGCTGGCGCTCGGCGCGATGCTCGGGGCCCTGGAGGCCGTCGCCGACGACCCCGCGGTCAAGGAGCACGCCCGGACCTGCCGCGCGGAGCTGATGGAGGCCCTCGCCGAGCTGCGGACGCTCGCCCGCGAGGTGCAGCCGGCGCTTCTCGTCCAGGACGGCCTCGGGCCCGCGCTGGAGGTGGTCGCCGAGCGTCTCGGCACGCGTGTCAAGCTCGACGTCACCTCCCGCCGCTTCTCCAGGGAGATCGAGTCCACGCTTTACTCGGCGCTTTGCGAGGCGTTGTCGTACGCTGTCGACCGCACGCGTGCGACCCAGGTGTTCGTGCGGGTCGGCGAGGAGGACGGCCGGCTGGTCGCCGAGGTGGGACTCGACGGCTCCGGCGCGTCCGCCGATCCCGGCGCGGAGCTGGCCGGGCTGTCCGGCCGCCTCCGGGCGCTGCGCGGCACTGTGGAGGTCGGGGGCGGTCCCGGCGAGGGCATGACGGTAAGGATGGACCTTCCATGCGAGTAGCCGTGGCGGAGGACAGCGGGATCTTCCGGCAGGCGCTGGTCACCCTGCTCACCACGGTAGGCATCGAGGTCGTGGTGTCGGCCGGCTCCGGCGAGGAGCTGCTGGCCCGCGTCGCCGGCGACCCGCCCGACGTGGCGATCGTCGACCTGCACATGCCGCCGACGTTCACCAACGAGGGCGTCGTCGCGGCCCGCCGGCTGCTGGAGCGCCATCCCGGCCTCGGGGTCCTCGTCCTGTCCGCCTACAACGAGACGCCGCCGGCGTTGGAGCTGTTCCGCGACGAGCCGCGCGGCGTCGGCTACCTGCTGAAGGACCACGTCACCGACGTGGAGAACCTGCGTTCGGCGCTGGAGCGGGTCATCCGGGGCGAGGTCGTCATCGACCCCGACGTGGTGGCCAGGCTCGTCGAGGCGCGGCACCGCGAGCACGAGCTGTCCCGGCTGTCGGAGCGCGAGCGGGAGGTGCTGGCGCTGATGGCGGAGGGCCATTCGAACGCCGGCATCGGCAAGCGGCTGCACCTGTCGGCCCGCACGGTCGAGGACCACGTGCGGGCCATCTTCACCAAGCTCAAGATCGCCTCGTCCGGCGGGCCGCCGGGGCCGCAGGACCACAACAAGCGGGTGCTCGCGGTCCTGACGTGGCTGCGCGCCGCCGAGTCCCGCTGACCGGATCCGGACGGCCGCGCGCCGTCCCGCGGCCGGCCGCGCCCGGCCGCGCATCAATCGGGTAACGGCCCCTCGCGCTCCGTGCTCGCCGTACGGAAAACTGACCGCGCGAGTCCGGTCGCGTCAGGCGGCCCGGTGGTGGCCCCCGCACGCCACCGGGACGCGCCACGGGCCCGGCGCCGGGCCCGTTTCGAGGACCGTGTCCGGCACGCTCCCATGTTCCCGGCGCCGTGCCCCCGCGCGCATCCGGGAAAACACCACTCCCGGACGGTGGTTTCCCGGGACGACGACACGGAAGGGACCGCGTGAGGCTCGTCTCCCGGTGGCCGCTCTGGCTCAGCCCAGGGGTCCGGCGCGCCCTGGCCGCCGGCACGGCGGTCGCCGCGGCGGCCCTCGTGTGCGGCTGGCCGCACTGGCGGGTGCAGCCGCCCGCCGCCGCGGTGACGCTGGTGTGCTGCGGCGGCTTCGCGATCGCGGGCGGATTGCTGGCCGCCGGGCGGCTCGGCCGGCGGACGGGCGCGGTGTTCGTGTTCGCGGCGGCGGCCTGGGCGGTCACCTGGTCGGCGGCCTGGAACGCCGGCGTGCTGCCGCTGGTGTCGGTGTTCGCCCAGTCGGTGTTCTTCCTCGCGATCGGCGTCGGCGTGCTGCTGTACCCGGGCGGCCGGCTGGAGGGCGCCGCCGTCCGGCTCTGGACGGCCGCCGCCGTCGTGATCATGGTCGGTGGCCAGGCGCTGCTGTGCGCGGTCTCCCGGCCGGGCTGGAACGGCTTCGCCGCCTCGGTCGCCTGGCCGGTGGTCCGCCCCGACCAGGCGGTGTTCCACGGCGTCCAGCGGGCGCTGACGGCCGCGATGGCGGCGCTGGCCGGCGTCCTGGTGGTCATCCTGGTGGCCCGGATGCCGCGCACCGGGCGGCTGGACCGCGCGCTCACCGTTCCGGTCGCGATCGCCCTCACGCTGGGGGTCACCGGCGCGCTGGCCGTCCAGGGCACGCTCGCCGGCAGCGGCGTGGGCCTGGACGACGTGCTCGACGTCTATCTCGTCCAGGGCATCTGCGCGACCGTGATGCCGGTGGCGTTCCTCGGCACCGCGCTGCGCGCCCGGCTCGCCGAGCTGACCGTCGCCGAGCGGATGCACCGGCTGCTCGCCGACCCGGTCTCCATGGCGAGGGTCCGCGACGCGCTGCGGGCCGTCCTGCGCGACGACACCCTCGACCTGTGGCTGTGGGCGGACGGCGGCTACGTCGACGTGGCGGGCCGCCGCATCCGGGGCGCACCGGGCGCCGCCCCGGGGCGCTGGCGGCACGAGGTGCGGACGTCCGGCGGCGAGCCGCTCGCCACCGTCGACGTCGCCATCGCGCTGCGCGACCACGAGCCGCTCGTCGAGGCCGCGCTGATCGCGGGCGGCCGCGCGCTGGAGACCGTCCGGCTGCAGGCCGCGGCGCAGGCCAACCTCGAACGGGCCCGCGACGCGCAGGAGCGGCTGGTCCGGGTGCAGGCGGCCGAGCGCGAGCGGCTGGCCGCCGAGCTGCAGCACAGCGCCCAGCAGCGGCTCCGGGGCCTGGAGGAGCTGCTGGCGCGCCTGGAGGACGCCGCGGCGGACCCGCGGGCCCGGGAGCAGGCCCGCACGTGCCGCCGCGAGCTGGCCGAGGCGGTCGCCGAGCTGGACGGCCTGGCCCGCGGCGTGCACCCGGCGATCCTGAAGGACCAGGGCCTCGCGCAGGCGATCGAGCTGGTCGCCGCGCGCGCCGCGGTGCCGGTCCGCCTCGACCTGCCCGCCGGCCGGTTCGCGCCCGAGATCGAGTCGACGCTCTACTTCGCGCTCTGCGAGGCGCTCACCAACGCCGTCAAGCACGCGCGGGCGGACTCGATCACGCTCGCGGTCCGGCCCGGTGCGGACGTGATCGTCGCCGAGGTCCGCGACGACGGCGTCGGCGGCGCCGGTACGTCGCCGCGCGGCGGCCTGGCCGGCCTCACCGACCGCGTCCGCGCGCTCCGCGGCCGCGTCGAGGTGGAGAGCCCGCCCGGCAAGGGCACCACGGTCCGCATCACCCTCCCCGCCCACGGCGAGGACGGCCAGGCCCCCCGCCCGGAGGCCCCGCTCTAGCGGTCGCGACGCGGATGCCGGCCGGCGGCGTCAGGCCGGGGTGTTGCGGACGATCGGGAGCAGGTAGCGGCGGGCGAAGTCGCGGGCACCGTCGTCGTCGAGGGGGATGTGCCCCTCCGGGGTGAGGACGAGGGAGTGGGTGAGCCGCACGAGGATCTCGGCGACCACCTCCGGGTCGACGTCCGGCGGGGCGGCGCCGCGGCGCTGCGCGGTGCGCAGCCGGCCGGCGAGGTAGCCGCGGGCGGCGGCCAGCAGCGGCCCGGCCTTGACCGTGGAGTGCGGGAGGATCAGCTCGGGCTCGACGACCATCAGCCGGGTCACCAGCCGCTGCTCGCGGCTGATCCGCAGCGCGACAGCGAACCCCTCGACCAGGCGCTCCTCCAGGGTCGGCAGCGCCGCGACGGCCTCGTCCAGCTCGGCGAAGAACCGCCGCGCCTCCCGGAGCAGGACGCCGGTGACGAGGTCGCCCTTGGTGGGGAAGCGCCGGTAGATCGTGGCGCGGCCGAGGCCGGACTCGCGCGCGATGTCGTCCATGGTGGTGCGGCGCGGCCCGTAGGTCTCGAAGGACCGGAGCGCCGCGTCCAGGATGCGGTCGGTCTGCGGCTCGCTCTCCGGGACGCCGGTGAGGAGGTTGCGCAGGAGTTCGTCGCCGTCGCTCGTCATCTCCCGGCCGACTCTAGCCGCCGGGCGCCGCGCGGGCGCGGAGTCAGCGCGAGCCGAGCGCCTCCACGGCCTCGTCGGTGGTCGGGTAGGCGACGAGGTGCCGGTCCAGGCCGCTGCGCTCGATGATCGTCTGGAACCGGCGCCTCGGCCGCGCCAGCACGAGCTCGCCCCCGGCCTGGTGCGCGGCCTTCCAGAGGATGATCATCGCGTTCAGGCCGGAGGAGTCGCAGAAGCTGACCTCGCCGACGTCCAGGACGACCAGCGGCGGGCCGTCGTGGGTCCGCATCGCGGCGAGCGCGTGCTCGCGCAGCTGGTCGGAGGTCAGGATGGTGAGCTCGCCCTCCGCCTCGACGAGCAGGCAGGGCCCGCGGGCGCCGCTGCGGAGGCGCAGCGGATCGATGGGTGCGGCGCCCGATGGTCCGCCGGGCCCTGGCGGCATGCGATCACCTCGCGTCCTCGTCGGCATGTTGTCGCAGGCACGCGACGTACCCGCGAGAGGCGAGGTCATGCGGCGGGCCGGGGCGGGAGCGGCGGTCAGCACACCCGGATGTACTCGATGGCCGCGTCCGCGAGCGACCGCGCGCGGGCCTCGTAGCGGTCGCGCAGGTCCAGCAGCACCTGCTGGCCCCGGACGGCGGGCCAGCCCTCCGGCAGGTGCTCGACGGGCAGCCGCGGGTCGTCGCGGACGAGCTGCAGCCACTCGGTGGTCATCCACAGGTAGCGGGCGAGGTCGTCGGGGGCGTGGGGGAGCGGGTCGGGACGGTCCCAGCGGTCCAGGAAGGCCCGGTAGCCGGCGGCGAGGCCGTCCAGGTCGAACGCCTCGCGCAGCATGTGCGGGACGTCCGTCGGCTCCTCGGCCGGTCCGGCGAACACCTTCAGGTGCCCGTTCAGGCCGAGGCCCGCGACGATCGGCCGGACGTCGACCCGGGACGGCGCGATCCACGTGCCGTTGCCGAGCGAGCCGAACCCGGCCCAGGTGAGCCGGGCCCGCAGGTCGTGCCGGACGCGCTGCCACGACTCGGGCATGGAGAACGCGAGGACGGTCCAGTTGCCGTCCCAGTCGGTGTTGAGCACGCCGCGCCGCCAGACGCGCTCCTCGCCGTCGTGCAGGATGGCCTCGGACCGCGGCGTGAGCCCGAAGTGCATGCGCCTGCCCTCGCGGTGCCGCTCCAGCAGGCCGCGGCCGACCATGCGCGTCAGCGTCGACCGGACGGCGTGCTCGCCGACGCCGAGCCGGGCGAAGGTGTCGAT
This sequence comes from Actinomadura madurae, assembly GCF_900115095.1. GTDB lineage: Bacteria > Actinomycetota > Actinomycetes > Streptosporangiales > Streptosporangiaceae > Spirillospora > Spirillospora madurae. The sequence goes on from NZ_FOVH01000006.1 coordinate 79,684, forward strand.
GAAGCTGCCGGAGAACACCGCGATGCCGCGCCCGAGGACGTAGTTGCCGAGATAGGTCAGCATCAGCGACTGCGGGCGGAGCCGCGGGGACGGCCGCCCGGACGGCACCGGCCCGGCCTCGCTCTGTGCACTCACACTGCGGCTCCCGTCATCCGGCCAGCGTAACGACGGCGCGGGGGCGCCCCGCCGCCGTCGCGTCGATGTTGGGCAAAACATTGACTGTCGTGAAGAGTACGCCTAACTTCGGGGCACGCCCACCCCGGGAGGTCCCAGTGCGTCGCAAACTCGTCCCGCTTCTGGCCACCGTCGTTCTCGCCGCCGGGTTCACCGCCGCGTGCGGCGACTCCGGCGGATCGGGCGGCGGTTCCACGATCAAGGTCGGCTTCATCGAGTCGCTGACCGGCAACTACGCTCCGCTCGGCGGCGAGGCGAAGAAGACCGTGGATCTCGCCGTGGAACAGATCAACGCCGCCGGCGGCATCGACGGCCGCAAGATCAAGCTGATCACCCTCGACGACAAGACCGCTCCAGACCAGGGCGTGCTGCACTTCAACAAGCTCAAGGCGGAGAAGGTCACCGCCATCCTCGGCTCGACCTTCTCCAACGTCGGCCTCGCGGTCGAGCCGCTCGCCGAGCGGGAGCGGATCCCCTACATCTCGCTCTCACCGGCGGACGAGCAGGTCGACCCGATCCGCAAGTACACGTTCGTGGTCCCGGCGATCTCGTCCATGTACGCGCGGGCGATGCTCGGGTACTTCCAGGCGCACGACATCACCAGGGTCGCGGTCGCCTACGACACCAAGAGCGCCTACGCCAAGGCCGGCTTCGCGGGCATGAAGGAGCACGCGGGGCAGTTCGGGGTCCAGATCGTCAAGGAGGAGACGTACGAGACGACGGCGTCCGACTTCAGCCCGCTGTTCACGCACGTCCGCGATTCCGGTGCGCAGGCGCTCGTCGCGTGGGCCAGCGGCTCGCCCGGCGTGACGCTCGCCAAGCAGTACCCGTCGTCCGGCTTGAAGCTCCCGCTCTACATGACCGGCTCGCAGGCCAGCAAGCTCTGGCTCGACCCCGTCGGGAAGGCGGCCGAGGGCGTGTACGTCCAGTCGGCCATCGGCGTCGTCGGCGACCACCTGCCGGCCGGCAAGCTCAAGCAGGCCGTCGAGGAGATGTCCGTCCCGTTCAAGCAGAAGTACGGCTACGAGCCGCCGCAGTTCGCGATGGACGGCTACACGGGCGTCAAGCTCCTGGCCGCCGCGATCGAGAAGGCCGGCGGCACCGACCGGGAGAAGATCCGGGACGCGCTGGAGGGCCTCAGCCTCGTCACCCCCTGCGGCAAGTACACCTACTCCAAGACCGACCACTCCGGCCTGCGTCCCACCGACATCTCCATGAACCGGGTCAAGGACGGCAAGCTGGTCCCCACGGAATGGTCGGTGAAGCAGCTCGCCGAGACCGCGAAGGCCGCCGGATGACGCCGCTCCTGGAGATCGGCTCCGTCGCGCGCGCCTTCGGCGGCGTGTACGCCGTCCGCGACGTGGCCATGACGGTCGCGGAGGGCGAGACCCGCGGCGTGATCGGCCCCAACGGCGCGGGCAAGTCCACGCTCTTCAACCTCATCAGCGGGCACCTCGCCCCCGACCACGGCACCGTGCGGTACGGCGGGCGGCCCATCGACCGCCTGCCGCCGCACGCGCGGGCGCGGCTCGGCATCGCGATCGTGTTCCAGAGCGCCCGCCTCTTCCACGGGATGACCGCGCTGGAGAACGTCATGGTCGGCGCGCATGCCCGGACCCGGCACGGCTTCCTGTCGGCCACGCTGCGCCTCCCCGCGCACCGCCGCGAGGAGGCCGCGATCAGGGCGGACGCCCTCGCCGCGCTCGACCGGGTCGGCCTGCGCGACTGGGCGCACCGCTCGGCGGACGTGCTGCCCCTCGGCCAGCAGCGGTCGCTGCAGGTGGCGCGCGCCCTGTGCGCGCGCCCGCGGCTCCTGTTGCTGGACGAGCCGGCGTCCGGGCTGCGGGCCGGGGAGCGCGAGGCCCTCGCCCGGCTCGTCGAGGGCCTGCGCGCCGAGGGGCTCACCATCATGCTCGTCGAGCACGACGTGGCCTTCGTCGCGCGCCTCGCCGACCGCGTCAGCGTCCTGGACCTCGGCCGCCTGATCGCCGAGGGCACCCCGGAGGAGATCCGCGACGACCCCGCCGTCATCGGGGCCTACCTGGGTGATGCCGCATGACTGAACGCAGCGAGCGGAGTGAGGGCGCGGCTGATCGCGGGGCGGCCGTGGTCGAGGTCAGCGACCTGGTCGTCCGGTACGGGACGGCGACGGCGCTCGACCGGGTCGGGCTGACCGTCGGGGCGGGGGAGCTGGTCGCGCTGATCGGGCCGAACGGGGCCGGGAAGACCTCGCTGGTCAACGCGATCGCCGGGGTCCTGCGCCCGGCGGCGGGACGGGTCGACCTGCGCGGGCGGGTGGCGCTCGTCCCCGAGGGGCGGCAGATGTTCGACGACCTGACCGTCGAGGACAACCTCGTCCTCGGCGCGTGGCGGCGCCGCCGCGCGAAGGGCGCCCGCGACACCGGCCGCGTGTACGACGTGCTGCCGCGGCTGGCCGAGCTGCGGAGGCGGCGCGCCGGGTCGCTGTCCGGCGGAGAGCAGCAGATGGTCGCGTTCGGCCGGGCATTGATGGCCGAGCCCGACGTGATCGTCGTGGACGAGCTGTCGCTCGGGCTGGCGCCCCTCGTCACCGCGGACCTCGTCGCGCACCTGCGCGCGCTGAACGCGGCGCGCGGCCTCGCCGTCCTGCTGATCGAGCAGAACGCGCGGCTGGCCCTCGACCTGTGCGGGCGCGGGTACGTCCTGGAGGCGGGCCGCATCCGCGCCGAGGGGCCCGCCGCCGAGCTGGCCGCCGGGCCGGAGGTCGCCGACGCCTACCTGGGCGGGCGCGACGGCGGCGGGACGGAGGAGCGGGCATGAGCGCCTTCCTGCAGTACCTCATCTCCGGGATCGCCGTCGGCTGCGGGTTCGCGCTGCTGGCCAGCGGCCTGGTCACGATCCACCGGGTGACCCGCGTCGTGAACTTCGCGCAGGGCATGTTCGCCGTCGTCGGCGGGATGACGGCGGGCTCGCTGCTGTCGGCCGGGCTGCCGCACGGGGCCGCGGAGGCCGCCGCGGTCGCCGTCGCCGGCGCCACCGGGCTCGCGGTCGGGTTCGTCGCCACCGGGCGGCGCGGCACGTCCCCCCAGGCGGCGCTGATCGTCACGCTCGGCCTCGGCTTCCTGGCGTACGCGGTGGAGATCATGATCTGGGGCGACACCCCGCGCTCCTTCCCCGGGCTCGGCGGCGCCGTGACCCTGTTCGGCGCGCACGTCCAGAAGCAGTCTTTCCTCGTCATCGCGGTCACGGCGGCCGTGTTCGGGCTGCTCGCGGTGTTCTTCGGGCGCACCTACGCGGGCAAGGCGCTCAGCGCGTGCGCGTCCAACCCGTACGCGGCGCGGGCCATGGGCATCGACCCGCTGCGGATGGGCCTGGTCGCGTTCGCGCTCGGCGGGATGCTCGGCGGCCTCGGCGGCGTCCTGCTCACCCCGCTGCAGCCCATCTCCTACAACAGCGACGTCCTGCTGATCACCAACGGGTTCGCCGCGGCCGTGCTCGCCGGGCTGGACCGGCCGGGCGTCGCCCTCGCCGGCGCGCTCACGCTCGGCGTCGCGGAGGCGATGGTCGCGGGCTACGGCGAGGCGTCCTACCAGACCGTCGTCGCGCTGGCGCTGATGCTGGCGATCATGCTGGTGCGGGCCTCGCGGAGGACCGCGCTGCAGGAGGAGGCCGCCCGATGAGCGTGTCCGTCCGCAAGTCCTCGCGCGCCTCCGGTCCCGCGGCCGGGCCGGCGCCGCGGCGGCGGCCCTCGCCCCATGCCCTCGCCGCGGCCCTCGTCGCCGTGGCGGCGCTGCTCGTCCCGGTGCTGCTCCCCGAGACGCAGGTGTCGGTGTACGTGCTGCTCGTGCTGGCCGCGACCGTGGTGGTCGGCCTGTCCATGCTGATGGGGTACGCCGGGCAGGTCTCCCTCGGCCAGGCGTCCTTCACCATGATCGGCGGCTACACGGCGGCGCTGACCGCGACGCACGGCCTGCCGACGGGGCTCGGCCTGCTGCTGGCCCCGCTCGCCGCCGCGGCGGCCGCCGCGCTCGTCGGCGTCCCCCTGCTGCGGCTGCGCGGCCACCAGCTCGCGTTCGCGACCCTCGCCATCCAGCTGATCCTGCTGAGCCTGGTCGGGCGGCAGGAGTGGACGGGCGGCGACATCGGCCTGCAGGGAGTCCCGCGCCTCCGGGTCGCCGGGTACGAGTTCGCGGGTGAGATCTCCTACGCCTACCTGGCGCTCGGCGCCCTCGGGCTGGCCGTGCTGATCACCCGGCACATCGTGACGTCCCGGCCCGGACGGGGGCTGCGGGCGCTGGCGACCAGCGAGGTCGCCGCCGCGTCGTCCGGCGTGCCGGTCGCGGCCTACAAGCAGGCGGTGTTCGCCCTGTCGGCCGGGTTCGCCGGGCTGGCCGGCGGGGTCTACGCCTTTTACATCGGGTACGTCGCGCCCGGCTCGTTCCCCGTCCTGCTGTCGTTCGAGTACGTCGTGATGGTCGTCGTCGGCGGCGCCGGGACGATCTGGGGCGCGCTCGCCGGCGCCACCGCGATCACCCTGCTGCTGCAGCTGCTGAACGACATCGGCACGCGGGAGGGGATGCCCGCGTCCGCGCCTACCGTGCTGTCCTACGCGGTCTACGGGCTGCTGCTCGTCGTGGTCGTGCTGTTCCTGCCGAGAGGGCTCGTGCCGTCCGCCACCGGCTGGTGGGAGCGCCGCACGGCCTCGAAGACGATGGAGGGGTGACGCGCATGCGCAACGAAGGACTCGGGTCCTGGCCGGCCCGCCGTGCCCGCAAGACCCCGCGGGCGGCCGCCCTGATCCACGAGGACGGGACGCTCACCTACGCCGGGCTGCTCGGCCGCGTCGCGCGTCTCGCCAACGCGCTGCGCGACCTCGGTGTCGAGCCGGGCGAGCGGGTCGCCTACCTCGGCGCCAACCACCCGTCCTTCATGGAGACGCTCTTCGCGACCGGCATGCTCGGCGGGGTGTTCGTCCCGCTCAACACGCGGCTGGCCGGTCCGGAGATCGCCTACCAGCTCGCCGACTGCGGCGCGTCGGTGCTCGTCCACGCGCCCTCGCACGCCGAGCTGGTGGACGGCGTCCGGGGCGGCACGCCCGTCCGGGAGCACATCGCCCTCGACGGCCGGTACGAGGAGCTGCTCGCCGCCGCGGACGACACCCCGCTCGACCTCCCGGTCGCGCTCGACGACCCCTGCATGATCATGTACACGTCCGGGACGACCGGGTCGCCCAAGGGCGCGACGCTCACCCACGGCAACATCACCTGGAACGCGATCAACGTCCTGATCGACCACGACCTGGTGGCGGGGGAGGTGGCGCTCGTGTCGGCGCCGCTCTTCCACACCGCCGGGCTGAACATGCTCACGCTGCCGGTGCTGCTCAAGGGCGGGACGTGCGTCCTCGTCGCCGCGTTCGATCCCGCCGCGACCCTGCGGCTCATCGAGGAGCGGCGGGTCACGTTCATGTTCGGGGTGCCGACGATGTTCCAGCGGGTCGCCCGCGAACCGGGCTGGGCCGGCGCCGACCTGTCCTCGCTGCGTATCCTGACGTGCGGCGGCGCCCCGGTGCCGCCGTCCCTGATCGAGACCTACCAGAAGCGGGGGCTGACGTTCCTGCAGGGATACGGGATGACCGAGGCGGCGCCCGGCGCGCTGTTCCTGGACGCCGAGCACGCGGTGTCCAAGGCGGGGTCGGCCGGAGTGCCGCACTTCTTCAGCGACGTCCGGGTCGTCGGGCCCGGCATGGCGGACGTGGCGCCCGGTGAGACCGGGGAGATCGTCGTCCGTGGCCCGCACGTCATGACCGGCTACTGGGGGAGGCCCGACGCCACCGCCGCCGTGTTCACCGACGGCTGGTTCCGCAGCGGCGACGCCGCCCGCCTCGACGAGGACGGGTACGCCTTCATCGTCGACCGCATCAAGGACGTCATCATCTCCGGGGGCGAGAACGTGTATCCGGCCGAGGTCGAGAAAGCGATCCTCGCCGACCCCGACATCCTGGAGTGCGCGGTCATCGGCGTCCCGGACGACCGGTGGGGCGAGGTCGGCCGCGCCGTCCTCGTCCCGCGGCCCGGCGCGGACGTGAGCCCGGAGAAGGTGCTCGCCTCCCTGGCGGACCGGCTCGCCCGCTACAAGATCCCCAAGTCGGCGGTGCTCGCCGCGGAGATCCCGCGCAACGCGGCCGGCAAGATCCTCAAGACGCGGCTGCGGGAGGAGTACGGCATGCCATGACGGCGCGCGACGAGCGGCGCCCGACGGTCACCAGCCGCGTCCTGGACATCCTGGAGGCGTTCTCCGCCGAGCGCCCGGCCCTCACCATCACGCAGATCGGGCACCGCGCCGGCCTGCCGCTGTCCACCGCGCACCGGCTGGCCGGCGAGCTGACGTGCCGGGGCGTGCTCGAACGCGACGCCGTCGGCCTCTACCGGATCGGCCTGCGGCTGTGGGAGGTCGCCGCGCTCGCCCCCCGCGGGCCCGTCCTGCGCGACGCGGCGATGCCGTTCCTGGAGGACCTCTACGAGGCGACGCACGAGAACGTCCACCTCGCCGTCCTGGACGGGCTGGAGGTCGTCTACATCGAGCGGATCTCCGCCCGCGACGCCGTGCACGTGTTCTCCCGGGTCGGCGGGCGCTGGCCCGCGCACGCGACGGGCGTCGGCCTGGCGATGCTCGCGCACGCCGTCCCCGAGGTGCAGGAGCGCGCCATCGCCGGGCCGCTGCGCCGCTTCACCGGCAAGACGATCACCTCCGGCGCCGAGCTGCGGCGCGTCCTCGCCGAGGTCCGCCGCACCGGCGTGGCGATCAGCGACGGCCAGGTCGAGACGTTCGCGCTCTCGGTGGGCGCGCCGGTGTTCGGCCCGGACGACACGGTCGTGGCCGCCGTCGCGATCGTCGTCCCCGCGGACGGGTGGGAGGCGCGGGCGCTCGTCCCGGCCGTCCGCGCCAGCGCCCGCGGCATCTCCCGGGCCCTCGGGGCGCCGCGCGCGCTGCGTCCCCCGGAGACCGCCCTGCACGCCCGCTGACGGGCGTTCCTTCCGTTGGACGGAACCGGTGTGGCCCGCGCCGCCGCCGCGCGGAGAGGGTCGTCTCATCCCCTCGTCCACCTGGGAGGAGAGATCCATGGTCTTCGCGCGCGACCAGTGGTACGTGGCGGCCTACGGCGAGGAGGTCGGCGACGGCCTGCTCGCCCGGACGATCTGCGGCGAACCCCTCGTCATGTACCGGACGCAGGCCGGCGAGGCCGTCGCGCTCGCCGACCGCTGCGTGCACCGCCGCTACCCCCTTTCCGAGAGCAACCGCGACGGCGACCGCATCGTCTGCGGCTACCACGGGTTCACCTACGCCCCCGACGGCGTGTGCGTCGCGGTGCCCGGGCAGACCCGCGTCCCCCGCACCGCCCGCGTCCCCGCCTACCAGGTCGTGGAGCAGGACTCGTTCGTCTGGGTGTGGATCGGCGACGGGCAGGGCGACGCCTCCGCGATCCCGCGCGCGCCGTGGTTCGGCTCGCCGGACTACACGACCGTCCGCGGGATGGAGCCGCTCGCCGCGCGGTACGAGCTGCTCGTCGACAACCTTCTGGACCTGTCCCACGAGACGTACCTGCACGCCGGCTACATCGGCACCCCCGAGGTGGCGCAGACCCCGATCAACACCGAGGTCGACGAGGACGCCGGCATCGTCTACGTGAGCCGCCGCATGAAGGACGTGGAGTGCCCGCCCTTCTACGCCGAGTCCACCGGCATCGAGGGGCGCATCGACCGCTGGCAGGACATCGAGTACCACCCGCCGTGCCTGTACCTCCTGCACAGCCGCATCGCGCCGACCGGGGTGGAGCCCGGCCCGGACGGCGACGACTCGCGGGCGTTCCACGTCGAGGTCGGCTACGCCATCACCCCCGAGACCGAGACCAGCACGCACGACTTCTGGCTCGTCGCCCGCGACTTCGCCCCGGGCGACGAGAAGATCTCGACGTTCCTGGCCGACAGCAACCGCACGGTCGTCCTGCAGGACGTGGAGGCGCTGAACATCCTGGAGAGGGTCATCGCCGCCGAGCCGGAGGGCTACCAGGAGCTGTCCATCAACATCGACACCGGCGGCCTCGCCGCCCGCCGCATCCTGCGGCGCCAGGCGGCCGGGTGAGCACCGGCCGCCTGCGCGTCGAGTGGACGCCGGGCTCCGACCGCCTCACCGGCATCTGCCACTGCGGCGCCCAGTTCACCGCCGAGGACCCGGTGGAGATCTGGGCCTGGCTCCTGGCGCATCCCGACCATCCCGCCGCCTGAGCGGGCTCAGCCGGCGTCGCGGCGCCGGAAGGCGGCCAGGCCCGCCGCCGTGAGCGCCGCGGCCGTGGCCGTCAGGGCGACGAGGGGGAGCGGGTCGGCGTCGCCGCCGGGGAGCTTCGGCGTGTGGGTGAACGGCGAGAGGTCCATGACGAGCTGGGGCAGTTCCAGGAGCGGCCCCACCTGGCCCAGGAGCAGGAACACGGTCAGGACGCCCCAGCCCGCGGCCGACGCGCGGGGCAGCGCGCCGAACAGCAGCACGGTGGCGGCGGCGACGACCCACACCGAGGGGAGCTGGACGAGCGCCGCGCCGAGGTCGCGGGGGAGCACACCGGCGAGGTCGCCGGAGCGGGCGCCGTGGACGAGGCCGATGCCGAGGCCGGTGAGGGCCAGCAGGACCACCGTGCCCCCGGCGGTGACCGCCAGGTTCGCGACGGCCCAGCGGGTCCGCCCGACGGCGGTGGCGAGGACGGGTTCGAGGCGCCCGCCGCTCTCCTCGGCGCGCATCCGCAGGACGCTCTGCACCGCGTAGGCGGAGGTGAACAGCGCCATGAGGCCCATGGCGGTGGCGAGGAACGCGTCCGAGAGATCCTGCTGGCCGCCGCCCATCCTGCGGATGTCGTCCAGGACGGCCTCGCTGCCGTTGACCAGGTCGTCGACGCCGTCCACGACCCCGCCGATCGACAGCCCGTACAGCAGGAACCCGGCGGCCCAGCCGAGCAGCGCGCCGCGCTGCAGCCGCCACGAGAGGGCCAGCGGGCCGCGCAGGGACGGCGCCGCCCGCGCCGGGCCGAGGGACGACGCCATGACCCCGGCGCCGAGGTCGCGGCGCTCGGTCAGCGCGTAGGCGGCGGCGACCAGCAGCACGAACGCGGCGGGCGGGAGCAGGAGGGCGGCCCACTGCTCGTCCGCGAACGGGCGCGCGTGCTGCGCCCAGCCGATCGGCGACAGCCACGACAGCCAGTGCGCCGACCCCGCGTCGGCGACCGCGCGCACCAGGAACGTGGCCGCCAGGACGGCGAGCGCCAGGCCGTTCGCGAGGCGCGAGGTCTCGGTGAGCTGGGCGGTGAGCGCCGCGACCCCGGCGAAGACCAGCCCGACGCCGAGCCAGGACAGGCCGAACGCGACCGACCCGGCCACCGGCAGCCCGAAGAGGACCATGACGAGCGCGGCGATGGCGCCGAGCGTCCCGGCGGCCGTCACGGCGGTCAGCAGCGCGGCGGCCAGCGGCGCGCGGCGGCCGACGGACGCGGCGCCGACGAGTTCGAGGCGCCCGGTCTCCTCCTCGGCGCGCGTGTGCCGGACGACGAGCAGGACGCACATGACGGCGACCATCGCGCTGCCGGTCGAGCCCACGCGCCAGGCGCTGACGCCGCCCACCGTGTGGTCGTTCAGGACGGGCCCGTAGAGCGCCCGCATCGAGGGGTTGTCGTTGATGCCCCGCGCGAAGCTCGTCAGGCCCGGCGTGTCGTAGCCGTACTTGAAGCTGTACACGGTGCTGGAGACCAGGGCGGTGAGCCCGTAGATCCAGGCCGGCATCATGATCCGGTCGCGGCGCAGCCAGAGCTTGAGCAGCAGGCCGGCGCCGGTCAGCCCGCCGTCCCCCGCCGTGGCGGGAGCGGGGGAGTCCAGGGTCGTGGCGGTCATGAGACCGGCTCCTTGGCGAGGTCGTCCTCGTAGTGGCGCAGGAACAGCTCTTCGAGCGTCGGGGGGCGGCTCGTCAGCGTCCGGACGCCGATCCGGGTGAGCTCCTTGAGCGCGGCGTCCAGCTCGGTCGTGTCGACCTCGAAGGCGATGCTGGTGCCGTCGATGTGCACGTCGTGCGCCCCGGGCAGCGGGACGCCGTCGGGCGGCGCCGCCAGTTCGGCGTGGATGGACGTGCGGGTCAGGTGCCGCAGGTCGGCGAGCGTGCCGGTCTCGACCGTCCGGCCCTTGCGGATGATGGTGACCCGGTCGCAGAGCGCCTCGACCTCGCTGAGGATGTGGCTCGACAGCAGGACCGTGCGCCCGTCGCGCCTCTCCTCCCGGACGCACTCCTGGAAGACCTCCTCCATGAGGGGGTCGAGGCCGGACGTGGGCTCGTCCAGGATCAGCAGCTCCGCGTCGGACGCGAACGCCGCGACGAGGGCGACCTTCTGCCGGTTGCCCTTGGAGTAGGCCCGGCCCTTCTTCTTCGGGTCGAGCTCGAAGCGGTCGAGCAGTTCGGCCCTGCGCTCGCGGTCGAGGCCGCCGCGCAGGCGCCCGAGCAGGTCGATGACCTCGCCGCCGGACAGGTTCGGCCACAGCGTGACGTCGCCCGGGACGTAGGCGATGCGCCGGTGCAGGGCGGTGGCGTCGCGCCAGGGGTCGCCGCCGAGCAGGCTCGCGGTGCCGGCGTCGGCGCGCATCAGCCCGAGCAGGACGCGGATGGTGGTCGACTTGCCCGCGCCGTTCGGCCCGAGGAACCCGTGCACCTCGCCGGGTGCGACCCGCAGGTCGAGGCCGTCGAGCGCGCGCGTCCGGCCGAACGTCTTGACCAGGCCCTCGGCCCGGACCACGTCATTCATCGTCTTCTCCCTTGGAGAGTGTCGCCTCGTATTCGTCCATCGCCTCGTGCGCCTGGGCCACGAGCTCGTCGCTGAGCAGCTTGTCGCTGAAGATCTCCAGGACGGCCCGGCGCAGCCGCAGCGAGCCCTCGGGGACGAAGGTGTCGGCGCCGAGCACGCGGGACAGGTGCTCGTGCAGGACCTCGATGCCGACGGTCATCGCGACCAGGGCCGCGGAGTAGGCGAGCGGGTCGCGCGTGCTGGGCGGGTTGAAGCCGGGCGGTACGTCGTCGAAGTACCGCTCGGTCGTGTCCACCAGGTCGTCGAACAGGTGCGCCGCGGCCGCGGACCCGTCCACGAGCGCGCGGGCGAGGTAGCGGCGGATCGGCAGGTCGGCCCGGACGGTAGCGGCCAGGAAGCCGGGGTCGTGGATGCCGCCGCCGGTGCTCGCCGCGCTGAGGTCGCGGACGACGTCGAGCGCGTAGGCGTCGCACGCCTCCCGCAGCGCCTCCTTCGAGCCGAAATGGTGTTGGACGAGGCCCACCGAGACTCCGGCGGCCTCGGCGATCCCGCGGAACGTCGCGCCCTTCACGCCGTGCTGGGCGAACTGCTCCAGCGCCGCCTCTCTGATCCGGGCGCGGGCCGTCAGATCCTCGGGCGCCGGGCTCCCGCGCCGGCCGGTCGCCGCCATCGGTCCCTCCCTCCAATACAGATGTTCAACTTCCAATATGCATGTATACCATACGTCTGTATTGTTGCATGGCAAGGGGGCGGCCAGAGGTGACCTTGAGGGGTTGAGTTAGCTTAGGCTAGCCTTATCCGGTGCTGTCCCTCGCGCGAAGGCGCCCGCCGGTGCTCCAGGAGGAGAAGGCGGGGCGGCCACGCGACAGGCGGCTCTGGCGGCTCTGGTGGCCGGCCCTGCTGGCCGCGGCACTGCTCCTGACGATCGCGGCGAGCCTGGCGATCGGCGCCGGGCACGTCCCGCCCGGCCGGGTGCTGCCGGGGGTGTTCTCCCCGGACGGCTCGTCGCGGGCGGAGCTGATCGTCCACGAGCTGCGGCTCCCGCGCACCCTCCTCGGCATCGGCGCCGGAATGGCGCTGGGGCTGGCCGGGGCGGTGATGCAGGCCCTCACCCGCAACCCGCTGGCCGAACCGGGCATGCTCGGCGTGAACGGCGGCGCGGCGCTCGCGGTCGTCCTCGTCATCGGCCTGTTCCGCGTGGACGAGGTGCTCGTCTACGTCTGGGCGGCGTTCGCCGGCGCGGCCGGCGCGGCCGTCCTCGTCTACATGATCGGCGCGCGCGGGCGCGGCGGCGCGTCACCGGCCCGGCTGGTGCTCGCCGGCGCGGCCGTCAACGCCGTCTTCAGCGCGATGACGGCCGGAGTCATGCTGTTCACCCCGCACACCTTCAGCGGCTTCCGGTTCTGGCAGGTCGGCTCGCTCGCCGGGCGGGACGTGCCGGTGTTCCTGCGCGTCCTGCCGTTCATCGCGCTCGGCACGGCCCTGGCGCTGCTGCTCGCCCGCCCGCTGAACGCGCTGGCGCTGGGCGACGACGCGGGCCGCGCCCTCGGCTCGGACCCCGGCCGGACGCGGGCGCTCGGCGCGCTCGCGGTCGTGCTGCTGTGCGGGTCGGCCACGGCGGCGGCCGGGCCGATCACCTTCCTCGGGCTGGCCGTCCCGTTCATCGTCCGGGCGCTGGTGGGCCCCGACCACCGGCTCGTCCTGCCCTGCTCGCTGCTGCTCGCCCCCGTGCTGCTGCTCGCCGCCGACATCATCGGGCGGGTCGTCGCGCCCGGCGAGCTGGAGACCGGCATCGTCACCGCGTTCCTCGGGGCACCGCTGTTCGCGGTGATGGTCCGGCGGGGAAGGATGCGCGACCTGTGAAGGTCATCCGCGCCGGCGGGCTGTCGCTGCGGTGGGAACCGCGGAGCGCGGCGGTGTGCGTGGGGCTGGCCGCCTTCGCCGCCTGCGCGGCCGTCCTGGTCGTCGGCTCGGGGGAGTTCCCGATCTCGCCGCCGGACGTCGTGCGCGTCCTCGCCGGGCAGGGCGACCGGGCCACCGAGTTCATCGTCACCGCCCTGCGGCTGCCGCGCGCCGTGACGGGGCTGCTCGCGGGCCTCGCGCTCGGGCTGAGCGGCGCCATCTTCCAGAGCATCTCCCGCAACCCGCTCGGCAGCCCCGACCTGATCGGCTTCACCACCGGCGCGGCGACCGGCGCGCTGCTGCAGATCCTGGTGTTCGGCGGCGGCGCGGTCGCGATCACCGTCAGCTCGGTCGGCGGCGCGGTGCTGACCGCGCTGGCCGTCTACCTGGTCGCCTACCGGCGCGGCGGCGGCGTGCACGGCGTCCGGCTGGTGCTGATCGGCGTCGCCGCGGCGGCGATGCTGGAGGCGCTGAACTCCTACCTCATCACCCGCGCCGAGCTGCGCGAGGCGTACGAGGCCGCGTTCTGGCTGACCGGCAGCCTCAACGGGCGGGACTGGGACCAGGCGGTGCCGCTCGGCCTCGCGCTGGCCGTGCTCGTCCCGGCGGCGCTCGTCCTCGCCCGCTCGCTCGGCATGGGCGAGCTGGGCGACGACGCCGCGCAGGCGCTCGGCGTGCCGGTCCAGCGCACCCGCGCCCTCCTCATGGTCGTCGGGGTGGGGCTGGTCGCGGCGGCGACGGCCGCGGCCGGGCCCGTGCCCTTCGTCGCGCTCGCCGCGCCGCAGCTCGCGCGGCGGATGACCCGCCGTCCCGGCGCGCAGCTGCTGCCCGCCGCGCTGACCGGTGCCGCGCTGCTGGCCGTCAGTGACCTGATCTCCCTGCGCCTGCCGACGGCGGTGCCGGTGGGCGTGGTCACGGGCGTCCTCGGCGGCGTGTACCTGGCCTGGCTGCTCGCGGCCGCGGGCCGGCGGCGTTGACGGTGCCGGACCTCTAAATTAGGTTTGCCTTACCTAATTTGAGAGGAGTTCCGTGCTGACCTGGGATGAGCTCCACGCCGCGCTGACCGAGGTGCTGGGCGAGGACGCGGAGGCGGACGACAACCTCATCGAGCTGGGGATGGACTCCATCCGGCTCATGCAGCTGACCGGCCGGCTCCGCCGCCGCGGCATCGAGATCCGCTTCGCGGAGCTGGCGGAACGTCCCACGCTCGCCGGATGGTGGGAGCTGCTCGCCGAGAAGGGCCAGGTGGAGGCCGCGGCGGGCCCGGCCCCGGCCGCCGCCGCCGCGGCCGCGGGCGATCCGGACGCGGGTGACACGGCCGGCATCGAGCCGGACGAGCCGTTCCCGCTGGCGCTGATGCAGCACGCGTACTGGATCGGCCGGGACTCCGGCCAGTCCCTCGGCTCCGTCGCCGCCCACCTGTACGTCGAGCTCGACGGGCGCGAGATCGAACCGGCCCGGTTCGAGGACGCCGTCCGCGCGCTGGTGCGGCGGCACCCGATGCTCCGCGCCGCCGTGTCGGACGACGGGACGCAGCGGATCCTGCCCGAGCGCCCCGGGCCCGCGGTGACCGTCCACGACCTGCGCTCGGCGGGCGAACCCGCTGCCGAGCTGGAGCGGATCCGCGCCGAGATGTCCGAGCAGCGGCTCCCCATCGAGGAGGGGCGCGTCTTCGACGCCCGGCTCAGCCTGCTCCCGGACGGCGGGTCCCGCCTCCACCTGGACGTCGACATGGTCGCCGCCGACGCGATGAGCTACCGCGTCATGCTCGCCGACCTGGCCGCCCTGTACGAGGGCGAGACCCTCGCCCCCGTCCGCTACGGCTACGCCCGCTACCTCGCCGACGACCCGCGCGCCGAGGCCCGCGAGCAGGACCGGCGGTGGTGGGCCGAGCGGCTGGCCGACCTGCCGGGCCCGCCCGAGCTGCCGGTCGTGCCGGAGCCGGGGAACCGCGTCGAGCGCAGGCACCACTGGCTGGCGCCGGACGACAAGGACCGCTTCATCGCCCACGCCCACGCCGAGGGCGTCACCCCGGCCATGGCCCTCGCCGCCGTGTTCGCCGAGGTCATCGGCGCCTGGTCGGCGACGCCGCGCTTCCTGCTCAACCTGCCGCTGTTCCACCGCGAGCCCGTCCACCCGGACGTGGACTCGGTCGTCGGCGACTTCACCGGGTCGATCATGCTGGAGGCCGACCTCACCGAGGACCTGCCCTTCATCGGCCGGGCCCGCGCCCTGCAGGCGAACCTGCACACGGCGGGCGCGCACAGCGACTACTCCGGGCTGGAGGTGCTGCGCGACCTGTCCCGGCTGCGCGGCGAGCAGGTCCTCGCCCCGATCGTCTACACGAGCGCGCTGAACCTCGGCGAGCTGTTCGGCGACCGCGTCCGCGCGTCGTTCGGCGAGCCGGAGTGGATCATCTCGCAGGGGCCCCAGGTGCTGCTGGACGCGCAGGTGACCGAGGTGTCCGGTGGGCTGCTGCTGAACTGGGACGTGCGCCGCCCCGCGTTCCCGGACGGCGTCGCGGAGGCGATGTTCGACGCCTACACGGCCGCCGTCACCCGCCTCGGCGCGCCCGGCGCCGACTGGGACGCGCCCCTCGGGATCGGCGCGACGCCGTCCCAGCTGGACGTCCGGCACCGGCTGAACGCGACCCCGGCCCCGCCGCCGCGCACCCTGGCCGAGGGCTTCTTCGCCCACGCCGGCAGCCGTCCGGACGCCCCGGCCCTGCACTTCGGCGACGACGGCACCCAGACCTACGGGGAACTGGCCGGCCGCGCGCTGCGCATCGCGTCCGCGCTGGCGGAGCAGGGCGTCCGGCCCGGCGACCGGGTCGCGATCGAGCTCCCCAAGGGCCCGGACCAGGCCGCCGCCGTCCTCGGCGTCCTGGCCGCCGGTGCCGCCTACGTGCCCATCGGCGTGGAGCAGCCGGAGGCGCGGCGGGCCAGGATCCGCGCGGGCGCCGGCGTCGCCGCGTCGCTCACGCCGGAGGCGCTTCCCGAGGCCGAGCCGCTGCCCGAGCCGGTGAAGGTCCGTCCCGACCAGGTGGCCTACGTGCTGTTCACGTCCGGCTCGACCGGGGAGCCGAAGGGCGTCGAGGTGTCGCACGGCGCGGCGATGAACACCATCGGCGACCTGGCCGAGCGGTTCGCGATCGGGGAGGACGACGTCACGTTCGGCGTGTCGGCGCTCGACTTCGACCTGTCGGTGTTCGACCTGTTCGCCGCCTGGCACGCGGGCGGCGCCGTCGTCCTGCCCGGCGAGGACGAGCGCCGGGACGCCGCGCGGTGGAGCGAGCTGGTGCGGCGCCGGTCGGTGACCGTCCTGAACTGCGTCCCGTCGGTCCTGGAGATGCTGCTCCACGCCGGCCGGGCGGAGAGCCTGCGGCTGGTCCTGCTCGGCGGCGACTGGGTCGGGACGCACCTGCCGGGGCTGCTGGCCGAGCGCGCGCCGGGCTGCCGGTTCGTGGCGCTGGGCGGCACGACGGAGACGGCGATCCATTCCACGGTGCAGGAGGTCGCGGGGGAGGTGCCGTCCGACTGGCACGCCGTCCCGTACGGGGTGCCGCTGCGCGGCGTCGCGTGCCGCGTCGTGGACGAACTCGGCCGGGACCGTCCCGACTGGGTGACCGGAGAGCTGTGGATCGGCGGCGGGGGCGTCGCCGACGGCTACGCCGGCGACCCGGCGCGCACCGCCGACCGGTTCGTCGTCCACGACGGGATCCGCTGGTACCGGACGGGCGACCTCGCCCGCTACCGGCCGGACGGGACGCTGGAGTTCCTCGGCCGCCGCGACCACCAGGTGAAGGTGCGCGGGTTCCGGATCGAGCTGGGCGAGGTCGAGGCCGCGCTCCAGGACCACCCCGGCGTCGGGCGGGCGGTCGCGCTGCTCGCCGGCGGGCGCCTGGCCGCGGCCGTCGTGGCCCCCGCGGGCCTCGACCGCGACGCGGTGCTCGCCCGCGCCCGGGACCTGGTGCCGCCGCACATGGTGCCGGAGCTGCTCGTCCGCGTGGACGAGCTGCCGCTCACCGCGAACGGCAAGGTCGACCGCACGGCCCTGGCCGCGCTGGCCGCCGCCGAGGCCGGTGAGGCCGCGGCGGCCTTCGTCGAGCCGCGGACCGCCCTGGAGAAGGTGCTCGCCGGGATCGCCGCCGGCGTGCTGGGCAGGGAGCGCGTCGGCGCGGACGCCGACTTCTTCGCCCTCGGCGGCGACTCCGTCCTCGCCACCACCGTGGTCGCGCGGATGCGGGAGGCGCTCGACACGACCGCGCTGCCGGTCCGGGTGCTGTTCGCCGAGCGGACGATCGAGCGGATCTGCCGCCGCTTCACCGAACTGGAGGAGACGCCGGGGCGCCTGGAGGCCGTCGCCGCCATCTGGCTGGAGGTCGAGGCCATGAGCGAGGAGGAGCTCACCGCCCGCCTCGGCTGACGCGTCAGCCCGGCTCGGGCTCCGGGCGCAGCGTCGCCGTCCGGAGCCCGGTGAGGGTGAGCGCGAGGGCCAGCGCGAGGACGGCGCTGACCGTCCCGTAGACGACGATGGCGGCGCCGGGCGCGAGGAGGCGGCCGAGGGCCCCGGCGCCGAGCGAGCCGATGGCGCCGCCGCCGGTCTCCTGGGCGGCCCACAGCGCGTTGACGCGGCCGAGGTGCGAGTCGGGCGTGTGGGACTGGATCAGCCCGTACCGCATGATCTCCTCGATCGACTGGACGAACCCGTACGCGAACAGGATCGCCACGGCGAGCGCGGGATGGCGGGCCAGGCCCAGGCAGGCGAGGGCGGCGAAACCGGTGACGGACGCGGCGAGCAGCGCGAGGCCCGGCGCCCGGGAGGACCCGGCCCAGCCGCTGGTGAGCGACGCGAGCACCGCGCCGCACGCCGGTGCCGCGAACAGCAGGCCGACCGTGGTGGGGCCACCGTTCAGGCTCCGCTCCGCGAACGCCGGCATCAGGACGGGGATGCCGCCCGCGACCATGAACAGCAGCCCGAGGAGCATGAGCGAGCCGACGACGCGATGGGAGGCGACGAAGCGGAAGCCGTCCGCGATGGCCCTCAACGGGTTGGCGTGCGTCTCCTCGCCCGCGGCCGGCCTGAGCGGCGGCAGGCCGACGAGCAGCCCGATGGTGCCGAGCGTCCCGGCCGCCGCGGCGGCGTAGTTCCACTCGACGCCGAACGCCGACACGACGAGGCCGCCGAGCGCCGGGGACGCCATCGACCCCAGCCGGACGGTCAGCGCGTTGAGCGCCCCCGCCGCGACGAGCTGGTCCGGTCCGACCAGCGCGGGCGTCGCGGCCAGCAGCGCGGTGATGCTGATGCCGGTCATGAGGCCGTCCCATGCCGCCAGCCCGTACAGCGCCGGGAGCGACGGGGACGCCAGGAACGCGTTCAGGGCGAGCAGGGCGAAACCCGCTCCGGCCGCCGTCCGCGCCCACAGCATGAGCCGCCGCCGGTCGTGCCGGTCGGCGAGGGCGCCGCCCCACAGGAACCCGATGAGGAGCGCGACGCCCTCGGCGGCCGAGACCCCGCCCACGTGCACGGTCGACCCGGTCATGTCGTAGACCTGCACGGGGATGGCGACGGCCAGCATCCCGATCCCGAAGACCGAGACGGTGCGGGCGATGAAGACGTGGCGGAACGGCCTGCTGTCGCGGAGCGGGCCGATGTCCATGACCAGACGCCGGAGCATCGTCGGGGTTCTCCTCTGCCGGGGGAGTAGCTAAGGTAAGCCTAGCCTTAGTTGTTCTTGAGAAAAGAGGGCGAACCGGTGCAGCGGACGCTGATGAACGGAAAGATCCACCGTGCGACCGTCACCCAGGCGGACCTGCACTACGTGGGCTCCCTGACGATAGACGCGGACCTCATGGCGGCGGCCGACATCGTGGAGGGCGAACAGGTCCACGTCGTCGACATCACGAACGGGTCCCGGCTCGTCACCTACGCCATCACCGGCGAGGCGGGCAGCGGCGTCATCGGGATCAACGGCGCGGCGGCCCGCCAGGTCCAGCCCGGCGACATGGTGATCATCATCACGTACGCGTCCGTGGACGACCCGTCCCGGCACGAGCCCCGCGTCGTGCACGTGGACGCCGCGAACCGCATCGTCGCGCTCGGCTCCGACCCGGCCGAGCCCGTCCCGGGCGCCCCCGCCCAGCTCGCCGGGCGGTGACCATGGACGGCTTCACCCCCTGGCCGGACGACCTCGCGGCCCGCTACGAGGCGGAGGGGTACTGGTCCGGCCGCGTCCTCGGCGACGTCCTGCGCGGCGAGGCGTCGCGGACGGCCCTGGTCGCCGGTGACGACCGCCTCACCTACGCCGACCTGGACGCCCGGGCCTCCCGCACGGCCGCCGGCCTCCTGCGGCTCGGCCTGCGCGCGGGCGACCGCGTGGTCGTCCAGCTCCCGAACACCACGGGATTCGTGGTCGCGTTCCTCGCCCTCGTCCGGATCGGGGCCGCGCCCGTCCTGGCCCTCCCGGCCCACCGGGAGAGCGAGATCCGCTACCTCTGCGAGCTCTCGGAGGCCCGCGCCTACGTCTGCGCCGACCGCGACGGCGACTTCGACTACCGCGCGATGGCCCGCACCCTGCCCGTCGAGCACGTCGTCGTCGACGGCGAGGCCGAGGAGTTCACGCCGCTCGCCTCCGTGGACGCCGACCCGGTCGAGGCGGCGCCCCCGGCGCCGTCCGACGTGGGGGTGTTCCTGCTCTCCGGCGGCACGACCGGCCTGCCGAAGCTGATCCCCCGGACGCACCGCGACTACGTCTACAACCTGGAGGCCAGCGCCGAGGTCTGCGGCTTCGACACCGACACCGTCTACCTGGTCGTCCTGCCCGCCGCGCACAACTTCGCGCTGGCCTGCCCCGGCATCCTCGGCGTCTTCGCCACCGGCGGCACGGTCGTGCTGTCGCCGTCCGGCTCCCCGGACGAGGCGTTCCCGCTGATCGAACGCGAGCGCGCGACCGTCTGCGCCGTCGTCCCCCCGATCGCCCTGCTGTGGCTGGACGCGGTCACCTGGTCCGACGAGGACATCTCGTCCCTGGATCTCCTCCAGGTGGGCGGCGCCAAGTTCGCCGCCGAACGCGCCGCCGAGGTCCCGCACGTGCTGGGCTGCAAGGTCCAGCAGGTCTTCGGCATGGCCGAGGGCCTGCTGAACTACACCCGCCTGGACGACCCCCCGGACCTCATCGAGCGCACCCAGGGCCGCCCCCTGTCCCCGGCCGACGAGATCCGCATCGTCGACGAGGACGGCGGGCAGGTCGCCCCCGGCGAGGTGGGGGAGCTCCTCACCCGGGGCCCGTACACCCTCCGCGGCTACTACCGCGCCCCCGAGCACAACGCCCGCTCCTTCACCCCGGACGGCTTCTACCGGACCGGCGACCTCGTCCGGCGGCTCCCGTCCGGCCACCTGATCGTCGAGGGCAGGGAGAAGGACCAGATCAACCGGGGCGGCGACAAGATCTCCGCCGAGGAGCTGGAGAACCACCTCCTGGCCCACCCGGCGGTCCACGACGCCGCCGTGGTCGGCGTCCCCGACCCGGTCATGGGGGAGCGCACCTGCGCCTTCCTGATCTTCAGGGACGGCGAGAAGGCGCCCGGCCTCCGCGAGATCAAGGACTTCCTCCGCACCCGCGGGGTCGCCGCCTACAAGTTCCCCGACCGCCTGGAGACCGCCGACACCTTCCCGCGGACCCCGGTCGGCAAGATCAGCAAGAAGGCCCTCGCCGCCCGCGTGACGTGACCGGCCCGGTCAGTCGACGACCACCTGGAAGTTCACCGGCCGGTTCCCCGGAAAGGCCACGTTCCCGGCGCCGTCGAGCATCTTGAACCGCACGAAGCAGAAGCCGGGCACGGGCGGCGCCGTCACCTGGGCGCGGATGTCGACGAGGCGGCCGGGCGGCGTGTCCGGGATCGGGACGTCCACGATCGTCTGGCACTGGTCGCGGCGCTGCGGCAGGTCGATCCGGTGCAGCGAGTAGCCGTACCAGCCGACCGAGCCCGTGTTCTTGAAGCGCCACACCTTCGTGACGGTTCCGCCGCGCGGCACGTGGGTGCAGTCGGGCAGGGTGATGTCGCTGACGAACGCGGCGCGGTCGCCCCTGTGCCGGGGCGGGGCAGGCGGCGGGTTCCGCTGCCGAACCGGGCAGTCCGCCGAGGTCGCCTGCCGCTCGGCGTGCGCATCCGGTGGGCGGTCGGCGCCGTTGCCCGCGGTGCCGGTCAGGAGGGTCGTCCCGATCACGGTGGCGGCCACCGCGGCGGCGACCAGCGTTCCCAGCGCGGCGTACCGGCGGCGGGAGCCGTCCCGCACCATGTCCGGGGCGAGCGCCGCGTCGTCACCCGGGGGCGCCGCCTGCGCCGCGCCCCGGACCACCCGGTTCGCCGCCTCCCAGCGACCGCGGAGGTCCTCGGGATCGGCGCCGCACGCCTTGGCGAACTCGACCGTCGTCGACCAGCTGGGCAAGCGGTGCCCCTGGGCCGCCTCGTGCAGGGTCGTGTGCGAGATCGCCCGCGAGTGGGCCGCCATCTCGCGGAACGGCGGGGTGCCGGCCGAGGCGCGCAGCGCCCTCAGCTCCGCGGCGAAGTCCGCGACCGCGCGGGCACGCTCCTTGCGCGGGTCTCCGGCCGACACGTCCAGCTCCCTCGTCTACCGCGCGACGGCGGCGTCGCGCGCCCGCAGATTATCCGGCGCGCAAGGGCCCGGACAGGGTCCTGCGACCCCCTCCCGGTAGGCCGTGGGGACTACGCCGGGGCCCAGGGGCGTTGCGCGCGAGCGCCCCGCCCGCCCATGATCGAGACCAACCGAGGCGAGGAGGAACACGGTGATCGAGGTCGACGTGGCGGACGGAATCGGCGTGGTGCGCCTGGCCCACGGCAAGGTCAACGCCCTCGATCTGGAGCTGTGCCGGGCGATCGAGCAGGCGATGCGCGAGCTCGACGACCCGGCGGGCGACGCCCGGGCCGTGGTGCTGACCGGGGCGGGACCCGCGTTCTCGGCGGGCGTCGACCTCAAGCGCGTCGTGGACGGCGGCGGCGCGTACGTGGCGGAGTTCCTGCCCGCGCTCAACCGCGCCTTCCGCTCCGTCTTCGACCTCGGCAAGCCGGTCGTCGCCGCGGTCAACGGCCACGCGATCGCCGGCGGCTGCGTCCTGGCCGCGGCCTGCGACCACCGGATCATGGCCGCCGGGACGATCGGCGTCCCCGAACTGCGGGTCGGAGTGCCGTTCCCGTACACGGCCCTGGAGATCACGGCGTTCGCGCTGGGCCCGGCCGGCGCCCGCAAGGTGATCATCGACGGCACCAACCACGAGCCGCGGGAGGCCCTGGCCCTGGGCCTGGTCGACGCCCTGAGCACCCCGGACGCGCTGCTGGACGACGCGAAGACCGTCGCCGCCCGGCTGGCCGCCGGCATCCCGTCCGACACCTTCCGCTACACCAAGAGCCAGCTCCGCCGCGAGATCCACGCACGGCTCGACGGCACCGACGAGCCCACCACCGTCGAACTGTGGACGGCCGCGGCGACCGACGGCCGCATCAGGGCCTTCATGGACCGGACGATGGGCTCCCGCGCGTAGGAACCGATCGGTCAGGAATCGAGAAGCGCGGGTCACGGAGCCCCGCCTAGCGTCATCGGCATGACCTTCATCGAATCCGTCACCCTCGAAGTGGACGACCCCGCCGCCGCCGAACTCTTCTACAAGACCGCCTTCGGCCTGGACGATCAGATCCGCCTCCGGGCCTCCGAGGCACCGACGACCGGCTTCCGCGGGTTCACGCTGTCGCTCACGGTGTCCCGGCCCGCCACCGTCCGGGGTTTCGTCGACGCCGCGGTGGAGGCCGGCGCCTCGCCCGTGAAACCGGTCGCGAAGTCGCTGTGGGGCCACGGAGGCGTCGTCCAAGCCCCGGACGGGACCATCTGGAAGGTCGCGACGTCCGAGAAGAAGGACACCGGCCCGGCCACCCGGGAGATCGACGACATCGTGCTCCTCCTCGGCGTCGCGGACATGGCCGCGAGCAAGCGGTTCTACGTCGACCACGGCCTGACCGTGGCGAAGAGCTACGGCCGCAAGTACGTCGAGTTCGACTCCGCGCCCGGCTCCGTCACCCTGGCCCTCTACGGGCGCCGCGCCCTGGCCAAGACCGCCGGAGTCCACCCCGACGGCACCGGATCGCACCGCCTCGCCATCGGCGCGGGCAGCGGCCCCTTCACGGACCTGGACGGCTTCGCTTGGGAAGGCACGCGCTGACCCATGTGCCACCCCTCATGGAGCCGCGCACGCGCCCACGCGCAGCACCTGCGCGACCTCGCGATCCTGCGCCGCGTCCGGGACCGGATCGACCGCGAGTACGCCCAGCCCCTGGACGTCGAGGCCCTGGCCCGCGGTGTCCACATGTCGGCCGGCCACCTCAGCCGCCGGTTCCGCCTCGCCTACGGCGAATCGCCCTACTCGTACCTGATGACCCGCCGCATCGAGCGCGCGATGGCACTCCTGCTCCGAGGCGACCTCAGCGTCACCGAGGTCTGCTTCACCGTCGGCTGCTCGTCCCTCGCCACCTTCAGCACCCGCTTCACCGACCTGGCCGGCATGCCGCCCGGCACCTACCTGCGCCAGATGCCGATCAGGAATCGAGAAGCGCGGGCCACGGCACCCCAACTAGCCTGACCTGCATGGACATCACCATCCACACGACCTTCCTCCCGCACGACGACCCGGAGGAGTCCCTCGCCTTCTACCGCGACGTCCTCGGCTTCGAGGTGCGCAGCGACGTGGGCCAGGGCAAGATGCGCTGGATCGTGGTCGGCCCCGCCGGCCAGCCCGGCACGTCCATCCTCCTGGCGCCGCCGGCCGCCGACCCCGGCATCACCGACGACGAGCGCCGCGTCATCGCCGAGATGATGGCCAAGGGCACCTACGGCTGGATCGTCCTGGCCACCACCGACCTCGACGACACCTTCGAGAAGGTCGAGGCCGGCGGGGCCGAGGTCGTCCAGGAGCCGGTCGACCAGCCCTACGGCGTCCGCGACTGCGCCTTCCGCGACCCGGCCGGCAACCTGATCCGTATCCAGCAGGCCCGCTGAGACACGGTGCTGAGCACCGAACCGGACATCGTCCATGGGAAGCCGGCGCATCCGGGTCCACGCTCAGCCGCGTGGCAGGCCGGGCCACCGCCACCTGCGGCGCCGACCCGGCATCGTCGTGCACGGACCTCGGCCGTGGCGGCGTGCACGTTCAGCGGCCGACCCGATGTGCCAGGCGGTCATCCGCGGGCGCCGGGGAAGCAGGGGAAGTGCTCGTCGGGCAGCGGCTCGCCCGCGTCCAGGCCGAGCGGGTCGGTGACGGGGTGGGAGGGCCCGGATGCGAGGGTCAGGTCGGCGTCCACGTAGATGATGACGTGGGCGATGCGGGGATCGTCGGTGAAGTTGGGTGTGGCGCTGTGCGCGAGACGGGAGTGGTGAAAAGTGCAGTCGCCTGCCCGCAGGGGAATGGTGACGCGGTGCTCCCACTCCAGCTCGGGTGCCACGGCGAACATGTCCGCATGGTCGGAAAGATCCTGCGGGCGCAGCCCGTCCAGGTGCTGAGAGCCCGGGATGAACGTCATGCAGCCGCGGTCCACCGGGACGTCCACCAGCGCCACCCAGGCCGACAACGCGTGCCGGGAGCCGGCGTGGGGCCAGTACGGCTGGTCCTGGTGGAACTCGGTGGCGGCTCCGTTGTGCGGATCCTTGATGAGGAGCTGGTCGTGCCACAGCCGCAGCGGGATCCCCGCCAGCCGGGACGCGATGGCCGCCAGGCCGGGGTGCAGGGTGAGCTCGCGCAGCGTCTCGTCCTGGCGCCACAGCTGGAGCAGCTGAGTGAAGATCATCCCGTCGTGGTTGTCGCGGACGGTGTTCCGTACCGCCAGCGCGGCTTCGGCGTACCTGGCGACGTCCGTCCGGGAGATGACTCCCGGGACATGGACGAAACCGTCACGGCGGTAGGCGGAGACGATGTCCTCGGAGAGGTTCTCCGGGGTGGTGCGGGGGTGTGCGGCGACGGCGTCCATGCTCATCTTCCTCGTGTCCCGGGAGTCGGTCTCGACAACGGTCGCCATCACGAGGGGTGCGCGGCTAGCACGGGAACCCGGCAGATGTAGCACAATCTTGACGATCACCCGCGGAGGGAGGACCCGGTGCATCGCGTGCGGCGAGCGGAGGTCTTCCCGCCCGGCGGGCCGCCGGCCGTCGCCGAACGGTACGAGCTGCGGAACGGCGCCGCCCTCCACAGCCACGACTTCATCGAGCTGGCCGTGGTCACCGGCGGCACCGCGACGCACGTCTCGGCCGCGGGCGAGCGGGAACTGGATCGCGGCTCGGTGACGATGCTGCGGCCGGGAGACTGGCACGGCTACCGGGACTGCCGCCGGCTGGTGGTCCACAACCTCTATGTCGGTCCGGAGGTGTTCCAGCGCGAACTGGCCTGGCTGCGAGCCGACCCGCAGCTCGGACGGATCCTGCACGATGCCGGCCGCTCCGGCCACCCGCTACGGCTGGACCCCACCACGCTGCGCATCGTCGAGACCGGCCTCACCGCGATCACCGACCGGCCCCGCCCCGAACCCCCGCATGCCGTACTGGTGGGCATGCTGCTCTGCCTGCTGGGAGGCACGGCCGCATCGCTTCCCGCCGATCCGGCCGGACGGACCCACCCCGCGGTGACGGCCGCGGAGCAACTGCTGGAGAACGACATCCAGCGCGCCTGGACCCTGAGTGAACTCGCCGCGGCGGTGACCACGTCGCCGGCCTACCTGGCCCGCCTGTTCACCGCGCAGTTGGGCGTCCCGCCCATGACCCATCTGGGCAGGCTGCGCGCCGAGCGCGCCGCGGCCCTCCTCATCGAGACCGATCTGCCCGTCGCGGCGGTCGGAAGGCTGGTGGGCTGGAACGACCCCAACTACGCCAGTCGCCGCTTCCGGCACTTCTTCGCCTTCAGCCCGGCCGCCTACCGCACCCGTTTCGGGCGCGTCTGAGTCAGAGCCAGAGGATGGTGCTGACGGTGGGGGCGTGCATCAGAACGAAGGCGTTCCTCGCCTTGGACGCCGCGTCCGGCTGCCGCGGAGACACGGCGGTCGTGGAGACGACGTAGCGGTCCGGGCTGCCCGTCTGGCCGGAACGGGCGCCTCCCGGAGGGTCGATCCGGCCGCCCGGAACGAAGCGCAGGTCGGTGTGCCGCAGGCTCCGCTCGGCCTCGTTGGCGTAGCCCAGTTCGGGGAAGCGCAGGATGTGGCTGCTGACCAGCACGCCGTCCGTGGTCTTGAACGCGACCTCGATCCGGCCGGTACACCTGTTCTCCCGCAGGACCTTGCGGGCCTGCTCGCTGGTCGCGCCGGCGAGGCAGCCCTTCTCGTCGTCCAAGACCTTGAACGCCGTGCGTTCGAACGTCGCCGAACGCGTCCCGGACCGGACCTCGAACCGGGCGGCGTCCTCGTAGAAGGTGCTGACCTCGAAAGCGGGTTCGCCGCGGGACGGCTCGGCGGCCGCGAGCCGTCCCGCGGCGAACGGCGTGGGCAGGACGACCGCACCGAGAAGCCCGATGGCGGAGCCGAGCGCGATGCGCCGCGCGCGTTCCCGCTTCTCCCACCGCCGCACGTGGTCGTGAGCGGCGGGTGAGCCGG
Source organism: Actinomadura madurae (assembly GCF_900115095.1). GTDB lineage: Bacteria > Actinomycetota > Actinomycetes > Streptosporangiales > Streptosporangiaceae > Spirillospora > Spirillospora madurae. Next base: position 106,201 of record NZ_FOVH01000006.1, read on the forward strand.
AATCGGGTGACGCCAGCGCCGCAAGGCCACCGGTCTCCGCGGCCGCCGGTGGCGCCTGAGCCTGGACGACCACCGTCTTCGCGCGGCGGTCGTGCATGCACTGCCCCAGCCGCGTGTCGTTCCGCTGCTCCCAGGAGTCGCTGATCAACCCGAACGTCTGGGCGGACCTGGGCAGCGCGTACCGCCGACCGGACCGGCGCCAGCCCGGCGGCCGGAACCCGTCCTCCTCGCGCACCACCCGGATCCCGGCGACCCGCTGGCCGACGGTGCACCCCCACTGCGCGATCGTCCCGATGCGCAGCAGCACCGGACCGGCCATGCCGAAGATCAGGACCGGGACCACCAACCCGAGAATCGCCGAAGTGGAAGTGGAACTGTCGGCCACATGAAGGAAGACGTAGATCGGCGACACGGCCACCATGACCACCAGGAAGGCCGCGAGGAAGTCGAAGGCGCGAGCCGCAAGACGCTGTCTGGTACTCGCCAGAACACGCACCACGCCACCGTCGTCATGCATTCGCTCTGCAGAAGTTCCAACAGGGACATACCGGGGAGCCGTCACAAGCGCACATACAAGCACAACCAGCCGCCCCTCCGGTAGCGAGAATCCGCAGTAGTCCCCCGTAAAGCGAAGGGGCCGGAAACGCGCATCGGCTGAGCCAGTGCCCGGACAGAGCCCGGACAACGGCTGGTCAGCCCAAACAAGGTGACAATTCTGTGTCAAACCCCTCCCACGCGCTTTTAGTCAGCCCCGACGTCCGCCGCTCCTATGCGCGGCCATTTACATCGACACATCCTCAAACCGCGGTCTCGATCAGGTCTGCCCGGCTGTACCGGCCGATCAGTACCCCTCGTTGGGCGCGGCCGCCTTCGGCGTTGGCCGCCACGTGGGCGGCCGCGATCCCGGTCAGGTCCGGCAGGCGCTCGGGGGCGCGCGGGCCGCTCCACAGGACGTCCACGGTGATGGTGCGCGTCAGGTCGGCGTGCTCGACGATCGCCGCGTGCGGCGGCTTGTCGCGCAGCGCCATCGTCGCGAGCAGTGCCGACCCGCGGTGCCGCTGAGGTGCAGGACCTCGCCGCTGCCGGGGAGCAGAGCGGCCAGCGAAACGTCCGGGCAGGTCATGAGGTTGCGCGGGGTGTCGGCCCGCTCGTCGCCGTCGCGCGAGGAGATGACGGCGAACGGTGCGGTCGCGAGGAACGCCGCGACGCCCGGGGCGGCCGGAGGGGCGTCCGGGACGGCGGTCCACAGCTTGGAGCGCAGCATGCACCCCGCGCAGTGCGGTCATGTCGATGGCGACGCGCCCATCACCGACGCCGACGGCGGTGCCGCTCTATCGGAAGGTCTCCCCGACGCCGGGGAGCAAGAACACCATCGATGCCACCGGCGCTCTGGGCCAGATCCGCCTCTGGGACCCAGGATCCAACCGCCCTTACGCCCTGCCCTTGACCGGCCACCAGACCGAGATCATGGCACTCGTCTTCTCCCGGGACGGCACCACCTCACCAGCGTCGCCGAGGGCGGCACCGTCCTCACCCACGACCTCGGCCCGGCGCTCACCAAGGCGGGCCTCTGCCAGAACACCAGCGGCGGCCTCACCAAGAAGGAATGGAAGCAGAACGTCCCCGCCCTCGACTACCGCCCCACCTGCCCCGATGAACGCCGGGTGTCCCGGATACAGCGGGCGAGGACGCCCGGCTGGTCGGGGACCCGTCGTTGTCACGGGACGAGGCTCTTCAACAGGCCGGCGAAGATGTCCATTTGCTGCCGCTGTTCCGGGGTGAGCGGGCCGGGACGGAAATGCGCGACCTCGTTCCGGATCTTCCGGACGTCGTCCAGCTTCGCGAGGAACTCATCGACGAGGTGGACGGCGGACGGTTCCCCGGGCTGTTCCTCGTCATCACCGGCACGCCCGCGTTCTTCGACGGGCAGCAGGGCGCCCGGCGGCTGCCGCCGCTCGCGCAGCGACTCGCCACCGACTTCTCCACCGACCCGCGCTTCGACTCGCCTCGCGCCGTCCAACTCCGCCTCACCGGTTTCGACCTGCCGAAACTGGTGGAACTGGGGGCCACCGTCCGCGATCTGTTCGCCATGGGCGCCCGCCATCCCGAACGCGTCGCCTCCCTCGTCGACGACGCCTACCTGTCCGAACTCGCCAAGGCCGTCACCGGTGGGCTCGGCGGGCAGGTCGGCGTCGCACCCCGTGTCTTCCTGCGCAAACTCGTCGCCGATGTCCTCGACCGCGTCGACTACCTGGACGGCTTCGACCCGCGCCGCGACTATCGGCTCACGCTGTCCTCGTCGGAGCTGAGCGAGGTCGAACGCAATGCCGCGGCCTCGACCCTGCGCGCAGGAAGCGCGGACGAGGTGGAGCTCGACCTGTGATCGACCGCCTGCACCCGTCACTGCGTCACCACATCGTGAACGTGCTGGGCTGGCCGTCACTCCGTCCTCTCCAAGAGGCGGCGGTCGAACCTGTTGCGGACGGCGCGGACGTGCTGCTGCTCGCGCCCACCGCCGGAGGCAAGACCGAAGCCGCGGTGTTCCCGATCCTTTCGGCCATGGCCGCGCAGAACTGGACCGGCCTGTCGGTCCTTTACGTGTGTCCGCTGAAGGCGCTGCCCAACAACCTGCTGCCGCGGCTCGAGATCTACGCCGCCTGGCTGGGCCGGCGCGTCGCCCTGTGGCACGGCGACGTTTCCCAGTCGCGCCGCCAGCGCATCCTCGCCGACCCGCCCGACATCCTGCTGACCACCCCCGAATCCCTCGAATCGATGCTGGTCAGCGCGAAGGTAGACCATGACCACCTGTTCGAGGGGCTGGACGCCGTCGTCGTGGACGAGGTGCACGCGTTCGCTGGCGACGACCGCGGCTGGCACCTGATCGCCGTCCTGGAACGGCTCACGCGCATCGCGGGACGATCTCTCCAGCGCATCGGCCTGTCGGCCACCATCGGGCAACCCCGAGGAACTGCTCACCTGGCTCCAAGGATCGGGGACGGACCGTCCGTGCCGGATCGTCGCGCCCGAAGCCGGACCGACCGCCGAACCCCACGTCGAGCTCGACCACGTCGGCTCGGTGGAGAACGTCGCCAAGGTGATCTCGGCCCTGCACCGGGGCGAGAAGCGCCTCGTCTTCTGCGACTCCAGGCGGATCGTCGAGCAGCTCGGTGCAGCGCTGCGAGCCCTCGGCGTCACGACGTTCCTCTCCCACGCCTCCCTCTCGCTGGACGAACGCCGCCGCGCGGAAGAGGCGTTCGCGGAGGCGCGCGACTGCGTCATCGTCGCCACGTCCACCCTCGAACTCGGCATCGATGTCGGCGACCTCGACCGCGTCATCCAGATCAACTCACCGCCCACCGTGGCGGCGTTCCTGCAGCGCCTCGGCCGCGGGGGCCGCCGCCCCAGGCACCCGCCGCAACTGCCTGTTCCTCGGCCTCGACCGTGAGGACGTCCTGCGAGCCGCCGCGCTGCTCCTGCAGTGGAGCCGCGGATTCGTCGAGCCGATCGCGCCGCCCCCCCGACCCCCGCCACATCGCGGCTCAGCAACTCCTCGCCCTCTGCCTCCAGGAGAACCAGGTGGGGGAGAAGCTGTGGCCCGAATAGTGGGGCGGGCTCGCCCCGTTCGGCGCCGCCGCGGCCCCCCAGGCCCGCCATCTGGTCGAACAGGGCTACCTCGACTCCGACGGCGGCATGCTCTTCATCGGCCCAGAGGCCGAGAGACGCTTCGGCCGCATCCACTTCCGCGACCTGACCGCCGTCTTCACCGCCGCGCCCGAGTTCACCGTCCTCAGCGGGCGCACCGAGGTCGGCCGCGCCGACCCCATGCTCCTCACCGAACGCGTCATCGGGCCCAGTCTGCTTCTCCTTGGCGGGTACAGCTGGCGCGTCACCCGGATCGACTGGAAGCGTCGCCGTTGCCATGTCGAGCCGGCCGACGGCGGAGGCAAGGCCGGCTGGATCGGCACGGGCACCGGCCTGGTCTCCTTCGAGCTGGCCCGCGCCGCCCGCGACGTCCTGCTCGGCGACGGCCCGCCCGTCGCACTGACCCGCCGTGCGGCCGCCGTCCGCGACGACCTGGACTTCTCCGTCCACCCCGGCGGAACGGTGATCAGCCGCAGCCCGTCAGGCGACCTGCACTGGTGGACATGGGCGGGCGACCGCGCCAACGCCACCCTCAAGGCGACGCTCCGGCTCCGCGGAGACCTGCGCCCTGATGGCTGGCGCTCCGCCGTCCGGGAACTGGCGGACCACCTCGTCATGCCCGACGTGGACGACCGCGCCGTGCACGGGCTCAAGTTCTCCGCCGACCTGCCCCGCCACCTGGCCGAAGCGACCCTCGCCGCCCGCCTCGCCGACCTCGACAACGCTGCGCGTGCCCTCACCGAACCGCACCGTTTTACGACCCGGACCGGCTGACGGGCGGTTCAGGGGCGGGGGACTACGTAGGGGGCGATGCTGGAGAGCTTTTCGCAGGTTTCTTCGTATTCGCGGTCGGGGGTCGAGGCGCTCACTATGCCGGCGCCGGCGCGGAGCCAGGCTTGGCCGTTCTCGGCGTAGAGGGCTCGCAGGACTAGGGCCGCGTCCAGGGAGCCGTCGTGGGAGACGGTCACGACCGCGCCGGAGTAGAGGCCGCGGTGTTCTTCCAAGCGGGTGATGGCGTCGATCGCCTCGGGCTTCGGGATGCCGGAGGCGGTCACGCCGGGGAAGAGGGCGTCGAGGGCGTCCCAGGAGGTGCGGCCGGGGGCGAGGATCCCGCTGACGCTGGAGCCGAGGTGCTGGACGCTACCGCGCTCCTTGACCGTCATGAAACCGGTGACCTGGACGGTTCCCGGCTCGCAGACGCGGTACAGCTCGTCCTGCGAGGTGCGGACGGAGACCGCGTGCTCGTAGATCTCCTTGGGGTCGGTCTCCAGGTCGTGGCGGGTGCGGGCGTCGGCGTCCGCGCCGAAGCCGAAGGCGCGGGTGCCGGCCAGGGGCTGGGTCATGACGCGGCCGCCGCCGTCGACGCTCGCGAGGACCTCGGGGCTGAAGCCGGTGGCCTGGAAGCCGCTCAGGGAGAGCAGGAACGAGCGCGCCGGGGTGTTGGCCCTGCGGCCGCGGACGTAGGTGGAGGCGAGGTCGACCGGGTACGGGATGTCCAGGCGGCGGGACACGATGACCTTCTGGTAAAGGCCCGCGTTGATCTCGGAGACCGCGGCGGCGACGCGCGTGCGGTAGCGGTCGCCGTCCACGCGGACGTCGACCGGGGAGGGTGTTCCGAGGGGATGGTTGTTCGTGTCGGTCAGGAGCGCTGCGATCCGGTCGGGGGCGTCGGTGCCGGTGATGGTGGCGCGGCCCTGCTCGATCCGGACCTCGGTGCGCGGGACGATCAGGTGCGCGATCCTCCCGGTGGGGCGGGACGCGGTGAACTCGAAGGCGATCCAGCCGTAGGCGCTCCAGGTGGGGAGCGGGGCCTCGGCGAACGCGTCGCGCAATGCCTCCGCGGGGGAGCCCGTCCACGGGCGGGCGGTCGCGGGCCTTCCCGGCCACCGGGTGCCGACGGTGTCCGCGTCCAGCACCACCTCGCCGAGCACACCGCCCGCGAACGTCCATGATCCGGGACGTTCGTAGACCACGTGGTCGTCGAACAGGCCCGATCCGGCCAGGCGGGCCACGAGCGCGAGCGGGTCCGAGGTGTGCTCGACGACCAGCTCGGTGGGTTTCGCATCGGTGCGGAGACCAGAGGACAAGGCAGCCAACTCCCTTTCGCGACCGGAAGGTCAAACTTAGGTAAGGCTAACCTTGCACGATTTTCTCAGGCAAGGCTAACCTAACCAGCGGTGGCGAAGCCGACAACGAAAGAGTTGAGCGTGCAGGAGCAGAAGACGACGGCACGGCGACGCGAACTGATGCGGCGGATGATGGCGGAGGCCGGGCTCGGCTCGGACATCGCGCGGCTCACCCCCCGAGGCTCGGACGGGCCGGCGCCCCTCTCCTACGCGCAGCAGAGCATGTGGCTGCACCACCGTACGTTTCCGGACAGCCCGGCCTACAACGTCTGCCTGCTCGTGCGCATGTCGGGGCCGCTCGACACCGATGCGCTGCGGGAGGCGCTGCGTGGATTGATCCGCCGGCACGCCGTGCTCCGGACGGTCTATGCCGAGCGAGAGGACGGCACCGTCCAGATCGTCACCGATGACGACTCCCTGGGCCTCGCGCCGGTCCCGTGCGACGACGCCGAGGCGCGGGCGGCGGAACTCGCGGCGACGCCGTTCGCGCTGCGCGACGAGCGGCCGATCCGGCTGGAGCTGCTCCGGCTCGACGACGAGGAGCACGCGCTGGTCCTCGTCGTGCACCACATCGCCTGGGACGGCATGACCTGGGGCTCGCTGTCGCGGGACCTGTCCGCCCTCTACCGCGCGGCCGTGACCGGCGAGCCGGACGGGCTGCCGCCGCTGGACGTCCAGTACGCCGACTACGCCGGGTGGGAGCAGCGCCGGCCCCTTTCCGAGGACGACCTCGCGTACTGGCGGGCACGGCTCGACCCGCCGCCCGCGCCGCTCGACCTGCCCGCCGACCATCCGCGCGGCGCCGTCGTGTCCGAGCGCGGCGGCCGCCGCGCGCGGCTGTTCGACGACGCGGTGACCGAGGGGATGCGGAGGCTCGCCGCCAGCGAGAACCTCACCCCGTACATGGTGATGATGGCCGGGTACGCCGTGCTGCTGCACCGCTACACCGGTGCCGAGGACGTGGCGATCGGGTCGTCGGTGATGAACCGCGAGCACGCCGAGGTCGAGCGGCTCGTCGGGAACTTCGGCAACACGCTCGTGCTGCGCACCGACCTGTCCGGCGCGCCGACGTTCCGCGAGGTGCTGCGCCGGGTCGGCCGGACGGTCACCGAGGGCTTCGCGCACCAGGCGCTGCCGTACGACCGGATCGTGCAGGAGCTCCGCCCGGCGAGAGGGCGGGGACGGTCGGCGTTCTTCGACACGATGCTGCTGTTCCTCGCCCAGGAGATCGGCGAGCTGGACCTCCCGGGGGTCACGTCCAGCTGGACGCACATCCACAACGGGACGACGCACTTCGACCTGTCGCTGGAGGCCTTCGTCCGGGCGCAGGGCATGACGGTCGAGGCGACGTTCCGCCGCGAGCTGTTCGACGACGCGCGCATCGACGCGCTGCTCGCCCACCTGGAGACGCTCCTGGCCGGCGCGCTCGCCGACCCCGACCGCTCCATCGGCGCGCTCGAGATCATGGACGCACGGGAACGCGCCCTGGTGGAGCGGGCCAACGCCACAGACCGCACCCTCCCGGAGACGAACGTCGTCGCGCTGTTCGAGGAGCAGGCGGCCCGCACCCCGGACGTGACGGCGGTCGAGGCCGGTGCCCGCGCCCTCACCTACGCGGAGCTGGACGCGCGCTCCTCCGCGCTCGCGGCGGAGCTGCGCGGGCGGGGCGCCGGGGCCGGGAGCGTGGTCGCGCTCGCGCTGCCGCGGACGGCCGACCTCGTCGTCGCCCTGCTCGGCGTCCTGAAATCGGGCGCCGCGTACCTGCCGCTCGACCTCGGCCACCCCGCCGACCGGCTCGCCTACATGCTGGACGACGCGGGCCCGCTCTGCGCGATCGTCACCGGCGAGACCGCGGGCCTGCTGCCGGACGGGACGGACCTCCTCGTCCTCGAAGGTCCCGGGGACGCACGCCATGACGCCGGGGCCGCCCCGCAGCCGGACGAGCTGGCGTACGTCATCTACACCTCGGGCTCGACCGGCCGCCCCAAGGGCGTCGCGATCCCGCACCGGGCGCTGACGAACTTCCTGATCGCGACGAAGGCCCAGCTCAGGCTCACCCCCGGCGACCGGCTCGTCGCGGTCACGACGATCGCGTTCGACATCGCCGCGCTGGAGCTGTTCGCCCCGCTGATCAGCGGCGCGACGATCGTCCTCGCCGACCGCGCGGACGTCCGGGACCCCGCGGCCCTCGCCGCGCTGCTGGAGGACGCGACCATCGTCCAGGGCACCCCGTCGCTGCTGGGCACGCTCGACCCGGCCGCCCTCAAGGGCCTGCGCGTCCTGGTCGGCGGTGAGGCGCTGCCCCCCGCCCTCGCCGAGTCCCTGGCGGACGCGGCCTCCCTCGCGACCGACATGTACGGGCCGACCGAGGCGACGATCTGGGCGACCTCGGCGGACCTGCCCGCGTCCGGCATCGGCCGCCCCTTCTGGAACACCCGGGCGCACGTCCTCGACGCGAGGCTGCGCCCCGTCCCGCCGGGCGTGCCGGGCGAGCTGTACCTGGCGGGGGAGCAGCTCGCCCGCGGGTACGTCGGCCGCCCCGACCTGACCGCCGAGCGGTTCGTCGCCGACCCGTTCGGCGAGCCCGGGTCGCGCATGTACCGGACGGGCGACCTCGCGCGGCGCGCCCGCGACGGGTCGATCGAGTACCTAGGCCGCACCGACGACCAGGTCAAGATCCGCGGTTTCCGGATCGAGCCCGCCGAGGTGCAGGCCGTGCTCGCCGCGCAGCCGGGCGTCGCGCAGGCCGCGGTCGTCGTCCGGGAGGACCGCCCGGGGGACGCGAGGCTGGTCGGCTACTACGTCCCGTCCGAAGAGGTGGACGAGCCGGCCCTGCGGGACGCGCTGGCGAAGGCGCTGCCCGAGTACATGGTCCCGTCCGCGCTCGTCGCGCTCGACGCGCTGCCCCGGACGGTCAACGGGAAGCTCGACCGCGCGGCGCTGCCCGCGCCGGAGGCGGAGGTCTCCGGGCGGGCGCCCCGCGACGCCCGCGAGGCCGCCCTCTGCGCGATCTTCGCCGAGCTGCTCGGGGTGGAGGGCGTCGGCATCGACGACGACTTCTTCGCGCTCGGCGGGCACTCGCTCCTGGCGACGCGCGTCGCCGCCAAGGCCCGTGCCGTCCTCGGCGGGTCGCTGTCCATCGCGGACGTCTTCGAGGCGCCGACCGTCGCGGCGCTGGCGCCCCGGCTGGTCGCGGCCGACACCGTCCGCGTCCGCGACGTGGAGAGGCCGGAGGTCGTCCCGGCGTCGGCCGCGCAGCGAGGCCTCTGGCTGGAGGAACGCCTCCGCGGCCCGTCGGCCTCCTACGCGCTGCCGCTCGGGCTCCGCCTGCACGGCCCCGTGGACGCGGACGCGCTCGACCGGGCCTTCGGCGACGTCGTCGCGCGCCACGAAGCGCTGCGGACCCTGCTCGTCGAGGGGCCGGACGGGCTGCCGGTCCAGAGCGTCCAGGGCCCGGACGTCCTCGCCCGCCTCGCCGTCGTCGACGCGCGCGCCGAGACCCCCGAGCGGCGCGCGGCCATCGAGAAGGACGCCGCCTCCCACATCTTCGACATCGGCACCGACCTGCCCGTCCGCGGCACCCTCGTCCGGACGGGAGACGACGACTGGTCGCTCGTCCTCCTTCTCCACCACGCCGCCGCCGACGAGTGGTCCTTCACGCCCCTGCTCGCCGACCTCGCGCACGCCTACGAGGCCCGCCGGGACGGAGGCGACCCGGGCTGGGAGCCGCTGCCCGTCCAGTACGCCGACTACGCGGCCTGGGAGCGCGAGGCCGCGCCCGACCCGGCGCCGCAGCTCGACTTCTGGGAGGAGACCCTCTCCGGGGCGCCGGAGGAGACGCTCCTCCCGTTCGACCGGCCGCGTCCGGCGGAGGCGAGCCACCGGGGCGGGCTCGTCCCGTTCCGGCTGCCGGCCGCCGGGGCGCGGCGCCTGGCCCGCGAGACCGGCACCAGCGTGTTCATGGTGCTGCACGCCGCCGTCGCGGCGCTGCTGCAGCGGTCCGGGGCGGGCGACGACATCGCGCTCGGCTCGCCCATCGCGGGACGCGCCGACGAGGACCTCGCCGGCCTGGTCGGCGTCTTCGTCAACCCGCTCGTCCTGCGCACCGACCTGTCCGGCGACCCCACGTTCGCCGAGCTGCTCGACCGGGTGCGGACCGCCGACCTCGCGGCGTTCTCGCACGCCGGCGTCCCGTTCGAGCGGGTGGTGGACCGGCTCGCGCCCGAGCGGTCGCTCGCCCGCAGCCCGCTGTTCCAGGTGATGATCGTCCACCAGCGGCTGGACGACGTGCGCCTCGCCCTGCCGGGCGTGCGCGCCGAGCCGTTCCTGCCCGAGACCGGCGGCGTGAAGTTCGACCTCGACCTGTACTTCGCCGAGGGCGACGACGACGTCGAGGGGTTCGCCGCGTTCGCCGCCGACCTCTTCGACGCCGCGACCGTCGAGCGGCTGCTGGACGACCTGCACGCGCTGCTCACCCAGGTCACCGAGGTGCCGGACCGGCGCCTGTCGTCCCTCGGGGCGCCCGTCGAGCACCCCGACACCGCCCGCGAGCTCCCCGCCCGGACGGTCGCCGCCCTCATCGAGGAGCAGGTCGCAAGGACACCGGACGCGACCGCGGTGGTGTTCGGCGACGCCGTCCTCACCTACGCCGACCTGGACCGCCGCGCCGAGGCCCTCGCGGACCGGCTCGCCGCGGCCGGCGCGGGGCCCGAGCGGGTCGTCGCGCTCGCCCTGCCGCGCTCGGAGGAGTTCGCCGTGGCGCTGCTGGCCGTCCTCAAGACGGGCGCGGCGTACCTGCCGGTCGACCTGGCGTATCCGCCCGCCCGCGTGCGGATGATGCTGGACACCGTCCGCCCGCTGCTGGTCCTCGGACAGGACGAGCCGCCGCTGGACGCGCCTCGCCGCGCACGGCCGGACATCCACCCGGACCACCCGTCCTACGTCATCTTCACCTCCGGATCGACCGGCACGCCGAAGGCGGTCGTCGGCACGCAGGGCGCCCTCGCCAACCGGCTCGCCTGGGGGACGGGCCTCGCCGCCCCCGGGGTCCGCGTGGCCAAGAGCTCGCCCGCGTTCATCGACGGGACGACCGAGCTGCTCGGCGGCCTCGCCGCCGGGGACGCGGTCGTCATCGCCGACGACGCGACCGCCACCGACGCCGTCGCGCTGGCCGACTTCATCGAACGGCACCGGGCCGGGCTGGTCACGCTCGTCCCGAGCCTGCTCGCCGCCCTGGTGGAGAACGGCCCGCCCTCCTCGGTCACCACCTGGATCAGCAGCGGCGAGGCGCTGCCCGCCGCGCTCGCCGACCGGGTCCCGGGACGGCTGGTCAACCTGTACGGCTGCTCGGAGGCGGCGGGCGACAGCCTGATCGCCCTGCCGGGCGACGGGGACGGCGGCCTGCGCCCCATCGCCAACACCCGCGCATACGTCCTGGACGGCGCGCTCCGCGAGGTCCCGGTCGGGGAGCTGTACCTCGCCGGCGACGGCCTGGCGCGCGGCTACCTCGGCGACCCCGCCCGCACGGCGGAGCGGTTCGTCGCGAACCCGTTCGGCCCGCCCGGCTCCCGCCTCTACCGGACCGGCGACCGCGTCCGGCGCCGCGCCGGCGGCGGGCTCGACTTCCTCGGCCGCGCCGACGAGCAGATCAAGATCCGCGGCTTCCGGATCGAGCCGGGGGAGGTCGAGGCGGTGCTCGCCGCCCAGCCGGGCGTCCGGCGGGCGGCCGTCACCGCGCACCGGTCACGGCTCGTCGGCTACGTGGCCGGCGACGCCGACCCCGGCGCGCTGCACGACGCGCTGGGCACGCTGCTGCCCGACTACCTGGTCCCGGCCGAGCTGGTCGTCCTGGACGAGCTGCCGCTCAACCCCAACGGCAAGGTCGACCGGCGCGCCCTGCCCGAGCCGGGACGCCCGTCCGGCGGGCGGGCCCCGGCCACGGAGGCGGAGCGCGTCCTCGCCGCGCTGGCCGCCACCGTCCTCGGCCGCGACGCGGTGGGAGCGGACGACGACTTCTTCCGGACCGGCGGGGACAGCATCAGCGCGGCGCTCCTCGTCGCCCGCGCCCGCCGCGCCGGGCTGTCGTTCACCGTCCGGGACGTGTTCCGGCTGCGGACGGTCGAGGCCCTGGCGCGAACCGCCGGAACGCCCGCCGGCGTCGCGGGCGCGCAGGCCGCGGAACCCGCGAGCGAGCTTCCGCTGTCGCCGCTCCAGGAGGGCCTGCTCTTCCACCTGATGATGGCCGGGGAAGGCCGCGACATCTACGTGCAGCAGGCCGTGGTGACGCTGTCCGGCCCGGTCCACCCGGAGCGGATGGCGCTCGCGGCGCGGGCCGTGCTGGAGAAGTTCCCCAACCTGCGCGCCGGGTTCCGGACGGACGGCGACCGCGCCGTCCAGTTCGTCCCGGACGACTTCGACGTCCCCTGGACGCACGCCGACGTCACCCCGGACGGCCTCGGCGCGTTCGTCGACGCCCAGCGCGCCGAGCCGTTCGACCCGGCCGAGCCGCCGCTCATCCGGTTCGCCCTCGCCAGCCTGGCCGAGGACGACCACCGCCTGATCCTCACCTCCGAGCTGATCCTGCTGGACGGCTGGTCGGGCGGGCTCCTCGTCACCTCGCTGCTCGACTCCTACACCGACGCCGAGGCCGAGGCCGCACGTCCCGTCCCGTCCTTCCGCGCCTTCCTGGACTGGGTGAACGGCCGCGACAAGGACGAGGCCGTGGACGCCTGGCGCCGCGCGCTCGACGGCTTCGACGAGCCCGCCCTCGTCCGGCCCGGCCTGGTCGACGCCCCGGCCGACCTCGCCAACGCCGGGGAGGTGCACCGGGCGCTGCCGGACGGCCTCGCCGCGCGCCTCGACGGCGTCGCCCGGGAGCAGGGCGTCACTCCCGGCACGCTCTTCGAGACCGCGTGGGGCCTCGTCCTGATGGGCCTGACCGGGCGCGACGACGTCGTGTTCGGCGCCTCGGTCTCCGGCCGCCACCCCGACGTCGACGGCGTCGAGTCCATGGTCGGCCTGCTGTTCAACACCATCCCGGTCAGGGTCCAGGCGGGGGCGGCGGACGCGCTCGCCACCATGCTCGACCGCGTCCAGGCCGCCCAGTCGGAGCTGTTCGACCACTCCTTCGTCGCCCTCGCCGACGTCCAGCGCGCCACCGGGCTCGGCACGCTCTTCGACACGCTGTTCGTCTTCCAGAACTTCCCCGGCATGCCCACCGACCGCGGCTTCGGCCCCGGCGGAGCCCTGCGCGTCACCGGCCGGGAGGTCCGCGACGCGACCCACTACCCGATCACCGTGGTCGTCGAGCCGGGCGCCGCCCTGCGCGTCATGTACCGGGGCGACGCGTTCACCGGGGCCGAGGCCGAGCGGATCACCGACCGGTACGTCCAGGTCCTCCGGCGGCTCGCCGAGGCGCCCGGGGAACCGTGCCACCGCCTCGACCTGCTCGTCCCCGAGGAGCACGAGCGGCTCCGGCGGGACTGGGAGGACGCCTGGCACCCCGTCCCCGAGCTGACGGTCGCCGAGCTGCTCGCCGAGCGGGCCGCGGAGCGGCCGGACGATCCGGCGCTCGTGTCGCTGCCCGGCGTCCGGCTCACCTACGGGGAGCTGAACGCCGAGGTCAACCGGCTCGCCCGGCTGCTGCTCGCGAACGGCGCGGGGCCGGAGAAGGTCGTCGCCCTGGCGTTGCCGCGCTCGGCCCAGATGGTCGTCGCGCTGTTCGCCGTCCTGCGCACCGGCGCGGCCTACCTGCCGCTGGAGCTCGACTACCCCGCCGACCGCCTCGACTACATGCTCCAGGACGCGGCCCCGGCCTGCCTGGTCTCGCACCGCGGCATCGCCGCCGGTCTCACCTACTCCGGCCCGACCCTCGCGCTGGACGACCCGGAGATCGCCGCGTCCCTCGCCGCGCAGCCCGGCGCCGACCTCGCACCGGACGAGCCGCCCGGTTTCGCCCCGGGCACCCCCGGCCGGCTCGACCACCCCGCCTACGTCATCTACACGTCCGGGTCGACGGGCCGCCCGAAGGGCGTCGTGACGCCGTACCGCGGCCTCACCAACATGCAGTACAACCACCGCGCGAACATCTTCGACCCGGTGGTCGCCTCGGCGGGCCGCCGCCTGCGCATCGCGCACACGGTCTCGTTCTCCTTCGACATGTCGTGGGAGGAGCTGCTCTGGCTCATCGAAGGCCACGAGGTGCACGTCTGCGACGAGGACCTGCGCCGCGACGCCGAAGCCCTCACCGCCTACCTGCGGCAGCACCGCATCGACGTCATCAACGTGACCCCGACTTACGCCCAGCAGCTCCTGGACGAGGGGCTGCTGGACGGCGGGCACCGGCCGCCGCTCGTCCTCCTCGGCGGCGAGGCCGTCCCGGCGTCGGTGTGGGACCGGCTCGCGCAGGCCGAGGGCGTCCTCGGCTACAACCTCTACGGCCCGACCGAGTACACGATCAACACGCTCGGCGGCGGCACCGAGGACAGCCCCACCCCGACCGTCGGAAGGCCGATCTGGAACACGCGCGGCTACGTCCTCGACGGGTGGCTGCGTCCCGTCCCGCCCGGCGCGCCGGGCGAGCTGTACATCGCGGGCGCCGGGCTGGCGCGCGGCTACCTCGGCCGCGCCGACCTGACCGCCGAGCGCTTCGTCGCCGACCCGTTCGCGGGCGGCCGCATGTACCGGACGGGCGACCTGGTGCGCGTCCGCGCCGACGGCAACATCGACTTCCTCGGCCGCACCGACGACCAGGTCAAGATCCGCGGCTACCGGGTGGAGCTGGAGGAGATCGAGACCGCGCTCGCCGCCGAGCCCGGCGTCGGGCAGGCCGCGGTGGTGGCCGCAGAGACCGACGTCCCCGGGGTGAAGCGCCTCGTGGGCTACATCGTCCCGGACGGCTCGCGCGAGGGCGCCGCCGAGGAGCAGCTCGCCGAGTGGCGGCAGATCTACGACGCCGAGTACACCGAGGTCGGCACCGTCGTCCACACCGAGGAGTTCGCCGGCTGGGACAGCAGCTACGACGGCGCCCCCATCCCGCTGGACGACATGCGCGAATGGCGCGAGACGACCGTGGAGCGGATCCGCTCGCTCCGCCCCCGCCGCGTCCTGGAGATCGGCGTCGGCGCGGGCCTCCTGCTCACCCGCCTCGCGCCCGGCACGGAGGAGTACTGGGGGACCGACTTCTCCGAGCCCGTCATCGCCAAGCTGGTCCATGATCTCGGCGAAGCCGCCGGGGGGTCTGGGGGGTCGCCCCCCCAGGGGTGGCAGGATCTCGGTGCCGCCGGCGGGGCGTCCGGGGCGCCGTCCCCCCAGGGGTGGCACGACATCGGGCCGGATTCGCCCGTGCGGCTCGCCTGCCGGCCGGCGCACGACACCGGCGGCCTGCCCGAGAACCACTTCGACACCATCGTGATCAACTCGGTGGTGCAGTACTTCCCCGGCGCCGCCTACCTTCAGGACGTCATCGGCAAGGCGATGCGGCTGCTCGCGCCGGGCGGGGCCCTGTTCATCGGCGACGTCCGCGACCTGCGCACGGTCCGCTGCCTGCACGCCGCCGTCCAGCTCGGCCGCGGCGGCGGCGACCTGGAGGCGATCGACCGCGCCGTCCGGATGGAGAAGGAACTCCTCCTCGACCCGGCCTTCTTCTCCGCGCTCCAGCCCGGCGGGGACGTCCCGGCGCGGGTGGACGTCCTCATCAAGCGCGGCACGCACCACAACGAGCTGACCCGGCACCGCTACGACGTCGTCCTCCGCAAGGAGGCGGCGCCCGCCCCGGACACCCCGGTCCGCGACTGGACCACCCTGGACGCGCTCGCGGACCGGCCGGCCGGGTCGCTGCGGGTCCGGCGGATCCCCGACCCCCGGCTGTCGGGCGAGGCGGCCGCCCTGCGGGTGCTCCGCGACGGCGGTTCGCCCGACGAGGCGCGGGAGGTGCTCGCCGCGGCCCCCGCCGGGGTCGAGCCGGAGACGCTGCACGCGCTCTTCCCGGACGTGGTCCTCACGCCGTCCGACCGGGCGGGATGCTACGACGCCGTGTTCGGCGGGGGAGCGGCGTGCCTTCCGGCGGAAGCCGGGCGCCCGCCCGCCTCCTATGCCAACAACCCGGTCGCCGCGCGCGACCACGGCGTGCTGGCCGCGCGGGTCCGGGAGAGCCTGAAGGGGCGGCTGCCCGGCTACATGGTGCCGAGCGCGATCATGACGCTGGACGCGCTGCCGCTCACCGTCAACGGCAAGCTCGACCGGCGCGCGCTGCCCGCCCCCGGCCAGGAGGGGCGGCGGCGCGCCGGACGGCCGCCCCGGACGCCCGTCGAACGCCTGCTCTGCACGCTGTTCGCCGAGGTCCTGGACGCGCCCGGCGCCGGCATCGACGACGACTTCTTCGACCTCGGCGGGCACTCGCTGCTCGCGACGCGGCTCGTGGGCCGGGCCCGCGCGGTGCTGGGCGCCGAGCTGGCGATCCGCGACCTGTTCGAGGCGCCGACCGTCGCCGAGCTGGCCGGGCGCCTGCACGGCCGCGCCGGAGCGGATCCCCGGCCGGTCCTGGAGCCCAGGGAGCGGCCGGAGCGGATCCCGCTGTCGTCCGCGCAGCGGCGGCTGTGGATGCTCGACCAGCTGCTGCGCGAGGACGACGGCCCCCGCGACGCCTACCACCTGCCGCTCGCCGTCCGGCTCCGCGGGCCCCTCGACCTCGCCGCGCTCGAAGCGGCCGTCGGGGACGTCACCGCCCGGCACGAGAGCCTCCGGACGGTGTTCGCCGAGCACGACGGCGCCCCCTACCAGCGGATCCTCGACCCCGAGGACGCGCGTCCGGTGCTGGAGGTGGCGACCTGCCCGCCGGAGGAGGTCATCGCCAGGCCCTTCGACCTCGCCAAGGACATCCCGCTGCGGGTCGCGGTGTTCCCCGAAGGGGAGGACGAGCACCTGCTGCTCGCCGTCTTCCACCACATCGCGTTCGACGAATGGTCGTTCGGGCCGTTCGCCCGCGACGTCGCCGAGGCGTACGCGGCCCGGCTGGACGGGGAGTCCCCCGGCTGGGAGCCGCCGCCCGTCCAGTACGCCGACCACGCGCTGTGGCAGCGGGAGCTGCTCGGCGACCCGCTCGACCCCGGGAGCGTCCACGCCCGGCAGCTCGACCACTGGGCCAAGGCCCTCGCCGGCCTGCCCGAGGAGATCCCGCTGCCGGTGGACCGGCCGCGCCCCGGCACCGTCGGGCAGCGCGGCGGCACCTTGACCGCCGACCTGCCGCCGAGCCTGGCCCGCGGCCTCGGCCGGCTCGCCCGCGACGCGAACGCCAGCATGTTCATGGTGTGCCAGGCGGCGGTCGCCGCGCTGCTGCACCGGACGGGCGCGGGCGACGACATCCCCCTCGGCAGCCCCGTCGCGGGACGCACCGAGGACGCCGCGCGCGACCTCGTCGGCTTCTTCGTGAACACGCTCGTCCTGCGCGCCGACGTGTCCGGCGACCCCACGTTCGCGGAGCTGCTCGCCCGCGTCCGCGAGGCCGACCTCGCCGGCCTCGCCAACCAGGACCTGCCGTTCGAGGCCGTCGTCGAGGCGCTTCGCCCGCGCCGCGTGCCGGGCCGCAACCCGCTTTTCCAGGTGATGGTCGGGTACGAGAACCAGGGCGTCGGCGACGTGCGCTTCCCCGACCTGGAGCAGCGGGAGGCGCGTTTCGGGCCCGGCGCGGCGAAGTTCGACCTGGACTTCATCTTCCGCGAGGTCCCGGACGGGCTCCGCCTGATCGTCGACTACTCCGCCGACCTGTTCGACCGGGACACCGCCGCCGCGCTGGCGGACGGCGTGATCGCGCTGATCGCGGCCGTCGCGGACGACCCCGGCACGAAGGTCGCCGCGCTGCCCGCCGAGCTCACCGCGCGAACCGTGACCGCGCAGCCGGCCGCCACCGCGTCCGGCACCGCGTCCGGCACCGCGTCCGGCACCGCGTCCGGCACCGCGTCCGGCACCGCGTCCGGCACCGCGTCCGGCACCGCGTCCGGGGACCGGGAGGCGGCGCTGTGCCGGATCTTCGCCGAGGAGCTGGGCGTCCCCGAGGTCGGCCCGGACGACGACTTCTTCGACCTCGGCGGCCACTCGCTGCTCGCGATGCGGCTCGTCCGGCGCATCCGGCTGGAACCCGGCTGCGCGGGCCTGAAGATCGCGACCCTGATGGCGGCGCCGACCGTGGCGGGCCTGCTCGCCCGGCTGGAGTGAGGGGGCTCATACCGGCCCACCCATTGCGTAGTTAGGTGAGCCTAACCTAATATCCCTGATCGACAGCCCGGAAACCCCCCCGCCCCTGAATCCGGAAGGACACCGGTCCTCTATGCGCAGAACGATGCGGCGCCTCGCCGTCACCGCCGCGCTCACACTGAGCCTCGGGATGACCGCCGCGTGCGGCGACGACGAACCCGCCGGCGGTTCCGGCGGTTCCGGCGGCGCGAGCGCCGGGGCGTTCCCGGTCACCATCACCCACAAGCTCGGCACCGCGAAGATCGAGTCCGCGCCGAAGCGGATCGTCGCGCTCGGCGAGGTCGACCAGGACGCGCTGCTCGCGCTCGGCATCACGCCCGTCGGCATGGCCGAGCTCACCGGCGTCCAGCCCGACGGGCTCGCCCCGTGGACCGCGCCCAAGCTGACGGGCGCCAAGCCGAAGCTGCTCAAGGCCGGCGAGGCCGGGTTCAACCTGGAGGAGATCGCCGCGCTGCGGCCCGATCTGATCCTCGCCGGCGGCGACTTCTACATCGACAAGGAGTACGAGAAGCTCTCCGAGCTCGCGCCGACCGTCGCCTACCAGACCGGCCCCGCCGAGGACGCCTGGCAGGCGATCACGATGCAGGCCGCGAAGGCCGTCGGCCGGGAGGCCGACGGCAGGAGGCTCGTCGGCGCCGCCGACACCAGGATCGCGGCGGTGAAGACGCGGCACCCGGAGCTGAGCGGCAAGGAGTTCGCCTTCACCAGCATCTTCCCGAACGGGAACATCGGGGTGATGAAGTCCCCCGAGGACACCAGCGTGAAGCTGCTCCAGCAGTTCGGGATGAAGCTGCCCGAGCCGATCGCGAAGCTGCCCGGTGAGGGGTTCGCCGCCGAGCTCAGCATGGAGAAGGTCTCCGCCCTGGACGTGGACGTCCTGATCAGCCACTACAACGACGACCCGGCCACGCAGAAGAAGGTCGAGGGCAACAAGCTCTTCGCGAGCCTCGGCGTCGTGAAGCGGGGCTCCTACGTGGCCCTCGACCTGAAGTCCTTCTGGCCGCTGCGCACCCCCACCGTCCTCGCCGTCCCCTACGTCACTGACCAGGTCGTCCCGAAGATCGCCAAGGCCGCCGGCGCGGCCAAGCCCGCCTGATGCCGGAGGAGCGCATGCAGACACCCGTCCACGACGTGGTCGGCATCGGTTTCGGACCGTCCAACCTCGCGCTCGCCGTCGCGCTCGACGAGGAGCACGGCGGCGGCGTGGACGCGGTCTTCTTCGAGAAGCAGCCGCGGTTCGGCTGGCACCGGGGCATGCTGATCGACGGCGCGACCATGCAGGTCCACTTCCTCAAGGACCTGGTGTCGCTGCGCAACCCCGCCAGCCCCTACTCCTTCCTCGCCTACCTGCACGCGCGGGGCCGGCTGGTCGACTTCGTCAACCACAAGACGATGTTCCCGACCCGGCTGGAGTTCCACGACTACCTCGAATGGGCGGCCGCCGCGTTCGCCGGGCGCGTCCGCTACGGGACGGAGGTCGTGGCGCTCCGCCCCCACGACGACGAGACGCTGGAGGTCGTCGTCCGCCGGGACGACGAGCTGGAGAAGCACCTCGCCCGCAACGTCGTCATCGGCGCGGGGCTCGAACCCGTCCTGCCCGAGGGCGTCCGGCCGGGGGAGCGGATCTGGCACACCGAGGACCTGCTCACCCGGCTGGACGAGCGCGGGCACTGGGACCCGCGCCGGCTCGTCGTGGTCGGCGCCGGGCAGAGCGCCGCCGAGGCCGTCGAGTACCTGCACCGGACGTTCACCGGCGCCGAGGTGTGCGCCGTGTTCGCCCGGTACGGGTACTCCCCGGCCGACGACAGCTCGTTCGCCAACCGCATCTTCGACCCGGAGGCCGTGGACCACTACTTCGCGGCGCCCGACGACGTGAAGCGGATGCTGTTCGAGTACTCGCGCAACACCAACTACTCCGTGGTGGACCTCGACCTCATCGACGAGCTGTACCGGCGCGCCTACGCCGAGAAGGTCGCGGGCGCCGAACGGCTGCGCATCCTCAACGTGTCCCGCGTCGTGGAGGTCCGGGACGAAGGCCCGGACGGCGCGCGCGTGCGGGTCGCGTTCCTGCCCACCGGCGAGGTCGCCGACCTGGACGCCGACGCCGTCATCTACGCCACCGGCTACCGCGAGCGCGACCCGTTCGACCTGCTCGGCGAGGCGGGCGCGCACTGCCGCACCGGCCCGGACGGCCGCCCGGTGGTGGAGCGCGACTACCGCATCGCCACCGAGCCCGGCCGCGAATGGGGCGTCTACCTGCAGGGCGCCACCGAGCACAGCCACGGGATCGCCTCGTCGCTGCTGTCCATGACCGCCGTCCGCACCGGCGAGATCGTCCGGTCCATGGCCCGGCGGTCCGCCCGCGTCACCCCGGTCGTCTAGGAAAGAGAGAGGCACGATGACCAACCCGTTCGACGACCCCGACGGGGAGTTCCGCGTCCTCGTCAACGCCGAGGGCCAGCACTCGCTGTGGCCGGCCTTCGCCGACGTGCCCGCCGGCTGGACGACCGTCTTCGGGCCGGAGTCGCGGTCCGACTGCATCGGCTACGTCACGGCCAACTGGAAGGACATCCGCCCGCGGAGCCTGTCCGCCTGACCCCGGGGCGGGCCTCGCGCCCGCCCCGCACGGTCACGCGTTCGGGAGGGACGGCCTTTCGGTGAAGAACCGGGCCATCAGGTCGCTCGCGTAGTCGGGCCATTCGTGCCCGCCGCGGTCCTTCGTGCACAGCGCGACGACGACCGGCCCCGGACCCGTCCCGACGCAGTCGTCCGGCCCGCCCGGCAGCGGCCATGACAGCGCGGGCAGCTTGTTCACCCACCGCCAGAACTCCATGACGACCTGGACGGCGATGAAGGGGAAGTGGACGTCGGCGTCCATGTTCCCGCCTCCCGAGTAAGGGACGGACGGATCCCACGTCCCGTGGAAGGCCAGCACCGACACCGGATGGTCCGGCGTGCACCCGATGGCGAGCGCGCCCGACACCACGGCGATCCCGGCGATCCGCCCGGACCGCTCGCACGCGTACCGGTAGGCCATGCCGCCGCCGTTGGAGAAGCCGGTCATGAACACCCGGCGCGGGTCGGCGACGCCCTGCCGCACCAGCGTGGCGATCAGCTTGTCGAGGAAGCCCATGTCGTCGATGCCCGCCCAGCGGGCGAACGAGCAGCAGGCCCCCGCGTTCCAGGTGCCGAGGAACCCGTTCGGGTAGGCCACGACGTAGCCCTCGCGGTCGGCGACCTCGTCCAGGCCGCTCTGCCTGCGGACGTACTCGGCGTCGTTCAGGCCGCCGTGCATGGCCACGATGAGCGGCAGCGCCCTCCCGGGCCTGCGTCCGGGCGGGACGTGCAGGAGGTAGGGGCGCTCCCAGTCGCCCATGGCGATCGTGTGCTCGGTGGTGCCTGGAGCGTCGTCGGACGCCCCGGCGGGCAGGGGGTGGGCGATGAGCGTCGCGAGGAGGGCCACGACCATCGCCGCCCGCGCGGCGATCTTCATGACCGTAGTTGTAACGCGGGTCACATCCCCGGGGCTACGCACCGGCGCGCAGAAAAGATCGGCGCGTTTTGGCGCGCGGCGCGTAGCGCGATGGGCGCGATCAGCGCGATCGTCGTCAGTGCCGTGACGCCGTAGAGCGGGCACCGCCAGATGATGCCGGTCCAGCGCCGGCAGGGCCGGGGCGATCGCCCGGCTCCTCGGCGGACGGCGAATCCATGCGCCGAGCCGTATCGGCCGCTCGCATAAAAGTCGGCTATAGATTCGCTTGGCTAAGTATCATGGTCTCGGTCACGTCCCTCGTGCACGACCGTCCCCTCGCCGCGAGCCTCGGCGCGGTCCTCGCCGGGCCGTCCTCCCAGGGGTCTGGACGAAGCTCGCCGTCCACATTGAAACCGACCAGTCGGTATGGTCTTATCGACGTGCGGATCTGCGGAGGAGACACATTGCGGGTATTCGATGACGTGGGCGTCCCCGGGCTCGCGCTGGACCGGTTCCGCGACTTCTTCGAGGCGGCCCGGCCCGGCGCCGTCGCCGGGCCGCTGCGCGCGCGGGTCATCGACGGCGGGCGGTCGAACCTCACCTACGAGGTCACCGACGGGCGGAGCTCCTGGATCGTCCGGCGGCCGCCGCTCGGCCACGTGCTCGCGACCGCCCACGACATGGCGCGCGAGTACCGGGTCATGACGGCGCTGGCCGGCACGGCGGTCCCCGTCCCGGAGACGTTCGCGCTCTGCGACGACCCCGCCGTCATCGGCGCGCCCTTCTACGTGATGGAGATGGTCGAGGGCGTCCCGTACCGGAGCGCGTCCGAGCTGCGCCCGCTCGGCCCGGAGCGCGTGGCGCGGATCGCCGAGCGGATGGTCGACACGCTGGTCGAGCTGCACCGCGTCGACCCGGCGGAGGCCGGCCTCGCGGACTTCGGGCGGCCGGAGGGGTTCCTCGCCCGCCAGGTGCGCCGCTGGAAGAAGCAGCTGGACGCCTCCCGCAGCCGCGACCTCCCGGCCGCGGCCGAGCTGCACGCGCGCCTGGAGTCGGGCCTCCCCGCGGAGGGCGCGCCCGCGATCGTGCACGGCGACTACCGGCTCGACAACCTGCTCGTCGACTCCGACGACCGGATCGCCGCCGTCCTCGACTGGGAGATGGCGACGCTCGGCGATCCCCTGACCGACCTGGCGCTGCTGCTCGTCTACATGGGGCGCCAGACCCCGGTGCCGGGCACGGCCGACGCGTCCGGCGCGCCCGGCTTCCCCGCGCCGGAGGAGGTGCTGGCCCGCTACGCCGCCCGCAGCGGGCGCGACGTGTCGCGGATCGGCTTCTACGTGGGGCTGGCGTGCTTCAAGCTCGCCGTCATCTCCGAGGGGATCCACTACCGCTACATCCACGGCCAGACCGTGGGGGAGGGGTTCGAGACCGTGGGCGACGCCGTCGAACCGCTGCTGCGGTCCGGGCTCGACGCCCTCGACGGGGCCCGGTAGGCGCTGGTCCCCAGGACGGAATGACGCCGCGTCCTCCCAGGTGGACCATGGTTCCGCGCTCGTGTGTGACACCTCACGGCCCGTAGGCGCTGTGCAGGGTGAGAGCCGGATCGCGGTGGTGCCGGCGGGCGTGCAGGAGGGGAGCCCGCGCGTCAGCCGCGCGCGCCGGTGACCCGCCGGCGGGCTGGACGGTTCCGCGGTGCCGGGGCGGACGCCGCCGGACCGCCCGGCCCGCCGGCCCCCTGACCCTCCGCGGCGTTGCATACCAACTGGTCGGTATGTTGTGATCGGGGGCGTTGCCGCACAGTCGCGCCCGGCGCCGGGCCGGGCGCCGTCGGACGGAGGGCACCGGATGAGGACGTTCACCGGAGTGGACGAGTACGAGAAGGCCGTCGGAACCCATCTCGGCCACAGCGAGTGGCACACGATCACGCAGGAGCAGGTGAACCTGTTCGCGGACGCCACCGGCGACCACCAGTGGATCCACCTCGACACGGAACGGGCGGCGCGGGGGCCGTTCGGCACCACGATCGCCCACGGCTACCTCACCCTGTCGCTCATCCCCATGCTCCTCGCGCAGATCTACCGCGTGGAGGGCCTGCGGATGGGCGTGAACTACGGCGCGAACAAGGTGCGGTTCCCCGCGCCGGTGCCGGTCGGTTCGCGGGTCCGGGCGGGGGCCGAGCTCCTGTCGCTGGAGCGCGGCCCCGCCGGCGCCCGCGCCACCGTCCGGGTGACGATCGAGCGCGAGGGCGGCGACAAGCCCGTGTGCGTCGCCGAGACGCTCTCGGTGCTCGTCGACTGATCCGGTGCTCGTCGGCCGACCGACCGACCGGCCGGTCCGGCATTGACGGCGGGCCGGAGGCCTAAATAAGGTGAACCGACCGGTCGGTATGTGCCCGCTTTGTGGTATTCCCGGCCCTTTCTCGCCGCGGGTCTTCTCGGAGAATTGCCATGATCCTCAGTACGATGCAGGACTTCCCGCTGTCGGTCGCCGCGATCCTGCGGCACGGAGCGCGGGTCTACGGCCGCGGCGAGTGCGTGACCTGGACGGGAGGCGGCGCGCCGCGCCGGGCGACGTTCGCGGAGATCGCCCGCAACGCCGAGCGCCTCGCGTCCGCACTCGCCAGACTCGGCGTGCGCGAGGGCGACCGGGTGGCCACGTTCTGCTGGAACGACCAGGAGCACCTGGAGGCGTACTTCGCGGTGCCCGCCATGGGCGCGGTGCTGCACACGCTCAACATCCGGTTGTTCCCCGAGCAGCTCTCGCACATCATCAACCACGCCGACGACCGGATCGTCATCGTCGACGACAGCCTCGTCCC
The DNA here is from genome assembly GCF_900115095.1 of Actinomadura madurae. Classification (GTDB taxonomy): domain Bacteria; phylum Actinomycetota; class Actinomycetes; order Streptosporangiales; family Streptosporangiaceae; genus Spirillospora; species Spirillospora madurae. The sequence continues at coordinate 130,511 of NZ_FOVH01000006.1, forward strand.
GCTGCTGGCGCGGGTCGTGCGGGAGCTGCCGGCCGTCGCGGCGTTCGTGGTCGTCGGCGAGGGCGACGCCGCGCCGCTGGAGGGCAACGGCGCCCCAGTCCTGCGCTACCACGAGATCCTCGCCGCCGAGGAGCCCGGCTACGCCTGGCCCGAGGTGGACGAGCGCTCGGCGGCGTCGATGTGCTACACCAGCGGCACCACGGGCGACCCCAAGGGCGTCGTGTACTCGCACCGCTCCACGTTCCTGCACGCCATGGCCGTCCAGTCGGCGTCGCTGATCGGCATCACCGAGGCCGACCGCGTCCTGACCATCGTCCCGATGTTCCACGTGAACGCGTGGGGCCTGCCGTACGGGGCGTTCCTGTCCGGGGCGACGCTGCACATGCCGGGCCCGTTCATGCAGCCGGAGCACCTCACGGCGTTCATCGCGCAGGAGCGCAGCACGCTCGCGTCCGCCGTCCCGACCATCTGGAACGGCATCCTCACCCTCGGGGAGCAGCGGGAGATCGACCTGTCGTCCCTGCGCGCGGGGACCTCGGGCGGCGCCGCGGCGCCCCGCGTCCTGCTGGAGCGGTTCGAGCAGCGGTACGGCCTGCGCATCATCCAGGGCTGGGGCATGACCGAGACCAGCCCGCTCGGCGGCATGGCGTTCCCGCCGCCCGGCGTCGAGCCCGGCACCGACGAGGACCTGGCGTGGCGGCTGAAGTCCGGCCGCGTCGCCGCCGGCGTGGAGATGCGGATCGTGGACGACTCCGGCGCCGAGCTGCCGTGGGACGGCGAGGCGGTCGGCGAGATCGAGGTCCGCGGCCCGTGGATCACCGGCGCCTACCACCGCGACCCGGCGCCGGAGAAGTTCGACGGCGGCTGGCTGCGCACCGGCGACATCGGCACCGTCGACGACCGCGGCTTCTTCCAGATCACCGACCGGGCGAAGGACGTCATCAAGTCGGGCGGCGAGTGGATCTCGTCGGTCGAGCTGGAGAACCATCTGATGTCCCACCCGGCCGTGGCGGAGGCCGCCGTCATCGGCATCCCGGACGCGCGCTGGGACGAGCGCCCGCTCGCCTGCGTCGTCCTGCGCCCGGACGCCGCCGCCACCGCGGAGGAGCTGGCGTCCTTCCTCGCGGACAGGGTGGCGCGCTGGCAGGTCCCCGAGTACTGGACGTTCCTGGACGAGATCCCGAAGACCACCGTCGGCAAGTTCGACAAGAAGCCCCTCCGCGCCCGCCACAAGGACGACGCCCTGAAGATCGAGCGCCTGGAACGCTGAGAACGGGCGAGCCGGAGGGGCGCCGCCCCTCTAGCTCCTCAGTCCGTTGAGGAACAGGTCGACGTAGTGCTCGCTGATGGCGGCCGTCTGGAGGCGGCCGCCGGGGCGGTACCAGGTGCCGATCTGGTGGACGGTGCCGAAGAAGAAGTGGACGGCGATGTCCGCGGGCGTGTCGGTCCGGAACGTCCCCTGCCGCTGGCCCTCCTCGACCAGGGCGCGGAAGCGCTCGTGGTAGCGGCGGCGCTCGGCGCGGACGGCCTCGCGGCGGTCGCGGGGGAGCAGGTGCGTCGAGCGGAAGAAGACGGTGAAGTCGTCCAGGTAGAGGAACGAGGTGTTGAGGACGTCGACGGCCGCCCCGCGGAGGCGCTCCTCCGCGGTGCCGGGGCCGTCGGCGATCTGCTGGAGGCGGGACATCTGCAGGCCGAGGAGCCGGTGGTAGATCTCGTAGAGCAGGTCGTCCTTGGAGCCGAAGTAGTGGTACATGGCCCCCTTGGTGACGCCGGCGGCGTTCACGATCTCCTGGACCGAGGTGTTCTCGAAGCCCTTCTCGGCGAACATCCGGGTCGCCACGGCCAGCAGCCGGTCGGGCAGCGGCAGGTTGCCGGAGAGCCGGCCCACGGGCGCCTGCGTCATCACTCCACCTCCGTCCGGGAGTCACCGGGGTTCTCGCGCCGCCCCGGCACGGCCGCCCGCAGATCGCCGATCAGCCTACCGCCCGAAGATGATTCGGCGGACTAGGTAATCGGCGACCTGCGAATCGGCTGTTGACCGGAGCCGCCCGGTGATTCTATCTTCATGGAATCCGACCAGTCGGTATGTGCATTCTGGCCTCGGGGGATTCACGCTGATTCATCGGCGAGGTGAGGCGACATGTCCGGCTCCTCAGCAAAACTAGAACTTCAACGGGTGACCGTCCGCTTCGCCGGGCTGGTCGCCTTGGACGGCGTGTCGCTCACGGCGCCGAAGGGGCGGGTCACGGGAGTGATCGGCCCGAACGGCGCCGGCAAGACGACCCTGTTCAACGTCGTGTGCGGGTTCGTCCGGCCGCGGTCGGGGGAGGTGCGCTGGCGCGGCCGGGTGCTCGGCCGGCACCGGCCACACGACCTGACCCGGCTCGGGATCGCCCGCACCCTGCAGGGCCTCGGCCTGTTCCCGGGGCTCACCGTCCTGGAGAACGTGATGGTGGGCGCCGACCCGCACGCGAGGACCGGGTTCTTCTCCGGCCTGTTCGCGCTGCCCCGCGCCGACCGCGACGAGGCGGCCCTGCGCGAGCGGGCGCTGGCCCGGCTGGCCGAGCTGGGCGTCGAGGGCGAGGCCGGGCGGCTGCCCGGCCAGCTGCCCTACGGCGTGCAGAAGCGGGTCGCGCTGGCCCGCGCCCTCGTCGCCGAGCCCGACCTGCTCCTGCTGGACGAGCCGGCCGCCGGGCTGTCGGCGGCCGAGATGGACGAGCTGGCCGGCCTGATCCGCGGCCTGCGCGGCGGCCCCGCCGTCGTCCTCGTCGAGCACCACATGGACCTGGTCATGAACGTCTGCGACCAGGTCGTCGTGCTGGACTTCGGCAAGGTCATCGCGAGCGGCACGCCCGCGGAGGTCCGCGACGACCCGGCCGTGCTGGACGCCTACCTCGGCGAGGAGGTGCGGGGTGCTTGAGGTGAAGGACCTCACCGTCAACTACGGCGCCGTCCGCGCGCTCGCCGGGGTGGACCTGTCGGTGGACGAGGGCTCGGTCACCGCCGTGCTGGGCGCGAACGGCGCGGGCAAGACCACCCTGCTGCGCACCGTCTCCGGCCTGCTGCGGCCCCGCGCCGGACGCGTGGAGCTGGACGGCAAGGACCTGACCGGGCTGCCGGTCGAGGACATCGTCCGGCTCGGCGTCGCGCACGTCCCGCAGAGCGGCGGCGTCATCACCGAGCTGACCGTCGAGGACAACCTGCGGCTCGGCGGGCTCTGGCGGCGCGACCGGGCCGCGCTCGCCCGGCGGGTCGCCGAGATGTACGAGCTGTTCCCGCCGCTCGCCGAGCGGCGGGCGCTCGCCGCCGCCACCCTGTCCGGCGGCGAGCGGCAGATGCTCGCGCTGGCCCGCGCGCTCACCGGCGCGCCGCGGCTGCTGCTGGTGGACGAGCCGTCCCTCGGCCTCGCGCCGCGCGTCGTCGCCCAGCTCATGGCCGTGCTGCGGCGGCTGTGCGACGAGGACGGCCGGACCGTCCTGCTCGTCGAGCAGAACGCCCGCAGCGCCCTGTCGGTCGCCGACCGCGCGGTCGTTCTCGACCTCGGCGCGGTCGTGGCGTCCGAACCCGCCGCGACCATCGCCGCCGACGACCGCCTCCGCCACGCCTACCTGGGGTTCTGATGGTCCGTTTCATCAATCTCACGCTCGCCGGCATCACCTCCGGGGCCGTGTTCGCGGCGGTCGCGCTCGCGCTGGTGCTGATCTGGCGCTCCACCCGCATCGTGAACTTCGCGCAGGGCGGCATGCTGATGTTCACGACGTTCCTCGCCTGGAGCGTCATCGACGGCGGCGGCTCCTACTGGGTCGCGCTCGCCGTCGCGCTCGTGTCCGGGCTGGCGCTCGGCGCGGTCGTCGAGCGGGTCGTGGTCCGCCCCGTGGAGAACAAGCCGCCGCTCAACGCCGTCATCGTCACGCTCGGGCTGTTCGTGCTGCTGCAGGCGGGCGCGGGCATGATCTGGGGCGACACGCCGCACTCCTACCCGCCGGCGTTCACGATCAAGGGGCTGTCGGTGGGCGAGACGCGGCTGCTGCTGTCGCCGTTCGACCTGTTCGTCATCGGCGCCGTCGCCGGCGTCATGGTGCTGCTGACGCTGCTGTTCGTCCGCACCGACATCGGGCTGCGGCTGCGCGCGTCGGCGTTCGCCCCCGAGATCGCCCGGCTGCAGGGCGTGCGCGTCGGCCGGATGCTGACCCTCGGGTGGGCCCTCGCCGCGCTCGTCGGCTCGCTCGCCGGGGTGCTGATCGCGCCGTCGGTGTTCGTCGGGCCCGCCCAGTTCGACTCGATGCTCGTCTTCGGGTTCACCGCGGCCGTGATCGGCGGGCTGGACAGCCCGGCCGGCGCCGTCGTCGGCGGGCTGCTGCTCGGCTGCGCGCTGAGCTACGTGTCCGGCTACGTCAGCTCGGACCTGGTCACGTTCGGGGCGCTCGCCGCGCTCATCACCGTCCTGATGGTCAGACCCAACGGCCTGTTCGCCGCGAGCGTGGGACGGAGGGTGTGACCGTGACGATCGACAGGGTGAGCGCTCCCGTCCTGAGCGCCCTGCGCCGCTCGACCCTGACCCGGCACACGGCCGGGGCGGTCGTCGCCATCGTCGCGCTGTACTTCCTGACCACGGCCGTCGGGCCGTACCGCGACCTGCAGATCGCGCAGGCCGCCTACCTCACCTGCGCGGTCGCCGGGCTGACGGTGCTGACCGGGCTCGGCGGGCAGATCTCTCTCGGCCACGGCGCGTTCATGGCGGTCGGCGCCTACACCGCCGCGCTGGTCATCGGGAACTGGGGCTGGCCGCTCGCCGCGGTCCTCGCGGCGGCCGCCGGCGTCACCGCGGTCGCGGGCGTGGTGGTCGGCGCGGTCGCCGCCCGGCTGCACGGCCCCTACCTGGCGGGCGCGACGCTCGCCTTCGCCGTCGGGCTGCCCGGCCTCGCCAACTACAAGCCGCTCACCGACGAGCTCGGCGGGCAGAACGGGCTGACGCTCGTCCCGCCGATCCCGCCCGCCGGGCTCGGCGAGACGTTCCCGCTGGAGCGCTGGCAGGCGTGGATCTCCTGCCTCGGCGCCGTCATCACCCTGTTCCTGCTGGCCAACCTGACCCGCGGCCGGTTCGGGCGGACGCTGCGCGCCAGCCGCGACGACGAGATCGCCGCCGCGCTCAGCGGGGTCCGCGTCGCCCGGCTGCGGATCACCGCGACCGTCGTCTCGGCGGCCTGCGCCGGGCTCGGCGGCGGGCTGCTCGCGGTGGTCGCGACGCTGGCCGCGCCGGGCGCCTTCCCGCTCACGCTGTCCCTCCAGCTGATCGCCGCGATCATCATCGGCGGCCTCGGCAGCCTGCCGGGCGCGGTGTGGGGCGCGCTGATCCTGGTGTACGTCCCGACGTGGGCGTCCGACCTGTCCACCTCGTCCGGCCTCTCGCACAACATCGCGTCGAATCTGCCCCTCGCCATCTACGGCCTCGTCCTCATCGTGGTGACGCTGGCCTTCCCGCGCGGCCTCCAGGGGGGCCTGCGCGACATCGGCGGCGCCGTCCGGCGCCGTGCACGCACCAGGCGCGACCGGGCTCCCGGGCCGCGCGGTTCCGCACCAAGTGACACATCGGGGCCTACCACAACGCACCCAGGAGGAGCAGATGAAGCGACCCCGGACAAGGCGGGCGCTCGCCCTGATGACCGCGGCGACGCTGGCGGTCGCGGCGAGCGGCTGCGGCGGTGACGGCGGCGACGGCGGCGGGTCGGCCGCGCCGGGCGTGACCGCCACGACCGTCACCATCGGCAGCCACCAGCCGCTGACCGGGCCGGCCGCGCCCGGCTACAGCGCCAACTCCGCGGCCTCGAAGGCGTTCTTCGACTACGTCAACGCCAACGGCGGCATCCACGGACGCAAGATCGTCTACAAGTACGTGGACGACGCCTACAACCCGACCCAGACCGTCAGCGTGACCCAGAAGCTCGTCCTGCAGGACAAGGTCTTCGCGATCTTCAACGGGCTGGGCACCCCTACGCACTCCAAGGTGGTCGACTACCTCAACGCCCAGCGCGTCCCGGACCTGTTCGTCGCGTCCGGCTGCGGCTGCTGGGACCAGCCGGACAAGCACCCGCAGACCTTCGGCTGGCAGGTCGACTACATCCGCGAGGGCAAGATCCTCGGCGACCACGTCAAGAAGACCTTCGCCGGGAAGAAGGTCGCCTACTTCTTCCAGAACGACGACTTCGGCCAGGACGGGGTGAAGGGCCTCGACAAGTACATCCCCAAGGAGCAGGTCGTGTCCCGGCAGTCCTACCAGCCGGGCAACACCGACATCGGCGCGCAGGCCCAGGCGATCGCCCAGTCCAAGGCGGACGTCGTCGTGCTGTTCAGCATCCCCACCTACACGGCGCTGTTCCGGCTCGCCGCGCTGAAGCTGAACTACAAGCCGACGTTCGTCGTCAGCAACGTCGGGTCCGACCCGATCACGCTGACCGGGCTGCTGGAGAGCTTCGCCAAGGAGGGCGGCAGCGAGGTCAAGGGCAGCCCGCTCATCCAGGGCATGATCACCGACGGCTACCTGTCGGCGCCGGGCGACGCCTCCAACAGCTGGACGGCGCTGTTCAAGAAGATCCACGCCCAGTACATCCCGAAGCTGCCGTTCAACGGCAACATCGTCTACGGGATGTCGGTGGCCTACACCTTCGTGCAGGCGCTCCAGGCGGCCGGGAAGAACCCGACGCGCAAGGGCCTCGTCGAGGCGCTGGAGAAGTCGAAGTTCACCGGGCCGGGGGTCGTCCCGTTCGCCTACAGCGGGCAGTCGCACGCCGGCTACACCGGGGCGGCGATCGGCACGATCAAGGGCGAGAACGTCGTCCAGCAGGGGCAGCCGCTGACCACCGACGCCGGTGACGGCCCGATCCAGCCCTACACGACACCGCAGCCGCAGGCGCCCGCCAACGGCATCCCGCCCGCCGGCTGACGGGCACGCCCGCCGCCGTCCCGCGCACCGCCCCGGGCGCGGGACGGCGGCTCAGGCGCGCACCACCTCGGGCCCCTCGGCGGCGAGGTCGGCGGCCAGGTCGGTGTCCAGCCCGGTGTCGGTGATCAGCACGTCGATGTCGGACAGGTCGCCGAACCGCACCAGGTGGTCGTGCCCGATCTTGGTGCGGTCGGCGAGCAGCACCCGCCGCCGGGACGAGGCGATCATCGCCCGCTTCACCGCGGCCTCGGCCTGGTCGGACGTGGTCAGCCCGCGCTCGACCGAGCAGCCGTTGGTCGCCATGAACGCCACGTCCACCCACAGGTCGGCCAGCGGGCGCAGCACCCAGTCGTCGACCGTGGCGAGCGTCCGGCCGCGCACCCGGCCGCCCAGGATGATCACGGTGAGGTTGGGGCGGGTGGCCAGCACCGCGGCGTGCGGCGGCGAGTTCACGATCACCGTCAGCTCGCGGTCGGTGGGCAGCAGCTGGACGAACCGGGCGGTGGTCGTGCCCGCGTCCACGATGACCGAGCCGTCGGCGGGCAGCTCCTCCAGCGCGGCCTTGGCGATGCGCTGCTTCTCCTCGGTCATCACCGCGTCCCGCGCCGCCAGCTCCGGCTCGAACCCGAGCCGCTCGACCGGCATCGCGCCGCCGTGCACGCGCCGGATCGTCCCGGCGCGCTCCAGCACGGTCAGGTCGCGGCGGATCGTCTCGGTCGTGACCGAGAACTCCTCGGCGAGCGCGACCACGTCCACCCGCCCCTTCGAGCGCGCCAGCGCCAGGATCGCCTGCTGCCGTTCCTCGGCGTACATGACCGTCCCACCCGTCCCGTCTCCGTTGTGCCGCGCGTCCATTGTGAGGGGTCCGCGGGGACGGTCAGGCGGGCTCGGCGTCCAGGTCGCGGGCGAGCAGGCCGGCCAGCTCGTCCAGCGCGCGGTCCGCCTCGTCGCCGTCGGCGGACAGGGTCACCTCCGTGCCCTGCCGCGCGCCGAGCGACAGCACGCCGAGGATGCTGTTGGCCGGGACGGGCGCCTTGTCCCCGGCCCGGATCGACACCGGCACCGGCTGCCGCGCGGCGGCCTGCACGAAGAGCTGCGCCGGGCGGGCGTGCAGGCCCTGCGCCGCGGCGATGACGACGGTTCGTTCGGGCATGGCCGACTCCTTCGGGGTCAGGTTCAGGGCTCGATCGTGACCTTGATGGCGGCGCCCCGTGTGACGAGGTCCAGGGCCTCGTGCACGGCGTCCAGCGGCAGCCGGTGGGTGATGAGGTCCTCCACCGGGACCTGCCCGGAGCCGATCAGCTCCAGCGCGCGGGCGTTGTGCGCCGGGCTCGACCCGTTCGCGCCGACCAGGGACAGCTCCCGGTAGTGGACGCGGTTGGCGTCGACGGAGATGACCGGGTCGTCCTTCGGCAGCCCGCCGAACAGGCTCACCCGGCCGCCCGGCGCCATGAGCCGCTGCGCCTGCTCCTGCGCGGCGCCGGACGCGGCGGCGGTGATGGCGACGTCCGCGCCGCGCCCGCCGGTGAGCTCCAGGACCTGCTCGACGACGTCGGTGACGCTCCCGTCGATCGCGGCGTCCGGCTTGACGATCGCGGCGGCCTGGTGCAGCCGCTCGGCGTTGACCTCCACGAGGAACACGCGGGCGGCGCCGCGGGCCCGCGCGACCCGCACGTGCAGGCAGCCGACGGGGCCGGAGCCGAACACCACGACGTCGTCGCCCTCCCCGACGCCCGCCAGCTCCTGGCCGTTGAGGACGCAGGCGAGCGGCTCGGCCACCGACGCCTCGGCGAACGACACGCCGTCCGGGATCCGGTTCACCCCGTCCACGGCGAGCACCTTCGCCGGAACGATCATGTACTCGGCGAACGCGCCGTCGTAGTGGTACCCCATCGACTCCTGCGCGGTGCAGACCGTCATCCGGCCGCGGCGGCACTCCGAGCACGTCCCGTCCGGGATCGCGGCGATGACCTGCACGCGGTCGCCCGCCGTCCAGCCCTCCACGCCCGCGCCGGCCTCGGTGACCTCGCCGGCGATCTCGTGGCCCATCACCCGCGGCGGGACGATGTGGTGGTGCCCGAACCGGGAGATCTTGACGTCGGTCCCGCAGGTGGAGCAGTTCCGGACGCGGATCTTCAGCTCGCCGGGGCCCGGCGCCGGCTCGGGCGCGTCCTCCAGCCGGATGTCGCCGGGTGCATAGAAACGGGCGACCTTCATACGGTGTGTCCCTGTTCTTCTCGGTTTTCGGTGGGTTCTTCTTCGGTCTCCGGCTCGAGCAGGGCGAGGACCTGCCCGGGGTCGGAGGCCTCGCGGAGCGCGCGGGCCCGGTCCGGGTCCATGAGCACCTGGGCCAGCTCGGCGAGGATCGCCATGTGCCCGTCGCCGCGCGCCGCGATCGCGATGCAGACGGTGACCGGGTTGCCGTCCCAGTCCGCCCCGTCGGGGAACCTGACGAAGGCGAGCGCGTCCCGGTGGATGAGGTCGCGGCCCACGGACGTGCCGTGCGGGATGGCCACCCCCTCGCCGAGGTAGGTGGAGATGGAGCGTTCCCTCTCCAGCATCGCGTCGATGTAGGCGGGCTCGACGGCGCCGGCGTCGACGAGCACCTGCCCGCAGACGCGGATGGCGTGGTCGCGTCCGGAGGCGCGGGCGTCCAGCCGGATCGCCTCGGGGGTGAGCAGGCCGGCGGCTCCCTCAGCCACCGACCTCACCGCCGTCCTTGATCGCCTTGACCAGCCGGTCGATCGCCGGGTCGCCGAGGTAGACCTCGAACGGGATCACCGGGATGTCCCCGGCGCCGCGCCGGGCGCGGGCGGCGAGCCCGGTGTGGCAGACGACCACGTCCGCGTCGGCGGGGATCGCGTCGACGGGCGTGTGCTCGACGGTCACGTCCTGCTTCTTCAGCGTCTTGCGCAGCTGGCCGGCGAGCATGACGCTGCTGCCCATGCCCGCGTCGCAGGCGATGACGAGCTTGTGGATGTCCTTGCCGTTCATGGTGGCCGTGCCTTCCGTCAGTGGGCGGTCGTTTCCTTGGCGGCGCCGTCGCCGGCGTCCTTCGACGCCTCGGTCTTGGCCGCCTCGTCCTTGGCGGTCTCGTCCGTGGCGGTCTCGTCCTTCGCGGTGCCGTCCTGCCCCTCGGCGGCCTCGGGGTCGTCGTCGGTGGCGGGCTCGGCGAGCTTGCCGAAGCCGAGCAGCGCGGCGCCGACGCCGAACGAGACGGCGGTGGAGGCCAGCATGCCGGTGTAGACGCCGATCCAGTTGCTCGCGCCGCGCGGCGTCTGCGCGAGGTAGGCGAAGATGCTGCCGGGCGACGGGGTCGCGACCAGGCCGGTGTCGAACGCCACGAAGATCGCCACACCGGTGACGCCGCCCGCCATCGCGGCGAGGATCATCCGCGGCTTCATCAGGATGTAGGGGAAGTAGATCTCGTGGATGCCGCCGAAGAAGTGGATGATGGCCGCCGCCGGGACGCTCGGGCGCAGCCGGCGCGGCCCGAAGAACCAGTAGGCGAGCAGGACGCCGAGGCCGGGCCCGGGGTTGGACTCCAGCATGAACAGCACCGACTTGCCGTGCTCGGCGGCCTGCTGGACGCCGAGCGGGCCGAGCACGCCGTGGTTGACGGCGTTGTTGAGGAAGAGCACCTTCGCGGGCTCGATGAGCAGCGACGTCAGCGGCAGCACGTCGTGGTCGACGAGCCAGCCCACCCCGTCCCCGGCCCAGTCGGAGAAGGTGTTCATGACCGGGCCGATGACCCGGTTGCCCGCCACCGCCATGGCGCCGCCGATGATCCCGGCGGAGAAGTTGTCGACGAGCATCTCGAACCCGGTCCGGACGCGGTCCTGGACGAGGTCGTCGAACAGCTTGAGCAGGTACGCGGTGAGCGGGCCGATCATCATCGCGCCGAGGAACATCGGCACGTCGGCGCCGACGATGATGCCGACGGTGGCGACCGCGCCGACGACCGCGCCGCGCTGGCCGTGCACCATCCGGCCGCCGGTGTAGCCGATCAGCAGCGGCAGCAGGAACTTGATCATCGGGTCGACCAGCTCGCCCAGGTCCTTGTTGGGCAGCCAGCCGGTCGGGATGAACAGGGCGGTGATCAGGCCCCAGGCGATGAACGCGCCGATGTTCGGCATCACCATCCCGGCCATCTTGCCGCCGAGCCGCTGGATGTGGGCGCGGAGCCCGCTCCCGGTGGGCTCCGGGGTGTACGTGGTGGCCATCTCGGGCCTCCTGTCGATCGGGGGTGGGGTGGTACTGCTCGCGGGAATCAGGTGAGGAGGGGACGGGCGAGGTCGGGACGCGGATGGATGCGGACGTCGTCGCGCCGCACGTCGGCCGCGCCGGGCATCCGGCTCGCGGGCAGCCGCACGGCCGCAGCGCCCCAGGCGAGCGCCTCGGCGAGGGCGCGGGGGCCGCGCGCCCCGCCCGCGAGGAACCCGGCGAGCAGCGCGTCGCCCGCGCCGACCGTGCTGCGCGGGTGGGCGACGGGCGCCTCGCCGGTGAGGACGCCGTCGTCGTCGACGAGCACCGCCCCCTCCGCGCCGAGGCTGACCAGGACGGCGCGGGCCCCGCGCGCCCGCAGCTCCGCGGCCGCCTCCACGGCGTCGGCGACGGTGTCGACCGGGCCGCCGGCCGCCTCGGCGAGCTCCTCCCGGTTCGGCTTGATCAGGTCGGGGCCGGCGGTCACGGCCGCGCGCAGCGCGGGCCCGCTGGTGTCGACCGCGACGCGGATGCCGTCCGGCGCGAACCGGCGGCACATGTCGGCGTAGGTCGCGTCGGGGACGCCGGGCGGGAGGCTGCCGCAGCCGACGACCCAGCTCGCGGCGCCGGCCTCGGCCGCCACGACGGCGCCGACCTCGTCCAGCTCCGCGGGCGACAGCGGGCCGCCGGGCTCGTTCAGCTTGGTGACGACGCCGCCGGGCTCGACGACCGTGACGTTCGACCGGGTGCGCCCCGCGACGCGGACGGCGCGGACGCGCATGCCCTCGGTCTCCAGCAGCCGGCGGAGCTGGTCGCCGTCGGCGCCGCCGACCGCGACGACCGCGGCGGAGGCGACGTCGTTGGCCAGCAGCGCCCGCGACACGTTGACGCCCTTGCCGCCCGGGTCCAGCCGCGCGGACCGGGCCCGGATCACCGCGCCGCGGGTCAGCACGTCCACCTCGATCGTCCGGTCGAGGCTGGGGTTGAGCGTCACCGTCACGATCATGTGCGCGCCGTTCCCCGGTCCATGTGGTTTCCCTCCCGTTTGAGTTTGTTTCCCTTGTATTTATGCCCGTTTGTCGCCGAGGTCAAGACCTGGACGGGAGTTTCCGCAGGAAATCCCATTCCTGCGCGCGAAGACGGAAGAACCCGGCGGGTCATGGTCGTTCCGCCCGATCGTGGGGAGGATGATCGGTGAGGGCGGTGCGCTGCGCGAGGCGGGAGGGGCATCGTGAACCGGAGCGGAGCGGTCGCGTCCGGGGCGGAGGACGGGGACGCGGGACGGGCCGCGTCGGCCGCGCGGGAGATAGCCGCCGCGCTGGCCGTCCTGGTGGTGTACCTGGTGTTCACGCACGCCTTCAGCGGGGACCGGGCCGCCAGCGACGCGCACGGGCGCGCGCTGCTGGAGTTCGAGCGCTGGGCGCGGCTGGACGCCGAGCGCCCGCTCAACGACCTGCTCGTCCGGCACGAGTGGCTGGGCGCCGTCGCCGCCTGGGAGTACGCGACGACGTACGTCATCGGGACCTTCGGGCTCCTCGCCTACCTGTGGTGGACGCGGAACCCGGCGTACGCGTGGGCCCGCAACACGCTGATCCTCGTCACCCTGATCGCGATCTGCTGCTTCGCCGTCTGGCCCACGACCCCGCCGCGGCTGCTGCCCGGCGAGGGCTACACCGACGTCATCGCCATCCACCACCCGCCCGCCACCTGGGGCACCACCGTGGTGTCCGCCGGCGCTAACCCGTACGCGGCGATGCCGAGCCTGCACATCGGCTGGGTCGCCTGGATCGGGGTCGCCGCGGTCCGGGCCCGGTGCGGCGCGCTCCTCGCCTGGCTCTGCGCCCTGCACCTGGTGGTCACGGGCCTGGTGATCGTCGCGACCGCCGCCCACTACGTCGTCGACATCCCCGGCGGGCTGCTGCTCGTCCCGGCCGCCGCCGGGGTCGAGCGGCTGCGCGCCGGCCTCGCGCCGGGACGCCGGCCGCCGGACGCCGCGCCCGGCGCCGGGCCCGCACGGGAGCAGCGCGTCGCCGCCGCCGACGCCTTCTTCCTGCACGTCGAGAGCGCGGAGGTCCCGCAGGTCGTGGGCGGCGTCGCCGAGTTCGCCGGGCCCGGCCCCTCGGCCGAGCGGGTCCGCGCCCTCATGGCCGAGCGGCTGCCCGACCTGCCGCGCCTCACCCAGCGGATCAGTCCCGGCGGCGTCCTGCGCCGGCCGCGCTGGGCGGACGCCGGCCTCGTCGACCTGCGCGCGCACGTCCTGGAGGCGGACCTGCCGTCGCCGGGCGGGCGCCCCGCCCTGGACGGCCTCGTCGCCCGCCTCGTCACCGAGCCGCTCGACCGCGACCGGCCGCTCTGGCGGTTCTGGGTCGTGCGCGGCGGGGCGTCCGGCCCGGACGCGGTCGTCATCCTCCTCCACCACGCCATCGCGGACGGGATCGGCGTCGTCGACATCCTGCGCGGCATCCTCGAACCGCGGCTCCCGGAGGTGGGCCCGGTGCGCGGGCCCGGGAGCCTCGCCCGCGCCGCCGCCGTCCTGCCCGGCCTCGTCCAGCTCGGGCTCGACGGCCGGGCGCCGACCGTGTCGGTCACCGGGACGCTCGCCCCGGACCGCGCCTTCGGCACCGCCACGCTGCCGCTCGGCGGGGTCCGGGACGCGGCCCGCGCGGCCGGCGCCCGCGTCACCGACGTGCTCCTCGCGCTGACCGGCGAGGTCGTCGCGGAGGTGCTGGCGGAGCGCGGCGAGCGGGTGGACGGCCGGCCGCTGCGCGCCGCCGTCCCGATGACGCTGCGCGCCCCCGCGCCGCCCGGCCGGGGCCGCACCGCCGTGCCCGGCAACCTGACCGCCGCGCTGCGGCTGGACGTCCCGGTGGCGCCGATGCCCGTCCGCGACCGGCTGGCCGCCGTGCACGAGGCGGCCGAACGGCGCCGCCGGTCGGGCCGGGCCGTCGCCAGCACCGCCGCGATGCGGCTGATGGGCGCGCTGCCGCCGCCCCTGCACGCCCGCGCCGCCCGCGGCACCTACCGGGGCCGGTTCTTCGGCGGCATCGTGTCCAACATGCCGGGACCGCCGCTGCCGATGTCGCTCGCCGGAGCGCCGCTCGGCGACGTCCACCCGATCCTGCCGCTCGCGGACGGCGTGCCGTTCGCCGTGGGCGCGTTGAGCTGGAACGGGGCGCTGCACGTCTCGGTGACCGTCGAACCGCGGGTGCTGCCCGAGGCGGCCCGGTTCCCGGACGCGCTGCTGCGCGCGTTCGAGCGGCTCGCCGCCGAGGTCGGCGCGGGCAGCGGCGCGCAGAGCGGAACGGCCTGATGGCGTGGTCGGTCGGCTTCAGCCTGGTCGCGGCGTTCCTGTTCGCCGCGGCGGCGGCGCTGCAGTACCGGGCGGCGCGGCGCGCCGTGCGCGGCGGATCGGACGCCTCCGCCGCGCACGGTCTGCTCCGCCGGCTGGTCCGCGACCCGGTGTGGCTGACCGGGTGGGCGGTGAACCTCGCCGGGTTCTGCGCGCAGGCGATCGCGCTGCACTTCGGCTCGACCGCCATCGTCCAGCCGCTGCTGGTCACCCAGCTCGTCTTCACCATCGCGCTCGGCACGGTCGGGACCGGCCGCCGTCCCGCGCGGCTCGACCTGCTCGGCGGCATCGCGGTGTCCGCGGGCCTCGCCGTCCTGTTCACGGTGCCGGGGGCGATCCCGCCGGAGGGCGAGCCGTCCCGCCCCCGGATCCTCCTCGCCGGGCTGATCGCCGCGCCGCTCATCGCCGTGCTGTCCCGGGCCGCGTGGCTGCGCGCGGGGCCGGTCCGGGCCGCGCTGCTCGGCGTCTGCGCGGGCCTGTGCTTCGCGGCGACCGCCGTGCTGATCAAGCTCACCACCGCCGACCTCGTCCACCGCGGCGTCGCCGCCACCGCCGTGGACTGGCCCGGGTACGCGCTCGCGGGCAGCACGCTCCTCGGCCTGGTCATCGAGCAGCGGGCGTTCGCGGCCGGGTCGCTGCCCGCGGCGATGACCGCGATGACGATGACGAACCCGATCGCGTCCTACCTCGTCGCCGTCCTGGCCTTCGAGACCCTCCCGCCCGGGACGGCCGCGGCGTTCGCCGCCGTCTCGGTCAGCGTCGTGTTCCTCACCGGCGGGGTGGCGCTGCTGTCACGGTCGGCGCACGCCGCCCGGGGCCGGGAGGCCGCCGCCTGACGCGTCGCGCGCAGGTGGGAACCACGGGCCCGCCGCCGCGTCCAATTCCCGAACTCCCAGGAGGAAGGACCCCGATTGGTCAGCAGACGCGCGTTCCTGCTCGGCGGGCTGGGCGGCCTCGGCGCCGTCGCCGCCGCGGGCGGCGCCGGGTACGGCCTCGTCGAGAGCGAGGTCCTCCCCGGCAAGGTCCGGCTGGACCGCGCCCTCGGCAGGTGCGGCGACCTGCCCGCCCCGCCCGCCGCGTCCGCGGACGTCCGGACGATGACGTGGCGCTCCGCGCACCGCCGCGCCACCGTCACCGCGACCGTCGTCACGCCCGCCGCGGGCCGCTCCCTGCGCGGGCTGCCGGTCGCCGTCGCGCTGCACGGCGGCGCCGAGACGGGGGCGTCGCTCGTCCGGAAGCTGGCACTGGACCACTACCTGCCGGACGCCGCCGCCCACGGCGTCCCGCCGTTCGCCCTCGCCGCCGTGGACGGCGGACCCGACTCCTACTGGCACCCCCGCGCGTCCGGCGACGACCCCGTCGCCATGATCGTGGACGAGCTCCTGCCGCGCCTGGAGGACGCCGGCGCGCGGACCGGCCGCGTCGGCCTCATCGGCTGGTCCATGGGCGGCTTCGGCGCCCTCGTCCTGGCCCGCCGGCTCGGCGCGGCGCGGACGGCGGCCGTGGTCGCCTCGTCCCCGGCCCTGTTCGCGTCCTACGCGGACGCGCGCGCCGCCAACGCCCGCGCGTTCGACGGCCCCGGCGACTTCGCCCGCCACGACGTCTTCGGCGCGGCGGGCCTCCAGGAGGGCGTCCCGCTCCGCGTCGACTGCGGGACGAGCGATCCGTTCGCCGAGCGGGTCCGCGAGTTCCGCGGCCGCGTCCATCCGGCGGGCGCGATGACCGGAGGGTGCCACGACGCCGCGTACTGGCGGTCCCGGCTCCGGCCGCAGCTCGCCTTCCTCGGACGGCATCTGGCCACCCGCTGAGCCCTCGGAGACGCCGGCCGGACCCCGGTCCGCGTGGCTAGGCCGTCCGCTCGGCGCGGCCCGTCCGCACCAGCCAGCTCAGCATCAGCATGACGTCCAGCCGTCCCTCGGGCTCGGTGAACCGGCCGCCGGTCAGCTCGGTGATGCGGCGCAGCCGGTACCGGACGGTCTGCTCGTGGATGTGCAGCCGCTCCGCCGCGATCACCGCGTTGTCGCCGCACCGCAGGTAGGTCAGCAGCGTCTCGGCGAGCGGCAGCCGGCGCGCGGGGGCCAGCTCCAGCAGCGGTCCGAGGACGGCGCCCGCGGTGGCGCCGATCAGCTCCTCCGCGGTGAGCGCGGCCAGCGAGGCGATGTGGTCGACGCACCGGACCGGGCCGTCGTCCGGCAGCAGGCCCCGCTCGATCAGCGTGAGGGCGTGCCGGGCCCACCGCAGCGAGACGGCGCCCTGACCGACCGGGACGGTCGGCCCGATCGCCGCCGTGCCGAGCCTGCGCAGCGCCGGCCACAGCCGGTCCTGCCCGGGGCCCTCGGGGTCGGGCACGACGAGGAAGGGGACCGGCGCCTCCCAGTCGGCCAGCACGGCGGGCGGCAGGATGCGCGCGCCGGCGGGCGCCCCGGGCGGCAGCGCCACCAGGGCGATGCTCCTCGGCAGGTCCCAGCGGGCCGCGACCGCCAGCTCGGCGATCGCCTCGTGCGCGGGGGCGGGCTCGGCGACCAGCAGGTCCCGCAGCCGTTCGCGGCGGCGCTCCCGCTCGGTCGCCAGCTGCCCCTGCTCCCGGGCGTACCCCTGCGCGGCGGCGTCGGCGACCCGGGCCAGCAGCATGAACAGCGAGTCGGTCAGCCGGCCGAGCGTCTCGCGCGACCAGCCGAGCCGGTAGGCGTCCTTGATGAACCGGCGGCAGGCGACCTGGCTGCTCACCCGCATCGCGTTCTGCAGGGCGGCCAGGCTGCGGCCCTGCCGGGCCTCCTCCTCGCCGAGCCGCATGTACAGCTCGGTGATGTTGCGCGCGTCGGCGTTCGGATGGTCGACGGAGTCGACGAAGAACGCGACGGTGTCGCTGACCGCCCGCTCCACCTTCCTGGCGTACTCGCCGCCGTCGGCGCCCGCGTACTCGGGCACCTGGTCGCGGATCTCCCGCTCCATCTCGTCGACGGCGGCCTGGAGATGCTGCCGCAGGACGTCCGGCAGCTCGGCGGGCATGGGCCCTTCTGTCATCCGGTGTCCGTTCGACGAGGTTCAGGAGCTTTGTCGTAAATCGGCCTCACTGTAAGCAAGAAAGCGGACGCTGTCATCACGGCGGCGGGACGTCACGCGGCGGCCCAGGTTCTGGGCAGGGCGCTCGACGAAGCGGTGCACGAGGCCCGCGGACGTCAGGACGGTGGCGA
The DNA here is from genome assembly GCF_900115095.1 of Actinomadura madurae. Classification (GTDB taxonomy): domain Bacteria; phylum Actinomycetota; class Actinomycetes; order Streptosporangiales; family Streptosporangiaceae; genus Spirillospora; species Spirillospora madurae. The sequence goes on from NZ_FOVH01000006.1 coordinate 148,197, forward strand.
GCAGCACCACGCCCCAGGCCGCCCGGACGGTGACGGGCAGGCCCCAGGTGTCCCTGCCGGCCGCGTGCCAGATGCCCTGGACGACCAGCGGGTGCAGCAGATAGACCGAGTAGCTGATCAGCCCGAGCCACACGAGGAAACGGGGCATCGGGCGGTTCCGGAGCGCCAGGCCGGCCAGGAAGGTCAGCCACGCGGCGGCCACGGCGATGGACCAGTCCCGCCCGAGCGGGTTCGGATTGGCGTACAGGGCCCAGCTCGTCGGGGTGCGCATGCCCGCGGCCACCGACAGGAGGGGGACGACCGCGACCATCGCGGCGGCCCGCCGGCCCCGGAGCCTGCCGTTCTGGATGCCGCGGATCGCCGTCCCGGCGAACATGGTGGCGATGACGCACAGGCTCTCGATGGCGCCGATGCGGCTGTCGAGGACCAGCAGGCCGAGGGCCAGCGCGGCCACTACCGCGACCCCGGCGCGGCGCACCGTGCGCCGCCGGCTGACCATGGCGGCCAGGCCGCCGGCGAGGCACAGCGCGGCGGCGAGGATCGTCCCGCCGGGCCACCGGGAGGCCAGCAGCCCGGACGGCAGGGCCACGCCGAGGATCGCCGCGCCGACGCCGAAGCCGAGCGCCACCCGGGCGCTGGAGCGGTGGACGCCGGCGACGAACATCGCCGTCACGAGGAGGTAGAAGACCATCTCGTACGACAGCGTCCAGTAGACGTTGACGATGTTCGGGACGCCCAGCAGGTCCTGGAGCATGGTCAGGTGCGCCAGGGTGGACGCCCAGGGGCGCTCGCCGAGCGCGGCGGGGAGCCCGTAGGACAGGCCGGCCGACCCGAGCGCCAGGGCGAGCGCCGCCGAGACGAACCACGCCGGGTACAGCCGGAACACCCGCCCGGCCCAGAAGTGCCGGACGCTGCCGCGCCGCTCCAGCGAGAACGGCACCACGTAGCCGCTGACGAGGAAGAAGACGAACACGCCGTACCGGCCGAAGTCGAACCACGGGCTCGCGCCGCGGCGGACCTCGGGCAGCAGGACGTCCAGGGAATGCTCGAACACCACGACCATGGCGGCGAGGCCGCGCAGGGCGTCCAGCCAGCTCATCCGGGGCGCCCTCGCCGTGGGAGCGCCGGTCTCTGTATCCGGTGGGGTGAGGGTGTTCGTCGGCATCCGGGACACCCTAGGGGCCGAACCGTTATCGTTTCTAACGACTGAATGAGATTTCTCTCCGCGTGGTGCACCGGCGTCTGACGGAGCGTGACGGAGCCGGGCGGCCGGATGACCGGCGGCGGAAGGGCTGCCGCGGGCCCGGCACGGTGGGCGGCGGCGGAGCACCGGACGGCGTGAATGTGGTCAATGCCACATCCGGGACCGCCGGCCGTCAGCGTATCCCCACGACGCCGTACATGACCGGTTCGAACGGCGGCTCCGCCGGGCCGATCGGCGTCACGCCGGGCGGCAGCGGGCGGAAGGGCCCGAGGAGGCGGGCGATGTCGGCGCCCCCGCGCGGATGGACCGGGACGCCGCTCGCCTCGCGGTAGAGCCGGGCGGCCACGCCGACGGCGGCCGGGGCGAAGTCGCCGGTGGCGTGGGAGACGACCAGGGCGCTGCCCGGCACGGCCGCCGCGGCGAGCGCGGCGACGAGGTCGCCCGCGCCGGGCAGGAAGTGCAGGACCGAGGAGAAGACCAGCGCCACCGGCTCGGCCGGGTCGATCAGCCGGCGCACCTCGGCGCTGCCGAGGATCGCGTCGGGGTCGCGGAGGTCGGCCCGCAGCGCCGCGACGTTGCCGCCGTCGATGAGCAGGGCGCGGGCGTGCGCGATGACGAGCGGGTCGTGGTCGACGTAGACGACGCGGGGCCCGCCGACGTGGCGGGCCGCGATCTGATGCGGGTTGTCGGCCCGCGGCAGCCCGCAGCCGAGGTCGAGGAACTGCCGAACGCCGCGCTCGGCGAGCAGCCGGACGGACCGGGCGAGGAAGGCGCGGGCGGCGTGGGCCGTCGCGGCGGCGTGCGGGAGGAGCCGCAGGATCCGCTGGGCGAGCTGGCGGTCGGGCGCGTAGTTGTCCTTGCCGCCGAGGAGGTGGTCCTGGACCCGTGCCGGACCCGGCCTGTGCAGGGCGAGCCGCGTCTCCGGCGCCCTCGTGCCGGCCGTGGTCATGGTCATCGTCCTGTCGCCTTTGCCGAAGGGGGCGGTGCAATGGCTCACCTTCGACGGTAGGCGGCCCGGTCCGGCGTGCGGCGTGCGGCGGCCGGTGGTCCGGGCCGGAACCCGCGTACCGCCTGGCCGAATCGGGCCAATGCGTTTGCCGCCGACCGCCCGCCCGGCGACCGGCGGCGACCGGCAGCAGGGACGCGGCGCGGAGCCGGGTGGTCGCGGTGCGCCTATCTCCCCATGTGAGGCGCGAGCGCGGTTGGCCGCTTCCGGTCATGACAGCGGCTCGACCGGAGGGCCGGATCTCCTGTGGACGACCGGATCAGCGGTCCCGCCGGGGCTCCCGCCACATGAGCCATACGGGCGGGCAGCCCTTGCCCGGCAGGGTCAGCTCCCGCGTCACCCGGTACCCGAACCGCTCGTAGTACGGGACGTTCTGCTCCTTGGACGACTCCAGATAGGACGGGAGGCCTTCCGCGTCGCACCGGTCGAGCCTGGAGCGCAGCAGCGCGGCGCCCAGCCCGTTGCCCTGCGCGGGAGGATCGGTGCCGAGCACCGCCAGGTACCAGTGCGGCTCCTTCGGGTGGTGCTTCTCGATGGCGCCGAGGGTGCGCAGCATGGCGGACGTCCTCGTGCCCAGAGCGCGCAGGAGGGGCACCCCCTGCGCCGCCTGGCGGTGGAGGGGGATGCGCCAGCGGCCGGGCGGGGCCCACAGCGCCGCCGCCTGCGTCCCGTCGCGTCCGGTGGCCTCCGTGGCGCCGTGCGGCAGGTGCACCTGCCGCAGCATGATGCCGAAGAGCGCGGTCATCCGCCGCACCCGGGACGTGTCGTCCGGCAGCAGCCACCGCCACACGGGGTCGTCGTCGAACGCGCGCCCGAGGACCGCGGCGATCTCCGCGGCGTCGGCGTCCCGCGCGGTGCGGACCGGCGGGGACGGGCGGGACTGGGACGTCATGGCGCGGCCTCCTGGGGGACGCGCCGATCCTCACCGGGCCGCGGCACCGCGTCAAGCGGCCGCGTCACGCGCGGGCGCGCCGGTCCCTGCGCAGACAGCTCAGCTCGTCCAGGACCAGGGAGGAGCCGATGCCCACCAGCCAGATGTCCTTGGCGAGCGGGACGCCGGCCTGCGTCGGGCGCAGCCCGCCTTCCTGCCGCATCCCCGGGACCCGGAGGTACAGGCCCGCCAGGCCGGCGGAGAAGGCGGTGAGCGCCGCCCCCGCGAGCACGGACGGCACCAGCGGGACCAGCAGGGCGGCGCCCAGCGCCACCTCGGTCCGGCCGAGCAGGCGGGTGAAGTCCCGCGGATCCTGCGATTTCAGGAACGGGTAGGCGGTCGTGGCCAGGCCGTGGGTCTGCTCGGCCGTCTCCTCCAGGTTCTGGAGCTTCGACAGGCCCGAGTTCAGGACGAAGGAGCCGACGGCCAGCCGTACGGGCAGCTGGTGGGTGCGGGCGATGAGACGCATCGTTCCTCACTGGGGTCGGGAGAGACCTGCGCAGGGATCCCTTCCCGGCGTCCGTCCCCCGCACCTGATGGCCGGGTCAAGTCTCGGCCTACCGCCGCACCGGCTACCACGGGGGGAGCAGGCGCCGTGCCCCCGGCTGCTCCGGCCGGAGCAGCCGGGGAACCTCCGGTCGCCCGACGACGCCGCCCGTGCCCGGCCTGCATGCTCGGGCTGTCGCCGAGAAGATCCGGGAGTTCCGCCATGTCGGCCATCCAGTCGCGCCCCGCCGCCACCGGACAGTGGTGGCGGCCGGGCCAGCCCGTCCGCAAGACGATCGTCGTCGTGCACGTGGTCGCGTCCGTCGCGCTGCTCGGGGAGGTGTGGGGCCTGGTGCTGCTCAACCTCACCGCGACGCTGACCTCGGACGGGACGCTCGCCCACTCCGCCTACCGGCTGATGAGCGTGATGGTGTTCGGGGGCGGGATACCGCTCAGCCTCACCGCGCTCGCCTCCGGCATCGCGCTCGCCGTCGGCTCGCCGTGGGGCCTGACGCGCCACCTCTGGGTGTTCGCCAAGCTGGTCCTGCTGATCGCGGTGATCCTCGCCGGGATGCTGCTGTTCACCCCCGAGGCGCTGGCCGACGCCACCGCCGGCGGGGCCGACCCGTCCAGCGGACGCCAGTGGTGGCAGGTGACGGTCCTCTCCGGCCAGCTCGTCATGCTGCTCACCGCCACGGGCCTGTCGGTGTTCAAGCCGCGCCGCCGCCTCGCGTGGGGGCGTGCCGGGACGGCCGGGTCGCGGTAGCCTCGGCGGACGTGACGGCTTCCCAGGACGACCCGCCGACGGTCCCGGAGTGGGCGCCCGAGCACGAGGTCACCGCGGAGATCGCGGGCGCGCTGATCGGCCGGCGGTTCCGGGAGCTGCGCGGAGCCTCGGTGGAGCCGCTCGCGACCGGCTGGGACAACACCGTCTTCCTCGTCGCGGGGGAGTGGGCGTTCCGGTTCCCGCGCCGCCGGATCGCCGTCGCAAGGGTCGAGCGCGAGCTGGCGGTCCTGCCGGCCCTCGCGCCGCGCCTCCCGCTCGCGGTGCCCGTCCCCCGCTTCGCGGGCGAGCCGGGGGAGGACTTCCCGTGGCCGTTCTGGGGCGCCCGGCTGATCCCCGGCCGGGAGCTCGCCGACGTCCGCCCGCCGGACGGAGACCGGGTCGCCCTCGCCGCGGAGGCGGGGGCCTTCCTGCGGGCGCTGCACGATCCGGCGCTCGCCCGGGAGGCCGGCGCGGGGCTGCCGCTCGATCCGATGGAGCGCGCCGACCCCGCGCTCCGGGCGGCGCGCACCACCGGCCGCCTGGACGCCCTCGTGGCCCTCGGGGTGTGGGAGCGGGACCCGGCGCTGGAGGAGTTCCTGTCCGCGGCCCTCGGCTGGGAGGCGCCGGGCGGGGACCCGGTGCTCGTCCACGGGGATCTGCACGTCCGGCACCTGCTGCTGGATCCGGGCGGCCGGGCCGCCGGGGTGATCGACTGGGGCGATGTGTGCCTGGCCGACCCGGCGGTCGATCTCTCGTTCGCCTACGCCGGGTTCGAGGGCGCCGCGCGGGAGTCCTTCCTGGCGGCGTACGGGCCGGTGCCGGAGGAGCGGGCGGCGGCGGCGCGCACGCTGGCGCTGAACCTCTGCGCGACGCTCGCCGAGTACGCCGCGTCCACGGGACGGGACGCGCTGCTGGCCGAGTCGCTCGCCGGGCTCCGCCGGGCCCTCGGGGGCTGACGCGGCGCCCTCTCGTTCAGGCGCGCATGTAGACGCGGATCACGGTGCCGGAGGGGCCGGTGTGGACGCGCACCAGGTCGGCCAGGTGGTTGACCATGAGGATGCCCCGGCCGCCGTACGGGCTCATGTCCACCGGGCGGCGGCCGGCGAGCGGGTCGGTGATCGTCCCGGCGTCCCGGACCTCGCACACGACCTGGCCGTCCTCGGACCAGAGCCGGACGGTGCCCGCGCCGCCGCCGTGCAGGCACGAGTTGGCGGCGAGCTCGTTCACGGCGAGCTCCAGGTCGCCCACGGCGGCGGGCCCGAGGCCGAACCGCGCGGCCCAGCGGCACGCGAACTCCCGCACGAGGGGGAGCGCGTGGAGGTCGAAGCCCATCGTGACCGCGTCGGCGGGCTCCGGCAGCGGCCGGTTGTAGTCCTTGATGACGCGGTGCGGGGCGTAGTCGCCGCTGGCCCGCTCGCCGTCGCGGTCGATCACGACGGGATGGGTGGCGCGGGCGTCGGCGATGACGCCGGCGTCCAGCCCGGCGAGGTCGTAGGGGCACAGGATCGTCACCTCGCGGCCCTCGAACGCCAGGTTGATCAGCGCCTCGTGCTGGGCGCAGGCCGGGTACTCGGTCGCCGAGCGGCCCGGCCAGATCGGCTCGCCGATGATCCGCACCCGCCCGCCGGTGTGCCGGTCGGCGAACTCGCGCAGCACGCCGGGGATGATGCGGCCGGGGTTGCGGCCGGCCTCCGACATATCGAGCCAGGTGACCCGGCCGGCGGCGTCGCCGAGCGCCGCGCGCAGCAGGGCGAGGCGGGCCGCCGGCACCGCGACGGCGACCGGCTCGCCCGCGTCGAGGCCCGCCCGGACGAACGGCACGGTGCCCGCGAGGTACTCCTCGTCGCCGAGGTAGAAGAGGGCGGGGTGGACGAACGGGCCGACCGGCGCCACACCCGGCTCGCCGGGCCTGAGGCTCATCGCGCGATTACTCCGTCCGTCCCGCTGCCACGATCACGTGCATCCGACCGAGGATACGCGCAGGCGGGCGGCCGTGCGCCCCGGCCCCCCGCGGACGTCCCCCGAGGTCAGCTGAACAATCATCCACCCCACGCGGTACCCCCGGACGGCGAAGGGAAAACGGGCGAAAGGCCGATAGGTCGGGTTCTGGGCGGTCGAACCGCTTCCGCGCGGGGGTCAGCGATCGCGCAGCAGGGTGGCGTCGACCACGTCGGTGAGCCGCCCGCGCTCGCGGTAGGCCTCGCGCTGCCGCTCCGCCCCCGTGCCGCCGGCCAGCAGGTGCCGCAGGCCGCCGGCGACGGCGTCGAGGTCCCCGGCGTCGCGCAGCGCGGGCAGCGCGTACGCCAGCAGGTCGCCGGCCAGCTCCCGGAATCCGGCGGGACGGCCCGTGCGCACGTCGACCCCCGTCCCGGCGAGGCCGTCCCGCGCGGCCAGCCAGTACGCCGCGCGCAGCATCTCCGGGGACGGGTCGGGCGCCGGCTCGCCCGCCGCGGCCGCGGCGGCCGCCGTCCCCACCAGCCCCCGGACCAGCGCCGCGAACACCGTGGCCTCGGCGGCCGTCGGGGCGACGTCCGCGAGCCGGACCTCCACGGTGGGCAGCCGCGCCGACGGCCGGACGTCCCAGAAGACCGTCCCGGTGTCCATGAGCGCGCCGCAGCCCAGCAGCGTGCCGACGAGATCGTCGTAGTGGGCGGCCGACGCGAAGAACGGCGGTGGCCCGGCGACCGGCCACCGCGCCCATGCCATCGCGCGCCAGCATGCGTGGCCGGTGTCGCGCCCCGCCCAGTACGGCGAGTTCGCCGTGAGGGCCAGCAGGGTCGGCAGCCAGGGACGCAGATGGTTGCTCACCTGGACGGCGAGCTCGCGGTCGGGCATCTCGACATGGACGTGGCACGAGCAGATGCTCTGCTCGTCGTCCAGCCCCCGGTACACGGCGAGGCTCTCGGCGTAGCGGGGACCGGCGCCGATGGGCGCGGGCACCACCGCGCCGAGCACGGGCGTCCCGGTCGCGGCCAGCCGGACGCCCTCGGCCGCCGCCGCGGCGGCCATCGCCGCCCGCATCGCCCGGATCTGCTCCGCGAGCTTGTCCAGGTCGTCGCACGGCGGCGTCTTGGCCTCGGCGAGGAACGCGACCAGCTCCGTGGACGCGCGGTCGCCGAGCGCCGCGCGCGCCCGCCGCACCACCGCCGGGGCGCGGGGGACGACCTCCCGGGAGACGGGATCGACGACGAAGTACTCTTCCTCGATTCCGAATCGCAGGGCCATCCACCACCTCGGGCTCAGGGGGCGACGCAGGCGGCCACGTTCCCTTCGACCGTACGTGCCCACCCTTCCTTTTCGTACCTCCTGGACGGCCGGGAAACAGTGGCGCAGAACTCTCTTGACTTTCTTTTGGCCCGCTGCCCCCGGGGCAGTGTCAGGAGAGGAACACCCTGAAGAAGGAAGGTGAACTCCAATGGCCGGATCGACCGCGATGGGCGTGCTGGCCATCCTGGTCGCCGTCGGCGTCTTCGTCCTGGTCGGCCTGTTCTACCTCGGAGGCAGGCGGGAGGGCCCGCCCAACGGCTCGGACCGGGGCCGCTGATCTCAGGGGCCGGGATCGACGAAGTACATAGACAGCGCGATGAGGTGCGTCACCACGACCACGCCGATGCCGAAGAAGAACAGCATCTTGGCGGGACCGTGGGGGAAGACGGTGCCCGGCTTGAGCGGACCGCGCTCGCGCTGCCGCGCGGCGATCCGCTCCTCGATTGGCGGGCGGCCGAACATCGCTACTGGCGGGGGTCGTCGACGACGACGTCGGTCATGATGTCGACGGCCAGCGCGAAGATGCCGCCGATCACAGTGATCGCCGCGCCCACCCCGAACACCATCCAGTCGGGGCCGAGGGTGATGCCGACGCCGCCGATGGCGAAACCGATGAAGATGATGGCCACGGCGACCCAGGACTTCGGGCGCCCGGCGTGGCTGCCAGTCGACATGCGTTCGTCTTCCCTCTGCACGGTTCGGGGGTTGGGGATCTACGACCCGAACTCTAGCAACGCCCCTCGCCACAGGGCGTTCCGGGGTACCCCTCCGGGCCGCGGGGGGCGGTCAGACGAACGCGCCGAGGCCGGTCGCGGCGCGCCCGACGATCAGCGTGTTGATCTCCCGGGTGCCCTCGTAGGAGTAGAGCGCCTCGGCGTCGGCGACGAACCGCCCGATGCCGTAGTCGAGGACGATCCCGTTGCCCGCCATCAGCTCGCGCGCCCAGCCGACGACCTCCCGCATGCGGGTGGTGCAGTACGCCTTGGCGAGCGCGGAGTGCTCGTCGCGGTAGAGGCCGCCGTCCTGGAGCTGGGCGAGCCGCACCACCATGCCGAGCGACGCGGTGGCGTTCCCGAGCATCCGCACCAGCAGGTCCTGGACGAGCTGGAACTTGGCGATCGGCCGCCCGAACTGCTCGCGCTCCACCGCGTAGTCGCGGGCGATCTCGTACGCGGCGAGCATCACCCCGACCGCCTGCCACGCCACGCCGCTGCGCGTGCGGCGCAGGATGGCCGCGGTGTCCTTGAAGGTGTTCGCCCCGGCGAGCCGGTCGGCCTCGGGGACGCGGCAGCCGTCGAGCACGATGTCGGCGTTCTGGACCGTCCGCAGCGCGATCTTGTTCTCGATGCGGGTGGCGGTGAACCCCGGCGTCCCCCTGGCGACGACGAACCCCTTCACCTGGTCGTCGGCCTCGTCCCGCGCCCACACCACCGTGTGGTCGGCGAAGGTGGCGTTGCCGATCCAGCGCTTGGCGCCGTTCAGCACCCAGTGGTCGCCGTCGCGGCGCGCGGTGGTGCGCAGGCCGAGCGCGACGTCCGACCCGCCCTCGGGCTCGGTGAGCGCGAACGCGCCGATCTTCTCCATCCGCCCCATCGCGGGCAGCCACCGCGCCCGCTGCTCGGGGGAGCCGCACCGGCCGATGCTCCCCATCGCCAGGCCGCTGTGGACGCCGAAGAACGTCGCCATGGACGGGTCCACGCGGGCCATGTCCATCGCCAGGAACCCGGTGAGCAGACTGCTCGGCTTCTCGCCCGGGCACTCCTCGTGCGCGAGGCCCGCGATGCCGAGCTCGCCGTACTCGGGGATCAGGTCGAACGGGAACTCGGCCCGCGCCCAGCAGTCGTTCGCGATCGGCGCGACCTTGGCCTCCAGGAAGGCGCGGACCCGCCCGACGACCTCCTTCTCCCGGTCGTCGAGGAGTTCCTGCATGTGGTAGAGGTCGCCGGGGAGCGGATCGAGACTCATGACGGCCTCTTTCCCGGGCGGCGCACCGCTAACCGGTACCGCCCGGGGCCTGGTCACCGGGACCCGGTTTCGAGCGGGATTCGGCCGCTCGCCTACGATCCAGGACATGACGGTGCCGCCTGAGGAACTCGAACTGGCCGCCGCCTTCCCCCGAGCCGAGCGGGACCGGTGGCGGGAGATGGTGAAGGGGGTGCTGCGCAGGTCCGGCGCGGCGGACGAGGACACCCCCCTCGACGAGATCGAGGGTCTGCTGACCCGCGAGTCGTACGAGGGCGTGCCGATCGCCCCGCTCTACACGCGCGACGATTCCCCGCCGGGACGCCCCGGGCTGGCGCCGTACGTCCGCGAGGTGCGTCCCGACGGGGAGGGCATCGCCGGCTGGGACGTCCGGCAGCGGCACGCCCACCCCGATCCCGCCGTCACCCGGGAGGCGATCCTCGCCGACCTGGAGAACGGCGCGACCTCGGTCTGGCTGCGGCTCGGCGACGGCGGCCCGCCGGTCGCCGCGCTGCCCGGGATGCTGCGCGGCGTCCTGCTCGACCTCGCGCCCGTCGTCCTGGACGCGGGCGCCTCCGCCGGCGAGGCGGCGGAGGCCTTCCTCTCCCTGGTCTCCGAGCGGGGGAACGCCGCGGACGCGTCCGGCGTCCTCGGCGCCGACCCGCTCGGGCTCCAGGCCCGCACCGGCACCGCCGGATCCCTGGACGAGGCCGCCGCGCTGGCCGTCCGGTGCGCCCGCGAGTTCCCCGGGCTGCGCGCGGTCGTGGCCGACGGCACCCCGTACCACGACGCGGGCGGCGGCGACGCCGAGGAGCTGGGCGCCGCCGTCGCCGCCGGTGTCGCCTACCTGCGCGCGCTGACCGGGGCCGGGCTGAGCGTGGACGAGGCGTTCGGCCAGATCGAGTTCCGCCTCGCGGTCAACGCCGACCAGTTCTCCTCGATCGCCAAGCTGCGCGCCATGCGCCGCCTCTGGGCGCGGGTCGCCGAGGTCAGCGGCGCCTTCGAGGGGACGTCGGCGCGCGTCCACGCGGTCACGTCGGCGGCGATGATGACGCGGCGCGACCCGTGGGTGAACATGCTCCGGACGACCGTCGCGGCCTTCGCCGCCGGGGCCGGCGGCGCCGACGCGGTCACCGTGCGGCCGTTCGACGCCCGCCTCGGCCTGTCGGACGGCTTCGCCCGCCGCATCGCCCGCAACACCCAGACGCTGCTGCTGGAGGAGTCCAGCCTGGCCCGCGTCGTCGACCCGGCCGGCGGCTCCTGGTACGCCGAGAGCCTCACCGAGGGCCTCGCCCAGGCCGCGTGGACGTGGTTCACCGAGATCGAGAAGGCCGGGGGTCTGGCCGCCGCCCTGGACTCCGGGCTCGTCGCCGGCCGGCTCGCCGCGACGTGGGCCCGGCGCCGCGCGGACATCGCGCACCGCAGGGCGCCGCTCACCGGCGTCAGCGAGTTCCCGAACCTCGGCGAGACCGTGCCGGAGCGCGACCCGGCGCCGCGGGAGCCCGGCGGCGGCCTCCCCGTCGTCACCTACGCGCAGGACTTCGAGGCGCTCCGCGACCGCTCCGACGCCCACGCGGACGCCACCGGCGCGCGCCCGAAGGTGTTCCTCGCGACGCTCGGGCCCATCGCCGTCCACACGGCGCGCGCGTCGTTCGCCGCCAACCTGTTCCAGGCGGGCGGGATCGAGACGGTCACCGGCGCACCCGAGGAGTTCGGGTCGTCCGGCGCGGCCGTCGCCTGCGTCTGCTCCAGTGACCGGGTGTACGAGGAGGAGGCCGCCGGAGCGGCGCGGGTTCTGCGCGACGCGGGCGCGGTGAAGGTCTGGCTGGCGGGTAAGGGAAGCTACGAGGGTGTCGACGCCGCCGTGTACGCGGGATGCGACGCGATCGAGGTGCTGGAGACCACCCTCCGCGATCTGGGAGTGAGCGAATGATCCCCGACTTCACCGAGATCGAGCTCGGGACGGCGCCCCCCGCCGACGGCGCCGCCAAGCGGTGGCGCGCCGCGGTCGCCGACGCCACGGGCGCCGACCCCGACGCCCAGACCTGGCAGACCCCGGAGGGCATCGGCGTCAAACCCCTGTACACCGGCGACGACCTGGCCGGGCTCGACTTCCTCGACACCTACCCGGGCATCGCGCCCTTCCTGCGCGGCCCCTACCCGGCGATGTACGCGACGCAGCCGTGGACGATCCGGCAGTACGCCGGCTTCTCCACCGCCGAGGAGTCCAACGCCTTCTACCGCCGCAACCTCGCGGCGGGGCAGAAGGGCCTGTCGGTCGCGTTCGACCTGGCCACGCACCGCGGCTACGACTCCGACCACCCCCGCGTGGCCGGGGACGTCGGCATGGCGGGGGTGGCGATCGACTCCATCTACGACATGCGGCAGCTCTTCGACGGCATCCCGCTGGACGAGATGAGCGTGTCGATGACCATGAACGGCGCCGTCCTGCCCGTCCTGGCGCTCTACATCGCGGCGGCCGAGGAACAGGGGGTGAAGCCGGAGGCGCTGGCGGGGACCATCCAGAACGACATCCTCAAGGAGTTCATGGTCCGCAACACCTACATCTACCCGCCGCAGCCGTCGATGCGGATCATCTCCGACATCTTCGCGTTCACCTCGCAGCGGATGCCGAAGTACAACTCCATCTCGATCTCCGGCTACCACATCCAGGAGGCCGGCGCCACCGCCGACCTGGAGCTGGCCTACACCCTCGCCGACGGCGTCGAGTACATCCGCGCCGGCCGCGACGCCGGCCTGGACATCGACGCGTTCGCGCCCCGGCTGTCGTTCTTCTGGGCGATCGGCATGAACTTCTTCATGGAGGTCGCCAAGCTCCGCGCCGCCCGGCTGCTGTGGGCGCGGCTGGTGAAGACGTTCGGGCCGCGCAACCCCAAGTCGCTGTCGCTGCGGACGCACTCGCAGACGTCCGGCTGGTCCCTCACCGCGCAGGACGCCTTCAACAACGTCGCCCGCACCTGCGTCGAGGCCATGGCCGCGACGCAGGGCCACACCCAGTCGCTGCACACCAACGCGCTGGACGAGGCCCTCGCCCTGCCGACCGACTTCTCCGCCCGGATCGCCCGCAACACCCAGCTGCTCCTCCAGCAGGAGTCCGGGACGACCCGCACCATCGACCCGTGGGGCGGCAGCGCCTACGTCGAGCGGCTCACCTACGACCTCGCGCGCCGCGCCTGGGGCCACATCACCGAGGTCGAGCAGGCCGGCGGCATGGCCAGGGCGATCGACGAGGGGCTGCCCAAGCTGCGCATCGAGGAGGCCGCCGCCCGCACCCAGGCGCGCATCGACTCCGGCCGGCAGCCCGTCGTCGGCGTCAACAAGTACCGCCCGGACACCGAGCAGGAGATCGAGGTCCTCAAGGTCGACAACGCGGCGGTCCGGGCGCAGCAGATCGACAAGCTCCGCCGGCTGCGCGAGGAGCGCGACGAGGAGGCGGCGCGGTCCGCGCTGGAGGCGCTGACCCGCGCCGCCGGGGCCGCCGAGGACGGCACCCGGGCGCGCGGCCTGGAGCACAACCTCCTCGCCCTCGCCATCGACGCCGCCCGCGCCAAGGCGACCGTCGGCGAGATCTCCGGCGCCCTGGAGAAGGCGTACGGGCGGCACGCCGCGCAGATCCGTACGATCTCCGGTGTGTACCGGGAGGAGGCCGGGCGGGTGTCGAGCATCGAGAAGGCGCGGGCCGCGACCGCCGCGTTCGCGGAGGCCGAGGGCCGCCGCCCGCGCATCCTCGTCGCCAAGATGGGGCAGGACGGCCACGACCGCGGCCAGAAGGTGATCGCGACCGGGTTCGCCGACCTCGGCTTCGACGTCGACGTCGGCCCGCTGTTCCAGACCCCGGCCGAGGTCGCCCGCCAGGCCGTCGAGGCCGACGTGCACATCGTGGGCGTCAACTCCCTCGCCGCGGGCCACCTCACGCTGGTGCCCGCGCTGCGCGAGGAGCTGGCCGCGCTGGGCCGCGACGACATCATGATCGTGGTCGGCGGGGTCATCCCGCCCGGCGACTTCGCCGAGCTGCGCGCCGCCGGCGCCGCGGCGATCTTCGGGCCCGGCACCGTCCTCGCGGACGCGGCGGCCGGCCTGCTGGACGAGCTGTCCGCCGCGCTGGGGCACGCCGCCACGTGAGCGCGCCGGGCCTGGAGGACTACGCGGCCGGGGTGCTGGACGGGTCGCGGGCGTGGATCGCGCGGGCGATCACCCTCGTGGAGTCGGCCCGGCCCGACCACCGGGAGCTGGCGCAGAAGCTGCTCGTCGAGCTGACCCCGCACGCCGGGAACGCCCGCCGCGTCGGGATCACCGGCGTGCCCGGGGTCGGCAAGTCCACGTTCATCGACGCGCTCGGCACCCGCCTGACGGGGGAGGGCCACCGGGTCGCGGTGCTCGCCGTCGACCCGTCCTCCACCCGGACGGGCGGCAGCATCCTCGGCGACAAGACCCGGATGCAGCGGCTCGCCGCCGACCCGGGCGCGTTCATCCGCCCCTCGCCGACGGCCGGGACGCTCGGCGGCGTCGCCAAGGCCACCCGCGAGGCGATGGTCGTCATGGAGGCCGCCGGGTACGACGTCGTCCTCGTCGAGACGGTCGGCGTCGGGCAGTCCGAGACGACGGTCGCCGAGATGGTCGACTCCTTCCTGTTCCTCACCCTCGCCCGTACCGGCGACCAGCTTCAGGGCATCAAGAAGGGCGTCCTGGAACTGGCGGACGTCATCGCCGTCAACAAGGCCGACGGCGAGCACGCGATGGAGGCCAAGCGCGCCGCACGCGAGCTGTCAGGGGCGCTGCGGCTGCTGCGCAGCGACGAACGCTCCCGCGCCATCCCGGTTCTGACCTGCAGCGCCAAGGAGGGCACCGGCCTGGACGAGGTGTGGGAGAAGCTCGTCGAGCACCAGGAGCGGCTCCGCGAGTCCGGCGAGCTGGAGGCGCGGCGGCGCCGCCAGCAGGTCGGGTGGACGTGGGCTCTGGTGCGCGACCGGCTCCTGTCCGACCTGCACGGGCACCCGGGCGTCAGGGGGATGGCGCCCGGGCTGGAGCGGGAGGTCGCCGAGGGGACCCTGACGCCCGCGCTCGCCGCCGAGCGCATTCTGGAGGCGTTCTCGCGGGACCGCTGAGCCCGGTTCCCGGCGTCCGAAACCACGGGTTAACCAGGGTCGCGGTCGCCGCGGACGGGGATCGGGTACAAAAGTCGGATGGACGTCATCGCGCTCGATGATCCGACCGACGCGCAGATCCGGCAGTGGCACGACGTGCTGGCCGCCGTCCACGCCGCCGACCCGGCGGCGGAGCCGGCGCCCGACCCGGAGCTGACGGCGCGGCGGCTGCTCGGCGCCGAGGCCGGGTCGCGGCAGCGGCTGTGGGCCGGCGCCGACGGAGGCGCACCGGTCGCGGTGGCGGCGCTCCGGCTGCCCGGGGCGCCCGGCGCGGGACGCCCCGGCGAGATCGACATCCGGGTCCGCCCGGAGCACCGCCGGCGCGGGTTCGGCAGCCGGCTGCTCGCCGTCGCCGCCGAGGGGCTGCGCGCGGACGCGCGCACCGGCGTGATCGCGCAGGTCCTCGCGGGCACGCCCGCCGTCCCTTTCCTGGAGTCGCACGGCTTCGAGTGCGTGCTGACCCTGCGCGGCCTGCTGCTGCGGCTGGACGACGTGCCCGCCGCTCGCGTCGAGGGACTGCTGGCCGCGGCGCCCGAGGGCTACCGGCTCGTCCGCTGGCGGGGCGCGGCCCCGGACGAGCACGCCGCCGCCCTCGCCCGCGCCAAGCACGCCATGGCGGACTTCGCCGAGTACGAGGGGACGCCCTGGGACGCGCACCGCGTCCGCGAGATGGCCGAGATCGTCGCCAAGCGCGGCGATGACCTGTACACCGTCGCCGCCGTCACCGGTGACGTCGTCGCCGGGTTCACCGAGGTCGTGGTGCCGGCCGGGGCCGCCGGCCGCGCCGCGCAGTACGACACGGCCGTCGTGCCGGAGCACCGGGGGCGCCGGATCGGCATCTGGGTCAAGGCGGCGATGCTGCGCTGGCTGGCGGAGGAACGCCCCGAGGTCCGGGAAATCGAAACGGACAATTCCGGCGACAACGCCCACATGCTCGCCGTCAACGAGGAACTCGGCTTCCGGGTCGAACGCGAGTCCCTGGAATACCTGGCCCCCGTCGCCGCCCTGCCCGCCCCCGGCCGCTGACCGGGCGCCCGCCGCCTCCCCTCTGCCCCGGTTTCGCGCCCGCCGGGCGGAAAATGCGTTGCCCGTGCCACCGGTGTATCGGCACTCTGATGGAGGCCTTCCGGGAAAAGCCCGGAAGGCGGAGAATTGCCGGAGCATTTCCTCGTGGTTCAACGGCGGAACGCCGCACTGTTAATGCGGATATCCAGGTTCGAATCCTGGCGGGGGAGCGGCACGGGCAGAGGAGGTGACCCGGTGAACGTGCTCGTCCTGAACGCGTCGTACGAGCCATTCCAAAGGGTGGACCTGCGGCACGCCATCCGGATGCTGGTGCGCGAGGTGGCGGTCGTCGAGGAGGCGGAGGAGGGCCGCACCTTCGGCCGCTTCCCGGTGCCGCGGGTCCTGCGGCTCGTCCGGTACGTCGCGATGCGCTGGCGCCACGGCCGGCGCCCGCCGTGGAGCAAGCGCGGCGTGTACCTGCGCGACAGGGGCACCTGCTGCTACTGCGGCAAGCGCGGGAACACGATCGACCACGTCCACCCGCAGTCGCGCGGCGGCGGCGACACCTGGGAGAACACGGTCCTGTCGTGCGGCAGGTGCAACAACCGCAAGGGGGACCGCACGCTCGCCGAGGCCGGCCTGCGGCTGCTGTCCGAGCCGCGGGTGCCGCGCTGGGAGGAGCTCGTCGGCATCTGACGGGCCGCCCGGCGCGTGGCGGGGACCAGGGGTCGGACCGCTTCGGTGGTCCGGCCCCTGAATCTTGTACCGTGACATCTTTCAGTAGCCTACGTGTGACTCTGTGTGTTTTCTGAAGCTTCTGAGGCTAAATGGGTGATTGTGGTAGCGTGCCGCCAATCTTGAGCTTTGTTATCTAGGAGAGATCTGTGGCGGCCCTCGATCCACTCGGCAGGACGGCACGCCCCTCGCGCGGGCGCACGGCGGCGCGGCGCCTCACGGCGATCGCCCTCGCGGCGGGCCTCTCGGCGGCGCTGCCGCCGGTGTCCGGAAGCGCCGCGGGGCTTCCCCAGGAACCCAAGGACCTGAAGAAGGAGTACGCCAAGCTCAAGGCGCGCTCCGAGAAGCTGTCCAAGGAGTACCGGGGCGAGCTGGTCTCCCTCGAGGAGGCGAAGAAGGCCGCCGAGCGCGCCGGCGCGGACGCCTCCCAGACCGGCCGGGAGTACGAGGCCGCCCGCACCAGCGTGGCCCGGCTCGCCTCCACCACCTACATGACCGGCCGGCTCGACACGATCCCGATGGTCTCCTCGGCCGAGCCGTCCGCCGCCGTCCGCGACGCCGCGGTCCTGGAGCACATCAGCCGCAACAACGGCCGCCGCATCCAGAGCCTGCAGGCCCTGAACGCCAAGGCGACCCAGTCGCAGGAGGCGGCGAAGAAGAAGCTGGCCGAGGTCAAGAAGGAGCTCGACGACCTGGAGGGCCAGCGCGCCCGCGTCAAGAAGCTGCTCGCCAAGTACAAGCCCGAGGTGACCCGCACGAGCGTCCCCGGCGGCGGCCGCCCCGACGGGGCGACCGGCACCAAGTCGCCCATCGTCGGCAACTCCATGACCTCGCGGATGCGCAACGTCCTGGTGGAGATCGACGGGAAGTTCGGCCCGTTCCCCACCATCGGCTGCTCGCGCCCCGGCGACCCCCAGGACCACGGCTCCGGCACGGCCTGCGACTTCATGGAGAGCACCGGCGGCAAGATGCCGAGCGCGTCCGCCCAGGCCCACGGCGACCGCGTCGCCCAGTTCGTGATCGACAACGCGTCCCGCCTGGGCATCAAGTACGTCATCTGGAAGCAGCGCATCTACGACATGCGCGGCAGCGGCGGCTGGCGCCAGATGGAGGACCGGGGCAGCATCACGCAGAACCACTTCGACCACATCCACGTCTCCGTCCTCTGACGGCGCGCCCTTCGACATCGAGCAGCCGTACGGCCCGCTGATCGAGACGACCCCCCGGGCCGCCTCCTGGAACGTCCGGGTCCGGTATGGCCCTGGGAGCGGCGCGAGAAGGCGATTCTCGGCCGGTCGGGCGAGCGGAGGCTCGGCGGCGCCGGCGGTACCGACGCGGGCCTGGCGGTGCACGCGCGGGCCGACGGACCCCGCGGCCGCGCCCGGCCCGGCACGCCGACCTGCGCTACTGAGCCGGAAGGTCCACGGTGGTGCCCTCGCGGGCGGAGCGGGCGGCGGCCTCGATGACCTCCAGGCCGGTGATCGCGTCCACGAGGGTGACCGGGGGCGGCGCGTCCTCCCGCAGGCTGCGCAGGACCCTCGCGTAGAAGTCGTGGTAGGCGCCGGGGGCGGTGGCCTCCGGAGCCGTGCCGCCGGGGGTGCCGAGCAGGCCGTACGACTCCGGCGCGGCGATGCCGTAGCCGGGGTCCTTCGGGGTCAGGCCCTCGTGGAGCTGCTCCTCCTGGACGTCCATGCCCGAGACCGTGTACGACGCGCGGCTGCCGAGGACCCGGAAGCGCGGGCCGAGTTGCGCGGCGGTCGCGCTCATCCACAGGTGGGAGCGGGTGCCGCCCGGGTGGGAGAGGGCGACGAACACGTCGTCGGGGGCGACGGCGCCGGGGCGGCGGGTGTCGACCTCGGCGTAGACCCGCGTGGGGCGGCCGAACAGGGTGACCGCCTGGTCGATGAGGTGCGAGCCGAGGTCGAACAGGATGCCGCCCGCGTCCCGCGGGTCGACGCTCTCCTTCCAGCCGTCCTTCACCCGCGGCCGCCAGCGCTCGAACCGGGACTCGAAGCGCTGGACGTCGCCGAGCGCGCCCGAGGCCGCCAGCCGCGACACCGTCCGGTAGTCGCCGTCCCAGCGGCGGTTGTGGAACGGGAACACCGGCAGGCCCCGCACGGCGCTCAGCGCGGCGAGGGACCGGGCGTCCGCGGCCGAGGCCGCGACCGGCTTGTCCACGACGACCGGGACGCCCGCGGTCATCGCCGCCCGGGCCAGCGGGACGTGCTGCCGGTTCGGCGCGGTCACCACGACCAGGTCGTAGCCGCCCGGCGACCCCCACAGCCGGTCGGCGCCGTCGATCACCTCCGCCTCCGGGTAGCGCTCCCGCACGGCCCGCTGCCGCCGGGGGGCGCCGGTGACGACCGCGGCCAGCCGCATCCCGGGGACGGAGGAGATCAGCGGGGCGTGGAACACCGCGCCGCCGGTGCCGTATCCGATCAGCGCAACTCGCAGGTCCATGCCACGATCATGACCGATGGCGCCCGGCCCGGCGGGCGGCGGGGTCCGCCGCGTGGCGGATTCGCCGGTTCCACGTAGGCTTTTGTCCTGGACGTGCCATGACGAGGGGGACGTGTTGCCCAAGCCAGTGCTGCTGACCGTCGACGACGACCCGGGCGTGTCCCGGGCCGTGGCGCGGGACCTGCGCCGCAGGTACGCCGAGTCGTACCGGGTCGTGCGCGCCGAGTCCGGGCGCCAGGCCCTGGACGCGCTGAGCGAGCTGCGGCTGCGCGGCGAGGACACCGCCGTGCTCCTCGCCGACCACCGGATGCCGGAGATGGACGGCGTGGAGTTCCTGGAGCGGGCGATGGACCTGTTCCCCTTCGCCCGCCGCGTGCTGCTCACCGCCTACGCCGAGACCGACGCCGCGATCCGCGCGATCAACGACGTGGACCTCGACCACTACCTGCTCAAGCCGTGGGACCCGCCGGAGGAGAAGTTCTACCCGGTGATCGACACGCTGCTGGACGCGTGGCGGCGCACCGACCGCCGCCCGCCCGGCGAGCTGCGCGTCGTCGGGCACCGCTGGTCGTCGCGCTGCTACGAGGTCCGCGACTTCCTCGCCCGTCACCAGGTGCCCTACACCTGGCTGATGGACGCCGACCCGGACGGCGCCGAGCTGATCGCCGCGGCCGGGTCGCCGGAGCTGCCGCTGGTCGTCACGGCGGACGGGACGACCCTGTCGGCCCCCTCCGACGCCGACCTGGCCGCCGCCGTCGGGCTGCCGAGCACCCCCTCCACCGGCTTCTACGACCTGATCGTCGTCGGCGGCGGGCCGTCCGGGCTGGGCGCGGCCGTGTACGGCGCGTCGGAGGGCCTGAACACGGTCGTGGTGGAGCGGCGCGCCCTCGGCGGCCAGGCCGGGCAGAGCTCCCGCATCGAGAACTACCTCGGCTTCCCCGACGGGGTGAGCGGCTCGCAGCTCGCCGACCGGGCCCGCCGGCAGGCCGACCGGTTCGGCGCCGAGCTGCTGCAGGCCGGCGAGGTCACCGCGCTGGAGTCGCGCGGCACCGCCCGCGTCGCGCGGCTGTCGGACGGCACGGAGATCGCCGCGCACGCCGTCATCCTCGCCACCGGCGTCTCCTACCGGCGGCTCAACGCCGACGGCGTGGACGACTTCGTCGGGCGCGGCGTGTACTACGGCGCCGCGCTCACCGAGGCGCCGTCCTGCAAGGACGAGGAGGTCGCCGTCGTCGGCGGCGCCAACTCCGCCGGGCAGGCCGCGGTGTACCTGGCCGGGTACGCCAGGAAGGTGCACGTCATCGTCCGGGCGGACGGCCTGGAGAGGTCGATGTCGCACTACCTGATCGAGCAGATCGCCGCGACGCCCAACATCGAGGTGCACACCGGCAAGACGGTGTGCGCGGCCGAGGGCGCCGACCGGCTGGAGCGGCTCACGTTCGCGTGGCCCGGCGGCAAGAAGACCATCGACGCGCACTGGCTGTTCGTGTTCATCGGCGCCGAACCGGGGACGGGCTGGCTGGACGGCTACGTCGAGCGCGACGCGCGCGGCTACGTCCTGACGGGCCCGGACCTCGTCGCCGGGGGGCGCCGCCCGGCCGGGTGGCCGCTCGCCCGCCAGCCCTACCACCTGGAGACCAGCGTGCCCGGCGTGTTCGCCGCCGGCGACGTCCGCTCGGAGTCGATGAAGCGGGTCGCGTCCGCGGTCGGCGACGGCGCGATGGCCGTCGCTCTGGTTCATCGCTATTTGGAGCAGGCATGAGCGAAGCGAACCGGGGGGCGCGGGGGGTCGCCCCCTCGCAAGGAGAACGCATGAAGACAGCGTCACCGGAGGAGCTGCGGGAGCTGTTCCTCTTCGAGGACCTCGACGACGAGAAGCTGGCCTGGCTGTCGCTGTGCGGGACGGTCGAGGAGTACCCGGCGGACGGCATCATCTGCGACCAGGGCGAGCCGGCCGAGTTCTTCTACGTGCTGCTGGACGGCGAGATGTCCATGACGCAGAAGGTGCGGGGCCACTCGGTCGAGGTCAGCCGGACGGACCGCCCGAGCACCTACGGCGGGGCCGTGCAGGCGTACCTGGGCGACAAGATCGAGCAGAGGTACCAGCACACGCTGCGGGCGACGCGTCCCTCGAAGCTCTTCGTGCTGCCGGCCCGCAAGTTCGCCAAGGTCGTCCGCAAGTGGTTCCCGATGGCGACGCACCTGCTGGAGGGCGTCTTCTTCGGGATGACCAACGCGCGCCGGGTCGTCGACCAGCGCGAGCGCCTCACCGCGCTCGGCACGATCACCGCCGGGCTCACCCACGAGCTGAACAACCCGGCGGCGGCCGCCGCGCGGGCGAGCGCGGAGCTCGGCGACCGGCTGCTCGGCGCGCAGAAGAGCCTGGCCGACCTCGCCGCGCAGGGCGTCGACTGCACCCACCTGAGCGCGCTGGTGTCGCTGCGTCCCGCGCTGCCCGCGCCGCCGGCGGGCCGGCGGAGCCCGCTGGAGGTCAGCGACGCCGAGGACGAGCTGGGCGACTGGCTGGAGGAGCACGGCGTCGCCGGGGCCTGGGACCTGGCGCCCGAGCTGGTGGCCGCCGGGATCGGGACCGAGCAGGCCGAGGAGGTCGCGCGGGCGGCGGGCGAGCACCTTCCGGCGGCGATGCGCTGGCTCGCGGAGGTGATGGAGGTGACCCAGCTCCAGGCGGAGATCTCCGAGGCGATGGGCCGCATCACCGCGCTGCTGGACTCCGCCCGCCAGTACTCCCAGCTCGACCGCGCCGCCTACCAGCGCACCGATCTCCGCGTGCTCCTGGACAGCACCCTGACCATGCTCAAGCGCAAGTTCGGCGAGGGCGTGACGGTGAAGACCGTCTACGACGAGGCGCTGCCGCCCGTCCCGGTGTACGCGGCGGAGCTGAACCAGGTGTGGACGAACCTGATCGTGAACGCGCTGTACGCGATGCGGGGCTCGGGCACCCTCACGATCCGCACCGCGCGCGAGAACGACTACGCGCTGGTGGAGATCGGCGACACCGGGGAGGGCATCCCGGAGGAGAACCTCGGCCGGATCTTCACGCCGTTCTTCACCACCAAGCCGGTGGGCCAGGGCACGGGCCTCGGCCTGGACATCTCCTGGCGCATCGTGGCGGGCCGGCACGGCGGCGACATCCGGGTGGAGTCGCTGCCCGGCGACACCCGCTTTCAGGTGCTGCTCCCGCTCACCGAGCAGGAGGAGACCCCGGCGCCCGCGGGTGCGCCGGGGCCGTGAACGACGCGGCTACTCGAACAGGTCGGGCTGCTCGCGGGTGATCTGGTCGTACAGCGGCTGGTAGTTGATCCAGCCGACCAGGTCGTTGCCGATCTGCCCGTGCGTCAGGACGGCGTTGTCGTGCTCGATCGGGACGACCTGCCCGGCCGCCTTCGCGAGGAGCTGCACCTGGCACGAGCGCTCCATCGTGATGAACCACCAGGCGGCGGCGTCCACGCTGTCGCCGACGGTGAGCAGGCCGTGGTTGCGCAGGATGACGGCCTTGTGGCCGCCGAGGGCGGCGGCGATGCGCTTGCCCTCCTCCAGGTCGGTGACGACGCCGGTGTAGTCGTCGAACAGGCCGTGGTCCTGGTAGAACGCGCACACGTCCTGCGTGATCGGCTCCAGCTTCTGGCCGAGCGCCGAGATCGCCCGCCCGTAGGTGGAGTGGCTGTGCGCGGCGGCGACCACGTCCGGGCGCGCCTGGTGCACCTGCGAGTGGATCGCGAACGCCGCCTCGTTGACCGGGTAGCGCCCCTGGACGACCTTGCCCTCGTGGTTCACCAGGATCAGGTCGCTGACCTTGATGTGCTTGAAGGACATGCCGAACGGGTTGACCCAGAAGTGGTCGGTGCGCTCGGGGTCGCGGGCGGTGATGTGGCCGGCCACGCCTTCCTCGAACCCGAACTTGCCGAAGATGCGCAGCGCGGCGGTCAGGCGCTCCTTGCGGTGCCGGCGCTCGTCCTCGACATCGTCGAACGTGGGCGGCAGCCGGAAGATCAGGTCGGTCGGCAGCTTCTCCAGGAACTCGTCTTCGTCGGACATCGCGACACTCCTTGGGCTCGTCTGCCATTACCGAACACCAGAACCCGGCGCTCCGGCTAGGGCGGGGCGGTCCAACGTCCGCCCGGACGGTTGTCCCGGCCGGACAACCGGTGGGCAGAATAGGGGGATGGAGCCCAGCGCGGGCGACCGGTTCCTGCGGTTGCTGATCGAGCACAGCGACGACCCGGTGCTGCTGGAGGCGGCGGTCCACGCCGCCCGGAGCAGGTCGGAGCTGGTGGCGGCGCTGCCCGAGGAGGAGACCAGGCGGCACACCCGCGCGCTCGTGCGGGGCGTGCTCGCCGCGCTGGAGGAGGGCGCGCCGGGCGAGGAGGTGCTGGCCGCGGCGGAGCGGCTCGGCTCGGACCGGGCCCGCCAGGGGGTGCCGGTCGCGGCCTTCCTGGACGGCTTCCAGGCGGGCCGCGCCCATCTCGTCCGCGCGCTCGTCGCCGACGGCCGCCGCAGGGGCGTGCCGGACGCCGCGCTGCTGGACGGCGTGACCCGCATCGACGAGATCACCACCATCCTCGTCCAGCGGATGGTGCACGCGCACCGGGTCGCGGAGCTGGAGATGGCGCGGACGGTGCGGGAGGGCCGCGTCCAGATGCTCCGGCAGCTGCTGCACGGCGAGGCCGTCCCCGTTTTCGCGCCGCTCGACCCGTCCGGCACGTACCACTGCGTGGTGTCCGACGTCAGCGACCCGGCGGTCGCGGCGGGGCTGGAGGCGAACCTGACCGCGGCGGGGCCGGGCCTGTGCGGGCTGGTGGACGGCCGGTTCGCCGCGCTCGTCGCCCGGCTGCCCGAGCCGCGGCCCGCCGGCCCGCTGCTGGTGGCGGCGCCGCCGGTGCGTCCCGGCGGCGTCGCGCCGATGTACGCGCTCGGGCGGCGGGCGCTGCGGGCGGGCGCCGGCGCCGGGCTGACCGGGACGCGGGAGCTGGCCGACCTCGCGCTGCTCACGGTCACCGAGGGCGAGCCGGAGCTGGGCGCGCTGCTCGCCGGCGCGCTGCTGCCCGGGCTCGACCCGGACGAGCCGTTCCACCTGGAACTGGCCGAGACCGCGCTGGCCTACCTCGACCACGGCGGCCGGATCGAGCCGACGGCGGCGGCGCTGCACGTCCACGCCAACACCGTCAAGTACCGGATCCGGCGGTTCCAGGAGCTGGCCGGACGGCCGCTGCTCGACCCGGCGGGCGGGGGCGCCGTGTCGCGCACCGCGCACTGGTGGTGGGCCCTGCGTCGATGGCTCGCCGACGCCACGGCATGATCTGTGGGGGCGTCCCGCGGCGGGGCGTCCTGGACGGGGATGGAGGTACCGGTGACCGCACCGAGGATCGGCGTCGTGATGTGGCCGATGCAGTCCTGGCCGGAGGCCGGGGAGCTGTGGCGGCGCGCGGAGGAGCTCGGGTTCCGGCACGCCTGGGTGTACGACCACATCGCCTGGCGCGGGACGACGCCCTGGTACGACGCGTACACGACGCTGGCCGCCGCCGCGGCGGTCACCTCCCGGGTGCGGCTCGGCACGCTGGTGACCTCGCCGAACTTCCGGCATCCCGTCCCCACCGCGCACGCCATCAAGACGATCGACCACGTCAGCGGCGGGCGGCTGTCGGTCGGCATCGGGGCGGGCGGCACGAACCGCGCCTCCGACGCCGGGATTCTCGGCGGGGACGACTGGAGCGCGGACGAGCGCGCCTCCCGGTTCGCCGAGTGGGTGGAGCTGCTCGACCGCCTCCTCTCCCAGACCGAGACCACCTTCGAGGGGGCGTACTACTCGGCCCGCGAGGTCGTGGAGGGGCCGGGCTGCGTCCAGCGGCCCCGCGTCCCGTTCGTCATCGCGGGCAACGGGCCGCGCGGGATGCGGGTCGCCGCCCGGCACGGCACCGGATGGGTGACCAGCGGCCGCGCGCCGGGCCGCCGCCCCGAGGACGTCGTCCGGTCCCGGCTGGACGCGCTGGACGCGGCGTGCGAGGCGGAGGGCGCCCGGATCGGCGACCGCATCCTGCTGACCGGCTTCTCCGGGGAGCCGTGGCTGGAGTCGGCGGGCGCGTTCGCCGACCTCGCCGGCCGCTACGCCGAGCTCGGCATCACCGAGATCGCGCTACATTGGCCCCGTGCCGGCACCCCCTTCGAGGCCCGCATGCCGGTCTTCGAGGCGATCGCCGCCGAGTACGGGGAGGAACCCTGATGCCGTTCGTGCTGCTCGCGCTCGCGATCGCCTTCGAGGTGACGGCCACGCTGGCGATGCGCGCCTCCGACGGGTTCACCAGGCCGGTGCCGATCGCCATCGTGGTGGCCGGGTACCTGATCTCGTTCGTCTTCATGGCGCGGGCGCTGATGTCGCTGAACGTCGGGCCGGTCTACGCGATCTGGTCCGCGCTCGGGACGATCGGCGCGTTCGTCGGCGGCGTCCTGCTCTTCGACGAGCCGGTCAGGCCGGTGGCCATCGCGGGCGCCGTCATCATCGTGATCGGCGTGATCGTGATGAACCTCGGCGGCGGCGTCCACCAGGGCTGACCCGTCACATCCGGTAGAGGGCGCCCGCCTCGGCCCACTCGCCGAACGCCGGCGGGGCGCCCCGTCCCGCCGGCGGCGGCCGGACGAGGACGAGCCTGACCACGCCGAGCCGCCGCACGGCCCGCGCGGTGGCCTCCGCGTCGCCCCCGGCGACGCCCGCGAACATCAGGTCGGCGCCCCGGGCCCACCCGGGCGGCTCGGCGAACTCCGGCGCCCACACGCACGTCCGGTGCCCGGCGGCGATCCGGTAGCCGTGCATCGCGCCGCCCCGGTGTGGGACCGGCAGCGGCTCGATGCGCAGCCCGCCCCGCCGGAACGGCGCGAGGACCGGCTCGGGCATGCCGCACTCCCGGGCGATCCGGCGGCGGGCGGGCTGGTGCGGGCCCTTCTCGTCGCGGACGAGCCACGCCGCGGAGATCTCGGGCGGCTCCGAGCCCGGGCCGCCGTCCAGCCCGATGTGCGCGTGCCCGTACTCGACCAGCAGCCCGGCCGGGGCGTGCGGCGACGAGCGGGCCGTTCCGACACCGAGCAGGATCAGGCGCGGCATGTCTCGATCGTCACCCCGCGTCCGGTTCACGTCCAGCCCCTGCCGAGCTCCGGGAGGGGCTCGGGCAGGACTCAGGAAGGATCCTCGGCCAGCGTGCTGACGCGCTGCTGCTCCAGCTGGCCCCCGATGAGCTCGGTCGGGGTGCAGCCGGACAGCGCACGGAACTCGCGGTTGAGGTGGGCCTGGTCGTAGTACCCGCAGGCGAACGCCGCCTCGGCGAGCCCGGCTCCGCGGCCGAGCAGGTCGACGGCGCGCCGGAAGCGCAGGACGCGCGCCATCACCTTGGGCGGGAGCCCGGCCTGCTCGCGGAACCGGTTGGTGAGGTGCTTGCGGCTCCAGCCGACGTCGGCGGCGATGCCGGCGACGGACACCGCGGAATCCTCGTTCAGCAGCCGCCACGCCCTGACGACCTCCCGGTCCGGGACGGGGCCGGCGTCGAGGCGGCGCAGCAGGAAGCCGTCCAGGATGGCGAAGCGCGCCTCCCAGGACGGGGCGTCGGCGAGGCGCTCGACCAGGGCGGCCGCCTCGCGGCCGAGCAGGTCGGGCAGCTCGACGGCCGCGTTGGCCAGCAGGCCCATCGGCACGCCGAGCAGGGTGTAGGCGCCGAGCGGGGTCACGTCGAGCTGGATGCCGCGCTGCCCGCCGGGGCTGAGGTACATGCCGTGGCCGTCGTGCATCCCGGCGACGAACGACCCGTACTCGCGGTCGCGGACGCCGGGATCGGGGACCGCCAGGCGGAGCGGCGGGCCCAGGTTGACGATCACGACCGTGGTGCGGGTGGGGAGCGTCCGCATCCGGGTCGGGACGGCCTCGGTCTCCCAGTAGCCGTCGTAGGAGCGCAGGAACGGGCGCAGCGCGGGGTGGGGGCGGCCCTGCGCGAGCCACCAGCCGCCCCGGTCGCTGGTCCGGACCGTCCTGTCGGGCATGCCGCCTGCTCCCTGTCGCGGGGGACGACCCTCCACGCCTCCCGGTTCGCCGTGCTCAGTGCCAGTCTTACCACCCGGGACGGACAGGACACGCTACTCGTACATCTGCCCGCACACCGCGATGCGGGCGAGATCGTCCCAGGTCATCGTGGTGATGGTGCGGACATAGGACCGGGCCGGCGGCTCGCCGGGGCCGGTGGGCAGCGGCACCCGCGCGCCGTCGCCGGCGTCCCAGCCGCCGAGGCTGCCGGCGACCGCGCATTCCAGGTAGGTCGCGGGGTCGAAGTTGTACCAGCGCGCGGGGGTGGCGCGGGCGCCGGAGCCGGGCGGCCGGGGCGCGTCCACGCCGAACCGGGCCTGCGGGCCCGGGGGAGCGGCCAGGAAGTCCTCCAGGTCGGCGATCTGGGACAGCAGGACCCGCTCCCAGTCGG
This sequence comes from Actinomadura madurae, assembly GCF_900115095.1. Taxonomy (GTDB): domain Bacteria; phylum Actinomycetota; class Actinomycetes; order Streptosporangiales; family Streptosporangiaceae; genus Spirillospora; species Spirillospora madurae. The sequence continues at coordinate 175,655 of NZ_FOVH01000006.1, forward strand.
CGTAGCCGTGCGGCTCGCCGCCGGGCAGGGAGAGGTCCTTGCCGCTCCACGCGGGATCGAAGCCGGCGGGCGGGGTGGTGGAGGCCGCGGCGAACATCGCCGCCACGTCGTCGGGCTCCAGCCGTTCCTGGTCGCTGAGCGTGGCGCTCACCTTCCACAGCGAGCGCAGGAACGCCGACAGCGACCAGGACGCCGCCCGCGCCTCCTGGCCGAGATGCAGGAAGACCAGGTACAGGTCGCGGTTGGTGCGGACGGCCGGTCCCGGCGGCCCCTCGACCCGGTGGGTCCGCCGGTTCCCGGTGCCGCTCTCCAGCACCATGACCTGCGCCAGGGCCGAGATCCGCGAGTCGTGGGCGGCGACGTGGAACGTGTTGCCGAGGCCGTCCTGGCGCATGACGTCCCAGGTGTGCATCCGGCTCCTCCACGCTCGGCGGTGCGGTCACCACGCCCCCCGCCCAGAAAGTGTCCCATTCCGGTGTCGGACCGCCAGTAGTGGTGATGTCACTTTCCGGACTCGAAGTCGTGACTTTCCGCTCATGTAGTACGCGCCAGAAACGTGTAGGGGTCCGGCGGCAGGCCGCCGGACCCCCGCGCGCCGCCGCTCAGCCCTTCGAGCGGTGGATCACCTGGAGCTCGGTGAAGCCGTACAGGCCCCACGGCCCGTTCTCGACGCCGACGCCGCTCCACTTGAACCCGCCGAACGGCTGGTGCGGGGCGAGCGCCAGGTGCGTGTTGACCCAGGCGGTTCCGCACTCCAGCCGCCCCGCGACCTCGGCGGCCCGGTCGGCGTCGGCGCCCCAGACCGATCCGGACAGGCCGAAGTGGGTGCCGTTCGCGCGGGCGAGGGCGTCCTCCAGGTCGGTGTACCGGACGATCGGCAGCGCCGGGCCGAACTGCTCCTCGTCCACGATCCGGGTGCCGTCGGAGACGTCGGCGAGGATGGTGGGCTCGAAGAAGTAGCCGGGCCCGTCCTTCGGCCGGCCGCCCGCCGCGGCGCGCGCGCCGTTCGCCAGGGCGTCGGAGACCAGCTCGCCGACCCGCTCGTACTGCGGCCTGTTGTTGACCGGCCCGTACTGGACGCCCTCCTCCATACCGTCGCCGACCTTGGCGGCCTTCGCCCGCTCGGCGAGGGCGTCCACCACGTCGCCGTAGAGCGCGTCCGGGACGTACACGCGCTTGATCGCCGAGCAGACCTGGCCGTTGTTCTGGAACGCGGCGCCGAACAGCCGGTCGGCGACCGCGGCCGGGTCGGCGTCGTCCAGCAGGATCGCCGGGTCGTTGCCGCCGAGCTCCAGGGTGACGCGCTTGAGGTCGGGCGCCGCGGCCGCCGCGACCCGCTTGCCGGTCGCCACGCTGCCGGTGAAGCTGATCTTGCGGGGGACGTCGTGCGCGGTCATCCAGGCGCCGAGGTCGTCGCCGCCGGTGACGACGTTGAGCACGCCGGGCGGCAGGACGTCCCGCAGCACCTCGCCGAGCTTCAGGCTGGACAGCGGGGTGAACGGGGACGGCTTGAGGACCATGGTGTTGCCCGCGAGCAGCGCCGGGGCGAGCTTCCAGATCGCGAGCAGCAGCGGGTAGTTCCACGGGGTGATCGCGGCGACGACGCCCATCGGCCGGCGGACGACCTCGACCAGCGCGTTGCCGTCGTCCTGGATGACCTCGCGGGGGAGTTCGAGGTCGGCGAAGTACTTCAGCCACACGCCGGCGCCGACGACCTCCATGGTCCCCTCGGCCAGCGGCTTGCCCTGCTCCAGCGTCAGGATCCGGCCGATCTCCTCGGACCTGGCGAACATGACGTCGGCCGCGGCGAGCAGGGCCTTGCGGCGCGCGGACTCGTCGCGGCGCCACTCGGTGTAGGCGGCCTGCGCGGAGGCCATCGCCGCGTCGAGCTGCTCCCGGGAGGCGTCGGGCGCCTGCTCGGCCACCTCGCCGGTGGCCGGGTTGATCACACCGAAGGCGCCGGGGGCGGTGACGGCCTCGCCGTCGATGGTCATCGAGAAGTTCTCGGGCACCTGGATCCTCCGCTCACGGGGTTACCGAATGAGATTCAGTATTCACCCTCGCCGGCCTCCTGACGAGCGGCCGGGGGCGGGAACACGGGACGGGCCCCATGCGCCGGTCCGGCCGGACACGGCGACGGGCGCCCCGGGTCCTTCCGCGGGGCGCCCGTGCGTGCTCGTCAGGCCGCGAAGATGCGGTCCAGGAGGTCGCGGTATCCGCGCAGCGCCTGGCGGAGCCGCTCGGTGTCGGCCTGCTCGCCCTTCTCCAGGGCCTCCGAGAGCGCCCCGCGGTGCGCGGCGATCGCGCGCCCGAGGGCGTCGACGGCCTCGGAGGCGAGTCCGTCCGCCTTGCGCACGGACTCGGCGGGGTCGTCCACGAACGCGGACTGCACCTCCCGCCAGCGCTCCCGGAACCGCTCGCCCTCGGCGGGGTCGAGCAGCGTGGCCGGGGTGCCGGACGGCGACCCGGACGGTGCCGCGGAGGGCGGCGCGGGGAATTCGGTGGCGACCGGGTCGCGCCCGGCGCCGGGAACCGGGATGGGGTCCGGAGCCGTGTCGGGGACGGGCTCCGGCGCCCCCGTCACGGGCGCCTCCGGCGCGGGACCGGCGACGTGCCGGTCACCGGGCACGCCCGGATCGGCCGTTCCGGCGGCGCGGGCGCGCTCGCCCGCGACCGGGCCGGCGTCCGCGGCCGGCGCTTCGGTGCCCGCTCGGCTGTCGTCCATCGGGGGTCAGCTCCTCGGGGTCTGGTCGTCGCGGCGGGGGGCCGCGGGGCCGGTGGCCGCGGCCGGGGCCGCGTGCGGAGCGGGGGCCGCCTCGCCGGCGGTCTCGGCCGTCGTGCGCCCGGTCGCCTGCTGGCCGGGCGCGGCCTCCTGGTGGTCCGGGGTGCGGCCGGTCGCGCGTTCCCCGCCGGGGGGCGTCAGCAGTTCCTCGAACAGGGCGCGGTAGTGCACCATCGCCTGCCGGAGGTCCTCGGTGGACGCCTGCTTGGACGCCGCCCTGGCGCTGATCGTGTGGGCGTGCCGGTAGTGGTCCATCGTGCGCCCGTGCTCCACCGACAGGTGCGCGACCTTCTCCTCGAAGCCGTGCGTCGGGTATCCGCGCTCGCCCATCACCACCGTGACGAGCCCGTCCGCCTGCTCGACGGCGGCCTCCGGCGTGTCGACGAAGCGCTCCTGCACGCGGACCCACTGCTCGCGGTACTGCTCGCGCCGGCGGGGGTCGAGATCGCGCAGTTCGAGCTCCTCATGGCGCTGCTCGCGGGAGCGCAGCTCCCGCTCGGCGGCCGCCCGGCCGCCCTCGCGCTCCACGGCCCGGTCGTACTCGGGGCCGAACCGCCGCCGCAGCCGCGCGGAGCGGGACCGGGTCACCGCCAGGTACCCGGCCGCGGCGAGCGCGGCGACGACGGCAACGGCGATGACGACCCATATCGCGGTCGACATGGTGTTCCTCCAACGTGCGTCGGATCGAATGAACCGCCGATGCCCGGAGAGCCGCGTTCAAAACGAACCACCACAAAACGGCAAGGATTTCCTGCGCCGCGCCCGGGATGCGTGTTGTGATTGGTGCGCTACCGGAACCACGCGCGCCCGGCGGCGGGCGCGTTCGAATGGGATGTGATGCGCGGTGCGCCATGCGTTCGGCTTCGTCCTCGGCGTCCTGCTGACACCCGCGCTGGTGTACGGCGCCGCCTGGGGGTACGTCCAGGCGGGACAGTCCTTCGACGGCACCGGGCAGGAGATCACCGACCGCACCCGCATCTACGGGGCGTTCGCCCTGCTCGCCGCCGTGGGCCTGGTGATGGGCGTGGTGATCGTCGCCCGGTGGGCGTCGCCGCTGGTCTCGCTCGTCCCCGCGCTGGCGCTGCTCGGCCTGTCCGGCTACTTCCTGGTCGACCCCGGCCGGGTCCTCGACCTGCCGGGCAAGGTGCCGCCGGCGGGCGACATGGACTTCGGGCTGCGCATGCTGCTGGGGTCCGGCATCTACGGGATGATGGGGTTCGCGCTGCTGATGCCCACCTGGGCGCCGCGCCGCTGGGGCTCGGGGCGCTCGGACCACGACGCCGACGTGGACTTCTACTCCAGCATGCACCGCGATCGCATGGGCGGCCCGGGCCCCTGACCCGCGCGCCGGGGGCGGCGGCCCGGGGACGCCGACGGGCCGGGCCTCCGCGCAAGGCCCGGCCCGCGTCCCGGCGCCCGGTCCGGTCTCAGGTGCCGCGCGCCGCCGTCATCCCTGCTTCGCCTTGGCGACGAACCGCGTCGTGTAGGTCTCGGTCAGGTCGATCTCGTTCTTCTTCTCCGCCACCTCGGGCGAGAACTCCGCCAGCACCTTCAGGACGTTCTCCGCGGCGTCCGGCTTCATGACGCCGTCGCCGTTGAACATGCTGATCGAGTCGCCGATCGCCCTCTCGTACAGCTTCGGGTCGCCGCCCGCGTAGTCCGCGGGCATCTTCGCCGCGATCTCCGCCGGCCTGTGCCCCTTGATCCAGCCGAGGGTCTTGACGAACGCGTTCGCGAGCTTCTGCACCGTCTCGCCGTGCGACTTCACATAGGCGCAGTCCATGTAGAGGGAGCTGGACGGGTACAGCCCGCCGAGCGCCGCGCGGGTCCCCTCCTCGGTGCGCATCTCGACCATGACCTTGGCCTTGCCGGTGCTGACGAGCTTGGCGATGGTCGGGTCGGTCGTCATGCCGGCGTCGATGCCGCCGTTGTCCATGGTGGAGATGAACGTCTGGCCCGCGCCCGCCTTCACCGTCGTGTAGTCCGAGGTCTTCACGCCGTTCCGCACGGCCAGCGCGCGGGTGATGAAGTCGGTGGACGACCCCGGGCTGGTGACGCCGAGCTTCTTGCCCTTGAACCCGGCGGGGGACGTCAGGGAGCCCGCCTTGGACGCCGCGACCATCTCCGCCTCGCCGGGCACGTCGGCCATCTGCACGACGCTCTGCACGCACTTGCCCTTGGCCTGCAGGTGGATGGAGTGGTCGTAGAAGCCGACGACGGCCTGCACGTCTCCCGAGATGAGGACGTTCTCGGCCTGCGCCCCGGCGGGCTCGGTCAGCAGCTGGACGTCCAGGCCCTGCTCCTTGAAGTAGCCGAGCCGCTCGGTCAGCTTGGCGGGCAGGTAGATGACCTTGTCGATCCCGCCGACCATGATCTTGACGGTGCCGCCCGAGCCGCCGTCCCCGCCGGACCCGGCACGGGAGTCGCGGCAGGCCGACAGGGACGACAGGGCGGTGAGGGCGGCGAGCGCGGCGGCGCTCACCCGGACGGGGGTGCTGGGCATGGCGGTTCTCCTGGTCGGGCGGTTCTCCTGGTCGGGCGGAATCCGGGTGGGGGCGGTCAGATCTGGACGTCGTGCCCGGACGCGGCGGGACGCCAGCGCAGCAGCCGGCCCTCCAGCAGCGTGAGCAGGTACTCGGCGAGCAGGGCCAGCACCGTGATGATGATCATCCCGGCGTAGATCCCGGCCGAGTCGAAGGTGCCCTGGGAGTGGTTGATGAGCAGGCCGAGGCCCTTGTCGGCGCCGGTGTACTCGCCGACGATCGCGCCGATGATGGCGAACCCGAACGCCGAGTGCAGGGACGCGAGGATCCAGGACGTGGCGCTCGGCACCACGATCGTCCAGAGCACCTGGAACCGGCCCGCGCCGAGGAGCCGGGCGTTGTTGACCAGGTTCCGGTCGACCTCGCGGGCCCCCTGGAAGGCGTTGAAGAACACCGCGAAGAACACCAGCACGAACGCCGTCGCGATCTTGGACTGCATGCCGAGGCCGAACCAGATGATGAACAGCGAGGCCAGGATGATGCGCGGGATCGCGTTGACGGCCTTGATGAACGGCGCGCACACGTCCGACAGGAACCGGCTGCGGCCGAGCACGATGCCGAGGACCACGCCGCCGGCCGCGCCGAGCGCGAAGCCCGCGACGGCCTCCTGCAGCGTGACCGAGATCTGCTCCCAGATCGACCCCTGCGAGGTGCCCTCGGTGAACCACCCGACGAGCCGCTCCCAGATCTTGGACGGCATCGAGTAGTAGAACGGGTCGATCCAGTGCCGGGCGGCCAGCTCCCAGGACCCGAGCCACGCCGCGACCAGCGCGACCCGGACGGCGTTGATGCCGAGGGCGCGCCGCAGCCCGGCGGTGCGCAGCCGCGCGATCGCCGCCAGGTCGCCGTCGTCGGCGGGCCGGCCCGGCGCGCCGGCCCCGGCGGGCGCGGCCCCGCCGATGGTCGCCGTGGCCCCCTTCGCCTGCACGTCACGCGGCATGGCCGGCTCCTCTCTCCCGGGTGATCTGGACCTCTTCGCGGAGCGAGTCCCACACCTCGCGGTAGATGTCGAGGAACGCGCCGGTCAGCCGGACCTCCTCGGCGTCGCGAGGGCGGTCCAGCGGCACGTCGAACACGCTCTTGATCGTCGCGGGGCCGGCGGTCATGACCACGACCCGGTCGGACAGCACGAGCGCCTCCTCCAGGTCGTGGGTGACGAACACGACGGCGGCGCCGGACCCCGACCACAGCCGCAGCAGCTCGTCCTGCATGAGGCCGCGGGTCTGGACGTCGAGGGCGGAGAACGGCTCGTCCATGAGCAGCACGGACGGCTCGTTCACGAGGGTCTGCGCGAGCGCGACGCGCTTGCGCATCCCGCCGGACAGCTGGTGGGGGTAGTAGCCCTCGAACCCGGCGAGGCCGACGCGGGCGACCCAGTCCCGGGCGCGGTCGCGGGCGTCCCGCTTGGACGCGCCCCGGTAGCGGGGGCCGGCCGCCACGTTGTCCAGGACGGACCGCCAGGGCAGGACGGCGTCGTGCTGGAACATGTAGCCGACGCCGTCCGGGATCCCGTCCACGGGGCGGCCCTGGACGAGGACGCGCCCGGCGGACGCCGGCTCCAGCCCGGAGACGAGGGACAGGGTGGTGGACTTGCCGCATCCGGTGGGGCCGACCACGGCGACGAACTCGCCGGGGCCGACGGACATGTTCAGGTCGCGGACGGCCGTGTGGACGCCGCCCGCCGACCGGAACCGCTTGGTGGCGTTCTCCAGCTCGATGACGGGCCCGGGGGGCCGCCCGGCTCCGTCTCGCGTGGGCGATGCTGTAGTGGACACGGCGGCACCGTACGAATGTGGCGCGCGTCACCGGAACCCTTGCCCGCGATGTGCTCGCAAGCCGCGAATCCCCACGTTGCGCGCGTTATCCCGGCTTTTGCTCGTTCTGCTCGCGCGGGGCTGGGCGGGCGGCCCGCCATCGATTACGGTGACGGGTCATGTCCGTGCGGCCGCGCATCACCTTCGCCCGCCAGGTGCTGATCTTGCAGGTGGGCGTGGTCGTCGTGGTGGCGGTCCTCGGATACGGCCTGACCGGCTGGATGCTCGACGGCAGGCTCCGCGACCAGTACGGCCAGCGGGCCCTCACGGTGGCGCGCACCGTCGCCGTCGACCCCGAGATCCGGGACGCGGTCGCGGCCGCCACCCCCGGCCGCCCCGTCCAGGGCGGTGCCGTCCAGGATGGTGCCGTCCAGGACGGCCTCGTCCAGGACCGGGCCGAGCGGATCCGCGTCCGGACGGGCGCGCTGTTCGTCGTCGTGACCGACAGCCGGGGCATCCGCCTCTCCCACCCGAACCCCAGGGAGCTCGGCCGGCACGTGAGCACCGACCCGTCCGACGCGCTCGCCGGGCGGGAGGTCGTCCGCGTCGAGCGGGGCACGCTCGGCCTGTCCGCGCGCGGGAAGGTCCCGCTGTACGGCCGGGACGGGCGGATCCTCGGGGAGGTCAGCGTCGGGTTCGACGCCCGCGCCATCGACCGGGAGCTCGGCCACGTGCTGCGCGAGATGTCGCTGTTCGTCGCCGGCTCCGTCCTGCTCGGCGTGCTCGCCTCCGTCGCGATCGGCCGCAGGCTGAAGCGACAGACGCTCGGCCTCGAACCGTACGAGCTGGTGGAGCTGGTCCACGAGCGGGAGGCCGTGCTGCACGGCGTCGGCGAGGGCGTCGTCGCCGTCGACTCCGGCGGCCGGACCGCGGTCTGCAACGACGAGGCGGCCCGGCTGCTCGGCGTCACCCCGGAGCGCGGCGCGCCCGCCGGGGACCTGGCCCCCGAGGGCGCGCTGCGGGACGTGCTGACGGGCCGGCGGGAGGCCACGAACCTGTTCGTCACCGCGGGGGAGCGGGTGCTCGTCGTCAACCGCCGGGAGGTCCGCCGGCACCGCCGCGACCTCGGCGCCGTCATCACGCTGCGCGACCGCACCGACCTGGAGACCCTCGCCCGCGAGCTGGACTCGGTCAGCACCCTCTTCGACGCACTCCGCGCGCAGCGGCACGAGTACGCCAACCGGCTGCACACCCTCTCCGGCCTGCTCCAGCTCGGCCACAGCGAGGAGGCCGCCGACTACATCGGGGCGCTGATGGAGGACGCCGCGCGCCGCGCCCCGGCGCCCGACAACCTCCCCGACCCGCTGTCGGACCCCTACCTGCGGGCGTTCCTGTCGGCGAAGGCCGCCGTCGCCGCGGAGAAGGGCGTCCGCCTCGACATCGGCGCCGCCAGCTACGTCCCCGGCCGCGTCGCCGACCCGCTCGACGTCACGACCGTCGTCGGCAACCTCGTCGACAACGCCGTCGAGGCCGCGCGGCTCGGGCGGCGGCGGCCCGCCCGCGTCGAGATCGAGCTGCTCGGCGACGGCCGCGACCTGCACGTCACCGTCACCGACTCCGGCGACGGGCTCGCCGACGGGCTCCGCGAGGCCGTGTTCGACGACGGGGTGTCCACCCGCGACCCCGCCGCCGGGCGGTCGCGCGGCCTCGGCCTCGGGCTGGCGCGCCGCACCGCCCGCGCCCGCGACGGCGACGTGACGTTCGTCGACGCCGGATCGGCCGGGCCCGGCGGCGGCGGTGCCGTGGCGGTCGCCCGGCTTCCCGGGGTGCTCGGAGCGGAGGCGGTGCGGTGATCGACGTGCTCGTGGTGGACGACGACTTCCGCGTGGCGCAGGTCCACGCCGGGTTCGTGGCCGCGCTGCGCGGGTTCTCCGTCGCGGGGCTCGCGCACACCGCGGCGCGGGCCCGGTCGATGGCCGCCGAGCTGGCGCCCGCCCTCGTGCTGCTGGACGTGTACCTGCCGGACGCCTCGGGCCTGACGCTGCTGCCCGAGCTGGACGCCGACGTCATCATGGCGACGGCCGCGGCCGACCCGGGCGTCGTGCGGGAGGCGCTGCGCGGCGGTGCCCTGCACTACCTGGTCAAACCGTTCACCGCCGCCGCGCTGAACGCGCGCCTCACCGCCTACGCGCGGTACCGGGAGGCGCTGTCCGGCGACGGCGAGGTGACCCAGGAGGCCCTGGACGGCGCCGTCCGCGCCCTCTACGCGCCGCTGCACGGCCAGCCGCCCGCGCCCAAGGGGCAGTCGCCGGTGACGACCCGGCTGATCTGCGACGCGCTGCGGAGGGCGGACGAGCCGCGGTCCGCCGCCGAGATCGCCGACCAGGTCGGCATCTCCCGCGCCACCGCCCAGCGCTACCTCGCCGCCCTCGCCCAGGCCGGGCGGGTCGTGGTCACGCTGCGCTACGGGGCCACCGGGCGCCCCGAGCACCAGTACGCGTGGTCGCCGCGGTAGAGCCCCGCCAGCACCTCCTCGATGCCGGCCTCCCGCAGCGAGATGTCCCGGACCTCGTGGTCGCGGGCGAGGGCGGCGACGACCGCCGCCGCGTTGGCGGTGCGCGGCAGCCGGAGCCACTGCCGGGGCCCCTCCACCCGCTCGGCCTCGATCCCGTCCAGCGCGATCGGCGGGCCGGGCCGCGCCAGCTCCACCACGAGCATCCGGTCGGCGTCCACGGTGCGGCGCAGCTCGTCCAGCCCGCCGTCGAAGGCGAGCCGGCCATGGTCGATGATCATGACGCGGCGGCAGAGCCGCTCGATGTCGCCGAGGTCGTGCGTGGTCAGCAGGATCGTGGTGCCGCGCTCGGCGTTGATGCGCTCCAGGAAGTCGCGGACGGTCGCCTTGCTCACCACGTCCAGGCCGATCGTCGGCTCGTCCAGGACGAGCAGCTCCGGATCGTGCAGGAGCGCCGCGGCGAGGTCGCCGCGCATCCGCTGCCCGAGGCTGAGCTGCCGGACCGGGGTGTCCAGGAACGGCTCCAGTTCCAGCAGCGCGGTCAGCTCGGCGAGCCGGGCCCGGTGCGCCGCCGCCTCGACCCGGTACAGCCGCCGGACGAGGGCGAGGCTGTCGCGCAGCGGCAGGTCCCACCACAGCGTCGTCCGCTGCCCGAACACCACGCCGAGGCGGCGCGCGAGCGTCGTGCGCCGCCGGGACGGGTCGAGCCCGCACACCCGGAGGGTGCCGGACGACGCCGTGAGGATCCCGGTCAGCATCTTGATGGTGGTGGACTTCCCGGCGCCGTTCGGGCCGAGGTAGCCGACGAACTCGCCCGGCTCGACCGTGAACGACACCCCGTCCACCGCGCGCAGCGTGGTCCGCGTCCTCCGCCGCAGCGGCCCCGAGCGCGCCCGCACGGTGAAGGTCTTGACGAGGTCCCCGGCCTCGATCATCGGCACCGGCATCAGCTCCCTGTCGATCGGTAGTGCCGCAGCCCCGCCCGCCACGCCAGCGCCGCCGCCGCGCACACCGCGGCGGCGACCGCCGGGGACGCGAACCGCGCCGCGTGGGGCAGCCCCAGCGGGTCGGGACGGTCCAGGACGTACAGCGCGGGCTGCCAGTTGACGAACGCCAGCGGGACGACGAAGGTCACCCCGCGGACGAAGTCGCGGGCGAACATCGTCATCGGGTACTGGGTCAGGAACGCGCCCCCGTAGGTCAGCGACTTGCTCGCCCCGTGGCTGTCGACCAGCACGCACTGCACGGCGCCCGTCAGCACCCACAGCCCGCAGAAGATCGCCGCGCCGGACGCCACCATGACGGGGATCATCGCCGCCCGGCCCGGCGTCCAGGAGACGTCCAGCCGGGGCAGCGCGAAGCCGAGGACCAGCACCGCCGGGACCAGCTTGCCGAGGCGGCGGGGTGTGAACCCCTCCGTCGCGATCTGGACCAGCGGGCTCACCGGCCGCACCAGCATCGCGTCCAGCGTCCCCTCCCGCACGTGGTGGCCGAGCCGCTCGGTCGTGCCGAGCGCGATGTCCGAGCACGCGAACGCCAGGGCGGACGTCCCGTAGAGGAAGAGCACCTCGGACACGTTGAACCCGGCGATGCGGGGCGCCCGCGAGAAAAGCACGAGGATGGCCGCCGCGTCCAGGACGGAGACGATCGCGGTGGCCAGCGCCAGCAGCACCATCGACACCGGGTACTGCGCCGCCGCGCGTATCCACGTCCAGGCGAGCAGCCCGTACATCCGTATCGGATCAGCCACCGTGCACCACCAGCCTCCGCCGCGCCGCCCGCGTGACCAGCGCGCCCGCCCAGAGCAGCACCGCCGCCCACCCCGCCTGGAACGCCAGCGCCCCGAGCAGCGCGCCGCCTGTGTAGGTGCCGAGGAAGACGTCCGCGGGCACCTGGATCTGCGCCGCCCACGGCAGCGCCCGCGCGACCTCGCCGAGCCATCCGGGGAACACCACGAGCGGCAGGATCATCCCCGAGAAGAACAGCGACATCACCAGGGTGACGGCGCTGAGGCCCCGGTCGTCGTGCAGCCAGAACATGCCCATGGCCACCAGGTACCGCAGCGCGAAGCCGACCAGCGCCGCGAGCAGCGTCGCGACCGCGAACGCGGCGGCGTGCACGGGGGAGGGCCACCGGAACGGGAACACCAGCGCGCCGGCCAGCAGCGGCGGGCCCGCGCGCAGCAGGAGCGAGCCGGCGGCGCGGCCGAGGTCGTCGGCGAGCCACCAGCCCTGCAGCCCGACCGGCCGGTACAGGTCGATGGCGACGTCGCCGTTGCGGATGCGCTCGGTGAGGTCCATGCCGCCGAAGATCTGCACCGGCCCGATCAGCGCCTGGGTGATGAAGCAGAAGGTGACGGCGTCGGCGGCCTCGTACCCGCCGAGGGAGGGGCGCACGTCCCACAGCGCGAGCAGGACGTAGGCGCGCATGAAGCCGAACACCGTGTTGGTCAGCGACTCGGTCAGCGAGCCGAGCGGGTACGCCGTGTGGCGCCGGAAGCCGTACCACCACACCCACGGAAGAACGCCCACTTACCGGGAGCTTAGACAGGCGCGGTGGGGGCGACCAGGTAATTTCGCACAGAACGGGCCCCGGCGGGTCGCGCCGGGGCCCGTCGAGGGCGAGGCCGTCGGTGGAGCGGGGGTCAGTCCTCGGGGATGGCGGGCTTGATCGGGGAGTAGAGCCAGTCCTTGAAGAACGGGCTCAGGTCCTGGCCGGAGATCTGCTCCGCCAGAGCGGTGAACTGCTCGGTCCTGGCGTTGCCGTGCTTGTGCTGCGCGTACCATGTCCGGAGCAGGGTGAGGAACTTGTCGTCGCCGATCTTCTCCCGGAGGAACTGCAGCATCATGCCGCCGCCGCTGTAGACGCGGTCGTTGAACATGGTGTCGCGCTTCGGGTCGGCGGTCAGCACCGACCAGTACGGGCGGCCCGCGGCGTCGGGGAACGGGCGGGCGGCGTACGTGGCGCGGGCCGCGTCGTGAACCGTGCGGCCGCCCGTCTTCTCCGTGTAGTACCAGGCGGACCAGGTCGCGAAGCTCTCGTTCAGCCAGATGTCCTTCCACCGGGCCGGGGAGACGGCGTCCCCGAACCACTGGTGCGCCAGCTCGTGGGCGATCGTGCCGGTGCTGCGCACCGCGGAGTACACCGGCTTGCTCTGCGTCTCCAGGGAGAACCCGAGCGGCTCGCCGTTGAAGCGGGCGTCGTCGGCGATGGCGCCGGTGCTGCTGAACGGGTAGCGGCCGAACGTCCGCGACCAGAGGTCGGTCACCTCGCTGGTGGTGTCGAAGAAGAAGTCCACCGCGTCCGGCTGCCCGGCGAGGAGGACCGGGTCGACGGCCGTGTAGTTCGGGACGCCGCCCGGCGTGCGCCCCTGCTTCACCTCCCACTTGCCGATGTCGATCGTGGTGAGGTAGCTCGCCATCGGGCTGTCCTCGCGCCACCTGAACACCTCGGCGCGGGTCCGCGCGGCGCGGCGGCTGAACGAGGCGGTGGCGGAGCGGTGCCCGGTCAGGCGCCCGTTGGCGACGGCCTTGAGCCCCGCGGGCACCGTGAGGGTGTAGTCGTAGGTCGCCTTGTCGCTCGGGTGGTCGTTGACGGGGAACCACGTGCGGGCGCCGTTCGGCTCGCCGCCGACGAAGGCGCCGTCCGGGGTGTGCAGGAACCCGTAGGGGGAGCCGAACACGATCGGCGACCCCACGATGGTCTGCGGCACGCCGCCGTACCTGACGACGGTCGTGAAGACCGAGCCCTTGCGCAGGCCCTTGCGCGGCGTGATGATCAGCTCCTGGCCGCGCCGCTCGTAGCGGGCCCGCCGCCGGTCGACCCAGACCTTCTCCACGTCCATGCCGGACAGGTCCAGGTCGAACCGCGAGAGGTTCTGGGTGGCCCGCGCGGTGATGGTGACGGTGCCGTCGAGCTGGTCGTGGTCGGGGTCGTAGCGCAGGTCCAGCGAATAGTGCCGGGCGTCGTACCCGCCGTTGCCCTCCAGCGGGAAGTACGGGTCGCCGACGCCGGGGGCGCCGGGGGTGAAGCGCCCGTGGTGGCCGTGCCCGTCCGCGGAGGCGGCGGGCGCGAGCGCGACGGCGCTCACGGCGGCGACGGCGAGCGGCAGCACCCGGCCGGGGATCGCCCGGGACCGGATGGACCGGGGGTGACGCGCCATCAGGGATCCTCTCTCCGAGTGATCAACTAGCGCGAACACGATGCGCCGATTATCGGGCGTTGTCGAGCCCCTAGCCGCATCCGGCCGGGGCGCGCCTCGCCGGACGGGGGCCCCGAGACGACCGGAAGGCCCCCGCGGGTGTAGGAACGCGGGGGCCTTCGGGGCCCGGGGATCGATCCGGAGCGGCGGGCCGGTGGCGCCGCCGGGAGGCTTAGTGGAACTGGCCCTCTTCCGTGGAGCCCTTCAGCGCCGTGGTGGACGAGTCCGGGCTGATCGCCGTGCTGACCATGTCGAAGTAGCCCGTGCCGGCCTCGCGCTGGTGCTTGACGGCGGTGAAGCCCTTCTCGGCCGCCGCGAACTCGCGCTCCTGCAGGTCGACGTAGGCGGTCATGCCCTCGCGGGCGTAGCCGTGCGCCAGGTCGAACATGCCGTAGTTCAGCGCGTGGAAGCCGGCCAGCGTGATGAACTGGAACTTGAAGCCCATGTGGCCGAGCTCGCGCTGGAACTTGGCGATGGTCGCGTCGTCCAGGTGCGCCTTCCAGTTGAAGGACGGCGAGCAGTTGTAGGCGAGCATCTGGTCCGGGTACTCGGCCTTGACCGCCTCGGCGAACCTGCGGGCCTGCTCCAGGTCCGGGGTGCCGGTCTCCATCCAGATGAGGTCGGAGTACGGCGCGTAGGCCTTGGCGCGGGCGATGCAGGGCTCGATGCCGTTGCGGACCCGGTAGAAGCCCTCGGCGGTGCGCTCGCCGGTGGTGAACTCGCGGTCGCGCTCGTCCACGTCCGTCGTGATCAGGGTCGCGGCCTCGGCGTCGGTCCGCGCGATGATCAGAGACGGGGTGCCCGAGACGTCCGCGGCGAGGCGGGCGGTGTTGAGGGTCTTGATGTGCTGCGAGGTCGGGATGAGGACCTTGCCGCCGAGGTGGCCGCACTTCTTCTCGGAGGCCAGCTGGTCCTCCCAGTGCACGCCCGCGGCGCCCGCGGCGATCATGCCCTTCATCAGCTCGAAGGCGTTCAGCACGCCGCCGAAGCCGGCCTCGGCGTCGGCCACGATCGGGGCGAGGAAGTGCGTGTCGCCCTCGCCCTCGGCCCACTGGACCTGGTCGGCGCGCAGCAGCGCGTTGTTGATGCGGCGCACGACGGCCGGGACCGAGTTCGCCGGGTAGATGCTCTGGTCGGGGTAGGTCTGCCCCGCCAGGTTGGCGTCGGCCGCGACCTGCCAGCCCGACAGGTAGATGGCCTTGAGGCCTGCCTTCACCTGCTGGACGGCCTGCAGCCCGGTCAGCGCGCCGAGGGAGTGGACGTAGTCCTCCTCGTGCAGGAGCGTCCAGAGCCGCTCGGCGCCGAGGCGCGCGAGGGTGTGCTCCTCCTGGACCGAACCGCGGATCCGGACGACGTCCTCGGCCGTGTAGGTCCGCTCGACGCCCTTCCACCGGGGGTCGGTCTCCCACTGTCGCCGCAGCTCGTCGGCTGCGCCCTTGAGGCGACCATCGCTCATCGTCTTGCCCTTCCGTGTCGTCCCCTGGGTGCTTGCCTCGACTATGCCCCGGCCGCCACCCCTGGATGAACTCGCAAGTAACGAAAGAAGCGCGAAAATTCCGGTATCATGAAGCGGTGACGACCTTGCGGACAGAAGAATCCATCAACTTGACGAGTGACGTGGATCTCGTCACCTTCGGGCAGCGGCTCCGGCATCTGCGGCGCGGCCGCGGGCTGACGCTGTCGGAACTCGGCGAGCGCGTCGGCCGCGCCCCGTCCCAGCTGTCCCTGCTGGAGAACGGGCGGCGCGAGCCCAAGCTCACGCTGCTGCAGGCCCTCGCCGCCGCGCTGGAGTGCCCGGTGGAGGAGCTGCTGCGCCGCCAGCCGCCGAGCCGGCGCGCCCAGCTGGAGATCCAGCTGGAGGAGGCGCAGCGCGACCCGCTGTACCGGACGCTCGGCCTGTCGCACCTCAAGGTCGGCAAGCGGATGCCGAACGAGGTCATCGAGCACATCCTCGCGCTGTACGGGGAGCTGAAGCGCAGCCGCACCAAGCCCACCGCGAGCCCGGAGGAGGCCCGCAAGGCCAACGCGGAGCTGCGCCGCCAGATGCACGAGCGCGGCAACCACTTCGCCGACATCGAGGACGTCGCGTCCCGGACCCTCGACGCCGTCGGGTACCGGCGCGGCGCCGTGTCCCAGGGGTTGCTGATGACGCTGGTGGGGCACTTCGGCTTCAGCCTGCAGTACGTCCAGGACCTGCCGCGCTCCGTCCGGTCCGTCACCGACCTGCGCAACCGGCGGATCTACCTGGAGCGCGAGCAGCTCGGCATGCACACGCCGCGGACGATCCTGCTGCAGACCCTCGGGCACATCGCGCTCGACCACGACCAGCCGCGCGACTTCGCCGACTTCCTGCGCCAGCGCGTCGAGGCCAACTACCTCGGCGCCGCGATCCTGATGCCCGAGCGGAGCGTCGTCCCGTTCCTGCAGGAGGCGAAGGCCGCGCGGGAGCTGTCGGTGGAGGACCTGGCGGACGTCTTCTCCGTCTCCTACGAGATGGCCGCGCACCGCTTCACCAACGTCGCGACCCACCACCTCGACCTCCAGCTGCACTTCACCAAGAACGACGAGAACGGCACGATCTACAAGGCCTACGCCAACGACGGCCTGGCCTTCCCGCAGGACGAGGACGGCGCGATCGAGGGCCAGCGGATGTGCCGGGAGTGGGCCGGGCGGCACGTGTTCGGCGCGGCGGACCGCTTCTCCGTCTACTACCAGTACACCGACACCCCCAACGGGACGTACTGGTGCCTGTCGCACATCGACCCCAGCCACGAGCGCGACTTCGCCATCACGCTGGGCGTCCGGTTCGAGGACTCCCGCTGGTTCCGCGGCCGGGAGACGACCCGGCGGGTCAAGTCCGCGTGCCCGGACGGCGACTGCTGCCAGCGGCCCCCGAAGGAGCTGTCCGACCGGTGGGAGGGCATGGCCTGGCCGTCGGCGCGGGCGCACTCCCACGTGCTGTCCGTCCTGCCGCCCGGGGCCTTCCCGGGGGTGGACGAGGCGGACGTCTACGAGTTCCTGGACCGGCACGCCGCCGAATGACCGGCGTGTTGTGGCGGTGTTAACTCTTCGGGTCGGTTCGTCCTGTGCTGCGCCGACAGTGAATGATCTGGGGAGATCTGGCGTTTCCTAGTAGGTGAGGGGACGCCGGTCCCGGAACACCGGTCGAGGACGCCCCGAACGGGAGGGAGAGCGCGTGCTGCCCGAGGTCGCGTCGTGGTTGGACCGCCGCACCAGCACGGCCGAGGACTGGCCGCCGCGCCTGCTGCTCGCCGCCAAGGGCGACACCAGGATCAGCGTCGTGCTGCCGGCGCGGGACGAGGAGGCGACGGTCGGCGCGATCGTCGCCGCCGTCCGCACCGACCTGGTCGAGCGGATCCCGCTGGTGGACGAGATCGTCGTGGTCGACTCCCGCTCCCGCGACCGGACCGCCGCCGTGGCCGCCGCCGCCGGCGCTGGCGTGGTGGCGCAGGACGCCGTCCTGCCGGAGCAGGGACGCATGTCCGGCAAGGGCGAGGCGCTGTGGAAGTCCCTCGCCGCGACGTCCGGCGACCTGATCGTGTTCGTGGACGCCGACCTGCGCGAGTTCGCCTCGTCCTACATCACCGGCCTGCTCGGGCCGCTGCTGACCGACCCGTCCGTCGGCTACGTCAAGGGCTGCTACGACCGGCCGCTGGTCGAGGGCGGGCGGCGCGTGGAGGGCGGCGGGGGCCGGGTCACCGAGCTGGTCGCGCGCCCCCTGATCAACCTGCACTGGCCGCTGCTCGCCGGCGTCATGCAGCCGCTCGGCGGCGAGTACGCCGGCCGCCGGGCCCTGCTGGAGCGGATGCCGTTCGTGACCGGCTACGGCGTGGAGCTCGGCCTGCTCCTCGACATCTACCAGGACTCCGGCCTCGACGCGATCGCGCAGGTCGACCTCGGCCGCCGGGTGCACGCCCACCAGTCCACCGAGGCGCTCGGCGCCATGTCCGGGCAGATCATGCTGACCGCCTGGTCGCGGCTGGAGCGGCACGGCCGGATGCTCCCGCTGGAGGCCCCCTCGACGGCGCTCACCCGGTTCCACCGCGCCGCGGACGGGCACGACGCCCGCACGACCGACGTCGCGGTGGGGGAGCGCCCGCCGATGATCGAGGTCCCCGCGTACGCCGCCGCGCGGTCCTTCTCGCCCGGCCGCAGGTGACCGCCCTCTCCGGGTGGCTGTGTTACCCGTGGTAACGCCAGATGGTGCTACCGTTGGTAACAGCGATATTGGAGAGAGGGTCAATAATCATGACGAGTGCGGAGCAGACGCCGTTCTCCCTGGAGCCCAGCGAGGACGTCCGCGAGGTCAGGGACTGGGTGCACGAGTTCGCCAGGGACGTCATCCGCCCCGCCGCGGAGGAGTGGGACGAGCGGGAGGAGACCCCCTGGCCGCTCATCCAGGAGGCGTCCAAGGTCGGCATCTACTCCCTGGACTTCTTCGCCACCCAGTGGCTGGAGCCGACCGGCCTCGGCATCCCGGTGGCGTTCGAGGAGCTGTTCTGGGGGGACGCGGGCATCGCGCTCTCCATCGTGGGCACCGGCCTCGCCGCCGCGTCCGTCGCCGCCGTGGGAACCGAGGCGCAGGTCGCCGAGTGGGTGCCGCAGATGTTCGGCACCACCGACGACGTCAAGCTCGGCGCGTTCTGCGCGTCCGAGCCCGACGCCGGCAGCGACGTGGGCTCGATCCGCAGCCGAGCCGTCTTCGACGAGGCCAAGGACGAATGGGTGCTGAACGGCACCAAGACCTGGGCGACCAACGGCGGCATCGCCGACGTCCACGTCGTCGTGGCCTCGGTGTACCCCGAGCTCGGCAGCCGCGGCCAGGCCAGCTTCATCGTCCCGCCGAACACCCCGGGCCTGAAGCAGGGCCAGAAGTTCAAGAAGCACGGCATCCGCGCCTCCCACACCGCCGAGGTCGTCCTGGACGACGTGCGCGTCCCGTCGCACCTGATCGTCGGCGGCAAGGAGAGGTTCGACGAGCGCATCGCCCGCACCCGCGAGGGCAAGAGCTCCAAGGGCCAGGCCGCGCTGAAGACGTTCGAGACCACCCGCCCGTCCGTCGGCGCGATGGCCCTCGGCGTCGGCCGCGCCGCCTACGACTACGCCCTGCAGTACGCGCGGGAGCGCGAGCAGTTCGGCAAGAAGATCGGCGACTTCCAGGCGATCGCCTTCAAGCTCGCCGACATGAAGACCCGCCTGGACGCCGCCCGCCTCATGGTCTGGCGCGCCGCCTGGATGGCCCGCACCGGCAAGGACTTCCAGAACGCCGAGGGCTCGATGGCCAAGCTGATGGCCAGCGAGATGGCGGTGCACGTCACCGAGGAGGCCATCCAGATCCTCGGCGGCAACGGCTACACCCGCGACTACCCGGTCGAGCGCATGCACCGCGACAGCAAGATCTTCACCATCTTCGAGGGCACCTCCGAAATCCAGCGCCTCGTCATCGGCCGCACCATCACCGGCCTGCCCGTCCGCTGACGTCTCGGCAGGCCGGTGCGCTCGTCAGGTGGTAGGGAACGGGAGCGCCAGAAGGTGGTAGGTGACGCACAGTTTGAAGAAGGGGACGGATAGGAGCACCAGGAGGGTGAACCCGATCCTGCCGGGGAGCCTCCACCAGTTCTTCCACCAGGCGCCGGCCAGGGCCACGGGCAGCGGGAGAGCGGCCACGAACGAAGCGGTCGCGATGTAGGGCAGCACCGTCAGACGGGGTGAGCCGAGTACCACGGCCTCCATCAGGGAGTTGCCGTCCGACATCGCCAGGGCCATGGCGACGAGGAACACGGTGGTCAGTGCGGCGGCCAGCCAGGCCTGGGCACGGGTCAGGCGGGCGGGGAGCGGATGCGCGGGCCGGTGCCGCAGACCCCGCACGAGCGCGAGCACCGGGAAAGCGAAGAAGGCGATGATGAACGCGAACGCCCCGCCGATCAGCAGGGCGAGGTGCAACGACGGTTCGTCGTACCAGGCGAGCCGCTGGTAGGACTCGGCCGGGTTCGCTGACGCGACCAGCGTCTCGCCGTCGAACGCGAGGCGATCCTGCCCGCCCTTCTCGATGAACAGACCCTGCCGCACCTGCTTCCAGTGCTGGGTCTTCTTGGCCGGGTCCGGGGAGACGCCGGTGGTGGTGAGGGTGCCGTCCTTGCCGGCGCTCACCTTGATGTTGACGATCAGGCTGTTGAACCGGGTGAGGTCGGAGTTACTGGTGCGGTTGGCCCGGTACGTCCCGGAATAGCGGGTCGCGTCGCCAGGGGCCTTCGTCGCCGGTGCTGCCAGCGGCTGCGCTCTGGTGGCGGGGGTGTAATGGTCGGTGACGGCGTTCGCCACGCGCTGGGCCAGCCAGTTCGCGTCTCCGTTCGCGCCATCGCCGTTGTACACGACGTACACGCCGGCGCGCTGCTCGGGCATCAGTGCCAGCACGTTGTGGAAGCCGGGAACGTCCCCGTCCTTGTAGTAGCGGGGGTGGCCGTTTCGGGGCCGCTCCTCGAAGGTGAAGCCCATGCCGGGCATCGGGTCGATCTGGGTGTACTGGCGCGAACGCAAGGGACGGGTGACCGCGGCGCCGCCGAGGGCGGGGTCATCGCCGAGTTGCGCGATCATGAACCGGCCCATGTCGGCGGGTGTGGCGGCGGGCCCGGTGCCGCTCGGCGTCCACGGCCCGTACTGGCCGCTCTCGGCGGTGAAGCCGCTGCCGGAGGGGCGGTACCCCTTGGCCAGGCGCGCGGCGAACGCCCCGGGGTGGGGGAGCGCGACACTCGTCCCGGACATGCCGACCGGGCTCAGCACGTGCTCCCTGGCGTAGTCCGCAAAGGGCTGCTTCGAGGCGACTTCGACCAGGAATCCGGCGAGCGCGATGCCGTAGTTGTCATAGGCGACACGCGTCCCCGGCGGCCGGACCCGTTCGGGCTGCCACTCCTCGACGCTGCGCCCGAGGGACACCACGTCGTTCGGGTCGCGTTCCGCCAGGCCCAGCGTGTGCTCGTCGAACCCGGCGGTGTAGGTGAGCAAGTGCCGCAGTGTCACCGGACGCCCGGGATAGGTGTTCTTGATCTTGAACGCGGTGAGGTAGCGGTTGACGTCCTGGTCCAGGCTCAGCCGGCCCGCGCGGACGAGTTGCATCACGGCGGTCGCCGTGAACAGCTTGGTCGTCGAGCCGAGGAAGAACGCCGTCGACGCGGGGTCGACCGGCCTGCGGGACGCGACGTCGGCGACGCCGTATCCCTTCGCGAACACCTGCGCTCCGTCCTTGACCACGACGACGGACGCGCCGGGAATCCTGTTCTCGGCCAGCTGCGCCGGCACCAGTCCATCGATCAGCCGTGCGATGTCGCCATTCCGGGATCCACGCCCCTGGGACACGGCCGGGCCTTGATCGGGGGAAGACCGGCTCTGCGCACGCACGGCCGGACAGAAGGCGATGAGGGTCACGAGCGTGCACAGCAGCGCGAGCGGGAGCTTCTTCATGCGGCCAGGCTCGCCTGCGACCCTGCGGCGGCGACAGTGCCACGTGCACCACCTCACCATGCAGAATGCACGAACCGGACAGAACACCCTAGGATTCCCGCGTGGTCACCGCAGTGATCGCCGCCGTCCTGGTGGGCCTGGTGGTCTCGCCGGACGGACCGGTGCCGGATCCCGCGGCGGTCGCGATGCTCGTCCTGCAACTGGTGCACTGCCTGCCGCGGACCCGGCGGTTCCGCGACCGGTTCGGCGCCTGGACCCTCGCCGCGCAGGTCCTGCTGCTGCCGCTCGGTGGCCCCGCCGGATTCCTCGGCGCGTCGCTGCTCCTCATGCTGCCGCGCCCGGTGCGCGGGCCGCTGTTCGCCGTCGTGGTCGCCGCGGCCGGATCACTCAACACCGGCAGCCTGTACTCCTGCCTGAACGCCATGGGCAACGCACTGTGCCAAGGCCTGCTGGTGTACGCGCTGACCCGGCTCAGCGACCTGCGCGACGAGCTCGCGACGACACGGGGCGAACTCGCGGCCAGGTCCGTGGCCATGGAACGCGCCCGGGTCTCGGACGCGCTGGAGGACGCTCTCGGCACCGCCCTGTCCGAGATCATCCGGCTGGCCGCCGAAGGGCGGGCGGAAGGCGTCCTGGAACGCGCCCGGGCGGCCCGGGCCGAGGTCCGCCGCGCCCCCGAGCCGCCCGCGCCGGCACCGCTGCCGCCGCCCGGTGACCTCACGCCGCGGACCGCGCTGCCCATCATCGTCATCGGGCACCTCTGGTACCCGGTGATCGCGGTGATCTACCTGGTCTCGGCGGCGCCGCCGCCGACGCTGCTCGCCCTCTACATCGCCGACATCATCGCGGTCGTCGGATTGCAGGTGTACCACGTCCTGCCCCGGCCGCCTGGCGCGCCACCGCGGCACGCGGTATGGACGCTCCCCGCGCAGGCGCTGCTGGCCACCGCGGCGCTGTTCGCGCCCGATCGCCCGTACCCGCAGCTCATGTGGCTGGCCGGCGGGGCGGTGCTGGTCATCCTGGCCGCGCGTCCCGGCCGGGCCTGGACCCTGTTCACCGGGTATGTCGCGCTCGTCCCGGCGACGCTGCTCGTCCGCGGCGACGATGGAGCCGGTGCGGCGTTGTGGACGATCGAAACGGCGGGCGGCGCGCTGATGTTCTACGGGCTGGCGCTGCTGACCCGCCTCGTCCACGAGATAGCCGAGACCCGGGCGGCGCTGGCGCTGACGGCCGTCGCGCAGGAGCGGCGCCGGATCGCCCGCGACGTGCACGACCTGCTCGGCGCGGGGCTCTGGGCGATCATGCTCAAGGCCGACCTGGCGACCCGCGACCCGGGCGCGGCGGACGAGGCGCTGGCGGACGCCGCGTCGGCCGCACGGAGCGCCCTCGGCGACCTGCGGGCCATCCCCGGCGACGACACGGGGCGGTTGTCGGCCGCGGCCGAGTTGGAGTCAGCACTCGACCTGCTCGCCGCGGCGGGCGTCGAGGTCACCGTGACGTGGCCGCCGGACTTCCTCCTCCCCCCGGCGACGGATGCGCTGTTCGCCACCGTCTTGCGCGAGGCCGTCACCAACGTGATGCGACACAGCGCCGCCCGCCACTGCCTGGTCGAGGCGGTACGCGACGACGACCGCGCCCGGGTGCGCGTCGTCAACGACGGAACCGAAGCCGTCCCGTCCAGCCCTCCGGGCCAGGGCCTCGCCAACCTCACGGCCCGGGCCGGCGCACTCGGCGGGGCGCTCACCGCCCGCCCCCTCCCCGACGGCCGGTTCGAGCTGTCCGTTGACGCGGCCCGATCCGCCCGCGCGACCAGCGGGACATCGCTCGGTAGCGGACCGCGCACACCTAGAATCCCCTGAGAACCCGGAGGAGCCGATGATCAGACTGCTGGTGGGCGAGGACATGCATCTCGTCCGCGGTGCTCTGGTCGCGTTGCTGGAGCGGGAGGACGACCTGACCGTCGTCGCCGAGGTGGGAAGCGGAGAGCAGATCGTCCCCGCCGCGCGCGAGCACCGCCCCGACATCGCGGTGCTCGATATCGGCATGCCGGGCGTCGACGGCATCGAGGCGGCGGCCCAGATCGCCGCCGAACTCCCCGGCTGCAAGGTGCTCTTGGTCACAGGCTCCGCGACGCCGACCATGCTGCGCCGGGCACTGGCCGCCAACGTGCACGGCTTCATGGTCAAGGACGCGCCGGCACATGAACTGGCCGAGGCGATCAGACGGATCGTCGCGGGCCGGCAGGTCATCGACCAGGCGCTTGCCACGCGCGCCCTCACCGCGCCGGAGAACCCTCTGACCGATCGCGAACTGGACGTGCTGAGGCTGGCGGCGTCCGGCTCCGACCCGTCGGAGATCGCCGCGCGGCTTCACCTGTCGCGCGGCACGGTCCGCAACTACCTCGGGGCGATCGTCACCAAGCTGAACGCCCGCAACCGCCTCGACGCCGTCCGAATAGCCACCGAAGCCGACTGGCTGTAGGAGGATCCGCATCAGCCGCCCGACCGGGTCGGCGATGACCTGCACTTTCAGCCGGTAGACCTGCGAGCGGGTTGAGCGCGCGGGCTGGACAGGGCACGACACGCTGCACGGCCCTGCCCGGCAAAGTTTGGTGCGTGCGGCGCGTTGTGTGTTGGGTTAGTTGGTGGGGTGGTTTGGTAGGAGTTGGGATGCGAGCGATCGTGCTGTGGCGGTGAGTGTGGTCGTGTCCAGCCCGGTCCGGCTCATGAAGACGAGCCCCTGTTGCGCGGCCAGGAGGGCCCGCGCTAGTGCGATCGGATCCGTTTCTGCCGGTAGATCGCCTTCGCGTTGGGCGCGGGCGACGCAGTCGGCGATCAGCGCGGTGGACGTCTCGTAGGCGCGGTGGGCGTGGTCGAGGACTTCCGGATCGGCGTTGCCTAGTTCGCAGGTGCTGTTGGCCAGGAGGCAGCCACGCCGCGTGTCGGTGTCGATGGGTGCCTCGAGGAGCATGCGTAGTGCGTCCAGGGCCCGTGGACTTTCGGCGAGGGCGTCGCGAAGGTGGCCATGGCTGTCGTCGGTGTAGCTGCGCAGCGCCCGGAGGAAGAGCTGGCGCTTGTCGCCGAACGCCGCGTACAGGCTGCCTTTGCCCAGGCCGCTGACCCGCATCAGGTCCTCTAGCGAGGTCGCGGCGTAGCCGGCGTCCCAGAACTGGTCACGGACGGCGTTCAGTACCTGCTTCTCGTCGAACGATCGCGGACGTGCCATGCGGACAGGATACGGAGTTCTTGACCGTGCGGTCCACCATCCTTATGGTGGACCGCACGGTCAAGAACTCCATGGCACGTTGCATCTAGGGAAGTGGGGAGCACATGGGAAAGCTGGACGGCAAGGTGGCGATCGTGACCGGCGGGTCGCGGGGGATCGGGGCGGCGTCGGCGCTGGCGCTGGCCGACGAGGGCGCCGACGTCGCGATCAGCTACTCGTCCTCGGCGGATCGGGCCAAGGCCGTGGTCGCCGACCTGGAGGCGAAGGGAGTGCGCGCGGCGGCCTTCCAGGCCGACCAGGCGGACGCGGCGCAGGCGGCCGGCTTGATCGGGCGCGTGGTCGAGCAGTTCGGGAAGCTGGACATTCTGGTCAACAACGCGGCCGTGGGCGGTGGCGGCCTGCTCGACGGCGAGCCCGTCGACGAGGCCGCCGTCGAGCGGCAGCTCACCGTCAACTACACGAGCGTGGTGGCCGGGATCCAGGCGGCGTTGCCGTTGCTGCCCGATGGCGGGCGGATCGTCAGCATCAGCTCGGGTGTGGCCACCCGGGCGGGTTTCCAGGGGATGGCGTACTACACGGGCACGAAGTCGGCCCTTGAGGGCTTCAGCCGGGGCGCGGCCCGCGATCTGGCGCACCGGGGCATCACGGTCAACGTCGTCCAACCCGGGTTCGTCGACACCGAAGCAAACCCCGCCGACGGCCCGGCCGCGTCCATGTTCCTTCCGACCGCGGCGATGGGGCGGTACGGCAGGCCGGAGGAGATCGCCGCGGGCGTCGTCTTCCTCGCCAGCCCGCAGGCCTCCTACGTCACCGGCGCAGTGCTGAGGATCGACGGCGGATACGCCGCGTAGCCCGGCCGTGTCGGGCACCCGACACGGCCGGGCGAGCGGGTCGACGCCGAGCTGACGGACTGGAGGATCCGTTCCACATCGCCGCGGCCGGTGGCCGGTCTCCGTCCCGATCAGCGGGCGAGGCGCGTCCAGAAGGGGAGGTGGTGCTCGGCTGCGAGGTCGACCGGGCGGATGCCGCCCGCGCCGGGGGCGAGGGACTGGACGTGGGGAGTGCGGCCGCCGGTCGTGCGGAACAGCGGCCACCGGGGGCCGCCGGCCCTGCCGGGATCTCCGAAGGCCGCGAAGCTCGTCCAGTAGCCGATCATCTGCTGGGCGAGCCGCGCCTGTTCGGGGTCTAGCTTGGGCGGGAGGCCGCCCAGGTCGAACAGGTACCACAGCTCGGAAGCGTGCTGGGCGCCCATCGGCATCTTCGGGGGACCGGGGGTCAGCGCCGGCGGGTCGGGGTCGGCGAACTCGTACTGGTACACCGGCACCTGCCGGGAGAGGGTGCGGGACATGGCGTTCTGCGCGTACACCCATTTGCGGTCGGTGACGATCGCCGACCACGCCAGCGCGGCCGAGTCGTAGGCCGACCGCGGATATTCGGCCCGGACCGCCTTCTCGTCCTCGCCGAAGGTCTCGCTCATCACCGTGTTGAAGGTCTGCTCGGTCATGGGCCGGCGCCGGCCCGCCGCGGCCTCGTCATAGATCGCCGTGGACTGGGTGGACTCGTCGCGGGTGTTGCCCGACAGGACCGGCACGTGGTGGAAGCGTCCGGCGCGCAGCGCGTCGGACGGCCGCATCGGCAGCACATCGGTGCCGTAGGCCGGGTGGATGTACTTGTTGAGCACGGGCATCAGCTTGTCGACGGGCAGCTTGCGCATGCAGGCGATGACCGCTGGGTCATCGCCGGTGCAGCCCAGGTCGGCGGCGGTCTGCCGACCGCGGGCCTGGACGGTCGCGAGCGGCAAGAGCACGTCGTCCGGCTTCTGGCCGCGGTAGTCGAAGTTCTTGAGCCAGCCGAGGGAGCATGAGCCGCTCTGCAGGATGGCCTTCCCGAACAGGCCCCTGGCGCCCGGCGACGTGAGCTGCGCGCAGCCGCTGACCCCGCCCGCGGACTGGCCGGCGAAGGTCACATTGCGGGGGTCTCCGCCGAACCGGGCGATGTTGCGGTTCACCCAGGACAGGGCGGCCTGCTGGTCCTTGAGGCCGTACGATCCCGATCCCTCCAGGCCGGGATGGCCGAAGAAGCCGAACACGCCGAGCCGGTAGTTGACGGTCACGACGACGACATCGCCCTGAGCCGCCATGCGGTCGGCGGTGTAGTTGCCGCCCGCACCCATGTAGTAGCCGCCGCCGTGCACCCACACGACCACCGGCCTCGGCTTGGCGGGATCGCCGGCCGGCGCGGTCACGTTGAGGTTGAGGCAGTCCTCGTTCTTGCTTCCGCTGGGGATCTCGCCGGGGCCCTGCGGGCACGCCGGACCGGGCCGGGTCGCGTCCCGCGTGTCACCCCAGGGCGCCGGCGGCCGCGGGTCCTGCCAGCGAAGGTCGCCCACCGGCGGTGCCGCGTACGGGACGCCCTGGAAGACGCGGACGTTCCCGGTCGCCTTGCCGCGTACCGCACCGTACTCGGTGTGCGCTACGGGCCCGGCGCCGTCGTGCGTCGCTCCGGTCCCTCCCGACGCGCTGAGCTTCGCGGGCTTGGCGTCGGCGCATGACGCCGTGGCCACCCCGGCGGTCAGGGCCAGCAGCGCCAGTGGCAGGCGCCGGTTCCGGGCTCTCATCGGTGACGTCCCTCCGTGTGCTCGATCGTCCGCTCACGAGTCCAGTGGACGGCGGGGAGGCCGCACTAGCGGAGAAGGCGGTGCGCCCTGTCCACGAAAGTTGATCGCCCCGCCGCCGCGTACCCTCCTTCGTCGGCTTCGCGGCCGGATCAGGGCCTCCTTCGCCGGGGCCGGACGTACCGTGTGCCGCATGGGACTCCTGCCGGCACCTGCGACGCGATTCGTCCGGGCATGGGGCCTGGACGTCGCGGTCCTCCTCGCCGTCGCCGGCATCACCTGGGCGCCGCCGTTCCCGGACGGCCCGGCCGAATGGGGCCCCCTGGCCGGGACGGCCGCCATGCTCGCCGCCGGCACCGTGATCATCGCGGGCCGCCGGATCGGGGCCGAGCCGGCGGCCGCCGCCGCGGCCGTCGCCGGCGTGACGGGGTGGGCGCTCGCGGCGTCCGGCCGGTTCGCCACCGCGGACGAGCTCACGAACCTGCTGATGTCGCTGGCCCCCGTCCTCCTGACCTATGGCGGCCATCTCTATGCCCGGGACCGGCGGCGGGCGTGGACCGCGGTGGCGCTCCTCACGGTCGCCGCCGCGCATCCGTGGTCGACGTCGATGCAGGCCGCCGCCGACGGGCTGCTGTACATCTGCGCCCCGATGCTGTTCGGGTTCTACCGCCAGACGCAGCGGATGCTCGTGCGGACCCTGACCGACCGCGCCCGCGACGCCGAACGCGAGCGGGACCTGTGCGCCGAGCAGGCCAGGGCCCAGGAGCGCACCCGCATGGCCGTGGAGCTGCACGACGTCGTCACCCACCGGGTCAGCCTGATGGTGCTGCACGCCGGGGCGCTGCGGATCACCACGGCCGACGCCGCCGTCCGGGACGCGGCCGAGAACGTCCGGGCGATCGGGTGCGAGGCGCTGGCCGAACTCCGTGAGCTGATCGGCGTGCTCCGCGGTTCCCGGCCGGCCGCTCCCGCGCCGGTGGCCGGACCGCCGGGTGATCCGGTCGTGACCGGCACCGGGCCTTCGGCGGCGCCGCCGCGGATCGACCGGTCCGATCTGTGCTTCGCGGCGGCCGCGGGAGTGTGGACGCTGCTGCTCAGCACCCTCGTGGCCACCGCGCCGCCGGTCGGCAGCGGCGAGCCGGCCCTGCCCTGGCTTGAGATCGGGCTCCAGCTACCTCTCGCCGCCGCGCTCGTCCTGCGCCGCCGCCATCCCCATGCGGCCGCCGTCCCGACCCTGGCCGGAACGGTCGTCCTCCTCGGGCTCGCCGTGACCGGCTCGGCGGGCCTGCTCGCGACGGGCGACTCCACCAGGCTGCTCGTCCCGGCGGTCGCGCCACTGGTGGCCTACACGGTGGCCGCGCATTCCAGGCGTCCGGTCCTGGGGACCGCCGTGGTGCTGGCACTGCTGGCCCTGGCCGCCCGTCCCTGGGACCCCTATGCGGTGGTCGTCTCGGTCGCCGCGGTGTTCATCGGCCTGCCGGCGCTGCTGGGACTGTACGTCGGAGTGTGGCGCCGCCTCGTCGTGGCGCTCACCGAACGCGCCGAACGGGCGAGGCGTGAACGGCGGCTGCTCACAGAACGGGCGAGGGCCGGGGAACGGGCCCGGCTCACCCGGGAGATGCACGCCATCGTGTCCGGCCGGGTCCACGACATGCTGGACTGGGCGGACCGGCTGGGCTGTGCGGCCCCCTCGGCGGAGTCCGCGCAGGCCTCCGCGGAGCTGGCCGCGGCCGGGCGGCAGGCTCTCGACGAACTGCACGACCTGGCCGGCGCCTTCCAGACCGGTGACGGCGCCCCCGGGGCCGCCGGAGGTCCGGTGGACCTGGCCGGGCTCGCGGCGCAGTCCGCGTCGGTCGGCGTGCCGGTCGAACTCGTCGAGACGGGCGATCCGGCGACGCCGTCCCCGGCGATCGCGCGGACGGCCCGGCGCATCGTGGGGGAGGCGCTCACCAACGTCCGCAAGCACGCCTACGGCGCGCAGGTCCGCGTGGAGGTGCGGTACGACCCGGAGCAGGTGCGGGTCAGGGTCAGCAACGGCAGGCCGCCCGCCGGGCCCTTCCGCGGAGACCGGGACCTGGCGGCCGTGGGCTCCGGCACCGGGCTCCTCGGCGTGCGGCAGCGTGTCGACCTGGTCGACGGGACGCTGGTGGCGGGGCCCACCGGCGACGGCGGATTCGTGCTCGATGCGATACTGCCCGCATGCGTGCCCACCACGTCGCATGCCGCCTCGACCCGCACCGTGGAAGAGCCGGCTCATGAGCCCTGACCCGATCCGCGTCCTGGTCGTCGACGATGAGCCGATGGTGTGCGCGCATCTGCGGACCATCCTCGGTTCCGCAGGCGACATCGACGTGATCGAGCCGGCCCATGACGGGGAGGCCGCGCTGCGCGCCGTCGAACGGCACCGCCCGCACATCGTCCTGATGGATCTCCGGATGCCGGGGATGGACGGGCTGACCGCGACCGAGCGCCTCAGGGCGCGACCGGATGCCCCGGTGGTCGTGGTGCTGACCACCTTCGACGCCGACGAGTTCGTCCTGCGCGCCCTGCGGGCCGGCGCCGCCGGGTTCCTGGTGAAGTCGACGCCGCCGGAGGACCTGATCGACCTCGTGCGCGTGGCGTGCGACGGGCACACCGTGCTGTCGTCCGAGGCCGCGAAGCGGCTGGTCGCGGCCTCGACGGCCGGGGAGCAGCACAGGGAGCGCGCCCGGAGCCTGGTCGCCGGGCTCACCGAACGCGAGACCGAGGTGCTGGCCTGCCTGGGCGAGGGACTGTCCAACGCGCAGATCGGCAGGCGGCTGTCCCTGACCGAGGCCACGGTGAAGAGCTACGTCTCGCGGATGCTGGTCAAGCTCGGCTGCGAGAACCGCACCCAGGCGGGGCTGGCCGCCCACAACGCGGGCCTGGTCTGATCGTTGAGCTCGGACCGGCCGACGCTCCCGTCCGGCCTCCGCCGGGTCAGCGGTGCGGCGCGCCGTCCGAGCAGCGGGTGGCGGCGCGGAATGCGCGGTGCAGGGCCGCGACCTGCTCCGTGCGGGCGCGTTCGGCGAGGGTGGTGGCGGGGAGCGGGGCGTCGTCGAAGCCGTGGAAGGCGCCGGGCCACAGGTGGAACTCGACGGAGACGCCCGAGCGGACCAGGCGCATGGCGTAGTCGGCGCACTCGTCGCGGAAGACCTCCAGCTCGCCGACGTCCAGGTAGGCCGGTGGAAGCCCGGACAGGTCGGTGGCGCGGGCGGGGGCCGCGTAGGCGGGGACGTCGGGGCCGCCCGCGTCCGCGCCGAGCAGGGCCGACCAGCCGAAGACGTTGAAGGCGCGCGGCCAGGTGATCGCCTCGGTGAAGGCCTCGCTGGACGGGGTGGCGTCCCGATCGTCGAGCATGGGGCAGAGCAGCATCTGGAAGGCCAGGGGAGGGCCGCCCCGGTCGCGGGCGAGCAGGGCCGTGCCCGCCGCGAGGCCGCCGCCCGCGCTCATGCCGCCGACGGCCAGGCGCGCGGCGTCGATGCCGAGCGAGGCGGCGTTCTCCCAGGTCCAGACGAGCCCGGCGTAGCAGTCCTCCACCGGGGCCGGGTGGGGATGCTCGGGGGCCAGCCGGTAGTCGACCGAGACGGCCACCGCCCCGGTCTCGGCGACGTACCGTGACACCCGGGCGTCGTCCGACTCTGGGGAGCCGAGGATCATCCCGCCGCCGTGGATCCAGTAGAGGCAGGGGGCCTGCGGAGCGGCGGCCGGCGGCCGGTAGATCCGCACCCGGATCCCCGAACCGGGGAGGTCCCTGTCCTGGACCCGCACGTCCGGCAACGGTGGCGCGCCGGCCTTCCTCCGCAGTTCCCGCAGGTCGCGCAGCTCGTCCGGGGACAGGAGGGTGTAGTCGACCCGGGTGAGGGGCGACCGGGTCAGGGCTTCGCGCAGTTCGGGGTCCAGGTTCGGATGCATGGTCAGTATGAGAGCACGATGGACAGGTCGAGCCCCCCGTCGTGCTGGACGAGCAGGATGTGGGTGCGCCGGGCGCCGTCCAGCAGATGGACCGACGACGACCTGAAGCTCACCGTCCGCGGCCCGCCCCAGCGGAACCGGACGACGCCCCCGCTCCGGTGCAGGTCCAGGCCGTCGGCGGTGGTGGTGACCGAGCCGCCGTAGGGAGCCCTCGTCCCATCGGTGAAAACGACGGTGTCGGAGGCGCGCAGCACCAGCGGAATCTGCTCACCGGCCGCCGAGGCCGCGCGGACCGACCTGGTCAGCCGCCCGTCGGCGGCCGTCACGGTGGTGACCACCGAGGAGGCGGGGGTGCGGAAGCGGAAGGCGTAGGGGGAACCGCCGAGGAACTCGACGGGCTGGGGGCCGTCGGCGTCGGCGACCTGGCCGGGGAAGACCGTCGCCCAGCAGCCGTGGTCGTTGTCGTTCAGCGACTGGATCACCGTTCCGGCGACCGGATGCCACAGGAAGGCCAGACCGGTGCGGGAGACGGTGGTGGCCCGGCGCGTCCCGAAGTAGCCGCCGAGGTAGAGGTCGCGCCGGCGGAGGAAGAGGAACTCCTGGCCGAGGTCGGCGCGGCGCTCGGTGAAGTGCTCCGAGGCCAGGTACGGCAGCCGCGCGATCGCCTGGTGCTTGGCCTTCCGGGTCGCGAAGCGCTCGCCGTAGAACCCGTGGGCGATGATGCGCGGCGAGGTGTCCTGCTTGACGAGGGCCGGGATGGGCGCGGGGTCGGCGGCCCAGGCCGCCCGGGCGGCGGCGAGGTCCTCGCGCGCCGACAGGAACGCCCCGAGCGAGGGGACGTCCGGGACGAACTGCCCGTTCAGCGCGGTCCGCTCCGGATCTGGCCGCGTGTCCTTGTAGAACAGGGTGCTGGTGCGGGACGACGGCGCGATGTTGGTGATCCAGCCGGATCCGTCGGGCTCGCGCAGCATGTTGTAGCCGAGCCAGTCCGTGTAGGCGGACGCCATGGCGACGAGCCGCGGGTCGCCGCTCTGCCGCCAGCAGTCGGCCAGCTCGGGCAGCATCACCTCGAAGTTGTAGTTCATGTCGGCCCCCGTCTTCTCGTAGAAGAAGCCCGCGGGGCTCTGCCCGTCGGCGACCAGGCGGCCGATCGCCGCGGTGAACCGCGCGCGCAGGGCCGCGTCCGGGTCCTGCCTGAGGGCGAGGGCCGACCCGGCGAGCCCGGCGGTGACCTGGTTGGAGAAGGTCAGGTCGCTCTGCCAGGCGCTCCCGTTGGACGGGTCGAGGAGCCAGGTCATGGCCTTCCGCAGCGCCGCGGTGATCCGGGCGCGGCGGGCGGGCAGCGCGTTCGCCGACCGCAGCAGCGACTGGACCTTGCTGAGGTAGCCGAGCGCGAACCCCGTCGCGGCCAGGGAATGCTCGCCGGCGGAGTACTCCGGCCAGGAACCGTCGGGGTGCTGGAGCCCCAGATAGTGGCCGAGGGCCGCGTCGAGCCCCGCGAGGAGCGCGGGATCGCCGGCGTAGGGGTTCCAGGAGCGGGCCTTGGAGTAGAACCAGGCCAGGGTCAGCACGTGCTCCTGCACACGGGCGTTCGTGGCGCTGGTGGGCGTGCGCCACCAGCCGCCGGTGAAGAAGCCGTAGTCGGCGCCGGCGTCGGAGATGTCGTTGGTCATCGGGGCGAGCGACACCAGGTAGGACGCGACACGCTGCTCCGCCGGTGCGATGGCGACCCGCGCGACCGGGCCGAGCGGGGCCAGGTCGGGCAGCGAGCGCGCGGCGGAGGCGCGGCGCGCGGGCAGGGCGGTGAGCAGCGCGGCCGCTCCGGCTCCGGTCAGCAGACCGCGACGGCTGAGGTCTCGGGGGTTCAACACCGTGCCAGCTCCTCGGGGGGTGGTGCGGCGACCCTCGCCCTGGGTGACGGCGAAGGTCCGGCTGGCCGCTGAGTCTCACCCCCCCAAGATCGGTCGTCAAGGTGATAATGCGAATTACTACAGGGAAAATCAGCTCTTGACAGGTGCGGGAACGTCGTCTCAGACTGAGACCCGCCGACATGCCAATGCGCATTATCACCAGATTGGGCTGCTACCGACCGTGACCCCACCCAAGCGCCTCACGCAGCAGGACATCGCCCGGATGGCCGGCGTGAGCCAGACGACGGTGTCGATGGTGCTGAACAACCGCACCGACACCGAGGTGCGCATCGCCCCGGAGACCCGGGACCGGGTCCTGCGCGTGATCCGCGAGACCGGCTACATCGCCGATCCCGCCGCGCGCAGGCTCGCGGAGCGGCGCAACCGGATCATCGGCGTGTTCACCTACGAGGCGGTGTTCCCCTCGGCGAGCGCCGACTTCTACCACCCGTTCCTGCTCGGGATCGAGGAGCGGGCCGAGGACGCGGGGTGCGACCTGCTGCTGTTCACCAGTGCCAAGGCGGCCTCGGGGGAGCGGCGGCGGATCTTCAACGCCGACAGCCGGGTGCGGCTGGCCGACGGGTGCGTCCTGCTCGGCCGCACCGTCGACCGCGACGACCTCGCCCGGCTGCTGGCCGAGGGCTTCCCCTTCGTCTCGATCGGCCGGCGCGACGACGCGGGCGGCCCCGTCCCCTACGTCGGGGTGGACTACCCGCCCGCCGTCCGCGCCCTGGTCGAGCGGGTCAGGGCGCTCGGCCACACCCGGCTGGCCTATGTCGGGGCGGGGGAGGGCGGCGAGTCGCGGACCGACCGGATGCGCGGCTTCCGCGACGCCGCCGGTCCCGAGGCCCTGCACCTCCCCGTCGCGGAAGGCGGCCACGGCCGGATCCTGGACGAGCTGAGCGCGGCCGGCGTCACCGCCGTGTTCGTCGAGGAACCGGCCGACGGCGCCGGCCTGACCGAGGCCGCCGAGGCCCGGGGCCTCTCGGTCCCCGGCGACCTGTCGATCCTGGTGCTCGGCACCCCCGACCGGCGGCCCGGCTTCACCGGGTTCCGCATCCCGCGGCGCGAGATCGGCTGGCGCGCCGTCGAGCTGCTGACGGAGATCCTCGAACGCGGCGGAACGCCGCAGGAACTGCTGCCGTGCGAGCCCGTCGAGGGCACCACGCTCGCCGCCCCCCGCGACCGGAAGGCCTGACGTGCACGAGATCAACGCGGACGCGGTCGTTGTCGGCGGCGGGCTGGGCGGCGTGGCCGCCGCGCTGGCCCTGCTGCGGGCCGGACGGACCGTGGTCCTGTCCGAGGAGTTCGACTGGCTCGGCGGCCAGCTCACCAGCCAGGCCGTGCCGCCGGACGAGCCGTCGTGGGTGGAGGACTTCGGCGTCACGGCCTCCTACCGGGCGCTGCGCGAGGGCATCCGGCGCTACTACCGCGATCACTATCCGCTCACCGAGGCGGCGCGGGCGGCCCGCGAGCTCAATCCGGGCGGCGGCCATGTCAGCAGGCTGTGCCACGAGCCGCGCGTCGCGGTGGCGGTGATCGAGGCGATGCTCGCCCGCTACCGGGGGCCGGGCCGGCTGCGGGTGCTCCAGCCCTACCGGCCGGTCGCCGCCACCGCGGACGGCGACCGGGTCACCTCCGTGACGCTCGAGGGCGAGGCTGGCGAAGTGGTCGTCACCGGCGCCTACATCCTGGACGCGACCGAGACCGGCGAGCTTCTCCCGCTGACCGGGACCGAGTACGTCACCGGCTTCGAGGCGCAGTCCGAGACCGGTGAGCCGAGCGCCCCCGCCGAATCTCAGCCGCTGAACATGCAGGCCGTGTCGGTGTGCTTCGCGATGGACCACGTCGACGGCGACCACACGATCGACCGTCCCGCCTCCTACGGTTTCTGGCGCGACTACCAGCCGCCCTTCTGGGGCGACAGGCTCCTGTCCTGGCGCTGCCCGAACCCGCGCACGCTCGAGATCATGGAGCGCTCCTTCACGCCCAACCCGGACGATGACCCGCTCGCCGTCCTGGCCGACCAGCGGCTCAGCCCCGGCGACGGCAATCTGTGGACCTTCCGCCGGATCGCCGCCCGCCGCACCTTCCTGCCCGGCACCTACGCCAGCGATATCACACTGGTGAACTGGCCGATGATCGACTACCTGGAGGGGCCCGCCTTCGGCGTCCCCGACGCGGCGGAGCACCTGGCCGCGGCCCGCGAACTGTCGAGGTCGGTCCTGTACTGGATGCAGACCGAGGCACCCCGCCACGACGGCGGCACCGGCTACCCCGGGCTGCGGCTGCGCGGCGATGTCACCGGCTCCGCCGACGGCCTCGCCCAGGCCCCCTACATCCGGGAGTCGCGCCGGATCAAGGCGCTGTACACCGTCACCGAACAGGACCTGTCGCTGGCGGTGCGCGGCGACAAGGGCGCGGTCTCCTACCCCGACTCCGTCGGCATCGGGATGTACCGGATCGATCTGCACCCCTCGACCGGTGGCGACAACTACCTCGACGTCGCCTGCTCGCCGTTCGAGATCCCGCTCGGCGCGCTGATCCCCCGGCGCGTCGCCAACCTGCTCCCCGCGAGCAAGAACATCGGCACCACCCACATCACCAACGGCGCGTACCGCCTGCATCCGGTCGAGTGGAACGCGGGAGAGGCCGCGGGCGCGCTGGCCGCGTTCTGCCTGGACCGTGCCGCCACGCCCCACGCCGTCCGGGAGGACGAGGCTCTCCTGGCCGACTTCCAGCACCGCCTCGCCCGGGACGGCGTCAGCCTGCGCTGGCCCGAGATCGTCGGATACTGAGGAGACCCCCACCCCATGAGACTCCGCGCCCTCGCCGCCGTCGCGGCGCTGCTCGCCGCCACCGCCGCGTGCGGCGGCTCCTCGCAGGACGGCAAGGACCCGCACGCGCTGCGCATGACGATCTGGACCTCCAACGAGGCCCACCTGAAGCTGTTCAACGACATCGCCGCCGAATACAAGAAGACCCACCCCGACATCACCGAGATCAGGTTCGACCCGATCCCGGTCGAGTCCTACACCACCACTCTGACCACCCAGCTGGCCGGGGGGAACGCCCCCGACCTGGCCTGGATCCTGGAGAGCTCGGCACCCGACTTCGTGGCCTCCGGCGCGCTCGCCCCGCTCACGTCGAAGATCGAGAACAGCGCGGAGCTGGTGCCCTCCACCACCAAGCTGTGGCAGAAGGACGGCGAGCTGTACGCCTACCCGTTCTCCACCTCGCCGTTCGGCGTGTTCGTCAACACCGACGCGCTCGAGAAGGCCGGGCAGAAGTCCCCGCGCAAGCTGATCGAGTCGGGCGAGTGGACGTGGGAGAAGGTCGCGGCCGTCAACGCCGCCGTCGCCGCGAAGGGCGGCAACGGGCTCGTCATCCGCGACTTCGACTACAAGAACTGGGACAACCTCGCCTCGGTCTGGACGGGCTGGGGCGCCCGTGCCTGGAGCGAGGACGGGAAGACCTGCGGGTTCAACAGCCCGGAGATGACCGAGGCGATGACCTTCCTGCACAAGGCGATCTTCACCGACAAGGCGGTGCCGGGCCCCGGCACCACGGTCGACTTCTTCGCCGGCGACGCCGCCATGACGATCACCCAGATCTCCCGCGCGTCGCTGCTGAAGGACGCGAAGTTCGGCTGGGACCTGGTCCCGCTGCCGTCCGGCCCGAAGGGGGAGTACTCCGTGATCGGCCAGGGCGGGCTCGGCGTGCTGAAGAAGTCCGGGAACGCCGCCGCGGCCGCCGACTTCCTCGCCTTCTTCACCAACCGGGCCAACTCGGCCAAGCTCGCCGCCTACTTCCCGCCGCCGCGCTCCTCGCAGCTCAACGCCGAGACCCTGGCCAAGAGCAACCCGCTGCTCAAGCGCGACCAGCTCGACAAGGTCGTCGTGGCGGGGATCGGCAAGGGCGTCGTCAAGCCGAGCCACACCGGGCAGGCGGAGCTGGCGCAGACCGTCCGGGCGGAGCTCGACCCGCTGTGGAGGCCCGGCGCGGACGTGCGGCCGGTGCTCGACGGTGTCTGCGCGAAGATCCAGCCGCTGCTGGGATCGTGATGGTCGCGACCCGGCCGCGGACCCGGGAGGCGGCGGCCGAGGCCGCCCCCGGGGGCTCCTTCTGGACGATCAGGCGCCGCGACAACCTGGTCGGCTACCTGATGGCCGCGCCCCAGCTCGTCGGCACGGCGCTGTTCGTGCTCGTGCCGCTCGGGCTGGTGTTCTGGTACAGCCTCCACGAGTGGAACGTGCTGGCCGGGACGTTCGAGTTCACCGGCGGCGAGAACTACCGCAAGCTCGCGGCGGACCCGTCGCTGCGGTCGGTGCTCGGCGCGACCGCGCTGTTCTCGGCCGGGCTCGTCGCGCTCAACCTGACGCTCGCGCTGGCGCTGGCCGTCCTGCTCAACCAGCGGCTGCGCGGGACCGTTCTCTTCCGGACCCTGTTCTTCTCACCGGTCGTGGTCTCGCTGGTCGCCTGGACGATCGTCTGGCAGTTCCTGCTCCAGTCCAACGGCGGGGTCAACGGGCTGCTCGACTCGGTCGGGGTGACCGGGCCGAACTGGCTGCGCGGCGGGTCGACCGCGATGGCGTCGGTCGTGGTCGTCCAGGTGCTGAAGAACGTGGGGCTGAACATGGTGCTGTTCCTCGCGGCCCTCCAGGGCGTCCCGCGGCAGCTGTACGAGGCCGCCGCGCTGGACGGGGCCGGCGCGTGGACCCGGTTCCGGCGGATCACGCTGCCGCTGATCAGCCCGACCGTCCTGCTGACCTCGATCATCACGATCGTGGGGTCGCTGCAGGTGTTCGCGCAGATCGCGGTGCTCACCCAGGGCGGTCCGGGGACGTCGACGACCGTGCTCGTCTACTACCTGTACCAGCAGGCCTTCCAGTTCCACCACTTCGGGTACGGGGCCACCCTGTCGGTCCTGCTGTTCGCGATCGTCGCCGCGCTGACCCTCCTGCAGTGGCGGATGCGGCGGAAGTGGGTCTTCCATGAGTCCTAGAACGAGACTGTCCCTGTACGGGCTGATGTGCCTGCTGTGCGTGCCGTTCGTCTTCCCGACCTGGTGGATGGTCACCGCCTCGTTCCAGCCGGCCGCGGAGGTGTTCGCGTTCCCCTCGTCGCTGCTGCCCGGCCGGTTCGACCTCACCGCGTACCGGCAGGCGTCGGAGCTCCAGCCGTTCGCCCGGCAGTACTTCAACAGCCTGTACATCGCGCTGGTCGTCACGGCGGGGACGATGGCCGTGTCGTCGATGGCCGGATACGCCTTCGCGCGGATCCGCTTCCCTGGGCAGAACGTCCTGTTCGTGGTGGTCCTGACCGGGCTGCTGATCCCGAGCGAGGTGACGATCGTCCCGCTGTTCCAGATGTTCCAGAAGGCGGGGATGGTCGACACGCACTGGCCGCTGATCCTCGTGCCGGTGCTGGGGGCCCCGAGCGTGCTGGCGACCTTCATCATGCGGCAGTTCTTCGTCAGCCTGCCCGACGAGCTGGAGGACGCCGCCCGGGTGGACGGCCTCGGCCGCTTCGGGACCTTCCACCGGGTCGCGCTGCCCCTGGCCAGGCCCGCCCTCGGCGCTGTGGCGATCTTCACCTTCCTGCACTCCTGGAACCTCTACCTGGAGCCCGTGGTGTTCCTGTCCTCGAAGGACATGTTCACCCTGCCGCAGGCGCTCACCCAGTTCGTGGACGCCTACGGCGGGCCGATGTGGAACGTCCAGCTGGCCGCGGCGACGATGTCGACCCTGCCGATCCTGGTGGTGTTCGTCCTGGCTCAGCGCCAGTTCATCGAGGGCCTGGCCCATTCGGGCCTGAAGGGCTGAGCCGCCGGACGGCGAACGCGAGAGCGGTCAGCCGCCGCGGGCGGTGGCCGGGCTGGTCCACAGGCCCGGCCACGCGTCGCGCTCCAGACGGGTGGGAGCGTTTGCGGTCATAACTCGTGGGACGGCACGGGGAGGGGTGTGTTCGTTCACGCATGTTCACAGGTATTGACCGAGGTGGGGGCGTAGGCGGTCCAGCGCCTTGGCGGGGTGGGGCTCGGCGGCGAGGGCGGCCATGAGCAGGAGCCGGGCCTTGGGGGCGTTGAGGGACCCGGCGAACACCGCGCCGGCCTTGGCGAGGTCGGCGCCGCCGCCGGCCCCGTACACCGGGGTCGCCGGTCCCTGAGCGCAGCGCGAGGTGACGAGCACCGCGATCCCCTCGCGGAGGCAGGTCTCCAGCTCGCGCAGTACGCCCGGGGTGGGATTGCCCGTGCCGAGGGCCTGGACGACCAGACCGCGGGCGCCCGCGGCCCGGCAGGCGGCGATCTGCACGCCGTCGGCGTCCAGGAACACCGGGACGATGTCCACGCGGGCCTCCAGGTCGCCCAGTTCGGTGAGCCGGAAACCGTCCGGCCGGGCCGGCGGACGGCGGACGTCCACGTGGGTTCCCCGTACCAGGCCGACCGGGCCCTGCCCCGGCGAGGCGAACGCCTCCAGCGCGAGCGTGTGGGCCTTCGTCGCGTACCGGGCGGCATGGATCTGCCCGCCCATGGTGATCACAGCGCCCATGCCGCGGGCCCGTGGATCGGCGGCGACGCGCAGGGCGTCGGCGAGGTTGCGGGGGCCGTCGGCGTCCGGCGCGGACGCGTGCCGCTGGGCGCCGGTGAGCACCACCGTGGACGCCGGCGGGAGGACGAGGTCGAGCAGGTAGGCCGTCTCCTCCATGGTGTCGGTGCCGTGGGTGACCACGACGCCCTCCACGGCGGGGTCTTCCAGCTCCGCCAGGATCCGCCGGGCGAGGCGGAGGACGTCCGCGCGGGTGAGGTTGAAGCTGTGCGCCAGCATCACCTCGTGGACCCGGACCGCCTGGCCGGGGACGAGCTCCGCGCCGTGGACGGCCACCCGGACATCGCCGTCCGGGGAGGGCAGGGAGGCGATGGTGCCACCGGTGGTCAGGACGCTGACGCTCATCAGGAGACCCTCTCGGCCGACACCGCGGCGTGCGCCGCCCGCCCGCGGGCACCGCGGGCCAGTGCGAAGTAGAGCCCGCCCGCGACCAGGCCGCCCGACAGCCAGGAGAAGTCGGTGTCGCCCAGCGTCCGCGCGATCGGCCCCTGCAGCGCCGGGACCGTGCCGAACTGCCACGCCCAGCCCGCCAGCAGCCCGGCCGCCAGGCTGACCATCGCCCTGCCGTTGACGCCGCCGTCCCGGTAGAGGGCCGCGACGTCGATCCGGCCGCGCCGGAGGACGAAGAAGTCGACGAGCACGATCGCCGCCCACGGACTGATCCAGACCAGGATGGACACCATCCAGTGGTCGAACGCCCGCGCGAAGCTGTCGGCCTGCACGAACACCGCCAGCACGGCCGAGGCCACGATCCCGGCCACCAGGGTCAGCTTCCACCGGGCGATCCGGATGCCGACCGACAGCGCGGCGAGCGAGCACGAGTACAGGTTCAGGATGTTGGTCGCCACCGGCCCGTGCATGATCAGCAGCAGGATCGGCACCGCCATGATCCCGAAGGACTCCGCCACCAGGCTGGAGGGGTCGGTGCCGCCGCCCGCGCTGGCCAGGCAGGCGCCCAGCGCGGCGAGCCACACGGTCGGGACGTACATGCCGAGCGCGGTGGACCAGAACACCGACCGGTCCGGGGCCGTGGTCCGCACGAAGCGGCTGTAGTCGGCCGAGTAGGGCAGCCAGCTGATGCCCCAGCCGATGCCGATGGCGGTGAGCAGCTGGGTGACCGCGGTGAACTTGTCGGCGGACGTGGTCGCGGTGCCGGCCGTCCAGTTCGGCTCCGCCTGCGCCAGCGCCAGCCCGGTCATGATCAGCATGACGACGACGGTGGCCGGGACGGTGTACTTCTCGAACGTGCGGATGGCGTAGAACCCGTACAGGGCCAGGACCAGCTGGGCGGCCATGATCAGTCCGGCGACCAGGTACCTCGTGCCGGTGCCGCCGTGCACGCCCAGCCGGGCGAGGATCGCGATCACCAGGTCGAGGACCACCCAGGTGTTGACCCCGACCCATCCCATGGTGAGCAGCCCCTGGATCAGGCCGGGGACGATCGCGCCGCGCCGGCCGAAGGGCCCGCGCCCGAGGACCATCTGGTTCACGCCGGTGCGGTGGCCGATGACGTTGAACAGACCGAAGATCGCGCAGCCCACCAGGTTGCCGAGCGCGACGACCGCCAGGGTCTCGACGAGGCTCAGCCCGAGGGTGACGCCGAGGGCGCCGAGCACCCAGTTGATCGGCGCGATGTTGGCGCCGCACCAGATCCAGAACTGCTGCCAGGGCGTGGAGTCCCGGGATCCGGCCGGAATGGGCTCGATGCCGTGCTCGTCGAAGCGCACCGGCTCAGGCCGGTCCGCGTGCGCGGGGTCGTTGATGGACATGGTTCCTCCGTCCGTGACGTACCGCACACGAAAGCACCGCTGCACCTCGGCCAGAAGTAGAGGAAGCTCTACCATCAGATGGTTTCACTGGATAGATTCACAGGGTGTTCACGCTGAATTCCCTGCTGGACGATGAGTCCCTCCAGCTTCGGGTTCTTGTTCCGGGCCCGCCGGGGGCACTGGAGGAGCAGGTCGCCTGGGTCCACAACACCGAGCTGCCCGACCCCTCGGGCTACGTCCGCCGGCGCGAGCTGGTGCTGACCAACGGCCTGTGGGGCGACCGGATCGCGGCCGCCGGGTTCGTCGCCAACGTCCGGCGGGCGCGGGCGGCGGGCATCGTGTTCGGCCTGCGCCCGGAGCGGCGCACCACGCCGGGCGAGCTGGTCGACGCCTGCCGGGACGCCGGCGTGCCGCTGCTGGAGATCTCGACGGAGGTGCCGTTCACCGCGATCTCGGAGGCGGTGGCCACGCGCTACGCCGAGGAGCGCCAGGGCGCGCTGGTCGGGATGGTCCGCCGCGGCGACGCGCTGGCCACGGCGATCTCCCGGGGCGCGGGCGCCTCCGGGGTGCTGCGGATCCTGCGCCGCGACCACGAGCTGCCGCTCGCGGTCATCGACCGGATGGGGCGCCTCCTCGCCTCGGCCGGGGCGGAGCTGAGCGCCGAGCAGCTCCACACGGTGGCCACCGGCCTGACGCGCCGCCCCCCGCCCCTGGAGCTTGACCTGGGCCCCGCCGGGCGGGCGGCGCTGTACCTGGTCGGCGCCGTCGGCGACGTGGACGCGGCGCTGATCTGCCTGCGTCCGGTGAGCGCCCTGACCCGCACCGAGCAGGACGCGCTGGACCAGGCGGCCCGCTTCCTCAGCCTGGAGGTCGCCAAGCAGCAGGCCGTGCAGGCGATCGAGCTGCGGTTCGCCAGCGAGCTGCTGGAGATGGTGCTGTCGGGCGGCAGCCGCGCCGCCGAGGTCCCCGGCAGGCTGCGCGCGTTCGGCGTCGATCCCGAGGGGCCGCTCGCGGTGTGGACGACCGCGTTCGCGGGAGCGGAACCGACCGTCCCCGGGCTCGCGGAGGTGGTCGGCGAGTTCTTCGTCTCCGCCGGGATCCCGGTGGTGGTCGCGGCCGGTTCGCAGGACGTGGTGACGGTCCTGTCGTGGCGGCACGACGAGGGCGAGGCGGCGCCCCTCGCCCGGCGGCTCGCCGCCGCCGTGGCCGGCCGGTTCCCGGGTCACCGCCCGGTCGTGGGCCTCGGGGGAACCGGCCGGGGACCCGCGGGGCTGCGCGAACCCCTCGTCCGGTCGCGCGAGGTCTGCAGGGCGCTGCGGCACGCCGGCGGCGGGCCCGGCGTCCGGTCCTTCGCCGAGCTCGGCACCCACCGGCTGCTGCTCGGCATGCAGGACGCGGACACCCTGCGGACCCTGGCCGACGGCGTGCTCGCACCGATCCGCGAGCGCGACGCCAGGCGCGGCGGCGAGCTGGAGGCCACGCTGCGCGCCTTCCTGGACCACGACGGCCACTGGCAGGCCACCGCCGCCGCGCTGAGGATCCACGTCAACACGCTGCGCAACCGGCTGGCCAAGATCACCGAGTTGACCGGCCGCGACACCGCCCGCACCGCCGACCGCGTCGACCTCTTCCTCGCCCTGCAGGCCGCCGACATGGTCTGAGCCTCACGCCGGGGCGGCACGGCCGGGGCGGCACGGCCGGTCAGTGCGGGTAGACGTCCGCGTCCACCTGGGGCGGGCGGTGCGGGCGCCGCCCGACCCCGGGGTCGGCGAGCGCCGCCTCCGCCACGTCCCTGCAGCGGGCGAAGCTCACGTCGCCGCACTCGCGCGCGTACTCGATGAACTGCCGCAGCGCCAGCGCCCGCCCCGGACGCCCGGACAGGAACGGGTGCACGCACAGGTTGAACAGGCACCGGTAGTGCCGCATGCCGTCGAGCTCGGCACGCCACAGTTCCAGCACCTTGCGCGGTGACTCGATGACCGACCCCACGTCGGGCTCGGGCAGGAAGGCGTACTGCTCCCAGTCGTCCAGCGACCAGTGCACCGGCAGCTCGACGATCTCGCCGGCGGCGGCGCTCACCCGGTACGGCCGGTCATCGCCCATCAGGGACGAGTCGTAGCGCAGCCCGTACTCGGCCACCAGCTCCGTCGTCAGCCAGGACGCCTCCCACAGCGCCGCCCGGTGCCCGGTGATCTCGATCCCCTGCTCGCCGAACACCTCCAGAGCGCGCACGAAATCCGCGCGCTCCTCCTCCGGGGTCATCGACGCGGCCGGCCGGTGGGCGTAGGAGTGGTGCGCCACCTCGTGGCCGCGCTCGACGATCGAGGCGGCGAGCCCGGGCCGCCGCTCGGCCACCCAGCCCGGCACGAAGAAGGTCGCCGGCACCTCCATCTCGTCCAGCAGGCCGAGGATGCGGGGCAGCCCGACGTCCGGCCCGTAGGCCTGGTGCGACATGGTGCCCGCGTGCGAGGCGTACCGGCCGCCCCGGGCGAGGACCGGGGTCTCGGCGTCCACGTCGAAGCCCAGCGTCACGACCGCGGCCGCCCCGCCGTGCCAGCCAGCGCTCATGTCCCGGCCCCTCCCGTCGTCCCGCCCGCCGCCTCAGGCCTCCGCACCGGCCGCCAGCCGCCAGCGCCGGACGTTGTCCAGGGTGACCATCGGCGACAGCATCCCATGGTCGAAGCGCTCCGGCGCCTTCCCCGCCGCCAGGCGCCGCGGCAGGTCGGGGTGGACGAGGGCGCCCCTGGCCACCGAGACGAAGTCGGCGTGGCCGTCCCCCAGGACCTGCGCGGACAGCGCGGCGTCCTGCATCCCGCCGTTGGCGATCACCGGCAGGCCGCTCACCCGGCGGGCCAGCCCGGTGATGGTGAGCCCGCCGGCCAGCCGCGCGGTGTCGAGCCAGTTCCGCCCCTCGCTGGCGATGTGGAGGTAGGTCGCGCCCGCCTCGGCCAGCGCGGCGAAGATCACTTCCGCGTCGTGGGAGCCGCCGGGCCAGCGGTACTGGAAGTCGTTCACCTTGGTCTGCGAGAGCCTGACACCGACGCACCGGTCCGGTCCCACCTCGGCGCGGATCGCCGCGACGACCTCCGCCGTGAGCCGCACCCGGTTCGCGACCGGCCCGCCGTAGGAGTCCTCCCGCAGGTTGGTGTAGTCGGTGAGGAACTGGTCCAGCAGGTAGCCGTTCGCGGCGTGGACCTCCACCCCGTGGAAACCGGCCCGCTCGGCGTTCACCGCGGAGGCGACGAACCCCTCGACGGCCTCCTTGATGTCGGCGGAGCCCATCTCCCTGGGCGCCGGCCA
Source organism: Actinomadura madurae (assembly GCF_900115095.1). Classification (GTDB taxonomy): domain Bacteria; phylum Actinomycetota; class Actinomycetes; order Streptosporangiales; family Streptosporangiaceae; genus Spirillospora; species Spirillospora madurae. The sequence continues at coordinate 220,285 of NZ_FOVH01000006.1, forward strand.
GGGGCCGTGCCCGCCGTACTCGGGCATCTTGACCCCCTTCGGCACCACGGCGGACGGCCCCGCGGTCTCGTCGCGGTAGGGGTTGCCCTGCGACAGCGCGCCCGCGTGCATCAGCTGGGCGACGATGGACCCGCCGGCCTCCCGCACCCCCGTGGTGACGTCGCGCCAGGCGGCCGCGTGCCGCTCCGACACCAGACCGGGCTGGTTGAGGTAGCCCTGGCTGTAGACGGCGTCGGTGTAGATCCCCTCGGTCACGACGAGCCCGAAGCCGCCGCGGGCGAACTCGCCGTAGTACTCGGCCATCTCGGGCGTCGGTGTGCCGTCCGGCGCGGCCGACACCCGTGTCATCGGCGCCACGACCAGCCGGTTGGCCGTCCGCAGGTCGCCGACGCTTCCCGGCTCCAGCGCCGGATGCGTTGCCGTGGTGCTCATCCTTCGTCTCCTTGCTCGTGGGTGGTCCGGGGTCCGCCTGGGGCCCCGTTCACAGGACGTCGATCGCCAGCGGCGTCAGGCCGCCCCCGTTGATGCCGGCCAGGTCCTGCGGGCATGCCGACAGCACGACCACGCAGTCCATGGCGGCCTCGAACGTGATCGCGTCGCCCGCGCGGCTCTCGGCCGTCAGCCACCGCAACCGCCCGGACTCCTCGACCGGGATCCGCATGAACACGTTGACCGGTTGCGGAGTGACGGGCACGGCCAGCCCCAGCTCGGCGAGGGCCAGGTCCAGGTTCCGGGCGCACGAGGCGTGCCCGGGGGCACCGAGGGCCTCGTAGCGCGCCGAGTCGCACGCGGCGATCAGCATGTCGTGCGATCCGGGCGAGGTGTCGTCCGCCAGGGCCAGGATCGGCCGCCGGCGGCCGGTGACGAACGACTCGCCCACCTCGGGGAACAGCCGGCTCGTCACGCTGCGGGTATGCGCGGCGCTCAGATGCTCGCGCGGGTCGTCCGCGGCGAAGGCGAACAGGTCGCCGACCTGCCCGCCTTCCACGTCCACCACCCGCACCCGCTGTCCGCTGCGCACCCGGACCGCCCGGCCCTCTCCGGCGGGTACCATCGTTCGTCCTGTCGTCGCCATGCCGGCAAGCAGATCACCGCCCACGCCGAGCGATCGATAGAGATATCTCTAGCATTTGGACCAAATGCTAGATGTTCCTCCACGCATCGGCGGGAATTCGCCGGTGACGGGCACGCGACTCGCCTTCGCGCGCTAGACGAATTGCTGGCCGCCGTCGATGTCGTAGGTGGCTCCCGTGAGCGCCGTGTTGGCCATGATGTGGACGGCCAGTGCGGCGACGTCCTCCGGGCCGACGACGCGGCCGATCGGGAGTGTGGCCCGCAGTTCTTCCCGGCGCTCGTCGAGCCGGTCTCCGAGGAGGGACGCCGAAAGCGGCGTGTCGACGAAGCCCGCGGCGATGAGGTTGACGCGCACCGGGGCGAGTTCGAGCGCGAGGGTCGCGGTGAACGGGGGCATGGCGGCGGTGGCGGCGGAGATGAGTCCGAGGCCGCGGCGGATACGGCGCCCGCCGGTGCCTCCCATGAGCAGGATCGTGCCTCCGGGCCGCATCCTCGGCGCGCCGTGGCGTGCCACGTGCAGCGCCTGCGCCATGTGCCCACCGACAGCCTGGCGCACGTCGCCGGCGTCCATCTCGATCAGGGGCTTGTAGTGCGGGCCGCCGGCCGTGATCAGCACGTGGTCGACCGGCGGCGGGAGGCCCTCGAACAGGCGCGCCACGGCGGGCTCGTCATCGGCGTCGAGCGTCATCGTGCCCTGCGCCCCGACGTCCAGTGCGGCCCGCTCCAGCCGGCCGGGGTCGCGGCCGGCGAGGACGGTTCGGGCCCCTTCGTCCCGGGCGAGCCGGGCGGTCTCGAGCCCTATTCCCGCGCTGCCGCCGATCAGGACGACCGTCTGCCCGTCCAGGTGCCTGGTCATGGGAGTCCTCCGAGGCGGTGAGCGATGGCCGGAGAGCGGACGGCCTCTCCCATCGCCGGACGACAACGGCCCGAAACCGGCGTTGTTCCGGCTTTGCGGACATTTAAGGTGGCCTTCGTGGAGGCGACGCGCGCGCTGTCGGAGGCCGACTGGGAGACCCACCGGCCGGCGGTCTTCGGGGCGGCCTACCGGATCCTGGGCACCGTCACCGAGGCCGAGGACGTGACCCAGGAGGTCTGGCTGCGCGCCGCCGCCGCCGACCTGTCCGAGGTGCGGGACCTGCGCGCCTGGCTGGTGACCGTGGCCGCCCGGACGTCCTACAACGTGCTGAACTCGGCGCGCGTCCGGCGCGAGTCCTATGTCGGGCCCTGGCTGCCCGAACCGCTGCTGACCGGGCCCGACGCCGCCGCCCGGGTGCTCATGGACGAGTCGGTCAGCACCGCGATGCTGGTGGTCATGGAGGCGCTCACCCCCGCCGAGCGCGTCGCGCTGGTGCTGCACGACGTCTTCGGCTTCCCGTTCGACCGGATCGCCGAGGTGCTCGGTGCCACGCCCGCCGCCGGCCGCAAGCTCGCCTCCCGGGCGCGGGCGCGGGTCGCCGCGGTGCGGGAGCGGCCGACGGCGTCCAGGACGGAGACCGAACGCGTCCTGAAGGCGTTCCGGGCGGCCGCCGAGGCGGGCGACATGGCCGGGCTCGTCGAGCTGCTGGATCCGGAGGCCGTCTATGTCGCCGACGGCGGCGGCAAGGTGACCGCCGCGCGCAAGCCCGTCCGCGGCGCCGAGCGCATCGCCGTGCTGGCAATCAGGCAGATCGGGCTCCGGCGCCCCGACGCGTTCTCGATCATCGAGGTGAACGGGCGGCCGGCCCTCGCGACCTACCGCGGCGGCGAGCTGGTCTGGCTCGACACCGTGGAGATCGCCGGCGGGCGGATCACGGCGTTGCGGAGACTGGCCAATCCCGAGAAGTTCGCGCACATCGGTCACATCTGACGCCGCCGTCTTGACTCCCTGCCGAACCCCTCCGATCCCCGGGGGGACGAGGCTGAGAGGACGGGACGATGGCCCACGTTGTGATCATCGGTGGCGGATTCGCGGGCGTGTGGAGCGCGGCGGGAGCGGCGCTGGCGCGCCGGACCGCCCGCGGAGACGCCGGTCTCCGCATCACGCTCATCGCGCCGGACGAGCACCTGGTGCTGCGGCCGCGCCTGTACGAGCCCGAGCCCGACCTGGCCAGGGTGGAGCTCGGCAGGATCCTGGAGCCGATCGGCGTGGAGCACCTGCGCGCCCGGGTGAGCACGATCGACACCGCGCGGCGAACGGTGGTGGCCGGCGGCGAGGAGATCGGCTACGACCGCCTGGTGCTGGCGGCGGGCAGCGAGCTCGTCCGGCCCCGGGACCTGCCCGGCGCCAGGCGGCTCTTCGACATCGACACCTTGGAGGGGGCCCGGCGGCTCACCGGCCGTCTGCGCGGCCGGAAGGACTACGCCGCGGTGGTCGTCGGGGCCGGGTTCGTCGGCCTGGAGGCGGCGACCGAGCTGGCCGCCCGCGGCCGGGTGCTGCTGGTCGACCGGTCGCGGGTGATCGCGCACCCGCTCGGGCCCGGCCCGCGCGAGGCGATCGAGGCGGCGCTGGACGAGCTGGGCGTCGAACGCCGCCTCGGCACGTCCGTGGCGGAGGTCGGCGACGGGCACGCCGTCCTGTTCGACGGCACCGAGGTCGAGGCGGACGCGGTGGTCTGGGCCGCGGGGATGCGGGCCAGCGGGCTCACGCGGCAGATCTCCGACCGGCTCGACCACCTCGGGCGGGTGCCGGTGGACCGGTGGCTGCGCGCCCTCCCCGAGGTCTTCGCGGCAGGCGACACCGCCGCGGCGGCGTTCGACGCCGACCACACGGTCATGCAGGCCTGCCAGCACGCCACCCCGCTCGGCAAGGTCGCCGGGTACAACGCGGCGGCCGACCTGCTCGGCGTGCCGCCGCGCGACTTCACCCCGGGGCCGTACGTCACCTGCCTGGATCTCGGTGCCGCCGGGGCGATCTTCACCCGGGGCTGGGACCGCCGGGTGATGGCCTCCGGCCCGGAGGGCAAGGAGATCAAGAGGCGGATCAACCAGGCCATCCACCCGCCGGTCGACGACCCCGCGAAGATCCTCGCCGCCGCCGACCGGGTGCACATCGCGCTCCCGTTCTTCCCCCGCGACGAGGAGGCCGCCGCATGAACCGGCGCCTTCCGGGAGAATTCGCCGCTAGGTTGTCGATTCACCGAGGCGCCGTTCGACCTCTGGTCGACGGTGTCCATCCTTCCCGGGGCCGCCGGCCCGGACGACCACAGGAGCATCCCGATGGGATTCATCAAGTCCAGCCTCTTCATCTCCCTCGACGGCGTGATCGAAGCGCCGGAGACCTGGCACTTCCCCTACTTCGACGACCAGATGGGCGCCGTCGTGGGCGAGCTGATGACCGAGGCCGAGGCGACGCTCCTCGGCCGGCACACCTACGAGGGGTTCGCCTCGTACTGGCCCGACGCCGATCCCGCCGACCCGATGACCAAGACCATGAACAGCGCGCGCAAGTACGTCGTGTCCAGCACGCTGACCGAGGCCACCTGGGAGAACTCCTCGCTGATCAACGGTGACGTCGCGGCGGAGCTGACCAGACTCAAGGCCGGCACCCGGCTCGGCACGACGGGCAGCGCCGCACTGGTGCGCTGGATGCTCGCGCAGGGCCTGGTCGACGAGCTGCACCTGCTCGTGCACCCGATCGTCGTCGGGCACGGCGCCAAGCTCTTCACCGAGGGCGACACCGTGCCCTTGAAGCTGCTGTCCTCGACCACCTTCGAGGGGACCGGCGTGGTCCACCTCGTCTACACCGGCGCGGACGCCCCCGCGGCCTGACCCCCTCGGACGGGGTCAGCGGGAGGTGACCCGGAAGGCGGCGCCCAGCTTCGCGGTGGAGCTGTCACCGGCGTACACGTTGATGGCGCCGGGCTCCACCACGAAGCGGCCCCGGTTGTCGTAGAAGCCGACGTCCTGCCTGCCGAGCTTGAACGTCACCTTCCTCGACTGGCCCGGGGCGAGCGTCACCCGCTGGAACCCGCGCAGCCTGCGCACCGGCTGGGAGATGCTCGCGACGGGGTCGTTGACGTAGAGCTGGACCACCTCGTCCCCGCCTCGCCTGCCGGTGTTCCGCACGTTCACCGAGACCGTGATCTCGCCGTTCGACGGCATAGTCGCGGAGCTGAGCTCAAGGCCGGAGATGCTGAACGTGGTGTAGCTGAGCCCGTGGCCGAACGGGTAGAGCGCGTCGCAGTGCGGCAGGTCGCGGTACCGGGAGTTCCACTTCACCGCCGGGTCGCAGGGGCGCCCGGTCGGCTCGCGGTTGTAATGGACGGGGATCTGCCCTAGCGTCCGCGGGAACGACACCGGCAGCTTTCCGCCGGGATTGACCTTGCCCAGCAGGACGTCCGCGACCGCGTTGCCGCCCTGCACGCCCGGGAACCACGCCTCCAGGATCGCCGGCGCCGTCGCGGCCACCTTGGACAGGGTCAGCGGGCGCCCGTTGACCAGCACGACGACGAACGGCTTGCCGGTCGCCTTGATCCTCTCGAGCAGCCGCTCCTGCAAGCCCGGCAGGCCGATGTCGCTGCGGGACGCGGCCTCCCCGCTCTGGTTGCTGTTCTCGCCGAGCACGAGCACGACCTGGTCGGCGTCCTCGGCCGTCTCGACGGCCGCGGGGAAGCCGGCGTCGGACCCGCACTCGTCTGCGGGCGTGTTGTCCGGCGGGTCCTTGGCGATCATCTCGCAGCCGGGGGCGAACGTGGTCCGCGGGTTCTGCGCCTTGACGCCCTCGTAGACCGAGACGGCGTCCTCGTCCCGGCCCTGCCCGGACCACGGGCCGAGCATGTCGTGCCGGGAGTTCCCGAGCGGCCCGATCACGGCGGTCTTCTTGGCCGGATCCAGCGGGAGCGCGCCGCCGTCGTTCTTGAGCAGGACCATCGAGCGCGCGGCGGCCTTGCGCGCGGCCGCCACGGCGTCGGGGCGCAGTTGCGCCGCCTCGGCCTTGGACGGGTCGACGTAGGGGTGCTCGAACAGCCCGGCGCGGAACTTGACCCGCAGGATCCGCCGCACCGCGTCGTCGATGCGCCGCATGGAGATCCGTCCCTGGGAGAGCAGTTTCCGGCCGTTGTCGCGGATGGTGGTGCTGACCATCTCCGAGTCGGTGCCCGCGTTCAACGCGATCTCGGCGGCGCCGGGACCGTCGGCGGCGACGCCGTGGCCGCACGGCCCCTCGTCGGGCGCCTTCGGCGGGCAGGCGCGCAGTTCCGCGACGGCGGTGTAGTCGCTCTCGATGAAGCCGTCGAACTTCCACTCGCGCTTGAGGATGTCGGTCTCGATGTACCGGTTGGCGCATCCGGGCACGCCGTTGAGGCTGTTGAACGAGCACATCACCGTGTCGGCGCCGGCGTCGATCGCCGCCTTGAACGGCGGCAGGTAGAGGTTGCGCAGCCGCTGCTCGGACATCTCGGTGGCGCCGTAGTCGCGGCCGCCCTCCGGCTGGCCGTACGCGGCGAAGTGCTTGGGGCTGGTGACGACCTTCCCCGGCCTGCCGTAGTCGCCGCCCTGCGCCGCCTTGACCCGCGCGGCGGCCATGACCCCGTTCAGGTACGGGTCCTCACCGCCGCCCTCGACGATCCGGCCCCAGCGGGGGTCGTGGGCGACGTCGACCATCGGGCTGTAGACCTGCTTGATTCCGACCGCGGCCGACTCCCGCGCGCCGTAGAAGGCGTCGTCGGCCGCCACGGCCGGGTCGAAGCTGCTCGCCGCGCCCAGCGGGACCGGGAAGACGGTGCGGTAGCCGTGGATGGTGTCGTAGGCGAACAACATCGGGATCTTCAGCCGGGACTGCTCCACCGCGATCCGCTGCAGCCGGTTGATCTTCACCGGGTCGACGAGGCTGAAGACCGAGCCGAGCCCCTTGCGGGCGTCCTCCTCGGTCACCTGCCCGTCGGAGAGCAGCTGGATCTGCTGCAGCTTCTCCTCCAGCGTCATCCTGGCGAGCAGCGCGTCCACCCGGCCCTCGATGCCCCGGCCCGCCGGCCGCTGCACCGGCTGCAGGAGCCGCTCGTTGCTCGCCCACGTCGTGGCCGAGGTCCCGCCGGCGGTGAAGGCGAGCAGCACCGTGAAGGTCGTCGTGACCGCTGCCAGGCGTCTCATCCGGCCCATGCCTGCTCCCGGCTCGGGGGCGCCGGTGCTGGGCGCGGCGCCCGGGTTCGTCCCCCGGAAACGGCTTGCGTCCACGCGAGTGGTCTAGGCCATTGGTCTAGCGAGCTTGATCGTGTGGAGCGAACCACGGGAGTCCGATGTGTGTCAAGGGACTGCCGGGCCCACTGGTGGAGCGGTGACCGCGCCGGCCGTGCGGAGGGAGGGGCGCGGTAACCCGTTGCGGGGCATCGGGCGTCTCCCTTCTAAAGGTGATCATGCAGGAATCCCCGCGGGAGAGGCGTTCATGAGCAGACGGCGAAGGATCGTGGGAGTGGCGGCGGCGGCCGTGCTCGCCGCGCCGGTGCCGGCGGGCACCGCCCGGGCGGCCGAGAACTGCGAGCTGCGGGCGGCGGCGGGCGACCCCGCCGCCGCCGTCGACGGGCAGGCCGGGGCCGGCGCGGTCCAGGTGTGGTGCGGCGACCGGTGGCTGTCGGTGCGGCAGGGCGCGGCCGGCCTGGACGACCGCCCCGAGGCCGGCGACCGGTTCGGCGCGTCGGTCGCGGTGGCCGACATCGACCGCGACGGCGCCGACGACCTGGTCGTCGGCGCGCCCGGGGAGAACGACGGCGCGGGCGCGGTGCACGTGGTCTTCGGCCCGGGGCGGGACGGGCAGCCCGCGCCGATCACCCTGCGGCAGGGCGGCGGCGGGGTGCCCGACCGGTCCGAGGCGGGCGACGGCTACGGGTCCGCCGTGGCCGCGATGGGCGGCACCGTGCTCGTCGGCGCGCCGGGCGAGGACCTGGGTGACAACGAGGCCAAGGCGGACGCCGGCGCCGTCCACGTCGTGTCGATCGACGACGGCCGGGTGGGCGGCGTGACGGAGCTGACCCAGGACCGGCAGGACTTCGACGGCACCGTGGAGGCCGGCGACCGCTTCGGCGCGTCGCTCGCGGCGGGCTCGTTCGACAAGCCAACCGCGGTGATCGGGGTGCCGGGCGAGGACGTCTCCGACAAGAAGGACGCGGGGATGATCCACATCGTCGAGGACCCGGTCGTGGCGATCGAGGAGACGGGGATCGGCCAGGACTCCGCCGGGGTGAGCGGCGCGTCCGAGCCCGGCGACCGGTTCGGCGCGAGCGTCGCGGCGGCCTGGGACCCCTCCCTGCCGGTGCGCGTCGCCGCCGGGGCGCCCGGCGAGGACCTCGGCGACGCGGCGGACGCCGGGATGGTGACCGTCCTCGGCTACGACGGCCGGCAGGCCACCGAGGTCCTGGCCGTGCACCAGAACACGGCCGGGGTGCCGGGGGCCAACGAGGACGGCGACGGGTTCGGCGCGAGCGTGGCCGCTGGCGCCGTCGAGTCGGCGTCGCTGCCGGGCCCGGAGCTGTCGGTGGCGATCGGCGCGCCCGGCGAGGACGTGGGCGACCTGGCCGACGCGGGCCGGGTGCACGGCGTGCAGGTCGGGGCCTTCCCGCGGGTGGACGGGGCGATCAGCCAGGAGACCGACGGCCTGGGCGAGGAGCCGCGCGCGGGCGCCCGGTTCGGCGCGGCGCTGGCGTTCGGCCCCGGCGCGGCACATGTCGTGGTCGGTGCCCCCGGCCATGCCGGCAAGGGCGCCGCACACGGGATCCCGTGGCGGGCGCTGTTCGGCACGGCGGTGGTGGCGGACAACTGGTTCGCCGGCCGCGACGGCGTGCCGGACGGGTCCGCGTTCGGATCGAGCGTCGCCTCGGACCCCGCCGGATAGCCGGCCGCCGAGGGCGGCGATGCGATACTCGGGGGCATGCGTGTGGGGTTGGCCCATCATTTCGGCTGGGCCGTGGCCGTCACGGCATCGGCCGGCCACCGGGTGGCGGACCGCCGGCGGGTCGAGCTGATCGAGCCCGGCGTGCCGGCGGCGCCCGTCCACCACCTGGCGGGCTCCGTCGGTGACGCCGAGGCCGCGGAACTGGTGGCGCGGGTCCGGTCGTCGGCGGCCCGCGCGACCGCGGCCTCGCTGGACGCCCTCGCGTCCGCGCTGGGGGAGCCGGTCGTCTCCGTCTCGCTCCGCGCCTGGCCCCCGGACTTCCCCGAGGACATCGCCGTCCAGCGCCGCGTGCCGTACGAGAGCCGCGCGGACTCCGTCATGTACCGCCAGGTCGTGGCCGAGGCGGCGGAGGCGCGCGGCTGGGCCGTCCACCTGTACGACGCCAAGGACGTGGAGAGCCGGGCGGCCGGGCTCCTGGGCGCGAGAGCCGAAGAGATCCTCCACGGCCCGCGGGCGAGGCTCGGACCGCCCTGGACGAAGGACCACCGGATGGCGCTCGCGGCGACGATCGTGGCCGCCGGGCGTCCCGTCGCGCCGGGTGCCCGGGAGGCGTCGCCATGACCGCGTTCGTCGTCGTCGGGGCGGGCCTCACCGGAGCCGCGACCGCCTGGCAGCTGGCACGGCGCGGCCACGAGGTGACCGTGCTGGAGCGCTCCGCACCGGCCAACGCCCAGGGCAGCTCCCACGGTTCCGCGCGGATCCTCCGCTACGGCTATCCCGACCCGTTCTACGCCCGGCTGGTGGTCGAGGCGCGGGCCGAGTGGGACGAGCTGGAGCGCCTCGGCGGCGAGCGGCTCATCACCCCAACGGGCTCGCTCGACTTCGGAGCGGGCCGGGCCCCGGAGGCCCTGGCCGCGGTGTTCGAGGACGCCGGAGTCGAGCACGAGCTGCTCACCACCGCCGGCGCGGCCGCGCGCTGGCCGCGGTTCCGCTTCGCCGACGACGGCGCCGGCGTGCTGTGGCACCCGGCCGCCGGGGTGATCGACGCAGAGACCGCGGTCGCGGCCATGCTGCGGCTGGCCCGGGACGGCGGCGCCCGCGTCGAGACGGACTGGCCGGTGGCCTCGGTCGAGCGGGCGGGCGCCGGCCATCGCGTGCTGAGCACGGACGGGCGTACCGAGGAGGCCGAGGCCGTCGTCGTCACCGCCGGCGGCTGGCTGCCCGACCTGCTCGGCCGGCTCCCCTTGCCGGAGGGCTTCCTGGCCGCGATCCCGCCGCTCCGGGTGATGCAGGAGAACGTCTACCACTTCCCCTACCGGGACGCCCCGGAGGAACCATGGCCGACGTTCATCCACAAGGCGTCGAGCATGCTGGTCTACGGCCTGCCCGGCGGGCGCGACGGCGCCCTCCCGGACGGCCGGGCGGGCCTGAAGGTGGCCGAGTACAACGGCGGCCGGCCGATCCGGAGCGCGGCGGTCCAGAACGGCGAGATCGACCCGGCCAACCGTGAGCGCCTCATCGCCTACGTCCGGCGGACCCTGCCCGGCCTCGTCCCCGAACCGTACGCCGAGACGACCTGCCTGTTCACCAACACCCCCACGGAGGACTTCGTGGTCGACGGCGCCGGCGGGATCACCGTGGCCTCGCCGTGCTCGGGGCACGGCGCCAAGTTCGCGCCGCTCATAGGCCGGATCGTCGCCGAGGCGGCGTCGGGTGAGCGTCCGCCCCCGAAGCGCTTCCAGGTGGGCGCGGCGGGGGAGAGCCTTCTGTAGCCGTGACGGCACGGTCGGTGACTCTGCGCCGGGGCAGACTGTCGGTGGGGTCGGCGAGTCCAGGCGACCGTGGAGGCCCCGTGGTGGAGGACAGGAACGCGATCTTGTGGGGGGCCGCCCCCGAAAGGCTGAGCGGCTCGGACTTCCCGGCCATGGACCGGCGGTTCGGCCCGCTCACGATCAGGAGGAGCTACCAGCCGGCGGCCGCGGGGATGCCCGCGAGCTGGGCGGACTGCAACGGCGGCGCCGACGTCGGGAAGCGGGCCTCCTGCTGGTCGGGCAAGCCGCCCGTCGGCGCGATGGCCGACGGGTCCCTCGACCGGCGGACCCTGGCGTTCCTGCGGTCCATCCCGAGGAGCCACGTCGCGTTCGTCAGCATCTGGCACGAGGGCGACGCGAAGATCAGGCGAGGGGAGTTCTCGGCGGCGGCGTACAGGGCGGCGCTGCGGCGGTTCTGCCGGCTCGTCAAGCAGGTGCAGGCCGAGGGACGCCCGCGCCTGTACACCATCCAGATCCTCACCACCTGGAGCGGGACCTCCCCGTCCGCGGGCACGACGTACGCCGACACCTGGCCCGGCGACGGGCTGGTGGACTGCTTCGGGGTGGACGGCTACTCCCACGTCGGGAGCGGGGCGTCCCTGTGGGGGCCGGCCGTGCGGTTCGCCCGGTCCAAGGGCATCGCGTGGGCGGTCCCCGAGATCGGCTACGGCAGGACCGGCACCCAGGACGCGCGCTGGATGCGGGACCAGATCGCCTACCTGACCAGCACGCCGGGCGGCGGCGAGCGTTCGAGGGCCGCGTTCGCGTGCTGGTTCAACACCGACGGGCCGATCTCCACGCCGACACCGGGGAACAGGTCCTCCTGGCTCGCGGCGGCGAGGGCGGCCAGCCAGGCCTACCGCAGCGACTACACGTCCTTCGTGCTGTAGCCGCGGGATCGCGGACGTTGCCGTGACTTGAACCCGCCATGACCGGACGCGCGTTTGGCGGTGCGGGATCCTGCGTACGGTGACGGCATGGCGACCGTGGTTTCGCGGCAAGAGGTCATCGACGTGGCCACCCGGCTGTTCAGCGAGCTCGGCTACGACGGGACCTCCGTGCGGCTCATCGCGGACGCCGTGGGCGTCACGCCCGCGGCGATCACCGAGGTGGCCGGCGACAAGCGCGCGGTCTACCTGGAGGTGATGCGGCAGGCCTTCGAGGCCGAGCGCATCATGCTCGACGAGGTCGTGTCCGTGACCGAGCCCGGGCGCGGCGCCGTCCACCGCATGGTCGACGCCTACCTGGACTTCCACCTGGCGCATCCGCACAACCGCCTGCTGTGGGCCCACCGCTGGGTCGCCGACGCCGCCGACATCACCGAGCTGGAGGACCGGTACGCGAGGCCGCTGATGCACATCGCCGTCCGCCAGATCCGCGACGTGGTGCCGCCGGACGTCAACCCCTATTACCTGGTCGGCACGATGGTCTGGTGCGTGCACGGCTACCTGGGCTCGGGGCTGCTCCAGAAGTCGCCGGGCATGCGCAGGTCCGACGACCCCCGCGCGGTCGCCTCCTTCCGCACCCACATGCACGTGATGATGGACCGGCTCCTCGCCCCCCGGGACGCCGGAGAGCCCGACGCGTCCTGACGCCCGGCCGGACATGGCCAGGGTCCCCGCGGACGCGGCGCGGGACCGCGGCCCTTCCTTCGCCTAGCTCGCGAACCATGGCAAGCCGCCGCTGTCAACGGCGAAGATCGCCGCTGTGGGCGCCCACTTGACGTCGCAATCGCCGTGGCCGCCCTCCCGGGCTGCTGCTTGTCTCGTGATCGGCCGGATGATCAACCGGCCGATCCCCGGAGACGGGGGTCGTCCGCCGCCTCCGGGAGGCAAGGATGCCCAGGACCCGCCGGACCAGGGTCACCGCGCTGGCCGTCACCGCGACGCTCCTCACCGCCGGGCTCGCCGCCCCCGGCCGCGCCGAGCAGCCGCCGCCGCGCCCCGTGCCGCCCGGAGAGCAGCCCGAACTGCCGGACCGGGACGCCCGGACCGGCAGCCTCGCCCCGACCGGCGGGCAGCGCGGCGCCGCCCGCGGCGTGACGGTGCGGTGGAACAGGCTCGGCACGCCCGCCGCCGTCACCGCCGCCGGGCCCCTCGCCACCGGCCTCCCGGACGACCCGGAGAAGGCGGCGCGCGCCTACCTGACCCGGCACCGCGACCTGTTCGGACTGGACGCCGCCGCCGTCGGCGCGCTGGAGAAGGTCGCGGTCAACCCCGTCGGCGAGGGCGCGGCCGTGCTCCTGCGCCAGCGCTTCGGGGATCTGCCCGCCGGGTACGACGGCCTCGTGGCGGTCGGCGTGACCGGCGGCGAGGTCGTCTCGGTCACCTCGACGCTCTCCCGCGACGGCGCCGCCCCGGCGCCGGCCACGCTCTCGGAGAAGGAGGCGGTGAACGCGGCCGGCCGCGACGCGGGGATCGCCGTCTCCGCGGACGACACCCGCAAGGTGCGGCTCGTGGCGGTGCCCACCGCCGGAGGCGTCCGCAGCGCGTACCAGGTGACGCTGATGGACTCCGCCGGCGCGGAGCCGAAGGCGGTCACGTCCTACGTCGACGCCCGCACCGGCGCGGTCCTCGTGCGGGAGAACCTCGTCGACCACGACAGCGACAACCCGCGCTGGGCGGTCTTCCCGGCCACCCCGCCCGGCGACTACTCCTCCCGCGACGCGCGGCAGGTCTGGTGCTTCGCCCCCGCGCGGGGCTGCCGGTTCGTCGTCGGCGGCGACCCGTCCAGCGGGCGGCCCTGGGACGCCGACCCGGCGACCGGCGCCTCGACCACGACCAGCCTCGGCAACGCGGCCCGCTCGTTCGACAACCGCGCGAGCGACGACCCGTTCACAGTCGGCACCCGTACCAGCGCGCCGAAGGCGGACCGCAACTACCTCTACCCCTGGAAGAACCAGTGGTACAGGAGCAAGTGCGACCCGGCGACGCTGGACAGCCCGCAGGAGGCGGACCTCGAACCGGCCATCTCCAACCTGTTCGTCCAGCACAACCGCATGCACGACTGGTCCTACCGGCTCGGCTTCACCGAGACGGCCTGGAACATGCAGGTCGACAACGGCGACCGCGGCGGCCTGGGCGGCGACCCGGAGCAGGGCAACGCGCAGGCCGGGGCCCGGTTCCCCACCATCCGCGACAACGCCAACCAGATCACGCCGCCCGACGGCACCCCCGCCATCACCAACATGTACCTGTGGCAGCCGATCGCCGGCGCGTTCTACTCGCCGTGCGTCGACGGCGACTTCGACATGAGCGTCATCGGGCACGAGTACACCCACGCCATCTCCGGCCGCATGATCGCCGGACCGGACGCCGGGTGGAACGGGCCGCAGGCCGGGGCGATGAACGAGAGCACCTCCGACCTGTTCGCGGTGGAGTACCTCAGCGAGTACGGGCTGCGGGCGCCCGGCCGGACGCCCTACGTCGTCGGCGGCTATGTCACGGGCGACCCGCGCAGCGGGATCCGCAACTACGACATGAGCCGGAGCCCCCTGAACTACGCCGACCTCGGCTACGACCTGGTCGGCACCCAGGTCCACGCGGACGGCGAGATCTGGAGCGCCACGCAGTTCGACCTGCGGCAGGCGTTCGTCAAGCGCTACGGCTCGGGCAGCGCCTCCCTGCAGCGCAAGTGCGCGGAGGGCGCGGTGCCGGTCGCCAAGTGCCCGGGCAACCGCCGGTGGGCGCAGCTGTCGTTCGACGCGCTGCTGCTCATGGCCACCGGGGCGGTCAGCTACGTCGACCACCGCGACGCCCTGCTGGCCGCCGACAGCATCCGCTTCGGCGGCAAGGACCACGAGCTGATGTGGAAGGTCTTCGCGCAGCACGGCCTGGGCGAGGGCGCGGCGAGCAACGGCCCCGCCGACGCCGACCCGGTGCCGAGCTTCGCGTCGCCGATGTCGCGCAACGCCGAGCTGACGCTCCGGCCCGGCGGAGACGCGAAGGGCGGCAAGGTCCGGCTGTACGTCGGCGACTACGAGGCGCGGGCCGTCCCGGTGGCCGACACCGACCCGGCGACGCCGCTCGGGGACGCCTTCTCCATGGCGCCCGGCCGCTACTCGTTCGTCGCGGTGGGCGAGGGCTTCGGGCACAAGCGGTTCACCGCCACGGTCAGCGGGTCGCGGAGCCTGCGGGTGGACATGTCCCGCAACCAGGCCGCGGGCGCCAACGGCGCGACCGCCACCGGCGACGGCCTGTCCCAGCCCTCCCTGCTGGACGAGACCGAGGCGACCAACTGGCAGTCGGTCGAGGCTCCGGTCGCCGGCCGCCAGGTGACCGTCGACCTCGCCGGCGAACGGGCGGTCAAGGTCGGGCGGGTGCAGGTCAGCGCGATGCTCCGGCCCACCGTCGCGGGTGACCCGGAGGGCCCGAACACCGCGCAGAACCGCTTCAGCGCCCTGCGCGCCTTCCGGCTCCTGGCGTGCGACGCCACCAAGGCCGACTGCTCGAAGGCCGGCTCCTTCCGCACCGTCTACACCAGCCCGCGCGACGCGTTCCCCGCCGACCGGCCGCGGCCGACCGCGCCCGACCTCACGCTGCGCTCGTTCGACCTGCGGGACGTGAAGGCGACGCACCTCCGGCTGCAGGTGGTGTCCAGCCAGTGCACCGGCGCGCCGGCGTACGCGGGGGAGCAGGACGACGACCCGCGGTCCAGCACCGACTGCGGCACCGCCAGCCCCCGGGCGGGCCTCGTCCGCGCCGCCGAGCTGCAGGCCTTCGCCAAGTAGCCGCACCGGACCGGCGGGGGCGGGGACGCGGTCCCCGCCCCCGCCGGTCCGGAGGGCGGCGGGTTCCGCGCAGGCGGGCCGTGTTGTCCCCGGGTAACACCCCGGATACCTTTCTGTCCATGACCACGACGGCGAGCAGGCCGGGGCCCGGATCGCGGCGCGACCCCGGCCGCCGCCGCGCACTGCTGGAGGCGGCCGACCGGGTGATCCAGCGGGAGGGCCCGGAGGCGTCCATGGCCGCCATCGCCGCGGAGGCGGGGATCAGCAAGCCGATCCTGTACCGCCACTTCGGCGACAAGAGCGGCCTGTACCAGGCGCTCGCCGAGCGGCACACGCGCAAGCTGATCAAGGGCATCCGGGACGAGTTCTCCCGCGGCGACCCGATCCGCGACCGGACCCGCTCCACCATCGACACCTACCTGGAGACGGTCTCCCGGAACCTCAACCTCTACCGGTTCCTCATGCACCGGGCGAGCGCCGAGGACACGGCCACGCACAGCGCGATGAGCACGATGATCCGGGACGTGAGCCGGGAGCTCGCCGAGGTGATGGTCGCCGAGGGCGAGATGACCGACCGCACCCGCGCCTACGTGTGGGGCCACGCGATCGTCGGCATGGTGCAGACCGCCGGCGACTGGTGGCTCGACCACGTCGACGAGGTGCCGCGCGAGACCGTCGTGGACGGCCTCGTCGACCTGGTCCTCGGCGGGCTCCCGGCGGCGGCGTCCGGCGCCCGCTCCGCGGACGGGCCCGGCTAGCGCGGCGCCGTCGTCCCCGCGGTGTCGGCGAAGTGGCAGGCGACCGCCTGGGGCAGCCCGTCCCGCCGGACGAGCCCGGGCACCTCCCGCTCGCAGACCTCGGCCGCCATGTAGCAGCGGGTCCGGAAGCGGCACCCGCTCGGCGGCGCGGCGGGAGAGGGCACCTCCCCGCGCAGCACGATCTCTCGCGCGGCGTCGTCCGGGCGGTCGCGCACGGACGGCGCCGCCGACAGCAGCGCCCGCGTGTACGGGTGCTGCGGGTCGCCGAACACCTCGGCGGCGGCGCCCCGCTCCACGATCGTCCCGAGGTACATGACGGCGACGTCGTGCGCGATGTGCCGGACGACGTCCAGGTCGTGGGAGATGAACAGGTACGCCACGCCCAGCTCGGACTGCAGGTCGGCGAGCAGGTTCAGGATCTGCGCGCGGATCGACACGTCCAGCGCCGACACGGCCTCGTCGCACACGATGAGCTTCGGCCGCAGTGCGAGCGCGCGGGCGATGCCGACCCGCTGGCACTGCCCGCCCGACAGCTCGTGCAGGTGCCGCGACCCGTGCTCCGCCGACAGCCCGACCAGGTCGAGCAGCCGCGCGATCTCGGCGTCCTCCCGCTCGCGCGGCACGATCCCGGGGTGGACGCGCCAGCCCTCGGCGATGACGGCGGCCACGGTCATCCGCGGGTTCAGCGACGTGTAGGGGTCCTGGAACACCATCTGCAGGTCGCGGCTCATCCGCCGGCGGCGCCGGGCCGGGACCGCCGCGAGGTCGGCGCCGGCGAACTCGATGGCGCCGGCGAAGGCGGGACGGAGCCCCACGATCGCCCGCGCCAGCGTGGACTTCCCGCAGCCGGACTCGCCGACGACGCCGAGCGTGCGCCCCGCGCGGACGGCGAGGTCGATCCCGGCGACGACGGGCACGCGCCGCCGCCCGAACCCGTGCCGGCCGGGCCGCTCGTATCCCGCCTCCAGGCCGCTGACCCTCAGCACGACCTCGGTGTCCTGCGCGGTGGCCGTCATCGGGGCTCCTCGGTGTCCTGGGCGGCGGTGACCTCGGCGGAGTGGTGACAGGCGACGGCGCGGTCGCCGTCCTCGGCGAGCGGCGGGTCCTCCTCGCGGCACACCTCCGTCGCGAACGGGCAGCGCGGATGGAACGCGCAGCCGCCCGGCGGGCGCCTCGGGTCCGGCGGGACGCCCTTGATCGGCTTGAGGCGGCCGTCCGCCTCCGCGTCCGGCACGGCCTCCAGGAGCCCGAGCGTGTAGGGGTGCGCGGGACGCGTGTAGACGGCGTCCAGCGGGCCCCTCTCGACGATCCGCCCCGCGTACATGACCGCGACGTCCTGCGCGACCCGCGCCACCACGCCGAGGTCGTGCGAGACCAGCAGCGTCGCGAGGTCGGCCTCGCGCTGCCGCCGGGCGAGCAGCCGCAGGATCTGCGCCTGGACGGTGACGTCCAGCGCGGTCGTCGGCTCGTCGGCGAGCAGGACCGACGGGCCGAGCGCCAGCGCCATCGCGATCACCGCGCGCTGCCGCATCCCGCCGGAGAACTCGTGCGGATGGTCGCCGTAGCGGGACTCGGCGTCGGCGATGCCGACCTCGCGCATCAGCGCGACGGCCCGCTCCCGGGCCTCCCGCCGGCCGAGCCCGAGGCGCCGCCGGAACGGCTCGGCGATCTGCCGGCCGACGGCGAAGCCGGGGTTCAGCGCCGCCATCGGATCCTGGAAGACCATCGCGACACGGCCGCCGCGCACCTCGCGCCACCGCCGCGCCGAGAACCCGCCGGTGTCCTCGCCGTCCAGGACGACGCTCCCGGAGGTGACCTCCGCGCCGGGCGGCAGCAGCCCGATCAGCGCGAGCGAGGTCAGGCTCTTGCCGCTGCCGGACTCGCCGACCAGGGCGAGCACGCGCCCGCGCCGCAGCCGCAGGTCGACGCCCCGCACGACGGGGGTGAGGCGGCGGCCGGACCGGAACCCGATGTGGACGCCGCGCAGCTCGGCGGCGGCGCCCCCGGCCGCCGGGGTCTGCGCGGGGTGGACGGCTGGAACGGTCATGTGCGCCTCTCAGGAACGTGCGCCATCAGATCTGGGCCCGGGGATCGGCCAGGTCGCGGAACGCGTCGCCGACGATGCCGACGCCGGTGACCACGGCCGCCAGCGCGAGCGCCGGCATCGTGGAGATCCACCAGGCGGAGCCGAGGTAGTCGCGGCCCGCCGAGACCGTCGCGCCCCACGACGCCTGGTCCGGCGGGATGCCGAGGCCGAGGAAGCTCAGCGACGCCTCCGCCACCATGACCAGGCCGATCTGCACGGTGGCGGCGACCAGCAGCGGCTGCCAGCAGGACGGCAGCACGTGCCGGAAGAGGATCCGCAGGTTCCCGGCGCCGAGCACCCGCGCCGAGTCGACGTATTCCAGGTCGCGGGTGGCGAGCGCGGACGCCCGCACCACCCGCGCGAAGATCACCCAGCGGGTCACGGCGAGGGTGATGACGATGTTGGTGACGCTCGGCCCGAGGACGCCCGCGATCAGGATGGCGAGCAGGATCGACGGGAACGCCAGCTGCATGTCCCCGAAGCGGGACAGCACGGTGTCGGCCCAGCCGCCGAAGTACCCGGACACGAGCCCCACCACCAGGCCGGCGGCCCCGCCGATCAGGACGGTCGCGGTGCCGACCAGCAGCGACACCCGGCTCCCGGCGAGCAGCGTGGTGAGCATGTCCCGGCCGACCTGGTCGGTGCCGAGCCACGCGACCGACCCGTCGCCGAGCCGCGACCCGGGCGGCAGCAGCCGGTGCGGCAGGTCCGTCGCGACCGGGTCGTAGGGCAGCAGCATCGGCCCGAACACGGCCGCAAGAACGAACATGCCGACGATCCCGAGCCCGGCCCACGCCCGCGCGGGCGGCCTCCTTCTCCGCCGCCGGACGTCCGGCGGCGGGATCGCGGCAGGAGCAATGGCACTCATGCGGCCTCCTTGTGGGGGGCGACCCCCCACGCCCCCTGGTTCGCTTCGCTCATGCGTTCTCCGGGGTAAGGCGAGGATCAAGCGCGACGCACAGGACGTCGACGAGCAGGTTCAGCGCGATGTAGGAGACCGTGATGGTCACGATCGCCGCCTCGACGACCGCGTAGTCGCGGTTGGTGATGGCGTCGACCATCAGCGAGCCGATGCCCGGCCAGGAGAAGACGACCTCCACGATCACGGCGTTGGCGATGAAGTTGCCCATCAGCAGCCCGAGGACGGTGACGACGGGCAGGGCGATGTTGCGCGCCACGTGCACGTACATCACCGCGCCCTCGCCGGTGCCCTTCGCGCGGGCGGTGCGGACGTAGTCCTTGCCGCTCTCCTCCAGCGCCCCGTTGCGGACGAGCCGCGCGAGCCAGCCGACGAAGGGGAGCGCGAGCGTCACCGACGGCAGGACCACCGCCTCGGGCCCGCCGCCCGCGGTGCTCGGCAGCCAGTTCAGCTGCCGGGCGAACAGCAGGATCAGCACGATCCCGAGCCAGAACGACGGCACCGCCTGCCCGATCAGTGAGCCGGTCGAGACGAGCCAGTCGAGGACGCCGCCGGGGCGCCGCGCGCACAGCATGCCGAGCGGGTAGCCGGCCGCGAGGGTGATGACCAGGGCGAGCGCGGCCAGGGACAGGGTGGCGGGGAACCGGTCGAGGACGGCGCCCATCGCGCCGCCGCCGAGCCGCCACGAGTCGCCGAAGTCGCCCCGCAGCACCTCGCCCATGTGCGCGAGGTACTGGCGCCACAGTGGATCGTCGAGACCGAAGTCGGCGCGGACCGAGGCGAGCTGCGCGGGGCTCGCGTCCGGTCCCAGGATCAGCGTCGCGGGGTCGCCGGGGACGACGCGGACGACGACGAAGACGAGAGCGATCGCGCCCCAGGCCACGATGAGCGCCTGGCCGGCGCGCCTGAGCAGGAACCGTCCCATCAGCCGCCTCCCGCACGGGACGACGCGCGGACGACGAGCTCGGCGGGCAGCAGCGTCTGCCGCGGGGAGCCCGCCGCGGCCTCGCCCGACATCCGTTCGAGGAGCCGGTCCACGGCCGTGGCGCCGACGTCGGCGGCCGGCAGCCGGACGGTGCTGAGCGGCGGCGCGAGGTAGGCGGCGAACGCGTGGTCGCCGTGCCCGGCGATCCGCACGTCCCCCGGGATGCGCAGCCCGTGCTCGGTGAACGCCCGGTACACGCCGAGCGCGAAGTAGTCGTTGCCGGCCAGGACGGCGGCGCCCGGCCCGATGCGCGCGGCGAGCTCCCGCCCGATCTCGTAGGAGTCGACGGGGTCCCACGGCTGCGAGCTGGCCTCGCGGCGCCGCGTCGGCACCTTGACCATGTGGTCGTCGCGGACCGTGACGCCGTGCTCGTCCAAAACCGTCCGGAACCCCCGGACGCGCTCCGCCACCGGGGAGATGTCCAGGTCCTCCTCGACCAGGTACAGGTCGCGGGCGCCGCCGGCCACGAGGTGCTCGGTCGCCCGCCGGGCGCTGTCGTAGTAGTCGACGCCGACGAGGTCGGTGTCCAGCTCCGGCAGGTCGCGGTTGAGCAGGACCACCGGCGTCCCCGACTTGCGGAGCCGCTCCCAATGGTCGGACCCGTGCTGGACGGGCACGGCGAGCACGCCGTCCACGCCCCAGCGCATCAGCTCGTCCACGACGCGGCGCTCGTTCTCCACGCTGTCCTCGGTGACCATCAGCATCAGCGCGTAGCCGTGCACCCGCCCGCGCTCCTCGATCGCGCTGATCAGCCGGGCGTAGAACGGGTTGGACGGGTTGGTGATCACCAGGCCGATCGTCATCGCGTTGCCCTGCACCAGGGACCGCGCCATCGTGTTCGGCACGTACCCGAGCCGCTCCGCCTCGGCCCGCACCCGCTCGCGGGTCTCGGGGCTCACCGCGTCCTTGCCGGCGAGGGCGCGGGACACGGTGTTGACCGACAGGTCGAGGGCGGCGGCGATGTCGCGCAGGGTGGCCCTGCGGCGGGGTGTCATGGGGTCCTCCTGACCGTGGACAGGTCGGGCTGGTTGTTCGCGGCCGGGGTGAAGCCGGTGATTTCGCTCCGCAGCCCGTAGGCGGTGGTGAGCGTGGCCGGGAAGATCCCGACCGCGTCGTCCCAGATGGTCTCGCACGCCTGGGCGTACAGCTCCTCGCGCCGCTTCGGATCGGCGGACTGCCCGGCCTCGGCGAGCACCTTGTCCAGCGCGGGGTTCCTGTAGCCCATCCGGTCGGCCTTGGACGTGTAGAGCCGCCCGAGCGTGAACGCGGCGTCGCCGGTCGTCACGGTGTTGGTCTGCAGCTCCATATCCCAGTCGAGGGAGTTGAGGCGCTGCAGCCACTGGGCCTTCTCGATGCTCTGCGGGGTCACCTTCACGCCGACCTCGTCCCACGCGGAGATCATCGACTGGGCCAGCTCGCGGGCGAGCGGGCCGGTCGCGTCGAACCACATCATCGTGGTCTCGAACCCGTCCCCGAGCCCGGCGTCCCGCAGCGCCCCGCGGGCCGCGTCCGGGTCGTGCCCGTACGGCCGCTGCCCGGCGTGCCCGAACACGGTCGAGGGGATCGGCGCGCGCATCCGCTCGGCGCCCGCGCCGAACAGCCTCCCGACGATCTCCTCCAGGTCGAGCGCCTGCCACATCGCCCGCCGGACGCGCGGGTCGGTGAACGGCCTGCGGCCGCAGTTGAACCACGTCAGGTAGTAGGTCCAGCTCGGCACCGTCTCGACCCTGACGCCGCGCTCCCCCCGCACCTCGGCAAGCTGGTCGGACGGGACGGGCCACAACAGGTCGACGTCCCCGTTCCGCAGCGCCGTGATCGCGCTGGAGGCCTCGGCGATGAACGGCATCGAGATCCCCGGGAGCCCGGCCCGGCCGCCCCAGTACCCGTCGAACCGGGCCAGCTCCACGGCGGTCGACGGGGTGAACCCGGTGACGCGGAACGGCCCCGAGCCCACTGGCCGCCGCTTCTGCGCGGGGTCGGCGACGAGCCGCGCCGGGACGATGAACAGCAGCGTCAGGTTCACCGGCAGCGTGCCCATCGGCCCGTCCGTCACGAACGTGACGCGGTGGTCGCCGTCCGCCCGCGCGGACTTCACCGTCGCCCACAGCGCGGACTGCGCCGACTTCACCGCCTTGGTCCGCTCCAGGCAGGCGACGACGTCCCGCGCGGTGAGCGGGCTCCCGTCATGGAAGCGGACGCCGGGGCGCAGCTCGAACACCCACGTCGTCTCGTCCGCCCGCCGCCAGGATGTGGCGAGGCCCGGGGCGAGCCGCTCGCCGTCGTACCGGACGAGCGTGTCGAACACCAGCCGCTTGACGATCAGCGAGGCCTCGTCGACCGCCGTCCCCGCGTTGTAGGGGTCGAGGTCGGTGACCGGCTGCCCGAACGCGGCCCGCAGCGATCCGCCCGGCGCGGCCCCGGCGCCGCCCGGCCGGCCGCAGCCGCCGAGCGCCACCGCCGACGCGGCCAGGCCGGCCAGGGCGAGGAACTCGCGCCTGCGCACGTCCATGGCGGTCCCCCTCAGCTCTTCAGCGCGAGGTAGATCATCACCTTGGCCGCCGCCTCGGCGCCGTCGCCGGCCTCGCCCTCGACGGTGCCCTTCAGCCGCAGCCAGCCGCCGAACCCCGACGACTCCCAGGTGGCCAGGTCGCCGGCCACCTCCCGCTCGGCGTCGAGGTCGCACCAGTGCAGTCCGTCGGGGGAGACCTGCGTGGTCACCCGCATCCGGGTGCCGGTCCCGGTCCGCTCCAGCGTCCGGACGAACCAGCGCGCCTCGGCGGCCCACGCCACCTCGTAGGGCTCGGTCGCGAACTCGCCCGCCAGGGTGCGGTTGCGTTCCAGGACGGCCGTGAACGACTCGCGCATGCTTCCGGGGCTCCTCACCAGTCCACCGAGATCAGTACCGAGTCCAGGTACAGGAAGTTGCGCACGTCGGTGTGCGTCCTGACCGAGACGTAGAAGTTGAGCAGGTTCCGCAGGGAGCCGTACTCCTCGGCGTACGGCGGGACCGGCACGTCCCGCATGTCGTACACGGTGTCGTTGACCTGAAGCTCGACGTTCGACCTGGTGCTCGTGTCGATCGTCCAGCGCACGTAGTGCCAGTTCACCTTGGTCGGGACCTCGTTGTAGCAGAGTTCCTGCGGCCCGCCGAACGGCTTCCAGTCGTCCGGCTCCGGCGCGGTGAAGTCGGCGGTCGGCGGGAGCTTGATCCTGCCCTCGAAGTGCTCGCGCGGCGTCGGCTCCGGCACCGTCGGGTACACCCACTCCCGCCGCAGGTTGTTCTCCAGGTCGGTGTTCAGGTACCGGGCGACGCAGTGGTAGCGGACGCCGTCGCAGATGTCGGTCGCGATCGTGAACGCGCCGAACTGCTGCTCGGACGGGTGCAGGTTCGCGTCCCACGGCCCGGCGCCGGCCTTGTCCGCCGCCTGGTTCTCCTCGGACGCCGCCTCCGTCTTGAACGTCAGGTAGGCCTCGAACTGGACGCGGCCACGTCCCGCCATCGTCAGCCGGCGGATGGCGACGCCGGTGTGCCCGGCGAGCGGGCGGGTGGCGACCTTCAGCGCGTACGTCCCCGACATCGCGCCGTGCGTGCCGACGTCGAAGAAGTTGCAGGAGCTGAGCTGCGGCGGCCGGAAGTCGCGCATGTGGTCGTCGACGGTGTCGAGGTTCCCGTGCCCGTCGTAGTTGCCGAGCAGCTCGATCCAGCCGTGCGTCCCGGTGTTGAAGTCGTCGTGGACGAGGATCCTGTCCAGCGGGTCGAAACGGGACAGGGCGGGGTCGGCCCGGCGGAGTTCCGCGGCCGGTGACCGCTCGCTCGCGGGGGTCGTCATCGAGTGGGCTCCTGAATCCTGACGGTGGCGTGCATCATGTTGTGGTCGGAGCGCAGCAGGTCGCGCGGCTCCCCGGCCTGGGCGGTGGTCTGCGGGACGAGCGTCCACTGCAGGACGCGCGTGCCGTTCTTCACGAAGATGTGGTCGATCTTGTCCGCGGACCTCGGCAGCGGGATCTTGCCGCCGTTGAAGGAGGCGTACTCCTCGCCCGTCCGGCGGTTCGGCGGTGCCGCCTCGAACGCGTCGACGTAGCCGACGTCGGCGAACGCGTCGTAGGCGCTGTGCCCCTCCTCCTTGGACGCGGAGTTCATGTCGCCGGCGAACACGATCGGGAGCCGGCGCGTGGACGCGTTGTCCCGGGTGAGGTACTCGGCCGTCCGGCGCGCGTCGAGGTAGCGGACCTGGTCCCAGTTCTTCGTCCAGCCGTTCGGGTCGGTCGCGCCGTTCTTGCGGTACTCCAGGTGCATGTCGACGACGACGAACCGCGTCCCGGTGCGCAGGTCGCGCAGGGTGTTCCACGTCATGGTCTTGCCGTAGATCTCGGTCGAGTCCGGCAGCCACAGCAGGTCGTGGGGGAGCGCCCCGCCGCGCTCGTCGAGGTGGGAGAAGCGGCGGGCGTCGTAGTAGGTGAACCGTCCGGCGCCCGACTTCAGCGGGTAGCCCTCCTGCGGGTGCCGCGTGCCGGCGTAGTCCGCGGGGGCCTCCGCGTACCCGCGGGCGCGCATCGCCGCGGTGAGCGGCGCGCGGAACGACTCGACGTCCACGCCCGGCTGCGTCGGGGTCGCGTTGTTGCCGATCTCCTGGGTGACGACCACCCCGGCGCGCGCCCGGACGATGTCGTCGGCGACCCGGGCGGCGCGCCCGTCCGCCCAGGGGGCCAGCTTGGTCGCGCAGTCGCGCCCGATCGTGTCGACGCACTCCTGCTCGGTCGGCAGGCAGCCGTGCCCGCAGGTGTTGTAGGTCGCGATCCGGAGGTCGAGCCCGCGGCGCCCCTTCTGGGCGGCCTGCGCCCCGCCGGCGGGGACGAGCAGGGCTCCGGGGACGAGCAGGGCGGCGAGGGCGGCGGTGACCGTCCTGAGCGCGGGGCGGGCGGGGGGACGAGAGGTCCTCATGCGCGGGGGCCTTCCGTTGTCGACTGAGTCACATTAACGTTAACGTGATCGTTCACAAACCATGGATGTCCACCCGTCCGCCTGTCAAGAGCCGAAAAGAAGACGACCCGGCCGTCCGCGTGAGCGGACGACCGGGCCGTCTGCGTGCCCGGCCGGTGCCGGTCAGGTGCTGGCGGACAGCTCCAGGTCCTTGACCTTCGGGTCGCCCTCGTCGGCCAGGTAGTCCGACCCGCGGGTCGCGTCCTCCCCGTCCGCGAGCTTGGCGGCCTTGCACACCACCGTGCCGGCGACCGCGACCACCACGTTGACGGCGAGCGCCAGCATGCCGGCGTAGACCGTCATCTTGGTGTCGAGGCCGAGGTCGCTCAGCGGGTAGGCCGAGCCGCCGAAGTGCTCCTTGCCCTTCGCCGGGTTCGGGATCTGGTACAGCATCCACAGGCCCGCGGCCATGCCGCCGGCCCAGCCGGCGATGAGCGCGCCGCGGTGGAACCAGCGCGTCATCAGCCCGAGCGCCACCGACGGCAGCGTCTGCAGGATGATGACGCCGCCGATGAGCTGCAGGTCGATCGAGAACTCGGGGTCGAGCGCGAGGATGCACGCCACCGCGCCGGCCTTGACGATCAGCGAGACCAGCTTGCTGACGGTCGCCTCCTCCTTCGCGTCGGCGTCGCGGCGGATGTACTCCTTGTAGATGTTGCGGGTGAACAGGTTGGCCGCCGCGATCGACATGATCGCCGCCGGGACCAGCGCGCCGATGCCGACGGCGGCGAACGCCACGCCGGCGAACCAGTCCGGGAACATGCGGTCGAACAGCACCGGGACCACGGTGTTGGTGTCGGCCTTGCCGTCGGTGCCGACGGGCGTCACGCCCGCGGCGATGGCCATGTAGCCGAGCAGCGCGATCAGCCCGAGCACGAGGCTGTAGGCGGGCAGCGCCGCCATGTTCCGCTTGATCACGTTGCGGTTCTTGCTGGCCAGCACGCCGGTGACGCTGTGCGGGTACAGGAACAGGGCCATCGCCGAGCCGAGCGCGAGCATGGCGTAGTTCAGCTGGCCGCTGCCGGCGATCGTGATGCCGTCGCCGGGCGCCGGCGTCTTGTCGAACTTGTCCTTCGCCGCGTCGAAGATGTCGCCCCAGCCGCCGAGCTTGGCCGGGATGTACAGCACCGCGACGATGATGACCAGGTAGATCAGCAGGTCCTTGACGAACGCGATGAGCGCGGGCGCCCGCAGGCCGGACTGGTAGGTGTAGGCCGCCAGGATCACGAACGCGATGATGATCGGCCAGTGCCCGTTCACGCCCATCGCCTTCAGCACCGCCTCGATGCCGACGAGCTGCAGCGCGATGTAGGGCATCGTGGCGACGATGCCGGTGATCGCGACGACGAGGGCCAGCGTCGGCGAGCCGAACCTGGCCCGGACGAAGTCGGCGGGCGTGACGAAGCCGTGCACGTGCGACACCGACCAGAGCCGGATCAGCACGAGGAACACCAGCGGGTACACGACGATCGTGTACGGGACGGCGAAGAAGCCCGCCGCGCCCGCGCCGAACACCAGGGCCGGGACGGCCACGAAGGTGTAGGCGGTGTAGAGGTCGCCGCCGATCAGGAACCAGGTGATCCAGCTGCCGAAGCTGCGCCCGCCGAGCCCCCACTCGTCGAGGTTGTGCATGGTGTCGGGCCGCCGCCACCGGGCGGCGACGAAGCCCATCCCGCTGACGAGCAGGAAGAGCACGGCGAATACGGTGATCTCGGTGATGTGGTCGCTCGCCATCGGCTCAGCCCCGCTTCTTCGTCATCTGGTAGACGATGACCGTGCAGGCCACGCCGAGCGGGATGAAGGAGAGCTGGATCCAGTAGAAGGCGGGGAAGCCGGCGAGCCGCGGGCTGTCGCTGTTGTAGAGGAGCGTCAGCAGCGGGACCACGACCGGGACGACCAGCAGCCAGTTCCAGGCGCTCCGGTCGGAGCGGGCGTCCCCCGGCGGGGGCTGGTCCGGGGCCGGTTCTTTGGATGTGTCGGGAGCCAAGGGGGTCCTCCTCGTCTCGCCCGCGCACGGTCCGTCCGGTTCGCGAAACGGGGGCCGTGCCCGGGTATGCGGCCGGGCGAGCCTACACACCCGCTGATCACAGCTCGATCTCGGCCGCGGTACGACTTGGATGGATCGGTCCATTTCAGGAACGTCCAGGTCAAGCCGGATCAACGGCCGGTCAGGGGACGGTCAGACGGTCCGGTCCGCGGCGGTCTTCGGCTCGTGCCGCACGTCGGTGGGCAGGTTCAGCTCCCGCGTCCACGCGGCGAACTCCACCAGGACGCCGTCGGGGTCCTTGAAGTAGATCGAGCGCACGAAGACGCCGTCGTGGTTCTCCGGCGCGACGCCGAACTCGCTGTCGTCGTGGTTCAGCAGGACGCCGACGTCGATCCCCTTGGCGATGAGGCGGTCGCGGTACTCCTCGATGCGCTCGGGCGGGACGTCGAACGCGATGTGGTTCATCGACCCGACGGCCGACAGCAGCTCGCCCCGGTCGGGCAGGCCCTTCGGCGCGGACACGCCGGGGACCGGCTCCGGGGCGTCGGGGAACCAGAAGAACGCCAGGGCGTCGCCGCCGCCGCAGTCGAAGAAGAAGTGCTGGCCCCAGCCCATCGGCAGCTCGATCGTCTTGATCAGCGGCATGCCGAGCACGCCCTCGTAGAAGTCCACCGTCCGCTTCATGTCGCTGCAGACCAGCGCGAGATGGTTGACCCCGCGCAGCTCGAACTCGGTGTTCTTCCTGGTCATGGGGCGCCGCTCTCCGTGCCGTAAGTGATCCCTTGCCGTGTCCCCATGGTAACCTCGCCGCATGCGAACCGCAGCCTCCCGGTGGTGGTGGCGCCGCTGAGGCGGCGCCGGTTCGTGCGTGTTCCAGACCAGGCGACCGTCCTCACCCGGCGGTCGTTTCTCGTTTCGCCTGGGTGGGGCCCGACTTGAGGGGCCACCAACGGTGGAGACCGTCTCACAGCAGCCGCTGACCAGCGAGTTCGTCACGGCCGGGGGCGTACGGGTGACCCGTACGGCGACCCCGGTCGACTCCGAGCGCAAGTCCAGCGTGCTGAACGCACTCGTCGCCGCCGTGGGCGAGCGGCGCGGCGGGGTGCTCAGCTCCGGCATGGAGTATCCGGGCCGCTACAGCCGCTGGCACATGGCCTACGTCGATCCCTGCCTGGAGATCGTCGCCCGCGGCCGGACGGTCGCCGTCCGGCCGCTGAACGGGCGCGGCCGGGTCGTCCTGCCGGCGCTGGCAGGGGCGCTGCGCGGCGCCGGCGAGGTGCGGGCGGACGAGCCCGGCCTGTTCGAGGTCTTCGTCCCGCCCTCGGAGGAGTTCTTCGCCGAGGAGGAGCGCAGCCGCCAGCCGACGGTCTTCACCGCCGTGCGCGCCGTGGTCGACCTGTTCCGCTGCGAGGACCCGCACCTCGGCCTGTACGGGGCCTTCGGGTACGACCTGTCGCTGCAGTTCGAGCCGCTGCGGACCCGCCTGGAGCGGCCGGACGACCAGCGCGACCTCGTCCTGCACCTCGCCGACGAGATGGTCGTCGTCGACCGCAAGCGCGAGACCTCGCACCGGATCTCCTACGACTTCGAGGTGGACGGGGCGGGCACCGGGGGGCTGCCGCGCGACACCGGGGCGACGCCCGTCCGGCCGCGGGCGGAATCGCCGGCCCAGCCCGTCCCCGGCGTGTACGCGCGGATGGTCCGGGAGGCCAAGGAGAAGTTCGTCCGCGGCGACCTGTTCGAGGTCACGCCCGGGCACGCGATGTACGGGCGCTGCGACGCGCCCGCGGCCTTCTTCGAGCGGCTGCGGGAGACCAACCCGGCGCCCTACGAGTTCCTGTTCAACCTGGGCGACGGGGAGTACCTGGTCGGCGCGTCGCCCGAGATGTTCGTGCGGGTCACCGGGGACCGCGTGGAGACCTGCCCGATCGCCGGGACGATCAAGCGCGGCGGCGACGCCCTGGAGGACGCCGAGCAGATCCGCGCGATCCTGTCGTCCGCGAAGGACGAGTCGGAGCTGACGATGTGCACCGACGTGGACCGCAACGACAAGTCGCGGGTCTGCGTGCCCGGCAGCGTGCGGGTCCTCGGCCGCCGGCAGATCGAGATGTACTCGCGGCTGATCCACACCGTGGACCACATCGAGGGCCGGCTGCGCCCCGGCTTCGACGCGCTGGACGCCTTCCTCACCCACATGTGGGCGGTCACCGTCACCGGCGCGCCGAAGGCGTGGGCGATGCAGTTCATCGAGGACCACGAGGAGTCGCCCCGCCGCTGGTACGGCGGCGCGGTCGGCTTCGTCGGCTTCGACGGCTCGATGAACACCGGCCTCACGCTGCGGACCGCGCAGATCCGCGACGGCGTCGCGACCGTCCGGGCCGGGGCGACGCTGCTGTACGACTCCGACCCCGACGAGGAGGAGCGCGAGACCCACCTGAAGGCCAGCGCGCTGCTGAGCGCGCTCGCCGCCGCGCAGCGGCCCGCCGGGGCCGCCGGGGCGGAGGAGGCGCCGCTTCCCGCGCATCCGGGCGACGGCCTGAAGGTCCTCCTCGTCGACCACGAGGACTCGTTCGTCAACACGCTCGCCGACTACTTCCGCCAGCACGGAGCCTCCGTGGTCACCCTGCGGCATGGCTTCCCGGTGCGGATGCTGGACGAGCAGGCGCCCGACCTGGTCGTCCTGTCGCCCGGCCCGGGGCGCCCCGAGGACTTCGGCACCCGCGCGCTCCTGGACGAGCTGGACGCCCGGGGCCTGCCGGTCTTCGGCGTCTGCCTCGGCCTGCAGGCGATGGTGGAGCACGCCGGCGGCGAGCTGACGCTGCTGGCCGAGCCGTCGCACGGCAAGCCCGGCCAGGTGAAGGTCACGGGCGGCGAGCTGTTCGCCGGCCTGCCCGACGAGTTCACGGCCGCCCGCTACCACTCGCTGCACACCACGCCCGACCGGGTGAAGGGCTTCCAGGTGACGGCGGTGACGGGGGACGTCGTGATGTCGGTCGAGGACCCGGAGCGGCGGCGCTGGGCCGTCCAGTTCCACCCGGAGTCGATCCTCACCGCGGCCGGCGGGGCGGGCCACCGCATCGTGGCCAACGTCCTGCGCCTGTGCCGGCCCTGACGGCGGCCGTCCCCCGAGCGGATCCGGCCCTAGTCCCAAGGCACTAGAGGACGGCGCGCGGAATGGTCCCGAGGGTCCTGTCGCGGCCCGGGGGCGCGGCGGAAGACTGGGTTCCGGCCACATCGCGCGGTTTCGGCCGGCGCGGATGATCGCCGTTATCCCGGACGCGGGAGGGAGGGGGGCCACCCTCCCTCCCGCGTCTAAAACGGGCTTTTTGGACATCCAAGATGAATTGGGTGTTTCTTGGCGTTCTCCAGGGGGACCCCCGGAGCCATGATGACAATCCTGTGGCTCATCGCGGTGATCCTGGTGATCGCCGGCATCTATGTGATCCTCGCCCGGCGCGACCTGCTCTGGGGCATCGTGCTCATCGTCGTCGGGCTGCTCGTCGGGCCCTTCGGGGTGAGCATCTTCACCTGACCGAAATTCGCGCGGCCGGGACGAAACCCTGACGTTACCTGTCAGGTTTCGATGCCAGCATCGTCCCTATGAGCCGTGCACTGACAGGAAAGACCGCACTGGTCGCCGGGGCGACGCGCGGGGCGGGGCGAGGGATCGCCGCCGAGCTCGGCGCCGCCGGCGCGACCGTGTACGTGACGGGACGGTCCACCAGGGAGCACCGGTCGGAGATGGACCGTCCCGAGACGATCGAGGAGACCGCCGAGCTGGTCACGGCGGCGGGCGGCGAGGGCATCGCCGTCCGGGTCGACCATCTCGACCCGGAGCAGGTCGCCGCGCTGGTGCGCCGCATCGACGCCGAGCGGGGCCGGCTGGACGTCCTGGTCAACGACGTCTGGGGTGGCGACCACCTCTTCGAGTTCGGCAAGCGGCTGTGGGAGCAGTCCCTGGAGGACGGCCTGCACATGCTCCGCCTGGCGATCGACACCCACGCCATCACCAGCCACCACGCCCTGCCGCTGCTGATCCGCGAGCCCGGCGGCCTCGTCGTCGAGGTGACCGACGGGACCGCCGACTACAACGCGAAGTACCGCCGGGACGTCGGGTTCTTCTACGACCTCGCCAAGAGCGCCGTCATCCGGATGGCGCTCGCCCAGTCCGAGGAGATCGCCTCCTACGGGGCGACGGCCCTCTCCCTCACGCCCGGCTGGCTGCGCTCGGAGGCCATGCTCGACCACTTCGGCGTCACCGAGGACACCTGGCGCGACGCCACCGAGAAGGTCCCGCACTTCGCGATCTCCGAGTCGCCGGTCTACGTCGGGCGCGCCGTCGCCGCCCTCGCCGCCGACCCCGACCGGGCGCGCTGGAACGGGGCCTCCCTGTCCAGCGGCGGGCTCGCGAAGGTCTACGGGTTCACCGACGCCGACGGCAGCCGTCCCGACGCCTGGCGCTACGTCGTCGAGGTCCAGGACAAGGACCTTCCCGCCGACGTCACCGGCTACCGGTAGCCGGACCGGGGGCCCGCGGGCCCGCCGCCCGGTACAGCTCCGCGAGCCGGGCGGCGGCACCCGCCATGCGCTCCCGCAGCTCCGGCGGGGCGAGCACCTCGACCTCGGGGCCGAGCCGCATCAGCTGGGACTCCGCGACGACCGCCGACTCCACGGGCAGGGCCGTCACCACCCAGCCCCGCTCATCCGGGGGGCCGGCCTCCTCGGCCGCCCGGCGGGCGGCGTAGGGCTCGACGGCGTACCGCAGGGCGCGCATCCCCGCCGGGCTCAGCCACACGGTGACCTCCTCGCGCAGCAGCGAGCGCACGAACACGCCGGCCTGCTCGCCCCAGTGCGCGGCGAGGTCGAAGCCCTCGTCCCGGTCGAAGCGCTCACCCGTCGGCCGCACGGCGGTGACGCGGTCCACCCGGTAGGTGCGGGTCCTGCCGCCGACCCGCGCGACCAGGTACCAGGTGCCGTTCTTCAGGACGAGCCCGTACGGCTCGGCCGTCCGCGTGACCTCGGAGTCCTTGCGGCGGTAGCGCAGCTCCACGGTCTCGTCATCCCAGACCGCGCGGGCGAGGTCGCGCAGCAGCGGCGGCGGGCCCGTCTCGCCGAACCAGCCTGGCGCGTCCAGGTGGAACCGCTGGTTCGCGCGGGCGGGCGCGTCCCGCATCGAGGCGGGCAGGGCGGCGAGGACCTTCAGCTCGGCGGCGGCCAGCGCGTCCGCGCGGCCCATGTCGCCGGCCGGGCCGGGAAGCCCCGACAGGAACAGCGCCTCGGCCTCCTCGCGGGTCAGCCCGGTGAGCCGCGTCCGGTACCCGCCGACCAGCCGGTACCCGCCGCCGCGCCCCTGGTCGGCGTAGACCGGGACGCCGGCCGCCGACAGCGCCTCCATGTCGCGGTACACCGTGCGCTCGGAGACCTCCAGCTCGCGCGCCAGCTCCGCCGCCGTCATCGTCTCCCGCGACTGGAGGAGGAGCACCGCAGAGATCAGCCGAGCAGCACGCACGGCACCATCCTGCCCCATCGCCGAGCGTTCCTGACAATTTCCTGGGAGGTTCGCCCGGTTCGGCTGTCCCGGCAGGTCGGCGGACTGTTAGCTTCGCGGCGTGCCTACCGAGAACACCACCCTCGCGGCGTTCATCGACGCCCTCCCGAAGGTCGAGCTCCACGTCCACCTCGTGGGCTCCGCCTCCGTCCCCACCGTCCTCGAACTCGCCCGCCGCCACCCGGACGGGCCGGTCCCCGTGGACGAGCGCGAGCTGCGCGCCTTCTACGAGTTCCGCGACTTCCCGCACTTCGCCGAGGTGTACGAGGCCGTGTCCGGCCTCGTCCGCACGCCCGAGGACGTCGGGACGCTCGTCTTCGGCGTCGCCCGCGACCTCGCCGCGCAGAACGTCCGGTACGTCGAGCTGACCGTCACCCCGTACACCCACCAGCGGGCCGGGATGCCGATGCCCGCGGTCACCGAGGCGCTCGACCACGCCGTCCGCGAGGCCCGCGACCGGCTCGGCGTCCGCGTCGCCTACATCTTCGACATCCCCGGCGAGTTCGGCGCCGAGGGCGCCCGCGGCACCCTCGACCACGCGCTGCGGCACCCGCCGGAGGCGCTCGTCGGCTTCGGCATCGGCGGCATCGAGCAGGTGCGCCCGCCGCACCGGGACGCGTTCCGCGACGCGTTCGCCGCCGCCCGCGCCGCCGGGCTGCGCAGCCTTCCGCACGCGGGGGAGATGACCGGCCCGGAGACGATCTGGGAGGCCATCGAGGGGCTGCGCGCCGAGCGCATCGGTCACGGCATCAGCTGCGTGGACGACCCGCGCCTCATCGACCACCTGCGCGACACGCAGCTGCCGCTGGAGGTGTGCCCGACGTCCAACGTCTGCACCGGCCAGGTCGCCGACCTCGCCGCGCACCCGATGCCGCGGATGCTGGAGGAGGGCCTGTTCGTCACGCTGAACAGCGACGACCCGCCGATGTTCAACACGACCCTGACCGGCGAGTACCGCGTCGCGGCCGAGGTGTTCGGGCTGGGCCCCGCCGAGCTGGCCGCCCTGGCCCGCAACGCCGTGACCGCCTCCTGCCTGGACGAGGACGGCCGCAAGGCGATCATCGCCGACATCGACGCCCTCGGCTGACGGGCCGGCGGCGCGGTCAGCCCCAGGCCATGCGCCGCCACGGGCTGTCGGGGTCCTCGGAGAGGATGCGGTGGCCGGCGAGCGAGCGCTCGTACCACTCGCCGAACTCGCCCTCGTCGAACCGCAGCATCCGGCCGAGGACGTACCCCGCCGAGAACGACCCCCACGACGGATACACCTGGTTGGCGCGGTGCCCGGCCGTGAGGACGCACTTCTCGGCCTCCTCGGCGTCGCAGTACCCGGCGTTCAGGCCCCAGCGGGCCATGTTCACCGCGCGCCCGAAGTCGTAGCCGTAGACGCTCTCGACCCGGCCGTCCGGCGGGAGCAGGCCGTCCGCCCGGAACCGCGCCTCGTACCGCAGGATCTGGCCGGACAGCCCCACGACCTGCCGGACGGTCTCGTCGGAGATGTCGCGCTCGCGGCACCAGGCGGTGATCGCCTCGCGCCACGCGCGCTCCCCGGTGCCGCGCCCGCGCCGGTCGAGCACCATCTGGATGGCCGGGTCGCTGTTCTGCGCGTCGAGCAGCGCGTCCATCTGCTCGCGCCAGCCCTCGGCGCCGGTGATCCCCCAGTCGCGCTCCAGCAGGACACGGTCGTCGCGCGCGCCGCGGTCGGCGAGGGCGTTCCAGGCGACCCCGTTGCCGACGGCCAGGTGCGCCCCCACGGCCAGGGCGGCGGCGAGCCGCCCCCACGCGGCACTGCCCGGGTCGGTGACGAGGACGTCGTGGTCCCGGCCGGGCCGCCGCTCGGCGTCCGCGAGCAGCTTGGCGACCTGCCGGTGGTCGTCCCCGCCCGGCGGCATCTGCGCCAGCAGCTCGCGCAGCGGCCGCTCCGCCCCGCGCGGCCCGGCGTCCTTCAGGATGAGCCGCGCCGCGTGCACGCCCGCGGCCCCGGCCCGCTTCGGGTCGTGCAGCGCCCCGAACGCCGACATCGCCGACCAGGCGCGCCGCGCGGCCTCGCCCGTCCGCCCGGCCGCCGCGAGCACGTGCGCGGCCTGGGCGTCCAGGCCGGCCCGGACCTCGGCGGGCAGGGCCGCGGCGCCGCGGTCGAGCACGTCCAGGAGCCGCTGGGCCTCGCCGGTGGTGCCCGCCGCGGCGAGCGCGCGCGCCTGCCGGGCCCGCACCGCGACCGCGGACATCCGGTCGCCGTGCGCCTCCATCGCCTCGGCGGCCTTCGCGAACACCGCCGCGGCCTCCGCGGGCCTGCCCTGCCGCTCGTACTTGCGGGCCCGGTCGAGCAGGGCGCCGGTCTCGGCCTGAATCGTCATCGAACCCTCCGGACCACACCGTACCGGCCCGAAAGATCATCAGGCCTCACGTCGTCAGGACCGCCACGGCCAGTCGGCGCTCCGGCCCGCCTCCAGGAGCGGGATCATCCGGAACGTCGCGTCGGTCATGCCGCCCAGCTCGTGGCGCGTGCCCGAGCCGGTCGGCATGGCGCCGTGCCGGTATCCGGCCAGGTTGAACCCGTACATCGGGACGTGCTTCGGCGCGGCGCCGGTGACGTCGCCCGCCCAGCCGCCGCCGAACGTCTGCATGTCCGACAGGATGACGACCCGGTCGTGGCCCGCATAGGTCGCCCGGACGGAGTCGGCGATGCGGGTGCCGTGCCCGACCTCGCCGATGCGGTCGACGAACCGCTCGACCTCGCGCAGCACCGACGCGCCCCGGCCGACGTCGTGCCGGAACGTGCCGTCGGCGAAGCCGTGCAGGTCGACCGTGTTGCCGCGCGCCGCGAGGGCGACGCCGAACAGGGCGGCCATCTGCGCGTACGTCATCTTCGACCGTTCCGAGACGCCCGCACCGGTCATCGACGCCGAAGTGTCCACCAGCACGAGGGTGCGGCCCCGGAACTCGGGGACGTTCGCCGTGGCGGCCGTGAGCGCCTTGTCCAGGGCGTGGCCCCAGCGCAGCGAGGGAGCCGCCAGATACGCCGAGAAGAACCGGAAGGGGAACTGCCGGGACCGCGCGACCCGCTCGGGGTCGGCGATGCGCGCCGCGACCTTGCCGGCGGCGGCGTCGCTCACTCCGGCCTCGTCGAAGTTGCGCAGGTTGCGCAGCAGCGCCATGTAGCCCATGGACGGGATGATCGCCTCCCAGGCCGCGGCGTCCATCGGACCCTGCAGCCAGCCGGCGAGCCGCTCCCAGGTGAACCCGGCACCCGCCAGGCCGCCCGGTGAGGTCACCAGCTCCGGGTTCAGCACGTGGTCGCGGCGCCGCTCGACGGGCAGGGCCGCGAGCGTCTGCGCGGCCTTGAGGGTCTCCAGGCGGTCGGGGATCGGCTCGTCGCGGCCGTGGCGGCGGTCGAGGGCGTGCTCGAACAGGTCGCCCTGCCACGGCTTGTCCGCCGCCGGGGCCGGGTGGACGAGGTCGATGACGTCGCCGAAGCGGAAGCCGCGCGCGCCCGTGTCGTACTTCAGCAGGGACCGCTCGGTGTAGAGCCGCTGGACGGCGTCGGCGACGCCGCGCTTGACCGGCTTGGGGATCGCCCGGCCGTAGGTCGAGGTCCAGTACGCCAGGGCCTCGCCCGGCTCGTCGGCCCGCTGCAGGACGCTCGCCACGAGCTGCCGGTTCTCGCCGGCCAGCCCGGCGGCCAGACGCGCCCGGACGGCCTCCAGGGCGGCGACGACGGGCGCCGAGCGCATGTTCGCCTCGCCGCGCAGCCACGGCAGGAAGCCCGCCATCCATTCGACGTCGTCGACCGCGACCCGGTGGACGAGATCGCGGAAGCGGGCGTCACGGTCGCCGGCGGACTCGTAGAAGGTCTTCTCGCCGACCATGTTGGCGACGGCGAGCAGGAAGAGCTCGCCCTTGGCGTCACGGGCGTAGCCGGGCGCGCCCTCGTGGGTGCGGCCGGACGGCGTCGCCTCGGTGCGGACCGGGCTGGAAACGGCCCTGCGGACCGCGGTGCGGTTGAACTTCGCCATGAGCTAGGGCTCCCTTCGACAAAATGGAGGGAGCCCTGGAGTCCGCGGAGGTGCCCGAGATCAGAGTCGGCGACGGCCATCGCCATTGCTCTACCGACTGAGCTACGCCGCACAAGGCGACGGTGGGAATCGAACCCACGACCCATGGATTAGAAAGGAAGTATCCGTTGCCTGCGCACCGGGCACCCGCGAAAAAGTGCTCCCTCCCGAGATCAAGTCGGCGTACGGCCCGCCCGCCGGACGGGCACAGCCCCACGTGTGGAGCTGCAAGGAATCGAACCCTGAAGTATCCGTTCGCCTGCGCACCGGGAGGTGCGTGTTTTCAGTTATGGCCAGAGGTCGTGCCCGAGATCAGGACGGCGAAGGAGACGTCAGCGCTCTGCCTATTGAGCTACGCCCGCGCATGGCGCGTGCGGCGGGACTCGAACCCGCAACCTCTCGTTCCCGAAACGAAGTATCCCTCACCTGCGCA
This sequence comes from Actinomadura madurae, assembly GCF_900115095.1. Classification (GTDB taxonomy): domain Bacteria; phylum Actinomycetota; class Actinomycetes; order Streptosporangiales; family Streptosporangiaceae; genus Spirillospora; species Spirillospora madurae. The sequence goes on from NZ_FOVH01000006.1 coordinate 257,449, forward strand.
CCGGGCACGCTCTGGAGTTGTCGAGCCCCTCCGAGATCAGACATGGCCTCGGGGTTGGGTTTCCTTAACAGGGAAGTAACCCGTGGCCTTCGCACCGGAAGGGCGATGGCTCTAGGAGATCAGCCGGGGGCCGGCGAATTCAACTGAATATTCGTGATCAGTCGGGAATAGCGGTGATCTCCACGCGGGTGTCGTGGAAGACGGGGCCGCCGACGAGGTCGGTGTCGCGCTCGTCGACGACGGCGTTGGCGTTCGCGCCGCCGGACAGCTTCGCCCAGTGCCCTTTGCCGGTCGCGGCGACGCCCGGCCTGACCTGGTCGGTGGCCTTCAGCACCGCCTCGAACGCGCCCCGGTCGTTGCCGACCCGGACCTGCTGGCCGTCGCTCAGCCCGCGCGCGTCCGCGTCGTCCGGGTGCAGCCGGACGGTGAGGCCGCCGGAGCGCCGCCTCAGCTCGGGGTTGTTGCCGAACTGGGTGTTGAGGAACTCGTGCGACGCCGCCGAGACCAGCGCGAGCGGGTATCGCCCGGCCCGCTCGGCGTCCGCCACCTCTACCGGTGGGACGTACCCGGCCAGCCCGGCGGCCGGGGAGCGGAACTGGAACTTGCCCGTTGGGGTCGGGAAGCCCCCGGCGTACGGCAGGAACGGGTCGGGGACCGACATGCGGACGAAGCCCTCCTTGCGGAGCCGGTCGAGAGTGATTCCCGCCATCCAGGGATGGTCAGAGGCGAGGAGCTGCTCGGCGAGGCTCTCGTCAGAGTCGTGGAGGGCCGGTTCGTCAAGGCCCATCCGCCGCGCCAGCCGCCGGAACGTCTCCGTCGTCGGCAGGCACTCGCCCGGCGGCGCCACCGCCGGCTCGTTCCACGTCAGGTACAGGTGCCCGTACCCCTCGTGCAGGTCGGCGTGCTCGTGCTGCGCCGTCGCGGGCAGCACGATGTCGGCGTAGTCGGCGGTGTCGGTGGGGAACTGCTCCAGCACCACCGTGAACAGGTCGTCGCGGGCCAGGCCCCGGCGCACCTTGGTCTGGTGCGGGGTGCTGCCCGCCGGGTTCGCCGCGATGACGAACAGGGCCTTCACCGGCGGATCCTGGACGTCCAGGAGTCCCTCGCCCAGCCGGCTCATCGACAGCGTCCGCACCGGGCCGGGCCGCAGGTCGTCGCGCCAGAGCGCGGCCTTGTCCAGCTTCACGTGCCCGGACGTGGAGAACGCGACCCCGCCGCCCCGCCTGGCCCAGTCGCCCGTCACGGCCGGGATGGCGGCGATCACCCGCAGCGCCGCGCCGCCGCCCGAGTGCCGCTGGAGGCCCTGCGTGGCGCGGATGCCGGTCGGGCGCGTCCGGGCGATCCGCTCGCCGAGCGCGACGATCCGCTCCGCCGGGACACCGGTGATCTCCGCCGCCCGCTCGGGCGGGAAGTCCGCGATCCGCTCCCGGAACTCCTCCCACCCGAGCGTGTGCCGCGCGAGGAAGTCCTCGTCCTGCGCGCCGAGGCGGACGATGACGTTGAGCAGCCCGAGCGCGAGCGCCGCGTCCGTTCCGGGCAGCGGCGCCAGATGCTCGTCGGCCTGCCGCGCCGTCCGCGTCCGCACCGGATCGATCGCGACCAGGTGCGCGCCGGTCCTCCGCGCGTCCTGCACGAACTTCCACACGTGGTGGCCGCTGGTCAGCGGGTTCGTGCCCCACAGCAGGACGAGCCCGGCGTGCGCGAGGTCCTCGGGGTCCATGCCGCCCGGCGACCCGACCGCCTCGGTCATCCCGGCGCTGCCGGCCGCCGAGCAGATGTTCGCGTCGTGCGCCGAGGCCCCCAGCACGTTGAAGAACCGGCGGCCCGAGCACCCCTCGAGGCCTTGCAGGTAGCCGAGCGTGCCCGTCCCCCAGTACGGCCAGATGGCCTCCCCGCCGTGCTCGCGGACGATCTCCTCCAGCCGCCCGGCGATCTCGTCGAGCGCCTCGTCCCACCCGACCCGCTCGAACCGGCCCTCGCCCTTGGCGCCCACGCGCCGCAGCGGATGCAGGATCCGGTCCGGTTGCGCGGCGCGCTCCAGCCACCGGTTCACCTTCGCGCACAGCGCCCCGCGCGTGTACGGATGGTCCGGGTTGCCCCGCAGCCCCACCGCCTCTCCGTCCCGGACGGTGACCACCCATGAGCAGCCGTCGGGACAGTCGAGCGGGCAGGCCCCTAGCACCTTCAGCTCCGACCGCATCCACCCTCCCTACCTGGACGAACCCCACTAGTCTGCGCCATGGACCATCATGAGCGTTGTTCCGGATGCTCATGACACGCGACCGCCGTCCCCGGGTCGCGGGTGCCGGACCGGGGTGGTTTCCTAGGGGCGACGGAAACGACCCGTGGGGAGATACGAGAGTGAAGAGCGTCGAGCCCGAGGTGTTCCTCGTTGCGCGCCCCGAACTGGACTACGACGAGGTCGCCCGGTACCTGCGGGACGTGGGCGGGGAGGGCTGGCTGGAGCGGCTCGACCGTGGCGAGCTCGACGACGAGCTGAACGACCCGCAGAACCTGGCGGAGTTCGCAGGCCGGCTCTGCTACCGCTCGTGGGAGCCGGGCCTGAACCCGAACGTGAAGAGGATCCGCACGGATTCCGGCGAGTACCTGCAGAACATCCTGCGCAGCCTGCACGGCTCGGTGCTGGAGCACGTGAGCTTCAGCTTCGTCCTGCACAACGTCAGCCGCGTCCTGACCCACGAGCTCGTCCGGCACCGGCCCGGCGTGGCCATCTCGCAGGAGTCCCTCCGGTTCGTCCGGCTCCAGGACATCCCCTTCTGGTTCCCCGAGTGGGCCCGCGAGGACGCCGAGCTGATGAAGCGCGCCACCGCCATGCTGGAGCAGATGGAGGAGTTCCAGGGCTGGATGGCCGCGCACTTCGGCCTGGACGACGAGGGCGTGCCGTTCAAGGAGAAGAAGCACAAGACCTCGTTCATGCGCCGCTTCGCCCCCGAGGGCGTCGGCACCGGCCTGGTCTGGACGGCCAACGTCCGCACGCTGCGGCACACGCTGGAGAACCGCACGGCGCCCGGGGCCGAGGAGGAGATCCGCCTGCTCTTCGGCAAGATCGGCGAGGTGATGCGCAAGGAGGCGCCGGACCTGTTCGGCGACTACGTCGTCGAGGACGGCTCCTGGGTCCCCGAATGGCGCAAGGTCTGACCCTGCTCCGGGGCGGGTTGGGCCTAGGCGCGCGGTGTGGCCTGCGGCAGCATTCGACGGTATGTCTGATATCAGCATCCCGGCGGGCGGCCGTGAGATTCCCGGGTACCTCGCCGTCCCCGAGGGGGAGGGGCCCTGGCCCGGCGTCGTGATCGTGTTCGAGGCGATGGGGGCGAACGCGGACATGCGCGCCCAGGCCGACCGGTTCGCCGCCAACGGCTACGTCGCCGTCCTGCCCGACCTGTACGGCGGCGCGCCGTGGATCCGCTGCGTCACCAAGGCGATGCGGGACATGCGCGCCCAGCGCGGCCCCGCGTACGAGCACATCGAGGCGGCCCGCGCCTGGCTCGCCGGCCGGGACGACTGCACCGGCGACGTGGGCGTGTGCGGGTTCTGCATGGGCGGCGGGTTCGCGCTCGTCGCGGCGGCGAAGTACGACTTCACGGCCGCCGCCGCCAACTACGCGATCCTTCCGCGCAGGCCCGAGGAGTCGTTGCGGGGCGCGTGCCCGATCGTCGCCAGCTACGGCGGGGCGGACCCGACCCTGCGCGGTGCCGCGGCCAAGCTGGAGCGGGCCCTCACGGCCGCCGGCGTCGCGCACGACGTGAAGGAGTATCCGGGGACGGGGCACGGCTTCCTCACCGAGTTCACCCCCGGGCCGCCGCTCGGCCCCGTGGCGAAGATCGCCTTCGGGCTCGGCAAGGGGCGGGAGAACGCCGCCGACGGCTGGGACCGCATCCTCACCTTCTTCGCCGAGCACATCGCTAAAAAATCTACAACGTAAAGGTGCCGGGCTTGGAGCGGAGGACGGCCGCCAGGCCTTGCGATCCAGGCCCGGTTCTTCTCGCTGTGCCGATCGGAGGATCGTGGCGGACGCGGCCGACGGATCTCAGGGCGTCACGGGCGCAGCACCGCCTGTGTCTGGGTGACCTGGGCGACGCGGCGGCCGGCGGCGTCGAACAGGTCGGTCTGGACGACGATCGACGTGCGGCCGGCGTGCAGCGGGCGCGAGACGCCGCGGACCTGCCCGTCCTTCACCCCGCGGAAGAAGTTGGTCTTCGACTCCAGCGTCGTGGTGGAGGTGTCGGGGGGCAGGTTGAGGAACGCGCAGGCCGCGCCGAGCGTGTCCGCGAGCGCCATGAGCGCGCCGCCGTGCAGCACGCCTCCCGCTGTGCAGCGGTCCGGCGCCCAGTCCAGGTGCCCGGTGACCTCCTCCGGCCCGGCGGTGTCGATCTCCACGCCGAGCGCGCGGGCGAACGGCATGGCGTCGGTCAGCTGGGCGGGGGTGATCTGGACGGTCATTCGGCCTCCTCGGACGGGGTGGACGGGGGTCACTCTGGCGACCGGTCCCTCCCCTCGTCCATTACCCCGGGCGTAATCGCCGGGGCGACGAGGCGGCCGGTAGCGTCGGGACGTGACCACGATGACGACGGCGTTGAGCGACGTGAGACCGATCGGGGAGCAGCTGCGGGCGTGGCGGCAGCTGCGCAGGCTCAGCCAGCTGGAGCTGGCGTCCGAGGCGGACGTGTCGACCCGGCACCTGAGCTTCGTGGAGACGGGCCGGTCGGCGCCGAGCCGGGAGATGGTGCTGCGGCTCGCCGAGCACCTGGACGTGCCGCTGCGCGACCGCAACCTGCTGCTGGTGGCGGCCGGGTACGCGCCGGTGTTCGACGAGACGCCGATCGAGGAGCCGAGGATGGACACGGTCCGCGCGGCGCTGCGGCAGGTGCTGGAGGGGCACGAGCCCTATCCGGCGGTGGTCGTCGACCGGTTCTGGAACCTGATCGACGCCAACGGCGCGGCGGCGTTCTTCATGGAGGGCGCGCCGCCGGAGCTGCTGGAGCCGCCGCTGAACGTGCTCCGGCTCAGCATGCACCCCGACGGGATGGCCAGGAACATCCTGAACCTGGCCGAGTGGCGGGCGCACATGATCGACCGGGTGCGGCGGCACGTGGCGCTGACCGCGGACGCGGCGCTCGCCCAGCTCTACAAGGAGCTGCGGAGCTTCCCGGGGGACGTGGGGGAGGCGATCGCGCCGCCCGCCGGCCACGAGGTGTTCGTGCCGCTGCGGATGCGGCTGGAGGGCCGGGAGCTGTCGTTCTTCAGCACCATCGCGACGTTCGGGACGCCGGTCGACATCACGGTGGCGGAACTGGCGATCGAGTCGTTCTACCCGGCGGACCGGGAGACGGCCGACTTCCTGCGCGAGCGCGCCGGCATGTGATCCCGGGCGTCAGCCGCCGGCGGCGAGCAGGTCGTGGCGGATGCGGGCCAGCGGCACGCCGAGGCGCTGCAGTGCGGTGACCGTTTCGCGGACCATCGGGACGGGTCCGGCCACGTAGGCCTCGTGCTCGTCGCGGCCGCCGACGCCCTCCAGGAGGCGGGGCAGGACGTCCGGCACCCGCCCGCTCAGGCCGTCGGCCGCCGTGCCGCGCGACAGGACGGGCACGACCCGCAGCCGGGGGTGGTGGGACTCCAGCAGCCGCAGCTCGGGCAGGTCGTACAGGCCGGTCGCGTGCCGGGCGGCCACGAGGAGGTGGACGTCGCAGTCGCGGCCGGAGGCGATGGCCTGCTCGGCGAGCGCCTTCATCGGCGCGAGGCCGGTGCCGCCGCCGGCCAGCAGCAGCGGCCGGTCCGAGCCGGGGTCGAGGGTCATCCCGCCGTCGGGCGGGCCCAGCAGCAGCGTGTCGCCGGGCCCGGTGTGCCGGACGAGGGCGCCGCTCACCCAGCCGGCGGGACGGGCCCGGACGTGCAGGCGGACCAGCCCGTCCGGGCGGGGCGCGTTCGCGATCGAGTACGGCCGCCACACGCGGGGCCAGCGGGCCGTCTGGACCGGCACGTGCTGCCCGGCCGCGAACGGCACCGGCCGCTCGGGACGCAGCGTGAGCACCGCGAGGTCGGGGGCGCGGCGGTCGTGCTCCACGACCTCGGCGACCCACCAGGGCGGCGCGTCCTCCGCGTCCCGCTCCGCGGCGCGGATCATGGTGTCGGCGGCGGACCGGTAGGCGGTGCGCCAGGCGTCCTCGGCCTCGGGGGTCCACACGCCGGCGGCGAAGGCGCGGAGCGTGGCGGTCAGGGCCGCCTCGACGGCCGGGTAGTGCTCGGGCAGCACCCCGTACTTGCGGTGGCCGCGGCCGAGGCGTTCGAGGTGGGCGGCGAGTTCCTCCGGGTGGTCCTGGCCGGAGACGAGCCGCGTGAGCGCCCCGAAGAACCGGTCGTGCTGGTGGCCCATCGCGGGCGGGAACAGTGCCCGCAGCCGAGGCTCCGCCGTGAACAGGCGCCCGTAGAAGTAGTTCATCGCGCCCGCCGGATCGGTGTCGAGCCGGGCTAGGCACTCCTTGAGGATTCGCTGTTCCGGTGACATGACCGGCACGCTCCCTAGTCGAAGGCGGGACACCGGCGATCGCGGCAGGTCGGGTGCCCGGCTTGGTGAGATTCTCGCAGCGGGCTTCACGATCGCTCAAGGACGGGCCCGCCGGGGAGGCGGTGGTCGTCACGAAGAGTGAGCGATCTCTCCGCGTCCGTCACCGGAGAGTGGCGGAGTCGCGTAGGCATACTGATCGGTATTGCCGGTTGGTCCGGCATCCCGGTAGAGATCGGTGTCCCGGTGGTGGACGAATCCGGTCCAGGGTGGAAGATTTGGCGATTCTCCGGTACGCGTGGCCGGGACCGGCCTCCGCATCGCGCGCCCCCGGGCCGGATGCTCGCCGGTTCCGACTGCGAAGATCCGGGCCGTGCGGCAAGCTGGCCGGGAGAAGGCCGGGGGACGGGACGGTCCGAGGGGGCGGGTGAGGCACCATGAGGTGCAGCCAAAGGGGGGCGAATCACCCAAATCGGAAGGCGTCCCGTGGCCAGTGCTCAGCAGAGGGGGAACACGCATGTCCGAGACCGCCCGCGGGGCCCCGCGCCCCGCGCCCGATGACGGCGCGCCGCCGCTCATCGGCATCACCACCTACCAGGAGCCGGCCCGCTGGGGCGTCTGGGTGCGCGAAGCCGCGCTGCTGCCGGTGCCGTACGCGCGCTCGGTCGAGCGGGCCGGCGGCATCCCGGTCCTGCTGCCGCCCGCCTCGACCCTGCGCGGCGTGGAGACCCTGGTGTCCCGGCTGGACGGCGTCGTGCTGGCCGGCGGCGGAGACATCGACCCCGACCTGTACGGCGCCGCCCGGCACTTCGAGACCGGGCCGCCGCAGCCGCAGCGCGACCGGTTCGAGCTGGCGCTCGCCCGCGCCGTCGTCCAGGCCGACCTGCCGTTCCTGGCGATCTGCCGGGGCATGCAGGTGCTGAACGTGGCGCGCGGCGGCACCCTCATCCAGCACCTTCCGGAGGCGGTGGGGCACAAGGGCCACGCGCCGGAGACCGGGATCGTCGGCTCGCACCCGGTGCAGATCAGCGCGACCAGCCTGGTCGGCAAGATCCTCGGCGACGCCGCCGAGGTCCCCGCCTACCACCATCAGGCCGTCGGCCGGCTCGGCAAGGGCCTGTCCGCCGTGGCGTGGGCCGAGGACCAGGTCGTCGAGGCCGTCGAGCTGCAGGGGCACCGGTTCGGACTGGCCGTCCAGTGGCACCCCGAGGAGGGCGACGACCGGCGCCTGTTCGAGGCCCTGGTCGCCGAGGCCGCCGGTCGCTGACCCGGGGTTGACGGTCCGGTTCCGGGGGAAGGCGTTCCGGTAGATTCCGCCGCAAACCCGACCACCGGAGGCCGCCGCATGCCCTTGAACCCGCAGACCGCGCGCTTCCTGGAGCTGCTCGCCTCGTGGACGGCCCCGCCCCCGGGCCGGGAGGCCGGCGCCGAGCCCACGATCGAGGAGATGCGGGCGCGGATCGGCGCGGCGTTCCCCGCCGTCCGGCGGGAGCTCGCGCGGATCCGCGACATCACGGTGCCGGGTCCCGGCGGGCCCGTGCCGGTGCGGCTGTACCGTCCGGTGCCACCCGAGCGGGGACCACTGCCGGCGGTCGTCTACCTGCACGGCGGCGGCTGGGTGCTCGGCGGCGTCGACAACGTGGACGCGGCCTGCCGCGACCTCGCCGCCGCGGCGGGGTGCGCCGTGCTGAACGTCGGCTACCGGCTGGCCCCCGAGCACCCGTTCCCCGCCGCCGTGGACGACGCCTGGGCCGTCGTCGCGGCGGTGGCGCGGGAGCCGGGCGCCTACGGCGTCGTGCCCGGGGCCGTCGCGGTGGCCGGCGACAGCGCCGGCGGGAACCTCGCCGCGGCCGTCGCGCTGATGGCCCGCGACCGGGGGACGCCGCTCGTCCACCAGCTGCTCGTCTACCCGGTGACCGACACGGCGATGGACACCCCCAGCTGGCGGGAGTACGGCGCCGGGTACGGGCTGGACGCCGGGACGCTGGCCCGGTTCATGGACCTGTACCGGGCGGGCGCCGACCCGTCCGACCCCAGGCTCGCCCCGCTGCGCGCCCCCGACGTGTCCGGCGCGGCGCCCGCCACCGTCATCACCGCCGAGTACGACATCCTGCGCGACGAGGGCGAGGCGTACGCGGACCGGCTCGCCGCGGCCGGCGTCCCGGTCGGGCGCCGCCGCTACGACGGCGTCGTGCACTCCTTCTTCCTGCTCCCCGAGATCTTCGACGCCGGTGCCGAGGCGATGGAGTTCGCTGTGCGACGATTGCGCGCGGCATTCGACGACCACGCGCGGCAGGGGAGTGCGGCATGAACCGGTATGACGCCTACGAGCGGCTGAGGATCGACTGGGCGGCGGACGGGGTGCTGCGGGTCACCATCAGCACGCCCGGCAAGCTGAACGCGGTCGACACGGTCGGGCACCGCGAGCTCGCGGAGATCTGGCGGGACGCGGACGCCGACGACGACGTGCGCGCGATCGTCGTGCGGGGGGAGGGGACGGCGTTCTCCGCCGGCGGGGACATCGCCCTGATCGAGGAGATGATGACCGGCCACGCCGCCCGCCGCCGGATCATGCGCGAGGCGCGCGACATCGTGATGAACGTGGTGAACTGCTCCAAGCCGGTGGTGAGCGCCGTGCAGGGCCCGGCGGTGGGCGCCGGCCTGGCGGTGGCGCTGCTGGCCGACATCTCCGTCGCGGGCCGCACCGCGAAGATCATCGACGGGCACGTGCGGCTGGGCGTGGCCGCGGGCGACCACGCGGCGATCGTGTGGCCGCTGCTGTGCGGGATGGCCAAGGCCAAGTACTACCTGCTGCTCAACGACGTCCTCACCGGTGAGGAGGCCGAGCGGATCGGCCTGGTCTCCGTCTGCGTGGACGACGGCGAGGTGCACGAGCGCGCCCTGGAGATCGCGGGCCGGCTCGCCGCCGGCCCCGCCGAGGCCCTGTCGTTCACCAAGCACGCGCTGAACAACTGGCTGCGGCTGGCCGGGCCGACGTTCGACGCGTCCCTGGCGATGGAGTTCTTCGGGTTCACCGGCCCGGACGTGCGGGAGGGCGTCGCGGCGATCCGCGAGAAGCGCCCGCCCGAGTTCGGCTGAGCCCCCGGGCGTCCGCCTGGGACGGGCGGCGCCGCGCTCCCCGCGACCCGCACGAACGCGTGCGGCGCCGCGCGCATCGGTGCCTTCAGGTGCCCGCGCTGGTAGGAGGTGGTCGAGGCCGTCCCGCGCAACCACTCCGGCAAGATCCGCATGAACTCCGGGCCGCCCACGACCCGGGTAAAGCCCGCCGCCTTCCGAAGGTCGGTGACGGGCTACTCACATAGCGTTACCTGTATGCGCCTATCCCGTAGGACGTTCCTCCTGGCCGCCGCGACCGCCGTGTCAGGCTGCGGGCGCATCGCGAGCGACTCCGCACTCACGCTCGCCACGGGGGAGGAGGGCGGCGCCTACTACAAGCTCGGGCGGCTCTTCGCGGAACAGCTCAAGGACCGAGGCCTGCGTGTCACGGCGGTCGCGACCAACGCCAGCCGGCAGAACCTCGAAATGCTTGCGGACCTCGGCTCGCAGAACCGCGCCGATCTGGCCTTCGTGCTCTCCGACTCCGCTCACTACAGGCTCGACCGGGGCACCGTGGCCGCCCTGGCCCGCATGTACCTCAACTACCTGCATCTGATCGTGCGCGCGGATTCCGGGATCGACCTGCTGGAGGACTTGGCCGGCCGCACGGTGTCGATCGGTGCCCATGGTTCGGGTACCTCGCTGACCGCGGGGCGTGTGTTGCGATGCGCCGGCCTCACCGCCCCTCCCCGCACCCTGGAGAAGCGCCTCGCCCCCTCGCTCGACGGTCTCCGCTCGAAGAGGATCGACGCCTGTTTCTGGTCGGGTGACGCGCCGACCCCCGCGATCGTCGACTTCGTGAAGGAGGGCACGCCGATCCGGCTGGTCCGGCTGGACGAGGTGGTCCCGGCGCTGACGTCCGAGCACGGCGCCGTCTACGAGAACGCGTCCGTACCGGCCGGCCAGTACGGTCTCGGGGAGGCGGTTCCCACCGTCGGGACGGCCAGCTACCTGCTCTGCCGGGCGGGGCTCGCCGAGGAACAGGCGGAGAAGGTCACCAGGACTCTCTTCGAGGCCCGCAACGAGCTCAACCCCGCGCATCTACCGGGCCGCTCATTGAACGAGCGCTATGCGATCGGCACGGGGTACGTGTCTCTGCACCCGGGTGCGAGGGAGTACTACTCCTCCGTCTACGACTAGCGGGAGCGCGCGCCGGCCGGGTCCGCCAACATCAGCTCGACCACCAGGCCGTGCGGCTCGTTCGGCGCCAGGCGCAGTGCCCCGCCGCCGGACTTCGCCAGATCTGCGGCGATCGCCAGCCCGAGCCCGCTTCCCGGGACGTTCTCGTGCGAGACGGCGCGCCAGAAGCGTTCCGTCGCCTCCGCGCACTCGCCGGCCGTCAGGCCCGGCCCGTCGTCGGCGAACCGGAGCGCGGTGCCGTCCATCCGGACCGCGACCGTGCCGCCTTCGGGGACGTACTTGCAGGCGTTGTCGAGCACGGTGTCGGTGATGCGGGTGAGGGCGTCCGGAACGGCGCGGACGCGGCGTTCGGCGGGAAGGTCCACCGTGAGCGTCAGGTTCCTGGCGGTGAGCGCCTCCTCCCAGGCCGCCAGCCTGGGCCGCAGTTCCTCGACGGCGTCGACGTCCTGGGCCGGTGGCCCGGAGGTGACGCGGGCCAGGGCGAGCATCCCGTCCAGCAACGCCGTGAGCCGGCCCAGCTCCGCCATCGCCTCCTCGTGCCCGGCGAGGCCCTCCGAGTCCATGTGCGGCTGCAGGTTCTCCAGGTGCAGCGAGAGCACGGCCAACGGGGAGCGAAGCTCATGGGAGACGTTGGCGACGAAGGCCTGCTGGCGGTCGATCGCGGCCCACACCGCCTCGGTCATCGCGTTGAACCGCATCATCAGCCGCCGCAGCTCCACCGGACCCGTGTCCGGGACGATGCGCGCCTCCAGACGCCCCTCGGCGATGTCGCGGGTCGTGGCGTCCAGCTCGCTGATCGGCCGCAGGATCCACCGGGCCAGGCCGTGGGCACCGGCGGTCGTGCAGGCCAGGGCCACCACCGCGGCGGCCGCCATGAGCGCCCACACGCACAAGATGTCCAAGCGGGCGCTTTCGGTCGACGCGAACAGCAGCACCGCGCCCGACACCTCGGCGTCGCGTCCGGCCGTCTCGGCCATCGCCACCCTGCCGGCGCCGAACGGGCCGAGTGGCGGCATCCGTTCGATCCTGCCGCCGCGCATCGTCGTGCCCGCGAGTTTCCGCGCCGAGGCCTCGGCGGCGGCGTCCAGGTCACCGGCGGCCAGGACGAGCCGCCCGCGTCGGTCGTAGACGCGCAGCACCGCGTCGTACAGGTCGGCGTAGCGCTCGATCTCCAGGAGCAGCGCGCACTCGCGTTCGACCTTTCGTGTCGTGCAGTCGCCCTCGTGCAGGCTGCGGTCGGCCATCGCGGCGAACCGGGTCACCTCCGGCCGCCGCTTGAGCAGCAGATGCTCGGTGCGGTGCGAGGCGTAGGCGAAGCCGAGCGGGACCGCCAGCGCGGTGAGCGCCGCGGCCATCAGCGCCGTGAACAGCGCGGCGAGGCGGGCCCTCACCGGTCGCCGGCCGTGTCGACGCCGAGGCGGTAGCCGACGCCGTGCACCGTCACCACGAGACCCGGCCGCGCGGTCTTGGCCCGGATCCCCGACACGTGGACGTCCAGGGACCGGGACGCCGGCTGGGACGTGTCGGCCCACAGCGCGTGCAGGATCTCCGCGCGGTCGCGGACGACGCCGGGCTCGCTCGCCAGCAGCGCGAGCACGTCGAACTCGCGCGGGGCGAGCCGGACGGCGCGGCCGGCCACGGTCACCGCCCGGCCCTCCAGGTCGATGCGGATGTCGCCGGCGACCGCGACCGGCTCGCGCGCCGGCAGCGGCCGGGTGCCGCGCCGCATGACCGTCCGCATCCGCGCGACCAGCTCCGCCATGAGGAAGGGCTTCACCAGGTAGTCGTCGGCTCCCGAGTGCAGCGCGCGCAGCAGGTCGCGCGGCTGCGCGCGGGCGGTGACCACGATGACCGGCACCGGGGAGACGCGCCGCAGGCGGCGCAGCGCGTCGAGGCCGTCCATGTCCGGCAGGCCGAGGTCGAGCAGGACGAAGTCGGCGCCGCCCGCGAGCCGGAGGGCGTCGGTGGCCATGGTGGTCCGCTCGGTCGTGTGGCCGTACCTCGCGAGGGCGCCCGCCAGCGCCCCGGCGAACCGGTCGTCGTCCTCGACCAGGAGCACCCGCATTCCTGCCACCCTAGACATGGGCGGCCACGTCGTCGGCGCTTTCGTCACTTTGCGTGAGTGCAGTGTCGCGCGTCTCGCGCATGAACACGTAGACGACCAGCGAGACGGCCGAGCAGCCCGCCACGTACCAGTAGAAGGCGGACTCGACGCCGCACTTGCGGCACAGCAGCGCCACGTACTCCGCCGTGCCGCCGAAGAGCGCGTTGGCGAGCGCGTACGGCAGCGCCACGCCGAGGGCCCGCACGTGCGTGGGGAACAGCTCGGCCTTCACGACCGCGTTGACCGAGGTGTACCCGCTGACGATCACCAGGCCGGTGAGCGACAGCGCCAGCGCGGACGCGAAGCCGGTCACCCGCGACAGCGCGGACAGCAGGGACACCGTGCCGAGGCTCGCGCCGAGCCCGAACGCGATCAGCAGCGGGCGGCGGCCGATGCGGTCGGACAGGGCGCCGAGGGCCGGCTGGAGCAGCATGAAGACGACCAGCGAGCAGAAGCTCACCAGCGACGCGGTCTCGCGGGACAGCCCCGCCGTGGACGACAGGTACTTCGTCAGGTAGGTCGTGTAGGTGTAGTACGCGACCGTCCCGCCCATCGTCAGGGCCATGACGAGCGCGGCCTCTCGCCGGTGCGCGAGGACGCGGCGCAGCGTGCCGCGCTCCGGGGCCGGCATGCCGTCCTCTTGCCCGGCGTAGGCCTCCGTCTCCGCCAGCAGCCCGCGCCGCAGGTAGTACACGGCCGCGGCGCCGAACGTCCCGACGAAGAACGGGATCCGCCAGCCGAACGACTCCAGTTTCTGCTCCGACATGGCCTCCTGGAGAACGATCTCCAGCCCGAGCCCGGTGAGCTGGCCGGCCGTCATCGACACGTACTGGAACGCCGAGGCCAGGCCGCGCCGCCCCGGCGGGGCCGACTCGGCGAGGTAGACGGCGCCCGCCGCGTACTCCCCGCCGACCGACAGCCCCTGCATCAGGCGGGCGACCAGCAGGATCGCCGCGCCGAGGTGCCCGGCCGAATCGTAGGTCGGGGCGACCGCGATGAGCAGCGCGCTGGCCGACATCAGCGACACACTGAGGGTGAGCGCCGGACGCCGTCCCCGCCGGTCGGCGAACCGGCCGAGCAGCCAGCCGCCGACCGGGCGCATGAAGAACCCGACCGCGAAGATGGCGGCGGTGTTCAGCAGTTGCGCGGTGGCGTTCCCGTGGGGGAAGAACGCCGCCGCGAAGTAGGTGGCGAAGCTGGCGTAGACGAACCAGTCGTACCATTCGACGAGATTGCCGATCGAGCCGCCGATCACCGCCCGCCAGGGCATGCGGTCCGGCGGTCCGCCGACCGGGGAACGTGTCATGGGAGCCTCCTGCGAGCGAGCCGTTGCAGATCAAAGACTCACCGCAGGCGAGTGATCGCGCAGCGTAATCGCCGGAGGTCTAACGTTCCCCTAACACTTCGAACGGGCGGAGCCCTGAGCAGAGCCCGGCGGAGGCCTGGACGGGGCGCGTCCGGGGCCCGGGCGGGTCAGTACGACTTGGGGAGGCCCAGCTCGTGCTGGGCGATGTGGGCGAGGACGAGTTCCTCGGCCACCGGGATGTTCTTGGCGATGCGGGCGTCGCGGAACATCCGGGCGACCGGGTACTCCAGCGAGTACGCCATGCCGCCGTGGGTCTGGAACGCGCGGTCGGCGGCCTGCCAGGCGGCGTCCGCCGCGGTGAGCTTGGCGATGTTGGCCTCCGAGCCGCAGGGGCGGCCCCGGTCCCACAGCCAGGCGGCCTTGTAGGTCATCAGCCGGGCCAGCTCCAGCTGCGCCTTGATCCGCGCGAGCGGGAACGCGATGCCCTGGTGGGCGCCGATCGGCGTGCCGAAGGGTGCCCGCTCGGCGGCGTACCCGCAGGCGATCCCCAGCACCAGGCCGCCGGACCCGACGCCGCCCGCCGCGGCCAGGATCCGCTCGGGGTTGAGGATGTCCCACAGCACGGCGAACCCCTGGCCGACCTCGCCGAGGACCCGGTCGGCGGGCACGCGGACGCCGTCCAGGAACACCATGCTGGACGCGACGGTGTTGGTGCCGAGCTTGGGGATCGGCCGGTAGGTCAGAGTGCCGTCGGCGACGGCCCGCTCGACGTCCACCAGCAGGACGGTGAAGCCGGACGTGCGGGGACGCGCCTCGGCCGCCGGGGTCGTCCGGGTGACCAGGACGAGGAAGTCGGCGCGCTCCACCCCGGAGATCCAGATCTTCTGGCCGCTGACGACGAAGGAGTCGCCGTCGCGGCGGGCCTGGGTGGAGATGGCGATGGAGTTGCTGCCCGCGTCGGGCTCGGTGATGGCGAAGCAGGTCTCGATCTCGCCGGAGGCGATCCTCGGCAGGAACTCGCGCTTCTGCTCGGCGGTGCCGTGCCGGGTGAGGGTGAGCCCGCCGAACGCCGGCGTCAGCAGGTACATGAAGGACGCGGCGCCGCCCGCGCCGCCCTCGGCCAGGGCCTCCAGGGCGACCGCCAGCTCCAGCAGGCCCTGCCCGCCGCCGCCGTGCTCCTCCGGGATCGCCAGGGCGTGCCAGCCGCCGGCGACCAGCTCGCGCCAGACCTCCTCGGGCCAGCGCTTGTCCGCGTCGCAGCGGCCCCAGTAGTCCTGGTCGTACTTCCCGGCGATCGCCAGCACGCCCTCGCGCACCGCGGCCGCGCTCTCCGGCAGGTCGAAGTCCACCGCGCCTCCCTCGGAACTGTCGCGTGCGCCCCACGGTAGCCGATCGAAGTAAGTGGTCACTGACGCGGGTGGTCATTGAACACCGCGCCCGGGGGTAGGCGACACCGCGACGGGGAGTCTGGAGGGGAGCGCAATGCGACCGCGTGACAGGTGGACGCTGACCGGCGGCCGGTGGGGCCAGGGCGGCGGGGACGAGGTGTTCACGGTGACCGACCCGGCGACCGGCGAGCCGCTGGGAGGGGTGGCCGTGTCCACCGCGGCCGACGCGGACGCCGCCGTGGCGGCGGCGCGCGGCGCGGCGCCGGGCTGGGCCGCCGTTCCCGCCGCCGAGCGGGGCGCGGCCCTGCACGCCGCCTCGCGGGCGGTCGAGGAGCGCATGGGCGAGCTGGCCGCGCTGGTCACCGCGGAGATGGGCAGGCCGTCCGGTGACGCGCTCGGCGGCATCGAGGCGGGGATCGGGACGCTGCGCCAGTACGCCGAGCTGGGGCCGCTGCACGGCGGGCGCACCCTGCAGGGCGGACGGGACGCCGCCGACTTCACGACCCGCGAGCCGCTCGGCGTCGCGGCCGTCCTCACGCCGTGGAACGACCCGGTCGCCATCGCCTGCGGGCTCATCGGCGCGGCGGTGGCGACGGGCAACACGGTCGTGCACAAGCCGTCCGAGCGGACGCCCCACACCGGCGCCCTCCTCGCCGAGCTGCTCGCCGGAAGCCTGCCGGACGGCGTCCTGAACCTGGTGACCGGCGGCGCCGTGATCGGGGAGGCGCTCGCCGGGCACCCGGACGTGGACGTCGTCGCGCACGTCGGCTCCACCCGCGCGGGCCGCCGCGTCGCCGAGCTGGCCGCGCGGACCGGCGCGCGGACCCTGCTGGAGAACGGCGGCGCCGACCCGCTGATCGTCGACGCCGGCGTCGACCCGGCCTGGGCCGCGGAGCAGGCGGCCGCCGGCTGCTTCGCCAACGCCGGGCAGATCTGCACCTCCGTCGAGCGCGTCTACGTGCACGAGGCCGTCGCGGACCCCTTCCTGGAGGCGCTCGCCGACCGCGCCCGGAACCTGCGCATGGGACCGGGCGCGGACGTGTCCACCGAGCTCGGGCCCCTCGTCGACGAGCGGCACCGCACGCGGGTCCACCAGCAGGTCGAGAAGGCCCTCGCCGACGGCGCGCGCGCCCTCACCGGCGCGCGCATCCCCGCCGGGCCCGGCGCGTTCTACCCCGCCACCGTCCTCGCCGGCTGCACCGACCACATGGAGGTCATGGCGGAGGAGACCTTCGGCCCCGTCGCGCCCGTCCGCGCCGCGGCCTCGTTCGAGCAGGCCCTGGACGCCGCCCGGCGCTCCCGCTACGGCCTCGCCGCGACCGTCCTCACCCGCGACATGGCGCACGCGCAGGCCGCCTGGCGCGCGCTGAACGCCGGCACGGTCAAGATCAACGCGGTGTTCGGCGGCGCGCCCGGCGGCGCCGCCACCCCGCGCCGCGCCAGCGGCCGCGGGTTCGGTTACGGGCCCGAGCTGCTCGACGAGATGACGGCCGTCAAGGTCGTGCACCTCCAGGCCGTCGTCCCTTGACCGTCGCCCTTGAGCGTCACCCCTTGACCGTGAGCAGCGGCCGCAGCTCGGCGACCGGCGTCGCGACGCCCCCGCCCCGCAGGCTCGACACCACCGGGCCGATGTCCTTGTACGCCCACGGAGCCTCCTGCTTGAGGTCGCGCCGCCACGCGGCCATCACGTCGGACCGCCGCGCCACCACCGGGTTCCGGTGGTCGAGCGGGGTCACGACCCGGAACTCGCGCAGGAACGCGTCGAGCTCGGCGTCGCCGCCGCGGGCGGACGCGCCGCGCGGCACCCGGCGGCCCGCGCCGTGGCATGCGCTGGCGAGCGTGCGCGGGTCCCCGTGCCCGCGCAGGACGAAGCTCGACGCCCCCATCGAACCGGGCACGATGACCGGCTCGCCCCACATCGCGTAGGGGCCGCCCGCCATCTCGGCGTGCCCGCCCGCCGGGGTCGCGCCCTTGCGGTGCACGACGCGGTCGCCGTCCCGCCAGAACAGGTTGTGGGGCGCGTCGTACAGCAGCCGGGACGCCATGTCGCCGTACTCCGCGGCGAGCCCGGCGCGCATCGTGAGCGCGAGGAAGAACCGGTTGCCGACCGCGAAGTTGGCGGCGTTGCCGAACGCGTCGAGGTACCCGCGCCGGAGCGGTTCGGAGCGCTCGTCCAGCAGGAACGGCAGGATCCCGTTGCGGGGACGGGGAAGCCCGGAGGGCCAGGCGGCGCGGAGGCGGTCCAGCGCGGTCGCGTTGGCCTGGTGCCCGAGCGACAGCGACCCGCTGTGCGCCATCGTCACGACGGTGCCGGGCGCCAGGCCCCACGCGTGCGCGGCGGCGGCGTCGTGCACCCGCGCGACGTACTGCAGTTCGGCGAAGTGGTTCCCGCCGCCGATCCCGCCGATGACGCTGTCGTGGCTCGCCCCGCCCGCGCCGCCGATCCAGTCGGCGAACGCCTCGGCCGTCCCGGCGGGGTAGCCGGAGGCGTGCACGCGGTCCAGGCCGTCCTCGGCGTCCTCGGGACGCAGGCCGGGCCAGCGCGGCTCGCCGGTGAGCAGCAGGCCGGGCAGGCCGTCGCGCAGGAGCCCCTCGCGCTGGGCGGGGGTGAGGGCGATCCGCCGCCCGCCCTCGAAGAACAGGTGCCGCAGCCGCCGCTCCAGCGCGTCCAGCCGCGGCCGGACGCGGTCGGCCCGCAGGGTGGTCACCTCCAGCCGCATCCCGCAGTTGACGTCGTTGCCGACCGCCTGGGGCAGCAGCGCGTGCTCGGTCTCCAGGACCGTGCCGATCGGGATGCCGGCGCCCTTGTGGAGGTCGGGGGTGAGGGCGGCGCGGGTGATGCGCGGCGCGGGGCCGTCGTAGCCGGGGGTCGCCTCGGCGAGGCGTTCCAGGGTGGCGGCGGTCTCCAGGAGCGCCAGCGCCTCGTCCACGGCGGCGGGCTCCAGAGGGACGTCATCGTTCGCGCAGATGTCGACCGGGACGCCGGAGGGGTTGGGGAGGGAGCACCAGTGCTCGCCCGTGCGGACGAGCCGGTGGTCTTGACGTGCGGGCATTCGCTGGATCCTTCATGGCTGCTGAGAGGCGCGCCGATGCGCGCGGGGGGAGAGCCGTTCGCGTGAAAGGCGCGACGGCGGGGGAGCGGGCGTTGCGGCGCCGCTCGGTCCTCGGGTTCAGCAGCCGCGAGGCGGTTCAGACGTTAGCGCGGGGGACCGCCTGCGGGCCAGGCGTTTTCGCGGAGCTCCCGGACGCGGCCATGTAGCGGGTCACCATGCGCGCGACGAAGTGGGCGAGGACCTCCGGCGGGCCGGACGGCAGCATGATGTGGCTCATCGTCAGCCGCACCGCCGCGTCCGCGACCTCGGTGAGGGCCTCGCGGTCCAGATGCGGCCACTGGCGCAGGGCGTGCTCGGCGATGCGGGCGCTCGCGGTGAACAGCACCGGCTCGGCCTGGGTGGTGAGCAGCGGGAGCATCTCGTCGCCGCCCGCGCCGGTCAGCACCGCCTTCGCCAGCTGGTCGTCCGCCGACATCTCCAGCGTGAACGTCACCGCCGCGACCACCGCCGAGTAGAGGTCGTCGTGCTCGGACAGCACCGCGTCGATGCCGTCGAGGTAGCGCTCGTTGTCGCGGACCACGACCGCCTGCGCCAGGCCCCACTTGTCGCCGAACTCGTTGTAGACGGTCTGCCGGCTCACCCCGGCGGCGGACGCGACGTCCTGCATGCGAACGGCCCGGTACCCGCGCTCCACGAGCAGGTGCGCGGCGGCGTCCAGCAGGGACTCGCGCACGGAACGGCCGGCGGTGCCCATGGGCGTCGTTCCTCCAGGGTGTCGGGCTGGGCGGCCATTATCCCCCGCGGGCCCCCGGCCGGGCCATCGCGCCCCCGGCCGGGTCGCCGCCGCCGTCGAGCAGGTGGGCGAGCGGGAGGGTGGCCGCGCCGACCGCGACGGCCTCCGGGCCGAGGTGGCACAGCTCGATCGCGGTCTGCGCGAACGGCTGCCGCAGAGCGTACGCGGCGGTGGCCGCCACGACCCGGTCCAGCATCCGGCCGCCGATCAGCAGGCCCGCCCAGCCGCCGATGATGATCTTCTCGGGGCTGAACAGGTTGACCAGGTCGGCGATGCCCGCCCCGAGGTGCTCGGCGATGTCGTCGCGCAGGGCCGCCGCCGTGTCCGACGGGTCGGCCAGCAGCCCGGCGAGGGCCGCCTCCTCGTCCGTCCCGGCCGGGCCGCCCGCCGCCCGGTACCGCTCCAGCAGGGCCGTCGCGCCGACGTAGGACTCCAGGCAGCCGCGGGAGCCGCACCGGCACGGCGCGCCGCCCACCCGGGACGTGGTGTGCCCCCACTCGCCCGCGCTGCCCGCCGCGCCCCGGTACGGCGAGCCGTCGATCATCACGGCGGCGCCGACGCCGGACCCGATCAGCGCGACGACGGCGTTGCGGTGCCCGCGGCCCGCGCCGAACCACATCTCGGCCTGGCCGAGGGAGGTCGCGCCGTTGTCGACGAACAGCGGCGGGGCGGGGCGCCGGCCGCCCATGCCGTCGCGCAGCATCCGTTCCAGCGGCACCCCGTCCCAGCCGATGGTCTGGCAGTGCACGACCGCCTCGGGGCCGTGCTCGATCACGCCCGGGACGCCCACCCCGACGCCGATGATCGACGCGGGATCGACCGACGCCCCCTCGATCACCGCGGGGAGGCCGTCCAGTATCTGCCGGACGACGGCGCGCTCGTCGTGCCCGCCGTCCCCGAGCGGCAGGTCGGCCTTGGCGAGCTGGGTCAGCTCCAGGTCGAACAGCTCGACCATGACCCGGGTCTCGCCGACGTCCACGCCGACGAGGTGGCCGTATCCGGCCGCGGTCTTCAGCAGCACGCGCGGCCGGCCCCCGTCGGACTCGACGCTGCCCGCCTCCACCACCAGCCCGGCCTCGATCAGCTCGCTGACCACGTTGCTGACCGAGGCGGGGCTGAGCCCGGTCTCGCGAGCCAGGTCCTGGCGGCTGAGCGGCCCGTCGAAGTACAGCCGCCGCAGCAGTACCGAGCGGTTGGTGCGGCGCAGGTCGCGCACGGTCCTCCGGCGCCGTTCCGGCATCGGCCCCCCTTTTCGCGCGGCCCGGCCGGCCGCGTCCCCCGCAGGTTCTCAGGTCTTGACCCGGCCATTATGTCACTGCTTAGATCACGTCGTGAAATAAGGTGTGATCTAACTCTCCGAGTGACCCCCGTCACTCTGACCGGAAGGCCGAGCCGATGCGTCATCCCACCTCGCGGGCGCACACGCCCGTCCCCGCCGGCGGCCCCCGGGCCCGCGCCCTCCGGCCCGCCGCGGTCCTGGCCTCCGCCCTGCTGCTCGCCGCCGCCGCGGCCTGCGGCGGCGGGACGGCGTCCGGTGGCGGCGACGGCGACCCGAAGACGCTGACGTACTGGGCCAGCAACCAGGGCACCGACATCGCCGCCGACCAGAAGGTGCTGAACCCCGAGCTGGCCAAGTTCGAGAAGCGGACCGGCATCAAGGTCAAGATGGAGGTCGTCCCCTGGACCGACCTGCTCAACCGGATCCTCGCCGCCACCACCTCCGGCCAGGGGCCGGACGTCCTCAACATCGGCAACACCTGGTCGGCGTCCCTGCAGGCGACCGGCGGGCTGCTGCCGTTCGACTCCGCGACGATGGCCAAGGTCGGCGGAGCGCAGCGGTTCGTCCCGGCCGCGCTCGCCTCCGCCGGGGCCAAGGGCAAGGACCCGGCCGCCGTGCCGCTCTACTCGCTCGCCTACGGGCTCTACTACAACAAGAAGATGTTCGCGGACGCGGACCTGGAGCCTCCCGAGACCTGGCAGGAGCTCATCGACGCCGGCCGCGAGCTCACCAAGGGCGGCAAGTACGGGATCGCGATCGAGGGCGCCAGCATCCCCGAGAACGTCCACCAGGCGTTCAACCTCGGCCAGATGTACGGCGCCGACTTCTTCACCGCGGACGGCAAGCCCCAGTTCGCCACCCCGCAGGCGGTCGCGGCGGTCAAGTCCTACGTCGACCTGCTCGCCAAGGAGAAGATCGCGGCGCCCGGCAACGCCGAGTACTCCGCCAACCAGTCGCTGAACGACTTCGCCACCGGCAAGGCCGCGATGCTGCTGTGGCAGGCCACCACCAGCGGCCTCACCAACCTCGGCATGAAGCCCGGCGAGTGGGGCGTCGTCCCCATCCCGAAGCCGTCCCCGACGCCGCCCGGGGGACGCGACGTCACCTCCATGGTCGCCGGCATCAACATCGCCGTCTTCAAGAACACCGACAACCGCGAGGGCGCGCTGGAGTTCGTGAAGTTCATGACCGGCGACGAGGAGCAGAAGATCCTCAACAAGGCCTACGGCTCGCTGCCCGCGGTCACCTCCGCGCAGAACGACCCGGCGTTCGACACCCCCGACCTGAAGGTCTTCAAGAACATCCTCGCCACGAGCGCGGCGCCGCTGCCGCAGGTGCCGGAGGAGAGCCAGTTCGAGACGGCCGTCGGCACCGCGATGAAGGAGCTGTTCGCCGACGCCGCCGCCGGGCGGCCCATCACCGAGGAGAAGGTGAGGCAGAAGCTCGCCGCCGCCCAGGAACAGATGGGCCAGTAGCGGATGGCGTCGGCCAACGTCTCGGCGCCCGGAGCGTCCCGCGCCGGGGGACCGGAGCGGGACCGGCCGGGTCGCGGCGGCGGGCCCCCCGCCGCGACCCGGCGCCGCCGCCGGCTCCGCCCGCCCCGGGGCGCGCTGCCCTACCTCCTGCTGGCGCCCGCGATCGTCGCCGAGCTGGTCGTCCACATCGTGCCGATCGCCGTCGGCGTCTGGATGAGCTTCAAGGAGCTCACGCTCTTCTACATCCGCGAATGGTCCAGGGCGCCCGGCAAGGGCCTCGGCAACTACCGCGTCGCGGTCGACCTCGACGGCGCCATCGGCGCGGACCTGCTGCGCTCGTTCCTCGTCACGCTCGCCGTCACGCTGCTGGCGGTCGGGCTGTCCTGGCTGCTCGGCACCGCCGCCGCCGTCCTGATGCAGGACCGCTTCCGGGGGCGGGGCCCGCTGCGGGCGATCTTCCTCGTTCCGTACGCGCTGCCCGTCTACACCGCCGTCATGACGTGGGCGTTCATGTTCCAGCGCGACAACGGCATGATCAACCACGTGCTGGCCGACCAGCTGGGCGTCACGGGCGGCGACCGGCCGTTCTGGCTGATCGGGGACAACAGCTTCTGGGCGCTGGTCACCGTCATCGTGTGGCGGTCCTGGCCGTTCGCGTTCCTCGTGCTCATGGCCGGGCTGCAGAACATCCCCCGCGACCTGTACGAGGCGTCCGCGCTGGACGGCGCGGGCATGTGGCGGCAGATCCGGCACATCACGCTGCCGGCGCTGCGCCCCATCAACCAGGTGCTCGTGCTCGTGCTGTTCCTGTGGACGTTCAACGACTTCAACACGCCGTTCGTCCTGTTCGGAAGGGCGGCGCCCGCCGGCGGCGACCTGATCTCGGTGCACATCTACCACGCCTCGTTCGTCACCTGGAACTTCGGGACGGGCTCGGCGATGTCGGTGCTGCTCCTGCTCTTCCTGCTGCTGGTCACGGCGTCGTACCTGATCGTCACCTCGAGGCGGAGGCCCGCCCATGGCTGAGACGCGCCCGATCGGCGGACGCCGGAGGAAGGGCCGCGGGCCGACCGACCCGCCCGCCTCCTTCGTGTGGACGCGCCGCGTCGTGCTGACGCTGCTGACCGCGTTCACCCTCGTCCCCGTCTACGCGATGGTCAGCTCGTCGCTGAAACCCCTGGAGGACGTCCAGCGGCGGTTCAGGTGGATACCGTCGGAGCCGACGATCCGCCCCTACATCGACATGTGGTCGACGGTCCCGCTGGCCCGCTACTTCGTGAACAGCGTCATCGTCGCGGGCGGCGCCACGCTGGCCTCGGTCGCGATCGCGATCGGCGCCGCGTACGCGGTGAGCCGGTACCGGTTCGCCGGGCGCCGGGTGTTCACGGTGACGGTGCTCTCCACGCAGATGTTCCCGGGGATCCTGTTCCTGCTCCCGCTGTTCCTGATCTTCGTCAACGCCGGGAACGCGACCGGCCTCGCCCTGTACGGCAGCCGGGGCGCCCTCATCCTCACCTACCTGACCTTCTCGCTGCCGTTCTCGATCTGGATGCTCGCCGGCTACTTCGAGTCGATCCCGCGCGAGCTGGACGAGGCGGCCCGGGTGGACGGCTGCGGCCCGGTCGGCGCGCTGCTGCGGGTGATCGTCCCGGCGGCGCGGCCCGGCATCGTCGCGGTGACGGTGTACGCGTTCATGACCGCGTGGGGCGAGGTGCTGTTCGCCTCCGTCATGACCAACGACCAGACCCGGACCCTCGCGATCGGCCTGCAGGGCTACTCGACCCAGCACGAGGTCTACTGGAACCAGGTGATGGCCGCCTCCCTCGTGGTGAGCGTCCCCGTCGTCGCCGGGTTCCTGCTGCTCCAGCGCTTCCTGGTGGCCGGCCTGACCGCCGGCTCCGTCAAGTGACCCGCCGAACCCCCGACAGCCCGAACCACGGACCCGCCCGACCCACGAAGAGGGAGACCTGTGCCCATCGACGACCTGACCGCGTTCGGCCCCGACTTCGCCTGGGGGGCGGCCACCTCCGCCTACCAGGTCGAGGGCGCCGTCGCGGAGGACGGCCGCGCCCCCTCCATCTGGGACGCGTTCTGCCGCGTCCCCGGCGCGATCGCCGGCGGCGACACCGCCGACGTCGCCTGCGACCACTACCACCGCTGGCCCGAGGACCTCGCGCTGATGTCGGCGCTCGGCCTGCGCGCCTACCGCTTCTCGATCGCCTGGCCGCGGGTGCTGCCCGCCGGGGACGGCCCGGTCAACCCGGCCGGCCTCGCCTTCTACGACCGGCTGGTGGACGCCCTGCTGGAGGCGGGGATCGAGCCGCACCCGACCCTCTACCACTGGGACCTGCCGCAGGCGCTCCAGGACCGCGGCGGCTGGCCGTCCCGCGACACCGCCGAGCGGTTCGCCGAGTACGCCTCCGTCGTCGCCGCCGCGCTCGGCGACCGCGTGGCCTCGTGGGCGACGCTCAACGAGCCGGTCTGCGCGGCCTGGCTCGGGCACCTGCGGGCGGAGATGGCGCCGGGCGTCGCCGACGTCCGCGCGGCGGTCCCCGCCTCCTACCACCTGCTGCTCGCGCACGGCCTCGGCGCGCAGGCCGTCCGCGCCGCCGTCCCGGACGCCCGCGTCGGCATCGTCAACCTGCTCACCGACTGCGAGCCGGGAAGCGACCGGGACGAGGACGTGGCGGCGGCGCGGCGCGAGGACGGCCACCACAATCGCTGGTGGCTCGACCCGGTCCACGGCCGCGGGCTGCCCGCCGACATGATCGAGGAGTACGGGGTCGAGCCGCCGGTGCGCCCCGGCGACCTGGAGGTGATCGCCGCGCCGCTGGACTGGCTCGGCGTCAACTACTACCGCCGGTCGGTGAACGTCGCCGATCCCGCCGGGCCGCCGCCGCGCGCCCGGCAGATCACCCCGGCGGGAACGCCGCGCACCGGCATGGACTGGGAGATCCACCCGGACCGGCTGGAGCGGATCCTGCTGCGCGTCACCGCCGAGTACGCGCCGCGCAGCGTCATGGTCACCGAGAACGGCTCGGCCTACCGCGACACCGTGACGCCCGGCGGGGCCGTCCACGACGCCGAGCGGACCGCCTACCTGGAGGCGCACCTGTCGGCGTGCGCGGCGGCGATCCGCGGGGGCGTCCCGCTGGACGGCTACTTCGCGTGGTCGCTGCTGGACAACTTCGAATGGGCGTACGGGTACACCCAGCGGTTCGGGCTCGTGCACGTCGACTTCGCCACGCAGGAACGCGTGGTCAAGGACAGCGGGCACCGCTACGCGGAGATCATCCGCGCCCACCGGGACCTCGTCGCCGGCGCGGTCGCTCCCTAGAGTGGGGGCTCGGCGGCTCAGGCGAGGTGGGGAGGCCGGGTGGGCGGGATCCTTGTGGCGAACCGGGGGGAGATCGCGCTGCGGGTCGTCCGGGCCGCGGCGGAGCTGGGCCTGCGGACGGTCGCCGTGCACACCCGCGACGACACCGGCTCCCCGCACGCCCGCCGCGCCGACGCGGTCCGGCCCCTGCCGGGCGAGGGCGTCGCCGGCTACCTGGACGCCGACGCGCTCATCGCCGCCGCGAAGGAGACCGGTGCCACGGCCGTGCACCCCGGATACGGGTTCCTGAGCGAGAACGCGGAGTTCGCGGCGCGCTGCGCCTCCGCCGGGCTGACGTTCACCGGCCCCCGCCCGGAGCTGCTGGAGCTGTTCGGCGACAAGGCCCGGTCCCGGGACCTCGCACGCGCGGCGGACGTGCCCGTCCTGCCCGGCACGGGCGGCGCGGTGAGCGCGGCGGAGGCCGAGGCGTTCGCCCGCGAGCACGGCCCCGTCATGCTGAAGGCCCTCGCGGGCGGCGGCGGGCGCGGCATGCGCGCCGTCACCGATCCCGCCGGCGTGGCCGCGGCGTACGAGCGGTGCCGGTCGGAGGCGCTCGCCTCGTCCGGCGCCGGCGACCTGTTCGCCGAGAAGTACGTGCCGCGCGCCCGCCACGTCGAGGTGCAGATCGCCGGAGACGGCACCGGCGCGGTCACCCACCTGTGGGAGCGCGACTGCAGCGTCCAGCGGCGCCACCAGAAGCTGATCGAGATCGCGCCCGCCCCCGCGCTGCCCGCCGGCGTCCGGGACGCGCTGCTGGACGCGGCGCTGCGGATGGCCGCCCGGGTCCGCTACGACGGGCTCGGCACCTTCGAGTTCCTCGTCGCCGGCGCGGAGTTCTGGTTCCTGGAGGCCAACCCGCGGCTCCAGGTCGAGCACACCGTCACCGAGGAGATCACCGGCGTCGACCTGGTGAAGACGCAGATCAGGCTCGCCCTGGGGGAGGACCTGGCGGCCGTCGGCCTGGCCGCTCCGCCGCCGGCGTCGGGCTGCGCCGTCCAGGTGCGGGTCAACACCGAGACGATCGGCGCGGACGGCACGCCCCGGCCCCGGGCGGGGACGCTGACCGCGTTCGCGCCGCCGTCGGGGCCGGGTGTCCGCGTCGACACCTGCGGCTACGCGGGCTACCGCACGAGCCTGCGCTACGACCCGCTGCTGGCCAAGGTCGTCGCCCGCGCGGAGGACCTCCCGTCCGCGGCCGTCCGCGCGCACGGCGCGCTCGGCGAGTTCGAGATCGCGGGCGTGGCGACGAGCATCCCGCTCCTGCAGGGCGTCCTGCGCCACCCCGGCTTCACGGCCGGCGGCGCCGACACCTCCTTCGTCGCCGAGCACCTGCCCGAGCTGCTGGAGAGCGAGCACCGCCGCTACTACGTCGAGACGGCCCGGGACGCGGCCGAGCCCGAGGCCGCCGCCGCCCCGGACGCCCCTCCCGGCACGGTCGCCGTCCCCGCCCCGATGCAGGGGACGGTCGTGAGCGTCGAGGTGGCGGAGGGCGACCTCGTCCGGTCGGGGACACCCGTGCTGATCCTCGAGGCCATGAAGATGGAGCACGTCGTGCGCGCCGGGGAGCCGGGCATCGTGCGGGCCCTCGCCGCCGCGCCCGGCGACACCGTCGCCGAGGGCGCGCCGCTGCTGTTCGCCGAGCCCGCCGAGGCGGACGGCGACCACGCCGCCGAGGACGCCGGGACCGACCTCGGCCTGATCCGCGCCGACCTCGCCGAGGCGCTGCGCCGGCACGGGACCGGCCTCGACGCCGCCCGGCCCGAGGCGGTCGCGAAGCGGCACGCGCGCGGCCACCGCACCGCGCGGGAGAACATCGGCGACCTGTGCGACGCGGGCACGTTCACCGAGTACGGCGCCCTCGCCATCGCCGCCCAGCGGCGGCGCCGGTCCCTGGACGACCTCATCGAGCGCACCCCCGCCGACGGCATGGTCTGCGGCATCGGGGAGATCGACGGCGCGCGGGCGGTCGTCATGTCCTACGACTACACGGTCCTGGCCGGGACGCAGGGCCACCAGAACCACCGCAAGACCGACCGGATGCTCGACATCGCCCACCGCCGCCGCCTGCCGCTGGTGCTGTTCGCCGAGGGCGGCGGGGGCCGGCCCGGTGACACCGACACCTCCGGCATCTCCGGCCTGGACGTCACGACGTTCCACGCCATGGGGCGGCTCAGCGGCGTCGTCCCGTCCATCGGCATCGCGAACGGGCGCTGCTTCGCCGGCAACGCGGCCCTCCTCGGCTGCTGCGACGTGATCATCGCGACCCGGGACGCCAACATCGGCATGGGCGGCCCCGCCATGATCGAGGGCGGCGGCCTCGGCGTGTTCGCCCCCGAGGAGATCGGCCCGATCGGCGACCAGGAGCCCAACGGCGTCGTCGACATCGTCGTGGAGGACGAGGCGGAGGCCGTCGCCGCCGCCCGCCGCTACCTCTCCTACTTCCGCGGGCCGGCGGACGGCTGGGAGTGCGACGACCAGCGGATCCTGCGGCACGTCGTCCCGGAGAACCGGCTGCGCGCCTACGACGTCCGGCGCGCGGTCGCCCACCTCGCCGACCGCGGCTCGGTGCTCGAGCTGCGCCGCGCCTTCGGCGTCGGGATCATCACCGCGCTGGTCCGGGTCGAGGGCCGCCCGATGGGCCTGATCGCCAGCGACCCGGCGCACCTCGGCGGCGCGATCGACCGCGACGCCGCCGACAAGGCCGCCCGGTTCCTCCAGCTGTGCGACGCGCACGGCCTCCCGGTCGTGTCGCTGTGCGACACCCCCGGCTTCATGGTCGGCCCCGACGCGGAGAAGACCGCCACCGTCCGCCACTTCAGCCGGCTGTTCGTCATCGGCGCCAACCTGCGCGTCCCGATTATCACGATCGTCCTGCGCAAGGGCTACGGGCTCGGCGCGCAGGCCATGGCGGGCGGCGGGTTCAAGGCGCCGCTCGCGACCCTCGCGTGGCCCACCGGCGAGATCGGCGGCATGGGGCTGGAGGGCGCCGTCCGGCTCGGGTTCCGCAAGGAGCTGGAGGCCGCCGACGATCCGCGGGCCCTCTTCGAGGAGATGGTCGCCGCCGCCTACGAGTACGGCAAGGCCCTCCACGCCGCCACGGTCTTCGAGCTGGACGACGTGATCGATCCCGCCGACACCCGCCGCTGGATCACCGCCGCGCTGGCCGAGGCCCCGCCCCCGCCGGAGCGTCCCCGCCGGTGGATCGACACCTGGTGACGGGCCGCCCGTCCCGGTAGGCGTCCTTCACCCGGGGGTCGGCGCGGACCTCCGCCGGCGCGCCCGCCGCGATCACCCTGCCGCCGTCCAGGACGAGGAGGGCGTCGCAGACGCCCAGCACCGGCTCCAGCTCGTGCCCGGCGAGCAGGATCGTGAGGCCCTCGGCCGCCAGGTCGCGCAGCAGGACCTCAAGGGCGCGGGCGTTCCGTTCGGGCAGGTCCTGCCACGGCTCGTCCAGCAGCAGGACGGCCGGCTCGGTGGCGAGGGCCCGCGCCAGGTCCATGAGCCGCGCCACGCCGGGCGGTGCCGAGCGCGCGCTCTCCCCGGCGTACTCCTCGATGCCGACCCGGGTGAGGAGCGCGTCGGCGCGCCCGGCCGCGTCCCGGCGGGCCTCCCACCGGAAGCGCCACCGGTCGCGCGCCGTCCGGCCCGGATACCCGCGGGTCATCGCGTGCCTCGCCGCGGCGGCGCGCACGGTCTCCCGGACGGTCGAGGCCCCGGCCCGCCGGGGCCGCTGGAACGTGCGGGCGATGCCGCGCCGGGCCCGCTCGCGCGCCGCGCTGCCGGTGAGGTCGGCGCCGCCCAGGTGGACGGTGCCCGCCACCGGCCGCCGCAGCCCCGTGATGACGTCGCAGAGCGTCGTCTTGCCGGCGCCGTTCGGGCCGATCAGACCGGTCACCGTGCCGGGCGGCGCGGCGAGCCCGGCCCCGTCGACGGCCGTCAGCCGGCCGAACCGGACCGTCACGTCGCGGACCAGCAGGCCCTCTGCGGCGGCCATCGCACCTCGCGGCTCGTGTGATGTGGGTCACCAGGGGCTCCACACCCTACTGACGGGCGAGGGCGGCGGCAACGGGGCGGCAGGGTCAGGGCGCCGGGGGCTCCAGCCGCTCGCGGGTCCACTCCTTGACCCCCGCGACGAACGCGTCGACGTCGGCGGCCTTGCCCGACGCCATCTCGGCGAACCAGTCCGGCACGTACCGCTCGAACCGCCCGCTCTCCAGGACGCCGAGGACCGCGTCGGCCACCTCCCGCGGCGGCAGGGCCTCCGAGACGTCGCTCAGCGGCTCCTCGTTGCCGGGCAGGGTGAACAGCTCCGTGCCGGCGATCAGCGCGGGCTGGATCACGTGGACGTGCACGCCCGTCCCGTCCAGGTCGACCGCCATGCTCTCCCAGAACGCCGTGAGCGCCGCCTTGGCCGCGCCGTAGGCGGCCTCGTGCGGCGGCCCGAGCCGCGCCGCGACCGAGCCCATCGCCACCAGGTGGCCGCGGCCGCGCGCGACCATGCCGGGCAGCAGTGCGAGCGTCAGCCGCACCGGGGACAGGTAGTCGAGCCGCATCACGTCCTCGACCTCGGCGGAGGTGAGGTCCTGGACGCGGCGCCGCTTCGGCATCGCCGCGTTGTTCACCAGCACGTCGACGCCGCCGAACGCGCGCTCGACGTCCGCCGCGAGATCGGGGACCGCGTCCAGGTCGGAGAGGTCGGCCGTCCACATCGCCGAGCCGGGGGAGTGCTCGCGGCAGCGGGCGAGGACCTCCTCCAGCCTGTCCTTGCGCCGCGCGACCAGCCCGACCCGCGCCCCGGCGGCGGCGAGCGCCTCCGCGACGACGGCCCCGATGCCGGACGAGGCTCCCGTGACCAACGCGGACCGCCCGGTGAGTGTCAGCATGCCGCTCAAGGTCACACAGCCCGGCCCCGCGCGGCAAGGCGCAGCGCCGTCCGCCCCGCACGTCGCTCCGCCGTCCGCGCCCGCGGCGGTCCGGTAAGGTCGTGGGTTCGCCCTCTTCCACCCCTCGCCGCAGGAGGTCTGCCCGCATGCCCGCCGAGCCCGCCGAACCCAGCGAGTCCGCGGTCCTCGCCGCCGAGCGCGCTCACCTCGCCGAGTCGCGCGCCGCGCTGCGCCGGATGCGCGAGCACGCGAACAGCCTCACCGCCGACGTCGCCGCCGACTGGGTGTCCCGGCAGTTCCTGGAGTCGCTGCTCGACCAGCGGGTCGCCGCCCTCGCCGACCACCCGGACACCCCGCTGTTCTTCGGCCGGATGGACCGCGACGGCGACGGCGGCCCCGACCTGCCCGCCGTCATGTACGTGGGGCGGCGGCACGTCCACGACGGCGCCGACGGCCGCCCGCTCGTCCTGGACTGGCGCGCCCCCGTGGCGCGGGCGTTCTACCAGGCCGGGCCGGCCGACCCGATGGGCTGGCGGCTGCGGCGCCGCTTCGGGTTCCAGGCCGGCGAGCTGACCGCGTTCGAGGACGAGCCCCTGGACGGCGGCGACCTCGGCCCGTCCCGCATCCTCACCGAGGAGATCGAGCGGCCCCGCACCGGGCCGATGCGCGACATCGTCGCCACCATCCAGCCGGAGCAGGACGTGCTCGTCCGCGCCGACCTGGCCGGCACGGTGTGCGTGCAGGGCGCCCCCGGCACCGGCAAGACGGCCGTCGGCCTGCACCGCGCCGCCTACCTGCTGTTCACGCACCGGGAGCGGCTGTCGCGGTCGGGCGTCCTCATCGTCGGGCCGAACCGGGCGTTCCTCGCCTACATCTCGGCGGTGCTGCCAGCGCTCGGCGAGGTCAGGGTCGAGCAGGCCACGATCGACGACCTGCTCGGGGAGCCGCTGGGAGAGGAGCCCGCGGCCGTCGCCGCCGCCAAGGGCGACGCGCGGATGGCGGACGTGCTCCGCAGGGCGCTGTGGCTGCACGTCCGCAAGCCCGAGGAGGGCCTCGTCGTCACCCGGGGCGCCGCCCGGTACCGGCTCGCCGACCACGAGGTCCGCGAGATCGCCGCCGGCCTGCGCGGGACGACCCGGTACGGCTCCGGGCGCGCGGTGTTCGCGCAGCGGCTCGCCCACCAGATCCTCGTCCGGATGGAACGGCGCGGCGAGGCGCCCGACGACCGCGTCCAGGACCAGGTCGCGCGCAGCAAACCCGTCAAGCAGGTCCTGGACGCGGTGTGGCCGAAGGTGACCGCCGAGCAGGTGCTGCACCGGCTGCTGTCGGACGGGGAGTTCCTCGCGAGGGCCGCGAAGGGCGTCCTGGACGCGGACGAGCAGGCCGCGCTCCGGTGGGAGAGGCCCGCGCGCTCGCACCGGTCGGCCCGGTGGACCGCCGCCGACCGGGCCCTGCTGGACGAGCTGAACGACCTCATCGAGCGCACCGCCTCGCTGGGCCACCTGGTCGTCGACGAGGCGCAGGACCTCTCCGCGATGCAGCTGCGGGCCCTCGGACGCCGCTGCGCGACGGGCTCGGCGACCGTCCTCGGCGATCTCGCGCAGGGCACCACCCCGTGGTCGGCGCGGTCGTGGAAGGAGGTCCTCGCCCACCTCGGGCAGGACGGGGAGGTCACCGAGCTGACCCTCGGCTTCCGCGTCCCGGGGACCGTCCTGGACTTCGCCGCCCGGCTGCTCCCGCACATCGCGCCCGGCCTGGAGCGGCCGCGCTCGCTGCGCCCCGGCGCCGGCGCGCTGGCCGTGCGCCGCGTCCCCGACCCCGCCGCGGCCGCCGCCGAGGCCGCCCGCGAGGCCCTCGCCCGCGCCGGCTCGGTCGGGCTGATCGTGCCCGACGCGCGGGCCGCGGCGCACGCGGCGGCGCTGGGGGCGGCCGGGCTGGACCACGAGGTCCTCGGCGCCGCCTCCGACGGCACCGGACGGCTGCTCGTCGTCCCGGCGACGCTCGCCAAGGGCCTGGAGTACGACCACGTCATCGTCGCGGAGCCCGCCGCCATCGCCGCCGCGGAGGAGCGCGGCCTAGCCCGCCTCTACGTCGTGCTCACCCGCGCCGTCACGTCCCTCACCGTCCTGCACCGGGAGGGGCTCCCGGCGGAACTGGCCTCATGACGCGGGGGCGGGCGGCGCGGTGGCCCGGCCGTCGCGCGGGCGCAGGCCGTCGAAGGCGATTCGCAGCACGTCGTCGCGGGCGCCGGCGCGGCCGGCCGCGTAGGACATCCCGGCCAGCAGTGCCATGACCTCGCCGGGGCCGACGTCCGCGCGGACGGCGCCGGCCTCCTGCGCGCGTCGGAGCAGCACGCCGACGGCCGCCCTCAGCCCGGGCCCGGCCCGGCCGGTGGCGGCGCGGGCGTCGACGCCCGCCTCCGCCAGCGCCTCGGTGACGGCCTGCTTGGCCGTCGCCTGCGCGACGACCCGCGAGAAGAAGCCGAAGAACGCGGCGCCGGGGTCGCCGGCGGCGCACAGGTCCTCCGCCTCCGCCGCGAGCCGCTCCAGCAGCGCGACGAGGACCGCCTCCAGCAGCGATTCCTTGGTCGGGAAGTGCCGGAACACCGTCCCGATCCCGACCCCCGCCTTCCGCGCGACCTCCTCGGTGGAGGCCGAGGTCCCCTGGACGGCGAAGACCTCCTCGGCCGCGGCGAGGACCTTCGCGCGGTTGCGCTGGGCGTCCGCGCGAAGGGGCCTGCCGGACGGCGGTGATGTCATCGCGGCCTTCCGTTGACAAGTGGAGTTGTCGCTCCGTATTTTCTCATGCGGAGCACGTACTCCGATTGTAGGGGAGAGCCATGTCCGAGTTCGCCAGCCCCCGGGCCGTCTTCCAGCGGCTGATCGACGGGATCACCGCCCGGCGGCCCGAGGGGCTGCCGCAGCTGTACGCGCGGGACGCCGTGGTCGTGCACCCGTTCGCCCACCCCGCCTCGCGCCTGGAGGGCCGCGAGGCGCTGCGCGAGCACTTCGCCCGGCTGACGACGTGGCCGATGGAGCTCGAGGCGCGCAACGTCGTCGTCCACCAGACCGCAGACCCGGAGGTCATCATCGCGGAGTTCGAGTACCAGGGCCGCAACACCGAGACGGGGCGCGAGTTCGTCGTCCCCAACATCTTCGTCCTCCGGGTGCGCGACGGGCACATCGTCGAGTCCCGCGACTACGCCCACCACCGGGCGTTCGACGAGGCGATGGCATGACGCGCCCCGCGCCCGCGTCGCCCCGCGAGGTGTTCGCACGGCTCAGTGAGGGCATCTCGGCCGGCCGCTGGGACGAGCTGGCGGCCTTGTACGCCGAGGACGCCGTCGTCGAG
The DNA here is from genome assembly GCF_900115095.1 of Actinomadura madurae. Lineage (GTDB taxonomy): Bacteria > Actinomycetota > Actinomycetes > Streptosporangiales > Streptosporangiaceae > Spirillospora > Spirillospora madurae. The sequence goes on from NZ_FOVH01000006.1 coordinate 291,234, forward strand.
CAGCCGTTGGCGCCCCCGCCCGCGCCGCCGCGCCTGGAGGGGCGCGCGACGCTCGACCGGCACTTCCGCGCCGCCGGCGCCGGGCCGCTGGAGCTGCGCGTCCGCGACGTGGTGGTGCACGACACCGCCGATCCGGAGGTGATCGTCGTGGAGTACGGCTACGACGGCCGCGTCGCCACCACCGGCCGGACGTTCACCGTCGCCAACATCCTGGTGCTGCGGATCCGGGACGGCCTCATCGTGGAGTCCCGCGACTACCACGACCACCCGGGGCTGGCGCGGGCGCTGGCACCTGGCTGATCCGGCCGCTCGGGCGGTTGACTCGCCGTCCCGGCGGTTCCTAGGCTGGACCGATCATACCGACCGGTTGGTATGTTCGTTGCGGGTGGCCCGGCCGCCACCCTCGCCACGCGCGGAGGTTCGCCCTGTGAGCACAGCACCGCCCGACGCCGACGAGCTGAGCAGGCGGGTCGGCGAGTTCCTCGCCGCACACGACCCCTCGGTGACAGAGCCCCTGGAGTTCCTGCGCGCCCGGTTCGACGCCGGGCTCGCCTGGGTCCACTACCCCGAAGGGCTCGGCGGGCTCGGCGCCCCGCGGCACCTGCAGCCCGCCGTCGACCGCCGGTTCGCCGAGGCGGGCGCGCCGGCCAACCACCCGGAGCGCAACGGCATCGGGCTCGGCATGGCGGCCCCGACGATCCTGGCGTTCGGCACCGAGGAGCAGAAGCGCCGCTTCCTGCGCCCGCTGTGGACCGGCGAGGAGCTGTGGTGCCAGCTGTTCAGCGAGCCCGGCGCCGGCTCCGACCTCGCCGCGCTCGCCACCCGCGCCGTCCGCGACGGCGACGCCTGGACGGTCGACGGGCAGAAGGTCTGGACGTCCATGGCCCACGAGGCCCGCTGGGCGATCCTCGTCACCCGCACCGACCCGGGCGTCCCCAAGCACCGCGGCATGACCTACTTCGTCTGCGACATGACCGCGCCGGGCGTCGAGGTCCGGCCGCTGCGGCAGATCACCGGCGAGGCCGAGTTCAACGAGGTGTTCCTCACCGGCGTGCGGATCCCCGACGGGCACCGGCTCGGCGAGGTCGGGGAGGGCTGGCGGGTCGCGACGACGACCCTGATGAACGAGCGGGTCGCGATCGGCGGCAGCGCCGCGCCGCGCGAGAGCGGCATGATCGGGGTGGTCGCCGGGCTCTGGCGGGACCGTCCCGAGCTGCGGACCCCGGCACTGCACGACGCCCTGCTGCGGGCGTGGGTGGAGACCGAGGCGGCCCGGCTCACCGGGGCGCGGCTGCGCCAGCAGCTCGCCGCCGGGCGTCCCGGCCCCGAGGGGTCGGGCGCCAAGCTGGCCTTCGCCAGGCTCAACCAGGAGGTGTCCGGCCTGGAGCTGGAGCTGCTCGGCGAGGACGGCCTGCGCTACGACGACTGGACGATGCGCCGCCCCACCGAGGTGGACTTCACCCGCCGCTCGCCCGGCTACCGCTACCTGCGCGCTAAGGGCAACTCCATCGAGGGCGGCACCTCGGAGATCCTCCGCAACATCATCGCCGAGCGCGTCCTCGGCCTGCCCGGCGAGATCCGCGTCGACAAGGACGTGGCGTGGAAGGACCTGCCCAAATGAGCGACCTGCTGTACGGCGAGATCGAGAACGATCTGCGTGCGAGCGTCCGCGACGTGCTCGGCGACAAGGCCCCCTGGACCTCCGTCCTCGCCGGCACCGAGAAGGACGAGCCGTACGACGCGGATCTGTGGCGGGCCGTCGCCGGGCAGCTCGGCTGCGCCGGGCTGCCCGTCCCCGAGGGCCTCGGCGGCGCGGGGGCCACGTGGCGCGAGACGGCCGTGGTCATGGAGGAGCTGGGCCGTTCCGCCGCGCCCGTCCCGTTCCTGACCAGCTCCGTGATCGCCACCGCCGCCCTGCTGGCCGCCGGGGAGCGGGACCTGCTCGCGCGGCTCGCGGCGGGGGAGCGGATCGCGGTCCTGGCCGTCCCGTTCAGCACCGGACCGGGCGAGGCCGCCGAGACCGTCCGAGTGGAGGACGGGACGCTGACCGGCGAGGTCACCAGCGTCGCCGACGGCATGGCCGCCGACGTCCTGCTCGTCCCGGCCGGCGGCGCGCTCTGGGCGGTGGACGCCGGCGCCGCCGGCCGCACCGCGGTGACCTCGCTCGACATGACCCGGCGGCTCGCCGACATCACCCTGTCGGGCGCCCCCGCCCGCCGCGTCGCCGAGGGGACCGGTGCCGTGCGCACGGCCCTGCTCACCGGCGCGGCGCTGCTGGCGTCCGAGCAGCTCGGCCTCGCCGAGCGCTGCCTGGACGACACCGTCGCCTACGTGAAGACCCGGTACCAGTTCGGCCGCCCGGTGGGCTCCTACCAGGGCCTCAAGCACCGGCTCGCCGACCTGTGGACGTCGGTCACGCAGGCCCGCGCGGTCGCTCGCCACGCGGCGTCGTGCGTGGCCGCCGGCGACGAGGACACGCCGATCGCGGTCGCGGTCGCCCAGGCCCACTGCTCGGCGGTCGCGGTCGAGGCGGCCGAGGAGTGCGTGCAGATGCACGGCGGCATCGGCTTCACCTGGGAGCATCCCGCGCACCTCTACCTCAAGCGGGCCAAGGCCGACTCCATCGCCCTCGGCACCCCCGACCGGCACCGCGCCGCCCTGGCCGCGCTGGTCGACCTGCCCCCGGCCTGACGCTCAGCCGGACGGTCCCGCGCCGCCGGCGGGGCCGTCCGGGCGGCCGGTGAGGACGGCGAGGATCCGCGTCCCCTCGGGAAAGGCGCCCCGGCCGGCCAGCGCGAACAGCCCGGCCATCATCTTCGCCGTGTAGATCCGGTCGAGGACGATCCCGTGCCGCTCGGCGAAGTCGCCGATGAAGGCGTCCAGCTCCGGGGTCCTCCTGGCGTAGCCGCCGAAGTGGAAGCCGTCCTCGACGTGCCAGGTCCCGCGCCGCCCGCCGTAGGTCTCGCGCTGGAGGCGCTCGACCTCGCCCTCCATGAAGCCGCCCTTGAGGACGGAGAACCCGACGGCGCGCCGGCCCGGGGCCAGGCCGGCGGCGAGGCCGGCGAGGGTCCCGCCCGTGCCGCACGGGCAGCACACGACGTCGAAGCCAGGGACCTCCGCCCCGAGTTCCGCGCAGCCACGGACGGCGAGGGCGTTGCTCCCTCCCTCCGGCAGGAGGTAGAAGTCGCCCCATTCCCGCCGGAGCGCGGCGATGACGTCCGGTTCGTCTTTGCGCCGGTACGTGCCGCGGTCCATGTAGGTGAGGCGCATGCCCATCCGGGCGGCGTAGGTGAGCGGGTCGTTCAGCGGCAGGTGCTCCTCGCCGCGGACCACCCCGATCGTCGCGAACCCGTAGATCCTGCCGGCCGCCGCCGCGGCACGGAGGTGGTTGGAGTAGGCGCCGCCGAACGTCAGGAGCGTCCCGTGCTCGCGCGCGGGACCGATGTTGTGCTTGAGCTTGCGCCACTTGTTGCCCGGCAGCTCCGGGTGGACCAGGTCGTCCCGCTTCAGGAACAGCCGCAGGCCGCGCCGTGCCGCGCGGTCGTCGTCCAGCTCCAGGACCGGCGAGGTCATCGCGGCATCGGCAGGCCGAGCCTCTCCCGGATCTCGCGCTGCACCTCGTCGATGCCCGGCCGCGCGTCCACCGTGACCACGTACTCCTTGCGGCCGAACAGCTCCAGGATCGGGTCGGTCCTCTCGTGGTAGTCGCGCATCCGCTCGGCGAGCGCCTCCTCGGTGTCGTCCTCGCGGGGGACCAGCCCGCCCCCGCACACGTCGCAGCGCCCCTCCACCGTCGGGCGGTCGGCGATCAGGTTGTAGTCCATCCCGCACCGGGAGCAGAGCCGGCGCGCCAGCGCGCGGCGGCGGACCTCCGCGTCCGGCAGGTCGAGGTGGATCACCCCGTCGATGTCGTAGCTCTCCAGGAAGAACTCCGTCTGCCGGCGGCTGCGCGGGAACCCGTCGACGACGAACCCGTAGTTCCAGTCGTGCTGGTCGAGCCGCTCCCGCACGACGCTCTCGGCCAGGTCGTCCCCCACCAGCTCCCCGGCCGCCATGATGCGCCGCACCTGCGCGCCCAGCTTGGTGTGGTTCTTCACGTGCCAGCGGAAGACGTCACCGACGCTGATGTGCACGATGTCCAGGTCCCGCGCGAGCAGCTCCGACTGCGTCCCCTTGCCGCTGCCGACCGGGCCGATGATGACGTACTTGCGCATGGTCGGCCGCCTGGTCAGAGCGGGAGGCGCAGGCGGCGGCCGAGCCTGCGGAACCGCGAGTCGGGGGCATGACCGGGCGCCTCGCCCGTCGCGGTCAGGCTCTCCAGCAGCGTGTCGAACGCGGGCGGGCGGACGCACACCAGCGTCGCGCGGGCCCTGCGGGCGCAGTGCAGCCGCACGGACGGCCGCAGCAGCCTCGAGAACGGCCCCCGCGCCCCGTGCCCGACGACCAGCAGGTCGTCCTCGCCGGCCAGCCGGACCAGGGTGGCCCCCGGCTCCCCGACGAGCGCCAGCGCGGTCATCTCCACGCCGTCGGGCGGTCCGTCGCACACCTCCGTCAGCAACCGGGCGATGAGCTCCGCCCCGGACGCGCGCAGCGCCTCGGTGATGCCGCAGCCGAGCTGCCCCGCCGCCGACACGTGCGGGGGCAGCGGCGCGGCGTGCGCGACCAGCAGCGGCAGCCGGCGCAGCCGCGCCTCGCCGATCGCCCAGGACAGCGCGCAGCGCGCACCCGCGGAGTCGTCCACCCCCACCACGACGCGGGGGCCGCCCTCCGGTCTCGCGATCACGGTCGGTCCCTCCTGTGGCCGCCGGGTGACAGCAGTCTAGACAGAAGGCATACCCGTTCCAGCGCCGAAGTTCTACGTTCTGGAAACACCTGTTTGCGATAAGGCGTGGCCCCTGGACCGGCCGCCGCCGCGCGGGGCAGACTTTCCGGTATGGCCACACCGCACGCAGCCGACCCCTCCTGCGACGTCGCGCACGGCGACGTCCCGCCGCCCTCCGAGGAGCGGACGCTGGTCGCGGTGTTCGCCGGCGCGGTCGCCGACCACCTCCTGCGCTACGGCGCCGACCTCGGCTACCGGTCGTTCCTCGTCGACCCCGACAAGTCGCGCGAGGGGGCGACCGACCTCCCGCCGCTGGACGCCACGGCCGACGTCGTCGTGACCGACCACCACCGGCCCGAGCTCGGGCCCGTCCTGCGCGACGTGCTGACCCAGCCCGTCCGGTGGGTCGGCGTCATGGGCAACCCCCGGCACCCGGCCCCGCACATCCCGGCCCTCACCGAGCTCGGGGTCCCCGCCGCCGACATCGCCCGCGTGCACCGCCCGATCGGCCTGAACATCGGCTCCCGGACCCCGGCGGAGATCGCCGTCGCCACCCTCGCCGGCCTGATCGCCGACCGCAACGGCCGCCCCGGCGGCTTCGAGTTCTAGCAGTGCAGACCTTCCAGCAGTGCGAATTCTCTAGCAGGGCGGGTCGTAGGGCTTGGACGGCAGGTGGCGCCGCCACTCCGCCTCGGTGACCGGCGTCCCCGCCACGGCGCAGATCTGCGCCGCGACCCGTTCCGGGTCCATGTCCCACAGCCTGACCTCCCGGCCCACCCCGGTCGTCACCAGCAGGGGCCGGCGGGAGTCGGCCACGTCGAAGTACAGCGCCTCGGCCGAGCCGGTGAGCGTCGCCGGCGCCGACGGCCGGGACGGCTCCGAGACGTCCCACAGCCAGACGGTCCCGTCCCCGGCCGCGGCGGCGAGCACGCCGCCCGGGCCGTGGGCCAGCGAGTAGATGTAGTTCGTCGGGCCGCGCAGCCGCCGCGGCAGCGGACGCGGGCGGGAGCGGTCGGCGAGGTCCCACAGGATCACGGTGTTGTCGGCGCCGGCGGTTGCCATCGTGCGGCCGTCCGGGCTGAAAACCACGGTGAACACGTAGTTCTCGTGCTCGGTCAGGGCCCCTCCGAGCCGCGCCGGGTGCCGCGGGTCGGACACGTCCCACAGCAGGACCTCGTTGTCGGCCGTGCCGTAGGCCAGGGTGCGGCCGTCCGGGCTGAACGCGGCCTGGTACGCGTAGTTGGTCGCGCCGGCCAGCACGGCCAGGCGCACCGGCCCGCGCGGGTCGCGGACGTCCCACAGCCACACCTTCGCGTCGTTGCTCGCGACGGCGAGGAGGCGGCCGTCCGGGCTGAAGGTGAGCCCCTGGACGAGGCCGGCGGGGCCGGTGAGCCGCGCGGGGATCGCGGCGGGGCGGCCGGGGGAGCGCACGTCCCACAGCTGCGTCGGGCCGCCGACGCCGCCGATGGCGAGCGTGCCGGCGTCCGGGCTCAGCGCCGCCGCCCCCGACGCCCGGCCGTCCCCGGCCGCGTGCCGGATCACCGGCCCGAGCGGCGCGGGACGGCGCGGGTCGGCGACCGACCAGAGCCGCGCGGTCCCGTCCTGGCTCGCGAGCGCGAGGACGCGGCCGTCGCGGCTCAGCCCCGCGGCGAAGATCCCGGCGCCGGGCCCCTGGACGACCGGGCCGGGCAGGTCCCAGATCCTGGCGGTGCCGTCCGCCGCGGCCGTGGCGAGCGCGCCGGACGGCAGGAACACCACCGCCGTCACCGGACCCGGGTGCGGCAGCGAGGTGCGCGGGCTCCCCCCGGCGAGGTCCCAGACCCAGACCCGGCCGTCCGAGCTCGCGGCGGCCAGCGACCGGCCGTCCGGCGCGAACGCGACCCCGTTGACCCATCCCTTCGGGCCGGTCAGCGGCTCGCCGGACGGGACGGCCCGCGCACCGGACACGCGCCACAGCCGGACGTTCCCGTCGGCGTTGCCCGCCGCGAGCGTCCTCCCGTCGCGGCTGAACGCCACGGCGAACACGGTCTTCGAGCCCGCCTTCAGGGGATCGCCGGCGGGCTCGCGGCGGACCATGTCCACCAGCCGGACCGTCCCGTCTTCGAACCCGACGGCGAGCGTCGTCCCGTCGGGGCCGAACGCCGCGGTGTGGGCGGCGGCGCCGCCTTCCAGGAGGATCCGGCCACCGGCCTCCGGACGGGCCGGGTCCCAGGACCGGACCGTCCCGTCGGCGCTCGCGGCGACGAGCGTCCTCCCGTCCGGGCTGAACGCCACCGCGTACACGGTGGAGCGCGGTCCGGTGAGGGCTCGGGAGGCCCCGCCGATCCGCCTCAGCATGACCGTCCCCCCGCCGCCGCCGTCCGCGACGGTCCGGCCGTCGGGGCTGATCGCGACGCCGTACACGGTGTCGCGGTGCCCGCCCAGCGGCTCGCCGATCGGCGCGGGGCGCCCGCGTTCGGCGATGTTCCACAGCCGCACGGCGCGGTCCGCGCCGCCGGTCGCGAGCGTGCGGCCGTCCGCGCTGACGGCCACCGACTGCAGGACGCCGCGCGGTCCGGCGATCCGGGTCACCGCCGGGCCCGCGTAGGACTCCAGCAGGGCGGAGCGGGCCTCCGGAGTGGGCGACACCCGGTACGCGGCCAGGGCGGTCTGGGCCGCGAGCGCGACGTCCTTGCCGCGCAGCTTGCCGGACTCGACCGCCACCTGCCGCGACACCGCCTCGTCGCGCTGCTCGTCGGCGGCGCGCCGCTGGCTCACCGTGACCGCCGCCAGCCCGAGCGCCAGCAGCGACACGACCGACAGGACGGCGATCAGCCGCCGCCCGCGCCGCACCAGCCGGCGCAGCGCCCGCGCCTCCGCCTCCCGCCGGCGCACCGACTCCCGCAGGAACCGGATCTCCAGCTCGTTCAGGCCGGCTCCGCGCCGCGGGTCGGCGGCCAGCTCCTCGCTCTCGGCGAGCCACACCCCGCGCAGCAGCGTGCCCGGGTCGCGGCCGGACTCCTCCCACGCCTCGGCCGCCGCGGTGAGCCGGCGGTGCGCGCGCAGCCCGGCCCGGTCGGTCTCGACCCACGCGCGCAGCCGCGGCCACGCGGCCAGCAGCGCTTCATGGGCGATCTCGACGCCGTCGGCGCGCGCGGTGACGAGCCGTTGGTCGACGAAGCGGGCGAGGACGGCGCTCGTCCCGTCCCCGAGCTCCCGCTCCGCCACCCGCCGCCGCGTCACCCCGGTGTCGCCGGTGAGGTGCACCAGCCGCAGGAACAGCCTCCTGGCGATCTGCCGCTCGGTCTCGCCGAGGTCCCGGTAGGCCTCCTCGGCGGTGGCGGCGACGGCCCCCTGGATCCCGCCGCTGTCCCGGTAGTCGGCGATCGTGAGCATGGCGTGCCGCCGCCGCTCCCACGTCGACAGCAGGGCGTGCGACAGCAGCGGCAGCGTTCCCGCGTCGTGGGCGGCGCCGGGCGCGGCTCCCGGCGCCGGGCTCACCTCGCGCAGCAGCAGGTCGACCAGGCCCGGCTCCAGCTCCAGCCCGGCCCGCTGCGCCGGCATGACGATCGCCCGGCGCAGCTCGTCCTCGTTCATGGGGGTCACGAGCACCTGGCCGGTCTGGAGCACCTCGGCGAGCCCCGGATGGCGCAGCGCCCGCCCGTAGAAGTCGGCCCGGAGCGCGAGGACGACCGCGGCGGGGAGCTCCAGCAGCCCGGCGATCAGGTCCTCCTCGCCGGCTCCGGCGCGATCGGCGAGGATCTCCTCGAGCTGGTCGACGGCCAGCACCGCGGGGGCCCGGGCGCGCAGCGACGCCAGCGCGCCGGCGTCGATCTCGCCCGCCGTGTGCAGGACGGCGCCGGCCTCGTCCCGCAGCGCCGGGATCAGCCCGGCCCTGATCAGCGACGACTTCCCGGCGCCGGACGGCCCGACGACCACCAGGGCGCCCTTGCCGCCGAGGCCCCGGACGCGCTCCAGCAGGGTGGCTGTCAGGGCCTCGCGCCCGAAGTACCAGCCGGCGTCCTCGGCCTCGAAGCGGGCGAGGCCGCGGTAGGGGACGACCGCGGGACGGCGTCCCGGCGTCCGGCGGACCCGGCGCAGCGCGTCCAGCCAGGACTCGGCCTCGGCGCCGGTCACCCCGCAGGCCCGCAGCAGCGCCGGGAGCCGGTCGGGCCGCGGCGGCGGCAGGTGGCGGCCGGCGAAGTAGTCCCCGGCGCTCGCGTCGGGGATCCCGGACGCCCGCGCGACCTGCCGGACGGTCAGGCCCGCGGCCTCCCGGAGCAGGGTGAGCTGTGCCGCGAAGTCCTGCCGGGTCACGATCCGCCGGGGATCGGGTCCGCCAGTCCCGTTTCCTGCCGGGTTGCGCGCCGCCATGTGCACCCCCGAGGTGAGCCCGGTGCCGTCCGCCGCACCGATTGACACACGGAGTCAGACGCCTGTCTGGGGCGGATGACACACATCGTCCGCTCCCGGCCACGACTCTCCGTGCCCGGGTGGCGGGGGTCGCGTGACGGCCGCTGTACGGGCTTGTACGGGCATTCCGGGCGCCGTTGTCATCGCCGCAGGCCGGGCGGTCTGCTGAGGAGGACCCCGCTCATGACAGGTGAGGCCGCACCCGGCCATGAGGAGGCGACGTGATCGACGCCACGGACCCCGACGACGGCGCGGAGACGGCGCCGGACAGCCCGCACGCCCCGGTGCCCCGCCCGGCCGCCTGCTTCCACGACCAGGTCCACGCCGACGACATCGTCGCCGGCGACAAGATCGTGCACTATCCGGCGCCGCGGTTCGCGCCGCCGATCCGGCAGCTCCCCGCGGCGCCCCGCGACTTCGTCGGGCGGGAGGACGAGCTCGCGGTGCTGGACGCCGCCTTCGCCTCGGCCCGGGAGGCCGGCTCGGTGACCGTGGCCCACATCCACGGGATGGCGGGCGCGGGGAAGACCGCGCTCGTCCTGCACTGGGCCCACCAGCACGCGGACCGCTTCGAGGACCAGTTCTTCCTGGACATGGGCGGGCCGGCCGCGCGGACGCCCGGACGGGCGCTGCGGCGGTTCCTGGAGGACCTCGGCGTCGCGGCCCGCGACATCCCGTCCGACGAGGCCCGGTGCGCCGCGCTCTTCCGCTCCCTGGTCGCCGTCCGCCGCGTCCTCGTCGTCCTCGACGACGCGGCGGACGCCGACCAGGTCGTGCCGCTGGTCCCGGGCGGTGCCGGATCCCTCGTCGTGGTGACCGGGCGGACGCGGCTGGAGGCGCTGATCGCCCGGTTCGGCGCCGTCTCGATCCCGGTCGGACCGCTGTCCATCGCCGACTCGTGGCGGCTCCTCGCCCGGCTGCTCGGCGGCGAGCGCAGCAAGGAGGAGCCGCGGGCGATCGCCGACCTCGCGGAGTCCTGCGCCCGGCTGCCGCTGGCGATCAGGATCGCCGCGGTCGGGCTGGAGGCGGGCCCCTTCGACTCCGTCGCCTCCCTCGTCGGGGAACTGACGTGCGGGGGCAGGCTGGACGCGCTGGTGCTCGACGGCGATCCCGAGCTCGCCCTGCGCTCCGCCTTCGACCTGTCCTACGACAACCTGACGCCCCGCGAGCAGGCCGCGTTCAGGCTGCTCGGCCTCATGCGCGGCCTCGACTTCGGCGCCGAGAGCCTCGCCGCGCTCCTGGCCGTGACCGTCCGGGAGGCCCGGGGCGTCCTTCGGGGCCTCATCCGCAAGCACCTCGTCGAGCCGGGCACGGCCGGCCGGTTCCGCCTGCACGAGCTGCTGGCGGAGTACGCCGCGGAACGGCTCGCCCGCGAGGACCGGCCGGGGGCCGAAGCGGCCACCGGGCGGCTCCAGGACTGGTACCTGGCCCGGCTGCGCGAGGCCGCCAAAGCGATCGCGCCCACGGCGGTCGGCCCCGCGTCCGGGGCGGCGGGGGGAACCCCGCGCCCGGCCGAGCCGGAGCTCGCCTGGTTCGAGCGGGAGCGGGCGGCCGTCGTCGCCGTCGCCCGGCGGGCGGCCGAGGGCGCCGGGCCGCACCTGGCCTGGCAGTTCGCCGACGCGCTGTTCCAGCTGCTCAGGCGCGACAAGCACGCCGCCGACAACCTGGCGGTCCACCGGCTCGGGCTGGCCGCGGCGCGGGCCGCCCGGGACCGGCACCCCGAGGCGCTGATGCTCGACCAGCTCGCCGTCGTCCACTGCGACGCCGGGGACCACGTGGAGGCCGCGAAGGAGGCCAGAGAGGCCTACGAGATCTTCACCGAGCTCGGCGACCACCGCCGGGCGGGCTGGGCCCTCAACACCCGCTCGCGCGTCGAACGCCAGTGCTCCCGCTACCAGGAGGCCCTGGAGTACGGGGAGCGGGCGCTCGCCGTCCTGACCCGGGAGGGCGACCGGCAGGGGATCGGCCAGGCACTGGAGCAGATCGCGCAGGTGCACTGGCGGCTCGCCCACTACCGGACCGCGCTGCGCCACGCCCGCGAGTCGCTGCGCGTCCACCGGGAGCTGGGCGGCGGCGCGGGCGAGGCCGACGCCCTGGAGATGATCGCCCGCATCCTGCGCCGGCTCGGCCTGACGGGCCACGCCCTCCGCTACGCCGAGCGGGCGCTCGCGGTCCGCCGCCGCCTCGGCGACCGCCGCGGGCAGGGCGCGGTCCTCGACGGGATGTGCCGCGCCCTGCGGCGCGGCGGGCGGTTGAAGGAGGCGCTGGCGTGCGCGCGGGAGTCGGTCGCCGTCCGGGAGGACATCGGCGACCTCACCGGACTCGCGGTCAGCCTGCTCGGGCGCGCGCAGGTCCTGGAGAACCTGGGGGACTGCCCGGCGGCCTTCGACGACGCCTCCCGCGCCCTGCGGATCTGCCGGGACGTCGGCGACCTGTACGGGGAGGCGGAGTCGCTGTGCACCATCGCGGTCTTCCACCACGACTCCGGGCAGTACCAGGCGGCGATGAGGCACGCCCGGCACGCCCTGGCCATCAGGAAGCGGATCGGGGACGAGCACGGCGTCGCCTCCGTGCTCAACCTCATCGCCCTCGTGGAGCGGCGGCTCGGCCGGCACGCCGACGCCCGCCGCGACGTCGAGTCGGCCCTCGCCCTCCAGCGGAGGATGAAGGCCGGCTCCGGGCTCGGCAGGACGCTGAACAACCTGGCCGAGATCGAGCGCAGCGCCGGCCGGTACGGCGAAGCCCTCGTCCACGCCCGCGCGGCGCTCGAACGGCACACCCGCAAGGGCGCCGGCCGCGCCGCCCGCATCGGCCAGGGGGAGAGCCTCGCCACCATCGCGCGGATCCAGTGCCGGATGGGCGATCACAGGGCGGCCCGGCGCCACGCGGAGGAGGCGCTGCGCCTCCAGCAGAACACCGGTGACCGGCCCGGCCAGGGCGTGACGCTCGACGTCCTCGCCCGGCTCGGGATACGCACCGGCCGGTACCGCGAGGCGGCCCAGCACGCCAAGGAGTCGCTGCGGATCCGGCGCGAGATCGGCGACCGCCGCGGGGTCGCCGAGAGCATCGCCAAGATCGCGCTCGTCCGCTGGCACCAGAGCCGCTACGACGAGGCCCTCGCCCGCGCCGAGGAGGCCCTGGCGATCCAGCGCGAGATCGGCGACCTCGCCGGGGCCAGCCACGCCCTGTACGTCCTCGCCCGCATCCACGCCCGCACCGCGCGCTACGCGCGGGCCCGCGAGTGCGCCCAGGAGTCGCTGGAGATCTGCCGCCGGACCGGTGACCGGCACGGGGAGACCGATGACCTGCTCACGCTCGCGCACATCGACCGCAGGCAGGCCCGGTACGCCCGCGCGCTGCGGACGACCCTCGGCGTCCTGGACGCGAAAAGGGAGATGGACGACCGCGCCGGGGAGGCCGAGGCGCTCACGCTGATCGGACGGCTCCAGGAGCACCTCGGCCACCACGGCGAGTCGCTCGCGCGCCTGGGCGAGGCCCTCGCCATCCAGCGGGCGGCGTGCGACCGCTACGGCGAGGCGGAGACCCTGGAGGCCATCGGGTTCGTGCACTACCGGCTGGCCGACTATCCGGCGGCCCGCCGCGTCCTGAAGAGCGCGCTGCGGATCGAGCGGGCCATCGGCGCGCCGGCCGCCGAGGGCAGGACCCTCACCCTCCTCGCCAGGGCGTGCCGGCGGCAGGCCGCGCTCCGGGCCGCCGTCCGGCACGCGCGCAGGGCCATCAAGATCGAGCGCAGGATCGGCGACCTCGACGCCGAGAGCGCGGCCCGCGACGTCCTCGCCGGGGTCTACTACGTCCTCGCGCGGTACCGGAAGGCCCTGCGCCACGCCGGCCTCGCGCTGCGCATCCGCACCGAGACCGACGACCGGCCCGGCCAGGCGGAGAGCCTGGACACCCTCTCGCGCGGCCACCGCAGGCTGGGCCGCAACGACCGCGCCGTCGGCCTCGCCGAGCGGGCGCTCGGCCTGCACCGGGAGATCGGCGACCGGCGCGGCGAGGCCGACAGCCTGAACACCCTGGCCCACGCCAGGTGGCGGCTCGGCGAGGAGGAGGCCGCCCTCGCCGCGGCCCGCGCGGCGCTGCGCCTCCACCGCGAGACCGCCGACCAGTACGGGGAGGGCGAGGACCTCGACCTGCTCGCCCGCATCCACCGCAACGCCGGGCGGTACTCCGAGGCGCTCGAACACGTGACCCGGGCCCTGGCGCTCCGCCGCGAGATCGGCGACCGGCGCGGCGAGGGGGACAGCCTGAACACCATGGCCCGGCTGAAGCGGCGGCTCGGCGACACCGGCGAGGCGCTCGGCTACGCGCGCCGGGCGCTGGCCATCCGGTACGAGATCGACGACCGGCGCGGCGCGGCCGACACCCTCGACAACATCGCCCGGGCGCACTCCGACGCCGGGGACCACGAGGAGGCCCGCCGCCACGCGCTGCGCGCCCTGGAGATCCAGGCCGGCATCGGCGACCGGTGGGGCCGCGGCCTGAGCCTGCTGCTCCTCGGCCGGATCCACCTGGCGCTCGGCCGGCCCGAGGAGGCGCGCGAACATCTCGCGCGGGCGGAGATCGTCTGCCGCCGGACCGGTGACCGGACCTCGGCCGGCGAGGCGCGGAGCCTGCTGGAACCGCTGCTCGGACGAGGTGCCGGGCGTACCATCGAAGGCGTTGCACGTGTTCTGTCGGTGGGGTCGCCTACGGTCGGGGGCGACGGGGCCCGCCGTCCGGGCGATACCGCCGAGCAGAGGTGACGACCACCATGGCGAACAGCACCATAGAGACAGACCGCGACTTCCAGGAACTCGCCGATCCGTACCGGCGCGAGCTGCTGGCGCACTGCTACCGGATGCTCGGCTCGATCCACGACGCCGAAGACCTCGTGCAGGAGACCTACCTGCGCGCCTGGCGCTCGTACGGCGACTTCGAAGGGCGCTCCTCGCTGCGGACGTGGCTGTACCGGATCGCCACGAACGTCTGCCTGACGGCGATCGACCAGCGCGGCCGGCGGCCCATGCCGACCGGGCTCGGCGGGCCGAGCGACGAGCCGGAGCGGCCCGTCGTGGCCTCCGACGAGGTGCCCTGGCTGGAGCCGGCCCCTGACGACGTCCTCGGCGCCGACGCCACCGACCCGGCCACGATCGTCGCCGCCCGCGAGAGTACCCGGCTGGCGCTCGTCGCCGCCCTGCAGCACCTGCCCGCCAAGCAGCGGGTCGTGCTGATCCTGCGGGACGTGCTGAAGTGGAAGGCCGCCGAGGTCGCCGAACTGCTCGACACCTCCACCCCCGCGGTGAACAGCGCGCTGCAGCGCGCGCGGGCGCAGCTGGAGGAGCACGCCCCCGTCCGGGACGAGCTGGTCGAGCCCTCCGACCCCGACCAGCGCGACCTGCTGGAGCGCTACGCCAAGGCGTTCGAGGACGCCGACATCACCGGGCTCATCGAGCTGTTCAAGAAGGACGTCGTCTGGGAGATGCCGCCGTTCCCCGAGTGGTTCGTCGGCGCCGACCACGTCGTCCGCCTCATCATCGCCCAGTGCCGCCCCGCGCCCGGCGACATCAGGATGGTCCCGGCCGCCGCGAACGGGCAGCCGGCGTTCGGGATGTACAAGCTCGACGAGAACGGCGTTCACAGCCCGTACCAGCTCCAGGTGCTCAGCATCACGGGCGACGGCGTCGCGCACGTCTCGGTGTTCTTCGACACGAGCCTGTTCTCCCTGTTCGGGCTGCCCGAGCGGCTCTGATCACGCCTCTTCCCTTCCGCTGACCGGAAACCCGGTGACGGGGCACCCGGTGCCGGCTGCCAGTGTGGTGGGCGGCGGTCCCGTGGGTACCGTCGCCGAGCGGGAACAGAAGGGAAAGAGCGCATGACGCATCCGCCGTACCTGTACCCGGGCTACAAGAGCACCGTGCTCCGCGCGCCCTCGCAGGAGCTGATCATGCCGAAGCTCGGCCCGGACAGCGTCGAGCTGACCTCCCCGGTCTTCGGCCACCAGGAGCTCGGCCGGCTGGACGAGGACCTCACCGTGCAGCACAGCGGCGAGCCCCTCGGCGAGCGGATCATCGTGACCGGGCGGGTGCTGGACGGCGCCGGGCGCCCGGTGCGGAACGCCCTCGTGGAGGTCTGGCAGGCGAACGCCGCGGGCCGCTACAACCACCTCGGCGACATCCACCCCGCGCCGCTCGACCCGAACTTCACCGGGGCCGGGCGCTGCCTGACCGGCGACGACGGCCGCTACCGGTTCGTCACGATCAAGCCCGGCGCCTACCCGTGGGGCAATCACCACAACGCCTGGCGGCCCGCGCACATCCATTTCTCGGTCTTCGGCACCGCGTTCACCCAGCGGCTCGTCACCCAGATGTACTTCCCCGGCGACCCGCTGTTCGCCTACGACCCGATCTTCCAGTCGATTCCGGACGAGAAGGACCGGGAGAAGCTGGTCTCCCGGTTCGACATGGACACCACCGTGCCGGAATGGGCGCTCGGCTACCAGTGGGACATCGTCCTCGGCGACACCCCGATGGAGGCCTGAATGAGCACGCCTTCCCTCACCACGCCGTCCCAGACGGTCGGCCCCTTCTTCGGCTACGCGCTCCCGTACGCGGCGGGGCCGGAGGTCGTCCCGCCCTGGCGGCCCGACGCGGTCCGCATCCGCGGGCGGGTGCTGGACGGCGCGGGCGCGCCGGTGCCGGACGCGCTGCTGGAGATCTGGCAGGCCGACGGGGACGGCGAGATCCCGCGGCGCCCCGGCGGGATCGCACGGGCCGGGCACGGGTTCTCCGGTTTCGGCCGGTGCGCCACCGACGCGGCCGGCGGCTACTGGTTCAGCACCGTCAAGCCCGGCGCGGTCGGCGACGGCGCCCCCTACATCGCCGTGCTGGTCTTCGCCCGGGGGCTGCTCAAGCCCGTCTTCACCCGCCTGTACTTCCCCGAGGACGAGGCCGCCCACGCCGGCGACCCGCTGCTCGGCGCCGTCCCGGAGGACCGCCGCGGCACCCTGGTCGCCGAACGCGAGGGCGAGCGGGAGTACCGTTTCGACGTGCGCCTGCAGGGAGAGGGGGAGACGGTCTTCCTTGGCTTCTGAGGAGCGCGGCCCGGCGCCGGACGCGGGGCTGCTGTCCCCCGTCCGGGCGGGCACGGAGGCGGAGGCCGCCACGAGCGACCTCGCCTACCTGACCGCGATGCTGGACGCGGAGGCCGCGCTGGCGCGCGCGCAGGCCCGCCTCGGGATCATTCCCGGCGGTGCCGCCGAGGCGATCACGGGGGCCGCCGAGGCGGGCCGGTTCGACCTCGCCGGGATCGCCGGCCGGGCGCGCGCCTCCGGCAATCCCGTGGTGCCGCTGGTCGCCGACCTGCGGGTGCTCGCCGGAAGCGCCGGCGAGCACGTCCACAAGGGCGCCACCAGCCAGGACATCCTCGACACCGGCGCCATGCTCGTCGCGGCCCGCACGCGGCGCGTGGTCCTCGCCCACCTCGACCGGGCCCTGGACGCGCTGGCCGGGCTCGCGGCGCGGTACCGCGACACCCCGATGGCGGCGCGCACGCTCGGCCGCCAGGCGCTGCCGACGACGTTCGGCGCCAAGGCCGCGGGCTGGCTCCTCGGCTGCCTGGAGGCCCGCGAGCGGCTGGCCGCGGCCGTGCTGCCCGTCCAGCTCGGCGGTCCCGCCGGGACGCTCGACGCGTTCGGGGACCAGGGGCTCGACCTCGTCGCGGCCTACGCGGAGGAGACGGGGCTGGCGCGCCCCGTCCTGCCGTGGCACACCCGCCGCACCCCGGTCGCCGGCCTCGGCGCGGCGCACGCGCTGGTCGCCGGCGCGCTCGGCAAGATCGCCACCGATGTGTGGCTGCTGGCGCAGAGCGAGGTCGCCGAGGCCGCCGAGGGCGCGGGCGGCGGCTCGTCGTCGATGCCGCACAAGCGCAACCCGGCGCGGTCCGCGCTGATCCGCTCCGCGGCCCTGCAGGTTCCGGCGCAGGTCCAGGTGATCCTCGCCGCGCAGGCCGCCGCGCACGAGCGGCCCGCGGGGGAGTGGCACGCCGAGTGGCAGCCGCTGCGCGAGTGCCTGCGCCTCACCGGCGGCGCCGCCGAGACGGCCGCCGAGCTGCTGGACGGCCTGGAGGTGTCCACCGAGCTGATGCGGGCCGACCTGGACGACCTGCTCGACGTCCTCGGCGGCGACCCCGGGCCGGGCGCCGCCGCCGTCCTCGTCGGCCAGGCCCTCGACGCCTACCGCAGGAGCCGCACATGACCGCCGCGCCGCCGCGGTACCGCCTGGACGGCCCGCCGGACGCGCCCGTCGTCGTCCTCGGCCCGTCCCTCGGCACGTCCACGGACCTGTGGCTGCCGCAGCTGCCCGCGCTGACCCGCGAGTGGCGCGTCCTGCGCTACGACCTGCCCGGGCACGGCGGCGCGCCCCCGCCGGACGGGCCGGTGACCGTCGAGAGCCTCGCCGACGGGATCGCCGCGCTCCTGGACGGGCTCGGCGTGGGCCGGGCCGCCTATGCCGGGGTGTCCCTCGGCGGCGCGGTCGGGACGGCCCTCGCGCTGCGCGCCCCGGAGCGCGTCGCCGGGCTGGTCCTGTGCTGCACCTCCCCGCGCTTCGGCGATCCGGGGCCGTGGCGGGAACGGGCCGCGCTCGTCCGCCGGGAAGGCGTCGGCCCGGTCGCCGACACGGCGGCGGGACGCTGGTTCACGCCGTCCTTCACCGGGGCGGAGCCGTACGTCGAGATGCTCCGCGCCACCGCCCCGGAGGGCTATGCCGCCTGCTGCGACGCGCTGGCCGCGTTCGACGCGACCGCGCGCCTCGGCGAGATCTCCGCGCCCACGCTGGTGATCGCCGGGGCGCAGGACGGCCCCACGCCGCCGGAGGGCCACGCCGCGCGGCTCGCCGCCGGGATCCCGGGCGCCCGGCTGACCGTGATCGAGGGCGCCGGGCACCTGGCGAACGCGGAGCGCCCGGCGGAGGTCACCGCGGCGATCACCGCGCACCTGGACCGCGTCCGGAGGGGAGCAGGCCGATGAGCGAGGGCATGACCGACGAGGGGCGCCGTGCGCGGGGCATGCGGACGCGCCGCGAGGTCCTCGGCGACGCGCACGTCGACCGCGCCGAGGCCCGCAAGGACGAATTCACCGCCGACTTCCAGGACATGATCACCCGGTACGCGTGGGGCGAGATCTGGACCCGCCCGGGTTTGGACCGCAAGACCCGCAGCTGCATCACGCTGACCGCGATGGTCGCCGGGGGCCACCTGGAGGAGCTGGCCATGCACGTGCGCGCAGCCCTGCGCAACGGCCTCACCCCCGACGAGATCAAGGAGGTGCTCCTGCAGACGGCGATCTATTGTGGAGTACCCGCCGCGAACTCGGCCTTCGCCGTCGCCCAGCGGGTACTCACCGAGCAGGAGTGACGGGCGGGAGCCCGGGCGGAGGGGCCACGTGACAGGTCACAGGGCGGAGCGGGCGCGGCCGGTCAGCGTGGCCGGCAAGGTGATGGCGATCCTGAACGCCTTCGCGCAGGGCGGCGTCCGCCTCAACCTGAGCGAGATCTGCCGGCGGGCGGGGCTGCCGCTGGCGACCGGGCACCGGCTCGTCGGGGAGCTGGTCGCGGGCGGGTTCCTGGAGCGGGTCCCGGACGGGACGTACCGCATCGGCACCCGGCTGTGGCGCATCGGCAGCCAGGCCCCCGCCGTCACCGGGCTGCGCGAGCTGGCACTCCCGCACATGGAGGACCTGTACGAGGCCACGCACGACAACGTCCAGCTCGGCGTGCTCCGCGAGGACCGCGTGCTCATCGTCGAGCGGCTGCGCGGCACGCGGTCGGTGCCGGTCGTCACGCAGGTCGGCGCCATGCTGCCGCTGCACACCACCGGCGTGGGCAAGGTGCTGCTGGCGTACGCGCCGCCCGAGGTGCGGGAGAAGGTGCTGGACGGGGAACTGCCCCGGTACGCGGTGCGCACCATCACCGACCCCGCGGAGCTGCGGCGCTGCATCGAGCGGGTCCGCCGCGCCGGGTACTCCCTGACCCGGGACGAGATGACGCTCGGCGCGTCGTCCGTGGGCGCCCCGGTGCGGGACGGGGCGGGCGAGGTGGTGGCGGCGATGTCGCTGGTGGCGGGCTCCCGCGGCGCCGACCTGCGGCGGCTGCTGCCGCCGCTGGCCACGGCGGCGCGGGCGCTGTCGCGGGACGTGGCGGCGCACTGGCACGGCCATCCCGACATGTTTTCCGCCGAGCGGAAGACCGGCGCCTGAAGCGGCCGCGACGGGCGCGAGCATCGGCGGGTGAGCTGCGCGGACCACGAGGAGGATCGATGCGTACACAGGTGGCGATCATCGGGGCCGGCCCCGCGGGGCTGCTGCTCTCCCATCTGCTGCGTCTCCAGGGGATCGACTCGGTGGTGCTGGAGAGCCGGGACCGCGGCTACGTGGAGCACCGGCAGCGGGCCGGGATGCTGGAGCAGGGCACGACCGACGTCCTGCGGGAGAGCGGGGCGGGGGAGCGGCTCGACCGCGAGGGCCTCGTCCACCACGGGCTCGAACTGCGGTTCGGCGGCGCGGGGCACCGGATCCCGCTGACCGACCTGACCGGCCGGACGGTCACCGTGTACGCGCAGACCGAGATCGTCAAGGACCTGGTCGCCCGGCGGCTGGCGGACGGCGGCGACGTGCGGTTCGAGGCGGAGGCCCTGCACCTGGACGCGTCCGCGCCCAGCGTGACGTTCCGGAGCGGCGGCGCGACGCACACCCTCGACTGCGACTACATCGCGGGCTGCGACGGCTTCCACGGCGTGAGCCGCCCGGCGGTGCCGGGGCTGCGGACGTTCACCCGCGACTACCCGTTCGCCTGGCTCGGCATCCTCGCCGACGTCGCCCCGTCCACCGAGGAGCTGATCTACGCCCACCACGACCGCGGGTTCGCGCTGCACAGCCTCCGCTCGCCGCACGTCAGCCGCCTGTACCTCCAGGTGGCGCCGGACGAGGACCTCGCCGCCTGGCCCGACGCCCGGATCTGGGATGAGCTGGCGGCGCGGTTCGCCACCGACGACGGCTGGAAGCTGCACGAGGGCCCGATCACCGACAAGGCGGTCACGCCGATGCGCAGCTTCGTGGCCGAGCCGATGCGCCACGACCGGCTGTTCCTGGCCGGGGACGCCGCCCACATCGTGCCGCCGACGGGGGCCAAGGGACTGAACCTCGCGGTGTCCGACGTGATCGTCCTCGCGCGGGCGTTCGCCGAGCGGTACGCCACGGGGTCGGAGACGCTGCTGGACGGCTACTCCGCCGCGTGCCTGCGGCGGGTCTGGCGGGCCGAGCACTTCTCGTACTGGATGACCACGCTGCTGCACACCGACCCCGCCGCGAGCGACTTCGAGCGGCGGCTCCAGCGCTCCCACCTCGACTACGTGGTGTCCTCGGAGGCGGCCAAGACCTCGCTGGCCGAGAACTACGTGGGTCTTCCGATCACCTAGGAAGGACGCTTCGCCCGGTTTCGTGCGGCCTTCCGGTGAGATGCACGTCACGTAATTTGGCAGCTTCTGCATTTTTGCCGACCAAGCAAACTTGTTCTATCGTTGGCGTGTCACGCGTCGTTTCCAACGTGGGCGTGGAAGGTGAGAGGCTTCGGCATCTCCCCGACGACGCCGATCCGCGAAGGACACGCAGTGAGCCTCCTCGACCAGCCGCGCAGGGCCCCCGGCGCGCTGACCCGGCTGCGCCGGCCCGCGCGCCCTGGGGCGTCCGGGATCCGTCCCGGCGGGCGGCCGCGGCCCGTCCGCGAGCTGCTGCTGATCATCGTGCTGTTCGGCGCCTACAAGCTCGGGCGGCTGCTGGCCAACGGGCGTGTCACCGAGGCCTTCGACAACGCCCACCGGGTGTGGCGCCTCGAACGCGTCCTCGGCCTTCCGGGCGAGACCGGTGTCCAGCACGGCCTGCTGCACAGCGAGTTCCTCGTGCACGCGGCCAACTCCTACTACGCCTACGTCCACTTCCCGGCGACTGGGCTGTTCCTGCTCTGGATCTACCTGCGCCGGCCCGTCCACTACCGGTGGGTGCGGCGGGTCATCGTGGCGCTCACGGCCGTGGCGCTCGTCCTGCATCTGCTCGTCCCGCTGGCGCCGCCGCGGATGATGCCCGCCATGGGGCTCATCGACACCGCCGCCCGCTTCGGCCCCGCCGTGTACGGGGCGCCCGAGACGGACACGGTCTCCAACCAGTACGCCGCCATGCCGTCCCTGCACATCGGCTGGGCCGCCGTCATCGCCGTCGGGCTCGTCCTCACGTCCCGCACGCGGTGGCGATGGCTGTGGCTCCTGCACCCGGTGACCACCTTCGCGGTGGTGGTCGCCACCGCCAACCACTACTGGATGGACGGCGTCGTCGTGCTGATGCTGCTGGCCGTCACCGTCCTGCTGCTGCGCCCGCCGGCGCCGGACGCCCCGCCCGGCACTAGCCGGCCGGCTCCGCGCCCAGCGTCTCCAGCAGCTCGGTGACCGGCTCCAGCTTCTCGTACAGCAGCAGGACCGGCTCGCCCGGCCCCGCCATGTCCAGCGCCGACGTCAGCGCGCCCTTCAGATCGCCCGCCGGGTGGTGGCGCACGTCCGGGCGCCGCTCCCGGAGCCCCTGGACGATCAGCCGGGTCATCTCGCCCGAGCGGCGGCCCCGCAGGTCCTCGTCCTCGTAGACGACGACGCGGCCGAACGTCCCCGCCAGCGCACGCGCGGTCTCGCCGACCAGCTCGTCGGACCGGTCGCCCGGCAGCGTCACCGCGGCGACGCCCGCGGCCCCCCAGCGCCGCTGGACGAACGCGCCCACCGCCGCCACCGCCGCCGGGTTGTGCGCGTAGTCGACCAGGACGGGGTTGTCGCCCACCTGGTAGACGCAGCCCCGGCCCGGATTGCGCGTGTGCGGGTCGAACGAGCGCAGCGCCCGCGCCACCACCTCGACGGGGACGCCGAGGGCGCGGGCCGCGGCGGACGCGGCGAGCGCGTTGGCGATCACGTGGTCCGCGCGCCCGCCGGAGGAACCCGCCACCTCGTGCGCCGGCAGGATCCGGGTCGCGCGGTCGCCGCGGGCCTCGGTCAGCCAGCCGTCCGCCACGTGGTAGCCGGTGCCTCCGGCGCGGACGTGGTCGGCGAGGACGGGCGCGTCCGCCGCCGGCGCGAAGAACCGGAGCACCGGGTCGCGCCGCAGCACCGCGGGCCGCCGGGCCAGGCCGGCCGCCGCCTCGTCCGCGGCGTTGAGGACGACGTGGCCGCCGCGCCGGATCTCCTCGGCGACCAGGGCCTTGATGTCGACCAGGTCGTCCAGCGACTCGGTGCCGTCCATGCCGAGATGGTCGCGGGTGATGTTGGTGACGACCGCGACGTCGGCGCGGTCGTAGCCGAGGCCGCGGCGCACGATCCCGCCCCGCGCGGTCTCCAGCACCGCCGCCTCCACCGACCGGTCGCCCAGCACCATCTCGGCCGAGCGCGGCCCGGACGCGTCCGCGGCGTGCACGAGCCGCCCGCCCACGTACACGCCCTCGGTGCCGGTCATGCCGGTCCGCCGCCCGTCCAGCTCCAGCATGTAGGCGATCATCCGGACGGTCGTGGTCTTGCCGTTGGTGCCGGTCACCGACACGACCGGCACCCGCGACGGCGTCCCCGGCGGGTACATCAGGTCGACGATGTCGCCGGCGACGTCCCGTCCCGCTCCCTCGTGCGGCGCCAGGTGCATCCGCAGGCCCGGCGCCGCGTTGACCTCCAGCACGCCGGCGGCGCCGGGCTCGGCGGGCGGCGGCGAGGCGATGTCGGGCAGCCGCAGGTCGATGCCGCACACGTCCATGCCGACGGCCGCCGCGGCCCGCACGCACATCGCGGCGACCTCGGGGTGCACCTCCCCGGTCACGTCCCGGCTCGTGCCGCCGGTGGACAGGTTCGCGTTGCGCCGCAGCCACACCCGCTCCCCGGCCGCGGGCACCGACCCGGGGCCGTGGCCCTGCCGCGCCGCCGTCGCCAGCTCGGCCGGGCCGAGGACGAGCCGCGTCAGCGGCCGGCCGTGCCCCTCGCCGCGCGCCGGGTCGGCGTTGACCCGCTCCACCAGCGCCGCCACCGTGCTCGACCCGTCGCCGGTCACGCACGCCGCCGTCAGCTCGGCCGCCGCCGCGATCCGCCCGCCGGCCACCAGCACCCGGTAGTCCCTGCCGGGGATGTAGGACTCCACGAGGACCTCGCCGGCGTCCCCGGCCGCGGACGCGAACGCGGCGACCACCTCCGGCGGCGTGGCCAGCTCGATGTGGACGCCCTCGCCCTGGTGCCCGGCCAGCGGCTTGACGACCACCGGCCCGCCGATCGCCCGCAGCGCCTCCAGCGCCTCGGCCGGCGACGCCGCGACGCGCCCCTCCGGCACGGGGACGCCGGCGTCGGCGAGCACCCGGTGCGCGAGCCGCTTGTCGCCCGCGACCTCCATGCCGATGGCCGACGTGGCGTCGGTCATCGCCGCCCACACCATCCGCCGGTACCGCCCGTACCCCAGCCGCAGCAGGTTGAGGTCGCCGACCCGGCGCACCGGCACCCCGCGCTCGCGCGCCGCCCGCGCCAGCGCCGCGGTGCTCACCCCGAGCCGCTCCTCCTCGTGGACGGCGGCGACCCGCGCCAGCTCGCCGGACGGGTCGGGCACGAGCCCGGCGAGCGCCCCGTTCACGAGCCGGATCGCGAGGGCGATCAGCCGCTCCACCACCGGGCTTCCCGCCGGCTCGTCGTCCGGGCACTCCAGGATCACCTCGTAGTCGCCCGGCCCGCCCGCGCGCACGGTGCGGCCGAAGTACACCTCGCGGCCGATCAGCCCGGACAGCTCCAGCGTGACGTGCTCGGTGACGTGGCCGAAGTAGGTGCCGCGCGCCATCGCGTCCAGCAGCCCGCCGGGGCGGCCGGCCGAGCAGTGGTGCCCGGACAGGCCCGGCAGCGCGTCCACGAGCCGCTCGGCGAACCCGGGGTGGTCGGTGGTCTCGTGACCGGTCAGGCCCTGCAGGTCCAGCCGCGCGATCGCGACCGGGCGGGGGAGGTAGACGTTCGGGCCGCCCAGGCGGCGGACGTGGTCGAGGCGCACCGCTACCCCTCCTCCGGGCCGCGCATGGCGCCGATCGCCGGGAGCTTGTCGTTCATCTGGAACACGCAGCCGGCGGGCAGCAGGTGCAGCGACACGTCGAACATCGCCATCGGCTCGTCGTCGGAGGCGGCGTAGGCGACCGTCGACTGCCCGGCGTCCACGACCGTCACCACGCCCGTCCCGACGACGGCGAACTGGCCGTCGCCGACGACGATCGCGGTGTCCTCGTCGATGCCGACGCCGAGCAGCCGGGTGTCCAGCGCGATCCCGCTCATCAGCCTCGGCAGCCGGCCGCGCTCGTTGAAGTGCATGTCGATCAGCACGTTGTCGAGCAGGCCGAGCCCCGGCCCGACCTTCACGCTGGAGGCGGCGACCTCGTGGCCGTTGCCGCCGAGGATCATCCAGTGGCCCATCGCGGTGGCGCCCGCGCTCGTCCCGGCGATCACCAGGCCCTCCTGGTCGAGCCGCCGCTTGAGCAGGTCGTTGGTCCGCGAGCCGACCAGGGTGCGGATCCGGGACTGGTCGCCGCCGCTGAACAGCACCCCGGTCGCCGTCTCCAGCGCCCGCAGCGTGGCCGCCGCGTCGGCGGCGGCCCGGCCCAGCAGCCGCAGCTCCCGGACGGAGGACACGCCGAGCCGCCCGAACACGGCGGTGTACTCCTCGGCGACCTCCTCGGGCACCTCGGTCGCCGTCGTGATGACGACGATCCGCGCGTCCTCGCCGCCCGCCAGCTCGGCGAACGTCTCCAGCGGACCGGCGCCGCACGTCCGGTTCTCGGCCCCGCCGATGATCAGCAGCCGGCCCTTGCGTCCGGCGCCCCCCTGTTTCTCGTTCACACCTGCCCATTACCCCCGTTCACCCCTGGTAGTCGTCCGATCGCGACATGTCATCGGATCGGCCGCCGCCCCGCCTGTGACATGCTGTGCGGATGAGCGGCCTCGCAGCTCCGGGCGACCACGTCCGGCCGCCGTCCGCGCCGTCCGGCCGCCCGGCCGGGCCCGCGGCCGCGCTCGCCGCCGCCTCCGCCCACTACCTGCGCGGCGAGCCGATCGACATGTCGGCGCTGGCCGCCGAGCTGGGCGTCGGGCGGGCCACCCTCTACCGGTGGGTCGGGAGCCGGGAGCAGCTCCTCGGGGCCGTCCTCGGCGAGATGACCGAGCGCACCTACCGGGTCGCCGCGCGGGGCGTCGGCGGCTCCGGCGCCGGGCGGATCCTCGCCCTCCTCGACCGGTTCATGCGCGCGGTGGTGGAGGCCGAGCCCCTGAAGGCGTTCACCGAGCGCGAGCCGCGGCTGTTCATCCGGCTGGCCACCATGCCGGGCACCATCGAGGACCGCGCCACCGAGCTGCTGACCAAGGAGCTGCAGGCGGAGATCGACCGCGGGGAGCTGCGCGTCCGGCTGCCGACCCGGACGATCGCCCAGGCGATCGTCCGGGTCGCCGACTCGTTCATGTACGCGCACTACCTGGGCGGGAACCGGCCGGAGATCGACCAGGCGCTGGAGGTCGTCGAGCTGCTGCTGCGCCCGTGCGGCACGTCCGGGTGCCGGGAATCCCCGGGCGCCTCCGAACGCTGAATCCTTGACGGGGGCGGGCCGTTTCCCGGTGATCGCCTCCGTGAGAGGCTGTATTCATTGGACGCATCGTCGAAAAGAGGACGGCCGGGCCGTGAGTGACATCCCCCGCCGCGCGGTGACGCGCACCGCCAAGCTGGCGACCCTGCCGCTCGGGTTCGCCGGGCGCACCGCCCTCGGGTTCGGGAAGCGGACGTTCGGGCGGCCCGCCGAGGCCGTCGCGCTGGAGGTGCAGCGCCGCACCGCCGAGCAGCTGTTCGCCGTGCTCGGCGAGCTGAAGGGCGGCGCCATGAAGGTCGGGCAGCTGCTGTCGATCTTCGAGGCCGGGCTGCCCGAGGAGATCGCCGGGCCGTTCCGCGCCAGCCTGACCCGCCTGCAGGAGGCGGCGCCCCCGATGCCGGCGTCCACCACCCACCAGGTCCTCGCCGAGGGCCTCGGCGAGGACTGGCGCGAGAAGTTCGCCGAGTTCGACGACCGGCCCGCCGCGGCGGCGTCCATCGGCCAGGTCCACAAGGCCGTCTGGCACGACGGCCGGACGGTCGCGGTCAAGGTCCAGTACCCCGGCGCCGCCCAGGCGCTGATGAGCGACTTCAACCAGATCTCCCGCCTCAGCAGGCTGTTCACCCCGCTGTTCCCGGGCGTCGAGGTCAAGCCGGTCGTCGCCGACCTCAAGCGGCGGCTGGAGAAGGAGCTGGACTACGTCGACGAGGCCCGCGCCCAGACCGCGTTCCACGACGCCTACGACGGCGACCCCGACTTCGTCGTCCCCGCCGTCGTCGCCCAGTCGGGCAACGTGCTGGTCACCGAGTGGCTGGACGGCACCCCGCTGGCGAAGGTCATCGCCGAGGGCGACCAGGACCGCCGCGACCGTGCCGGCCTGCTGCTGTTCCGCTTCCTGCTGTCCGGCCCGGCCCGCTGCGAGATGATCCACATCGACCCGCATCCGGGGAACTTCCGGCTGCTGGACGACGGCCGCCTCGGCGTCATGGACTTCGGCGGCGCCGCCCGCGTCCCGGCCGAGCTCCAGTGGTCGATCGGCCGGCTCACCCGCATCGGGACCCTCGGCGACCCCGCCGAGATCGTCGACGCGCTCCGCGAGGAGGGCTTCCTCGTGCCGGACGCCGACGTGGACCCCGAGGAGGTCGCCGACCTCATCGGCCCGCACGCCGCCCCGTTCGCCGTGGAGCGCTTCCGCTACTCGCGCGAGTGGCTCCGCGAGCAGACCGCCCGCGGCATCGGGATCGCCTCCGACATGCGCCCGAACGCCCTCGCCCGCCAGTTCCGGCTGCCGCCGCAGTACCTCGCCGTCAGCCGCGCCCTGTCCGGCTGCGGCGGCGTCCTCTGCCAGCTGGAGGCCGAGGGCCCCTTCCGCGCCGAGGTGGAACGCTGGCTCCCCGGCTTCGCCGACGACGACGGCCCCGACCTGGACGACCGCACCGAAGCCACCGCCTAGCCCCTTTCAGGTGAGGGCTTCGGCTTCTTCCTGGTCCATTTGGCGGTTGAAGTCGCGCTTGCCGGCCTGCCAGCCGTCCTCGTCGCGGCCGCGGCGCCAGTAGCCGGAGATCGAGAGGCGGTCCATGGGCAGGCCCCGCTCGACGCGCAGGTGGCGGCGCAGCGTCTTGACGAAGTTCGCCTCGCCGTGCACGAAGACGTGCACCTCGCCGTCCGGGAAGTCCAGCTTCTGGACGGCCTCGGCCAGCAGGTCGCCGACCTGGCCGCCGCCCCGGTGCAGCCAGACGATCTCCGCGGCGCCGGGCGTGGGCAGCTCCTGCTCCTCCTCCGGGCCGGCGACCTCGACGAAGGCGCGGACGGGGGCGTGCTCCGGGACGCGTTCGAGGGAGGCGGCGATGGCCGGCAGGGCGCTCTCATCACCGGCGAACAGGTGCCAGTCCGCCTCCGGGCTCGGGGCGTAGGCGCCGCCGGGGCCGTTGAAGAAGAGGTCCTCGCCCGGCCGGGCGGCCGCCGCCCACGGGCCGGCGATGCCCTTGTCGCCGTGGTGGACGAAGTCGATCGTCAGCTCGGCGGACGCGGGGTCCCACGCGCGGACGGTGTAGGTCCGCGTGACCGGCCACTGCTCGCGCGGCAGCTCCGCGCGGATCCGCTCCACGTCGAACGGCTCCGGATACTCGACGCCGGGACGGCGGAAGAGCAGCTTCACGTAGTGGTCGGTGAACTCGCCGGCACCGAACTCCGCGAGCCCCTCGCCGCCGAGGACCACGCGGATCATGTGCGGGGTGAGGCGCTCGGTGCGCAGCACCGTCCCCCGGTGGAGCCTGCGTCCCCTGCGTGCCGGTTCCGTCGCCATGCATCCTCCGATGATCCAGATCACAGTACTTAGGTCACCCTAACCTGTGATCCGCCCGGAATGTTCCTCCTGGGGCGGGCGGGGTTCATCCGCGGGTGCGGGCGACCTCGGCGGCGAGCGCCTCGAACGCGGCGTCGGTCTCCTCCGCGCCGAGGAGGGTCGCGAGGGTCGACTTCACGATGACGACGCCGTACCGGGGGGAGACCCAGATGTGCTGGCCGCCGAGGCCGTTGGCGGAGAAGCCGCCGTCCTTGCCGAGCCACCACTGCAGCCCGTATCCCTGGTTGAAGGACGCCGACGGGCGCGTCGACAGCGCCACCCAGGAGGCGGGGACGACCTGCCGCCCGTTCGCCTTCCCGCCGTTCAGGTACAGCAGGCCGAACCGCGCGAAGTCGCGGTCGGTGGCGTAGTAGCAGCAGTACCCCATGCTGTTGCCGTTGGAGTCGTTGCCCAGGTACGCCTTGGACGACATACCCGCCGGTCCCCAGATCTTCTTCTGGACGTAGGCGTGGTACGGGACCCCGGTCGCCTCGGTCACGACCCAGGAGAGGACGAACGAGTTCATGCTCGTGTACTCGAACCGCGTCCCCGGCTCCCAGCCGCGCTTCTGGCGCCGGGCCAGTTCGGTCAGCGGGTATCCGAGGCTCGCCGCCACGTGCACGAACGGGACGTCGGAGGTCTCCTCCCAGGCGATGCCCGACGACATCCGCAGCAGGTCCCGCAGCGAGACGCCGTCGTAGCCGGACCCCGTCAGCTCCGGGACGTACCGGGTGACCGGGTCGTCGATCGAGTCGATGAAACCCTCGCCGAGCGCGATGCCGAGGGCCGCCGACGTGAACGACTTGGCCATCGACCACGACTGGAACAGGGAGTCGCGGTTCGCGGTGACGTAGCGCTCGAAGACGATGTCGTTTCCGTCGAGGACGACGAAGCCCAGCGTGCCCGTCCGCGCCAGGTAGTCGTCGAGCGTGTGCTCGCGGCCCTCGTAGGTGTAGGTGACCGAGAGGGGCCGGTGGGCCTCGCGCAGCTCGACGGGGTCGGACGAGGGGACCAGGCGGTCGAAGCCGGCCGGGCGCTCGGTGACGGAGGCGGGCGGCGGCGCGGGCGGGGCGGGGGGAGCGGCGTGGGCCGGGGGAGCGGCGAGGGCGGCGGTGACGGCGGCTGCGGCGAGCGCGAGCGTCCAGGGCCTGCGGCGCATCGGACCTCCGTGGGGCATGATCGGCCGGGGTTCCGCCCCCGATGGTGAGCGCGCCGCGACGCTGCGTCCATGGCGTGATCACACGAAAAGCGGAGCCGGACGTGGGTTTCGGTGAACACCCGGGAGCCTGCGTCGGGTGACCCTCCGAACAGGGCCATCTGCGATACGTTCGTGGAGCCCCGCGCGCCCCCTCAGCCGCTCGTGCCGCCCGGAGGAACGATGTCCGTGCTCGCCCAGTTGCTCACCGCCGTCGCCGACGGCTCGGTGGAGATCGTCGACCTGACCGCCCCCCTGTCGGAACGGACGCCGATCCTGCGGCTGCCGGAGCCGTTCGCCAACACCGTCCCGTTCAGGCTGAAGGAGATCAGCCGGTACGACGACCGCGGCCCCGCCTGGTACTGGAACGACATCGAGACCGGCGAGCACGTCGGCACCCACTTCGACGCGCCGGTGCACTGGGCGACCGGCCGCGACGGCGAGGACGTCTCGCAGGTGCCGCCGGGCCGCCTCGTCGCCCCCGCCGTGGTGCTGGACGCCTCCGCGCACGCCGCCGCCGACCCCGACTTCCTGCTGGAGATCGACCACGTCCGCGACTGGGAGAAGGCGAACGGCCCGCTCCCGGACGGCGGCTGGCTGCTCTACCGGACGGGCTGGGACGCGCGCTCCGGCGACCAGGAGTCCTTCCTCAACGCCGACGAGAACGGCCCGCACACGCCGGGGATCTCGGCGGAGTGCGCCCGGTGGCTCGCCGAGGAGACCCCCGTCCTCGGGCTCGGAACGGAGACCGTCGGCACCGACGCGGGCGGCGCCCACGCGTTCGACCCGCCCTTCCCGTGCCACTCCTACTTCCTCGGCGCCGGCAAGTACGGCCTCACCCAGCTGCAGAACCTCGAACGGCTGCCGGCCCGCGGCACCGTGCTGGTGGCATCGCCGCTGCCCATCGTCGGCGGCTCGGGCAGCCCGGCCCGCGTGCTCGCGCTGATCGAGCGATGAACGTCGCGCAGGCCGTGGGGGAGGCCCTCGCGCGGTTCGGCGCCGGCACCGTCTTCGGGGTCGTCGGCAGCGGGAACTTCCACGTGACCAACGCCCTCGTCGCGAGCGGCGCCCGGTTCGTCGCGGCCCGGCACGAGGCCGGCGCGGCGACGATGGCCGACGCGTACGCGCGGGTGAGCGGCGGCCTCGGCGTCGTGACCGTCCACCAGGGGCCCGGCCTCACCAACGCGGTCACCGGCATCGCGGAGGCCGCCAAGAGCCGCACGCCGCTGCTGGTCGTCGCGGGCGAGGTGGCCGCCGCGGCGGTCCGCTCCAACTTCCGGGTCGACCAGGCGGCGATCGCCGCGGCGGTCGGGGCCGTCCCCGAGCGGGTCCACTCGCCGCAGACCGCGCTGGCGGACGTGGCGCGGGCCTGCCGGACGGCGGTCGCCGAGCGCCGCACCGTCCTGCTGGGGCTGCCGCTGGACGTCCAGGGCGCCGACCTCCCGGACGACGCGCCGCCCCCGTCCGCGCGGAGCCGGGGGAGGCAGGTGCCGCCGCTGCCGGTCCCGCCGCCCGCCGCGGTCGCGAGCCTCGCCGACGCGCTGCAGGCGGCGCGCCGGCCGGTGTTCATCGCCGGCCGGGGCGCGCGGCTGTCGGGCGCCCGGGACGCCCTCGCCGAGCTCGCCGCGCGCTGCGGCGCGCTGCCCGCGACGTCCGCGGTCGCGCGCGGCCTGTTCACCGGCGACCCGTTCGCCCTGGACGTCAGCGGGGGGTTCGCCACCCCGGCCGCCGCGGAGCTGATCCGCGGCGCCGACCTGGTCGTCGGCTGGGGCTGCTCGCTGACCATGTGGACGACGCGGCACGGCGCCCTCATCGGCCGGCGGACGAAGGTCGTGCAGGTCGACGTGGACGCCCGTGCCCTCGGCGCGCACCGCCCCGTCGACCTCGGGCTGATCGGCGACGCCGCCGAGACCGCGCTGGCCGTGACCGCGGAGCTGGCGGCGCGCGGCCACCGCGCCACCGGCTACCGGACGCCCGAGGTCGCCGAGCGGCTCGCCCGGGAGGGCCGCTGGCAGGACGTCCCGTACGAGGAGCATCCCGAGGCCAAGGACGGGGACGGCCCGCGCATCGACCCGCGGACCCTGACGATCGCGCTCGACCGCATGCTGCCCCGCGAGCGTACGGTCGCCGTCGACTCCGGCAACTTCATGGGGTATCCCGCGATGTTCCTGGACGTCCCGGACGGCGACGGCCTCGTGTTCACCCAGGCGTTCCAGTCGGTCGGGCTCGGCCTCGCCACCGCGATCGGCGCCGCGGTGGCCCGCCCCGACCGCCTCACGGTCGCCGCGCTCGGGGACGGCGGCGCGCTGATGTCCGTCGCGGAGCTGGAGACCGCCGTCCGGCTGGGGCTGGGAATGCTCGTGCTCGTCTACGACGACGAGGCCTACGGGGCCGAGGTGCACCACTTCGGGCCCGCCGGGCATCCGCTGGACACCGTCACGTTCCCGCCCGCGGACCTGGCCGCCATCGGCCGCGGGTTCGGCTGCGCGGCCGCGACCGTCCGGCGCCCGGCCGACCTCGCCGCGGTGGCGGACTGGCTCGCCGGCCCGCGGGACCGTCCCATGCTCGTGGACGCCAAGGTCACCCGGGGGCGCCCGGCCTGGTGGCTGGCGGAGGCGTTCCGCGGCCACTAGCGCCGACCTGCGATGACACTGTGTAGTTGCGCGCTCACTGGGAACGATCCCTCTCACGATGATCTTCCAGGGGGTGTGATGGGCGGCTCAGGGTGTCCGCATCGTCGTCAGGAATCCGTTGACCCGTCCTGCCGGGCGTACGTACGTTCGCGGCGGCTGTGTCTCACGTCACACGGGCAGGAGGGGGAGACATGACCCGACGGCCGAGAGTTCCCCAGCTCGCCGCGGAGATGTCCGCGGAGTTCGCCGGCACGATGATCCTGATCCTGTTCGGCGTGGGCGTCGTCGCGCAGGTCGTCGCCGGCGGCCCCGCGCTGGGCGACCACGACAGCATCTCCTGGGCCTGGGGTCTGGGCGTGACGCTGGGCGTCTACGTCTCCGCCCGGATCAGCGGCGGCCACATCAACCCGGCCGTGACCCTGGCCCTCGCGGTGTTCAAGGGCTTCCCCTGGCGCAAGGTCATCCCGTTCTGGTTCGCCCAGTTCCTCGGGGCGTTCGTCGCGGCGCTGATCGTCCGGTGGAACTACACCGAGGTCCTGCACAAGTTCGACCCGGGCCTGACGATCAAGTCGCAGTTCGTGTTCTCCACGCTGCCCGGCAACGGCGCGCTGCCGATCCACACCTGGGGCGCGTTCCGCGACCAGATCATCGGCACCGCGATCCTGCTGTTCCTGGTGCTCGCCCTCACCGACCTGCGCAACGCGCCTCCGCTGGCCAACCTCGGCCCGTTCATCATCGGGCTGGTCGTCGTGGCGATCGGGATGGCGTGGGGCACCAACGCCGGCTACGCGATCAACCCCGCCCGTGACCTCGGCCCCCGGCTGGCCCAGTACCTCACCGGGTACGGCGGCGCGTGGCGCGACCAGTACGGGGACTTCTACTTCTGGGTGCCGATCGTCGCCCCGCTCATCGGCGGCGTGCTCGGCGCGGGGCTGTACCTCCTGCTCGTCGGCCGGCTCATCCCCGAAGAGGAGGAGGGCCCCGGCGGGGCGAAGCCGGAGCCGGAGTACGACGTTTCCTGACGGGGTCCCGTCCCCTCCAGCAGAAAGGGAGAGACCATGCCCGACTTCGTCGGAGCGCTCGACCAGGGCACGACCAGCACCCGTTTCATGATCTTCGATCACGGCGGCAACGAGGTCGCCCGGCACCAGCTCGAGCACGAGCAGATCCTGCCGCAGGCCGGCTGGGTCGAGCACAACCCGACCGAGATCTGGGAGCGCACCCGCGCCGTCATCCAGTCGACGCTGAACAGGGCGAACCTGAGCCACAGCGATCTGGCGGCGTTCGGCATCACCAACCAGCGCGAGACGACCGTGGTGTGGAACCGGCGCACCGGGCGCCCGTACTACAACGCGATCGTCTGGCAGGACACCCGCACCGACCGCATCGCCTCCGCCCTCGAACGCGACGAGAAGGGCGACACCATCCGCCACAACGCCGGACTCCCGCCGGCCACGTACTTCTCCGGCGGCAAGATCCAGTGGATCCTGGAGAACGTCGAGGGGGTCCGCGAGGCCGCCGAGAACGGCGACGCGATCTTCGGCAACACCGACACCTGGATCCTGTGGAACCTGACCGGCGGGACGGACGGCGGCGTGCACGTCACCGACCCGACCAACGCCAGCCGCACGATGCTCATGGATCTGGAGACGCTGGGCTGGGACGACGAGCTGCTGTCGTTCTTCGGCATCCCGCGGTCGATGCTGCCGGAGATCAAGCCGTCCTCGGCACCGGACGCCTACGGGGTCACCCGCGCGGACGGCCCGCTCGGCGGCGAGGTCTCGCTGACCGGCATCCTCGGCGACCAGCAGGCCGCGACGGTGGGGCAGGTGTGCTTCGCGCCGGGCGAGGCCAAGAACACCTACGGCACCGGCAACTTCCTGCTGCTGAACACCGGTGAGGAACTGGTCCGGTCCAAGGCGGGGATGCTCACCACCGTCTGCTACAAGTTCGGGGACAACGCTCCCGTGTACGCGCTGGAGGGGTCGATCGCGGTGACCGGGTCGGCCGTGCAGTGGCTGCGCGACCAGCTCGGCATCATCTCCGGCGCGGCCCAAAGCGAGGCCCTCGCCCGGCAGGTGGACGACAACGGCGGCGTGTACTTCGTCCCGGCGTTCTCGGGGCTGTTCGCCCCGTACTGGCGGTCGGACGCGCGCGGCGCGATCGTCGGGCTGTCGCGGTTCAACACCAACGCGCACCTGGCCCGCGCCACCCTGGAGTCGATCTGCTACCAGTCCCGCGACGTCGTCGAGGCGATGCGGGAGGACTCCGGCGTTTCCCTGGACGTCCTCAAGGTCGACGGCGGCGTGACCGCCAACGAGCTGTGCATGCAGATGCAGGCCGACATCCTGGCCGTCCCGGTGTCGCGGCCCGTCGTCGCCGAGACCACCGCGCTCGGCGCCGCCTACGCCGCCGGCCTCGCCGTCGGATTCTGGAACACCACCGACGAGCTCCGCCAGAACTGGAACGAGGACAAACGCTGGGAACCCACATGGAGTGAGGAGCAGCGGCAGCACGGCTACGCGGGCTGGAAGAAGGCCGTCGAGCGCACCTACGGCTGGGTGGACGTCGACTGATGGGAGGGATCCGGAGGCTCGGGCGCCTCGATGTTCTCGTACGGGGGGCCGCGGCCGTGCTCGCCGCCGGGACGCTGGCGGGCACGGGCACCGCGGCGGCCGCCGCCGAGGCCGCGCCCGCGCCCGCCCCGCCGGAGGCGCCCGGCACGCACCGGGCGGACGTCGACTTCACCGGGATCGTCGCGCTCAGCAACTGCTCGGGCTCCCTCGTCCGCGGGCCGCGCTCGCGGGACACCGACGCCGCGCTGGTGCTGACCAACGGCCACTGCCTGGAGTCGGGGATGCCGAAGGCCGGCGAGGTCGTGGTGGACCGGAGGTCGTCGCGGACGTTCACGCTCCTCGACCCCTCCGGCGGGCGGACCCTCGGCTCGCTCCGGGCGACGAAGATCGAGTACGCCACCATGACCGACACCGACGTGACCGTCTACCGGCTGGACACCACCTACGCCGCGATCCGGCGGCGGTACGGGGTTCCCGCGCTGCGCCTGTCGACGGCCAGGCCGGCCGACGGCACGCCGATCCGCGTCGTGTCCGGCTACTGGCGGACGATCTACGGCTGCGCGATCGACGCGACCGTGTACCGGCTGCGCGAGGCCGGCTGGACGTGGAAGGACTCCATCCGCTACACGCCGCGGTGCCGGACGATCCACGGCACGTCCGGGTCGCCGGTCATCGACGTCCGGACCCGCGATGTCGTCGGCGTCAACAACACCGGCAACGACGACGGCGAGCGCTGCACGTTCAACAACCCCTGCGAGGTCGACCGCACCGGCGCCGTCACCGTCCGGCACGGCTCGCACTACGGCCAGCAGACGTACCTGCTCGCCCGCTGCCTCGGCGCCGGCAACGACGTCGTCCTGGGAGGCGGGTGCGCCCTACCCCGGCCCTGACGGGCGGGCGGTGCCGGCCAGAGGAGCCGTTCCGCCGGCCGACGAGGTCACGACTCCGCCAGCAGGCCCGTGCGGAGCCGGTCCAGGGTGGCGCGGAGCAGCCGCGAGACGTGCATCTGGGACAGGCCGATCTGGTCGGCGATCTGCGTCTGGGTCTTGTTGCCGAAGAACCGGAGGAGCAGGATCGTGCGCTCCCGCTCGGGCAGCTCGTCGATCAGCGGGCGGAGGGCGTGGCCGTCGATGAAGGAGGCCAGGGCCGGGTCGTCCGATCCGAGGTACTCGCCGACGGTGCCGTTGTCGCCGCTCTGCGACCCGTCGGCCGGCGCCTCCAGGGACAGCGGCCGGTAGGCGTCGCAGGCGATGAGGACCTCGGTGGTCTCCTCCTCGGTGATGTCCATGCGGCCGGAGATCTCGGCGGTCGTCGGGGACCGGCCGTGCTCGCGGGTGAACTCCTGGACCGTGCGCTGCAGGACCGGCCGCAGCTCCTGGATGCGGCGCGTCACGCGGATGCCCCACGTCTTGTCGCGGAAGTGCCGTTTCACCTCCCCGGTCACGACGGGGTAGGCGTAGGTGATGAACCGGTCGCCGATTCCCGGGTCGAATCGGTTGATGGCCTTGACCAGGCCCAGATAGGCGACCTGCTGGAGATCGTCCAGGGGCTCCCCGCGGTTGGCGTACCGGCGCGCCACCCCGCGGATCAGGGGCTCGTGGACGCTGACGATGCGCTCCCGCAGGCGTTCCCGCCGGGGATCGTCCTCCGGGAGCCGGTTCATCTCCGCGAGGAGGAGTTCTGTCTGTCCGTCATCGAACCGGTGGGCGGACTGCGCCGACGTCATGCGGATGCCTTCCTGTACGGAGGCGGGCGAGGGCAGGGGGCGATCGCTCGGTGCGGTCGCCCTACCCGACGATCGGCGCCTCACACGGACGGCCCGCTCCACCTGGGACGCCGGATGAACGGGGCCTGCACGGGTACCCGTCGGGAAGGGGCAGGAGGTGGGCCGTGAGCACGATCAGCGAGTCGGTCAACGTCACCGTGCCGATCCGCGCCGCCTACGACCAGTGGACGCGCTTCGAGACGTTCCCGCAGTTCATGAAGGACGTCGAGGAGATCAGGCGGCTCGCCGACGGCACGCTGCGCTGGACCGTCCGGATCGCCGGCGTGACGCGCGAGTTCACCGCCCGGATCACCGAGCTGCTGCCCGACGGGCGCGTCGCCTGGACGTCCCTGGACGGCCCGACGCACGCCGGCGTGGTGACCTTCCGCCGCCTGGACGAGACGACCACCCGCGTCACCGTCCAGCTGGAGATCGACCCGGCGGGCTTCGCCGGGCGGACCGGCGACGGGCCCGGTCCCCTCGGCCGGCGGGTGAAGGGGGACCTGCAGCGCTTCAAGAGGTTCATCGAGTCCCGGTACGCGGCGGGCCGCGGGTAGGCTGCGAGGGGTCCGGGCGACCGGACGGCGGCGGTGGGGCCCGCCGCGCCTGAACCGGGTGAACCGCGGAGCGATCCGCCGACGGTCCCTACCGGTGATGTCGTCGCTACTGGTAGGAGTGGGCCCGTGTCCGTGCCCGGACGTCCCGTCGACCCCGACGTGGATCTTCATGACCCCGCACAGCGCCGCGAGGTGCGCGAGGCGCCCTGGCGGACGCTCGCGGCGATCTCCGCCGGCGGGGTACTGGGGGCGCTCGCAAGGTTCGGGCTGAGCGACGCGTTCCCGTACCGGCCGGGCGGCTTCCCGTGGGTCGTCCTCTGGGTGAACGTGTTGGGGTGCCTCCTGATCGGGGCGCTGATGGTGCTCGTCACCGAGACGGGACGGGCGCACCCGCTGGTGCGGCCCTTCTTCGGTGTCGGGGTGCTCGGAGGCTTCACCACGTTCTCGACCTATGTCGTCGACATCCAGGACGCGGTGACCGCCGGCGCGCCGCTGGTGGGCCTGGCGTACCTCGCCGGGACGCTCCTGGCCGCGCTCGCGGCCGTCCTCGCGGGCGTCCGCCTGACCCGCCTGGCGGCACGGCGGGTGATCGGGGCGGGGAGGGGCGCGTGACCGTCCTGCTCGTCGCGCTGGGCGCCGCGCTCGGGGCCCCGCTGCGCTACCTGGCCGACCGCGCCGTCCAGGCCCGGCACGGCTCGGTGTTCCCGTGGGGGACGTTCACCGTCAACGTCGCGGGGTCGTTCCTGCTCGGCCTCCTCGCCGCCCTGCCGGCCGGCGACGGCGTGCTGGCCTTCGCCGGGACGGGCTTCTGCGGCGCCCTGAGCACGTACTCCACCTTCGGGTACGAGACGCTGCGCCTCGCCGAGGACGGGGCGCGCTCGTACGCCGTCCTCAACGCGGCGGCCTCCATCGCGGCGGGGCTCGCCGCCGCCTACGGCGGAATGATGATCGCCCGGTCGATCGCGGGCTGAAACGCCTGGTGCGGCCCAGGCTCGCAGCTGGGGGCACATGGCTCCGAGCTCGCGAGTGGGCCGCGAGGTCACTCTCCCCCTTCGCGCCGGTCGGTAAACCGGTAGGTGTCTCAACTGTCACCGTGCGGGGAGGCGCCCTCCCGTCCCGGCGGTGCGCGGCACATGGGCCGGACGCCACCGGGTAGCAGCCGGGGGAGACGGCGGAAGGCGGCTGGGCGATGCGCGTGCTGGTGACGGGATGGCCGAGCTTCCTGCACGGTGAGGCGACGGCGGGCGACGTGCTGGCGATGGAGGCGGTGCGGGCGGCGCTCGCCGGGGCGGGGGTCGACTGCGACCTGGCGTGGAGCCCGGTCTTCCGTCCGGGCGGTCTCGACCTCGACCACGCCGATCCGGCGTCCTACACGCATCTGGTGTTCGCCTGCGGTCCGCTGCACGGCGGCCAGATCGAGGACCTGCACCGCCGTTACGCGCAGTGCACGCGGGTCGCCGTCGGCGTGTCGGTGATCGAGCCGCGCGACCCGGCGGTCACGGGCTTCGACGCCGTCCTCGCGCGGGACACCCCCGTCGAGGCGCCGCGGCACGACCTCGCGGCGCTGCCCGCGACGCCGTCGGTGCCCGTGGCCGGTGTCGTCCTCGCACCCGGCCAGTCCGAGTACGGGCGGCGCCGGCGCCACGGGCAGGTCGAGCACGAGCTGACGGAGTGGCTCGCGTCGCGCGGGTGCGCGCGGCTCCCGCTGGACACCCGGCTGGATCCGCGCGACTGGCGCCTGTTCACGACGGCGGCCGAGCTCGAATCGGTGCTGCGCCGGCTGGACGTGGTGGTCACGACGCGGCTGCACGGCCTCGTCCTCGCGCTGAAGAACGGTGTCCCCGCGCTGGCCGTCGACCCGGTCGCCGGCGGCGCCAAGGTGGCGGCCCAAGCGCGGGCGTGGTCGTGGCCCGCCGTCCTGACCGTGCCCGCTCCGGCGCCGGACGGGCGCCTCTTGGACGTGCGGGAGCTGGACCGCTGGTGGGACTGGTGCCTGTCGGCCGAAGGGGCCGGGCGGGCCCCCGCGCTGCCGCCGGACGGGTCGGTGATCGGCGAGCTGCTGGACGTCCTCGGCGCGCGTTAGCCGCCGGACGATTCGGGCAGCCTCTGCATTTCACACGTAGAGAGGAGCGTCCGACATGCGGCACGAAGAGTTCATCGGACAGGTCCAGGACCGGGCGCGGCTCGGGGGATGGGGCGAGGCCGAGCGGGCGTCCCGCGCGACGCTGGAGACGCTCGGCGAGCGGGTGCCGGAGGGGCTCGCCGACAACCTCGCCGCGCAGCTGCCGCACGAGATCGGCGAGCACCTCCGCCGCACGGAGGTCTACGGCGGGGCGGGCTCCGGGGAGCGGTTCGACAGGCACGGGTTCATCGAGCGCGTCGCGATCAGGGCGGGCACCGACGAGGCGAAGGCCGCGTTCCTCGCGCGCAGCGTCCTCGGGGTGGTGGACGACGCCACCCAGGGCTCCATCACCGCCAAGGTGCGCCACGCCCTTCCCCCCGACATCCGCGACCTGCTGCCCGCGGGAGGCTCCGACTGATCAGGCGGGCTTGGCGACGGGCAGTTCCCGGGTGAACCACTCGATCGTGGCGCGCAGGCCCTCCTCGATCGTGAGACGCGGACGCCAGCCCAGCACCTGCTCGGCCAGCGAGGTGTCGGGCCGCCGGACGCGCGGGTCGTCCTGCGGGCGGTCCACGAAGCGGATGCCGGACGGCGAGCCGGTCAGC
Source organism: Actinomadura madurae (assembly GCF_900115095.1). GTDB lineage: Bacteria > Actinomycetota > Actinomycetes > Streptosporangiales > Streptosporangiaceae > Spirillospora > Spirillospora madurae. Next base: position 330,903 of record NZ_FOVH01000006.1, read on the forward strand.
TCGATGATCAGCCGCGCCAGCTCGGCCATGGACACCTCGTACGGGCTGCCGACGTTGACCGGTCCCGGGTGCCCGGACGCGGCGAGCGCGAGGATGCCGCGGACGGTGTCGTCGACGTGGCAGATGGAGCGGGTCTGCGAGCCGTCCCCGGTGACGGTGAGGTCCTCGCCGGTCAGCGCCTGCCGCAGGAAGGTCGGGATGGCGCGGCCGTCGTCGGGGCGCATCCGCGGGCCGTAGCTGTTGAAGATCCGCACGATCGCGGTGTCCAGGCCGCGGGAGTGCCGGAACGCCGACGTCAGCGCCTCGCCGAACCGCTTGGCCTCGTCGTAGACGCTGCGAGGCCCGACGGGGTTCACGTTGCCCCAGTACGACTCGGGCTGGGGGTGCACCAGCGGGTCCCCGTACACCTCGGAGGTGGAGGCGAGGACGAACCGGGCGCCCTTGGCCTCGGCGAGGTTCAGCGCGTTGCGGGTGCCCTGGCTGCCGACCTCCAGCGTCTGGATCGGGTACCGCAGGTAGTCGGCCGGGGAAGCCGCCGACGCCAGGTGGAACACGTAGCCGACCTCGCCCGGGACGGTCACCGGCTCGGTGAGGTCGCGCCGCAGGAACCGGAAGTCCCGCCGCCCGGCCAGGTGCGCGATGTTGCGCGACGTCCCGGTCAGCAGGTTGTCCAGGCACACCACCGAGATGCCCCGGGCGAGCAGCGCCTCGCACAGATGGGAGCCGAGGAAGCCGGATCCTCCGGTGACGACGGCGCGTGGATGTCTCATCATGTCCCCTTCATCGGTTCTGGTGGGCGAGGGCTTCCCCGGCGGCCTCGACGACCCTGTCCGCGGGTATCTCCAGCAGGCCGGGACAGGGCTCGCGCCCGTGCGGGTCGCCGCGGCGCCCCGTCCACAGGACGTGGTGCTCGGCGCGGTCGGGCGGTCCCCACCGGCCGGGCGGCGTCGGGCCGAACAGCAGCACCGACGGCGTGCGGAACGCGGTCGCGAGGTGCGCGACGCCGGTGTCGCCGCAGACCACCAGCCGGGCGCCCGCGACGAGCGCGGCCAGCTCCGGCAGTGGCGTGCGGCCGGCGAGGTCGGCGGCCCCGTCCAGCCCGGCGAGCCGGACGACGCGGCGGGCGAGGTGCGCCTCGCCGGGCCCGCCGGTGACGACGACGCGCTCCCCTCCGTCCCGCAGCGCCGCCGCCACCGCGGCGAACCGCTCGGCGGGCCAGCGGCGCGCCGGGAACGCCGCGCCCGGATGGACGACGGCGGCGCCCGGCGCGGGCGACGGCACGGCGGGGACCGGCAGGTCCAGGTCGCCGGGGTCGGCGTCGAACCCGTACGCCGCGACGAGCCGGCACCAGCGGTCCACCTCGTGCTCGGCGGGGTCCCATTCCGGACCGCCGGGGTGGGACGGGCGGCAGGCGAACGCCAGCAGCCGGCCCGGGGAGAGGCCCGCGAGGAGCCGGTGGCTCCGCGGGCCGCTGCCGTGCAGGTTGACCGCCACGTCCACGGGGCCGGCGGGCCGCGGCGGGGCGTCCAGGCCGGACGCGGGCAGGACGCCGTCGACCGCGCCGGTGGCGCGGGCGAGCGGCGCGAGCGCGGCCGGCGCGGCGAGCGCGATCCGCGCCCGCGGCATCCCGCGCCGCAGCGCCCGCAGCGCGGGCACGGCGGTGAGCAGGTCGCCGAGGCCGAGCGCCCGCAGCACGAGCGCCCGGTCGGCGGCGCCGAGGCCTTCTACGGCCACGACGGCTCTTCGGAGGGGCACACGACCAGCTCGCGCACCTCGCAGCCGGCCGGCTGGGAGAGCGCGAACGCGACGGTCGCCGCGACGTCCTCCGGGCGGTTCAGCCTGGCGTCCGGTCCCGGCCTGTACCGGTCGGCGCGGCCGTCGAAGAACGCGGTGTCCATGCCGCCGGGCACGACCATGGTCACGGCGACCCGGCCGGCCATCTCGGCGGCGAGCGCCCGGGTGAACCCGACGACGCCGAACTTGGACGCGCAGTACGCGGTGGCGTCGCTCACCGCCCGGAACCCGAGCGTCGACGCGACGGTGACGACCCGCCCGTGCGGCTCGTTCTCCAGGTAGGGGAGCGCGGCCCGGACGACGGCGGCGGTGCCCAGCAGGTTCACCTGGACGACCCGTTCCCAGTCCTCGGCCGGGACGTCGCAGAGCGTCCCGCACGCGTCGATCCCGGCGGCGGTGACGACGGCGTTCAGCCCGCCCGCGGCGCGCGCCAGGCCGTGCACGGCGCGTTCCGCGCAGCGGCGGTCGGCGAGGTCGGCCTGCATGTGCTCGACGTCGTCCTTCGGCGGGTGCCGGTCGAGGACGAGGGGCCGCCCGCCGTCTTCGGCGACCCTGCGCGCGACGGCCGCGCCGAGTCCGGAGGCGCCGCCGGTGATGAGGACGTTCATGACGCGTTTCCCTTCGTCGTGGACAGCAGGCGCGTGGTGGAGCGCCCTTCCAGCAGAGGCAGCAGGACCACCTCGCCGTCGTGGGCCCGGACGGTCTCCGCCTCGGGCAGGGTCGTCCCGGCGTAGTCGGCGCCCTTGACCCACACGTCGGGGCGCAGCCGCTCCAGCAGCGTCGAGGGCGTGTCGTCGTCGAACACCACCGCGGCGTCGACGTCGCTGAGCGCCTCCAGCACCCGGACGCGGTCGGCGGCGGGCGTGACCGGGCGCGAGGGCCCCTTGCGGCGCCGCACGGACGCGTCGGAGTTGACGCAGACGATCAGGCAGTCGCCGAGCCGCCTTGCCTGCTGCAGCAGGCTGACGTGGCCCGCGTGCAGCAGGTCGAAGCAGCCGCCGGTCGCCACGACCGTGCCGCCCGCCCGCCGCGTCCGCTCGACGACGTCCCACGCGTCCTCGCCCCGCTCGGGCACGAGCCGGGCGGTGCCGGACTCGGCGAGCTGCGCCGCGACGGCCGCGGCGGCACCGGCCCGGACGAACTCCGAGGCCTGGCGGACACCCTCGGTGACGGCGGCGGCCAGGCCCGCGCCGTCGGCGAGCGCCCCGGCGGTCCCGGCCGCGAAGCTGTCGCCGGCCCCGCAGGTGTCGCCCCGCGCCGGCCGGGCGGGGGCGAGGAACGGCGCCTCCGACCCGTCGCACAGCAGGGCGCCCGCGGGGCCGAGCGTGACCGCGACGCCCTCGATGCGCCGGGAGCGGCCGAGGTAGCGGCCGCGCCGCCCGGCGGCCGACAGCCCGGAGCCGGTGATGTCGGCGCCGTCCGCGGCGGCGAGCCGCGCAGCCTCCTGCTCGTTCGGGGTGAGCAGCCGGGTGCCCGGCACCGGCGGCTCGCCGCGCGGATGCGGGTCCCACACGATGGGGACGCCGCCGGGCAGTTCCTCCAGCAGGGACCGGACGGCCCGGTGCCGGGCGACGCCGCGGCCGTAGTCGGCGACCAGCACGGCGCCGGCCCCCGCGATCGCGTCGGTGACGCGCGGACCGACGGGCCCGTCGAGGGCCTGCCCTTCCCCGGCGTCCAGGCGCGCCACCGACTGGCCTCCGGACCGGATGCGCAGCTTGCAGGGCGTGCCGCCGTGCAGGTGGAACGCGGCGACCTCCACGTGGTCCTCCAGCATCGCGCGCAGCCGCCGGCCCGGCTCGTCGTCGGCGAGCGCGGTGACCAGCACCACCTCCCGCCCCCCGGCCGCCGCCAGCAGCGCCGCGAGGCCCGCCCCGCCGGGGCGGGGGCGCTCCTCCGCCTGCTCGACGACGGGGACCGGCGCGTCCGGGCACAGCCGGCTGCTGCTGCCGACGATGTCGACGTCCAGCAGGACGTCGCCGACCACCACCAGCGGCGCGGTCACGGGGTCGCCCCGAGGGCCTCGTCGAGCACCCCGCACAGCAGGTGGATCGCGGCGAGGTGGACCTCCTGGACGGTCGAGGCGGCGGTGGTCCGCACGGTGACCGCGTCGTCGCAGGCCTCGGCGAGCGGGTTCGGGCCCGGCCCGGTGAGCGCCCACGCGGTCATCCCGAGCAGCCGGGCCCGGCGCGCCGCCGCGACCACGTTCGGGCTGCGCCCGCTGGTCGACAGGCACACCAGTACGTCGCCGGGACGGCCGTGCGCCCGTACCTGCCGCTCGAACACGCTGGCCGGACCGTAGTCGTTGCCGATCGCGGTGAACGAGGAGGTGTCGGCGTGCAGCGCGATCGCCGACAGCGGGCACCGCTCGTTCTCAAAGCGGCCGACGAGCTCGGCGGTCAGGTGCTGCGCCTCGGCGGCGCTGCCGCCGTTGCCGCAGGCCAGCAGCCGCCCGCCGGCGCGCAGCACGAGGGCCAGCCGGCGCCCCCAGGCCTCGATCGCGGGGACCCGCTCGCGGAACAGCAGCGCCGCCTCGGCGAGCGCCTCCAGCCGCCGGTCGTGGACGGTGGACGCGCGGGTCGGAAGGCTTGGCTCGGCGGTCATCAGGCGGCCACCCCGCTCAGGGCGGCGGCGCGCTGGTACACCTCGGCCGTGCCGGCGGCCACGCGCGCCCACGAGTACCGCTCGCGCGCCCGGCCGGCGCTCGCGAACCCCATCGCGGCGCGCGCCGCCGGGTCGTCCAGCAGGGCCCGGATCGCGGCGGCGGCCCCTTCCGGGTCGCGCGGCGGGACGAGGGCCCCGGTGACACCGTCGGCGACGGTGTCGAGGTGGCCGCCGACGGCGCTCGCCACCACCGGGACGCCGCAGGCCATGGCCTCCAGCGGCACCATGCCGAACGGCTCGTACCAGGGCAGCGTGACCACGAGGCTCGCCGACCGCAGCAGCGGCGGGACCGCGTCGCGGCCGAGCCTGCCGAGGAACTCCACCCGCGAGGAGACGCCCGCGTTCCGCGCCACCTTCCGCAGCCTGCGCACCTCCGGGTCGCGGTTCAGCTCACCGTGCGGCGGGCCGCCGGCGATCGTGAGCACGGCGTCCGGGAGATGCGCCAGCGCGCGGATCGCCGTGTCGACGCCCTTGCGCTCGACGAGCCGCGACAGCACCACCAGCCGGTGCCGCCCGCCCTCGCCGGACGCGGGGCCCTCGGGGGTGAACAGGTCCAGGTCGACCCCGCACGGCACCACCCGGACGCGGTCGCGGGGCACGCCCATCGCCGCCAGCTCGGCGACCTCGTCCGAGCAGGTCGCGATGACGGAGTCGGCGCCGCGCCCGATCGCGCGCTCCAGCCGGATGCGCGAGGCGGGGCTGGTGTCCCCGCCGCCCTGGTGGCGGCGCTTGACCGTGCCGAGCGCGTGGTAGGTCTGCACCACCGGAACGCGCCGCGCCCCGGCCGGCTGCGCGGCCTGGATCGCGGCGAGGCCGCTCATCCAGAAATGGGCGTGCGCGACGTCCGGCGGGTCCGCCGCCCAGCGCCGCTCCAGGTACGTCCCGAAGTCGCGCATCCAGGGGAGCAGGTCGTCCTTGGCGACGTGCTCGGGCGGGCCCGCCGGCACGTGCTCGACGGTCGCGCCGGGCGCGAGCCGCACCCGCTCGGGCAGGTCGCGGGAGTCCCGCCGGGTGTAGACGGTGACGTCGTGCCCTTGGCGGCCGAGCTCGGTGGCCAGTTCCGCGACGAACACGTTCTGCCCGCCGCCGTCGGCCCCGCCGAGGCCGCCGTCGGCGGCGAGCGGGCTGGCGTGCTCGGAGATCATGGCAATCCTCATCGCGTTACCTCCTGGAGAGTTCGCCGCCAGTCCCGCAGGAAGCGCGGCAGGCCGTACCGGTCGACGGCGAAGGCCCGCGCCTCCTTGCCCATCTGGCGCGCGTGCGGCGGGTCGGAGGCCAGGGCCCGCGCCGCGTCCGCCAGGGCGGCGACGCGCGTGGACAGCACCCCGGCCTCGGGTGGCACCGCCTCGACCGCCTCGGTGGTGGCGAGCGCCACCACGGGCAGGCCGAGCATCATGGCCTCGATCAGGGTGAGGCCGAGGGACGTCCACCGGTAGGGGTGGACGTAGACGCGGCGGCGGGCGAGCTCCTCGTGCATGCTCGCCTGCGGCAGGTCCTCGAACGTCCAGAGCGACTCGGGCGGGATGCCGAGGCGTTCGGGGACGCCCGCGACGTTCATGCCGAACAGGTCGAGGGGGACGGCGGCGGCCAGCTCGGCGAGCAGGTCGGTGCCGCAGACGCGGCCCCGGCGCAGCGGGTCGTTGATGACGGCGCCGGCCCGCGGCATGTCGGCGGTGTACCGGTAGCCGGGGTCGACGACGCCGTGCTCGATGACCGTGGTCGGCGCCCGGCCGCAGTTCCAGAACAGCTGGTTGAAGTGGGTGACGTGCACGACGGGGATGTCGGAGCGGTCGTGCAGGAAGTGCCGGCTGTCCGGGACGACCTCCTCCGGGAGCCCGATGTCGGACGGGGTGCGGCGGGGCGTGTCGTGCTCGACGTAGACGGCGGGGACGTCCCTTCCCGGGCGGCGCCCGAGCCACTTCTCGGCGAGCCGCAGTTCGTGCGGGCGCTGCAGGACGACCGCGTCGACGTCCTCGTCGCGGAGCCGCTCCGGCGGGACCTCGATCGCGCGGTCCGGCCAGTGGAAGGTGTCGGGGCGGCCCTTGCCGTCCGGTCCGCGGTCGGGCGTGACGGGGACGAGCGTGGTCTGCGGGCCGTGCACGAACGACGTCGCCCACGAGCCGTGCACGTGCCACATCAGGACTCTCATCGGGCGGGCACCTCCTCCTCCGCCGGCGGGGCCTTGGCGACGACCTCGACGGCCGCCGCCACCTCCTCCGCGCCGACGGACGCCAGGCACGGGTGCCCGTCGACCGGGCACTCGCGGGCCCGGCTGTCCCGGCACGGAGCCCGCTGGTCGCCGAGCAGCGCCAGCGGGACGCCGAACGGCGCCCACCGCGCCGCCGGCACCGTGGGCGCGAACAGCGACACGACCGGCGTGCCCACGGCCGCCGCCAGGTGCGCCGGGCCGGTGTTGCCGGCGACGACGGCGCGCGCGCCCGCCAGCACGGACGCCAGCTCCGGCAGGCTCGTGCGCCCGCCGAGGTCGAGCCCGTCCTCGCCGGCGACCTGCGCGGTCAGCTCCTTCTCGTCCCGGTGGCCCGTCACGACCACCCGGTGCCCCGCCCCGGCCAGCAGCCGCACCGCCTTGGCGCAGTGCCCCGGCGGCCAGGCGCGCGCGGGCACCGAGGTGCCCGGATGCACCACCACGTACCCGGGCCCGCCGGTGAGGTGGCCGGTGTCGGGCAGCGGCTCCCGGACGCGCAGCCGGGTGTCGGCGGGGGAGGGGAAGCCGGCGTCCTCGGCGAGCGCGAGCATGCGCAGCGGTTCGGGGACGTCGGAGTCCGGCCGGTGCCGCAGGTCGAGCAGCGAGCCCGGGTAGTCCTCGCTGATGCCGCCGATCCAGGGCGTCCCGGCGAGGCGCAGCAGCAGCGCGAGCGGCAGCGGCGACTGGTGGAAGGAGGTGAGGATCAGCGCCCGGTCGAACCCCCGCAGGTCCCGGACGAGCCCGTCGATCGCGGCCCGCTCGACGGGGACGTGGTCGGGGTCGATCCACGGCGCGCGCCACTCGATGACGCGGTCGACGCCGGGCAGCAGGCCGGCGGCGGCGCGCCCGCGCGGCCCGCACAGCAGCACGACCTCGTCGGCGCGTCCGGCGACCGCCCGCACGGCGGGCCCGGCGAGCAGCACGTCGCCTAGGTTGTCCTGGCGTGCGACGAGGACCCTCATCGGCGCCGCCTTCCGCCGAGGACCAGATCGACGGCGGCGTCCAGCGTCGGCGCCGTCTCGGCCGCCAGCGCGATCTCGGCGGCGCGGGTCCGGCCGGTCGGGACGAGGATGCCGCGCGCCCCGGCCGCCGCGGCGGCCTCGACGTCGCCGCCGATGTCGCCGATGACGGCGCAGTCGGAGGGCGCCACGCCGAGCCGCTCGGCCGCGCGCTCGATCAGGCCCGGGCGCGGCTTGCGGCACCCGCACCCGTCGCCGCCGTCGTGCGGGCAGAACTCCCACACGTCGATGCGGCCGAGGATCTCCTCGACGCGGGCGTTGACGCGCCGCACGTCACCGGCCGTGAGGCGCCCCTTGGCGACGCCCGACTGGTTGGACACGACGCCGATCCGCACGCCGTGCCGGCGGAGCCGGTCGAGGGCGCGGCGGGCGCCGGGCATCGGTTCGACGCGGGCCGGGTCGCCGTTGTAGGGGACGTCCCTGATCAGGGTGTCGTCGCGGTCGAACAGCACGGCCCGCGGCCCGCCCCAGACCCGTGCCCGGCGGTGGACGGCGAGTCCCCGGAGCCGGTGCCGGACGGCGACCGGCGGGATCACGGCGCTGGTGACGAGCATCGTCGTGACCTCGCGGGGTGTCTTCGGGCCCGGCCGGATCCGCTCGGCGGCGAACCGTGCCATCAGCGCCGTCCAGGCGGCTCCGGCGGCGAGCGCGACGGCCGCGCCGCCCCTGGCGCGAGGTGCCGCGGGGACGGCGGCCAAGGCGGCGAGCCCCGCCGCGGTGGTGAGGACGTGGCGGCGGAGGAGCCCCCGGCCCTCACCGGCCCTGGTACGCCACGACGTGCCGTGCACGCGCCACATGAGGACGTCGTCGGCGTTCCCGGCCTGGGCCCGCACCGACGCCCAGAACCCGGCCGGACGGACCGGGTGGGTCACCCGCCGCTCCCCGCGGACCAGCGCGTGGCCGGCGTCCAGCGCGCGGAGCGCGAGGTCGGCGTCCTCCCGGTAGGCGCGGCGGAACCGCTCGTCGAAGCCGCCGAGGCCGGCGAGGACGCGGCGGCGGTAGGCCATGTCGGCGGTGATCCAGTCGGCGTCCGCGAGCCCCGCGGTGTTGCGCTCCCAGTCGGTCGGCGGCCGGTCGTCCGGCAGCGGGACGGTGACGCGGCCCTGCGAGCCGGCGGCCTCGGGCGGCAGGGCGGCCAGGTCGGCGGCCAGCCTGGCGGGCCACCCCGGTTCGGGCACGACGTCGTCGTCCAGGAAGGCGACCCACGGCGTCGTGGCGGCGCGCCAGCCGGCGTTGCGCGCGGCGGCGGGCCCGCGGCCCCCGGACCTGATCACCCGGATCTCCGGCCCCGCGGACGGCGGCAGCGGCAGCGGCGCGCCGGGCGCGGGGCGGTCGTCCACCACGATGATCTCGCGCGGCGCGGGTCCCGCCCCGCCCTCCGGGGAGGCGAGCAGCGCGTGCAGGGTCAGCCGCAGGCTCTCCCTGCCGAGGGTCGGGATGACCACGGTGATGACCACGGTGTGGTTCATCGGGCGTGCACCTCCCGGCGCCTCACCACGAACGGTCCGATGGCGAGCAGGTCGACCGGCGCGGAGCCGAAGCACTCCAGCGCGTCGCGCGGGTCGTCCACCATGGGGCGGCCGGCGGTGTTCAGGCTGGTGTTCACCAGGACGGGCAGGCCGGTGCGGCGGCGGAACTCCTCCAGCAGGCGGTGCGCCAGCGGCTCGTCCTCCGCGGCGACCGTCTGGATGCGGGCGGTGCCGTCCACGTGCACGACGGCGGGGATCCGCTCGCGCCACTCCGGTCTCACCCGGTGCACGAAGAGCATGTACGGGCTCGGCAGCGGCCCCTCGAAGATCCCGGCCGCGTGCCCGAGCGCGACCATCGGCGCGATCGGCCGGAACTGCTCGCGGCCCTTGACGTCGTTGAGGCGCTCGACGTTGCCCGCGTGCCCGGGGTGGGCGAGGAGCGAGCGGTGCCCGAGCGCGCGGGGGCCGAACTCCGAGCGGCCCTGGAACCACGCCACGATCTCGTCGCGGGCCAGCGCGTCCGCCACGGTGGCGGCGAGGTCGTCCGGCCGCGCGTAGGGGATCCCGGCGGTGTCGAGCCGGGCGGCGATCTCCCGGTCGTCCCAGTGCCGGCCGAGGTCCGGGCCCGGCATCGCCGCGAGCGGGTCGCCCCCGGACCGGGCGATGTGGAGGGCGGCGCCGAGCGACGTGCCGGCGTCACCCGCCGCGGGCTGGACCCAGATGTCCTCGTAGGGGCCGGCCTCGGCCAGGCGGGTGTTCGCGACGCAGTTGAGCGCGACGCCGCCGGCGAGCATGAGGCGGCGGGAACCGGTCCGCCCGTGCAGCCATGCCGCGAGGTCGAGCAGCACCTCCTCCAGCCGCGCCTGGACGCTCGCCGCCAGGTCGGCGTGGTCGCGGGTCCATTCGCCGCCCGGCGCGCGGGCCTTCGCGAGGGCGCCCCAGTCGATCGGGGCGGCCGCGAAGCCCCCCTCGCCGGTCGCGCGCACGTGTTCGCGGAGCTCGTTCAGGAAGCGCGGCTCGCCGTAGGACGCCAGCGCCATGACCTTGTACTCGTCGCTGGAGCGCAGGAAGCCGAGGTGCTCGGTGAGGTCCTCGTACATGAGGCCCAGCGAGTGCGGGAGGCGCTGGGCGTGCAGCGCTGTCAGGACGCCGCCCTCGTACGTCCCGGCCAGGTGCGAGTGCGACTCGCCGCGGCCGTCGAGGACCAGCACGTCCCCGTCGCCGGGCCGGGGGGCGGCGAGCGCCGCGGACGCGGCGTGCGCCACATGGTGCGGGACGTACCGGACGATCCCGGGGTCGAGCCCCGGCAGGGCCGTCGCCAGGAAGTTCGGCGCGCGCCGCGCGTACAGGGTCCGCAGCCTTTCCCACTGCGTGTCGTGGCCGTCGAGACCGGGCTCCACAAGAGCGGGGTCGTAGGAGTAGGCGACGGCGTCGAGGTCGCCGGGTTCGAGCCCGGCGGATTCCAGGCACCACCGGGCGGCCTGCTCCGGCAGTTCCCATCCGGAGAACGGAACCGGGCGTTTCCCGTGCTTGCGGCGGCTGAAGCGCTCCTCTTCCGCCGCGGCGACGACGGTACCGTCCGACACCAGCGCGGCGGCCGGGTCATGGAAGATCGCGTTGATTCCGAGCACGCGCATGGGAGCCCCGTTTCGGTGCAGCGTTCGGTGATCCGGCGGGTGCCTTCGTCGTAGACACCGGCCTGGCGGTCTCGCCGGGGAAGTGAATCCCCTATAGGTGATTCGACATTGCCGGGAACCGTGGACCTAAACTCCGAAGTCAGAAAAGTCGCAGTTAGCCGAACTAGCAGGTCATGCGGTATTTGCACACATAGACCGGAATTCGGCGGGTACTCGCGGATCCATGCGCTTCACCATCGTTGTGATCACCCGGGACCGCCGCCGGTCCCTGCGCGCCGTCCTCTCCCGCGCGCGGGAGATCGGGGAGCGGGCGCCGGTCGTCGTGGTGGACAACGCCTCGCGGGACGGGACCGCCGGGGCCGTCGCCGCGGAGTTCCCGGAGGCGACGCTGGTCCGGTCGCCGCGCAACCTCGGCGCCGTCGCCCGCAACCTCGCCGCCGACCACGTCCGCACCCCGTACATGGCGTTCTGGGACGACGACACCTGGTGGGAACCGGAGGCGCCCTCCCGCGCCGCCCGCCTGCTGGACGCGCACCCGCGGCTCGCCGTGGTCACCGGGCGGATCCTGGTGGAGCCCGGCGGGCGCGAGGACCCGATCGTGCCCGAGCTGCGGCACTCGCCCGTCCCCGGGCCGCCGTGGCTGCCGGGCCCCGCGCTCGGGTCGTTCCTCGCCGGCGCGTCCATGGTCAGGACGGACGCGTTCCGCGCGGCTGGCGGGTTCTCGGCCCGGCTATGGCTGGGCGGAGAGGAGGAACTGCTCAGCGCGGACCTGATGGCGCTCGGATGGCACCTGTGCTTCGCCGAGGACGTCGTCGTCCACCACGAGCCGTCCCGGCTCCGCGAACCCCATCTCCGGCGCCGCCACGGCATCCGCAACACGCTCTGGTTCACCTGGCTGCGCCGCCCGCTGCCCACCGCCGCGCGCCGCACGGTCGGCCTGCTGCGCACCCTGCCGCGCGACCGCGTCACGGCCGCGGCCCTCGCCGAGGCCGCCGCCGGGTTCGCCTGGGTGGCCCGCGAGCGCAGGACGCTGCCGCGCGACGTCGAGGCCCGGCTCCGCAGCCTGGAGACGTCCCAGCGAGAATCCACCGCCCGCCGCTACGTCAGCTAGGAGACCGGCCGTGCCCGACGCGAATGACGCCGATGTGACCGTCGTGGTCGCGACCCGCGACCGCGCCGGGGAGCTGCGCCGCAGCCTCCGCCGCCACACGGCCCCGGTGATCGTGGCCGACAACGCCTCCACCGACGGCACCCCGGCCGTGGCCGAGGCGGCCGGGGCCACCGTCCTCCGGCTGCCGCGCAACCGGGGCGCCGCCGCCCGCAACGCGGGGGCCCAGCGCGCCTCCACCCGCTACGTCGCGTTCGCCGACGACGACTCCTGGTGGGCGCCCGGCGCACTGGAGCGGGCCGTGGAGATCCTCGACGCCCATCCCCGGACGGCGCTGCTCGCCGCGCGGGTGCTCGTCGGCGAGGAGGAGCGGCCGGAGCCGGTGTCCGAGGAGATGGCCCGCGCGCCCCTCGGCCGCCCGGACGGGCTCCCCGGACCGGCCGTCCTGGGCTTCCTCGCCTGCTCCGTCGTCGTCCGCCGGGACGCCTTCCTCGACGCCGGCGGCTTCTCCGACGTCCTGCACTTCGGCGGCGAGGAGGAGCTGCTCGCGCTCGACCTGGCCGCCGCCGGGTGGGGGCTCGCCTACGTCCCGGAGCTGGTCGTCCACCACCATCCGTCCGCGCTGGGCCGCGACCCGGCCGCCCGCCGGCGGCGGCAGGCCCGCAACCGGCTGCTGACCGCGTGGCTGCGGCGCCCGCTCCCGGTGGTCGCGCGCACCGCCGCGTCCGCCCTCGGCAGCCGGGACGGCCGCGCCGCCCTGGCCGGCGCGGCGCGGGCGCTGCCCGCCCTCGCCGGCGCCCGCCGCCCCGTCCCGCCGGCGGTGGAGGCCGCCCGCGCCCGGCTGAGCGGGTACTGACGTTTGCCGCGGCCGCCCCGGGTATCCGCCGTGGACAGGCTCGCCGGAACCGGAGGGAGGCGCCGATGCGCGCCGTAGTGATCAACTGCACCCTGAAACGCTCGCCCGAGACGTCCAACACCGAGGCCCTCGCCGCGGTGGTGGAGCAGGCGCTGCGGGACCGGGGCGTCGAGGTGGAGGGCATCCGGGCCGTGGACCTCGACATCCCGCCGGGCGTGGAGACCGACCTCGGCGACGGCGATCCCTGGCCCGCCGTGCACCGGTCGCTGCTGGAGTCGGAGATCCTCATCCTCGCGTCGCCGACGTGGGCGGGCCAGCCCTCCTCGATCGCCCAGCGCGTCATCGAGCGCATGGACGCGATGCTGTCGGAGACCGACGACGCCGGCCGCCCCGTCACCTTCGACCGGGTCGCGGGCGTGATCGTCACGGGCAACGAGGACGGCGCGCACCACGTGATCAACAACCTGAGCGGCGCGCTGAACGAGTTCGGCTACACGATCCCGGGCCAGGCGTGGACGTACTGGAACCGCGGCCCGGGCCCCGGCCCGAGCTACCTGGAGAGCGAGGAGGGCAGGGACTGGTCGCACAGCACCGGGCGGGCGATGGCCTCCAACCTGGTGGCGGTCGCCAGGGCGCTGGCCGAGAACCCGATCCCCGCCCCGCCCTCCTGACGGTCACACCCCCTCCTGACGGTCACGCCGCCGTCCGCCCGCGGGCGAGGGGAAGGGCGCACACCGCGCCCACCAGCGTCGCGCCCGCGAGCGCCCAGCCGGTGCCGTACTCGGCGTGCCCCGTCGAGCCGCCCGACTCCGCCAGGCCGAGGAACAGCGTCCCGGCGGTGGCGATGCCGATCACCTGGGCCAGCTGTATCAGCGTGAGCAGCAGGCCGCTGGCGTCCGCGGCGTCCTCGGGGGCGACGTGCCGCAGGGCCGTCGTCATGATGACGGGCATCACGCCGAGCCCGGCACCGATGACCACGGTGAGCGCCTCGTAGGGCACGCCGCCGCCGGAGAGGGGGCCGATCCACACGTAGCCCGCCGCCGCTACGGCGAAGCCGGCCGGGACGGCCCGGCCGTGCCAGCGCGCGGGCAGCCGCTGCCAGTTCAGCCCGACCAGCGCGAACGCCGTCACGCACGGGACGAACGCCAGCCCCGACTCCAGCGGCGACAGCGCCAGGTCGCCCTGCAGGTGCAGGGTCGTGGTGAACAGGAACGAACTCCAGCTGCCCGGTGCGAACACGACAGCGACGCAGGCCGGGACCAGCAGCGGGGCGCGCAGGACCCGCGGCGATATCAGCGGCCGCCCGCCGGAGGCCGCGACGCGGCGCTCCACGACGGTGAAGGCGGCCAGGAACGCGGCGCTCCCGGCCAGCGAGGCCCAGCCCCACAGCGGCCACCCCAGCTCGTGACCCATGATCAGCGGGGTGACGAACAGCAGCACCGCCGGAGCGAGGGTGAGCAGGCCCGGGACGTCCGGCCTGGTGCGCGGCGCCCCGGCGGGGGGCGCGGTCTCGTCGCGGGGCAGGACGCGCGGCCCCGCGAGCAGCAGCGCGACGCCGATCGGGACGTTGACGAGGAAGACCGTCCGCCAGCCGGTGCCGAACAGGTCCGCGCTGACCAGCAGCCCCCCGGCGACCTGCCCGACGACGGAGCCGCAGGCGATCACCGCCGAGTAGAGGCCGAGCGCCCGCGCCCGGGCGGCCCCGGTGAAACCCCGCTGGATCATCGACATCACCTGCGGCGTCAGCAGCGCGGCGCCGGCGCCCTGCAGGAACCGGAACACCACCAGCGCACCGGTGGACGGCGCCAGCCCGCACGCCAGCGACGCCGCCGCGAACACAGCGAGGCCGAGATGGAACATCCGGCGGTGGCCGGCGATGTCGCCGAGCCGCGCCCCCGTGATCAGCAGCACGGCGTAGGAGATGATGTAGCCGGCCACGACGAGCTGCAGCCCCGAGCCGGAGGCGTGCAGGTCCGCGCGCATCGTCGGGAGCGCGACGTTGACGATGTTCACGTCGAGGATGGCCATGAACTGGCCGAGCAGGATCACGGCGAGCGCGAGCCGGCCGGACCCGTCCCGCGGCCTCCGGCCGGGAACAACTCCCCGCAGGTCGGTTGTCTGTGTCATGTGTACGAGCGTGCGGGCGGACCGGTACCGGTAACGAGAGCCTGCCGATACTGGTACTGACAGCACCTGGATGACAGGGCCGTCCAAAGGGAGGCTGGGGGAGTGAACACGACGACCCTCGACGGCACGACCACCGCACGGCGCCCCCGCGGCGGGGCCGGACCGCGCCGCCGCACCGAGCTCGCCGCGTTCCTGCGCAGCAGGCGCGAGCGGATCACCCCCGAGGACGTGGGGATGCCGCCGGGCCCGCGGCGCCGCACGCCCGGCCTGCGCCGCGAGGAGGTGGCGCAGCTCGCCGGGGTCGGCGTCACCTGGTACACGTGGCTGGAGCAGGGCCGTCCGATCAACGCCAGCACGCAGGTGCTCGACGCGGTGGCCCGCACCCTGCGGCTGGACGGCGCCGAGCGCGAGCACCTGTACCGGCTGGCCGACGTCCCCGACGCTGCGGTCGACGAGGGCGCGCCGACCCTGCCCATGGACATGCAGGCGATCCTGGACGGGCTCCTGCCGATGCCCGCGACGGTGTCCAACGGCCGCTGCGACGTCCTCGCCTGGAACTCCGCTTACGCGGCGATGGTCCCGCACGTGGCGACGGCCGGGCCGTGCGAGCGCAACTCGATGTGGATGGCGTTCACGCTCCCGCCGTGCTGCAACCCCGTCGTGAACCTCGAGGAGACGGCGCCCGGCCTCGTCGCGGTCTTCCGGCACCGCTACAGCAGGCATCTGGACGAGCCGGGCTGGAAGGAGCTGGTCCGCCGGCTGCAGGCGGTGAGCCCCGAGTTCGCGCGGCTGTGGGCGTCCCAGGACGTCGCGCTGCCCGGCGGGGCCGTCAAGGTCTTCCGGCACCGGGCGGTGGGGGAGATCCGCACGCGCACCACGAGCATGGACATCACCGCGTCCCCGGGGGCGCGGCTCGTCGTCTACACCCCGACCGACGACGAGAGCCGCGACCGGATCGGCTGGCTGCTCGCCAACCCCGAGGCCGCCGCACCTGAGCACCGCCACTGAGCAGCGACATTGAGCAGCGACACTGAGCCCCGCCGCCGGCGGCGGGGCGGGTCAGTGCCGGGCGCGCCGGGCGATCACGACGAGGTCGATCGCGGCGATCACGGCGACCGCGGCGCAGATGCCCGCCGCCGCCCACGTGCCGTCGTCCTGCGCGCCGACGGCGAACACCATCGCGGCGGCGACCGCGGCCACCAGCGCCACCGCGGACAGGACCGCCCGCAGCCGCAGCGGGCTGCGGGCGTGCAGCGGCTCGTCGCCCCGCGGCCCGCCGTCGCGCGGTCCGTCGTCGCGGTGCTCCATGTGCTGGTCGTGCCCCGTCACGCCGGGTCGATGCACGCCGGAGCGGTCATCCGGCGCTGGAGGCCGCCCAGATGTTGATGCCCGCCTCGACCGCGTCCCGGTCGATCGCGGCGAGCTCGTCCGCGGTGAAGTCGAGCCGGTCGAGGGCCGCGAGGTTCTCCTCCAGCTGCGCGACGCTGCTCGCGCCGATCAGCGCGGAGGTGACCCGCCCGTCCCGCAGCGACCAGGACAGCGCCATCTGGGCGAGCGACTGCCCGCGCCCCTTGGCGATCTCGTTCAGCGTCCGGACGTGCCGCAGGTTCTCCTCGGTGAGCAGGCTGGACGAGAACGAGGTGCCCTTGCTGGCCCGGGACCCCTCCGGGATGCCGTCGAGATACCTGTCGGACAGCATCCCCTGCGCCAGCGGCGAGAACGCGATGCAGCCGACCCCCTCCCGCTCGAGCGTGTCGAGCAGCCCGCCCTCGATCCAGCGGTTGAGCATCGAGTAGGACGGCTGGTGGATCAGCAGCGGCGTGCCCATGTCGCGCAGGATCGCGGCGGCCTCCGCGGTGCGCTCGGGCGAATAGGACGAGATGCCCGCGTACAGCGCCTTCCCGGACCGGACGGCCCGGTCCAGCGCGCCCATCGTCTCCTCCAGGGGCGTCTCCGGGTCGAACCGGTGGCTGTAGAAGATGTCGACGTAGTCGACGCCCATGCGGCTCAGCGACTGGTCGAGGCTGGAGAGCAGGTACTTGCGCGACCCCCACTCGCCGTACGGGCCGGGCCACATGTCGTACCCGGCCTTCGTCGAGATGATGATCTCGTCCCGGTACGGGGCGAGATCCTCCCGCAGGATCCGGCCGAAGTTCATCTCCGCGGATCCGTACGGCGGGCCGTAGTTGTTGGCCAGGTCGAAGTGCGTGACGCCGAGGTCGAACGCGCGGCGCAGGATGGCCCGCTGGACGTCCAGGGGCCGGTCGTCGCCGAAGTTGTGCCACAGGCCGAGCGAGATGGCCGGCAGCAGCAGCCCGCTGCGCCCGCACCGCCGGTAGGGAGTCCGCTCGTATCTGTCCGTGTTCGCCACATAGGTCATGGTCACGAGTATTTCAGCAACGGGCGCTTGCCGGACGCGGCCCGCGTCCGTCATGATCGACCCCATGATCTCCAGGAAGGGCGGTCTCCGCCCGGGCCGTTGAGCCCCGCCGAGCCGGTCCTGGAACCGGCCCTCGAATCCCTGCCCTGCCCGCTTCGCACGCGGGAGCTGGCCCTTCGCGCCCGGCGCCTCGCCGGGACGCCCGAACTCCGCGACCTCCTCGCCGCCCTGTCCGCGGGCGGCCGCCACGAGCGCCGCACGGCCCTGCACATGGCCATGGCGGCGCGCGATCTCCCGTACGTCGAGGGCGTCCTCGCCGGGCCCGACATGGCGCTGAGGCGCGCGGCGCTGCGGGCCGTCCGCACGCTGCCCGTCTCCGACGGCGCCGCCGCGGCGGTGCTGGACGACGCGCCGGCCGACCTGCGCCGCGCGTTCTACCGGACGCTCCGCCACTCCCACCGCGCGGCGCTCGCCGACCGGCTCCTACCGGGCGTCCGCGCCCGCTGGGGCGACCGGGAGGCCGCGGCGCTGCTGCCCGCGTGCACCGGCGGGACGGTCGCGCGGCTCCTCCCCGAGCTGGAGCACGCGGTCACCGCCTGGCGGGCCCTCGCCGACCGCCACCCCGGCCCGTTCCTGGCCCGTGCCCGCGACCGGGTCCCGGAGTGGTCGTTCTGGCGCCGGTGCAAGGCGGGACTCCAGGCGCTGGGCCGCCAGGACCCGGCCGGACTGCTGGAGCTGCTGGAAAGCAACCCGTCCCCGTGGGCCGTGCGGCAGCTCCCGCAGGCGCTCGTCACGTCCCTGTTCCGGGTGGACGTGGTCCGGACCGCCCGGGTGGTGCGCCGCACCGGGCGCCGGGGCCGCCTTCCGCGCGCGTACTTCGAGAACGTCGGCGGCCTCCCGCCGGAGGATCTCGGCGAGTTCCTCTTGGGCGACCCGCACCGGTTGCGGGATCTGCTCCAGCACGTACCGCCGCGCCGCAGGGCCGAGGTGTACGACGCCGCGAAGGAACGCCACGCCGATCAGTACAGAGGGCTGAGAGCCCTCCCTCTGCTGGCCCTCCTGCCGCCGGAGCGGGCGGCCGGTGAGGCGCTCCGGATGCTCGAATGGCACGGCTCGGTGTGGCACTCCGCGCGGTCGAGGCTGGACGATCCGGAGATCCCGCTGAAGCTCACGGCCCACCTCCCCTACGCGGAGGCGGTGGGACCCGTCCGGGAGGCGGCGTTCGAGGGAGACCCGAGGCGGCGCGGTCTCGCGCGCGGCCTGCTCGTCGATCTGACCGTCCGCACCGGTGACCCCGCCCTCCTGCACGACCTCGTCGCCGAGCTGGTGCGGCGGACGCGGAACGAGCGCGACCCGAACCGCGAGCACCTGCTCGCGGCCCTGGCCTCCGTGCCGGCCGGGCTCCTGGACGACCCGCTCGCCGGGCCCTTCGCCGACCTCGCCGCCGCCGTCGTCGACGCGCGCGACTCCTCGCCGTCGGCCCGGCGGGAGCTGCGCGGCCTCGCGGACCGGGTCCTGGCCCACGCCGGGTCGCCCGCGCTCACCCGCTGGGCGCTCGACGTCTACGTGCGGCTCGTCGCCAGGTACGGGGCGGAGGCGCTCGACGGCCACCGCCTCGACCGCGTGCTGCCGCGCGGGCGGGAGCGTGACCTGGCCGACGTGCTGCGTCCCCACCTGCGGGGCCATGCGGCGGCGGTGGCGCTGGCGGGAGCGCTCGGCCGGCGGGCGTTCGCGCTGCCGGACGTCCAGGACGGCCTGCGCGCCGCGGTCCTGGACGCGCCCGGAGACGTCGCCCGCCGGGCCGCCGCCCTGTGGCTGGCCGATCCCGCCCGCCGCGAGCGACGGGCCGTCGAGCTGCTCGCGGCCGACGCGTCCGCCGTCGTCCTCCCCGCCGTCTGGCGAGCCGTCGCCCGCCACCGCACCGACCTGCTCATGCCCGTCCTCGACGGCGACCGCACGGGACGGTTCGAGACGGCGGAATGGGCGCCGCGGGTCGAAAGGCAGGACGCGGGCCGCTGGACACCGGCCCAGGTCGAGCGGGTGCGCGCGGCGCTCGCCTCGGCCGCGGGGGACGAGCGGCTCCCGGCCGGCGTCAGGGCCGAGGCGGTGGCGTCCCTCGGCCTGCTGCCGGGCGGCCTCCCGGCTCTCGTCGCCCTGGCCGACCGGAGGGACGACACCGTCCTCGCCGAGGCCGCCCTGGCGGCGATGGCGGCCGCCGACCGGCCCGCCGACGCCCTGCCGGTGCTCGTGCGGCACGCCAGGGGAGACCGCTCGCCGGTGGCGACCGCCGCCCTGGGACAGTGCTGCGCCTCGGTCCGGCCCTCGCTCCTCGGGCCGGTCGTCGCCGAGGCGCTGACCGGCCCGGTCGGCAAGGTGACCGCGCGCAAGCAGGCCGCCCGGCTCCTGGAGAGGCTGCGGCCGCCGGGCGCCGCGGACGCCCTGCTCCAGGCCTGGAACGACCCCGGCCTGCACCGGGACGTGCGGATCGCCGTCGCGACCGCCCTGCGCCACATGCCCGAGGATCCGCGTGCGCTGGCCGCGCTCGGCGACGCCGCAGGCCCGTACGCGTCGGAGCCGATGCTGCGCGCGCTCTTCCAGGCCGCGCCCTCGGAGTACGCGCCCGCGCATCGGCCCGCCTTCGCCGCCCTGGTCCGGCGCCTCGGCACAGCGGCGGACGGCCCCGGCGTGCGGTTCCGGGCGTCGAAGGCGTTCGCCGTGTGGGCCCAGTGGTACGCCGGCGGCTTCGACACGGTCTTCACCGCCGTCGCCGATCCCGCCGACCCGGCCGGAGACGCGGAGCTCTCCGTCCTGAACGCCCTGGTGAGAGCGGGTTCGGTGGGCGAGGAGGCCCTGGACGTGCTCGGCTCCCTCCTCGCCGCCGGGACGGACGGCCGGGCACGGTCGCGGGCGGAGTCCATCGCGCAGACGATCAGCAATCTGCCGGCCGGGCACCGGCACGCGCTGCTGGCCCGGCGCCTGGTGCGGATGCTCGCGGAGCATCCGCTGTACATCGCCCAGGCCGTCGACGCCGCGCTGGATTCCGCCCGGCTCGCGGGGGACGGGGCCGGCGCCGAGCGGATCGCGGACGTGCTCGTCGCCGTGGCGGACCTCCTCCGCGACCGTCCGGCCCTGACCGCGAGGATCGCCGACCGGCGCCTGTTCTACGCGCTCGGCGGCCACGGCGTCCGCAGGGAGGGCGGGACCGCGCGGCTGCTGCCCGCGGCCCGGCTCCTCGCCGGACGCGACGATGTCGCGTCGCACCTGCTCGCCGTCGCCCTCGTCCGGCAGGCGGGCCCGGCCGCCGAGTGGCCGGACGGATGGCGGGACCTCCTGGACGGCCTGCGCCGCTCCGCCCACGTGGAGGTCCGCCAGGACGCCTGGGACGTCGCGCCGCCCCCGGCGGCGCGCGGCTGAGGGCAACGAGTACACAAAGCGCCCCCGGCCCGGCTGTCATCTCTGCGATGCGTGAACGAGGCCGGGAGGTGGCAAGAATGGTCTGGAGATATGGACGAGGAGGTCCCAGTGGTTGTGCTGCGCAGTTATGTGTCGGGTTCATGGCGTGCACCGGAGGACGAGGGGGCGCCGCTGCATGACGCCGTCACCGGGGAGGAGGTCGCCCGCGTCTCCTCGGCGGGGATCGACATGGGCGCCGCCCTGGAGTACGGGCGGTCGGCCGGCGGCCCGGTGCTGAGAGAGCTGACGTTCCACCAGCGCGCGGCCCTGCTGAAGGCCCTCGCCTCCCACCTGAGAGAGCACCGCGAGGAGCTGTACGCCCTGTCGGCCAGGACGGGCGCCACGCTGAACGATTCGAAGTTCGACGTGGACGGCGGCATCGGCGTCCTGTTCGCCTACGCGAGCAAGGGCAAGCGCGAGCTGCCGAACGACAGGGTTCTGGTCGAGGGGGACGTCGAGCCGCTCGGCAAGGGCGGCACGTTCGTGGCGCAGCACCTGTGCGCGCCGTCCCACGGCGTCGCGGTGCAGATCAACGCCTTCAACTTCCCGGTGTGGGGGCCGCTGGAGAAGCTCGCCCCCGCCTTCCTCGCCGGGGTGCCGAGCCTGATCAAGCCGGCGAGCCAGACCGCCTACCTGACGGCCCGGTTGGTCGAGCTGATCGTCGAGTCCGGGATCCTGCCCGAGGGCTCGGTGCAGATGGTGTGCGGCGACCCGCGGGACCTGCTCGACCACCTCACCGAGCAGGACATCGTCGGGTTCACCGGGTCGGCGTCCACGGCGCGGCTGCTGCGCACCCACCCGGTGATCGTGGCGAACGCGGTCCGGTTCAACGCCGAGGCCGACTCGCTCAACTGCTCCGTCCTCGGGCCGGACGCCGCGCCCGGCACGAAGGAGTTCGACCTGTACGTCCGGCAGCTCGTCACGGAGATGACCGTGAAGGCGGGCCAGAAGTGCACGGCGATCCGGCGCGCGCTCGTCCCGTCCGAGCTGATCGGCGACGTCACCGAGGCGGTCCGCGAGCGGCTGGGGAAGGTCACGGTCGGGAACCCGGCCGACCCGGACGTGCGGATGGGCGCCCTCGCCACCCTCGACCAGCGCGACGAGGTGCGGCGCTCCCTCAAGTCCCTCATGGACGCCGGGCGCGTCGTGTACGGCGACCCCGAGCGCGTCGAGGTCGTGGGCGCGGACGCCGAGCGCGGCGCCTTCATGTCCCCGATCCTGCTGCGCGCCGACGGTCCCGGCCGCGCCGAGCCGCACGAGGTCGAGGCGTTCGGGCCGGTCAGCACGCTGCTGCCGTACGACGGCGCCGAGCAGGCGGTCGAGCTGGCGGTGCGGGGCCGCGGCAGCCTCGCCGGGTCGATCGTGACCGGCGACGCCGAGTTCGCCCGCCGGGTCGTCCTCGGCACCGCGCCCTGGCACGGCCGGCTGCTGGTGCTGAACACCGAGGACGCCAAGGAGTCGACCGGGCACGGGTCGCCGCTGCCCCCGCTCGTGCACGGCGGCCCCGGCCGCGCCGGCGGCGGCGAGGAGATGGGCGGGATCCGCGGGGTCGTGCACCACATGCGGCGCACCGCCGTCCAGGCGGGCCCGGCGATGCTCACCTCGATCACCGGGCGCTGGGTCCCCGGCACCGACCGGACCGTCACCGACGAGCACCCTTTCCGCAAGCACCTGGAGGACCTGCGCGTCGGCGACACCGCCGTCGGCGGGCCCCGCACGGTCACGCTCGGCGACGTGGAGCACTTCGCCGAGTTCACCGGCGACACCTTCTACGCCCACATGGACGAGGAGGCCGCGAAGGCCAACCCGTTCTTCGGCGGGCGCGTCGCGCACGGCTACCTCGTCGTGTCGTTCGCGGCCGGGCTGTTCGTGGAGCCCGCCCCCGGGCCCGTCCTCGCCAACTACGGGCTGGAGAACCTGCGGTTCCTCACGCCGGTCAAGCCGGGCGATGAGCTGACCGTCACGCTGACCGCCAAGCAGATCTCGCCGCGCGAGGGCGCCGACTACGGCGAGGTCCGCTGGGACACCGACGTCACGAACCAGGAAGGGGCGTCCGTCGCCAAGTACGACGTGCTGACGCTGGTGGCGAAACGGCCGCGGCACGGGTGAGTATTGAGCGAGAGGGAGGACGTCCGCGGGGGAGACGGTCACGTTCAGAGATGAACGGGGTGCGCATCTATTCTCATGATCAGTCCCCTGCACATCCAGACGGTGCGCGAGGTCGTCCGCACCGGGTCGTTCGCGGACGCCGCCCGCAACCTCGGGTACACCGCGTCCGCCGTCTCGCAGCAGATCGCCGCCCTGGAGCGCGCCTGCGGCCTGGTGCTCTTCGAGCGCCGGGCCCGCAGCGTGCGGCCGACCAGCGCCGCGTTCCTGATGGTCAGCAAGGGCAACGACGTGCTGTCGGCCCTCGACACGCTGGAGCGCGAGCTGCGCACGGTCGCCAGCGGCGAGCGCGGCGCGCTCCAGCTCGGCAGTTTCCCGACCGCCAGCGCCCGCATCCTGCCGCGGGTGCTGGCGGAGCTGTCCCGGGTCCGGCCCGGCATCGAGATCACGCTGTCGGAGGGCGAGCCGGACGAGCTGCTGCCCGAGCTGCTCGACGGCGACCTCGACCTCCAGCTCGTCTACCGGTACGACCTGTTCCCGCGCACCTGGCCCGACCAGATCGTGGAGACGCCGGTGATGGACGAGAACCTGGTGCTGTGCGTCCCGCGGGAGCATCCGCTCGCCGGGGGCCGCACCGTCCGGCTGCGGGACCTGCGGACGGAGACGTGGATCGCGAGCCGCCCGGAGAGCTCCGGCGCGCAGGCGCTGCTGCGGCTGTGCAGCACCGCCGGGTTCACCCCCAACATCGCGTTCCGCAGCAACGACTACGCCGTGGTGTGCGGGCTCGTCGCCTGCGGTCTCGGGATCGCGCTCGTCCCGGCGCTCGGCTGCGTCCCGTCGCCGGGCCTGAAGATGCTCAGGCTCAGCCGCCGCAGCCCGCAGCGGCACGTCACCGTGCTGCGCCGCACCACCAACACCAACCCGCTCGTCAAGGACGCCATGCGCGGCCTCACCGAGGTCGCCCGCAGCGTCGAGGCGGAGATCAGCGGCGCCACCGGCCCTTGAGCTCCATCGCGGCGCGGACGCGCTCCTGCGCCAGCGCGACCGCCGCCCGGTGCGTGGTCGTGCGCTGCGCGCGGGCGGCGTCGAGCACCGTCACGGTGTTCTCCCGCATCTTCGCCGAGACCGCCGTGAACACCGCGTCCGGATCGGGGCGGAACGCCGAGTGGCGGGCGTCCATCGCGAAGCCCGCCGCGACGACGCCGCCCGCGTTGGCGACGAAGTCCGGGACGACCGTCACGCCCCGCTCGGCGAGGACCCGCTGCGCCTCCGGGCCGGTCGGCAGGTTCGCGCCCTCCACGACGATTCTCGCCTGGACGTCCGCGGCCACGCGCTCGTCGACGACGTCCTGCAGCGCGGCGGGCACGAGGACGTCCGCCGGGACGGTCAGTTCCGCGCCCACGTCCAGGAGCCGGCCGCCGTACTCCTGCACGGCGGCGTCGCCCGCCTCGGCGCGCAGGCCGAGCAGCTTGCCGACGTCCAGGCCGTCCGGGTCGTACAGGGCCCCGTGGACGGTCGAGACCGCCACCACCGCCGCGCCCAGCTCGTCCAGCCGCCGCGCCGCCGCGTGCCCGACCGCCCCGAACCCCTGCACCACCACCCGCGCGCCCCGCAGGGACGTGCCGGCGTGCCGGGCGGCGGCGTCGGCGGCCTCCGCGACGCCGAAGCCGGTCACGCCCAGCTCGTCGTAGGGCATCCCGCCGAGCGCGTGCGGGGTGCCGACCGCCGCGCCGCGGTCGTCCAGCTCGTCCTGGACGATCGCCGCGTCCCGCTCCGACAGCCCCATGTCGAGGCCCGCCACGTACCGGCGCGGGATCTCCTGCGCCAGCGCCCGGACGAACGACCGCAGGATCGCCTCCCGGTCCGTCGACGCCGGGTCCGCCGCGATCCCGGCCTTCGCGCCGCCGAAGAACAGGTCGACGCCGGCCCACTTGTAGGTCATGACGCGGGCGAGCCGCGCCACCTCGGCGACGGTCACCGTCGGGCTCATCCGCATGCCGCCCTTGCCCATGCCGCGGGCGGTGTTGTCGATGACGAGGACGCCCCGCATCCCGGTCCGGGTGTCGGAGACGCACACGACCCGCTCGGGGCCCCACTCGTCCATCAGCGTGAGCACGTCAGACACGGTTGATCTCCGGGCGGAGGAGGTCGCCGGCGAAGCGCGCGGCGTGCAGGGGCGCGATGTCGGTGAACGGCTCCCGGCCGAGGTACAGGTCGCGGACGACCTCGCCGACGGCCGGGCCCTGGAGGAAGCCGTGACCGGAGAAGCCCGTCGCGTACAGGAACCGGGACACCGTCTCCTCCTCGCCGATGAGCGCGTTGTGGTCGGGCGTGACCTCGTACAGGCCCGCCCAGCCGCCGGTCAGCCCCACGTCGAGGAGCCGCGGCGCGCGGGCGCCGATCGCCTCGGTGAGCCGGGGGAGCCAAGCGTCCGAGCGGTTCAGCAGGAACCCGGGCCGCTCGTCCGGGTCGGACATGCCGAGCATCAGCCCCTCGCCCTCGGCGTGGAAGTAGAACGACGTGGTGAAGTCGATGGTCATCGGCACCGGGCGGGGCAGGCCGGGCATCGGCTCGGTGAAGACGATCTGGCGGCGCAGCGGCTCCACCGGCAGCTCGACGCCC
This sequence comes from Actinomadura madurae, assembly GCF_900115095.1. Classification (GTDB taxonomy): domain Bacteria; phylum Actinomycetota; class Actinomycetes; order Streptosporangiales; family Streptosporangiaceae; genus Spirillospora; species Spirillospora madurae. Next base: position 356,341 of record NZ_FOVH01000006.1, read on the forward strand.
GCCATCCGGCCGACCGCCGCCGACCAGGCCCCGGCCGCGCAGATCACGGCGGGCGTCTCGACGCGGCCCCGGGACGTCCGGACGGCCCGCACCTCGCCGCCGTCGGTCTCGATCCCGGTGACCTCGCAGTGCGTGCGGATCGCCGCGCCGTGCCGCCGCGCGCCGGCCGCGTACCCGAGGACCACCGACTCGGGCGTGCAGTGTCCGTCGTCGGGGGAGAACGCGGCGGCCAGCAGCCCGTCCGCGCTGATCATGGGGGAGAGCCGCCGCGCCTCTGCGGCCGGGATCATCCGGCTGGGGACGCCGAGCGCGTTCTGCAGGGCCACGCTCCGCTCGAACGACGCGACGTCCTCCGGCCGCGACAGCAGGAAGAGGTAGCCGACCCGGTGCAGGTCGATCTCCTGCCCGGGGCGGTCGCGGAACCGGCCGAACGCCTCCAGGCTGCGGGCGCCGAGCCGGATGTTGACCTCGTCGGAGAACTGGGCGCGGACGCCGCCCGCCGCCTTGCACGTCGAGCCCGACCCCAGCGCGTCCCGCTCAAGGAGGACCACGTCCCGCACGCCCGCCTCGGCGAGGTGGAAGGCGATGCTCGTCCCCATCACGCCGCCGCCGATGACGACGACCTCGGCCGTGCTCTCCACATGCCCTCCTACAGCCGGAAGCCGAGGTCGGGGGAGATCTCCAGCACGTCCATCTGGGCCTTCTGCAGCCGTCCGGAGGTGTCCCAGTTCATCGACTGCCAGCGGGTGAACTGGTCCAGCACCCACACGCCGGACTGGCGGCTGCCGTTGCCCGACCGCCCGTTCCCGCCGAACGGCAGGTGCGCCTCCGCGCCGGAGGTGGAGTTGTTGACGCTGACCATCCCGGCGGAGATCCGCCGCCGGAACGCGAACACCTTCGCCGGGTCGGTCGTGTAGATGGACGCGGAGAGGCCGTAGCCGGGGGCGTTGGCGAGCGCGATCGCCTCGTCCAGCGTGCGGTACGAGGCGACGCCGATGATCGGGCCGAACGTCTCGTTCATGAACAGCTCGTCGCCGGGGCCGACGCCGTCCACGATCACCGGGTGGTAGTACAGGCCCTCCGCGGCGTCCCCCGTGAAGCCCTCGCGCGGCGCGGCCCCGGTGATCCGCCCGGTGGCGGACGACCCGTGCACGGTGTGGCCCGGCCCGATCCAGCCGAGGACCTTCTCGAACCCGTCCGCGAACCGCTCGCCGATCAGCGGGCCGTACAGGACGTCGCCCGCCGGGTCCCCGACCACCGCGGCCCGCGCCGCCTCGTCCAGCAGCCGGAGGAACTCCGCGTGCACCGACTCGTGGACGATCGCGGTCCCGAGGGACGTGCAGCGCTGCCCGGCCGTGCCGAACCCGGAGAACAGGGCGCCCTCGACGGCCAGCGGCAGGTCGGCGTCCTCCGCGACGACCATCGGGTTCTTGCCGCCGAGCTCCAGGCACGGCGTCTGGAGGTGGCGCCCGCACAGCTCGCCGATCCGCGACCCGACCTCGGTGGAGCCGGTGAAGCCGACCTTGTCGACGAGCCCGCCGTCCAGCGCCCGCTCCAGGCCGCGGAACGTCTCCGCGCCGTCGGCGTACACGACGTTGAGGACGCCGTCCGGCAGGCCCGCGTGCGCGAACAGCGTGTAGAACGCCTCGGCGCAGGCCGCCGCGTACTCCGCCGGCTTCCACACCACCGCGTTCCCGCACAGCAGCGCCGGGACGATGTACCACGACGGCACCGCGACCGGGAAGTTCCCCGCCGTGATGACGGTGACGACGCCGACCGGGTCCCGGAACGTGAACAGCTGCTTGTCGGGCATCTCGGACGGGACGGTCTGCCCGTACAGCCGCCGCCCCTCGCCGAGGAAGAACGCGCACGTGTCGGCGATCTCCTGGACCTCGCCGAGCGCCTCGGCGTACGGCTTGCCGACCTCCCGGGTCACGACGCGGGCGAGCGCCGCCTTGTTGGCCTCGACGAGCCGGCCGACCGCGGCGACCAGCTGCCCGCGGACGGGCGCGGGCACGTCCCGCCAGGCGTCCTGCGCGTCGCGGGCGGCGCGGCAGGCGCGGACGAGGTCGCCGGCGTCCGCGAGGGACACCTCCGCGACGGTCTCGGACGTGCGGGACGGGTCGGTCGAGCGGTATTTACGCGGCCCCGCCGGGATCCGGGCGCCGCCGATGACGGAGGAGAGCACGCCTCCAGCCTGAACGGACCGGCGCGCCAGAGCCAAGATCGGGCAGAGCGCGGCTTCCTAATCGCGAGGCCAAGCCGGGCTGAGGCTCTCGCCGGGACGTCGTTAAGCGATCCTTGGCCAACTCCCAACCGGTTCGCGGCCTCCCGCGGGTTGGCTCCGGCCGGCCGGCGTCCGATGCTCGACACGCATCTCCCTTCCCGCAGGAGCGCGCATGCCCGAGCCCGCCGACGCCCACTTCCTGGAGACGGCCGCGACCCTTGGGGCGCCCGCCTCGCCGGCCCCGGACGGGCCGCTCACCGGCGAGCGCTGCCTGGAGCTGTTCGACGCCCAGCTCGGCAGCCGGCACCTGGACCTCGCGGCCCGGCACCTGCGGGCAGAGGGCCACGGCTACTACACGATCGGATCGTCCGGCCATGAAGGGAACGCGGCCGTCGCGGCCGTCCTGCGCCCGGACGACCCGGCCCTCCTGCACTACAGGTCGGGGGCGTTCTTCCTGGAGCGCGCACGCCAGGTCCCCGGCCAGAGCCCGCTGCGGGACGTGCTCCTCGGCCTGGTCGCCGCCGCGGAGGAGCCTATTGCGGGCGGGCGCCACAAGGTGTTCGGGAGCCGCCCGCTGCACATCATCCCGCAGACCTCCACCATCGCCTCGCACCTCCCGCGCGCGCTCGGCGTGGCCTTCGCCATCGAACGGGCCGCCCGCCTCGGCCTGGACTCGCCCTGGCCGCGCGACGCCGTCGCGGTGTGCTCCTTCGGGGACGCCTCCGCCAACCACTCGACGGCCGCGGGCGCCGTCAACGCGGCGATCAACTGCGGGTTCCAGGGCCTGCCCCTGCCGCTCCTCCTCGTCTGCGAGGACAACGGGATCGGCATCAGCGTCCGCACCCCGCCCGGCTGGATCCACGCCGCGTACGGGTCCCGGCCCGGCCTCCCCTACTTCCACGCCGACGGCTGCGACCTCGCCGACGCCTACGCCGTGGCCGCGCGGGCGGCCGGCTGGGTCCGCGAGCACCGCCGTCCCGCGTTCCTGCACCTGCGCACCGTCCGCCTGATGGGCCACGCGGGCTCCGACGTCGAGTCGTCCTACCGGACGCCCGCCGAGCTGGCCGCCGACCTCGACCGCGACCCCCTCCTGCGGACCGCGCGCCTCCTGGTCGAGCGCGGCGCGGCGACCGCCGAGGACGTCGTCGGCCTCTACGAGGCCAAGCGCGCAGAGGTCATGGCCCTCGCCGGGAAGGTCGCCGGTGCTCCTCGCCTCGGCTCCGCCGCGGAGGTCATGGCGCCGCTCCGGCCCGCCGCGGCAAGCCGGGGCGAGGCGCCGCGTGCGGAGGGGGAGCGGGTCACGCTGGCGCAGGCGATCAACCGGACGCTCGGCGAGCTGCTGGACGAGCGCCCGGGGATGGTCGTCTTCGGCGAGGACGTGGCGCGCAAGGGCGGCGTCTACGGCGTCACGCGCGGGCTGATGAGGCGCGCCGGGCCCGCGCGGGTGTTCGACACGATCCTGGACGAGCAGTCGATCCTCGGCCTCGCACTCGGCTTCGGGACGGCCGGGATGCTGCCCGTGCCCGAGATCCAGTACCTCGCCTACCTGCACAACGCCGCCGACCAGATCCGGGGCGAGGCGGCGACGCTGCCGTTCTTCTCGTCCGGGCAGTACGCCAACCCGATGGTCGTGCGGATCGCCGGCTACGCCTACCAGAAGGGCTTCGGGGGCCACTTCCACAACGACAACGCCGTGGCCGCGCTTCGCGACATCCCGGGCCTGGTCGTCGCGTCACCGTCCCGCCCCGACGACGCCGCGGGGATGCTGCGCGCGTGCGCGGACGCCGCCGAGCGCGAGGGCAGGGTGTGCGCGGTGCTGGAGCCGATCGCGCTCTACCACGTCCGCGACCTGCACGAGGACGGCGACGGGGGCTGGCTCGCCCCGGCGGGCGGGACGGTCCCGATCGGGCGCGCCCGCTCCTACGGCGACGGGCGGGACCTCACGATCGTCACGTTCGCCAACGGCCTGCGCATGAGCCTGCGCGCCGCGCGCCGCCTGGAGGCCCGCGGCGTCGGCTGCCGGGTGCTCGACCTGCGCTGGCTGGCCCCGCTGCCCGTCGAGGACCTGCTGCGCGAGGCCCGCGCCACGGGCGCCGTCCTGGTGGCGGACGAGACCCGCCGCACCGGAGGCGTCTCCGAGGGCGTCCTGGCGGCCCTCGCCGACGCGGGCTTCCAGGGGAAAGCGGGCAGGGTCGCCGGCGAGGACAGCTTCATCCCCCTCGGTGACGCCGCCTACCACGTCCTGCTGTCCGAGGAGGCCATCGAGGACGCCGCCGGGAAGCTGCTCACGTCGTCTCGATGACCGGGTCGCCGCCGAGGTAGGCGGCCCTCACCCGGTCGTCCCGCGCGAGCTCCGACGCCGGGCCGGAGAGGACGATCCGGCCCGTCTCCAGGACGTAGGCCCGGTCGGCGAGCCGGAGCGTCTGGTGGGCGTTCTGCTCCACGATCAGGATCGTGGTGCCCTGGTCGCGGATCTCCCGGACGACCCGGAGCACCTGCTGCGCCGTCTGCGGCGCGAGCCCCATCGTCGGCTCGTCCAGGGCGAGGAGCCGGGGCCGCAGCATCAGCGCCCGGCCGATCGCGAGCATCTGCTGCTCCCCGCCCGACAGCAGCCCGGCGAGCTGCCCGCGCCGCTCGCCGAGGCGCGGGAACATCGCGTAGACCTCCTCCCGGCGGGCCGCGACGGCGGCCTTGTCGCGGCGCCGCAGGTACCCGCCGAGCAGCAGGTTCTCGGCGACGCTCAGCGCCGGGAACACCCGCCGCCCCTCCGGGACGTGCCCGAGCCCGGCCTCGACGACCCGGTGCGCGGCGAGCCGGGTGATGTCGCGGCCGTCGAACTCCATCCGCCCGGACCGGGCCCGGTGCAGGCCGGTGAGCGTCCGGAGCGCGGTGGTCTTGCCGGCGCCGTTGCTGCCGAGCAGCGCGACGATCTCCCCCTCCCCGACCTCGAACGAGATCCCGGCCAGCGCCTCGACCTGCCCGTACCGGCTGTGCAGGTCCTCCACGGCCAGCAGCGTCACCGCAGCACCTCCGTGACGAGGTCGGTCTCCGGGTCGTCCGGCACGCCGAGGTAGGCGGCGATCACCCGCTGGTCCTCCCGGATCTCGGCGGGCGGCCCGACGGCGATCGTCCGCCCGTACTCCAGCACGGTCACCCGGTCGGAGATCGACATGACCAGGGCGACGTCGTGCTCGATCAGCACCACGGCGGTGCCGAGCGCGCTGATGCGGGAGATCAGCTCCATCAGCGCCCGCTTCTCGGTCGGGTTCGCGCCCGCCGCGGGCTCGTCCAGCAGCAGCACCCGCGGGTCGCCCGCGAGCGCCCGCGCGATCTCCAGCCGGCGCCGGTCGCCGTAGGGCAGCCCGCCCGCCGGGCGGTCCGCGGCGTCCAGCAGCCCGGTGAAGTCCAGGCAGCGGCGGACGGTGTCGAGGTCGGCCCGCGACAGCGGCCGCAGCAGGCCGCGGTCCCGGGCGAACCGGCCGATCAGTACGTTCTCCGCCACGGTCATCTCGTCGAACAGCCGGATGCTCTGGAACGTGCGGGCCAGCCCGGCGGCGGCCACGCGGTGCGGCGCGAGGCCCCGGACGCTCCGCCCGCCGAGCACGACCGTTCCGGCCGACGGCGCGAGCATCCCCGTAATGCAGTTGAACGCGGTCGTCTTCCCCGCGCCGTTCGGGCCGATCACGCTCACCACCTGCCCGGCGCCGGCGCGCAGCGCGAACCCGTCCACGGCCGTGACGCCGCCGAAGGTCCGGGACAGGCCGTCCACCTCCAGCAGCGTGCCCGCCGCGGCCGGGAGGTCCGGCGCGGGCCCCGGCTCGGCGGGCAGCCGGAAGCGGCGCGGCCGGTACGGCCACACCCCCTGCGGGCGCAGGATCACGATCAGGATGAGCAGCAGCGCGAAGAACAGGCCCCGGTACTCCTGGACGGTCCGCAGCACCTCCGGCAGCGCGACGATCACGACGGCGCCGATCATCACGCCGGGCCGGCTGCCCATCCCGCCGATGATCACCACGAGCAGGATCATCAGCGAGGTGAGGAAGGTGAAGCTGGACGGGTCGACGGTGCCGAGCTGCGCGGCGTTCAGCGGCCCCGCGACCGCCCCGGTCACCGCGCCGAGCACGTAGGCGAGCAGCTTCACCCGCCGGGCCGGCACGCCGACCGCCTCGGCGGCGGTGTCGTCGGCCCGGATGGCCCGCCAGGCGTAGGCCAGCCGCGACCGCGCCAGCAGCGCCGTCGCGGCGAGGACGACGGTGAAGAAGGCGAGCGCCAGGTAGAAGAAGTCCCGGGGCGTGACGATCTCGCGCCCGCCGACCGTCACCGGCGGGATCCCGGTGAGGCCGTTCGGCCCGCCGGTCACCTCCAGGTTCACCACCGTGATCCGGATGATCTCGCCGAAGCCGAGCGTGACGATCGCGAGGTAGTCGCTGCGCAGCCGCAGCGTCGGGTACCCGATGACCACGCCGGCCACCGCGGCGGCGGCGACCGCCGCCGGCAGCGTGACCCAGAAGCCCCACTCCAGTTCCAGCATCAGCAGGCCGGAGGTGTACGCCCCGATCGCGAAGAACGCCGCGAACCCGAGGTCCAGCAGGCCCGCGTAGCCGACGACGATGTTGATGCCGAGCCCGAGGATCGCGTAGATCAGGATCGTGCCGGCGACGGTCAGCGCGTAGTCGTCGAGGGTCCCGCCCGCCACCAGCGCCGCCGCGATCAGCAGCGGCCAGCCGCCGTACCGGACCGCGGCCTCCGCGCCCGCCGGCCGCGCCGCGAGGGACGCCCGGACCCGGGCCCTCACGCGCGCTCCACGACGCGCTCGCCGAACAGGCCGGTGGGTCTCAGCGCCAGTACGGCGATCAGCAGCCCGAAGATGATGACGTCCGTCCAGCGGGACGAGACGTACCCGGCGGAGAACGACTGGACGAGGCCGATGGCCACGCCCGCGACCATCGTCCCCGGCAGGTTCCCGATGCCGCCGAGGACCGCCGCGGTGAAGGCCCGCAGCCCGATGAGGAAGCCCATGCCGAAGCTGATCTGCACGTAGTACAGCCCGTACATGACCCCGGCCGCGCCGGCGAGCAGCGAGCCGATGAAGAACGTCGTGAGGATCAGCCGCTCGACGTTGATGCCCTGCAGCCGGGCGGCGTCGCGGTCCATCGCGAGGGCGCGCATCGCGGTCCCGGTCACGGTGCGGGTGACGAACAGCCACAGCGCCGCCATCAGCGCCACCGACAGCACGACCAGCGCGAGCTGGCCCCAGGTGACGCGGACGGCGCCGCTGAAGATCCGGCCGCCGTCCAGCGCGTGCGGGTAGGACTTGAACCGGGCGTCGGTGAGCACCTTCACGCCCTCCTCCAGCGCCAGCGAGACCCCGATCGCCGCGATGAGCAGGGCCAGCCGCGGGGACGCCAGCAGCGGGACGTAGGCGGCCCTGGCGATCCCGGTGCCGATCACGCCGGTGGTGAGGGCGCCGATCACCACCGCGGCGACGATGGCGGGCAGCGCCATCCCGCCGGTCGCGCCGAGCGTGGTCAGCGTCCCGAACCCGGCGAACGCCCCGATCATGAACACGTCGCCGTGCGCGAAGTTGATCAGCCGGACCACCCCGTAGATCATCGAGTAGCCCAGCGCGATGAGGGCGAGGAAGGCCCCGATCGTCAGGCCGTTCACCAGGTACTGGACGAACTCGCTCATGGAACCCCGTTCGGCTGCGCCCGGTCAGGAGGCCTTGGCGTCCACCCAGGTGGAGCCGCTCTGGTCGAGTTTCTTGTAGGCGGTGAACCCTCCGTCCTTGACCTGAACGGTGATGTAGAGGGGGTCGGTCCGGTCGCCCTTGTCGTCGAACGTGATGGGCCCGGTGATGCCCGGGAAGTCCTTGATCTTGTGGAGGGCCTCGGTGATGGCGGTGCCCTTGGTCGAGCCGGCGTCGTCGATGGCCTTCGCGACGACCTTGACCGCGTCGTACTCGTACACCGAGAACGGCCCGGGGTCGGCGTTGTTGGCCGACTTGTACGCCGAGACGAACGTCGCGGCGGCCGGCAGGTCCTTGGCCAGCGGCGCGGTCGTGGCGATGTAGCCGTCGGCCGCCGAGCCGGCGGTCTTCAGGACGGTCGAGTCGGTCGTCGCGTCCCCGCCCATCAGCGTGAACGTGAGCCCGAGCTGCTTGCGCTGCTTCATCAGCAGGCCCGCCTCGGCGAAGTAGCCGGTGAAGTACAGCACGTCCGGTTTGGTGGAGGCGACCTTCGTCAGGACCGGGCTGTAGTCGGACTGGCCGGGCTGCAGCGCGTCCTCGTAGACCACCTGTGCGCCCGCCTGCTTGACCGAGTTCGCCGCCGCGTCCGCGAGGCCCTTGGCGTAGGTCGTGTTGTCGTGCAGCAGCGCGACCCGCTTCGCGCCGAGGGGCCCGGTCATGAACTTGGCCGCCACGAGGCCCTGGTTGTCGTCCCGCCCGCAGGTGCGGAAGACCTTGCCCTTGCCGGAGTCCGTCAGCGACGGGTTGGTGGAGGCGTCCATCACGAACGGGACGTTGCGCCTGCCGTAGATCGGGATCGCGGGCACCGCGGCGCCGGAGCAGTAGCCGCCCGCCACCGCGACGACGCCGCTGTTGAGCAGCTTCTGCGCGGCCTGCGCGCCCTGCTGGGCGCTGCACTGGTCGTCGGCCTCGACGATCTCGATCTTCCGGCCGTCCACCCCGCCGGCCTTGTTGATCTCGTCGGCGGCGACCTTGGCGGCGGCGAGGATGTCCTGGCCGGCCGAGGCGGAGTCGCCGCTCAGCGGCGCCGGCACGCCGATCTTGATCGCGCCGTCGTCGCCGGAGTCGCCCGAGCCGCAGGACGCGGCGAGCGGGGCGAGCAGCAGCCCGGCGCCGGCGGTGGCGATGAGGCGGAACCGGCGTCCGCGGTCCCGCGGGGTCAGCAGGGTCATCGGCGCCTCTCCGTCACTCGCGGCCAGGGATGGTGAAAGCGTGAAACGTCCAGGCACGGGCGTCGAGACGGGCAAGCATGCGATCTCATGTAGTGATCGGTAAGCACCGCTTGCCCTTTCGGCCTCGACAGCGCGGCGGCGCGGTCGCGAGGATCTCCCCATGGCCGGTGTCCTGCTGCTTTCCGCCGCCGACGTGGCCGCGGTGTTCGACCTGCCCGCCGCGATCGCCTCGCAGCGGGCCGCGTTCGCCGCGCTCGGCCGCGGGGAGGCGCGGCTCGCGCCCCGCGTGCTGCTGGACGGGCCGGACGGCGAGGTCGCGTTCAGCTACGTCTCCCGGCTGCCCGGCACCGGCGCCGTCGCCAAGTTCGGCAGCGTCACCCCGGGGAACGCGGCGCGCGGCCTGCCGACGGTGGCCGCGCTCGTCACCGTCCAGGACCCGGTGGACGGCCGGCCCGTCGCGGTCATCGAGGGGGAGGCCGTGACGACGCTGCGCACGTCCGCGGCGAGCGCGGTGGCGGCCGGGCACCTCGCGGCGCCGGACGCGTCCCGGCTCGCGGTGATCGGCTGCGGCGTCCAGGGCCGCGCGCACGTCCGGGCGATGGCGGCGGTCCGCCCCCTCGGCCGGGTCACGATGACCTGCCGCCATCCGGACACCTGCACCGCCGCCGCCGACCTCGCCGCCGAGCTGGAGCTGCCGGTCGAGACGGCGGCGTCCGCCCGCGCCGCCGTCGAGGACGCGCAGATCGTCGTCACCGCGACCACCAGCGCCGAACCGGTCGTCTCGGGTGCGTGGCTCCGCCCCGGCTGCACGGTCGTCAGCGTGGGCTCCTTCGCGCCGGACCGGACGGAGGTGGACGGCGAGACACTCACCCGCGCCGCGTCCGTCGTGGTGGACGACGTGCCGACCGCGCTGGAGCACGCCGGCCCCGTGGTGGCCGCCGTCCGCGACGGCCTGCTGGACCCGGGCGCCGTGCGCCCGCTCGGCCCGGTCGTCGCCGGCCTCGCCACCGGGCGCGCGTCCGCCGCCGACATCGTCTTCTACAACAGCGTCGGCGTCGGGGTGCAGGACACGGCGGCGGCCTCCGTCATCGTGGCACGCGCCCGCGAGGCCGGGGTCGGGAGGCTGGTGGACCTCTGAGCCCGGCCGAGCCCCACCCGGTACACTGACCGTTCGATAGAGCGAACGGCTGGACAGGTGACGGGACGGGGGCGGCGAGCGTGGACGCGTCAGGGGACTCGGTGCGGGACGTGCTGGCCGGCAACCTGCGCCGCGCGCGGCTCCACCTCGGCCTGTCGCTGTCGGAGCTGTCCCGCCGGTCGAGGATCGGCAAGGCCACGCTGTCCCAGCTGGAGGCGGGAGCGGGGAACCCCACCATCGAGACGGTGTTCAGCCTGTCCCGCGCGCTGGAGGTGCCCATCTCCGACCTGCTCGACCACCGGGGGCCGTCCGGGCTCACCGTGGTCCGCGCGGCCGAGGTGGAGCCGCTGAGCGGCGAGGGCGTCGACCTGCGGCCGCTGCGGGGCATCGAGTCCGGCGGCGCCATGGTCGAGGTGTACGACCAGGTCGTCCGGGCCGGCCGCCGCCAGGACTCGCTCGGCCACGTCGGGGTCGAGCACACGATCGTGCAGGCCGGGCGCCTCGCCGTCCGGGTGGACGACCGCGACGTGGAGCTCGGGCCGGGCGACTACGTCTGCTTCGACGCGCGGCTGCCGCACCGCTACACGGCCGCCGAGGGGACCGTCCGCTCCGTGCTCCTCCTGGAGTACAGCGCCGACCAGCGGCTTCACGCGTCCCCGGCCGCTCCGTCGCATCTGGTCGAGACCCCCTGACACCGGCCGCCGCACCCTCGTTGACAGCGCGCGCGGGGCCCGCTTACGCTCGAAATCGTTCGGTTTAGCGAACGATTGGCGGGCGGTCGCATGCGGGTCGTGGTGCTGGGCGCCGGGATCGTCGGCGCGGCCTGCGCCCGCGAGCTGGCCCTGGCGGGCTGCGCGGTCGTCGTCGCCGACCGCGGCGGGCCCGCGGCCGGGACGACCGCCCACGGCGAGGGCAACGTCCTGGTCTCGGACAAGGGGCCCGGCCCCGAGCTGGAGCTGGCGAAGCTGTCGCGGGAGCTGTGGCCCGCCGTCCTGGACGGCGCCCCCGGCGCGGCCGGCGCCGAATGGGACGCCAAGGGCGGCATCGTCGTCGCCACCACCTCCGCCGGGGCGGACACCCTGGCGGAGTTCGCCGGCGCCCAGCGCGCGGCGGGGGTCACCGCGGAGGACCTGGACGCCGCGGCCCTCGCCGCCGCCGAGCCCCACCTCACCAGGGACGTCACCGGGGCCGTCCACTACCCCCAGGACGCCCAGGTCCAGCCCGCCGGGGCGGCGACCGCGCTGCTGGCCGCCGCGGCGCGCGCCGGGGCCGCCGTGCGCACCGGATGCGAGGTGCTCGGCGCGGTCCGGCGCGGCGGCCGCCTCACCGGGGTGCGGACCACCGGCGGGACGATCGAGGGCGACGCCTTCGTCAACGCCGCCGGGCCGTGGTCGGGCCGGGTCGCCGCGCGGCTCGGCGTCCGCCTCGGGGTCGCGCCGCGCCGCGGCGAGGTCCTGGTCACCGCGCCGATGCCGCCGACCGTCTTCCACAAGGTCTACGACGCCGGCTACGTGGGCGCGGTCGGGAGCGGGGCCGGGGATCTGCAGGCGTCCGCCGTCGTCGAGTCGACCCGGGCGGGGACGATCCTGCTCGGCTCCTCGCGCCGCCGCGTCGGGTTCGACGACCGGATGCGCCCCGAGGTGCTGTCGGTCATCGCCGCCAAGGCCCTGCGGCTGTTCCCGTCGCTGGCCGGCGTGCCGGTCATGCGCGCCTACGGCGGGTTCCGCCCGTACGTCTCCGACCACCTGCCCGTCATCGGGGCCGACCCGCACCTGGACGGCCTCTGGCACGCGACCGGGCACGAGGGCGCCGGGGTCGGGCTGTCCACCGGCACCGCCGCCGTCCTGCGCGACCTGATGCTCGGCCGCGGGCCGGCCGTCGACGCGGAGCCGTTCCGCGCCGCCCGGCCCGCCGTCCAGTGCGAGGACGATCCCGTATGAGCCCGCTGCGCATCACCGTGGACGGGGAGACCCTCGCCGGCAGGGAGGGGCAGACGATCGCCGGCGTGCTGCTGGCCTCCGGCCGCCGGTCCTGGCGGCGGAGCCCGTCCGGCACACCGCGCGGCGTGTTCTGCGGGATCGGCGTGTGCTTCGACTGCCTGGTGACCGTGAACGGGGTCCGGGACGTGCGGGCCTGCCTGCGCCGCGCCCGCGACGGCGACGCGGTCACCACCCAGTCCCGCGCGGGGGAGGGCGGCCGATGACCTGGCACGTCGTGGTCGTGGGGGCCGGTCCGGCCGGGCTGTGCGCGGCGGCGGGAGCGCTGCGCGCCGGGTCGGAGGTGACCCTGGTCGACGCGGCGCCGGAACCCGGCGGCCAGAACCGCGCCTGGCACGGCTACGAACGGCTCCGCGACCACGTTCTCGGCCGTCCGCGGTGCGACTGGTGGCCGCAGAGCGCGGTCTGGTCGATCGACCGCGCGGGGGACGGCCCGCCGCACGTCCACGTGCTGCGCGGGGAGATCGACGGGGCGGAACGGGACCGGCACGTCCTGCGCCCCGGCGCGCTGGTGCTCGCACCGGGCGCGCACGACCGCGTCCTGCCGTTCCCGGGCTGGGAGCTGCCCGGCGTCTCCACCGCCGGGGCGGCGCAGTCGTTCGTGAAGAGGGAGGGGCTGCCGCCGGGCGACCGGACGCTGATCGCCGGCTCCGGCCCGTTCCTCCTGCCCGTCGCCGCGTCGCTGCTGGAGGCCGGGGCGAGCGTCCGGGCGGTGCTGGAGGCCAACCCCGCCGCGACCGTGGCGCGCGGCTGGACGCGCCGGCCCTGGGAGCTGGCGGCCCAGACCGGCAAGGCCGCCGAGCTCGCCGGATACGCCGCGCTGCTGGCCCGGCACCGCGTCCCGTACCGGACGGGCCGCGCCGTGATCGAGGCACGGGGCGACGGCCGAATCGAAGAGGCGGTCACGGCACGGCTCCGTGCCGACTGGTCGGCCGTCCCCGGCACCGAGCAGGTCGTCGCTGTGGACGCCCTGTGCGTCGCCCACGGGTTCACCCCCCGGCTCGAACTCCCGGTCGCGGCCGGGTGCCGCCTGCGCGGCGGCGCGTTCGTCGAGGTCGACGCCGACCAGCGCACCAGCGTCCCCGGCGTGCACGCCGCGGGGGAGATCACCGGGATCGCCGGGGCGCCGGCCGCCCGGGCCGAGGGCCTCCTCGCCGGCTGGACCGCCGGCCTCGGCTCCCCGGACGCGCCCGCCGCGGTGGCCGCGCGCCGCCGCCGCGACCGGGCGCGGGCCTTCGCCGCGCGCCTGGCCGCCGCCCACCCGATCGGCGCGGCCTGGCCCGGCTGGCTGCGGCCGGACACGATCGTCTGCCGCTGCGAGGACACCCCCTACGGCGCCCTGCCGTGCGCCCTCGGAACGGGCTCCGCGCACGCGGTGAAGCTCGCGACCCGCGCCGGCCTCGGCCCCTGCCAGGCCCGGATCTGCGGCCCGACGGTCGCCGAGCTGCTGCGGAGCGGGCACCCCCACCACCGGCCCATCGCCCAGCCCGTCCGGCTGGGCGAACTCGCGAGGCCGCCCGTCGAGGACCCCGGCACGAAGGAGAGCTCCCCATGAGCGACACCCAGACGCAGAGCGCGCCCTCGCCCCTGGGCGGCGTGATCGTCGCGGCGGCGCTGCCCTACCGCGAGGACGCCGCGGCCCCCGCCGGGCTCGCCGTCGACCACGACCGGTACGCCGAGCACTGCCGCTGGCTGGTCGGCAACGGCTGCCGCGGCGTCGGCCCCAACGGCTCGCTCGGCGAGTACTCGGCGCTGACCGACGAGGAGCGCCGCCGCGTCGCCCGCACCGCCGTCGAGGCCGTCGCCGGGGACGGCGTCGTCGTGGCCGGCGTGCACGGCCCCGGCTCCCACCAGGCGAGGCACTGGGCCGAGATCGCCGCCGAGGACGGCGCGGACGGCGTCCTGTGCCTGCCGCCGACGATGTACCGGGCCGACCGCGGCGAGGTCGTCGCGCACTACGAGGCGGTGGCGTCCGCCGGCCTGCCGGTCATGGTCTACAACAACCCGATCGACACCAAGGTCGACCTCACCCCGGACCTGCTCGCCGAGATCGCCCAGATCGACGGCGTGGTCGCCGTGAAGGAGTTCTCCGGCGACGTCCGCCGCGTCCTGGAGATCAAGGAGAGGGCGCCGGGCCTGGAGGTCGTCGCGGGCGCCGACGACGTCGTCCTGGAGTCGCTGCTGATGGGGGCGACCGGCTGGTTCGCGGGGTTCCCCAACGTGTTCCCGGCCGAGTCGGCGCTCCTCTACGACCTGGCCACCGCCGGAAGGCTCGCGGAGGCGCGGGCACTCTACGAGCCGCTCGTCGCGGCGTTCCGGTGGGACTCGCGGACCGAGTTCGTCCAGGCCATCAAGCTCGGCATGGACCAGGTCGGCCGGTACGGCGGCCCCTGCCGCCCGCCGCGCGGGCCGCTGACCCCCGAGCACCGCGCCGCCGTCACCGCCGACATGGCCCGCGCGATCGACGCGCTCGCGCGGCGGCGGGCCGCCTGATGCGGTCGGCCCGGTCGATCAGCGCGGTCGACTCGCACACCGAGGGCATGCCGACCCGCGTCGTCACCGGCGGCGTCGCGCCCATCCCGGGCGCCACCATGGCCGAGCGGCGCCGGTACGCCGTCCGGCACCTGGACGGGCTGCGCCGCTTCCTGGTGGACGAGCCGCGCGGCCACCCCGCGATGAGCGGCGCGCTCCTGCAGCCGCCCACCCGGCCGGACGCCGACTGGGGCGTCGTGTACATCGAGGTCAGCGGGTTCCTGCCGATGTGCGGGCACGGCACCATCGGCGTCGCCACGGTCCTGGTCGAGACCGGCATGGTCGAGGTGACCGAGCCCGAGACGGTCGTGCGCCTCGACACCCCGGCCGGGCTCGTCGAGGCCCGCGTCGCCGTCCGCGACGGTGCCGCGGAGCACGTCACGCTCCGCAACATCGCCTCGTTCGCCCTCCGGCGGGACGCGGTCGTGACCGTCCCGGGGCTCGGAGACGTCCGCTACGACATGGCCTACGGGGGCAACTTCTACGCCATCACCGATCTCGAACCGCTCGGCCTGCCGTTCGACCGGGCCCGCAAGGACGACATCCTCGCCGCCGGGCTCGCCGTCATGGCGGCGATCAACGAGACCGACCCTCCCGTCCACCCCGGCGATCCGCTGATCGCGGGCTGCAAGCACGTCCAGTTCCTCGCGCCGGGCTCGGACGCGAAGCACTCCCGCAACGCGATGGCGATCCATCCCGGCTGGTTCGACCGGTCGCCGTGCGGCACCGGCACGTCCGCCCGGATGGCGCAGCTGCACGCGCGCGGCGAGCTGCCGCTGCACACCGAGTTCGTGAACGAGTCGTTCATCGGCACCCGCTTCACCGGGCGGCTCGTCGGCACCGCCGACGCCGGCGGCCTGCCCGCGGTGATCCCCGAGTTCACCGGGCGCGCCTGGATCACCGGGACCGCCACCTACCTGCTCGATCCCGACGACCCGTTCCCCGAGGGCTTCGTCCTCTGAGGGTCAGCCTTCCCAGACGGTCTTGGCGTTGCAGAAGGCGCGCAGGCCGTCCGCCGACAGCTCGCGGCCGTAGCCGGAGCGCTTGACCCCGCCGAACGGCAGCTCGGGGTAGGACGTCACCATCCCGTTGATGAAGACCTGGCCCGCGTCCAGTTCCCGGACGAACCGGTCCCGCTCGATGTCGTCGCGCGTCCACGCGTTCGAGCCGAGCCCGAACCCGGTCGCGTTCGCGACCTCCACCGCCTCCGACACCCCGCGGACGCGGAACAGCGACGCGACCGGCCCGAAGACCTCCTCGTGGTACATCCGCATCTCGGGCGTCACCCCGGAGACCACGGTCGGCGGGTAGAACCAGCCCGGACCGTCCGGGCGCTCGCCGCCGCACAGCACCGTCGCGCCCTTGGCCACCGCGTCGGCCACCAGTTCCTCGACCTCGGCGCGCCCCTCCTCGCTGACCAGCGGGCCGACGTCGGTGGAGCCGTCCATCGGGTCGCCGACCCGCTTCGCCCGCATGTGCTCCACGAAGCGCCGCTCGAACTCGTCCGCGCAGCCGATGTCGGCGATGAACCGCTTCGCGGAGATGCAGCTCTGCCCGTTGTTGAGGCAGCGGGACTCCGCCGCCGTTCGCGCCGCGGCCTCGATGTCGGCGGACGGCATCACCACGAACGGGTCGCTGCCGCCGAGCTCCAGCACCGTCGGCTTGATCTCGTCCCCGGCGATGGCCGCGACGGACCGCCCCGCGGGCTCGCTGCCGGTGAGCGTCGCCGCCTTCATCCGCGGGTCCCGCAGCACCCGCTCGACCTCGGACGACCCGATCAGCAGGGTCTGGAAGGCGCCCTCGGGGAACCCGGCCCGGCGGAACAGGTCCTCCAGGAACAGCGCCGTCTGGGGCACGTTCGAGGAGTGCTTCAGCAGCCCCACGTTCCCCGCCATCAGGCCGGGGGCGGCGAACCTGACCACCTGCCAGAGCGGAAAGTTCCACGGCATGATCGCCAGTACCGGCCCGAGCGGCTGGTAGCGGACGTAGGCGTCCCGCGCGCCCACCTCCCGCGCCTCGGCGGGACGCCGGTCGGCGAGGAACTCCGCCGCGTGCCCGGCGTAGAACCTGCACGCCTTCGCGCACTTGCGCACCTCGGCGACGGCGGCCTTCAGCGTCTTGCCCATCTCCGTGGTGAGCATGGCGCCGATCTGGTCGGCCTCCCGGTCCAGGATGTCCGCCGCCGCGTTCATCCACTCCGCCCGCTGCTCCAGCCGCGTCGTGCGGTAGGAGGCGAACGTCTCCGCCGCCCGCGCGATGCGCCGGTCGACCTCCTCGTCGGCCAGCGCGTCGAAGGTCTTCTCGACCTCACCCGTCGCCGGGTTGGTCGTGGCGATCGTCGTCATGTCGGGATGCTCCCTGCTCGTCCTCCTGTTCTCGGGGGACGTGCCCGTGGCGGGCGGCAGGAAACGCCCTTACGCCGCGGGCCCGGCCGGGATGACGCAGACCGGCGAGGGGACGCGCAGGGGTGTCCCGGCGGGCGCCGGGACACCGTCCGGGCCGATCCGGAACGTCGCGATCGTGTCGCTCCGCTCGTTGGCGACGTGCATCCACTCGCCGTCCACGTACAGGTCGCGCGGCCAGTGCCCGCCGGACGGGACGTCGGCGATCGGCTTGAGCGCCGCGCCGCCGTCCAGCACGCGGTGGGCGGTGACGACGTCCGTGCCGCGCATGGAGGTGTAGGCGTATCGGCCGCCCGCCCCGAGTCTGATCGCCGCGCCCTGGGCGGGATCGCCCGCCGGATCCGCCGTCGCGGGCGACTCGGCCACGAGCTCCAGCCGCGCGTACCCGTCCACCGGCCGCAAGACCAGCACGGACGGGACCAGTTCGGCGAGCACGTGCACGCTGCCGCCCGGATGGACGACCAGGTGCCTCGGCCCGTGCCCGGCCGGCACGGGCGTCTCCCCGACGAGGCGCAGCGCGCCGTCCTCGATCCGGAAGGAGCGGATGAGGTCGGCTCCCAGGTCGGTCGTGAGGACGGTCCCGTCCGGGGCGTGCACCGACGCGTGCGCGTGCGGGCCTTCCTGGCGATCGGTCCGGGGCCCGGTTCCCTGCCCCTCCGCCACCGCGGGGTCGCCGGTGAAGCCTCCGTCCCGGCCCAGCGGGACGGCCCGCACCGTCCCGGAGCCGTAGTCGGCGACCAGCAGATGCCCGGCGTCCGGTGCCACGGACAGGTGGCACGGCAGCGCCCCCGCCCGGCGTGTCCCGATCTCCCGCAGCTCTGAGCCCGCCACCTCGTAGGCGAGGACCCCGCCCTGCTCCTCCTCCCGCACGGCGTAGAGGACGTTCCCGGAGGGATGGGCGGCCAGGTACGACGGGCACACGGCCTCGGTCCGGAGTTCCGGCCCCTCCAGCGTCCCGTCCGCCCGCCGGGTCACCCGGTAGATCCCGGCGCCCCGACCGGCCTCACCGGTGTACGTGCCCACCCAGAACGCCCGCTCGCTCACCCCGGGACTCCCTCCTCACGCGATCCACCGCCCCTGGTGAGGCGGCCAAGACCGAGCCTAGTCCCGTCGCCGTTCGGCGCCGGTGAGCGGTCAGGACCGCGCGGCGAGGCGGGCGCGCAGCTCGGCGGCGCTGTCGAGGACGGATCGCCATTCGTCGTCTTCGGCGTCGACCTGCCGGTGCGCGGTGAAGTACGGGTTCAGTTCGACCTCCCGGTCCCCGGCGTGCCGGCGGACGGTCTCCAGCATCCGCGGCACGGGGTCTTCCCCGCGCCGGCGGCCGAGCGTGGAGACCACCTCGTCGAGGGCGGCGACCGGGTCGCGGGCCGGGACGGTGACCGCGCCCTCGCAGCGGGCGAGCTGCTCCTCGTACCGGTCCTCCCAGAACTCCACGCGCCATCCCGGCCACAGCTCCTCCAGGGCGGGGACCAGCCCCGTGCAGGACGCGCCCACCCAGGCGCCCGCCGTGCGAGCGGGCACGTCCACATGGAGCCCGCTGACCGGCACGGTCCCCAGATCCCGCCGCGGAAGCCCGCCGGCGGGCGGCCGGTCCGCCAGGCCCGGTCCCTGCCAGGCCGTGTGGAGCTCCCAGTACAGCGGGTAGACGGTGATCCCCTCCGCCGTCCGGACCGTGAGCAGGTGATGCATGTCGTCCGGGTCCGTCTCGGTCTCTTCCGGGACGGCGCGCTCGTCCCGGTCCGGGCTGCGGACCAGCGACCGGTCGAACCCGGCCGCCGCGGCGAGATCGCCGATGCCGTCGTAGGCCCACCGCACCGTCCAACCGGGCCAAGTCAGGCCGAGCAGTGCCAGGAAGGCCCGCTTGCACGGGATCTCCAGCATCAGCTGGTCGCCGTAGAACACCAGCCGGCGGGCCGTGTGGTCGACGACCGCGCCGCCCTCGGCCCAGCGGTCGTCCAGCCAGTCGCGGGCCGGGTCGGCGCAGCGGTGCTGTGCGGCGATGAACCGCCTCGCCGCCTCCGGGCCCGCGACCAGCGCGGAGCACACCCCGTCCGCGCCCCAGTGGGAGTAGTGCAGGCTCAGGCCGTCCGCGTCGATCAGGACGTAGTTCGCGCGAGCTCCCATGGACCGGGACTCTAGTCCGCGACCCTAGCCCGATGCCGGGCGCAGGAGCGCCTCCTGGGCGATCGATGCCAGGAGCGTCCCGTCCTCGGTGTGGAGGGTGCCGCGTGCCAGGCCGCGGGCGCCGTGGTTCGTGACCGGGTCCACCGAGTACAGCAGCCACCGGTCGGCGCGCGGCGGCCGGTGGAACCACAGCGCGTGGTCGAGCGTGACCGCGGTCGCGAGGCGGCGCGGCGAGCCGGGGGCGCGGGCGCTGCTGACGACGCCCATGTCCGACAGGTAGGCGATGACGCAGGCGTGCAGCGCGGGATCGTCGCCGACCGGGGCCGCCATCCTGATCCAGTACGGGTGCGCGATCGGGAACTCGCCCTCCCCGGGCGGGTTCACCACCCGGATCTCGAACCCGGCCGGGTGCCGGAAGAACGCCGGCGGCTCCGCCTCGGGCACCCCCTGCGGGCCGGGCGTGCCGGACGGCGGGGCGGCCTGCCAGTCGAACCCGGCCTCGGGGTCGTGGAAGGAGGCGATCAGCTCCAGGATCGGTTTGCCGCCCTGGCTCGCGGTCACGTGCCGGGTCGAGAACGAGCGGCCGTCGCGGGTGCGGGCCACCTCGAAGGTCAGCGGCTCGTCCGGCGTCCCCGGGCGGATGAAGTAGGCGTGCATCGAGTGCGGCGGGCGCCCGCCGGCCGTCAGGCACGCGGCGCGCAGGCCCTGCCCGGCGACCTGCCCGCCGAACAGCCGGGGCCGGCCCACCGGCGGCGACGTGGCCATGAACGAGTCCTCGCCGAGCGGCGCGAGGTCGAACATGCTCGTGATGCCGTGCGGGGCGTCGCTCATCCCGGAAAACCTCCTGCCAGCCTGCGGGCGACCCTACTCGCGGGCCGTGCGGGCCCCGGCGGCCGGGGCGGATCCCCGCGGCGCCGCGGACGCCCTGATACGGTCACGCGCGGTCCGCCTATGATCGCCGGATGGGGAACGGCGGGGTGCCCGGGGGACGTTCGGCGCTCGCCCCGCGAGGAGATGAGAGAGGCAATGGCTGATATCACCGAGTCGCCCGAATGGTCCGCGCTGGCCGAGCACCAGGCGGCGCTCGCGGGACGGCACCTGCGCGAGCTGTTCGCGGACGATCCGGGGCGCGCCGCCCGGATGGCCGTGACCGCGGGGGACCTGTACCTGGACTACTCCAAGCACCGGGTCACCGACGAGACGCTGAGGCTGCTCACCGCGCTCGCCGAGCGCGCGGGGCTGCGCGCCCGGATCGAGGCGATGTTCACCGGGGAGCACATCAACGTCAGCGAGGACCGCGCCGTCCTGCACACCGCGCTGCGCCTGCCGCCCGGCGAGGCCCTGACGGTGGACGGCCAGGACGTCGCCGGCGACGTGCACGCCGTCCTGGACAAGATGGCCGACTTCGCGGGCCGCGTGCGCTCGGGGGAGTGGACGGGCTTCACCGGCAAGCGCATCACCACCGTCGTCAACATCGGCATCGGCGGCTCCGACCTCGGCCCCGCGATGGCCTACGAGGCCCTGCACGACTTCGCGGGTCTCCCCGACCAACCGACCCCGACCGACCGCCTCGGCGCCGGGATCGCCTGCCGGTTCGTCTCCAACATCGACCCGGCCGACATCCTCGGCAAGCTCTCCGGCCTCGACCCCGAGCAGACGCTGTTCGTCATCAGCTCCAAGACGTTCGGGACGCTGGAGACCCTCACCAACGCCAAGGTCGCGCGGCAGTGGCTCGTCGAGCGGCTCGGCGACGACAAGGCCGTCTCCCGGCACTTCGTCGCCGTCTCCACCAACGCCGAGCGGGTCGCCGGCTTCGGCATCGACACAGCCAACATGTTCGGCTTCTGGGACTGGGTCGGCGGGCGGTACTCCTTCGACGGCGCCATCGGCCTCTCCCTGATGATCGCCATCGGCGGCGAGGCGTTCCGGGAGATGCTCGCCGGGTTCCGCGAGATCGACGAGCACTTCCGCGGCGCGCCGTTCGAGGCGAACATGCCCGTCCTGATGGGCCTGCTCGGCGTCTGGTACACCGACTTCTTCGGTGCCCAGACCCGGGCCGTCCTGCCGTACAGCCAGCGCCTGTCCCGGTTCCCCGCCTACCTCCAGCAGCTCACCATGGAGTCCAACGGCAAGTCGGTGCGGGCCGACGGCGCGCCCGTCGTCGCGCAGACCGGCGAGATCTTCTGGGGCGAGCCCGGCACCAACGGCCAGCACGCCTTCTACCAGCTGCTGCACCAGGGCACCCGGCTCGTCCCCGCCGACTTCATCGGCTTCGCCGAGCCGTTCGAGGACCGCGCCGGCATGCACGACCTGCTCACCGCGAACCTGCTCGCGCAGACGTCGGCGCTCGCGTTCGGCAAGACCGCCGAGGAGATCGCCGCCGAGGGCACGCCGGCCGCGGTGGTCCCGCACAAGGTGATGCCGGGCAACCGCCCGACCAGCACGATCCTCGCGCCGAAGCTGACCCCGAAGACGCTCGGGTCGCTCGTCGCGCTCTACGAGCACGTCGTGTTCGTGGAGGGGACGGTCTGGGGCATCGACTCCTTCGACCAGTGGGGCGTCGAGCTCGGCAAGGTCATGGCGATGGACCTGGCCCCCGCGCTCACCTCGGACGAGCCGCCCGCGCAGGCGCCCGACCCGTCCACGGCCGAGCTCGTCCGCCGGTACCGGTCGCTGCGGGGCCGCCGCGCCTGACCCCGCCGTGCCTGACCCCGCCGCTCCTCACCAGGCCGCGCCTGATTCCGCGGGGACGGACGGGAACGGGCCCGCCGGCCGCGCCGGCGGGCCCGTCGTCTTCGGCGTGATCAGGCGCGCGCGCCGGGCAGCGGGCCCTCGGCCCAGCCCTGGGAGTCCAGGATCGCGCGGAACTCCTCGTAGGAGATGAACCCGTCGAGGTTGCCGTCCGCCTTCTCGAACCTGTCCTGCGTCTCGGCACGCGTCCAGGCGAGCCCCAGCTCGTCCAGGACGAGCGTGAACTCCATCAGGTCGAGCTTCTGATCGCCGCCGAGGTCCGCGCGCGTGAACACGGCTAGAAGGTCGTCCCCGGTCGGTCTGGTCGTCATCTCGCTCCTCGTTCCGGTCCGATGTAAACCTCGCATCCTGTCATAGGGGACGAGCCGGACCATAATGAGAAACGCCGTGGGGCCGGGCGGGGTTCCCCGGCTAGCCGTCCCCGGCCAGCTCGGGGACGCGGTGCCGGTAGCGCTCCAGCAGCGCGGCGTTCGCCTCGTCGCCGCCGGGGACGTTCGCGCTCGTCCAGCGCGGCAGGTCCACCCCGCGCGCCGCGGCGAGGTCGTCGAGCTCGGCCAGCACCCGCGACCACGCGTACGCGGCGAGGATGGTGGAGACCGCCGCCGTCCGCGGCGCCGCCGCCGGGTGCAGCACGTCGCCGGGCGGGACGCGCGTGTCCAGCACGATCGCCGCGTGGTCGGCGAGCGCCGTGCCCGCCCGCGCCTGCGCGCCGCGCGACGCAGGCGCCGACGTCACCGCGACGACCGGCACCCGCCGCGCCGCGCACTCCTGCGCGACCTCCACCGGGTACGGGTTGCGGCCGCTGGTGGAGAAGACGACCGCCACGTCGGGCGGGGCGGGCGCCGCCTTCTCGACCACCGCGCGCCCCACCCCGGCCCGCCGCTCCGCGCGGGTGCTGCGCACGGCGTGGTCGAGGGGGAACACGGCCGGGTCCCAGATCGGGCGGACGGCGGCCAGCCCGCCCGCCCGGTAGAACGTCTCGAACACCATCGCCAGGGAGTGCCCGGCCCCGGCGACGTGCACGATCCCGTCCGCCTCGACCGACCCCAGGATCAGGGCGGCGGCGTCACCGGCCGCCTTCCCCGCGGCGGCGTCGAGCTCGTCCAGCAGGTGCCGCACCCGGTCGGGGAACCGCGGCGGGTCAGTCATCGGGGAGGGCCTCCTTCAGGTCGCGGGCCAGGCCGTCCTCGCCGGACGCCGCGCGGAGCCGGTCGGCCAGGCCGCCGGACAGCGCGCGCGCCAGCGCGGACAGGGTGCCGACGTGCGCGTCCGCGTCGGGGGTGCAGAACGCGAGCAGCAGGTCGACCGGGTCGTTGTCAGGATGGCCGAACCCGACCGGCGCCGCCAGCCGGGTCACCCCGACGCCGACGGCGAGCCCGCCCTCCTCGGGGCGGGCGTGGACGAGCGCGAGCCCCTTGGCCAGCACGATGTACGGGCCGTTCTCCTCGACGACCCGCACGCACGCCTCCGGGTAGCCCTCGCCCGCCGCGCCCGCGGCGACCAGCGCGGAGGCCGCCTTCCGGACGGCCTCCCGCCAGTCCGCCGCGGTCACGGCGTCGGCCGCCGCGAGCACCGTCACGGCAGCCATCCCCGCTCGGTCAGGTGCTCCCTCAGCCGCGCCTCCAGCCCGTCCTTGTCGAGGAAGTCGCTGATCGTGATCACCACCGGGGCCAGGTCGGCGATCTCGCCGGTGTGCATGCCCTGGCCGATCACCACGTCGGGCGACATCCCGCGCGCCGTGGACACGTCGGTGTTCTCCACCCGTGCGTCCACGCCGAGCGAGCGCAGCGCGTCCTCGGCGGTCATCTTGAGCATGAGGCTGGAGCCCATGCCGACCCCGCAGACCGCGAGGACTTCCAGTTGCCGGTCCAGTGCCATGTCGGCTCTTCCTTCGTTGTCGTTCGGTCAGGCGGCGTCGGTTCGGTCAGGCCTTCGCGGGGGCCTGGTCCCCGTCCCCGGGCACCGCGTCCGACGCGGCGGCCCGGCGCTTCTCGGCGCGGCCGAGGAGCAGCAGGGTGGCGACCATCGCGGCCAGCGCGACGGCGGGCACGAGCCAGACCGAGTTCTCCCCGACGACGGGGTCGACGGCCTTCAGCAGCCACGCGATCGCGTACCAGTCGGGGTCGGCGAGGGTGGCCAGCTCGGGCGCGGTCCGCTCGTACAGGTCCCAGGTGACGGCCTGCCCGACCGCGAGGATCAGCCCGGTGATCACACCGCCGAGCACCGCGCCGCGCCAGCCGGCCACCACGTTGCCGAACAGCGCCGCCGCGCCGCCCACGAAGAACAGCATGATCATGGGCGGGGCCAGGGTGAACCAGCCCGCGGCGGCGAACACGCCGAGGCACGCCAGGAACACCGCCGTGGACGCCACGAAGCCGACCATGACGGCGGTCGGCGCGACGGGGAACACGGTCGGCGCGTCCAGCGCGGGACGGGTGCCGGGGATGACGCGGTCGCTGAAGCCCTTGAACGCCGGGACGATCTCGCCGAGGAACATCCGCACGCCGAACAGCAGGATCGCGATGCCGCCCGCGAACCGCAGGCCGACCAGCAGCGCCCACACCCACGGGGACAGTTTGTCGTCCATCTCCGCGGCGGCCTTGGTCACCACGCCGTCGTCGGCCAGCGCCACCCCGATCAGCATGATCACCGAGATGATCAGCGCGGTGCTGACGTTGACGTCCTTGAAGAACGACAGCTGCCGGGGCAGCCTCAGCTTCTCGGTGTCGTGCCGCTCCCGGCTGCCGAGCGGGCGGGCCGCGTACCCGGTGACCAGGCAGGCGAGCGAGCTGGTGTGCGCGAAGCCGAACCGGTCGTCCGGCATGACGCGGCGCATCAGCGGCCGCATCCACAGCGGCTGGACGGTCCAGTACGCGGCGACGAACCCGGCACCGCACAGCACCAGCGTGAGCTGGTCGGCGCCGGGCGCGATCGTCACCAGCGACGCGACCGTGACGGTGCTGATCCAGAACATCAGGTGCCCGGTCAGGTACAGGTACCTGGCCGCCGGGAAGAGCCGGACCACGAGCACGTGGAGCAGGAACGCGACCGTGATGACGAGCGCGACCGTCCCGCCCTGGTCGGTGAGGAAGTCCGCGAGGGTCTTGTCCGCCTTCGGCGGCGTAGTGCCCATCGCGCTGGCGAGGACGGTCTGGAAGCTCGTCAGCCCTCCGGTGAACACCTCCACGCCGATGAACAGGATGACCACGCCGATGGTGGCGCGCAGGGCTCCGGCGAAGACGTCCTCGAACCGCTTGCGCTGCAGGATCAGCCCGATCAGGGTGATCAGCCCGATGAGGATGGGCACCTGGCCGAAGACGTTGTCGGCCAGGAACGTGAGGATCTCCTTGATGAAGTCCATGGTGATGTCGCCTCACATCTCGGGGGATTGGTCCTGCGCTGTCGCCCCCGTCAGCGCGGATGGACGGTCGTGCGCCCGGGCGCGGTGCCCGGCGCGGGCGGTCAGTGGTTGGGGGGTCGCAGGTCCAGTTCCAGCCGGTACCGGTCGCCGCGGTAGACGGACCGGACGTACTCCAGGGGCCGCCCGCCCTCGTCCCTGGTGACCCGCTCGAACAGGAACGCCGGCGTGTGCACCGGGACGTCCAGCTCGGCGGCCTCCTCGGCGGTGGTGACGGTCGGCTCGATCGTCTCGGTGCCCGAGGCGATCACGACGCCGTGGCCGCGCAGCAGCTCGTAGAACGACCGCCCCTCCAGGTCGTGCCGGCGCAGGCCCGGGATCAGCGCCCGCGGCAGGTAGAGGGTCTCGATGGCCATGGTGGCGCCGTCCGCGAGCCGGAGCCGCCGAATGGTAAATACCTCTTCGGCCGGTGACAGGGCCAGCCGCCTGCCGATCCGCGCCCCCGCCGGCTCGGTGCGGAACGACAGCACCCGGCCGCCCGGCTTCATGCCGCGCCGGAGCATGTCCTCGGTGAACGAGGTCATGGTCAGCGACACCGCGATACGGGGCTCGGCCACGTAGGTGCCGCTCCCGTGCCGCCGGTCGAGCAGGCCGTCGGCGACGAGCCCGTCGATGGCCTGGCGCAGCGTCGGCCGGGACACCCCGAGCTCCTCCGCCAGCCGGCGCTCGGACGGCAGCGCGTCCCCGACGTCGAGCCCGTCCATCATCACGAGCAGTTCGCGGCGCACCGCCTGCCGTTTCGTGCTCATGGAGCGGGACTCGCCAGCGGATGGCACGCACGTCACCTCCTTCGGCGCTGTTCCTGTCGCCGCACACGGTATGTCCCATTGTGGCGACTGGTCAATACCACTTTTGGCGATGTTCGCCGTGGTCACGGCCGCCGGGCCCGCTCTACCGTCACGGAAGATCGTCCTGCGCGTCGATCGTGACCGTTCGAGGCCGCGCCCCGGGTGCGCGGCGAGGAAAGGCGGCGAGATGAGGAAGTTCGTGCGCGGTGCCGTGGCGCTGGCGCTGCCGGCGCTCATGCCGGCGGCGCTGGCCGCGGCCCCGGCGAGCGCGGAGCCGGCCCCGCCCGGTTCCCGCGACGGATGGCGGCTGGTGTCGGCCGAGCCGTTCGACCGGCGCCTGGACGACGCCGGATTCCCGTGGAAGCCGGACGGCGACGGCCCGTCCAGCCCCTACAACGTCGACATCTACGACAACGACGGCGCCTTCTTCGACACGGTGGGCGGCCCGGCGTTCCGCACGCAGCTCGCCACGATGAAGACCTACCGCAAGTCCTTCTCGTTCGGGAAGCACGGCTGGCTCACCGCCGAGCTGGCCGCCCGCGACACCGACGGGGACGGGAGGCCGGACGCGCCCCCGTCGCTGACGTCCCGCGACGGCGTCGCGCGGCTGGACGAGCCGGCCCACCAGGCCGGAGTCGTCATCCGCTCCACCCGCGACCTGCCCGCCGAGTACCGGGTGGAGATGACCCTGCGCGGCCTGGACTTCGGCGGCCAGCGAGGCGGGCTCTGGGACTATCCGGACGGCCGGATCAACGGCTACTCGCCCGAAGGCTGCAAGACCAACTTCCCGTGGGCGTCGGGCGGCGACTTCGCCAGGCCGGAGTGCGAGTGGGCCGACGTGCGCACCGACTCCAACGGCTTCTACTACATGTCGATCATGGACTACCGGCGGGTGGCGCCGCACAACAACGTCTTCATCCACGGCCACCGCAAGGTCGCGATGGACGGCTACAACCGCTACAAGTACACCGGCACCGGCCTGCTGTACTGCAACCCCGCCACCGGGCAGTACGAGCCGTACTCCGCCGGGACGGGCAACGGCGTCAACGCGATCTTCATGACCGACGACCGCCGGTACCCGACGATGCCGGGCACCGAGTACCTGATGGAGAGCGAGTGCGGGTTCAAGAAGGCCGGCGCGATCGTCTCGACCGTCGACCTCCGGCCCGAGCTGCTGCCCCGGGAGCCCTACACGTTCGCGGTCGAGCGGCGTGGCGGCGCCTACACGATGGAGATGTCCGGGGTCTTCGCGCACGTGGGCAAGGCGACCTTCCGGTACACGCGCTCGTTCGTCCAGGACGGCGAGCCGATCTGGCACTACAACCAGCGCCCGGACGAGTACGACGGCCGTTTCAACGCCGACTGGACCTGGACCGGACCGGGCGGCACCCTCGTCGACCGCGACACCTGGCCCGCCGGGTCCGCCTACCCGGACCGGTTCATGATCGGTGACCCGCACATGAACTTCTACGAGGGATCCGCGCAGGTGGACGACATTCGGCTGTACGTTCCGAGGTAGGTGTCGTTGTCGGTGGCGCGGGCTAGGGTCCGTGGGAACACGTGCCCGAGCCGCGCCATGGGGGGCCTCGTGACTCAGCAGACCGCGCCGGGCCGGGCGCCCGAGCCGTCCCTCGCCGATCCCTGCGCCGAGCGGGAGCCGGCGGGGGAGCGGCTGCGCGCCCCGGGAGAGCGCCCGGGGCTGGACGTGTTCCTGTCCGGCCAGGTCTTCATGGACATGATCTTCACCGGGCTGCCGGGGCTGCCGCCGCCGGGCACCGAGATCGTCACCGACGGGCTCGGCTCCGCGCCCGGCGGCGTCGCCAACATCGCGGTCGCGATGAGCCGGCTCGGCCTGCGGGTCGGGCTCGCGGCGCCGTTCGGCGACGACATGTTCGGCGCCTACCTGTGGCGCACGCTCGCCGAGCAGGAGGGCGTCGACCTCGGGCTGTCGCGCCGGGTGCGGGGCTGGTCGACGCCGGTCACGGTGTCGATGGCCTACGACTCCGACCGCAGCATGGTGACGTTCGCCCGGCCGGTCCCGTCCCCGCTGGACGACCTCGGCGCGCCGCCGCCGGCCGCGCGGGCCTGCTTCGTGGACGTCGACCGGCCGGTGCCGGCGTGGGCCGGCCGGATGCGCGAGCGCGGCGCGCTGGTCTTCGGCGACCTCGGCTGGGACCAGACCGGCGCCTGGCCGGCCGAGGTCCTCGACCGGCTCGCGCACGTGGACGCGTTCCTGCCGAACGCCGCCGAGGCGATGTCCTACACCCGCACCCGCACCCCGGCGGACGCGGCCGAGGCGCTCGCCGCGCGGGTGCCGGTCGTCGTGGTCAAATGCGGCGGCGACGGCGCGATCGCCATCGACTCCCGGTCGGGGGAGCGGGCCGAGACGAGCGCGCTGCCGGTCGAGGCCCTCGACCCGACCGGCGCGGGCGACGTGTTCGCCGCCGGGTTCGTGTTCGCCACCCTCGCCGGACTGCCGCTCGCCGAGCGGCTCCGGTTCGCCAACCTGTGCGCGGGCCTCTCGGTCCGGCACCGCAGCGGGTCGCTGGGCTCACCCTGCTGGGGCGAGATCGCCGCGTTCGGCGAGTCGGGGGAGGTGCCCGAGGCCGTCCTGGCCGAGTACGCGTTCGTCGTCCCGTTCATCCCGGACGCGGCCGACGACTCGCCCGTCCGCGCCGAGCCCACCCTCCGCCCGCAGCACTAGGCGTCCGGCGGCACGCGAAACTAGCCGACGGGGACCGCGCCGGTCCGGTACTCCTGCGGGCTCACGCCGTGTACCCGCTTGAAGGCGGTGCTCAGCGCGAACGCGTTGCCGTAGCCGACCTGGCGCGCCACGGCGTCCAGCGTGGCGTCGCTCTCCCGGAGCAGGTCGGCGGCCTGGGCGAGGCGGACGCCCGTCAGGTACGACATGGGCGGCTCCCCGATCTCCCGGGTGAACCGCTGCGCGAGCGCGGCGCGGGACACGCCGACCCTCGCCGCCAGGTCGGCGACCGTCCACGGGTGCGACAGGTCCTCGTGCAGCAGCCGCAGCGCGGGGCCGACGACGGCGTCGCCGTGGGCGCGGTACCAGCCGGGCGCCTCGGCGTCCGGCCGGGAGAACCAGGCGCGCAGCGTCGCGATGAGCAGCAGGTCGAGCAGCCGGTCGAGCACGACGTCCTGGCCGGGCTCGTCCTTGCCGATCTCCTCCTGCAGCACGCCGACGAGCGGCGACCGCCAGGTGTCGCCGCGGACGACCGCCATCGCCGGCAGCGCGGACAGCAGCCGCCGCGTGACGGCGCCGCGCATCTGGTAGGCGCCGATCAGCATCACCGTCGACCCGTCGGGGTCGTTGCCCCAGGCGCGGACGCCGAGGTCCATCGCCCCCGACAGGCTCGTCCCGTCGGGGGTCGTGCAGCGCTGCCCAGGGTGGATGACGATCTGCGGCTCGGTCTCGGGGTCGTCGCTGACGGTGTAGTGGTCGGGTCCCCGGAAGATGACCATGTCGCCGGGGACGACGCGCTGCGGCTCCCCGTCGTCCGGGAGCAGCCAGGCGTCGTCCCTGATCATCGAGAGCAGGCACAGCGGCGCCTCGTCCTGGATCCGGATCGACCAGGGCGGCGCCAGGGCGACGCGCAGCATGAACGCCCCCCGTGCGCGCGGACCGTCGAGGAGGTCGGCCAGAGCGTCCATGGCATCAGCGTAGACGCTCGCGTATGGAGGCGAGCTTCTCAACGATGGTCGTTGGCAACGGCCGGCTGTTGACTCAAGGGCATGACGAACACGACGGAGAACATCATCGAGAGCGGCCTCATCCTGGTCCTCGGCGGGACCGGGAAGACCGGCCGCCGCGTCGTCGAGCGGCTGGAGGCCCGGGACGTCCCGGTCCGGATGGGCTCGCGGTCGGCGTCGCCGGCCTTCGACTGGGAGGACGAGGGGACCTGGGCGCCCGTCCTGCGGGACGTCGAGAAGGTCTACCTGTCCTACTACCCGGACCTGGCCGCCCCCGGAGCGCCCGCGGCCGTCCGCGCGTTCACGGGCGCCGCGGTGGAGGCGGGCGTCCGGCACGTTGTCCTGCTGTCGGGACGCGGCGAGCCGGAGGCGCAGGAGTGCGAGCGCATCGTCCAGGAGTCCGGCCTCGCGTGGACGGTCGTGCGGTCGAGCTGGTTCGCGCAGAACTTCAGCGAGGACTACCTCCTCGACGCCGTCCTGGCCGGCGAGGTGGCCCTCCCGGCGGGCGACGTGCCCGAGCCGTTCATCGACGCGGGCGACATCGCGGACGTGGCCGCCGAGGCGCTCACCGGCGACGGGCACGCCGGCGAGGTCTACGAGGTGACGGGCCCGCGGGCGCTCACCTTCGCCGAGGCCGCCGCCGAGATCGGCCGCGCCTGCGGCCGGGAGATCGCCTACGTCCGGGTCGGCGCCGAGGACTACGCGGCGGCGCTCGCGGAGCAGGGCCTGCCCGAGGAGCTCATCGGGTTCCTGACCTACCTGTTCACGACCGTCCTGGACGGCCGCAACGCCCGGCCCGCCGACGGCGTCCGGCGCGCCCTCGGCCGCGAGCCGCGGGACTTCGCCGGCTACGCGCGGGAGACCGCCGCCAGCGGCATCTGGAACCCCTGACGCCACCCCCTCCCACGGATTGGAGACAGATCATGAGATCGGCTCTCGCGGGCGTCTCGGTGACGCTCTCCCTCATCATGGCGGCCGGCATGGCCGGGACGTTCTTCGGCTTCTCCACCGGCGTGATGCCGGGCCTGAACGCCGCGAAGCCCGCCTCGGCGATCGACGCGATGCAGGGCATCAACCAGAAGATCCAGAACCCGGTCTTCATCGCGATGTTCATGCTGGTGCCGGTCGTGGCGATCGCGGCGGGGGTGTTCCTGCTGACCTTGGACCAGAAGGCGGCGGCCCTGCTGTTCTTCGTCGCCGCGGGCGTGTACTTCGCGGGCGCGCTGGTCCCGACCTTCGCGGTGAACATCCCGATGAACAACGCCCTGGACGCCGTCACGATCCCCGCCGACACGGCCGAGGCGGCGAAGATCTGGTCGGACCACTCCGGGCGCTGGACGGCCTGGAACACGGCGCGCGCGGTGTTCAGCTGGGCGAGCCTCCTCGCCATGAGCCTGGGGGTGTACCTCTGGGGAAGGAACAACTGAGATCACGCAAGGCGGACGCGGCCCGTGCCCTGGCAAGGAGCACGGGCCGCGTCCGTCACGGCAGCAGCACCCCCCAGTGCAGGCCCCACGGGACGAGCACCGCGCCTGCGGCGATCAGGAGGCCGAGCCGGACCCGCTCGCCCGGCGGGACCGCCGCCGCCCGCCGCCACGCCACCGCGCTGCCGGCCGCCGCCACGACCGCGGCCACGGCGAGCGCCTGCAGGATCAGCCACGGCAGGGGCCGGCCGCCGAGGACGGGCCCCGGATCGGGCGCGGAGCCGGCCACCAGGTAGAACAGGTAGACGACCGGGCCGAACGCGGCGGCGAGACCGGCGGCGGCCAGCACGCGCGGCCAGCGGCTCACCGGCCGCACCCTCCGCCCGCGCACCCTCCGCACCAGCGCCACCAGCGGGTACGCGGTGAACGCCACGAGGAACAGCACCGCCGCGGCGAGCTGCGCCCACCGCGACTCCCACCACCTCAGCGGCGGCAGATCGACGCTCGCGTGCTCCTGCCGGGGCGGCGTGGCCGCGTCGGCCTCCGGCGCCTTCCCGCCGGTCACGTCCCGCACCCAGGTCGCGACGAGGTCGGCGTAGCCGGGGGCCAGTTCGGCGCCGCGGGTGATCCCGCGGTCCGGCGTCCTGTGCGCGCCGTGGTCGGCGTCGGGGAAGAACCGGAACGTGTAGCGGGTGTTCCCGCCCTGCCGCAGCGCCCGCGCGAACAGCGGCGGGTTCTCCTCGGGCGGGGTCTGCAGGTCGTACTCGCCCCAGATGCCGAGCAGCGGCTGCCGCACGCGCCGCAGGACGCCCTCGGCGTCGAAGTGGGCCTCGGCGAACAGGCCGACGTCGCCGGCGAGGCGCGCGAGGGCGGGCTTGCCGCGGTCCGTCAGCGAGCCGGAGACGCCTTCCCGGCGCAGCGCGGAGGTCTCGTTCCAGTTCTGCTGGCGGATCGGCGTCATGGCGTTGCCGCCCACCACGATCACGAAGGCCGCCTCGGCCGAGCGGGACGCGGCCAGCGGCGCGACCCAGCCGCCCTCGCTGAGCCCCCACAGGCCCACCTTCGCGGGGTCGACGCCGGGCTGCGCGCGCAGCGCCCGCAGCCCTCCGAGCGCGTCGCCGGCGAGCTCGGAGTAGTCGCGGCGGAGCTTGGTGTACCCCTCCGACCTCTTGTCGTAGATCAGCACGGCGAGTCCCCGCCGCGCGAACTCGACGGCCTCGGTGCGCAGGTGCTCGCGCGGCACGCCGGCGCCGGACCCGGTGACGAGGACGACGCCGGGCAGGGGCGGGCCCTTCGCGGCCGGTGCCAGGACCGAGCCGTGCAGGGTCAGCCCGCCGGACCCGGTGAAGCTCACCTCGGTCGAGGTCAGGCCGGGCGGTGCCGGGACAGGGCCGGCCCCCGGCGGCCCGGCCTCCGGCGGCGCGGCCCCGGCGGGCGCCGCGCTCAGGGCGCCGAGCAGGAGTGCCACGAGGAGGGTCATCGCTGTCTTCATGCCGGTGACCCTAGAACTACAGAGAAAACTCTGCAAAGAGTTCTCTGCAAATATCCGTCTGCGGTACTAGGCTTCTCCCCATGAAGGACGACGAGGAGCCCGTCATCCTGGACGACCCGGGGCGGATGAAGGCGCTGAGCCATCCGCTGCGGCGCCGGATCCTGCACCGGCTGCGGGTCCACGGCCCCGCGACGTCCACGACGATCGGCGAGGCGCTGGGCGCCAACACCGGCACGACCAGCTACCACCTGCGGCAGCTGGAGAAGCACGGGTTCATCGAGGAGATCCCGGAGCGGTCCGCCGGCCGGGAGCGCTGGTGGCGCCGGGCCGAGGGCCCGCGGGACGTCCGGATGCCCGACCCCGCCTCGCTGCCGCCCGAGGACCGCCCCGTCCTGGACGAGCTGCTCAGGGCCGGCCACGCCGAGGACATGGAGATGCTGCGCGGGCTGCCCGGCGCCTACGAGCGGGAACGCTCCTGGGCGCTGCTGTCGCGCGGCTTCGCCCACATGACGGAGGAGGGGCTGGCGGAGTTCTTCGAGGCCTACGTGCGGCTGCTGCACGAGCACGCCCACGGCCGCGAGGACGCCCCGCCGGGGGCCCGCCCCGTCCACATCCGCCTGTTCACCCTGCCCGCCGACGGCGGCTGAACGGCGGGAAGGGCGCGGGGAATACGATCTCTGGATGGGCGGCGTCTATGCGATCAGCGATCTGCACGTCGGATTCTCCGAGAACCGCGCGTTCGTCGAGGAGATGCGGCCCGGGTCCGAGGACGACTGGCTGATCGTGGCCGGCGACGTCGCCGAGCGCTTCGCCGAGATCGAGTGGGCGCTCCGCGCGCTCCGCGACCGCTACGCGACGGTGCTGTGGGCGCCCGGCAACCACGAGCTGTGGACCATCAAGGACGACCCGGTCCAGCTGCGCGGCGAGGCCCGCTACCGCGGGCTCGTCGACCTGTGCCGCGACCTCGGGGTGCTGACCCCCGAGGACCCGTACCCCGTCTGGGACGGCGAGGGCGGCCCGGTGACGATCGCGCCGCTGTTCGTCCTCTACGACTACACCTTCCGGCCGGAGGGGACGTCCACCAAGGAAGAGGCGCTCAAGGTCGCCCACGAGTCGGGGGTCGTGTGCACCGACGAGGTCTACCTGCACCCCGATCCGCACCCCACGCGGGACGCCTGGTGCGACGCCCGGATCGCCTACACCGAGCGGCGCCTGGCCGAACTGGAGCCGGGGACGCGGACCGTGCTCGTCAACCACTGGCCGCTCGTCCGCGAGCCCACCCGCGTCCTGTGGTACCCCGAGTTCGCCCAGTGGTGCGGCACCGAGCGCACCGCGGACTGGCACGCGAGGTTCGGCGCGGTGTCCGTCGTGTACGGGCACCTGCACATCCCGCGGACGATCTGGACCGGAGCCGTCCCGCACATCGAGGTATCGGTCGGCTACCCGCGCGAATGGCGCCAATGGGCCGAGGCGCCCCGCGGCCCGCGGCGCATCCTGCCCGACCCGGAGACCGGCCGCCCGTACCCGGACTTCCCGAGCCTCTAGCGCCCCTTGCCCGGCGCCACCCCCGTGGCCGCCAGCGACAGCAGCCGCCCGGCGGCCTCCGGCTCGCGCTCGGTGACCGCCGCGATCGCGCCCGCGAGCCTCAGCACGTCGGTGAAGGGGACGCCGGCGGGCGCGTCGCCGGCCCGCTGCGCGCGGGCGAACAGCGCCCCGCCCGCCTCGTGCATCGCCCGGCGGGACGGCGACGGCTCCGGGCCCTCGCCGCGCAGCGCCACCATCGCCGACGCCGCCATCCCCGGGAACGCGGTGACCTCCGCGATGAACGTCCGCAGCCAGGTCATCAGCGCCTCGCCGGGCGCGGGAGAGGCCATGAGGCCGCGCGCCTCCGCGGCGAGCCGGTCGTAGACGTCGGCGAGCACCGCCTCCAGCAGGTCCTGCCGGGTCGGGAAGTGCCGGTAGAGCGTGCCGATGCCGACGCCGGCGAGCCGGGCGACGCCCTCCAGGGACGCGCCGGCCCCGTCGCGCTGGAACGCCTCGCGCGCCGCGGCGAGTAGCCGGGCGCGGTTGCGGCGCACGTCCGCCCGTACCGGCCGGGCGCGGGCCTTCGGCGTGTCGTCGCTGGTCACCTGGGTCGTCGGTCCTTCCCGGCGGGTAGGGCGGGCCTGCGGCGAGTCGAGGGGATCCGCGGCTTTGGAACGGTCCCTCGATCCTAGCCGCGGCCGTCCCGCGACCTCCCGCCGGGGAGGTGCCGGGGCGCGCGGGGGCCGCGGCGCGCGGCGCCGCGGCCCCCGCGGCGGACGGTCAGGAGCCGCCGGGGGAGATCGGCAGGTAGACGCGCCCGCCGCCGGCCCTGAACTCCTCGGCCTTCTCCCGCATCCCGGCGGTGAGGGCCTCGTCCTCGGCCAGGCCCCGCTCGCCCGCGTACCGCCGGACGTCCCGCGTGATCTTCATCGAGCAGAAGTGCGGGCCGCACATCGAGCAGAAGTGCGCGGTCTTCGCGGGCGCCGCCGGGAGCGTCGCGTCATGGAACGCGCGGGCGGTGTCCGGGTCGAGGGACAGGTTGAACTGGTCCTCCCACCGGAAGTCGAATCTGGCGTCCGACAGCGCGTCGTCCCAGGCCTGCGCGCCCGGATGGCCCTTGGCGAGGTCCGCGGCGTGCGCGGCGATCTTGTAGGCGATCACGCCGGCCTTGACGTCGTCGCGGTCCGGGAGCCCGAGGTGCTCCTTCGGCGTGACGTAGCAGAGCATCGCGGTGCCGTGCCAGCCGATCATCGCGGCGCCGATCGCCGAGGTGATGTGGTCGTAGCCGGGGGCGATGTCGGTGGTCAGCGGCCCGAGCGTGTAGAACGGCGCCCCGTCGCACCACTCCTGCTGCAGGTCGACGTTCTCCTTGATCTTGTGCATCGGGACGTGCCCCGGGCCCTCGTTCATCACCTGGTTGCCGTACTCGGCCGCGATCCTCGTCAGCCCGCCCTGGGTGCGCAGCTCGGCGAACTGCGCCTCGTCGTTGGCGTCGGCGATCGAGCCGGGGCGCAGGCCGTCCCCGAGCGACCAGGTGATGTCGTACGCGGCGAAGATCTCGCACAGCTCGCGGAAGTGCGTGTAGAGGAAGTTCTCCTCGTGGTGCGCCAGGCACCAGGCCGCCATGATCGACCCGCCCCGCGACACGATCCCCGTCTTGCGCCGCGCCGTCAGCGGCACGTACGGGAGCAGCACCCCGGCGTGGACGGTCATGTAGTCCACGCCCTGCTCGGCCTGCTCGATCACCGTGTCGCGGAAGACGTCGTAGGTCAGCTCGGCCGGGTCGCCGCCGACCTTCTCCACCGCCTGGTACAGCGGGACGGTCCCGACCGGCACCGGCGAGTTCCGCAGGATCCACTCGCGGGTGGTGTGGATGTCCTTCCCGGTGGACAGGTCCATGATCGTGTCGGCGCCCCAGCGGGTCGCCCACGTCATCTTCTCGACCTCGTCCTCGATCGAGGACGCGACCGCCGAGTTGCCGATGTTCGCGTTCACCTTCACCAGGAAGTTCCGCCCGATGACCATCGGCTCGATCTCGGGGTGGTTGACGTTGGCCGGCAGCACGGCCCGCCCGGCGGCCAGCTCGTCCCGGACGAACTCCGGCGGCACGCCCTCGCGCAGCGCCGCGAACTCCATCTCCGGCGTGATCTCGCCGCGCCGCGCGTACGCGCGCTGGGTCACCGCGCCGCCGGTCGCGCGGCGCGGCCGGCGCGGCAGGAACCCCTCCCGGACGGGCGCCGACCGGCGCCCGTCGTCCTCGGGACGCGCCGCGCGCCCCTCGTAGGCGGCGGTGTCGCCGCGCTCGGTGATCCACGCCTCCCGCAGCGGCGGCAGGCCCCGGCGGACGTCGGTGTCCTGGCCGGGATCGGTGTACGGCCCGGACGTGTCGTACAGGACGACGGCGTCGCCGCTGGTCAGCGGCACCTCCCGCATCGGCACGCGGATGTCCGGGCGCGAGCCCTGGAGGTACGTCTTGCGGGCAGCTGGAACCACAGGTTCGGTCATGACGACTCGATCTCTCCCTACGCCGGCATTACCCGGTCAGGTTCATGCGGTCAGCGGCCGTCCCAGCCGCTATCTCAGCCCGGTTCGCCGGGCCCCCGCGATCTGTCGTCCACGACGCTAACCCGACGGCCCCCGCTTGCCGCAACCACCGTCCGTGAGGTAGGGGGCCGCGGTCGGGGGGCCGCCGCGGGTCAGAGCTGGCGGGCCATCCGCACCATCATGGGGAGCGCCAGCACGAGGGTCCGGAGCGGGTCCGGGGCGGACGGCGAGCGCTCGAGGTACATGCGGCTGTCGTCGGCGGTGGATCTGGTCCGCAGCGTGGCCGACCTGCGCCCGTCGACGCCGGTCACGGCGTAGCCGTCGCCGGACGGCCGGGTGCTGCCGAGGAGCATGCCGTCGGTGGTGTGGAAGGACGGCTCCTGCCCGCCGCGCAGGATCCCGAGGAGGCGGCCGTCCGCGTCGAGGACGCGCATGGCGCCGCGGCCCAGCAGCCGGGACCGCCGCCTGAACACGAGGAGCGTGCGGGCGTGGGGGTCGCGCAGCACGATCGTCCGGCGCCCTGCGGCGGGGTTCATCGGGAACATGCCCGACCTTCCCCCCGGCCGCTTGGCGAGCCTCCCGCAGGCGACGGCGAGGAGGGCCCCGCCGCGCTCGTCGCGGTACCGCCCCCTGCCGTCCACCAGGACGCGGCGGGCCGAGGACAGCGCGTCCGCGCCTGGCGCCGGCACCTCCTCGCCCTCGTCGTCGACGACGCGCCAGGCGACGCCGAGGGTGCCGGTGGTCGCCTCCCGCACGGCCTCCAGCCATCCGGAAGGGAGCGACCCGTTCCGCAGCAGCGTGACCGTGCGGCCGTCGGTCCCGGCGACGGCCGCCACGTCGGGGGCCGCCTCGGACTCCAGCCAGAGCGTCCAGACCGGGTCGGTGACCGGCCACGTGATCCCGACCGCTCGCAGGGCGCTCACGGGCACGGCGGCCTCCCGTCGCCCGCGGCGGAGGGTCACGCCCTTCTCGCCGATGGTCACGATGAGGCGGGTGCGATGGATCCGGACGGCCCAGAGCACGGCGGCGAGGGCGACGAGCGCGGCGCCGCCGCCGTAGGCGGTGATGACCTGGCGGGCCTTCTCCGGGTCCCAGGCCTCGGCGTTGGAGCGGGTGGACAGCGAGACGGCGAGCCCGGCCGCGAGCGCGGCCAGGAAGATCCGGAACGGCCATCGGTACGCTCGGCGGCCGAGCGTCATGCGGAGGTCGGGCGGGGGGACGGCGGGCGGGGGGACGGACAACTGTCAGCCCTTCGTGACGGGGTGTTGCAGAACTATAGGGCGGGGTGGCGGAACGGGGCGGAGCGCACGAAGAGAGAGATCATTTCCTCCAGGAGCACAGGGTGATGCACGGGGGGCCGGGGGCTCCTGGAGAATGGGCGCGTGGTGACGGTGCCCCGGTCCGGTGTGACGGCGAAGGACGCTCTGCTCGCGACGCTCCTGGCGGGGGTCGCGGCCGCGGTCGCGGTGCTGTGGCCGGGCGTCCGAGGCCTCGACGCGCCCGGGGCGCTGCTGCTGGCCGCGGCGCACCTCCCGCTCGCGGTGATCAGGCGGTGGCCGGCGCCCGGCCTGGTCGCGCTCGTGGCCCTGGCGCTGCCGTACCACCTCGCGCAGTACCAGCACCACGCGCTGGTCCCCGCCGAGGTGATCGCGCTGTTCGCCTACGCCGTGCTCGGGCGCCGGGTGCGGGTCGTCCTCAGCGTCGCCGCGGTCCTGCTCGCGGTGTGCGTGGCCGCCATGGCGATGCGGGCGGGCGGCGGCTCGCTGCACGAGCAGATCGCCGTCATCGAGGCCGTGGTGTCCGTCGTGATCGCCGTCCAGGTGTGGCGGGTGCACCGGGCGCGGCTCGCGACCATCACCGAGCGGGCCGAGCGCGCGGAGCGGACGCGCGAGGAGGAGGCGCGGCGCCGGGTCGCCGAGGAGCGGCTGCGGATCGCCCGCGACCTGCACGACCTCCTGGCGCACAGCATCACCCTGATCGGCGTCCGGGCCGGTGCCGCGGCCCATCTGGTGCGCGCGGACCGGCCGCTCGACCGGCAGGAGCTGGCCGACGCGCTCGCCTCGATCGCCGACACCTGCCGGGACGCCCGGACGGAGCTGCGCGGCACCCTCCAGGTCCTGCGGGGCACCGACGTGCGGGCGCCGGGGACGCTGCCCGGAGCGGACGGCATCGCCGGGCTGGCGCGGGACGCCCGCGCCGGCGGGCTCGAGGTCGACCTCCGGGAGGGGGACGTGGGGACGCTGCCGCCGGAGATCGGCGTCGCGGCGTACCGGATCGTCCAGGAGGCCCTGACCAACGTTGTCAAGCACGCCGCCGCGACCCGCGTGGAGGTGAGCCTGGCCCGGGACGGCGGGGGCCTCGTCGTGCGGGTCGCCGACGACGGGAGGGGCCCGTCCGGCGACACGCCCGGGGGTTTCGGGATCCTCGGGATGATCGAGCGGGCGCGCAGCGTCGGGGGGACGCTGGACGCCGGTCCGGGCCCGGAGGGCGGATTCGCCGTCACCGCCGTGCTCCCGCTCGCCGGCGCCGCCGCGCCCCAGTGACGGGGCGGAGCCTCCGCCGGCGCCGCGAGCGGCCGCCCCGAGGGCTTTCCAACCCTTACCGGTAGGGTCAGGATCAAGGGGGACCAGGGGAGGCGAACGCGTCGGTGAGCACACTGCAGGAGGCCCCGCAGGACCGGATCTTCACGGTGCCCAACATCCTGAGCCTGGCCCGGCTCGTGGGCGTTCCGTTCTTCCTGTGGCTCGTCCTCGTGGAGGCGGACTGGTGGGCGCTCGGCCTGCTGGTGTTCGCGGGCCTGTCGGACTGGCTGGACGGGAAGCTGGCCCGCGCGCTCGACCAGACCAGCAGGCTCGGCACGGTGCTCGACCCGGCCGCCGACCGGCTCTACATCCTGGCGACGCTCGTCGGGCTCACCATCCGCGACATCATCCCGGTGTGGCTGGTGGCCGTGCTGGTCGCCCGCGAGGTGGCGATCCTGCCGATCGCGCCGATCGTGCGGCGGCTCGGGTACGGCGGCACGCTGCCCGTCCACTTCATCGGCAAGGCCGCGACGATGTGCCTGCTGTACGCGTTCCCGCTGCTGCTGCTCGGCGACCACGACGGCGGCGCGGCGACCACGGCGAAGATCGTCGGATGGGCCTTCGCCATCTGGGGGACGGGGCTGTACTGGTGGGCGGCCGTCCTGTACTGGGCGCAGACGCGGCAACTGGTGCTGGCCGGCCGCGGCGCGCCGCCGGCCTCCGGGACGGACGCCGTTCACGGTTCCGGCGCCCGGCCCGGCCGGGGCGAGCCGGAGCCGCCCGATCCGGGCGCGGAACCGCCGGCCGGCGACCAGAAGGGAGCTGAGACCCCCCGATGAAGGCCGTCGTGATGGCGGGAGGCGAGGGGACGCGGCTGCGTCCGATGACCGCCAACCAGCCCAAGCCGCTCCTTCCGCTCGTCAACCGGCCGATCATGGAGCACGTGCTGCGGCTGCTGAAGAGGCACGGGTTCAGCGAGACCGTCGTCACCGTCCAGTTCCTGGCCGCGCTGATCCGCAACTACTTCGGCGACGGCGAGGAGCTCGGCATGTCGCTGAGCTACGCGACCGAGGAGGTTCCCCTCGGCACCGCGGGCAGCGTCAAGAACGCCGAGGAGGCGCTGCGCGACGACCGGTTCCTCGTCATCTCGGGCGACGCCCTCACCGACATCGACCTGACCGACATGGTGCGGTTCCACGAGGAGAACGGCGCGCTCGTCACCATCGGCCTGAAGCGGGTCCCGAACCCCCTGGAGTTCGGGATCATCATCGTGGACGACGCGGGCCGCGTGCAGCGGTTCCTGGAGAAGCCCACCTGGGGCCAGGTGTTCTCCGACACCGTCAACACCGGCATCTACGTCATGGAGCCCGAGGTCCTGGAGCACGTCGCCGAGGGCGAGCCGGTCGACTGGTCCGGGGACGTGTTCCCCAAGCTGCTCGCCGAGGGCGCCCGCCTGTTCGGGTACGTGGCCGACTGCTACTGGGAGGACGTCGGCACCCACGAGAGCTACCTCAAGGCCCAGGCCGACATGCTGTCCGGCCAGGTCGGCATCGACCTCGGCGGGTTCGAGGTGTCGCCGGGCGTGTGGGTCGCCGAGGGCGCGGAGGTGGACGCCGAGGCCGTGCTGAAGGGCCCGCTCTACATCGGCGACTACGCCAAGGTCGAGGCGGGCGTCGAGCTGCGCGAGTTCACCGTCCTCGGCAGCAACGTCGTCGTGAAGGAGGGCGCGTTCCTGCACCGGGCCGTCGTGCACGACAACGTGTTCGTCGCGCCGTCCACGAACCTGCGCGGCTGCGTCGTCGGCAAGAACACCGACATCATGGCGGGCGCCCGCGTGGAGGAGGGCGCGGTCATCGGGGACGAGTGCGTCATCGAGGCCGAGGCGTACGTCTCCAGCGGCGTGAAGGTCTACCCGTTCAAGACCATCGAGGCCGGCGCGGTCGTCAACACCAGCGTGATCTGGGAGTCGCGCGGGCAGCGCAACCTCTTCGGGCCGCGCGGCGTGTCCGGGCTCGTCAACGTGGAGATCACCCCGGAGCTGGCGGTCCGGCTCGCCAGCGCCTACGCGACGACGCTGAAGAAGGGCAGCACGGTCGTCACGGGACGGGACGTCTCCCGCGCCGCCCGCACCCTCAAGCGCGCGGTGAACAGCGCGCTGACGGCCAGCGCGATCAACGTCCACGACCTGGAGGCGACGCCGCTGACCGTCGCCCGGTTCGAGACCGGCCGCGAGGACGCCGTCGGCGGCATCTACCTCCGCACCACCCTCGGCGACCCGCAGGGCGTCGACATCCTGTTCCTCGACGCCGGCGGCGCCGACCTGTCCCAGGGCGCGCAGCGCAAGCTGGAGCGGGTCTTCGGCCGGCAGGAGTACCGCCGCGCGTTCCCGGGCGAGATCGCCGAGCTGGCCTACCCGCCGCGGGTCGTGGAGACCTACACCCGCGACCTGCTGCGCCGCGTCGACATCCGCGGGGTCCGCGAGGCCGGGCTG
This sequence comes from Actinomadura madurae, assembly GCF_900115095.1. GTDB lineage: Bacteria > Actinomycetota > Actinomycetes > Streptosporangiales > Streptosporangiaceae > Spirillospora > Spirillospora madurae. The sequence goes on from NZ_FOVH01000006.1 coordinate 398,344, forward strand.
AAGATCGTCCTGGACTGCGCGGGCGGCGTCGCGTCGCTCGTCCTGCCGAACCTGCTCGGCAAGGTCGGCGTGGAGGTCCTCACCCGCAACGCCGGGCTGGACGAGGCCAACCCGACCGAGACGCTCGCCGAGCGGATGCGCGACCTGGAGCGGCTCGGCGAGCTGGTGTCGTCGTCGCGGGCCGCGTTCGGCGTCCGGTTCGACCCGGTGGGGGAGCGGATCTCCCTGGTGGACGAGAACGGCGAGCTGGTCGGCGACGACCGGGCGCTGCTGGTGATGCTGGACCTGGTGGCGGCGGAGCGCCGCGGCGGCCGGGTGGCGCTGCCGGTGACGACGACCAGGGTCGCCGAGCAGGTGTGCCGGTTCCACGGCGTGCAGGTCGAGTGGACGTCCACGTCCCAGGACGTCCTCACCAAGGCCGCCGCGCAGCCCAGCGTGGTCTTCGCCGGCGACGGGCGCGGCGGGTTCCTGATGCCGGAGTTCAGCGGCACCGTCGACGGGATCGCGGCGTTCGTCCGGCTCGTCGGCCTGGTCGCGCGGACCCGGCTGACGCTCTCCCAGATCGACCGGCGGATCCCCGACGCGCACCTGCTGCGGCGCTCGGTCCCGACGCCCTGGGCGGCCAAGGGCGGCGTGATGCGGCACGTCGTGGAGGCCGCCGCGGACCGCGCGATCGACACCACCGACGGGGTCCGCGTGGTCGAGGACGACGGCCGCTGGGTCCTCGTGCTGCCCGACCCCGCCGAGGCCGTCACCCACCTGTGGGCGGAGGGGCCGGACGCGGACGCCGCCCAGGCGCTGCTGGAGGAGTGGGCGGTCGTGGTGGAGCGCGCCGGTTCGTGACCCGGCTCCCGGCACCGGGGCCCGGTCAGTCGACGGAGGCGTCGTCCGGGCTGCCGGCGGCGATGCCGGCGAGGACGCCGAGCGCGCGGGCCAGGGCGTCCGGGGGCGGTGAGGCGAGGCCGAAGCGGATCGCGCGGGGGGCGGCGGCGCCACCGACGACGAACGCGGCGGCGGGCGTGACGGCGATCCCGTGCCGCGCCGCCGCCGCGACGAACGTCTCCGCCCGCCACCGGGTCGGCAGCTCCCACCAGCCGAAGTACGAGCAGGGGCCCCACCGGACGGCCGCGCCGCCGAGGCGGCCGGCCGCGATCCGCCGCCGGGCGTCGGCGTCGGCGCGCTTGGCGGCCGTCACCGCCTCGACCGTCCCGTCGGCCATCCAGCCGGCCGCCGCGTCCAGCGCGAAGCCCGCCGGACCCCAGCCGCCCGAGCGCAGCGCCGCGGCGAGGCGTCCCGACAGCTCCGCGGGCGGGATCGCGAACCCGAGGCTGAGGCCCGGCGCGAGGCGCTTGGAGAGGCTGTCGACCAGCACGGTGCGCCCCGGGGCGAACGCGGCGAGCGGCTCGGGCGCGTCCTCTGGGAGGAACGCCCAGACGCGGTCCTCGATCGCGTGGAGGCCGAGCCGGTCGAGGGTGCCGGCCAGTTCGGCGCGACGCCGCGGTGGCATCGTCGTCCCGCGCGGGTTGTGCAGTGTCGGCTGGACGTACACCGCGCCGAGCGGTGCGGTGCGATGGACCTCGGCGAGGGCGTCGGGGCGCAGGCCCTCCTCGTCCATCGCGACGGGGACCAGGGTGACGCCGAGCCTGGCCGCGACGCCCTTGATCACCGGATAGGTCAGCGCCTCGACGGCGAGCCGCCCGCCCGGCGGCACGAGCGCGGCCACGGCGCCCGCGATCGCCTGCCGGCCGTTGCCCGCGAACAGCACGCCGGCCGCCTCCGGCCGCCATCCCGGCGTGGCCAGCAGTTCCGCCGCGGCCTCCCGCGCGGCGGCGGTCCCCGCGACGCCGGCGGGCCCGAGCACCGCGTCGAGGACGTCCGGCCGCCGCAGGCGTTCCAGCCCCGCGGCGAGCAGCGCGCTCTGCCCCGGGGCCACGGGGTAGTTCAGCTCCAGGTCGACGCGGGCGTCCGCGGGCTCGGCGAGCGCGGGGCCGGGAGGGCGCTCCGCGGCGCGGACGAACGTCCCGCGGCCCACCTCGCCCACCACGAGGCCCCGCCTGGCCAGCTCCCGGTAGACGCGGGCCGCGGTGGAGGCCGCGATGCCGCGGCTCCGCGCGAAGGCCCGCTGCGGCGGCAGCCGGTCGCCGGGCCGCAGCCGCCCCGCCGCGATGTCGGCCGCCACCGCGTCGGCGGCCCGCCGGAAGTCCTCCATGCGAACTCCAAATTGCACCGAGAGCAATATAATTATTGCACTGAGAATACTCCGGCTTCTAGATTGAGATCATCGCTTTGACTGGAGTCCCGATGATCTCGTACACGGCCGCCGCGGCCATCGCCCTGTTCGCCCTCGGCCTCGTGCTCACCCCCGGGCCCAACATGATCTACCTGGTGTCCCGGACGGTGACGCAGGGGCGCCGCGCCGGCCTGGTCTCCCTCGCCGGCGTCGCCGCGGGGTTCCTGGTCTACGTCGCCGCCGCCACCGCCGGCCTCACGACCGTGTTCGCGCTCGTCCCGGCCCTCTACACGGCGATCAAGCTGGCCGGGGCCGGCTACCTGCTGTGGCTCGCCTGGCAGGCGCTGCGGCCCGGCGGCACGGCCGCGTTCGCCCCCCGGGACCTGCCCGCCGACCCGCCGCGCCGCCTGTTCGCCATGGGCCTGGTCACGAACCTGCTGAACCCGAAGATCGCGGTCCTGTACGTGTCGCTGCTGCCGCAGTTCGCCGACCCCGGCCGGGGCGGCGTCGCCGTCCAGATCCTGCTGCTCGGCCTCGTCCAGATCGCCGTCGCCGTCACCGTCAACGCCCTCATCGTGCTCGGCGCCGGGGCGGTCGCCGCCTTTCTCGCGAGCCGGCCCGGCTGGCGGCGCGTCCAGCGGTACCTCATGGGCTCGGTGCTCGCGGGGCTCGCCGTGCACATCGGCCTGCACCGTCCCGCCACGGCCTGACCGGCCCGTCAGGGCGATGCCCGCGCTTGCCATGATGGGGCGGTGATCGCACGACGGAACACCCCGGGCCGGCGGCCGGACGCCACCATGTCGCTGCTCGCGGACCTGGTCGCCGGGCGGCTCGACCCCGGCTACGCCGAGGCGGCCGCGCGCCGGGCCGCCGCCGGCGCCCCGCCCCGCCGGGGCCGGCTGCGGGGCGGGGGCGTCCTGCTCGTCCTGGTGCTCACCGGGACCCTCGTCGCCGTCGCCGGCGCCGAGGCCCGCCGCGGCGAGCCCGTCGCGGCCGAGCGGCGCTCCCGGCTCATCGGCGAGATCCGCGCCCGCACCGCCGAGACCGACGCCCTGCAGGACCGCCTCGGCCGGCTGCGGGCCGACACCGAGCGCCGCCGCGCCGCCGCGCTGGCCCGCACCGACGCCGGCCGCCGCCTCCGGCTGGAGCTGGCGCGCGCCGCCGCCGCGGCCGCCGCCACGCCCGCCGCGGGGGAGGGCGTCGTCGTCACCCTGGACGACTCGCCGCGCGGCGGCGCGTCCGGGAACGCCGAGTCCGGGAACGCCGAGTCGGGAAACGCAGCGTCCGGCCGCGCCCCCTCCGGCGGCCGGGTCTATGATCAGGACCTCCAGGTGCTGGTGAACGGGCTGTGGGCGGCCGGCGCAGCGGCCATCGGCGTCAACGGACTGCGGCTCACCCCGACCACGGCGATCCGCACCGCGGGCGAGGCGATCCTGGTCGACTACCGGCCGCTCGCCGGGCCCTACGAGGTGACCGCGCTGGGCGACCCCGGACGCCTTCGGGACGCCTTCACGGGCTCGGCCGCCGACCGGCGGCTCGACGCGCTGAAGGAGCGGTACGGCATCAGGTACGACGTGCGCCGGGCGCCCCGGGCGCGGCTGCCCGCCGCGGGGACGTCCCGGCTGCGGTACGCCGTCCCGGGCGACGGGGCCGGCCGGTGAGCGGGGGAGAGGTGACCCGAGGATGATCGCGCTGATCGGGCTGGTGATCGGTGTGGCGCTGGGCCTGGTCCTGCAACCGGACGTGCCGCTCTGGCTGCAGCCCTACCTGCCGATCGCCATCGTGGCCGCCCTCGACGCGATGTCCGGCGGCGTCCGGGCCCGGCTGGAGGGCGTCTTCGACGAGAAGGTCTTCGCGGTCTCCTTCGTCGGCAACGCCGTCATCGCCGCGCTGATCGTCTTCCTCGGCGACGAGCTCGGCGTCGGCTCGCAGCTGTCCACCGGCGTCGTGGTCGTCCTCGGCATCCGGATCTTCTCCAACGCCGCGGCCATCCGGCGGAAGCTCTTCGGCGCATGACCGGCGGCGAGCGGGCGCGCGGGGAAGAGCCCGCGGAGGACCGCGAGGAAGAACGCGAGGAGAAGAAGCCCGCGGAGGCGCCGGCGGAGCCGGGCGGCCTGCCCGCCCTCGCCGCGCTGCTGCGCCCCCGGACCGGCTCCGGCCAGGTCATGGCCGGGCTGCTCTGCCTCCTGCTCGGCTTCGCCTTCGTCGCCCAGGTGCGCTCGACCGAGCGCGACACCACCTTCGCCACCGCGCGCCAGGACGAGCTCGTCGGGATCCTGTCCGACCTGGGCCAGCGGTCCGAGCGGCTGCGGGGCGACCTGCGCGACCTGGAGCAGACGAAGGCCGAGCTGGAGCGGGACGCGCGGGGCGGGACCGCGCTGGAGGACGCGCGCGAGCGGGCGGCCACCTACGGCCTCCTCGCGGGCACGCTCCCGGCCGAGGGGCCCGGCATCGAGCTCGTCATCGGCGACCCCGGGGGCCGGGTCAGGGCGCTCGGCCTGCTGGACGCCCTGGAGGAGCTCCGCGACGCCGGCGCCGAGGTCATCCAGGTCAACGACGTCCGGGCCGGCGTCGACACCCACTTCGTCGACGGCCGGGACGGCGTCCGGGCGGACGGCACGCTCCTCGCCGCCCCGTACCGCTTCCTCGCCATCGGCGACCCGCACACCTTGACCACGGCGCTCAACATCCCGGGCGGCGTCGTCCGGACGCTGGAGGGGGCCGGCGCCACCGTCCTGATCGCCCGGCGCGCGAAAGTGACCGTGGGCGCGATACGGTCTCCCTAGAGGGAACGGGGGAGACGTGAACCGGACGCCCGGCTGGGGCGTCGCGATCGCGGCCGTCCGCGCGGCGGCATGGACCTGCGATCATCGGCGAATGTAGTTTGGTGCAGCCGGTTCACCGTTCCAGTTGACCCCTCGGGTGATAGCCGCGTAAGTTGCGGCGACCGTCGCGACAGCGGACGGTGAGCAGGACCGTGGCCGGGGGGCGGTTCCCCGGCGCGTGGGTTGGGTGAAGGATGCGCGTGGCGCAGGCGGCTTCCGTTGCGGCGGGACGCCGCGGGCGGCACGCCGATGGTAGGAGGCCGAGCCGATCGATGCCGAGCGTCTACTGCACGCAGTGCGGTCACGCCAACCCGGATGATGCCCGCTTCTGCTCGAACTGCGGCACTCCGCTGAGGAGCGCGGGGCCGCCGCCTCCCCGCGAGTCGCCGGGCGAGTCCACGTCCACGATCTCCATCGGCGGGTTCGAGGCCCTCGACACCGACACCGGCGCCGAGGAGCAGGTCGGCCCCGACCAGATGGCCATGGAGGCGCTCCCTCCGGGCACGGCGCTGCTCGTGGTCAAGCGCGGCCCCAACGCCGGCAGCCGCTTCCTGCTCGACAAGGACCGCACGTCCGCCGGGCGGCACCCCGAGAGCGACATCTTCCTGGACGACGTCACCGTCTCCCGCCGGCACGCCGAGTTCGCCCGCCAGGGCGGCACCTTCTCCGTCCGGGACGTCGGCAGCCTCAACGGCACCTACGTCAACCGGCAGCGGATCGACCAGGCCGGGCTGTCGGGCGGCGACGAGGTCCAGATCGGCAAGTTCCGGCTGGTGTTCCTGACCAACCCGGCGCACGGCTGACGGTACGGGGCGACGATGGGAGGGCCCTTGAACGCGGAGCCGGCCCGATCCCCGATGACGATCGGGGACGTCCTCGGGCTGCTCAGGCCGGAGTTCCCCGACATCACCATCTCCAAGATCCGGTTCCTGGAGTCCGAGGGCCTCGTCGAGCCGGAGCGCAGCCCCTCCGGCTACCGCAAGTTCTGCGACGCCGACGTCGAGCGCCTCCGGTTCGTGCTCACCGCGCAGCGCGACCACTACCTGCCGCTGCGCGTCATCAGGCAGCGCCTGGAGGCCCGCGACCACGGGGAGAGCGCCCCGGCGCCCGCGGTCCGCGACTCCGCTGCCTGCGACTCCGCCGTCCGCGCGCCGGAGCGGCGCCGTCCCCGCACCCTGGTCGCCGCCGACACCACCGCCGCCGACCCCGCCGTCCGCCTCACCCGCCGCCAGCTCCTGGACGGCGCCGGGATCGACGAGGCCCTCCTCGCCCGCCTGGAGGAGTACGGCCTCGTCCGCCGCGCCGGCGGGCACTACGACGGCGACGCGCTGAACATCGCCCGCGTCGCCGCCGCGCTCGGCGAGTTCGGCTTCGAGGTCCGGCACCTGCGCGCCGTCAAGGCCGCCGCCGACCGCCAGGTCGGCCTCATCGAGCAGATGGTCGCGCCGCAGCTGCGCCGCCGCGGCAGCGGCGCCCACGAGCAGGCCGCCGAGACCGCGCGGGAGATCGCCGCGCTGTCGGTCCGGCTGCACGCCGCGCTGGTCAGCGCCGGTCTACGCGAAAGCCTCGACCCCTGATCATGCGGGCCGCGGAGGATTTTCCCGCCCTCGCCGCACCACGAGGTGTCCGGGCCTGGGTGTACGTTGGCTACATGGTTCGGTCAGGATTCGATCCGCTGCACGTGGTGATCGAGACAGCGAGAACCAGCAGGGAGCCGCAGTGAAGCAGATGGAGGTCGTCGGCGTCCGGGTCGAGATGCCCTCCAATCAGCCGATCGTCCTGTTGAAGGAGACGGAGGGCGATCGCTACCTGCCCATCTGGATCGGGGCGGTCGAAGCGACCGCGATCGCCTTCGCCCAGCAGGGGGTGCTGCCCGCCCGGCCCCTCACCCACGACCTGTTCCGCGACGTGCTCGACGCCCTCAGCGTCCAGCTCCGCACCGTCAACATCACCGACCTGCGCGAGGGGATCTTCTTCGCCGACCTGATCTTCTCCAACGGCGTCGAGGTCAGCGCCCGCCCGTCCGACTCCATCGCCCTCGCCCTGCGCACCGGGGCCACCATCTTCGCCAGCGAGGACGTGCTGGAGGAGGCCGGCGTGGCCATCCCCGACGAGCAGGAGGACGAGGTGGAGAAGTTCCGCGAGTTCCTCGACACGATCTCCCCGGAGGACTTCGGCAGGGCCGGCTGAGGCCACCGGGGCCGGCCGGAGGCGCGCGTCCGCGGGTTTCGCCTGCTCCGGGCGCCGCCGCGGGGTGTGGGGAATGTCACGGTGGAGCCCGGGGTCATGCTCTGGGGTGATTGGTCGCGCATGGCCCTGGACCTGGCGGTTTTCTTTAGGGGACCATCGGGGTATGGAGTGCGTTGGCGGCGAAGGTGCGCAGTTTGCCCACGTGAAGCCGGTTCATCCGGGCATGCGACGCGCCGACGGTGAACGTTGACCACGCCCTGACCGGCACCTACCGTGCTGGTGGAACACCCGTGGTGTAATTCGTCAAACCCCCTTGACGAAGCGCCACGGGATGATAGGAGCCGGAGGTCCGCGTGGCGGTGAGCAGCGGCGAGGGCAAGGCGACCCCCGAGAGGCATGTCGCGTCCCGGCGCGCCGGAGAGCAGGGCCTGCTCTTCGACACGCAGGTGTCGGCGCCACCGGAGGATGTCGGCTACCGCGGCCCGACGGCGTGCGCCGCGGCGGGGATCACCTACCGGCAGCTGGACTACTGGGCCCGCACCAAGCTGGTGGAGCCGGGCGTGCGGTCGGCGCACGGGTCCGGCAGCCAGCGGCTCTACAGCTTCCGCGACATCCTCGTCCTGAAGGTCGTGAAGCGGCTCCTGGACACGGGCGTGTCGCTGCAGCAGATCCGCACCGCCGTCACCCACCTGCGCGACCGCGGCGTTCAGGACCTCGCGCAGATCACCCTGATGAGCGACGGCGTCAGCGTCTACGAGTGCACCTCCGCCGACGAGGTCGTCGATCTCCTCCAGGGCGGGCAGGGCGTGTTCGGGATCGCCCTCGGACGGGTGTGGCAGGAGGTGGAGGGCAGCCTGGCCGAACTACCCGGTGAACGCGCCACCGCCGACGAGGCGGACCCTAACGGACACCCCCACGACGAACTGGCCGACCGCCGGCGCGCCCGCCGGACCGGCTGACCCCCGGAGCGCCTCGCCGCCCCCTAGAGCGCCTCCTTGCGCTGCAGGTAGGCGAACGCCCCCCAGCCCGGCAGCACCGGCAGCCACAGCGTCAGCAGCCGGTAGAGCAGGACGGCCGACGTCGCCGTCTCCGCCGACAGCCCCGAGATCGTCAGGGCCAGGGTGAGGGCGCCCTCGACGGCGCCGAGACCGCCCGGCGTCGGCGCCGCCGACCCGACCGCGTTCGCGGTCAGGAACACCAGCACCACCGTCGTCCACGGCAGCGACCCCCCGAACGCGCGGATCGAGGCGTCCAGGCACAGCGAGAACGCCAGCGTCAGCAGCAGCGTCCCGCCCATCCCGGTGGCGAGCTTCCGCGGCGACTGCAGGACGTCCACCAGCCGCGGCACGACCCCGGAGAACATGCTCCGCAGCCGGGTCGTGACCACCCGGCGCACCCGCGGGACGGTCATCGCCAGCCCCGCTAGCAGCCCCAGCACCAGCACCGCGATGACGATCGTCCGGGACGGCGCCAGGTCCTGCGTCGCCTTCGCCGTCGACCCCGTCAGGAACCCGAACAGCACCAGCAGCAGGATGTGCGTCACCAGTCCGACCAGCTGCGACGCGCCCACGCTCGCGACCGCGAGGGCCGGACGGACGCCCGATCGCTGCAGGAACCGGGTGTTGACCGCGACGCCGCCCACCGCCGCCGGGGCCACCAGCTTCACGAACGACGCCGCCAGCTGCACCAGCACCGTCCGCCCCAGCGGCAGCCGCTCCGGGACGAAGCCCGCGAGCATCATCGCGGCCGCGACGTAGGTCAGGGCCGCCCCGCCGAGCGCCGCCGCCGCCCAGTGCCAGCTCGCCGTCGACGCCAGATGGCCGAGGTCCAGGCTCGCCACCTGCGGGATGACGATGTACGCCGCGACCGACAGCGCCACGATACTGAAGATCGTCCGGGGCCTGAACCGTTCCAGCCGGGCCGGCGGCGCCTCCGTCTCCGGCTTGAGCCGGACGATCTGCTCCCGGATCCGGGTGAGCAGCTCCCGGTCGTGCCGCAGCGCCGTGCGCGTCGCACGCGACAGCGCCACCCGCTGCAGCAGCGGCACCGCCGAGCCCAGGGCCTCCTCGCCCAGCACGGCGGCGGCCGTGCGGACCGCCCGCTCAGGCCCGGTCCGCAGCGCCAGCGTGGTGAGGAGCTGCGCGAGGTCCAGCCGCAGCGCCAGGTCGCCCGCCGCCGTCTCGCCGGACCGCAGGTCCGTGATGTAGGCGAGGCCGTCCTCGCCGACGAGGACCGCCTCCTCCTGCAGCCGGCGGTGGGCCAGCCGCCCCGCCTGGAGGGAGCGGAACTGCCGCCACACGTCGGTCAGCAGCTCGTCGGTGATCTCCTCGTCAAGGACGTCCCCGAGCCGCCGCCCCGGCACGTGCTCGTAGGCCAGCAGCGCCGCCTCCGTGCCGACCTCGCACGTCCCGGCGAGGCGCGGGGTCCGGACGCCGGCGGCGTCCACGGCGTAGGCCATCAGCGACTCCAGTTCCAGGGAGCGGCGCAGCGACCGCAGCGTCCGCCCGGTGGTGGCGCCGCGCAGGCGCAGCATCCGCCAGATCCGGTAGAGAAGGCCGGCGGTCTGCTGGTCGCGGTCCAGGACGCGGACCTCCAGATCCCAGTCGCCGTGCGCGCCCCGTCCGAGCGGCACCCGGCCGCCGCGCCCGCCGCCGAGGCCGCCGGCCGGATCGCGGGCGAGGACGACGCCGTAGCGGCGGGACTCCTCGGCTCCGTCGGCGGGCTCGTCCAGCCGCGCGCCGCGCTTCGGGCGCAGCCCGAGCCGTTCGAGCGCCGCGACGACCGTCCGGCCCGACGGGCGCGGGTTCGGCGTGCCGACCGCGTACAGGGTGCCGTGCCCGATGGCCCGGCCGAGCGCGTAGGTGGCCGCGAGCGCCGCGACCGACGCGTAGGACGCGGTGAGCCCCGTCAGCGCCGCCAGACCGATCATCGACCAGGTCGCCGCCTGCCAGCGCGCGCGGCCCGCCATTCCGACCGCGCTGACGAACGCGATCACCGGCGCGATGTCGGTGTGCACCGGGGCGGTCTCGGTGCCGCCCCAGATCAGCGAGTTCAGCACGCCGCCGGGCCCCGCCCGCACCACGAGGTCGTCCAGGCCCACCGTGATGCCGAACGCGATCACGGCGGCGAGCAACGCGATGGCGACCCGTGTCCCGTCCTTGTGGAACAGCCGCTCGACGGCGAACGCGACCGGCACGGCCAGCACCCCGAAGCTCGACACCAGCGTCGCCAGCGTCAGCAGCAGCCGGGGCGCGTGCGCGGTGCCCTCGGCGATGTCGGTCTGCAGGCCGTGCGTGGTCTGCTGGGCGATCGAGACCAGGAGCATCACGACGGCCAGCCCCACCACCGACGCCGCGAACCTCATCGCGTCGGAGGGCCGGCGGATCCGGTCCGGCTGCGCGGGCTCGTCGACGGGCACGCCGGCCGCCGCGCCCTGCCTCGGCCGCACCGCGCCGCCGCGGGTCTGTGTCACGCCGTACCGCCGCCCTGACCGTCCGTCATCGTGATCAGCGTCCCAGAACCGGCGGCGGGCCGTCGAGCGACGGGCCGCCGGTCCGGCCGCGCGCGTCCACCCCACAGCCCATCTCCGCCCCCGGGCTCGAGCCCGTCCCGTCCCAGGTGAGTGTGCACAGCGTACTCGGGGGTACCGGGGCGGCGGAGCGGGGCCGCTCCCCTCCGCCACCGGGCGGAACGATCGCGACATCCGGTCTTTGGGTAGGGTTTCTGGAGGAAATGCCGTCGACCCTGTGCGGGAGAGACCCCACGCCGCCAGCGTGGGGCGCCGAAGGGGCAACCTCCCCGGAACCTCTCAGGCAAAAGGACCGCGCGGGCGAGGCACCTCTGGAAAGCAGGCGCCGCTCCCACCGCGGGAGGGCGGCTCACCGAAGGGGAAACCCCGCTGCGCGGGCGAAGCTCTCAGGTGCCGATGACAGAGGGGGAGACGGCCGCCGGCCCGGGTGCCGGCGGTGGCCCTGAGCGACCGCAGCAGCCAGGAGGCTCTCCATGACCGCCCAGTTCTTCGCCCCCGTGGCCTCGCCGCAGCATCCCCGTTCCGCGTTCGCCGACCGGCACGTCGGCCCCTCCCCGGACGACCAGGCCCGGATGCTGGCCGCCATCGGCTACTCCGGCGTCGAGGCGCTGGTCGACGACGCGGTCCCGGCCGCGATCCGCACCTCCCGGCCGCTGGACCTGCCGGCCGCGCTGAGCGAGACCGCCGCGCTGGACCGGCTCCGCGAGCTGGCGTCCCGCAACACCGTGCTGACGTCCATGATCGGGCTCGGCTACCACGGGACGATCACGCCCGGCGTGATCATGCGGAACGTGCTGGAGAACCCGGGCTGGTACACCGCCTACACCCCCTACCAGCCGGAGATCTCGCAGGGCCGGCTGGAGGCCCTGCTGAACTTCCAGACGGTCGTCGCCGACCTGACCGGGCTGCCGGTCGCGAACGCCTCGATGCTGGACGAGAGCACCGCCGCCGCCGAGGCCATGGCCCTGGCCCACCGCGCGTCCAGGCGCAAGGAGCCCGGGACGTTCCTCGTCGACGCCGACGCGCTGCCGCAGACGATCGAGGTCGTCCGGACGCGCGCGGTCCCGCTCGGCATCGAGGTGGTCACCGCCGACCTGTCCGGGGGGCTCCCGGACGGCGACTTCTTCGGAGTCCTGCTGCAGTACCCGGGCGCGTCCGGCGCCGTCCGCGACCTGGAGCCCCTGATCGCGCGGGCGCGCGAGCGCGGCGCCAAGGCGGTCGTGGCCGCCGACCTGCTCGCGCTGACGCTGCTGCGCCCGCCGGGCGAGTCCGGCGCGGACATCGCGGTCGGCTCCGCGCAGCGGTTCGGCGTCCCGTACGGGTTCGGCGGCCCGCACGCCGGCTACATGGCGGTCGCCGAGGGCCTCCAGCGGCAGCTTCCCGGACGGCTCGTCGGCGTGTCCATCGACGCCGACGGCGCCGCCGCCCACCGGCTGGCGCTGCAGACCCGCGAGCAGCACATCCGCCGGGAGAAGGCCACCAGCAACATCTGCACGGCCCAGGTCCTCCTCGCCGTGATGGCGAGCATGTACGCGGTCTACCACGGCCCCGAGGGGCTGGCCGCGATCGCGCAGCGGACGCACCGCCGCGCCGCGGAGATCGCCGCGGGGCTGCGCGCGGGCGGTGTCGAGGTCGTCCACGCCGAGTTCTTCGACACCGTGCTCGCCCGCGTCCCCGGCCGGGCGGCGGACGTGGCCGCCGCGGCCCGCGAGCGGGGCGTCAACCTGCGCCCGGACGGCCCGGACCTGGTGGGGATCGCCTGCGACGAGACGACGCTGCCGGAGCACGTCGCCGCCGTCCTCGGCGCGTTCGGCGTCCCGGAGGCCGGCGAGCCCGCCGAGCCCGCCGAGGCCGTCCCGGCCGGGCTGCGCCGCGAGAGCCCCTACCTCACCCACCCGGTCTTCCACGCGCACCGCTCGGAGACCGCGATGCTGCGCTACCTGCGCAGGCTCCAGGACAAGGACATCGCGCTCGACCGGTCGATGATCCCGCTCGGCTCCTGCACGATGAAGCTGAACGCCACGGCGGAGATGGAGCCGATCACCTGGCCGGAGTTCGCGAACATCCACCCGTTCGCCCCGCTCGACCAGGCGGCCGGCTACGTCGAGCTGATCGGCGAGCTGGAGCGGAACCTCGCCGAGATCACCGGGTACGCGAAGGTGTCGGTCCAGCCGAACGCCGGATCGCAGGGCGAGCTGGCCGGCCTGCTCGCCATCCGCGGCTACCACGCCTCCCGCGGCGAGGAGCACCGGGACGTCTGCCTGATCCCGTCGTCCGCCCACGGCACCAACGCGGCCAGCGCCGTCATGGCCGGGATGCGCGTCGTCGTCGTCGCCTGCGACGAGGGCGGCAACATCGCCCTGGACGACCTGCACACCAAGATCGCCAAGCACGGCGACCGGCTCGCCGCGATCATGGTGACGTACCCGTCCACGCACGGCGTCTTCGAGGAGACGATCACCGACGTGTGCGCCGCCGTGCACGACGCGGGCGGCCAGGTCTACGTCGACGGCGCCAACCTCAACGCGCTCGTCGGCCTGGCCCGTCCGGGCGAGTTCGGCTCGGACGTCTCGCACCTCAACCTGCACAAGACGTTCTGCATCCCGCACGGCGGCGGGGGCCCCGGCGTCGGCCCGATCGGCGTCCGCGAGCACCTCGCCCCGTTCCTGCCCGGACACCCCCTCCGCGCGGAGGCCGGGCCGCGGACGGGCCCCGGCCCGGTCTCCGCGGCTCCGTGGGGCTCGGCCGGCATCCTGCCGATCTCCTGGGCCTACATCGCGATGATGGGGCCGGACGGCCTGCGCGCCGCCACCGAGGGCGCCATCGTCGGCGCCAACTACCTCGCGGCCCGGCTCGCCCCGCACTACCCGATCCTCTACACGGGCCGCAACGGCCTCGTCGCGCACGAGTGCATCGCCGACCTGCGCCGGATCACCAAGGAGACCGGGATCACCGCCGAGGACGTCGCCAAGCGCCTCATCGACTACGGCTTCCACGCCCCGACCCTGTCGTTCCCCGTCGCCGGCACCCTGATGATCGAGCCCACCGAGTCCGAGGACCTCGCCGAGCTCGACCGGTTCTGCGACGCCATGATCGAGATCCGCCGGGAGATCCGGCGGGTCGCCGACGGCGGCTACGACCGGGAGGACAACCCGCTCAAGAACGCCCCGCACACCGCCGGCTGCCTGGTCTCCGACGACTGGAAGCACCCCTACACCCGCGAGGAGGCCGCCTACCCCCTCCCGTCCCTGCGCGAGGGCAAGTACTGGCCCCCCGTCCGCCGCATCGACCAGGCCTACGGCGACCGCAACCTGGTCTGCTCCTGCCCTCCCCCCGAAGCCTACGAAATGTGATCTTGCCGGGCTTTCGAGTGTCGCCGCGGGACGCGGCGGGGGGCGGGTCGCTACGCTCGTCGCGGACCCCGACCCCCAGAGGGCAGAAGAGCGATGAGCGAGTCCCCGGATCCGGTATCCGACGACGCGGTGCGGCTGTGCGAGGAGGCCCGCGACCTCGCCGAGAACGGCGACGCGGTGCGGGCCGCGCTGCTGTTCGAGAAGGTGCTCGCGCTCGGCGACACGCCGTGCCGGGCCCAGGCCGCGCTCGGCCTCGCGGTCGTCCTCGACGACGCCGGGGAGGTGGAGCGGGCCCGGGAGGCCGACCGGGCCGCCATCGCGACCGCCGACCCCGAGTACGGCCCCCGCGCCGCCTACCACCTGGCCCTGACCCACGAGCGTGCCGGCGAGCCGGAGCGGGCGGCGCCGGCGTGGCGGGTCGTGGTCGACTTCGGCAACCCCGCCTACCTCCCGCCGGCCCATCTCGCGCTGGCCAGGATCGCCGACGACGCCGGCGACTTCGACACGGCGCGCGACCACTGGGAGGCGGTCATCGGCACCGGTGACGCCGAGTACGGGCCGCCCGCCGCCCACGACCTGGGGCAGCGGCTGCTGGAGCGGGGCGATCCGGCGCGGGCGCAGCGGATCCTCGCCGCCGGGCTGCGGCTGATCGACCGCGGCGCCGCCCCCTACGCCTACGCCAGGCTCGCGGTCGCGCTCGGCATCTCCTACCTCGACCAGGCGATCGGCGCGTTCGGCGCGGCGCTGGAGGAGGACCCGTCCGACCCCGAGGTCGGGCCGCTCGCCACCGAGCTGCTCGCGCGGACGCTGCCGCTGCGGGGGCGCGCCGGCGAGGCGGGCGAGGTGTGGCGGCGCGGCCTCGGCGACCCGGGCGTGGCCGGGCAGGTGCGGGCGCGGCTCCGCCGCGACTTCGGCGACGCCGAGGACGACGACGGCGGCTCCGGCGACCTGTGGTGGGAGCCGGTCGTCGAGCAGGCCGTGTCGGACGGGACGCTCCCCGCCCTCACCGGCGAGGCGTTCGGTGCCCTGGACCACATGTACGCGCTGCTCGCCGTCCGGTACGCCGACGAGCCGGGGGAGCGCCGCCCGGGGGAGACGCACGAGGTGCTCGGCAAGGCGGTGCGGGTCCCGAGCGGCTATCCGTGGGGCCCGCTGCTGCACGAGAGCTTCGCCGAGCGGCTCCGCCTGGCCATGGGCACACCCGCCCCGAACTGGCCCGAGGGCTAGTCGGAGACGGCGCGCTCGGCGATGACCTTGGTGATGCGGGCGCGGACGAGGTACTCCGACGGGACCGCGTTGCGGCGCCCGAACTCCTCGGCCCGCTCGGGCCCCATATAGCGGGCGCCGATGGCGGTCGCCCAGCGGAGCGACTCGTCCAGGTCCTCGACGATCTCCGCCTCGGCCTGGATCAGCACGTACGAGTAGGGCGGGGTCTGGTCGTCCACGCAGATGGAGACGCGGGGGTCGCGGGCGAGGACGCGGCCCTTGACGCTCTGGCCGCTGGTGTTGAACATCAGGGCGTCGCCGTCGAGGACGAACCAGATCGGCGTGACGTGCGGCGTCCCGTCCTTGCGGGTGACGCCGGCCTTGCCGGTGCGGGTGCCCTCCATCACGAACGCGCGCCATTCGCCGTCGGTCATCTTCTCCATGCGCCCAGTCTGCCGCAAAGATCGATCCGGCCGGGGGCTACGGTGGCCCGTATGGAGGTCGCGACGTCGCACGGGCCGGCCGAGGTGACGGTGGACGAGGTCCCCCGCCCGGAGTTCCTGCTGGTCCTGACGCACGGGTCGAACGGCGGCGTGAACGCCCCCGACCTGCTGGCGGTGCGGGAGACGGCGCTCGGGCTGGGCGGCGCCGTGGCGCGGGTGACGCAGCCGTTCCGGTTCGCCGGGCGCCGCGCGCCCGGCCCGGTGGCCAAGCAGGACGCCGCGTGGCTGGAGATCGTCGGGATGCTGCGGGAGCCGTTCGGGGACGTCCCGCTCGTGCAGGGCGGCCGGAGCAACGGCGCGCGGGTGGCGTGCCGGACCGCGGCGGCGGCCGGGGCCGCCGGCGTGCTGGCGCTGGCGTTCCCGCTGCGCCCGCCGCGCAACCCGGAGAAGACCCGGGTGGACGAGCTCCGCTCGGCGGGGGTCGAGGTCCTCGTCGTCAACGGCGATCGGGACCCGTTCGGGGTGCCCGACCCCTCGGACGCGGCGCAGGTGACGGTGCTGGCCGGGGAGCGGCACGACCTGAACCGGGACCCCGGGGCGGTCGGCCGGGCGGTGGAGCCGTGGCTGAGAAGATGGACGGCCCGTCCGGTGCGGACGGGCCGGAGGTAGGTCGCTCCGGGTCCGGTGCGGACCCGGAGTCGAAGGGCAGGTGGCCGTGCCCCCGAGGATGATCACCCGTTTGAACTAGTCCCCCGTGGGACCGCTCAAGCGGCGGACGGCGCAGGCAGGTCCGTCGGCCGGTGCGGTGCGATGACTCCCCCGTCGGGCAGCAGCTCACCGGTGTCCTCGAAGAGCACGACACCGTTGCACAGAAGGCTCCACCCCTGCTCGGGGTGCGAGGCCAGCGTGCGGGCGGCGTCGCGGTCGGGTGCGTCGTGGGAAGGACAGGGCGGCTGGTGCGGGCACATCGTGTGCCTCCGGTCTCAACTACTGGTCGGTCGTGATGCTTTCCTGTATGACGCACCCCAGTGTGATGTGGTTCGCCCCACACCGGCCATAGCCCGTTGGGACGGTTGTCCGTTGGTACCGGAGTACCGGACGGCTGTGATCCCTCTCACCCCGAGGTGCCAGGCACAGCACTACCTCCCGCGCGATGACAGGCGGAGAACGACACGCCGCCGGGGGTCGAAGCCCCTACGATGTTCGGCGGGGAACGGGCTTGCCGGGCGCGTGGGCCAAGCCCCAATGGGGGGAGTGAGGCCGGTGAGGGTCGCGCTGTCCGTCGCGTGCTTCGACGACGCGCTGTTCCCCGGAACCGGCAAGGCCGCCACCGTCCTGCTGGAGCGGCTCGGGCACGAGGTGGTGTTCCCGCCGGGGCAGACCTGCTGCGGCCAGATCCACTGGACGGCCGGCTACCACCGCGAGGCCGCCGGCCTGGCCCGCTCCTACGCCGCCGCGTTCGAGGGCTGCGAGGCCGTGGTCGCCCCGTCCGCGTCGTGCGCCGCGACGGTCCGGCACGCCTACCCGAAGATCGCGCGGGCGGCCCGCGACCCGGCGCTGGCGCGCGCCGCCGAGGGCATCGCCGTCCACGAGCTGTCGGAGTTCCTGGTGGACGTCCTCGGCGTCACCGACGTCGGCGCCTACTTCCCGCACCGCGTCACCTACCACCCGTCCTGCCAGTCGATGCGGACGCTCGGCGCCGGCGACCGGCCGCTGCGGCTGCTGCGCGCCGTGTAGGGCCTGGACCTGGTCGAACTGCCCGCCGCGGGAGAGTGCTGCGGGTTCGGCGGGGCGTTCGCGATGAAGAACGCCGACGTGTCGGTCGCGATGGTGGCCGACAAGGTCAGGCACATCCGGGACACCGGCGCGGACGTGGTCTGCGCGGTCGACGACGCGTGCCTGGCCCATATCGGCGGCGCGCTGTCGCGGCTGCGGGCCGGCGTCCGGACGATGCACCTGGCCGAGATCCTCGCCGAGACGAGGCCCCCGTGACGGCCTCCTCCCCGGGGACGACGCCGTCCTCCGCGAGGACGAGCGGGCCCGCCCCGCCGCGGCCCAAGTTCGCGGCCGCCGCGCGGTCCGCGCTGGCCGACACCCGGCTGCGCCGCAACCTGCGCGGCGCCACCGCCGCGCTGCGCGAGCGGGAGGCCGCCGCGGCGGCCGAGATCTCCGACTGGGACGACCTGCGCGAGGCCGGGCGCGCCATCAGGGACCGGGCCCTGCTCGACCTGGACGTCCACCTGGAGGAGCTGGAGCGGGCCGTCACGGAGGCGGGCGGCACCGTGCACTGGGCGGCGGACGCGGCGGAGGCGCGCCGCATCGTTACCGGCCTGCTCCGGGAGACCGGGGCGAGGGAGGTCGTCAAGGCGGCGTCGGCGACGCTCCGGGAGATCGGCCTGGTGGAGGCGCTGGCCCGCGCGGGCGCCACCGTCCGCGAGACCGACGTCGCCGGGATGATCCTCCAGCTCGGCGAGGACGCGCCGTCCCACCCGCTGTCGCCGGCCGCCCACCGCGACCGCGCGGAGATCGGGGAGCTGCTGAGGCGAGAGATTCCGGCGGCGGCCCCGGGGCCCGCCGGCGACCCGGAGGCGCTGGCCGCGGCGGCGCGGGCCCACCTGCGCGAGCGGTTCCTGGGCGCCCGGGTCGCGATCACCGGGGCGAACTTCCTGGTGGCCGAGACCGGCACGCTCGTGCTGCTGGAGTCCGAGGGCAACGGGAGGATGTGCCTCACGCTCCCCGAGACGCTGATCACGGTCGCGGGCATCGACAAGGTCGTCCCGGCATGGGAAGACATGGAGGTGTTCCTCCAGCTGCTCCCGCGCTCGTCGTCCGGTGACCGGATGACGCCGTACGTCTCGTCCTGGACGGGCCTCACGCCGGGCGACGGGCCGCGCGCGTTCCACCTCGTCCTGCTCGACAACGGCCGCACCCGCGCGCTCGCCGGCGACACCGGGCGCGAGGCCCTGCGCTGCATCCGGTGCTCGGCGTGCGCGAACGTCTGCCCGGTCTACGAGCGGGCCGGCGGCCGGCCCTACGGCCCGGTCCATCCCGGCCCGATCGGCGCGATCCTGACCCCGCTGACGCGCGGGGTGGAGAGCGCGGCCGACGCGTCGCTGCCCTACGCGTCGACGCTGTGCGGCGCCTGCGCCGACGTCTGCCCCGTGATGATCGACATCCCGGACGTCCTGGTGCGGCTGCGCGGCATGGTGGTGGAGTCGCGGCGGCGGCGCCCGGTGCCGACGCCCGAGATGGTGCTGATGCGCGGCCTCGCCTGGACGATGGGCGACCCGCGCAGGCACGAGGCGGCCCTGCGGCGGGGCGCCCGGTGGGCGCGGCTGCTGTCGCGCGGCGGGCGCATCCGCCGCCTGCCGGGGCTGCTCGGCGCGTGGACCGAGGCGCGCGACCTGCCGGCGCCGCCGGCGGAGAGCTTCCGCGCCTGGTGGGCGAGGACGCGCACATGAGCGCGCGGGAGGAGATGCTGAGGCGGGTCCGGGAGGCGCTCGGCGGGGACCGCGGAGCGCGCCCGCCGGTGCCGCGCTCCTACGCCCGCCGGCTGCCCGAGGCGGAGGCCGGGAGCCGGGCGGACGTCCTCGCCCTGTTCACCGAGCGGGTCGCCGACAACCGGGCCGCGGTCCGGCACGTCGGCGCGGACGAGCTCGGCACCGCCGTGGCGGCGGCGCTGTGGGGCCGCGAGGCCAAGCGGATCGTCGTCCCGGCGGACCTGCCGTTCGGGTGGCTGGCGGAGCTGGACGGCGTGCGCGCGCTGGCCGACACCCCGCCGGTCGATCTCGGCACCCTCGCCGCGGCGGACGGCGTCGTCACCGGCTGCGCGGCGGCGGTGGCGCGGACGGGCACGGTCGTCCTGGACGGCGGCCGGGCGCAGGGCAGGCGGGCGCTCACGCTCGTCCCGGACTACCACCTGTGCGTGGTCCACGCCGACCAGATCGTCGGGACGGTCCCGGAGGCGGTCGCGCGGCTCGACCCGGCGCGTCCGCTGACGTGGATCAGCGGGCCGTCCGCCACCCACGGCGTCGAGGCGGCGCGGGTCGAGGGCGGGCACGGCCCCCGGCACCTGGAGGTCCTCGTCGTCGAGGACCAGCCGTCCTGACCGGGGCGGCCGCGGGTCAGCGGACGCCGGCGATCACGAGGTCGAGGCCGGCGGCGAACCGGGCGTCCCAGTCGACCGCGCGGTCGGCGCCGTCCTCGGCGGTGCCGCGCACCTCCAGGGCGGTGTGGCCGATCACGTAGCCGAGCAGGGCGTGGGCGGCGACCGCGGCCGGGTCCTCGGGGACGCCGCCGCGGCGCAGCACCTCCCGCAGGGAGGCGGCCGTCGCGGTGAGCGCGGCCGGGTTGCGGCGCGTGACGACCAGCGGCAGGACGCCGGCGTGCGCGAGCAGCCGGTCCCGGTAGTCGCGGGCCCACGCGCGCAGCGCGTCCTGCCAGGGGCCGGCGGCCGCCTCGGCGGCGGGGGAGGAGGCGACGTGCGCGACGAGGCCGTCCAGGAGCTGCTCCTTGCCGCGCGGGAGGTGGTGGTAGATCGCCATCGCCTCGACCTCCAGCGCGTCGCCGAGGCGGCGCATGGTGAGGCGGCCGAGTCCCTGGCCGTCCACGATCTGGAGCGCCGCCTCGATGATCCGCTCGGTGGTGAGCGGGGCGCGGTGCTGGGCGTTGATGCTGGGCTGCCGGACCATGAGCATGCACCTTACTACGTAAAGGGCCGAAGCCGGGTGTCCACCGTCACAACACGCCTGACCGCCGCGTACGCTTACCTCGATCGAACACAGCAGGACCGGACATCGCACGACCGTCGAGGGAGTACCACCATGCCGCTGGGCCGCCGGGTGAGCAAGGACGTCGCGGAGCCGTACGAGGCCGACCAGCGGCTGGCCGCCGAGTACGACGAGCGGCTCGCGGCGGCGGGCGAGGCGGAGCGGGCGCTGCGGGACGCGCAGGCCGCGAACGCGCCCGAGCCGGAGCTGAGCGAGCTGACGCTCGCCTTCGACAAGGCGCTGACGGCCGTGCTCGCCGCCGCGGAGGCGGCCGAGCGGGTCGCGGCGGGCCCGCGGACGTACGTGACGGAGGCGCAGGACGCCAAGGCCCGCCGCGCCGCGGAGCTCGCCTACCGCAAGGCCAAGGCGCGCCCGGCGGTGCGCCCGTGGACGGACGAGGTCGACCGGCTGCGCACCGCCCGCGAGGCGCACCGGCTCGCCTTTCGGACGCGCCCGGCGGTGCGCGTCTGAGAGGTTCCCGGCGTGTGACGACACAGCGCCACCCGGTGGCAGCGGCCGCCGATCTTTGACAGTCTGCCCTCTCGGGGAACGCCGGGGGCGC
Source organism: Actinomadura madurae (assembly GCF_900115095.1). Lineage (GTDB taxonomy): Bacteria > Actinomycetota > Actinomycetes > Streptosporangiales > Streptosporangiaceae > Spirillospora > Spirillospora madurae. The sequence continues at coordinate 419,451 of NZ_FOVH01000006.1, forward strand.
CCCGCTCCGCACGCCGCACCGGCGTGGCGTGCGCGCGGTCGCGCCCGGTGGGGAGGGCACACGGTGCTCTGGACGTTGGGGGAAGTCAGGTGGAGCGCACGCCGCCGGACCGGTGCCGCGTACTCGAGTCCTACCAGGACGGGGTGCGGGCGATCCGGGCGCTGGCGGAGGCCGTCGCGGACTGGGACGCGCCCACGCCCTGCGCGGACTGGCGGCTGATCGATCTCGCGGGGCACCTGCGGTGCGTGGCGGAGAACTTCCTGGAGTACCTCCAGGACGCGCCCGACAGCCGGCTGGCGAAGCTGTTCGCGCAGGACGCGGCCACCGCGGTGCTGATCAGGCAGCAGGCGCGGCAGAACGCGGCGGAGCTGGCGGTGCTCCCGCCGGACCCGGGCCCGGACCGGATCCTGGCGTTCGGGGTGTCGGCGGGCGCCTACGCCGACCTGATGCCCGACATGTGGGACCGGACGCATCTGATCTACCGCGGCACCAAGTACACCGTCGGCGACCACGCGGGCGCGGCCTGCGTGGAGTGGCACCTGCACGCCTGGGACATGGCCCGCGCGGCCGGGGCGGACTACCGGCCGCGGGACCCGGACCTGCTGGTGTCGGCGTGGCACTGGGGCGTCCCGCACCTGCCGCTGGAGCGGGGGGACGCGTGGGAGGCGGTGCTGCGCTCGTCGGGCCGCTCGCCGCGCTGGCCGGACCCCGGTGAGGGGCCCGGCCGGACGCGGCGGCGCCGCGCGGGGCGGCAGGCGGTCAGACGCCCGCCGGCTTCCCCGGGCGGATCCGCAGGTAGACCAGCCAGGTGAGGACGCAGCACAGGCCGTAGAAGGCGATGAACGCGACGTAGGCGCCGTCGCCGGTCCCGTAGGTGAGGAACGACTGCCGGAAGGCGACGTTGACCAGGACGCCGCCGAACGCCCCGACGGCGCCCGCGATGCCGATCAGCGCGCCGGCGAGGCGGCGGGCCTCGTGCTCGGCGGCCACCGGGTCGCCGCCGTTGGCGACGCCGAGCTGGGCCTTCGCCCGGAAGATCGCCGGGATCATCTTGTAGGTGGAGCCGTTGCCGACGCCGCTGAAGACGAACAGCAGCACGAACCCGGTGAGGAAGAGGGCGAGGGATCCGCTCTGCGAGGCGGCCAGCACGAGGCCCGCGGAGGCGGCCATCGCGACGAACGTCCAGAAGGTGACCCGGGCGCCGCCGACCCGGTCGGCGAGCCAGCCGCCGGCCGGGCGGATCAGCGAACCGAGCAGGGGGCCGAGGAACGTCAGGTAGGCGGCCTTGATCGGGGTGTCGAAGTCGGCCTTGAACTGCACCTGCAGGACCTGCCCGAACGCGAAGCCGAACCCGATGAACGACCCGAACGTGCCGATGTAGAGCACCGACATGATCCAGGTGTGCGCGTCCTTGCAGACGTCCCGCATGGCGCGCCGGTCGTTGCGGGCGTGCGAGAGGTTGTCCATGTAGAGCGCGGAGCCGAGGGCGGCGAGGACGATGAGCGGGATGTAGACGCCCGCGACGAGGCCGGGGTGGTCCTTGCCGGCGGTGGCGAGGACGAGCAGCCCGACGAGCTGGACGACGGCGACGCCGAGGTTGCCGCCGCCCGCGTTGATCCCGAGCGCCCAGCCCTTGAGCCGCTGCGGGTAGAACGCGTTGATGTTGGCCATCGAGGACGCGAAGTTGCCGCCGCCGACGCCGGCGACGGCGGCGAGGAGCAGCAGGGTGGTGAACGAGACGCCCGGCTCGATGAGGAACGCGGCGAGGCCGGCCGGGACGAGCAGCAGCGCCGCGCTGAAGATCGTCCAGTTGCGGCCGCCGAAGCGGGCGACGGCGAAGGTGTAGGGGATCCGCAGCGCGGATCCGATCAGCGCGGGCACGGCGGTGAGGGTGAACTTCCCGGCCGGGTCGATGCCGTAGGCGGGGCCGAGGAACAGCACGATCACCGACCACAGCGTCCACACCGAGAAGCCGATGTGCTCGGAGAAGATCGAGAAGATGAGGTTGCGGCGGGCGGTCCGGGCGCCGCCGGCCGCCCAGAACTCGGGGTCCTCGGGCCGCCAGTCGTCGATCCAGCGTCCCTTCAGGGTAGGTGCCCGTCCGGGGCGCGCGGTTTCGGTGGTGACGGTCATCAGGCGGTCTCCTTGGGTCGCTCGGACGGCCCGACCGTAGGAATCCGGCGTTTCGCACGTGTGTGTCCGGTCATACGGCAGTGATAACTCCGCTGCACAGCGTGTCCCGCCGGGCTGTGAGGTGCGGGGTAGAGCGGGGCCGGTCAGGGTAGGACCGGACCGCGAGGGCGGCGGGGGAACGGAGACTGGAGCGATGGCGACCTGCGAGGTCTGCGGCAACGACTACGCGATGGCGTTCGAGGTGCACGCGCAGGGCGAGGTGCACACGTTCGACTCGTTCGAGTGCGCGGTCACGAAGATGGCGCCGATCTGCGAGCACTGCCAGTGCCGCATCATGGGGCACGGCGTGGACGTGGGCGGGCACTTCTACTGCTGCGCCCACTGCGCCCGCGCCGAGCAGCCCGAGCGCGCCCGCTCGATCCAGGACGCGGTCCCGGCGTAGCGTCCCGGTGTGAGCGGGACTCGGCTCGGGCGCCGGGCTCAGGCGGCGCCGGGTTCGGGCGCGGGGGCGCCGAACGGCTGCTCGCGGCCGTCCTCCAGGTAGACGGCGCGGCCGGTGGACATGGCCCGCAGGCTGGGGTCCATCCGGCGGGCCACGTGCGGCGGCGCCAGCTCGGGGACCTTCTCCGGCGCCACCAGCATGTGGTCGGACAGCTCCTCGGGCGGCAGCCGGATCGCGGCGATCTGCTCGCCGGTGATGGCGCCGTGGAAGACGAAGACGTTGACGGCGTCCACGCCGTCGTCGCGCGGGGGGCCCCAGTCGACGCAGGCCAGGCCGTCGAGCCGGGGGACGAGGCCGAGCTCCTCCTCGCATTCGCGCACGCACGCCGACAGCGGGGACTCGTCGGCCTCGATCACCCCGCCGGGGAGGTACCAGCCCTCGCTGTAGGTGGGTTTGACCAGCAGGACCCGCCCGAGTTCGTCCAGGAGCAGGGCCGCCGCGGCGCCGCGGGCGCGCGGCAGGGAGGCGTAGTAGGCAAGGTCGGGCATGTACCGAGGTTAGGCGTGATCACCGTGCGATGATCCGGGGCGTACCGGGGCGGCGCCCGCATTCACCGCGAGATCGCCGGGTCACCATGAATCCGTTCGATAGGCGGGCAAATGACGACGAAAGGGCCATGACAGGGCTCGACAACGCTTGACACGCGTTCGTCAAGGTCGCCGGGGCGCCGCCATGCTGGGCTTTTGACCTCGGCGGACGCGCGGGGGTGAAGCGCATTTAACGCCGGAGTCACCTCCGGGACTCGCCGGCGAAACGGCGCCCGCCGAGTCTCGGCGCATGATCGGGACTCCGACGCACTGCCCGTACTGTGCCCTGCAATGCGGCATGACGCTGCGGGACGAGAAGGACGTGGGCGGTCTGCGGGTGGCGCCCCGCGACGACGTGCCGGCCAACCGGGGCGGGCTGTGCCAGAAGGGCTGGACGGCGGCGGAGCTGCTCACCGTCCCCGACCGGCTGACCACCCCGATGATGCGCCGGAGCCGGACGGCGCCGCTGGAGCCCTGCACGTGGGACGAGGCGCTCGACCGGATCGCCGCCGGCATCACGCGGCTGCGGGACCGGCACGGCCCCGACGCCGTCGCGGTGTTCGGCGGCGGGGGGCTGACGAACGAGAAGGCCTACCAGCTCGGCAAGTTCGCCCGCGTCGCGCTCGGCACGTCCCAGATCGACTACAACGGCCGGTTCTGCATGTCGTCGGCCGCGGCGGCGTCCGCGCGGGCGTTCGGGATGGACCGCGGGCTGCCCGGACCGGTCACCGACCTGGCGGCGTCCGGCGCGGTCCTGCTCGCGGGCGGCAACGTCGCCGAGACGATGCCGCCGTTCATGCGGCACCTGACCGAGATGCGCGAGGGCGGCGGCGCCCTCATCGTCGTCGACCCGCGCCGCACCGCCACCGCCCGGCAGGCCGACCTGCACCTGCAGCCGACGCCCGGCACCGACATCGCCCTCGCCAACGGGCTGCTGCACCTGGCGCTCGCCGAGGGCCTCGCCGACGAGGAGTACATCGCCTCCCGCACCGCCGGGTTCGACGCCGTCCGGACGGTCGTGAACGCCTACTGGCCGGACCGGGCCGAGCGGATCACCGGGGTGCCCGTCCCGCTGATGCGCGAGGCCGTCCGGCTGCTCGCCCGCGCCGGCCGCGCCCACGTCCTCACCGCGCGGGGCGCCGAGCAGCACGCGCGCGGCACCGACATGGTCGGTGCCTTCATCAACCTGGCCCTCGCGCTCGGGCTGCCGGGCCGCGAGGGCTCCGGGTACGGCTGCCTGACCGGGCAGGGCAACGGCCAGGGCGGGCGCGAGCACGGGCAGAAGGCCGACCAGCTGCCCGGCTACCGCAGGATCGACGACCCGGCGGCCCGCGCGCACGTCGCGCGGGTCTGGGGCGTCGATCCCGGCTCGCTGCCGGGACCCGGGCGGTCGGCCTACGAGCTGCTGTCGGCGCTCGGCACCGCCGACGGGCCGAAGGCGCTGCTGCTGTTCGGGTCCAACCCGGTCGTGTCGGCGCCGCGGGCCGCGGCCGTGGAGGAGCGGCTCGGCGCGCTCGACCTGCTGGTGGTCGCCGACTTCGTGCCGTCGGAGACCGCGCGGCGCGCCGACGTGGTCCTGCCGGTCGCGCAGTGGGCCGAGGAGTCGGGGACGATGACGAACCTGGAGGGCCGGGTGCTGCGCCGGCGGCGCGCCGTCCGGCCACCGGACGGCGTCCGCACCGACCTGGAGGTCCTGAGCGCGCTCGCCGGGAGGCTGGCGGCGCCGGGGGAGTGGAGCACCGACCCCGAGGCGGTGTTCGGCGAGCTGCGCCGCGCCAGCGCCGGCGGCGCCGCCGACTACTCCGGCATCACCTACGAGCGGATCGAGGCCGAGGGCGGGGTGTTCTGGCCGTGCCCGTCCGCCGGCCACCCGGGGACGCCGCGCCCCTACCTGGACCGCTTCGCCACCCCGGACGGGCGGGCCCGGTTCGTCCCGGTCGAGCATCACGGCGCCGCGGAGGACGTGGACGCCGACTTCCCCGTGTACCTGACGACCGGTCGGGTCCTGGCGCAGTACCAGTCGGGCGCGCAGACCAGGCGCGTCCGGCAGCTGGCCGAGGCGGCGCCCGGGGCCTTCGTCGAGCTGCACCCCGACCTGGCCGGGCGCCTCGGCATCGAGGACGGCGCCGAGGTGCGGGTGCAGAGCCGCAGGGGCGCGGCGACCGTCCGGGCGCGGCTCACCGACGCGATCCGCGACGACACCGTCTTCATCCCGTTCCACTGGGCGGGGGAGGGGCGCGCGAACCTGCTGACCAACCCCGCGCTGGACCCGGTGTCGCGGATGCCGGAGTTCAAGGTCTGCGCCGTCCGGCTGGCCCCGGTCGAGCAGGGCGAGGAGGACGCCGGGCCGCGTTCCGCCGGCGCGTCCCCGGCGCCGGCCGTGAGCCCCTTTTAACACGCCGGTGACAAAGGGGACCCAACCGCGAAACGGCCTCTGCCGAGGATCGGACCATCGACAGTTCCCGCCAGGAGGTTGCCGCGCGATGACCACTTCACCCGATGCGACGATCGTCAGGGAGCGGGCGGTCCGGCCCGCGGTCCGGTGGTTCGACATCTGCTCCTACGCCGCGCTGACTCCCGAGCGCGGCGCCTGCGCGATGGTGGAGGGCACGCAGGTGGCGATCTTCCGGACCTTCGACGGCACCCTGTACGCGCTGTCGAACCTCGACCCGTTCAGCGGCGCGTGCGTGCTGTCGCGGGGGATCCTCGGCACCCGGCACGGGACGCCCACCGTCGCGTCCCCCATGTACAAGCAGGTGTTCGACCTGCGCACCGGGACCTGCCTGGACGATCCGCGGGTGGCGGTGCCGGCCTTCCCGGTCCGCCGCGCCGGCGACCGGGTGGAGGTGGCGCTCACCGATGAGCACCGGCAGTGAGCCGCTGGCCGGGTTCGCCGTGGGCGTGACCGCGGCCCGCCGCCACGAGGAGCTCGCGACGCTGCTGGAGCGGCGCGGCGCCAGGGTCGTGCTCGCCCCCGCCATCCGGCTGGTCCCGCTCGCCGACGACACCGAGCTCCTGGAGGCCACCCGCGCGTGCGTCGACGCCCCCCTCGACCACGTCGTCGTCACGACCGGGATCGGGTTCCGGGCATGGCTGGAGGCCGCCGACGGGCACGGGCTGCGCGACGGGCTGATCGCCCGGCTCGCCGAGACCGACATCGTGGCGCGGGGGCCGAAGGCGCGCGGCGCGATCCGCTCGGAGGGCCTGCAGGAGCGCTGGTCGCCGGAGTCGGAGGAGTGCGCCGAGGTCATCCGCCACCTGCTGGAGAAGGACCTGGCCGGGGCGCGGGTCGCGGTCCAGCTGTACGGGGAGCGGGAGCCGGAGCTGACCGGCGCGCTGCGCGGCGCCGGCGCCGAGGTGATCGAGATCCCGGTGTACCGCTGGTCGCGGTCGGAGGACTCCACGCCGCTGCGCCGGCTCGTCGGGCAGGCGGTCGCCGGCACGGTCGACGCCATCACGTTCACCAGCGCGCCCGCGGTCGCCGCGACGCTGGCCGTCGCCGCCGAGGACGGGCTGGAGGAGGCCCTGCTGGAGGCGATGCGCACCCAGGTCGTCGCGGCGTGCGTCGGCCCGGTGACCGCGCAGGCGCTCACCGACCGCGACGTCCCCACCGTCCAGCCCGAGCGCGCCAGGCTGGGCGCGCTCGTGCGGGCCCTGGTCTCGGACCTGCCGAGGCGCCGGTCCCGGCGGCTGTCGGTGCGCGGGTTCTCGCTGGAGCTGCGCGGGCACGCCGTCGTCCTGGACGGCCAGCTGCGGCCCATCGCGCCCGCGCCGATGGCGATCCTGCGGGCGCTCGCGCGGCGTCCCGGGCACGTGGTGTCGCGGGCCGAGCTGTGCGGGGTCCTGCCGAGCCGGCTGGTCGGCGCGCCCGCGGGCAGGGACGCCTGGACGCGGGACGGGCGGCCGCGGGAGGCCCGCCCGCAGGCCGACGAGCACGCGGTGGAGATGGCGGTGGCGCGGCTGCGGCGCGGCCTCGGCCGCCCCGGCATCGTCGAGACGGTCGTCAAGCGCGGCTACCGGCTGGCGTGCGACCCGCGCCTGGCCGACCGGCTCGCGGCGGGCGCCGGTGGCTGAGCCCGCCCTGCTGGCCGTCGCGCACGGCACCCGCGATCCGGCCGGGCCCGCCGTCGTCGGCGCGCTGCTCGCCCGGGTGCGGGCGATGCGGCCGGGGCTGCGGGTCGCCGAGGCCTACGGCGAGCTGTCGCGGCCGTCGCTGGAGGACGCGGCCCGCGGGCTGCGCGGCGGCCCGGTGGTCGTCGTCCCGCTGATGCTGGCGCGCGGCTACCACGCGCTCATCGACATCCCCGACCGGGCGGGGCGGCTGCTGCCGGGATCGGTGACCTCCCGGCCGCTCGGCCCGGACGCGCTACTGGCGGGCGCGCTGGCCGACCGGCTGGCGGCACCGGCCCGCCCAGCCGGGGAGCGCGGGGGACCGTCTCCCCGTGGAGGGGAGGACCGGGCCCCGTCGCGCCGTCCGGACGCCGTCGTCCTGGGCGCGGCGGGGTCCGCCGATCCGGCGGGCATCGCCGACGTGCGGAGGGCCGCCCGCCTGCTGGCGCGGCGGCTGGGGCGGCCCGTCCCTTGCGGGTTCGTCGCGGCGGGCGGCCCGCCGCTGGACGAGGTCGTCGCGGGTCTGCGCGCGGGCGGCGCCCGGCGCGTGGCGGTGGCGTCCTACCTGCTGGCGCCCGGCCGCTTCCACGACCGCATGGCGGCCTGCGGCGCCGACGCCGTCGCGCCGCCCGTCGGCGCGCACACGGCCGCCGCGCGGCTGGTGCTGCGCCGCTACGACGAGGCGCGGCTGCGGCTCGAGACCCCGGTGCCGGTCTGCTGACCAGGCGGTTCCAGAGCGCCGGTGAACCGCTCGTCGTGATGGGCGAGGATCCGCAGCAGCATGTCCCGGAACAGGTGCCGCTCCTCCGGTGTCAGCGGTTCGAACAGCATCTCGTTGAGGCGGACGCGGGCGTCCAGGGCCTCGCCGAGCTTGAGCCGGCCGTCCTCGGTTGCCTCCAGCGCGTAGCGCCGCCGGTCCTCGGGGTCGCGGCGGCGCCGGACGTGGCCGGCGTCCTCCAGGGCGTCCACGATGCCGACGAGATCGCCGGCGTCCATCCGCAGCCGCTCGGCGACCTCGCGCTGCGACAGCGGCCCGTGCCGCGCCGCGCACCACAGGACGAGCAGGTGCGGCAGCCGCGGCTGGCCGGGGAACATCCGCGTCGCGGTGCGCCGGACGAGCCGCACCGTCTCGAACATGAGGTAGGTCGGCGAGTCGTACAGCGGATCGGGGCGGTCCTCCACGTCCGGCTCCTCGGACTTCGTTGGCGCTTCTAATCTCTCTTGACGTGAGAGATAGGGTACACCTAACGTTGGATGGCCCAAAACATGGGCTCGTGCTCCACGCGGAGGGAGGCCCCATGCCGGACGGGGGACCGGCCGTCGAGGTCGACGGCCTGACGAAGAGGTTCGGCGACGTGGAGGCCGTGCGGGGGATCGAGCTCTCGGTGCGGCCGGGAGAGATCTTCGGTTTCCTCGGCCCGAACGGCGCGGGCAAATCCACGACCATCAACATGCTCTGCACGCTGCTGCGCCCGAGCGGGGGCAGCGCGCGCGTCGCGGGCCACGACGTGGTGACCGAGCGCGACGCCGTGCGCCGCAACATCGGCCTGGTGTTCCAGGACCCGACGCTCGACGGGTACCTGTCGGGGGAGCAGAACCTGCGCTTCCACGCCGAGCTGTACGGCGTGCCGCGGTCGGCGACCGCCGGCCGCATCCGGCAGGTCCTGGAGATGGTCGGGCTGTGGGACCGGCGCGGCGACCTGGTGCAGACCTTCTCCGGCGGCATGAAGCGCCGGCTGGAGATCGCCCGCGGCCTGCTGCACTCGCCGCGGGTGCTGTTCCTGGACGAGCCGACCGTCGGCCTCGACCCGCAGACCCGGGCGTCGATCTGGGAGTACATCCGGCAGCTCCAGGCGGCCGAGGAGATCACGATCTTCATGACGACGCACTACATGGACGAGGCCGAGTTCTGCGAGCGCATCGCGATCATGGATTCGGGGCGGATCGTCGCGCTCGACACCCCCGAGGCGCTCAAGGCCGGCGTCGGCGAGGACCGGATCCGGATCCAGACCGCCGACGACGAGGCGGCGATCGCGGCGATCAAGGACCGGTTCGGCCTGGAGGCGGTGGTGTCGGAGGGCGCGGTCACGTTCTCGGTCGCGTCCGGGGAGGCGTTCGTGCCGCGGCTGTTCGCCGAGCTGGGCGTCCCGATCGTGGCGGTGAACGTGGCGCGGCCCTCGCTGGACGATGTGTTCATGTCGTTCACCGGCACGACGATCCGCGACGCCGAGGCGTCGGCGAGCGACGGGATGCGCACCGCGATGCGCGCGATGAGGAGGTGACGATGGCGAGCACCGCCGAGCCGGCGGCGACCGAGGTCGTCCGGGTCCGGGTGCCCGAGCGCGGCCTGCGGCAGGACCTGCGCGCCGTGAAGATCGTCCTGCACCGGGAGCTGATCCGGTTCTGGCGCGACAAGCTGCGGATGGTGTCGGGCCTCGTCCAGCCGGTGCTGTGGCTGCTGGTCATGGGCACCGGCCTGTCCAACCTGATGGCCAGCGGCGGCGGCACCGCCGGGACCGTCGACCTGAAGACCTTCATCTTCCCCGGCGTGTGCGCCATGTCGGTGATGTTCACCGCGATGTTCTCCGCCGGGTCGATCGTGTGGGACCGCGAGTTCGGGTTCCTGCGCGAGATGCTCGTCGCGCCCGTCAGCCGCAGCGCGATCGTGGTCGGCAAGTGCGTCGGCGGCGCGCTGGTGGCGACCCTGCAGGGCGCGGTGATCGTGCTGCTGGCGGGCCTGGCCGGCGTCCCCTACGACCCGCTGCTCCTGCTGGAGATGCTCGCCATCATGTTCCTCGGGGCGTTCGCCCTGACCGGGTTCGGCGTCATGATGGCCGCGCGGATCACCAGCATGCAGTCGTTCTTCGGCCTCATGCAGATGGCGATGATGCCGATGATGTTCCTGTCCGGCGCCCTGTACCCGCTGAGCGGGCTGCCGACCTGGCTGACCGTCCTCACCCGCTTCAACCCGCTGACCTACGCGGTCGATCCGCTGCGGCACGCGGTGTTCACCCGGCTGGACGTCTCGCCGGAGCTGATGCGGACGTTCGACCCGGGTGTCACCTGGGGCGGCTGGGTCGTGCCGATCTGGCTGGAGCTCCTCATCGTCCTCGCCATGGGCGTCGGCCTGATGGGCGTGGCCATCTGGGAGTTCCGCCGCGCCGACTGACGGAACCGCCGCCGTCACCCGCCGTGATGACGCATACTGACCGTGCGCGACGCTGCGCGCTCGATCGGATGCGAAGGGTAACGATGGGCAATCTGAACGGGGACGGGACGATGTGGCGCGGGGCGGCGGCGACGGCCGCCGTGCTCGCGGCGATGGCGGGTGCCGCGGTCGTGGACGCGCGGATCGCCGCGCGGGCCGCGGACGCGGCGGCGGGGCCGCGGGCGGTGCGGAACGAGCTGCGGATCACGCGGTTCCTCGGCGAGCGGCGCCTCCCGCACATGACGAAGGTCGCCGGTACCGCGCTCGGAGGGCTGTCGGGCCTCGACCGCGATCCGCGCACCGGCACCTGGTACTTCGTCTCCGACGACCGGTGGCGGTACGACCCGGCGCGGTTCTACACCGGGCGGCTCGACATCGACCCGGCGACGGGCGCGTTCACCGGTGTGCGGATCAGCGGCGTGTCGACGCTGAGGCGGCCGGACGGCGGCCCCTACCCGGGGTTCGGCAAGCCCGGGTCGGTCGACCCGGAGACGATCCGGTACGACCCGCGGTCGCGGCGGGTGCTCTGGGGCAGCGAGGGCGACCGCCCCGACGAGACGCACCCGGACGTCCCGCTGTCGCAGATGTCGCTGCGCTGGGCGTCCCGGGACGGCCGGTACGTCGGCCGGTTGCCGCTGCCGCCGGGCCTGCGGCTCACCGGGGAGCACCGGGGCCCGCGCCGCAACTCCGGCTTCGAGGCGCTGACCTTCACCTCCCACGGCATCGCCGCGATGGTCGAGGGGCCGCGCTACGAGGACGGGGCCCCGCCGGCCGTCGGGCACGGCGCCCTCACCCGGCTCACGCTCTGGAGCCGCGCCGGCCGCGTCCGCGCCCAGTACGCCTACCCCGTCGACCGGCTCCCGGCCGCGCCGCGGCCGCCCTCGGGCATCGCCGACAGCGGGGTCTCGGAGATCCTCGCCGTCGACGGCCACCGGTTCCTGGCGCTGGAGCGGACCTGGCTGGAGGGCGTCGGCTACCGGAACAGGCTGTACGAGTTCGACGTGCGGGGCGCCACGGACGTGCTGCACCGCGACCGCCTCGGCGAGGGCGTGCGGTTCCGTCCGGTGCGCAAGCGGCTCGTCGCCGACCTCGGCCGCCACGCCGCCCCCGAGCAGAACCTGGAGGCGCTGGCGTGGGGGCCGCGGCTGAGGTCGGGCGAGTGCACGCTCGTCGCCGGCTCGGACGACAACTTCGACCGCCGGGAGGTCACCCAGTTCCTCGCGTTCGCCGTCCGGGGCTGCTGACCCGCGCCCGGGGAAACGCGAAGGGCCCGCCGAGCCGGGATGGCTGGGCGGGCCCTTCGCGTGCCGGCGGGACGCCTCAGACGGCGAAGTCGAGCAGCGGGCGCGCGTTGCTGGGGTGCCGCAGCTTGGACAGCGACTCCTTCTCCAGCTGGCGGATCCGCTCCCGGGTCAGCCCGAGGGCCTTGCCGATCTCGTCCAGCGTGCGGGGCGTCCCGTCGTACAGCCCGAACCGCATCGCCATGATCTTGGCCTCGCGCGGGGACAGGATGTCGAGGGTGCGGCGCAGCTGGTCGGCCATGAGCTGGCGGTCCACCAGCTCGGACGCCTCGGGGCTGTCGGTGTCCTCGATGAGGTCGCCGATGCGGGTCTCGCCGTCCTCGCCGATGGTGGAGTCCAGGCTGATCGGCTGCCGGCTGGTGCGCAGCAGCTCGCGGACCTGCTCGGGGCTCTTGTCGAGCTCGGCGGCCAGCTCCTCCGGGGTCGGTTCGCGGCCGAGCCGCTGGTGCATGTCGCGCTCGACGCGGCTCAGCTTGCTGAGCATCTCCAGCACGTGCACGGGCAGCCGGATCGTGCGGGCCGAGTCGGCGAACCCGCGCTGTATGGCCTGCCGGATCCACCACATCGCGTAGGTGGAGAACTTGTAGCCCTTGGAGTAGTCGAACTTCTCCACGGCGCGGATCAGGCCGAGGTTGCCCTCCTGGACGACGTCCAGCAGCGACAGGCCGCGGTCGGAGTACTTCTTGGCGACCGACACCACGAGGCGGAGGTTGGCCTCCAGCATGTGGGCCTTGGCGCGGCGCCCGTCGGCGGCGACCCACTCCAGGTCGGCGCGCAGGGCGGGGGAGAGGTCCTCGGTCTCCAGCTTGTACTCGGCGTACAGGCCGGCCTCGATCCGCTTGGCGAGGTCGACCTCCTGCTCGGCGGTGAGCAGCTGCCGGCGGCCGATCGCCTTGAGGTAGGTGTGGACGGAGTCGCCCATCCCGGTGGTCTGGTCGTCCAGGTCGGCCTGGCTCTCGTCGGCCTCGACCTCGGTGACCTCGAACCCCCCGTCGGCGGGGGCGTCGGCCTGGGCGGCCGCCCGCGGCGCCCTGGCGGCGGACTCGCCGGTCCCGGCGTCCTTGGGGGAGGCGGTCTTCGCGGCGGCATTGCGGGAGGCGCGCTTCCCGGCGGTCCTCGCGGTGCCGGGCGTCTTCTGGGCGGTCTCCCCGGTGGCGTGGTCGGCGGCGTGGTCGGCGGCGGCCGCCCGTTTGCGGGCGGTGTCGGACTCGCCGGCCAGGCTGATGCCGGCCTCGGACAGCTCGCGCAGGATCGAGCGGCCCTGGGCCGGGCTGAGCCCGGCGGACTCGAAGGCCCCCCTCACCTCGTCGAGCGAGAGGTGCCCTTGGGCACGGCCACGCTTCAGGAGGTCGTTGAGCGCGGGGCCCGCCGACTCCGTGAGCGGGGTCTCGACGGCGCTTCGCGGCATGGAGACACCCCCCTCCCTTCGGTGTGTGAGTGCGGCGCGGATTGTGTTCGCTCGTGGCGCACGCACTTAACGGAACGTCGCAGGACCGGGTTCTTGTTCCCGGTGCCGTGGGCGGCGGCGCTCCGCACGGGATCGGGGAGGACCGATCCAGGAGGTCGTGGTGCCCCTGACCGGCGCTTTCACACGGCCCGATCCGATCCTGCCCTACCTTACTACGTAAAGGGCGCTGGTCGAAGGCAACGTGATGAAGACCACGGGGTCAGGGTGCCGGGGTGCGCAACCGGGCACGGTCGGGCTTGCCGGACGCCAGCAGCGGGATGGCGTCCACCAGCTCCAGCTCGCGCGGCGCGGCGTACGCCGGCATCGTCTCCCGGACGAACGCGCGCAGCTCGGCGAGGTCCGGCGGGCGGGGCGCGGCGGGGACGACGACGGCGGTGACCCGCTCGCCCCACTCGGGGTCGGGCCGGCCGACGACGACCACGTCGCGGACCTTCGGGTGCCGGGACAGCACGGTCGCGATCTCGCCGGCGACGACCTTCTCCCCGCCGGTGTTGATCACGTCGTCGAGGCGGCCGCGGACGCGGAGCCGGCCGTCCTCGATCGCCCCGAGGTCCTGGGTGACGAACCACTCACCGTCCCTGACCTCGGCGGACTCCTCGGGCCGCAGCCGGTAGCCGGTGAACAGGGACGGCCCGGCGAGGCGGATCCGGCCGCCGGCGCCGAGCCCGACGCGCATGCCGTCCAGCGGGACGCCCTCGTAGACGCAGCCGCCGCACGTCTCGCTCATGCCGTAGGTGGTGAACACCCGGGCTCCGCGGGCGCGGGCCTCGGCGAGCAGCCCGGGCGTGGCGGCGGCGCCGCCGAGGACGATCGCGCCGAGCCGGGACAGGTCGGTGCCGGTGTCGAGGATCCGGCGCAGCTGGGTCGGGACGAGCGAGACGTGCGCGCCCTCGGTGGCGGCGACGGCGGCGGCGTCGAAGCGCGGCATGATGACCGGGTCGGTGCCGGCGACGAGGGCGCGGACGAGGACCTGGACGCCGGAGATGTGGCTGGTGGGCACGCAGCACAGCCACCGGTCGCCGGGGGCCGCCTCGATGCGCGCGAGCGTCCCCGCGGCGGAGTGGCGCAGCGCGCCGGCCGGCAGCTCGACGAACTTCGGCGGGCCGGTGGAGCCGGACGTGGCGATCAGCACCGCCGTCTCGGCGTCGGCGGGGACCTGGCCGCCGTGCGGGCGGTGGGGGGCGAGCCCGTCCGGTGTGCGGACGGCGTCCGGGCTCAGGGCGTCCAGGAGGTCGCGGAGCGCGGGCTCGGGCAGGTCGGGGGAGAGCGGGCAGATCGCGGGACCGCCGTCGAGGGCGTCGGCCAGGGCCTGGAACAGGCGCGGACCGGGCGGCAGAACGGCGGCGTGCAGTGGGCGATCCATGATCTGATCAGGGTAGACGACCCCGCTGAACGCGTTCAAACGCGGGACCGGTTGAATGGGTCACGCGCGCCGCGGACCCGGCCGCGGCGCGGTCGCCGACGGGAGAGGATGACATGGTCTCGGAGCTGTTCGACGCGGACGCGTGGAAAGAGGTGGAGGGGTTCGGCTTCACCGACATCACCTACCACCGGGCCGTGGACCACGGGACGGTGCGGGTGGCGTTCGACCGTCCGGAGGTGCGCAACGCGTTCCGCCCGCACACGGTGGACGAGCTGTACCGGGCGCTCGACCACGCGCGGATGTCCAGCGACATCGGGTGCGTGCTGATCACGGGGAACGGGCCGTCGTCCAGGGATGGCGGCTGGGCGTTCTGCTCCGGCGGCGACCAGCGGATCCGGGGCAAGGACGGCTACAAGTACGCCGAGGGGGAGACCTCGGAGACGATCGACCCGGCGCGGGCCGGACGGCTGCACATCCTGGAGGTGCAGCGGCTGATCCGGTTCATGGGCAAGGTCGTCATCTGCGTGGTGCCGGGCTGGGCCGCGGGCGGCGGGCACAGCCTGCACGTGGTGTGCGATCTGACGCTCGCCAGCCGAGAGCACGCGCGGTTCAAGCAGACCGACGCGGACGTGGCGAGCTTCGACGGCGGGTTCGGGTCGGCGTACCTGGCGCGGCAGGTGGGGCAGAAGTTCGCCCGCGAGATCTTCTTCCTGGGCGAGGCCTACGACGCCGAGGCGGCGCACCGGATGGGCATGGTCAACGCGGTCGTCCCGCACGCCGAGCTGGAGGCCGTGGCGCTGGAGTGGGCGCGCAAGGTCAACGGCAAGAGCCCGACGGCGCAGCGGATGCTGAAGTACGCGTTCAACATGGTCGACGACGGTCTGGTGGGGCAGCAGGTGTTCGCCGGAGAGGCGACCCGGCTCGCCTACGGCACCGACGAGGCGGCCGAGGGACGCGACGCGTTCCTGGAGAAGCGCGATCCCGATTGGTCGCGTTTCCCGTGGTACTACTAATTGTTCGTACGGACGGTGTGATCCGGAATACGTTGATTCAGCGGGCAGGTCAGGGGGTCGGCGCGTGCGGGTGTTCTCCATCCCGATGCGGACGCGGTTCCGCGGTGTGACGCGGCGGGAGGGCGCCCTGATCCAGGGCCCCGCCGGCTGGGGGGAGTTCTCGCCGTTCGCCGAGTACGGCCCGGCCGAGTGCGCGCGGTGGCTGGCCGCCGCCCGCGAGGCGGCGTGCGAGGGCTGGCCCGCGCCCGTCCGCGACCGGGTCCCGGTGAACGTGACGGTCCCGGCGGTCGGCCCGGAGCGGGCGTTCGAGATGGTGAAGGAGTCCGGCTGCCGGACCGCGAAGGTGAAGGTCGCCGAGCGCGGGCAGGGAGAGGCCGACGACCTGGCGCGGGTGGAGGCGGTCCGCGCGGCGATCGGCCCGCAGGGCAGGGTCCGGATCGATGTGAACGGCGGCTGGGACGTCGACCGCGCGGCGCGGATGATCCGGGCGCTGGACCGGTGGGAGCTGGAGTACGCCGAGCAGCCCTGCGCGACGCTGGAAGAGCTGGCGCGGCTGCGGCGGCTGGTGGACGTCCCGGTCGCGGCGGACGAGTCGATCCGCCGCGCCGAGGATCCGCTGAAGGTCCGGGCGGCGGGCGCCGCCGACATCGCGGTGCTGAAGGTGCAGCCGCTCGGCGGGGTCGCGGCGGCGCTGCGGGTGGCGGAGGCGTGCGGGCTGCCGGTGGTGGTGTCGAGCGCGGTGGAGACGTCGGTGGGGCTGGCGGCGGGTCTCGCGCTCGCGGCCGCGCTGCCGGAGCTGCCGTACGCGTGCGGGCTGGGGACGCTGGCGCTGCTTGAGGGCGACGTCGTGCGCGATCCGCTGCGGCCCGTGGAGGGTGAGATCGAGGTGCGGCGGCCGGTGGTGGACGAGCAGGCGCTGCGGCGCTGGGAGGTCCCCGGCACGCGGTGGCGCGGCCGGGCGCTGGAGGCCCAGGCGTACCTGGACGGCCCCGCGGTGATCGAGGAGGGGCCGTGAACCCGGCGACCGCGCTGGCGACCGTCCTGGTCGACGAGCTGCTGCGGTGCGGGATGACCGACGTGGTGCTGGCGCCGGGGTCGCGGTCGGCGCCGCTGGCGCTGGCGCTGCACGCCGCCGAGGAGGCTGGCCGGGTCCGCATGCATGTGCGGATCGACGAGCGTTCGGGGTCGTTCCTCGGGCTCGGCCTGGCCAAGCGGTCGGGCCGTCCGGTGGCGCTGGTGTGCACATCGGGGACGGCGGCGGCGAACTTCCATCCGGCGGTGGTGGAGGCGCACGAGTCGGGCATCCCGCTGCTGGTGGTGACGGCGGACCGTCCGCCGGAGCTGCGCGACACCGGCGCGAACCAGACGATCGACCAGGTGAAGCTGTACGGGACGGCGGTGCGGTGGAGCACCGAGATCGGTGTGCCGGAGAACCGGCCGGGCATGGTGGCGTACTGGCGGTCGCTGATGAGCCGCGCGTGGGGGCTGGCGCAGGCGCCGGTCCCGGGGCCGGTGCATGTGAACGCGTCGTTCCGGGAGCCGCTGATCCCGGACGGCGACGAGACGTGGTGCGAGCCGCTCGACGGTGACGCGACGGGCGCGTGGACGAAGGTGCGGCCGGCGACGCCGGGGTCGGTGCTGCACGTCCCGCCGACGCGGCGCGGCGTCCTGGTGGTCGGGGACGGCGCGATGAACGTCAAGCGGTACGTGGCGGCCGCGTCGATGGCCGGCTGGCCCGTGCTGGCCGAGCCGAACGGCAACGCCCGCTACGGCGACCACGCGCTGTCGTCGCACCACTTCCTGCTGGGCGTCCCGGAGTTCGTGGAGCGGCACCGTCCCGAGGTGGTGGTGACGCTGGGCAAGCCGGGGCTGTCGCGCCCGCTGCTGTCGCTGCTGCGCCGGGCCGAGGAGCACATCGTGCTGGCGCCGGACCTGGCGCACTGGCCCGACCCGGTCCGGTCGGCGACGCAGGTGGCTCCGGAGGTGGAGATCCCGGTGGTGTCGGGCGACGACGCGTGGCTGAAGTCGTGGCGGACGGCGGACCTGGCCGCGGCGGCGGCGGTGGACGCGGTGCTGGACGCGGTGCCGGAGGTCAGCGAGCCGCGGCTGGCGCGGGACCTGGTCGCGGGGCTGCCGGGCGGGTCGCTGCTGTTCACGGCCGCGAGCATGCCGATCCGCGACCTGGACCAGGTGATGCGGCCGCGGCGCGGCATCCGGATCATGGCGAACCGGGGCGCGAGCGGCATCGACGGGCTGGTGTCGTCGGCGATGGGGGCGGCGCTGGCGCACAGCGGCCGCTCCTACGCGCTGCTGGGCGACCTCGCGTTCCTGCACGACCAGAACGGGCTGATCGTGGGGCCGCGGGACCGCCGGCCCGACCTGGCGATCATCGTGGTGAACAACCGGGGCGGCGGGATCTTCTCGCTGCTGCCGCAGGCGGCGCTGCACGGCCCGTTCGAGCGGGTCTTCGGCACCCCGCACCAGGTGGACCTGGAGGCGGTCGCCGCCGCGCACGGCGTCCCGTACCGCCGCCTGGACGCGGCGGCGGACCTGCCGAAGGCGATGGCGGGGGAGGGGCTGCGGATCGTCGAGGCCCGCACCGACCGGGAGGCGAACGCGGCGCTGCACGCCGACCTCCGCCAGGCCGCCCAGGCCGCCGTCCGCGCCGTCCTCACCTGATCGACCGAGAAGGCGGGAAGCCCCCGCGCCGTCTGCCGTCTTTCTTTGAAACTTACAACGTAAAGGCGCCGGGTGGATTGCCCAACCTCCCACCTGCAATCCCAAAAACCCATCACCTAGCATCAGCCGAGATCCCCAGCGTGCGGGCGGGTCGAGGATCGCGGCACGCGTGCGGGCTGTGAGTGGGCGGTGTGGGGGTCACTCAGCCGAGGAGGCGGTCGCGGAGCGCTCGGGTGTCGTCGTCGGTCCAGCCGTGGCCGGCCAGCCAGCCGAGGCTGCCGCCGTGTTCCTCGTCGATGCGGGCGAGGAGCTTGTCCATGATGGCGGCGTGGGGCTGGTGGGTGTCGGCCGGGCGGGAGTCGAGGTCGGCGGCGTAGGTGTCGCTGCCGCGCAGGCGCCGCAGGATCGCGTCGAGGCGTTCGCCGGTCTGGGCGTAGTCGGCGACGATGGCCTCGCGGGTGACGCCGGCGGCGTCGAGGGCGAGGGCGCAGACGACGCCGGTGCGGTCCTTGCCGGCGGCGCAGTGCACGAGCGCGGATCCGTCGGTGCGGGTCATCACGCGCAGGGCGGCGACGACGGAGTCGCCGCGGTCGGTGAGGTAGCCGAGGTAGTGGCCGATGGAACGGTCCTGTTCGGCGCCGTCGGCGGGGCGTTCCTGCCAGGGCAGGGCCTTGTCGACGTCCACGTCGGCGGCGACGTCGGTGTGGCGGCCGCCTTCGGGGAACAGCGACAGCTGGTGGATGGTCACGGACGGCACGCGGGTGAGGGGGCCGGGTCCTTCGAGGCGTACTTCGGCGTCGCTGCGCAGGTCGATGACGTTCTTGAGGGCGTAGCCGTCCAGGAGGAGCCGGACGTCGGCGACGGTGAGGTCCTGGAGGTTGTCGGAGCGCAGGACGCGTCCGCGGCGGGTCGTGCGGCCGTCGGTCGTGGGGAGGCCGCCGAGGTCGCGGGCGTTGACGGCACCGTCCAGTTCGATCCACCGAGAGTCGTCGTCCATGACTTGTGACCTTATATCGGGGCGTAGCAGGCGCTTTCGCGCAGGGGTGCGGGTTCCATCGATGATCATTCAGGGGAGCGACGGGTCGCGGTGGGAACCGGGACCTGCGAGCCAGACCCGGGATGGCTCTTTGGCGGGGCGACCCCTGGGGCTGACCCTCCGTAACTTCGGGGGATCGTGTCCCCGCTCCCGTTGGAGGCTTCATGCCCGCGGCCCTGCACGCTCCCTCCCGACCGTCCCGGCAAGAGGCCGGCAGTGATTTCGCGCCGCTGGCGCGGCGTGTCCGTGACAGCGGGCTGCTCGATCGGCGTCGCGGCTATTACGTGCGGGCGATCGGGCTGAACCTGGCCGCCACGGCCGCTGTGTGGGGGGCGGTGGCGTGGGCGGGGGACAGTTGGTGGACGGTTTTGCTGGGTGTTCCGCTGGCGGTGTTGGCGGCGCGGACGGGGTTTCTGGGTCATGACGCGGGGCATCGGCAGATCGCGCGGAGTGCGCGGGTGAATCGGTGGCTGGGGTTGGTGCTGGGGAATCTGCTGCTGGGGATGGGGCACGGGTGGTGGAGCGATAAGCACAATCGTCATCACGCGAACCCGAATCATGTCGGGAAGGATCCTGATGTGGGGGAGGGTGTGCTGGCGTGGACGGCGGAGCAGGCGGGGCGGCAGCGGGGTGTGCTGCGGTGGGTGGCGCGGCACCAGGCGGTGTTGTTCTTCCCGTTGCTGACGCTGGAGGGGGTGAACCTCAAGGTCGGCAGTGTGCTGTTCTTGCGGGGGCGTTCACGCCGTGACCGGGTGGTGGAGGGTGGTCTGCTGGTCGCGCATGCGGTCGGGTATCTGGTGCTGGCGTTGTCGCTGCTGCCGGTGGAGAAGGCGGTGGTGTTGATGGTGGTGCAGCATGCGCTGTTCGGGCTGCATCTGGGTGCGGTGTTCGCGCCCAACCACAAGGGGATGGCGATGCCCGAGCCGG
>NZ_FOVH01000044.1 GCF_900115095.1 Actinomadura madurae
GACGCCCTTGTCGCGCAGCTTGTACTCGTTGTACTGCTTCACCAGGTTGACCAGGTCACCGCCCGCCTGCATCGTCCCGAGCACCTGCGGCTTCGGCTTCAGACCCGGCGCCTTCAAAAGGAACGTGGAGAAGTTGTCATTCGGGAACGGCGTGGGATCGCTCTTGACGACGCTGCCGCCCGCACCCTTCACGGCCGCCGTGAACGTCTTCTCCATGTCCTGCCCGAACGCGTAGTCCGGGTAGACGATGTACCAGTTCTTACCGCCGTCCTTCGTCACCTCGGCGCCCGTACCGTGCGCCAGCATGTAGCTGTTGTAGCCGTAGTGGAAGGTGTACTTGTTGCACTGCTTCCCTTCCAGCTCGGTCGTCGCGGCGCCGACGTCGATGAACACCTTTTTCTTGTTCTTCGCGACGGTGGCGACGGCGAGCGCGGCCGACGAGGTCGGAACGTCGACGATGAGGTCCGCCTTCTGGCGGTCGTAGAGTTCCTGCGCCTTGGAGTTGGCGATCTCCGGCTTGTTCTGGTGGTCGGCGGAAACGACCTGGATGTCGTCGGTGACCGCCTTGTCGCCGTACTTGGCCTTGAAGTCGGCGACGGCCATCTTCACCGCCTCGACCGCGTTCTTGCCCGACAGGTCGGCGTAGACGCCGGACTGGTCGGTCAGCACCGCCAGGACGATCTTGTCGTCGCTGATCTTGCCCCCGCCCCCGCCGGGTCCGCCCGCGCAGCCGGCCAGCAGCGCTCCGGCGGTCGCGAGCGCGGCCGAACGTCCGAGAAGTCTCATCGGGGTCTCCCTAGATTCCGAGGTACTGGAGGAGTTCGCTCTCGCGGGCGCGGACCTCGTCGTTGTCCATGGACTCGACGATCCGGCCCTCGGCGAGCAGGTGGTGGCGGTCGGCGACGGTGGCGGCGAAGTGCACGTTCTGCTCGATCAGCAGGACGGTCACCCCGGCCGCCTTGACCTCCCGGAGGATGTCGCCGATCTGCTGGACGATCAGCGGGGACAGGCCCTCGGTGGGCTCGTCGCACAGCAGCAGCCGGGCACCCGTCCGCAAAACCCGGGCCAGCGCGAGCATCTGCTGCTCACCGCCCGACAACTTCGTCCCGGGGAACCGCCGCCGCTCCCGGAGCTTGGGGAAGGTCTCGTACACGCGCTCCAGCGACCAGGGATTCGGGCCCATCACGGGCGGCAGCGTGAGGTTCTCCTCCACCGACAGCGACGCGAAGATCCCGCGGTCGTCCGGGACGTAGCCGAGGCCGCGCCGCGCGCGCTTGTGCGAGCTCAGGGCGGAGATGTCCTCGTCCTGGAACCGGATCTTTCCCGACACTCCCTGGTGGAGACCCATCAGCGACCGCAGGAGCGTGGTCTTGCCCGCGCCGTTGCGGCCCACCAGCGTGACGATCTCGCCCTCGTCGACGTGCATCGACACCTCACGCAGGGCCTGAGCCTCGCCGTACCAGGCCGACAGCCCGTCAATGCGCAGCATTGGAGTCTCCCAGATAGGCGGTCACCACGCGCGGATCGTGACGGATCTCCGCATACGGGCCCTCGACGAGGACCTGGCCGTGCTGAAGGACGGTCACCCGGTCGGCGAGGCTGGAGACGACGCTCATGTTGTGCTCGACCAGAATGACCGTCCGGCCGTCGCGGACCTTCCTGATGAGCTCGACGGTCCGGCCGACGTCCTCGACGCCCATGCCCGCGGTCGGCTCGTCGAGCAGCAGCACCTTCGGGTCGAGCGCGAGGGCCAGCGCCAGTTCGAGGGCGCGCTTGCGGCCGTATGCCAGCGAGCCCGCCGGAACGTCCGTGTGCCCGTCCAGGCCGACCTGCCCGAGCAGCTCGGCGGCTCGTCCGGAGTAGCGTCCGAGTGCCTTGTCCGACCGCCAGAACCGCCAGCCGAGGCCGCTGCGCCCGGCCAGCGCGAGCTCCACGTGCTGCCGCGGGGTGAGCTCGGCGAACAGGCTCGTGATCTGGAACGACCTGGCCAGCCCGAGTCGCGCGATGCGCTCCGGCCGGCGGCCGGCCAGCTCGTGCTCACCGAGGCGGACGCTGCCGGCGGTCGGCTTGAGGAACCCGGTGAGCAGGTTGAACAGCGTCGTCTTGCCCGCGCCGTTCGGCCCGACCAGCGCGTGGACGGCCCCCTCGGCGACGTCGAGGTCCACGCCGTCCACGGCGCGGAAGCCGCGGAACTCCCGGACCAGGCCCCGCGCCTCCAGGACCGGGGCCTCCCGGGCGGGATCGCCCATGCGTCCTCCTCGCGCTCGTCGTCGGTGACCCGGACCACACCGGGCCGCCGTGACCGGGAACGCTAGGTCGCGCCCGCGGGCCGGACCATGTGAGGCCACCCCATATTCGGACGCTCCGATACGGCCGTGACCCACATCATGTGCAGGTCACGACCGGGGGCACATGGCGGATCTCGGCGATATGTGGACCGGCCACGTGGTCGCGGTCACAACCGGCGCTCACCATGACGGGCACCTGACGTCCCTCCCCGAGGAGCCGGTATGCCGATCGTCCGCACCGTCCTGACCGCCGGCGCCGTCGCCGCCGCCCTGACCGCGCCCGCGCCCGCGCACGCGCAGGAGAGGCCGGGCTGCGAGATCACCGTCCCGGGAGCGGAGAAGCAGGTGGCCGCCTGCCTGGACGACCTCACCACCGCGGGGACGACCGGCTCGGGCCACACCGTCCCGGCCGACTGGGCCGGCCTCCACGCCGCCGGGACTCGCAACCCCACCGGCGTCCCCGGCATCCAACTGGACGGCTATTTCCCCGACACCTCCACGACCAACGCCAACCACGGCTGGAACCACGACGCGCAGTTCGTCATCCGCCTGCCCGACCGCTGGAACGGCGGCCTCGTCGTCGCCGGCTCGCCCGGCAACCGGCGCCAGTACGCCAACGACTTCACGATTTCCGACTGGGCCCTCGCCAAGGGCTACGCCTTCGCCGCGACCGACAAGGGCAACACCGGCACCGAATTCTTCGAGGACGGCCGCCGCCCCGGCGACGCCGTCGCCGAATGGAACGACCGCGTCACCCAGCTCACGAGAGCCGCCAAGAAGGTCGTCGCGAAACGCTACGGACGCTTCCCCCGCCGCACCTACGCAGCCGGGATCTCCAACGGCGGCTACCTCGTCCGCTGGCAGTTGGAGAACCACCCAGAACTGTACGACGGCGGAATCGACGCGGAGGGCACGCTCTGGCGCGCCAACGGCCCGAACCTGTTCACGTACCTGCCGTCCGTCCTCCGCGCCTACCCGTCCTACGCCGCCACAGGCGACCCGGCCGCCCACAAAGCGCTCCTGAAGGCCGGCCTCGCCCCCGGCTCAGAATTCCTCTGGCCATTCCACGACCAGGTCTACTGGGAACTCACCCAGCGCATCTACCGCGAGGAATTCGACCCCGCCTACACCGGAAAGGAGACCGACTACAACTATGCCGCCCGCCCGCGCGACGTCCACCGGGCCGTCGCCCGCGTGTCCCTCACCGGCCGGATCCGCAAGCCGTTGATCACCCTCCACGGAACGTACGACTCGCTCCTGCCGATCACCACCGACTCCGACGTCTACGCGAAACTCGTCCGCACCCGCGGCAAGGCCCCCTACCGCTACTACCGCGTCGAGGCCGCCAACCACGTGGACGGCCTGTACGACACCCACCCCACCCGCCTGCGCCCGCTCCTCCCCTGCATACGCACCGCGTTCACGGCCCTGGAGTCCTGGACGCAGGACGGCACACCCCCGCCGAGGAGCACCACACTCCCCCGCCCCACATCCGGCGACCCCACCAATACCTGCTCCCTCACCTCCTGAACATCCGGAACACCAGGTAGGTGAACCCGAGGATGATGTCGACCGCCACCCAGAGCGCGATGATCAGCCCCACCCCGATCGCGGTGCCCGCATCGCAGGCGTCCTGGTATCCGGGCTCACACGAGCCCCGATCGGTGATTCCGCCGATGACCCAGATCAGGAAGCCGACCTGGATCGCCAGGAAGATCCACGGGAAGACGCGGTGCCTGCGCTTGGGCGGCTGCGCGCCTGACTCCGGCATTGTCTTGGCCTTGCTCATCACTCCCTCCTTCCACTGGGAGCATCCGTCCCCCAGAAAGACGCAGAAAGGCAGCAAAGAGGCCGCCCCCCAGCGGCAACAGGGCGACAAAACTCCAAGAGCAGTTGGTTAAACCGACCGAGGAGGTCCCGCCATGAAAACCACCTCGCTTCTCGCGGCTCTCGCACTCACCTTCGCGACGGTCGCCGCAGCCCCCGCGTCCGCGGCCGTCGCTGAGGCGCTTCCGCGCCATTCGATCAGCACCTCGTACGTCAGCGGGGTGTCGTCTGGCGGTTATATGGCCGACCAGTTGCACGTGGCCTACTCCGGGACGTTCAAGGGGGCCGGCATCTTCAGTGCCGGGGCGTACCACTGCGCGCGGGGCAGCGTGGTCACCGCGCAGCTCGCGTGTATGAACGACCTGTACGACGACAATCCCGCGGAGCTGGAGCGGACGGCTCGGGATCGGGCCGCTCAGGGGCGCATCGATCCCGTGGCGAACCTGTCCGGGCATCCCGTATGGATCTTCCACGGGACGAACGACTCCACCGTGAAGCAGTCCGTGAACGACGGGCTCGCCAGGTTCTACGGAAACTTCGGCGCCGCAGTCTCGTATGACAAGACGTCGCCGGCCGGGCATGCGTGGGTGAGTCCCATCGGGCCCAATCCGTGCTCGGCGACCTATACCCCGTACATCAACAAGTGCTCCGGCGATCCCGTGGGCGCGATGCTGAGGCATCTGTTCGGCTCGGTCTCGGTGCCGGCCTCCTCGCCCAGGGGCACGCTCATGGAGTTCGACCAGAACGCCTACGCGCCGGGCGGGAGTGCCTCGTCCATCAGCATGGACGCCACGGGGTTCGCCTATATCCCGGCGGGCTGCGCGTCGGCGTCCTGCCGGCTGATGGTGGCGCTCCATGGGTGCCAGCAGGGGCGGAGCGTCATCGGGAACACGTTCGCGACGAAGACCTACCTCAACGAGTACGCCGACACCAACGGCGTGATCGTGCTGTATCCGCAGGCGACCGCGTCCAGCTGGGCGGGCGGCAACCCGCAGGGCTGCTGGAACTGGTGGGGGTACGGCGGTGACGCGTCCTACGACATGAAGGGCGGCCAGCAGATCGAGACGATCATGCGCATGGTCCGCGCGCTCGGCGGCTAGGAAGCTTCAGAAGGATTACTTCCGATGTCCGTCGGTGGAAGGAGGCCTAGGATGTCGTGACCGGCAAGAGCGGAGGTCGTCAATGGCGAATGTCTTCGTGAGTCACCGAGGCACGGACCGGAAGCCCGCAGAACGGCTTTCCCTGGAGTTGCAGCGCCGAGGCCACAAGGTCTGGCTGGATGAGTGGGAGATCGGTACCGGCGACTCCATCGTCGGAAAGATCAACGCCGGATTGTCCGGTTCGACGTATGTGGTGTTGTGCTACTCCGATGCCGGTTCACTGAGTCCGTGGATGGGGCGGGAGTGGATGTCGACGCTCGCGCGCCAGCTCGACGGCCACGGTGTCCGGTTGCTGCCCGCCCGGCTGACCGGAGGCGAGCCGCCCGCGATAATCGCCGACATGAGGTACGCCGACCTCGTGGCCGACTGGGCGAGCGGGGTGGACGCGCTCTCCAGCGCGATCCGGTGACACATGCGCATCCAGACCGTCTACGTCTTGTACGAGGAAGGTGATGAGGACCTCGCCCAAGCGCTGGTGACTCCGCTCGCCGCCGCCGGATACCACGTCTCCCACCACGGAACGGTGATGGTCGGCGAATCATTGGTCAAGGAGGTCTCCCAGGCACTGGCCTCGGACGCACCGATCGTGGTGTGCGCGACCAGGCTGGCGGTCGGCAGCGCCTGGGTGCACCAGATCGCACGAGCCGCCCAGGTCGGCGGGCGCGTCCGCGTGTTCGTGGTCCAGATGGAGCAACAGGCGTACGTCGAGCAGTTGGCCCTCAACACCAAGGTCGCCCGGTACTGGGAGGACCCGGCCAAGGCCGGCCAGGACCTGCTCGAAGCCCTGTCACACCACTTCCCGCCGCGCGTGGAAGCATCGGCGGCCACGGCCGGGCGCCCGGGGACGGCGGCGGAGGAGCAGCAATTACATCATCTCGATCGTCCGGCTCCCGGCGCGGTACCTGATTACACCGCGCTCCTTCAATTTCGAAACCAACTGCGCGCCGAGGTCGCCGAGCGGCTTCCCGCCGCCCTGACGGTCGGGGAGTTCCTCGACCGGGCCGGGCTACGCAGGGACTCAGTGCGTGTTTGAGAAGTTGATCTCGGTCGGTGTGTCTGCGTGATGCGGTGTGCCGGTTCGTGCAGGGTGTGGCGATGGCTCGGACGTCGTGTTACCCGTCGGACCTGACCGATGAGGAGTGGGCGCTGGTGCAGCCGCTGCTGCCACCGGCCGGCAGCGGCGGGCGCCCGGAGAAGCATTCGCGGCGCGAGATCGTGGACGCGGTGCTGTACGTGGTGCGCACCGGATGCCCGTGGCGGCAGCTGCCCGCCGACTTCCCGCCTTGGCAGACGGTGTACTGGTACTTCGTGCGGTGGGAGA
>NZ_FOVH01000004.1:0-104116 GCF_900115095.1 Actinomadura madurae
CCCCGGCTCGGGATCACCCGGCACCCGTAGATGTCCTTGTCCGACGCCTTGTCCAGCGCCCGATCGAAGTACACGCCGGGCGAGCGGACCAGCTGGGAGACCACCACCCGCTCGGTCCCGTTGATGATGAAGGTGCCCTTGGGCGACATCAACGGGAAGTCACCCATGAACACCGTCTGGCTCTTGATCTCACCGGTGGTGTTGTTGATGAACTCCGCCGTGACGAACATCGGGGCGGAGTAGGTCATGTCCTTGTCCTTGCACTCCTCCACGGAGTACTTGGGCGGTTCGAACCGGTGGTCACGGAACGACAGCGACATCGTCCCGGAGAAGTCCTCGATCGGACTGATCTCTTCGAAGATCTCCTCCAGCCCCGACTGCGTCGGGACACTCCTACTACCGGCCTTCTGGGCCGCCTCGACCCGGGCCTTCCACCTCTCGTTGCCCAGCAGCCAGTCGAACGAGTTGGTCTGCAGTGCAAGGAGGTCCGGGACTTCGAGCGGCTCCTTGATGCGCGCGAAGGAGACGCGGTTCGGACCGGTTGCGGTATTCGAGGCGTTGCGCGAGGCTGCCAAGAGTGGTCCTTCCGAGGGCTCGCGGCGTAACTGACGACACGCACGCCAGACGATCCACGTCCGAGACCTGCACAAAGAGGCCCAAAACGGACCTTCACAGGGGTACTCTCACACGCGGATAGTCAGAGGGCAGCGCAAAGGGGCAGTGTAGCCGACCGGTACACCGCTCGCAACTCTAGCGCCGCAGTATGCATCACGTTGCCATGGAGCATCGCCCCTCAGCGCCTCTCAGTCAAGAGCGGACATGGACTTTTCGGGCTCTGACCTGCAGTGAGGAAGGCCATAGTTTAGAGACTCGCCACCTACCGCCGGGTACGGCATGGAAAAACCGATCGAGCGGCCACCCGCGCACCGGGTGACCGCTCGGTCGTACTCGGGGTCCCGCTCAGGTCAGGACAGGACGGTGAGCTCGGAGGCGAGCCACGCGCCGTCCTTCTTGACCATCGTCATCTTGATGCGCAGCGGCTCGGGGAGGCGCTGCTGCTTGTCGTCCTTGGTCGCGGACGAGCGGTTGGCGTAGACGAGCGCGACGACCTTGTCGGGCGTCGCGCTCACCACGCCGGTCTTGATCACCGTCGTGTTGGAGACCGCCTGCTGCTGGACGGCGACCGTCCGGAGCTGCTGGGCGAGCTTGTCGTACTGGGTGTGCAGCTTGCCCGTCGTCGCCGCCGACGCGGCCTTCAGGTCGGCGTCGAGCGTCTGGTAGTCGTACGAGGACAGCTTCTGGGCGGCGCGGGAGGCCGCGATCGCGGCCTGCTTGGACGCCTCCTCGGTCGCGTTCTGCTCCTTGATCTTGAGAGCGAGCGCGGTGGTGCCGGCGCCGAGCGCGATCGCCAGGACGACCAGGACGGTGAGGACCGTGGACAGGCCGCCCACCCGGAACCGGCCGCGGGGCTCGTCGTCCGCCGCCGCGGAGGCCCTGGCGGCCTTCCGGAACCGGAGGCGGGAAGCCTTCGCCTCCTCGTCCCCGTCGTCGTCCTCGTCGCTCTCGTCGTCGTCCGCCTCGTCGTCGGTCTCGGCGGCTTCGGCCTTGCCCGCGTCGCCGTCCTCCGCCTTCGCGTCGGCGTCGGCGTCGGCGTCGGCGTCGCTTTCGGCGTCCTCCTCGGCCTCCGTGTCAACGGAGACGGCTCCCGAGGCCTCTGAGTGCTCCGCTGCCGCGTCGTCCCCCTCGGGCGCGACTTCGGCGGCCTTCCGGGGGCGCCGGGACTTCGTGGAGGATTTGAGGGCCTTCTGGGACTTGCCACCGGACGGCGCCTCGGGCTCTTCCTCGGGCTCCTCGTCCGCCTCCTCGGCGGCGGCCTCCTCCGCGGCGATCTGGGCGAGCCGCGCGGCCTCCCGGGCCTTGGCGGCGGCCTCCTCCGCCAGCCGGGCGGCCTCCTCGGCCTCCTCGGCCTTCGCCGCCCGCTCCTCGGCCCTGGCCGCGCGCTCGGCGGCCCGGGCGGCCCGCTCCTCCGCCTTGATCGTCACGGGACAACCTCCAGTCCGGACACGAGCCAGCGATCGTCGACCCGGGTGAGCTCCATCTGATACCGGTAGCCCTGCGGCGTGCCGTTCTTCACCTTGTCGTTGGTCACGGTCCCGGTGAGGGAGACCATCACCTCGGCGGAGTCGCCGTCCATGGAGACCAGCGCGGCGTCGACGTCACTGACCGTCGCCTTGGCCTTGGCCTTGGTCACCTGGTCCATGAAGGCCTTCGACTGGCCCGCGAGCTTGTTCTTGAAGTCGCCGGTGGTGCCGGCCACGATGCGGTCCAGGTCGCGCTGGGCGTTGGCCGAGTCGACCGACATCAGGTTGACCCCCATCTGCCGCGCCGACTGGATCGCCTTCGCCCGCTGGTCGGCCTCGTCCTTGTTGCGCAGGGACGACACGCCGAGCCAGCCGGAGGCGATGGCGAGGCCGACCACGACGACGCCGAGCACGATCGCGGCGGTCATCGGCAGGCTGCGCCTCATCGCTTCCCCCTCACTGGCTGAGCGGGCCGAGCAGGAGCCACTTCCACGAGGATTCCTCTCCCAACTGGCGTGTTCCGGCGCTGCGCGGCATGACGTATCGCTTGCCGTCGGGCCCGTAGACCGCACCGGTCGTTGGATCGTATCCAGCGAATTCCACTGAATCCGCCGGATACGACAGGAGCAGGTTGCCGTCCGACAGCTGCCCGGTCGGGGCGGCGGCCTTGGCCTTGGCGTCGCCCGAACCCTTGGCCTGCGACTTGCCGCCGCCGTCCGAGCCGCCGGTGCCGCCGTCACCGTCCGTGCCGGTCGCGCCGCCCTCCGGGAAGCCGGCCCCGGCGGTGGCGCCCGCCGGAACCCGCGGGAAGGGCGCGAGGTCCTCCGGCGGGAAGTTGCGGGCGCCGCGCACGGCGCTCTCCGCGTTGTGGGGGAGCTTGCACCCGGCGTCCAGGCGCGGCTTCTTCTTGGACGTGTCCTGCGGCCAGCGGTGCTTGGTCTTCTCGTAGCCCTTGGTGCAGGGAGGCGGCGAGTCGATGTTCAGCGCGAGGCCCAGGTGCTGGGTCCCGTCGCCGGGCGTGACGGTGAACGCGCCCGCGACCGTCACCGGGTAGAGGATGAACAGCGACCGCAGGCCGGCCTTGCGCGAGGCGATGATCTGGCCGGTGGTGGTGAGGTTCGCCAGCAGGACGGGCAGCGTCGGCGCGAGCTGGTTGATGGCCTTGTGCGTCTCGCTCACCGCGCCGGGGGCGTTGTCGATCGTCTTGCGCAGCGCCGGGTCGTCGTTGCGGAGCGAGGTGGTCAGCTCGTTGAGGTTGCGGGCGAAGCCGCGGATGTTGGTGGCCTGCCCGCGCTGGGTGTCCAGGACGGTCACGCTGTTGTCGAGCAGCCGCTCGGTGTCCGGGTAGGCCTCGTTGGCGGTCTTCAGCAGCCGGTCGGTGTCGTCCAGGATCGACTGGAGGTCGGACGCGGAGCCGGAGAACGCCTTGTCCAGCTCGTCCACGATGACGCCGAGGTCCTTGGTGTTCACCGAGCCGACGAGCGCGTCGACGTTGCGCAGCAGCTCGGCGGTCGACACCGGCAGCGTGGTGCGCTCGCGCGGGATCGTGTAGGGGTCGCCCTCGTGCAGGTAGGGCCCGGACTTCTTGGTGGGCTCCAGGTCGATGTACTGTTCGCCGACCGCGGACCGGTTCGCCACGACGGCCTTCGTGCCGTCGCGCGGGATCCGCTCGCCGCGCTCCAGGAGCAGCTTGACCCGGATGCCGTCCTTGGTCAGCTCGATCGGCCCGACCCGCCCGACCGGGACGCCCCGGTAGGTGACCTCGGCGTTGGTGAACACGCCGCCGGAGTCGGTGAGGTCGACGTAGGCCGTGTACTGCTTGCCGAGCAGGCCGCGGCCGAGGCCGATGTAGTTCACCGACACGATCGTCACGCCGACGATGGTGATCACCGCGAAGGCGATCAGCTGGAGGATGACGCCGCGCTTGAGGATCACGACAGGCCCCCCGTCATCAGGGTCCGCAGACCGCCGTCATCGGATGGCGGGGCGAACGCCCCCGGGCGCCCCTGCTGGTTCGTGCCGCCCGGCGTCTGCCCCGGGACCTGGGAGCCGCCGGGCAGGCCCGGCAGCCCGCCGCCGGAACCGCCGGACGGCATCTGCGGCAGCACGCCGAGCGGCGAGTCCGGCAGCGTCACGTTCGGCACCTGGAGCATGCTGCGCATCTGTCGCCCGCTGCCCAGCAGGCCCTCCAGGTCGGTGCCGCCGAGCAGGTTCTGCGCGATGGACTCGAAGTCCAGGTCGACGGTCAGCCGCACGTTGCCGTAGTCGCCCTCGATGACGTTGTGGAACGTGGACGGGAACGGGAAGGTGATCAGCGTCTCCAGCGACTTCGGCAGGTCGGAGCCAGCCTTGTTGAGGTTCCGCAGGATCGTGTCGAGGTCCTGAAGGTTGGCCAGCATGTCGGCCTTGGAGCGGTTGATCACGTTGGTGGTGGTGCGGCTGAGCTTGTTCAGCGCGACCAGCATCTTGGTGAGGTCGGCGCGGTTGCGGTTGAGGACGGCGATCGCGGGACCCGTCTCGTCGATGGTGTCCTGGATCGTCTTGCGCTCGGCCGCCAGCTTGCCGCTCAGCCGGTCGATGCTGTCCAGCGCCCGGGTGATCGCGGCGCGGTTGCGGTCCAGCGTCCCGGCGAAGGTGTTGACCCGCTGCAGCACGGACCGGATCGTCGACTCCCGGCCGCCCATCGCGGCCTGCAGCTCGTGGCTGATCGTGGAGACCTGCTCCAGGCCGCCGCCGTTCAGCAGCAGCGACATGGCCGACAGCACCTCTTCGATCTCGGTGCCGCGGGTGGTGCGGTTCAGCGGGATCAGGTCGTCGTTCTCCAGCGTCCCGGACGGCGCCTCGTTCTTCGGCGGCTCCAGCTGCACGAACTTCTCGCCGAGCAGGCTGGTCTGGCCGATGGTCGCGAGGGCGTTGTCGGGGAGCCGGACGTCCTTGCGGAACTTGACCGTGACGACGGCGTGCCAGCCGGCGCCCGGCGCGCCCTTCTCCCCCTCCAGCTCGATCTTCTCGACCCGGCCCACCGACACGTCGTTCACCTTGACCGCGGACTTCGGGACGAGGTCCAGCACGTTCGCGAACTCGATCTTCACGGTGGTGGGGTTCGAGCCGAGGTCGGGGCCGCCGGGCAGCGGGAGCGACTCCACGCCGTTGAACGAGCAGCCGGACAGGGCCGTCACGCCCGCGAGCGCGGCGGCGCCGAACAGCCGTGCCCGCCGGACGGGCCGGCCGGCGGGCCGGCGGGCGCGCCATGTCCTGCTCATCGGCCACCTCCAGGCAGCAGCGCGGTGATGTCGTTGGGCTTGCTCTGCGCCCCGGCCGTCGCCGTCCTGTTCGTCCGGGCGTTCTTGCTCGTCTTGCCGCCGCCGGACCGGCCCCGCGGGCCGTAGGCGTCCGGCGGGATCGGCACCGGGTCGTAGTGCGTGGTCAGCGCGGTGATCCAGGAAAGGTCGAGGCTGAAGCCCGTCAGCGCCTTGCCGATGCCGTTGTACGGCGTGACGAAGTCGAGGCACTCCTTGGCGGGCGTGCCGACCGAGTACGCCA
The DNA here is from genome assembly GCF_900115095.1 of Actinomadura madurae. Classification (GTDB taxonomy): domain Bacteria; phylum Actinomycetota; class Actinomycetes; order Streptosporangiales; family Streptosporangiaceae; genus Spirillospora; species Spirillospora madurae. Next base: position 5,625 of record NZ_FOVH01000004.1, read on the forward strand.
GCGAGCAGATCCAGTCGGCCAGGTTGTGGAACTGGCGGAAGTTGTTGCGGGTGTGGATCGTGCCGCTGATCGGGTCGTAGGCGCGGGCCAGGTTGTTCACGGCGAGAGGGCCGGCCGTCAGGATCTCGGCGAGCGCGTCCTTCTCCTTCACCAGCACGCCGGTGATCTGGGCGAGCTGCCGGACGTTGGAGGCCAGCTCGCCGCGGTTGTCCTTGACGAACCGCTGCACGTTCCGCAGCGTCGGGGCCAGCGTGTTGAGGGCCGCGCTGAGCTCCTCCTTCTCCCCCGCCAGCTGCCCGGACACCCCGTTCAGGTGGGTGGAGAACGACTTGATCTGCTGGTCGTTGGCCTTCATCGCGTCGGTGATGATCCGCAGGTTCCTGATCGTGTCCGCCACGTCGCCGCGGTCGGTGCTCAGCGTGCTGAGCGCCTTGGACGCGTCGGCGATCGTCTGCCGGATGTCCTCGCCCTGCCCGTCCAGGTTCGCGGCGCCGACCTGGAGCAGCCGCGACAGCGATCCGGTGCCGTCCGCGCCCGGCGCGTTCGCGCCCTGCGGGCCGAGCGCCTTGGACAGCTCGTTCAGGCTGCCGCCGATCTGGTCCACCTCGACCGGGACGCGGGTGCGGCTCGTGGTCAGGGTCGCGCCGTCGGCGAGGACCGGGCCGCTCTTGTAGACGGGTGCCAGCTGGACGTAGCGGTCGGCGACGAGGCTCTGGTTGACGATCACGGCCTCCGCGTTCGCCGGGACCTTGTACTTGGCCTCGTACCTCAGCCCGACCTTCACCGAGTCGCCCACCGGCTCGACGCTCGTGACCTCGCCGACCGGGATGCCGAGGATGCGGACGTCGGCGCCCTTGTACAGGCCGACCGTCTTGGTGAAGTACACCGTCAGGTGGCGCTGCTTCGGCTCCTGGAAGACCAGCAGGAGCGCGGCCGCCAGCACCGCGACGGCGAGGATCGCGCCGCCGAGGCGGAGGATGGTCGCTGAACTACGCACGGGTGACCTGCCTGCTCACGGGAGGAAGGGCAACGGGTTGTCGCCGCCGTTGCCGGTCTGGCCGGTGCCGGACGAGCCGCCGCCCTGCCGGCCGCCCTGCTTGTTGGTCTTGGCGCCGCCGCCGCTCTGGGGGTCCTGGATCGAGGCGGGGATGGGGAGGAGGTTCTGGATCCACGAGTCGAACCACCGTCCGGTGCCGGTGACGTCGGAGAACTGCCGGGCGAACGGCGCGAACAGCTGGAGGATCCGGTCCAGGTTGTTCTGGTTCTTCAGCAGGATCCTGTTGACCTTGGCCAGGTTGTCGAGCATCGGCCGCAGCTGCTTCTCGTTCTCATTGATCAGCGCGTTGACCTGCTGCGACAGGGTGACGGTGTTGATCAGGAGCTGGTGGATGACCGCGCGACGGGCCTGCACCGCCTGGAGCACCTTGTCGCCGTCCTGAACCAGCTCGGCGAAGTCCTGGTTGCGGTCGGCGAGCAGCTGGGAGACGTTCTTGGCCTTGCCCGCCAGCTCGTGCAGCTGGTCGTCGCGGGAGGCGACCGTGTTGGACAGCCGGCGCAGCCCCTGCAGCGACGCCCGGACCTCCTCCGGCGAGTTCTTGAACGTCTCCGACAGCACGTCGAACGACTTCGCGACCTGCTGGACGTCGATGTCCTCGATCCGCTCGGTCAGCCCGCTGATCGCCGGCACGATCTCGAACGGGGTGTGCGTCCGCTCGATCGGGATGTGCCGGCCGAGCCTGCCCCGGCCCTGCGGCGTCAGCGCCACGTAGTGCGCGCCGAGCACGGTCTTGATCTTGATGTCGGCGCCGGTGCGGTCGCCGAGCCTGACGCCGTCGTCCACCCGGAAGGTGACCTTGACGTGGTCGCCGTCCAGCTCGACGGCGGTGACCTTGCCGACCTTGACGCCCGCGATGCGGACCTCCTCGTCGGCCTTCAGCCCCGCCGCCTCCTTGAACGCGGCGGTGTGGGTCCGGCCGCCGGAGATGAGCGGGATGCTGTCCAGGTTCAGCGCCAGCGCCACCGCCAGGATGATGATCGCGAACGCGGAGAGCGCGATGGGGACCGGGTTGCGTTCCCGGAACGAGACCCTCATCTACTTGCACCTCGCGTTCTCGTTCACGATCGCCGGCGTCTGGTAGACCGGTCCGCCGGGCAGCCGCACCCGCGCGTCGAGACCGCAGATGTACATGTTGAACCAGGAGCCGTAGGAGGAGATGTTCACCAGCCCCTCCAGCTGCTTCGGGCTCCGCCGCAGGCCCGCGTCGATGTCCTTGCCGTTCGCGGCGAGCGTCCCGGTGAGCTTGCGCAGCCCGGCGATGTCGTCGCGGATGTCCGGGCGGGCGTCGGCGAGCAGGTCCTGCGTGGTGCCGGTCAGGTCGTTGATCGCCGACACCGAGTCGAAGATCGCCTGGCGGTCGCCGGACACCCCGCTGACGAACCCGCGCAGGTCCGTGATCAGCCGGTTGACCTCGGCGTGCCGCTCGTCGATGGTGCCGAGCACGGTGTTCAGGTTGTCGATCACCCGGCCGATGACCTTGTCCCGGTCGGCGAGCGTGTTGGTCAGCGACGCCACGTGCGCGAGCAGGCTGTTGATCGTCCCGCCCTCGCCCTGCAGCACCTGAATGATCTGCATCGCGAGCGTGTTGACGTCCTTCGGCTCCAGCGCGGTGAACAGCGGCCGGAAGCCGTTGAACAGCGTCGTCAGGTCCAGCGCCGGCTTGGTCTGCGAGGCCGGGATCGTCCCGCCGGGCTTGAGGTAGTCGTTGGCCTGCCCGGCGCCGTCGGTCAGCGCGAGGTACCGCTGTCCCATCAGGTTGCGGTAGCGGATCTGCGCCTGCGTGGACGACGGCAGCCCCGCCTGGAAGACGCCGTCCTTCTCCAGGCTGAACGTGACCCTCGCCTGGGTCCCCTTGTACAGCTCGATGTGCTCGATCTGGCCGACCCGGACGCCCGCGACGCGGACGTCGTCGTTGTCCAGCAGCCCGGTCACGTCGGTGAAGACCGCCTTGTAGGTGGCCGTCTCCCGGAACCGCATGTTGGAGATCGTCATCGCCAGCGTGCCGGTGGCCACCGAGGTGATGACCACGAAGATCGCCAGTTTGATCGCCGCGCTGGTCGTCCTCACTTGACCGTCACCACCGATCCGTCCGCGAGCAGCGGGCCGAACATCAGCGCGGCGACGTCGGACAGCTGGTCGGCGGGGGTCCGCGTCGCCGGCCCGAGCACGCTCTTGATCTTTTCCTTCTCGCTCATCGATCCCGGGTCCACGAAGACGTTGGACAGCGCCCGGCCCCGGCCGCCGCCGTTCGGGTCATCGGGGTTCTTCCACCACAGGTCGTCCTGCGTCCCGTCCAGCGCCAGGTAGTCGGGCGAGGGCACCTTCGGGTTCGGCAGGCCGTAGCAGCGCGGGTTGCGCTGGTCCCTGGCCTCCGGCTTGTCCAGCGGGTACTTGTAGCCCGGCCGCGGCTTGACGATCTCCACGGTCAGGTTGAAGGTCTTCGACCCGCCCGCGCCGGCCACCCGCTCGGCCTCCGGCTTGAGCTTCATCAGCCCGGCGAACACGCACGGCAGCGACGGCGAGTACCGGGCGACCAGGTCCAGCCCGTCCCGGTTCGCGATGTTGAAACCGATGATCTTCGGGGCGTTGTGCCGCATGAACACGTCGCCGTCCTGCGCGAGCGCGGTCGTCGCCGGGATCAGCTGCTCGATGGTCGCCGTCTTGTCGGTTATCGTCCGGCTGGTCACGTTGAGGTTGCGCAGCGTCTGGATCAGGTCGGGCGCCGCGGAGTGGTAGATGTCGGACACGTCCGCGAGGCCGTGCAGGTCGTGCACCAGCGTGCCGAGCTGCGGGTTGATCTTGCGCAGCAGCTCGTCCGCCTCCTCGATGTTGCGGCCGATCTGGTCGCCGCGGCCCTGCAGCGCCGTCGCCAGCGCGTTCAGCGTCGCGTTCAGCTGCGCCGGCTTCACCGCCTGCAGCAGCGGGAGCAGGTCGTTCAGCACCTTGTCGATCTCGACGGCGGCCTGCGAGCGGTCCTGCTGGATCACCTGGCCCTCGCGCAGGCCCAGCGGGCCCGCCTGCGCCGGGATCTGCAGGTCCACGTACTTCTCGCCGAACAGCGTCTTCGGCAGCAGCCGCGCCTGCACGTTGCGCGGGACCAGCTTCGCCTTGTCCGGGTCGAGCGCCAGGTGGAGCGTCGCGCCCTCGGCGGTGGCGTCGGTGTCGCGCACCTCCCCGACGATCAGCCCGCGCACCTTGACGTCCGAGTGCGGCAGCAGCTGCAGGCCCGCCCGCTCGCTCTTCACCGTCACCTCGAGCACCGGCGTGAACGCCTTGTTGAACAGCGCCACGGTCAGCGCCAGCAGCAGGGCGATCACGATGACCATCGAGATCCCGAGCACCCGGTAACGCACGCGTTCGCTCATCGTGCTACCCCGCGATCCGCACTGTGGTGGTAGTGCCCCAGATCGCCATGCCGAGCAGCAGGTCCGCCACGTTGATCACCACGATGCTGGTGCGCACCGCGCGGCCCACCGCGACGCCGACGCCCGCCGGTCCGCCGCTCGCGTGGTAGCCGTAATAGCAGTGGATCAGCATCACCAGCACCGCGAAAATGATCACTTTGCCGAACGACCATAGGATGTCGTACGGCGGTAGGAACAAATGGAAATAATGGTCGTAGGTGCCGGTCGACTGGCCGTAGAACATCGTCACGATCACCCGCGTCGCGCCATAGGAGGCGAGCAGGCCCACGATGTACAGCGGGATGACCGCGATCATCCCGGCCAGCATCCGGGTGGTGACGAGGAACGGCATCGACGGGACGGCCATGACCTCCAGCGCGTCGATCTCGTCCGAGATCCGCATCGCGCCGAGCTGCGCGGTGAATCCGCAGCCGACCGTCGCCGACAGCGCCAGCGCCGACACCAGCGGCGCGATCTCGCGCGTGTTGAAGTAGGACGCGACGAACCCGGTGAACGCGGCGGTGCCGATCTGGTTCAGGGACTCATAGCCCTGCAGGCCGACCTGGCTGCCGGTGAAGAACGTCATGAAGCCGACGATCACCACCGAGCCGCCGATCACCGCGAGGCCGCCGGTGCCGAGGCTCACCTCGGCGAGCAGCCGCAGCACCTCGGTGCGGTAGCGGCGCAACACCCGGAACACCCACGCGAACGCGCGGGCGTAGAACGACATCTGGTGACCGAAGTCGTCCAACCGGTCCAGCGGCGCGCTCACCACCCGCGAGACCGCTTTTCCCGTCTTTCCGGGGGTGGCCATCACATCCCCTTCGACGGGACGAACTGGAAGTACAGGGTGGAGATCAGGAAGTTCTCCAGGAAGAGCAGCATGAACGTGATGACCACGGTCTGGTTGACCGCGTCGCCGACGCCCTTCGGCCCGCCCTTGGCGTTCAGGCCCTTGTAGGCCGCGACCAGGCCGGCGGTGATGCCGAACACGAACGCCTTGAACTCGGCCTGCAGCAGGTCGGGAAGCTGCGCGATCGCGTTGAACGACGCCAGGTAGGCGCCGGGGGTGCCGCCCTGGAGCATCACGTTGAAGAAGTAGCCGCCGAGCAGGCCGACCACCGACACCAGCCCGTTGAGGAACAGCGCGACGAACGCGCAGGCGAGCATCCGCGGCACCACGAGGCGGTGCAGCGGGTTGATGCCCAGCACCTCCATCGCGTCGATCTCCTCGCGGATCTTCCGGGACCCGATGTCGGCGCACATCGCCGACCCGGCGGCGCCCGCCACCAGCAGCGAGGTGACCAGCGGGCTGGCTTCCCGGACGATCGCGACCACCGCGGTCGCGCCGGTGTAGGACTGCGCGCCGAGCTGCCGGATCAGCCCGCCGACCTGCAACGACAGGACGCCGCCGAACGGGATCGCGACCAGCATGGTCGGCACGACGGTGACGCTGACGATGAACCAGGCCTGCTGGATGAACTCGCGCCACTGGAACGGCCACTTGAACAGCGCGCGGCCCACGTCCAGGCAGAGGGCGAAGAACCGTCCCGGCTCCTTGACGAGGACGTTGACCGCGCCGTCCCCGACCTTCCGGAACGACGCGGAGGAGCCTCCGCCTTTCCCGCCCCCTGGCCGGCCCGCGCCGATGCCGGTGTCAGGAGTGGACATCAGTACCCTGCACCCGCCCCTGGCTGTCCGGGCGGCGGGTTGCCGGGGAAGCGGCCGGGGCCGCCGGGGGGCGGGCCCGCGGGGGGCATGCCGCCGGGCGCCCCGTGCGCGCCGCCGGCCGGGGCGCCGACCGGCGCCATGGACGCCACGTACCGCGGCCACTCCTCCACCCAGTTGCGGCCGAGGTCGTCGATGAACGAGCCGGGCGGCGGGGTGACGCCGTGCGCGGCGCACCAGGCGCCGGGCGCGTGCATCCCGGAGCGCAGCAGCCCGTTGCTCGGCATCTGCTGCGGCGGGATGGGGGGCAGCTTGCCGGAGTCGAGGCCCATCTTGGCCTCGGCCTCCAGCTCGGACTCGTCCTTCTCCTCGGACATGCCGATGGGGCCGACCTTGCTGGCGTTGAGGAACTGCCGGACGACCGGCTCCTCGCTGGACAGCAGCATCTCCCGGGGCCCGAACATCGCCAGGTGCCGCTGGTACAGCAGGCCGATGTTGTCGGGCACGGTCCGGGCGGTGTTGATGTCGTGGGTGACGATCAGGAACGTCGCGCCGATCTGCGCGTTGAGGTCGATGAAGACCTGGTTCAGGAACGCGGTGCGGACCGGGTCGAGGCCGGAGTCCGGCTCGTCCACCAGGAGGATCTCGGGGTCGAGCACGAGGGCGCGGGCGAGGCCCGCGCGCTTCTTCATGCCGCCGGAGATCTCGCCGGGGAGCTTGTGCTCGGCGCCGAGGAGGCCGACCATCTCCATCTTCTCGAGGACGATGCGCTTGACCTCGGACTCGGACTTCTTGGTGTGCTCGCGGAGCGGGAAGGCGATGTTGTCGAAGAGGTTCATCGAGCCGAACAGCGCGCCGTCCTGGAAGAGGACGCCGAACAGCTTCCGGGTGTCGTACAGCTGCGACTCGGGCAGGTAGGGCAGGTCCCGGTCGCCGATCCAGATGTGCCCGCGGTCGGGCTTGAGCAGCCCCACGAGCGACTTCAGGAAGACCGACTTGCCGGTACCGGACGGACCCAGGAGAACGGAGATCTCCCCTGCGGGGATGGTCAGCGACACGTCCTGCCAGATCACCTGGCGGCCGAAGGACTTCGTCAGGCCCTCGACTCTGATCTCGACGCCCACTCGTCACCTTTCGTCCAGGCCGGGGGAATCCCGAACCAATGAGCGAGTAGCACTCAGGCTCTTTCTGTCGTCACACCGTGTGTCCGCCGTGTTGCTACCGTCCGGTAGCCGAGACGGGTTCCACTACCGTAGCGGCCCCCCGTCCAAAAGGAAGGGGTTCCTGCCCAGATCAGCAGCTAAATGCGACGTCGTAAGACAATCGTTACTTACAGCGCCAATGAGACTAGTGGTCCAAGAACCGGCGTCTCAAGGGAGGTGCCGACCGACGGCTGCGACCGGACGTCCCACCGTCACCGGTGGGGCGTGCGCGGCCGGATGTGACCCCAGCGTCAGAACGGGACGCTACGCCCGGGACCGGAAACCGCACAACCCGCCGGGGCGCACGGTTTTCCACAGGCGTTTGTCACCTCGGCACAGAAAACGGACGCGCCTCCATCCCACCCTTCACGCTCCACGACAAGCCCCGCGAGCCGGGACGCGAAGGAGGCGGCCACCCCGACCGGGGTGACCGCCTCCCTGGAGAGCGGTGGAGCCGCGCGGGCTCCGGTCATGTGAACCGGTTACTTGACGGTGACCGAGGCGCCGGCCTTCTCCAGGGCCTCCTTGGCCTTGTCGGCCGTCTCCTTGTTGACCTTCTCCAGCAGCGGCTTCGGCGCGCCGTCGACCAGGTCCTTGGCCTCCTTCAGGCCGAGGCTCGTCAGGGCGCGAACCTCCTTGATGACCTGGATCTTCTTGTCGCCGGCACCCTCAAGGATGACGTCGAACTCGTCCTGCGCGGCGGCCTCCTCGCCACCGGCGGCGGCCGGAACGCCCGGCGCGGCGGCGACGGCCGCGACCGGCGCGGCGGCCTTGACGTCGAAGACGTCCTCGAACTGCTTCACGAACTCGGAGAGCTCGAGGAGGGTCATCTCCTTGAACGCGTCGAGCAGGTCGTCGGTGCTGAGCTTCGCCATGATCTTTCCTCCGCTATGGCTTGAGAACTGGGGATTACTGGACCGCGGGTGTGCCTACTCGGCGGGCGCCTCGGCGGCCGGCGCCTCGGCGGCCTCGCCCTCGGACTCGCGCTTGGCGCGCAGCGCCTCGGCGAGCTGGGCGGCCTGCGTCGGCAGCGCGTTGAACAGCGCGGCGGCGTTCGCCATCGAGCCCTTCATCGCACCGGCCAGCTTCGCGAGGAGCACCTCGCGCGACTCGAGGTCCGCGAGCTTGGTGACCTCGGCCGCGTCCATCGACTGACCGTCGATGAAGCCGCCCTTGATCACCAGCATCGGGTGCGCCTTGGCGAAGTCGCGCAGGCCCTTGGCGGCCTCGACCACGTCGCCGCGGACGAACGCGATGGCCGACGGGCCTTCGAGCAGGTCACGGAACCGCTCGTCGACACCGGCCTCGTTCGCGGCGCGCTTGGTCAGCGTGTTCTTCACCACGCGGAACCGCGCGGTCTCGCCGAGGTTGTCGCGCAGCTCCTTGACCTGCGCGACGGAAAGCCCGCGGTACTCGGTGAGCACGGCGCCGTTGGAGCTCTCGAACTCGCTCTTGAGCTCGGCGATCGCCGCGTCCTTGTGGGCCTTGGCCATAGCCCTCCTTCCGATTACCTGGGTGGTCCGACCCGCGGCCGTCCCGGGGGACGGCGATGCGGGTCCACCAAAAAACGCCCCGGCGCAGGCGCACGGGGCGTCCAGGCACGGCACGGAGGCCATGCGGGAAGCTCTCGTCTCACCTACGCAGGCCGCCCGAACGGGTGTCGGGTCCTTCGGTCACCTCAGAGAAGTGACGACCGGCGGTCTTCGGCACGGAACAGGATACGTGCGTCCCCCGGGTAGACCAAATCGGCGGACACGAACGAGGGACCGCGCCCCATGCGGGGTGCGGTCCCTCGGCGCGGAAGACGGGCGGGCGATCAGCTGCCGGGAAGGCCGGAGCCGCTCCCGAGCCGGCTCATCAGCTCGCCGAAGTCGGTGACCTCGCTCGCCGGCGGCTCGGTGATCTGCACCGGCTTGCCGAAGTCGCGGTACTTCATCGTCATGGTCATCGTGCCGGCCGACGTCTGCTGCGACTTCATCGTCATCTTGCGCGGCACCTGCTGGCCGTCCACCCACAGGTCGAAGTGCATGGCCTCCATGCCGGTCGTGCCGACGCTCTTGCGGTAGGCCTCCTGCGTCTCCGGGGACAGCTTCGCGATCGCGTCCTCCATCCGGTACGTCCCCGTGTAGTGGGTCGTCTCGACGCCGTCGACCATCTCCTTGCCGACCTCGCGCGCGTCCTTGGACGCCGTCAGCATCTTGGTGTTCTGCACCGGGTCCATCTGCTGGGACTGCTGGAGCAGCTCATCGATGTTCATGCCCGACTTGCGGCCCAGCTCGTCCAGCGAGATCTTGAGCCACGGCTTGCCGGAGCCGCCGCCGAGCTGGTTCAGCGCCGGCATCTTCATGTACATGGTCCGGCCCACCAGCCGCTGCTCCATGCCGGACATCGACTGGCCCGCGACGGTCATCTGCGCGAAGTTCATGCTGTAGGCCAGGTCGGGCTTCGTGCGGTACTGCATCGTGCCGGTCGCCGACATGTTCCCGTCGGACGATCCGGTCATCTCCATCGACATGTCGGCCTGGAAGGAGTCGATCTTGCCGGTCTTCTCGGCGGTCTTGCCGAGGACCTGCGCGGCCGACAGCTTGAGTCCCTTGCCGGCCTCGTCCACCGTCTTCCCGGCGTCCCCGAGACAGCCGGTCAGCGAGAGGGCGAGGCCGGTGGCCAGCGCCGCGCCTGCGGCGAAACGACGGATCATCGTGGGGGGTCTCCTTGGTCTCTGGGCGGCCCGGACGATGGGGCCGAACGGTACATGAGACGCGAAGGAGACCGCCGAGGTTCACCCCGTTTCTAGTTGCCGCCGAACAGGTTGCCGATCGTCAGCTCGCCCACCTGGTCGGAGGGCGGCGTGTTCACGTCGAACGACTTGCCGTAGTCGCTGTAGAGGACGGTCACGGTGCCGTTCTCGCCCCCGGTGCCGGTCGCCTTGGACACCAGCTTGCGCGGCAGGTTGCTCCCGTCCGTCCACAGATCGAAGTTGATCTTGCTGTTGGCGCGGTCCTTCGGCAGCCACTGCCCGACCTTCTCGCGCGACTGCGCGTCGAGCCGCTTCAGCGCGTCGTCGACGGTCACCGTCCCGGTGTAGTGCGTGGTCTTGACGCCGTCGACCGTCTCGGTGCCGACCCGGCGGGCGTCCTTGGAACCGGTGAACATCTTCGTCTGCTCGGCCGGGTCCACCTTCTGCACCTGGCTGACCAGGCTCTGCACGTCGAACCCGGTGCGCTGCGCGACCTGGTTCACGTCGATCTTCACCCACGGCTTGCCGCCGCTGACGAACTGGGCGAGCTGCGGGACCTTCGCGTACAGCACGTTGCCCTTGTAGACCGCCTGGCCCTTGGCGCCCGGGACGGTCTGCCCGTTCTTGCTGAACTCGTCCAGCTTCGCGCTGAACTCCAGCGAGGGACGCAGCCGGAACTGCCCGTTGGCGTGGATCTTGCCGCCGCCGTCGCCGGTGCCCGTCACGGTCAGGTCGGCCTTGAACGTGTCGGTCTTGCCGGTCTTCTCGGATGCCTTCAGGAGCGCCTGCCCGGCGGTCAGTTTCATGTTGCCGGTGTTGGTCTCCGACCCGTCCCCGTTGCATCCGGACAGGAGGAGAGCGGCGCCCACGGCGGTGCCTCCGGCCGCCACCACGAGTCGTCGGTTCATGAGGGTTGAGCCTCCCTTGTCGCCCTGCTGGTGTTACCCAGTGTCCCGAGGCGCCAACGTCGCCACATCCCCCGGTGGTACGAACGGACCCTCGCACCGTACGACCAACGGCGTAGCCGCCGGGGCGCCGTTCGGCCACCCGGCGGCGCCGGCGTCAGCGGTAGGAGCCGAAGCTCATCGAGCCGGTGAGGGCGGCGCCCGGCGCCTGCGCGTTCAGCGCGATCGTGGTCGGGCGGGCCTTGCTGTCGGCCCACAGGTCGAGCCCGCAGCCGGCGCTGTCCGGGACCCACTTGCGCATCTCCGCCGCCGCGTCCCTCGGCAGCAGCGCGTACACGCTGCCCATCAGCGCCTGCGCGGTGAAGCGGGTGTTGCCGGACGCGTCCGGCCCGCTCGCGGTCATGCCGGGCAGCGTCCCGATCATGAAGGTGAACTGCCGCGGGTCGGAGCCGCTCTGCAGCGTGCCGAGCTGCGCCGCGGTCAGCGTCGACCGCGTCCACTTCTGCCCGTCGAAGCCCTTGAGGACGTTGCCCTGCACGATCACCTTCTGGGTGATCTTGCTGAGCTCGCCGCCCCGCATCGCCCGCGTCACGCCGACGGCGTTCATCGCGAACTTCGGGTACAGGGTGAACGTGGCGGTCTCGGTGGCGTGCCGGTAGTCGCCGTCCGACCCGATGGTCACCTTCATGTCCGTCTTGCGGGTGAAGGAGTTCAGGCTGGGGCCCGGCTGCGGCGGTGCCGTCGGCAGCCCGTGCGCGGCGCCCCCGCCCCCGGATCCGGGGGTTCCCGGCCTGGCGCCCGCGCCCGTCCCGGAGCCCGGCGCGCCGGGCGCGCCCGGCGTGACCGTGCCGGACGCCGAGCCGTTGGGGTTCGCGGGATCCCGCTGCGCCATGTTCGCGGCGGGCGGCGGCGCGCCGCCGTCCTTCGGGCCGTCGCCCCCGACCTTGACCACCATCAGGATCGCCGTGGGCACGACGGCCACCGCGGTCACGGCGGAGATGGCGATGGCCCGGTCGGTTCGACGCTTCACCCGGGCAATTCAACACCAAGTTCCCCATTGGTAACAAAGCAATCGAAACCCAGATTGTCCGGTTCCGGACCGTGATCCGTGTATCCGGCCACCCGCCCGCGCCCGTTCCGGTCACGCCGCGGGAAAAGCGGCAGGGCGCCCCCGGTCGCACCGGGGACGCCCTGCTCGGTGGCGTGCGACGACGCCGCGCTCGATCAGGCCTCTTCGAGCTCCGCCGTCAGGTTGCGGACCGCGTTCGGGTCCACCGGGATGCTCGGGCCCATCGACGTGGTCAGCGACGCCTTCTTGACGTACCGGCCCTTCGCCGCGGACGGCTTGAGCCGCTGGATCTCGTCCACGGCCGCGGCGTAGTTCTCCACCAGCTTGCGCTCGTCGAAGGACGCCTTGCCGATGATGAAGTGCAGGTTCGCGTGCCGGTCGACCCGGAACTCGATCTTGCCGCCCTTGATGTCGGTGACGGCCTTCGCCACGTCCATGGTGACCGTGCCGGTCTTCGGGTTCGGCATCAGGCCGCGCGGGCCGAGCACCCGGCCGAGCCGTCCGACCTTGCCCATCTGGTCCGGCGTCGCCACCACGGCGTCGAAGTCCAGGAAGCCGCCCTGGATCCGCTCGATCATGTCGTCCGAGCCGACCAGGTCGGCGCCCGCCGCCTCGGCCTCCTGCGCCTTGGCGCCGACGGCGAAGACGAGCACGCGGGCGGTCTTGCCGGTGCCGTGCGGCAGGTTGACCGTGCCGCGGACCATCTGGTCGGCCTTGCGCGGGTCGACGCCCAGCCGCAGGGCGACCTCGACGGTCGCGTCGAACTTGGTGACCGCGGTCTCCTTGGCCAGCTTCACGGCCTCGACCGGGCTGTACAGCCGCTCGCGGTCGATCTTCTCCGCCGCGGCGCGGTAGCCCTTGCTGCGCTTCATGTGCGTTCCTCCACTGGAACTCGTGGTGCGGGCCGAAGCGGACCCTCCCACTGGGTGACTTACTTGACCTCGATGCCCATCGACCGCGCGGTGCCGGCGACGATCTTCTCGGCGGCGTCCAGGTCCTTGGCGTTGAGGTCGGGCATCTTGGTCGTGGCGATCTCGCGGACCTGGTCGCGGGTGACCGAGCCGACCTTGGTCTTGTGCGGCTCGCCGCTGCCCTTCTCCACGCCCGCGGCCTTGAGGATGAGCTGCGCGGCCGGCGGGGTCTTGGTGATGAAGCTGAACGACCGGTCCTCGTAGATGGTGATCTCTACGGGGATGACGTTGCCGCGCTGGGAGTCCGTGGCGGCGTTGTACTGCTTGCAGAAGTCCATGATGTTGACGCCGTGCGGACCGAGCGCGGTACCGACCGGCGGCGCCGGCGTCGCCTGGCCCGCCTGCAACTGGACCTTGACGAGCGCGGCGACCTTCTTCTTCGGAGGCATGCGAACCCCTTTGTCCCATTTATCGGTGGTTCCGACTCCCGGTCACCCGGGCAACACGGCGGCTGGGACGCATCCACCGTGTAGGAACCGCTATGTGAGACGGAGCGCGGGGGCTCCGTCAGATCTTGGAGACCTGGTTGAAGCTCAGCTCGACCGGGGTCTCGCGGCCGAAGATCGAGACCAGGACCTTGAGCTTCTGCTGCTCGGCGTTGATCTCGTTGACGGTCGCGGGGAGGGTGGCGAACGGGCCGTCCATGACGGTGACCGACTCGCCGACCTCGTAGTCGACGGTGGCGGTGACCTTGGCCTGCTCCTTGGCGGCCTTGGCGACGCCCTCCTCGGGCTCGGGGGCCAGCAGGTTGGCGACCTCGTCCAGGCTGAGCGGGGACGGCTTGTTCAGCAGGCCGACGAACCCGGTGACGCCCGGGGTGTTGCGGACCGCGGCCCACGACTCGTCGGTCAGCTCCATCCGGACGAGGATGTAGCCCGGCAGGACCTTCTCGTTGACCTTCTGGCGCTTGCCGCCCTTGATCTCGGTCACCTCGTGCTGCGGGACCTCGATCTGGAAGATGTAGTCCTCCATGTTGAGGGTCTGGGTGCGGGTCTCGATGTTGGTCTTGACCCGGTTCTCGTAACCCGCGTAGGAGTGCACGACGTACCAGTCGCCCGGCTGGAGGCGCAGCTGCATCTTGAAGTCGGCGTACGGATCGGCCGGAGGCTCGGCGGCGGCCTCCTCGTCCTCGGCCGGCTCCTCGGCCGGCTCCTCGCCCGTGACGGACTCGGCGAGCTCGGCGGCGCCCTCGGCCGCGTCCGGCGCGGGGCCCTCGCCCTCCAGCTTCGTGTCCGCCGGCTCGGCGTCGCCGGCGGAGACGACCGCCTCGGCCGCCTCGTCGGCGGGCTGCGCCGCCTGGTCTGCCGCAGCAGCCGCAGCGGACTGGGCCTCGTCAACGGCCTCGTCGTAGGGCTGTGAGGGCTCGGACACGGTGACTCTTCTCTCGGTCTGCGGTGATGGACTTGCGATGGTACGGCGGGCTTTCCCCGGCGCGCGGCGGCGGCCGCGCGGCGTCAGCCGAAGATGGCGTAGACGCCCTTCTGGAGCCCGTAGTCGACGCCGGAGACGATCGCGACCATGACCAGAACGAAGATCAGCGAGACGGTCGTGTAGGTGATGAGCTCCCGCCGCGTCGGCCAGATGACCTTGCGCAGCTCGGCGATGACCTGGCGCACGAAGAGCGCGGGCGAGGTCCGCCCGGAGGAGGACTTCTTCTTGGTCTTGCCCTCGTCCTTGGCCTCGGGCTCGTCGCGCTCGTCGGTCTCAGTCGCCATTTGCCGCCGTTCACCTCATAGGTCGTGATCCAACCACCAAGTGGTTGCCGCGCCGTCCCGTGCCGCGGAGTGCCACGGCGACGCCGTGGCGCGGCCGGCACGAGTGCGCGCACCGCACCTCGCAGGGCAGGAGGGACTCGAACCCCCAACCGCCGGTTTTGGAGACCGGAGCTCTACCAATTGAGCCACTGCCCTTCGTTCTCCGGCTAAGGAGAAAGCCCGGCCGCGGGGCCGGGGTGGTGCCGCGTCCCAGCTTACGGCCTCACGAAGGTGCCCGGGTGCGGACAGGCTCGTATACCGGCGACGCGTCACTTGCTGGGTGAGTCTACGTGCCGGAGGGGCCCGCGTCGAACCGATACCCGGAGATCGGCGGGAACGCGGCGGCGGCGACCCGTCCGACCGGCCCGGATATATGGCTCGGGTCACGCGGGCCGATCTGTAACGATGGGGACATGAGCATCGACCGTCCTCGCATCTCCAAGCGCATCGCCGCGATCTCCGAGTCCGCCACGCTGGCCGTCGACGCCAAGGCCAAGGCGCTGAAGGCGGCGGGCCGCCCGGTCATCGGGTTCGGCGCGGGCGAGCCCGACTTCCCCACCCCGGACTACATCGTCGAGGCGGCGGTGACCGCGTGCAGGGTGCCGCGCTTCCACAAGTACACGCCGGCGGGCGGGCTGCCCGAGCTGCGCGCGGCCATCGCCGAGAAGACCGGGCGCGACTCCGGCCTCACTGTCGAGGCGTCGCAGGTGCTCGTGACCAACGGCGGCAAGCAGGCGGTGTACGAGGCGTTCGCGGCGCTGCTCGACCCGGG
Organism: Actinomadura madurae; assembly: GCF_900115095.1. Taxonomy (GTDB): domain Bacteria; phylum Actinomycetota; class Actinomycetes; order Streptosporangiales; family Streptosporangiaceae; genus Spirillospora; species Spirillospora madurae. The sequence continues at coordinate 21,164 of NZ_FOVH01000004.1, forward strand.
CGACGAGGTGCTCGTCCCGACGCCCTACTGGACGACCTACCCCGAGTCGATCAAGCTGGGCGGCGGCGTGCCCGTGGACGTCGTCGCCGACGAGACCACCGGCTACAAGGTGAGCGTCGAGCAGCTGGAGGCGGCCCGCACCGACCGGACGAAGGTGCTGCTGTTCGTCTCGCCGTCCAACCCGACCGGCGCCGTCTACACGCGGGACGAGATCGAGGCCGTCGGGCGCTGGGCCGCCGAGCACGGCCTCTGGGTCGTCACCGACGAGATCTACGAGCACCTCGTGTACGGGGACGCCGAGTTCCACTCGATGCCCGTGCTGGTGCCGGAGCTGGCCGACCGCACGCTCGTCCTGAACGGCGTGGCCAAGACCTACGCGATGACCGGCTGGCGGGTCGGCTGGATGATCGGCCCGGCGGACGTGGTGAAGGCCGCGCAGAACCTCCAGTCGCACGCGACGTCCAACGTGGCGAACGTGTCCCAGGCCGCCGCGCTCGCCGCCGTGACCGGCGACCTGTCGGCCGTGGCGGAGATGCGCAAGGCGTTCGACCGGCGCCGCCAGACGATGGTGAGGATGCTGAACGAGATCCCCGGCATCGTGTGCCCCGAGCCGGAGGGCGCGTTCTACGCGTACCCGTCGGTCAAGGCGCTGCTGGGCAAGGAGCTGCGCGGCAGGCGCCCGGAGACGTCGGTGGAGCTGGCGTCGCTGATCCTGGAGGAGGCCGAGGTCGCGCTGGTGCCGGGCGAGGCGTTCGGCACGCCGGGCTACTTCCGCCTCTCCTACGCGCTCGGCGACGACGACCTCGTCGAGGGCGTCTCGCGCGTCGCGAAGCTGCTCTCCGAGGCGAGCTGATCCGCTGACCGTCCCTGAACGTACGGACCGGCCCCGGGCGCACACCGCCCGGGGCCGGTTTCCGATGGGACGGGTCCGCCGGGTCCCGTCCCGGGATGCCCGGCGGGACGTCCCGCGCACGGCCCCTCTCCGCCGCGCGACGTCCCGCCGGGGCGGGGTCTCAGGGGCGCACCCCCTCGGCGATGCGCATCAGCTGGTCCCGGGCGGTGCCGGCCGCGGTGACGGTGACGCCGACGCCGGGCCGCGCCAGCCAGGAGACCTGGCGCGCCGAGCCGGGCCGGTCGCCGATCAGCGCCGGCGTCCCGCGGACGGACGTGCGCCCGGGGACGCCCGCCGACTTCATCAGGTCCTGCGGGCCGGTGAGCCCGCCGCCCTTCACCAGGGCGATCTCCACCCACCCGGATCCGCCGCGCCATCCGCAGGTGGTGGTCTTGCGCCCGGCGTTCCCGCTCACCTCGCACGGCCCGGTGGAGGCCAGGCCGTCCGGCAGGTAGGTGATCCAGGACGGCAGCCCGCCGACGGCGCCGCCGAGTCCGGGCTTGTGCGGCGCCCCGCCGGACGACTCCCGCGCCTCCGGCTTCGGCGAGGAGTCCGTCCCGGGCCTCCCCTTGGATGACGGGGACGCGGGGAGGCCCGGGGCGGAGGGTCGTTCCGGCAGCCGGAGGGCCGAGACGGTGTCCGTCGGACGGGCCGTCTCCGAACTCCCGGCCGGTGTGGCCCGGAACGACTGATAGGTGGGTACGAGGGCGAGCGCCGCGACCGAGGCGGCCGCGACTCCCGCGGCCGCGTGGACGCGGGCCCTGCGGCGCCGGTGGCGCCGTTTGACGTCGGTGACGAGCGACGGCGACGCGGACGTCTCGGCCACCTGCTCGGCCATGGCCTTCCGCAGTTCACTCTCCAGATCCATCGCTCAGCTCCCCAGTGGCGCCAGGTTCTTGTCGAGGCGCTCCCGGAGCCTGGCGAGCCCCCGGGATGCCTGGCTCTTGACCGTTCCGACCGAACAGCCGAGAGCCTGTGCCGTCTCCGCCTCGGAGAGGTCCTCCCAGAACCGGAGCACCAGCACGGCCCGCTGCCTGGGGCCGAGCTTGCGCAGCTCGTCCATGAGGGTCCCTCTCAGTTCGACGGCGTGGTTCGGGGACGCGGCCGGCGTCTCCGGCAGCCGCGCCATGTGGATCTCCCGGAGCACCTTCCACCGCCGGGACCGGCTGATCACCAGGTTGACCAGGATCCGGCGGACGTACGGCTCGGGATCGCTGCCGGCCTCCAGCCGCCCCCAGTGGCGGTAGGCCTTCTCCAGCGCGGTCTGCAGGATGTCCTCGGCGTCCTGCCGGGCCCCGCACATCAGCGCCGCGACGCGCAGCAGGGCATCGCCGCGTGCCGCCACGAACTCCACGAACGACTCGTCGTCTCGACGCCCCACTGTGCTCCGTCCCGGCTAGAGCGCTTCCAGCAGATCGGTGTGCCGAGAGCGGACGGCCCCCGCGCCGGAGCCGTCCGCCCGCGCCTTCTCCCTTACCGCGCCTGGCGCAGCGCGGTGGCCACGTCCTTCAGCCCGTTGCCGGCCAGGACGGGGGATCCGTTGACGAACAGCGAGTAGCCGGCCGGGTCGAACAGCAGCACGCCGCCGCCGTTCGGGCTCTGCCAGCCGGCCACCCCGGCGACGCTGACCGGGGTACCGCCCTCGGGCAGGTTCAGCGCCTGCCGCAGCTGATTCTGCGTCATGCCGGACGGGGTCTTCAGGGTTTCGACGGAGAGCCACTGGCCGGCCTTGCCCTGCCACTTCTGGGTGACGGCGCAGACCTGCTGCTTGCGCAGCTCGGCGGAACCCGGGACGGACGACACGTACCGCAGGCCCTTCGGCAGCATGACGGCCTTCTCGGCGGCGCCGCCGACCTTCACCGCGGGCTTCAGCGTGCTGCAGTCGAGCTTCGGCACGGCGGGCACGGCGGGCTGGGCCGGGACGCGCGCGTCCGGCTTGGTCGCCGGGGCGCCGGGCAGGTCGCCGGTGGACGGCACGCAGGTGGGCAGGTCCGCCGGGACGCCGGGCTTGGCGGGCACGCCGGGCTTGGCCGGGAGGTTCTTGCCGTCCGGCGCCTTCACGCCGGGGACCTCGGTGTTCGGGGCGCCGGCCTGCGGGAGCCCCGCGGCGGGGACCTTCGCGTCGGGCAGCTGCCCCTGCGGCAGCTTCCCGGTGGCCGGGTTCTGCTTGAGGTGCTGCTCGACCTTCTTCTTGGCGCCGGCGTCGGGGACCTTGGGCGTGCCGGGCTTCGCCGGGAGGCAGGTCGGGACGGTCTTCGGCGCGGCCTCTTGGACCTGGCGGGTGGCGGCGGGGGCCTTGGCGCCCTGCGACTGGAGGCCGGCGTCGTGGTGGGAGCCGGTCATCGCCCACGTCGCGCCGCCGCCGACGGCCACGGTCCCGATGGCGGACGCCGCGATCAAGGCGGCCTTCAGCGTGATCATGGTGTATCCCTTCTGCCCTACTTCTCTGCGGGGGTGCCTGTCTCTCTCTGGCGCCCCTCGTATACGCACGGTCGCCGGAAGGGGTTGCACGGGATTCCAAAGTTTTTTCGGAGATGCCCATGGGCGGGATGGCCATCGCGTGTCATGCGAGGTAGTCCGGTGTGGTGATCCTGCCGGGACGGGGTTTGGAGCGGACGCGGATCCGGCAACATTGGCTCATGGAGGCCCGTACCCTTGCACCCCGTCCGGCGGAGGCGCACCCCATGCCGGACCGTTCCATGCCGGACTCTTCCCTGGCGGACCGCGCCGAGCCCGCCCCCGCGCGCGGCCCCGCCCGCCCGGACGTGGCCCTGCTGCCCAAGGCGCACCTGCACCTGCACTTCACCGGCTCGATGCGGCACTCCACGCTCGTGGAGCTCGCCGGGCTGCACGGCGTCCATCTGCCGGACGCCCTCGTCGAGGACTGGCCGCCCCGGCTGCACGCGACCGACGAGCGCGGCTGGTTCCGGTTCCAGCGCCTCTACGACATCGCGCGGTCGGTGCTCCAGACGCCGGACGACCTGCGCCGCCTGCTGCGCGAGACCGCCGAGGACGAGGCCGCCGAGGGGTCCGGCTGGCTGGAGATCCAGGTCGACCCGAGCGGGTACGCGGCGAGGTTCGGGGGGCTGACGCCGACCGTGGAGCTGGTGCTGGACGCGGCGCGGGAGGCCTCGGAGGCGACCGGGGTCGGCATCGGCGTTGTGATCGCGGCCAACCGCACGCGGCATCCGCTGGACGCCAAGACCCTCGCGCGCCTCGCCGTCCAGTACGCGGGGAAGGGCGTCGTCGGGTTCGGGCTGTCCAACGACGAGCGGCGGGGGCGGGCGTACGACTTCGAGGGGGCGTTCCGGATCGCCAAGCGCGGCGGGCTCCTGTCGGATCCGCACGGCGGCGAGCTGCTGGGCCCGGCGAGCGTCCGGGAGTGCCTGGAGACGCTGGACGCCGACCGGATCGGGCACGGCGTCCGCGCGGTCGAGGACCCGCGGCTGCTGGAGCGGATCGTGGAGCGGGGCGTGACGCTGGAGGTGTGCCCGGCGTCGAACGTGGGGCTCGGGGTGGTGGCGACGGCGTCGGACGTCCCGGTGCGGCGGCTGTTCGAGGCGGGCGCGTCGATCGCGCTGGGCGCCGACGACCCGCTGCTGTTCGGCTCGCGGCTGGCGCGCCAGTACGACCTGGCCCGCACCGAGCACGGGTTCTCCGACGCCGAACTGGCGGAGCTGGCCCGGCAGTCGATCCGCGCCTCGGCCGCGCCCTCCGACCTGCGGGGGCGGCTGCTGGCGGGGGTCGACGCCTGGCTGAAGGGATAGCCGGCGCGGGGACGGGTCAGCTCTGCGGCCGGTCGGCGAAGGACTCCACGCCGCGCAGCCCCTCCGCCCAGGCCGCCGCCGAGCCGGGCAGGTCGGGCCCGGACGGGACGCCGAACGCGGCCAGGACGTTGACCAGCAGCCCGTCCGAGATGAACCGGGCCACCTCCTCGGGGGGCTCGCCGGACAGGTCGCCGGCGAGCCGCCACAGCCGCGCCCAGCGGATCCGGCCGAGCCGGCGCACCTCGTCGTCCCGGACGGCGACCGCGTGGATCTTGACCTGGAGCCGCGGGAGCGCCGGGTCCTCGCGCGGCAGCCGGCGGTAGGCCGCGGCCATCGCGGCCATCGCGTCCGGGCCGCGCCGGCCGCGGGCGGCCTCCGCCAGCCGGTCCTCGATGTCGTCGAAGCAGCGTTCGGCGGCGGCGAGGAAAAGGGCGTGCTTGGACGGGAAGAGCCGGAACATGTAGGGCTGCGACACGCCGATCCGCCGGGCGATCGTCCAGGTGGAGGTGCCGTCGTAGCCGCCGTGGGCGAACTCGGCCATCGCGGCCCGGACCGCGAGCTCGCGGCGTTCACCGGCGCTCATCCTCGGGCTCATGGCTTCACGTTAGTGCTCTCCTCCCTCCACATGCCGCGGCGTTCGAGGTGGGCGACGAGCAGGTCCCCGGCCCGGACGATGTGGGCGCGCATCTCCCGCGCCGCCGCCCGCGGGTCGCCGTCCCGCAGCGCCGCCAGGATCAGCGCGTGGTCGCGGACGGCGAGGCCCGGCCAGCCGGCGAGGCGCCCGTAGAGCCCGCGCGGGACGTACCGGGCCGCCGTCCCGAGCGACCAGGCGAGCTTGGGCGATCCGGCGGCGAGGTTGATCTCCCGGTGGAAGCGGTGGTTGCCGTCCTCCATCAGGTCGGGCCGGTGCACGGCCATGGCGTGTTCCAGCCCGAGCTGGAGGCCGTCCAGCTCCCGCAGGGCGGCCGGGCCGATCCGCGGCACGGCCCGCGCGGCCAGCTCGGCGGCGATGCCGGCCTGCACCCAGAACAGGTCCTGGACATCCCGTTTCGACAGCGGCGCGACGACGAACCCGCGGCGCGGCTCCAGGACCACGAACCCCTCGCTGCGCAGCGACTTCAGGGCCTCCCGGACGGGCGTGACGCTGATGCCGAACTCCAGGGCGAGGCGTTCGAGCCGCAGGTAGTCGCCGGGGCGGACCCGGCCGTCCATGATCAGTTCGCGGATGCGGGCGGCGGCCTCGTCGCTCAGCTGGAGCCGCGTGCCGAGCACCCGCCGGGGCGGCGGGGGGAGGGGGGCGGGTAGGGCCACGGTCGTACTCCCGTCCGGGCCCTTGCGCGGCGAGCCCCGCGGCGGTCGAGGGCCCTGACTCCATGGTTCCCGCCCCGTCAGGCGGTGATGCCCTCGATCAGCAGGAGGACGCCGAAGACGGCGAACCCGGCCGCGGCGCCGTACTTGATGACCCGCTCGGGGAGCCTGCGGCCGAGGATCTGGCCGACGACGATGGCGAGCGCGTCGGCTGCGACCATCCCGACCGTCGAGCCGAGCCACACGCCGGTCAGCCCGAGGAGCCCGCCGTGGTCGGCGGCGAGGGTGACGGTGGCGAGCATCGTCTTGTCGCCCAGCTCGGCGAGGAGGAACGCCCCGCCGACGGCCAGTATCGCCGATCCCGTCGCGCGCCGGGCGCGGTCGCGCTCGTCGTCGTCGAGCTCGTCGCCGCGCAGCGTCCACAGCGCGAAGCCGAGGAAGGCGACGCCGGCGAGGACGGAGATCGGGCCGGTCGGGAGCGCGGCGCCGAGGGCCGCGCCGAGGGCGACGCTCGCCAGGTGGACGATCGCGGTCGCGGCGGTGATGCCGATCAGCACCGGGAGCGCGCGGAAGCGGGCGGCGAAGGTCATGGCCATGAGCTGGCTCTTGTCGCCCAGCTCCGCGACGAAGATCACGGCCAGGCTGATGAGGAAGGCGGACACCGGTTCCCTCTCGCTCGGAGGCCGGGCGAGGGCGGGGGTTCGAGCACGCGCGACCTCGGCCCGGCACGACTGCCGGGCCGAAGGTCTCGTCCGCCGCGATCGGTGATCGGGCCCGCGTGACCGGGCGCCCATGGGGGCGCCAGTATGTCGATCACGCGATTGGGACTACTCCCCCTCGGCTCCGTCCACCCTACCGGGTCACAGGGTCACGCCGACGAGCACGGGCTCGTTGACGAGGGTGACGCCGAACGCGTCCCGGACGCCGTCGCGGACCTCGCGGGCCAGCGCGAGCAGGTCGGCGGTGCCGCCGTCGCCGGGGTTGGTGAGGGCGAGGGTGTGCTTGGTGGAGATCCGGGCGGGGCCGCGCGCGTGCCCCTTGGTGAAGCCGGCGCGGTCGATGAGCCAGGCGGCGGACGTCTTCACGCGGCCGCCGGCCTCCGGGTACCGCGGGAACGCCGCGTCCGGGCCGAGGCGGTCGGCGACGCGGCGTTCGAGCTCGGCGACCTGGCCGGGTCCGAGGATCGGGTTGGTGAAGAACGACCCCGCGCTGCGGGTGTCGGGGTCGGCCGCGTCCAGGACCATGCCCTTGCCGCGGCGCAGTTCGAGGACGGCGTCGCGGGCCTCCTTCAGCGTGACCCGGTCGCCGGGCTCGACGCCGAGCTTGCGCGCGAGCTCGGCGTAGGCGATCGGCTGCGACTCCTCGGCCTGGCGCAGCGCGTAGGTCACGTCCAGGACGACGTACCGGTCGTCGCCCTTGAAGACGCTGTGCCGGTAGGTGAAGCGGCAGGCCTCGCGGTCGACCGCGACGCAGGCGCGCGCCCGCCGGTCGTACGCGCGGACCTCGACGATCGTCTCGCTGACGTCCTGCCCGTAGGCGCCGACGTTCTGGATGGGGGTGGCGCCGACGCGGCCGGGAATGCCGGACAGGCACTCGACGCCGGCGAGCCCGTCGGTGACGCAGCGGGCGACGAACGGGTCCCAGTCCTCGCCGGCCTGGACGCGGACGAGGATCGTGTCGCCGTCCGCGCCGACGCGTTCGGTGCCGCGGGTCCCGACGTGCACGACGGTGCCGGGGAACCCGGCGTCGGAGACCACGAGGTTGCTGCCGCCGCCGAGCACGAGGACGGGTTCGCCCTCGTCGTCGGCCGCGCGGATCGCGGCGACCACCTCCGCCTCGGTCGTCGCCTCGACGAAGCGCCGCGCGGGGCCGCCCAGCCGCAGCGTGGTGTATCCGGCCAGGTTCACGTCTTCGGCGAACACCGCCACGTCGTCCTTCCCCTCCCGTGCGCGCCCCCGCCCGAGCCGGCCGCGCACCTCCCCGGTCCCGCACCGGCCGGGGACGCCCGGCCGGTGCGCCGCCGCGTTCAGGCGAGCTTGACGACCGCCTTCGCGCGGGTGAGGACCTTCTGGTCGTTCGACCGGGCGGTGAGGGCCACGACGACCGTGCCGTCGTCGCGCTTCTCCTCCACCTTGCCGCTGATCTCCAGGGTCGCGCCGCCCTCGTCCGGGACCACGACCGGAGAGGAGAACCGTACCCCGTAGTCCACCACGGCGCCGGGGTCGCCGGCCCAGTCGGTCACGAACCGGCCGCCCTGCGCCATCGTGTACATGCCGTGCGCGATGACGTCGGGCAGGCCGACGGCCTTGGCGACGGACTCGCGCCAGTGGATCGGGTTGAAGTCGCCGGACGCGCCCGCGTACATGACGAGGTTCGCGCGGTCGACGGCGTACGTCCGCGCGGGGATCTCGGCGCCGACCTCGACGTCGGCGTGCTTCACCTTGGCGGTCATCAGGCCCCCCGCTCCACGATCGTGTTGTGGGACGTGCACACGAGCTCGCCCTCGACGGTCTTGACCTCGGTCTCGACGGTCATCTTCTCGTTGTTGCCGATCGACTTGATCTCCGTGATCGTCGAGGTGCAGGTGATGACGTCGCCGGCGCGCAGCGGGCGGGTGTAGACGAAGCGCTGCTCGCCGTGCACGACCATCGCGTAGTTCAGCCCGAGGTCGGGGTCGGCGAGGCCGGGGTTGCCGAGGGAGACGACGATCGGGAAGGTGGGCGGCGCGATGACGTCGGGGTGTCCGGCCGCCTTGGCCGCCTCCTGGTCGCGGTAGACCGGGTTCGGGTCGCCGATCGCGTCCGCGAACTCGCGGATCTTCACCCGGCTGACCTCGTACGGGTCGCTGGGCGGGAAGCTCCGCCCGATGAAATCACGGTTGAGTGCCATGCAATCCGTCCCTCCAGGGCCTGAGCACGCCGGTTCCGTCTCTCCGGACGGACGGTAACAGAACGACGTTCAGCCCGCCCTCGCGGGTCTTGGTGCGAGGACGGGCTGATCACGTCAGTACAAGCGTGCGAAGAAGTCGCGCCGCTCGGCGGGCCTGGTGCGCTGCGCCTTAGCGGGTTTCCCGGTGCGGACGGTGGGTCCTGCAGTTGGGGCAGTACTTCTTGATCTCAAGGCGGTCCGGGTCGTTGCGCCGGTTCTTCCGCGTGATGTAGTTGCGGTGCTTGCACTCCTGGCAGGCCAGCGTGATCTTCGGCCGGACGTCGGTGGCAGCCACGATGGAGTGCCTTTCTGAGCTAGGGACAAGGAACTTACCGACCCAGCCTGCTCACCCCCGGGGTGGGGGTGAGAGACATGGGTAGTAGCGAGGGCCGGACTTGAACCGGCGACACAGCGATTATGAGCCGCTTGCTCTGCCTGACTGAGCTACCCCGCCGCGATGGTCGGTGTGGACCGGAATGCAAGGATACCGGATGCTCACCGAACCCTGGAAACGCGAAATCCCCGGGTGAGGATCAGGGAATCGGTCTCGCGGGTTCCGCCGGACCGTCTCCCAGGTTACCGGGTGTGCCGATGAGCTGCGAAACGTCCTACTGGAACCGGAGGGACGGTACCACAGGCCCCGGTATCGAGCGAATCAGGGCGGTGTCCCCCGGGAACGACGCGGTGTCCTCGGGAACGACGAAGGCCGCCGTCCGATCGAGCGGATGGCGGCCGGTATGCCGTGAGCCCCTTTACGGAATCGAACCGTAGACCTTCTCCTTACCATGGAGACGCTCTGCCGACTGAGCTAAAGGGGCCTGCGTCGTTCGCGCAGTGAAACCATACACGGCCCGGCCGTGTGGTGCGAACCGGTTTGGGCCCCGGGTGTCCGCGCTGGTCAGCGCAGCAGGTTGCGGGCGATGACGAGCTGCTGGATCTGGCTCGTCCCCTCGTAGATGCGGAACAGCCGGACGTCGCGGTAGAAGCGCTCGACGGCGACGCCGCGCATGTAGCCCATCCCGCCGTAGACCTGGACGGCGCGGTCGGCGACGCGTCCCACCATCTCGGAGCAGAAGTACTTGGCGCAGGACGGTCCCTGCTTGGTGTCCTCGCCCGCGTCGTAGGCACGCGCCGCTTCCAGGACCATCGAGCGTCCCGCGTACAGCTCGGTCTGGGAGTCGGCGACGAGTCCTTGCACGAGCTGGTATTCGCCGATCGTCCTACCGCCCTGGCTGCGCTCCTTGGCGTAGGCGACGGTCTCGTCCAGGATCCTCTGGGCGAGACCGACGCAGACGGCGGCGATGCTGAGCCGTCCATGGGCGAGCGACGCCATGGCGGTGCGGAAGCCGGTTCCCTCTGTCCCGACCATCGCGGTCGCCGGGACGCGCACGCCGTCGAAGAAGACCTCGGCGGTGTGGGCGCCGCGCTGGCCCATCTTCTGGTCGGACGGCCCGATCTTCAGGCCGTCCGTGCCCCTCTCGACGAGGAACGTGGAGATGCCGCGGGAGCCGCTGCCGCCCGTCCTGGCGAACACCATGAACACGTCGGCCTCGGGGGCGTTGGTGATGAACCGCTTGGCGCCGTTGACGACGTAGTCGCCGCCGTCGCGCGCCGCGGTCGTGGCGAGCGCGCTCGGGTCGGAGCCGGCCTCGGCCTCGGTCAGCGCGAACGCCCCGACGACCTCGCCGGACGCGAGCCTCGGCAGCCAGGCGTCCTTCTGCTCGTCCGTGCCGGAGTTGACCAGGACCTGCCCGGCGATGCCGTTGCTCGTGCCGAACATGGACCGGAACGCGGGGCTGGCGTAGCCGAGCTCGAAGACCAGCCGCACCTCCTCGCTCAGCGACAGGCCGAGCCCGCCGTACTCCTCGGGCAGCGCGTACCCGAACAGGCCCATGTTCCGTGACGTGCGGCGCAGCTGCTCCGGGATCGCGTCGGTCTCCTCGATCTCCTCCTCGCGGGGGACGACCTGCTCGCGGACGAAGCTGCGGACGGCCTTCAGCACGTCGGCGAAATCCTGTGGCTCCATGACCGCATACTAGAACGAGATTCCAAAAAGGTGCGGGTTCCCCGGGAGCGGCTGCCAAGTTGATCAACTTGTGCCAGGGTGACCGACCATGTCGTTCCAGCAACTCGTCGACCAGATCGTCCAGGCCGCGGTGGTCGAGGACCGGTCCTTCAGCGACCTGCTGCCGCAGCTTATGCGGGAAGCCCAGAGCACGCCCCTCGCCGAGCTGAACGCCGCCCTGCCCCGGCTGGCCGAGGGCATCGCCGAGGCGCCCCCGAACCTCGGCGGCTGGCTCGCCGTCCTCACCGGCGCCTGGATCGAGCAGGGCGCCGATCCCGCGCCGGTCGGCACGGCCGTCATCGAGCGGACCACCGACGTCACCGCCGCCTCCCTGTCCTTCGCCAAGGCATGGGAGGAGGGGGCCGACGGCAAGCCCCCGCCCGACATGGAAGAGGAGAAGCCGTCCCAGGAGGTGTTCGACACCGTCGCGCCGGCGCTGGGCGAGGGCGCCGTGACCGCGATGATGTCCTGGTTCTCCCTGCACCAGTTCGCGCTGGCGGCATGCACCGTCCTGCAGATGGGACCGTCGGTCCGGGCGGGCGTCACGGACCGCGACTTCCGCTCCTTCATCTCGCAGAAGGCCGGCCAGTACCTGGGGAGGATGAACCACTACGCGGCGCTGCTGCGCGTCCTGGACGGTGAGCGCATCCTCGTCCTCGACCGCGCGAGCCGCCGGGGCTGGACGGTCACGATCGGCGGGGTCGGCGACAACTTCCAGCTGCACGTCCTGCTCGCGGGCGCGCTCATCGGACGTCCCGGCGGGCTGGAAGGCGAACGTCCCGCCCCGGAGATCATCGCCTCCTTCCTCAACGCCGACGTCCCGCCGGGGCGCCCGATCGTCTCCAGCCCGTGGAACCTCGTGGACGCGCACGGCGAGCCGATCTGGAACGAGGGCGTCCCCGCCGACATCCCGGTGGTGAACGGCACCCGCGTCGTCGTGCTCGACCCGCCGTCCTACGGGCGGCACTTCCCGGCCGGACGGCGTTTCCCGCTCATGCCCGCCACCTTCCGCGTCGACGGGACGCACCTGCCGGAGGACCTCGGCGCCTGGTGGCCGCACATCAAGCCCGCGACGCGCTGACGGTGCCCGCGGCGGCGCCGGCACTGTCAGAAACGGACGAACACTGCCGTGGCGTCGTCGTGGCGCTTCCCCCGGGCCGCGGGAGCGGACACCTCCGCGGCCCTGGTCCTCCTGACCAGCTCCCGAGGGCCTTCCTCGTCCAGCAGGCGGATCAGGCCGTCCCAGTCCAACTCCCCGAACCGCTCCACGAGCCGGGACGCGCCGTCGCTGAGCACCGCCGCCCTCCGCAGCCCCTCGACCGGCACCTCGCCGGTCAGCCCCTCGTACGCGGCCTCCGGTTTCGTGCTCGCCACCCAGAACCCGCCGGGGGTGTTGCGCGACCTCCGGACGCCTTCGAGCGTGTAGCTCGGAAGGTGGTCGACCCGGTCGTCCCGGAACACCCTGGTCTCGCCGACGTCCACCACGATCGGGGAGTCGGCGAGCACGAACCACTCCACGGCCTCGCCGCGGCGCCGCAGCAGCGACACCGTCGCGGACGGGCTGTCGGGGTTCTCCAGGTCGCACGTCCCGGTGTGCGCCTCCCCCGTCACCTTGATCGCCTCCGCGACCAGGTCGGGCAGCGGCTTGCCGTCCTTCAGCGCCAGCAGCGCGGCGATCCGCCCGCCGAGCCTGCGCACCAGCCACGCCGGATCGTGCCGGCATCCGCTGTCCACCCCCCGCGGCGCCGTCGCCCCGTCCAGCAGCACGACCCAGCCGGGTCCGGCCGCCACGAAGTCCTCGTTCTCCCGCCCCGGCGTCGCCTCACTCACATAACTCACCTGCACGGATGCAGGTCTACCCTCTGGGCCGCCCCGCGCGGGACAGCTAGACCAAAACCCTCACCTGCCGCACCGCCGCCGCTCCACTACTCCTCCACCTCGACGCCGAAGCCGCGCGCCAGGGCGTCCAGCCCGAAGTCGTATCCCTGGCCGACGACGCGCAGCCGCCATCCCGGGCCGCGCCGGTACACCTCGGCGACCAGCATCGTCCGCTCCGTGGTCCCGGCGTCGAGGGTCGCCTGCGCGTGCGCGCGCTCGCCGTCGCCGGGGCCGGTGACCAGTTCGACGGCCCCCAGCTCGCCGAACGTGAGGTCGCCGTCGATCGCCGCCGCCACGGTGACCTTGCGGACGGCCTCGGGAAGCGCGGCCAGGCCGATCACGATCGCCTGCTCGGTAGGGCCTTCGGCCGCCAGCCGGACCGTCCCGTCGGGGGTCTCGGCGGCGCCGTAGAAGACGAAGTCCTCGTCGCAGGACACCTGGCCGTCCTCGTCGAGCGCGAACGCCACCACGTCCACCTCGCAGGCCGAGTGCTGGACCCAGGAGGCGCCGACCGTCCACCTCTCCGCCGGCGGGAGGTCGATGGCCGCCCCCCTCGGCAACACCGTTGTCGACACCCGGACAGTCTCCGCCTGCTCCGGCGCCTTGAGCCACTCCACATCGTGAACGGGGACCTCCAGGCGGACCACCCGCTCCATGCGCCGATCCGGCTCGCCGCCTTCGAGGGCCACGACGTCCGTCACGCCGGCCGACAGGTTCACCGCGGCGGCGCCGCCGAGCTCCACGACCGCGCTCCGCGCGGCGGACGCCCTCGGATGGGTTCCGCCGAGGACGAGCACGCGGCGCCCTTCGAGCGGCCCCTTCCTCACCGGCGGCTTCTCCACGGGCCTCGCCTGCTCCCGCGTGCCGTGCAGGGTGCCGGGCTGGACGTCCCCCAGCAGTTCCAGGAACGTCCGCTCGTCGATGACGGGCACCCCGTCCTGGCGTGCGCGGCGTGCCTTGGCCGTGCCGGAGCCGGGATCGTTCGCCACCAGCAGGCTCGTGTGGCGGCTCACGGACGTCATCATGTTCAGCCCAGCGGCCACCGCCCGCTCGGTGAGCCTCTCGCGCAGCGTCTCGGTCTCGCCGGTGATGGCGACCTTCATCCCCTGGACGAGCCGGTCGCCGAACCTGCCCGGACACCGGTAGGCGCACCGGGTCTTGGGAATCCCGGCCCGGAAGTTCTGCTTCGGCGGGCACGCCACGAACGGCAGCGCGAGACCGAGCCGGCTCGCCTCCTGGAGCGATCCGCGCAGCACGCCTCGGAGCGTCCGGACGTCCTCCAGCGCGTCGTGGGCCTTGGCGGGCTTGATCCCGTAGTGCGCGGCCAGCGTCCCGAGCTTCAGGTCGCCGGTCGCCGGGGAGAGCCGGCGGTTCAGCGCCAGCGTGCACAGCCGCCGTTCGACCGGAAGCCGGACGTTCGCGCGCTGGAACTCCTGCGCGAGGAAGCCGTAGTCGAAGGGGGCGTTGTGGGCGACGAGCACCCGGCCGCGGAGCATTTCCGCGACGCGCCGGGACACGTCCTCGAACTTGGGCGCCCCTTTCAGCCTCTCGGGCGTCAGCCCGTGAATGTGAACCGGCCCGGGATCGCATCCCGGGTCGAGCAGGGTGGAATACTCCCCGCTCGTCCTCCCGTCGCTTCCGACCGTTACAACGGCGAGGGACAGAATCCTGTGCTGAACGGCTCGGAGCCCAGAAGTCTCCACGTCCACCAGCGCCCACTCATTCCCGAACATGGCGGCAGGCTAATCCCGGCCTTACAGTTCGAGCGGACGATCCGGAGACCCTGCCCACATGCGGACACCAGCCCTCCCACGTGGTGCGATCATCGGCTTGCCCGCTCTACGATGGGACGCGGCCCGCCTGCTGCACCGAGGTTCCGGCGTCCGCTCGCCTATGCCCGCCGGACGTTCGGACAGCCCGGGGAGCTGGCGATCTTGGTGGTGGTATCGAATGCCGATCAAGCCGACGACACCGCCTTGACGAGCTTCACCGCACAAGCTGTCGCCGTTCCAACCCGCGGCGGCTTGCTAATGGCATGCTCTTACCGACATCAGCCACATCGTCGGAGGAAGCGCGAGGACGCGCGTCCTGCGGTTGTGAGTTTGTCCGCAGCGCTTGGTCACACCAGTCAATTAGCCGGCGCAATTGGTTCTGGTCGGGTCGCCCGCACTCACGGTGGATTTACGGCCGCGGACGCATCGGCACATCGGCGCTGATCGCAAACCCAGACATTCGCGGCATTCCATCGCGTGCCGACGATCATTGCGCGGGATGCGAAGGACAAAACCCGACAAACCACCAATATGCGCCGCCTCTTCGGCACATCACCCACGACTCCGGAGCCGATCACACGAGATCGAAGCGGGACATCAAGCCGCCGACCAGGCATCTCGCGTCGACCTCGAACCCCGAGGCCTTCCGCATGGTGCTGCCGATCGAGCGTCGACGGCCGGCCACGCTAGTGGGTTGTGTTTTCCAACCTAGTCTTGCTAGCGTCCCGGCTCACGGAGCCGAGCCCTGGGGAGAGGCCGTGGACGGTACGGGAACGCGGGCGGCGGAGCCGGCCGCCGAACGGGAGACGGCGCCCCGGTTCGGCGCCGTCTTCGCGATCGTCGCGGCCGGGGTCGCGATGTCGAACCTCGACGTGTTCATCGTCAACGTGGCGCTGCCCCAGATCGGCGGCGACTTCGCGGGCGCGTCCCTGGCGTCGCTGTCATGGATCCTCAACGCCTACGCGGTGGTCTTCGCGGCACTGCTGGTCCCCGCCGGAGGGCTGGCCGACCGGACCGGGCCCAAGCGGGCCTTCCTCCTCGGCGTCGCGGTGTTCACGCTCGCGTCCGCGGCGTGCGCGGCCGCGCCGGGGGTGTGGTGGCTCGTCGCCGCGCGGGTGGTGCAGGCGGCGGGCGCGGCGACGCTCGTCCCGTCCTCGCTCGGCCTCCTGCTGGCCGCGGCGCCGGCCGAGCGGCGCGTCGCGGCGGTCCGCGGATGGACCGCGATCGGCGGGCTGGCCGCCGCCCTCGGCCCGGTCGCGGGCGGGCTCCTCGCCCAGGTCGACTGGCGGTGGATCTTCCTCGTCAACGTCCCCGCCGGCGCGGCCGCCCTGGTCGCGGGCGCCCGGCTGCTGCCCGGCGCGACCGCCCGGCGGGACGCCGGACGTCCCGACCTGCCGGGCGCGGCCCTGCTGACCGCCGGGATCGCCGCGCTCGCGCTCGGCGTCGTCAAGACCGAGGACTGGAGCGGAGCCGAGGTCACCGGGACGCTGCTCGCCGCCGGAGCCCTTCTCGCCTGGTTCGTGCTCCGGTCGGCGCGACACCCGTCGCCCGTCCTGCCGCTCGGCCTCCTGCGCACCCCCGCGTTCGGATCCGCGTCCGTGGCCAACGTGCTGTTCGCGGTCGCGTTCGCCGCGATGCTGCTGTCCTGCGTGCTGTGGTGCCAGGACGTCTGGGACTGGTCCGCGCTGCGCACCGGCCTCGCCATCACGCCCGGCCCGCTGATGGTGCCCGCTCTCGCCCTCGGCGGCGCGCCGCTCGCCCGCCGCTTCGGCGCCGGGCGCGTGGCGGCGGCCGGTTGCGCGGTGTTCGCGGCCGGCATCGGCTGGTGGATGTGGCGGATGGCGGACGGCTACGCCGCCGGGATGCTGCCCGGCATGCTGCTGACCGGCATCGGGGTCGGGGTGACGCTGCCGACCCTGATCGGCGCGGCCGTGTCGGCGCTGCCCCCGGCGGCGTTCTCCACCGGGTCGGCGGTCGTCACGATGGCGCGGCAGGTCGGCACGGTCATCGGCGTCGCCGCCCTGATCGCCGCCCTCGGCCGGGACGGGGACTACGACGCCGGCTGGCTCCTGACCGTCCTCGCCACGGCCGCCGCCGGCCTCGCCTGCCTCGTCATCCGCCGGACGTGACGGCCGCGCCGACCGCCGCCGGCTCGTCGGCGAAGAACCGGATCGTGCCGACCTCGGCCCGTCCGCCGAGCGGCCGGACGACCTGGATCGGCTCCCGCAACTCGACCACCACGTTCGTCTGCCCGGCCACCGCCACCGAGAGCCGCCCGTCCCGCACCCGGACCATGCCCGTCTCGTCGTAGTTCCGCGCGACCCGCAGCGCGGAGATCTGCGCCCGCGGAACCCGCAGGTCGAGGAACGCCCCGCAGCGGATGCGCAGCTCGTCGTCCGACAGCACGTGCGGCCGGGTGACGCACGCCGCGATGATCGCCACCACGATGAGGATCGAGTACAGGTCGACCACAAGCACCACCGCGCGCAGGCCTTCCGGCGCGTCCAGGGACCGCATCAGCAACTCGACCACGACGGCCTCCAAGACCATCGCGAAGAGAAAGGCCATCTGCAGGGAAAGCTGCCCGCCCGCGTAGGGCACCGCGACCGCGCCCGGCGGCACACCGTGCTTGCGGCGGGTCACGAGCAGCACCAGGCTGACCATCCCCCGCAGGTCGAAGGCCATGACCCTGCGCACACGGTCGGGGACCAGCCGGCCGACGCTCCGTAGTGCCACCGGCCACCCGGCACCGGCCCGCCGTGCCGCGATGACCAGCCGTCCGGCGACCACGAGCTGGAGCACCAGCACGGCCGAGAAGGCGACCTCGCCCGCGGCCACCAGGGGGCGCGGCAGCGTCACACCCGAGACGAGGAGCACCACGACGACCAGCTCCGCGGGCACCATCGCGACGACCGCGGCCCGAGCGAGGCTCAGCACGTCCTGTCCCTGAGGATGCCGATCACGCGGCGGAAGACCTCGCCCTGCGCCGCGGGCATCGCGTCCAGCCACCCGCCGTCCATGCCCTGCCCGGCCATCAGCACCGCCATCTCCTCCGGTATCTGGTCCGCGAGATCCGCCGCGATGTCGGTGATGCGCGGATCGTCCTCCGGCGCGTCGGCGATCTCGTCCAGCCGCGCGTAGAGCGCGGCGATCCGCCGCCGCGCCTCCGGCCTGCCGAACGGCCGCAGCATCTCCGCGAACCGGGCCCGCCCGGCGTCCCCGGCAGCCGTGTCGACGAGCGCCAGCAGCTCCCGGTCGAACGCGGCGAACCGCGACCCGTCCGGCAGTCCCCGCAGGACCGTCGCCATCTCGGGCGACACGGCCGAGTCCGGGCCCAGGTCCTCGTCCGCCAGCAGCTCGGCCAGCCGCGCCCGCCGCGCCGCGATCGCGTCCTGCTGCGCGGCCAGATCGGCGTCGAGCTCCTGGAGCACCTCGCGCAGGTCCCGGCCGCGCTCGTCCGCCAGGACGTCCCGGACCTCGTCCAGCGACAGCCCGAGCTCGACGAGCCTCCGCACCCGCGCGAGGACCACGGCGTCCCGCAGCCGGTACTCCCGGTAGCCGTTCGCGAGCCGCTCGGGCTCGGGCAGCAACCCGAGATGGTGGTAATGCCGCACGGTCCTGGCCGACACCCCGACCAGCGCGGCCAGCTCCCCGATCCGCATGCCCTCATTACAAACGTTGACGCGACGTCAAGGTCAAGCCCACACCGGCCCCGGAACTTGGACCGCCCCCGACCTGCTTTTCGGACCTGGCCAGCGGACCACTGGACCGCTCGTTCACCTGGGATGATCTTTTTCGGCCGACCAAGAGACCACTTCCGGTCAGCGATCTCTGTATCCACATCGGTTCGGGCTCGGCCTCGACACGGTCGGTCATGGGCTCGCACCCTCGGACGGTTCGGAGTTTCTGCAGGTCAACGGCATTTTCTGCTGCCCGTCCGCCGCAATTGGTCCGATTCCCGAAGGTCACGCGCGATTACTCTCGGAGACCGGTGACGGTGCGTGATCACCCTCCTCACCTGCGACGATTCACGCCATAGAAGGCATATGTTCACTCTCCGGGATTACGGTCCCGGCATCGCCGCGGTCCGCGGCGAGATCCCGCATCGGTCGAGTGGCGAAGGAGTACGGTCCGTGTCGCATCGGGGTCGGCACTCGCGCACCGTCGCGGCCGCTGTCATCGGCCTGTCGGGCCTGGCCGTCGCGGCCTTCCTCGCCGTCCAGGCGCTCCGGGGGAACCCGGCCACCGCCGCGCCGCCGGTGCCCGCCCCCGCGGCGTCAGGCGGAACGCCCGGCACGGCCGTCCCCACCGCCGCCGCCCTGCCGCGTTCGGTGCCGCTGCGTCTCGACGTGCCGCGGATCGACGTCCGGACACCGCTGATGAAGCTGGCCAAGAACGCGGACCAGACCGTCGAGACGCCGCCGCCGAGCCGCGCCCAGGAGGCCGGCTGGTACCGGCTCGGCGCCGCACCCGGCAGCCGGGGCGCGGCGGTGCTCATCGGGCACGTCGACTCGGCACGCGGGCCGGCGGTCTTCCACCGGCTGGGCGAACTGCGTCCCGGCGACCGGGCGAGCGTGCTCCGCGCCGACGGCCGCACCGCCGTGTTCCGCATCGACTCCGTCGAACGCGTCCGCAAGGACCGCTTCCCCACCCGCCGCGTCTACACCGACCCCGGCTACGCGGCGATCCGCCTGATCACCTGCGGTGGACGTTTCGACCGCGGCACCGGCCACTACACCGACAACGTCATCGCCTACGGCCACCTCCTGCGGTCCGAGGGGACGCGCTGACATGCACCCGGCCTCCGGCGCCTCCGAGGGCGACATGACCGCGGCCCCCCACGCGCGCCCCGAGCGTCACCGTCTCACCCGGCCGGGGCACGCGGCGCCGAGCCATGCCCTGCCGGCCCGACCGGGCCCGGGGCACCTGGCGTCCTCGACCCCCTGGGGAACCCGGCCCGGGCTCCATCACCCGGCGGCGGCCATCTCCCCGACCGTGACCGTGCCCGATCGGGCGGCGGCCGCGATCATGCCCCCGCCGGTGCGGCGGCGGCCGGTCACCCCGCCACGACCGCCCCTCCGGGAAGCGGCGCCGCCGGTCCAGACGCCGCGGCCGTCCGTCCGGCGCGATCTCCCCCGCCCGGCGCCGGAGCCCGCGCGGCGCCGCCGGGACCGGGACGGCAAGCGCGGCCTGCCGGTCACGCGCCCGGACGCGATGCGGGTGACGGTCCTGATCCCGGCGCACAACGAGGCCAAGCAGATCACCGAGACGATCGCGTCGCTGCGGCGGCAGGAACGCCCACCGGACCACATCGTCGTGATCGCCGACAACTGCACCGACGCCACCGCGGCGCTCGCGCAGCTCTGCGGCGTCGAGATCGTCGGGACCCGGGAGAACCGGCACAAGAAGGCCGGCGCGCTGAACCAGGTCCTCGACCGGCTGCTGCCGATCCTCGGCCCGGACGACGCGATCATGGTGATGGACGCCGACTCGGCGCTCGACCCCGGCTTCATCCGGCACGGCGTCGACTACCTGGCCTCCGGCCGGTACGCGGCCGTCGGCGGCACGTTCACCGGCAAGCCCGGCGGCGGCACGGTCGGCATGTTCCAGCGGAACGAGTACGCCCGCTACGCCCGCGACGTCCGGCGCCTGCAGGGCAGGGCGCTCGTGCTGACCGGCACCGCCACCATCTTCCGCGCCGCCACCCTGCGGGAAGTGATCGCCGCCCGCCGCGAACGCCGCCTTCCAGGGCTTCCGCACGTCTACGACGTCCGCGTCCTGACCGAGGACAACGAGCTCACCCTCGCGATCCTGCACCTCGGCTTCCGCATCCTGTGTCCGCGCGAGTGCACCCTCACCACCGAGGTGATGCCGACCTGGCGCGAGCTGGCCCGGCAGCGCCTGCGCTGGAAGCGCGGCGCCCTGGAGAACCTGGTCGACTACGGCTGGACGCCGATCACCCGCCCCTACTGGGGCCGGCAGCTCCTCTCCCTCATCGGCATCCTGGTGATCTCCGCCTACCTGATCTCGCTCGCCTACTCGGTGTTCTGGCTCGGCGGCATCCAGCTCAGCCCGGTCTGGGCGGGCATCACGGTCATCTTCATGGTGGAGCGCACGGTGACCGTCCGGCAGCGCGGCGCCGCCCAGATGGCGCTGGCCGCAACGATCGTCGTCGAAATGGTCTTCGACGTCTTCCTCCAGATCGTCCAGGCACGTGCCTTCTGGCAGGCCGCCTGGCGCAAAGAAAGGAAATGGTAGGTCATGTACAACAATCCCCCTATCGGCGGCGTGGCCGCCGGTTTCGGCGGTGCCGCCGCCGCCTCGCCCTGGCTCGGCCTCCAGGCCCTCTGGATCGGCCTGGCCCTCTTCACGCTGGTCTCCGCCGGCCTGGCCGTGAAGCGCATCCTCCCCGCCCGCAAGGGCTGACCCCGAAGGCCGGGGCACTACGCCCCGGCCTTCCCCGATCGGCCTCGGCTCGGACGTCCGCGTACGGTGAGGCCCTCACGTTCACGAGCGGTGTCTCGTCAGAAGGGGAGGGCAACCGAGGGAGTCGCATGACCACGCCATCCGAGCCGGCCGATCCGGGCCTGACCGCGATCATGAGCGAGCGTCGCCGGCTGATCAATCTCGCGTACCGCCTGCTCGGCTCGCTGGCGGAGGCCGAGGACGTGGTGCAGGAGACCTACGTCCGCTGGTACGCCATGTCCCGGCAGGAGCAGGACGCGATCGAGTCCCCCGGGGCGTGGCTGACCACGGTGGCCGGCCGCATCTGCCTCGACCTGCTCCGGTCGGCACGGGTTCGCCGCGAACGCTACGTGGGCGAATGGCTCCCCGAGCCGCTGCCCGAACGCACGGAATGGGCCGGCGAGCCGACCGCGGACCCGGCCGACCGGATCACCCTGGACGAGTCGATCAGCATGGCGTTCCTCGTCGTGCTCGAATCGATGACCCCGGCCGAGCGCGTCGCGTTCGTCCTGCACGACGTCTTCCGCTACCCCTTCGCCGAAGTGGCCGAGATCGTCGGCCGCACACCGGTGGCGTGCCGCCAGCTGGCGTCCTCGGCCCGCCGCCGCCTCCGCTCGACGCAGACCGCCCCGGCCCCGACAGCCCGGCAGGCGGGACTCGTCGGCGACTTCAAGCAGGCCTGGGAGGCCAAGGACATCGACGCCCTCATCGGCCTCCTCGACCCCGACGCCACGGCGGTCGCCGACGGCGGCGGCGTGGTCAACGCCCGGCTCGACCCGATCGAGGGCGCCCCGCAGATCGCCCGCACCTTCGTCGACATCGCCCGCACCGTCCCAGGCCTGAAGATCCTTGAGCGCACGGTGAACGGCCGCCCCGGCCTGATCGCCCAGCAGGACGGCGTCACCGTCGCGGTCATGGCGTTCGATGTCGCGGGCGAGCGCATCAAGCACATCTGGGCGGTACGCAACCCCGACAAGCTCCGCGCCTGGACGAGCGGCTGACCGACCGTCGCCCGGTACTGTCGCCGCATGAAGTTGCTGTCGGTCAACGTGGGCAGGCCGCGGCCGAACCCGTGGATGGCCGCTGCCCTGACAGGTATCGACAAGCGGCCCGTGGACGGCCCGGTCACGGTCACCGATCCAGGCCCCCGAGGCACCGGCGCGGTCGGCCTCGCCGGCGACCGCGTCCACAACACCAAGCACCACGGCGGAGCCGACCAGGCCGTCTACGCCTATGCCCGCGAAGACCTCGACCTGTGGGAAACCGAGTTGGGCGTGCCGCTGCACAACGGCGTCTTCGGAGAGAACCTCACCACGGCGGGTTTGGACGTCAACGCGTCCCTTATCGGCGACCGCTGGCGCGTGGGCCGGGAGGTGATCCTGGAGGTCTCCGGCTTCCGCATCCCGTGCGGGACGTTCCAGGGCTGGCTGCGGCAGACCGGCTGGATCAAGAGGTTCACGCAGGCAGGCAAGCCGGGGGCCTATCTCCGCGTCATCGCGGAAGGCCGGATCAGCGCGGACGACCCGGTCGAGATCATCCACCGTCCCGACCACGAGGTAACGGTCTCCCTGGCCTTCCGAGCCATGACAAGGGAACCCGACCTGCTGCCGCACCTGCTCGCCGCCGAAGCGCTACCCCCGGACATCAAGGAGATGGTCCGCAAACGCCTCTCCTGATCCGGCGCTGGCCAACCCGGTGAAGTGAACCGACAATCATTTTGTCGCACCGATCTCACCGCGGGGAGACGCCGTGAACCCGGAAGCCGCTTACGTTCGTCGATGGACCTGGTGGAACGTACTCCAGCATTTGATGGGGACGTTCATCCTCCTTGTCGTTCTGGCGGTAGTGGTGTGGATCGTCGGTTTCCTGCTTCTGGCCCCGTTCGGTTTGCTCGGCACTCCGAGTTGGAGGTCACTGCGGGAGGGGCTGGGGACACTGCTCACCGGCGCACTCGCCACCCTGATGACCGTGTATGCGGCCACCATCTGGAAACGGAAACGCGCCTTCCCTGACGGGGTGGTGCTGGTCCTGGACGAGCCAGGCATCCGCATCGGATCCAGCGGGCAGAGTCGCCTCCCCTGGCACTGTGTGGACCGCGTCACCTACGCCAACACGGGACCAATCCTGGTCATCAGCCTTCACCCCGACGAGGACCGCCCACCCGGAGTGACCTCCGATCGCATCACCCTCGAATGGCCCTGGCACATGAGCGACACCGCGTGGCAAGAGGTCGAGGCCGCGACAAGAACGTTCTCCCCGGACACCAAGACGGAGACGCTCGGTCTCTCCACATCCACATCACGACCTGCCCGCGAAGCGAACCCCTCCTAACCCGCACCACGCTGCGGCACCATTGACCCCGGCCAGATCCGGATGTGCGGGGAGTGCGGAGCCATGACCGACGATGACGGCACGATCGTCGATGCCGCCGAACTGCTCGTGACGGCGCTCCGGCACCTGGACGACCACGACACCCGGCGGCCGATCGCCGAGATCCCCACCCTCGACGAAGCGGCCTCGCGGCCATTCCGGCCCTTCCCGGCCCTCGCGATCGCCATGGCGTCTCACGTGCTCTCCGCCTGGGAGGTGAGAACCTTCCAGGTCGAGCGCGGTGACCACGGCGACCGGATCCGCTATTTCACCGCCGTCGGCGACGATTCTCTGCGTCCGTTCCGCGCGTGCACGGTGTTCGTCCCCGACCTCGGGACGCAACGTGTCCTCGAAATGTGCGGGCACGCGTTCTGCCCGAACATCGCGCCCGCCGGCCCTGGAAGCCGCTGCCCGGATCATCTCCTGGACCCCGCGTCGAACGGGCCGTTCCATTGGTTCCGGCTGGCAGGAGAGGCCGCCATGTCCGCGGAGCGCCAGCGCGGCGCCCGTCCCGAAACCGAGAACTTCGCCGTGGCCGCAATACGGCTGGGGCTTCCCCTTCCGGAAATCTGCCGGGCAGTCTCTGCCGACATCTGGACCGTGCAGGCCCTGGCGGACGGGCCCGTGCCGCTTCCGGACGACGTCGATGACTCCGACAACCCCGATCACTGGCCCTTCGTCCTCACGCCGGACCGGGACATCACCGCCGCCGACACCCCCCGGATCTACGCCTTCAACGACAGGGGCTACGTTCCGGCCCACCTGGCTTCGGAGACGGTGCTCGCCCGCAGGGGCCAGTTCTACACCTACTTCCACGCCTATGAAGGGGGTCCGCTCATCGTCTGTGGTGAGCACCGGCGCCTTTTCCGATTGGAATGGTGGCAGGTCCAAGACCACCTCCCACAACACCGCCTGGCCCGACGCGCCGAGGAACGCGGACAACAGATGTACGAACCCCCGGACTCCTGGGAGGACTACGTCTGAGCGGCCCATCGCTACCATCGGTCGATCATGCGGCGACTATCGACTTCACGGGGATTGCGACTGCTGGGCGGGGCGGGCATCGCCGCGGCGGGCGGACTGCTGGCGCTCAGGTGGGGGCAGAGAAGCCTGGTCGTGGTCACCGTGCACGGGACCAGCATGATGCCCACATTGCGAGACGGCGACCGCGTGCTCGTCCGGCGGCGTCCGCTACCGCACGTCCGGCGCGGCGACATCGTCGTGCTCGAACCTCCCCTTGACGGTCGCTACCTTCCCGGCCCCGCGGGACCCGACGGACGGACCTGGAACGTCAAGCGAGTCGCCGCCCTCCCCGGCGACGACCTACCGTCCGGCGTCCCCGGAGCCTCGGGGGACACGGTGCCGCCGGGGGCGCTCGCGGTCCTCGGCGACAATCCCGACAGCATCGACTCCCGCCACCGGGGCCTGTTCTCCGGCGACCGGCTACTGGGCGTCGTGGTCCGCCGCCTGAACGTCACAGCGCGGCCGAGTCAACGGCCGGACGGGGGGCAGATACCGACAAGATCACCGGGATCTTGATCGCAGAGTGCACAAGCCGGTACCGCCCGGCGACGGCCCCCTTGCCGTAAATGATCAACGTCATTAGCTTCGGCACCGGCGAGCGTGATCATCTAGGCGCGACGCGCCGCCGCTCGGAAACGCCGCAGCCGGAACGCTCCGGCTCGACCTGAGGAGATCCTCGTGATCCGTGCACTCAACCGCCTGGGCGACCGGATGCTCGGCCGCGTCCTGCCGAACACGACCGCCCGCGCCGAGCCCTGCTGGTGGACCGACACCGGCATCCGCTGCTGCATCTACGCCGGCAAGACCTACTGCGGCATCTGACGTCCGCTTTGCAGTACGTCACGCTGACCGCCCGCTGCGCCCTCGGTCTGGTCTTCCTGGTCGCGGTCTTCGGCAAGGTCCGCGACCGGGACGCCTTCCGGGAGTTCCGGCGGTCGGTGCCCGGCCTCGCCCCCGGCCTGCCTCCCACGGCGACGTCCGTCGCCGTGGTGGCCGCGGAATCGGCCGCCGTCGTACTGCTGGCCGTACCGCGGACGGCACCGGCCGGCCTCGCGCTGGCCGGCGCCGTCCTGCTCGCGTTCGCCACGGGAATCCACCGCGCCCTTCGCGGGGGCAGGCACGCCACCTGCCGCTGCTTCGGCACGCGCCCGTCCCCTGCCGGGCGCGTGCACCTCGCGCGCAACCTCGCCTTGACCGCGCTCGCCTTCGGCGGCCTGGCCGCGCACCTCGCGGCGCCCGCCCCGGTGCATCCGGCCGGCGCCGCCGTCGCGGTGGCGGGCGCGGGCGTGCTCACCCTGGTGTTCATCTTCTTCGACGACTTGGCCGACCTGCTGATCGCGCCGTCCGCACGCCCTCCGCGATGACGCGTCCGGCACCAGCATGAGGGAGCACCGTTGCCCTATCTCGTCGCGGGCGTCATCCTCGTCGGCGTCCTCTGCGCGATCGACCTGATCCTGACCCTCGCGGTCGTCCGCCGCCTGCGCGAGCACGCGGCCCTGCTTGAGGGCGGGCGGGCCCAGGTTCCGTTCACGGCCCCCGGCACCACATTGCCCGAGTTCAGCGCGTCCAGCCTCGACGGCACGGTCGTGACCCGCGCCTTCTTCACCGAGCCGACGATCGTCGGCCTGTTCTCCACCACCTGCGCCGCGTGCCGGGAACGGCTGCCCGAGTTCACCGACCGGATCCAAGGCCTGGACGCCCGGCGCGTCCTCGCGGTGATCGAGGGCGAGCAAGAGGAGGCCGAACCCTTCACCACCGCGCTCGCACCGGTCGCCACCGTGATCGCCGAGCCGGCGAGAGGGCCCGTGAACACGGCGTTCGGCCACCCGGCGTCCCCCAGCTTCTACGTCGTCGGGGACGGTGCCGTGGTGACGTCCTCGACGCTCTCGCCCGCCGGCCTGCCGGTGCCGGCCCGCGCGTGAGACGACCGGGGGCGCGCACCGCGGTCGTCGCCGCGCTGGCATGGCGCGCCCACCGGACCGCCACGACCGCGTCCGTGGTCCTCGCCGTGCTCACCGGGCTGGCCCCCGTCGCGACCGCGTGGCTGACGAAACTCGTCCTGGACGCGCTCGCCGGGAGCGGAGACCGCGACGTCCTGCCGGGCCTCGCCGCCGGGCTCGCCACCTGCGGCCTGTGCGTCATCGTCCTGCCGCACGCGTCCACCTACGCCCAGGCCCAGCTGCGCCGCGCGGTGCGCGCCCTGGTCGTCGACCGCCTGTTCGGCGCGGTCAACGCCCACGCGGGCCTGCGCCGTCTTGAGGACCCGGCCTTCCAGGACACGCTGCGGCTGGCGCACGAATCCAGCCAGACCGCACCGGACCGGCTGATCCTGGGAACGCTGGCCATCGGCCAAGCGGCCATCACCATGTCCGGATTCGTCGGAACGCTCCTGGTCATCAACCCGCTGCTGGCCCTGGTGATCTTCCTGGCGGCGCTGCCGTCCGTCTGGATCCAGCTCGGCCTGAGCCGCGAACGCGCCCGCACAATGTGGAGCATCAGCCCTGGGAAGCGACGCGAAGTCTTCTACGGAGAGCTACTGACAAGACCCGAAGCCGCCAAGGAAGTGCGCCTGTTCGGCCTCGGCGGCCACTTCCGCTCCCGGATGCTCGACGAGGTCCGCTCGACCAGCGAAGCCGAACGGCGGATCGACCTCAAGACACTACGCAGCCAGGGCTTACTCGCCCTGGTCGGCAGCGCCGTCGCAGGCGGCGGCCTGGTGTGGGCAGTGCTGGCGGCCGCATCCGGCGCCCTCACCGCAGGAGACGTAACGGTGTTCATCGCGGCCGTCGCCGGAGTCCAAGCCGCCCTGACATCGATCGTCGACCGGTGGGCGGACGCACACAACGCCCTGCTCCTGTTCGGCCACTTCACCACCATCGTGGACGCCGAACCCGACCCGCCTCCGAACCCCCGCCCTCGTCCCGTCCCACCCTTGCGCCATGGCATCGAGCTGCGGGACGTGTGGTTCCGCTACAGCGAAGCGCACCCCTGGATCCTGCGCGGCGTCGACCTGCACATCCCGTTCGGCCAAAGTGTCGCCCTCGTCGGCGCGAACGGCGCGGGCAAGAGCACGCTGGTCAAACTCCTCTGCCGCCTCTACGACCCGGACAAGGGCGCCGTCCTCTGGGACGGCGTGGACCTGCGCGACCTGGACCCCGCCGAACTCCGCGAACGCATCGGCGCGGTCTTCCAGGACTTCATGGAGTACGACCTGACCGCGTCCGACAACATCATGCTGGGCGACCTGGAGAGCACCAACGAACAAATCGCGGCCGCCGCCGAGCGCGCCGGCGTCCACGAGACCCTAAAGGCACTGCCGCGCGACTACGACACGATGCTCAGCAAGATCTTCCCCAGCGACGGAACCGGCGTCACCCTGTCCGGCGGCCAGTGGCAGCGCCTCGCCCTAGCCCGCGCATTCCTGCGCCAAGACCGCGACCTCCTCCTACTGGACGAGCCGAGCTCCGGCCTGGACGCGGACGCCGAACACGCCGTCCACGCATCCCTACGCCGCCACCGCCACGGCCGCACCAGCGTCCTGATCTCCCACCGCCTGGGCGCGATACGCGACGTCGACCTCATCGCCGTCCTCTCCGAAGGCAAAATCGTCGAACGCGGCCCCCACGACACCCTCATGGACCGGAACGGCGAATACGCCCGCCTCTTCACCCTCCAATCCAGCGCCTACACCACGCCCTGATCTCACGACTGGCAGACTTCAGGTGTGACAAAAGGCGTCTACATCAACGTGACCGGATACGGCCTTCGCATCAAACCGAAATGGCCCTTCGCGTTCATCCACCCGGCAGACGTGGGCGGCGACGGGACGGCACTGGGTGTAATTCGATGCGGCGAGGACGGCCAACCGCACGTGACAGCCGGCCCCGACCGTCCGACCTGGCGAATCGAAACCCAGCTGTACTCGGTCACGTGGCCCAGCGGATTCACCCTGGAGTGCGCCGGAGAGAACGACCCGTTCGCCCCGTTCCTACTGTGGGGCCCGGACAAGTCACTGATCTGGGTCCAGGGACCAATCCGCCGAACCCGCCTAACAGCCCCCTCAGACCTCGTAGGCCCGGGCCAACAAGTCGTCGACCAACAAGCGAACTCCATCGAACTCGCCTACACCGAAGAAGGAGCCCCCTGGCGCCAAAGCCACCACATCCTCGACCTCGACCAGGACCGTCTAGCCATAGTGACCTCCCAAGCCCCCACCCCCCACGCCACCCAAACCCTAAAATCCGGCAACCAACTAGCCCACTCCTTTCGCACCAACGAGTGACCGCCGTCACACGTCGTCAGGCCCGAAAGGCGGAAGATAGATCTCATCACGGCGGGTCACACGCAGACCGGGATGCCAGGCGACAGACAGGTCCACCTCCCCCTCGGCGTACAGCACGACCTCATTCAGGTGTTCCAGAGCCGGCAACCGCCCAAAATCGCCATGCGCCAAGGTCAGGGACTCCAACCCCACAATGTCCTGAAGCCTGGACATGGAATCGACGTCCACAACCGACAGGATGAGGTGCCGGACAGGAGTCCCGCTAAGTTGCCCGAGGTCAATGTTGGAGGCAGGCCCCGCCAGCTGAAGCAACTCCCACGAGCGCCCCGCGAGCGGCCCCAAATCCATGCCGTTGTCCTCCCACAACAAGGCTTCCTTGACCGAGGGCAACCACCGGACGGGCTCGAACGACCCCACCCAGAAGAAGTCCGTCGTGAGGCGGTGACGGCGCAAGATGGGGTCGAGTGCCGGAGGCTCCGGGATATCGGAGCCACAAAGCACCTGCCGCCACACCGAAGTGAGTCCGTCCCAGAACTCCCCCCAGCTGATCTCCTCACCCCCGGCAACCAACCTCCTACCTTCGTCCACCACGATCCCCCAACCACTAAGTAGGAGCCCTCCGAGACAGCCGGTTCACGCCCGAGCAAGGATCGGACACCGCCCAACTCGGCAAAGTGAATCGACGATTACGGCCACCAGCATGCCGCTGATCCCGATTACAACCGGCGAGCCCATCCGGGCAGGCTGCCCGTCGGCGCGCAGACGTCAGAGGTGCAGGCAGCAGACCGTGATCAGAAGCCGCCGTCAGGTGATCATTTCTTGTCGATCAGTGTGTAGCCACCGTCGAGCACCGGCGCGTCGGCCGCGGGGGCCATGCACTTGCGCAGGGGACCGTCCCCGGGGCCGGGGCCTCCGCTCAGCCCGATCCGGCTGGGTCCCGCGCCTTTGCCGGCGACGTAGAAACTGACGCCCATGCGCTCGTGCTTCTTCAGCATTTCCTCCCATGGCCCACCGGGAGTGGTTCTGGTGAGCGTGCCGGTCACGGTCGCGGTGGGGCCGCCGGTGGTCAGGCAGTCGACGATGAGGTCCCCCCAGTTGGTGAACCACGTCCCGTCGGGCATCTTGAACCGGTGGGAGATCCGGAAGGTGCCCCACGACCGGGTGGGCTTGGACGCACCGCTGGGATCGAACGCGGCGTGCGCATTGACCGTGACGTGGATGTCGTTGTCGGGTGCCGGGAAGTACATCCTGGCCCGTCCCTCCAGGTGGGAGGTCTTGACGCCGACCGAGGCCTGGCTCGCCGGGGCTGGGGCGTCGGCCGCCGCCCAGGAGCCCATGGAGATCGACACCGTCAGAGCCGCAGCGAAGCCGGCGGCGACGGCCATACGTGCGCCGGATACGCGACGAGTCCAGTTGATCATATGTGCGCTCCGATCGAGCGGGGGGTGACTCTCGACGCCACCAGCCTGGGATCGACGCTCCGGCACCGGGTCCCCCACCCGGGCGATCAGGCTCCCCCTTTCGGGTGAAATGCACCCGGCCGGGGAACCTGACCCCGATGACCCGCGTGGGCAGGCATCTGCTCCGGGGTTGCGGCAGGAGGTCATGTGCCGCCACCTGACGGGGTGCTCTGGTGGGGGGTGTGGTCGGGGCCGACCTGCCAGTCTCCACCGGAGTTGAAGCCGTTGTGTCCGGTCGCGGACGGTTAGCCGCCCGACCGTCTGAGGAGATGTTCGGGCGTTAGGACATCCGGGTGAAGGTCGTCGGCAGGCTCCATCTCCCCCTGTAGGGCGGTCCAGCGCGGCGGCGGAGGTCCCGCAGGGGGAAGCCGGGTGGCCATTTAGTCTTTCGTGACCAGGTGAAGCCGTCGAAGAATATGGGGTCTCGACAATCCATCCCCGACAGATCGATGTCCGACACGTCGATCTTGATGCCCCCCAGAACGATCGATGTCTTCTGCGCGCTTTCAACAGCGGAACGCTGTACGTGAGGAAGTTTCTCGCGTGCGCGGACTAGGGATGGATCCCCGTGAAATTGCTTCGCGAGGTCGGTCGCCTGCGATAGACCCGACTGGTTTCGGTGTTCTGCACCAGCGGTTTCCTCGTTCAAATAATAAAGGGTTTGCTGAGCATGCCCAGCGGCTCGCTCCAGGTACCAGCTGCCCTCCCCTCGCTGCAGGTACCAGCCGCCGTTCCGCAGGATGCGCAGATCGGGCGAGGGCATGCGATTGAACGCGTCGACGAGCGTTCTCGCACGCTCGATGAGCGGTTCATCCGCGGGCTGCGAAGACTCTCGAAGGTCTACGTACAGGGACTGGGCAAGGCCGCGAACCTCGACGAGGGCGATGGCCAGATCCCGCACGCGCTCCGGCTCCGCATAAATACCCATAGACACACCTTAATAGGTCGTAACAGAATCAGCGGACGAGGCGTCGCCAGCAGATGATGGCCGCGGCCAGGATCATTAACGCTTCGTGGACGTCGTCGCGGATCTCCCAGCGGATACGCGGGCGGCGGAACCAGGGCAGCAGGCTGATGGTGCACCCGACGACACAGCGGTGGACGCCCAGTCCCGAGCCATGCGGGCTCCCGCGGCGTACGATGATCGGTTTGCCGCCCTTGCTCCATGCCATGCGGCGGTATTCGTCATGGTCGTAGCCGCGATCGGCCGGCAACCGCCTGGGCCGGCGGCGGACCTGGCCGCGAATGGGCGGCACCTTCTGGCTCGGGGCGCTGGTATGCCCCCGGCCCAGGTGGCCGAGTAGGCGGGGTTCCAGGTACTGGCTCATGTCGGAGGAGTCGCGTTCAGGAAGTGCGCCGCAGCGTGGTTGCATGCATGGACGCAAGGGCCGCGACGACGTCGGGGTTTGAGCGACGAAGGCCCCGAAATCTCCCATGGATGCGCAGCCTGGGTCGACCTATGATCCTGGCCGCTCTCTCCTTGTTGGGGACAAGGGTGAGTTGGGCCGCCGTGCCGGTTGGATCATTTAGTTGAGCTGGAACGGCGTCTTGATGTCCGTCTTTCGGAGTCGTATCGCGACTTCGTTCCGCAGATCGGTGACGGTGGAGCCGGTCCGGGCCACGGTCTGTGGCCGCTTCGTCGATCTATCCGATGGGCCGAACGCGGAGTCCACGCGCCTCGGCGTTCTCAACAGAGCCCCTCGTGGCCGCCGGCGAATCGTGGATTGAGACCACCGTGACAGGGCGAAACGGACCAGGTTCCTGCTCCTCGCCGCCGGCCCGTGAGCTTGACGCCAAGCGCTGGATCGCCACGCGACCAGGCCAAAGGATCTCCAGAACTTCAGCATGGCCACCCGGAGAAGGCCCGTAAACGATCAGAGACAGCCGGACGCGACGAGAACAGCCCCCGACCGCGACGTGCCTGGTCAGGGGCTGTTTCAGCTGGGGTGGCGGGTCCAGGATTCGAACCTGGGTAGGCTAAGCCGACGGATTTACAGAGAGATCACGAACTCACGGCCATTGTCTTCGCGACCTGCAGCTATGTCACTCGCCGCCCTCTCCGAGCGTGCCTACGTTCCGTACCTGTTCCGCCAGATCACTCGCCACCATGCTTGACCCTTCGCTGTCTTGGCGCGGCTCCGTAACTCTCGAGGGCAGGCGCCGAGGGGCGGCACGTGCGGCCCGGACTCGGGGCCACATAGAGAAGACATGCGGGGAAGCTTGCACACGGCGCCAGTGACCAATGCCGTAAATCTTCCTCGCCTGCACGAACGTGTTGAACATGCCTCGTTCTGTACAGACATGGAAGCAAATGTGCCTTACAGCCTCTCGCAGGTGGCCGTGCCTCACCGGCTCATGACAACACCGATCACGCTTACCGGCAGGCTGCACACACCCTGTCCCACTGAGTGCCACGGTGGGTCGTGAGATGAGAGACCTCACGGCGATACTCAAGCATGCAGGAGCGGGCGGGCTGCGGTGATCGATTCATTCAGCCCAAGGTACAGACAACAAAAAGTGGCATTGGAAGCGTCTCAAGTTCGGCGAATCTACCACTTGCCGCAGATGGCCGACATAGGTCATCCTATGGCACTTTTAAGGAGAAATGATATATTAGGCTCGCACATCTCGACCCACCAGCGGATAGTCAGCGTGATTATATGGCACTTGATCCTATTGCGATTACCACTGGCAGGGTGGTGGCTCAGCTTGCTGGACGCCTATGGCTATCGGGACGTAACGCTAAAGCTGGCCGAGACAAGGATCTTGTTGAGCTCATTCGAATGAGATTTACGGATCAGATAGCCGCCCGGCGTGTTGAGCGGCAACTCGACGACATTGCTGATTCAGTCGCGGAAAGACTTATACCTCTTTGCCGCCAAGAGTTTGGTGGATTGTCGGAAGGGGATCGGTCCGCCGTCTTTTTTGAGGTCATACGAACTCTTGAAAAGGCCGACCTTTCGGATGCGGCACTCTTTAGCGATGATGTTGATGCAATCAATCTATCGCGACGGGTACGTGCCAATCTTCCCGAGGGAGAAGTGATGCGGCAAGTTGGAGAGTCGGGGGCGCAGTTATACAACGTGATTCTCGACGAGTGTTGCGACTGTCTAGTACGCATAGTAATACAGCTTCCGCAGTTCGCACCACGTGCCTCCGTGGAGACGTTGAGTAGAATTAGTGGTCTCGCCGATCAGGTCAATGTTGTCCTAGCCCGACTGCCAGCACGTTCGGTCACCGCCCCCGAAGGTACGTCAAGTGATCGAGAATTCACTCAGAGATACCTTGAGCATCTTAGCGACACTTTGGATACATTAGAACTTTTTGGCGTGCGATTCGAGCGCTTCACGAGACCGCGAATCACCCTTAGTGTCGCCTATATTGGCCTTTCTGTGTCGACCGAGAAGAAGGCCGGAAGAGTTACAGAAACGCTTCGGGGCACGCGTGTTTCCGATTGGCGAGGCGACCAGCAATTTAATAGTTCAGTGAGAGTGGAATCGGTACTTGCCGAAAGTCGTCTATTGCTTCTCCGTGGCGAGGCCGGCGCTGGTAAGAGCACACTATTGAGATGGATTGCTATCACCGCCGCACGTGGAAAATTTAGCGGCGACATGACTAGTTGGAACGGCTGCATTCCATTCCTTATTAAACTGCGAAGTTTCTCGGGCGAGCGTATGCCTCGGCCAGAAGAATTTATTGATCGGATAGCTGATAACCTAACGGGGATTATGCCTCGGGGATGGGTGCATCGGCAACTTATCGCCGGAAAGGCCCTGATACTCGTAGACGGGGTTGACGAACTAGTTGGCCAGGATAGACATGCTGTTCGCGAGTGGCTTCACGGGCTTATCTCAGATTTTCCTCAGACTCGAATAGTTGTCACTTCACGTCCTGTCGCAGCTAGTGCTGATTGGCTTCGAGCGGAAGGCTTCTTTTCTGCCTTCTTGGAGCGGATGAGCCCGGCGGATATTCGTGCTCTAATTCAACATTGGCACTCAGCTGTAAGGCACTGTGGTGACCTACCGTGTCCTCCTGAACGTCTGCCATCGTATGAAACGGCTCTGCTCGCGAGGTTAGAGAGCGCCGTGCATCTTCGAACGCTTGCCGCTAATCCTCTTCTAGCAGCAATGCTATGTGCTCTTAACCTTGACCGTGAGACGCAGCTTCCGCGTGATCGCATGGGGCTTTATGGGGCTGCTCTTGATATGCTCCTTGTCACAAGAGATGCCAAGCGCGGTATTCCTAGCTCTAGATCGCTATCTCTAGAACGTGCACAACAGATCAGAATATTGCAGTACATTGCAGCGCATCTGTCTAATAGTAATCGCGTCGAACTGCCAAAAGCTCTCGCAGAGCAATTGATCGCCGATAGGCTCGCTGCGATGCCGTACATAAATCAATCGGCACCAGAGGTCCTGGAATATCTTCTAGACCGCAGCGGTGTTATACGAGAGCCAGTTCTCGGGCGCGTCGACTTCGTTCATCGTACGGTGCAGGAGTATCTTACTGCGAAGCATATCGCCGATCTCGGCGATATGGATATTCTCATCCGAAACGCCCATCGTGACCAATGGCGCGAGACTGTAATTATGGCGGCTGGCCATGCCAATGAGCCTCTCCGGAATGAGTTGATCGCTGGCATACTGTCTCGAGTGGAAGCCGAACCTCGACATGCACGCCGCCTCAAACTACTTGTTGTGGCGTGCATGGAGACACTTCCCGCTATTCCTCGGGGACTTGAATCCAGCATGAGCAAGTGTTTGGCGGATTTGGTGCCACCTCGCGATCTTGCATCTGCGCGTTCGCTAGCGACTGCTGGGGAGCCGGTTCTTGATCGGCTGCCGAGGTCACTGAGTCAACTGTCTGATTCCTCAGCCCGAGCTACGGTCAGTGTGGCTTGGATGATAAATGGCCCGAAGGCACTAGAGTTTCTAGAAGGATATGGTTGCGATCCAAGGTTCAACATACAACAAGAACTGGATAATGCATGGGATTTTTTTGATCCAGGAGTATTTGCGGAACGCGTCCTGGCAAGGGCGCCAAAGGGTGTCACACGTAGCTTGACTTTGCGCTCCCCGGGCCAGCTTCACGCCTTGAACAAGATTCCCGAAGTTACTGAGATAAGCATCTCGTCTGACGTGCCGATCGACTTGTCGGTGCTTGCATCTAAAGCGCAACAAATAAGAAAGTTGTCGATCTACTCTGGAGTGGAGGCGGATAGTTTGTCTGCACTCACTACCTTTGCGCGCTTGAAGGATTTTACTTTCGTGCCAAGAGTGTCCCCGAATAGCATCGACTTCTTGAGAGAACTTTCCCCTTTGGAGCGTCTATACGTCAGTCAATGCGACGAAGTGGAAGACTACTCGGCGCTCGCTTCACATAAGCAACTGCAGGGCCTTCTTCTCTATTCTCCCTTCAAGCTTGCGGGTGTTCAAGATCTCCCTCCTCTTGACCACGTGCAGGTATTGGCGCTAATGTCTTCCAGATTGCAGCATGGTCTTGGTGAATTGATAGCCGCAGCACCAAATGTTCGCGATCTCATGCTAGATAACTGTCCCTGGATCGATGACCTCAATCATCTTGATTCACTTTCTCTTAGAATGCTATGGCTCGCAAATTGCCCAGCACCGGTCAAATTGGAAAAAATTGCTCACTTCTCGGAGCTTGAATCTCTTGACGTTTCCGGCTCACAGGTCACCGACCTTACGCCGTTGTCTGATCTGAAGAAGCTTAGAATCTTGTGGCTGAAAGACTGTCGCAACATAGTCGATCTAACCCCCCTGGCAGCACTACCGAAGCTTACTATGCTTCATTTGGGCGAAGTATCTCCGACCCTAGATATGGCGCCTTTGGCCAACAGGCGGAATCTCAAAGTGACTCTCGCCCCGGGACAAGAGGTGGTGAACAGTAGAATGCTGGGCCGGCGGCTTCGCTTTGATCACTGATATTAGGCCAGCGCTATTGCCTCAGCTATACTCCGGCCCCGCCAGTAGACACCTGGCGGGGCCTTAACCGGCTTCGCAATATCAGCCAAGATAGCTAAATGTTGGCTTGGGGTGCATGAGGAAGTCGTGGTGGGAGATGTTCCAGGCGTAGGCGCCGGACATTGAGAAGGCGACTAGGTCACCGGCTGCGATGCGGTCCGTAGGGACCTCGCGTGCGAAGACGTCTTTGGGGTGCAGAGCTGGCCAACGAGAGTCACAGGTTCGCCAGTGACCGCGGGGCCGTCGCCGTTGTGGGTCAGGACGTCGAACGGGTGATTGTGCTGCTTGGTGACGGGTGTGCGGATGTGCATGGTGCCGCCGCGTAGGACGGCGTACCACTGGCCGTGTGCCTTCTTCACGTCTAGTACCTCGGTGAGGTACCAGCCGGCGTAGACGCTGATGGAGCGGCCCGGTTCGATGCGCAGCATTTCGCCCGGCTCGGCGAGCGCGGCGACGTCGGCGCCGTACTGCTTCCAGTCGAATCGGGTCTCGGGCGTGGAGTAGTCGACGGCCATGCCGCCGCCGAGGTTGAACTCACGCGGCCCGGTGTGGCCGATCTTGTCGAGCCATGCGCGGCCCCACGCGAGGATCTCGGCGGACTGGGCGACCATGGCGGAGGCGTCCAGGCCGGACGCCAAGTGCGCGTGAATGCCGCGTAGGCGCACCTGCGGAGAGTTCTCCAGGATGCCGGTGCATGAATCGACCAGGTCCGGGTCCATGCCGAACGGGCCGCTCATGGCGAGCGCGACGCCGCTGCGATCGCCAGCGAGGTTGACCCGTAGCAGGACATCGACCTCACGGCCGGACGCGCGAGCGATGTCGGCCAGGCACGACAGCTCATAGGGGCTTTCGACATGGATGCGCTCGACGCCGAGGTCGAGGGCAAGCCGTAGTTCGTCGTCGGTCTTGCCGGGGCCGCCGAACGCCAACCGCGCGTCCGGCAGAGCCTCGCGCACGTGCGCCAGCTCGCCGCCGGACGCGACCTCGATGCCATCGACGTACGGGGCGAGCGCCTGGAGGATCGGCGCGTCAGGGTTGGCCTTCGCGGCATAGAAGATCTCCGGCGCACCGGGCGCCGAGAGCGCAGCCTTGACCTCGGCCGCGTGCTCACGCAGCGCGGCGAGGTCGTAGACGAACGCGGGTAGCTCGCCCTTGCCGGCAAGGGCCTGGGCGTGGTCTTCGACTAGGCGCGTGATCATCGGGTGTCGTCTCTCCGGTTGTCAGGCAAGCGGGAACTCGTACTGAGCCGTTACGTAGTGGGCGGGCGCGACCGAGACCGTGACCTCGACGGCGCGGCCCTCGGCCGTCAGGCCAACATGCGTGATCTCCACAACCGTGCGCTCCGGACTGATCTCCAGCGCACGCGCCTCAGCCTCGGTCGGCAGACGACTCGGGATGATCTGCTCACGCGCCCTGGTCTGCGCGTAGCCGAGTTCGGCAAGCGCGCTCTTGACACCGCCGACATTGACCGGCCCGTCCTCCTCCAGGACGGTCCCCTCGGCGATGTCGAGCGGAAACCAACTGGCGTTCAGCCGGACGGGAATGCCGCTGGCGAACAGCCGCCGACGCCGCACAAGGCAGTTCACTTCACCGGTCGGCAGGCCGAGCGCCTCGGCGACGGCCGCCGGCGGTTCGGCGCGTTCGGTGGTGATCTCGTGCTGTGGCTCCAGCCCACGGGCGCGAACCTCGGCGTCGAACGCGCCGCGGGCGCCGTTGTTCTCGCAGGTCGCCCGGTCGTAGCGCGCCGGCGAGTGGAGCATCGGCGGAAGCCAGGTGACCATCGTTCCCCGTCCCTGCCGAGGCCGGACGAGACCCTCGGCCGCGAGTACCTGCGTCGCCTGTTCAGCATCCCGGTCGTTGGTCGGCTGTTCGTTGGGACGTAGGGCGGGATCGATCACTGGCCAGCCGTGCCTTAGGTCCAGCTCAACGCCAGGTGGCGGCGCTTAGCGAGCGTCAGGACGGCTCGCCGCCGCTGAGGCCCAGTTCTCCCCTGCGGCATGCGGCCATCTCGACGTGGCTGGGTGCTAGTGAGCATCCGGCTCAGGTGGCCGAAGGGGCCAGGCACGAGGAGAACACCATGAATCAGTGAGGCGACCAGGCCAAAGGACGGCTGAAACTTCGGCCCGTATTTGGCCCGGACGGCCGTAGAGCGCCACTCACAGCCCGAGACAGCCGGACACGACGAGAACAGCCCCTGACCGGGCATGCCTGGTCAGGGGCTGTTTCTGCTGGGGTGGCGGGTCCAGGATTCGAACCTGGGTAGGCTAAGCCGACGGATTTACAGTCCGCTCCCATTGGCCACTCGGGCAACCCGCCGTGGTGTCGCAGGAAAGCTTAGCGGACGGGGGGCGTGGGTGTGACATCGAGGGCGGGCGCGCGGGGCGTGGGCTTGATCGTCGGGAGTCGATACGCTCTCTGGATCGTGAAGGTGCTGTTGAGGGGATGTGTGTGCGATGGCCGACAGCTCTTTTGACATCGTGTCGAAGCTCGACCGGCAGGAGGTCGACAACGCGCTGAACCAGGCCGCCAAGGAGGTGGCCAACCGGTTCGACTTCCGGAACGTGGACGCGGGGATCAAGTGGTCCGGGGAGTCGATCGAGATCCAGGCGAACACCGAGGAGCGGGCGAACGCCGTGCTGGACGTGCTGAAGGACAAGCTCGTCAAGCGGGGGATCTCGTTGAAGGCGATCGACGCGGGTGAGCCGAAGCTGTCCGGGAAGGTGCACAAGCTGAGCGTGGGCCTCAAGGAGGGCATCGCCCAGGACGACGCGAAGAAGATCGGGAAGATCATCCGGGAGGAGGGGCCGAAGGGGATCAAGGCCCAGATCCAGGGGGACGAGCTGCGGGTCAGCTCGAAGAAGAAGGACGACCTTCAGCAGGTCATCTCGCTGCTGAAGGGCAAGGACCTCGATGTGGCCCTCCAGTTCGTGAACTACCGGTAGCCGCAGTAGGGAGCGCGCCGACCCCATCCCCCGCAGAAGTGGTCGGCGCGCTCTCGTGTGTTATGACGCGGCCGGGTCCCGGCTGGTTCGGTCGAATTCAGCGGCGGCCGCCCATGCGCTCCAGTCGGGCTATGCGGTCGGCGGCCGGGGGGTGGGTGGAGAAGAGCCTGCCGATGCCGGCGCCGGAGAACGGGTTGGCGATCATCAGCGCGCTGGTGGTGGCGAGTTCGGGGTCCTGCGGCAGCGGCATGGCGCGGGTGCCCGCGTCGATCTTGCGGAGCGCGGACGCGAGGGCGAGGGGGTCGCCGGTGAGGCGGGCGCCGGCGGCGTCGGCGGAGTACTCGCGGGTGCGGCTGATCGCCATCTGCACGACGGCGGCGGCGACCGGGCCGAGGACGAGCATCATGAGGGCGCCGAGGAGGCCCGGGCCGTCGTCGTCCTCGGAGCGGCCGAGGGGCAGGAAGATCGCCAGGTGGGAGAGGTAGGTGATCACCGTGGCGATGGCGGCGGCGACCGAGGAGATCAGGATGTCCCGGTTGTAGACGTGGGACAGCTCGTGGCCGAGGACGGCGCGCAGTTCGCGCTCGTCCAGCATCTGCAGGATGCCGCGGGTGCAGCAGACGGCGGCGTTGCGCGGGTTGCGTCCGGTGGCGAACGCGTTGGGCTGGCGGGTCTCCGACACGTACAGGCGCGGCATGGGCTGGCGGGCCGAGGTGGACAGTTCCCGGACGAGCCGGTACAGGGTCGGCGCCTCGACCTCGCCGACCGGGTGGGCGCGCATGGAGCGCAGCGCGATCCGGTCGCTGAAGAAGAACGCGACGCCGTTGGTGCCGAGTGCGATCAGCAGCGCGATCGTCAGGCCCGCGCCGCCGCCGAACACCCATCCGGCGGCGAGCATCAATGCCGACAGCGCGGCGATCAGTGCTGCCGTCTTGACGCCGTTGAACTGCACTTCCGTCTGCCTCCCCGTCGACTCCGGCATGAACATCAACGGTTTGACCTGGGTGGACGTTCCCGCCTAGGTGGCCTGCGTGACCGTCTGCAGGACGATCTGCGGCGCCACCGAGAGCACGACGGCGCCGGCGGCGGCCGCGGTGATCGCGGCGCGGACGCCGAGGCCGGGGGCCGCGTCGTAGTGCTCGTCGGCGGCGGACGGGGTGAACAGCCGGACGGCCCAGAAAAGGTAGTAGTACAGCCCGATGACCGTGTTGATCGCCATCACGACGGCGAGCCAGGTGACGCCGCTGGCGACGGTGGCGCGGAAGACGACGACCTTAGCGAACAGGCCCATGACGCCCGGCGGCAGGCCGGCGAGGCAGATCAGGAAGAAGGCGAGGGCGGTGGCGACCGCGGGGTTGCGGCGGGCGAGGCCGCGGTAGTCGTCCAGGGTGTCCCAGCGCTCCGAGACGCGGCCGCGGCGGCGGAAGCCGATCACTACGGCGAACGCGCCGATGTTCATGACGGCGTAGAGGGCGACGTAGGCGGTGGTGGCCGCGACGGCCTCGGGGAGGCGGCGCGAGCCGACCGCGAGCGGCGCGAGCATGTAGCCGGACTGGGCGACCGATGACCAGGCCAGCAGCCTGATCGCGGTGCGCTGGCGGAGTGCGGCGAGGTTCCCGATCGTCATGGTGAGCGCGGCGAGCACGGCGACGACGGGGCCCCACACGTGCCCGTAGGCGGGGAGGCCGAGGGCGAGGACGATCGCGAGCCCGGCGAATCCGGCGGCCTTCGACACGACGGACAGGAACGCGGCGACGGGCAGCGGGGAGCCCTGGTAGACGTCCGGGGCCCAGAAGTGGAACGGGACGGCGGCGACCTTGAACGCGAACCCGGCGAGGACGAGCACCGATCCGACGGCGGCGACCGGGTCGAGGTCGGACGGCAGCCGGGACAGGGCAGGGGCGATCCGGTCGAGGTGCATGGCGCCGGTCGCACCGTAGACGAGGCTGATCCCGAACAGCATGATCGCGGTGGAGACCACGGAGACGAGGAAGAGCTTCAGCGCGGCCTCGGACGCCGTCCCGTCGTAGCGGCGGAGCGCGGCGAGGGCGAACACCGGCAGCGACAGGGTCTCCAGCGCGACGAGCAGCAGGACGAGGTCGCGGGCGGCGACCAGGGCGAGCGCGCCGATGACGGCGGCGAGCAGCAGGAAGTGGTACTCCCCGACCGGCATCCTGGAGTCGGTGATCTCCTGGAGGGACAGCAGGACGACGATCACGGCGGCGCCGAGGACGATGCCCTGGAACAGCAGGGTGAAGTCGTCCGCGACGTAGGAGCAGGAGCGGGGGCCGCCGCCGCGCAGGCCGTCCGGGAGGCAGAACGTGGCGCGGCGGTCGCCGGCCGCCAGCGCGATCACGGCGATCAGCGCGGCGGCGAGGGACCCGCCGGACAGCAGGGACAGGACGCGGCGCGGCGCGTCGAACGCGTCGGCGAGCAGCAGCCCGATGGCGGCGACGGCGAGGATCAGCGGCGGCGCGATCGCGGCGTAGTCGATGTCCTGGATCATCAGCCGCCTCCGAACAGGGCGCGGACGGGGCCGGTGG
Organism: Actinomadura madurae; assembly: GCF_900115095.1. GTDB lineage: Bacteria > Actinomycetota > Actinomycetes > Streptosporangiales > Streptosporangiaceae > Spirillospora > Spirillospora madurae. The sequence continues at coordinate 62,843 of NZ_FOVH01000004.1, forward strand.
TCACGTCCAGCAGGGTCTTCGGCCAGAGGCCGACCAGCAGCGTCAGCGCGATGAGCGGCACCCAGGCGGCGTACTCCTGGAGGGAGACGGCCGCGACGGGGCCGCGGGGTTCGGCGACGCCGTCGGACGGCCCGTGGGTGAGCTTGGCGAGCATTCGCAGGAAGTAGGCGGCGGTGAGGACGGCGCCGAGCGCGGCGACGACCATGAACGTGACGAACGTCTCACGGGGCAGGTCGGCGTGCGGGCGGTAGGCGCCGACGAGGGCCAGCACCTCGCCCCAGAACCCGGCGAGCCCCGGCAGGCCGAGCGAGGCGACGGACGCGAACGTGAGGATCGAGGCGAGGCGCGGGGACGTGCCGAGCATCCCGCCGCCGATCGCGTTCATGTCGCCGGTGCCCCAGCGTTCCTTGACCGATCCGGCGAGGAAGAACAGCAGGCTGGTGATGAGGCCGTGCGCGATGTTGCCGAACAGGGCAGCGTTGACGCCGACGGGGGTGAGCGTCGCGATGCCGAGCAGGACGAACCCCATGTGCCCGACGGACGAGTAGGCGATCATCCGTTTGAGGTCGCGCTGGGCGAGGCAGGCGAGCGCGCCGTAGATGATCCCGATGACGGCGAGCAGGCCGAGCCAGGGCGCCCAGAACGCGGCGCCGTCCGGGGTGAGCGGCAGCGCGATCCGCACCAGCCCGTACGTGCCCATCTTCAGCAGGACGCCGGCCAGCAGGACGGACCCGACCGTGGGGGCCTCGGTGTGCGCGTCCGGCAGCCAGGTGTGCAGCGGCCACATCGGCGCCTTGACCGCGAACCCGATGCCCATCAGGGCGAACGCCGTGACCTGGAGGCCGTGGGACAGGCCGGATCCGTGCCGGTCGGCCAGGGCGGTCATGTCGAGGGTGCCGGCCTTGGCGCCGACGAGCAGCATCCCGGCGAGCAGGAGGCCAGAGCCGAGGAGCGTGTAGAGGATGAACTTGAGGGCGGCGTCGCGGCGTCCGGGACCGCCCCACAGCATGATCACCGCGTACATGGGGATCAGGACGGTCTCGAAGAACACGAAGAACAGCACGAGGTCGAGCGCGACGAACGTGCCGAGCATCCCGATCTCCAGTACGAACAGGAGCGCGGTCAGCAGCCGGATCCGGCCGCCTTCCGGCGGGTGCCGCAGCGTGTAGAGGAAGCAGAGGAACGTCAGCAGGGCGGTCAGCACGACCAGCGGCAGCGAGATCCCGTCGACGCCGAGGTGGAAGCGCAGGCCAACGGCGGGCGCCCACGCGCGGTCGACCTCCAGCTGCATGCGGGACGTGGCACCGAAGTCGAACGCCGTCATCGCGGAGATCGCGACGAGCAGCGTCGCGCCGGACACGGCGGCCCCGAACGCGCGGACGGCGAAGCCGGTGCGCAGGAACCGGTTCGCCGGGACGAGCATCGCGAGCGCCCCGGCCAGCGGGAGCGCCATCATCAGCACGAAGATCACTGGAAGATCACCACCGCGGCCACGATGACGGCGACGCCGGCGAGCAGGCCGGTGAGGTAGCGCTGCGGGTTGCCGTTCTGGACGGTTCTGACCAGGTCGCCGAGGCGCCGGGTGGACCGTCCGGCCCCGACGACGGCGGCGTCCACGCGTCTCCGGTCGACGAGCACGACGTGGCGTGCCAGGGCCTCGGCCGGACGGACGAAAGCGATCGCATACAACTCGTCCACGAAGAAGGCCCGCGCGAAGGCGGGACGGACCGGCCCGAGCGCGCGCGCGGGATCCAGGGCGGGGTCACGGTTCCAGATGAGGTAAGCCCCGCCCGCCCCGATCGCGAGCAGCAGGACGCTCAGCAGCGAAGCCCCGAGGTGGGGGCGCAGTTCCGGCGCGCCGAGACCGAAGAAGCCGAGGATCGCGGCCGGGACGGCGAGCGCGGCCACCGTCCACGACATGATCCGCGACGGGTCGCGCACCTCGTACGAGCCGCGCGGCTCGCCGAAGAACGTCATCAGCCACGCCCGCGCGGCGTAGGCCGCCGTCAGGACGACCGTGAGCAGCAGCCCCAGGTAGACCAGCCAGGCGACGCCTCCGGGCAGGCTGACCTCACCGCCGTGCGTGGCGGCGTGCTGGGCGGCCTCGATGACGGAGTCCTTGCTGAACCAGCCGCTGAACGGCGGGACGCCCGCGAGTGCGGCGAACCCGACGGTCATCGACCAGAACGTGAGGGGCATGCCGCGCCGCAGCCCGCCGTAGTGGGCGAGCATGTTCGAGCCGGCGGTCACGATGACGCAGCCCGCGGCGAGGAAGAGCAGGGCCTTGAACGCGCCGTGCGTCAGCAGGTGAAAGATCGCCGCCGACTTCGCGCCGACCGCGAGCCCCGCGGCCATCACGGCGAGCTGGCTGATCGTCGAGTACGCGAGGACGCGTTTCAGGTCGTCCTGCGCCAGGGCCGCGCACGCCGAGCCGACCATGGAGACCACCGCAGCGAGGCCGAGCACGGCGAGCGCGGCGGTGGAGAGGAGGAACACCTCGAACAGCCGCGCGACCACGAAGACGCCGGCCGCGACCATCGTCGCCGCGTGGATGAGGGCGCTGATCGGGGTGGGGCCCGCCATCGCGTCCGGCAGCCAGGTGTGCAGGGGGAACTGGGCGCTCTTGCCCGCGACCCCGGCGAGCAGCAGCAGCGCCGCGGCCGTCACCGTCGAGCCGGGCAGGTCGCCCGCCCGCGCGATGATCCCGGAGATCTGGAACGTCCCGGCGCCCACGCCGAGGACGATCACGCCGATGAGGAAGCCGACGTCGCCGAGCCGCGTGACGAGGAACGCCTTGACCGCCGCCCGCGAGTTCGCCCGGTCCTCCCAGTGGTGGCCGATGAGGAAGTACGAGCAGATGCCCATGACCTCCCAGCCGGCGTACAGGACGAGGAGGTCACCGGCGTACACGACCAGCAGCATCGCGGACGTGAACAGCGAGACGAACGCGGCGTAGGAGGAGTACCGCCGGTCCTCGGACATGTACGCGACCGAGTAGACCTGGACGGCGAGCGCCACGCAGCACACCATGAGCCCGACGACCGCGGACAGGCCGTCCACTTGGAGCCCGACCCGGATCGGCACCGACCCGGTCTCGACCAGCGTGAGGGCGCCGGTCCGCTCGCCGGGGTCGCGCCACACGGTGGCCGCGACGACCGCCGCCAGGACCAGCGACACCGCGATCGGGGCGCACGCGATCAGCGCCGGGCCGTTCCGGAGCGGCGAGCCGCCGGGGCCGCGCAGCAGCCGGGTCAGGGACGGGCCGGACAGCATCCCGCCGAACGCGGCGAGGAACGGCAGCAGGGCGACCAGGGACGCGGACCAGATCACGGCGCGGCCCCCTCGACCGGCTCCGGCCGGCTCCCGGGCCTCTCCGGTTCCCTGGACGCCTCGGACGCCTCGGGGGCTTCAGGCTCTGCGGGGGTCTCGTCGTCCGTCTCGGCGAGGGCGCGCAGCCGGTCCACGTCGATCATCTGCCGGTTCCGGTACACCAGCAGGACGATCGCCAGCCCCAGCCCGACCTCCGCCGCCGCGATGACGATGGTGAACAGCGTGAGGACCTGCCCGCCGTGCAGGCGGTCGCGGTACCAGATGTCGAACGTGACGAGGTTGAGGTTCACCGCGTTCAGCATCAGCTCGACCGACATCAGGACGAGGATCGCGTTGCGGCGCGCCAGCACGCCGTACACGCCGACGGAGAACAGCAGCGCGGCCACGATCGTCGGGTAGGCGAGGTGCATCAGGCGCCGCCCTCCCCGTCCGCCGGAGGCTCGGGACGCTCGCGGCCCTTGCTTCGGGAACGGCCCCTCAGCCCCGGACGCGCTGTGCCTCCGGGCCGGGAACGCGCCTGGCCGTTGGCCTCGGGGCGCGCGCGGATGTCCGAGCGCGACAGCACGATCGCGCCGACCAGCGACGCCAGCAGCAGCACCGACAGCACCTCGAACGGCAGCACCCACGTCCGGAACACCGCGGCGCCGAGCTCGTCCGCCGACCCGCCGCCCTCGCGCAACGTCATCCGCTCGTCCCGGAACCCCATCACCATGACGGTGACCAGCACGGCGGCGGTGGCGGCGGCGACGGCCCCGGCGACCCAGCGGTTCCCGGAGTCGAGGTCGGCCGACTCCCCGATCGGCGCCCGGGTCAGCATGATCCCGAACAGCAGCAGCACGACGATCGCGCCGACGTAGATGAGCACCTGCACCCAGGCGACGAACTCCGCGGTCAGGACGAGGTAGCCGCCGGCGAGCGTGCCGAACGACACCACCAGCCACAGCGCCGCGTGGACGAGCCGACGCGTCGTCACCACCAGGACCGCCGACCCGACCGCGACCACGCCGAGCAGCGTGAACACGATCTCCTGGCCGCTCACGCGCCACCTCCCGGCGGCCTGCGCGCGCCCCGCGCCGCCGCCTTCTCCGCCGCGCCCACTTCCTTCGGCGGCTCGGCGGACGGGTCGTGCGCCTGCGGCGGCGGGACGGTCCACATCCACTCCCGGAGCCGCTCCTTCTCGTGCGTCAGCTCCGCGATGTCGTACTCGGCGTACTCGAACTCGGGCGACCAGAACAGCGCGTCGAACGGGCACACCTCGATGCAGATCCCGCAGTACATGCAGAGCGCGAAGTCGATCGCGAACCGGTCGAGGACGTTGCGCGTACGTGGACGTCCGCCGCCCTCGGCCGGGAGGGTCTCCTTGTGCGAGTCGATGTAGATGCACCAGTCGGGGCACTCGCGCGCGCACAGCATGCACACCGTGCAGTTCTCCTCGAACAGCGCGATGACGCCCCGGCTGCGCGGTGGCAGGTCGGGTTGCACTTCGGGGTATTGACGCGTTATGGACCGCCGCGTCATCGTCCGCAACGTGACCGCCAGCCCCTTGGCCAGCCCGCCTCCTGGTAGCCGTCCCACGCGCCCCATGATTGCGCACGATCGTCACGAGGGGAACGCGATGGGCTCCGCGTTCGTCCAACCAGGAGCAGACCGTGTGGTGAACGGCGGTCTCACGGGCAGGGAGGGCATGTGAATCATCACGCGGACCGCCCTTCCGATCCGGGGCCCGGTCACCACCCCCGCCCCGCGTCCGACCGCACGCGTCCCACGTCCGCTCGTCCGCGTCCGCCGGCCGACCGCGCCCGCCCGCCGCACCGCCCGCCGCACACGCAGCCGGGCTGGCGGCCGCCCTATCCGGGCCCGCCCGTGCCGCCTCGGCCGCCGCTGCCGCCGCCCATCCCGGCGCCGGCCCCCGAGACGACCCGCGGCGTCCTGTGGGCCTCGGTCCCGTTCATGACCCTCGGGTACGGGACGCCGTTCTCGTTCCTCTACGCCGCCATCCGGCGGGGCTCGTGGGGGCTCGGCGTGACCGCCGCCGGGTACGGCGTGGGCACGGCCGGCGTCCTGACGCTGTTGCAGTCCGGCGATCCGGTGCTGACCGTCGTCGGCTCGTTCATCGCGATCCTGCTGTGGATCGCGGGCACCGGGCACGCGTTCGCCGTCCGGAGGGAGGTCTTTCCGCGCGAGGTCCCCCGCAACCGGCTCAACGAGCACGCCATCGAGGTCGCGAAGTACCGCCGGTCGCTGCGGGACGAGGCCCGCGCGCTCGCCGCCGAGGACCCGGCGCTCGCCCGCGAGCTGCGGATCGGCCGCCCCGACCAGCCCCGCGCCTACGACGACGGCGGCCTCGTCGACGTCAACCACGCGCCGCGGGACATCATCGAGGCGCTGCCCGGCATGACGCCGGAGATCGCCGGCCGGATCATCGCCCGCCGCGAGGAGACCGGCGGGTTCCTGTCGGCCGAGGAGATGGCCGTGGACGCCGACGTCCCGCCGGACGTCCTCCCGCAGATGGCCGACTACACGATCTTCCTCAGATGATCCCCGGCTCAGATGATCCCGGCTCGGATGAGGCTCAGATGATCAGAGCGCGACCTTTCAGAGCGCGACCTTGAGGACGCCGGTCAGCGCGAGCTGGGCGAGGGACAGCGGGACGAGCCAGGCCCAGGCGAGCTTCTGGAGCTGGTCCTCGCGCATGCGCGGGTAGCTGACGCGCAGCCAGATCACGCAGAACGCGAGCACGCCGCCCTTGAGCAGCGTCCACAGCCAGCCGAGCTCGGTGTTCAGGAACGGCCCCTTCCACCCGCCGAGGAACAGGACGGCCGTCAGCCCGCACAGCACCACGATCCCGGCGTACTCGGCCAGGAGGAACAGCGCGAACCGGAGCCCGCCGTACTCGGTGTACGGACCGAAGATGATCTCCGAGTCGGCGACCGGCATGTCGAACGGCGGGCGGCGCAGCTCGGCCAGGCCCGCGACGAAGAACACCACGCCGCCGACCGCCTGCCACGGCAGCCACCACCAGCGCCACTCCTCGACGACGCCCTGCAGGGAGAGCGTCCCCGCCGCCATCGCCACCGACGACGCCGCGAACACCATCGGCAGCTCGTACGACATCAGCTGCGCCGCGACCCGCATCCCGCCGAGCAGCGAGTACTTGTTCGCACTCGCCCAGCCCGCCATGATCGCGCCGATCACGCCGACGCCCATCACGGCGAGCGCGAAGAAGATCCCGGGACCGAGGTCGAGCGCGACCTGCCCGCCCGGACCGACCGGGATCACGAGCAGGACCAGCAGGTACGGGACGATCGCGACGCCCGGCGCCAGCTTGAACACCCACCGGTCGGCGTCGCGCGGGACGACGTCCTCCTTCTGCGCGAACTTCACCCCGTCGGCGACGAGCTGCGCCCAGCCGTGGAACCCGCCCGCGTACATGGGCCCGAGACGGCCCTGCATGTGCGCCATCACCTTGTGCTCGGCCTGCCCGACCAGCAGCGGCAGCAGCGCGAACGCCCCGGCCACCAGGACCAGCTTGACCACGATCTCAAGCATTCGGTCCCCAATCCTCCGGCACGCCGGGCGGGCGGACACGGCGGCGGCTCGGCGCCCCGTGCCCCGATTCGCCCGGTTCCTTGGCGCCGGGCCACGGCTTGGCGACGCGGGCGGCGAGCACGAAGTCCTTGCGCAGCGGATGACCCTGGAAACCGTCCGGCAGCAGCAGCGGGACGAGGTTCGGGTGGCCCTCGAACAGGATGCCGAACATCTCCGCCGTCTCCCGCTCGTGCCACGCCGCGCCCCGGTACACGCCGGTCGCGGTCGCGAGGACCGGGGCCCGCTTCGGGACGCGCGTCCGGATCAGCAGATGGTGGCGGCGCTCCAGCGAGTACACGTGGACGACGACCGCGAAGCCCTCGTCCACCTCGTCCACGCCGGTCAGCCAGTCGAAGAAGCCGCAGGCGAGGTCGTCGCGGGCGAACGTCAGCGCGTCGATCCAGTTCTCGGGCGGCACGCCGACGGCCAGGCCGCCGTGGGTCTCCTCGGTGGTGATCTCGTCGCCGAAGCGCGCCGTCCAGGCGTCGGTCAGTGCCTCGCTCACCGGTCACGCCCGATCCGGTCGTCGTGGTCGTCGTCCGTCATGCCGGGGATGATCGACGGGTCGTGCCGGCGGCGCTCGTCCTCGTCCGCGCCATCGGCCGCGTCCCCGTCCTCGACCGGCGGGACGGGGCGCGTGACCTCCTCGTCCGAGACGGTCGGGACGGGCGCCGTGGCCTGCTCGTCCTCGGGCGGCGCCGTGGCGGGCTCGTCCTCGACGGTCGGCACCGGGGCCGTGGCCTGCTCGTCGGCGACGGTCGGCACGGGGGCCGTGGCCTGATCATCCGCGACGACGCGGTTGGGCCGCGTCACGTCGTCCGGCTCGGCGGGCTGCTCCGCGGATTCGGCCTCGGGTTCGGCCGCGGGCCGGGCCTCGGGTTCGGGCGCTTCGGGCAGGTCGGCGTCGCCGAGGTGCCGGACCGGCATGGTCTCGTCCTCGGCCCCCTCGCCCACCTGCTCGCCCGCCCCCTCGTCCTGGACGCTCCAGTGGTCGAAGGTCTCGTCCGCCTCCGGCGGGGGCGGTTGCAGCGGGCGGCGCAGGACGGTCGCCGACAGCGGGCGCGGCTCCGGCGGCGGGCTGAGCGACTCGCCGCCGTTGTAGCGGTCGCCGAGCGACTCAGCCGCGATCTTCTCCTGGAGGTGGACGATGCCGTGCAGCAGCGCCTCGGGACGCGGCGGGCACCCGGGCACGTAGACGTCCACCGGGATGATCTGGTCGACGCCCTTCGTCACGCAGTACGAGTCCCAGTACGGGCCGCCGCAGTTGGAGCAGGCGCCGAAGGAGATCACGTACTTCGGCTCCGGCATCTGCTCGTACAGGCGCCGCACCGCGGGCGCCATCTTGTCGCTGACGGTCCCGGAGACGACCATCAGGTCGGCCTGCCGCGGACCCGGCGCGAACGGGATGACGCCGAGCCGGATGAAGTCGTGCCTGCTCATCGAGGTCGCGATGAACTCGATGGCGCAGCAGGCCAGGCCGAAGTTGAAGACCCACAGTGAGTAGCGGCGTCCCCAGTTGAGCACGAACTTGATCGGCTTCGGCGCGACCCGCGACAGCGGCCCGACGCTCGGCGGCGGTAGATCCACAGTGCCCACGACGCCATTGTTACAGCGCCGGGCGGCTCAAACCCAGGAGAGGACGCCCTTCTTGCCCGCGTACGCGAGCCCGGCGGCCAGGAACGCGAGGAACACGAACATCTCGCCGAGGGTCGTCGCCCCGTAGCCGGGGGCCGAGAAGACGGTCGCCCAGGGGAACAGGAACACCGCGTCCACCGCGAACACCACGTACAGGTAGGCGAAGACGTAGTAGCGCACGTAGGAGTGCGCCCAGCCCTCGCCGACCGGGTCGACGCCGCACTCGTACGTGGTCAGCTTCTCCGCGGTCGGACGGTCGGGACGGAGCAGCCGGTTCGCGCCGAGCGCGCCGCCGACGATCCCGGCGCCCGCGAGGAGCAGCACGACCACGACGACATATGTGTCGAAATAGTTATGCACCAGATCCTCCTCGCTTGCGTCTCATCCAGTATCCCCGCAGCTGCATCAAGGAGTGTGGCCTTGTACCTCCACCCCGGTGGATCACAATGCCAGACTTTTGCTGCACACTAGGTTTGCATGGGGTCACTATGACCTGGAAGGACGTGACCGGATGAGCAACCCTCCGCCTCCCCCGGGCTGGGAATCCCCGGGCGGTGCCTCCTGGCCGCCTCCGCCGCCGCCAGCGGGCCCGGGCGGGCCCGGTCCCGGCGGGCCCGGAAGCCCAGGTCCGGGCGGGCCTCCCCCGCCCGGCGGCTTCGGCGGCCCCGGAACCCCGCCCCCCTTCTTCCCCCCGCCCCCCGGCTCCCCGATGGGCCCCGCGATGCCGCCGCCCAGGCGCGGCGGAGGCGGCGGCCTGGTGATCGGACTGATCGGCGGCGGCCTCGTGCTGCTGGTCCTGATCGCCGTCGTGGTGTTCGTGGTGGCGAGCAACAGCGGCAAGTCGCCCGAGGAGAAACTGACCGCCGCGGCGAGCAACCTCGACTCGGCCCGCGCCGTCGGCCTGAAGGGCACGTTCGGCGGCGGCGAGACGCTGCGCGGCGAGCTGAACGTCACCAAGGGCGGCCGCGCGATGGGGCCCGTCAGCTGGAACGGCGACCAGGTAACGGTCCTGTCCGCCGACGGCAAGCTGTTCGTGAAGGCCGACAAGACCTACTGGTCGAAGGAGATCTCCAGCACCGAGGACCCGTACTACCTCAGCTCCGGCGAGCAGTGGGGCCGGCTGAGCGCGGACGAGCTCGACCTCGACTTCAAGACGCAGCTCACCCCGACCGCGCTGGCGAGCAAGATCCGCTCGGCCCGGACGTCGCGCGTCAAGCCGATCGAGACGACGTGGTCCGGCAAGAAGGCGCTGAAGTTCAGCACCTTCTCCTCGACCCTCTACATCACCGACGAGAACGACGCCGAGCTGCTGCGCTACGAGGCGACCACGCCGCGCGTCACGCTGGACGTCATCCCGAAGGACTCCAGCGACGCCTCGTCCCTCATCTCGGACATGCGCACCAGCATGGGCGAGCTGAAGGACTCCTTCAACGGCTCGGCCCGGCCGACAGTCGACGAGTGGAAGAAGGGCGGCTGCAACGGCGACTCCGGCTGCACGGTGGAGGCCAAGATCCGTCCGCCGTACGACGTGGAGAAGCCCGTCACGATCGATGTCCGGTTCCGGCTCACCGCCGGGACGCTGACCGGCCGTGACCTCGGCAACTGCACGACCCGCATCACGATCAGCAGCTCGCTGTCGCAGTGGGCGAGCTGCCGCGTCACCAGCAGCGCGTGGACGAGCTGGGCCAAGGCCACCGGCGGCACCTTCTACAAGCACGCCCAGTACAAGGTGATCGGTGCCACGTCCTCGGAAGTTCAGGCTCTGCAGAGCGGGCTCGACAGCGAATGAGGCCGCAGGTGAGGCGCGTCCCGCGCTGATCCGAGGCCGCCCGGGTGCCCGGTGGCGCTCCCTCCGTCCGGAGGGAAGCGCCGCCGGGCACCCTTATGCTCTTCGTGGACGCCCCTCCAGGGCCCCGGCGGCCGACCCCCACCCCCCGGAACGGTCCCGAGCCCCGTCGGCATCTCCTGGAGAGGGCCGCTGATCCCTTGCTTTGTGCCTGACGGAAGGGCCCCGACCCGGGCCCCGGAAGTGAGCAGAGTGAGCCCCGAGTGAGCGCTGAACAGGACGAGCCGTCGCAGGCGGCCTCCGCCCGCCCCCCGTCCGCGGACGCCCAGTCCCCGGACGACCCCGGGGAGGCCCTACACGGCCCCCACCCCGGCGACGTCCACGTAGCCGGGGCCCCGCCACCCCGGCCGTCCCCACCGCCCCCTCCGACCGCGGCGGCACCACCGCAGGGCCCGCCCCCGGCGGACGAAGCGAACCCGGCCGCAACGCAGCAGCCCGCTCCACCCCCACCCGGCGGCCCCGCCATGCCGCCCGGCACCGCCCCGTCCAACGGCTCCGCAAAACCGAGCGGCAACACCCCACCGGGGGGCACTGCCACACCCGGCGTCCCGGGCACGCCAAGCGGCCCCGGCAGCTCCGACACACCCGGTGTCCACCGCACGCCTCGTGATCCCGGCACCCCCATCAACCCCGGCACGCCCGCTGACCCCGGCGCGCCCATCGGCGCCGGAGTGCCGGTCGATCACAGCACGCCTGCTGACCCTGGCACGCCCATCAACCCCGGTATGCCTGGTGGGCCGGTCATGCCGGGGAATCCGGTCATGCCACGTAAGCCGGTGCCGTTGAAGCGGCGACGGCGGGCTCGGGTGCTCGTGGTCGCGGGGGCGGCGGCCGTGCTGGTCGCCGCCGTCGCCGTGACCGCCGGGGCGCTCGCCGGGGGTGGGGAGGCGCCGAAGAAGAAGCCCAAGGCCACCGTGTCCGCCGCGCCTCCGGCGTGGACGGTCGCGGCGGGGCGGGCGCTCACGTCCGGGACGGGCCTGCGCTACGACGGCACCCTGACGGTCAACGGGCAGCCCGTCCAGGCGCATCTGCGGGTGACGCCGTCCGGCGCCGTGACCGGGACGTTCACCGCGGGCCTACTGAAAGCGGACGTCGTCGCGATCGACGGGGACACCTACCTCAAGGCCGCGCCGGCGTTCTGGCAGACCTACGCCGGCGGCGTCGCGCACCCGGAGTACTACGCCGGACGCTGGTCCAAGGCGCCCGCGTCCATGCCCGGGTTCGACGTGCCGGACGTCCTCGGCCCGGAGGCGATCGCCGAGTCGCTGGCCAAGGCCCCGGCGGAACCGCCCACCGAGAACGTGAACGGCGTCCGCGCGTACCGGGTCAAGACGCCGGGCGCGGAGTACCTGCTGACGGCGGCGGCCCCGCACCGGCTGCTGGCCGTGCGTCCGGCCGGCCAGGCCGGGCCGCGCTTCACCGTCGCGCCCGTGACGGCGCCGGCGACGCTGTTCGCCGAACTGCGGCCGCGGGTGGCCCGGCTCGGCGGGGCCGCCGACCCGGGCCTGCGCTTCACCCCGGGGACGCTGACGTTCCGCAACTGCGACCAGAACACCAACGGCTGCACGGTGAGCGTCCCTGCCACGCTCGCCTCGCCCGCGGGGGCGGTGCCGGACGGGGCGCGGGCCGCGCTGCGGGCGGCGATCACGTCCCGGGGCAAGCCGCTCGGGTCGTGCACCGGGTCGGGTCCGGTCCCGGCCAACCGGGCGCTGGTGCTGCGCTGCACCGTCACGAGCAGGCTGTGGCGGAACTGGATGCGCGCGGCCCTCGACAACCCCGGCTCGTACCCGTACGAGGCCACCGCCCGCGTCGTCGGTGAGGCGCTCGACGCCGCCGACGTGCCGGACCTGCTGGCGCGTGTCGACAAGGAGCGGAAGGCGGTCATGCGGCGGGCGCCGTCCACGCCGGGCCCGTCGGTGTCGGCGGAACCGTCCGGCACGCGCACGCCGCGGCCGGAAGTCGCCACATCACGGACACCAGGGACACCATAGGTCCCACGTTCAGGGGCGGTGCCCTCGGCCGTGATTCCGGCTGTCTACACTTCGGGTCGTGAACTCCACGCCCCTGGGGAGCCGCGGCTTCTCGACGAGTCCCGTGCGGCGGTTGGTCAGGCGACTGCACGTCGACCTGTGCCGGCAGCGCAGCAGCCTGTGTTCGCGATGAACTCGGGGACCCGTCCAGGTCGTATCCCCGGATAGGACGCGCGGAGCGGTCGCCGCCCGTCAGTGCCTTCCGGCACAGCCTCCAAGACCCGCGGCCACCGGTACGGGACGACCTACGCCCCCGTCCCGCTGAGCGGCCCGTCCCCGATAACACCATCCGATCCCGGACATACCATGAAGGTAAGCCTTAGTAGCATCACGATCCTGGGCGCCTCCCCCAGGACGGATGCTGCGCGTCGAGGAGGTCTTCCTCTGTGACCAAACAGGTCCAGCAGCTCGACCGCGTCATCATCCGTTTCGCCGGAGACTCCGGCGACGGCATGCAGCTGACCGGCGACCGCTTCACCCAGGAGACCGCGGCGTTCGGCAACGACCTGTCGACGTTGCCGAACTTCCCGGCCGAAATCCGCGCCCCCGCCGGGACCCTCCCCGGCGTGTCCAGCTTCCAACTGCACTTCGCCGACCACGACATCCTGACGCCGGGCGACGCGCCCAACGTCCTGGTCGCGATGAATCCCGCCGCGCTCAAGGCCAACCTCGCGGACCTGCCGCGCGGCGCGGACCTGATCGTCAACACCGACGAGTTCACCAAGCGCAACCTGTCCAAGGTCGGCTACGAGACCAGTCCCGTCGAGGACGACTCGCTCGCCGAGTACCGGGTGCACGCGCTGCCGCTCACCTCGATGACGGTGACGGCCCTCGCCGACTTCGACATCTCCAAGAAGGACGCCGAGCGCGCGAAGAACATGTTCGCGCTCGGGCTGCTGTCGTGGCTGTACCACCGTCCCACCGAGGGGACGCTCGCCTTCCTGGAGAAGAAGTTCGCCTCCAAGCCCGAGATCATGAAGGCCAACATCGCGGCCTTCCAGGCGGGCTGGTCGTACGGCGAGACCACCGAGGCGTTCTCGGTGCAGTACGAGATCAAGCCGGCGCAGCACGAGCCCGGCCTGTACCGCAACATCACCGGGAACATCGCGCTGTCGTACGGGCTGGTCGCCGCCGGCGTGCAGAGCGGCCTGCCGATCTTCCTCGGCTCGTACCCGATCACCCCGGCGTCCGACATCCTGCACGAGATGTCCAAGCACAAGAGGTTCGGCGTCCGGACGTTCCAGGCCGAGGACGAGATCGCCGCCGTCGGCGCGGCGCTCGGCGCCTCCTTCGGCGGGTCGCTCGGCGTCACCACGACGTCCGGGCCCGGTATCGCGCTGAAGAGCGAGACGATCGGCCTCGGCGTCGCGACGGAGCTTCCGCTGCTGGTCATCGACGTGCAGCGGGCCGGGCCGTCCACCGGGCTGCCGACCAAGACCGAGCAGGCCGACCTGCTGCAGGCCATGCACGGCCGCAACGGCGAGGCGCCCGTCCCGGTGATCGCGCCGCAGTCCCCGTCGGACTGCTTCGACGCGGCGCTGGAGGCGGCCCGGATCGCGGTGAAGTACCGCACGCCGGTGATCCTGCTGTCGGACGGCTACCTCGCCAACGGGTCCGAGCCGTGGAAGCTGCCGGACGTCGCGGCGCTGCCGACGATCGAGCCCGACTTCGCGGCCCCGTCGCAGGAGAACTTCGAGCCGTTCCGCCGCGACCCCGACACCCTCGCCCGCCCCTGGGCGATCCCGGGCACGGCCGGGCTGGAGCACCGGATCGGCGGCCTGGAGAAGGCCGACGTCACCGGCAACATCTCCTACGACCCCACCAACCACGACACGATGGTCCGGCTCCGCCAGGCCAAGGTCGACGGGATCGCGAACGACATCGACCCGCTCGCCGTGGACGACCCGTCCGCTGCCGCGGGGCAGCCTAAAGCACGCGTGCTCGTGATCGGCTGGGGCGGGACGTACGGGGCGATCTCGGCTGCCGTCCGGCGCGTCCGGGCGTCCGGGCGGAAGATCGCGCAGGCCCACCTTCGCCACCTCAACCCGTTCCCGGCGAACCTGCCCGACGTGCTCCGCTCCTACGACAAGGTCGTGGTGCCGGAGATCAACCTCGGCCAGCTCGCGCTGCTGCTGCGCGGCCGGCTCCTCATCGACGTGATCGGCTACAACCAGGTCCGCGGCCTGCCCTTCAAGGCCGAAGAGCTGCAGGGCGTCTTCCAGGATGTGATCGACAGTGAGTGAGAACGGCTCCAGCGGAAACGGCGCCGTCAACGGCAACGGGAAGTCGCTGCTCTCCCTCGTCCCGAAGGCGGAGGGGAAGCAGACGCTCAAGGACTTCAAGACCGACCAGGAGGTGCGCTGGTGCCCCGGGTGCGGTGACTACGCGATCCTCGCGGCCGTCCAGTCCTTCCTGCCCGAGCTCGGGCTGCGCCGCGAGAACATCACGTTCGTCTCCGGCATCGGCTGCTCGTCCCGGTTCCCGTACTACATGAACACCTACGGGTTCCACTCGATCCACGGCCGCGCGCCCGCGATCGCGACGGGGCTCGCGACGTCCCGTCCCGACCTGTCGGTGTGGGTCGTGACGGGGGACGGCGACGCGCTGTCCATCGGCGGCAACCACCTGATCCACGCGCTGCGCCGCAACGTCAACCTGAAGATCCTGCTGTTCAACAACCGGATCTACGGGCTGACGAAGGGCCAGTACTCGCCGACGTCCGAGCTCGGCAAGATCACCAAGTCGACGCCGATGGGGTCGCTGGACGCCCCGTTCAACCCGCTGTCGCTAGCGATCGGCGCGGAGGGCACGTTCGTCGCCCGCACCATCGACTCCGACCGCAAGCATCTGCAGTCGGTCCTGCGGGCCGCCGCGCAGCACCGCGGCACCGCGCTCGTCGAGATCTACCAGAACTGCAACATCTTCAACGACAACGCGTTCGAGCCGCTGAAGGACGCGTCCGTCCGCGACGACGTCACGGTGCGGCTGGAGCACGGCGAGCCCATCGTGTTCGGCGCCGACCGGTCCAAGGCGCTGCGCCGCTCGCCGTCCGGGTCGTTCGAGGTCGTGAACGCGGCGGACGTCGACGCGTCCGAGATCGCCGTGCACGACGCCCACAACCCGGACCCGTCGCAGGCGTTCGCGCTGTCGCGGCTGGACCAGCCCGCGTTCGAGCACACCCCGATCGGCATCTTCCGGGACGTCGACCGCCCGTCCTACGACGAGCTGATGCGGGCCCAGCTCGACGACGCCGCCCAGACGCAGGGCGAGGGCGACCTCGCCGCGCTGCTCGGCAGCGGCGACACCTGGCGCATCGACTAGCGCGCGTCCGAAGGCCCGGCCCCGGTTCGGCGGGGCCGGGCCTTCGCGCGCTTCGAACGCCCGCGGACGGGGCACGGTTCATCACATGGTGAGCGACGGGCACCCCGCGGCGGTCTTCCCGGCGGGACACGGTGCGGGACGGCGACTCATCCTGAAAGACTGAGGAGATCATGGAGCCGGGGAGGTGCCGATGCGGGTCATACCGCGCCGCAGCAAGGGACGTCAGCGCGACGACGAACCCACCGGCCCCCCGCCCCAGCCCCCCACCCCGCAGCCAGACGACACTTCACAGCCTGACGAGAAGACCCCTCAAACCACTCCGGCGCAACCAGACGCCACCACCCGGCCCGTCGCCCCGACGCAGCCGGACGCCCCAGCGCAGCCCGGCGACACAGCACAGGCCGCCGCTTCAACGCAGCCCGTCGGTTCCACACGAGCCGACCTTCCAGCACAGCCCGGCAGCACGACACAGCCGGACGGCTCGGCGCAGCCCGGCGGATCGGCGCGCCCCGACAACGTGACGCAGCAACTCGGCACGGCACAGCCCGGTCCAGTGCAGCCCAGCGACACGGCACAGGCTGGCAATCCAGCACAGGCTGGCGACACAACGCAGCCCAGCGGCTCAACCCAACAGAGGGGCTCGACGAAACCCGGCAATCCGGCGCAGCCCAGCGGTTCAGCGCAAGCTGGCGACATGGCGCAAGGCAGCGGTCCCGCGCAAGGCAGCGGTCCCGCGCAAGGCAGCCGTTCCGCGCAGGGTGGTGGTTCCGCGCAAGCTGGCGACACGGCGCAGGGCAGCGGTCCCGCGCACGGCAGTGGTCCCGCGCAGGGCAGCGGTCCCGCACACGGCAGCGGTTCCGCGCAAGGCAGCGGTTCCGCGCAGGGTGGTGGTTCGGCGCCGGGTGGGGACCCGGCGCGGGGTGGCGGGGCGACGCGGCCGCTTGGTGCGGCAGGGCACGGTGGCGGCGGTGCGGCTCCGGAGGGTGGAGAGGCCGTCGTGGGGCCCGCTCAGCCCTATCGGCCGACGACGGTGCCCGGTGGGAATCCCGCGGAGGAGCGTAAGGAGGAGGGGCGGACGACGGCTGTGCTGCCCGCCCCGGCGGTCTCTGAGGCGGCGCGGCGGCGGGCGCGGGCGGCGGCGCGGCGGCGGGAGGCGGCGGAGGCGAAGCGGAACCGGGCGGCGCACCGTCCGGGACGGCCGCCCCGGGCGGTCCCGCCGGCGCGGGCGGCCGACCAGCACCGGTCGGCGCTGCTGGTGATGGTGCTGACGCTCGGGCTGCTGATCGCGGCGGTCGCGGTGACGGGCGCGATGATCGCGTCCTCGATGCGGACGCGGCCGGTGACGCTCGCCGCGCCACTGCACATCTACCCCGTCGCGCAGGCGGCGCCGGGGCCGTGCCCGGCCGGGACGCAGGGCATCACCGCGCAGTCCGGGGCGGGGCCGACCTGCTACCGGCTCACCCAGGGGATCGCGATCCGCAAGGTCGCCGATCTGCGCGTGCAGAAGTCGCGGGTGCAGCCAGGCGGCTACGACGTGGCGGTGACGCTCCGCCGGGTGGACCGGCAGGCGTTCGCCCAGCTCACCCGCGCGACGGTCGGGCGCGACCTGGCGTTCGTCGTGCGGAACCGGCTCATCACGCTGCCGCGCGTCGACATGGCGATCACCGACGGGAAGGTCGTGGTGACGGGCTCGCCAGACCGGGCCACCGCGAACCGGCTCGTCCGCGACCTCAAGGGGCGGTAGGCGTCACACCTGGGGAAGCTCCTCGCCCTGGAGGGCCTGGATCTCCAGTTCGACGCGGAGGCTCTCGCCGACCAGCGCGATGCCCGCCTCCAGGATCTGGTTGAAGCGGATGCCGAAGTCGGTGCGGCGCAGCTCGGCGGTGGCGCGGAACGCCGACCGGACGCCGCCCCACGGGTCGGCGCCGATGCCGAGGTAGGTCATGTCGAGGTCGACGGGCTGGGTGAGCCCGTTGAGGGTGAGCCGCCCGTGCACCGTCCAGCGGTCGGGGCCGGCGCCGGTCAGCCCGTCGCCCTCATAGGTGATGACCGGGTGGTCGTCGACGTTGAGGAAGTCGGCCGAGCGCAGGTGGTCGTCGCGCATCTTGTTGCCGGTGTCGATGGACGCCGCCTCGATGCGGGCCGTGACGCGCGACTCCTCGACCGGTTCGGCGACCTCGACGCGTCCCTCGAACGCCGCGAAGCGGCCGCGGACGCTCGACAGCCCGAGGTGCTGCGCGACGGCGGCGATGTCGGAGTGCGCCGGGTCGATCGTCCAGGTTCCGGGGGCCGGGAGCTCGGTGCCGCCCGCGCGGCCGAGCACGATCTTCCCGATGTCGGCCGTGCCGGCGCTGGAGACGATCAGCGTCGAGGCGGCGGGCTGGAAGCCCATCGCGGTCACGATCACCGTGTACGTGCCGGCGGGCAGCGGGCCGGCCGCGAGCACGCCGTCCTCGCCGACCTGGTCTCGCGCGACCTGGTTGCCCGCCAGGTCGGTGACCGTGACGATGGCGTGCCGCACCGCCCAGCCGTCCTTCGTCCGCACCGTGCCGCGCAGGCCTCGTTCAGCGTCCATCAGCGACCCGCACTCCAGGTTCTCATCGGGGTTCCCTCCGCCGGACGGATCCGCGCCCGTCATTCGTCGGGGTAGCCGAGCTTCAGGTCGTGGCCGTCCAGCCCGCCGCCCGAAAGCGACAGGCCGGTTGCGACCGGAGGATATCCGGACGCGATCACGGTGTACTGGCCGCCGGTGAGGTCGGTGAACGCGTACTCCCCGTCCGGCCCGGTGATCACCATCGCGACGACGTTGCCGGCGGCGTCCACGAGCGTGACCCGCGCGTCCCCGACCGGCGCGCCGGACTCGTTGCGGACCGTGCCGCGGATCCGGGCGCCGGGCGGCATCTCCACGTCGGCGCGCGTCTGGCCGTTGCCGGTCACCTCCACCGGCAGCGCGACCGGACGGTGCGCCGCGGCGCTCACCGCGAGGGTGTAGGCGCCCGCCGCGATGTTCTCGAACAGGTAGCGCCCGTCGCCGCCGGTGCGGGCGGTGGCGACGACGTCGCCGCGGACGTCGGTGACGACGACCATCGCGTTCGCGACCGGGGCGCTGTCCCCGCCGCGGACCGTTCCGGCAAGGCCGCCGCTGCCGGCCAGCAGCAGGTCGAACTCGACCGGGCGGTCGCCGACGACGAGCGTCGCGGCCTGCGGCTCGTGCCCGCCGGTCGCGGCGATCAGCACGTAGCTGCCGGGGCCCGGGGTCGGCAGCGCGTACCGCCCGTCCTCCTGGGTGATGGCGCGGGCGAGCTGGTGGCCGTCCACGCCGATGAGGGTGAGCGCGGCGGACGGGACGGGCTCGCCGTCGCGGGTCCGGACGACGCCGCGCACGGGCACGCCGCCGTTGCCGCCCTGCCCGTTCTGCTGGGCGAGGAGGCGTACCTGGGTCGCCAGGTCCTGGGCGGCGGGGACCGCGCCGTTCGCCGGCGTCTCCGCCGGGGTGGGGAGCCGCGCGTCCCGGTCGTCGCCGAGGTGCGCGCCGCGGGCGTGCCTGCCGGCCCCGATCGCGGCGACGGCGCCCGTGCGCGCCGCCGGGGCCGGCGGGCGGACGACGCCGTCGTCGGCGGGCGTGGCGGCCGGAGTGTCGGTGCCGCCCCGGTTCGCCGACCCGCGCAGCGGCAGCTCCCGCAGCAACAGGACCGCGACGAAGCCGAGCAGCGCGACCGGGATGGCGTACAGGAAGACGGTCTCCAGCGAGTTGGTGAACGCGTCCTGGATGATGCCCCGGACCTGCGGGGGCAGCTTCTGGATCTCCGCCGGGGAGCCCAGCTCCGGCGCGTCTCCCCCGGACGGCAGCGGAATGCCCGCGGACCGGAAGCCGCCGGTGATCTCGTCCGCCACCCGGTTGGTGAGGATCGCGCCGAACGCGGCGACGCCCATCGCGCCGCCGAGGTTGCGGAAGAACGAGACGCCGGACGTCGTGGACGCGAGGTCGGCGGGCGCGGCGGCATTCTGCGCGGCGAGGATGAGGATCTGCAGGCTGAGGCCCATCCCGACGCCGAGGACGGCGAGGTCGATGCCGATGACCAGCTCCGGGGAGTCGGTGTGCAGCCGCGACAGCAGGTACAGGGATCCGGCGACGCACAGCATCCCGATCACCGGGAAGATCTTGTAGCGGCCCGTCCGGGTGACGATCTGCCCCGAGCCGGTGGACGTGACGAGCATCCCGACGACCAGCGGCAGCGTCATCAGGCCGGACGCGGTGGGGCTCATCCCCTTGACGATCTGCAGGTACTGCGGCATGTAGATCATCACGCCGAACATCGCCATGCCGACGCAGATCGAGATGAACGACGTCAGCAGGAAGGTCGGGTTGCGGAACAGCCGGGGCGGCAGGATCGGGTCGCGGGCGATCCGCTCGGCCACGACCGCGAGCAGGAGCAGCACGGCGGCGCCGCCGAGGAGGCCGTAGGTCCATTCGGAGTCCCAGGCGAACTCCGTCCCGCCCAGGGACAGCACCAGCATCAGCGCGGCGGCGCTGCCGGTGATGGTGAACGCGCCGAAGACGTCGACGCGGGTGTCGCGCCGCACCTTGGGCAGGTGGAGCACCTTCTGGATGACGAGGAACGCGACGACCGCGAGCGGGACGCACACGTAGAAGCACCAGCGCCAGCCGAGGCCGTCGGCGTCCACGATGAACCCGCCGAGCAGCGGCCCGGCGACGGTCGCGACGCCGAACACCGCGCCCATGTAGCCGGCGTAGCGCCCGCGCTGCCGGGGCTCGACCACGTCCCCGAGGATGACCTGGGCGAGCGCGGACAGGCCGCCGACGCCGAGGCCCTGGAACGCGCGGGCCGCGATGAGCTGGCCGATGTTCTGCGACAGCCCGGCGCCCACCGACGCCACCACGAAGAGGAGCAGGGCGGTCTGGAACATCAGCTTGCGCCCGGCGATGTCGGACAGCTTGCCCCACAGCGGGGTGGAGGCGGTCATCGTGAGCAGCGCCGCGCTGGCCACCCAGGAGAGCTTGTCCTGGCCGCCGAGGTCGCCGACGATCGTCGGCAGCGCCGTCGCGACCACCGACGTCGAGAGCATCGACGTCAGCATCGCCATCATCAGCCCGGCGAGGATCTCCAGGATCTGACGATGCGTGTACTGCGGTCGCGCTTGCTCTGGCGTCACCGGGCCGTGCGACGCCATGCTCGCCTGAGCCACCCTGCCCCCATCGGACGATGAGTTACCTGTGCTTTGCATGTACCTTATGTAGACGCTTGTTTACTTGCAACCCGGGGGATACTGGGCACGGACCGTCACCGAGAGCCGGGGTTTGGGGATGCAGGTCGAGCACAGCACGGTGGAACGGCGCCCGAAGCGCGACCGGGAGGCCACCCGGCGCCGCATCCTGGACGCGGCCCGCGACCTGTTCGGCGAGCACGGCTACGACGGCGTCACCGTCCGCATGATCGCCGCCCGTGCCGAGGCGAACATGGCGCTGGTCCACCGCTACTTCGGTTCCAAGGCGGCGCTGTTCGGCGAGGTGCTGGCCGGTGAGTCGGTGATCCGCGGCGTCATCGCCGGCGACCCCGCGGGGCTGCCGCGCCGCCTCGCCGAGCACTTCGTCCGGCAGCTCGAACGCGGCTCGGTCACCCCGATGTCCCGGATGCTGGACCGGTCGGCCGGCCAGCCCGAGGTCAAGGAGATCCTGCTCCAGTACCTGGAGGACGTGATCGTCCAGCCCATGGTCGCCCAGCTCGACGGGCCGGACGCCCGCGCGCGGGCGCTGCTCGCGTCCACGATCATCATGGGCGGCGGCCCCGTCCGGCGGCTCCTCGGCCTCGGCGACCTGCGCGCCGCCGACCCGGCCGACCTCACCGACCGCCTCACCGCCATGTTCACCGCCGCCCTCGCACCGCCCGCGGTGACCCCGGCGTGACCGGACGGGCCGTACATCGCGAGATGTAGCGGCACGGGGCGGCGTACGGCGGCGGGCGCAGCGGGGATCGACGTGAGGGCGGAGCGAGCGCCCGCGCGGCGCGCATAGGGTTGCTGACCATGAGGGTGGGGGGCGCGCTCCGGGCGCGGTGGGGCAGGACGGGACGTTCCACGCGCTGGGCCGCGGCCGGGGCCGCGATCGCGCTGGCGGGCGGCGGCGCGGCCTGGGGAGTGACCGCGGACGGGGCCGCCCGGGTCGAGACGTCCTCGCAGCGCATCGCCGTCGTCGACGGGCCGAAGGACGACCAGCGCGTCACCCTCGACACGACGTTCTACAAGCCCGTCGGGCGGGCGAAGGGCCCGGCGGTCCTGCTCGGGCACGGCTTCGGCGGCAGCAAGCAGGACGTGGCGGGCGAGGCGCGCGAACTCGCCCGTTCCGGATACGCGGTGCTGGCGTGGTCGGCGCGCGGGTTCGGCCGCTCGTCCGGGGAGATCGCGCTCAACTCCCCCGACTACGAGGTCAAGGACGTGCGGCAGCTGATCGACTGGCTGGCGCGGCGTCCCGAGGTCCGGCTGGACGGGCCCGGCGACCCACGCGTCGGGATGGCGGGCCAGTCGTACGGCGGGGCGATCGCGCTGATGACCGCCGCCTACGACCGGCGTGTCGACGCCATCGCGCCGCAGATCACGTGGAACAGCCTGCCGGACGCGCTGTTCCCGGACGCCGCCGC
The DNA here is from genome assembly GCF_900115095.1 of Actinomadura madurae. Classification (GTDB taxonomy): domain Bacteria; phylum Actinomycetota; class Actinomycetes; order Streptosporangiales; family Streptosporangiaceae; genus Spirillospora; species Spirillospora madurae. The sequence goes on from NZ_FOVH01000004.1 coordinate 85,249, forward strand.
CGGGGCCGAGCCGCTGGACGGCGTGTTCAAGAAGCTGTGGGCGGGCCTGTTCTTCACCGGCAGCGCGGACCGGACGGCATGCGGGCGCTTTCTGCCGTCATTGTGCGACATGTACCAGGAGATCGCGGAGAAGGGCCGCCCGACCGAGTCGGCGATCGCGACGCTGCGCCGGTCGAGCCCGGCCTCTGTCGCCGACCGGATCAGGGTGCCGACGCTGCTCGTCCAGGGCCAGACCGACTCCCTGTTCCCGCTCGACCATTCCGATGCCAACGCGCGGGCCATCGCCGCGAACGGCGCGCCGGTGTCGGTGGTCTGGTTCCAGGGCGGGCACGACGGCGGCGACCCGGAGACCGAGCGGGTCGAAGGGCTCGTGCGCGACTTCTTCGACGCGCGGCTGATGCGCACCTCCGCCCCGGCGCTCGACGGATTCACGGTGACGCGGGCGGGCGGGCTCGACTCGTCCACCCAGGAGGTCGTGGTCGAGGAGGCGACGACCCGCCGGTATCCGGGCCTTTCCGGCGCTCCCGCCCGGCTCCCGCTGACCGGCGGCGAGCAGACGATCTTCAACCCGGCGGGCGGGTCGCCCACCTCGATCTCCGCGCTGCCCGGGCTGGGCGCGCTCGGGTCGCTGGGCTCGCTCGGCTCCCTCGGCGGGCAACTGCCGACGGACATGCCGGGGCAGACCGCCACGTTCGACACGCGCCCGCTCGACCATCCGCTGCGGCTGACGGGCGCGGCGACCGTCCGGCTGAAGATCGAGGGCGACGGGCCGCTGTTCGCGAAGCTCTACGACGTCGCGCCCGGCGGTGCCGCCTCGCCGGCGCGCCGGCTCGCGGCGCCGTTCCGGGTGTCCGGCGGGGACGAGGTCACGGTGACGCTCCCCGCGATGGACTACCGCTTCGACCGCGGGCACCGGCTCCGGCTCGTCATCGCCACCACCGACATGGGGTTCGCGACGCCCGCCAAGCCTTCGTCGTACAAGGTGACGGTGGTGTCGCCGCTGAGCGTCCCTTCCGTGCCGTCACTGAAGACCGCATCGGCGCCGCTCCCCGTCTGGGTGTGGGTCCTGCCGTTGGCAGGCCTCGCTCTGGCACTCGCCATCCTTCTCCCCGGACGACGCGCGCGCGGCACCGAAGCGGACAGCGACGTGCCCCTGGAGATAACCGGACTGACGAAGGCCTACAAGAACGGACACCTCGCCGTCTCGGACCTGTCGTTCCGAGTGGAGAAGGGCCAGGTACTAGGGCTGCTCGGTCCGAACGGTGCGGGGAAGACCACGACCCTGCGCATGCTCATGGGGCTCATCCACCCAGACTCCGGCTCGATCCGTATCTTCGGCCATCGCGTGTACCCGGGCGCACCCGTCCTCTCCCGGCTGGGCTCGTTCGTCGAGGGACCCGGCTTCCTGCCGCACCTCTCGGGGCGCGACAACCTGGACCTGTACTGGCGCGCCACAGGCCGTCCCCTGGACGAGGCCCATCTCGACGAAGCGCTGCGCATAGCCGGCCTGGGCTCCGCACTGGACCGGGCCGTCCGCACCTATTCGCAGGGGATGCGGCAGCGTCTCGCCATCGCGCAGGCCATGCTGGGCCTCCCGGACCTCCTCGTCCTGGACGAACCGACCAACGGCCTCGACCCGCCGCAGATCCGCGAGATGCGGGAGGTGCTCGTCCGGTACGCCGCCGCCGGGCGGACCGTCATCGTCTCCAGCCACCTGCTCGCCGAGGTCGAGCAGACCTGCACGCACGCCGTCGTCATGGCGGGCGGCCGCCGCGTCGCCGCCGGCCCGGTCGCCGAGATCACCGGCTCCGGCCGCCGCCTGGAGGACGCGTTCCTGGAGATCATCGGGGAAGGGTCATGACCGCCTACCACGTCCGGCGCACCCTGCCGCTGCGGGTCGAGGCCGTGCGCCAGTTCCGGCGCCGCCGCACTCTCGTCGCGTTCGCCATCCTGCTCGTTCTCCCGTGGGTGCTGGTCGCCGCGTTCAAGCTCGGCGGGGACCCGGGGCCGGACGGCGTCCCGAGCCTCGTCGACGTCGCCACGTCCAGCGCGATGAACTTCGCGCTGTTCGCCCTCTTCGTCTCGACCGGTTTCCTGCTGGTCGTCGCGGTCGCCCTGTTCTGCGGCGACACGGTGGCGAGCGAGGCGAACTGGTCGTCCCTCCGCTACCTGCTGGCCGCGCCGGTGCCGCGGGCCCGGCTGCTCCGCCAGAAGCTGGTCGTCGCGCTCTCCTACGCCGTCGTCGCGGTCGTCAGCCTCCCGCTGATGTCCCTGATCGCGGGGACGGCCGGCTTCGGCTGGGGCGACGTCGAGCTCCCGACCGGCGGCACCGTCCCGGTGAGCACCGCCCTCGGCCGCATGGCGATCATCATCGGCTACTCCCTGATCGCGCAGCTCGTCGTCGCCGCCCTCGCGTTCCTGCTCTCGGTCACGACCGACTCCCCCCTCGGCGCGGTCGGCGGCGCCGTCGGGCTCGTCATCGTCAGCAACATCCTCGACGCCGTCACCGCGCTCGGCTCCTGGCGCGACTTCCTGCCGACCCACTGGATGTACTCGTGGATGGACGCCCTCCAGCCCCAGATCCAGTGGACGGGCATGGCCAAGGGCACCGCCATCTCCGTCACCTACGCCCTCGTCCTGTTCGCCCTGGCCTTCCGGCGCTTCCGGACGCGCGACATCGTTTCCTGACTCCCCCTTCGTTCCGCGACCGTCCGGACACGGACAGCCTCCGAAAATTCGGTCGAACGGGCAGTGTCCGTCGCATAAGCTCAGCGAACCTCCTGGAGGCCGCCCGCGTCGTAGGAGGTAACCGCTCGACCACCGGGTTAAGTCAGGCCCGATGGGGGGAGATGATCACCATGGCACGGCAGCAGCTCATCAAGCGCCCCAGGCCCCCACGTCAACCGAGCCCGCCCGACCTCCGGACCCCCTCGGGGCGTCTCCTGCCGTACTGATCACCGCGCGATCCGCGCCAGAAACCGCTCCCTGTCCACGACGACCCGCTCGATCCGGCCCTTCCCCACCACGGTGCCCCGCTCGTCGACGGCCTCGAACCCGAACACGAGCCGCGTCCCGTCGACGTCCCGCAGCTCGGCCGTGACCGCCACCCGCGCACCCGTCGGGGTGGCCGCCCGATGCTCCAGCTCGACCCGCGTCCCCACCGAGGTCCGCCCCTCGCCCAGCCGGGACGCCACGGCCTTCACCGTGGCCGCCTCCGCCAGCGCCAGCAACCGCGGCGTTCCCAGCACTGCCACATCACCGCTCCCGAGCCGAACCGCGGTGTCCCCCTCCTCCACGACAACCTGCACCTGCCCCCGCAGCCCGACCACCAACTCCATGCCCCCATCCTCCTTCAGAGGAGAAGACCTCCCAAGCAGACGACACATGGCCGTTCGCAAGGTTACTTAAAGCCATCACTCGGCATACAGGTTGGAGTCAGCTCGTCAATCAGTGCAGGTCAGAAGCGCCATCCGCGTCTGATCTTTGGGTCGCAGAAGGCTAGCAGCAAAGTGCCATATTGCTAACCGACCTATGTTTTCCTGCACAAGGCGGGTTGCATCGGGCAGAATCAAGCCGACGGCAGGTACCGAGGACGGCAGATGCAGCTTCGATGGCGATGGTTCACGGGCGAAGGGCAGCTTGTGTACCGCCTGCTCCTCGCCGTGGACCTGGAGAGGTACAGCCGACTGGACGCCCACCAGCAACTCGCCGCGCAGACCGACCTTCGCGGACTGCTGGACGGCTGCGCGAAGCGGACGGGACTCCGCACGAACGCCTGGTACCGCCAGCCGGGCGGGGACGGCGAGCTCGTCGTCCTGCCCGCGGGCGTCAATGTCGCCCGCGTCGTGGGCGCCTTCGCGCACGACCTGGAGCGTGCGCTCACCGAACTCAACAGCCGGCGGGCGACCCGGCTGAGGCTGAGGCTGGCGTTCCACCACGGCACCATGATCGAAGGACCGCTCGGCCCGGCCGGCGACGCGCCCATCGTCGTCTCCCGCCTGCTGGACGCGGCACCGCTGCGCGCTTACCTGACCGAGCACCCGGACCGCGATCTCGCCCTGGTCGTGTCCGACTCCCTGTTCAAGGACGTCGTGGGGAGCGGCTTCTGCGCCGTGAACCCCGCGGACTTCATCCGTCTGGAAGTGGAGATCAAGGAAAAGCCGTACCGCGGCTACATCCACCACGCCGATCCGGTGCCGGTCACGAGATGATCTTCAGGCGCGGAACTCACCCATACCTTCTCCGAATCGAGCGCCGCAGGTGCAACCACTGTTCACCCGAAATCACCAGGACGGCGCCGCGGCGATCCTTGGAGTCGCGCACGAACACGGAAGCACCGTCAAAGGCGACCTCCACACAGTCTCCATTGCCGGTTCGACTGCTCTGCCTCCAGATCACCCGTGGTCGCTCCGCCCTGTCCACACTTAGCTCCTCCCGACCACACCAAGACGCGGCCGTCAGAATTCCGGAGGCACAACCCAGAGGGTCTTACTCGTAGACGTTAGATGCGGACGGCGACCTTTCCACGTGGACGGACGTCCTCAACCTCGGCCGTACCCTTCCGCACACGGTCTCAGCCGGACCGACATTCCTGTGACGCGCTCTGTCAAGGTGAGAGTGTAGGCGTTGACCACAGATCAGGCCATAGGCGAATCAAGCACCGGTCCCGCGTAGGCGTCAATCCGCTCAGAGCGATTCCGCGACCGTGTTGAGCAGGACCGCCGAGCCCTCGGGGCCCAGGGAGAGGCGGCGGAGAGCTTCGAACTTCTCCCTGTACCGGACGACTTCCTCGCGATAGTCGCGACCTATCAACTCCCCCTGGGCACCTTCCAGGTAGAGAACGTCATCATCTTCGGGCTCCGCGAATTCGATGAGTTTGAACGGACCCACCAACCCCGGATGCGCCCCACGGGCGAAGGGGACGATCTCAATCGTCACGTTGGGGCGCTTCGCCATCTCCAGCAGGTGCGACAACTGGGAGCGCATCACCGCATCACCGCCGACCGGCCGGCTGATCGCGGCCTCGTCGATGACGAAGAAGAATCTGGGGGGAGTGTCGCCCTCGAAGATCTCCTGCCTGCGGATGCGCACCTCGACCAGTTCATCGATCTGGTCGGCGGCGTCCTCCCCGCGAAGGCTCGACAAGATCTCCCTGGCATAGGCGCTGGTCTGCAGCAGACCAGGGATGATCAGGGGCTGAAACTCCCGGGAAACCCCGGCGGCCGACTCGAACCCGATCAGCTCCGCCAGCTGCGGACTGAGGACCCTGCGGTACGCACTCCACCACGCCGTTTCACGGGCCGCCCGCGCGAGCGTCAGGAACTCGTCGAATCGCTCCTGCGGTACTCCGTACTGCTGCAACATGACCCGGACGTCACTGACGGCCACCCTGACCGTTCCGCCCTCGATGCGGATAATCTTCGAGAGCGACCATTCCAAGCCTTTTGCCGCCTGCTCCTGGGTCAACCCGGCGGCCTCGCGCGCCCTGCGCAGATCGATCCGAAGGCGTCGCTGATGCACAGTCGGACTGTCCGGCATGCCCAACACCTTCCCCTTTGGCCAGAAGGCTGTCTGCCACATTTCAAAGAGCTTAGGGCGCAAAGACTAGTGCAACCATGGCCCTACGTGGCAGCTTCGGCCAGGTTTTTGCAGAGTCCAGCAACTACTCGCCCAGTGTTGCGTCGCCAGAGCCGCACGAAACACCACACGCGCCACATCCACGGAAGATGCCGCAATCCCCCTGCGGACCCCATCTCCAGCCAGACGACGACCGACGCACCGCGACCAACGGACGCGCTACGACCGGAGACCGCCGCTGATCCACGTCCTTGCACCCGCCGGTATGGCGGTGTTCCGTCCCCTTTAGGCTCGGTGCGTCGGCAACGTCCAGCACCATGGAGCTCTCATGACACCCCAGGTAGGAACCGAAGCCCCCGACTTCACCTTGAAGGACCAGAACAACCAGGAGGTCACGCTCTCCTCCTACCGCGGCAGCCGCAACGTGCTCCTCGTCTTCTACCCGTTCGCCTTCTCCGGGATTTGCACCGGGGAGCTGTGCGCCGTCCGCGACGACATCGGCAGCTTCCAGAACGAGAACGTCCAGGTCCTCGGCGTCTCCGTGGACCACGTGTTCGCCCTCAAGGCGTGGGCCAACCAGGAGGGCTACCAGTTCCCGCTGCTGTCCGACTTCTGGCCCCACGGTGAGGTCGCCAAGCTCTACGACGTCTTCAACACGGACCGCGGCATGTCCGTCCGCGGCACGTTCCTCGTCGACAAGTCCGGCATTCTCCGCTTCACCGAGGTGAACGCCCCCGGCGAGGCACGCGACCAGGACGCCTGGAAGAAGGCCGTCAGCGCCCTCGCGTAAACCACTCGAACGTCGAGAACAAGTCAGTCGAGCGGTCCTTGCAGGTCCGGAGAACACGAGGGGTCGCCAACGGGAGTCCTGGGCGAACCGCGGACGTCCGCGCCGGGGTTTTGCCCAGGCGGAAGTGTGCGCGGCGGCCGCTCTGGTCCGCCGCGCGGTGGTCAGCCGAAGTTGCCCTGGGGGAACTTGAGAAGGGCACCGGCGTCCACGCGGATCTGCTGGCCGGTGATGTACCGCGACTCGTCGGAAGCTAGGAACAGCACGAGATTCGAGATGTCGACCGGCTCCAGGTAGGGGATGGGCATGGCATGGAGGGTCGCGAATGCCGGCTCGGCATCTTCGCGGATCGGGTGTTCCAGGTCCGGGCGGTACAGCGCGTAGACACCATCGTTGTGCAGCATGCGGGTGTCGCAGTTGGTGGGGTGGATGGTGTTGACGCGTATGAACCGCGGCGCCAGGTGCAGAGCCATCTGCTCGGTGTAGCCGATGAGCGTCTTCTTGGCCCATGCGTAGCCTGCGATGCCGGGACCCGTCGCCGGGTTGTCGATGGTGCCGGGCAGCATCGCGGCGGTGGACCCGGTCACCACCACCGAGGAGTGGTCCGGCAGATGGGGCAGGGCCACCGCGACCGTGTTCATCACGCCGAGCAGGTCGACATCGGCGGCGTCGATGAAGTATTGAGGATCGTGGTCGCCCACGGCCATCGGCAGGATCCCGGCGTTCGCCACGACGATGTCCAGGCGGCCGAGTTCGGCCACGCCGTCCGCGACGGCCTGTCGCAGCTCGCCGCGTTCGCGCACGTCGGCCTTGCGGGAGACGATGCGTCGGCCGAACCGCTCGACCAGTTCAGTGGTCTCGGCGAGGTCCTCCGGGGTGGCGAGGGGGTAGGAGACGGACTCGATCTGCGCGCAGAGGTCGACGGCGAGGATGTCGGCGCCCTCCCGTGCGAGGCGGACCGCATGACTACGGCCCTGACCGCGGGCGGCGCCGGTGATGAAGGCGACTTTGCCCTCAAGACGTCCTGGCATCTCTGGTCTCCTTCTGTGCTGATGTAGGCGATGCTCCTCCAGGTACTGCTCGACGCACTCCTCGACCTGTCGTACCTGGATACGGCGGAGAGTCCACGCTGCTGTAGGGGCGCGAAGATCCCACTGGACGCGAATGCGCGCTGCGGTCTGTGGTCACCAGCCAGGTGGTAGCTCGGTGGGGCAGCGGGTCCACCACCAGCGAGTCTCTCGGCCCTCTGCGAGAGGCCTCCAGTACTGCGACAACTCCGCTCCGCCATCCTCCGATGTGACGGCTCGGTAGCGTGCGTCGAGTCGCTTCACGCAAGCTTCAACCTTGCCTTGCAGGCCATGCGGCATCGCATCGAGAAACTCGTCGATTCCGTCTCTAACGGTGAGGACGTTCAAGTACTCGTACACCATGTAGTAGTCCTGACGACGCCACCCCTCCTCCATGCGTGAGATCAGGACCTCCCAATAACGCAGGCAGTCGAGGACGCCGTAGGCCGGCTCGCTGGCCTTGAAGTCTCGGCCGGCGTTCTCCCGGACCAAGGCTTGCAGGTCGAGGAGTGCGATCGCCTGCCGCTCCTCGGGAGTGAGCCCACGGACCAGGCGGGCCGTCTCGTCGGCGCTCACGCGGCGGGGGCGGCGACCACAAGGCAGCTCAGGCCCGTGCCGTCCAGGCCGCAGTAGCCGGTCGAGGGCCGTGTGAAGGTACTGCTGATGGTAAGTCTCATTCGGATAGGGCCCAGGCAGGAAGGTCGGAGTGGACGAAGGCGGTTTGGGTCGTGGGGCCCTCGCCTCTATCGAGGGCGACGAACGTGTCCGAGGACCGCCGCCAAGTATCGGCCAAGCCCGCGACCTCCGGGACCGACTCGAAACCTTCGAGCGGGAGAGTGCCGACCGCTCGCTGGCCTCAATGAGCCATTCGCTGGGACACTCCACAACACGTCCGAACGATCGGGAGTGAGCATGGTCTGGGCCATCGTCGAACGGTTCACCGGCGTGGTCTTCCTGATCCTCGTCCTGCCGGACTACCTCAAGGAACGCCACCTGACCCGCAACGGAGTGCGCACCCGTGCCGAGGTCGGCAGGAAATACGAGCGGGTCTCCTTCTGGCGGCGCGGGATCGTACGAAAGTACGACCTGACCTTCACCGCCGCCGACGGCACCCGCATCACGACCCGCTACGAACCCAGCCGCGTCCTGGAGGGAGGCTGGGAGCCCATCGTCTACGACCCCAAGCACCCCAAGGACCTCCTCCTGGCCTCCGACCTCCCCCCGAAGCCCACCTACGTCTACGTCGGCGTTGCCTGCACGGTCTTCTTCGCGATCTTCCCCCCGTCCCTGCTCTCGACTCTGGGCTGATCGCATGAGTGGCGCATACGCACCAGCCCGCGCCAAACGACGAAGGTTCCAGGACCTGCTGGTAGGTGGCTCGGGAGGCTTCGGCGGCCTTTCGCTGGACGTCGATGCGGGGTGAAGACGGCCGAGCGGTGCTGGGTGCCCACGTCGTTGCCCTGGCGCATGCCCGGCCACGACATGAGCGTGTCTCGGTTGGTTGATTACAGGCTGATAGGTTGCGGGTCGTGGTCAAACGGGGCATGGCGTTCGGGGGCGCGGCCTATGTGATGTGGGGGCTGTTCCCGCTGTACTGGCCGCTGCTCAAGCCGGCGGGGGCGGTCGAGATCCTCGCGCACCGGATCATGTGGTCGCTCGTGGCGGTGGCCGCGGTGCTCGCCGTGCGACGCAGCTGGCGGTGGGTGCGCGCGCTGGGGCTCCGGCAGTGGGTGCTGCTGGGGCTGGCGGCGGCGGTGATCAGCGTCAACTGGGGGACGTACATCTACGCCGTCAACAGCGGGCAGACGGTCGAGGCGGCGCTGGGGTACTTCATCAACCCGCTGATCAGCGTGGTGTTCGGTGTGATGGTCTTCCAGGAGCGGCTGCGGCCGTGGCAGTGGACGGCCGTCGGCCTGGGGACGGCGGCGGTGGTCGTGCTGACCGTCGACTACGGGCGGCCTCCCTGGATCGCGCTGATGCTGGCCTTCGCGTTCGGCACGTACGGGCTGCTCAAGAAGTTCGCCAACATGCCGTCGGCGGAGAGCCTGGCGGTCGAGACGGCCGTGCTGTTCGTGCCCGCGCTGGTCTTCCTGCTCTTCCTGGAGGGACGTGGGGGCGCCGCCTTCGGGCATCACGGTGTGGGGCACGCGGTGCTGCTGGTCGGGGCGGGGGTCGTGACGGCCGTCCCGCTGATGCTGTTCAACGCGTCGGCGATCCGGCTGCCGATGACCGTCATCGGGATGCTGCAGTACCTGGCGCCCGTGCTGCAGTTCGTCATCGGGGTGTTCATCCAGCACGAGGAGATGCCCGCCAGCCGGTGGGCGGGGTTCCTCTTGGTTTGGTTCGCCCTGGTAACGCTGACCTGGGACGGATTGAGGGCGGGACGCCGGGAAGCGGTGCCCGAAGCCGCATAGAGGAGCTAGAGTGCCGGTCGTCAAACACCGGATTCGAGGAGCCCCCGTTGCGTCTGGTCAGTGTCACCGTGTTGGGAACAGCGCTCATCGCGGCGGGCATGCTGGCACCGGCGACGGGTGAGGCGACCGATCAGGACGGAGTCGCGGTGAAGCCCGGCATGGCGCGGCCCGGGGAGCAGGTACGCCTCTCGGTGCCCGGGTGCGCGGGCGACGTGGCCGCGCGGTCCGAGGCGTTCGCCGGACGGACCGTGAACGGCATCGCCATCGTTCGGCGGGACGCGGCGCCCAGCACATACCCGGTCGAGGCCCGCTGTGGTGCGCGGAGAGTGACCGGCGAGGTCCAGGTGGCGGGACGGGTCGCGTGGCCGGACCTCCTCCCGCCCCGCCCAGACGACCGGTAACCGAGATAAGGCGGGCCCCTTTTCCTTTCGGCGTCCGCTACTTAACGTACTTATTTACTCACAGTACGTTTTTCTGGGTTGTGACCTGGGCGGACGATGTCAGAGCCGCCCAAGAAATGAGACAACCCGGCCGGCAAGTGATGAACGCCACCCGGAATGGGCTGATATTTCTTCCCTTCGTCCCCTTGATCGCGTTAATTGATCATGTGATACTTCCAGCAAAACATACATAGCGCCCAAGAATCTCAGACGTGGACAGAGATCGCTAATCGCCCAGCCAGGACCTCAGCGCAGCGGCCACGGCAGGCGGTCCGATGATGTCGAGCTCGTGGGGGGCCGTCGGAAGTGTCCATTGATGTTGGCGCCGTCCCCTTGCGACGGGCCAAGAACTTTCCTCTGTACCGGACCGCCTTGGGATTCATCAAAGATCCGCTGCAGCAGCTCGAACGCATGGGCGAGGAGGCCGACGGCCGGCTGATGCGGATCGGCCTCGGGGCTTCCCGCCCGTTCCTGGCGACCGACCCCGAGGACGTGGAACAGGTACTCCGGCACCAGTCGGACCGTTTCGACCGCAGCGGGGTCTACTGGCGTCCCATCCGCGACCTGATGACCGACAGCATCCTGGACGAGGGCCCGGGATGGGACGCGAGCAAGCGGACCCTGCAGCCGGTCTTCTCCCTCCACAACACCAAGAGGCTCACCGCGCTGATGGCGGACGCGATCAACGGCGCGGTCGACGATCTGGAGGAGAACGCCCGGGGCGGCACCCCGGTCGACATGCTCCAGGAGATGTACCTGATCATCAACAAGACCGTGGTCAAGGTGCTCTTCGGCGACAAGATCACGCGCGCCGAGGCGGACGTGATGATCCCGCCTCTGCAGCAGATCGTCATCAGGATCGCGTACCGGTTCCTGTTCCCGTTCATGCCGCGGGCCGTGCCCATGCCCGGTGACCAGGCGTTCCGCAACGCCGTCAAGGCGATGGACGACTGCCTGTTCGCGCTGGTCGAGCGCTACCGCGACGACCCCGGCGAGGGCAACGACATCTTCACCGCGCTGTGCCGTGCCAGCAAGCGGGAGGGCGGCCCGGTGGACGACCGGTGGATCCGCAGCAATCTGCTCGCCACGTTCGGTGCGAGCAATGAGACCACCACCGTGGCACTGACGTGGCTGTGGCCGCTACTGAACGGGCATCCGGAGGTCAGCGAGAAGCTGCATGACGAAGCCCTGCGAGTGGTGGGCACCGAGCGCGTCCGCGCCGAGCACCTGCCGCAACTCCAGTACACCAAGCAGGTCGTCCAGGAGCTGCTGCGCATCTTCCCGGTGGGCTGGCTGTTCTCCAGGGTGGCCACCGAGGACACCGTGCTGAGCGGGGTGCGGATCCGCAAGGGCGACACCGTGCTGGTCAGCCCCTTCGTCACCCAGCGGATGAAGTCGATATGGGGCGAGGACGCCCGCAGCTTCAACCCCGACCGGTTCGAGCCCGAGCGTGCGAGGCGGTACCACCGCTACGCCTACTTCCCCTTCGGCGGCGGCCCGCACCAGTGCGTGGGCCGGCACATCGTCCAGGCCGAGGCGCAGCTGATCCTCGCCTCCATCTTCAGCCGGTTCCGCCCGCGGCCGGTGGAAGGGGCGGAGATGCCCAAGCCGCAGGTGGGCCTGACGCTGCGGCCCGACAAGCCGATCATGATGACGCTGGATCCCCTCCAGCGGTCCGCCTGAGAACGGCTTCGAGGGCAGAGCGATGCCGAATTCCGATACCCCGAGCAACGGCGTCCCCCAGTCGAGCGCGGAGCGGGCCGCCGGCGATCCGATGCGCGCGGCCCAGGGCCACGGCGCCGTCCTGGCGCAGGCGGTGCGGGCCGCCCGCGACCTCGCGGCGTGCGCGGAGGCCTATCCCGACGTCTTCGCCGTCAAGCCCATCGACGGAACCCTGTTCACCGCCGTCGCGTGCGCCAACGCGTTCGGCTCCCCGGAGCTCAGCGCCGCGCGGCTGCGGATCGCCAACCGCACGTCGTTGTGGATCTTCGGCCTGGACTGGCTGGTCGACCACGTGGCGACGACCCGGGAGGAGATCGACGACCTCAACCGGCGCTGCCTCGCCGTGGCCGACGGCGGCGACCCGGCGGCCGGTGACGGGCTCGCCCGGTTCCTGGCCGACATCCGCGACGAGGTCGCCGCCTCCCCCGCCTTCGCCGGGTTGCGCGACGACTGGCGGGGCCAGCTGGTACGGCTGCTGGAGGCGGGGGCGCGAGAGGTGGAGTGGAAGGCGTCGGCCTCGTCCGGTGACCGGAGCGCGCTGCCGTCCTTCGAGGACTACCTCGACAACGCCGACAACTACGGATCGGCCTGGGTCAACATCTCGCACTGGATCGTCAACGGCGACGCGGCCACCCTGGCGAACGCCGACCGGCTCCAGGTCATCAGCCGCGAGGTGCAGAAGATCCTCCGGCTGCTGAACGACCTGGCCACCCTGGAACGGGACAAGGCCTGGAACGATCTCAACGCGCAGTTGCTCGGCGCCGACGCCGACACGCTGACCGCGCGCATCGAGGAGATCGTCCGGCGCTGCAACACGCTGCTCGAACCGCTGCGCGGCGAGTGCCCGGCGGCCGTGGACTACCTGGAACGCCAGATCGGCTACAGCACCGGGTTCTACGGCACCAGCGACTACTGGGGATCGCTGTGACACTGGACGCGACCCCGGACTGCGCGGGCCTCGTCGACATCATCGTGTCGGCGCAGAAGATCGTCGACGACCTGACCGAGCGGCCCTGGGGGTCGTCCTCGCCGTCGGTGTACGAGACCGGCAGGCTGGTGTCCCTGGCACCCTGGCTGACCGGCCACGGAGAGCGGCTGCGGTTCCTGCTGGCAGAGCAGCGGCCGGACGGCGGCTGGGGCCTGCCGGACGACGGGTACGCGCTGGTTCCGACCCTCAGCGCGACCGAGGCCCTGCTCTCCGCCCTCGGCGCCGACCCCTTCCGCATGGGGCCGACGGGAATACCGGTCGCCGACGTGGCGCGTGCCGCCGCGCGGGGGCTGGGGCTGCTGTCGAGGTGGCTCGCCCCGGGGCGCGTCCTCGACCTGCCGGACATGCCCGCCATCGAGCACATCGTTCCCCACCTGCTCGAACGGATCAACGCCCGGCTGGACGAGCGGGCGATGCGCCGGATCCCCGGGCTGGGCCCCTGGACGGCCCCTGACCACCGCCTGCGCGCGCCCGGCGGGATGGCCGGCGAACTGCTTCCCGTCGTCCGGGAGCTACTGGAGCGGGGTGACCCGATCCCCGCCAAGCTCCTGCACGCACTGGAGATCGCGGGCGAGTCCGCCCACGGAACCGGCTCCGTCGTTCCCGGGCCTTCGGGGACGGTCGGCGCTTCCCCCGCGGCCACGGCCGCCTGGCTCGGTCATGAGCCCGACCCGCACGACGACGCCCGGGCGCGGGCTCGCCGGTATCTGGAGGCCGGCGTCGCTCAGTACAAAGGGCCGGTGCCCGTGGCCACACCTATCACCGAGTTCGAGCGGGGATGGGTGCTGAGCTGGCTGGCACGGGCCGGGGTGCCGGTGAAGGCGCCGCCGCGACTGACGGCCGAACTGCGTGCCGCTCTGGGGTCGGCCGGCACCGGAGGAGGCGAAGGCCTGCCTCCCGATGCCGACACCACCTCTGGTGTGCTTTATGCCCTTTCGCTCCTCGGCAGTCCCTGTGCGCCCGACCTTCTCTCGCAGTACGAGATGGACACGCATTTCTGTACCTGGCAGGGCGAGAACGGCCGATCCGTCACGACCAACGCCCACGTACTGGAGGCGTTCGGACACTTCCTGGAGACCACCGGCGGCGGCACCGCGGCGCACCGCTATTCCGCCCCGATGTTCAAGATCACTTCCTGGCTGTGCGAGCGGCAGGAGGCCGACGGTTCCTGGCGGGACCGTTGGCACGCGTCCCCCTATTACGCCACGTGCTGCGCCGTGCTGGCCCTTGAGCGGTACGGCTCCGGGGCCGGGCGCGCGGGTTCCGTGGACCGCGCGGTCCGCTGGGTGCTCGGCTCCCAGCGGACGGACGGGGGGTGGGGGCGCTGGGACGGCACCATCGAGGAGACGGCGTACGCCGTGCACATCCTCCTGCTCGCCGGATCGGTCCGGGAGCCGCTCCGGGATGACTGCCTGCGCGCGGCCTCCCGCGGCGGCGCCTTCATCCGCTCGGCCCTGACGGTGGGGAGTACGGCGGATGCGGCGGACGCCCCTCAAACAATCGGACAAATGCTATCAAATTCCAATAATCCACCACTGTGGCACGATAAGGATACATACCTCCCGGCCACCATCGTGAGCGCCGTCACCTTCGCCGCACTGGCACTGCTCCAGGAATACCGCCGGGGATCTCTCGTGTGATTCACCCCACTCCACCTCCGTGAAGGCGTTTGGGATCTTCCCAAATCAAACGATTCACCTTGAGCGCCTATGAGGTCGTTGGTATGGTGCTGCGAGCAACAGAACCGGCCGACATCGGCATTCCCTGCATACCCCACCATCGCGTGCCCAGCATTCGGACATTTTTCGCCAATTGCAGGGTGCCTTGACATATTGTTGGGTTAAACAATGCGCTTCCGCAACTCGCGACTGCGGACCAAGATTGCGGCGATGCTGCTGTCTCTCACCGCTCTGTGGGCCTTCGCGGCATGGGTGACCGCACGGGAGGGCATCAACCTCCTCTGGGTGAGCACGCTGAACACGGTCGTGACCGCGTCCAACCCGATGCTGGTCGAACTCCAGAACGAACGCCGCCTCACCGTGGTCTATCTCGCCGCTCCCAACCAGCACGGACGCGAGGCCATGGTGACCCAGCGGGGCAAGACCGACAAGACCGTGGCGACCATGATCGACCGCACCGAGAGAGGCTCGGTTCGGCGCGCCGCCGACGACGGGCTCGAGAACCGCATGGCGGAGGCGGTCGACCTCCTGCGCAAGCTCGGCGACTACCGCCGGGCCGTGGACTCGAACGCGATGGGCCGCAATCAGGCGTTCCAGAACTACACGGCCATCAACGAGGCCGTGTACCGCATGTACGACGCCATGGCCACCCTGGACGACGACGACTTCGCCGACGTCGTGCGCGCCGCCATCGCGGTCGCCCGCAGCGGCGAGCTGCTCACCCGCGAGGACGCGCTGGTCGCCGGCATGCTCCAGGGCGGCCGGCTCAGCTCGGACGACCTGCAGGCCGTCAACCAGTCCATCGCCGTCCGGCGCTACACCTTCGACCAGGCGATGGTCGGGCTGCGCGACACCGAGAACCGCCAGTACCAGGAGATGACCACCAGCCCCCAGCTGGCGGCGGTCAAGGCCCTGGAGGACCGGCTGCTCCAGACCCGGCCGGGCCAGCGCCCGCGGGTCACCGCCGCGCAGTGGCGGCAGACCACCCAGGCCGGGCTGGCCGACATGAACAAGAGCATCGACGAGGCCGGTGAGCGCACCATCGACCGGGCCACGCCGCTCGGCATCTGGGTCATCGTCCGGCTGCTGCTCGCCGGTGGTCTCGGCCTGCTCGCGGTCATCGCGTCCATCATCGTGTCGATCACCACGGCGCGTGCCCTCGTCCGTCAGCTGGAACGGCTGCGCGCCGCCGCCTGGGAGCTGGCCGAGCAGCGACTGCCCAGCGTCGTCGACCGCCTCGGGCACGGCGAGAAGGTCGACGTCGCCCTGGAGGCGCCGCCGCTGCAGTTCGGCACCGACGAGATCGGGCAGGTGGGACGGGCGTTCAACGCCGTCCAGGAGACCGCGATCCGCACCGCCGTCGAGCAGGCCGAGCTGCGCCGCGGCATCCGCGACGTCCTGCTGAGCCTGGCCCGCCGCACGCAGGCGCTGGTGCACCGGCAGCTGAACATGCTCGACACCATGGAGCGCAAGCGCGACATCGACCCGAAGGACCTGGAAGAGCTGTTCCGGCTCGACCACCTCGCCACCCGCATGCGGCGCAACGCCGAGAACCTCATCGTGCTCTCCGGCTCGATCCCCGCGCGCGGCTGGCGGCAGTCGGTGCCGATGGTGGACGTCGTCCGCGCGGCGGTCGGCGAGGTCGAGGACTACACCCGCGTCACCGTCCTGCCGTTCGGCCCGGTCGAACTGGCCGGACGCGCCGTCGGTGACATCACCCACCTGCTCGCCGAGCTGATCGAGAACGCCGTGACGTTCTCCCCGCCCGACACCGCCGTCCACATCGGCGGGCACCTCGTCGCCAACGGCTTCGCCATCGACATCGAGGACCGCGGGCTCGGCATGACCGACGAGAAGCTCGCCGAGATCAACGAGCGGATCGTCGATCCCCCCGAGTTCAACCTGCGCAGCTCCGTCCAGCTCGGCCTGTTCGTCGTCGCGAAGCTGGCCGAACGCTACGGCGTGCGCGTCTCCCTGAAGCGCTCGGCCTACGGCGGTACCACGGCGGTCGTCGTCATCCCGCAGGAGCTGGTCGTCGAGAGCGGCACCGAGAAGGCCCCCACGACCACCGCGAACGGCCTGACCGTCCGGCAGCCCGCGTCGGTCTCCTCCGCTGCCGGCGACCAGTCCGGGGAGACGCAGGCGGGGACGCGCGGCGTGGTGACCCTGACCAGGGAGCAGCCCGCGCCGCCCGCCCTCGTCGCCGTGCCGCCGCCCGCCACGGGCCCCGACGGGGCCGAGAGCTCCGCGGACGTCCCGGAGCCGGCCGAGCCGGAACCGGCGGGCGAACCCGCGCCACCGGACGCCTCCGAGGCGGGGGCCGCCGCGGAACCCGAGATCAGTCACCCGGAGGACCAGCCAGCCGTGCCCGAAAGCTCCACCACCCCGTCCGGTCTGCCCGTCCGGGTTCCGCAGGCGAACCTCGCGGCGCCGCTGCAGGCCGGGGAGACCCCGGCCGCCGAGCAGGACGAGCATGACGACCCCGGCCGCTCGCCCGAGGAGATTCAGCGAATCATGGGGTCCTACCAGCGCGGCACCCGCCTTGCGAGGACGGCGGTCGAAGCCCGCACCAATGACGCAGTGGAAGGCGAGGACGAGCAGTGATGCAGAAAGCGGGTTCGGCGTCCGATCTGGGCTGGCTGCTGGACGATCTGGTCCATCGCGTGCCGCACGCCCACGATGCGGTCGTGCTGTCGGCGGACGGCCTCCTCATGGCCTCCTCGGAGGGGATGAAGCAGGACGACGGCGAGCACCTGGCCGCCGTGGCCGCCGGCATCCAGAGCCTGGCCAAGGGCGCCGGGACGCGGTTCGGCGGCGGACCCGTCCGGCAGACGATCATCGAGATGCAGTCGCAGTTCATGCTGGTGACGGTGGCCGGCAAGGGCGCCTGCCTCGCGGTGCTGGCCGACGAGGACGCCGACGTCGGCCTCATCGCCTACGAGATGGCGATGCTCGTCACGAGCATGGGCGAGCACCTCACCTCGCCGTCGCGCTCGGAGACCGCCGCGGAGGGCCGCCCCACATGATGCCCCCCGAAGATCCCAAATCCGAGCTCTGGCCGGAGGACCCGGAGCGCCCGCCGGAACCCGAAGTACAGGAACGCTGGCTCGACGACCAGGCCGGGCCGATGGTCCGCCCCTACGTGATGACGAGCGGGCGGATCGAGCCGACCCGCGGCAAGTTCGACCTGATCACCCTCGTGGTCGCGGTCGGCGCGGAACCGGAGACCACCGTCGGTCTCGGCCCCGAGCACCTGGCGATCATCAGGCTCTGCCAGAACGTCATGTCGGTCGCCGAGCTCACCGGCCACCTGGACCTTCCCGTGGCGACCGTCCGGGTGATGCTCGGCGACCTGCTCGACAAGGGATTCGTCTCCATGCAGGAACCCGAACCGGAGGCGGACATGCACGACATCAGGCTCTACAAGGCGGTGATCGATGGTCTCCGGGCCCTCTAGGCGCGACGTGCGCGCGCGCCGGCTCCCCACCGCGGTCAAGATCGTGATCGCGGGCGGCTTCGGGGTCGGCAAGACCACCATGGTGGGCACGGTTTCGGAGACCCAGCCGCTGCGCACGGAGGAGGTCCTCACCGACGAGAGCGTCGGCGTCGACGACATCTCCGGGGTGGAGCGCAAGAACACCACCACCGTCGCCATGGACTTCGGCCGCATCACCATGCGGGACGAGTACGTCCTCTACCTGTTCGGCACCCCCGGCCAGGAGCGCTTCTGGTTCATGTGGGACGAGGTCTCCCTCGGCGCGCTGGGCGCGGTCGTCCTCGCCGACACCCGCCGCCTCTCCGACTGCTTCCCGTCGGTCGACTACTTCGAGCGCCGCGGCACCCCGTTCATCGTCGCGGTGAACTGCTTCGACGGGGCCAAGCAGTACGACCTCACGGAGATCCAGATGGCCCTCAACCTGGGCCCCAAGGTCCCCGTCATGCTCTGCGACGCCCGCCGCATCGACTCTTGCAAGCAGGTCCTCATCGACCTCGTCCTGCACGCCATGAAGTCCCGCGGCGTAACCGAAGAACCAGAACCCCAGAACGCCTGACCGAACAAGCGGGGCCGGTTGCGCGTCGACTGACGTCGACGCGCAACCGGCCCCGCGCAGTCACAAGGCCCGCGCAGTCACAAGGCCCGCGCAGTCACAAGGCCCGCGCAGTCACAAGGCCCGCGCAGTCACAAGGCCCGCG
>NZ_FOVH01000004.1:104126-718339 GCF_900115095.1 Actinomadura madurae
CCCGCGCAGTCACAAGGCCCGCGCAGTCACAAGGCCCGCGCAGTCACAAGGCCCGCGCAGTCACAAGGCCCGCGCAGTCACAAGGCCCGCGTAGTCACACGACCCGCGTACTACTAAGCCCCCGCGATGTCGCGGCGCTCCTGATTGCGTGGCCCGCGTCCACAGGCGACGTGCCTCGCGCAGTCGCACAGCCCGCCTGGTGACGTCGCCCAGGCAGCGATGTGGCGGGTGGAGCGACGCGCCCTGCACGATGGGCACCGGCCGCACAGTGGCGCGGGCCGTCTCGTGGCTGCCTGCGAAGACACGGGCCTGCGCGATGGCGCGGCGCGCGTGGGGATGTGGCCGGGGGTTAGCCGGTTCGGGTTATTACGTAGTCGCAGAGGTTTGTGAGGGACTGGCGGGCGGGGATTTCGGGGAGGGTGAGGAGTTCGGTGCGGGCGTCCTCGGCCCAGCGGCGGAGGTCGGCGCGGGCGCGGTCCATGGCGGGGTGGGCGCGCAGGAGGGTGAGGGCCTCGGTGTGGAGGGCGTCGTCCGTGAGGTCCTGGGTGAGGAGCTCGCGGAGGCGGGCGTCGTCGGGGCCCGAGGAGATGCCCGCGAGGACGTGGTGCATCGGGAGGGTGCGGATGCCCTCGCGGAGGTCGGTGCCGGGGGTCTTGCCGGACTCCTCGGTCTCGGAGGCGATGTCGAGGATGTCGTCGGAGAGCTGGAAGGCGATGCCGATCTTCTCGCAGGCCGAGGTGACGGTGTCGACGACGTGCGCGGGGGCGCCGGCGAGCAGGGCGCCGAACTGGCCGGAGACGGCGATGAGGGACGCGGTCTTGTCGGCGACGACCTGCAGATAGTGCTTGAGGGGGTCGGCGTCGGGGGTGGGGCCGACGGTCTCCTGGATCTGGCCGCGGACGAGGCGGGCGAACGCGCGGGCCTGGATGCGGACGGCCTCGGGGCCGAGGTCGGCGAGCAGGTCGGATGCGCGGGCGAACAGGTAGTCGCCGGTGAGGATCGCGACGGTGTTCGTCCAGCGGGAGTTGGCCGACTGCTGGCCGCGGCGGACGGTCGCCTCGTCCATGACGTCGTCGTGGTAGAGGGTGCCGAGGTGGGTGAGCTCGACGACGACGGCGGCGGGGACGACGCCCAGGGCGGACGGGTCGCCGAAGTGGGAGGCCAGCAGCACCAGCATCGGCCGGAACCGCTTGCCGCCCGCCTCGACGAGGTGCCGTGAGGCCTCGGTGAGCAGCGGGTCCTCGCCGCGCACGCACTCCTGGAGGAGGGTCTCGACGGCGGCCAGGCGCTCCTTGGCGTCGGCCGCGAGGGCGGCGTCGACGGGAAGCCCGAACGGGCCGGTCTCCTCGAAGGCCGGCCCGCCGGGCTTCTCAGCGGATGGGTTGCTCACCCAAGACTCCCTACCGGACGAACATGTGGGTCGTGGCGGTCCCCGCGAGGTCCAGGACGGGCTGCGGGATCACGCCGAGTACCACAGTAGCCGTCACGCCGAGGGCCACCGCGACCGCGGTCGCCGGGCCGGCCACCACGACCGGGCCCTCGGCGTCCGGCTCGCTGAAGAACATGACGACGATCACACGGACGTAGAAGAACGCGGCGACGGCGGAGGAGACGACCGCGACGATCACCAGGGGCGTCGCGTCCCCTTCCACGGCCGCCTTGAACACCGCGAACTTGCCGGTGAACCCGCTGGTGAGCGGGATGCCGGCGAACGCCAGGAGGAAGAACGCGAACACGCCCGCAACGACCGGGGAGCGCTTGCCGAGGCCCGCCCAGCGGGACAGGTGCCCGGCCTCGCCGCCCGCGTCCCGGACCATCGTGACGACGGCGAACGCGCCGACCGAGGTGAAGCCGTAGGCGACCAGGTAGAACATGGTGCTGGACAGGCCGTCCGGGGAGCTGGCGATCACGCCCATGAGCAGGAAGCCCGCGTGCGCGACCGAGGAGTAGGCCAGCATCCGCTTGATGTCGGTCTGCGTGATCGCGATGATCGACCCGGCGACCATGGTGAGAATGGCCACACCCCACATGACGGGCTGCCAGTCCCAGCGCAGCGTCTCGAACGCGACGTAGTAGACGCGCAGGATCCCGCCGAACGCGGCGACGACGGTGCAGGACGCCATCAGCGCCGTGATCGGGGTGGGGGCGCCCTGGTAGACGTCCGGCTTCCACATGTGGAACGGGACGCCGCCGAGCTTGAACAGCAGCCCGACCGACAGCAGCGCGACGCCCGCGAGGAGCATGGTCTCGCTGCCGGCGTCCTTGCCGATCTGCGCGGAGATGTCCGACAGCCGCACCGACCCGGCGTACCCGTACAGCAGCGCGGCGCCGTAGAGGAAGAACGCCGAGGAGAACGCGCCGAGCAGGAAGTACTTCACCGCCGCCTCCTGGGAGAGGAGGCGCCGCCGGCGGGCGAGCCCGCACAGCAGGTACAGCGGCAGCGACATGACCTCCAGCGCCACGAACATCGTGAGGAGGTCGTTGGCGGCCGGGAACATCATCATGCCGCCGACCGCGAACATCATCAGCGGGAACACCTCGGTCTGGGTGAACCCGGCCGCGGTGGTGCGCTGCTCGGCCTCGCTGCCGGGCAGGGCGGACGCCTGCGCGGCGAAGTGCCCGCCGGCGGCGCGGCCGTCCCCCCGCTCGGCGATCAGCAGCGTGCTGACCAGCGCCAGCACCAGGATGGTGCCCTGGATGAACAGGGTGGGGCCGTCCACGCCGAGCGCGCCCTCGGCGGCGACGTGGTGCGGGTCGTCGCGCCACGCCAGGAGGATCGTCCAGACGAACCCGCCGGCGAGGCCGAGGAACGCGACCGGCACCTGCGTCCAGTACCGGCCCCTCCGGCCGACGAACGCCTCGACGAGCACGCCCACGACGGCGGCGCCGAGGACCAGCAGCAGCGGGCCGATCTGCCCGTACTCGATGTGCGGCGCGGGGATGTCACCCCCTTGGGCGAGGACGCCGCTCACCTGACTGGTGGTGCTCATGGACGGGCTCCGTTCTCGGCGACGTTACCGGTGATGTCCGGCGCCGGATCGCGCTTGTCGACGCGGGCCAGCGTGTGGTCCACGGACGGGTTGATCACGTGCAGCACCGGCTGCGGGAAGAGGCCCATCGCGACGATGATCGCGATGATCGGGGCGATCGCCCACTTCTCCCGGGCGGACAGGTCCTTCATGCCCTCGACCGCGGGCGCCTTCGGGCCGCCCATGGTCCGCTGGTACATCCACAGGATGTAGATGGCGGCGAGCACGACGCCGCTGACCGCGAGGACCGCCGCCCACCGGTGGGTGCTGAACGTGCCGACGATGACGAGGAACTCCGACACGAAGGTGGACAGGCCCGGCAGCGACAGCCCGGACAGGCCGGCGATCAGGAACGTCCCGGCGAGCACGGGCGCCGCCTTCTGCACGCCGCCGTAGTCGGCGATCCGCGCCGACTTCCGCCGGACGATGAGGAAGCCGACGATGAGGAACAGCGCGCCGGTGGAGAACCCGTGGTTCACCATGTAGAGCGCGGCGCCGGACTGGCCCTGCGACGTCATCGCGAAGATGCCGAGGACGATGAAGCCGAAGTGCGACACCGACGTGTAGGCGATGAGGCGCTTCATGTCGACCTGGCCGATCGCGAGGATCGCGCCGTAGATGATGCTCAGCACCGCGAACGCGAGGACGACCGGGGTGGCCCACTTCGCGGCGCCGGGGAACAGCTCCAGGCAGAACCGGAGCATGCCGTACGTGCCGACCTTGTCCAGGACGCCGACGATCAGCACCAGCGCGCCGGTCGGGGACTGCTGCGCCGCGTCCGGCAGCCAGGTGTGCACCGGCACCATCGGCGCCTTGATCGCGAACGCGACGAAGAAGCCGAGGAACAGCCACTTGGCCGTCGTCGGGTCGATGTTCATCGTCGACAGCTCGTCGAACATGAACGTGCCGTGCCCGAGGCCGCCCTCGTCGACGGACTTCGCCGACAGCGGGTACAGCCAGATGACGGCGACGAGCATCAGCAGGCCGCCGAACAGCGAGTACAGCAGGAACTTGACCGCCGCGTAGGAGCGCTGGGCGCCGCCGTAGTACCCGATGATGAAGTACACCGGGATGAGCATCGCCTCGAAGAAGACGTAGAAGAGGAACACGTCGGTCGCCGCGAAGACGCCGATCATGGCCGCTTCCAGCGACAGCAGCAGCGCGAAGTAGGTCTTCAGCGACCGCTTCGCGGGGACGTCCACCCCGCCGGACCGGTCGGCCTCGCTCCAGGACGCCAGCATGACCAGCGGGACGAGGATCACCGACAGCAGGATCATCACCAGCGCGACGCCGTCGACGCCGACCGCCCAGTGGACCCCGAACTCCTTGATCCACCAGTACTTCTCGGTGAACTGGAACCG
Organism: Actinomadura madurae; assembly: GCF_900115095.1. Classification (GTDB taxonomy): domain Bacteria; phylum Actinomycetota; class Actinomycetes; order Streptosporangiales; family Streptosporangiaceae; genus Spirillospora; species Spirillospora madurae. Next base: position 108,517 of record NZ_FOVH01000004.1, read on the forward strand.
GTCGCCGCCCGCGTCGAAGCCCGCCGCCATGACGCCGGCGAGGGCGGCGACGACGAGGGAGACGCCGAGCGCGAACTGCTTGACCAGCGCCTCCCGCTCGCGCGGGATGACGCTGAGCAGCACCGCGCCGGCGAGTGGCAGCGCGATGAGGACGCTCAGCCAGGGAAAGTCGCTCATGACACGTTCACCACCAGGAGCGCCGCCACCACGAGGGCGGCGCCGCCGAGCATCGACAGGGCATAGGAGCGGGCGAAGCCGGTCTGGACGCGCCGGAGCCGGCCGGAGCTGCCGCCGACCCCGGCGGCCGTGCCGTTCACGGCGCCGTCGACGCCGCGCCCGTCGAACCAGACCGCGAGCCGGGTCAGCCACTGGCCGGGGCGCATCAGCAGCGACTCGTTGAGCGCGTCGCCGTAGAGGTCCTTGCGGGCCGCGACGGTGACGAAGGACCCCTTGGGCGCCTCGCGCGGCACCTTCCGGCTCCCGTACTGCACCCAGGCGATCCCCGCGCCGACGATCATCAGCACGAAGGTGGCGATGCCCGGGGCGGCGAGCGGCTGGAACTCGTGCTCGTGCTCGGGCGCGCCGACGACCGGTTCGAGGAAGTGGGCGAACGGGCCGAGGACGAGGTAGCCGCCCGCGAAGACGGACCCGAGGGCCAGCAGGATCAGCGGCCACGTCATGACGGCCGGCGACTCGTGCGGGTGGACGTCGTCCTCCCAGCGCTTCTCACCGAAGAACGTCATGAACATGACGCGCGACATGTAGTACGCGGTGATGCCGGCGCCGACGAGCGCGCACGAGCCGAGGATCATCCCGGACGTGCCGCCCTTGTCGTAGGCGGCCTCGATGATGCCGTCCTTGGTGAACCAGCCGGACAGGCCGGGGAACCCGATGATGGCGAGGTACCCGAGCCCGAACGTCGCGTAGGTGATCGCCATCACCGAGCGGAGCGCGCCGTAGTGGCGCATGTTCACGTCGTCCTTCATGCCGTGCATGACCGAGCCGGCGCCGAGGAACAGGCCCGCCTTGAAGAAGCCGTGCGCGATGAGGTGCGCGATGGCGAAGACGTAGCCGGGCTTGCCGAGGCCCGCGGCGAGGTGCATGTAGCCGATCTGCGACATCGTCGACCCGGCGAGGGCCTTCTTGATGTCGTCCTTGCCGCACCCGATGATCGCACCGGCGAGCAGCGTGGCCGCGCCGACGATCGTCACCACGAGCTGCGCGGTGTCGGACATCTCGAAGATCGGCCCGGACCGGACGATGAGGTACACGCCCGCGGTCACCATCGTCGCCGCGTGGATGAGGGCCGACACCGGGGTCGGGCCCTCCATCGCGTCCAGCAGCCAGGACTGCAGCGGGAGCTGCGCCGACTTGCCGCAGGCACCGAGCAGGAGCAGCAGCCCGATCGCGGTGGCGGTGCCGGTGCCGAGCTGGGACGCGAGGCCCGCGTGCTCGGCGCCGGTGCCGAGGACCGGCCCGAAGTCGATGGTGCCGAAGGTGGCGAAGATCAGCGCGATCGCGATGATCAGCCCCATGTCGCCGACGCGGTTGACGACGAACGCCTTCTTCGCCGCGGTCGCCGCGGTCGGCTTGTGCTGCCAGAACCCGATGAGCAGGTACGAGGCGAGGCCGACGCCCTCCCAGCCGAGGAACAGGATCAGGAAGTTGTTCCCCAGCACGAGCAGCAGCATCGCCGCGACGAACAGGTTCAGGTAGGCGAAGAACCGCCGCCGGTCGGGGTCGTCGGCCATGTAGCCGATCGAGTAGATGTGGATGAGCGAGCCCACCCCGGTGATCAACAGCACGAAGCTGATGGACAGCGGGTCCACCAGCAGGTCCATGCCGATCTTGAACGTGCCGACGTCGATGAAGTCCCACAGGTGCAGGGTGCGGCGCCGCTCCTCGGCGTCGTACCCGATCATCTGCGCGAACATCGCGACGCCGACCGCGAACGACGCGACCGACATCGCGGCGCCGAGCAGGTGGCCCCACTTGTCGGTGCGCCTCCCTCCCAGCAGGAGGATCGCGGCGCCCGCGAGCGGGAGCGCGATGAGGAGCCAGGACGCGGCCTGGACGCCTTCCGCTTTCATCCCAGGCCTCTCAGTACTTCAGCAGGTTCGCGTCGTCGACCGACGAGGACCTGCGGGTCCGGAAGATGGTCATGATGATCGCCAGGCCCACCACGACCTCCGCCGCGGCCACCACCATCACGAAGAACGCGATGATCTGGCCGTCCAGGTTGCCGTGCATGCGGGAGAACGAGACGAACGCGAGGTTCGTCGCGTTCAGCATGAGCTCGACGCACATGAACACCACGATCGCGTTGCGCCGCACGAGGACGCCGAGCGCTCCGATGGTGAACAGGATCGCCGAGAGCGCCAGGTAGTGCCCCGGACTCATTGACCAGCCTCGCCTTCACTCGCGCCGCCGCCCGCGGCCGGCGACCCCGACTTGACCGAGCGCGACTCGGCGTCGGCGTCCTCGGCCTCTTCGGTGGCCGCCTTGACCGCGGCCACGTCCCGTTCGAGGGCCTCCTCCTCGGTGCCGCCGAACAGGTCGGCGTGCCGCTCCGCGGTGTCGGTGCGGGCGGCGATGACCGGGTTGACCGACAGCTCCGACGGCGTCCCGTCCGGCAGCAGCGCCGGCATGTCGACGGCGTTGTGCCGGGCGTAGGTGCCGGGGCCGGGTAGCGGGCCCGGGTGGTCGCCGGACAGGAACCGCGCCTTGGACAGGTCCCGCTGCGTCGCCTTCGGCTCGGTGCGCTCCCGGTGCGCCAGCACCATCGCGCCGAGCGCCGCGGTGATCAGCAGGGCGCTGGTCGCCTCGAACGCGAACACGTACTTGGAGAACAGCAGCCGGGCCAGGCCGACCACGTTGCCCTCGGCGTTGGCCTGGTTCAGGCCGGCCGAGTCGCCGAGCGCGGCGTTGCCGAGCCCGACCGTCAGCAGGACGATGAAGCCGACCGCGGCGATCACCGCCCAGAAGCGCTGGCCCCGGATCGTCTCCACCAGGGAGTCGGTGGAACTGACCCCGACGAGCATCAGCACGAACAGGAACAGCATCAGCACCGCGCCGGTGTAGACGATCACCTGCACGAACGCCAGGAACGGCGCGTTCTGGATCGCGTACAGCGCGGCGAGGCAGAGCATCACGGTCGCGAGCAGCAGCGCCGAGTGCACCGCCTTCCGCATGAGGATCATGCCGAGCGCGGCGAGGACCGACACGACGGCGAGCAGCCAGAAGAAGAACGGCTCGCCCGACTGCTTGTCGGCGACGTCGGCCGCGAGGACGTGCGCGCCAGCCAGGGACGGCGTCATTTCCGCTCACCGCCCTTGCGCGCCTTCTCCCGCTTGACGGCCTGGTCGACGCTGGCGCGCCCGCCGCCCTCAGAGGGAACGTTCGGAGCCGAAGGCGCTCCGGGGGGCGTGGGGGGTCGTCCCCCCTCGGGAGAAACGTGCGCGTCTTCGGACTGGAGGCCGAGGCGGTAGTAGTCCTCCTCGGTGTCGCCGAGCCGCATCTCGTGCGGCGGCGCCTCCATGCCCTCGCGCAGCGGCGCCAGCAGCATCTCCTTGGTGTAGATGAGGCTCTCGCGGCTGTCGTCGGCGAGCTCGTACTCGTTGGTCATCGTCAGCGCCCGGGTGGGGCACGCCTCGATGCAGAGCCCGCACAGGATGCACCGCAGATAGTTGATCTGGTAGGTGCGGCCGTACCGCTCGCCGGGCGAGTACCGCTCGTCCGCGGTGTTGTCGGCGCCCTCGACGAAGATCGCGTCAGCGGGGCACGCCCACGCGCACAGCTCGCAGCCGATGCACTTCTCCAGGCCGTCCGGCCACCGGTTGAGCTGGTGGCGGCCGTGGAAGCGCGGCGCCGTCGGCTTCTTCACCTCGGGGTACTGAACGGTCTCGCTCTTCATGAACATCTGGTGGAACGAGACCCCGAACCCCTTGACCGGGTTCAGGAAATCAGTGAGTCCCACTGGTGACCTCCTCGGGAGGGTTTTCGATCGTGGCCTGCCCGCGCGGCTCCCGGGCGCGGCCGTGGTAGTGGGGCGCGTCCATCGGCGGCACGGGGAACCCGCCCGCGGCCGGGTCGGTCCGCGTCCCCGCCGCGGCGCCCGGGACGATCTCCTTGTCGTCCTCGCCGCGGAACATCTCCCAGATCACCGTGGCGACCAGCACGACCGCGGCGGCCACGGCGGCGACGATGACGATCTGCCGCATGTCGTAGCCGTCGTTGCGCAGCGCGCGGATGGTCGCGACCAGCAGGATCCAGCCGAGCGAGAAGGGCATCAGCACCTTCCAGCCGAGCTTCATCAGCTGGTCGTAGCGGACGCGCGGCAGCGTGCCGCGCAGCCAGATGAAGAAGAAGATGAACACGAAGATCTTGACCAGGAACCACAGCACCGGCCACCAGCCGGAGTTGGCGCCGGCCCAGACCGTGGAGATCGGCGCGGGAGCGCGCCAGCCGCCGAGGAACATCGTGGTGGCGAGCGCCGACAGCGTCGCGAGGTTGATGTACTCCGCGAGGAAGAACATCGCGAACTTCAGCGACGAGTACTCGGTGTGGAAGCCGCCGACCAGCTCGCCCTCGCCCTCGGGCAGGTCGAACGGGATGCGGTTCGACTCGCCCATCATCGTGATCACGTACACGACGAAGGACGGCGCGAGCAGCACCACGAACCACTTGTCCTGCTGCGCCGCGACGATCTGCGAGGTGGACATCGAGCCCGCGAACATGAACACCGCGACGAACGACAGGCCCATGGCGATCTCGTAGGAGATCATCTGCGCGGACGAGCGGAGCCCGCCGAGCAACGAGTACGGCGACATCGACGACCAGCCGGCCAGCACGATGCCGTAGATCGCCATCGACGACATCGCGAGGACGAGCAGCACCGCGACCGGAAGGTCGGTGCCCTGCAACGCCGTCTCGTGCCCGAAGACCGACACGCGCGGCCCGAACGGGATGATGATGAACGAGATGAACGCCGGGACGGCCGCCATCACCGGCGCGAGGATGAACACGATCTTGTCCACCTGGCGGGGGACGATGTCCTCCTTCAGCGCCAGCTTGACGCCGTCGGCGAGGCCCTGCAGCAGGCCGAAGGGCCCGGCGCGGTTCGGGCCGACGCGCAGCTGCATCCGGCCGATGATCCGCCGCTCGATCCACATCGTCATCAGCACGGTCACGACGAGGAACACGAAGATGGCGAGGACCTTGCCGCCGATCAGCCACCACGGGTCGGTGCCGAAGCCCTCCAGCGCGGGGTCGGCCGCGGGCGCGGCCAGGGGCCCGGCCGGGACGGCGGCGGGGAGCGGGCTCATTCGGCACCTCCAGCGTTCCCGTGCGCGCTCGCGAGCGTCCCGCTCGCGATCTTGACGATGCCGCCGGCGGCCGCGCCCAGGTCCCGGTACAGCGCGCAGCCGGCCGAGTCCGTCGGCAGCCACACCACCCGGTCGGGCAGGTCGGGGGTGATCTCCAGCGGGAGCGTGACCTCGCCGCGCGGCGCCGACACCGTCACCGCCCCGGTCGCGCCGATCTCCGCGGCCGTCGCGGGCGACAGCCGGGCGACCGCGGCCTTGGCGGTGCCCGCGAGGAACGGCTCGCCGTCCTGGAGGCGGCCCCGGTCCAGCAGCAGCCGCCACGTCGCGAGCAGCGCCTCGCCCTGCTCGGGGTGCGGCGGCAGCGGCTGCGCCACGTCCGGCGCGTCCGGGCGGGTGCCGCGGTGGGCGCCGAGTGCGGTCAGCTCGCGGCGCGCGGCGTCCGGTCCGGGCAGGCCCAGGTGGACGTCCATCTCGTCGGCGAGCGCCTGCAGGACCCGCAGGTCCGACATCCGCCCGGACGACTTCAGCACGACGTCGAACGGCCGGCCGCGGCCCTCCCAGTCGACGAACGTCCCGGACTTCTCCGCGACCGCCGCGACCGGCAGGACGACGTCGGCGCGGTCGGTGACCGCGCTCGGCCGCTGCTCCAGGCTCACCACGAACGGGGCGGCCTCAAGCGCTTTCAGCATCGCCTCCGGGTCGGGGAGGTCGTAGGGGTCGACGCCGCCGACGAGCAGCGCGCCGCGCCGCCCCTGCGCCGCCGCCGCGATGATGCCCGCGGTGTCCTCGCCGGGCCCGGTGGGCAGCTCCGCGACGCCCCACGCGCGGGCGACCTCGGCGCGCGCCTCCGGGTCGGTGACCGGACGGCCGATCGGCAGCAGCCCGGGCAGCGCCCCGGCCTCGATCGCGCCGCGCTCCCCGGCCCGGCGCGGCACCCACGCCAGCCTGGCGCCGGTGACCTGCGCCACCCGGACCGCCGAGGTGAGGGCGCCGGGGCTGGTGGCGAGCCGCTCGCCGACCAGGATGACGGCGCCGGGCGTCTCCAGCAGCGTCCGGACGTCGGCGCGGTCGTCGTCGCCGATGAGCGAGCCGAGAGTCTCGGCCTCCGCGCCGGGCGCCGTCGGCAGCAGCGTGCCGCCGAGCTTCGCCAGCCCGCGCGTCGCGAACGGCGCGGCGGCGTACACCGGGAGCCGGTTCTTGCGGAACGCCTTGCGGAGCCGCAGGAACACGATCGGCGACTCCTCCTCCGGCTCCAGGCCGGCGAGGAGGACGACCGGCGCCTTCTCCAGGTCGGAGTACGACACCTCGATGGAGCGTCCCGCCACGGACGAGGCGAGGAACCGCGACTCCTCGTCCGACAGCGGGCGGGCCCGGAAGTCGACGTCGTTGGTGCCGAGCGCGATCCGGGCGAACTTGGCGTAGGCGTAGGCGTCCTCAAGGGTGACGCGGCCGCCGGCCAGCACACCGGCGGAGCCGCGCGCCCCGGCGAGGCCGCGCGCCGCGATCGTGAGCGCCTCCGGCCACGACGCCGTCTCCAGCACGCCGTCCTCGTTGCGGACGAGCGGGTGGGTGAGGCGGTCGGGCCGCGTCGCGTAGGTGAAGGCCCAGCGGCCCTTGTCGCAGTTCCACTCCTCGTTGACCTGCGGGTCGTCCCCCGCCAGCCGCCGCGTGACCTTCCCGCGCCGGTGGTCGGTGCGCAGCGAGCAGCCGGACGCGCAGTGCTCGCAGACGCTCGGCTGCGACACGAGGTCGAACGGCCGGGACCGGAACCGGTACGCGGTGCCGGTCAGCGCGCCCACCGGGCAGATCTGCACGGTGTTGCCGGAGAAGTAGGAGTGGAACGGGTTGCCGTCGGCGGTCCCGACCTCCTCCTTCGCGCCCCGGGCGAACAGGTCGATGAACGGGTCGCCGGCGATCTGCTCGGAGAACCGGGTGCAGCGGGTGCACTGGATGCACCGCTCCCGGTCGAGCAGCACCTGGCTGGACAGCGGGAGCGGCTTCGGCCAGGTCCGCTTGGTCTCGGTGAACCGCGTCTCGCCGCGCCCGTTGGACATCGCCTGGTTCTGCAGCGGGCACTCGCCGCCCTTGTCGCAGATCGGGCAGTCCAGCGGGTGGTTGATGAGCAGGAACTCCATGATGCCGTGCTGGGCCTTGTCGGCCACCGGCGAGGTGAGCTGGGTCTTGACGACCATGCCCGGCATCACGGCGGTGGTGCAGGACGCCTGCGGCTTCGGCATCCCGCGGCCGTTCCCGGCGTCGGGGATCTCCACCAGGCACTGCCGGCAGGCGCCGATCGGGTCGAGCAGCGGATGCTCGCAGAACCGGGGGATCTGGATGCCGAGCAGCTCGGCGGCCCGGATGATCAGCGTGCCCTTGGGCACCTCGATCTCGAAGCCGTCGATGGTGCAGGAGACCATCTCGACCTTCTCCACCGCCGCCTTGTCGTCGGTGACGGTCACTTGGCACCTCCCCAGAGGGTGGACTCGGCCGGGTCGAAGGGGCAGGCGCCCTGCTCGAAGTGCCGGAGGTACTCGTCCCGGAACAGCTTGATGGACGAGACGACGGGGCTGGTCGCGCCGTCGCCGAGGGCGCAGAACGCGCGGCCGAGGATGTTGTCGGAGATGTCCAGCAGGGTCTCCAGGTCCTCCTCGGTGCCCTGGCCGGCCTCCAGCCGCTTCAGCATGAGCTTGTACCAGTAGGTGCCCTCGCGGCACGGCGTGCACTTGCCGCACGACTCGTGCGCGTAGAACTCCGACCAGCGCAGCACGGCCCGGACGACGCAGGTCGTCTCGTCGAAGATCTGCAGGGCGCGGGTGCCGAGCATGGACCCGGCGGCGCCGACGGACTCGAAGTCCAGCGGCACGTCCAGGTGCTCCTCGGTGAAGATCGGCGTGGACGACCCGCCGGGCGTCCAGAACTTCAGCCGGTGGCCCTCCCGGACGCCGCCCGCCATGTCGAGCAGCTCCCGCAGCGTGATGCCGAGCGGCGCCTCGTACTGGCCGGGCCGGGTGACGTGCCCGGACAGCGAGAAGATCCCGAATCCCTGGGACTTCTCGGTGCCCATCGCGGCGAACCACTCCGGGCCGTTCCCGATGATCGAGGGAACCGACGAGATCGACTCGACGTTGTTGATGACGGTGGGCCCGCCGTACAGGCCCGCCACGGCCGGGAAGGGAGGCTTCAGCCTGGGCTGACCGCGGAACCCCTCAAGGGAGTCCAGCAGCGCCGTCTCCTCGCCGCAGATGTAGGCCCCGGCGCCGCTGTGGACGACGACGTCCAGGTCGTAGCCGGACCCGAGGATGTCCTTGCCGAGGTAGCCGGCCTCGTACGCCTCCGCCACCGCCTGGTGGAGGCGGCGGATGACGTGCAGCACCTCGCCGCGGACGTAGATGAACGCGACGTTCGACCTGATCGCGTAGGAGCTGATGACGATGCCCTCGACGAGCACGTGCGGGTTGGCCATCATCAGCGGGATGTCCTTGCACGTGCCCGGCTCGGACTCGTCCGCGTTCACCACCAGGTAGCGCGGGTTCGGGCTCGTCGGCGGCAGGAAGCCCCACTTCATCCCGGTGGGGAAGCCGGCGCCACCGCGGCCGCGCAGGCCGGAGTCCTTGACCGCCTGGACGATCTCGTCCGGCTCCATGCCGAGGGCCTTGCGCAGCGCCTTGTAGCCGCCGCCGCGCTCGTACCCCGCGCGGGTGAAGGAGTCGGCCTGATCCCAGTTGCTGGTGAGGATCGGGGTCAGCGTAGTCACTTGTTCCGTCCCTCCTGGCTTCCGGGCTTCGCCTCGCCGGGGACGGGCTTGCCCGGCTCGTGCGGCGGCGCGGAGATCTGCTCCGGCTTCACCGGCTCCTCCGGGCGCTCGCGGTCGGTCTCGGCGGACGGCGCCGACCACCCGCGCTCCTGCGCCAGCTTGAGGCCGACCAGCGACTCCGGCCCGGCCTGGACGCCCTCGCCGGCGCGCCCGTCCGGGAACCCGGCGAGCACGCGGGACGCCTCCTTCCAGGTGGCAAGCTGCTCCGCGCCGCGTGAAGGAAGCACTTGCTCACCCGAGCGCAGGTCGTCGACGAGCCGCTTCGCCTTCTCGGGAGTCATGTTGTCGAAGAACTCCCAGTTGACCATCATCACCGGCGCGAAGTCGCAGGCGGCGTTGCACTCGATCCGCTCCAGGCTGACCTTGCCGTCCGGGGTGGCCTCGTCGTGCCCGACCCCGGTGTGCTCGCTCAGCTCGTTCCAGATCTGGTCGCCGCCCATGATGGCGCACAGCGTGTTGATGCAGACGCCGACGTGGTAGTCGCCGACCGGCGCGTGCTTGTACTGCGTGTAGAAGGTGGCGACGCCCTTCACCTGCGCCGGGGTGATGCCGAGCTGCTCCGCGCAGAACTCGATCCCGTCCTCGGTGACGTGCCCCTCCACCGACTGCACCAGGTGCAGCAGCGGCAGCAGCGCCGACCTCGGCCGCGGGTAGCGGCCGATGATCGCCTTGGCGTCCGCCTCCAGCCGCTCCCGAATCTCCGGTTCGTACGTCATCGGTCCACTCCCCCCATGACCGGGTCGATGCTGGCCACGGCGGCGAAGGCAGCAGGTGCGACCATGCCGCATGCCGGACCCCGTGCGATGCTCATCGGTCCACGCCTCCCATGACCGGGTCGAGGCTGGCCACGGCTGCGATGACGTCGGCGACCATACCGCCCTCCGCCATCGCCGGGGTGGCCTGCAGGTTGACGAAGGACGGCTCGCGGAAGTGGACGCGGTACGGACGGGTGCCGCCGTCGCTGACCACGTGGGCGCCGAGCTCGCCGCGCGGCGACTCGATCGGCGCGTACGCCTGCCCCGCCGGCACCCGGAAGCCCTCCGTCACCAGCTTGAAGTGGTGGATCAGCGCCTCCATCGAGGTGCCCATGATGTGCGCGATGTGCCGGGGCGAGTTGCCCATGCCGTCCGCGCCGATGGCGAGCTGCGCCGGCCAGCCGATCTTCTTGTCCTCGATCATCACCGGGCCCTTGGCCGACTGCAGCCGGTCCAGGCACTGCTCGACGATCTTCAGGGACTCCTCCATCTCGTCCATCCGGACGAGGTAGCGGCCGTACACGTCGCAGGTGTCCTGCGTCGCGACCTCGAAGTCGTAGGTCTCGTAGCCGCAGTAGGGCTGCGACTTGCGCAGGTCCCACGGGATACCGGTGGCGCGCAGGACTGGGCCGGTGACCCCGAGGGCCGTGCAGCCGGTCAGGTCCAGGTACGCGACGTCCTTCGTCCGCGCCAGGTAGACCGGGTTCGCGTCCATCAGCTTGCGCAGCGCCTGGATCCGCTTCGGCATCCGGTCCAGGTAGTCGCGGATCTTGCTGGTCGCGCCGCTCGGCAGGTCCTGCGCGACCCCGCCCGGACGGACGTAGGCCATGTTCATCCGCAGCCCGGTGATCTCCTCGAACAGGTCGAGGGTGTACTCGCGCTCGATGAAGCCGTTCAGCATGACCGTCGTCGCGCCGAGCTCCAGCCCGAACGTGGCGATCGCGACCAGGTGCGAGGAGATCCGGTTCAGCTCCATCATCATCACGCGGATGATCTGGGCGCGCTCCGGGACCTGCTCGGTGACGCCGAGCAGCTTCTCCACGCTCAGGCAGTACGCCGTCTCGTTGAAGATCGGCGCCAGGTAGTCCATCCGGGTGCAGAACGTGGTGCCCTGCGTCCAGGTGCGGAACTCCATGTTCTTCTCGATGCCGGTGTGCAGGTACCCGATGCCCACCCGGGCCTCGTTCACCGTCTCACCGTCGAGCGTCAGGATGAGCCGGAGCACCCCGTGCGTGGACGGGTGCTGCGGGCCCATGTTGACGACGAGCCGCTCGTCGCCGAGGTCCTCGGCGCCCGCGACGACCTGGTCCCAGTCCTGCCCGTTGACGTCGAAGACCTTGCCCTCGGCCGCCTCTTCCGCGGCGTAGGCGTCGTACTCGGTGTACTTCGTGGAGCTCATGCGTACGACCGCCTTTCGTCGGGCGGCGGGATCTCCGCCCCGCGGTATTCGACGGGGATGCCGCCGAGAGGGTAGTCCTTGCGCTGCGGATGCCCCACCCAGTCGTCGGGCATCTCGATCCGCGTGAGCGCCGGGTGGCCGTCGTAGACGATCCCGAAGAAGTCGTAGGTCTCCCGCTCGTGCCAGTCGGCGGTCGGGTACACCGGCACCAGCGACGGGACGTGCGGGTCGGCGTCGGGGCAGGTCGCCTCCAGCCGGACGCGCCGGTTGTGCGTGATCGACAGCAGGTGCACGACCGAGTGCAGCTCGGCGCCCTCGTCCTTCGGGTAGTGGACGCCCGACACGCCGGAGCACAGCTCGAAGCGCAGGGACGGCTCGTCGCGCATCGTCCGGGCGACCTCGGCCAGGTGCTCGCGCCGGACGAAGAACGTGAGCTCACCGCGGTCGACGACGACCCGCTCGATCGCGTCCCCGAAGTCGGGGCCCGCCTTCTCCGCGGACGCCCCCTGGGAGCCGAGCGCCCTTTCGAGCTCGTCGGCGATCTCGTCGAACTCGCCGGCCTCGGCCGCGCCGCCGGGCCCGCCGTAGGGGCGCTGCGCGGACACCTTCGGGCTCTGCCGGATGACCAGGCCGCCGTAGCCGGACGTGTCGCCGGTCGTCTTCGCGCCGAACATCCCCTTGCGCGCGATCGGCTGCTCCCGGCGCTCCTCCTCGGTCTGCGCGGGAAGCTGGTCGGCGCCCTGCTCGGCCTGCTGCTCAGGATGCTGAGACGTCATCGCGACCACCTCCTGGGGGGACGACCCCCCAGACCCCCCGGCAAGTGCCCGTGAACGCTGACCTGCACTCCGCTGCGCTCCGTTCCGGTCATCGTTCACGCTCCCTGTCCCAAGAGCGGCAGCTGGCGGCGCTTGGCCTCTTCGAGCTCCGCGATCTGCTTCGCGCGCTGCGCCCCGAGCTTGGTGTTGTTGATCTTGTCGTGCAGCTTCAGGATCGCGTCCAGCAGCATCTCCGGCCGCGGCGGGCAGCCCGGCAGGTAGATGTCGACCGGGACGATGTGGTCCACGCCCTGCACGATCGCGTAGTTGTTGAACATGCCGCCCGACGACGCGCACACGCCCATCGCGATGACCCACTTCGGCTCGGTCATCTGGTCGTAGATCTGCCGCAGCACCGGCGCCATCTTCTGGCTCACCCGGCCCGCGACGATCATCAGGTCGGCCTGCCGCGGCGTCGCCGAGGCACGCTCCATCCCCCACCGGGAGAAGTCGTGCCGGGGATCGCCGGTCGCCATCATCTCGATCGCGCAGCAGGCGAGGCCGAACGTCGCCGGCCACATCGAGCTGCTGCGCCCCCACCCGGCGAGCTTCTCGACCGTGGTCAGCAGGAAGCCGCTGGGGAGTTTCTCCTCTAGACCCATCTCAGTCCCACTCCAGACCGCCGCGCCGCCAGATGTAGGCGTACGCCACGAGGACGGTGACGATGAAAAGGACCATCTCGACAAGGCCGAACAGCCCCATCCGGTCGAACGCGACCGCCCAGGGGTAGAGGAAGATGATCTCAATGTCGAAGACGATGAAGAGCATCGCCGTCAGGTAGTACTTGACCGGAAAGCGCCCGCCGCCGACCGGCTGCGGGGTGGGCTCGATGCCGCACTCGTAGGCGTCCAGCCGGGCCCGGTTCCACCGCTTGGGCCCCGTGAGCGCGGCCATTCCCACCGAGCCGGCCGCGAAGACGAAGGCGAGCACCCCGAGCACGATGATCGGAATATAGAGATCCATATCCCTACAGCCTCTCCTCGGGACGTACGACGTTGTACGGGACGGGCCGTCTGCGACCCGCCACCCTAGCCAAGGTGATCAATAGCGCTCCCCTCAGGGGGTCGGGTACTGCACTTTAGTCCGCTCACCTGCGGAAGCTTGCATTTCATGCCGCCGGCGCCACCTTCTGCATCGCGTTGATGACCCGGTCCATCGCGTCCCCGCCCTTCGGGTCGGTCAGGTTCGCCAGCAGCTTGAGCGTGAACCGCATCAGCGTCGGGTGCGGCAGGCCGTGCGAGGTGAGGAACTTCATGATCCGCGGGTCGCCGATGGCCTGCACGAACACGCGGGCGAGGGTGAAGTAGCCGCCGTGCTCGTCCTTCAGGATGCGCGGGTACTCGTACAGGGTCCGCTCGCGCTGCGCCGGGGTGCGGCGGGCGAGCGCCTGCACCATGATGTCGGCGGCCAGCCGGCCGGACTCCAGCGCGTAGTCGATGCCCTCGCCGTTGAACGGGTTGATCATGCCGCCGGCGTCGCCGACGAGCAGCATCCCGCGGGTGTAGTGCGGCTGCCGGTTGAAGCCCATCGGCAGCGCCGCGCCGCGGATCTTGGACGTGGCGTGCTCCTCGTCGAACTGCCAGTCCTCCGGCATCTGCGCGCACCAGCGCTTCAGCATGCCGCGGTAGTCGACGCTCTGGAACGCCTTGCTGGTGTTGAGCAGGCCGAGCCCGACGTTGGACGTCCCGTCGCCGACGCCGAACACCCAGCCGTAGCCGGGCAGCAGGCGCTGGCCGTCCCACAGCTCCAGCCACGCCTCCATGAACGCGTCGTCGTGGCGGGGGCTCTGGAAGTAGCGGCGGACCGCGACGCCCATCGGGCGGTCCTCGCGCCGGCGCAGCCCCATGGCGAGCGACAGCCGCGTCGAGTTGCCGTCGGCGGCGACGACGAGCGGCGCGCGGAACTCGATCTCGTCGCCGCCGTACTCGGCGGTGACGCCGACGATGCGGTCGGTGCGCTCGTCCAGGATCGGGCCGGTGACGGTGCAGCCCTGCAGGAGCTTGGCGCCGGCCTTGGCGGCGTGCTCGGCGAGGAGCTGGTCGAGGTCGGTGCGCTTGCGGACGAGCCCGTAGTCGGGGAAGGACGCGAGCTCCGGCCAGGGCAGCTCGACCTTCACGCCGCCGCCGTAGATGCGCAGGCCCTTGTTGCGCCCCCAGCCCGGGTCGTTGACGTCGACGCCCATGCCGATGAGGGCGCGCACGGCCCGCGGGGTGAGGCCGTCGCCGCAGATCTTGTCGCGCGGGAAGGTGGCCTTCTCCAGCAGCTGGACTTCCAGTCCGGCCTGCGCGAGCCAGTAGGCGGTCGACGATCCGGCGGGGCCCGCCCCGACGACGATGGCATCCGCGTGTCGGGTGGAGTCGGTCACGATGGTCCTCTTCGCTCGTTCGCTTGTGAAGTACTTCACAAGGATCCGTTGGGGAGTCTATTCCTTTATCACGACTGGTGGGTACTTCTGGGGCGGTCCGAGTTTGGAGCGGTCCGAGCCCACCGGCCCGTCACCGGGTCGAGGGGGCCTCAGCCGGGCTTGACGGCGTGGTGCAGCGCGGCCACCCCGAACGTGAGGTCGCGCCAGCGCACCTCGCCCCAGCCCGCGTCCTGGATCAGCCGCGCCAGCGCCGCCTGGTCCGGCCAGGCCAGCGTCGACTCGGCGAGGTAGCGGTAGGAGTCGGGGTTGGAGCTGACCCGTGCCAGCAGCGGCAGCCCGTACCGCAGATGCGCCCGGTGGCCGAGCGCCAGCACCGCGTTCGGGGGGTGGCTCACCTCGCAGACCAGCAGCCGCCCGCCCGGTCTGGTCACCCTGCGCAGCTCGCGCAGCGCGCGTCCGGTGTCGGCGACGTTGCGCAGCCCGAAGGAGATGGTGACGGCGTCGAAGGAGGCGTCCGCGAAAGGGAGGCGCAGCGCGTCACCCGCCACGAAGCTCAGCCCCCGGACGCCGCCCGGCCGCCCCCGGCCGTGCCGGCGCACCCCGACGCGCAGCATGCCGAGCGAGAAGTCGCACGCCACCGTGTCGGCGCCGGCCTCGGCGAACGGCACCGACGAGGTGCCCGTCCCCGCCGCGAGGTCGAGGACGCGCTCACCCGGCTTCGCCGCCAGCGCCCGGACGACCTCCCGCCGCCACCGCCGGTCCTGTCCGCCGGTCATCAGCGTGTTCAGCAGGTCGTACCGCTCCGCGGTGCCGTCGAACATCGCCGCGACGTCGGCGGGCTGCTTGTCGAGTGAGGCGCGGGTCATGCCCCCACCCTAAGAGGCCCCGCGCACCGCCGGGCGCAAGGGGCTCGCGGGTGTCACTCCGCGCGGGAGCGCACTGTCTCACTCAGCGCGGGGCCGCGCCGTGTCACTCCGCGCGGGGCGTGTCCCGTCCTCCTTGGTGACCGACTTCTCGAAGCGCTCCCGCTGGGCGCGCACGCCCCGGGTGACGGCGGCCGACATCCGATCCCGCTGGGCGGACAGCAGCACGTAGCTGACGATCCCGCTGATCAGCAGGGCCAGCATCAGGAGCAGGAAACCGCGGGCCCCGAAGAGCGCGAGCACGCCCGCGGTGGCCGCGAAGATCGCGAGCCGCGCGAGGGTGTAGAGCAGGACGGAACGCATGACCCTTCGAGGGTATCCCCGCGATCCGGCGACCCCGGCCCGGGGTCGCCGCCCGGGGTCACGGAGGCGGCTACCCCCGGCCCAGCACCTCCAGCAGGAGGGCGGGGTCCACGTTGCCGCCGGAGAGGATCGACACGTAGGTCCGGCCCTCCGGAAGCTCCGCGCGGTGGTGGAGGTAGGCGGCGGTGGCCACGGCCCCGGCCGGCTCGGCGATGAGGCGCGCCTCGCGGGCGAGGCGGCGCATCGTCCCGCGGATCTCGTCCTCGGTCACGGTGACGATGCCGTCCACGTACGCGCGCATGTGCGCGAACGGCAGGTCGCCGACCTGCTGGACGCGCAGCGCGTCGGCGATCGTGCGGCCGGTCTCCTCCGCCGTCCAGGCGACCGGGCGCCCGGCGGCCATCGACTCGCGGGCGTCCGCGGCCAGCTCCGGCTCGACGCCGATCACCTTCGCCTCGGGGCGCAGCTCCTTCACCGCCGTGGCGACGCCCGCGAGCAGGCCGCCGCCGCTGACCGGGACGAGCACCACGTCCACGTCCGGGCGGTCCTGGACGATCTCCAGCCCGGTGGTGCCCTGGCCCGCGATGATCCGCGCGTCGTCGTAGGGCGGGATCATCGTGAAGCCGTGCGCGGCCTGGAGCTTGCGGGCGGTCTCGACGCGGGCCTGCGACGTCGGCTCGACGTGGACGACCTCGGCGCCGAGCGCGATGCACGCGTCGACCTTCACACCCGGGGCGGTGTGCGGCATGACGAGGACGGCCCGGATGCCGAGCGCGCGGGCGGCGTAGGCGACGGCCTGCGCGTGGTTGCCGCTGGAGTGCGTCACGACGCCGCGCTCGCGCTCCCGCGGCTCCAGCGACGCGATGGCGGAGTACGCACCGCGGATCTTGAAGGCGCCGATCGGCTGCAGCGACTCGGCCTTCACGAGCAGCGACGGCGCCTCCGCGCCGTCGTCGGCGGGGGCGGGGTCGCGGGGAAAGGGGACGAGCGGCGTCCGGACGGCGACGCCCGCGATGCGCTCGGCGGCGCGCTCGATATCCGGTGGCGAAACGAGATCCGACATGTCCGGGAGACTACTTCGGGCGCCGTTCCGGACGATCCGCCGGGGACGGCCTTCCGGGACGTGTCTCGGGCGTGACTTGGCAGGTCAAACGGGGTCAGCGTGATCTCTGTGGCCCATGCCGCGATTACCGTTCGTCATCGCGCCAGCTCGGCGAACTACGGTCGGTGATCTTTTGCGAAAACAAGGGAGAAATCGGTCTTGACCCGCCACACTGTAAACAGTCCACCCGCGCCGAGAGCGGGACAAAGGGGGAGAGAAAACGTGGAGAGCACGAGCGAGCGCCTGCTGACCCCTGGGGAGGTCGCCGCCCTCTTCCGGGTCGACCCGAAGACGGTCACCCGGTGGGCCGCCGCGGGCCGGATCAGCAGCATCCGCACTCCGGGAGGCCACCGGCGCTTCCGCGAGTCCGAGGTGCACGCGCTGCTGCGCGGCGAGGAGCCCGTCGCCGAGCATTCGGCCCGCTGACGAGGCCCAGCCGCCCGGATTGCCGCGCCGAAGGCAGTCCCCTCCGCCGGGCGGCCGGGCTCAGTCCTCCCGGTCCCCCGCCTTCCACTCCTCGAACCGGCGCAGCAGCT
The DNA here is from genome assembly GCF_900115095.1 of Actinomadura madurae. GTDB lineage: Bacteria > Actinomycetota > Actinomycetes > Streptosporangiales > Streptosporangiaceae > Spirillospora > Spirillospora madurae. The sequence goes on from NZ_FOVH01000004.1 coordinate 125,853, forward strand.
CAGCGTCCTCGTCCCGCCACCGGCGCCGCCTGTCCTCCAGCTCCTCCTCCGTGAGCGACTCGTCGAGCAGCCGGTCGTAGTCGGGGTCGTCCGGTCCGATCTCGACGTACGCGTCGGCGATGATCCGTCCCTCGCGCGCCTCGTCCCCGGTCTCGTCCCCGTGCCCGCCGGTGTCGGCGAGCACGCTGTGGGGCACCCGGAGCGTGCCGTCGGGGAGCCGGATCACGTACATCGTCGTTCCCCTTCGCTCTGCGCCGCCGCACGGCCTGCCATCGCGGCGTCCTAGATCCCGTACCGGCGGTTGAAGAACAGCATGACCTCCAGGGCCGTCCGGATGTTGCCGGCGAGCATATCCACCAGCGCCGGCCGCTGCCGGGACGAGATCGCGGCGAACGCGTCGGCGAAGAACTCGCGGCGGCCGAGCGCGTCCGGCTGCCGGTGGAACTCGCTCGCGAGGTGCGGGCGGCACTCCTCGTACAGCCTGCGGAAGGCGGGGCTGTCGGAGGTCCACTCGCCGTCGTCGCCGTCGATGTCGTCGAGCGCGTGGCCGACCTCGTGCAGCATCACGTCCGGCGTCGGGGACGGCCGGTCCCCCACGACGATCTTGCGGTCGCCGTACGCGCCGGCGCAGATGTCCCAGGTGGCGCGGCCCGACGGCAGCGGGCGGTCGCGCAGGTGGCCCATGTCGTCCAGCTGCGGGACGCCGCCGGGGCCGACGTAGATGCCGTCCAGCCCGTCCGCGAGCTTCTCCTTCAGCGGCTCCGGCAGCGACGCCAGGCTGTCGACGGCCCCGATCACCTCCGGGGGCGGCGGGCCCTCCCGGACGTCCCACTGCCGGTAGAGGACGCTCTCCAGCACGCCGCAGTGGCGGCGGCCGTCGGCGGCGTGCGGCGTGCCCGGCGGGGTACGGCTCCACGCGCAGCCGCTCGTCCTCCAGCTCGAAGTCGCGCCATCGGTAGTCGCCCGCCCGCGGCCGGCCGTGCCCGCGCCGCCCGAACCGGCCGGTCAGCCCGCGCTGCCCGCCCGCCGTGTCGACGGGCGGGGCGGCGTCGGGGCGGTCCCGGCCGAGGGCGTGGTCGTCGTCGCGGCCCGCCTTGCGGAACCGGCCGAACCGGTCGCGGGGCTGGTTGCTGCGCGGCCGCACCTGCCCGGAGTCGGGCGGGGACGACGCGTAGGCGACGTCGTCCGCGGCCGCGTCCGGGCGGTGCCGGCCGCCGCGGAACGCCTCCCGGGGCCTCGGCTCCCGGGTCTTGCGGTGCACGCCTTTGAAGCGCATCGGGCTCCTCTGTCAGCGGGGACCCGCGGGGGTGCCGCACGGCGTCCGCGCGACCGGGTCCCGGAGGAAGGGTAAGCCGGAACCCGACATTCCGTCATCCCGGGGAGTCACGGGACACGGCCGCGCGGCACCCGTCAGGCGTAGGAGTGCAGGCCGGAGAACATGTAGTTCACGCCGAAGAAGTTGAAGAGCAGCGCCGCGAACGCCAGCAGCGACAGGTACGCGGCCTTGCGGCCCCTCCATCCGGCGGTGGCGCGGGCGTGCAGGTAGGCGGCGTAGACGACCCAGGTGATGAAGGACCAGATCTCCTTGGGGTCCCAGCCCCAGTAGCGACCCCACGCCTGGTCGGCCCAGATCGCGCCCATGATGATCGCGGCCGTCCAGATCGGGAACGCGAACATCGTGACCCGCATCGACAGGCGGTCGAGGCTCTCCACCGACGGGATGCGCGACAGCACGCCGCCCGCGGCGACGCCGCCGCGCGACTCCGCCCGATCCTTGACCAGGTACAGGACGGTGGCGGCGCCCGCCACCGTGAACGAGCCGGTCGCGACGATCGCGGCGGTCACGTGGATGGCGATCCAGTAGGAGTTCAGCGCCGGGCTGACCGGGCCCACCGAGTCGTACAGCCAGATGTTGGCGACGCCGAGCGCGATGGCCGCGGCGGCCATCACGAAAGCGCCGAGGAACCGCGCGTTGTACCGGAGCATCACGACGATGAACGCGGTGACGGCGGCGAACGAGATGGCGGTGAGGAACTCGTACATGTTGCCCCACGGCCACCGGTTCGCGGCCAGCCCGCGGGTCACCAGGACGCCGAGGTGCGCGCCCCAGCCGAGCACGTTCAGCAGGACGGCGAGGCGGACCCAGTCGACCCGGGGACGCTCGGCCGCGTCCCCCTCCGCGTCCGCGTCCATTTCCGCGTCCGCCTTGGCGGGGGCGCCGTCCGGGGCCGCGGCCCCGGCGGAGCCCACCAGCACCTTCGCCCCCGCCTTAGCCGGGACGGCCTCGGCCTCCGCGGCGGCCCCGGCCACCGCGCGGCGGCGGCCGAAGCCCAGGTCGGCGGCGTAGGCGACCAGCGCGATGACGTACATCACCACGGTGGTCAGCATGAGCTTGTCGCTCAGGTTCGCGAGGTCGGCGTTGCTCACCTCGTCACTCCTTCGGTTCGGTCGCCGGCCCGGAGGGGCGGTCGGCGGGCTCGGTCTCGCCGGGCAGGGGGTCGCCGGGCAGGGTGTCGGTCCCGTCTCCTGAACCGGTCCCGTCGTCCGGACCGCGCAGCGCGGCCACGATCTCGTCGAACTCCGGGGTCGGGTTCCCCAGCGTGAGGCCGCCGACCTCCACCACCGTACGCCCGCCCTCTCCGGCGCTCGCACGGACCCACACCCTGCGGCGCCGGACCATGAACGAGGTCGCGACGCCGAGCACCGCGAGGACCGCGGCGATCAGCGCGGGGATGCGTCCCGGGTCGTGGTTGACCGACAGGCTCGTCCACTCCCGGAGCCCGTCGAAGGTGATCGAGCCGGACCCGTCGGGCAGCGTGAACGTCTCCCCCGGCTCCAGCAGCTTCTGGCCGTCCTTGACGGGATGGAGCGTCTTGCCGATGCCCTCCAGTTTGTAGACCGACTGGGGGCTGCCGGAGTCCAGCCCGATGTCGCCCTTGAACGAGGAGATCGTGACGACGGGGCGGATCGGCGCGGGGAACGCCGAGACGATCTGCTTGCCGTCCTCGCTGGCGACCGCGGTCGGCCACAGGATCGCGTAGAAGGCGAGCTGGTCGGGCTGTGCGTCCGGGACCTTGATGACGCCCTCGGACGTCAGGTTCCGCGGCTCCAGTTCCAGGAACGGCACCGAGTCCTGGAACGCCACGTCGCCCTTGGCGTCCCGGACGGTGAACACCGGCGCGTACCCGTGCCCGAGCAGGTACACCTTGGCGCCGCCGACCTCCAGCGGATGGTTCAGCCGCAGGTCGTACCGCTTCTCTCGGCCGTCCGGCGTCGCCCGGTAGCGGATGTGCGCGTCGAACGCGGTGGCCTGGCCGCGCTTGTCGCCCTTGGGCTCGTACTCGGCCTTGAAGTCGTCGAGCGTGACCGTGAACGGGGCGAGCTCGCCGCCCTGGAAGGCCCGTCCGGGCGTGAACTGGTCGTACTGGCTCAGCGAGTTCGCGAACGTCTTGCCCTCGCTGAGCAGGACGTTCCCGCGGTAGCCGAACAGGTTGCCGAGGCCGAGCGCCAACAGCAGGGCGAGCAGCGCCAGGTGGAACAGCAGGTTGCCCGACTCGCCCAGGTAGCCCTTCTCGGCGGACGCCGCGCTGCTGGAGACGTCCACCCGGAACCGGCGCCGGCGCAGGATTTCGCGGGCCTCGGTGAGGACGTCGTCGGGCGCCGCGTCCGTCTCGTAGGTCGCGGACTGCGGCAGCCGCCCCAGGTTGCGCGGGGCCGCCGGGGGCCGCGCCCGCATCGACCTGTAGTGCTTCACGGCGCGCGGGATGACGCAGCCCGCCAGCGACACGAACAGCAGGATGTAGATCGCCGCGAACCAGGGCGCGGCGAACACGTCGAACATCGAGAACCGGTCGAGCCACGGCCCGAGCGTCCTGTGCTCCTCCAGGTAGGCCGCGACCTTCTCGGGGGCCTGCCCGCGCTGCGGCAGGACCGAGCCGGGCACGGCGCCGAGCGCGACCAGGAACAGCAGGATCAGCGCGGTCCGCATCGTGGTGAGCTGCCGCCAGCCCCACCGCAGCCAGCCGAGCGGCCCGATGCCGGAGGGCCGCGGCACCTCCTCCGGCGCCTGCCGCGCGGCCGGAGACCCGGTGGCCGAAGACTCGGAAGACTCGGTGGCCGGGGCGTCGTGCTCGATCTCAGTCATCTCATATCACCGGTTCGAAGCCGCTGATCCACGACCTCAGCTCGATGGTCAGGTCACCCCACAGGCCGCTCACCAGCAGCACCCCGATGAGGACGAGCATCCCCCCGCCGGTCCGCATCACCAGGGGGTAGTGGCGCTTCACGGCGCCGAACGCGCCGAGCGCGCGGCGGTAGGCGAGCGCGGTGACGACGAACGGAAGCCCGAGCCCCGCACAGTACGCCAAGGACAGCAGTGCGCCCCGCCCGGCGCTCGCCTCCGTTATGGCGAGGCCCTGGACCGCCCCGAGCGTCGGGCCGATGCACGGCGTCCAGCCCAGCCCGAACAGGACGCCGAGGAGCGGCGCCCCGGCGAGCCCGGCGGCCGGGAGGCGTCCCGACTTCATCGTCCGCTGCAGGCCGGGGACGAGGCCCATGAACGCCAGCCCGAACACGATCGTGACGGCGCCGAGGACGCGGGTGATCGGGTCCTGGTACTCCAGCAGCCACCGGCCGAGCCCGCCGAAGATCACCCCGTAGCTGACGAACACGGCGCTGAACCCCGCGACGAACAGCAGCACGCCGGCGAGGAGCCGCCCGCGCCGCTGCTCGGCCAGGTCGACGCCGGTCATCCCCGTCACGTACGACAGGTAGCCGGGGACGAGCGGCAGGACGCAGGGGGAGGCGAACGAGACCAGCCCGGCGAGGGCCGCCAGCGGCGCCGCCGCCACCAGCGACCCGCTCACGACCGTCTCGCCGAGGGAGCTCACCGCTCTGCGAGGGCCTTGGCGACCAGCGGGTTCAGCTTCGAGTACGTCGTCGCGCCGATGACGCGGGCGGCGACGCGGCCCTGCCGGTCCAGCACCAGCGTGCTCGGGATCGCGCTCGGCGGGACCTCCCGGAACGCCAGCGTGACCTGGCCGTCCGCGTCGAAGAGGCTCGGGTAGGTGACCTTGAACTTGCGCTCGAACGCCTGCGCGTTGGGCTTGGAGTCCTTGAAGGCGACGCCGAGGAACTCCACGCCCCTCGCCTTGTTCTCGTCGTAGACGTGCTGGAGGGACGGCGCCTCGCCGCGGCACGGCGCGCACCACGACGCCCAGAAGTTGACGACGACGACCTTGCCCTTGAACTCCGACAGTTCGAACGCCTTGCCGTCGAGGCGCTCCCCGCCGACGTCCCGGACGCTCTTGCGGTCGGCGGGCTTGTACTCCGTCACGTTCCCGTCGCCGGCGATGAAGCGGTTGTCGCCGCCGTCCGGCCCGTTCTCCGCGGCGCCCGTCCCGGCGCAGCCGGCCAGCAGCCCGGACAGCGCGACGGCAGCGGCGGCGGCGCGGAGCGGGGGGTTTCGGCGGGGGTTCAACGGACCCTCCTCCTACTACTACAGGACGTAGTACAACTTACCGGTGCGGTCACGCGCCCGCGACACTGGGGCCCTTCGCGATCCCGGCCGCGGGCTCGCAGTAGGCGACCTCGACCAGCCGGCTGCCCTGGAACGTCAGGCTCGTGAGGCTGGCGAGCGCGCACTCCCGCTTGTTCGGGTGGTGCCAGAGCCGGCGCCGCTCGGCGTGCAGCCGCAGGATCCAGATCGGCAGCTGGTGGCTGACGCACACGGCCTCGTGGCCGCGCGCCGCCTCCCGCGCCCGGATCACGGCGGCGCGCATCCGGGCGGCCAGCTCCCGGTACGGCTCGCCCCACGACGGCCGGAAGGGGTTGACCAGATGCCGCCAGTGCTCGGGGCGGCGCAGCGAGCCGGCCCCGGCGCCGAACGTCAGCCCCTCGAAGTGGTTGTCGGCCTCGATCAGACGATCGTCCACCGTGACGGGCAGGTCCAGCGCGTCGGCCAGCGGCGCGGCCGTCTCCAGCGCCCGCTGCATCGGCGAGGAGAACAGCGCGGCCACGTCCCGGTCGCCGAACCACTTCGCGGCGGCCTTCGCCATGAGGACGCCGTCCTCGCTCAGGCGGTAGCCGGGCAGCCGCCCGTAGAGGATGCCCTCGGGATTGTGCACCTCGCCGTGCCGCAAGAGGTGAACGGTAGTCGTTTCAGTCATCGCGAGGTCAGATTACCCGCGCCACCAGCCGCTCCCGTCCACCGGCCGTGCCCCTGGGACGGGCTCAGCGGCGGCTGGACGCGACGAAGTCGGCGATGCGCTTCGCGGCGCGGTCGAGGTCGGCCTTGGCGGGCCGGCCCTCCTGCACCCCCTGCACGTACCAGTAGGTGAGCGCGGCGGTGCAGATGTCGGCGTTGGCCAGCGGCGCGGTGCAGGAGATCGGCCACGCCACGCCCTTGGTGCCGAGCGTGGACAGCTTGGCCGATACGTACGGGGACGGCGGCGTCTCGCTCGGCGGCTCGGAGACCATCATCGCCAGCACGCCGGGAACCCCGGTCGGGATGTCCTGCCGCCCGGTGACGCCGGAGGTGCAGTCGCCGGCTTCCGCGCGCTCCCGCTCGGCCTGCGGGGAGTCGGGGAAGTACTGGCACAGCGAGCTCCTGATCCCGCCGACCGACCCCTGCCACTCCTGGACGACCAGCGCGGTCCGGACGTCCCCGGCGGTGCTGAGGCCCGAGTTCACGCCCATCGACCCCTCGCACCCGCCGCCCGAGGGGCCGATCACCGGGCCCTGCTGCGTCCAGTAGACGACGGTGTCGCGGGGCATCCGCACCTGGGCGGGGAGCGTCACCTTCGCCGGGCCCGGCGACACGCTGATCGGCCCGCCGCCCGGCCCCGTGACGGGGCAGCTCCGCACGTCCGCCACCGTGGCCGCCGCCCTCGTCACGGTGGGCGTCGGCTCGGGGTCCTGCCGGGTGGCGCGGTCGACGGTGAACGCGGCGGCGCCGACGACCACGACCGTCCCGACGGAGACCGCCGCCAGCCCGGCGCCGCTGCCGAGGAACGCCTTCACCGCGGACGCCCCGGCGACGTTGCCCGCGGTGGACGCCGACGCCGTCCCGGACACCGCGCCCGCGGTGCCCGCCGTGCCGGCCACGGTGCCCGCTGTGCCGACCGCTCCGGCCGCGCCGGGCACCAGCCAGGCGGCGAGCGGGAACAGCACGGCGAGGGCCGCGGCGGACGCGGCGAGGGTCCGGACGCCGCGCGCCTCCCAGTCACCGCCGTACGTCTCGCGGGCGGCGCGTTCGAGGTCGTCGACGAAGGCGGCGGCGCCGTCCGGGCGGTCCTCGGGTGCCTTGGCCATCCCGCGCCGGACCAGGTCGCGGAGCGCCTCCGGCACGTCCTCGACCGGGACGTCACCGGTCAGGTGCGCGCGCATCAGCGCCGCCCGGTCGCCGGTGTAGGGCCGCTCCCCGGTCACGCACTCCACGAACACGCAGGTCGCCGCGTACACGTCGGACGCGGGCGTGGCGACGTGCCGGCTCCACTGCTCGGGCGCCATGTAGTACGGGGTCCCGGCGCCCCCGGCCTCCTCCCCGGCCGGGGTGGCGATGCCGAAGTCGACGAGGCGGCTGCGCCCGTCCGCCGGGACGACGACGTTCGCGGGCTTGTAGTCGCGGTGGACGACGCCGACGGCGTGCGCGGCGGCCAGGCCCAGCAGCGAGCCCTTCAGGACGGCCAGGGACGCCTCCGGGCCGAGCGCCCGGTGCCGCGCCAGCAGCTCCTTGAGGGAGACCCCGTCGACGGCTTCCATGACGATGGCGCTGGTCTCCGGGCCTTCGATGAGCCGGAAGAGCCGCGCGACGTGCGGGCTGTCCGCCTGGCCGAGCATCAGCGCCTCGTGCCGCAGCCGCTCCCGCTCGGCCTCGTCCGCCCCGGCCGGCAGGTACTTGATCGCGACGGGCGTGCCGGACGCCTCGTGCCGGGCGAGCACGACCCGTCCCTGCGCGCCCGACCCGAGCTCCCGCACCTCCGCGAACCCGTCGACCCGCCACTCGCCGTCCACGTGCCCACCGCCGCCGCTCGATCAGGGAAAAACGTCCGATATGACGATCATGCCCCGAATAAGGTTCGGACGGATCAGCCGGGCGCGCCCACCAGCTCCGCGGCATCGGCCGGGACGGCGGCGCGCAGCGCGGTGAGGGCGGCGCGGATCGCGGGACGCCGGGCGGCCTCCTCGCGCCACACCGCGTACACGCGGCGGGACAGCGGTGCGGACAGCGGCACGATCGCCACCCCCGGCGGCACGTCGCAGCGGCCGAGGCGGGGCAGGATCACGTTGCCGAGCCCGGCGGCCACGAGTGACAGCTGCGTCGCGAACTCGTAGGCCATGTGGTCGATGCGGGGTTCGCTGTCGATGGCGCGGAGCGTGCGCAGGAGCCAGTCGCAGCAGATGCTGTCGGGCGAGGAGCTGATCCACGGGTCGCCGGCGAGCTCCTTCAGGTCGATCGTGTCGCGCCCGGCCAGCTCGTGGCCGGACGGCAGCGCCACGTCCGCGACGTCGTCGCAGATGACGCCCTTGTGCAGGCCCTCGGGGAGCGGCAGCGGCTCGTTGTTCCAGTCCTGGACGACGGCCATGTCGAGGTCGCCGCGCAGCACGAGCGGCATGCTCTGCATCGGGTCCTCTTCGCGGAGCAGGACGCGCAGGTCGGGGTGGTCGGTGCGCAGGGTCCGCAGCGCGGCGGGCATGAGCCCGCGGACGGCGGTGGGGAACGCGGCGACGGTGAGCTGCCCGACGACGGAGCCGCGGTGCGCCTCCAGGTCGGCCTGCGCCTGCTCGACCAGCGACAGGATCCGCTCCGCGTGCGCGACGAGCAGTTCGGCCGCGTCGGTGAGGCGGACGCCGCGGCCGTTGCGTTCCAGGAGCTTCTGGCCGGTCTCGCGCTCCAGCTTGGCAAGCTGCTGGGAGACCGCCGAGGTGGTGACGTGCAGGACGTCCGCGGCGGCGCTCACCGAGCCGTAGGTCGCGACGGAGTGCAGGGCGCGCAGCCGTTCCAGATCAAGCATGAAGCAATACTAAAACGAGGTGTCAAGAAGTTCTCGCTTGTCCTAAAGCAAGTGTTTCCTCACGATCGGGATATGAGCTCCCGCCACGTCCTGCTGGCCACCCTGATCGCCGCGCTCTGGGGCTTCAACTTCGTGCCCATCAAGGTGGCGCTGGACGATCTGCCGCCGCTGCTGATGGGCGCGGTGCGGTTCACGGCCGCGGCGGTGCCCGCCGTCTTCCTCGTCCGCCGGCCGCCGGTCGCGGCGCGCTGGCTCGTCCTGGTGGGCGTCCCGCTCGGCGTGGGCCAGTTCGGCCTGCTCTTCCTCGGCATGAACCTCGGCATGCCCGCGGGCCTGGCCTCGGTCGTGCTCCAGGTCCAGGCGATCTTCACGGCGCTGTTCGCGTTCCTGCTGCTGCGCGAGCGGCCCGGCGCCCGGCAGATCGCGGGGATGGTCGTGGCGTTCGGCGGCGTGGCGCTGCTCGGCGTGGCGCAGGCGGGGGGCGGCAGCCCGGTGGGCGCGTTCCTGATCAGCCTGGCGGCCGCGGCCAGCTGGGGGCTCGCCAACGTGGCGATGCGCCGGATGAACCAGGCCGCCGGGGAACCGGTCGACGCGTTCGGGTTCATGGTGTGGATGTCGCTCGTCCCGCCCCTCCCGCTCTTCGCGCTGTCGCTGATCTTCGAGGGGCCGGAGGCCGTGCCCGCCGCGGCACGCGACCTGACGCTTCCGGGCGCCGCCTCCATGGCGTTCATCGCCTACGTCTCGACGCTGTTCTGCTTCGGCGTCTGGGGATGGCTGATCCGCCGGTACGAGGCCGGCACGGTCGCCATGTACTCGCTGCTCGTCCCGCCGTTCGGCCTCGCCTCCGCGGCGGTCCTCCTCGGCGAGCACGTGGACGCGGTGCGGCTGGCCGGCGCCGCGCTGATCATCGCGGGGGTCGCGGCGGGCAGCCTCCGCCTGCGGCCCCGCACTCCCGCGGCCGCGGGCCTCCCGCCGGCCCCCGGCATCGCTCCGGCACGAACGAGGTGAGACCCATGCACGGAATCCACGCGTCGCTCGTGACGCCGTTCACCCGCTCCGGCGAGGTGGACGCCAAGTCGCTCGAACGCCTCGCCGTCCACTGCCTGGACAACGGCGCGGACGGGCTGGTCGCGCTCGGCACGACCGGCGAGGCCGCCCTGCTGAGCGCCGCCGAGCGGCGGACGGTGCTGGAGGTGTGCCGCGCGGTCTCGCTCGAACACGGAACCCCGCTGACGGTGGGCGCCGGGACGATGGGCACCGAGGACTCGATCCGGCAGGCCCGCGAGCGCGCCCCGCTCGCCGACGCGCTGCTCGTGGTCGTCCCGTACTACCTGCGCCCGTCGGACGAGGGCGTCGTCGACCATTTCGCCGCCGTCGGCGCCGCCGTGGACGTCCCCCTCATCCCCTACAACGTGCCGTACCGGACGGCGAAGCCCCTGGCCGCGGAGACCCTCCTGCGGATCCTCGACCTCGACTGCGTCGCGGGCATGAAGCACTGCGCGGGAGCGATCGACCAGGACACCCTCGCGGTGCTCGCGTCCCGCCCGGACAAGGCCGTCCTGTGCGGGGACGACGCGTACATCTACCCGATGCTCCAGCTCGGCGCTTCCGGCGGCGTCGCCGCGTGCGCGTGCCTGTCGCCGGCCGCCTACGCCGCGATGGCGGACGCGGCGCGCCACGGGAACGCGGCACGCGCGCTGGCGCTCCACAACGCGCTGCTGCCGATGGCGGTGGCGCTGTTCAGCGAGCCGTCGCCGGCGGTGCTCAAGGCCTGCCTGGCCGAACAGGGCCTGATCGACGACCCCGCGGTGCGCGCACCCCTGCACACACCGCGTCCCGAGCCGGTCTCCGAAGCGCTGGCGGCATTCCGGGCCGTGCCCCTCTAGGAGGTTGAGGCCGACGCCCGTGCCGCGGCCTTGGCGGCGTGCGGGAGCGCGTCCAGGATCCGCCCCACAGCCTCCTCGTCATGCGCGGACGAGAGGAACCACACCTCGTACGCCGACGGCGGCAGGTACACGCCGCGCTCCAGCGCGGCGTGGAAGAACGCCCCGTAGGCGCCGGAGTCCTGGCGCTGCGCGGCGGCGAAATCGCCCACGACGCCGTCGGTGAAGAAGATCGAGAACAGCGTGCCGGCGGTCTGCAGCGAGTGCGGGACCCCCTCCCGCTCCAGCGCCTCGGACGCGGCCCTCGACACGGTCTCCGCCGCGCGCCCGATCGCGGCGTACACCTCGTCGGTGGCGTGCCGGAGGGTGGCGAGCCCGGCGGCGGTGGCGAGCGGGTTCCCCGACAGGGTGCCGGCCTGGTAGACGGGCCCGGCGGGGGCGAGATGGTCCATGACGTCGGCGCGCCCGCCGAACGCGGCGGCGGGCAGCCCGCCGCCCATCACCTTCCCGAACGTCACCAGGTCGCCCGGCACGCCCTCGATCCCGAACCACCCGGTCCTGGACGCGCGGAACCCGGTGAGCACCTCGTCGATCACCAGCAGCGCGCCGTACCGCTCGCACAGCCGCTTGAGCAGCGCGTTGAACCCGGCGATCGGCGGGACGACGCCCATGTTGCACGGCACCGCCTCGGTGATGACGCAGGCGATGTCGGTGCCGTGCTCGTGGAACGCCGTCTCCACGGCGGCGACGTCGTTGTAGGGCAGGATCAGCGTGTCGGCGGTGGCCGCGCCGGTCACGCCCGGGGTGTCGGGCAGCCCGAACGTGGCGACGCCCGAGCCCGCCGCGGCGAGCAGCGCGTCCACGTGCCCGTGGTAGCACCCCGCGAACTTCACGATCTTGGTGCGGCCGGTGAAGCCGCGGGCCAGCCGGATCGCCGACATCGTCGCCTCGGTCCCGGAGTTGACGAGCCGGACCTTCTCCGCCGGCGTCCGGGCGACGATCTCCTCGGCCAGCGCGACCTCGCCCTCGGTCGGCGCCCCGTAGGAGGTGCCGCGGCCGGCCGCGTCCCGCACGGCCTCCACCACGGCCGGATGGGCGTGCCCGAGGATCAGCGGTCCCCAGGAGCACACCAGGTCGACGTACTCTGTGCCGTCGGCGTCGGTGAGGTACGGGCCCCGCGCGGACGCCACGAAGCGGGGGGTCCCGCCGACGGCTCCGAAGGCCCGCACGGGCGAGTTGACGCCGCCGGGGGTCACCGCGGCGGCGCGGTCGAACAGCTGCCGGGAGCGATCGAAATCAGTCACGGTCGCAGTCTCTCAGTTGCAGTTCGGCGACTTGCCTTGACCTCATGCCGTACGGGCCGATATTCCACCAAGTACGACATCGGAGGGATGGCTTTCACCGTGGTTGACGGCTGGACGGTCCCGGGCTTCACCCACGAGCGGGAGCTGGGTGACGGCGCCGCGGGCCGGGTGGTGCTGGCGGTCGACGATCTCACCAGCACGCGGGTCGCGATCAAGTACCTCGACAGGGCGCTCGGCGCCGACGAGTCCTTTCTGGCGCGGTTCCGGGCGGCGGCCCGGAGCCTGTCCCAGCTCGAGGACCCCAACGTGGTCGACTTCTACGATTTCGTGGAGACCGCGGACGGCACCGCGATCGTGATGCAGTGCGTCGAGGGCGTCAGCCTGCGCCGCGTCCTCGCCGCGCAGGGGCCCACCGGCCCGCTCGCGGCGCTGTCGCTGCTGGGCGGGACGCTCCTCGGGCTCGCCGCGGCGCACGAGCACGACGTGGTGCACGGCTCCATGCGCCCGGCGAACGTGCTCGTGGACGGCGAGGGCAACGCGCGCCTCACCGACTTCGCGACCGCGCCCGCGGGTACCGAGGCACAGCTCGGTCCGCCGTACGCGGCGCCCGAGCTGTGGGACGGCGCGCCCGCCACCGTCGCCACCGACCTGTACGCGGCCACCGCGATCTTCTACGAGTGCCTCACCGGCCATCCCCCCTACACCGGGCGGAACATGGCGCGGCAGCACCGCGAGGCGCCCGTCCCCGCCGACGAGGTCCCCGGGCCGCTGCGCGAGCTGATCCACCAGGGCCTCGCGAAGGACCCGGAGCGGCGCCCGAAGTCGGCCGCCGACTACCTCGCCGCCCTGGAGGAGGCCGCCGTCTCGGCGTACGGGCCGTCGTGGGAGGCGCAGGGCCGCGGCCGCCTCACCGAGCTCTGCGCGCAGGCCGCGCAGCGGCCGGAGCCGCCGAAGCCGAAGCAGTCCCGCAGCAGCGGCCGCAACGCGATCGTCGCCGGCGGGCAGCCGGGCGGCGGGTCGCGGACGCGCTGGGTCCTCGCCGCCGTCGCCGTCCTGGTGATCGCGGGCGCCGGGGCGGGCGCGGCGGCGGTGCTGAAGAAGGACGACAAGCAGCCGCCCGAGCCGACGCCCGCGCAGAACAGCTCCCCGCAGCCGACGCTGCCGGCCGGCGGCGTCGACCCGGCGCCCCTCGTCGCGCGGATCGACCAGGCCACCGCGCAGGCGCCCGGCGCCGCGTTCAGCTACCGGCAGACGGGCTGCTGCGGCTTCCCCGTCAACGGCCGGGGGACGTTCGGACTGGCCCAGGGCGGGCAGGCGTCGTACACGCTGACGCTCGCCGGGACGGGCTCGGCCCGCAAGCCCGTGCGGGCCGTCATCGTCCAGGACCGGCTGTACGTGCGCGCCGGCAAGAAGTGGCGGTCCTCACCGCTCGGCGGGCGCGGCTACGCCGGGGCGGCCGACCAGGTGCGGCAGGGCTCGTCCGTCGGGAACCTGACGGCGCTGCTGCGCGCGGCGACGAAGCTCACCCGGTCCGGTTCGATCTACGAGGGCGAGGCCCCGGCCGCGAAGCTGGCGCAGGCGCCCGGCGTCGGGCCGATGTACGCGCGGATGTCGCAGGCGACCGGCGCCCAGCAGATCGCCTTCGCCATCAAGTTCGACTCCGGCTACCGCCCGGTCCGGTTCTGGGTGCGCGCCGGCCCCGAGAAGGGCCGCAACCAGATGCAGCACGGCTCCTACACCAAGTGGGGCCGCAAGCCCGCCGTCAAAGCGCCCCGCTGACGCGAGAGCGCCCCGCTGACCGGCCGGCGGGGCGCTAGGCGTCCTCGCCGTCCTCGCAGGCGTCCGAGAGGACCTCCAGGAGCCGCAGCGGGTCGGGCAGCGGGTCGCGGGACGGCGGGCGCAGCCAGCCCACCTCACGCCCGTACGGGAGGACGGACGGCGCCGCGACGACGTAGCTGTCGCGGCAGTGCCAGCGCATCCCGGGCGTCTCGGTGACATCCTCCGGCAGGGTGTCCAGGTGGCACGACCACCACTCGTCCTCGTCGACGGGGGCGCCGCGCGTCGCGACGAAGAACAGGTGCCGGTCGCCCCCGAACGAAGCGACCGGACCGACGGGGAGGTCGTCCCGCTCGATCCGGTCGAGGGCGATGGTCCCGGCGGCGGCCGGGACGTCGAACACGTCGAATACCCGGCCCGTCGGCAGGATGATGTTGGCCTGCGGGCGCTCCGCCCACCACCGTTTGATCACCTCCGCGTCGACGCTGGCCTGATGGGCCCAGGCCGCCGACACCGGATGCGCGCCCGGGTCCGGACAGCCGATCCGGTCGCACGAACACGCCCGGTCGCCCCCGGCCGGCGAGTGCGCCCCGGGAAAGCAGGGCCAGCCGAGATCCGCGTACTCCCGCGCCGCCGCGGCCATCCGGTCGCGCGCCGCCTTCAGCCGCCTGTTCCCCGAGACCGCCAGCATCTCCGCCCCCCAATACCCAAGGTCGCACGCAGGTTCCTTGGTTATCGATGATGCCCGGCGGCGTGAAGCGCGGACACGGCAACCCCCGGAAAACGACCCTAAGTGACTAGAGGGAGTCCCGGGACAGGTGTGATCAGGAGAGCCTGCGGGCCACTTCCGCGGCCCAGTAGGTGAGGACGATGTCGGCGCCCGCGCGGCGGATCGACAGCAGCGACTCCATGATCGTCCGGTCGCGGTCGATCCAGCCGTTCCCGGCGGCGGCCTCGACCATCGCGTACTCGCCGCTCACCTGGTAGGCGACGACGGGCACGTCCACGGCGTCGCGGACGCGGCGGACAATATCGAGGTACGGGCCGGCGGGCTTGACCATGACCATGTCGGCGCCCTCGTCGAGGTCGAGGAGCACCTCGCGCAGCGACTCGTCGGCGTTCGCCGGGTCCTGCTGGTGGCTGGCGCGGTCACCCGACCGCGGGGCGCACTCGGCGGCCTCGCGGAACGGCCCGTAGAAGGCGGAGGCGTACTTCACCGAGTACCCCATGATCGCGATGTCGGGGTGGCCGGCGCCGTCGAGCGCCGCCCGGATCGCGCCGACCTGGCCGTCCATCATCCCGGACGGGGCGAGCACGGCGGAGCCCGCCTCGGCCTGCGCCCGCGCGATCGACGCGTACCGCTCCAGGGTCGCGTCGTTGTCGATCTCGCCCGCGTCGGTGAGGACGCCGCAGTGCCCGTGGTCGGTGTACTCGTCCAGGCACAGGTCCGAGATGAGCACGGTCGCGTCGCCGAGGTCGGACGCCAGGTCGCGCAGCGCCCGCTGGACGATGCCGTCCGGGTCGTCGGCGGCCGAGCCGGTCGCGTCCTTCACGGCCGGGACGCCGAACAGGATGATGCCGCCGACGCCGGCCTCGACCGCCTCGTGCGCGGCCTTGCGGAGGCTGTCGCGGGTGTGCTGGAACACGCCCGGCATCGACGAGACCGGCTGCGGCTCGGAGATGCCCTCCTTGACGAACATCGGCAGCACGAGGTCGGCCGGGCTGAGCCGGGTCTCGGCGACCAGGCGCCGCATCGCGGGGGTGCGCCGCAGCCGCCGCGGCCGCGCGACGGGGAACTGAGCAGACATGATCCCTCTGGGTTTCCTCGGGTGGGCTCTGTCTCTTCGGGTGTGCTGTCTCTTCGGGTGTGTGCTATCTCCTGCGCCGGGCCCCCCGGCGCATCTGGCTGGGCTTGCGGAGCGGATCCCCCGCCTCGATCTGGGCCGCCCGCCGCTTGGCACCGTACTCCGCGAGGGCCTCCGCGAGGGCGGATACCGACGGCTTGTCCGCCTCGACGTCCACGCGCAGCCCGTACTCGCGCGCCGTCTTGGCCGTCTGCGGGCCGATCACGGCGATGACCGTGACATTGTGCGGCTTGCCGGCGATCCCGATGAGGTTCTTCACCGTGGAGGACGAGGTGAACAGCACCGCGTCGAACCCGCCGCCCTTGATCGCCTCGCGGATCGGCGCGGGCGGCGGCGCGGCCCGGACCGTCCGGTAGGCGGTCACGTCCTCGCACTCCCAGCCGAGCTCGGTCAGCCGGGCGATGAGCACGTCGGTGGCGATGTCGGCGCGCGGCAGCAGCACCCGGTTGATCGGGTCGAGGTCCTCGTCGTAGGGCGGCCACTCCCGCGCCAGGCCCTCGCCGGACTGCTCGCCGGACGGGGTCAGGTCGGGCTGGACGCCGAACTCGACCAGCGCGGCGGCGGTCTGCTCGCCGACGGCGGCGACCTTGAGGCCGGCGAACGCGCGGGCGTCCAGGCCGTAGTCGGTGAACTTCTCCCGGATCGCCTTCACCGCGTTCGTGGAGGTGAACACGACCCACTCGTAGCGGCCGGTGACGAGGCCCTTCACGGCCCGGTCCATCTGCTGCGGGGTGCGCGGCGGCTCGACGGAGATCGTCGGGACCTCGTCCGGGACGGCCCCGTACCCGCGCAGCTGGTCCGACAGCGACGCGGCCTGCTCCTTCGTCCGCGGCACGAGCACCCGCCAGCCGAACAGCGGCTTGGTCTCGAACCAGGACAGCTTGTCGCGCCAGCTCACCACGTCCCCGACGATGATCAGGGCGGGCGCCTCCATGCCCTTGGTGTCGGACGCGAGCTTCTGCAGCGTGGAGACCACGGTCTCCTGCTCGGTCGTCGTGCCGAGGCTCGTCATCGCGGCCGGGGTGGAGTCGGGGCGCCCGGCGGCGACGAGGCCCTTCGCGACCTCCGCCACCGCGCCCTCGGCGCCGAGGATGACGAGGGTCGTGTCCGGGGCCGCGTAGCGCTCCCAGTCGACGCCGCCCTCGGAGGCGTCCACGATCCGGATCTCGCGGTTCTTGGCGTCCGTCAGCGGGATGCCCGCGTAGCCGGGCACGCCCGTCACCGACGACACGCCGGGCACCACCTCGAACGGGACGCCGGCCTTGGCCAGCGCACCGCCCTCGGCGGCGAAGCTGCACGCCACGCCCGGGTCGCCGCGGAACAGCCGGACCACCCGGCGGCCCGCCTTCGCGGCGCGGGCGGCGAGCTTCACCGGGTCGCCCTCCGCCGTGTCGATGATCTCGGCGTCGGGGCGGCAGTGCGTGAGGATCTCGGCCGGGCAGTGCGCCCGGCTCACGATGACCGTGTCGGCGCGCTCCAGCTCGGCGGCGGCGCGCAGGGTCAGCAGCCCGGGGTCACCCGGGCCCATGCCGACGATCGCGACCGTGCCCGGGTCGGCCGTCCGGCGGGCGGACGCCGCAACGGCGGCCCGCGTCCGGGCGCCCTTCGCGGCCGTGGCGGTGCTGTCAGCCGTGTGCTTGTCGGTGGGCTTGTCGGTGGTGGTCTTCTCGGCGGCGGTGGACTTCGCGGCGGGGCTCAATCGCGCTCCCCCATCAACTGGTCGGCCCCCTGCGCGAGCAGCCGGGACGCGAGGTCGCGCCCGATCTGCTCTGCGGCGTCCGGGTGGCCGCTTGCGGACAGCCGCACCTGCCGGCTTCCGTCGAACGCCGCGACGGTCGCCGTAAGATGCAGCCTTTCATCTATCTCGGCAGCGTATGTTCCCACGGGCGCGGAGCAGCCCGCCTCCAGCACGGCCAGCACCGTGCGCTCGGCGGTGACGGCCCGCCGGGTCGGCGGGTCGTCGACCGTTCCAAGCAGTTCACGGAGGTCGTCCCGGTCGGCGCGGCATTCGAGGGCGAGCGAGCCCTGCCCGGGGGCCGGCAGCATATGGTCCGGCTCGAAGACCTCGCCGACCGCGTCCAGCCGGCCGATCCGCTTCAGGCCGGCGTGCGCCAGCACCACGGCGTCCAGCTCGCCGTCGGCGACCTTGCGCAGCCGGGTGTCGGCGTTGCCGCGGATCGGGATGATCTCCAGGTCGGGACGCAGCGCCCGCAGCTGCGCGACGCGGCGCGGCGACCCGGTGCCGATGCGCGCCCCGCGGCGCAGGTCGGCGAGCTTCGCGGGGGCGCACAGGGCGTCGCGCGGGTCGTCGCGGACCGGCGTCGCCGCCAGCGCGATCCCCGGCGTCGCGGACGTCGGAAGGTCCTTCAGCGAGTGCACCGCGAAGTCCACCTCGCCGGAGAGGATCTTGTCGCGGAGCGCGTTGACGAACACGCCGGTCCCGCCGATCTGGGCGAGCAGGGCCTTGGACACATCACCCTGCGTGGTTACCCCGACCAGCTCGACGGCATGCCCCGTCAGCTGCGACAACGCGTCCGCGACGCCCCGGGACTGGGTCATCGCCATCAGGCTCCTGCGGGTGCCCAGCCGGAGCGGGCCCCTGCTCGCCGTACTCACGTCTCGTCTCCTTCACGCCCCGGGACCGTGTCCCGGGCGCTGACCGCCCGGACGCTCGCGGCCTGGGCGTTCACCGTCTCCACGTTCACGCCGTCCGGCGCCGCGGCACTCCCCCGCGGGGGCGCCGGGCTGACGCAGTCGGCCTCCGCGCACCCCGGATCCACCCGGGGCTCCTCCCCGCGCACATCCGTCCCGCGCACATCCGTCCCGCGCACATCCGTCCCGCGCACATCCGTCCCGCGCACGTCCATCTCACGCACGTCCGGCTCGCGCATGTCCGCGCGGGCCACCGCCTCGGGGGCCTTCGGGTCCAGGTCGAACAGCTCGCGCAGCGCGTCGGCGTAGGAGTCGCCGCCCGGCGCCGCCGCCAGCTCCTTGACCCGGACGGTCGGCGCGTGCAGGAGCTTGTCCACGACGCGCCGGACCGTCTGCTCGATCTCCTTGCGGGCCCGGTCGTCCATCCCGGGCACCCGGCCCGTGAGGCGGGACAGCTCGGCCTCGACCACCTCGGCGGCCTTGCTGCGCAGCGCGACGACGGTCGGCGCGACGGCGGCGGCGCGGGCCGCGCTGAGGAACGCCTCGACCTCCTCGCACACGATCCGCCGGACGGCCTCGACCGCCTCCGGGCCGATCGCCTGCGCGGCCTCCTGCGCGGTGCGCAGGTCGTCCAGGCCGGCCAGCTCGACGTCCGGGAGGTCGCCGGCGCTCCGCTCGACGTCGTGCGGCAGCGCCAGGTCGAGGAAGAAGCGGCGCCGGCCGTCCGAGCCGACGCCGCGGGACGTGAGCTGCGCGGTCGTCACCACCAGCCCGGTCGCGCCGGTGCACGACACCACCAGGTCGGCATCGGCGATCGCCGCGTCCAGGACGGACAGCTCGATCGCGCGGGACGGGACGTCCAGCGACCCGGCGAGGCGCACCGCGTTCTCGTGGGTGCGGTTGGCGACCACGACCTCGCGCGCCCCGGCGCGGCTCAGCGTGGTGGCGGCCAGCGAGCTCATCGATCCGGCGCCGACGACGAGCGCGCGCACGCCGGTGAGCGGCCCGAGGTGCCGAACGGCGATGTCCAGGCCCACGCTGACCAGCGACGCGCCGGCCTTGTCGATGCCGGTCTCGTGGTGGGCGCGCTTGCCGACCCGCAGGGACTGCTGCAGGACGTCGTGCAGGTCGCGGCCGAGCGTGCCCTCGTCCTGGGCGAGCCGGAACGCCTGGCGGATCTGCCCGAGGATCTGGCCCTCGCCGACGACCATCGACTCCAGGCCGCACGCCACCGCGAACACGTGCTGGACGGCGCGCTCCTCGTAGTGCACGTAGAGGTGCCGCGACAGGTCGTCCATCGGGACGCCCGAGTGCAGGGCCAGCAGCTCGGAGATCGCCGAGACGCCGCCGTGGAACTTGTCGACGACCGCGTAGATCTCCACCCGGTTGCACGTCGAGACGATCGCGGTCTCGGCGACGTTCGCGCACTCGTGCACCGCGTGCAGCAGCTTGACCAGATCGTCGCCCGCGACCGCCGCACGCTCCAGTACCGCCACGGGCGCGCTCCGGTGGCTGAGGCCCACGACCAGAATGCTCATTTGCCGTCTCCAGCGTCTCCGCTTGCCCGCCTTGCCTCGCTTGCCCGTCCTGCCCGCCTTGCTGCTGTCCGGCTCATAGTTCCACCGTCTCCACGTACTGCGCCGCGCCGGGGGGCTCCTCGGGGCCGGCCAGCGGGGCGACCCCGTCCGGCCCGCCCGCCTTGCGCTGCTCGTGGAACGCGAGGATCTGCAGCTCGATGGAGAGGTCGACCTTGCGCACGTCCACCCCGTCCGGCACCGACAGCACCACCGGGGCGAAGTTCAGGACGCTCGTCACCCCGGCGGCCACGACACGGTCGCACACGCCCTGGGCGGCGCCCGCCGGGGTCGCGATGACCGCGATGGACACGCCGTGGTCGGCGATGATGTCCTCCAGCCGGTCGATGTGCTCCACCGTCATGCCGGAGATCTCTTGGCCGACGATGGACTCGTCCGCGTCGAGCAGGCCCGCCACGCGGAAGCCGCGGGACGCGAAACCGCCGTAGCCCGCCAGCGCACGGCCCAGGTTACCGACACCGATGATGGCGACGACCCAGTCCTGGGTGAGGCCGAGCTCGCGGGAGATCTGGTAGACGAGGTACTCGACCTCGTAGCCGACGCCGCGCGTCCCATAGGAGCCGAGGTGGGACAGGTCCTTGCGGAGCTTGGCCGAGTTGACGCCGGCCGCCGCCGCGAGCTCCTCGGAGGAGACGGTCGCGACGCCGCGCTCCTGCAGGCCGGTGAGGGCCCGGAGGTAGACCGGCAGCCGCGCCACGGTGGCTTCGGGGATGCCGCGGCCCGCGCGGTCGCGGTGGCGGTTCTGTCGAGGTGTCACGGCCTGCTCTTCGGGCTCGACGCTGGGAAAGGTCATGGGGATGACCGCCGGCCCTCGGCACGCGCGGGCGGGCGGCGGCCTCACGGCCACGCCCCGGCCGCCCCAGGGCCGTCCACCAGGTTAAGCCTTTGTGAATACACGCACAAAGTCACCCCCCGGTTGTGGGGTCCGCGGGCGTTCCGGCTGATATACGAAAAGCCCGTCTAGCAGGGTCTTCCACCCTAAATCCGGAAAGGCTCGACGGAGCAGGGATGTGACCGACGAGACAAAATTTGTCCTATCGTCCCACGCGCCGGTCAGCGGAGCTTCGCGATGGCCGCGCGGAGGCGGGCCTCGTCGACGCGCCAGAAGTCGTGCTGGACGCCGTTGATCAGAGTGACGGGGATCTGCTCCCAGTACTGCTCGGTGTCCCGCTCCGACTTCGTGATGTCGCGCTCCTCCCACGGCACGTCCAGGTCGCGGGCGACGCGCTCGATCACCGCGCGGGCGTCCTCGCACAGGTGGCAGCCGGGCTTGCCGAGCAGCGTGATCATGATCTGCGCCGGCATGTCACCTCCCGGGGAACTCCGGCGCGGGCAGCGGCACCTTGGCCGCGCCGAGCTTCAGCTCGATCACGTTGGTGGCGATCACGTGGGTGCGGGACTCGGCGAGGAAGCGCTGCAGGTGCGGCTGGCGGCGGTGCGCGGCGAACGCCGCCTCGTCCCGGAACAGCTGGTAGAAGATCCGCTGCGTGGGGGCGCCCACCACCTCGTGCGAGGCGAAGATCAGCGTCTCGGGCTCGGCGGCCAGGGCCGCCTTCACCAGGTCGGCGGCGAGCCGGTCGAAGGCGCTCTCGCGCCCGTCCAGCAGCGTGTAGACGGTGATCTGGCCGCACGCGTTCGCCAGCTCCCCGCCGAGCGCGCCCGGCCTGGCGAGACCGGCGAGCGGCGACTGGTCGAGCGCGTTGCCGATCCCGTCGACGGCCGTGGGACCGGCCGGGTTGGGCGCCGGGCTCTCGGGGTAGGCGGGCTGCGCGGGGACCGGGATGCTGGTGTTCTCGGGGAAGCGCAGCTCCTCGGAGGACGGTTCGGGGAAGCGCAGCTCGCCGCGCCGCTGGTCCGGGGGCGGGGTCGGCGCCGGGACGGGCTCCGGCCGGGACGCGGGCGCGTAGCCCTGCTCCTCGTAGCCGGTGGCGGGCTCGTCCTCGTAGTCGTCGTAGCCCTCTTCGTCGTACACCGGGATCGTGCGCATCGCGCCGTACCAGACGAGGCCGGCGGCGGCGCCGAGCGCGATGACGGCGAGCGGCGCGGGCAGGAACCCGCGGGTGCCGCTGACCACCAGCACGCCGGCGAGGGCGACGAGCGCGATCGGGATGAGCAGCTCCGCCGCCTCCTGGTCCTGCTTGCTGGCCAGCCACGCGGTCACACCGGTGCAGCCCGCGAGCGCGAGGACCGCGACGACGTGCGCGCCGTCGATCAGCAGCAGCGGCAGCGCGTCGTAGGTGTCGCCCGGCTTGGGCAGGCTCTTGGACAGCGAGCCCTTGAGCGGGTCGAGGATCAGGATCACGATCGCGACGACCGTGTAGGAGATCGCGAACAGCCAGGCGGCGAACCGGACCTGCACGTACCGCGCGATCAGCTCGATCATGCCGAGCGCGAGCCACACCGGCCCGATCAGCGCCGCGCCGAGCTCCATCACGCGGAACAGCAGGCCGTTGAACCCGGCGAGGAAGCCGACGCCCATGGACAGCAGGGCGAGCGTGAGCCCGACCTGGGTGAACGACCAGGCGATCAGATAGAGCAGCCGGTCCTTGGAGGCGCGCTGAATCAGCAACCCGGTCGCCGCGAGGGCACCAAGGGTCGCCAATAGCGCGAGGAGAGCATCGACCATCGCGCCCCATGGTGCCCGATGCCGGGGGCGGACGGGTAACCGCTCCCGGGAACGCACCATTGCCTTGCGTACCTTTCGGTCTCTAGAGTGGCAGATCACGCCGGAGGTCGCGTACGCCCCGAGGAGAACTGCATGAGCAGCTTGACCCTCGATGCCGGGGTCGTCCCGCTTCCTCGGCCTTCCCGGGGCGGGCTGGTCCGTCCGGCCGGAAGAACCGCAGGCCGCTCCCCCGACCGTGTTGGTGACCGCGCCGGCGACCGTGTTGGTGACCGCGCCGGCGACCGTGTTGGTGACCGCGCCGGCGACCGTGTTGGTGACCGCGCCGGCGACCGTGTTGGTGACCGCGCCAGTGACCGGGCAGGTGACCGTGCCGAGGTTCTGAAGGCGCTGGTGCTGCGGGCGCGGGACGGCGACGCCGAGGCGTTCGGCTCCCTCTACGACCACTACGTCGAGCTCGTCTACCGGTACATCTACTACCGGGTGGGGACGCACTCGCTCACCGAGGACCTGACCAGCGAGACGTTCCTGCGCGCCCTCCGCCGCATCTGCGACTTCCACTGGCAGGGCAAGGACTTCGGCGCCTGGCTGGTGACGATCGCCCGGAACCTCGTCGCCGACCACTTCAAGTCCGGCCGGTACCGGCTGGAGGTCTGCACCGCCGAGCCGGCCGAGCCCGAGCACCACCAGGAGGGGCCGGAGCGGGCCGTCCTGGACGCGATGACCAACCGGACGCTGCTGCTGGCCGTCCGGCAGCTGGGTTCCGAGCAGCAGGAATGCGTGGTGCTGCGGTTCCTGCACGGGCTCACGGTCGCCGAGACCGCCCTGATCATGGACAAGAAGCCGGGCGCGATCAAGGCGCTGCAGTACCGGGCCGTCCGGTCCCTGGCCCGTATGCTCCCGGCCGACCTCCGCGGCTGAGCCCGCCCAGGGGCGCACGCCGGTTTCGGGACACCGGCCCCTTGCGCGACGGCTATTGCATTGTTTATCAATGAACCTTCGGGCCGTAACCCGGCCCGGAGCCCGCTCGTTTTGCGGGCAGGAGCGCGTTCGCGCCTGGAGTCCGCAAGGGAGCGGCCAGTGAGAACCGGGACGTGAAGACGAGGCGGGGAAAGATCGCAGAGCAGGGGAACGTGCTGGGGCGGCTACGGGCGGGCGACCCGAGGCCGGACCCGCGGTTCCGCGCCGTTCTGCGCGAGCGGCTGGTGGCGGCCGCGGGCGACCGGAGTGAGGACGGTCGCAATCACGGCCGTGCGGACGGCCACGGGGAGCCGGTTGACTAGGCTTCGCTCATGCGGCGAATCTGGCAGCGGGACTTCTGGGGCCGCGGCAGGGACGAGGACCACAAGAGCGCCGGAGAGGCCGCCGCCGCGGCGGCCGAACTGGGACCGCTCCCGGCGCCCGACCCCGCGGCGGCGGCGTTCTTCGACGTCGACAACACGATGATGCGCGGCGCGTCCATCTACTACTTCGCGCGCGGGCTCGCCGCCCGCAAGCTGTTCACCATGCGCGACCTCGCCATGTTCGCCTGGGGCCAGGCCGCGTTCCGGCTGCGCGGCACCGAGAACTCCGAGCACATCGGCAGCGCCAAGGAGGCCGCGCTCGCGTTCGTCGCCGGGCAGCGGGTCGACAAGATCGTCAACCTGAGCGAGGAGATCTACGACGAGGTGATGGCCGACCGCATCTGGCACGGCACCCGCTCCCTCGCCCTCCAGCACCTCGACGCGGGCCAGCAGGTGTGGCTCGTCACCGCCACGCCCGTCGAGGTCGCCCGGACGATCGCGCACCGCCTGGGCCTCACCGGTGCGCTCGGCACCGTCGCCGAGACCAGCGACGGCCTCTACACCGGGCGGCTCGTCGGGAACCTGCTGCACGGGCCCGCGAAGGCGGAGGCCGTCCGCGCCCTCGCCCAGCGGGAAGGGCTCGACCTGGCGCGCTGCTCGGCCTACAGCGACTCGATCAACGACCTGCCGATGCTGACCGCCGTCGGCGACCCGCACGCGGTGAACCCCGACGCGGAGTTGCGCGCGCACGCCAGGGACCACGGCTGGCCGATCCACGACTTCCGCACCGGCCGCAAGGTCACGATGGTCGCCCTCCCCGCCGCCGCGGGCGCCGGCGCCATCGCGGGCGGCGTGGCGGCCGGCATCGCCCTCCGCCGCCACTACCGCACGAGCTGACCCGCTCTGAGCCGCCCTGACCCGCTCTGAGCCGCTCCGTCCCGCTCCACCCGGCTCTAGTGTGTCCGTGTGACCGTCGAGCTGAGGCTGTTGTCCCGCGTCGCCTGTCGTGGGCGGGATGTCACGAGTCCTCGGCTGCGGGGTCTTCTCGCGCTGCTCGCGGGTGAGCCGCGCACCGGCGTGTCCGTGGTGCGGCTGGTCGAAGGGCTGTGGCCGGACGGTCGTCCCGAGAACCCGGCCAAAGCCCTCCAGGTCGTCGTCTCGCGGGCGCGGTCCCAGCTCGGCGCCGACGTGATCGCCAGCACGCCCACCGGGTACCGGCTCGGCTTGGACGAGGCCGCCGTGGACGCGTCGGCCGTGGTGCTCTCCGCGTCCGCGAGCGCCCGCTGCTCCCGTGACGGCGACCATGCGGGCGCGCTCGCGCACGCCGAGGAAGGGCTCGCGCTGTGGGAGGCGCCGCCAGCCGAGCCGGACGCCGGGGACGATCCGGTGTCCGTCCTGCGGGCGGATCGGGTCTCGACGCACTGGACGCTGATGCGTGCCCGCGCGCTCGCCCTGGCGCGGCTCGGGCGCCACGCGGAGGGGTTCGACGCGCTCACCGGTGTCGTCCGCGAGTACCCGCGGGACGAGGAGGTGCTCGCCGAGCTGCTGCGGTGCGAAGCGGCCACGGCGGGTCCTTCGGCCGCGCTGGCCCGGTACGAGTCCTACCGGCGCTCGCTGCGGGACGAGCTGGGCACCGATCCGGGGGCGCCGCTCCAGGACGTCCAGCGGGAGCTGCTGCTGGACGAGGCGCCCGCCGTCCGGCGCGGGGTCGCGCACGAGCCGAACCCGCTGCTCGGCCGCGACGGGGACCTCGCCGCCGTGCTGGGCCTGCTGCGCACGTCCCGCGTCACCTCGATCGTCGGTACGGGTGGTCTGGGCAAGACGCGGCTGGCGAACACCGTCGCGCGGGACGCCCCGCAGCGGGCGGTCCACGTCGTCGCGCTCGCCGGTGTCGCGCGGGACGAGGACGTGGCCGGGGAGGTCGCGTCCGTCCTCGGCGTTGGCGAGTCCCCTCGGGGGCGCGGACGCCTCGGCGGGCCGGCCGACCTGGTCTCCGCGATCGCGGACGTCCTCGGCCCGGGGCCGGTGCTGCTCGTCCTGGACAACTGCGAGCACGTCATCGACGGCGCCGCCGGCCTGGCCGGTGCCCTGGTGTCCATGACGCGGGATCTGCGCGTGCTCACCACGAGCCGCGCGCCGCTCGGGCTGTCGTCGGAGTCGGTGTATCCGCTGCCCGCCCTGGACCTGCCGACGGCCGTGGAGCTGTTCCGGCAGCGGGCGCAGGCGGCGCGTCCCGGCGCCGACCTGGCGGACGGGGCCGTCGAGGAGCTGTGCCGCCACCTCGACGGGCTGCCGCTCGCGATCGAGCTGGCGGCGGCGCGCGTCCGGGTCATGTCCGTGCCGGAGATCGCCCGTCGCCTGGACGACCGGTTCGCGCTGCTGCGGGGGAACGCGCGCGACGCGCCGTCCCGGCACCGGACCATGCACGCCGTCGTCGACTGGAGCTGGAACCTGCTCTCCCCCTCGGGACGGGCGGCCATGCGGGCGCTGTCGATCTTCCCCGCCGGGTTCACGGCCGACGCGGCGCGCCACCTGTTGCTCGGTGGCGAAGCCCTGCCGTCCGGTGGCGAAGCCCTGCCGTTCGGTGGCGAGGACCTGCTGTTCGGTGGCGAAGCCCTGCCGTCCGGTGGTGATGTGTTGGAGGTTTTGGAGGATCTCGTCGACCAGTCATTGCTTGAGGTGGTCGAGGGCGTGCCGGGGACCCGGTTCCGGATGCTGGAGAGCGTCCGCGAGTTCAGCGGGGCCCACCGGGAGGCCGAGGGCGAGACGGAACGCGCGGTCGCCGGGCTGCTCGCGTGGGCTCGCGAGTTCGGGGCGATGCACCACGGGCAGCTCTTCGGCGCCGAGCCGTTCGACTTCGTGGAGCGCGTCCGGGTCGAGCAGGACAACCTGCTGCACGTGCACCGCCACGGGCTCGCCCGGCAGGACGGCGCGGCCGTCGCGGCGGTGGCCGCCGTCCTCGGCGGGATGTGGACGCTGGAATCCGCCTACAGCCGGCTGATCGTCCTGCTGGAGGAGGGGGCGGGGCTGCTGAGCCGGTTCCGACCCGGGCCGGAGGACGTCGAGGTCACCCGGACGGCGCTCGCCCTCAGCGTCCTGATGACGTCCATGCTGAAGGGACCGCGTGCGACGCGCGCTCTCGTCGCGCTGCGGCGTCTCCCGGCACCGCCTCCGACCGACCCCGTCCGGGCCATGGCGCTCATGATGGCCTCGATGCCGGAGATCCTCGGGCCGGACAGTCCCGTCCTCACCGCGATGTGCGCGAGCGACGCCCCCTCGCTCGTCGCCGTCGCGAACTTCGGCGCCGGCTACCTGTACGAGAGGAACGGGGATCTGGACGGCGCGGTCGCGGCCACCGAACGGATGCTCGCAGGGGCCGGTACGTCGCCCGCCCCGTGGCTGCGGCTGCTCGCCCACTCGCGGCTCAGCGAGCTTCTGGCGCAGCTCGACCAGGGCGAGCGTGCCCTGCATCACCTTCACACGTCGCTGGAGCTGATGGAGCGGCACAGGTGGCCTGACACGTTCGGGCTGATGTGGGCGCTCGCCGCCGCGCACATCTCCCTCGGGCAATGCGACGAGGCGGAGCAGTGGCTCGACCGGTCGCTCCTCCAGGGCCCTGGACAGGACGACGAGTACGGCACGGCCACGTTCACTCTCGGTGCGCGCGCGGAGATCGCGATCGCACGCGGCGACGTGGACACCGGGCTGCGGCTGTGGCGGGAAGCGGTGGATCGGCTCTCCCGCGATCCCAACCCGATGGTGGCGTCCGACCTGGACCCGTGGACGCTCGAAGCCCACTGCGTCGCCGTCGTCGCCCACGCCGGGCACGGCCGGCTCGACCTGGTCGAGGACATCGTCGCGGGGCTGCCGGCCAAGCTCGCCGTCCTGCTCTCCGACCGGCAGGAGCCGCTGCCGTCCTTCTTCATGGACCTGCCCGTCTGCGGCGGTCTGCTGCTCGCCCTCGCCGCGGCGGAACTCGCCCGACCCGATGTCGGGTCGGACGGTCGGGCGTGGGCCGCACGCGCGATCGCGCTCGCGGAGCGGCTCCACCACATCCGGGCGTTCCAGCCGACCATGTCGTCCGCGCCCGCTCGCCGCGCCGCCGAGGAAGCCGACGGGCCGGCGTATGCCGACGCGGTGTCGGAGTACGCCGGCCTCGGCCGTGAAGAGCTGCGGGACGCGGCCCGCCGACTCATGCGGACCCGCGTCAGCGGGGCGCCTTCCGGTTGAACAGCACCTTCGAGTACACGTAGCCGGCCAGGGCCAGGCCCGAGCACCACGCGAGGGAGAGCATCACGTCGCGCACGTCCGGCGTCGTCAGGAGCAGGCCCCGCACCGTCTCGATGATCGGCGTGAACGGCTGGTACTCGGCGAACCACCGCACCCCGGCGGGCATCGACTCCGGCGGGACGATCGTGCTGCCGAGGAACGGCATGAACTGGATGATCATCGGCGAGTTGCTCGCGCCCTCCGGGTTCTTCGCCAGCAGCCCCAGCGTGACGGCCACCCAGGTCAGCGCGAACGTGAGCAGCAGCATCAGCCCGATCGCGGCGAGCCAGTCGAGGACGCCGCCGTGCGTCCGGAACCCCATCGCGACCGCGACGGCGATGACCCCCGCCGTGCTGATCACCGTCTGGATCATGCTGCCGACGACGTGCCCGGTCAGCAGCGAGGACCGCGAGATCGCCATCGTCCGGAACCGGTCGACGATGCCCTCGGTCATGTCCATGCAGATGGCGACGGACGTCGCCATGCACCCGGAGGCGATCGCCATCAGGATGATCCCCGGCGACACGTAGTTGATGTAGTCGCCCTTCGCCGCCCCGCCGACGCCCTCGCCGAGCGCGTTGCCGAAGACGCCGACGAAGAGCAGGAGGATCAGGATCGGGACCATCATCCCGGCCAACGTCAGGGACGGGTAGCGGAGCGCGTGCCGCAGGTTGCGGCGCAGCATCGTCGCGGAGTCGGTCGCGGCCTGCGTGAGCGTCGTCATCGCGAACTCACCCTCTCGTCCTGGTTCTCGTGGTCGGTCTCTTGCCCGTGCTTGGTCTGGCCGGTGAGAGCGAGGAAGACGTCGTCCAGATCGGGGGTGTGGACGGAGAGATCGTCCACCTCGATCGACGCGTTCTCCAGGTGGCTGAGCAGCGATCGCAGCGACCGGACGCTGCCGTCACTCGGCACCTGCAAAGCGAGCGCGTCGTCGTCGCGCGTCGTCACGCCGAGCGTCCGCGCCGCTTTGTCCAGCTCGGCCGGATCGGCGAACCGGAGCCGGACGTGCCCGCCCGGGACCAGCCGCTTCAACTCGTCAGCCGTGCCCTCGGCGACCAGCCGGCCTTCGTCCAGTACCGCGATCTTGTCGGCGAGGTGGTCCGCCTCCTCCAGGTACTGGGTGGTGAGGAAGATCGTCACGCCGCCCTGGACCAGCTCCCGGATGATCTCCCACATCGTCCGCCGGCTCCGCGGATCGAGCCCGGTCGTCGGCTCGTCCAGGAAGATGATCTGAGGGTCGCCGATCAGCGTCATCGCGATGTCGAGCCGCCGCCGCATGCCGCCCGAGTACGTGGCGGCCGTCCTGCCCGCCGCATC
The DNA here is from genome assembly GCF_900115095.1 of Actinomadura madurae. GTDB lineage: Bacteria > Actinomycetota > Actinomycetes > Streptosporangiales > Streptosporangiaceae > Spirillospora > Spirillospora madurae. The sequence goes on from NZ_FOVH01000004.1 coordinate 155,434, forward strand.
CACCAGGTCGAACCGCTCCAGCAGCTCGTCGGCGATCCGGCGGCCGTCGGCCTTGCCGAGGTGGTGCAGGTCCGCCATCAGGATCAGGTTCTCCCGGCCGGTGAGCAGACCGTCGACCGCCGAGTACTGCCCGGTCACCCCGATCGCCCTGCGCACCCCGTCGGGGTCCTGCGCCAGATCCCGTCCGGCGACGCGCGCCTCGCCGGCGTCCGCGCGGATCAGTGTGGACAGGATCCGCACCACCGTCGTCTTCCCGGCCCCGTTCGGCCCGAGCAACGAGAAGACCGTCCCGCGCGACACTTCCAGATCGATCCCGTCGAGGACGACCTTCTCCCCGAACGCCTTCCGCAGCCCGGTCGCATGGATGGCCGTCTGCCGTGCTTTCGTTGTCATGCCACGGAGTTTGCATCCTCCAATTTTCAGCACACTTTCATTCGGGTTTCATCTCTAATCTTGAGAATGAAACCGGCATCGAATTTGAGCATCGGAGCGCCATGCATTGTTCGATGTTCGTTCGGCCGTGCGGTGGGGGCGGCGCTGCGTACGGGGCCGCCCCTCCAAAGTCAAGGGCGCCTTCGGCGTCGCTTCGCGATGGGACTCCGTCCCACCCTTGACTTCGGAGCCTCTACGGCCCCTAGGTGCAGCTTTCATCGGGCAGGCTCCGCCTGCCCCTGCCCGACGCGCCGCCCCCACCGCCCTCCAAGAGCCGACAACCCAAAGCGAACAATAAGGGCGGAGCGCAAAACCGCCGAGGCCCACACACGCCAATCGCCTGACGGGCGGCATGCGCCTGGAGTCAATGAAGACCGCGCCACAGAGGCAGCAGCGCCGTCTAACTCCGACGTGTCCGGGGGGTGACAATAATCCAACCGTCCGCCGAACATTCAAGCCACCGAAATCGCATATCATGAAGTCATGGGCGGGAAAATCGCGGTCGATCTTGAATCGGCGTCCACCATGGAATTGGTGAACGCCGCGTCCGCGATCGCCGCCGAACTCGCCAGGCGCACCCCACCACCATCGGCGCCCGCCTGCATGGAACTCACCGAAACCCTCGCCGCCGCCACCGACATGCACGAAGCCGCCCTCGCCGGACTCATCGGCGTGGTCGACACCGGCCGCGAAGTACAACGGTGGGGCTTCCCCTCCACCCAGTCATGGCTACGCAACCGCCTCGGCATGCGCGACGCCCGCGCCAAGGAACGCCTCACCCTGGCCCGCCAGCACCACCGCCTCCCCCAGGTGGCCGAACAGTGGGCCGCAGGCGAACTGTCGTTCGGCTACGCCGCCACCATCGCAGGCGCCGTCGCCCGCCTGGACGACCACGACTGCGCGACGGCCGAAGAAGTCCTGCTCGACATGGTCGGCAAGGACTTCTCCGCCGGGAAGATCGCCGCCTTCGGCCGCCGCATCCGCGACATCATCACCGAGCGCGACGGCACCGAACCTGCCCCCGACGACACCCGGCGCGGATACGAACGCTCCTGGATCGATTCCACCCGCTCCCTGGACGGCGGCCGCTACATAAAAGGCTGGCTCAACGCCGAAGACGCCGCCATCTGGGACGGCACCCTCGGCCCCCTGGCCAAACCCGCCGGAACCGACGACCACCGCGACCTGGCCGAACGCACGGCGGCAGCGTTGACCTCCGTTCTCTCCGGCGGCCACCGGGCCACCAAGGTCACCGTCATCTGCGACCTGGACACCCTCACCGGCGGCACCACCCCCGCCCGACTCCCCGACGGCACCCCCATCCCCGCCGAACAAGCCCGCCGCATCGCCCTGTCCGCCGGAGTCTCACCCTTGCTCCTCGGCCAAGGCGGCATCCCGCTCTACCTCGGCCGCACCGAACGCTTCGCCACCCCGGCCCAGCGCCGCGCCCTCGAAGCACTCAACCCCACCTGCGCCGTACACGGCTGCCAAGTTCCCGGCCCCCTGTGCGAAGTCGACCACGTCCACGGCTGGGCCCTCGGAGCCCCCACCGACATCGACCAACTAACCCTCACCTGCGGCTGGCACAACCGCTACAAGGCCACCAACCCCGACAACATCCACATCACCCGAACAACCAACGGCCGCCACATCTACCGCCTCCGCCCCCCAAACACCCACCCACCAAACACCCAACCACCAAAACTCCCCGACCTCCCCGACCTCCCCGACCTCCCCGACCGAGAGCCCACCCCCTGGATCATCGACCCCAAAATCACCACCACCTCTCACCCCACCAACACCTCTCACCCCAACACCCTCACCCGACCACCCCCACACCCCCAAGAGCACAACCCCACCCACCGCACCAACCACCCACCCGGCGCCCTCTAACGCCCCCGCCCCAGCACCTCGCCCCCAATCGAGACGGGGCCGCGACGCGGCCTGCACGAGGGCGCCGACGTCGGGCGCGGGACGCCCGTGACCCACGCCATGTGCGTCGCCAGCTGCAAATGCCGCCGCAAGCAGTACCAGGACGTCCCGGCGCTGGCAGGCACCCGCCTCGCGCATCGATCAATCGCAGGACCACACTGGCCAGCCTCGGCGATTGCGACGCATGTCCCTCCGGGGGCACCGACGCCTGCCTGCCCTCACCCACCCGTCACCAGGTGACACACCACGGGCGCGAACGTCCACCGGCGCCTCGGAGCAAGCGGGACGGCGTGGGACGGCGAGGTCGTCTCGGTGAGGCCGTGGATGTCGTGGATGTACTGGCCGAAGACGTCCCGGAAACGCCGCGACCGTGCTCGGCGGGATGCTGACAGCGTCCGCCACCAGTGGCCCCCGCACCCCCACCGCCACGGTCCGCCCCGTTGATCGCTAAGAACACTCACGCGGTCAAATGCGACCCGTTCGCAGCCGCCCTGCACCTCGTCGGCCTCGTGGACGGGATGAAGGCCGTGCTCGCCGAGGATCTGGATGACGGCGACCCGCGCCGGGTGTGCGGCTCCACCGACCATCCAGCGCCGGTCACGCCCGCGATGCGGCGATCCACCTGCGCCGACGAATGCCCCGCCGCCGGTTCGCCCTACTCCCGACCGAGAACCAGGTGGACGGGCCGCAGCAGGCGCACCTGCCGAAGGTCGAGGACGCGCTACCGCGCGCCCTGCGCCGCGTCGACCACCGCGCGCTACCCCGCCGCCTCCACGTTGGCAAGCCGCTCCCCCCACACGCAACCGTCAACGCTACGACGAGCGCGCCGTGGGCGGCCGCCACGATCGTTCGACGGCATGACCAAGCTTGTGCCACAGGCGGAAGCGGGCAACGACCTGCACCGCCTGGGGCGCTCCCTGCCGCACACCGCCGGCAAAGCCGCCCCCCGATCCCGGCAGATCACCCCGGGATGGCAGAGCGTAGGGCCAGCCAGGAGGCCAAACATCCCGGACATCGCGGCCATCGCCCAGGTCAACCGGCCGATGGGTCTCCAAATGAATCATGACGGTGCCGCACCAACGCGGATACGAGGTCGCTGACCGTCGAGCTCGCATCAAAGCTTGAACGCGATCCGAACCTCCTGCAGAAGGCTGGGGTGCTCGGTACCGAAGGCCGCCGCCGCAGCCCAGAGGGCGTCGAGCGCGGCCTGCAACGGGTCGGATTCGACGGCCCCGAACAGTGCGGGTATGGCGGCGGCCTGCTGGGAGAAGTTATGGATCTGCCCATGAGGAAGCGTGACCGTCGTACTCGGCACGCGCTCGTCTGCCCATAGCCTCGGCCAGACCTGTTCGAAGTCGTCGAAGGGCGGGGGCAGGTCGCGCCCCTGGTCCATGGCGTGCAGCGCGGGCGCGATCCAATCGATACTCGTGAGACCGGCCACGTCGTAGGCCCGGCGCGCCACCCACCGGGCGACCTCGCGCTGCACCTGCGGATCAGCGGCGGCTATCGCCTCGCCGAGCTCACGGTCGAGCCGCGCCATGGCGCGCGCGTTACCGGACACGCGCCGAAGCCGCTCGCTAGGGAGGTGCCCGCCCCACGAATGTGTCTCGAACCGCAGCTTGGCCCGCTCCCTCTCGCGTTCCTTCTCCAACTCGGCCAGGCGTGCAGCCTCGGCTTGCTCCTCGGGTGTCGGAGCCGGCGGCAGGCCACGCGCGAAGCTGTGCCAATACGCCGCGTGCTCCGTGGTCTGCTTCAGCACGCGGTCGGCCTCGGGCGGGGCGGGCCAGAATTGCAGGAGATAACGGTCGATTTGCGGCTCGTCATCGAGCCTGGTGTCGGCGTCCCTGGCCGCCTGCATGCCGCTCGCGCAGTACCGGACGCGGTAGTCGACCCGATCCAGATCCAGACTCCACGCGGCCTCGCCGGCCCACTGCATCAGGGTCACGTCATCGGTCTCGGGTGTGAACGAGACCTCGACGATCTCCTCCCAGTCCTTGTCGACCGGAGGCGGCTCACTATGCGACTCGACGACGACCCCGACGTCTCCGGTGTGCAACCCGGTGATCAGGTAGAGCGCCCCTGGTGACGCTGCGCCGCACAACCCGTTCTCCTGCCCCAGGAAACAGCCCTGCAGGTCAGATATCAGGTCCGGCGAACTGGTGACGTACAACTGACTGTAGTGAACGTGCACCTCGCCGCTGAACAGTACCTGCATGGCCGCCTCCTCAAGCCCTGAAAGAAGTACCAACACCGAGTCTGTCGCCCTTCACCGACAAACGAGATCTTCAACCTCCGGCGCAGCGGCCGAACTACAGCGGCGGCACGCGAGCGGTCGAGCACGCCCGTGCTACACCAGCCCGGATCGACAACGACTGACCTCCCGGCAGATGCCCGGCTAGACGCCGAGAACACCAGGTGGGCACCATCTACGATCGGGCACCATGACGATCTCATCGGGATGCCTGACCTGCGGCAACAATGCACGCCTTAGCTCACTTTCGCCCCGCGAACTCATCGCGGCCGACCAGTACTGGCGGGCAGCGCACGCGTTCGGCACGGGCCTGCCCGGCTGGCTGGTCCTGGTGCCCCTGCGGCACGTGACCACCATCGCCGAGTTGACCGACGCCGAGGCCGCCGTGCTGGGCCAGTGGCAGGTGCGATTGTCACGGGCTCTACATGCCGTCACTGGCTGCACCAAAACCTACGTCGCTCAATTCGCCGAGGCCGAGGGCTTCGCCCACGTCCACTTCCATATCATCGCGCGCATGAACGACTTGGCGGACGAACGGCGCGGGCCCAAGGTATTCACCATGCTCGGCCAACCCGAGGACCGAGACCTCAGCACCGCCCAACGCGACGAAATAGCCATCGAAATCCAGCAGTACCTACAGTCGCCAAAGTAGACGCCCTGATTAATGGTGACACACCGCCCGCCGCCTGCACATTGCCGAGGCCCAAGTCGCCGAACAATGCGTCGCCGCCGCTCCCACCGACCTCCACAACGGACTAGAGATAGCCATAGCCATCCGCTACCTGTCCCACCACCGCGACGACCTGCGTTACGGCTAGCGCTCTCCAGCAGGGCTGGCCAACTGCCACTGGCGCGGCCAGGCACCTGATCGATCCCCGACTAGAGATCATTGCCGCAATCCATTTCGCAATGGCGACCTGAAGGGCATAGTACACCTATCACCTCAATACTACGAGAAGTACCGCGTTCGCCGACCAGCCCACTTGAGAGATCACTGACTTTAATCTCTAATCAGCCCCATTCTCGTCCGATTTAAAATCATCTCCCAAAAGGCAGTTGTGGCCTTCGCGAGGCTTAAGTAATACTGTGCCGCGTGGACGATCTCCCAAGGACTCGACATGTTCACAACAGCAGCCTCCTTTTACTGGTAGTGGAGTTCGCAGCGTCCGGACAACTGGGGCCGGTACGGTGCGGCATGCCTCTGCTGGAGGTCGAGCGGCTCCTTGGCCCGATCGATCCAGACGGCCGATTCCGCCCCTCACCCAAGAAGTTCTTCCACCATCTCTGGGACGACCTCGAACTGATGATCTTCCAAGGCACGGTGCACAACATGGCCGTGCCGCTGCAGAGAACCTCGGTCTCCTTGCCCTTCGCTGTATGCGGCTGGCAGGAGCCACAACCCGCCGATCTTCCCTACGAGCGGGTGATCGCCGAATTGGCCACGACAGGAGTTGCCTGGAAGTCGGCGCCCGAAGTGGTGCTGGACGACGACGCGCTCGGACTGCGTATGGCCGGCACCGACGTCGGGATGCTCTTCGCTCCCGACCTCGACCGCACCGACCATCTGCGCCTGTGGAGGGTGTGGTCCGAGAAAGCCATCGAATGACATCCGAGAAGAATGGTTGCGTCTCTTGCGGACCGCACTCCCACGCGTCTTCCGTGGCCCGGCAATCGGGGCCCTCCGGTCGCAGCGAAAGCCGGCGTCGCGCTTGCCGCTCTCAGCGAGAGTTGTCGGCCGCTGCCGAGGGAGTTTCCGTGCCCTGTCTGATCAGCATGACGAGGCGCTCTGCTTGAGTGGCGTCCGTAGCGGTCAGTGCGATCCCGTTGGCCAGGGCCAGTAGTTCCGATGCCTTGAGGTCAGGGCGGACAGCACCGGCGCTTTGCGCCCGGGTCAGTAGTGCGGACGCGGCTGTGTGCATCGAGTCGTGCCAACGGTCGAACAGTGCGGAGCGCTGACCGGCGCGGTCATCGGTGATCGACAGCGCCAGTTCCCGTTTGGTCGCCACGTGTGCGATGAAGTCCTGGAGCCAGCCGAAGAGGGCGTCGCCGGGAGGATCCTCGGCCAGCAGGGACTGGCTCCGGGCGCAGAGCTCGGCCACTTCCCCGGAGTAGACGGCGATGATCAGTTCGCGGCGCGTCGGGAAATGCCGATACATCGTGGCGTTGCCGACACCGGCCCGGCGAGCGATGTCGTCAAGCGGGGCGTCGACGCCGTGCTCGTGGAAGACGTCCCTGGCCGCGGACACGAGCAGGTCGTAGTTGCGCTGAGCGTCCGCGCGAAGACGACGATGGGGTTCCGGACGCTGCGCAGGTCCGGTGCTCGGCGGTGGCATGACCCTCCCTGCGAACTGGGGACTTCCCCAATTACGGTAGCCGAACCCACTGACCGAGGAGTTTCCCACTCACCGCCTCGCTCATCCCCACCAGAGGAGATCCTCATCAGGGAGCAGCAGACACCCCGCACCCCGGACCGGGAGATACACGACGCAGCGTCGAGAGCTACGCCCAAGTCCTGGAAGGCCGGCTCGAAGACGCCCTGAAACTGGTCGCCCCCGAGGTCGTCGACCACCGAGGAGGCATCCAAGGCGATCACCGGGGATGGGGCTACGAGGTCCTCAGCATGGAGACGGTCCGCGTCCGCAACGGCCAAATCGTCGAGCACTGGGCCCCGCTCGACACCGACTCGATGAGCAACCAATCGGGGCTATAAGGAACTCCTGCCGCTGGCGTCCGCCTAACGGGAAGCTCGCCCGCTGGCAGGAGACGTTCAACAACCTCACGGGCCACCTGCAGGTCGATTCGCCCGCATCAACCCCTGGCGCCGGGTGGAGTCCTGTAGTCCACCGGGTTCAGTGAAGCCCGTGATGTGCCCGGTTCGGCGGGGTCGCGTTACTGGGATCCTCGTGTCTTCGATCATGAGGAGAGCCCCCAGATGCCAGAAGTTGTCCCCCTGAGTTCCGACGCAAGGTGCTGGACCTGGTTAAGGCCGGCCGTCCGGTAAGGCAGGTTGCTGCGGACCTGCAGATGCCTGGTCAGACCATCTACGTCTGGCTGCGCCAGGAACGCATCGACGCCCGACTGGAGCCGGGGCCGACCTCAGTCGATCACGCCGAACCGGTCGCCGCCCGACGCCGGATCGCCCAGCTAGAGACCGAACTGGCCGCCACTCGCCAGGCGGTGGAGCCCCGAGCTGTCGCGGCGGCGTTCGGGATGGACCCCGAGGGTGTCATGATCTTTTGCTGATCGTGTCGCCCCAGGACGTCTGCTTGACGAGAACTGAGCATCTTCGGGGCATCGGAGTTCACTGGTCAGCCGCGGATGGAACTCCAGAGGGCAGCCGTCTCGGGAGAGAGGCTATAGAGCGCCTCGTCACCGCGCCAATCGACCTGCATCGGCCAGGCAGCGCTGTCGTAGTGCTTTTTCAGGTGGCGAGTGAAGGCGGCCAGGTTCCCGCGCAGCGTGTGGTACTCCATCGGCAGGGCCTTCACCAGGTCCTGCATGTCGTACTGTTTGCCGGGCTCCTGGCAGAGGATGTCGAGAATGCGACTGACCGTGTCGGTATTGCTCAGTTCGGTGCTGGCCAGTCTGGTCAGCTTGTTGGCGTCCCATGCCGCAGGAGCGTCATTCGTTCCGGCGGGCTCGATGTCGGCGCCAGGCTGCTGCTCAAGCTCGGTGAGCAGCCGGTAGACGGCCATGACGTGGCGGGCGGGTACTGCCACTTGAACAAACTCCTGATCGACCGGCGGGGTCATCATCTACCTCATCAGATAGTCCATCTACACTGGTCTCCCCAGCATAGCCTCTGCACTGCCCGGGAACATGTGCGCTTTGCTGAAAGCTTCGTTGGAGGCGATGGCCAGCGGCTCTTCTCCTCGCGCTCAGAACCTGGAACAGCAGGTCGGCGCGGGGGTGGTCGAGCTCCGTGTATCCCAGCTCATCGATGCAGAGCAGGTCGACGCGGCCGTAACGGGCGATGGTCTTGTTGAGCTGCTTGTTGACGGCGGCCTCGACCAGCTCGTCACCAGCTTGGCGGCCAGGGTGTATTGATCCGGTCTCCGACCGTGGCGGCTTCGGTGCCTAGCGCGATGAGCAGGTGAGATTGCCGGTGCCCGAGGCGCCGATCAGGCATAGTCGTTCGCCCCTTCTTCACCCATCAGAGTGTGGATGGTGGCGGGGTCGATGTCGGGGTTGGCTTCGAAGTCGCTCAGCGTGTCCTGGCGGGGAGCGGCGGCGTTCGGAGCGGCGGTCGTCGGCTCGGCCACGAGCGGCTCGGCCCGGAACCCGCGGTAGGTCACCTGGTCGCGGGTGGTGGTCTCGGCGGGCCTTGCGAGCCTCCGGTGCGACCGCGTCGGCGGTGAGCGCGCGGGTCCGCAACGCTGCGGCGATGTGCTTCTGGGTTGTCTGCCGGGTGTGCACGCTGATCTGGCTGCGCCGGTCGACCCGCAGCGAGAAGTGCGGTCTCGCACGCCTCGACCGGCAGCGGCCGTTCGGCGGCGAACAGCTCACCGATCGTTCGGGGCACGACCGGGTCCGCCGAGCCCGTCGGTCAGCCGCCTCGACGAGTCGCTGCAGCACCGGGGTGAGCGTGCGAGTCCGTTCGGCCCGGGCTCGGCGGCGCCGGGTCTGCTTGATAGCCACGGACGTCGGTCTCGCTGGGCGGGCAGGGTGCCGCCCGCTTGGCTGCGGTGTGATGCCGCGGGAGTGCAGCCAGCGTTGCAGGACGGCGGGCTATCGCCACCTAATTGGATGGGATGGGGTCTAGCGGTTGGGGGTGGGACTGGTGGTTTTTGCGGCTGTGGCTAGGGCTTTGGCGTGGGCTTGCAGGATGCGGTGGTGGACGGGGCAGTCGTCTAGGCGGTCGTGCTCGCAGTCGAGGGCGTGGCGCAGTGCTTTCTGCGCCTGCTGGATCTGGTGGATGCGGTCGTCTAGTTCGCGCAGTTTCGCCGAGGCCGCGTCTCGCCAGTCGGGGGCGGTGCGGCCGGTCGGGCCGACGAGGGCCGCGATTTCCGAGAGGCTGAAGCCGGCGCGTTTGAGCAGGTCGATGAGTGCGACCTGTTCGACGGCGTCCTCGTCGTAGATGCGTTTGCCGCCCGCGCGCCTGGTGGCGTGGAGCAGGCCTTTGCGCTCGTAGAACCGCAGGGCCGATGAGGCCAGTCCGGTGCGGGCCCGTAGTTCGGAGATCGACAGCTCGCTCATTGACTTGAACCATAGTTCAACCTGAATGCTTGCCGGGTGGAGATTCAGTACAGGGCGGCTGAAGAGAGCGCGGTGCGCGTCGCCGTGGTGACCGGGGCGGGGCGTGGGATCGGGCTGGCGGCGGTGCGGGCACTGGTCGAGGACGGGTTCGCGGTCGTCGCCGGGAGTCGTACGGTGAGCGACGCGCTGCGGGACGCGACACCGGATGCGGTCAAGGTCGATCTGGCCACGGCCGGCGGGCCTGCGCGGCTCGTGCGGTTCGCGGTCGAGCGGCACGGCGGTGTCGATCTGCTGGTCAACAATGTGGCGGGCACCTCGACGCCTGCCGGTGGGTTCCTCGAACTCGACGACGACGCCTGGCGGCATACGTTCGATCTCACGTTGATGGCGGCCGTGCGCGCGACGCGTGCGGCGCTGCCGAGTCTGCTGGACCGCCGTGGCGCGGTGGTCAACATCGGTTCGGTCAACGCGCGGCTGCCACAGCCGCGGTTGGTCGCCCAGTCGGCGGCCAAGGCGGCGCTGGCGAACCTCGGCAGGGCGCTGGCCGAGGAGTTCGGTGGGCGCGGGCTGCGGGTGAACACCATTTCGCCCGGCCCGGTCTGGACGGACGTGTGGACGTCCCCGGGCGGGCCGGGCGATCTGCTCGCCCAGCGCGCGGGTGTCGCGCGGGAGGACTTCGCCGACCGGCTTCCGGCGGTCGTGGGCCTGTCGACCGGGAGGTTCACCGACCCGCAGGAGGTCGCGGCGCTCGTGGTGTTCCTCGCCTCTGGCCGCGTGCCCAACATGAGCGGCTCCGATCTGGTGATCGATGGCGGGATGCTCAAGACGGTCTGAGCGTCCGGTCACCAGGTCAGGGGGAGGGTGTCCAGGCCTAGGACGAGGCTTGCGTGCTCGACGGGTTGTTCGTCCGGCGTGATGCGGTAGTCGGGGATTCGAGCGTGCCATTCGCGCAGCGCTATCTGGAGTTCGAGGCGGGCGAGGTGGGCGCCGAGGCAGCGGTGGGGGCCGGCACCGAAGGCCAGGTGGCGGGTCGGGGGCCGGTCGATGTCGACGGTGGACGGGGCGGACACCGTGCGCGGGTCACGGGCGGCCATGGCGAGCGGGAGCATGACCATGTCCCCGGCCTTCATCGGGCAGCCGTGCATGTCGATGTCGCGGGTGAGTTTGCGCGCGGGGAGGACGAGGGTGTGGACGCGGAGGAACTCCTCGATCGCGTCCGGGATGACGTCCGGCTCGGCGACGAGCCTGGCCCGGTCGGAGTCGTGGCGGGCCAGATGCCAGAAGGTGAAGGACAGCTGGGCGGCGACGGTGTCCAGTCCGGCGAGGAAGAGCAGGATGCACAGTTGCAGGAGCTCGTCGTCGGTGACCGGGCGTCCGTCAACGGCGAAGGTGGTCGCGGCGCTGACCAGGTCCTCGCGCGGTTGGGCCCGGCGGTCCTGGATGAGCTCGGTGAAGCAGTTCGTCAACGCGCCCATGGCCTCGACCCGTCCTGTACCGGAGGGTGGTGGATGCAGGATGGCGTACTCCCACGCCAGGAATTCCTCCAGCCGTTCGGTGGGCAGGCCGAGCAACTCCAGGAAGACGGTCGTTGGGTAGAGGCGGGCGAAATCGGCGACGAAGTCGCAGGAGCCCCGGCTCGCGAGGCCGTCGATCAGCGAGATGCAGTGCTGGGTTATCCGTTTCTCCATCACCGCGGCCGCCACGGGCGAGAACAGGGGGCGCAGCAAACGCCGCCAGGTCGTGTGCAGCGGCGGATCCAGCATGACCGGAATCCACTGGTAGGCGGGGTCGGGATCGATGACGGCGATCGCCCGGCTGGAGAAGGTCTCCGGATCCCGTAACGCGGCGAGGATGTCGTCGTAGCGCGTCAGGACCCAGAATCCGTGTCCGGCATCGCTTCGAAAGGCCGCGTGCTGCTCCCGCAGTTCGTCCAGCTGTGAATGGGCTTCGCCGGCCGCCCTTGCCCCAGCGAACGGGTCGAAGAATACGTGCGGCGCGTTCATGGCGCCTCCATCCTGGTGGCGGGACGAATCCATCTATGATCACACGCGGGCCGTCCCTAAAGCGGCGGCCAGGTAGCCGGGCAGTCAAGGTCGGTGGGACGCCGGGTTGTCGGGCGGGGAGTGACGCTAATGACGCTGCGCTCAGATTTGGCGGCACTGCTGGCTGACGCGGGAATCGTCGACGTGGACATTGGCGAGGCCGCTGAGGACGAGCACGTCCGGTTGGACGCTTATCGCAAGGTCATCGCGGTGATCGCCGCCTCGGGGCGCCGTTTCGACGACCGTGCCGTGGCGGCGATCCTGCGTGACCCCGTCGCGACCGTGTCCAAGACGGCCATTGTCGAACTCGTGGACACGGTCGCGATGGAGACCGCCGACGCGGATGAGTTTCAGCAGTGGGCGGCCGGCCTGGCTTTGTTAGGGAACGATGGCCACGATCGGTTCGTGCGGCGTCGTATCAACGATTGGGCGGTTTACCTGGCCATTCGAGGCGACCGGACGCCGGAGACCGGCTTGTTGATGAGCGTCACCGCCTGGATGCAGCGCATCATTGCCGAAGAGTCCACGGCGCCCTCGGTACTCGGATTTCTCGCCGAGAACGGCAGGACACGAAAGATACGAAACATCGCGAGGCATCGAGTGAGGCACTGCACGGTTCGGCCGTCGCCGTGAACTCGGTCGCTCACTCCGGGTGGTTCGCGGCTATTTCCTGCTCTGACGACACCTGTACCGGTTCCGGCTCGTCGGCCGCCGGCGGCTTCAGGAGGCTGGCCGCCCAGGCTGCCGGGATGGTGAGCACGGTGATGGCCAGGCCGGTGAGGACGACGGACGGGGCGGCGAAGGCGCCGATCGCCAGCCCGCCGGCGAGCGAGCCGCACGCGATGCCCACGTTGGCCGCGGACGCGGGCAGGGCGGACGCCAGCGCGCCGCCGGGGCCGGCGAGGCTCACCACGCGGTACTGGAGCGAGGGCACCATGCCGAAGGAGAACACTCCCCAGGCCGCCAGGACGAGCGCCACCAGCGGTGCGATCGGGCCGACGAGGTAGAGGGCCAGCAGGGAGAACGCGGCGCCGGTGGCGGCGGCGATCGGAGTGCGCGCCGCGTTCGTGTCGGCGAACCTGCCGCCGCCGAACGAGCCCACGGCGGTCGCCACACCGAAGGCCAGGAGGAACACGCTGATCAGCGCGCCGGAGATGCCTGTCTCGTCCTCCAGGAACGGCACGATGTAGGTGAGCGTCGAGTACAGGCCCGTGAACATCAGGAAGGTCACGCCGAGGACGGCCAGCACCCGGGGTGCGAAGGCGTACCTGGCCTGGCCGCCCGCGCCGCCGCCCGTGCTCGGCACCGGCGGGATCAGCGCCAGGGTCGCGACCAGTGCGAGCACGCTGACCGCGACGATGGCCGTGAACGAGCCGCGCCAGCCGAGCGCCTGGCCGGCCAGCGTGCCGAGCGGGACGCCCAGCGCGGCCGAGACCGCGACGCCGGAGACGACCACGGAGATCGCGCGTCCCATGCGTTCCGGCGGGGCCACCGCCATCGCGACGGCGAACGCGACGGCGATGAACAGGCCCTGCAAGGCGCCCGCGGCGGTGCGGGCCGCGAGGAACACGCCGTAGTTCGCGGTCAGGACCGGGACGAGGTTGGCCAGGATGAACAGGACGATCGTGCCGATCAGCGTGAGCCGCTTGTCAAGCCTGATGGTCAGGGCGGTCAGGATCGGACCGCCGGCGGCGAGGCCCAGGGCGTTCGCGGTCACCAGCGCCCCCGCCGCCGGGATGGAGACCCGGAGGTCGGTGGCGATCAGGTTCAGCACGCCGACCACGATCATTTCGGCGCTGCCCGTCACGAACATGCCGAGGAACAGCGTCGCCAGGGCCAGGGTGGTTCCGCGCCGGCTCAGCGTCGGGTGGGGGGTGCTCATGTGCACGTTCCTTGTCTGTGGGTGGAACCCGGCGAGGCCGGATCGCCAGGATGGGTTCAGGACGCGAGCGCGGGTGCCAGGCCGAACGTCGGCACCAGGCTCGGGTCGTTGAACGCCGTGATGCGGGCGACCCGGTCGCCCAGCAGGGTCAGGACCTCGACGCCGTGCGCCTCGTACCGTCCGTCCCTCGCGCGCTCGTAGACCACGACGGCGGGCTGGCCGTTGGCTCCGGCGGGCACCAGCCGGAACCGGTCCCTGCGGAGCACGCGACCGGCCAGGAAGCCGATGACGGCGTCCCGTCCGGTGAACCAGGTCGGGATGGGCGGCATCTCCAGTTCGACGTCGGCCCGCAGCAGGTCCACCAGCGCGGCGGAGTCGGCGCGGGTGAACGCGTCGACGTAGTCGTCGAGCAGCGCTCGCCGGACCGCCTCGTCCGGTTCGGCCAGGTCGTCCTCGACCGGACCGGCCTCGGCGAGGCGGGACCGGGCGCGCCGGAGCGCGCTGTCGACCGCCGCGGTCGTCGTGTCCAGCATCTCGGCGACCTCGGCCGTGCGGAACGCCAGGACGTCGCGCAGCGTCAGCACGGCCCGCTGCCTGGCGGGCAGGAGTTGCAGCGCGGCGATGAAGGCGAGCCGCACGCCGCTGCGTCCGCTCACGATCGCCGCCGGGTCGCCGGTGCCGAGGAGCGCGTCCGGAGCCGGCTGGAGCCAGGCCACCGACGGCTCGCGGGGCGCGACGGCGACGCGGTGGTCGTCCGAGGGGGCGCCGAGTCCCGAGGGCAGCGGGCGGCGGGACCGCGTCTCCAGCGCGGTCAGGCACGCCCTGGTGGCGATCTTGTACAGCCAGCGCCGCACCGACGAGCGGCCCTCGAACCGGTCGTACGCGCGCCACGCTCGCAGGTAGGTCTCCTGCACCAGGTCCTCGGCGTCGTGGATCGAGCCGAGGATGCGGTAGCAGTGCGCGAGCAGTTCCGGCCGGAACGGCTCGGCCAGCGCGGCGAATTCGGCGTCCACGGCCCCTCCCGGTGTGGCGTCCACTCTAGGATCGGCCGACGGGGCGCGCTCCGGCGCCGCCGACCAGGTATTCCGACGCGCTGCCGGGGTCGCCGGCGATGTCGACCACGGCCTTCGCCACCTGGTCGGGCGTGAGGAGCGGCTGCATGCCTTCGGTGAACGCCTCGGGGGTGACGCTCTGGCGCGCGGCATAGCCGGCGACGGCGAGACGGCCCATGTCCGTGGCCGGGGTCAGCTGCGGGAACAGGGTGACGAACCGGATGTCCGAACCGGCCCGCTTCGTCTCGTCCGCCGCGTAGTTTCGGATGAACCGGATGGCGGCCTTCGCGCTCGCGTACCCGCCGCTCAGCGGCGACCCGCCGAGGGCGGCCCCGCTCGACATGCCGATGACCACGCTGCCCGGGGCCAGCGGTGCCAGCAGCGCCGCCCGGGTCCAGGCGAAGACGTGCCGGGTGTCGGTATGCCAGTTGCGGCTGAAGGTCTCCCACGTCTGCTCATGGACGGGCGCCATGTGCGGCGCGGCGCCCGCGTTGAGGACGAGCAGGCCGGGACGGTGCTCGCGGATCACGTTCTCCGCGAGCGCTTCGCCGGTGGCGTCGGCGGCGAGGGGCGTGAAGCCTTCGCCGAGGTCGTCGCGCACCAGCCGCAGGTCGTGCTCGTCGCGGGCGATGCCGACGACGCCGGTACCGGCGGCGACGAGCGCGGCGGCGATCGCACGCCCGAAGCCGCGGCCGGCTCCGGTGACGACGGCGGTCTGGAAAAGATCGGACATCGGACACTCCGAATCGGTTGTCGGTTCAGTCCGCATCAAGACCGGCCGCCGCCGCGAAATCCGTCGCCGCCACCTAAGTGATGTGCGTCACATCCTGACCGCCTTCCGCTCAGCCTTCAGGAAGCGGGTGAGGGATGTGGCGAGAGGGCGGAGCAGCAGGACGGCCATGAGGACGAGGGTCCCCGGAATGCCAAGAACGGAGGCGGCGAGACGGACCCTCGCCGGCGTGCGCCTCCTCGGTGGCGTGGGCGAGGCGAGCGCACCGCGCCGGGCCGGACCACCCGCCCCGGGTCAGAAGGGGTACACGGCGGGGTTGACGTAGATCTCCGTGCGTTCGTCGACGGTGCCCGCGGGCAGCCCGTCCTCGGCGATGAGCTGGAACGGCGCGCGGCCCGGCGGAACGTCCCGGAAGCTCTCCAACTGCCCGAGGTCGTCGACGCTGCCGATGATCCGGCCGGAGGCGTCGCGGAAGATGCCCCACACCTTCATCCCGCTCCGCGTCCGGATCTCTGACGCGAGCGGCGGAAGGCGGGTTCCGGGACGGCGGGGCCGCCGTCCCGGGCGGTCAGAGGAAGGCGGGGCCGCGGCGGAGGAGCGTCTCGTAGAGCATCTGCTGGATGTTCTCGCGGACGTGGTCGGTGATGTTGAAGACCGTCATGGGGTCGTCGGCGGTGTCCGCGTCGTACTCGTCCAGCGTCATCGGCTCGCCGAACCGGATCACCCACTTGGACGGGAGCGGGACGAGCCCGGCGGGGCCGAGCAGCGGGAACGTCGGGGTGATCGGGAAGTACGGGAGGCCGAGGAGGCGGGCCAGCGGGCGCAGGTCGGCGATCTTGGGGTAGATCTCCTCGGCGCCGACGATGGCGCACGGGACGATCGGCACCCCGGCGCGCAGGGCGGTGCCGACGAAGCCGCCGCGGCCGAAGCGCTGCAGCTTGTAGCGGTCGGCGAACGACTTGCCGACGCCCTTGAAGCCCTCCGGGAAGACGCCGACCAGCTCGCCCTTGGCGAGCAGCCGCGCCGCGTCGGAGTGGCAGGCGAGCGTGTGCCCGGCCTTGCGGGACAGGTGCCCGAGCAGCGGGATCTGGTAGACGAGGTCGGCGCCGAGCAGGCGGACCTGCCGGTCGGCGTGGTCGTGCAGCGCGACCGACAGCATGAGCGCGTCGATCGGGATGGTGCCGGAGTGGTTCGCGACGAGCAGCGCGCCGCCCTCGGGGATGTTGTCGACGCCGTCGAGCTCGACGCGGAACCAGTGCTCGTAGAGGGCGCGGGCGAGCGGCAGGACGACCGCGGCGTTGAACTCGGGGTCGAAGCCGAACTCGTCGACCTCGTACTCGCCGGACAGCCGGCGGCGCAGGAACGCCAGGCCGGAGGCGATGCCGCGCTCCAGCGGGCTTCGCTCGGGCGGGTCCTCGCCGGCGGAGTCCTGGCGGACGGAGGCGAGCCGGATGACCTGCGCGCCCTCCTCGTCCTCTGCCTGGTGGGCGTTCATCATGCCGGCTCCCCTCTCAGGTGCGTCCCAGCAGTCCGGCCAGCCGGCCGTGCCCGTGGCCGAGGCCCTGGGCGGCGGCGAAGTCGGCGAAGGCCGCCTCGGAGCTGTACTTGGGACGCCACGACAGCTCGTTCTCCAGCGCGGTGGTGTCGATGACCCGCCCGTACGTCAGCCAGCGCAGCAGCTCCGGGGAGAAACCGGACAGGCCCGCGAAGCGGCGTCCCATGTCGCCGAGCACCGAGATCGACGGGGACGGCACGGGCAGGTACGGCCGCCCGGCGCGGCGGAGCGCCTGGGAGAGGAGCAGCACGCCGTCCCCGGCGACGTTGAAGCAGCCGGGGTGGTCCTCGGTCGTCATGCGGCGCAGCACCTCGACGCCGTCGTCCTCGTGGACGAACTGGAGCCGCGGGTCGAAGCCCAGCACCGTCGGGACGACCGGCAGGTGCAGGTACCGGGTGAGCGGGGAGTCGACCCCCGGCCCGAGGAAGTTCGCGAACCGCAGCACCGAGACGGCGAGGTCGGAGCGGCGCCGCATCAGGCCGCGGACGTAGCCCTCGACCTCGACGGCGTCCTTGGCGTAGCCGTTCCTCGGCGGCTCGACGGGCTCGTCCCGCTCGGTGAAGACGGCCGGGTCCATCGGCGAGGAGCCGTAGACGGCGGCCGACGACCGGACGACGAGCTTGCGCATGTCGGGCGAGCGCTGGCAGGCCGCGAGCAGTTGCATCGTCCCGATGACGTTGAGCTCTTTGACCTTGGCCCGCGGGACGGACGAGGAGGTCACGAGGTTGAGGTGCACCACCGTGTCCACCGCCGCCGACGCGATGATCTTCGCGATGCCGGGCGTGCGGATGTCCACCCGGACGAACTCGGTGCGGCCGAGGGACTCGACGGGCGGTACCGTGTCGACCCCGATGACGCGCTCGATGCCCGGGTCGGCCTGCAGGGCGTTCGCGACCCGCGCCCCCAGGAAACGGGAGACGCCCGTGACGAGGACGACACGGGCCGCGGCGGCGGGCATGGAGGACACTGTGCGCCCCACCCCTTACGGCTGAACGGCCGGCGTGATCACTTCTTGTTGCGGCGCTGGATGCGCGTCTTCTTCAGAAGCTTGCGGTGCTTCTTCTTGGCCATCCTCTTGCGACGCTTCTTGATGACAGAGCCCACGGGACCTCGCTCGGCGTATCGGGTGATGTGCAGGAGACGGGCGTGCCGCAGGCGAGCATGATGGCTCTTGGAGAAGCGCGCACGGTCCGCCGACCAAGACTACCGCTCCACCGGTGGAGATCATGCCGCGGCCTGCCCCGCGGTCATGGGCACGGCCGCAGACGCAGCCGTGGACGCAGCCGTAGAGACAGCCGTGGGCACAGCGGTACGGACGGCGGCCGGCACCGCGACTCGCACGGCGCCGGGCACCGTTCCGTCCGGGCGGGCGTGGCCGCCGGCCATCGCCCGTCCGCTCGGTGTCCGGACCGTTCTGCCGGTCCTCGTCCTGCTTCCCCAGCTTCGGGCCGGTCCCTCGGGACCCGCCCGACGCCCCCTGCACGGCCGGGTATGGAGTTCGCGGCGAGGTCATGCCCCGCCCCTACCCGTTATCCGGCTTCGATGTACGCGTCGCGCAGGTAATCGTGAACGGCCTGCTCGGGAACCCGGAACGAGCGTCCCACGCGGATCGCGGGAAGCTCGCCCGAGTGGACGAGACGGTAGACGGTCATCTTGGACACCCGCATCACCGCCGCCACTTCGGCGACGGTCAGGAACCTGACCTCGCTCAGAGGTCGCTCGCCTGAGGTCATCGGACGCCCTCTTCCACACGTGCCGCGCACCGGCCCTTCGGGTGACTTTGATCACGCACGTGTACTTCCTCCAGCGTAAATCGCGTATCGGCAGTCGCAAGAGGGGAGTTCCGCACATTTCTGTATCCGACCTGACCGGGTGGATACAGTCCTGATGCTCTACACAGCGTGGACCTGACGGGACAACGCGTGGCACGACGAACGCTTGTCAACCGGAACCCCCTGTTGACCTGCGGTTCCGCAGTACCCGCAGGCTCCCGGCAAGCCCATGCGCCCCGTTACGGCCGCCCTGTCACACGGAGTGACAGGGCGCACGGCGCCGGAGCCGGCCGGATCGGGGCGCGCCCGGGGGTCAGCCGACGGCGCTCCGGCGTGCGCGATCAAGGATGTAGGCGGTCAGCGGCTCGTAGTGGTGCGCGGAGACGCCGTCGTCGAGCGGGACGACGACGTCGATCTTGCCCTCGGCGGCGCCGGCGAACAGCGCCGGGTCGTTACAGTCCGCGAACCCGACGGTGTCGATGCCCGCCTGGCCGGCGGCGCCGGCCCAGCCGTGATCGGCGATGGCCAGATCCGGCCAGATATCGGGTTTAGCTTCCGTGTCGTCCTCAGAACCGATATCAGCGAGCTCCCGGAGCATGGCCTCCATCGGGTGCGGGTCGTGCGTGTGGTGCGTCCGGAGGTCGCTCCCCTCCAGCATCGCGACGCCGGGGTCGGCGTAGACGATGCGGCGCAGGTCCGAGCCGCCGTAGCCGGTCTCGATCTCGTACGTCCAGCCGGCCGCGGGCGTCAGGATCCGGCAGCCCGCCTCGATCAGCTCCCGCGCGACCGCCTGGTACAGCGGCGTCAGCGTGGCCGGATGGCCGGTCGCGACGACCACGTTCTCCCGGCGGCGGGCGGCGAGGCCGATGCGGTCGCCCATCGCCTCCAGCATGTCGAGCGTGATGTCGGGGTCGATGGTGTCGTCGCCGTACAGGTGGTGGGGATCGGGGTCGACGCCGCAGCGCTCGACCATCATCTCCAGCACGGTCTGCTCCGTCCACGACGGCTTCAGCTCCAGGCCGAGCTGGTAGTAGGGGTTGCCGGCGGCCATCCGCCGGTAGTGCAGCAGGTTGTTCTGGCGCGGCGTGGCCACGTCGCCGGCGATCATCGTCCGGACGAGGTGGGCGCGCAGCTCGTCCCGGGTGGGCGCGGACCTCATCGGCGGCTCACTCGTCCGTCATCGGGTCGAGGCCGTGCTCGGGGAACACCGCCCGCCGCGTCGCCAGCACCGCCTGGTCGACCGGGTCCCCCGGGTCGTAGCCGTCGCCCCACCTGCTGACCTCCACCACGTCGGTTCCGTCCGTCATCCTGCGCGGGGCGACCTCCTCCGTCCGGAGCCGGACGAACTCGCGCCAGTCCTCCGGGGTCGCGGTCCGCGGGGCGATCGGCCCGCCCGCGGCCTCGGCCAGCAGGTGCGTCCACGCCCGCGGGACGACCTGGACCAGCTCGTAGCCGCCGCCCCCGGTGAGCATCCAGCGGCCGCCGGCGGTCTCGTGGGCGAGCCGGTGCAGCCACGCGTAGGCCGTGCGCTGCCCGTCGACGCTGAGCGTCAGGTGCGCGAGCGGGTCGAGCGCGTGGCCGTCGGCGCCCTGCTGGGTGACGAGCACCTCCGGGCGGAACCGGCGCAGCAGCGGCGGGATGATCGCGTCGAACGCCCGCAGCCAGTGCCGGTCGCCGCAGCCGGGCGGCAGCGAGATGTTGACGGAGGTGCCGTCCGCGCCCGTCTCGTCGGGGAAGCCGGTTCCCGGGAACAGCGTCCGCGGCGACTCGTGCAGGCTGATCGTCAGGACGCGGGGGTCGTTGTAGAAGGCCTCCTGGACGCCGTCGCCGTGGTGGACGTCGACGTCGACGTAGGCGACGCGCTCGGCGCCGTTCTCCAGCAGCCACGCGATGGCGACGGCCGGGTCGTTGTAGACGCAGAACCCGCTGGCGGCGCCGCTCAGCGCGTGGTGCAGGCCGCCGGCGATGTTCGCGGCATGCTCGGAGCGTCCCGTCCAGACCGCCTCGGCGGCGGCGACCGAGGCGCCGGTGACCAGGGCGGACGCCTCGTGCATGCCGAGGAAGACCGGGTTGTCGGCGGTGCCGAGGCCGTACCGCGGGTCGGGCAGCCCGGTGGCGCCGGCGTGCTTGACGGCGGCGATGTAGGGCTCCTCGTGGACGAGCCTGAGCAGCTTGTCGTCGGCGGACGCGAACCCGGAGACCGTCACGTTCGGGCGGTCGAGGACGCCGAGCTCCCGGGCCAGCGCCATCGTCAGCTCGACCCGGACGGGGTTCAGGGGATGCCCGGAACCGAAGTCGTAGGAGATGAGCCGCTCGTCCCAGAAGACGTGGAGCCCGCAGTTCTCCGGGCCGGGGGGCGGGGACGGATCGGCACTGCTCATGACCTCACGGTATCGCGCGGGTCACGTGACCTGGCCCACACATAACCCGCACCGCCCCTTTACCGGACCCGGTTCCCGCAACACGCCTGTGACGTGAATTACACGCCGGAAACGGGCATACCGATATCAGGCAGAAATCTCCTATAGGGGGGTAAATGGACGGGCCGAGCGTGCGCAGCCGCGCGATAAGCAACGCGCTTCGCCTGGGCGTTCGTCCGTTCCTGAACTACCTCCCCGGCCCCGGCAGCATCCGCACCGCGCGCTCGACCGTGGACGTCGCGGCGCTGCTGATGCGGCACGGCTCCCGTGTCCGGTTCGACTCGCTGGACGAGCCGCCGCCCGAGGAGACCGCTGACCGCCCGGTCAGGGGCGAGTGGGTGATCTCCCGGGACGTCGCCGAGGACGACGTGCGGGGCGCCGTCCTCTACCTGCACGGCGGCGGCTACGTCGCCTGCTCGCCGCGCACGCACCGTCCGATCACGTCGCGGCTCGCGCTCGACACGGGCCTGCCCGTCGTCGCCGCCCGGTACCGGCTCGCGCCCGAGCACCAGTTCCCCGCCCCGCTGGAGGACGCCCTCGCCGCCTATCGGTGGCTGCTGGCCCGCGGCGTCCCGGCGGCCGGCATCGTGCTCGCGGGCGACTCGGCCGGCGGGCACCTCGCCGCCGTGCTGGCCGGCGAGATCTGCCGGCTGGGCCTGCCGAAACCGGCCGGCCTGCTCCTGTTCTCCCCCTGGGTGGACCTCACCTGCGAACTGTCCATCCAGGCGCAGGCCCGCGCGCACGACCCGTACATCAGCGCCGCGTCGGCACGCCGTGTCGCGCGTCTCGTCGTGGGGCCGGCCGGATTCGACGACCCGCGGCTGGCCCTGCTCTCCTGCGCCTGGGACGGCATCCCGCCCGTCCTCATCCAGGTCGGCGGCGCCGAGGTCCTGCGCACCGAGGCCGAGGCGTTCGCGGAGGCCCTGCAGAGCGCGGGGGCCGACTGCGAGCTGGAGATCTGGAACGGGCAGATGCACGTCTTCCAGATCCTCAACCGCGTCCTGCCGGAGGCGGGCGACGCGATGCGCTCCGCCGCCCGCTTCGTCGGGCACGTGACCTCCACCGCGTCCCCGGGGAACACGGCCGCGGCCTAGCGTCCGCGGGTGTCGCGCTTCCGCAGGTTCGCGGCGAGGAGGGCCGCGGCGTGGTCGGCCATGAACCGGGGGACGCGCAGCTTGATCAGCGTGCGGTGCAGGGCGGACGCGGGGAAGGGCAGGTCGTCCGGACGTGCGCGCCGCTCTTCCATCCCCGACCCCCCGGTATTTCAAGATCAACTAAATGATAGGCCGACCGGGCCCGGACCGCCGGGCATTTCATGATCCTTTCCATCTGCCGGGCCGGACGAAGGCCGCGTCCCGGGTCATTCGGCGCGCAGGGCGGTCACCGGGTCGAGGCGGCCGGCGCGGCGGGCCGGGACGACGCCGAAGAACACCCCGACGGCCGCGGACACGGCGAACGCGACCACCGGGGACCACCAGGTGATCGCGGCCGGCACCGGCGACACCGCGGAGATCGTCACGGCGGCCCCGATGCCGAGGGCGATGCCGGCGAGGCCGCCGAGGGTCGTCAGCAGGACCGCCTCCACGAGGAACTGGGCGAGGATGTCGCGCTGCCGGGCGCCGAGGGCCTTGCGCAGGCCGATCTCCCGCGTCCGCTCCCGGACCCCGACGAGCATGATGTTGGAGACCCCCACCCCGCCGACGAGCAGCGAGATCGCGGCGATGGCGGCCAGCACGCCGGTGAGCGCGCCGAGGACGGTGCCGATCGTGCCGAGCAGCTGCGTCTGCGTGATCGCGGAGAACCGCTCGCCCCGGTACCGGGTCTCCAGCGCGTCCACGATCTCGCGCTGGAGGCGCGGGACGGCGTCCTTGCTGGGCGCGCGGACGGCGATGAAGTCGACCCGGTCCACGCCGAAGAGCCGCTGCGCCGTGGTGATCGGCAGGTGCGCCTCGGAGTCGCGGGTCTGCCCGAACGTCGAGCCGATCTCCGCGAGGACGCCGACGACGCGGAACCGGGTGCCGCCCGCGATCGAGACCTGCCGCCCGACCGGGTCGACGTCGCCGAACAGCCGGCGGGCGAGGTCGGACCCGAGGACGACGACGCGGCGGCGCGTCTCCACGTCGGTGCGGCTCAGGTACCGGCCGCGGCGCAGCGGCCGGTCGAAGACGTTGCCGTAGTGGTCGTTCGTCCCGACGATGCTGGCGAACATCTCCTCGTGGCCGGCCCGGACCGTCTCGCCGGAGTTGAGGGCGACCGCGATGGCGTTCTCGTCGCCGGTGACGCGGCCGAGGTAGCCGACGTCGTCGAGCCGCATCCGGCTGATCGTGGGCGCCGAGCCGAAGCTCAGCTCGCCGGGCGCGACGAAGATGATGTTGGAGCCGAGGCCCTCGATCTCGGTCCGCACGAGGTCGCGGGCGCCGCTGCCGATCGCGACCAGCACGACGACCGCGGCGACGCCGACGACGACCCCGAACATGGTCAGGACGCTGCGGAGCCGGTTGACGCGCAGCGCGTCCGCCGCGATCCGGAACGACTCCACCGGCCTCATCGGACGTCGCGCTCGATGCGGCCGTCGCGGATGTGGACCTGGCGGCGCGCCCGCTCGGCGATGTCCGGCTCGTGGGTGACGAGAACGACGGCGACGCCGCGCTCGGAGTTGAGCCGGTCGAGCAGGTCCATGACGTCGTGGCCGGTGCGGGTGTCGAGGTTGCCGGTCGGCTCGTCCGCCAGGACGACGCCCGGGTCTCCGACGAGGGCGCGGGCGATCGCGACGCGCTGCTGCTCGCCGCCGGACAGCTGGCCGGGGCGGTGCCCGAGCCGGTGGTCGAGGCCGACGGTGGCGAGGGCCGCGGTGGCGCGGTGGCGCCGCTCGCTCCGCGGCACGCCCCGGTAGACCAGCGGAAGCGCCACGTTGTCGAGCGCGCTCGTGCGGGCCAGGAGGTGGAACGACTGGAAGACGAAACCCACGCGCGCGTTGCGCAGTTCGGCGAGTTCGCCGTCCGAGAGGCGGGAGACGTCCCTCCCGGAGATGCGCAGTGTTCCGGTCGTCGGGCGGTCCAGGCAGCCGAGCAGGTGCATCAGCGTCGACTTCCCTGAGCCGGACGGTCCGAGGATGGCGACGAACTCGCCCTCGTCTATCCGCAGGCTCACCCCGTGCAGGGCGGTGACGTCGACGCCTTCCATGCGGTACGTGCGGGTGACGTCCACCGCCTCCAGCGCCGCCTCGCTCACCGGCCGAGTTCCTGGCCCTGCTTGACGGAGTCGGCACCGCGGACCACGATGCTCTCCCCTTCGCGGAGGCCGCGCGTTATCTGGACGGTCGCGTCCCCCTCCGCGCCCAAGCCGACCACGCGTCGCTGGGCCCTCCCGTCCGACACCGCCCAGACGACCGATTCGCGCCCGCTGGTGACGATGGCGGACGACGGCACCGACAGGACGTTCCGGACGTCCCGCACCTTCAGGTTCACCACGGCGCTCATGCCCGGCTTCGGCCGCGGGGCCGTCCCGCCGCCCGCGAGGGCTCCACGCCCGAGCGCCAGGGTGACCTTGTAGGTGACGCCGCCGCCGCTGGACTCCTTGGGCGTGACGCCGACCCCGGTCACCTCGGCCTCGTAGGTGCCGCCCTCGACGGCGTCGAACTCGGCCTCGGCCTCCACGCCCTTGGCGACCTGGAGGACGTCCGTCTCGTCCACGTCGGCGGTGAGCGCGAGCGTGGAGACGTCCGTGACCGTGATGACGGCGTCGCCGCCGGAAACGGGCGCGCCGGCCGCGATGGCGGACGCGTCCTTGGCGGCGCCGCCGCCGAGGTTCCCCAGCCCGGTGAGGCCGCCCGCCTGCGACCGCGCGCCCTGCGGGAGCCGGTCGAGGACGTCGCCGAGGCCGGGCGCGCCGCCCGCCGGGCCGCCGAGCCCGGCGATCCCGTCGAAGGGCGCCTTGATCGTCAGGGCGTCCACCGTGCGCCGGGCGGTCCGCACCGCCGCCCGCGTCTGCACCCGCTGCGCCGCCGTGATGGACGAGATCGTCGCGCCCACGCTGCCCAGCCCGGCGTTGAGCCGCGCCACCGCGGTGCGGGCCGCGGCCGACGCCGTCCGGTACTGGCCCTCCGCCCTGGTGATCCCGGCGAGGACGAGCGCGCGCTCCTTCAGGTCCGGGATCCGGAGGGCGATCTTGCGGGCGGCGGCGAACCCGTCCCGGGCGGTCCGGTCCGTCCTGCGCTGGAACTCCGACAGGTCGAGGCCTTCGGGGACTCCGCCCCCGGCCGAGGCCGACCGGTCGGCTTCGAGGGCCTGGGCGAGCTGCTCCCGCGCGCCCGGCGAGCTGATCTTGGCGAGGACGTCGCCCTCGTCCACCGGGTCGCCGTCCGCGACGTACAGCCGCGCGATCGTCCCCTCGGCGGGCGAGCGGAGCACGGCCGTGGCGCGGGCCGACACGGTCGCGGGCGCCTCCACGACCTCGGACACGTCGGCGCGCTCGACCCTGCCGAGCCGGATCCCGCCGTCCCCGCCACCGCCGGTGCAGGCGCTGAGGACGCCCGCGAGCAGCGCGCCGGCCGCGAGCACGGGGACATAACGCCGGGACGCCACGGGGGCATGGTAAGACGATCATCGGACGGATCGGCACGATCGCGCATGAATCGGCCCGATGAGGCCAGTCGTGCGTGTGGGAGCTTGTGGGAGCTATGGGGCTCGCTTCAGAAGCTGCCGGCGGGCTCGCGTTCGTAGACCTCGTCGTCCTCGCGGCGCCGGCCGCGTTTCACGGTGAAGAACCCGACCAGCGCGGCCAGGGCGGCGCCGCCCTCACCGGCGAGGCTGACCGTCTTCTCCATGTACCAGACGGGCTCGTACATGTCCGGCAGCGGGCCGAGCGCGCCCATGTCGACGTAGTAGTACAGGACGAGGGCGCCGACCGCGCTCGCCGCGACGAGGAACGCCAGCGCGTAGGACCAGCGGGTCGCGTAGGTGAGGATGATGACGGCGACCACGCCGGCCACCGCGGCCTGGATGCGGAAGAGCAGGTCCCCGTCGATGGACCCGCCCTGGACGAAGGCCATGTCGGGCGCGAACTTCCAGTGCACGATCGCGTCGGCCGCCAGCCCGGCGGCGACGATCAGGCGGAGTATGAGTCCCATATCTCTAACACGAACGGGACCCCGGGGGCGGATCAATGTTCAAAGATGAACTTTCGCCGGTTCTCCGCGCCCGGCTCTCCGCGCCCGGTTCTCCGCCCGGTTCTTCACCCGGCTCTCCGCGCCCGGACGCGGATCAACCGCCCGCGAGCTCCCGCCCCCGGTTCCGGGCGGCCTCGATCGCCTCCAGGACGGCGGCGCGGACCCCGTGCCGCTCCAGCTCCCGGATCGCCGAGATCGTCGTCCCGCCGGGGGACGTGACGGCCTCGCGCAGCAGCACCGGGTGCTCGCCGGAGTCGCGGAGCATGACCGCGGCGCCCACGGCCGACTGGATCACCATCTCCAGCGCGGCGGCGCGCGGCATGCCGAGCAGGATGCCCGCGTCCACCATGGCCTCGACGAGGTAGTAGAAGTACGCGGGCCCGCTGCCGGACAGGGCCGTCGCGCCGTCCTGCAGCGACTCGGGGATGCGCAGCACCTTGCCGACGGGCGACAGCAGCTCCTCCGCCAGCTTCAGGTGCTCCTCGCCGGCGTGCGACCCGGCCGAGATGACGCTCATCGCCTCGTCCACGTGCACGGGCGTGTTCGACATGACGCGGACGACGGGCACGCCCTCCGGCAGCCGCGCCTCGACGAACCCGGTCGTGATCCCGGCCGCCATCGAGATCACCAGCCGTCCCGGCGGGACGTGCGGGCCGACCTCGTCCAGCAGGACGCCCATGTCCTGCGGCTTCACCGCGAGGACCAGCGTCCCGGCCTTCGCGGCGGCCTCCGCGTTCGGCAGGATCTCGATGCCGTACCGCTCGCGCAGCAGCGCCCCGCGCTCCTCCCGGCGCGCGGTCGCCACCAGCTCGGACGGGCGGCGGCCGGCCCGGAGCACCCCGGACAGCAGCGCCTCGCCCATCTTCCCGGCACCCAGAATCGCGATCATCGGCCACCCTCGGATCTCATCTCAGCGACGCGCCCAGCCTAGTCCCGGGCCGGACCGCTTCGAGGCACGCCCTCGGAGGAACGCCTGGTCAGGACCGTCCGGCGAGGGAGCGCATGAAGAAGCGCAGGTTGGCGGGCCGCTCGGCGAGCCGGCGCATGAAGTACTGGTACCACTCGCGGCCGTAGGCGACGTAGACGCGGACCTGCGCGCCCTGCGCGGCCAGCCTGCGCTGCTCCTGCGGACGGATCCCGTAGAGCATCTGGTACTCGAACGTGGAGGCGTCGCGCTCGTGCAGGTCGGACAGCGCGCCCGCGATCTCGATGAGCCGCGGGTCGTGCGTCGCGAGCATCGGATAGCCCTTGCCGGCCATCAAGACCTTCATGCAGCGCACGTACGACCTGTCGACCTCTTCCTTGTCGGTGAAGGCGACCGCCGCCGGTGCCGCATACGCGCCCTTGCACAGCCGCACACGCGAACCCTCGTAGGCCAGTTCCGTGCAGTGTTCCTCAGCGCGGCGCAGGTAGGCCTGGACGACCGCACCCACGTCCGGGAAGTCCCTCCGCAGGTCTTGGACGATCCCCAGCGTCGCATCGACGGTCGTGTGCTCCTCCATGTCGAGGGTGACCGTCGTACTGGACGAACGGGCGGCCTCGCAGACCCGGCGGGCGTTCTCCAAGGCGAGGTCTTCGTCGAGCGTCTGCCCCACCGCGGAGAGCTTCATCGACACCTCGGCGCGCGTGCCGAGCCCGGCGTCACCCAGCCGTTCCAGGAGCTCGACGTAATGCGTGGCGTTCGCCTCCGCGCGGCCCTTGTCGTGGGTGTCCTCCCCCAGGACGTCCAGGGTGACGAGCAGCCCTTCGCCGCTCAGATCCTCCGTGACGCGCAGCGCGTCCTCGATCGTCTCCCCGGCGACGAACCGGCGGACGACGTCGGCGGTGAACGGCGCGGTCTCCACGACCCGGCGCGCGCCGTCACTGCGCGACGCGGCGAGCAACGCCTGACGAAGCACTGTGCGAACCCCTTGTCCGTGCGCGTACCGTCCCAGGTTAAGCCCGGGACGGCCCGGCGATCACGACACCGTGCCGAGGCTGTTCCCCGCGCCGTGCTGCTTGACGTACTCGGCCATCCGCGCGCTCTTGACGGCGTCGAACAGTGCCTTCGCCTTCGTCCCGTCCAGGAACACCACGCTCTGCTTGGCGCGCATTCCCGTGCCCTTGTTCGGCAGTGTCATGAACATGACGTCCGACGCGCGGACGCTGCGCATGCTCAGCGCCAGCGAGCGCAGGTCGCCCGCCGACACGCCCTCGTCCACGCTGATCGACTTGGTGAGCGCGGACAGGAACCGGTCGAGCTTGAGCGGGTTGGTGAGCGTCCCGCGGTCGGCGGCCTGCTTGGCGAGCGCGCCGAGGAACGCCTGCTGCCGCTTGATCCGGTCGAAGTCGCCGTTCGGCAGGTTGTAGCGCTGCCGGACGAACAGCAGCGCCTCCTCGCCGTCGAGCTTCTGCCGGCCCGCCTCCCACTGCTTCTTGCGCGCCGGGTCGTAGACGCTCTGCTTGATGTTGACGGTGACGCCGCCGAGCGCGTCCGTCATCGACTTGAACCCCTCGAAGTCGATGGCGCCGAAGTGGTCGACTCGGATCCCGGTGAGGCTCTCCATCGTCTCGATCAGCAGCTTCGGCCCGCCGAACGAGAACGCCGCGTTGATCTTCTGCCGGCCGTAGCCGGGGATCTCCACCCACGAGTCCCGCGGGAACGAGATGATGTAGGCCTTCTTCCGGTCCGCCGGCAGGTGCAGCAGCATGATCGTGTCGGTGCGCTGCTGCCCCGGCTTCCAGACCTGGTTCCCCTCGCCGGTGGTGGCCTCCGCCCGCGAGTCCGACCCGACCAGCAGCCAGTTCTCGGTGCCGGCGACGTTCGGCCCCGGCCGCTTCGACCCGTCGTCGGGCATCACGCCCTTGATCCGGTCGATGTTGCCGTTGTAGGACGACTGCCGCTGCCACACCAGGCCGCCGAGCCCCGCCACGATCAGCGCCAGGAACACGCCCACCGCGATGAGGATCCGCGGCCACCGCCGCTTGCGCGCGGTCTCCGTCCCGTCCCCGCCGCCCCAGAAGGCGTTCTCGGCATCGCTCCCCGGGACGGGCGGCGCCTCGGTGGCCTGTGCCCCCGGAGCCGCCTCGGGCCGCTCCGACGCCTGCGAACCGGAAAGATCAGGGGAGGTCATGGCGCGAAGCTACCAGCCTGAACGACCAGGGATGGCCCACTTAGCCCCACCTGTCCGATTAAGGCGGACCTCTTCTTTCCATGTAAACCTCACCCCCACCTCACGGGTCGTCAGGCTGTGCGGCGGCGGAGGGTCACCGCTCCCAGCAGGAGGGCCACCAGGACGAAGGCGGCGATCACGCTGACGTCGACGGTGAGTGTGGTGGTGAAGTCGGGGTCGGCGCTGATCTCCCGCATGCCTTCGACCGCGTACGAGAGGGGCAGGACGTCGGAGATGGCCTGGAGCCAGCCCGCCATGTTCTCGCGCGGGATGATCAGGCCGCAGAGCAGCAGCTGCGGCAGGACGAACGCCGGCATGAACTGGACGGCCTGGAACTCGGTGCGGGCGAACGCGCTGGCGAACAGGCCGAGCGCCATGCCGAGCAGG
This sequence comes from Actinomadura madurae, assembly GCF_900115095.1. Lineage (GTDB taxonomy): Bacteria > Actinomycetota > Actinomycetes > Streptosporangiales > Streptosporangiaceae > Spirillospora > Spirillospora madurae. The sequence goes on from NZ_FOVH01000004.1 coordinate 185,404, forward strand.
GCGTCCAGCAGGGAGACGAGGACGAGCGAGCCGAGCGAGCCGTTCAGGTCGAGGTCGAGCCAGGTGAGCGAGACGGCGAGCACGACGGCGACCTGGACGAGCGCGAGGAGCCCGAACGCGAGGGCGTAGCCGAGCAGCAGGTCCAGCTTGCCGAGCGGCATGGTCATCAGCCGTTCGAGGGTGCCGCTGGTCCGTTCGCGGAGGGTGGCGACGCTGGCCACGACGAACATGACGATGAACGGGAACAGGCCGAGCAGCATGGGCCCGATCCGGTCGAAGACCTCCGGCTGGTCGAACACGTACCGCAACAGGATCATCAGCAGCGTCGGGACGGCGATGAGCAGCGCGAGCGTGCGGTGGTCGTGCTTGAGCTGCGCCAGGATGCGGCGCATCGTGGCGAGGGTGATGGCGGCGCTCATGCGGTGCTCCCGGCCTTCTCGGTGATCAGGTGGAGGAACGCCTCCTCGAGGTCGGGCGTCCCGGTGCGCGAGCGCAGCCCGTCCGGCGTCCCGTCGGCGAGGATCATGCCCTCGCGCATCAGCAGGAGCCGGTCGGTGCGTCCCGCCTCGTCCATGACGTGGCTGGACACGACGAGGGTGGCGCCGCGGTCGGCCAGCTCGCGGAACAGCTCCCACAGCTCCTGGCGGAGCACCGGGTCGAGGCCGACGGTCGGCTCGTCCAGGACGAGCAGTTCGGGCGAGCCGAGCAGAGCGACGGCGAGGTTGACGCGGCTGAGCTGCCCGCCGGACAGCGTCGCCGCCGTCTGGTCGCGGCTGCGGCCGAGGCCGACCTCGTCGATGACGCGGTCGACGTCGGAGCGCGGGGCCCGCAGGACGGACGCGAAGTAGCGCAGGTTCTCGGTGACGGTCAGGTCGGCGTAGACGGCGGGGGTCTGCGTGGAGTACCCGACCCGGCGCCGCAGGCCGGGTGATCCGGCGGGTTCGCCGAGGACGGCCACCGTCCCGCTCCGGACGATCTGGACGCCGACGAGCGCCCTCATCAGGGTGGTCTTCCCGCAGCCGCTCGGCCCGAGCAGTCCCACGATCGAGCCGCGCGGGACGTCGAAGGAGAGCCCGTGCAGCACCTCCCTGCCGCCGCGGACGACCCGCAGGTCCCGCACGTTCACCGCCGGCTCGGCCTTTCCCGCCGGACTAGAACTCATCATGTGTTGAATTTATGCCCGCGGAGGGGCCCGGTCAAGGGTGTTCCGGAGGTTCAGGACGTGAGGTACCGCTGGAGGGTCGGCGCCACCAGCTCGATCAGCTCGTCCTCGGTCGCGGACGCCAGCGGCTCGACGCGCAGCACGTACCGCAGGATCATCAGCCCGATCATCTGCCCGGCCGCCGCCTGGATCCCGAGCGACGGCGCGGCCGTGACCTGCTTGGCCCGCCCGAACAGCGCGCTCGTGACGAACTCCCGCAGCAGCGCCGCCGCCCGCTCGTTCGTCATCGCCGAGCGGAGCATCGCCAGCATCGGCGCGCGGCGGTCGGCGTCCCCCCACACGCTCAGGAAGGTGCGCACCATCGTCTCGCCGAGCCGGTCCCGGGGGGCGGCGAGGATCTGGGGCAGCACGACGGCCGGGTCCACCGGGAAGCGCATCGCCTCGATGAACACGCCCTCCTTGTTGCCGAAGAAGTGGTGGACGAGGGCCGGGTCGACCCCGGCGGCGCGGGCGATGGCGCGCAGCGACGCGCCGTCGTACCCCTTCTCGGCGAACAGGTCGCGGGCCTCGGCCAGGATCTTCTCGCGGGTCTCGGTCGGGCCGGGCCGGCGCCCCGGCCCCCGCGTCCGGCCCCGGACGGGTCCGGCGGCGTCCGTCACCGCCGCACGCCCCGGCGGGTGATCTCCCCGGCCGAGGTGACCTCCCAGGTGTGGTCGGCCGCGGCGAGGTGCAGGCGCGCGAACGCCAGGGCCTCGGCGAGGTCCTCCATCCGCTCGGCCCGGTTCGACGCGCGCCGCGTGTTGACCTCCAGGACGATGTGCCCCCGGAAACCGCCCTCGGCGAGGTTCTCCAGCATGGGCCCGCACGGCTGGTTGCCGCGCCCCGGGACGAGGTGCTCGTCCTTGTTCATGACGCCGACGCCGTCGGCGAGGTGGACGTGCCGCAGCCGGTCGCCGAGGCTCCCCGCCATGTCGATGGCGTCGGACCCCGAGACGGCGGTGTGCGACAGGTCGAGCGTCACGTACGGGTAGTCCTGGTCGACGGGGTTCCAGTCGGGCAGGTACATGCCCGCCTCGGCGCCGCGCGCCTTCAGCGGGAACATGTTCTCGACCGCGAACAGCACGTCCGTCTCGTCCTGCATGCGGGCGAGGCCGTCGACGAACTCCTTGGCGTAGTCGCGCTGCCAGCGGAACGGCGGGTGGACGACGACGACCTCCGCCCCCAGTTCCTCGGCGACGTCCTTCGAACGGACCAGCTTGCCCCACGGGTCGCGTCCCCAGACCCGCTGGGTGAGCAGCAGGCAGGGCGCGTGGATCGACTTGATCGGCACCTGGTGGTAGTCCGACAGCCGGCGCAGGACGTTCAGGTCCTGCGACGAGGCGTCCGTGGAGACCATCACCTCGATGCCGTCGTACCCCAGCAGCGCGGCGATCTCGAACGCGCTCGGTACCTTCTCCGGGTAGACCGACGCGGTGGAGAGCGTGATCGGCGCGTCCGGCACGCGGAGCGCGGGTGAAGAGGCACCGTTGTACTGCGGGGTCAAGGCTTCCTCGCCAGGAAAGATCGCTCGGCAGTTGTCATCAGAGACGGGTATGCAAAGGAAAGCCTATGCGGCGACGGCCGTGATGAAACACTCGCCCGGAGTGATCTGGCTTGCCCCGCCCGCCGCGCCGCTACGCTCTGTCCCCGTGGCCGAGATCGCGCCGGGCGCCGTGCCGAGCCCCAACATCTGGAACTCCCCCCAGGTCTACGAACTGGAGAACCGCGCCGTCGACCCCGACGGAGTGCTGGCCGCCGCGATGCGCGCGATCCGGCCGTGGCAGGGCGCCGACGTCCTCGACGTCGGCTGCGGCACCGGCTACCACCTGCCGTTCTTCGCCGCGGACGCGCAGCGGGTGGTCGGCGTCGAACCGCACGCAGGCCTCGCCGAGGCGGCCGCGCGCCGCACCCGGAACCTGCGCAACGTGACCGTCCGCGTCGGCGCCGCCCAGTCGCTGCCGCTCGCGGACGCGTCGATCGACGTCGTCCACGCCCGGTGGGCGTACTTCTTCGGCCCGGGCTGCGAGCCGGGGCTGGTCGAGCTGAACCGGGTCGTCCGGCGCGGCGGCGCGGTCTTCGTCATCGACAACGACGCGACCCGCTCCACGTTCGGCCGCTGGTTCCAGCGCAGCCTCCCGAAGTACGATCCCGCCGAGGTCGAGCGGTTCTGGACGCGGCACGGCTTCACCCGCCAACCCCTGATGATCCGGTGGTCGTTCCAGAACAGGGACGACTTCGCCGCGGTGCTCCGCATCGAGTTCCCACCCGATCTCGCCGATGTCTGCCTGCGCGAACATGCCGAACTCGAGGTGGACTATGCCGTCAATTTGTGGTGGCGTTGCCTCTGAGTTACTGACGAGTCGGAGGGACGGACCATGGGCCGCGCCGCCAAGACGAGCCTTGTCACCTCTGGGGCGACGCCCGCCCAGGCCCGCGGCAGAACGCTCCTGAACATCCTCGCCGTCACCGCCCTCGGCACGGCGGGCGCGGGCGCTGGGCTGGTCGCCCAGCGGCGCGCCATGCGCCGCCTCCAACTGCGGCCGGACCCCTTCGCCGGCGAGCCGTTCGGCTCCCTGCGCGGCCGTCCCGTCCCCGTCCGCGCCGACGACGGGACGCGCCTGTACGCCGAGGTCGACGGCGCGGACCGCACCGACCTCGCCGTCGTCTTCTCCCACGGCTGGACGCTCACCCAGGACTCCTGGCACTTCCAGCGCAAGGCCCTGCGCGGCCTCGGCCGGCTCGTCTTCTGGGACCACCGCGGCCACGGCCGCTCCGACGGCGGCGCCCGCGACGGCTACGCCGTCCCCCGCCTCGCCCGCGACCTCGCCGCCGTCATCGACGCGACCGTCCCCGCCGGCACGCCGATCGTCCTCGTCGGCCACTCCATGGGCGGCATGACCATCCTGCGCTACGCCGACGAGAACCCCGGCCTGCTCGGCCGCAGGATCCTCGCGACCGGGCTGCTCTGCACGTCGCCCGGCGGCCTCGGCGAGGTCACGCTCGGCATGCCCGCGCTGATCGCGCGCACCACCCACCGCCTCCTCCCCCGCGCGCTCGGCGCGCTCGGCGCGGGCTCCGGCGCCGTCGAGCGGGTCCGCCACCTCGGCCGCGACGCCGCCACCCTGGTCGAGGACCTCGTCGCCTTCGGCCCCGACGCCAGCCCCGCCGCGGTCGCCTTCGCCGAGCAGATGATGACCGAGACCCGCCTGGACGCCTTCGCCGACTTCTTCCGCTCGATGATCACCACCGAGCCGATCAGCGACTGCGCGTCCCTCCGCGGCGCCGACTCCCTCGTCATCGGCGCCGAGCACGACCGGCTCACCCCGGTCGAGCACAGCCTGAAGATCGCGTCCTGCGTCCCGTCCGCGCGCCTGGAGGTCGTCCCCGGCGCCGGCCACATGGCCATGCTCGAACGCCCCGGCACCGTCTCCGACCACCTCGGCGACCTGATCGAAAGAGCCCGCAAAGAAGCCTGACCCCGAACACGACCGGCGCGGGGCCGGCACTGTCACTGCCGGGCTCTACGCTTCCGTCGCATGGCGAAGGCTAAGACCGCGAAGGCGGCCTACCGGTGCTCGGAGTGCGGGTGGCAGACCTCGAAATGGGTGGGGCGTTGCGGGGAGTGCCAGACGTGGGGGACGGTCACCGAGGCGGCGTCGGCGACGCCCGCGCGGGTGGTGTCGGCGGGGCCGGTCAGTGCGCCGGCGCGTCCGATCGGGAAGGTGGACGTCCGGTCGGCGCAGACGCGGCCGACCGGCCTGGACGAGCTGGACCGGGTGCTCGGCGGCGGCATCGTGCCCGGCGCGGTCCTGCTGCTGGCGGGCGAGCCCGGCATCGGGAAGTCGACGCTGCTGCTGGAGGTCGCCGCGCTGGCCTCGACGGCGGACGGGGGCGGGGCGGCGAAGAACGTCCTGTACGTGACGGGTGAGGAGTCGGCCGAGCAGGTGCGGCTGCGCGCCGACCGGGTCGGGGCGATCACCGACGACCTGTACCTGGCGGCGGAGACGGAGCTGTCCGCGATCCTGGGGCATGTCGACGCCGTCGAGCCGGCGCTGCTCGTGGTCGACTCCATCCAGACGATCGGGACGTCCGAGGCCGACGGGGCGCCCGGCGGGGTCACGCAGGTCCGCGAGGTCGCGGCCAACCTGATCAGGGTGGCGAAGGAGCGCGGCATCACGGTCGTGCTGGTCGGGCACGTCACCAAGGACGGCGCGATCGCCGGGCCGCGGCTCCTGGAGCACCTGGTCGACGTCGTCCTGTACTTCGAGGGCGACCGGCACTCCCGCCTCCGCATGATCCGCGCGGTCAAGAACCGGTACGGGCCGACGGACGAGCTGGGCTGCTTCGACCTGTCGGAGGTCGGCATCGTGGGCCTGCCCGATCCGAGCGGCCTGTTCCTCACCCGCCGCGAGGAGCCCGTCCCGGGGACGTGCGTGACGGTGACCCTGGAGGGGCGGCGGCCGCTGGTGGCGGAGGTGCAGTCGCTCGTCGCGAAGTCGCACCTGCCGGCGCCGCGGCGCGCCACGTCCGGGCTGGACACGTCCCGCGTCGCGATGGTCCTCGCGGTGCTCGCGCAGCGCTGCAAGATCTCGATGCACGAGCAGGACGTGTACGTCTCGACGGTCGGCGGCGTGCGGCTCACCGAGACGTCGGTCGACCTGGCGCTCGCCCTGGCGGTCGCGGGTTCCACGGTCGAGCAGTCGCTGTCGGGCAGCCTGATCGCGCTCGGCGAGGTCGGCCTCGCCGGGGAGGTGCGGGTCGTGCCGGGCGTCCAGCGGCGGCTCGGCGAGGCGGCGCGGCTCGGGTTCAAGCACGCCGTCGTCCCGCGCGGGTCGCTCGATCTCGCGGACGGGTCCCCGCTGAAACGCGCGGATCCGCAGCTCACCAGCTACGAGGGCATGAAGGTGATGGAAGTGGACAGCCTGCAGCAGGCGCTCCAGGTGGCGTTTACGGCGCCCTGACAGGAGTCACGCCAGAGTATTACTCCACACAACGCACGCTTGCGACCTGGGGAGGAACCAGGACGCGGCCCGCCTCGGTAAACTGACGCCGTCCAGCGACCTCCGGGGGTCAGGTGCCATCACACGACAAGGGTCATGACGAACGACGCCGCGCCACGTTGGCCGCGGTGGCTCCGGGCACCCAGATCCGCGACGGACTCGAACGGATCCTGCGGGGCCACACCGGCGGCCTGATCGTGCTCGGCTACGACAAGACGGTCGAGGAACTGTGCTCGGGCGGCTTCGAGCTCGACGTCCAGTTCTCCGCCACGCGGCTGCGCGAGCTCGCGAAGATGGACGGCGCGATCGTCCTCGACGACAGCCACAGCCGCATCGTCCGCGCCGCCGTACATCTCGTGCCCGACTCGACCATCCCCACCGAGGAGTCCGGCACCCGCCACCGCACCGCGGAGCGCGTCGCCCGCCAGACCGTCTACCCGGTCATCTCGGTGAGCCAGTCGATGCACATCATCGCGCTGTATCTCGACGGCATCCGCTACGTGCTGGAGGATTCGGCGGCGATCCTGTCCAAGGCGAACCAGGCCCTGGCGACGCTCGAACGGTACAAGCTGCGGCTGGACGAGGTGTCCGGGACGCTCTCCGCGCTGGAGATCGAGGATCTCGTCACCGTGCGGGACGTCAGCGCCGTCGTGCAGCGGCTGGAGATGGTGCGCCGCATCGCCGACGAGATCGAGGGCTACGTCGTCGAGCTCGGCACCGACGGCCGGCTCCTCTCGCTCCAGCTCGACGAGCTGGTCTCCGGCGTGGACGCCGACCGCGAGCTGATCGTCCGCGACTACCCGTCCGACGACACCCGGGCCCGCGGCGTGGACGCCATCCTGTCCGCGCTGGACACGCTGTCGGCGACGGAGCTGCTCGACCTGTCCACGGTGGCCGAGGTGATGGGCTTCGCCGGCCCCGACGCCCTCGACCTGCCCGTCAGCCCGAAGGGCTTCCGCCTTCTCGCGAAGGTGCCGCGCCTGCCGAGCATGGTCGTCGAGCGCCTCGTCGAGCACTTCGGCGGCCTGCAGAAACTCCTCGCCGCCAGCATCGACGATCTCCAGGCGGTCGGCGGCGTGGGCGAGTCCCGCGCCCGCAGCGTCCGCGAGGGCCTGTCCCGCCTGGCCGAATCGTCGATCCTGGAACGCTATGTGTAGTTTTGCTTTTTTCTCCCCCTTCGGGCCTAGCGGCCCTGCTGTGTTCATTGCAGCGCCCTCCTCCTTCGGGCCTAGCGGCCCTCCATCGTCGGGCACCGCGGGCGATCGCTGGCATCGCTCCGACTCGCCTTGCGGCTCGCTGCGCGATCAGGGTCTCGCTGCGCTCGCCCCTGCCTTCGGACGCGATCGCGACCATTGAGGTTGTCGCGTGGATGCGGCGCCGGCTGAGGTCAGCGCACTAGCGGGTCCAGGCAACCCCACACCTACGGGTCAATCAATCATTCCGGCACGCTCCAACGACTCACTTCGCGACCTTGCTACCGCTTCACCCGCCTCGCCTTCGAACGCCATCGCAACTATTGAGGTTGTCGCGTGGTGGCAGGGTGGGCGGTCATGGGTCAGCGGAGGCGGAAGATCTGTTTCTTGGCGTCTGTGTCCTTCAGGGCGGCCACGTAGGTGCCGGGGCGGGCCGTGGTGGCGCCCTTGCAGCCGCGTCCGCGGTCCCAGGTGACGTTGTCGACGTACGGGACGCCGCGCTGAAGGATCTTCTTGGGTGCCTCACCGTGGCGGCATTTGGCGGACGACCAGATCCTGTCCGAGCCGGACGTGATGCGGACGTCCAGGGAGCCGGTGTCGAACGTGCAGGCGCCCTTGCCCGCGTTGACGACCGTGATGCGGAACTCGGGCCGCCGCGGGCCCGCGAAGGTGTCCCCGGCGGCCGACATGGTGACCACGAGGTCATCGTCGTCGCAGGGGCCGCCGTCGGCCGGTTCCGCGGCGGGCGTGGTGGTCGTGGTCACGGTCACCGTGGGCATCGCGCTCGGCGGCGGTGGAGGACTCGCGCTGCCCATCGCGCCCGCCTTCTGGACGGGTTCGCCTTCGCCGGTGCCGCCGGAGCACGCCCAAGCCAGCAGGCCGACGGCGCCGAGGACGCCCGCGAGGGCCGCCGCGCGGCGGCGCCAGTATCGATCGGCCCCGGATCCGCTCCAGTCACGTTCAGTGTTCGCCCCCATGCGGTCAGTATGCAATCAGCGCTAGGGAAAGAGGGGACGACCCGCCGCGTGCCACAATGGCGGCGCACATGAACCTGAACTCCGTGTACACCGCTCCGATCCTCGACTGGTACGAGGCGAATGCCCGGGACCTCCCGTGGCGGGCGCCGGACGCGACGCCCTGGGGCGTCCTCGTCAGCGAGATCATGCTCCAGCAGACGCCGGTCGCCCGCGTCCTTCCGGTGTGGGACGCCTGGATGACGCGCTGGCCGGACCCCGCGGCGCTGGCCGCGGAACCGTCCGGGGAGGCCGTCCGGGCCTGGGGACGCCTCGGCTACCCGCGCCGCGCCCTGCGCCTCCACGAGAGCGCCCGCGCGATCACCGAGCGGCACGGCGGCGAGGTGCCGTCCTCGCACGCCGACCTGCTGGCGCTGCCCGGCATCGGCGCCTACACGGCCGCGGCAGTCGCCAGCTTCGCGTTCGGGCAGCGGCACGCCGTCCTCGACACCAACGTCCGGCGCGTCCTGGCCCGCCTCCTGTCGGGGGACGAGTACCCGCCGAAGTCGCAGACCAGGGCCGAGGTCGAGCTGGCCGAGGGCCTGCTGCCGGCCGACCCCGCCACCGCCGCCCGCTGGGCCGTCGCCGTCATGGAGCTGGGCGCGCTGGTCTGCACGGCGCGCACACCACGCTGCGTCGACTGCCCGGTGCTCGATCGCTGCGCCTGGCAGCGCGCGGGCCGCCCCGCCTACGACGGGCCGCCGCGCCGCGGACAGACCTACGCCGGCACCGACCGCCAATGCCGCGGCCGCATCCTCGCCGTCCTCCGCGACGCCGAAGGCCCGGTCGCGAAACCAGCCCTCGACGTCGTCTGGGCCGACGACGTCCAACGAGAACGGGCCCTGGACGCCCTGATAGCGGACGGCCTGGTGGACCCCCTGGAAGACGGCCGCTACGCCCTCCCCGGCTGAGTCACGGCAGAGCAATACCCGACCGCCGGGCCTGCAGTTCGGAGCGGATGAGTTCGAGAAGCCGCCCCACCCAGTTGCGGCCCGTCTCGCCGTGGGTGACCCAATGGTCGGAGTCGACTCCGCCGTACCCTAGCGGCGAGTCACCCGTCCCAAGCAAAACCTCCGCCAGACGGGGGTGCTGGTCGTACTTGGCACGCAGAAGGCCTGCCATGACGGCCGTGCGGGCCTGCGCCCAGTTAGCGACGCGCGGCGCCTCTTCCGCCATTTTCCTCGCGTCGTAGGGCCGCTCGGCCAGACGGATCCGCTCCCGCACCCCAGAATCGACCGTGGACAGCGCCCAGTAGGCGTGCGTCACCGACGGATAAACGACGTCTCCGACCTCGATCGGCGCCGGGTAATCGTTCTGCAGAGCATCGATTCCCACATCCTCGGGCCACCCTTTCGGAAACACACGCCCGCCAAAGTGAATCGTCCCACCCACAGGTTCCGGCGGATCGTCGGCGGGACGCTTCGAGTCATACTCCGTCCGCTCACGGTCGCGGTCGGCAAAGTACTGCAACGCCCATTCACGCATGGCTTCACTGACGACACCATCCTCGAACCAGCCTCCAACCGGGGCCTCACCGATATCGGTGCAGAGATAGACCAGCGGACGATCCTTGTTGTCCATGTCGCCCAGGGAGTAGTGGCGCCTGTGCTCAGGAATCGCCAGGTAGGCGTCCCGGAGCGCGCACCGGTCGACCTCGTCCCGCGTCTCCAGGTACCGGTCCAGCGCCGCGAGACACCGACCTATGGAGTCGGGACGCCCGTTCAGCTTCTCAATGTCGTCGGCCACCTCAGCCAGCAGCATTTCCGGAGTAAGACCGAACATAGGCTCCGCGGCCTTCCAGCGCCCCAACCCGAACGCACTGATCTCCCCACCCTCGGGAACCTCAGTAACCACCCAGCCACATTCGAGCTTCTCCCGCAGACCATCCAGATCAACCCATTCCCAACAGTGAATGGCCCCATCCGCATAAACAAGCAGATTCGTAAGATGATAAGAGAAGTTGTGAATAAAAACAGGCCGAGCAACGCCTTCAATGCGCCGACCATCCTCGACGCGATGAATACGATTCAACACAGCACTCACGCACTCCTCCAGGGCCGCCAGCCAATCAGCTGAACTTCAACCATCTCAACGTCCAATCATGCACGTACCAAGCACCCCCAGCAGACGCGGCCAGGGCAGACGCTTGGCAGCCGGGGCAGACGTTGGCGGCCAGGGCAGGCGCTCACCGCCCGGCAAATGCTTGCGGCCGGGGCAGGCGGTTGGCAGCCAGGGCAAATGCTTGGCGGCCAGGGCAGACGTTGGTGGGCGGGGCAGGGGCTCACCGCCCCGGCAAATGCTTGGTGGCCGGGGCAGGGGCTCACCGCCCGGCAAATGCTTGGTGGCCGGGGTAGGCGGTTGGCGGCCGAATCATGGTTGCGGTGGGCCGCTTGGTGGACGCGAATATTGGTTGGCCGACCCGGTCGGCGGGCCCGTACCGTACGGCCGTGCGTGATCTGCTGACTCTGCCCAAGGCCCACCTGCACGTCCATCTGGAAAGCACCGTGCGCTGGTCGACGCTCCGCGAGATCGGCAGGGCCAATCAGGTGCAGGTGCCCGACGAGGCAGGCGCGTTCGGGGACTTCGCCTCCTTCTTCGCGCAGAACGACCTCGTCCGCGCTTGCCTTCGACGGCCCGCCGACTTCCGGCGGATCGCCTACGAGTTCTGCGAGGACGAGGCCGCCGAAGGCACCCGCTACGCCGAGGTCTCCTTCACGGCCGCCGCGCACGGTGAGCGCCTCGGCGACCTCGATATGCCTCTCACGGCCGTTCTGGAAGGCCTGGAGGCCGGTCAGGAGGCCTTCGGGATCGAGTGCCGCCTCATCCTCGACCACTCCCGCCGCCGGTCCGTCGAGCGCGCCTGGCGGACCGTCGACCTGGCCCGCCGCCACGACCGCGTGGTCGCCGTTGGGCTTGCCGGCGACGAGGCCCACCCCGCGGACCCGTTCACCGAGGTCTTCGCCGCCGCCCGCGACTCCGGCCTCCACGTCGTCCACCACGCGGGCGAGGGCGAAGGCCCCGCCAGCATCCGGCAGGCGCTCGGCCCCGGCCGCACCGAGCGCCTGGGCCACGGCATCCGCGTCCTGGACGACCCCGACCTCGTGGCAGAGGTACGGGAGCGCCGCATCCCGCTCGAAGTGTGCCCGTCCTCCAACGTCGCTCTGGGCTTCGCCCCGACCCTCGAAGCCCACCCGCTGCCCCGCCTCCGCGAAGCGGGCCTGATCGTCACCCTCAACACCGATATCCCCGCCTTGATCGGCACCCCGCTCACCGCCGAGTACACACGGGTCCGCGACGCCTTCAACTATGACGATGCGATCCTCGCCGATCTGGCCCATGCGGCCGCCGACGCCTCCTTCGCCCCGTCATCGACCAAGACTCGCCTCCACACGGAGATCGACGCCTGGCTGGCCACCTCTGCCTGACATTCCCGGCCCGGCCGCACGAGAGGCCGGGGCGGTGCGTCAGAGCCTGGTCAGGTGGCCGGTGCGGATCTCACGGAGGAAGGGATCGGTGTCGTCCTGCCACTGGTGCGGCGTGCGGACCACCGGATGGACCGGGAGGCCCAGCCGGGCGGCCGCCTCCTGGGCCGCGTCGAAGGCGAGGTCGGGGCCGATCTCGCCGATCGCCAGAACCTCGACGTCGGTGGGTGGGGTGCCGGGGACGCCGTCGTAGCGCTCCGCCCACGCGCCGAACAGGTAGATCTCGCGGACCGCGGGAAACCGCCCGAACTCCTCCGCCACCACCGCGGCGGGTCCAAAGGTCAGCATCAGGAGGCGGGCGAGCGGCTCGTACAGCGGGCTGCTCGTGTCGCGCGTCACCACCCGTCCGGCCATGGTGCGGCGCAGCACGAGGAGGCCTGCCCGCGCCAGCCTCTCCACCTCGCGCATCACGGATGCCAGGTCGGTGCGGAGCATCACCGCGAGGTCGAGCATGGAGATCTCGCGGCCGGGCCCCAGCAGCAGGCGCGCGAGCAACTCGCCCTGCAGCCGCGACCGGAAGATGGGGAACTGCTCCGGCGCACGGGCCCGCACATCCCGCCGGAACGCGTCCGCCACCCGCGCCTCGCCCGCCGGCATGCGCGCCTTCCGCCGCCGAAACTCCGCCGCCGCCCCGACCGCACTCGATCGCATGTTCGAACACTATTCCTCGCCTCCGACATCTCAGGGGGTCCACTGAGATGCTCCAGGACGACGGAGAAGCCAGGCGCTAGAACCCCATTCTGTGGAAAACGCTCCGCTGCCAAGCCCTCTCCGCGGTCCCAGAAACGCCTGCGCCGCTCGACGACGCCACGTACGGGCTAGCCGTCTAGGACCGGGCGGCGAGGAGAACAGGCGGTCCACGGCCGATCGCGCCCGGTACCGCAGAGGCCACCCCGCCCGCACAGCCCCCGCGCATGCGAGAGGCCCGCGGCGGATTTCTCCGCTGCGGGCCTCTGGCGGGACGTCAGTCCTTGTTGAAGTTGACCGCGCCCTCGATGGGGGGCGGGCTGTCCGGGACGGTCGACGGCTTCGGCACGCCCTTGAAGGTGAACTTGGCGTTCTCCACCGAGTCCTTGTTCTCGGGGTCGAAGCCCTCCGTGCCGACGATCACGATCTGGCCGGGCTTGAGCTCGTTGTACAGGATCTTCTCGGACAGGCTGTCCTCGATCTCCCGCTGGATCGTGCGGCGCAGCGGCCGGGCGCCGAGGACCGGGTCGTAGCCCCGCAGGGCCAGCAGGTCCTTGGCCTCCTGCCGCAGCTCGATGCCCATGTCGCGGTCGCGCAGCCGCTCGTCCACCTTGGCGATCATCAGGTCGACGATCTGGATGATCTCCTTCGGGGTGAGCTGGTGGAACACCACCGTGTCGTCGACGCGGTTCAGGAACTCGGGGCGGAAGTGCTGCTTGAGCTCCTCCGACACCTTCGCCTTCATCCGCTCGTACGAGCCCTGCTCGTCGTTCTGGCGGGCGAAGCCCATCGAGACGCCCTTGGAGATGTCCTTGGACCCCAGGTTCGTCGTCATGATGATGACGGTGTTCTTGAAGTCCACGACGCGGCCCTGCGCGTCGGTGAGGCGGCCGTCCTCCAGGATCTGCAGGAGCGAGTTGAAGATGTCCTGGTGGGCCTTCTCGATCTCGTCGAACAGGACGACCGAGAACGGCTTGCGGCGCACCTTCTCGGTGAGCTGGCCGCCCTCCTCGTACCCGACGTAGCCGGGCGGGGAGCCGAACAGCCGCGAGACGGTGTGCTTCTCCATGAACTCGGACATGTCGAGCTGGATCAGCGCGTCCTCGTCCCCGAACAGGAACTCGGCGAGCGTCTTGGACAGCTCGGTCTTACCGACGCCGGACGGGCCGGCGAAGATGAACGAGCCGCCGGGACGCTTCGGGTCCTTCAGGCCGGCGCGGGTGCGGCGGATCGACTGGGAGAGCGCCTTGATGGCGTCCTCCTGGCCGATGACGCGCTTGTGGAGCTCGTCCTCCATGCGCAGCAGCCGGGTCGACTCCTCCTCGGTCAGCTTGAAGACCGGGATGCCGGTGGCGGTGGCGAGGACCTCGGCGATCAGCTCGTCGGTGACCTCGGCGACGACGTCCATGTCGCCGGCCTTCCACTCCTTCTCCCGCTGCGCCTTCTGGCCGAGCAGCTGCTTCTCGGAGTCGCGCAGCGCCGCGGCCTTCTCGAAGTCCTGCGCGTCGATCGCGGACTCCTTGTCGCGCCGGACGTCGGCGATCTTCTCGTCGTACTCGCGCAGGTCCGGCGGCGCGGTCATGCGGCGGATGCGCATCCGCGAGCCGGCCTCGTCGATCAGGTCGATCGCCTTGTCGGGCAGGAACCGGTCGCTGATGTAGCGGTCGGCGAGCTGCGCGGCGGCGACGAGCGCGCTGTCGGTGATCGACACGCGGTGGTGCGCCTCGTAGCGGTCCCGCAGGCCCTTGAGGATCTCGATCGTGTGGGACAGCGACGGCTCGGCGACCTGGATCGGCTGGAAGCGGCGCTCCAGCGCGGCGTCCTTCTCCAGGTGCTTGCGGTACTCGTCCAGCGTGGTCGCGCCGATGGTCTGCAGCTCGCCGCGCGCCAGCATCGGCTTGAGGATGGACGCGGCGTCGATCGCGCCCTCGGCGGCGCCCGCGCCGACGAGCGTGTGCAGCTCGTCGATGAACAGGATGATGTCGCCGCGGGTGCGGATCTCCTTCAGCACCTTCTTGAGGCGTTCCTCGAAGTCGCCGCGGTACCGGGAGCCGGCGACCAGCGCGCCGAGGTCAAGGGTGTAGAGCTGCTTGTCCTTGAGCGTCTCGGGCACCTCGCCCTTGACGATCTTCTGCGCGAGGCCCTCGACGACGGCGGTCTTGCCGACGCCGGGCTCGCCCACGAGGACGGGGTTGTTCTTGGTGCGGCGGGACAGCACCTGCATGACCCGCTCGATCTCCTTGTCCCGCCCGATGACCGGGTCGAGCTTGCCCTCCCGCGCGGCCTGCGTCAGGTTGCGGCCGAACTGGTCGAGCACAAGGGAGGTGGACGGAGCCGACTCCGAGGGACCGCCGGAGGCGGCCGGCTCCTTGCCCTGGTAGCCGTGCAGCAACTGGATGACCTGCTGGCGGACCCGGTTCAGGTCGGCGCCGAGCTTCACCAACACCTGGGCGGCGACGCCCTCACCCTCGCGGATCAGCCCGAGCAGGATGTGCTCGGTGCCGATGTAGTTGTGGCCGAGCTGCAACGCCTCGCGCAGCGACAGCTCAAGGACCTTCTTGGCACGCGGAGTGAACGGGATGTGGCCCGACGGCGCCTGCTGGCCCTGGCCGATGATCTCCTCGACCTGCTGGCGGACCGCCTCAAGGCTGATCCCCAGGCTCTCCAAGGCCTTGGCAGCGACGCCCTCACCCTCGTGGATCAGACCCAGGAGGATGTGCTCGGTGCCGATGTAGTTGTGGTTGAGCATCCTGGCCTCTTCCTGAGCCAGGACGACAACGCGCCGCGCGCGGTCGGTGAACCTCTCGAACATCTCGTCGCTCCTCACAGAGCGGTTGGGCAGAGTCCGGAACGTCCGGAACTGTCCTTCCGCATGCTAGCCCGCCCCGAGGAGGCCGCCCGGTGCACTCCCACCAGGAGACGTTCCCCAGCTATGCGCTGTTCAGTCTCATCCAACTACCGCATCGGTGCGTCATGTTCCCGCTACGCCCCAAGCGAACGGGGGGATTTTCGCAGGTAGGCCAAGGCGCGGGCCGAGAGTGCCGAATGGGGATGGTGTTTCCACCCGCGCGCCCTGTGTACCTCACCGCGGGCGCGCCGAACCGCACGCGCGCTACGCCACAAGCGAACGGCCCGTCTCACGATCGGAGACGGGCCGCGGAGGACGGGCGGGTCAGTTGGCCGCCTCGTACTGCTCGATCACGTGGGCGGGGATCCGGCCGCGCTCATTCACCTTGATGCCATTGTTCTTGGCCCAGGCACGGATCTCCGCACTGCGCTCCCGGCTGGACGCGCCCCGCTGCCGGCGGCGGCGCGAGGGCGTGCCCGCCTTACGGGACTTCTCGACGAACGGCTGCAGCGATTCCCGCAGCTTCGTCGCGTTGGCGCCACTGAGGTCGATCTCGTAGGAGGCGCCGTCGATCGAGAACGCTACGGTCTCGTCCGCCTCGCCACCGTCGAGGTCGTCGACGAGAAGCACCTGAACCTTCTGTGCCATGGGGACAGACCTTTCGGCTGGAGCAAACTTCAATCGGTTGACAAAGATATACCGAGAACTTCGCCGATGACAATTCCAACACTCACGATGAACCGGCGCGGACGCGAAGTCGCCGTACCGGCCATGAACCGGCACTGGCGGCGAAGTCGCGTTGCCACGCACCGGCCGTAATCAGGGTCGTCGTTTCCGGTGCGGGCCGGACGGCGGGCGGGCCGCTCCGGCGGGCCCGGCCCCAAGAATTCCCGGCGCGGGCGGACCGGTCCGAGGTTTTGGGACGTGACCCGCGTCACGGCTCGCCGCGCTGACCTGGGCGGTCGTTCGCGGATTGGCTCGGGTTTGCGGAGGGCGCCACCGCCGTTGGCGTTTAACCCTGACGTAACGGCACTAAGCACGCCACCCGGTGGTAATGCGCCGGTGGCGCGCCGTGGCTGATCAGGCTCTGACCGGCCGATGTGGAGGGATAACGAGGAACGAGCCGCCGTCGAAATCTGTTGCCATGTCGTGGTCGCGGGAAGTTGCGGACCGGGATCCACCGCGCGGAACCCGGCCTGCCGTGGTTCATCTGGAATCGGGAGATCAAGGCACAATCCCACCGCCCGTCCCACTTCTTCGACCGGGCACCAAGACCCGGCGTCGCCACACCCCGGTCCCGCTCCCCCCTCACGACGGGCATGTCACGCGAAAGGTCCGTTCAGAGTGAGACGGCGTCCCATCCGAAGTAAGTCCACTACCGCCTAACAAGCGGCACGTGGGGCGTTCCCGCAACGGTGCGCACGGCAACTTCCAAACGGAGGGAGCGTCCGGGACGAGACACATCCCGCTTCGATTCGGGTCCGTAACCGGAACGAGCCCGCGGGACGGCCGGGCAAGATCTTCCAGGCGCTTCGGAGAGGCCGTCAGAAGGCCGGGGAATCGGAGTCCGGGCGTTTCACCACGAGCGTCCCCGCGAGCCTGTCATGGACGGCCTGGCGGCGCGTGCCTTCGAACAGCATCCCCGCGTTCCCGACCCAGAAGATGCTCGCGAGCAGACCGAGAACGGGAATCGGGCGCAGCGCGATCGGCAGCGAATAGACCGCGGCACGGACAACGGCATGCATAACGTCCAGGCGCGCGCCGGCGGGCACGCTCTCCCCGGACGGGACGCCGCCTCCTTCGGCCGGGCCTTCGCCTCCCGACGAGGCCGCCGTGGGCACGAATCCGGGCACGGACGCGGGAATCAAAGGCGCCGGGCCGGGCTCCGCGTCGCCCGCACCCCCTGGCGGGCCCTGATCGGCCTCCTGGGGCGTCGCGGCGACGACTTCGATGCCGGCGACGCGCTTGCCGAGCGTCCGCCCCCAGAGGGCGAGCTGGACGGCCTCGTACACCAGCATGCATCCGGCGAGGGCGGGCGGAGCGACGGCGTCCACCGTGGGGCCGGAGACGAACGCGCGCACGACGAGGATCACGGGGACGCCGACGACGAGCGTGTCGACGACACGCGCCAGGAGGCGCTGGCCTGGCTCGGCGAGCGGGGCCGCCATCGCGGTCTTACTCCGCGTACTCGGAGTACTCGTCGTATCCGACCCGCTCATCGATGACGAGCGTGCCGGCGAAGCGGTCGTGCAGTGACTGGTGCAGGGGCTGGTCCCAGATCGCCCACAGGTAGGCCATCAGCGCACCCGCCCAGACCAGCACCATCCCGTATGCGGCGTAGTCCCACACCATCACCGCCAACACGAGGAAGAAGAAGACACCGAGCTGGTAGCCGATGTGGGTGATACCGGCCCGCCAAACCGCCTGCGTCGTCGTCAGGGGGCTACCCGCCGGACGCGCCTGGACGATTCCCAGCCCCAGGACGCGCTTTCCGAGCGTCCGTCCCCACATGGACAGTTGGACGGCCTCGTAGATGAACGGCAACAGCGACAGGACGCAGAACAGGGTGAAGATGATGGGCCAGTTCCACACACCCCCCTCGTCCTCGGTTTTACTGCCCGGCTTGCCCAGGCCGAAAGCACCGATCGTCACCGGCAGGACGAGCGCGAAGCCGAACACCGCGACGAGCGCGTTGTCCATGATCCGTGCGCCCGCGCGCCGGTAAATGGGGGCCAGCGCCAGGTCGCCGCCGCCATGGGCGCCGTACTCGTCGTAGGGGGCCTCGTAAGTCTGCTGGTCCCACTGCTGCTGGGGCTGCTGCTGCCACTGCTGTTGCTGCGGCTGTTGCCACTGCTGCTGGGGTTGCTGCCGCTGGGGACTCTGGTACGGGGGCGGGGGGCCGTACGAACCCTGGCCCTGCTGGGGCCGGTAAGGCCGCCCGCGGTGAGGGGAATCGCTCATTTGGGTCAGTCCTCCAGGCGAAGCAACATCCGGGTGTTGCCCAACGTATTCGGCTTGACCCGGTCGAGGTCCAAGAACTCTGCCACGCCATCGTCGTAGGAGCGGAGAAGTTCTTCGTACACCTCCGGCGCGACCGGAGTTCCCAGTATCTGCTCGAAGCCGTGGCGGGCAAAGAAGTCCACCTCGAAGGTAAGGCAGAACACCCTCCGGACGCCGAGTTCTCTGGCGGTCTGGAGAAGGCGCGTCACGATCCGGTGCCCGATTCCGCGTCCGCCGCATCCCTTGTCCACGGCGACCGAGCGGACCTCCGCCAGGTCCTCCCACATCACGTGCAGGGCGCCGCAGCCGATGATGCGTCCCGGTGCCCCGTGCTGGACGTCCTCGGCGACCCAGAACTCCTGTACGTCCTCGTACAGCTTGACGGTCGTCTTCTTCAGCAGGCGGCGCCCCGATCCGGCGTACAGATCGACCAGCCTGCGAATTTCCTGGACGTCGGCGGTGCGGGCCCGCCGGATCACGACTTCCACAAGCAAGCGAGATTATCCAACGCCGCGACCGGCCGCCGACCACGGGTGCCGAACCGGTGGATCCACCGGGCGCCACCTCGGCGACCTGGGATTTCGCATGTTCCGGTTGGCATCCAATGCGGGTTCCGTTAGTGTCCTTCGCTGACATCGGCCGACCGCAGAACGGAGGCCGAACCGCCGAGTCCGCGGGTCGCATCCAGCGCCCCGGGGAGCCGGGGACCCACTTTCGGAGCGTTCGGGGGATCGCCCCTGGGCTGACGCCGTCAGGGGTGAATCCGCAGTGCACGGCAGACGTCCGCGCGCTCGCGGAGGGGCTGCTCCGGCCCCAACCCGTCAGCTAACCCGGTAGGCGGATGAGGAGAGGAGAATTCGTGCAGCGATCGCGGTCTGCTTCCCTTTCGCGATTTCGCGGCCGCGCGGCCGTCGTGGCCGGCGCGCTCATCGCCGTCTCGGCCGCTCCGCACGCGATCACCCCGCAGAAGATCGCCGTAGCCCACGCCGATCCCGAGCCGTCCACCAAGGAGCTCCGGGCCAAGGCGCTCAAGCTCGCCGACCAGCTGGAGCAGCTGACCGAGCAGTACAACGGGCTTAGGGTCAAGCTCTCCCAGTCGCAGCGCGCGGCCAAGGTGGCCACCGAGAACGCCGAGCGGCAGGAGAAGTCGCTGGAGGAGCTCAGGCAGAAGGTCGGCGCCCTCGCCGCGACGAGCTACATGCAGGGCGGCTCCGACCCCACGGTCTCCTTCGTCGCCTCCCAGGACCCGCAGGCCGTCCTCGACCAGGCCGCGACCCTCCACTACTTCGCCAAGCAGGACAGCACCCAGGTGCTCGGCCTGATGCAGGCCATGCAGTCCGCCCAGCGCGCCCGCAAGTCCGCCGAGGCGCGCGCCAAGCAGGTCAAGGAGCTGCGGACGCAGCTGGAGTCGCAGCGCAAGAAGGTCACCGAGACCTACGAGAAGGTCCGCGGCAAGCTCGTCGACAAGGACCCCACCCAGCTCGCCAAGCTCCCCGTCGTCGGCACCGGCAAGGCCGCGCAGGCGCTCCGGTACGCGATGGGCAAGATCGGCCGCCCCTACGTGTGGGGCGCCGCGGGCCCGAGCACGTTCGACTGCTCCGGGCTGACGATGTGGGCCTACAAGCAGGTCGGCATCAACCTGCCGCACTACACCGGCAGCCAGTGGAACGCCGGCACTCACGTGTCGCGCGGCCAGCTGCAGGCGGGCGACCTCGTGTTCTTCTACTCCGACCTGCACCACATGGGCATGTACGTCGGCGACGGCAAGATGCTGCACGCTCCCCAGACCGGCGACGTCGTCAAGATCGCCCCCATGGCCGGACGGCCCTTCGCCGGCGGTGTCCGGGTCGCCTGACCCGGTCGCGGGCCCCCACCACCGGCGGCCGAAGGCCATCGGCACCCGAACACCGTCCGCGGCGACGCCTCCTGCAGGGACCTACCTGTCAGGGTTCCGGCGCCGCCGCCGCGGGGTCGGACGGGATTCGAACGTGCCGCCTGATTCCTTGATGACGCTGTGTTCCTTGATGACGCTGGTCGCCGATGCGCTCGCCGTCCCCAGACGAGCGCAAGGGGGTTCGGCTAGATGAGCTGCCTCCGGGCCGCCCACACCACGGCCTCGATAGGGGTGTTGACCTCCAGCCGGTCGCAGATCGTCCGCAACCGGCGCCGCAAGGTCCGTGCGCTCAACTCCAGCTTGCGTGCCGCCACATCGGCGGTGACACCGCTGGCGATCTGGGCGAGCAGCCGGATCTCTTCTTCGCTCAGCCCGAAATCGTCGGTGCCACGACGTGCGAGTGTGGCTGTTTCCACTCCGTCCTCCCTCGTCCGTGGTGATGACCGCGGGGATGCAGCCGTCCGCTGCACAGGCACGGGTTTCGATCTGTACGCGCGTTGGGTTGCCGGGTCCGGAGCCCTTCCGGACTTAGATCATCGGGTTCCTTTGCTGTCTCGCGAGCTTGGCCGGAGGTGGCCGCCTGGCCGATTGCGGGGGTGTACGGGGGAACTCCGGGTGACGATTCAGTCGTTGGCCTGCCGAGGGAGACGGGATGAGGTCGCCAGCCATCCGCACCCGCCCCTTCTCGTCGAAGTCACCGGATCTCCTGCTGAACGAAGATCGTGAATCGTTTCAAGCTACGCTTCGGCTCGGAACGCTAGGCGGCCGGATCCGGCCCGTCAAGCGTCGAACGATGGCACGATGCGCACGTTTGGCCACGGTCCGTGACCGTGCATTCGGCGCGACGCCGTGAAAAACTCCACTACCTGGGAGAACTCCCACGGAGCGGGACGAGGAGCGAGTTGCCACAGACCAGTATTCGCGAAGTCGCGAGGCGGGCTGGAGTCTCAGTTGGGACCGTTTCGAATGTCCTAAACCGGCCAGACCTCGTGGCCGAAGCTACCCGTGACCGCGTTCGCGCGGCGATCGAGGAGCTCGGATTCGTCCGGAACGAGTCCGCGCGGCGGCTCCGCCGCGGCCCGGAACGGACCGCGGGCGAGTTCCACGACCAGCCGCGCCGCGCCTTCGGCATCGTCGTCGAAGACCTCACCAACCCGTACGCGACCGACGTCGCGCGCGGCGCAGAGGCCGCGCTCAACGCGGCTGGCCACGACGCCCTCTGGCTGTCCAGCGACCATTCCGCCGCCAAGGAGCGCCGGTCGCTGGACCTCCTGGTCGAGCAGCGCGCCGCGGGCGTCCTGATCATCCCGGTCGGGATGGGTTCGGGGGACATCTCCCGGCTGCGCGCGGCCGGCATGAGCGTGGTGCTGATCGACCGCGCGTCGTCCGACACGTGCTACGCCCAGGTCGACCATGTCGCGGGCGGCGAGATCGCCGCCGCGTACCTGCTCGGCATCGGCCGCGAGCGCGTCGCGTTCGTGACCGGCGTCCCGGAGCCGCAGCCCTGCGTCGAACGCCGCGACGGCGCGGCCCGCACGATCGTCGAGGCGGGCCTGGGCAAGCCGAGAACCCTGGTCAAGGACGCCCTCAGCCCGACCGAGGGGCAGGCGGCGGCGCACCAGATCATGGCCATGTCACCGCGGCCCGACGGCGTGTTCTGCGCCAACGACCTGCTGGCCATCGGGCTGATCAACGAGCTGACCCGGCTCGGGGTCCGCGTCCCCGAGGACGTCGCCGTGATCGGCTACGACGACATCGAGCTGGCGGCGAGCGCCGCCGTCCCGCTGACCACCGTCCGCCAGCCGCGCCGCGAGCTCGGCTGGGAGGCGGCCGAGCTGGCGATGGCCGAGATCGGCGAGGGCGCGTCCCACCAGCACCGGCAGGTCGTCCAGCGGCCCGAACTCGTGATCCGGGAAAGCGCTTAGCGGATTCCACACCCCGACTCCACGCCCCGATTCCACGCCCTGTACCCGCTGCCCGTCATCGTGATCAGCGAGATGCTCGGCGTCCCCGCGGCGGACCGCGACCTGTTCAAGGGCTGGTCGGACAGCCTCGCGCGGGGCCTGGACCCCGACTTCCCGCTGCCCGCGTCCGAGATCGCCCCGCGGGACGAGGCGCGCGAGGAGTTCGCGGCGTACTTCCGGAAACTGGCCGCCGCGCGCCGGGCCGAGCCCCCGGGACGACCTCCTGAGCGCCCTTGTGAGCGTCTCTGACGGCGGAGACGCCCTTTCCGAGGAGGAACTCCTCGCGACGTGCGTCCTGCTGCTTGTGGCGGGCCATGAGACGACCGTGAACCTCATCGGGAACGGCGCCCTGGCACTGCTGCGCGACCCGGCGCAGTTGGAGCTCTTCCGTGAGCGGCCCGGGAACGTCCAGGCGGCCGTGGAGGAACTGCTGCGCTACGACCCGCCGGTCCAGCTCACGCTCCGGTCAGCCCTGGACGACGTGGAGCCGGACGGGACACTCGTGAAGCGCGGCGAGTTCGTCCTGCTGCTGACCGGCGCCGCCAACCGCGACCCGTCCGTTTTCGACGATCCGGACCGGCTCGACCTGACGCGCTACAGCGAGGGGCGCGACATACCGAAGCACCTGTCGTTCGGGCACGGCATCCACTTCTGTCTCGGTGCGCCACTGGCCCGGCTGGAGGGCCAGGTCGCGCTCGGGAAACCGTTCGAGCGCGACGTGGCCCTCACTTCCGGCGAGCTCGTCTACCGGGACAACCTCGTCCTGCGCGGGCTACGTGACGTTCCGGTCACTATTCGGGCCGGTCACTATTCGGGCTTGACCAGCGGGAACAGGATCGTCTCCCGGATCCCCTTGCCGGTGAACGCCATGATCATCCGGTCGATGCCGGCGCCCATCCCGCCGGTGGGCGGCATCGCGTACTCCAGGGCGCGCAGGAAGTCCTCGTCCAGCTGCATGGCCTCGGGGTCGCCGCCCGCGGCGAGCAGCGACTGCTCGGTGAGGCGGCGGCGCTGCTCGATCGGGTCGATCAGCTCGGAGTAGGCGGTGCCGAGCTCCGTCCCGAACCCGATGAGGTCCCACTTCTCGGTGAGGAGGGGCTCTTCCCGGTGCTGGCGGGTCAGCGGCGACGTCTCGACCGGGTAGTCCATGACGAACGTCGGCTGGACGAGGGTGTGCTCGACCAGCTCCTCGAAGATCTCCTGGACGAGCCTGCCCTGCCCCCACTTCGGGTCCCAGGAGATCTCGCGGGCGTCCGCGAGCTTGCGCACGGCCTCGATCGGCGTGTGCGGGGTGATCTCCTCGCCGAGCGCCTCCGACACCGACCCGTACAGCGTGATCCGCGGCCATTCGGGCAGCCCGAGGTCGATCTCGGCGCCGTCGTGGACGACCACCGTGGTGCCCAGCGCGGCCACGACGGCCTTCTGGTACATCCGCTGGGTCAGGTCGGCCATGTCGTTGTAGTCGAGGTACGTCCCGTAGGCCTCCAGCATCGTGAACTCCGGGTTGTGCGTGGAGTCCGCGCCCTCGTTCCGGAAGTTCCGGTTGATCTCGAAGACCTTCTCGATCCCGCCGACGACGAGCCGCTTGAGGTACAGCTCGATCGCGATGCGCAGGTAGAGGTCCATGTCGTAGGCGTTGATGTGGGTCGTGAACGGACGCGCCGCCGCACCGCCGTGGATCGGCTGCAGCATCGGCGTCTCGACTTCCAGGTAGCCCTCGTCGTGCCAGAAGTCGCGGACGGCGCGCACGGTGGCGCTGCGGATGCGCGCCATGTTCCGCGCCTCGTCGTTGACGATCAGGTCGACGTACCGCTGACGGACCCGGGCCTCCGGGTCGGTCAGCCCGGCGTGCTTCTCCGGGAGGGGCCGCAGGCACTTGGACGTGATCGCGAACCGGTCCGCCATGATCGACAGCTCGCCGCGGCGGGACGTGATGATCTCGCCCTCGACGCCGATGTGGTCGCCGAGGTCGACCTCGCGCTTCCAGAAGTCGAGCTGCTCCTGCCCGACCTTCGCCAGCGACAGCATGATCTGGAGGTCGCCGGATCCGTCCCGGATGGTGGCGAAGCAGAGCTTCCCGGTGTTGCGGATCAGCATGACGCGCCCGGTGACGCCGGCCTTCTCGCCCGTCTCGGTGCCCGGCTCCAGGTCGCCGTGTTTCTCGCGGATCTCGGCGATCGTCGCCGTGCGCGGGAAGGTCACCGGGTAGGGGTCGATCCCGCTCTCGCGGAGCCGGTCGAGCTTCTCCCGGCGCACACGCATCTGCTCCGGGAGCTCGTCGAAGGTCTCGTCACTCACATCGCAAGGCTATCCAGGCCGTCCGGTGCGCCGCGAACGACTTGCGCCCGATCGGCCGGGTGTCGCGGCGGACGTCAGGGGGTGTTGCGCTCGTAGATGAGGCGCAGGCCGATCAGGGTGAGCCACGGCTCGAACACGTCGATGCTGCGGGACTCCTCCAGCACGAGCGGGGCGAGCCCGCCGGTGGCGATGACCGTGACCTCCTCGGGCTCCTCGGCGAGCTCCTCGGACATGCGCTCGACGATGCCGTCGACCTGCCCGGCGAAGCCGAAGATGATCCCGGACTGGAGCGCCTCGACGGTGTTCTTGGCGATCACGCTGCGCGGCCGGACCAGCTCGATCTTGTGGAGCTGCGCGCCGCGCGAGGACAGCGCGTCGATCGAGATCTCGATGCCGGGGGCGATCGCGCCGCCGACGTACTCGCCCTTGGCGGAGACGGCGTCGAACGTCGTGGCGGTGCCGAAGTCGACGACGAGCGCCGGGCCGCCGTGGGTGTGGACGGCGGCGAGCGCGTTCACGATGCGGTCGGCGCCGACCTCCTTGGGGTTGTCCATCCGGACGGGGACGCCCGTCTTGACGCCCGGCTCCACGATCACCGCGGGCACGTCGCCGTAGTAGCGGCGGCACATCTCCCGCATCTCGTGCAGGACGGACGGGACCGTGGAGCACAGCGCGATGCCGCTGATGTCGGTCTCCGCCAGCAGCGGGCTCTGCTGGACGAGACCCTGCAGGACCACCGCGATCTCGTCGGCGGTCCGGCGGGGGTCGGTGTTGATCCTCCAGTGCTCGATCACCTCGTCGCCTTCGAACAGGCCGAGGACGGTCTGGGTGTTGCCGACGTCGATGGTGAGCAGCATGGCGTCCGGTCCCCGCTGGTCAGGAGAAGTCAAGGCCGATGTCGAACACGTGCGCCGAATGCGTCAGCGCGCCGACGGCAAGGTAGTCCACCCCGGTCACGGCGACGTCTCGGGCCCGCTCCAGGGTAAGGCCACCGCTGGCCTCGAACTCCGCCCGCCCCGCGCCGAGGCGCACCGCCTCGGCCATCTCGGCGTCGGTCATGTTATCCAGCAGGATGCTCGACGCGCCCACCGCGAGCGCCTCCTCGACCTGCGCGAGCGTGTCGCACTCCACCTGGACGTGCAGGGAGGGGTACACCGCGCGGATCGCCTCGTACGCCTTGGTGACGCTCCCGGCCGCCGCGACGTGGTTGTCCTTGATGAGCGCGGCGTCGTGCAGGCCCATCCTGTGGTTGACGCCGCCGCCGCACCTCACGGCGTACTTCTGCAGGGCGCGCAGGCCGGGCAGGGTCTTGCGCGTGTCGCGGACCCTGGCCTTGGTGCCTTCCATGGCGTCGGCCCACTGCCGGGTGGCCGTCGCGATCCCGGACAGGTGGGTGAGCAGGTTCAGGGCCGTCCTCTCCGCCCGCAGCAGGGCCCTGGTGGTCCCGCTGACCGAGATGAGGACCTGACCGGGGACGACCCGGTCCCCGTCCTCGACCTTCGCCTCGTACGCCACGTCCAGCGCCTCGAACACGGCGCACGCCACCGGGACGCCCGCGACGACGCCGTCCTGCCGCGCCCGGAGGTCCCCGGCCGCGGTGTCCTCCGGTGCGAAGATCGGCATGCTGGTGACGTCGACCTCGCCGTCCTCGGCCAGCGCCGTCCGGACGAGGTTGTCCACATCCTGTGGATCGAGCCCGGCGGCGCTGAGCGCCTGCGAGAGTTCCGGTGTCATGAGCGCTTTCCTTCCACAGGTTCGTAGGTGGTCGTCAGGGTGTTCCCCTCCAACCGGGTGACGAGGTGGCCGCGCCACGTCCCGTCCGCGCGCTCGGGGAAGTCCTGCCGCCAGTGGCTCCCGCGCGTCTCCTCCCGCCGCCGCGCCGCCGCCACGATCGCGGACGCGACGGTGTGCAGGTTGGTGGCCTCCCAGGCCTCCACCCCCGGTTCGGCGTGCCCGCCGCCGAGCGCGTCAAGCTCCACCGCCGCCCTCTCCAGCCCGTCGGCTCCCCGCAGCACACCCGCGTAGGAGGTCATCACGCGCTGGATCTCTTCCCGCAACCCGCCCGCGAGCAGCCCGCCCCCGGCCGGCAAGCCCTGCCCCACGAAGACTCCCTGCCCAAGGGAAACATCCTGCTCAAGGGAGACTCTCTGCCCCACCGAAACGTCCTGCTCAAGGGAGACCCCCTGCCCAACGGAAACGTGCTCAAGGGAGACGTCCGGCCCCACCGAGACCTCCCGCCCCACCGAGACGTCCCGCCCAAGGGAGACGTCCCGCTCAACGGAGACGGCGTGTGTCATGCCCGCCTCACCGTCGGCCACGGTCGGACGACCGGCAGGGTCGCCACCGCCGTGGAGATCCTCCACGAGGGCGTCGGCGATCCGGGCGGCGAAGACGAGCCCTTCGAGAAGGGAGTTGGACGCGAGGCGGTTGGCGCCGTGGACGCCCGTGCACGCGACCTCGCCGCAGGCGTAGAGGCCCGGGACGGACGTGCGGCCGTGCAGGTCCGTGCGGACGCCGCCGCTGGCGTAGTGCGCGGCGGGGACGACGGGGATCGGCTCCGTCACCGGGTCGATGCCGTGGTGCCTGCACGCGGCGAGGATGGTCGGGAACCGGTGCTCCCACACCGCCGCGCCGAGGTGCCGCCCGTCGAGGAGCATGCAGGACGCGCCCGTCTCGGCCATCCGGTTCATGATCCCCTTGGCGACGACGTCGCGCGGGGCGAGTTCGGCGAGTTCGTGGCGTCCGATCATGAAGCGCTCGCCGCCGTGGTCGACGAGGTGCGCCCCCTCCCCGCGCACGGCCTCGGAGATCAGCGGCTGCTGCCCCGTCGCGCCGCGGCCGAGCCACAGCACCGTCGGGTGGAACTGGACGAACTCCAGGTCGGTCGCCTCGGCCCCGGCGCGGAGCGCGAGCGCGACACCGTCGCCGGTCGACACCTCCGGGTTCGTCGTCGCGGAGAACACCTGCCCGAGCCCGCCGGTCGCGAGCACCACGGCACGGGACCGGACGGCGCCGACACCACCCGGCTGCCCCTCGCCCATGACGTGCAGGGTGACGCCGGCCGCGCGACCGGCGGCGTCCTTCAGCAGGTCGAGGACCAGCGCGTGCTCGATCACTTCGACGCCGGAGTCCTTGAGCGCGGCGAGGAGGGCCCGGCTGATCTCGGCCCCGGTCGCGTCCCCGCCGGCGTGCGCGATGCGTCGCCGGTGGTGGCCGCCCTCCCGGGTCAGCGCGAGGTCGCCGCCGGAGCGGTCGAACGCGGTGCCGAGCTCGATCAGCCCGCGGACCGCGTCCGGGCCCTCGGTGACGAGTGCCCGGACGGCGTCCTCGTCGCACAGCCCGACCCCGGCGGTCAGGGTGTCGGCCAGGTGCTCCAGCGGGGTGTCGTCCGGGTCCAGCGCGGCGGCGATCCCGCCCTGCGCCCAGCGGGTCGACCCCGCGTCCAGCAGGGCCTTGGTGACGAGCAGCACCCGCCCGTGCGGGCGGCACCGCAGCGCGGCGACCAGCCCGGCGATGCCGGACCCGATCACGACGACGTCGGTCTCTCGGGTCCAGCCGGGTGCGGGGGCGTGGAGAACGGAAGGGATCACGAGCCCTCCTCCGGGGTCGGTTCTCGTCATTATGACCCTAACCCCGAACCGCGCCCGCGCCCGCCCCCCTCTAACCGCCAGAACACCCGCCGACGCGCACCCCCGCACACCACTGCGCTGGGACCTAACCCCTCCCCGAAGGCACGCACCTAACGTTCACCAGCGACGGCCAGCACACCCCAGGACGCCAGGCGGTCTTGCAAAGGACACCGCACAGAGAACCAACCCCCTCCCCGAAGGGAGGCACCCAGCGTTCACCAGCGACGGCCAGCACACCCCAGGACGCCAGGCGGTCTTGCAAAGGACACCACTGCGCAGGGAACCCTCCGATGGCACGCACCCAGCGTTCACCGGCGTGCAGCTCACCCCAGGCGCTGGGGCGGTCTCGAAAGGGGGAGGTGTCAGTTGTGGATGAGGTCGCCGCGGGTGGTGTTCGTGCCGGGGACGGGCTCGGCGGGGTCGTCGCCCAGGGAGATGATCTTGTTCGAGCGGTCGACGTGCACGACCGAAGGGGTGAAGTCGCGGGCCTCGGCGTCGGTCATCTGGGCGTAGCTGATGATGATGACCAGGTCGCCGGGCTGGACGAGGCGGGCGGCGGCGCCGTTGATGCCGATGACGCCGGAGCCGCGCTCGCCGGCGATCAGGTAGGTCTCCAGGCGGGCGCCGTTGTCGATGTCGACGACGGAGACCTGCTCGCCGGGGAGGAGGTCCGCGGCGTCCATCAGGTCCTGGTCGATGGTCAGCGAGCCGACGTAGTGCAGGTCGGCCTGCGTGACCGTCGCTCGGTGGATCTTCGACTTGAACATCGTCCGGAACATCAGCGCTCCTTGCCGAAATGGAGGGACACGTTGTCGATCAGGTGGGTGGCGCCGACGCGGCCGGCGACGGCGAGGACGGCCGGGCCGGTGTGGGAGGACGCGACCGGGGCGAAGGTCGAGGGGTCGACCAGGACCAGGTAGTCGAGGTCCAGCGGCGGGTCGGCCGCGCCGGCCTTGTCGAGGACGGTGCCGGCGGCGGCCAGCACCGCGTCCGGGCCGGCGGGGGCGGCGTCCGCGCCGGCGCGCAGGGCGCGCGACAGGGCCAGGGCCGTCCGGCGCTCGGCGGCGGAGAGGTACCGGTTGCGGCTCGACAGCGCCAGGCCGTCCGGCTCGCGGACGGTCGCGCCGCCCACGATCCGGACGGGGACGTCCAGGTCGGCGACCATCCGGCGGATCATCGCGAGCTGCTGCGCGTCCTTCTCCCCGAAGATCGCCACGTCGGGCCGGACGAGGTTGAGCAGCTTCAGCACGACCGTGAGCATCCCGTCGAAGTGGCCGGGGCGCGCGGCGCCCTCCACGACCTCGCCCATGGGGCCCGACCTGACGGTGACCTGCGGCTCGTCCGGGTACATGACGTCGCGATCGGGCGCGAATACGAGGTCGGCGCCTTCGGCGGCGCAGGCCTCGACGTCGGTGGCGAACGTCCGCGGGTAGCGGTCGAAGTCCTCGCCGGGGCCGAACTGGAGCGGGTTGACGAAGATGCTGACCGCGACCGAGTCCGCCAGGCCCCGGGCCTGCCGGATCAGGGAGCGGTGCCCCTCGTGCAGCGCCCCCATGGTCGGGACGAACGCGAGCGTGCCCCCGGCCTGGGAGCGGGCCTCGGCAAGCTCCTCCCGCGTCCTCGCGATGATCACCAAACCTCCCTGGGGTCAGTCGGCCAGCGCTTCGAGGAGCCGTTCGGCGTCCTCGGGCTTGAGCAGTCCGGCGCCGAGCGCCCGGTCGGCGGTGAGGCGGGCGAGCGCGACGTAGGCGCGGCGGCTCTCCGGCGACACCGTGGCCAGCTCGGCGACGTGGCCGGCGACCGTCCCCGCGTCGCCGCGGGCGACCGGGCCGGTGAGGCCGTCGATGCCGAGGCGCAGCCCGTTGTCGAGCGCGGCGCCGAGGAGCGGGCCGAGCATCCGGCCGGGTTCGGCCACGCCGGCGCGGGCCAGCAGGTCCATCGACTCGACGACCAGCGTGACCAGGTGGTTCGCGCCCCCGGCGAGCGCCGCGTGGTAGAGCGGGCGGGCCTCTTCGGTGATCCAGACGGGCTCGCCGCCCATCTCCAGGACGAGCGCCTCGGCGACCGGGCGCAGCGGCTCGGGCGAGGTGACGCCGAACGAGATGCCGGTGAGCCGGTTCACGTCGTCCGGGCGCCCGGTGAAGGTCATCACGGGGTGCAGGGCCAGCGGCAGGGCGCCCGCGCGGGTGAGCGGGTCGAGGACGGCGGTTCCGTACCGTCCGCTGGTGTGCATGACGAGCTTGCCCGTGACCGGGACGCCCGCCGGGACCAGGCCGCCGGCCAGCTCGGGCAGCGCGTCGTCCGGGACGGTCAGCAGCACCAGGTCGGCGGCGGCGACCACGTCCTGCGGCGGGGCGGTGGCCGCGCCGGGGAGGCGTTCCTCGACGCGCGCCCGGGACCGCTCGGAGACGGCCGCCGCGGCGACCACGCGGTGGCCCGCGCGGGACAGCGCGGCGCCGAGCGCCGTGCCGACGCGGCCGGCGCCGACGACGCCGACCGCGAGCCGCGCGGGCCTGTCCGCAGGTGTCTCCTCGCTCTTCCGGGGGGTGCGGGGGGACGTCCCCCCGGAAGAGCCCGGCCCGTTTCCGGGCGTGCCGGAAGAGGGCGTGACCTCTGGGTCCATCGGTTTCGTTCCAGTCCTCAGGTAGGTACCGGACGTGCGCGCACCAGGGTACCCGCGGGACCCGGCCGCGCGGTCCGGTGGGTGACGATCGTCACCCCGCCCCCCATTCAGTCATGCGCGAGGGACTCCACGACGGACGCCTTCGCGGCGCGTCGCGCCGGCATGACCGCGGCGATCATGCCGGCCGCGCCGGCCAGGACGACGAACCCGATCACCTGGACGTAGGGCAGCGCGAAGATCGAGTCGACCGCCATCGCGTTCGTCGCGGCCCATCCGAACCCGATGCCGAGCACGACCCCTGTGAACGCGCCGATCACGGCCATGACGAGCGCCTCGACCGACAGCATCCGGCGGAGCTGGCGCTTGGTGAGGCCGAGGGCGCGCAGCAGCGCCGACTCCCGCGTCCGCTCCACGACCGACAGGGTCAGCGTGTTCGCGATGCCGAACAGCGCGATGACAATCGCCAGGCCGAGCAGCCCGCCGAAGATCATCAGCACCATGTCGATCGCCTTGCTCATCGACTCCTCGAACTCGGCGGACGACACCACCTTCGCGGCCGGGTAGGGCCGCGCGGCGTCCTCCACCGCCCTGCGGGCCTGGGACGCGGGGATCTCGTCGCGGGTCTTGACGTAGATCCCGACGGGGTCCCGGACGCCGAAGTACCGGATGAAGTCCGCCTCCGGGATCATGATCCCGTCGAGGCTCGATCCCGCCCCGTACACGGCGGTGATCTTCACCGGGACGGTGCCGCTGGGCGTCCGGACCTGGACGGTCTGGCCGAGCCCCCGGCCGGACACCTTGGCCGTCGCCTCGTCCACCATCGCGGTGCCCGGCTTCTGCGCGCCGGCGAGCGTGCCCTGCTTCATGTCGGGCTTGAGGATCGTGCCGAGCGCGGAGGGGGTGATCGTGGAGATGTCGCCGTCGTCGCCGGCGACCGTGGTCTCCTCGCGGCGCTCCTCCACGACGTCGGTGACCTCGGGCCGCGTGCGCAGCGACTCGGCGAGCGCGTGCGGGACGGTCCCGTCGAAGTCCTGCGTCCGGATCTGGAACTGGACGGGGAACTGCTCCTCCAGCTTGGACGACGCCGTCGCCTTGCCGCTCGCGGCGACCACCGCGAACAGGCTCATCAGCCCGACGCCGACGGTCAGCGCGATCGTGGTGGTGGCGGTGCGGCGGGGCGCGCGCTGCGCGTTGGAGACCGCGAGCCGTCCCGGGACGCCGCCGAGCCGGCCCGGGACCGCGCCCGCGAGCCGTCCGAGCGGGCGGACGAGCGCCGGCATCGCCGCGATCACGGCGAGGAAGAACACGCCGCCGGCGAACGCGACCACGTACATCGCGGTCTCGCCCTTCTCCATGACGACCGAGCCGAGCGTCCCGAGGGCGAGCCCGGCGGCGCCGAGCACGGCGGCTACCCCGGTGCGGATCCAGCCGAGCCGGAACCGGCCGCTGCCCGGCTCCAGGTCGGCGCGCAGCGCGGCGACCGGCGCGACGCGGGTGGCGGCGCGGGCCGGCAGCAGCGCGGACAGGACGGTCACCACGACCCCGATCAGCAGGCCGATGACGATCGTGCGGACCGCCAGGGACGGCCCGGCGACGGCCACGGCGGCGTTCAGCCGGTTGACCGCGACCAGCGCGCCCTCGCCGAGGCCGACGCCGGCGACGAGGCCGAGCAGCGAGCCGACCAGGCCGACGGCGAAGGACTCCGCGAGGACGCCGCCGAACACCTGCCGGCGGGTCGCGCCGACGCAGCGCAGCAGCGCCATCTCCCGCATCCGCTGCGCGATCAGGATCGAGAACGTGTTGTAGATGACGAGGGCGGACACGAGCATCGCGACCAGCCCGAAGATCAGCAGCCCGCTTCGGATGATCTTGGTGTCGGCGCCGGCCGCCTTCGCCAGCCGCGCGCCGAGCTCCTCGCCCGTGAACACGTCGTAGGAGCCGCCCGCGGCGGCCTTCACCGCGGCCTTGTTCCCGCCCGTGATGTCGAGCTCGCGGTAGGTCTTCTCACCGGTCATCCGCATCGCGGTCGCGGGGTCGAAGCCCACGGCGCCGCGGAAGCTCGCCTCCTGGTCGATGCCGAAGTCGACCAGGCCGGCGACCCGGAACCGGTGCGGTCGTTCCTTCCCGTCCAGGACGGTGACGGTGTCGCCGACGCCGAAGCCCTCCCGCTTGGCGAGCTTGGTGTCCAGGACGGCCTCGCCGCCTCCGGAGGGCGGCCGTCCCTTGTCGACGTCGTAGCGCAGCAGCCGTCCCGACGGCACGGACATGCCGACGGTCGGGAAGTCGCCGACGGCCTTGCCGTCCCTGCCGACCAGTGCGGCGTCGCCCTGCACGACCCCCTGCGCGTCCGTCACGCCGGGCAGCGCCCTGACCTTGCCGAGCAGGTCGGCCGGGACGCCCTCGTCGGGGTCGTCGCTCTTGGGGACGACCGCGAGGTCCACCTTGTCGGCGGACTTCGCGAACGTCTTGGAGATGCCCTTGTCCATCGTGTCCGTGAGGACGAACGTCCCCGAGATGAACCCGACGCCGAGGGTGATCGCGACCGCCGTCAGCAGCAGCCGCAGCTTGTGGGCCCGCAGGCCCGCCAGAGTCGTCCGCAGCATCTCAGGCCCCCAGGCTCTTGAGCCGGTCCAGGACGGCGGCCGGGGTCGGCTGGACGATCTCGGAGACGATCTGCCCGTCGCGCAGGAACACCACCCGGTCCGCGTACGACGCGGCCACCGGGTCGTGGGTGACCATCACGATCGTCTGCCCCATCTCGCGGACCGAGGTGCGCAGGAACCCCAGCACCTCGGCGCCCGCGCGGGAGTCGAGGTTGCCGGTCGGCTCGTCCGCGAAGATCACCTCGGGCCGGGCGACGATCGCGCGGGCGCACGCGACGCGCTGCTGTTGCCCGCCCGACAGCTCGCTCGGCCGGTGCCCGAGCCGGTCGCGGAGCCCGAGCGTGTCGACGACGTGGCCGAACCACGCCCGGTCCGGCTTGCGGCCGGCCAGCTCCATCGGGAGCAGGATGTTCTGCTCGGCGGTGAGCGTCGGCAGCAGGTTGAACGCCTGGAACACGAACCCGACGCGGTCGCGGCGCAGCAGCGTCAGCCGCCGGTCGCCCATCCCGGTGATCTCGGCGTCGCCGAGCACGATCCGCCCGCCGGTGACCGTGTCCAGCCCGGCCAGGCAGTGCATCAGCGTCGACTTCCCGGACCCGGACGGGCCCATGATCGCGGTGAACGCGCTCCGGGCGAACCCGACGCTGACCCCGCGCAGCGCGTGCACGGCCGCGTCCCCGGACCCGTACACCTTCGACACGCCCTCGGCGGTGACGGCCGGCAGGACCGCGGCGGCCGGGGCTCCCCCGGGCTGTTCGGCGAACGTGCTGGTCACGGTGACTCCTTCGTGGTCGTGGATGATCGTGCTCCACGCTAGGAATCCGCGGCGTCCCTGCCATCGCCCCGGCGTCCACGGTCCGCGTCACTCTCACGGCTATCCGCGGCGCCTCTGTACGACTTGAGTCGTACAGCCGGGTCCACCCGGCCTCCGACCGCCCCTGCTCCGGGCGGGCACGCGAAAGCGCCGGAGACCCCGCGGGGCTCCGGCGCTCTTCGGTCACGGGCTCGGCGCCCGCACGCGCGATCGTCAGTTGTGGACGGACGCGCCGCCCTTGCAGCCCGCCTGGGCGCCGCCGATCACGGCCACGGCGTTGCCGCAGACGTCGATCGGGATGGAGATCGGCGCGATCACCTGGGTCCCGTTCAGCAGGCCGACGTTGGGGCCGGTCGAGTTGTCGTTGAACGAGCCGTGGTGCTTCTTGCCGTGGTCGCCACCGTAGACGGCGGCGTAGGCGGGCGTCGCGGCCAGAGCGGAGCCGGCGACGGCGAGGCCGAGGATGCCGGTGGCGGCAAGCTTCTTGATCACGAGTGTCCTCCCGTACGTGGGCCAAGAGACCCGATATGACTGGTGCCGACGTCCGCCATGTGGACGGCGTCGCGTACGGTAGTTACCCAGCTACTCTTAGGTAGACCAATCCCCCACGTCACGATGAATGCAAAAAGTCGCCATCGAGTGACCGGCTCGTTACGTTGAGTGACCCCTTTGGCCGCTTTTGACCAGGCCTGTCTCGTAGGCGAACACGACCGCCTGGACCCGGTCCCGCAGGTTCAGTTTCATCAGAATCCGCCCCATGTGGGTCTTCACCGTCGCCTCGGAGACGTACAGCTTCCCCGCGATCTCCGCGTTCGACATCCCGCGCGCGACGAGCCGCAGCACCTCGCCCTCCCGGTCGGTCAGGCTCTCCAGCGCGCCGCTCGCGCCCTGCCCCGAGTCCGGCAGGTGCACGGCGAACCGGTCCAGCAGCCGCTTGGTCGTGCTCGGCGCCACCACCGCGTCCCCCGAGTGCACCGCCTTGATCGCCTCGATGAGCTGCGCCGGGCCCGCGTCCTTCAGCAGGAACCCGCCCGCGCCGGCCTTGATCGCCGCGAACGCGTACTCGTCCAGGTCGAACGTCGTCAGGATCACCACCTTCGGCCCGGACGCCGCCACCACCCGCCGCGTCGCCTCGATCCCGTCCATCCGCGGCATCCGGACGTCCATGAGCACGACGTCGGCCCGCGTGCCGCGCAGCAGCTCCAGGGCCTGCACCCCGTCCCCGGCCTCACCGGCGACCTCGATGTCGGGCTGCGCGTCCAGCACCATCCGGAACCCGGCCCGCACCAGCTCCTGGTCGTCCACGAGCACGACCCGGATCGGCGGCGCCGGCTCGGCGTCCACCACGTTCACTCCGACCTCCCGCGGACAAAGCCCACACATACCGTCATGCCGACATCCTGGAGTACGCGGCCCCCCTCGCGCTCGTCATGCCGCGACCTCCTCGCGGACCGGGATCGACGCGACCACCTCGAACCCGCCACCGGCGCGCGGGCCCATGCGGACGCTGCCCCCGTACACGGCGACCCGTTCCCGCATGCCGGCGAGACCGTGACCCCGCCCGTCGTTGGACGCCGCCGCGCCACGGCCGTCGTCCTCCACGCGGATCTCCAGCGCGTCCTCGGCGTACCGGAGCCGGACCGACACGTTCACCCGCGGGCCCCCGTGCTTGAGCGTGTTGGTCAGCGCCTCCTGGACGATGCGGTAGACCGTGAGCTGGCGGCCCTCCGACATCGCCGCCCGCGTCCCCTCGACCTCGTAGCTCACCGTCAGCCCGGACGCCCGGACCTGCTCGACCAGATCGTCCAGCTGCGCGACCCCCGGCTGCGGCGCGAACGCCCCGGCGTCGTCGGTCTCGCGCAGGACGCCGAGGAGCCGCCGCATCTCCGCCAGCGCCATCCGCCCCGTCGAGGAGATCGTGTCGAGCGCCTGCCGGGCCCGTCCCACATCGGTCTCGATCGCGTAGGCCGCGCCGTCCGCCTGCACCACGATCACGCTGACGTTGTGCGCCACCACGTCGTGCAGCTCCCGGGCGATCCGCGCGCGCTCGGCCGCCATGGCCATCCTGACCTCGTTGTCGCGTTCGAGCTCCAGCCGCGCGGCACGCTCCTCCACCGAACGCAGGTACGCGCGCCGCGTCCGCATGTGCAGGCCGAGGATGTACACGCCCGCCACCATGACCGTCAGCATGATGAACGTGAACCTGCGGTCCTGGGCGCCACTCGGATACCGGACGGTGGCCATGACCGAGCCCGCCTCGACGACCAGCACCGCGGCGACCCCCCACCGGAAGGTGTAGTTCGCGGTGATCGTGTACAACACCATCAGCACGGCCAGGTTCGCCGGAACCGGGATCACTCCCAGCAGGCACTGCACGCCCGAGACCAGCACGACCGTGACGAACACCGCGCGCGGGAACGTCCGGCGCAGCACGAGCGGAGCGATCAGCCCGGCCGACAGCAGCAGGTACCTGACCGGCCCCAGACCGGAGGTCCCGCCCAGCAACGACGGCAGGGTGAAGGCCACCACCGGAAGCGCGAAGAACGCGTCGACGAGCGGCTTCTTGCGCCGCAGCCACTCCCATGCCCTCGCCACCATGCCGACAGAGTACGTACGCGCGGATCCGTCCGGGATCAGCCGCAGGTCGGACGCGCGTCCACCGCGAGGATGGCGGTCCGGAGGGCGCCGCCCACGGTAACGTCGCAGTCGTGGCGTCGTTGGTTTCCGGATGGCAGACGTGGCGGACCGCGATGGAGCGGGCGCTGTACGGGGAGGACGGCTTCTACCGGCGCGGCGAACGCCCCGCCGAGCACTTCCGCACCTCGGTGCACGCCTCGCCGCGCTTCGCCGCCGCCATCACCCGCCTCCTCGTCGACGTCGACGACCTGCTCGGCCGCCCCGACCGGCTCGACCTGGTCGACATCGGCGCCGGATCCGGGCACCTGCTGAAGAACATCCTGGCCTGCGCGCCCGCCGACCTCGCCTCCCGGCTCGCCCCGGTCGCGGTGGAGATCGCGCCCCGTCCCGCCGAGATACCGTCCGACATCGTGTGGCGCCCGGACCTGCCCGCCCGCATCACCGGCCTCGCCGTCGCGAACGAGTGGCTCGACAACGTGCCGCTGGACGTGGTGGAGCACACCCCCGACGGCGTCCGGACCGTGCTGGTCGACCCGTCCACGGGCACCGAACGCCCCGGCCCGCCGCCGTCGGACAAGGACAGCGACTGGCTGCAACGCTGGTGGCCGCTCCGCGAACCGGGCGACCGCGCCGAGATCGGCCATCCGCGCTGCGCCGCCTGGGCCTCGGTGGTGCGACGGCTCTCGCGGGGCCTCGCGATCGCGGTCGACTACTCCCATTCACGGGAGACGCGCCCGGTGTACGGGACGCTCGCCGGCTACCGGGACGGCGCGACCGTCCCCGCCGTCCCGGACGGATCATGCGACGTCACCGCCCACGTCGCCCTCGACGCCTGCGCCGCCGAGGGCGAACGCGCCGGCGCGACGTCCACCCTGCTGACCACCCAGCGGGACGCCCTGCGCGCCCTGGGCCTGTCCGGCACACGCCCGCCCCTGGACCTGGCACACCGCGACCCACGCGCCTACGTCGCCGCCCTCTGCCACGCAGGCGAAGACGCCGAACTGACCGACCCTTCCGGCCTGGGCGGCTTCGGCTGGCTGGCCCAGTCCGTTGACATCCCCATCCCACCCGTCCTCCCCCAGCCCCCACCCCACCCGTAAGTCACCCCCCTGGGAAGCGAACAACGGACGAGGAACAACCACCCTCACCCCCGTGCCTCAACACCCGCCGCGCCGGCAGCCTCGGCGGCACCGCTACTGCATCGCCTGGGGTGCGGCAGCCCACAAGAAGCCTTCAACTCGCCCACCACGCAGCACCCCGTCACCTGCGGCGCCACCAGGGCGTATCTCAAGTGACCTCCACCGTCGTGCGAGCCCCGCTTCGCTCGGTTGAAGCGGGTCCGGATGCGGGGCTGAGAGGGCATTTCGCCGAGCGATTCCGTGCTCGCAGATGATCTGTCACAGGCCGAGTCGCCCACGCGCGCCGTGATCGGAACATCGAGACACGTCCTAAAGCATCACCTCGAACGCAGCAGCCAACGAGAGACAAACCGCCTTCAGCCCCTGACCAACTGCCAGCGCCAGGTCGCCCGCAGCGTCAGCGGCGGCGCCTTCGACACGGGCATGGTCACAAAGCACCCACGCGCGCCCGTCCCGGCCGAACCACAGCGTCCGCCCCTCGCGGCCCCTAGCCCCGCCTTCGCGGCACTGGTGATCCCGCGCCGGTTCGACGGCAGGGGGCGACGGCGAAGCGCCCCCACAGAGCGCTCCAGCCGTCCAACGGCCACTGCAGCGCCCACACCATCGCCGTTGGCCGGAGACGCCCTACCCCGTCCAGCCCATCGGCTTCAGGTGCAACCCGGACGGAGACCGCCACCCAACTCCGTCGCCGCTACGCCGCCCGCTTCACCAACCGCGCCCGGCTATCCCAGGTTGCCCAAACGACCCGGCTGGCGCCGCCACCCTCATGGACGGGGCAGCGGGCTCCACGAAACGGCGCCGACACTCAGGCAGAGCCTGACCAACAGGGGCACGGTCAACACACCACGTGAAGGGCTTCCAAGCCCCGCAGGACGTAGCCCGGCTTCCAGGTCGGCTCTTCAGACAGCCGAAGGTCAGGCGCCACGCGGAGCAACGCGCCGAAGGACTCGGCGAGCTCGATGCGTGCCAGGGGCGCACCGAGGCAGTAGTGGATGCCGAGCCCGAAGGTGATGTGCGGATTGGGGTCGCGTCCCAGGTCAAGACGGTCCGGCTCGGCGAACACGTCGGGGTCACGGTTGGCGGACGCGAAGTGCAACGCCACCTCGGCACCGCGTGGAATGCCGACACCGGCGACCGTGATGTCCTCCAACACCCACCGCTCGAACATCGGCGCCGGGGTCTCATAGCGCAGCAGTTCCTCGACGGCCATTGGGGTGAGGTCCGGATGGGCCCGAAGCCGTTCCAGTTCGCCCGGGTTGCGGAACAGCGACCACCAGCCGTTGCCGGTCGCGTTCACCGTCGCCTCGTGCCCGGCGTTGAGCAGCAGGACGCAGGTGCCGATCAGCTCGTCCTCGGTGAGCCGGTCGCCCTCGTCCACGACCTGGGCGAGGGCGGTGATGAGATCGTCGCGGGGCTCGTCCCGGCGGGTGCGGGCGAGGGCGCGCAGGTAGTCGGAGAACTCGACGGCGGCGCGGACGGCGGTCCGCTGCGCCTCCTCGGGCGGGTTCAACTCGTACATGCCGCAGATGTCGGCCGACCAGGGGCGCAGCAGGTGGCGGTCCTCGGCGGGGACGCCGAGCATCTCGGCGATCACGTTCACCGGCAGCGGCTCGGCGACCTCGGCGAGCAGGTCACCGCCGCCCTTGTCCGTGAGGGCTCCGACCAGTTCGCCGGCGAGGCGCCTGATCGTCGGACGCAGGCCCTCGACCATCCTCGCCGTGAACGCCTTGGACACCAGACGGCGCAGCCTCGTGTGCGTGGGCGGTTCCACGTCCAGCATCCCGGCGCGGATGAGATCCCAGAACGGCTTCAGGAAGTCGGCTTCCGGGGCCTGGCCGAACTCCTCATGGCTGGCGATATGGAGGTACGAGCGGCCGAGCCGCCGGTCCCGCAACAGCGCGTTGACGTCTTCGTAACGGCTGATCACCCACTGACCGGTGGGCTCGTGAAAGAACACAGGACGCTCGGCACGAAGCCGTTCGAAAACCGGATACGGGTCCGCCACGAACGCGGGGGACCAGGGGTCATAGTCCGAATCGCTCATGATCTGACGATTTTCGCATCACGGACTTATCCGCAGCAAAGCCACGCAACGGAACCGAACAAGACACCCCCCGTCACCCTCGACCGCCCCCCAGTCCCGCAACCACGCACTCCGGCCACCGCTTGGCCATCCGCCCACAACCCACAACGCCCCCCGGCCACAGGCACCAACCCCCCACGCGTGTCGGAGATCACCACCCATCCCCGTCATCGCCTCCCCCCGAACAGCAGCCAGCGTCGACCACGGTGCACCCTCAACGTCAACGAGCCCACGGCTCGTCTCCAAGGACCGCTGATGGCGTCGCGCCCCAAGGCCTGAGAGCCGGGCAAGCAGGTCAGTACCGCGTTCTACTTGAATGTTGCGTCCAGTGCAGGAGGGCCCCGTGGTGGAAGCGCAGGTCCACCTAGCCACACGAAACATCGCGGCCTCCCGCGCGCCCATGACGGCGATGACCGGAAGCCGGGACGTCGCGAGCCATCGCGGCATCGTCGGCCTCGTCTGGTTC
The DNA here is from genome assembly GCF_900115095.1 of Actinomadura madurae. Classification (GTDB taxonomy): domain Bacteria; phylum Actinomycetota; class Actinomycetes; order Streptosporangiales; family Streptosporangiaceae; genus Spirillospora; species Spirillospora madurae. The sequence goes on from NZ_FOVH01000004.1 coordinate 225,978, forward strand.
GACCCGCGCCCTTGGGCTCGCCACGGAGAGCGGCATTTCTCTACCGGCGCCGGTTTGGTCAGGGTGGTGGTGGTTCGATCCCACGACGCCCGCCGCCCCGCACACCACCGTCGGCAGACGCACCGCAGCAGCATTTGCCTGCGCGACGCCTCGCTGCCGAGCGGGCGCTGTCCCGGCCCGGCTCGGCGGCGTCCCGGGACGGCTCGCTGTCGCCAACGCCGTCCTGGACGAAGGCGAGGCGGAGCCCCCGTTGCCGGCGGCTCGGACACCGGCCGCCGCGGCGTCCATGCCATGGTTGCTCCCACTACTAGGCGGACGTCCGCGGCGGCCGGCGCGTTTGCGCTAACCCAAGACCCCGAGGTACCTGGCCTCCTTACGACCGCTGCCCTCGCGTTCTTCTCGTCCTCCTGATGTCGTGGGGCTGGACGGGACGTGGACGGGCCGAGTCAACAGGGCTGGGCAGAGCGGGCTCATCGGTTGACTCGTGGTGCGGTCAGTTGAAGCCGAAGGTTGGTGCGAGCGGCCTCTGGCGGAAGAGGGAGGCTGGGACAGCGTCAGCGATCGCCTTGTAGCCTGCCGGGTTCAGGTGCAGATGGTCGCCGACGTCATAGGACGGCAGGAGCCTCCTCGGGGTTGAAGGATCGCGGGTTGCGCGGTCGAAGTCGATCACGGCATCGAAGCGGTGACTGGTGCGGATCCACGTGTTGACCGTCCGGCGGGCCTCCTCGCGGTAGCCGTCGGGATCGTCGTAACCGGTGTTGCCCCCGAACGGTGTGAGCGTCGCGCCGTAGACGCGGATGCCCTGCGCGTGTGCGCGGACGATGATCTGGTCGTAGGCCATGATGAGGTCGTCGGCCACCTGCTTCTGAGCGGCCGGAGTGGGCTCGGCGGTGCCGATGTCGTTCACCCCCTCGAAGACGACCAGCCATTCGACGCCGCTCTGGGCCAGCACGTCACGGTCCAGGCGGGCGAGGGCGTTGGGACCGAGCCCGTCATTGAGGACCCGATTCCCGCCCGCCGCCTGGTTGACAATGGCGATGCCGCTGGTGGACGTGTGGGACTGAAGACGGTCGAGGAGCTGGTCCGGCCAGCGGTCGTTCATGTTCGTCGTGGAACCCCGTCCGTCGGTGAGGGAGTCCCCGAGGACGGCTGCCGCCGCAGTGGAGGGCTTGGCCCAAACTTCGAGGCCGCTGAGGAAGTACCAGTGGTCGGTGGACGTCGCGCCAGGCATGTCGGCGTCCGTGGTGTGGTCCCCGGCCAGCATGTACGACGTGGTCCTGGACCCGGGGTGGGAAGTGATGTCTGTGGAGGCCTGGCCGTCCGCCAGGTAGACGGTCACCGTCAGAATCGACCGCGGCGCCACCGGGAAGGTCAGCGGATCGGACACCATCTGCGCGCCGACGGGGATGGTCCGTGCGGACCGGCCATGGAAGGTCACCGGCCGGGACGTCCCCGGCTCTATCGCGCTAACCCCCGCCTTCCCACCGTCCGGCAGAGCGACCGACACCCTGGTGATCGGGAGCGCCGCGCCGCCGAACGCGTTGGAGAACCGCAAACGTACATTCCGGCCGCCGACCGAGACGCGAATTGTCTGACGCAGGGTCGCGTCCTCGAAGACCCCGTAGTCCTGGGTGAACGGGGGCGGTGGCATGTTGCCGGGCTCCGTCAGCTGCGGCATCGAGACCCAGCTGTCGACCCAGTGTCCGCTGATCTTCGGGGCGGCCGGCCCGCCCGCAGCGCGAGGCGCGCCATCCGCACCCGTAACGGGAACCGTGAACGAAGCCGCGACGAGCGCCGCCGTGAGCATCACGGCAGCCGTCGCCCAACCGACCGGAGACAGCGCGTTCACACACCGCAGGAACGCGCCCGCCCTCGCCACCGGGCGCCGGACGTGGACATACGGGAAACGTCTCACCACAGCCCTCCGATCACTCCACCCATCGAAAAGTTTCGAAGCTTTTCGAGTTCTTGTCGAACGTACGCCGACCTGATCAACCCGTCAAGAACACACCTCTGGATCGCCGGTTCCGCGCGGAGACGGTCGTTGACATGACCAATGAAGATGAACGATCTCGCACGGCGCGCGCCATGCGCTTCTTCTGCCAAGGCCCCTTCCGCCCCCACTCGCGACACCACGCCGCCGAGCCCGCCCAGCAGGTCAATGACGAGCGCGTTGAGCGGTCTTACATGTGATCAGTTGCGGAAACCACTGTCCAGGGACTGCCGTCCTGCCGACTATCTGTGGGCGCACGATCGTCGGAAGGTGCCGCTGCAACCAAGCCAGCGCACCCCCGAACCCGCAGGCAACCGTTGACCACAGACCAGCAGCGGCCATGCCAAGGGGCCTCCGGAATTTTCGAAACATTTGCGACGATCGTCCATCGCTGGCCGAGCATTGTGGAGCTGGATGGTCCGGTTGGGCGTGTTCGGTCGAGCTCTAGGCACGGCTCGCAAAGGCGCCGGATGCCGAGTTCAGTTCATGGTCAGCTGCCACCTCCGTGATGCTCTCCGGATTACAGGCCGCCGCGAGTGGCCGTCCAAGTACCGGCGCCGGCTGGACGGCTGCATCGCGTTCACCTTTCAACATGGACGTTCACGATCCGGCACAACCCCGCACTGACCTTCTGGATCAAGGCGTCCACCCACACGAACGCATACGGCCCACCCTCGAGCGGCGGTTGCGAAGCGCAGCCACCTGGACATCCAGCACCACTGGGGGGCGACGGGCGTCGATGCCGATGGGCACGCGAGATCCTCGGGATCACGGTGGCCTCGGCCGAGGACGGTGCCGGGTGGGTGGCGTTCATGCGCGAGCTGGTCGCTCCGCGGCCTGACCGGTTTCCAGCTGCTGGTCATCTCCGACGCCCACCCCGGGGCCTGGTCGTAGCGGTCGAGTCGCCCCGCCCGGGGCCGGCTGGCAGCGGTGCGGGACCCGCCCCCCTGCACAACCTGCTCCCCCCGAGTTCTTAAGTCCGCCCAGCTATGGGTGGCCACGCTGGTGCGCACCATCTTCGACCAGCCCGCCGCCGAAGGCGTCTACACCCCAGCACGCCCGCGTGGTCGCTTGGCTGGAGATCGAGCACCCGGGCGCGGCCGAGCACCTGGATGCCACCCCCGACGACCTGTCGGCCGTCACGACGATGGACATCACCCGCGCAGCCGGCGGGTTCGCGTGTCTTGATTCGGCCTAGTTCTGTCATGACAGCTCCTTCCGAGTGATCGCGTTCCGATCCCCTCCTCACCGGCGAGGCGCCCTACCGGTGGCGCCGCGTCCGATGGACGCCTGGGTGTCGGCCCGCCCTCCCCCCTCGGGCGGGCCGACGGATTTCATCGTCGTTCTTGCGGGACGGGCACGGCACTAGAACGCGGTTCTGTGGAAAAGTCAGGAGTAGTTGATCAAGCTGATGTCCGAGAGGGGTGTCACAGCGCACCGCACCGTGTTCTCGTCATAGGGCCCGGTGGTGGCTTCCCGTCGAGGTTTGCACAGGTCACCAGGTCATTGGCGAGGGCAGCGTCAACTGCGGCCTTCTCCGCCGCTCCATGCCGTCGAACCAGAGCGCGTCTGTGGATAGAGCATCCGTGCCGAGCGACCAAGCCCGCCGCACCACCTCGATAGCTGGCCCCTTCGGACGTCGGGTTCCGGGCGGACCTGATGCGGGATGACGTCGTCCCGCTCGACCTGCCCTTCACCTTGTGTGGCTGTTGAACGAGGAGAGCGCGTTTCGCCGTCGCACGTTATCCGGTCGTTCAGCCAGCCGTGATTCCGCTCGGGCCGCTGGGAGTCAGGACACAGGCACGCCGCCAGGCGCGCCGGTCAGTCTGGCCGGATCAGTCTGGCCGGATCAGTCTGGCCGGATCAGTCTGGCCGCTCAATCCGGGCCGGTGATCGGCGCGAGCGTCACACCCTCGGAGCCGTCCCGTAAGGCTTGAAACGTGTTGGCACCCTGTTGATCCAGGCCAGGCTGGGTTGGGTCAGTGGGGGCTGCCCTGGAGTTCTTCCCGCAGGGTGCGCTGGACGTAGGCCATGGCCTCCTGAGCGGCAGGATCGGCGAAACGGCTGCCCAGTTCTTCGGGCGGGACGTCCTCGACCCGCTCATGCAGCCACCACAGATGTCCCTGCGGGTCACGCACACGGGCCACGCGCTCGCCGAACGCGAGCAGGGTCGGGCGGGTCACCACACGCGCACCGGCCGCGACGGCCTTTTCGACGGTCGAGGCCACGTCATCGACATAAATGCGCAGGTGAGCGGGGGTCGACGGCCAGTCTGCCTTGGCGTCGAACAGCATGATGACGCTGTCCCCGAGCTCGACCTCGACATGACCGATGTCGCCATCGGGATCCAGCACCCGCGAGCCCGGCGTCTCCACCCCCTCGAACGCCGACGCGAGGAACCGCACCTCCGAATCGGTATCGCGGCTGATCACCCACGCGTTGACGCGTGCGTAGCGGTTTGGAACCGGGACTTCTGCTGCCATTCGGCGATCATGCCAACGACCCCCGACAACGGATCCGTCCATGACAAGCCAGGGCATCGCCCCGTGCCGGCGATCGTTGGTCAGCGGGCCCAGCGGGTGGGGTCTCCGCCGCCGGCGCGGCGGGCCGCGGAGGCGCGGCCGGCGGTGGAGTCGACGATCGCCCGTGCCTCGCCCAGATCGCGGTCCGTCGCGGCGACCTGGACCGGGCCGGGGGGCGCGTCGACGTGGACGGTGGCCAGGCCGAGCAGGCGCTGGAAGACGTTCGCCGTCAGCCGGACGCTCTGCGCACGCGCGTGGGCGATCACGTCCGTGCGGCGGCACGGCCATCCGTGCCGGGTCACGAAGACGACGTCGTCGGTGCCGGCGCCTTCCGCTCGGTCGATGGCCACGGCCTTCGAGGACGCGGGGACGAGCGGGACGGCGTCGACGTTCGTCCCTGGGAAGACCTGGGAGACGAGGTGCAGGGCGACGTGGCGTGGCGCGACGGGCAGCAGGGTCGACGACAATGCCTGGCGTTCGCCCGCGTAGCCGGCGACGGTTACGTCGACGCGGGCCCAGCCGAGACTGCGCCAGAGCACCGGTTCGACGATGCTGACGGCCTGGACGCGGCCCGGTGGCAGCGTCTGCATCCGGGTCTCCAGCAGTCCGTAGCGGAGGCGGATTCCGTCCGGGGACATGGCGACCGTGAAGTTGGCGTACATCACCAGGGGCGCGACGACGGCCCGGATGAGCCCGAGCAGGACGGGGATGGTGACGGCCAGGATCCCGCCTTCGACGTACAGGACGAAGAAGATGAGGGACGCGATGAAGAGCAGCACCGTCCCCAGTACGGGAAGCCGCACGACCAGCGAACCGAGCAGCGAACCGAACGGGACGCGCCACAGGTGCCGTTCGGGCGCTTCTGGTGTGTGGCCTGGCAGCCCCGCGGCGCGCGCTAGGAGTTCGGCTCGTAGCTGCTGCGCCGAGTGCCGTCCCAGGTAACGGAGCGCGATCTCGCTCTTCTCGCCTCCTGCCAGTTCCACCCGGACTTCCGCCAGAGCGAACACTCGCGTCACCAGAGGGCGGACCAGATCGATGGCCTGGATGCGCGAGAGGGGGATGCGACGCTTGTTCTTCCGCAGAATCCCGGTTTCGACGACGAGGTCGTCGTTGTCGACGTGGAAACGCACGGACAGCCAGGTCCAGAGACCCGTCACCACCGCGATCACGCCCATGGGAACGGTCACGATGATGAACCGGAGCAGGACCTCCGGCGTGAGCGCCAGGGTCACGCCGCTGTCCGTCTGGGTGAGCAGCAGGGGGAAGCCCAGAAGGACGAAGTAGATGATGAGGAAGATGAAGGCGCGCAGCGGGGCCGTCGCCCAGTGGAGCCTGTGCGTGCCCTCGGAGAACCTGATCGGTGGGCGCTGTGCCTGCGGGGGACCGTAGGGAGGACGAGGCGGACCGTACGGTCCGGGCGGGCCGGACGGGGGACGCGGCGGGCCGTAGGGGCCGGGATGGCCTTGAGGGCCGTACGGGCCAGGCGGTCCGGGCGGTCCGGGGCGCCCAGGTGGTCCGGGCGGCCCAGGTGGTCCAGGTGGTCCGGGCGGACCGGGTGGCCTTGGCGGACCGTACGGGCCGTAGGGGCCGCTCATAGGCCCATGCTCCGCTCTTCGCCCTTCTGCGCCAGACGGTCGCGCAGCTGGGCGGCTTCTGCCGTGGGCAGTCCCGGGATGGTCGCGTCCGTCGCGGCCGCCGCGGTGTGCATCCGGACGGTGGCGATCCCCATCCAGCGTTCGAGAAGCCCGGCGGTGACGTCCACGAACTGCATCCGCCCGTACGGGACGACGATGAGGCGCTTGACGAACACCCCGTGGGTGACGATGAGGTCGTCGGCACGCTCGACGTACCCGTACGCCCGGCGGTCCAGCTCCGCGACCAGCCAGGTCAGCGCGGCCCCCAGGAGGACGGCGGCGACCCACATCGCGGCGGGTACGACGCCTCCGTTCCGCCACACGATGAATCCGCCCACACCGCCTACCGGGATCGCCCACAGGACGGCCTTGAGCAGCCTGTGCCATGCGTGGCGCCTGGAGATCGGCGACCAGCGCAGGCCGGCTCCAGGTGCGAACGCCTGGGCCGCCTCGTACACGGGTGGTGCCTGCTGCGCCGGGTATTGTGCCGGTACCTGACCCTGACCAGGCGGCTGACCGCCGGATCCCGGGCCGGGCGGCGCGGGCGGGTACGCCGCGCCCTGGTGTCCGGGGTGCGCGGCGGGCTCGTATGGCGGTTCGCCGTGGCTCGCGTTCATTGCCCCCTAGTCAACCGGATAACGAGCACCGCTCGCCATGGGACCATGAAGCGGTGATCGGAGCGGCGGAGACGCGACCATGACCACCGAACGGATCGTCGGGATCGGTGCGGGCGCCAAGGAGCTCGCCACCGAGGACATGACCCTGAACATCGGCCCCCAGCATCCGTCCACGCACGGTGTGCTCCGGCTGAAGCTGACCCTGGACGGCGAGCGCATCTCGGCCGCGGAACCCATCGTCGGGTACATGCACCGGGGCGCGGAGAAGCTGTTCGAGGTACGCGACTTCCGGCAGATCATCGTCCTGGCGAACCGGCACGACTGGCTGTCGGCGTTCTCCAGCGAGCTCGGCGTCGTCCTCGCCGTCGAACGCATGCTGGGCATGGAGGTCCCTGTCCGCGCCGTATGGGTGAGGACGCTCCTGGCGGAGCTCAACCGGATCCTCAACCATCTGATGTTCCTCGGCTCGTATCCGCTTGAAGTAGGCGCGATCACGCCGATCTTCTACGCGTTCCGTGAACGAGAGGCCCTGCAGCGGGTCATGGAGGAGATCTCCGGTGGACGCATGCACTACATGTTCAACCGGGTCGGAGGTCTGAAGGACGAGCTCCCCGCCGGTTGGACGGCGCGCGCGCGGACGGCGGTCTCCGAGGTCCGTTCCCGCATGGGTGAGATCGACGACCTCATCATGGGCAACGAGATCTTCCGCGCCCGGACGAGGAACGTCGGCGTCCTCAAGCAGGAGCAGATTCTGCAGTACGGGGTGTCCGGCCCCATCGCACGCGCTTCCGGCGTCGACTTCGACCTGCGCCGGGACGAGCCCTACCTCGCTTACGGGGAACTGGACGTCCGCGTGGTCACCCGGTCCGAGGGTGACTGCCTCGCCCGTTTCGAGTGCCTGCTCGACCAGGCGCACGCGTCCCTCGACCTCGCCGACGCCTGCCTGGACCGCCTTGCGGAACTGCCGCCCGGCCCGATCAACCAGCGGCTGCCCAAGGTCCTGAAGGTCCCGGAGGGACACACCTATGCCTGGACGGAGAACCCGCTGGGCCTGAACGGCTACTACCTGGTGTCGCACGGCGAAAAGACGCCGTGGCGGATGAAGCTGCGGTCCGCGTCGTTCAACAACATCCAGGTCCTGACCGAGCTGCTGCCCGGAAATCTGGTGGCCGACATGATCGCCATTCTCGGCTCGATGTTCTTCGTCGTCGGCGACATCGACAAGTGACCGGGCGCGCCATGCTCCCCACAGGAGGCTGAACCGGTAAGGGCCCGCTCGCGTCAGAAGCCATGACGTGAGGAGTCGCCGATGACGCAGATGATCGAAGGTCCGCCGACCACCGGACCCGCTCGCCCACCCGAATCGCAGTGGACGGCACCTGACCAGCAGTGGACCGACTGGGGGCGGACGCAGGCGCCCGCAGGAGCGCCCAGGCCGAGCCGTAAGTTCTTCCGCGCGCCCGTCATCGTCCCGCTCGCCGTGCTCACTGGCCTCATCGTGCTCGGCGGCCTGTTCCTGCTGATCGCGGCCCCGGCCGGTGCCGCCGGGGTCTGCGGCGGAGGCTAGTCCGCGCCGTGGCAGCACCGAGCAACGCGAGCGCGCCGCCCGTCGGCGAGGCCCTGGCCGGGACGTTCCGGACCCTGCGCCGCACCTGGCTTCTCGGGACGGCCCTGCTGTCGGCCGGCGCGTTCGCGGGCGCCATCGCACTCGCGCCCGACGGTTCTGATTCACCCGGCAGGGCGCTGGGAGCCCTGCTGTTCCTGGGCTCGTCCGTGCACGTGGCCGCGACCGGCTGGTTCTTCACCCTCCCGGAGATACGCGCGCACGCGGCAGCGCACCGCGGACGTTACGTGGTCGCTCCCGTCGCACTGATCCTGGGGACGGCGTTCGCCGCGGCACTCGTCCCGTACAAGCAGTTGCAGTGGGCGCTTCTCGCCTTCCTGGCCTGGCAGTTCTTCCACTTCCAGAAGCAGAACCTCGGGATGGCGGCGTTGGCGGGGGTTGCTCAGCGCGCCGGGTCCGTGAAGCCCCTGGAGCGGCGCGCCATCATGCTCGCCGGTGCGGGAGGGATAGCGGGACTGCTCGTTCACCCGGAATTGCTCCAGCTCGGCGTGGATCCACCGGTCCGCTCACTGTTCCCGGTGGCTTTCGCCGTGTTCGCCTGTGGGGTGGCCCTCGGTTTCTATGCGCTGGCACGACGGGAACAGCGTCCACCTGCGTTCATAGCCATCTACCTGATCTCGCTGCTGTTCTTCCTGCCCGTCTTCCTCTTCACGTCCCCGTACGCCGCGGTCGCCGGACTCACCATCGCGCACGGCTACCAGTACCTGCTCATCGTCGGGCTCGTGTCCGGCGCACCCAGGCGCGGACGCTCCGGCATGACCGGGCTCTGCCTCATGGCCGTCATCGCCCTGGCAGGCGGTATCGCGCTCGATCAGGCATCGCATCTGCACGGTTCGCCGCACGTCTGGGAGCGGGCCCTCTACGGCGCCTATCTCGGCGCGGTCATGGCCCACTTCGTCGTCGACGCCGGACTGTGGCGGCTGAGGGACGAGTTCCCGCGACGCTTCCTCACCTCGAGCGTCCCGTACCTGCTGAAGCCCTAGGCACGGGACGCGCGGCGGTCGCGCTCCTCCTCGTCCGGGTCCTTCGGGACCCGGCACGCGTACTCCAGGAAGAACGCGGCCGCCACGAGCACGACCGCCGCGAGGAACGTGCCGCCGCTCACGTAGAAGTCATGGCGCGGGGTCGCCTTCTCCAGGGACGACGCCAGGCTCGCCGCGAACCCGCCGAACACGCCCGCGATGACCGCGGCGGAGTGCGCGCTGGCCTTCCCCAGCGCGGCCAGACGCGCGACGGCCATCGGGTCCAGCGGCTTCGGCACGGGCTTGCGGCTGTCCGGCACGCGCCCATTGCCGGGCCTGCGGCGGATGCGGCGCAGCACGTTCAGCCCGCTGACGCTCTCGCCGAGCGCGAGCAGGAGCAGCGTCGGTACCGCCGTCCACGGCAGCGGCGGCAGCGAGACGTAGGCGGAACGCAGCACCGCCCAGGTGATCACCGCGACGACGACCACGAGGGCGATGAGGAACAGCGGGCGGGACGGTTTCATGCAGGCTGCTGCAAAGCCAGGTCGTCGCGCCGACGGACGGCCGACGGGCCTCCCTCGGACTTCTTCGCCTGCGCCAGGTCACCGACGCGGCCATGGCCGGGCAGCAACACGTCCGGCTCGATGTCGGCCCACGGGACGAGCACGAAGGCGCGCTCGTGCGCGCGCGGGTGGGGGAGCGTCAGATCGGGGTCGTCGGACGCGACGTCCCCGAACACCACGATGTCGATGTCGAGGGTGCGCGGTCCCCAGCGGACCACGCGCTCCCGGCGCATCGAGTTCTCGATGTTGAGGACGCGTTCGAGCAGGTTCTCCGGTGGCAGCCGCGTGTCGGCGACCAGCACGATGTTGAGGAAGTCGCCCTGCTCGGGGATGCTCTCCCCCGCCGGCGCGTAGGGCGCGGTCTCGTACACCGGCGAGAACGCCACGAAACGCAGCCCTGGTGCGTCGAACAGCGCGTCGACCGCCTCCTGGATGTTGTCCAGGCGGTCCCCGAGGTTGCTGCCGATCGAGAACACGACTCGATGCTGGACCAGCATGTGGCCGCCGGTGGCGGTGCGGTCGGGCATGCGGTCGGACGCTGTCATGGGCGACTCCTCTTGATCTTCACGGCGATGTCCGTGAAGGGGTGCGGGACCGGGGCGCTCGGTTTGTGGACGGTGATCTCCACCTCGGAGACCGTCTTCTCTTCCAGACATATTGTCGCCAACCGGTCCGCCAGTGTTTCGAGGAGGTTGACGGGCTCCCCCTCCACGACGGCGACCAGCCGGCCGGCGAGCGTTCCGTAGTCGACGGTACGCGAGAGGTCATCACCCTCCGCGGCGGGGCGCGTGTCGAGCCCCAGGACCGCGTCCACGACGAACTCCTGGCCAAGCTCACGCTCAGCGGGCAGGCAGCCGTGCCGCCCCCTGGCGCGGAGCCCGCGCAGCTCGATGCGGTCGAGAGTCGTCATTCTTCCTCTGCATCCACGACGTTGAGAACGGGAGAACCATGGTGCAGCAGAAGCCGCCATTCGCCGTCCGCCCGTACGAACACGTTCGTCGCGACGATGCTTCCCCCTGCGAGGAACCCGGTCTCGGTGTCCTCGTCCGCGGTGAGAATGTTCTCCTTGCACGTCACCACCGCGTGGTCGCCGTACACGTCGGTCTCCACGTCGGTCAGCACGAACTGGATGTAGCTCGTGTTGGCCATGATGAGCGCCCAGGACCGCAGGACCGACTCGCGTCCCCGGAGCATCGTCCAACCGGGATGGACGCAGGAGACCGCCTCGGCGTACTGGCCGTCCGCCCACACCGCGGACATCCGGTCGAAGTCACCGGCCTCGAACGCGGCATAGAACTCGGCGTGGACCTCGTCCACGTCGGCGCGGTTCACGGCACGGCTCATAGGCGGGGCTCCCCGTTATCGGAAGTGTCGTCACTGCTCGGACGCGCCGCCCGCATGGCGGCCGCCACACGTACCGCGTCCGCGTTCGGCCTGACCCTGTGCACCCTCACGCACCAGGCGCCGGTGTACGCGACAAGCGAGGTGATGGCCACGGTCGCGTCGTCGCAGTCGGTGAACGGACGCCGCATCCCGTCCGGGTCGGCGAGGAGCCTGGTCAGGAACCCCTTCCGGGAAGCCCCCACCAGGACGGGATAGCCGAGACCGGTGAACGCGTCCAGATGGGCCAGAAGAGACCAGTTGTGCCCCTTCTCCGGGTTCTTGGCGAAACCCAGCCCAGGATCCAGCACGATCATCGACGGGTCGACACCCTCTCCCAGTACGGCGTCGACCCTGCGTAGAAGCTCGTCGCGCACTTCTCGGACGACGTCCTCGTAGATGGCGCGGGTCTGCATGTCGTGGCTGTGGCCGCGCCAGTGCATCACCACGTACGGGATACCTGCCGCGGCCACCACACGCGGCATGTCCGGGTCGGCCAGGCCGCCGCTGACGTCGTTCACCAGCCGGGCGCCCACACCCACGGCGGCCTCCGCAACGTCGGCGCGCATCGTGTCGACACTCACCGGAACGTTCTCGGCCGTAAGCGCTTCGATGACGGGGATGACGCGGCGCAGTTCCTCGTCCTGGGACACGCGCTGCGCGCCGGGCCGCGTGGACTCGCCGCCCACGTCCACGATGTCGGCGCCCTCCGCGACAAGGTCAAGCCCGTGCTGGACGGCCTTCTCCGCGTCGAACCAGGCCCCGCCGTCCGAGAACGAGTCGGGGGTCACGTTGACCACGCCCATGACGAGGCAGCGCCCTGGCGCGGGCAGCCCCGGAACGGCGGCACTGGTCATGTCAACCAACCCTATGCCTTGCGCACAACCCGCCGGAGCGACGCCTCAGCCGCCCCGGCACCGCCACCCAAACACCCGGCCGCAAGCCCTGCAACGCCGACCGCAGGCCGGAGACACCGGCCGAAGCCCCGAGACGCCCGCAGCAGGCCCGAGGCACCCGCCGGAGCCCCCGAGACGCCGACCGGAGGTTCGAGACGCCGGGCACGGGCCCGGGACACCGGGCGTGGGCCCCGGGAGGCCCGCTGCGGCGGCGCTGGAACCAGCAGAACGGGCCTCAGCGCGACGCTGAGGCCCGTTCAGACGGTCCGGCGGCCCGGAAGAGGGCCGGGCGGTCAATAGCGGCCAAGGATGAGGCTCATCGCCTCGGACCGCGTCTCGGCATGATCACGGAAGTCGCCGCGCACCGCCGACGTCACCGTCTTCGCGCCCGGCTTGCGCACCCCGCGCATGGTCATGCACAGGTGCTCGGCCTCGATCACCACGATCGCGCCGCGCGGCTCCAGGACGGTCATCAGCGCGTCCGCGACCTGGCTGGTGAGCCGCTCCTGCACCTGCGGCCTGCGCGCGTACACGTCCACCAGCCGAGCCAGCTTGGACAGGCCGGTGATCTGGCCCTTCTTGTTGGGCGTGTACCCGACGTGCGCCACCCCGTGGAAGGGGACCAGGTGGTGCTCGCAGACCGAATACACCTCGATGTCCTTCACCAGGACCATCTCTTCGTGGTCGGCGTCGAACACCGTGGTCAGCGCGTCCTCCGGAGTCTGGCGCAGACCCGCGAACTGCTCCGCGTAGGCCCGCGCCACCCTGGCCGGTGTTTCACGGAGACCGTCCCGGTCGGGGTCCTCCCCGATGCCGATCAGGATCTCCCGGACTGCCTTCTCGATGCGCGCATGGTCGAAATGCCCGCCGCGCACGGTCTCACCCGGCGGGTCGATCTCGATCGGCGCCTCGTCGTACGGGATCGCCAAGGCCGTCAGCTTTCGCCCGGGGCCGGATCGGTCGCCTCGGAGGCGACGCCGCCGCCCTGCCCGTTGTTCTTGGTCAGGTCAGTCACGTCCTGCGGACCGAGCAGAGCGAGTTCCTTGGGCGACAACACCGGCGGACGGTCGGACGGGAGGCGCTTGCCGTAACCGGTGTAGGAGTTCTGGTGCGGCCGCTTCTGGATCGGCGCGAAGATCTCCAGCACCAGGTCCTTCGACAGGGTCTCCTTCTCCATCAGGTTGACGACGAGCTCGTCCAGGACGTCCCGGTACTCCACGAGGATCTCCCACGCCGTGTCGTGCGCGGCCTCGATGTAGCGGCGGACCTCGTCGTCGATGGCCGACGCGATGTCCTCCGAGTAGTCCCGCTCGTGGCCCATGTCGCGGCCCAGGAAGACCTCACCCTGACCGGTGCCGAACTTGCGCGCGCCCAGACGCTCGCTCATGCCGTACTCGGTGACCATGTTGCGGGCGATGGAGCTGGCCTTCTCGATGTCGTTGGCCGCGCCCGTGGTCGGCTCGTGGAAGACCAGTTCCTCGGCCGTGCGGCCGCCCAGCAGCATGGCCAGCTGGTCGGTCATCTCCGAGCGAGTGGTGAGGAACTTGTCCTCCATCGGCAGGGTCATGGTGTAGCCCAGGGCCCGCCCGCGCGGCAGGATCGTCACCTTGTGCACGGGGTCGGAGTTCGGCAGCGCGTGCGCCACCAGCGCGTGCCCGCCCTCGTGGTAGGCGATGATCTTCTTTTCCTTCTCCGACATCACCCGGGTCTTGCGCTCCGGCCCGGCCATGACGCGGTCGATGGACTCCTCCAGGGTGTCCATGTCGATCAGCTTGCGGTCGAACCGCGCGGTGAGCAGCGCCGCCTCGTTGATCACGTTGGCCAGGTCGGCGCCGGTGAAGCCCGGGGTGCGGCGCGCGATCACGTCGAGGTCGACGTCCTGCGCGAACGGCTTGCCGCGGCCGTGCACCCGCAGGATGCCCTTGCGGCCCTCCAGGTCCGGGCGGTCCACGGTCACCTGCCGGTCGAACCGGCCGGGACGCAGCAGCGCCGGGTCGAGGATGTCCGGGCGGTTCGTCGCGGCGATCAGGATCACGCCGCCCTTGACGTCGAAGCCGTCCATCTCGACGAGAAGCTGGTTCAGGGTCTGCTCGCGCTCGTCGTGGCCGCCGCCGAGGCCCGCGCCGCGGTGCCGCCCGACGGCGTCGATCTCGTCGATGAAGATGATCGACGGCGCGTTGGTCTTGGCCTGCTCGAACAGGTCGCGGACGCGGGACGCGCCCACACCGACGAACATCTCGACGAAGTCCGAGCCGGAGATCGAGTAGAACGGCACCCCCGCCTCGCCGGCCACGGCTCGCGCGAGCAGCGTCTTGCCGGTACCGGGCGGACCGTACAGCAGCACGCCCTTGGGGATCTTCGCGCCGATCGACTGGAACTTCGCCGGGTTCTGCAGGAAGTCCTTGATCTCCTCAAGCTCCTCCAGGGCCTCGTCGGCCCCGGCCACGTCGGCGAAGGTGGTCTTCGGGGTGTCCTTGGTGATGAGCTTGGCCTTGGACTTGCCGAAGTTCATCACCCGCGAGCCGCCGCCCTGCATCTGGTTCATGATGAACAGGAAGATCAGCACGATGACCACGATGGGCAGCAAACTGAACAGCAGGCTCATGAAGACGCTCTGCTTCGGCACGTCGACGTTGTAGCCGCCGGGCAGCTTGCCCGCGTCGGCCTGCTTCTGCAGCTGCTGCTGCAACTGGAGTCCCTGGCCGTCGACCCAGGACGCCTGCTGCTGCTTGCCGTTGTTGAGGGTCAGCTCGATCCGCTGGTCCTTGTCGACGATCTTGGCGGACTTCACCTGGCCCGCGTTGATCTCCGAGACGACCTTGGAGGTGTCAACCTTCTCGAACGAACGGCCGGGGTTGACGCCCCACATGACGAGGGCGACCAAGAGGCCGAACAGCAGGATCCACAGCAGCGGCCCGCGAAAATAGCGCTTCACGTCCATTTATCCGGTTACCCCTTCGGGGCCCGTCCCTCCTGACCAACATCTGTGTGCGATCCCCGCCCGTCCCGGGGGGACGAACGCCACTGCGACCAACAATCCGTCCAACGAAGGACCCGTCGCCTGGGCTCCGGGCCCGTCGTGGCGGCTTCCCTCATAATCGCCTCCCGAACCCAGGGTCCGGGACACTGACGGTACACCGCAGGGCGCAGGAGACGCAGCCGACGCTGTTCCCCTGCTCCCCTTCCATATACCCGTCAACGACCCTTGCAACGATTCGTCACGGTCCCTTGTTCCCTGGGCGGTCCCTGCGGGCCCCTTGGGGCTCTTCCCAGGGCCCTGTGGGCGTCTGGGCGGGGGCACCCGCCACCGGCCGTGTGGGGTCCGGTACGGGGACGTCAGGCCCCGTCGCCGCCGTAGACGTGCGGGGCCAGCGTCCCCACGAAAGGCAGGTTCCGATACTTCTCCGCATAGTCGAGCCCATAGCCGATGACGAACTCGTTAGGGATGTCGAACCCGATGTACTTCACGTCGACGTCGGTCTTGACCGCTTCCGGCTTGCGCAGCAGCGCGCAGATCTCCAAGGAGGCCGGGCCACGCGACCGCAGGTTGCTCACCAGCCACGACAGGGTCAGCCCGGAGTCGACGATGTCCTCCACGATCAGGACGTGCCGGTCGATGATGTCGGTGTCGAGGTCCTTGAGGATGCGCACGACGCCCGACGACTTCGTGCCCGACCCGTACGACGACACGGCCATCCAGTCCATGGACGCGGGCGAGTGCAGCGCCCGCGCCAGATCAGCCATGATCATGACAGCGCCCTTGAGGACGCCGACGAGCAGCAGGTCCTTACCCGCGTAGTCCGCGTCGATCTGCCCGGCGAGCTCCCGCACCTTGGCCTGCAGGTCGTCCTCGGGGATCAGCACCTTCGCCAGGTCGTTGCCCAGGTCCTTCTCGTCCACAACCCCACCCTCATCGCTCAGACCGCGCCCGTCCGGTAGGACGGACGTAGGACGGACTCCGCACGCACGCCCGGTAGGCGCGCGCGACGGGCGCGGCATGTGACGATCGGCACACGCCGCGACGTCAAACCGGGACGAACAGCAGCTTTCCATACCGCCGGACGGCGCGAAGCCGCCCCGGCAGATCCACGTGCCGCTGCCCGCGCCAGGCCGTGACCAGCCGATCCATCGCATCGACATGGACCGCCGCGAGCGTACCCGGTGGGCTTCCGGCCTTGACCGCCGCCATCCGGAGGACCCGCGTACGGACGGCCCTGGGGAGGCCCTCAAGTCCTTCCAGGGCCATGGCAACGCCGTACCCGTCTGCCGTGGTCTCCAGGTCGCTGAATGCGCGGGAGGCCAGTTCGTCCAGGGCGTCGGCATCGTCGCGCAGCATCCCGGCCGTCCGCGCCAGGGCCTCGGCCACACCCGGCCCCAGGGCCTTCTCCAGGGCGGGCAGGGCTTCATGGCGGACGCGGACGCGCGCGTAGGCGGGATCGACGTTGTGGGGGTCGTCCCAGGGCTCAAGCCCCATCGCCTCACAGGCACGGCGCGTGGTGGCCCGATCAAGTTCGAGAAGAGGCCGCGCGTAGAGCACGGCGGCCTGGGTTCGCCTGAACGTGGGCGGCATCCCGGACAGCGACCGGGCACCGGACCCACGCGCCAGCCCTAGCAGGACGGTCTCGGCCTGGTCGTCTCGCGTGTGCCCGAGGAGGACGGCTGACGCGCCCCACCGGGCGGCCGCATCGTCGAGCGCGGCGTACCGGGCGACGCGCGCCGCGTTCTCCGGGCCGCCAGGCCCCTCGACGGTGACCGCGATAGAGCCGGATGGGTCCAGGCCAAGGTCGGCCATGGTCCGGACCACGGCGTCGGCCCGCTCCGCTGAACCGTCCTGGAGGCCGTGGTCGATCGTGACGCCGCCTGCCGAGCGTTCCGCCCTGGGCGCTTCGAAGGCGAGCGCCGCGGCGAGCGCCAGAGAGTCCGCGCCTCCACTGCACGCGGCCAGGACCATCGCACCCTGCGGCAGGTCGGAGAGCACATGCCGCACGGCGAGACGTACCGCCGCCACCGCAGGATCAGGGCCCATGGGAAACGTCTACCACCACCCTGCGACGGCCTAGTGCTTCACCTTCGGGCTCAGGCCTCGTCGGAGAATCTCTGTGCGCTCAGCCCCTCGTCGACCTCAGGCCTCGTTGGCCTCGGGCGGGGCGTCGATGGCGCGAGGACCGATGACCCGGTCCATCCACAGGGCCGGCTCCTTGATCTCGTCGTGCGTGGGCAGCGTCTCCGGTGACTGCCAGACCTGGTTGAAGCCGCTCATGCCGACCTCGGTGACGACCCGCCGGACGAACCGGGAGCCCTCCGCGTACTGCTTCATCTTCAGGTCGATGCCGAGCAGCCGCCGGATCGTCCGGTCGAGCTTGGAGCCGCCCGCGCGGCGCCCCTGGAAACGGGACCTGATCTGCTGGACGGACGGCACGACCTCCGGGCCGACCGCGTCCATGACGTAGTCGCCGTGCCCCTCGACCAGCGTCATCACGGCGGTGAGACGGTCGAGGATCTCGCGCTGCTCCGGGGTCTGGATCGCGTCGATGAGGTTGGCGTCGCCTCCGCGCACGGCGTCGGCGACGGCTTCCGCCGCGTCCCTGATGCGGTCCAGCATCACGCCCGGGTCGAGGTCGGACGCCAGGAGGAACTTGGTCATCTGGTCCTGGACGTACTCGCGCAGCCACGAAACCCCGGTGAACTGGGCGCGGTGCGTCTCCTCGTGGAGGCAGACCCAGAGGCGGAAGTCACGCGATTCCACACCGAGCTCCTGCTCGACGTGGACGATGTTGGGTGCGACAAGGGTCAGCCGGCCCGTCGGCGCGCGTCCGGACGGGTCCGGCGGCAGGAACAGTTCGTACTGCCCCAGGACACGGCTGGCCATGTACGCGAGGATCGCGCCCACCTGCATGCCGGTCACGCGGGAGCCGACGGCCTGGACGACGACGTTGCCCGCTCCGCCGAGAGGGCCGGGGCCGCGCCGTTCGGACATCTGCTCCATCAGCGGTTCGAGGACGACCCGGAAACCGTCCACGTTGGCGCGGATCCAGCCGGGCCGGTCGACGATCGTCGCCGGGTCCGGGTCGAGCTCGGAGGCCATGCCGGTGAAGTCCCGCACGTGCCCGTGGGCGGTCTTCGAAAGTTCGCGCAGCTCCTTCACGACCTCACGGGCCTCGTCATGGGTGACCTGCGGGCCCGGCCTGACGAGCCGGGTTCCGGCCTGAACCGCCACGTTCCAGTCGATCATTGAGGCGCTCATGTACTCCACCGTACGTTTCGGACGCGGCGCCGGGGCGCCTGTGCACGGTCATTCAACGAACAACCGTTCTGGTTATCTCCCGTTCAACGGACCCCACACGCGCACCCAGACCCGCATGTCCTGAAAAAGCAGGCCCCTCCCACCCGGGGGCGGACCGTACTCCCCCACCCTTGCCCCACCCGCCGCCCAACCGCAGGACAACAGGAACCTGTGGATAACCGAAGGAGGATCAGCCGCACCCGCAGGCCGCGACCGCCGCCGCGAGCTGGTCCAGCTTCCCCGGATCGACCGGCCCTTTCCCGTCCCCCGCCATGAACGCAAAAGCGAGCAGCCGCCCGTCCGCGCTGTAGGCGAGCCCCGCCAGCGTGCTGACCCCCGCGAGAGTGCCGGTCTTCGCCCGCACCAGCCCCGCACCCGCCTGACTGGTGGCGACGGTGTAGCGCGGCGGGCTCAGCGTCCCCGAGAACCCTGCGACCGGCAGGCCGGTTATGGCCGGACGCAGTTCCGGATGGTCCTCCCCGGAAGCGAGCGAGACGATCCGCGCCAGCGCGATCGGCGAGATCCGGTTGCGAGGCGACAACCCGCTGCCGTCGTTCACCGAGACGCCCTCCGCCACACCCAGCTTCGCCAGAACCTGCTGGACGGCCTGAGCGGCGTCCGCGAACGTCGCCGGACGTCCCAGCTTGATGGCGACTTGCCGGGCCACAGCCTCCGCCACATCGTTGTCACTGTCGGTCAGCAGATGCTCCACCAGAGCCGACATCGGCGGCGACTGGACGGCGCCGAGCGGAGCCGCCTCCTTCGGCGCGACCGTCCTTCGCCCGACCTTGGCGCTCACCCCGTACTTGGACACCAGACGCGCGAACTGGTTCGCCGCAGTGGCCGCTGGATCAGAGACCCTCGTCTTCTTGGACGGATCGGACGGCGCGACACGTCCCTCGTCGACCGTGAGGGCGGTGACAGGCGCCACCTCACCGTCCGGCAGATAGTTGGGCTTCCACCCCGCGGCCGTACGGGGCCCCCGATACGCCGACACGTCGTAGTCCACACGGACCTGGCCCACACCGGACGACTTCAGCGCCGTGGCCGCCTGACGGGCCAGTTCCGAGAGCGACGCATAGGGCGGATGGCCGGCGTCCGGACGCGGCGGAAGAGCCGTCAAGGTAGGATCCCCGCCTCCGACCAGAACGATTCTGCCGCCTGTGCTCTGCACGACCCGTGTGGTGATGCGGTGCGCGGGGCCCAGCGAGGCGAGCGCCGCCACCGATGTCACCAGCTTCGTCGTGGAGGCCGGGGTGGCGGGCCGGTCGGCGCGCAGCTGGTACAGGGTCCGGCGGGTCTCCGCGTCGATGACCACCGCGTTGATTTTCGCCTTCGGGCCGCCGATCAGGGGCGTGAGCCGTCCCGCCAGAGCGGACGCGTCAGGCGGACGGCCCGCGCCCAGGCCGGCGGGGGAAATCGAGGCCGCCGAGGTTGGAACCTGCACGAGGTCACGCGCGGCCACGCTCGGCGGTTGCGGAGACAGATGCCGGTCAGGTGTGAGTTTCACCACTGCCAGGCCGGCGGCCACGGCGAAAACGTTAAGGAGAGAGAGCGACAGAACCGCGAGGGTTCGGCCCCGTCCAGGCACGTGACCGCCCCTCTCCCACTCAGCACTCACCAACGTGCGACATCCTTATACAGGGGAACAATCACCTGTGGGGCCGGCCTCGCCCACAGGCTCCCGAAAGACTATTCACTGCGAGCGCGCAGGGAGCGGAGGACATCTTGGATTTCGACGTCACCATTGAGATCCCGAAGGGCCAGCGGAACAAGTACGAGGTGGACCACGAGACCGGCCGCATCCGGCTCGACCGCATGCTGTTCACCTCCACGCAGTACCCGGCCGACTACGGGTTCATCGAGAACACCCTCGGCGAGGACGGTGACCCGCTGGACGCGCTGGTCCTGCTGCAGGAGCCGACCTTCCCCGGCTGCCTCATCCGCTGCCGCACGGTGGGCATGTTCCGGATGACCGACGAGGCCGGTGGTGACGACAAGGTCCTGTGCGTCCCCGCCACCGATCCCCGGATGGAGCACCTGCGCGACATCCACCACGTCGCCGAGTTCGACCGCCTGGAGATCCAGCACTTCTTCGAGGTCTACAAGGACCTGGAGCCCGGCAAGTCCGTGGAGGGCGCCAGCTGGGTGGGGCGCCAGGAGGCCGAGCAGGAGATCGAGCGGTCGTTCAAGCGCGCGGCGGACCAGGGCGGCCACTGAGCGCCACCCGGTCCCGCTGACCACCGGCCGGGCCGTGCCGGTGCCGGGCCAGGGAGTCGCGGACGGCGCCGATCCGCTCCCCGCCGCCCATGCGACGCGTCTCGCGAGGAACCCTTCCGTACAGGACGCCGTACGGAAGGGTTCCCGTTTTCCAGGCAACGGTTCGCGCAGGTCAGCGACCATGCGTGGCGTCACCCGGCCGGACGTGTCGCCCCGATCAGGTCGCCCCGGTGGATGGTCGCGATGCGTACCCGTGCGCCGGTGTAAGGCGCCTCGACCATCTGGCCATCGCTGACATAGATGCCGACGTGGTGGATGGTGTCGGGGTTGGTCTTGTCGGTCGCGAAGAAGACGAGGTCACCGGGACGCAGTTCGTTTACGGGAATGTGGGGCCCGGACGTCCATTGAGTACCGGTCCAGTGGTCGAGCCGTACACCGGCCTTGCTCCACGCGTACATGGCCAGCCCAGAGCAGTCGAACCCTCTGATCTCCGCGCCCTGCTCCACACCGTACGTGGGACCGGACTCGTCACCCCCGCCCCAGGAGTACTGCGTGCCGAGCCACTTCAGCGCGGCGCGGACCGCTATGGCTCCGCGCGCCGCCGACGTGGTGAGGGCCGCTTCAGGACGTCCGGTACTGGCGCCAGAACTGGCGAAGGCGGAACGAGCCTTGTGCTCCGTCGCCTTCTGCGAGGCACGCTCCCGCGCGCGCTTGACCTTCGCTGCATGCGCTTCGGCCTTACCAAGGTGACTCTCCAGACGACGCTTCTCGTCCTGGAGACGCTGGACGGATGCCTGCTGGGTCTCGACCGCCTCCCGTGCAGTCCGTTTGGCCGCATCGGCGCGTCTTGCCGCAGCGCTCTGTTCGTTCAGCGTCATCTTCGCTTGGCGACGGAACACGTCAGCTACCGTCTTGGCCGCCTCGACCCTCTGCACCATGGCCGCTCGGCGTTCGGCGAGCATCTTGACCATGCCGGCACGGTCCATGAAGCCTTGCGGGCCACCCTCGCCGGCGACCGCAGAGGACAACGGGTCGTAACCGGTGTTGTCCCGGTAGACCTGCGCGGCGAACGACGCCAGCTCGGCTCTGGATATCTCGACCCGCCTGTGCGCCTCTGAGAGCCGTCCCTGGGTGTCGGTGTACGCCCGCTGTGCACGGCGTAGTTTCAGCTGCTCACCGTTGTAGCGCTCCACTGCGGACGCCGCAGCGATCGCGAGCCTGTCGAGTTCGCCGTCCGCTTGGGCGAGCTTGGCCTTCGTCCGTCCGACCTCGGCCGCCCGCTCCCTGACCTGGCGTTCGCTCCGTTCAACATCCTTTGCGCTGGGGCTTGGCTCCGCGAGGGGACGGGCGGACGCCGCGGGAAGGAGCAGGTTCATCCCGAGCGCCAGGCCAGCACCGACGGCGACCAGCCGAAACGCCGTACATTGCGCAGGGGGCGGGCTCGCGTGACGGCGACGTGTCTCTGGTGCGCCAGATGCCATGAGCACGTCCTCCCCCAGGGATGCACTGCTTAGCGCAAACGATCACCTACGAAGAGTAGTTGACTCGGGCAAGGGTAAGTACGTCCGCCACTCCTCGTCAGGAACTCGGGGTGGGGCTTGTGGAGTCGGTACCCGCAGAGGGTTCCGGTGTGGACGGGGTCGTGGGCGAGGGAGCCGGCCCTGCCTCTGTGGGAGGTGGGCCGGATGGGGCCGGCGCGGGGGTCGTGGGCACGGGACTGCCCGGCCGTTGCGTTTCGGGCGGCGTGGACGGCGTCGGCGGGTCTGCCCCAGTGGGCGTGGGCGAGGGAGTCGGATCCGGGTCGGGAGCATCGGGACGCCAAGTGACGTGGACCTGGATGTTGCCTGGCGTGAAGGTGATGACTCCCTCCCCCTGCGAGTCGTCCCGTCGCGAAACGTGCACCTGCACGACGACGCTCTGCCCCTCCTCAAGACGACCGGTGGACGGGCTTGCCGTTACCGAGCCGCGGCTTGTCGCCTTCCAGGCGACCGAGCCGCCTTCCGCTCGTAGCTCTACCGAGCCGTCGGAACTTCCTGCCAGGTCCAGGTAGAGCGGGGAGACCACCAAAGCGCCGGTCGCCCCCGGCCCGGACGCCTCAGACGAGGAGACCAGAGCCGACGACGGTACGGGGAAAGCGGTCGGAGGAGCGGAAGAGGCGCGCGCACCTAAAGGAAAGGTGGCCGACACAGGGGCAGTACCAACAGGCCCTGACCCGTTCGGACGTTCGTTCGGACCTTGCGGCAGCGGCGTCCGCGAGACGCCAGGCACAACGGTCGGATGCGGGCCTGCGCTCGTGCCCGCGTCCTTGCCGCCTGGGCCGATGAACCCGTACATGGACGCGACCCCACCACCGGACAGCAGTGCTACCACCACGAGCACCGCAGCTGCACGGACGGCCTGTCCGCGAAGGTTGGCCGCCGTTTCGTCGCTGGACCTCCTGCGGAAGCGGCCGTACCACCCGCCTCCGCCCAGACGCGGCGCACGGATCGCCCCTCCCGACCCGACGGACTGGACCGGGAACCCATCGGACGTGAACTTCGTGACCCGCGTGGCGACGAAGAGCCTGTAGCCGACCAGCTCGGGGTCCATGAAACAGCTCATCACCCGAAGGCGCAGTTCCGCCGCCGGTTTCGCCTGCGGGAGCAGTCCGTACACCTTGGCGGCCGACACGGCACGAGGCATGAACGCTGCACAGACGGAACAAGCCTCCGCGTGCTCCACTAACCGCCTGCTGATATCGG
The DNA here is from genome assembly GCF_900115095.1 of Actinomadura madurae. GTDB lineage: Bacteria > Actinomycetota > Actinomycetes > Streptosporangiales > Streptosporangiaceae > Spirillospora > Spirillospora madurae. Next base: position 249,413 of record NZ_FOVH01000004.1, read on the forward strand.
GCGTGAGGTCGCCTCGCCGCTGCCGTAAGAGCCGAGCGCGCTCCGTACAGCCGTACGGTCCCGTGTGCGCGAGTATCTCCGCTGTCAACGCCTCGTAGAGTTCGTCGTGCGCGTGGTCGAGCGCCGCCTGCGCGGCCTTCGGGGACATCCCGAACACGGCCGCGAGGTCGGGAACCGACAGTTGGTGCCTTACACGCAACTCCAGGATCTCCCGCGAGACAGGCCGTAGGGCGAGTACCGCCTGCCACGCCGTGATGCGCTGGTCGACGTCCTCCTGATCGTGACTGGCAACCGGCACGTCCGGCACCTGGTGCCTCTGCGGCAGACGCCTGGCGCACTCCAGCCGGGCGATGGCGTAGAGCCACGGCCCGAACCGGTCGGCATCGCGCAACTTGCCGATGTGGGCCTCGGCCACGACGAAGGTGTCGCGTAAGGCCACCTGAGCCGCGTCCCGGCACCGCAACTGGAACCAGCAGTACGCGTAGAGCCTGTCGGCGTGGGCGTCGTACATCGCGGCCGTGGCGGCGGGGGCGCGCTCGCGTAGCGCCTCGACCAGGAGATGGTCGTTCATGCCAGAAAAGGTAAAGGCTCAGAGCGCTCTTTACAGGCATATTCAAGAGTTCGGACTCCATACCGAACACTATTCTTCCCCCTTCGGGGGACGCCTTGGCGAGATGTCGTTTATGGGAAGAATGTTGGCTTTACCCGACCTAGTGCAAGGTTCGCCCGGTTCTCATGACCAGCACTTCATCCCGATGAGCGATCTTCACGTCACCCAGAGTAAAAGGGTTCACTTTGACGAATCACTCAGGAAAAAGGGCCTCCATCATGGGCGGCAGTCGCTTTTCCGCGGCGGCCGCAAGTGCCGCCACTTGCGCGCTGGTGTAGATAACGGGTTCCGCCTCAATAGCGCGCGGGATCGTCCGAGCCGAGCGAAGGAGCACTGAACCGTGCCGCACACCCTCCCGGGCGACCCGCGCTCCGTGCACGACGACCAACGGCGTGACAGAGACGTCTTGACCCAGTTCCTTGGAGAGCAGCTCGGCCACCGTGTCCGCGGCACGCGTCGCCACATTGGCCACTCCACCCACGGAGCTGTGCCCGACCCAGAGACGGCGCTGCTCGGCGCGCAATCGCGCTCCCCACCGGAACCTCCTGCTAACGATCGCGTAGATACCGGTGAGGCCGACTACCAGGTGGTCGAGATTGGCCACCGGCATGGGGCCGTCGTGCAACGCGCGGTCATGCAGGACGTGAAAGCCCGCAGGATCCAGACGTGCCAGGCGGCGTCCAGTACGGCGCTCGGCCCGAGCACCCCGCCGCCAGCTGGCCATGGGGCTCGGCCTGAACCTCGTGTACGCAGCATGGCCGGTGAACATGAGGACGGCGACAAGGAAGCCGATCCACCACGTGCCCAAGCCGGCCGCGACGACACCGGCGGCTCCGGCCACCGCCGCCCTCACCGCACGTCGTTCCCACCGGTGCTTGGCGGCCAGTGTCCGGTAGCGGTGCAGCGCCGACGCCCCGGCGGCGGACATGCCGACCCCGCTGCTGCGCACCTCACGGCCCCTTTTCCTCCGCCCCCGAGCCGCACCTGAGGCACCAGCGTGCGGCAGCCCGGCGGTTCCATCAAGGGTTTCTTCATGTCGATCTTGGTTCGGAAGTTGACACTGTCATCGTGACAGTGTCATCATCGAGCCATGGAGAGGACCTGGACGATCGGCGAGCTGGCGGAGGACGCGGCCGCGGCCCTCGCCGCGGACGGATCCGCGCAGGTCAGCGGCCGGGTGCGTGATCTTCCCAACGAGCGGCTGATCCGCTGGTACACCACGATCGGCCTGGTCGACCCGCCCCTCGGCCGCCGCGGCCGGACGTCCCTGTACGGCCCCCGCCACCTGCTCCAGCTCGTCGCGGTCAAGCGCCGCCAGGCGGCGGGCCGCTCCATCGCCGAGATCCAGCTCGAACTCGCCGGCGCCCCCAACGCAACCCTCGCCCAAATCGCCGCCCTCCCCACACCCCTCGCGCCCACACCCCCGATGCACTCCCCGGGCTCCGCACCTTCTGCCCCCGCGACGGGCTCCACACCTCGCGCAGACTCGGAACCTCCCACGGGCTCCGCACCCTCCGCGGACTTGGCACCCTCCGCGGAATCAGAACCCCATGCACTCGCCGCGGGCTCGGCACCTCCCGCAGGCTCCGCGGACTCGGAACCCCATACACCCGCCGCGGGCGCGGAGCCCCCTGCGAGCTCCGCGTCCTCCCCGGGCTCCGTACGCCCTACGGGATCCTCGGGATTCTCGGGATCCGCGCGTTCCACCGGCCGCCGGCTTGAACCGGCCCGGATCGCCGGTGCGGACGATGAGACGGCCGCGGACCCCGAAGCTCCTGCCACGTCCGCTGGCAGGCCGGAGGGCTCCATCTCCCCGGCCGCTGACTCCTTGGGCGGCGAAGAGAGGCAGCCCGGCTCCACTGGTGAAAGGTCGCGTGAGCGGGAGAGCTTCTGGAGGGCACGTCCGGACGTGTCTCACAGAGAAGCCACTGTCGCTGGCGACTACCGCGTTGCCCATCACACCCTGGTCCAGGGGGTCCGGCTCGTGCCCGGTCTCACCGTGCTCCTGGACGTTCCGACCCTGAGCGGCGACGACCTCGCCGCGATCGAGACCGCCGCGCGTCCACTGCTCGACGAGCTGCGAAGGCGCGGACTACTCCCCGTCAAGGACCCGACCGGAGCCTCCGTCAAAGGCCCAGCCGGAGACCCCACCAAAGGCCCGGCCGGAGACTCCGTCCTAGGCCCGGCCAATGGCCCGGCCGGAGACCCCGTCATAGGCCCGGCCGAAGACTTCGCCGAAGGCCCGGTCGGAGATTCCACCGAAGACCCCGCCGGCGCCCTCACCAGAGGCCCAGCCGATGGCCCGGCCGGGAGCCTCGCCGAGGGCGCGACCGAAGACTCGGCTGCAGCCCCCGCCGCAGACATCACCGAAGGCCCGGCAACAGACTCGGCCGGAGGTTCTGCTGAGACCCCCGCGTTCCTGCCCGCCGTTCAACCCCGGAGGACCCAGTGACCGTGCGCATCCTGCCGCTACCCGATATCGCGCCACCGGTGCCAGACCGGGGGTTCGGCGCGCTCAGCACCGACAAGGGCAACCTGCCGCTCGACTCCGTCGACGTGCACGCGTCGATCACCGGCCTGGCCGCCGGGATCGAGGTGGTGCAGGGGTTCCGGAACCCGTTCGACGTCCCGCTGGAGGCCACCTACATCTTCCCGCTGCCCGACCGCGCCGCCGTCACCGCGCTGCGCATGGAGGCCGCCGACCGGATCGTCGAGGGGAAGTTGAAGGAGCGCGGCCAGGCGAGGCAGGACTACGACACCGCGATCGCCGCAGGGCAGCGCGCGGCGATCGCCGAGGAAGACCGCCCGGACGTGTTCACCATGCGGGTGGGCAACATCCTGCCGGGCGAGCGGGTAACGATCACGCTGGCCCTCGACCAGCCGCTGCCGCACGAGTCGGCGTCCAGTGCAACGTTCCGTTTCCCGCTCGTGGTCGCGCCCCGCTACATCCCGGGCGCGCCCCTGGACGACGAGCGCGCAGGAACCGGAGTGGCCGACGACACCGATGCCGTGCCGGACGCGTCCCGGATCAGCCCGCCGGTTCTGCTCCCCGGATTCCCCAACCCGGTGCGGCTTTCCGTCACCGTCGACATCGATCCCGCCGGGCTGCCGCTGACCCAGCTCCGGTCGGCACTGCACGTGGTCACGGAGGAGGGCGGCGGCGAACGCACCACCGTGCGGCTGCGGCCCGGCGAACGCCTCGACCGCGACTTCATCCTCCGCCTCGACTTCGCCCCGCGGGAGAGCGCGGCCCTCACCCTGATCCCGGACGAGTCCGGCGAGGAGGGCACGTTCAGCCTGACGGTCCTGCCTTCCGGCGAGGCCACAGCCACTCCGCGGGACGTGGTCCTCGTCCTCGACCGCTCGGGCAGCATGCACGGCTGGAAGATGGTCGCCGCACGCCGCGCCGCGGCGCGCATCGTCGACACGCTCCGCGCCGAGGACCGGTTCGCCGTCCTGTCGTTCGACACCACCATCGAACGCCCGCGCGACCTCGGTACCGGGCTCGTCGACGGCTCGGACCGCAACCGGTTCCGCGCGGTCGAGCACTTGGCGGCGCTGGGCGCGCGGGGTGGTACGGAGATGCTCGCCCCGCTCGACGAGGCCTGCCGCCTGCTCGCCGACCCGGGACGCGACCGGGTGCTCGTCCTGATCACCGACGGCCAGGTGGGCAACGAGGACCAGCTCCTCGCCCACCTGGAACCGCGGCTGCACGGCGTCCGCGTGCACACGGTCGGCATCGACCAGGCCGTCAACGCGGGCTTCCTGAACCGCCTCGCCGCCATCGGGCAGGGGCGGTGCGAACTGGTTGAGTCCGAGGACCGCCTCGACGAGGCGATGGAGCACATCCACCATCGGATCGCGGCCCCGGTCGCGACCGGGCTCGGCCTGCACCCCGAGGGCCTGGAGATCGTCCCCGGAACGGTGGCCCAGGCCCGGCCGGGCGCCCTGTTCCCCGGCGTGCCGCTGGTGATCGCAGGCCGGTTCCGTGGCTCGACCACCGGATCGCTGACCGTCCGGGGCACCGCGTCGGACGGGACGCCGTGGGAACAGCACGCCACCGGCGTCGTCGCCGACGACACGGCCGCCAGGTCCATCTGGGCCCGCGCGCACCTGCGCGACCTGGAGGACCGCTACACGGTCGGCGGCCCCGATGACCTGGAGCAGCGCATCATCGCGACCTCGCTCAAATTCGGTGTCCTGTGCCGCTTCACCGCGTTCGTGGCCGTGGACAGCAGGGTGGCGACCGAGGGCGACGCCCCGCACCAGGTCGTTCAGCCGGTGGAGATGCCGCGAGGCTGGGGCGCACCGGCGGCCGCTCCGCACGCGGCCCACGCCGCGTTCTCGGTCTCAACGGCCGACATGGAACTGCCGCCGGACTCCGGCGCACCCATGCCGCCCATGCCGGCGGCGCCCGGCGGGATGCTGGAGCGGTCCGCGCCTCCCGGTTACGGCGCGGCGCCTCCCCCTGCCGCACCGCCTCCCCCCGCCGGGCCGCGTCCCTCCGCAAGGCCGCAGGGGGTCGCGCGGGGTTCCAGCCGTCCCCTCGGCCGGGCCGCCAAGCAAAAGCGCCCGGCGCCCGGGGCCGGCAGCGCCCCCGATCTCACCAAGTTCCAGCGGGAAATGGCCATCGTGCTCGAACGCCTCCGGCAGGTGCCCGAGAATGCGGAGGCACGCGTCCAGCATCTGCAGAACGACCTGCTGCCCGCCCTGGAGTCGATCGTCCCGCGGATGGAGGCTCAGTCCCTGGACGCGACGTCACTCGCGGAGCTGCGCGACGACTTCCTTCGTCTCCAGTTCCCCGATGACACTCCTGCGGTCAGCGAGCTGTGGAACCGCGCGCTGCGGGTGCTCGCCGACTTCACCGGTGAGTCCCAGCCTCGGCGGTCCTTCTGGAAGCGGCCGAGATGACGCGAGCGGGGGCGTCCCGCGTAGGACGCCCCCGCACCGGTCGTTCCGGTCAGGTGTGCTTGGGCTGGTACCGGCGGAGGAGGGGGATCAGGTTGAGCGCCAGGCCGACCACGGCGACGGCACTGACCAGGTTGACGCCGGGGTGGAACTCGGCGAACCCGTCGCCGCCCGCGGCCGTCCCGCCCGCGACCAGCGCGGTGACGACGGCCAGGACCAGGGCCGCGCCGACCTGGCCCGACGTCTGAACCAGACCCGAGGCGAGCCCCTGCTCGGAGTCGTCGATGCCGTCCGTGGCCTGCGCCATGATCGAGCTGAACCCGAACGCGAACCCGCCGCCCAGCAGGAGCATCGTCGGCAGGATCGTGAAGGCGTAGTGCGGGCTGTTCCCGGCGGTCGCGAGGAACCAGGCGTAGCCGAGGCTGAGCGACGTCATCGAGCTGATGATCAGCCGGGGCGTCCCGTACCGGTCGATGAGGCGGCCGACGAACGGGGACCCGAACGCCACGAGAAGCCCGGCGGGCAGCAGCGCCATGGCCATCTTCAGCGGCGACCAGCGCAGCACGTCCTGCAGGTAGAGCGTCATCATGAACTGGAAGCTCAGGTACGAGCCGAACAGCGCGACGATGCTCAGGTTGGCCCGGACGATCGAGCCGATCCGCAGGATGCCGAGCCGGATCAGCGGGTGCCGCACCCTGTTCTCGGTGACGAAGAAGGCGACCAGCAGGGCCGCCGCGAGGACGACGGACCCCAGCGTGACCGGGTCGAGCCAGCCCCGTTCCGGCGCCGAGACCACGGTGTAGACCGCGAGCAGCATGCCGCCGGTGAGCGTCACGGCCCCCAGGACGTCGTGGCCGCCGCCGGCCGCGGGCCGGTCCCGCGGGATCAGCGCGATGCCCGCGACGAGGGCGAGGACGGCGAGCGGGACGGGCGTGAGGAACGTCCAGCGCCATCCGAAGCTGGTCAGCAGCCCACCGAGGATCAGCCCGGACGAGTAGCCGCTGGCGCCGAAGACGGAGAACACCGACAGGGCCCGGTTGCGGGCGGGCCCTTCGTGGAAGGTGGTGGTCAGGATGGACAGGGCGGTCGGCGCGGTGAACGCGGCGGCCAGGCCCTTCACGAAACGAGTCGCGATCAGCAGCGCACCGTTGTCGACCAGGCCTCCCACGAGCGACGCGAGGGCGAACACGGCCAGCGCGGCGAGGAAGACCCGGCGGCGGCCGAGCAGGTCGGCGGTGCGCCCGCCGAGCAGGAGCAGCCCGCCGTATCCGAGGACGTAGCCGTTCACGATCCACTGCAGTGACGTGGTCGAAAGGCCCAGTTCGGCGCCGATCGACGGCAGCGCGACGCCGACCATCGAGACGTCGAGTCCGTCGAGGAACAGCACGGCGCACAGGACCGCGAGGACTCCCCACAGCCGGGGAGTCCAGGTCTGTTCGGCCGGCGCGGCGGCCGGTGCACGGACGGTGGAGTCGGGTGAGGTGTCGGTGATAGTCACGTCGGAGGACAGTACATGCACGCGCATCAAATGTCCACGCACTAATTTCTCTGGAATCTAATTCGCATGCATCTGATGCGCGTGCATGCTACGATGCGCGGCATGGAGGCGGAGACTGCTCTGGTCAGCCGCTGGCGCGAGCTGGCGACCTGCTACAACACGGTCGCGTGCGCCCTGGACCGCGCGCTGCAGGAGACCCACGGCCTCAGCATGAGCGAGTACGAGACGCTCGACAGGCTCGTCGATCTCGACTGTGAGAAGCGCCGCATGCAGGAGATCGCCGCCGCCATGTACCTCAGCCAGAGCGCCCTGTCCCGCACGGTCGCGCGCCTGGAGAAGCAGGGGTACGTCCAGCGCGGCCTCTGCGAGGACGACCGCCGCGGCGTGTTCGTCGAGATCACCGACGAGGGCCGCCGCTGCCACACCGAGGCCCGCGACACCCACCTGAAGATCCTCGCGGAGCACCTCACCGGCTGACCGGCGCCGCCGTCCAGGACAGGCCCGGGCTCCCGGTTCCGCCTCCATGACGTGTCCGCGGAGTCGCTGCGCGCCGAGGCGCACGTGGTGCAACCTTGCTCTGTAGGCAACGAACGGTCGGGGGGCGGGGAGGCCAGGGCGGAGGCGTTGTGGGGTGTCGCGTGGTCCTGCGGCGGATGCGGGCGGGGGACGAGGAGGAGTTCGTCCGCCTCGCCCGGCAGAGCACCGAACTGCACGCCGACTGGGTGAGAACACCGGCAGACCCTGCGGCGTTCCGCGACTACCTGGGGCGCTTCGCGGACCCGACGGCCGGCGAGGCCCTGCTGGTCAAACAGGCGGACACCGGAGCCATCGCCGGCCACGTCACCCTCACCGGAATCGTCCGCCGGCCGTACGACCGCGCGATCCTGGGTTTCGCGGCCTTCGCGCCGAGCGCCGCCCAGGGTTACATGACGGAAGGCGTCGGGCTGGCCGTCCTGTACGCGTTCGGCCCGCTCGGGCTACACCGGGTGGAAGCGGACGTCCAGCCGGGCAACGAGCCGTCCCGCCGGCTCGTCCAGCGCCTCGGATTTCGCCGCGAAGGCTTCTCCCCCGAGTTCATCAACATCGGCGGCGTCTGGCGCGACCACGAACGCTGGGCCATCACCGCCGGCATGACCGCCCACCTCCCACCCTGCAACCGACACGTCCTCCCCTAGGGATGCACGTCCCGGTCCGCGTGGGACGTGCATCCGAAGTCAGCGCTCGATGATCACCCCCACTGGCCGGGCTGGTAGCCCCCGGCGGGCTGCCGGGTGATGACGTTCAAGCGGTTCCAGGTGTTGATCAGCGCGATCAGGCCCACCAGGGCGGTGAGCTGGTCCTCGTCGAAGTGCTTGGCGGCGTTCTCCCAGACCTCGTCGGTGACGCCACCCGCGGCATCGGCGATACGCGTGCCCTGCTCGGTCAGCTCCAAGGCGGCCCGCTCCGCTTCGGTGAAGACCGTGGCCTCCCGCCACGCCGCGACCATGTTGAGACGCACCGAGGTCTCCCCCGCCTCCATGGCGTCCTTGGTGTGCATGTCGAGGCAGACGCCGCACCCGTTGATCTGGCTGGCCCTGATTTCCACAAGGTGCTGCGTCAGGACGGGCAGCGGTGAGTCCATCAGCACCTTGCCCGCCGACTGGATGTACTTCATGTACTTGGCCCCGATGGTGCCGCCGTAGAAGTTGAACCGAGCGTCCATGACGATCTCCTTGCCGTGATGACTGATACACCCCACTGACGGAGCAAGCCACCACAATGTGACGTCCGATCGCCTGTGACCTACGAGCCACCCCCGAGGACCAACCCGCACCCGCCCAGTCCGTCCGCTGACGTTCTGACAGGTGGCGGTGAGGCGGCAAGGCGCTCGGGATCTCGACCTTCAGCAGCGCCCAGCAGGACGGCCCCCGCTGCCGCGGCCGCGCGATTCACCGGCCTGGTGTGCAAGGCCGTCGGAACGCTCGCCGTCGAGACGCTGCCGCACACGATCAGGATCGACGATTTTTCCTGGTCGGACTCGTCCAGGGCCGTCCCGACCCGCCGTTGGCAAGGAGCACCTGAGCCCCTCGATGCGGCTCACTGGCGATCACGGGCTTCGTCGCTCCGCCCTGGTCATGACGCGTGCCTCTCGAGGGAACCTGGCGCGCTCGGTTGATCTCTAATCTGCCGGTATCGACCGCGCCGGGGCGGATTACATGAGTCGTCCGTCCCCCATTAGCAGAGGAGAGCACAGCGGATGTCCCGTTGGCCGCAGCTCAGTCCGTCCGAACAACGGCAGAAACTCGACCAGATCACGGCGCAGGTAGTGCCCACCCTGCCCGACGGCTGGCGACGCCTGGTGGTGCGTGTCCAGACGATCGGCAGGCACAGCGAAATGTCGGCAGGCGTGCTGATGCCCGACCGCTCAACACGCGGCTGGGCCGTTCCACCGGAGGTCTGGCGTCTATTCATGCAGCTCCGCAAGGGTATGTACTCCGAAGGCGTGGGGAGCTGGGTGGGGTTCGAGTACATCGTCGACCCGCCCGGCACGTTCACCATCAGTTACAACCGCGATACCGAACCGAGCTTCGAGGACGCGCCGACCGCAGAGGATTTCGCCCTTGAGAACCGTTGGTTCCCGCGCTCAGAAGACACCATGCCCGACTGGTTCCGTCTGGGACTGAAGGACGCAGAGTAGAGACGTTCTCGCCCAAAAACGGTCGGTCCTGCGTCGTGAGCAACGATGACGAGACCGTGACCGTACTCCGGGAGCACCACAGGCCCAGGCGGCTGACAAACTCCTCGTCGGCGAGATATGACGCGTCGGCGAAGACGGGCCACGTGTTCGCTACTGGTTGGGGTGACGTGTTCCACCCAGACACGGTCGGCTGGCTGATGCCCAAAGACCATCCGGGTCTATAACGCACCCAAGGAGGGGCCCGGCTGGCATGACCTGGCAGGAGCACGGCCTGGTCTTCATGCCGCTTGCGGGCACCGAGGGGAAGCCAACAACGTCCTGTGGGAACTACGGCACAGCTTCGTGTCGGTGCTGTCGGACGCCGGCGTGCCCATCGAGGACATCTCACGGCTGGCCGGCCACGAGAGCACAGAGGTCAGCGAGACGGTGTACTGGCACCGGATCCGCCCCGCCCTGCTGGCCGGTACGGAGGCCATGGACGACGTGTTCCCGCCGCTGCCGAGGACGCCTAGTCAGGAAGTCATGCAGAAGGCCCATCGCGGGTGATCGTGATGGGCCTCTGAGGTGGGAGCCGCCTGTCGGAATCGAACCGACGACCTATTCATTACGAGAGCCCTTGACCAGGGTATGGGGCGATTCGCCGGAGTGCGTTTGGCCAGCTCACAGGGCATGGGTGAACTCTCGCGAACCCTGTCGGTACGGGCCGAACTGCAACACGAACTGCAACTAGGGGCGAGCCATGTCTGACCGCTTCATCCGTGCCAGCGCGGCGGCGTCGAGCGAGATGCGCCCCGCCATCACGGCGTCATGCAGGTCGATGGCTTCGCGCTTGAGCGCCTTCATGCGCTTCACGGAGTCCGGACTCGCACCCGTCGCCTTGGCGGCTTGCGCTGCCGCTGTTCGTCCAGTGCGTCAGCCCTTCTTGCGGAGGTACCGGCGTAGGCAGTCGTTCACGACGTCCGAGACGTTTTTGCCCTCGCGCTCGGCCTTCTCCTTGGCCTCGTTCCAGACCTCGTCCGGGACGCGGACCGTGCGGTTGGGAGTCTTGCCCGTGGCCGGGCGACCGCGCTTCTTTCCTGCCATGGCAGGATCCTAGCCTGACCAGGGTTTTCCACGTTGACGGATCCCGACCGGTATGCATATTGTGCAATGGCAGTAATTCGGCACCAGCAGGAACGATGCCGATACAGGACGGCCCCGGACTCGGTGACTGCACCACCGGCCGGGGCCTGGACGGAAGGGACCTCCGCCGTGAGCGACAAGCCTACCCACCTCATCCCCGACCCGTCGGCCCTCACGCTCGCTCAGCGCGACGGGCGCGCCTGCGTGGCGTGCCGCATCGATGTCGCCCCCATGCGGCCCGTCGGCATCGTCGACGGCGTCCAGGTGTTCGCGTGCCTCTCCTGCGACACCGGCGACCAGGGCGACGACGAGCAGCCCGCCACCGGCACCATCCCCGGCGAGTGGCCGAACGGCGAGCCGGACGACGTCCGCGACATGGCCCGGCGCCGGGCCGACCTCGCGCAGCGGGCCGACAACCTCGCCACCATGCTGGAGGCCGAAGCGGACGGCATCCGGGACGTCGATTTCGGCCTTGCCGTCCGGCGGGCGGCCGCGGCACACCGCGCGTTCGCCGCTGCGTGCCGGGACGGCGACGACGACGAGTTCGACCGCACCCTGCGCGAGGCCAGCGAGATGATCCGGCGGTGCGTCGCCACGGTCGAGACGGCCGACGGCGAGTAGTGCGACCTGCGTTACGTTCGTCGTAACCCAGGTCCTTGGAGGACCTCACTGGAGCCCCCGTCCGGCACCGACCGGCGGGGGCTCTCTGCTGGTCACGGGCCTGCGCCGGGCAGAGGCTGGCGCAGGTCGGGGAGGGTGCGGCTCCTGCGCGGGCGGGCAGGTCAGGGCGCGCAGATTGTGCGCACCCCCGGCGGACCGTCCGGGCGGGCAGGTCGGAGACCGTCAGAGGGCCTGAGTTGCCATGATGGCAACGCCTGTTTGCCGGTCAGTCCTGCTCGTCGCCGTCGGCCGGCCGGACGAACGTGCCGCGGCCGGGTACCGTGACGACGAGTCCGCGGTCCCGCAGCTCTCGGACGGCTCGGCGGGCGGTCAGCCTGGCCACGCCGAACTCCTCCGCCATGCGTGCCTCGCTCGGGATGGGCCGATCGGGCTGGAGGTCACCAGCATCGATCCGCGCGGCGATGATGTCCGCCACCTGCACGTACACCGGCCGCGGGCCCTCGTGGTCGATCTCCGGCGGGTTGCTCATGCTCGGACCGTAGACCGGGGTTGACCTGCGTAAACGCTCGTATCCCTCTGTAGAGGTGTACAGCCCGGTATAGAGCGGGCTATGGTGCCGGTCACATACGGGCAACGAGGAGGGACCCCTCGATGACAGAGCCACGACGCGCGCTCGAACCAGAACGACAAATCGTCGGGTTCGACGTGTTCGAACTCGTCGGCGGCCGGTGGCGCGCCATCCACAAGCATGACCGCGACCTCGTGCTCGAACACGACCGGTGGACAGAGCTGGCGTGGTCGTGCGTCGGCGCCCGCATCTCCGCCGAGCTGCGCGAGGCGGCCGAGGAACTCGCCGCGCGGATGACCGAGCCCGGCCGGCAGTGGCGGCCGAACGGACCGGGGCAGGGCCTCAGTGTCTAGGCGGGCCGTCGAGGTCGACGGCGACGTGTCGGACCTGCTGGTGATGTTCGCGCAGAGGTTCCCCGGCTGGGCGTTCGCCCGCACCGACGCGGGTTGGTACGCCACCCGCGGCGGCCTCGTCCGCGAGACGCTCCGGCCGGACGGCCGGGGGACGGTGAAGGCGTCCACCCCGGCGGAGCTGCTCGTCAAGCTGGAGCGCGCCGAGCGCTGAGAGACGTCACGGCCCCGGGGGACCTGCGCGGGGAACGCACCACCCCCGGGGTCGTGGCCTGCTCGTGATCATGAGGGCCGCTATCCGGCCGGAGTCGGAGATGGCACCAACAGGGGAGGTCACGGAGCGTGAGGGGGTCGCGATCTTGGCCCCGTCACTCGGCGTGACGGAGCACCATGATCACCCGTGCTTGAGAGCCCGGAGGGAGAAAATGCTGACTGCGGTTGGGGTCATGGAACCGCAGGTCAGCGTGCGGCTCGGCCGTGCCCCCCTCCCCTCCTCATCCCCGCAGGTCAGGGGCCCTGCGTCGCCCTGTGTGACCATGGGCCACCGGCCGGGGCGCTGCTCGGCCTGCCCTCACGCACGGTGACCGCGAGGCGGGCGGCGGCGGGGCTCACCACCTACGGGACGTGACGGGCTTGGCTCGGCCCGCGTTGCCCTTGGCTGCACCTGCGGACCGGTTGCACGACCGATGGGCCAGGCCGCGGTACCCGGCACGGTCGTCGGTGTGGTCGAGGTCGAGCGGCTCGGCTCGGCTCATCGGCTGTCCGCACCGCGCGCACGGCTGGCCAGGCTCCATGTTGGCGAGCGCGATGCGCCGCGCCTGCTGGTGTCTCCAGCCGTAGCCGCGCGAGGTCGTGTCGCCCTTCACTCCGCCATCACCTCGTCTACGTCCGCGACCCGCACCACGTCGCCCACGTCCCGCAGGTAGGCGAGCCCTGAGAGCAGCCGTACGGCCTCCAGAACCTCGCCCCCCGGCAGCTGCCCCCGCAGGATCGGGTAGTCCCGCAGGACGGCCCCCGCGGTCATCTGGCACATCGCGTCCTCGTCGGCCGGCACGTCCGCGACGAGGGCCGTGGTGGTCGCGTGGCCGCTGGCGATCCCGCGGAACACCTTGCCGCACCGGCACTCGGGGTTGTCGCACTCAATCGGCAGGTACAGCAGCTCTCCCGGCCGGGCGCAGGACACGTCGTCCATGAGCCCGCCGGGCTCGCTCGGGGCGACGAGGAACCGCATCAGGACGTCGCCGACCGGGCCTCGGCGTACGCCATCAGCTCGCCGCCTCGTAGGTGAGAGTGAAGCCCAGCTCGTCATTGGTCGACCAGGAGAACGGCACGCCGTGCCCGACCACGGCCGAGTCGATGGACACGCGCGCCTTGCCCGTCTCGGAGGTGTTGATGAAGCACGCGCCGTCGTAGAAGTCCTGCTCGCTGTTGTCGTAGCAGTACGCCGAGCCGGTGCGGCGGCCGACCGTCTGGGTGCGCGCCGTCACCGGCAGGGAGACCTCGTAGAAGCCGTTGCCCGCGCCCGTCCCCGACGTCCCGAACTTGATGATCACCTCGACGTGGACTGTTCGGCCGTACCGGGTGTAGCGGCCCTGCGCGGTCGCGCCGCTGCCGAGCGTCGGATTGCTGGACGTCGCGGTCAGCGCCGGGGTGTAGGTCGTCCACGCCGACCCGCCGCCGTCGCGGCGCAGGATCTCCCGCCACGCCGAGCCGTCGTACACCTCATTGCAGTCCAGGTCCTGCCGCCAGATCTCCTCGGCCTCGACCGGACGCACCGGCCGCGACGCCGCGTCGGCCACCAGCCTCGCCCGGCCCGGGCGCGACAACGCGTTCGGGCGGAAGTCCTGAATGTCGGCGTTGGTCACGCTGGCCTGGCCGGCCGCGACCGTCACCAGCGCCAGCGAGATGGCCGAATCGGTCAGCGTCGGCGTCCCGGACCCCGTGTCCTCCAGCACGTCGATCGTCCACTCATACGTCGACCAGTCGCCGGAGTTGTGGAGCTTGTCCTTCACCTGCGCGACCACGCGGTGGATCCGCTCCCCGGCCCCCGGCGGCGACGGGATCGTCACGTTCTCTACCGCGTCGCTGCGCACCAGGTACGTACCCTGGCCCGCCACATCATCGCCGGTGACGATCGCCAGGCCCGCCGCCACGTCCACCGAGAAGTTCGCGCCCGCGGACCGCTGGGTGACCTCCAGGCCGCTGCCGATCGCGCCCTCCGTGGACCACAGGCTCAGCAGTACCTGCCGGTCGTCGATCGCCGCGTACTCGTCGACGAGCGCCTCGTCGCCCTCGGCGGCCTGCATCCATAGGACTTTGCGCGTCACAGCTTCCCCTTCACAGTGTTGGTGCTCGGCGCAGCGCGCCGAGGCTCAGCGCTCAGCGTCCTAGCGTCGGCGGTCACAGCGTCACCGACCGGGCCAGGAACCCGGCGCGCTGCATCGCCCGGTCCACGTCGACCGTTTCCCGGATCGTCACGTTGTCCATGTGCACGTGGACGTCTCGGCTCGCGCCGCCGGCCAGGGCGTCGAACTGCCCGCTCGTCAGCACCGGCTCAGGCGCCCCCGTGCCGTTGTAGACGCGGGACCACCCCTCCGGCAGCATCCCGCCGCGGTCGAACTTGAGCCCGTACTTCATGCCGAACATGCGGTCGCTGGTGCCGCGCGCACTGGGCCCCATGTGGACGCCTCGCGACCCGCTGGACTCGACGTTGATGCCGCCCAGGGTCCCGGCCATATGCCCGACGCCGGCGTTCGTCACGCCGACGGTCAGGCCGGAGCGCAGGCCGCGGACGAACCCGGCCGGGCCGTTGCGGGCGCCGGTGAAGCTGAACGTCGTGAACCGGCGCTGGTACGGGTTCTTGCCCTGGATGACGTTGACCAGGCTCGACATCCAGCCGGAGCAGTCCCAGCCTCCCGGCCCCACGCCGCCCCACACGTACGGCGCTCCGTTGTGCTGCCGGGCGAACTGCAGGGCCCGCTGCACGCCGGGCCCGCCGACGCCGCCGGTCACCTTCTTCTTGACCCAGTCGACGACGGTCTTCTTGATCCACCCCGGGATCGCGGCGAGGAGGTTGCGGAAGGTGCCCGAGCCCGGCACGGTCGCGCCGAGGACCTTGTCGAGCAGCTTCTCCGCACCCTTGCCGATGTTGCCGATCGTGAAGTCCTTCACACCCTTCACGAAGTCGCCGATGATCCCGCCGAACGCGAACCGACCGGCGTACCCGGGGACGACGCCACCTCGGGCGAACGCGAGCCCTTCACCGCCCATGGCACCGGGCCCGCTGAGCCACTTGCGCAGGCCGGACGGCCCGGTGCGGCGGGCCACGTTGTTCGCCGAGTGGACGAAGTCCGCGCCCACGGCCCGCGTGAACTCGGGCCGCATGATCGCCTCGCCGGGCGAGACGGCCGCGATGAGCGAGTCCACGCCGGGGGAGTAGCCGGGCAGCACGCCACCTCGGGCGAACTTGGGGATCTTGTTGAGCCGGTCCTTCACGCCCGCGAATGACGCCAGCTTGTTGACCAGGTTCACGATGCCGTCGTTGTACAGCCCGATCACGAAGTTGACCGGGGTCTTCGCAACGCCCTTCAGCTTGTCCCAGTGGCGCTTGATGGCGCTCACCGCCGCCGAGAAAGCGTCACCGATCTTGCCGACCGCCGTCTTGAGCTTGTCGAACACCGGCTTGATGCCCGTGTTGTAGACGCTGGAGATGTGGCCCTTGATCTTGTTCCACAGCGGCGATACGACCTTGTTCCAGAACCAGGAGAACGCGGGCGCGAGGTAGTTCCGGATGACCGTCTGGATTCGGTCGAAGATCGGCTTGATGACCTTCCAGGCCAGCCCGATGGCGATCTGGATCGCAATCCATGCGATCTTGACCGTGTTCTTCAAGACGGTGAAGGCGATGCCGAGCACCGTCCGGACGACCCTGGCGATCGTGTCGAACACCGGCCGGATCAGCGACCAGGCGACGCCGATCGCCGTCTGGATGCCGTTCCATGCGGGCTTGATCGCGTTCTGCCAGAGCCACGTCATGACCGCGCCGACCCGCTGAATGGCGGGCCCGATCACCCCGGCCACCCACGTCAGCACCTGCGCGAGCTTGTTCACCACGGGGATGACGAGCCCGATGGTCGTTGACCAGTACTTAGTCAGGATCATGATCGCGATGCGCAGCACCGGGACGAGCGCCGTGATCAGGATCGTCGCGAGCCGGAGGATCGGCGGGAGCAGTGGGATCAGCGCGACCAGCAGCGAGGTGAAGACGGGCGTGAGTTGAGCCCAGAGCGGCAGCAGCGTCGCCACCGACAGGATGAGCTGCTTGATCGACGGCATGCACGCGATGAGCGCCTGGACGAGCGCCCCGCCCACCTGCGCGGCGGTCTGCGCGATCAGGTCGACGAGCGGTATCAGGATCGGCTGCAACTGCTGGTGCAGGGTCGTCGCGAGCTGCGACAGTGCGGGCAGGATCGGCGTGAGCGCGGCGAGGATCGTGCCGATGCCGCGGACGAACGCGCCGACGAGCGGCGTCATCGCCTGGAGGATCGGCCCGAGCGCCGAGAGATACTGCCCGACGACCGAGGCCAGGATGGGGATGATCGGCGCCAGCGCGGAGCCGAGCTGGTTCATCGTGGTGAAGAACGTCCGCAGCGCGGCCTGCGCCTGAGCCGTCCTGAGAAAGGCGTTGAGCTGCGCCGTGGCCTGGCCGAGGAAGCCGAGCAGGCCGCCGCTCCCGGACGCGGCCGTGACGACGGAGCGCAGGATGCCGCCGAGGTCGAGCAGCACCCCGCCGAGCGACTTGATCAGCGTGAGCGCCCCGCCCAGCGCTGCCTGCACGCCACCGGACGCGGCGAAGCGCTGCATCCACTCGCCGAACCTGACGCCGAGGTTGCCCACCCCGGCGCCGAGCCGCGAGAGGGTGCCCGCGCCCTGTACGGCCATGTCGCGGAAGCCCTGGAGTACCGGAGTGATGGCGGGCCGGATGCCAGCGATGGCCCGCTGGACGGCACCGAAGATGACCGTGAGGCCGGACGCGGTGCGGCCCTGCTGGGCGAACCGCAGGCCGGCGGCGGCGGCGAGGCCGTACTCACCGGCCACGCTCCGCACGCCGGTACGCAGCGGGCCTGCCAGCACGGCGGCCGTGCCGCGCAACTGCCCCTGCAGGGGTCCGAAGAACGCGCCTTGGGCGGCCTGCCGGATGCCGAGCAGCGTGGGACGCAACGCCCGCAACTCACGGGCGACGGACTGGGCGGCCGGCGCCAACCCCTTGAGACTCTCCTCGAACTTCTTCGGGTCGTCGCCCAGGGCCGCACCGAACGCGTCACCGACGCCGCTGAGCGCCAGTTTCAGCGTGCCGAGCGCCACCCCGAAGACGGCGATCGCCGCGGGTATCCCGGCGAGCAGTCCGGCCAGTGGGGCGAGCGCCGCCGCGAGGTTGACCGCCTGGGAGATCGCGAGCGCGGCGCCGATGCCGAGACTGGCGAACTTGACGCCGACCTTGAGCAGGCCGCCGAGGCGCTTGGTGACGTTGCCGAACGCCTTGCCGGTGATCTTCGACATTCGGTCGCTGTCACGGCCGAACCGCTGGATGCTCTCGTCGGTCTCGTCGACCTGGCGGCGGACGCCGCGCAGCATGCGGGACACGCGGTCCTGGCCGATGAGGTTGAGCAGGACGGTACGGGCGGCCATCAGCGCGCCCCCGTCTCGGCGACGATCCCGGCGCCGTGCAGCGCGGCGGCCAGCTCGGCGGGAACGTCCAGCACGGGGCGCCACCCGGCGCCGTAGGGGACGGCGAGCGTCCACTGGTCGTCGACCTGTACGCACGCCCATCGCGCGGCCTTGATCCGCTTGACCGTGAAGGTGCGGGCCGCGGCGGGCATCGCGTCCAGCGCATCGTCCAGCCGGGCGCCGAGCACCGTGCGGAGGATGGCCATCTCACGCCGCGCCATGCACGCCCCCGGACCGATCGACCATGCGGCCGAGCTTGATCAGGCGGGCGGTGCGGGCCGCGTCGGCACGGCGGGTGCATGTCGGCGAGCAGTACCGGCGCGGACGGCCTACCCGGGCGCGCGGGGGCATCGCGCCGCCGCACTGCGGGCAGGCCGCTCGCGCTCTGGTTTCCGTCACACGAACAGATTATTTCGTGTAGCGAAAACTCACAAGCCGGGCCGCCTCCCTCTCTACGGCCGGACCGTGTAGGCCAGTGACTGGATCCAGCCGCCGCCCCGGGGACGGCGGGGACGGTCGGGGCTGAGACCGAGCGCCCGGCAGAACGCGGCGGTCTGTCGGTCCGTCTCCTCGATGCGCCACTCTGCGCGGTCGCACCCGTGCTCGTGGGCGGCGTCACGGAGTCCGTCGGCCAGCGCGCGTCCCACCCCCGTGCGTCGCTGCGGTGGGGTGACGGCGATGTTGGTGATGTACAGCGTGCGGGCCAGGTCGCCACCGGCCCGCGTCAGCGCGTACACCGCCGCCCCGATCACCTGGCCGCGGTCCCGCACGATCAGGGCGTGGGCGGGCATCGTGGCATCGGCCAGCGCCGCGGCCAGGTGCTCGGCCTGGATGTGCCCACCGGTGAGGCGGGCGATCGCCTCGGCGTCGTCGGGTGACCCATGGGTGATTGAATGCATGTCTTCTCCTAGAACTCGATACGGCGTTCGCGGACGAGCCATGCGGCGAGGTCGAGCCACGCGGCACGGCGGGCCGTGAGGATCTCCCGCGCGTCCCGCTGGGCACGCCACAGGCGGCCGAGCCCGAACCGCGCTTCGAAGTCGGCCAGGTCGCCGCATGCCAGATCGAAGAACCGGCCGCCGGCCAACCGCTGCCCCACCTCACCGGCCGCCGTGATGGCCGCGGCCTGCGCGGTCGTCCCGACGTCCTCCCGCTCGGTGAAGCCCGACCGCTCCCCGGCGACGACCCGCAGGACGGGCACCCCGTAGTGCGCCGCCACGACCGCGTGAGCGGCCTCGTGGGCGGCCACCTGCGCGAGGCTCACCGAACCCACGCGTCCGCGGCGTCGAGCCCGTAGACGTCCCGCAGGGCGCCGTGAATGCGCTCCCGGGACGCGGTCTCCCGCTCGGCCCGCCGACGCCGCGCCGCGTGCTCCAGCCGGGACGCCTCGGCCCGCTCGCGCATCGCCGCGAACGACGGGGCCTCGGCCCCGTCGAGCTCGACCCGGTCGGCCTCGGTCAGGCCGTCGGTGACGGCCCGCACGTACATCACGGCGAGCCGGCGCATCTCCCGCTGGTGCCGCCGGTTGCCCTCGCGCATCCGCTCCATGCGTCCGCGGACGGCGCGGAATTCCTCCTCGGTCATCCCTGCTCTCCTCCCTTGATGGCGCCCATGGTGATCTCGTGGGCGATCTCTTGCCACAACTCCTCAGCGCCCCGGTAGCTTGCCGACGCCAGCCGGTCCAGCAGCCGGGAGGCCACCACCCCGAACGCGATGGCGAGCGCGAGGCCGGACGCGCGGCCGAGGTCGCCGACCACGGCGTCCAGGACCTCGTTCAGCGGCTCGGCGTCGGGGCCGTCGTCGGGCTCCCGGGCGGCCGACACCAGCGCCACCACGTCCAGCAGCGCGGCCTGCTCGGCGGACGTCAGCGCCTTCATGCCGCCGCCCACGGCCGCCGCGCGGGAACCGGCTCGGCGGGCCCGTCGACCCGCCGCCCGTCCCGCCACCCGGCGACCAGCGCCGCCCACGACCAGGCCGCCACCACGGCGACCGCGCCGGCCGTCCAGCCGAGCACGTACGGGACGGCGGCCAGCGCCGTCAGCACCGCCCTCACGGCCGCCACCTCCCCGCGGACCGCGAAGCGGGCAGCACCCACATGCGCCCCGCGAGGTAGTCCAGACACGTGAACAGGTCGGCCTCCCATCCGAGCGCCCGCCAGCACTCCGCGCGCACCCGGTTGCCCCGCTCGGCCCACCCTGGCGGGATGCGCTCGGCCCAGCCCGGTTCGGTCCCGAGCTGCGCGACCACGAACTCGACGGGCACGTCCATCAGCGCCGCTCGACCCGACAGGGTGAGCGAGAGCCCCGCATCGCTCCGCCGGTAGTAGGGGTGGGGGTTCGGCTCGGTCATCGCCTCGGCCGCCTCGCCTCGCGCATCGTGTGCGGCTCGGTCTCGGCCGCCGCCCGCAGCCGCTCCAGCGCGTCGACCTCGGCCACCTGGTCGACCAGCGCCGCCCACATCGCGCCGAGCCCGGACGGCCGGCCGCTCCAGTAGGCCGCGTTCTCCCGCCAGCGGGTCGCCAGGGCCTCGCGCTCACCGGCCGTCAGCCGGCCGAGCGCCGCCCGCAGGTCGGTGCTCACGGCTTGCTCGCCAGGTAGTCGATGCATTCCTTCATCCCGGCCTCGTAGCCGAGGGCGGCCTGGGTCTCCTTGCGGACGCGCACGCCCCGCCTGCGCCACTCGGCGGGCATCCGCAGGACGCCGCTGGCCGCGCCCTTCCCCTGCCGCTCGTACTCGGCGAGGACCTCCTCGACGGGCAGGTCGAGCAGCAGCGCCAGCCCGGCCGGGCTGATCATCGGCTCGCCATTGATCAGCTTGTAGTAGGGGTTCGTGGTCATGATGCGCTCCTCTCGCACA
Source organism: Actinomadura madurae (assembly GCF_900115095.1). Lineage (GTDB taxonomy): Bacteria > Actinomycetota > Actinomycetes > Streptosporangiales > Streptosporangiaceae > Spirillospora > Spirillospora madurae. Next base: position 270,349 of record NZ_FOVH01000004.1, read on the forward strand.
TCGGGTGTGTGGTCTCTCCGGCAGCCGAGAGCGCCGGGTCCATCGGGTGCCCGCACCCTGCACAGCAGGGGGTGTCCGGAACCTGCGGAACCTCCGTTACCGCGCTGGTCAGGAGGGGGGTTCCGGGTTCCGGTTCCGTTCGGCGTCCGGAACCCGGAACCTCGGCCGGGTCGCTGACCTGCGAGGTTCCGGGAGTTCCAGGGGTTCCGCTCCCCTCCTGCTGTGGGCGTAGGTAGCGGCTCCATGCGTCGTATAGGTGCTCTCGCCGGTAGCCCTGGAGCGCCTGCCCCGACACCTTCACCTTGATCGAGTTGATGCCGTAGGGCTTGAGCATCTTGGCCAGATCACGGGCGTTGAACGGGCGGCCGTACCAGTCGGCCCACGGTGATTCGTCGAGCTTGTGGAGCGCCTCCAGGATGGTCGCCCCGTGCAGCGCCTCAGCGTCGCCGAACACCTCGCGCAGGTCGGCCAGGAGCCGCACGCCGAGCGTCGTATCCTCCTCGGCCGCGTTCGTCAGCACCCGGCACGCGGTCCGGGCACGCTCGGGCCACGACCCGCCAGCGACGTCCGCCACCGCGATGAGCGGCTCCCAGTTGTCCGCCGCCCGGTCCTCGACGGGCATGTCGGGCTCGGCATCGGTCAGGGCGTCCAGGCGGCTACGGACCCACGCGGTGAGGGTGTCGCGCAGCTCATGCAGCGCGGGCGCGTCACGGCGGGTCCGGAACGGCTGGACGCGCTCGCCGGGGCCGCGGCGGCGCATCCTGACCATGACGGCCCGGTCCTCGATCGTGTCGGGCATCGAGCCGATCCCGGCGAGCGCGGCCATCGCGAACGTCGGGCAGTGCTCGGGCTGGCGGAGCGCGGCGTCCCACCGGACGTACGGGCGCCCGCGCTGGTGACCGGCGTTCAGCAGCCCGCGCAGGTCCTCGTGGTTGTCGGCCGCCTTCTTGCCGAACACCGCGTCGGCCTCATCGAGCAGCAGCGTGGGCGGGTCCTCGCCGATGGAGCGGACGAGGGCGGCCGGGCTGATGTTCACCGTGATCAGCGGGTCGTGGCACGTCGTCTCAATGATGTCGAGCAGGCGAGACTTTCCACAGCGCTTTTCCGGGGCGGTGATGACGAGACGGGTCGCGTGCTGCCACGCCGGTTGCGCGTGCGTCGCCGCGATCCACAGCGCGACCGCGTCTCCGGCCTCGTCGGACGGGAGGATGACGTACCGGGCCAGTGCGGCGCGTAGCCGGTCGAGCAGCACGGCACCTACGGGCATGGTCACGCGGCCGTCCCCCGTTCGTCCCAGGACACCGGCCCGCCCGTGTAGTCACCGGGGCGCGGCCGACCGAAGTCCTCCCGGCGGCCGTCCCAGCGGCGGCGCTCGATCTCCTCGAAGGTCAGCGTCCGGCCGAGGCGCCGGACGCTCTCGGCGACGGGGCGCCACGCCTCGGCCATGTCGCGCTCGGCCTGGTCGCGGCCGACGTCGATTCCCGCGGCGAGACCGAGGGCGTAGCCGTCCCGGAACGCGGCGGACTCCCGGCGCTGCTGCCCCTCGATGTCGTCGACCATCTCGGCCGCGGCCACGGCCAGCCTGAGCAGCTGGTCAGCGTCGCTCACCGGGCCGCCTCCGCCGGGTAGGTCCGGGCGACGACGACCCACACGAGCCGGCCGCATCCCGCACGGCGTACGCCGTCGAGGGCGTCCCGGCTGCGCAGGCGGCCGAAGTGGCCGTGTCCGCAGTGCGGGCACCTCATGGTGAACCACCACATGGTGCGGTTGCCGCTGGGTGCATAGAGGGACGCGAACGCGGCCGGATAGCGCTGTACGCTCGACTCGACGACCCGGCCGCCCGCCTGCTCGTCCGCGCCCCCGGTCTCGCCGCCGGGGGCGTTCTTGTTCGTGGTCATCAGGCGGCCGTCCCGCCCTGTCCGCCCGTCCGGCGACCCTCCACGAAGGCATCGAGGTCCGCCACGGCCACGAATCGCCGACGGCCGATGGTCACGCTGGGCAGCTCTCCCGACCTGATCAGCTCATAGGTGGTCGTCCGGCTGATGCCGCCGAGCGCCTCGCCCGCGTCGGGCCACCAGGGGATGAGCTTTCGTTCCACGGATCGACTCCCATCGATCAACGCCGCTCGCTGACATCTAAGCGAGCGGACTTAGAAGTACCGATCTATGGCTACCACGTTCCTCCGGTGTCCCACAAGTTCGCGGACTTAACGTCTACGTTCGCGGGCTTATTGAGCAAGCTCGCGGACCGGTGTACGTTGGCGAACGTGAGCGACAGAGAAGAGCACCCGGCGAGAGAGCGGCCCACTCTGGAGCAGCTGCGCGAGGAGACCTTGCAGGCCGGCGGAGTGTTCATGCCCGAGCACCGGCCGGGCGATGATCCCCTCTGGGACGGCCTCGGGACGGATTGGCAGATGGTCGAGGGCATCCTCGACGTCCCGCTCTACGTCCGGCTTGAGCGCGTCCCCGACGAGCACCGCCGCGTGCGGATCACCGGCCTATGCATCGCCGACGGACCGATTACGGCGGACGTCCTGCGGGCCATCCCAATGGGTCGCCTTGAGCACGTGATGAGCAGGATCGGACGCAGGGGCGGCACGCAGACTCTCGTCGAGCTGCCCAGCCTCGTCCGCGACAGGAAGACCGATCCCGACGAGTTCGCCGCTCGGGTCGCCCAGTGGTACGAGGCGGCATTGGCGGTGACCAGCAAGCCGGCGAAGGCGATCGCCGAGCGCAACAACGTGCCCGTGACGACCGTCCGCGGCTGGATCCGCGAGGCACGCCTGCGCGGGAAGCTCCCGCCCGGGACGAAGGGGAAAGCAGGATGAGCGAGCGCAGCGACGGCTCCCGCAAGCCAAACGGCCGGTCGTCGATCTTCTACAGCGAGAGCGACGGCAAATGGCACGGCTGGGTGACCATGGGCGTCAAGGACGACGGCTCCCCCGACCGGCGTCACCGCACCGGGAAGTCCGAGGCCGAGGTCACCGCGAAGGTCCAGGAGTTGGAGGCGCAGCGGGACGCCGGGAAGGTCGACAAGCCCGGCCGGAAGCCCACCGTCGAGCAGTGGATGCGCACGTGCCTGGAAGACATCTGGCCGCGTGAGCTGGCGCCGAACACGTTGCAGTCCTACGGGTCGGACATCCGGAACTGGATCGTCCCGCACCTCGGCAAGCACCGGCTCGACCGGCTCCGGGCCGACCACCTGGACAAGCTCTACACGCGGATGTACGCGGCCGAGAAGAAGCCGAGCCACGTGCTGAAGGTCCACCGGATCCTGTCCCGCGCGCTCACCCTGGCGGTGCGGCGCGACCAGGTCGGCCGGAACGTCGCCACGCTGCTCGACGCGCCCGGCGAGAACGACAGCGAGATTGAGCCGCTGACGCAGGCCGAGGCGCGGCGCATCCTCGCCGCGGCGGACGGCCGCCGCAACGGGGCCCGCTGGTCCGTGGGTCTGTCGCTCGGGCTGCGGCAGGGCGAGGCGCTCGGGCTCCGGTGGAAGTTCGTCGACCTCGAAGGCGGGTCGGTACGGGTGTGGTGGCAACTGGTGCGGCAGAAGTGGCATCACGGCTGCGATGACGTGGCCGCGTGCACGGAGGGGAAGCACCGGCGGCCGTGCCCGAAGAACTGCCCGAAGGCGCGGCGCCGGTCCGGCCGCCCGCACAAGTGCATCCCCGCGGACGCGCCGCGGCTCTGCCTCAAGGACTGCGACCGGCACGCCTCTACGTGCCCGCAGCGAGCCGGCGGCGGCCTGGTCTTCCGCAAGCCCAAGGGCAAGAGCAAGCGGACCGTGCCGCTCCCGCCCGAACTGGTGGCCGTGCTCAAGGCGCACCGCCGACGGCAGCGCGAGGAGCGCCTTGCCGCGGCGAACGTCTGGGAGGATCACGACCTCGTGTTCTGCCAGCCGAACGGGCGGCCGATCGACCCGCGCGACGACTGGGACGACTGGAAGGCGGTCCTCGCCGCGGCCGGCGTGCGAGACGCCCGGGTGCATGACGGGCGGCACACCGCCGGGACACTGCTGATCGAGCAGGGCGTCAACGTCCGCGTCGTGCAGGAGATCCTGGGGCACTCCGATATCCGGATCACGCAGCGGTACACGCACGTAGCTTCGCCGATGGCTCAGGAGAGCATGGAGCGCATGGGGCGGGCCCTCTGGGGGGCACCGTGATCATGGGAACTGCAACACGAACTGCAACCGGCACGACTAAGGGCGCCCACCCGATTCGGATGAACGCCCTGGTCAAGTACCGAGCCGCCTGTCGGAATCGAACCGACGACCTATTCATTACGAGTGAATCGCTCTGCCGACTGAGCTAAGGCGGCCTGCCATGCGGGGCACGGCGGGAAGCAGTCTACCGGGTCTCCGGGGGTGGGTTGCACTGGTTATTCAGCGGCAGGTGGTTCCGTCCTTGGGCGGGTCGGTCGTGACGAGGTACTTGTCGGTGGCCTCGTTGACGCAGGAGTTGCCCTGCAGGTAGGCGGTGTGGCCGTCGCCGTCGAAGGTGAGCAGGACGCCGCTGGAGAGCTGGTCGGCGAGGCTCTGGGACCACTTGTACGGCGTTGCGGGGTCGCGGATGGTTCCGATGACGACGATCGGGGCGGCACCCTTGGCGGTGATGGGCTTCGACTGTTGCTTGATCTGGACGGGCCAGTAGACGCAGGGCAGGCCGCCCCAGACGACGAAGGGGCCGAATCGGGGGGCGACCCTCTTGGCCTCTTCCGCGGACTTGCCGTAGGTGGCGAGGTCCGGTGGGTTGGGCTTGTCGACGCAGTTGACGGCCATGTTGGCGTCGGTCTGGTTGCTGTATGAGCCGTCCTCCTTGCGCTCGACCATCTCGTCCGCGAGGGCCAGGAGGTAGGTGCCGTCGCCCTTCTGCATCGCCTGGATGAGGGACTGGCGCAGGACGGGCCAGTACTCCTTGACGTACAAGGACCTGGCGATGCCCATCACTGCCAGGGACTCGGTGACCTTGCGGGAGTTGCGGGTACTGGAGAGCGGCTTCTTGTCCGTGGCGGCGAGGAAGGACGCGATGTTGGTGATGACCGTGTCGGCGGTGGTTCCGAAGGGGCAGCCGCCTGACCTCACGCAGTCGTCAGCAAACGCGCGGAGGGCCGTTTCGAAGCCCTTCGCCTGCTCGATCAGCAGTTCGGTGGACGAGAGCTGCGGATCGACGGCGCCGTCCAGGACGAGGGCCCGGATGTTCTTGGGGAACTGTTCGGCGTAAAAGGCGCCCAGGTAGGTGCCATAGGAGGCGCCGTAGTAGGTGAGCTTGCTGTCGCCGAGGGCCGCACGCAGGACGTCCATGTCGCGGGCTGCGTTGACGGTGCCGACATGGGGAAGCTCCGAGCTGGCCTTGGTCCTGCACCGCTCCGCGAACGCCTTGCCCTGTTCGCCGAGGGTGTTCGTCTCGTTCTGGTCGTCGGGGGAGGCGTCGGTGGCGAAGAACGCGTCCAGTTGGGGGCCGTCGTTACAGCGGACGGGGTCGCTGGCGGCCACTCCGCGCGGGTCGAAGCCGACGATGTCGAAGCGGCGGCGCAGGTCGTCCCCGAAAGCGCGGCCGGCCTGGCGGACGAAGTCGATGCCAGAACCTCCGGGACCGCCCGGGTTGGTGAGAAGGGAGCCGATCCGGGCCGACTTGTCCTGAGCTGGGAGCCTGATGAGGGAGATGCCGACCTTCGCCCCGGACGGCTTGGAGTAGTCCAGAGGTACCTGGACGGTCGTGCACTGGAAGTCGTCCCCGCACCCCTTCCAGGTGGGCTTCTGCCCGTAGAAGGAGTCGAGCCCCGCCGGGACGTCGGCCGGAGGTGTCGACTCGTTCTTGGCATCGCCGCTACAGCCGGTGACCGCTGCCAGCGCCAGGACAGTCGCCACGCTGATGAACCTTGCTGCCCGCACCTGGACCCCGTCTCGTCGTAGCGGCACGTACGCCGTCGCCTACGCTACGTCGGCGTGATGACCGAGGGCTACTTCCCTCCGTATTCGTGTTCGATGCCGTCGAGCAACCATTTGAGGCCCCGCTCGAAGCTGTTGTGGTTGTAGAGGCCCGTCTCCAGGAAGGGCTTGAGATGGGGGAGCTCCCCGCTCTCGACCAACTTGCGAACGTACGCCTTTTCCAGAGGGCTTGCCGGACCATGCTGTGGGCGGTTCTGACCGAGCCCCTGCTCGAACGTGATGAAGCCCATCATGTAGTAGTCGACGGCCTTGACGATCGTCAGCATCTCCTCCGGGTCGTCGGTGAGCCGGGCAATGGCCGCCAGGGACTGCTCAAGGTGACGCAGCCCGTTCGGGCCCACGCGCACGGAGCGGCCGGCGATCTGCAGCAGCCAGGGATGCCTGATGCTCGCCTCGCGCTCCCTGCGGGCGAGCACGAGCACCGCCTCCCGCCAGTCGTCGGGCAGCTCGCCGTCGAGCAGCACCTCCCCCGCGACCTCGTCGTACATGAGGTCGAGGAGGTCCTCCTTCGCGTCGATGTGCGTGTAGAGGCTCATCGCGCGGACGCCCAGCTCGCTCGCGATGCGGCGGATGGACACCGCGTCCAGCCCCTCGGCGTCCGCGATCCCGATCGCCGCCTCGACGATCCCTTCGCGGGTCAGCTTCGGGCGGCGCCCGCCGCGCGGACGCGTCCACACATCGTCTGACCTCGAAGTTCCCGCCACATCGCCGATGGTACGCGATACGGCGTATCGATACGGTGTACGGATCGGGTGATACAGTGTATGGTGCCAGCGATACGGTGTACGGAAACCAGGGGGGCGCCGATGAAGATCATGGGAACCGCACCACCCGTCGAGAAGGACGGCATCGACCCGCACCTGCGCAAACTCGCGATCGTCGTGGTGCTCGGCGCGATCATGACCGTTCTCGACAGCACCATCGTCAACGTGGCGATCACCGCCCTCGGCAAGGACTTCGGCACCTCCCTGTCGACCATCCAGTGGGTCGTGACCGGCTACACCCTCGCCCTGTCCATGGCGATCCCGATCACCGCGTGGTCGGTCCGGCGGTTCGGCGCGCGGCGGATGTGGCTGGTCTCGCTCGGGCTGTTCATCAGCGGGTCCCTGCTGTGCGGGTTCGCCTGGTCGGTTCCCTCGCTGATCGCGTTCCGCGTGCTGCAGGGCCTCGGCGGCGGGATGCTGCTGCCCGTCGGGCAGACCATGCTCGTCCGCGAGGCGGGCCCCGACCGGATGGGACGGGTGATGAGCATCGTCTCCGTGCCCGCGATGCTCGCCCCGGTGCTCGGCCCGCTGCTCGGCGGCGCGATCGTCGACAGCCTGAACTGGCGCTGGATGTTCTTCGTCAACGTCCCGTTCTGCGCGGTGGCGCTGTTCGCCGCCCTGCGCATGCTGCCCCGTGACGGCGAGCGCGACATGGACGCCCGGCTGGACGTCCTCGGCATGCTGCTGTTGTCCCCCGGGCTTGCGGTGCTCGTGTACGCCCTGTCCGTTGCCGGCAACGGCGACAGCCTCACCGGTGGCCGCTTCCTCGTCACGGCGATCGCGGGCGGCGCCATGGTCGGAGCGTTCGTCGTGCATGCGTTCCGCAAGGGGGACGGTGCGCTCATCGATCTGCGTCGTCTCAGCACCCGTGCATTCACCGGGGCGACCAGCGGGCTCTTTCTCTACAGCGCCGCGATGTTCGGCGTGATGATCCTGGTTCCGCTGTTCGCGGGGCTCGTCCGCGGAGAGTCGGCCCTGGACGCGGGCTGGCTGCTCGCACCCATGGGGCTCGGCGCGATGCTCACCATGAGCGTGTCGGGACGGCTGGCCGACCGCTTCGGCGGGCGGTGGTTCGTCGTCGGCGGCGTCCTCGGCGTGCTCGCCGGAACCCTGGCGCTCACCGGCCTCTCCCCCGGCACCGGCCGCCCCACGATCATGTGCGCCATGTTCGTCGTGGGGCTCGGCCACGGCATGATCGCTCCGTGCCTCATGGCGATGGCCTACCAGGGACTGCCCCGCGAGGCAGTTCCGGCGGCGACCACCGGCGCGAACATCCTGGTCAGGGTGGGCAGCTCGCTGGGCACGGCGGTGATGGCGGTCGTCCTGCAGATCAGCATCCGCGACGAGATTCCCGGCGCGTCCGGCAACCTGGACGAGGCAGCCGCGCTCCACACGGCAGGGACGCCGAACCTCCTGGCAGGAGCGTTCACCACGACCTTCTGGTGGGCGGCCGCGCTATTGCTCCTCTCTCTGCTACCCATCCTCGCCGTCCCACGCAGAGCGAGGGCGAAATAGGCCCCGGCCGGGAGCGGTTGCCCAAGCATGGGCACATCGCGGAAGACCAGCCTCCGGATCGAGGAGAGCGGCAAGCGCGTACGGGCGTACCTGGGCGGTCACCTGGTCGCCGACACCACGAGACCGTCCCTCGTATGGGAGATTCCCTACTACCCGACCTACTACTTCCCCGAGGCGGACGTGCGGGCCGAGCTCGTCGAGGACGGGCCCGGGAAGCGTTCGCCGAGCCGCGGCGACGCGACCGCCTACACCGTGAAGGTGAACGGGGCGGAGGCTCCGGGCGGCGCGCTCCGGCATACCGAACTACCGGGCCTCGTCCGGCTCGACTGGGATGCGATGGACGCGTGGTTCGAGGAGGACGAGGAGGTCTTCGTCCATCCGCGCGATCCGCACACGCGCGTGGACGTCCTGGCGTCGTCGCGGCACGTCCGTGTGGAGGTGGACGGCGTGACGGTCGCGGAGTCGTCCAGCCCGCGACTGCTGTTCGAGACGGGCCTGCCGGTGCGGTACTACCTGCCGAAACCGCATGTCCGGATGGATCTCCTCGAACACACCGAGACCGTCACGCACTGCCCCTACAAGGGCACCGCCGAGTACTGGTCGGTGCATGCGGGCGACGGAATCCAGAAGGATCTGGCCTGGTCGTACCCGACCCCACTGGACGAGAGCCGCAAGGTCGCCGGCTTGATCTGCTTCTACAACGAGAAGGTCGACATCTTCGTCGATGGCGTCCTCCAGGAACGCCCGAAAACGAAGTTCTAAGCGTCCGCTTCATCCCCGGCCGCTGCCGAAGTGCGTCCGGCGAACAAGCAACAACCCGGCCCTTGGGTCAGGCGCGACGCATCGATCCGGTCCTTAGCCCTGCTCTCGCCGGTCATGTAGTCGAGGGCGGCGAGGGTTGCTCGGCTGCTGCGGAGTTCTGGGTGCTGCGCGGGAAGCATGGCGCACCGCGCAACACCGGTTTACGGTCCGGCCCGTCCTACCGAGGATGCCGATGCGCCTGGCGTGGCAGGCGTGCCTGGACCTGCACGTTTGACACGCCCGGCACGCACGTCTGGAACGTCACGCCACGTCAAGCACCAGGCCACGTCAAGCACCACGCCACGTCAAGCACCACGCCACCTCAAGCACCACGCCACCTCAAGCACCACGCCACCTCAAGCACCACGCCACCTCAAGCACCACGCCACCTCAAGCACCACGCCACCTCAGGTGCGTCAAGCCACGTGCCAGGCGTGGCTGACGCGGCTGACGCGGCTGACGCGGCGGACGTGCCGGACGCGGCGGGCGTGCCGGACGTGCCGGACGTGCCGGACACGGCGGGCGTGGCGGGCGTGGCGGCGGGCGGGCGGACGGGCGAGTAGGCCAGCATGGCAGGCGTGCCGGGCCTGCGTGCCGGGCCTGCGTGCCGGGCCTGCGTGCCGGGCCTGCGTGCGTGCCGCGCCCCGCCAAGCGTGAGGGCGTGTCAGCGTGGTGGGTCGGGGACGGGCGTCTGGGGGAGGTAGTGAGGTGTGGCTGGCTCGCTGGTGGGTTGGGGCGTTAGCCGAGGGCTTGGGCTACGGGGAGGTAGAGGCGGGACGGGTCGTTTGGGATCGGGTCGCCGTATTCCATGATCGTCGTGGTGAAGGCGGGGCGGAGGCCGTGCCGTTTTGCCCAGGCGGTCAGTTCCGTGTGGAGGTGGTCGATGTCCAGGCGTATCGGGCCCTCTGGGACGATCTCGTCTACGAGCGCGAGGGCGGTGCCGACGTCCTGTGCCAGGACGGGGCCCACCATGGCCTGCCCGTCGTTCCGCCACATGCCTCCGAAACCGGCTATGCCCGTCCCGTCCCTGACAACGCGGAACGTCGAGCAGAATGCCGGCAGGCCGTCGATCACTTGGGATCGGTCGGCACCGAAGACCTCGGTGTCGAGTGCGTGGATGGCGGGCATGTCGGCAGGTTCCACGGGCACGGACACGGTTCGCTCTGACGGGCCCGGACCGGTGCCCTTGTAGGTCGTGCAGAGTCCGACAGACCTGAAACCCAGACGCTCATACAGGGGGCGGCCATAGTCCGTGGCGGTTAGGCAGAGGCTGGACGTACCGGCGTTCTCCATCGCGTGCCGCATGACCCGGCCGCCCAGACCGCGGCGTTCATAGCGCTTGGCGACCAGCACCATGCTGATAGCCGCGACGTCCTTGCCGTACGGGGTCGTCACCACCGTCGCGGCGAGGCCGCCGTTCCCGTCGTCGACGCCGTACACGTCACCGACGGAGAACAGGAACCGCCACTTGTGGTCTTCACGGCCCCACTCCCGGTCCTCGGCGAGGCGCTGGCAGGCGGCGAGGTCGTCGATTCCGAGCAGCCGCACAGGCCCGTCCGGTACCAGTGAATCCATGCGACGGGACGCTAAATCGCCCCGAGCAACCCGCACAACCGAATTACGGCGGCGGCCTCAAGCATGCCCGTAGACGAGGCGGGCGCGAGGGTCGCCCCACGGGGGCGACTACGCCGGGCAGTGCCGCCGGGAGTTGGCCAGGCGGGACGGTTCCGCCGCCGACCGCTCGTGTGCCTCCGTGCCTGACCATCGGCGGATCGGCAGTATGTGTGGCGGACGGACGATGCGGTTGGACTGGTCGCCCCGGGATCGCCCATCGAGCGGTGGCGTCCAGCTGAGGCGGCGCCTTCCGTGGGGCGGGGCTCGGCGAGGGCTGCGCGATGGCACGGGGCGCACCCGCCGCCACCCTTCGCCGCGACGCCATCGTGCTGGAAGATCGGGGAGTCTCTGGACGTTGCCGCACGTATGCGGATCGGCGAGGCCGCCAGGGTCAGTGGTGCTAGCGCGAGGTCGTTGCGGTACTACGAGGATGAGGGCTTGATCGTCCCAGGCCGCCGTGGCAACGGGTACCGCGACTACTGCCGATCCACGATCGACCGGGTCCTTGTCATCCGGTCGCTGCTGGAATCCGGGTTGCCGGTTCGGTTGATCAAGGAGGTTCTGCCCCACATCACCGAGGCGGGGGCGGATGTGCCGTGCGCGGAATTTCTGCGTGAGGTGCAGGACCACCGCGATCGGCTCGCCGCGCGAATCGCCGCGCTCAGCGCTCAGCAGGCGGCTCTCGACGACTACCTCCGTGAGGCCCGTCGCGTCACCGGGTGAACCGCCGGTTGACCTTGACACCTGTGTGAGCCTTCTACGTTCCGGTGCATGGATACCAACGAGCGGCATCGGACCGCCGAGCAGACGATGCGGGCACTGGTCCAGCGGTCGGACGCCGGGCCGGAGGATCTGTTCCTGACGACCGATCAGCGCCGTCCCGTGCCTGGTCCGGGCGAGTACCTGATCCGGGTCGGCGCCGCCGGGGTCAACTTCGCGGACGTCATGCAGGCGCGTGGAATCTACGGCGGAGGTCCGCGGGCACCCTACGTGGCGGGCTTCGAGGCCGCCGGCGAGATCGTGGGCGTCGGCCCGGCGGTGGAGAGCCCTCTCCCTGTCGGCTCCCATGTCGTCGGAGCAGGGCCGGGTGCCTTCGCCGAGTACATGACGATGCCGGCCGCGGAGGTGCTTCCCGTCCCGTCCGGATGGGACGACGCCGAGGCGCTCGGACTTGTGCTCAACTGGGCGACCGCGTTGGCGGCGCTGAAGCCGCTGGGTGGGATCGAGCCGGGTGACACGGTGCTCGTGCACGCGGCGGCCGGTGGTGTGGGGCAGGCCGCCGTCCGCCTCGCCCGTCACTACGGTGCGCGCGTGATCGCCACGGCCTCGCCGGCCAAGCACGACACCGTTAGAACGCTCGGCGCGGACGAGGTCCTGGACGGCGCACGCCCTGACCTGGCCGCGGAGATCGTCCGCCTGACCGGCGGCGTCGACCTGGTTCTGGAGTCCGTGGGACAGGCCACGTTCAAGGCCAGCCTGGCGGTCACCAAGCCCTTTATCGGACGAATCGTGGTGTTCGGTGCGGCGTCCGGCGATGTCGCCGTGACCACTCACGAGCTGGTGTTCGCCCATCAGGTTCAGGTCAAGGGCCTGCACATTGGTGCGCTGGCGACGGCGGTCCCGTCCATCTACCGATCGTTGCTCGCCGAGATCGAGGCGCTCATCGCCCAGGGCGTGTATCCGCCCGGCACTCCCCAGGTTCATCCCCTGGCGGACGGTCCGGCGGTGCTCCGAAACCTCGAAGCGCGCCGGACCAGCGGCAAGCACGCCCTCAACCCGTGGCGCTAGCGACCGACCGCACGGCCCGACCACGCACCACCGCCGGCTCCACACGCCACGTTCCGCCACGCCGAGCACGCGGCGAGATACCCCACGCCCACGGGCACCGGTGCGGGCCACCAACCGCCGGGTTCCCATGGCCTTAGCGGCCCGGCCGCACAGCACCGCCCACACACCGGCCACGCATCGCCGGCAGGTCCGCGCGCCGCGTTCCGCCACGCCGGGCACCCGGCGAGATACGCCGCGCCCGCGGGCGACGATGCGGGCCACCGACGGCCGAGTCCCCGTGCGAATACACGCCGGCGCGGGTTGTCAGCCGGATGCTCGTGCCGACACACGTCGGCGCGGGGCGACAGGCGCCGGGTTTGCGTGGCGTTGGCGGCCCGAGCGTACGGCACCACCCCTCACGGCCCGACCGCGCGTCGCCGACGGGTCCGCGCGCCTCGTTCTGTCGGGCCGGGCACCCTGCGGTGAGATTCGTCGTGCCTGCGGGCGCTGGTGCGGGTTGTCGGCCGAGTGCCCGTGCTGGGATGCGCTGGTGCGGGGCGGCGGGCGTCGAGGTTCCGTGGGGTTCGCGGTCGGGTGCGTTGGCTCTCGCCTTATCGCACTCGTGAGCGGGTCCGGGAGATCGTCGAGGCTCACGACGACGAACGGGGGAACCATGTCGCATACCGCGGCGGGCCGGCGGCCAGGCGAGGGCGTGCGGCCCGGTGCCGCGTCCACCGGGGCGCTTCTGGTGCTGCTCACCGGCATCTTCATCACCACGCTCGACTTCTTCATCGTCAACGTGGCGATACCCGACATCCAGGCGGATCTGCGGGCCGGCGCGACGGCGGTCCAGTGGGTCGTCGCCGGGTTCGGGCTGGCCCTCGGCAGCGGGCTGGTCACCGGCGGGCGGCTCGGCGACCTGTTCGGACGCCGAAGGATGTACGCGCTCGGCCTCGCGGCGTTCACCGGCGCGTCCCTCGCGTGCGGGCTCGCCCCGTCCCCGGGCACGCTGATGGCGTCCAGGGTCGTGCAGGGCGTCGCGGCCGCGCTGCTGATGCCGCAGGTCCTCGGCATCATCAACGGCGCGTTCAGCGGGGAGCGCCGCGCCCGCGCCTTCACGGCCTACGGCCTGGCGCTCGGGTTGGGCGGCGTGTTCGGGCAGCTCATCGGAGGCGCGCTGATCGAAGCCGACTTGTTCGGCAGCGGGTGGCGCGGCATCTTCCTGATCAACGTTCCGGTGGGCCTGGTGACGCTCCCGATGATCCGCCGGACCGTCCCGCCCCAGCCCCGCGTCACCGGCACCCGCCTGGACGTTCCCGGGACCGTCCTGGTGACGCTCGGACTGCTCGCACTCGTCCTGCCGCTGATCGAGGGCCGCCGGCTGGGCCGGCCGGCCTGGACGTGGACGTCGCTCGCGGCGTCGAGCGCAGCAGCCAGCGCGCGGCCGGCGGGTGTGGCAGGTTCGTAAGCGAGCAGGGACGCGTTGGCGGTTCTGCCGACCTTTTTTCAGCGGCTGTTGATGATTTTCGGTGGTCGTGCTGCCGGCGGCCTGGTTTGTGGTGGCGTGTGCGTGTTGGCTTCTGGGGGACGGGGGGTTCGCGTAGCTGGGGTCGGTTAGGCGGTTCGGCTGAGGGAGTCGATCGTGGCGACGTCCTCCTTGGTGAGGGTGAAGGCGTCGAGGGCGAAGTTGCTTGCGATGCGCTCTCGGCGCGAGGAGCGGGGCAGGATCACTATGTCGTGTTCCAGGTGCCAGCGGAGGACCACCTGGGCGGTGGTTACTCCGTGCCGTTCCGCGATTCCGGTGAGGATCGGGTCGCGCAGGTCGGTGTTCTTCAGGCCGCTGTAGCCCTCGACGGCGACCCCTCGGCGGCGGTGCTCGTCCAGCAGGGCCGGGTCGTGCTGTGCGGGGCTCCACGGGATCTGGTTGACGGCCGGCTGCTCTCCGGTGGCCTCGGTCACCAGGTCGATCTGCGCCGGGCTGAAGTTGCTGACGCCGACGGTCCGGGCCAGCCCGGCGTCCCTGGCGGAGAGTAGGTCCTGCCATGTCGGGACGAGTTCGTCCCGTCCGGTCGGCCAGTGGATCAGCCAGAGGTCGACGTAGGCGGTGTCGAGCAGGCGAAGGCTCGACTCCAGGGTGCGGCGGGCGTTCCGGGCGTCCTGCGGCCGCAGCTTGGTGGTGACGAAGACCTGCTCCCGATCGACGCCGCTGTCCTTGACGGCCCTGCCGACGTCCGCCTCATTCCTGTACAGCGTCGCGGTGTCGATGTGCCGGTAACCGATGTCGAGCGCCGCACGCACCGACTCGTACGCCGTCTTGGGCCGGAGTTGCCAGGTCCCGAAGCCGATGAGGGGCAGCGAGGCGTCACCGGGCAGGTTCACAGTTCGCGTCATGCCTCGCATTCTGCCCCGCGCCTTGATCTCCACTCGCTCCCCGGCGGTCAGCCGGGGTCGTCGGAGGCGGGGTTGTGCATCGCGTCGTGTTGCTTGCGGGGGGAGCAGACCGAGGCCGAAGGGCAGGAGCAGCGGCCTCCGGAGTTGAGGCGGACGGTGACCTTGTCCGCGGGGACGTTGCGGCCCACGACCTGGCCGGGGCCGTTCGGGGTGTCGACGCGGGAGCCCAGGGCCGGCATGCGCTCGTGCGCCTTGACGTAGAGCGGGTGCTCGTACTTGAGGCAGCACATCAGGCGGCCGCAGGCGCCGGCGATGCGGAGCGGATTGACGGGAAGGTCCTGTTCCTTCGCCATGCGGACGGAGACGGGCTCGAAGTCCTTGAGGAAGGTGGCGCAGCACAGGTCGCGGCCACAGGGGCCGATGCCGCCTTGAAGGCGGGCCTCGTCGCGCGGGCCGACCTGGCGGAGCTCGACGCGGGCCTTGATGCCGCGGGCCAGGTCGCGGACGAGGGCGCGGAAGTCGACCCGGTGCGGAGCGGTGAAGTAGATCTTGAAGACGTTGTCGGTGTCGAGGTAGTCGACGCCGATGACCTTCATCGGGAGCTCGTGCTTGCGGATCAGGCGCTTGGCGATGGCGCGGCCCTCGGCGCGCCGCCGCCGGTTGGTCTCGTCGCGCGCCAGGTGCTCGTCGGTGGCGGGGCCGGCGCACTCGGGCAGGCCGCCGATGTCGTCGGAGACCCACTGCGGCGCCCACACGCACTCGGCGACCTCGGGCCCGGAGTCGGTCGGGACGAGGACCTTGTCACCGACCTTCGGGCTGTGCGGGCCCGGGTCGAGGTAGTAGAGCCGCCCGTAACGGGTGAAGCTGACTGCCATCACCATGCCCACGGTTTCGCTCCATTCGCCCGATTCCGTGGGTCCACTCTAGGTGTCACCAGGCGACGTCGGCGAGATCCTCTCCGGGGACGGCCGCGACGCCCTGCGCGTACAGGTCGCCGGCGGTCGCGATGAGGCTGTTGCTCGTGTGGGCGATGTCCAGGCCGGTGAGGGCGCCCTTCACCTTCTGGGTCCACAGCGTCCTCGCGGGCTTTCCCTGGAGCGTGTACGCCTGGAGGGTGAGCTCGGAGTTCTTCACCGCGCCCGTGATGACGGAGCGGCCGTCCCGGCTCAGGACGGCGTTGGTGGCGCCCTTGGGCAGCACCATGACGGCCTTGCTGACCTTGAGGTCGCCCGCGGGGCCGCCGGTGTCGAGGGTGCGGACCTGGTGCCTCGGGGAGCCGGCCGACGTCCAGACGAAGGAGAGTGTGCTGCCGGACCAGGAGAGGCTTCCGATGCGGGCGCGGAGCTTCGTCGTCCACGCCTTGTGGGCGCCGCCGGTGGTGGAGACGACGTCCACACGGCCCCGGGCGCCCTTGTACGTCACGTAGGCGATGCGGCCGCCGTCCGGGCTGACGGCGAGTTCCGACCATGCGGTGGACGCGCCCGGGACGCTGACCTTGGGGATGTCCGTCAGGCTCTTGGGGCGCCCGTCGTCGCCCAGTTGGAGGCGCTGGAACGTGACGCTGCGGCCGCCGTAGGAGGCGACGATGTAGGAGCCGTCCTTGACCGCGGCGACGCGGTGGAAGCGGCGGCCCTCCGGTGCGGCGACGGGGAGCCCCACGTTCGCGCCGGTGCGGACGTCCCGGACGAGCAGCGCGGTGCCCGGCGCGGTGATGCCGACCACGACCGCCGGCTCCGTCCGCTCGGCCTTCGCCGCGGGCTTGGCCTCGCGCTCGTCGTCGCCGGCCCGCTGGTGGCGATGCACGACGTCCACGCCTCCGCCGATGAACAGGGCCGCCGCCGCGGCCATGCAGAGGGGGATGAGGCCCTTCCACGAGCCGAGCCGGTCCCCCGGGTCCTGGCGCCTGCCACCGTTCATGGGCTTGTCTCGCACCTGCCTTCCTGCGGATCGCCCGTCGTTTCTATCTCATTTACATCGCCACAAACACCCATGAATGCGGAGTTACCACTTCGCAAGCAAGCCGCCTCAGCCGAGCGACGCGCGCGCCGCGTCGACCAGGGACGCCCTGTACGACCCGCCGAACAGAGCCACATGGACGAGCAGCGGGTGCAACTGGTGCAACGGGACGCGGGAACGCCATCCGTCCGCCAGGGGCGCCGCCTCATCGTAGGCGGCCAGCACCGTGTCCAGGTGCGGCGTTCCGAAGAGCGCCATCATCGCCAGGTCCGTCTCGCGGTGCCCGCCGTGCGCGGCGGGGTCGACCAGCAGCGCGCGCTCGTCCGTCCACAGGATGTTCCCGGACCACAGGTCGCCGTGGATGCGGGACGGCGGCTCCGGCGGCCCGGCGAGCGTCTCCACGTCCTCCATGACGGCCTCGATGAGGCGGACGTCACCGGACGACAGGTGCCGCCTGCCGAGGCGCAGGAACGGTTCGAGGCGGCGTTCGGCGTACCAGGCGGGCCAGGCGCGGTCGTCGAGGGTGGTGTCGAGCGGCAGGTCCGCGATGTAGCCGTCCCAGGGCGCCCCGTAGGAGTCCGGACGGTTCCCGGTGTGCAGGGCGGCCAGTTCCCGCCCCAGCCGTTCGGCGGCGGCCGGGGACGGCGACGCCGAGGGCAGCCACGGCAGGACGAGCATGTGGTCGTCCGCCGCGACGACCTCCGGGACGGGCGTTCCGGGGCCCGCCTCGCCCAGCCACCGCAACCCGGCGGCTTCCGCGGTGAACACGCCGGCCTGGTCGGACGCCGCCTTGACGAACACCTCGCGGCCGTCCGCCAGGGACGCCCTGTGCAGCGTCCAGGAGTGGCTGGAACCGAGATCGCGCACGTCGTCGACCGCGGTCCCGAGCAGCCGTTCCAGCCGCACCGCGCTCACGCCGCCTTGAGCGCCGCGCGGATCTCCTCCAGGAGGCCGGGCATCGCCGCCTCCACCTGCTGTAGGACGAGGTCGAAGTCGGCGCGGTCCCCGTAGTAGGGGTCGGGGACGTCGAGGTCGCCGTCCGCGTCCGGGTCGAACTCGCGCAGCAGCCGGACCTTGCCGCGGGCCTCCTCGTCCGGCGCCATCGCCCGCAGCGCCCGCCGGTGCCCCTCGTCCAGCGCCAGGATCAGGTCGTACCGGGCGAACCAGCCGGGCTCGAACTGCCGCGCGATGTGCGCCGAGCGGTACCCGGCCCGCTCCAGCGTCGCGACCGTCCGCTCGTCGGCCCCGTCGCCTGCGTGCCAGTTGCCGGTGCCCGAACTGTCGACCTCGACGTCCAGCCCCTCTTCATCGACGTGGTGGCGCAGGACCCATTCGGCCATCGGAGAGCGGCAGATGTTGCCCGTGCAGACGAACGTGACGCGGTACGGCATCCCACCATCATGCCCCAGGGCGGCGTGGCTGGATCACGACCTCCTGGACGCCCGGGGCACTGGTCAGCGCCGCCTTGACCGCCTCGGCGGCGCGGGTGCCGGCGACGCGCACCCGCAGCGAATCGGGAAGGTCCTCGGGACGCAGGGCGGCGAGAAGGTCCTTGCGGTCCGCGAAGGTCTTCCTGGCCCGCTCGTACGCCTGCTGCTGCGACTCGTACACCACCTGGCGCACCTTCGGCATGCCCGTGACGCGCTGCTTGACCGCCTGCCTCTGCTGCTCCGTCGCCGCGCCGTCGCCGCACCGGGGTTCGCTGGACGAGCGGACGCAGAAGAACACCGACACCTCACGCTCGCCCGGTTTCGAGCCTTCCGGGCTCGCGTCGTCCCGCATCCACAGGATGCCGCCGACTGACGCGCCCGCGGTCAGCGCGACGGCCAGCACGACGGCGCCGGCGATCAGCCAGATCGGGGCCCGCCGCGCACGCTCTTCGGTCGGCTCCTCCGGCTCGGTCATCGTCGCTCCCTCGTCCCGCCGCGCCCGCGATACAGCCGGTGTTCACCTTGCCACAGAACGCACCGGATGGTCCCGGCACAAAGAACGCGGCCCCCGGCGTGATCGCCGGGGGCCGCGCCCTGGGGTGGCCTAGTGCAGGGTCACCGCGAGACCGCGTTCAGCGCGTCCACGACGCCGCTGCCGAAGAACCCGTTCTGACCCTTCGAGCCTTCGCACGTCTGCGTCGAGGTGTGCTTGACCCACTCGCCGTCTTCACCCTGGGTGTACCAGACGTACTCGACGGTCCGCGGGCTCGGGCACGCCTTGGGCGTCGCGGTGCCGCGCAGCACCCGCTCGACGACGCCCGGGTCCAGGGTCAGGCCGCCGCGGCGGTCCCGGTGCCCGTACTTGCTGACGATGAGCGAGGCGACCCCGACGGCGTGCGGCGACGCCATCGACGTGCCCTGGATCGACTGGTAGTAGGCGCACTTGCCGCCCTTGCAGCTGCGGATGAGGTAGGGCACCTTCGGCGTGCCGTCGGCGTTCAGCTCACCGCGGGCCTTCGCGAGCCGCTCGGGGTAGGCCGCCCAGATGCCGCCCTTGTCGTCCGGACGCTGGTTCGCGTTGTCGACCTTGTCGCCACCGGGCGCCGCCACCGCGACGTAGCCGTTGCCGAAGCTGCTGTAGTACGACTTGCGGCCGCTCGGCCCGGTCGCCGAGATCGGGATGACGTGCTCGCCCTCGGACGGCATCGACACGCAGCTCGCCGGGACGGTCCGCTCGTACGGCGCCTCGCCCGGCGTGGACGGGAAGTCGGGGCTGCTCGCGTCCTCGTTCGTCTTGGTGTAGTCGACGAGGTCGTTGCCCGCCGCGGAGATCAGCGTGACGCCGCGCTCGTGCGCGAAGTCCAGAGCGCGCTGGGCGGCCTTGATGATCGTCCGCTGCTCCAGCTGGGCCTCGGGGCTGTCGGCCGGGTTGTTGCCGCAGTTCCAGAGCCACGGGTCGATGTAGTAGCTCATGTTGACGACGTCGATGCCGTTCTTGGCCGCGTAGGTCAGGCCGTCGACGGTCGGCTGGAGGAAGAAGTAGCCGGAGTCCTGGCCGACGCGCAGGTTGACGATCGACACGTTCGGGGCGACGCCCGCCATGCCGAGGCCGTTGCGCGGCGAGGCGATCGTGGACGCGACGTGCGTGCCGTGGTCGTTGTCGTCCCAGTCGTTGGGGTCGACGCACGACGTGAACTCGCACGGCCCGTCGACCTCGTCGCCGTTGGCGTCGGTCGGGATGTCGTGGGTGAAGTTGCGGCTCAGCTTCCGGTCGAAGTTCGGCGCGATGTCCGGGTGGTCGCCGTCCACGCCGGTGTCGAGGACGCCGACCAGCACGCGCCTGTCACCCGGCTCCTTCTTGTACGAGCCGTTCGCCGTCGCGTGGATCTGCTTCATGTCCCACTGCAGGTCCGCGAGCGGCTCGGTGTCCTTGGACGGCTTGCCCGCAAGGGAGAGCTTGTTCGTGGCACCGCTCGTGACGCCGGCGAGCTTCTCGACCTTCGCGGCCTTCTTCTTGGTCTTCGGCGCCTCGCCGATGACCCGGTTGTGCGCGACGCCCTCCAGCTCCCGCCGGCTCATCGCGGCGCGGATGAACCCCGGGTTGCTCGACCGGACGGTCGCGACGCCCACGTCGCGGTTCTCGTGGACGACCTTGCCTCCGGCCGCCTTCACGGCACGGTGGGCCCGGCCCGTGGACACGCCCTCCTTGTAGAGGACGACGTACTCCGACGCCTCACCCTTCGCCTGCGATGGGTTCGGAGCCGCTGACACTGGAAACGCGAGGGCCGTCATGGTGGCGACGGCGCACGCGGCGGAAATCAAGGCTCGCCGCAAGGCAGACCTCCTGGCCGTGGGGGTGAATAGCCCGGTTTTCTGTTGATCAGCCAGGAGACGTTACGTGTGCGCTTGTTGAGAGACGCGTACGGAAATGTAACGAATAGGGACATCTCTTGTAAGCGGGGAACAGGAGACGTCCCGCGATCGTCGTCGGCTCGGTGCGGCCACGGCCGAATGGTCCGCTCGGCGCCGTCCGCCCAGTGGGTGTCAGCCGGTCCGCAGAGCGAGCGTGAGGGCCTCGAACGCCAGCTGCGGGTTGACGTTCGCCGCCAGCCGCTCCCGGCAGTCCATGATCGCGTCAAGGCGGCGGAGGGTGTCCTCCGGGCGGCCGTTGCCCGCCGCCGTCCGCAGCTCCGGCCCGAGCTCGATGTTCACCAGCTCGCCGCCCGCCCCGAGCTGCAGCGTCAGCAGGTCGCGGTAGTAGGACGCGAGGTCGAGCAGCGTCCGGTCCAGGGCGTCCCGCAGGACCCGCGTCGCCCGCGACTTCTGCCGGGCCTCAAGGTCCTTGAGGGCGCCCGCCGTCCCGCGGGGCATGCGGCCCTTCTCGCTCTCGCCGAGCGCCTTGCGCAGCGCGGACGTCTCGGTCTCGTTCAGCTCCGCCGTCTGCGCGTCCCGCTCCGCCTCCGCCGCCTTCACGAGGGTCTCCGCCGCCGCGACCGCCGGGCTCACCCCGGTCAGCCGGCGCGGGATCGCCACCACGCCGTCGCGCACCTGGCGCATCGCCGGGTCGGCGGCGAGGCGGCGGGCCCGGCTGATGTGGCCCTGCGCGGCCCGCGCCACCACGTCGGCGGTGTCGCGGTCGACGCCGTCCCGCTGGACGAGGAAGTCCGCGATCGCCGCGATCGGCGGGGTCTGCAGCGTCACCAGCCGGCAGCGGGACCGGATCGTCACCAGCAGGTCCTCCGGCGACGGCGTGCACAGCAGCCACACCGTCCGCGCCGGCGGCTCCTCGATCGCCTTCAGCAGCGCGTTCGCGGCGCCCTCGGTGGCCCGGTCGGCGTCCTCGAACAGCACCACCTGCCAGCGGCCCCCGCTCGGCGACGACGACGCCCGCAGCACGAGCGACCGCGCGTCCTTGACGCCGAACGACAGGCCCTCCGGGCGGACGACCTCGACGTCCGCGTGCGTCCCCTGGAGGATCTGGTGGCAGGACGCGCAGTGCCCGCACCCGCGCGGCGTCTCCGTGCACTGCAGCGCCGCCGCGAACGCCCGCGCGGCGGCGACGCGGCCGGAACCGGGCGGCCCGGTGAACAGCCACGCGTGCGCCACGCCGCCCGTCCCGCCGGCGGCCGCGGACAGCTGCGCGATGACGGGCTCCTGCCCGACCAGGTCGTCCCACACGCTCATGGAGAGAGGCTAGCCGGGTCAGTAGTCGGTGATGACCGGGAACGTGCTCGTGGCGTCCTCGGTGCCCGCCGGGATCGGGTCGGGCAGGATCTCGCGGATCCGGTACTGGATCTCGCGGGTCAGCTCGGCCTGCGGGCGGCTCGCGTCCAGGATCAGGTAGCGGTCCGGGTCGGCCTCGGCGAGGGCGCGGAACCCGGCGCGGACGCGCTCGTGAAAGTCCGCCGACTCCGACTCCATGCGGTCGGCGGGGGCCGGCAGCCGGCCGAGGCCCGTCTGCGGCGGGATCTCCAGCAGGACGGTCAGGTCCGGGACGAGGCCGCCGGTCGCCCACGCGTTGACGCGGGCGATGTCCTCCACGGCCTGCTGCCGGCCGAACCCCTGGTAGGCCAGGGACGAGTCGACGTAGCGGTCGCTGACCACGATCGCGCCGCGGTCCATCGCCGGCTTGATCACGTTGGCGACGTGGTCGGCGCGGTCGGCCGCGTACAGCAGGGTCTCGCCGCGGACGGACAGGCCGGTGGTGTCGCGGTCGAGCAGCATCGCCCGCAGCCGCATCCCGATCTTGGTGGCGCCGGGCTCGTGCGTGGTGACGACGTCGTAGCCGTGGTCGCGCAGCCAGATCGCGGCGAGCCGCGCCTGTGTCGTCTTGCCCGCGCCCTCGCCGCCCTCGAACGCGATGAACACGCCGCGGTTCCGGTGGACGGGCTGCTGGGGCGCGGCGACGGCCTGCTCGGGCGGGGTGTAGATCTCGCCGTGCAGGGCGGCGCGCAGGTCGGGGACGAGCGGGATGCCGCGCCGGTCGTCCAGCCGCCGGTACGCGAGGAGGCCGGACACCAGCGCGACGACCGCCGCGACCAGCAGCGCGACGCCGGACCCGTGGACGTCGTACACGCCGCCGCCGAGGTCGATCCGGTGCGAGCCGACCGCCCCGGCGATCAGCGGGACGCCGACGGCCGCGAGGAGCACGGTGACGAGCGCGACCGACCGCAGGTAGGCGGACGGGCGGGTGTCCTCCGGCGCGTCGGGGTCGTTCACCGCCGCCTTGGCGTTCGACCAGGCGGCCCCGGCGAACACCCCCAGGAACGCCGTCATGAACACCACGACGACGAGGTTCTGGACGAGGGCGAGCACGGCCAGCGCCAGCGCGGCGGCGATCACGGCGAGGCCGAGGAGGCGCCGGCGGCTGAACGGGACGAGGACGCGCGGCCCGAGGAACAGCCCGAAGCCGGTGCCGGCCGTGAGCCCGGTCAGGACGGTGCCGTACCCGGCGTCGCCGCCGCCCAGCTCACCGGCGTGGACGCGGGCCGCGGCGAGGATCGCGCCGGCCGTGACGGACGCGCCGGCGATCGCGAGGCCGAGCCCGCGGGCGGCGGCCGTCCCCGGCCCCTGGAAGATCAGCTTCAGCGGCGCGCCGGCCGCGGCGGGCTCGGCGAACGGGATCTCGCGGATCGTGGCGGTCGCGCCGGCCGAGGCCAGGAACACCGCGGCGGTCGCGTAGAGCGCCAGGTCGGCGCGGGAGCCGGTGCCGAGCGTCCCGTCCGCGATGAGGGCGAGGACGGCGAACAGCAGCGCGGCGGCGGGCGCCGGAGCGACGATCACGCGGGTCGCGGCGCGGCGGGCGGCGGCGCGCAGCTCCTCGTCCGGGACCAGGGCGGGCAGGGACGCGCGCGCCGCCGGGAACCACACCAGGCTCAGGCAGGACACCAGGAACGCGGCGGCCAGCGTCCACGGCAGCATGCCGACGAGCGGCACCGTGACGACGACCACCAGCCGCAGCACGTCCGCGATCATCAGCATCAGCCGGCGGTCGACGCGGGCGGCGAGCACGCCGCCGAGCGGCGCGAGCAGCACCGCGGGCAGCAGCATCAGCGCCAGCGTGCCGCCGACCGCCTGCGCCTGCGTCGCGGCGCCGTCGTCGCGGGTCAGCGTCGCCGCCATCGCGGTCAGCGCGGGCACGCTGAGCCACTGCGCGAGGCAGGACAGCGCCAGCACGCTCCGCAGCCGCCGGAACGGCGCGATCGAGGACAGTGACGAAACGCCCGGCGGCGGTGACGCTGCGGGGTGCGGCCGGGGTGCGCCCGTTCTGGTCATGTCGGTCAGGGTATCGGCGTGGATGTCCCTAGGAGCCGGACTTTGCGGAGGTTCGGCGGCGCGTCGCCGTCTTCTTCTTCCCGCCGCCCGCGGCCACCTTCTCCCGGCGCTCCGCGAGCAGCTCGGCGGCGCGCTGGATCGTGATCGACTCGACCTCGTCGCCCTTGCGCAGGCTCGCGTTCGTCTCACCGTCGGTGACGTACGGGCCGAACCGGCCCTCCTTCACCACCACCGGCTTCTCGCTCGCCGGGTCCTTGCCCAGCTCGCGCAGCGGCGCCGCGGCCGCGGCCCGCCGTCCGCGCTGCTTGGGCTGCGCGAACAGCTCCTTCGCCTGCTCCAGCGTGACGGTGAACAGCTCGTCCTCCGAGCCGAGCGACCGGCTGTCGGTGCCCTTCTTGATGTAGGGACCGAACCGGCCGTTCTGCGCGGTCACCGGCTCGCCGTCCAGCTCGCCCAGCGTGCGCGGCAGGGACAGCAGCTTCAGCGCGTCGTCGAGCGTGATCGTGTCGAGCGACATCGACTTGAACAGGGAACCCGTGCGCGGCTTGGGGGTATCGGCCTTCTTCGTCCGCTTCTTCCCCTCGGCGGGCGGCGCCGGCTCGGGCAGGATCTCGGTGACGTACGGCCCGAACCGCCCCGACTTCGCGACGATCGTGTGGCCCGTCTCCGGGTCCTTGCCGAGCTCCCGGTCGCCCGACGGCTGCGCCATCAGCTCTTCGGCCTTCTCGGCGGTCAGCTCGTCCGGCGCGATGTCGTCGGGGATGTTGACGCGTTCCCCGTCGCGGTCGAGGTAGGAGCCGTACCGGCCGACCCGGACCACGATGTCGGTGCCCTTGATCGGGAAAGAGCTGATGCCCTTGGCGTCGATGTCGCCGATGTCGCCTACCAACTCCTTCAGGCCCTCTTCGCCGTTGTCGCCGAAGTAGAACCGGGTCAGCCAGCGGACGCGCTCGGCCTCACCGCGGGCGATCTCGTCGAGACCGTCCTCCATGTGCGCGGTGAAGTCGTAGTCGACCAGGTTGCCGAAGTGCTGCTCCAGCAGGTTCACCACGGCGAATGCCAGAAACGACGGGACGAGCGCCGTGCCCTTCTTGAACACGTACTCGCGCGCCAGGATCGTCCCGATGATCGAGGCGTAGGTGGACGGGCGGCCGATCTCCCGCTCCTCCAGCTCCTTGACCAGGCTGGCCTCGGTGTAGCGGGCCGGCGGGCGGGTCGAGTGGCCCTCCGCGTCCACCGCGTCCGCGGTCAGCGGGTCGCCCTCCGCCAGGTTCGGCAGCCGCCGCTCCTGGTCGTCCCGGTCGGTGGACGGGTCGTCCGCGCTCTCCACGTACGCCTTGAGGAACCCGTGGAACGTGATCGTCTTGCCGGTCGCGCCGAACTCGGCCCGCTCGTTCTGCGTCGAGAGCCCGGTGACGCGGATCGACACCGACTGGCCCACGGCGTCCTTCATCTGGGACGCGATCGTCCGCTTCCAGATCAGCTCGTAGAGGCGGAACTGGTCGCCGGACAGGCCCGTCTCGGCCGGCGTCCGGAACGTGTCGCCCGCCGGGCGGATCGCCTCGTGCGCCTCCTGGGCGTTCTTCACCTTGGACGCGTAGACGCGCGGCTTGTCCGGAACGTACTCGCCGCCGAACAGGCTCGCCGCCTGCCTGCGGGCCGCCGTGATCGCCGTCTCCGACAGCGTGATCGAGTCAGTGCGCATGTAGGTGATGAAGCCGTTCTCGTACAGCTTCTGCGCGACCGACATCGTGTACTTCGCGGAGAAGTTCAGCTTGCGGCTGGCCTCCTGCTGGAGGGTCGTCGTCCGAAACGGGGGGTACGGGCGGCGCGTGTACGGCTTGCGCTCGACCGACTTGACCTCGTACGGGCGGTCCCGCAGCCGCTCGGCCAGGGCGCGGGCGGCGGCCTCGTCCAGGTGCAGCGCGTCCCTGGTCTTCAGGGTGCCGTCGGACGCGAAGTCGCGGCCCTGCGCGACGCGCTTGTCGTCCACCGAGACGAGCCCGGCCTTGAAGACCTTCGGCTCCTCGTCCTTACCGGTGTCGAACTGCGCCGCGATGTCCCAGTAGTGGGCGGGGACGAACGCGATCCGCTCCCGCTCCCGCTCGACGACCAGGCGCGTCGCCACCGACTGCACCCGGCCCGCCGACAGCTTCGGCATGACCTTCTTCCACAGGACGGGGCTGACCTCGTACCCGTAGAGGCGGTCCAGGATCCGGCGCGTCTCCTGCGCGTCCACCAGGCGCATGTTCAGCTGGCGCGGGTTCGCGGCGGCGCGCTGGATCGCGTCCTTGGTGATCTCGTTGAAGACCATCCGGTGCACGGGGACCTTCGGCTTCAGGACGTCCTGGAGGTGCCAGGCGATCGCCTCGCCCTCCCGGTCCTCGTCCGTCGCGAGGAACAGCTCGTCGGCCTCCGCGAGCAGCTTCTTGAGCTTCTGCACCTGCTGCCGCTTGTCGGTGTTGACCACATAGAGCGGCTCGAAGTCCTGCTCGACGTTCACGCCGAGCTTGGCCCACGGCTCGCCCTTGTACTTGGCCGGCACCTCCGAGGCGCTTCCCGGGAGGTCCCGGATATGGCCGATACTGGACTCCACGATGTAGCCACGGCCCAGGTACCCGGCGATCGTCTTCGCCTTCGCAGGCGACTCGACGATCACCAGGCGGGTCCCGGAGCCATTGCCCCGGCCACTGTTCGCGGTGCCGTTCTTGGCTGGCACAGTCGCTCCAACCTCGCTGTCTCGGTCCTCTTACACAGGCTCTTTCTTACCGGCTTCGTACAACGTCGCATGACGGCGCGTTCAATCCCGTGGGTCCTTCCCCGCCGCCTCGCGATCATCGTGCCGCCCCCTGGGGAGGGACGGGATTCTCACCGTCGCGCGCCTCCGACAGGATGACATGCCCCCGGCCGCCGCGCGGACGCGGACGCCGCGGTCGGGTGCCGCACGCCCGGTCGACCACGTAATAATGGTCTCAATGGCGGAGTACACCTACCTCGTCCTGTCGCTGCCGCGCGGCACCACGCGTGATACCGCCCGGCAGATCCTCACCGAGCACGCGGAACGCGGCGGCTGGGAGATCGATCGGTTGCGCCTGTACCCGGACGGCCGCCGACGTATTCAGCTTCGCCGCAAGGTCATCCGCGCCGTCCGCACTTTCTGACCGTTCCCCCGTGGCATCGCCCGGAGCGTAGCACCACGTTCGGTCCGCTTGACGCATCGTCACCCCCGCCTGCAGCGGTTCGCCCGCCCCGGGCCGCGCCTCCCGGGACGGGCGAAGTCTTCCGCTCACCGTGCGCGTGGCCGCTCGCCGTGCGCGTGGCCGCTCGCCGTGCGCGTGGCCGCACCGCCACGCCCGCCGGCCGGCTAGCGGCGGCCCACGCGGAGGCGGCGGGCCAGCGCCAGCGTTCCGGCCGCGAAGGCCAGCACCCCGGACACCGCCAGCACCCACACCGAACCGGAGTCCTTGCCGGACGGGGCCGCGCCCTTCGCCGCGACCCCCGCGACCGGGCCGATCTCACTCGTCACGGGCACCTGCCCGCCCGGCCGGAGCATGCCGTCCGTGCTGACCGGCGTGGCGGGCAGCACGCGCCCGCCCGGCAGGTTCCGCAGCGGAAGCTTCGGCGTGCCGTGAGACCGCGCGTTCGAGCCCGCGGCCGCCAGCGGCCGTCCGGCCGCTCCGCCCCCGGGAACCAGGGCCCGGACACCGTCCACGGTCTCGCCCAGCGCACCGTCCGCGACCAGGGTCTTCTGGCCGCCGTCCTGGACGAGGGCGTCCGTCCGGGGCACCGCGAACAGGCTGGGCAGCCCATCCACCCGAGCCAGCGCACTCACCGGGGGCAGCCCGCCCACCCCACGCCGCTCAGCCAGGAGCGCCTTGCCACCCACGGGCAGCACGCGAACCCCCGACAGACCGTCCGCCTTCGGCAGCGCCACGAGACCACCGGCGTGGGGCAGACCGCTCACACCGGGCAGCGCACCTGCTTCACGCCGCTCCCCCGAGAGGGACTCGCCGCCCACGGGCAGCACGCTCAGCCTGGGCAGACCGTCCGTCCGCGGCAGCGCGACCAGCCCACCAGCCTTGGGCAGACCATTTACACCGGGCAGTGCGCCCGCCCCACGCCGCTCGGCTGAGAGGGACTCGACTCCCGGCAGGGCGTCCGTCGTGTGGCGGTCGGTCACCTGGGAGTGGCCGACGATCGCGGGCTGCGCGTTGACCTCTGCCAGGCCGTCCGTCTCGGGGAGCGGGTGGGAGAGGCCGTTCACGCCGTTGACCCCGGGGTTTCCGGCGTGGCGGGCGTTCAGCTTCGGGAGGCCGATGCCGCCCGGGAGCGCCTGGGTGTCGAGCAGCGAGACGGCCAGCGGCTCGTCGTGCACGGTGTCCAGGCCCTCGCCGGCGATGGCCGTGGCGGGGCGGGGCTTCGGGAGCGTGGTCCCGCCGTGCCGCGCGGCCTTCAGGTTCTTCGTGCCCTTGAACTGGTGCCCGGCGGGTGGGCGCGGAGTGTCCACCGTGGGGACGGCGACGAGCTTGGTGAGGCCGCGCACGCCGTCCGCCTTGGGCAGCGTGTTCTCGCTCGGCAGGCCGCCCATGGCGGGGACGGTGCCGGTCGTCCGGGAGTAGGGCTGGTAGCCGCCGTAGCCGGGACCGTCCTGGCACAGGCCGGAGGCGAGGCCGACGATCGCGGCCGCGTTGCCGCAGGCGTCGGCGGGGGCCTTGACCAGGGCGTTCGCCTGGTTGCCGCCGCCGACTCCGTGGTCACCGGACGTCTTGGCGCCGGAGCCCTGCGAATCCTCGACGAGCGTCTGGCCGTTGCAGCTCGTGCCCGCCAGGCCCACGACGGCCGCGGCGTTGCCGCAGACCTCGGCCGGGGCGGTGACCGGCGTGTTTCCCTGGTTTCCGGCCAGGATCCCACCCACGCCGGACGTGCGCTGGTCGCCGCCGGAACTGCTGCGCGCGTGGGCACCGCCCTCGCAGAACGCACCGGCCTGCCCGGCGACCGCCGCGGCGTTGCCGCAGACGGTCAGCGGGATGCTGACGGGGGCGTTGCCCTGGTTTCCGGCGATCACGCCGAGGTCGCCCGTCGTGGTCTGCCGTCCCGTCCGGTGGCCGCCGTTGCGGACGGACGCGCCACCCTCGCACGCCGCCGCCGCGTTGCCGACCGCGTTGCCGCATATGTCCACGGGCACGCTGATCGGGACGTCCGCCTGGTTGCCGGCGCCGACGCCGACGATGCCGGACGTCTGCTGTCCCGACCCGGTGTCGCCGCCGGTCTTGACGCGGGCGCCGCCCTCGCAGCCGCCGACCGCCTCCCCGGCGACCGCGACGGCGTTGCCGCACACGTTGACCGGGATCGAGATCGGGGCGTGCACCTGGTTCCCCGCGAGGACGCCGCCCGTCCCGTCGGTGCGCTGGCCACCGCCCGCGCCTCCGCCGCCGACACTTGCGCCGCCCCGGCAGCCCGCGTCGGCCTCGCCGAGGACCGCCGCGCTGTTCCCGCAGACGTTCACCGGCAGCGAGATCGGCGCGTTGACCTGGTTGCCGGACGCGATGCCGTGCGCACCGGACGTCCGGCCGTCCCCGCCGCGCTTGCGAACCTTGACGCCGCCGCGGGATGTGGCGTGCGTGGTGCCGAGCAGCGCGGCGCCGTTGCCGCTGACGTCGACCGGGGCGGAGATGGGGACGTCCACCTGGTTGCCGCTCAGCACTCCGGCGCCGCCGTTCGTGACGTCGGCGAAGGCGTTGGCGGGGATGGCGCTGACACCGAGGGCGACAAAGCCCGCGGTGAGCACCGCGGCACGCGATGTGCCTTTTGCCCACGTTCGCATGATGCTCCGTTCGAAAGGAGAAAAGGGTGAAGAGACAGGTGTGTCTCGGGGGGATGCCGCGCATGAGGGCACGGCGGATGACCGGACCGGCGTGCCCGAGCCGCACGGGCACGCGTCCGGAGACTGTGATCAGGGATTAGTCGGGCGCGAAGGAAGGCTCGTCCGCGGCGGTGCGGACGGCCGGGGGCATCGCGCAGGAGGCGCGCGGAAGCGCCGCGCGCGGCGGGGCCGGAGCCCATGTCCCGACGTCGGGCAGCCCTGCGGTCAGGGCGCCGGTGACGACGCCACCGACCGTCGAACCACCGTCGGGGTGGTCGGGCGCCGGCATGGGCGCCCGATGCTGCTGGACGGCATGGCGCGCCTCATGGGCGACGGCCGTCCGATCGACGGAAACGCTGGAAACCCGGTGCACGTCCAGCTCGCGCGCTGGCCGCTGGGCCTGGGAAACCTCACCCGCGGCCGCAGCCGGAGGGGTTTCCCGCACCGTCACCGGATCGTTCGAAGCCTCCGGCAAGACCACCTGCTGCACCGGCACCTCGCGCGGCGCCTTCTTCGCCACGGCCCGGACGACTCCGCGCACCGGTTCACGCTGATGGACGGCCGTGACCGCGTCCCCGAGGACGGGCGTCTTCGCGACGACCTCGGCCGGCGCGGCGGGCCCCTCGTCGGCATGCGCGGACTGCGCCGCGCACCCGAGGAGCCAGCCCGCGATCAGGAGCCCGCCGAGAACGAGCAGCCGCCGGACGGCGCGTCCGGCGGAGACGCGACGCGGCCGGGCGATGACCGCCCCGACCCGCGCCGCGTCCCCTGCCACCACACACCCTCCGTTGCGACGGACCCGTCAACGAATGGTGACGATAGCACCACGGAACGCAGTGGTGATGGCAAATTCAGCAGCGATCAAGGAATGTGTCGAGAACCCTGACGCCGAAGCGCAGCCCGTCCACGGGAACGCGCTCGTCAATGCCATGGAACATTCCGGAAAAGTCCAACTCTGGGGGCAATTTCAGCGGCGCGAATCCGAAGCACCGCATGCCCAGCCGCGCGAACGCCTTCGCGTCCGTCCCGCCGCTCAAGCAGTACGGCACCGGCAGCGCGCCCGCGTCCTCCGAGGTCAGCGCCGCCTCCATCGCCGCGACGAGGGCCCCCTCGTAGTCCGTCTCCACCGCGTGGTCATGGTGGACGAAATCCCGCTCGACGTCCGGCCCGAGAAGTTCGTCCACTACCGCGAAAAACTCCTCCTCATATCCGGGCAAAAAGCGTCCATCGATCTGAGCCGTGGCACTCTGCGGAATGACATTCGTCTTGTACCCGGCGTCCAGCCGCGTCGGATTGAGCGTGTGCCGGAGCGTCGCGCCGATCATTCGCGCAAGCGGCCCGATCTGTTCAAGGCACTTCTCCGGACGATCCGGATCGAACTCCACCCCGTACGCCATGCACGCCCGCTCCAGGAAGGCCCGCACCGACTTCGTCAACTGCACCGGGAACTCGTGCGCCCCCAGCCGCGCGACCGCCGCCGCCACCGCCGTGACCGCGTTGTCCGGATGCACCATCGACCCGTGCCCGGCCGTCCCCTTGGCGGTCAGGTTCATCCACGCGATGCCCTTCTCCGCCGTCTCGATGAGGTACATCCGCCGGTCCCCGGGCACCGTCAGGCTGAACCCGCCGACCTCCCCCACGGCCTCGGTGCACCCCTCGAACAGCTCCGGATGCTCCTTCACCAGCCACTGCGCACCCCAGTTCCCCCCGGCCTCCTCATCGGCCAGGAAGGCGAGCACGATGTCCCGCGGCGGCCTGCGCCCCTCCCTGAGCCGCTGCCGCGCCACGGCCAGGATCATCGCGTCCATGTCCTTCATGTCGACGGCGCCGCGCCCCCACACGCACCCGTCCGCGATCTCCCCGCCGAACGGGTCCCGCGTCCAGTCCTCCCGGCGCGCCGGCACGACGTCGAGATGCCCGTGCAGCAGCAGCGCGTCCCGACCCGGATCCTCCCCCTCGATCCGCGCGACGAGACTCGCCCGCCCCGGATGCGACTCGAAGATCCGCGTCTCCAGCCCGACCTCCTCCAGCTTCTCCGCCACGTACTCGGCCGCCACCCGCTCCCCCGGCCCCGAATGATCGCCCGGGTTGCTGGTGTCGATCCGGATGAGTTCCTGGCAGAGCCGGACGACCTCGTCCTCAGCGGTCGGCTCGTGCGCCACAGTGATCACCTCGTGTCCTCGCGTACCGTCCCATGGTGCCCCGCCGATCGACTTCGCCGCGACTCGCCACCTTTGGTATGGTGAAGCCCGCCGCAGCCCGCTGCGGCCTGCGACCGGTCCGGGTGGCGGAATAGGCAGACGCGCTAGCTTGAGGTGCTAGTGCCCTTTACGGGGCATGGGGGTTCAAGTCCCCCCTCGGACACACAGTTCGTACATATCCGGGTATTTCCGGGCACTCTGGAGTGCCTCTCGGGGCTGGTTTACACCCGAGAGGGTTGGCTTTTCGCTGTTTGATCACTTCCTTTCGCCGTGGTTGTGGATGCCGTGAGCACACCAGCCGCAGTCTGCGCCGGAACGGCGCGTGCAACGACGCGAGGCGCCTCGGTGTCAGCGTCGGTGGTGGATGGTGTCCTTCACCTCCCTCGGGGTGCCGGTCCGCAACGTGCGGGTCTCGGGCTCATAGGTGAGCGTGAGCTTTCGGGTGCGCAGGTCGCCGATGACCTCCCCGGGGTCGGTGGACGCGCCGTCCGGCACGGCATCGGACAGGCCGGTCAGGCGAAGGTGCAGGGTCGGCAGATGGGGCAGGATGTGGTCCTCGCGGACGTAGAGGTTCCTGGGCCGATCCGGTTCTGAGCGCGACGAGCTGCTGTGGCCGTGCCGGCACCGATACGCGGGCCGGTTGTTGGCCCAGCACGATTCCGTCCGGCGGCCGCAGACGCCGCACCGCAGCAGCCCGGCGAGCAGGTAGCAGCGGTCCGAGCGGGCGGTGGCACCGCGCGGGGTCTGGATGCCCTGGACCGCGATGAAGTCGGACTCGCTGACCAGGGCCGGGTGCGCGGGACGGGCGGAGATGACCCAGCCATCGGGCAGGTTCCACCGCTGCACCTGCCGATGCCCAAGCCCCGCTGGGTGAACATCCATTGCACGATCGGCGCCGTCTGCGAGTCGGGGTCTGCGCCGCGCGCAGTGCCTCCAGCGCGGGCTCGGGCGGATCCTCGGCCGAGCACTGCGGCAGGTTCGGCACGATGACCAGATCGGCGTCCCGAACCGCCCGCAGATCGTAAGGAACCGCGCAGGCCAACCAGCCGCCCACGATCGTCGTGTCCGGTTCGCCCGCGACAACGGCCACCTCCATCCCAGGAAGGCCCCCGTAGTGCGCGGCAAGGTCGAACACCCCGAACGCAAAAGACATGCTGCTCGGCAAGGCCCCGTCGAAGAGCAGCACGACAAGATGCTGAATCTCCCTCGCCTCAGCCTGATCACCAACGAAGATCTCACGGTATAACTCGGTGACGCCGGAGGGGTTTGGAGTCATACGGCCCACGGCCGCACGGGATTGTCAGCGATTGGCCCCGATGACCGGGCAAGACCCCGCACCTGCTGTGCCGGGGTCGGATGCCGCCGGGGTCGACGGCGCGGCGCAAGACTGTTCGCCAGCGTGCGGACGCGGACGACTACCAGCCTCTCTCCCCCGACCCCGACCCCGACCCAGCACTGGATCCCCTCGTCCACGAGCAGCACCCCGAGTCGTCCCCGAGGTGCTGGAAGACGTACTCGCGCAGGTCATCGCGCATCCCCGACACATCCCAGCGGACGTTTGCCCAGCAAGCGCTGTATCCGGTCCGGCGCCAGCAGCCCGGTCACATACGCCCGCGCCTGCCACCGCGGCTCCACCCGAGGAAATCCTCCGCCCACCTCGTCCCGACGGAACTCCGCGCCCCGAACCGCATGCCGCCCCGGACCAACATTTCCCTTTGCGGACGCATCTAACGAGCGAACGACCGCGGCTGAAGGAATGGCATGCACGCACCCGATTCCACACCCCCACGGAGACGTCCAGGACCGTACGGCTGGCCATGTACGTGATGCTCGCGCGTTGGGTACCCGCCGCCCTCGTGAACCTGGCGATTTGCGTGAGATTCGCCCAGGAATCGGGCAACGACCCCCTTCCCCTGGTTGTCGCCGCCACAATCGGCGGCGTGATCAGCGCGACCGTCGCCGTCGCCGCTCTGCTCACTCCCTCTGCCCGCCGGTTCTTCACCCAGCCGGGCCACCACCGAGCCGCAGTAGTACCCCGCCGGACCAACGATCCCAAGACCTGGGAAAGGATCAATGTGCAGCGTGCAGCGGTGAGCCTGACCCTGGTGGGAACCCCCCGCCGGCAGGCCGCAGATGGGGGGCACGGAACCGCTCTCCTGATCGGGGGCGACCAGCCAGGCCTCTTCAACGGGAATCACATGAAAAGGGAAACGCTGTGACGCCGAGTACAACCCTGAGCACGCGTCCGCGCCAGGTACGCGGACCGGTGCTTACCCTGGGCGCGGTGACGGCGGTCGGAACGGCCTTGTTCTGGTTCTTCCTGATCAACCCGTGGAACTTCGCCTACGGTGGCCGGATCGCGTCGGTCGCATTCGGGGTGGTCATCGCCGGTGCCGCGCTCACGGCGAGCGTTCCCATTCCGAGCAAGCCCGCGAGAAGGATCGCGGCGTTCACGGGCGTGAGTGTGGCGCTCTTGCTGAGCGTCCTGTTCCTCCTGTTGTCCTTGTGGGGGGCTTCTGGGGTACGGAGCAGCCGCGTCCATGACGTCTCTCCTGACGGTGATACGCGGCTGGTGCTGGTCATCAGAGACGGGTTGCGTAAGAACTCCGCAGCGGAGGTCAAACTCCAGTCCGGCCGGAAGCCGTTCCACCAGGAACGGACCGTGTGGTCGACCTCTTCCTTGGGAGCTCCGCAACGGATACGTTTCACCGGCTCCCGCACCATCGAGATCGTCTTCGCAGGAGACACTTTCCGTACCAAATACGACCCGGACACCCTGGAGGCCGGCCGTCGTTATACCAGCTGAGTGCATCTTTGAGAAAGAACTCGTCGGCGGCGCCAGGGGAGCAGGGGAACCCGGAGACGGATTCGCACCGTCGAAGACGGCATGAGCGGCAGAAGGGGGATCGCTGCGGGTGTTGTCGTCGCCGTGCTCGCGTTGGCCGGGGCGGCGACGGCGATCCTCCGGCCGGCGAACGGCCCGCGCGTCGCACCACCGGACCGGACGGTGATGGGGAGGCGGTGGTGCTGTTCTCCTACACCGGCGGCTGCGACACCGCCCGCGGCGCGCGCCTGACCAGCGACGGCCCTGGGCGGCTCAACATGGACCTCACCGGCGTGACCGAACACGGGGAGTGCGACACGCCCTACAAGAACCTGGCGATGTTCGCCGTCGACAAGGCCAAGGCACCCCCGGGCGGGCTCACGCTGGGAGGCACCCGTACAGGCAGTCCCGACCCGGTGAGCCCTGGGAAGCTGGTGGCGTTCGAGAAGCTCGCCGCGCCGCCGCCCCGTTCTGCGCGGGCGGCCGAGGTGAGCCAGCCCGACCAACTCGAAGGGTTCCTCAAGTCGCTCCCCGGTGCGAGGCTGGGCGGCGGGACGCCCGGTCAGAGGGGTGGGCGCCGCTTCGCCTTCGTCCTCTCCGGCTGCGCCGCGAGGACCGCGATCATGATGATCGACGAGGACCGGCTGGCGGCCGAGCCGGTCGGCGACGGCATCACGCGGTGCGAGATCGCCGAGCACTACGCGGCCGTGTTCACCGTCGAGGCGCAGAACGTGCCGCCTACTGGATCGGCTGACCAGTCCTCGGCACTCTCCGACTCGGCAGCCCGGGGTCCGCCCACCCGGGAGCGGGTTTCCAGAACACATCGCCCCAGGCCACAGCGCCGATGCCGGTTGCCATGCCGATTTTCGACGTTGGCTGCGCGGATGCCCAAAGCCTCGACTCGCCGTAGGTCGAGGGGCCGTCGCATGGTGAGCCCCGGGGCGGGTCGTTTTGGATCCGTGGATTCCCAGGCGATCATCGGACTCGTCCGAGGTCAGTCCATACGCTGAGGGGCGCTCAGTGCATCGATCTCGGCGGTGCGTACCGCGGGCTTGTGGTGCGTGGCGGCGTCGGCGAGCCGGTCCATCCGCATCCGCCATCCGGTGATCTCCAAGCGGGCGAGCGGGGGACCGGTGCGCGGTAGGGCAGCGTGGACGTATACGTAGCGGCCCTTGCTGACCTGGCTTCGCCAGGGCAGGTCCAGGAAGTTCAGCAGCGTCCATTCGCGGGATCGATGGTGCACTACGTCGATCGCCGCGACCTGCTCCCAGGGAATCAGCAGGTCGACGGGGGTGCCCAGCCAGACGCCCTTACCGGTGACCGAGAACGCGATCTCGCGGCGCAGTCGGCGGCGTGCTGCGCCGCCCGCCCGTCCGAGCGTCACCACGGCCGGGCACATCACGCCGAACGCGGCCGCGACCACGGCGAACTGCCGCGGGCCGATGTTCCCGTCCCAGATCACCGTGAGCGCAGCACCGGTGCACAGGGCGACCAGAGCGAGCGCGACCAGGGCGAGACTGAGCGGATGCCGCCAGGTGTGCGGCACGACGTAGGTCTCCCGATCATCGATCATGCCGGGTGTGACGGTGCGAGGATCCCCGAAGTTCGCCGCTGCGTGTCCAGCCGGGCCCGGCCGCCTTCCGTGTCGCGACCGCTCGTCCAGCCCAGCGGGCACCGCACCACCACCGCAGCCTTCTCCTGCCTGGGCGTTGTCCTGATCTGGCCTCGAACTTTACAGCCGCCTCAGCAATCACAGCTCATGTGATCGTTCGTCGTACTCGCTGCCGCATCGGCTGCACGCGTTTCCCTGGCGGGCCGTAGCGGGCGCGTCCACCGCTGACCTGAACATCGTCTGGAGGCCACGAGCGTGATCGGCCCACTCTTCCGGCGGCTGCGCACCAACCCCCGGCGCACCGCAGCCGTCGCGGCAATCACCGTGATCGTCCTGGTCGCCGCCGGCGTCGGCGGCGTGTATGCCGACAGGACGGGACCGCGCCCCCTCGCGTCCACGGCGTCGCGGAGGGGCCGTTCGAGGCTCCGCGCCGTGGCCCCGACACCGTTCCCCGGCTTCCCGACCTGCCCGACGGATGCGGCGTGTCCAGCGAAACGGCCAAGGCTCTGGTCCCACTGAACCGGGACGACGACCCCGACGACTGCGTATGGCTCTCCCAGTCCAGCACGGGCGCCCACAAGAAGGTCCTCACCGTAAAGGCCGACGAGCTCGACACCGCCCGGAACATGCCCGCGACCTCAGCCTACGACACCGCGTTCACCACGCTCCACCCACCCGCCGAACGCGTGGACGGCCTCGGCGAACAGGCGATCTCCAGATACTCCCGCGTGGCGAAGGGCGGGCGGGGGGAATACGTCTTCACCGCCCGCGGACGTTTCTACGCCATCGTCTACGAGGGACACGAGCACGGGCAGACCCTCCCCAAGCAGACAGCGCTGGCCGGAGCCCGGCGGGCCGCGATCGAAGTCGCCCGCAAGCTCGGCCTGCCCGCCGAACCCACCCCGCACAAGCAGGAGAACCCGCGGGGACCCGCCCCACTGCACCAGGTCCCACCAGCCTGCCGGCTCGTGTCAGCCGAAACGCTCGGCAAAGTGGTCCGCGACGGTAGGAACCTCGGTCTCTGGGACGAAGACCCGCTCCTCACCGGCTTCCGCGACGTCCACGCCACCGCCTGCCGCTGGAAGGCTGACAAGACGGTGGAAGCGAAGCTGCAGACCGCGGATCTGATCGTTGAGGTGGCCTCGGTCTTCGACTACTGGCCAGGCGCCGGATACCAGGCGGCATCCCACGGTTACGCGGGACTGCACCATAGGTCGCGTGAGACCCTGAAGGGGTTCCGTCCCTTGGCAGGACTGGGCGAGCAAGCATTCGGAGGCCGCCTGGAGGACTACGCCCACGTGGGCTTCCGCATGCGGAACGTGGTCGTCCTGATCGCGTACAACGCTCCGTCTCTCCCCTCAGGCTCCGGCGATGCCGACCTCGCGGGCGCCTACACGGTCGCTCGCGACGTCACCCGGACGTTGCAGCCGTGAACCCGCAGCGAACCTAAACCATGCCCGGCCGCCCGTTCAAGGCCGCGGACCAGGCGTCGGGACCAGAGGCAGCCACAAGCCCTGACCGAGAACGATCAAAGCGGAAAACCTGCGCATGACGGTAATGTCGAGCCGCACGCACCAGTCCGAATCTGCGTGCGGGCTCGCATCAATCCGACCAGGTGGCTGCAGGCTATGCACCAACCGAAATGCGGTCAGAGCGACGAGCGATGAATGGATGGGCCATGTGCTGTCGGGGCGTGTCGCCCCTCGGACACAAATCATTAGCACATGTGGAAGGCGGGACCACCCTGGCTTCCACAAGTTTTTTTCGGGGTAGTACGTCATCTTCAACCCGAGCCTCGCGTACAGATCCGCCTTGTCATCAGGATGCGCCCGGACGACCGCGTTAGCGAGTTCACCGGTCCGACGCAGCAGCTCCGCGAGTCCGTTACGGCTGACCGTCTGGTCTGGTGGGACGGCGTTCAGCTCGCCTTCCAATCGGGCACGCCCCTGCTCGGTCTCGCTGTTCCGCTTCGCGACGCCGCTGCCACGCCACCGCCCGAGACTGCCCTACGTCGAAGAACTCCGCCCACGGTCGACAACCAGCCGCTCAGCACGTGACAACTGCCACCGATGCGACTCCCCGGATCCTGCAGTTCCTCCGTCGACACCCGCCCCAGAAATGCAAATCTCACCATTACCACCTCCCTCGTCGCAAGCCTCCAGCATGCATCTCACCTTCGCCAACGACACAACCGAGGGTGAGCGACGCCACCATCGGACAAAGCATCCTGCTCAACGCCACCCCTGTGGCTGCAAAGCAGGCGATCTCGAAACTTGGAGAGCCTGCGTACATGAGAGCACCGCTCAGGGCAGCCGAAGATAAGAGCCATCCTCGAATCAACTGCATCGGCGGTGGGCTATCGCGGACGGTCACCAAGTTTTTCTGCGGCACATCGCCGCCGGGGGCACGCGTCACGTTCTAGGTGGCCGTCTTCGTGTCACCGCCGTGCTTTGTTACTCGTGGTCGTAGTCGCATTTTTCCAGCGCTGCGCGTAAAAGCGACATCGCTTGCCTTGCTAGACCAAACATAGGCTTCGCCAGGACCGAGATTGGCCATTCTCGCGGGCGTCAGATCAGCAAGTGATGCATTAGCCTTTTGCAAGTGTTTCAACCAGGCAGGCGACGTGAACTTGTGCAGGATGATGTGATTGGACAGCTCGATCAAGGAGATCGGCACCGATGGCGGATCCTGGCTGGCGACCAACACGCTCATCCCCTTGTGCCGCATCTCCCGGACACTCTCGACCAGGCCGGCCACTAGATCTGGGCTCTCAATGTACTTGTGCGCCTCGTCGAAAACGACAAGCTTGTTGAAGCGTTCACTGTCACCCCCGGCCTCGGCGAACAGCTGCATAAGAACGACGAAAAGGCCGAGGGCCTCGTCCTTCTCGATGTATTCGTCTCGCAAGTCGACGATGATCATGCGGCCCGGCCGCACGAGCGGCTTCACCCGGGCGCCATCGTCGATGTAGTCGGCGGCCAGGTCGAGTCGCTGCTGCGCGAGCTGTTTCAGGTTGTCCGACAGGCTGGATTGCTCGACACCGGCCCGGATGAGGTCCAGGCGCAGGTCCCGGCGGTGCGCCTTCATGATCCGTTGCAGTTGCCGAATGTACGTGGACTGGTTCCCGATCGCGCCCATCAGGAAGCGCCAATGCTCTGCGCGGAGTTCGGCCGAACCGAACTTCAAGGGCAGTACTCGGATGCCGGGGTGCTCTGCGCGACGCTGGTCCAGCTGGTCTCCGGGGACCAGCATTACGACGTCGGTGAGGGCTGCGGGACGGCCGCCGTACGTGTCTCCGAGGATGCGCGTCTGCTCTGGATCGTCATTGGCGGCGAGCATGCTCGTGAACTCGGGTGCGTAGTCAAGCGTCGGGCTGTAGTGGAACACGATCGTGGCGAGCGGGCTCGGAAGCCGGTTCACCGGAGGTGCCGACAGCGACGCCGCCTCGATGATCGACCCGAGCGTGTAGCTCTTGCCGCCGCCTTGGACGCCGAAGAGGCTGATCGTATGCGTCTCGTTGAGGTCCAGCGCGATCCGACGCCCCGCGGCCTCACCGAGCACACCATATTGAGGAGACGGCCCGCTGGTCCCCAGGAAGACGTCCGGGATCTCCCCCTGACCAGCGGGTGCATCCTCCAGGCCGACTGGTACCGGACCGGGAACCGGCTCGATTTCGGCGCTCGGTGGAGGGTCTGCCTCCGCCGCGATGGGTTCGGATCCCGCAACGCCGGGTTCCGGCGACCCCGATTCGGGGACCGCTTCTTCGGCGAGATCAACAGAATCGATGCGGATCGGTTCCTCGGGTGTTGCATGATCGCGGGCGGGGGCGCGGAACGCCGCGTCGGATAGCCGTGGCATCGTCAGGTCGAGGCCGCTCAATGTGGTCTCTGTAGTGGGCAGGACCGGGTCTTTGGGGACGGAATCCAGTAGTTCCTCCGCGAGATTCCGGCCGATCCGGTGGAACTCGACTCCGGCTTCGAACTCCGAACTAGTGCCCCTCCCGGAAAGGTCGAAGATCAGCCCGGTACGGGTGAAGTCCAGCCTGTATCCGGCGTCGAGCCGGTCAAGGAGCCATCGGGCCTCGGCCGCGGCGTCCGGTCGCATCGTGCGGTGCCGGACCGCTCGACCGACGTAGAAGCGCAGCATGGCGCCGAGTTCGGCATTGCGCACCGCGCGATCCGGACGGTCGGGATTCTCGCGGTGCGGGTCGAAGTGCTCCGCCAGCACGGTCTGGCTGCCGTCGAGTTGCTCGATCATTCTGCTCTTGAGCTGCTCGTAGGCCGCGAGCCCGGACAGGGTGCTGTAGCACTTGACCTCGACGAGGCGGCAGGTGATGGTTCGGCGCCGTGCGTCCAGGCTCAGCAGAGCGAGGTCGGTGCGTTTCAGGCTGACCGCCTCGGCGACCTCATCGGCGCGCTTGCGTGATTCCCGGTACAGCCCGAGATGCGCGTCGAGCGGCACGAGGATCTGATCGGCCAGAACACCCTGGTAGTCGAGGAAGAGCCGGGCCAGCGCGAGCCCCAGGACCTCGGTCCGTTCGGTAGGCGTCGCCGAGGCCAGTTTGAAGGCCAGCCGTCCCGAGAGCAGCCGCAGCTGGTCGAAGAACGTCCCGGTGTGCCGTGCGTCCACGCTGAAGCCGTGCTGCGCGCACGCCGGTGCGAGCAGCGCGCGGAGCTCGCCGACCGATCGCGAGCTCACGACCAGGTGGTGGCCCAGGCCCTCGGCGCCCTCCACATCGAAGTCGATGACGTAATCGGGCCGGCGTTCGCTGCCCGGGCTGTCGAAGTACTCCAGGCCCATCGTACGGTCGACGGTGATCACCCAGTCGCTGCTTCGGTGCGCCTGGTGGAGGAGGGCCCCGTCGTGCGCGTCCAGGTTGAGCGTGACGCGTGGCACCATGTCGGTGCCCACTTGACCGGTGGCCACCGCCGCGGCCGCCGAAGAGAGCGTCGCGGGCAGGGCG
The DNA here is from genome assembly GCF_900115095.1 of Actinomadura madurae. Classification (GTDB taxonomy): domain Bacteria; phylum Actinomycetota; class Actinomycetes; order Streptosporangiales; family Streptosporangiaceae; genus Spirillospora; species Spirillospora madurae. The sequence goes on from NZ_FOVH01000004.1 coordinate 311,777, forward strand.
GACAGCAGGTCGGAGAACTCCTCGGCGCCTGTGATCGGCTGGGCCGGGCCATGCTGCGGCTGCTTGTGCCAGGTGACGGCCTCCTCGTCCTCCACATACATCGTGGAGACGTCCTGAACAAGGCCGTGAACGGGGGCCATCCGGAGATCGCCGCGGGGAGCGGCGTTGAAGCTCTCCCCGCTCAGAGCGTCGAAGAGCATGGTGATGTGGGCAGGATGCTCGCTGGTCGCCGCACGGAACTCGGGCAGCGGCCGGACGGCCACCGCGAGCTTCGGAACGATCCCCGTGGACGTACGGGTGTGGAAGACCTCGGCACCGGCTGCCGATTCCCCCTCGCCCCGCAGGAGTTCGGCGAGCGCCTCTCCATTGCCGGCGGCCTGGGCATCGGGCGCGAAGAGGCGGATGTCATAGCTGACGTCCGCCAGGTCTTTGCGCCGTTGCAGTTCGAGCAGCATCTCCGCGAGATGGTCGGCTCGGCCGGCGTTCACCGCGCTGATCACCAGCGTCCTGACATAGGGATGCAGGCGCAGGTACCGTTCGACCCGGTCGGCGAGCACCCGACCGGAGACGGCCTGCCCTGCGGTCCACCCGCCCGGCAGGCGCAGCGCCGAGGAGAGCATCGACAGGAGCCCTTGGGGATCGACGGCTCCGGTGGGGAGGCACACTCCCCAGTACGGGTTGAGATCGCCGGCGGCGATGGTCAGTGACCCATCCGGCAAGGGAACCGCGAGTGGAAAGCCGAGCGGGGTCAGGTCCTCCAGCGTGCGCCCGGCCGCGGCGATCACCGGGGCCGTGTTCTCCCTAGCGTTTTCCAGCCATCGGTGACCGAGTTCCGACCAGGTCACCAGCCACAGCAACCGGAGCGGATGGGTGGGGCCGACCAGCACGACATCCTGCCGGTCTCCGTCCTGATTCGTGAAGCCGACCTCGACGGTGTCGATCTGGAGCAGGGCGGCGAGTTCCCGGAGCAGTCCGCTCTGCCGGTCTTCGGCGGCACGTTCCGCACGGCGGAGCTGCCAGGAGACCAGCTCGCCATAGGCCTCGGCGTAGCGCTGTATCTCGCTGCGCAAGTCCAGGAGTTCCCGGCCCTCGACCACCAGGCCGTCATCACCCGCCACGGCCGTGAGCACCGCCTGGCGTGCGGTGATGAACGCGTCCACGGCGGCGTCGGTCCCGTCGTGAATCCGCAGGTCTTCAGGGAAGGCGTCACCGGCATGGTCGACCTTGACCGGAATCCGCCAGCGGCGGAGACGGCCGGGCTCGGCGAGGACTCGCCGCTGCACGTCCAAGAGCGTGGGAGCGAGCGGGATATCGGCGGATCCGTGCCCCCCGAACGTGGCGTGCAGAACGTACCGTCCCGCACCCTCGCCGCTCTTCCACGAAACGCTCTTGGCTCGGAGGCCGCGCCATTCGCGGGAGTCTTCGAGCGCTTTGAATTCCAGCCTGCGGAGAGCCTGACTGACACCGACCTCCCGGACGACGCGCTGCCTGGGCGGCGGCTCGTCGAAATCGTCATCGGCGATGACCATGAACCGGTCGCTCTCGTTGCCGGGACCGGAGTCGTCGGCACCGTCCCCCCAGGCGGTCCGCACCGGAAGCGGGACGCCTTCGTCGTCCTGCGGCGTGACCCGAATGAAGTGCCAGCCCTGCTCCAGCTCGGCGGCTCGGAGCTTCTTGAGTGTCGCCTTGTAGGTGTTCTTCGCGGTCTTACCGAGCCGGACGGTCGCGGTCACGCCGGTGGGCCCGGAATCCTCCGAGAGCAGGTGGACGACGAACTTGGCGAGGCCGGCCACCCGCCGCGGGTCGGGTTCCACCTGGAAGGTGATCGCGAGCTGGGTCAGACCGTGTCGTCCACCGTGCAGGAACGGCTGTCCGGTGATGTTCTTCAGGACGTGATGTCCGGTGTGATCGGCCGAGTCGCCGGCCTTGGGCAGTTGCAGCTCACCGATGGTGATGCGCAATGCCTCGGTGATCCGTTCCTCGCGCAGGGGCCAGCGATGAAAAGCGAGGTTCCAGTTCGCCTTGTCGACCACGATCTGTCGCGTCCAGGCGCGTGGGTCTTCGAGCCCCGTCCGCGCCAGGAAGTCGGCCAAACGCGCACGGAACGCGGTATCGGTCAGGCCAAGTTCGATCACCCGCTGACGCTCGGGCCGTTCGGTGTTCCCCAACACCCGGGCCTGCCGGATGTTCATCCCTGTGCGGGTCTTGACCTGCGCGGGGTCGCGGAACAGGTCGAAGTCGGGCACGAGACCCAGTTCGAAGACGGCTGCTCCTGCGGCCAGGGGGTCGTTGTCGTTGAGCTGGATCGTCAGCAGAAAACGGCAGCGGGCGTAGTCCTCCGCATAGGCCCACGCCTGTTCTTCGACGACCTCGAACACCTCCTCGACCAAGTACCGGAGGGTCTCGGGAAGTTCGGCGTGAAGCCGCGCGGCGAGTTCGGCGTAGACGTCACCGAGCGGCACGTCCTCGAAGGTGGCCACGCCGAAGGAGTCCTCGGCGCTGGCGTGCGTCCGCGGCGTGACGAAGACCAGCAGCGGGGGGCGTTGCCGGCCATGCGCGTCCGGGTTGCGCAGCTCCACCAGCTTGGTGCTCGTCACGGCCACATCGGAGGGAACAGCGGAACCCAGCACGTAGACCTGGCCGTCTTCGCCGGTGGCGCCGCGTACGCGCCGGCACAGCCGGGCCGCCAGGGAGGGGCCGACATCGGTGACGCGCATGCAATGGCCTGGGCCGCGTTCAAGCAGGTATCGCGACAGCCGGGGCGCCAGCACCCGTTCCAGAGCCGTCTCCAGATCCTGTTCGCGCAGCTCGTGAAGTCCGGTGCTCATGCTCTCCCCCCCGAACGCTCCGCCGAGCGGAGCTCGTCCGTTGAATGGCGGTGGGCGGGGGCTGGAGGACGGTCTGGCCCGCCGACCGTGTAACGCGGCGTGATCGTCTGTGTCAGATAGGCGTCGGACAGGTCCGAGTAGAAACCGATCTCTCTCAGCCGGGCCGTGAACGCCCCGACGTTGGCGCGGAACGCGGCCTGCTGGTCGATGGTCGACCGGGCGAAGCCGTCACCGGCGGGCAGCCGGTCGATGTACAACCCGTAGCGCTCGCGGAGGATGTCGAGGAATTCGTCCACACGCAACGCGGCGGTGTAGTACTCCCCGTCGTCTCCCTGCTTGAGCAGGGACAGCTGGAGCAGCACTTCCAGGAGTCGGCTGTCCAGGACGAACCGCCGGTCTCCCCCGCGCGGTTGAGCGATCAGTGCCCCGGGCCGTTTCTTCAGCAGCAGGGAGTCCAGGCAGCCGGTGAGGTATTTGCGGTGGAAGCCGACCCGGTAGGCCGTGATGATCTGGATGTAGGCCGTGAAGTCGTCAAGCCCGAGCTGGAGGATCTGCTCGATCTCCCGATCGGTGTCGGCATCGCTCGTGCGCGTCCCTTCGATCACTGCCAGGCGTCCGCCGGCGAACCTGTCGCGCTCCTCCCGGTGCTCTGGCCCGAGCAACCGGAGGAGTTCGCCGACGAGGAAGAACCCGCGGTCCGGCATGCGCAGGGCGCCACGCCGCACCAAGTGCCGCGCCAGGTCGTCGAGCCGCTTCACCGTGAACGTCGCCTCGATGAAATCGGGTATGCGCCCGAACCACACGGCGGCGCTGCGCTCGGCCAGCCGCGCCGCCGATGTGCCCGGGATCCCTGCCACGTCCAGGAAAAACCCTCCGTTGGGCCGGGTCCGATCGCTGTAGGAGGACGACCCCCCGCGCCGCCCGAAATGGCCCGGCTCACCGCCGACGAGCGCGGGCAGCAGCTTGAGGATCCGCAGGTGGTAGAGCGCGAGATGGAAGGCGAAGAGGATCTTGAGATGGTCGACCAGGACCGAGCGTGGGATCAGGTCCCGGTGGAACAGCAGCCGGAGCACGTCGTCCACCAGGACGTCGGATGCCTCCGGGTAGAGGGGAGGATGCGAACGGCGGTCCTTGCCACTGGCGGCGCGGTCGGTGATGTCGCGCTTCACCGCCTCGGAGAGACTGATCAGTGCCTGGGTTTCCACATCGATGTCGGCGTCGGGCCGCGGTATCTCGGTGCGCTGGTCCATGCCGTCGAAGAAGAAGTTCTTCAGATGCTCCAGCGTCCGGGTACCGCGCCGCGGATCCGAGGCGTGGTGGATCATCTCGTAGAGCTGTTCGTCGGCGCCATAGGCACGGGATCGGCGCGCATTCCTGAATCGGTAGGTGAACCCGTGCAACGGCCGCAGCCCGGCGACCGCCTGAGTCGGCTTTCCCCGGTTCACGATGTCCAACAGGTGGGTTTCCAGCCACCTGCGGGTGGTGTCGGTCTCGAAGCCGACGAACGATTCCGGGTGCTCCCGGAATGTCTCCGTGAAGTCCTCGACGTCGAGGTCGGCGGTCCGGGAGAGGATGCTGGATTTCCCGCCCCACCACAGCCGGGGCAGGAAGGCGGTCAGCACCCGGTCCATTTCCAGCTGCTTGTAGTCCAGGTAGCTCACTCCTGGATGGCGGAACTCCTTGTCACCGCGGCTCAGTGTCATCGCTGCCCGCCCTCCTCTCGCTCGCGAGCGGCTCCATGACGAGCCTGCCGCCGGGCTCGCGGCGGACGCGGTGCAGGTCCCGAGACCCGGCGGCGAGGACGATCTCCTGGTAGGGCGCCGCCGAAAGCTCGTTCTTGAAGATGGTGAGCCCCAGATAGTGCCCCTGCTGCTCGGCGATTCCCGGTAGGTAGCCGTCGTGCAGCCTGTCCAGCAGTTCGAAGAGGTCGAGCTGGATGCGCAACCGGGCCGTCTGGCCTCCGACGCCGTGATAGGTGAGCACCAACCCGTCGGGTTCCTGTTCGAGGTAGGGGGACGCGTCGCCGCCGGAGGCGGAGAGCGACAGTGATTCGATCGGGAAGAGCCGGTAGCTCCGGATCGTGCCGCCGGGCACCTGGCGGACCTGGAGCGCGAGCGTGTCACCGAGCCGCCGGGGATCGGGCAGGCCCTCGCCCCGGTTGATGGCATGGATCAGCTCCGGCATGCGTTCGGCGGCCTGCTCAGGGCGGGCCAGTACCGACAGGAGGCGCTCGGCCGACTTGAAGGGGGTCATGGCCCGTGCCCGCTTGTCGTCCAGGCCCTCGAAGTAGAACCGGCGCCGTACTGACGCCTGGTACAGCGCGAGGGCTCCGGACGCGTCACGCGGTGTGGAGCCAGCGCCCGCCACCCTCTCGAAGAGCGCGCGCAGCAGCGACAGGTCGTACTCGCCGCGCTGGTCGATGGTCATCATCGCCTGTCCGGCGCCCGGTCCGATATGGGCGAACCGGCGGTCCAGCGCGGGTGCCGGGGGCACGGCGACGTCGATCTCCTGGAGGAAGGCCAGCAACCGGTCGCGGGTGCCGGGCCGTCCCAGCCAGGCGTTGAAGTAGAACCCGGAGAGGATCTCTTCGACGGCTCCGCCGGTGTTCCTGTCGTACAGCCCGTGGATCTGCGCGCAGTCCTTGCCGGACGTCAGGGTGAACGCCAGCGCCGAACGCAGATCGCGCAGTGTGATGTGCATGCGCCCGCGCAGGTGCGCGAGCGTGTACAACTCCCGGAGCCGCCTGACGACCTTCGGCCCCGCGCTGGGATGGGCCAGCGTCCGCACGTTGTGCGGAACATAGCAGGACCGCACCAGATCGCAGGACTCGCAGGCCTCCCAGAAACGGTCGTGGGTCATCCTGGCCAGCATCCGGTCGAAGATGGGCCCGTCCAACTCGTCGGAACCTGCCACGATGCTGCGGCGGTTCAGGTTGACGACGGCGATCCCGTCGGCCGGTGGACCGTCCTCCGAACCGGCCCGGACGGCGGCCTCAAGGAACGCGAACCGTTCCTTGTGAGAGGTCAGGAAGTCGACGAGCCGGCCTTCGTTGATGGCGATGAGCCGGGTCTCCGGGGCCGCCTCGGCATCCGCGCTCGCGGCCCCCGCCTGCCCGGCAGTGTCCGCGAACGGCGCGAAGAACTCGGCCAGGACGTCGTCATTGGCCTTGTCGCCCTCGTCCTGGCTGCCGTCGTGGTTGGTCCGCAGCCACCGGCCGTTCAGGAGGCGGACGTCGGCGCCGTTCTCGCGCGTCTCGCCGGCCGTGGCACCGCGTTCCATCGCCGCGGTGACAAGGTGCTCGAGGAAGGCGGTCTTGCCGTCTCCCGCGTTCCCAGTGATCACGACCAGGCGGTACTTGCCGGCGAGGACGTCCGGGATCAGCTTCGCGTCCAGCGCGGTCGCCACATAGAGGTCATGGGGGTCCTTGCCCCTGGTGCCGGCGTTGCTGCTGGTGCTCTGGCTGTAGAGGGTCGCCAGGTGGGCGACGAACGGGTTGACGTTGCGCTCCGCGATGACCGGCCGGGGCTCGGGCGGCGGCGTGGACGGCGGGCGGCGGTGCACCTCGCCGCCGATCGCCTCCAGCGCGGCCAGGAACTCACCGGCGTCGCGGTAGCGCGAGCTGCGCAACGGGCCGATCGCCTTGGTCACGGTGTCCACAAGCGTGTCGGACAGTTCCGACAGCCCGCTCATCGACCGCGGGTCCACCGGCGGCTCACCCAGCGTCGGACGGCCCGAGGCGAACGGGTAGCGGCCGGTCAGCACCTGGTAGAGCGTCACGCCGAGCGCGTAGACGTCGCGGTCGACGAGGTCGGCGGCCGTCGGCGGGACGCGGGTGTCGATGTCCGGCGGCAGATATTTCGCCGTGCCACCGGCCCTGGACATGCTCGATTCCGCCGACACTGACACGTTGAAATCGATGATCTTGCAGCCCCGGTCGGTCCACAGCAGGTTCCCGGGCTTGATGTCGCAGTGGTAGATGCCGCTGCCGTGCAGGAACGCGAGGCCGCCGGCGACCTCGACGCCGAGCTTCACCGCGTCGGCGGGGCCGAGCGCATGCTCCTCGACCAGCGCGGAGACGTCCTGCCCCTCGACGTACTCGAACACCAGGTACGGGGTCTCACCGCCGTCGAGGTAGTCGGCGCCCTCGACTTTGATCACGTTGTCGTGCGGCCGCAGACCGAGCAGGATCTGGTACTCGTGCTTGAGCCGCTCCACCAGCGACTCGCGATCACGGTCCACGATCTTCACGACCCGGTCGGCGCCCGCGAGGTTGTCGTACACCTGGTAGGCGGCGCCGAACGAGCCGGGCTTTCCCAGCCTGCGCTGGATCGTGAACTTGCGGGTCAGCTGGTGTCCCTCGGGCAAGTTCCGGTAGTCGGCGTGCGTGGCGGTGCCGCGGCCTGACGTCGCACGGGACGCGCCGGCCAATGCTCGCAGCGCTTCGGCCGCCGAAGGACGCGCACCGGGATTCTGCGCACACATCCGCCTGAGCAACTCGGCGACCTGTCCCGAGACTCCGGCGGCCTCCAAGGGCTCGGTGGGCAGCACGCTCCGCTTCTCGTACTGATCGGACGTGGAGGCGAAAGGCAGCTCCCCGGCCAGCAACTGATAGGCGATGACGCCTGCCGCGTAAACGTCCGACGCCCGGCTCATCGCCCGTGCCCGGGACTGGCATTCGGGCGCCACATACGCGGGATCGAGGACGTCGGCGAGCCGGTCGACCACAGTGTGCGTTCTGGGGTCCTCCGGACGGGCGTAGTCGAATCCGGTGAGCATCCCCTTCCCGCCTGTGGCCACCAGGACGGACGCCGGGGACAGGGCACGATGGATCACACGATGCGCGTGCGCGTGCGCGAGCCCGCGCAGGATGTCAGCGATCACCCGGTACCTGGCGTCCACCGCCAGGGCCAGCCGCGGGTTGCCGAGCCGCAATCGCAACGCGCCGCCGCGAACGTCGTCGAGGACGAGGACGAACTGGCTCTCGTCCTCGGTGGCGAAGAAGTCGCGGCACCCGACCACGCACTCGTGCCTCGGCATCTTCGCCAGCACCTCGTAGGCGTTGGCAATGGCGATGCGCTCGGCCTGGCGGACGCTCTCCGGCTGGAAGGGGTCGGCCTTGTAGACCCTGAGCAGCACCGTCTGCGAGGTGGTGACGGTGGCGTTCCCGGCGCGGTACTCGGTGATCTCGTCGGTGACCCCCAGCCGCTCCCGCACCACCCAGTTCCCGAACCGCTGCGGCCCGGTCGGGACCTGCACGACACCCTTGAGCGACTCGAGGATCGCCCGGCGATGGCGCCGGATGTCGCGCGGGAAGCCGCTGCGCACGCGCGACCTGTCGGCGAGCACGGTGATCAGATCGTCGAGGCGCGCAACGTCGTGGGCGTCGGCGTCCGGACGGTCACTGGCGTCGATCAGCACCGCGTCTTCGGCGGTGAGGACTACCAAGGCGTCAACATAGACGCGGTTCAGGGCCGGGTTCCGGCGTGCGAGCTCACCCTTCAGCGCCCTGGCGTGGTCGCGGAGCTTGGCCACCGGAGAGTGGAAGGAGCCGCGATTGGACGGGTACCACCTGCGCCCTGCCACCTCAACGCGTCCCCTGGTCCCCTTGACGTCGATGACGCAGACCGCATGGGGCATCACCACGACCAGGTCGACCTCGTACATGTCGCCGCGGACCGGGATCTCGATGTTGTGCAGTACCAGCCAGTCGTCGGGCCCGTGGTCTCGCAGGTGCGCGATGGCCGCGCGCTCGGCGTCGTTGACCGGTGGCCCCCCGCCGACGATGTCCGCCATGACCTAACCGGACCGCCTTTCCGCCGCTTCGCCGTCCGCGTCGCAGCCCATCTAACAACGCCGGGCCGCGGTCATCCACCGTATTGGTCAAGAGCGCCGCAGAAGCCTCACACCGGGTCCCGGGAAGACCGATTCCGGCCTCCGCTTTGCCTGCGGTCGTCCCGGTGAGTTCGAGATACTCCGCCCATCGGAGCCGCCGATGAGGGAGAGCCGTGCCTGATTTCGCGTTGCCCGCCGACATTCCTTTGGGCCCGTTCGAGGGCACGTTGATCAACGTCCATGCCGCCAAGGGCAAGAGCGCCCGCGTGCACGCCGACCGATCGTGTTCAGCGTTGCGAACGAAGGACGTCCGCTCGCTGACACTTCCGCTGAACGCCGAGACCATCGGACGCATGTGCAGACAGTGCGCCGTCTGGAGACGCTGGGCGCGCCCGGGCACCGCCTTGGACATTTTCCTGCAAGCGGTCACAGGAATGGGGCTGTCCTACGAACTCGATACCCACTCGGCACCGGACGACGAGGACTGGCCCGAGGAGGAGGTAGCGGCGGCAGCACTGTTGCTATGCGAGGGCGATAGTCCTCCCGGGGAGGACGATGACGAAGACCGGTGGCCGGAGTTCGAGAAGGCTCGCACCGTCCGCCAAGCGGTCTTCCAGCGGTGGACGAATGCCGCCGAGAGCCTCAATCAAGCCCTCGCCGTTGTCGGACGGTACCCGTGGCTGGAGCCCTGGGCGCGAACCAGATTGGCTCGGAAGAGCGAATACGTCGAGGCGTCGCGGGTACTGGCGGCACGGTTCTGCCGTCCGGAGGCGCTCCTGGCGGCGACCGCGGTCTTCCAGGCTCCGGATCCGGACCTTCCGGCCGAGGACCCCGCCTTTACCGTTCTGGGTGACCCGGCGGCCGTGCAGTTCCGCCTACAAAGACTGTGGCGACGCTGGAAGGAGCGCGCCGCAGCGGACTGGCTCACGCCGGATCAACAATCCCTTCTCACCTACGATCTCGAAGAGGGAATCCAGCGCAAATACAAGCAACTCCGGGTGGTACTGGCACGGGGAGCAGAACTGATAACCGAGTGGGCGGCGCGGGCCCAATCCCAAGCCGACAGGCAGCCCGAATATCCGGAGTGGCCAATCCTGGCGCGGGTTCCCGAGGCTGAAACATCCGAATCAGGATTCCGCGGCGATTTCGAAGAAGCGGTGACTCACTGGGATCTGGCGGTGCTCGCCGCGTACACCGTGGAAGCGGACTGGGGGCGGCGCACCATGCTGCTGCGCGTCCCGGCCGTGATCGGCGAACGGTTGCTCGCGGGCGGCTCCACTCTTGTCTGCGAGCCCGGCGATGACGGGCTGCCCGCCCCGCCGAACATCCGGGCGACCGACGAATTGCTTACCCCCGGAGTCCTCGACGACACGCCGGTAGTGGAGCGGCGGCCCATCACGGCGGCGCATCTGCGAGCGCTGCGCGCGGCCGCCGGCCTCGCCACCGATCAACTCGCCATCGTCGCCTCCGTCGAGAACGGCGTCGAGGTTCTGCCCGTGAGCGTCATCGAGGAGCGGTGCGCGGCCGGATGGCGGGGAGTCTTCATCGCGGGCGCATCGGACCTGCCCGCATCGATGATCGCCCCGTGGATGGAGCGAATCACCGCCGACGACGCTGCAGATCCCGAACGGGAGTGGGCTCCCCAGCACCACCTGTCGCCCCGTGATCCCGACTTCGCCCGGCATCTCGGGGCAGCGGCGGGCGAGGCATGGCTTCAGACCATGCTCAGTGCGTCTCATTACAGTCATGGGGAGCGGGAGCGCACCCTGCGCTGCCTCGCACTGGCACGGAATGTCCATGACCTGCGAACCCTGAACGGCTCCGTCGACCCCAGACACCGCACCGTTCCGATGGGGGTGTGGGAGGCTCTCCTCGCGGCGGACGGTCTCGACCTGCGACCGTTTCAGCAAGAGGACGAGACCAAGATGTGGGGTGGCGGAATCGGGGCCCCGCTGGGTGTGCTGGCCGACGTGCAGATCTACACCACCAACGCCGATCCGGCAGTCATGGGCAAGGGACATTCGCCCTACTGCTCTCACGCGCACGGTAGAGACGTCACCGAGAACGACGACCTGCTGACCGCAGCCGACCTGCTCAGGCGCGAGGATTTCGACTGGTGCTCGAAATGCGGCGGGTACGCGGTACGTAGGCTCACAGACATCCAACTCGACTACTATCGCGCCGCTCATCGCCTTCATTCGGTCGCGAAACGGCTGAGACCAGGGTTCTCGCGGCCCGATGCCGAGGAGACGGCGACCATCCTCGCCGAACTGGAAGCGCTGAGAAAATGGCGACCTGGAAAATACTCGGATTGGCATGGTGGACAGGCGTGGCGTTGGCAGGGAATCGCTCGCGACCTCTCCGCACAGGCGCGAAGACTCACCTCAGCAGAGCCGGGGACTTCGGCCAGCGGGAACGTCGTCCGATTCCCCGAACCGGATGAGCAACGATGATTCGGCACAAGCGACTCCGGAGGCGACCATGACGGAGCACGCAGGTCGGCGGGCTCTTAGGATGGCGGGGGATCAGCTCAACGAGGTCTTGGCGGAGGCACCCCCGTGAATCCCGTGCAGATCGGACATGTTCGCGACGCTCTCAAGCAGCGCTTCACGGACTGGATCGATATGTCAGATTTCACGTGGCCCAGCGACGAGGCACGCGAGGATGCGTTCCTGAGCCGGGGGCTCGCCGCGCTCGCCGTCCAGATCCAGCAGCCGTGCGGCGCGAGCGAGGCGGCACGGGCGGTGTTCGACGGGCGCGACGACCACGGGCTTGACGCGATCACCGTCGACACGCAGGGCGACAGCGCCCGGATCACGCTGGTCCAGGCCAAGTGGAGCCGGAAGGGCAAGGCTCGCTTCGGCGAGGACGACGTCCGCAACATGATCGACGGTCTGGAGCGGATTCTCCAGCGCGAGTTCGATTCGTTCAACAGCCGCTTCCAGCGCCATGCCAAGGTGCTGGAGCAGGCACTGGACTCGGCCGGGCCAAAGATCACGCTGGTTCCCGCCCTGCTGCGCGCGGAACCGCTGAACTCCGATGTGCGCACCTTGCTGGAAAAGAAGATCGGCCAGCTCAACTACGCCGGGGAGATGGTCGACTACGAGGTCCTCGACCTCCGGGACTTCGTCCGCGCCGTCCTCGGCGACGCGGCCGCGACGAAGATCAAACTGGTCGCGCGCCTGGAGAACTACGGCCGCGAGGCCGAGCCCTACAACGCGTTCTTCGGCACGATCACCGCGGAGGACATCGCCTCCTGGTACTCCGACCACGGACGTGCCCTGTTCGCCCGGAACATCCGCGATTCCCTGGACCTGACCGACGTCAATGTCAAGATCCGGAACACCCTGCTGGAGACACCGGAGAACTTCTGGTACTTCAGCAACGGCATCACCCTGCTGTGCGACTCGATCAAGAAGTCGGGAAGCGGCCGGCCAGGCGGCGTGGGCGACTTCCACCTGACCGGAGCCAGCGTCGTGAACGGTGCCCAGACGGTGACCGCGATCCACCGGGCCTGCCTCGCGGACATCGAGAAGGCCGGACAGGGACGGGTGCTCGTCCGCCTCATCTCGCTGGAAGACTGCCCGTCCGGATTCGGCGACCAGGTCACCACCAGCACCAATACCCAGAACCCCATCGAAGATCGGGATTTCAAGGCGCTCGACGACATCCAGATCACGCTCCAGCAGGATTTCGCGCACCGGCTGCACCTCGCCTATGCGATCAAACGCAGCGGGCAGCGCATCGACGAGGACAAGGGCTGCTCGATGACCGAGGCCGCGCTGGCCCTCGCCGCGACGCACCCGAACGCCGAGTTCGCCGCCAGGGCCAAGCGCGACACGTCGGCTCTATGGGAGGACCGAACCTACCCGGCGCTGTTCACCCCCGGCCTGGACGCGTACAGCGTCTGGCGCCGAGTCCAAGTGCTGCGTGCGGTGCGCGGTCGGCTCAAGGAGCTCAACGAGGGCCTGATCAGGCGTGCGGCGGCCATGGCCAGTTATGGCGACCTGCTCATCACACACGTGGTCTTCGGCCAGCTCGACACCGCGCGGATCAGCGAGCCGGACACCGACTGGGACGCCCAGCTCACGCGGGCCACCGAGCTCACCGAAGACGCGTTGAACTGGGTCATGAACAGCATCGACGCGGAGTACGGCCCCAAAAGCCAGGTCCTTCCCGCGATGCGCAACACCGAGCGCATCCGGCGGGTCGCTCAGCGGGCGGCCAAGGGCATGGCCTCAGGAAGTCCCGTCCCGGCGCTCGAATCCGACTACCAGGTTTCCGGCTCGCTTCCGCTGCAGCAGGGGCGGCATGTCGACGCGGTGCGCACCCTGGTCGACGCTGGACGTATCGAGGACGGAACTGTTTTGGAGTTCCGCCCGGTCACCAGGCCCGAACGCCGGGATCTGGCGGAGTGGCTGGAAGAGAATCCGAACCGGCTCCGGGCGGTCTGGCGGAACAGCAAGACCAAGCAGTTGCAGTGGCAGGCCGACGGTAAGTCGTATTCGCCGAGCGGCCTGGTCAAGATGATGCGCCGGGAGGCATCCGGAGTCGATCAGCAAGTCCAGGGGACACGGCACTGGCATGTTCCCGGCGAAGGGTCGCTCGCCGACCTCGCCGCGAGAGTCCGTGCCGAAACCGGCCTGGACGTGGGCGACGAGGACGAGGGGGCCGACGAGGCGTGACCGGCGGTCAGACGCCGAGCTTGCGTCCGATGTTCGCGACCGTCGCCTTCCGCTGCTCCGGGACGAGCCGGAAGTAGACACGCCCCGGCGTTGGCGGGAATCGCCCGTGCAAGTCGAAGAGCCGCACGACTCCATCGAAGTCCTCGAACTCGCAGTAATGCTTGCGGCTCGCCGACTCAGGCGTTACATAAGACCGCCACGCAGGCTCGGGTGACCGCGCCGGGTCCCAGTGGCCGATCGTTTCGTTGATTCGCAGGAGTTCGCGCGCCCCCGGAACCACCCATCGGGACTCCAGAGTGGCGAACTGCTCCTCGGTCCGTGGCAGGAACAGCAGGTGAGGGTAGAGGTCCGCACGAGCTTCCCAGATCTGCGCACCATTCTGAATTTCAGAGATCCCGGCAGCGCCGATCCATTCGTGGTGGACGTCGACGTGATCGAGCGTGGCGGCATGCCGGATTTCCACGTCGTCTTCGTGGATGTCGTCGTCCGGGTCGTCCGGCAAGGTCGCACGCCGAGCCCGGACCCACGGCACTTCCCAGGCCGAGGCCACAGGCAGGCTCACCGAAGCGCCGTCCATGAGGTGCGCGGCCCCTAAGCCCTTCGCGGGCCGGCCGTCCCAGAAGTACTCTGCGCCTTCCTCCGCGCCGGGCGGGAGGACCGAGCGGAACGGTGCGCGATTCTGCAAGCCGCGGATCCAGCGCCACAGGTCACGGTTGGCGGGACGTCCGGACCATTCGCCGAGGTAGTAACCGGGAGCCAGTTCCACCTCCGCGAGTTTCATCTCAGAGATGAGGGCCGTGTCGCCGCGCTGTGCCGCTACCTTACGGAGCACTCCGACGAACTGCTTCATCGCTTCGTCCACCCGATCCTTCGGCAGGACGACCGTGCAGGACAGTTCGTTGAAGAACAGCAGGACGCGCACGAGGCCCCTTTCGCGCCGAGCGGAAAGCGGAAGGTCGTCAGTCGAGAAGCTGGTCGAGCGAACGGTCCCACTCGTCGAAGAACCCCTGCGGCCAATCCGACAGCATCCCGTCCGGCCCGATCGTCGGGTTGACGATATCGATGATCCCGTCGTCTTGGCGGTGGAAGTAGAGCAGACGCACATCATCGGCGGGAATCCTCTGGCGCTTCACCGCTAGACGGACGCCGTTCAGGATGTGGTCGCTATGCGTCTCGACGATCACTTGGGCACCTGCGGCAGCGGCGGCGCAGGTCAGCCCGGCCAGCGCGCTCTGCCCTTGGGGATGGACGTGAGCCTCCGGGTTCTCGATCAGTAGCAGGGCCCCAGGCCGGGCCGTGAGGCAGGCAACGACGACCGGGAGCACGTAGGTGAGGCCGAATCCGACATTGGTCGGCCGCCGCGAGTTGCTCGTCGGTTGACCAGGACGGTTGAACTCGAAGCCGAGCCGTACCAGATCGGTCCGCTCGATGGCCTCCGTTGAGAGCTTGACCCCAGGGCAGATCTCCCCCATCCAAGCTTCCACTTGATCGAGGAGGCGTGGCGAGGCCCCAGGATGATGCAAAGTCGGCGCCGAGACCGCCTCGTCTCGGTTGTGGCGCAGGAAGTCGATCGTGTACTCGCCGCCAGTTCCGAGGAACCCCCGGCGCACGGCCATCTCATGTGACCGCGGGTATGTCACAGCAGGGTTGATCCGGTCAGCCTTCAGATACTGAAAACCCCTGTTCAACAGACTAACCCTGGCTTCCTCATCATGCCAGGGCCCGACTTCTTCGGGTTGCAGGCCATGCGTTAGCGGCAGGAGATCACCTTCGCGTCTATAGGCGGCACGAATCTCAAATGAGTTATCACCCGCGACTATCTCGAATCCGATCTCTGGAGTTTCACTCTGGCCGACAACATAGTCTTCATGGAGAAGATCTTGCCCGGTCCCCAACTCAACAAGCCGACCGTTAAGTGGAAGGCCGCCTGGAGATGCATTTTCGTCGAACCAGCTGTAATCCACAAGCAGGTTGGCTTCGTCTGCTTGACGCAGGAGGGCCAGGGCTTGCAGGACGGTGCTCTTCCCGGAGGAGTTCAAGCCGGAGAGGAGCGTATAAGGGGCGAGTGGGATTTCCGCCTTGGCGAATGCCTTGAAGTTGGTGATGGTCAGCTTGTCGATCACGTGGCCACCTGCCGGAGGAGTTCTTCGACGGCACGGAAGCGCAGGCGCACCTTCTTCGCGTCGCCGGTCGCGACGGAGATGGCCTGCAAGAACCAGTCGTCTTCGATGAGGGTCATGAACCGTGCCTGTGCCATGTCTCGTCCTTCGACCAACGCGCCGATCTCTTGGGGCTTCATCTTCGCCAGGTTCACCGAGACCGCCTCGAACAGAGCCTTGTTGATCGGAAGGCGTCGATCCTGCCCTGGGAATCGCTTACGGAACGCGTGCTCCTCGAAGATGTCGCGGGCCGCCCACATCGCCCGCTCGAAGTCCGACCGGAGCCGTTCGATCTCATCCGGATCGAGGCTGTTGAGCCGCTTCATCGCCTGGCGGAGGAAGTCGTCGAGATCTCCGCGTGGATAGTCCGCCGGGTCGGTGAGCCGGAAGGCGAGGAAGCGCAACACCATCTCGCGGTCAGCCATTCGGTCCGGCTTGACACTGTGTTGGGTCGCTTCGAGGAACGCTTCGCTAGTGGCCAGCTCGGCGAGCAGCGTGCGGGCGCGGCCCGGGATGAGGGCGTGCCGGAGTTCCTGGAGTGTGAGGGTCTTGCCGCCGATGTTGATGCGGGCGAAGATGTTGAACTTCACCGGCTCCGGCGTCCCCGCCCGGATCAGGTGGACGATCAACTCGGTCTCGTCGATCCTGGTCTGGAGCCCGCCCGGCAACTCTGAATAGGTACGGCCCTCGTAGGCATCGAGGTATTCCAAGCCACGGAGCCTGAGCGGCTCCGCGCCGATCACTTCCGGGTCGACGAAACGGGCGATCGTGGTGAGCCGCTGAATGCCGTCGACAACGGCCCAGCTCTCCTCGCCGCTCTCGGCCGCGTAGAGGGTGGGCAGGGGGATGCGGAGCAGCAGGGACTCGATGAGCCTGCTCTGGGCGGTCTCATTCCAGATCCCGGCAAGGCGCTGAAAGTCCGGAGTCAGATCGAGGACGCCGCGTCGCAGCCGGGCCAGCAGCAGGGCCACCGTCGGGTTTCTGGTCTGGACGTCGATCTTGGCCGGATCGAACGGCTCGTGGATGGACTCGGCGAGGGACGGCTCCTCTTCCTTCTCGACGCCCGTACTGAAGCCCTGGTAGGTGTACTCCACCGGGACGTCGAGCTCTTCCTGCCTGCTCACGCCGATCGTGCCCGTCCTTCGCCGCGTCCGTTCACCCGCGTGCGTCTTGTGACGCGATCCAACACTATCCGGGGTCTTCTCACCGCCGGCGAGTCTCGGTGATCGCGTCGGCCTCGCTCCAGCGGACGATGTCTTCGCCGGCGTCGTACAGGTCGGCGATGGGACGGCGCACGCGGGTGGCGCCCGCGTTGTAGGAGAGGTGGGTCGGCTCGATCCACACGTTCAGTTCCCGTCCGGCCTCGGCCAGGACGCTCACTACGGAGACGCGTCGGCCGTAGCCTTCGACCACGTTGAGCCCGCGGGACCTGAGGCTGGACGCGAGGTGGCCGGCGGTCGCCGTCGGCGGAGAGGTGAGGGGCCTGTGCGGCCACGGGTGCGGCAGCGCGAAGGCGCACCACACCGCCTTTCCCCGGACGCCGTCCCCGGCCCAGGAGCGAGACGGGTGCACGCCCCAGGAGTCGGCGAGCAGGTCGACGATGCTGAGGCCCTTGCCGTGATCGTCTAGGACGTCTTTCGGAGCGATGGTCGGCTGGGACGAGCGGCATGCGTCGAACACCGACACCACCAGTTGCGGCTTCGGGGTCGTTCTCGCCCACATCCACAGCTCGGACGGGACTGGCGGCATGGGCGCGATGTCGGCCCAGGCGCGAAGCGCGTGGTTCAGCGCGTTGGTGACCAGCTCGCTGGCGGCCAGGACCACGTCCTCCACGATGCCGCGTTCCAAGCCGAGCGGCGCCGCCGCCCCGCGGACCAGGGAACGCGCGATGGACGCGCACCTCTCGTCCGGCGGAAGGCGCCACGCGCACATGCCGCCCTTCGAGATATCGCGCGAAAAGGCGCCGCCAATATGTCCAGACTGCACCATGTGTGCCATTTGGAACTCACCTCGCAGGTCAGAAGCCCCTTGCTTTGTCAACACAGGGTGCGCCCAGCTGACTAATCTTGCCTTGTTCCTGTGGAACTTCGGAACTTGCACCGAGCTGAGGATTATCAAATGAACATCAACGAGCCGCCGGACCCCCGGTCCTCAATGTGGGCATGGATCGCCTACTCACTGCGGTTCCACCGCATGCAGCGCGGCCTCACGGGTGACGCTGTGGGCAAGCTGCTGAACTGTGCGCGTTCGTCTATTTCCAGACTCGAGAACAGCGAAGCGAAGCTAACCGACAAGCAGGCCGCCATCCTCGACGAGGCGTGGAACACCGGTGGGCTCTTCTCGATCACGCTCTGGTTCGCCCGGCAGGGACACGACCCGACCTGGTTCCGGACCTTCACCCAGTTCGAGGCCCGATCCCTATGGATGAAGATCTACAGTGGCCAACTCGTCCCTGCGCTCTTCCAGACTCCCGCCTACGCTCGCGCGCTCTTCGCGGAGGGCCGCGCGTCCGACCTCGACAAGGCCGTGGAAGATCGGATATCGCGTCAGAGCATTCTGACCAAGCTGGACCCACCGGACGTGTGGGTGCTCATAGCCGAGTCAGCCTTGGCGTGTCAGGTAGGTGGCGCTCAAGTCATGCGGGAACAACTCGCCAAGCTGCTAGAGATCTCAGAGCTGGCCAACGTCTTCTTGCGCGTGGTGCCCAACACTGCTGGCGCGAACGCAGGCCTCGACGGCTCCTTCAAGATCATCAAGGTCAAGGAGGGGCAGGTGGGGTATGTCGAGGCCTCCAATGGTGGGAGGCTGGTAGCCGATCCTGCCGAGGTCGAGAGGTTTGGAGTAAAGTTCGATCGCATCGGGACGGTGGCGCTCCCGGTCGTCGCCTCCCGAGCCTTGATCAAGCATCTGATGGAGACCATGAAGTGAGATCTCTGACCTGGCGAAAGAGCAGCTACTCATCGGATGGGACCAGCACTCAGTGCGTGGAGCTCGCCGAGATGGGGGGTGCTATCGGGGTTCGAGACAGCAAGAATCCTGGCGGGGGCCACCTCATCTTCGCCCCAAAGACCTTTGCCACCTTGGTGCGCCGCATTAAGGACGACATGTAGCAATCGAGTGCCCGTCCCGGTCACGATGATGGGCAGGTTCTGGAGTGCACATGAGCACTCCCGTTTGACGCAAAAGCAGCCACTCCACGGAGGGCACGTCCGCTCAATGCGTGGAAGTCGCCCGGTTGACCGAGGCGATCGGCATGCGTGACAGCAAGAACCTTGGCAGGGGCCACCTCGCCCTTAGCAAGCCTCAGTTCGCCGATCTGGTCGATCTGGTCTTGCGGATCAAGAGCACCCGCTGAGCCCGCTCCTGAGTCGTCAACTTCTAAACCTGACCTGAGCGGGGCCCCCGACGGTTATCCGTCGGCGGCCCCGCTCGCAGCTTGATCAGCCCTTCTTGGACGCTTCGGCCATTGCGGTAGCCAGCAAGGCCTGTGCTTCGTCCTCCAGTGCATCGGCTTCGTCACGCCACCGGAACGCCTGCCGTACCGTTTCCGCGATCCTCTCCCGATCTTCGGGAGTGCACTCCGGCACGGGGATGTGTTTCCGCAGCCTTTCGTGGATGTCCTGCTGCTTGCCACCGACGCTCATTGAGCGCATGATACGAAAAGCCACCTCAGATCGCATGAAAGCGAAAAGATAGGCACCAGAGAAATCCAGGTCTCCTGGAAGTATGCGCAGAAAATGCTGCGTGTAAGCATGGTCAAGCCAGTTGCCGGTGACAAAAATTGCTCGACAGAATACTTCAGAGTCGCCAAGGGTCCCCTGTGCGGCAATCAAGGTCGATTCGTTCTCGGCGAAGATTCCAGGTGGGGACTTATCTGGATTGATCCATCGCCCCTCGGGCTTAAGCCAGAATCCCTGCCGTTGACCGATCAGCTTTACGCCGCGCTCTGGATCGCTATCTATCCGCACGAACCTAACCCCAGACCCAAGAGCACCCCCGTCACATATCTCACCCAGTTCTCGATGAGGGATTCTCGTTAGTTCCTCGATTAGATTGTGCGCACGCGGAGAGAAGTTAAAAGCGCGCAGCGTACTGGCATCAAGCCCTGAAACGCTAAAGTCAACATCACGAGGGAGGTCGTGCCAGCGAAGGTCGACCAACTCAGGGAGACCAGCGCTCTCGAAGAGGTCCCGAGTGGCCTCTGTGACGCCCGTCTGGAATCGTGATCGGCGCATCATCGCTTCTTGGAAGAGGTCGTCGATCCGGTGCTCGGTCTCTTCGTCCAGCCTAGGTATTGGCAGGTCGGTCAAGTGTGCTGGTTCGATGTGCTTGACGCTCGTTCCATATACAGCACTCTTAATCATCGGTGAGCCGTACGAACTGGAGAGGAATGTGTAGAGGTATCCGGCAGGTATGATGTCGACGTCTGGGACGGCACGGATGACGTGCTGACTGCAAGCGAACCCGTTCATGTCGCTGCGAGCATAGGTGACACGTCCTGCTGTCATACCAGCACAGGTGATGAGTGTCCATCCTGGCTCTAGCCCCAGCTTAGGAATCTTCTTAAAGGACTTCTTCGTGATCATAGCCAGGGAGGACAGGTCTGCCTGAAAGATGTCGGCGCTTGAGAGGTAGGGGACGCCGAACTCTGGGTGTGTCGTCCAGTCGCGTTTGAAGATTCCCGGGCGGAAGATGCGGCCGCTGGTGACCTCCGCGAGGGTTTGGGTGCGCGGGAAGTTCTTCAGGAGCATCCGGGCCGCGTAGCCGTCCGAGACGTAGGGGCCGGGGCTGAGGCGGTGGCCCTGGTCGGTCAGCCAAGAAAATCGTACGGGGTTGTCGGGCTCGGCGAGTTTCACGTGTTCTCCGGGAACCAGGTGCGCAGGCGGTCACAAAGCAAAGTGAAGGCGGGGTCCTTGCAGTGCTCCACCGGCATCTGCTCGGCGACCCTGGTGAAGTCGGAACTGAAGGCCCGAACCTTATGGTGGCGGCGGAGGTGGTCGAGCGCGCCCTCGGGGTCCTTCGGATGCGTCTCGTCCTTCTTCCAATGCTCGCTGCGAACGAGGATCTCCCGGTAATCGTTCGGGAGCGACAAGACGTCGGCCACATCAGGGGCCTGCCACACCCAGGCTTCCAGGCAGGGGTCGATCACTATGACGGCGAGCTCATCCCACGTGCGGACCAGCCGGCGATTGAGATCTTCTGCAAGCCTGGCGGGGCCTGGGCTGCCCGGCCAGTTCGCGTTCAGGACGACCACGGCGCGGCGGTGAAGCCGCTCGAATGGGCTCAGCAGTTCGGGCGCGACGCTGAAGACTCCCTGGTCCCTGCCGGGAGCGACGAAGACGTCCTCCTCGGGATCGAAGGCGAATCGGCCGCAGCCGAGCCTCTTGCCGGGATCGCCCGAGCCGCCGAAGAGCCCGCGCAGCATATGTTCCGCTGCGCAGGAGGCGACGAGGAACACGACGTCTCGCCGGGAATCCTGAATCTCGGTCACGAGAGCACTCCGGCGGCGAAGAGGGTTCCCATGTCGAGGGAGCCGCGCCATTCGCGTAGCCGGGGGTGTCGCTCCCCGGGAACCACATCCGCGCCGCCGTCGTCGTTCAGCCGGGCCGCGAGGACCTCGTCCTTCGGAGTGTGCGCCAGGACGATCGGTGAGTGGGTCGACACCCACACCTGCGAGGCGCCGATCGATCTCAGGGATTGGGTGACCGTCTCGATCGCCCTGGGGTGGACACCGTTCTCCGGTTCTTCCGTCATCAAGAGCCTGGGCAGCGCTGTCTCGTCCAAGAAGGGCAGCAGTGTCAGCGTCAGCAGCCGCAGTGTGCCCTCCGACAGGCCGGTGGAGGTGACGCCGTACCCGCTCGCATGCTTCACGTCAAAGTAGGCGTGGCTGTCCTCTTCCCGTTCGACGACCTTGACGGAGGCTACCTGGGGCAGTGCTACGCGTAGATGGGCAAGCCAGGCGGCGAACCGGTCGGGGTCGTTCTCTTGAAGAGCGAGTGCGAGCCACGGGATGTTCTGTCCGGACGGCTCCAGCACATCGGGGCCGCCGGGAGGGGCCGGACGCCGGAGCGTGTCCCAGTGCGGTGCCAGGAAGGTGACGTCCTCGCGCAGGAATTGGGCGAACCACAGGGCCGCTGGGAAGAGCGTCGGGTCGGCGGGGATCGTGTCGAGCGAGAGCCGTTCCGGCGGTACCCGGAAGGGCGGGATCTCGGTGTCCCGCGTCGTCGTCTCCGGAATGAACTTGGTGGGGCCGTTGCGTTCCCGGGCTATCACCGCCTGCCAGTCGTCGTGCGGCAGCGGCGTATCGTCCCTCGTGCCCTGCGGGAACGTGCCGGGTTCGGGACGGTTCCCGTCCCCGGTGAACAAGAACATGCTCTCGTCGGACACCTTGATCGTGCGTTTGGACACGTCCAAGCGGACCTCGTAACGCAGATGGGTGGGCACGGGCTTGCCGAGCCTGGCCATGCTCGTGCTCGCCAGGCGGTCGACATGGTCGGCGGGCAGCCTCGCCTCGACGGCGAACGAGATCGTGTCTCCCTCCTGGCGGTGCAGCAGTTCCAGCGGGGCGCCCGCGCGCGGCGTCCGTCCGGGACGTGCGTGGAGGAACGCGCCGGCCACCCGCTGCTCGCGTACCAGGTCGCCGAGCAGGACGGGGACGTCCAGCAACGTGGTCTTGCCGGAGCCGTTGGTCCCGACGATCACGTGGTGGCGGTCCAGGTCGATCGTGAGCCGGGAGAAGCAGCGGTAGCCGTACGCCTCGATCCTGGTGATCATCGGCGGCTCCCTCGGGGCAGCCCCGGCTCCTTGTGCCTGACGCGGAACTCCTTGTACGCCTTCGCGATCTCCTTGAGGTCGTCGTCGATGGCCTTGCGCTTGCGGTGCAGGATGGTGACCTCGTCGCGGTCGCCGATCCGGACCCGCTCCTTCTCCTCCACGACCTCCAGGACGATCTCTCCGTCCGGGTGGCGCTTGTAGACCGGGTTGCCGCGCCGGTCTATGCCGACCTTCTCGGCCACGGCCATGAAGACCGGGTAGTCGTCCTGCTTGCCCATCGTCGTCTCGAGCTTCTCCCGCTCGGTCTTCCGCTTCAGGAAGAGCAGGCTGGTGAGGATGTTGACCCCCGCGTCGTGGATGAAGGTCTCCACCGGGAGCTCGACGCTGGCGAGGACCCAGCAGTTGTCCAGGATCCACTGGCGGATGCCCTCGTCGACCGGGCCCGGGTTCGACAGGATCCCGTTCGGTAGGACGATGCCGATCCGGCCGCCGGGTCTGACCCACTCCACGGCTCGCTGGATGAAGAGCTGCTCTGGCGACACGGCGGCCCGGCGTTCGCCGGTGGGTTCGGCCCTGCCGGTCTCCTTGTTCCGGATGAAGGCGCTGGCGACGCCGTCCCGGTACATGTCCAGGATCTCGGCGCTCTCGACCTTGATGTCGGTGCCGAACGGCGGGTTCGTCATCAGGACGTCGACCGAGCCCAACTGGATGCGCTCGCTCGCCGGGGCCACACCGGAGAGATGGCCTCTGGGGAAGGCCAGGGAGTCCAGGTGGTAGACGTTTCCCTCGCCGCCCGTCAGGGTCATGATGCTCATGCTGGTGGCCCGGACGAGGAATGGGTCGAAGTCGGCGCCGAACAGGTGCTCCTCGGCGAAAGTGTGCAGCCGGTCCTGGTGGGCGATCAGCTGCTCCTCGGTGTCGGGAAGTCCGCTGGTCTGCTCCTCGTCCCGCCATTTGTTGAGCAGGTGGCGGAGCGTCTCGCGGAGGAAGCCGCCGGTGCCGCAGGCGGGGTCGAAGACGGTCTCGTCCTCCTGGGGGTCGAGGATCGACACCGTCAGCTCGACCGCGCCGATGGGGGTGAAGTACTGTCCCCGGTCACCGCGCAGGTTGGCGCCGAGGAGTTCCTGGTAGGCCATCCCCTTGACGTCGATGTCGGTGCCCGTCAGGTCGTAGGGCGCGAGCTCGCCGACGATGAACGCCAGCGCCCGGTCGGACATCGTGATCTCATCGCGTGCGGTGAAGAGCGGGTACTCCCGCTTGACCTCCGCGAAGAGCGCCTCGATCCGCTTGCGGATGGCCTTGCGGCCGTCCTCGGTGAACGGTTCGGACGGTAGCGCGTAGAACTCCGGTGCCCGGCCGGTGCGGCGGCTGATCCGCTCGTCGTACATCTTGGCGAACAGCAGGTAGAGGAACTGCCAGAAAGCGGCGTCCTTCGGCATGCCCTCGTTGCCGTGGATGTAGTTGTGACAGCGCTGGAAGGCCGTCTTGAGCATTTCTCTCTCGCCGCGGCGCAGGCGCGCGACCGACACGACCGTGCCGCTCTGCACCGATTCGTCGGCGAGCGGCCAGTCGGCCCGCTGCTCGAACCGGGCGCCGAATCGGGTCGATTCCTTGTAGAGGAAGAAGAAGTCGACGCCGTTGGTCCACATGCCGTATTGGGCACGTGGAGTCGCCTCCGTGCCGAGGAGTGTCTCGAGTTCCTCCAGGTCTTCCTTCGCCTGGGTGTAGGTGCGGATCTTGGTGACCTTGCGGCTCGCCTTGGGCTCGGGCTTGCAGATCACGACGCGGCGCAGGTTCTCCGGCCGATGCTCGGCTTCATGCTCGAAGATCGCTATGTCGGCCTTCTTGGTCGTCCGGCGCCGTCCGACCGCGTCCACGGGGATCGGGAAGTCGCGCTCCATGTCGGCGACCGAGATCCCGTACTCGTGGAACAGCGCCCGTGCGACCCGCTGCCGGACGGGCTCGCTCCCCCGGTCCCGGACTCGCTTGCCGGTGATGAAGTCGATGATCTCGTCGTCGGCGAGCGAATCGGGCGCGCCGTCCTCGGTCCCGGGCGCCTTGCCCGCGTCTCCGATGTCCAAGCTGACCTGCTCCATCCGCCACGACCCTGTTCTCATTCCCGCCCGCGGAACGGGTTCCGCATGTGCACCTAGGATCCTAGGCCCCGACCCTGGAGCCACCGGCGCGATCCCATCGCGGACGTCGAAGCCCGGTGAATGGTCTACGGGTGCAGTGGAGTCGGCACATTCGCGCTGGTTCGGGGGTGACAATGGGGCGGTGGCGGATCTGGGCTCGGGGGCGGAAGGGCCGCAGCCGTTCGCGCATCTCAGCGCTCCGAACGCGGCTCTCTACCGGGATGTGCTGCGCTCGTTCGCACGGGCGAAGGAGCGCTTCATCGTCCACCTGCGCCCGGAGGACGTGGCGGCGGAGCTGCGGCGGGGCAGCGACGAGCAGCTCGCGCAGGCGTTGGACAAACTGGTGGAGTGGGGGAACCTTCGGGCCGACGCCGACACCGGCCGCGTGACGACCGTCGAGGACTTCCACCGCAAGCGGTTCCTGTACCAGCTCACCGCGGCGGGTCATGCCGCCGAGCAGGCGATCGCGTTCTACGAGGAGGCGATCGGTCAGCGCGGCGTGCTCCAGTCGGTGGCGCTCGCCGACATCGCCGACCAGCTCGCGGCCCTGTCGGCGCTGGCGGGCGAGAGCGACCCGGATCCAGCCAAGGTCCATCTGTTGTTGTTGACGCTGGCGGACCGGTTCTCCTCGCTGGCCGACAACGCGCAGGCGTTCATGTCGTCGCTGCGGCGGGCGATCGATTTCTCCGATGGGGATGTCGAGGGCTTCATCGCCTATAAGGAGCGGCTCATCGACTACATCAACCGGTTCATCGCCGAGCTCGCCAACTCCGGCGCACATATCGCGAAGCTGCTGGACCAGGTCGAGGCGCGCGGCCATGAGCGGCTGCTCGGGCTGGCGGCGCGCCGGGAGGCGTCCGACGCGGTCCCGGACCAGGACGACGCGGACGAGGCGTTCAGCCGGGCTGAGGCCGCCGCGCTGGAGTCGTGGCGCAACCGGTGGCGCGGGCTGCGCGACTGGTTCGTCTCCGGTGGGACGTACCGGCCGTCGCAGGCGCGGCTGCTCCGGCAGTCGGCGGTGACGGCGATCAAGCAGCTGGTCGACACGGTGGGGCTGCTGAACGAGCGCCGCTCCGGCCGCTCGGACCGGTCGGCGGACTTCCGGGCGCTGGCCCGCTGGTTCGCCGAGGCGCCGGACGAGGCGTCGATGCACCGGCTGTGGAGGGCGGCGTTCGGGCTGACGTCCGCGCGGCACCTCACCGTGACCGACGCGACGGTGGCGGCCTGGAGCGATGCGGAACCGCAGGGCCGGCCGTGGGCGGACGCGCCGCCGGTGCGGATTTCGCCGCAACTGCGCCGGACCGGGTCCTACGAACGGCGGGGCAAGCCGAACCGTGTCCAGGACCGGTCGCACATGCGGCGGCTGCTGCGCGAGCGCGCTGATCAGGAGGCCGCGGAGACGGCGGTGGCGCGGTCGCGACTGTGCACCGACGGGCCCGATCTCCTGTCGGAGCTGGGGACATTGGACGCCCGGGCCTTTCGGCTGTTTCTGAGTCTGCTGGGGGACGCGCTGGCGGCGCGGCTGCCGGGCGACACCGAGGTGAAGGCGGTCACCGGGGACGGGTCGATGGAGGTGCGGCTGTCCGTCGTCTCGGGCGGCGGGCAGGTGCGCATCGTGACCGAGGACGGCGTGCTCAGCGGACCTGAGCACCTCATCGAGATCACTGATCTGCATGAGTGACGAGGACACCGCGCGGCGGCGGGCGGCGCTGCGAGCGCTGCTGCGGCGCCCGCTGCTGACCGCCGAGTCCGATCCGGACGTTCTGGTGCTGGTCCGCCGGTACCAGGCGGAGCTGCGCGACTGGCTGAGCAGGGAGACGGGCTGGCGGCTCCAGGTGGACGCCGAGACGGCCCGGCTGTTCAAGACGGCGCCGACGCTCGACGACGGCACGCATCCGGCGCGCGGCAGGGCCGGGGAGCCGTTCGGGCGGCGCCGTTATGTGGTGCTGTGCCTGGCGTTGGCGGTGCTGGAGCGCGCCGACGCGCAGACGACGCTGGGGCGGCTCGCCGAGGAGGTGCTGAACGCCGCGGCCGAGCCGGATCTGGCGTACCCGTTCAGCCTGGACAGCCGGGCGGAGCGGTCCGATCTGGTGGCGGTGGTGCGGCTGCTGCTCAGCTGGGGCGTACTGCGGCGTGTGTCCGGAGATGAGGAGTCCTACCTGTCGGCGACCGGGGACGTCCTGTACGACGTGCGCCGGGCCGTTCTCGCGTCGTTGCTCACCGGGGTGCGTGGGCCGTCCACCGTCGTCGCGACCACCTTCGCGGAGCGGCTGGCGGAGTTGACCGACGAACCCGTCCCCGACACCGACGAGTTGCGCAACCGGGCGCTGCGGCGCGGCTTGACGCGCAGGCTTCTGGAAGACCCGGTGGTCTACTACGACGACCTGGACGACGCCGAACGCGCCTATCTGGTGTCTCAGCGCGCCGCCATCACCCGCCGGATCGAGGAGGTCACCGGTCTTGTCGCCGAGGTGCGGGCCGAGGGCGTGGCGATGGTCGACCCGGCCGACGAGCTGACCGATGTCCGGATGCCCGAGCAGCGCACCGACGGGCATGTGACGCTGCTGGTCGCCGAGTACCTGTCAGGACGGGACGAGGCGGGGCGGGACGAGCTGACCGCTTTCGTCCGTGACATGGCCGTACGGCACCGGGCGTTCTGGCGCAAGGGCGTGACGGAGCCCGGCGCCGCGGAGGAACTGCTGGACATCGCGCTCGGGAAGCTGGCGGCCCTGAGGCTCGTGGAGGTGCGGGCGGATTGGGTGAGGGCTCGCCCGGCGATCGCGCGCTACGCCGTGGAAGAGCCGACCATCCGGGAACCGAGGAGGGCCGAAGGATGAGAGAGGTGCCCGCTGCGGCGTCCGAGCGCTGGAAGCCGCTGCGCGCCGGGCTCGTCGACATGTTCTACTACGACGTCGAAGAGTTCTGGTTCCATGACGGACGGCTGCTGCTGCGTGGCAACAACGGCACCGGCAAATCGAAGGTGCTGGCGCTGACGCTGCCGTTCCTGCTGGACGGGGAGCTGTCCTCGCACCGGGTGGAGCCCGACGGCGACAAGCAGAAGAGGATGGAGTGGAACCTGCTGCTCGGCGGAAAGCATCCGCATCCCGAACGGCTCGGCTACACATGGCTGGAGTTCGGCCGCCGGCATCCGGACGGTACCGAGGAGTACCGGACGCTCGGCTGCGGTCTGAAGGCGGTGAAGGACCGCGGGATCGCCCGGCACTGGTTCTTCGTCACGACGCGCCGCGTGGGCGTGGACCTGTCCCTGGTCTCGGACGGTGGCGTGTCGCTGACGCGGGAGAAGCTGCGCGACGCCGTGGAGGGCCACGGGCTGGTCTACGACCGGGCGTCCGACTACCGGCGGGCGGTCGACGAGGCGCTGTTCGGGCTGGGTGAGCACCGCTACGAGGCGCTGGTCAACCTGCTGATCCAGCTCCGCCAGCCGCAACTGTCGAAGAAGCCGGATGAACGGCTGCTGTCCCGCGCGCTGACGGAGGCGCTGCCGCCGCTCAGCCCGGCGCTGGTGGCCACGGTGGCGGAGGCGTTCCGCGGCCTGGACGAGGAGCGTGACGCGCTGCGCGCCCTGGAGGACGCGCACAAGGCCACCATCGGCTTCCTCGGGCACTACACCAGGTACGCGCGGATCGCGGCGAAACGGAAGGCGGCAGGGCCGCGCCTCACGCAGAGCCGCTACGAGCATCTCAACCGGGGCCTTACCGAGGCGGAGACGCGGTTCTCGACGGCGGAGTCCGAGCTGGCGAATGCCGGGCGGCTGCTGGAGAAGCTGGAGGCGGAGAAGACCCGGCTGGAGGCGCGCCGGCATGCGCTTGAGGCAAGCCCGGAGATGCGCGACGCCGAGCGCATCGAGCAGATTGGCGCGGAGGCACGGCGGCAGAACGCGCATGCGCGGACCCGGGAACGTGATCGCGATGAGCTGGCCGGCGAGGTCGAGCGCAGGCAACGCCGGGCCGGGACCGCGCTCTCGCGCGCGGAGTCGGCCGAGCGCACGTTCGGCGCCGCCCGGGATGAATCGGCAACACTGGCGAAGGCGGCCGGCTGCGGTCGCGCCCACGCCGAGGCGATGGACGGCTGGGATGCCGATCCCGCCAACGCGCAGCGGAACACCGGAAGGCTCGCAGAAGTCCGGTCCCGTGCCCTTGCCGAACTCGACCGCCTGATGGCTGAGGTCAACGCGGTCCGGACCCGGCTGAAAGCCGCCACCGCCGAGGTGGAACGGCTGCTCGGCGAACAGCAGGCCGCCGCCGAGCGGATCGCCGCGGCCGACGCGGACACGCAGGCGGGTGCGGCTGCGCTGCTGGACGCCTACACCACCTATCTCGCCGGGCTCACCGAGATCCGGCTGGACGATCCCGACGCCGTCCTGGCCGCACTGGAGGAATGGGCGCAGACCGCCGAAGGCCGCAACCTCGCCGCGACCGCCGTGGACGACGCGGTCCGCGCGGCGACCGCGGCGCTCGGCGGGCAGGTGGCGGACGTCGAGTCCCAGCTGCGGATCGAGCGGACCAACATGGAGGCACTGCTCGACGAGATCGGGCGGCTGGAGGCCGGCGGGCACGATGTTCCGCCCGTTCCGCACACGCGCGCCGGCTCCCGCGCGGGCCGTCCGGGCGCGCCGCTGTGGAAGGTCGTCGACTTCGCCGACACCGTGCCGGACGACCACCGGGCCGGGCTGGAGGCCGCGCTGGAGGCGGCCGGAATCCTGGACGCCTGGGTGACGCCGGACGGAGCCCTCCTCGGCGAGGACGACACGTTCGTGCTGTCCGGCGGGGTCGTCCAGGGTCCGTCGTGCGAGCTGGTGCTGCGACCCGCCGTCGACCGCGCCGACCCGGCCGCCGCCGCGGTCGCCGACGGTGCGGTGCGGGCCGTCCTCGCCGGGATCGGCCTCGGCCCCGGTGCCCGGACCTGGATCGCGGTGGACGGACGCTGGGCGAACGGCGTCCTCGGCGGCTCCTGGCATAAGGACGACGCCCGCTTCATCGGCGAGGGCGCCCGCGAGGCCGCGCGCCGCGCCCGTATCACCCGGCTCCGCGCCGACCTCGCCGAGACCCGGTCGCGGATCACGGCGCTGGAGCGGGAACGGGGCAGGCTGTCGCAGCGGCAGGAGGCGTTGGCCGCCGAGCACCGCGAGATCCCGCCCGACACCGAGTTGCGCGAGGCGCATGTCCGGCTCGCCGCCGAGCATCGCAGGCGGCGGGACCTGGACATCGAGCGCGGACGCGCGGATGCGGTCGTGGCCCGGTGCCGCGACGAGGTCGGAGCGGCGGAGCGGCAGGCCGCCGAGTTCGCCTCCGACGTTGGCCTGCCGGCCGACGAGACCAGGTTCGCGGCCGTGCGCGAGGCGATCGACGGCTACCGGCTGGCGCTCGCCGAGCTGTGGCCCGCGGCGCGCGCTCTGCTGTCGGCGCGGGAGGCGGCGCAGGACGCCGCCGAGGAACTAGAGCACGTCCAGCGGCGGCTGGCGAAGGCGGCCGAGGACGCGGCGGAGGCACGCGGGCGGGCGGATGCGATCACAGAGGAGCATCGGGCACTGGTCGAGACCGCGGGCGCCGCCGTCAACGAGCTGTTCCGGCAACTCGAAGAGGTCAAACTGTCCCTCGACGAACGGGACCGCTCAGAGTCGGCGGCACGCCTCCGGGAACGGTCGGCACTGGAGGAACGCGGCAACGCCCAGGGCACGCGCGACCAGCTCCGCACCGAGATCACCGATGCCACGGCCGCCCGCGACGAGGCCGTCACCGCGTTTCGCGCGTTCGCCACGACCGGCCTGCTGGACGTCGCGCTGCCGGGCCTGGACGTTCCCGACCCAGCGCAGGAGTGGGCGGCCAATCCCGCCGTGATTCTGGCCCGCGCCGTCAACGCCGACCTGGACGCGATCGACGACGGCGACGGCCCCTGGGACCGTGTGCAGAAGAAGGTGACCGAGGAGCACAAGCTGCTTTCGGACGCGATGTCCCGGCACGGCCATTCGGTCGGCCTGACCCTGCGCGAGGGGATCATGGTCGTGGACGTGCTGTTCCAGGGTCGCAACCGGGACATTCCCGGCCTGGCGGCGGCCTTGGAGACCGAGACGGAGCACCGGGCCCGGCTGCTGTCCGCCCGCGAGCGGGAGATCCTGGAGAACCACCTGCTGAACGAAGTCGCGGGTACGCTCCAGGAGCTCATCGCCGCCGCCGAGGACGAAGTGCGGGAGATGAACGCCGAGCTCACGTCCCGTCCGACGTCCACCGGGATGCGGCTGCGGCTGGTGTGGAAGCCCGCGAAGAACGCGCCGGACGGGCTGGAGCGCGTCCGCGACAGGCTCCGGCAGACGATCGACGCCTGGTCGGCGGACGATCGCGCCGCCGTCGGGCGGTTCCTGCAGGAGCAGATCGCCCGCGAGCACGCCGACAACCCGTCGTCCGGCTGGACCGAGCAGCTCACCCGGGCACTGGACTACCGGTCCTGGCACGCCTTCACGATCCAGCGGCTCCAGGACGGGCAGTGGCGTCCGGCGACCGGTCCCGCGTCCGGTGGCGAACGGGTGCTCGCCGCTTCCGTGCCGCTGTTCGCCGCCGCGTCCGCGCATTACAAGTCGGCCGCCAACCCGCATGCGCCACGGCTCGTCGCCCTGGACGAGGCGTTCGCCGGTGTGGACGACGACTCGCGTGCAAAATGCCTCGGCCTGCTCGCCACGTTCGACATGGACGTGGCGATGACCAGCGAGCGCGAATGGGGCTGCTACCCGCAGGTGCCCGGCCTGTCGATCTGCCAGCTGTCCCGGCGGGACGGCATCGACGCCGTCCTGGTGACCCCGTGGCGCTGGGACGGCCGCGAACGCACCCGCGCCGACCTCCCGCAGCCCGCCAGGGGACAGGCGGACCTGTTCGGATGACGGACACCGACCGGCTGCGACGGCTGCTCGGCGGCCCCGATACCGCCTGGCTACTCCAGCGGATCCGACGCCGACTCGAACGCGGCGGCGCGCTCAGCGGGACCGTCACACTCACCGGCGCCACCCCATTCCAGCGGCGCGCTATCGAACTGCTCCTGGGCCGCCGTACCGTCGCCGGCGCATCACTGTCGGTGTCGCTGGCCGAGGTCGACCGCGTGCTGCGAACCAGCGGCGCCTGCCCCGGCGGGCTCACCACCGCCGTGGAGATCCTGGACGGTCCCGTCCGCGACCTGGCCAAGGAACGGGCCGAGACGGCCGCCGCTTGGGCGGCAGCCTTCGAACCGCTAGACGAAGCGGTAGCTACCCGTCCCGAACTCGCCGAATGGCGCGAGCGGCTCACCATTTCCGGCCTCGTCCGCCGCCTGGCATCCCTTGAGGATGCTCCCGGGATGCTGAAGCAGCTCGCCGCGGTCGTGCGGGCACTGCCCGCCTCCGGCGTCCCGCTGGGCCGGTTCGCCGCCGAGACCTGCGGCAACGCCCACGCCCTCGACGATGGCCACCCGCTCGCCACGCTGGCGATCTCCGGCGCCCGCGCCATCGCCGGACTGCCGTTCCGCGCGGACGGCGGCGCCGAATCCCGCCGCGACACCTGGGCGGCGGTCGGCGTGCACCTGGACGAACTGTCCTCCACCGTCCTATGTCTGGGCCTGCCGGGTGACACAGCCACCCCGACCGGCCGGATGCTCGCCGCCATGCGCGGCGAACCGGTCTCGCTCACCCTGCGCCAGCTCCGCCACCACACCACCCCCATACGCTCCCGCCTGGTTCGCGTTTGCGAAAACCCTGTCGTCCTTACGGCGGCGGCCGACGCCCTCGGCCCGTCCTGCCCACCCCTGGTCTGCTGCAACGGGCGTCCGTCCGCCGCGGTCTGGCGCCTCCTGGAACTCCTCGCCGAGGGCTCAGCCGAGTTCGCCTACCACGGCGACTTCGACTGGGGCGGAGTGGCGATCGCCAACGCCGTCCACACCCGCATCGGCTGGCGGCCCTGGCGCTACGACGCCACCGCCTACCTCGAAGCGGCCTCCGACACCCCGTTGACCGGACGCCCCTCCCCCACCCCCTGGGACCCTGGACTGTCCACGGCCATGACCGACCGCGGCACACGCGTCGAAGAAGAACAAGTCCTTTCCGACCTCATCGCCGACCTCACCCCGCCGCACAACGCCGGCTGAACCCGTGGCCCACCGCCCCCACCATCAGAGTCGTCTATCGAGATCGGCGAGCTCTTGTTCGAGTTCGCGTTGACGTTCACCCAGTTCGGCCAGCTCATCTTTGATCTCGCGGGAGCGGAGGAGTCGCTGGAGCGGCGTCCCGTCGTCGAATAGGGTGAAGACGGTGACAGATTGCTCGGTGACGTCAATGCGCTTCGTCAGCAGGGCACGGGCAAGCTCGGAGAACGTCCAGCGGGGAGTGTATGCGGCATAGCCCGCCGCATATCGTGTGAGGTCCGCTATGGCCAGACAGCCCTGATCGCGAATCCTGGAGACCAGGTCGAGTCCTTCCGCCAGCTGCGACCTGGTCTTGACGAGCTCGTCGACCGACTTCGCCGCTCCGACGCAGGCATCGAAGATCGCCATCTTCCTGGCGAGGTCGTCGGCGTAGGCTGCGACTGCGCCTTGATCGAACTCCAGTTCCTTGGCGGTGGCCCAAGGCGGATGCTCACGAAGCCTTCGATGCAAGATCGAATCGATCCGCTCGTCCACGAGGCTCTTCTCGTGGTGCCGGTACTTACCGTCCTCGTGCCGGTTATCGCACGAATACGCCGCTTCGATCCGTGGCTCACTTCCAGGGATACCCGGCCACGAACTCAGGGGATCGCCGCATTCACCGCACCGAATGTCCGGTGCCAGGCGCAGCCGAGGAGGATATGCCCGATCGAAGTCCTCCATGGCCGAAACGGTGGTTCGGTAGTCGTCGGCCCGAGTGGCGTACGTCAAGACCCAGGCGTCGTCTGCTCCAGCGAGCACCGGCGCGACCAGTCCGAGCGCGACCAGCTCCTTCCCCCCACGGTGAACCCAAGCGGCCAGCCGCCTTCCGCCATTGCGCAGGTGGACGAAACCATGTTCCGAATCGGACGGACAGACGTAGGAGACCTCAAGAGATCGCGGATCGAAGCTGACGGTCGCCTTGGCACCGCAGTCGTCGCAGGCGACGATCGCGGCGCGGTGTTCCGCCGGATACCGGACGGCGAACCTCCTTTCCTCTTCGATCTCCCGGGTCCAGCCGCGCACGATGTATCCAGCACGCTTGTCGATCAAGTCGGCCCGGCGTATGCGATCCCGTTCCTCCCGCTTGGCCCGCTCCTCTTCAACTACCTGCTGAAGGCGTCTCTCCAGGAGCGGAATGAGTGCCGCAAGCTGCTCGGTCTGGCCCGCGGAGAGCTCTTCGACGACCGCCCCACCACACGTACGACAGGGTCGGAACTCGCCGCCGGCGCGAAGCTCACTGACGGTTGTGACCTCCTCGGGCGCGGTGTTCTTGCCGACCTGTCGACATCGAGGTGCGTGGGTGACGCCGGTCCTGCTGGTCCGGACCCTGATGGTCAGCTGTGCCAGGTCGGCGCCGATCTCGTCCAGGGTCAACAGCTTTGACGACAGCACTTCCATCGGGAGCGGCTTCACCATTGGAACTGGTCACCTCCGCATGATGCGGCCGTAGGGCACGACAGGCCGGCAGGTTCCAAGCGTACGGACAAATCGCGGACCTGGGCAGCACAGCGCGGAGAACCGGCGGCACATCGTGCGTCAAGCCGGCTCGACTGCCACCAGATCCACTCAGCGCTCAAATGATCAAGACCATTCCGATGCGACGGGTCAGTGCGAGTATCAGCGGTATGGAGCGAGCATCGTTCAATCCCGCAGCGGACCGCGGGGCGACTATCGACGATCTTCGCTGGAGACGGGGCTGGGAGATATGCCGCATGGTTGTGACCTGGTGAGCGATCTTCAGGAACCTGCCTGGTGAGACCGGGGTTCTCGTGATCGACACAATTGGAAACAGGAACCCCCTTCCCTTGGTCAACGAAGTGATGGCAATCTCAGCGCAACGGGAGGGATGACATGCACTCACATTTCTTCGCGCCGCGGGGAACTCCGGGGAGGCCACGCTCGCAGCGACGAACGGTGCTGAGGGGGCGCCACCGGTAATGGCAGAACAATCAATCGAGTTCGGGCAGGAACTGCGACGACTGCGCGAGGCGGCGGGGGTGTCTCAAGCAGAACTCGCAGTGGCGGTCCAGTGCAGCCGGAGCTGGATCAGCAAGTTGAGACCGGGCAGCGTAGCGTCAGTCCGGCTGCCGCCCGCAGGTGCGACGACGCGCTGAAGGCCGGCGGTGCCCTAATGGCCCTCGGCCCAGATGGTTCCAGTCGGACCCGGAGAGGAGGGATGCCAAACCTGGTAGGGCTGCCGCCGTCTACTCGACGCTTCGTCGGGCGCACTTGGGAGTTGGAGTGGGATGGCCGGGGTCGGGAAGACCGCCATCGCAATCCATGGCTCGTGGGAAGCGGCCCCGAGTTCCCTGACGGGCTTCTATTCATCGACTTTGGGGGGCACACCTCTGGCGCATCCCGGCTCACCGCACACGAGGCTCTCGGCAGCCTGCTCGGGCTACTGAAGGTACCGAGCGAGGAGATTCCGGCGGACACCACCGGGCGCGCCAACCTCTACCAGAGCCAAATGCGGGGGAAGAGCGTCCTGCTCATTCTCGACAACGTCAGAAGCTCCGACCAGATCCGGGCTCTTCTACCTGCAGAACCGAAGTGCAGAGCGATCGTCACGAGTCGCGAGCGGCTGAACGGGCTGGACGAAGCCGTACGCATTCCGGTGGGCGTCCTGCCCGCTGCGGAAGCAGCGCAGCTCTTCCTGTCGTGCGTTAGCGAACATGCCGAGGGTCCCGAGACTGGGACGATTGCTCGCATAGTCGAGTTCTGCGGGCACCTCCCCCTGGCCATTCGCATCGCGGCCGCGCACCTCCGGAGCATCCCGGGCTGCACATTGGAGGACTTCATACACCTCTTCACCGCCGCCCGATCACGCCTCGACGTGATCAACGATGGGGATACTCATCCCATTTGGCGCGAACTCGATCCGCCGGTCGCCTTGATCGGCACGGATCAGTTCGATCCTGACCGCGCTCCTTTCACTCATGGAGGACCTCCTTCCGTGCTCTTGTGGACGCGGGCTAGAGTAGCGGCTCAGAGATGACCAAGCGGCCAGTAGCTGGAATTTTCAAGTTTTCACCAGCTTTCCAAAACCACGACAGGCTAGTCATGCAGAGATCGACACCGAGGCCAACATGGCGACCATTTCGCGCCCTTTACAGGGAGCGAGTTTGACTGAGGCCGTCCCGTCGATCCTGTGGTCCAAAAATAGTCAAGACACACAGAGCGCACCCGGAGGCTAGCGTGATCGGGTCCCTGTCTACGGGCGATCCGGTAGACGACCGGGACCAGTTCTGTTCGCCTGGAGTTCACATGAGACTGACTCGCCGTGTATGCAGACGCCAACTCTGACACCCCGGCAAGCTGGCTCCATTGACCGAAGTCACGGCACCTTTCGGATCGTGATGGTAAAGCCGTCTCCGTCCAAGGCCCTACCGCCAGCACCAACCCCGTCCTGGGCTGACCCGATCAGCGCGCAACTCGGCCATGCGGCGATGAGCCGGCCGACCACCGATGGTTCGGCGACGGCGACATTGGCGGCCAGGCTGGCGGCATTGCCCAACACCAGCAACGTCCACGGCAACACGCCACTGCGGCGACCCTGCCGGGAGTCGACCAGAAGCGACATCGAGCCCACCGCGATCATCCCGTCCACACTCACCGGCAACAGCGCCGCCGTCCACGACGTTTCCCCGTACCGCAACACCAGCTGATACATGTGCTTGTAGCTGATCACCGCGACGATTCCGGCCAACACGATGACGCTGACCGTGGAGGCCCACCGGATCACCCGATCTGCAAAGGAAGGCCCGCATACGGGAGCGTCGGCGGCACGTTCAGCGGGTCTGAACCGCCCCGGGCAATGCCATGAATCCGGAGCACTCCGGCCGGGCGCGCGATCGGACCGGTGTGCCTGTGCGCCGAGGAACGCGGCATCGGGGGCGCCTTGAGAGTCATGGATGGCGTGCGGTCCGTTCGATGACGATGCGGGTGAGTTCGACGCGCGAGGCGATGCTGAGCTTGCGGAACGCCTGGCGGAGGTGGTGGGCGACCGTGTGGGGGCTGATGTACATGCGACCGGCGACCTGTTTGTTGTTCAGCCCCTGAGCGACGAGTTCGGCGACGGTCTGCTCCGTGCGGGTGAGGCTGTTCCACCCGGTGACCGCCTTGCCGGGGAGGGACGTCCAGTGGCGGTGGCGGATGCCGAGTTCGCGCAGCCGGCGCCGGACGCGGGCCTGATCGCGGTCGGCGCCGACCTGCCGGTACCCGTCGAGCGCCTCTTTCAAGCGGTGGATCGCCCGGTCCTGGTCGCGTTGATCGCCGTGTAGGACGCCGAGGTCTTCTGCCGCGGAGGCTGTGTCCCATGCGCTGGAGTGTTGCGCGGTGGCCTGGGCCAAGCAGGCCGGGTCGCGGTGGGCGACGCCTCGGCCGTGCGCCGCTGCGGCCGTGAGAGCCGGGTGATCGGGGTGGGCGTCCGCGAGGCGCTGCGCGGCGTCGGCGGTGGCCGCGGCCAGCCCGTGGTCGCCTGCGGCCAGTGCGGTGCGCGCCAGCCAGGCCGCGGCCGTCGGGTCACCGAGCAGGAGTCCGGGCCGCGCGTGGAGGTCGACGCGGAGCCGGCGAAGGTGCCCGAGGGCGGCGGCGGGGCCGTCGACCGCCTCGGTGAGTTGCGCCTCGGCCAGGAGGCTCTCGGCGCGTGCGTAGATGTCGGCGAACTGGGGGCCCGCGGCGGGACGAGCGGCCAAGTGCCGGGTCGCTGCCGCGATGTCGCCGCGGCGGAGTTCGATCATGGCCAGCACGCAGTGCGCGGTCGCGGCGTAGCCGT
The DNA here is from genome assembly GCF_900115095.1 of Actinomadura madurae. Taxonomy (GTDB): domain Bacteria; phylum Actinomycetota; class Actinomycetes; order Streptosporangiales; family Streptosporangiaceae; genus Spirillospora; species Spirillospora madurae. The sequence goes on from NZ_FOVH01000004.1 coordinate 349,124, forward strand.
GCGCGCCCAGGGTTTCGGCGGCGGCCACAGCCGCGCCGGCCTCGGTGGCGGCATCGGCGAGCCGTCCGGCGGCACGATGGACACGGCCGCGCAGCAGGGACACCACGGCGCCCGCCGGCAGATTCCTCAGCGCCGGGACATCCGCAGCGCACAGGATCTTCTCCGCCTCACCGAGCCGACGCAGATCGATCAGGGCGGCGGCGAGGGCGAGCAACGGCTGGACGTGGCGCGCGTCGCAGGAACTCCCCGTCTCATGGCGCACCGCTTGCCGCAGCACCTCAAGGCCCTCGCCGACACGGCCGTCGTCACATTCGACGACCGCTCGGGCGACCAGGGCCGCCGTTGCGGTGTGACCGTCGTGCCGGCCGGGAAGGGCCAGCACGGCGTCGGCCGCCGGGCATGTGAGCTCGTCGCGCAGTCCGGTGAGAGCCTGGAGGTGCGCGGTCAGGGCCTGGTCTCGCAGGCTTGCCGCCAGCCCGGGCCGGGCCAGTACCGTCTCGGCTTGGCCGGCGGCCTCCTTGGGCCGGCCCATGGCGCACAGGAGCGAGGACAGCGCGCACCGCAGCCGATCCTCCGTCTCCGGCGGCAGCGGCCGGGCGAGCAGGCCGCGGACGATCCGGTCGGCCCGCTCCAGCCGGCCGGCCGCGGTCAGTGCCTCCGCGGCGGCGACCGTGCGGGGCAGTGCGGCCGGATCGCCGGGGAGCGTCAGCTCCAGCGCGCGCACGGTGAGGTCCGCAGCCACCCGCGGCGCGGAGCCCCGGACCTGTACCGCCGCCTCGTCCAGGCCGGCCAGTGCAGCACGGTCGGCCGGACGCGCCCCCTGCAGGAGGTGACCGGCGGCTCCCTCCGCTGATCGGCCGTCGGCCAGCAGAATCCGGCCGTACTGAAGATGCAGGGCCGTGCGGGCCGGTTGCGGGGTCATCTCACCGAGGGCGCGGCAGAGCAGTTCGTGCCGGAAGGTGAACGCGTCCTCGGTGGCGGTCGTGATCGCGGCGTCCATCGTCTCCTCGATCGCGGGCAGCAGCGCCGCAGGAGTCCTGCCGAGCATCTCGGCCGCGTCCGCGAGCCGGAACGCCGGCCCCAGCACCGCGGCCGTCACCAGCAGTTGCCGGGCGTCCTTGCCGAGGTCGTCGAGCCGCCGCTGGGCGAGCTCGTACACGCGCCTCGGCAGCCGGGACGAGGTGAGCGCGGCGCGCCCTCCGATGATCTGGACGCCCTCCTCGTCACGCAGACCCCCGATCAGCCCGGCGACGAGTGCGGGGTTGCCGGCGGCCCCACGGGCGAGGTCCGCCAGGGCACGGTCCGGCACGGCGCCGAACGCGTCGGCCAGCATGGCCTCCACCGCGTCCTGACCCAGCGCGCCCAGTGCGACCCGGACGGCGCCGTCCTTCTCCAGCAGTCCGAAGAGATGGTCGGCGATGCGCGGCGGTGCGCTGGACCGGGCCAGCAGCCACGCGATCGGGCGGTCGTCGAGATCTCCCGGCAGCGTCCGGAGCGCGGCCAGTGTGGCCGAACTCGCCCAATGCAGGTCATCAAGGCATACCAGGACTGGAGCGGTCGCGGCCCGCCGTTCGAGACAAGCCCGTATCGACGCGATCGACCGCTCGGTCACGTGCTGCGGGGCATGGCCGTCGTCGTCGGCGTTGAGCTCGGCGAACGACTCGTGCAGGGCCGCACGCAGCGCGAAGAGCTCGATCGCCTGGCCCACCTGGTCCGCTGCCGCCGCGGCCAGGGAGAATCCCTGCTCCGCCGCCTCGTCGATGGAATCGCGGAGGAGCAGGGACTTGCCGCTGCCCTGCTCCCCGTCCACCAGGACCACCCCGCCGGCTCCGCGACGGGCGCGCCGCAGCAGGTTGCCGACGATCTCCTGCTCCGCGGCACGCCCGTACACGGCCTCCCGGACGGCTGAACTCTCGTTGATGCTCGCCATGCCGCCAGGGTGCTCGGCCGCCGCCGCCCGGTGCATCACCCGGATAAGCGATCTGTCACCCGTGCGGCCAGGGCGCTTCACCGGCGTCCATGGTCAGTACAGTCGGCCGTGGCGATGGAACGGGACACTGCGGCTGCGACATCGCACTGGGCTCGAATGGAGGACGAGAGTTGGACGTGAGCGCCATCGGCCCGTTCGTGCCCGTACCTCCCCTGCGGGGACGGGAGGCCGAGATCGATGCGCTGCGCGACCGGCTCGACGCGGTGCGCGCCGGGCGCGGCGGTACGGTCCTCATCACCGGACTGGCCGGCATGGGCAAGACCGTGCTGATGGAAGCGGCCAAGCACATGGCCCGCGAACGAGGCATCAGCGTCTTCCACGGCGTCTGCGACGTCGCCGGGCAGGTGATTCCGCTCGCCCCGCTGCTTCAAGCCCTGGTGTACGCGCCCGGCGCGCCGGTGGATCCGCCGTGCTCCGCGACCTTTCCCAGTCCCTCGACCAGCGATTCTGGTTGCTCCGTGAGCTGCAGGAGGCACTGGAGCGCGCCGCGCTCCGCATACCCGTGCTGATCTCGGTCGATGACGTGCAGTGGGCCGACGAGGCCACTCTCGCGGCGCTCGGCACGCTCACGCGGCAGCTCGCGACGCACCGGATCCTCTGGCTGCTGTCGACCCGGTCCGGGGAGGGGGCCGAACCGGCGCGCACGGCCCTGTCCCGGCTGGAGGCCGCCGGCGCGCTCAAGGTCACGCTGGGTCCCCTGAGCGACACCGCGGTCGCCGATGTCACGGCGGACCTGCTCAGCGGTGCGCCCGACGTCGCGCTGCTGCGGGTCATCGCGCGCGTCCAGGGCCACCCGTTCCTGTTGACCGAGCTGCTGCGCGGCATGCGCGAGGAGAAACTGGTGGAGGTGTCCGGCGGAGCCGCCCGCCTCACCGGCACCCGGATACCGCTGCGGTTCGTCGACTCGATCGAGGACCATCTGGCACGGCTGTCCGAGAGTGCCCGCGCCGCCCTCCAGATGGCGTCCGTGCTCGGCCGCCGGTTCTCGGCGGCGGAACTCGCCACCCTCACCGGCGGCTCGCCCGCCGAGGTCTTCGGCGCATTGCGGGAGGCGATGGCGGCCGGGCTGATCGCCGAGGACGGCGACCGGGTCGCCTTCCGGCACGATCTGGTCCGCGAGGCGGTCGAGGCGGCCCTGCCCGCGACCGTCCGGCAGAGCCTGCGGCGCCAGGCCGTCGAGGTGATGCTGCGGCACGGCGCGCCACCGCCGGACGTCGCGGAGCTCGTCATGAAGGTGGCCGCGCCCGGCGACTCCGATGCGATCACGATCCTGCGGCGGGCCGCCACCGAGACCGGGCAGGTGTCCCCGGCCATGGCGAGCGTGCTCAGCCGGCGTGCGCTGGACCTGACGCCACCCCGTGATCCCGGCCGCGGCCCGCTGACCACCGAGACTCTCGGCTACCTCACGCTCGCCGGCAAGGCCGCCGAAGCGGTACGGCTGGTCGCGGCGGGCGCGGGCGACATCGCCGATCCGGAGGCCGAAGCCGAGGCGAGGCTCAGGCTCGCCCTCCTGCTGTCCCAGTACGCGCTCGCCGACAGCGCCGAGCAATGCCGCCGGGCACTGGAGTTGCCCGCCCTGTCCGCGGCGCTGCGGATCCAGCTGGAGATCAGCCTCGCGCTGGCGCTCGACCTGCTCGGGGACGTCGCCGGGGCGGAGCGGGCCACCGGGTCCGCCGCCGACCGCGCGCGGGCGAGCGGCGATCCGGCCGACGAGATGCTCACCCTGTTCGCGCGGGCTTCGCTGACGCTCGCCCGGGGCGCCTGGCGGCGCTCCCTCGGCCTCCTCGGCACAGCGACCGCCCTCCAGCGCGAGGCGGAGAGCGCCGAGGCGGCGCGGGTATGGCGCCTGGACGCCTGGATCGCGATCATGTACCTCCGGCTGGCCCGCGTCGACGAGGCAGTCGCGATCGTCGATGCCGGGATTCGGGACGCCCAGCGAGAAGGCGTGGCGGTGCACATCCGCAACTGGTCGGTGATCCGGTGCCGTGCGATGTACGCCGCCGGCCGGCTCGCCGACGCCCGTTCCGACGCCGAGGCGACCATCGAGATGTCCGACGAGATCACAGCGGACGAGAAGTACGGCCAAGCCGACCATCTCTGCTTCTACATCGCGGGCCGGGTGGCGCTGCACACCGGTGATCCGGATGAGCTCGCCCAGGCCCGCCGGTCGGCGGAGCGGCTTCTCGGCACGCGCGAGTCCCCGTCCGCGCAAGCGCTGGGCGGCTGGCTCAAGGCGCTGGTGGCCGACGCCGATGCGGACCCGTCGCAGGTGGCCGGGATCGACGTGCGGCTTCTCGACCCGCTGGCCCGCGGAGCACTGGCCAGCAGCAGCCCGCGGATGCACGCCGACTCGGCCATCGTCACCCGCGTCCTGCTGGACGCGGGCAGGCGCGGCGACGCCGAGTCGGTGGTCGCCAACCTGGAGGAGTTCGCCGCACGGAACGCGGATTTCCCTTTCCTGGAGTGCGCCGCCCTGCACGCCCGTGCGGTGCTCGACGCCGACCCGGACACGGCGCTTCTGGCCGTCGCGCGCAGCGACGGCGATCCGCGGCCACTGGTGCGCGCGTCCGTGCTCGAAGACGCCGGGAGGCTGCTTCCGGACACTCGGGCGGACGAGGCGGTGCCGCTCCTTGAGTCGGCGCTCGCGTCCTACACCAGGGCCGGGGCCGAGCGGGACGCCGCCCGGGTGCGCAGCCTGCTGCGCGCCCGCGGGGTGCGTCCCGCCGCGTCCGGCCCCCGTTCTGCTCCCGAGTGGCCGGAGCTGACCGAGTCGGAGTTCGCGGTGGTGAGCCTGGTGGCGCGGGGCGCGACCAACCGCGAGGTCGCCGAGCGCCTCTACCTGTCGGCGTACACGGTGAACACGCATCTGCGGCACGTGTTCACCAAGCTCGGCATCCACTCCCGGGTCGAACTCGCCCGCATCGCCGCCGAACGCGGGATGCCCGCCAAGCAGGGCTGACCAGGCACCGGAGGCGTACCACCTGGAGGAGAGGCGCTACCTGGCAGGCCGCTGCGGCTGGACGGTGAACCCCAGCCTTCCGAGCACCCTGACCGCGCCGCTCTTGCCTCCCTCGAAGTCGCCGGAGCCGAGGCGGTGACCGGTGGCCAGTTCGTAGGCCGTGCCCAGGATCGCCTTGGGCGGGTAGTACCGGTCCTCCCAGACCAGCTCGTAGGTCGTGGCGTAGCCGAATCCGTGCTCGGCGAAGAACGACTCCGGACCGAGCCGGTCGTACTCCTGGATCGCGCGCACCACGTCGTCCCGCTTCACCTGCTCCCACTTGATCATTGATCCTCAGCTCCCCTCGACCTGCCGCCCGTCCGGGCCGATGCAGGGCCGAGCGTAGGAGGCGCGCCTCAAATTCCGTATCGTCAATCCGCGCGGTCTTCTTCACGGCCTCCGCTTGAGGAACCGGCGTCGTCGCTCACCACATGGATCGCGGCCTCCTCCGCGGACGCGCCACCGCCGTCGACCCCCGCGTCGCGAGCGACGAGTTCGTCGCGGACGACAAGGTATGCGTCGCCCTCCTCGTAGAGGTCCGTGTACGCGGGCACCAGGCGGCCCGCCCGGGGATCGGAGACGTCTTCACCCATGTAGCGCGATGTCTCCGCCTCGGTCACGTTCTCGTCCCAGGCGAACTCACCCGCCTCATCGTCATCGAGATCTGCGGTGACATCGGGCTCCTCCGCGGCCGAAAGCCGATCAAGCGAGCCCGCTTCCTGTTCGGAGGCCGTCGTGCCGTATGCGATCGCGACGGACCAGCGCTGCGGCGGCACCACTCCCCGATCCAGAGGATCGTCCCCCGGCGGCCCATCCAGAGTGTCGGCGGAATCGAGAACCTCGTAGTCCTCCAGGTCCTCGGATTCGTGACGCCCCCTTTTCGGCATCTGCCCCCTCCTTTGATGTCGTTCGTGCAGCACCGCTTCAAGCCCTTCGCCGGTTCGCTGAGCGACGGTCACCGCCGGCCGGCGGTGGCCGTGACCGCCTCCGACTGGCCGTCCGGGTGCACCGGTGCTTTCCGGTGCACCCGGTCGGTGCCTGGGCGCGGGACGCCTCGGAGGCCCCGCCCAGAATCCGGTGAGGCCCTGCGGGCTCTGGTACGGGGTGGTCACGCTGGTGACCTCGTCGAGGGCTCCGTCCGGACGGACCGCGTAGCCGATGAGTTTCGAAGCGTTCGGGTAGAGCTGGTAGAGATACGCCCCGGTCGGGCACAGCCAGTTGTCGCCCGGCCCGCTGCTGACCGTCCCGTTCAGCGCGCGGAACGTTCCGTCGCCGGGCACCTTCGGGCAGGCGGGGTCCTTGGCGACCGTGAGGGTGTTTCCGTCGATGCGGAAACTCGTGACATAGCCGTACCCGAAGTTCGTGGCGAACGCCCATCGGTCATCGGGCGAAATGGCGAGCCAGCACAGTTCCGAGGGCTTGCCGCCGGTCGTGTCGATCGGCGTGATCGGACCGGTGCTGACGCTGCCGTCCTCGCCGATCCTCGCCATCGCCAGGCCGTCACCGACGGCGTATCCGATGAGGAAGTGGTCGGGTCGCTGATGCAGGAACTGCGGGTTCCACGGCGAACCGCCGCCGCCGTCCTGGAAGCTCGGCTCGCCCAGCGCGCCGTAGGCGCCGACCGGGAACACGATCAGGCCGTCCGGGTCGGGCGCATTCGAGGCGATCGAGTGAGGCGCGCCGTTCTTGTCGACCCACAGGATCGGAGAGCCGTCCGGGTTCGCCTGGGGGCGCTGGTCGAATGTCGTGCCGACCACGAGGAACTTCTCGTCCGGGGTCAGCGTGGCCATCGTCGCCACCCGGTCGGTCTTGTCCATCGTGTTGACCGTGTACCGCTCCGGGCGGGAGGTGAGCATGCCGGCCTCGTCGACCGACATCAGCCGCAGGTGGTCGGGCCCGAGCGCGTGCACGACGAAGAGGGTGCCGTGTGACGGGGAGTACGCGAGCGCTTTGGCGCTGCCACTGCGCCCATCGACGACGTTTCCGGTCCGGGTCGCGTCCAGCAGCGTCAGTTTCCCGTCCGCGCTGACGGCGAAGCTGGAGACCGAGTTGTCGCCGCCGTTGGTAGTGAACAGGAATCGATGGTCCGGCGTGAGGATCACGCTGTTCGCGCCCTCGAAGGCGTTGGGGGGCGCTCTCCTGGCCACTGACCGGCTTGTAGGTTCCGGAACCGGCACCGCCCGTGGAAACCCGCTCCACTTCCGTGAGTTTCCCGTCCGGGGCCCGGTAGTAGTGGACGATGCAGTTGCGGGTCTCGTTCGTCTGCATGTAGAGATGCCCGCCGTGCCCTGCCATCGGCTGCATCGGCGTGGACATTGACTGCTTCTCAGCCATAACACTCTCCTGCTTCGCCATTCCAGCGAGGTCATCCGATGAGCTTCAGCTTTGCTGGCCGTCAGCCTCGCCACATCGTCAGGCTTGATATTTCGGTGGCGGCGCAGCAGGCAGATCGCTCATTGACGCGTTGAGGAAGCCGGACGGCCCGCCTGGGGTCGTTCCCAGACGGGCCGTGGCCTGGCTTCACCGCACGCGGGTGCCGGTGGACGGTCAGGCTTCGGACAAACCCAGCTGCGCACGCAGACGTTCACGCTCGGCCTCGAGTGTCTCGATCATGCCGCCGATCTCCTCGCGGGCGTTGAGGTCTTGGGCGGAGTCGATGTAGTCGTGGGCATCGCCGGGCGGCGGGATGAGGTCCTGTCGCAGCCGGTCGAGGTCCGCTTCGATGTCGCGGAGCCTTTCCCGCTTGTGCTCGTCGGTCATGCTCATTCTTTCTCCTGCTTCGAGAGGGCCGGATGTGCGCGTTCCGCGCCCCACCGGCCGGATGGGCGACAGCAGCGGTGTCTCGGCGACGACCTGCAACAAGATGGCGTACAACCACATTTCAAGCGGCTCAAGCGGCCTGCGTTGACCGAACGAATAGAACGCCTGAGAGTAGGTCTCCAGCACGATCTCTTCTGCCTCGGCCCGCTCGCCTGTCATGTGCAATGCGATGGAGTAGATCTCGTCGAGATGCGGCAGCGCGGCCTGTACGAAGCGTCGGCCGTATTCTTCCCAGTACCCGCCGCCGCAGTGGACCCTGTACCGAGGCACGATAAAGCTCCTCCGGCTCGCGAACCCTGCTTTGCGCTCTCCGACTCCAGCATCGCCACCACGGTGTGGCGGCCGCATCGTCAACCCGGCCAGCTTTGCGAGCCGGTCGCACCGACCCCCTTTCCTCCTCCACTCCTAAGGGCGGCTTCTCCGGGATGCCGGTGCGGCGGCGTACCGGCGGAGGTCGGCCAGTTGCAACGCGCCCTGGTGGCTGAGGAGGAGGTCGTGCATGTGCCAGTAGCGTCCTCGGCGGCCGGCCGCCTCGTGTTCCAGATCGCTTCGCGACGCGGGGCGCGCGTAGGTCAGCAAGCCCATGGCCAGCCCGATGACGACGGGGTCCACGCCCGACTTCAGCAGGGCGAGCCAGGCCGCCACGGCCGCCGGCGCGTAGAGGAGCGCGCCGCCTGCGCCGAGCGCTCGGGCGAAGAGGACTGCGGCGACGGCCACGGCCGCCATCAGCGGCGCCATGGACACCTGCCCGCTGTAGGCGATGGCGATGACGCCGAGCGCGAGCAGGTCCGTTCGGTCTGTCCGCTGGGCGGACGGGGCGAAGCGGTCATGGAGGCTCAGCCGGTGGCTGGAGTGCGGTCGCCCGCCGCATCGGCTCGCGTGTCGTCCGGACGGTCCAGGGCGGCGATGCCCTGGAGGTCGAGGCAGTAGATCCCGCGGACGCGGGTGACGACCATCAGCAGCCCGGTGCAGGTGCGGCAGCGTACGACGTGGCCGGGCAGGTGCGGGTAGACCACGGCGCCGGCGAGCGCGGCGGCGGAACCGCACGTCCCGCAGACGGCCGTCGCCGACGTCATCTCCTCCCCGAAAATGTCCTGCAAGAGTCCGGCGATGGCGTTCCCGTCGAGCGTCTGCATCAGTTCCCTCCGAACCGTTCGGTCTTGATCCGTCCGGGCGGGTAGCCCAGTTCGACGAGCCCCGCGGCCACGGTTTCGACGAAGCCGGTCGGGCCGCAGACGAAGGCGATCGGCTTCTGGTGGACGTGCCAGGCCACCTCCGCCAGCAGCTCGACGTCCACGCGCCGCGTGTACCCCGTCCAGCCGGGCGGGCGCGCCCGGGTCAGCGTGTAGCTGACGGCGATGCCCTCGGTGCAGGAGTCGAGTTCGGCGCGGTAGATCACGTCCGGCAGCGTGCGCGCCGAGTAGAGCAGGCACACCGGGACGCGGCTGCCGCAGCGTCGCCGCTCGCGGATGATGGCCCGGAGCGGGGCGATGCCCGAGCCGCCCGCGACGAGGAGCAGCGGCCCCTCGTCGGCGGCCTCCCAGACGAAGTAGCCGCCCACCGGGCCGCGCAGTTCCAGCCTGTCGCCGACCCGGACCTCGTCGGTGAGGTACGGGGAGACCTCTCCGTGCTCCAGCCGTTCGACGGTGATGGCCAGCGGTTCGCCGGGCGCCGAGGCGATGGAGTACTGCCGTTCCGCGACGTAGCCGTCCGCGGCCGTCAGCCGGACGTCCGAGTGCTGGCCGGCGCGGTGTCCGGGCCAGCCCGGCACCGCCAGCTCCAGGGTGCGGACCGTCGGAGTCTCCCAGGTGGCGGCCTTGACGGTCGCGGTATGCCAGGTCAGTCGCCGTGGTAGCGCTGTTCCTTCCACGGGTCTCCGTACATGTGGTAGCCGTAGGTTTCCCAGAAGCCGGGCTCGTCGTGATCGAGCAGGTCCACGCCGCGGATCCATTTCGCGCTCTTCCAGAAGTAGAGGTGCGGGACGAGCAGCCGGGCCGGACCGCCGTGTTCGGGGTCCAGCGGCCGGCCGTCGTACTCGTAGACCACCCAGGCCCGGCCGCCGGTCACGTCCGCCACCGGCAGATCGGTGGTGTAGCCGCCGTCGCAGAACGCCAGCAGGTACGGGGCGTCCTGGCCGGTTCCGTCCAGGAGCGTGTCCATCGAGACTCCGCGCCAGCGCGTGTCGAGCTTGGACCACCGGGTCACGCAGTGGATGTCGGCGGTGAAGGTCTCGGCGGGCAGCGCCAGCATCTCGTCCCAGGTCCAGGACCTCAGATCCGCACCGTGGCGCCGGACGGAGAACGTCCACTCCGCCAGTGGAGTGCGCGGCGTCGGACCGGCCGAGAGCACGGGGAAGCCGGTGGTCTCGTGCTGTCCGGGCGGTATCCGGCCCTCTGTCCCGGCCGCGCCGCGGCGGCCGTGGAATCCGCGTGAGACGACACTCATCGGGCGCCCCTGCCGACCGACCGGTCGAGAAAGCCGAGGACCAGTTCGGCGACCTGGTCGTGAGCGCTTTCCAGCAGGAAGTGCCCGCCGTCGAGCAGGTGGATCTCAGCGTCGGGCACGTCTGCCGCGAAGGCCCTGGCGCCCTCCGGTCCGAAGATCTCGTCGCCCTTCCCCCAGACCGCCAGGACGGGAGGGCGGTGCTTTCTCAGGTAGTCGTGCAGAGCCGGGTACATCCGCGGGTTGGTGACGTAGTCGCGGAAGAGCGCGAGCTGGATCGCGTCGTTGCCGGGGCGAGACAGGAGCGCGAAGTCGTGGTGCCAGGCATCGGGGCTGACGAGGGTCTCGTCCGGGACGCCGGTGAGGTACTGCCACCGGGTCACCTCCAGGCTCAGCGCGGCCCGGATGGCGCCCTCGGTCTGCGGTGTCTGGGCGTTCTGGTAGTCCCACACGGTCTTCCAGAAGCTCTCGACGAATCCCGCCTCGTAGCCGTTGCCGTTCTGCGTGATGATCGCCGTGATGGCCCGCGGGTCGGCCAGCGCGAGCCGCCAGCCGATCGGGGCGCCGTAGTCGTGGACGTAGACGGCGTAGCGGGTGACCCCCAGTTCGCCGAGCAGGCCCGCGGTCAGCCGGTGGAGGGAGTCGAAGGTGTAGTCGAACTCGCCGGCGGGCGGGGCATCGGAGAGGCCGAAGCCGAGCAGGTCCGGCGCGATCACGTGGTAGCGCCGCGCCAGCGGCGGGATGAGATCGCGGAACATGAACGAACTGGTCGGAAAACCGTGCAGGAGCACGATGACGGGAGCGTCGGCCGGTCCTGCCTCGCGGTAGAACAGCCGGTGGCCCTGCACCGTCGTGTAGCGGTGATGAACGGACGCCATGATCGATTCCTCCGGTGGCGTTCCGGGAGTCCGCCGCCCCGGGAGGTGCCCCGGGGCGGCCGGTTCCCCTCGGGTCAGTTGCGTCCTGCCATGACGCCGCCGTCGACGTTCCAGACGGCGCCGGTGACCCAGTCGGTCGCCGGGGACAGCAGGAAGGTGATGGTGTTGGCCACGTCGCGGACGGTGCCGGTCCGGCCGATCGGGTGGAACGCGTCGAAGCCGTGCAGCGTCGCCTCCAGCTGGTCCTCCGGCACGAACTTCTCGTAGATCGGTGTCGCGACCACGGCCGGCGCCACGGTGTTCACCCGGATCTTGTGCGGCGCCAGTTCCAGCGCCAGGTTGCGGGTCAGGGCGTGCAGCCCGCCCTTGGCCAGGGAGTAGCCCGACGACGGTGTGGCCCCGACCGCCTGGTGCGCCCACATGCTGCCGATGTTCACGATCGACCCGCCCTGCCCGCTCTCGGCCATCCCCCGGGCCACCGTCTGGGTCAGGAAGAAGATCGCCCGGTTCAGCTCCTGGTAGACGTCGTAGTCGGTGCCGTCGTAGTCCAGGAACGGCTTGGGCAGGAACAGCCCCGCGGCGTTGACCAGCAGCGTCGCGTCGGCGTGCTCGGCCGCCAGAATCCGGCGGGTCTCCTCGGCCGCCATCGGCTCCGACAGGTCCGCCGCGATCCCGACCGCGCGGCCGTCCCCGCCCAGCTCCTTGACGGTGGCCTCCACCTTGGCGGGATTCCGCCCGATGATGACGGCGGTCCCCCCGGCTGCCACCACGTCCGCAGCGGTCTGGCGCCCCATGCCGCTGCTGCCCCCGACGACGATGAGCTTCCGCTCCGCGAAGACCGGCATGGACTCCATCCGGTCGAGCCAGTTCATGCTCATCCAGCACTCCCTTCGTTCCGGCGCCCGCGAACCCTGTGGCCGGCGCCCTCGTCGCAACCCACCGTCGCCCGGCGCACCGGCGCCCACATCGTCAAGGCGGCTATTCCTGGCGTTCGCGGGGGTGCCCCTCGGAATCGTCAAGACCGGGGATGCCGGTGCGTCCCGCGCCCGACTACCAAGTCAGGTGAGAAGTCCGAGCACCGAGAAGAGGAGCAGGCCGTGAGCGCACACGAGGCCGCGGAAGACTACGACGTGATCGTGATCGGCACGGGACCTGTCGGGCAGACGATCGCCGAGCGGGTCCGCTCGGCCGGGCTGACCGTGGCGGCCGTGGAACGAGAGCTGGTCGGCGGGGAGTGCTCGTACTGGGCGTGCGTTCCGAGCAAGGCGATGTTGCGGCCAGTCACGGCGCTCGCCGACGCCCGCCGCGTCGGCGGAGCCCGGGAGGCGGTGACCGGGGCGGCGGACGCCGCGGCCGTGCTCGCCCGGCGGGACACCTGGGTGACCGGCTGGGACGACCGGGGCCAGGCCCAGTTCCTGAAGGACATCGGCGCCGACCTGATCCGCGGCCACGCGCGCCTGGACGGCACACGGCGCGTGTCCGTGGAGATCCCGGGCGGCTCCACCATTCCCCTCACCGCCCGCCACGCGGTGGTCGTCTGCACCGGCAGCCGCCCGAACTTTCCCGAGCTGGCCAACCTGGCCGACGTGCGGCCCTGGACGAACCGGGAGGGCACCGACTCCCGCACGGTCCCCGGGCGGCTCGCCATCATCGGCGGCGGCGGAGTGGGCGTCGAGATGGCCACTGCCTGGCACGGTCTCGGTTCCTCGGTCACCCTCCTGGCGCAGGCCGAAGGGCTGCTGCCGAAGATGGAGCCCTTTGTCGGCGAGATGATCGCGCGCGCCTACACCGAGGCCGGGATCGACGTGCGGATCGGAGTCACCGTCGAGGGCATGCGCCGCCCGGACCCCACCGGCCCGGTCACACTGTCCCTTGAAGGCGGGGAAGAGCTGGAGGCCGACGAGGTGCTCCTCGCGATCGGACGCAGGCCGCTGACCTACGACATCGGCCTGCAGACCGTCGGCCTGGAGCCGGGCTCGTGGCTGGAGGTGGACGACACCTGCGCCGTCCGCGCCGTGGCCGGCGACAGATGGCTGTACGCGCTCGGCGACGTCAACGGCCGCGCCATCCTCACCCACCAGGGCAAGTACCAGGCCCGCGTCGCCGGAGCCGTGATCGCCGCCCGCGCGGTCGGACGGCCGGTGGACCCCGCCCCGTGGGGGCCGCACGCCGCCACCGCCGACAGCCACGCGGTACCGCAGGTCTTCTTCTGCGACCCGCAGGCCGGCGCGGTGGGACTGACCGCCGACCAGGCCGAGCGCGCCGGGCACCGGATCCGGGTGGTCGACGTCGACACCGGTGAGAAGGTCGCCGGAGCGGGACTCTACGCGGACGGCTACACCGGCCGCGCCCGCATGGTCGTCGACGAGGACCAGGACCGGCTGCTCGGCGTCACGATGGTCGGCCCCGCGATCGAGGAGCTGGTCCACTCGGCCACCGTCGCCGTCGCCGCGCGGGTGCCCGTCAGCCGCCTCTGGCACGCGGTCCCCTGCTTCCCGTCCATCAGCGAGGTCTGGCTCCGCCTGCTGGAGGCCTACCGCGACGCGACGGACGGACGGCGGGATCGCTGAGCCGAGCCGCCCCGGGCCGGCGGAACGCCGCGAATCACGCCGCACGATTCATGATCGACAGGCACCGACTCGAAGGAGACCAGCGCATGCAGAGCGCCACATCACAGCCATGGCTTCACCAGCACGGGCGCGAGGTGCAGAAGTTCGGGACCGTCCGTCAATTCCCGCTCGGGCTCTCCTATCAGGCCCGAATGGACTCCTGCCAGCGCCTGAACCACCTGCTGGCCGACACCCAGATGCTGTACGCGATGTACAAGAAGCATCACTGGCTCATGCGCGGCCCGACCTTCTACCCATTGCACCTGCTGCTGGACAAGCACGCGAACGAGCAGTCGACGCTGATCGACGCCATCGCCGAGCGGGTGCAGACCCTGGGCGGGGTCGCGGTGGGCGACCCCAGGCACGCGGCCCAGTTCACCCGCGTACCCCGTCCACCGGACGGCGCCGAGGAAGTCCCCGCGATGCTGTCCCGGCTGCTCGAAGCCCACGAGACGATCCTGATCGCCGCCCACGAAGACGCGGCCCGCGCCACCGGGTTCGGGGACGACGGAACCAGCGATCTGATCGTCTCCGGCGTCATCCGCACCGGCGAACTGCAGTCCTGGTTCCTCGCCGAACACCTCGTCGACACACCCCTCGTACGAACCACCCGGGAATGAAGCCCCCGGATCGTCCCCAGGCGATATGACCCAAACGGGCAAACTCGGATTCGATGGCATTGCGCCCACCGCGTCCGGACCGGATATCACCACGACGTGCAGGTGGGCGGCTATCCCACCGCGACGCGGCAGACGTCCCCGATCGGCACCGTGGTCAGCATGTGCGAATGCTTACGCTCGCCCTCGGACACGAACCATTTCCCCATATGGTGCGGGATCGAGGTGCGCCTCGGCCCGCACTTTTTGCTGTGCCGTCCGACGTCGTCTCACCGAGGCTCTCACCGGCCTTGGAGCCACTCCGTGCGGGGTCCGCCCGGACACGATCGAGGAACCGCGGTTGCCCGCCGAACCGAGCTGATCACCTCGCCGCTCCGCGTGATCGCGTACGAACCCACGGCCGTTCAGAAGCGCGACCCGGTCGGTGCGAGGGGCAGCCGTGCCGTGACCTCGAACCCCCCGCCCGGAGTCGGCTCGGCGTTGAGCTCTCCGCCGAGCAGTTGACAGCGCTCGCGCATGCCCAGGATCCCGCGACCGGGTTTGTTCGCCATGCCCGGGCCGTTACCGGGTGGTCGAGTCACGGGGGCGCCGTTCGAACCGGTGCGGCCCTGGTCGGTGACACGGATCTCCAGATGGTCGATCCCCGGGTTCACCGCGACCGTCACCCGGGTCGGGCCGGTGTGCCGGATGATGTTGGTGATCGACTCCTGAAGGATCCGGTAGGCGGCACTGTCCACCGCGCTCGGCAACGGCGCTGCGGGCGAGTCCACTTCGAGTGTGACGTCCAGTCCGGCGGCGCGTGCCTCGGCGGTGAGGTCGTCGATCTGTTCCAGGCTGGTGTGCGGCACAGGGTCGTCGTCGCCGCCGCGGAGGACTCCGAGTATGGCTCGCATCTCCTGCAGCGTCCGGGAGCTCGTCTGCTCGATGGTCTGCAACGCCTCACGTGCCTGGCCGGGTCGCTTGTCGAGCACGTGCGCGGTGACGCCGGACTGCACGTTGATGATCGCGATGGCGTGAGCGACGGTGTCGTGGACTTCGCGTGCGATCCGGAGCCGTTCGGCATCGACCCGGGCGCGCGCTTCTTCCTCGCGGGTCCGTTCCGCCAGTTCTGCGCGCTCTTGAGCGTCGGCCGCGATGACCCGCCGGGAGCGTACGGACTCGCCGAGAGTCGTGCTCATGACCGCCACACCGATGCGGAAGAACACCCAGCCGATGGCCTCGCGCGGCTCCACGTCGGCCCCTGCGTACAGCCACGCGGCGGCCAGGACCGCGATGCCCGCGCCGGCGATCGCCAATGACCGGCGCCCGTCACCGTAGGCGGCGAGGGTGTACAGGGCGACCATGAGCCCGAGCCAGCCGTACCCGTCCGGGAACCCAAGGGCGTAATAGACCACGCTGGCCAATGCGGCGGTGACGAACGCCGGGACCGGCCACGAGCGGCGGACGGTCACGACCAGGCCGCCCACCACGAGCAGTGTGAATCCGAGGTATCCGAAGTCGGTGAGCGGACGTTGTTCCGTCCCTCTGGCGGCTGCGAGGGCGACCGTGCCCTGGACCGACATCGCGGTGACGAAGAGCGCGAGCAGCGCGTCTTGGGTCAGCACCCGCAGGGAGGGCCCGGGGCGGATCTTCATACCGTGATCCTACTGTTCGCGTCCACGGACAAGGCTCCGCTCAGACGCGCGACCCGCTACGTCGGCGGGCGCGGCGCGGCACAGCCGGTTACGCCCGATTGCGTAGACATGACCATCCGTCGTCAGAGGCCAGGGCCGCCTTGCGCACGCGACGATCGCCGTCGTGACCGATCAACCCCTCCCTTATCGGGACGAAGCGTGCCGCAAGGCTCGACCTCTGAGGAGCTGATGATGAAGACACCCGAGTCTCCACGTACGGATGGAGCTCTGGCGAGACTGGGTCGCTTCTGTTTCCGCCGCCGCCGCCTGGTTCTCCTGGCCTGGGTCCTCGGTGTGATCGCCGTGGCGTACGTCGGGTTCGGCTACGGCGCGGCCCCCGACAACGACTTCTCCGGAGGAGACTCGCAGTCGGCCAAGGCGAACATGTTGCTGGAGAAGCACTTCCCGAAAGAGCAGGGCGACAGGCTGACCCTTGCGATCAAGGCCGACAGGGGGATCGACGATCCCGCCGCCCAGCAGAAGATCGAGAAGACCATCGCCGATCTCGCCGCATCACCCGCCACCGGGCCGGTGATCTCGCCGTATCAGGACGAGAACCTGGTCGCGCAGGGGCGTCGTATCGCCCGCGTCACCATCCCGCTGAGCGACAAGGAGGTGAAGAAGAGCGAGGTCAAGCCACTGGTGACCATCGTCAAGAACGCCTCCGACGACAACGTCGCGCTCGCGCTGGGCGGGTACATGGCGGAAAAGGCCGAGACACCCCCGCAGGGCCCGGCCGAGAGCGTGGGCCTGCTGGCGGCAGCGGTGATCCTGTTCATCGCCTTCGGGTCACTGGTGGCCATGGGCCTGCCGATCGTGACCGCCCTCCTGGCCATCGTGGGCGGCCTCGCGCTGATGAAGGTGGTGGGGCACCTGGTCCCGGCGCCGGACTTCACCCAGGCCTTCGGCGCGATGATCGGGCTCGGCGTCGGCATCGACTACGCGCTGTTCATCGTGACCCGCTACAAGGACGGCCTCCGCGACGGCGACGAACCCGAGCGCGCCACGGCCAAGGCCATCGACACGGCCGGTCGCGCGGTGCTGTTCGCCGGCACGACCGTCGTGATCGCGCTGATGGGCCTGGTCGTCATGGGACAGCGGCTGATGACCGGGGTGGCCGTCGCCACGTCGATCACGGTGTTGATCACGATGGTCGCCGCGGTGACGCTGCTGCCCGCGTTCCTGGGCTTCACCGGGTACAGGATCAACTCGCTGCGCCTGCCTCGTCGCGCGTCCCGCCGGAACCGGGAGCCCGGTGCGCCGCCCCGGGAGCGCCGCGCGCTCGCCGAGCGTTGGGCCGGCGTGGTGCAGCGCAGGCCGCTGGTCGCCGCGCTCCTCGCCGGCGGGGCCCTGCTGGTGCTGGCCGCCCCCACGCTCTCGATGCGGTTGAGCCAGCCCGACGCCAGCGTCCAGCCCCGGGACAGGGGCAGCTACATCTCGTACGAGATCCTCTCCGAGGGCTTCGGTCCGGGTTACGGAGCACCCCTGGTCTTCGCCACCGAGGTCGACTCCAAGGACGCCGATCTGCGCCCCGTCGTCGAAGCGGTCCGCAAGACCGAGGGCATCGCCCATGCCACGCCGCCCCGGGTCAGCGAGGACGGGCAGGCCGTCACCTTCACCGCCTTCCCCACGACCGGGTACCAGGACGAGGCGACCACGAACCTGGTGCACGAACTCCGCGACGACGTGCTGCCGAAGGCGCCCGGCGGCGAACAGGTCCTCATCGGGGGACCGAACGCCGGCACCATCGACGTCGCCGAGGAGTCCGGCTCGCGCCTGCCCCTGATGATCCTGGTCGTCATCGCGATGTCCATGGTGCTGCTCATCGCTTTGGTCCGGTCGGTCACGATCGCTTTGCAGGCAGCCGTGATGAACCTGCTGTCGATCGGCGCCGCCTACGGTGTGGTGGTGGCGGTCGTGCAGTGGGGATGGCTCGGCCCGGCCCTGGGGTTCCCCGCCGCCATGCCGGTCACGACCTGGGTCCCGATGATGATGTTCCCGGTCCTGTTCGGCCTGTCGATGGACTACCAGGTCTTCCTGATCTCACGGGTCCGTGAGGAGTACGAGCGGACCGGCGACACCCGCGTGGCCGTCGCCCAGGGGCTGGCGCGGACCGCCAAGGTGATCACGTCCGCGGCCGCCATCATGATCGCCGTCTTCACCACCTCGTTGTTCGGCCCGGACGTCGCGGTCAAGCAGGGCGGTCTGGGCATGGCCGTCGCCGTGCTCATCGACGCCACCATCGTTCGGTTGATCTTCGTCCCCGCCGTGATGGAACTGTGCGGCAAGGCCAACTGGTGGATGCCCGGACGCCGGGCACCGAAGACGGTCCCGGCGCCTCGCACACCAGCGGCCGTGTGACGACGCCCCGTCCCATCCACCGCCTTCCCCGATATCCGTCGATCCGAGAGGAACTCCATGTCCGTCCGTCGCTTGCTCACCGCCGCACCGGCTGACGCCCGTCACGACCAGGCCGATGCCGAGCGGGACGAGATCTCCGGGGTGCGGGGGCCTCGCACACGGGTCCTGCGGCCGCGACGGTGCGGATCACGGCTTAAGGGCTGACGAGCCCTGTCCGATAGGCGATGACGACCAGTTGTGCGCGGTCCCGCGCGCCCAGTTTCACCATCGCGTGGCTGACGTGGGTGCGCGCGGTGGCCGGGCTCAGGCTCAGCTCGGCACCGATCTCGTCGTTGCTCAGGCCCTGTCCCACCAGGGCCAGCACTTCACGTTCGCGCTGGGTGAGGACCGCCAGCCGGTCCTCACCGGCCTGCGTGGCGGCCCGTTGCGCGGTGAACTGGGCGATCAGGCGCCGGGTGATCCGCGGGGCGAGCAACGCGTCCCCGGCGGCCACGACCCGGATGGCATGGAGAAGCTCGGCCGGTCCCGCGTCCTTGAGCATGAAGCCGCTGGCACCGGCCTGCAGCGCTTCGAAGACGTACGCGTCGGTCTCGTAGGTGGTGAGGATCAGGACCCGGACATGCTGCAGCCCACGTGTCTTGACGATCTCGCTGGTCGCCTGGATGCCGTCGAGCTTCGGCATCCGGATGTCCATGAGCACAACGTCGGGACGGGTCATCCGGGCCCGCTCGACGGCCTCGGCACCGTCGGTGGCCTCCCCGACCACTTCGATGTCGTCCTCGACGTCGATCAGTACCTTGAACCCGGATCGCACAAGACGCTCGTCATCGGCGAGCAGGACCTTGATCGGAGCGTTGCCGGGCGAGGACGGGCCCGCCGCGCTCACAGGTGTGCCGTTCCGGTCGGCGCCAAGGGGCGCATGCTTGCCAACGGCGCGGCTCTGCGTTGCACATCCGGATCCTATCGCCGGGGCGGGTACCACCGAATACTCGTCCGTCCGTGCCAACTACGGCGAAGAGCGCGATCAAACGCCGACCGCGTACGCAGATCTGCGTACGCACAGCCATCCGCCACCAGAGGACGCCCCGGGGCGACGACGCGACGATTCCTTTCGTGACCCCCCGACGGAAAAGAGCACGTCCGTGACCACACCGACCCGAAGGGCGCCTTTCCATGCGTAAGATCATCGCCGGACTCGCGGCAGTGCTCGTGCTCGCGATCGCTGTCCAGTTCTTCCTGGCCGGCAGCGGAGCGTTCGACACCGCACCCAACGACGATGCCTTCCGGCCGCACCGGGCGCTGGGCTACATGGTCGTCCTCCTTGCGCTCCTGACGACGCTGACCGCCGCGCTGGGCCGCCTGCCCGGCCGGCTCGTCGGCTTGGCCGGTCTGCTCACCGCGCTGGGGATCGGTCAGCCCGTGATCGCGACCGTCGCCAAGGCGTTCGGCGACACGGGAGACACCACGACCGCGGGCCGGCTCGTCTTCGGCCTGCACGCGGTCAACGGGCTGATCATGATGGGCGTGGCGGGCGGGATCCTCCGCCAGGCGCGAGAACCGTCGACCTCCTCGGCATCCACCGCGCGGGCCGCCGGCGACGATGCCCGAGCCGGCGGATCCGCACCGGGATCCGCTCAGTGACCACGGCCCGGTTGATCGTCCTGGACCATGGCGTCGCCCTGCTGGGCGCGGCGCTGTGGTTCGGAGCCGGCGTCGCGGCGGCCCTCCGGCGTCACCGGCTCGGATTCGGACTGCTCATCGCAGCCGTCCTGGTCACGCTCACCCGAGGCGCCACCGTGTCGATCCTGGCCGGCCGGGGCTGGTGGTTCGTCGAGGAAAAGGTGCTGCTGGGCCTTCCGTTGCTCGGCGTCGCCGGGGTGGCCGCGGTGCTCATCGCGGGGCCGCGGCTGCGGACGGCGCGAAGGACGGCGGGCGAGCGCCTGCCGGCGAGCTGCGTCGTCGCGCTGCTCACCGCCGCGTACGCCGCGCTGGCCGGTCTCGTGGTGACCTTCCTCGCCGGGTACCCCCTCACCTGGTCGACCGCGCTGATCACGGTCTCGCTCGTGGCGGCCGGCGCCGTGCTGACCGCCCGCGTCGTGGCGGCGGACGGCGAGGAGGTGCGCGGGGAGACCGACCGTCATCCAGCTCTCACCCGACGGCGGTTCCTCATCACCGCCGTCGGAACCGGAGTCGTGGGAGCCGGTGGCACAGGCGTCGGCCTGCTGTTCAGACCCCCCGGCTCCGCGATCACCGGCGACGGCCCGGCCCACGCATCCGGCTCCCGTCCGGCACTGTCGGTGGCCGATCTGCGCGGCCTCGGGAGCCCGTCTCCCGGCGGTGCCAGGCACCGGCACGTGCTCACCGCGAAGACGGCGACCGTACGACTGGCGTCCGGACGTGAGATCGACGCGTGGACGTACAACGGCCAGGTACCGGGCCCGGCGATCAGCGCCACCGAGGGTGATGTGGTCGAGGTGACGCTGCGCAACAGCGACATCGACGGCGGGGTCACACTGCACTGGCACGGCTACGACGTGCCGTGCGGTGAGGACGGTGTGCCGGACCTGACACAGCGTCCGGTGAGACCCGGTGAAGAGTTCGTCTACCGATTCCGCGCCGACCAGGCAGGCACCTACTGGTACCACACCCACGAGGCATCGGACCCCGGCGTGCGCAAGGGACTGTACGGGACGCTCGTCGTCACACCACGAGACGGACGGCGGGCGGATGAAAGCACCGGCCGGCAGCAGGTGGACCTCACGCTGCCCGTCCACACGTTCGCCGGTACGGTCGTCGTGGGGCACCAGGACGGGCGCACCGTACAGACCGCGGCACCTGGTACGACGGTACGGCTGCGGCTGATCAACACCGATTCGGATCCGCACCGGCTCGCGCTGGCCGGGACCCCGTTCCGGGTCGCGGCCGTCGACGGCCGCGACCTCCACCATCCCCAGCAGGTCCGCGACGTGAGCCTGCGGCTGCCCGCCGGCGGGCGCTACGACCTGGTGTTCGTCATGCCGGCCACGACCGTCGCGCTGGTGCTCGACAACGACCGCGACACCGGCGTGCGGCTGCACCCGGACGGCGACGCAGAGCGCGAGCCCCGGGTCGAGGACACCTCCGACTGGCCCGAACTCGACCTCCTGCGCTACGGAACGCCTGCGCGCGCCCCGTTCGATCCAGACGCCGCTGACCGGCACTTCACCCTCGTCCTGGACCGCGCCGTGGCAATGGTCGACGGCGGGCCGGCCTACGCGCAGACGGTCAACGGGCGGGGGCACCCATCGATCCCGGACCTGCTCGTCGCGGAAGGCGATGTCGTCCGGTTCACGGTCGTCAACCGAAGCCTGGACACTCACCCCTGGCATCTGCACGGCCATCCCGTGCTGATCCTGTCCAGGGACGGGACGCCCTCATCCGGCAGTCCACTGTGGATGGACACGTTCGAGGTGCGGGCGGGAGAGGTCTGGGAGGTGGCCTTCGAAGCCACCAACCCCGGGATCTGGATGAATCACTGCCACAACCTGCCCCACGCCGAGCAGGGAATGATGCTGCGCGTCTCCTACGAGGGAGTCACCACGCCCTTCGGAGACGCGCACGCCGGTCATGGATAGCACCCGGCCGCAGGCAGGTCGCCCGCCCAACGTGATCGTGATCGGCACGGGACCGGTCGGGCGGACGATCGCCGAGCGGGTTCGTTCGGCCGGGCCGACCGCGACGGCCGTGGAAAGGCGGACCCGATCATCGGCAGATGCTCGCGCCGTTGCGTCCGACGAGCGAAGTCCGTGGGAGCCGCGCCCGCGTGGTGGGCGATGTCCCGCCGCGAGGATCGGCCCGGAGGTGCTCTCCGTCATCCGGCAGGAACGGCTCCTTCCGCGATGAGGGCCTCGACGGCTCGGACAGCACGGCGAGCTGCAGTCGGTGGCGATGGCCGACCGGTTCGCCTCGCTCGCCGACAACGCGCAGGCGTTCATGTCGTCGCTGCGGCGGGCGATCGACTTCTCCGACGGCGATGTCGGAGGGGTCATCGCCTACAAGGAAAGCTCATCGACTACATCAACCGGTTCATCGCCGACCTCGCCAACTCCGGCGCCGACATCGCGAGGCCGCTGGACGAGGTGGAGGCGCGAGGCAACGAACGGCTGCTCGGCCTGGCGGCACGGCCGGAGGCCTCCGAAGCCGTCCCCGACGGGGCGGACGCCGCCGAGGCGTTCGGCCGCGCCGAGGCCGGCGCGCCGGAGTCGTGGCGCAACCGGTGGCGAGGGCTCCGGGACTGGTTCGTCTCCGGCGGGCCGGACCGCCCGTCGCAGGCGCGGCTGCTGCGCCGGCCGGCGGTGACGGCGATCGAGCAGCACGAGACCGCGATGCACCGGCTGTGGCGGGCGGCGGCGAGGTGCGCGATGACCGAGGTCGACATACCGCGGGGCGATCGGTTTTCCAACCGGCTCGACGGTTCGGGTGTTAGAGCATGGTCTCGATGGTGATGGGCAGCTCGCGGATGCGGCGGCCGGTGGCGTGGAAGACGGCGTTGGCGATCGCGGGGGCGATGCCGACTTGGACGACTTCGCCGAGTCCTTTGACGCTGATGGGGTCTGCGTAGTCGTCGCGGCCTTCGAGGAAGATCGCGTTCAGATCACGTACGTCGGCGTTGACGGGGACGAGGTAGTCGGCGAGGTCGGCATTGGTGATCCGGCCGTCGCGGTGGTCGGTGGTGGTGTGTTCGAGCAGGGCCGTGCCGATGCCGCCGACCATGCCGCCGATGGCCTGGCTGTGGGCCAGCCGTGGGTTGATGATCCGGCCGGCGTCGTAGACGCCGAGCATGCGGCGGATACGGATCACGCCGAGGCTTTGGTCGACGCCTACCTCCGCGAAGACCGCACCGTAGGCGTATGCGGATCGGGTTTCCTCGGTCGGCGGCGCGAACAGGCCGGGGGCCTCCAGCCGGGCGCGGCCGTTGCGGGCGAGAAGTGCCCGGTAGCTGTCGTCGCGGCGCGGGTCGCTCTCGAGATGGAGCCTGCCGCGGGTTGCCACCACGTCACCGGGATCGGCCCCGTGGAGGGGCGAGGCGGGGTCGTTGACGGCGAGCTCGATGGCCGACCGCCGGACGCGGCGCGCGCCGTCGTGGACCGCCGAGCCGACGCTGGCCATGGTCGTCGACGCGCCGTGGGGCGGAGTCACCGGCATGTCGGAGTCGCCGAGTTGAAAGGTCACTTCGTCGGTGCTGAGGCCGAGTTCGTCGGCGGCGACCTGGGTCATGGAGGTGTAGGTTCCCGGTCCCATGTCGCTGGTGGCGGCTTGGACCAGTGCGGTCCCGTCGACGTTGAGGCGGACCGAGGCCCGTGCGGTCGTGCGTGCGGTGTTGTAGACCGCCGCCGCCATGCCGGTGCCGACGAGCCAGTCGCCGGCCCGGGTGGATCCGGGTTCGCGATCGCGGTCGTTCCAGCCGAACTCACGCGCTCCGACGGTGTAGCACTCCTGGAGGCGGCGGGTGGAGAACGGCAGCTCCGAGGACGGGTCCGCGTCCGGCTCGTTGCGTCGTCGCAGCTCGATCGGGTCGATGCCGAGCCGGTGGGCCACCTCGTCCATCGCGGTCTCGAGGACGTGGACCGCGCTGACGTACCCGGGGCCGCGCATGTAGGTCGGGGTGTTCACGTCCAGCGGGACGGTCCGGTAGGCCTGCTGGACGTTGGGGGTGCTGTAAAGCATCCGGCCGGGGGTCATCACTGCTTCGGTGAAGGTCTCGTAGGAGGAGGTCTCGGCGCGGATGTCATGGATCGTGGCGGTGAGGCGTCCATTGCGCTGGGCCCCCAGCCGGAGGCGGTATTCGTACGCCGGCCGGAAGCCGGTGCCGAAGTACAGCTGGCGGCGGGCCATCACGAGTTTGACGGGCCGGCCGGTCTCGCGGGCGGCGAGCGCGGCCACGGTCACGTGCGGCCAGCAGCGCAGGGCGCTGCCGAAGGCGCCACCGACGTACGGCGAGATGACGCGGACATCGGTTCGAGGTATGCCGAAGACCGTGGCGAGTTCGAGTTGCGTGCCGTCGCCGACCCACTGGGTCTTGTCCATGACGGTGAGGCGGCCGCGCTCCCAGCGGGCGATGGTGGCATGCGGCTCCATCGGGTTGTGGTGGTTTCGGGCCAGGTTGTACGTCAGGTCAAGCTGTATCGGCGCCGATTCCAGAGCGGCCTCAGCCTCGCCGCGGGCGTAGGTGGACGGCTCGTCGGCGGGCGCCGTGCTCAGATCGGTGGACGGCTGTTCAACCTTGTAGGTGACGTCGATCAGGTGTGCCGCGTGCTGGGCGATCTCCAAGGACTGGGCGACGACGACGGCGACCGGCTGACCGAAGAAGTGCACCTGGTCGTCCTGGAACACGCGCAGGCGCACGCCGGGCGGGTTGTACGAGCCGTCGGTGTTGTCCTCGTATGGCAGCGTGGGCGCGTTGCGGTGGCTGAGCACGCTCAGCACACCGGCCTCGGCCTCCGCGGCCGCGGAGTCGATAGCGGTGATCCGGCCGCGGCCGATACTGCTGTCGACCATCACCGCGTACGCGACGTCGTCGATGCCGTGGTCGGCCGCGTACGTCGCCCGGCCGGTGACCTTGAGGCGGCCTTCGACACGCTTGTGTGCGCGGCCGACGGCCACCTCGGCCTGGTGACTCATCACTGTTCTCCCACGACTCGCAACTGACGCTCGACCGTGCGCTGGAGCAGGTCGACCTTGAAGGCGTTGTGTTCGAGGGGTTCGGCACCGTCGGCGGCATGTTCGGCCGCGGTGCGCCACAGGTCGGGTGACGGCCGCCGCCCGACCAGCCGCCGCTCCACCGCGCGAAGCCGCCACGGCACGGTGCCGACTCCGCCGGCGGCGACCTTCGCCGTCCGGATCAGGCCGTCGCTGATCGAAAGCGCGACGGCGGCAGAGGTCAGTGCGAACTCGTAGCTCTGCCGGTCCCGGACCTTGAGGTAGCCCGACCGCAGCGGCCGGGGCTGGGCGGGGATCTCCACCGCGGTGATCAGTTCTGCGTCCCGCAGTGCGTGTTCCCGTTCGGGCGTGCTTCCCGGCTTGACGAGGAAATCGGCGAAGGCCACCTGGCGGCGTCCGCGCACGTGTCGAAGGTGAACCACGGCGTCCAGTGCGGCGAAGGCCACGGCGAGGTCGGAAGGGTGGGTGGCCACGCAGGCCGCGGAGGTTCCCAGGATCGCGTGGGCGCGGTTGTCGCCCTCGCGAGCGGCGCATCCGGAACCCGGCTCGCGCTTGTTGCAGGGCGCCGAGCGGTCTCGGAAGTATGTGCACCGGGTTCGCTGCATGATGTTGCCGCCGATGGTGGCCATGTTCCGCAGTTGGGCCGAAGCGCTCAGTTCGAGGGCCTCCGAGACCATCGGGAAAGACGTTCGGACGCCAGGATCGGCGGCGACGTCGGCCATCGTCGCCAGCGCGCCGATGCGCATGCCCCCGCGGGGGGTGGGCGTGATGGCGCGCATCGGTAGCGCGCTGATGTCGATCAACGCCTCGGGACGTTCGACCTCCTCGCGCATCAGGTCGACCAAGGTCGTGCCCCCGGCGATGAAGCGTCCGCCGCGGTCCGCCGCGGCGACGGCAGCGGACTGACTGTCGACCTTCAGGTACGAGAACGGGTACATCGTCACGCTCCCTCGGCCCCAGCGGCTTGCTGCACCGCTTGGACGATGTTGACGTAGCAGCCGCAGCGGCAGATGTTTCCGCTCATCCACTCCCGGATCTCCTCCGCGGAGCCCGCGTGCCCTTCACGAATGCAACCGATGCCGGACATGATCTGCCCTGGTGTGCAGTAGCCGCACTGGAAGGCGTCCTGGTCGATGAACGCCTGCTGGAGCGGATGGAGATCACCGTCGCCGGTGACCAGGCCCTCCACGGTGGTGATCTCGGCGTCCCGCAGTCGAACCGCCAGGGTGAGGCAGGCATTGACGCGTGCGCCGTTCACCAGCACCGTGCAGGCACCGCAGGCGCCCGCGTCGCATCCCTTCTTGGTGCCGGTGAGGTCGAGCCGCTCGCGCAGCAGGTCCAGCAGCGAGGTGCGATTGTCGACCTCGATATTCTGGAGTACTCCGTTGACCTTCAGCGCGACTCTGCTGGTAGGCCCTGCGTGAGTGCAGCCGGGGCTGCCGGGCTCACCGACCCGAAAGCAAGAATGCCCACTGCCGCGGTCCTCGCCGCCATGAACGTTATGTCGAGACAACGGCCTATCAGCGTGATGTGTGTCGTCAGCGGACATGTGAGTCTTCCTTCTCGGCATAGGCCGGCGCCGGGTTCGTGGTCCGAGCGAGCAGGTCAGCCGATGCCGGACGCTTCGGTGCGGGCGCGTGTGAATGTGTCGAGCATCGCCGCGAGCTCTGCGGGACGGCTGAGGGCGGGGCAGTGGCCGCTCGCGATCTCGTCGGGGACGATTCCGAGTCGCTCACGTACAAGTCGGCGCTGGAATGCTGCGGGGAATAGCCGGTCCTCGGTGCAGAGGACGTATCGCGTTGGCGTGGTCGGATAGGTGTCGAGGGGCCAGGGCTCGTAATAGGCGGAGCTGGAGGGCGGGGGCGGTTCCCTATTCGACACCTGGTCGGCCAGATGCTCGGGCACGTCGTGGAAGTAGCTCACGTATGGGTCGGAGGAACCGGTGAGGCCACCGTCTTCGGCGGCCTGGATTCGGACGGCCTCCGGATGTCCCGTGTTGCCCCACCAGTCGGCCGGCGGCTCGCCGGGCCGGGGGATCATGGCGGTGACGTAGATGAGTCCGGCGGTGGGAAGGCGTTCGGCGACCAGAGGTGCGGTGAACCCGCCGAACGAATGCGCGACGACGAAGAGCTCGTCTTGTACGTCGATTGTGTTGACGACGGCGTCGGCGTAGTCGTGTAACGTCGCCGAATCGTCGCCGGTCCACAGTGTGGGGGCCGCAGTGGTGTGTCCGAGGGATCGGAGTTCGGCTTCTACGAGGTGCCAAAACCATCCTCCGCCGACGCCGGCGCCGTGGATGAGCACGAATGTACTCACGGCTCGTTTCCTCTCTTGCTGCGGTGAGATCGATAGAACGCCATCCGAGTTCAGCCTTGTTCGGTGTGCTCGACGATCGCCGCGACGGCCAGGTCCCAGAGTTCTCGTGGCGGTTGTTGATGCCCGGCGCCGGGGAGGGAGACCAGCTGCGCGCCTGGGATCTCGGCGGCGAGGGCTCGGCCATGCTCGAGCGGTAGCATCGGGTCGGCGGTGCCGTGCAGGACCAGGGTCGGGACGGTGATCTGGTCGAGCCGGGCGCCGGTCGGGGCGTCGTCGTCGAGGACGAAGTGGTTGGTCATCGAGGCGGCCATGTCCCGGGTTCGATCGACCTCCTGGGCGGCGAGTCGCCGGACGTGCGGCTCGTCGAACCCGAGGCTTCCCGCGTACGGCCGTTCGGCCTCGGCCCGATAGGCCACCACTGCGTCACGGTCGGTCCAGTCGGGCCCGGGTCCGGGGTCGGTGAACGTGGCCATCACCTGCGGACTCGGCGGTGGGAGCCGACGATCGTGCTCGGCCGGGACGGCGGGGCTGGTCGAGGCCAGGCACAAGGTGCTCACCCGTTCGGGGTGTTCGAGGGCGATGCGCTGGGCGATGCCGCCTCCCATCGACAGCCCGACCAGGTGTGCCCGACTCACTCCCAGAGCGTCCAGGATTCGCAGCGGGTCGGTGGTCAGATCGTGGGCGGTGTACGACGGCCGGCCAGGCGGTGAGCCGGTCGACCGGCCGGTGTCGCGGTGGTCGTAGCGCACGACGTGGCGACCCGCCTTGGCGAGGCGACCACAGAAGTCGTCCTCCCACCAGATCATCGACTGTGCTCCACCTGCGATCAACAACACGGTCGGATCGGCTGGGTCGCCGAACGCCTCGTAGCACAGCTCTATCCCGTCGATCGTCAGGATCTGTTCGGTCATGGGACGTCGCTTTCCGTCGTGGTGGGATGGCCGCCTCTTGCCGGTACAGAAAGCCCGAGGTCCGGAGAGACCGGGCGGCTGCGCGGCGCAGCGGGAGATGCGGTGTTCTCGCGATCAAGCCCTCCGGCGCCGCGAGTGATGCCTTGCGGGGGTCGGATCCGGTGCGCCGCCAGCAGGATCCCGATTGACAGCACCGCGGCCATCGCGAGCAGGCCGTTGAAGCCCCAGAGCGCCATGAGCGGCCCTGCGACCGCGGCCGCGGCCGCGGCCATGACCGTCATGGCGGTGTCGGCGGCGCCTTGGACGCGGGTGTCGCCCATCGAGCAGGCGGCGATGTGCGATGAGGCCGCCACGGTGCACACCGACCAGCCGAGGCCGACCAGGAAAAGGCCGAGTCCATGCGTGAACGGGCTCTGCCCGAACCAGCCGATCAGCACCACGAGTGAGACCAGCAGCACGGCCCCTCCCACGACCAGTGCCGTTGGCACTCCGGCTCTGTCGGACAGGGCGCCGGACAGGGGGGCGAACGCGTACATTCCGAGGAAGTGGACTGAGAGGGCGGCGCCTATGGCGGTATGGGCGGCGCCTTGGTGGTGCATTTCCAGCGGCGTCATCACCATGACGGCCACCATGGTGGCGTTGGCGAGCATCAGTGCTGCGATACCCGGGCCGAGTGGAGAGGCGTGACGCCGAGGTCGCACCTGGTGGCGTTCGGCTCGGTGGCCGGCCGTCCGACCCAAGGTTCGGGCGACGATCAGTGGGTCGGGTCGAAGCAGGCTGAAGATCACCAGTGCCGCGATGAGTGCGCCGGTCATGTCGACCAGCAGCGGCCCCGCCAGCGGGTGCAGGCCGAGCCGTGCGGACACGGCCCGGGCCGGGCCGACCATCAGGGGCCCCAGCACCGCACCCACCGTGGCGACCCACACCACCATCGACAGCGTGGTGGCGCGGCGGCCCTCCGGGGCGAGGTCGGTGACCGCGTACCGGCAACTGTTCGTCGACGCCGATGACGCACCGAGCGCGCCCATGCCGGCGATCAGGAGAGTGAAGCTCCCGGTGGTCGCGGCCACGACACACGTTCCTGCGCCGATGGCGCCGATCAGGTAGCCGGCAGCCAGTCCACCGCGCCTGCCCTTCCTGTTCATCAATGTCGCCAGCAGGTAGGAGGCCGCCCCGGCACCCAGGATCAGGGTCGCCTGAGCCAGGCCGGCGGCGCCGGAGGAGCCGGCCAGCTCGGCCGCCAGTATCCCGCTCACGGCGAAGGTGAGCGCGACCGCGATGCTGCCGACGACCTGGCTCACCATGAGGAGGATCAGGGTTCTCCTCTGCACCCTTCGGATGTCGAACGAGAGCGTCATGACGGTCCCTTTCGGGGCAGGTGGAGCGAGGGTTGATGCGGGTGCTGGTGTCATTGACTCGCGTGGCGCGGTGCGGCCGGACCGTCGTCAGGCAGCGGGTTCCTCCTGGAGGGCGCGTACCTCGATCCTGCTTCCCAGCGCCCGCGAGACCTGCTTGGTCCATTCGATCGCGACGTCGTCATTCTCGGCCTCGATGATCCAGAAGCCACCGAGGTGCTCATCGGCCTCGACGAACGGGCCTGGTGTGAGTACGGGGCTGTCACCGGAGTAGTCCACCGTGGTCGCGTTCGACGGCGGGTGCAGGCCTCCAGCGGACACGAACGCGCCCGCCTCCTGAAGGGCGGTGTTGAACGCACCGACCGCGGCCGTCATCCCCTGAAGCTCCGCGGAGTCCATGCCCTCCATCGTCGGCTCCTCGGCGGAGTCGTGGGGGAGGCTCAGAAAGTACTTCGTCATTGTCGTCCCCTCGTCGTGGGCGTTGCTCTCGATGGTCGTTCTGGGACAGATTCGAGCGCTGTCTGAACGCTGGAAACGCTAGGCGGGGGCTCCGCGGTGACGCATCGGTCATCGTGACCGGTGTCCGGGAAACCGGTGACTGGCGCCGGTCGCCGGCTAGACGAGGTCGGCCAGTTCGGCGCGACCGGTGACGCCTAGTTTCGGGTACGCCTTGTAGAGGTGGTGGCCGACGGTCCGTGGGCTCAGGAAGAGCTGTGCGGCGATCTCCTTGTTCGTGCGACCGGCGGCGGCCAGCCTGACGACCTGCAGCTCTTGCGGGGTCAACAGGGTGAGCGGGCCGCTGCGCGGAGGCTCATCGTCCCGCTCGCCGAAGGCGGCCAGTTCGCCGCGCGCGCGCTCGGCCCAGAGCCTCGCGCCGAGGCGGTCGAACGCGGACACCGCAGCCGCTAGATGGGCGCGGGCCTCGGTCCGGCGGCGCCGGCGGCGCAGCCACTCGCCGTAGACAAGCTGGGTACGGGCGCGCTCATAGGGGCCGCCGTGCCGTTCGTGGAACCGCAGCGCCTCGGCGTACTGCGCGTCAGCGTCGCCGTCATCGGCCAGCAAGGCCCGGCAGCGTAGTGCGAGCCCGGTGGCCACCGGGCGGTCGACGTGCTCAGCCCAGTGCAGGAACGTTGCCAGTGGTCCGTGGGCGCGATCCGGCCGGCCGCTTCGCACGGCCGCTTCCACCAGATCCGGCACCGCCCGGATCAGGAGGTCGCGGCTCGCAGGCCCCCGGGACACTTGCTCCAGCCTGTCCAAGGCCTCCCCGAACCGCCGGGCGGAAAGATCGAGCATGCCGAGCCCCCAGGCCGCGATCTCGGCGTTGACCCGATGCCGGGCTCGGGCTCGCGGGAGCACGTCGTCGGCAAGAGATCGACAGCGTGCCGCGTCACCCGACACGGCGTGTAACCACACCTCCACCGATCGGTGTGCCAGGCTCTCGGTCGTGTTCCCGAGTTCGTCGCTCACGGACGCGCCTTCCGCCACGCACGCGCGGGCGTCCGCGAATTCGCCGCGGAACAGCCGCGCCACGGCGAGCACGTTCAGGGTGTACGGGACCCACCCCAGCGCCCCGGTGGCCCGCACCTCGGCCAGCATGTCCTCGGTCCCGGCGATGACGCCGTCGTCGTCCGCGATCATGAGCCCGCCGAACCCGGCCGTGATGCGACGCATCAGGTCGTTCCCGCCGCCGCGGGTGGCGGTGTGGAGATCGCGCATCGGGCCGAGGGCCAGCTCCGGGCGTCCGGCGAAGAGCTCCGCCCACCCGGCAAGGGCGGCGACGACAGGTGCCCACCGCTCCGGCGGGGTGAACCCGCGCATCAGATCCGCCGCACGCTGCAGGAGGTCGTGCGCCGCTCCGTGCCGGGCGGCGTGCGCGGCCTCGAAGAGCGTGAGCGCGGCGCGCTCCGGATCGATGTCGCGCATGAACGCGGCGGCCTCGATCGTCAGCTCCGCATCGGCCCGCGGCGAGGTTCGTTCGTACTCCACGGCGCCACGGGTGTAGATGGCGTCGGCCCGGATGCCGGGGTCGGTGGTGAGCGAGAGCGCTTCGGCCGCCAGCCGGGCGGCGCGGTCGGCCTTGCCGGCGTCGAACGCGGCGTGGCTGGCCCGGGCGATACGCCGGGCCTTCAGTTCCCGGTCGGCGCTGAGCCGGCCGGCGCGTTCGTAGGCGGCGGACACCGCCATCGCGCCGCCTCGGTGCCAGGCCCGCTCCGCCGCGCGTTCGAGTTCGGCCGCCACCGCCTCGTCGGGGGCGGTGGTGGCGGCGGCGAGGTGCCAGGCCCGGCGGTCGGCATCGGCGTCCGCGCGCAGCGCCTCGGCGTACGCGCGATGTACCTCGATCCGCCGGTGCAGCGGCGCGTCCTGGAAGGCGGCCGCCCGCACCAGGGGGTGGCGGAACGTTATCCGGCTGTCGATCCAGACCAGCCGTTCGCGTTCGGCGGGCGCCAGGTCGCCGGGGGTGCCGCCGAGGGATTCGATCACGCGCAGGATCGTCGCCAGGGGCGCCGCGGTGTCGGCTGCCACCACCAGAAGGGCGCGCTGGGTGGGATCGGGAAGTTCCACGATCTGGCGGCGGAACGCCTCCTGCACGCGGCGGGTCACCGGCAGCGGGCGGACCTGCTCGGCCGGATCGGACTCGTCGGCATCGCGAGCCGCGAGCCGCGACGACCCGAGCTCAATGATCGCCAGGGGATTGCCGCCGGACTCCGCGAGGACCCGGGTCCGCACCGGTTCGATGAGGTCCGGTGCGTGGTCGTCGAGCAGCCGGGCGGCATCGGATGCGGCGAGGCCGGCCAGATCAATGACCTCGACGCCTGAGATCTCGAACGGCACGAATGTCTCGCGCACCGCGAACAGCACCGCGATCGGGTCGGCCACGAAGCGGCGGGCCGCGAACAACAGCGCCTCCACGGAACCCTGGTCGAGCCATTGCAGGTCGTCGACCACGCACAGCAGCGGGGCGTCCTCGGCCAGATCGGCGAGCAACGACAGGGCGCCGGCGGAGATCAGGAACCGGTTGGCCTCGTCCCCCTCGGCCAGGCCGAAGGCGCAACGCAGTGCCGTGGCCTGGGGGACGGGGAGGGCGTCCAAGCGATCCAAGTGAGGAAACAAGAGCTGGTGCAGGCCGCCGTACGCCAGCTCGGAGTCGGACTCGACCCCTGCCGCGCGGACCACGTGCATGCCGCCTCCGGCTTCGGCGATCGACACAGCGTGGTCGAGAAGGACCGATTTCCCGATTCCGGCTGCGCCCCGCAGCCCCAGCGCACCGCTGCGTCCGTCGCGCGCATCTGCCAGCAGGCGTCGAATGCGGGTTTGCTCGACGTCCCTTCCCACCAGCGACATGCGGCCACCCTAACCAGGCCAGTACAGCGACCTTGGTGTCGCCGGTGATGTCGGCTCCGCCCGACATCTGTCCAATAAGGAGCTCCGGGGCGGCGGGCGGCGGAGCCGGCCTTCCGGCACCGCAACGTCCAGGCCCGCGGATCCGACGCGAGCCGGCCGCACGGATGCGATGCGGCGCGGCCCGCGGTGGTGGGGCCGGTGGACGACGTGCATTGACGGCCTGCGACCGCGTGCCTATTCTGGCACTCCATTCAGTGAATGAGGATTTCATTCAGTGTAATCCAAGCGAGAGGATCGCGGAATGAGCATCGTCGATGTGGGCCTCGCCGAAGCCGCCGGCACCTGGCATCGAGCCACGAGCGACCTGACCGACCCCGTCGTCAACCCGGCCTCGAACGCTCAGCTCGCCGAGATCCCCCGCAGTTCGGCAGAGGACGTGAACCGCATGGTCGAGGCGGCGGCCGCGGCGTTCCCGGGCTGGGCCCGCACGACGCCGGGCGAGCGGGCCCGCGCGCTGCTGCGGATCGCCGACGACCTCGAGCGGGACGCGGCCGGGTTCGCCCTGCTGGAGTCGCGCAACGTCGGGAAGCCGATGGCGCTGGCGGAGGAGGAGGTGGAGATGATCGTCGATCATCTCCGGTTCTTCGCCGGGGCCGCGCGGCTGCTGGAGGGGCGCGCCGCGGGCGAGTACATGTCCGGGCACACGAGCTTCCTGCGCCGCGACCCGCTGGGCGTCATCGGGTCGGTCGCGCCGTGGAACTACCCGCTGCTCATGGCGATCTGGAAGATCTGCCCGGCGCTGATGACCGGCAACACCCTCGTGCTCAAGCCTTCGGAGCACACCCCGCTGACCGCGCTCCGGTTCGCCCAGCTGGCGGCCGAGCACCTGCCGCCGGGCGTGCTCGGCATCGTGACCGGCGACGGTTCGGTCGGGGCCCGGCTGGTCGACCACGACCTGGTGCGGATGTCCTCGCTCACCGGGTCCACCCGTACCGGCAGGCGGCTGCTGCACGCCTCTGCTGACAGCAACCTCAAGCGGTTGCACCTGGAGCTGGGCGGCAAGGCGCCCGTGCTGGTGTTCCCCGACGCCGACGTGGACCTGGCCGTCTCGAAGATCGCCGAGGGCGCCTTCTGCAACTCCGGCCAGGACTGCATGGCGGCCTCGCGGCTGTACCTCCACGAGTCCGTGCACGACGAGGTCGTCGCCGGGCTCACCGCCGAGATGAACGCGCTCGTCGTCGGCGACCCGGCGGACGAGGCGACCACCATGGGCCCGGTCATCACGGCCGCGCACCAGGAGCGGGTCGAGGGCTTCGTGCGGCGTGCCGGGGAGACCGGCCACATCGACCTGGTCCGGAGCGGACGCCCGGACACCGGATCCTTCGTCGCGCCCACGCTGCTCCTGGGGGCGCGGCAGCGGGACGAGGCCGTCCAGGAGGAGATCTTCGGCCCCGTCGTCACGATCACGAGGTTCGGCGACGGGGACGACGTGGCCGCGCTGGCCAACGACATCAAGTACGGCCTCGCCGCGTCGGTGTTCACCTCGGACGTCGCCCGCGCGCTCCGGCTCTCGCGCGACCTGCAGTTCGGCACCGTCTGGATCAACGACCACCTGCCGGTGGTCCCGGAGATGCCGCACGGCGGGTTCAAGGAGTCGGGGCACGGCAACGACATGTCGATCTACTCGCTCGACGAGTACACCGAGCTCAAGCACGTCATGGTCAACCTGGGCGAGTGATGACATGACCGTCTTCGCCATCAACACCTTCCGCCTCCGCCGGGGCGTCGACGTCCAGGAGTTCGCGCGGTTCTCCGCCGACCTCGACCGTCCGACCTGCCTCGCTCACGACGTCGTCGAACGATTCGAGGTGTTCCTCGAAACCGGCGAGCCGCCGCGCGTCGTCGAGGTGATGGGGGTGCGCGACTGGGCCGAATGGGAGTCGCTGCGCGACACCCATCCCTCGTTCGAGCCCGTGCTCGCCCGGTTCTCCGAGCTCGTGGACACCGAGAGCGTGAGCACACACCTGACCATGACCCTCGATGACGTACGAAAAGGCTGAGGAAATGGCCGAAAGCTATGACGCCGTCGTGATCGGCGCCGGCCACAACGGGCTCGTCGCCGCCAATTACCTGGCGCGCGCCGGACGCAGGGTGCTGGTGCTCGAAGCGCGGGACGTCGTCGGCGGCGCCTGCGTCACCGAGGAGCTCATCCCCGGTTCGCGCTGGTCGTCGTGCGCGTTCATCGCCGGGCTGCTGCGGCCCGAGATCATCGAGGAGCTGGAGCTGGAGCGGTTCGGCCTGGAGCTCTACCAGGGCGAGGCGCTGTCGTTCTGCCTCTTCCCCGACGGCGAGCACGTGTTCATGTGGCCCGACATGGACCGCACGCTGCGCGAGTTCGAGCGCCTCAACAAGGGCGACGCGAAGCGGTTCGTCGAATTCGGGCTCCGGATGCAGAAGTTCGCCGGCTTCGTGGTGCCGTGGCTGCTCGAATCGCCGCCCGCGCGTTCCGAAGTGCTCGCGGC
The DNA here is from genome assembly GCF_900115095.1 of Actinomadura madurae. Classification (GTDB taxonomy): domain Bacteria; phylum Actinomycetota; class Actinomycetes; order Streptosporangiales; family Streptosporangiaceae; genus Spirillospora; species Spirillospora madurae. The sequence continues at coordinate 384,657 of NZ_FOVH01000004.1, forward strand.
CTTCGAGAAGGCGGGCGAGCAGGAGTTGTTCGACGAGTTCACCCTTCTGTCGGTCAGGGATCTGCTGGACCGCTATTTCGAGGACGAGCGGATCAAGAGCTTCCTGACCTTCTTCGGCATGGTGTCGATCTGGGGCGGCCCGTCGACGCCGGGCACCAGCTACGTGTGGGGCCACCACTCGTGGGGCGAGTTCCAGGGGCGCTTCGGCCAGTTCGGCATGGTGCGCGGCGGGATGGGCGGCATCTCCGCCGCGCTCGCCGCCGCCGCGCGCCATCACGGGGCGGAGATCAGGCTGGGCGCGCCGGTCGACACCGTGGTCGTCGAGCGCGGCCGGGCGGTCGGCGTCCGGCTCGCGTCCGGCGAGGTCATCGAGGCGGGGCAGGTGCTGTCCAACGCCGATCCGCAGCGTTCGCTGCTCACCCTCCTGCCGGACAAGCACCTCGACCCCGGACTGCGCACGCAGATCGAGAACCTGGACAGCAAGGGATCGATGGCGCGGATCCACCTGTTGATCGACGAGCTGCCGCAGTACCTCGGGTTCGACTCGGCGGAGCCGGGGCCGCAGCACCACGGGCACCAACTGCTCGGCGCGTCCCGCGAGCTGTTCGAGGCCGCCGCGGTGGCCCAGCGGCAGGGCACCTTCCCCGAGCACTACGTGATCGAGGCGGTCATCCAGAGCGTCACCGACCCGGGCCTGGCCCCGCCCGGGAAGCACACGATGACGCTCGGCGTCCAGCAGCTGTCGTTCGAGCTCGCGGGCACGACCTGGGACGAGGTCAAGGAGTCCTGGGCCGACGCCGTGCTGGAGGACCTGTTCGCCTACGCGCCCAACCTGCGCGGCCACATCCTCGACCGGGTCGTGATCACGCCACAGGACCTGGAACGCGAGTACCTGATCACGGGCGGGAACATCTTCCACGGCGGCATGCTGCTCGACCAGCTGTTCAGCAGCAGGCCGCTGGACGCGCTCAAGGACTACCGGACTCCGGTGGAGAACTACTACCTCTGCGGCGCGGGGACGCATCCCGGCGGCGGCGTCATGGGGGCCAGCGGGCACAACGCCGCCTCGGCGGCGCTCGCCGACCTCGGCGTCGCGCGGGCGGCGGCACGCCGCAGGCGCGGGAAACGGCCCCATGAGAACGTGCTCGACCGGATCACCGCGACCCGCGCGGGACGCGCGCTGAGCTACCAGGTCGCCCGCCAGCCGCTGCTGCGGAAGATCACCCGCGCGGCCGCCAGGACGCGGCGATGAACGCGCCGCTGCGCAGCGCCCGCTGGTTCGGCGGGCAGGACGTGCCCGGGTTCGTGCACCGCAGCGCCCTGCGCGCGACGGGCATCGGCCGCGCGGCCTTCGAAGGGCGGCCGGTCATCGGCATCTGCAACTCGTGGTCGGAGCTGGTCAACTGCAACGTGCACCTGCGCGGGCTGGTGGACGCGGTCAAGCGCGGCGTGCTGCAGGAAGGCGGCGTGCCGCTGGAGTTCCCGACGATGTCGCTGGGCGAGCAGCTGATGAAGCCGACCGCGATGCTCTACCGCAATCTGATGTCGATGGACGTCGAGGAATCCCTGCGCGCCAACCCGATCGACGCGACGGTGCTGCTCGCCGGCTGCGACAAGACGGTTCCCGCGCAGCTGATGGGCGCGGCGAGCGCGGACGTGCCGGCGGTCATGGTGACGGGCGGGCCGGCCAATCCGGCCGTCTTCCGCGGCCGCCGCCACGGCGTCGGCACGGACCTGTGGCGCCATGTCGACGACGTGCGCGCCGGGCTGATGAGCATGGACGAGTACGAGGAGCTCGAGGCGGCCTCCGCGCCCTCGCCGGGGCACTGCCCGGAGATGGGGACGGCCTCGACGATGGCCTCGATCGTCGAGGCGCTCGGGATGAGCCTGCCGGGCTCGGCCGCGATCCCGGCGACGGACGCGCGCCGGTACCAGCTCGCCGAGGCGTCCGGCCGCCGGGCGGTCGCGCTGGCCCGCGAGGGCACGCGCCCGTCGCGGATCCTGACTCCCGGCGCGTTCGACAACGCGATCACCACGCTGCTCGCGGTCGGCGGATCGACGAACGCCGTCGTCCACCTGCTCGCGCTGGCCGGGCGCGCCGGCGTCGCGCTCACGCTCGACCGCTTCCACGAGCTGTCGGAACGGACCCCGCTGCTGGTCGACGTCCGCCCCGCGGGCGAGCACCTGGTGGAGGACCTGTTCCACGCGGGCGGGATCCCGGCGGTGCTGCGCGAGCTGCGTCCGCTGCTCGCACTGGACGCCCTGACGGTCAACGGCCGCACGATCGGCGAGAACGTCGCGCGGTACGGCGGCGATGGGGACCCTGCGCGGTACGGCGGCGAGGACGTCATCGCGCCGCTCGACCGGCCGTACCAGCCGCCGGGCGGCCTGGCGGTCGTGCGCGGTTCGCTGGCTCCCGGCGGCGCGGTCGTGAAGTGCAGCGCCGCGAGCCCCGAGCTGCTCCGGCACACCGGCCCGGCGGTGGTGTTCGACGGCATGACCGACCTCGCGGCCCGGATCGACGACCCGGACCTCGACGTCACCGCGGACTCGGTGCTGGTGCTGCGCAACGCCGGTCCGCGCGGCGGGCCGGGCATGCCCGAATGGGGGCAGCTGCCCATCCCGGCGAGGTTGCTGCGCGCGGGGGTCCGCGACATGGTGCGGGTCTCCGACGCGCGGATGAGCGGCACCGCGTTCGGCACGACCGTCCTGCACGTCGCGCCGGAGTCCGCCGCCGGCGGGCCGCTCGCGCTCGTGCGCGACGGCGACCCGATCGCCCTCGACGCGAGGGCCGGCCGGCTCGATCTCCAGGTGCCGGAGACCGAACTCGCCCGCCGGCGGCGGGAATCGGCGCCACCCGCGCCCGCATTCACCCGCGGTTATGGCGCGCTCTATGTCGAACACGTTCTGCAAGCCGATCAAGGATGCGATTTCGATTTCCTGCGGGGGCGATCGGAGAACCCCGGCGAAGAACCGCAGGGAATGCTGTCGGGATGGATAGGAGGCTGGTGAGAGAGGTGATGGATAAAGGGCTTACCGAGGAAGTGGGAAGCACGGCCGAGGCCCCTGGTAAAGTGCTGCCGGTGCAGCCGGAACGCCAGTCGAAGAAGCCGCTCGAGGGCGTCGTCCGGACGGCCAGGGTGCTGCGCGCGCTCGAGGTCCGCGGCGAGGGAAGCCTCACCGAGATAGCCCGCGACGTGGGCCTGAGCGAGCCGACCGTGCTGCGTTACCTGCACAGCCTCGTCTCCGAGAACTTCGTGGAACGGGTGAACGACACCCGGTACCGGCTCGGCTGGGAGATCTTCCGGATGGGGCACCGGGTGCCGTCCAGCGCGGTCCCGCGCGGCGAGTCGCTGCCGGTGATGACGACCCTGCTCGAACGGTTCAACGAGACGGTCAACCTCGCCATCCGCTACGGCGACCAGGTCGTCATCGTCGAGGTCCTGCACAGCTCGCGCACGGTGCGGAAGCTGAACGAGATCGGCCAGGTCGACCCCTGGCACGCCTCGGCCCTGGGCAAGGCGATGCTCAGCGTGATGAGCGAAGCGGAACGCCGCGCGCTCTTGCGCCGGGGCATCCTGCATGCCCACACGAAGCACACCCTGACCGACCCCGACGCGGTGGAACGGGACGTGCTCGCCGCGAGGGAACGGGGTTACGCGATCGACGCCGAAGAGGCCGCGGAAGACCTCACCTGCGTGGCCTCGGCCGTGCCCACCCAGCCCGGACTGCCGCAGATGGCGCTCAGCGTCAGCTTCCTGTCCCATCGGCTGGACGACAAGACCCTCGACTCGGCGGGCGAGGCCGTGCACTCGGCCTCGCTCGAACTGGCCCGGAGGCTGCGCACCGGCGCCTGAGCGGGCCGGACTCGCCGCCGTGACCTGATCCGGGTCCGCGGAAAATCTCGACCGAAGCCAATGACCTCGTATTTCGCGCGCGTCGCGCATCGCGCGCAAAAGTCAATGTAATTAGATTTCACTGAATGAAAGGTGGCGGCCGCGGGGGCGGTCTCGTCATCGCCACGGAAGTTCTCCGGAGTCACGAAAATCGCCGGCCCACCCGAAGGGCGGATGGGCCCGAGCAGAATCGGACCGACCAATGGACACTGGCAAAGACCTTTCCGTCCCCCCGACCCCGGCCGACCGCGACGTTCCCGTGCCGGCCGGCGCGGGCCGGGGTAATCACGGCCTGCGCAGGAACACCCTCGGCACGAGCAGCATCGTCTTCTACATCATCGCCGCGGCGTCGCCGCTGACCGTCGTCATCGCGCTGTTCCCGATCATGATCGGGGCGGGCAACGGGGTGGGGCTGTCGGGCGCGTTCGTGCTCGCGGCCGCGATCCTGCTGCTGTTCGCCGTCGGCTACGTCGCGATGAGCAGGCACATCACCAACGCCGGAGCCTTCTACGCCTACGTGACCCTGGGCCTCGGACGGCCGTTCGGCCTGGGCTCGGCCTCGCTGGCCATCTGGGCCTACAACGCGATCCAGGTCGGGCTCTACGGCGGCTTCGGCTACTACGCCGCGGACCTGACGCACTCGGCGACCGGCGTGAACGTCCCGTGGTGGCTGTTCGCCCTGGCCGCGATGGCGGCCTGCCTCGCGCTCGGCGTGCACGGGGTGCACACCGGCGCCCGCGTGCTCGGCGTGCTCATGTCGTGCGAGACGATCATGATCATCGTGCTGTCCGGCGCCATCTGCGTGGACCTCGTCCGGTCCGGCACCGCGGTGACGTTCGAGCCGTTCAGCCCCACGACCACGGTCTCGGCCGGGCTGGGCATCTCGCTGATGTTCGCGCACGCCTCCTTCATCGGCTTCGAGGGCAGCGCGATCTACGGCGAGGAGGCCCGCGACCCCAGGCGCACGGTGCCCCGCGCGACCTACGTCGCGGTGGTGTTCATGGGCCTGCTGTACGCGGTGGCGTCCTGGCTGGTCGTGAACGCGGTCGGCCCGCAGTCCGTGGTGGGCGTCGCGCAGAAGGAGTCCGGCGACTTCATCTTCGCGGTCAGCAACACGATCCTCGGCTCGTGGGCCACCGGGATCTTCCACATCCTGATCCTGACCGCGATCTTCGCCGCGATCGTCACGTTCCACAACAACGTCGCGCGCTACCTGTTCTCCCTCGGCAGGCAGAACGTGCTCTGGTCCGCGCTCGGCCACACCCGCCGCGCCAAGCAGACGCCGTACGTCGCCTGCATCGTCCAGACCGGCATCGCCGCGCTGGTGGTCGGGGCGTTCGCGGTTTTCGGGCTGGACCCGTTCGCCACGCTGTTCACCTGGATGACCGGCGTCGGCGCGATCGGGGTGATCCTGTCGCAGACGATCGCCTCCCTCGCGATCTTCGTCTACTTCCGCCGGACGAGGGTCGACCGCCGCCTCTGGCACACCCTCGTCGCGCCCGTCCTCGCCACCGCCGGGCTGCTGACCCTGCTCTACCTGACGCTGGACAGCCTCGACGTCCTGCTCGGCGTCGGCGGCTGGGCGGCCTTCGCGTTCGTGGCGCTGACCTTCCTGTCCCTGCTGGCCGGAATCGCCGGCGGGCTGCTGCTGCGGCGCCGGTCGCCGGACAAGTACCACCGGCTGCGCGCCGCGCTGACCGAAACCGTTGTCTGACAGCGGCACGAGAAACCGAACTGAAGGGGATAGACGCCCGATGAACAATCCAGCCCGACCCGAGAACCGGACGAACGGGGCCGGCCTGCTGCGCGCGCAGGGGCTGCCCGAGTCCGACGACTACGGGCGCACCCGCTCCCCACTGCGGTTCGGCGACGGCGGGGACTACCGCCTGGAGATCTCCGGAGTCGAGCGGCTGTCCACCCTGGAGGTGCTGATCGCCGAGTCCGCGCGGCACGGGGTGCACATCCACCGCATCGTCTCCTTCGGCGGGGGCGCCACGCTGCTCGACCGCGGCGAATTGAAGGCGTTCGCGCAACTGGCCGCGGAGCACGACATCGAGGTGGTCGCCTGCCCGGGGCCGCGATCGGGCTGGGACAGCGGGCGGCAGGCGCTGACCGAGGAGGGCGTCACCACGGGGAAGCGCGTCCGCGGGGCCGACAACCTGCGGCGCCTGCTCGACGACTACCTCCGGATCTTCTCGGTGGGCCTGCGCGGGGTCCTCGTCGTCGACGAGGGGGTGCTGGACGTGCTGCACCACGCCCGCGAGGCCGGCGATCTCCCGCCGGACGCGTTCTTCAAGGTCTCGGTGTACGCGGGCCACGCCAACCCGGCCTCGGTGCGGATCCTGGAGCGGCTGGGCGCCGACAGCGTCAACCCGGTCGGCGACCTGTCGCTGCCGATGCTCGCCGCGATCCGCTCGCAGGTGCGCATCCCGCTCGACGTGTGGGCCCTGACCTTCGACTCCTTCGGCGGGATGAACCGGCTCTGGGAGGCGGCCGAGATCGCGGCCGTGGCGGCGCCGGTGTACTTCAAGATCGAGCCCGGCGAGTCGGAGTCGGTGATGTACAACGGCTACACCGACCCCGCTTACCACGAGATGCTGATCCGGCACAAAGTGCGGCACGCCGCGATCCTGACCGAGTTGTCCGAGACGGTCGACCCGACGGTGCTGGCCTCACCGGCACCCCAGGCCGTCATGCCGGAACCCGTTCCGTAAGATTCGGCGGCGGACACGGGGGGAGGCCACGCGCGGCCTCCCCCCGAATTCAACGGCCTGAATCACCGGCCGGCTGGAAATCGGGATGCTGGAGGCCGAGTCGGCCATTAGGATCTCGGGTCGCGGACGTTTGATCGCGATGGGTTAAGCGCCGTCCCCCACTTCTCATGGAAAGACGCCCTTGATGATGCGGGTTCCGGAGCAACGGCCTGAGTACCCCGAGTTGTTGGAGCGGGGGCATCCCTTCAGGCAGTGGAAGACATGGCGGATTCCCGGTGCCGAGCTGACGCTCACCGGCTACTCCCGCGCGAACGACAAGACCTTCTTTCACATCCCCGAGCTGCGGTGCAGCCTTGACGCGGGGCTGTGTGAAGGGCGGCAGGTGGACACGGTCTTCCTGACCCACACCCACCATGATCACTCCAAGGATCTCGATTTCCTGGCGTCCAAGGCGTCCGGGACGGACATCTACCTGCCCGCTGAGGCGGTGACCTACGCGGAGTCCTACCTGCGCGCGTCCGCCGAACTGAACCATGGGCCGGGCTTCGACCCGGCGTTGGCGACGGGTCACCGCCTGCATGGTGTGCGGCAGGGCGATGAGTTCGTCTTCGGACGCCGCGGGCACCACGTGCGGGTGGTGGAGTGCGAACACAAGGTGCCCTGTGTGGGTTACGCGTTTTCGGAGCGGCGCAAGGCTCTGCTCCCGGAATTCGACGAGTTGCGACGGTCGCTGGGAGAAGAAGGGCGGGGCGGGGAATTCGGGCGGATGATGGCCCGGTACCGCAAGGATGGTGTCGAGGTCGACCGTGTGGTCGACCGGCCGCTGTTCGCGTTCCTCGGCGATACCCATGTGAACGTGTTCGAGCGAAATCCATGGCTCTTCGAATATCCGGTCGTCATCACCGAGTGCACCTTCCTGGACGACGCCGAATTGGACCGCGCGAACCGGATCGGGCACACCGTGTGGAGTCGGCTCAGGCCCGTGATCGAGGCTCATCCGCAGACCCTGTTCGTCCTGACCCACTTCAGCCTGCGCTACTCGGACCGGCAGATTCTGGCGTTCTTCCACCGGGAGTGGGAGGAGGCGAAGGGCGGGCGGCCTGGCAACGTCTTGCTGTGGGTGCACCCGGAAAGCCACCTGCCCGAACAGCATCAGCAGAGCGGATCCTGACTGTTCAGTTCGCCACCCGCCAAGTCTTGCAAGGGATCACGCAGGTCCTTACCGGGTGGTCGTCAGTTCGACGAGGTCGGCGAGGACTTCGGAGGCGGTGATCGGGTCCAGTTCGGAGAACGGCAGGGGCCGGGGCTCGACTCGCCGGCCGAGGTCGGCGCCCAGGGTGAGCCAGACACGGTCGATTCGCTGCTCGGGCCAGAAGCCGATGTCACCGACCACGATGCCCGGATCAACGCCGATGACGACGGCTCGGCCACCGGGCAGTTCGCGGAGGACACCGGGCTGGATGCCGTTGTCCTCGGCGCTGCCCCGCTGCCAGCCGCGCCGCTCCATGCCGACCAGTCTGCCGACCGGCACCGTGACGTCGTGGAAGCGTCCCAGCTCGGTGCCCCCGCGCTCGTCCTCGGTCAGCGCGTACGTGGGGCGGTGAAGCTGCGGGAAGGGCTGGTTGATCTCGTAGGCGTCGAACACCTCGGCCCACGTCTCCAGGTCGCCGGCCAGGTGGAGCGGATGGGCCACCCCCACCCGGGCCGTCTCGGGCAGGGGCAGCTCGTCGTCCTGAAGGTCGGCGAACGACCGGTCCTCGGCGACGCGGAACGCGCGGCCCTCCTCGGTGATCCACACCAGCCGCCGGGCGATGTGCCGCACCAGTGGATGCTCGACGATGAGAGTCCGGAAGTCCTGGACGCTCCACCGGTGCTGCGCGACCATGGCTCGTTCGAAGCGACGGAGCCGTTCGTCGGCCACGGACCGGACGTCCTTCTTCAGGGCGGCGAACCGCCGGCGGGCGGCCGGGGCCAGCTCCTGGTGGTCGCGGACGCCCGGCGTGGGAAGGCCGGCGCGCCGCTGACCCTTGTCGTCGACGATGTACGGCCTGAGCCGCTCGTCGAAGCCCGCGGTGAAGCCGCGCGGGCCGTAGTCGAGGAACATCTCGCCCCTCTCGTCCAGCCCGAAGTCGGGGACGAGCCGGTCGCCCAGCTGTCCGGGGCTCAGCCCGAGCTCCTCGGCCAGGACGTCGATCCGCTCCTGCGCCTTCCTTCTGAGGCCCTTGTACTTGACCTTGGTGGCCGTGTCGTGGAGGTGCATCAGCGCCACATCGCTGCCGATCGCGAGCAGGACGTCCAGGCCCCTGACCGCCTTGCCGTGGCCGCCTTCGCCCGGCCAGGCCTGGATCACCGGCGTGAACCTGCGCACCGTCTCGTCGTCGCCGAACAGGCCCAAGGCCGTCAGCACCCACTCGGTCTCTTCCTCGAGGTAGCTCCGCTCGCGCAGGCCCGACGACTCGAACAGGCGCCAGGCGAGTGCGGCGAGGGAGGCGGGGGTGCAGATCTCCCTGACGACGTCGATGCCCACGTACGGCTTGCCCGGCTTCGAGACGGAGAGCATGGTGACGATGTGGTCGACCGCGTCGGCGGGAAGTGCCCGGCCGTTCTCTCTGAGAAGCACTTGGGGGAGGATGTACGGATCCGGCCATACCGGCCGCCGCGGCATCTCCGGCGGAAGGTCGTCCAGGGGGTCGGTGGCGAGCAGCACCTCGGCCGCCTTCGCGGCCTTGGCGCCGTACTCACCGGCCACGTCAAGGACTTCCCCGTCGCCTTCGGCCCCGGCGATGCGCCGAAGGGCGGCCTCCGCCTTGTAACGCCGCGGGCCGGTCTTCCCCAGCGCGGTGGGAATGAGGGCACGGATCTCTGCCCGCCCTTCCGGCTCTCCCGGCTGGGCGGGCAGCGGCTGGAGTCCCTTGACGGTCACCCGCCTGAACTTGGGACGCTCGCGCGTCCACGGCGGCTCGACCAGCAGCCGCGGCAGGGACTCCGCCGCGGCCTCCGGCGCCCAGCCGGCGGCCGACTCGCCGATCGACTCGACGACGTCGCGGGCCGCCGCGGACAGGCGCGGCACGACGACGGCGGTGATGTCGGGACGGGCCGCGACGTGGTCGCGGAGCAGCCGGACGGCGTAGGAGGAGATCGGCGCGGGGCCCGACGCGGCCGCCTCGCCGAGCAGCCGCAGCGCCCGCCGGGGGTGGTGGCGAGCCGTCTCGATCACGGCCTTGTGCACGTGCGGCCGGTCAAGGCGGTCCACTAGAAGCCGGAACGCCTCGTCCGTCGCCAGCACACCGATTCCCCGCAGCAGTTCGTACGGGTCGCGTCCGATCTCGGTCTCTTCCTCGGCGACGGTGGCCAGTGTCGAGGCCAGCGCCGGACCGACGCCGTCGACGGCCGTGGGGAGCACGCCCGGCCTGCCGTTGAGCCAGGACCACCCGCTCTGCCTGGCGAGCAGCGTGGCGAGCTGGCCGGCCGACCCCATCGTGCGCAGCACCATCATCCAGGTGTGCGGCTGCAGGCGGGGCAGGGTGGCGCAGAGTTCGTCGACCCACGCGGTCTGCGTCGGCACCAGGTACGCGGCGGCCAGGCGTCGCATGCCGTCATGGCGGCGGTCGCCCAGGACGTCGACGGCCCGCTCGTACTCCGACTCGTCGGCGGCCGCGAGAAAGGCGCGAACGCGGGCCGCGACCCGTTCGAGGCAATCCAGACCATGGTTGTAGCCGGGGTCCTGCTTGTCCAGGCGGCGGAGCCGGAGATGGCGCCCGTCCTTCCGCTCCCGCCAGCCGTAACCGTCGACGAACACGCCGCTGAGCCCGACCGTGGCCGCGGCGGCGAACACCAGGCCGTGCTCGGCGATCCACGCGTCCGCGAAGGTGGCGAACGGTTCCTCGCCGTACTCGTAGCCGTCCCGTAGCGGCCATTCCGCGGCGAGGACGGCCGCGATCACGGCGGCGCCCTGGGGGTCCGCCTCGCCCCGCAAGTACGCGCGGGCTGCCCCGACCAGGTCTCCCCGGCTCTGCGGGTCGTCGAGCACACGGTCGATCTCGTCGCGCGTCTCCTTCACCCACTGCTGAGCAGTGGAGGCGGCGTCAGTGTCGAGTTCGAGCGAAGGCCCGGACATCCCACCGCGACGTGGATGGAGTGCGGCGCGCCAATCGTCAGGGATGACGAGAAGATCCTCGTTCTGGGGCATGTGGAGAAAGTAGTGCCGTCTCCCGACAGAATCAGGCGAGCATGGAACGGCGCTCGCGCGGGTGGGCGTGTTCGTCGCACGCGGGGTTGATCACTCGATGACGGCCGTCGCCTCGACCTCCACGAGCACGTCCGGCTCGAAGAGGACCTCGACACCGATCAGCGACGCGGGCGGCATGGGCCGCGGCAGCCCGATCTCCTCGGCGACCTCCTCGACGCCGGCCATGAAGTCGGTGATCTTCCCTGGTGTCCAGCGGGTGACATAGAAGGTCAGCCGCACGACGTCGGAGAACGTCGCTCCCGCTCCGGCGAGGCCGGTCGCGGTGTTGCGCAGCGCCTGGGCGACCTGTCCGGCGAGGTCGTCCGGTGCGACATGCGCGCCGTCGCCGAGGCGGGCGACCTGGCCGCTGACGTGGACCTGCCGCAGACCGGTGGCGACGGCGACATGGTGGTAGGGGACGGGCTGGAGCAGGCCCGCGGGACTGAAGCGGTGGACGGCCACGGAGATCTCCTCGGATCGGGAAACGAAGGTATCTCTTTGATACTTGGTAGTCTCAGGTAACTTCAACGAAACGAGGTGCCATGGCGGATACCGCCCCCGGCAACGCCCCCGAGTTGACGATCAGTGCGCCGCACCGCGAACTGCTCGACCAGGTCCTCGACAAGTGGTCGTTGCAGGTGCTCAACGCCCTGTGCGAACGCCCGCACCGTTTCAACGAGATGCGCCGCGCAATCCCTGCGGTGTCTCAGAAATCGCTCACCGCCACACTGCGACGGCTTGAACGCAACGGCATCGTCGAACGGGTGCTGCTCGGCACACGCCCGGTCGCCGTCGAGTACCGGATCACCCCGCTCGGCAAGACATTGCGGCGCCCCGTCGACGTCCTCCTGGAATGGGCCGCCTCCCAGATGCCGGCGATCGAAGCCGCGCGGGCGCGCTTCGACGACGACTTCAGTCATCCGGCGTGAACGGCTCCTTCCGCGATGAGGCCGTCGATGGCCCCGTCGTCGTAGCCGACCTCGGCGAGGACCTGGCGGGTGTGCTCCCCGAGGGCGGGTGGAGGCATGCGCACGGGGACCCGCTCCCCGTCATAGCGGACGGGGTGAGCCGGCAGGCGGACGGTGCCCGCGGTGGGGTGGTCGATCGTCATGATCGACCCGTTGTGCGCGATCTGGGGGTCCTTCTCGACATCGGCATGGGTCTGCACCGGGGCATGCCACACCGACAGTTCGGTGAATCTCGCCAGCCAGTTCCCGGTGGTTCTGGACGAGATATGAAAGGCCACCCGCGCGTTGATCTCCGTCCGCCGGGAGAACTCCTCGGATTGCGGAATGGCGGCGAACCAAGGGTCTTCGAAGATCTCCGCGAGTTTGCCCGTCGAGGTCAGCGACAGGCAGACATGGCCGTCGGCCGTGGCGAACACACCGTAAGGGGCCTTGTAGAAAGGTGAGGAGACCCCGGTCGGTTCCCGGTCCTGGCCGAAGCCGTTGAGGTGGTAGCTGAGGGGCTCGATCTGGAGATCGAGTGCGGCGCTGAGGAGGTCGCTCTCCACCCTGTGGCCGTCGCCGGTGCGGGCACGGTCGAACAGCGCCCCGAGGATGCCGACGGCGGCGATGGCGGCGGCGTGCTGGTCCACGATCGACGCGCCGACGGGAATGGGCGGGGCCTCGGCCGGGCCGTTGAGGGAGGCGAGGCCGGACAGGGCTTGCAGCAGCACGTCCTGGCCCGGTCGGTCACGGTAGGGGCCGCTTCCGCCGTAGCCCGTGAGCGACGCGTGGACGATGCCCGGATTCAGCGCCCTGACCTGCGCGGGGCCCAGCCCCAGACGGTCCATGGCGCCCGGCCGGTAGCTCTCGACGAGCACGTCGGCACGGGCGACCAGGCGGCGCGCGGCCTCGGCTCCCCCGTCGGACCGCAGGTTCACGGCGATGCTGCGCTGGTTCCGGTTGCCGAGCAGATGGAAGACGCTGTGGCCGTGCAGGTATGCGTCGGGGCCCGACCAGCTCCGTTCGAAGGCGCCGGTGACGGGCTCGACCTTGATGACGTCCGCACCCAGATCCGCGAGGAACTGCGTGGCCGAAGGGCCTTGGAGGAAATGGGTGAAGCTGATGACGGTGATTCCTGCGAGCACGGATGTCCTCCCGATGGGCATAACAATGGTGCGCCGCCCGGTCTGTGCTGCGCTATCCGTCACGTGACTGCATCTTGGCGCACGAAGTGACGGGCTAGGATCGAATACACCCGCAAATTGTTGGAGGCCTCGTGCGCCACCACATCCACCGACACCGCAGCGCGCCGGCAGAGATGTCGCTCGATCAGGCGATCATCGGCCGGGACGCCGAGCTCGCGTTCTTGGTCGACGCGGTGGACCGTGCGCCGGCGGGTGACCGGCTCGTGATGCTCACCGGTGTCCCCGGGGCGGGCAAGAGCACCTTGTTGAAGACCGTGGCGGGGCATGCCCGGGCGGCGGGTGTCCAGGTGCTGCGCTGCACGGGCAGCGAATCAGAGGCAAACCTGGCGTTCGCGGGTCTGCACCAGCTTCTGCGGCCGTTCCTGGGCGACGCCGGCAGGCTGCCCGGCCGTCAACGGGCCGCGCTGCTGGGTGCCGTCGGACTCGGACCCGCCCCGGAGCGGTTCGATCCGATGCTCGTGGGCGTCGCCGTTCTGACACTGTTGTCCGACCTCGCCGACCGGGCTCCGGTCTTGATCGCGGCGGACGACGCGCAGTGGATCGACGGCGCTTCGCTCGACGCCATGGCCTTCGCCGCACGACGGCTGGACATGGAGCCCGTCACCGTGATCGTCGGCACCCGCGGCGGGAACCCGCTGCCCGGGTTCGACACTGACCGGGTGCTGGAGCTGGACCCTCTCGACGAGGCCGCGGCCGGTCGATTGCTCGACGCACAACCAGGCGAACCGTCCGGGCGGCTGCGGAGGCGGATCCTCCAGCAGGCCGGCGGTAATCCGCTCGCGCTGGTGGAGCTGGCGAGAGCCGCCGCGTCGGACCGCGTCGGCCTGGATGCGGCACTGGCGGGCCCGCTGCCGCTCACCGAGCGGCTCGAACGCATCTTCGCCAGAGCCTTGGCGGGGCTGCCGGAGGCCACCCGGCGCTCGCTCCTGCTGCTGGCCGCGGCCGACGACGCGGACCCCGCATCCGGCGTGGCCATGGCTCTGCCCGACACCGATGACGAGGCATGGTCGCCGGCACAGGACGCCGGGCTGGTGCGGCAGATCGACCGGCGGATCCGGTTCCGCCACCCGCTGATCCGGTCGGCCGTGTACAACGTCGCGCCTTTCGACGCCCGGCGCGACGTCCATCTGAAGCTCGCCGCGGCGCTGCGGGACGAGCCGGACCGGCGCGCCTGGCATCTGGCCGCCGCCACGCTCCATCAGGACGCCGAGGTGGCGGCCGCGCTGGAGCGGACGGCCGACCGCGCCCGGAGCCGTGGCGGCTACGCGGCGGCCGCGACGGCGCTCGAACGCGCGGCGGAGCTCTCCCCGGTGCGCGAGGACGCCGCGCGGCGGCTGGTCGCGGCCGCCGAGGCCGCCGTGTTCACGGGGCGGCTCGACTGGGTCGAGGAACTCGCGGCCAAGACCGGTGCGCTCACCACCGACCCGGCGGTCCGGCTGTCCGCCTCACTGCAGGTCGGCCGGCTGATGGCTCTCACGCAGCGTCACTCGGCGGCGTTCTCGCTGCTCGCCCGCAACGCGCGAGCGGCGGCCGGCACGGATCCGGCCACCGCGCTGGAACTCCTCTCCGGCGCCGCCGTGGTCCGCTTCTACTCGGGGCTTGAGGACGAGCGTCGCGAGATCCGGCGGATCCTGCGGTCCGTCAGGGCGGGGTCCGGGGACGAGGAACCGCTGCGGGTCTGGGTGACGGTGGTCGCGGATCCGTTCGCCGCCAGGGCGGACGCGCTCGACGAGCTGCCCCGGCTCCTCTCCGAGTGGGGCGGCCGGCCCGGCCGGCTGACCATGCTGGCGATCGTCGCCTGGATGCTCGACGAGACGCCCCTGGCCGTCCGCACCTTCGACGCGGCCCTCGACCAGTGGTCGAACCGCAGTCCCCTGCCGAACGGGCTGGGCTGCGCCGCGGCGCTCGCCTATCTCGATCACGGCAACTGGACACAGGCTCACGCGGTGTGCGCCGAGGTCGCCGCCATCGCGGCGGAGACCGGCCTCGATCATGCCGCGGCGTGCGCCTCGGCGGTCGACGCCATGGTGCTGGCTCTGCGGGGGCGCACGGCGGAGGCACGCGCCCGCGCCGACGGGGCGCTCAAACTGATCGATCCTTCGGACAGCCGATCGGTCGCGGTCTACGCGCGGCGCGGCCTGGGAGCCGCCGCCCTCGCCGACGGCGACCACGAGACGGCTTACGAGCAGTTCCGGCTGGTCTTCGACTCCGGCGGCGAGCCTGTGCACTACCACGCGTCCTGCGCGGCCGTCGCCGATCTCGCCGCGGCCGCCGCCCGCAGCGGTCATCGCACCGAAGCCGCGAGCATCGTCGAGCAATTGGCCGGCACCCTCGGCCCGGCCTCCTCGCCGCGTCTGACGGCGTTGATCAGCCGCGCACGGGCCTTGCTGGCCGATCCGGACCGTGCCGAGGCGCACTTCCGGCAGGCCCTCGCGGAGCCGGTCGAGCAGTGGCCCTTCGAGCGCGCGGGAACGCTTCTCGATTACGCGGAATGGCTGCGGCGCCGGCGGCGCATCAGCGACGCACGCCCGATGCTCGCCGCGGCATTGGAGCGCTTCCGGCATCTGGGAGCGCGCCCGTGGGCCGAGCGCGCGGAGGCCGAGTTGCGGGCCGCGGGTATGGACGTCGTCCCGCCCCTGCCCGACGCGCTGGCGGACCTGTCACCGCAGCAGCAGCGGATCATCCGGCTGGCGGCGCAGGGCCTGACGAACCGCGAGATCGGAGAAAGGCTCTACCTTTCACCGCGTACGGTCAGCTCCCACCTGTACCGCGTCTTCCCGAAGCTCGGTGTCACGGCGCGCTCTCAGCTGCGCGATCTCGTCGAGGGGATGTCCATGGCCGGCGGCAACGTGTAGGCGGGCCGCGGCTGTCAGCGGGCGGTCCCCCGGGTCCGGTCCCGTGACGGCGGAGTCCGCCGCGGGCGCCGCAGCACGGCCCCCTGCTGGATCGGGCCGACGAGGGCGGCGTACTGGCCGAGCCATCCCCGCTCGGCCTGGGGATCGCCCGCGGTGACCGGTGCGCCGTTCCTGGGCGCCTCGGTGTCCAGGCGCCGCGCGTCCAGGTCGATCGTGATCAGGTCGCCGTCGAGCACTCCGGCGAGCGGACCGCCGTCCGCCGCCTCGGGCATGACCTGGCCGACCACGAGGCCGTGGTTGAGCCCGGACAGCTCACCGTCGGTGACCACCGCGACCTGCCCGCCGAGTCCCGCGCCGTTGAGGGCCGCGACGAAGCTCGCCGCGAAGACGGTGCCGGGCCCGCCGCGCGGTCCCATGCCGCGCAATACGATCACGTCACCGGGGTCGATGGCGGACGTGCCGAGGGCCGTGATCGCCGCGTCCTCGCCGGCGAACACGCGTGCGGGGCCCGAGAACCGCCTGCGGGCGGAGCCCACCGCGGCGGCCTTGACGATGGCTCCTTCCGGGGCGAGCGTGCCGCGCACGATCAGCAGGCCCGGTTCCGGCCTCACCGGATTCGACGGGGAGCGCAGCACCTGCCCGTCCGGGCGGGGCGCCCGCTCGGCGAGCTCGGCCACCGTGCGGTCCGAGACCGTCAGGGCATCGCGGTGCAGGCGCGGGAGGAGGGCCCGCAGGACGGCTTGCGCTCCCCCGACCCGCTCCAGGTCCCAGACCTGGTGGGAGCCGTTGGGTCTGATGGCCGCCAGCTGCACCGCGTCCCTCCCCTTCCGCTCGAACGTCGCCACGACGTCCACGTCGAGGTCCGCCTCTTGGGCCACCGCCGTCAGATGGCGGACGCAGTTGACGGAGCCGCCGAGTGCGAGGGCGACCTCGACGGCGTTCTCCAGTGCGTCGGCGGTCAGGATCTGGCGTGCGGTGACGCCTTCATGGACAAGGGACACGATGCGGCGGCCCGCTTCGGCCGCGCGCGCGAGCATGGCCCGGGAGTTCGCCCGCACCGGAGCGGAACCGGGCATGGTCATGCCGAGGGCCTCGGCGAGTACGTGCATGGTGTTGGCGGTGGCCAGTCCCGCGCACACACCAGGGCCCTTGATGGCGTGGTCGGCCAGCCGTCCCAGTTCGTCGACGCCCATCCGCCCCGACGCGAGTGCCCCCACGGACTCGTAGACGGTGTCGATGTCGACCGAGCATCCCGCGAGCGTGCCGCCCCCCTGATAGCCGCCGATCACGAGAATGGCCGGCAGGTCGAGCCGGGCCGCCGCCATCAGATGGGCCGGGGTGGTCTTGTCGCAGGAGGACAGGCAGACCATGGCATCGAGCTGGGCGCCTTCCACGGCCGCCTCGATGTCGTTGACGATCAGATCCCGGGTGGGCATCAGGTAGCGGGCCTTGCGTCCGGCGCTGGTGACGAAGTCGCTCGGAGCCGTGGTGCGGATCTCCAGGGGCAGGCCCCCGGCCTCGCGGACGGCGTCGGCGACGACACCGGCGACATCGTCGAGGTGGGCGAAGCAGACCGACAGGCGCGAGGAGGTGTTGACGATGGCGATCTTGGGACGGTGCTGCTCCTCCTGCGTCAGTCCCATGGCGGACCACTGGGCCCGCCGGACGGCCCATCGGGTCGTGCCCGGTTCGAAGTTGCTGCGCAGGGGCCTGGGGTCCGGCACGTGCTTCTCCCGGGAGTCGTCGATCACAGGGCACTTCCGCGAGCGGCCATGGCGGCGCGGACGGACTCGCCCTCTATGTCGCCGTAACGGGTGTTCTCGTCGAGGGACAGGACCGTGGCGACGGCGGCGGCATGGCCGTACTCGAAGCACTGGGCGGTGACGCGCGCGGAGGCGAGCGCCTCGTGTTCGGCGCTCAGGCACCGGCCGGCGACGATGATGTTCTCGCCGGTCTCGGGGACGAGCGCCAGATACGGCACCTCGTAGTAGTCGTCGAGGAGCCAGTGAAGCTTGGGCCGGTCGCCGCTGTGGAGTTCGATGGGCCATGGCACCCGGCAGATGCCGTCTCGTCGTTTGCGGGCCGTGACCACGTCGCCGTTGCGGAGGGTCTCCCGGCCGACGATGGTGCGCGTCTGCCGGATGCCGGCCTCGACCCCGGTGTCGACGACATGGCTGTTCTCGCAGCCGGGAACGTGGCGGGCGAGGAACCGCGCGTACGCGCGCACCTGCCTGCGTCCCAGCACCTCGGCCTCGGTGAAGTCCTCGGGGTCGATGACATTGAGCATGCGGCCGTCGCGGGCGGTGAGGCGGGTGGCGTTGACCATGAGCTCGCCGGGTCGCGTGGTCTGGAAGATCCAGATCTTCTGCCGCGGCAGGTCTTCGCCCTCCGAGCGCGCCCGCACGATCGCGTCGGTGACGTCGGGCGGGCAGATGGTGTCCGTGCCGTAGTAGGCGAGAAAGCGCCCCATGTCGACGTTGGCGATGCGGAAGAACATGGTGGGGTTCTGGATCCGGCCGCCATCACCGAACCGGTGGCCATGACCGGCGCGTGCCACGACCGCCGCGTCTCCGGAGGCATCGATCGTCCGGGCCGCCCTCACGATCGCACGGCCCGCGTTGGACTCGATGACGGCGCCCCGGTGCACGTCCCCGTCCATGAGAACGCCGGTGACAGCGGTGTGCAGGAAGACGCGCACGCCGGCCTGTTCCAGCAACGAGTCCGCGGTCTCCCGCCAGACGAGCGGTTCGTGGGCGCAGGTCCAGGTCTTGCCGTACCTCTGCGGTTCGGTGAGACCGCCTCTGGCGGCCAACTCGGACCGGAAGCGCTCGGCGAAGCCGAACACCACCTGCTCGGGCCCGCCGCCGCGGTCACTGGCCAGGTAGAGTCCGCAGACCGTTCCGGACATTCCCGCCACGGCGGCACCGCCGCAGAATCCGTACTTCTCGATCAGGACGACGCTGCGGCCGTTCTCGGCCGCGACGGTGGCCGCGGCCACCCCGGCGGCTCCGCCACCGACGACCAGCACGTCGACATCGGCGATGACCGGCAGGTCCAAATTCTGAGGGAAGACCGCATGCGGTTCCCATCCGCGCTGCAGGCGGTGATTTGCGGCTGACATTTCAGTCACGGTCCATTCCGCCGCCCTCCTGGAAAGGGGTGCGCCGAAGCCGGTGGGACGGGTCGGCTCCATGCCTGCCGTTCCAGGCCGCGGGGGTCGTCGACCTGGGTCCACTCGTCGTCGATGCGCATCGTGGTCCGGCGCTCGATGTCGTACGGGTCCCAGCCGGGGGCGCCGGTCCCGGCGAACCGGATCCATGCCTCGTGCATGCGGGTGGCGAGCTTCGCGGGAGGGCTCTCGGGGCCGAGCAGGTTGCCGGCGCCCCGCAACCGGGGAAGCCGGGCGAGATCGAAGACGAAGGGGAGTTCCACGGCGTGGGTCGCGCCGAGATCTCCGTCCAAGGCTCGGGAGCGCCACGCGAACTCGTAGCGGAAGGTGGCGGACTCGGAGTGGGCCGCGTGCGCGTCGGCCAGGGCCCAGCTGCCCGCGCCGAACAGCGCGTCGCCCAGGATGGCGGACCGCAGCTCGCCGAAGGACGCCTCGGGCCGGGCCTTCCTGTACGTCTCGACGAGCCGCGCGGGACTCGGGTGCGAGCGCGCCGCCGTATCCTCGACGTCCCGGGCGGTCGAGGCGGCGTACTTGCCCACCGGGACCAGGTAGAGATTCCCCTCCTCCGCGTTGGTCCCGATCAGCAGGTCGATGCCGGCGGCGAGGCCGGTGGCGACGAGCTCGGCGGGCTGCGTGTCGAGGACCAGGCTGAAGGGGCTGAGACCGGCCAGCGGATCGTGGTGCGACTCGGTCCGCAGGTCGATGCCCCCGAGCCGGGACGCGACCTCGACCAGCCGCTCGTCGGGGACGTCCGCGAAGGCGTCGGCGCGGGGCGCTGCGCCGAGGGCCTCGGACGCGGCCTCGGTGACGCGGGCGGCCTGCTCGGTCGTGAACGCGCCCAGGCCACTGCCGCTCTGGATGATCGCCCGGCGGAAGAGGCCCGCCGCTTCGGGGGCGGCGAGGACGCCGCCGACGATGGTCGCCCCGGCCGACTGGCCGAAGAGGGTGACCTTGCCGGGATCACCGCCGAACGCGGCGATGTTCTCCCGGACCCAGCGCAGTGCGGCGACGACGTCCAGCAGGCCGCGGTTGGCGGGCGCTCCGGGGAGGTCGAGGAAACCGGCGATGCCGAGCCGGTAGTTGAGGGTGACGAGGACCACGCCGTCACGGGCGAAGGCGGAGCCCTCGTACAGCGCGGACCGGGTCGATCCGGCGACGAACCCGCCGCCGTGGACGAACACCATGACGGGCAGGTCGCCGTTCGCGGCGGCGGGCGTCCAGACGTTGACGGTGAGGTAGTCCTCCCCGCGGCTCCAACCAGTGCCGAAATAGGGGGACATGTCCACGCTGCCGAGCGTGCGCTCGGACTGCGGCGCGTTGGGCCCCCACGCGGTGGCGTCCCGAACGTCGTCCCAGGGCTCGTGCGGCCGCGGCGCGGCGAACCGGCCGGCACCGCGGGGCGGGGCGGCGTAGGGGATGTTCAGGAAAGCCGCGATGCCGTCCTGGCTCCGGCCGCGGACGGGCCCCTGCGCGGTCTTGATGACGGGGTTGCGGTCGTGGTTCACGCCGATGCCTTCCCGCGGTCCTCGTCATAGGGCGTGAACGGGGCCCAGCCCTTGATGGCGAACCTGCTTCCGTCACGCGTGACCTCGGCGGCGCCGTGGCCGCCCAGGTGCGCGGGAACCACGAGCGCGTTATTGTCGGCCGCCCAGCCCAGGATCTTGCGGCGGGTGGCGCGGGCGCCCGCGGCGTCCTCGCAGAAGCAGCTGTTGGTGCCCGGCTCCAGGATCTGTACCGGGCTGTGCAGCATGTCGCCGACGAACACCGCGCGGTCCGCCCCGGAGGCGAGCGTCAGGACGGAGGAGCCGGGAGTGTGCCCGGGCGCCGCGTCCAGGCGCAGGTTGGCGTCGATCCGGTGGCTGCCCTCCCACAGCAACGTCAGGCCCGCCTCGTGCACCGGGGCCACGCTGTCCTCGAAGACGTTCTGGTTGCCGCGGCCGAACACCGTCTCGTGGCCGTTCTCTGGATTCCAGAAGTCGAAGTCGGCCTTCGGCATCAGGTAGGTGGCGTTGGGGAAGGTGGGGGCCCAGCGCCGTTCGTCCAGGTACGTGTTCCAGCCGACGTGGTCGATGTGGAGGTGGGTGTTGACCACGATGTCCACGTCCTCGGGCTCGACGCCGGCGCGCGCCAGATTGGCCAGGAAGTCGGTTTTCCGATGGCCCCAGACCGGCGCGTACGGCCGCTCCTTATGGTTGCCCACGCCCGTGTCGACAAGAATGGTCTTCCCCTCGCTGCGCAGCAGCCAGGTCTGGATCGCGGAGTTGATGATATTCGTCTCGGAATCCAGGAAATGCGGGACCAGCCAGGGAGCACCGTCTTCCCAGACCTCCTTCGAACCTTCTGGAAAGAAGGTGTCAGGCGTCATTTCGACGGAACCGTAGTACTCCCAGATCCGGGTGATGGTGACGTCGCCCAACTCGATTTGTTCCATAACGCGTCCTTGGAGTCTCGGCGGCTTTCCAGGAAGCGTAAGAGTGGCCCCCACACCCCCGGTATCCGTAACCTGACTGCACCTGCCCACCTCGCCGGCGCCAGCGCCGGCGAGGTACGCGCCAGTCACGGGAGTGGGGACAGGGCGGGCATACTTGGCGCAACCGCTGAGACGCCGAGGGGGCCTGCGGTGAGTGATGTCCTGTCGCGAGTACCGGTGTACGCCAGGGATGCGCTGCGGGCATGGCTGACGAACGGGGCCCGGCTGGAACTCGGAGACTGGGAGGACGAGGGCCTGTCCGGGGCCACGGTCCTGTCCGTCCTTGGGAAGCGCCCCGGTCACGGCCCCAGACACATGATCATGAAGGTGCTGCCGCCCCGGGACCGGGCCGACCGGGAGCCGGAGCGGCACGCCTGGGCAGAGCGTTGCTCGCCTCCCGAATTCGTGCGGCGGCATCTGGTCTCGATCCCGGCGGGATTCGCGCCCATCCCGCTGCCGGGCAATGGCTGGATCATGTTCCAGGAGATCGCCGGGGGTAGCCTCCGGGAGTACCGGAGCCTGGCCAAGGTCCTGAACTCGGATCCCGCCGACCTCGAACGGGTGAACGCCACCTGCGCCAGGGTCGTCGAGCTGGCCCTGGACGGCTGGAATCCCGCGCCCGATGTCGAGTTCAACCTGTACACGCCCAATGCCTTTCTCAAGAAACTGCTGGGTCATCGGCTCGATACCGGCGGCCCCCTGCGCGCCTGGGCGCGCGAGGAGGGCTTCGCCGCCCAGATCGAGTTCCCAGGCGACGGACGCCTCACCAACCCCATCGCGTTCGCCCAGGATCCGCGGCTCGGCGGCGCCCGGCGGCTTCCTGTCCTGGAGGGCCGCTGTCACAAGGACCTGCACCCGGGCAACGTGGTGCTGTCGAGCGTTCCCGGTCTCGACCCCTCGACCTGCCGGTTCATCGACCTGTCCCGCTTCGAGGAGCACGGGCCGCTGGCGGCCGAGCCGGCCTACTTTCTGCTGGCGCTGGTCGCACACGTCCTGGAATCCCTGGACGCCCGGCAGCGGCGGGCACTGGCCCATCTCATCGCCGACCCCGCCTCGGACCTGCGCCCCCACGTGCCCGCCCCGCTCGCCACAGTCGCGCTGACCATCTGGGAGTGCGGCCGGGCCTGGGCGGAGAGATTCCACTTCAGGGACCACTGGCTGGCGCAGTGGAGGCTGTCGCTGACCGGTTGCGGCTTGATCTTCGGGAGCAGGCGGCGGTCCCACCGCCAGTGGTATCTCCACCTCGCCGCACTGGCCGCGGACTTGTACACCCGAGCCGAGCGCGGAGAAGGCAGCACCACCCGGCCCGCCGTCCCGCGGTCCTCGCTCCGCCTGCCCAGGCGCCTCGGGTACGCCCGTCCCCGTGACGAGCAATTGGGCGAACTGAAGCGGCTCTTGCGGGAGGCTCGGGGGCATCCCGTGATCGTCCATGGTGAACCCGGAGCCGGGAAGAGCCACCTCATCGTCCAGCATGCCCACAACCACCGCGGCCGTTACCAGACCCGGGTCGCGTGGCTTCGCGCGTCCCCTGTACAGCGGTTGCCGTCCTTGCTCGCCGAACTGGCCGAGACGGTGAAGATCCCCGCGCGACCGGACATCCTCGATTCCCTCACCCCGCTCTACGAAGCGCTGCGCCGGGAGGGACGGTGGCTACTGGTGTTCGACGATGCCGGCAGCCCTGCCGGCATAGAACCTTTCCTCCCCGATGACGGACCGCACCCCGGCCTGGACCTGATCATCACGTCGCGTTCACCCGAGGGCGCGGGCATCAGCGACCGGTCCCTCGAACTCCCCCGATTCCGGCGGGACGAGTCGGTGACCCTGTTGCGGGATCGCGTGCCGAGCCTGTCCGAGGAGGAGGCGCACGAACTCGCCGCCGCGCTGGACGACCTGCCGTTGGCCGTCGACCAGGCGGCCGACGCGTTGAACGGAGGGTCGATCCAGCCCGGCGATTACCTTGAGCTGCTTCGTTCCAAGACCATCCGGGTTCTCGGCTTCGGGAGGGCCCCGTCCTATCGGGACTCCCTGTCCGGGGTATGGTCCGCCGCGCTCCAGTCGCTCTCCGGACGGAACGCGGACGCCGAGGACCTGCTGACGGCCTGCTCCGTGTTCGGTCCGGCGCCCATTCCGGTCAAGGTGCTGTGGGCGCTTCTCAACAACCGGCACGCCCGCCCTGCCGAGGAGCACTCCTGGGACCGTCTCCGGTTGGCCGCGGCCACCCGTGCCGCCAAAGAAGCGGGATTGATTCGCGCCGAACGCGACATGCTGGAGATGAGAACGCTCCTCCAAGCGTTCATACGCGATCGCGACGGCACGACTGCCGCGGACCTGAGCACGCGAGCCCGGCTCGAACTCGCGCTCGCCCACCCTGGAGCCCCGACCTCGCCCGAGAACTGGGGCTCTTACGCCCAATTGCTCCCGCATGCGCTGCACCTGGACCTCGCGGGTGACGACCGTGCCCCCTGCCGACTGCTCCTCCTTGATATCGCGCACTACCTCACCGCCCAGGGTGACGCACGCACCGCTCGCGCGATCGCCGCGGACGCATACCGGCGCTGGTGTCGGGAACCCGGCGCCACGCTCGACTCGGAGCCGATCCTGCTGGCCCAGGAGCGTCTCGCCCAGGCCCATTTCCAACTCGGCGAGCATCGGGAAGCGGTCGGATTAGACGAGCGCGTCCTGGAGATCAGGCGTGCCCGCATGCCTGATCACCCCGACACCCTGAGCGCCGCACACAATGTCGCCGTCGACCTGTCCGCTCTGGCCGCGCGTAAAGAGGACGGTTGGCAGGCCGTCGCCGAGCGCGCCCGCCGGCTGCACGAGGACACCATCCGGCGAAGGCGCGAGGTGCTCGGCCCCGACCACCCGGACACGCTGGCGTCCGTGGTCAATCTGTCCTATGACCTGTACATCGCGGGGGATTACGGGCAGGCGCGGCACCAGAGCGGCGAGGCACTGGAGGCATTGCGCCGGACGGTCGGCGCCGACGAGCCGCAGACTCTGCGCTGCGCCCACCGGCACGTGCTCGACCTGCGTGCGTGCGGGGAGACGGAAGCGGCGCGGTTGCTTAACGCCGACACCTACGAACGTCGCCGGCGAGTGCTCGGGCCGCGGCATCCCGACACCCTCAAGTCAGAGGTCGGCCTCGCGGCGGACCTCAAGATCGCGGGAGACCTGCCGGGCGCGGTCGGGCACCGCGAGAACGCGCTCGCCGGTCTGCGCGACACGCTCGGACATGACCACCGGCTCACCTTGCAGGTCGCTGACGATCTCGCCTATGACCTGTACGGACTCGATGAGGTGGAACGGGCACGGCAACTGGCCGCAGACACCTACGAGCGCCGCATGGCCGCCTCGGGCGATGCCGACCTCGATACCTTGCGGTCGGCGAACCTCCTCCTGAAATGCCTCCAGGACACGGGGGACGAGGACGATGTCCGGATCGAAAAGCTGCGGTGGCAACTCGAAACCTACCGGGATCAGTCAGGACGACGGCGGGCCGAAAGCCTCGGCATCACCTTCGGTGACCACTAGCGGTCGTCGTCATCGTTCCGGTTCGGGGTGTCGAGATCGGGTGGAAGGTCAGGGGGGAGGGAGACCCACCGCCGACCGTCGTACACCTCGGGCATTCCCGAAGGGCCGAACCGCGTATCACCTGCCTTCGGCTCCCGGGTCTCCTCGTCATCGACCTTCTCCGCCATGCCCGAACCTCGCCATGTGTCTCGCACGCACCACCGTGAACCCGATGGTGCTTCGCAAGAGTAGGCGAAAGGGGCGGTGTCGCGGCCCGTAGCATGGATTCATGGCGCGCGAGCACGCCGCTGACGGCGTCCTGTTGCCTTCTCCTGAGCCGCTGACACTGACCGTGAGCCTCGACGATGGCCAGAAGCATTGGCAGGCTCGGCTCACCGACGTCTCCGGCAGGGTGCTCTCGGAACACCGAGGAGAACCGGACACCACGGCGGAGCAGTACGAAGCGCTCTCCGACCTGCCCGGCTACATTCGCGATCACTCCGCACCGGACGTCCGGTCCGCTCGAGAGCGGGAGATTTCGCTCTCGGCCGGAACATGGCTGGCCACGCGGATGCTGGGCGGCACGGCACGCACGATGGCCGCCCGTGCACCCTGCACGGTGCTGGTCGAGGCCACGGGCGACCACGCCGCCCGCTGGCCATGGGAACTCGCCGTGGTGGACGGCAGGACCCTGGCCGAACACGGCGCGGTGTTCGTGACCGCGGCCGACACGACCAGGATGCGGGAAACGCCCTCCGCGGAACGGCCCCTCCGGATGCTCGCCGTGTTCAGCATGCCGGACGGTACCGCCGCGCTCGACCTGCGCCGGGAGCGTCAGGAACTGACCGCCCTCACACGGCGGCTCGCCGAGCGTCACAGCCGGTCCGTCCACCTGCGCATCCTCCAGTACGGAGTGACGCGTGAAGCGCTGGCGACGGCCATGGCCGACGAGGAGGGCTGGGACGTCGTCCATCTCGCCGGCCACGGCAGGCGATCCACCTTCACGCTGGAGACGGCCGACGGCGAGCGCGACCGGGTCGACGTGCTGGACATGCTCTCCCTTCTCACCGGACCGCCTCGCGCGGGGGCGACGCGGCGGGCGCGCCTGGTGACGGTGAGCGCCTGCGAGTCGTTCGGGCTCGCCCCCGAGCTGACCCGGAACCTGCATACGGCCGTGCTGGCGATGCGCTTCCCGGTGGCCGACGATCTGGCGATCTCGCTCTTGGCCGACCTGTACGAGTACCTGCTCGGCACCGGGCTCGCCCTCCCCGCGGCGCTGGCGTCCGCCCGCCGCCGCGCCGAGGGCCGCTCACCGCTGGCCTGGGCCGCACCGACACTGTTCGGGCCGTCCGCGGCCACGCTGCGGCTCCCGGCGCCGTCCAGCGGAGCCGCGCCCTCACCGCCTGCCCTCGGGGTCCTGCCCGATCCACCGCAGCGGTTCGTCGGACGGGTACGGACCATGGCGCGCTGCCGGCGCGCGCTCGCCTCCGGCGGCGCGGCGGCGCTCATCCTGCACGGTCTGCCGGGCATGGGCAAGACCAGCCTTGCGCTGGAACTGGCCGACCTCGAAAGGACCGACTTCGGCGATGTGCTGTGGTGCGAAGTGCCCGACGACGAGATCGGCCGTGACCACGCACTCACCGACCTCACCGAGATGCTGCGGTCCGGCCTGCCGGACGTCGATCTGACCGGCGTCCTGGAAGCCTCCGATGGGCGGAGCGACCGGCTGCCCGCGCTCACCTCCGCCATGGCGGCGGCGCGGGTGCTGGTCGTGGTGGACGGCGTCGAAGCCCTCCTCACCGGGTCCGGGCACTGGCGCGACTCCCGCTGGGCCGCCCTGCTGACCGCCCTGGCCGATCATGAGGGCCGGGGCCGGGTCGTCATGACGTCCCGTACGCTGCCCGAGTCCCCGCCACCGGGAACGACCGTCGAGTTCCTGGGCCCCCTGTCGGAGCAGGAAGCGGTCCTCCTTGCCCGGGAACTGCCCCTGCTCGGCGCACTGCTGGATGGCGAGCACCCTGGTGTGCCCGCCGACCAGGCCCGCGACCTGGGCAGGCGGACGCTCGCATTGGCCGACGGCCACCCCAAACTGCTGGAACTGGCCGACGGCCAGGCCGCCGATCCTGAACGCCTGACGCGGCTGCTGGGTCCCCCTCGCCCCCGCCGGGACGCCGCGGGCGAGGCCGATCTGCTCACCGACTGGACCACGACGGCCGTCCGTGGCCTGGACGCGCCGGCACGCATGCTGTTCTCGGTGCTCTGCCACCTCCACCCTGGCGACCGTGTCCCGGCGGTGGCGTCCACGATCTGGCGTGCGGTAACCAGGGAGACCGCGGACTTCGACGCCTGCCTGGCCCGCCTCGTGGCCACCGCGCTCACCGCGTTCGATGAGGCGACCGGCGCGCTGCGGCTGCATCCCCTCGTCGCCTCCACGGGTGGATCGCTGACGGACGAGCCCGCACGCGCGGCCATCGTCGAAGCGGCCGCGACCTACTGGGTCGCCGAGATCGAGGCCGCCGCCGATGCCGAACGCGCGGGCGGCCCCGCGTCGGACGTCAACCGTGCGGCGCTCGCGGGGGCGCCGTACCTGCTCGAAGGCGGCAAGGTCAAAACGGCTTCGGATGCCCTCGACCTCGTGCTCCGCCGCGAACGTTCCCGTCATGGTCTGTCTGCGCTGGTACCGCTGCTCGCCCGCCTGATCCAGATGGCCGCCGGCACCGAGGAGGAACTGCCGGCAAAGCGCCTGCTCGCCAACGTGCTCCTGCTGTTGGGCGACTCTTCCGCCGAGGCGATCACACAGGGGCTCCGGAAGGAGGCACTGGCCCGGGGGGACCTGGACATGGCCGCGGTCCTGATCTCCGACCTGATCATCGCGGCCAGGAACGCCGGAAGGCTGGTGCAGGCCCTGGACCTCGCCGAGGAACAGATCGCGCTGGGCGAGCGCGCGGGATCCGGCCCATGGACCCGGCTGCTGCACGACGACCAGCGGCTCGAACTCCTCATCGCGACCGGCCAGGCGGCGCGGATCACCGACGAGCTGGCGGCGCATCGCGACCGGCTGGACGACCTGGTCGAGCGAGACGAACCGGCCGGTGGCAACGAGAGCGTGCGGCCGTTCTGGGTGCGCGAACTGGTCCTCGGCACCTGCCGCTCGGCGGCGTCGGCGACCCGCGACTGGGCCGCGTCCGCGCGGCTCGCCCAGGAGATCATGGAGTTGAAGGTACGGCGTGGAGCCGGGCCGCGGGAGGTCTCCCGGGCCCGGTTCAACATCTGCGGTCCGCTGGAGAAGCTCGGACGCCTCGACGAGGCCAGGCGGCACCTGTCGACCTGCCGCACGGTGTTCGAGCAGGAGAACGATCTCGATGGGATCGCCGCATCGCTGTCGGCGCTCGCCCGGATCGAGGACGCGCGCGGCCGTCCGGGTGCGGCGGTCAGGGCGGCGCGGGACGCGGTGCGCTACGCCTACAAGCACGGAGACCTCGCCCTGATCGTCAGCACCCACACCAATCTCGGGTACCGCCTGGCCGCCCAGGCACGGACGGACGAACAGATGGCCGATGCCGCCGCGCACCACCTTGCCGCGGCCTTGCTCGGTACGCTCGCCGGGCACACCCGTGGCGACGAGGCCTTGGACGCGCTTGCCGACGACCTCCTCACGCAGGTGACGGAGGATGGACGGCTCAACGAGGCGGGGAAGTCCTGGCCTGGGACGACCGAGGACCTGACCTTGGCGATCGGCACCGACCTCCACGTCCCCTTGGCCACACTGGGCGCCTCATACGACGACGCGACGCTGCAAGACCTGTTCCGCCGCGCGACCCGGCTCGCAGAGGAACGCCTCCACATAGAGCTGGCCACATGGGATCCTGTGCTGGCGGCACTGGCGATGGGTGAGGCGACCGCGGCATTGCAGACGATGGCCGCGTCCCCTGGCCGAGCCCGGTTGGCGGAGGCGCTGGAAGCGTTGCCCAGCCGGCCCGGCGGCGAACCACCCGAGGACCTCGACGAGATCAGTACGGCGGTGTTCCGTCGTGCGGCAGCGGTCGTGGCGGGGCGGGTCAGGCTGGCGCCGGACCTCCATCTGGCCGTCCCCTTGGTCGATCTGCTTGGAGAGTGTGTTGCCGCCACCTATGACGACGATGATCGTCCGAACATCGTGCTGGCGAACCTGGAGGGCTTGCGAGAAGACCCGGAGTTCGTCCCGTTGGCAGACGCGCTAGAAGCGATCATCGACGGCGCGAGAGATGCCGACCGCCTCACTCAAGGGCTTCACCCGGATGATGCCGCCGCCATCCGGGCCGTCCTGCCCCACGTCGGCCCTCCAGAGGAATAGGACCGGGCGGGGGTTGACGATCAACCGCGAGGAGACCCATGGACCTGGAAGCGGAGACCGTGCCCCCGCCCGCCGCGCATTACAGCGTCGTGGTGGTCGATGTTGAAGGCTTCAGCGACGAAAAACGCACCAACACGCACCAGGTCACGATCCGCAAGCGGATGTACGAGGCGCTCAAGCGCGCCTTCGCGTCGGCCGGGCTCGCTTGGCAGGAGTGTGTCGTCGAGGACCGCGGTGACGGCGCAATGGTCCTGGTGCCGGCTCACGTGCCCAAGAAGCTCCTGGCGTGCGAACTGCCCGCGGCGCTGGCCGCTGAGATCGGACGGCACACTGCGGCCGGTGCGGCTCCGACCGCCTTCCGGATGCGTATGGCGCTGCACGCGGGTGAGGTGCATTCAGATGATCGTGGCGTGGCAGGCACAGCCGTCATCCTGCCGTTCCGGCTGATCGACGCGGCCGAGCTGAAGGAATCGCTGCGTTCGTCGAGGGCGGTTCTGGCCCTCGTCGTGTCCGACTGGTTCTTCCACGAAGTGGTGAAGCACTATGCCGAGGCCGAACCCCTCCTCTTCCGGACGGTGCGGATCTCGGTGAAGAACGTTAAGGCCGATGCCTGGATTCGCCTCCTGGGTGGTGCCGGGGCAGAGCCCCGCGACACCCCGGCCGAACCGGCTCCCGAATGGCCGCCACCCCTATCGGCCTCCCATTTACCCAGGCCTGAGCTGCGTCAGCTTCCGCTGCTCGCTTCCGGCTTCACCGGGCGTTCCGAACAGCTGGCATGGCTGGACAGGGCGCTCACCACCGCGACCGAACGCCAGGAGGCGTCCGTGGCCGTCGTCCACGGCATGCCCGGCGTCGGCAAGACCACTCTCGCCGTCCAGTGGGCGCATCGTGCGGCCGAACACTTCCCCGACGGGCAGCTCTACATCGATCTGCACGGCCACTCGCCCAAGGCGACGCTGAGTCCCGGCGCCGCGCTCGGCCGGCTCCTGCGCAGCCTCGGGATCCCAGATCAACAGATTCCCCTGGAGGAAGAGGAGCGTGCCACGCTGTACCGGACGACGGTGGCCCGCCGGAGACTGCTGCTCCTGCTGGACAACGCGGCATCGACGGAACAGGTCCGCCCGCTGCTCCCGGGCACGTCCGAGTCCTTCGTACTGATCACCAGCAGGGCACGGCTCGGAGGGCTCGCCGCCCGGGACGGCGCGAGGCTCCTCGATCTCGAGGTGATGCCGACGGCGGAGGCGACGACGCTGGTCCGGGAGACGCTACGGGCGGCCTGCCGGAACTCAACACCCGGCCAGTTGGACAGTATCGCCCGGCTCTGCGGACGGCTGCCGCTCGCCCTCCGGATCGCCGTGGAGTTCATCGCCGCGCGGGACAAGGCGCCCCTCGAAGAACTCGTGGACGAGCTTGCCGACGAGCGACACCGGCTGGAGCTTCTCTCCACCGGCGATGACGAGACCACCGCCGTGCAGGCCGCCTTCTCCTGGTCGTATCGCGCGCTGCCCGCGGACGCGGCCCGAGTGTTCACGCTGATGGGCCTGCATCCCGGCCCGGATATGGATTCCGCCGCGGTGGCCGCCCTCACGGGCCTGACCATCGCGCGTGCGCGCCGCTGCCTGAGCACGCTGGTGCGGCTCCACCTGGTCGAAGAGACCGAAGGCAGGCGGTATCGGATGCATGACCTGCTGGGTCTCTACGCCGCCGGTTTGGCCGCCGAGCTGCCGTCCGGGAAGAGCGACGAGGCGGTGACGCGCCTGCTGGGATGGTATCTGTGCGTGCTCACGGCCGCCGACCGGGCCAAGGCACCCCGTGGTTTCGGCGGTGCCCTCCCCGTCCCCGTCGTGCAGCCGCAGATCGACTTCGCCTCCCACGACGCGGCACTGACCTGGTACGGATCCGAGCACGCCAACCTCATCGCGCTGCTCACGCTGGCAGGCCGGACCGGCCGTGACGAGATGGCCTCGCGGCTGCCGGTGGCGATGGCCGGGTTCTTCCTGCTCCGCAAGCCGTGGAACGACTGGATCTCCTCGCATGAGATCGGCCTTGCGGGAGCACTGCGGTCCGGGGACCGGCACGGGGAGGCATGGCTGCGCTGCCATCTCGCACTCGCCGAACGCGAGTTGCGACGCTCGGCGCCCGCGCTCACCGATGCACGGGAGGCGTCGGTGCTCTTCCGGAAACTCGGCGATCCATCCGGCCTGGCATTCGCCGACACCGTGTGCGGCTTGGTGTACCGAGACCAAAGACTGCTGGACGAGGCGAGGGACCATCTCGCACGCGCGTTGCGGACCTACCTGGACATCGGCGACCTCTGGGGAGAGGGAATAGCCCTGGTCACGCTCGGCATCGTCCTGCGCGACCTCATGCGGCATCCGGAGGCGCTCGACCACTGCCGACGAGCGGTGCGAGTGTTCCGCGGCATCGGCGACCAGTGGGGGGAGGGCGTTGCGCTGGCCACGGGTGCGCAGATAAGTCGAGACCTCGGACAATTCGATCAGGTCATTGACACGTGCGGGCGTGCGATCTCCATCCAGCAGGCGATCGGCGACCGCCACACCGAGGGGATGATCCGTAACACGCTCGGCACCGCCCTGCTCCGCATGGGGCGGACCGAGCACGCCATTGACCGGGCCCGGGAGGCACTGAAGATCTTCCGCGAGATCGGGGACCGGCACGGCGAGGGCATAGCCCTGAAGAACCTCGGCGTCGCGCTGAACACCGCGGGGCGGCCGCTGGAGGCGAAGCAGTGCTGGCTGCTCTCGCTCGAACTGCTCGAAGCGATCGGAAGCCCTCGCGCCGACGTGGTCCGGGGCCACCTGGCGGGCCTGACGACCGAGGGCGACCAGGATCGGCCGAGTTCGGCGGCGGGATCCGACACCGTCCCGCGCACAGTGGCATGACCGCGAACGTGTCAAGAACTCTGTCCTCCCCGCTGCCGGAACTGCGGCTCGACATCGAGGATCACCGGCCCGGAATCGGCTGGCGATGGCGGCTGACGGGCACGGCGGACGACACACCCGTCTTCCATGACGTGGACCTGACGACGAGGCCCACGGCCTACGAGGGCCTCTCCGACCCTGCCGCGTACCTGCGCCGGTACGGGTCCCGGCTGATGACGGCGCGCCGGTCGAGCAGCGACGCCGACCTCGTGACCGGCCTTGCACAGTGGGGCGGAAAAGAGATCTTCGGCAGGCTCGGACCGCTGCTGGCGGCGTATGCCCCGGTGGTCGTTCACGTGACCGTCCCAGACGGGCCACCCGACCCCGAGCATCCTGCCCACCTTCCACTACAGCTCGCGCATGTCGGCGGGGTGCCGCTGGCACTTCAGGGAGTGGTCTTCGTGCCGAGTCCCGGCGCCGGACCGGGTCCTCCGGATCCGGAATCCGCAGGTGACCGGCCGCGGATGCTGGCCGTCTTCAGCCGCCCCGAGGGGACCTCCGCCCTGAACCTGCGGGGAGAGAGGCTCGCTCTCGAGCGGGGATCGCGCGACCCGTCCGGCTGGCGCGGCACCGTGGACCTGCGTTTCCTGCCCTACGGCGTGACAGCGGAGAAGCTGGGCAGGGTGCTCGACGCGCCCGCCGGCTGGGACGTGATCCACATCTCTGCGCATGGCAGGCCAGGACGTCTCCGCTTGGAGACCGAAGCCGGCCTCGCCGACGACATCGACACCACGACGTTGGCACACCTTCTGGAGCCGGTGCGCGAGAGTCTGAAGCTGCTGGTGATGTCCGCCTGCTGGTCCTCCGTCCTGGCGGCGGAACTGGCCGAACGCCTCGACTGCGCCGTCGTGGCCATGCGCTACGCCGTGGGCGACGACTTCAGCGCGGCCTTGACGGGTGAACTCTACGGGCGCCTGTTCGGTGATCGCATGACACTCGGGCGGGCGATGGGCGAGGCAATGCGAGCCGTCGCAGGCGAACCCGGCCCGGACCCGCTCTGGGTTGCGGCGCCGGCGCTTTTCGGGCCCCGTGCCGCACGGCTGCGGTTTGCATTGCCACCATCCCCTCCAGCACAGGCTCCCGCGGTCAGATCGATGCGGAGTACCGCCGTCTCAGACCTGCCACCACCGCACGAGCACCTCTTCGGGCGTGACAATCTGCTGAGCCGTGCGGGGGCGGCGTTGACCGGCGTGGCCTTGTCCGGAGTGGTGCTTTATGGCATGCCCGGCGTCGGCAAGAGCGCTTGCGCCGTAGAACTCGCGCATTTCCACTCGGCCGAGTTCGACAAGATCTTCTGGCTGACGGCGAATGACCCGGACGTCCTCTCCCGCCTCACCCGCATATCGGCCGACCTCGAAACCTCATCCAGGGAAGCCGTGCTGGTCGTGGTGGACGGGGCCGAAGCCCTGCTGAGCCCGGACGGCGATTGGCGCGACCCTCGATGGGGCCGATTGCTCGCCGACCTGACAGCGCGCCCCGGTGGCCGGCTGCTCATCACGACACGGGTGCGTCAACGCGGGCCGGATATCCCGCTGGCGACCGAGGTTGTCGGACTGCTCCCCACGGACGAGGCAGCGCTACTCGCCCGCGCCCACGGCCTTGACCGCACGGCCCTCCCCCTCACCTACGGGCATCCCGCTCTGCTCGCACTCGCCGCGGACCGGGTGGCTGACAGCGACCGCCCAGACCGGCCCCTGACGTCCCTCAAGGACGGCCGAGGCGCAGCGGTCGCGGACATGGCGTCCTGGACTCGTGCGGTGCTCATGAGCCTGGACAGCACTGAGCGGGAGCTGTACTACATGCTCTGCGATCTCAAGGACGACGCTCGCCGGCATTCAACGGCCGAAGCCGCCTGGGAACGGCTCTGGGACGTCCTCGATCTAGCGGGACGGGTGCCGCCGGCACCCGATTTCGACGGACTCTTGGCCGGGCTTCGCGACAGTGCCCTCGTCACCGTCGTCACCGGTCCCGAACCGCGGCGATCCCGGCTCCTCGTGCACCCCGTCATGGCGGCCGTCGGCCGGGAGGAGGCGGACGCTCACGAGGAGCCCCACTTTCGAAGCGCCATCAACGCGGCTCTCCTCGGCCTGTGGTCACCCGATTCCGGCCATGTGGACAACGGCGATCAGGTCCAGTGGCGGCTGCACAAGGCCCATAGCCTCCTAGAGCTGGGGTTCTGGTCCGAGGCGGCGCGTTATCTGGAAGAGGTGCTGCACAACGATCACGGTCAACAGAGCGCTCATCTGGTGCTCAAGGCGATCGACCCCGTTCTGCAAGCCGCTTCCCAAACGGCCGTGGGGCCGAGGATCCGCCGCGCGGTGGCGATGGCGGCGAACAGACTGGACCCGTCCACAGGCCGGGCGATCCACGAGACGCACCTGGCGGAGGCTCTGGCATCGCGCGACCACAAGGGCGTGATCCTCACTTCCGGAGATCTCCTTCCCCTCCTTCTGGACGCGGGTGAGCTCGCCCGAGCCCTCCGGCTGACCGAGGAGGCGATCGGACACGGCCTCATGGGCGGGCTGGGGCCATGGCAGTCGGTCGCCGCCCGGGCGCAGCGGCTGCGGGTGTTCGAGCGATTCGGGTCTGGGACCTACGTCCAACGGGAATGCGAGCGGCTGCTCGCGGAGGTGGCGCGGCTCCCAGAGCCCGACGAGGACGACGACTCAGGTGTCATTCCCGGGAACCTGCGCGAGTCGCTCTTGACCATGCTGTTCAACACTGCGATGCGGCGTGGTGACTACGCCGGCGCGCTAGAGACTAACGATGCCATTGTGAAATCCAAGGCTGAGCGCGGCGTATCGCAGGGAGACCTGTCGAGGACTTGGTTCGAGAGGGTGGCTCCTCTGATGCGGCTCGACCGCCTCGACGAGGCCGCAGCCGTCCTCGATGAGTGCGGGGCGGTCTTCGCCGCCGTCGGCGACCTCGACCGGCAGGGCGATCTGCACCAGATGCGGGCCGCCTTGGAGTTCCGCAAGGGCAATCTCGACATGGCGGTGAGGCAGGCACGTGACGCCCTTCGCCACGCCTACGCCTCGGGTCTCATCGAGGACCTGCCCATCCGCCACTACAACCTCGGCAAGTATTTGGGCGAGTGGGGCGAGGAGCCCGAGCTCGCACTGGTCCATCAGCTGGCCTCCGGATTGATCCACGAAACCTTGGGCGAGACGGACGACTCCGCGATCAGGGCGGCCGGCACCAGCCTCCATCTGTACCCGTCGATCTCGCCGCCCGCCTCCGCCGAGGCCCTCCGTGACCTCCTCGACGACGGTTTCGGTGACGACCTCGCCCGGCTCATCGAGGAGGTCGCTCCCGGTGTGTGGCCGCCCAACAGGACGCTGGCGCACCTGGTGGAGCGGTCACGCGACCATGCTCGATCCCGCGCGGACCGGGAAGCGGTGACCAGAGCCGCCGACCTGGCCTATTGGGATCCCACCATCGCGGCACTGGCGGCTTCGGTCCGTGGCGACCCCGACGCGAGGGCGGTGGTGGACCGGGAGCTGGATCGGTCTCGGGAGGATCCTGCCTGGCACGATCTGACGTCGGCCTTCCGCGACCTTCTGGGACGAGCCCAACGCTCAGGGAGGTGGCTGCGACGTCCCCGTCCCAGGGCACTGTCCGAGGCCGAGGTGGACGACCTGGTTTCCGGCCTGGACACGACGGGAAAGGCGGTGCTGGTCAGGGCAGTGGAGGTTCTCACCGGCCGCAGAAGTCTTCCGCCGGCGCTGATAGGCGCAGTAGGGGCAGGCGGCGTCCTCCGTGCCACGGTCGAGGGGGCACTGGGAAACACCGATGCCGAAAATGAGGTTCGAAAGTGGTTGCGGGAGTGCATCGGTGAGGAACCGGACTTCATTCCATCCGCGACCGTCCTTGAGCTGATTCTTGATGGCAACCGCGATCCGGAGATAGCCACTCGGCTCGACGACGTAGATCAGGCCATCGTAACCTGCGTTCTCGACCACATCACGGTGCTCGAACGGTGGAGAGCGGCACCCAATCAGACTGGGTGAGTCCAATCGGTCTGGCGGGAGTCCAGCAACGGACGCGGATGGAATAGCCCGAGGAACGCACCTGTATGGCGACCAGTGTTCGGCAGTTGACCGAAGTGGCATCTCTCGTACCGCTGGCCGATCCGTTTGACTGGGGACGGGTTGAGCGGCGGATCGGGGCGGCTGTGCCGCGGGACTACCGCGAGCTTCTCGACGCTGGGGGTGGTGGGATCTGGCTGGACTGGTTGAGGCTCTACGTTCCGGCGCCCGGCGTCGGCCTCAAGCATGTCGATCTGGAGCGGTCGGGGGTGGAGTTCGAACAGCTCCAGGACCTGTTCGAGGACGAGGTCGTGGGGCGGCCGGACGGTCTCGACCCTGATTCCAGGCTGCTGCCCTGGGCCTCGACCGGCACCGGGCTCACGCTGTATTGGCAGGTCTCACCCGAGGCGGCGGCCGGTTCGTATCCGATCCGGGTCTCAGACCGGAACGGCGACGTATGGGAAAGGTACGACCTGCTCACCACCGACTTCCTCCTGGGAATCATCCGGGGTGAGGTGCACAGCGAGTTGCTCAACGAGTCGTGGACAAAGCGCGACATGCTCTTCAAGCCCTACGCGGGCGAACCGCTGCAGCGTCATGACGCCTGACCTGGATATCACTCAGGCACTGCTCTGGCAGGCTGCCGTCTGCTGCGCAGCACAAGGTGGACATTGAAAGCGATGATCACAGCGAGTGCGGCCAGCCCCAGCCAGAACCCGACACTCACCTCTACCTTGATTCCGAGGTTGTCGAAGAATTCCGCGACTTCGGCCGGCGGCATGGTCGACGGCATTGGCAGAAACTCATGTCCCTGTACGTCCAGCGACTCCGAGGCCCACAGCCCGGTCACCACCAGGAGTCCACCGGAGACCGTCGCCGCAACGGCGGCGACGAAGCTTCGCCTCTGCGGACTGCGCGCCAGGGCGGTGCCCGCACCTGCCACCAGGACGACGAGCAGGGCGAATGGCAAAACGCGGACCGCCGCGGGGAACGTGTTCGCCTCAGTGGCGATGTTCCAACCGGTGAACCCTTCATCGACTATCCATTTCAATCTCGGAGGTCCGGACTCCGCGCTGGTGGCAATGCACGGCATGAACAGGAATATCAGCGAAACCAGCACGAAACCGATCGGATTGATCAGCCGTGTCATCACCGGCGCAAGAGGAGATGGTGCGTGTTTCCTTACGTCGTCCATCTGCTGGACTATAGCCAGCCCGCCCGGGACCGGTCCCGGAATCGCCAGTGGCCGGTGTGCGGGCTGCCGGCCTCGCGACCATCCGGTCCCCGCCCGACCGCCGTGATCAACATGTCGCCGGCCCCGTTGGCTTCGGCGGTGGTCGCGTTGCGGGCGTCTCCGTGGACCACCTGGCCAGTGTCGGTGGCGCACCAGGCGCGTTTCTCTCCCATGCGAGATCATGATCGGTATGGCTCGGTACCGGTATGACGCGAAGGTTGAGGCCTTTCCCCGGGATCTGTTGGACGAGGTCGTCGCGGCCCTGCTGGACGCGGTGGAAGAGGCGCCCGTCACCGAGAGCGGCTTCGAGTTCGGGCAGGACGTTCACGACGGGATACGGCTGGTGGAGGGCCGGCACGTCGCCACCGGGGCCCGCTATCGGATGGCCGCCGATCGAGGCGAGGGCGAGGTGAGCGTTGCGGCGTGGAACAGGGCCGGGGAGTCGCGGATCGAGGCCACCGGCGACTTCGGCGGCCATATCGTCCGGCTCAAGGTGGAGCTACGCATGTCAGGGCGGCGGCTTCGTGACGTACGGATCAGCGGCGACTACCAAGGGCCGAAGCCGTTTCGCAAGGTGCGGCGGGCGAAGTGGGAATGTGAGGTGGCGGCCGAGGAATGGTGGGCCGTGCTCGGGGCGAAGACGGCTCCGCTTTCAGTGCGGGTCGCGCATCCGTTCGCCTTCGCCGATCTGCGTGTTGGGAGAGGTAAGGACAAGGGCGGGCGCTGGACTGTCAGGACCACGGCGCGATTCGGGGGTCGTTCCCTCTTGCGTCCGCTGGCCCGGGTGGGGTTGGCCGTCATGCGGCGCCGCGTCCGGCGCACGTTGGACGAAGGGTTCGGCCAGGTCGTGTCCGCGTGGAACGCCGAGGTGCCCGGCATGGCGAAACGCGGCCTGCGAGAGCGGCTCGGCTTCGAGCACCGGGTGACGCTCACTGCTGTGTCCCGCGAGTGGGCCGAGGCATATGTCGCCGCCCTTCATCAGGCGGTCGGGGAGTTGCGCTTCAAGAAGGGCAGGCTCGTAACGGGTTCTGAGGCGGCGTTCGGCGCGCGGCTTCTCAAGGGCTCGCACATCGGGCCGGGTGCCCGCTACCGCATCGCGCTCGTTCCGGACGACGAGATCGAGCCGCTAAATGTGGACGTCGTGGCGTGGGACCGTGCCGGGTCGAACCGCATCGAGTTCAGCACTCCGGGTGATGTGCAGACGGGGTGGGTCGAGATCGACAGCGCCCGGAAACCCACCGTCGTGCGTGCCGCGCTTGCCGGCGAGGTGGAGGGGTTCCCACAGGCCGAGTGCGAGGGTGAACTGGACCTTGAGCGCTGGTGGACGGATACCGAAGAGGGCCCTGCCATGACGGTGAATGCCACCAACCCGCTAGGTGAGGCGGCCCTGACGGTGAAGAGAACTCCGGAGGCGAACGGCAAATGGACGGTGACCATCGCCGCGACGGTTGAAGGCCGCGCTTGGACACGTCGGCTGATCGCGGCAGCGGGTCTCATCGCCGCCGTTCCCATGAACCGTGGGCTCCAGGAGTCGGCCGATGCGGCCGCATTGAAGTGGGACGGCCTCGCGGCCAGAAGCGCTTCGGTTTCGCCGCAGGAGGCCGCCGACGACACTTTGCGAGCACTCCTCGGCACCCCACCGGGCTGAATCCGGGCGTTCGCTGCGCGGACTCGGCGCCTGCGGGCCTCATGTCCACCCGAGTAAGAGCCGTCCCCGCGCAGGTCGGTGGCTTGTCCAAGGTCGTGGGTCGGCGCCTGGTCAGTCCTCGGAAGTGGTGCTGCGTGGGGCGAAGGCGTTGCGGACGGTGGTGGCGAGGCTGGCTCGGCGGCGGGTGTGGTCGGCGGCCGGGTCGGCCGCCGTCGCGGTGTAGGTGATGCTGGCCGGTGACCAGGTCATGGCCAGGGCGATGACCATCGCGTGGACGTCGGCCGCCGGCAGGTCCGGCGTCACGTGCCCGGCTTCCTGGGCTTGGACGATGGTCTTGATCTTGGGAGCGTCCTCAGCGGCCGGGAAGAGGTGGCCTTCCGGGGTGCGTTCCAGACGTGCCCAGGTGGCGAGGCGCACGAGCCGAGGGCGCGCGAGGTAGGCGTCATAGAGGCGGACGGCGTAGCCGGGGAGGTCGTCCGCGGTGAGCGGCACGGCGTCGACGATGCCTTCGACCTGGTCGGCCAGCACGGCGTCGAAGAGGCCCTCCTTG
The DNA here is from genome assembly GCF_900115095.1 of Actinomadura madurae. Classification (GTDB taxonomy): domain Bacteria; phylum Actinomycetota; class Actinomycetes; order Streptosporangiales; family Streptosporangiaceae; genus Spirillospora; species Spirillospora madurae. The sequence goes on from NZ_FOVH01000004.1 coordinate 424,389, forward strand.
TTGTCGTAGTAGGCGTACATCTGAGCCTTGCTCACCCTGGATTCGGCCGAGATTCGGTCGACGCGCGCGCCGGCGATGCCGTAGGCGGCGAACTCTGTGGTGGCGGCGTCCAGGAGTCGGCGCCTGCTGGCTTGGGCTCTGTCCACATCATCAGGGTAAACGAACCAGTCTGTTTGCAAGGCGAGGCCAGGCTGGCTACCGTGGCGCAAACAAACTAGTTCGTTTGCGAAGGAGTCATTGTGACCATCCCTCTCACCGTCGCCCCCGACGAGCGGCCCGCGCCCGCGTTCTTGGACGGGTCCGCCAAGCGGCTCCTGATCGGCGGTAGCTGGAGACCGGCTCTTGCGGGAAACACGTTCGCGACGCTCGACCCTGCGACCGGGAAGGTGCTCGCCGACGTCGCCATGGCCGGAGCAGACGATGTGGGCGAAGCGGTGGCCGCGGCCCGGCGGGCCTTCGAGGACCCGTCGTGGGCGGACATCGGCCCGTATCAGCGCAGCCGGATCCTGCTGCAGATCGCCGACGTGCTGGAGGCGCACGCCGAAGAGCTGGCCGTGCTGGACTCCCTGGACATGGGCGGCCCCCTGTGGATGACCCGCTGGCTGGTGGACCACTCCGTCGAGGTCTTCCGGCACTACGCGGGCTGGCCGACGAAGATCTACGGCCGGACCGCCCCCGCGGACCCGTCGGTGCTCCACTACACCGTGCGCGAGCCCATCGGCGTCGTCGCGGCCATCACCGCGTGGAACGGTCCGGTTCTGCAGCTGGCGTGGAAGCTGGGTCCGGCGCTGGCGACCGGCAACACCGTGGTCGCCAAGCCGGCCGCCTGGTCCCCGCTGTCGGCCCTGCGCATCGGCGAGCTGCTGGGCGAGACGGACCTTCCCCCAGGCGTCGTCAACATCGTCACCGGAGACGGCGCCACCACCGGTGAGGCGCTCACGCACCATCCCGGGGTGGACAAGATCTCGTTCACCGGCTCGCTCGGGGTGGGCAAGCGCATCCTGGAGGTCTCCAGCAAGGACCTCAAACGGGTCACGTTGGAACTGGGCGGCAAGTCGCCGACGATCGTCTTCGACGACGCCGATCTGGAGGCGGCGGCCAAGGGTGCCGTCGCGGGGTTCGCGCAGGGCAGCGGCGAGGCCTGTGTCGCCGGGACCCGGATCTTCGTCCAGGAGACGGTCCGCGACCGGTTCCGCGAACTGCTGCTGAAGGAGATGAAGGCCTTCGCCCTGGGCGACCCGTTCCATCCCGATACCAAGATCGGGCCCTTGGTCACCGCGCAGCACTTCGAGCGGGTCGGCTCCTACCTCGACCTCGCCCGCGAGGAGGGCGGCAGCCTCCTGACCGTCGGCGACGCTCGGGACCTGTACATGCCGCCGACGCTGATCGAGGACGTCGGCGCGGACGCCCGCGTGGTCCGGGAGGAGATCTTCGGACCGGTCGCCGCCCTGCTGACGTTCACCGACGCGGAGGACGCCATCGCCCAGGGCAACGACACCATCTTCGGCCTGGCCGCCTCCGTGTGGACGACCGATCTCGGGCGCGCCCATCGCGTCGCAGGTGGCCTGCGGGCCGGAACCGTGTGGATCAACACCTACGGCGAGATGAGCGCGGGAACGGTCCCCTTCGGCGGTTTCAAGCAGTCGGGCATCGGCCGCGAACACGGCACCGAGGTCCTGGACGCCTACACCGAGACCAAGACCGTCATGATCCGGCTCTGACGGCCGTGCATATGTCGCTCTCCAGGTCTCCTTGTCGCAGGTCGCATTCGTGCCGGAGGTGAGGTAGGCGTTGACCGCTTCGGTGACGCAGCGGTTGGGGTACATGCCGTGGCGGCGGACGTTCCGCAAGGTGACCATGCGGGACGCGGGTAGCGCGCGGTGCAGGGCGACGGCGCCCTCGTGGACGGTGCGGGTGTCGCCCGTGGACTGGACGATCGGCGCCGGGAGGTCGCTGCCGATCCGGGCGGGAGGCCTCCACGGGCGCGTTCGGTGAGAAGGCGCGCCCCGGCTGGAGATTACCGGGTCAGCCGCGGGCGTGCTTTTCGCCCTGGACGAGACGTTGCCGGAGGATCGCCGAATCGGGTGCGAGTGCCGTCACGAGGACGCCCGGTCCGGCGAGGGGCATGACCGCCAGCCCGTCGGCGGCGTACGCGTCCCTCGCCAGATCGGGGCCGACCAGCAGCACGTCGCCGGTGCAGCGCGCGTCCCCCAGCACGGCGCTGCTGGTGTAGAAGGCCGGATCGGGCAGCGGTAGCTCGTGCCGCAGCAGCGGGACGCCGTCGAGGGTGACGTCGATCCGGCTCGTGCAGGGGGCCCCGGTTTCGCCGTGCCATCCGAGGACGAGTTCCTCGCGCCAGCGAAGTGTGGCGTCGCCCTCCAGGGCGAGATCGGCGATGGCACGGTGGGCGGCAACCCGCCGTGGCGACCGCCGGTTCCAGGGCGAAGTCGAGGTGCGCTCCTGACGCGACCCTGGCCTTCACCCATGCCTGGGATTCGCCCTCGCCCGGGAGCAGCAGCGCGCTCGCGACGGAGCGCACGGTGAGGGTGGCGCCGTGCGAGACGTCCAGGTCGAGGCGCAGCTCGTCGCCCCCGAGAGGGCCCGCCGCCGCCCCGACCAGGTAGACGGCCTCCGGAGCGGCGCGCAGCGCGTACGGCCCGTCCGAACGCACCGTCGTCAGCCTGGTCCGCCCGGCGCCGTCGCACTCGGCACGGGCCGTGTAATGCCGGGTCACAGGGCCCCGGGCGCGACCGCCGGCGTCGAGGCGCCGGGCGAGTCCTGGACGTCCCGCGTCCCGGCGATGACGGCCCGGACCCACTCGGCGACCTCCGGCGCGCCGGGACGCTCGCGCAGCGAGTTGAAGATCACGGGCCTGCCGCCGCGCACCCGTGCCGCGTCGCGGTCCATGACGTCCAGGTCGGCGCCGACGAGCGGGGCCAGATCGGTCTTGTTGACGACCAGCAGGTCCGCGCCGCTCACCCCGGGCCCGCCCTCGCGCGGGACCTTGTCGCCGCCGGAGACGTCGAGGACGAAGATCTGCCGGTCGACGAGGCCCCGGCTGAACGTCGCGGTGAGGTTGTCGCCGCCGCTCTCCACGAAGATCAGGTCGAGCGGTCCGTGCCGCCGCTCCAGCGACTCGACGGCGTCGAGGTTGGCGGAGATGTCGTCGCGGATGGAAGTGTGCGGGCAGCATCCGGTGCGGACGGCGACGATCCTGTCGTCCGACAGGACGGCGTCGCGCCGCAGGAAGTCGGCGTCCTCCGTCGTGTAGATGTCGTTGGTCACCACGGCCACGGCGAGCTCGTCGCGGAGCGTCCGGCACAGCGCCGCCACCAGGGCGGTCTTGCCGGACCCGACCGGCCCGCCGACGCCCAGCCGCAGCGCCCGCCCCATCGACTCGCGGATCACCTTCCCGCCGCCGAAGAGCACCTCGTCACCGGCGCTCGCACCGCGGCTGCGGTCCTCGGTGACCTCGATGAACAGGTCGGTGTCGGCCAGCCTGATCCGGTCTCCGGCGGTGGGGCTAGTGGGACCCCACCTGGATGGGCCGGTCTCCCGTGTTGACGACCGTGACCATGACACGGGTGCGCCCGGCGTTGAGCACGACGGGCGGGCCGTCAGCGGGAACGGCCTCCCCGGGAACCAGCGGACGGGAGGTCACGGGATCGGCCTGTGGACGGTGACGAGCTTGGTCCCGTCGGGGAACGTCGCCTCGATCTGCACCGAGTCGAGCATCTCCGGAATGCCTTCCATGACGTCCTCCCGGGTCAGCACCGAACGGCCGGACTCCATCAACTCGGCGACCGTGCGCCCGTCCCGCGCCCCCTCCAGCACATGGACCGCGATGATCGCGGTCGCCTCCGGATGGTTCAGCCGCAGCCCCCGGGCCCGGCGCTCCCGCGCGACCGACGCGGCGACATGCAGCAACAGCCGCTCCTGCTCGTGTGGGCTGATCAGCACAGTCCGGACACTACTGGGCTGAGAAAGGTCATAGAACGGAGGAATTGCAGAGTTAACAGCGGATTTACGTGTGTCCGAAGAAGGCCGGTAAGCCAATCCACCCGTCACCCGGGCGACGGCGCCCGGTCCCGGCCCTAGGACGCCGCCGGGTCAGCGTGATCGGCACCGGCCTGGCGATCGCGTCCGGACCGCTGATGGTGCCGGTCTTCGGTGCGGTGATGCCGAGGAAGGCGGGCGCCGTATGGCCAGGGTGCGGTCGGCTGATGGATGATAATCTTGTATTCAATGCACGCAACAGAGCCGGTAGAAGCCTGCGTCGATGACGCGAACAGTATTCTGGTCGCGCCTTCGACACTGCACGATAATGACTCGCTCAGAGACTTCTTCGGGTCGACGATCACGCCAGGAGATCTTGCTTCCGGTTCGCTCGACCTCGCGCGGAAGACCGTCTACCTGTGCGGCGATGTGTCCGGGATCAGCGTCGGCCAGTTGCGTGCGGCGGCCCGGGTGTTCGTTATACGGGAGCTGTCGGACGGGTACTGCGAGGACGTCAACGAACCGTGGCCCCTTGTCGAGCTCGGCCAGGTTCCCATCCGGGTGCACGGCGTCGGCGTGTACTACCGGCGCTTCTTCGACCCCGGTGCCGATCACTTCAACCTGATCCGCACGGAGCACGCGTTCCAGTCCCTGACCGAGTCCACCAAGCCCGGAACGGCCCATCGCAGCGGTATCTACCTGACGCCCGTGACGCGGAACGGCGACGAACTGCATTTCCGCCTGCTCCGGTGCTCCACGAATCTCTCGGGGCCGACCGAAAGCTTCCGCCCGACCGACACGCATATCGTCGAGACTCTCAACCGCGAGGCCGCCGCCGTCTTCCGGAACCACGCGCCGCTGAATCACGTCCTCGCCCAGATCTACCACAACACCCCCGCCACGACCGAGCGCAGGCAGTCCAAGGCGAAGATCTCGGCCCATGCCGACAAGACCAAGGACATGCCCGCCAACGGCATCATGGCGTTCTGCACCTTCTATGACGGGCTCGACAAGCTGCGACCCCTGTCCGAAGACCCCTTCGACTACGGCGTGAAGAATGCCAGCGGGCTGACCAAGCTCCGCTTCCGGCTCAAAGATACGACTGAAAACCGCCTCGGGGATACCCTTCCCTCGCTATTCACCCTGACGCTTTACCCCGGCTCTGTGTTCTTCATGCCACTGTCCACCAACCGCCTGTACACGCATGAGATACGACCCTCGGCGTTGGACGCCGAATCGCTTCCGACCCGCCTGGGATACGTGGTGCGCTGCTCGAACGCTGAGGCCGTCCACAAGGGCGGCCACACGTTCCTCAAGCTGGACGGAGATCTGGTGCGACTGGAGCCGCCCACCCCGGCAGGCATGGACGAACTGCGCAGGCTCTACGCCGAAGAGAACAAGAGCTCGTCCTTCATCGATTACGGCGACGAGTTTCTCTTCAGCATGAACAAGGGAGACTACGTTGCCCCCCGAGCCTAGGATCTCGGATGAGATCCTCTCGTTCGTTCTGCCGACCGAGGAAAATCTCTTCGCAGAGCTGTCCGCGTCAGCCCGCTGGGAGGACGTCGGCAAAGGCCGGCGAGGCGCCACGCTCACCAAGGTCGACGAGGCGCAGGGCGTGCCTCTCGTGCGCACGACCACTCCATACAGCAGCCCCACACAGCGTTTCCGGCCGGTGCACGAAAGGCTCGCGCAACAGGTCCAAGAATGTGCAACGCTTCCGGTCGGCTTCAACAACGCTCTCATCGAGAGCTACACGAACGCTTACAGGACCATGGGCGGCCATTCCGACCAAGCCCTCGACCTGGCCGACGGGTCCTTCATCGCCGTCTTCTCCTGCTATCGGCATCCCGAAGCGGACCCGCTAAGGAAGCTGATCTTCGAATCGAAGGGGGCCGATGGCGAGAAGTTCGAGGTGACCCTCACCCACCACAGCATCGTCGCGTTCTCCGTCGACACGAACCGGCGGCTCAAGCACAAGATCGTGCTGGACACACCCGTCCGAACGACGGACAACGAATGGCTGGGTGTGACCCTCCGAACGTCACAGACCTTCCTCCGGTTCCGCGACGGACACGCATATCTCCCGCAAGGTGCGCGCCTCGTACTGGCCGACGAGGAGCAGCAGCGCGAGTTCTACCGGCTACGGCGCCGCGAGAACAATGAAACGGACTTCGTCTACCCCCCGCTGACGTACACCGTCAGCCAGAGCGACCTGATACCGCCCGCCTGAGGGCTGGTGTGCGTCATTGATGCCATGGAGCGGCTGACCCCGGAAGACCCGGTGCGCATCGGGCACCACGTGCTGGTCGCCCGGCTGGGGGCCGGCGGCATGGGGCGGGTCTATCTCGGTCGCACACCGGGCGGGACGCCGATCGCCATCAAGGTGATCCACGAGCATCTGGCGCGGGACCCGCGGTTCCGGGCGCGGTTCCGGCGAGAGGTCGCCAACGCCCGGTCGGTGAGCGGCGCGTTTACCGCACCCGTGCTGGAGGCCGATCCCGAGGCGTCCACGCCGTGGCTGGCCACGGCCTACCTGCCGGGTCTGTCGCTGCAGGAGGCGGTCCGGACGCACGGACCGTTCCCGGTGGAGGCGACGCTGGCGCTGGCGGCCGGGCTGGCGGAGGGGCTCGACTCCATCCACCGGGCGGGCGTGGTGCACCGCGACCTCAAGCCGTCCAACGTGCTGCTCAGCGGCGAGGGGCCGCGGATCATCGACTTCGGCATCGCCAGGGCGGCCGACGACCACGCGCTGACCCGTCCCGGCGGGGTCCTCGGCACGCCCGGCTACATGGCGCCCGAGCAGGCCGCCGGCCGGGAGGTCCGCCCGGCGGGCGACGTCTTCGCGCTGGGCGCGGTGCTGGGCTTCACCGTCCTCGGGCGCAGGGTGTTCGGCGACGGACCGCTCCCGGTCATGATCCATCGGGTGCTGCACGAGGACCCGGACCTGGACGGCATCCCCGACACGTTCCTGCGCGGCCTCGTCGCCGACTGCCTGGCCCGCAATCCCGCGCTGCGTCCCACGTCGGCGATGCTGCTCGACCGGCTGAGCTGGGCCGGCACGGCACCGGTGGGCGTCGGATGGCTGCCCGCGCCGCTGGCCGAGGCGGTACGGACCAGGCAGGCGCAGCCGCCGCCGGCCACCATGCCGCTGCCCCGCCGGGTCCGCCGGAGACGGCTGCTGGTCGCCGGCGGGATCGCGGCGGCGGGGGCGGCGGGCGCCGGGCTGGGCGAGTTGACCGCATGGCGGCGGTCCGGCACCGGGACGTCGCCGCGGACGCCGGAGACGCCCGCCGCCGCGGAAGGCGGACCGACGGGAGGCGGGCCGGCGAGCGGACGGGTGCGGTGGCGGCTGCGGGATTCGCGGACGGAGGCCGCACCCGTCATCGATGAGAGGACGGCGTACGCGGTGACCTCGACCGGCGACCTGGGAGGCGCCGAGGGGTGGATCCTCGCCGTCGACGTCCAGTCCGGGAAGCAGCGTTGGAAGCGGGGCATCAAGCGCTCCTCCGAACGGGTGGCGGTCGGGGGCGGGACGGTCGTCGCACTTGAGGCGGGTGGTCTGGACAACGCCGCACTCGGGGCGCGCTGGAAGCTCACGGCCTTCGACACCGCGGACGGGAAGAGACGGTGGTCGGCGTCCCTGGCCGCTCCGGTGCAGCCGCCGCTCGCGGCGGACGGGCTGGTGATCGTGGCAGGGGACGCGCTGATCGCGTTCGATCTCCGTACCGGAACCGAGCGGTGGCGGCGCTCGCTCGACTGGGTCGCGAGCCATCCGGTGATGACCGCCCGCGATGGGGCGCTCTGCGTCCTGACCAGGGAGGAGCTCCGGGTCCTCGAGACGGCGTCGGGCAGGACCGTGTGGCGCCGTCGTGTCCAGGGCCGGGCCGCGGCCTTGCAGGACACGGGCACGGTCTACGTCACCGACCTGGCGGACCGGCTCCATGCCGTACGGCAGGGCAAGGGCGGCTGGAGCGCCACCGCCGGGAAGGTCGTCAGGCCGCCCCTGGTGTACGGCGACACCGTCGTCGTCCAGGACCTGGCCGGGTTCGTGCGCGCGTTCGACCGGGGCACGGGACGGCAGCGGTTCGCCGTGCCCGTCCAGGCCGGCGGCTCCGAGACGGCGACGGCCCCGCCGGCCCGCGTCGGCGGCACGCTCTACGCGCCCGGCGGCGACACCGTCCACGCCGTCGACCTTGATCGCGGGCGCCTGGCGTGGCGCGTCCGCCTGGACGCCGAGGTCGAGGGGCTGGACGCGGTGGACGGGGCCGTCATCTGCTCGACCGGCGACCTCGTCGCCGTCACCGGCCCCTGACCATCCCGGAGGGAACCGATGGAGCCCCTGCGCCCCGGCGACCCGAGACGGCTCGCCCAGTTCGAGGTGCTCGCCAGGCTGGGCCGGGGCGGCATGGGCGAGGTCTTCCTCGGCACCTCGCCCGGCGGACGGCCGGTGGCCATCAAACTGATCCACCGCGAGCTCGCCGACGACCCCGGGTTCCGGGCCCGGTTCCGCCGCGAGACGGAGATCGCGCGAACGGTGAGCGGCGTCTTCACCGCCCCGGTGCTGCGCGCCGACCCCGACGCGGAACGGCCCTGGCTGGCCACGGCCTACCTGCCCGGCCTCTCCCTGGAGGAGGCGGTCGGGTCGCACGGTCCGCTGCCGCCGGCCGCCGTCCGGGGACTCGCGGTGGGGCTGGCGGAGGCGGTCCGGTCGATCCACCGGGCGGGGGTCGTCCACCGCGATCTCAAGCCGGCCAACGTGCTGCTCGGCCCGGACGGCGCGCGGGTGATCGACTTCGGCATCGCGCGGGCGGCCGACTCCGCCGCGATCACGCAGAGCGGCGAGGTGATCGGCTCGCCGGGCTACCTGGCGCCCGAGCACATCGCGCACGGCACGGCGGGACCCGCCTCCGACGTGTTCTCCCTCGGAGCCGTGCTGGTCTTCGCCTGCACCGGGACCGGCCCGTTCGGCGACGGGTCCGTCCACCGGATCCTGCACCGCACGGTGCACGAGCCGCCTCGGTTGGAGGCGGTGCCCGACCCCGTGCTGCGCGACATCGCCGCCGCCTGCCTGGCCAAGGATCCCGCCGAGCGGCCCGCCCCCGACCAGGTGACCGAGCGGCTGACCGACGCCGCGACCATGGACCTGCACGGCACGCGGTGGCTGCCGCACCAGGTGGTCGCCGCGATCGGCGCCCGGGGCCGGGAACCGGTACCGCCGCCGCTGCCGGTCCACCGCCGCCGGCGGATACCGCGCCGGGTGCTGGTCGCCGGCGGGGCGGTCGGCGCGGTGGCCGCGTTCCTCGCGATCGACGACATGCGCACCAGGCCCGCCACCCCACCGGGACCGGTGCGCTGGATGGTGCGGCTACCAGGAGGTCGAGTGCGCAGGGAGCACGGCCTGGTGATCGTCGACGGGATGCTGCTCGTCGTCGGCGGGACCGCGTTCGCCGCCGTGGACCCCCGCGCCGGACGGGTCAGGTGGAGCGTCCCCGACGTCCTCACCGACACCGTGGAGGGTCTGGCGTGGTCGGCGGACCGGCTGTTCCTGCGGCTCGCGGACGGCCGGCTGGCCGCGTACGACCTCGCCACCGGCCGGGAGGCGTGGTCGCACCGGCTCGGCCTGACCTCCTCCAGCCCGCCTCCGGCGGTGGCAGGAGGCGCGGTGTGCGTACCGGTCCCCGGCGAGGACAAGCTGACGGCCTTCGACGCCCGGACCGGCCGGGCCCGGTGGAGCCACGGCCGCCTGTCGGCGCACGGGCCGGTCGCGTCCGGACGGACGGTGTGCCATCCGGACGCCGATGACCTGCTGGTGGGCATCGACGCCGTGACCGGCCGCCGCCGGTGGTCCGCCGAGCTTTCGCGGCCCCCGGTCATGCCCCTCCAGAAGGCCGGGGATCTGATCTTGGCGGTCACCGGCGCGCCCGGGACACGGTCGCACACGGTGCTCGCGTTCACCGCCGCGGACGGCAGGCCGCGCTGGCAGGCGGAGCACGCCGCTCCCGCCTCCGAACACGGCATGCTGACGCTGGCCGACGACAGGACGGTCTACATGGTGTGGTCGGCCGGGGTGCTGCACGCGCTCGACCGCCGCACCGGGCGGCTCCGCTGGACGTACCCTCTCGGCGCGGTGCGCGACTCCGTCGACCCGCCCCCCATGATCGTCGCCCCGGGACGGCTCTTCGTGAACACGCGCAACGGCCTGCTCGTCGCCGTGGACACCGCCGGCGGCCGCGGCCTGTGGCGGCAGCGGCTGCATCCCGACAGCCACGGCGGGCCCGTGCTCGCGGACGGGCTGCTGCACATCGGCGACCGGGGCCTGTCCTCGTTCGACCCGGCGACCGGTCGGCTGGTGAGGCGGATAGGTGCCGACCACCGGTCCCGGCCGATCCACCCCGAGAACCTGTGCGCCTCGGGCGGCACCCTCTACCACGCCAACATCCACGGCGAACTCCTGGCCACCCCCACACGCTCCTAGCCGAACCCCGGCCGATCGCGCAGGGCCAGGGCGCCCTGCGCTGGACGGCCGTCGGCCACGGCGGGGGGCCGGGAGGCCGTCCGCCGTGGCCGGGGTGGGGCGGGCGATCAGCGGGGGGCGGTCGCCGCCGGGGCCGGTGGTCGCTCGTCCGCCGCGGGGGCGGCGGCGCTGGACCGGGCGGGCGTGTACACGACGAGCGCCCAGGCGAGGCAGGTGAACGCGGCGGTGTGGACGAGCGTGCGGATGATGTTCCACGTCACCCATCGGTCCTCGAAGTTCCGGCGGGTCTCGGCCAGGTCGGCGATGCGGGCGGGGTCCCCGGCCCGGTCGAGCCGGTCGTTGAGCGGGATGTTGATGCCCTGCGTGATCAGGTACGCGACCACGTAGAGCGCGAGCCCGGCGAGGATCCACGGCAGCGCGGGCCGGCCGTGGCCGCGCCAGGCGAGGACGACCGCCGTCGCGATGAGGGGCAGCGAGCCGAGGAAGGGGATCAGGAACCAGGGGTTGATGATCGCCCGGTTGATGTTCTGCATCCCCTCGACGAGGGTGCGGTCGGACGAGCGGCCGAAGCCGGGCATCACCGAGCAGGCGTAGGTGAACATCAGCCCGGCGACCAGGCCGCTGCTGAGGGTGGCCAAGAGCAGGGTGATGGACTGGAGCGTCTTCATCGGGGTCACCTCGCGTTCCAGACGCCGGTGGCGGCGGCGTCGCGCACGTAGTCGGAGAAGTCGCGGGCCGGGCGGCCGAGGACCCGCTGGACGCCGTCGCACACGTAGGCGTTGCGGCCGTCGAGCACGGTGGTGAACAGGTAGGTCAGCAGGCCGACGAGATCGTCGGGGACGCCGTCGGAGGCCAGGCCCGCGGCGAAGTCGTCCGCCGGGATCCGGTGGTAGCCGAGGGAGCGGCCGGTGGCGCCGGCGATGGCGGCGACGGCCTCGGCGAACGTCAGCAGCCGGGGCCCGGTCAGCTCGTAGATCTGGCCGAGGTGCCCGTCCTCGGTGAGGACGGCCGCCGCGGCGTCGGCGATGTCGTCGACGTCGACGAACGGCTCGCCCACGTCGCCGGCGGGCAGGGACAGGTCACCGGCCGCGAGGGCGTCCACCAGGTAGCCCTCGCTGAAGTTCTGGGCGAACCAGCTGCAGCGCAGGACCGTCCAGTCCGCGCCGGAGTCCGCGAGCACCTTCTCGCTGGCCTGGGCCTCCTCCTCGCCGCGGCCGGACAGCAGCACGAGCCGCCGGGTCCCCGACCGCAGCGCCGCCTCGGCGAACGATCCGATGGCCTCGGGCGCCCCGGGCGCCGCCAGGTCCGGGAAGTACGACAGGTACGCCGCGGTGACGCCCTCCAGCGCGGGCTCCCAGGTGTCCTGGTCCGCCCAGTCGAAGGGCACCCCGCCGGACCGGGATCCCACCCGCACCGGCCGGTCCCGGGCGGTCAGCCGCTGGACGACGCGCCGGCCGGTCTTGCCGGTGCCGCCGGTGACGAGGGTCATGTGGTCGGTCATCTCGCTGCTCCTTGGTCCGAGTGCCGCGGCCTCCTTCGGGCCGCACCTCAACGGTCGCCGGGGGCCGGGTTGGCAACAATGAGCGGCTCTGCAAGGGTCGTTAACCGAGGGGTTCACGATCGGAGGCCCGGGCGTGGAGCAGCGCGACATCGAGATCTTTCTGACGCTCGCCGAGGAGCTGCATTTCGGTCGCACCGCCGAACGCCTGCACGTGTCCACCGCCCGGGTCAGCCAGACGATCAAGAAGCTGGAGCGCAGGATCGGCGCCGCGCTGTTCGAGCGGACCAGCCGCCGGGTCGTGCCGACCCCGATCGGACGGCGCCTGGAGGAGGACCTGCGGCCCGCCTACCAGCAGATCCTCGACGGCATCGACAGGGCGGTCGCGGCCGGCCGCGGGATCGAGGGGGTGCTGCGCGTCGGCTTCGTCGGCACGGTGGTCGGCCGGCTCCTGCAGCAGGCGGCCACGCGGTTCCACGCGCGCCATCCGGGGTGCGAGGTGCGGATCGCGGACGTGCGCTACAGCGATTTCCTCGACCTGCTCCGCGCCGACGAGCTCGACCTCGTCCTGGTTCCGGTCAAGGTCGACGAGCCCGACATCGCGTGCGGCCCCGTGCTCTTCCGCGAGCCCGTCGTCCTCGCGGTCTCGGCCCGGCACCGGCTCGCCCGGAGAGCGTCGGTCTCGCTGGAGGACCTCGGGACCGAGGAGGTGCTGTCGCCGCGCGGTCTTCCCGCCTACATGAACGAGAGTTTGATACCCCGCCGCACGCCCGGCGGCAGGCCCACCCGGCACGGCCAGGAGTTCAGCACCGTCCAGGAGATGCTCTCCCTGATCGGCGCGGGGCTGGGCGTCTTCCCGGTGCCCGCCCATGCGAGCAAGTACGACACGCGCCCCGACATCGCCTACCTGCCGATCGACGACGGCCCGCCCAGGGAGCGCCGGTTCATCTGGCGCGCCACGGCCGAGACGAACCGGATCCGCGCCTTCACCCAGGCCACCGCCGACGCCATCGCCGCGGAGGGGAACCTCACTCTTTAGGGCACGGGGCGCTTCGGTGCTGTGAGGGCACGCCAGATGCCGACGGCCGACAGCACGCCCACGATGGCCAGGACGATCAGGGCCAGGGCGAGGCGTCCGCTCCCGGGACCGGTGACGAATCGGATCTCGTCAGGGTCGTCCTTGGAGATGGAGACCCAGACCGTCTCGCCCACGGCATAGCGCGGCCGGTCCCTGTCGGCCTTGTTCGCACGCGGGCTCGGCCTGTGGACGACGTCGCGCGTTCCCGCCGGGCAGGCGACCCGGTAATCCTGCCGAAGCCACAGCTCGTTCGTCGGCTTCAGCGCCGACACCCGGCACGACTCGACCCGTTCCGCCCGCGCCGGCGTGATGTTGCCGAGCAGGATCAGGAAGGGGAACCCCGCGACGAGGGCGAGCACGATCATGGCCGTCCCGCCGCCGCCACGCCGTCGGGCGTCCAGCCGGACCAGGCCGATGGCCGCGCAGACGAAGAATCCCAATCCCGCCGCGGCCACCGGCCACCGCCACCAGCCCGCCGTGTCCTCTGTCACCAGTAGGAGGAGCAACACGAGAGGGAGCCCCACCCACCCGGCCGAAACCCACGACCAGTTCTTGCCTTCGGCGGTTCGCAAAGGCACCTCCGATTCTCAGATTCCTCTGCGTGCATTCCGGCCGCACCGGCGCCGGCGACCGGCTGCGCCGGGCCGATCACCGAGGCTACAGAGCCGCTCACGAGTACTCCCGGCCCTTGGACGGTGATGAGGCCGGCCGACATCACGCCCAGTCCTTGCGCCCTGAAGTGATCGGGAACCGTGCGGACGAACGTCCCGTTCACCTGCATCCGGTAGCCGGTCGCCAGCGCGCCGCTGGCGGCGAACAGCAGAGTCGACACGACCAGGCCGGCGCGGATACCGCCGGGTGCCGGCGGTCCTGGCCTACCTCGACGCCTGACCCGTGCGGGGCGGCGAGGGAGCGTCCGGCGCTGAGCCGCCCGGCTTCTGAGGTAGCCTGACAGCCGTGCTCCTGTCGTGAGCATGGCTGTCAGGCCCTCGATCACCGTCCGGCGGAGGCTCCGTGACCAAATCGACGCGGTCGCCGGACGGCGCTCGCGCGGACCGAGGCGACCAGGCGGACATCCAGGCCGTGAGCCGGGTCAGCCAGATCCTGTCGCTGTTCGATCCGGCCACGCCGGAGCTGACCGCCGGCGAGGTCGCCGAGCGGCTCGGCCTCAACCGCACCACCGCGTACCGCTACTGCACGTCGCTCGTCGCGGCCGGGCTGCTCGAACGCGGCCCCGAGGGCGGCGGCTACTCGCCCGGCGGCCTGCTGCTCCAGCTCGGCGCCTTCGCCATCGGCCACCGCCGCGTCATCAACCTCGCCCCGCGCCACATGCAGGCGCTCGCGCGCGCCACGCGGTGCAGCTCTGTGCTCAGCCTCTGGGGGCTCACCGGGCCGGTGGTCTCCCGGGTCGAGGAGAACATCTCCACCGCCGTCATCGTGTCCGTGCGGGTCGGCAGCCATCTGCCGCTCGACGCGGCGCAGAGCAAGGTCTTCCTGGCCTACCACGGCGATCAGCTGTCCATGGAGCGGCTCATGGCGAACCTGCCCGGCCCGGTGCGCGAGGAGCTGCGCGCCGACGTCGAGCGGGTCCGCGCCGTCGGCCACTGCTCCGCGATGAGCACCCCCGGCATCGTCGCGGTGGCGGCGCCCGTGTTCGACGAGTACGGCATCTGCGCCACCATGGCCATCATCGGCCCGGACAACACCCTGTCGATGTCCGACGACGCCCCCGAGCTTCGCGTCGTCGTCGACACCGCCCGCGAGCTCACCCGCGAGCTCGGCGGGCACTACCGGCCCGACGACGTCGACCAGCGCGCGATGTAGCGCGGCGGCGGGGCGCCCGCACGCCACCGCCGCCGCAGTCTCTCTCCCCGGTCAGCGCAGGGCCGGGACCGTGCTGTCGTCGGTCATGTCGACGTCCTTGGTCTCCGGGCCGAGGAAGCCGCCGAGGCTGATCAGCGCTCCGGCGAGCACGATCAGGACGGCCGGGGCGAGGTGCCCCGGCATGAAGTCGTCGAGCTGCCGCAGGTAGAACTGGTAGAACGCGGGGATGACGATGGCGAGGCTGTAGCCGACGCCGTACCCGGTGGACCGGATGCTCGCCGGGAACCGCTCGGTCAGGTACGCCGCGATCGGGCCGAACGTGCCGACGGTGAAGACGCCGATCAGGACGGCCCAGCCGAGCACCGCGCCGAACCCGCTGTTCATGGCCATCATCAGGGTGTAGGCGCCGGCGCCGATCGTCAGGACCGTCATGCCGTAGCCGATGTAGAACCGCCGCCGCCCGATCCGCTGGGACAGCACGCCGAGGAACGGGTAGGCCACCGCGGCCGACGCGTTGATCACGAGCATCGTCACCGTGACCTCCTTGCTCGACAGGTCGAGGTGCGACTTGAGCTGCGCGGGCGTCACGGCGGCCTCCATGTTGGTCGCCAGCCACGTGCCGGTCATCAGGATGAACACCTGCGCCAGGGCCCTGGGGTAGCGCACCACCAGCCGCACGAACGGCATCTTGTGCCGCTCGCCGCTGCGCTCCGTGGGCGGCTCGTGCACCTGCTTGAGGTAGTAGCGGAACAGCACGGCCGCCAGCAGCGCGCCGATCACGAACGGGATCCGCCAGCCCCACTGCACGTAGCTGCTGTGCAGCCCGGCGGGCGGCAGCAGTTGCAGGAGCAGCAGCGTGATCGCGGCGATCACGGCGTACGCCCAGGGGGAGGTCGAGGTGATGAGGGAGGCGTAGAGCCCGCGCTTGTGCTTCGGGCACCATTCCATCGCCAGCGGTACCGCGGTGGTGTACTCGCCGCCGAGGAAGATCCCGTCGATGAAGCGGAGGAAGATCAGCAGGCCGATCGACCAGGCCCCGATCGTCTCGTGGCCCGGCAGGCAGGCGATCAGCAGGGTGGTGATGCCGAAGCCGCCGACCGCGACCAGCGTGGTGACCTTGCGCCCGACCGTGTCGGCGAAGTGTCCGAAGACGAGCGCGCCGAGCGGGCGGCCGACGAGGGTCGAGGCGAACACCAGCGACGACAGCAGGGCCGTCGTGCTCGCGCTCAGGGACGCCGACTGGAAGTAGATCGTCGCGGGCGCCAGCACCACGATCGGCAGGTAGATGTCGAACTGGTCGACGAAGTAGGCGAGCGCCCCGCCGCGTACGGCGGCGCGCACCTTATCCATGTCCGGGCCGTGCGACGAGTGCGCCTGGCCCGCTGCCGCCGGCCGCGGCGCTTCTGCGTGGGACGGTGTGGACATCGCGTCCTCCGGTCTGTGCTGGCGGCTGCCCGGGGTTCGTTAGCCGCGACAGAACTCTGAACCTTGAGTTCACAAAGTGAACATGTAGCACCGTAAACGTGTGATCTGGACAACACAAGCACTTGAAGCAGGATGTTTGGCCTCGTATATTGAACAGCAACTTCAAAATACGAACGAAGGTGGCCAGATGAGCCCACGTCCCGCCATCGCCTCCGTCCTGGACGGGCTGGTCGACATGCACGTCCACTCCGGGCCCAGCCCGTTCCCGCGCCGCTTCGACCACGTCGAGGCCGCCCAGGACGGCGCCCGGATCGGCCTGCGCGCCATGGTGGCGAAATCCCACCACCACAACACCCAGATGGACGTCCTGGCGATGAAGGGGCGGCTGGCCGAGGTCGCCGCCTCCGTCTACGGGGGCATCGCGCTGAACAGCACCGTCGGCGGGCTCAACGTACACGCCGTGCGCATGTGCCTGCGCATGGGCGGCAAGGTCGTCTGGTTCCCGACCATCTCCTCGGGCCGGCACATCGAGTGCCACCCCGAGGACGGGGCGTTCCCGACCACCACCGTGCCGCTGACCCTGGAGCGCATCGACATCGTCGACGAGGACGGTGCGCTGAAGCCCGAAGTGATCGAGATCCTGGACGAGATCAAGGAGCAGGAGGCCGTCCTCAACGGCGGCCACATGTACCCCGAGTACATCCGCACCCTGTTCCAGGCCGCGCGGGAGCGCGGCATGAAGCGGATGGTCGTCAGCCACCCCGACTTCGTGATCGGCGCCGAGCCCGGGCTGTGCCGCGAGCTCGTCGACCTCGGCGCGTTCGTCGAGCACGAGATCGGCATGTACGACCCCGAGGGGAACATGGCGTGGGACCCCGAGCGGCTGATGACCTGGATCGAGACGCTCGGCCCCGAGCACACGGTGCTGTCCTCGGACTTCGGCCAGGCGGCCAACCCGAAGCCGGTGGACGCGTGGATGCGGGTGGCCGGCGCGCTGCTCGACCTCGGGCTGCCGGAGAAGGACCTGCGCCGCATGGTCCGCGACAACCCCGCCCACCTGCTCAACCTCGACGACTGACGGAAGGGACCCACCATGGCATACGGGAAAGACGACCCCCGCTCCTCGCTCGCGACGGCGACGGCATCGCGGCCGGACAGCGGCGCCCCCATCGCGGCTCCGCAGTACTTCGACTTCCGCAAGCTCGCCTCACCGGACGCCGCGTCACCGGACGAGCGGACCGCGATCGTCCGCGGCCAGAACGTCGTGCTCGTGCACACCTTCGCGCGCGCGGGAGACGAGCTCGGCAACGGAACGCTCGACGGTGAGCTCGTCGTGCTGGCCATCGGCGACTCGCCCGCCTTCTCGGTGATCACCGACGACGGCGCCACCAAGATCGACGAGCCCGGTCTGGTGGTGGTGCCGCCCGGCACCTCGCGGCTCGCCGTGGAGGGCGACGGCCCGCTCATCCGCCTGGTCGAGGCCACCGAGCCCGACTGGCGGGACCGGCCCGCCAACGCGGACTCCTACGTGGAGGACCACCCGCGCGTCGCGCTGCTGGAGCGCTGGCCGGAGCCCCCCGCCGGGCCGGCGGTGCGGTTCTACCGGCTGTCGGAGGTGCCGAACGAGGCGGGCCGGTTCGGCCGCATCTTCCGGACCCGCTCGTTCATGGTGAACTTCCTGCCCGAGATCGACGGTCCGCGCGACCCCCACAAGCTCTCCCCGCACACCCACGACGACTTCGAGCAGCTCTCGCTGGCCGTGCAGGGCGAGTACGTCCACCACATCCGCACCCCGTGGCTGCCCGACAGCACCGGGTGGCGCGAGGACGACCATGTGCGGATCGGCAGCCCGTCCGTCGCGATCATCCCGCCGCCCACCGTGCACACCTCCGCGGCCGCCAGCCCCGACCGGAACCAGCTGATCGACATCTTCAGCCCGCCGCGCGCCGACTTCTCCGCCAAGCCGGGCTGGGTGCTCAACGCCGACGACTACCCGATGCCGTGACCGGGACGCGACGCACCGGCGCCGGGCTGTTCGCCGCGGACCGGGCCGGCACACCGCTCGGCACCTGGCTGAAGATCGCCTCCACCGAGCCGTCCGAGATCATGGCGTACTGCGGGTTCGACTTCGTCGTGATCGACCTGGAGCACGCGCCGCTCGACCTGACGATGGCGTACCGGCTGATCAACTCGGCCGCCGCGCTCGGCGTGGTGCCCCTGGTCCGGGTGCCGGACGGGACCCCGTCCACGATCCAGAAGATCCTCGACGCGGGCGCCATGGGCATCCTCGTGCCGCACGTCGACACCGTCGAGCAGGCCGAGGCCGTCGGGAAGGCGTGCCGGTTCCCGCCGCACGGTACCCGCGGCGCGGGCGGCACCAGCCGGGCCGGGGCGTGGGGGCTGCGCCCCGCGACCGACTACCGGGCCGTCGGGAACGACGACGTGCTGTGCATCCCGCAGCTCGAGAGCGTCGACGCCGTCAAGGCCGCGCCGGAGATCCTCGCGCTCGACTCGGTCGACGCGGTGTTCGTCGGCGCCGCGGACCTCTCGCTGTCGATGGGGTCCACCCCGGCCTCGCCCGAGGTGAAGGACCTGATCGGCTCGGCGCTCGACGCCGCGCACGCCGCGGGCAAGCGCTGCGGGCTGGCGTTCGGCGGCGTGCCCGAGCGGGCGGCGCAGGCGGCGCGCGACGGGTGCGACTTCGTCGTGCTCAGCAACGACGCCTCGATGCTGGCGGAGGCCGCGCGGGGGCTGGTCACGACGTTCCGGGAAGCGGAAGGGAGCTGACGATGCGGGCCGCCGAGAAGGTCATCATCACCACGGCGGTGACGGGATCGGTGAACGTGCCGTCCCAGAGCCCCCATCTCCCGCTGTCCGCCGACCAGGTGGCCGACGCCGCGCTGGAGGCGATCGAGGCCGGTTCGGCCATCGTGCACCTGCACGCCCGGCGGCCGGACGGGCGGCCGGCGTTCGAGGTCGAGGTCTTCGAGAAGATCATCGAGCGCATCACCGCGCACGGCGACGCCGTCCTCAACATCACCACCGGCGGCTCGACGCAGATGACGATGGAGCAGCGGCTGGCCGCCGCCCTCCATTTCCGGCCCGAGCTGGCGTCGCTGAACATGGGCTCGATGAACTTCGTGTTCTCGGGGATCGCCGACCGGGTGAAGGAGTGGAAGCACGACTGGGAGAAGCCCTACGTGCTCAACACCTACTCGCACCCGTTCGTCAACACCTTCGACAAGATCGAGCACACCCTGCGGACGCTCGGCGAGCACGGCACCCGGTTCGAGTTCGAGTGCTACGACATCGGGCACCTGTACACGCTCAAGTACTTCCTCGACAAGGGGCTCGCCAAGCCGCCGCTGCTGATCCAGGGCGTCTTCGGCATCCTGGGCGGCATCGGCGCCGACCACGAGAACCTTGAGCACATGGTGCGGATCGCCGACAAGCTCTTCGGTGACGACTACTCCTTCTCCGCCTTCGCCGCCGGCCGCGACCAGATGCAGTTCGCCACCCACAGCGCGTGGCTCGGCGGCCACGTGCGGGTGGGCCTCGAAGACAGCCTGTGGATCGGCCGGGGACGCCTCGCGGAGAGCAACGCCCAGCAGGTGACGAAGATCCGGGGCGTCATCGAAGACCTGGGCAAGGAGATCGCCACACCCGACGACGCCCGGAAGATGCTCGCCCTCCGCGGCGTCGACGGCGGCGACGCGAGCACGACCCCATGAGTACGCCCATGGAACGAGACCAGGAAAGGGCCCACTGACCCATGCCAGCCACCACAGAACCACCGCTCGCCGGCAAGACCGTCCTCATCGTCGGGGCGAGCACGGGGATCGGGGCCGCCACCGCGCGCCTCCTCGCCGCGGACGGCGCCGCCCTCATGCTCGTCGCGCGCAGCAAGGCGCCGCTCGCCGAACTCACCGAGGAGCTCACCTCGGACGGGCACGACGTCGCCTACACGACCGGCGACGTCTCGGACCCGTCGGACGTCGCCGCGTTCGTCGACGCCACCGTCGCGCGGTTCGGCCGGCTCGACGGGGCGTTCAACAACGCCGCGATTCCCGGGAGCGGGCGGCTCGACGCGGTCACCGAAGAGGACTTCGACCGGATCATGGCCGTCAACGTGAAGGGCACGTGGCTGTGCCTCCGCGAGGAGATCCGGGTCATGGAGGCGCAGGGCTCCGGCTCGATCGTCAACATGAGCAGCATCGGCGGCCTGCGCGGCAGCTCCGGTTCAGGCGCCTACCAGGCCACCAAGCACGCGGTCATCGGCCTGACCCGCACCGCCGCCCACGACTTCGGGCCGCTCGGCGTCCGGGTGAACGTGCTGGCCCCCGGCCCGATCGAGAGCGCGATGCTCGACCATCTGCGGCAGCGGATCCCCGGCGGTGTGGAGGCCCGGATCGCCGCCACGCCGCTGCGCAAGGCGGGGACGGGAGCGGAGGTCGGCGCGACCGTGTCGTTCCTGCTGAGCGACCGGGCGAGCCACCTCAGCGGGGTCATCCTGCCGGTCGATGGAGGGTTCCTCACCTGAGCGTTCCGGCGCCGGGCGGCCCGGCGCCGGAACGCTCACGAGCCCGGCCCCGGCCCGTTCACCGCCCGCAGGTGGCGGCGCCGGGGCTTCCCGCCTTCTCGGCCAGGGCCTTGTCCAGGAGGGGCGCCGCGGTCGTCGCGGCGTGGATGCCCACCACGCTGGCGATCTCCAGGACCTCCATGATCTCCTCCGCGGTGGCGCCGTGGCGCAGCGCGTTGCGCATGTGGAGCTTGAGGCCCGGCTGGTACAGGTGGGTGGCCGAGGCGTCGAAGGCCACGTAGACGAGTTCCTTGGTCTTCGGCGGGAGGGTGCCCGTCGTCCAGGGGACCGACGAGAAGTCCAGGTAGGCGCCGAAGAGTTCGGGGTCGAGTTCCAGCAGGCCGTCCCAGAACGGGTGCCAGTAGCCGCGGTTGGCGACGAACTCGGCCTTGAGACGCTCGCGCTCCGCGTCCAGGGGGGCGGGCTCGGTGCGGAGCCCCTCCTCTTCGAGGACCTCCAGAAGGAGGGGGACGCCGATGTTGCAGGCGTGGATGCCGAGGGTGCTGGTCAGCTCCAGCACCTCCATGATCTCCGCGCCCGTCGCGCCCTGTTCCAGGGCGGCGCGGATGTGCTGGAGGATGCCGGGCTCGTACAGGTGGGTCGCCGCGGCGTCCACGGCGATGTAGACGAACTCCTTCGTCTTGGCGTCCAGGTGGTTCTTGCGCCACGGCACGGCCGAGAAGTTCAGGTACGCCTTGAGGAACCCGGGGTCGTGGCGCAGCATGCTCTCCCACGGCGGCCCCCACGTGCCGCGCACGCGGATGAACTCGGCCTTGATCTCCTCCTGGTCGGGGGTGAGGACGGTCATCGTTGCTCTCCGTTCCGTAGCCAGCGCACGATCTCGGTGTGGTCGGCGTCGCCCGGCAGCTCGCGCGCCGCCTCGGCCCACAGGTCCACGGCCGCCGCGCCGAGCCGGGCGGGGCGGCCGGACGCGGCGGCGAGCCCGACCGCCGTCCGCATGTCCTTGAGCATCAGGCCGAGGCCGAAGCCGGAGTCGAACCCGCCCGGGAGCACGTGGGCCGGCCACTTGACCTGGGTGGATCCGCTGCGGCCGCTGGACCCGTTGACGGCCTCCAGCATCACCTCGTA
The DNA here is from genome assembly GCF_900115095.1 of Actinomadura madurae. Lineage (GTDB taxonomy): Bacteria > Actinomycetota > Actinomycetes > Streptosporangiales > Streptosporangiaceae > Spirillospora > Spirillospora madurae. The sequence continues at coordinate 446,356 of NZ_FOVH01000004.1, forward strand.
GTCGAGCCCGAACGCGTGCCCGGCCTCCAGCGCCTCCGAGGAGACGAGGAGGTGCGCCGCGGACATCAGGTTGTTGAGCGCCTTGAGGGCGTGTCCGGCGGCCACGGGGCCGACGTGCAGGACCTTCCCGCCCAGCGCCTCCAGCAGGGGCCGGACCCGCTCGACGGGCTCCGGGTCGCCCCCGGCCATGATGGTGAGCGTCCCGTTCCGGGCGCCCGCCACACCGCCGGAGACGGGCGCGTCGACCAGCGCCGCGCCCCGCTCCCCGATGCCGGGGGCGAGCGCCCGGGTCCGGACCGGGTCGGAGGAACCCATGTCGACCAGGACGGTGCCGGGGGCGAGTGCGTCGCGCAGCCCGCCGTCCAGCACCGCCTCGACGACATCGGACGTCGGCAGCATCAGCACCACCGCGTCCGCCCCCTCGGCGGCCGCCGCCGCGGTGGGGACCGGGACCGCCCCCGGCAGCTCGTCCAGCACGGTCAGGGACGCCGCGTCGGCGTCGTGGCCGCGCACCGCGTACCCGGCGCGTGCGAGCCGGCCCGCCATCGGGGCGCCCATGTTGCCGAGCCCGACGAAACCGACCGTTCCGCGGTCACCCATCGGCGCGCAGCTCGGTCAGGACCCGCTCGGCGACGCGGAACGCCTCCAGCGCGGCGGGCGCGCCGCAGTAGATCATCGCCTGGAGCAGGCACTCGCGGATCTCGTCGTCGGTGACGCCGTTGTTCACCGCGCCCCGCACGTGCACCCCGAGCTCGTGGTTGCGGCCGAGCGCGGTCAGCATGACGATGTTCAGCATGCTGCGGGTGCGGCGCTCCAGGCCGGGCCTGGTCCAGATCTCGCCCCAGCAGTACTCGGTCAGCAGTTCCTGGATGGGACGGCCGAAGTCGCTCGCCGTCGACATCGCGCGGTCCACGTGCTCCGCGCCGAGCACCTCCCGGCGGGCCCGCATCCCCCGCTCGTACCGGCTCTCCTGGCTGTTCACGTCAAGGGTCATCGTTGCTCCTCCGGGATGGTCTGCGGGCGGGCGGCCCCGTACTCCTCGTCGGTGACGGGCCGGTCCCAGTGGGTCGTGCCGAGCGAGGTCGCGAGGTGCAGCAGGTAGCCGTCCGGCCCGGCGCCGTGCCAGTGGGTCTCGCCGGGCGGCACCCAGACCAGGTCGCCCGGGCCGAGCGGCTCGGGCGCCTCGCCGAGCGCGCACACCCACCCGGAACCGGCCGTGACCTGGAGGATCTGCCCGTTCTCGTGGTGGTGCCAGTGGGTGCGCGCGCCGGGGGCGAAGAACACGTTGTTGACGACGACGCCGTCGGTGGACGGCAGGACGGGGTCGGCCCAGACCTCGCCGGTGAACGTCGACGACCTCCGCTCGGACGCGCCCGCGGAGGCTCGCCCGCGCACGATCCTCATCGGGCGGCCTCCTCGCCGTCGTGGACCCGGATGCCGCCGGCGACGTCGCCCAGCGCGTCCACCACCCGGTTGCTGATCTGGTCGGCGTAGCCGAGGTTGTTGGACAGCCCGAACGTCGCCAGCGGCCCGGCGGCGTTGAGCGTCGGGACGCCGAGCGCGCGGGCGCGTTCGACGTACAGGACGATGTCCTTCATCATCAGCGCGCCGGTGAGGCCGCCCTCCAGGTAGTCGCCCCGGATGATGTGCGGGAACCGCTCGCGGGTCGCGAAGTTCTGCCCGCTCCCCGCGTTGAGGACCGCGAGCAGCCGCCCCGGGTCCAGGCCGGCCGCCCGCCCCGCGACCATCACCTCGGCGGTGGCCGCGAGGGAGACGGCGTTGAGGAAGTTGTTGAGCAGCTTCGCGGTGTGCCCGGCCCCGCTGTCCCCCATGACGAAGACCTTCGCGGCGAACAGGTCGAACAGCCAGTACAGCGCGCCGACCGCGTCGGCGGAGCCGCCGACCATCAGCGTCAGCGCGCCCCGCTCGGCGGCCGCGGCGCCGCCGGTGACGCCCGCGTCCAGGAACGTCACGCCCCGCTCGCGGAGCGCGGCGTGCAGCCAGACGGTCGATTCCGGCGCGGCCGTGCTCAGATCGACCACGACCTGGCCGGGACGGCACGCGCCGAGCAGGCCGCCCGCCCCCATGACGACGGCCTCGACCGCCTTGCTGTCCGGCAGGGACAGCAGGATCGTGTCGCTGCCCTCGGCCACGCCGGCCGCCGACCCCGCCGGGTCGGCGCCCGCCGCGGCGACCTTCCCGGGGTCGCTGTCATGGCCGAGGACGCGGTGGCCACGCTCGATGATGCGGCGCGCGATGCGCCCGCCCATGTTGCCGAGGCCGACGAAACCGACCGGGCGCTTCTCGGTCACGCCGTCTCCTCGGGACGCCAGGCTCCCGCGCCACCGGACGGACGGACGGTGTTGACCATCGCGGCGCCGCCGTCGACCGACACCACCTCGCCGGTGATGTACGCCGCGTCGTCCCCGAGCAGGAACGCCACCACCCCGGCGATCTCCTCGGGGGTGCCGACCCGCCGCAGCGGCGTGGTCGTCCCACGCTGCTCCAGGTTCTTCCCGGCGCCGGCCACCCCGGTGAACAGCCCGGTCGGGACGAGGCCGGGCGCGACGGCGTTGACGCGCACCCCCCGTGACCCCCCGAACATGGCGGCGCCGTACGTCAGCCCGATCACGCCGTGCTTGCTGGCCTGGTAGGGCAGCAGGTCGGCGCTGCCGCGCAGGCCCCCGATCGACGAGGTCAGCACGATCGCGCCCCCGTTGCCCTGGGACTCGTAGCAGCGGAACGCGGTCCGCAGCCCGAGGAAGGGGCCGCGCAGGTTCACGGACGTGACCCGGTCGAAGTCGTCGACCGTGAGGTCGGTCAGCCGGTCCAGCGTGCCGAGGATCCCGGCGTTCAGGTGGTACAGGTCGATCCGGCCGAACCTGTCCAGCGCCTGCTCGGCGTAGCGCTCGACGTCGGCCTCCTTGGAGACGTCGGCGGCGATGGCCAGGCTCTCGGTCGGCAGGGACTCGGCGGTCTGCTTCGCCGCGTCGCCGTTCACGTCGACCACGACGACCCGGGCCCCCTGGCCGGCGAGCCGGCGGGCGGTGGCCGCGCCGATCCCGCTCCCGCCGCCGGTGACGAGGGCGACCTTGTCCTCCAGCGTGTTGTGCGCCAACTTCGTGCTCCTCTCGTGACGGCCGGCCGTGTCAGCCGACCGATCCAGTCAGCCGACCGTTTCGGTCAGCCGACGCGGACGGCGTGGCCGCCGGTGCCCTCCAGCACCGGGAACCGCCGCATCACCTCGGGGTCGTGTCCGGGGACCAGGACGTGACCGGGCCGTCCGGCCAGGTCGCGCAGCAGGTCGAAGCCCCGGTACATCGCGGGGAGGTCCGCGACGAACGCGAACGGCCGGTCCAGGTCCAGTTCCTCGTAGTAGTGCAGGGCGTCGGACGCGAGGACGGTCCGCCCCGACGCCGTGGTCACCAGGACGATCAGCTGTCCGGGCGTGTGCCCGCCCACCGGGACGACCTCGATGCCCGGCGCCACCGTCCGCGGCCCGTCCAGGAGCGTCATCCGGCCCTGCCGGGCGACCTCGGCCAGGTGGGCGGTCTCGGCCTCCTCGACGGAGTGGGCGAACTGCGCGCGGCGGCGCATCGGGCCCGTCCAGAACTCGAACTCGCCGCGGGCGAGCATGACCTCGGACCGGTCGAACGCGGCGAGGTTGCCGATGTGGTCGTAGTGGGCGTGCGTCACGATCACCGGCGGCGCGGCGTCCGGGGAGGCCCCGAGCGCCGCCAGGGCCGCGACCGGCTCGGTCAGCGTGGTGCGCGCCCGGCGGGCGCCGCCTTCGGGGCCGAACCCGGTGTCCACGACCACGGTCCGCCGGTCGTTGCGGACCACCCAGCAGTAGTAGTCCATGTCGAGCGGCGAGTCCGGCTCACCGTGGATGTGGTGGTTGAGGTAGATCTCCGCGCGGGTCCCGGTGCGCGTCCCGTACCGCAGGGCCACGACCTCGTAGACGCCGTCCCCGGTGCCGGGCGGGTCCGGTGCCCGTGCGCTCATGGCAGCAGCAGCCCTCCGGCGTTGCCGCCGACCAGCCGGGTGATGTCGGACTCCGGGAGGCCCGCGTCGAGCAGGCCCCGCACGGCCCGGCGGAACAGAGTGACCGGCAGCGGGTTCACCTTCTGCCCCGAGTCCGACGAGATCACCGTGCGCTCCACCCCGGCGGCCTTGATGAACGCCTCCAGCTCGCCGATGTCGCGGCGGCGGTCGGGGCGTCCGAAGTACATGACCGCGCAGTGCTCGATGTGCACGCCCTGCCGGGCCCACGCGGCGGCCTGCTCGATGGACGCGCCGACGACGAAGCAGGGGTGGTTCACGACGATCCGCTGGACGCCCTCCTCCAGCGCGGCGTCGATGAGCGCCTGCGCCTCGCCGACGCCGAGGTGCCCGCAGGTCAGCACGGCGTCCTCGGCGGCGATCACGCCGAGGATGTCGCGCACCTCCGGCAGCACGGCCCCGGCCTCGTCCACGATCGAGATCGGCTCGTTGTCGCGGAGCTCGACCTCGGGCGTGGGGAACCCGGTGTTGTGCTCGGCGTGGTGGTCGATGTGGGCGTGCGAGGCGAGGGTCGGGAACCACACCATGCGGCCCCCCATGCGCAGCGCCAGCTCCACCGCGTAGGGGTTGAGGCCGCCGACCGTCCGGTTCAGGGCGATCCCGCCGCGCACCTCGACGGGCAGGTCGTCGAGCCCGGCGGGGCCGAGCGCGAGGATGTCGGTGACCATGCTGTGGTGGTGCGACTTGGCGACGATGGCGCGGAAGCCGGCTCCGGCGGCGTCGCGGGCGGCGTCCAGAATGCTCATCCGGCGCGGGAACGGGCTCGGGCCGGGATGCTGGTGCAGGTCCACCGCCCCGACGAGCAGCGCGTCGGCCTCGTCGTCGGGGTCGTGCCGGTCCCCGTCGAGGTCGGGGTCGATCAGCGCGGGATCAGCGATCACGTGTCGGTCCTCATCTCTTGGTCGATCTGGGAGGCGGCGGGCCCGTCGGTCACCAGCACCTGGTCGTCCGGGCTCCAGTGCGCCGCCACGGAAGCGCCCGGGTCCGGCAGGCCGGCGGTCCCGCCTGCGCCCTGGGACAGGACGGCGGAGCCCTCGGTGCCGTCCCGGAATTCCAGCCGGACGCGCTGGTATGTGCCGTGGAAGGTGACCTCGATGACGGTCGCCTCGGCCCGGTTCGCTCCCGACGGGACGGCGGACGGTTCGGTCGCGAGGCCCACCCGCTCGGGCCGCACGACCAGCAGCCGGTCGTCGGGGCCGGCGCCGGGGCCCTCGGCAGCGAAGCCCCACTTGCGGTCGCCCCACACGTAGACGTCGCCGGTGAGCCGTCCGGCGAAGATGTTCGACTCGCCGAGGAAGGTCGCGACGAACCGGGTGCCGGGCCGGTTGTACAGCTCGGCGGGGCCGTCGAGGCGCTCGATCCGGCCGCGGTTGAACACCGCGATCCGGTCGGAGAGCACCATCGCCTCCTCCTGGTCGTGCGTGACGAACACGAACGTCAGCTTCAGCTCGTCGTGGATGCGCTTGATCTCGTGCTGGAGCGTCTGGCGCAGCCTCCGGTCGAGCGCGCTGAGCGGCTCGTCCAGCAGCAGGACGCTCGGGGAGTACACGACGGCGCGGGCCAGCGCGACGCGCTGCTGCTGCCCGCCGGACAGCTCGTTGGGACGCCGCCCGGCGAGACCGCCGAGGTCGACGAGGTCGAGCGCGTCGCCCACCCGCCGCTGCGTCTCCCGCCTGCCCACGCCGCGCTCCCGCAGCGGGAACGCCACGTTCTGCTCGACGGTCATGTGCGGGAACAGGGCGTAGTTCTGGAACACCATGCCGAACCCGCGGCGATGCGGCGGCAGGCCGGAGATGTCGCGGCCGTGCAGCCGGATCTCCCCCGACGTCGCCTCGGTGAACCCGGCGATCATGTTGAGGGTCGTCGTCTTGCCCGACCCGCTGGGGCCGAGCAGGGTGACGAACTCGCCGGGGGCGACGTCGATCCCCACATGGTCGACCACCAGCGGTCCGCGGGGCGCGAAGCGCTTGCACAGGTCGACCAGCTCGATCCGGCCTCCGCCGGACTCCTGCGACTTCATCGGGGATCACCCGCCTTTCCGGTGCCGTCTGCCTTTCCGGTGCCGCCCGCCTTCGCGGCTCCGCGGCGGGCGCCCGCCACCTGGGCGAGCAGGATCGGAACGCTCACGCCGACGACCATGACGCTGGAGGCGGCGGAGATCGTGGGGTCGATCTGGAGGGCCACGCTGTTGAACATCTGCACCGGCAGGGTGATCGCGGCGGGGCCCTGGAGGAACAGCGCGACGACCACCTCGTCCAGCGAGCTCACGAAGGCCAGCACGGCGCCGGAGGCGACGCCGGGCATCGCCAGCGGGAGGGTGACGCGGCGGAAGACCGACCAGGGCCGCGCGCCCATCCCGGCGGCGGCGTCCGCCAGCCGGGGGTCCATGCCGCGCAGCCGGGTGAAGACGGCGATCACCACGAACGGGAGCGCGAGCGCGGTGTGCGCCAGGATGATCCCGATCAGCTTGCCGTTCAGCCCCATCCGGAGGAAGACGCTGAAGACCACGAGCGCGATGAGGATGTGCGGCACGGTGAGCGGGGACAGCAGGAACCCGTTCGCCGCGCCGCGCACCCGCTCGGGCGCCCGGGTCAGCCCGACCGCGGCCGCGGTGCCGAGGACGGTGGCCAGCACCGCGGTGATCACCGCGACCTGGAGCGAGTTGAGGATGGAGGCCGTCCACTCCGGTGAGGTGAACAACCGCTCGTACCACCGGACCGACCAGCCCTGCGGCGGGAACTGGAAGGTCTGCCCGGAGGAGAAGCTCATCGGGATGACCACGAGGCTGGGCGCGACCAGGAACAGCCCGGCGACGGCCGTGTAGGCCCGCAGCCACGGGGCCCGCACGGATTCCGACGCCCCGGAGGCGCCGCCCGCGGTGGCCACCGCCTGGGAGAGGCCGCCCGCGCCGCGCCCGGCGAGCAGCCGGCTGACGCCCAGCACCGCCAGCGCGACGACCAGCAGGAACATGCCCATCGCCCCGGCGCCGCCGAAGTCGAGCAGCTCACGCGCCTGGGTGTTGATGACCTGGGCGATCAGCGCGCTCTGCGGCGAGCCGAGCAGCGCCGGCGTGACGTAGAAGCCGAGCGCGAGCACGAACACCAGCGACGCCCCGGCCACCACGCCCGGCAGCGACAGCGGAACGTAGACCTTGCGGAAGGCCGACACCCGTCCCGCCCCGAGGCCCTGCGCGGCCTTCACCAGCCGCCGGTCGATCTGCTGCATCCTGCTGTACATCGGCAGGACCATGAACGGCAGCATCACCTGGGTCATCGAGATGGCGACGCCCGTGTTGGTGCCCAGCAGCACGGTGTCGCCGAAACCGAACGGGGCCAGCAGGTACTTCTGGATCACCCCGTCGTTCTGCATCAGCACCAGCCACGCGAAGTTGCGGGCCAGCATGCTCGTCCAGAACGGGACGAGCACCACCGTGACCAGGACGGCGCGGGCGGTGGGGCCCACGATCGTCATCGCGTACGCGTAGGGGTAGGCCAGGACCATCCCCACGAAGGTCACCACCAGCGCGGTCAGCACCGTCCGGCCGAGCACCCGCAGCGTGTACCCGTCGGTGAACAGCGACGTGTAGTTGTCGATCCCGAACGTGGGGTCGGTGAAGCTCTGCCACGCCACGTTGATCAGCGGCAGGGCGAACAGGACCGTCAGCGCCACCAGCGCCGGCAGCAGGAGCAGCACCGCGCTGCGGCGGTCGCGCCTGGTGGGCGGGGCCGGTCCCCCCGCCGGAGCGGCGTCCGGCGGGGAGGGCGCGCGGGTCGGGGCGGCCATCGGCTAGCTGACCTTCCACTTGGTCCAGCGCTTCGACACGGCGTCGGTGTTCTTGATCCACCACGGCTTGTCCTGCTCGACGAGCCGGCCGCGGTCGGACTGGAAGGCGTTGAACGACTTCTGCAGCGGCGAGTACTGGATGCTCTCGACCGGGACGTCCGTGCGCGCCGGGGCCGTGCCGGTGAGCTTGGCGTAGGCGCGGGCCTGCTCGGGTGCGACGACGAACGCGAGCATCTCCTGCGCGAGCGTCTTGCGCGGGCTGCCCTTCGGGATGAGCAGCGCGCCGATGTCGGTGGTGTTGAAGTCCCACACCGGCTTGAGGTTGGCGCCCGCCTGCGCGGCCGTCACGCCGCGCGCCGTCACCGTCAGGGTCATGGACGCCTGCTTGTCGACGAGCTGCTGCTGGATGGCGCCGTAGGTGGGCGCGAACACCAGGTTCTTCTTGATCGTGTCGAGCTTCTTGAACGCCCGGTCCACGTCCAGCGGGTACAGCTTGTCCGGCGCGACGCCGTCGGCGACCAGCGCCGCCTCCAGCAGCCCGTTCTTGGGGTAGTCGAAGACGATGCGCTTGCCCGGGAAGCGCTTGACGTCGAAGAAGTCCTCGATCTTCGACGGCTTCGCGCCGGGGAACATGTCGGCGTTGTAGCTGAAGATGTTCGCGTACCGGAACGTCGGAATGAAGCAGTCGTGCGTGGTGCCCTGCGGGAACTGGCTGCGGTCCAGGGTCGGGCTGTCGAGCTTCTCGAACAGCTCGCCGCAGTAGGCGCCCCCGAAGATCCAGCTCGTGTTCACCAGGTCCCAGATGGTGCGCCCGGACTTGACCATCGCCCTGACCTGCGCGATGTCGGCCGGGCTGGCGTTGGTGAACGTCGTGCCGGTCTTGGCGGTGAACGGCTTCTGCAGGGCGTTCTTCTCGTCCTCCTGGAACTTGCCGCCGGTGCTGGCCCAGGTGAGCGTCTTGTCGTCGGAGCCGCCGCCGCTGGAGCCGCTGACCCCGCAGGCCGCGAGCAGCAGGGAACCGGCCATCGCCAGGACGAGCGTTCGGGGTTGTCTCATTGCCTTACCTCTTTTTTTCTCGAGGGAACCGTCCACACGAACGGTGCGAACCGACGCGACACACCCCCCGGCGCGGTTCGTCTGACGACGACGGTGTCCGGTCAGGGCTGGTCTTCGCCGTCGCCCTCCAGCGAGCTACTCAGGCTGTTCTTGATGATGTCGGCGCCGCGCAGCAGGGCCCGCGCGACGGGGCTGTCGATCTCATCGGGCACGAACTGGGCGATGCCCACGACGCCGAGCGTGGCGACGACCAGGTTGTTGGCGTCGAACACGGGCACGGCGAGGGCCCGGATGCCGTCGTCCGGCCAGTACCGGACGGCGACGCGGGTCTCGCGCACCACCGCCAGGTCGGCCTCCGAGATCGCGGGAGCGGACGGTTCGCCGCGGAAGCGATGGAAAGTGTGGTCACGGAACGCGTAGAACACCAGGAACTGCGCCGTGCCCTGACGCAGCACCGACCCGACCTTTATCGAGACGTGCGCCGTACGGCTGCTGTCCTCGTGCACATGCATCACAACGGGTGCCTGCCCGTTCCAGATGCTCAGCACCACCGTCTGCTGAACCTCGACGCTGACGGCCTCCATCACCGGGCGGGCGACCTCGATCACCCCGAGCCGGGACAGCGCCACCGTGCCGAGCTCGGCCAGCAGCTCGCCGCACTCGTAGCGGTTGCGGTCGCGGCGGTGCAGCAGGCCGTGGTTCTCCATCGACGCGAGGTAGCGGTGCGCCGTCGACTTCCCCACGCCCAGCTCGGCGGCGGCCGTCACCAGGTCGATGGTCTCGTGGGTGGTCAGCAGGCGGAGCAGCTGAGCGGTCCGCGCCACGACCTGGATGTCCCCGCTGGTGATGTCCAGGCGATCCTTGGACGATGTCCCGGGCATGTCCGCCATGCCGTCTCCCCACCTTCCGTCCGGGCCGCCCGGTTGTCCCACTATCCGGGTTAGCTGTCCATCTATCCGGTACAACCCCGGACTGTAGGTCACCTCTTCGGGGCCGTGTCAAGGTTTCCGCCGCATTTCAGGGCGGGAAAGTTCCGGAAAATTCGATCTCTTGACGTGCCGCGACACGTCTGCCTACAGTCGCCCGGAATCCCGAAGAACAGGATGTTCATCCCGCTCTTCGGAACTTGTCCCCGGCCGGCACCCCCGCCGGGACGGCCCGAAGGAGACCGCGATGCGGATGATCGAACGGCTGCGGACCGGGGACGGCGGGCCCCTCCTCGGCACCTGGGTCAAGATCCCCGCCCTGGAGACCGTGGAGCTGCTGGCCCGAGCCGGGTTCGACTTCGTGGTCATCGACCTGGAGCACAGCCCACTGACCCTGGAGAGCGCCTACCGCATGGTCGTCGTCTCGCAGGGCCTCGGCCTGCACGCCCTCGTCCGGGTGCCGGAACGGGGCGCGGGCCACGTGCAGCCGATCCTCGACACGGGCGTGGACGGCGTCCTCGTCCCGCACGTCATGGACGGGGCCGACGCCGACCGCGTCGCGCGGAGCATGCTGTTCCCGCCGCGCGGCAGCCGCGGCCTCGGCACCACGTCCCGGGCCGGCATGTGGGGACTCGACCCGACGCCCGAGTACCTGCGCCGCGGCGACGAGGACACGCTGCGCATCCCCCAACTGGAGGACCTCTCCGCGGTGGAGGACGCCGAGGCCGTCCTCGACGTCCCCGGGGTCAACGCCGCCTTCCTCGGCATGGGCGACCTGACCGTCTCCACCGGCCTCAAGGCCGACGACCCCGGCCTGACCGCGCTGACCGACCGGCTGCTCGCCGCCGCCAAGGACCGCGAGACGCCCGTCGGGACCGCCGTCCGCACCGCCCAGCAGGCGAAGGCGGCCGCCGACCGCGGCTTCGCCTTCGTCATGGTCGGCAACGACGCCCAGATCTTCGGCACCGCCGCCACCGACCTGTGCGCCGCCGCCCGAGGCTAGCCCGCACCACCACACCGACCAGGGAGATCCCATGCCCTACGACCCCGGCGACGCCCGAGCCGCCCTCCGCAGCACCGGCCCCGGCAAGGCCGCCGAGCAGGCCGCCGCGGCCGACTACCTCCGCTTCTACGAACTGCCCCCGGACGAGCAGGACGGCGCAGCCGCCTGGTACGGCCGCAGCCAGCACCTGGTGATCGGCTACCTGGACGTGAGCGAGGAGACCGTCGTCGAGCACGAGGGCGGGCCGGACGAGTTCGGCCTGCTGCTCCCCGACCCCGCCACCGGCGCCGTGATCACCATCGACGGCACGGAGACGGAGGTGGCCGGCGAGACCCTGAGCTTCATCCCGCCCGGCCCCGCCACCGTCCGGCTGCGCGGACCGGGACAGGTCGTCACCATCACCACCACCCGGTCCCCCAAGGCGGCGGCACGGGCCTCCAACGCCCGCGCCTACGACGAGCCGCACCCCAACGTCGCACCGCTGGAGCCCTGGCCGGAGCCGGCCGGCGGGTACCGGCTGCGCACCTACAGCCTGGACGTCCCCGGCCTGGAGAACCCGCCGTTCCGGATCTTCCGGTGCTCGTCGTTCATGGTCAACTACACCCGCCCGCGCACCGGCCCGCGCGACACCGCCAAGATGTCGCCGCACTCGCACGACGACTTCGAGCAGCTCTCGCTCATCATCGACGGCGAGTACGTCCACCATCTGCGCTGGCCCTGGACCACCGACCTCGACGAGTGGCGGCCGGACGAGCACGAGCACTGCGGCAGCCCGTCCCTGACGGTGATCCCGCCGCCGACCGTGCACACCAGCCAGGCCATCGGCGCCGGCTCCAACCACCTCATCGACATCTTCGCGCCGCCCCGGCTGGACTTCTCCCAGCAGGACGGGTGGGTGCTGAACGCCGCCGACTACCCCATGCCGTCCCAGGCCGCAGAGCTGACCGATGCCCCGTAGCACCCCCGCACCGCCCAGCGTCGCGATCATCGGCGGCGGGTTCGGCGGGATCGCGGCCGCCGTCAAGCTCCGCCGGGCCGGGTTCGACGACTTCACCATCTTCGAGCAGAGCGCCGGCCCCGGCGGAACCTGGTGGGACAACCGCTATCCCGGGTGCGAGGTCGACATCCCCTCGCACGCCTACTCGTTCTCCTTCATGGACTACGACTGGCCCCGCACCCACGCCACCCAGCCCGAGCTCCAGCGCTACGCCGAGGTCGTCGTGGACCGGTTCGGGCTGCGCCCGCACTTCCGGTTCGGCACCCGCGTGGAGGAGCTGACCTGGGACGAGTCGGCGTCCGGCTACCGCGTCCGGACCGACGACGGCGCCGAGCGGACCTTCCGGTTCGTCATCAACTGCGCGGGCCTGCTGAACGTCCCCCGGTACCCGGACTGGCCGGGCCTGGAGGACTTCGGCGGCATCGCCTTCCACACGGCCCGGTGGGAGGACCACGACCTGACCGGGAAGCGCGTCGCCGTCGTCGGCACCGGCTCGACGGCCGTGCAGATCATCCCGGCGATCGCCCCCGAGACCGGCCGGCTCTACGTCTTCCAGCGCGAGCCCGGCTGGATCGAGCCCAAGGGCGAACGGGCCTTCACCGCCCGGGAGCGCGCGATCTTCCTGCGCAGCCGCGTCGCCCGCCGCGCCTACCGGATGTGGCTGTTCTGGAAGTCGATGGAACGGTTCAAGGCGTACGACGCGAGCAGCAAGCAGCAGGGGCGGATGCAGCGCCTGTGCCGGCACTTCATCGACACCGCCATCGACGATCCCACGGTGCGCGAGGCCGTCACGCCGGACCACCCCTGGGGATGCAAGCGCCCGGTCCTGGCTTCGACGTTCTACCCGACGCTGAACCGCGCCAACGTCGAACTCGTCCCCGAGCCGGTGACGTCCGTGACCGGCAAAGGCATCGTGGACGCCACCGGCGTGGAGCGCGAGGTGGACGTGCTCATCATGAGCACCGGATTCCAGCCGACCCGCTTCCTGGCCCGCACCACCGTCACCGGTGCGGGCGGTCAAAAGCTCCAGGACTACTGGGGGGAACGCCCGCGCGCGTTCCTCGGCGTCACCGTGCCGAACTTCCCGAACTTCTTCATCCTGTACGGGCCGAACACCAATGGCGGGTTCTCCATCATCGCCCAGCTGGAGCGCCAGGCCGAGATCGCCGTCGCGGCGATCCGCCGCGTCCACCGCCTGGGCCTGCGGACGGTCGACACCAGGGAGGCCGCGCTCGACCGGTACGTCCGGTGGATCGACCGGCAGCTCGACCGGCACGCGTCCGCCATGCGCGCGGACTGCCACAACTACTACCACGCGTCATCCGGCGCGAACGTCACCCAGTGGCCGCGTACGCACTTCGTCTACTACTTGATGTGCCGGACGCTCCCCTACCTGGGGCTCCGCTACTCAGGGAAGCGCCCGGCCACCCGGCGGCCGAACCCGTCGCCGACGGCGTACTCGACGAAGTCCACGGTCAACGGCGGCGAGGGGCGGTCCCACGATGGCTGACTCCGGTGCGGTGAGGCGGTCGGGCGCGTCGGCGGTGGCCGACATGCTCGCCGGCTACGGCGTGACGCACCTGTTCTCCGTCCCCGCCATCCTGCGGCGGACGCTCGCCGAGCTGGAACGCCGCCACCCCGACGTGGCGCGGGTCGTCACGCACGGCGAGAAGTCCGCCGCGTACATGGCGGACGGGTACGCGCGGGTGTCGGGCCGGGTGGGCGTGTGCGCGGCCCAGGTGGTGGGCGCGCTCAACCTCGCGGCCGGGCTGCGCGAACCGTTCCTGGCGCACTCGCCGGTGCTCGCGCTGACGGGGGGACGGCTCCCGGCGACCAAGTTCCGGCAGGTGTACCAGGAGATCGACGACCTGCCCGCCTTCGAGCCCGTGACCAAGTGGAACGCCACCATCGACGACGTGGCCCGGTTCCCCGACATGATCCGGCACGCGTTCCGGGTCGCGACCACCGGATGCCCAGGACCGGTGCACCTCCAGGTGCAGGGGAACGAGGGCCAGCTCGACACCGAGGAGGCCGAGCTCGATCCGCTGGTGGAGCGGCGGTTCGCCCAGGTGCCGCCGTTCCGCCCCGAACCCGACGACGCGGACGTCGAGGCGGCGCTGAGCGAGCTGACCGCCGCCGAGCGGCCCGTGATCGTCGCCGGCGGCGGCGTGCGGGCCTCCCGGGCGGGCCGTGAACTCGTGCAGGTGGCGGAGATGCTGCGGATCCCGGTCGTCACCTCCGCGAACGGCAAGGACACCATTCCGGGCGGGCATCCCCTGGCGGCCGGGATGGTGGGCACCTACTCGCGGGAGAGCGCCAACGCCGTGGTCGGCCGGGCCGACCTGGTCTGCTTCCTCGGGACGAGGACCGGCGGCATGACGACCCACTTCTGGGCCGTGCCGCCGATCGGCACGCCGGCCGTCCAGGTCGACATCGACCCGGAGTTCCTCGGCCGCAACTACCCGCTGCGGGCCGCGGTGCTGGGCGACGTCCGGCAGGTGCTGCGCAGGATGATCGCTCTCGCCGGCACCCGGCCGCGGCACGAGCGGGACGGCTGGATCGAGGAGGTCGCCCGGATCAAGAACGCCTGGCGGGAGAAGTACCGGACCGTGCTGACCAGCGGGGACGTCCCCATCCGGCCGGAGCGGATCTGCGGCGACCTCACCGCCTCCCTGCCCGCCGACGCGGTGGTGCTGGCCGACACCGGGCACGCGGGCATGTGGATGGGGCAGTTCTTCGACGTGACCGCGGCGGGGCAGGACTACCTGCGCAGCGCCGGCCACCTGGGCTGGGCCTTCCCCGCCGGAATCGGCGCCAAGGCCGCCGCCCCGGACCGGCCCGTCGTCGTCTTCACCGGCGACGCGGGCCTGTACTACCACCTCGGCGAGATCGAGACGGCCGCCCGCTGGAAGATCAACTCCATCACCGTGGTCAACAACAACCGGAGCGGCAACCAGAGCAGGCGCGGCTTCGACCGGGCGTACGGCGGCGAGGCCACCGAGCGGTCGCAGGAGCTGTGGACCTACCGGGACGTGCGGTTCGCCCGGATCGCCGAGGAGATGAGCGCCCTCGGACTCACCGTCGACGAGCCCGCCGGCCTCGTGCCCGCCTTCGAGCGGGCCGTCGAGGCGGACCGTCCCGTGGTCATCGACGTGCGCACCGACGCCGGCGTGATCGCGCCGCTCCCGATCACCTGACGACATCTTCCCCACGTGGAGGTCCCCATGGCCGACGAGATGGCCGACGATCAGCCTCCGGCGCCGCCCCTGGACGTCGCCGCGCTCCCCGACGGGTTCGACCGGCTCCTGCGCGACGCCGTCGACGTGCACGTCCACGGCCGGCCCGACCTGTCCGCCGCGTTCCACTACCGCGGCGACGACCTGGCGGTCGCCCGGCTCGCGCACGCGTACGGCATCGCCGGCTGGGTGCTGAAGTCGCACCTGTGGATCACGACCGACCGCGCCGGGATGCTGCGGCGGCAGGTCGCCGATCTCGGCTTCGAGGTGCACGGCAGCATCACGCTCAACCCGCCGATGGGCGGGGTCTGCGCGACGGTCGTGGAACTGGCCGCCGCGCACGGCGCCCGGGTCGTCTTCCTCCCGACCTGGGGCTCGGACGCCGACACCGGCCGGAACGGCTACATCTCCAAGCTGCTCGGCCGGGTCTCCCCGTCCTTCGACGAGTACGGCCGCCGCAACGCCGTCTCGCTGCTCGCCTCCGGCGGCACCCTGACCGGGCAGGCGCGCGAGGCCGTCGACGCGTGCCGGGACCTCGGCCTGTCGCTGGCGACCGGGCACGTGTCGCTGGAGGAGAGCGAGGCGGTGGCGCGCTACTGCGCCGACATCGGGCAGCGGTTGATGATCACGCATCCGATGCACTACACGGCGGACGCGGGCCGGCTGCGCGAGCTCGCCGCCCTCGGCGCCTACATCGAGTTCTGCAACGGCCCGCTCCTGCACCCCGACTCCCGGCACACGATCCGCGACGTGCACGACATGCTCTCGGCGATCGGCCCCGAGAGGAGCGTGCTCAGCACCGACGCCTTCTCCCGGTGGGCGCCTTCCGAGCCCGAATGCCTGCGGATCTTCGTGGAGCAGCTGGCGTATCTCGGCTGGCGGCCGGACGAGCTGCGGCGCATGACCGTCGACAACCCGCGGGCCTTCCTCGGCGCGCCCGGCCCCGTCCGCGCATGAGCGCGCGTTTCACGGGCCAGAGCCCGGAGGAGATGAGCCCGGAGCAGCGCACCCTGTACGACTTCTTCGCCTCGGGCCGCCGCGCGGACTCGTCCGCCCCGTTCTCGCTGGTGGACGGCGCGGGACGGCTCCAGGGACCGCCGGCGGTGTGGGTCCTGCACCCGCCGCTCGGCAACGCGCTCGAAAAGCTCGGTGCGGCGATCCGGTACCACCTGACGCTCCCGGCGCGCGCCCGGGAGATGGTCATCCTCATGGTCGGCCATCACCACCGGGCCCCCTTCGAGCTGTTCGCGCACACGAAGGCGGGGATCGCCGCGGGGCTGTCGCCCGCCGACCTGGACGCGCTCGCCGCCGGCCGGCCGCCGGAGCTGACGACCACCGAGGAGCGCCGCGCGTACGAGGTCGCCCGGCAGCTCCTTGACACGGGCAAGCTCGACGAGGGCACCTACGCCGACGCGGTGGCCGGGCTTACCGTGGAGCGGCTGTTCGAGGTGGTGACGCTCGTCGGCTACTACACGATGGTCGCCGTCCAGCTCGGCGCCTTCGAGCTGCTGCCGCCCGAGGAGACCGGCCGATGAGCGACCACTCCATCTGGGTCCTGGAGTACGGGTTCGTGGACCGGTTCCCGGCCAGCAACCTGTTCGCCGCGCAGCCGAACGAGGGCCACCGGCGGATGCCGTACTGCTTCGCCCTCGTGCGCTCTGCCGACCGGTGCGCGCTGGTCGACACCGGGTTCGCCGACGAGGCCACCTACCGGCGGCTGACCGCCAAGTACGGCCGGACCGGATGGGCCGCGCCGGTGGACGTGCTCGACCGGATCGGCGTCGCCGCCGCGCAGGTCGACACCGTGATCCTCACGCACAACCACTTCGACCACGCGGGCTGCGCGGGCGCCTTCCCGAACGCCCACGTCTACATCCAGCAACGCGAGATCACCCAGTACGAGGCGGCGCTGCGGAGGCCGCCCCGGTTCGAGTACCTGACCCGCTCGTGCCAGGCGGACCTGCCCGCCCTCCTGGCCGAGCGGGAACGCGACGGCCTCGGGACCCGCGTCGACGGCGAGCACGAGATCGCGCCCGGTCTCGCCGTGCGCCCCGCCTTCGACACCCACACGGCGGGCTCGCAGGTGGTCGCGGTCTCCAACGCGGCGGACGGCGAATGGATCTTCGCCGGCGACAACGTCTACTCCTACGAGAACCTGGAGGGCCTGCGCGGCGACGGGATCCTCGCGCCCATCGCCATGACGACGGGCAGCGCCACCGGCTGGCTGGACTTCGCCGACACCATGCTCTCCGCCGTCGGCGGCGAGACCCGCAGGATCATCCCGTTCCACGAGAACCGGATCTGGGAGCGGTTCCCCTCGCACGCGTTCGACGACGGGCTGCACCTGGCCGAGATCAGCCTGGCGGGAGGCCACGGCAGCCTGGTCGAGGCGCTCACGTGAACCGCGGGTCCCGCTGACCCGGCAACTCCTCCGCAGGCCCGCTCGCGCAAGGGATGTTTCGGCGTTTTTCGGGTGACGTCTTGACATGAATGGACGTTCTCAAATCTACTGGGAGCGCTCCCACACATTTCTCGGTGGTGTGCGACGGGAGTGTGTGGGAGCGCTCCCACGATGGTTGAAAGTGGGACTAGAAGATGGGTGCCGGTCGTCGCTCGGCGCCTCGGGGAAGGGTGTCGGACAATGAGCGTCAGAAGCGGGGACCCGGGCTCCCGGACGCGATCCGGAGAGGGCGAACCGGATCCCGTGACCGGTGGCGCACAGCCCGCGGCGCCTGTCCGCTGGGGCGTTCACGTGTGGTGGATCGCCCTTCTGACGGGGACGGCCGGGGCACTGGCCGTACTGCTGTTCATGCCGCACGGGCGCGAGATCGGGGCCGCCTGGGAACTGCCCGCCAAACTGCTGGTCTTCGCCTGCCTGGCCTGCGGAATCGCGTTGTTCCCGTGGCCGTCGAGGGTCCCGCATTGGGTGCTGTACATCCCGTTCGTCTTCTTCGCCGGCTACCTCTTTCCGAGGATCAGCGGCTTCTATTTTCTGGACGGCGAGCGCGCCGATGCCGACAGTTTCTACACCCACCTTTACCTGCTGCTCTATCCGGGCCTCGTGCTGACCACCGCCGCCGCGTACCGGCTCGGAGGCGGGACGCCCGGCCGGTGCCTGAAGGTCGTGTTCACGGGCATCGTCGTCATCTTCTCCGGCTTCCTCGACCTGATGTGGTACGTCGTCAACCCGGTGGACCTCCCGTCCGAGATCGACGCACCGCACATCACCCTGATCACCGGCGGGCCGATCTCGTTCGGCGCGACGGTCGTCTTCGCGCTCGCCCACCTTCCGTTCGTCGTCGCGTTCAACCTGCTGCCGCTGGATCGCCGGCTCGGGCGCCTGCTCGGCCCCGAGCGGACCCGTACCTGAGCGGGAAGGGGACAAAATGCCAACGTCCGGGGGCGCGTCCGGCGCCATCGGGATCTCCGTGGCGGCGCCCGCCTACAACGAGGCGGCGACCATCGCCGACGTGGTCACCGAATGGCAGGCCTACCTGCGGCGCAACGCGCTGGTCGGCGAGTGGGAGATCGTCGTCTGCGACGACGGGAGCACCGACGCGACCGCCGACATCCTCGAAGAGCTCAGGGTGGGCTGCCCCGAGCTGGTCATCGTGCGGTTCGACCGCAACCGCGGGGCGGGCGCGGCGATCCGCGCCGCGATCGGGCACACGCGGCTGGAGTGGGTCCTGCTGCTGGACTCCGACGGCCAGTTCCCGATCGCCGGCCTCGACCGGTTCCTCGGGCCCGTCCTCGCCGGCGAGGGCACGGCCTTCTCCGGTGCCCGCGTCCGGAAGGCCGACGGCGCCGCGTACCGGTGGGGCTCGGCGGCGAGCGGCGCGGTCAGCAACCTGCTGCACCGCACCCGCTACCGCGACTTCAACTCGATCTTCAAGCTGGTGCACGGGCCGCTGCTGCGCGCGCTGCCGCTGGAGGCGGGCGGGATGAACTGCTCGACCGAGATCACCGCACGGGTCGCCGAACTCGGCCGTACGTGGGTGGAGATCCCGATCGAGCACCGGCCGCGCGCCGGCGGGGGACGCGGCTGGCGGTACTGGCGCGGGGCCCGGGACCGCGCGCTGCTCGTCGGCTACCTCGGCTACCGCCACTGGCTGCAGCGGCGGGGCGTGCTGCGCGCCCCGTCCGCGAACGAGTGGATCCGCCGGGAGATCCGGTGAGCGCCCGGGTCGCGATGTTCAGCGGCGGGCGGGGCGGCGCCGCGATCGCGCGGGAGCTGCTGCGCACGCCGGGCATCCGGCTGGCGCTGCTGATCAACGGGTACGACAACGGGATGTCCACCGGCGCGCTGCGCCGCTACCTGCCCGGGATGCTCGGGCCGTCGGACTTCCGCAAGAACCTCCTGCTGCATCTGGACGCCCGCGATCCGGGGCAGGCGGCGCTGGCCGCGGTCCTGGAGCACCGCCTCCCGGACGGGACGACGCCGCGCGACCTGGCCGAGTTCGTCGGCGCGCTCGCGGTCGACCTCGTCGAGGGATGCCACGCGCTGCCGCGCGGCCCGCGGCTGGCGATCGCCCGGGACCTGGCCGCCTTCCTGGACCGGCTCGGCACCGGCGCCGGGGGCTTCGACCTCGCGGACTGCGCGCTCGGCAACCTGGTGTTCGCCGGCGCCTACCTGCGGCTGGGAGAGGACTTCAACGCCGCGGTCCGCGCGTGCGCCGCGACGTTCGGGTCCCCGGTGCGGCTGCTGAACGTGACCGGCGGCGAGAACGCCCACCTGGCGGCGCTCAAGGAGGACGGGCGGCTGCTGGCGGACGAGGCGGAGATCGTCGCGCCGCAGGACCCGGCGCCGATCACCGACCTGTTCCTGCTCCGCGACCCGGTCCGCGACCGGGACGCGCTGGAGGCGATGCCCGCCGGGCGGGTGCGGCGGATCCTGGCCGGCCGCCGCGCCGAGGTGTCGCCGAACCCGGCGGCGCTGGCGGCGATCCGGGACGCCCGCCTGATCGTGTACGGGCCGGGCACCCCGCATTCGTCGCTGTACCCGAGCTACCTCGCGCCGGGGGTGGCGCAGGCGGTCGCGGCGAGCCGCGCGGCGGCGAAGGTGCTGGTCGTCAACATCCGGGAGGACCACGACGTCCAGGGCCTGACCGCGTCGGACCACGTCGCCCGCGCCCTGGTCCATCTCGGCGACCCGTTCAACGAGCGCCGGACCGTCACCCACGTGCTGTGCCACGAGGGCGCGGGCGACCGGGCGGTGCAGGTGAAGGCGGTGCAGATGAAGGCGGTGCCGGTGGACGTCCCGGAGGGCACCTGGGGCCGGGCCCGGTGGATCTCCGCGGACCTGGCGGAGCCCGCGCGTCCGGGCACGCACAGCGGGCCGCGCACCGTGCGCGTCCTCACCGCCCTGGCGGGGCTGCCCGCCGCCGCCCCGCTGGAGGAGGCCGGATGATCTGGCTCTGCGATCTCGACGGCACGCTCGTGGACTCCACCCCGGTCCACGATGCCGCCTTCCGCGCCGCGCTCGCGGAGACCGCGCCCGAGCTGCTCGGTTCCTTCCGGTACGAGCGACACGCGGGCGCGAGCACCGACGAGGTCGCGGCGGTCCTGGGCCTCGGCACGGACGGCGCGCGGCGGCTGATCGGCGCCAAGCGGCGGCACTACCGCGCGTACGTCGACGCGGGGCGAGTGAAGGTCTTCCCTGGTGCGCGGAGGTTCCTCGCGGCCCTCGCCGCCGGCGGGCAGCCCGCGTACCTGGTGACGAGCGGCAGCCGCGGTTCGGTCGAGCGGGTGCTGGCGGCCTGCTCGCTGGGCGGGTGGTTCCGCGGCGTTCTCACCGGCGACGACGTCCCGGTCAGCAAGCCCGACCCGGCGTTCTACCGGCGCGCCTGCGAACGGTGGGGCATCGCGCCGGACGAGGCGGTGGCCGTGGAGGACTCGGTCCACGGGGTGGCGTCCGCCGTCGGGGCCGGGCTGACGACGTTCCAGGTGCACGCGGCCGAGCCCGCCCCGGGCGCGGTCCACCTGGGCGGGCTGGACGACCTCGCCGGGCTCGCCGAGACGGGGGCCCGGCCGTGAACCGCTCCGTCTGCGCGGTGATCCCGGCGGCCGGGCGCGGCACGCGGCTCGGCCTGGACGTCCCGAAGATCATGGCGGAGATCGCCGACGGCGTCACCGTGTGGCACCTGCTGCACCGTGCGCTGCGGGCGTCCGTCGACCATGTGCACGTGGTGATCGCGCCCGCGGCGGAGACGCGGTTCCACCGCCTCGCCGCCGAGGAGATCGCCGGTGGCGCCGTGTCCGTGAGCGTGCAGCGCGAGCCGACCGGCATGGGCGACGCCGTCTTCGGGGCGTCCGGGCACTGGGAGTCCCATGGCGGGATCCTGGTGGTCTGGGGCGACCAGGTGAACCTGTCCGGGCGGACGGTGCGCCGCGTCGTGGACGCCCACCTGCGCGCGCCGGGGCTGACGATCCCGCTGGTGCCGATGCCCGACCCGTACGTCGAGTACGAGCTGTCCGGCGGCCGGCTGCTGCGGGTGCGGCAGTCCCGCGAGGGCGACGCGTGCCGGCCCGGCGGGCTCGGCGACGTCGGCGTGTTCTGCCTGGCGACGGGCGGGCTCGCGGCCGCCTGGCGGGACTACCTCGCCGCCGCGCCCCGCGGCGCGATGACCGGCGAGGTCAACTTCCTGCCGTTCCTGACCTACCTGTCGCTGATCCGCGGCCGGGACGTCACGGCGGTGCAGGTGGACGATCCGGACGAGGCCCGCGGCATCAACACCGCGGCCGACCTGGAGTTCGCCAGGCGGCGGCACGCGGAGCGCGCCGGGTGAGGCCCGACCGCGCGCGGTCGCCGCTCGGCGGGCACGGGTGGGCGGCCGGGCCGACGCTGCTGAGCAGCCTGGCCAGCGCCACGGCCGCCGGCACCACGCTCGTCATCGCCCGGGGCGCGGGCCCGCGGGAGTTCGGGCACTTCACCCTGGTGCTGACGATCGCGCTGATCGTCGCCGTGGGCATGCTGATGAGCCTGCACTACGTGCTGCTCCAGGAGCTGCCGCGCGCCCGGCCGGCGGAGCGCCCGGCCCTGGCGGCGACGGCGTTCCTGTCCACCCTCGCGCTGGGCGGTGGCCTCACCGCCGCCGGGGCGCTGCTCTCCCCGCTCCTGGCCGTCCCGCTGGGCGTCGACGCCCGGACGCTGTGCTTCTCGTTCGCGCTCGCGCTGTCGCTGGCGTTGAACCAGCTCACCGAGGGTCTGCTGCGCGGCCTGGCACGGTACCGGTTCGTGGCGTCCCTCAAGCTCGCGGTCGCGGCCGCCTACCTGGCCGGCTCGGCGTTCTGCCTGCTGGTCCTCGGCGTACACGACGCGGAGGTCTACCTCTTCGCGCTCATCGCCACGAACGCGGCGTTCGTCCTGGTCGCGCTGCCCGGCCTGGGGATCGTCCCGCGCTCGTGGACGCGGGCGGCGGCACGCTCGCAGTACCGGCTCGGCGCCTACATGACCGTGATCGCCGTGCTGACCGGCGTCCTGTTCGGCATCGACGTGATCTTCCTGAACCGCTGGGCGGGCACGGGGGACGTCGGCGTGTACTCGGTCTACAACGGCTTCCCGAAACGGCTGCTCGGCGTGCTGTTCACCGACGGGGTCGGCCTGGTGCTGCTGCCGGCGCTCGCGGTGGCGGACAAGCCGGCCGCGCTGCGGCGCATCGCGCGGATCACCCCGCTGGTCGCGGCGGGCACGGCGGCCGTGGCGTTCGCGGCGAGCACCGTCTTCTTCGTCCTGCTGGGCGGCGGCTACCCCTACTCGCTCGGGCTCATGGCGCTGTCGGCGGCGGGCATCGGAGCGCACACGGTCTTCAACCTGTACGCCGTGGCCCTGTCGATGGACGGGGTGCGGGGCGCGCGGCTCCTCGCCGGCTGCCTCGCCGCGGGCACGCCCGTCGCCGTGGCGTGCCTGGCCACGTGCGTCGCCCGGTGGGGGCTGACCGGGGCGCTGGCCGGCTTCGCGCTCGGCAACGTCATCCTCGTGGCCATCGTGGGGACCGCCGCGGCCAGAACGTACCGGCGGGCGGAGACCGGGACAACGGAGACGGACGCGGTGGAGGCGCAGCGGTGAGGATCGCCTACGTCGTCAACCAGTACCCGCCGAACGTCACCACCGGGCTCGGCAGGTACGCGGAGATGATCACGCCGTACCTGGCCCGCGAGCACCGGCTGGCCGTGTGCACGCTGAACGACGGCCGCCTCCCGGTGCGCGGCACGAGCGGGACGATCGCCGTGTACCGGCCGCGCGGCGGCGTCCTCGGCGCGATCGGCCGCCGCCGGCGCCTCAACCGGACCCGCAGGGCCGAGTTCCTGCTGCTCGCCCTGAACGTCGTGGTGAGCAACTGGCGGTACTTCTCGCGGCTGCGGCGCCTCGGCCGGGACGAGCGGCCCGACCTGGTCTCCGTCCACGACACGACGAACTTCCTGTGCGGCCTGCTGTGCCACTACGCGCTGCGGCTGCCGGTCGTCCTGCACGTCCACACCACCGAGTACGGCGTCGCCCCGCAGCGCACGATCACCGACCCGCTGCACGTGTTCGCGGCGGTCGAGCGGTGGCTGGCGCGCGTCGCGCGGCGCGTCGTCGTCCCCACCCCGGAGGTGCGGGACCAGCTGACCGCCGCCGGCTGGGACCGGACGCCGATCGACGTCGTCCCCCTGGGCGGCACGTTCGAGCGGGTCCTGGCGGACCCCGCGTTCGACCGGGACGGACTCCGCCTCGGCGCCGCCGCCCTCCGCTCGCGCCTCGGGATCGCGCCGGACGACCCGGTGCTCCTGTTCGTCGGGCGCCTCGAACGGCAGAAGGGGATCTACGAGCTGCTCGAAGCGATGCGAAGCATCCGCAAGGACGTCCCCAGGGTCCGCCTGGTCGTCGTCGGCGACGGGGACACGGCGGGCGTCGCGCGCATCGTCGCCGAGACCGGGCTGGACGAACACGTCCGCACCTCCGGCGGGTTCGTCGGCGGGCGCGCGCTGCTGGAGTACTACGAGATGGCCGACGCCTGCGTGTTCCCCTCCCTCTTCGAGCCGTTCGGCCTGGTCGCGACCGAGGCGATGGCGATGGCCCGACCGGCGGTCCTCGGCGCCGGGTTCTCCCGCGTGTTCCTCGGCGACGCGGACGCCCCCGCGGCGCGCTTCGTCCGCGGCACCGGCCCGGAGGCCATCGCCGAGGCCGTGACCGGGGTGCTGACCGACCCGGCCGTCCGGGCGGACCTCGCCCGGCACGGGGAACGGCTCGTCCGGGACCGGCTGAGCTGGGCCAGGACCGCCGAACAGACCCTCTCCGTCTATCGCGCGGCGCTGGAGGCCCGGCCATGACGACCGTCTCCCTGATCGTCCCCTGCTACAACGCGGCGAAGACGCTGCGCCCGTGCCTGGAGGCCGTCCTGGCCCAGACGCGGCGCCCGGACGAGATCGTCGTGGTCGACGACGCCAGTGGTGACGGCTCCGCGGCGATCGCCGCCGCGCAGGGCTGCCGCGTCGTGCGGCTGCCCGAGAACCGCGGGGTGTCGGCCGCGCGGAACGCCGGTGTCGCCGCCACCACGGGAGACGTCGTCTTCTTCCTCGACTCCGATGTAGCGCTGCGCCCGGACGCGGTGGAGAACGCTCTGCGCGTCCTGGACGACGACCCGGAATGCGGATGCGTCCAGGGCGTCTACGAGCCCGAGCCGCTCATCGACGACGGGCCCGCGGAGTGGTACCGCGTCCTGCACGCCGCGTACTGGCGCCGCCGGCACCTCGGCGACGTCACCGGTGTCGTGTTCGCGCTCGCCGCCATCCGCCGCGACGTGCTGCGCGCCGTGGGCCCGTTCGACGAGACGCTGCGCGACTGCGAGGACGTCGAGTACGGCGGCCGGCTCGCGGGCACGTGCCGCGTCGTCCTCACCGACGCCGTCCGCGGGCACCACGACGACGCGAGCCGGCTCCTGCCGATCCTCGCCGAGCAGTGGCGCCGGGCCGTCCCGCTCGTCCCGCTCGCGCTCGCCGCGTCCAGGCGGGGCGGCGGGCAGCCGGAGCACGCCAACCGCCCGGCAGGCATCCTCGCCTGCGCCCTCGCGATGGCGACCCTCCCGGCCGGCCTGCTGCACCCGGCGCTGCTCGCGCTGCCGCTCGCCCTGCTGGCCTGCTTCGCCGCCGCCGATCCGGGGCTGCTGCGCTTCGTCCACCGGCGCCGGGGCGCCGCGTTCACCGCCTACTTCATGACGGTGCACCTCGCGGTCCACATGGTGCTGGTCTCGGGCCTGGCCGCCGGCTCCCTCCGCCTGCTGCCCGGCCTGCGCCGGGCCCAGCGCACCGCGGCGCTCCGCTAGCGGGTCTCAGGGGGTCCACATCCAGGCCGTGGTGTGGGTCTCCTTCACATCGACCTGGACCTTCCCGATCTTTCTGTCGTCGAGCAGGTGGAACCCCTGGATCGCCTCGTACAGTTCGGCGGAGATGATGACGGCGAACTCCGCGCCCTGATCTCTCATCGCGATCTTGAATTCCGGCGCGTCGAGAAGCCGGGCGGCCCGGTTGAGGGCGTCGCCGGAGTAGCCCGTGTGGTCCCTGACGAGAAAGCCGGCGTCCACGGCCATGCGGAGCCGGACCTGCAGATCGGGCGCGACGGTCTGGTTGTGCCGGCGCACGGCGCCGCCGAGCCGCCACGGAAGGTCGTGGACCAGCACCTCGATGCCGCACTTGGTGACGAGCGCGAGACCGTCGCCCCGGTCGCTGTGCAGGCCGGGCCGCCAACGGATGTCGAGGTCGCGCGCGGTGTGCTCGACCATGTTCTGGACCGTTGCCCGCCGGTGCGCTTGGGCCGCCTCGTCAGTGCCGGTGAATCGGGAGATGTCCAGGAAAAAGCAGTTCCGGTGGCGGGGCTGCCACTGATGGAACGACGGGTTGTGCGGGGGCATGGGTCACCTCGATCTCTTGGGAATGGCCCGGCGGAACACCGCCGACCCAGGCGTCCGGCATTCACATGGAGCCGCCACGGTCGACCGTCAGTGCACCCAGGGGCGCCGTGCGGCGGGAGGCGACCACGGGCCGGAAGCAGTTGAGGGGGCCTCAGCGGCACTAAGTCGCACATGCGCCACGATGACACATCAAGGTGCCCATATCAGCTTATCGGCCGATATTCATTGCGAAATAGAAAGCAACAATTCGGCGCGGCGAGGAAACGATCTGAAATGCACGCGGCGAATGAACGTGCATCGGTCGGTCACGACCGTTTCGGGGATGCCTTTGCCGTGCGGCAGGGGGAATCAGTCGCGAAGTCGCGGCGCCTGGGCTTGCAGGCCGGGGCTGTCGGCGCGGCCGGCGCAGTACGCGAAGACGCGGGCGGCGTCGTGGTCGTCGTGGGCGGTGGCGGCGTGGGCCAGCACGCGGGCGTGCGCGGCGGCCTTGCCGGCGTCGACGTCGAGATCCGGGGTGAGCAGGTCGGAGGCGGGGGACGGCCCCCGGGCGGCGGCCGCGGCGGCGACGGCGAACACCCCCGCGCGCCCGCGGTAGGGGTCCCCGGCGGTGCCGAGGGCGACGGCGATCTCGTAGAAGGCGCCCGGATCCGCGTCGGAGGCGCGCAGTGCCAGCGTCCGGGCGTAGTGGCCGAGGGCGACGAGTTGATGGACCTCGACCGCCGTCACGTCGATGGAGGCGACCTCGATGTGCGCCGCGGACGTTCGGACGGCGGACCCCGGCGGCACGGGCACGGGCAGGGTCAGCGGCCGGTCGGCGCCGTGCTCCGAATCCCGGATGTACCGGCCCTGGCTCCGCTGGTGGCGGTCGAGCATCCTGGCCTGGTTCAGCAGCGCCTGCCATCCGGGGAGGGTGGCGCACCCCGGATCGTCGTCGCGCACGTGCCCGCGGTAGGCGAGGTGCTGGAGCGCCAGGACGAGCACGCTGAGCTGGGGGCCGGTCGGCAGTGTCAGATGATCGCCGCGCAGCTTCTTGTAGATGTTGATCGGGGACAGCCCCGCGGGGATCCCGCCCCGGTAGTCGGGGTAGAGCCCCGGGACCCGCACCACGACCCCGGCGATCTCGTCCTTCGTGTCGTTCCCACTGTGCTCGTGGAGGCTGGACAGCACGTTGTTGAACATCTGGTGCGCGGGGGTCCGCCGCGGCGTCGTTGCCATGGGCGCTGCGCTTTCTGCGAGAACGGACGGGTGGCAGGGCAGGGCGGGGTGCGGTGCCGCGCGGGTGTCCGGTATGCGCGTGTCAGTCAGGGCCGGTCAGCGGTCCGGGGACGGCGGCAGCCTGCCAGACGCGGGCGCCCGGCTCTGTGTCATCCGTCACATTCAGCCGTCACCGGAGCGATCCGGCGACGCGGGCGCGGTCGTCGCCGGCCAGGTCGTCGCCGGCCCGGTCGTCGCCGGTCCGGTCGTCGCGGGAGGGGCGCGGCTCCTCGCCCGCCAGGTGCCCGACCGCCCGGCGCAGCAGGTCGGGCGTCTCGTCCGGCCGGGCCGCCTGGATCGCCAGCTTGTTCAGCCAGTGCCTGGCCCGGCCGGCGTCGTGCGGGTACATGGAGGTGTCGAGTTCCTGAAGGTAGGCCACCCGGGAGATGTCGCGGTCCTCCAGCACGCGCACCAGCGTGAGCGGGCGCGGCAGCAGGGCGGCGCCCGTGTCCAGCGGCATGATCTGGATGCTGACGTGCGGGAGCTCGCACAGGTCGAGCAGGTGGTCGAGCTGGCGGTACATCACGGTGGTGGGGGCGGCCCAGCGGAGCAGCGCCGCCTCGTCGATGATCATCCACAGCTGGGGCGGGTCGTCGGCGCGCAGGATCCGCTGGCGGTGCATCTGCAGTTCCAGCCGCCGGTCCAGCTCGTCGTCATCGGCCGCGGGATGCCTCCGGGCGATGAGGGCGCGGGCGTAGTCGGGGTGCTGCAGAAGCTCGGGTATCGCCTCGACGGCGTAGGAGCGGATCAGCTGCGCGGCCTGCTCGGCGCCGAGGTAGGGCAGGAACCCGGGGCGGATGAGACTGCGGTAGGGCTCCCACCAACCCTCCTGGCGCGAGTGCAGGGCCAGTTGCAGCAGCACCGACCGGGTGTCGTGGTCGGTCACCCCGAACAGCGTGGCCAGGGTCATCACGTGGTGGGGGGACGATGCCGTGACGCCCCGTTCCATCGCCTGGAGCAGAGCCGGAGATCCGATCGCCGCGGCGGCGGTGCGCATCGGCACCTGCCGGCGCTCACGCAACTCGCGCAGCCGGGCGGCCAGCAGCAGCCGCGGCTGGGTCAGCGCGTCCGGCTCGCACTGCGGGACCCACACCTCGCCCACGGTGCACCGGCAGCCGGCATCACCGGAAGGGCCGCCGGTGCCACCGAGCCTGCCGTCCACGGCACTCGAACCGTTCACGCAGTTCACGCACCCGTCGGGCTTCTTGGCGCTCCTACCGGCGTCTGCCTCGTTTCCGGTCGGCAGGCTCCTCACCTCCTACGCGGCTGTCCCAGTCTGCCCAACGTCCCGGTGCGCCGTCACCGGTGCCGGCCACCAGATGGCGGCCGGTCACTGTCTGAGGCCCACCCCACCGAACTGGTCGACCTCCGCGGGCAGCATGTCGGTGGTCTCCGGCCGCCACCGGTTGCACGACACCACACCCGGCTCCAGCAGGTCGAGGCCGATCTCGGTGAACAGCGTCTCCATCTGCCGCCTGGACCGGCACACCCCCTTGGGGGCGGCGTCCCGGTTCCACATCTCCACCGCGTCCCGGGCCTGCTGCCCGGTGACCTCGTCGGTCTGGTGGCTGATCGCCAGATGGCTGCCCGGCGCGGTCCGCTCCATCAGGCGCCCGAGGATCCGCACGGCGTCGTCGTCCTCGACGATGTGCCAGACCACCCCGAGCATGGTGACGGCCACCGGACGGCCGAAGTCCAGCGTCCGGGCGGCCAGGTCGAGGATGCCGTCGGGGTCGTGCATGTCCGCGTCCAGATAGGCGGTGACGCCCTCGGGGGTGCTGGTCAGCAGCGCGCGGGCGTGCGCCAGGACGAGCGGGTCGTTGTCGACGTAGACGACGCGGGCGTCCGGGCGCAGCCGCTGCGCGACCTCGTGGGTGTTGTTGGACGTCGGCAGGCCCGTCCCGATGTCCAGGAACTGGTCGATGCCCGCCTCGCCGGCGAAGAACTCCACCACGCGTCTCAGGAACAGCCGGTCGGCGCGCGCCTGGTCCACGATGTCCGGCAGGACCCGCTCGATCTCGTCGGCCATCGCCTTGTCGGCGGGGTAGAACTCGTCGCCTCCCAGCCAGTAATCCCACACCCGGGCCGAATTGGGCACCTCGGGATCGACGCCGGGGATCGACGGCAACTCCGGACCGTACTGTTCATCCATAACGGCTCCAATTTATTTGGACATAATAGTCCGATCAAGGATAAAGAGCGCACATGCGATGAACGGTGGCCTCAATGGGTCATCGTCGCGGGCGACGGCCGGGCTAGCCGGTGCGTGCCGATTCAGAACTGGCCGAAGGGGCGGACGAGGCCCTTCGCGCGCGGACCGCCTGCCGCACCGACAATGCCACGGCCAAGACCACGAGGCCGAGTATCACCATCGTGACGGGCCGTCCGAGCACGTATCCCGAATTGCCGTCGGAGTAGGCCAGGGTCTGGCGCAGCGAGGTCTCCAGCGTGGGCTGGAGGACGACGGCGAGCACGAAGGGGGCCATGCTGAACCCGGCCCGGCGGAGCACGAATCCGAGGAGCCCCGCGACCAGCATCACCATGACGTCGAACATCGAATTGTTCTCGGCGTACACCCCGACGACGCACAGGCCGATCACTACCGGCATCAGCACCTGCGGCGGGACGGACAGCAGGCGCGTGAAAAGGCCCACCAGCGGAAGGTTCAGGACCAGGAGCGCCAGATTGGCGATGTACATCGCGGCGATGACCGTCCAGAACAGGTCGGGCTGGTCGTTGATGAACGTCGGCCCCGGGACGATGCCGTTCAGCAGCAGGGCGGCGAGCACGAGCGCCATCGTCGGGGCGAACGGGATGCCGAGCGCCAGCAGGGGGATGAACGCGGCGCCCGCCGCCGCGTTGTTGGCCGCCTCCGGACCGGCCACCCCCTCGACGGCGCCCTTCCCGAACTTCTCGGGGTGCCGGGAGATCTTCCGTTCGGCCACGTAGGAGGCGAACGTCGACAGCACCGCGGCCGGGCCCGGCACCAGCCCGAGCAGGAAGCCGATCACCGAGCCGCGCACCGCCGCCGGCGCCGCCCCGCGCGACTCCCGCCCGGAGGGCAGGAGCTCCCTGAGCTTCGGGGCCCGGACGGCCTCCGGACGCCACCGGCGGCCGGTCGTGCTCAGCGCCTCCGCCACGCCGAAGACCCCCATGACCAGGGCGATGAAGCTGAACCCCTCGGCCAGGCTGCCCGTTCCCAGCGTGAACCGCAGATCCCCGGCGGCCGGGTCGATGCCGACCGTGCCCACCGCCAGCCCGGCGCAGATCATGGCGACGGCCTTGGCGGTGGAGCCGTCGGAGAGCGCCGCCAGCAGCAGCAGTCCCGCGACGCACAGCGCCATGTACTCGGGAGGACCGAGCTCGACCGCCACCCCGCTCAGCCACGGGGCGAACACCATGAGCCCGACGATCGCGACGGTCCCCGCCACGAACGAGGAGACCGCCGCGATGGTCAGCGCGGGTCCGGCCCTGCCCCGCCTCGTCATCGCGTGCCCGTCGAGCGCCGTCACCACCGACGACGACTCGCCGGGCAGGTTGAGCAGGATCGAGGTCGTCGACCCTCCGTAGGTGGAGCCGAAGTAGATCCCGGCGAACAGGATGAGCGACCCCGTCGGGCCCAGCTGCGTCGTCATGCCGAGCAGGACCGACATCGCGCCGATGGGCCCGATGCCCGGGAGTACCCCGACGACCGTGCCGAGCACCACGCCCACCAGCGCGAGGAGGACGTAGGTCGGATCGGCGAAGGAGGCGAAGCCGGTGCCGAGGTTACCGATCACGTCCGCCATGCGACACTTCTTCCTTTCTTCAGACCAGGCCGAGCGTGCCGGCCGGGAGGGGGACGTACAGCAGCCGCACGAAGACCAGCCAGGTGGCCGCGCCGAAGGCGACGCCGAGGATGGCGGCGCCGGTCCACCGGGACAGGCCCATGATCTTGGCGGCCAGCGCGACGGAGACCGACAGCGTCACGGTCATGCCCACCGTGGCGCCCACGGCCGGCACCAGCAGGGCGGCGGCCAGGACGCCGCCGACCCGTGCCCAGCGCACGGCGTCGTCCTTACCGCCCTCGTCCCCGTCCTCCGGGGTCGCGTCGTCCTCGGCGGGCTCGGTGCCTGACGTCCCGCGCCGGCTCTGCACGAGGACGGTACCGCTGGCGGCGACCAGCACCACCGCGACGACCAGGGGGAAGAAGCCCGCCCCGGTGTCGGCCATCGTGCCGATCCCCTCCCCGACGGCCAGCACGCCGTACAGCACGCCCAGCGCCAGGAGCGATCCGGCCACGATCACGTCGGACGCGGCTCTCATGGGGAAGCGCCTCACCGTCATCCCAGCGGGAGCAGGCTCTTCGCCGCGGTGGACTTCTGCGACAGCCGCGCCTTGGCCGCCTTCCCGTCCGCCCCGCTGACGACGAGGCCCAGGTTCCGCGCGGTCTGCGTGAACTTCGGGCTCTTGATGGCCGCGGTGAACGCGTCGGACAGCTTCTTCTGCGCCTCGGCCGGCAGCCCCTTCGGCGCGACGACGACGTTGTACGCCTCCCACTGCAGCTGGATCTTCTGCTCGGTGAAGGTGGGGATGTCGGGGGCGAGGTCGACGCGCTCGGCGGTGGCGATCCCGATCGCGCGGAGCTTCTTGGACGTCAGCTGCGCCTTCGCCCCGGCCAGCTGCATGACGCCCACGTCGACGTTGCCGCCCAGCAGGGCCGTGGTCGTCGCCTGGTCGCCGTCGAACTTGACGTGCTTGAACTGCGTGCCCGTCAGCTGCTCGAACTTCTTGGCCGGAACCGCGTAGTTGAGCGGTCCTTCGGCGATCGTGACGGCGCCGGGGCGGGCCTTGGCGGCGGCGACCAGGTCGCCCAGGGTCTTGTAGGGCGAGTCGCCCGGCACCGCGAACAGCACCGGCGAGGTGGTGGCCTCGCTCAGCACCGTGGCCGCCTCGGGATCGTAGGAGACCTTTTCGGTATGGGGAATCAACGTCATCGGCCCGTCCGGAACGAGGCCGATCGTGTAGCCGGCCTTGTTGGCCTTGAGCACCGCGGTCGTCCCGACCAGGCCGGCGCCCCCGGCCCTGTTCACCACCTGGAGGCGCTTGCCGAGTTTGCGCTGCTCGTTGACGGTGTCGGCCAGGGCGCGGGCCGTGGTGTCGATCGCGCTGCCGGCCGGATAGGGCACGATGAGCTGGACGTCGCGCGTCGGGTAGGCCTGCTGGGCGGTCGCACCGCCGCAGGCGGCCGTGGCGAGCGCGCAGGCGAGGACCGACACCCAGGCGACGCTGCGGGGTTTCCTGACCGGACGAGCATTCATGGGGCACCTCTTGTCTGACGGACCGATGCCCGATGGGGCGGTGACCAGAGCGACGACATCGCCGTCGCCACGTGCCCGCCACCTGGCCCAATGTCCATGACCTCGGTCCACTTCCGCGAAGGCCCCACCGTGTCACCGCCCGATGAAGTACGTCAAAGACGTGAACTCAACCCGACTCATTGCGTGACGCAATGATTCACCCATAGCGCCGCGCAATGTGTTGCTCTTCGTTTTGCTCTTTGACGCACTAGGACGGCGTTGCTCAGGATGGGGCGCGGTGTCGGAACAGCGAACGAGGGATGGTGCACCCGGATGGATCTTCGATACCCAGCGGCGCGTGACCTGCCGGGCCTCCCCGGATGAGCGGAACGGCGACCGGTTCGGGGACCGTGCTGTTCGAGCTCGCCGGCGGCGTCGGCACCGTGACCCTCAACCGGCCCGAGCGCCGCAACGCGATCTCCTGGCAGCTCGTCGAGGACCTGCTCGCCGCCGTCGAGCGGGCCCGCTCGGAACGCGGCCTGCGCGTCCTCGTCCTCACCGGCGCGGGAGCCGACTTCTGCGTCGGCGCCGATCTGGCCCGCGCCGCCTCGGACAACGCTCATGACCAGGACACGCGCACCCTGCGCGGACGTTCGGTCGCCGACGACCTCGACCGCCTGGGCCGGGCCTCGACCATCGTGGAGACGCTCGTGTCCTTCCCGGTGCCGACGATCGCGGCCATCAACGGCGCCTGCGCTGGCGCGGGGCTGGCCCTCGCCCTGGCCGCCGACTTCCGGCTGGCGGCGCAGGGCGCGGCGTTCAACACCGCGTTCGTCAGCGCCGGAGTGTCGGGCGACCTGGGCAGCGCCTGGCTGCTCGCCCGCGCCGTGGGCGACGCCCGCGCGCGGGCGCTGCTCCTCGATCCCGCCAAGTTCACGGCCGCCGAGGCGTCGGAGTGGGGCCTGGTGACCGAGACCACGGCCGACCTGCCGGCCAGGCTCGGCGAACTGGCGGGTAAGCTCGCCGCCCAGCCGCCGAAGGCGATGCGCTACGCGAAGGAGAACCTGGCGGACGCCCGGCTGGCGACGCTGCCCGACTACCTCCAGCGCGAGATGCCCCGCATGGTGGACTGCGCCCGCAGCGACGACGCGAGGCAGGCGGCCCGGGCCTTCCTGGAGAAGCGCAAGCCGGTGTTCACCGGAGAGTAGGAACGGCATGACCACACCACTCGCGGGAATCCGAGTCGTCGAGTTCGGTCACTACATCGCGGCGCCCGCGGCGACGCAGCTGCTCTGCGATCTCGGCGCCGAGGTCATCAAGATCGAGCCACCGGACGGGGACCAGGCGCGCGGCATCGGCGCCTACGGCGAGGGCATCGTCCTCGCCTTCAACCGCGGGAAGCGCTCGGTGGTCCTCGACCTCAAGCAGGAGGGCGACAGGGACACGGCCCTGCGCCTGAT
Organism: Actinomadura madurae; assembly: GCF_900115095.1. GTDB lineage: Bacteria > Actinomycetota > Actinomycetes > Streptosporangiales > Streptosporangiaceae > Spirillospora > Spirillospora madurae. Next base: position 480,298 of record NZ_FOVH01000004.1, read on the forward strand.
CGCCGGGGCGGACGTCGTCGTGCAGAACCTCCGGGCCGGAGCGCTGGCCCGGCTCGGCCTCGGGCCGGACGACCTGCGGGCAGACCACCCCCGGCTCGTCTTCGTCTCGGTCAGCGGCTTCAGCTCCGCGGGTCCCTCGGCGCACCGGCCCGGCCTCGACATCGCCGCGCAGGCCGAGAGCGGGCTGATGTCGATCAACGGGGAGCAGGACGGCGATCCGCTCCGGGTCGGCTTCCCGATCGCCGACGTCGCCGCGAGCTACGCGGTCGTCCAGGCCGTCCTCGCCGCGCTGCTGCGCCGGGAGCGCACCGGCGAGGGCGGCGTGGCCGAGGTCTCCCTGCTGAACGCCGCGATCCATCTCCAGTCCGCGATGTGGGGCGAATGGCACGCCTCCGGCCAGGAGCCGCGGCGCAAGGGGAACGGGCAGGCGACCGTGGCGCCCGCGGCCGACCTCGTCCACACCTCGGACGGGACCATCGTCGTCTCGGCGTACACCCCCGAGCACTTCGCGCGGCTGTGCCGCTTCATCGACAAGCCCTGGATGCTCGACGACCCCCGGTTCGCCGACAACCCGTCCCGGGTGGCGAACCGGACGGCGCTCCTCGCGGAGATCTCGCAGGCCCTCGGCGCCCTGTCGACCGAGAAGTGCCTCGCGCTGCTGGCCGACCACGGCATCGTCGCGGCGGAGGTCCGCACCTACCGCGACGTGGCCGCGGCGGCGGACGTGCACGCCGGCGGCATCCTCAGCACGGGTATCGGCCCGGACGGCGACCGCTACACCATCCCGTCGCTGCCCTTCACCCTCGACGGCGTGGCGCCCGAGGCGGACCGGGCGGTGCCCCGGACCGGAGCCGACTCCGAGGCGCCCGCCTGGCGCGAGCCTTGACCCGTCCGTGAGCCGACCGTTTGGATCGCCCTCATGAACGTCCGCGAGCTCGAATGCTTCCTCGCCGTCGTCGACCAGGGCAGCGTCACCCGGGCCGCGTCGGCGCTCTACCTGGCGCAACCGTCCCTGTCGCAGATCATCCGCCGGCTGGAGAGCGACCTCGGCGTCGAGCTGTTCCGCCGGGTCGGGCGCGGGCTGGTGCTCGCCCCGGCGGGCGAGGCGCTCGTCGGCCCGGCCCGCCAGGTGGTGCGCGACATGCATCGGGCCCGCCAGGTCGCCGAGAGCTACCGGGGGCTCGAACGCGGGCGGGTCGACCTGGCGATCTCCGCCTCCCTCACGACGAGCTTCCTCGCCGCCTGGGTGGGCCACTTCCGCCGCAGGCACCCCGGCCTCACCCTCCGGCTCACCCAGCACCACGGGGACACCGACGAGATCGTCGCCCTGATCCGGACGGGCGAGGCCGAGCTCGCCTACACCGTCGCCCCCGTGACGCGCCAGGGCATCGAGTGCGTCCACATCGGCGAGGGGGAGGTCGTCCTCGCGCTGCCGCCCGGCTGGCGCAACGAGTTCCCCGACCCGGTCCCCATCGCCCTGCTCGACGGCCTCCCCATGATCGTCGACCGCGGGTTCGGGCGCCCCTACCTCGACTCCATCCGCGACACCAGCGCGGTCGAGCCCGCGGTCGTCGTCGACGTCAGCGAACCCGCGGGGCTCGTCCCGTTCATCATCGCCGGCGCCGGGGCCGCGCTCCTGCCGATGCGCCAGGCGCTGGACGCGCGCCGCCGGGGAGCGAGCCTGCGCATGATCGAGCCGCTGACCTCGCGGGCCATCTACGCCGTCACGCCCAGCACCCCGCTGTCGATGCCGACCCGCAAGTTCCTCGAACTCAGCAGGGAGAACCTCGACCGCTGGCAACGCGCCATCACCACCCGCACCGACCGCGGCATGACGCTGCTGGAAGCGGCCATCGACGCCGACAGCGTGATCGAGACCGCCTACCAGCGCCTGGAGGAGACCCCCTACACCCTGAACCTCACCCCGGGCCCCCACCCCGACGGCGACCTCTGACCGGCCGCGCTCGCGCGGTGGCTCGCCCGGTCATTCGATCACTGTTTCTTCGACTTTTCGCCGGCCGCGTACTTGCATTTTGCCCCCGCCGAGGGCCTCGGCCTCCTTTTCCAGCCGTCCGATCGAAAGTACGACGGCGTCGAAGACTTCTTTCGTTGAGGTCCACCCCAAACCGGGTTCCTTCTCCAACGCGGCCGCGGCCTTTTTCAGAGCGTCGATCGTAGATTCCACCCGCTCCTGGCTGTACTCGTCTGCTTTCTGAGCAACGGCTTGCAGCAGCGATTCCCTGTCGAACCCCTTTTCCACAGCCCGGGTCTTCCTCTCGCCGTGACCGCCCCTGTCACCCGCATCGACCGTCGCATAGGGAAGCAGATTGCGGAACCTCAGATAGTTCTCCGCGGCCGACTCGATGCGCTGTGCCTCCAGCGTTCTGACGGCGGCGCCGAAGATGGCGTGCAGTTGCCCGGAGCGGAGCTGGTCAGCGGGAAGCAAGTAGTCGAGCTCGAGCACCTCGCCCTTGAGATCGTCCTTCACCCTTCCCTTGATGGCCTGGATCCGAGTCTGCTCCTCAGGCGCCGCTGAGGCGACGATCCACTGCAGAGCCACGAGTTCCGCCGCCCACATGGTGGTGTGCGAGCCCATGCCTTCGACGCCGAGCGGGGCGGGTGCCCGGCCTGTGATCGTCAGTTCGCCATCCTCGCTGAAGGAGGCGACCAGGTCCGGAGCCTTAGAGCTCTGCGCCCATCGGTTGGTCTTCGCGGGCTTCGGATCTCCGCCGAACTCCCGGTAAGCCTTCTCCACCTGGCGCTTCAGCCCCTCGATCATCTCCGTATTGGGTTTTGCCGGCCCAGAATCCCACCGGGTCGAGCTCGCGCTTGAGGAGCCCGGCGATGCCCGGGGCAGCGGAAGGTGGGGGCGCGGGGGCCGGTGGCGGGTCAGGGTGCATTGATCGATGCCCGAACGGCAACGGTTTAGCTGGGCGGCGTACTTATCATCGCAGGACATACATATCCCGCGATAACTGAGAGGTTCGCATGCTCGGCGTGCAGGCCATGCGGAGACGACGGCTTTCAGGAGTGCTCAATCACGAGGACGCACGCCGTTCCGCTCGGCGGGTTCTGCCGCGGCTGCTCTTCGATTACATCGACGGCGGCGCCGACGACGAGGTGACATTGCGGCGCAATAGCGAGGCCTTCGACGGCCTCTGGTTGCATCCACGGATGGGAGAGTGGACACCCCGGCCGGTGCTGGCGACGGAGGTTCTCGGAACCGAGCTCTCCATGCCGGTGCTGACCGCGCCTTGCGGCGGCATGCGACTGGTGCATCCGGCGGGTGACCTGGCGGTCGCGCGGGGGGCGGAGCGAGCCGGCGTGGAGTCGGTCGTGCCTTCCGGGGGCGGGTACTCCCTCGACCAGGTCGCGTCGGCGAGCGGGCCCCGGTGGTTCCAGCTCTACAGGTTCTCCGATCCCGTGCTGATGGAGGCGCTCGTGGAACGGGCTCGCCGCTCCGGTTACCGGGTGCTCGTGGCGACGATCGACACGGCCATCGCCGGGAATCGCGAACGCGATTTTCGGAACGGGTTCAGCTATAACCTGAGAATTAACGCTGGAAGCGCCTTTCGCCTTGGGCCGCAAATGGCGCGGCGGCCTGGATGGGTCTACCGGTTCTGGCGCGACGGCATGCCGTTCGAGCTGCCCAACACGGCCGGATCCGGGAGTGACGGCAGAGCGATGCCGCTCACCGAGATGGGGCGCGCCGGAGCGGAGTCCTTCTCCCCCACGTGGCGCGATGTCGCCTGGCTCCGCGAGGTCTGGGACGGGCGGCTGGTCGTGAAGGGCGTGATCACCGGGGACGACGCGCGGCGCGCGGTCGACCTGGGCGCCGACGCCGTGGTGGTGTCCAACCATGGCGGCCGCCAGCTCGACGGCGTACCGGCCGCGATCGACGCGCTCCCCGAGGTCGTGGACGCGGTCGGCGGGTCGGCGGAGGTGCTGCTCGACGGCGGCGTCCGCCGGGGCGGGGACGTGGTGCGGGCGGTCGCGCTCGGGGCGCGTGCGGTGCTGGTGGGGCGTCTGGTCGTCTGGGGGCTGGCCGCCGGCGGGGAGCCGGGCGTCGTCCACGTCCTGGAAATGCTGCGGTCCCAGATGATCCGGACCATGTGCCTGATGGGATGCGCCTCGGTGGCCGAGCTGGACGCCGGATGGCTTCGGGCGCGGCGGACGGACTGAAGGTCCCGGCCGTCCCGGGCCGGGCTCAGGGGGTGCGCCAGCCCAGGACGCCTTCCGGGTCCAGTTCGCGCTTGAGGCATTCGGCGATGCGCTGGATGGGGGCCGGCACGTAGCGTGCGTAGGCGTCGGCGTTCTTGGGGCCGATGCCGTGTTCGGCGGAGAAGCTGCCGCCGAAGTCCCGTACCACCGTGTCGAACACGAGGTTCCGGAGCTCCCGGAGTCCGTCCTGGTCGGCGGCGATGTCGGAGGGCAGCGGCAGGATGAGGTGGAGACCGCCGTCGCCGTAGTGGCCGAGCTCGATCGGCGTGATGCCCGGGTGGTGGCGCGCGAGCCTCGTCCCGAGCTCGGCGCGGAGTGCGGTCAGGCCGCCGCGCGGGGCGGAGATGTCGAAGGCGGCCACCGGGTCCATCCGCTCGGTGATCGCCGGGATCGTGTGCCGGACCTCCCACAGCCGGTCCGGGGCGCCGACCACGGCGTCCCCGACGTCTCCCCGGTCGCAGAGCGCGTCGATGGCGGCCAGCAGGACCTCTTCGGCCGAGCCGTCGGCGGCGCCGATCTCGACGAGGACGCTGTCGTGGTCGCCGGCGGGGACGCGGGTGAGCAGGTGCGGATACCCGTCGTCGAGCAGGTGGACGGCCGTGGCCGAGGCCAGCTCGAAGGCCGACAGCCATTCGCCGGCGCGATGCTCGAACTCGCGCAGGACGGCGGAGAGCCCGGCCGGGTCGGGGATCTGGAGCCAGGCCGCGGCCCGGCTCGCGGGCAGCGGCGCCAGCTCGAAGCTCGCGGCGGTGACGACCCCGTAGGCCCCCTCCGTCCCCACGAACAGCTGGGTGGCGTCCAGCCCCTCGTTCCGCTTGCGCAGCGGCGCCAGGGTGTCGATCACGGTCAGCCCGCCGTCGGCGATCACCGCCTGGACGCCCAGGAGCCGGCGCCGGGCGTCGCCGTGGCGCAGGACGTTGGACCCCGCCGTGTTCGTGGCGACCATGCCGCCGACCGACGGGCTCGATCCCACCTCGATCGGGAGGTGCAGGCGCGCCGGGGCGAGCCGCGCGTTGATCTCGTCGAGGGTCCAGCCGGCCGACGCGGTGAGCGTCCGGCCGTCCTCGTCCACCTCGAACCGGCCGCGCATCCGGTCGGTCGACAGCACCGCCTGCGTGCCGGTCGGGTCCGGAATGCCGCTGCCCACCAGACCCGAGTTGGCCCCCTGCGGGACCACGCGCAGGCGGTGCTCGCGGCAGACGCCCAGCACCGCCCGCACCTCCTCGACCGTCCGCGGGCGGATCACCGCGCCCGCGCGCCCGCGCAGGTTGTTCGGGGCGATCTCGTAGCGCGAGAGGTCGAGCGGAGGGAGCAGGAGGCCGGAGGAGTCCAGCGTCTCGCTCAGGGTCGTCAGGGCCTCGGCGGGGACCATGGATGCCATGCGGCAAGTCTGTCACCAGCGAAATGATTGACGATTGCCACAAATGCCGGTTTCAATGCCCGGATGGCTAAGGATCCGACCGTCCAGCAGATGCGGGCCTTCCAGGCCGTGGCGACCGAGCTGCACTTCGGGCGGGCGGCGGCGCGGCTCCACAGCACCCAGCCGCCCCTCACCCGCCACATCCAGGCGCTGGAGAGCTCGCTCGGCATCCAGCTGCTCCGGCGGAACTCCCGCAACGTCGAGCTGACGCCCGCGGGGCGGACGTTCCTGGCCGAGATCGACATCGTCATGGCCCGGCTGGAACGCGCGATGGAGATGGCGAAATCCACGGCGGGCGGCGTCCTCGGGCAGCTGTCCCTCGGCTATGTGGAGCCGATGGCCCTCGGCCTGCTGCCGCGCGTGCTCCACCAGTTCGTCCTGCTCCATCCCGGGCTGGAGCTGCGGCTGCACGAGATGGACACCCGCGACCAGATCGCCGGCCTCCATGACGGCGGCATCGACTGCGGTCTCCTGCGCGCGCCCGGGAACGTCGATCCGTGGCTGGAGTTCGAGAACGTCTGCACGGACGTGTTCGTCGCCGCCCTCCCTCCCAGCCACCGGCTCGTGCGCGACGGCCGTTCGGAGATCGATCTGGCCGAACTGGCGGACGAGCCGTTCATCGCCTACGAGGGCAGCATCGGGCAGGGCATGATCAACGCCATGCTGAGCGGCTGCGCGGCGGCGGGGTTCACGCCCGCCGTCCGGCATCTGGTGCAGAACACGCTCATGCTGCTGGCCCTGGTCGCCGCCGGGGAGGGCGTCGCCCTGGTCTCCGGCGAGATCGCCCGGCGTCCGAGCCACGGCGTGCGGTTCGTCCGGTTGCAGGGGGATCCGGCCCAGTCGAGCATCCTCATGGCCTCCCGGCGGGGCGAGCGGAACCAGGCCCGGGACGACCTCGTGCACCTCCTCCGGCGAGCCGCGCCCGTGATGCCCGCCGCGGCGGACACCGATCAATAGCGGCCCGGGTATCGAATCCGCCGACTCCTGCATCGTTGCAGCCGCTCCCCGCGATTACTGTCATCGCAAGCCATCCGGAACCCGGTGGGCGCATAGATCATCGATCTCCTTCGCGACGAGGGCCCACGGCGACGCGATCGATCGTCGGATCGCGCCGCGCCCACGGATCCGAGGCCCCAATCAGCGGCCGGACTGAGCCGAGCGGGAGGCAACGATGAGGCGCAGCAGACGAATACACGGGCCGATCACCTGGGCGGCGCTCTCCTGCGTGGTGGTGACCGCGGCCGCGTGCGGCGGCGGGAGCTCGGGAAGCGGGTCCATCAACGTCGGCGGCCTCGTCCCCCTGTCGGGCGGCGGCGCCGTGTACGGGCCGGACATCCAGTCGGCGCTGCGGATCGCGGTCGAGGAGATCAACGGCGACGCGCCGATGGGCCGGAAGCTCAAGCTGCAGATCGAGGACTCCCAGACCGATCCGGACGCCGCGACCAGGGCCACGCAGAAACTGATCAACGTCAACCGCTCCGCCGCCATCATGGGCGTGTGGTCGAGCGCCGAGACCCTGGCCATCGCGCCGATGGCGATCCAGAGCGGAACGGTGCTCACCACCGCCGCCGGCGCCGGCGACGTCACCGACCTCGACGACGAGAACCTGGTCTGGCGCTTCTACCCGCCGGGCAAGTACACGGGTGCCGCGATCGCGCAGGCCGTCCGCGAGCAGAAGTGGACGTCCGCCGTGGCGATGTCGCGCAACGACCCGAGCGGCCTGACCATCGTCAAGAGTTTCAAGGACGCCCTACAGGCGTCCGGGGGCCGCGTGGTCGACTCCGTCACCTACCCGCCGAACCAGAGCAGCTACACCGGCGAGGTGGGCCGGGCGATCGGCAAGAAGGCCGACGTCATCGTCAACGTCGGCTACACGCCCGAGCTGGCCGCGATGATGAAGGACGCGCGGAACGCGCCGGACAAGGGCACCTGGCTCTCGGTCGGCTGGTCGGTCAACCAGGAGCTGTTCGACGCCGTCGGCACGGCCGCGGCGGAGGGCCTGTACACCGTGGACGCGGCGCCCAACGTCGACGGCGCGGCGTACGCGAACCTCCGGCGGGCGTTCCAGGCCAAGACCGGCAAGGAACTGCTCGCCAGCAACACCTTCGCCTTCTACGCCTACGACTCCGCGATCGTCGTCGCCCTGGCGATGGCGGCGTGCGAGTGCACGAAGGGCGCCGCCCTGACCAAGGCCATCGCGAAGGTCTCCACGGCGCCCGGCAAGAAGGTCGGCGGATACGCCGAGGGCATCGCGGCGCTGAAGGGCGGCGGCGACATCGACTACCAGGGGGCCGCCAGCGACCTGGAGTTCGACGGCAAGGGCGACCAGCGCTCCGACTACGGGGTCTACCAGGTCAGGAACGGCAAGGTCGAGCTGGTCAAGAAGTTCACCCTGTCCTGAAGGACGGTTCCCATGCTCCAAGCAATGGTCAACGGCGTGACCGACGGCATGCTCATCGGTCTCATGGCGCTGGGCCTGACCCTCGTCTACGCCGTCCAGCGGTTCCCCAACATCAGCCAGGGCGGCCTGGTCGCCGCCGGCGCCTACACCACGTACGCCCTGGCGGCGGTGGTGACCACCTGGTATCTCGCCGTGGCGGCGGGCGTGCTGGCCTCGTTCGTGCTCGGGGCGGTCGCCTATCTGATCGTCGTCAGGCAGTTCCGGGCGGCGCCCCTGATGACCCTGCTCATCGTCACCATGGGCCTCGAATTCATCCTCGACTACACCATCGCCTTGTTCTGGGGGAACTCGCTGAGAACGTACGAGTTCGGGGTGACGGGCCAGTTCGCCGCCGGAGATCTGCATGTGAGCAAGGCGGCCGCGTACACGAGCCTCGTCGCGCTCGCCGCGATGGCCGCCACCGCCGCCGTCATCGGCCGGACGAGGCTCGGCCGGGAGATGAGGGCGCTGTCGGACGACCGGTCCCTGGCGCGCGTCGCGCGGATCTCCGAGAACCGGACGCTCATGCTGACCTGGGGACTGGTCGGGGCGCTCGCCGCGATCGCGGGGATCTGCTACGGCGTCAAGACGCATCTGACCCCGCTGATGGGCTGGAACCTGCTGCTGCCCTCCTTCGCCGCGGCGATCCTCGGCGGGCTCGGCAGTTTCGGCGGGGCGATCCTCGGCGGCGTGCTCGTGGGCGTCGGCATGGAGATGTTCGCCCTCGTCCTGCCGCCGGTGTACAAGCCGGCGTTCGCCTTCGTGATCCTCACCCTGCTGCTCCTGGCCCGCCCCCAGGGGCTGAAGGGCAAGGCGGTGCGCGTATGAACACCTACCTTCCGGCGGTGGCCACGGTCGCCCTGCTGTACGGCGCGCTGGGGCTCTCGCTGAACCTCCAGGTCGGGCGCACGGGCGTGATCAACTTCGGCCATGTCGCCTTCTTCGGCGTCGGCGCGTACGCCACCGCGCTGCTCTCCCTGCACGGGGTGAGCCTGGCGCTGTCCATCCCCGCCGCGGGCGTCCTCGGCGGCCTGGCGGCGCTGCCCCTCGGCTGGATCGCGGCGCGCCTCACCTCGCACTACCTGGCGATCGTCACGATCGCCTTCGCCGAGACGCTGCGGGTGCTCCTGCAGAACCTGGAGGCGACCGGCGGGCCGAGCGGGCTCGTCGGCGTTCCCCGGCCCTTCGGCCAGCTGGACCCGGACGTCTTCGCCGCCGCGTGGCTGGCGCTGGCCGCCGGGCTGCTCGCGGGGACCTGGCTCCTCGTCCGCGTCGTCACCCGGGGCCTGCTCGGGATGGGCCTGTCGGCGATCAAGGAGGACGAGCCGGCCGCGGCCATGCTCGGACGCAGCGTCGCCGCCTACAAGACGACTGTGCTGGTCTGGGGATCGGTCCTGGCCGCCGTCGCCGGCGCCTTCTACGCGCACTGGGTCGGCTTCGTCACCGCCGAGCAGTTCGATCCCCGGGTGACCTTCTACATCTGGGCGGGGATCATCATCGGCGGGGCGCGGCACGCCGGGGCCTGCCTCGGCGCGGCCGGCATCGCCGCCGTCTTCGAGTTCACCAGGTTCGTCCGCGACTTCGGGTTCACGGCGTTCAGCGACACCCAGCTCGCCTCGCTCCGCTGGATCGCCATCGGCGTGATCCTCATCGTCATGATGCGGCTCCGCCCGGAGGGCCTGCTGCCGCCGCGGTCCAGCCGGCACCTGAAGGCGGGCCCGCCGGACGAACCGGACGCGGCGGCGGAGAAGCCCGCCGCCCCCGCCGTCAAGGAGGCGTCGACCAGCGATGCTTGAGATTCGGAACGTCTCCGTCCGGTTCGGCGGGCTCCAGGTCCTGGACGACGTCAGCCTGGCACTGCCGCCCGGCAGGGTGACCGGGGTCATCGGCCCGAACGGGGCGGGGAAGACGACGCTGTTCGACTGCGTCACCGGCTTCGTCAGGCGCGACACGGGCACGATCCGGGTCGACGGCCGTGCCGTGCCGAGGACGTCCCCCCACCGGGCCGCGCGGGCCGGCATCGCCCGGACCTTCCAGACGCCCCGGATGTTCGGCGGGCTGACCACGCTGGAGAACCTGGTGGTGGCGGGCTCGCGGCCGTCCGCCGTCCGGTCGCTGGTGCTGGCCTTCCGATCGCGCGCGCACTCGGCCGAGCTGCGCGGGCTGGCCGCCCTCGCCGAGGAGACGGGCGTGTTCATGGGGCTCGCCCCGGTCCTCGACCAGCGGTCCGACGCCCTGTCCGGCGGGCAGCGCAAGCTGCTGGAGATCGGCCGGGCCCTGATGCGGGAGCCGCGGGTGCTGCTCCTCGACGAGCCGATGGCGGGCGTGCACCCGTCCCTGGCCGGGACGATCGCCACCCGGATGCGCGCGGTCGCGGACCGCGGTCTCGCCGTCGGCGTCATCGAGCACAACATGGAGTTCGTCATGACCCACTGCGACCACGTGCACGTCCTGGCCCGGGGCAAGGAGCTCGCGCACGGCGAACCCGACGTGGTCCGGAAGGACCCGCGGGTGCTGGAGGCCTATCTGGGAGGCCGGCCGTGACCGCTCTGGAACTCACCGGTGTGCACGCCGGCTACGGCGACCAGCGCATCCTCCACGACCTGTCGCTCACGGTCGGCGACGCCGAGGTGGTCAGCGTCATCGGGCCTAACGGCGCCGGGAAGTCGACCTGCCTGAAGGTCGTCGCGGGGCTGCTCCCCTGGACGGCGGGGGAGGTCCGCGTCGCCGGCCGTGCCGTGCGGTCCGGGACGGCGACCGACGAGGGCCGGGCCGCACTCGGCTACGTGCCGCAGCTGAAGAACACCTTCCCCAGCCTGACGGTCAGGGAGAACCTGCTGCTCATGGCGCCCCGGACCTGGCCGCGGGCGGCCGCCGGGCGCCGCGCGGCCGACCTGCTGGAGGAGTTCCCCGCGCTCGCCTCGGTCGCGGGGCGGTCGGCGGCGCTGCTCTCCGGCGGCGAGCGGCAGCTGCTGGCCCTCGCGATGGCACTGGTGCGCCGCCCGTCGGTCCTCCTTCTGGACGAGCCCGCGGCGGCCCTGTCCCCGATCGCGACGCGGCAGGTGTTCGAGATCGTCGGGGGGCTGAAGGCCGAGGGGATCGCGGTCCTGATCGTCGAGCAGAACGCGCGCCTCGTCCTGAACCACTCGGACCGCTGCTACGTCCTCGAATCCGGAACCGTGGCGTTGGAGGGCGACGCCGCGCCCATGCTCGACGACCCCCGCCTGGGCTCCCTCTACCTGGGCGGCGACCTGCCCGAGGACGCCGCGGGCCACGCCGCGCGGCGGGAATCCGGACCGTCCCTCGCCCCGCCTACGCCTGGAGCGTCATGACCATCACCCACCTGACCGACGTGACACTGATCGACGGGACCGGCCGCGACCCCGTCCCCCGGTCGTGGCTCCGCATCGAGGACGGCCGCATCGCCGCCGTGGGCGCCGGCGCGGCACCCCGCGGCGCCGCGGACGAGGTCATCGACTGCGCCGGCCGGACCGTCATGCCCGGGCTGATCGACGCGCACGCCCACCTCGGGGCCGTCGACCACCTCGACCGGCTCCTGGACGGCCCCCGCGCCGTGTACGCCGCGGCCGTCCTCCGGGAGATCCGGTCCACCCTGGAGCAGGGGTTCACCACGATCCGCGACGCCGGCTACACCGACGCCGGCTTCCGGCTCGCCATCGAGGGCGGCCAGGTGCCGGGGCCGCGGCTGCTGGTCTCCAACGGCCCCCTCAGCCAGACCGGCGGCCACTCCGACCTCCGCCGGGGGCACGAGCGGGAACCGGCCGTGATGTTCGACGGCCTCGTGTGGACCGGCGTCGTGGCCGACGGCGTCGAACGGGTGCGGTGGGCGGCGCGCGAGGTGCTGCGCGCCGGCGCCGACCAGGTCAAGGTGATGGCGAGCGGCGGATGCGCCTCGCACGGCGACGACGTGACCGACACCCAGTTCACCCGCGAGGAGCTCGCCGCGATCGTCCACGAGGCGGGCGCGCGTGGCCGGCCGGTCATCGCGCACGCCTACAACCCCGAGGCGATCGCCAACGCCGTCGAGGCCGGTGTCCGCTCGATCGAGCACGGGAACCTGATGGACGAGGCGTCCGCGGCGCTGATGGCCGAGAAGGGAACATACCTGGTCCCCACGATCGCCACGTTCGAGCTGCTGTCGGCGGACGGTCTCGCCGTGGGGATGACGCAGACGCAGGTCGACCAGATCAACACCGTCCTCGACTCGGCGTTCACCTCCCTGCGGATGGCCATGGACGCGGGCGTTCGCATCGGTTCCGGCTCCGACCTGCTCGGCCGGCACCAGCCGCGGAAGGCCCTGGAACTGGAGCTCCAGGCGCGGGTCACGGGACCGCTGGAGGCGATCCGGTCGGCCACGGCCGTCAACGCGGGGCTCATCGGCCGCGGGCACGACCTCGGGACGATCGGCGAGGGCATGATCGCCGACCTGCTCCTCGTGGACGGGTCGCCCGCCGAGGACATCACCGTGCTCCAGAAGAAGGAGGCCGTCCACGCGGTCTTCCAATCCGGCCGCCGCACCGTCGACCGGCGTCCGGAACGCACCGGCGCACCCGCGGAGGGGACGATCTGATGGACCGCAACGATGTGCCGTGGACGGGCTACTGGACGGCCGCGATCACGCCGTTCACCTCCGAGGGCGAGCTGGACGAGAAGGCGTTCAGGGCCGTCCTGGACAGGTCGGTGGCGCAGGGCGTGCACGGCATCTGCGTGAACGGCAGCACCGGGGAGTGGTTCAGCCAGACCCTCGACGAGCGGCGCAGGCTGGCCGAGATCGCGGTGGAGACCGTCGCGGGCCGCGTCCCCACGGTGATCGGGGTGACCTGCTCGCGCGTCGACGACGCCGCGGGACTGGCCGAGCACGCGGCGCGGACCGGGGCCACGTCGGTGATGGCGGCCCCGCCGCCGCTGGCCCGTCCGACGCCCGCGGAGCTGGAGACCTACTACCGCGAGGTGTTCGGGGCCGTGGAGGTCCCCGCGTGGCTCTACAACTTCCCGCAGGACAACGGGCACCACATCAGCCTGCCGGAGATCGTCCGGCTCGCCGAGATCCCCAACGTCGTGGCGATCAAGCAGAGCGTGCCGAGCATGGCGGAGTTCATCGAGACCATCGACGCCGTGGGGTCGACCCTGCGCGTCTTCGGCAACATGCTGAACCGGGTGAGCGTCGCCCTGATCCGCGGCGGCTTCGGCGGCGACGGCCACTTCGGCAGCGGCATGCTGCTCGGTGCCGACATGCCCGGCTTCTTCGAGGCGGTGTGGAGGGGCGACGTGGCCCGGGCGTACGCCATCGCGCACCGGTACGAGAAGCTCATGGCCGGCCTCGCCGGAGACCGCCGGGACGGATACAACTGGGCCTTCGGCGGCATGCAGGCCACGCTCAAGGCGGCCATGAACGTCCTCGGGGAGAACGGCGGCTTCCCCCGCCGTCCGAAGCTCCCCGTGGACAGCCCCGCGGCGCTGGCCGGCATCCGCCGGATCCTCCAGGACGCCGGCCTCGACTGCACGCCCCCGCCCGTTCCGCACGGCGCGGAGGGCGAGGGCGCGTCTCGGTGACGGCTCAGGGGATGATCCGGCGGTCGCGGAGGTCGGTGAAGATGCCGAGGAACATCTTCTCCGTGTCGACGAATTCGTGGAAGCCGAAGCGGCGGGCTTTGGAGCCGTCGGCGAACATGTCGTAGTCCCAGGAGAAGACGAAGTCGCCGAAGGGCCAGGAGACGAGCCGCTCGTAGGGGTGCGGCTCCAGTCCGTGCTTCTCGGTCATGGACGTCCAGAGCGGCCCCTTGTCGGCCATGACCGTCTCCAGGCTCATGGGCAGGGGGTCGGACGTTTCCAGGTCGAAGAAGCGGGCGATCTTGGGCCAGAGGGAGCTCCAGCGGAAGAGGTCGCCGTTGTTGATGTTGAACGCCTGGTCGGCGCAGCGCTCGTCCGTCGCGGCCCAGACGGTGGCGCGGGCCAGCAGCCCGGCGTCGGTCATCTCCAGCAGCGACCCGTAGGCGCCGGGCTTGCCCGGGAAGCGCAGCGGCACCCTCAGCTCCCTGGCGATCGACGCGTAGACGGCGATCACCATGGCCAGGTTCATCGGGTTGCCGAGCGCGAAGCCGCAGACCACCGAGGGGCGGATCGCCGACCAGGTCCAGGACGCGCCCTGCCGGCGGCGCTCCAGGAAGTCCTGCTGGTCGACGTTGAACTCCGGCGGCATGTGCGGCGGGTCGTCCTCGCGGGCCGGCGTCTTGAACGGACCGAGGTGCGCCCCGTAGACCTTGTAGCCCTGCATCAGGCTGATGTGGCGCAGGCCCTTGGCGACGGGTTCCACGGCGTCGACCACGTTGACGAGCATGGCCAGGTTCGGCGGCACCAGCTCGGCCCACGTCGGCCGGTCCTGGTAGGCGGCGTAGAAGATGTGGGTGACGTGGGTCAGCTCGCCGAGCCGCTTGGCGCAGTCGTCGCGGTCCAGCAGGTCGACCGACAGGTGGCGGACGCGGCCGGAGTCCGTCCCGCCGCGGCGCGACAGGCCGACGACGTCCCAGTCGCCCAGCTCCGCCAGGTGCTCCACCAGCCGCCGGCCGATGACGCCCTGGGCTCCGACGACCAGGGCCACCTTGGGTTCCGTCTGCATGATTTCCTTCCAGCTCTTATCGGTTCGTGTTTGCGCGAGATGTTGGGCCGCCGTCGTCGCGGGCCCGCAGGCAGGCCGCCGCCGCGAGGTCGCCGCCCGCGCCGTCCTTTCCGTGGGCGCTCAGCTGAGCGGCAGCGGCGGGTTCGCGCCTTGCAGCAGTTCCACGGTGATGAAGGCCAGCGGCCCGTCACCGGTGTTCTCCAGGTCGTGCAGCAGGTAGTCGCCCGGACCGAACGTGTACGAGCGCGTCTCCCCGCGCCGGTAGGCGACCTCCCTGGTCGTGCCGTCGTGGACGTGCTGGCGGCTGCGGCCGTCGGTCAGCGCCGTCCAGAAGTAGTCCAGGACGTGGCGGTGCGCCGGGAGCCGCTCGCCCGGGGCGAGCCGGATGTCCCACACCCGCACCCGGTCGGTCTCGTGGAGCAGCAGGCCCCCCACCTGCCCGTTGAACGCGTGCGCGTCGAAGTCCGCCCGGACGGCGCCGGACCAGCCGGCGAAGTCCTTCGCCACGGTCTCGCCCGCCAGAGGAAGGTCGTCGAGAGAGCCCACGTCAGATCTCCTCAGCGATGGGTGAACAGTGCCCTTCAGTCTCGGCCCACCTGCATACATAAGTCCAAGTCATCTTTTTCATCGGCTAGATAGAATCTGTGCATGCTCAGCCTGCGCCAGCTCCAGTACCTGGTCACCGTGGTCGACGAGGGGTCCTTCACCCGGGCGGCCGAAGCGCTGCACGTCACGCAGCCGGCCCTCTCCCACCAGATCCGGGCGCTGGAACGGGCGGCCGGGGCGCCCCTCCTGGAGCGCCTGCCCCGGGCGGTCGGGCTGACGCCGGCCGGGCGCGCGATGCTCCCGCACGCGCGCGCCGCCCTCTCCGACGCGGCACGGGCGGAGACGGCCGTCCGGCAGGCGGCCGGCCTCACCGCGGGGGAGCTGCGCCTCGCGACGGTCTACTCGATCAGCATCGGCGTGCTGCCTCCCGCGCTGCGCGCCTGGAGCCGGCGGTACCCGGGGATCGACGTCCGTCTGTTCGAGCACCGGCACGCCGCCGAACTGGCAGAGGCGATGACGGCCGGGCAGGCCGACCTGGCCATCGGCCCGCTCCCGCCCGGCTGGACCGGACCGGTCCGGACGCTCGGCACCGAGGAGTTCGTGGTGGCCGTCCCCGCGGACGATCCGCTGGCCGTCGAGGGCGTCACCGAGATCGGGTTCGCGGCGCTGCGCGACCGCCGCTGGGTGCACTACGGCCCGGACAACGGCCTGGCCGCCATCCTGGACCGGGCCTGCCACGACGCCGGGTTCCGGCCGAGGACCGCGGTCCGCGCGGAGCAGACCGCGTCCGCCCCGACCCTGGCGGCCGCCGGTCTCGGCCCCGCCCTCTTCCCCGCCAACCTCGTCCCGGACGGCTACGAGGGCCACATCCTCCGCCCCGAACCCGCCGTCACCCGCGTCCTGGCCGCCTACTCGCGCACCCGGCTGGACGAGCTGAGCAGCGCCTTCCTCGCCGTGCTCGTCGAGAACGCCTCCGGCCTGCTCACCCCGTCCCGTGTGTGATGCACTTGGCGTGTGGCGACCGAGGTGAGCGTGATCCCTGCCCCACACCGATGCGAACTGACGGGAGGTTCGGGTCCGTTCAGCGGAAGCGTGCGCACCGGTGTCGACCCGTCACTGGCACCGGAGGCCTACCGGCTGACCGTGTCGAGCGACGGCGCCGACATCGTGGGCGGCGACGAGGCCGGTGTCTTCTGGGGCCGGCAGACCCTGCGGCAGATGCTCGGGCCAGACGCGTTCCGCCGCGCCCCCATCGAGCGAGGGCCGGCCACGGTGCCCAACGTGACCATCGAGGACGCGCCGCGTTTCGCCTGGCGGGGCTTCATGCTCGATGTCGCCCGGCACTTCATGCCCAAGGACGACGTGCTGCGCTATGTCGACCTGCTGGCCGTCCACAAGCTGAACGTCCTCCACCTGCATCTCACCGACGACCAGGGGTGGCGCGTCGAGATCCGCCGCCGCCCCCGGCTGACCGAGGTCGGCGCCTGGCGGCGGCGGACCCGCCTGGGATGGGGCGAGCCAACGCTGTGGGACGAGCGGCCGCACGGCGGCTTCTACACCCAGGACGATCTGCGCGAGATCGTGGCGTACGCGGCCGAGCGGCACGTCACGGTCGTCCCCGAGATCGACCTGCCCGGACACTCGCAGGCGGCCATCGCCGCGTACCCCGAACTGGGGAACACCGACGTCATCGACACCTCCGCGCTGGAGGTCTGGACCGAGTGGGGCTTCAACCGCAACGTGCTGGCCCCGACCGACGCCGTGCTCCGCTTCTACGAGGGCGTCCTGGAGGAGGTCCTGGAGATCTTCCCCGGCCCGTTCGTCCACATCGGCGGGGACGAGTGCTTCAAGGACCAGTGGCGCGCGTCCCCGGCGGCCCAGGCGCGCATCCGCGACCTCGGGCTCGGGGACGAGGACGGGCTCCAGTCCTGGATGATCGGTCACTTCGCGGGCTGGCTCGCCGCGCGCGGCCGGCGCCTCATCGGCTGGGACGAGATCCTGGAGGGCGGCCTGGCGGAGGGCGCCGCGGTCATGTGCTGGCGGTGGTACCGGGGCGGGATCGCCGCCGCGGAGAGCGGCCACAGCGTGGTGATGTGCCCCCAGCAGGAGGTCTACCTCGACCACGTCCAGGCGCCCGGCGCGGAGGAGCCCGTGCCCTTCGGATGGGTGCACACCCTGGAGGACGTCTACCGCTTCGAACCCGTACCGCCCCGGCTGGCCGGGACGCCCCACGCGGCCAACATCATCGGCGCCCAGGCCAACCTGTGGACCGAGGTCGCCGAGGACCGCGGCCGGGTGGACTACCAGGCGTTCCCCCGGCTCGCCGCGTTCGCCGAGGTGGCCTGGTCGGACCTGCCCGGCCCGGACGAACGCGACTTCGACGACTTCGAGAGCCGGATGGACGCGGCGCACTATGCCCGCCTGGACGCGCTCGGCGTCGGCTACCGCCCGCCCACCGGACCGCACCCGTGGCAGCAGCGCCCCGGCTTCCCCGGACGAATGCACAACAAACCCCGAAAGACCTGGCACATGGCGGACTGAGCCCCTTCACAGGAGGGACAGCTCGCGGGCTCGCCGTACCGCCTCGCCTCTGCGTGTCACGGCGAGCTTGCGGTTGATGCTCTTGAGGTGGGTCTTGACCGTGTTCACGGACACGTACAGGTTCACGGCGATCTCTTCCGTCGTCATCAGCTGCGCCACGGACCGCAGCACCTCCAGTTCCCGCGGGCTGAGCCGCTCGACCGGCACCGCCCCGTTCCCGCCGGGCGAGACCATCGCGCCGGTCTCCGCCGCCAGACCCAGCGGTTCCAGGAGGAGGCGATGGGTGCGGATCAGCCCGGGATCCTGCCGCAGGACGGGCAGCAGCCAGCTCCGCGACATCTCAAAGGGCCGCCTGATGCCCTCCCGCCGAGCCAGGCGGAGGGCACGGTCAAGGGAGCGGCGGCCCTGCCCCTGGTCGCCGTTGCGGTAGGCCAGACGGGCGTCGAGCAGCCATGCCTCCACGCGCACGTCCGTCGGCGCCCTGGTCCACCGGTGCAGCCCCTCCCTGAGCGTCGCGACCGCGGCTCCGTCCTCGCCGGCGCTCATCTCGACCCGGGCCAGCGCGAGGGCCGTTTCGAGGGACGGCCGCCCGTCGGCGCGTTCCACGTCGCGCCGCGCGGCCTCGATCTCGCCGCGGGCGACATGCGCCTCGGCGCTCACGAGAGCCAGCCTGCGCCCGAGCCAGCCGGGTCGCGGGACCATCTCGCCGGCCGCCCGCAGATCGTCCAGGGCGTGCTCAGGGTGCCCCCGGCACAGGTCGGCACGGGCCTTCACCAGGTGCTGGATGGCTCTCGCCAGAGGACCGGGGAACGCCTGCGCCACCCGGCGGCGAGCCGCTCGGGGCCGCCACCGTTCGACGTCGCCCCACGCGTCCGCCAGTTCCGCCGCCGCGAGGTCGCCGGCCTGCGGGGAGACCGGCGCGTCGGGGAGCCGGCGGGCCCGGCCCGCCAGGTCCGCGGCGTGCGCGACGTTGCCCAGAAGGGCCTCGGTGAGAGCAAGATCGCTGAGGCACCGCCTCCTCTGGACGTCGCCTCCCGCCTGCTCGGCGGCGGTCAGCGCCTCGCCGAAGTGGCGCGCCGCCTCGTCCAGCTCCCCATGCCATACATGCGCGGCTCCCCGCCCGGACAGCGCCAGCGACCTCAGCTCCGGACGGTCGTCGAGGAGCCGGCCGGGAGCCCGCCGCAGCAGGGCGGCCTCGCCGGACGCACCGGCCAGGTCACCGAAACCCGTCGCTCCGGGGCGGCAGAGCTCGACGGCGGCCAGGCACATCCAGGCGGGGTCGTGCGGCGAGCGCCGGAGGACCCTCCTGGCGTGGCGCAGTGCGGCCGCGCACGACGCCTCGTCCCCGCGCCGGGCCGCGACGGCCGCGGCCACGATCGCCGGCTCCGGCCGGGCGCCGGTGAAGGCGGCCGTGTCCGGTATCCCGTCGAGGAGGTCGAACGACGCCTCCGGCGGTCCGAGGCCGAGCGCGTGACCGATCGCCAGCCGGTCGACGACCATCCGCGACGCGTACTGCCAGTCGCCTGCCCGGACGGCCTGGCGCACGGCGTCGGGCAGCAGCCCCGACCGCTCGAACCACTCCGCCGCCCGGCGATGCAGCACCGGGACCAGGCCAGGCGATTCGTGCCGGAGGATCAGCCGCAGCGCCGCACCGAACATGGGGTGATAGCGGTACCAGCCCCGTCCGAGCGGCACCACGAAGGCGTTCTGCCGGACCATGTCCGCGAAGGCCCGGCCCGCGTCACCGGCCAGCTCGCAGGCCAGCCCGGCGTTCACCCGCTCCACGACGCTCGTCGCGAGCAGCAGCCGGCGCGCGCCGGAGGGCTGGGCGTCGACGACCTCTTCCATCAGGTACCCGACGACGGCCTGGTCGTCGCCCGCGAACCGGGCGGCGAACTCCTCGGGATCCGGGTGGTTCTCCATCGACATCGCGGCGAGCCTGATCGCGGCCGGCCAGCCGCCCGTCCGCTCGTGGAGCGCCCGCCGGGACGCGTGCGTCAGCCGCACCCCGTGCTGCGCCAGCACCTCGGCGACCTCGTGGTCCCCGAAGGCCAGGTCATCGGCGCGGATCTCGGTCAGCTCCCGGGCGAGCCGATGACGGTTCAGCGGAAGGGGCGAATCGCTGCGCGAGAGGACGACCGCCCGGAAGGCGGGGGCGTGCCGCAGCAGGTGGTCCACCACCTCGGCGGGCGCCGAACCGGTCCTGGCCGGGAAGTCGTCCACCACCACCGCGACGGGGCCGGCCTCCAGCAGGGCCGCCGTGACCGCCTCGACCATGCCCTCCCCGTCGGCATCGGGGCCCCGCCCGGCGGACGCCACGTCGATGCCCGCCGAGGACAGGCTCCGGATCAGCGAGGCGCAGAACCCCTGGACGGTCACCGTCGAGTCGTCGCAGGTGACCCAGCACACGCGCGGCGGCCCGGCCCAGGACGCCGCCCAGGCCAGCGCGGTGATCGTCTTGCCCGCCCCCGGAGGTCCGGTGATCACGGTGAGCGGGCCCCGGACCCCGGCGCTCAGCCGCTCCGTGAGGCGCGGGCGCGCGACGACCCAGCCGGGCACGTACGGCAGGGACCCGGCGGGAACGGCCCCCGGCGCCGGCATGTCCGCGGGAGTCCCATTCGCGATCATCGAGATCACCCCGAGAGGGGGACGCGCCGTCTCCAGGCCCCCCCGACCAGGACGCCGCCCCCGCCCCTTCTTCCTACCCGCCCGGAGCCCCGCGAGAACGGCGCCGCCCGAAGGCGAGCCGGGTCAGACCCCGCAAGTCCAGCATCGGCTTCGCACGAGGCGCGGGGCGACGGTGGCGCGGCAGATGCCTTCCCCGCGCTCTCGACGCTGATCGCCAGGACGCCGAGGACCCCCGGAGTCCAGCCGCTCGCGGCGGCCGAACCCGGCCGGATCGCCGCCCTGGTAGGGGTTGTTGCTCACCAGGACGGCCTGCGGGCCGTCGACGACGACGTTCGCGGCGCGGACCGTCAGCCGGGGGCCGCGGTGCCGGGCGAGCAGGTCCGGAAGCAACCGCAGGGTGGTGCCGACCTTGTCGTCGCGGTAGCCGGGGCTCTGCACGACCGCCGCGTACGCCTCGAAGGAGGCGTTGTTGACGGGTCGGCGCCGTCGGCCACGGCCCGCCGCGCCAGTTCCGCGACGTCCTGGTGGCGGCGAGGGTCGAGGACGACGACCCGGGCCCCGAGCTCGCGGGCCTGCCGGCGAGCCGGAACCGCTCGACCTTGCCTCCCCCCGAACGCGGATTCATGATCAGGAAGGGGTGCGCGGGAGGCGGGGCCGGGTGCTCCGCGGGGGCGGCGCCGCCCGTTCTGAACGCGGCCCGCCCGGCCCCTACCAAGGAGAGCCGGGCCATCCACCGCCGGGCGGCGTCGGCGTGCCGCCGGGCCGTGCCCTCCGCACCGTGCACACATGCGTGTCAGCGCCTTCGCCGCCGCCTCACCTCACCTGATCCGGGTGAGGAGGTCCCGTCGCGGCCCGGTCCACCGGCCCGGTTCCGGGCTGCCGGGGTCAATGGGACAGGAGCGTCTTGAGGGCGACCACGGTCAGTCCGAGGAGCAGGTTGACCAGGGCCGACGCGGCGACCAGTCCCCCTCGTCCGCCCGCCTGGAGCGTCGCCGCGATGCCCCAGCCGACCTGACCGGCCAGCGCGACCGAGAGCGCCAGCCAGGCGGTCGCGGCGTCGGCGAGCCCCAAGAGCCAGCCCGCGAGGGCCGTCGCCGCCGGCGGGAAGGCGGCCTGGACCAGCGGCCACTCGGCGGCGCCGACGGACCTGATCTCCGCCCGCCCCCACGCGGCGCCCCGCAGGCGGTCACCCGCCAGCCGGGCGTAGACGTGCGCGACCCAGAACACCAGCCCCGTGGCCAGCAGCAGGATCGCCAGGGACGGAGCGGCGACCGGGTGGTCGCCCGAACCGGTTCCGGCGATCACCGAGGCGGCCAGCAGCGATCCGTACACCGCGTCCGTGTAGTCGGCGCGCGCGGGGATGCCCGCGGCCGGGCGGTCGCGGAGCCGCCTCATCCCCAGGTCTCGGCCGCGGCCTGCCGCGAGTACCTCGCCAGGCTCCAGATCACCGCGATGTCCAGAGCGATGATCACTATGGACCACACCGGGTAATACGGAAGGAAGATGAAGTTCGCGATGGCGCTCAGCACCGCCAGGACGATGCCGAGCGCGCGCGCCCAGGCCCGCCCGGTGAACACGGCGGCCCCGGCCGCGACCACGATGATGCCGAGCACCAGGTGGATCCAGCCCCAGGCCGTCAGGTCCCAGGTGAAGACGTAGTCGCCGCGGACCACGTACAGGTCGTCGTCGACGATCGCGGCGATCCCGACGATGGCCCCGAAGAGCCCGACCATGATCATCATGCAGCCGGCGAACACCGCGAACCCGACCGCCCAGCCGCTCACCGGCGCCCGTCCGCCGCCGACCGGGGAATGCACTCCCTGAGTCATCTCAACCCCTTCTCCCTACGAAGCGAGCCGAATCCACCTCATCGTCCGCCGGAGTGGCGGTGCCGGGATCACCCGCCAGGGATGATGCGGGCGCATGCTCCGCCGCGGTGCGCTGGGGCCATGGACCACCCCGGCTCCAGGCGGTGCGGAGCCGGGCGAGCAGGGAGGACCCCATGGCCTCGGCGCACCCGTCAGGAGCGGTCGGGCCGGTGAGCCCGCGGACGTCCGGAGGGCTCACCCGGCCCGCGGCCGGCGCCTGGGGCGCCGGGATGGCCACCGGGATCCTCTCGGCGCTGCTGGGCCTGGTGATCGTGACATGGCCGGACGCCACCATCGGTGTCGTGGCCTTCCTCTTCGGCCTCAAGCTGGTGATCCTCGGCCTGTACCGGCTCGGGCAGGCCGTCGCGGCGGGCGAGGCGGGCGGGGGGACCCGCGTCCTGCTGACCCTGCTGAGCGTCCTGTCCCTGGCCGTCGGCGTGCTCGTCATGCGCGACCCGTTCCAGACCGTCCAGGTCCTGGCCCTGCTCTTCGGCCTGTTCTGGCTGGTCGGCGGGATCGTCGGGCTCGTCGCCGCGCTCGCGGAACCGTCCATGCCGGGACGGGACGGGGCGGCCCTCCTGGCGGGCCTCGGCATTCTCGCCGGGCTCCTGCTGCTGCTGTGGCCCGGGATCACCCTGACCGCGCTCACCTGGCTGATCGGCCTGTGGCTCATCACCTGGGGGCTGCTGACCGCGGCCCTCGCCCTGTGGATCCGGCACGCCGGCAAGCGGACGGCGAGTGCGAACCGATGACCGATCCTCCGGCCGGCCCCGGCTACGAGATACGGATCAGGGGCCGCATCAGCGACACCTTCCAGCACGCGTTCGACGATCTCAACGTCCGCGTGAACCCCGTCGAGACCGTCGTCTGGAGCGCGGAGCTCGATCAGGGCGCCCTGTACGGCGTCCTGGAGGTGATCGAAGCCCTGGGCCTCGAACTCGTCGAGGTGCGCCGGCTCCCGCCCATGGCACGCCGGTCCGGACAAGGGAGGCCCGGTCATGGCCACGGCCCGTAGCGATCATCTGAGCCCGTCCGAGCGTGCGGGCCGCGGCAAGGCCGCGCGGGCGAGGGTGCCCCGCACCGGTCACGCCGCCTTCGGCCCGGACGGGAGACGCCCGGATCCCCTCGACGTCATCGAGCGGCAGTCCGCCGAGCGCGTCCCGGAGCTGGTGCCGATCCGGTACGGCCGCATGCTGGAGTCACCGTTCCGGTTCTACCGCGGCGCGGCGGCGATCATGGCCGCGGATCTCGGCGCCGTCCCGGACACCGGGCTCACGGCGCAGCTGTGCGGCGACGCGCACCTGCTGAACTTCCGGCTGCTCGCCTCCGCCGAACGCCACCTGCTCTTCGACGTCAACGACTTCGACGAGACCCTGCCGGGCCCGTTCGAGTGGGACGTCAAGCGGCTCGCCGCCAGCCTCGTCATCGCCGCCCGCGCCAACGCCTTCACCGCCGCGGAGCGCGACCGCATCGCGCGGGCCTGCGTCCGCGCCTACCGGCGGCGGATGCACGACTTCGCCGGCATGCGCACCCTCGACATCTGGTACGCCCAGGACGACGCCGACCGGCTCAGGACGATCCTGCCGGAACGGCTGGGCAAGGACGCCCGCCGCCGGGCCGCCCGAGCGGCGGCCAAGGCGCGCACCCGCGACAACGTCCAGGCGTTCGAGAAGCTCACGCACGTGGCCGGAGACGGCGTGCGCCGCATCAACCCCGATCCGCCGCTGATCACGCCCCTCGGGGACCTGCTCCCGGACGGGAGGCGTTCCGAACTCGAAGGCACGCTGCGCGACCTGATCAGGACCTACCGGCACAGCCTCTCCCCCGAGCGGCGGCATCTGCTCGGCCGGTTCCGTCCGGTGGACGTGGCGCGCAAGGTGGTCGGCGTCGGCAGTGTCGGCACCCGCTGCTGGATCGTCCTGATGCTGGGCAGGGACGACGACGACCCGCTGCTCCTCCAGGCCAAGGAGGCCGGGGAGTCGGTCCTCGCCCCGCACACCGCGGGAGCGCGGCGCGGCGGCAACCAGGGGCGGCGCGTCGTGGCCGGGCAACGGCTGATGCAGGCGGCCGGGGACATCTTCCTGGGCTGGGACCGCGTCACCGGTATCGACGGCCGGCAACGCGACTTCTACGTGCGGCAGCTGCGCGACTGGAAGGGGATCGTCCAGCCCGAGGCCATGTCGCCGGACGTGATGGAGGTCTTCGCGCAGGTGTGCGGGGTGTCCCTGGCCCGTGCGCACGCGCGCTCCGGCGACCCGATCGCGATCGCCGCCTACCTCGGCAGGAGCGACACCTTCGACCGGGCCCTCGCGGAGTTCGCCGAGGGCTACGCCGACCAGAACGAGCGCGACCACCGGGCCCTGGCCGACGCCGTGAAGGCCGGCCGCGTCGCCGCCGAGAGCATCTGAGAGGCTCAGGCGAGGACCTTGGCCTTCGCCTTCTCGTACTCCACCTCGCTGATGTCGCCATGGTTCTTCAGCTCGGCCAGCTTGACCAGCTCGTCGGCCTTCGTGGGCTCCTGGGGTCCGGCGGTCTCGCGGACGTAGGCGCGGAACTGCTCGTCACGCTTCTGCACGGCGTGCAGATCGCGCTCTCCCATGCCCTTCCCACGCGCGATCAGGTACACGAAGGCGCCGAGGAAGGGCAGCACGATCACGAAGATCGACCATCCGGCCTTGCCCCAGCCGCTCAGCCTGTCGTCGCGGAAGATGTCGCTCAGGATCCTGAAGAGCACCATGAGGAACAGCACCCACAGGAAGAACCACAGCATCGTCCAGAAGGCGTTCAGCAAGGGGTAGTCCGTTGCGGCGATGGGCGTTGCGAGGTCGTTCATGGTGATCCTCCTGTCGTTGGCCGCTCACCATCCGATGCGGCCAACGCTCCCCGAACTCGACGGTTCCGAAATCACCCGCAACAGGCGATTCACGGACGCGGGCAGGGCCGGCGGCTCAGCGTGCTCGGATGCCGTTGAGGATGAGGGAGATGACGTCCTCGGACTCCGGCGCGGTCTCGGGGGACCGCCACTCGGCGGCGTGCAGCGGGTTGTGGAAGCGGCTGGTCGCGTTGAGGACGGCTCGCGCGATCACCTCCGGCTCACCGGCGGCGAAGTCGCCGCGGGCGATGCCGTCCGCGACGACGGCCCGGATCTCCGCGAGCAGGCGCGCGACATGGGCGCAGGCCACGTCGCTGTGCTCCGCCGCCAGCACCCGGAAGGTGGCGAACAGCTCCGGGTCCTCCCTCGCCTTCGCCCACTTCGCGGCGAACATGGCGGTGAGCAGGCGGCGGAGCCGGTCGGGGGCCGGGCCGGAATCCTGGACCGCCGCGGCGACCTCGTCCCGCATCCGGTCCAGCCAGCGCAGGATCACGGCCTCGCGCAGCGCCGCCTTGGACGGGAAGTGCCGGTACACGCTCCCGTGGCTCACTCCCAGCAGCCGCGCGACGTCGAGCACCGTGGTCTTCTCCGGACCGTGGCGGCGCAGCAGCTCCTCGGTGGCCGACACGATCGTCTCCGCGTCGAGCGGCTCTGCGCGCATCAGACCTCCCCCGAACTCCAGGCGGACTTCCAGGAACGTACTCCAGGCATCTGGCGGAAGCCAACCTGTCAGCCGTCATATGAATGACAGATATTGATATCTGTCATCCATTGATTGTACGGTGTGGGCCGCGAGCAGTCCGCGCACCACCGCGGCGACCCACCGACCGAGGAGACGTCCATCACCGCCCCCACCGCCACGTTCGCCGGCCGCACCGTGTCCCGGGCCGGCTACGGCGCCCTCCAGCTCGACCGCCTGCACGACCGCCGCGACGAGGCCGTCGCGCTGCTGCGCCGCGCGGTCGCGCTGGGCGTGGACCATGTGGACACCGCCGAGTTCTACGGCTTCGGCTTCGCCAACGCCGTGATCCGCGAGGCCCTGCGTCCCGAGGACGACGTGCTCGTCGTCACCAAGGTCGGCGCCGAACCCGACCCGGGCGGGCGGCTGCCGCTGCGGATCGCGCAGCGGCCCGAGCAGCTGCGCGCCGGTGTCGAGGCGAACCTGCGCAGCCTCGGCCTCGACCGGCTCCCGGTGGTGAACCTCCGCCGCCTCGACTCCGGACCCGGCCTGCGCCCCGAGGGCGACCAGCGGGTCGACCTCGACGACCAGCTCGCGGTGATGACGGCCCTGCGCGACGAGGGCAAGATCGGCGCGATCGGCCTGAGCAGCGTCACCCTCGACGGCCTGCGCCGCGCCCTGCCGGCCGGTATCGCCTGCGTGCAGAACGCCTACAGCCTCGTCTCCCGCGACGACGAGGACCTGCTGCGGCTGTGCGCGGACGAGGGCATCGCCTGGGTGCCGTGCTTCCCTCTCGGCGGGGCCATCCCCGGGTTGCCCAAGGTCACCGAGGAGCCGGCCGTCCACGCCGTGGCCGAGTCGCTGGGCGTCACGCCCCACCAGGTGGGCCTCGCCTGGCTGCTGCACCGCGCCCCGAACGTGCTGCTCATCCCCGGCACCGCCGGCTCCGTCCATCTGGAGGCCAACATGGCGGTCAGCGAGATCACGTTCGACGCCGCCACCCTGGCCGCCCTCGACGCCGTCGAGTCGCGGTCGAGCGACGTACGGATCGGCTGACGAGGGAAAGGACGAATCATGAAAGCGATCATCTACAGCGACAACGGCGGTCCCGAGGTTCTTCGGCTCGTCGACCGCGACCTGCCCGTGCCCGGCCCCGGCGAGGTTCGCGTCCGGGTCTCCGTGTCCGGGGTCAATCCGACCGACTGGAAGAGCCGTTCCGGCGGCACCATGCAGTTTCCCGAGATCACTCCGCATCACGACGGCGCCGGCGTGATCGACGCCGTCGGCGAGGGGGTCGACCCGGGCCGGGCCGGTCAGCGGGTCTGGTCGTACATGGCCGCCGCCGGGCGGCCCACCGGCACCGCCGCCGAGTACACCGTCGTGCCCGCCGAGCGGGCCGTGCCGCTGCCCGACGAGGCCGGTCTCGACGTCGGCGCCGCGCTCGGCGTCCCCGCGCTCACCGCCCACCGGGCGCTCACCGTCGCCGAGGACGGCCCGCGCCGGCTGCGGCCCGGCGCGCTCGACGGCGCGGTGGTGCTCGCGGCGGGCGGGGCCGGCGCGGTCGGGCACGCGGTGATCCAGCTCGCCCGCTGGGCGGGCGCCACCGTGATCAGCACGATCAGCGGCCCGGAGAAGGCCCGGCTCGCCACCGCCGCCGGCGCCCACCACGTGGTCAACTACCGCGAGAGCGACCCGGCCGCCGCGATCCGCGAGATCGCCCCGGAGGGCGTCGACATCATCGCCGAGGTCGCGCTGGGCGTGAACCTCCCGCTGGACCTGGCCGTGCTGGGGACACGCGGCACGATCTCCGTGTACGCCAACGACGGCGACAAGCCGGCGCAACTGGACGTCCGGCAGAACATGTTCCTGAACAGCCGCTTCCAGTTCCTCGTCCTCTACACGGTCGGTTCGCAGGCGCTCGCCGCGGCCGCCGAGGACGTCACCGCCGCGGTCGGCGACGGCGCCCTGCCGGTCGGGGAGGAGCACGGCCTGCCGCTGGTCCGCTTCCCGCTCGACCGCACCGCCGACGCGCAACGGGCGGTGGAGAGCGGCGCGGTCGGCAAGGTGCTGGTGGACGTCCCGGGGTAGCCCCGCCCCTCCACCGCGCGCACGGGCGCGGTGACCGCCGGGCGACGTGCGAAGACTCTTGACAGGAAGGGAGGCGCCGCTATTCTGTCTGATGTAACTAGTTACATCAGACAGATGCACAGGCTGGCAGGGGCTTGCGGCGAATGATGTTCAGTCCGCCGGGGGCCAGGGGGATGTCAGCGTCCGTCACACGATGGAGCGGATCGATGACTCAAGCCCTGCGTAGACCCAGACCCCGATGGTTCGTCCTACCCGTGCTCGGTGGACTGCTGCTCACCGCCTGCGGCGGTGGCGAAGGGACGGGAGGGGGCGCCGGCAGGCTCGTCATCGACGGCTACGGCGCCGAGTACGCCAAGCTCTGGATGGAGGTCGTCGGCAAGCCGTTCGAGGCCGAGACCGGCATCGAGGTCGAGTACATCCCGGAAGGGGCGGCCGCGGAGGCCTACACGGCGATCCGCGCCACCCGGGGAGAGCCCGGCTTCGATGTCGGGATCATGACGAGCTGGGAGATCGCCCAAGGGCGCGAGGACAGGCTCCTGGCCCCGGTCACCCCCGCCCAGGTGCCCAACGTCGCGAACGCCTACCCGCAGCTGGTCAAGGCGGCGGGCGGAGTCGGCGCCATCCACGAGCTGCAGCAGGTCGTGCTGATGTACGACAAGAAGAAGTTCGACAAGCCGCCCACGTCCTGGAACGTCGCCTGGGATCCGAAATACCGGGGCGGAACCCTGGCCTGGCACCCGAGCAACGCCCTCGGCGTGCTCCAGCTCCTGATCACGGCGGACCTGGCGGGCGGCGACGCGTCCAACGTGGAGCCCGCCTGGACCAAGTACGAGGAACTGGCCCCGCATCTGCTGGCGTCGCCCAGCCAGTCCGCGGAGGCGGTCCCCTACATGGAGCAGGGGAAGGCGTCGGCGTTCCCGTACTTCGACGGCCGCGCCGCGATCTACGCGAAGACGACGCACTACGACTTCACGGTCCCGCAGGAAGGGACGTACGCGCTGCTGGGCGCCCTCGGCGTCCCGGTCGGCGCCAAGAACAAGAAGAACGCCTACAAGTTCCTCGACTTCTGGCTGCGGCCGGACGTCCAGGCCAGATGGGCGCAGCGGTACAACGTCGGCCCCACCGTCCGCGGCGTGGAACTGCCCGCGGAGTTCGCGGACAAGCACGTGTCCAGCGCCGACGACCTCGGGACGAAGGTGAAGGTCCCGGACGCCGATGCCGTCAACGCCAACCGCGGAGCCTGGCTCAAGCGCTGGCAGCGGACGTTCGACTGATCATGATCTGCCCCTCCGAGCGGCGAAGGGAGAAGGCCAGTGGTCATCTCCGCCCCCGGCACTGAGACCGGGGCGGCGAAGCGCCGGCGACCCACGGCGCTCCGCGGACATCGTGTCCTGCCGATACCGGCGGTCCTGTGGCTCGCCATACTGTTCCTCGTCCCCGTGGGGATTCTGCTCAGCACCAGCTTCCTTTCCTATGAAGGACCGGACGTGGTGCTCGATCCGAATCTGGGGAACTATTCCTCGCTTTTCTCCGACTCTCACTTCCTGCGGATCCTGTGGTCGACCGTATGGACCTCGCTGGCCGTGGCGTTCATCTGCGCGGTGATGGCCTACCCGGTCGCGCACTTCCTGGTCCGCAGCAATTCCAGAATCCGTGTCCTGGTCGTCGTCCTGGTGCTGTCGCCCATGGTGGCCAGCGTGGTGGTGCGGACGTACGGCTGGCTGGTGCTCCTCGAAAAGGACGGCCTGATCAGCCAGGTGCTGGAGGGGACGGGAATCCATGACGGGCCGACCGGGCTCCGCGGAACGTACGCGGCCATCATCATCGGGCTGGTCCACGTCCTGCTGCCCTTCAGCGTCTTCACCACGATGTCGTCGCTGCAGGCGGTGAACCCGAGCCTCGAACAGGCCGCCCGCGACCTCGGCGCCGGTCCCGTTCGGACCTTCTTCCGGGTGACGCTTCCACTGTCGCTGCCGGGGGTGACGGCGGGCGCGATCCTCGTGTTCGCGATCTGCCTGGGCGCGTTCGCCACCCCGTCCGTCCTCGGCGGCGGCCGGGTGCAGACCCTGGCCACCCTGGTGCAGGAGGCCATGATCACGACCGGGGAGTGGGCGCGCGCGGCCTCCGTCGCCGCCGTCATCCTCGCGCTCGGACTGTCGGTCATCCTGGTGCTGTCCTGGTCGGCACGACTGACGAGCCGGGGCGGCCGGCCGGAGGTGGGCGGTCGTGGCTGAGTCCTCCCGCAGGCGGGTGCGGCCCGGCCGCATCGTCCAGGCCGCCGTGCTGTCGCTGATCATGTCGTTCATCGCACTGCCGCTGCTGGTGGTCGTGTGGACGGCGGTCCAGCCCGACACCTACCCGGAGCTGCCGCCGCGCGGCGTGTCGCTGCGGTGGTGGCCCGAGGCGCTGACGGCGCGGTGGCTGGAGCCGATCTGGCAGAGCCTGCTCATCGCGATCCCGGCGGCGGCGCTCGCCACCTGCCTCGGCACCGCCGCCGCGTACGGCCTGCTCCGCTCCGGCGGAGTGGCGCGCACGCTCGTGGAGGGCTTCCTCGCCTCTCCGCTGCTGCTGCCGGAGATCGTCATCAGCCTGGCGCTGCTGCAGATGCTGACCCAGCTCGGCGGCCGCGACCTGGTCGGCACGCCGATCCTGATGGCGAGCCACGTGCTGGTGGGCATCCCGTTCGTCGTCCGGACGGTCGGGGTGGCCCTCGCGGGCGTCGACCCCTCGTGGGAACGGGCCGCGGCGGATCTCGGCGCGACCAGGGCGAGGACCTTCCTCCACGTCACCCTGCCCCTGATCCGCAGCGGAATCCTCGCCGGAATGCTCTTCAGCTTCATCGCGTCCTTCAACAACGTGGAACTGTCGCTGTTCCTCGTCTCCCGGGAGAAGTCGACCATTCCCATCGCCATCTTGTCGGCCATGCAATACGACTATTCGCCGGTGCTCGCCTGCGTGGCGCTGCTGACGCTCGTCCCCGTCCTGCTCGCGGTGGGCCTGGCCCACCGCTACGCCAAGCTGACCGACTTCATCTACGGAGGTGACCGGCGGTGAACAGCACGAAGTCCACCCTTTCCCGATCGGGATCGCACGAGGCGGGGCAGGACGGGCAGGTCGCCCTGCGCACCGTCGTGAAGAGGTACGGGGACGAGGTGGCGGTGGACCATCTCAGCCTGGACGTCCGCCCCGGTGAGCTGCTGACGCTGCTCGGCCCCAGCGGGTGCGGGAAGACGACCACGCTCAACATGATCGCGGGGTTCGCCGAGCCCGATGCCGGTGCCGTCCTGATGAACGGGAGCAGGGTCGACCATCTCCCGCCGAACAAGCGCCCCAGCGCCATGGTGTTCCAGCAGTACGCCCTGTTCCCGCACATGACCGTCGCCGACAACGTCGGGTTCGGGCTGCGGATGCGCAAGGTCGGCCGCGCCGAGCGCGCCCGGCGGATCGCGGACGCCCTGGCCCTCGTCGGGCTGGCGGGGATGGGCGGACGGTTCCCGCGCCAGCTGTCCGGAGGGCAGCAGCAGCGGGTGGCGCTGGCGAGGGCGACCGTCGTCGAGCCCGCCGTCCTCCTGCTCGACGAACCGCTGTCCAACCTCGACCTCAAGCTGCGCGAGCAGCTCCGCCTGGAGATCAGGCGGCTGCAGCAGAAGGTCGGCATCACCACCGTGTTCGTCACGCACGACCAGACCGAGGCGCTCGTGGTGTCCGACCGGATCGCGGTGATGAACGCCGGACGCATCGAGCAGCTCGGACCGCCCGCGGAGATCTACGCCAGGCCCGTCAACACGTTCGTCGCCGGCTTCGTCGGCCAGTCGAACATCCTGGCCGCGGACGTCGCCGGACCGGCCGGCCCGTCCCTCACGGTGCGGCTCGAAGACGGGCAGGCGCTCTCGGTCACCGACCCGCGGGAGGAGGCCGAGGCCGGCGGGCGCGTCAACGTGCTCATCCGCCCGGAGTCCCTGACCGTCCATGCCGGCGACACCGTGACCGGCGACACCGTGGCCGGCGACGCGGCCGGTGAGGCGGCGGCGCGGATCTCCCGGTTGCGGGGCTCGGTGACCGAGGTCCAGTACCTCGGCGCGTCGGCGAACGTCGTGGTGGACCTTCCCGGGGCCGGCCGGCTGACCGCCGCCGTCTCGGGCGGACCCGCCACCTCGTTGCCCTCCCCCGGCGACCGCGTGACCGTCACCGCCCCGGCCGGGGAGTGCCTGGTGCTCGCCGACTGACGTCCCCCCTCGCCCGTCCGCCCCCACGAAATCCCCGCATTCCAACGAAAGAGGTAGAGAGAGCGATGTCGCTCAAGGTCGTCGTCGTCGGAGCCGGTGTGATGGGAGCGGCCATGGCCGCCGAACTGGCGCGCCACGGCTGCTCGGTCACCGTGCTGGATTCGGGTGCGCCCGCGTCCGGAACCTCGGGTGCCACCTTTTCCTGGACCAACTCCAACAACAAGACGCCCCGCAGCTACCACGACCTCAACGTCGAGGGGCTGCGGGCGCACCGGCGGCTCGCGCAGGAGGCCGCCTCGTGCGACTGGTACCACGAGCACGGCAACCTGGAGTGGAAGGCCGATCCTGCGGCGCGGGAGAACCAGCGGCGGAAGGCCGAGCGCCTGACGGACTGGGGTTATCCGGTGCGGTGGCTGGAGCCGTCCCAGGCCCGCGAGCTGGAGCCCGACCTGGCCGCGGGCAAGATCGACGGGCCGGTCGCGTACTACCCGGAGGAAGGCTGGGTCGACCCCGTGCCGCTCGTGCGCGCGCTCCTGTCGTCCGCCCGCGCGGCCGGGGCGGACGTCAGGCCCCATTCGGCCGTCGTCGGGATGCCGATGGCGGGCGACCGCGTCACCGGCGTCACCACGGCCGACGGGGAGACCGTGCGGGCGGACGCGGTCGTCGACTGCGCGGGTCCCCGGGCGGCCGAGGTCGCCGCGCTGGCCGGGGTCGAGCTGCCCATGCGCAACTCCATCGGCCTCCTCGCCTACACCGCCCCGACGGCCGTCTCGGTGGGCAGGGTGATCCACGCGCCGGGCGTCCATCTCAGGCCCGATGGTGCCGGACGGCTGCTCCTGCACGACCCGAGCCTGGACGACGCGGTGTCCGGAGGCGAGAACGGCTCCTGGGACGTCGAGCCGGGCGCCGCCGAGACGCTGCTGCGCCGGACCGAGGAGCTCTACCCGGGCTTCCGCGGAACCCGGATCGAGGCGACCCGGGTCGGGGTGCGGCCGATACCGGTCGACGGTCTGCCGGTGCTCGGACGGAGCGCCACGGCAGACGGGCTCTTCCTCGCGGTGACCCACAGCGGCGCCACCCTCTGCCTGCGCGTCGCCGAACTGGTGGGCGCCGAGATCCGCGGGGAGCGGGTCGATGAGCTGGAGCCCTTCCGCCATGGCCGCGCCCGGCAGGACGCCGCGACGACGCGGGGGGCCTCGTGACCGTCACCGTGATCCGGTCCGGCACCGTCGTCCCCGGCGACGGGACCGCCTGGCTGCCCGGCACGGACGTCGTCATCGTCGACGGCGCCGTCCGCGACCTGCCGCCGTCGGATCCGGAGCGGCCCTACGACCGGGCGGACCTCGTGATCGACGCGGCCGGCAAGGTCGTGCTGCCCGGCCTGATCAACAACCACACGCACGGGACGGCCTTCGGCCCGCTGTTCCCGAGCGGGCACGAGCCGCTCCCCGACGACCAGGTCGTCCGCAACCTCGACCGGCACCTGCTGGAGGGGACCACCACTGTCCTGTGCGTGGACGGGTTCATGACCGCCGAGCAGATCGCGCGGACGAACGCCGCGCACCCGGTGAACGTGAAGGCGGCCTCGTGCAACACGCCCTCCTGCCTGCGGGCCGCCCAGATCGCGGACGGCGGCGGGCTGCGCGAGGACAACGTCCGGGCCACCGCCGAGAGGGCCGTGCGGGACGGCGCGGTGGCACTGGGCGAGATCGGCGCCGGGCACACCCTCGGCGGCGGCGGGGCGAGCTACATGTACATCCCGCAGAAGGTGCGGGAGCTCACCGGGGAGACCATCACGCCCGCGCAGGCGAACGCGCTGAAGTACACGGTCCTCGGCCGCCACATCGATCGCCGGACCCACGACCGGGACGAGGTGGCCGCCGTCCTGACCGAGATCGGGCTGATCGACCTCATGACCCCGGAGGACGCGGCGGACATCGTCCGCTCCGTGGTGCTCCCCGCCTTCGAGGTGGCCCTGCACGGGCTGGCCGAGGCCGCGGAGCACGCGCGGCGCCACGGCGTGCCGGTCCTCGTGCACAACGCCGCGGCGTCCATGAAGCAGGTCGCCGAGATCGCGCGGATCGACGTCCGGCTGATCGCCGGCCACTCCAACCATTCGAGCTTCACCGTCGAGGAGGCGGTGGAGCACGCCGCCGAGCTGCGGAAATCAGGGGTCGTCGTCGACGTGTCGACGCTGGACGGGCTCGGAGCGCGCCGGCTCCTGCGCTCCCCTGAGACAATGTTCGCGATGCTGCGGGAAGGCCTGGTCGACACCATCTCCACCGACTACGCCGGCGGGTACCACGACCCCATCCTGCTGGCGATCTCGAAGGCGGTCGAGGACGGCGCCACCACCCTGCCCGCGGCCGTCGCGATGGCCGGCGCCAACGTCGCCGACGCCGTCCCCGGCCTCGCACCCAACCGGGGGCGCATCGGCCCCGGCGCCGTGGCGGACATCGTGGTGGCCGACGCGGAGCGGCTCGACGACGTCCGATGGGTCCTCATCGACGGCCGCCCCGCCGTCGCGGACGGCGAACTCGTCCGCGCGAATCCATGACGAGCACCAGGAACACCGGTATGGACACACCCCAGGACACCTCGGCCGCCGGCCCCGCGGGCGCATCCCGCGGGGCCGGCCCCGGCCGCCCGACGATCAAGGACGTGGCGGCCGCCGCCGGCGTCTCGACCGCCACGGTCTCCCGCGTGCTGTCCGGGACGTCGCCCGTCAGCCCCGACCTGGTGGCGCGGGTGACGCGGGTGATCGACGAGCTGGGCTACAGCCCGAACGGGCTCACCCGCGGCGTCTTCAAGGGCAGGTCGAACAGCATCGGCGTGCTCGTCGGAGACCTCCGCAACCACTTCTACGTCGAGCTCGTCCGGGGGGCCGAGGAGGTGGCCACGTCGGCCGACGGATCGGTCCTGCTCGCCGACACCTCCAGGAATCCCTCCGCCGAGCGCCGCCTGCTCAGCCTCATGGACGAGCAGCGGGTCCGCGGCCTCATCACCACCACCGGCCACGACAACGACGACCTGACCCGCCAGATGGCGTCCCGCGGGGCGCAGTGCGTCCTGCTCACCCGCGCCCCGGCGGCGGCGCACCCGCGCATGCACAGCGTCCACCTCGACGACCGCGCGGCCGGCGCGCTCTGCGCCCGGCACCTGTACGGGCTGGGCCGCCGCCGCATCGCCGTCGTCACGAGCACCCGGCGGCTGACCACGCAACGCCTGCGGCTGGCGGGCGTCGCCGCCGAACGCGACGCCACGGGCCCACCGGCGGGCCCGATCTCGGTGCACACCTGCGAGACCCAGGAACCCGGCGTCGTGGCCGAGGCGGTGGCCGAGCTGCTCACCGCACGCGAGGGCGGCCCCCCGGACGCCGTCATCTGCACCAGCGGACGGCTCACCCGCGAGGTCTTCGGATCCCTCCGGGCGGCGGGCGCCCGAATCCCCGACGACATCGCCTTCGTCTCCTTCGACGACTTCCCCTGGGCATCGCTGATCGATCCACCGCTCACCGTCGTCGACCAGCACCCCCACCGCATGGGCGTCCTCGCCACCCGGCTGATCCTGGCCGAGGACCGCGACGAGCCCGAGGAGATCGTCATCGAACCCACGCTCATCGTCCGCCGCTCCTGCGGCGGAGCCTGAGAGCCCGCGATGGACGACCGTCACGTCTGCGCGCGCCTGGCCGAGCGGCTGGCCGCCCCGTCCCTCCCCCAGGCGGGGCCGGCGACACGACGCCGGCTCCGCGAACTGGTGCTCGACAGCATCGGCTGCGGCCTCGGCGCCGCCGGCATCGGCTGGGGCCGGTCGCTGGTGGACGGCACCGTCGCGCTCGACGGCCCCGGCGGCCCCGCCACCGTCTTCGGCTCGGCCACCCGCGTGGGCACGCTCGCCGCGGCGTCCGCGAACGCCCTGCTCGCCAACTGCCTGGACTTCGACGACACCCTGCACGGCCACCCGGGCGCCGTGATCGTTCCCACCGCGCTGGCCGTCGGCGACGCCCGCCGATCGTCCGGCGCCGACGTCCTGGCCGCGGTGCTCGCCGGCTATGAGGTCGCCGGGCGCCTCGGCACCGCCGCCCGGCCCAGCACCCGGCACCGGCTCGCCTCCTGGGGGACCGGCGGGCACCTGGCCCTCGCCGGAGCGGCGGTCACCGCGAGGCTCCTGCACCTGGACGAGACGGCGACGGCCCACGCCCTGGCCCTCGCCGCCTGCGCCGCGCCCGTCCCGTCCGTCCGGCAGAGCGTCTACGGCCCGCTGGGACCGTCGATGGCGAAGAACAACTACGCGGCGGCGGCCACGGCCGGGATGACCGCCGCCTACCAGGCGGACCACCACATGACGGGCCCACTGGACGTCCTCGACGACGACCGCGGCTTCGCGCGGCTCGTCGCCACCGACCAGTGGGACCCCCGAGCGCTCCTGGACGGCTGGAGCACCCGTTTCCAAGCCGACCAGGTGGCGACCAAGCCCTACTCCTGCTGCCGGAAGATCCACGCCTCGCTCGACGCGGTGCTGGCGGCCCGCGACGAGCACCGCCTCGACGCGTCCGAGATCATCGCGATCGACCTCCACTCCGGCGCGTGGGCGACCAGCCCGCACTTCGCCCGGCCGGACCCCGCCGACGCCCCCGCCGCCCAGTTCAGCGCACCCTATTGCGTCGCGGCGGCACTCCGCGGTCACCAGCCCGGTCCCGCATGGTTCCACCCCGGCACCCTGACCGACACCGCCGTGCGACGGCTGGCGGAGAAGGTGCGGCTGCTCGCGCCCGCCGCCCCGTCGTCGACGGTCCTGACCCTGCGTTCCACGCGCGGGACGTTCCACAGCGAGGTACGCCACCCCAAGGGCCACCCGCTCAACCCGATGACCGATGCGGAGATCGAGAGCAAGTTCCGGCGGCTGGCCGGCCCGGTCCTCGGCGCCGAACGCGCGACCGCGATCAGCAAGGCCGTCCGAGCGCTCCAGGACACCCAGGACGTCGGCACCCTGACCGCACTGCTCCGTTTCTGACAGCGTCCCCACGGCCGCCGGGAAGGCCATCAGCGGAGGGAGGCGGCGAGTCGCAGGACGCGGGACGTGTCGCCGAAGGGGCCGATCAGCAGGTCGGTGGCGCCGGCGTCGGCGAAGCGGCGCAGCTCCCGGGCGACCGTGTCCTCGTCCCCCGCGATGACCGTTTCGTGTACGCCCGACAGTCCCTGGCGGTCGAGGACCGCCTGATAGGCGGGGAACTGCGACACGGCACCGAACTGCTCGGCCACGGTCCGGCGGGCGCCGTCCGGGTCGTCGGTGACGGCCACCACGACGCCGGCCAGCACACGCGGCGCGGGCCGTCCGGCGGCGTCGGCGGCGCGGGTGATCGCGGGCACGATGTGGTCGGCGATCGCGTCGGCGCCCACCCAGCTCGTCACGGTGCCGTCTGCGAGCTCGCCCGCGACGCGCAGCATGGCCGGGCCGAGCGCGGACAGGATCACCGGCGGCGGGGTCGTGCCGGGCGCGTCCACGGCGCCGACCGCGGTCAGCGTCTCACCGTGCCGGTCGACGGCCTCGCCGCGCAGCAGCGGGCGCAGGGCGGACAGGTACTCGCGGACGTGCCGCACGGGCCGCTCGTAGGAGATCCCGTGCGCGCCCTCGATGACCTGCGGGTGGCTCGGCCCGATGCCGAGGGTGAAGCGCCCGCCCGCCATGGCCTGCGCGGTGAGCGCCTGGGAGGCGAGGGCGAGGGGATGGCGCGGGTACGTCGGGACGATGGCGGTGCCCACCTCGATGCCGGGCACCTCGCGTCCGGCGAGCGCCGCGGCCATGAGGGCGTCCCACGACGCCGCGTGCCCGAGGAAGAAGCCGTCGAGCCCGGCGTCCCGGGCGAGGCGGGCCTGGGCGACGAGATCGTCCACGGGGGCCGTCCCGGCGACGCTGAACATTCCGATGCGCATGAAGCCGCTCCAACCTGAATCGGATATTCCGGTTCCGTCAGAGTAATATGAATCTGAGATTCCGGTTAACGGTGGGAGGGGGCGAACGATGCGGGCCGACGCGCGGCGCAACCGAGAGCGGATCGTCACGTGCGCCCTCCGGCTGTTCGCCGAGCGCGGCCCCGGCGTGGGCATGGAGGAGATCGCCCGGGAGGCCGGGCTCGGCGTCGGCACCCTCTACCGGCACTTCCCGGACCGGAGGGCGCTCGTCGAGGAGATCGCGACCGGCTCGCTCCGCTGCCTCGGCACGCGGATCCGGCTGCTGGCCGCCCAGGACCTCTCGCGCTGGGACGTGCTCACCGAAGTCGTCGCCTACTGCACGGGACAGCCGCTGGCCCTCATCAAGTCCCTCGCCGAGGACGTTCCCGTGCCCAGCGAGCGGGGCGCCTTGCAGGAAGAGGTCGACGGGCTCCTCCGAGAGGTCATCGAGCAGGCCCGGCACGAGGGCGGGCTGCGCCGCGACATCGGCTCCACGGAGGTGGTGGAGATGCTCAGCACCGCCGTCTGCCGTCCGGGCGCCCGCCCCGGCGACGCCTTCACCCGGGTGATGCTGGACGGCCTCAGAGCCTGACCCCCGCCCCGGTCAGGTCACCAGCCCTCGGCGGTAGGCGTAGACGACCGCCTGGACGCGGTCGCGCAGGTCGAGCTTGGTGAGGATGCGCGACACGTACGTCTTGACGGTCTCCTGGCTGATCACCAGGGCCGCGGCGATCTCGCTGTTGGACCGGCCGTCGGCGATGAGGCGCAGCACCTCCAGCTCGCGGGGGGTCAGCGGGATGTCGTCCGGCCCGCCCTCGGCGGGACGGATCCGCGCCGCGTACTTCCCCACGAGCTGCCGCGTCACCTCGGGGGCCAGCAGGGCGGCGCCGGCGGCGACGGTGCGGATGCCGTGCAGGAGCTGCGCGGGCGGGGCGTCCTTCAGCAGGAACCCGCTCGCCCCGGCGCGCAGCGCCTCGTACACGTACTGGTCCAGGTTGAACGTCGTCACCACGAGCACCTTGACGGGATGCCGCACCCCGGCGCCGGCCAGCAGGCGGGTCGCCTCGATGCCGTCCAGCACCGGCATGCGCACGTCCATCACGACCATGTCCGGATCCATCCGGCGGGCGAGGTCGACCGCGGCGCGGCCGTCCCCGCACTCGCCCACCACCTCCAGGTCGGGCTGCGCGTTGATGATCGTCGTGAAGCCGGTGCGGATCAGCGCCTGGTCGTCGGCGACGACGACCCGGACGGGTGCGGTCACGAGGTCCTCGCGGGGATGCGCGCCCGCACGACGAACCCGCCGCCCGCCCGCCCGTCCGCGCGGAACTCGCCGCCCAGGGCGTCGACCCGCTCGCGGAGCCCCGCGAGCCCCCGCCCGCTGCCGCCGGGAGAGCCGGCCCGCGTGCCCGATCCGTCGTTGCCGACCTCGACCATGATGTCCCTGTCGCCGTAGTGCACGTGCACCACCGTACGGCTGCCATGGGCGTATTTGAGGGCGTTCGTCAGAGCCTCCTGCACGACGCGGTACGTCACGAACTCGGCGCTGCCGGACGACTCCGCCTTCTCGCCCTCCTCCTTGAACTCCACGGGCTGCCCCGCCTGGCGCGTCTGGTCCACGAGCGTGCGGAGGTCGCCGGCGGACGGCGCCCTGGTGGTGGCGGTGTCGTGGTCGGGGTTGAGCAGGTCGAGCAGGTGGCGCAGGTCGCCGATGGCCCGCCGGCCGGTCTCGCTGATGGAGCTCAGGGTCTCCTCGAGGCGATCGGGCGCGGCGGTCAGGTACCGCGCGGCCTCGGTCTGCACGACCATCGCGGTCACGTGGTGGGTGACGACGTCGTGGAGCTCGCGGGCGATGCGGGTGCGCTCCGCGGTGCGGGTGGCCTCGGCGATGCGCCGGCGGCGTTCGGCCTCGGCCTCCCGGGTGGACCTCAGCCACGACCCGACGCACCATCCCATGGTCGCCACCAGGTAGAACACCACGAACCCGCTCACGCCCTCCGGTGAGCCCATCCGGTGGAGCGTGATCGCCAGCGGCACGTACACCGCGGTGAGGGCGACCATGGCGAGCCGCCGGTGATGGTCCAGGTGGGCGCCCGCGCTCACCAGCACGAAGGCGATGGCGGTGCCCGCGACCATGTGGTAGCTGCCGAGCTCGGCGAGCGTGAAGCCGAGCGTCACCAGCGCGAGGGAGGCGCCCGGGTAGCGCCGCCGCACCGCCAGCGGAAGGGTCTCCAGGGCGAGGATCACGGCGGCGAGCGCGTCGAAGGGGCGCTTCGGGAGGTCGCCGACCTGCGTCTCCTGGCCGTGCAGGGCGGGGACGAAGGACAGGACGATCAGCAGCAGCGGGAACGGGAGATCCCGGACCACGACGGGGCACCGCCGCCACAGGTCCGGGATCCGCCGGAGGTCGATCATCGGGCGAGCGTAGCGGGCGCGGCGGGCCGGGCGGAGCGCCGGAGCGGGACCAGGTTCCCGCGCCGGCGGGCCAGCCACAGGAACACGACCGTCACGATCGTGCAGAACGCCACCGTGTACAGGCTCGCCTCCGGCCCGAACTCGCCGCCGGTGATCAGGCTCGACAGGGACGGGTCCGGGTTCACCCCGTGCAGCAGCCCCTCCGGCGCGGTGTTGCCGGAGACCGTGGTGCTGAAGACGCCGCCCGCCGCGAAGTTCCAGCCGAAGTGCAGGCCGATCGGCACCCACAGGTTGCGGGTGGCGACGTAGGCGGCGCCGAGCATGCCGCCCGCCTCGATCGCGATGGCGATGGCCCCCCACAGGGTGGCGTGCTCGTTGAACAGGTGCGACAGGCCGAACACCAGGGCGCTGAGCGTCAGCGCCACCCACGTGCCGGTGCGCTCCTCGAGGATCCGGAACAGCACGCCGCGGTACATCACCTCCTCGGTCACGGCGGCGGCGGCCATGAAGCCGAGCAGCGCGAGCGTGCCCCCGGCCGAGCCGAAGCCGTCGGCCTCGTAGCCGCCGAGGAAGGCGATGTTGACGATGACGGCCGCGAACAGCCCGGCGCCGAGCAGCGTCCCCAGGCCGAGGCGGACCGGGGCGCCCTTGGCCGCCACCTCCGCCGGCTCGCGGTGCTCGGTCCGCCGCACCACCCACGCGTACACCGGCAGGATGAGCGCGATGGTCACGGCGCCGATGCCCAGGCTGAGGGGGGCGTTCCAGTCCGCCGCCATCATCACCTGGCCGCCGACGAGGGCGATGACTCCGACCGCCAGGAGCTGCTTCCAGAATCGCATGATGTTCCTCCGAGATCCCGCGGTCAGGGGCGCCGCGGCCACGTCGAAGACGCTAGAGATCCGGCGATCCCGAATCTTCACCGCTCGGTGGACACTCCCGGGTAGCTCGCTCGGGGGACAGAAGAGGGCCGCCTACCATGATCGGGTCCAAATTAGGGGGGTTGGGATGAGACTTCCGGGAATGACCGGCGTCCGAGCTCGTCTCCCATCCCGGCGGGAAGGCGTTCGACCGGCGCGCGCCCCGGCGGGACGGGGCATGACCGCGGTGCGGCGATGACGCGGTGCCCCGGCGGCGAGACCGCCGCCGGGACCGCCGGACCCGGCCGCATCCCGTGGCGGCTCCAGGCGGTCGCGTTCGTCAGCACGCTCGACCGGTTCTCGATGGCGCCGATGCTCGTCGCGATGGCCCACGGCCTCGGCGTCCCGCTGTCGGCGACCGTCCACGCCGCCAGCGCCTACTTCCTCGCCTACGGGCTCACGCAGCCGCTGTGGGCCGTCGTCGCGGACCGGCTCGGCCTCGTCCGCACGATGCGCGTCGCGCTGGCGCTCGCCGCGGTCTCCGCCGCCGCCTCCGCCGCCGCGGACTCCGCGCTCACCCTCGGGATCACCCGCGGGCTGACCGGGGCCTGCTTCGGCGCGGCGATCCCGGCGAGCCTGGTCTACGTCGGCGACACCGTCCCGGCCGCGCGCCGGCAGCCGGAGATCGCGCGGCTGATGACCGGGGTCGCGGCCGGGACGGCGCTCGCGTCGGCGGGCGCGGGCGCCGTCGCCGAGTTCGCCGGCTGGCGGCCGGCGTTCCTGGTGACGGGCGCGGCGGCGCTGCTGCTCGTGCCGGCCCTGCGCCGGCTCCCCGAACCGCCGCTCGTGCGGGCCGGCGCCGGGGTGCTCGCGCCGATGGCGGCGCTGGCCCGGTCCGGCCCCGCGCGGCTCGTGCTCGCGCTGGCGTTCGTCGAGGGCATGGTGCTGCTCGGCGTGCTGACCCTGCTGCCCGCCGCGGTGGAGGCGACGGGCGCGGGCGCGTCCGTCGCCGGCGCCGTCACCGCCCTCTACGGTGTCGCGGTGCTCGGCTTCGCCCGCCTGGCGGGGATGATGGCGCACCGCGTGCACGCGTCCCGCCTCATCGCGCTCGGCGGGACGGCCGCCACCGGCGCCTGCCTGCTGACCGCCCTGTCCCGCGCGCCCGCGGTGGTGCTCCCCGCCACCGTCCTGCTCGGCCTCGCCTGGGTGTCGATGCACTCCTCGCTCCAGACCTGGGCGACCGAGGTGCTCCCGGCCGCGCGCGCGACCGTCGTGTCGGGCTTCGCCGCGTCGCTGTTCCTGGGCAGCTCGACCGCGGCCGTCCTCACCGGCGGGCCGGCGGGCGCCGGACGGTACGCCGGGATCTTCGCCGCCGCCGCCGTGCTGACCGTCCCCCTCACCTTCGTCGCGACCGTCA
Organism: Actinomadura madurae; assembly: GCF_900115095.1. Taxonomy (GTDB): domain Bacteria; phylum Actinomycetota; class Actinomycetes; order Streptosporangiales; family Streptosporangiaceae; genus Spirillospora; species Spirillospora madurae. The sequence goes on from NZ_FOVH01000004.1 coordinate 523,104, forward strand.
CGCGCGCCCGCTGGGCCGGGGAGGGGCGATGACGTCTCACATGGGTCGGTGCGCCAGGGCCCGTTCCAGGCGCTCCTGGGCGCGGGCCGCCTGCCGGGCGCGGTAGGCGATCGGCATGTAGCGGACGCGTTCGGGGAGCAGGGGCGTGCTCCGCCCGATGGCCTGCCCGGCCAGGCGCAGCCGGCGCTCGTCCCCGGCCGTCCAGGGCAGCCCGAGCTTCTCGCGGGCGGCCTCCGGGAGGGTGCCGATGGTGATCAGCCGTCCGAGCCGTCCGGCGGCCGCGCTCACCGGGGCGGCCAGCGGGCGCAGCGGCGCGGGCACGTTGGGCGGGACCTGGCCCATCTGGGCGAGGACCTCGTGGGCCACCTTGTGGGGGACGAGGGTGTTGTCCACCATGTCGTGGAAGTAGTCCCAGTAGTCCGGGATGCTCTCCGGCAGCATCCGTTCGGGCACGCGCAGGATCCTGCCGAGCTGGAGGAACTCGTCGAAGATCTGCTGTTCCTCCTCGGGGGCCAGCGGCGCGGGGGCGAAGTACTTCGCCGCGGCCACGGCGGCGTAGAAGCCGGTGAGGTGCACCCACGCCCAGGGCTCGGCCGACAGCGCGTGGTGGCGGTTCCCGTCCTCGTCGACGGCGCTGAGCGGCTTGTGCATCTCCCGCAGCCGCCTGCCCTCCTCGATGGCGGTCCGGCCCCCGTACACCCAGGTCTGGACGGAGGCGAAGCTGCGCGCCGCCCGCCCGAGCGGGTCGGTGCGGAAGCTCGACAGCCGGTCGACCACGGTCCCGATCGCCGGATGCATCACCTGGAGGATGAAGACGCTGTTGCCCGCGATCGCCGACGTGTAGAGCCCCATCTGCTCCCACAGCAGCGAACCCGGGCCGAACGGGACCGGCTCCTCGCTGCGTTCCCGCCCGGCCGGTGGGCTCTCGGGCGTCCCCTCGGTCATCGTCATGTGCGCGACCTCCCGAAAAGAAGCGACTCCGGTAAGCTAAACGCGAATAAGCAGTCGCTTACAAGTCGCGTTTCCAAAGGAACCGCCCATGACCTCCTCACCTGGACTTTCGCCCCGCAGGATCCCCTCCCAGGACCGGTCGCGGCGCACGGTCGAGCGCATCCTGGAGGCCGCCACTCGCGTTCTGTCCGAGCGCGGGTACGACGGCGCCTCCACCAACCGGATCGCGAAGGCCGCCGGGATCAGCAACGGATCGCTGTACCAGTACTTCCCCAACAAGGACGCGATCGTCATCGCCGTCCTGGACCGGTTCGCCGACCATCTCGCCGACCGGCTCGGCGCCGAGATCGAGGCCACCATGCGGCAGCCGTGGGAGGCCGCCGGGCGCGCGCTGCTGGACGTCCAGATCCGGCTGTTCGAGGAGAACGCGGACCTGCTGCGCATCATCGTCGAGCAGGTCCCGCGGCTCGGCCCGTTCGACAAGCTCGCCGCGCTGCAGCGGCGGCTGACCGACCTGATCCGCGTCTACCTGCTGGTCAACCGCGCCGCGTTCCGCGAGGACCTCGACATCGACGCGACGCTCTGGATCATCACCGAGACCGTCGGCCTGCTGTCCATCAAGTACGTCCTGGACCGCCCGCCCATCCCGCACGACCGCATGGTCGACGAGCTGGCCGAGATGGTCAACGGCTACATCCGCGGTTGAGGCCCTGTCGCCCTCCGCGACGAGGTCGCCGAGCCGCCGCGAGGTCTGGATCGGCGGCGTAGGCGCGGATACATCCGGCTTTCGTCGGCGACTGGTTAGGCTGGGGGCGAAGCCGCCGTCCTGCGCGGCAGGTGACGGGCATGCTGATCTCCACGAGCGACGTGCCGGCGTCGGAGCGGTACGACTACTGGCAGGCGATCACCCGCGAGCACCTCGCCTGCGGCTTCCGAACGCCCTATGGCCGCCGCACCGTGTTCCGGGCCGAGAGCCGGGTGGACGCGCTGGGGGCGGTCACCGCGGCCGTCGCGACGGCCTTCGGGGACGGCGCCGCGGGCGCGGCGGAGCTGCACCGCACGCCGGCGATGATCCGCCGGGACGAGGCCGACCTCTACCAGCTCTGGCTGCCGGCGTCGGGCCGGCGGCTGGCGGTCGCCCAGGACGGCCGGCGGGCGGAACTGGCGCCGGGCGACGTCGCGCTGGCCGATCTGACGCGGCCGCTGAGCGTCCTCGCGCGGTCGCCCGGCCGCATGATGACGCTGCTGGTGCCCCGCGCGCTCCTGCCGCTGTCCCCCGAGCAGGCGGCCCGGGTGACCGGGGTGGCGCTGTCCGGCCGGGAGGGGACGGGCGCGCTGCTGTCGGCGCTGCTGACGCGCGTGGCGGCCGACCTCGGCACCTACGGTCCGTCCGAGGCGGCCCGGATCTCCACCGCCGCGCTCGATCTGGTCGCCGCGGTCCTGGCCCGGCGGCTGGACGCGGAAACGCCGCCCGACGTCCGGCGCGAGGTGCTGCTGCGCCAGATCTACGCCTTCGTCGACGAGCACCTGGGCGACCCGGGGCTGACACCCGGCATGATCGCCGCGGCCCACCACGTGTCGCTCCGCCACCTGCACAAGCTGTTCGAGACCGAGGAGTGCACGGTCGCCGAATGGATCCGGCGCCGGCGGCTGGACCGGTGCCGCCGCGATCTCGCCGACACCGCGCTGCTGGAACGGCCGGTGGAGGCGATCGCGGCACGCTGGGGTTTCCCCAGCGCCGCGTCCTTCAGCAGGCTCTTCCGCGCCGTCCATGGAATCCCGCCCGGTGAGTACCGGGCCATGCATTCGGACCGGCCGCCGAAATAGCCGACCGCTGATAGTGCATGCGCCGGCAATAGCCGTGCAGCGGCAGGCAATCGGCCCCTTTGTCCTCCGTGTGACGCTGAGCATCTCTGCCAGTCGGGGAACGGGGAAAGATGAGATCCGCGCATCGTTCGATCGCGCCCGCCGCGCTTTTCTGCGCCGTGCTCTCTGCGGGGCTTTCCATCGCGAGCTGCGCCGGTGAGGGGGACGCGGGTGGAAGCGGCAAGCCGTCCCGTGCCGCAAATGGCGGAAAAGGCGGCGGGGGAACGGCGAGCGCTCCCATGGCCATCGCCACAGGGAAGGTGCGGGTCGAGCTGATCGGGCTCGATCGAGGTCCGTCGAACACCGTGGTGGTGCGTATCCGGCTGGTCAACGGCGAGAACGAGCCGTTCTATCCGGAGAGCGTGCTCGACTGGCCCGCGGCGGACGGGGTCCACGCCGCCGAGCCGTCGACCACCCAGGCCCGCGGGATCACCCTGGTCGACACGGCCGGCGGCAAGCGGTACTTCCCCCTGATCGGCGCCGGCGGCGGATGCCTGTGCAGCGACACGCTCAACAGCATCGTCCAGCCGGGCGGTTCCGCCGAGTTTTACGCGGTCGTGCCCGCCCCGCCGCCCGAGGTGAAGCGCATCTCGGTCTCGGTGCCGCAGACCCGGGTGTTCCCGGACGTCCCCATCGGCGAAGGGCCCGTCCGGCCGCCCGGCGGGACGGACCCGGCCGGGGCCGGGCGGCCGAAGATCCTCCCGCTGATCAGCACCGCCGAGGGCGGGGACCGGGCGGTGGACGACGGCGACGCGACCCGCAGCGTCCGGCTGTCGTCGGACGTGCTGTTCGCCGTGGACCGGGCGGACCTGTCGGCAAAGGCCCAGGCGGTCCTGGCCGACGTGGCGCGACAGATCGACCGGGCGGCCGGCGCGACCGTGCGGATCGACGGCCACACCGACGACACCGGGGACGACGCGATCAACGATCCGCTCTCCCTGCGCCGGGCCGAATCCGTCCAGCGCGCGCTCGCGGCGCTCGTCTCCCGTCAGGGCGTGGACTACCGGTCGGCCGGACACGGATCCAAGGAGCCGATCGCGGGGAACACGAGCGACGAGGGCCGCCGGCGGAACAGGCGGGTCACCGTGACGTTCTCCAAACCTCCGGCGGCGCCGGATGGCGGGTCGCGGCCCGGCGCGCGAACGAATCCCGTCAGCCCGCCCCGACCGAGAGCGCCGGAAGTGCGCTCGCTCAAACTGGACGTCACCGAACTGCGCCGCTCGCCGTCCGGACTGGTCAACCTCGTCTGGAAACTGACCAATACCGGCGGTGAACAGTTCTCCCGCACGACCCAGTTCACCATTCCGGCCACGAAGGTCTTCTACTACGGCGGCGCCAGTGACGGCACCATGGGCGTGACGCTTTATGACGAGGCCACCGGGATGCGCTACTACACCCTGCGCGACACCCAGAACCGGTGCGTGTGCAATCAGCCGGTGGGCCGCGATTACCGGGTCCTGCCAGGCGGGACGATGACGCACGCCAACGCCTACAGGCTGCCGCCCGAGGTCACGAACATCACCGTGGAGTTCCCGGGCTACGAACCGACCCGGAACGTCCCCGTGAGCTGACAAGCGCCGCCCGCCGGGTCAGTCCTCGTCCTGCTCCGGCGGGTCGCCCAGGAGGCGCAGGTGGTCCGGGGTGAGGGTGCCGGTGATCAGCAGGTTCCGGATCAGGTTGACGTTGAGGGCGTTGCCGATCGGCGGGGTGACCTCATGCTCCAGCAGGCCCGGCACCCGGCCGCTCAACTGGTGGCGCACCTTCTCGACGCGGCGCGCCGCCTTCTTCTGGTTCCAGCCCGCCTCGGGCTGGAGACGGTCCAGCTCGTCGGCGACCTGCGCCCAGGTCAGGGGCCGCGGGTCCGGGTCGTGGCGCAGGTAGCGCTGCCCGAGGCACACCAGCACCAGGAGCTCGGACGCCTCCAGCCGCCAGGGCCGGCGCTCGTCGGTCGGCGCCTCGTTGCGGGCGCCGCTCCCCGGCGGGACGGCGCCCGCCGCGATCCGCACCTCGAACAGGTGCTCCTGATCCGGCGCGACGATGAACAGCGGCGTGTACCCGGCTTCGGGCAGCTCCGCCGACTGGCCGCGCAGCACCAGGCGCGACCCGGGGAACCGGATGGCCAGCTTCCCGGTGTTGTACAGGATCCAGCGCGAGTGCTCGCGCTGGATGTGGCCGTGCCTGCGGCTGACGTGGGTGTCGCCCGGTCCGACGCAGACGTGGACGGCGTCCTCCTGGCGTCCGAACACGAGCGTGAACCCGGCGTCCGGCGCGACCCTCATCCCGCCGCGCGCCCCCAGGGCGAACAGCGTGCCGGGCTCGGCCGGGGGGAGCCCGTCGGAGAGGCTCCTGATCCGCGCCGGCAGGAACTCCACCTTGGGTCGCGTCCGCGGCACCGTCTCAGCCCTTTCGCCCCGGGAGCCTTCCGGGGACCACGCTAACGGTCTTCCCCGTCACCGTCCGCTGTTCGAGGGGTGGTGGTCCGGTGGGGCGCCACGCCATCATGGGGCGAGGTCGTGGCTCCAGGGTGTGCGTGGGAAGGCGGGTCTGTGCAGCGGTTGCGGCGGGGCGATCCCGAGAGGGTCGGCCCCTACCGCCTGCTGGCCCGGCTCGGCGCCGGCGGCATGGGCGTCGTCTACCTCGGGCGGTCGCCGGGCGGCCGGCTGGTCGCGGTGAAGGTCATCGGCGCGAGGTACACCGGCGACGCCGAGTACCGGGCGCGGTTCCGGCGGGAGATCGGCGCGGCCCGGACCGTCAGCGGCGCCTTCACCGCGTCGCTGCTGGACGCCGACGCGGACGCCGGGACGCCCTGGCTGGCCGCCGCCTACCTGCCGGGGCTGACGCTGCGGGAGGCGGTCGGGGGCCACGGGAGCCTCCCCGGGCCCGCCGTCCGGACGCTGGCCGCCGGGCTGGCCGAGGCGCTGGCCGACATCCACCGGGCCGGGCTGGCGCACCGCGACCTGAAGCCGGGGAACATCATGCTCACCGCCGCCGGGCCCCGGGTGATCGACTTCGGCATCGCCCGTCCCGACGACGCCATCACGATCACCCGGGTGGGCGCCACCCCCGGCACCCCGGGGTTCATGTCGCCCGAGCAGGCCGCCGGGCTGCGGACCGGACCGGCCGGCGACGTCTTCTCCCTCGGCACCGTGCTGGCCTACGCGGCGACCGGGGTGGAGCCGTTCGCGGACGACGGCATGGCGGCGGTCCTGCGGCGGGTGAAGGAGGCGCGGGCCGACCTCGCCGGGATAGCCGACCCCTGGCTGCGGGACCTGATCGGCGACTGCCTGCGCCTGGAGCCCGAGCGGCGCCCCACCGCCGCCGGCCTCCTCGCCAGGCTCGACGGAGCCGGGCCGGCGCAGGGCTCCGGCTGGCTGCCCGCGAGCGTCGCCGAGGCCATCGACCGCCGGACGGCCCGCGCCCGGAGGATGCCCGAGGACTCGCCGCCCGAGGACGAGCCGACGCCGCCCACCGTCCCCGACCAGGACCGGATGTCGGAGGAGACCGCCGAGCCCGAGGCCGGGGACGGGGACGGGGACGGCGCGACCGGCTCGCCGAGCAGGCGGGCGTTGCTCGTCGGCGGTGCCGCCGCGCTCGCGACCGCCGGGGTGATCGGCGGTGCGGTCACGCTGCGCCGCGGCCGGGGCGGCGGCGCGCGGGCGGCGGGCGCGCCGCCGAGGCCGACCGCGACGACGCCGACCGCCCCGCCGCCTCGGGCGACGTCGCGGTGGAAGGTGAAGGTGGACGACTACTACCCCGACCTGCTCGCCGCCGGCGAGGTCCTCCTGGCGCACGGCGACGGCATGCTGAAGGCCCTCGACCCCGACACGGGGAAGACGCGCTGGAAGCACCGCTCCTTCGGCATCGACCACGTCAGCGTGGACGGCGACGACGTGTTCGTCGTCGACCACTTCGCCTCGCGCCTCACCATGCTCCGCGCCGAATCGGGAGACGAGCGCTGGAGCCGCCCGTGGCCGTCCGAGCGCAAGGTCCCGATGTACCCCGTGGCGGGCGCGTCGACGGCCTGCTTCGGCTACGACTCGGTGACCGCCCTGGACAGGGCGGACGGCGACCGCCGCTGGAACGCGCGCGTGAAGACCGAGCTCGGGATCGCCGTCACCGAGGACCTGGTGATCACGGTCGACCGGACGAAGGTGTCCGCCCTGGACGCCGGCAGCGGACGCCCCCGATGGACCTGTCCGGCGTACTGGGCGCACTATCCGCAGGCCTGCTACGGGCTGGTGTTCTTCTGCGACGGGCGCGGGACCGTGCACGCGCTGCGCGCGGACACCGGCGCCCTCGTCTGGAAGAAGCAGATGGGCGAGACGGTCTACGAGAGCTTCGGCTTCGGGTCGGGCGGCGGGGTGGTCCACTTCGGCACCGCGGCCGGCGACGTGTCCGCCGTCCGGGCGGCGACCGGTGAGGTCGTGTGGTCGCGCCGGGTCGGGCCGCGGGCGTCCCGGAACACGTGGAACGCGCTCGGCACCACTGGCGACCGGGTGTACGTGGGCTGCGCCGACCGGAACGTCTACGCGCTCGACGCGGCCGACGGGCACACGGTCTGGACGTACCCGGCCGACGTCACGGTCCGGACGTCGGCGCCCGTCGCCATCGGCGGGTCGGTGTTCATCGGCACCGCCGGCGGATACGTGCGGGCCCTCTCCCCACCGGGCGGGGGCTAGCGGATGCAGGGGCTGGAGCACGCCGATCCCCGGCAGGCCGGGCGTTTCCGGCTGCTGGCGCGGGCCGGGTCGGGCGGCATGGCGGTCGTCTACCTCGGCCGGTCCGCGAGCGGGCGGGCCGCCGCGGTGAAGGTGATGCACGCCGACCTCGCGGGCGACCCCGAGCACCGGGCTCGCTTCCGCCGCGAGGTGGCCGCCACCCGGGCCGCCGGCGGGCCGTACGGGCCCGGCCTGATGGACGCGGACCCGGACGCGCCCCGGCCGTGGATGGCGACCGAGTTCCTCCCGGCGGTCTCGCTGCGCGACGCCGTCCGGCGGACCGGCCCCCTGCCCGCGGACGCCGTCCGGTCCCTGGCCGCCGGGCTCGCCGAGGCGCTCGCCCTGATCCACCGCGCCGGGTACGTCCACCTCGACCTCAAACCGGCGAACGTGCTGCTCACCGCGGACGGGCCCCGGGTGATCGACTTCGGCATCGCGGCCGAGCGGGACGGCACGGGCGGGACGGCGCCGGGCACACCGGCCGGATCCCGCGGATACATGTCGCCCGAGCAGGAGGCGGGCGAGCCCATCGGACCGCCGAGCGACGTCTACTCGCTGGGCTGCACGCTGACCTTCGCCTGCACCGGCGCCCCGCCCACGGAGCGATCCGTCCCCATCGCCGACGAAGGGCTGCGGACGGCGATCGCCGAGTGCCTGCGGTCCGCCCCGGACACCCGGCCGGAGCCCGCCGAGCTGGCCGTACGGCTGGCCGCGCAGGAAGGGCAGGCGGCCTGGCCGCCACCGCTGATCGCGGCCGAGATCCGCCGGCAGACCGCCGCGATGGAGAACCCGCCGGCGCCCCGGCCGCGTCCGGCGAAGCCCCGGAGGCCCCGGTGGGCACTGCTGTCCGCCGCGGGCGCCCTGGCCGTGGGCTGCCTCGCCGCGGGCGTGCTGCTCCTGGACGGGCCGGGCGGGGCCAAGGCGGGCGGGTCCCCGTCCCCGACCGCGCCGTCCCCGACCACGCAGGCGGCGGCCCCCGCCACCCCGTCGCCGCCCGCCGAGCGGACCCGCGTGCTTGAGTTCTACCTGACGGGCGACGTCACGCTGACCTCGCTGACGTACACGATCAACGGGAAGAGCACGACGCTGAAGGACGTCGAACTGCCGTGGCGGACCGCCGTCGACATCCCGGCCGCCCCCGGGTCGGCCGAGTGGAGCATCAAGTACCGCCACCCGCGCGGCGAGGTCGGCTACCGCGTCGTCGTGGACAGGATCATGAACGGGTACGGCGGCGGGGGCGGGAACACCAGCGGCGGGAGCCACGGCACCGCCTGACCCCGGACGGCCGGGGCGCCGGTGACCTGCTGGGCGATATGCCGGTAACGTGCGAAGTGTGCTTGCCGAACCCGCGCCCGCACTGACCGATCTCGCCCTGGGGCTGATCGTCGTGGCGCTCGCGGCACGGCTGGGGCGCGCGTCGACGGCGCACCGGCACTGGCGCACGTCCTTCTGGTGGGCGGGACTGGCGGCGATCGCCGGGTTCGTCCACCACGGCGTGGTGAAGTACTCGGAGCGGTGGAGCGAGCCGAGCTGGGCCGTCATCAGCGCGATGGTGGTCATCGCGGTGTCCTACCTGCTGGCGGCCACCGTCGCCGAGGTGCTCGGCCCGCGCCACCGCAGGACCTTCTGGCTGCTGCGGTCGGTCGGGATCGCCGCCTACGCCGTCCTCGCGGTCACCGGGCACGCGGGGGTGTCCGCCCTGCTGGCCTGCGAGAGCCTGACGATGATCTGCATCCTGGCGCTCTGGGGGTGGGCGGCCCGCCGCCGCCATCCGATGGCCGTCCCGGTGATCGTCGCGATGGTCGCCAGCGGCGCCGCGGCGGCGGCCAAGGCGATCGACCCGAGCGTCACCGAACGCGTCGCGCTCGACCCGACGTCCGTCTACCACCTCGCCCAGATCGTCGGCATGGTCCTGCTCTACCTGGCGGTCACCGCCCCGCGGCACGCGGACGCCCTGGCCGCGCCCGGCGGCCAGGGCGGCCCCGCCGGTCAGCGGACGTCGACGTAGTCGTCGCGCGACTTCTGCCGGTCGAAGTTGCTCGTGCCCGGGAAGTAGGCGCGCCAGGTCCCGTCCCGCTTGGCCTTGAACGCCTTGCGGAAGCGGCCGTCCTTGGCGGTCTTCGTGGCCCCCATGTACGTCCATGTCTTCGCGCCCTTGGGACGGAAGTAGACCCGGATCGGCTTCCCCGAGTAGGACGTGTATCCCAACCCGATGTTGTCGACACGCTTCAGGCGACCGGACACCGTGATCGCGCGGCCCTTCCGCACCGGCTCCGGCGCCGCGTTGGCGCTCTGGATCACCGTGTCCCACTTCTCGTACCAGTGGTCTTCGCGGCTCCCGAGGGCCTTCCCGCTCTTGTTGTAGGCGATGACCCGCACGCGCCACTTGCCCAGGTGGCTGAGCTTCGAGGGGCATCCGGCGCCCCAGCCGACCTCGTCCCCGGGCAGGACGCGCTTGTAGGCCGACGGGACCCGCCCGTCGGGGTCGATGATGTACACCTTGGAATAGGCGACGACCGGCCCCTCGGTGCCCCAGACCCAGACGTCCATGGCGCAGGACTTGCTGTACCCGCCCTTGCCCACGGAAAGGCGCTTCGGCACCTTGATGTGGAACTGCAGCGTTTCGGCCCCGGCGGCGGTGGGGGCTCCACCGGCCACCAGGCCGGCCGCCACCCCGAGCGCGACGGCGCCCGAGACGGCCTTTCTCCGAGTCATCGACATTCCGTCCTCCTGTCCCAGACGATCATTCCAGTGATCTCTGTAAAGGTGGACGAACCGCCCTGTCCACGGCCTGAACCGGTCATCGCCGGCCCGGAGCCGCTCGCTCAGTGTTCGAGGTGGTAGTCGGCGGGGTCGAGACGGCGGGTGCGGCGGCGGTAGGCGGTCATGGAGCCGGGCCAGTTGTTGGTGTTGCGGTGGTCGGCGTCCAGGTACCAGCCGTCACAGCCGCCCTGGTTCCACACGGTGCCGGCCAGGCGGCGCTGCGCGGCGGTGTCGAAGCCGTCCAGGACGTCCTCGCGCACGGCTCGGGCCGGCGCTGGCGCTGGCGGTGCCGGCCGCCGCCGTCCCGCACCATGAGCCCGCGTCCCGCCCGTCCCCCGCCCGCGAGGACGGCGGCGGGGCCTTGGCTCCCCTTCCTTCCCGGCTGCCGGCTCAGCCGCCGCCGTAGGGACGGGTGATGATCTCCAGGAGGTGCCCGTCGGGGTCGTCCCAGTAGACGCCGCGCCCGCCGTCATGGCGGTTGATCTCGCCGGAGCGGCTGCGCATCGGGTCGGCGTAGTGGGCGAGGCCGCGCTCGCGGATCCGGCCGTAGATCGCGTCGAAGTCGTCCTCGCTCACCAGGAACGCGTAGTGCTGCGGCGCGGGGACGGAGCGCGCGTCCAGGAAGTCCAGGGTGACGTTGTTGGACAGCGCGACCGTCAGGAAGTGGCCGAACGGCGCGGGCGGGTCCACACCGAGCATCTCGGCGTAGAAGCGGGCCGACGCGGCCTTGTCCGTGACGTGGACGATCGTGTGGTTGAGCTCGACTGCCATGATCGGCCTCCGGATGAGAGTATAACTGGAGGATTATCCTCCGAATGCTACCACGGAGGGGTCCTCATGAGCGTCTTACCCGAACCCGGCGGCCGGCTCTGGAACGATGGCCGCATGGGTGATCGGGTCGGCCTCCGGGTGGCCGAGGACGAGGTGCTCCCGCCCGGTGACTGGGGGCGCCCCGCTGCGGCGGCGCCGGGAACCCGCGCCGCGTGGGCGTTCGCCGCGCTGGCCGCCGCGCTGGTGGCGGGGCGGGTCCTCGTGGCGCCGGACGTCGACGCGCGGGCGCTGGACGCGTGGGCGACGATCTTCGTGGCGGTGTGCGTGCAGGCGCTGCCGTTCCTGGTGTTCGGGGTCGCGCTGTCGGCCGCGATCACCGCGTTCGTCCCGCCCGCGGTGTGGCGGCGGGTGCTGCCGCGCCGGCCGGCGGCGGCGGTCCCGGTCGCGGGCGCGATGGGGGCCGTCCTGCCCGGGTGCGAGTGCGCCTCGGTCCCGGTGGCGGGCGGGCTGATGGCGCGCGGGGTGGTGCCGGCCGCCGCGCTCACGTTCCTGCTCGCCGCCCCCGCGATCAACCCGGTGGTCCTGGTCGCGACCGCGGTGGCCTTCCCCGGCAAGCCGGAGATGGTGGTCGGCCGTTTCGTCGCGTCGCTGGTGGTGGCCATGCTTGCGGGGTGGGCGTGGCTGCTGCTCGGCAGGGGCGAGTGGATCAGGATCCCGTCCCGCCCGCACGCGCACGGCGCGGCCGGACGGCTGGAGGCGTTCCGGCAGGCCATGCGGCACGACATCATGCACGCCGGCGGGTTCCTGGTGGTGGGCGCGTGCGCCGCCGCGACGATCAACGCGGTGGTGCCCGCGGCGTGGGTGGAGTCGGCGGCGGGCAGCGCCGCGGTGTCGGTGCTCCTGCTGGCGTTCCTGGCCGTGCTGATGTCCATCTGCTCCGAGGCCGACGCCTTCGTCGCGGCCAGCCTGTCGCAGTTCTCCACCACCGCGCGGCTGACGTTCCTCGTGGTGGGGCCCATGGTGGACCTCAAGCTGATCGCGCTGCAGGCGGGCTTCTTCGGCCGCCGGTTCGCCGTCCGTTTCGTCCCGCTGACCTTCTGCCTGGCGGTGGGCGTCAGCGTCCTGGTGGGAGGGCTGCTGTCATGAGCAAGTCCGCGCAGAACCTGCTGCTGGTCCTCATCGGCGCCGCGATGCTGTGGATCACGCTGGGGAGCGGCGAGTACGTCAACTACGTGCGGCCCGGCTTCCGGTACCCGCTGGTGGTCGCCGCCGCGGCGCTGCTGGTGCTGGGCGCCGCCGGGCTGCGCAGGGAGTGGCGCGACACCGGCGGCTCCCACGACGACCAGGACGGCGACGGCTCCCAGGACGACGGCCACGGGCACGCCGGCGGGCCCAGGGTGGCCTGGCTGCTCTGCCTGCCCGTCCTCGCGATCTTCGTGATCGCCCCTCCGGCGCTCGGCTCGTTCACCGCCACCAGGAACACCGGCCGGACCGCGCCGCCGCCCGCGCCGTCCGGCGGGTTCGCCGCGCTGCCGAGCAGCGGCGAGCCCGTCCCGATGAAGATGGGCGAGTTCATCGGCCGGGCGTACCAGGCGCAGACGGGCGACCCCGCGACGTTCACGGGCGTCCCCGTCCGGCTGACGGGGTTCGTCACCCCGGCGGGGAAGGGGGCGCGGGGCTGGCAGCTCACCCGGCTGAAGGTCGCCTGCTGCGCGGGCGACGCCATCCCGTTCCCGGTGATGGTGCGCGGCCTCCCGCGCCCGCCCGCCGACGCGTGGGTCCAGGTCGACGGGGTCTGGGAGCCGCCCGCGACGGGGCAGGAGGCGACGGTCGTGCAGACGCTGCGCGGACGGTCCCTCAAGCGGATCAAGAAGCCCGCCAACCCCTACGAGTGACCCGGCCCGCCACCGGCCTCTCCGTTGAAGCGGTGACGCGCCCGGACGGCCCGGTCAGATGCGGCCGACGCCCGCGCCGGCCATGACGGTCCCCTTCACCGTGGCGCTGGACTCGGGGGTGTAGGAGTACGGGATCGCCGCGACGGACCCGGGGTTGCGGATCGCGGGCGTGCCCGAGTCGACGAGGTGGTTGTTCAGGGCCTTGATGTTGCCCTCGTCGGACGAGCCCTCCTGGAGCGAGGTCGGCCGCTCGACGTTCTCGAAGTAGTTGCGCTCGACGAAGACGCCCGCGTTCTCGGTGGACGCGACGCCGTAGCTCCCGATGTCGTTGTAGTAGTTGTTCAGCACGTGCACGGGGTTGGCGAACCGGACCCGCGGGTGGCGCTGTCCCGTCCCGTCGAACCAGTTGTGCACGTACGTGACCCGCAGGTGCCCGAGGTCCTCGCCGGCGTTGCCGTCGCTGTGGCCGAGCAGGGCGGTCTTGTCGTGGTCGTGGTAGTGGTTCCACGACACCGTGACGAAGTCGGACCCGCGCTTGACGTCGGTGAGGCCGTCGTTCCCGCCGGACAGGTCGTTGTGGTCGATCCACACGTTCGTCGAGTACTGGACGTTGATCGCGTCGTCGCTCGCGCCGGTGAACGTCAGGTTGCGGATGATGACGTTCCTGGCCTCGGAGACGTTGAGCCCGCCGCCGGTGATCCGGCCGGACGAGCCCACGCCGATGATCGTCTTGTCGGACGCCACCTTCTGCATGCCCGACACGGCGATCGTGCCGGTGATCCGGATGGTGTACGGGGTGCTCGACGTCGCGTAGGAGTCGAGCTGGTCCGCGTTCGCCGCGGTCACCGTGGCGCCGGACGCGCCGCCGGTGGTCCCGCCGTTCATGCTCGCGTACCCGACCGGGGACGCATCGGCCGCGGCGGCCGGACGGGCCGGGGCGGCGGCGCCGGTGGCCGGGGCGGCGGTGGCGGCGGTCGCGGCGAGGGCGGCGGCGAGCGTTCCGATGAGCAGGGGTCTGGTGGCCATGCGGGGTCTCCTTCGTCTCATCGCACGTAGATCTGCGGGCGGGGCGGGGCGGACATGCCGTCCCCGAGGAAGAAGCTCGGGTGCGGCGGCTGGTTGTAGGCGGTGTTCTGCCAGGCCAGCGCGGTCCGGTACTGGGTGTCGTGCAGGAGCGTGTAGATCTTGCGGTCGGTGACCTCCCTGGTGGTGAAGACACGGAGCCGGGTGTCGTCGCTCGACGGCCAGACGACCTCCTCGCGCCAGTCGCCGAGCAGGTCGCCGGACAGCGACGGGACGGCCTTCGTGCCGTTGTTGGAGTGCACGCCGGACGCGGTCAGCAGCCGGGTGTCGCCGGACGTGCCGTACTTGTCGACGCGGGTCCCGTCGAGCAGCTCGCGCACGGGGTCGGCGTCCCACCAGGCGAGGAAGTTGATCGACGACGGCTTGCGCCCCGCGTTGTTCCCGGCGACGCCGCGCAGCTCGGAGACCGACGCCGACCAGAACTCGGCCCCGGGGCGTCCGGCCCAGATGTCCCCGGCCACGCCGCGGCCGTTGTCGCAGCACGCGGGCGTCGACCACAGGACCTGCCCGCTGCGCGGGTCGAGGTAGAGCGAGGACGGCTGCCCGGACGACTCGCTGACCTTGAAGTACTCCAGGCCGGGACGCGCCGGGTCGAAGTCGCCGAGGTGCTGGGCGTCGCCGTGGCCGGTCCGGGCCGTCCAGAGGCCGCGGCCGTCGTCGTCCACCGCCATGGCGCCGTAGACGATCTCGTCGCGGCCGTCTCCGTCGACGTCGCCGGCCGACAGGCTGTGCGAGCCCTGCCCGTCGTAGCCCCGGCCGGCGTTGGTGGAGCTGTCGGTGTCGAACGTCCAGCGTCGGGTGAGGCGGCCGTCCCGCCAGTCCCACGCGGCGATCACGGTGCGCGTGTAGTACCCGCGCGCCATGATCAGGCTGGGCCGGACGCCGTCCAGGTAGGCGGTTCCTGCGAGGAAGCGGTCCACGCGGTTGCCGTACGAGTCGCCCCAGTCGGACACGTTCCCGCGGGCCGGGACGTAGTCCGTGGTCGCCAGCGCGGCGCCCGTCCGGCCGTCGAACACGGTGAGGTACTCGGGGCCGGTGAGGATGTATCCGGCGGAGTTGCGGTGGTCGGCCGAGGCGTCGCCGATGACCCTGCCGGTGCCGTCGACGGTGGCGTCCGCGGTCTTCATGGCGACCTCGGCGCGCCCGTCGCCGTCGTAGTCGTACACCTGGAACTGCGTGTAGTGCTGGCCGGCTCGGATGTTGCGGCCCAGGTCGATCCGCCACAGCCGGGTGCCGTCCAGCCGGTAGGCGTCGATATAGACGTTGCTGGTGTAGCCGCTCTGCGAGTTGTCCTTCGAGTTGGACGGGTCCCATTTGAGGACGAACTCCAGGCGCCCGTCGCCGTCGAGATCGGCCGCGCTCGCGTCGTTCGCGCTGTAGCCGGACCCCGGCGGCTGGACGGGCACGTCCAGGTATCCGTCGCCGAACCGCAGTGCGGCCTCGGACGGTGCGCCCTCGACCCCGTCCACGACCGGCCGGACGGTGTAGGACGCTCCGGCGGGCGCGCCCTCGTCCCGGTAATTCGTCGAGTTCGTGACCGTGGCGACGCGGGCCGTGCCCCGGTACAGGTTGAAGGTCGTGCCGGGCGGGTCGGTGCCGAGCAGGCGCCAGCCGACGTAGTTGCCGTTGCCGGACCGGACGCTGATCAGGCCGCGGTCGAGGTCCTCGGCCTGCCGGGCGGCGGCCTGCGCCACGGCGGCCCGCGGTCCGGGCGGAGGGGCCGCGGTCCCGGCGAGAGCGAGGACGAGGGCGAGCGCAAGACGGAAGGTCGATCTCACGGCGACTCCCAGGGCGGGGGGCGGGAAAGCCTTTTCCCACTAGTCGCCGGCCGCGCCCGGAAGGTTGCCGCGCCGCTCCGGCGGCCGGTCCGCCAGCTGCCTCACCAGCTCGGCGACGCCCTTGGCGGTCTGGCTCTTCACGGTGCCGACCGTGACGCCGAGGCAGCGGGCGGTGTCCTTCTCGGACAGGTCGAAGGCGAGCCGCAGGACCACGCAGGCGCGCTTGCGCCGCGGCAGCCGCCGCAGCGCCGCCCGGACGTCCACGGCCGCGGGGACGTCCGGTGGCGGGACGTGCTCCCCGGCGACCGCCCGCATCCGCTCCAGCGTGTCGCGCTCCCGGACGAGGGCCCTGATCCGGCTCCTCGACATGTTGACGACCATCCGGCGCACGTAGGCGAGCGGCTGGTCGGCGGCCCGCACCCGGTCCCACCGCTGCCACGCGGCGGCCAGGGCGTCGGCCGCGAGGTCGTCGGCGCCGTCCGGATCGCCCAGCAGCAGGTAGGCCAGCCGCGCGAGCTCGCGGTGGTGCCGCTCGAAGAACCCGTGGAACTCGCTGCTGGCGGCATCAGGAGAGCGCTCCCATAACGCCCGCCGGGATCCGTTCACCGATACTCCTCTCGGCTCCGGCCCGTGGAGAAAGCGCTTTCAGCCGAACGTAGGGACGCGCCCGCCGCCCGTCAACCCGCCTTTCGGGCGTTCAGGTTCCCGGCGCCTCGGCGCCGTCCTCGGTGCGGTGCACCTGGGTCTCGTCGAAGATGAGCCAGGTCCGGGTGGAGCGAACCCCTTCGAGGGCGTGCACGCGGGCCAGGACGATGTCGCGCAGCGAGGCGTTGTCGGCCGTGCGGACCAGCATGACGAGGTCGACGTCCCCGCCGACGAAGGCCAGGTGCTCGATGCCGGGGACCTCCCGGAGCCGGGCCGACACGTGGCGCCAGGAGTTCTGCTCGATGGTGACCAGCACGTAGGCCGCCGTCCCGAGGCCGGCGCGGACCGGGTCCACCCGGGCGCCGAAGCCGGTGATCACGCCGTCGGCGATCAGCCGTTCCACCCGGGCGTGGGCGCTGGAGCGGGAGACGCTGACCCGCTCGGCGAGGGCGCGCATGGACAGCCGGCCGTCCGCCTGGAGCTCGCGGAGGATGGCGCGGTCGACGCCGTCGAGGGGCGCCGCCGATCGTCCGGCGGGCCCGGCGGGCGGCGGGGCCGCGGGCGACAGATGGTTCATCCGAGCTCCGTTACTGGGCCGTACGTCCTGGATTTATGCCGTCTATTGAGTCTTATGTCCGGTCTGGTTCATATTCCTAGCACCGATCGAGTGCGGAGGTGGGGGCGTATGGCGGGCCGGGTGGAGGAGCTGCTGCCCTCGGCGGAGCCCGTGCGGTTCCTGACCGACGGCGGCGCGGCGGTGCGCGGGCGGCAGCGCTACCCGGTGCCGGATCCGGAGCTGCTGCGCCGGGCGCACCGGGCGATGGTCGTCGGACGGCGGTTCGACGCGCAGGCGTCCGCGCTGACGAAGCAGGGCCGGCTGGCGGTGTACCCGTCCAGCCACGGGCAGGAGGCCTGCCAGGTCGGGGCCGTGCTCGCGCTGGAGGACGGCGACTGGTTCTTCCCCACCTACCGGGAGTCGGTCGCGCTGGTGTCCCGCGGCATCGACCCCGTCGAGGTGCTCTCGCTGCTCAGGGGCGACGCGCACTGCGGCTACGACCCCGGCGCCCACCGCACGGCGCCGCAGTGCACGCCGCTCGCGACCCAGACCGTCCACGCGGCCGGCCTCGCTTACGCGGAGCGGCGCAAGGGGACGGGACGGGTCGCGCTGGCCTGCGTCGGCGACGGCGCCACCAGCGAGGGCGACTTCCACGAGGCGCTCAACTTCGCGGCCGTGTTCAAGGCGCCCGTCGTCTTCCTGGTGCAGAACAACCAGTACGCCATCTCGGTTCCGCTCGACCGGCAGACCGCCGCACCTTCCCTGGCCTACAAGGGGATCGGGTACGGCGTGCGCTCCGAGCGGGTGGACGGCAACGACCCGGTCGCGGTGCTCGCCGTCCTCGCCGCGGCCGTCGAGCACGCCCGGTCGGGCGGCGGGCCGTTCCTGGTCGAGGCGCACACGTACCGGCTCGAAGCGCACACCAACGCCGACGACGCGTCCCGGTACCGGCCGGACGCGGAGGCCGAGGAGTGGCGGCGGCGCGACCCGATCGCCCGGCTGGAGACGTACCTGCGGCGCCGCGGGCACCTCACCGACACCGACGTCGCCGCGTCGGCCGCCGAGGCGGAGGAGTTCGCCGAGCGGCTGCGCACCCGCATGAACGCGGACCCGGACCTCGCCCCCATGGGGCTGTTCGACCACGTCTACGGCACGCCGACCCCGCAGCTGGACGAGCAGCGCGCGCAGCTGCGGGCCGAGATCGAGGCCGAGGAGGCGCTGTCGTGATCACGATGGCCCAGGCGCTCAACACCGCGCTGCGGGACGCCCTCGACGGGGACGAGCGGGTCGTGGTGTTCGGCGAGGACGTCGGCGCGCTCGGCGGCGTCTTCCGCGTCACCGACGGGCTCGCCGCGAAGTTCGGCGGCGACCGCTGCTTCGACACCCCGCTCGCCGAGTCCGGCATCGTCGGGTTCGCGGTCGGCATGGCGATGGGCGGGTTCCGGCCCGTCGTCGAGATGCAGTTCGACGCGTTCGCCTACCCGGCGTTCGAGCAGATCGTGTCGCACGTGGCGAAGATGCGGAACCGTACGCGCGGGAAGGTCGCGCTGCCGCTCGTCATCCGCGTCCCCTACGCGGGCGGGATCGGCGGCGTGGAGCACCACTGCGATTCCAGCGAGGCCTACTACGCGCACACGCCGGGGTTGAAGGTCGTCACGCCGGCCACCGTCGAGGACGCCTACTCGCTGCTGCGGGAGGCGATCGACGACCCCGACCCGGTCGTCTTCATGGAGCCGAAAAAGCTGTACTGGTCGAAGTCGGACGTCGAGCGGCTCGACCGGACGGAGCCGTTCGGCCGCGCCGCCGTCCGCCGCCCCGGCCGCGACGCGACGGTCGTCGCCTACGGGCCGACCGTGCCGGTCGCGCTGGAGGCCGCCGGCGCCGCCGCCGCCGCGGAGGACTGGGACCTGGAGGTCATCGACCTGCGGACGATCGTCCCGTTCGACGACGCGACCGTGGCCGCGTCCGTCCGCCGGACGGGGCGCTGCGTGGTGGTCGGCGAGGCCGCGGGGTTCGGGGGCGTCGCCGCGGAGATCGCCGCCCGGGTGCAGGAGCGCTGCTTCCACAGCCTGGAGGCGCCGGTGCTGCGGGTGACGGGGTTCGACATCCCGTACCCGCCGCCCATGCTGGAGCACCATCACCTGCCGAGCACCGACCGGATCCTCGACGCGCTCGACCGCCTCCAGCGCGACGACCGTCCCGACACGCGGTTCCTGGACGGTGCCCGATGAGCGAGGCGACGGTCTTCCGGCTTCCCGATCTGGGCGAAGGGCTCACCGAGGCCGAGATCCTGGAATGGAAGGTGAAGGTCGGCGACACGGTGACCGTCGACCAGAGCATCGTCGAGGTCGAGACCGCCAAGGCGGCCGTCGACGTCCCCGTCCCCCTCGCGGGCACGGTCGCGGAACTGTACGCCGAGGCCGGGACCGTGGTGGAGGTCGGCGCCCCGCTCATCGCGATCACCGCCGAGGGCGCGGCGGCGGCCCGGTACCGGGAGGAGGAGCGGGCCGGGTCCGGGAACGTGCTGGTCGGGTACGGGACGCGGGAGCCGCGGCGGTCCCGGCGCCGGGTGGCGCGGCCGGAATCCGCGCGGACAGCCCTGCCCGCTGACATGGCCGCTGACATGCCCGCCCGCGGCGAGGCCCCCCGGGTCATCTCGCCCGTGGTGCGGCGGTTGGCGCTGGACAACGGCATCGACGTCGGGGCGCTGACGCCCAGCGGGCCCGGCGGGGTCGTGCTGCGGCGGGACGTCGAGACCGCGATCGCGGCGCGTCCCGGCGAGCCCGAGGACGGGGACGGCGTGGTGCGCGTCCCGCTGAAGGGCGCGCGCCGGACGGCGGCGGAGCGGCTGTCCCGCAGCCGCCGCGAGATCCCGGACGCGACCACGTGGGTCGACGTGGACGCGACCCGCCTGGTCAAGCTCAGGAAGGACATCCAGCGCTCCGGCGCGCGGGTGGGGATGCTGGCCCTGTTCGCCCGGATCTGCCTGGCCGGGCTGAAGCGCCATCCCGAGCTCAACGCCTACGTGGACGTCGAGCGGCAGGAGATCGTCCGGGTGCCGGAGGTCCATCTGGGGTTCGCGGCGCAGACCGACCGCGGTCTGGTGGTCCCGGTCGTCCGCGACGCGCA
Organism: Actinomadura madurae; assembly: GCF_900115095.1. Classification (GTDB taxonomy): domain Bacteria; phylum Actinomycetota; class Actinomycetes; order Streptosporangiales; family Streptosporangiaceae; genus Spirillospora; species Spirillospora madurae. The sequence continues at coordinate 543,259 of NZ_FOVH01000004.1, forward strand.
CGCGATGACGCTGGCCGAGCTCGCCGCCGCCCTCCGGGAGCGGACGGACGGCGCCCGGGAGGGGCGGCTGGCTCCGTCCGACCTGACCGGCGGCACGTTCACGCTCAACAACTACGGCGTGTTCGGCGTGGACGGCTCGACCCCGATCATCAACCATCCCGAGGCGGCGATGCTCGGCGTCGGGCGGATCGTCGAGAAGCCCTGGGGCCACAAGGGGAAGGTCCGGCTCCGCAAGGTGACGCAACTGTCGTTCACCTTCGACCACCGGGTGTGCGACGGCGGCGTCGCCGGGGGATTCCTGCGCTTCGTCGCCGACTGCGTGGAGCGTCCCGAGGTCCTCGTCACGAATCTGTAGCGTCACCAGCGGGGCGGCGGCGCAGGCCGTCGAACGCGACCTTGCAGAGCGCGTCGGCGATCTCGCCGGCGCCCGCCCCGCCGCGCGGCCGGTACCACTCGATCAGCGAGTTGACGAGGCCGAACAGCAGCCGGGCCGCGATCGGCGGGTCGACGTCGGGGCGGATGTCGCCGTCGGCCTCGGCCTCCGCGACGAGCCCGGAGACGAGGTGGTCGAACTCGCGGCGGCGGGCCAGCGCCCGCTTCTCGACGGCGGTGTTGCCGCGCACCCGCAGCAGCAGCGTCACGAACGGCTGCTCGGCGACGAGGACGGCGACACTGGCGCGCACGAGGTGCTCCAGCCGGTCGATCGCGCGGCCCGGCCGGGCCACGGCCTCGGCGGCGGCGGCGAAGAGCCCGTCGAGCGCGCGGTCCACGGCGAGCTGGAGCAGCTCGTCCTTGCCGGCGACGTGGTGGTAGATCGCGGACTTGCTGATGCCGAGCCGCTTCGCCAGGTCGTCCATGCTGGTGCCGTCGTAGCCGCGCTCGTTGAACACCGTGACGGCGACCCGCAGCAGCGACTCCTTGTCGTAGCCCGGCCGGCCGCGCCGGTTCGCCCGCCTGCCGCCCTCGTTGGTCACGGCGGTCATTATCGCAGCGTCCGGGGGTGCGCGCCCTTCCCCGCGGGCCGGTACCGAGCTAAAATACTGACTGAACGGACGGTCGGTAATTCACGGGAGGGCGGATGACGCTGGAGCAGTTCGAGCGGACGATCGACCGCGACCAGCGCATCGAGCCGCGCGACTGGATGCCCGAGAAGTACCGGTCCACGATGGTCCGGCAGATCGCCCAGCACGCCCACTCCGAGATCATCGGGATGCAGCCGGAGGGCATCTGGATCACCCGCGCGCCGTCGCTGCGCCGCAAGGCGATCCTGCTCGCCAAGGTGCAGGACGAGGCGGGCCACGGCCTGTACCTGTACTCGGCGGCCGAGACGCTCGGCGCCGACCGCACCGACCTGACCGAGCGGCTGGTCTCCGGCCGGCAGAAGTACTCGTCGATCTTCAACTACCCGACGCTGACGTTCGCCGACGTCGGGGTGATCGGCTGGCTGGTGGACGGCGCCGCGATCTGCAACCAGGTGCCGCTGTGCCGCAGCTCCTACGGCCCCTACGGGCGGGCGATGATCCGGATCTGCAAGGAGGAGTCGTTCCACCAGCGGCAGGGCTACGAGCTGCTGATGACGCTGATGCGCGGCACGCCGGCCCAGCGGGAGATGGTGCAGGACGCCGTGAACCGCTGGTGGTGGCCGTCCCTGATGATGTTCGGCCCGCCCGACGCCGACTCGACGCACACCGCGCAGTCCATGGCCTGGAAGATCAAACGGCACACCAACGACGAGCTGCGGCAGCGGTTCGTGGACATGACCGTCCCGCAGGCCGAGGCGCTCGGCGTCACGCTCCCCGACCCGGACCTGACGTGGAACGAGGAGCGCGGCCACCACGACTTCGGCGAGATCGACTGGTCCGAGCTGAAGCGCGTCATCAGCGGCGACGGCCCTTGCAACGCGGAGCGGATCGCGGTGCGCAAGGCCGCCCACGAGGACGGCGCCTGGGTCCGCGAGGCCGCCGCCGCGCACGCCGCCAAGCAGGCCGCGCGCAATGCCGGGCGACCGGTCGGGAGGGAGGCGTCCTGATGGAGAAGGACTGGCCGCTGTACGAGGTGTTCGTCCGGGGCAAGCGGGGCCTGAACCACGTGCACGTCGGGTCGCTGCGCGCCGCCGACGACACGATGGCGCTGCGCAATGCCCGCGACCTGTACACACGGCGGAACGAGGGCGTGAGCATCTGGGTGGTCAAGGCGCGGGACATCACCGCGTCCAGCCCGGACGAGAAGGACGCGTTCTTCGACCCGAGCGGCGACAAGGTCTATAGGCACCCGACGTTCTACGAGATCCCCGACGACGTCCCGCACATGTGAGGCTCCGATGGCCCTCCACGACCCGTTCGACGCGGACAACCCGTTCCACGCGCTGACCCAGGACGACGGCGACCCCCGCTGGGCGTTCGGGACCGGGTTCCACGACCCGCTCGCCGGGATCGACGCCTCCGTCCCGGACGGCCTGGACCCGGGCGACCTCGCCGCCTACTGCCTGATGCTCGGCGACGACGCGCTGATCATGTCGCACCGGCTCCAGGAGTGGTGCACGCACGCGCCCGAGCTGGAGGAGGAGGTCGCGCTCGCCAACATCGCGCTGGACCTGCTCGGCCAGGCCCGGCTGTTGCTGGCCCGGGCCGCCGCCGCCGAGGACAAGGGCCGGGGCGAGGACGACTTCGCCTACTTCCGGGACGCGCCCGAGTTCCGCAACGTCGGCCTCACCGCGCTGCCGAACGGCGACTTCGCGCAGTCGACCGTCCGGCTGCTGCTGTTCGCGACATGGCGGCTGGCGCTGCTGGACCGGCTCACCGCGTCCGGCGACCAGGTTCTCGCCGCGATCGCCGCGAAGAGCGTGAAGGAGGTCGCCTACCACCGCGACCACGCCGCGCTGTGGACGATCAGGCTCGGCGACGGCACCGGCCTCTCCCACGAGCGCGCGCAGCGTGCGGTGGACGAGGTGTGGCCGCACACGGGCGAGCTGTTCGGCGTCCACGAGATCGAGCGGCGGATGGCCGCCGCGGGCGCGGGGGTCGACCCGTCCGCCGTCCGCGCGGAGTTCGACGCGGTGCTCGACGAGGTGCTGGCGGCGGCGACGCTCCGGCGTCCCGACCCCGTACCGCCCCGCGTGGCCGGGCGCGACGGCGAGCACCCCGCCGCGATGACCGCCCTGCTCGCCGAGCTGCAGGGGCTGGCCCGCGAGCATCCGGGGGCGGAATGGTGAGCGCCCGCGCGGTCGCCGAGACCGTCACCGATCCCGAGCTGCCGATGGTCACGCTCGCCGAGCTCGGCGTGCTGCGCGAGGTCACCGAGGGGCCCGGCCGCGTCGAGGTGACGATCACCCCCACCTACACCGGCTGCCCGGCCCTGGACGCGATGCGCGACGACCTGCGGAACCGGCTCGCCGAGGCCGGGTACGCCGAGGTCCGGATCCGCACCGTGCTCGACCCGCCGTGGACGACCGACTGGATCAGCGGGCCGGGCCGCCGGAAGCTGGCCGCCGCCGGGGTCTCGCCGCCCGGCCCCGCGCCGCGCCGCGCGTCCGGCCCGATCCCGCTCGCGCTGGGCCCGACCCGGCGGGTCGCCTGCCCCCGCTGCGGGTCCGCCGACACGGTCGAGCTGTCCCGGTTCGGGTCCACGGCCTGCAAGTCGCTGCGGCGCTGCGACGCCTGCCACGAGCCGTTCGAGCACTTCAAGGAGATCTGAGCCGTGACGCTCACCGAGGTCGCACCGCGCCGCGCCGGCTTCCACTCGCTGCGCGTCGCGGACGTCGAGCCGCTCTGCGACGACGCGGTCGCGGTCACCTTCGACGTCCCGCCGGAGCTGGCGGACGCGTACGCGTTCCGGCCCGGCCAGTTCCTCACGCTCCGCCGCGTCCTGGACGGCCGGGAGGAACGCCGCTCCTACTCGATCTGCGCCCCCGCCGGGGCGGCGCCGCGCATCGGGGTCCGGGAGATCCCGGACGGGCTGTTCTCGTCCTGGCTGGTCCACGAGGTGCGGGCGGGCGATGTCGTCGAGGTCCTGCCGCCATCCGGCACGTTCGTGCTCGACGCCCCCGGGGCCGAGCACCACGTGCTGATCGCCGCCGGCTCCGGGATCACCCCGGTGATGTCCATCGCCGCGTCCGCCCTCGCCGACCCCGCCGCCCGCGTCACCGTGCTCTACGGCAACCGGCGCAGCGGGACCGTCATGTTCGCCGACGAGCTCGCCGACCTGAAGGACGCCCACCCGGACCGGTTCGAGCTGGTGCACGTCCTGTCCCAGGAACCCCGCGAGGCCGAGCTGTTCAGCGGCAGGCTGAACGCGGACCGGCTGCGCGCCCTCCTGCCGCTCCTCGTCCCCGTCGCCGACGTCGGCCACTGGTGGCTGTGCGGGCCGTTCGGCATGGTCACCGACGCGCGGGACGTCCTGCGGGGCTTCGGGGTGCCGCGCGAGCGCGTCCACCAGGAGCTCTTCCACGTGGACGAGGTGCCGCCCGAGCCGAACCGCACGCGGTCCGCGCCGTCCGGCCCGGCCAGCGAGGTCACCATCGTCCTGGACGGGCGCTCCACCACGCTGACGCAGCCGCGGGACGCGACCGTCCTCGACTCGGCGCAGCGGGTCCGCCCCGACCTGCCGTTCGCCTGCAAGGGCGGCGTGTGCGGGACGTGCCGCGCGCGGGTCGTCGAGGGCGCGGCCGACATGCGCCGCAACTTCGCGCTCGACCCGGCCGAGGTGGACGCCGGGTACGTCCTCACCTGCCAGTCCGTCCCGGCCACGCCGGAGCTGACCGTCGACTACGACGCGTGACACCACCCCGGCGGAAGATGGCGGCCTTCCGCCGGGGTGGTGGGCCGGTGCCCGCGTCAGCAGGTCAGGTTGTCACCGGCGGGGACACCGAGGATCTGGGTCATCCTCTGGTAGGCGTTCACCCGGCTCTGCACCTGGGCCGGGTTGCGGCCGTCGCATTCCAGGCTGCCGTTGATGCTGCGGATCGTCTCGCCGAACCCGCGGCCGTTGACCATGGCGTCGTGCCCGGTCATGGTGCCGGGACCACGCTGGGTCATCCAGTACCAGAGCCCGGTCTTCCAGGCCACCGCGGAGTCCTGCTCCACCAGCCACGGGTTGTTCAGCAGGCCGATGCCGAGGGCATCGCCCGCCGCCTTGTAGTTGAAGTTCCAGCTCAGCTGGATGGGGCCGCGCCCGTAGTAGGCGGCCTGCCCGGCGGGGCAGCCGTAGGGCTGGCTCGCGTCGCAGTAGTGCGGGTAGTTGCCGGTGTTCTGCTCGACGATGTGGACGAGCCCGCCCGTCTCATGGCTGACGTTGGCGAGGAAGGCCGCCGCCTCCTGCTTCTTCACCGTGTCATTGCCGGTGTTGGCGAACCCGGGGAACGCGTCCATCGCCGCGGTCAGCCCGCCGTAGCTGTAGAACGCGTTGCGGTTCGGGAACATCTGGTTGAACTGGGCCTCGCTGACCACGAACGCGGCCGCGCTCGCCGCGGACGCCGTCGGCAGGACGGCCGACAGCGCGGCCACCATGAGCGCCACGACGCCGATCAGCGCGCGCCTCACCCTCTGGCGCGCCATCACTGCACCTGGAGGTCGACGCACGCGTAGAACGCGTTGGGGGTGTCGGCGACGTTCCAGACGGCGAGCACCTTCTGCCGTCCGGAGACCCCGCCGAGGTCGACCGGGTGCGACACGGTCGCCGGGGGCTGCTGGTCGCCGCCGTCGATGTCGGCGACCTTCCGGCCGCCGACGTAGTACTCGAAGTTGGTGGTGCGGTGCCGGGCGGTGAACGTCCAGGTGAAGGTGACCTGGCGGCCGACGGCGGCCGCCTGCCAGCCCTTGCCGTCGTCGTCGAGCTCGGCGAACCGCGCGTTGCCGCCGCTGCAGCTCGTCAGGCCCTTCGGCCCTTCGACGCTCTGCGGCTCCCACTGGATGTCACCGCACTGGACGATCTTCTGGGCGCACTGGGCCTGCCTGCTCAGCGGCGCCGACACGTAGCCGTGCGCGTAGGCGGCGGTCGCCGGCAGCACGACCGCGACGAGGGGAGCGATTCCGAGGCCGGCCGCGAGAGCGGCGAGCCTGCGCCTTGATTTCTTCATAGCGGGGGGTCCTTGCGTGCTGGGGTGGTCTGTCGTTCGGCGCGGCGGGGAGCGGCCGCGAGGGGAGCGGGCGGCGGGGAGCGGGCGGCGGGGAGCGGGGCATGGCGGCTCCATCGGATAGGAAACTTTCCTATCGAATTGGTGGAACGGTAACTCCCCCGCGGATGGCGGGCAAGACCACCGCCGCACCGCCCGATCCACCCCGACAAGACCAGCGCAGGCTAGGACCCGAACCAGCCGCATCCGGCCAAGAAGATTGGCAGCATTACCCGTCCACCCGAGCAATCCATCGGCACCATCCGCCAAAACCCCCACAGCCCAGGCACGGTCCGTGCAGGAGAAGGAGCGTGCGGTCACACTCATGACGTGCGCCGACGCGGCCCCGAACCACCACGGCGGCGGCCAGCTCCTCCCCGGCCTTCGTGGAGACGGCCGGAGGCGCGGGACGCCGCACGTGGAACGCATCGGCGAACTTCAGTGCCGGGAGGGGACGTCGCGCGGCTTCGCGGGCAGCAGGCTGACTTACTCGGTGGCGATCCGGTGCGCCTCACGGAAACGGCAGGTGGTGAGCAGGCCGACGCCGGACGCGGCGGCCCGGACGAGCAGTGCCCACACGGGAGACATGGTCGCCGCTTCGGCACCCTAGGAAGCCAGTGGGCGCCCAGAAGAAAATCTGGACGCCCATCACTTGAAGTCGCATCTTATGCGTGTTCAGTCATCTTCCATGCGATCATTGAATCACGGCCGAAGGATGGGCCGCCGACTTTCAATGAAACAGGCCGCTCACTTGACCCGCTTCTGAAAGCTGCCGTCCGGCCAAACCCACCTGAAGCCGTAAGCATGATGCGGCTTTGCCCTGGGCACGGAGATCTGATACTCGACCGTGCCGGCCAAGCGGTCGACCGTCCGCACCGGGGCGATCGTCCCCACTTCACGCCTCTTGTGGTAGGTCGTTCCGTTATTCCAGACCAGGCCGTCGATCTTCAGAGGATCCTCAGCCAGCACGAACCTTATGGCGATCGATATCTCCCTGGTCTTGAACCTATTGCCACCCTTGCGGTAGTAGGGCTTCATGGTCTCGATATTGTCTTCGAAGACCTGTCGAATTCCGACCTCTTCGACATCTCCCCTGAAAAGCGGTCTTCCGGGGTAGATCCACAGCCTCCTGCCGCCGTCCTCTTCCGCGGCGCGCGCCACGAAGAGGTCGTGCCCCGGTATCAACGACTCGATCGAATTCTTTCCCCGGGAACCGCGACCGGTGAAGTGGGACCGGTGTTCCACCAGCCGTACGTTGTCGCGCAGCACTTTGATCGTTTGGCGTCGGGTATTCGTGTAGCGATGATATCCGCCGACCGGTTCGATGATCAGTAGGCCCTCGATACGGAGGATCTCATAGGGCGCCGGATCGCAATAGTGGACGCTGTAGTACCTGAAACAGGCGGCGGCGAGGAGCAGCAGGCCGAACTCAGCGACCGCCGTTCCGGCGAGGACCTTTGTGTCATCGAAGCGCGCGCTCACGAGATAGGTCAGATAGCCGCCGCCGGCCAGCAGCAGAGTCGCGAAGAGAGCGATGGACCTGATCGTCGCGCCGGCGTCCCTGACGATCTTCAGTGGACGGACATTGAGCAGGCGCTCAAGCTCCATGGTCAGCCCCAAGTGTCGCCGGTGACTAGAGGGGACGAACGACGGTTTCACCCCGCATTGACTCGCAAATACCCATTGTCGACAATCTACAAACTGGCCACACCGTGACAACGCGTTCTGGATTGATCACCGAGCGGAGAGATTTTCCGATCAGTGTCACCAGACACAATTTTTGCTATCGCAAATGTCCGTCGCGCCATTATGGCGATCATTGTCGACATTCCTGGAAGGGCGGCGCTCACGGCGCCGGGCCACCCCGGGCACGGCGAGTCCGCTGTCCTGCCGAGCCGGTGCCCGGCGAGCCGTTCCGGTCATCGGGACTCGGGTCGACCGAGGTCTGGGGCCCTCTTACGATCGGCGGACGCTTTGCCGCCCGACCTGGCGGGACGCCCGCGTCCGGCTCGAACGGCGGTACCGACCGGGCCGGGCGCGGGCCCTCGTGAACGGTCGCGGCGTGACGCGATGGCCGCTGAGAGGACGTCATGGAGCAGAGCGCTGATTACGTGGTGGTGGGGGCCGGGAGCGCCGGGTGCGTGCTGGCCAGGCGGCTGGCGGAGTCCGGGGCGAGCGTCGTGCTGGTCGAGGCGGGCGGGCCGGACCGGACGCCGCTGGTGCGCAAGCCCGGGCTGATCGCCGTGTTCCACAACGTCCCGCAGCTCAAGAAGCGGCTGGACTGGGGGTTCTACAGCTCGCCGCAGGAGAACGCGCTCGACCGGAAGATCCCGCAGGTGCGGGGGCGCGTCCTCGGCGGGTCGGGGTCGATCAACGGGATGCTGTTCGTGCGGGGGCACCGCAAGAACTACGACGACTGGGCTGCCGAAGGGTGCGAGGGCTGGGCCTTCGACGACGTGCTCGGCAGCTACAAGCGGCTGGAGAACTGGGAGGACGGCGCCACCGACCTGCGCGGCGCGGGCGGGCCCATCCAGGTGACGCGGCAGAAGGACCTCACGCCGGCGTCGCAGGCGTTCATCGAGGCGGTCGCCGACACCGCGGGCGTGAAGCGGAACGACGACTACAACGGCGCCGAGCAGGAGGGTGTCGGGATCTTCCAGCAGAGCGTCGACAAGGGGCTGCGCTACAGCTCGTCCGTCGGCTACCTGGACGACCACGGCCTGGCGAACCTGACCGTGCTGACCGGCGTGACCGTGACCCGCGTGGTGATCGAGAAGGGGCGCGCGACGGGCGTCGAGGTCGTCACCAAGAAGGGGAAGGGGACGGTCCGGGCGTCCAGGGAGGTGGTGCTGGCGGCCGGGGCGTTCGGCTCGCCGCACCTGCTGATGCTGTCCGGGGTGGGTCCGGCGGCGCACCTGCGCGAGCACGGCATCGAGGTGCGCGCCGACCTGCCGGTCGGGGACAACCTGCACGACCACATGTTCGTGCCGATGACGTTCGTCATGGACAGCGCCCGCAACAAGGGCACGGCGCCCTACTTCGCCCGGGGCGTCGTCAAGGAGTGGACGCGGGGCGGGACGTGGGTGGCCCGGTCGGTCTTCGAGGCGGTCGGGTTCGTGCGCAGCGGCCGGGCCGGGGACGTCCCCGACATCCAGCTGCACGCGCTGCCGTGGTCGTACCCGTTCCCGAACCAGGACGCGCCCGTCCGGCACGCCGTCGACAAGCGGCCCGCGCTCACGGTCATGCCGACGCTGATCTACCCCAGGAGCCGCGGCACGGTCCGGCTGGCGTCGGCCGACCCGCTGGCCGCGCCGGTCATCGACCCGGGCTACCTGTCCGACCCGGACGACGCCCGGCTGCTGCTGGACGGCATCGAGCTGGTCCGCGAGGTGATGGGCAACAAGGTCATCGCCGGGGACGTCAAGGAGGAGCTGTCGCCGGGCCCGGAGTTCCCCGACCGCGCCGCGATGGCGAAGGAGCTGCCGAACCGCGCCACGACCGTGTACCACCCGGTCGGCTCGTGCCGGATGGGGACCGACGAGCGGGCCGTGGTCGATCCGGCGCTGCGGGTGCGCGGCGTCGAGGGGCTCCGCGTGGCGGACGCGTCGATCATGCCGAGCATCATCGGGGGGAACACCAACGCCCCGAGCATGATGATCGGCGAGCACGGCGCGGCGCTGATCCTCGGCTAGGCGGGCGGCGGGAAGGCCGTCACCCAGCGGCGCTGCCACGGGGTCTCCACGGCCCGCGGGTGGTGGTGCTCGCGCGTCCACGCGACGGCCTCGGACGGGTCCAGGCCGGACAGGACGGCCAGGCAGGCGATGACGGTCCCGGTGCGTCCGACGCCGCCGCCGCAGGCGACCTCGGCGGCGCCCGAGCGGGCCTTCTCGTGCAGGGCCCGGATCTGCCGGACGGCGTCGTCGCGGTCCCGGGGAAGCAGGAAGTCGGGCCAGACGATCCAGGCGGACGGCCAGCGCACGTGCGGCCCGTGCCTGCGGCGGAGGCGGCCGGAGCCCAGGTAGAGGCCGAACTCGGGGAGCGGCCCGTCCGGCAGGGGGTCGCGCAGGCCGCGGCCCCGGATCGGGGTGCCGTCCGGAAGGCGGATGGCGCCGGTGAGCGTCATCGGGTCACCTCCCGGCGGCGGGCGCGGTGGTTGGCGACGTTGAGGCGGTTGCCGCACCGCTCGGGCATGCAGTAGCGGCGCCGTCCGGCACGGCTGGCGTCGGCGAACACGCCCCGGCAGCCGGGGGCGGCGCAGGCACGGAAGCGCTCGTGCCCGAGGGCCCGGACGACCCCGGCCAGCGCGACGCCGATGATCGCGGCGAGCTGGTCGGCGAGGGGCGCGTCCGGTGCGGTCGGGACGTGCCACCGCCACCGCCCGGACGGGTCGTGGCGCAGGACCGGCGCGCGGCCGGCGCGGCGGGTCAGCACGGCGGCGCCCGCCGCCGCCTGCTCCGCGGTCTCGGTCTCGATGATCCCGCGGACCTCGCGGCGCAGGAGTTGGACCGGGAAGACGTCGTCGGCGGACGGCCGGAGGCCGTGCCCCGCCAGCAGGGCCGCGAGGGCCTCGGCGTCGGGGAGCGCCTCCGAGCCGCGGACGGTCGGCGACGTGCTGACCAGCTCGTTCGCCAGCTCGATGCCGGGTGTGTAGTCGGTGAGTGGGATGTGCACCCGATCCTCCTGTAAGTGTTACAGAAGGACTATATCCCTTACCTGACGTCGGGCGCGGTGGTCACGTCGAACTGGAGGCCGCCGTTCACCGCCGACACCTCCACGTGCGCGCCGTGCCGGAGGTCCCCCGCGAGCAGGAGATCGGACAGCTCGTCGTCCACCTCGCGCTGGATCGTGCGGCGGAGGGGGCGGGCGCCGAACTCGGGCTGGTAGCCGCGCTCGGCGAGCAGGTCCACCGCCTCCGGGGTGAAGGTCACCGTGACGTCCTGCGCGCGGAGGCGGCGGCGCGTCTCGTCCAGGAGCAGGTCGGTGATCTGGCGGAGCTGCCCGGCCTCCAGCCGCCGGAAGACGATGATCTCGTCGATCCGGTTGAGGAACTCGGGCCGGAACGACTCGCGCAGCCGCCGCATGATCCGGTCGCTCAGCCCGGAGCCCGCGCCGTCGGACGAGCCGAACCCGATCTCGGTCGTGCCGGTGATCAGCTCCGAGCCGAGGTTGCTCGTCATGATCACGACGGTGTTGCGGAAGTCGACGGTCCGGCCCTGCGCGTCGGTGAGCCGGCCGTCGTCGAGCAGCTGCAACAGGACGTTGAACACGTCCTGGTGCGCCTTCTCGATCTCGTCCAGCAGGATCACCGAGTACGGCTGCCGGCGGACGGCGTCGGTGAGCTGGCCCGCCTCCTCGTAGCCGACGTACCCGGGCGGCGCGCCCATCAGGCGGCTGACCGTGTGCCGCTCCTGGAACTCGCTCATGTCGAACCGCAGCAGCCGGTCGCGGCTGCCGAACAGCGCCTCGGCCAGCGCCTTCGCCAGCTCGGTCTTGCCGACGCCGGTCGGGCCGAGGAACAGGAACCCGCCGATCGGGCGGTCCGGGTCGCCCATCCCCGCGCGGGACCGCCGGACGGCCCGCGCCACCGCCGCCACCGCGTCCTCCTGCCCGACGACGCGCTGGTGCAGGTGCTCCTCCAGCTCGACGAGGCGCTCCCGCTCGGCCTGGGTGAGCTGGGTGACGGGCACGCCGGAGATCCGGGAGACGACCTCGGCGATGTCCTCCGTGGTCACCTCGGGGACGGCCGCGGGCCCGCCGTTCTCGCGCGTCTCCGCGAGCTCCTTCTCCAGCCGGCCGATCTCGTCGCGCAGCTCGGACGCCTTCTCGTAGTCCTCGTCCGCGACGGCCTGGTCCTTCTCCCGGCGGCGCCGGTCGAGGCGCTGCTCCAGCCCGCGGCGGCCGCCGTCCCGCGTCCCGGACCGCAGCCGGACGCGGGCGCCCGCCTGGTCGATCAGGTCGATCGCCTTGTCCGGCAGGAAGCGGTCGGTGAGGTAGCGGCTGGACAGGTCGACGGCGGCGACCAGCGCCTCGTCGGTGAACCGCACCTGGTGGTGCGCCTCGTACCGGTCGCGCAGGCCGCGCAGGATCTCGATGCTGTCGTCGGCGCTCGGCTCCGGCACGAGAATCGGCTGGAACCGGCGTTCGAGCGCGGCGTCCTTCTCGATGTTGCGGCGGTACTCGTCGATGGTGGTGGCGCCGACCACGTGCAGCTCGCCGCGCGAGAGCGGCGGCTTCAGCATGTTGCCCGCCGACATCGCGCCCTCCGCGCTGCCCGCGCCGACGATCGTGTGGATCTCGTCGATGAACACGACCAGCTCGTCGGCGTGCTCGCGGATCTCGTCCACGAGCTTCTTCAGCCGCTCCTCGAAGTCGCCGCGGTAGCGGGTGCCGGCGACGACGCCGCCGAGGTCGAGCTGGACGAGCCGCGTGCCGCGCAGGGTCTCCGGGACGTCGTCGTCCACGATCCGCTGGGCGAGCCCCTCGGCGATCGCGGTCTTGCCGACGCCCGGGTCGCCGATCAGCACCGGGTTGTTCTTGGTGCGCCGCGACAGCACCTCGACGGTCTCCTCGATCTCGTCCTCGCGCCCGATGACGGGATCCACGCGGCCCTCCCGGGCGAGCGCGGTCAGGTCGCGGCCGAACTCGTCCAGCGTGGGCGTGCCGGTCGGCTGCCCGCCGCCGGGCCCGCCGGGCGGCTGGCCGCCGCCCGCCGCCGCCTGCTGCAGCGAGTCCGGCGTGACGTGCTCGTGGTCGAGGATCCGGCCCGCGGTGGACCCGCGGTCGAGCGCCAGCGCGAACAGCAGGTGCTCGGGCCCGATGTAGGACGAGCCGAGGGCGCGCGACACCTGGTGCGAGTCGAGCAGCGCCCGCTTGGCGGACGGGGTCAGCTCGGGCGGCACCTCCCGCGGGTCGCCGCGCCGCGCGTGCCCCTCGATCTCCTGCCTGATCTTGTCCGGGTCGGCGCCCGCCCGCGCCATCCACTGCCGCGTGCCCTGCTGCCGCGTCGCCGCCCACAGCAGGTGGTCGGTGTCCAGGTCGTGGCTGCCCCACTGCGCCGCCTGCGCGGCCGCGTCGCGCACCAGCTCGCGCGCCGGCTCGCTCATCAGCCGCGCGATGCTGATCCGCTCCATCGGGCGGCGTTGCGCCCGCGCCCCGAAGTAGCGGGCGAGCATCTCCTCGAACGGGTCCATCCCCTCGGGCCCGTACCACCCCGCGGTCATCTCAGAAACCCCCCGGTCGTCCAAGGACACGTCATAGCAACGGTCGGGTCCCTGCCCGTGCAGACTTGCCGAAAACACGGGCACGGCCTGCCGAAAGGCGGATCGGACGGGGAGCAGGGTCGTCCGGATTTCGAGGTAGATGTCCAGTGCGTCGGGGCCTCCTCGCGGGCCCCCGCCTGCCGTTGCGGACGCGGGCCTGCTCCGCCGAGGTCAGCGGTCGGTGACCGTGCCGGCGGGGCCGTTCCCCGTCCGCGCCCGGAACTCGCCGGGCGGCTCGCCGTGGACGGCCCGGAACACCCGGTTGAAGTGCGCGGCGTTCGGGAAGCCCCAGCGGGCGGCTATCGCGCTGACCGGACGGGCCCGCAGCGCCGGGTCGAGCAGGTCGGCGCGGGCGCGGTCGAGCCTGCGGAGCCGGATCCACTCGGCCACGCTCGTCCCCTGCGCCTCGAACAGCGTGTACAGGTGCCGGACGGAGATGTGGTGGGCCGCGGCGATACGGCCGGGGGTCAGCCCGGGGTCGCCGAGCCGCGCGTCGATGTAGGCGTGGACGCGCAGGAGCAGGGCGCGGTGCCGGGCGTCCCGGGAGGCGTCGCCGGGCCGGTCGAGGCGGGCCGCGAACACCGCGGTCAGCAGGTCGAGGACGGCGCCGCCCAGCCGGTGCGCGGCGGCGCCCATGCCGTCGAGCTGGCCGGGCAGCTGCCGGGCCAGCGAGGAGATCAGCGCGCCGGGCCCGCCGGTGCCCGGGACGCGGGTGCCGGTGAGCGTGCCGAGGTCCCGGTGGCGCAGGGGCAGCAGCGCGCGCGGGAAGCTCACGGCGACGACCCGGGCCGGGGCCGTGTTCACCCACCGGGCGGGACGGGACAGGTCGACGAACGCGAAGTCCCCCGGGGCGAGCATGGCCTGCCTGCCGTCCTGCTCGATCAGCGTCTCGCCCGCCACGCTCACGTCGATCTTGCACAGCCCCGGGTCGGATCGGCGGATCAGCCGCGGCGTGCGGACCGCCTCGCCCGCGGTGATGGACAGCTCGAAGATCTGCGCCGCCCCCGCGTCGCCCGCCACGACCCGGCCGCGGAAGCCGGGCTCGGTCAGGCGGAGGTCCATCGGCACGAGCATCTGGTGCATCAGGTGCTGCCAGTACTCGTGCCGCGAGGCGACCGGCGCGTCCTCGGCCTGGAAAACGACGCTCATGAGCACAGCCCAACGATGGCGGGACGTCCATGGTAACGCCGGGGTCCTGCCGTGCACCGGTCGTCAATGGTTGTGCGCCCAGTGCCAAGGACCTCCGCGCGTCCCCTCAGCAGAATCGGGCTGAAAACCAACGGGGAGGCACGATTATGGATCCTGAACTCATCGGACAGATGATGGACCTCACCACCCGGACCTGGGTGTCCCAGGCCGTCAGCGTCGCCGCCGAACTGGGCGTGGCCGACACGCTGGCCGACGGCCCGCGGCATGTGGACGACATCGCTCGGACCGTCGGCGCGGACGCGGACGCGCTGTACCGGCTGCTGCGGGCGCTCTCCGACCTGGACCTGTTCCGGGAGCTGGAGGGGCGCCGGTTCGCCTCGACCCCGCTCGGCGACGTGCTGGGCACCGGCGTCCCGGGCTCGCTCCGCGACTGGGCGATCATGACGGGGCGGCCGTTCCACCGGGAGGCCTGGACGGCGCTGGCGCACACCGTCCGGACGGGCGAACCGGCCTTCGAGCACGTGCACGGCGCGATGGGGTTCGACCACTTCCGCGACCACCCCGCCGACGGCCAGGTGCTGAACGCCGCGATGACCGCGGTGTCCGGCCTGGTGATCGCGCCGGTCGTGGCGGCGTGCGAGTTCGAGCCCGGCTCGAAGATCGTGGACGTGGGCGGCGGGCACGGCGCCCTGCTCGCGGCGATCCTCGCCGCCGATCCGGACGCGCACGGGGTGGTGTTCGACCTGCCCCACGTCGTCGACGGCGCGGGCCGGGCCGCGGAGGACGCCGGGGTGGCCGACCGGTGCGAGTACATCGGCGGGGACTTCTTCGAGTCCGTCCCGTCCGGCGGGGACGCCTACGTGCTGTCCAACATCGTGCACGACTGGGACGACGGCAGCGCCGTGCGAATCCTCGCGAACTGCCGCGACGCCATGAACCCGAACGGGCGGGTGCTGCTGCTGGAGGCCGTGCTGCCCGACGACATCCGGCCGTCCCGCGCCAAGTGGATCGACCTCGAGATGCTGATCATGGCGCGGGGCGCCCGGCAGCGGACCGGAGCCGAGTACGCGGAACTGCTCAACCGCGCCGGGCTGCACCTCACCCGGGTCGACGTCGACCACGACGCCGGCGCGTTCGGCGTCATCGAGGCGGTGCCGCTCCGGATGTGACCGACACGGCCAGCCGGAACTCCCCCGGCGGCAGCCCGTAGGCGGCGCGGAACACCCGGCTGAACACGGCCGGGTCGGTGAAGCCCCAGCGGGCGGCGATCGCGCTGACCGGGCGGTCGCGCAGCGCGGGGTCGAGCAGGTCGCGGCGGCACCGGTCCAGCCGGCGCCGCCGCACGCACTCGGCCACCGTGACCCGCTCCGCCTCGAACAGCTTGTGCAGGTACCGGACGGAGATGTGGTGGGCCGCGGCGATCGAGGCCGGGGACAGGCCCGGGTCGGCGAGCCGCTCGTCGATGTGGGCGTGGATCCGCCGGAGCAGCGGCGGGTCCGGGTCGGCCGCGTCCCACGCGTCCAGGACGGTCGCGAGCAGCTCCACGATCCGGGCGCCGAGCCGCCCGCTGCCCGTCACCTCGGTGTCGTCGAGGTGGCGCGGCAGCCCCCGGACGAACGCCGACAGCAGCCCGGCGACGCCGCGGTCGCCGGGGAACCGCACGGCGGCGAACCGCTCCGCGCACTCCATCGGCACCGGCAGCATCGCCGCGGGGAACGCGACCGCGATGTGCCGGCTGCCCTCGGTCACGCACCGCAGCGGGCGCCAGGAGTCGAGCGGGACGACGTCGCCCGGCTCCAGCCGCGCCGTGCGCCCGGCCTGCTCGACCGTCACCCGCCCGGAGACCAGGACGTGGATGTTGTAGAGGTCGTGCCGCGTCCGCGCGATCAGCTCCGGGCCCCGGCGGCACTCGCCGGCCGGGGCGGCGATCTCCGCGACGTGCACGGGTCCGAGGGTCCCGAGCAGGAGCCGGGCGGAGAAGTCGCGCTTCTCGGGACGCCCCTCCATCGCCAGGGGGATGCCGTCGATCGCCCTCTGCCACGCCTCCAGCCGGGTGGCCACCGGCTCGATCTCCGCGTCCACCACGGAGCCCATGTGCGACACCCCCACATCGCAGCCTCTCGACCACCCTAGCCGGGCGGCCGCTCGCGCGGTGCCGGGTCACGCGCGGTGCCGGGTCACGCGCGGTGCCGGGTCACGCGCGGTGCCGGGTCAGACGAGGCCCTGGGCCAGCATGGCGTCGGCGACGCGCTCGAAGCCGGCGATGTTGGCGCCGGCGACGTAGTCGCCGGGGGCGCCGTAGCGCTCGGCGGTCTCGTGGCAGGTCGCGTGGATGCCCGTCATGATCGCCGACAGCTCCTCCTCGACCCGGGAGAAGGACCAGGCGGCGCGGCTGGCGTTCTGCCGCATCTCCAGCGCGCTGACCGCGACGCCGCCCGCGTTGGCGGCCTTGCCCGGGCCGAACGCGACGCCCGCCTCCCGGAACACGGCCACGGCCTCCGGCGTCGCCGGCATGTTCGCGCCCTCGGACACGGCCTTCACGCCGTTGCGGACGAGGAGCGCGGCGGCGTCGGCGTCCAGCTCGTTCTGCGTCGCGGACGGCAGCGCGATGTCGGCGGGGACGTCCCACACCCGGCCGCCCGGCACGAACCGGGCCGAGGAGCCGCGCAGGTCGGCGTAGTCCGCCACCCGGCCGCGGTCGACCTCCTTGACCTTCTTGAGCAGGTCGAGGTCGATGCCCTTCTCGTCCACCACGTAGCCGCCGGAGTCGGACACCGTGATCACGTTCGCGCCGAGCTGCTGCGCCTTCTCGATCGTGTAGATCGCGACGTTCCCGGAGCCGGACACGACGATCTGCTGGCCGTCCAGGTCCTCGCCGCGGTGCCGCAGCATCTCGGCCGTGAACATGACGTTGCCGTACCCGGTCGCCTCCGTCCGGCAGGCGGACCCGCCCCAGAGCATGCCCTTGCCGGTCAGCATCCCGGCCTCCCACCGGTTGGTGACGCGGCGGTACTGGCCGAACAGGTAGCCGATCTCGCGGGCGCCGACGCCGATGTCGCCGGCGGGGACGTCGGTGTGCTCGCCGACGTGGCGGTGCAGCTCGGTCATGAACGACTGGCAGAACCGCATGACCTCCTCGTCGGAGCGGCCGTGCGGGTCGAAGTCGCTGCCGCCCTTGCCGCCGCCGATGCCGAGCCCGGTCAGCGCGTTCTTGAAGATCTGCTCGAAGCCGAGGAACTTGACGATGCCGAGGTTGACGGTGGGATGAAAGCGGAGCCCGCCCTTGTACGGCCCGAGCGCGCCGTTGTACTCGACGCGGAAGCCGCGGTTGACGTGGATCTCGCCCCGGTCGTCCTGCCAGGGGACGCGGAACATGATCTGCCGCTCCGGCTCGATCACCCGCTCGACCAGCTTGGCGGTGGCGAGCGCGGGCCGCGCGGCCAGCACCGGGCCGAGGGACTCCAGCACCTCGTGCACGGCCTGGTGGAACTCCGGCTCGCCCGGATCGCGCCTCAGCACCCTCGCGTAGGACTCCTCCAGAAGCTCCATCGTCTCGGGCGGTGCGGGCAGGCGGGGGGCCAACGGCATGGTGAAGATTCCTTCCTCGCGTCACCCCCACTGTAAAACCTCATCTCCACCGGCCCGGACGCGCCTCGCCGCAGGTCCCGGCATGTGCACGGGCCGCGCCCTCCCTGGGTCGGGGACGCGGCCCGGCGTTCGGGGCTCCGGTCAGGCGGGGCACTTCTTCCAGGCGAAGTGGTAGGTGGTCTTGACGCTGCCGTCGGTCGAGTCGAAGGTCATGAAGCTGGTCCTGGACGGGTCCGAGGTGCCCTTGTACACCCGCAGCTCGGTGTTGATGTTGAAGTTGCGGTCCTCGCCGCACGGCTTGAAGACCAGCTCGGAGACGTCCGTCCGGTCGGAGAACTGCCAGTTGTCGGAGTAGCCGCCGCGGATCGTGTGGCTGACGGGCGTCGTCTGCGCCATGCCCTGGTGGTAGTAGTTCGCCTTCTCCATGCCGCTCGCCCCGGCCTCCAGGTGCGCGAAGCCCCGGTAGTCGGCGCCGGCGATCGCGTAGGTGAAGCCTTGCGGGACGTGCACGCCCAGGTTGATCTGGCAGTTCTTCCGGAAGTCGGTCGGGTCGGAGTTCCCGCCGGCCTGGGCCAGGTAGTCGCTGTAGGTGACGGTGAACGAGGTGTTGTCGCTCGCCGTCGCGACCGCGGCCGTCCCGGCGTGGCAGCCCGACCCGTTCACGGTCAGCACGTCGATGACGATCCGGTCGGGCGGCGGCGGATCCGCGGCGGCGGACGCGGGGGCGGCGGACAGCGGGAGCGCCAGGGCGGCCAGGCACGCCGCCGAGACGGTCAGTCCAGTGCGCATCGGTCGTTCTCCTTTACTCGGTGCCTTCTCGGCCGGCGGGCGTCACCACGGGGGGCACTGTTTCCAGGCGAAGTGGTAGGTGGTCTTGATGCTGCCGTCGGTCGAGTCCATCGACATGAAGCTGGTCTTCGCGGGGTCGGACGTGCCCTTGAGCACGCGCAGCTCGGTGTTGACGTTGAAGTTGCGCTCCTCGCCGCACGGCTTGTAGACGAGCTGCGCGACGTCGTTGGTGTCGGTGAACTGCCAGTTGTCGGCGTACTCGCCCTTGATGGAGTGCGAGATCGCGGCGGTCTGCGGCATGCCCTGGAAGTAGTAGCTCGCCTTCTCGACGCCGCTGGCGCCCGGCTCCAGCCACGCGAAGCCGCGGTAGTCGGTGGACGCGATCGCGTAGGTGAACCCTTGCGGGACGTGCACCTTCATGCTGATCTGGCAGTTCTTGCGGAAGTCGGTCGGGCCGGAGGAACCGCCCGCCTGCGCCATGTAGTCGCTGTAGGTGACGGTGAACGCCTCCTTGTCGTCCGACACGGCGACGGCGGCCGTCCCGGCCGGGCAGCCCGACCCGTTGACGGTCGCGATCTCGATCGTCACCCCGTCCGGCCCGGGCACCCGCAGCGGCGCCGCGGACGCCGGCGCGGCGGACAGGACGCCCGCGGAAATTGCGGCGGCAGCGGAAACGGCAATCCCTTTACGCATGCGATTCCTCCTCGCTGGGACCTGCGCAAAGGGAGCGTAAACTTCCCAGGTCAGAGGGGTCAATCGCCGTTTTTTCAATTTTCATGGGCCACTGGAAACAGTGAAACCACCCCTTCCCGCCGGGCCGGAGCAGGCACAATGGAACGTCCAATGTGAAAGCGGCCGGCATGGCCACTGAAAGGAGCGTTCCATTCGACCGGCCGGGAAATTCAAGCGGCCCGTCCAGTCCGCGTAGAAGGCGCGGCGTCAGCCGGAGTCGCGGAGGCGGCCGGCGAGGACGGCGGCCTGGCTGCGCTCGGCGTCCTTGGTCGCGGTGAGGAGGGTGACCGTGCCCTGCCCGGCGAGCTCCCGCAGGTGGTCGAGCGCGGACGCGCGCTCGGGCTCGGCCAGCTCGGCGTCGTAGCGGCGGGCGAACTCCGCGAACTTCTCGGCGTCGTGCCCGTACCACTTGCGCAGCTCGGTGGACGGGGCGACGTCCTTCAGCCACTCGTCCAGCCGCGCGTCCTCCTTGGACAGCCCGCGTGGCCAGACGCGGTCGACCAGGATCCGCTTGCCGTCATCGGACGAGGGCGGCTCGTACACCCTGCGCAGTCGTACCTCCATACCCGGACGTATACCCTCCCCGCGGCCTCGCACCGCCCCGGGCCCCGTCAGCGGCCGGCCGCGGCGCGGCGGGCGAACTCGGCGGCGGCCGTGCGGCGGGCGAACTCGCCGGCGAGCGCGCGGCCGAGGACGTCGTCCTCGGGACGGTGCCGCTCCAGGTAGGCGAGCGCCTCGGCGAGCTCGCCCGTGGTCAACCGCCGCACCGGCTTCCCGGCCCAGCGCGGGAGGCCGGCGGCCGGGGCGGCGCGCTGCTCTGTGTTCATGGGCGGAGCCCTCTCGTCTCTGCCGGCAAAGAACCGCCGGGGCGGGCGGCGGGCGGCGCGGCGGCGGGGACCGCGTTCGCGCCCTCGAATAGGATCGCGGCGTGCATTGGTGGAGCCAGCAGGCCTGCGAGGCGGCCGCGGAGGCCCAGGCCGCCGACCCCTCGCCCGGGAACCTCATGGCGGCCGCGCAGGTGCAGGCGCTCGTCTCGATGGCGGAGGCGCTGCACCGCATCGCGGCCGCCCTGGAGGAGCGGGACGATGCCGAGGGCGCCCCGCCGCTGTCCGTCCGGCCCCGGTAGCGGCCGGTCCAGCGAAAATACCGGTGCACCCGGAAGGGGGCGCACCGGTATTTCCCGGGGTGTCACGCGTCGCTGAACGATTTGCGTTCCGTCCTGCCGTTGGTGCTCGGGGCGAGGCGGGAGGTCTTGGCCACCGACGGGCGGGCCGGGGCGGTCTCCAGCAGGTGGTCGTCCGGCGCCGGGGCGGCCTGGGCCGCCTGGCCGGCGGCCGGGCGGAGCTCGTCGCGGGGCCGGTCGCGCAGCCGCCGCGCCGCCTGCCGGAGGGCGCGCTCCCCGACGAGCCGGGTCAGCTCCAGCCCCCAGCAGTCCAGCTTGTCGGCGTCGGTGAGGTCGTCGCGGCTGCTCAGCTCGGCCGCCAGGCCCCCGAGCCGCTGCGCCTCGGCCAGGTCGAACTCGCGCAGGAGGTGGCAGCACAGCTCGGCGAGGGCGGCGTGGTCGCGTTCGAACGACAGGCCCGACAGGTCGTTGTGCGACAGCCGGCTGAGCGCGCGCTTGCGCTCCAGCTCGCCGTCGGCGACCCGCAGGATGCCGCCGAGCAGGGCCACGGGGCCGGTGCCGCCGCTGTGCGCCGGGCCGAACGACATCCGCAGCACGGCCGCCGAGCCGATCCCCGCCGCGATCACCCGGACGACCATGAGGCTCGCCGGGGGCGTGGTGGGGGGCAGCCCGAACGTCCAGCCGGACGCGGTCATCGCGATCAGCGCGACGACGGACGCGCTGGCGTTGACGAAGACGAACAGCAGCCCGCCCGGGGACAGCAGGGCCGCGACGGGCTTGTCGCGGTAGCGCGCGAGGAGCTCGGCGAGGCCGAGCGCGCCGCCGATCACGGCGGCGAGGAGCATCTCGATGGTCACGGGGCCGCTCCTTCAGGCGCTGCGGGCGGCCAGCCGGCCGAACGGGGACTCCTCGGACCTGCCGCGCCGCGACAGCAGGGTGGCGGGACGCTGCCGGGCGGCGAGCTCGGCGCGCTCGACCTCCAGGAAGACCAGCAGCCATTCGGCCGGTCCGGCGGCGACCCCGGTGTGCGTGCGCAGCGCCTGCTCGCGGGCGCCGAGAAAGGCCAGCAGCCACCCGGTGGGACCGGACGGCCCGGTGGTTCGAATACGTGAATGCATGGGGAGAACCATTCCGCAGGCGCTCTGCGAAGTCGACTTCCGCCGGGTCAAGTTTTCCGGCCCGGCGCCGCGGAACGACCATTTGGCGGAACATCGGGAAACGTCCCGCATGACGCCGCGATCTCCGCTTGGTTGACACGTGTCCCGGGCCTTTTTCACGGCCCCGGGAATTCCTTTGCGAAGAATTCCGGTAACCCGCCGCGGAGCCGGCGCGGGGAGATCGCTCTTGGTGCGGCACCGCCCGTCGCACGCCGGTCGCGGGGCGGGCTCGCGGGGTTTCGCGCCGCCGCCGCGACACGCCGCGGGCCCCGCCTCGGGCGGGTCGCGGGCGGGTCGCGCGGCTGTCAGCCGGGTGACAATCCGGAACCATCGAAACTTTCCGTCCGTGCCTATCGCGGCGCCCCGCCGGAACCGAGCCTGAGAGGGCAGGAGACCGGAACCAGGAGGGCGTGCCATGAGCCGGACCACCCCGTCCCCGGGACGGGACTTCCCGCTGTCCGGGCTGCCGGCCGAGGTGGCCGGCCCGATGCGGCCCCACCTGGAGGCGGCGGCGGTGGAGATGGTCGCGGAGATCCAGGGGCTCGTCCCGGAGTACGCGCGCCCGCCGGAGAGCCGCTACGGCCGCCGGATGCGGTGGGCGGTCGAGGAGACGGTCCGGCAGTTCGTGGACGCCATCGGCCGTCCCGACATGGAGTGGGAGAGCGTCACCGGCATCTTCGAGAGGATCGGCGCGTACGAGGCCCGCACGGGGCGGAGCCTGGACGGGCTGCAGACCGCGATCCGGGTGAGCGGGCAGGTCGCGTGCCGCCGGTTCATCAAGGACGCCCGGCGGCTCGGCTGGTCGCTGGACACGCTCGGCTCGATCACCGAGTCGCTGTTCGTGTTCCTGGAGCGCATCGCCAGCGCGGCCGGCCAGGGCTACGCCAACGCCCAGGGCGAGCTCGCCGGGGAGCGGGAGCGGTTCCGGTGGCGGCTGCGCGACCTGCTGGTCATGGACCCGCCCGCGAGCGCGGAGGCGATCGGGGAGCTGGCGCGGTCGGCCGGCTGGCCGGTGCCGCGGACGCTGGCCGCCGTCGCCGTCCGGCCCGCCCCCGGCCAGGCCGTCCCGGTGCTGCCGCCGCTTTTCCTCGCCGACTGGCACGCTCCCGCCCCGTACCTGATCTGCCCCGACCCGGACGGCCCCGGCCGGGACCGGCTGCTCGCCGCGATCAAGGGGACGCGGTCGGCGGCGATCGGCCCGGCGGTGCCGCCGGCGCGCGCCGCGCTGTCGCTGCGCTGGGCGCGGCGGGGCCTCGCGCTGGTGGAGCGCGGCGTGCTGCCCGGCAAGGAGCCCGTGCGCTGCCTCGACCATCTGCCGAGCCTGGTCGCGGCGCAGAGCGAGGAGCTGCTCGACGTCGCGCTGAGCACCCGGCTCGCGCCGCTGATGAAGCTGCCCCCGCACCGGCGGGACGCGCTGTCCCGAACGCTGCTGACCTACATGGAGTGCCGCGACAACGCGGTGGCGGCGGCGGAGCGGCTGCTGGTGCACGAGCAGACCGTCCGGTACCGGATCCGGCGCCTGGAGGAGACCCTCGGCGGCGTGCTCCTCGATCCCGGACGGCGCATCGAGCTGCTGCTCCTCCTGCACCATCTCGTCCGGCTGGATCCGGGCGACCGGCGCGTCTCCCCCGCGGGCTGAACCCCGGAGGGCGGTGGTGACGGCCTGCCGGGACCATCACCACCGTCCGCCGGTCAGCCGGTGGGGCAGGTGCCCTCGTACTGGGCGATGGTCGCGCCCGGCGCCGGCTCCGGGCACAGGAACCGCTCGTAGCGGGCGTCGTCGTCCACGAACCGCTTCATCCACGCGATGGTGTATTTCGCGATGGTCGTGTTCGGCGAGTTGAAGGTCATGTGCCCGGCGTTCTTCAGCTCCAGGTACGCCTTCTCCGGGACGGACGTGAGGTTGTCGTAGTACGACTCGGCCATCGAGTCCGCGGGGGCGATGGCGTCGTTGTCCGCACCCATGATCATGGTCGGGACCCGGACGCTCTTCCAGTCGTAGTTGGTGTTCCACGGGGCGAGCGGCACGGCGGCCTGGAGCGCCGGGCGGTCGTCGGCCGCCTCCAGCGTCCCGCCGCCGCCCATGGAGTGCCCCATGACGGCCAGGCGCGACGCGTCGATCCGGTCCTTCACCCTGCTCCCGCCGGTCATGTAGTCGAGGGCGGCGAGGAGCTGCTCGCCGCGGGCGGCGGGCACGTCGAAGAGGCTGTTGGTCTCCAGGGTCATGACGACGAAGCCCTGTGTCGCCAGGCGCGGGCCGTACCAGTCGATCCAGGCCTGCGGGGAGACGAACCCGGGCGAGACGGCGATGGCGCCGAACGTCCCCTGGCTCAGGTCGGTCGGCGCGTAGATCGTGCCCTTGTTGAAGCCGGGCCCGCTGCCCGCCGGAACGTCGATCCTCTCGATGGCGAACGGGCCCTTCTCGGCCGTGATGCTCGCCTCGGTCGGGGCCGGTCCGCGCTCGTAGGGATTGGCGGCGAGCCGGACCGGATGGGCGGGAGCGGCGGCGTTCGCGGCGGGCGCCAGCGCGGCGCCGGCCACCAGCGCCACGGCGGGGAGCAGTCTGAACGCACGCGTCAGATGCCTTTTCATCGGGGGCGTACCCTTCACTAGCCGATACCGCGATGGGGGAATTCGCGGGTGCCAGAATTGTGGGACGTCCCGTCCGGCTTTACTGCTAGCGCATCTCCATCTTCGTGCCGCGGTCCTTATAGCGAACTTATAAAGACCGCGGGAACGGACGGAGGGGCCACTCCCCCCGAAGTGACCCCTCTCCCCCCGTTCCGCCATGCCGGCCCGGTGCGCTCACAGGACCGGCCACTCCCCCCGAAGCGGCTTCGCACCGGCCGTTCTGCGGATGAGAAGAACGTAGCGAGCACCCGCGGGCGGATCGAGGCTTTGCCCGGCCGTGTCGACGAACGGACCACCGTCTGCGACGAACGGATTACGCTCCGATGTCGAAGCGGCCCTAGCCGCCCCAAACGGGCAGGTGGAGGGCGGATGGGCGGCTCCTGGCGCGGAGTACCTCGAAGCGGGTGCGGCGGAACGCGACGGCCCGGCCCGCGGGCTCGCCGGTGCCGGGGTTGCGGGCGAAGCGGGGGAACGCGCCGCCCGCGAGCATGACGCGCAGGCGGTGGCCGCGCCGGAAGCGGTAGGCGGTCGGGTGCATCTCGATCTCGGCGCGGACGACGCCGCTTTCCGTGATGCGCGCGATGCCGTCGGTGACGTTCCGCGAGACGCCGTCGCGGTCGACGTCGCAGAGGCGGACGAAGAGGTCGCCCCGGCCGGTGCTGGTGCGGACGTGGATCGTCGCCGAGACGGGACCGATCAGATCGAGGTCACGGGTCAGCGGCGCCCCGGTGAGAACGACCACGTCGTCACGGCGTTCGAGGCGCGCGTTGGCGCGCTGCCCGCCCTTGCCGGGTGACAGCAGCGGGCCTCCGACGTTCGGCGTGGGGTCGTAGGGGTCGTAGGTGAACGTGGCGGGTTCCTCGTCCGGCACGTCCCAGGCGAGGCCCTGAGAGAGGTAGAGCGGCGTGGGCCGGGTCCCGGGCGGGGGCCACCGGTCGAAGTCCAGCCACGTGCCGGCCTTCTGCAGGTGCAGCCTCACTCGCGCCGTGCGGAGTTGGGCCTTGTCCCCGTTGAGGTGGGCGTTCAGCCAGGACACCTGGTCGGAGAGCGTCGCGCGGAGGGCTCTGAGGTCGTGTCCCCACGGGCCGATGGTGATGCGGACGTCCCGCCCCGCCGCGTGGAGAGCGGCGAAGTCCTTGAGCTGGCGGCGCAGGAAGAGGTCCCACCAGCCCGCCACCATCGTGGTGGGCGCGGTCGTCTCCGGCACGGCGGCGCTGTGGTCGGTGCCCTCCCAGAAGCCGTCGCCGGGCTCGGCATGGGCCGCGACCTCGCGGAGGAAGGTCTCGGGACGTCCGATGGCCGCGACGTCGGCCTCGTCCAGCGGCAGGTGCCGCATCGCCTGCCGGACGCGCCTGTTGTGGAACGGCCGCCTTCTTTCGTCCTGCGTGCCCATCAGCGACGACCAGACGAGCGTGTTGTGCAGGGCGAGCGCACCGCCCGGATAGAACGAACTCACGAATTCGGACGCGGTGATGCCGAGCCCCATGGCTTCCAAGGGCGGGTCTGCGTAGGGCGCGACCGCCCACTCGGTGAACCCGAGGTAGCTGGCGCCGACCATGGCGACCTTGCCGTCGCACCAGGGCTGGGCACGGAGCCACCTGAGCGTCGCCAGGCCGTCGTCCTTCTCGTTGTGGAAGGCGTGGAACTCGCCCTCCGACCCCAGGACCCCGCGCACGTTCTGGATCACGACCTGGAACCCCCGCCGGGTGAGAACGCCCGCGAACAGCCGCACGGCGCCCTGCCGCTTGCCGTACGGGGTGCGGATCAGCACGGCCGGCAGCGGGCCGGCGCCGCGCGGGCGGTACAGGTCGGCGACGAGCGCGATCCCGTCCGGCATGGGCACGCGCAGGTCGCGCGCGACCTCGGCGTGCGGCGACGGCGACTCGGGAAGGCCGAGGAGGCGGTCGACGAGTCGTCCCGGAACGGTCATGGACGCGCCTCCCCCGTTCTCCCCGGCTGCGAAGAATATCGTCAGAGGGTGAGGAGCCGTTCGTACTCGTAGAGGATGCCGCCGAACTCTCCGGTGGGGATCTCGCAGGCGTGGCCGGGCAGCCACAGGTGCTCCAGCCGGACGGTCTGGACGTCCAGGCGCAGGTGGCAGGCGTTGCCCGTGTGCTCCCAGCCCGGACGGGCGGCGCGAAGGACCTCCAGGTGGTGGCGATGGCTCTGCACGTCGTGGAGCAGGAACGCCGTGAGGACGTGGCGCGGCCCGTTCACCGACGCGGTGAGCTCGCTCGCCGCGGACGCCGCGGACTCCAGGTCGACACCCGAATCGGCCAGCTCAGGAAAGAACGCCCTGACGCGCCGGACGACGCCCCCGATCTCGATCGGCTCGCAGGGGAGCCGCAGGACGGTCTCCGGGTCGACGTAACCGTGCGCGGGAACCCCTGCGACGACCCCCGACCACGCTCCCGGGACGGACTTGAGGAAACGGGCCTGGGTCAGGGCGGTCCCCAGCTCGCCCATGAGGCGTTCCGGGTCGATCCCCCTCGGCATGAACGTCTTGGTGCCCCCGCGCAGGCGCGTGCCCGTCTCGTCCAGGACGGCGAGGTCGGCCCAGCAGGCGCCGGAGCCGGTTCCGAGGACGCCGTGCGGCAGGCAGGCGTCCGGGTGCGGGGTCAGCCCGGCGAGGTCCTCCAGGACGGCGCGCGGGGTCTGGATCAGGCCCCAGCCCTGGGTGCGCGGGGAGACGGCGCCGAGGGCGAGCGACGTGGCCACGGGCTCGCCGTCGCGGGCCTGGCCGAGGCCGCGTTCCAGGCTCCGGCGGCTCTTGAGGGCGCCGACCTCCTGGAGGTACTCGTCCAGGCACTGCCGGAGGACGGCCGGGTCGAGGTCGCAGGACGCCCACCCGGCGACGTCCCGGACGTGCACGATCGTGCCGTCGAAGTCGAGGCGGTGGTAGCGGTAGTGCTCCTGCCAGGGCCGGGCCGGGTCGCCGTTCAGCCGGCCCTGCGCGCGGGCGATCGCGGAGAGGTCCTCGCCCAGGTCGTTGATGAGGAAGTCGCGCAGCGGGGCGTGCAGGGGGTCGGTCTCCACGGCCACCCGCACGCCGTCGCTGCGGAACCTCACCGGAAGCGATATCGCCATTCGCGTGATTATGCCGATAAGCGAAGATCATCACTGGTATGGCGGAATGTTCGTTCCGATCAGCCGGGTTCGTCGGCCATGTACGGCGGCGCCGGCTCGTACTGGATGTAGCGGCGCACCGCCCGCGCGTGATCGCGGCCGTGGATCCGCCCGACCAGCCAGAGGGCCATGTCGATCCCGGCGGAGACCCCCTGGCTCGTGACCAGGTTGCCGTCCACCACGTAGCGCGCGTCCCGGACGACGGTCACGTCGCCGCGCGCCTCCAGCGCGTCCTCGGAGGCCCAGTGGGTCGCGACCCTCCGTCCCTTCGCCGGACCCGCGGCGTGCAGCAGGATCGAGCCGGTGCACACGCTCGTCACCCAGTCGACCTGTTCCGCGACCTTCGCGATCCAGCCGGTGACGGCGGGGTTGTCCGGCTGGGTCTCCCTGGCGCCACGCCCACCGGGGACCAGGAGGACGTCCAGGTCCGGGTGGTCGTCCAGGGTGTGGTCCGGCACGACCCGCATGCCCTTGTTGCAGCGGACCGGCCCGGCCTGCTCGGCGACCAGGACGGCCGTGTCGCCCTGGTCGCGGAGCATGGCCGATGCCGTGAACACCTCCCACGGGCCCGCGAAGTCCAGCTCTTCCGCGTTCTCGAAGACCAGCAGCCCATACGTCGTCATGCGTACTCCCTCGTCCCTCTGAATCGGTCCCTGTAGTCGGACGGCGCGACCCCGACATGCCGGTGGAACGCCCTGCGCAGCGTCTCCGCCGTCCCGAAGCCCAGCCGCCGCGCCAGCGTCTCGACGGGCTCGTCCCCCTCCGCGAGCGCCCGCCGCGCCGCCTCGATCCGGACCCGCTCGACGTACGCGGCCGGCGGCACCCCCAGCTCGGCGGTGAACCTGCGCTGCAGGTGCCGCGCGCTGAGGCCGGACCGCTCGGCCAGGTCGGCGATGGTGTGCCGGGCGCCCGGATCGGCCTGGACGGACGACACCGCCGCCCGGATCGGGTCCGTCGCGGGCTGCGCCGACCACAGCGGCACGCTGAACTGCGACTGGCTGCCGGGCCGCCGCAGGAACATCACCAGCTCGCGCGCCACCGCGTGCGCCGCCTCCCGCCCGTGGTCGTCCTCGACCAGCGCCAGCGCCAGGTCCATCCCGGCCGTGACGCCGGCGGACGTCCAGACGGGCCCGTCCCGGACGAAGATCGGGTCGCAGTCGACGTCCAGGCGCGGGTACTCCCTCCTCAGCTGGTCCTCCCGCCGCCAGTGCGTCGTCACGCGGCGCCCGTCCAGGACCCCGGCCTCGGCCAGCAGGAGCGCGCCGCTGCACACCGACGCGACCCGGCGCGCCGCGCCCGCGGCCGCCGCGACCCAGCCGACGAGCGCCGCGTCCCGCCGCGCCGCGTCGACCCCGGTGCCGCCGGCCACGACCAGGGTGTCGATGGCGGCGGGCCGCAGGTCCGGGCCGGAGTCGGCGTGGACGCGGAGCCCGCCGGAGGACGTCACCGGACCGGGCCGCGGCCCGGCGACCAGG
Source organism: Actinomadura madurae (assembly GCF_900115095.1). Lineage (GTDB taxonomy): Bacteria > Actinomycetota > Actinomycetes > Streptosporangiales > Streptosporangiaceae > Spirillospora > Spirillospora madurae. The sequence goes on from NZ_FOVH01000004.1 coordinate 572,397, forward strand.
CAGTCGTACAGCCCGGTGCTGCGGAACACCTCGTGCGGGCCCGTCAGGTCGAGGACCTGGAACCCGTCGTAGATCACGAACACGACGCGCATGTCTCCAGGCTGAGCGCCCGGCGTCCATGGCGTCAACGACACGCACCCCACGGATCGCGCCATCCCCCGCCACGGAATAGGGAGTCCACGGAAACGCATTTTCCGGGTTGACACTCCGGCGAGGCTATGGCTAACTCTTACGCATGAAGCTTTGATTCTTCTCCGGTTGAGCCGCCCCCGGCACCGCCGCGGGCCCGCTCCCGTTCCTTCCAAGGCGCTCCCGTATCGCATGTACATCTCGTGTGACCTGCGACGTCGCCGTGCGCCCCCATCCCTTTTCATCGGCCCTCTCACGGCCGAATTCAGACGTGCCCGGAGGTGGTCTCTTCATGCGTGCCATTGACAACGACCCGTTCGCCAAAAACGGAAAGAAGAATCGGCGGCGGAAGAACTCCGACTCCAAAGCGAACCTCGCGAACAACAACCGCCGCAACGTCCGGCAGATGCCGACCCGGCAGCTCAACCGGGGCCGCTGAGCGGCGTCTCCCCGTCCCCGCCCCGGCCCCGCTCCGCGGCGGCCGGGGCCGGGAACTCGGCCCACACGACCGTCCGGGCGCCGTCCGCCCGGAACCCCCAGCGCGCCGCCAGCGCCTCCACGATCCGCATCCCGCGGCCCGTCTCCGCGCCGGCCTCCGCCTTGACGTGCGGGCGCCCGCCGGCCGCGCCGTCGTCGGCGACCTCCAGCCGGTACGTCCCGGCCTCGACGGCGACGACGACCGTCACCAGCCCGCCCTCCCGCCCGGACGCGGTGTGCGTGATCGCGTTCGCGACCGTCTCGCTCACCACCATGACCATGTCGTCCAGCGCGGGATGGCCGGCCGCCACGTTCCGGACGAAGCCGCGCGCGCACCCGACCGCCCGCCGCACGCCCGGCAGCATGATCTCGCCGACCACCACGCGGTCCCGCGTCCCTTCCACAGCACCGCCTCCCCCGAGCCGGTGAGGACCGGGCACGGCGCCCGCCCCGTCCGGCACCCGGCCGGCCGCTCGCACCACGTCCTCGACGCTCACCACGACGGCTCCTTCGCCTCCGGAAAGTCGCCCGTCACCTCGAAGTACGGCCCGGGACCCGCGTCCCGTTCAGGGCTCCGCCCCGGCGCCCCGCACTACCCGTCGCCGAGGACGGCGGTCAGCCGCGCGAACGCCACGACGTTGGCGCGGTAGTGCCCGGCACGCGCGTCGAAGTCCCCGCCGCACGTGATCAACCGGAGGGACGGCTCCGGCGTGTCGCCGTACACGGCCCGCGCGGGGAAGCCGTCCTTGGGGAAGGTGCGGACGGCGTCCACGGTGAAGACGGCCGTGGCGCGGTCGGCGCGCAGCACGCTCACCCGCTGCCCCGGCCGGAGGCGGCCGAGCCGGTAGAACACCGACGGTCCCGAGGCCGAGTCCAGATGCCCCTCGATCACCGCCGTGCCGGGCTGCCCGGGGGTGACCGAGCCCGTGTACCAGGCCGCCTCGTCCTCGTTCGGCGGCCGGGGCGGCTCCAGCGAGCCGTCCGGGCGCAGCCCGGCCCGCGCGACGGGCGAGTCGACGCCCGCGGCCGGGATGACCAGGCGGACCGGCGGGGACGCGGGCAGCCGGGCCGGACGCGGAGCGGGCGAGGGCCGGGACACGGTCACCGCCCGCGGAGCCGGACCGTCCACGGCGGCCCGCGGCGCCCGGCCGTCCACCCCCGCGGCCGCCGCCACCATCGCCGCGGCCACGCCGAGGGCGGCCGCCGGACCCTTCGCGCGGGTCCTCGCGGTCACCCCTCCGTCCGCCCTCGGCGCCGCAGGAGAAAGCGGACCAGCAGTGCCACGGCCGCCATTGCGACGGCGCCGCCGAGAACCCACGCCCCCTGCACGGTCTTGCTCGGCGCGTCATGGGCGGCGGTGGACCCGGTCCCGGTCACGGCGCCGCCGTCCGGCATGGCTCGCAGCACGCCGCAAAGGACGGGCGACGTCGCCGCCAGGGAAAGCGACGGCAGGATGTCGCTCGGCTTCTTCTGGATGCCGGGGCGGAGCAGGGCCGGGTCGACCCCGTGCACCACGACGACGGCGGTGCCCGCGCGCAGGGACCCCAGCGTGGCCGCGTCCAGCCTGGTGACACGCGTGTAGTCGGTCTCGGCCCCCGTCGGCGCGTTCTCGACGTCGGAGCCGGCCTTCGCCGAGGTGCTCCCCTTGACCGACAGCGTCGTCTGGACCGGCCCGTAGAACGGCGCGGCCTCCGTGGCGCTGACGACGCCGTCGCCGTTCTCGTCGGCGGCCGTGGTGGGGCAGTCGCCCCGGCCGCCGCCGCGGATGTGCTGCAGGTGCGGGTAGGGCATGCCCTCCGACGTGCCGGTCAGCCCCTCGAAGTGCTCGTCGATCGTGGCGCGGCGGCCGTCCAGCCGCAGCGTGAGCGAGCCGGAGGCGTTCTGGTGGTTGAGCGGCTCCAGCGTCGCCTGGTAGGTGACGCTGCGGGAGGCGGCGCCGTCCGCGGCGGACGCCGGCGTGACCATGACCGGCGCCGCGGCGGCGCAGGCGAGCGCGAGCCCCGCGACGCCGGCGCACGGCCGTCTGCCCTTCACCATGCCTGCCCCTTCCCCCTGCGGATCCCCGGCGCTGTGTGGCTGCCCCGGCGAGGACCGCGCTAATACGCCGAGCCGGTACCTGAAGGGCAAAGCATCCAGGCGGGCACTTCTACGCTGGGTCATGAACGCCGACGCCGTGCGGCGCACGGAAAGATCCGCGCCTCGCCCGTTGTTACGACGTCGACAGGCGAGAGGACAAAATGAGCGACGATCTCGGCTACGGGTGGCAGGGCGACCTGCTCGACCTGCCCGCCTACCTCAAGCGCGTCGCCTACGACGGCGGCCTGGCCCCCACGGGGGAGACGCTGCGCGCCCTGCACCGGGCGCACGTCACGTCCATCCCGTTCGAGAACCTGGAGATCATGCTCGGGCGGCCGGTGGAGATGTCGCTCGACGCCGTCCAGGCGAAGCTCGTCGGCCGCCCGCGCGGCGGCTACTGCTTCGAGCACAACCGGCTGTTCGCGGCCGTGCTGGAACGGCTGGGCTTCGAGGTGACCGCGCTCGCGGCGCGGGTGACGCTGGGCTCGCCGAAGCTCCGCCCGTCCACGCACGCGCTGCTGCACGTCCGCCCGCCGGGAGGGTCGCGGGACGAGCCGGCGTGGCTCTGCGACGTGGGCTTCGGCGCCGGGCCGCTGGAGCCGCTCCCGCTCGTCGACGGCGAGGAGGCCGTCCAGGACGGCTGGGGGTTCCGGCTCCGACGGGGCCGCACCGTCGAGACGTGGACGCCCAACACCGCGGGCTGGGAGATGCACCAGCGCGGCCCGGACGGATGGGTCCAGCGGCACACGTTCCCGCTGAACGAGACGTTCCGCATCGACTTCGAGGTGTTCAACCACTACGTCTCGACCAACCCGCGCTCGCCGTTCACGGCGCGCCCGTTCGTGCAGAAGTTCTCGCCGGACGTCCTCCACGTGCTGGACGGGACGACCCACACCCTCACCCGCGCGGACGGCACGGTCGAGACCCGCACGCTCACCCCCGCCGAGCTGCCCGCGGCGCTCGCCGCCGACTTCGGCATCGTCCTCGAAGGCGAGGACGCGCCCGACCTCGTCAGGTTCGTGCGGGACAGGAGCTAGGTCAGGTCGAGCCGGCCGAGTTCGGCGCGGCCGGCGACGCCGAGCTTCGGGTAGGCCTTGTAGAGGTGGTAGCCGACCGTCCGGGGGCTGAGGAAGAGCTGGGCGCCGATCTCCCGGTTGCTCAGGCCCGTCGCCGCCAGCCGGACGACCTGGAGTTCCTGTGGGGTGAGGCGGGCGGCGAGGACGTCCCGCCCGTCTCCGCCGTCGGTGAGGCTCTCCCCGGCGGCGCGCAGTTCGGTGCGGGCGCGCTCCGCCCACGGCACCGCGCCGAGCCGGTCGAACGCCTCCAGCGCGGAGTGCAGCCGCGCCCGCGCGTCGTTCCTGCGCCGTGACCGGCGCAGCCACTCGCCGTACAGCAGCTCGGTACGCGCCTGCTCGAACGGCGTCCCGCCCTCACGGTGCAGATCCAGGGCACGCGAGTACAGCGCGTCAGGGTCCTCCGAGGTGAGCAGAGCCGCACAGCGCGCCGCGATGGCCTCGGCCCATGGCCGCCCTACATGCGCGGCCCATTTCCCGTACCACTCACCGGCTTCCTGCGCACGCTCTGGAACCCCGGCCCGGACGGCCGCTTCGACGAAATCGGGCAGGGCGGCGATGGCGCCCTGCCGATTCGGGCCCGACAGGACGTCCGAGAGACGTTCGACGGCGGCCTCGTACCGTCCGAGACCCAGATCGAGCAGGGCGCGCGCCGACGCCGCGTGCACGCTGCTCGGCGGGACGGCCCGCGCCAGCGCCTCCTCCGTCAGCTCCGTGCACCGGCGCTCGTCGCCCCCGATCGCGGCGAGCTGCGCCAGGACGGTGTCGAGGTAGACGCGGATCCGCCGCTGCCCGGTGTCGAGGGCGATCCGCCTGCCCTCCGAGGCGGCGGTGAGCGCGTCCCGGTGCCGGCCGAGCAGCAGGTCCGTCCGGGAGCGCAGCATCAGCACCGCGGCGAGCAGCCCGATCGCGCCCTCCTCGCGGTGGCGGCGCTCCAGCGCCGCGGCGGCCTCCGCGGCGCCCCGCACGTCCCCGACCAGCAGATGCCACAGCCCGGCGCGGATCCGGTCGCGGGGTCCGTAGCAGGTGCGCATCGCGTCCATCAGCTCCCGCAGCGCCGCCACGCCGTCCGCGAGATCGGCGCCGGTCGCGAACGGCCGCTGCCCCGCGAACACCCGGCTCAGCGCCCGCAGATGGGACGCGTTCGGGACGCCGGCGCGGACCCCTTCGGCGACGATGTCGTCCAGCGCCGTGAAGTCCCCCGCGTTGGCCGCGGCGGACGCCGCCTGGAAGTACAGGTAGCCGGACGTGTACGGGTCGAGCTCGACGACCGACGCGGCCGTCTCGGCGAACAGCCGGTAGGCGTCCCGCGTCCGGTCCTGCTCGTCGGCGAGGGAGGCCCGGGTCAGCGTCAGCTCCGCCCGCGCCACCGGATCGGGCAGGTCGGCCTCGGCGCGGGCCGCCAACTCGACCGCCCGCTCCGGCAGGCCCGCGTCGGCCGCGGCGCGCGCGGCCGCCGCCAGCCGCCGCCCGCGCTCGGCCCGGTCCTCGCTCAGCTCGGCGGCGGCCTCGTACATCGCGGCGACCGACGCGTTGCCCCCCCCGTCGCGCTCCGTCTCGGCGGTCTTCTCCAGGACGGCCGCGACGCGCTCGTCCGGCTCGGTGACCCCGCTGATCAGATGCCACGCGTGATGGCAGTCGTCGCCGCGCTCCCGGTACGCCTCCGCCAGCGCGCGATGCGCCGCCAGCCGCGCGTTCAGCGGCGCCTCCTCGACGGCGGCGGTGCGGATCAGCGGATGCCGCACCTCCAGCCGCCCGTCCGCCGTCGTGCGCAGCAGCCCGGCGCGCTCGGCCGGGGCGGCGTCGTCGACGGACGCGCCGCACCGCCCCGCCGCCGCCACGATCGCCCCGACGTCCCCGAGGTCGTCCGAGGCCACCAGCAGCAGGAGCCGCCGCGCCCGCTCCGGCAGCGCGGCGATCCGCTCGGCGTACGACCGGCGGATCCGCTCGTACGCCGACCCGTGGCCGCCCCGCGCCGGCAGTTCGAGCAGCGCGAGCGGGTTCCCCATCGCCGCGGCCAGCACCTCCTGCTCCGTCCGGCCGGGCAGCGTCGCGGTGCGCTCGGCGAGCAGCCGCCGCGCGGCGTCCCGGTCGAGGCCGCGCAAGCGCAGTTCCGGTATCCCCTCGGCGGCGAACTCCGGCGCGTCCGCGTCACGGGCCGCGAAGATCATCGCGATGGGCTCGGCCTCCAGGCGGCGGGCGGCGAACAGCAGCGCGCCGGCGGACGGGCCGTCCATCCAGTGCGCGTCGTCCACCAGCACCAGCAGCGGCCGCTCCTCGGCCAGGTCGGCAAGCAGGGTCAGCACCGCGAGCCCCACCAGGAACCGGTCGCCCTCGCCGGGCCGCCCGCCCATGTTGAGCGCCGCGCACAGCGCGAGGCCCTGCGGCTCCGGCAGGCCGCCGAAGCGGTCCGCGTACCGCCCGAGCAGCAGGTGCAGGCCCGCGTACGGCATGCCGCTCTCGTTCTCGACGCCCGTCGCCCGCAGGACGCGCATGCCGTCCGCGGCGGCCGCGTGGTCGAGGAGCGCGGACTTGCCGATCCCGGCCTCGCCGCGCAGGACGAGGGTGCCGCTGCGCCCGTCACGGGCCCGGCGGAGAAGCCCGTCGATCGCGGCCAGTTCCCCGTCCCGCCCGTAGAGCATGTGGTTCAGCCTACTCAGCGCCGCCCGCGGCCCGGAGGGTTGAAGCGCGCCCTCCGGGTATCGGCCCGTTCGAACCCATGAGGAGGAGGTCGATCATGGCCGCAGAGGCCGAGAACGTCGTGGACCTGTTGCTCTCGCAGCACGAGGAGATCCGCCGGCTGGCGTCCACGGTGGAGAAGAACCACGGGCAGGTGCGCAAGGACGCCTTCGACCGGCTGCGCGAGCTTCTCGCGGTGCACGAGACCGCCGAGGAGCAGATCGTCCATCCGTTCGCGCGGCGCGCCATCGGCGACGGCTCTTCCATCGTGGACGAGCGGCTGCAAGAGGAGCACGACGCCAAGGGCGTCCTGTCCGAGCTGGAGAAGATGGACCCCGAGTCCGCCGACTTCCACGAGACGTTCGCCGAGTTCCACAAGGACCTGGAGGCGCACGCCTCGCACGAGGAGAAGGAGGAGTTCCCGCGCATCGCCCGCGAGGCGACGCCCGAGCAGATGCGGGGCATGGCCAAGGCCGTCCGGGCCGCCGAGGCGGTCGCGCCGACGCACCCCCACCAGGGCGTGGAGTCGCCCGCCAAGAACCTCGCGGTCGGCCCGATGGCGGCCGTCGCCGACCGCGTCCGCGACGCGATCGGGAAGGTGCGCGGCTGATGGGCGACCGCAGGAACGACCAGGACAAGCCGCTCGCCGACCGGCGCGCCGAGGCGAACGCGCCCCAGGAGGACGACACCGACTTCGCCGCAGAACACACGCCCGGCCCGACCGACCCGCCGGTCGCGGAGGCGGAGACGCCCGGCGGCGAGGACGACGGCTACAGCCCGCAGACCGAGGTCCCCTGACCCCTACCGACAAGGAGGCCGCCCCGGGGACGTCCCCGGGGCGGCCTCCACGTCGTTCAGGGGTCTTCGCCTCCTATGCGCTGGACGGTTCGGGACGCAGCGGATCGTGGCCGACGCTCATCAGCGCGTGCCGCCACTCCTCGTCCCGTTCCGCGTTCGGCGGGCGGTTCTCCAGGCGGTCCTCGACGAAGGCGACGACCTCCTGCATGACCTCCGCGTCGTTCTCCGTGAGGTCGACCTTGCGCTTGCGCAGCACGTCGACCACGCGGGCGCCCAGTTCCGACACCCCCGGGCCCGCGCCGTCCGCCGGGAAGGCCTCCTCGCCGGAGGCGTCCGTGAGCAGCCACACGCGCAGCTCGTCGGACGTCATGTTGACGAGCCGGTGGAAGTCCTCCCAGGCCAGCTCCGCCTCGGCCGGTACTCGATCGTTCATCCCTCACTCCCTGTCGGCCGTTCACGCCCGCCCTACCCGGTGGCCGCGTCCCCATTCGCGTTACGGAGGCACCCTCACGGGAACGGGTCGGCCCATGGACCACTCGCAGGCCCCCGTCCTGGACGCCCTCGCCGCCTACCATCGCGAGGACCAGCTCCCCTTCACGCCGCCCGGCCACAAGCAGGGCCGCGGCGCCGACCCGCGCGTGCGCGAGGCGCTGGGCGACGCGGTGTTCCGGTCGGACGTCCTCGCGATCTCCGGCCTGGACGACCGCGAGTCGGGCGGCGGGGTGCTGGAGCGCGCCCAGGAGCTCATGGCGGACGCCGTCCACGCCGAGCGGACCTTCTTCTCCACCTGCGGCAGCTCCCTGTCGGTCAAGAGCGCGATGCTGTCGGTGGCGGGTCCCGGCGAGAAGCTGCTCGTCGGGCGGGACGCCCACAAGTCGGTCGTCTCGGGGCTGATCCTGTCCGGCGTCCGCCCGATCTGGGTGGAGCCACAGTGGGACGCCACGCGGCATCTCGCGCACCCGCCGTCGGCGGCGGCGTTCGCGGCGCGGTTCGACGAGCATCCCGACGCGCGCGGCGCCCTGGTCACCAGCCCGACCCCCTACGGGACGTGCGCCGACCTCGCCGCGATCGCCGCCGTCTGCCACGGCCGCGGGAAGCCGCTGATCGTGGACGAGGCGTGGGGCGCGCACCTGCCGTTCCACCCCGGCCTCCCGAGCTCGGCCATGGACGCCGGCGCCGACGTCTGCGTGACGAGCGTCCACAAGATGGGCGCCGGGCTGGAGCAGGGCTCGGTGTTCCACCAGCAGGGCGATCTCGTCGATCCGGCCGTGCTCAAGCAGCGGGAGGACCTGCTCGGGACGACCAGCCCGTCCGTCCTGCTCTACGCGGGCCTGGACGGCTGGCGGCGGCAGATGGTCGAGCACGGCCGCGGCCTGCTGCAGGACGCGCTCGACCTAGCGTCCGCCGTTCGCGCGGAGATCGCGTCGCTGCCCGGCTTCGACGTGCAGGGCCCCGGCGAGTTCACCGGACCGGGACTGGCGCACGACCTCGACCCGCTGCCCGTCGTCATCGACATCGCCGGCCTCGGCGTCACCGGCTACCGGGCGGCCGACTGGCTGCGCGAGCACCATCGCGTCAACCTGCACCTGGCCGACCACCGGCGGATCAGCGCGCAGCTCACCTTCGCCGACGACAAGGAGACCGCCGGTCGCCTCCTAGCGGCCCTGCGCGACCTCCACGCGCACATCGGCTCGCTGCGGGGCGGGCCCGCCGTCGAGGTGCCGTCACCCGAGAAACTGCGGCTCGAACTCGTGATCCTGCCCCGCGACGCGTTCTTCGGCCCGGCGGAGCAGGTGTCCGCGGACGACGCCGTCGGACGGGTCTGCGCGGAGATGCTGACCCCCTACCCGCCCGGCATCCCCGCCGTCCTGCCGGGCGAGCGGATCACCGCGCCCGTCCTGGACTACCTGCGCTCCGGCGTGGCCGCGGGCATGGTCGTCCCGGACGCGGCGGACGCGTCGCTCGGCGGCGTCCGGGTGCACATCGAGGAGTGAGGTGCCGTTGCGTGTCGGCGGGATCCCCTGTGCGAAACTCCTGTCCGGCGGGAGTACGAGATAGGGAGCCTCATGGAGCTGGTCCACTCGGGCAAGGTCAGGGACGTCTACGCGGACGGCGACGAGCTGATCCTCGTCGCGTCCGACCGGGTGAGCGTCTACGACGTCGTGCTGCCGACGCGGATCCCCGACAAGGGCAAGATCCTCACGCAGCTGTCCCTGTGGTGGTTCGAGCGGCTCGCCGACATCGTCCCGAACCACATCGTGTCCGCGACCGACGTGCCGGACGAGTGGGCGGGGCGCGCCGTCCGCTGCCGCCGCCTCGCCATGCTCCCCGTCGAGTGGATCGCCCGCGGCCACCTCGCCGGCCTCGGCCTCAAGGAGTACGAGAAGTCCGGCACCGTCTCCGGCGTCCCGCTGCCGGACGGCCTGGTCGAGGCGTCCCGGCTGCCCGAGCCGATCTTCACCCCGACCACCAAGGCCACCGAGGGCCACGACGAGTTCATCACCTACGACGACGTGGTCCGCGAGATCGGCGCCGGCACGGCCGCCCGGCTCAGGGACGTCACGCTGGAGATCTACCGGCGCGGCGCGGCCCTGGCCGCCGAGCGCGGCATCATCATCGCCGACACCAAGCTGGAGTTCGGCCGCGCCCCGGACGGCGCCCTCGTCCTCGCCGACGAGGTGCTCACGCCCGACTCGTCCCGCTTCTGGCCGGCCGACCAGTGGCGTCCGGGCCGTCCCCAGCACTCGCTCGACAAGCAGTACGTCCGCGACTGGAGCAGCACCCTCGACTGGGACCGCACCCCGCCGGGCCCGGCCATCCCCGACGACGTCGTCGAGGCCACCCGGGCCCGCTACATCGACGTCTACGAACGCCTCACCGGCAGGGCCTGGACGTCCTGACGCGCGGTCAGAAGCCGGACCGCCCGTCCGACCGGACGACCTCGTGGCCGAGCGGGGTGAGCGAGATCGGGATCAGCTTGAAGTTGGCGATGCCGAACGGGATGCCGATGATCGAGATGCACAGCAGGACGCCCGTGACCAGGTGCCCGAGCGCGAGCCACCAGCCGGCGACGATGATCCAGATGATGTTCCCCAGCGTCGAGCCGAGGCCCGCGCTCCGCTTCGGGACGGCCGTCCTGCCGAAGGGCCACAGCGTGAACGCCGCGATGCGGAACGAGGCGACGCCGAACGGGATCGTGACGATGAGAACGCAGCAGATGATCCCGGCCACCACGTAGCCCAGGGCCATCCAGAACCCCGCGAGTACCAGCCACACGACATTCAACAGCGTTCGCACTAAACCCTCCAGATACCGGCCGTCACGTTCAGTCAATAGGACGACGGATCGGGAGAATGCGTTCCCTCGACTTAGAAGTGGCCGTCCAGATCGGCGAGAAGGGCGCGTTTGGGCTTCGCGCCGACGATCTGCCGGACGACCTCGCCGTCGCGGAACAGGCTCATCGTGGGAAAGCCCATGACGCCGTACCGGGAAACGATCTGCGGGTGATCGTCGCCGTTGAGCTTGGCGATCGTCAGCCGATCGCCGTGTTCGGCCTCGATCTGCTCAAGGATCGGCGCGATCATTTTGCAGGGAGGGCACCAGTCCGCCCAGAATTCGACCAGTACCGGCTTGCCGGCGCGGAGCACCCGCTCGTCGAAGTTCTCGGCCGTCAGCGTGATCATTCGTCCCCTCCTCGGGAGTCGGCGCGCAGCCGGGGCAGGCCCGCGCGAGCTGGCCGGCCACGTCGGCGCGGCGGCGGATGAGGGTGCGGATCTCGGCGTCGATCTCCGCGAGCTTCCGCCGGTAGACCGCGACCGATTCGGGGCAGGACGCGCCGTCGGGATGCCCGGCGCGCAGGCAGTCCACGAACGGGCGGGTGTCGTCCAGCGAGAACCCGGCCGCGAGCAGCCCGCGGATCTCCGTGACCAGCCGGACGTCGGACTCCTCGTACTCCCGGTAGCCGTTGGCCGCGCGCCGCGCCGGCAGCAGCCCCTGCTGCTCGTAGTAGCGCAGCGTGCGGGTGCTGACGCCCGCCCGCGCGGCCAGTTCCCCGATCCGCATCGGCCCTCCTCTCCTTCATGGCCGGTGACGACGGTAACCCTTCACACCGGCGTCAAGGTCAAGCCGCGGGACGGGCCCTGCGCCCGTCCCGCGGCGCGCGGTCAGCGCCCCTGGAGACCGCGGACGTTGTCGCCGAACGTCCAGCCCTTCGACCCGTCCCAGTTGATGGACCAGGTCATCAGGCCTTTCAGCTGCCCGTTGAAATGGTTCCAGGCCTGGCCGACGAGGCTCGGCGGCATGTATCCGCCGCCGGCGCCCTGCTGCGCCGGAAGGCCCGGCACCTGCTTGTCGTAGGGCACCCGGATCGTGGTTCCCTGAATGGTCAGGCCGTTGTTCAGGCATTCGGTCTGCCGGACGAATCCCTCGACCGTCCCGGCGGAGTAAGAGTCGCCGGAGCAGCCGTACATGCTGCCGTTGTAGTACTGCATGTTGAGCCACCACAGCCGGCCGTTGTCCGCGTATTTCTTGATGATCGGCAGGTAGGCGCCCCAGATGGAGCCGTAGGTGACGCTGCCGCCGGTCACGTACGCCGTCTCCGGCGCCATGGTGAGCCCGAACCCGGACGGCATTTGGGCTAGCACACCGTCGATGATGCGGATCAGGTTGGCCTGCGACGTGGACATCTGGCCGATGTTCCCGCTGCCCGTCAGGCCCGTCTCGATGTCGATGTCGATCCCGTCGAAGTTGTACCGTTTCAGGATCGGCACGACCGTCTCGACGAACCGGTCCGCGACGGCGCTGGAGCTGAGGTCGATGCCCGCGGTCGCGCCGCCGATCGACATCAGGATGGTGGCTCCCGCGGCCTTCGCCGCGCACATCTCGGCGGGCGTCGCGACCTTGACCGTGGCGTCCATTCCGTCCTCCCACAGGACGGTGCCGTCCGACCGGATGACGGGGAACGCCGCGTTGATCACGTTGTGGCCGTGCCGCCTGATCGCGGGGTCGTCGATCGGCGTCCAGCCGAACGGCGGGTGGACGCCGTTGGCCGCGCCGTCCCAGTTCTCCCAGTAGCCCTGCAGCACCTTCCCGGCGGGCTTGCCCTTCAGGGGGCAGACCTCGTCCTCGGCCGGTGTCGTGGGCGGTGTCGTGGGCGGCTGCGTTCCGTCGCAGGCGCCCAGCCCGCGCCAGAGCGTCGGCGTGGACGCCGGATCCCAGCCGGCGCCCGGATGGGCGGTGTGCGCGACGATCGCCTCGTAGCCGTGACCGCCGTGGACGACCTTGTCTCCGACCTTGTACGAGGCTCCCTCCGCCCACGCGGGATACGTGCAGGCGATCAGGGGGACGGGCCGGGCGGACGACGGGGCGGACAGCGCGACCAGCGACACGGCGGCCGCGACGAGGGCCGAGGCCAGCGCGGCGACCAGCGCGGGCCATCGCTTGCGGGGGGATTTCACGGGGACGACTCCTCAGCTGAGCGGGGGACACAGAGGAGCCGGTGCAAGAGCCGTACGGATCCCGCGGACGGGACCCTCCCAGGCGCAAGGCACGAACAACCGGCATGGACGCCACAAGCAGGTTAACCGCACCGCCCCGAACCGGGAAGCGCCCCGAACCGGGAAGCGCTCAGCGCCCGCCCAGCCGTGCGGCCAGCAGCTCGGCCCCCGGACCGGTCAGCCCGGCGAGCCCCGCCGGCCGGCCGGAGACCGCGAGCAGCAGGTCCTCGGCGTTCCCCCGCACCTGCGGCCCGAGGCCGGACCACCAGTCCGCGTCGGTCGCCACGAGCGTCAGGCCGGCGACCCGCCCGCTGCCGCCGTGGAACCGGCTGGCGGCGACGTAGGCCAGGGCCGGCACCGCGAGCGCGATCGGCACCGGGTGGTGCCGCTCCAGCGGGCGGGCGATGTCCTGCCCGTGCACGAGCAGGTCCATCAGCGGGTCCATGGGGGAGCTGCCGGGCATCCGCCGGGACGACTCGGCGCTCTCGCGCAGCTGCCGCACCAGCTCGTCCGGCGTGTACCTCGCCGCCCGGTCGTGGGCCATCATCGCGGCCATCCGGTCGAGGTCGCCGCGCGCCTTGATCGCGGGCAGGATCACCGAGCCGAACGTGGCGCGCGTGCTGAACGTCAGGTGGGCGACGACCTCCCGCACCGTCCAGGCGTCGCACAGCGACCGCACGGCCCACTCGGCCTCGCCGAGGTCATCGAGAAGGTCGGAGAGCCGCCGCCGCTCGGTCTTCACGGCGTCCGCGATCCGGTCTTCGCCCAGCGCGATCAGGTCCTGCTGGGGCGGCTGTTCTCTCCGCACTTCGGCGGCCATCCGGTTCACTCCCTCGCCGGTCCGACATCGAGATGGTGTCGGGGGACGGACTCCACGAACGACCAGAACTCATCGCCACCATCGCCTGTTCCCGCTGGTCACAAGATTGTTTTTGGTTCAAGGACCCCTGGCGTTCGCCGTTCAGCCGAGGGCGGCGAGCTTGCGGCGCAGGACCGTGCGCTCGCGGTCGTTGGCGCACAGGTCGATGGCGCGCCGCAGTTCGGTGCGCGCCTCGTCCGTGCGGCCGAGGCGGGTGAGGAGTTCGCCGCGGACGCCGGGCAGCAGGTGCGAGTTCGGCAGCGCCTCGGCGGTGACCAGGGCGTCCACGATGGGGAGGGCCGCGGCCGGTCCGTGGGCCATCGAGACCGCGACCGCCCGGTTCAGGTCGACCACGGGCGAGGGCGCCAGGCGGCCGAGCGCCTCGTAGATGAGGACGATCCGCTCCCAGTCCGTCGCGTCGACGGACGCGGCGACGGCGTGGCATTCGGCGATCGCCGCCTGGAGGCCGTAGGCGCCGAGGCCGCGGCCGGCCTTCTCCGCGCGGGCGAGGGCGGCCCGCCCGCGGCGGATCGCGGACCGGTCCCAGCGGCTCCGGTCCTGGTGCTCCAGCAGGACCGGCTCGCCGTCCGGGCCGGTGCGGGCGGGGAAGCGCGCCGCGGTGAGTTCGAGCAGCGCCAGCAGGCCGTGCGCCTCGGGCACGTCCGGCATGAGCCGGCTCAGCACCCGGGCGAGCCGCTGCGCCTCGCCGGCGAGGCCGAAGCGGATCAGGTCGCCGCCGGAGCTCGCCGACGAGCCCTCCGTGAAGATCACGTAGATCACGTTGAGGACCGAGCCGAGGCGGCCGGCCCGGTCCTCGGGCGGCGGCACCTCGAACGGCACCCGGGCCGCGCCGAGGGTCTTCTTCGCCCGGGTGATGCGGGCCTGCACGGTGGCGGTCGGGACGAGGAACGCCTTGGCGATCTCGTCGCTGGTGAGGCCGCCGACGACCCGCAGCGTGAGCGCCACCCGCGCCTCCCGCGACAGGACGGGGTGGCAGGAGACGAACATCAGCGCGAGCACGTCGTCGTCGATCCGGTCGGGGTCCCACAGCACGTCGCTCTCCCGGGAGGGGTCGGCGGGCGCGGGGCCCGCGGCGGTCCCGCCCTCGCCCAGCTCGTGGGCGAGGGCGGCGTACCGCTCGTCGCGGGCCGCGCGGCGGCGGAAGGCGTCGATCGCGCGCCGCCGGCCGACGGTGAGCAGCCAGCCGGCCGGGTTGCGGGGGACGCCGTCGCGCGGCCAGGTCACCAGCGCCTCGGCCAGCGCCTCCTGGGCGAGGTCCTCGGCCAGCGCGAAGTCGCCGGTGTAGCGCGCGAGCGCGCCGACGATCCGCGCCGACTCGATCCGCCAGACGGCGGCGACGGCCTCGCGTCCGGTGGGGTCGCCCATCAGAGCTGGCCGGTCGCCTCGCGCCACGCCCGCTCCTTCTTGATCCACTCGTTGTCCTGCGGGAGCTCGTCGATCGTGGTGACCCGGCGGATCTCGGTCTTGAAGCCCGGCCCGGTGAGCGGTTGGCGCTTCGCCCACTCGACCGCCTCCTCCTTCGAGGCCACGTCGAGGATGTAGAACCCGCCGAACAGCTCCTTGGTCTCGCCGTACGGGCCGTCGGTGACCACGGGCGGCTCGGCGGAGTAGTCGACGACCACGCCCTCCTCGGCGTCGTCGAGGCCCTCGGCGGCGAGCAGCACGCCGGCCTGGATCAGCTCCTGGTTGTACCTCCCGACCGTCGCGATCATCTCGTTGAAGTCGATCTCGCCCATCCCGGCGAAGGCCTCGTCGGTGGCGCGCATGATCAGCATGTACTTCACGGTTCCGTCTCCCTTGATCGTCGGGCCATCTTCCGGACCCTCTCACCCCTGGGTCGAACGGGAGGCGCCGCGGATCAACACGACCGCCCAACTTTTTCCAGGAAATTTCCGGACGGCCGCGTCGCACCCCCGCCGACTAGGCCGCGGCCGTCCCGAAAGGGTCGTCGACGACGTAGCGCCAGCGGCCGTCCGGTCCCCGCCGGGCGACGTCGGCGGCGGTGCCCTCGATACGGACGGGACGCCCGTCCGCCGTCCCTTCGATCACCCAGTCGACGATCAGCAGGGCCAGGTCGTCCACGGCGTACACGTGCCGCGGGCGGACCTCGATCGGCAGTCCGAGGGCCATGAACCGCGCGTTGGCGGCGTGGGCGTTCGTGCCCGTCAGCGCGGTACCCGGTTCCGGGACGAACACGGCCCCTTCCTCGTACACCTCCGCGACCGCCTCCGGATCGCCGCTGTTGAAGCGTTCGGCGAACACGAAGGGGAGGTCCTCGGGGCGGTCGGCCAGTGAGCGCATCGCCTTCCTTCCGGTAGACATGACCGGGACGTTAGGAGGCGCCCTCGTGACTCACCAAACGGTTGGCCTACCGGGACTGCCGGACGATCCGCGGGCGGACGCCGCCGAACCGGTGCCGTCCTGCCCGGTGGAGATCACGCTCGACGCGCTACGCGGGCGCTGGACGACGCTGGTCGTCCGCGAGCTGCTGCGCGCGGACCGCTCGTTCAGCGACCTGCGGCAGGCGCTGCCGGCTCTTTCGGACAAGGTGCTGGCCGACCGCCTGGCCCATCTTCTCCAGGCGGGCGTGCTCGAACGGCGCAGGCAGCCGGGCTGGCCGCCCCGGACCCGATACACGCTGACTCCGCGGGGCCGGCGTCTGGGCCCGGTGCTCCAGGCCCTCTGGGACTGGGGCGCCGAAGCGCAGGCCGGGTAGGGCGGTCATTCCAGGATGGTGCGGGCGAGGTCCCGGTAGGCGTCCTTCATGGGAAGGTCGCGCTCGACATGGACGCGGCGGCGGGTGGCGGTCACGTCCACGTTGCGGATCGGGTCGTGGCCCTGCTTCTCGTACGTCTCCCACCACAGCCCGACGCCGCGCCGCTGCCAGGCGGGGACCTCGTTGAAGTTGATGCCGCGCGCGAACAGCAGCTCGTTCTTGGCGGAGACCGACGTGCGGTCCAGCTCCCGGGTCGCCTGCCGCGGGGAGAGGCCCTCGTGGCGCAGGGTCCAGTAGCACCAGCCGTTGAGGGCGCAGCGGGCCGCGTCGTCCTGGCGCCAGGTGAGGTAGTCGACGACGTCGTCGAGGCCGGTGCCCATCCAGATGCGTCCGTCGAAGACGGCCGGCTCGCCGGCGGCATGGGTGAAGGCGGCCGTCGCGATGCCCGCCGACAGCGAGACGAGCTTCTCCACCTCGCGGCCGAACAGGTCGAAGGCCGGGTCGAGGACGACGGAGATCTCGTCGCTCTCGGTGTAGGCGTAGCGCCCGCCCAGCTCGGTGAGGAGAGCCGTCGCGGTCTCCTCCATCAGCGCGGAGAAGCGCGGGTCGAAGGGCTTTTCGAAGCGGGCCTCGGTGAAGCGCGAGAAGGAGCGGCCGTCCACGCGAACGATGGCCCAGGAGCCGGGGAGCAACGTCAGCGAGTGGAAGTACTCCCGGGCGCGCATCCGTTCTTCAAGCTCGTTCATCGGGAGTCTCCTCGGTCATGGCGGCGGAGGCGCTTGAGCGTGGCACAGAAGCCGGCGTCCGGCACGCGGTTTTCGGGGGTGCGGGTCATCGCGGTGCGAGGGCGGCGACGATCTCGGCGGCCGGGGCTTCGGTTGTTCCGCGGAACGACTCGCCTGCCCAGAGGTTGACGCCGTCGGGGTCGCCCTTGGCGGCGGACGCCTTGCGCAAGGAAGAGGTCAGGTAGTGGACGTCCGGGTACACGGCGGGGGCGTATGGGGAGTGCTCGCGGAGGAAGCGGTTGACGAGGCCGCGGGCGGGCCGTCCACTGAAAGCCCTGGTCATCACGGTCGCCGTGAAGCGGGGGTCGGCCAGGGCGGCCTTGTGGACGGCGCTCGCCCCGCTCTCCGGGCAGCGGACGAAGGCCGTCCCGAGCTGGGCGGCGGCGGCGCCCGACGCGAGGACCCCGGCGACGTCCGCGGCCGTGACGAGGCCGCCGGCGGCGATGAGGGGCTGCGCGGTGACCTCGCGGACCGACGCCAGCAGCGCGCGCAGCGGCAGCGGGTCGTCGAGGGTGTTGGTGAACGAGCCCCTGTGTCCCCCTGCCTCGGAGCCCTGGAGGCAGAGCGCGTCGGCGGCGGACGCCCGGCGGGCCTCGTCCGCCGAGGTCACGGTGACGATGACGACCGTGCCGCGGTCCTGGAACGCGCGGACGACGTCCGGCGACGGGCAGCCGAACGTGAAGCTGACGAAGGCGGGCGGATCGGACAGCAGGTCGGCGACCTTGGCGTCGTAGGCGTCGTCGCGGGCGGACGGGCCGCCCGGTGACACGCCGAGGCGGGCGGCCTCGGGCGCGAGGCGCTCGCGGTAGGCGGCGACCGCGGCCGGGTCGGCCTCGTCCAAGGACGGCATGAAGAGGTTCATCCCGAACGGGCGGGAGGTCAGCCTCCGCGTCGCGGCGATGTCGGCGCGCATGGCCTCGGGCGTCTTGTAGCCGGCGGCGAGGAAGCCGAGGCCGCCCGCATCCGACACGGCGGCGGCGAGTTCCGGCGTCGACGGCCCGCCCGCCATCGGCGCCTGCACGATCGGCACGTCCGTCCACATGATCGGCACCATAGTCTCCGGGAACACCGGGCTCGCGTGCCAGGGTTCCATGGACGGACGAAAGGGGTCATCAGGATGCGGGGGCTGCTGCACTACGACATGGATCACGAGGAGCCCGGCCTCGACATCGTGTCCTGTTCGGAGCAGGACGAGGCGCGCTTCGCGGAGCTGCTGCCGGACACCGAGGTCATCTGGCATGTGCTGCGCCCGCTCACGGCCGCCGACATGGACCGGGCGCCGAAGCTGAAGCTGATCCAGAAGCTCGGCACCGGCGTCAACACGATCGACCTCGACGCCGCGCGGGAGCGCGGGATCGCGGTCGCGAACATGCCCGGCCGGAACGCGCAGGCCGTGGCGGAGACGTCGCTGCTGCTGATGCTGGCGGCGCTGCGGCGGGTCGTCGCGTTCGACGCGCGGACGCGGCGCGGCGAGGGCTGGCCCGCCGACCGGTCCCTGGTGGGCGGCGAGCTGGCCGGGCGGACGGTCGGCCTCCTCGGCGGCGGCGAGATCGCGACGCTGCTGCGCGGCATGCTGGAGACCGTCGGGGCGGAGGTCGTCTACACGTCGAGGACGCCGCGTCCCGACGACCCTGCCTGGCGCGAGCTGGACGGGCTGCTGCGCGCGAGCGACGTCGTGTCCGTGCACATCCCGCTCACGGACGAGACC
Organism: Actinomadura madurae; assembly: GCF_900115095.1. Classification (GTDB taxonomy): domain Bacteria; phylum Actinomycetota; class Actinomycetes; order Streptosporangiales; family Streptosporangiaceae; genus Spirillospora; species Spirillospora madurae. The sequence continues at coordinate 591,213 of NZ_FOVH01000004.1, forward strand.
CACCATCTCCTGGACGCCGAACGGCTCGCGCTGCTGCCGGAGGGCGCGATCGTGGTGAACACGGCGCGGGGCGCGGTGATCGACGAGCCGGCGCTGGTGGCGGCGCTGGAGTCGGGGCGTCTCGGCGGTGCCGGGCTGGACGTCTTCGAGAAGGAGCCGGTCGACGCCGGGAACCCGCTGCTCGCCCTCGACAACGTCGTCGTCATGCCGCACGTGGCGTGGCTGACCGGCGAGACGTGGGACCGGTACTTCACGGTCGCCGCGGAGAACTGCCGCCGCCTCGCGCGAGGCGACGACATCCTCCACCGCGTGGTCTAGGGGATCAGGACGGGCTTGACGACCTTGCCGGACGTCGCGTCCGCCTCCGCCCGGTTGATCTGGTCGAGCGGGCAGGACGTGACGAGCCGGTCGAACGGGAACCGGTCCTGCCGCCACAGCTCGATCATCTTCGGGATGAAGGTGTGCGGGACGGCGTCGCCCTCGATGATGCCCTTCACCGTCCGGCCCATGAGCAGGAGGTTCGCGTCCAGCCGGTACTCGGTGGCGCCGACGCCGACGAGGCCGCAGACGCCGGAGGTGCGCAGCGACGCGACCGCCGCCGAGACGACCTCGGGCACGGCGGTGGTGTCGAAGGAGTACCGCACGCCCTCGCCGCCGGAGATCGCCCGGATCTGCCCGGCGATGTCGTCGTCCGCCCGTTGAGGACGTGGGTGGCGCCCAGCTCGCCGTCCGGCCCGGTGGCGCGGGGCGTCCCGTCCAGCGGCATCGCGAGCATGTTGAGCGCGGTCATCTGCGGGCAGGCGCCGGGAAGCGCGGCGCGGCAGGTGTCGCACGTCCCGCACGAGTCGAACGACATGACCACGTGGTCGCCCTCGGCGACGCCGGTGACGCCCGGCCCGACCGCCTCGACCGTGCCGGAGCCCTCGTGGCCGAGGACGACCGGCTTGGCGACCAGGTCCCCCGGGACGCGGCCCAGCATGTCGGTGTGGCACATCCCGGCCCCCGCGATCTTCACGAGGATCTCGCCGGGACCCGGGGCCGCCAGGTCGAGCGGCTCGATCGTGTAAGGGGCGTCCGCGGCGCGGAGCACCGCCGCGTCGATCTGCACCGGGGCTCCTTCAGGCGATGGAGTAGCGGACGGGAAGGCGCTTGAGGCCGCCGACGAACGTGGTGGCGATGCTCTCCGGCGTCCCGGCCGGCTCGATCGAGTTCAGCCGGGGCAGCAGCTCCTCGAAGAAGGCGCGGACCTCGATCCGGGCCAGCGCGGCGCCCAGGCAGTAGTGGACGCCGAACCCGAACGCCAGGTGCTTGTTCGGGTCGCGCCCGACGTCGAAGCGGAACGGGTCGTCGAAGACGTCCTCGTCCCTGTTCGCGGACGGGTAGGAGAGCAGCACCGCGTCGCCTTTCCGGATCGTGGTGCCGCGCAGCTCGTAGTCCTCGCCCGCGGTGCGCATGAACTCCTTGACCGGCGTGACCCAGCGGATCATCTCGTCCACGGCCAGCGGCAGCAGCTCGGGCTTCTCGCGGAGCTGGTCGAGCTGGTCGGGGTGCTCGATCAGGGCGTGCAGGCCGCCGGCGATCGTCGCGCTGGTCGTGTCGTGCCCGGCCGTCGCGATGATGACGTAGTAGGACGCGGTGTCGAAGTCGTTCAGCGGCTCGCCGTCGACGCGCGCGTTGGCGATGGCGGAGGCGAGGTCGTCGGTCGGGTTCTTGCGGCGCGCCTCGGTCAGCCCCTGGAAGTAGGCGAAGAAGTCGAGCAGGACCTGCAGTTTCTCCTCGTTGGTCGTCCCGCGCTGCAACTCGTCGTCATCGCCGCCGAAGAGCTCCTGGGTCAGCTTCAGCATGCGGTCGAAGTCGCTCTCGGGCAGGCCGAGCAGCGACAGGATCACGTACAGCGGGAAGTGGACGGCGATCTCCCGCGCGAAGTCGCACTCGCCGCCGAGGTCGACCATCCGGTCGACGTACCGTTTCGCCAGCTCGCGGACGCGCGGCTCCAGGGCCCGCATCGCGCGCGGCCGGAACCAGTCCGCGCCGATCGCCCGGATGACCCGGTGGTCGGGGTCGTCCATGTGGATGAGCGTGCGCAGCGCGATGCCCTGCTCGACCCGTTCCCGGTTCATCGCGTCGAACTCGGCGGTGCCGAGGATCGGGCGGGGCTCGTTGAGGAAGACCTGGTGGTTGCGCTCGATCTCCAGGACGTCCTCGTGCCGGGTGATCGCCCAGAAGGGGTTGTAGTCGGGCGTGGCGTCGACCCAGTGCACGGGGGACTCGCGGCGGAGCAGCGCCAGCGCGTCATGGAACCGCCGGTCGTCGGCGTGGGCCTTCGGATCGGCGAGCGCCCGGCCCGCCTCGTCCACCGTCAGCGTCATTTCTCGCTCCCTCGGTCTCGGGCGGCCCGCCCATGGGAAAGCTACGGTCCCGATAGTTGTACGGTCAATGACCGACGCCGATCAGATGTCGGCGAAGTCGCCGTGCCGCCCGTGACCGCCCGCGAACCGGGCGGCGCCGCGCAGGGCGTCCTCCAGCGACCCGGTCCCGTGCCGGTGCTCGACGGCGATCGCCTCGTCCTCCGGGAGGCCCTCGGCCTCCAGGACCGAGGCGCGGTCGTTGCGCAGGCACGCCTGCGGGAACCGCGCCAGCTCGGCCGCGAGGGCCTCGGCCGCCTCCCGCGCCTCCCCCGGCGGGACGAGCCGGTTCGCCAGGCCGATCTCGAACGCCTCCCGCGCGGGCACCGGGCGTCCCGTGAGGATCAGGTCCATCGCGCGGCTCGTGCCGATGAGGCGGGGAAGCCGGAACGTGCCGCCGTCGACGAGCGGGACGCCCCAGCGGCGGCAGTACACCCCGAAGGTGGCCGTCTCCTCCACGACGCGCAGATCGCACCAGAGCGCCAGCTCCAGCCCGCCCGCGACCGCGTGGCCGGCGACCGCCGCGATGACCGGTTTCGACAGGCGCATCCGGGTGCAGCCGAGCGGGCCGTCCGCCGGGGGCGGGTCGACGCGCGGGCTGCGCTCGGTGCCGATGGACGTCAGGTCGGCGCCGGAGCAGAACGTCCCGCCCTCGCCCCACAGGACGGCGACGCTCGCGCCCTCGTCGGCGTCGAACGCGCGGAAGGCGGCGGCGAGCTCGCGCGCCGCCGGCCCGTCCACGGCGTTCCGGGTCTCGGGACGGGACATCACGACCGTCGTGACCGGGCCGTCCCGCTCGATCCGCACCCGCTCGATCCGTGCCGCCAACAGGACCTCCTAGACGCCGATGAACGCGCCGTCCGCCAGGTCCTTGAAGCGGTCGAGGTCCTCCGCGGGAGCGTCGATCGCGCGCAGCGGGCCGGCGTCGGCGAGATGGGTCCGAGCGTAGAGGCGTGCGACCAGCGCCTTGCGGTCTTCCCCCGAATCGGCGCGTTCCCAGCCCGCCTGCTCAAGCAGCAGCGCCGCCGCGTACACGTCCGCCATGTACTGAGCGAGGGGGTAGAGGCGTGCCTCGGCGACGGTCCTGTCGAGCCCGCGCCACCTTTCTATGGCCTCCCTGAGATGCCCGATGCGCTCGCTCACCAGTCCGGCCGTGGCGTCGTCACCGGCCGGTGCCTGCTGGACGGCGCTCGTGAGCCTTTCGAGGAACGGCTCGTGCGCGTCCTGCCGTTCGATGGCGCGGCGGACGTCCAGGCACAGGATGTTGTCGCCGCCCTCCCAGATCGGGTTGACCTGCGCGTCTCTGAGGATTCGCGCGACCGGCCACTGCTCGATGTAGCCGTTCCCGCCGTGGATCTCGATGGCGTCGCCGGCGGCCGTCACCCCCAGCCTGGCGGCCCTCAGCTTGATGAGCGCCGCCCCCATCCTGAGCCGCGGCCGTCCCAGGTATCCGTCGAAGACGAGGGCCTGGACGGCCTCCGTCTCCACGATCAGCTCGGCGAGCTTCCTCCGCATGAGCGGCTGCTCGATGAGGGAGGCGCCGAACGCCTCCCTGGCCCGCGTGTAGCAGAGCGACTCGACGAGGGCCCTCCGCGCGCAGCCGAGCCCCATCATCGAGATGCCGAGCCGGGCGCCGTTCGTCAGCTCCATCATGCGGGCGAGGCCCTTGCCGTCCCCGCCCTCGCCGGCGCTCGACGCCGGGGCCAGCAGGAACGCCTCCGCGTCCGTGAACTCGATCTCCGCCGACGCGACCGACCGCGTGCCCAGCTTGTCCTTGAGCCGCCGGATCCGGACGCCGTTGCGCGCCCCGTCCCGCCGTTCCCTGAGCACGAGGAAGGGCGCGATTCCCCGCACCCCGTCCACGGCCCCTTCCGGCTTGGCCAGCACCACGAACGCCGAGCCGTTGGCGTTGGACGCGAACCACTTGAACCCGTTGAGGCGCCAGGCGTCCCCCTCCCGGGAGGCCGTCGACTCAAGGGCGCCCAGGTCCGAGCCTCCAGAGCGCTCGGTGAGCATCTGGGCGGCCTCTCCCGACATCTCCCCGGCCGCGAACAGCTCCCGCACCCGCGCCTTGACGTCCTCGGGCGCGAACAGCTCCGCCAGCCCGACGACCATGTCGCCGCCCGTGCCGAGCGCGCACGCCATGCCGATGTCGGCCTGGTCCAGCAGGTAGCTCCAGGCCACGCCCATCGGCGCGGGATCGACCCCCTCGCGCCTGGCCTCCGCGACGAAGCCGGGCCGGGTGAACGACGTCGCCACGATCTCCCGCCGCGCCGCCTCGAACGACGGCGGCATGACGACCTCGCTGACGTCCCGTCCCCACCGGTCGTACTTCTCCAGGCGCGGCGGGTTCCGGTCGGTCTCCTCGGCCCACGCGGCGACCGGCCCGCCCATCAGCGCGCCCATCTCCCTGAGCCGCGGCTCCGCCCAGCCGAAGCCGTCCCCCAGATGGCGCCGCATGAGGAACCGCAGCGTGGGGTCGCAGTCGTACCAGTTGAGGCCCGCGGCGCCCTGGTACCGCTCCGTCGCGTACCGGCGCGCCTTCTCGGCGCTCCCGAACGGCAGCCTGTCGAACGACTCGGTCAGGTAGGAGGTCATGCCCTCGACATTACACTTCTCTGTCACCCGAAGGAAGATCGTAATCCCGCAGCCGGGCGGGCGGGCCGATAGGCTCGGCACCAGACATGGACAGCCTGGAGATTCGCCCGCTCACCGCCCGGTCCGTCGTCCTGAGCACGCTGCTCGGCGTCCACCCGCCCCGGCTCCCCGCCCGGTACCTCGTCCGCGTCGGCGAGCTGTTCGGCATCGCGGAGGGGACGATCCGGGTCGCGCTCTCCCGGATGGTCACCGCGGGCGACCTCGTCCAGTCCGGCGGCACCTACGCCCTCACCGAGCGGCTCCTCGAACGCCAGGCCCGCCAGGACGAGGCCCGCCTCCCCCCGACCCGGCCCTGGGACGGCACCTGGGAGATCGCCGTCATCACCGCCGAGCGCCGTCCCGCCGCCGACCGCGCCGCGCTCCGCCAGGCCATGTCGACGCTGCGGCTCGCCGAGCTCCGCGAGGGCACCTGGCTGCGCCCGGCCAACCTGACCCGGCCGCGGCCCGGCCCGGTCGTCCGCCAGTGCACCTTCCTGGTGGGCCGTCCCGAAGAGGACCCGGCGACCCTGGCCGCCGCCCTCTGGGACCTGGACGCCTGGACGGCCAAGGCCGGCGCCCTCCGCACGGCCCTCGCCGGCGCGACCACGATCGCCGCGCGCTTCACCCACGCCGCCGCCGTCCTGCGCCACCTCCTGAACGACCCGCTGCTCCCGCCGGCCCTCCTGCCGGCGGGCTGGCCCGGCCCCGAACTCCGCGCGCAGTACGAGGCGTTCGAAACGGACTTCGAGCAGCTCCTCACCACCCACGTCCTCACATAGCGCTCGACCTGTCAGGAGAGGAGAGTGCGTTCGGCGGTCTCGATGAGGAGCCGGGCGACGTCTTCGGGGGGCCGGGAGCGGGCGGTGTGGAGGTGGTCGAAGCCGTCGAAGCTCGTCAGGAGGCAGAGGACGTCGGTGGCTTCGGCGGGGGTGACGTCGGGGCGCAGGGCGTTCGCGGCGGACAGGCGCTCGGCCGTCTGGGCCATGCCCCGGGCGCGGCGGGCCTCCAAGCGCTGGACGGCGCCGCCGACCGCCGCGGCGTCCAGCATCGCCATCGAGTGCAGGGCGCGCAGAACGTCGCGGTGGGTCGCGTACATGGCGACGACGCCGCGGATGCCGCCACGGAGGGCTTCGCGGGCGTCGGGATGCGCGGACGCGCGGAGCATGTCCTGGAAGCCGCCGCGGTCGAGGAGGTCGGCGCCGACCTCCTCGAAGAGACCGGCGCGCGAGCCGAAGACCTGGTAGACGGTCGGCCGCGCCACGCGGGCGAGGCGTGCGATCCGGTCGATGCTGACGGGCTCCGACGGGGCCTCGCGCAGGCGCGCGTAGACGGCGTCCAGGATGCGCCGGCGGGTCTCCTGGGCGGCCTCCGCGCGGAGGCGCTGCTCGTACTTGCGCACCATGCCGCCAGGATACCTAATTGAGTTGACAGTTCGTCTTTCGAAATACAGGCTGTTGCATGAAAGGAGGCCGTGATGCACGTGATGATCCGGAGCAAGGTCGGGGCCGAGCATGTGGAGCGCAGCCTGGAACTGCTGCGCGAGGTCTACGCGGAGCTGGACCGGGTGCGGCCGGAGAGGCTGCGGTACGCGTCCTACCAGCTCGACGACAAGGTCACGTTCGTGGCGTTCGCGGAGATGGACGGGCCCGAGGTACTGCGCCCGCTGGAGGCCTTCCAGCGCTACCGCGCGGCCCTGGACGAGTTCTGCGAGGACCCGCCGGAGCTGACCATGCTGGACGAGGTGGGCTCGTACGGCTTCCGATGACCGGTCAGGCGCCCGGCGCCAGGATCTTCTCCATCTCGGCGCGGAGGTTTCCGGTGATCTCGGCCGGGCGGCGGGTGTGCCGGTCGACGAAGACGTGCACGAAGTGCCCCTCGGCGACGGGCGCGCCGTCCGAGTCGCGGAACATGCCGACCTCCCAGCGCACGCTGGAGCGGCCGAGCCTCCCGACGCGGAGCCCGACCCGGATCGCGTCCGGGAACGAGACCTCGGCCTTGTACTCGCAGTGCGACTCGACGCAGAGCCCGATGGCCCCGGAGGTCGCCGGGTCGAAGCCGGCGGTCCGGATCATCCACGCGTTGATGACGGTGTCCATCAGCGAGTAGTGGACGACGTTGTTGACGTGCCCGTAGACGTCGTTGTCCTTCCACCGCGTCGGGACGGTCTCCCAGTGCAGGTACTCGCCGGTCATGGGCAGCAGACTAGGGGCGTCCGGAGAAGCGGCGTTCACCAGGCCGCGAGGAAAGGTTCTGAGCACGATCCCGGCCAGGTGAACGCCGCCCCCGAGCGGCGCCCGCGAGGACGCCGCCGTTCTCAGGACGCGCGGGCCGCGTCGAATCGCGCGGTCACGTCCGTCCAGTTCACAAGGGACCAGAGCTTCTCGACGTAGTCGGGACGCACGTTGCGGTACTGCAGGTAATAGGCGTGCTCCCAGGCGTCGAAGACCAGCAGCGGTGCCGTGTTCATGCCGACGTTGCCGTGGTGGTCGTAGACCTGCTCGACGATCAGCCGCCTGCCCAGGGGCTCCCACGCGAGGACGCCCCACCCGGACCCCTGCACCGTGGACGTCGCCGCCGTGAGCTGCCGCTGGAACGCCTCGAACGTCCCGAAGTGCTCGTTGATGGCCGCCGCGAGCTCCCCGCCGGGACGGTCGCCGCCGTCCGGCGACAGGTTGTCCCAGAAGATCGAGTGCAGGACGTGCCCGGACAGGTTGAACGCGAACGTCTTCTCCAGGCCGACCAGCCCGCCGAACCGCTCCTTGTCGCGCGCCTCGGCGAGCCTCTCCAGCGTGTCGTTGGCGCCCTTCACGTAGGCGGCATGGTGCTTGGAGTGGTGCAGCTCCAGAATCTCACCGGTGATCGCCGGCTCCAGGGCGGCGTAGTCGTACGGCAGGTCGGGCAGCGTGTACTCAGCCATGCCGCCACTATTGCAAATAAGTTGCAGTTACGTCCAGCAAGCAACAAGCGCGCGCTGGACGGCCCGTCCCGGTGTGGGGCGGGCCGTCGTGCGCGTCAGTGCCGGCGGCCGCCGCGTACGCGGGCCAGCAGCCCGCGCGCCTTGGCCTGGGTACGCGGGTCCCGGGCGAGCCGCTCCGCCCTCGCCCGCGCCTTCTGCCCTTGCGGGCTCCGCATGAACCGCTTGATCCGGTCGATGAGAGAAGCCATGTTCTTCCTCCTCGGCCTAGCCTTGACAGTTCAACGCGTGCCCACTTCGGAAAGTTCGGAACGTGCCGCGAGGAGACGTTTCCGAACGGTCAACGGCGGGGGCTTCCGCGGAGACGCGAGAGGAGGCTGCGGGCCTTCTCCTGGTTGCGGGGGTCGTTGATGAACCGCTCCGCCCGCGCCCGAGCCTTCTGTGCCTGCGGACTTCGGGCCAGCTGCTCCGCCTTCGCCCGCGCCTTCTGGCCCTGCGGGCCGTGGGCGAACTGCTCCGCCTTGGCCCGCGCCTTCTGTGCCTGCGGGCTGTGCGCGACCTGCTCCGCCTTCGCGCGGGCCTTCTGCCCCTGCGGGCCCCGGACGAACTTCATGATCCGGTCTATGACTGAAGCCACGTTCTCTCTCCTCCGCCTAGCGTCTCCCAGTTCAACGCGCGTCCCGGCAGGGAAGTTCGTCAGAACGCCTCGTCGAGGGTCACACTGCCCTCCACCCCGATCTGGTAGGCCGAGACCCGGCGCTCGAAGAAGTTGGACAGCTCCTGGACGTCCTGCAACTCCATGAAGGCGAACGGGTTCGCGGTGCCGTAGCGGGGCGGGAGCCCGAGGCGGACGAGGCGCTGGTCGGCGACGTATTCGAGGTAGGCGCGCATGTCGCCGGCGCTCATCCCGGGCAGGCCGTCGCCGCAGAGGTCGCGGGCGAAGTCGAACTCCGCCTGGACGGCCTCCTCCAGCATCGTGGTGACCTGGGCCGTGAGGTCCGCGTCGAAGAGCTCGGGTTCCTCGGCCCGGACGGTGTCGACCACGGAGAACGCGAACTCCATGTGCATGGACTCGTCGCGGAAGACCCAGTTCGTCCCCGACGCGAGGCCGTTCAGCAGGCCCCGCGACCGCAGCCAGTACACGTAGGCGAAGGCGCCGTAGAAGAACAGCCCCTCGATGCAGGCCGCGAAGCAGATGAGGTTCAGCAGGAACGCCCGGCGGTCGTCGGCGGTGCGGAGTTCGTCCAGGGCGCCGAGCGAGTCGATCCAGCGGAAGCAGAACCGCGCCTTGGACCGGATGGACGGGATGTGCTCGATGGCCGCGAACGCCTTGGCCCGTTCGTCCTGGTCGGGCAGATAGGTGTCCAGCAGGGTCAGGTAGAACTGGACGTGGACGGCCTCCTCGAAGAGCTGCCGCGACAGGTAGAGCCGGGCCTCGGGCGCGTTGACGTGCTTGTAGAGGTTGAGCACGAGGTTGTTCGCCACGATCGAGTCGCCGGTGGCGAAGAACGCGACCAGCCGGTTGACCAGGTGCAGCTCGGCGGGCGTCAGGCGCGCCAGGTCGGCGAGGTCGGTCGCGAGGTCGACCTCCTCGACCGTCCACGTGTTGCGGATCGCGGCCCGGTACCGCTCGTAGAAGTCGGGGTAGCGCATGGGACGCAGGGTCAGGTCCATGCCCGGGTCCAGCAGCATCGCTCGCTCGTTCACTGGCACGCCTCGCACGTCTCCGGGTTCTCCAGGGAGCAGACGGCCGCGGCGACCGTCGTCTGCGCGATCCGCGTCGCCGGACGGGACCGCAGGTAGTAGGTGGTCTTGAGCCCGCTGCGCCACGCGTACGCGTACATCGAGGAGAGCTTGCCGATCGTCGGCGTCTCCATGAACAGGTTCAGCGAGTGCGCCTGGTCGATGTAGGGGGTGCGGCCGGCGGCCATGTCGATCAGGGCCTTCTGCGGCAGCTCCCAGGCCGTCCGGTAGAGGGCGCGCATCTCGTCCGGCAGGTCGAGCAGGCCCTGGACGGAGCCGTTCGCCTTCTTGATCGCCTCCCGTACGGCGGGCGTCCACAGCCCGAGCGACTTCAGGTCGTCCACCAGGTAGCGGTTGATCTGCAGGAACTCGCCGGAGAGGGTCTCGCGCTTGAACAGGTTGGACACCTGCGGCTCGATGCACTCGTAGCAGCCCGCGATGGACGCGATCGTGGCCGTCGGGGCGATCGCGATCAGCAGCGAGTTGCGGAGCCCCACGTCGGCGACGCGCGCGCGGAGCGCCTCCCAGGCGTCCGGACGGGACGGTGCCGCGTCCGGGAAATGGTCCGGGTGCAACTGGCCGCGGGCCGTCCGCGTCATGCCGTAGGCGGGCAGCGGTCCGTGCAGGGCGGCGAGGTCGGCGGACGCGTGGTAGGCGGCCAGCGCGATCTCCTCCGCGATCCGCGTGGACAGCTCGCGCGCCTCGGCCGAGTCGAACGGCAGGCGGAGCGTGAAGAACACGTCCGCCAGGCCCATCACGCCGAGGCCGACCGGCCGCCACTTGCGGTTGGCCTTCTCCGCCTCCGGCGTGGGGTAGAAGCCCCTGTCGATGGTGCGGTCCAGGAACCGGACGGCGGTGCGCACGGTCGAGCGGAGCCGCTCCCAGTCGATCCCGGACGCGTCCACGTGCGCGGCCAGGTTCACCGAGCCGAGGTTGCAGACGGCCGCCTCCCCGTCCGCGGTCACCTCCAGGATCTCCGTGCACAGGTTGGACAGGTGGACGGTCTGGCCGGGCTCGGCGGTCTGGTTGCAGGCGCGGTTGGCGGCGTCCTTGAACGTCATCCATCCGTTGCCCGTCTCGGCGAGCGTCCGCATCATCCGGCCGTACAGCTTGCGGGCCGGGATCTGCCGGACGAACCGCCCCTCCTTCTCCGCCGCCCGGTACGCCTCGTCGAACGCATCGCCCCAGAGGTCGGCCAGCTCGGGGACCTCCTTCGGGTCGAACAGCGACCACGTCGCGTCGGCCTCGACGCGGCGCATGAACTCGTCCGGGATCCAGTTGGCCAGGTTCAGGTTGTGGGTGCGGCGCGCGTCCTCGCCCGTGTTGTCGCGCAGCTCCAGGAACTCCTCGACGTCGGCGTGCCACGGCTCCAGGTAGACGCAGGCCGCGCCCTTGCGGCGGCCGCCCTGGTTGACGGCGGCGACGGACGCGTCGAGCGTGCGCAGCCACGGGACGATCCCGTTGGCGTACCCGTTCGTCCCGCGGATCAGAGAGCCGCGCGACCGCACCTTCGTCCACGAGACGCCGATGCCGCCCGCGTACTTGCTGAGCCGCGCGATCTGCCCGTACCGCTCGTAGATCGAATCCAGCTCGTCGCGCGGCGAGTCGAGCAGGAAGCAGGACGACAGCTGCGGGCGGCGGGCCGCGGAGTTGAACAGCGTCGGCGAGCTGGGCAGGTACGACAGCGTGCTGAGCAGCCCGTACAGCTCCGCGACCTCCTCGACGCTCTCGGACAGGCCGCAGGCGACCCGCAGGAAGAAGTGCTGCGGGCGCTCCAGCACGAGCCGCGACCGCGGATGCCGCAGCAGATACCGGTCGTAGAGCGTCCGGAGCCCGAAGTACTCGAACCGGTCATCGGCGGACTCGTCGACCAGGGCGTCGAGGTCGGACGCGTGGGCGGCGACGAACGCGGCCGGAGCCTCCGCCAGGAGGCCCTCCCGGTGCGCGGCGGCGACCGACTCGGCGAACGTCCGGACGCCCGCGGACGCGGCCTCGTCCCGGATCCGGCCGCCGAGGAGCCGGGCGGCGACCCTGGAGTATCCGGGTTCGGCGGGCACCAGGGCGGCGGCCTCGCCGATCGCCAGGTCCCGCAGCGCGCCCGCGTCGCCGTTGTCCCCGGCCCGGGCGGCGGCCGGCAGCCGCCCGGCGTCCACGCCGGGCACCCCGTCGCAGGCCGCCTCGACCTCGGCGACGATCCGCGCCGAAGGCGGCGCGGCCAGAGCCTGTGTCACGTGCATCTCCCCTCGCAAGCCGCCTCGCGGAGGCATGCGAACGGGACGCGGCGGCATGCCGCGCTCCGTCCCCGGCCCACCCGCGAGGCCTGGACGTGGTGATCCGGGGGTCGACCCCGGACCCCCGAAGCGGTCGTGCGGGCAGGTCTTCGGACTCGCGGGCGCCGCCTCGAAAGGCGTCCTACTGGCCGTCGCTTCCCAGGCCGTGCGGCCCAGTGCGTGATGACGGCGGTCGTTCCCGCTCACCGCTGCGGGGCAGTCCCGGACTCACACCGGGTTCCCTCTTGCGACGCCCCCGCCGCGCGAGCGGCGGGGGCGTACCAGCACGGGATTGAACCCTACATGTAGTCGACGATCTTTGCACAACCCCAAGATGTTGGGTGTGTCGCGGATTCACGGGGTCGGCTGCGCGACCGCCGCGCAGGGTGGGACGATGGGTGGCGCCATGTCCCCGCCCGCCTCGCAGCCGCTGTTCAGGACCGCGCGCGCGGTGGTGTTCGCCACCGTGTGCGTCACGCTGGCGACCCTCGGGCACGTCCTGGCGAGCGGGGCGCCGGTCCCGGTCTGGTCGGCGATGGCGGGGTTCGCGGCGGTGCTCGGCGTGACGGCGGTGCTGGCGGGCCACGAGCGCTCGCTGGCGACGATCTTCGGCGGGCTGCTCGGCGGGCAGTTCGCGCTGCACACGCTCTTCGCCGCCGCGTCCGGCCCGATGGGCCATCACACGCCGGAGACGCACGCCGCGATGGCGGACGGAGCCACCCGGGGCGGCGCGGAGAACGGCCTCGCGATGACGCTCGCGCACTGCGTGGCCGCGCTGGTCGCGGCCTGGTGGCTGCGCCGCGGCGAGCGGGCCGCGTGGGCGCTGGCGCGGCAGGTCGCCGCGCTGGCGAACCGTCCGATCAGGCTGTTCCTGGCCCTCCTCGCCGTCGAGCCGGCCGAGCCGCCGGCGCGTCCCCGCCGGGCGACGCCCGCGCCGGCCGGCGTCACCTCCACCGGGCGGGCCCTGCGGCACCAGGTGGTCCGGCGGGGTCCCCCGCCGCGTTCGAGGGCGCTCGCTCACCTCTGAGCCCGAGCGCAGTACGTCACCGGACGCCGTTTCCGGCGCGTTCGGCCTTTCCCGTACGACTCGAACGGAGTTCCTCCATGCGTTTCCTTCCAGGCGCCCGGCGCGCCGGCGCCGTCGCGTCGCTCGCCTCCATGGCCGTGATCGGGCTCGCCACGGCCGCGTCCGCGCACGTCACCGTCAACCCGAAGGCGGCCGAGCAGGGCTCGTACGCCAAGGTCTCGTTCCGCGTGCCGAACGAGCGCGACGACGCGTCCACGACCAAGCTCGTGGTGCACCTGCCGGCCGACCATCCGCTGGCGTCGGTGTCGGTCCGCCCGACCCCCGGCTGGACGGTGAAGACGAAGAAGTCCAAGCTCGCGAAGCCGATCCAGTCGCACGGCGGCGAGCTGACCGAGGCGATCACCGAGATCACCTGGTCGGGGGGCGAGATCGAGCCGGGGCAGTTCCAGGAGTTCGACGTCTCGCTCGGCCCGCTGCCCACCGACACCGACCAGCTCGTCTTCAAGGCCGACCAGACCTACTCGGGCGGCGAGGTCGTCAAGTGGGAGGAGCCCCCGGCCGAGGGCGCGGCGGAGCCGGAGCACCCCTCGCCGGTGCTGAAGCTGCTCCCCGAGGGCAGCACGACCGGAACCGGCCTGAGCGCCCAGGTGAAGCCCGTCTCGGCGAGCGAGTCCGCGGCGTCCGCCGATGACGGGACGGCGCGGCTGCTCGGCGGCGCCGGCATCGCGGTGGGCGTGATCGGCATCGGCGTCGGCGCGTACGGCGTGACCAGGGCGCGGAGCCGGGCATGACGCGGGCAGCGCTCCGGGTCGCCGCGGGCGCCGCGGCCGTCGGGACGGTGCTCGCGCTGACCGCGCCCCCCGCCTCGGCGCACGCCGCGCTCACCGGCGCCAGCCCGGCGAAGGACGCGACGGTCGCGGCGCCGTCCGAGATCGTCCTCACCTACTCCGATCCGATCCGGCTGCCGCGCGTCGTGCTGACGGACGCCGCGGAGCGGCAGTACCAGGCGGGGCCGCCCCGCGCGGTCGACAACAAGGTCACGCAGGCGGTCACCGGAGCGCTGCCCAACGGCGAGTACACGGTGGGCTGGCGGGTCGTGTCGGCGGACGGCCACCCGGTGAGCGGCTCCTACACGTTCACCGTGCGGGGGTCGTCGGGCGGCGCGCAGCCCGCCGCGCCGGCCCCGTCCACGACGAAGGCCGCGTCCTCGGAGGATTCGGGCGGCTCGTCGGGCTGGCTGTGGATCGGCCTGATCGCGCTGGTCCTGGCGGTGGCGGCCGGCGTGGTCGGCTGGCTCCGCCGCTCCTCCGCCCCCGCGGACTGACCCACCGGCTTCCGGTCGGGTGATTACAGGATTACAGTGACTACCCGACCGGAGGCATCGTGGGGGCCGTCATGATCGTCGAGTACATCCGCTACCGCATCGACCCGCAGGACGCGGAGGAGTTCGAGGCCGCCTACGCACGCGCTTCCGTGCCGCTCGCCGCCGCACCCCAGTGCGTGGACTACGAGCTGTCGAGGTGCGTCGACGAGCCGTCGTCCTACATCCTGCGCATCTGCTGGACGTCCGCCGACGACCACATGCGGGGGTTCCGGGGCGGCGAGCACTTCCCGGCGTTCTTCGCCGAGATCAAGCCGTACGTCCAGCAAATCGAGGAGATGCGGCACTACGGGCTGACACCCGTCCGCGGGGCTGGGTCGTCCGTCCCAACGCTGTACGACTGGGCGGGTGGCGGCGAGGCCCTGGAGCGGCTCACCGAGGTCTTCTACACGAACGTCCTCAAGGACGAGCTGCTGCGCCCCCTCTTCGAGCACATGGCCCCGGACCACCCGAAATGGGTCGCCGCCTGGCTCGGTGAGGTGTTCCGCGGTCCCGAGCGCTACAGCCGGGAGCGCGGCGGCTACCACCACATGGTGCGGCACCACCTCGGCAAGGCCATCACGGAGGCGCAGCGCCGCCGCTGGGTCTCGCTGCTGATGGACGCGGCCGACGAGGCCGGCCTCCCGGACGACCCCGAATTCCGCGCCGCGTTCGCGTCCTACATCGAGTGGGGCACGCGCATCGCGCTCGCCAACTCCCAGCCGGACGCGAAGCCGCCCCTGCAAGCGCCCATGCCGCACTGGGGCTGGGGCGTCGCGCCGCCCTACATCCCGGCGCAGTAGCCTGCACGCCGTTCCTGCGACGAGGGAGGTTGATGAATATGGCCCGCGCGGCCCTTCGTCAGCATGCCCTTGTCCGGTGCGCGCGGCGGGCCCACTGGGCGGACGACTTCCCCCAGAACGCCGGGCTGCGCCGCGTCACCACCCGCGCGGAGACGGCCGCGTACGCCACCGACTGATTCCTCGCAGCACCGAACGTGCCGCCCTTCCCCGGGAAGGGCGGCACGTTCGCGTTTCCGGGAGCGATTGACAAATTACGCTAGTTCACTAACACTTCCTATTCGACTAGCGATTGGCGGTGGGTGTCGTGGCGGTCGTCCTGGCCCGGCTCGGGCGCTTCTGTTACCGGCGGCGCGGGCTCGTCGTCCTGCTGTGGGCGGGGCTGCTCGTCCTCACCGTGTCCGGCGCGGCCCTCCTGTCGGAGCCGGCGCCGGACACCTTCTCGGTCCCCGGCACCGAGGCGCAGCGCGCGAACGACCTGGTCGCGGAACGGTTCCCGCAGGCCGCCGCCGGCGGGGCGTCCGCCCGCGTCGTGTTCGCCGTCCCGGCCGGACGGTCGCTGGCCGCTCCCGCGACCCGGGCCGCCGTCGAGCAGGCCGTCGCCCGGATCGAGGCCGCGCCGAAGGTCGCCGAGGTCGCCTCCCCCTACGCCCGGCACACCGTCTCGGCCGGCGGCCGCATCGCGCTCGCGGAGGTCGCCTACCGCGTCCCGGCCGCGGAGCTGACCGGCGCGGACCGCGAGGCGCTGCGCGAGGCCGCCGCCGTCCCGGGCGTGCGCACGGAGATGAGCGGCGACGCCGTCGCACCGCCGGAGGAGGGCGCGGGCGAGCTGCTCGGCGTGGTGGCCGCCGCGATCGTCCTGCTGGTCACGCTCGGGTCGCTCGTCGCGGCCGGGCTGCCGCTGCTCACGGCCGCCGCCGGGATCGTCATCGGGCTGTCGGCGATCGGCACCGCGTCCGCGTTCGCGGAGGTGAGCTCCGAGACCCTGGCGCTCGCGCTCATGCTCGGCCTCGCCGTCGCGATCGACTACGCGCTGTTCATCATCTCCCGCTACCGCGAGGAGGTCCTGGACGGCCGCGAGCCCGCCGACGCGGCGGGCCGGGCCACGGGCACCGCCGGATCCGCCGTGGTGTTCGCCGGCCTGACCGTCATCATCGCGCTGGCCGGGCTCGCCGTCGTGAACATCCCCATCCTGACCCGGCTCGGGCTCGCCGCCGCGTTCACCGTGGCCATCGCGGTGCTGGTCGCCCTCACCCTGCTCCCGGCCCTGCTCGGGTTCGCGGGCCGCCGCGCGCTGGCCCGCCGCCGTCCCGCCGCCTCCGCCGGGCTGCGCTGGGGACGGTTCGTCACCTCGCACCCCGTCCCGGTGCTGATCGTGGCCGTGGTGGGGCTGCTCGCGGCGGCGACGCCCGCGCTCGGACTGCGGCTCGGCCTGCCCGACGACGGCACCGCCCCTCCCGGGACGACCCAGCGCCAGGCCTACGACCTGCTCGCGGAAGGGTTCGGCCCCGGGATCAACGGGCCGCTGACCCTCGTCGTGCAGGCCGGGGACGACACGAAGGCCGCCGCCGAGCGCGTCGCTGCGACGATCACGGCCCTGGACGGCGTCGCCTCGGTCGACCCGCCCGTGGTGAACCCCGCCGGCGACACCGCGCTGGTCGGCGTCGTCCCCGACGGCGGGCCGACGGCCGAGGCCACCGAGGACCTCATCCACACCATCCGCGACCGCTCCTGGGACGGGGCGTCCGTCGCGGTCACCGGGCAGACCGCGATCGACATCGACACGTCCGGGAAGCTCGCCGGCGCGCTCGTCCCCTACCTCGCGGTCGTCGTCGGCCTCGCGTTCCTGCTGCTGACGCTGGTGTTCCGCTCGATCCTGGTGCCGCTGAAGGCCACGCTCGGCTTCCTGCTCAGCGTCGCCGCCACGTTCGGCGCGGTCGTCGCCGTGTTCCAGGAGGGCCGGCTGGAGGGGCCGCTCGGCGTCCACGCGTCCGGCGTGATCGTCAACGTGCTGCCGGTCATGCTGATCGGCATGGTGTTCGGGCTGGCCATGGACTACCAGGTCTTCCTCGTCACCCGGATGCGCGAGGAGCACGTCCGCGGCGCCTCCCCCACCGGCGCCGCCGTCGCCGGGCTGGCGCACGGCTCCCGCGTCGTCACCGCCGCCGCGATCATCATGATCTTCGTGTTCGCCGGGTTCCTGCTGTCCGCGACGCCGATGGTGCAGTCGTTCGGCTTCGCGCTGGCCGCCGCCGTGCTCTTCGACGCCTTCGTCGTCCGCATGACGATCGTCCCCGCCGTGATGGCGCTGCTCGGCCGCGCCGGCTGGTGGCTGCCCGCCCGCCTCGCCCGCGTCCTCCCGCACGTGGACGTGGAGGGCGAGCGGCTCCGAGACGCCCCGGAGGAGGTGACAGTAGGCTCCTCGGTCGGGACGAGGTAGCGAAAGGGCCGGAGATGCCGCCGAAGCAGGGCCTGCGAGAGATGAAGAAGGCGAGGACCCGGGCCGCGATCCAGCGCGAGGCCCTGCGGCTGTTCCGCGAGCGCGGCTACGAGGCCACGACCGTCGAGCAGATCGCGCAGGCCGCCGAGGTCGCGCACACCACCGTCTTCCGCTACTTCCCGACCAAGGAGGACCTCGTCATCAGCGACGAGGCCGACCCCTTGATCTTCGCGTCGCTGCGCGCCCAGCCGCCGGAGCTGACCCCGGTCCAGGCCCTGCGCGCCGCGATGCTGGACGTCCTCGGCGGGTTCACCCCCGAGGACCTCGCCGCGGGACGCGACCGGGCCGTCCTCATCCTGTCGGTCCCCGCGCTGCGCGGCGCCGCGTTCGCCAACTTCGTCGACACGATGCGCACGGTGACCGCCATCCTCGCCGAACGGGAGGGCCGCGCCCCCGGCGACGTCCGCACCCTCACCGGCGCGGCCTTCGGCATCATGCTCGACCTGATGCTCCGCTGGGAGGAGGACCCGTCCCTGGACCTCCCCGCTGCCATCGACGAAGCCCTCGCCACCCTCGGCTAGGCACACTCCCCCGATTTAGCGGGATTTACGGCTGTATGCCCGGCGTTTACCGGGTGTTCGCCGGGTGATGGTTGGGTGCCGGCCATGCGCGCTTGCCTGGTGGTCTCCGCACGCGATCCCGACGAGCGGATCACGCCCGCCGTGCTGGCGACAGCCCGGCGGGCCATCGACGAGGCGGTGCCCGCGCCCGCCGGCCGCTGGCGCCCCGCCGAGTGGATCTCGCCCGACCGCGGCACCGCGCTGCTGGCCTGGTCCAACGAACCGTCCGGGGCACCGTTCCCGGAGCCGATCCTCACCTCCGGCGACCGCGCCCTGACCTACTGCGGCTACCTGGGCGGCAAGGGCGACGCCGACCTGCTGCTGAGCATGGACGCCCTCGGCGACGACCTCGACGGCCTCGGCGGCTGCTTCTCGGTGTTCCGCGCCGGCCCGGACGGGTTCGAGGCCGCCACGTCCATCACCCGCGCCTGCCCCGTCTACCACGCAGAGGCGGGCGGCCTGCGGTTCGCCGCGTCCCGCGCCCTGCTCGCCCACCTGGCGGCGCGAGCGGCGGCGACCGGCCTGGCCCGCCCGGCGCCCGCCTACGACGTGATGGCGCTCCAGGCGATGGTGCGGCACGGGTTCTTCGTCTCCGACGAGACGCCGTTCGAGGGCGTGCGGGCGGTCCCGAACGCGGCCACGCTCGTCGCGCGGCGCGGTCACGACCCGCGCACCGTCGCGCGCCCGCTGCCCGCCCAGGAGCCCGCGCCGCGCGGGCGCCGGGAGGCCCGCGCGCGGGTGAAGCCGCTGGCCGAGGCGCTGCTGGCGGCGGTGGAGCCGTTCAGGCGGCACGACCGGCCGACGCGGCTGGCGCTGTCCGGCGGACGCGACAGCCGCCTGATCGCCGCCGCCTGCCACGCCGCCGGGGTGCCGTTCTTCGGCGCCACCCACGGCCTGGCCGGCAGCCCCGACGTGGTGCTGGCGCAGCGGGTGGCCGAGGTGCTGGGCGTGGAGTGCCGGGTCACGGTCGACAGGCAGAAGTCCGGAGCGGTCGTCGTCCGGCACCCGCTGCGGCGCGCCCACGCCCTGGTCCGCATGTGCGAGGGCATGAACTCGGCGTACGAGAACGTGAACCGGTGGGCGCCCTACGATCCCGAGCCGCGCACCTCCGGCTCCGGCGGGGAGCGGCTGCGCGGCGGCTTCCTCACCGACCAGGCCGACCTGTCCCGTGACGGTGTCCTTCGCAGGCTGGACACCATCTTCCTGGCGCAGAGCGAGTTCCTCACCGAGGACGCCAACGCCTACGCCAGGCGCCGTCACGACCAGTGGGCCGCCCGGTACGAGCATGACGGCCTCGACGTGCTCGACAAGCTGCACATGTTCTACAAGACCGGCCGCTGGCTGGCCGGATCGCACACCGCGACCCTCATGAACTGGGCCTACTACCACCCCTTCCTCGACAACCGGGTGGTGCGCGAAGCGCTGGCGCTGCCCGTGGAGTGGCGGCTGAGCGAGGAACCGGTCGCGCTCGTCCTGGGGATGCTCGCGCCCCGGCTGCGGGACGTCCCGCTCGCCGGGAAGCGGTGGCGGTTCGAGGAGCAGGGCCCCAGGTCGCTGCGCGAACGGCCGGGCTGGCGGCGCCGCGCCACCCCGCCGAGCACCGCGGCCGCCGGGTTCAACTGGCGCAAGTCGTACGGACCTGAGCTGGCCGACGTGTTCCGGGAGCACATCCTGGACGGGCCGCCCGAGCTGTTCTCCATCCTCGACCGCGGCGCGGTGGAGCGGCGCCTGGCCGAGGTGCCGCCGCGCCGTCCCGGGCAGAGCTGGCACCTGCTCTCCCTGAGCGTCCTGCTGTCGAACGCCTGGCGCGAGCCCGAGCCGGACGACCTGCCGGACATGGAGATCCCTCTCCCCACCCCATGAGGCAGGTCACGGGCGGGTAAGACCGCTCCTGCTACCCCAGTTCGGGGGTGGCGTGCGTCACTCGGATGGCCGCACGGATCGGCCGTCAGGGAGCGAACGCGCGAAGAGCGGCCTCCACGAGCGCGTCGGCGTACTCCGGGGTGAGCGGTCCGGCGCGGTGCAGCCACCGCTGGTGGAGCGGGGCGTAGAGCACCTCCAGCACGAGGTCGAGGTCGGCGTCGGCGGCCAGCTGGCCCGCGCGCTGGGCGCTGCGCAGCCGCTCCTTCTTGGCCTCGTCGACGGGGGCGGCGAGCTTCTCCCGGTAGAGGGCGGCCAGCGCGGGGTCACCGACGATCTCCAGGTTGAGCGCTCTGATCGGCGCCTCGAACGCCGGGTCGGCGAACTCGGCGACGGTCGCCCGCATGACGGTCTTGAGGTCGGCCTCAAGGTCACCGGTGTCGGGCAGCCGCACCCCGTCCCCGCCCTCGCTCAGCTCCAGGAACGAGTCGAAGATCACCGCGCCTTTGGAGGGCCACCAGCGATAGATGGTCTGCTTGCCCACTCCGGCACGGGCGGCGATGGCCTCGATCGACACCTTCGCGTACCCGAGCTCGGTGACCAGTTCGCGTGCGGCGGCCAGGACGGCCCGCCGGGACCGCTCGCTGCGCCGCGCGGGGTCCGGCCTTCTGGGGTGCGACACGCCCGGGAGCCTACCACCGATCCGAGACGAGACGGTCCGTCTTGTCAATCGCCCCTCCGGTCGCTAGGGTGGCGAAGCAACGAGACGAACCGTCTCGTCTAGTCAAGGAAGGGGCAGCCCATGACGACAGCCCGAGTGTGGTTCATCACCGGCGCTTCGCGAGGCCTGGGCAGGGCCTTCGCGGAAGAGGCGCTCGCCGCCGGAGACCGCGTCGTCGCCGCCGCGCGCGACCTCGGCCCCCTCGCGGATCTCGCCGCCGCCCACCCGGACGGCCTCGTCCGGCTGGCACTGGACGTCACCGACCGGGAGGCCGTGCTGAGGGTGGTGGATCAGGCGGCCGCGGTGTTCGGGCGGCTGGACATCGTGGTCAACAACGCCGGCGCGATGCTGCTCGGCATGGTCGAGGAGGCGACCGAGGAGCAGATCCGCGCCCAGTTCGACGTCAACTTCTTCGGCGCGGTCTGGGTGACCCAGGCCGTGGTGCCGCACCTGCGCGCCCAGGGCTCCGGCCACATCCTCCAGGTCACCACGATGGGGACCGGCGGCGGCGTCGCGTCGGCCGGCTTCTACGCTGCGAGCAAGAGCGCGCTCGACTCGATGAGCCAGGCGCTGGCGATGGAGGTCGCGCCGTTCGGGATCAAGGTGACGATCGTGCAGCCCGGCGGGTACGGCACCGACCTGTTCACGCGCGGCACCACGATGGCGGAGCCGCGCCCGGAGTACGAGCCGCTGCGCGCCCGGCTCGCCGAGATGTGGGGCGACGACGCCGGCCCCGACCCGAGCACCGCCGCCCCGGTGCTCATGGAACTGGCCGACCTGCCCGAACCGCCGCTGCGCCTGATCGTCGGCGGCGCCTCCTACGATCTCGTCCAGCAGATGGACGAGGCCCGCACGGCTGAATACCGAGCCTGGGAGCACCTGAGCCGCAAGGCCCCCGGCTGACCCGGCCACCGGCCCCCCGACGTAACACCAAATTCGTTCCCACTGAGAGCAATGATTCGTGCACTCTCAGCAAGGAGACGTCGGTGGGAAAGCACGGCAGACAAGAGGACTGCTCCGTCTGCAACGGCAGGGGGAAAATTGAGCGGTGGCAGGACGGGAAGAAGGACGAGGTGAGCTGCTCGGCATGCCGGGCGACGGGGAAGGTGTAGATCGGCGGTTGTTCATCTCCGAAGTCGTGTGGATCGCTCCGGGAGACGGTGAGGACCTCGTTCCCCTGCGCAGGGCGGACGATCCGGAGGCGTGGGAGCGGCTGGTCGCGGCGGACGAGAGCGTCGTCACTCAGGTGGACGACGACGATCCAGGCAAGTGGGGCGTGCATTTCCCGACGTCGTCGTCAACAGCGCCGTGGCTGATGCGGCGGATGATCGAAGCGCTGGACCTGGCGCCGGGAATGGCCGTCTTGGAGATCGCCACCGGGACGGGCTACAACGCGGCACTGCTCGCCGAGGCCGGCGCGGTGGTGACCACTGTGGAGATAGACGCCCGGCTCGCGAACGAGGCGCCCTGGTGGCACTGGACGTCGCCGGCGGCACCGCCCGTGGACACGTCATCGACCACGAGTCCTTCTTCATGCCACTACGTGGCCAACGCATGAACCAGCGCGAGATACAGGCCATGCCCCGCACGTTGGACGCACGACTGCACTTCACCGTGACCAGCACACGCCAATACATCACCACGAAGTAAGCCCGGCACAAACGAGCCCTCGGCCACCGTCGATCTGGCCGAGGGCTCCCAGGTATGAGCATGTCAGGGCAGGTCACGGACCCCGGACTTGATGTCGGCAGTGAGGGTGCCCCAAGCGGCCTTGGAAAGAGTCAACCTCGGCCCGTCTGGATCCTTGGAGTCACGCACCCCGATCGCGGCGGCAAGATCCGCCACCTCGACACAATCGCCCCCTTGGTGGTCACTGTGGCCACTCTTGCGCCACTGAACGTTCTGCGGACTGCTCATAGACTCTCCAACACGGTCCTAATGACGGCTCGCGACTCCGCTACGGGGAGCGCGTGGCTTCGGAGCATCTCCCAGCGTAGAGCGAACCCGGCGACCCGGTCGGGCTGTTGGATCAGGGTTCCGACTCCCGCAGACTCCGAATACGCCATGTCCGAGCCATCGCAACTGAGGATCGTGAAGCTCCCACCCAGTCCGGCGTGGTAGCCGACGCTCTGCGGCACGACGTTGATCATGACATTGGGACGCTCATCGAGTTCGAGGAGGAACTCCAGCTGTCCTCTCAGGACCTCGGGCCCGCCGACCGCGCGGTGCAGCACGGTCTCGTCCACCGTGAAGCACACGAAGGGGGGTGGGTCGCGCTGAAGGAGCGTCTGTCTTTCCATTCGCTGAGCGACCAGTTCCTCGGCGCCCGCTGCTCTGTCGGCACCAAGGACGGAGCGAGCGTACTGCTCGCTCTGAAAGAGACCGTTTATGAGCAGCGCCGAGAACACGCGGATTGCGGATGCCCTCTTTTCACGTCCGGAGTATTCGGTGAAACCCGGCGGAAGAAAGGTCTGGAGTTCGACGTCGTTGATCAGCTTCCAGTGGCGGTGGAAGTGGCCGTCGGTCTTGAAATAGGTGTCGAGGTCCTCGGCGCTCTGTTCAGAGACCTTGCGACCGCTCTCCATGATGCTGATCCATTGGGGTGTGCAGCCGAGCGCGTCCGCCAACTCCCTGCCGGTGAGCCCGGCCCGCTCCCGCATGCGGCGGAGTTCGGTGCCGAAGAAGATGCGCGCTCGATTCTCACTCATGGGGATCCTCCGGGGAGTTAACCGGTGGGGGCCGGTTGAGGTGATCTTGGCTAGGCTTGACCACAGGTGTTGAATGGTCACTGGTCGTCTTTTGCCCGGCAGGTGAAGCTGGACGCAAGCATTTCAGCACTGCGACCGGACATCGAGGTCTCCGAAATGAAAAAGACTCCGCTATCGCCCACTTCTGAGGGAGTAAGGGGAATGCCTCTCATGTCCGATTGGTATGGCGAGCCGTCGGGGGACGGGTTCGTCGCGCGGCGGCTTGGCGGGCTGAGCGACTACCAGGCGCTCAACGGCTGCCTGGACGAGGTCCTGGCCAAGGACGAGGGCGAGTTGTGGCTGCTCTGCGACGCGCAGACCCGGCTGTCCGAGCGGGTCGCGCTCGCCGAGTCCACGAGGCGGCGGACGTGAGCGTTCCCGAGCACGAGGCCCCGGCGGTGGAGTCGTACGTCCGGTTGGAGACCCTGGGCATGCACCTCAGGGCGCACGGCTTCACCGTCGAGTACGTGGCCGGAGGGCTGGTCGTCCGCAACGAGACGTCCACCGCGCGGAGCGTCTGCGGGGCGCGGGGCGGGTCCGGCGACACGATCACCTGTCGCCCGCACGACGGGGACGAAGGACGCTACTGGTACTACACGTCCTGGCGGCAGCCCATCGCCGAGGCCGGGCGCATCACCGACGCCCTGGTGATGATCAAGGGGTATCTCGGGGCCCCCGCATGACGGGCGGCGACGGGCCCCGGCGCCTGCTCGAACTGCTCGCCGGCGGGAGGGTCACCGGTCCCAGGCGACGAGGAACTCCGCCAGGGAGATGCGCCCGTCGGCGTCCCCGTCCTTCTCGTCCGCCGCCCGGAAGATCGAGTCGAGCTCGCCCGAGGCGACCTCCTCGCCGCGGGCGGCCATGGCGGCGGCGAACTCGTCGCGGGTGATGTAGCCGTCGCCGTCGCGGTCGAACTCCTTGAACGTGGCGGTCGGGTCGAGATCGGCCATCACGGACCTCCGATGCACACTTTCCGGACAAAGCAGTAAAGCAGCATCGAAGCACGGTGGGGCCCGGCGGCGGGCCGGGTTCCCGAAACCGCATCGGCCGGACCCGATGCAAAGAGGCGACCACAGGGCGCTTTTCCTGCGGTCGACGTTCGTCACGGGCGGGTAAGACCACTCCTGCTACCCCCGTTCGGGGGTGGCGTGGGTCACTCGGATGGCCAACGATCCTTCTGACCGGGTGACCGTGGCGGCCACGAGGAGAGACCATGCCCGCAGTCGAGTTCCGGGCGGCGCGCGACTTCCTGCTCGCGCACCGCGACGACTACGCGACGGCCTACGAGAAGTTCCGCTGGCCGGTGCTGACCGGCTTCAACTGGGCGCTCGACTGGTTCGACAAGATCGCCGAGGGGAACGACTCGCCCGCGCTGTGGATCGTCGAGGAGGACGGCTCCGAGGCGAAGTACTCGTTCGCGCAGATGGCGCGGCGGTCCAACCAGGCGGCGAACCTGCTGCGCCGGGCGGGCGTGCGGCGCGGCGACCGGATCATCCTGATGCTCGGCAACCAGGTCGAGCTGTGGGAGACGGTGCTGGCGGCGATGAAGATCGGCGCGATCCTGATCCCGTGCACGCCGCTGCTCGGCACCGCCGACCTCCAGGACCGGCTGACCCGCGGCAAGGCCAGGCACGTGGTGGCGAGCGCGGCCGACGCCGGGAAGTTCGACGGCGTCGAGGGCGACTTCACCGGGATCGCCGTGGGCGAGCCGGTGGAGGGGTGGCTGCGGTACGCCGACGCCTACGAGGAGGGCGAGACCTTCACCCCGTACGGGCTGACGATGTCGCGGGACACCCTGCTCCTCTACTTCACGTCCGGGACGACGGCGAAGCCGAAGCTGGTCGAGCACACGCACGCGTCGTACCCGGCGGGGCACCTGTCGACGATGTACTGGATCGGGCTGCGGCCCGGGGACGTCCATCTGAACATCTCGTCGCCCGGCTGGGCGAAGCACGCGTGGAGCAACATCTTCGCGCCGTGGGACGCCGAGGCGTGCGTGTTCATCTTCAACTACACGCGGTTCGACGCCGACCGGCTGCTCGACACCCTGGAGCGGTGCGGCGTGACGAGCTTCTGCGCGCCGCCGACCGT
Organism: Actinomadura madurae; assembly: GCF_900115095.1. Lineage (GTDB taxonomy): Bacteria > Actinomycetota > Actinomycetes > Streptosporangiales > Streptosporangiaceae > Spirillospora > Spirillospora madurae. The sequence goes on from NZ_FOVH01000004.1 coordinate 616,848, forward strand.
GTGGCGGATGCTGATCCAGTCCGACCTCGGGCGGCTCGCCACCCCGCCGCGCGAGGTGGTCGCGGCCGGGGAGCCGCTGAACCCCGAGGTGATCGAGCGGGTGAAGGACGCGTGGGGCCGGACGATCCGGGACGGGTTCGGGCAGACCGAGACGACCGTCCAGATCGCCAACACGCCCGGCCAGCCGGTCAAGCCGGGCTCGATGGGACGTCCCGTGCCGGGCTACCAGGTGGTGCTGGTCGACCCGCTGACCGGGGAGCCCGCGGACGAGGGGGAGATCTGCCTCGACCTGGAGGACCGGCCGCTCGGCCTGATGACCGGCTACCACGGCGACGAGGAGCGCACGGACGAGGCGATGGCCGGCGGCCGGTACCACACCGGCGACATCGGCTCCCGCGACGAAGACGGATACATCACCTATGTCGGACGGGCCGACGACGTGTTCAAGGCGTCCGACTACAAGATCTCGCCGTTCGAGCTGGAGAGCGTGCTGATCGAGCACGAGGCGGTCGCGGAGGCCGCGGTCGTGCCGTCGCCCGACCCGGTCCGGGCGGCCGTCCCGAAGGCCTACGTCACGCTCGCGAACGGCTGGGAGCCGACCGCCGAGACGGCCAGGGCGATCTTCGCGCACAGCCGGGCGCAGCTGTCCCCGTACAAGCGGGTCCGGCTGCTGGAGTTCGGCGAGCTGCCGAAGACGATCTCCGGGAAGATCCGCCGGGTCGAGCTGCGGACGAGCGAGCTCGGCAAGCACGCGAGCCCGGACGACCGGCCCGAGGGCGAGTTCCGGGAGGAGGACCTGCGATGACACTCTCCTATGCATCGGGCATATCGAGCACCCCCCTGCTCGGCGCCACCATCGGCGCGAACCTCGACAAGACGGTCGCCGCGTTCTCGGAGCGGGACGCGCTCGTGGACCGGGCGTCCGGGCGCCGCTGGACGTACGAGCAGCTCCAGGACGACGTGGAGGCCGTCGCGCTCGGCCTCCGCGACCTCGGCGTCGTCAAGGGCGACCGGGTCGGGATCTGGGCGCCGAACTGCGCGGAGTGGATGCTCGTCCAGTACGCGACGGCCAAGCTCGGCGCGATCCTCGTCAACATCAACCCCGCCTACCGGGTGCACGAGCTGGAGTTCGTCCTCAACCAGGCCGGCATCCGGACGCTGGTGGCGGCGGTGGCGTTCAAGACGTCCGACTACGCGGCGATGATCGAGCAAGTGCGCCCGGCGTGCGCCGCGCTGCGGGACGTCCTGCTCATCGGCACCCCCGAGTGGGACGCGCTCGTCGAGGCGGGCCGGGCGGGCGACCCGGCCGTCCTGGTCGAGATCGGGCGGACGCTCACCGCCGACGACCCGATCAACATCCAGTACACGTCCGGGACGACGGGCTTCCCCAAGGGCGCGACGCTGTCCCACCACAACATCCTGAACAACGGGTACTTCGTCGGCGAGCTGTGCGGCTACGACGAGGAGGACCGGATCTGCGTCCCCGTCCCCTTCTACCACTGCTTCGGCATGGTGATGGGCAACCTGGCGTCGACGAGCCACGGCGCGTGCGTGGTGATCCCGGCGCCGGCTTTCGACCCGAAGGCGACGCTGGAGGCGGTCGCGGCCGAGCGCTGCACGTCGCTGTACGGGGTCCCGACCATGTTCATCGCGGTCCTGAACGAGCCGGGGCTGGACGGGCTCGACCTCTCCACCCTGCGGACCGGGATCATGGCCGGGTCGCCGTGCCCGGTCGAGGTGATGAAGCAGGTCATCGACCGGCTCGGGATGAGCGAGGTCGCGATCTGCTACGGCATGACGGAGACGTCGCCGGTGTCGACGCAGACCCGCGCGGGCGACTCGCTCGACCGGCGGGTGTCCACGGTCGGGACCGTGCTGCCGCACCTGGAGATCAAGGTGGTCGACCCGGAGACGGGCGTGACCGTCCCGCGCGGGGTGCCCGGCGAGTTCTGCACCCGCGGCTACTCGGTGATGCTCGGCTACTGGGAGCAGCCGGACAAGACGGCCGAGGCCATCGACGCCGCCCGCTGGATGCACACCGGCGACCTCGCCGTGATGGACGGCGACGGCTACGTCAACATCACCGGCCGGATCAAGGACATGGTGATCCGGGGCGGCGAGAACATCTACCCGCGCGAGATCGAGGAGTTCCTCTACACCCACCCCGACATCGTGGACGCGCAGGTCATCGGCGTGCCGGACGAGAAGTACGGCGAGGAGCTGATGGCCTGGGTGCGGCTGCGCGAGGGCGTGCCGGGCCTGACCGCCGGCGAGCTGCGCGCGTTCTGCGAGGGGAAGCTGGCGCACTACAAGATCCCGCGCTACGTGCACGTCGTGGACGAGTTCCCGATGACGGTCACCGGGAAGATCCGCAAGGTGCAGATGCGCGCCGAGGCGGTCGACATCCTCGGGCTGGAGGACGCCGCCGCGACCCGGCACGCCTGACTTTCCGGGCACCGGAGCCTTTCGTCGCGGGGGTCGTGCAGGGCATGCTCGGAGGCATGGGCGATGACGCGGGAGCCGTCCGGTCGGCGGTGCTGACCCTGCACCGCACGACGGGCCTTCCCATGGTGTTCGGCGGCGCGCTCAGCGGCCAGGACCGGCTGCGCATCACCGAGCTCGTCGGCAACACGACCGACTCGCTGAACGGGCTCGTCGTCCGGCAGGGCAACGGGCTCGGCGGCAAGGCGATGGCCATGGGACGCCCGGCGTGGGTGAGCAACTACCCGTGCGCGGCGTCGATCAGCCACGACTACGACAAGCCCGTCGGGCGCGAGGGGCTGCTGTCGATCGTGGCCGTCCCGATCGTCGTGCGGCGGCGGTGCCGCGGCGTCATCTACGGCGCGCTGCGCGAGCCCCTGTCGCTCGCCGACCGGGTCGTGGGCGCGGCCGTCCAGGTCGCCCGCGACCTCGAACAGGACCTCGCCGTCCAGGACCGCGCGGACGAGGCGCTGGCGCGGGCGCGTCCCGCCACGTCGGCGGCGCGCTGGGAGGAGGTCCGGGCGGTGCACGCCGAGCTCCGGGCGCTGGCCGAGCAGGTCGGCGACGCGCCGACCCGCGACCGGCTGCGGGAGGCGTCGCTGCGCCTCGCGGCTGCGGGCCTGGAGGAGCCGGACGGGTCCCCCCGCCCCGTCCTGTCGCCGCGCGAGCTGGACGTCCTGTCCTACGTCGCGCTCGGCTGCACGAACGCGGAGGCCGCCGAGCGCCTGGGCCTGCTGCCGGAGACGGTGAAGAGCTACCTGCGCTCGGCGATGCGCAAGCTCGACAGTCACACCCGCCTGGAAGCCGTCACCACCGCCCGCCGCGCAGGCCTGCTGCCCTGACCGTCGCGCCGGGACGCCCGGTGCCCGGCGAAGGACGCGGCCGCCGCGGCGAGGGCCGTCGCGCCGAACCCGAGCAGGACGACGGTCACCGCGTGCGCGTGGCCGCCGGGGACGCCGAGGTAGAGCGTCCCGAAGACGGCGATGCCCGCGACGCCGGCCAACTGGAAGTTCATGTTGACGAGGCCGCTGAGGTCGGCCGCGTGCCGGGCCGGGACGGCGGCCGTCAGCCGCCCGAGCTGCGGCGCGAACCCGAGGCCGAGGCCGTGCCCGCCGAACCCGAGCAGGATGGCGAGCGCCGTCCCGTCCGCGTGCGTCAGCCCGATCGCCGCGTACACCGCCGCGAGCAGCAGGTAGCCGGCGACGGGCGCGCGTTCGGCGGCGCGGGCCGGCAGGCGCGGCACGAGCGGCCCGGCGACCCCGAACGCGGCGACCCACGGCACGAGCACCATCCCCGAGAAGAGCGCGCTGCGCGCGAGCCCCTGCTGCAGGTAGAGCGCGAGGACGAACAGCAGCGCGTAGAACGTGCCGGTGGCCGCGCCGAGCGCCGCCAGCGTCCACGCCACGACGGGGCGGGCCAGCACACCGAGGTTGAGCAGCGGAGACGCGACCCGGCGCTGCCGGCGGGCGAACAGCGCGAGCACCGGCGGGCAGGCCGCGAGGGACGCCCACGTCCAGGCGGGCCAGCCCGTCTCCCGCCCGAACAGCAGCGGGACGATCGCCAGCAGCGTCGCCGCCGACAGCAGCGCGACCCCGCCGAGGTCGAGCCGCCTCCCCGCACCCGGCGTGTCCGCGGGCAGCAGCCGCGCCCCGGCCGCCAGCAGCACGATCCCCACCGGCACGTTGACCAGGAAGATCGGACGCCAGCCGAGGCCGGACAGGTCGGCCGTGACCAGCACGCCGCCGAGCACCTGGCCAGCCACCGCGCCGCCGGACAGCGCGACGGCGAGCATCCCCTGCGCCCGCGCACGCGCCGTGCCGGTGAGGTGTATCTGGATGCCCGACAGCACCTGCGGCACCATCAGCGCCCCGGCGGCGCCCTGGGCCAGCCGCGCCGCGACCAGCGCCCCGGTGGACGGGGAGAGCCCGCACCCGAGCGACGCCAGCGTGAACGCGCCGAGCCCGAGCAGGAACATCCGCCGGTGCCCGCGCACCTCCCCCAGCCGGGCGCCGGTGACGAGCAGGACGGCGTACGCGAGGGTGTAGCCGGAAACGATCAGTTCGAGGGCGCCGCCGGACGGCCGGAGGTCGTGGTGGATGGAGGGCGCGGCGACGTTCACGACCGCGATGTCGACGTTGACCATGAACTGGCCGGTCAGCAGCACCGCGAGCATCAGGGCGGGCCGCGCGGGCCCGGTCGTCGAGGACATGGCCGGTGAACACCGGCCGCCGCCACCGGGTTGCGGTGGCAGGCCGGCGGGCCGGAGGGAACCGCGGGGCCGCGCGGTTTCTTCCGGTGGATCGGGCCCGGCGACGGGGTCAGCGACGCGCGGTACGGGCGTCGTCCAGCACAGATCGGCCCCCGTGGCGCACTGCCTGGACAACGGGCACCACTCGCCGGCTGCGCCGGGCCGTGATCGCACGGCCGTCCCGCCTCGTTCCGGGCTGGACGTCCGGCCCCCGAAATGCACTGGAAACCGTAACACCTAGACGAACACGAATGTTCAGGTAAATCGGATACCGCTAGAAGTAGGTCCGGAGGTAGTCGACCACGACGGGGCGGTCCGCGCCGGCGTCGTCCACGACCGGGATCATCGTCCACTTGTCGAGCGCCGTGCAGGGGTGGGAGAGGCCGAGCCTGACCACGTCGCCGATCTCGGCGGAGGAGTCGCGGAGGAACGCGTGCTGGTCGTTGAGCGCGGTGATCCGCCCGCCGACCGGCCCCTTCCCGCGGACGAGCTGCGGCACCGGGAGCCCCTCGTCGAACGGGACGTCGCGCTTGCCCGCGTCCAGCAGCGCGAGCGCGGGCTCCGGACGGGACACCACCCGCGCCCACCCGTGCATGGCCGACCGCAGCCGCTCCCCGGCCGCACCGCGCGCGAACGGGGAGATGCCGCGGTAGAAGCCGTCGTCGTGGACGACGTACGCGCCCGACCGCAGCACGACCCGCCCTTCCGCGCCGGCGAGCACCTCCGCGACCTGGTCGAAGAACGCGCTGCCGCCGACGGTCACGATCGGGTCGTCCACCTCGTACTCCAGGCTCCGGTGCAGGTTCGCGAGCCGCCGCAGGTAGGCGTCCACGGCGGCACGGCCCTTCTCGGACGCGTCGTGGGCGAGCGCGCCCTCGTAGCCGGCGATCCCGGCGAGCCGGAGCGTCCGGGCCGCGCGGACGGCGGCGGCGACCTCCCGCGCGCCGCCGTCGTCCCGGACGCCCGTGCGGCCGTGCGGTCCGCCCAGCTCGACGCACACGTCGACCTGCCGCTGGCCGCGCGCCGCCCGCAGCGCCTCGTCCATGAGCCGGACGGTGTCGGCCGAGTCGGCCCACGACGTGAACTCCGCTCCGGGGTCGCCGTCCAGCTCGGCCGACAGCCACGCGAGGCCGGCCGGGTCCAGCAGGGCGTTCGCGTACATGACGCGCCGCACGCCGAACGCGCGGGCGACCCTGAGCTGCGGCAGGTTGGCGACGGTGATCCCCCAGGCCCCGGCCTTCAGCTGCCGCCGCCACAGGGCGGGCGCCATCGTCGTCTTCCCGTGCGGGGCGAGCAGGAGGCCGGCCTCGCCCGCCCACCGCGCCATCGCCCGGATGTTGTGGTCGAGGGCGCCGGCGTCGAGGGTGAGGAGCGGCGTGCCGAAGTCGTCCAGCGGCAGCCGGGCCCGCCGCGCCGCGTCGACCGTCATCCCCTGCGCGGACGCCGGGATCGCCTTGAACCGCCAGTCGAGCAGTTCCTCGCCGAGCGCGCCCACCGCGTTGTCATGCATCTACACCCTCCTGTACGACCCGGGATCGTCGAGGCGGCCGGTGGCCACCAGCTCCAGTGTGATGAGGACGGCGACCGACTCCACGGCCAGCAGCCCGATCAGGACGAGCAGCTGGATCGCGCCCGCCTCGACGGGGTCGGCGCCGCCGAGCAGCACCCCGACGAACGCGCCCGGCAGTGTCACCAGCCCGACCGTCCGCGTCTGGTCGAGGGCGGGGGACAGCGCGAGCGCCGCCGACGACCGGCACACCTCCAGCGCCGCGTCGCGCGGCATGAGGCCGAGCGCGAGCCCGCCCTCGTACTCGCCGCGGCGCGCGGCCAGCTCGTCCAGGGCGCGCCGCCCGGTCAGCCCGGTCGCCGTCATCGCGCCGCCGATGAAGATCCCCGCGATCGGCAGCACCGCCACCGGGCGGGACGGCACCAGCCCCGTCGCCAGCAGCAGCGCCAGGACGGGCGCGACCCCCGCGGCGATCGGCAGCGCCGTCCACCGGCCGGGCCCGCGGGCCGCCCCGGTGACGCGGCGGCCCGCCGTCATCGTCGCGACCACGACCATGCCCGCGACGAACGCGGCGGTCCAGCCGGCGCTGCGCAGCACCGCCGCGATGAGCAGCGAGACGGCGGTGAGCTGCGCGGCGGCCCGCGCCGCGACGACGAGGACCTCCCTGCCGGGACCGAGCCCGCCGGCCCTGACCAGCAGCGCGGCGACGGCCGCGAGGGAGGCCAGGACGAACGCCAGCAGAGGCCCGACCTGCGGCGCGGCGTTCACGCTCGCGCCCTTCCCCGCAGGTGAGCCGATTGTGATCCCATAGGCCTCTCCTACCCCCGCAAAACCCCGATAGCGTTGGACTTGTGGAGGTTGAGGACTCAGGTGGGGCGTCCCGCCGCAAAGCTCTCTGGTTGATGGGCGCGGCCGCCGGACTCGCCGCACTCGGCGCGGACTCCGCGCGCACGTCCGACCCCACCCGGGGCCCCGGCTGGGCGACGGCGACGCCCCGCGCGCGGCCGGTCATCCATCCGACGCCGACCCCCACTCCGACCCCGACGCCGCGGCCCGCGGCGTGGACGCCGGCGAAGCTCACCGCGACGGAGAAGCCGATCCGCGAGCTGACGGAGCTGTCCCCGCCGCCGCCCCCGACGTCGATCGCGCTCACCATCGACGACGGCCCGAGCCCGATGTGGACGCCGCGGATGCTGGACCTGCTCGCCGAGCACGAGGTCCGCGCGACGTTCTTCATCATCGGCGAGCAGGTGAAGGAGTTCCCGAAGCTCACCCGCCGGATCGCCGACGCGGGCCACCAGATCTGCAACCACACCGAGACGCATCCGATCTCCATCGGCGGCATGTCGCGCAAGCGGGTCCGCAAGGAGATCGTCGAGGCGCACGACCGGATCGCCGACGTCACCGGCGTCGTCCCGCAGTTCTTCCGGTCGCCCGGCGGCGCCTGGTCCAAGACGGTCCTGGAGCTCGTCGCCGAGCACGACATGCTGCCGGTCGACTGGGCCGTCGACCCGCGCGACTGGGCCCAGCCCGGCGTCGGCCGCATCCGCCGCTCGCTCCTCAAGGGCAAGGCGGGCAACATCATGCTGGTCCACGACGGCGGCGGCGACCGGTCCCAGACCCTCAAGGCCCTGAAGACCGTCATCCCGAAGATGAAGAAGCGCGGCCTGACCTTCGTCGCCCTCTGACGAGCCCGGCGGCGCACTAGGTTTGCGGGACGAGCGGCTCGGGCGCCGGGGCGGGGTCCTCGCCGTGCGTGACGCCGGGCAGCCACCCCAGCCAGCGCGGAAGGTACCAGTTCGCCCGCCCGAGCAGGGACATGACGGCGGGCAGCAGGACCACCCGGACGACCGTCGCGTCGATCAGCACCGCCACGGCGAGGCCGACGCCGAGCTGCTTGAAGTCCTGCATCGACAGCGTCCCGAAGATCCCGAACGTGGCGATCATGATGACGGCGGCGCCGGTCACGACGCCGGCCGTGGCGCCGATGCCCTCCCGGACGGCGCGCGTGGTGTCCAGGCCCCGGTCGTAGGCCTCGCGGATCCGGGAGACCACGAACACGTGGTAGTCCATCGACAGCCCGAACAGGACCACGAAGACGAACAGCGGGATCCAGGACTCCAGCGCGCCGGCGCCCTTCGTCCCGACCAGCCCGTCGCCCCAGCCGTGCTGGAAGACCGCGACCATCACCCCGTAGGCGGCGACCACCGACAGCAGGTTGAGGACGATCGAGCACAGCGCGATCGGCAGCGACCGGAAGAAGACCAGCATCAGCAGGAAGGTGATGCCCATGACGAACAGGAACACCGGGACGATGCTCGACTTCAGCCGGTCGTTGTAGTCGACCGACCAGGCGAGCTGGCCGGTGACCGGCGCCTCGCCGACCTTCCCGACGGTCTGCGGGACGATCCGCTCCCGCAGCGTCCCCAGCGCGTGCTTGGACGCCGCGTCCGAGCCCGTCCCCGCTAGCGGCACCTCGATCTCCGCGATGTTCTCCCGCCCGTGCACGGTGACGTCGATCGGCTCGTTCATCTCGCCCGACGCGACCGCCCGCCGCTTCAGGTCGGCGATCGCGGCCTGGACGCGCGGCGCGTCGATGTCGCGGGCCTTCACCACGACGACCGCGGGCTCCGGGTTCCCGGGGAACGCCTGGTTGAGCCGCGTGTAGGTCTGCGCGATCTCCTCGCCGGGCGGGATCTGCTGGTCGACGCGGAGCCGCTCGGTCTTCATGCCGAGCGCGGGCGCCGCCAGGGCGAGCAGCAGCCCGGCGGACAGCACGGCCGCGATCCCGGGACGCGCGAGGACGGGCCTCAGCATCGTCCCGACCAGCCCGGCACGCCCCTCGCGGCGCCCGGGAAGGCGGATCCGGCCGAAGTCGACCTTGTCCCCGAGCAGCGACAGCAGCGCCGGCAGGACGGTCACCGAGCCGAGCATCGCGATGAACACCACGAGGATCGTCGCGATCGCCATCGCCTTGAACAGCAGCAGGCCGGACAGGAACATCCCGGACATCGCGACCATCACCGCGAGGCCGGAGACCAGCACCGAGCGTCCCGAGGTGGCGGCGGCGATCGCCAGCGCCGCCTCCCGGTCGCTGCCCCGGCGCCGCTCCTCCCGCTCCCGCTGCAGGTAGAACAGGCAGTAGTCGACGCCGACCGCGAGGCCCATCAGCAGCATCACCGAGTTCGTCGTCTGGTCGACGTGCAGCGCGTGGCTGGTGAACGCGAGCAGCCCGCCGGCGGCGAGGAACGCGGTGAAAGCCAGCACGACCGGCAGCACCGCCGCGAGCAGCGCCCCGAACGCGACCAGCAGGATGCCGAGCGCGAGGGGCACGGCCGTCATCTCGGCCCGGTGGAAGTCGTCGCCGAGCGCCTTGTCGAACCAGGCGTCGGCCGTGGCGCCGCCGAACTCCCCGATCCGGACGGACGGGTTGTCGCGCTGCGCCTTCTCCACCGCGCCCCGGATGGCGGGCAGCGGATCGTCCGGCGTCTCCTTGACCGTGAACTGCACGATCACGTGGCGGCGGTCCTTGGACGTCACGTCCGGACGCAGCTCGGTGATGACCCCGGTGGCCGAGACGTTCGCCCGCACCGCCGCGACCGCCCGCCGCATCTCGGGCGAGTCCGCCGCGACGCCCGAGAGCAGCACGGTCTCGTGGTCGGGGTCCTCGACCCCGGCGTCCGTGAGGATCTGCACCGCCCGCGCGGACTGCCCGGTGCCCTGCTCGTGGTCCTCCATCGTCACCTGGCCGGCCGCCCCGCCGAGCACCGAGGCGAGGACGACGAACAGCAGCCAGCCGAGGATGGCGGTCATGCGGTGCCGCGCGCTCCAGCCTCCGAGCGCCGCGGCGAGATTCCGTTCCATGGGGGTCCCCTGAGTGGTCGAATGCGGGGTGGCACCTATGAAGCTAGGAAGCCCGCACCCGCCGCGACATGGGGCTGGACGGCGTCAGGGGGTGTACTCAACTACACCGCCGGGCCGGGTTGCGGGCACACTGTGCACAGGGACGCCCGCCGGAAGACTGGACGCAAGACGGCAAGCGACCCGCGGAGGACCCGGTGGACGGTGGACTGGTGAAAGAGACTCGGTTGCAGCAGCACGTCCGGGCACCCTGGCGAGGCCTGGCCCTGTGGCTGCTGAGCGTCCCGGCGACGCTCGTCGGCCTGTGGTTCATCACGGTCATCTCGATGATCACGAGCTTCGTCGGGGTGCTGCTGTTCCCGTCCGCGGCGATGCTGCTGCGCACGCAGCTCGACGCCTACCGGGAGCGCATCAACCGGTGGACCGAGGTCCGGATCGAGCGCCCGTACCTGCCGGAACCCGAGCAGGAACCCGGCCTGAACGGCATGTTCAAGCGGTTCGTCGCGCTGATCTCCGACCCGGCCACCTGGCGCGACTACCTCTGGGTCGTCGCCGACCCGTTCGTCGCGATGTTCACCGCGGCGCTGCCCGGCCTGCTGATCCTGTACGGGATCTGGGGGTACGCCCTCGCCGCGTTCGCCGGCGGGATGATCGGCCACTACGGCGGGAGCGAGTGGTACACCTACATCCACATCACCGAGGGCTATGACCAGGACACCGGGCGGGTCCTGTCCACGGTGGCCGTCGCCACCGCCTGCATCGCCGCCGGGTACTTCATGGGCCCGAAGATGATGAACGCCTACGGGCACTGGGGCCGCGCCGTCCTCGGCCCGACGCGCAAGTCGGAGCTGGCGCTGCGCGTCCAGCACCTCACCGAGACCCGGTCCGACGCGGTGGACGCGTCCGCCGCCGAGCTGCGCCGCATCGAGCGCGACCTGCACGACGGCGCGCAGGCCCGGCTCGTCGCGATGGGGATGAGCCTCGGCGCGATCGAGCACCTGCTCGACAAGGACCCGGAGAAGGCCCGCACCCTGCTCGCCGAGACGCGCGCGTCGTCGGCGAAGGCGCTGCACGAGCTGCGCGACCTCGTCCGCGGCATCCACCCGCCGGTGCTCGCCGACCGCGGCATCGGCGACGCGGTCAAGGCCCTCGCGCTCGACCACCCGATGCGGGTCGAGGTGTCGGCGGACCTGCCGGCCCGGCCCGAGCCGCCGGTCGAGTCCGCCGCCTACTTCGCGGTGTCGGAGATCCTCACCAACGCGGCCAAGCACTCCGGCGCGTCCCGCGTCTGGGTCGACATGCGGTACGAGCGGGGCATGCTGCGGATCAGCGTGACCGACGACGGCCGCGGCGGCGCGTCCCTCGACGGCGGCGGCGGGCTGCGCGGGATCGAACGGCGGATCGGTACATTCGACGGCGTCCTCGCCCTCAACTCCCCCGTGGGCGGCCCGACGATCGTGACCATGGAGCTGCCGTGCGCGTTGTCCTCGCCGAAGACCTCGCCCTCCTGAGAGCGGGCCTCGTCAGTCTCCTGGAGTCGCACGACTTCGAGATCGCGGCCGCCGTCGACAACGGCCCCTCCCTGCTGAAGGCACTGCTCGACCACCGCCCGGACGTGGCGGTGGTCGACGTGCGCCTGCCGCCGTCCTTCACCGACGAGGGACTGCAGGCGGCGCTGGAGGCGCGGCGGCAGGTCCCGGGCCTGCCCGTCCTGGTGCTGTCGCAGTACGTCGAGCAGCTGTACGCCCGGGAGCTGCTCGCCGACGGCACCGGCGCCGTCGGCTACCTGCTGAAGGACCGGGTGTTCGACGCGGCCCAGTTCGTGGACGCGGTCCGCCGGGTCGCCGCGGGCGGCACCGCGATGGACCCGGAGGTCATCTCCCGGCTCGTCGCCAGCAACACCCGCGACACCCCGCTGGCCCGCCTCACCCCGCGCGAGACCGAGGTCCTGGAGCTGATGGCGCAGGGCCGCTCCAACGCCGCGATCGCGGAGAAGCTCGTGGTCACCGAGCGCGCCGTCACCAAGCACACCGCGAACATCTTCGCCAAGCTCGACCTGCCCGTCACCGGCGACGACAACCGCCGCGTCCTCGCCGTCCTCGCGTACCTCAACCGCTGACGGCGCCCCGCACGTACCGCGGGTACCCGGGGCCACGCCGATTGGCATAGTCTGCCCGGCGAGCAGGCCCGGGGAGGGCGCGATGACGGTGATTCTGGTTCTGCTGTGCCTGGCCATCGCCGGGCGGGAGCTCTACCTGGCGTTCGAGCGCAGGCGCACGCCGGGCGCGCCCGAGATCGCCGACATCCGCACGCAGCTCCGCGCGCTCAAGGGCACCCGCGACGAGCTGGAGTCGTTCCGCGCGTCCCAGCGGGACCGCCTCGACCGGCTCACGGCCGAGCAGGACCGCGACCGGGAGGCGCTCGCCGAGACCGACGCCCGGATCAGGTCGCTGATCACGCAGATCAACGACCGGCTGGTGCCGGACGTCAGCGACCGGCTCAAGCGGCAGCGGGAGGCCGCCGACGAGCAGCGGGAGGCCGTGGACCGGCTGTCCACCGAGATCACCGGGCTCCGCGCGCACCTCGTCGGACGGCTCGACGGTGCCGTGGCCGCGTCCCTCGGCGCCGACCCGGCCGACCTGGTCGCCGGGGCCCTCACGGTCGTCCCGGCCGGGGCGCGGCCCGCGCTGACCGGCCCCTACGAGCGGTTCGCCGAGCATCACGGGCTCCGCGTCGAGCTGACCGACCGCGACCGCTACTACCTGTCCGGACGCAGCCCGCGCGGCCTGGAGAGCGACTTCCTCGACCTCGTGGCCGCGATCCGGGAGAACTGCACGGAGACCACCGGGAAGGCGCTGACCCTGCTGGGCGCGCTGCGCGACACCGGGCGGGGCGGCGCGCAGGTCGGGCCGCTCGTCATCGTCCGGACGCCGGAGTCGCTCGTGTGCGGGGTGCTGCCGCTCGCCGAGCTGCTCCGCCCCGAGGCGGCCCGGCTGCTGGACGACCCGGCCGGCACGGCCACGCGCCTGCGGCGCCTCCCGCGGGGCCGGTTCTGCGAGGCGCCCTAACGCGCCGGGGACGTCCAGGTGAACGCGGGCGCGCGGCGTTCGAGGAACGCGGCGACGCCCTCGTCGACCTCCCCGCTCGCGGCGACCTCCGCGTGCCACCGCCGCGCCCTCTCCTCGACGGGGCCGGCGGCGACGATGGCGTCCACGATGTCCTTGGTCGCCTGCTGGGTCAGCAGGGACCGGGACGCGAGCGTCGCGGCGAACGCGGCCACGCGTGCCGCCAGCCCGCCCGCCGGGACGACCTCGTCCAGCAGCCCGACGCGCAGCGCGTGCGCGGTGTCGATCAGGTCCGCCGAGTACAGCAGGTACTTCGCGGCGGCCGGCCCGACCAGCCCGACCAGCCGGGCCGTCGCGGCGGCCGGGTAGACGATGCCGAGCCTGGCCGGCGTGACGCCGAACCGCGCGCCCTCCGCCGCGAACCGCAGGTCGCAGGCCGCCGCGAGCTGGCAGCCGCCGCCCACGCAGTACCCCTCGATCGCGGCGAGGGCCGGCTTCGGGAACGCGGCGAGCGCCCGCTCCGCGACCGTCGCCAGGTGCGAGTCGTCGGAGCGGTGGATGTCGGCCAGCTCGGAGATGTCGGCGCCCGCGCAGAAGTTCCCGCCGGCACCCGTCAGCACCACGACCCGGACGTCCGGGTCCGCGGCGAGACCGTCCAGGATGCCGGGGAGCGCCCGCCACATGTCCGCCGACATGGCGTTCCGCTTGGCCGGACGGTCGATCGTGACCGTCCCGACGCCTCCGGCGACCTCGTAGACCAGCCCCTCGCCCATCGTCCTCCCTCGCTCTGCCGCGACCGCGATGCTAGCGACCGGGTCCGGCACCGCCGTCACTGACCTTGGGGGAATGCGGAAGGGTCTTCCGGTGCTGTACTGTCAAGGCAGCACCTCCGGATGTCCGCGACTTGCATCGGGAGTGCTTCTTCCCCGCCCGGGCCATCTGAGAGCCCGGTGATTCTCCGTTCCGCACGCTGCAAGGCGTGCGGGATCGCCGCACCAAGGGAGCCACGTCAGCCCGGTGAACCGAGCTGCATTCCTCGCATTCCCCTCGCGTACGCGCCGCGGGTTCCGCCGCCGTACGCGGGATTCGACCCCGGGCGGCGCGGAGCGTTCCGCGCCGGCCTGAGAAGGGACCCGCATGTCCACTTCCACACTCACCTCCGAACCCCCCGCCACCGGCCGCAAGGCGCCGACGCGGTCCCCGTCGCACGGCGTGCCCGCGCAGAGCGCCCGGAAGGGCGGGCAGCAGGGACGGCGCGCCGCCGACGATGCGCCGGCCGTCCCGTTCCACGGCCTCCTCGTCGTCCAGGACAAGCACGCGTTCGTCCGCACGTCCGGCTACCTCGCCGGGCAGGACGACGTGCACGTCTCCCTCGCCCAGGTCAAGGCGCACCACCTGCGGCCGGGCGACGCCGTCGCCGGCACCGCCCGGCCGCCGAAGTCCAGCCGGGAGAAGCACTCCTCCCTCGCCCGCGTGGAGACCGTGAACGGCCTCCCGGCGGCGGAGGCGGCGCACCGGCCCGAGTTCGGCAAGCTGACCCCGCTGTACCCGGACGAGCGGCTGCGCCTCGACACCGGGCCGCTCGCGACCCGCGTCATCGACCTGGTCGCGCCGATCGGCAAGGGCCAGCGCGGGCTGATCGTGTCGCCGCCGAAGGTCGGCAAGACGATGGTGCTGCAGGCCGTCGCGAACGCGATCGCGCAGAACAACCCCGAGGTGCACCTCATGGTCGTGCTCATCGACGAGCGGCCCGAGGAGGTCACCGATCTGCAGCGGTCGGTCCGCGGCGAGGTGATCCACTCGACGTTCGACCGGCCCGCGCAGGACCACACGGCGCTCGCCGAGCTCGCGATCGAGCGGGCCAAGCGCCTCGTCGAGCAGGGCCACGACGTCGTCATGCTGCTCGACTCGATCACCCGGCTCGGCCGGGCGTACAACCTCGCGGCGCCCTCCAGCAGCCGCATCCTCGCCGGCGGTGTCGCGACCACCGCCATCTACCCGCCGAAGAAGTTCTTCGGCGCCGCCCGCAACATCGAGAACGGCGGCTCGCTCACCATCCTCGCCACCGCCCTGGTGGAGACCGGGTCCCGCATGGACGACGTCTTCTTCGAGGAGTACAAGGGCACCGGCAACATGGAGCTGAAGCTCGACCGGGGCCTCGCCGACCGCCGCGTCTTCCCCGCCGTCGACATCGAGGCGTCCGGCACCCGCCGCGACGAGCTGCTCATGTCGCCCGAGGAGCTCGCCCTCTCGTGGCGCCTGCGCCGCGCCCTCCAGGGGCTGGAGAGGCAGCAGGCCGTCGAGCAGCTCCTGGAGAAGATGAAGGGGACCTCGTCCAACGCCGAGTTCCTGCTCCGCCTCCAGCAGACGACCTGACCGGGCCGCAGGGCCCAGTCACCCGTCCTTGGCGTCACTCGCCCTTCTCGGGCTTGAACGATCTGAGGATCCGGTCGTAGAGGCGCTGGCCCGGCGTCCAGTCCGGATCGGGCGCCGAGAAGCAGAACTGGTAGCCGGCCGCGCGCCCGCACAGCACGTGCCGGACCTCCCGGGCGCCCTCGCGCCAGGTGAACTCCCATTCGGCGGCGCCCGCGACGACCTCGGGCACCGGTTCCAGCCGCAGCCGCCGGTAGCCGGGGTAGCGGTGCTCCGCCAGCGCGCCGCCCTCCTCCGCGCGCAGCCCCGCCAGCGGGTCGCCGGGGGCCGGGGAGATGCGCAGCCCCCGTTTCGAGCCGATGTCCCTCCAGGTCATGACCTTGCCGCGCCGCTCGGCCTGCCACCCCGCCGGCACGCGCACCGAGTAGGCCCCCGCCTCGTGGTAGCGCGCCGTCTTCGCCGTCACGCCCGCCGCCGGGCGCAGCGCGACCGCGTCGCCCTTGCCGATCGACGTCCACCGGGCCGTCCAGGTGCCCGCCCCGGCCGCGAGCGCCGCGAGGACCGCCACGCTGGCGACCGCCCCCGGACGCAGGCGCCGCCCCCGGGGCAGGACCGGGGCCGTCCAGCGCGACCCGCACGGCGGAGCGCCGCCGGGCCGCCTCCCGTCACGCAGCGTCCACGGGACGCGCGGGCCCCGGAACGTGCGCGCCCGCGCCGCCGCCGGCCGGGACGCCCTGCCCCGGAAAGGGATCCGGGGCGCGGAGAAACGGCGCGGGCGGGGGACCACGGCCCGGGTGAGGCCCGATTCCGGGACGGTTCCGATGACGTTCCGCAACATTTCCGCGGTCGCTTCGGCCGTCAATCTGTCATCCGGATTCTGCCGCAGCAGCCCTTCGATGACGGGAGTGAGCGGCCCGGCCCTCACCGGGCGGGCATAGTCGCCCAATAGGACGGCCACCATGGACGCGAGAGCATGGCAACGCAAGAACGGCGAGAAACCCTCGACCGCCATGTAAAGCGTCGCTCCGAGTGCCCACAGGTCGGACGCCTCCACGCTCGGCTGGCCGTTCACCCGTTCCGGCGGGAGGTACGCGGGGGAGCCCTCGATGCCCGCGAGCAGCGTGTCGGCCGGTTCGGGGCCCTTGCCGTTGTGGACGGCCAGGCCGAAGTCGCTGAGCAGGACCCGCCCGTCGTCGCAGATCAGGACGTTGCTGGGCTTGACGTCGCGATGCAGGATGCCCACCGCGTGCGACGCGCGGAGCACCGACAGCACCGCGGCGCCGATCTCCGCGGTCCGCCGGACGCCGACCGGGCCGCCCTCCGTGACCAGCCGGTTCAGCGAGCACGCCTCCAGGAACTCCATGACGATCCACGGGCGACCGCCCTCGACGATGAGGTCGTGGACGGCGACGACGCCCGGATGGCGGAGCGCGGCGGTGGCGCGCGCCTCGCAGAGCAGGCGCCGGCACATCACCCTGCGCTCGCCTTCGGTGATGCGCGGAGGGAGCTGCACCTCCTTGACGGCGACGTTCCGGTCCAGCATCTCGTCGTAGGCCCGCCAAACGGTGCCCATGCCGCCCCTGCCGACCACGGAGAGCAGGCGATACCGTCGCGCGAGCGGAATCAGCCGATCCCCACTCATGCCGGAGGTAATCGCCGGAACGCACCCAAGGCACGCTCCCTCGGCATCAATTGATTTTTGACCGGTGCCTGCCCGGGAAAAGGGGCGGGGGCGTGGTATAAGCCACGCCCGCGCAATTCACGCGAGGACGCTCTTCGCCCACTTGTAGTCGGACTTGCCGACGGCCGTGCGCTGCACCTCGTCCACCACCGTGATCTGCCGCGGCAGCTTGTAGCCGGCGAGGCGGCCGCGGCAGTATTCGGTCAGTTCCTCAAGCGTGATCGTGCTGCCGGGACGCGGCGCGACGACGGCGGCGACGCGCTGCCCGAAACGCTCGTCCGGCAGGCCGACGACGACCGCGTCGTACACGGCGGGGTGGTCCTTCAGCGCGACCTCGACCTCCTCCGGGTAGACCTTCTCCCCGCCGGTGTTGATCACCAGGGAGCCGCGGCCGAGGAGGGTGATCGTGCCGTCCTCCTCCAGGCTCGCGTAGTCGCCGGGGATCGACCAGCGGGTGCCGTCGGCGGCGGTGAAGAACGTCGACGCCGTCTTCCCGGGGTCGTTGTAGTAGCCGAGCGGGATGCGGCCGCTGCGCGCGAGCCGGCCGGTCCCGCCGGGCTTCACCGGGTTCAGGTCGTCGTCCAGGACGGTGATCCCCGGCTTCATCATGAACCGGGCCGTCCCCTCGTTGCCGCCGACGGACGGCCCGCACGCGCCGGTCTCCGAGGCCCCGTAGTTGTCGAGGAACATGATGTCCGGCAGGTGCTCCTGGAGCGCCGCCTTGGCGCCCTCCGTCAGCGGCGCGCCGCCGGACGCGATCGCCATCAGCGACGACGTGTCGTGGCCGCCGCCGGCCAGGGCCTTCGCGACCGGCCGCGCCATGACGTCCCCGACCAGCATCAGCACGTTCGCCCGCTCCTCGGCGAGCAGCCGCAGCGTCCGGTCCGCGTCGAACGCGCGGTCGGTGTAAAGGACGACCTTCGCGCCGCTGAACAACCCCATGCACGCGACCCACTGCCCGGCGCCGTGCATCACCGGCGCGCAGTCCAGGACGGCCATCGCGGGCTGGTCGGCGTTGGCGGCGATCTCCTCCGGGGCGCCGATCGGGTCTCCGAGGACGTTCCCGCCGCCGAGCGCGCCGAAGAAGATGTCCTCGCAGCGCCACTCGACGCCCTTCGGGTAGCCCGTCGTGCCGCCCGTGTACATGATGTAGCGGTCGTCGCTGGACCGCTCCGGGAAGTCGGCGCCCGGGTCGGCCGCGGCGAGCGCCTTCTCGTACTCGACCGCGTCGGGGATGTCGTCCGCGCACCCGTCCTCCAGGACGACGACGTGCCGCAGCTTCGGCAGTTCGGCGCGGATCTCCTCCACCGTCACCAGCAGGGACCGCTCCCCGATCAGCGCGACCGCGTCGGAGTCGGCGAGGACGTGCCGCAGCTCGGCGGCGACGTACCGGAAGTTCACCGGAACCGGCACGGCGCGGATCTTGAACGCGCCGAACATCGCCTCGATCCACTCGGCCCGGTTGTGGGCGAGGATCGCGACGTGCTCGCCCGGCCGGACGCCGGCCGCCGCGAGATGGTGCCCGACCCGGCTCGCCCGCTCGTCCAGCCGCCGGTACGTCCGCCGCTCGTCCCCGGCCACCAGGGCGGGGCGGTCCGGCCCCGCCTCGGCGAGGATTTCGAGCAGGTCGGCCAGGTTGTAGCTTCGCGCCATGCCACGTCCTCGCGGTGTCGGGGTGGGGACCGTCCCGATCCTCTCCGCGGACGGCCGGCGAACTCAATCCTTGTTGGCATTCCGTCCAATGAGATGAATCACACACCGGATGCCCTCATCCGGCCACCCCGGCGGTCCTTACACGGCTCTTATCCGGGTACCGGCATGCTTGGCCGTAACGATTCAGTATCAGACGGGGGTAGTGGTGAGCGCAGGCGCGATGGCGTGGACCCCGCCGACGTGGGAGGAGATCGTCAGCGAGCACTCGACCCGGGTGTTCCGGCTGGCGTACCGGCTGACCGGCAACCGGCACGACGCCGAGGACCTGACGCAGGACGTCTTCATCCGGGTCTTCCGTTCGCTGTCCTCCTACAGCCCCGGCACGTTCGAAGGCTGGCTGCACCGCATCACGACCAACCTCTTCCTCGACCGAGCCCGCCGCAAGCAGCGGATCCGGTTCGACGCCC
Organism: Actinomadura madurae; assembly: GCF_900115095.1. Classification (GTDB taxonomy): domain Bacteria; phylum Actinomycetota; class Actinomycetes; order Streptosporangiales; family Streptosporangiaceae; genus Spirillospora; species Spirillospora madurae. The sequence continues at coordinate 636,184 of NZ_FOVH01000004.1, forward strand.
TCGGCGACGACGCCGCCGAGCGCCTCCAGGGCCGCGAGCCGTCCCCGGCGCAGGCCTACGACGACCGGCACCTCGACCACGACATCCAGAAGGCGCTGGACGGGCTCGCCCCCGAGTACCGCGCCGCGGTCGTGCTGTGCGACATCGAGGGCCTCTCGTACGAGGAGATCGCCGCGTCCCTGAACGTCAAGCTCGGCACCGTCCGCTCCCGGATCCACCGCGGCCGCGCCCAGCTCCGGACCGCTCTGGAGCACCGCAGGCCCGCCGAATGCACGCAGTGACGAGCATCACTAGTGACCGCTGAGTAACTTCCGGCCTACCCTGCGGCCGTGGACATCGTCTTCGAGCGCCGCGGCGAGGGGCCGCCCCTCGTCCTGCTGCACGGCATCGGCCACCGCCGCCAGGGCTGGGCGCCCGTCATGGACCTGCTCGCCGCCGAACGCGAGGTCATCGCCGTCGACCTGCCCGGTTTCGGCGACTCCCCGCCCCTCCCGCCGGGCACCCCCTACACGCTGGACGCCGCCGTCTCCGCCCTCGCGGAGTCCTTCGCCGGCCTCGGCCTGGACCGGCCGCACATCGCGGGCAACTCCCTGGGCGGCCTGTTCGCCCTCGAAGCCGCCGACCGGGGCCTCGCCAGCTCCGCGACCACCCTGTCCCCGGCGGGCTTCTTCAACGCCCTCGAACTCCGCTACGGCATGTCGGTGCTGCGCGCCTCGCGCCTCGGCGCCCGCGTCCCGGAGACGTTCCTCACCCGGCTGGCCCGCTCGCCGCGCCGCCGCGCCCTGATGTTCGGCATGATCTACGGCCGTCCGGACCTGATGGACGTCGAGGCCCTCACCGGCGACGCCCGCGCCCTGCGGAACGCCCCCGGCTTCGAGCCCACCCTCCGCGCCGGCCGCACCACCCGGTTCCTCGGCTCCTGCGCGGACGTCCCGGTCACGATCGCCTGGGGCACCAAGGACCGCCTGCTCCTGCGCAGCCAGGCCATCCGCGCCCAGCGCCGCCTGCCCCACGCCCGCTTCGTCTGGCTGGAGGGCTGCGGCCACGTCCCCATGGCCGACGACCCGCAGCTTGTGGCGAAGGTCCTCCTCGAAGGCAGCGCCCACCCCCTGCTCACCGCCCGCCCCGAGGCCGCCGCGTCCTAGGGCTTCAGGCGTTCGGTCAGGAAGGCGAGGATCTCGTCCCTGGCCCGCACCGTGGGATGCCCGTCCTCGTCGACGAGATGGGCGGTGACGACGCTGTGCGGCGTCCCGACCACGTCGCGGAAGAACGGCGGCGGATCGGTGTTGGCGGCGCCGCCCGGCAGGACCCGCCCGTCGAAGGCATCACCGAGCAGCGCCTGGTAGGCGGCGAACCGCTGCCCTGTGCACCAGCGGTCGTTGTCGAAGCGGTAGGCGAGCACCTTCACCCCGTCGCGTGCGACCCGGTCCCTGACCGCGCGGGCGTCCTCGTCACTGAGCTCCAGCCCGGCGGGATCGTCCAGCGGCAGCGACGGATGGTTCACGACCGGCGCGATGACGGCCGGTTCGAGCGCCATGGTGAGGGCGAAGTTCCCCGTGAAACACAGCCCGATCGCGCCGACCCCCGGCCCGCCGCACTCGGCGTGCGCCCGCCGCGCGAGCCCCCGCAACCACGCCGTGACCGGACTGGTGCCACCCCCCGCGAACGCCCGGAACTCGGCGCTGACACACGCCCGCCGCACGATCTTCTCGCCGCTCTCGGCCGTCGGATAGGCACCGTCGACGCCGAACAGCGAGGGCACATGGACGGTGAACCCCGCGTCCCGCACCCACCGCGCCAGCCGGAGGACGTCCGGGCTGATCCCCGGCATCTCCGGCATCACCACCACGGCAGGCCCCGCCCCCGCGCTGTAGACCGTCTTCACCACCCCGTCGACGTCCACGCCCCGGCGGCCGAAGTCCCCGATCACATCGCTCTTCTCACTCATGGCGACAAGCGTGGTCCTACGCAGCGCACACCGGTGATGGGCCAGATCGCCATTTACAGGGGTAATCTCGCCACCTGCGACCATGACAGGGAGGACGTGTGAGTGCGCTTCGCGTCGGTGTGCTGGCCTATCCGGGCTGCTTCGCGTCCGAGGTGTTCGGCGTACCCGACCTCCTCGTCGTGGCACCGCGCATGGCCCGCAGGGGCCGCGCCGGGACACGATCTCAGCCGGGTTCGAAGAGGTCTTCCAAGATCATCTGTGCCCGCTCGGGTACGGGCTCTTCCGGAAAGACGTCGGCGCAGAGGTCCAGAACCTCCTCGGCGGAGCCGAGCTCGAGATGGCGGACGAGGAAGCGGATGTCTTCGGCGTCGCGACGGCGGGCGGCGAGCACCTTCATCGCGAGGAGGTGCTCAGGCGAGGCGGCCGAGACCCGCAGACCCGGGTGGTCGAATACGCGCGTGGCAGAGGGGTCTCCGCCTGGAGCGACGTAGACGCTTGCCTGTTCGTTCAGCCACCACGGAGGCAGCCCGAGTTCCCGGGCGAGCGCGCGGGCTTCGTCCAGCACGATGCCATGCGGCTCGAAGACCGCGTCGATGTCTCGGGTGGAGCGCCGGGCGTCGTAGGCCAGCGCCATGGCCGCGCCGCCGACGACATAGATGTCGGCGACGACGCCGCGACGGACCAGCCGATCACCGAGCTTGCGGAAAACGTCATCGAGGGCGGCGCGGTCGAGGAGCGGTTCGGGGTCGCTCACGCGACCTCCAGTTCCTGTGGGGCGACGAACACTCCGCGCCGGCGGAACGCGGCCGGAGCGTGCACGATGGCATCGACCCTCGCGGCGGGGGTGTTGAACGGGAACCAGAACCGGCCCAGACGCCGGGCCTCGGCCCACAAGGGAGCGCCCCGCCCGTCCCGGGCCGCGAGATGTTCGGCCAGCGCCGCCAGGAACACGTCCCAGCGTTGATCTCCGGTGCTCGCAGGCTCCTCCGCGAGAAGCGCCAGGCGTTCGGCCGGAGGCTCATGCCTGAACTCTTCGAGGAACTCCGCGACCAGCCGCCATCGGGTTTCGTCGTCTCGGCCGCCGCCCAGGTGACGAGCCAGACCGGCGATGGTCATCGGCTCGTAGCCCCGCTCGGTGCGCATGATCTGTACCTCCCTCTCGAGTGTACGGCCGGGCCGGGCCGTCGGCCGTACGACACGGTTCGAGGTCACGGACCGGCGCCGGGGGGCGGGGGCAAGGGCCCGCGCCGGCGGGTGCGCGGGCCCTTGCGGACGGTCAGCCGGTGACGGGGAGGTCGCCGGGGATCGGGGTCGGGGTCGGGGCCTCGCCCGGCGGGGTGGCCGGGGAGGACGGGGTGCCCGGGTCGGACGGCTGGCCCGGCTGTCCGGGCTGGCCCGGCTGTCCGGCCTTGCCGCAGGTGGCGGACGCGATGCTGATCGTCTGGGTCTTGCCGGCGATGGTCGCGCTCACCTCGATGGCCGTGACCGTGAGGGTGCCGTCCTTGTCGCGGACGTGCCTGTTCAGCGTGACCGTGGCGTTGCCGAGCTGGGGCACGGTGACGTTGACGGTCGTGTTGGGCGTCGCGGCGGCCTTCAGCGTCCGGCCGTTCAGCTTCGCCTTGACCAGGTGGGAGATGCCGTTGCCGTTCTCGCACTTGGCGGTGACGGCGCTCGCGGAGAGGCCGAGCCGCGCGACCTTCACGTCGGCGACGGACGCCCGCGCGTGCCCGGACCAGGCGGCGGCGTTCAGCAGCCGGGCCTCGACCAGCGGGTTGGCGGGCAGCTCGGCGACGCTCTTGCGCTCCGGCTGCTGGGCGGTGGACGTCACCGACGGGGTCGCCGGGATGGCGACCGCGCCGGTGGCGGAGATCGCGAAGGCCGAGCCGGCGCCGCCGCTGGTGGCGGACGCGGCGGGGGCGCCCAGCGTGAACGGCAGGGCCAGCGCGCCGGCGACGGCCGCGCACTTGGCGAATGACTGCAAACGCACGATATTTCTCCTTCGGGGTTCCGTGTTTCGAGGGGTCGAGCGGGACCGGCCGGGCGGCCGGACGTCTATTCCGTGATGTGGACGGGCGTGCCGAGCGGCACCTTCGCGAGCTGCTTCAGCGCGTCCGCGGGCACGCGCACGCAGCCGTGCGTGACGGCCTTGCCGAAGACGGATTTCGATGGCCAGCCGTGGAACGCGACCGTCCCGGGGCCGCCGCCGAAGGTGTCGAGGGTGGCGGAGTGGGCGCCGACCGGCAGGATCAGCGGGCTGTAGGTCGGCTTCTCGGGAGCCAGGGAGGCGAGCAGGAACGTCCGCCCGGTGGGGGTGGGGGTCTTCGGCGCGCCGACGGCCACGGACCAGGCACCGGCCTTGCGGCCGCCGCGGGACAGGGTCAGCCGCCGGTCGCTCAGGTCGACCTTGATGGCGCCGGAGCTGCGCGCGGCCTTGAGCCCGGAGTCGGGGATCCAGCCCGTCACGCCGTTCGGGCGGCTCGGGAGCAGGACCCGCCGCCAGCCGGGCCGCGACTCGAGGACGGGCACCCAGGTGGGACCCTTCAGCTGGGTGCTGGGCAGTTCCGCCACGGCGGGGGCGCCGGGCTTGGCGGACACCGGGACGGTCGCGTCCGGGTGCACCACCGTGCCGTCCGTCGTGCCGGACGGCGCCGAGTCGCGCGGCAGGTCGTTCAGCGTCGTGTAGGTGGTCGCCTGCGGCAGCTTGTCCGAGGCGCCCGCGGGCGACGCGCCGCCGCCCGGCCCGGGGTGGTCACCTCCTCCGCATCCGGTCACGAGCAGGGCCGTCACCAGCAGTGCCGGGGCCGCCGTCCGGGCGGCGCGCGGTGGTTCGTCGCTCACGAAGACTCCAAGTGATCCGCCGGAGGGGGGCTCCGGCTCGCCTCTGTGCCCGCTGTCTACGCACGAGGCCCCGGCGGGGTTGCACGGTGTGCGGACCAAGTTGCAGGGTGTGATTCGCCGGTTTCGGTGGACCACCCGGAACAATCCGGGATTGACATGTGTTTGAACCCTCAACTAACCTTCGACAGTCGTTGAAGTTTCAAGCACCTTCCCTGAGGAGCCAGCATGAGCATCGCCGCCGTCGCCCCCGAGCTGACCGCCGGTACCTGGAACATCGACCCCGTCCACTCCGAGGTCACCTTCGTGATCCGGCACCTGATGACCAAGGTGCGGGGCGTGTTCACCGACTTCACCGGAACCGTGCAGATCGCGGAGGAGCTCTCCGAGTCCACCGCCACGGCGGAGATCAAGGTCGCCTCGATCGACACCCGCAACCCCGACCGGGACGCGCACATGCGGACGGCCGAGGTCCTGGACGCGGAGAAGTACCCCGTCATGACGTTCGCGACCAAGGGCGTCCGGGCCGAGGGCGGCGAGTACTTCCTGGACGGCGAGCTGACGATCAAGGACGTGACCCGCCCGGTCGCCCTGTCCGTCGAGTTCAACGGCGTCGCCGAGGACCCCTGGGGCGGGACGCGCGCCGGGTTCTCCGCCGCGGTCTCGATCAGCCGCAAGGACTGGGGCATCGAGTTCAACGTGCCGCTGAAGGGCGAGAAGGCGCTGCTCAGCGACAAGGTCGACATCCAGCTGGAGGTCCAGGCCGTCCGCGCCTGAGCCTCCGCGCCGCGAGGGGCCGTCCGTTCACGGGCGGCCCCTCGCGCTATTCGAGGGGCAGCCGGAGGGCGAAGCGGGCCCCGGACGGGTGGTCCTCGACCCGCAGCGTCCCGCCGTGCGCCTGCGCGATCTCGCGGGCGATCGCGAGGCCGAGGCCGGTGCCGCCGGCGTCGCGGCTGCGCGCGGTGTCCAGCCGGGTGAAGCGCTCGAAGACGCGCTCCCGGTCGGCGGGCGCGATGCCCGCGCCGTCGTCGGTGACGGTCAGCAGCGCCAGGCCGTCCGCCGCGGACAGCTCCACCGTGATCCGCGTGTCGGCGTAGCGCTCGGCGTTGTCCAGCAGGTTCCCGAGCAGGCGGACGAGCTGCATGCGCACGCCGCGGACCGTGACGCCGCCGGCGATCTCCGTGACGATCTTCAGCGTGAAGGCGCGGCGGCCGATCTCGGCCTCCGCCAGCTCGGACAGGTCGACCGGGCGCTGCACCGCCGTCCCGCCGGTGCCGATGCGGGCGAGCAGCAGCAGGTCGGTGACGATCGACTCCAGCCGGTCGGTGTCGCGCAGCGCCGAGCTGACGACTGCCCGCAGGTCGTTGTCCTCCGGGTGCATGGACGCGTCCTCCAGGTTGGCCCGGAGCCCGGCGATCGGGGTGCGCAGCTCGTGCGAGGCGTCGGACGCGAACTGCCGCTGCCGCCCGACGGCGCGCTCCAGCCGGTCGAGCGTCTCGTTCGCGGTCCGGGCGAGCTGGGCGATCTCGTCCTCCCCGGCCGGCTCGGGCACCCGGCGGCTGAGGTCGGTGGCGCTGATCTCGGCGAGCTGCGCGCGGATCGCCTCGACCGGGCCGAGGGTGCGGCCGACGACCCGCCAGGTGACCCACGCGGCGAACCCGGCGAGCAGCAGCACGGCGAGCGCCAGGACCGCCTCCAGCAGGCCGTTGACCAGGTAGGACGGCTGCCGGTTCGCCGCGTACACCACGACGGAGTCGGCCGCGGTGCTGACCCGGATGGCCTCGACGACGAAGCACTCGCGGCCCGGCCAGGAGCCGTGGCACGCGGTGAAGTCCCAGACCCGCAGGTTGCTCGACGGCCAGAGTCTGCTCACCGGCGGCCTGTCCGTTGCGGCGGGGGTGGCGTTGGTCACCCGCCCGCCGGGCTCGACGACCTGGACGAGGACGCGCCCCCGGCTGTCGTCGCGGATCGTGCCCTCCAGCGTCCCGTCGCGGACGGCGCCGCTCACCCGCCGGGCGTCGACCTGGGTCTCGCGGAGAAGATCGGCCTCGACCGCGCTGCGCACGGCGTAGTCGGCGCCGATCGCGGTGACGCCGAGGACGAGGGCGGCGATGACGGCGGCGACGAGCGTGTCCCTGGCCCGGATGGAACGGGGGCGCACGCGCATGGACCCTCCTGGCCGACGTCCCGGTCTCCCGGCACAAGGACACACGCTACCGGGCGGTCACGAAACGGGGAGCCCGAAATTCCGCGCCGGGTTTTCACCCTCGCTCACCGGGACATCCCGTTTTATGACGGTTCCTCCGGAGCACCAGGGACGGACACATGGGCAGGGACGTGGCCTCGGTCACCATCAGCGGCGAGGACCGGCGGCGGTATCGCGACAAGGTACGAAGGTGCCTGGACGTGCTGGCCCGCATGCTGGGCGAATCCCAGTTCGACTTCGAGCGGCCCCACATAGGCCTGGAGATCGAGCTCAACCTGATCGACTCGCTGGGCGACCCGCTGATGCGCAACGCGGACGTTCTGAAGGCCATCGCCGACCCCGCCTGGGCGACGGAGCTGGGCCAGTTCAACTTGGAGATCAACATTCCGCCCCGGATCCTCGGCGGCGAGGGCACCGGCGAGCTGGAGAGCGAGGTCCGCGAGCAGCTCGTGCACGCCGACGGCCGCGCCCGCGAGGTGGGCGGCCGGCTCGTCATGATCGGGATCCTGCCGACGCTGCGCAAGACCGACATCGGCGAGGAGTCGCTGTCGGCCAACGCCCGCTACAAGATGCTCAACGACCAGATCTTCGCGGCGCGCGGCGAGGAGATGCGGATCGCGATCGACGGACCCGAGCCGCTGCGCATGCACGCCGACACGATCATCCCCGAGGCCGCGTGCACCAGCGTCCAGTTCCACCTCCAGGTCAGCCCCGACCAGTTCGGCGCCTACTGGAACGCCGCCCAGGCCATCGCGGGCGCCCAGGTCGCCGTCGGCGCCAACTCCCCCTTCCTGTTCGGGCACCGGCTCTGGCACGAGACCCGCATCACCCTGTTCGAGCAGGCCACCGACACCCGCCCGGACGAGCTGAAGACCCAGGGCGTCCGGCCGCGCGTGTGGTTCGGCGAACGCTGGATCACCTCCGTCTTCGACCTGTTCGAGGAGAACACCCGTTACTTCCCGTCCCTGCTGCCCCTGTGCGACGAGGAGGAGCCGCGCGAGGTCCTGGACGAGGGCCGGATCCCCGAGCTCGGCGAGCTGACCCTCCACAACGGGACGATCTACCGCTGGAACCGTCCCATCTACGCCGTCGTGGAGGGCCGGCCGCACCTGCGCGTGGAGAACCGCGTCCTCCCGGCCGGGCCGTCCGTCGCCGACGTCGTCGCCAACGGCGCCTTCTACTACGGCCTCGTCCGGATGCTCGCCGAGGCGGACCGTCCCGTCTGGACGCGCATGTCGTTCGCCACCGCCGAGGAGAACCTGCACCGCGCCGCCCGCGACGGCCTCGAATCGACGCTCTACTGGCCCGGCATGGGCGAGGTGCCCGCACCCGAGCTCATCCTGCGCAAGCTGCTCCCCCTCGCCCACGAGGGCCTCGACCGCTGGGGCGTCGACCCCGTCCGCCGCGACCACCTGCTCGGCATCATCGAGCGGCGCTGCGTCACCGGGCGGACCGGCGCCGCCTGGCAGATCGGCACCGTCGGCCTCCTCGAAGAGCAGCACGGCCTGTCCCGCCACGACGCGCTGCGCATGATGACCCGCTCCTACGCCGAGCATCTGCGCGGCAACGACCCCGTCCACACGTGGGAGATCTGACCCGGAGATCTTCACAAGTCCTGCACACATCGCACCCGGCGCGTGCATACCGGGCTTCTAGAGTCGGGTTCCGTGACCGAGAACGAGACGCGCGTCCTCGTCGTGGAGGACGAGCCGACCATCGCGCGCGCGGTGGCCGACCGGCTCACGGCCGAGGGCTTCGCCGTCGAGGTGGCCGGTGACGGGCCCTCGGCGGTCGAGCGCGCCCGCGGGTACCGGCCGCACCTGATCGTCCTGGACGTCATGCTGCCCGGGTTCGACGGGCTGGAGGTCTGCCGTCGCGTCCAGGCGGAACGTCCCGTGCCGGTGCTGATGCTGACGGCCCGCGACGACGAGACGGACCTGCTCGTCGGCCTCGGCGTCGGCGCGGACGACTACGTGACCAAGCCGTTCAGCATGCGGGAGCTGGTCGCCCGCATCCGCGCCGTGCTGCGGCGCGTCGAGCGGCCCGCGATCGACGCCGCGGACGAGCCGGTGCGGCTCGGCGACCTGGAGGTCGACCAGCGGGCGCGGCGCGTCCGCCGGGACGGCCGCGAGGTGCACCTCACGCCCACCGAGTTCGACCTGCTCGCCTGCCTGCTGCGCAACCGCGGGACGGTGCTGACCCGCGCCGTCCTGCTCGAACAGGTCTGGGACTGGGCGGACGCGTCCGGCACCCGCGTCGTGGACAGCCACGTCAAGGCGCTGCGCCGCAAGCTCGGCCAGGGGCTGATCCGGACCGTGCACGGCGTCGGCTACAGCATGGAGGCGGCCCCGTGAACGCCGCCATCCACAGGCTGTGGGCGAGGCTGCCCCGCCCGCTGGACCCGCTCCGCTCGATCAAGGTGAAGTTCGGCGTCGTGGTGGTCGTCACCGCCTGCGTCGCCGTGCTGATCGTGCTGTGGGGCTACCCGCTGGGGTTCCGGGCCCGGCAGACGCTGCCGGTCGGCGTCCTCATCTCCCTGGTCGTCATCCAGCTGCTCGCGCACGGCATGACCGCGCCGCTGCGCGAGATGACGGCGGCGGCGCGGGCCATGGCGCGCGGCGACTACAGCCGGCGGGTGCGGGCCACGTCCCGGGACGAGGTCGGCGAGCTGGCGCAGGCGTTCAACCGGATGGCCGCCGACCTCGCCGAGGTCGACCGGCAGCGCCGCGAGTTCGTCGCGAACGTCTCGCACGAGCTGCGCACCCCGATCAGCGCGCTGCGGGCCGTCCTGGAGAACGTCGCGGACGGCGTCACGCCCGCGACGCCGGACGTCCTGCAGACCGCCCTCGACCAGACCGAGCGGCTCGGCCGCCTCGTCACGCAGCTCCTCGACCTGTCGCGGGTCGAGGCCGGGGCGGCGGTCCTGGACGTCACCGACATCGACATCGCCGCGTTCGTCGCCGACGTCGTCGCGGAGGCGGGCGCGGGCCACCCGGACGCGGTCTTCGAACCCGACGTCACGCCGGGCCTGCGCGCCGCCGCCGACCGCGACCGCCTCCACCAGGTCGTCGCGAACCTGCTCGACAACGCCGCCCGGCACGGCGCGGGCAAGCCCGTCACCGTCACGGCCCGGCCACCCGGGAACGGGCAGGGCGGTCTCGTCATCGAAGTCACCGATGAGGGCCCTGGCATCCCGCCCGAAGAGCGCGACCGCGTCTTCGAGCGCTTCTCCCGCGGCGCGGCGTCCGGCACGGGCACGCCCGGCGGCGGCACGGGCCTCGGCCTCACCATCGCGAGCTGGGCCACCGACCTGCACGGCGGCGACATCACCGTCCTCGACACCCCGACCGGCTGCCGCATCCGCGTCGTGATCCCCCCGATCTTTGGAGAACCCGCATGACGAACCCACCGCAGGACCCGCCCGAGAAGTCGCCCGAGAAGTCGCCCGACCCCGGCGAACCCCCGGCGAACGCCCCCGCCGGCAGCCCCGGCAAGGTCGTGGCGGGCGCCTCCGCGGGGGAGGCCGGCACCGCCGCGAAGGCGTCCGGCGCGGCCGCGGCGCCGCCGGGTACCAGGCAGGCGGGGTGGGCCGCGCCTCAGCAGGCGGCGGGCGGTCCCCCGGTGGCGGCGCCGCACGGCGTGAATCCGTTCGCGCAGCGGCCCGGGTATCCGCCGCCGCAGCCGTTCGTCTACACGCCGACCAAGCTGGAGAAGGCGCTCACCTCGTGGAAGCAGCCCTCGCGGGCGATGTCGCCGGCGCTCGTCGCGGGCGCCGTCGTCACCGCGGTCATCGGGGCGGCCACGCTCGGCCCGGCCCTGATGAACGGCCTCGGCGTCGGCGTCCTCATCGCCGCGGCCGCCGTCGCCTACCTGGCGGGCGCGTCGATGTGGTCGGCGGGACGGATCGCGCGCCCGGCCTCCGCGAAGTACGGGCGGCTCGCGCGGCTGAACCGGACCGGCATCGCGTTCGTGCTGCTGGCGGTCGCGCTGTCCGCGACCGCCGCCGTCCGGGACGCGCCGTGGGTCGTCGCCCCGGCGCTCCTGCTCGCGATCGCCGTCGGCTCGTACGGGACGGCCGGCGGGCGGTCCTGGGCGGAGGTGCTGTGCGGCGGGCTCGCCGTCCTGCCGGCGGGCGCCCTGATGATGCCGTGGACGGCGCGCGGCGCCTACGGGGCGGCGACGTCCGGGCGGCGCAACACCTGGCCGGTCATCCGGACCGGGCTGATCGCGGCCGGGCTGATCGCGGTCTTCGGCGCGCTGTTCGTCGGCGCGGACGCGGCGTTCGGGAGCCTCGCCGAGGGGCTCGTCCCGGAGGTCTCGCCGGGCACCGTCTTCGTCCACGGGTTCGCGGGCGGCATCACGCTGGTGCTCGCGTGCGCCGGCGCGTTCCTCGGGCAGGCGCCGCCGCCGCTGCACATGCTGATCCCCGAGCGGGCCAAGCCGGCGGGCCGCTGGTCCTGGGCCGTGCCGATCGCCGCGCTCGACCTGCTGTTCCTGGTGTTCTGCGCGATCCAGGCGGGCGTCTTCCTGGCCGACGACAAGGACGAGCTGCTCCGCTCCACCGGCCTCACCTACGCCGAGTACGCGCGGCAGGGGTTCTTCCAGCTCGTCGTCGTCACCGTGCTCGTCCTCGTGGTCGTCGCCGTGGCGAAGCGGTACGCGCCGGCCGCGAGCCGCGCCGACCGCGTCACCGTCCAGGCCCTGCTGGGGCTGCTCTGCGCGCTGACGCTGGTCGTCGTCGCCGTCGCCCTGCGCCGCCTGTACCTGTACGAGGAGACCTACGGCTGGACGAGGCTGCGCCTGTGGGTGCACGCCTTCGAGTTCTGGCTCGGCTTCGTCGTGGTGCTGGTGGCCGTCGCCGGGATCGTGAAGGGCCGCGTCGCCTGGCTGCCGCGCGCGGTCGCCGCGAGCGGCGCCGTCGCGATGATCGCGCTGGCGGGGATCAACCCGGACGGGTTCATCGCCGAGCACAACGTCGCCCGGTACTCCGACACCGGGAAGATCGACATCGTGTACCTGCGGAACCTGTCCGCCGACGCCGTTCCCGCCCTGGACCGGCTGCCCGAGCCTCTGCGGTCGTGCACGCTGCGCGGGGTCGCCTTCGATCTGCGGGAGGGCGACGCGGCGATGAGCACGAACCTCGCCCGGGAGCGGGCCCGCGAGATCCTGAAGGAGCGTCCTGCCGGCACCGCGACGAACTGCGCCGACTCTAGCCTGTCGACTCGATCGTGAGGAGGGCGTACGCGGCGACCGTCGAGTCGTCGGTGATGCGGCCGTCCCGGATCAGCGCCTTGAACTCCTCCCGGGACACCCACTTCTGCCGCATGTCCTGCTCCTCGGGCTCGCGGTCGGTCTCCCCCGCCTCCAGGTCGGACGCGACGAAGATGTTGAAGCCCTGCCCGCTCGTCCCGTGCGAGCAGTTCAGGTAGCCGAGATGCGTCAGCGTCCCGGCGCGCAGGCCGGTCTCCTGCGCCAGCTCCAGCCGGGCGAGCTCCTCCGGATCGGCGTCCCGCCGGCCGGGGAGCGAGCCCTGCGGGAAGCTCCACGTCCGCTTGCCGATCGGGTACCGGTACTCCTCGACGAGGTGGAACCCGTCGCCCTCGATCGGGATGACCAGCACGAAGTCGGGCTTGTCGATGACGCCGTAGATGCCGCGCGAGCCGTCCAGCCGCTCGACCTCGTCCTCCCGGACGACCATCCACGGGTTCTCGTACACCACCCGCGTGCCGACCTGGCGGACCGCGGGCCCGTTCCCTTCGCTCATCTGGTGCTCACGCTCCCGACCCGTAGCGGTACACGAGTTCGTGCCGGTCGCCGACCACCACCCGGTGGGTGACCTCGACGACACGGCCATCCTGGTCGTAGGCGCGGCGCCACAGCGTCAGGACGGGCTGGTCGGGACCGATCTCCAGCCGCTCCTGCTCGTCCGCGCGGGGGAGCCGGCACGTCACCGACTCCTCGAAGTTGATGCGGTGCCCCGCCTCCTCAAGTCGGGAGTAGATGCCGCCCGGCCCGGTGTTGACCTCCCGTAGCACCGGGATCCGCTCGACGACGTCCAGGATCACCCAGGTCGTCGCCGTCTGGACGGGCGGCCCGCCCTCGACGCCCTGGAGGCGGTCGCGTTCCAGCACGCGGGTGCCGGGCGGGACGTCCAGCCGGGGCGCGAGCCGCTCGCCGGCCTCGACCTCCCGGACGGTCGTGCGGGTGAACGGCCGGTGCCCGCCCTTCCGCGCCGACACGTGGAACCCGCGCCACTCGCCGACCTGCCGGGTGATGTCGGCCGCCGAGCGCCGCACCTTCGGCGCCGTCCGCACCTGCGCGCCCGCGCCGTGCCGCAGCTCGACCAGGCCCTGGTCGGCCAGCATCCGCAGCGCCCGCCGGACGGTCGAGCGGTCGGCCCCGTAGGCGCGCGCCAGCTCCCGCTCGGACGGCAGCCAGGCCCCCGGGTCCAGCTCGCCCTCGACGATGCGGGCGGCGAGCGCGTTGCCGATCGCCTGTGCCTTCGTGGGGGGTCGCGGCATATCAGATCCTGCTCCGGGGTCACTGCGTTGACCTCACACCGTACAGATCCCCGCCGCGCCGGGGCCCTCTTGGGGTTCTGCCGAACGCGTTGTGGGCGGTGGTTGGTCGTCCTATGGTAGACCTACCATAGGCCGACCGAGGGAGTCCCGCGTGATGTCGGTGTCCATGTGCATGCCCGGCTGGCACAGCGAACGCTCGAGCAGGGGCCTGCGGGCCACCCGCGTCACGCCGCTGTCGGACTACCAGCTGCTCAACGGCTGCCTTGAGGAGATCGTCGCCGCGGACGAGGGCGAGCTGTGGCTGCTGTGCGACGCGCAGACCCGGCTGGCCGAACGCGTCGCCACCGCCGAGCGGCTGCGGTCGTCCCGGCGGACCCGGTCCGGGCGGGGGCCGGTCAGCTCCGCCGGAGGCTGACCACCTCGCCGGAGTCGCCGACGGCCTCCCGGGCGGGCGGGATGATCCGCTCGCCCGCGTTGTCGGCCAGCAGCGCGCGGGCGCGCAACACGATCTCCAGGTCGAAGCGCAGGTCCGGGTCGAGCAACTGGTCGCCGAACAGCTCCTCCAGCTGGCGCAGCCGGTACCGGACGGTCTGCGGGTGGACGTGCAGCCGCATCGCGACCTCGTTGGCGTTGCGGCCCGACTGGAGCCAGGCCAGCAGCGTCTCGGCGAGCCGGTCCTGCTGGCTGGCCCGCAGGTGCGCGAGCGGCGCGAGCCGCAGGTCGGCGAGCGAGGTGATGAGCCCCTCGTCCTGGAACAGGATCAGCGTGGACATGTGCTCCACGCTCCGGATCACGCCGCTCTCCGCCTCGATCACGCCGCGCTGGACGAGGCACAGCGTCTTGCGCGCCCACTGGATCGAGCGCGCCGCCTCCATCAGCGGGACGGTCGGGCCGACGACCGCGAGCGTCCCGGCCAGGGCCCGGTCGACGAGCTTGGCGCGGCCGGGGCCGTCCGGGTCGGGAATGATCAGGCTGGGCGTGCGGCGGGTCAGGTCGGCGAGCACGTCGGGCGGGAACGCGGGCTGCCGGGTGTCCTGGTGGTGCCGGCCGAGCGCGACCGCGGCGATCGTCCGCGGGACGGGCCAGTGCGCGGCGGCGGCGAGGTCGGCGATGGCCTCCTGGGCGGCGGGCGGGTCGGCGAACAGCAGGTCGAGCAGGCGCTTGCGGCGGCGCTGCATCTCGCCCGCGACGGCCGCCTTGGCCTGGGAGAAGCCCTCGGCGGCGGCGTGCGCCAGCTCGTCCTGGAACTGCATGAGGACCTCGCCGACGGCGCCGAGCGTGCGCGGCGAGACCTTCAGGGCCTCGGCGCCCTCGGTCATCCGGCGCCAGGCCACCACGCCGCCGACCCGCATCGCGGTCTGCATGGCGTCGAGGCTGCGCCCCTCGCCCGCCTCGCCGCGGCCGATGGCGCGGAAGAAGTCGGTCACCGGGGCCGGATCATGGCCGGGATCGGCCACCCGGTCGACGAAGTAGTGGAGCACGCGCTCGACGGCCAGGCGGAGGGTCCCCGAGTAGGAGCCGTCGCCCGGCCGGTCGTACTCCCTGACGCGCGTCTGGATTTCCTGGATCATGTCGTCCGCCACCTCGTCGAGGTGGGGTCGCATGTGATCCGCCAGTTCTCTCGGCAGATCCGCCCACGGGCGCCCGCTGGTGGTCGAACCGTCGTCCGCCACAGAACCTCCCAGCTCAGTCCCCCTGCGTTGCGCGCCGGACACACGGGGTAATTACTTACTTATGCGACCTATGTGGGGCAAATCATGACCCGTTGCGTGCTCGGGCGCAAAGTCTAGGTCGATATACGACCGGCTCCGGCCGGGTGGTTGAACGGTCCTCCACATTCCCCGGACGCACTGGCCTGACCGCCCGTCCGGTGCGACAGTGAAGGGACGGACGAGTACTCCGTGAGGTGGTCACGTGCCTGCCAACCCCGCCGACCGCGTACCTCCCGAATCCCTGGCCGCCGCGGGCCGGGCCGTCGACGAGCGGTTCGGCGCCGCCGCGTTCGCGCGCAAGTCGCTGCGCAAGGCGTTCCCCGACCACTGGAGCTTCCTGCTCGGCGAGATCGCCATGTACGCGTTCGTCATCGTCCTGCTGACGGGCGTCTACCTGACGCTGTTCTTCGTCCCGAGCCAGAACGAGGTCGTCTACAACGGCTCGTACGGGCCGCTCAAGGGCGTCCGGATGAGCGAGGCGTACGCGTCGACGCTGCACATCAGCTTCGACGTCCGCGGCGGGCTGCTCATGCGGCAGATCCACCACTGGGCGACGAACGTGTTCATGGCCGCGATCGCCATCCACCTGCTGCGCAACTTCTTCACCGGCGCGTTCCGCAAGCCCCGCGAGCTGAACTGGCTCATCGGGATCGTGCTGTTCATGCTCGTCATGGTGAACGGCCTGTTCGGCTACTCGCTGCCGGACGACCTGCTGTCGGGCACCGGCATCCGCATCCTCGAAGGCGTCATCGCCTCGATCCCGCTCGTCGGCTCGTACGCGGTGATGTTCCTGTTCGGCGGCGAGTTCCCGGGGACGGAGATCATCCCGCGGCTCTACGTCATCCACATCCTGCTGATCCCGGGCATCCTCGCGGCGCTGATCCCGCTGCACGCGATCGTCCTCACGTGGCGGCAGACGCACACCCAGTTCCCGGGGAAGGGCAGCTCGAACACGACCGTCCGCGGCTACCCGTTCTTCCCCGTCTTCATCGCCAAGACGACCGCGTTCTTCCTGTGGGTGTTCGCGGCGACCGCGCTGCTGGCGACGTTCTTCCAGATCAACCCGATCTGGCTGTTCGGCCCGTACGACCCGGGCGCGATCAGCTCCGGCTCGCAGCCCGACTGGTACATGGGCTGGCTGGAGGGCGCGCTGCGGATGATGCCCGCCTGGGAGATCAGCGCCTGGGGCCACACGCTGCCGCTGAGCGTCCTCGTCCCCGCGCTCGTCGTGCCGGGCGTGCTGTTCACCGGCCTCGCCGTGTACCCGTTCGCCGAGCGGTGGGTCACGGGCGACCACCGCGTCCACCACCTGCTCGACCGTCCCCGCGACGTCCCCGCCCGGACGGGCATCGGCAGCGCCGGCGTCGTCTTCTACGGGGTCCTCTGGGCGGCCGGCGGCAACGACGTGATCGCCGACCGCTTCGACATCCCGCTGTTCTGGACGACCTGGTTCTTCCGCTGCGCCATCATCCTCGGCCCCGTGCTCGCCTACATCGTCGCGTACCGGATCTGCCTCGGCCTCCAGCACCGCGACGCCGCGCTCGCCCACCACGGCCTGGAGACCGGCATCATCCGGCGTCTCCCGAGCGGCGAGTACATCGAGGTCGAGCGGCCCGCGAGCGAGGAGGGCCTGGCCCCCGTGACCGACCCCCGCCCGCCCGCCGCGGTGGCCCTCGGCCGTCCCGAGACGGAGGGCGTGAGCCCGCCGGAGGCCCGCACCCGCCTCGGCCGCGTGCGCATCGCCCTCAACACCCGCTTCCGCCGCGACCTGGCCTCCCCGCCGGCCCGGGCCGAGGACGACGAGCACAAGGCCCTCCGCCCCTGACCGCCCCGCCGGCGGCGCGTCCGGCCGGCCGGCTCCCCTGGAGGACCAGGCTCCGGAGGAGGCCGGCGACCGGGGCGAGATCCGCGATCTCGGCCCGGCACGGCGCGCAGCCCTCCAGGTGGGCGCGCATGCGCGACCGGTCGCCGGGCGGCAGGACGCCGAGGACGTAGGCCCCGGCGTCCGTCCGCGACGGGCAGCTCACGGCCGGTCCCGCCGGCCGCCCCGCGTGCGTTCGAGCCAGCCCGGCCAGAGCCGCCCGGCCACCCGCGCGTCCAGCCGGCCCCCGAGGTGCATCGACCGCCACACGCCGCGGTACCCGGGGAGGACGCCGGAGGCGACGAGGACGTGGCCCGCGATGAGCACCGTGCAGGCGTACGTCGCCCATTTGTGGACGCGGACCAGCACGGCGAACACGGGACCGCCGTGCAGCGTCGCCATCCCCGCACCGGTCCCGATCAGGACGAGCAGGCCGGCCACGAGGAGGACGTTGGCGATTCGCTGACCCGGGTCGAAGTGGCCGTCATGCCGGGCGAACCGTCCGGGCCGCGCTCGGCGTGCCGGTGTCCACGCCGGGAACCGGCTCGGCGTCCCGCGGACCCGTCATCGCGTCACCCACGGCCGGTCTCCTCACCGGCGCAAATCATGATCATCCAGTCTACGGCGGCCGGGTTAGGCTGCCACCATGTGCGAGACAACGGGTGGAGCGGGGGAGGCGCGGGCGTCGATGCCGCGTCCGGTGCGCGGGGCGGCGGTCGATCCCGTCGCGCTGGAGCCGGTGGACGAGGTCGAGATCCTCACCCTGGTGGACAACGTCTACGACGCGCTGCTCGGCAGCGACGAGCGGACCCGCCGGGCCGGGTTCGGCGCCGGGATGGTGACGGCGCCGCAGTTCGAGGAGGGCCGCACCCCCACCGGGATGATCGCCGAGCACGGGTTCTCCGCGCTGGTCACGGTGCGCCGGGCCGGCCGCTCCACCAGGCTGCTGTTCGACACCGGCCTGTCGCCGGACGCGATGGTCACCAACGCCGCCCGGCTCGGCGTCGACCTCGGCGACGTCCAGGCCGTCGTGCTCAGCCACGGCCACTTCGACCACGCCGGGGGGCTGGCCGGCCTGGCGGGACGGCGCGGCGTCCGGTCGCTGCCGATGGTGCTGCACCCGCGGGTGTGGACGAAGCGCCGGCTCGCCGTCCCCGGCGAGCCCGTGGAGGAGCTGCCGACGCTCAGCAGGAAGGCCTTGGACGGCGAGGGCTTCGAGGTCATCGAGCGCCGCGAGCCGTCCCTCCTCCTGGACGGCGGCGTCCTGATCACCGGCGAGGTGGACCGCACGACCGAGTTCGAGCACGGCATGCCGCCCCCGCACCAGGCCTGGACCGGCTCCGGCTGGGAGCACGACCCGCTGGTGATCGACGACCAGGCCCTCGTCGTGCACGTCCGCGGCCGGGGACTCGTCGTGCTGACGGGGTGCGGGCACGCGGGAGCGGTCAACATCGTCCGGCACGCGCGGCGGCTGACGGGCGTCGACCGGCTGCACGCGCTCGTCGGCGGGCTCCACCTGGGCGGTCCGGCCTTCGAGCCGGTCATCCCGCCCACGGTCGCCGCGCTGACCGAGCTGGCGCCGGGCCTCGTCGTCCCGGGCCACTGCACCGGCTGGCGGGCCCAGCACGCCCTGGCCGCCGCGCTCCCGGACGCCTGGGTGCAGGGCAGCAGCGGCACCACCTACCGCCTCGCCGCCGCATAACCCCGGCGCCGAGCGGGAAGCGTGGCCGGGTGGAGGCGCTGCTGACGTTCGGCCACGGCAGGGCCGGGCGCGAGGACCTCGCCCGGCTCCTGCGCGACGCGGAGGTCCGGTCGGTGGTGGACGTGCGCACCGCGCCCGGCAGCCGGCGCAACCCGGACGTCCACCGCGACGCCCTTCGGGCGTGGCTGCCCGCCGAAGGAGTCGGCTACCGGTGGGAGAGGCGGCTCGGCGGCTTCCGGCGGCCTGAGCCGGACGCGCCCGACACCTTCTGGCGCAACGACTCCTTCCGCGGCTACGCCGGGCACACCCGCAGCCGCGAGTTCCTGGCCGCCATGGACGACCTCCTCCAGGAAGCCGAAGGCCGCCGCACGGCGGTGATGTGCAGCGAGTCGGTGTGGTGGCGCTGCCACCGCCGCCTCATCGCCGACTTCGCGGTGCTGGCCCGCGGCCGGGCGGTGCTGCATCTCGCCCACGACGGCCGCCTCACCGAGCATCCGCCCACGCCGGGGGCGCGGCTGCGGGAGGACGGCCTGCTCGTCTACGACGGGGAGTGAGCGGCCAGGCGGGCGAGCGTCCTGGCCAGCCTCGCCGTGCGTCCGGCCGGGGTCCGGGCCTTGAGCAGCGGGAGGATCGCCAGGTAGCGGCCGGTCTTGCCGAGCGCCGCGAAGCCGGCCGCGGCCCGGGGGTCGGCGTCGAGCGCGGCGGCCAGGTCGGGCGGCACGGTGACGTCGCGCTGCGCGGCGTAGGCGGCGTCCCAGCGGCCGTCGGCGCGGGCGGCCTCGATCTCCGCCATGCCGGCCGGGCGCATCCGCCCGGCGGCGACCAGCGCCTCCGCCCGCTCCACGTTGATCCGCGACCACGGGCTGCCGGCGCGGCGGCGCGAGTACCGCTGGAGGTAGAAGTGCTCGTCGAGGGCCCTGCGGTGGCTGTCGATCCACCCGTGGCACAGCGCGACCTCCAGCGCCTCACCGATTCTCAGGGACGTGACGGGCGCGCCCTTCTTCGCGATCTTGAGCCAGACGCCGTCCGCCGACGCGTGGTGCGCGGCGAGCCACGCCTCCCATGCCCCCGCGTCCTGGAAGTGCATCATCGCTGGTCCCCCTCGGTGTCGATACCTCCATGCTCTCCCTCAAAGTGCTCGCCTTCTGAGCACTTTGAGGGAGAATGTGGACCATGCGCGCCGACCGCCTCGTGGCCGCCCTGCTGCTGATGCAGAGCCGGGGCCGGGTGACGGCGGCCGAGCTGGCCGCCGAGCTGGAGGTGTCCGTCGCCACCGCCCGCCGCGATCTGGAGGCGTTGTCGGCCGCGGGCGTCCCCGTCTACCCGCGGCCCGGACGCGGCGGGGGCTGGTCGCTCGTCGGCGGCGCCCGCACCGATCTCAGCGGGCTCACGGCGGTGGAGGCGCAGGCGCTGTACCTGCTCGCCGGTCCCGCGGCGGGCGTGTCGGCCGAGGCGAAGGCGGCGCTGCGCAAGCTCGTCCGGGCCCTGCCCAGCACGTTCCGGGCGGACGCCGAGGCCGCGACCGCCGCGACGATGGTCGACCCCACCCGGTGGGGCGGGCACGACCGGCCCCGCCCCGCCCTGGTCGGCGTGCTCCAGGACGCCGTGGTCCGCCGCCGCAAGGTCCGCCTGACCTACGCCGGCCGCACCCGCGAGCGGACGGAGCGGCTGGTCGACCCGTGGGGCCTGATCGACAAGGACGACGTCTGGTACCTCCTCGCCGGGACCGCGCACGGGCGCCGCACCTTCCGCGTCGACCGCATCGAGCGGGCCGAGCCGACGGACGCGCGCGCCGCACGCCCGGACGGCTTCACGCTCGCCGCCGCCTGGGAGGAGACCGTCGAGGAGATCGAACGGCGCCGCTCCCGCACCTGGGCGACCGTGCTCATCGAGGAGCGGTTCGTGTTCGTGCTGCGCGAGCGGTTCGGACGGCACTGCCGCACCGAGGGCACCGCCGGGCAGGGACGCGTGCGGGTCCGGGTGGGCGCGCCGACCCCGCTGGACATCGCCCGCGACCTCGCGGGCTGGGGCGGGCGCATCGACGTCCTGGAACCGCCCTCCGTCCGCGACGAGCTGGCGCGCATCGGCACGGAACTGGCCGCCCGCTACGCCGGGGAGGACTGACGCACCACGAGGGCTTCGGTAATTTGGTGGCAGCGCATCGTGAGGAGGAGCCATGTCGTCCTCGCTCCTGCCGGGCACCGGCGGCACCGGGCGGGTCTCCCCCGCGACGCGGCGGCGCACCATGGGCATCCTCCTGCGCGAGGTGCATCGGGACGGGGCGGTGTCGCGCACCGAGCTCGCCGCCCGGATGGGCGTGAACCGGAGCACGATCCTGACGCTGATCGCGAAGCTCGCGGACGCGGGCCTGGTGCGGGAGGAGCCGTCCGCGGCGACGGGGCGGTCCGGGCGGCCGTCGCTCGTCGTCCGCCCCGAGCCCGGCCGGGCGTACGTCCTCGCCTTCGACGTCGCGATGGACCGGCTGGTCGCCGCCAGGGTCGGGCTCGGCGGGACGGTCCTGGAGCGCAGGGAGGCGTTCCGGCGCCGCGGTCGGGACGACCTGGAGGACGTGGTCGCCGTCCTCGCCGGGTTCGGGCGCGCGCTCGTGGCCGCCGCCCCGCCGGACGCGGCGTGCGCGGGGGTCGGCGCGTCGTTCTGCGGCCTGATCAGGGCGGCCGACGGGAAGGTCCGGCTGGTGCCCACCCGGGGGTGGACGGATCTCGACTTCGGCCCGGCCCTCGGCGAGCGGCTGGGCCTGGACCTGCCCGTGAAGGTCGGCAACGAGGCGCATCTGGGCGCCTTCGCCGAGCTCGAACGCGGCGCGGGCGCGGGCGGCAGGAACCTCGTCTACCTGCATGGGGACATCGGCGTCGGCGGCGGCATCATCGTCGGCGGCAAGCCGCTGCACGGCGACGACGGCTACGCCGCCGAGCTCGGCCACATGATCGTCAATCCGTACGGCGGGCGCCCCTGCAACTGCGGCTCGCGCGGCTGCCTGGAGGCGGAGGTGGGCGAGGCGGCGCTGCTGGAGGCGGCCGGGCGCGCCGGCGGCCCGGTCGGCCGGGAGGGGGTGCGGGCCGTGGTGGACGCGGCGGAGGCCGGGGACGAGGCCGCCCGGCGGGCCCTGGAGCGGGTCGGCGACTGGCTCGGCATCGGCGTCACCAACCTGATCAACCTGTTCAACCCGGGCGTCGTCGTCTTCGGCGGCATGCTGCAGGAGATCTACCGGGGCGCGGCGTCCCAGGTCCGCGCCCGCGTGGCGGCGAGCGGCCTGCCCGTCTCCCGGGAGCACGTCGAGCTCCGCACCGCCGCGCTCGGCTACGAGTCCACCCTGGTCGGCGCCGCCGAGCTGGGCTTCGCCGCGCTGCTGGCCGACCCTCTAGGCGTCCTCGGCGCCTGATTCCGGGAGCCCGAACATCGGGAGGCACGGGGCGAGCCCCTCCACGGTGACGGGGACGGTGCGGTGTCGTTCCCAGTCCTCCCGGGTGAGCCGCATCCGGTGATCGATCCTCGGTTCGCCGCGGACGACGCGGCGGTCGATCCCGTTGGCCTGGTAACCGAGCTTGCGCGACACGGCCTGCGACGCGTGGCTGGTGTCGAACGCGGACGACAGCGCCTCGTCGGCGCCCAGCCCGGAGAACGCCAGGTGCAGGACGGCGGCCCTCATCTCCGTGCCGATCCCCTGCCCCTGGTGGCGGCGACCGAGCCACGAACCCGTCTCGACCTGGCGGAGGACGGCCAGGTCACGTCCCCGGAGCGTCTGCTGCCCGGCGACCTCGCCCGCGTGGAAGACGGTGAGGTCGAGCTCCCACGACTCCGGCGTCCACTCCGCGAGCATCTGCCAGTGGTGCTGGACGACGCCGCGCGCCACCTCGGCGGGCGGGCGATCCGTCCACGGCACCGCGAACGGCATCGTCTCGGGCGGATGGACCCCCTCGGCCGCGACGCCGGCCAGGGCCCCGAGTTCTTCAGGAGACGGGAGCCGCAGCTCCAGCCGGGGCGTCCTCAGCCGTAGTCCGACGAGCGGGAAGTGATCGACCAGCATTCCTTCTCCCGGCCGGGCTAGGTCGTGCGGAGTTCGGTGATGGTGAGCCGCTGCTTCGGTTCGCCGTCCGTGGTGCCGTTCTCCACGCCCTCCTTGGCCACCTTGTCGATGACGTCCATGCCGGAGGTGACCCGCCCGAAGACCGTGTAGCTGGCCGGCAGCCTCTCGGCGTCCGCGTAGAGGATGAAGAACTGGCTGCCGTTGGTGCCCGGCCCCGCGTTGGCCATGGCCACGGTCCCCCGCGTGTACCTCGCGGAGGACAGGCTCTCGTCGCCGAACCGGTAGGACGGGCCGCCCGTTCCCGACCCGCTCGGATCGCCGCACTGGAGGATCTTGAGGGACGAGTCCGTCGTGAGCCGGTGGCATCGGGAGCCGTCGAAGAACTTCCGGCCCGCGAGGTAGGCGAGGGAGTTGACCGTGCACGGCGCCTTCCCGGGGTCCAGCTCCACCGCGATCGTGCCGAGGTCGGTGCGGATGTCGGCGCGGGACGGGCTCTGCGCGGGCGGGGTGGCGGGCGGGGTCCCGGACTGCTTGATCTTCTCGGTGGTCGCCGGGAGGTACCGGCACGGGCCGGACGACCCCGATCCCGCCACCGGCGTCCGGGTGCCGGTCCCGCCCTCCGCCCTCTCCTCGTCGCCGTCCGAGAGCAGGACGGCGGTGACGAGCGCGCCGGCCAGGACCACGACGGTGGCGGCGGCCGCCCCGGCGATCAGCAGCGGGCGGGCGGCGCCGCCCCGGCCCGGCGGCGGGCCGCCCGGCTGCGGGAAGCCCGGTGGCGGCGGGGGCGGTCCGGGCGGGAACCCCGGCGCGGGGACCGGCGGCGAGGGTGCGGACGGCGCGGCGGCGGACGGCGCGCCGGGCGCCGTGGCCGAGGGCGCGCCGGGCACCGTGGCGTCCGGTGCCGGGCGCGCGGCGGCCGACGTGCCCTCCGCGAGCAGGTTCGCGTCCGCGCCGAGGCCGAGCAGCCGCTGCAGCACCTGGACCGCGGTCGGGCGTCCCGCCGGGTCCTTGGCCAGGCAGGCCGCGACGAGCGCGCGCAGGTCCCCGGTCAGCGCGCCGAGGTCCGGTTCCCCGTACAGGACCTGCTGCATGATGACCGGCACCGAGGCGCCGCCGAAGGGCGGGACGCCGTTGGCGGCGAACGCCATCGTGCAGCCCCAGGCGAACATGTCCAGGGGCGCCCCGCCGGTGGACCCCGCCACCTGCTCCGGCGCCATGTAGGCGGGCGTGCCGACGGCGCCGGTCAGGGTGGCGGACGTGGCCTCCAGCGGCCGGGCGATGCCGAAGTCGATGACCTTCGGGCCGTCCGGCCCGAGCAGCACGTTGGCGGGCTTGAGGTCGCGGTGCACGACGCCCGCCTCGTGGATCGCGGCCAGCGCGGTGGCGGTGCCGACGGCGAGCCGCACCAGTTCGTCCGGGGGCGCCGGGCCGCCGGCCGCGATCCGGTCGCGCAGCGACGGCCCGTCGATGTACTCGCTGACGATGTAGGGGATGTCGCCGTCCGCCTCGGCCGCGAGGACGCGGGCCGTGCAGAACGGGGCGACGCGCCGGGCGGCGGCCAGCTCGCGCTCGAAGAGGGTGCGGGCCCGCTCGTCCCGTCCGACGTCGGCGTGCAGGATCTTCACCGCGACCCGCTCCCCCGCGTCCGACTCACCGAGGAAGACGACCCCCTGCGCGCCCTCCCCGATCCGGGCCGTCAGCCGGTATCCGCCGAGTTCGCGGGGATCGGTCGCGCGCAGCGGACGGGTCTCCGGCATTCACCACCTCCACGACGATCCGGAAAGGGCAGACTATCCACGCCGCGTCCCGGACGGTCGCGCGGTGGTCACCCCGGGTTCCGGGACGAGGCGATGAGGTCGCGGTACCAGCCGTAGGACTTCTTCGGCGTGCGCTTCTGCGTCTCGTAGTCGACGTGGACGAGCCCGAAGCGCGGGTGGTAGCCCTCCGCCCATTCGAAGTTGTCCAGGAGCGACCAGGCGAAGTAGCCGCGGATGTCGACGCCCTCATCGATGGCGGTGCGCATGGCGGTGATGTGGGCATCCAGGAACTCGATGCGGGACGTGTCGTCCACGGCGCCGTCCGGGCCGGGCTCGTCGGGGAACGAGCAGCCGTTCTCGGTGATGTAGAGCGGCGGCAGGTCGTAGCGCGAGTCGAGCGTGCGGAGCAGTTCCAGGAACGCGTCCGGGACGATCGGCCAGCCCATCCCGGTCACCGGGTACTCGGTGATGTCGGCCAGGTCGAAGGGCAGCGGCCCCTCCGCGGGCGTCCTCACCCGTGTCGGGTGGTAGTAGTTCACGCCCAGGAAGTCGATGGGCGCGGAGATGAGCGCCATGTCCTCGGGACGGACGAACGGCGCGTCCGCCATCGGGTCCGGGTAGCGGCCCAGCAGGACGGGGTCGGTGAACAGCCGGTTCATGAACCCGTCGAAGGCGTCCGCGGCGGGCCGGTCTTCGGGGGTCGCCGCCCAGGCCGGGGAGTAGTGGTTCGTCAGCCCGATCTTGCGTGCGCCGCGGCTGCGCAGGGTCTGGATGGCGAGGCCGTGGCCGAGGAGCTGGTGGTGCGCGGTGGGGAGCGCGTCCAGCATGAGCGTCCGGCCCGGAGCGTAGACGCCGAACGCGTACCCGTAGGCCGTGACGACCACGGGCTCGTTCAGGGTTATCCACATGTCCACGCGGTCCGCGAGCCGCGTCGCCGCCAGGTAGGAGAATTCGGCGAACCGGTAGGCGGTGTCGCGTTCCATCCAGCCGCCGGCGTCTTCGAGCGGCTGCGGGAGGTCCCAGTGGTAGAGGGTGGCGACGGGGGAGATGCCCGCGGCGAGCAGCCCGTCCACCAGGCGGTCGTAGAAGTCGAGGCCCTTCGGGTTGACCGGTCCCCTCCCGGCGGGCTGCACGCGGGGCCACGCGATCGAGAACCGGTACGCGTCGACGCCGAGCCCCGCCATCAGCGCGATGTCCTCGGGCCAGCGGTGGTAGTGGTCGCAGGCGACGTCGCCGGTGTGGCCGTCCCTGACGCGTCCGGGGGTGTGGGAGAAGACGTCCCAGGTGGACGGTCCCCGCCCGTCCTCGCCGGCCGCGCCCTCGATCTGGTAGGCGGCGGTGGCGACGCCCCAGCGGAAGCGTTCCGGAAGCCCCATCGCGTTTCCCTCCCCTGCATGCCTCGGCGAAATGCGAATAGCCTTCGGATATTAGTGCGGGGGTGGTGCGCGCGGAAGACTCCCGTGACCCGCGGGTGGTGAAGGGCGGGCCGAGCATGCCGGGCACCGGTGCGTTCGGGGGACAATGGCAACGTGACCGAGATCCGCACCCCGCTCCGCCGCCGTCCCGCCCAGCGCCGCAGCGCCGAACGCGTCCAGCGGATGCTCGACGCCTGCGCGGCCATCCTGGACGAGGACGGCTACGACGGCCTCACCACGACGCGCATCGCGCAGCGGGCCGAGGTGGCGATCGGGTCGGTCTACCAGTTCTTCCCCGACAAGCGCGCCGTCGCGCAGGCGCTCGCCCTGCGCAACCTGGAGGAGTTCGGCGACCGGGTCGCCGCGCGGCTGGCCGCCGGCGAGTTCGGCGACTGGTCCGACACGGTCGGCGCGATCATCGAGATCTTCGTGGAGATGCACCGGACCGTGCCCGGCTTCCGGGTGCTGCGCTTCGGCGACGTCGCGGACGTCAACCTGCTCGACTCCGAGGCCGACAACAACGCGGTGGTCGCCGACCGGCTCCGCAGGCTGGTGGTGGACACCTTCGGCGTCCAGGACACCCCCGGTCTCGCCACCGCGCTCGCCATCGCGGTCGAGGCCGGCGACGCCGTGCTGAAGATGGCGTTCCGCCGCAGCCCGGACGGCGATCCCGAGATCGTCGCCGAGGCGGAACGGCTGATCCACGGGTACCTGGCCGCGCACATCCAGGAGTCCTGAGCGACCCCCGCGGCGGCGGGCGTGCCCCGGGCGCCGCGGCCCGGCCCGGCGCGCCCGCGCAAACGCCGCATGAAGCTGGGTCGCTGTGGCAGACTCCCTCGGCAAAACGCAATAGAACGGGTGAGTTCGCTGGACGAAGAGAGACTGCAGGCGCAGCGCAAGCTGCTGATCCGGCAGCGGGTGCGCCTGATGGTGAACCAGTACGAGGTGCACGCCGAGGGCAGCGGCGGCCAGGAGGGCGAGCTGCTCGCCTTCGCGCAGCAGAAGCGGCTGGCGTTCAAGGAACAGGTCACCCTGTACTCCGACGACACCAAGACGCGCCCGATCCTCGGGTTCAAGGCGCGCAAGCGCATCGACCTCGCGTCGGCGTACGACGTCACCGACGCGCACGGGCAGGCGATCGGCGTCTTCCGCAAGGACTTCAAGAAGTCGCTGCTCGCCTCGACCTGGCACCTGGAGCAGCCGGGCCTCGGCGTGACGACCGGCAGCGAGCGCAACAAGGTCGTCGCGGTGCTGCGGCGCGTCTGGCAGATCATCCCGTACGTGGAGAGCCTTCCGTTCGCCTGGCCGTACCACTTCGACTTCTACGCCGGTGACCAGGTGGTCTTCTCCGTCGACAAGAAGTTCGGGTTCCGCGACCGCTACGTCGTCGAGATCAACGACCCGCGGCTCGACCGCCGCCTGGTCATCGCGCAGGCGGTCGGCCTGGACGCCCTCCAGTCGCGCTGACGCCCTCCCGGTCGCCCTGACGCCCTCCCGGTCGCGCCGGCGCCCGCCTCCGGGCGATGCGCGTTCCCGCGACGCCCTGGCCTCCGCGCGCTTTACATGTTACGAAGGTATGTAAAGCCGTGGGCGGAGCACACCCGCGTCGCGATCGCGCGGCGTCCTGCCCGGAGGAGGATCCCCCGTGAGTTCCTACGACCTCTACACCACGCCGGTGCCGACCGAGACGTGGAACGTACCGATGGCGGGCGACACCCGCTTCACCTGGGAGTACGACGAGGGGCGCGACCGGCTGCTGAACCTGTACCAGAAGGGCAAGGACAAGCAGTGGGACGCGCAGAAGCGCATCGACTGGGACCTTGAGGTCGATCCGGTGAACGTCGCCGGGCTGCCGGAGAACTTCAACCCGCTGTTCGGCTCCGACATCTGGGAGAAGATGTCGCAGAAGGAGCGGGACGAGTTCGGCCGGCACCAGGGTTCATGGCTGTTCAGCCAGTTCCTGCACGGCGAGCAGGGCGCGCTGAACGTGTCGGCCCGCATCGTGCAGTCCGTCCCCGACCTGGACTCGAAGTTCTACGCCGCCACGCAGACCATGGACGAGGCGCGGCACGTCGAGCTGTACACGAGGTTCGTGCACGAGAAGATCGGCATGTACTACCCGATCAACCAGGACCTGGCGAAGCTGCTCGCCGAGTCGCTGGAGGACAGCCGCTGGGACCTGCCCTACCTCGGCATGCAGGTGCTCATCGAGGGCCTCGCGCTCGCCGCGTTCGGGCTCTACCGCGACATGTCGACGAACCCGCTGGTGAAGCAGCTGCTCGCCTATGTCATGCAGGACGAGGCGCGGCACGTGGCGTTCGGGCGGCTCGCGCTCAAGGACTACTACGCCGAGCTGACCGACAAGGAGCGGGCCGAGCGCGAGGAGTTCGTCGTCGAGGGCTGCTATCTGATGCGCGACCGTTTCAAGGGCCGCGAGATCTTCGAGCAGCTCGACATGCCGGTGGACCGGTGCATGGAATATGTCGACAACTCCGACATGTACACCCTCTACCAGTCGCTGCTGTTCAGCCGGATCGTGCCCTGCGTCCGGGACGTCGGCCTGTGGGGCGACAAGGTGCAGGCCGCGTACCAGGACATGGGCGTCCTCGACAACGCCAAGGCGGACCTCGAGGTGCTGATGAGGCAGGACGAGGAGATCGCGGAGAAGGTCGACGAGGAGCGCTACGCGGCCGAGGTCGCGGCCCGCAAGGACGAGGTCGACCAGGCCATCAGCCTCGGCTCCGCCGAGTAGCCGGGAGCATCGGGCGGCCCGGGAACCGGGCCTTCGGCGGGGGCGTCCCACGGGGCGCCCCCGGTTTATGCCTTTTCGTAGCTTAATGCCATTCGGCGGCTCCGGACTTTCCTTCCCCTTCGCGTAGATCTTTGTTCCGGCCGGTCAATTCACCTCCGAAATCGCCGCGTGGGACATCGGCGTGTACTAGCGTCCCCGCTCGACGGCGCGCCGGATTCGCATATCGCGCGGGCGCGCACTACACGTGCAGGGTCAATCCCACATCCCTCGGGGGGAAGAAATGAACCGGTCCACCATCAAACTGCTGAGCGCCTGCGCCCTCGCTCCCGTCGTCGCCGCGTTCGCCGTGGCGGCCGCCCCGGCGAACGCCGCCAAGGGCCCGGCCACGACGCTCCTCTACGACACCGCGACCGGAGCCGCCCCCGTCACCGGGACGCTCCCCGCCCCCGTCGTCAACCGCGCGGGCCGGGCCGCCGAGACGGGCACCGGCGCGGTCGACGGCATCCTCCGCGCGGCGCCGGTCGCCGCCCCCCTCCCGCACGGGCGCAGCGCCGAGACGCCGCTGAGCATGCCCGTTCCGGGGCTGACGTCCGGGCTGCCGGACGTCCCGTCCATGCTCGGCCTCGGCGGGCTGCCGGCCGGGTCCAAGCTCCTCCGCGAGACCGGACGGCACGCCGGGCACCCGTCGGGCTCCGCCGTGAACAAGGCGGGCAAGGCCGTGGGCAAGGCCGGCGGGCTCGTCGGGTCCAAGGGCGGCGCCGGCAAGGTGGTCGACGTGCTGACGGCGAAGGAGCGCTCGGTCTCCCGGGTGGCGGACGGCCCACTGTCCATGCCCGGCGCCTCCGTCCTCGACCTGGCGGACCCGGTAGGCCTCGGCTGACCCGCCGTACCACGGCACCGGGACACCACGACAACACGGCATCACGGACCTCCTCACGGGGCGTTCCGGCGGAAGCGACATTCCACCGGAACGCCCCGTTTCGTTAGCATGCAAGCGATTGTTATATGCCCGAGATCTCGTGGTCTATGGCGAGTAAAGTCGATCTTCAAAGGCGGTCACCGTGCGAAGTTGATCAGCTTCACCTGGTCAAGACTGAGGTGACAAAGCCCACAAAGCAGGGCCCTACGGCTTGATTCACGCGGGACACACCGTACGGTCAAGAACTTGTGCGGCACTTGAGAGATCAAAAATGAAGATGCCTTTCCGGCCGCACTCACCGGACGCTTGACCGCGACGGAGCGGACGCGCCTGAGAGAGATCGGCGCGGCGGGCCATGAAGCCCGCGGGGCGGCGGGGGATTCGGGGACGATCGAGGTCGCCTGACCACGCCGCGAGAACGGCGGCACGAACGCCGGGCGTCCGGGGTCCTGTCCCCAACCAAAGGACTCCTCTGTGGGTAGCCCTGTCAGGCGTCTTCTTCGAGCACGCCTACGCACCATCCTGATCGTCTCCGGCGCCGCCGTCGCCGTCCTGGCCGTGGGGGCGTTCGCCCTGGCGGACACCGGCGGCGCGGCGGGTTCCGCCAGTGCGGCGCGGTCCGCGCCGCGGGCCACCGACGATCCGCTGGCCGGCCGGCCGCACGAAGAGCCGACCCGGGCGAGCCGGGGCGGGACCCGGTCGCCGGAGCCGTCCCCGTCGGCGACTCCCGAGAAGGAGTCGCCGACGACCGACAGCCAGGCCGCTCAGGCGGCCAAGCCCAAGAAGAAGAAGAAAAAGAAGAAGTACAAGGTCGTGGACTCGGGGTCCTGCGAAGCCTCCTACTACTGGGAGGGGCAGATGACCGCGAGCGGCGAGCGCTTCGACCCGAGCGATCTGACGGCCGCGCACAAGACGCTGCCGATGGGCTCGAAGGTCCGCGTGACGAACAAGAACAACGGCCGGTCCGTCATCGTCCGCATCAACGACCGCGGCCCGTACGCGGGCGGGCGCTGCCTGGACCTGTCCAGGGCCGCCATGAAGAAGGTCGGCGGCACGGGCGCGGGTGTCATCCCCGTCCGGTACGAGGTCCTCTCCCGCGGCTGACCACCGCACACCCCGCACCCGCCCGGCGGGCGCCTCACGGCGCCCGCCGGGCGGTCAGGACCCGTGCCCCACACCGGCGCCGGTCCGCGCACCGGCGGCGTCCTGCCCGCCGGGCGCCCAGGACCCGTGCCGCGGGTCGACGGGCTGCGTGTCGCCCAGCGCGGCGTTCGCCTGCGGTGCCTCCGCCTGCGGCACGTCCGCCTGCGGGACGTCCTCCAGGGTCTCGGACGGCGAGGCCGGACCGCGGGCGAGGTGGTCGCGGAACCAGTCGGTGAGGACGCCGTCCACCCGGACGGCCTCGGTGATCGGCGGGCGGGGCTCGGTGCCGGGCTCCGCGGCCAGCGCGTGCCCCATCCGGAACGTGGCGGACTCCACCGCCGCGGCGCCGTGCCGGCGCAGCTCGTCGCGGAGCGCGGTGACCTCGCGCGGGGGGACGACGCGGTCCTTCGCCCCGCTGATGAGCAGTGTCGGAACGTCCCGGCCGGCGATGGCGGGGGCGAGCGAGCCGAGGTCGAGCTCATCGGCGAGCGCGGCGGCGTGGTCGGACCAGGCGCGGTCGCGCCCGGACCGCTTCTCCACCGCCCGCGCGGCCCGCGACGGCGCGACGACGGGCGCCACGAGCGCGGCGGCGCTGACCGCGACGCCGCCGCTCGCCACGGCCAGCAGCGCCGCGGCGGCGCCCGCGCTGAAGCCCGCGAGCGCGACCGGTCCGTCCGGGAGGCCGAGGTCGCCGCGGATCGCGGCGAGCGCGGCCGGCAGCCGCTCGGCGGCGGTCCGCACGGCCGCGCAGTAGGCCTCGATGTTCTCGCTCTCCAGGATCGCGCCCGACCCGAGCCCGCCGGGCGAGCGTCCCGGCAGGTCGAGGTAGACGCGCCACACCGGCACGCCCGTCATCGGGATCGCCGCCGCCAGCGCCGCCGCCGTGCGGGGCGGGTCGAACCCGGGCCACGCCACGACCATCCGGGTCGGGCCGGACATGACCGCGTCGACCGCCGTCGGCGGCAGCGCGACGTAGGCGTCCCCCGACGCGGTGCCATGGACAGGACGGTTCGTATCCTCGCCGCTCATCTCGCTACGTCAGCTCCCCATGCTCGACGGCCATGCCGATCGTGCCGGCGGGAGGCGGCGCCCCTCCCAGCGTCGCCCCATGCTTCCAGTAGACGCCGGGCAACACACCGTGAATCGCCGCACGTCGCCCATCGGAGTGACGAAGAACTCACTTCCGGTGACGCCTCCCGGGGCGCATCCGGGAGGCGTCACCGGCGATCATTCCGGCGCCGCCCGGAGTGGTCCGGCTGTGACACGCGCCTCACGATCGTTTCAGGGGAACAAATACGGCACCCCTCGCGTCCTAGTCATACGTGGGCGCCGCGGGGGCGCGCCCTCACGAACATCTGAACGAGGAGTGCTGGTGGACAGGAAGCGCAGTGCGGCCGCCGCCGGGCAGGCCTGGCAGATCTACCGCGAGACGCTGGAGCCCGACGCCCCAGGGTTCTGGGAGCGCGTCCGCGCCGTCCCGAGGATGCTGAAGTCCGTGCTGAGCGGGAAGTACAGGGGCATGTCCTTCGGGACGGTCGGGCTGCTCGCCCTGGGCCTCGTCTACATCATCTCCCCGATCGACGCCGTTCCCGACGTGATCCCCGTCGCGGGCATCGTGGACGACACCGGACTGGCCCTGTGGCTGGCCACCGTGCTCGTCCGCTCCGCCGGCGACTTCGTCAAGTGGGAGCGCGGCGGGCGCCCCACGGTGATCGTCGGCGAACCCGTCGACTGACCGCGCCTCCTACGCCGTCGGCCCGAGTTCCTTCGCGAACCGGTCGGCGGCGTCGCGCATGATGGGGACGACGTCCGGGACGGTCTCCCGCGTCATGCGCCCGGACGGCCCCGAGACCGAGATGGCCGTCAGCGTCGGCGCCCCGCGCAGCGGCACCGCGACACAGCGCACGCCGATCTCCTGCTCTTCGTCGTCCAGGGCGTAGCCCTGCCGGCGGATCCGCTCCAGCTCCGCCAGGAGCGCGTCCGGGTCGGTGAAGGTGTTGGGGGTGTGCTCGGCCATGCCCGTCCGGGCGAGGATCTCCCTCACCCGCTGGTCGGGCAGCTGCGACAGGAGCGCCTTCCCCACGCCCGTGCAGTGCGGCTGGACGCGCCGTCCCACCTCGGTGAACATCCGCATCGAGTGCTTGGACGGCACCTGCGCGACGTACACGGCCTCGTCGCCCTCCAGGACGGCCATGTTGGCGGTCTCCCCGACCGCGTCCACCAGCCCGGCCAGAACCGGGCGCGCCCACGTCCCCAGCAGGCGGCTCGCGCCCTCGCCGAGCCGGATGAGCCGCGGCCCCAGGGCGTAGCGCTTGGACGGCTCCTGGCGCACGT
The DNA here is from genome assembly GCF_900115095.1 of Actinomadura madurae. Taxonomy (GTDB): domain Bacteria; phylum Actinomycetota; class Actinomycetes; order Streptosporangiales; family Streptosporangiaceae; genus Spirillospora; species Spirillospora madurae. The sequence goes on from NZ_FOVH01000004.1 coordinate 669,334, forward strand.
AGCCCTGGTTCACCAGCGTCCGCATCAGCCGGTAGATCGTCGGCATCGGCAGGCCGGAGACCTCCGTCAGCTCCGACAGCGCCATCTCGCCCCCGGCGTCCGCCAGATGCTCCAGCAGGTCGAACGCGCGCTCCAGCGACCGAACGGCCTCCGCCACCCCGTGTCTCCTCCCCGTCGCGACCCCCCGATTCTACGGAGAACCGATTCCGCTGTGCGAAAGCAGGTGGGTCGCCAGAGTGATGCACGTTACTCCCGTGGATGATCTGGCAATAACTGTCTGTGCCCGGCGCCACGTCGCCGCCCCCCGGCAGCCGTAGAGACCGTTTGGGGGATCGAGTGCGAGAGGGGCGCGGGAGACCACGCTATGGCGCCGTCGCGGCGAGCGGGGCGCTGGCCGTTCCGCTGATGCTGATGAGCCCGGCCGCCGAGGCCGTGCCGGGCGGGCGCCCATCGGGCGTCCGGCTGCTCATGGACATCACGGCCACCGGCGACGCGGCGCGCGGTCCGGGCTACACGCTCACCTACACGGTCCGGGTCCGCGCTCGCGGCGGCGTCGCGCGCCACGCCGCCGTCCGCCTCGTGGCCGAGCGCCCCCTCGTCTGGACGAGCCACTCGCGGACCTGCTCGAAGGCCGATTCCGGGCGCGAGCTGCGCTGCGAGCTGGGCGACGTGGGGGCGAAGCCGCAGGAACGCAAGGGCACCGTCCGGATTCCGGCGGCCAAGGTCTCGGGGCCCGCCGCGAAACCGCTGAGCATCCTCGCGCTGGCGGACGCCTCCAACGCCACCCGCCGATCCGCGCTCGCGATGTTCGACTTCTCCGGCGCCGCTCCGAGCCCGTCCACCAAGGCCTCGCCGAAGCCCGAGCCCTGCGCGGGCAAGAAGCCGTGCCCCACGTCCGGCGGCAAGCCGAGCCCGCGCGGCAAGCCCCGGCACTGCGCGACCGGCAAGGCGAAGACAGGCGCGAAGCCCTGCACGAAGACCAAGCCGCCCGCCGGCAAATCGAGCGCGTCCAGTCCCAGGCCGCACAAGAGCATTCGACCGTCCGGCGTCAAGCCGACCCCGCACAAGACACCGCACAAGACACCGAAGGCGCACCCCAAGGCAGGCGGCAAAGCCACGGGCCGGCCGTCCACCGGCAGGCCGACCGCGACCAGCCCCCGGCCGCACAAGACACCGAAAGCGGGCGCACTGCCCCATGGGGGCGGCAAAGCCACCACGAGCCGACCGCGCGTGTCCGGCCCCAGGGCGCCTGAGAGCACTCGGCCACCCGGCGGCAACGCGACCCCGCGCAAGACACCGCACGAGACACCGAGAGTGCAGTCGGGCGCGGGTGACGGGGAGCACCCGTCCCGGCCCGCGGGCGGCCAGACGAATGCGGGCGATCCGCCTGCCATGCCGGAGGCGCCCGGGCCGTCTGTCTCGGTGCCCGTCTGCCGCGGCGCGGACTGCCCGGACGAGGGCCCGGTGGACGTCGAGGCCGGCGTTCCCGACGTGCCGGATCCGGAGGCCGCGGAACCACCGGAGCCGGAGGCGGGCGTCGCGGCGCCGCCGGCACCCGGGTCGGCGGTGCCGCCGGTGCCGCGGCCGGACGCGAACGTCCTCCCGCAGATGACCCCGCCCGCGGACCCGAACGTGGCCGCGGGCAGGACCCGGATGACGCTGATGGCGCCCGTCGGGGCGGAGGAGGGCGACGACACGGACTGGGCCGTGGTGGTCGGCGCTGCGCTCGTGGCCGAGATCGGGTTACTGTGGGGCGCCGCGTGCATCGCCCTCTGGCGGCGGAGGATCAGGCTGAGCCGCGCGACGTCCGGGTCCGCGGACGACGGGCCGATGTGACGGGGAATTTCCTCTTGTCACGGCGGTGACAAACCGCGGTTCGGCGAATGTGACCGCGAGCTAATATCGCGCACTGGCTACCATCCGGTAGCTTGACGATCATCGCCGGTCGCCAGGGGCGTCCAAGGAGGGGCGTCCGGCAGGCGCGGCGCACGCCCGCCTGCGGCGCCCGACCCCGCACGGCACCGCACACGGCCCCCCGGCCCCCTCCTCGGGAGATGATCAATGGCACTGGGCTCGCTGCTTCCCGACCTTCTGCCCGGCGGCTCCGGCCGCACCCCGCTGATCGAGCGGATCACGCGGTGGGCGAAGGAGAAGCCGGACGCCCCGGCCTACACCTTCGTCGACTACTCGGCGGACCCGTCCGGCGCGCACACCACGCTGAGCTGGGCCGAGACCGACCGGCACGCGCGCGCCACGGCGGTGACGCTGCGCCGGGTCACCGGGCCCGGCGAGCGCGCCGCGCTGCTGCTCCCGCAGACGCTCGACTACATGATGACCATGCTCGGCGCCATGTACGCGCACGTCATCGCGGTGCCGCTGTTCTCCCCCGACCTGCCGGGGCACGCCGACCGGCTGCTCGGCGCCTACACCGACGCCGAGCCCGCGGTGATCGTCACGACGCGGAACGCGCTGCCGCACGTGGAGAAGTTCCTCGCCGACCACGACGTCCCGCGGCCCAAGGAGATCGTGTTCGCCGAGGAGATCGACCTCGCCCTGGCCGGGCAGTGGGAGGACGAGCCCGTCGCGTTCGACGACCTCGCCTACCTCCAATACACGTCGGGGTCCACGCGCCGCCCCGCCGGCGTGGAGATCACCCACGGGAACGTGACGGCGAACGCCGCGCAGCTCTGGGCCGGCTGGGCGCCCGACAAGCCGAACCCGGAGCTGGTGAGCTGGCTGCCGCTGTTCCACGACATGGGGCTGATCGCCACGATGGCGCTGCCGCTGGTGCGCGGCGACCACGCCATCTACACCGACCCCGTGTCGTTCATCATGAACCCGATGCGGTGGCTGCAGCTGATCGCGTCGCGTCCCGGCAGGAACGTCTACACCGCCGGGCCCAATTTCGCCTACGAGTACGTCGCGTCGATGGCCTCGCCGGAGAAGATCGCCGGCCTGGACCTGTCCGGGCTGACGACGTGCCTGAACGGCGCGGAGCCGATCCGCACGTCGACGCTGGCGACGTTCGCCGAGGCGCTCGCGCCGGCCGGCCTGCGTCCGGGCGCGCAGGCGCCCGGCTACGGGCTGGCCGAGGCGACCGTGTTCGTCACCGCGGCGGCCGAGGACGTCCCGCCGAAGGTGATCTCCGTGGACCGGGACGCGCTCACCCACGGCGAGCTGCGGCTCCGCGCCGGCGAGGAGGACGAGGGGACGAGCGCGCTGGTGTCGTGCGGGCGCCCGTCCGGCCAGATCGTCGCGATCGTCGACCCCGAGACGCGCGCCGAGCAGCCGGACGGCAGGGTCGGCGAGATCTGGGTGCACGGCCCCAACACCGCGCCCGGCTACTGGCGCAACTCCGAGCGGAGCCAGGACACGTTCGGCGGCGAGCTGGCCGAGCCCGGCGGGCTGCCGTCCGGGCCGTGGATGAGGACCGGCGACTACGGCGTCGTCCACGAAGGCGAGCTGTACGTCACGGGCCGCATCAAGGACCTCATCATCGTCGACGGCCGCAACCACTATCCGCAGGACATCGAGGTCACCGCGCAGGAGGCCCACCCGGCGGTCCGTCCCGACCACGTCGCCGCCTTCGCGCTCACCGGGGAGGAGACGGAGCGGCTCGTCGTCGTCGCCGAGCGCAACCGCCGCGTCCCTCTCGGTCGCCTGGACGTGGACGAGGTGGAGTCCGCGGTGCGCAGCGCCGTCAACATCGAGCACGAGATGAGCGTCCACGACTTCGTGTTGATAGAACCGGGTGGCGTGTCGCGTACGTCCAGCGGAAAGATCGCACGCGCGGCGACGCGGCGGCGCTACCTGGACGGCGCGCTGCCGACGACGGCGGCCCGCCTCGCTGCGCGCAGGTGACCACTCGTGACCGGCCGCCGGGAGCAAGGGCGCTCCGCGGCGGCCGTGGCGGAACAGGAGGATCATGCTTTCGGGGCTGGGGCGTCTCATCCACCGGCGGCGCTGGCCCAGCCTTGTCCTGATCCTGGTCACCACCGTGATCGCCGGGGCCTGGGGCCTCGGCGTGTTCGCCAAGTTCAAGGAGGGCGGCTTCGAGGACCCGGACGCGTCCTCGACGCTCGTCGCCAAGCTCGGCGCGACCTACTTCGGCAGCACCAACCCCGACATGCTCGTCCTCTACACGAGCGACACCATGACGGTGGACGACCCGCGCTACCAGGCGGCCGTCGTCACCACCATCGCGCGGCTGCCCAAGGCCCAGGTCGAGGAGATCATCTCCTACTGGTCGTTCGACGGTAAGGCCGCGGCCTCGTTCGCGTCCCACGACCGGCGCTCGACGTTCGTCGCCGTCAAGCTGAAGGGCGAGGACGGCGCGACCCAGATCGAGAACTACCACGCCGTCAAGGAGCGGCTGGTCGCGCCGGGGCTCCGCGTCCAGTACGGCGGCGCCGTCCCCCTCGGCGAGGAGTTCGGCGCGCAGGTCGTGAACGACATCATCCGCGCCGAGATGATCACCGCGCTGCCGCTGCTGATCCTGCTGGTCATCCTGTTCGGCGCCCTGGTCGCGTCGTTCCTGCCGATGGCCGTGGCCGTGTTCTCGATGATCGGCGGGCTGGCCGTCCTGCACCTGGTGACGTACGCCGCCGACGTGACGTCGTTCGCTCTGGAAGTCGTCACGATGATGGGCGTCGGCCTGGCCATCGACTACTCCCTGTTCATCATCAGCCGTTTCCGGGAGGAACTGCAGCGCGGGATGGCCGCGCAAGGGCTGCCACAGGGCAAACCCTGGAAACGGGAACGCGACAAGGCCGCGCGCAAGGCGGCGAAGGCGGCGTACAAGGAGTCGCTCAAGCCCGTCCGGGAGACCGCCCTCGCCGCCACCATGGCGACCGCGGGGCGCACCATCATGGTCAGCGGCATCACCGTCTCCGCCGCTCTCGCGGGGCTCCTGCTGTTCCCGCAGATGTTCCTCCGGACGATCGGGCTCGCCGGCATCGCCACGGTCATGGTCGCCGTGTTCGGAGCGACGGTCCTGCTGCCGACGCTCCTGGCGCTCCTCGGGCCGCGCGTCGAGATCGGGCGGATGCCGTGGCGGCGCCCCACGTCCAAGCGCGCCCGGCGGGACCCGCACAGCGGCTTCTGGTACCGGCTCGGCACCAGCGTGATGAAGCACCCGCTGCCGTACTTCGCGGTCGTGCTCGTGATCCTCGGCGTGATGTTCGGGCCGTTCCTGAACGTCCAGTTCGGCAGCGTGGACGCCCGCGTCCTGCCCCCGGACAGCCCCACCCGAGCCGTGGTCGAGACGGTCAAGAAGAACTTCCCCAACGGGTCCGCCGAGCCCATCGACGTCGTCGTGTCCGGAGACCTCATCCCGCGCGACTGGACGCCGACCGGCAAGGGCGACCCGATCCCGCCCTACCTGGAGGAGTTCAGGAAGCGCCTCGCCGCCCTCCCCGGCGTCTCCGACGCGCAGTACACGGGCTACTCGGGCACCTACGGGGGCGTGCGCATCTCCGTGACGCACAAGTACGAGCCGATGGACCGGCACGCCCAGGACCTCGTCACCCGGATCCGCGGGATGAGCCTGTCCAAGGACGGCTACCCGATGCACATCGACGTCGGCGGCAGCACGGCCGCGCAGATGGACCTGATGTCGAGCCTGATGGAGTCCCTGCCCAAGATGGCGGTCGTCGTGGGGATCGCCACGTTCTTCCTGCTGTTCATGTTCTTCGGGTCGATCGTCCTGCCGCTGAAGGCGATCGTCATGAACGTGCTGTCGATCGGCGCCTCGTTCGGCGCGATCGTGTGGGGCTTCCAGTACGGCCACCTGGCCGGGCTGCTGGACTTCACCCCCACGGGCGGCGTCGAGGCCACCAGCATGATCCTCATCCTCGCGGTCGTGTTCGGGCTGTCCATGGACTACGAGGTGTTCCTGCTCAGCCGCATCCGGGAGGAGTGGGACCTCACCCACGACAACCGCCTCGCCGTCGCGTCGGGCATGCAGCACACCGGCGGCATCATCACCAGCGCGGCACTGCTGTTCCTGCTGGTCATCGGCGCGTTCAGCATGGCCGGCATCACGGTCGTGAAGCTGATCGGCGTCGGCATGTTCGTCGCCGTCGTGGTGGACGCCGCCCTCGTCCGGTCGCTGCTCGTCCCGGCCACGATGCGCTTCATGGGCTCGGCGAACTGGTGGCTGCCCGGGTTCCTCTCCGGCCTCCACGCCCGCATGGACCTGCGGGAGCGCACCGCGTTCGCACCCGCCGGCGCCACCGCCGTCCCGCCCCCTCTCCCGGACGAGCAGCCCTTCCCGTACGCGATCCAGTGGGAGAAGGCGACTCCGCCCGGGAAGGCCCCGGCCCCGGCTCCCGAGCCTGCCCCTCCCGCACCGGCGGCGCCCGAGCGCCCGCAGGTGGACGCGCGCGACGCGTTCCGCCCCGCACCGCAGCCGAGCGAGCCGCCGCAGATCGTCTTCCGGACGCCTTCAGGGGCGGAACCCGACGGGAACGGCGAAGGCCCGTGGACCCCGTGGGCGGACGGCCCGCCGCAGCCGAGGCCCGCGCACCCGCCGCGCACCAGGCGGTTGATCGTCCCCAACCCGGACGGCTCCGGCTGGCGCTGGGGCGAGGAGCCCGACGACTCCGCCTGAGCCCGGCGAGGGAGCGACCCCGCGCACGAGCCGACCTCGCGAACGAGCGGCCTCAGCGCAGGAGCGAGTCGATGATCCGCGCCGCCCGGCCGACGCCGTCCTCGTCCCGGATGCGCCGGCCCAGCTCGCCCGCCCGGTCCGCCATCCCCGGGTCGCCGGTGGCGCGCCGGATCCTCGCGGCGAGCCGCGGCACCGTCATCGCGCGGAACGGCAGCGGGGCGGGCCCCGCCCCCAGGGCCGCCACGCGCTCACCCCAGTAGGGCTGGTCGCCGAAGAACGGGCACACCACGGTCGGCACCCCCGCCCTCAGCCCCGCCGCGGTCGTCCCGGCGCCGCCGTGGTGCACCACGGCCGCCATCCGCGGGAACAGCCACGAGTGCGGGACGTCCCGGACGGCGAAGACCCGCTCGTCCGAACTCGCCGGGTCGCCCTGCACGACGCCCCGCACCCCGGCGAGTTCGAGGGCCGTCCGCACCACCAGCCCGGTCATCTCCGCGTCCTTCGGCACCATGCTCCCGAACCCGACGTACACCGGCGGCGGCCCCGCGGCCAGGAACTCCGCCAGATCCGCGGGAGGCTCCCACGCGGGTTCGTCCAGGAACCAGTAGCCGGTGAGGTTCACGTTCGGCGCCCAGTCCTCGGGTCTCGGGACGACGACCGGGCTGAAGCACGCCAGGACCGTCCCGCCCTCGGTCCGCCGGCCTCGCAGCGGCAGCCGCGGCAACCCCAGCGCCTCCTCGCGCCACGGATTGATGAACGGACGCGACAACTGCCAGGCGATCTGATCGACCGCGAGGAAACTGAGCCGATTCGACCACGGACCGAATACGCGCGCTTGCGGAACGAAAGGATGCGGAAACGCGCCGGTCGGCTCGCTCGGCTGGAAATGAATCAGCGCCCATGGAATGCCGAGATGTTCACCAATGTGCCGCGGGAGGAAACCCAGTGTCGGGCCGAGGATCAGATCCGCGTCCTTACAGGCGTCCGAACACTCGGCCAGCAATCGCTCCGCCATCGGCCCGAGGATGCGCCGGAACCCGCCGAGGAACTTCACCGGGTTGCGCCCTCCGGCCAGCAACTCCTGGCCCGCGTCCGATTCCAGGATCTCCGCCGGATCGGCCGTCAGCGGCGCGAGGTCCAGGCCCGCCGCGGCGGCCATCGGCGCGTACCGCGCGCTCGCCACCAGCCGCACGTCGTCCCCCCGGGCCCGCAGCGCCCTCCCGAGCGCCGCGCAGGGCTGGATGTCCCCCCGCGACCCGGCCGCGAAGATCACGATTCGGCTCACGCTGTCTCCTACCAGGCGTCGTCGCGCGGAGCGTTCTGCGGCTCCTCGACGGGCTCGTCGTCGGGCACGTACGGCTCGTACCAGCCCTCGGGCGGCGTGGGCCGTCCGTCCGCGTCCAGCCTCACCTCACCGCCGCCGGTCTCCGCCTCGGCGGCGCCCGGCCGCGCGACGACCCGCCAGACCCGCTCGCCGGGCTCCTCCTCCACAACCCGGCCCGCATCCGGGACGTCCGGCTCGACGGTGTCCTTGGCCGCGCCCGGCGAGGGTGGGGACGGTGGCGGGGGTGGCCACGGGGCCGCCGGGGAGTCGTCGGTCCAGGTGAAGGTGTCGTCGGCGGGCTTGGGTTCGGCGTCGGTCCACCAGTGCGGGCCCGGGGTGGGAGCGGGGGCGGGGTCGTCCGGCATGGGCTCGTTCTCCCAGGTGAGAGCGAGGGGGACGGGCTCGGCAGGAGGGGCGGACGCGGTCAGGGCGACCGGCGCGGGCACAGGGTCGGGCACGGGCTCGGGCCGGGGCTCCGGCCGGGGCTCGGGCACGGGGCCGGGCAGCGGGTCGGGCACGGGCTCGGGCGCGGTGAGGACCGGGACGGGGTCGCGGGGCGTCGCGGCCGGATCGGGCGCCGCGCGAGGGGGCGGGGCGGTGACGAGGGGGGCCGTCTTGCCGTGTTTGGGGCCCAGCCAGCCGCGCCGGCTCGGCAGGGTGACCCCGCTGATCAGGCCGCCGATGAGGACCACGGCGGCGCCGAGGATGAGGCCGGAGGCGGTGCCGTGCCGGAACGCCTCCAGGTCGGCGGCGCTCGCGCCCTCGTCCGGGACGGCGTGCACGAGCAGCCCGACGATCGCGATGCCGAACGCGCCGGACGCCTCGCGGATGACGTTGATGACCCCGCTCGCCACCCCGGCGCGCTGCTCCGGGACGGCCTTGAGGACGTACATCACCAGCGGCATGCCCATGGCGGCGCCGACGCCGATGAGCAGGACGCCGGGCATCAGGTCGGCGTAGCCGTCGCCGGTCCGGAGGGCGGAGAACAGGAACATGCCGACGCCCATCAGGCCCATCCCGGCGCCGATCGTGGGGCGCGGGCCGATCCGGGCGGCCACCAGGAAGGCCACCGGGGTGAGCAGCATGATCGTGATGGCGGGGGGCAGCATGACCAGCCCGGCCTCGGTCGGCGAGAAGCCGAGGAAGCGCTGCAGGAACGGCTGCGAGTAGAACATCATGCCGTTGAAGCCGATGCCGTAGAGCATCTGCGACACCAGCCCGCCGGTGAAGACCCGGTTCCGGAAGAACCGCAGGTCGATCATGGGGTCGGGGGCCCAGCTCTCCACCAGGACGAAGCAGCCGAGGGCGACCGCGCCGAGGACGAAGACGCTGAGCACCGACGGGTCGGCCCAGCCGTGCTTGTTGCCGGACTCCAGCCCGTAGATGAGCGCGAACAGCAGCGTCGCGGAGATCAGCACGCCCGGCAGGTCGATGCGGGCGTGCCGGTTCTCGCCGTGCGGGGTGAGGACGAACAGCCCGAGCAGGATCACCAGCACGCCGGGGACGATGTTGATGAGGAAGATCCAGCCCCAGTGCCAGTGCTGGACGATGAACCCGCCGATCGCGGGGCCGAACGCGGTCGCGGTGGACGCGGCGCCGATGAACACGATGTTGCCGATCGAGCGCTGCCTGTCGTTGCGGCCGACGGTGACCATCACCTGCGTGGCGGGCAGCACGAGCGCGGCGCCGGCGCCCTGCACGATGCGGGCGAGGATGAGCACGTCGGAGCTCTGCGCGAGCCCGCAGACCGCCGACGCCCCGGTGAACACGACCATTCCCGTGGTGAAGGTGAGCCGGCAGCCGAAGACGTCGCTGAGCCGCCCGCCGGTGATCATCAGGCAGGAGAACATCAGGATGTACCCGGCGGCGACCCAGTCCTTCGCCGAGGACGACATGCCGAGGTCGTCCATGATCGTGGGCAGCGCGGTGAAGACCACCGTGTTGTCCATGGTGGTCATGAACGCGCTGACGGCCACCACCGCCAGCGCCCACCGGTACCGTCCCCGGGTCACCCTTCCGTGCGGCGGCAACTTCCGCACCGTCCGCGGAAATCCGCCGCTTCCCCCTAAATAGAGTCGTCGCTATTGTTACTATTGGTTCGCATCTCGTTACACAGCCCTGACTCCGGGCCGAGGCTCCACAACTATCCCATCAGGCCACATTGGTTACTGCCGAGTCTTGTCATCACCGTGACAAGACGTGTCCGAGAAAAGTGGTCTGGGTGCGCATCGTGAGCGCGCGGGCGTAAGACAAAGTTGGTCCCTCCGCTTCGATGAACGATCCCGGTTTCATGGGGGGAACCCAGCGCATGCAGAGCAATGATCGTTCCGGAGCCGCGCCACACCCCACGCGGGACGAGACTCGGATCAGCGAGGATTCGGTCCGCCGGCACCTGATCGAGCAGATCGCGCGCCGCTCCGGGGCCACCGCCGCCGAGATCGACCCGGACCGGCCCCTTGAGGAGTTCGGGCTGGCCTCCCGGGACGCCGTCGCGATCGCCGGCGAGCTGGAGCAGATGCTCGGCCGCGCCCTGCCGGCCACGCTCGTGTGGGAGCACCCGACGATCAACAAGCTCTCGGTGGCGCTGACGGGCGGGACCGCGACCGTGCGGCGGGACGAGGCGGAGCCGCCCGCGACGCGAGCCGCGTACGACGAGCCGGACGAGCCGATCGCCGTCGTCGGGGTCGGCCTCCGCTTCCCCGGCGGGGACCGCGACCTGACCGGCCCCGCCGACTACTGGCGCTTCCTGACCGGGCGCGGCGACGCGATCCGCGAGGTGCCGGACGGGCGCTGGGACCCGTTCGACGACGGCTCCCCCGAGGTCGGCGACCTGCTCGAAAGGACGACGCGGCTCGGCGGCTTCCTCGACGACGTCGCCGGGTTCGACGCGCAGTTCTTCGGCATCACGCCGCGGGAGGCCGCGGTGATGGACCCGCAGCAGCGGCTCGTCCTCGAAGTGGCGTGGGAGGCGTTCGAGCACGCGGGCATCGGCCCGGCGTCGCTGCGCGGCAGCCGCACCGGCGTGTTCGTCGGGGTGTCGGCGCCGGAGTACGCCGCGTTCACCGCGTCCGACCTGGCGTCCCTGGAGCCGTTCACGGCGACGGGCGCGTCGCTCGGCATCATCGCGAACCGGCTGTCGTACCTGCTCGACCTGCGCGGCCCCAGCATGATCGTCGACACCGCGTGCTCGTCGTCGCTGGTCTCCACCCATCTCGCCGTCCAGGCGCTGCGCCGCGGCGAGGCCGACGCGGCGCTCGCCGGCGGGGTGAACCTGCTCCTGTCGCCGACCGTGACGATGACCTTCGACCTCGCCGGCGGGACGGCGGCCGACGGGCGCTGCAAGGCGTTCGACGCGTCCGCCGACGGCATGGTGCGCGCGGAGGGCTGCGGCGCCGTCGTGCTGAAGCGCCTCTCGGACGCGACGCGCGACGGCGACCGGATCCTGGCGGTCATCCGGGGGTCCGGCGTCAACTCCGACGGGCGCTCCAACGGCCTCGTCGCCCCCAACTCCGACGCGCAGCGCGCCCTGCTGCGGGACGTGTACGCGACCGCGGGCGTCGACCCGCGCGAGGTCGACTACGTCGAGGCCCACGGGACGGGGACGTTCCTGGGCGACCCGATCGAGGCGAAGGCGGTCGGCGAGGTGCTCGGCGCGGGCCGCGATCCCGGGAGACCGCTGCTGCTGGGGTCCGCGAAGTCCAATCTCGGGCACATGGAGTCCGCCGCGGGCATGGCCGGGCTGATCAAGACCGTCCTCGCACTGCATCACAAGGTCATACCGCCGAGCGCGCACTACAAGGAACCGAATCCGCACATTCCGTTCGACGAGTTGCGCCTCGCGGTCGTCGCGGAGGAGACGCCGTGGCCCGAGCGGGGCCGCGCCGCACGGGCCGGTGTGTCCGGGTTCGGCTTCGGCGGGACGAACGCGCACGTCCTTCTGGAAGAGGCGCCCGAGCAGGAGGCGACCGTTCAGCCGGCCGTCGTGCGGACGTTCCCGCTGTCCGACACCGGCGACGACCGTGTCCGCGACCATGCGGCCCTGCTCGCCGAGTGGGTGCGGGACCAGGACGTGAAGCTCGCGGACGTCGCCCGCACCCTGCACCGGCGCGGTGGCCGCGGACGGGCCCGCGCCGCCGTCGCCGCCCGGGGCCGCGCGGACCTCGTCGACGGCCTGACCGCTCTCGCCGAGGGGCGTCCCCATCCGGGTGTGGTGACCGGCACGGCGCTCGGCGCTCCGGGCCGTCCCGTGTGGGTCTTCTCCGGGTACGGGGCGCAGCGGCCGGGCATGGCGCAGCGGCTCCTGGAGGAGGAGCCCGCGTTCGCCGAGGCCATCGACGACCTGGACGGCCTCTTCGCCGAGGAGGGCGGCCCAGGCCTGTGGGAGCTGCTCGAAGAGGGCGGCCCCTCCGGCGGCCCCGCCGACACGATGCCGGTGCTGTTCGCGATCCAGATCGGCCTCGCCCGCATGTGGCAGGCGTACGGCGTCACGCCCGGCGCGGTGGTCGGCCATTCGATGGGCGAGGTCGCGGCGGCCGTGGTCGCCGGCGCGCTCACCCTGGAGGACGGCGTCCGCGTCATCTGCCGCCGGTCCCGCCTGCTGACGCGGCTCGTCGGCGGCGGCGCGATGGCGGTGCTCGGCGCGTCCGCCGGCGAGGTGGCGCGCCTCGCGGACGGGCTGCCCGAGGTGTACGCGGCCGTCCACTCCTCGCCGAAGCAGACCGTCGTCACCGGCGACGCCGGCCAGGTCGCCGAGATCGCCGGGCGGGCGGAGGCCGAGGGGCGGCTCGCGCGGATGGTCCAGGCCGAGGGCGCCGGGCACTCCCCCCAGGTCGACCCGCTGCTGCCCGACCTGCGGGAACAGCTCGCGGAGGTCGGCGCCGAACGCGGCGCGCCCTTCGCCGACGACATCAGGTTCTACACCACCGCCCTCGACGACCCCCGCGCCTACCTCGGGTCCGACGCGGCGCTCGGCGTCGACCACTGGGCCGCGAACCTGCGGAACGCGGTGCGGCTCACCGACGCCGTGGCCGCCGCCGCGGAGGACGGGTACCGGACGTTCGTCGAGATCAACGCGCACCCGATCCTGGCGCACGCCGTCGGCGAGACCCTCGACGGGACGGGCGCGCTCGTCACCCACACGCTCAAGCGGGCGCGCAAGGGCCAGAGGACCGACGACACGCTGACCTTCCACGCGCAGCTCGCCACCCTGGCCGCGCACGGACACACCGTCGCCGGGCCCGCGGACGGACGGATCGTCGACGTCCCGCGGTCCCCGTGGCGGCACGAGCGGCACTGGGTCGACCTGCCGGCGCGCCCGGCGGGCGGGCACGGCGAGCATCCGCTGCTCGGCGCCCATGTGGAGATCCCCGGCGAGGACCGGCACGCCTGGCGCGCGGACGTCGGCGTGGCCGCGCAGCCGTGGCTGGACGGGCTGCGGGTCCACGGGCTGGCCGCGCTGCCGGTCGCGGCGTTCGCGGAGATGGCGCTCGCGGCGGGCGCGACCGCGCTCGGCACCGAGGACGTCCGCGTCAACAGCCTGTGGATCGAGCGGCCGCTCGCCCTGGCCGGCCACACGACGGTGACGACGACGTTCGCCGAGGCGGACCAGCGGGTGGAGATCCACGCGCTGACCCCGGCGGGCGGCTGGGCCCGGCTGGCCAGCGCGGACGTCGGCGAGGACCACCGCGGCCCCGCCGCGGCCGGGGCCGGCGCCGCCACCGAGGTCGCGGCGGCCGAGCGCGGCAGCCGCCACTACCGCCTGCACCCGGAGGTGTTCGACCGCTGCCTTTCCGTGCTCTCGGACGAGGCGGACTCCGGCGGCGGTGGCGTCTGGCTGGCCGACACCATCGGAAGCCTTCGCGTGTACGGGCCGACGCATCGCGGCGGGCACGTCCAGGCGAAGGTGACGCGCGACGACGAGGGAGTGACGGGCTCCGTCACCCTCCTGGCCGCGGACGGCCAGGTCCTTGCCGAGGCGACCGGCATCACTCTTCGCCAGGTCGAACGGCATGACGTCCCGGTCCCGGTCGCCGACAAGCTGATCGAGCTCGTCTGGGATGAGGCGCCCCTGCCCGGCGACCAGGACACCCCCGACGAGGCCGCGGGCGGTGCGACGTGGCTGCTGCTAGGCGAGGATGACGACGCCCTGGCCACGGCCACGGCGGCCGGGCTCGAAGACCGCGGGAAGAGGGTCGTCCGGCATCGGGTGACGAACCGACCGCCGGACGACCATCCGGCCGCGGACGAACCGGTCGAGGGCGTCGTGCTCGTCCCCCCGGCCGATCTCGTCGACGAGGACCTGGTCCTCGCCGTCGCCGGCGTCAGCCGTTCCCTCCCCGACGGGCCCCGCCTCTATGTCGCGACCCGCGGCGCCCTGCCCCTCACGGGGGAAGGGCTGCCCGGCCATGGCTTCGTCAGCGCGCTCACGCGCGTGCTGGCCTTCGAGCGGACCGTCCAGCGCGCCACGCACGTGGACGTCGACCGGCCGGCGGATCTCGTCGCGGAACTCCTCGCCGGCGACGAGGCGCGCGAGGTCGCCTGGCGCGCCGGCACGCGCCGCGTCGCCCGTCTCGCGCAGGCCGTCCTGCCGGAGACGCCGGCGCGGAGGAAGCGCATCGTCCGGCGCGGCGGCGCCTACGTGATCACCGGCGGCTACGGCGGCATCGGCCTCGTCACCGCCCGGCTGCTGGCCGAGCGCGGAGCGGGACGCATCGTGCTGTCCGGGCGTTCCGGCCCCGGCGCCGGCGCCGAGAAGGTGATCGCCCGTCTCCGCGAGAGCGGCGTGGACGTCGGCGTCGTGCTCGGCGACATCGCCCGGCCCGGCATCGCCGAGCGTCTCGTCCGGGTGGCGCGGGAGGGCGGCACCCGGCTGTGCGGCGTGCTGCACGGCGCCGGCGCGATCGACGACCGGCTGATCGCCGACCTCGGCCCGGACGATCTCCACAGGGTGTGGACGGCGAAGGTCGAGGGCGGCCGCCGCCTCAGCGAGGCCACCTGGGACCTCGACCTCGACTGGTTCGTCGCGCACTCCTCGGCCGCCGCGCTGCTCGGCTCGCCCGGCCAGGCCGCCTACGCCGCCGCGAACGCCGCGCTCGACGCGCTGGCGGCCTACCGGCGCGCCAACGGGCGGCTCGCGACCACCGTCAACTGGGGCACCTGGTCGCGGATCGGCGGGGCGGCCGGCGCGTCGGTCACCGTCATCGACCCGATCAGCCCGGACGAGGGCGCCGAGGCGCTGGAGACGCTGCTCGTCCACGACCTCCCGGCCACCGGCGTGCTGCGCTTCGACCCGGCCACCGCGGTCGGGCTGTTCCCGGAGATCCGGACCATGCCGTACTTCGCCGCGCTCACCGCGGCGGCCGACGAGCAGGGCGGCGACCAGGGCGACTGGCCCGGTGTGGAGGCGCTGCGGGACCTCGACCCCGGCACCGCCCGCGCGATGATCGCCGCGCGGGTCAGGCACCGGATCGCGGCCGTCCTCGGCTTCGATCCGCAGCGCCTCGACCCGGCCGTCCCGCTCACCGACCTCGGCCTGGACTCCCTCGTCGCGGTCCGGATCAAGAGCGGCGTCGAGCACGACCTCGGGCTGACCGTCCCGGCGTCGGTCCTGCTCCAGGGCGCCAGCGTGAACGTGTTCGAGGAGTGGGCGGCGGGCGAGCTCGGCCTGTCCGGCGCCCCGGCCCCCGCTCCCGCGGCGGTCTCGAACGCCGAGTCCGGATACGTCATGCCGCGCGACGCCGCCGAGCGCCTCGCCGTCCGGATCTTCGAGGACGTTCTCGGCCTCGACCGCGTCGGCGTCACCGCGGACTTCTTCCGCGACCTCGGCGGCCAGGACCACCAGGCCGACCGGATCGTCGCGCTCGTCGCGAAGGAGCTCGGCGGGGACGTCACCCGCGGCGAGCTGTTCGCGGTGCCGACGGCGGAGAACGTCGCCGAGTACATCCGCGCGGCGGACGAGGAGGCGGCGCGGCAGACCGTCCGGCCGCTTCACCCCCGTGGTGACCGCCAGCCGCTCTTCATCGCGCATCCGGCGGGCGGCACCACCGCCTGCTACCGGCAGCTCGTCGACCTGCTCGGCGACGACCAGCCGGTGTACGGGCTGGAACGGTTCGAGGACGCGCCGCCCGTCGAGGAGCGCGCCGCCCGCTACGTCCGGCACCTGGTGGAGGCGCAGCCCGAGGGCGCGTTCCGGCTCGGCGGCTGGTCGTTCGGCGGCGTGCTGGCCTACGAGACCGCCCGGCAGCTGACGGCGGCCGGCCGCGAGGTCGAGCTCGTCGCGCTGTTCGACGCGGGCCTGCCGCTGCGGGTGGACGACGAGTCCGACACCCTCGCCCGCCGGTTCTCGGCGTTCGCCGACTACATCAACGAGACGTACGGCCTGGACGTCACCCTCACCTACGAGGAGCTGTCCGGGCTGGACGAGGAATCGCAGTTCGCGCTGGTGATGGAACGTGCGGCGCCGCTCGTGGACTACATCCCCCCGGCGGCCCTCACCCACCAGCTCACGTCCCACCAGGACACCCGTTCCCTGGAGGCGTACCGGCCCGAGCCCTACGACGGGCACGTCGTCCTCTACCACGCGCCCGAGGAAACCCCCTGGGCCGTCCGGGATGCCCGCTATGTGCTCGACGGGACCAACGGTTTCGGCGGGCTCTGCTCCGACCTGGAGATCGTCACGATCCCCGGGGCGCACCACCTCAACCTGCTCGATCCGCCGGGTGTGGACGTTCTCGCCGCGCACCTGGAGGCACGGCTGGCGGGACGGCGGGAGCGCGACGCCGTCCCCGCGCTCGACACGGCCCGCTGAGGGCCGCCCCCCGAAACCCCGTTCCACGGAGGACACCCATGGCCCACCCCGGCTCGTCCAACGACCTGCTCGACGCCGCACGCTCCGGCGCGAGCGGCCAGGAGCTGCAGGAGATCGACCTGCCGACCCGATTCCGCGCCGCGTTCACCCGCAAGGACGAGGTCGGCATCTTCGAGGGCCAGGCGGACAAGGACGTGCGCCACTCCATGCACGTCGGCGAGGTCGAGATGCCCGAGCTCGCGCCCGACGAGTGCGTCGTCGCGGTGATGTCGGCGGCGATCAACTTCAACACCGTCTGGTCGGCGATCTTCGAGCCGGTCCCGACGTTCGCGTTCTTGGAGAAGTTCGGCCGCCAGGGCTGGTACGGCGCCCGGCACGACCTGCCGTACCACATCCTCGGCTCGGACGGCTCGGGCGTCGTCGTCCGCACCGGCAGCGGAGTGAAGAGCTGGAAGGTCGGCGACAAGGTCGTGCTGTCCCCGTCCTACGTGGACGAGGAGGACCACGGCTCCTACGACGACGGCATGATGTCGGAGACGCAGCTCGCCTGGGGCTTCGAGACCAACTTCGGGTCGCTCGGCGAGTTCTGCGTCGTCAAGGCGAACCAGCTGATCCGCAAGCCCGCCCACCTGACGTGGGAGGAGGCCGGCTCCACCACCCTGTGCGCGGCGACCGCCTACCGGATGCTCGTCGGCTCGCACGGCGCCCGCATGAAGCAGGGCGACGTCGTGCTGATCTGGGGCGCGACCGGCGGGCTCGGCTCGTTCGCGACGCAGCTCGTCAAGAACGGCGGCGGCATCCCCGTCGGCGTCGTCTCCTCGGACGAGAAGGCGGAGATCGTCCGCTCCCAGGGCTGCGAGCACGTCGTCAACCGCAACGACCTGGAGCTCGGCGAGCAGGGCCTGCGCCACCCGAAGGCCGGGCGGATGCTGGGCGAGGCGATCCGCCGGCTCGTCGGCGAGGACCCCGGCATCGTGTTCGAGTACCTCGGCCGCGAGACGTTCGGCGCGTCGGTCTACGTCGCCAAGCGCGGCGGCAAGGTCGTCACCTGCGGCTCGTCGACCGGCTACAAGCACGAGTACGACAACCGGTTCCTGTGGATGCGGCTGAAGAGCATCATCGGCTCGCACGGCTTCAACTACCACGAGGCCGTCGAGGTCAACCGGCTGATCGGCCTCGGCATGATCCACCCGACGCTGTCGGCGGTGTTCCCGCTGGAGGGGGCGGGCGACGCGACCCGCGCCGTCCAGACGAACCAGCACATCGGCAAGGTCGCCGTCCTCTGCGGCGCCACCGCCGAGGGCCAGGGCGTGGACGACCCCGCCTTCCGCGAGAAGATCGGCGAGGAGAGCCTGAACCTCTTCCGCCGCTGAGGTCTCCGCTTCGAGGACGGGCCCGGCGCCGCCGGGTCCGTCCCCGCCTCATGTCGGCAGCGGCCTCTCGTTGACGACGTGCTTCATCACGAGCGTGGAGTTCAGCCGCTGCACGCCGGGCAGGGCGGACAGGACGTCGTCCTCCAGCTCCTGGTAGGCGGTCAGATCGGCGGTGACGATGCGCAGCAGGTAGTCCGGGTCGCCGAAGAGCCGCTGCGCCTGGACGACCTCGGGCACCCGCGCGACCGCCGCCTCGAAGCCGAGCAGGGTGTCGCGGTCCTCCTGCCGCATGGTGACGAACACGAGCGCCTGGAACGTCAGGCCGAGCGCGGCGGCGTCCACGATCGCCCGGTAGCCCTTGATGGTCCCGCTGCGTTCCAGCTCGCGCAGCCGCCGGTGGCACGGCGAGACGCTGAGCCCCACCCGCGCCGCCAGTTCGGTGACCGTCAGGCGGCCGTCCTCCTGGAGGACGGCAAGGATCTTCCGGTCGATCGCGTCCATGCAGAAGATGCTTCCACAGAACCCGGATGATCGAGGGAAAGTTGGAACCATCTTCGGCCGGATCGAACGTACTCTCCCCGTAATGGTCGCCATCGAGGGAGAATCGCCATGGCCGTCGGCTCGGTACTCGCCTTCTGGGCGGTCGCGCTCCTGCTCATCGCCGTCCCGGGCGCGGACTGGGCCTTCACCATCGGCGCCGGCCTCCGCGGCCCCGTCCTCCCCGCGGTGGGCGGCCTGGTCGCCGGGTACGCCGCCGTCACCGTCGTGGTCGCGGCCGGGGTCGGCGCCCTCGTCGCCGGCTCCCCGGCCATGCTGGGCGGCCTCACCCTCGCCGGCGGCCTCTACCTCATGTGGCACGGCGTGGCGACGTTCGCCCGCCCCGCCGAGCCCTCCGTCCGGGACGAGCCGGGCACCGGCTGGACCACCTTCCTGCGCGGCGTCGGCGTCAGCGGCCTGAACCCGAAGGGGCTGCTGATCTTCCTCGCGCTGCTGCCCCAGTTCACCGACCCCGGGGACGGGTGGCCCGTCGCCGCGCAGATCGGCGTCCTCGGCCTGGCCTTCATGGCCACGTGCGGGGTCTTCTACTTCTGCCTGGGCACGCTCACCCGCACCGTCCTGGACGCCCGCCCGGGCGCCGCCCGCCTCACCGGCCGCCTCTCGGGAGCCGCCATGACCGCCCTCGGCGCCTGGCTTCTCGTTGACCACGTCCTGCACTGAACGGACCGCCCGCCCGTCCGCGGATGCGCGGGCGGGCGGTCCGCGTACGGGTCAGGAGCCGGTCAGCTTGGCGTAGACGATCAGGTTGTCGGTGTAGTGGCCCGCCTTCGGGTCGAAGGCGCCCCCGCACGTCACGAGGCGGAGGGACGCGTGGTCCAGCGTCTCTCCGAAGACCTTCTCGTGCGGGAAGGCGTCCTTGTCCACGCGCTGCGCACGCTCCACGGCGAACGTCGCGGTGGTCCCGTCCTTGCGGCTGATCCGGATCTCGTCGCCGGGCTTCAGCTCCTTCAGCCGGTAGAAGACGGCCGGCTTCTTGTGGGCGTCGACATGGCCGAGGAGGACCGATGGGCCGACCTCGCCCGGCGTGACGCCCTCCTTGTACCAGCCGGCCAGGTTGGGCCTGCTCAGCGGCGGCTCCTCGATCCGCCCGCTGGGCAGCAGCCCGATCTGGCCGACCGGCGCCGACACCCCGATCCTCGGAATGGCGATCTTGGTCGGCGGCGAATGGGACAGGGGCGAGGTGTTCGACGCGGCCGTCGTCCCGCCGGGCGTCCCGCTCGCCACGGGCTCCGGCGTGTCCGAGGAGGCGGACGTGCCGCCGCCTCCACAGCCGCTGAACAGCAGTCCGGTGAGCAGCGCGCCGGCCGCCGCGGTCAGGACGCGGCGACCGGCCGCCGATGCCGATGAGGCGGACAACGTTACGACCGCTCCCGCACCGTCCTGCGGCGCAGCGCGACGGCGCCGAGCCCGGCGGCCATGAGCGCGCCCCACATCGCGGCGAGCACCGGGGCGGCGGAGCCGTCCGAGCCCGCGTACATGCTGCCGTCACCGGTGTTGATCGGCCCGGTGGGGATCTTGGGCGTCTTCGGCTCCATGTTGTTGCCGCCCTTCTCCGGGCTGGTGCTGAACCGGACCGAGCCGAAGCCCTTGCAGACCACCGTCGCCGTCGTCGGGTCGGGCAGCTTGCTCCGGAACGTGCCGGTGGCGGTCCAGGTGGCCTTGCCGGCCTTCTTCACCGGCAGCGGGTTCCTGGTGTAGCCGTTGCCGGTGATCGTCACCGTGCTCGGGCAGGTCACCGTGAAGGTCGTGGACAGACCGGGCGCGACTCGGCGGCTCGACAACTTCACCTTGTCGTAGCCGAACTTGAACGTCGGCTTCGTCGGCGACGGGCTCGGCGACTCCGTCGGCTCGCCGCTGATCTGGTACCAGTGCGGCTGCTTGTCCCCCGCCTTCTTCATGCACTTCAGCAGCGTGCCGTCCGCGGCCTTGGCGGTCTTGCCGAGATCTTCCTTCTTGCAGAACTGCCCATCCTTGGGCGGCGCGGTCGCGAGTGCGGGGCCCGCCATCCCGAGCACCAGGGAACCCGCGGCGATCGCCGCCGCGGCCAGCCGAGTTGCGCGCATTGCCTTTCTCCTCTGATCGGGGACTCCCGTGCCCTCCGGGCGAGGACCGCACTTCAGCGATGGCGGGGATGCCGCGGGCCGGCGGCTGGCATGCGAGTGCGCTCGTGGTCCGGTTCCCGGTGAGACGCAAGAGAATGATGGGCCCGAAGCTTAACGGCGAGCCATTGCGACACAACCCCGTAACTGGGGAAAGATTGGTTGTCTGACCGAGTCCGGACATCTGTCGAGCTCGTGTAAACCGCTGCGACGGCTACGCGACCTCCTGATCAATATGCCGTCTGAACAGGCATGTCGATATCCGGCGGAGATCAATGGCTCGAACGGCTCTGGGTGAACGCGGCGTTGATCTTAGCAACGGAATTCCGGGACGCTCAGCCAAGGCGTGCCTGGAGAATGCCCTCGACGCCATGGAGGAAGGTCTCGGAGACCAGTTTCGGGTCGAAGAGGCAGCCGGCCGCCATGGCGCCGTCCCGGAGCATGACGAGATGCCGGCCGGCCAGGTCGGCGGGTGCGTCGCCGACCTGTGCCAGCAGATCCGTGACGGTGTTCAGGAACCACTGCCGGTGCGCCAGGACGGTCTGGTGGATCGGGTGGGCGGGATCGGGATATTCGGCCGCCGCGTTGAGGAAGGCGCACCCCCGGAAACCGGGAGACCGGATGCCTTCGGTGATGGAGGTGCCGACGGCTCGGACTTTGTCGGCCGCCGTACCGCCGCTCGCCTGAGCCGCGCCGATCTGCGCCCGGATTCCCTTGTCGGCCTGGTCGAGATAGGCCAGGACGAGGTCTTCCTTGCCCGAGAAGTGCCGGTACAGCGTGGCGCGGGTCACCTGCGCCTCCGCGATGATCCGGTCGACGCCGACGGAGTGGATCCCCTCGGCATAGAAGATCCTCGTCGCGGTGCCGAGCAGCCGCGCTCGCGCTTCGGACGTCCTGCCGCCTTCTGGGCTCCGGCTCATGCCGCCCAGGGTAGCAACATGATGAGGGAGAACGTTCGGTCTTGACAGCACCGCGGCGACCTGCTTCTCTTAATGAGACCGAACGTTCTCCCTCTCCAGATGCGGAGCTCAGGACCCGATGACCCAGCCGCTGCACCGAACCACGCCGCCGAGGGGCACCCCCATGGACACCGCCACCGCCACCGCCACCAGCGATCCCGCCACCCTGCGGAAGCTGTACTTCCTGCGCTTCGCGTTCGCCGCGATCTGGGCCGCCCTGCTGTTCACCACCGCGGACACGCTCGGCCCGGCGAGCGTGGCACTGCTGCTGATCTACCCCCTGTTCGACGTGGCCTCCGCGGTCGTCGACGCGCGATCCACCAGGGCGAGGGGCGGGACGGCTTCGGCCCTGTTCGTGAACATCGCGGTCAGCTCGCTCACGGTCGCCGGCCTCGCCGCCGCCGCGACGTCCGGTATCCCGGCCGTCCTGCGGGTCTGGGGAGCCTGGGCCATCACCGCGGGGGTCGTCCAGCTCATCGCGGGCGCCGTCCGCCGGGGCATGGGCGGGCAGTGGGCGATGATCATCAGCGGCGCCATCTCCACGTTCGCCGGCGCCTCGTTCCTCCTCCAGGCGGGTGCCGACGATCCCTCGCTGGGCGCCCTCGCCGGCTACGCCTTCCTCGGGGGCGTGTTCTTCCTCATCTCCGCGTTCCGCCTGTCCACCGCCGCCCGCCACGGGGCATGACCACCCGTCCCGCGTCGATGGGCCCGGCCGGAACCGGCCGGGCCCATCGGCATGGGTGACCGCGGGGCATGCTGGGAGTTCGGCGGAGAGGAGCCACGATGACCCTGACGATGACCGCGGCCGAGCGGGAGGCATTCCTCGCCGAAACCTACGTGGGCATTCTGAGCGTCGCGGACGAGGCGGGCCGGGCGCCGCTGGCGCTGCCCGTCTGGTACGCCTACGAGCCGGGCGGCGAGATCACCTTCATCACCGGCCGGGACAGCCGCAAGATGGCCCTGATCCGGGCGGCCGGACGGGTGAGCCTGGTGGTCCAGGACGCCGCGCCGCCCTTCTACCGGTACGCCACGGTGGAGGGACCGGTCGTCGGGTTCGAGGATCCGGCCCGTCTGGAGGACCGCCGCGAGATGGCCGAGCGCTACCTCGGCGTCGAGGACGGCGCCAAGTACCTGGAGTCGACGAAGGACGTCGCCGACACGATGGTCCTGACGCGGGTGCGTCCGGAACGCTGGTACACCCGCGACTACACCAAGCAGTCCGGCTGACGATCCCGGCGGCCTGAAGGGCGACCCACCAGTCTTCCGTAAGCCCCTGACGCCCGCCGGGGCCCGCTCCCCGCAGCGTCGCGTCGGCGAGAAGGGGACACGGGCGGGCGGCCTCGTGGGTCTACGCGGGGAGTGCGCCGTGCACGATCGCGTGGGCGATGCTCCGGACGAGTTCCGCGCCGATGTACTCCGGCGGCGCGGTGACGAGGGCGAACAGCGCGCCGCCGTACAGGGTGATCAGAACGGGGATCTTCTCGGCCGGGATGGCGAGGCCGAGCTCGGCGTGATGCCCGGCGGTGAAGCGCACCGACGCGTCCTCCAGCCCCGCGAGGGCCGCGGCCAGGGCCGGTCGCCGCGTCGCCTCCAGCTGCAGTTCGAAGATCGCGCGGTAGCGGGTGCGGTGCGTGGTCGCCGCCGCGAGCAGTGACCCGGCCAGCAGGTCGGCGATTCCGACCGGGCCGCGCTCGCTCTCGTGGCGGCGGGCGGCGTCGTCCATGTCGGCGTGGTGCAGCTCGACGACGCGTTCCGCGGTGGCCACCAGGAGCGTCTCGCGGCTGGGGAAGTAGTTCGAGGCCGTTCCCGAAGGCAGCCCCGCGGCCCTTTCGACCGCGCGATGGGTCACGCCGTGCACGCCCGATGCCGCGAGCAGGTCGATGGCGGCATCGGTCAGCTCCCGGCGCCGGCCGGGGTTGGTCCGCGGCATCCCGACATCGTATGGCAGTATCCGTACTAGAACGATCGTAGTGGTAAGGAGAACCTGTGCGAGTGGTCGTGGTGGGAGCGGGTCTGG
Organism: Actinomadura madurae; assembly: GCF_900115095.1. Taxonomy (GTDB): domain Bacteria; phylum Actinomycetota; class Actinomycetes; order Streptosporangiales; family Streptosporangiaceae; genus Spirillospora; species Spirillospora madurae. The sequence continues at coordinate 693,080 of NZ_FOVH01000004.1, forward strand.
GCGGCGTGTCGGCAGCCGTCGGCCTGTGCCGGGCGGGACACGAGGTGCTGCTGTACGAGCGCGGCGCCGAACTTCGGGAGGCGGGCACCGGCGTCGTGATCATGCCGAACGGCGTCCGCGCGCTGGACGAGCTGGGGCTGGGCGACGCCGTCCGCAGGCGGGCGATGCCCGCCGTCACCGGCGGGCTGCGGGACTGGCGGGGACGGCCGCTGCTGGTCACCGACGCGGGCCAGGCCCAGCAAGAGGTCGGAACCGTCGCCGTCGTGGGGCGCGCCGAACTGCACCGGGCACTGCGAGCCCCGCTGCCGCCCGAGTCCGTGCGCACGGCGACCGCGATCGAGCGGCTGGAACCCACCGAGAACGGCGTGTCGGTGATCAGCGACGGCGAGCGCCTGGACGAGGCGGACGCGGTGATCGTGGCCGACGGCATCGGCAGCACGCTGCGCGGCCGGCTCTTCCCCGACCACCCCGGCCCGCGGCGGGTCGGGCGGCTGGACCTGCGCGGCACACTGCCCGCGCCCTCCGGCCTCGACGTCGCCGAACTCCTGGCCGGCATCCTCATCGACCGGCGCACCGGGTCGATGTTCGGCCTGTTCCCGCTGGGGGACGGCGGCCTGTACTGGTTCACCGACTCCGCGCTGCGCCAGTCCCCGCCGGCCCCGGAGGAGGCGCGCCGGCAGATGCTGTCCCTGATGGCCGACTGGCACCCGGCGGTCCCGGCCCTGATCGAGGCCACCCCGCCCGCCGACATCTACGTCGACGCGATCGCCCGCCTCGCCAGGCCGCTTCCCACCTTCGCCGTCGGCCGGATCGCCCTCCTCGGCGACGCGGCGCACGCCATGACCCCCGACCTCGGCCAGGGCGCCAGCCAGGCCTTCGAGGACGCCGCCGCGATCACCCGCCACCTCGACGGCGCCGGCCCGTCGATGGTCGTCGAGCGCCTGCGCCGCTACGACGCCGAACGCCGTCCCCGCGCCAACCGCCTCATGCGGCAGTCGTCCCGGCAGTCCCGGCTGACCTCGAAGACCGGTGCCACCGCCTGGCTCAGGGACGCCGCGCTCCGCGCGATCCCCAGCCGCCTCGCCACCCGCCAGCTGGCCGCCCTCTGGCAGGCGTAGTGATGTAGAAGCCCGGCGCGGGGTCGTGAACATGTGGTTCACGACCCCACGCCGGGTGTCCGCGCTCAGCAGTTCGTGCTCAGCGAGGGAGGGGTCGTCCCTTCGTCTCCGGGCCCACGAACCAGATCACGCAGAGCGCGATGACGTACGACGCGACCCCGACGGTCGTCGCCGCGGTCGATATGCCACCGAGCAGGCTGATGAGCAGCCCGGTGGCGAGCGTGACGAGCGAGCCCGCGATCCGGGCGGAGTTGAACACCGTTGAGATCGCGGTCGCCCGTCCCGCCGTGGGGAAGAGTTCGGGCATGTAGATCGGCATCCACGCGAACTGCCCCAGGATGAAGAATCCGGCGATGCCCGCGGCGACGAGGGCGACGCCGGGCGTCGAGACGGCGAAGAAGAAGATCGGGATGATCAACGCCGATCCCGCGTAGTACAGCAGCATGGTGGGCTTGCGGCCCCACCGGTCCGCCAGGTAGCCCAGCAGCAGGTACCCCGGCACGGACGCGGCGTTGAACACCAGGCCGGCCTTCGGGGCCCACGTGCCGGCGGACTGCCCCGCCTGCGTTGCGAGCTGGCCGGTGAACTGCGGGATCCAGGCCGACACGCTGTAGAGGCCGACGACCGACACCACGGTGATCAGGAGCAGCCGCAGGGCCCTCTGACGAAGGTGCGGCTGGCTGAAGACCGAGGTGAACGGTGACCGCAGGAGCTCACGGCCTTCTGCGCCGACCTGCCCACCGCGTGCCGCGGCGGCCCTGGCCGCACGCCTGCGGTCGCGGATCTCCGTCCACATCTCGGGGTCGTGGACGGCCCGGCGCACGTACAGCACGACCAGCGCGGGCAGTGCCCCGACCAGGAACAGGTACCGCCATGCCTCGGTGCCCACCGGCTGCAGGAGGAACCAGGTCAGAGCGGCGAGCACGGCGCCGACCCCGAATCCGGACTGCAGCACGGCGGCCGCCCGTCCGCGGGAACGGTCGGGCCACAGCTCGCCGATGAGAGCCGTCGCGCTGCCCCACTCGGCGCCCAGGCCCATGCCGGTGACGAAGCGCAAGGCCAGCAGCCACCAGTAGTCGGGGACGAACGCCGTCAGGCCGGTGAACAGCGCGTACCAGAGGATGGAGATCATCAGGGTGCGCCGCCGGCCGATGTAGTCGGCGACGAACCCGGCGACGATCCCGCCGAGCGCCCAGCCCAGGAGCGTCGCGGCGACCAGTGCGCCGACGTAGGCGGGCAGCTGCTGGAGCTGGCCGCTGGTCCCCACGCTGGTGACGGCGGCCGAGCCCGCCAGCACGAGTGCGTAGGTCTCGAATCCGTCGAACGTCCATCCGAGCCACGACGCGGCGAGTGCGCGGCGGCTGGACTTGTCGATGGTGCGCATGGTCCCGGGTCGATCGCGGGTGTCGAGCGGCGGTACGCCGCTATCCAGGTCGGACATGGTGCCCTCCTTGAGCCGTCAGTCGCGCACGTCGACCGGGGTCAGAACGGTGACGTCGATCGGCGTCGCGAGCAGGTCCGGCAGCTGGGCCCGGTAATTCTTGTAGTGCGCGGAGGCGCGGTGTGCTTCCAACGCGCGGGAGTCCTCGTAGCACTCCAGCAACACGAACCGCGCGTCGTCCGCCTGGACGGCGAACAGGTTGTAGAAGTGGCAGCCCGCTTCGGCGCGCGTCGGCGCCACCATCCCCTCGAGCAGTTTCCGCAGCTGGTCGGCGTGCTCAGGCGCCGGGTCGAAGCGGGCGATCACGGTCACAGGGCTCTCGTCGGACACGGCGTCTCCAGTTTGCCGGGGCGGGGCGCCTGTTGCGCCCTCATGAACAATACGTTATAAAACGTCTTATGCATGGCGTCAAGGTTGAGACGCAGGCGGACCACCCGGCGCCTGGTCCCCTGCGCATGTCGGGACACGGCGGATCACGTCCGCCAGGTTTAATACGACTTATGACATCACCAAAGGACTCAGAGGCCCGCCTGGACCTGTCCGAGGCCGACCTGCGAATCCAGCGCGGCCCCACGTCGGCCACGGCTCAGCTGGCCGAACAGATCAAGGCCCTGATCGTCAAGCAGCAGCTGCCTCCTGGCGCGCGGTTGCCCACCGAGAAGGAGCTGATGGCGGAGTCCGGGCTGAGCCGCATCACCGTCCGCGCGGCGGTGGGCATGCTCGAGACCCAAGGCTGGGTCGTGCGCAAGCAAGGGCTGGGCACCTTCGTGTCCACACCGCTGGACCAGGAGCTGTCGTCGGGAGTCCGCACGATCACGGAGGTCCTGCTCGACCGGGGGGTGACACCGCAGATCGAGGTCATGAGCTTCGGGGTCGAACGCTCGTCGGCCTACGTCGCGCGGACTCTGGGGGAGCGTGAGGTGCTCACCATCCGCCGCCGCTACAGCGACGGCGAGCACCCCGTGGCGTTGGTGACGATCCACCTCCCGACCCGGGTGCGGGACGCCGCCGAGGCGTTGCGGTCGGCGGAGCCGGCCACCGAGACCACGTACACGATGTGGGAGCGGCGGCTGGGCACGCGCATCGCGGAGGCCCGGCACGAGATCCACGCCGCGGGCGCGTCCGCCGACGTCGCGGCGGCGCTGGGCATCGACGAGGGCGCACCGGTCCTCGTGCTCGATCGCGTCAGCTATGACCACGACGACCGCCCCCTGGAGGTCGTCGTCTTCCACTACCGGCCGGACCGTTACGGCTTCTCGGTGACGCTTCCCCGCGTCATCTCCGAAGGGACGGTCGGCATGACAGAGCGAACAGAAAGGTTGCGTCAATGACCGGCACCGATCCCGGCACACCGGGTCCCCCTCGCGGGGGCGGCCCGCACGTCGGGTTGATCCTCGCCCTGACCATCCGGGGCCTGTCCGTGGGCGCCTACCCCGACATGGCCCGCGTCGCGCGGACGGCTGAGTCCCACGGGTTCGACTCGGTATGGCTGTGCGACCACTTCCTGACCCTGAGCCCCGACGATTACGTCCGAGACGCCGGGATCACCGCCGACGCGAGCGACGCGACGCCCGCGGCGCAGGGACCGTCGTCGATCCCACTGCTCGAGTGCTGGACGGCGCTGTCAGCGCTGTCGCGCGACACGACCTCGTTGCGCCTGGGCACGAGCGTGCTGTGCAACTCGTACCGCCATCCCGCCGTCCTCGCCAAGATGGCCGCGACCCTCGACGTGATCTCGGGCGGACGCGTGGACCTGGGGCTGGGGGCGGGCTGGTTCCAGCAGGAGTTCGAGGCCTACGGGATCCCCTTCCCGTCCACCGGCGACCGCGTCTCGGCGCTCGCCGAGTCGCTGCAGGTGATGAGAAGCGTCTGGACCGAGGCGAACCCGCGGTTCCGCGGCGAGTTCTACACGATCGACGGCGCGATCTGCGACCCGCCGCCCGTCCAGAAGCCGCACCCGCCGCTGTGGATCGGCGGCGAAGGACAGCGGGTCGGCCGCATCGCCGTCCGGCACGCGAACGGCGTCAACGTACGGTGGTGGCCGGCCGGGAAGTGCGCTGAGCGCCGGGTGCTGCTCGACCGCGAGTGCGAGTCGATCGACCGTGATCCGTCGACCTTCGAGTTGTCCGTGACGACGCTGCTCGCACCGACCGAATCGCCCGAGGCCCGGCAACGGCTGCGCGCGCGGTTCAGGTCGATCCCGGAGAGCGGCCTCATCACCGGCTCCCCCGACGCCTGCGTCGAGCGGATCCACGAGTACCAGGCCGCCGGGATCGACCATTTCCTGTTCACGATCCCGGACGTGGCCGACTCCGACCACCTGGACGTGGTCGGCGAGCAGATCCTCCCGCACCTCGACACCGCCCGTGCTCCCCAGCCCGCCTAACTTCCCCGGACACCCGTTGAAAGCGAGCCGCACGTTGACCTCCGATGTGACCTCCAGGACGACCGAGACCGCCGGTGAGGAGTACCTCCGCCCGACTGCTTACATCGACTCCGACCACCCGATCGTCGTCGAGACCGCCCGCCGTCTCACCGAGGGCGCCACGACCGACGTCGACCGTCTGGGCCGCATCTACCACCACGTCCGCGACCTGCCCTACGACATCCTGGCCTCGTTCCGCTATCTCGCGAAGGGGCGGACGGCCGCCAGCGACGTCCTGGAGAACGGCGTCGCGTTCTGCATGGGCAAGGCCAGTTCCTTCGTCGCGCTGGCCCGAGCCGCCGGAATTCCGGCACGCGTCGCCTTCCAGGCGCTGGACGCCCCCGAGATGGAGTTCCTGTCCCCAGAGGTGCGCGTGCTGTGGGGCGGGCCGGCCGGTCGCCCGCTGCCGTGGCACTCGCTCGGCGAGGCCTTCGTCGGCGGCCGGTGGGTCAAGCTCGACGCCACGATCGACGCGCCCACCGCGGCCAGGCTGGGCAAGCCGTACGCGATCGGCTTCGACGGCCGGACCGACATCCCCACCGTCGAGGGACCGGTGCTGCGGGAGAACGGCAGCTACGCTGACTACCCCGCCGAGGTCGCGGACTGGTACCTGCGCGTGGCCCGCGAGGTGCTCGACGCGCTCGAATCGCGAGAGGCGCACGACCGCGTCGCCGCCGACGACGTGCTGTGGAGCGGGCCGGACCCCGAGCTCGTCGGCCGTCAGGCCGTCGCCTGACCTTCCCCTCCGTGGCGCGGCGTGCAGGTCGAGCCACCGTGACACCCGCCGCGCTCCCGCGCGCCGACCCGAAAAGGACACCACGATGTCCGTTCGTCAGATCCGCTCTGTCAACCCCGCGACCGAAGAAGTCCTGGGCCGCTTCGACCCGCACACCCCGGACCAGATCGATACGGCCCTCACCCGGGCCTCGACCGCGGCCGCTCAGTGGCGGTCCACTCCGATCGAGGTTCGCGCCGAGCACCTCCACCGCGCGGCCGCCATCTTGCGCGCCGAGCGGGACCGGCTCGCCGCGCTGATCACCGAGGAGATGGGCAAGCCCATCGCCGAGGCCGAAGCCGAGGTCGAGAAGTCCGCCTGGTGCTGCGAGTACTACGCCGAGCACGGTCCGGCGATGCTCGCCCACGAGTCCGTCGAGACCACCGCCACGCGCAGTCACATCGCCTACGACCCGCTGGGTCTCGTGCTCGCGGTGATGCCGTGGAACTTCCCGCTGTGGCAGGTGTTCCGGTTCGCGCCGCCCGCGCTGCTCGCGGGCAACGGCGCCGTGCTGAAGCACGCGTCGAACGTTCCGCGGAGCGCCCTCGCGATCTCCGAGGTCTGGGAGCGGGCCGGGTGCCCGGCCGGGCTGTTCACCACGCTGCTGGCCGGCCCGGACGCCGTGCCGGGCCTCATCGCCGACGACCGCATCCACGCCCTGACCCTCACCGGCTCCACCGAGGTCGGCGCCCAGGTCGCGGCCATGGCCGCTTCGCACCTCAAGCCCCAGGTGCTGGAGCTCGGCGGCTCCGACCCGTTCATCGTCCTCGCGGACGCCGACGTCCCCGCCGCCGCGGATGCCGCCGTCACGGCCCGGATGCTCAACGCCGGGCAGAGCTGCATCTCGGGCAAGCGCTTCATCGTCGAGGACGCGGTCGCCGAAGAGTTCACCGAGGCGTTCGCCGCGGGAGTCGCCGCGCTCACCGTCGGCGACCCCTTCGACCGCGACGTGCGGATCGGTCCGCTGGCGAGGGCGAGCATCCGCGCGGACGTGCTCGACCAGGTGCGCCGCAGCGTCTCGGCGGGCGCCAGGATCGTCACCGGCGGCACGGTGCCGGAGGGGCCGGGCTTCTACTACCGGCCCGCCGTCCTCGACAACGTCTCCCCTGAGATGGCCGTCGCGGCCGAGGAGACCTTCGGTCCGGTCGCCGCGGTCATCCGGGCGAAGGACGCATCCGACGCGGTCGACATCGCCAACGCCACCGAGTTCGGTCTCGGTGCGGCCCTGTGGACGTCGGACCTCGATCGCGCGAACCACATCGTGCCCCGCATCGACGCGGGCGCCGTGTTCGTCAACGGGATCGTCGCGTCCGACCCGCGTCTGCCCTTCGGCGGCGTCAAGCGCAGTGGCTACGGGCGTGAGCTGGGCGCCTTCGGGATCCGGCAGTTCACCAACGTCAAGAGCGTGTGGGTCGGACCAGCGCGGCACGGTCAAGACCACCCGCTCAGCGAATGAACCACCAGGCCGGGAACGATCTGCGGCGACAAGGCTGCCGGCAAGGCGGTGCCTGTGCTGCGGACGTCCTCAGGCCCCGGTCGTTCCGCGTGATCGTCGCTCCGCGCTCATGAGCCGGTCGCAGTCTTCGTAACCGAGATCGTACAAGCTGATGATCTTGGATGTTCGCTTGCCGGCCTTCAGGAACCGTGCCACCGCGCGAGCCGACCCGAACACCGACCGCCACACCAGGTCGTCGCGGTCGTACGTCCCGCTGTTCGGCAGCTCCCCCTGGCCAGGCCGGGTGCAGTGAACGCGGCCGACCACCCGGTACTTGATGCGATCGCCCATCGGAGTCAGCAGCACCCGGACCCGCCCCTGCATGGTTCAGACGTCGCCGGTGGTGAGGGTTGCTTCTATGCCGTAGTGGTCGGAGAGGACGGTCGAGGCACCGGTGGAGAGCTGGATCGCCTCCTTGAAGACCAGGCGGGTCGTCGCGTCCGTCCCCGGCCGGACGAGGAGCTGGTCGATGGCGCCGATGTCCGCGTAGTCGGGACGGTAGGTCGGTTCCGTGTCGCCCGCCAGGGCGTCCTCCAGTCCCGTGGCGGACACGAACTCCTGGAAGTAGGGGGAGTCGCGCGGGACGTTGAAGTCGCCCATGGCCACCAGAGGCTCCGCCCGGTCGATCCTGTTGATCGCGGACGCCAGCCGCCGAAGCTCCGACTGCTCCACCTTGGCGTACCGGTTGCCCGGCGACCAGTCCATGTCCATGTTCGCGGACAGGTGCGCGTTCACGACCGTCAGGTGACCGGTGGGCAACCGGACACGGGTGAACAGGGCGCCCTTGCCCAGCAGCCATTCGGGACGGGCCGGACGCGCGAGCGCGAACGGCTGGAAGTGCCGCCGCGTGATCGGATGGCGGGAGAGGGTCACCAGGCCGCCGCGGACGAGCGGGAGCGGAAGCATTCGGAACGAGGCCGCGTGCGGGTAGGAAGGGACGGCGCGGCGCAGCACCGCCAGGACCCGCGGCGAGATGACCTCCTGCAAGCAGACGACGTCGTAGTCCATTTGCTCGATCAGCCCGGCGAGCACGCCGATGCGCGCCCGGGCCTGCCCGCGGAACAGCGTGTTGAAAGTGAGAACGCGCGCCTTCACGACTCGCCCCGCGGTGCCCGCGCGCCGCGCCGGACGTCGTCCTTCATGACCATGGCCGCCACTCTACGTGCCACCGCGAGCCGAGCACGGCTTCCGGCGCGGCACTCTGTGACTCTCAAAAGGAGTTTCTTCCTGCGGTTTCCGCGGGATCTCACCGCCGCCGAAAAGCCCCGGTGTTTATGTGGGATGGAGCAGATGTGAAGCCGGATCTCTCACCGGGACTCGCGCGCCGGTCGCAGGGCTAGCCCGTGAGCGCGGCGGGCTAGCCCGTTCACGTTGAAGAGTGGGAGGGGGTGGTGCATCATTGACGCCTTCACCCCACCGTCGAAAGCGCCCGCCATCGAAAGCCGGTTGATGCCCAGCCCTCCGAGCAACGGCGAACAACTCTGCTCGATGCCCCGCTGTGGCCGCACGTCGTCCTTTCACGTGCGGCTGGAGGCGGCCGGTGTCCCCGAGGAGGGAGGCCTCGATTCCTGCGGCGCCCATCTCGCCGAGACCGTGCAGGAATTGGCGACGCGAGCCCGTGGGCAGCGGCGGGACCACGCGCGGGCGATCGTGTACGCGACGGTGGACGGGCGGCGCCCGGATGGGCCGGGGCCTTTCGACCGGTTCGCACTCGGCGCCATACCAGTGTGACCCGGCTGGTTCCGGCCATTGCCCCGCACTCCAGGCAGTTCCGATACTGGGCGGGCAATGCCGAACGCGGCCGGACGAAAAGGGGTCGGCATGGGATTCCAGCTTGGCTTGTTCTCCCCCAACACCGAATCGGGACTCGCGATCACGACCGCACCGGAAAGGTGGCACGCGACCTGGGACAACAATCTCCGGCTCGCCCGGATCGCGGACGAGTCGGGCATCGACTTCCTGCTCCCGGTCGCCCGCTGGACGGACTGGGGCCCCGACACCGACTTCCACCGCAGCGCCCTCGACCCGCTCGTGTGGGCGTCCGGCCTCCTCGCCCAGACCGAGCGGATCCGCGTGTTCAGCACCGTCCACACCGCGTTCCACCATCCGGTCGTCGCGGCGAAGCAGCTCGCGACGGCGGACCACCTCAGCAGGGGGAGGATCGGCCTGAACATCGTCGCGGGCTGGCACGCTCCCGAATACGAGATGTTCGGCCTCACGCTGCCCGACGACCACGACACGCGCTACGCCCTGGCCCAGGAGTGGTGGGACGTCGTCAAGCGCATCTGGTCGACCGAGGAGCCGTTCGACCACGAGGGGCAGTTCTTCCAGTTGAAGAACGTCGTGGGCCGGCCCAAGCCGTACAACGGGCACAGCCTGCCCGTCATCAACGCGGGATCGTCCACGCAGGGGCGTTCGTTCGCCGCGCGCAACGCCGACCGCGCCTTCACCGTCGTCGCCGGCCCCGAGGACGGCGCCGAGATCGTCAAGGCCATCCGCGCCGAGGCGGCGTCCCACGGCCGGACGGTCGGCGTCTTCACGCTCGGCCACGTCGTGTGCCGCCCGACGAGGACCGAGGCCGAGGACTTCCTGCGGTACTACGCGGACGAGCACGCCGACTGGCCCGCCGTCGACGAGGTCATGCGGCTCCAGGGGCTGCACGCGCAGTCGTTCACCCCGGAGATGCTGCAGATCTACCGGGACCGGTTCGCGGCCGGGCACGGCAGCTGCCCGCTGATCGGCGACCCCGACGACGTGGCCGAGGGGATCGCGGAGTTCGCGCGCGCCGGGTTCGACGGTATCGCTCTGTCGTTCCTCAATTACGCTGAAGAACTGGGGTACTTCGCCGCGGAGGTCATGCCGCGGCTCCGCGCCCGGGGTGTCCTGTCCATCGACCGCCGAACGGATTCGCCTCCAGGACCATGACTTCTCTCGACATCTCGCCGCCCCTGTCCGCCCACCAGCGGATCGTCAGCACGGACATCGACCTCCTGCACGACACGGTCGAACCGTTCGCCGTCGGCCACGACCTCCAGGCGATCGAGCCGCAGGTCCCGCTGGACGGGCAGGTCAACGCGCTCGGGCTGGGCGCGGTCAACCTGGTCTGGGTGCGGTACGGCGGCGGCGGGGTCATCGTCGACACCCCGCCGACCGAGGGGCATTTCGCCCTGTGCGCCCCGCAGGCGCCGATGGGCGTCGAGTACCGGGCGACGAAGACGAGCGAGACGGCCGGCGACCACCTGGTGCTGTCCCACGACGAGTCGATGCGGATGAAGCCCCATGCGACGCTGGGCTGCCTGGTCATCGCCACGAGCACCGGGCGGCTCGCCGACCACCTCGCCGGCCATCTCGGGCGCGACCACACCGCGCCGCTGCGCTTCGACAAGGCCGGGCCGGCCATCGCCGAGCCCTCGATCATCCAGAGCACCTGGCGGTACGTGTGCGCCATCCTCGACACCGCCACCGAGCGGGGCGGGCTCCATCCGCTCGCGGCCCGCAGCCTGGAGGACGCGCTGCTCACGGCGATCCTCCTCGGCCTGCCGCACACCGGCACCGCGACCCTCGCCGAGGAGCCCGGCAAGGCCCCCCACCATCTGGCCGGGGTGATCCGCGAATGGGTCGAGGCGCACCATCACCGGCCGATCGGCGTCAGCGACATCGCGGCGGCCGTGGGCGTCGGCGTCCGGCAGCTCCAGGTGATCTGCCAGGACCAGTGGGGGACGACGCCCACGCAGCTCTTACGCGGCGTCAGGCTGGACCACGCGCGCGCCGCGCTCACCATGGCGCTGCCGGGGCCGCGCACCGTCTCGGACGTGGCCGAGGCGGCCGGGTACCTCCACATGAGCCGTTTCGCCGCCCACTACCGGCAGCGCTTCGGCGAGACCCCCACCGAGACGCTCAGGAGACGCTGAGTCCGCTCGGGAGCCGCCGGGTCAGCCGTGGAGGCGTTCCACGTTCGTGCGGAGGCGGTCTCCCGCCCGGCGTGCGAGCCCTGCGAGCGCCCTGTTCGCGGTGGGCGACACGCGAGAGAGCGCGCGGGCGAAGCGTGCTTCCACGGTGACGAGAGCCACCGGCGTGTCCTGCCGGACGGCCCGCAGGACGGCCTGCGCGACCTTCTCCGGCGGGAACCCTCGGCGTTCGATCGCCCGTCCCAGGCGGTCACGAAGTTCGCTGTCCACGCTGGGCGGCAGACCGGCGAAGCGGGTCCGGCCGATCATTGGTGTGTCTATCGCGCCGGGGCAGACGGCCGAGGCACCGATCCCGTAGCGGTCGAGGTCGAGGCGGAGGCATTCGGTCAGCTGGAGTACGGCGGCCTTGGTCGCGCTGTAGGCGGGCAGGTCCGGGCTGGGCATGAACGCCGCCATCGACGCGATGTTCACGATGTGGCCCCACTCGCCGCGCTCCACCATCTGGCGGCCGAACAGGCGGGAGCCGCGGTACATGCCGTCCAGGTTGATGGAACGGATGCGCGCCCACTCCTCCTCGGACGTGTCGAGCAGGGAACCCGCGACGGCGACGCCCACGTTGTTCACCACGATGTCCGGGACGCCGAACGTGTCACGCACGTACTCGGCGAACCGTTCCATCCCGTCGGCGTCGGCGACGTCCACCCCGTAGACGTGGGCTTCGCCGCCCGCCGCCTCTATCTCGTCCACCGTGTGCTTGGCTGTGCCTTCGTCGATATCTGCGACGACCACCCGTGCCCCTGCGGCGGCGAAGGCATGGGCCGTGGCTCGTCCGATACCGCTGCCCGCACCTGTGATGACGACGAGATCGCCACCGAAGTCCTTACCGGGCTGTCCCGCCGCGCGCGCGTGGGCCAGCCCAGGTGTCTCCGGCCCGCCCTCGATGTGCTCTACGAACTCGCTGATCCAACGGGCGATGAGGTCAGGGTGGCTACGGGCCACCCAGTGCCCGGCCGGGGCGCGCCGCACGTAAAGGCGTGGCACGGCACCCCGCGCGGAGAGCAGGAGCGACTGCGAGCCGTAGCGGTCCTTGACCGGGACGATGAGCTGCACGGGGACGTCCGTCCGCCCATCGCCCGCGGGGACCGAGCCGCGCCGCATGTTGGCCCGGTACAGGCCGAGCCCGTTGCGGGCGTCGGCCCGCAGCGTCTCCGCCGGGTGCCCGGACCGCGGGTCGGCGCCCTCACGCAGCCGCATCGTGCGCCCGAACCCCGCGGCGAGCACCCGGGCCGCCGCCTCGCCCACCCGCGGCGCCATCAGCACCGGCATGTAGACGCTGCGCCGCGCCTGCCCGAGGACCTCAGCGACGCCGCGCGGACCGGACCGGACGGCCTCCCGCGCCCAGCGGGCCATGTGCCGCCGGTCCGGTCCGGAGATCGACGTGAACGAGGCGATCCGGCCGCGCAGCCGGTCCCCGATGACGGCCTCCCAGCCCTGCACCGACCCCCAGTCGTGCCCCACCAGGTGGACGGGCGCGCGGGCGCCCGCACCGTCCAGGACGGCCTCCAGGTCACCCATGAGCCCGTCCAGCCCGTAATCCATCGGGTCGGACGGATCGCTCGACGCGCCGGCGCCCCGGACGTCATAGGCGATGACGCGGAACCGCCCGGCGAGCCGCTCGGCCACCTCGTCCCACATCGCGGCCGTGTCGGGGTACCCGTGGACGAGGACGACCGCCGGCCGGTCGTCCTCGCCGCGCACCCGCACGGCCAGCTCGATCTCGCCCGACCTCACCCGCTGGTCCCGCATCAGCCCGCCCGCCGTTCCGTAGGAGCCGTCTCCCGCGAAACTACGCCCCCGGCACGGGCCGTCCAACGCCTACCGGACGGGCTGGCGGAGAATCGTGCGCATCTTCTCCGGGTCGGTCTCCCGCGGGTCGGACAGGTAGATCTCATGGTGAAGCCCGTTCACCACGAGACCCTCGGCCTCCATCAACGCGGTCATCCGCGCGAGCGACGCGGGCTCGTCCGAATACGCGCCGTGGTGCATCATCTGCACGCACCGCCCGTCCGCGTAGGTCACGTACTGGACGCGCGCCGCCGCGGGCAGCCCCGGACGCACTTCCTCACGTGCCCTTTCCACCTGCGCACTTCCGTCCGGGAGACGGAGGAACAGGTGCCACCGCCACTCCTCGCGGGGCACCTCGAACGGCGAGCGCTCGTCCTCCACCCACCAACGTCCTTCCAGCGGGACCATCGGCGCGCCCAGCGCGCCCATCACCGCGTACAGCGCGCCCACGCTCTCGTTGTACGCGGCGCCTCCCGGCTCGCCGCGGCCGGTGACGGCCAGGCCGGACACGGCCTCGTGCTCCACCAGCTCCGGCTCGTCCGCCGCCTCATACCAGCTCATCAGGATCCTCCACTCGGACCATCACCCGGGTCTCCAGGTGTTCGGGCGGCGTGGTCGCGGGGTCGTTGAGGTACACCTCGCGGACGGGCCCGGCGGGCGTGTGCCCGTAGTCGCCGAACCACGCGAGCACGCCATGGACCGTGAGCGGTATCTCCTCGTACGGGCCGACATGGACGGCCGCGGCGAACGCGCCGCCCGGCAGGACCTCGTCGCCGTCCGCGGCCCGGACGGCCACCCGCACGTCGAACTCGTCCGCCATGTCCAGCGGGAACAGGCCGACGAGCAGTCCGTCCGGCGACATGCGGGGCAGCAGCCGCGCCACGCACGCCGACGTCGCGTCCGGGATCGTCGCCGGCGTCGCCGCCGCGCGCTCGGCGAACACCCGCAGCGCCGGCTCCCGGACGACCGACACGCCGGTCTCCGGCAGCCCCTCCGCGACCACGCGGTCCAGGAGCCGGAGGGCGCGCCGCCGCCGGGCGACGTCCGCCTCGATCCTGTCCCGCGCCTGCCGCAGCGCGCCGCCGTCCCCGGACAGGACGCGCGCGACGTCCGGCAGCGGGACGTCCATCGCCCGCAGCAGGCCGACCAGCAGCGCGTCCCGTGCCTGGTCGGGCCGGTAGTAGCGGTAGCCGGACGCCGGGTCGGTCCAGGCCGGGACCAGCAGGCCCAGCTCGGCGTAGTGCCGGAGCTGCTTGACGCTCAGCCGGCTCAGCCGCGCGAACCGTCCGATCGGCAGGAGATCGTTGCTCACAGGCCCCACCCTGATGTCTCCCACACTGGGAGAGTCCAGCTCAGGAGGGACGCGCGCTCAGACCGGTGCATGAACGCAGGCCGTTCCACCGCTTCAGCTCGGACTTGGCGGCGGCGCCCTTCATCGGGATGGGAAGGCCCCCGGAGATCTGCGCGGGGCTCCACTTGTCCTTGGTGACCTTGCCGTTCTCCACCTTCAGGAACAGCACACCCGACTTCGCCGTCTGCCCGTTGGCGGAGTAGAAGACGAAGTTGCCCAAGCCGTAGTGGACGTACTTGCCCTCCATGTAGCCGCCGCCCAGCGGGATGTGCGCGTGACCGCCGACGATGATGTCGGCTCCGGCGTCGACGAGCGCCTTGGCCAGTTCCTTCTGCCGGGGCAGCGGGCACGACTCCAGCTCGGCGCCCCAGTGCAGATGCACGATCACGACGTCCGAGCCCTGGCGCGCCTCCTTCACCGCCTGGACCATCCGAGGGACGTTCTTCGCCGACGCGAGACCGCCCTTGCCGTCGGTGGCCGTCCACGCCTGGATCAGGTTGTCGTCCATCACCTGCGTGGCGCCGACGATGGCGAGCTTGTTGCCCTTCACGGTGACGCGGTACGGCTTGTAGGCCTCATCGGCGTTCTTGCCGATCCCCACAACCGGGAACCTGGAGCGCTTGATGGCGGCCAGGGAGTCGCGCAGGCCGCCCTCCATGAAGTCCATGCCGTGGTTGTTGGCCATGGACGTCACGTCCACCCCGGAGGCCTTCAGCGCCTTCAGCGCGGACGGCGGCGCCCGGAACGCGAACTCCTTCCCGGGCGCCTTGGTGCCGCCCGTCGTGATGGCCGTCTCCAGGTTGACCATGGCGAGATCCGCCGCGCGCAGCTGCCTGGCGACCGGGCCGAGCGCCGTGGACGGGTTCCCCAGCCGGCCGCGCAACTGCCCCTCGAAGTGCGTGTCGCCGCCGAACGCGAGCAGGATCGGCTGCTTGGCGGCCTGCGTCGGCCGCGTCCCGCCCGGAGACTTCGACGCCGACGGCGACGACGTCGCGCCCTTCGCGTCCGAGCCGCCGGAGCCGCCGCACGCCGCGGCGGCCAGCGCCACTCCGGCCACGACCGCGGCCGTCCTCCCCCGTCTGACCATCGTCTCGCCTCCGTCCGGCCCCCCATGGACCTGCTGGTCGGATCGGCCCAGCATGCCATGTCCTCCCCGGCCGCCCCACCAGGTACCACGCCCATGACCGCTACTGTGCACCGCCATGACCCTGCGCTTCGACCAGACCGGCTGGGAACCGCTCCAGCCGGGGGCGTTCCGCAACGCCGACGGCGACACCCTCGCCCTCTACGGGTTCGACCTCCCGCCGGACCTCCCCGCCCCGCTGGAGCGGCTCGACCTCCTCCGCGCCCGCATCGTCGCGAAGACGGCCGAGTCCGGCGGCGGCGTGGTCGAACTCGACGTGATCACGCTGGACGGGCTCCCCGCCGTCCGGCAGATCGTCAAGCTCCCCCTCCCGGACCGCCCGGCCGGCGTCGCCTACCTGGCCTCGTTCACCGTCCCGCGCGCCGACCGCAGCCTCGTCCTGAAGCTCCAGTGCCTGGAGCAGGGCGTCACCGGCATGCGCGACAGCGTGGCCTTCAACCACTTCATGACCGAATACGGCCAGGGCCGGGACATGCAGGAGATGATGCGCTGGTGGGCGCAGCACCCCTACACCCCCGAAGTCCAGGGCGGCCTACCGCGCAACCTCTCCGACGACCCGGGCTGGGACCCCCACTTCCCCCAGCACCCCCTCTCCCGGGCCCGCCGCATCCTGGCCACCCTGCCCGCCACCATCGAACTCCACCCCGACTTCAAAGCGGCCCCACCCTTCAACCCCTGACCACGCCAGACGCGTACCGTAGATAGGCTCTGGCCAGGTAGAGGATCGAATTCCAGGAGCCTGAGCATGCCCCTCCCTGTGTGGGCGACGGACCCATCCAGCCTCTCCATCACTGAGGAGGAGTACGAAGCCCTGCCGTCAGAGGTGTGCAAGTCGATCGAGGTCGTGAACGGCAGCGTTGTCTTCTGCGAGTCCCCGAGCCTGGAGCACCAGGTGGTGTCCCGCAACCTGACGTTCGCACTGCTGGCCGCCCGCCCGCCGAGTCCCTGCATCAACGTGGTCCAAGACCTGGACATGCGGTACCGGTATTCCAACCCCCACGCAAGCCAGCGACGGGACAGGAAGCGGTTCACCGTGCGGCGCCCCGATATCAGCGTCCTGCACTGCATCGATCGCGGCGCGAAGCTCTGGTCGGACGACGTCATCACCGCCGTGGAGATCACGTCCTCCGACGACGACAGTGACTTCACCGACAAGCGTGCCGAGTACGCCCTTCAGCGCATCCCCGCCTACCTGATCGTCGTCATGGACGATGGGCGGATCGGAGCCATTGAGGAGCACCGGCTCGATTGGAGCGGGCGGAACTACCAGTTGGTGGCCGTTCACCGCGGATCGCTGGAGACCGAGTTGCCCGAGGGCATGAAGCTCAACGTGTCGTTCTCCGAGTTGGAGAGCGTCTGAGTCAGGGGCGGTCGGCGTTTTCTTCCTTGCCGTTGGGTTTGAGGCCCGGGGTCAGTTCGAAGGGGCCTTCGGGGCCGGAGAGTTCTTGCTGGTCGGATTGTTCGGGTTTGCGGGCGGCGTTCTCCAGGGCTGACTTGGCTTCGTCCAGGGAGCCGCCGAAGGCCTTGCTGACCGCCTGGAGGGCCGTGGTGACCTCGCTCGGGATGACCCAGAACGTGCTGCCCTGGCCCTCGGCGAGCTTCGGGAGGGTCTGGAGGTACTGGTAGGCGAGGAGCTTCGGGTCCGGGTCGGCGGCGTGGATGGCGCTAAAGACCTGCTCGATCGCCGCGGACTGGCCCTCGGCCTCCAGGATGGCGGCGCGCTTGCCGCCCTCCGCCTTCAGGATCGCGGACGCCTTCTCGCCCTCCGCGGTGAGGATCTTGGACGCGCGGGCGCCCTCGGCGGTCAGGATCGCGGCGCGCTTCTCCCGCTCGGCGCGCATCTGCTTCTCCATGGCGTCCTTGATGGACGGCGGCGGCTCGATCGCCTTGATCTCCACGCGGGTGACGCGGATGCCCCACTTGCCGGACGCGTCGTCCAGCACGCCGCGCAGCGCCGTGTTGATCCGGTCGCGCGACGTCAGGGTGGCCTCCAGGTCGAGGGTGCCGATGACGTTGCGCAGGGTCGTCGCGGTGAGCTGCTCGATCGCCTTGATGTAGTTCACGATCTCGTAGTCGGCGGCGCGCGGGTCGGTGACCTGGAAGAACAGCACGGTGTCGATGTGGACGACGACGTTGTCCTCGGTGATGACGGGCTGCTTCTTGAACGACACCACCTGCTCGCGCAGGTCGATGAGGGACTTCACGCGGTCCACGAACGGGACGACGAAGCTGATGCCGGGTTCGAGGGTGCGGTGGTAGCGGCCGAGGCGCTCGACGTTGCGGGCCCGCGCCTGCGGGATGATCCATACCGCCCGCATCACCGCGGTGGCCAGGACCACCACCCCGGCGATCAGCACGATGATGACGGCGATGGCGATGTCGGTCATGGTGGCTCCTCATCCCGTCCGGACGAGACCGGGTAGAGCAGGGCCGTGGCCCCTTCGATGGCGAGGACGTCGGCGGTGGCGCCGGCCGGGATGACCAGGTCCGGGTCGTAGGGGCGGGCCGTCCACTCCTCGCCGCCGATCCGGGCGCGCCCGCCGCGGCGGCTGACCTCGGTGAGGGTGAACGCCTCGCGGCCGACCAGCGCGGCCGTGCCGGAGCGCAGCGGCGGCGGCTGCCTGACGTGGCGCTTGGCGATGGGGCGCACGACGGCGATCCCGGCGATCGAGCCGATCGCGAAGACGGCGGCCTGGACGGCGAAGGGCAGGCCCAGCGCCCCGGTCAGCCCGGCGGCCAGCGCGGCGACGGCGAGGATGCCGAGCGCGAACGTGAGCGTGAGCAGTTCCGCGATCCCGAGCAGCGCGGCGACCAGCAACCAGGCGACCCACGGCTCCATAGCAGCTCCCTAGTGGCTGCCGAAAGTCCTCTATCTCAAAGTAACTCCGAAATCGCCCTCGCGGCCATGCCCGGCGATGGCGCCACCTGGGCGGAATTGCCATGATGGAAGACGGTTCCGTTCACAAGGAGTGTCCCGATGGGCGACCGCACGGCCTTCCGCACCTGTCCGCTCTGCGAAGCCCTGTGCGGGCTCGAACTGACCCTGGACGACGCGGGGACGGTGACCCGCGTCCGCGGCGACGAGAAGGACCCGTTCAGCCGGGGCTTCATCTGCCCCAAGGGCGCCACGCTCGGAAGCCTCGACGGCGACCCCGACCGGCTCGCGGAACCGCTCGTCGGGGGCGGGGCGGCCGGATGGGACGAGGCGTTCGAGGAGGTCCGGCGGGGTCTGGCCGACGTCATCGCGCGGCACGGGCGGGACGCCGTCGCCGTCTACATCGGCAACCCGACCGCCCACTCGATCGCCGGGCCGCTGTACGGCGGCGCGATCGTCAAGGCGCTCGGCACCCGGAACCTCTACACGGCGAGCACGGCCGACCAGATGCCGAAGCACGTGTCGTGCGGGCACATGTTCGGCGACCCCCTGGCGATCCCGGTGCCCGATCTGGACCGCACCGGCCACCTGCTCATGCTGGGCGCCAACCCGCTCGAATCGAACGGCAGCCTGGCGTCCGCGCCGGACTTCCCCGGACGGCTCAAGGCGATCCGGGCGCGCGGGGGCAAGGTCACGGTCGTCGACCCGCGCCGGACCAGGACGGCCGCCCTCGCCGACGAGCACCTGTTCATCCGGCCCGGGACGGACGCGTTCTTCCTCATGGCGCTCGTCCACACCCTGTTCGCCGAGGACCTCGTCGCGTCCGCCGAGCACCTCGCGGGACGCGTCAACGGCCTGGACGACCTGCGCGCCCTCGCCGTCGACTTCGCCCCCGAGCGCGTCGCGCCCGTCACGGGCATCCCCGCCGGGACGATCCGCCGCACCGCCCGCGACCTCGCCGCCGCCGACCGCGCCGCCGTCTACGGCCGCATCGGGACGTGCACCCAGGCGTACGGGACGCTGAACAGCTGGCTCGTGGACGTCCTGAACGTCCTCACCGGGAACCTCGACCGGGAGGGCGGCGCGATGTTCCCGCGCCCCGCGCACGCGCCCGTGTACCGCCGCAAGAGGCCGTTCACGACCGGACGCTGGCGCAGCCGCGTCCGCGGGCTGCCGGAGGTCAACGGGGAACTGCCGGTCGCGACGCTCGCGGACGAGATCGAGACGCCCGGCGAGGGGCAGATCAGGGCGCTGATCACGATCGGCGGCAACCCGGCGCTGTCGGCCCCGAACGCCGCCCGGCTCGACCGCGCCCTCGCCGGCCTGGAGTTCATGGTCAGCGTCGACCCGTACCTGAACGAGACGACCCGGCACGCGAGCGTGATCCTGCCGCCGCCCCGCCCCGCGCAGACGCCGCACTACGACATCGCGCTGACCGGCCTCGCCGTCCGCGACTACGCCCGCTACTCGCCGCCCGCCGTGCCGCTGCCGGACGGGCGCCCGGGCGAGGCCGCCGTCCTCGCCCGGCTCGCCCTGATCGCCTCCGGCACGGACGGCGACCCCGCCACGCTGGACGAGATGGTCATCACGGCGACGCTGCGGAAGGCCGTCACGCTCGACGGCTCCCCGGTGCACGGCCGCGAACCGGACGAGCTGCGCAAGATGCTCGACTCCGGCACCCTGACCGAGCAGCGGCTCGACATGATGCTGCGCCTCGGCCCCTACGGTGACGGCTTCGGCGCCGAACCCGGCGGCCTCACCCTCTCCAGGCTGCGCACCGAGCACCCGCACGGCCTCGACCTCGGCCCCCTCAAGCCGCGGCTGGACGAGGTGATCTGCACCACGTCAGGGCGCATCGAACTGTGCCCGTCCACGTTCGCCGCCGACGTCGACCGCCTCCACTCCGCCCTGCGCGACCCGGGCACGTCCGGCGGGACGGTGCTGATCGGACGCCGCCACCTCCGGTCCAACAACAGCTGGCTGCACAACGTCCCCGAACTGGTGCGCGGCTCCAACACCTGCACCCTCCAGCTGAACCCCGCCGACGCGGACGCGATCGGCGTCACCGCAGGCGACACGGTCCGCGTCACCTCCCGCACCGGCACCGTCGACGCCGTCGCCGAACCCACCGAGACGATCATGCAGGGCGTGGTCAGCCTGCCGCACGGCTGGGGCCACGACCGCCCCGGAACCCGCACCGAGGTCGCCGCCCGCCACGCCGGCGTGAACGTCAACGCCGTCACCGACGAGCAGGAGATCGACCCCCTCTCCGGCAACGCCGTGTTCAACGGCGTCCCCGTCACCCTGGAGGCGGCGCGCTGACCCCTTGTTTAGCCCCTCCCGGCTACAGGTAGGTATGACTGGCCGCAGGTGAACACCGAAGACTAGTGTCGCAACAGGCGTCTCACGGGGCCGCGGAGGAGGGACATGAACCGACGGGTCAACATATTCCGGCGCGGGTCCCGCCCACCGGCGTCCGCGCGCCTGGCCGACGTCACCGAGAACCTCGAACACGCCCGCGGCCTCGACCGCACCATCCGCGTGCTCTCCACGGCCGTGCGGCGCACGCTGCGTCCCGGGCCCGTGAAGGACACCCTGCACGGCGTCCCGTTCGGGCACCCCGCCCACCCGCCGCTCACCGACGTGCCCATCGGCATGTGGCTGTCCGCCGCCGTGCTGGACCTCATGCCCGGGACGCGCCGCGCCTCCCAGGCCCTCGTCGCCGCCGGCCTCGCCGGCGCCGTCCCGACCGTCCTCACCGGCATCGCCGACTGGTCCGCCCTGCACCGCGAACAGCAGCGCGTCGGGCTGATCCACGCCGCCGGGACGGCCACCGCCGGCATGCTGTACTCGGCGTCCCTCCTCGCCCGCTACCAGGGCCGGGACGCCGCCGGACGCGCCTTCGGCTTCGCCGGCCTCGGCGCTCTGTTCGCCGGCACCTACCTCGGCGGCCACCTCGCCTTCCGGCAGGCCGCGGGCGCCAGCCACGCCGACCAGCTCGCCCACCTCGTCCCGCTCGGCTGGCACGACCTGTGCGCCGCCGACGAACTCCCCGACGGCTGGCCCGTCGCCCGCCGCCTCGGCTACATCAGCCTCTTC
This sequence comes from Actinomadura madurae, assembly GCF_900115095.1. GTDB lineage: Bacteria > Actinomycetota > Actinomycetes > Streptosporangiales > Streptosporangiaceae > Spirillospora > Spirillospora madurae. Next base: position 714,556 of record NZ_FOVH01000004.1, read on the forward strand.
GTCCTGCGCCGCGGCGACGACGTCCACGTCCTCGCCGACCGCTGCAGCCACCTCGCCGGCCCCCTCCACCAGGGCCGAATCATCACCGACGACAACGCCGACACCTGCGTCGTCTGCCCCTGGCACGGCAGCACCTTCCGCGTGGCCGACGGCTCCGTCCTCCACGGCCCCGCCACCGCCCGCCAACCCACCTTCGAGACCCGCGTGACAGAAGAGGGCGTCCTCCAGGTGAAGCCGGTTTAGCCCTGTTGGCCCAGGGGGGCGACCCCCTGGAACCCCCGTTACGAGCCGGTCGATCCTCACGCCACGTGCGGCTTGTCGTGACCGTGCGGGTTTGTGTCGTGTCGCTGCGGTCGCCCGGCTCGACGGGCACGCGCGCTCCGCTCGCCTGCCCGTGGCCTCAGCCGAGCTTCAAGCCCCAAGAGGGTGTGAATCGTGCTCGTCCAAGAGGGGTCGGGGGCTCGTTCGAGAGGGTTTTCGGGGGGCGGGGGACCTGGTGTTTTGTGGGGTTCTGGGGGATTCAGCGAGAGGGGTTCGGGGTATAAGTCGAATATATGTTCGACTAGGTGAGGGGTCGCGGGGATGAAGGGCGACTGGGTCGAGATCGTGGTGGACGCCGGGGGCGACGGGACGCGGACGTACGAGATCACGGCGAGCCGCGCGGGGCGCCGGGTGGAGGTCGCGACCCGGCGCGGCGTCGTGGAGGTCAGCGAGGTCACCCGCACGGGCACCGCCGTCAGGACGGCGCGCTTCATGGCCAGCCGGGTCCTGGCCCTGGTGGAGCACCCCACCGGGGACGGCCGCGAGGACGAGGGCTAGAGCACCAGGTTCACGATGGCGACCAGGCCGACGACGACGATCACGCCGCGGAGCGCCATGGGCGGGATGCGCCGGCCGACGGAGGCGCCGATCATGCCCCCGCAGGTGGAGCCGGCCGCGATGAGCAGGACGACCCACCAGTCGATCCCGGTGTCGCCGAACAGCCACGTCAGCGTGAACAGGATCGCGGCGGTGCCGTTGACGACGGCCGACAGGACGTTCTTGCCCGCGTTGAGGCGCTGCAGGTCGTCGTCCAGCATGATGCCGAGCAGCGCGATGAGGATGATGCCCTGCGCGGCGCCGAAGTAGCCGCCGTACATGCCCGCGAACAGGACCCCGACCCACAGCGTCGCGCCGCCGTGCGGACGGCGCTCGCCCTCCCGGCGGCGCACCATCCACTTCTGGAGGCGGGGCTGCACGACGACCAGGACCAGCGCGATCGCGATCAGCGCGATGACGATGACGTTGAACGCCTTCTCGGGCAGGCCGAGCAGGAGCAGGGCGCCGATCACCGAGCCGGCGCAGGACGCGGTGGCGAGCCGCAGCAGCCGCCCGCGCTGGCCCTCCAGCTCCTTGCGGTAGCCGATGGCGCCCGTCACGCCGCCCGGGACGAGGCCGATGTTGTTCGACACGTTCGCGACCACCGGCGGGTAGCCGAGCGCGACCAGGGTCGGGAAGGTGATCAGGGAGCCGGACCCGACGACCGTGTTGATGCCTCCGGCGGCCACTCCGGCCGCGAAGACGGCGACCGCGTCCAGCAGATCCAAGTAAGTCCCATCCCTGCGTCATGTGTTACTGAACGGCGCACACATCGTAGGGACCGCGCGGTGACCACCTGGGCACTGGGGTCGGTCAGCGGGCGGAGCGGGCGTACCAGCGGCCGTTCTGCCGCTCGATCGTGAGCGGGATCCCGAAGGTGTCCGACAGGTGCTCCTGGGTGAAGACCTCGTCCACCTTGCCCTGCGCGACGATCTGCCCGCCCCGGAGCAGCAGCGCGTGGGTGAAGCCCTCCGGAACCTCCTCCACGTGGTGCGTCACCATCGCCATGGTGGGCGCGGACGGGTCGTCGGCGAGGGCGGCGAGGCGGGCGACGAGGTCCTCGCGGCCGCCGAGGTCGAGACCGGCGGCGGGCTCGTCCAGGAGCAGCAGCTCGGGGTCGGGCATCAGGGCGCGGGCGATCTGGACGCGCTTGCGCTCGCCCTCCGACAGGGTGCTGAACGTGCGGCGGATCAGGTCGGCGCAGCCGAGGGCCTCCAGCAGCGCGACGGCCCGGCCCACGTCGGTCGAGTCGTACTCCTCCTGCCAGCGGCCGAGGATCGCGTACGAGGCGGTCAGCACCAGGTCGATGACCGTCTCGTTGGTCGGGACCTTCTCCGCGACCGACGAGCTGGCGATGCCGATGCGGGGGCGCAGCTCGAACACGTCGGTGCGGCCGAGCTCCTCCTCCAGGATCTCGACGGCGCCGTCGGTGGGATGCAGCATCGCGGCGGCGACCTGGAGCAGTGTCGTCTTGCCGGCCCCGTTCGGGCCGACGATCACCCAGCGGTCGCCCTCGTTGACGGTCCATGTGACGTCGCGCAGCAGGTGGGCCCCGCCGCGCCTGACCCCGACTCCGCGGAGCTGAAGTACCTCGCCTGCCATCGCGTGCCTTCGTCCCCAATCCGGTGGTCCCGTGGTCCGGTTCAGGAAAGAACCTATGCGATCCGGGACGGGCGTGGGCCACCCGGTTCGGTCGGAATCGGCGGTCCGGGAACGCTCCCGCACCGCGAGAGGTCTGTTACGTCCGGTGGCACCGGCGATCCGAGCGCTTATCGTGGTTCGCATGCCCATTGCGAAGTGTCCGGGACAGGGAATGAGCACGAACGAATGAGCAGGGGCGTCGCGATCGCTCTGGTCGCCTGGGGCAATGCGTGGCTGACGGGCAGCGTCGGCCTGGACGAGGCGGTCGACGAGATCGAGAAGAGCGGCGGCCCGCAGATCGTCGGCGGCGAGCCCGCCGAGGTGACGCTGCGCCGCGGGCTCGGTGACCTGCGCGTCGGCGGGATGGCGGCGCTGCGGCTGGCACTGCCCGAGCCGGGCGACCCGCTCGGGCTGACCGGCCCGCCGGGCCTCAACGCCGCGGCGGTCGAGGCGGGGGCGGCCGTCGTCGCCGTGCTCGACGGACGGGCGATGGGGCTCGTCCCGTCCGAGGACAGGCGCGGCTCGTCGTACGTCGGCGTCCGCTGGACGACGCACGACGCGTCGCCGGTGCCGCCGGACGTCCCGTCCCTCGCCGAGGCCGACCACCGGCTCACCCTCGCGATGCGGGACGCGACCGAGGCGCTGCTGACGGTGGACGACTTCGCCGGCGTCCCGCCCGAGATCGCCGACGCGCTCGTCGACCTGCGCGATCCCGACCGCGGCGACCATCCGCTCGCCCCCGGCTACCCGCCCCGCGCCCACCGCGTCGCGGCCCTCGCCGGGCGGCTGTCGCTGGTGGTCGACCTGGCCCGCCAGATGGACGACCGCGGCCTCAGCGCCGACCAGATGAGCCGCCGCGGCGAGGCCCTGCGCCTCCTGGACGGCGCCGTCCGCCGCGCGCTGGTGGCGGCCTGCAACAGCGCGTTCGACCCGGTACCTGGAGCGGAGCGCTAGCTGTACTTGGCCATGATCTTGGTGACACCTGACCGGTAGGTGTTTGATCAGCAAGAAGACCTCCGGGCGTAGTGGAGTTGCACGCTTCACCAGCACCCGGAGGTCTCAGTGAGCCACGCTAACGCCCGTCTGACTTTCCACGGCAGATGCCTGCTGGTTCGCCGTGTCGTGTTCGGTGGCCGCCCGGTCGCCCACGTCGCGGCCGAGCTGGGAGTGTCGCGGCAATGCGCGCACCGCTGGGTGGGCCGGTACCGGCGGCAGGGATGGGACGGGCTGGCCGATCGGCGCAGCGGCCCCCGCGCGTCCCCGTCCAAGACCCCGGCCCAGACCG
>NZ_FOVH01000045.1 GCF_900115095.1 Actinomadura madurae
GGGCGGGTGCGTGAGGTCGACCTCGGGGCGTTCGCGAATCAGGATGTTCCGTTCGAGCGTCTGGTGGAGGTGCTGAATCCACCGCGGTCGCTGGGCAGGCATCCACTCTTCCAGGTGATGCTCGCCTTCGATAACACGCCGGTCGCCGGAATCGAACTGCCCGGTATCGACGCTCAATTGCAGGATATCGATACCAAGGTCGCCAAGTTCGATTTGCTGTTCAGCCTGTCCGAACGGTCGGCTGGCGATGGTGAGCTGGGTGGTTTGGAAGGCTCGATCGATTTCGCTACTGACTTGTTCGATCGGGAGACCGTTGAGCAGCTTGCGGATCGGTTCGTATGGTTTCTGAGCGCGGCTGTCTCCGATCCTGATCAATCGATCGGGAGTGTGGACGTCCTTGGTGGCGATGAGCGTCGCAGGGTGCTGGTCGAGTGGAACGCGACTGACCATGGTGTGGCGTGGGGGACTGTGCCGGGGTTGTTCGAGGCCCAGGTACGGCGGTCGCCCGAGGCGGTCGCCGTGGTCTTCGAAGGCACCGAGCTGACCTACCGAGAGCTGAACGCGCGGGCGAACCGGCTGGCCCGGTATCTGATCGACCAGGGCGTGGGGCCGGACCGGGTCGTTGCGGTGTCGCTTCCGCGCTCGGTAGAGCTGGTGGTGGCCCTTCTGGGGATCTTGAAGGCCGGTGGTGCTTACCTTCCGTTGGATCCGGATTATCCGGCTGAGCGGCTGAGGTTCATGGTCGATGACGCGCGGCCGGTCGTGCAGCTGACCGCGCCGCCCTCGGAGGAGGAACTCGCGGGCCGTTCAACATCGGACGTGACCGATGCCGACCGGCTCGCTCCACTGCACCCCCTGCACCCCGCCTACGTGATCTACACGTCGGGGTCGACTGGGCGGCCCAAGGGTGTGGTGAGTACGCATGCTGGGTTGGTAAATCGGTTGCAGTGGATGCAGGACCGGTACTCGCTCGGATCGGATGATCGGGTGTTGCAGAAGACGCCGGCGAGTTTCGATGTGTCGGTGTGGGAGTTCTTCTGGGCATTGCAGGTCGGCGCCGTATTGGTTCTAGCGAGGCCGGGGGGACAAGCCGATCCAAACTATTTGGCCGGTCTGATCCGTTCGGAGCAGGTCACCACCGTACATTTCGTTCCGTCGATGTTGGCTGCGGCGGTGGCGGAGCCGGCGATGCGGGATTGTGCCAGCTTGCGGCGAGTGATCTGCAGTGGTGAGGCGTTGCCCTTGGAGCTCGTGCACAGGTTCCGGGACGTCTTCGATGCCGAACTGCACAACCTTTACGGGCCGACCGAGGCGTCGATCGATGTCAGCGGAGTGGAGATCACCCCACAGACCGTGGAAACTAGCGTCCCGATCGGTCGGCCGATTTGGAACACCCGATTGTTCGTGCTCGATGCCTGGTTGTCGCCGGTTCCTGTTGGTGTGGTCGGTGAGTTGTACATTGCCGGTGCCGGGTTGGCTCGTGGGTATCTGGGGCGTCCGGGGTTGACGGCGGAGCGTTTTGTGGCGTGTCCGTTCGGGGCTCCGGGGGAGCGGATGTATCGGACCGGGGATCTGGTGCGCTGGCGCTCGGACGGGCATCTGGAGTTCGTCGGCCGGGTCGATGACCAGGTCAAGATCCGGGGATTCCGCATCGAGCCGGGCGAGATCGAGGTGGTGCTCGCACGGCAACCGGGGGTCGCTCAAGCCGCCGTGACGATCCGGGAAGACCGGCCTGGTGACCCGCAGTTGGTCGGCTATGTTGCCCCTGAATCGGATGCTGGTTGTGACCCGATGCGGTTGCGTCGTACGACTGCGGAGGTCCTGCCCGACTACATGGTCCCGGCTGCGATCGTCGTTCTGGATTCTTTCCCGCTGACACCGAATGGCAAGCTCGACCGCAGAGCGCTTCCGGCACCAGATTTCGCCGCCGCTGCCACGGGCCGGGAGCCGCGAACGCCCCGGGAGAAGATCTTGTGCGAGCTGTTCGCCGAGATCCTCGACCTGGAGCGGGTCGGGATGGACGATGGCTTCTTCGACCTGGGCGGGCATTCGCTGTTGGCGACTCGTCTGGTCAGCCGGATTCGGTCCGTGCTGGACGTCGAGGTCACGATTCGCGACCTGTTCGAGGCTCCGACAGTCGCGGGATTAGCCGAGGCGATTGAGCCTGCGGGCAGGGCGGCGCGGCCTGCGTTGCGGCCACGGAGTCGTCCGGACAAGGTGCCGCTGTCGTTCGCACAGCGGCGTCTGTGGTTCCTCAATCGGCTGGAAGGCCCCAGCGCTACCTACAACATGGTGATCCCGCTGTGGCTGAGCGGCGCCGTGGACCTAGGGGCGTTGGAGTCCGCGCTGAACGACGTGGTGGCCCGGCACGAGTCGCTGCGGACCGTCTTCCCGGAGGCGGACGGCGCGCCGTATCAGGAGGTGCTGGACGGCGCGGATGCGCGGGTGGCACTGACAGTGGCGGAGATGGACGCCACGCAGGTGCCGACTGCACTCGCGGCGGATGCCGAAAAGGGCTTCGATCTGGCCGAAGAACTCCCGATCCGGGCCCACGCGTACCGGATGTCGGAGTGCGACCACGTGTTGTTGGTGGTGGTGCACCACATCGCCGGCGATGCGTGGTCGATGGGTCCGCTGGGGCGTGATCTGGCGGTGGCGTATTCGGCTCGCCGTCGGGGGGTTTCGGTTCCGGAGTGGTCGCCACTTCCGGTGCAGTATGCGGATTATGCGTTGTGGCAGCGGGAGTGGCTGGGGGATGAGGGCGATTCGGGGAGTGTGGTCGGTGCGCAGGTGGCGTATTGGCGTGAGGCGTTGACGGGGTTGCCTGATCAGCTTGATCTGCCGGTGGATCGGCCGCGTCCGGCGGTGGCGACGTATCGGGGTGGTTCGGTCGGGTTCGCGTTGGACGGTGATCTGCATCGGTCGCTGGTGGCGTTGGCGCGGGACAACGACGTCACGTTGTTCATGGTGGTGCAGGCTGGTTTGGTTGGTCTGTTGACGCGGCTGGGGTGTGGGACGGACGTCCCGATCGGTAGTCCGGTGGCGGGCCGGGCGGATGAGGCGCTCAATGATCTGGTGGGGTGTTTCGTCAACACGTTGGTGCTGCGCGGCGATGCTTCCGGTGATCCCAGTTTCCGTGAGTTGCTGGGGCGGGTGCGGGAGGTCGACCTCGGGGCGTTCGCGAATCAGGATGTTCCGTTCGAGCGTTTGGTGGAGGTGCTGAATCCGCCGCGGTCGCTGGGTCGGCATCCGCTCTTCCAGGTGATGCTCGCCTTCAATAATGCACCGCAGGCCGAACTGACGCTGCCTGGCGTCCAGGTGAATGTCCAGGCTGCCGACGTTGCGGTTGCCAAGTTCGATTTGCTGTTCAATTTTTCCGAGCGGTCGGCTGGCGACGGTGATCTGGGTGGTTTGGAAGGTTCGGTCGATTTCGCTACTGACTTGTTCGATCGGGAGACCGTTGAGCAGATTGCGGATCGGTTCGTACGTTTTCTGAGCGCGGTTTCATCCAACCCTGACCGGCCGATCGGGAGTGTGGACGTCCTCGGCGCCGATGAGCGCCGCAGGGTGCTGGCCGAGTGGAACGCCACTGACCATGGTGTGGCCTGGGGGACTGTGCCGGAGTTGTTCGAGGCGCAGGCGCGGCGGTCGCCCGAGGCGGTCGCGGTGGTGTCCGAAGGTACCGAGCTGACTTACCGAGAGCTGGATGCGCGGGCGAACCGGCTGGCTCGGTATCTGATCGACCAAGGCGTGGGGCCGGACCAGGTCGTTGCGGTGTCGCTTCCACGCTCGGTAGAGCTGGTGGTGGCCCTGCTGGGGGTCTTGAAGGCCGGTGGTGCTTACCTTCCGTTGGATCCGGATTATCCGGCTGAGCGGCTGAGGTTCATGGTCGATGACGCCCGGCCGGTCGTGCAGCTGACCGCGCCGCCCTCGGAGGAGGAACTCGCGGGCCGGTCGACGTCGGATGTGACGGACGCCGATCGGATCGCTCCGCTGCACCCGCTGCACCCCGCCTACGTGATCTACACGTCGGGGTCGACCGGGCGGTCCAAGGGGGTTGTGGTCGGCCATGACAATGTCGTTGCCCTATGTGGCTGGGCTGCCGCCGTTTTCGGGCCGGCGGGGTTGTCGCATGTGGTGGCCTCGACCTCGCTGAACTTCGACGTTTCGGTGTTCGAGATCTTCTGTCCGTTGATGGCCGGTGGTCGTGTCGAAGTCGTGCGCGACGTGCTTGCGCTGGCTGATCGTGCGGCCGGGCCGGTCGGTCTAGTGAGTGCCGTGCCGTCGGCGATTGCCGAGATCTTGAGATCTGGCCGTCCGGCGATGGCGCCCAGGTGTGTCACCTTGGCCGGTGAGGCGCTGCCGGCCCAAACGGTCCGCTTGATCAGGGCGGCGTGGCCCGAGGCGCGAATCGCGAACATTTATGGTCCGACCGAGGCGACGGTGTACGCGGCGGCGTGGCATGCCGACGACCTGGGTGCCGATCGTCACGACGGTGACGAGAGGCCCCCGATCGGTCGTCCGATCTGGAACACCAGGTTGTTCGTGCTCGATGCGGGCTTGTCGCCGGTGCCGGTGGGTGTGGTCGGTGAGTTGTACATTGCCGGCGCCGGCCT
>NZ_FOVH01000046.1 GCF_900115095.1 Actinomadura madurae
ACCGCCCAGGACGCGAAGTCGGGCGCGTCGAGCAGCCCGGCCAGCCGGAAGGCCCGTTGCGCGCTCGCGGGAAGCGTCCGGTAGCTCATCTCGAATCCCGCGCGAATGTCGAGGTCGCCCGCCACCAGTTCGTCCAGCCGGTGTCGTTCCTCCCCGAGGACGTCGGTGAGGTAGGACAGGCTCCACTGCCGCCTGCCCAGGAGCCTGGCCGCGGAGATGCGCACCGCGAGCGGGACCCGGCCGCACAACCGGGTGATCTCCAGGGCCGCCTCCGGGTCGGCCCGGACGCGTTCGTCGCCGACGATCCTGCTCAGCAGGTTCATGGCCTGGGCCGATGGCAGGACGTCGAGTTCCAGCAGGTGCGCGCCTTCGAGGCCGACCAGCCGGACGCGTCCGGTGAGGAGGACGGCCGTGCCGGGGGAGCCGGGTAGCAGTGGCCGCACCTGTTCCTCTCCGGCGACGTTGTCGAGCAGGATGAGTATTTTTCGTCCGGCCAGGCGGCTTCGGTAGAGCGCCACGCGTTCTTCGAGGGAGTCGGGGATGCCGGTGGCGCTGAAGCCCAGCGCGAACAGGAACCGGCTGAGCACGTCTTCTGGTCGGGCCGGGTCGGCGGAGGCGCCGCGCAGGTCCACATAGAGCTGGCCGTCGGGAAACCGGTCCGCGATGCGGTGCGCGACGTGCACGGCGAGCGTGGTCTTACCGAACCCGCCCAGACCGGCGATGCTGGCCATGGCGACGGTGCCCGGCCGAGGCTCGGTGAGAACCTTGGTGAGGTCGGCCACCTCGCGGTCCCTGCCGGTGAAATCCGCGATGTCAGGCGGCAACTCGGCAGGGGCGGGGTTCGCTTGAGGCTCACGGTAGGCCTGCGGGGCCTCCGCCGGTCTGGACGCGCCCGGCCCCACCGGGGAGCCCGTGATCGTAGCCGTGACGCTGGGAACGACATCGAGCGAGGGGTCCTGAGTGAGGATTCTCTGATGAATTTCGTGCAGCTCGTCGGCCGGATCCAGACCGGTCTCTTCCATCAGGGTCTTGCGGGCACGCCTGTATTCGGCGAGCGCGTCCGCGCGCCGGCCACAGCGGTACAGCGCCAGCATCAGCTGCGCATGCAGACGCTCGCGGAGTGGATACTCGCGGGTGAGCGCGGTCAACTCGCCCACCAGCTCGGCGTGGCGTCCCAGCTCCAGGTCCACGGCGATCCGCGATTGCAGGGCCGACAGGCGGACCTCGTCCAGCCGCGCGGCCTCCCCGGCCAGCGCCGGCACATCGGTCATGCCCGCGAACGCGGGTCCGCGCCAGAGACTCAGCGCTTCGCGCAGATGGTGGGCCGCCTTCTCCGGCTCACCGGCGGTCTCCGCGGCGCGCCCTGAGCCGGCCAGATCCTCGAATCTCACCGCGTCCAGTTCGTCCCGGACCAGCGATACCAGATAGCCGGGGCCCTGCCGCACGACGCGCGCCGGATCGCCCAATCGCCGCCGGAGCCGATGCACGTAGGTCTGCACATTCTTGCCGGCGCTCTTCGGAGGAGCGTCCCCCCATAGTGCCCCGATCAGTTGATCTTCCGGGACAGGGGTGCCCGCATGGCACAGCAGAACCGCTAACAGCACCCGCGCCTTGGGCGTGCCGAGATCGAGTCGCTCACCCTCGCGCCACACCGTCAGCGGCCCTAGTATCCCGAAATTCACCGTGCTCCCTTGCGTGGACGCACTATAAACCCGGTCGGCCTGATCTTGGTGAGTATAACGGCGGAATATTCTCGGTATACGCCGCGGGCGTCGCATGCGGGCGGGGCCGCCCGGGTACGCGGGGACCGGGGCCGGTGACCTCAGCGGGCTTCGTCCCGGGCGAAACAGCTCTGGCAGCCGCGGCGTACCAGCTCCACCCCGCCCTGGAACCTCGTGGCGACGTTCAGATGGTCGAGGAGTTCCGCCACGCGCCGGCTGAAGGTCCGGGGCGAGATCCCGAGCCGCTTGCTGGCCGCCTCGTCCGTCTGGCCCGACAGCAGGGCCTCGACGATCGGGAGCAGATGGCTGGGCGCGTCCGGCGCGAGCAGTTCCCGGACGTCGCGGCCGGACCGGCAGGGCACCGCCGCACCGGGCGCGAGCCTGGCGACCGCCGCCCTCTTCCCATTCCTTGCCGCGCCATGTGTGCCGTCGGGACGCTTGTCCCACCCCGGAAGCGGGCAAATGGAGTCGGACGAGCCCGGTGCCGCCTTGTGATGGATACCTGAATACGGTGTCATTCTTGCCCAGCCTCTCGTGCGGTCTGCCGTTTCAGTCGAGCAGACCGAACTGCACTTCCGATATCGCCGCGACCACTTATCAATGGCGCTACTTGATCAGTGGAGGTGATGCTAGCGACGCCCCACTTACGTATCGCTAACCTCGAAGCAGGGTGAGGTATACGGAACTATGACTGCCGGCAATCTTCACGCGTGAGCCGGTCGTTCAGCGTGCTCACGCCGTCCTCGGCTGAGATGCGGCCGAACAGTTCGCGGGCTTCCAGCCAGACGGCCCTGGCCGTGCGGTGGTCGCCGGCGGCGTCGTGGGCGTCGCCGAGAGCGCGGAGCGTCCGCGCCAGGTAGGGGATCCAGCCGCGGGTCCGCCAGACCTGGACCGAGCGTTGGAGGGTGGCGATGGCGGCGGGCGGGTCGCCTTCGGCCAGGTCCAGCTGCCCGAGAACGCTCAGCGCGTCGGCGAGGAAATGGCCGAAGTTGCCGTGCTCGCTGTGGGCCAGCGTCAGATCGAGAGTTGCCCTGGCCCGATCGTCGCCTGTCGCGGCGAACAGCTTCGAGAGGTAGAGCAGCGAGAACGTCTCCAGGTACCGGTCGTTCAGCCGCCGTGCCATCGCCAGGGACTCTTCCAGCAGTTTCTCGCCGACGGCGATGTCACCGCAGAACGCTTTCGCCGCGCCGAGGAACTGGATCACCGTCGTGGTGTAGCGGGCGTTGCCGAGCGCTTCGGCGACCTTCATCGCCTGTTCCAGAACAACGACCGCGCCCTGGGGGTCTTCCTCGCCGTGGACGACCGCCATCACGTGGTAGGCCCGCGCCTGCCCGCCGAGGTAGTCCGCGTCGACCGACAGCCGCAGGGCGCGCTCGGCGAGGGCGAGGGCCTGCGCGCCGTTCCCGTCGGCCGTCATGCCCCAGGCCAGGCTGACGGTGGCGTCGGACATCCCGACCGGATCGTCCAGCCGGGTGAACCGGTCGAGGAGTTCGGACGCCGAGACCCGCATCCGCGTCATCGCGGGTCCGGGCCCCGCCGGGGCCGTCCAGGTGGTGACCTCCAGAAGACCGCGCATCAGCACGGCCTCGCCGAGCTTGTCGCCGGTTTCGCGGCAGAGCGCGAGCGC